>NZ_CM179520.1:0-5071294 GCF_058808595.1 Dokdonella sp. GW821-FHT11D02 | reverse complement strand
GGATGATGCGGTTCCAGAATTCGGGAAGGCGGGAGAGCGCCGGCGGCAGCGAGCGGCACGGCGGGCAGAAGCGGGAGTCTAGCAGTGCGAACTGCAGCCGGCGGCGGCGCGGGCCGACGCGACGCCGATCGAACGCGACATCACGCCAGGCTCGAACGCCCATCCCGAAACTTGACGCGCCGGCGGATCCCGCCCTATCATCCGCGCCCTTTTTTGAAATTGCGGCGTTACAGCCAATGGCCACCAAGCGCACTTACCAGCCGAGCAACCTCAAGCGCGTGCGCGACCACGGTTTCCGCGCCCGTATGAAGACCCGTGGTGGCCGCAAGGTCATCAATGCGCGCCGCGCCAAGGGCCGCAAGCGTCTGGCGGTCTGACATCGCCTGAACGCGTGAGCGCGCCGGCTCCGTTCCCGCGCGCGGCGCGTCTGCTCCGCCCCCAAGACTTCGCTCGCCTGCGTGGCATCAGCCGCCGCGTGGGCACTCGTCATTTCAGCGCCGAAGTCGCCGCCAACGACGGCGACAGCGCGCGTCTCGGCTTGGCCGTCTCACGGCGCGTCTCCAAAAAGGCCGTTCGCCGCAACCGCATCAAGCGCATCGCGCGCGACAGTTTTCGCCACGCGCGTGCCGGCCTGCCGATGGTCGACATCCTCGTGATCGCGCGCGGCAGCGCCGATCTGGAGCCGAACGCGAGCCTGCACGCGGAACTGGAACGCCTGTGGCAACGCATCGCGACGTTGAACGCCACCCAAGCCGCCGGCACAATGCGCGACTGACTCTTCCGCCCTCGCGCTGCCCGCCTGCGCAGGCCCCACGCCTTCAAGGATCGTTTCGGCCACGCGCGCGGCGCGGAACCGCGCCGCGCCCCGCAGGCGACCGCTTTTGCGTCTACAGACTTCCGTCATGACCAGTCCCCGCAATTTCCTTCTGATCGCCTTGCTGTTCCTCGGCTACCTGCTCTGGATGCAGTGGCAGGAGGACTACAACAAACCCACGGCCGCGCCGACCGCAGCCACGACGACGACCTCCGCCTCAAGCACGACGGCAGCGGCGCCGGCTTCCACCGCGGATGTACCGAGCGCGAACGCCAACACGCCTGCGCCGACGCCGGGCGTACCCGACGCCGCCGCAGCGGCCACGGCAAGCGCACCGAACATCGTGGTGACCACCGACCTCCTGCGCGTGGAGATCAGCCCGCGCGGCGGCAACGTCGTCGTCGCCGAACTGCTCGCCTATCCGCAGCAGCCGAAAGACTTCGCCCATCCGGTCCGTCTGCTCGACGATCGCGCGCCGACCTACTTCGCCGCGCAAAGCGGCCTGGTCAGCGCCAACGGCGCCGCGCCGGATCATCAAGCCACCTTCAGCGCCGAAAAGAATGCCTACGCACTCGCCGACGGCGCCGACACGCTCGAAGTGCCGCTGAGCTGGACCGACGCTTCCGGCCTGTCCGTGCGCAAGGTGCTGGTGTTCAAACGCGCCAGCTACGTGATCGAACAGCGCCAGGAAATCACCAACGGCGGCGCGACCGCCTGGAACGGCAACGCCTATCGCCAATTGCAGCGCGTGCCGCCGGTGTACGACACCAGCGGCATCAAGGGCTACACCAACACCGAGCACTACAGCTTCGCCGGCGCGGCCTGGTACAGCGCCACCGACAAATTCCAGAAGCTGAAATTCGATCATTTCGAGAAAGAGCCGCTCGACAAGAGCGTCACTGGCGGCTGGGCGGCGATGCTGCAGCACTACTTCTTCGCCGCGTGGATTCCACCGGGCACCGAAACCGATCAATACGCGACCAAGGTGGTGTCGGTCGGCGACGCCAAGCGTTATCTGATCCGCACCCTGTCGCCGCCGATCGCGGTCGCGCCGGGCGAAACCAAGACCGAGACTGCGCGGCTGTACATCGGCCCGAAATTGCAGAGCACGCTCGATCAGGTCGCGCCGGGACTGTCGTTGACCGTCGACTACGGCATCTTCACCGTGATCGCCGAACCGCTGCACTGGATCCTCGCGCAGCTGCACAAGCTGACCGGCAACTGGGGTCTGGCGATCATCCTGCTGGTGCTCTTGATCAAGGCTGCGTTCTTTAAGCTCAGCGAAACGCAGTTCCGCTCGATGGCGAAAATGCGCAAGCTGCAGCCGCGCATCGAAGCACTGAAGGAACGCTACGGCGACGACCGCCAGAAACTCAATCAGGCGATGCTCGAGCTGTATCAGAAGGAAAAGGCCAACCCGCTCGCCGGCTGTCTGCCGATGCTGGTGCAGATGCCGGTGTTCTTCGCCTTGTACTGGGTGCTGCTCGAAAGCGTCGAACTGCGTCAGGCGCCGTTCCTCGGCTGGATCCAGAACCTTTCCGCGCCCGATCCGTATTACGTGCTGCCGGTGTTGAACGGCCTGGTCATGGTCGCGACCTCGTTCCTGAGCCCGACCACCGGCATGGACCCGACGCAGGCGAAGATGATGAAGATCATGCCGGTGATCTTCTCGGTCTTGTTCGCCTTCTTCCCGGCCGGCCTGGTGCTGTACTGGACCGCGAACGGCGGCCTCTCGCTGCTGCAGCAGTGGATCATCACCAAGCGCGTCGAGGCGGGCGAAGTCAAAGCCGCCAAGGCGTAGTCGTGACAAGCGCGGCCGAGCAGCAAGGCCGCACCGGATTCTTCGAATGCAGCCGAACTCCGATTCCGCCTGCGACGCACCGAAGCCGCGTTCAAGCATGAACGCGCCGTCGCTGCCGTGAACGCGCGCGCCGACACCATCGCCGCCGTGGCCTCTGCGCCCGGTGTCGGCGGCGTCGGCGTGTTGCGCGTCTCCGGCCCGCTCGCTCCGACCATCGCGCGTCAGCTGCTCGGCCGCGAGCCGCGCCCGCGCCATGCGCACTACGCCGGGTTCCGCGACGCCGACGGCGAATTGATCGACCGCGGTCTCTTGCTCGCGTTTCCAGCGCCGCGTTCCTACACCGGCGAAGACGTGCTCGAACTGCAGACGCACGGCAGCCCGGTCGTGCTGCGTCTTCTGCTCGCACGCATGCTCGAGCTCGGCGCGCGTCACGCGCGGCCGGGCGAGTTTTCCGAACGCGCCTTTCTCAACGGCAAACTCGATCTGGCCCAGGCCGAAGCAGTCGCCGATCTCATCGCCAGCGGCTCGGCCGCCGCCGCGCGCGCCGCGCAACGCAGCCTCGAAGGCGAGTTTTCGCGACAGGTGCAGACCGTGCTCGAAGCGGTCGTGCGCCTGCGCGTCTGGATTGAAGCGGCGATCGATTTTCCCGAAGAAGAAATCGACTTTCTCGCCGCACCGACGCTCGCCGCCGATCTCGCCGCGCTGCGCGCGCAGTTCGACCGACTGCTCGCTGCCGCGCGCCGCGGCGTGCGTCTCGCCGACGGACTGCACGTCGTCATCGTCGGTCGGCCGAACGTCGGCAAGTCGAGTCTGATGAATGCGCTCGCGGCGAGCGAACGCGCGATCGTCGCCGACCTCGCCGGCACCACGCGCGACGTCTTGCGCGAGACGATCGATCTCGACGGCGTCGCGCTGACCCTGGTCGACACCGCCGGCTTGCGCGAAGCGGGCGACGTCGTCGAGCAGGAAGGCGTGCGTCGCGCGCGCGCCGAACTCGATCGCGCCGATCTCGCGCTCTTGGTCACCGACGCCGTCGACGCCACGGACGATCTGAGTTTGTTGGTGGAGCTGCCGCCGGAAACCGCGCGCATGGTGGTGCACAACAAGATCGATCTCGCCGCCGCGTCGCCGCGCAGCGAGACGCGCGAAGGGCGCACGCATGTGTGGCTGTCGGCGAAGAGCGGCGCCGGACTCGAGCAGCTGGTCGCCCAATTGAAGCGCCGTGCCGGCGTCGAAGAAGGCGACGGCGCCTTCAGCGCGCGTGCGCGCCACGTCGCCGCGCTCGAACGCGCGCGCGAGCATCTCGCCGCCGCTGCCGAAGCGTTGAGCGTTCGCAAAGCCGGCGAACTCGCCGCGGAGGAACTGCGCCAGGTACAGCAGGCGCTCGGCGAGATCACCGGCGAATTCAGCAGCGACGATCTGCTCGGCGAGATCTTCGCCTCGTTCTGCATCGGCAAATGACGGTCCATCGAGGGGCGTCCGCACGGCTCGCCCCCGGCCAGGCGACCGCAGGCGATCGCTTAGACCAGCCGTGCTTTCGCGTCGGCACCTCGAAAGCAGTCCGCTTCGACGAACGTCGGGCCGCGCATTGCGAGACAAGTGCCGCCTACCCGCCCAGCTCCCGCATTTCCGTGTCGAAATCCACGTAATCGGGCTGTCGCATGCAGCCGGCATGCTTAGCAGGTAACCTTCGCACGCTCATGTCGGGCAGGGGTTCATCCGAAATGAGCGCGGCCGGCGGCTCGGCCGAACGTCTGGGGTTTGATCGTTTCCGTCTTTGATCTTGGGGTGACCGTGATTTCTTTCCTTCTTCCGCGCTCGCCGTGGTCGCGAGCTATTGCGCATCGCACGTCCGTGCGCGTGTTGGCCCTGTCGACGTTGGCGCTGCTGTCGGCGCCGGCCTTCGCGCAGGTCTCGCTGACCGCGCTCGACGTCGCCTACACGCAGAACTTCAATACGCTGCCGGTCAGCGGCAACGCGACCTGGACCAATAACTCGACCGTGCCCGGCTGGTTCCACGCGCGCACCGGCACCGGCACCACGATCGTCGCCGACGTCGGCAGCAGCAACTCCGGCAATCTGTACAGCTACGGCGCGGCCGGCGATTCCGATCGCGCGCTCGGCTCGATCGGTTCGGGCAACGCGGCGGCCGGCAGCTTCTTTTGGGGGGTGCGACTGCAGAACCACACCGGCGGGCGCATCACCTCGCTCGACGTCGTCTACACCGGCGAGCAATGGCGCAACAGCGCCGCCGCCGCGCAGACGGTCGCGTTCTCTTATCTCGTCGGCGCGCCGACCGTCTCCGGTTCGCTGGCCGAGTTCCAGCAGGCCGGCACCGCGGTGACCGCGCTCGATTTCACCAGCCCCGTGACGGGCGGAACCGCAGCCGCCTTGAACGGCAACCTCGCGGCCAACCGCAGTGCGCGCACGGCGACGATCAGCGGCCTCGACATCGCCGACGGCGCCGAGATCATGCTGCGCTGGTCCGATCCGGACCAGACCGGTGCCGATCACGGCCTCTCGATCGACGATTTCTCGGTCATCCCGCACGGCGATGTCGCGCAACCTTCGATCTCGATCGACGACGTGAGCCAAGCCGAAGGCCAGAGCGGCACCAGCACGTTCCGCTTCACGGTCAGCCTGTCCGAGCCGGCTCCGGCCGGCGGCGTGACCTTCGACATCGCCACCGCCGATTCCAGCGCGACCGCGCCGTCGGATTACGCCGCTCGCTCGCTGACCGCGCAGACCATTCCGGCCGGCAGCAGCAGCTACACCTTCGACGTCACCGTCAACGGCGACACCACGCCGGAGGCCGACGAGCAGTTCTCGGTGAACCTGTTCAATGTCGTCGGCGCGCGTGTCGCCGTCGGCACCGGCATCGGCACGATCCAGAACGACGACGGCGGTCTGCAGCTGAGCGTCGACGACGTCAGCCACACCGAGCCCGACAGCGGCACCACCGTCTACACCTTTACCGTCAGCTTGTCCGGCCCGGCGCCGGCCGGCGGCGTCACCTTCGACATCGCGACCGCTGACGGTACGGCGACCGCGCCGTCGGATTACACCGCACGTTCGTTGACCGGCCAGTCGATCGCGGCCGGCAGCTCCAGCTACACCTTCGACGTCAGCGTCAACGGCGACACCACCTTCGAGCCGGACGAAACCTTCTTCGTCCGCGTCAGCAACGTGACCGGCGCGATCGCCGCCGACGTCGAAGGTCTCGGCACCATCGTCAACAACGACGCGCAAGGCGCCGATCGCATCCACGACGTGCAGGGCAACGGCGCCGCTTCGCCGATGATCGGCGCGACCGTGACGGTCGAAGGCGTGGTCACCGCGAGCTATCAGCAGACCAACCTGCAAGGCTTCTTCGTACAAGAGGAAGACGTCGACGCCGACGCCGATCCGAACACCTCCGAAGGCATCTTCGTGTACTGCGCCGCCTGCCCGGTCGCGGTCGCCGAAGGTCAGCGCGTGCGCGCCACCGGCGTCGTCTCCGAGTTCAACGGCCTGACCGAGATCACCGCGTCGAGCGCGATCGCGGTGGTCATCAGCGACGCCGGCAACCACTTGTCGGAAGTCACGCCCTCGCCGATCTCGCTGCCGATCTTCGGTGACGTCAATGTGTTCTACGAAGCGCGCGAGAGCATGCTGGTCACCTACACCGATACCTTGCTGGTGTCGGAATACTTCCAGCTCGCGCGTTTCGGCCAGATTCTTCTGTTCCCGGGCGACCGTCCGCGCCAGTTCACCGAAACCAATGCGCCGAGCGCAGCGGGCTATTCGGCGCATCTGGCCGAATTGGATCGTCGCCGCGTGATCCTCGACGACACCAACAACGTCGACAACTGGCCGCTGACCCTGCCCAACGGCAGCCAGTACGTCTATCACCCGCACGCGAACGGCGGCTTCTCGGCCGGCACGCAAGGCGCCGATTACTTCCGCGGCGGCGACCAGGTGGCCAATCTCACCGGCGTGCTGCACTGGTCCTGGGCCGGCGCCAGCGGCACCGATGCCTGGCGCATCCGTCCGACCGAGGCGCGGCCGGCGACGTTCACCCCGGCCAATCTGCGGCCGACCGCAGCACCGGCCGTCGGCGGCGCGATCAAGGCCGCCGGCGTCAACGTGCTGAACTACTTCACCACCATCGACACCACCGCCAGCAACTCGTCCGGCAACTGCGGCCCGTCCGCCAATCAAGACTGCCGCGGTGCCGACAGCAACGCCGAACTGCAGCGTCAGCGTGAGCGCACCTCGATCGCGCTGTGCGGCCTCAACGCCGACGTCGCCGCGCTGATGGAAATCGAGAACGACTCGGCGCAGAACGCGATCACCGATCTGGTCGCGGCGATCAATGCGCGCTGCGGCGGCACCCATCCGTACGCACGCGTCAGCACGGGCGGTTCGGTCGGCACCGACGCGATCCGCGTCGCGATGATCTATCGCTCCGGCGTGCTGTCGCCGGTCGGTTCGCCGCTGGTCGACACCAACTCGATCAACAATCGTCCGCCGATCGCGCAGACCTTCGACGTCGTCGACGCCACCAACCCGGCCGTCGGCCAGCGCTTCACCGTGATCGCGAATCATCTCAAGTCGAAGGGTTGCGGCGGTGCCAGCGGTGGCGACTCGGACAGCGGCGACGGCCAGTCCTGCTTCGCCGCGACGCGCACGCAACAGGCCAACCGCCTGCTCAGCTGGGTCAACTCGACCGTGATTCCTGCGGCCGGCGACCCGGACGTGCTCCTGCTCGGCGACTTCAACTCGAACGCGAAGGAAACGCCGATCAGCACGCTCGCCGCCGGCGGCTTCGAAGATCTGGTCAGCAGCCGCTCTCCGGGCGAGTACTCCTACCTGTTCGACGGCCAGCTCGGCCATCTCGACTACGCGCTCGCCAGCAGCAGCCTCGCCGCGCAAGTCGTCGGCGCGAAACCGTGGCACATCAATGCCGACGAAGTGCCGCTGTTCGACTACAACGACGACGTCAAAGACACCGGCGAAGCCGCGTTCGAGGAAGAGCCCGACGGCTCGAACCTGACGCCGCCGCGCAGCTTGTGGCAGCCCAACACGCCCTACCGCGCTTCGGACCACGATCCGGTGCTGGTCGGCCTGTTCTCCACCGCCGGCGGCAACAGCGATCTCGCGATCCACGTGACCGACGCGCCCGATCCGGTCAACGCCGGCGCGCAGCTCGTCTATACCGTCGCGATCGGCAACAACGGCGCCAATGCCGCCAACACGGTGGCCTGGACTAACACGCTGCCGACCGGCGTCAACTTCGTCTCGCTCGGCGCACCCGCCGGCTGGAACTGCACCACGCCAGCGGTCGGTGCGAGCGGCGCGATCAACTGCACCGTCACCACACTGCCTGCCGCAGGATCGGCCACGTTCACCTTGGTCGTCGCGCTGTCGCCGAGCTTCGCGCCCGGCACGCTGCCGGCGAGCTTCGTCGCCAGTGCGGCGAACGACCCCAATACCGCCGACAACACCGCGACGGTGTCGACCACGGTCAACGCGGTCGCCGACCTCAGCGTCGTGATGACCGACACGCCCGATCCGGTCGTCGCCGGCACCAACCTGAGCTACGCCATCACGCTGACCAACGCCGGCCCCAGCAGTGCCGCCGCAGCGACCTTGACCGACCTGCTGCCGAGCGGCACCAGCTTCGTCTCGCTCGCTCCGGTCAGCGGCTGGAGCTGCACCACGCCGGCGGTCGGTGCAGCGGGTACGGTCTCGTGCAGCAACGCTGCGTTCGCGCCCGGCAATGTCGCATTCACCCTGGTCGTCAAAGTCGACGCCGGCGTGGCCGGCGGCATGCAGCTTTCGAACACCGCGACGGCGAGCACGACCAGCAGCGATCCGAACCCCGCCAACGACAGCGCGACCGCGACGACGCAGGTGCAAGCAGCCCCGCAGGGCCAGCTGACGATCACGCCGGCCACGATCGATTTCGGCGATCAGACCGTCGGCACCAGCACGCCGGCGCGCATGATCACGCTCGGCAACAGCGGCAACGCCACGCTCAACGTGACCGCACTGAGCCCGCCGTTGGCACCGTTCGTGCGCGGCGCCGGCAGCTGCAGTGCGAATCTGCCGATCACGATCGCGGCCGGCACGAGCTGCCAGCTGAGCTACACCTTCGCCCCCGGCACGACCGGCATGGCCAGCCAAACCGTCAGCGTCACCGCCGACGCCCCCGGCAGCGGCAGCTTCACCTTGAACGGCAACGGTGTCGCCGCGCAGGCCGACATCGGTATCAGCATCGACGACGGCCGCGAGTACGCGCAGGTCGGCGAAACCTTGAACGCCGTGATCGAAGTGAAGCACTTGAGCGGCACGGGGACCGCCACCGTCAACGTGCAGGACACGCTGCCGCCCGAACTCGGTGACGGCAGCTGGACCTGCACGCCGACCGGCGCCGCCACCTGCGCCGGCGGCAGCGGCAACACGCTCGACGAAACCGCAACGCTGCCGCCCGGCACGCGCGTGGTCTACACCTACTCGGCGACCGTGCAAGGCGGCGCCAGCGAGGTGATCAACCACACGGCGACGGCAACCCTCGTGGGCAGCGTGATCGATCCGAACCCGGCCAACAACAGCGCCAGCGATACGCCGGCGACGATCATCGTGTTGTTCCGCGACGGCTTCGACGAAGCGGCGACCGCGCTGAACCTGGATGCTCACGGCGACGCCGGCGGCTTCGTCAGTGCGCAGCTGCAGGTCGAAGCCAGCCTGCTCGACCGCCTCGGTCCGATGCCGGTGCTGGTCGCGCGCGGCGACACGGCGCAAGGTGCTGCGGTCTCGATCGAGCTGGCGCGCTTCGGCGCGCAGACCGCGATGCGCTTGAGCTTGCACGACGCGCAAGGTCGTCCGCAGCGCAGCGAATGGCGCAACGTCGATCTCGCGGCCGAGCCGCTCGATCTGGCCTGGCAGTCGGCCGCCGCGCAGCAGAGCGACGGCTACGTTCGCCTCGCCGTCGGCGCCGCCTCGCTGCAGGCGACCGAGCGCAGCGAGACCAGTCGCCTCGTGCGCTTGCGCATCAGCGAGATCGACGGCACGCCCTGGCTGGCCTTGCTGCCCAACTGAGCACGCCATGCCGTGAAACGCGAAGAGCCCGGGGCGACCCGGGCTCTTTTGCGTTGAGGGGTCGTCTCCGCGACTGAGATCGATTGCCGGATAATCGGGCCGGTGTTCCATCTTCACTACGGCAACGACCTGCGCGGCCTCGCCCGGATTCTCGGCGAGCGCATCGTCGCGGCCGACCGCGAGACCTTGCTGACTCCGGCGGTCGTGCTGGTGCCGCATCCCGGTATGCGCCGCTGGCTCGAGATCGAACTGGCAGAGGCGCAAGGCGTCGTCGCGAATCTCGACTTCCGCCTGCCCGCGCAATTCGTCTGGCAGGTGCTGCGCGCCAATCGCCCCGAGCTCGGCGAGCGCTCGCTCTACGATCGCGACGTGTTGCGCTGGCGACTGTTCCCGCTCTTGGCCGAGCTCGCGCAGGAAGCGGTCGGCGCGCCGCTCGCGCACTATCTGCGCGGCGAAGGCGGCGAGCTCAAGCGCCTGCAGCTGGCGCAGGAATTCGCCGCCGCGTTGGAACGCTATCAAGCGTATCGGCGCGATCTCTTGGCCGAGTGGGAACGCGGCCAAGAGCGCGACGACTGGCAAGCCGAAGCCTGGCGCCGTCTCGTGCGCGGCAGCGCCGAGCCGCATCGCGCCGGCCTGATCGGCGATTTCCTCGCGCGTCACAGCGGTGGCGCGGCGGTTCCGAAGGGATTGCCGCCGCGCCTGGCCGCGTTCGGCTGCCTCAACATCGCGCCCGATACGCTGCGCGTGCTCGGCGCGATCGGTGAATACGTCGAGCTCGACTTCCTCTTGCCCTCGCCCTGCGCCGAGTACTGGGGCGAGGAGCGCAGCTTGCGTGAACGCCTGCGCGCAGGTGCGCAGCCGCTGGAAACGCCGGAACAACCGCTGCTCGCCTCCTGGGGGCGGGTCGGCCGCGAATTCTTCGAGCAGGTGTTCTCCTACGAGGAAGTGCAACCGGCCGACGAGCAGGCGGTCCTGCGCGAGCCCGCGCGCGCGCATCTGCTCGGCCGCCTGCAAGCAGACATTCTCGAATTGCGCACGCCGCTGCCGTCGGAACGCGCGCCTTCGCCCGATCCGAACGATCACTCGCTGCGCGTGCACGTCTGTCATTCGCCCTTGCGCGAGGTGCAGGTGCTGCACGATCGGGTGCTCGACTTGTTCGAGCGCGACCCGAGCCTGCAGCCGCGCGAGATCGCGGTCATGCTGCCCGACGTCGCCGCCTACGCGCCGGCGATCGAAGCGGTGTTCGGCGCCTTGCCGAGCGACGATCCGCGCCGCATCCCCTACACCATCGCCGACCGCAGCGCCGACGACGAGCATCCGCTGGTCGAAGCCTTCCTGCGTTTGCTCGCGCTGCCGGCCTCGCGCTGGAGCGTCAGCGAATTCCTCGATCTGCTCTCGTTGCCGGCCGTGCGGCGCCGGCTCGATCTCGACACCGACGCCTTGGCCGACTTGCGCCACTGGTTCGATCTGGCCGGCGTGCGCTGGGGCCTGGACGAATCGACCCGCGCCGCCTTCGGTGCCGGCCGCTACCGCGCATTCACCTGGGCCGAAGGGATCGAACGTCTGTTGCTCGGCATGGCCGGCGGCGATGAGCAGGGGGTCGCCGGCATCGCTCCGGTCGCTGCCGTCGAAGGCCGCGCCGCGGCCACGCTGGGGCAAGCGCTGGTCTTGCTGCGCGAACTCGAACAACTCGCCGCCGCGCAACGCCGCGTGCACTCGCCGGCGGCGTGGCGCGACTTGTACGCGGACGCGCTTGCCGCGCTGTTCTCGCTCGAAGACGCCGATCGCGACGAACGCCGCGCGCTCGGTGCGATCCGCGCCGCGCTGGCCGCACTGGCCGAAGACGCGGCCAGCGCCGGTTGCAACGAACCCTTGAGCTGGTCCAGCGTGCGCGCGTTTCTCGGCGAACAGCTGGCGCAAGCCGATCCGCAACAGCGCTTTCTCGCCGGCGGCGTCAGCTTCTGCGGCATGGTGCCGCTGCGCGCGATTCCGTTCCGCGTGATCGCCGTATTGGGTTTGGGCGACGAGGCGTTTCCGCGCCGTGAACCGGCGCTCGGCATCAGCCGGCTCGAGCGCGAGCTGCGCCGCGCACGCCGACTCGGCGACCGTTCGGTGCGCGACGACGACCGTTATCTGTTCCTGCAAATCCTCACTTCGGCCGACGACGCCCTGCATCTCTCCTACGTCGGGCGCGATCAGCGCAGCGGCGAAGCGCGCGAAGCCTCGGCCCTGATCGACGAACTGCTCGACGTCGTCACGCACGACTACTACACGGACACAGCGACCGCGCGCCGCGCACTGATCGTGGAACACCCCTTGCAACCGTTCGCGCGCCGCGCGTTCGATCGCAGCGAGGCGGAAATCTTCACCTACCGCGACGAGTGGCGCAGCGCTGCCGCTGCCGGTCGCGCCGGCCGCGCGCAGCCGTTCGCGCCGCACGTGTTCGATATAGCCGAATCATCCACGCGGCTCTCGCTCGACCGCTTGATTGACTTCTGGCGCGCGCCGCAACGCGCTTTCCTGCGCGACGTGCTGCAATTGGATTTGTACGAACACGACGATCTCGCGCAAGACGACGATCCGCTCGAACTGAACGGCTTGGACGCATCGCGCCTGCGCCACGCGCTGGTCGCCGACGCGCTCGCACGCGGCAGCGTGCCTGCGCGTGCGTTCGACGCCGAGCTGCGCATGCGGCAGCAGCTGCCGGTCGGCGCGGCCGGTGCCGCCGCCTACGACGGCGAAGCGTTCGCCGCCGCGCGCATCGCCGCCGTGGTCGAGCACTGGCGTGCGAACAAGACGCGGCTGCCGCCGCTGGCCTTCGAGCTCGCGCTCGACGGCGGCGATGCGCTCGAATGCAGCTTGCGCGCGCCGTATCGCGAAGGCTTGTTGTTCTGGACGCCGACCGCGATGCACGGCCGTCACTGGGTGCGGCCTTGGATCGAGACGCTGGTTCTGCTCGCCTGCGAGGATCGCGCGCGGTTCGGCTTCGCCGCCGACGCGCACGGCACACAGATCGCGCTTGGCGGACGCGGCGTTGAAACCCACGCCTTGCACGGTCTCGACGCCGCGACGGCACGCGCCGAACTCGCCAGTCTCATCGCCGGCTATCGCGCGGGTCAGCACGCCCCGCTCGCATTTTTTCCGAAAGCGGCGTGGGCGTATGTGGAGAAACTCGCTGGCGCGAAAGCGGCGTCGAATGAGCAGGCGCTCGACGCCGCGCGCCAGGAATTCGAACGCGGCGGCGAAAGCACCGATGCCTGGATCGCGCTCGCCTTTCGCGATCGCGAACCGTTCGCCGATCCGGCTCTGCTGCCCGCGTTCGAGCAAGAAGCCGCGCGCGCGTTCGGCACGCTCGCCGCATTGCTGCACGGAGCGCCGCGATGAGCCTCGCGCTCGAACTGCCGCTCGGCGGCACGCAGCTGATCGAGGCCAGCGCGGGTACGGGCAAGACCTGGACCATCGCCGGGCTGTACTTGCGCGCGTTGATCGAACGCCGACTGGAACTCGGCGACATCCTCGTCGTCACCTTCACCCGCGCCGCTACCGACGAGCTCAAGCAGCGGCTGCGCCGTCGCCTGCTGCAGGCCAGCGCGCTCGCCGAAGCCGCGCTGCGCGCCGCGCCGGCTGCACCCGGCCGCTACCTGCACGAGCGGCACGCGGAGGCGATCGCGCAAGGCGACACCGAGATCGCCTTCGCGGCGGCGGTGCTCGAGCGCGCCGTGGCCGACGAAGCGATCGATGCGCTCGTGCGCCGCCTGCGCCTGGCCGCAACCGGCATGGACGAAGCGGCGATCCACACCATTCACGGCTACTGCCAGCGGGTGCTGCGCGAGCAGGCGTTCGCGTCCGGCGAGGCGCTCGATCCGGGTGAGCTGATCGGCTCCGACCGCGATCTGATCGCCGAGATCGCCGCGGATTTCTGGCGCCTCAACGCGAGCGCGCCCGAGCGCGCGGCGGACTTCGCGATCCTGCGCGAACGCATCGGCACGCCGGACGCACTCGCGCGTGTGCTGGAGCGCGCGGTCGATGCGGATCTGCTCGTCTATCCGCGTGCCGACGACGCCATCGATCCGCAAGCGCTGGTTGAGGCGAACCTCGCCGAAGAGAGCGCACGCGCGCGATTGTTCGAAGCCTGGCGCGCGGACGGCGAGCGCAGCTTGGCCAAGGTGCACGCTCACGCGAGCGCCAAACGTCTCAACGGCGTCACGCATCGAGCCGAGCACGTGCAGTCGCGCATCGAGCTGTGCGCAGCGGCCTTGCGCTTCGACACGTTGCCGCCGAATCTGCAGCAATTCGCGTCGTTCGGAACGCGCCAACTGGCGAAGGCGGCGAAAGGCGCGCTCGATCAGCTGCCGGACGCATTCACCGATGCGATCGACACCTGGCTCGACGCGCAGGTCGCGCTCATGGCCGCGCAAGCGCAACGCTGGCCGGTCCTGCTCGCCGCGGCGCGCCGTCACGCGATCGAACAGCTCGACCAGCGCAAGCGGCGCGCGGCGCGGCAAAGCTACGACGATCTGATCCAACGGCTGTACGCAGCCATCGTCGATCGCCAACACGGTGCGCGCCTCGCCGTGTCCTTGCACGAGCGTCATCCGGTCGTGCTGGTCGACGAATTCCAAGACACCGATGCACGCCAGTTCGAGATTTTCCGCCGCATGCACGAGGCACGGCCGGGCGGTGCGCTGATCCTGGTCGGCGACCCGAAGCAGGCGATCTATCGCTTCCGCGGCGGCGACATCGAAGCCTATCTGCGTGCCGCGGCGACGACTTCGGGGCCGCCGCAAGCCTTGGCGCACAACTTCCGTTCCTCGCCCGGACTGCTGCGGGCGATCGCCGCGGTGTTCGCTCAGGGAGACGCCGCCAGCGCGTTCGTCGATCCGCGCATCCGCTTTCACGCGGTCGAGGCCGGCGGCCGTGCGCGCGACGACGACGTGCGCAGCGGCACGCGCCCGATCACTCCATTGACCGTCTGGCATCTGCCCGAAGACGCCGCGCGCGCTTCCAAGGACGAGGCGCGCGCGCTGCTGGCGGCCGGCTGCGCCGAAGCGATCGTCGATTGGCTGCGCAAGGCGCGTGCCGGTGCGGCGACGATTTTGGAGAATGGCGAACGTGTCGCTTTGGCGCCGCGCCATATCGCAGTGCTGGTGGCGGAGAACAAGGAGGCGATCCTGATGCAGGACGCGCTCGCCGCGCGCGGCGTCGCCAGCGCGACCATCCGCCGCGACAGCGTGTTCGCCAGCGCCGAAGCGCAAGACGCGCTGCTGTTGCTGCGCGGCCTGGAAAGCCACGACGAAGCCGGTCT
This sequence comes from Dokdonella sp. GW821-FHT11D02, assembly GCF_058808595.1. Lineage (NCBI taxonomy): Bacteria > Pseudomonadati > Pseudomonadota > Gammaproteobacteria > Lysobacterales > Rhodanobacteraceae > Dokdonella > Dokdonella sp. GW821-FHT11D02. The sequence goes on along the minus strand of NZ_CM179520.1, from coordinate 5,056,291 downwards.
GCGCGCGGCGCTCGCTACGCGCCTGTGCGGCCGCGACGCCGTGGCGCTGGCGGCACTGACCGACCCGGCGCAGCCCGAGCGATGGCAACGCGAACTGCAAGCGCTCGACGCGCTGCAACGGCTATGGCGCGAGCGCGGCGTGCTCGCGCTGTTCGAGCGTGTGCTGGAGACGCGCGCCGCGGCGATCCTCGACGGCGTCGGCGGCGAGCGGCGTTTGACCAACTACCTGCAACTGGCCGAGTTGCTGCAAGAGGCCGAGCGGCGTCGTGTCGGGGGCGCCGACCTGGTCGATTGGCTGCATCGGCGCATCGCGCAAGCGGATGAACGCAACGAAGAAGAACAGCTGCGTCTGGAAGCGGACGCCGATCGCGTGCAGATCGCGACGATCCACGCCAGCAAGGGTCTGGAATACGACCTCGTCTTCATACCCTTCAGCGCGCTCGCGCCGGGCCAGCCCAATCACTATCCGCGCCTGCTCGAATGGCATGCGCACGGCGCGCGCGCCGTTCGCGTCGTCACGCGGGACGACGCCAACGACGAAGCCGGCACGACGGCGCAAGCGGCGGCCGAGCGCGAGCAGCTGGCCGAGCGCGTGCGCGTGCTCTACGTCGCATTGACGCGCGCGCGCTACGCCTGCTGGTTGTCGTGGGATCTGATCGGCCGCGGCGCGGCCCTGCCCGCCTTGGCCCAGCTCTGGCACGCCGGTGCGATGCCGAAGACCGCCGCCGAAGCGCTAGCCGCCGCGCAGCGGCTGCAGGCATCGGCAGCCAACGTCGTGCAGGTCGAGACCTTGCCGGCGCCCGCGTTCGACCGCCTCGATGCGCCGATGTCGCTGGCCTTGCCGCCGGCGCGCTCGTTGCGGCGAACGATCGACACCAGTTGGTGGATCGCGAGCTTCTCGCAGCTGCGCGACGGTGCGCGCGTAGAGCTGCCCGACGCGGCCGGCGGCGACGACGAAGCGAGCGCCGTCGGCGGCGAACGCGAGGACGAGGCGACGTCTGTCGAGGGCGGCATTGCGGATTGGCCGCGCGGCGAACGCTTCGGCACCGCGATGCATGAAATCCTCGAACACATCGATTTCGCCGCCTGGCGCGATCACGCCGAGGCGCTCGCGCCGCTCGATCAGCGCGATGCGATCCGTGCGCGACTGCGTCGTCACCAGCTCGCGCCGGCCGAACGCGAAGCGGAGCTGCAGCGCATCGTCACGCGCCTGGTCGCGACGAGCTTGAATGCGCAATTGCCCAATGGCGCTGTGCTCGCCGAACTGCCGCCGGAGCGTCGTCGCGCCGAGCTGCCGTTCCATTTCGCGATCGGCGGCGTCGCGCCCGAGCGTCTGCTCGCATTGCTGCGCGAATACGGCTATCAGCAGCATCGCGCCGGTTTCGCACGCGTGGGCGAGCGTCTGGCCGGGCTGATGACCGGCGTGATCGATCTGGTCTACCGACACGACGGCCGCTGGTGGCTGGTCGACTACAAGACCAACTGGCTCGGGCCGCGCCGCTCCGACTACGCCGGCAAGGCACTCGCCGCGGCGGTGCGCGAGCACGACTACGACCTGCAATACCTGATCTACGCGCTGGCTCTGCATCGCTGGCTGCGCAGCCGGCTCGGCTCGGCGTGGGATTACGAGCGCGACTTCGGCGGTGCGGTCTATTTGTTCCTGCGCGGCCTGGTGCGCGACGGCAGTGCCGGCGTGCACCTGGACCGTCCGCCGCTGGCTTTGATCGAAGCGCTCGACGAGCTGCTCGCGCCGGCGCCGCGCGCGCGCGGAGAACCGCCGTGCTGAGCCGCCTGCAGCAAGCCGGCGCGTTGCGCGCGATCGACGTCGAGTTCGCGCGCCTGCTCGCGCGCCTCGACGGCCGTGACGACGAACTCTTGGCGCTCGCGGCGGCAACGGCGAGTCAGGCGCTGGCGCAGGGCCACAGCTGCCTGCCGCTGACGGCGCTGGGCGAGGTGCTGCAGGCGGCGACCGATGCGCCGCTGCGTATGGCGCTGCCGGATGCGGACGCCGTGCGCGCCGCGCTGCACGCATCGCCCGTGGTCGGCGACGGCGAAAGCGACGCGGCGCTGCCCTTGCTGCTCGATGCGCACGATCGCGTCTGGCTGCGCCGCTATCACGACTACGAACGGCGCGTGGCGGCCGGCTTGCTGCGGCGTGCGCGTTCGTTGCGGCCGCCGACCGACGCTGCACGTCTGCGCGCGGCATTGGCGCGGCAATTCGCGCTCGCGGGCGAAACCGACTGGCAGGCCGTCGCCGTCACGCTCGGTCTGCGCGCGCATCTGACCGTGATCAGCGGCGGTCCCGGCACCGGCAAGACCAGTAGCGTGTTGTGGCTCTTGCTCGCCCTGCTCGAACAGGCCGAGGCCGACGGCATGCCGCTGCCGCGCATCCGCCTCGCCGCACCGACCGGCAAGGCCGCGGCGCGCCTGGGCGAAGCGATCCGCGCGCGCAAACCCTTGCTGGCCTGCAGCGACGCAGTGCGCGCGGCGATTCGCGAAGACGAGGCGTCGACGATCCATCGCCTGCTCGGTCATCGGCCGCGCGGCGGTTTCCGTCACGGGCGCGACAACTCGCTCGCCGCCGACATCGTCGTCGTCGACGAGGCCTCGATGATCGACTTGCCGCTGATGGCGCATCTGCTCGATGCGCTGCGCGAGGAAACGCGTTTGATCTTGCTCGGCGACGTCGCCCAGCTCGCCTCGGTCGAAGCAGGGCACGTGTTCGCCTCGATCGCACCGCCTGACGATTTGGCCAATCGCTATACCGCGGCCGCGGCCGAGTATCTCGAGGTCGCGACCGGCTTCGAGGTGCCGCGTGCAGGCGCCTCGTCGCATGCGCTCGGCGACGCCTTCGTCGAATTGCGGCGCAGCCATCGTTACGCCGAAGCCGGCGGCATCGGCCGTCTCGCGCGTGCGCTGCGGGCGGGCGACGCCGAGGCGTCGATGGCGGTACTGCGCGAAAACAAGGAGGAACTCGCCTGGCAGCCGCTCGACCGCACGGCGCTGACGCGATTCGCGCACGAGCGCTGGGCGCCGGCGTTCGCGCGCCTGGCCGAGGCTGCCGATGCGGGCATGGCGCTGGCCGAGTCGGCGCGCCTGCGCGTGCTGTGCGCATTGCGCGAGGGGCCGTTCGGTTGCGTCGCGGTCAATCGCGCGATCGAAGCGAGCTTGAGCGAGGGCGCACCCTGGTATCACGGCCGCCTGGTCATGGTCGTCGCCAACGACTACCGGCACGGCTTGTTCAACGGCGACGTCGGCATCGCCTGGCGCGCGCCGGACGGACGGCTGGACGTCTGCTTCGCCGGCGACGACGGCCATCTGCGCGCGTTCGCGCCGTCGATCCTGCCGGCGCACGAAAGCGCGTTCGCGCTGACCGTGCACAAGAGCCAAGGCTCGGAGTTCGAGCAGGTCGCGATCGTGCTGCCCGATACGCCGAGTGCGGTACTGGGCCGCGAACTGCTCTACACGGCCGTCACGCGCGCGCGCCGAGGCCTGACCGTCTGCGCCGAAGAGGCCGTGTTGCGCGTCGCGATCGCACGCCGCGTCGAGCGCTACACTGGCTTGCCCGATTTCTTGCGCGAGGCTTGAATACCGCCTCGTTTGCTCGATATGGGGGAGCACTCCCTCTCCCGCTTGCGGCAGCGTCGGTTCGGTTTCCGTCCGGATCGGATGCGACCGCCGCCCCTATTCCGAGGTATCCATGATCGATTTCTACTATTGGCCGACGCCCAACGGTCACAAGATCACGTTGTTTCTGGAAGAGGCGGGATTGGACTACCGCATCCGGCCGGTCGACATCGGCAAGGGTGCGCAGTTCGAGCCGGACTACCTGGCGATTTCGCCGAACAACAAAATGCCGGCGATCGTCGACCACGCGCCGGCCGACGGCGGCGCGCCGATCAGCGTGTTCGAGTCGGGCGCGATCCTGCTCTATCTCGCCGGCAAGAGCGGGCGCTTCCTTCCGCAGGACGAGCGTGCGCGCAACGTGGTGACCGAGTGGTTGTTCTGGCAGGTGGCCGGCCTCGGCCCGATGACCGGGCAATACGGGCATTTCACCGTGTATGCGCCCGAACCCATTCCGTATGCGATCGAACGCTACACCCGCGAAGCGCGCCGCCTGCTCGGCGTGCTCGACAAGCGTCTGGCCGGGCGTGCCTTCATCGCCGGCGACGATTACACGATCGCCGACATGGCCGCGCATCCGTGGATCAGTCCGTACTCGAAGGCGCCGATCGACTTGAGCGACTTCACCCAGGTGCAGCGTTGGCACGCCGCGATCGCCGCGCGGCCGGCGACGCAGCGCGCGTACGCGCGCGGAGCGGAGGTCAATCCAGCCGCCGGCACGCCGCTCAGCGAAGAAGAACGCAAGGTTCTGTTCGGGCAAGGCAAGAAAGCCTGACGCTAGCGGCTCAGGGCGTGCCCTGAGCCGTCGCCGGTGCAGCGAGCAGACGGTTCAACTCGTCGAGAATGCGGTTGAGACCGGTCTCGCTGTAACCGGCGTGGATGTTGGCGATGCGCCCGTCGCGGCCGATCATCACCAACAGCGGCAAAACTTTCAGCCCGAATCGTCTCGCCAGCGCGCCGTCGGGATCGCGCGTGTAGGTCATTTGCGCGTCCGTCGCCTTCGCCAGCAGCTTGCGCATGAGCGCAGCGTCTTCCTTGTAGTTGATCGCGATCACCTTGATGTGATCGGCGCCCTGGCGCTGCACGTTTTCGAGAATCGGCAGTTCCCTGCGGCAAGGTGGGCACCACGAGGCCCAGAAGCTCAGCACGACGACCTTGCCGCGACTGTCCTCGAGACGGATAGGGGCGCCGTCGCGATCCTTGCCGACCACTTCCGGTGCGGGATCGCCCACCGCGAGCGTCTTGGCGGCGGCAGCGACCTGGGGCTGCGCCAGCAGAGCGGCGGCGAGCAGCAGCGACGACAGCATCCTGCGCATGTGCAGTCTCCCGAGTGCCGATTGTTCTCATCCTACCGCAGCGATCCGCGCCGCCACGACCTGCCGCTGCGACCTCGGGCGAGGTTTCTTCCGCGCCGAGCTTGCCCCGATAATCGCGCCGAGCTTCGGAGAAACGAATGCGCCTCTTCCTCTTCGCCGCCGTGTTGGCGGCCAGTGTTCCCGCCATGGCCGAAAAACTCACGATCGAACGCCTGTACGCCGATCCCGATTTGAACGGGCCGAGCCCGCGCTCGCTCAAGCTGGCGCCGGACGGCAGCCGCGTGACCTTTCTGCGCGGGCGCGCCGACGACCAGAACCAACTCGACCTCTGGCAATACGACGTCGCCGACGGCAGTGCGCGGCGGCTGGTCGATGCGGCGGCGCTGGACGAGCACAAGGAGCTGTCCGACGCCGAGAAAGCGCGGCGCGAGCGCGAGCGCATCGCACAGTTGAAGGGCATCGTCAGCTATCGCTGGTCGCCCGATTCGAAGAAGCTCTTGTTCACCGTCGGCGAGCGGTTGTGGCTGTACGACTTCGAGGCGAAACCGGGCGCCGAGGCGCGTGCGCTGACGCCGGCGGGATTGGAAGTGAACGACGCGAAGGTGTCGCCGCGCGGCGGCTACGTGTCCTTCGTCAACGCGCAGAACCTATACGCGATCGATCTCGGCAATGGCAAGACCTATCAGCTCACGCACGACGGCAAGGGCGCGATTCACAACGGCGAAGCCGAGTTCGTCGCGCAGGAAGAGATGGATCGCCCGAGCGGCTACTGGTGGGCGCCGGACGATTCGGCGCTCGCGTTCGAGCGCTACGACGAGGCGAGTGTCGACGAGGTCAAACGCATCGAGCTCTACGCCGACCGCAGCGAGACGATCAGCCAGCGCTATCCGGCCGCCGGCCGGCCCAACGTCAAGGTCCGACTCGGTGTGGTCGCGCCACGCGGCGGACGCACGCGCTGGATCGACCTGGCCGACTCCGCCGCAGCCGAGGCGGATCTGTATCTGGCGCGGGTGGATTGGCTGCCGGATGCAAAGACCTTGGTGTTCCAGCGCGAGAGCCGCGACCAGCGCCAGCTCGATCTGGTCGCGGTCGAACTCGATTCGCTGCGTCGGCGCACGCTCTTGAGCGAAACCAGCAAGACCTGGATCCATCTGCACGACGATCTGCGTTTCCTGAAGAAGGAGGACGCCTTCGTGTGGGCGTCCGAGCGCGACGGCCACAAGCATCTGTACGCGATCGGACTCGACGGACAAGTGCGCCGACGCCTGACCGCGGGCGACTTCGACGTCGACAAAGTGCTTGGATTGGACGAGAAAAACGGAAAGGTCTATTTCGCCGCCAACCGCGACGATGCGCTGCAGCAGCAGGTGTACGCAGCCGCGCTGGACGGCAGCCAGAGCACGCAGGCGCTGCGCATCAGCGAAGGCGAGGGCTGGCACGAGGCGGTGTTCGGCGAAGGCGCCGGCATCTGGATCGACACCTACTCCGATCCGGCCACACCGCCGCAGGTGTCGCTGCGCCGGCCCGACGGCAGCCGCATCGCTTGGATCGAGCAGAACGAGCTGAAGCCGGGGCATCCGTATTGGCCGTATCGCGAGAGCCGGGTCGAACCGGAGTTCGGCACGATCAAGAGCGAAGACGGTCAGGACCTGCATTACCGCCTGTACAAGCCGCTGGGGTTCGCAGCGACTCACGCGGGAGCGCCGCCGGTGAAGGCGCAGCGCGCGGGTGGCACCGCGGCGTCGAAAGCACTTCCCGCCGGCGCGCAAGGGCACCGCGCGCCGGAAAAGTATCCGGTGTTCGTGACCTACTACGGCGGACCCGGCCGCCAGTACGTCAATCGCGCCTGGGGCAGTCATTTCGAGCAGTACATGGCGCAGCAGGGGTACGTCGTGTTCGCGCTCGACAATCGCGGCACGCCGCGGCGAGGGCGCGCGTTCTCGGACGCGATCTTTCGCCAGCTCGGCAAAGCCGAGGTCGCCGATCAGCTCGCCGGCATCGCCTGGCTGACGCAGCAGCCGTGGGTCGACGCCAAGCGTATCGGCGTGTTCGGCTGGAGCTACGGCGGCTACATGAGTTTGATGCTGCTGGCGAAAGCGTCCGACCGCATCGCCGCCGGGGTCGCGGTGGCGCCGGTCACCGATTGGTCGCTGTACGACACGCACTACACCGAGCGCTATCTGGAAACGCCGCAGCAAAATCCGCAAGGCTACGAAACCTCGGGCGTGCTGCATTGGCTGGCCGGATTGAAGTCGCCGCTGCTGTTGGTGCACGGCATGGCCGACGACAACGTGCTGTTCTCCAACTCGACCAAGCTGATGGCCGCGCTGCAGCAGCGCGGCGTGCAGTTCGAACTGATGACCTATCCAGGCGGCAAGCACGGCCTCAGCGCGCCGGCGACGCGCAAGCACGTCTACACGCTGATCGCGAACTTCTTCGATGCGAAGTTGAAGCAGCCCGCGAGCGAGGGGAGCGTCCGATGATCCTGCGCGCGAGCTGGCTCTGGTTCGCGCTCGGCTCGGCCTTCTTCGCCGGCCTGACCGCGGTGCTCGGCAAGATCGGCGTCGCCGGCGTCCCTTCCAATCTCGCCACCTTCATCCGCACCGTGGTCGTGCTCGGCGTGACGGCAGCAATCCTGAGCTGGCGCGACGAATGGCGCGCGCCATCGACGATCGATGCCAAGACCTGGTTGTTCCTGACCTTGTCCGGCCTTGCCACCGGTCTTTCCTGGCTTTGCTACTACCGTGCGTTGCAGCTCGCGCCGGTCGGCAAGGTCGCACCGATCGACAAGCTCAGTGTCGTCTTCGCGATCCTGCTCGCTCTGCTTTTCGTCGGCGAACGGTTGACCTGGCCGGTCGCGCTCGGTGCCGGCTTGATCGTGGCCGGCGCCGTCGTCATCGCGGTGTTCTGAGCGGCTGCCGCGCGCGAGCGTGGATTGCAGCGAAGTCGCACGCGCAATCCGGAGGAAGCGTGCGGATTTCCCTCGCCGCGGCGGACTCCCGGCACAATTCCCGCCCTGATCGCACGCCGGCGACGGCGGCGCGCCGAGATCGAACAAGCCGGCTAATCTTCGACGATGGCTCGTCTTCTCTACCGCTTCGGCGACTGCAGCGTCGACCCGGCGGCGCGTGAACTGCGCCGTGCCGGCGCCGCGCTGACCTTGTCGCCGAAAGTCTTCGACGTGCTCGCCTACTTGATCGAGCATCGCGAGCGCGCGGTCGGCCGCGACGAGCTGATCGCCGCGGTGTGGGGCCGAACCGATGTCACCGACGCCCTGCTCGGCCAAGTCGTGCTGAAGGCGCGGCGCGCGGTCGGCGACACCGGCGAAGAACAGAACACCATCCGCACGATTCCGCGCTTCGGCTATCGCTGGGTCGCCGATCTCCAATGGGAGGAACGCCCCGACCCGCCGCGGCCGCTCGAGCCCGATGTCGCGACGCCGGTGCCCGATGCGAGCGACGTTGCACCGGAAACGCAGCAGCCCGGATCGGACGCTGCGCCGGCGCGGCGACGGCACGTACGGCGTATTCCGATCATCCTCGCGCTGATGACCGTGGCGGCGCTGGCTGCGTGGTTCGCGCTCGGCCACCGCGCCACGCCGCCTGCCGCCGCGCTCGGCGCGGACGCGATCGCGGTGCTGCCGGTCGCGGTCGAGGCCGACGCGGAATGGTCGTGGCTGCGTTTGGGCCTGATGGATCTGGTGGCGCAGCGCTTGCGCGGCGCCGAGCTCGCCATCGTGCCGAACGAGACGATGGTCGCGCTGACGCGCGCAGCACCCACGGACGCGACCGCGCAGACGCGCGAGGTGCGTGCGGCCACCGGCGCGCGGCGCTTGCTCGCGCCGAGCGCGACGCGCCATGCGGATGGCTGGCGCGTGCGGCTGGAGTTGCGCGAGGACGGCGCCGAGACGATCGTGGTCGAAGCGCAGCAGGCCGATGCCGCCGCCGCGGCGCGCGCGGCGGCGGCGCAATTGCTGATGCGGCTGGGCAAGCCGGTCGCGGCCGAGGCCGGCACGGCGACCACGGCGCTCGACGACGTGCGCCAGCGTGCCGAAGCGGCCTTGCTGTCCGACCAGCTCGAGCGCGCGCGCGAGATCATCCAGACCGCGCCGGCCGAATTGCGCTCGGCGCCGGAGCTGCGCTTGCGCCTGGCCCAGGTCGACTTCCGCAGCGGACGCATGGCGGATGCGCGCGAAAAGCTCGACCGTCTGCTCGCCGACGTCCACGCCGAACGAGATCCGGCGCTGCGCGCACTGGTGCTGACCGTGTCGAGTTCGGTGAGGATCCACCTCGACGATGCCGCGGGCGCCGGCCGTCAATGCCGCGAGGCGATCGCGCTGCTCGCCGGCCGCAACGAGCCCGGCGTGCTCGGCCGCGCCTACACCGCTTGCGGCATCGCCGAGGCTGTCGGCGGCCGCTTCGACGAGGCGATGGACGACTTCGCCAAAGCGAGAGTCGCGCTGCAGATCACCGGCGATGCGCTCTCGCTGGCGCGCATCGAGGCGAACGAGGGCCTGATGGAGAACACGCGCGGCCGCTACGCCGAAGGGCTGGCGATCATGCGTCGGACGGAGGAACACTTCCGCCGGCTCGGCGGCCTCAACGAGATGTTGATGGCGATCGACGACCAGATCGACGCCGAGCTCGCCCTGCTGCGGCCGGTCGACGCCTTGGCGACCAGCGAGCGCAGTTGGGCGTTGCTGCCGCAGACCGGCAACGCGGATCTGCGGCGCTCGCTGCAAGTGCAACATGCGCGTGCGCTGGCGGCGAACGGTCGCCTCGGCGAAGCGGCGGCCTTGCTGGTGCGGATCGCGGACGAGGCGACACCCGGGCAGGACCTGCCGGTGCTCGGCCACGCACGCGCCGAGCAGGCGCGTATCGAACTGACGACCGGGCGCGCGCAAGCAGCGGCCGAGCACGCGCGCGCAGCGGTCGAAGCGTTGGCCGGGCCGGATCGGGCGCGTGCGCGCGCCGCCGCCTGGCTGACCCGAGTGCGCGCGCTGCGTACGTTGTCGCACGATCAGGCGGCGGCCGAGGTGAAGCGCCTGCTCGACTGGTCGGCGACGGTGCAGGTGCCGGCCGCGGCCGCGTTGGCCGCGCTGGCCGAAGCGGAACAGCTCTGGCCGGAGCAGCGCGCGGCGGCGACCGCCGCGTACGAGCGAGCGTTGTCGCAGGCCGAGCGCAACGGTATTCCGAGCGACGTGGCCGAAGTCGCCGTGTCCTTCGGCAACGCGCTGATCGATCTGGGCGACGGCGAGCGCGCGGCCAGCGTGGTCGGGCGCGTGCAGCGCTGGGCCGATGCCGATTTCGCCAGCAGCCTGGTGCTGGCGCGGCTGTATCGCACGCTCGGCCAGGACGAGGCCTGGCGCGGCGCGCTGGAACGCAGCCGGCGCCTGGCCGGCGAGCGTGTCGTGCCGCCGGCGATCAGCGCACCGGCGCTGGCGCCGCCCGCGCCCGACGCGCCGCAGCCAAGCGATTGAATCCGAAGCGATTCACGCAGCGGCAATGAAGCGATAACGGAGCGCGAGTGAGGCCGTGGCGCCGGCGCCGCAGGCTGCCCGTCCACGACCGGCGGCGCGCAACGTTCGCGCCGGTCGTCCGACCCAGCCACCGCCCGGAGACGATTCCTCATGAGCATGCTCCCTGTCCATCGGACAGTCAGCCGATTCCTGTACCGCGGCGTGATCGCCGCGGCGCTGTTCCTTCTCGTCGCGATGAGCGCTCGCGCCGCTACGCCGTTCGCGCCGCAAGCCGAGGACTGGAGCGAGCAGCGCGTGCTCGATCCGCAAGGACAGGGCTTCGACAAATTCGGTCGCGCGGTGGCGATCGCGGGCTCGGTCGCGCTGGTCGCAGCGTCGGAAGCAGCGATCGACGGCAACTCCTCGCAGGGGAAGGTGCTGGCCTACGAGCGCGGCGCCGACGGCGTTTGGAACCTGAAACAGACCCTGCTCGCCGACGATGGCGCGGCCTACAACGAATTCGGCTGGTCGGTCGCGATCTCGGGCCGCATCGCGGTGATCGGCGCGATCAACGCGCGCATCGGCGAGCACAACTCGCAGGGCGCGGCCTACGTGTTCACGCAAGGCGACGACGGCCTCTGGACGCAGACGCAGAAGCTGGTCGCCGCGGACGGATTCTCGGTCGACTGGTTCGGCAATGCGGTCGCGTTGAACGAGGACACGATCGTCGTCGCCGCCTACGGCGCGCACTACAACGACCAGATGATGCGTGGCTCGGTCTACATCTACACCCAAGTCGGCGGCATGTGGACGCAGACGCAGCAGTTGGTGGCCAGCGACGGCGACGTCGGCGACGGCTTCGGTTCGGCGATCGCGCTTTCCGGCGCGAACCTTCTGATCAGCGCGCCGGGCGCGACGATCGGCGATCAGCACGGTCAAGGTGCGGTCTATCGCTTCGCCTCGAGCCAGGGCGTGTGGAGCGAGGCGCAGAAGATCGTCGTCGCCGAAGGCGTCGCCAACGACCAGCTCGGCAGCGCGCTGGCGATCGACGGCGACACGGCGCTGATCGGCGCGATGTGGCGCCAAGGCGGACAGGGCGTGACTTACGTCTTCGCCGAGGCCGGCGGCAGTTGGAGTCAGGTGCAGCGCCTCGCGGCAAGCGACGGCGCCACCCCCGGCGTCGACGGCATCGGCCTGCCGCCGACCGACAATTTCGGTATGACTCTGGCCTTGCAAGGCGACACCGCGCTGATCGGCGCGAGCAACGTCACCGTCGGCGCCAATGCGGGGCAAGGAGCGGCCTATCTGTACCGCCGCTCCGGCGCGACGTTCGGCGGAACGCATACCTTCACCCGCTACGAAGGCATCGTGTCGCCGTACTTCGGCAGCGCCGTCGCGCTCGACGGCGAGGACGTATTGGTCGGCGTGTTCGGCTATTCGCCCGATTGGGATCACTACCAGCAAGGCATCGCGTACTTCTATCACCGCGCGCCGAGCGGCATTCCGGCCAGTGAGCGCGCGGCGCTGATCGATCTCTACGACAGCACGCACGGCGCCGATTGGTGGGACATGAGCGGCTGGCTCGGTGCGGCGGGAACGGAATGCAGCTGGACCGGTGTGACGTGCAACGAAAGCGGCAGCGCCGTGATCGGACTGAGCTTCGCCTTCAGCCACATGGTCGGCAGTCTGCCGGCGACGCTGAATCAGCTGACGCATCTGAGCAGTCTGCAGATCAGCGATCAGAGCGAACTCGTCGGTGCGTTCCCCTCGCTCGCCGGCTTGACCGAACTGCAGACGATCGACATCCGCAATACCGGCCTGGACGGCAACCTGCCTTCGCTCGCTGGCTTGGCCAACCTGCAAGTGGCTTCGTTCCTCAGCAACCGTTTCAGCGGTGCCATTCCGCCGTTCGGCGAGCTGCCGGCGCTGACCTGGTTCGCCGCTTCCGGCAACCAGTTGAGCGGCCGAATTCCTTCACTCGCCGGCCTGCCCGCTCTGACCGGCTTCTACGTCGGCGACAACGCGCTCAGCGGGCCGCCACCGGCGCCGCCGGCCGGGCTCGGCGCGGCGGCCGGCGAGCTGTGTCCGAACGCGCTCGACCACGTCGAATCGCCGGCCTGGGATGCGATCACCGGCCTCACGCCGTGGTACCGCAACTGCACCGCGCCGCCGGATGCGATCTTCGGCAACGGTTTCGACGGGTCCTGAGTAGACCTTTCCAACGGCGATCGACTGCAAATGTCGCTGAGCGCAGGACCCTCGTCCTGCGCTCAGCGGTGGCGCCTCGATCAGAACTTGCCGGACTGGTAGTCGCGAATCGCTTCGACGATCTGCTCGGGCGTGTTCATCACGAACGGACCGTAACGCGCGACCGGCTCGTTCAGCGGCTTGCCGGCGACTACGATCAAGCGCGTCGGCATCGCGTCAGCGGCCAACAGCAGCTCGTCGCCGATGCGGTCGAGCACGGCGATCTCGCCGCGCTCGATGCGCCGCGCCGCATCGGCCGGACCGAGATCCGCGGCGCCTTCGTAGACGTAGGCGAACGCGCTGTGGCCGGCCGGAATCGTCACCGCGGTACGCGCGCCGGCGGCGAGCTCGAAGTCGAGATAGAGCGGCTCGATCGCGATGCCCGAGACCGGTCCGACCGTCTCCCCGTACCGCCCGGCGATCACGCGCACGCGCGCGCCGTCGCCCGCGTCGACCAAGGGGATGCGTTCGGGCGCGATGTCCTGATAACGCGGCGCGGTCATCTTGTCCTTCGCCGGCAGGTTGACCCAGAGCTGGAAGCCGGCCATCAGGCCGTTCTCCTGCTCGGGCATCTCCGAATGCACGATGCCGCGTCCGGCGGTCATCCATTGCACGCTGCCCGGCGTCAGCAGGCCCGAATTGCCCTGGTTGTCGCCGTGGCGCATGCGCCCGGCGAGCATGTAGGTGACCGTCTCGAAGCCGCGATGCGGATGGTTCGGAAAGCCGGCGAGATAGTCGCCGGCCTGATCGGAGCGGAACTCGTCGAGCAGCAGGAACGGATCGAGCATGTCGAGATCGCGCTGGCCGATCACGCGCGTCAGTTTGACTCCGGCGCCGTCCGACGCCGGTTGGCCGCGAAAGGTGCGCGCGACGCGGCGCGAGGTGGTAGCGGTAGCGTTCATGGGGGCTTCTCCAAACAGGAACTGCGCGCAACATGCGCCCCGGATGGCTAGGCGACAAGCGCGGCCGGGTGAACAGATTGGAGCCGCTGGGGAGACAGTTGCTGAGATGAAGACCTTATCGTTCACCAATGCGGCTCCGATAGGGCCTGTATCATCTACTAGACGACCGGTCTAATTGCGACTAGAGTGCGCCGCCATGAACGCACTCGCAGCCGTCGACGTCCGCCAGCACATCCTCGACGTGGCCCAGCCCCTGTTGCAGCAGAAGGGCTTCACCGCTGTCGGCCTGACCGAATTGCTGGCCGCGGCGCAGGTCCCGAAAGGCTCGTTCTATCACTACTTCAGTTCGAAGGAAGCGTTCGGCGAGGCGATGCTGGCGAGCTATTTCGCCCAATACCTCGAGCGGATGGATGCCTTGCTGGCGCCGCCGGGTACCGGCGCGCAGCGCTTGATCGCGTATTTCCAAGACTGGCTGCATTCGCAGACCGATGCGGAAACGCAGAGTCGCTGCCTTGTGGTCAAGCTCGGCGCCGAAGTCTGCGACCTGTCCGAACGCATGCGCGCGGCGCTGGAGCTGGGGACGCGCGACATCATCGCCCGCCTCGCCGGCGGCATCGAAGCGGGCCGCCTCGACGGCTCGATCGGCGCCGTCTCGGATGCGCGCACCGTCGCGGTCGCGCTGTATCAGAACTGGCTCGGCGCCGGCCTGCTGGCCAAGATCGCGCGCGATCGCGCGCCGCTCGACACCGCCATGGCCGATACGCGCCGCCTGCTCGGGCTGGAGCGGGATGCCTGAAGGGCGCGCCGCTAGCGCGCCGATGTTGCGAACTTCGTTTTTCCGAGCGGTGCCGTTCTCCGATTCCCTTCAAGGCGCCGCGTCACTTTCTCCAAGGAGCCCACCGTGTCGCAAACCGATACCGTCAACCGTCGCATCGTCCTCGCCGCGCACCCGCACGGCGCGCCCACGCTGAAGGATTTCCGTCTCGAGCAAACCGCGGTGCCGACGCCGGGCGAAGGCCAAGTGCTGTTGCGCACGCTGCATCTTTCGCTCGATCCGTACATGCGCAATCTGATGGACAAGATCGGCCCGAGTTACATGGCACCGGTGCCGCTGGGCGAGACGATGGTCGGCGGCACGATCAATCGCGTGGTCGCGTCGAACCATGCGCAATTCCGCGTCGGCGATCTGGTGCTCGGCAACGCCGGCTGGCAGGACTACGCGCTGTCCAACGGACAGGATCTGCGTCCGCTCGGCAAGATGGCGCAGCCGTCGCTGGCGCTCGGCGGACTCGGCATGCCCGGCTTCACCGCCTACGTCGGCCTGCTCGACATCGGCCAGCCCAAACCCGGCGAAACGGTGGTCGTCGCGGCGGCGACCGGCGCGGTCGGCGCCGCCGTCGGGCAGATCGCCAAGGTCAAGGGCGCGCGCGTGATCGGCATCGCCGGCGGTGCCGACAAATGCCGCTACGCGGTGGAAGAACTCGGCTTCGACGTCTGCCTCGATCACCGCGAAGCGAAATTGGCCGAACGTCTCGCCGCCGCCTGCCCGGATGGCATCGACGTCTATTTCGAAAACGTCGGCGGTGCGGTGTTCGACGCGGTGTTGCCGCTGCTCAACGATCATGCGCGCGTGCCGGTCTGCGGCGTCATCGCGCACTACAACGACAAGAGCCTGCCGGCCGCTCCGAACACCTTGCCGCTGGCGATGTCGATCGTGCTGCAGCGGCGCGTGCGCGTGCAGGGTTTCATCATCCTCGACCACTACGCCGACCGCTTCGATGCGTTCCGCCGCGATATGAGCGAGTGGATCGCGGCCGGCCGCGTGAAACTGCGCGAAGACGTCACGCAGGGACTGGAGAACGCGCCGGCGGCGTTCATCGGCCTGCTCGAAGGCCGCAATTTCGGCAAGCTCGTGGTGCAGGTCGCCGACGCCTGAGGCGTCGGTCGAATCAGTGCACCCAGCGCCCGCCGCGTCGCCGCGGCGGCAGCGCGCCTTCGGCGCTGGGCGAGGCACGTTCTTCCGGCTTGAGCGGATGCTCACGCCAGTAGTCGGAGACTGCGCCGACGGCTTGCGGGATCTGCGCCAGGCATTCGTCGTAGTCGTCGTCGCCGAGCGGGGCGAACTCGGCGTCGCTCTCGAACACGCCGTCGTCGATCGCCAGCGCGATGATCGGGCCGAGCAATTCCATCAGATCCGAATCGTTGCCCAGACGCCCTTCCCACGAGGGGGCGTGCAGGTCGATGCCGCGCGAGAAGCCCTCGCACCAGCCGCGCGCGGTGAACGCCGGCTGGCCGTCGTCGGTGTCCAGTTCGCCCAGGATCGGCTCGTAGGTGCCGGTTTCCAGTTCCGGCGCGATCGCATCGTTGAGGCGCGCGAGCAAGGTCAAGACACGCTCGCCTTCTTCGGCGTCGGCGAACGGTTCGTGCAGGATTTCCGGCAGCCACTCGTCCGGCTTGGCCGGCACCGGCCCGATCGCGAGCGCGGTCAGGAAGCCGTGGACGCCGTCCAAGAGCAGGTCTTCGTCTTTCGCGTGTGCGCGCAGGAAGCGGTCGAGTTCTTCCAGTTCGCCGTCGCTGGGCGAGCTCGGCCAATCAGCGGCCATCATCGAGGTCCACCGTAACGGGAGTGTGGTCCGAAGCGCGTTCCCAGGTGCGCGGCACGCGGTCGATCGCGGCCGCGCGGCAGCTGCCGCGCAGCGCTTCGGAAATCAGGATCAGGTCGATGCGCAGGCCGAGATCACGGCGGAACGCGGCTTGGCGATAGTCCCACCAGCTGAATTGACCAGCCTCGTCATTGAACAGGCGAAAGCTGTCGTTCAAGCCGAGATCGAGCATGCGCTTGAGCGCGTCGCGTTCCGGTGTCGAGCACAGGATCTGTTCGTGCCAGGCGGCCGGATCGTGCACGTCGCGATCGTCCGGCGCGATGTTGAAATCGCCGAGCACGACCAGGCGCGGATGACGCTTGATCTCTTCGCTCAAGTACGCCGTCACCTTCGCCAGCCAATCGAGCTTGTAGGCGTATTTCTCGCTGCCCACGGCTTGGCCGTTGACGACGTAGAGATTGACGATGCGCACGTCGCCGACCGTGGCCGAGAGGATGCGCCGCTGCGGATCGTCGAAGCCGGCGACACCATGCTGCACGTCGCCGATCGGCGCACGCGCGAGGATGGCGACGCCGTTGTAGGTCTTCTGGCCCGAGTACGCGCTGCGATAGCCCGCCGCTTCCAGCGCGGCGGCCGGAAACTTCGGATCTTCGAGCTTGGTTTCCTGCAGCGCGAGCACGTCGGGCTGCGCGCTCGCACACCATTCGAGTACGTGCGGCAGGCGCACGTTCAAGGAATTGACGTTCCAGCTCGCGATTTTCATCGGCCAAGTGTAGCGGAGCGGGGACCGCTCTCGTTACGCTGGCCGTTTGCGACCCGGAGAACGACACCATGACGATCGACCTACGCAGCGACACCGTGACCCGGCCGACCGCGGCGATGCGCGCGGCGATCGCGGCGGCCGAGGTCGGCGACGACGTCTACGGCGAGGACCCGACCGTCACGCGGCTGGAGCGCCGCCTCGCCGACGATCTCGGCTTCGAGGCCGGCTTGTTCTTGCCGACCGGCACGCAGAGCAATCTGCTCGCCTTGCTCTGCCACTGCCGCCGCGGCGACGAGTATCTGGTCGGCATGGAAGCGCACACCTACAAGTACGAGGGCGGCGGCGCCGCCGTGTTGGGTTCGATCCAGCCGCAGCCGATCCTGCACGCGGCCGACGGCAGCTTGCCGCTCGATGCGCTGGAGAGAGCGGTCAAACCGGACGATCCGCACTTCGCGCGCACACGCCTGCTCGCGCTGGAGAACACCTGGCACGGGCGCGTGCTGCCGCAGGCGTACGTGATCGCGGCCGCTGCCTGGGCGCGCACGCACGGCCTCGCCGTGCATCTGGACGGTGCGCGCCTGTTCAACGCGGCGGTCGCCAGCGGCAAGCCGGCGCGCGAACTCGCAGCGCCGTTCGACAGCGTGTCGGTATGCCTGTCGAAAGGACTCGGTGCGCCGGTCGGTTCGGTGCTGCTCGGCCGCGCCGAGCTGATTCGCGAAGCGAAGCATTGGCGCAAGATGCTCGGCGGCGGTATGCGCCAGTCCGGTCTGCTCGCCGCGGCCGCCTTGCATGCGCTCGATCACCACGTCGAGCGCTTGGCCGACGATCATGCGCGTGCCGCCCGTCTCGGCGACGGCTTGCGCGGCCTCGGCGTCGTCACGGTCGCCGGGCAGCACACGAACATGGTGTTCATCGACGTCGAACCGTCGCGCCTGCGCGCGCTCGATGCGCATCTGAAGGCGAACGGGGTTCGCGCGAGCATCGGCTATCTGCCGACGGTAAGGCTGGTGACGCATCTGGATATCGACGATGCGGCGATCGAGCGCGCGATCGAGGTGTTTCGCGCGTTCGCCGGCTGACGCGGCGCGGGCGGGTATCGGGGCGCGGCGCGATCTGATTCGCCGCGTTGCGGCGGAGTCGTAGAACACCGCGGCGCCAGAGGCTGACGGCGGCGCTGCGCCGCTTCTGCGGCATTGATCTCTAGGAGACGCTTTCGCGGCCGATTTGCCGCCGCTCCATCGCGTGCATACAATGAGAATAATTCTCATCCTCATGTAGGCGCGTGTGTCGAGGAGGCGTCGGATTCATCCGGCGTGGTCGCGTATCGCGACGCATCGATGAGGGTGGAGTCCGCGGCCGCTTCGACGCATCAACGTTCAGTAAGGGAATCGTCCATGTTTTTCGCTCGTCGCGGCGCCGGCGCTCCGCTCGCCACCATCGCCCGTCACGCCGGCTGGTCGCGCCCGCTGGCGCTGGCCGCCGGCTTCGCCCTCGCCGCGGCGGTTTCCGCGCAAGAGCAGGACGCCGTGAACTCCCCCGTCGCCGCGCCGGCGGCGGAACCGGTCGCCGCGACGCCAGCGGCCGAGCTGCCGACCGTCCAAGTCGTCTCCAACCTGCTCGGCGAGATCACCGAAGGCAGCGGCTCGTACACGCCCGGCGCGATCGCCACTGCCACGCGCATGGTGCTGACGCCGCGGCAGACGCCGCAGTCGATCACCGTCATCACGCGGCAGGTGATGGACGACTTCAACCTGACCTCGATCGACCAGGTCATGCAGCACACGCCGGGCGTCAGCATCGTCACCTACGACAGCGAGCGCACCGAGTACTACGCGCGCGGCTTCGCGATCCAGAATTTCCAGTACGACGGCATTCCGATGATGCGCGACTCGGCTTATTCGGCCGGCAACACGCTCAGCGACATGGCGATCTACGACCGCATCGAGATCCTCAAGGGCGCGACCGGCCTGCTCACCGGCAGCGGCACGCCGTCGGCAACGATCAATCTGATCCGCAAGAAGCCCACGCACGACTTCGCCGGCGAAGTGCAGCTGGGCGGCGGCAGTTGGGGCACCTATCGAGGTGAGGCCGATCTCGGTGGCCCGCTCAACGAGAGCGGCAGCCTGCGTGCGCGCGGCGTCGCGGCTTACGAGGACCGCGGCTCCAATCTCGACCGCTACTCGCGCCAGTCCAAGGTGTTCTACGGCATCCTCGAAGCCGACCTGACACCCAACACCTTGCTCACCGTCGGCGGCGACCAGCAGGACAGCAAGCCCGACGTGTCGACCTGGGGCGGCATTCCGCTGCTCAACACCGACGGCGGCTTCAACGCGATGCCGCGCTCGTTCAACAACGGCGCGAACTGGAGCCACTGGGATCAGTACACGCGCACCGGCTTCGCCACGCTCGACCACGCCTTCGACAACGGCTGGGTCGCCAAGATGCAATACAACCACCAGATCAATGGCTACGACGCCAACTTAGGCGCCGCCGCCGCGGGCTTTCCCAATCCGCACGACGGTTCGGGCGTGCGCATGTGGATCGGCCAGTACATCGGCCGCACCACCAGCGATGCGTTCGACGGCTTCGTCAATGGCCCGTTCCAACTCGGCGGGCGCGAGCACGAGCTCGTCGTCGGCGTCTCTTCGGCGCGGCGCCGCTGGAAGAATTCCGGCTGGTACCTGCCCGAGGCGCCCATCGACGACTACTACCATTGGATCGGCGACTTTCCCAAGCCGCAGTGGAGCGCGACCCCGAACTACACCAACGACGAGGTCACGCGCGAGCGCGGCGTCTACACGGCGGCGCGCTGGAATCTGCGCGACGACTTGAAGCTGATCACCGGCGGACGCTGGTCGTGGTATCGCAACGAGGTGTCCAAGCTCGACGAATCGGGTGTGTTCGTGCCCTACGTCGGTGCGATCTACGATCTCGACTCGCATTGGTCCCTCTACGCCAGCTACACCAGCATCTTCAGTCCGCAGTCGTTGCAGGACGAACGCGGCCGCGTGCTCGATCCGCTGGAAGGCAAGAACTACGAAATCGGCACCAAGGCGGAATTCTTCGGTGGCCGATTGAATGCGTCGGCAGCGGTGTTTCGCCTGGAGCAAGACAACTTCGGCATCGAAACCAGCGGACGTACGCCGAGCGGCGGCGTCGCCTACCGCGCGGCGCAAGGCGTGAAGACCGAAGGCTACGAGCTGGAAGTGTCGGGCCGCATCGCGCAGGGCTGGCAGCTGCAAGGCGGCTATACGCATCACATCTCGCGGCAGGAAGGCGCGCGCACGCAGACCCTGACCCCGGCCAACGAGTTCACGCTGTACGCGAGCTACCAGCCCGAGGGCCGCTGGAAAGGCCTGACCTTGAGCGGCGGCGCGCGTTGGCAGGACGAAACCTGGGGCGACATCGACACGCCGACGCGCACCAAACAGCGATATACCGCACCGGATTACTGGGTCGCCGACGCGAGCGCGCGTTACGAGTTCAACCCGCATTTGTCGGCGGCGTTGACGATCAATAATCTGCTCGACAAGAAGTACTACACGATCTTCAGCTACTACAGCACCTACAGCTGGGGCATGCCGCGCAGCGCCAACCTCAACCTGACGTATCGGTTCTGACGATCGACCCACCGAGCGCAGCCGCACCGACGGTGCCGCATTCCTCGCATCCAGGATCCACCCAGATGGCGATCACCACCGCTTCCGCTACACGCCTTCCGATCGCGCTGCGCATCGGCGCCGCCGTATTCGGCGGCTACGCATTCTGCTGGGGCTTCCTCGCGCTCACCGTGGCCGGCGCGTACGCGCTCGGGATGAAGTTTCACGACGGCGAGCATCTCGGCAGCATCCTCGCTTTCCTGCTCTATCTCGTCGCATTTTGCTGGGCGTTCGTCACGCCGAGTCTGGCGCGTGCGTGGATCGTACTCGTCGGCGGCGGCGCGGCGATGGCCGCCGCCGCTTCGTTCCTGCAACACCTGATCGTCCGCTGAGGGAGGCGCCCGTGTTCCAGAACCTCCGTCAAGCGATGACCTGGCTGCACACCTGGTTCGGTCTGCTGCTCGGCTTCGTGCTGATCGTCGTGTTCTTCTTCGGTTCGCTGTCGGTGTTCGATCGCGAGATCGATCGTTGGACGGTGCCGCAGTCGCGCTTCGCGCCGCAACCGATGCCCTCGTTCGATCGCATGCTGCGACCCGTATTCGAAAGCATGCAGCCGTCGCCGGAAAGCATCGAGGCGATGCGCGATCGCGTCAACGGTCCGATGCCGCAGCACTACGACGTGGTGCGCCAGTGGAGCGCCTATACGACGCATCGCGATCCGGTGCTCGAGCTGTACGCCGGCTACGAGGTGGCGAACGCGAAGGACCCGGAAGAAGCGGTCTGGGGCGACCGCACGATCGATCCGCGCAACGGCAAGCTGCTGCCTGACGATTCGCTCAAGATCGGCAGCCAGTTCTTCTATCCGATGCACTACAGCCTGACCTTGGAATGGCGCGAGGTCGGTTATTGGATCGTCGGCTTCTCCGCGCTGATGATGCTGGTCGCCCTGGTCAGCGGCGTCGTCATGCACCGCAAGATCTTCCGCGAGTTCTTCACCTTCCGGCCGAACAAGAACCAGCGCAGCGTACTCGACCTGCACAACCTGACCGGTGTGGTCGCGCTGCCGTTCCACTTCTTCTTCGCTTTCACCGGCCTTGTCATCTTCGCCGGCATCTATTTTCCGGTCACGCATACGCAGCTCGACCCGCTGCACGAATTGCACGAGAAGATCGAAGCGCAGGAAACCGGTTTGCCGCACCATCGTGCCGGCGTCGCCGCACCGCTGGCCTCGGTCGATGCGATGGTGGCCGAAGCGCAGCGGCGCTGGCGCGAGCGCGGCATGGTCGGCGAGGTCGGCTTTCTCAACCTGCAGCATGTCGGGGATGCCAACGGTTACGTCAGCGTCTATCGAGCCGGCACCGATCGCATCGCGCTGACCGGTGAAGGCGTTCACTTCAAAGCCTCGACCGGCGAGGTGCTGAGTGAAGATCCGCCCGCGACCGTGGTCGACAGCATCAACGAGTTTCTGACCGGGCTGCACTTGCAGCACTTCCGTCATTGGCTGCTGCGCTGGCTGTACGTGCTCGGCGGCCTCAGCGGCGCCGTCTGCATCGCGACCGGATTTCTGTTCTTCGTCGAGAAGCGCAAACGCCAGCACGCCAAGCAAGGCAGCCAAGGCGCACGCGTGGTCGATGCGCTGGGCGTGACGACCTTGACCGGCATGCTGCTCGCTACGCTCGGCCTCTTGATCGCCAACCGCCTGCTGCCGGAGACCTTGCCGACCGGCTGGCCGGGGCGCGGCGATTTAGAGCGCTACCTGTTCTGGGGCGGCTGGGTAGTCGCGATGGCGCACGCGTTCTGGCGCAGTGCACCGGTCGCGCGCGGCGAGCGCAACCCGGCCTGGTACGAGCAGACGCTCGCCGTCGGCGTGCTCGCCGTGCTGGCGGTGCTGCTGAACTGGGCGACGACGGGCGATCACCTGATCCGTACGATCGGCGCCGGCTATTGGCCAGTGGCCGGTGTCGACCTGTTCCTGCTGGTCGCGGCTGCGATCGCGTTCTTCGCCGCGCGGCGGCTGCGGCGCGCGCCGCCGGCGCGCGCGCGGGCGGAGGTGGCGCATGCCTGACGCTCTGCTCTTGCTCGGCGCCGTGCTCGCCAATCTGCTCGGCATGGGCTGGCTCGCTCTGGCGATGGAACCGCACTGGCGCCAAGTGCGCGGTGCCGCCGCACGCCTGCCCGCGACGACGAAACGCTTGCGGCTGCTCGCGGCGCTCGCGCTCGCTGTGTCGTTGACGCTGTGCCTCTTGGTCGATCACCCCTCGATGGCCGCGCTGGTGTGGGTGATGACGCTCGCGGCGGCGTCGCTGACCATCGCCTTCCTGCTGTCGTGGCGCGCGCACTGGTTGCGCGTGCTGCTGCTGCGACGCTAACGCCGGTCGGCACCGTTTCGTCGCCACCCGCGCGTCGATCGAGTCGGGCGGACGGGTGCGCGTTCGTGACGTTTTGCAACCGCGCCGCTGTAATGGGATACATCCTGTAACGCGTCACACGCGGCGTCATCGATCTGCCCCATAGTGCACGGCCGTCGATCGGCCGCCACACGGCGATGCGATGGTTCGTCCACGACCATTAAAGGAAGCACGCCATGGGCATCTTCGACAAACTCCTCTCTACGCTCGGTTTCGGCACAGCCAAGGCCGCCGCGCCCGCGCCCGCCCCGACGGCTCAGCCCGGCACCGCACCTGCGAACACGGCGCCCACGCCCGCATCGGCTCCGCCTGCCGCGCCGCCAGCGCCGACTCCGATCGAAGTCGTCGACGTCGTCGCGCAGCTGGAAGAGCGTGCGGCCAAGCACGCGGAGAAGCTCAACTGGCGCACCTCGATCGTCGACTTGCTCAAGCTGCTCGGCATCGACAGCAGTCTGGCCGCGCGTAAGGAGCTGGCGCAGGAATTGGGCGTTCCCGCCGAACTGATGAGCGACTCCGCCAAGATGAACATCTGGCTGCACAAGACCGTGCTGGCGCGCATCGCCGCCAACGGCGGCAACGTACCGGCCGACCTGCTCGACTGATTCACGCTGGAAGGCCTGCGCGTCGCTGACGACGCAGGCCTCTCCATCGCGCGATTGGAGCAGCTCAGCTTCGTCTAGGCGGCCAAGCCGTAGCTGCGCAGCAGCGCATCGGGTTTGGGTTCGCGTCCGCGGAACTCGACGAAGCTCTCCAGCGCCGGGCGCGAACCGCCGACGGCGAGTATCGATTGCCGATACGCCGCGCCGGTCGCTCGATCGAACACGCCGGCCTGTTCGAACCGCTCGAATGCGTCGGCGGACAACACCTCGGCCCACAGATAGCTGTAATAGCCGGCCGCGTAGCCGCCGGCGAAGATGTGCGTGAACGCGTGCGGGAACCGCTGCCAGACCGGCGGCTGGATCACGGCGACTTCGTCGCGCACCTCGCTCAGGATCTGCAGGACGCGCGCGCCGCGCGCCGGATCGAATTCGCGATGGATGCGGAAGTCGAACAGACCGAACTCGAGTTGGCGCACCAGGAACATGCCGGCTTGGAAATGTCGCGCGGCCTGCATGCGTGCGAACAGCTCGTCCGGCAACTTCTCTCCGGTCTGCCAGTGGCGCGCGAACAGGTCGAGCGCTTCGCGCTGCCAGCCGTAGTTCTCCATGAACTGACTCGGCAATTCGACCGCATCCCATTCGACGCCGCTGATGCCTGCGACGCCGGGGTAGTCGACTTCGGTCAAGAGATGATGCAAGCCGTGGCCGAATTCGTGAAACAAAGTCAGCACGTCGTCGTGCGTGAGCAAGGACGGCGTGTCCTTGGTCGGCGGCGCGAAATTGCACGTCAGGAACGCGACCGGTAATTGCACGCCGTCGTCGCGGCGGAAGCGGTTGATGCACACGTCCATCCAGGCGCCGCCGCGCTTGCCGCTGCGCGCGTAGAGATCGACGTAGGCGCCGGCGAAAACCTTGCCGTCGGCGTCGACCAGTTCGTAGTAGCGCACGTCCGGATGCCAGACGTCGACGTCCTCGCGCAGGCGCAAGGACACACCCAAGACGCGCTCGACGATGGCGAAGAAGCCGCTCAAGACGGCGTCGAGCGCGAAGTACGGTTTCAGTTCTTCTTCGTTCAACGAGTACTTCTTCTCGCGCAGCTTTTCGGCGGCGTAGCCGACGTCCCACGGCTGCAACTCGGCGAGGCCGAGTTCGCTCGCGGCGAACGCGCGCAACTCGACCAGCTCGCGTTCGGCCACCGGTTTGGCGCGCGCGGCGAGATCGTGCAGGAAGGCGAACACCGCATCGGGCGAGGGCGCCATCTTGGTCGCCAGCGATTCCTCCGCGGAATCGCCGAAGCCGAGCAGCTGCGCCGCTTCGTGGCGCAGCGCGAGAATCTTTTCGATGCGCTCGGAATTGTCGAAGCGGCCGGCGCTCGGTCCTTGATCCGAAGCGCGCGTCTGATAGGCGGCATAGACGCGTTCGCGCAAGCCGCGGTCGTCGGCATAGGTCAACACCGCCTGCACGCTCGGCTGTTTCAGCGTGACCAGCCAGCCGTCGGCTTCTTTTTCCTCGGCATAAGCGCGCAGCACGGCGCGGCCGGATTCGGGAATGCCGGCCAGCTGCGCCGCATCGGTCAAGGCTTCGCTCCACGCATCGGTGGCGTCGAGCACGGCTTCCTCGAACTCGGTCGCGAGTTTGGCCAATTCGTTGGCGATCTCGCGAAAGCGCGAGCGCGCCGGCTCTTCCAACGCGACGCCGGAAAGCTTGAAGTCGCGCAGCTCGTGTTCGACCAAGGTACGCGCGGCGCGCGGCAGTGCACGGCTCGCCGGCGCATCCTCGACCGCCTTGGTCGCCGCGTACAAAGCACGGTTCTGACCGAGCTCGCTGGCGTGTTCGACGATCTTTTCCTGCGCCGCCGCGTAAGCCTTGCGCAAGGCCTCGCTGTCGGCGACGCCGTGCAGATGCGAGACCGGCGCCCAGGCGCGGCTGAGCCGATCTTCGAGTTCTTCGCCGAGCAGCACGACGCCGGCGAAGTCGCGCGGCCCTTCATGCGCGAGCAGGGCATCGATGCGCGTGCGGTAGTCGGCCAGGATCGCATCGATCGCGGGCTCGACGTGCTCGGGCCGGATCGAGGAGAAGCGCGGCAGGCCGGTCGTTTGCAGCAGCGGATTGGTGTCTTGCATGGAGGCGGAGCGTCGGGAACGGTCCATCAACGTGGCGCACCGCGGCGTTGAAATCAAGCGCCGCGCCGCCGCACCGCGCTCAGGCGTGCTCGCTCCACAGTCGACGCGCTTCCTCGACGATCACCTGCGGACGCTGCTCCGGCCAGAACAGCTTGGCGCCGGCGAGCCGGCGCACGCCGCGCGAGCCGCCGAAGCTGCGATCGAGATAGTCGGGGCTCGCCGACGAGAAGATCGTGTCGCCGCTGCCCCAGACGATGCGCGTCGGAACCGTCGAACGCTGCAGCACCGGCGCGATGCCGAGCAGCGGATTGTGTTCGAGCGAGATCGCGTAGGCATGCATCAATGCTTTGCGCTCGGATGTCGCCAGAATCGGCGCGAAATAAGTTTCGATCGCCTCGTCGGTCGGATGCGCCGGATCGTCGTAGCACATCCCGCCGATGCCCTGCGCCGAGCGCGCGAGCGCCTTGTCGGCCAGCCACGGCGCGAGCCAGCGGTCGCAGTAGCGGCCCGCTTTGGACAAGGCGATCACCGGTTGCAGCGCGGCCGGCGGGCTGTCGATTTCGCTGTCGCAGTTGGTCAGAAGCAGCGTACGCACGCGGCCGGGATGGCGCGCGAGCAGGAGTTGCGCGACTTGGCCGCCGCTGTCGTTGGCGACCACGTCGACCGCATCGAGCCCGAGCGCATCGAGCAGCGCGACCAGCATCGCCGCTTGCGCCTGCGGCCCGACATCCTGCCCGGCGGCTACCTTGGTGTAGCCCAAAGCCATGAAGTCCGGCGCAATGCAGCGACGCTCGCGGGCGAGCTGGGGCAGGGCCGCGCGCCATTGGAAACCGTTCAACGGAAAGCCGTGCAGGAACAATGCGGCCGCGCCGTGGCCGCGTTCGACGTAGGCGATGTCGCCGAACGGCGTGCGCGCGAAACGACGCGAGGCGTGGAATGCGGCCGCATCGAGCGGGGCGGCGTCGGCATCGACCGAACGCGCGGCGACGGAAGCCGCCGCGCCAGCCGCGCTGCCGGCCGCGGCGAGCAAGAGGAAACGTCGGCGATTCATGGGCGGTTTCTCCAACGAGCACAGAAGCGGCCATGCTCCGGTGCGCGCGGCCTCGCGGCAATGACGCCGCAGGTCATGGCGCGATGACGTGGCAGGTCATCGCATCGAGTTCGTACGCGTGCCGACGAGCGAGGCGGCATGGTCGATCGGCCGATGCGCGACTATCCTCGGCGTCTTCTTCCCACGTCTCGATGCAATGCCTGCCAACCCGATCGGTGCTCTGTTGCGCGAATGGCGCACGACGCGACGCTTGAGCCAACTCGCACTCGCGCTCGACGCCGGTCTGTCCAGCCGGCATCTGAGCTACGTCGAGACCGGCAAGGCGCAGCCGAGCCGCGAGATGCTGGCGCGATTGGCCGACGCGCTCGCGATACCGCTGCGCGCACGCAACGAACTCTGGGTCGCTGCCGGTTACGCGCCGCAATACGCCGAGCGCTCGCTGGACGAACCGATGCTCGAACAAGTCCGGCGCGCGATCGATCTCTTGCTCGCGCAGCAGGAACCCTATCCGGCGTTCTTGGTCGATCGGCGCTGGAACATTCTCGGCGCCAATCGCGCCGCGATGCGCGTGAACCGCTTTCTGCTCGACGGCCGCCACAGCCCGCATCGGAACATGCTGCGCCATTTCTTCGATCCGGCCGATCTGCGCGCCGCGGTCGCGAACTGGAACGAGGTCGCCGGCGATCTGATTCGCCACCTGCACGATGCCGTGCGCAGTGCGCCAGGCGACGCGCAGGCGCGCGCGTTGCTGGAAGAAATCCTCGCCTATCCGGACGTGCCGGCGCATTGGCGGCGGCACGAGCTCGATCACGCGCCGGCGCCGCTGCTGGCGGTGGCGTTCCGCAAGCACGGCCGCGAGCTGCGCTTCTTTTCGACCATCACCACCTTCGCCACGCCGCGCGACGTCACCCTCGACGAACTGCACATCGAAAGCTGCTTTCCCGAAGATGAGGCGACCGCCGCGTTCTGCCGCGAGCTGGCGCAGGCGAAATCCTGAGCGCCCGAGCGGCCCGCGCTGGTACGCTTGCGCATCGCCCCAGCACGCCGCCGATGAACGTTCGACCCTACGAAGGCCTACTCCCGCGCGTCGCCGCCAGCGCTTACATCGATCCCGCGGCGGTCGTGATCGGCGACGTCGAGATCGGCGAAGACGCCTCGTTCTGGCCGTGCGCGGTCGCGCGCGGCGACGTCCACCACATCCGCATCGGCGCGCGCACCAACGTGCAGGACGGCGCCGTGCTGCACGTCACCCACGACGGTCCCTACACACCCGGCGGTTTTCCGCTCGTCGTCGGTGCCGACGTCACCGTCGGCCACGGCGCGATCCTGCACGCCTGCACGATCGGCGACGCCTGCCTGATCGGCATGCACGCGACTGTGCTCGACGGCGCCATCGTGCATCGCCATGCGATCGTCGGCGCCGGCGCGCTGGTCGCGCCGGGCAAGATCGTCGGCGAAGGCGAGCTGTGGGTCGGCAATCCGGCGCGCTGCGTGCGCCAGCTGTCGGCGCAGGAAATCGAAAAGCTGTACTACTCGGCGCGGCAGTACGTGAAGCTGAAGAACCGTTACCTGCGTCAGCCGAGCGACTAGGGGCTTCGGCGTAGCCGACGCATCGATACGACGATCGCCGGCATGCTTTCTTCGACGTCGCGACGATCGATCTCGCTGGAAATCAGGTCGGCTGGGTCGCCCGCTCGAGCGCGCTCAACAGTGCCATCGCCTGGTTCCGATCGGCGCCGCACATCGATGGCGAGGGACGCAGACTGCGGCAGACGGCCGGGCGCTCGGGCTGGCCGAAGATCGCGCAGGCGTCCTCGTCGGTCAGCTGCACGCAGCGCACGCCGGCCGGCTTACCCTGCGGCATACCCGGAATCGGCGAGGAGATCGACGGCGCGATGCAGCAGGCGCCGCAGTGCGAGCGGCATTGCACAGGTCAGCCTTCGCGCAAGGTGGCGTAGATGGGCGCCGTGTCCGGGCGTGCGCCGTGCCACAGCGAGAACGCTTCGGCCGCCTGTTCGACCAGCATGCCGAGGCCGTCGCTGACGCGCGCGGCTCCGGCGGCGTGTGCCGCGTCGATGAATGCCTGCGCGGCTTTGCCGTAGGAGAGGTCGTAACCGAGCGTGTCCGTGTCGAACAGCGTCGGCGGCAAGGCGATCGTCGCGCCGTTGTGGCCGGCCGCGGTCGCGTTGACGATCAGATCGAAGCGGCCGAGCGTCGCCAGCTCGCTCGTCGCGCAAGCACGCGCAGCGGTGCCGACGGCGCGTGCAAGTTCGATCGCGCGTTCGGTCGTGCGGTTCGCAATCGCCAGCTCGCCTACGCCGGTATCGGCGAACGCGAACGCCGCCGCGCGAGCGGCGCCGCCGGCGCCGAGCAGCAGTACGCGGCGCTCGCGCGGGTCGAAGGCATGGCGCAAGCGCAGGTCGCGCAACAAACCGGCACCGTCGGTGC
This sequence comes from Dokdonella sp. GW821-FHT11D02, assembly GCF_058808595.1. Classification (NCBI taxonomy): domain Bacteria; kingdom Pseudomonadati; phylum Pseudomonadota; class Gammaproteobacteria; order Lysobacterales; family Rhodanobacteraceae; genus Dokdonella; species Dokdonella sp. GW821-FHT11D02. The sequence goes on along the minus strand of NZ_CM179520.1, from coordinate 5,027,150 downwards.
TGTCGCCGCGCCAGACCTCGCCGTCGCGGATCAAGGTATTCACGCTGCCGCTGCTGCGCGCGCGATCGCTCAGCTCGGCGCACACCGCGAGCGCGTCCTGCTTCAGCGGCAAGGTGACGTTGGCGCCGCGGCCGCCTTCGCGCGCGAACGCGGCCAGGCGCGCGTCGAAATCCGCGCGGCCCGCCTCGATCGCGCGATAGTCGAGCGCGATGCCGAGCTGGCGGCCGAAGGCGGCATGGATGCGTGGCGACAGCGAATGCGCGATGGGTTGGCCGAAGACGGCGTAGCGGGAAGTCATCGAATCGCCGGCGAAGAGTCGGAGCTGGAGAGCCGAAACGCACGCCGTGGGCGAGCAGAACGAAGATCTCGGCTTCGTTCTGGCCGCGCTTCGCGCTGCGAGCGTTCGGTCCTCGAACTCATTGCCCCTCGCGCAGCCAGCGCGCGACGTCCAGAGCGTAGTAGGTCAGGATCGCGTCGGCACCGGCGCGGCGGATGCCGGTCAGCGCTTCGAGCACGCAGGCACGCTCGTCGAGCCAGCCGTTCTGCGCCGCCGCCTTCAGCATCGCGTACTCGCCGCTGACCTGGTAGGCGAAGGTCGGCACGCCGAAGCGACGCTTGGCGCGGCGCACGATGTCCAGATACGGCAGCGCGGGCTTGACCATGATCATGTCGGCGCCTTCGTCGAGATCGAGCGCGATTTCGCGCAGCGCCTCGTCGCTGTTGGCCGGGTCCATCTGGTAGGTGTACTTGTTGCCTTTCCCGAGATTTCCGGCGGAGCCGACAGCGTCGCGGAACGGGCCGTAGAAGGCCGAGGCGTACTTGGCCGAGTAGGCGAGGATGCGCGTGTGCACGTAGCCACCCGCTTCCAATGCCTTCCGGATCGCACCGATACGCCCGTCCATCATGTCCGACGGCGCCACCACGTCGGCGCCGGCCTCGGCGTGCGAGACCGCCTGCTTGACCAGTGCATCGACGGTGGCGTCGTTGACGACGTAACCGGAGTCGTCGATCAGACCGTCCTGGCCGTGCGTGGTGAACGGATCGAGGGCGACGTCGGTGATCACGCCGAGCGCGGGACATTCCTTCTTCAATGCGCGCACCGCGCGCTGCGCCAGTCCGTCCGGATTCCAAGCTTCGCGCGCGTCGAGCGATTTCGCTTCGGGCGGCGTGACCGGAAACAGCGCCAGCGCCGGCACGCCCAGTTGCTGCGCTTCAGCGGCAATGCGCAGCAGGCGATCGATCGACACACGCTCGACGCTCGGCATCGACGCGATCGGCTCGACGGTGTCGCGGTCTTCGCACACGAACACCGGCAGGATCAGGTCGGACGGCATGAGATCGGTCTCGCGCATCAGGGCGCGCGAGAACGCATCGCGGCGCATGCGCCGCAGGCGGGTGTGCGGATAGGCCATGGCGTGAGCTGTCTGCAAGCGGAGAGGCTCATTGTAAGCGTCGCTTCCGCACGTCCGCTGCGGCGAGGTGTCGCCCGAGGACCGCATCCACGTCGTGCTCCTATGCGCCGGATTCTGGTTTCTCGCCGCCGGATCGAACCTGCGCGGACGCGCCGATGTCGGTAGACCGGGCTGAACGTCGTATCGATTCGGCGAATCCAGCTGGGAAATATTCAGCTTTGGTTATGAGTGGGGCCGGCAAACTGTTAAGTGATTGTTAGTTCACTTGCCCTGTGTTATTACGACGAAACGCGAAGTACGTTTCGTAACTGCGCTAGAGATAAGAAAATGTTGTCCCCGATCCTGCTAGCCGCTCTGTGTCTCCTCGCCCTTCTGGTCGTCGCCTCGATTCGACGTATTCCAGAAGGGCATGTGTACACCTTCCGCCGCATGGACGGTCATGTGCGCGCGGTTCGTTCCGGCACTCATCTGGTCGTACCGCTGGTCGAGCGCGTCGCGCACAAGATCAGCCTCGCCGGTGCGGCGATGCCGATCGAAGATCTCGCGGTCGACGGTCAGCGCTATCGCGGCGTGGTCTATTTTCAGGTGCTCGATCCCGAGCGCGCCGATGTCGTCATCGAAGACCTCGAGAATCTGCTGCACAACGCGATGCATCGTTGGCTCGCGGCGCCCGGCTTGCCGGAAGCAGCCGACCTGCGCCGGGCTTGGTTGAAGCAGTCGTTGAATACCGAACTGCGCGACCGCGGCCTTCTGATCGCCCGCGTCGACCTGAACGCGTTGAATTGAGCCCCGCTATGACGTCCGGCCTGCGCAAAGACTTGCGCGGGCCGGACGCATTCGTCCTGCGCGGTGGATTTCGGAACCTTCCGCGCGGATACTGCGCGCCCCCGCACTTCCGATCGTCGCCGCATGTCTGACCAGGACCCGCTGCGGCGGCGCCTCGTCGCCGGCCTCGCAGCGTTGCATCTCGATCTTTCCGCCGCCGCCATCGAGCGGCTGCTCGCGTACGTCCGGCTGCTCGCGCGCTGGAATGCGACCTACAACCTCAGCGCCGTGCGCGACCTCGACGAGATGGTCACGCGCCATCTGCTCGACTCGCTCGCCGTGTCGCCGTACGTGCAGGGTGCGAGCCTGGCCGATCTCGGCAGTGGCGCCGGCTTGCCCGGCATCCCGTTGGCGATCGCGGCCTCCGAGCGTGCCGTGACCCTGGTCGACTCGAACGGCAAGAAGACGCGCTTTCTGCGCGCGGCGGTGCGCGAACTCAAACTCGACAACGTGCGCGTGACCGAGAGCCGCGTCGAAGCGGCGACCGGCAGCTACGATTGCGTCAGCGCGCGCGCTTTCGCGAGCCTGGCCGAAATGCTCGCCTGGGGCGGACACTTGCTCGCGCCGAACGGCGTCTGGCTGGCGCTGAAGGGCCGCTTTCCGGAAGACGAACTCGCCGCCGTGCCGGCCGCTTTTCGCGTCGATCGCGTCGACGTTCTCGAGGTGCCGGGTTTGGACGCGGAACGGCATGTCGTGGTAATCAAGCGGGTCCGGCCGGACGCGCCGGAGCAGCAGGGGCGGGCAGGATCGTCATGACGCGCATCATCGCGGTGGCAAACCAGAAAGGCGGGGTCGGCAAGACCACCACCGCCGTCAACCTCGCTGCGGCGCTGGCGGAGACGCGGCGCAAGGTACTCCTGATCGATCTCGATCCGCAGGGCAACGCGACCATGGCGGCCGGCGTGGACAAGCGCACGGCGCATCCGAGCGGCTGCGAAGTGCTGCTCGAAGAAGCCGCGATCGGCGACGTGATCCAGACCACCGAAGCGGGTTTCGATCTACTGCCCGGCAGCGGCGATTTGACCGCGGCCGAATTGAAGCTGATGGACAGTCTCGCGCGCGAGATGCGTTTGAAGGATCAGCTGGCCAAGCTGGACGACCGCTACCACACGATCCTGATCGATTGCCCGCCAACGCTGCATTTGTTGACGATCAATGCGCTGACCGCGGCGCACGGCGTGCTGATTCCGGTGCAGTGCGAATACTTTGCGCTGGAAGGTCTATCGAGCCTGCTCGACACGATCAAGGCGGTGCGCGCGCGGCTCAATCCGGCGCTCGAGATCGAAGGCCTACTGCGCACCATGTACGACGTGCGCAACAACCTCGGCAACGAGGTCTCGCTGCAGCTGACCAAGCATTTCGGCGACAAGGTGTTCCGCTCGATCATTCCGCGCAACGTGCGCCTGGCGGAAGCACCCAGCCACGGCAAGCCGATCAATCTGTACGACCGCGAATCGCGCGGCGCGATCGCCTATCTCGGCCTCGCCGGCGAGATGCTGCGGCGCGAGCGTGGACCTTCCGCCGCAGCGGCGACCAACTGAAAAAAGCGGCGGAGACAGCCGCTTTGATTTTCGCGATCGACAACGATCGCACGGAGAACGCTCATGGCGGCAAAGAAAAAAGGACTCGGACTCGGACGCGGCCTGGACGCCCTGCTCGGCGGCGGCGATGCGGCTTCACCGGGTTCCGCGAACGAGTCCGAAGGCGAGCTGCGCACGCTCGAAACCTCCGCAATCCGTCCCGGTAAATACCAGCCGCGCCATCACTTCGACGCCGAACGCATCGAGGAACTGGCCGCGTCGATCAAGGCGCAAGGCTTGATCCAGCCGGTGGTGGTGCGCGCGATCGCGCCGGGCCGCTACGAATTGATCGCCGGTGAGCGCCGTTGGCGCGCGGCGCAGCAAGCCGGCCTCAGCGAGATTCCGGCTCTGGTCAAGGAAGTGCCGGACCAGGCCGTGGTCGCGATGGCGCTGATCGAGAACATCCAGCGCGAGGATCTGTCGCCGTTGGAGGAAGCGCAGGCGCTGGCGCGCCTGATCGACGAGTTCGAACTGACCCACCAGCAAGTCGCCGAGGCGGTCGGCCGCTCGCGCGCAGCGGTATCGAACCTGCTGCGCCTGCTCGACCTGCCCGAAGGGATTAAACGTCTGCTCGACGACCGCCGGCTCGAGATGGGCCACGCACGTGCGCTCGCCACCGTGCAGCCGGAGGCGCGAGCGCTGGCCTTGGCGCGCGAGGCGGCCGACAAGCAATGGTCGGTGCGCGAGCTGGAAGACGCCGTACGCAGGCTGCCGGCGCCCCCCGGCGGCGCGGTCAAGAGCAAGGCGGCGCGCGATCCGAACATCGCCGCGCTGGAGCGCGATCTGGCCGAGAAGCTCGCTACGCGCGTGAATCTAGCCCACGGACGCAACGGCCGCGGCAAGCTGGTCATCCATTACCACAGCCTCGACGAGCTGGACGGTCTGCTCGGGCGCATTCGTTAAGATCGCCGGCGCTTCGACCGGCGCGACAACCATCGGCCGCTCTCGCGGTACTCACGGGTTCCACCTCCGGGGAGAACCTGCATGCGCACCCTGCTCGCATTCGTCGCCAGCGCCCTTGCGCTGGTTTCGCTGTCCGCCTTCGCCGCCAACCGTCAGGGGCCGGGCGGTCCCGTCGGCACCCTGGGCGGAACCACGCACCAGGTCGGAATCTCCGGCTTCACCTATACGCCGAACGATCTGACCATCCAGGCAGGCGACTCGGTCGCTTTCGCCGCCAGCGGCACCCATCCCTTGCGCACCGACGACGGCCTGTTCTCCTGCGATACGGCGTGTACGCAGACGTTCGCCACGCCGGGCGAATACCGCTACTACTGCGACAACCACGGCGGTGCCGGCGGCCAAGGCATGTCCGGCATCATTCGCGTGGTCGGCGGCACCACGCATCAGGTCGGCATCTCCGGCTTCACCTACACACCGAACACGCTGACGATCGCGCCGGGCGATTCGGTCGCCTTCACGGCGAGTAGCTTCCATCCGCTGCGCTCCGACGACAGTCTGTTCTCGTGCGACGCGAACTGCACGGTTCCGTTCCCCAACGTCGGCGAATTCCGCTTCTACTGCAACAACCACGGCGGCACCGGCGGTCAGGGCATGTCGGGCATCATCATCGTGCAGGCCGCGGCTCCGGTGCTCGAGCTGTCGGTGGCCGGCTTGAGCGCGCAGGCGGCCGTCGGCGACACCACCACCCAGACTTTCGACATCAGCAACACCGGCAGTTTGCCGCTCGACTGGAGCATCAATACGTCGTCGGGTGACTGCGTCAGCCCGGTCAGCGTGCCCTGGCTCAGCGTCGACCCGGCGGCCGGCGCGATCGCGCAGGGGGCCGAGACGACCGTGACCGCGACTTTCGACGCGAGCACCCTCAAGCCCGGCCCGCACAGTGCGAATCTGTGCGTGCACAGCAACGATTCGGTGCACAATCCGACCGCGCTGCCGGTCGAGTTCCTGGTGACGGCGGCGGACACGATCTTCGAGGACGGTTTCGAGAATACGCCGGAGTAGCGCGACGCCGCATGAGGGAGTCTGCAAGCGAGGATGCCAAAGCCCGGTCTGTTGCTGGCGTGAGTCAACGTCAGCAACAGTACGAGGCGCTCGTGCGCGCGCATTCCGGCGAACTTTATCGCTACGCCTACTGGCTCTGTGGTCAGGAGGCGCTGGCGCAGGATCTGGTACAGGAGACCTTCCTGCGCGCTTGGCGCGGGCTCGACTCCCTGCGCGAGAACGTCGCGGCGAAGGCGTGGCTGGTCACGATCTTGCGGCGCGAGCATGCGCGTCTGTACGAGCGCAAGCCGATGCCGACGACCGACATCGCCGAGCTCGAACTCGGCGACAGCGCGCCCGGCCCCGAGCATCTGGGCGAGGATGCCGTGCTGCGCGCGGCGATCGCCAAACTCGAACCGAAGTACCGCGAGCCGCTCGTGCTGCAGGTGCTCGGCGGTTTTTCCTGCGCCGAGATCGCGCGTGAATTGCGCATCAGTGAAGCGGCGGTGATGACTCAAGTATTCCGCGCGCGTCAGAAACTGCGCGCCCTGCTCGACGGCGACACGGTCCAGGAGGCGGCCCTGCATGGACTGCCTTGAGTTCCGCCGCTTGCTCGGCAGCGACCCGCAGGTCAACGACCGCGCCGCGCGCGCACACCTGCAAACCTGCCCGTTCTGCGCCGAGGCGTACGCACGCGCGCAGACATTCGAGACGCGGCTCGCCGCCGCGCTGAGCATGCCGGTGCCGGAAGGACTGGCCGACCGCATCCTGCTCGCGCAGCTGACCGGCGAACGCCAGCGGCGCGGCGGGAATCGAGCCCGTCTCGGCTGGATCGCGCTCGCGGCGGCGGCGAGTCTGGTGCTCGCGGTCGGCCTGTGGCGCCGTTACGAAACGAGCGCGCCGTTGTCGCAGCTGGTGGCCGAGCATGTGACCGGTCCGGGCGAGCGCGCTGCGCTGTCGCGCACCGCCACGCTGCCGGCGGCCGACGTGCGCAAGGCGTTCGCCGATCGCGGCGTCGAGCTGGCGGCGGTGCCCGATGGCATCGCCTACGTCAGCGAATGCCCGGTCGGCGCCTATCGCACCGTGCACATGGTGATGCCGCGCGAGGACGGTCCGGTCAGCGTGGTGTACGTGGTGCAGCATCGAGCGCCGGCCACGGCGGATTTCGAGCGCGACGGCATGCGCGGGCGTGAAGTGCCGATCCGCGACGGCACCCTGGTGCTGCTGGCCAAGAGCGACACGAGTTTCGGCGCGCTCGAACGCACCTGGCAGCAAGCGCTCGACGGCCCCCCCGCGCTGAGCGCCGCCGGCGCGCCCTGAGAACCCTGCTCCGGCGCGCGAACGCGCGTTCGGCGATAATGCGCTTCTTTCGCGCCGGTTCCTTCGCGTATGCCTGCACTTTCCGTGGTCGTGCCCGTGTTCAACGAGCGCGACAATATTCCGCCGCTCTTGGCCGAGATCGCCGCCGCCCTGCGCGGGCGCGTCGCGTTCGAGATCGTCTACGTCGACGACGCCAGCAAGGACGACTCGCTCGCCGTGCTGACGCAGGCGAAGGCGCAATATCCCGAACTGCGCGTGCTGCGCCATCTGAGCCAGAGCGGTCAGAGCACGGCGATCCGCAACGGCGTCAAAGCCGCGCGCGGCGAGTGGATCGCCACCTTGGACGGTGACGGCCAGAACGATCCCGCCGACATCCCCAAGCTCGTCGCGATGCGCGACGAATCGCCGGCCGCGATCAAGCTCTACGCCGGCTGGCGGGTGAACCGGCGCGACTCGGGCAGCAAGCGCTGGGCCTCGAAATGGGCGAATGCGATCCGCTCGCGGCTGTTGCGCGACGACACACCCGACACCGGCTGCGGCATCAAGCTGTTCGAGCGCGCGGCATTCCTCGACCTGCCCTATTTCGATCACATGCACCGCTACTTGCCCGCGCTGATGCAGCGGGCCGGCTGGCAGGTGCGCAGCGTGCCGGTCAATCACCGCCCGCGCGGGACCGGCGTGTCCAAGTACAACAACCTCAATCGCGCCCTGGTCGGCATTTCCGATCTGCGCGGGGTGGGTTGGCTGATCAAGCGCTCCAAGCGCACGGCGGTGGAAGAGGCGTGAGGCGCGCCTCTTCGTGCCGCTGACGAGCCGGCCGAAGTCGCTCTCGACGGCGTGAGTCTGCTCGAAGCCGATCGCGCGGTGCTCTGGCCCGGCTCGGCGTCGCGGTGCTTGCCGCAAGCCCCTGATTAGGCTATAAAGTGCGGCTCCCTGCCTCGTTCATTGCCCTTTCGGGCACGCGGATTCCGGTCATGCGGTCCGCCCGCGTCGGACGTGAAGGGACTTCCAGCACCGCACGGCGCATCGTCGCCGCTGGGCCGCCGCCGTCCTGGCCAAGGACGGAATCGAGATACCGAGGTTCGCATGTCCAGAGTCTGCCAAGTCACCGGAAAGAGTTTCCAATCCGGCAACAACGTTTCCCACGCCAACAACAAGACGCGGCGCCGCTGGCTGCCGAACCTGCACGAGCGCCGCTTCTGGGTGCCGAGCGAGAAGCGCTGGGTGTCCTTGCGCGTGTCCAACCATGGGTTGCGCACGATCGACAAGAAGGGCATCGAAGTCGTCGTCGCCGAGCTGCGCAAGCGCGGCGAAAAGATCTGAGGAGTAACTGACCATGGCATCCAAGCGCGACAAGATCCGTCTGATCTCCTCGGCCGGCACCGGCCACTTCTACACCACCGACAAGAACAAGAAGAACACGCCGGACAAGATGGAGGTCAAGAAGTACGACCCCGTCGTCCGCAAGCACGTCGCTTACAAGGAAGGCAAGATCAAGTAAGCCGTGAGGCCTGCGCGTAGCGCATGACCTACCGCTACATCATCTCCGCGAAAGCGGAAATGCAGAATCTTGGTTCTTCCGCTTTCGTAAACAAAAACCCGCCTTGCTGGCGGGTTTTTGTTTTACGGCAGTACGGCTATCGGGCGTTGCCGCCGCGGCGGCTCAACCTTTTTCGATTCGCGAGCATCGAAGGCGCGCCCACTATCCGTGAAGGTTTCGCCCATGCGATCGCGTTTGCCCGCCCTGCTGTTCGTTCTCGCTGCAACCTCTGCGCACGCACTCTACGATCCGGCGCCGGTGCGATCGCTCGTCGACGCCGAAGGCCGCTGGAACGGCAGCATGACCTATCGCGACTACAGTGGTGATCACCGCGAAATCACCCTGCCGACGATCGCCAATATCGCCCTGATCGCACCGGATGAGCTCGCCTTCCACGCCATCTACGACGACGGTCCGAAGAAGACCGTCCATTCCTACGAGCGGATCAAATTCGATTTCGACGCCAAGACGCTGGTCTGGGTGCACGGGCTCGGCGCGGACGAGAATCGACGCTACCGCATCGACTCGACCTCGTCGCAAGACGGCGTGGCCGAAGTCGTCGCGACTGAAATTCCGGCGGCGCAAGGTGAGCCCGAGCAATGCGTGCGCTACACCTTGCGCTGGAGCCGTACGCAAATGGACATCGTCAAGCGCGAAGGTCGCAATTGCGCCGAGGCGATCGTGCGCAATCGTTCGAGCTTCCGCCGCGCGTCCTGATCCGAGTGGCGGCGCCTCGGTGCGCGCAAGAAAAAGCCCGCACGAAGCGGGCTTTTCTGTTTGACGGTTGCGCGAGCCTCAGCTTGCTTCGCCGGCGAGGCGATAACCTTTCAGCCTTGCCGCGAATTCCGCCAGCGTACGGATACCGGTCGCTTCGGCTTCGCGGCACCAGTCCTTCAGGCCGTCGAGCATGCCGTCGACATTGCGGCCGTTGCGCTCGGTCAGCGCGGCCAGGCGCGCGCGGAACTCGCACACGGTGCGCAGCTGCGGGTGCTTGTCGGTGAAGGCGGTCATGCGATCGCGCGAAGCGGCGTCGAGCCAGCGGCCGCCGTTGCCGAGCGCCTTGCGCAGCTTGCGCGGCAGCGCCGCGATGCCGGCGCCGGCCTTGCCGGCCTCTTCGCGCAGGGTCGGTGCGATCACGCCGCGGAAATAGTCGCTCATCACGTGGAAACGGTGCGACAGCACCGCCTTGACGGTATCGGCGTCCGGCAGATGCATGTTCGGGCGTACGTCCAGCGCCGGCGCGACGCGCAGCACTTTGGACAGGCCGAGCATCTCGAACAGGCGGATCGCAGCCCAGCCGATGTCGAACTCCCAGCGGCGCAGCGCGAACTTGGCCGAGCTCGGGAACGCGTGGTGGTTGTTGTGCAGCTCTTCGCCGCCGATCCACACGCCCCACGGCGACAGATTGGTCGAGGTGTCGGCGGACTCGAAGTTGCGATAGCCCCACCAGTGGCCGACGCCGTTGACGAAGCCGGCGGCCCAGAACGGGATCCACATCATCTGGATCGCCCACAGCGCCATGCCGACCACGCCGAACAGCGCGACGTTGATGATCGCCATCAGGGTCGGGCCCCAATACGCATGCGCTGAGTAGAGCTTGCGCTCGATCCAGTCGTCCGGCGTACCGCGGCCGTACTTGTCCATGTCGTCGAGGTTGTGGCTGGCGTCGCGGTAGAGACCGACGCCGTCCCAGAACACCTTATTGATGCCGTGGATCTGCGGGCTGTGCGGATCTTCCTCGGTCTCGACCTTGGCGTGGTGCTTGCGATGGATCGCCACCCATTCCTTGGTGACCATGCCGGTCGTGAGCCACGACCAGAAACGGAAGAAGTGCGCGAGGACCGGATGGAAATCGACGCCGCGATGCGTCTGGCTGCGATGCAGGTACAGAGTCACCGTGAAGATCGTCAGCTGGGTAACGACCAGCATGTAGACGAGCCAGGTGCCCCAGGAGCCTTGCGTCAGGCCGCGGGCGGCGAGGGAAATCAGAGTGTCGGACATGAAGAGACGAAGCGGGAGGAAATGAGACACGACTATACGCGGCTGTCAATGGGGGCGCTACGGGGCGGCGTCAAGCTTTGCGACGAACTCGCCACGCAGTTCGCACAAGCCGTGCTTGCCGGCGTCGCGGCGGAGCCGCAACATCGCCGCCCGTGAATCTCCCCTCGCCGACCCTACTCCTGCGCCAGGTCGACCGCGTCCTCGCCGGACGTACGGTGGTGCATGGTTTGGAATTGGAGCTGCATCGCGGCGAGGTGCTCGGCCTGCTCGGCGTCAACGGCGCCGGCAAGAGCACGACCTTGCGCATGATCGCCGGCGTGCTGGCGCCGACATCCGGCAGCGTACGGTTGCACGGCGAGGATCTCTACGAACATCCCGAGCTGGCTCGTCGCTCGATCGGCTATTTGCCGGAAACGCCGCCGCTGCACGCCGAGCTGACGCCGCGCGAGTTCCTCGTCTTCTGCGCGCGTCTGCGCGGACTGGCACGCGGCGCGGTCGCCGGCGCAGTCGCGCGCGCGATCGAACGTTGCGAATTGGGCGAGGTGCAGCGGCGCCCGATCGCGACCTTGTCGAAGGGCTTTCGCCAGCGCGTCGGTCTGGCCCAGGCGATCCTGCACGAACCCGAGCTGATCGTGCTGGACGAGCCGGCCTCAGGTCTCGATCCGGTGCAGGCGCTCAAGCTGCGCCAACTCGTGCGCGGTCTCGGCGAAGAGCACGCCGTAGTGCTGTCCACACACCTCTTGCCCGATGTGGCCGCGTGTTGCGACCGCGTCGCGATCCTGCATCGCGGCGAGTTGCGTCACAGCGGTCCGGCGCGTGCCGAGACGCAAGCCGCGCTGCGCGTCGGTGTCGCGCGCCGCCTGCACGCGGTCGATTGGCAATCGCTCGACCTGGTTTCCAGCGCCGAACCGCTCGCCGCGCATCGTTGGCGCATCTGCCTGCAGCCCGGAGTCGCCGTCGACGCATTCGCGCGCGCCGTAGTCGAACGCGGTTTCGGCTTGGAAGAGCTGCGCAGCGAGGACGCTTCGTTGGAGCAGACCTTCCTCGCCATCGCGGCTGCGGACGAACCGGCAAGCGCTGCGGCGCGAGCCGCGGCTGCGCAAGAGGCGCTCGCATGAGCGTCGCGCTGTTGATCGCACGCCACGAATGGCGCCGCCTCGCGGTGCAGCCGTTCGCGTGGATGCTGGCCGCCGTGGTCGTCGCGCTGATGGCCTGGCAATTTCTGCTCTCGCTCGACGGCTTTCTCGACCTGATGCCAAAACTCGGCGCGCTGAAGAATGCGCCCGGAGCGACTGATCTCATCGCGATCGCGCTGCTGCGCAGCTATTCGAGTCTGCTCGTGCTGCTGGTGCCGCTGGTCACGATGCGCGCGTTCGCCGGCGAACGCCGCGCGCAGACCTTGCCGCTTCTGCTCGCCAGCGGTGTCGGCAACGCGCGCATCGTGCTCGGCAAATACCTCGGCGCACTCGGTTTCGTGCTGGTGCTGACAGCCCTGGTCGCGCTGATGCCGCTCGCGCTCGGCTTCGGTGCCGCGCTCGACTTCGGCAAGCTCGCAGCCGCGCTGCTCGGACTGAGTCTGTATGCGGCTGCGCTGTGTGCGATCGGGCTCGCCTGCTCGGCTTGGACCGCGCAGCCGGTGCTGGCCGCGGCGGCTGCGCTGGCGCTCAACAGCCTGCTCGCCGCCGTCGACGCCGGCGCACGTCTGCAGGGCGTCAGCAACGCGGCGATCAACTACCTCGCGCTGCCGACGCATCTGCAGCCGTTCTTGCTCGGCCTCGTCGGCAGTGTCGACGTCGTCTACTTCCTGCTGCTGATCGGCGTCGCGCTGGCCCTGGCCACGCGCCGGCTCGACGCGTTGCGCGCGAGCGCGGACTAGGACCGGCCGCCGCCATGCGCGAACGTTTCGGTAACTTCATCTATGCGGCGCTCTTGTTCGCGGTTGCGGCCGCGCTCGCTTTCTTGAGTACGCGCTATGCGGCGGTGGCCGACTGGAGCCGCGAGCGCAACGCCAGCCTCGGCGAGGCGTCGGCGGCGCTGCTCGATTCGCTCGATGCGCCGGTCGAAGTCGTCAGCTACGCGCGGCGTCAGGGCGGCTTGCGCGCGATCATCGCTGACTTCGTCGAACGCTACCGTCGCGTCAAACCGGATCTCAGCCTGCGCTTCGTCGATCCGGACGAGGACCCCGGCGCAATGCGCGCGGCCGGCGTCAACGTCGACGGCGAAATGGAGCTGCGCTACAAGGACCACAGCGAACGCTTGAAGGTTTTGGGCGAAGCGGAGTTCTCCAACGCACTGCTGCGCCTGTCGCGTGCACGCACGCGCGTCGTCGCCTTCCTCGAAGGCGAGGGCGAGCGGCAACCGCTCGGCAAGGCGAACGCCGATCTCGGCCAGTTCGTCGCCGCGCTGAGCGAGCGCGGTCTGCGCGCGGTGCCGCTGCCGCTGGCGAATCTGGGCAAGGTGCCGGAGAACACCGATCTTGTGGTGGTTGCCGATCCGCAGGTCGCGCTGCCGGCGGCGGTCGCGAGCGAACTGGTCGACTACGTCGATCGCGGCGGCGCCTTGTTGTGGTTGGCCGAGCCGGACGAGCCGGCCGGCGCAGCGGGCGGCGGCCTGGATGCGCTCGCGCTGGCACTCGGCCTGCGCGTGCTGCCGGGCACCCTGGTCGACGGCAGCGGGCAGGCGTTCGGCGTCGGCGATCCGAGCTTCGTCGCGCTCACGCAATATCCGCCGCACGCGATCACGCGCGACTTCGCGTTGACCACGCTGTTTCCGCAGCCGGCGGCGCTGGCGCGTCTGGCTGAGGCGCGCTGGGACGTGCAGCCGATCCTGCGCTCGAGCGCGCAGTCGTGGAACGAAACCGGCGCGATTCCGAAGGCGGGCGCGGCGGTCGACACGATCCGTCAGGACAGCGCCGCCGGCGAAATCGCCGGCCCGCTCGATCTCGGCTTCGCACTGACGCGCGTCTCGCCGCGACCGGATCGGCGCGAGCAACGCGCCGTGGTGATCGGCGACGGCGATTTCCTCTCCAACAGCTTCCTCGGCAACGGCGGCAATCGCGAGCTCGGCCAGCGCGTGTTCGACTGGCTCCTGGGCGACGATGCGCAGGTTGCAATCGTCGAGCGCCGCGCGCCCGATCGCGCCTTGGCGTTCACTCCCGCACAACTGACCACGCTCGCGCTGGCCTTCCTGATCGCGCTGCCGTTGCTGCTGGCCGGCAGCGGCGCGTTGATCGCATGGCGCCGGCGGCGGTAGCGTAGGCGCGGCGGGGAGGATACGGCGATCAAGCCCAGGCTCATCCAGCTTGCTGTGTTGGCGCTCGCGTTCGCAGTGGGCGATGCGTCGGCGTCCGCCGATAAAACCGCCGGCGTGCGCGGTGCCTCGATCGACATCGTCGTGCGTACGTCCAAACAGGCCGCCGCCAAGCTCAAGACCACAGGCGAAGCGATCGGCGTGTCGATCGCCTTCGTCGGCGAACCGAAGGCCGATGCGAGCCGCAGCGGCGCCGCCGCGGACGGCCAGATTGTGCTCGGCAGTATCGAAAAAGAGCTGGCCAAGCCCGGCCGCGTGCGCGTCGTTCCGCCGGTGTTCGACCCGGCCCAGCTGGCGCAGATCGCGCGGGCCGAGCCGCGCGTAACCATCAATGTCTTTTCCGCGCGCAAGACGCTGCCCGACAACATTCTCGATTGCATGTTCTTCGAAGACGGCCTCGGCGCCGCGCTGCGCAAACCGATCCTGCTTCGCTGCACGCTGATCGGCGAAGTCGCGGAGAAGACGCCGCCGAAGAAGCCGCACAAGAAGCGCGAGCGCTGAGTCGCATGCGCCGCCGCACCCGCATGCCGCTGTTGCTTTTCGTCCTGGCCGCACTGCTCGGTGCGGCGGTGTGGGCGCAGGTGCGCCACGAGCGCAGCTTGATCGCCGAGCCGTTGACGCGGATCGATCCGGCGCTGGTTCGCACTGTTGCGGTCGCTTGCGCGGGCTGCACGCCACGCCGCTTCGAAAAGACCGGCGACGGCTGGCGCATGCTCGAACCGTACGCGCGCGCCGCCGATGCCGAAGCGGTCGGTAAATTGCTCGCGATCGCGACCGCATCGATCCGCGACCGCCGTGCGGCCGACGCCTTCGATCCGAAGAAGCTCGGCCTGGACCCGCCGCTGGCGACCTTGCAGCTCGACGACACGCTGCTGAAGTTCGGCGGCACCGATGCGATCAACGGCGATCGCTACGTCGAGGTCGGCGGCGCGATCGCGCTGGTGCCCGATCGTTTCAGCGCGCGGTTGTTCGCAGCGCCGGAGAACGAAGTCGCGGTGCCGCCGTCGGCTTCGCCTTAGCGGCCGACGGCGATCTTCGTCCGAGCCGTTGCCATCGCGCGGCCTGTCTTGCATCGTGCCGCTACACCGCCATCTGAGCGGAGTCGTCAGCGAGAGCGAACGTGCCCGAACTTCCCGAGGTCGAAACCACGCGCCGCGGCCTGGCGCCGCATCTGCTCGGCCGCACCGTGGTCGCACTCGACGTACGCCAACCGCGGCTGCGCTGGCCGTTGCCGGCGGCACTACTCCGGAACCTGCCCGGGCAGCGCATCCTCGAGCTGGAGCGGCGCGCGAAGTATCTGTTGGTGCATACCGAACCCGGCAGCGCTCTGTTGCATCTGGGCATGTCCGGCAGCCTGCGCGTGCTGCCGGCGGCGACGCCGGTCGGCGCGCACGACCACGTCGATTGGAAGCTCGATTCGGGCCAATTGCTGCGCTTCACCGATCCGCGCCGTTTC
Organism: Dokdonella sp. GW821-FHT11D02; assembly: GCF_058808595.1. Lineage (NCBI taxonomy): Bacteria > Pseudomonadati > Pseudomonadota > Gammaproteobacteria > Lysobacterales > Rhodanobacteraceae > Dokdonella > Dokdonella sp. GW821-FHT11D02. Next base: position 5,011,763 of record NZ_CM179520.1, on the reverse strand, counting down.
GGCAGCCAGCTGTGGCAGCCGCGCGGCGAGACGCATCCTTTGCTTGCCGGCCTCGGTCCGGAGCCTTTGTCCGACGAGTTCGACGGCGATCTCTTGTGGGCGCGTTCGCGCGGGCGCAAGGCGGCGGTCAAGCTGTTCCTGATGGACCAGGCGATCGTGGTCGGTGTCGGCAACATCTACGCCAGCGAAGCGCTGTTCGCCGCCGGCATCCATCCCAAGCGCGCTGCCGGTTCGGTCTCGCGCGAGCGCTACGCGCGTCTCGCCGACGAGGTCAAACGCATCCTCGCATACGCGATTCGTCGCGGCGGCACCACCTTGCGCGACTTCATCAGCCCCGACGGCACGCCCGGCTATTTCGAGCAGGAATTGTTCGCCTACGGTCGCGCCGGCGAGCCCTGCAAAGTCTGCGGCACGCCGATCCGCGCGATCGTGCTCGGCCAGCGCTCGACCTTCTTCTGCCCACGCTGCCAACGCTAGCCGCCGTAACCCGCCAGACCACTCGGTCACCGACGATGCGCCGGCTCGATGATCGGGCCGAACTTCGCCACGAACCGGTCTGGGTGGCGTTCAGGGCACTTTTTCGTCACCCGATGTCCTTTTTCCGCGCCGTTTCACGTATCGGAACTAGGCGGGCACCGGATGTGCCCGCAAGCAGCGGGGAGGGAACGGGGGCGCGCGCGCTACGGCGCGCGCGTCCCCTTTTTGTCGGGCGGGTGTCAGTCGGGCCAGCGCAAGGCGAGATGGCGGTTGTTGAACTCGGGATCGCCCAGAGTGCCGGCACGTTGCACCGTGATGCTCTCGGGTGCGCCGTCGAGATCGACGACATGCCCGTCGTCGACCACGCCGCCGGCGGCTTGGAAGGCGACGAAGCGATCGGCCAGCTGGCCGGCCAGATCGGCCGCCTCGGCCGGCACGTTGCGCACGCTGACGTCCGGGCGCGCGAATTTGCGCAAGCCGCGCGTATGTACGTGCAAGCGGCCCGTGTTACGTGTGTCCTCGTCGCACAGGATCAGCACGTGCTCGCGCGCGCTGAACGCGTCGACGGCGAAAAAACGGCGGCGCCAGTCGGCGGCGTCGTACATCGACAAGGTCTGCGGATCGACCACGGCGATGCCGCCGCGATCGGTCAACGCGGTGATCGTACCGAGCAGATCGCGCAGCGCATCCAGATCGGCCGTGTCGGCGATCGCGCCGCGCAGCATGACGCATTCGCCGGCGCGCTTGGCCTGTTCGAACAAGCGCGCGTCCTCGCTCCACAACAGCCGCCCCAGCGTGCCGGCGAGCGGATAGCCGTCCCATTTCGCCAGTTCGCGATTGACGTAGCGGACGATCTCGATGCCGGCGGGCGTGCCGCGCGTGCGGTAGCGCTCGGCGTCGATGGTGAGGTCGGCACCGAAATCGCCGAACACGAACCAGAGCAGAAACGCTTCCTCGCCGCTGTCGCGCCATTGCGGCCGCGGCCAACTCATTTCGCTCATCGCGGCTCCTTGGAAGTCTCCGCCGGCCCTGCGTCGAGCGGCAGCACGGCTTGTTGCAGTTCGACCGTGCTCTCGCCGGCCATGATCTTCTTGAACTCGGCGCGGCTGACCGAGACGTAGCGGTCGTTGCCGCCGATCTCCACTTGCGGACCGTCGGTGACGGCGCGGCCGTGCTCGTCGACGCGCACGACCATCGTCGCCTTCTTGCCCGTGTGGCAGATCGTCTTGATCTCGATCAGGCTGTCGGCCCAGGCTAGAAGATACTGGCTCCCTTCAAACGGCTCTCCGCGAAAATCCGTGCGCAGGCCGTAAGCGAGCACCGGAATGCCGAGCACGTCGACGATATCGCCGAGCTGCCACACCTGCGTCTTGGACAGAAATTGCGCCTCGTCGACGAGGACGCAATCGAGTTTGCCGTGAGCGGCGAGATCGGCCTCGACCAGCACGCGCAAATCTTCATGGCGCGCGAAACGCTGCGCCGGTGAGCGCAGGCCGATGCGCGAAGCGACGATTCCCACACCAGCTCGCGTATCCAGCTGCGGCGTCAGGATCAGCGGGCGCAGGCCGCGTTCGCGGTAGTTGTACGCGCTCTGCAGCAGCGTCGTGGTCTTGCCGGCGTTCATCGCCGAATAATAGAAATGCAGTTTCGCCATCGCGGAGCGGCCTCAAACGGGCCGCTATCCTAGCCTGAGACGCGATCGCGCCGGGGCGATCGCGGATGGCGGCTGCTCAGTGCTTGTCTTTCGGCGTTTCGTCCGTCGACTGCACGGGACCGACTTCGACCTGGCCTTGTGGCTGTTCCCAGATTTGATCCTGCCAGGACCAATACAACGACGGGTTCCAGTAGCGCGGGCTATAGAACTGGGTAGAGGAAATACTACGAAACCTCCCGTCCGGACCGGGCAACCGCACCAGCGAGCCTTGGGCTCGACCCAAGTGGCTGCCGATCACCTTGATCTTCTGCCGCGTCATTTCGAGATTGAGCCGTTTCTTGGCGCGCTCGTCGCCGTACTCCGCATACAGCTCCTTGCTGAGCTCCAGCGCGCGAGGACGCTCGTTCTCGCTCAATCCGTTCCAGAATTTCTGCCGCGTGGCGATGAAGGTCTTGTAGCCGCGCTCGGCCGCTACGTCCATCCAAGCGTAGGCTTGCACACGATCGGCCGCGATCCCATCGCCGTTCCACAGCATCAGTGCGAGCATTGCTTGGGAGGGCTTGTCGGCGTAACTCGCCGCATCGCGGAAATGATCGGCCGCTTCCTTGTAACGCTTCTGGTCGTACTTGGTGGCGCCGAGGTTGCGCCAGCGCACGTCCGGGTGGGCGCGTTGAAACGCTTCGCTGCTGATGATGAAAGGATCGTCCTGCTTGTACTCATTCTGCGCGGCTGTTTCCGCGGCTGTCGCGACGCCAGCAACCAGCAGAGCCAGCGCAAGTAGATAACGTAGCGAATTCATCGGAGGCTCCTCCTCCTTGCCGATACGGATCGACGAAACGTTTCATACTACCGAGCTACTCGTATTTCAAGGCCGAAACGGCGATTGAATCGGCGTCCCGCAGCCGCACCTGAACGAGATCGTGGCGAGAACTCCTTCCGATGCGAACCGCTGAGGCCGAACCGACTCCCTTGCGCGATTTTCTCGCGCGCCATCGGCGCCTGTTCGTCTTGACCGGCGCCGGCTGCAGCACCGCGTCGGGCATTCCGGACTATCGCGACCTGGAGGGCGGTTGGAAGCGGCCGCCGCCGGTGACCTACCAGGCCTTCGTCGGCGACTCGACGACGCGCTCGCGCTACTGGGCGCGCAGTCTGGTCGGCTGGCGCCGCTTCGGCCGTGCGCGGCCGAACGGCACGCACGCCGCGTTGGCGCAGCTCGAAGCAGAAGGGCGCATCGAAGTTCTGTTGACGCAGAACGTCGACGGTCTGCACCAGGCCGCCGGCAGCCGCCGTGTCATCGATCTGCACGGACGCCTCGACGAGGTGTGCTGCCTCGGTTGTGAGCGGCGCCTTCCGCGCGAGCAGTTCCAGCGCGAACTCGAACGGCGCAATCCGAATTGGATCGCGCTCGAAGCGAGCGACGCGCCGGACGGTGACGCCGATCTCGACGGCCTCGACTTCGCTGCGTTCGAAGTGCCGGCCTGCGCCGACTGCGGCGGTCTGCTCAAGCCCGACGTCGTGTTCTTCGGCGAGAACGTGCCGCGCGAACGCGTCGAGCGTGCGCAGGCGCACCTCGCCGCCAGCGATGCGATGCTTGTGGTCGGCTCGTCCTTGATGGTGTTCTCCGGCTACCGCTTCGCGCGCGAGGCTGCACGCCAAGGCAAGCCGGTCGCAGCGATCAATCTCGGCCGCACGCGCGCCGACGATCTCTTGGCGCTGAAGATCGAGCGCGATTGCGCCGAGGCTCTGGCAGCCGCGATTCGCAGTCCTCGCGAGGACGCAGAAGCCGGCGCATGAGCGGGGAAGGGCAGGAAGAAAGCGCCTCTCCATTTTTCTTTCGTGCTGGTCGTGTCCTTCGTGGTTAAATCGTTCTCTTTCGTTTCCGCGCCCCGCAGGTTCGATGAGTCTCAACCCGCAACAACGCGCCGCCGTCGACTACTGCGACGGGCCCTTGCTCGTGCTCGCCGGCGCGGGTTCGGGCAAGACGCGCGTGATCACCGAGAAAATCGCGCATCTGATCCGGCGCAAGAATCTTTCCGCGGCGAAGATCGCCGCGATCACCTTCACCAACAAAGCTGCGCGTGAGATGCGCGAGCGCGTCGGCAAGCTCGTTTCCGGCAGCGCGGCGGAAGGGCTGACGGTCTGCACCTTCCATGCGCTCGGCCTGAAGTTCCTGCAGCTCGAACACGCGCGCGCGAACCTGCGCCGCGGCTTTTCGGTGCTCGACGCTGACGATACGCAAAGCCTGGTCAAGGAGCTGGCGCCCAAGAACGCCAAGCCGGACGTGCTGTACGCCTTGCAGTCGCTGCTGTCGCGTGCGAAGAACGAAGGCTTGACGCCGGAACAGGCGGCGGCGGCCGCGGCGAGTCCGCGCGAACGCGAAGCGGCCGATCTCTACGCCGCGTACCAGCGCCGCCTCGGTGCGTTCAACGCGGTCGATTTCGACGATCTGATCCGCCTGCCGCTGGCGGTGCTGGAAGCCGACAGCGACGCGCGCACGGCCTGGCGCGAGCGCCTGCGTTATCTGCTCGTCGACGAGTACCAAGACACCAACAGCGCGCAATACCGGCTGGTGAAAGTGCTGGCCGGCGAGCGCGGCATGTTCACCGCGGTCGGCGACGACGACCAGAGCATCTACGCTTGGCGCGGCGCCAATCCGGAGAATCTGGCCGAGCTCTCGCGCGACTATCCGCAGCTCAAAGTGGTCAAGCTGGAGCAGAACTATCGCTGCGGCCGGCGCATCCTGCGGGCGGCGAACGCGGTCATCGCGCACAACGCGCACGTGTTCGAGAAGAAACTTTGGAGCCAGGAAGCCGAGGGCGCGCCGATCCGCGTGCTCGAATGCCGCGACGACGAGCACGAAGCGGAATGCGTCGCCGGCGCGATCGCGCACTTGGCCGAGAAGCACAAGGCGCCGTGGCACGAATTCGCCGTGCTCTATCGCGGCAATCATCAATCGCGTGCGCTGGAGAAGGCACTGCGTCTGGCGCGCGTGCCGTATCACGTGACCGGCGGCACCGCCTTCCTCGATCGCGCCGAGGTCAAGGATCTGCTCGCCTATCTGCGCCTGATCAACAATCCCGACGACGACGCGGCGTTCCTGCGCGTGGTCAACCTGCCGCGGCGCGACATCGGCGCCACGACCCTGGAAAAGCTCGGCGAACTCGCCGGCGTGCGGCACACCTCGCTGCTGCGCGCCGCGCACAGCGACGCCGTGCTCGGTCAGCTCGCGGCGCGTTCGGCGTCCTCCCTGGCCGGCTTCGCCGGCTTGATCCACGAGCTGGCTTCACGCGCCGAGCGCGTCGCCGCCGCCGATCTGGTCGAGGAACTGATCCGCCGCATCGGCTACGCCGAGCACATCGCCGCTCAGGTCAAGGAGCCGGCCTTGCGCGAGCGGCGGTTGGAGAACCTGAAGGAACTGGCCGAATGGTTCCGCGCGATGCAGAAGGACGGCGCCGCCGGCGATCTCGCCGCGCAGCTCGCCCTGCTCAGCCACGGCGACCGCGACGATCCCGGCAACGCGGCGCGGCTGATGACCCTGCATTCGGCCAAAGGGCTGGAATTCCGTTTCGTCTTCCTGGTCGGACTCGAAGACGGCACGCTGCCGCACGAAGGCAGTCTTGCCGAAGGACGGGTCGAGGAAGAGCGGCGCTTGATGTACGTCGGCATCACGCGCGCGAAGGAACAGCTCTCCTTGAGCTACGCCAAACGCAAGCGCCGCTTCGGCGAGATCCTCGTCAACGAACCGAGCCGGTTCCTGCGCGAACTGCCGGCAGAGGATCTGCACTGGTCCGGCCGCGACAGCGAACAAGATGCGGCGCACCGGCAGGAGCTGGCGTCCTCGCACATCGCGCGACTGGCCAGCTTGCTGGCCGACTGAAGCGCGTGCTCGCCGTGCTCTGCTGACGGTGGTTGTCAGCAGAGCATGGTGGCGGACACGCCGCCCGGTAGCATTCGCGCGAGTCTGCGCCGATCATCGGCAGACTCCTTTCGCGGCATCCTCCATGTCCCCCCGTTCGCATTTCGCGCGCATCGCGCTCGCCATCGTCGCGTTGTTGATCGGCATGCTGTCCTACCAATGCGGCGCGGCCATCGCCAAGCATTTGTTTCCGGCGGTCGGCGCGGAAGGGGCGACCGCCTATCGATTGGGCCTGGCGGCGCTGATCCTGCTGGCCTGGCGTCGGCCTTGGCGCAACGTGCATACGCGCGAAGATCGGCGTGCGCTGTGGGGCTATGGGCTCGCGATCGGCGCGATGAATCTCCTGTTCTATCTTTCCCTGCGCACGATTCCGCTCGGTATCGCGGTCGCGCTGGAGTTCACCGGCCCGCTGGCGCTGGCGGTGTTCAGTTCGCGCCGCGCGATCGACTTCGTCTGGATCGCGCTGGTGATCGCGGGCCTGTTGCTGCTGCTGCCGCTGCGCGAAGAGATGCATGGGCTCGATCCGCTCGGCGTGGCGTATGCATTGGCCGCCGGCGTCGGCTGGGTGTTGTACATCGTGCTCGGCCGCAAGGCCGGAGCCGCGTACGGCGCCGATGCGGTCACGCTCGGCACCTCGATCGGCGCCTTGCTCGCGGTGCCGGTCGGTGTGGCGCACGCCGGCTTCGCCTTGCTATCGCCCGACCTCCTGCCGTTCGCGCTCGGCGTCGCCGTGCTGAGTTCGGCGCTGCCCTACACCTTGGAGATGATCGCGCTGACCAACTTGCCTGCGCGCACCTTCAGCACCTTGCTCAGTCTGGAGCCGGCGATCGCCGCGGCTGCCGGCGTCGCATTCCTGAGCGAGCATTTGAGCCCGCTGCAATGGCTGGCGATCGCGGCGATCGTCGCGGCGGCGGCAGGCAGCGCGCTCAGCTTGCGCCGGTCGGCGGAAGCGGCGGCTCCGGCGGGCTGAGCGGCTTCAGATCAGCTTCGCCGCCGCCAGCTCGCGCTTGAGATAGGCGTAGTAGATCGGCGCCGCGATCAGGCCGGGCGCGCCGAAAGCCGATTCCATCAGCAGCATCGCGATCAACAGTTCCCACGCGCGCGCGCGGATCTGCGTGCCGACGATGCGCGCGTTGAGGAAGTACTCGAGCTTGTGGATGACGATCAAGAACACCAGCGCGGCCACCGCGACGCCGAGCGAGACCGACATGCCGACCACGAAGATCAGCGTGTTGGAGATCAGGTTGCCGATCACCGGCAGGAGTCCGGCGACGAAGGTCGCCACGACCAGCGTTTTCGCCAGCGGCAAGTGCACCCCGAACAGCGGCAGGATGAGCAGCAGAAAGATGCCGGTGAACAACGTATTCAGCGCGGAAATCTTCACCTGCGCGAAGACGATGTCGTGGAACGAGTCGACCAGGTTGCCGCAGCGCTCGGCCAAGGTCTGCGCCAGCGGTCCGCCGCGGCCGTTCGGGCGCGCGTTGTAGAGCGCGATCATCGCGCCGAGGATCATGCCGATCAAAAGGTGCACGATCACGCGCGCGAAGGTCTTGCCCGCAAGCTGCAGCTGGGCGGCGTGTTCGCGCAGCCATTCGATCGCGACGGTGCGGAAGTCGTCGATGCTGTCGGGCAGGTGGTCGACCACCACCTGCGGCAATTGCGTGCGGGCGCGTTCGAGCAGCGGCATCAGCCGTTCGAACACCGCGCTCGGATTGCCGAGCTCGCTGCGCAGGAAGCTGACTGCGCCGAGAGTGCCCAAGGTCAGCAAGCCGACCACGACCACGCTGAGCAGCGCGACGATGAGCCAATGCGCGCGCGCCCCGGGCAGGTGCCGTTGCAGCAATGGCGCCAGCGCATTGACCAGCGCGTACACCAAAAGACCGGCGAGCAGCGCCGGCAACAGGTGCAGATACAGGATCAGAAACAGCGCCAGCGCGGTGAGCGCGTAACTCGTGAGGCGCAGGCGCTGGCCGAACGGCGATTCCATAAGCGTCCCTGTGGGAGGTCGGCAGCCGCGACGGTGCGCCTGACGGCTTGTCATAAACTTGCTCGATCGTATGCGCTGACCGTTGCAAATCCAATCCCGCCGGGGGCGATCGAACGTTCGCTCCGGCGTCGGCCGCTGCCGACGTCGCGAACGTGTACGCGTTCGCGAACGGCGGGGAGTGCCTGGTCTATCGTCCTTTTCCTCCAACCCTTCGGAGTTCGCATGTCGAAGCTTTCGATTTCCCTGCTGCTGGCCGCCGCACTCTTGGCCGGCTGCGCCGGCGCGCCCCATTCGCGCCGGACGTCTGCCACCACGCCGCCGCCGGTGCCGGCCGGTCCGGCCGCCAACGACAATCTCAACGCGGTCGTGTGGACGCAGACCGCGGTCGAACACGATCTGATCTTTCGTGAGGTATTCCGTCAGGCCGGCGAAAAGCTCGCCGTCGCGCTGAAGAATTCGAAATGGGATGCGCTGGCCAAGGGCGATCGCACGCGTATTCCCAAAGGCGCAAAACCGGCGGTGATTCTCGACATCGACGAAACCGTGCTGGACAACTCGCCTTATCAGGCGCGCTTGATCCAGAGCGGCGGCGAATTCAACGAGGCGACCTGGGCGGCCTGGTGCCAGGAAAAGGCGGCCAAGGCGCTGCCGGGCGCGCTCGAATTCGCCAAGCTGGCCGACAAGCGCGGCGTGACGGTGTTCTATCTGTCCAACCGCGCGCAGGACTTGAATACGGCGACCTTGGAGAACTTGCGCGAGGCCGGCTTCCCGGTTTCCAGCGAAACGGCCTTTCTGGGTCTCGGAACGGTGGTCGAAGGCTGCGAACAGAACGGCACCGAGAAGGGCTGTCGGCGCCAGCTGGTCGGCCGCAAGTATCGCGTGCTGATGCAGCTCGGCGATCAGATCGGCGATTTCGTCGACGTGGTCGCCAATACGCCCGAAGGCCGTCGCGCCGCGGTTGAGCCGTATGCGGATTGGATCGGCGAACGCTGGTTCGTGCTGCCCAATCCGACCTATGGCTCGTGGGAGCCGGCCTTGTTCAACAACGAATGGTCGCAAGCGCCGGACGCGCGGCGGCGCGCAAAGATGGACGCGCTTCAAAAATAAGTGTCATAAATATCAATAGCATGCTGCTTAACAATTAAAGTATTGCATTAGCTATATCTCTTAAGTATATTGACCATCAGAATTCGGTGAAGACGACCACAGCGCCCCGATAACCGTCTCCCAGATAACGACGACCAGTTCCCCCTCCGGCCCTGCCGGATTAACCCGGACAAGCTTGCTTGCCGGGTTTTTTGTTGGGCGATTTTTTGATCGGAGAGGCGGCAGCGGATCGAATGAGGTCTGCGCGCAAATTCTTGCTGGCGGTCAGTAGATGCTTGCTCTGCTGGCGATTTCACGCATTCGCAGTGGCTGCCGTCTTGGGGCGCTGTTAAAGTGCCGCCCCTTCCTAACCTCTGAACCGGGGAATTCCGATGCGCATGCCCATGGCCCGCGCCGCACTCGCGGCGTCGTTGATCGTTTTCGTCTCCGCCTGCGAGCAGAAGCAGGCCGAAACCGCCGCGCCGGCCGCGGCGCCGGCCGTTCAAGCCGAAGGCCCGGACGGAGCGATCCAGAAGTCCGTGGCGCTGCTCAAGCAGAACGACATTGCCGGACTCATGCAGCACGCGCTGCCGCCGGCCGATTTCGCCAAGGCGAAAGCCGATTGGGGCAAGGACGCGGAGCCGGTCAGCGACGAGGACCGCAAGAAGTTCGCCGACACCATGGGCAAGCTGACCGAGCCGGACGCGGAAACCAAGCTGTACGCCGAACTCGAGCCGCAGCTGAAGGCGTTCGACGCGCAGTACCAGCAGCAGATTCCGATGTACGTCTCGATGGGCAGCGGCTGGTTGCAGGGCCTGGTGCAGCAGAACAAGGACATGTCCGAAGCGGAGAAGCAGCAGGCGTTGGCGGCGATCACCGCAGCCGGTGCTTGGGTGCAGAAGACGCGCTTCACCGATCCGGACGCGGTCAAGAAAGTGCTCGCCGTGGTGACCAAGACCGCACGCGCGCTCAACCTCAAGAGCGCCGACGAAGCGCGCGCGCTGACCTACGATCAGTCGATGGAGAAGGCGCGTACCGGCCTGCAGGGCGTGAAGGAAGCGCTCGCGGTGTACGGCCTGTCGATCGACCAGACGCTCGATTCGGTCAAATCCGAAGTGATCTCCAACGACGGCAAGACCGCCAAGGTCAAGATCAGCTACACGCTGTTCGACACGCCGCTGACCGGCGAGACCGAGATGGTCAATCTTGACGGCCGCTGGTACGGCAAGCACGCGCTGGAGAAGGGCGAAGGCAAGGCCCCCGCCGCCGTGGCGCCGGCTGCCGCCGCCGCGCCCGAGGCGCCGGCAAAGGGCTGATCCCCTCGCGTAGAGATCGTCGCGTCAACGTCGACGGCGGTTTCTATCTCTCCTCGTGACGGCGCGCAGTTCATCGAACTGCGCGCACGCGCCGGCCGTCTGCGCGTCTATCGCGGCACGGTCGGCGTGCTCTGCGCGGTCTTGCGCCTGTACCAAACTGAGAAAGCGCACGCCTAAGAGCCCGCGGTCGTCTGCGGGACGAACGCCATGCACCTGGCCGCCGCGCCCGCGCCAGCAGGCCGGCGCGTTCCGTCGCACAGCCGAGCACCGCTGACACGGTGGTGACTTTCCCCGCCCTGATAAACTGAACCGATGGAACCCTCGCCCCCTGCGGCGCCGCCCGCGCTGCACGACCCGCAGGCGCCGGCCTGGCTCAACGCGATCGGCGCGCTGCTGCGCCCTTGGGTGCGCATCCGCCGCACGCCTGAAGACGCGCGCGCGCTGCTGCCTGAAGACGCGCGCCCGACCGTCTACGTGATCGAGCGGCCGGGCCTGTCGGACACGCTGATCCTCGAGCGCGCCTGCCAGGAAGCCGGCCTGCCTTCGCCGTTCGCGGCGGCCGCACGCCTGCCGATCAAACGCCGCCGCGCGGTGATCGCGCTGTCGCGGCGGCCGCGTTTGTTCGGCCGGCGGCCGCATCCGACGCGCTCGGAAACACTGAGCCTGCTCGCCGACCTGGTCCGCGCCGACCCCGGCAAGGACGTGCGCTTAGTACCGGTGTCGATCTTCGTCGGCCGCGCGCCGGCGCGCGAATCGGGCTGGTTCAGCGTGCTGTTCTCGGAGAACTGGGTCGTGGTCGGACGCTTCCGCCGCCTGCTCGCGTTGTTCTTGAACGGCCGCGACACCGTGGTGCAGTTCGCGGCGCCGATCGACCTGCGCGAATTCGTCGCCGCCGAGGCCGACACCGAGCGCGGCGTGCGCAAGCTGCAGCGCATCCTGCGCGTGCACTTCCGGCGCATCCGCGCCGCCGTGATCGGGCCGGATCTTTCGCATCGGCGCACCTTGATCGACGGCGTCGTCAACGCGGCACCGGTGCAGCAGGCGATCGACGCCAATGCGAGCCGCGAAGGCATCAGCCGCGCCGAATCGGCGGCGAAGGCGCGCCAGTTCGCTTGGGAAATCGCCGCCGACCAGTCGCATCTGGTGGTGCGTTCGGCTTCGTTCCTCTTGAGTGCGCTGTGGGAGAAGATCTACCACGGCGTCAGCATGCATCACTTCGATCGCCTGCGCGAAATCGTGCCCGGCCACGAAGTGATCTTCGTGCCCTGCCATCGCAGCACCACCGACGACGCGCTGCTGCCCTACGTGCTCTATCACAACGGCTTGGCGGTGCCGCACATCGCTGCCGGCGTCAATCTGAACCTGCCGCTGATCGGCTCGCTGCTGCGCCGCGGCGGCGCGTTCTTCCTGCGCCGCAGCTTCAGCGATCCGTTCTACTCGACCGTGTTCCGCGAGTACATGAGTCAGCTGATCGCGCGCGGCATCTCGCTGATGTACTTCATCGAAGGCGGCCGCTCGCGCACCGGCCGCATGCTGACCTCACGCGGCGGCTTGTTGTCGATGACGCTGCGCAGTTTCCTGCGTCAGCCCGATCGCCCGGTGGTGTTCCAGCCGGTCTACATCGGCTACGAGAAGATCATGGAGGGCGAGTCCTACATCGGCGAGCTGTCGGGCAAGCCGAAAGAGAAGGAATCTTGGGGCAGCCTGATTCGCGGCCTGGGCGCTTTGCGCCATAACTACGGCGCGGTCACCTTGAACTTCGGCGAGCCGCTGTTCCTAAAGCCGCTGCTCGACGAAGTCGCGCCGGAATGGCAGGCCTCGGCGGCCGATCCGGAAGCCAAGCCGGCGTGGTTGAAGGGCGCCGTCGATGTTCTGGGTGAGCGCATCCTGGTCAACATCAATCGCGCCGCGCACGCAGGTCCGATCAATCTGCTCGCGCTGACTTTGCTGGCCACGCCCAAACACGCGATGGCCGAAGCCGATCTGCTCGAACAGATCGAGCTGTGCAAGGCGCTGCTGACCGAGCTGCCCTATTCCGATCGTGTCACCGTGACGCCGCAGACGCCGGCCGAGATCGTCGCCTACGGCGAGAAGATGCAATGGATTCGCCGCACCACTCATCCGCTCGGCGACGTGCTGACGGTCGACGAAAAGCCGGGTGTCTTGCTCAGCTACTTCGGCAACAACATCACCCATCTGTTCGCGACCGCGGCGTGGATCGGCTGTTGCTTCAACAACAACCGGCGTCTCGCGCGCGCCTCGATCCTGCGCCTGGGGCGGCTGGTCTATCCGTTCGTGCAGGCCGAGCTGTTCCTGCCCTGGAGCGAGGCCGAGTTCGGCGAGCGCGTGCAGGCCACCTTGGACTTCCTGCAGACGCGCGGCCTCTTGACCACGGTCGAAGGCACCGACGGCCGCATCCTCGAACGCGGACCCGGCCAGAGCAATTCCGCCTTCCGCCTGCGCGCGCTCGCGCACACGCTGATGCCGGCGATCGAGCGCTACTACATCGGGCTCGCCCTGCTGGTGAAGAACGGACCGCATGCGCTCAGCGCGAGCGAGCTGGAGAATCTCAGTTATCTCACCGCGCAGCGCCTGTCCTTGCTGCACGAGATGAATGCGCCGGAGTTCTTCGACCGCTCGCTGTTTCGCGGCTTCATCCACAAGCTGCGCGAGCGCCGCGTGATCGCGATCGACGACAACGGCAAGCTCACCTTCCAACCCGAGCTCGAAGCCGTCGCCAAGGACGCGCGCGTGATCCTGAGCCGCGAAATCCGCCACAGCATTCTCAAGCTGACCGACGCGCAGCAGGCGCAGCTCGGCCTCAACGCCGCCTCCTGAGCCGCGCATCGCGCGGCCCCTCGCTGCGCGTGCGCCGCGGCTCCTGCGCGTGCCGCAGCTGAACGCGCGCCAACGCCTCGATGTCAGCGATCCGAGCGAAACACCGTAGCCGGCCCCGCGCGCACAGTTTCGTCGTCGCCACATGCAGCAAGCATCGGCAACGGCCATTCCGCGCGAACCCTGAGTCCATTTTGGAGGCTTCATGTTCACGCTCAACGCATCGCATGGCGCGGGTGCTTCCGCCCGCTTCGCTCGCCGCCTGCGCGCCGCTCGCTGGTCGCTCCTGCTGGTCGCGCTGGCGACGGCCGTCACCGCCACCGCGCAAGACGGCAGCGCCGATCCGAGTTTCATCGCCGACACCAACGGCGGCACCGGCTACGTCAACGTCACCAAAGTGCAGCCGGACGGCAAGATCCTGGTCGGCGGCTACTTCAGTACGATCAACGGCATCGACAAAGCCAACATCGTGCGCCTGAACAAGGCCGACGGCAGCGTCGACACCGCGTTCACCGCGACGGTGACCGATCCGGAGAACGGCAACGCGCAAGTCAGCACGCTCATGCTCGACAGCGCCAACCGTATCCTGATCGGCGGCACGTTCACTGCGGTCAACGGAGTGCCGCGCAACAACGTCGCGCGCCTGAACGCGGACGGCACGCTGGACACGAGCTTCGACCCCAACGGCACCGGCGGTCCGAACGGATCGGTCTACGCCTTCGCGCTGCAGCCGGACGGCAAGATCTTCATCGGCGGCTCCTTCACCTCGGTCGGCGGCGCCGCGCGCGCGAGCCTGGCTCGCCTCAACACCAACGGCGGCCTCGACAGCAGCTTCACCGAAGCGAACGAGTTCGTGTTCTCGGTGCGCGCCCTGCTGCTGCAGCCGGACGGCAAGCTCGTCACCGGCTGGGAGTTCGGTGCCGGCGAAGGCGACTACCTGATCGTGCGGCTCAACACCAACGGCACGCTCGATCCGTCCTTCAACGTCTCGCTCGGTCAGAGTTCGCCGACCTTGTACGTGTCCTCGCTCGGCTGGGTGCCCGACGGCGGCGCCGGCAAGGTTCTGATTGCCGGCAACTTCCCGACCGTCAACGGCACGACGCGGCATTGCCTCGCACGCGTCAGCGCTGCCGACGGTCGCGTCGACCCGAGCTACGACCCCGATCTGGGCGTCGAATGCGATGCCGAAAGCGTGGTGCGCAAGTCCGACGGCAGCGTGCTGATCAGCGGTTCGTTCGACAGCGTCGGCGGCCTGCCGCGCAGCAACTTCGCGCGCCTGCAGCCGAACGGCCAGCTCGACGGCAGCTTCGATGCGACCACCTCGCCGCCGAACAACGTCGCCAGCGTCAGCTCGATCGCGCAGCAGCCCAACGGTCGTCTCGTGGTCGGCGGCATCTTCAGCGTCATCGGCGGCGAAAGCCACGGCAACATCGCGCGCATCTACGACGACAAGGTGTTCGGCAATGGCTTCGACTGAGCCACGGCGTCGCGCGGCGGCGGTGGCGTCACGCGCCGCCCTGCTCGTCGCGGTGCTGACGCTCGGTGCCTGCGCCGCGACGCCCTCGCGCGGACACGCTCCGTGCCAGAGCGGCGAGCAGCGCATGCAGCGCGACGCCTTGTACTTCGGCACGGCGCGGCCCGACGGCGGTGTGGTCAGCGCCGCGGACTGGCAAGGCTTCGTGCGCGAGGTGCTGACGCCGGCGTTTCCGGCCGGCTTCAGCGTGTACGACGCCGCCGGCCATTGGCGCGGTGCCGATGGTGTCGGCGTCAGCGAGGCGAGCCACGTCGTCGTCGTACTGCACGCCGACGACGCGGCCAGCGAACGCGCGATCGGCACGGTCGTGGCGACGTATCGACAGCGTTACGCGCAGGAGTCGGTGTTGCGCGAACGCGTCGAGGCGTGTGCGCGCTTCTAACGGCACATCGCGATCACCCCTGCAGTCAACGCGGCGGACTCTTGAGTCCGCCGCGCTGGCGGAGAACTTCGATGGCAGCGCGAACCACCCTACTGCGCCTGACGCCGCTCGCCTTGGCGATCGCGCTCGGCTTCTCGCTCGCGACGCCAGCGCACGCGGCTGCGGTGACCAACTGCGAAGACAGCGGCGCCGGCAGTCTGCGCGAGGCGATACGCGTAGCCGACAACGGCGAGACGATCGACCTCGGCGCGCTCGCCTGCAGCACGATCACGTTGAGCGGCGGTGCGATCTTCGTCGGGCAGAACGATCTCAGTCTGCGCGGCCCCGGCGCGGGCATCCTGCGCATCGATGCGGGCCGGCAAAACCAGGCGCTGGTGCACACCGGAACCGGCACCCTGAGCCTGTCCGATCTCACCGTCGCGAACGGCTTCAAGTATCAGAACTTGCCGCAAGCGCCGCGTGCGCGCGGCGGTTGCATTTTCTCTTCCGGCACGGTCGCCCTGGTCGGTGCCGAGCTGACCAGCTGCGAAGCGCGCAGCTCGCTCGGCGATGACGGCCCACTCGGCGGTGCGCTGTACGCGCAGGGCGGCGCGAGGTTGTGGAACAGCTTCGTGCACGACAACGCCGCACGCAGCAGCGCGATCAATCGCACGACCGGCGGCGGCGGTATCTACACGGCCGGGCGCCTGCAGATCGCGCACAGCGTGATCAGCGGAAACGTGGCGGAAACGCCGGACAACAACGGCTATTCGTTCGGCGGCGGCGCCCAGGCCGGCGCCGGCCTCGAGGTCAAATACAGCACGATCAGCGACAACTCGGCCGTGTTCGGCGGCGGCCTGCGTGCCGACGGCGACATCACCATCAGCAGCTCCACGCTGTCGGGCAATTCGGCCGGCTTCGCCGGCGCTGCGGATCTGCGTGGCGGCGGCAGCGCGCCGATCGCGATCGTCAACAGCACCGTGTCGGGCAATCGCGGGCGTTTCGGTGCCGGCTTGCGCATCATGGGCGGCGCCGCGCGCATCGCCAACAGCACGATCGCGTTCAACATCGAGAGCGGCCAGAACAAGTACGGCGGTGGCCTGCGCATGTGGGAAAGCCAGGTCGAGCTGCAGAGCACGCTGATCGCCGGCAACACCAACGCGACGGTTGGCGGACCGACCGACATCGGCGGCAACGGCGAAAATTCCAGCGTAAGCGGCAGCCACAACCTGATCGGCTACTCGGACCTCGGCGGGCCATCCGACACGATCTTCGTGGCCGATCCGCGCCTGGCGCCGCTGGCGCTCAACGGCGGCAGCACCCGGACCCACGCCTTGCTCGCCGACAGCTTGGCGCTCGATCGCGGCGCCAACACGGACGGTCTGTCCCGCGATCAGCGCGGCCAGCCGCGCTCGCTCGGTGGCGCGCCCGACATCGGCGCCTTCGAGCGCGATCCGGACCGGATCTTCGCCGACGGGTTCGATTAGGCATGGCGTCGCGAACGCAAGAAGGGCCGACACGGGCCGCGGCAACCGCGCCGCCGTGGGGTCGCGCCGCCGCGCCCCGCCCGATTCGACCGGCGGCAACGATTTCTTGCGCTGCACTGCGGTATCGTCGCGCCGTCCGGGCCCGGGCCGGACGTCATTTGCGAGGCGCCGCCATCAACGATCAGTCCCAGCCGCTGTTCGCTCTGGTCTACCAGGAGCTGCGCCGGATTGCGCGCGGGCAGCGTCGTGCGGCCGGCAGTCCGCCGACGCTCGACACCACCGTATTGCTGCACGAAACCTATCTGAAACTGCAGGGCGCGGCCGAAGCGCAGTCGCTCACGCGCGAGCATTTTCTGTCGCTGGCCGCGCGCGCGATGCGTCAGGTGCTGGTCGACCATGCGCGCAGCCGCGGCCGCATCAAGCGCGGCGGCTTCGCCGTGCTGACCGGCCTCGACGAGGGCCACGTCGGCGCCGCCGCGCCGTTGATCGACATGCTCGCGCTCGACGTGGCCTTGAACCGATTGTCCGAGCGCGACCCGCGCGCCGGTCAGCTGGTGGAATGGCACGTGTTCGGCGGCTTGGGCATCGACGAGATCGCCAAGCTGCAAGGGGTGACCGAGCGCACCGTCTTTCGCGATTGGCGGCGCGCGCGCGCCTTCCTGGTGCAGGAGCTCGAAGCGAACCCCGCGCGGGAGGCTTGAGTGGACGCGCAACGCTGGCAACGGGTCGGGGAGATTTTCGATGCGGTCGTCGAACTGCCGGCGCCGCAACGCGCGCAAGCGCTGCTGCGCCTGTGCGAGGGCGACGCCGATCTGGAGCGGGAAGTCGTCGCGCTGCTGCGCGCCGATGCCAGCGCCGATACGTTCGACAGCGCGATCGACGCGACCCGCGTGCAGGCCGCCAGCGATTGGGTCGACAGCGTCGACGGCCGCCTCGCCGCCGATGCGCGCATCGGACCCTGGCGCGTCGTGCGCGAACTCGGCCGCGGCGGCATGGGTGTGGTGTTCCTGGTCGAACGCGCGGATGGTGAGTTCGAACGCCGCGCTGCGCTCAAGCTGATCAAACGGGGGATGGAGTCGGAACTCGCGCTGGCGCGTTTCCGGCGCGAACGCCAGCTGTTGGCACGGCTGGCGCATCCGAACATCGCGACCCTGCTCGACGGCGGGGTGTCCGCCGATGGCCGGCCTTATCTGGTCATGGAGTACGTCGAAGGCTCGACCCTGCCGGCCTATTGCGCCGAGCACGCCTTGGGCTTGCGCGCGCGCATCGAGTTGTTCCGACAGGTTTGCGCGGCGGTGCAGTTCGCGCATCGGCAGCTGGTCGTGCACCGCGACATCAAGCCGGCCAATGTGCTGGTGACGCCGGCCGGCGAGGTGAAACTGCTCGATTTCGGCATCGCCAAGCTGATCGACGACGACACCGACGGTGCCGCCACGCAGACGGGCGAGGCGCACCTCCTGCCGCTGACGCCGGCCTACGCCGCACCCGAACAGTTGCGCGGCGAGCCGGTGACGA
The DNA here is from genome assembly GCF_058808595.1 of Dokdonella sp. GW821-FHT11D02. NCBI lineage: Bacteria > Pseudomonadati > Pseudomonadota > Gammaproteobacteria > Lysobacterales > Rhodanobacteraceae > Dokdonella > Dokdonella sp. GW821-FHT11D02. The sequence continues at coordinate 4,993,595 of NZ_CM179520.1, read as the reverse complement.
CCGCGACCGACATCTACAGCCTCGGCTGCCTGCTGTATGAAGTGCTGACCGGCCAGCCGCGGCACGACGCCACCAGCAGCCGCCGGCGCCGACTCAGCGAAGACGTGCCGACGCCGCCGCCGAGCGAAGCCGCGGCGCAGGGTGCGGTCGCTGCGGTCGGCGCACGCGCGCTGCGCGGCGACCTCGACACGATCGTGCTGACCGCCTTGCAGGCCGAACCGGAGCGGCGCTACGCCACCGTCGCCGCGCTGTCGGACGATCTGCACCGCTATCTCGGCGGCGAGCCGATCAGCGCGCGCCGCGACACCGTGACGTATCGCCTGCGCAAGTTCGTCGCGCGCCATCGCAGCGGCGTCGCGGTGTTCGGGCTGGCGATCGCCGCGCTGATCGCGACCACCACGCTGGCCCTGTGGTCGGCGCATCGTGCCGGCGAAGAGGCGCGCCGCGCCGAGACGGTAACCGCGTTCCTGATCGACATCTTCCGCGTGGCCGATCCGAAGGACGTGCCCGGCGGCGTCAAACTCGGCGCGGTCGACGTGCTCAACGCCGGCGCACAGCGGCTCGACGCGCAGCTGGCCGAGCAGCCGCAGCTGGCGGCGCGTTTCAGCCAGGTGCTCGGGGCGATCTATACCGAACTCGGTCAATACGACCGCGCGATCGCGCTGTTCGAACGCGTCGCCGGTCGCGCCGGCGCGGGTGATCGCACGCTGCAAGCCGACCTGCTCGCAGGCCTTGCGCGTGCGCAGTACGAAAAGGGCGACTACGCCGAGGCAGAGAAAACCGTCGCCGCCGCGCTGGCCGCGCATCGCGCGGTCGCCGGCGAGCGCGGCGCGGCGGTCGCGCCCGACCTCGCCTTGCAAGGCGAGATCGCGCGCCGGCAAGGCGACTTCCCACGCGCCGAGCCCTTGTTCCAGCAGGCCTTGGCGATCTCGCGCGCGGCCCTGCCGGCGCCGCATCCGCAGATCGCGACCGAACTCAACCAATACGCCGCGTTGAAGGGCGACATGCGTCAGGTCGAGGACGGTGCGTCGCTGACCGAGCAGGCGCTCGCGATGTTCCGCGCGCTGTACGGCGAGAACCACCTCGACGTGGCCGAGAATCTGGCCAATCTGGCGGCGTTTCGCATGCAGAGCGAGCGCGTCGCCGAAGCGCCCGCGCTGTTCGAGCAGGCCACCGCGATCTACCGGCGTCTGTTGCCCGGCGACCATCCGTCATTGGCGGTGGCGCTCGGCGGCCAGGCGCGCGCACTCGACCGTCTCGGCCAGTACCGCGCGGCGGCACCGCTCTACGCCGAAGCGCTGGCGATGCAGCAGCGCCTGCTCGGGGAAGCGCATCCCGACGTCGCCGGTACCTTGAACAATCTCGCGCTCCTGCACGTGCACATGGACGACTTCATCGGCGGCGCCGACTACAGCCGGCGCGCGCTCGCGGTGTGGGAGGCGCTGGGCAAGCCGGACCATCCGTTCGCGCTCGGCTCGAAGGCGAATCTCGCAGTGGCCTTGCGCGAATCGGGCAACCTCGCCGAAGCGGAGACGCTGTTTCGCGAAGTGCTCGCCGCACGCCGGCGCCAGCTCGGCGAGAAGCACTTGTTGGTGTCCTTCAGCCTCGATCAGCTCGGCATCGTGCTGCGCCTGCAAGGGCGCGCCGACGAGGCGGTCGCTGTGCAGCGTCAGGCGCAGGAAATGCGTCGCGATCTGTCCGGCGCACCGGTGTTGGAATCGGCCGCCGCGCGCATGCAGTACGCGCTGAGCCTGAAGGAAGCCGGCGACCTGCCGGCCGCGCGTAGCGAGGTCGATGCGGCCTTGGAAGCTTTGAGTACGTTGCGACCCGGCAATCCCGAAACGCTGGCTGCAGCCTGGGTCGCCAAAGCGCGCATCACGCTGGCGCAGGGGGAAGTCGATGCCGGCTGCACGGCTGCCGACCGCGCGCTCGCGCTGCGCCCGGCCGACGGCGAGGCGATCGGCTGGCGCCGTGCCGAGGCGCTTGCGGTGCACGCGCAGTGCTTGATCGCGCGTCGGCAGGTCGAGCAGGGCCGGGCCGAACAACGCAGTGCGCTGGCCGTGCTCGAACGCACGCGCGGTGTCGATCACTGGATGACGCGGCAGGTACGGGCGATGCCGTAGCGGGGCAGTCGGCGATCACGAGGCGGACACGGCACCAACCGTGACCGCTGCGGCCTCAGTCGAAGCTGTCGGCGAACACGCGATCGGAGGCGGTTTCGACCAGCAGGTTGAAGCAGCCGCACGAGCCGAGGGCCGAGGCCGGATCGGCGGTGACGATGAGGCAATACTCACCCGCCGGCAGTATCTCGCCGCAGCCGCCTTTGTCGCAGTCGCCGCCCGTGACGTAGGGCATCGGAGAGAACGTAGGGTCGCCGCCCGCGAGGGTGAGGTTCACCGCGCTCGGTTCGGTCAGAACCAGGCGCGCGCTCGACGTGCGGTAGGGAAAGGAGGCCGCGCTGCAGACAGGGTTCGCATCCGGCATGCAGGTATTCGCGATCGCCTGGCCGTCCAAAGGGAGCGGTGAGGGCAATGCGTTGTTGCCGCAGGAATTCTGCGCATGCGCCGCATCGACGCCCGTCAATGCGCAGGCGAACACGAAGAGTTGAATGAGGCTGCGAATTCCCTGTTTCGGCATATCGGTTCGGCTCTCGACCGGCAGCGTGGCGGGTCGAGCAGCCTCCTCGTTTCGAGGGTGGACGGTGTAGGCGGCGGCAGTTCGATGCCGACGGCACCGTACTCCATAATCCTTTGACGAGGGGCTGTCAAGAGATTCGTGGCGATCGTCCTTTCGGCGAACCGCCCGCCTGCGGCGCGCCGGTCGCAAGCGGCCGATCTCGCACCGTCGACGCCGCTAGACGGGGGCGAGTTCGACTTCCGGCAGCGGCTTTTTCTCGGCTGCCAGCGCTTTGACGATCGAGGCCGCCGCCTCTCGCCCGTCGTGCACCGCACGCACGACCAGATCGGCGCCGCGCACATTGTCGCCGCCGGCGAATACGCGCGGATTGGTGGTCTGGAAGGGCAGACGCGCGCCGCCGCCGACCGCCACGCGTCCGCTGTCGTCGAGATCGATGCCGGCCTCGCGGCACCACTCCGGCGGGCTCGGACGGAAGCCGAACGCGACGATGACGACATCGGCCGGCAGGGTCTGTTCGCTGCCGGCAACCGGCTCGGGTCGTGCACGGCCGCGGCCATCGGCGAGCAGACGTGTTTCGACCACGCGCAGGCCTTCGACGCGCTCGCTGCCGAGGATCTCCAAGGGCTGCCGGTTGAACAGGAAACGCACGCCTTCCTCGCGTGCGTTCTTCACCTCGCGCCGGCTGCCGGGCATGTTCGCTTCGTCGCGCCGGTAAACGCAGCTGACCGCGACCGCGCCGAGGCGGATCGCGGTGCGCACGCAGTCCATGCCGGTGTCGCCGCCGCCGAGCACGACCACGCGTTTGCCGCGCAGGTCCAAGCCGGCGTCCGGCGCGCCGTCGCCGCCGAGCAGGCGGCGCACGTTCGCGATCAGGAACGGCAAGGCCGGCAGCACGCCGGGCAGGCGGTCGCCGGCCAAGTCGGCGGCGACCTCGCGATACGCGCCGGTGCCGACGAAAACCGCGTCGTAGCCGTCCAACAGCGCAGCGAACGGCAGGTCGCGGCCGATGTCGACGCCGAGCCGGAACTCCACCCCCATTCCCTCCAGCACCTGGCGACGCAAGCGCACGACGTCCTTGTCCAGCTTGAACGGCGGAATGCCGAAGGTCAGAAGGCCGCCGATTTCCTCATAGCGGTCGTACACCACGGCGCCGACGCCGGCGCGCACCAAGCGGTCGGCCGCGGCCAACCCGGCCGGACCTGCGCCGACGATCGCGACGCGGCGGCCGCTCGGCCGCACGTTCGACAGGTCCGGCCGCCAGCCCTGCTTGAACGCGAGGTCGACGATGTTCTTCTCGATCGCGCCGATGGTCACCGCGCCGAAACCATCGTTGAGCGTGCAGTCGCCCTCGCACAAACGATCCTGCGGACAGACGCGGCCGCAGATTTCCGGCAGCGGATTGGTTTCGTGCATCAGCGTGGCCGCCTCGAACACGCGGCCTTCCTTCGCCAACTTGAGCCAGTTGGGGATGTAGTTGTGCACCGGGCACTTCCACTCGCAGTACGGATTGCCGCAGTCGATGCAGCGCGCCGCCTGCTGCTCGCCTTGGCCGGCGTCGAAGCCGCCGTAGATCTCGCCCCAGCCGAGCACGCGCACGCCGACCGGCACTTCGCGCGGCAGCGCGCGCGGGATCTCGATGAAGTACGGATTCTTCTCCTTCATGCCGCGCGCCTCAGTTCGTCGATCAGCGAATCGACGCTGGCCGCCTTGGGTTTGACCAGCCAGAACTTCGGCAACAGATCGCGGAAGTGCGATTGGATCTCCGCGCCCCACACGCTGCCGGTCGCCTTCACGTGCTCGGCGATCAAGCTGGACAGGTGTTGCAGGTGGTTTTCCATGCCTTCGGGCGAGATGCGCTGGATGTCGATCAGCTCGTGGTTGTAGCGGTCGACGAAGTCGCGCTCGGTGTCGAGCACGTAGGCGAAGCCGCCGGTCATGCCGGCGCCGAAATTGATACCGGTGCGGCCGAGCACGACCACGATGCCGCCGGTCATGTATTCGCAGGTGTGGTCGCCGCTGCCTTCGACCACCGCCAGAGCGCCGGAATTGCGCACGGCGAAGCGCTCGCCGGCACAGCCGGCGGCATAGAGCTCGCCGCCGGTCGCGCCGTACAGGCAAGTGTTGCCGACGATGACCGCGTCGCGTGCGCGGAAGCCGGCGTCCGCCGGCGGATGCACGACGATACGGCCGCCGGTCATGCCCTTGCCGACGCCGTCGTTGGCTTCGCCTTCGAGCACGATGTGCACGCCGCCCGCATTCCACGCGCCAAGGCTCTGGCCGGCGCTGCCGGTAAGACGCAAGGTGACCGGATGCGCGTCCATGCCGCGGTCGCCGTGGCGGCGCGCGACTTCGCCCGACAGCCGCGCGCCGAGCGAGCGGTCGGTGTTGCGAACGGCGTAGCGGAATTCGCCGCCGCGTCGGTGCTCGACCGCGAAGCGCGTGTCCTCGACGATGCGCGCGGCGAGCGAGCCGGGATCGCGCGGCACGTTGCGGCTGCCGGCGCAGACCTGCGCGCCGTCGTCGAAGCCGGCGGCGTTGAGCAGCGGCGCTAGATCGATGCGCGCGTGCTTGCCGTCCAAGTCCTCGCGCCGGCGCACCAGATCGACGCGGCCTACCAGGTCTTCGAGTTTGCGCAGCCCGAGCCGCGCCAAATGCTCGCGCACGTCCTCGGCGACGAAGCGGAAATAGCGCATCACCAATTCCGCGGTGCCGACGAAGTGCTGCTTGCGCAACACCTCGAGCTGGGTCGCGACGCCGGTGGCGCAGGTATTCAGATGGCAGATGCGCAGGTACTTGCAGCCCATCGCGATCATCGGCGCGGTGCCGAAGCCGAAGCTCTCGGCGCCGAGCACGGCGGCCTTGATCACGTCGAGGCCGGTCTTCAAGCCGCCGTCGGTCTGCAAGCGCACGCGTTCGCGCAGACCGTTGCGGCGCAGCGTTTCGTGCGCCTCGGCCAGGCCGAGTTCCCACGGCACGCCGGCATAGCGGATCGAGGTCAGCGGACTCGCGCCGGTGCCGCCGTCGTGGCCGGAGATCGTGATGAGGTCGGCATAGGCCTTGACCACGCCGGCCGCGATCGTGCCGACGCCGGCGTGCGCGACCAGCTTGACCGAGACCAGCGCATCGGGATTGACCTCTTTCAAATCGAAGATCAGCTGCGCCAAGTCTTCGATCGAATAGATGTCGTGATGCGGCGGCGGCGAGATCAGGCCGATGCCCGGTCGCGCGTAGCGCAGGCGCGCGATCAGCTCGTTGACCTTGTGCCCGGGCAGCTGGCCGCCTTCGCCCGGTTTGGCACCTTGCGCAACTTTGATCTGCAGTACTTCGGCATTGACCAGGTATTCGGGCGTCACGCCGAAGCGCGCCGAAGCGACCTGTTTGATCTTGGACATCTTGTCGGTGCCGTAGCGCAGCGGGTCCTCACCGCCTTCGCCCGAATTGCTGCGCGCGCCCAGGCGGTTCATCGCCTGCGCCAGCGTTTCGTGCGCTTCGGGCGACAGCGCGCCGAGCGACATCCCGGCGGAGTCGAAGCGCTTCAAGATCGACTCGACCGATTCGACTTCCTCGAGCGGAATCGGCGCCAGGTCTTCGCGCAGCTCGATCAGGTCGCGCAGTGCGGCCGGTGCGCGGCGATCGACCAGGTCCGCATAGTGGCGGTAGTCGGCCGCCTCACCGCTGCGCACGGCCGCTTGCAGCGCGCCGACCACGTCGGGGTTGTAGGCGTGGTATTCGCCGCCGTGCACGTACTTGAGCAAGCCGCCCGGCGGCAGGCGTGCTTCATCGTCGAATGCGGCGAGCAGGCGTTCGCGCTGCTCGTCCTGCAGGTCGACGAAGCGCGTGCCGCCGATGCGCGCCGGCGTGCCGGCGAAGCACAAATCGACCACCGCGCGGTCGAGGCCGACGATCTCGAACAGCTGCGCGCCGCGGTAGCCGGCGATGGTCGAGATGCCCATCTTCGAGATGATCTTGAGCAAACCCTTGCGGATGCCCTTGCGATAGGTGCGGCCGAGTTCGCGCGGTTCGCCGTCGTGGTCGCGGATGCGGCCGCCGCGGCCGAGGTCGAACAAAGTCTGATAGGCCAGGTACGGATACACCGCCGAGGCGCCGAAGCCGATCAGGCAGGCGAAGTGGTGCGCGTCGCGCGCGGTACCGGTTTCGACCAGGAGGTTGCAGTCGCAGCGCAGCTGCGCCGCGACCAGTGCCTGATGAATCGCCGCGGTCGCGAGCAGGGCGTGGATCGGCAGCTTGTCGGGTTGCTGCGGCGGATAGCGGTCGCTCAGGAAGACCAGGCGCGCGCCGGCGCGCACCGCGGTGGTCGCTTCGACGCAGATGCGCTTCAACGCCGCTTCGAGTCCTTCGGCTTCGCGGTAATACAGATCGACGAAGCATTGCGCATTGGCGAACTGCGGCAAGGCCAGCAGCTGGCGCAGCTTGCGCTGCGACAACACCGGCGAGGTCAGCAGTACCTGGCGCGCGTTCGCGGCCGACAGTTCGAAGATGTTGCCTTCCGGACCGATCTGCGTGACCAGCGACATCACCGCCGTTTCGCGCAAGGGATCGATCGGCGGATTGGTGACCTGCGCGAACGCCTGGCGGAAATAGTCGTACAGCGGCCGCGCTTCGCCCGACAGCGCGGCGACTGGCGTGTCGTCGCCCATCGAGCCGGTCGCTTCGACGCCGTCTTCGGCCAGCGCGGTCAGAATCGTGTCGCGCTCCTCGCGCGAGAGGCCGAACAGCTTCTGGAAGCGCGCCAGCAGCTCCGGCGGGAACGGCTCGGCGGCGAGGCTGGGATCGATCAAGTGCGATTCGAGATGCGTCACGCCTTCGCGTAGCCACTGCTTGAACGGCGCCAAGCCGCGGTTCAAGGCGTCGACGTCGGCGCTCTTGAGCAGACGGTGTTCGACCAGGTCGGCCGCGATCATCTCGCCCGGTCCGAGCCGGCCCTTCTCGCGCAGGTCGGCGTCGGCGTAGTCCCAGATACCGGCTTCCGAGGCGACCACCAGGTGACGGTCGGCCGACAACGCCCAGCGCGCCGGCCTTAAGCCGTTGCGGTCGAGCGTGCAGGCGGCGTAGCGGCCGTCGCACATGACCAGGCCGGCCGGGCCGTCCCACGGTTCGGTGTGCAGGCCGTAGTACTCGTAGAACGCGGCGAGATCGGTGTCGACGTCCTCGCGCGCCGAAAACGCCGGCGGTACCAGGATGCGCATCGCGGTCGGTAGCGCGATGCCGCCGATTAGGAGCAGTTCGAGCGCGTTGTCCAGGCTCTGCGAATCGGAGCCCGACATCGTCACCAAGGCACCGAGGGTGGAGAAGTCGAACTGCGGCGAGATCAGTTTCTTCGCGCGCGCGGCCATCCAGCTGCGGTTGGCGCGGATCGTGTTGATCTCGCCGTTGTGCGCGAGATAGCGGAACGGCTGCGCCAGCCGCCACTGCGGCGTGGTATTGGTCGAAAAGCGGTTGTGGAACACCGCCGCGCAAGCGCTCAGCTCGGGCCGCGCCAGGTCCGGATAGAAGCGGCGCAGGGCGCCCGGCAGCACCATCGCCTTGTAGCCGATCATCGAGGCGGACAAGGAGACGATGTAGAAATGCTCTTCGTCCGGCAGCGCGTTGGTGGCGAGGCGGCGCGCGCGGTACAGCTTGCGGTCGAAGCTCGCTTCGTCGTAGCGACCGCCGTCGAACGCGGCGTCCGCCGCGTTGACGAACAGCTGCGCGATGCGCGGCAACGAGGCCGCGGCTTGCACGCCGCAGACCGACAGATCCAGCGGCACCTCGCGCCAGCCGGCGACGACCAGGCCTTCGTCGCGCAGGCGCGCTTCGAGTTCGGCGATCGATTGTTCGCGCCGCGCCGATTCGGGAGAGAGAAAGACCAGTCCGGCAGCGAAGCGCTCGCCGAGCGCGATACCCGACTCCTGCGCGAGCGCGCGCAACCAGTTCGTCGGTCGATGCAGCAGGATGCCGCAGCCGTCGCCCGAGAGTCCGTCAGCGCCGACCGCGCCGCGGTGCGCCATGCGTTCGAGCGCGGCGAACGCCTTGTCGACGAGTTCCGCGCTGGCGCGCGCGTCGATCTGCGCGATCAGCCCGAAGCCGCAGCTGTCGTGTTCGTAGGCCGGGTCGTACAGACCGGCATGCTGGGTTGCTGCCATCGTGCGCACCTCCGCATGGCCCGCCTCACCGGAACCTGCGTCGACGACTTTCCATGAATGGGCGTCTAAACGTCCATTCCTGAATTCGATTCCGGGAGGGAGCGCGCGCCCCGACTAAAACATATTTGTTGCAGAGCGTCAAAGGGCGCGAAGGGAAGAGAGTCGCGGTTGCCTCTCCCGCGAGCGGGAGAGGGAGAAATGCATGGCCTTCGCGGCGCGCGCGGGAACGCGGCGTGGCTGTCCACTCACCTTGCACAAGCCTTTGCCACTGCTCTACATTCCTCCGATTGCCGGCGCACAGGCGTTTGGGGGAGTACAAGCATGCTGCAGGCGCTGGGCCACATCGCGTTCGGGCTGTTCGGCATCGCGGTGCTGATCGCGATCGCGTTCGCGTTCTCCAACAACAAGCGTGCGGTCAGCTGGAAGCTGGTCGCCACCGGCCTGGTGCTGCAGATCGTGTTCGCCACGATCGTGCTGAAGCTGCCATTCGGGCGCGAGGTGTTCCACGCGATCGCCAACGGCTTCGTCAAACTGCTCGATTTCGTCCGCGTCGGCTCCGAATTCATCTTCGGCGGCTTCATGGACGTGTCGAAGTTCGGCTTCGTGTTCGCCGTGCAGGTGCTGCCGACGATCATCTTCTTCGCCTCACTTACCGGCGTCCTGTACCACCTCGGCGTGATGCAGCAGATCGTGCGCGGCATGGCCTGGGTCATCACCAAGGTCATGAACGTGTCGGGCGCCGAAACCACCAGCGTCTGCGCCAGCGTGTTCATCGGCCAGACCGAAGCGCCGCTGACGATCAAGCCCTACATCGAGCGCATGACGCAGTCGGAGCTGATGACGGTGATGATCGGCGGCATGGCGCACATCGCCGGCTCCGTGATGGCCGCCTACGTCGGCCTGCTCGGCGGCGAGGACAAAGCGCAGCAGGTGTTCTTCGCGACGCATCTGTTGACCGCGAGCATCATGGCCGCGCCGGCGACGATGATGCTGGCCAAGATCCTGGTGCCCGAAACGGGACAGCCGCTGACTCGCGGCACGGTCACGCTCGAAGTCGAAAAAACCACCGCGAACGTGATCGACGCGGCCGCCACCGGCGCCGCCGACGGCCTGCGCCTCGCCCTCAACGTCGGCGCGATGCTGCTCGCCTTCATCGCGTTGGTCGCCTTGTTGAACGCGCCGTTCCAATGGCTCGGCGCGCACGCCTGGGGCGCTGCGGCCGATTCCTCGCTCAACGCCTGGCTCAGCGCGCAGGCCGGCCATCCGGTCGAGCTGTCGCTGCAGACCTTGTTCGGGTGGGTGCTGGCGCCGCTGGCCTGGCTGATCGGCGTGCCGTGGGCGGAGGCGCCGCTGGTCGGCAGTTTCATCGGCCAGAAAGTCGTCATCAACGAGTTCGTCGCCTACGTCGACATGTCCAAGCACATTTCGCAGATGAGCCAGCAGAGCCAGCTGATCGCGACCTATGCCTTGTGCGGCTTCGCCAACTTCTCCTCGATCGCGATCCAGATCGGCGGCATCGGCGGACTCGCGCCGAACCGGCGCGCCGATCTCGCGCGGCTCGGCCTGCGCGCGGTGCTCGGCGGCTCGATCGCGACCTTCATGACCGCCACCATCGCCGGCGTGCTGGAACAGCTCTAAGCGCCCGAATCGTCGCGTAATGGACCATGGAACGGCCTCTGAAGCCGTTCCGGCCGGGTTTCGTGCGTGTTCACGCCGCCGCTCGCATAGTCCTTGACGGGAAGCGGGTCGACGGTGCCGATTGCGGCCGTCGGTGGTCGCCGATGCACGGTCGAGCGGACCGGCCTCGGCCTTAGGAGGCCGCCATGTTCCGGATTCTGTTTGTCTTGCTCTTGCTCTCGTGCAGCGGCGTCGTCGGCGCCGTCGAGCGCCAAGACGCCGAACTCACGCTGGCACAGGCCAGCACCGCCGTGCAGAACGCGCGTCGCGACGATGCACCGACCTACGCCGTGGCCGAATTCGCCACCGCGCAAACCTCGCTCAACGCGGCGATGGACGCGTGCAACGGACGTGCCTGGACGCAATGCTTGATTTACTCCGAACGCGCCCGCGTCGACGGCGACCTCGCCGCGGCGCGCGGCCGTCAGGTCCGCGCCGAATCAGCCGCGGACGAACTCGAGCGCAGTCTCGACAGCCTGCGCGCCCAGATCGCTGCCGGAGGTGGCTCATGAACGTGCGTGCCGTTCCCCTCGCCCTTGCCATCGCGCTGACCGGTTGCGTCAGCGTGCCGCCCGCTCCGCCCGCGCCGGTGGTGCAGCTGCAGAGCGAACTCGATCGCCTGCAGCACGATCCGCGTGTCGCCGCCAACGGCGGCGCGGAACTTGCGCAGGCCGACGTCGCCGTGAATACGCTGGCACGTGACTATCGACTGCTCGATCAAACCGCGCGCGAGCAGAGAATCTACATCGCAGGCCGCTTGCTCGAGATCGCCGAGGCGAGCGGACGCGCGCGCTTCGCCGAAGCGCACAGCGCCGAACTCGCCGGCGAACGCGAACGTCTGTTGACGCGTGCCAGCGCGCCGCGCAGCGTGGCGCCGGCACGCACCGTCGCCGGCGGCGAATGGTTGCCGCCCGAGCGCCGCACCTTGATGGCGATCCAGGAGCGTTTGCCGAACATGGAATCGAGCCTGGATGCGCGCGGCCTGGTCGTGCGCTTCTCCGAGTATCAGTTCCAGCCCGACAGCAGCACGCCGACGCCGACCGCCGAGCGCTCGCTCGACCAGCTCGCCCGCGTGCTGCGCGACGAGCCGAATGCACGCGTCGCGGTCGAAGGCGTCGGCAACGCCGCCGGCAACCGCCTCGCGCTCGGCCGCGCCACCGCGGTGCGCGACTATCTGGACGCGCGCGGCATCGAATCGGGGCGCGTCACCGTGCGCGGCGTCGACGCCTACGATCCGAGCGCGGCCGATCGCCGCGTCGACGTGGTGATCCTGGCCGCCCGCTAGGCCTGCGCCGCGGCCACGCCCGCTACACTGTCCGGCCGCAACACAGGCAGGGCGTAGCGATGGCGGACGTGGTCGTGGTCGGGTCCTTCGTGCAGGACCATATTTGGGGACTCGATCGCTTTCCGCGGCCCGGCGAAACACGCCGGGCCGCCACCTTCTACAGCGGGCCGGGCGGCAAGGGCTTCAACCAAGCCGTGGTGTGCGCGCGCCAAGGTATCGCGACCGCCTTCGTCGGCGCACTCGGCGACGATGCGCTCGGCGCCGCCGCGCAGCGCTTCGCCGCGGCGGAAAGCCTGCCCTGCCGCTGGCAGATCCGCAGCGATCGCGCGACCGCTACTTCCGGCATCTTCGTCGACGCCGGCGGTGCGCCGATGAACGTGGTGCAGCTCGATGCGAACGAGGCGCTGACGCCGGACTTCGTCGCCGCGCAAGCCGACCTCTTCGCCGGTGCGCGCTTGCTGCTTTTGCAGCTGGAGAACGACATCGCGACCACGTGCGCGGCGCTCGATCTGGCGGCTCGACACGGGCTCGTGCGCGTGTTGAATCCGGCGCCGGTGCGCAGCGAGGCCGATGCGGCCCTGCTCGCCGGCTGCGATCTGATCACGCCGAACGAAAGCGAATTCGCGCTGCTGCTCGAACAAGTCGCCGGTGTCGTGATTGATGCCGCAGGCCTCGCAGGATACGAGGACGCCGAACTGCACGCGCTCGCGCGCCGCCTCGGCGTGCCGACCGTGGTGCTGACGCTCGGCGCACACGGCTGCTTCGTCTCGCACGCTGCGCAACAACAACTCGGCGATGCCAGCGCGTACTACCGCCTCGCACCCGAGCGCGTGAATGCGCTCGATGCGACCGGTGCGGGCGATGCGTTTTCCGGCGCGCTCGTCGCGGCGATGGTGCGGGATGCCGCCGCGCCGTTGCGTGCGGCCGTGCAGTACGCCAATCGCGTCGCCGCGTTGTCGACCGAGCGAGTCGGCACCGCACCGGCGATGCCGCACTACGCGGAAGTGCGCGCGCGTTTCGGTTGAGCGGGGGAACGGCTCAGGCTTTGGGTGCGGTCGGCAGCTCTGCCAGCGCGCGTTTGCGCTCGGCCACGTCCGCGTGGGTCAGGCGTTCTTCCCACACCAGCACGGTGCGATCGACGCGGCCGCGCGGCACCAGGCCGGAGCGGTAGATGACTTCGTCGGCCAGACGCGTGCGCAGGTCGGTCTGGCTTTCCTCGATCAGGCGCTGCTTGAACGCCGCCAGTACGGCCGCCGAGCCGTCTTCGAGACGGGTCAGATAGGTCAGCGCTTTCTCGCGTGTGGCCGCCTCGTTCGCGCCGAGCAGCTGGATCAATGCCGCTTCGTAGGAGCGGTCGCGCGTCGCGTCGAGCAAGGCGCCGAGCGCGATCGCGCGGCAGACGCCGTTCGGCGCCTCGGCCAGCTTGCGCTCGAGCAGCGCGCGTGCCTGCGGCAGTTCGAGCTTGCCGAGTGCCTGCATCGCGACTTCGTCGTATTGCCCGGCCGGCAGCCGCGCGACGGCGAGGCCGAACACGCGCTCGCGATCGGCATCCGCCAATGCGCCGAAATGCCCGGCACCGAAACCTTCCAGGGCGAGGCGTCCGTTGCTCTCGAACACCTGCACGATTTGTTCGAACGACATGCTTAGATTCACTTGACCGGCGGGTTCACGATGATGGGATCGTGGATCTGCGTGATCCTGCCGGTTTTCAGGCCTTCCTTCAACGCGGGCAGCTCGACCTGCTTCCACACATCGCCACCGCCGACCGCGGCCTTGGCCGGGCTTTGCACCACGAATACCTCACCGCGCGCGCTCTCGGCGTACTGCTGCGACAGGCGGCCCCAGAACGTTTCGTTCATCGGCTTGAAGCTGCCGTCGGCGTTCTTGTAGGGGAAATGCTGGTTGATCAGATCGACCTGCTTGCCGCCGATGTCGACCTTCCAGCTGTCGACCACGCGGCCGCCGGGCGTGCTTTCCAGGGTCATGCCGCCGCTCTTGGCGGCCAGGTCGCCGGCTTCGTCTTTCGCACCGGACCAGAAATAGGCGCCGTCCTTGGGTGTGGACACGTCCAGCCGCGCCAGCACGCCGTCGAGATCGCCGGCTTCGACGTAGGGACGCAGCACCGCGCGCGCTTCCTCGATTTTGCCGGCCTTGGACAAGTTGCTGATCAGCGCGCGATCCTGCTCGACCGTACGCACGGCGACCTTGGCCGCGTCGCCGACGTCGTCGGCCTTGGCCACCTTGCCGGCGTCCGCTGCCGCATCGCCCGTGCGCGCCGCCTTGCTGGCGTCGCCGGCGGCGTCCAGCGCGCGCGTCGCATCGCCGACCTTGTCCAGCGCGTTGGCGCCGTCGGCCAGATGCGCCACTGCATTGGCGCCCTCGGCGCCCTTCAGCGCGGCATTCGCCTCGCCCACACCGATGAACAAGCTGCCGACGTCGACCACGCCGCGGCCGATGAACTTCGACCAGTCGCCCTGCTTGGCCGCGTCCTGGTAACCCGCCGTCACGCCGTTCCACAGCGCCTTGGCCGTGTTCACGTTGCCGTCGGTATTGGTGATCCACGCGGTCGGGCTGGTCAGGTTGCCGATCGCCTCGGCCGCCTTGCCCACGTTCTCCAGCCGCTGCAGGTTCTCGCCGCCGTGGGTCGCCCACTCCAGCGGATTGACCAGCTTGCTGGCGCCGTCGGCCAGCTGCACCACGCCCTTGCCCATGTCGTACACGGCAAGTCCCGCGCCTTCGACCACGCCGATCGTGCTGGAGACGTTCTCGGCCACCGTCTTGCCGACGATGCCGCCGTGTTCCTCGCCGAACTCGACCAGGTCCTTGCGGAAGCCGTCGACCGCCTGCTCGGCGCCCTTGACCGCGCCGTCGATCTTCTCGCCCACCCACTCCTTGGCGTGGTCGATGTCATCGAGACGGTCGCCGACGAAGTCCTGCGCGCCCTTGAGCGCGTCCGCACCGGCGTCGGCCACATCTTCGGCCGTGTTCTTGACCCATGACGCCGCGCCGCCGATCACACTGCCGATGCCCATGTCGCTGTCCTTTGTATGCCGGTTTGCCGCACGCAGGCGCGGCAATGTGACAGGCAGGCTACGGCGTCGGCGCCGCGGCGAACATTGGGGAAAACCCTGGGGCGGGCGAGGCCTCAGCCGGGCGGATCGTGCGGGGCCACCTGCTGCGCGCGCTTGGCGCGATGGGCGCGCAAGGCGCGCAGCCGCGCGTGCGCACGGCCCTTGCGCCGCCACCAGAACCAGGCCACCAGCGCGATCAAAAGGAGTGCGCCGACCAGGATCACGCTCTCGCCGCGCTTGACCCACGCGACCAGCCATTGATGGTTTTCGGCGCCGAAATAGCCGAGATACACCCAAAACGGCACCGAGATCACCGCGGCGAGCCCGTCGAACAGGATGAACTGGGCGAAGGACACGCGATGGCTCATGCCGGCCGTGATGTAGATCGCGGTACGCAGACCCGGCAGGAAGCGCGCGACGAACATCAGACGATTGCCGTAGCGCGCGTATTTGTGCTGCACCTTGGCGTAGCGCCGCGGCGTCAGCAGGTAGGACACCCAGCGGATGCGCAGCGCGCGCGCGCCGAAATGGCGGCCAGTCATGAACATGATGACGTCGCCGATCAGGACGCCGGCGAGTCCGACCAGGCACATCACGTGCACATTGGCGTAGCCGAGCCCGGCGATGACGCCGCCGGCGACCAGCGAGATGTCCTCCGGCAGCGGAATGCCGAAGCCGCTCATCAAGAGCACCACGAACACGGCGATGTAGCCGTGCTCGGTGAAGAGTCGGATCAGGGTTTCGAGAAAAGCCATCAGCGCGGGCCTGCGTCCGGCGTGCGCGGAGAAGGCGGCAGGTCTGCAACGATCATCGGGAGTGTGGAAGCCGTCATGGGCGCGAAGTCTACCGGCTGGCGCGTGTACGGTTGCGCTCCGCGGCTTCGCGGTGGGGCGGAGCCCGAGCGCCGCCGCTACAATGCGCGAATGCGCATCGGCTCCCACCTCATCGATCCGCCCGTCGTGCTCGCGCCGATGGCCGGGGTCACCGACAAACCGTTCCGGCAGCTGTGCAAGCGGCTCGGCGCAGGCTTGGCGGTGTCGGAGATGACCACCGCCGATCCGCGCCTGTGGACGACGCGCAAGTCGTTGAAGCGCATGGATCACGTCGGCGAGCCCGACCCGGTCAGCGTGCAGATCGCCGGTTACGATCCGGCCATGCTGGCCGAGGCGGCGCGCTACAACGTCGCGCACGGCGCGCAGATCGTCGACATCAACATGGGCTGCCCGGCGAAAAAAGTCTGCAATGTCTGGTCCGGCAGCGCGCTGCTGCAGGACGAAGCCCTGGTCGGACGCATCTTAGACGCCGTCGTCGCCGCCGCCGGCGTGCCGGTCACTTTGAAGATCCGCACCGGCTGGAACCGCGCGAACCGCAACGGCGTGGCGATCGCGAAGATCGCCGAAGCCGCCGGCGTCGCCGCCCTGGCCGTGCACGGGCGCACGCGCGCCGATCTTTACCAGGGTGAGGCCGAGTACGAGACCATCGCCGCGATCAAGGCCGCGATCTCGATTCCGGTGCTGGCCAACGGCGATGTCGATACGCCGCAGAAGGCGCGCGAGGTACTCGATGCCACCGGCGCCGACGCGGTCATGATCGGCCGCGCCGCCCAGGGCCGACCGTGGATCTTCGGCGAAATCGCGCACTTTCTCGCCAGCGGGCAGACGCTGGCACCGCCGTCGCCGCGCGCGGTGCGCGACATCCTGCTCGGCCATCTCGAAGATCTGTACGCGTTCTATGGGGAGCCGCAGGGCGTGCGCATCGCGCGCAAGCATCTCGGCTGGTACGCCAAGGATCGCGCCGAGAACGCAGCCTTCCGCGCGGTGGTGAACCGCGCCGAGACGGCGCACGAGCAGCAAAGGCTCACGCACGACTATTTCGACGCGCTCGACGCCGAGGCCGCCGCCGATTTCGCCGCCGCGGCCTGAATTCACAGCCGCGCGAGCGCTCACGAAAGGATCGCGATGAAGATGCTCAAAACCTTGCTCGCGCTGAGCTTCGCGGCCGCGTTGCTGCCGACTAGCGAAGCCGCGGCCGCCGGCGTGCTCTTGGTCGGCAACAAGAGCGCGCAATCGATGAGCGCGCTCGATCTCGACAGCGGCGCCAAGCTCGGCGAATTCGCCACCGGCGTCGGGCCGCACGAGATCGAGTTGTCGCCCGATCGCCGCTACGCGGTGGTCGCGAACTACGGCGCCGAGCAGGCCGGCCATACGTTGAGCGTGTTCGACTGGCGCGCGCGCAAGCTCGCGCGCACGATCGATCTCGGCAGCAACACGCGTCCGCACGGCCTGCGTTTCGTGCCGGGCAGTCAGCGCGTGCTGGTCACCACCGAAGGCAGCGGCAGCGTGCTCGAAGTCGACGTCGCGAACGGCAAGGTCGTGCGCCGCATCGCGGTCGGCGAGGGCAAACCGCACATGCTCGCGGTCGCGCCCGATGGCGCCTACGCCTACGTGACCCAGGTCAACGCCGGCCTGCTCAGCCGCATCGATCTGCGCAAAGGCGCCAAGCGCGACGATCTGGCCACCGGCGCCGGTGTGGAAGGTGTCGCGATCAGCCGCGACGGCGGCGAAATCTGGGTCACCAATCGCGAGGCGGACAGCGTTTCGGTGGTCGACAGTGCGAGCTTCAAAGTCGTCGCGACCTTGCCGAGCGTCGGGTTTCCGATCCGCGTCGCATTCACGCCGGACCAACGCTACGCGCTGGCCGTCAACGCGAAGGCGGCCACGCTCAGCGTGTTCGACCGCGCCGCACGCAAACTGGCCGCGAGCGTGGCCTTGAGCGAGGCGGGGGTGACGTACAAGCCGAGCATGCTCGGCGAGAGTGCCTTGCCGATCGGCGTACGCGTCGATCCGGACGGACGGCGTGCCTACGTCGCGCTCAGCGGCGGCGACCGTATCGCGGTGATCGACGTCGACGGCTGGAAGCTGCGTACGCACTGGGCCAGCGGGCGCGAGCCCGATGCGCTCGCGATCGTCGCGGCGGACGCCAAGCGCGATTGAATCCGTCGACACGCGCGCTGAGTTTGTCGATCGCGTGCCTGCCCGATCGTCGTCTTGACGAAGAATGTCCTTCCTGAGCGAGAACACCAATCATGGGCAAGTTGCGCGTACAGAGTTTTTCGGTCTCCCTCGACGGCTATGGCGCCGGCGTCGAACAGAGCCTCGACGATCCGCTCGGCCGGCGCGGTCCCGAACTGATGGAATGGTTTTTCCCGACGCGGACCTGGCGCGCGATGCAGGGACAGGACGGCGGCGAGACCGGCATCGACGACGATCTTGCCGCGGCGGGCATGCGCGGCCACGGCGCCTGGATTCTCGGACGCAACATGTTCGGGCCGGTGCGCGGGCCGTGGCCGGATGATCATTGGAAGGGCTGGTGGGGCGAAGAGCCGCCGTATCGCGTGCCGGTGTTCGTGCTGACGCATCACCCGCGCGCCTCGTTCACGATGAAAGGCGGCACCAAATTCCACTTCGTCACCGAAGGCATCCACGCCGCGTTGGCACAGGCGCGCGCCGCCGCGGGCGAGCGCGACATTCGCCTCGGCGGCGGCGTGGCGACGGTGCGCGAATACCTGCACGCCGGCTTGATCGACGACCTGCATCTGGCGCAGCGCCCGCTCCTGCTCGGTCGCGGCGAATCGCTGCTCGGCGACATCGACCTGCACGCGCTCGGCTACGAATGCGAGAAGACTCTCGCCGGCGAGCGCGCGACGCACCTGTTTCTGCGCAAACGCGCCTGAGCCGGAATCAGGCGCGCAGCGGAATCCACGGCAACAGCAGCCAGCCAAGCACCACCGCGATCAAGGCGACGCGCGTCAGGCGGTAGCCGAGCGGCGTGCGCCGCTTGAACGCCTTGCGCACTTCGCCGGCGCGGTGCGCCAGCGCGTACAGCCGATTGACGGTGCCGACGCGTTCGCCGCCGACGTTCTGCGTCGCGGTCGCCTGGCCGAGCACGCGGCCGACGAAGCGGTTGATCGCGCGCATCGGCGCCGTACGCAGCGGCCGCTCGACGTCGCAGAACAGGATCACGCGCGTCTGCTCGGTACGGTTCTCGGCCCAGTGCACGTAGGTTTCGTCGAACACGATGTCGTCGCCGTCGCGCCAGGCGTACATCTCGCCGTCGACGAAGATGCGGCAGTCGTCGGAGTTCGGCGTGACCAGGCCGAGGTGATAGCGCAGGGAGCCGGCGAACGGATCGCGGTGCGGATTGAGTTTGCTGCCCGGCGGCAGCAGGGCGAACATCGCGGCTTTCACCGACGGCATTTGTTCCAGCAGCGCGACCGTCTGCGGGCACAGCGTATGCGCCGACTGCAGCGGCTCGCCGTACCACTTGAGGTAGAAGCGCTTCCAGCCTTCCTTGAAGAACGAGGCGAAGCTGGCGTCGTTGTGCTTCTCGGCCGCACGGATGAAACCCTCGTCGAACAGATGCAGGGCTTCGCTGCGGATGCGCTGCCAGTTGTCGCGCAAGAGGTCGAGATGCGGAAATTTCGCGCGATCGAGGATCGGCTTGGCCGGCACCGCCGAGAATGCGTACATCAAGAGGTTGTACGGCGCGAAGATGCCGGAGTGGTCGACCAGCTGGCGCCCGAATTTCAGCCGCTGCCGGCCGCGCAGGTGCACGTACAGCACGCAGGCGAGGTAGAGCGCGAGCAGGAGCAAGAGAACCAGGCGGAAGGAGAGTTCGGGCACGAGGATTGGGTGGTTCGGATTTTCGGAATCGGAGGATACGCCGACCGTCGCGAAGCGTTCGCGACGGCGCGGGTTCAGGCCTTCGCCAGTTTGTCCGCCTTGAGCGCGGCCAAGGCGGCGGCGATCACCTCGGGCGAGGGCGCGCCCTCGGCCGCTGCGGCTTGGGTCAATAGAGGCGCCAGCGCAGCGCCGTCGTCGCCGGCTTCGACCAGGGCGGCGGCGAGACGGCCGGCGTCCTTGGGCGAATCGAAGGCGCGGCTCTGCAACAACAGTTCGCCGTCGGCCGCCGCCAGTTTGAAATAGAACTTGCCGTCGCTTTCGCGATAGCTTTTCAGTTGCGGCAGCGCCGCGCCGCTCGACGTGCGCGCGGCGGGCGCTTGCGGTCGATCGGTCAGGCGGCGGATACCGGCCGCCCAGCGCAATGCGTCGACGAAGGGCTGACTGCGCGCGCGCGCCTTGGCCGCGCCGGCGTGCAGCAATTCTTCGATGCGCTCGGGCTTGGCGATCAGTGCGTCGTAGCGCTCGCGCAACGGCGCCAGCTCGGCGTCGATGCGCTCGTACAGCTTGCGCTTGGCGTCGCCCCAAGCGATGCCGTCGGCGTAGGCCTGACGCATCGCCGCGGTTTCCTCGCGGCTGGCGAACGCCTGGTAGATCGCGAAAATGTTCGAGCCTTCGGTGCCTTTCGGCTCGCCCGGTGCGCGCGAGTCGGTGACGATGCCGAGGATCGCTTTCTCCAATTCCTTCGGGCGCAGCCACAGCGGAATGGTGTTGTTGTAGCTCTTGGACATCTTGCGGCCGTCGAGACCGGGCAGGGTCGCGACGTGCTCGTCGACGCGCGCCTCCGGCAGCGTGAACGCGACGCCCTTGTGCGCCAGCTCTTTGGCGTAGAGATGGTTGAAGCGCTGGCCGATGTCGCGCGCCATCTCGATGTGCTGGATCTGATCGCGCCCGACCGGTACCTCGTGCGCGTTGAACACCAGGATGTCGGCGGCCATCAGCACCGGATACATGTACAGACCCGCGGTGATGCCGGCGTCCGGATCTTCCTTCGCCTCGTCGTTCGCATCGACCGCGGCTTTGTAGGCGTGGGCGCGGTTGAGCAGACCTTTCGCGGTCACGCAGGTCAAAAGCCACGTCAGCTCGGGAATCTCGACGATGTCGGACTGGCGATAGAAGAACACCTTGTTCGGATCGAGGCCGCAGGCGAGCCAGCTTGCCGCAATCTCCAGCGTCGACTGCTGCACGCGCTGCGGCTCGTCGCATTTGATCAGCGCGTGATAGTCGGCGAGGAAGAAGAACGACTCGGCGTCGTCGCGTCGGCTCGCCGTGATCGCCGGGCGGATCGCACCGACGTAGTTGCCGAGGTGCGGGGTGCCGGAAGTGGTGATGCCGGTCAGGATGCGTCGTTTCTGCATGGAGAGTCAGATGCCGCTGAAGAGGAAATCGAGGGCTCGCAGGATCGTGTCGCGTTGCTGATCGATGTTGCCGATCCGCTTGCGCAGGAAGGTGGCCGGCACCGCGGCGAGTTCCGGTGTGTACATCACCAGCGACTCGCCCTCGACGTCGAGGCGCGGAGTGAGAGTTTGCGCCAACTTGCCTTCGACGACGCCGGGTTTGCCCAGCGGCACGATGACGACGGTCGCCAGGCCTTCCAGCAGATCCGACTGCACGGCGAGGAAATACGGAAGCCGCTTGCGGCTCTGCGCGTGTTCGTTGAGGTAGACGTCGTGGCGTGCCATCAGAACGTGCGGAACTCGTCGCTCCACAAGCCGTCGCGTTCGATGTGGCGGTTGTACGCCTCGATCGCCTCGCGGTTGTCGCGCTTCCACTGCTCGGCGCGGCGCTGGCGGATGACGGTTTCCAGATGCTTTTCGAATTCGCGCGACAGATTGATATCGAGCGCGCGCGCGTCCTCGAGCAGATCCGCGCGGATGCTTAGGTTGGTCGCTTTCTTGGCCGGGTTCGACATGATCGATCCTCAGGATTCATGCGCATGACTTATGCGCAATCGTAGAGGGAAGCTGTGCCGGCGGCAACCCGGACTCGCCGCTAACCCCGCTGTCGATGGTGTGGCGTTGCACGACACATCCAACCCGGAGGTTCGCCATGCAACGCCTGCTCTGCACCGCCTTGTTCATCTCCCTCGCTGCCGCGTTCGCACCGCCAGCGCGCGCCGGCAACCTGCTCGACCTCGCCGTGGTCGACCGCGACACCGGCCAAACCCTGCCGACGTACTCGAGCCGCGGCAAGCTCTACGTCGCCGGCGCGCCGGGGCATCGTTACTCGGTGCGTTTGAGCAACCGCAGCGGCGGCCGCGTGTTGGCCGTGCTCAGCGTCGACGGCGTCAACGCGGTCAGCGGCGAAACGGCGAGTCCGGAACAGTCGGGCTACGTGCTCGATGCGTGGGAGAGCACCGAGATCGCCGGCTGGCGCAAAAGCCTCGACGAGATCGCGCAGTTCAACTTCACCGCTCTCCCCAACAGCTACGCCGCACGTACCGATCGGCCGGCGAATGTCGGCGTGATCGGAGTCGCGGTGTTCGCCGAACGCGCGCCGGCGTGGCGCGAAAATCGCGACGAGATCGCCGCTCGCGCCGCTGCGCCCGCCGGCGCCGCCGCGGATGCGCAGAATGCGCCGATGCCGGCCCCGGCCGAAGCCGAGGCGTCGGCGCCGAAGGCGGAAGCGAAGCAGAGTGCGCTCGCGCGCCGCGAGCGCCTGGGTACCGGACACGGCGCGCGCGAATACGCGCGGGTCGACACCACCACGTTCGTGCGCGCCTCGCGCGCGCCGGCCGAAACGGTGGCGCTCTGGTACGACAGCTACGCGAATCTGGTCGCGCAAGGCGTCGTACCGCGGCCGATCGCGCGGGCCGAGCCGCAACCGTTCCCCGGCGGCTTCGTGCCCGATCCGCCGCGGCGTTGAGATGCCGGCGCTGCTGACGCGCCGGCTCGGCAACGAGCGGCGCGGGAGTGCGCGATGCGGAAGAGGGCTCCTGTAGGTCGAACGGCCATCGTTCGTCGGCACCGGCCGCATTTCGTCACGACCGTTCCGTCGTTGGTCGGCGCACCCCTTTCGAGCCGGTTCGGCCGCGGCCAGAGTGCCGCGGTCGAATCGTTCAGGGGTCCAGCGTGCACGCATCGGTCGAGGCCGTATCGATTACCGCAGGTCGCAGCGAGGCTGCTTCCGTTGCGCAGAGGTGCACTAAGCCGCCGTTGGCCGCGCGCACGTTGCGCGCGTCGGCGACGTTCTGGTTCGCCATCGCGGCGCTCGGCCAGCTGATCTTCGCCACCTACATCGCCGGTCTTTACGGCCGCGCGACGGTGACCGGGCGGCCGGAACTGTGGAACAAGGTGATGCCGCACGGCTACGTCGCCGGCGACACTTTCTTCAACATCGTGCTCGGCCTGCATCTGAGCTTCGCCTTCGTCATCACGGTCGGCGGACTCTTGCAGCTGGTGCCGGCGATCCGGCGCGCGCTGCCGGCGTTTCATCGCTGGACCGGGCGCGCTTATCTCGCAACCGCCGCGATCATGAGCATCGGCGGTCTGGCGATGGTGTGGGGGCGCGGCGCGGTCGGTGACCTTTCCCAGCACGTCGCGATCAGCCTCAACGCGCTCACGATCCTCGCGTGCGCCGCGATGGCGTGGCGGCATGCGCGCGCGCGCCGCTACGACCTGCATCGGCCGTGGGCCCTGCGCCTCTTCCTCGCCGTCAGTGGGGTCTGGTTTTTTCGCGTCGGACTGATGTTCTGGATCGTGGTGAATCAAGGCCCGGTCGGCTTCGATCCGAAATCCTTCAGCGGCCCGGCGCTGACCGTACTCGCCTTCGCCGTCTACGTGATCGGGCCATTGAGCCTGCTCGAACTCTACCTGCGCGCACAAAAAAGCCGCCGCGCGGGCATGCAGTACGCGACCGCTGCCGCGATCTTCGCCACGACCTTGGTCATGGGTGCCGGCGTCGCCGCGGCGACCGCGTTCATGTGGCTGCCGGAACTGTGAGGGCGACGGAATGAACCGCACCAACACTCTGCAACTCGAAGCGCGCGCGGCCGGCGCGCTCTATCTGATCGTCATCGTCGGCTGCCTGTTCGCGGAACTGGTCGCGCGCGGCCAGCTGGTGGATTACGGCAACGCGGCCGTCACCGCGAGCAACCTCGCTGCGCACGCGGCGCTCTATCGAGCGGGTCTCGCGGCCGATCTGCTTGCCTGTCTGTGCTACGCCGCGATCACGTTCCTGTTCTACGACGTGTTCAAGGGAGTGAGCAAGCGTTGGTCCCAGCTCGCGGCGTGCTTCGGCCTGGTCGGCGTGGGCGTGCAGGCGGCACTCGCGTTCTTCCACATTGCGCCGTTGTTGCTGTTGGCCGGCAGCGGCTATCTGAATTCCTTCGATGCCGAGCAACTGCAAACCTTGGCGCTCTTCTCGCTGAAATTGCATGCGCACGGCTACGACGTCGCCTTGGTGTTCTTCGGCGCCTACTGCGTGGTGATCGGAGGGTTGATCTTCGCATCCGGCTTCCTGCCGAGAATCCTCGGCATTCTGATGACGTTCGGCGGATTGGGTTATCTGAGCGGAAGCTTCGTCGGCATTCTGTCACCGACGTGGTCGAACGCGATCTCCGACTACTCCGGATTGCCGGCTCTGGTCGGAGAAAGCGCGCTTTGCCTGTGGCTGCTGGTAAAGGGCATCGACGCCGTGAAGTGGACGGCGCGCGCGGGTGCCGGCGTACGGTTACGCAACGACGAATTCGCGCTGGCTGCAAACGCCGGAGCCGGATCGTGACCCGGTCCGGCAACGCGCGGCTCGCCGGCGTCGCTTTTCTCGCCTATATCGCGGCCGGCATTGCGAGCCTCGTGCTCGCCCGTCAGCCACAGGCGGTCGGCGTGCTGTCGATGCTCGCGGCGTTCTCGGCGCTGGTTCTCGGCGTCACGCTGTATGCGCTCACGCGTGCGCAAGACGCCGAACTCGCCCTGCTCGGCCTCGCCTGTCGCATCGTCGAGGCGGTGCCAGGCGGCGAAGGCGTCGGCGCGATGTTCTTCGCGGTCGGCAGCGCGCTCTTCTCGTGGTTGCTGTTGCGCGGACAGATGGTGCCGCTGGGGCTGGCGCGGCTCGGCGTCTTCGCTTCGGTCTTGCTCGTCGCGAGTCTGCTGCTGCGGCGCGCGGGTCTGTTCGCCGACGCGGTGAACTGGGGCTCGACCGCGGCTTGGCTGCTGTGGTTGCCGATGCTGATCTTCGAGCTGGCGTTGGCGTTCTGGTTCCTGTTCAAAGGTGTCGCGGCGCCGGTGCAGAAGTCGTCGTGATCATCGAGCTGGCCGCCGGCAGCTCGGCGTTCGCCGCCGCAGGGGCGGCGCTGGTGCTGGCGACGCACATCACGGCGGGCGCGGTCGGCCTCGCGTCGGGCACGCTGACGTTGATCGCGAAAAAAGGTTCGCCGCTGCATCGCCGCGCCGGCGCCTGGTTCTTCGTCTCGATGCTGGCTATGGCCGGCATCGGTGCCGTCGCAGCCGCATTCCTGCCGCAGCGGCCGTCGGTGGTGGTCGGCGTGTTCACCTGCTATCTGGTCGCCACGGCTTGGATGGCGGTGCGGCGGCCGCCGAACCGAAGCGGCGCGTTCGAAGTCGGTGCGTTGCTGGTGGCGCTCGCGGTAGTCGCGGCGTTCGCGGTTCTGGGCTGGCTCGCCGTACACGATCCGAACGGGCAGCTCGACGGCTTGCCGGCGGCGCCGAACTTCGTCTTCGGCGGTGTCGCAGTGCTCGCCGCGTTCGGCGACGCGAGAACGATCCGCCGCGGCGGCCTACCCGGCCCGGCTCGTCTTGCGCGTCATCTGTGGCGGATGTGCTTTGCTTTCCTGATCGCCGCCGCGTCGTTCTTTCTGGGCCAGCCGCAGATCTTTCCGAAGTTCCTGCGCGATTCGTTCGCGCTGTTCGTACCGGAGCTGGCGATCCTCGCCGTGATGGCGTTCTGGCTGCTGCGCGTGCGGCGCACCGGTGCGAATGGCCCGCCTGCGACGGCGGCGCGCGAGCCATGACGCTGCCGACAGGCCGAAGCTTGACTATCCTCTGCGCATGCCCGAGTCATCCCCCGATCCGACGCCGCGCGGCCTGAGCCGCGTTTTCAGCCCGCGGCGCCTGCGCGCGGTGCTGCTGCTCGGACTCGCTTTCAGTCTCCTGCTGCGCGTGGTCTGGTTGCAGGCGCCGTACTTCGTCGTGCTCTGCCGCTTGTGGATCGTCGGCTTGGTTGCGCTGACGGTGTTCGGCTTGTTCGAGCGCTGGCCACGGCGGTTGCCGCGCTGGATCGCGCGCTGGGCGCTGCAGGTGGTCATGGTCGCACTGATCGCGCCGTTCGCCGCATTCCTCGCTTACAGCCTCACCACCCTGGGCTTGGATCATTCGTGGTGGCGCGACGGTGACCGCCTCAACGGCTTCGGCTCGCTGACCGCACTCGGTGTGCTGATCACGCCGTGGATTGCGGTGGCGGCGCTGCTGCGGCAAATCCGTGGCGAAGCCGAGCGCCAGCGGCTGGTGTTCGAGCTCGAACGCAGCGAATTGGAGCGGCGCGCGCTCGATGCGCGCATGCGGCTGTTGCAGGCGCAGGTCGAGCCGCATTTTCTGTTCAACACGCTGGCCAACGTACGCGAATTGGTCGACAGCGGCTCGGCGCAAGCCTCGCGCGTGCTGGCGAGCTTGATCGCCTATCTGCGCGCGGCGGTGCCGCGGCTGCAGAGCTCGGCGACGCTGCGGCAGGAGCTGGATCTGGTGCGCGCCTATCTGGAAGTCATGCAGATGCGCATACCCGATCGCTTGCAGTTCACTCTGCAAGCCGACGTGGCGGCGCTGGAGCGTTATTGTCCGCCGATGACCTTGCTGACCCTGGTCGAAAACGCAGTGCGTCACGGCATCGATCCGGCCGAGGAGGGCGGTCGCATCGACGTGCGCGTGCGCGTGCAGGGCGAACGCTGCCATGTCGAGGTCGCCGATACCGGCATCGGTTTCGCCGCGGGCAGCGGCGGTCTCGGCACCGGGCTTGCGAATCTGCGCGAGCGTCTGCAACTCGCCTTCGGCGGCGATGCGCAGCTGCGCTTGTCGGAACTGCAGCCGGGCGGTGTCTGCGCCGAAGTCGACTTCCCGCTGCGCGATCCGCCATGAGCCGAGGCCCGACCGCACTGATCGCCGACGACGAGCCGCTGCTGCGCGAAGCTTTGGCGCGCCAGCTCGGCCAGATCTGGCCGGAGCTGAACGTGGTCGCGCAGGCGCGCAACGGACGCGAGGCGATCGAGCGTTTCGAAGCGCTGCGGCCGCAGGTGTGTTTTCTGGACGTGCAGATGCCGGGCTTGTCCGGCGTCGAAGCCGCGCGCGCGATCGGCCGGCGCGCGCATCTGGTGTTCGTCACCGCCTACGACCAATACGCGGTGCAGGCGTTCGCGCAGGGCGTGCTCGACTATCTGGTCAAGCCGGTCGAAATAGAGCGGCTGGCGGAAACGGTGGCGCGATTGAAGGAGCGCATCGGCGCGGCGCAGCCGGCGGCCGATACCGATGCCTTGCTGCAACAGCTCGCCGCGCAATTGCAGCGGCGAGCCGCGCCCGCGCCGTTGCGCTGGCTGCGCGCGCAAGTCGGCGCGACCTTGCGCCTGATCGCGGTCGACGAGATCGATTTCCTGCGCTCGGATGCGAAGTACACGCGCGTCGCCTGGCGCGGCGACGCCGGTCAGCCGGCGGAAGCCTTGGTCAGCTTGAGCCTGAAGGACTTGCTCGCCCAGCTCGATCCGCAACAGTTCGCTCAGGTGCATCGCTCGGTCGTGGTCAACCTGCGTGCGATCAGCCACCTCGTGCGCGGCGACAACGAAACCGCCGACATCCATCTGAAGGGCCGCGACGAGGTGTTGCCGGTCAGTCGCAGCTATCTGCATCTGTTCCGGCAGATGTGAGCCGGCCTAGCTCGAGGAGAGCGGCATTCGATGCCGAATGCCGCTCTCGCGCAGAACGCATCAATGCAGCGGCACGCTCAGCGTCGACGGATCGGACGCGGGCGAGCTGAAGGTGACGCTGCCGCCGAGCGAACTGACGCCGGCGTAACGCAGGTCGACGGTGTCGATCACCAGCACCAGCTGCTGCCAGGCCGGAATCTCCCAGCTGGTCGCTTCCAGTTGAATGTCGATCGTCTGCGCCACGCCGGGCGTGGCGTCGCGCAGGCTGTAGGGCTTGTGCGTGAGCAGGCTGCCGTTGCCGAGCACATCGACGCTGTAGAGATAAGCGAACAACGAGGTGTTCGCGCGGCTCGGCGTCACCGTCAGGTGCAGCTTCGGCGCGCCGGTCACGCGTTTGGCGCTGGAGTAGACCGGTCCCGACCAGACGCCGGCGTCGAGGCGCGAGATCAGCGGTACGGACGCCGACTGCGCCACGCTGAGGCCTTGCAGGAAACCGGCGACGAAGATCGGGCCGGAGGCGGCGACGGTCGGCACGCCGGTGTTGATGCGATAGCGCCAGCCGGTTCTGCTCGCTGCGGTCAGCGCGCCGGTCGGCCACAAGCCGCTCGGTTGACTGAGGCCGAAGGTGGTGGCGTTCGCCTGCACCGCGGCCCAGTTTGCATAGCCGTTCCAATCGCCGTTCTGCGTCTTCAGGCGCACCGGCGCTTCGGCGTCGACACCGTTGTCGAGCCCTTTCAGATGATGATCGAACCAGCGCCCGACTGCGTCGTAGACCTCGTTGGGCAGGCCGAGCAGGCCCGGAATCTCGACCGTGCCGTGGTCGCCGTGCGCGAGCATCAGTTGCTTGGGTCCGCTCAGTTGATTGAAGAAGTCGACGTATTGCATCGGCGGGAACAGGCCGTCGCCGTAGGCGTTCGCCAGCAGCACGGCGGTTCCGTTCTGGTTGAGGTAGTCCACCTCGGTGTTCGCGCTGCGCTCGGGCGCGTGCGGCAGCAACACCGCGGCGCCGCCGTCGAAATCGCCGACGAGAATGTGCGCGCCGGCCTCCGCCAGCAGCGGGCCGGGACGTCCGGCGAGCACGCCGGCCGCGATCAAGAGCAGCGCGCCTTGCTGGCTGACGGTGCGATTGGCGTCGAGCGAAGCGGCCAGATCGGCCCAGCCGCTGAGCCCCGCCACCGCCTTGATACGCGGATCGCGCTCCGCCGCCAAAAGACTGATGCCGGCGCCGTAGGAAACGCCGGAAGCGCCGATCGCGTTCGGGTCCGACGGTGTGTTGGCGAGCGCCCAATCGATGACCGAACTGACGTCCTCGACGGTGTCGGGACCGGCGATGTCGACTTGACCGGTTGAATCACCGAAGCCGCGCGAGCTGTAGCTGATCACGACATAACCCTGGCTCGCCAGCGCGCTGCCGCGCAGCACGTACTCCAGACTCGGCGTGCCCCAGCTGCTCGGCATCACCAGCAGCGGAAACGGCCCCGGGCCCTGGTCTTTCGGCGTCAGCACGACGGCGCCGGCCACGGCTCCGTCGTAGACCGGAATCAATCGATAACTGACATCGAATCCGCCGGCGATGGCGGGCGCCGCGCCCGCCATCCAACTCACCCACAACACCATCGACACGATGATCCGCCGCATGAGGGGTTCTCCTGGCTAAGTGGCCTCCATACGCAATAGTATGGTTGGCGTGCCGGAGTCTAGTCTCGCAATAGGTTTTTTTCTGCCGCCCAACAGCGATTTCGATGCATCGGCTCGTAAGTTCACCGCTGCGTCCAATAGCAGCCGCAAGCGCGAGGAAATCCGCAGTGCAGTACGGTTTCGGCCCGTCTGCGACGCCGCGCGTAGAGGGTTCCTTCCTCTGATCGAAGCGGCGATGGCCGTGAAAGTCGGCTGCGGCAACTGCTAAAGTGATCGAGCGGTTTCTTGGGAAGAAGTGCCGCTTCTATCGGACTGGGGGAAAACCTATGCAACTCACTCTCGCTCGGCGCGCCTGCGCCGGGGCGTTGTTCGTCTCGCTTGTTCTCGCCGGCTGCGCTTCGTCGCCGCCGCGCGCCAAATTCGCCGACGCCTCCAAGACCAGCACCGTCTTGCTGCAGGCGAACGACACCGTCGCCGTCGCCGTTTCCACGGGTACTGGCGTGACCATGGCGGACTACGAGAAGACGCGGCTTCGCGATCAGATCCAAAGCAAGCTCGCCGCGAAGCAGGCGCAGAACGCGGCGGCGCCGTCGCCGTTTCCACGGGTACTGGCGTGACCATGGCGGACTACGAGAAGACGCGGCTTCGCGATCAGATCCAAAGCAAGCTCGCCGCGAAGCAGGCGCAGAACGCGGCGGCGCCGGAGCCGCGCGAGTATGAAATCGACCTCACCGTGACTCGCTACGAGAAAGGCAACGCGTTTGCGCGAGCGATGCTCGCCGGGCTCGGCCAGATTCATCTCGAAGGGCTGATCAAGGTGTTCGAAAAAGCCACGCACACCCAGCTGGCGGAATTCAGCATGGACAAGACCTTCGCCTGGGGCGGCATCTACGGCGGCACCACTTCGATGGAAGACATCGAAGGCACTTACGCCGAAGGCATCGCCGGCGCGTTGACGGGTCACACGAAGGATTCCAAGGCTGGCGCGGCGCCGGAAAGGAGTGTTGCCGCGGAGAAATGAGACGACGTGCATCGGCACCGCGGCGGCGATGTCGATGCGCGACGGGACGCAAGGGCGCGGCCGCGTGGCAACTGCTTACCGTCAGGGCATGAGGTGATGCACACGCGCCATGGTCTGGTAACACCACCCTAACGAATTCGCTGCCAGACTGCCGGCACGACTTTCCGAAGGGGATTGCCATGCGACGTTCCATCGCCGCCGTTTTCGCGTCCGCCGTATTTGCCTACGCCACGTTCGCGCATGCGGACACCACCTTGCTCAACGTGTCCTACGACCCGACGCGCGAGCTGTACCGCGAGTTCAACACCGCGTTCGCGGCCGAGTGGAAGAAGCAGGGCGGCGATGCGCTGACGATCAACCAATCGCACGGCGGTTCGGGCAAGCAAAGCCGCAGCGTGATCGACGGGCTCGAAGCCGATGTAGTCACGCTCGCACTGGCCTACGACATCGACGCGATGCACGAACACGGCGATCTGGTTCCGGCCGATTGGCAGAAGCGCCTGCCCAACAACAGCGCGCCCTATACCTCCACCGTCGTCTTCCTCGTGCGCAAAGGCAATCCGAAGGGCATCAAGGATTGGGACGATCTGGTCAAGCCCGGCATCAGCGTGATCACGCCCAACCCGAAGACCAGCGGCGGCGCGCGCTGGAACTATCTGGCCGCCTGGGGCTACGCGGCGAAGAAATACGGCGGCGACGCCGCCGCGCAGGAATTCGTCGGCAAGCTGCTCAAGAACGTACCGGTGCTGGACACCGGCGCGCGCGGATCGACCACCACCTTCGTCGAGCGCGGCCAGGGCGACGTGCTCTTGGCGTGGGAGAACGAAGCGCTGCTCGCGCTCGGCGAGAGCGGCAGCAAGGACCAGTTCGAAATCGTGGTGCCGTCGGTCAGCATCCTGGCCGAACCGCCGGTGACGGTGGTCGACAAGGTGGTCGACAAGCGCGGCACGCGCAAAGTGGCCGAGGCCTACCTCAAATACCTGTACTCGCCGCAAGGGCAGGAAATCGCGGCGAAGAACCATTACCGCCCGCGCGATGCGGCGGTGGCGGCCAAGTACGCCGACGCGTTTCCGAAGGTGCCGCTGTTCACGATTGACGAAGTCTTCGGCGGCTGGCAAAAGGCGCAGAAGACCCACTTCGCCGACGGCGGCACGTTCGACAAGATCTACGTGCCCGGCGCGAAGTAGGAATGGCTTTCTGGATCTAACGGAGCATTCATGCGTCCACGGTGGCGCCGCCACGCGCTGCCCGGCTTCGGTCTGACCTTCGGAGTCTGCGTCAGCTACCTGTTCCTGATCGTGCTGATTCCGCTGGCCGCGCTGGCGCTGAAATCCGCCACGCTCGGGCCGGCCGAGTTTTGGCAGGCGGTCGCGTCGCCGCGCGCGCTCGCTTCCTATCGCGTCACCTTCGGCTGCGCGGCGCTGGCCGGCCTGGTCAATCTCGTGCTCGGGCCGCTGCTCGCGTTCGTGCTGGTGCGCTATCGCTTCCCGGGCCGCAAGCTGGTCGACGCCTTGGTCGACCTGCCGTTCGCGTTGCCCACCGCGGTCGCCGGCATCACCCTGACCAAACTGTATGCGGCGAACGAGCCGCTCGGCGGCTGGCTCGCGCGTCTCGGCTGGCAGGTCGCCTACACGCCGAGCGGCATCACCGTGGCCTTGATCTTCGTCAGCCTGCCGTTCCTGGTGCGCAGCGTGCAGCCGGTGCTGGAGCAGCTCGATCCCGATATCGAAGAGGCCGCCGCGACGCTCGGCGCCGGCCGTCTGACCACGCTGTGGCGCGTCGTGCTGCCGGCGTTGTGGCCGGCGATCCTGGCCGGCTTCGCGCTCGCCTTCGCGCGCGCGATCGGCGAATACGGCTCGGTCATCTTCATCGCCGGCAACATGCCGATGGTGTCGGAGATCGCGCCGCTCTTGATCACCGGCAAGCTCGATCAGCACGACTACGCCGGCGCCACCGCGATCGCGGTGGTGCTGCTGGCCACCTCGTTCCTCGCGCTGATCTCGATCAACCTGTTGCAGCTTTGGACCGTGCGGCGACGCTCGGCCGACGCGCGTTGAGCCGGTGATGAGTCCGCACTCGCCCCGCAAGTCCTCCCTCGCCCTGCGCGATCCGCGCTGGTTGCGCTGGACCTTGCTCACGATCGCGCTCGCCTTCGTCGCGCTGTTCCTGGTGCTGCCGCTGCTCGCGGTGTTCGGCTATGCGTTCGAGAAGGGCCTGGAGGTGTGGCGCGCCGCGGTCACCGACAGCGAGGCGCGCGCGGCGATCCGTCTGACGTTGCTGGTCGCCGCGATCGCGGTGCCGCTCAATACGGTGTTCGGTGTCGCCGCGGCGTGGTTGATCACGCGCTATTCGTTCCGCGGCAAAGGCCTACTGGTCAGCCTGATCGATCTGCCGTTCGCGGTCTCGCCGGTGATCGCCGGCCTGATCTACGTGCTGCTGTTCGGCAAGCAGGGTTGGCTCGGGCCGTGGCTGGCCGAGCACGACGTCAAGATCATCTTCGCCGTGCCCGGCATCGTGCTGGCGACGACCTTCGTCACCTTTCCGTTCGTCGCGCGCGAGCTGATTCCGCTGATGCAGGCACAGGGCGGCGACGAGGAGCGCGCCGCGATCACGCTCGGCGCCTCGGGCTGGTCGATGTTCTGGCGCGTGACCTTGCCGAAGATCGGCTGGGGCCTCTTGTACGGGGTGATTCTCTGCAACGCGCGCGCGATCGGCGAGTTCGGCGCGGTTTCCGTCGTTTCCGGACACATACGAGGCCTGACCAATACGATGCCGCTGCACGTCGAAGTGCTCTACAACGAATACCAGCGCACCGCCGCATTCGCGGTCGCATCCTTGCTCGCGCTGTTCGCCTTGCTGACCTTGGTGCTGAAACAGATCATCGGCTGGCGCATGCGTCGCGCGCTGCCGGCGGAACAGGAAACGTGAGCCACCCGACATGAGCATCGACGTCGCCGACATCCACTATGCCTACGGCAAGGCGCCGGCGCTGCGCGGCATCGATCTAAGTATCGAGTCGGGCGAGCTGCTGGCTCTGCTCGGGCCGTCCGGCTGCGGCAAGACCACCTTGCTGCGCATCGTCGCCGGGCTCGAATTTCCCGATCGCGGCCGCGTCGCGTTCAACGGCCGCGACGTGACCGATGTCAGCGCGCGCAAGCGCCACGTCGGCTTCGTGTTCCAGCATTACGCGTTGTTCAACCATCTCTCCGTGTTCGAGAACGTCGCCTTCGGCCTGCGCGTACGGCGCTGGCGGCTGCGTCCGCGCCGCGACGAGCTGCAACGCAAGGTGCGCGACCTGCTCGACCTGGTCCAGCTCGGCGACTACGCGCAGCGTCTGCCGGCGCAGCTGTCGGGCGGACAGCGCCAGCGCGTCGCACTCGCGCGTGCGCTGGCGGTGGAGCCTGAAATCCTGCTCCTGGACGAACCCTTCGGCGCGCTCGATGCGCGCGTGCGCGGCGACCTGCGCCGCTGGCTGCGCGGCCTGCACGACCGCATCCACGTGACCAGCGTATTCGTCACCCACGATCAGGAAGAAGCGTTCGAGCTGGCCGATCGCATCGCGGTGATGAACCAGGGCCGCATCGAACAGCTGGCCGATCCGCAGACGCTCTACACGCGGCCGGCGAGTCCGTTCGTGTGCCGCTTCCTCGGCGAGGTCAACGAATTGCCGGCCGCGCTGCACGCGCGCTGGAGCGGCCGCGACGAGGCCGACGTGGTCGCCTTCGTGCGTCCGCACGATCTCGACTTCGAGCCGGCCGAAGCCAGCGGTGTGCGCATCGAATCGGTGCGCGATCTCGGCCCCACCGTGCGCATCGAAGCGCGGCATCCGGCGCTGGCGGCGTCGCTGGTCGCGATCCACGAACGCGGCCGTTTCGATGCCGCGCGCCTGCAGCCGGGCCAGAGCGTCGCGCCGGCGGCGCGACGCTGGGTATTGTTCCGCGGCGACGAGCCGATTGCCGGCGCTTGACGCGCTTCACATCGAGTGAACGCCGCAATGTGCTGCAATCCACAATTGTCACGCGTCTAGACTTGGCGGAGGTCCGGCATGCGTACGTTGCTCGGCATCGTTTTACTCATCACTGCGGCGAACGCGCAGGCGGCCACTCACACCCTGGCGCTCGACGCCGGCCAACGCGCGCGTCTGGCGGCGGCAGCGACTGCTTCGCCGTTCGTGCTGACCGGCGTTCCCGACGGCCATGGCGGCCACGCCGACCTGCGCTTCGAACGCATCGAGGTATACGCGCCCGGAGCGCGCCTGATCGCGATTGGCGCGGACGGCGAGCGCGAGCTGCCGCGCAGTTCGCGCATACAGCTGATCGGCACCGACAGCAGCGGGCAGGTGCGCGCCCATCTCGCCTTCGATCCCGACCTCGGCCATCTCGCCGGCTCAGGTTCCGGCCCGTCGGGCACCTTCGTGATCGGCGCGCGCAGCGACCGCGACAAGCTGCGTCTGCTCGTGCAGCCGAGCGAGGAAGCGCTGCCGCCCGGCGTGGTGCCGGAGGTGTTGCCGAGCGACGACGGCGTGGCGAATCCGTTCGCGCTGCCGCCGCCGTTGGTCGTGCTCGGTGCCGATGCGGTCGCAGGAACCCCGCGCAGCGCGACTGTCGCAGTCGATGTCGACCACGAGCTGCTGGTCAATCGTTTCGGCGGCACGGCGCCGGCCAACGTCAGCGCGGCGACCAATTGGATCGCCGATCTGTTCGCGTCGATGAACGTGATGTACCGGCGCGACCTCAACGTCTCGCTGCAGCAAGGCACGACCATCTTTCGTACTGGTGCGACGCCGTACACGATCGCTGTGAACGCGGCGGCCAACGGCACCGACCTCAACAATTTCGGCAGCTACTGGCAGGCCAATCACGCCAATGTGCCGCGTGCGTTCGCGATGCTGCTGTCGGGTCAGATGACGAGCGGCTTCAGTGCGTCCGGTATCGCCTGGATCAACTCGTATTGCCGCACCGCGAGCAACGGCGGCAGCTACAGCGTCAACAAGGTGTTCACCAGCGCGCAGGCCGGCGTCGACCTCTCCGCGCGCATCGTCGGCCACGAGCTCGGCCACAATTTCGGCGCCGCGCATACGCATTGCACCAACACCTCGACCGGCGCCTACCCGACTGCGAGCAACACGATCGATCGCTGCTACAACGGCGAAGGCAGCTGCTATACCGGCCCGGTGAGTTGCCCGAGCTCCGGTCCCGGCGCGCCGCTGGGGTCGATCATGAGCTACTGCCACTTGGGCGGTGCCAACGGCGCCAACTGTGGTCAAAGCGTGCTGCAGTTCCACCCGACGCAAGTCGCGACGTTGTCGGCGCTGATCGCGCAGAACACGCCGACCTGCATCGCCGCATCGGCCGACAAGATCTTTTCCGACGGTTTCGACTGAGGCTTCAGTCGCGCATCAAGGTCGACTTGCCGAACAGGCTCTCGACCAGGTCGACCGCGAGCAGCGCAGTCTGGTTGCGCACGTCGAGCGCAGGATTGAGTTCGACGATGTCGAGCGAGCCGATGCGGCCGGTGTCGGCGATCATCTCCATGCACAGCTGCGCTTCGCGGTAGTTGGGGCCGCCCGGAATGGTGGTGCCGACGCCGGGCGCGATCGAAGGATCGAGGAAGTCGACGTCGAAGCTGACGTGCAGATGCGTGTTCGCGTCGAGGCCGTCGAGCGCTTCGGCCATCGCGCGCATCATGCCGATCTCGTCGATGTAGCGCATGTCGTAGATGTCCAGTCCCGCTTCGCGCACCAGACGTTTCTCGCCGAGGTCGACCGAACGGATGCCGATCTGGCGGATCGCACCGGTGGCGAGCATCGGCGCCGGCCCCGCCAGATCGGTCAGCTCGCGCGGGCCGTAGCCGCACAGGCAGGCGACCGGCATGCCGTGCACGTTGCCCGACGGCGTGATGGTCGAGGTATTGAAGTCGGCGTGCGCATCGAGCCAGAGCACGCGCAGCGTCTTGCCGCGTTCGCGGCAATGCCGTGCGACCGCGCCGATCGAGCCGATCGCCAGGCAGTGATCGCCGCCGAGCAGGATCGGTAGCCGCGCGGCGTCGAGTTCGGCGCCGACTGCTTGTGCCACCGCGCGATTCCAAGCGACGACTTCGGCCAGATGCCGATAACCCTGTTCGGGCGGCTGCCACGGATTGACCGGGCCGACCAGGTTGCCGCGGTCGGCGACTTCGAGGCCGCGCGCGCGCAGCGCCTCGGCGAGGCCGGCGACTCTCATGGCCTCGGGGCCCATCACGGCGCCGCGATGGCCGGCGCCGATGTCGGTCGGTGCGCCGATCAAGGAAATCGGAGGATAGGTCTGCATGGCGATGAGGGATCGAGTCGAATGCGCGGGGCGCGAATCGTCCGGCGAATTCCGAACAATGGGTGCGCATGATCGACGAATTCGCGTACCGCGTCACGCTTTGCGCTTCGGTGGGCTCGGCTTCGATCGAGCGCGTTACCGCACGCGTGTTGTCGCAGCGCAGCGGGATCGTTGCGGCGTTCGATACTACGATTCGCTACGTACGATATTCATTCATTGATGTATCGAGTCGTCTTCTGCATCCAACTTACTGGGGAGTAAGGCCATGAAGCTCGAAGCTGCGGGGTTGTCGCGCTGCGCATTGGTGTTGGGAGTGTTACTGGCGGGAGCGGCGATGGCGGCGGAACGTGCCGCTTCGTTCGCAGCGCCGATGCGATTGGAGCCGCAGCCCGGCTGGCTCGACGACAGCGCGGACGACGATGCTGCGGTCGCGGATACGGCCGACGAAAAGGCGGCACCGACGGCCACTCGCGCGGCGATCGTCGAAGCGGCGCGGCGCGCGCTCGGCACACACGGTGCGGCCGCGGCGAAGTCGCTCGCCGGCAGCGGCGCGGACGATGGCGTACGCGTGCATGCGACCGCGCAAGGAGCGTACATCGTGCAGTTCGCGCAATCGGTCGACGGCATCGAGGTGTACGGTGCGCGCGTCAATATCTTGCTCGATCGTACGCTGAAGGTGCGCGCGATCACCGGCGGTGCCGTCGCGACGAGCGCCGATCGCAGCAAGTCCGTTGGCTTTCGCCGCGACGCCGCCAGCGCGCTGAAGTCGGCCGCGATTGCCGTCGACGGTCTGCTCGCCGCCGGCACCCTGCACGAAACCGCGCGCGACAAGGCGCCGTACCGTTACTTCGAATGGCAGCCCTCGCCGACCTTCGTGCCGAGCGGCGCGACGCGCATCAAGCCGATCTGGTATCCGGCCGAGGCGGGCCTCTTGCCTGCCTACTACACCGAGATCCGCGGCATCCGGCCGGGTGAAACGCGACCCGTAGCGCGCGCGGTCATCGTCGCGGCCGAAGACGGCGAGGTGCTCTCCAGCGTCGACCTTGTGCGCGACTACCTGCCGTACTCCTACCGCTTGTTCGCCAACCCGCAAGGACAGCCCTACAACGATCCGTACGGCTTCACCACGCCGCATCCGACCGGCTTGCCGGACGGCTGGCGCCCGACCGTGCTCGCGCCGATGAATCTGGTCAGCCTGGTCAACGGCGGCATCTCGACCGGCGATCCTTGGCTGCCCGACGGCGCCGTTGGAACGGCCGGCAACAACGTCGACGCCTATTTCGGCGCGGACGAAGTCGACGCCGATGGTCTCTGCGTCAACGGCGGGGTCGTGTTTCATCCGTTCGATCCGGCGCTCGGCGACCTGCGCGCGCCTTTGACCGGCGCGCGCGCGTTCGACTACGCCTACGATCCCGACGACGCCGTGCACGATTTCCTGCAATGCCCGCCGCCGAACTACGCGGCGCAGCCGATCCCGACCACATCGGCGCAGCTGCACGCGAAGACGGTGCAGCTCTTCTATGCCGGCAACTGGCTGCACGACTTTTTCTACGACCTCGGCTTCGACGAAGAGGCCGGCAACCTGCAGCAGGACAATTACGGCCGCGGCGGCGTCGGCGGCGATCCGCTGTTGATGGTGTCGGGCGGCTCGCATCCGTTCACCGCGGTGACCCTGGAAGGCGAATCCGCGCTGATCTCGATGGGCAACTCGCGCTACAGCCTGTCCCGCCGCGACACCGCGGCATTCGACTTCTCGATCATCGGACACGAATGGACGCACGCGATGATGGCGCGGCTGTCGGGCACTTGGGCCTCCACCAGCCAGAGCGGCGCGCTCGGCGAAGGCAGCGGCGACTTCATCGGCCAGATGCTGGTGCTGCGCGGCCAGGACCGCAACGTCTATCCGGGCCGACCGCCGTTCTCCGGCGTCTACCCGCCGGGCGCGTACACCAATCTCGACTACGACGTCGACTTCGACCTGCAGCCGCCGGCCGGCTCGCCCGGCAACCCGGACAACACTTACTACTACGGCACGCGGCGGTTTCCGTTTTCCACCGATCTGGCGGTGAATCCACTGACGTTCAAAAACATCGGCGTCGATCATCCGTTGCCGCCGTCACCTCATGCCAACGACTGGCTCGGCCGTTCGCTCACGAACGCCGAAGTCCATACCGCCGGAGAAGTCTGGGCGGCGGCGATGTGGGAGTGCGCGCGCAACGTGCTCGCGGCCAAGCCGCCGGCGCGCTTCGAGCAAACGCGCCGGCGTTTCCTTGGCGATGTCGTCGCCGGCTTCAAGCTGTTCGCCGGCGACACGACCTACACCGAAGCACGCGATGCGATGCTGACCGCGATTCGTGTCGACAACGAAGCGGACTATCGCCGTTGCCGCGCCGGCTTCGCCAAACGCGGCATGGGCGCCGGCGCGGTGTCGCCGCCGCGCGACTCGGTCAATCTGAGCGGCACGATCGAGAGCTTCGAGGATCGCGAGCGCGCGCTCAGCATTCTCGACACACGCCTGGTCGAAGTCGCCGGCGGCGACGGTGACGGCATTCTCGACACCGGCGAATCGGGTCGTATCGAAATCACGCTGCGCAACAGCGGCTTCTCGCCGCTCAATCGCGTCCGCGTGCGCGCCGCCGCCGCACACGGCGACTTCCAATTCCCCGACGGCCGCCTCAGCGAAGAAATCGCGCTCGCGCCCGGCGCGACGGCGGTAGTCGGCATCGACGTACGCATCGCCAGCACGCAAGGCGACGTCGAGTTGCCACTGACCGTCGTCGCGCGCGACCGGCAGCACGGCGGCGCGCAAGCACGCAGCGAACGCGCATTCCGCGTCAACTACGATCTCGTGCGCGACCGCGCCGTCGCCGACGCCAGCGCCGAACCTTTGTTCGCCGCCGACTGGACGCTCGGCTTCGGCGGCAGCTACGACAGCGGCGCGTATTGTTCCTTCGTCTGCTCCTTGCAATGGCGGCGCGGCGAGCATCTGGGCGAGCCGGCTTACCTGATCGGCGACGACGCCCATATCGCTTTCGACGGCACGCTGGAAGGGCGCGAGTTCCTCGTTTCCGCCGTCGACGCCTTGCGCATCACGCTGCGCCACGACTATCTGCTCGACCGTGCCGTGGATTCACCGGACGGGACGGGCGCGCTGCAGGTAGCGGTCGACGGCGGCGAGTGGCAGGCGATCGACGCCTATCTCGCCGCCGGCCCGGCCGTGTTCGAGGGGCGCTCCGGCGGCTGGCGCAGCGACACGCTCGACTTCGGCACTTCGCTCGCCGGCCACCGCGTGAAGTTCCGCTTCGACGGCTTGGTCGACGCCAGCTTCGTCCGCTCGTCGGCGTACTGGGCGATCGCGCGGGTGCAAATCGACGGCGCCGCCGAACCGATGTTCAGCCGTATCGTCGCCGAACCGAATTGAAGCAAATGACTGTCGATGATTTTTCGAGAGGGGATTGAAGTGAAGAAGAAAGACCTTGCAAAACATTCGCGTTGCGCCCTCGGCGCGGCCGTCCTGCTCGCGCTCGGCGCCGTTACGGCGAGTGCGGCGGATCGAGTCGCCGCCGATGCTTTCACGCCGGTGCATCTGGAAGCTCAGCCGGGCTGGCTCGACGACGGCGCGGACGACGGTGGCGCCGACGCGGTAGCGGAGGCGAGCAGCGAGTCGAAGTCGGCGGCGACGGTCGATCGTGCGAGTATCCTCGCCGCCGCACGGCGCGCGCTCGGCGCGCGCGCTACGGGCACGGCGAAATCGCTCGCGCTCGACGATGGCGCGCGTGTGCATGCGACCGCGCAGGGCGCGTTCATCGCGCAGTTTCCGCAGACGGTCGACGGCATCGAGGTCTACGGCGCGCGCGTGAATGTGGTGCTCGATCGCAGCCTGACCGTGCGCGCCGTCAGCGGCGGCGCCGCGTCCGCCGCTGCGGTCGCCAAAGCGAGCCGCACCGCCTTTCGGCGCGACGAAGCGAGCGCGCTGAAGTCGGCCGCCGGCGCCGTCGACGGTCTGCTCGCCGCCAGCGCGATGCGCGATACGGGACAAGGCAAGGCGCCCTATCGTCAGTTCGAGTTGGATCGCTCGCCGACCTTCGTGCCGAGTCGCGCCGCGCGCATCAAGCCGATCTGGTATTCGGCCGAAAGCGGTCTGCTGCAGGCGTACTACGCCGAGATCCACGGCCGCCAGCCCGGGGTCGAGCGTCCGCTGGCGCGCGCGGTGATCGTGTCGGCCGAGGACGGTCGCGTGCTGTCCAGCGCGGATCTGATCCGCGACTACCAACCGTTTTCGTATCGCGTGTTCGCCACACCGCAAGGTCAGCCCTACAACGATCCATACGGCTTCACCACACCGCATCCGACCGGCGTGGCGGACGGTTGGCGCCCGACCACGCTGGCGCCGATGAATCTGGTCAGCCTGGTCAACGGCGGCATCTCGACCGGCGATCCGTGGCTGCCCGACGGCGCGACCGAGACGGTCGGCAACAACATCGATGCCTACTTCGATGCCGATGACGTCGATGCCGACGGTTTCTGTACCGGGACGGGTACCGAGGGCGAGGGTTATCAGCAGGTCGAAGGCGACCTGCGCGCGCAACTGACCGGCACGCGCAGCTTCGACTACGCCTACGACGTGAACGACACTCTGAACGACTTCACCCAGTGCCTGCTGCCCGACTACATCGCGCAGCCGATTCCGTCCACCTCGGCGCAGCTCAATGCGAAGACCGTGCAGATGTTCTACGCCGGCAACTGGCTGCACGATTATTTCTACGACCTCGGCTTCGACGAGGAGGCGGGCAATCTGCAGCAGGACAACTTCGGCCGCGGCGGCGTCGGCGGCGACCCCTTGTGGATGATGTCGGGCGGCGCGCATCCGTATACCGCGCTGACGGCAGAGGGCGTCTCCGCCATGATCTCGATGGGCGTCTCGCGTTACAGCCTGACGCGCCGCGATGCCTCCGCGTTCGACTTCGCCGTGCTCGGGCACGAATGGACGCACGCGATGCAGGCGCGCCTATCGCCGCGCTGGTATCTCAACGGGCAGGGCGGCGCGCTCGGCGAAGGCAGCGGCGACTTCATCGCACAGATGCTGATCCTGCGCGGCCAGGACCGCAACGTCTATCCGGGCCGGCCGCCGTTCTCCGGCGCCTACAGCGGCAGCGGCGCGTACTCCAATCTCGATTACGACGTCGCCTACGACACGCTGCCGCCGGCCGGCTCGCCCGGCAATCCGGACAACAGCTACTACCACGGTGTGCGGCGCTATCCGTTCTCGCCCGATCTCAGCGTCAATCCGCTGACCTTCAAGAACATCGGTCTGGATCATCCGGTGCCGGCGACGCCACCGGCGTACGACTGGCTCAGCCGCTCCTTGGTCGAAGCCGAGATCCACACCGCCGGCGAAGTGTGGTCGGCGGCGATGTGGGAATGCGCGCGCAACATCCTGGTGGCCAAGCCGCCGGCGCGCTTCGAGCAGACGCGCCGGCGCTTCCTCGGCGACGTCGTCGCCGGCTTCAAGCTGTTCCCGATCGACCCGACCTTCACCGAAGCACGCGACGCGATGCTGACCGCGATCCGCGCCGACAACGAAGCGGACTATCGTCGTTGCCGTGCC
Organism: Dokdonella sp. GW821-FHT11D02; assembly: GCF_058808595.1. Classification (NCBI taxonomy): domain Bacteria; kingdom Pseudomonadati; phylum Pseudomonadota; class Gammaproteobacteria; order Lysobacterales; family Rhodanobacteraceae; genus Dokdonella; species Dokdonella sp. GW821-FHT11D02. Next base: position 4,951,604 of record NZ_CM179520.1, on the reverse strand, counting down.
GGTTTCGCCAAGCGCGGCATGGGTGCCGGCGCGATCTCGCCCGATCGCATGTCGGTCAACCTGATGGGCGTGGTGGAAAGCTTCGAGGATCGCGAGCGCGCGCTCAGCGTGATCGATACGCAACTGGTCGAAGTGTCGGGCGGCGATGGCGACGGCGTGCTCGATCGCAACGAGTCGGGCCGCGTCGACATCACGCTGCGCAATTCCGGCTTCTCGCCGCTGCGCCGCGTGCGCGCACGCGTGGACGCGACGCACGGCGATTTCGACTTTCCCGACGGCCGTCAGAGCGAGGAAATCGAACTGGCGCCGGGTGCGCAGGCGACGGTCAGCCTCGCCGTTCGCGTGCGCCGCAGCGAAGGCGCGATCGAACTGCCGCTCAGCGTAGTCGCGCGTGATCGCCAGCATCCGGGCGCCAACGCGAGCGCGTCGAGCGTCCATCGCGTCAACTACGATCTGCTGCGCGACCGCGCGGTCAGCGATGCCTCGCTCGAGCCGGCCTTCGCGGCGGATTGGCAGTTGGGCTTCGGTAGCGTCTACCCGGGCACCTACTGCTACACCGGTTGCGGTTTGCAATGGCAGCGCACGCAACATCTGGGCGAGCCGGCGTACGTGCTCCGCGACGACCGTCACGTCGCCTTCGACGCGCGGATGATCGGCAACGAGTTCCTGGTTTCCGCCACCGATCCGCTGCGCATCTCGCTGCGCCACGACTACTTGTTCGATCGCGCGGTGGGCGATCCGCTCAACAGTCCCGGCTTCGGCTATCTCGGCATCAGCATCGACGGCGGCGATTGGGAAGACGTCGATCCCTATCTGGTTTCCGGACCGGTCGCGTTCGAGGGCAATTCGAACGGTTGGCGCGATGAGACGCTCGACTTCGGCACCGCCCTCGCCGGCCATCGCGTGAAGTTCTTGGTCGACGGCGTGGCGAGTCGCAGCTGGATCGAGGCGCCGGCGTTCTGGGCGATTTCGCGGGTGCGCATCGACGGCGCCGCCGAGCCGATGTTCAACCGCATCGTCGCCGAACCGAACTGAGCGGCTCGAAAGGATCGTCGCGGCGGCCGTGTGCCGCCGCGACGGTCAGCCGGGCCGGCTGCCGGAGCGGTCCGGCCGCGCCACGCATTCGCGAATCAGCGCGAGCAGGCGGTCCGGGCCCTCGGCTTTGCCGAGCGCGGCATCGCAGCCGGCGTCGAGTGCCGCACGCAGGATCTGTTCGTCGCGTTCGATGCTGAAGCAGATCAGCGCGACGTGTGCGAACTGCGGCTCGCGGCGCAGCATCGCGGCGACTTCGGCCGCGGTTTCGCCGCGCAGCCAGTAATCGAGCACGACCGCGTGACACGGCCACAGCGTCAGCACTTCCCACAGCGCGTCGGCGTCGCGCTCGACGCGCACGCGACAATCGCGCGCTTCGAGCTGCGCGCCGATCAGCATGGCCTGGCCCGGATCGTCCTCGACCAAGAGTACGCGCAGGCCGGCGTCGGGCGGCGAGCGGCGGATGTCTTCGCGGATCGCGCCTTCGAGGTCGTCGAGCAAGGTCTGCACCGGCGCGGCCAGGCGTTCGGCCAGTTCGCGCGGCGCACCGCGCAAGGCCGGCGCCAGTGTTTCCCAGCCGTGCAGCACGACGTCGGCCGCGCGTGCGCTTTCGCCGATGCGCTCGTAGCCGTAGGCGAGCGCGGAGCCGGCCAGCCGATGGATCTGCAATTGCAGGTCGCGGCGCAGGCCGTCTTCGTCGGGCGCAGCCGCGAACTCGCGCCAAGCGACGCCCAGCGCTTGTTGCTTGCGCTTGAGCGAGCTGGCGTAGCGAGCGCGCAGATCGTCGAATCGTTGGCTGGAGTCGATCATCAGGAGTTGGGGTCGGCGGCGATCGTCGCACGGAGCCGGCGTCGCGGCAGCTAGCCGGACCAAGCATCGCATTTGCGCACGCCGTACGTCGCCCGGTTCACGATCTTTTACGCCCGCACATGTCAGCGTCATGCTTCCATGGCATCGTGCATCGGCGCATTCGCGCCTGCTTTCCAGCGGAGACTTCTCATGAGCAATCTGACCAACCAAGTTCTCGACCGTCTCGATCCGGCCAGCATCGAGGCGATCGCGGCGCAACTGGGCGTCGATCCGGCGCAGGCGCAGGCGGCGATCCAGCAGGCGGTGCCGCTGGTCGTCGGCGGCCTCGCGCGCAATGCGGCGACCGACGAAGGCGCCAACGCGGTGCACAACGCCGCGGCCGCGCATTCGGGCCTGGACATCGGCTCGATCCTCGGCAGCGTGCTCGGCGGTGGCGGCGGCGGTTCGATACTCGGCGGCATGCTCGGCGGCGGTGGCGCACCGGCCGGCGGTTCTGCGCTGCCCGGCGGCCTCGATGCCGGTTCCATTCTCGGCGGCATCTTCGGCAACCGGCAGGACCAAGCCACGCAAGGTCTCGGCCAGGCCAGTGGCTTGGGCGCGCAGAACGCCGGTCAGTTGCTGGCGATCCTCGCGCCAATCGTGATGAGCGTGCTCGGCAACATGAGCCAGCGCCAGGGTCTCAACCCGGGCGGCCTCGGCGGTGCGCTGGCGCAGGAGAATCAGCGCATCAACCAAAGCGGCAACGGCGGCTTGCTCGGCTCGGTGCTCGACCAGGACGGCGACGGCCAGCTCGGCCTCGGCGATCTGCTCAAGGTCGGCGCGGAAATGCTCGGCGGCGCGCGCGGCCGCGCCTGACGCCGCCCGCGATCGAACCTCAGACGTCGATCGCCTCGGCATCGCCGCCGGCGGCGCGGATGTAGGCGGCGAAGCCGCGGTCGTCGGTTTCGACGAAGACCTCGCCGGTCGCGTCGAAGCTGGCGATGCGGTCGGGGCGGAAGTTGCGGAAGTCGGTGCGCAGACGGCACCAGGCACCGAGCGTCCACGCGCCGCCCCAGAAGGCGAGGCAGAGCGGCTCGACTTCGCGCGCGCTCTCGCGGCCGCCTTCGTCGCGGTAATCCAGGCGCAGCACGCGATGCGCCGCGATCGCTTCGTGCAAGCGGTCGATCAGGCCGGATTTCGTTTCGTACCAGCGCGCCGGCGCCAGGATGCGCGAGCGCGAGGCGCGCTGTCGCAGTTCCGGCGGCAGCACCGCCTCGATTTTCAGCAGGGCGGTCTGCGCGCCGCCGGCCAGACGCTTGCCGGCGAACGCGCGCACGAAGCGCGTGCCGACCACCAGCGCTTCGATTTCTTCGGCGTTGAACATCAGCGGAGGAATGTCCGCGCCCTTGCGCAGCATGTAGCCGACGCCGGCTTCGCCTTCGATCGGCACGCCCGAGAGCTGCAGGTCGGCGACGTCGCGATAGACCGTGCGCAGCGAAACCGCCAGCGTTTGTGCGAGCTGACGCGCCGGCAGCGCGGTGCGGCGGCCGCGTAAGGCGTTGATGATGAGGAACAGGCGATCGGCACGACGCATCCGGCCATGATCGCGCGCGCCGGTCTCACTGGCAAAGACGCGTTCATGGCGCGACGCCTTCGGCTCGCCATCGCGCCGTACTGTCGCTGTGCCGTCTCCGCGCGTGAACGCGGAGACGGACGATGCCGGGTGCCGAAGCGATGAGCGGTAATCGCTGCATGCCGATCGCTCAGGCGAGAAGGCTCGCGCGCGTGCGGTCCGCGTCGGTCGACGCCGTTGCGCTGTGTGCTGCGCTGGCGCCGAGCGGCAGGTGCCGGGCGGCCAGCGGCAGGTAGGCGAGGATCAGAAACTGCAGCAGACGGGACATGGGCGAGCTCCTCTTGGTGCGGGCGAGGCCGCGGTTACAGATGCCGCGTTTCGGCCGGCGCGTTCCACCAGTTGTTGTTGCGGCCGTCGCAGTAGGTGAGCGGTGCCTCGATCAGCTCGGCCGGTTCGACGTCGTCGAGGGAGGCGACCTTCACCGAAACGTAGGCGCCGCCGATCTCCTCGACATAGCCGCTGCCGAACGAGCGCACGCCGCAATGACGGCAGAACGCGTGGTCGTTGCTGTTGGTGCCGAAGCGGTATTCGGTGAGTGCGTCCGCGCCGGCGAGCAGACGGAACTCGTCGGGCTTGACCAACACGCTCCAGTTGCGCGTCTTGGTGCAGATCGAGCAGTTGCAGCGCGTGGTGCCGGCGGCGATGTCGATATCGGCCTCGAAACGCACCGCGCCGCAATGACAACTGCCGTGATAAGTTTTCTTCATATGAGGTTCCTGGCAAGCGGGAAGTGGGCGCTCAACCGCGCACGCGCGAGCGCGGGGTGGGAGCGAGACGCAGGATGTGCGGATCGGAGGCCACGCCCGCCGTGCGGGCGAGCTCGCCGAAATCGCGCTGCCAGTGTGCCTCATCTTCGAAACCGGCGAAGCAGACCAGTACGTTCTCGCCCTCGCGCACCGGCAACGCCGGAAACGTGTTGGTCGCGTGCTCGCTGACGAAGCTCGCCAGGAGCCGCGCGCCGGCGTCTTGCAGCGGCGGAATCACGCGGCGCTCGAACAGCGCGAGAAAACCCTCATCCACGCGCACCGGCAGGCGCCAGATCATCGCGACCACCAGCCCGCACGGCGGCGCGGTCGCGCCGAAGGCGGCGCGGCGCGCGGTTTCGAGCGCGAAACCGGAATCGCAGCGTGCCGGTCGCAGCAGCAGCACGTCGTCGGAGTCGAGCATGGTCGCATTCGCCTCGTCGCGGTGCGCGCGCCAGATCGGTCCGCCGTAGAACGCGCCGAGCGCCGCGGCGCGCTGCGGCATGTCGGCGAAGCCGCGCAGCCAGACGAAGCGATCGGCGCGATCGAGATCGCGAAACTGTCCGAGCAGCTGCATGCCGCAGGCTTCCTGCGATTCGACGAACTCGCGCTCGAACAGCTCGATCAGCGCGTCGCGCCGTCCCGGGTGCAGGGTGTACTGACGCAGTTCGATCACGGCCGGCGTGGCGATCGCATGGGAGGTTTGCGGGTGTTCGGCCAGGGTGCTCATGCGTTCGCTCCGGCCGGGCCAAGGCGCGTCATGCGCATGATCCAGTTGGTTTCCCAACTCTCCCCCTCGTCGGCCGAGAACGCCTGCTGCCACAGCGCGCTGCGCGGCGTGATCTCGGACCAGATGAAGCGCACGCGCACCGCGCGGCCCTGGTAGGTGTCGCGTCCGAAGAAGGTGCCGACGCCGTGCTCGAAACGGCCGGCCACCGGCGGCTGCAACAAGCCGTCGCGGTTGCTCGCCCAATAAAGGCTCCACTCGCGCCGGGCGAGATCGTAAAGACGCAGCGTCATGCCGACGAAGCCGCCGCCCCACTCGGTCTTGAAGTCGTCGAGGTTGCCGATGCCGCCGAGGATCGGCTGGCACTCCTGCGTCGCCTCGAAACGCTCCCACTCGGTCGAGCCGGCCAGGCGCTCGCGCAGACGCTCGTTGGCGACGTGCCAGCGGCCGAACCAGAAATCGAAATCGTGCGAGCCGTCGCGCGTCGTCGTCGGCGCGGTGCTGCCGGGCACCGACCGCGGCGATTGAGAATGCGCCGCCTGCGCGTGCAGCAGCGCGGTCGCGAGCGCGCCGCCCGCGGCGGATTGCAGCAGTTGCCGCCGCTGCGCGTTCACAGCGGCGACCACAGGCCGACCCGATTGCCTTCGCAATCGCGGAACTGCGCGTAGTAGCCCATGCCGTCGGGCAGCGCCGTGCGCGGCACGATGGTGTCGCCGCCGTGCCGGTTGGCGCGCTCCAGCGCCGGCACCAGATCGGCCACGCTGAGATAGACCACGCTGCCTTGCACCGACGGCTCGCAATCTTCCTGCGCGATCAAGGCGCCGCTCGCGTTCGGCTTGCCGCCGGACGGAAACCGCGCCAGCACGGTGTCGCCGAGGCTCAGGCGCGCGAGTTCGACGCCGAGTACGGTTTCGTAGAACGCCTGCGCGCGATCGAGATCGCCGGTCGGGATCTCGAACCAGGCCGGCACGTTCGGATTCAACATGGAACACACTCCCGCAAGTGCGTGATTTGCACGCCGGGAAGTGTGGCGGGGGGATGCTGCCAGCCTGGTGTCAGCAGGCCTGCGCGGTGGTGCGGAGAGCGCGTTGGGGCGAGGTTCCCGGCGCTGGCCGGGAACCTCGCCGATACTTGCGTGGCCTTGCGGCGTCAACGCATCACATGCAAATTTCAGGCTGCTGCGGATAGCTGTTCGCAAAAGCGGCGACGGCCGGACGCGTCGCGCCCGGGCAGGTGACGGTGGCGGCGGACGAGGCGTAGCAGAGATTGCGCGTGCTCGGCGCCGAGACGGACGCACTCGCCGGCGTGGTGCCGTAAGTCGTGCTGCTCTGCTCGTTGGTCAGGCCGCCGCGGTCGGTGGTCTGCGCATAGGCGGTGTTGGTCGTATTCAACCCGGCATTGGAGTTCGACGCGCTCGCCCCCGCACTGCGGCCGCCGTAAGAGGAGGCTCCGGCGTACAGCGGTCCGCTCGGATTGGGACCGCTGCAGTCGCCGCGGCGCTCGATGGCACCCTTCTCCACCGGCTGGCTCAACTGCTGGACCAGGCGGTCGAGCGGTGCGTTGGCTTTGCTGGTCTTCTGCGCCGACTGCGCACGCAGTTCGAGCAGCCGTGCGAGCAGCGCCTGCTGACCGGCGGCACTGACCGCGACATACGATTCGCCGTGCTCGTCGGTTTGCGCATACAAGCCTTCACTGATTTGCGTCATGCCCCGGTCCGCTGCGAGTGCATCCGCCGCCGAACGATCGTTCTGCGCCAGCGCGCTGCCCGAGATCAGGGCGCAAGCCAGCAAAGAGAGGTGGATCTTCATGAGGAATTCTCCGTTGAGGGTGACCGACGTATGCGCCCATGCCGAACGGTTCGGCCGAGTGTGATCGACGTCACAAGAGTTCTTGCCGGGTCGCCGCCGCACGTTAGCGAGGCGAGTCCGCGTTGTGTCCTCGCCGCAGTAACGGCGCGGTAATGATTGGGTAACGGCGGCGCGTGCGATCCCGCGAAGCGGTCTGCTCAGGCGATCGCGGTGGGCTAGCCTGAAGTGAGGCGCCGCGCGTACGACCTGCCTACGCAGGCGATGTGTCGCCGGAGGTCGTGCGCTGCGATCGAGCCCGCAGGCGCGGATGTCGTTCAGGGATGCAATGTGTCGCTGGACTGCGGCGGATTCGATGCGAGCGAGGACGGATCGAAGCGCCGCTCTCCTTTGAGCCTTTGCGCCGCCGCCGCGAACCGAGTCGCGGCGAGCTCGTCGTCGCCGGCGCGCGCGACCAGAAACGCCGTGTGCGCGCAGTCGAAATCACGCTCCGCGTAGGGGGCGATCAGCGCGGCCAGCGAGCGCGCGGCCTCCAGCTCGCCGCGCGCGAGCTGGAAGCGCACGTACGGTGCGGCGGCGTTGCGCAACGACATCGGGGTGCCGTCCGCGCGTGCGACGGCGAGCGCACCCTCGAACATCGCGGCGGCACCGGCGTCGGCGTTGCGATCGAGCCACTCGGCGAGCGTGGTTTGCGCGGCGATGCGGTCCAGCGGTTCGCCTTTCTCGAGCGCGTCGGTCGATATTTCCGCGGCAGCCCGTGCCGCCGCCGCGCGGTCGTCGCCGGCCATCGCCAGGCGCAGGCGCTGCGCGGGGACGCTCAGGCGCAAGCTCGCATCGTCGACAGGCTTGAGGCTGTCGAGCAGCGCGCGTGCGCCGCGCAAGTCTTCGCGTTGCAAAGCGATCCTGCTCTGCGCCAGATGTGCGTCGCTTGCGACCGCTGCGTCGGTGTCGGCCGCAGCCCGCTCGAGCGCGGCATAGGCGGCTTGCGCGGCGGCGAGCTGGCCGGACTGCAACAGCGTCTCGGCTTCCATGTGCGCCGGTCTGTAGCGCAGGCTGCCGGCATCGATTTGCGCCGTCAGCGGCTTCACGCGGCTCAACGTCGCCAGTACGGCGGAATAGTCCAGTTGGGTGAACTGCGTGGTGGCGATGTTCATGCGCGCAGCCGCCTCCGCCTCGCGCATGCCGAAGGCGACGAAGGTGTCGGCGGCGCGTTCGAACATCGCGCCGGCTTCGTCGTAGCGGCTGCGCTGGATCGCGATCAGGCCGAGGTTCTGATCGCTGCGCGCCATCTCGATCGGCTGCTGCGCCGGATCGATGATCATGCGCGCACGCAGCAAACTGGTTTCGGCGGCGTCGGTGTCGCCGAGCTGGTACTGACTCACCCCCAGACCTGCCCACGCCCTGGCCAAGAGCAGTCTTTCGTTTGTCGCATCGAGCAGCGCGATCGCCGCCTTCAGGTCGGGCACGGCGAGGTCGGCGCGCTGTTGCGAATATTTCGCCTTCGCCCGCAGCACCAGTGCGCCGGCGCGCCAGTGCACGTTCGGCGACAGGCTCAAGCGGGCGAGCGCGTTTTCCATCTCGTCGTAGCGACCCAAAGCCAGCAGCGCGTGCGCGCGCAGCATGGCGACCTCTTCGTTGGCGGCCAGCGCCGGCGCGGTATCCGCCAGTTCCAGCGCGCGTTTGGATTGACCGGCGTACAGCGCGGCCTGCATGCGCGCGGCGAGGTCGCGTACCGCCGGGTCGACCGAGCGATGCGCATCGGCCACTTCCTGCGGCGACAGCGCACCGCGGATGCGATCGGCCAGCACGGCCGCGGTGGCGATCGCATCGGCGCCCTCTGCGGCCACTTGCCGGACTTCGCCGCCGCCGTGGATCGTCGCCGACATCGACCAGCCGGCGCTGTTGCGTTGCGCCTCGCTTTCGACCACCAGCGCCGCCTGCGTGCGCGTGCGCAGGGCGGCGATGTCCGGGCGTGTCTCGTCGCTGCCAGCCGCGGCGATCGCGGCATCGGCCGAGATCAGGCCGACATCGCTAGCGTCGCTCAAAGACTCTTCGACCAGCGCGAGCAGGCCGAAACGCAGCCAGGTGTCGTCGGCGAGCGGGCTGCGTACGCGCATCGGCAGCACCAGCACGAGCCGTTCGTGGCGCGGCGCGGCCGATGGCGTCGATGCAGTGACTTGCGGCGGCGACGCTCGCCAGGGCCGAGCGACGATCAGCGCGGCCGCCGTCGCCGCGAGCGCCAGCGCCAGCGTCGCCAGCGCGAGATTTCGCCGAGACCGGCGTAGCGGCGGGTCGCGCCTCGTCGCGGCTTCGGGCGGCGCGGCGACCGTCGCCGCCGGTTCGATGGTCTGGGGTATTTGGGGGACATCGGAGCGCGTCTGCTCCGCCGGCACGCCCGACCCGAGATCCTCGACCGGCATCACCCACTGGTAGCCGAAGCGCGACACCGTGCGGATCGCGCCTTGCGCGCGGCCGTCGTCGCCGATCGCGCGACGCGCCTTCAGGATCGCCTGGCCCAGCATCGCGTCGCTGACGTCGACCTTGCCCCAGACCGCGGCGATCAGCTCGTCGCGGCCGACCGCACGGCCGCGCTGCTCGATCAGGTAGACGATCGAATCGAATACTTTCGGCTCGATCGATACCTCGGCGTCGCCGCAGCGCAGGCTGCGGCCGCGCACGTCGATGAAATGATCGCCGAAGCGGAAATGGGACGGCACGCGATGACCCGGAAAGGCCTACCCGAGCGGGGTGGGAGCGCAGGTATGCCAAAAAGCGCGCCGGCCGGTCAATCGGTGCCGTCGCGGCGCCCTCGTCTGGCGCCGCGGCGGCCGCCACAGGACAATGCGCGTTTTCTCCGGGAGATCGCCCCATGTCGTCCACGCCGTCGAGCGGTCGCATTTCGCTCAGCCGCTTTTTGATCGAAGAGCAGCGCGAGAAGGGCCACCTCAACGCCGATCTGCGCCTGCTGATCGAAGTGGTCGCGCGCGCCTGCAAGCGCATCTCGATCGCGGTCGGCAAGGGCGCGCTCGGCGGCGCGCTCGGCAGCGCCGGCACCGAGAACGTGCAGGGCGAGACGCAGAAGAAGCTCGACGTGGTGTCCAACGAACTCTTGCTCGAAGCGAACGAGTGGGGCGGACATCTGGCCGCGCTGGCCTCGGAGGAAATGGACGATCCGCATCCGATCCCGCACCGCTATCCGAAGGGCGAGTATCTGCTGGTGTTCGATCCGCTCGACGGCTCCTCCAACATCGACGTCAACATTTCGGTCGGCACGATCTTCTCGGTGCTGCGCTGCCCCGAAGGGATCAAGGACCCGGACGAATCGGCCTTCCTGCAGCCGGGCACCAAGCAGGTCGCCGCCGGCTACGCGGTGTACGGATCGAGCACGGTGCTGGTGCTCACCCTCGGCGACGGCGTGCACCAGTTCACGCTCGACCGCGAATACGGCGATTTTCCGCTGACCCAATCGAACCTGCGCATTCCGGAAGAGACCTCCGAATTCGCGATCAACATGTCCAACCTGCGTCATTGGGAGCCGCCGATGCGGCGCTACATCGAGGAGCTTTTGGCCGGCAAGACCGGCCCGCGCGGGCGCGACTTCAACATGCGCTGGGTCGCCTCGATGGTCGCCGACGTGCACCGCATCCTGACCCGCGGCGGCATCTTCATCTATCCGCGCGATCTGAAAGACCCGAGCAAGCCCGGCAAGCTGCGCCTGATGTACGAGGCCAATCCGATGGCGATGATCGTCGAGCAGGCCGGCGGCGCCGCCACCACCGGACTCGAACGCATCCTCGACGTGCAGCCGACCCAGTTGCACCAGCGCGTGCCGGTATTTTTGGGTTCCAAGAACGAGGTCGAGCGCGTGACCGCCTATCACCGCGAGGCGGCGACATGAGCGCAGAACTCGCAGCGAACGCGGATTTCATCGAGGTCTATGACGGCGCGCTCGACGCCGCCGTCTGCCGCCAGCTGATCGATGCGTTCGAAACCAGCGGCAAGCTCGCGCGCGGTGCCACCGCCGGCGGCGTCAACACCAAGCTGAAAGACAGCTGGGATCTCAACATCAGCGCGCACGCCGAATGGAGCCAGGTGGTCACCGCGCTGAACACCGCGATGCTGCGCGGCTTGATGGCCTATCTGCGCAAGTACAGCTATCTCGCGCTGGCGCCGACCGCGCTGTACCGCAAGCGCGCCGACGGCCAGACCAGCATGCTCGGCGTCGAGGACGTGCGCACGATGGGCGAATCGGAGCTGCAGCGGCTCGCCACGCATCTGTTCCGTCCCGGCGGCATCAACTTGCAGCGTTACTTCGCCGACGAGGGCGGTTATCCGTACTGGCACAGCGAGATCTCGCCCAAGGCCGACAGCGACGACAACCTGCACCGCGTGCTCTTGTGGACGATCTATCTGAACGACGATTTCTCCGAAGGCGAGACCGAGTTCCTCTACCAGCACCGCAAGATCGTACCGCGCACCGGCTCGCTGCTGTTGGCGCCGGCCGGCTTCACCCATACCCATCGCGGCAACAAGCCGAAGAAGGGCAACAAATACATCGCCACTTCATGGGTGCTGTTCCAGCGCGCCGCGCAGTTGTACGCCGATCCGACCGCGCGGCGTTGATGCCGCGAAGCGTGGACTCGACCTGGATCGAGTCCGCATAAAAGCCTCGGCGTATGAGTACATCGCGTACGGCTGCGTATTGAAAAGCGCCCTCTTTACCGATGGATTCGACGGAACGAGGGAGCAGCTGCGGGTAGACTGCCCGATTCGCCGTTGCCGGGATTCCGCTCGTGATGCCTGTCCTGCCGCTGCTGTTCGCGCTGTCCGTGTCCACTCCCGCCGCGTCCGGCGAGCACGCTCTCCTGCTCGACATTCGCGCCGCGCGCGCCGACGAAGTCGAAGCGCTCAAACGCGCCGACGGCGTGCGTTGGTGGCTCGAACTCGGCAATCAGCTCTTGCTCGCGGGCCAGGTTTCGGCGAAATCGCCGTTGCCGCCGTCGGCACCCGTGCTGCAATCGCTCGACGACCTGCGCTTGGACGAACTCGCTTTGCGCGCGGTCGGCTGCAACGAACGCGCGAACGCGGCGGGCGAGCTGCTCGCGCGCGGCGGCCGTTGGCAGCTGCGGCGTTTGCCGGCCGGCGCGGCGCTGCCGCGGACGGCCGATGCACACGAAAGCTGGCGCGCGCTCAGCCCCAACGAAGTGATCGCGCGGCAATACCGGCTCGATGCGCCGGTCGGCGCGGCGGCCGATCCGGGCGTGCAGGCGGTGGTCGATCGCATCGACACCGCGCGCTGGTTCGCCGACCTCAGCGAACTGGCCACTTGGGATCGCTCCAGCTACGGCACCACCGAGTTGTTCGCGGCGCGCGACTGGATCGGCCAGCAGTTCGATGCGCTCGGCCTCGAGGTCAGCACCCAGGATTTCGAGATGCAAGGCGCCAACGGCGGCAGCATCACGCGGCAGAACGTGATCGGACGCTGGACCGGCACGACCTTTCCGGATCAGTGGATCGTGGTCGGCGCGCACTACGACTCGCGCAACCAATCGGAGACCGCGATCGCCAACACGCCGGGTGCCGAGGACAACGCTTCCGGCTGCGCCGGCGTGATCGAGCTGGCGCGCGCGCTGCTGCCGGCGCAGCCGCAGCGCACGATCCTGTTCATGTGCTACGCCGGCGAAGAGCAGGGCTTGTACGGCAGCCAGGCGCACGTCGACGCGCTGCAAGCCAGCGGCGATCTCGACAAAGTACAGGGCGTGGTCATCATGGACATGATCGGCTACAGCGCCGACGCCCAGCTCAACGCCGACTACGAAAGCTATTCGCAGACCTATCTCAACCGCTTCGGTGCGGCCGCGGCGACGTATGCGCCGGAGCTGAGCGTGGTGCTCAGCACCCATCCGTTCGGCTCCGACCACATGCCCTATCTCGAGGCGGGCCGGCAGCAGACTGCGCTCGGCATCGAATCGGACTACGACGGCTATCCGTACTACCACCACAGCGGCGACACGCCCGCGCACATCGGCCCGCACGTGCAGGCAATGGGCGGCGCGATCCTGAAGACCAATGCGGCCGTGCTGTCCGACCTGGTCGGTCTGTCGTCGGTGAACGACCGCATCTTCGAAAGCGGCTTCGACTGAACGCCCCTTCATGCGTCTGGCATGAGCGCCGGCTAGAATCGGCGGTCCCTCGAATCGATTGGCGCAATCCGCATGTCGCGATCCCCATCCCCGATGTCGCCGCTGCCGGCCCTGATCTTCTCCTCGCGCTGGCTGCAGCTGCCGCTCTACCTCGGCCTGATCGTCGCGCAGGGCGTGTACGTGGTGCTGTTCGTCAAGGAGCTCATGCACCTGATCCAGGGTGCGGTGAACTTCGGCGAGCAGGAGATCATGCTGATCGTGCTCGGCCTGATCGACGTGGTCATGATTTCCAATCTGCTGGTCATGGTCATCGTCGGCGGCTACGAGACCTTCGTCTCGCGCCTGAACCTGCAAAATCATCCGGACCAGCCGGAATGGCTGTCGCACGTGAACGCGTCGGTGCTGAAGGTGAAGCTGGCGATGGCGATCATCGGCATCTCCTCGATCCACCTCTTGAAGACCTTCATCGCCTCGGGTGCGCTGGAAGGACTGCCGTTCTGCAGCGCCGAAGAGATGGCCTTGTTCAAGGCGACCACGGTGGCCGCGCCGCGCTGCAATACGCTGACGCCGACCGGCGTGATGTGGCAGACCATCATCCACTGCGTCTTCATCCTGTCGGCGATCGGCATCGCCTGGACCGACCGCCTCATGAACGGCAGCGGCGCGCGCCCGAAGCCGGGCTCTGCGCACTGAGGTAGACGCTTCGTCATCCGGACGCGCCGCGCGGCCTTGAACGTTCAGGCTTGAATCGGCCGCGGCGCCGCCCCAGTCAGTGGTTCCTACTCCTGCAGGAATCACGACGATGGAACACCGCCAACTGGGCGCATCCGGCCTCAACGTGCCGGTGCTGAGCTTCGGCACCGGCACCTTCGGCGGCAAGGGCGAGCTGTTCGCCGCCTGGGGCGCGACCGACGTCGCCGAAGCGCGCCGCCTGATCGATCTCTGCCTCGACGCCGGCGTGACGATGTTCGATACCGCCGACATCTATTCGCGCGGTGCGTCCGAATCGATCCTCGGCGAGGCGATCAAGGGCCGCCGCGACCAGGTGCTGATCTCGACCAAGGCCACTTTCCGCTTCGGCGACGAGCCCAACGCGGTCGGCTCCTCGCGCTTCCATTTGCTCAAGACGGTGGACGAGCAGCTGCGCCGGCTCGGCACCGACTACATCGACCTGTTCCAGCTGCACGGCTTCGATGCGAAGACGCCGGTCGAAGAGACCTTGGCCACGCTCGACACGCTCGTGCGCGCCGGCAAGATCCGCTACACCGGCGTGTCGAACTTCTCCGGTTGGCATCTGATGAAGTCGCTCGGCGTGGCCGACCGTTACGGCTATCCGCGCTACGTCGCCAACCAGACCTACTACTCGCTGATCGGCCGCGACTACGAATGGGAACTGATGCCGCTCGGCCTCGACCAAGGCGTCGGCGCGGTGGTCTGGAGTCCGCTCGGCTGGGGCCGCCTGACCGGCAAGCTGCGCCGCGGCCAAGCGCTGCCGCAGACCAGCCGCCTGCACGTGACCGCCGACTACGGCCCGCCGGTCGAGGACGAATATCTCTATCGCGTGGTCGATGCGCTCGACGAAGTCGCGCGTGAAACCGGCAAGAGCGTGCCGCAGATCGCGCTCAACTGGCTGCTGCAGCGGCCGACCGTGTCGACCGTGGTGATCGGCGCGCGCAACGAAGAGCAGCTCAAGCAAAATCTCGGCGCGATCGGCTGGAACCTGACGCGCGAACAGATCGCACGCCTGGACGCGGCCAGCGAGCGCACGCTGGCCTATCCGTACTGGCATCAGCGCGGCTTCGCCGAGCGCAACCCGCCGCCGGTGTGAAGCGATTCGCGCGATAGCGGCAGCTCAGTAAGAGCGCCTCAGTCGAAGCCCGAGGCGAAAATCGCCTCGTCGCGCAGGCGCGCAGCGAACCCACGCGGCGCGCCGTCGAGCGCAGTGAAGACGCCGCCGATCAGACTGATTCCGCCCGGCCGCGCCAGGATTGCGCCGAAGCCGGGCGTGTATTGCGGATGCGTGGCGGTCGGCGGCTGGAACGAGGTGTCCAAAGTGCCGTCCGCGTTGACGCGCGCGAGATTCTTGCGTGGCTGCCCGCCGACGCTGTTGAAGAGGCCGCAGATCAGCACTTTGCCGTCCGCCTGCAGCGCCAAGGCGGTGACGCCGGCGGTCTGGCTCACTTGCGGCACGAAGGCGGTGTCGTGGCTGCCGTCGGCGCGCAGCCGTACGAAACTCAGCGCGGGACTGCCGAACGAACCGCCGACCAGGACGCGCCCGTCGGGTTGCAGCGCCAGCGCGTTCACCGCTTCGCCGGAGTTGTAGAACGCGGCGCTGAAGCTGCCGTCGAGGCTGCCGTCGGCGGCGAGCCGGATCAAATGGCCCTTGAGCGCGCCGCCGACGCGCGTGAAGCTGCCGCCGACCAGGATGCGGCCATCCGGCTGCACCGCGAGCGCTTTGACGCTGCCGTCGAGGGCCAGGGCGAAGCCGGCATCGAGGCTGCCGTTCGCGTTCAAGCGCGCGAGATAGTTGCGTACTTGTCCATTCACCGCCGTGAACTGACCGCCGATCAGCAATTTGCCGTCGGCCTGCCGCGCCATGGCGAATACCGCGGCGGAACCGCTGTGGCTGACGTCGGGCGAGAAGCCGGCATCGAGGCTGCCGTCGGCGTTGAGACGCGCGAGACGCGCGCGCGGCTGTCCGTGCACTTGCGCGAACCAGCCGCCGAGCACGATTTTCGCGTCCGGCTGCACCAGCAGTGCGCTGACGATGCCGTCCGCGCCCGGATCGAAGCCGGCCTCGAGGCCGCCGTCGAGCTTGAAGCGCGCGATGCGCGCGCGCGGCTGGCCGCCGGCATGGGTGAACTGGCCGCCGAGCAGGAGCTTGCCGTCGGTCTGCGCGGCGAAGGCATAGACCGTGCTGTCCGCCTGCGGGTCGAACGCATCCAGCGTCGGGTTGGCGCAAGCGACTAGCGGGACGAGGCAGGCGAGCGTCGGCAACAACAACGCACGCAACAGACGCGAGCGGCGGCGGGTGTGCGGGCAGGGCGAGGACAAGCGCATGGCGAAAACTCCGGAGGTCGGTTCGACTAGTCCAGGGCGCAAATCGGCCTGCGTATGTCGCATGGCTGCGCGAAAGATTTTCGCTTCGGCGCCGCAAGCTCGCCGCGCGTCTGTCAATCCGGCTCAGCGGTCGCCGGTTGGCGCCGACAGCAACGCGCATTCCAGATGGATGTCTTCCGGTTCCTGGCGCAGCAGTTCGGGATCGGGTTCGCGCGCGAGGCGGCAGCCGAGCCGAAGATAGAAATCGACCGTGTGCTGCGACGGCGTCGAGGAGACGTACACGAACGCGGCGCCGCGCTCGCGCGCCGTGGTGCAGGCGCGCTCGAACAGCTGCCGACCGAGCCCGCGTCCGCGATAGGCCTGATCGACGTGCAGGAACTTCAGCTGCAAGGCGTCGTGTTGCGCGCCGATGCGCTTGGCTTCGAGCACGGCGACGCCGATCAGGCGGCCGTGCTCGAACGCGCCTTCGAACCAGCCGCCGCGGTCGTAGCAGTCGAGCAAGCGCGGCGTATAAATCTCGGCTTCGCCCGGCGGCCAGCCGTGCTGCTCGCACGGATCGGGACGCAGTTGCAGCTGCCCGTCGGCGTCGAGGACGTAGCTGTGCTCGATGTGTTCGCTGCGATCGATCGACCAGACGAGGACGACGTCCTCGCGGCGCAGCGCTTTGAATTCGATCATGCGATGTTCCGTAGTGTCCCGGCACAAGCACGTGCTCGCGCGGAGTGTTGAATCTCGATGCGGCGTGTTCGCTACGACACGGCACTTACTGCACGCCTGCCGCGACACGCCCGCTACAATTGTCCGATGGACGTTTCCCATCTCATCGACGGATTGAATCCGGCGCAACGCGAAGCGGTGACCGCGCCCGCAGGACATTATCTCGTACTGGCCGGCGCCGGTTCCGGCAAGACGCGCGTACTGACGCATCGCATCGGCTGGTTGCTCGAAGTCGAGCGCGCCTCGCCGTGGTCGGTGCTCGCGGTCACTTTCACCAACAAAGCCGCCGGCGAAATGCGCGGGCGCGCCGAGAACCTGATCGTCGGTGGTGCGCGCGGCCTCACCATCGGCACTTTCCACGGCATCGCGCATCGCCTCTTGCGCCGGCATTTTCGTGAGGCGAACCTGCCCGAGACGTTCCAGATCCTCGACGCCGACGACCAGCAACGCCTGGTCAAGCGCACGATCCAGGGCATGGGCTTGGACGAAGCGCGCTTCCCACCGCGCCAGGCGACCTGGTTCATCAATTCGGCCAAGGACGAAGGCAAGCGGCCGGACGCGCTCGAAGCCGGCTATCGCTCCGACAGCCACGTGCTGATCGACATCTATCGCGCCTACGAAGAAGCTTGCCGCCGCGGCGGCCTGGTCGATTTCGCCGAGTTGCTGTTGCGCGCGCACGAATTGTGGCTGCACAACGACGCGCTGCTCGCGCATTACCGCGAGCGTTTCCGTCATCTGCTGATCGACGAGTTCCAAGACACCAACACCTTGCAGTACGCCTGGGTGCGCGTGCTCGCCGGCACCACCGGCAACGTGTTCGTGGTCGGCGACGACGATCAGGCGATCTACGGCTGGCGCGGCGCGCGCGTGGAGAACGTGCAGCACTTCCTGCGCGATTTCCCCAACGCGCGCACGATCCGGCTGGAACAGAACTACCGCTCGACCGGCAACATCCTGGCCGCCGCCAATGCGGTCATCGCGCACAACCCCGATCGACTCGGCAAGCAGCTGTGGACCGCCGGCGACGCCGGCGATGCGATCGAGATGTACGCCGCCTACAACGAGCAGGACGAAGCGCGCTACGTGATCGAGCGCATCCGCGAGCGCCTGCGCGAAGGCGGCCGCGCTGCCGACATCGCGATCCTGTATCGCTCCAATGCGCAGTCGCGCAACTTCGAAGAACAACTGATCCAGCACGACGTCGCTTACCGTGTGTACGGCGGCCTGCGTTATTTCGATCGCGCCGAAATCAAGGACGCGCTCGCCTATCTGCGCCTGGTCGCCAATCGCCACGACGACGCCGCGTTCGAGCGCGCGGTCAACACGCCGCCGCGCGGCATCGGCGAGCGCACCTTGGATCTCTTGCGCCAGCGCGCGCGACGCGATGCGTCCTCGTTGTGGGAATCGGCGCTGATGGAACTCGGCGCCGATGCGCTGGCCGGTCGCGCCAAGAACGCGCTGCGCGGATTTCTGCAGCTGATCGAACAGCTCGCGCGCGATTGCCTCGCACCGAATGCGGCCGCGCCACGCGCGCCGGACGACGAAGACGCGCCGCGCGACGATGCCTTGCCGCTGGCCGAGCAGATCGAGCACGCGCTGGCGCGCTCGGGCCTGCGCGACTTCTACGAGAAGGACAGCCGCGGCAGCGCCGAATCGCGGGTGGAGAACCTCGACGAACTGGTCAACGTCGTCGCGCGCTTCCGCCGCACGCCGGAAGACCTCGAGGCCGGCTTGTCGGAACTCTCCGCCTTCCTCGCGCACGCCGCGCTCGAAGCCGGCGAAGGCCAGGGCGAGGCGTGGCAGGACTGCGTGCAGCTGATGACCCTGCATTCGGCCAAGGGGCTCGAATTTCCGCTGGTGTTCCTGGTTGGACTCGAAGACGGTTTGTTCCCGAGCCAGAAATCCACCGAAGAAGCCGGCCGGCTCGAAGAAGAACGCCGCCTCGCCTATGTCGGCATCACGCGCGCGCGTGATCTGCTGGTGGTGAGCTACGCCGAGTCGCGCCGCCTGCACGGAGTCGAATCCTACGCGCGGCCTTCGCGTTTCTTGAACGAGATTCCACCCGAGCTTTTGCACGAAGTGCGGCCGCGCGTGCAGGTCAGCCGACCCGCGTTCGCCGGCCGCCACTCGGTGAACGTGAGCGCGCCCGACAGCGCAGCGCCGTTCAAGCTCGGCCAGCGCGTGCGCCATGCAAGCTTCGGCGAAGGGGTGGTGCTGAGCTACGAAGGCGCCGGCGCGCACACCCTGGTCGAGGTCAATTTCGCCGACGCCGGTCGCAAGCGGCTGGTGCTCGCCTACGCCAATCTGGCCGCGCTCTGACGCAGCGCGTCAGCGCGTGCGCGGCCTGTCCGCTGCGTCTTGAGCGCTCTTTACATCGCGTGTAACCGAACCGTCATCCGCGCTGACAACACTGCGCGCCCGATTCCGCCCGTATTGCGCGGGCGCCGATTTGCTCGGAGCGTTCGATGATCAAGTTCCTGCGAAGCCTCGTCGTCGGTCTCGCCGCCTGCGCGTCGTTGTCGGCTGTGCCGGCAGCGGCGCAGATGCGCATCACCGAATACATGTACGACGGCAACAACCGTGAATTCGTCGAATTCACCAACGTCGGCAGCACGCCGATCGACATGACCGGTTGGAGCTTCGACGACGACAGCCGCGCTCCCGGCACGGTCAGTCTGAGCGCGTTCGGCACGGTCGCGGCGGGCGAGTCGGTGATCCTGGCCGAAGCGGCGGCGGCCGACTTCCGCGCCGCCTGGTCGCTGTGCGATGCGGTCAAGGTGGTCGGCAGCAACGCCACCAACCTCGGCCGCGCCGACGAGATCAACCTGTTCGACGCCAGCGGCAACTTGGCCGATCGCCTCACCTACAACGACCAGTCGCTCGGCGGTCCGCGCACGCAGAACAAGAGCGCCTGGGTGTCCGCCGCGGGTTTGGGCGCGAACACGCCGGCCGCGTGGACCTTGTCGGCCGCGGGCGATGGCGAAGGCTCGATCACATCGAGCGGCGGCGACATCGGCAGCCCGGGCAAGAGCACGCGCGCCACGGTGCCGTTCGTGGCCTGCCCGCCGCCGGTCGGCGTGCTGCGCATCACCGAATACATGTACGACGGCGCCAGCGGCGAGTTCATCGAATTCACCAACGTCGGCAATGCAGCGCTCGATCTCGCCGGCTGGAGTTTCAGCGACAACGCGCGCACGCCCGGCGCGGTCGATCTCAGCGCCTACGGCCACGTCGCCGCCGGCGAGTCGGTCATCCTCACGCAAGCGGCGGCAGCGGATTTCCGCACCGCGTGGAACCTGTGCGGCGGCGTCAAGGTGATCGGCGGCAACACCGCCAACCTCGGCCGCAGCGACGAGATCAACGTCTACGACGCCGGCGGCGCGCAGATCGACCGCCTGACCTACAACGATCAGGCACTGGGCGGTCCGCGCACGCAGAACAAGAGCGCTTGGGTGTCCGCCGCCGGTCTGGGCGCAAATACGCCGGCCGCATGGACCTTGTCGGTCGTCGGCGACACCGAAGGCTCGACCGCTTCGAGCGGCGGCGATCTCGGCAGCCCCGGCAAGAGCAAGCGCGCGACGACGGCGTTCGATCCCTGCATCGGCGTACCCGGCGCACCGGTGGTCACGGTCGATGCCGCGAACACCTCGTCCTACCTCAGCCTCGACGGCAGCCGCGAAGGCGCCGCCAGCGGCGTGATCGCCGATCCGACCGATCCGGCCGCGAACGAAGGCATCGGCTTCACCTTCAGCGCGACCGGCGGCGACGCTTCGACGCTGACCATCGCGGCGAGCAGCAGCAATGCGGCCGTGGTCGACGCGGCTGGTTTGCAGCTGTCGGGCAGCGGTGCCGCACGTGTGCTGAAGATCGTGCCGCGCGGCGTCGGCTACAGCACGATCACGCTGAGCGCGACCGATGCCAGCCAGCGCGTCGGCAGCTACACGATCCACTACGCCGCCTCGGCAGCGGCGCCCTCGCCCGCCGACGCGGTGTTCCTGACCGGCGCCAGCGACGCCTCGGCCACGGTCAAGGTCGACGATCAGCACATCCTGGTCGCCGACGACGAAACCAATGTGCTGCGCTTGTACCGCCGCGGCCATTCGGGCCTGCCGCTGGCCGGCTTCGATTTCAGTTCGCGCCTGGCCCTGACCGATCCGGACAATCCCGAGCTCGACCTCGAAGGCTCGGCGCGCGTCGACCAGCGCGTGTACTGGACCGCTTCTTACAGCAACTCGAAGAACTTCCACGTTCGTCCGAACCGCCATCGCGTGTTCGCCACCGACCTTAGTGGCAGCGGCGCCGCCACGACCTTGAGCTACGTCGGCCGTTACGACTGGCTGCTCGAAGACATGGTCGCGTGGGACCACGCCAACGGCCACGGCCTCGGTGCCGACGCGCTCGGCTTCGCCGCCAGCAGCGCCGACGGCGTCGATTCGAAAACGCCGGCCGGCTTCAACATCGAAGGCCTCGCCATCGCGCCCGACAACAGCAGCGCCTACTTCGCCTTCCGCGCGCCGCAGCTGCCGACCAGCGCGCGCCATCAGGCGCTGATCGTGCCGGTGCGCGACTTCGCCGCGCTGGTCACCGGCGCCGCGCCCGATTCGCGCGCGCAAGGTTCGGCCACGTTCGGCGCGCCGATCCTGCTCGACCTCGGCGGCCGCGGTATCCGCAGCCTCGATCGCAACGCGGCCGGCCAGTACCTGATCGTGGCCGGCGCCGCCGGCGATACGGGACCTGCGCCGAACGACTTCCGCCTGTACGCCTGGACCGGCCGCGCGGCCGATGCGCCGATCGCGCTCAGCACCGACTTGAGCGCGCTCGACATCGCCGGCGGCAGTTTCGAATCCCTGGTCGAACTGCCGAGCGTGCTCGGACCGGGCACGATCCTCGAAGCCTTGCTCGATAACGGCGACAGCGCCTGGTACGGCGACGGCATCGCCGCCAAGGACCTGGCCGAATCGCGCTTCAAGAAAGCGGCGCTGCTGCGTGTCGTGGCCGATGTGGTGTTTCCGGCCAGCACGGTCGCGACCAGCGCCGGCACGCCGCAGAGCGCGGCGGTGAACCAACCGTTCGCCGCGCCCCTGACCGTGCGCGTGACCGACACCTTCGGCAACGCCGTCGCCGGCGTCAGCGTCGGCTTCCTCGCGCCGGCCAGCGGCGCCAGCGCGAGCTTGTCCGCAACGACCGCGGTCACCGGCAGCGACGGCCGCGCCAGCGTCACCGCCAGCGCGAACGCGACGCCGGGCCACTACGCGGTGGTCGCCAGCGTGACCGGTGCGGCGTCGAGCGCGAGCTTCGACCTGACCAACACGCCGTCGGTGCAGCCGGCCACCCACGTCGTCATCAGCCAGGTTTACGGCGGCGGCGGCGCGACCAGCCTGCCGGCGACCTACAAGAAGGACTACATCGAACTGTTCAATCCGACCGCGCAGGCCGTCGATCTCAGCGGCTGGTCGCTGCAGTACGCCTCGGCCACCGGCACCGGCAACTGGTTCCCGCACGTGTTGCCGGCCGGTTTGTCGATCGCGCCGGGGCAGTACCTGCTGATCGAAGAAGGCGGCGGCACCGTCGGCGGCGATTTCCCGCTGACGCCAGACGTCGCCGCCGGTCCGCTCAACCTGTCGCAGTCCAACGGCAAGGTCGCGCTGACCAGTTCCGCCACCGCGCTGTCGGGCGCCTGCCCGAGCACCGGCGTGGTCGACAAGGTCGGCTACGGCACCGCGAACTGCTTCGAAGGCGCGGCGGCGACGCCGGCGCTCGGAAAAGAGACCGGCGCCGCGCGCAAGGCCGACGGCTGCACCGATACGGACGACAACGCCGCCGATTTCGACATCGTCACCAACCCGGTGCCGCGCAACGGCTCGAGCCCGCGCAACACCTGCGGCGGCAGCGGCGGACCGATCACCTTGTCGGTGGCGGACATCGCCGTCACCGCACCGGCCAGCGGCACCGCGCCGGCCACGTTCACCGTGCAGCTGAGCCGCGCCGCCGCGAGCGACGTGCACTTCGATCTCGCCACGGCGGACGGCAGCGCACTGGCCGGCGTCGACTACGTCGCCGCCACGCAGACCGGCGCGACCCTCACCGCCGGCGCGACGACCTTCACCTTCACCGTGCAGATCAACGCGAACCCGAACCCGGGCGCGCCGAAGACCTTCACGCTGCACGTCGGCAACATCAGCGGCGGCGCCGTGACGACCACCGAAGCCGAGGCCACCGCGACCATCGCCAACGCGAGCGGGCGCGTGCGCATCGGCGACATCCAGGGCACCGGCGCGCACCCGGCCCTGCTCGGCCAGATCGTCGCGTTCAGCGGCACCGTCACCGCGGTCGGCGCCGGCGGCTATTTCGTGCAGGATGCCGGCGACGGCAATCCGCTCAGCTCCGACGCGCTGTTCGTCTACGGCGGCGTGCCCGCTGCGCTCGCGGCCGGCAACACGGTCGAGGTCAGCGGCACCGTGGCCGAGTTCTACGGCCTCACCGAAGTCAACGCTGCGACCACCACGATCAGCGGCACCGGTGCGCTGCCGAGCGCGATCGTGCTCGACGCCACCACGCCCTCGCCCGATCCGGCGCATCCGCGTTGCGAAGGCGGCAGCTTTGGCGCCGCCGACAGCGTCGCGGTGCGCAACTGGCGCTGCCTGCAGAGCATGCGCGTGACGCTCGCCGACGGCGCGATCAGCGCGCCGAACTTCCGCTCCAGCTCGCAGCCCTTGAGCGAGGCCTACGCCTATGTGGCGAGCCAGCCGCGGCCGTTCCGTGGTCCCGGCTTGCCCTACGGCACTCAAGCGCCGTCGCCGCCGCCGGGCTACGACCCGCCGATCTGGGACGCGGTGCCGTACGTGTTCGGCCTCGACACCGGCCATCTGATGGCGCCGCAGGCGTTCAACGCCGGCATGCGCTTCAGCGCGACCGGCGTGATGGGCTTCGACTTCGGCATCGGCATGCTGTGGCCGACCGAACTGACCATCACCGACGCCGGCCCGGACTACCCGATCGCGGTGCCGACGGCGCCGGCCGGCGCGCTGACGATCGGCTCGCAGAACATGCTGCGCCTGTTCAACGCGACGCACGACTCCGGCGACATCGACGCCTGCGCCGACACCAGCCCGGGTTCGGCCGACGTCTGCCCAACCCCGGAGCAGTTCGAAGTACGCTTGAAGAAGCTGTCCAAGCAGGTGCGCGAAGTGCTCGGCGCGCCGGCCGTGCTCGGCACGCAGGAGATCGAGAACCTCGCCACCTTGCAGGCGCTGGCGACGCAGATTCACAGCGACGATCCGAGCCTGAGCTACACCGCCTATCTCGAGGAAGGCAACGACGTCGGCGGCATCGACGTCGGCGTGCTGGTGCGCAGCGACGTCAGCGTCAACGCGGTGACCCAGCTCAGGAAAGACGAGACCACCAACGCCGGCTGCAGCTCCGCCAATCCGCCGCCGTGCCTGCTCAACGACCGCCCGCCGCTGTTGCTCGACGCGAGCTTCGGCGGCGAGCGCTTCGCCGTGTTGATCATCCACAACCGCTCGCTCAGCAGCGTCGAGACGCAGGCCTATGTGCGCAGCAAGCGCCTGGAGCAGGCGATGTCGGTCGCGCGCATCGCGCAGGCCTGGCAGACCGGCGACAACGCGGCGGTGCCGGGCGCGATGGTCGGCGTGCCGCTGGCGATCGTCGGCGACTACAACGCGTTCGAGTTCAGCGACGGCTACGTCGACGTCACCGGCATCATCCGCGGCACCGCGGTGCAGTCGGAAAATCTCTTGTGGGATGCGAGCCTGCCGATCGTCGATCCGCCGCTGTTCGACGTCGGCACCACCGTGCCCGACAGCGAGCGTTACTCGTTCTCCTTCGACGGTTACGCGCAGGATCTCGACCACGGCCTGCTCAGCGCCGAGCTGCAGCCGCGCCTGTTGTGGGCGGCGATCGCGCACGGCAACGCCGACGTGCCGGCCGGCGGCAGCGATGCGACCGATGCGGACACCGCGCGCCGCAGCGCCGACCACGACGGCTTCGTGATGGCGTTCGCCGCGCCCGCGCCGACCACCTGGACGGTGACGCCGTCGGTCGCCGGCGGCCACGGCACGATCGCGCCGGCGACGGCGGTGACGGTGAACGATGGCGCGACGACGAGCTTCACTTTGAGCGCCGATGCCGGCTACCACATCGATTCCGTCGGCGGCAGCTGCGCCGCCGGCACGCTGGCCGCCAACGTCTACACGACCGGCGCGATCGGCGCGGATTGCACGGTGATCGCGAGCTTCGCGCCGAACGCGGCGGCAGCGATCACGATCAGCGGCGGCGATACGCAAGGCACGGTCGTCAACCACGCCTTCGGTACACCGCTGACGGTGCGCGTGACCGACGCCGGCGGCACCCCGCTGGCCGGCATCACGGTGAGCTTCAGCGCACCGGCCAGCGGCGCCAGCGCGGTGTTGTCGGCCGCCAGCGCCGTTACCGGCACCGACGGCACTGCCAGCGTGACGGCAACTGCGAACGGCGTCGTCGGCCAGTACACGGTGCAGGCCAGCGTCGCCGGCGTCGCCGGCGCGGCGACGTTCCATCTGAGCAATACGCTGGACCCTAGCGATGTGATCTTCCGCAACGGCTTCGAGGTGCCCGCGGGCGACTGAGGACGCGTTATCGATCGGCGGCGCGCGGGCAGGCGAAGGCTTGCCCGCGCGCCGCAGGCTTGGGGACGAATCGCCGCTTCGGCGCGCCGTCATCCCGAAATCCGCCGCAGGCCCTAGACTGCGCGCACGACACGACCACGGACAGCCGGTGCACGGATCTGCGCGACCTCCCATCGTTCTGCTGCTCGCGCTGTTGTGGCTGGCCGCGAGCCTGCGCGTGTTCGTGCTGTGGTCGCACGATCCGCTGTACGCCTACGCCAACAGCTACGACCAGACCCGCTACACCAACTGCTTCCATTTTTATCCGGACCGCCCGGCGGCGATTCCGCCGCACGAGAACAGTCCGCAGGCGCCGTTTTCGGACTACCGCTTCGTCGCCACCGGCGACCCGATGTGCTACTGGTCGAGCGAACTCGCCTTTACCGGCGCGACCGCGCTGATCTGGAGGTTGGGTGAGGTCGTCGGCAGCGGCGAGGTGCACGACGTGCGCTGGATCGGCGCCTTGCGCTGGCTCGCTCTGCTCGCGTTGTCGATCGCGTTGTCGCTGGCTTGGCTGCGGCACGGCGATACGCGCGCGGCGCTGGTCAACGCGGCGCTGTTGCCGCTGGTGTTCGCCGATCCGGGCAATACGCTGTATCTCAACACCTTCTACGCCGAGTGGACGGCGCTGCTGGCGAGTTACGCCCTGTTTTCGCTGCTGCTCTTGTGGCGCGAGCAGCCGCGCAGCGGCAGCCGCTTCGTTCTAATTGCTGCCTGCGCGTTCTTGCTCGCGTTGAGCAAGATCCAGCATCTGTTGTTGCCGACGACTTTGGCGATCGTCGTGCTCGCACTCGACCGTCTGCGCTTGGGTCGTTTCGGCTGGCGCGGTGCGGCACTCGCACTCGGCGCCGGTGTGGGCCTGTGCGTGCAGGCCGTGCAGCTGCAACGCGACGGCGCCATGATGTCGGCGATCGATCAGTACAACCGCGCCGATGTGCTGTTCACCGCGCTCTTGCCGTTCGCCGACGATCGCGCCGCGTTGCTCGAAGAACTCGGCGTCGATCCGGCCTGCGCGATTTACAGCGGGCATCGCGCCTGGGAGTTTCCGGATCTGCCCGAGAACGTCTGCCACGGTCTTTCCGAGTTCTCGCGCCGCGACGAATTGGCCACGCTGTTGCGCCATCCGCGCATCGCGCTGAAGCTCGTCGGGCACGGCGTGCTCGGTCTCAATCCGTGGATCGCCAAGAATCTCGGTCAGGTCGAAGGCAGCGATTTCACCGAGATGCCGGCGACCCAATTCAGCCTCGGCTGGCCGCTGCGGGCATATCCGGCCATGCAGCTCGCGCTCCTCGCGGTGCCACCGCTCGCGCTGCTGGTCTTGCTGTGGCGACCCGGCCTGCGGCGCGGCTCGCGTGCGCTCGACCTCGCCGCGTTGACCATCGCGACGATGCTCGCCACGCTGGCGATCACCGTACTCGGCGACGGGCTGGCCGATGTGGCCAAGCAAGGGCACCTGGTCATCAATGTCACGCTGGCGCTGGTCGTGGCCTGGTTGATCGGTGGTCTGGTCAGGGGTGGCGCGGGCGGTCGTCGTGGCGGTTTGGGTTCGAACGCCTAAGCAGCCCGAGACTCACTAGGCTAGAAAATCTCCGCGACGCAGCAGCGCAGGCTGCCGCCGGCTTTCTCGATCTCGTCCAACTCGACTTCGCCGAGCGCGAAGCGGTGCCGCGCGAGTGTGGCGCGTTGCGTGGGCTCCAGCGCGGCGGCGGCCTGCGCGCTCATCCACGCACGCTCGGGCGCGAGCGCGATGGCATTGCCGGCGAAGGCGCGCTTCTGCCCCGGTTCGAGCCAGATCGCATCGCCATACACCGCGGCGATCGCGGCCGGCACCGCGGCGTCGCGAAAACCGTCCGCCGCGAGCACAGGCAGGCGTCCGGCGAGCAGGGCGAACACGACATTGGTGTGGTATTCGCCTAGCGCGAGTTCGAAGCAGAAGGTCAGGGCGAGGCCGAACGCCTCGTGCATCGCGCGCGCGCCGGCCAGATCGCAGCGCTCGGACAAACCGCAATAACCGATGCCGCGCGCACGATCGATCACCAGCGCGCCGGTCAATTCGGCGACCAGGTCCTCGCGTGGTGACAGGTCGATCGTGCGATAGCCGAGCACGTCGCGGAAGAACGCGCGGATGTCGCTGCGCTCGGCCTCGCGCCGGCGCACCGCATGGCGCATGCGGCCGACCACCAGACGCTCGCGCGCGGTCGCGAATACGTTGTTCGGAAACAGCCCGTCCGGGCAGGCCGGATCGCCGGCAAAGGTCAGCACCGGCACGTCCGCGCCGAGGCGTCGCGCGAGTTCGGCGTGCTGACGCGAGGCGCGCGCGAGATCCAGCGCCGACGCCGCGTCCATGTAGCGATTGTCGGTCGCGGATTCGGCCGCCAGCGCCGAACTCGCCGGCGCGATCAGGAACGCTGCGCGCGCGGTGGCCGCGTGCCGCTGCGGGAAACGCTCGGCCGAGAAAGCAGCGAGGAAGTCGTGCGCGTCGGTGACGAACATCAGCGCGCCAGCTGCGCGCATTCGCGCTCGCGGAAGCAGCTCGCCAAGTGATCGTTGACCATGCCGGTCGCTTGCATGAAGGCATAGCAGATGGTCGAGCCGATGAAGCGGAAGCCGCGTCGGCGCAGCTCTTTGCTCATGCGATCGGAAATCGGCGTCGTCGCCGGCACCTCGCGCGTGTCGCGCCAGCGGTTGCGCAACGGCTTGCCGTCGACGAACGACCACAGGTACGCATCGAGGCTGCCGAACTCGGCGATCACGTCGAGCGCGGCCTGCGCGTTGCCGCGCACCGAGACGATCTTCAGGCGGTTGCGGATCAGGCCCGGATCGGTCAGCAGTTTCTCGATGCGCGCATCGGTCAGCTTGGCGCAGCGCGCGAGGTCGAAGTCGGCGAACGCGCGCCGATAGTTATCGCGCTTGTCGAGCACGGTGCGCCAGGACAGGCCCGCCTGCGCGCCTTCGAGGCAGAGGAATTCGAACAGCGCGCGGTCGTCGTGCAAGGGCGCGCCCCATTCGGTGTCGTGATAGGCCTGCATCGCCGCGTTCTCGCGGCTGGCCCAGCTGCAGCGGGTTTTCTCGTTCATGGCGTGCTCCTCGTGCCGCGTATCATACGAAGCCTCGCCGCCGCCTACGCGCCTCGATTCCGACCATGCCTGTTTCCGCCGATGCGCGTCGCGGCGCGCTGCTCGTCCTGCTGCTGCCGATCCTGATCTGGAGCTACAACTGGATCGTGATGAAGCGGGTGCTGGCGTGGATCGGGCCGTTCGATTTCTCGGCGCTGCGCTTCGGCATCGGCGTGCTGGTGCTGTTCGCGGTGATGCTGGTGCGGCGCGAGTCGCTGCGGCCGCCGCCGCTGCTGCCGACGATCCTGATCGGCTTGGCGCAGACCGCCGGTTTCCAGGCGCTGGTGCAATGGGCCTTGGTCGAAGGCGGCGCTGGGCGCACCGCTCTGCTCGCTTACACGATGCCGTTCTGGGTCGTGCTGTTGGCCTGGTGGCTGCTGGCCGACCGACCCGGGCCGCGGCAGTGGCTGAGCATCGGCATCGCCGCGCTCGGGTTGGTGTTCGTGCTCGAGCCGTGGCGCGGTTTCGGCGGCGTCGGCAACGCGGCGCTCGCGATCGGCGGCGGCCTGTGCTGGGCGATCGGCACAGTGTTGTCCAAGCGCTTGTTCCAGCGCGGCGGCGTCAGCGCGCTGTCGCTGACGACCTGGCAGATGGCGGTCGGTGCGCTGGCCTTGATCCCGCTCGCCCTGCTCACGCACGAGAAGCCGATCGTCTGGTCGGATTACTTGATCGGCGCGCTCGCCTACAACGCGGTGCTCGCCTCGGGCGTGGCCTGGCTGCTGTGGTCGTGGGTGGTCGAACGCGTGCCGGCCAACGTGGTCGGCCTGTCCAGCCTGAGCGTGCCGATCGCCGGCATCGCGTTCGCTTGGGTCTGGCTCGGCGAACGGCCCTCGCCGAGCGAGGGCGTCGGCATCGCGCTGATCGCGGCGGCGCTGGTCGTGGTCAACCTGCGCCGCGCGCGCAGCGGCTGAGCCGCCTCAGTTCATCTTGCCCACGCCTTGCGGCGCGCCGACGATGACGCTGCCGTCGTCGAGGCGCTGCCATTGCGTGTCCTGCCACTTCCAGTAGGCCTTCGCGTCCCAGTACTCCGCAGCGTAGTACTTGGAGCCGTCGACGAAATTGTTGAAGGTACCGATCGCAACCGACGTTTTCCCACCCCCCTGCGGCTGCTCCTTGGGAACGTGCATCTGGCTGGGCAGCGCCAAAGTACCGACGCGACCAACACGGCTGCCGGTCGCCTTGTTGCGCTCGCGCAGAAGCTCCCGCTCCAGGCGTGATTTGGACACGTCGTCGGCGTACTCGGCGTAGACGGTCTTGCCGAGTTCGATCGCGCGGCTCTGCTCGGCCGCGTTGAGCTGTGACCAGTAGCGTTCGCGCAGCACGACCAGGGAGGGATAGTTGCGTTCCGCCGCCATGTCCATCCAGGCGTAGGCGAGCGCGCGATCCTGCGCCGTGCCGGCGCCCTTCCACAGCATTTCCGCGACCATCGCCTGCGAGGTCTTGTCGGCATAGCGCGAAGCGTCGCGGAAAAATCCGAACGCGTCCGTGAGACGTCCGCGCTGGTAGGCCTCCATGCCCGACTGGCGGAAGCGCAGATCGGGATGGGCGCGGATGAAGGCGGGGCTGTTGACGATCTTGGGATCGTCGGCGCGCACCATCTCCGGTGACGCGTGTGCCGCCGTGGCGGCGAGAAAGAGTGAGAACAGCAAGCCACACGATGTTGCGTTCACGACCGTCTCCTCGATGCGGGGCCGCTCGCCCCAGGGAGCCGTTACGGTCGGATCGGGTGCGTCGCGAACGCGTCGGGCCGAGAAGAAAGATCCCCGGCGGTCGGCGAGGGCCACGCGTCGTCACGACCGCGGCGAGGCGATTGTAGGCCTCGGCCGCGGAATAGTCACGAAGCTTTTCGTAGGTCTTCGAATGCGGTCAGATCGGCGGCTTTGCATCGCCGGCCGGCTGCGGCGCGCCCACTTCGACGTGGCCTTCGCCGTAGCGGCGCCATTGCGCGTCTTGCCAGTTCCAGTACGTCTTCGATTCCCAGTACTGCGCCGCGTAGTACTTCGAGCCGTCGACCACGTCACGCAAGGCATCGATGCCGAGCGCTCCTCCTTCCGTAGGCACGGCGAGCGCGCCGGGAACGACCAGGTTGCCGACGTAGCCGACACGGCTGCCGGTGATCTGGGTTCGCGCTCGCGAAAGCACGCGTTCCAGGCGCGGCTTGGCCACGGTGTCGGCGAATTCGGCGAAGACCGACTGGCCGATTTCGATCGCCAGCGCCCGCTCGGTTGCATTAAGTTCGGACCAATAGCGTTCGCGCTGCGCGAGCAGCGCGGGATAGTGGCGTTCGGCGGCGAGATCCATCCAGGCGTAGGCGAGCGCCCGGTCTTGCGCGACTCCCTCGCCCTTCCACAGCATCTCGGCGACCATCGCCTGCGAGCTCTTGTCGGCGTAGCGCGAGGCGTCGCGGAAGTAGCGGTACGCATCGACGAAGCGGCCGCGGCGATAGGCTTCCATGCCGACTTTGCGGAAGCGCAGGTCGGGATGCGCTCGCACGAACGAGGGCGTCTCGACCACCCACGGATCGTCTTCGCGCAAGGCGGTGGGAGCTGCCTGCGCCGTGGTGGCGAGGAAGCAGCCGAACAACAAGCCGAGAGCTGTCGCGTTCATGCCCGTCTCCTGTGCGAGAGGCCATCGCGGCCTCGGAAGCCGTTGCACCGGAAGTTTGTCGCGCCGCTGGCCGACGCGCAAGTCGGACGCGGACGTCAGCGCAGGCCGCGTGCCATCACGACGGCGGCGAGGGGGATGAGGGCGATCAGGTGCAGCTCGATCATCACCCAGCGTCGCGCGCGCCGCCATTCCGTTTCGGGTACGCGATAGCTCGCATCGGCGCGGCGTGCGCGACGCCAGCGCAGGAAGGCCAGCGTCGGCGCGATCGAGATCAGGCCGGTCAGCACGAACAAACCAACCTTCAGATGGAACACCGGATTATGAGCGTAGAAGGCCCAGCCCTTGAGCCCGTACACCGCGCGCGCGGCGCCGCTCAACAGGACGAGACCGGCGAGCAGGCCGAAGCCGGCATCGGCCTTCGCCAGGCGTTCCAGATCGAGCGCCTCGGCGCCGCCGCGCAGCAGAGTCCATTCCTTCGCCAGGAACCAGAGCAAGGTGAAGATTGCGGCGAAATGCAGGTAGGCGAGAATCGCATCGGTCCACATGGATCGGACTCCTTGCTCGAAAGGTCGTGCGAGTTGGGTTGAACGGCGCAGCCGAGGACGGCTGCTTCTTGATTCGCGCTATCAGGAAAGATCGCCGAAGTACTTCTCAAGATCGACGTTGCCGCCGGAAAGGATGACGCCGACGCGGCGGCCGGCGAAGCGCTCGCGCTGGCCGAAGATCGCCGCCAGCGCGATCGCCGAGGACGGCTCGACGATCAGCTTCAGGCGCTCCCAGATCAGGCGCATCGCCGCAACCGTGGCCGCATCGGCCACCGGCAGCACCTCGACCTCGTACTTTTTCAGCAGGGCGAAGTTGATCGCGCCGAGCAGACCGCGCAGGCCGTCGCAGACGGTGTCGGGCGCAAGCTCGGTCACGCGCTGGTCGCGGCGCAGCGATTCGTAGGCATCGGCGGCGCCTTCCGGTTCGGCCGCATGGATGGCTATGTGCGGTGCGATCGCGCGCGCCGCGATGGCGCTGCCGCCGATCAGGCCGCCGCCGCCGACCGGTGCGATCAAGGCGTCGAGCGGGCCGGTTTCGCGCAGCAGTTCGAGCGCGGCGGTGCCTTGGCCGGCGATCACGCGCGCATCGGCGTAGGGATGCACCAGGGTCGCGCCGGTCTGCGCACGCACCGCTTCTGCAGCCGCCTCGCGCGCGGCCAGGGTCGGCGCGCAGCGATGCAGGATCGCACCGTACGCCTCGATGCCGGCGAGCTTGGACTTCACCGCGCCCTCGGGCACGACCACGTGCGCCGGGATGCCGCGCGTGCGCGCCGCCAGCGCCAGCGCGGCGCCGTGATTGCCGGAGGAATGCGTGACCACGCCGCGCGCGGCCACTTCATCGGACAGCGACCACACCGCGTTGCAGGCGCCGCGGAACTTGAACGCGCCCACGCGCTGCAGGTTCTCGCATTTGAAATGCAGTTCGGCGCCGGCCAGCGCATCGAGCGAATGCGAGCGCAGCACCGGCGTGCGCTGCGCATGCGGCGCGATGCGCGCGGCGGCCGCTTCGACGTCGGCGAATTGCGGCAGCTCGACGGGCGTGTCGGAAGAGAACGTGTTCACGATGGGAAGTCGCGCCAGGAGGGCCACGACGATACACGCGCGCCGAGCGCGCATGCTAGCCTGCCGATCGTCATTTCCTGCACATTCCTGGGCATGTCTTCCGATACCGCCAAGCCGCTGGTGCGGCTCAGCGATTACCGCGCGCCGGCCTGGCGCATTGTCGAGGTCGAACTCGAGTTCGACCTCGATCCGGTTGCGACTGTCGTCGCCGCACGCCTCGCGGTCGAGCGCGACCTCGCCCAGCCGCCGGCGCCGCTGCGGCTGGACGCCGAACAGCTCGAACTGCTCGAGCTGCGCCTCGACGGCCGCGTGCTGGCACCGGGCGAGTACGCCGTCGAGGCGGACGCGCTGACGATTCCATTGAGCGCCGATCGTGCGCGCATCGAAACGCGCGTGCGCATCGCGCCGGAAACCAATACGGCGTTGCAGGGGTTGTACGCGAGCGGGCGCGAGGATTCGCGCTTCCTCCTGACCCAATGCGAGGCGGAGGGCTTTCGCCGCATCACGCCGTTTCTCGACCGCCCCGACGTGCTGGCGCGCTACACGGTCACTTTGCGCGCCGACAAAGCGCGCTTCCCGCTGCTGCTCGCCAACGGCAATGCCGACGGTGCCGGCGAACTCGAGCACGGCCGGCATTGGGCGCGCTTCGTCGATCCGCATCCCAAGCCGAGCTATCTGTTCGCCCTGGTCGCCGGACGGCTCGAATCGATCGAAGACCACTTCGTCACCGCCGAAGGCCGCCGCGTTCGCTTGTGCATCCACGCCGAGGCCGACGCGATCGGCCGCTGCGCCTGGGCGATGCAATGCCTCAAGCTCGCGATGCGCTGGGACGAGCAGCGCTTCGGCCGCTGCTACGACCTCGACGTGTTCCACATCGTCGCCACCCACGACTTCACCATGGGCGCGATGGAGAACAAGGGTCTCAACATCTTCAACGCGAAGTACCTACTGGCCGATCCCGAGCGCGCCACCGACGACGGTTACCGCCACGTGCTCGCCGTGGTCGGGCACGAGTACTTCCACAACTGGAGCGGCAATCGCGTCACCTGCCGCGACTGGTTTCAGTTGAGCCTGAAGGAAGGCCTGACCGTCTACCGCGAGCAAGAATTCGAATCCGATCTCGCCTCGCGCACCTTGCGCCGCATCGAGGACGTGCGCGTGCTGTGGCGCGCGCAATTCAGCGAGGACGCGAGCCCGCTCGCCCATCCGGTGCGGCCGGATCGCTACAGCGAGATCAACAACTTCTACACCGCCACGGTGTATGAGAAAGGCGCCGAGATCGTGCGCATGCTGGCCAGCGTGCTCGGTCGCGACGGTTTCCGGCGCGGGCTGGATCGCTACTTCGAGCGCCACGACGGCCACGCCGCGACGGTCGAGGATTTCCTGCAAGCGCTGGGCGATG
The DNA here is from genome assembly GCF_058808595.1 of Dokdonella sp. GW821-FHT11D02. Lineage (NCBI taxonomy): Bacteria > Pseudomonadati > Pseudomonadota > Gammaproteobacteria > Lysobacterales > Rhodanobacteraceae > Dokdonella > Dokdonella sp. GW821-FHT11D02. The sequence goes on along the minus strand of NZ_CM179520.1, from coordinate 4,917,560 downwards.
CGAACGGGGTCGATCTGACGCCGTGGCTGGCCTGGTACGGCCAGGCCGGCACGCCCACGCTGATCGCGACCGAGCACTACGACCCGGCCGCGCGCCGTTACGAGCTGACCCTGGCGCAGCACACCGCGCCGACGCCCGGCCAGCCGCGCAAGCAGGCGCTGCCGATTCCGGTCGCCGTCGCGCTGTTCGACGAGGCCGGCGCGCGGCTGCCGCTGCGGCTCGACGGCGAAGCCGCGAGCACGGCGCAGGAACGCGTGCTGACCTTGAATGCCGAGCGCGCCACCTTCCGCTTCGTCGACGTGCCCTTGCGGCCGATCGCTTCGCTGCTGCGCGGCTACTCCGCGCCGGTACGGCTGCAATGGAACGCGGAGGCGGCCGATTTGGCCGTACAGATTCGGCACGACAACGACGGCTTCAACCGCTGGTTCGCTGCCGACGCGCTGGCGCGCCAACTGTTCGCCGAGACGCTCGCGCAAGGGGCGCCCGATCCGCGCCGGCTCGACGTATGGGCCGCTGGGCTCGGCGAGGCTTTGCTCGATGCGACGCTCGACCCGGCCCTGATCGCGGAAATGCTGACGGTGGCCGACGCCAACTCGCTGGCCGAAAGCCTGAGCGAAGTCGATCCGGAAGCGGTGCATCAGGCGCGTGCGGTGGTCGAGACCGCGCTCGCGCAGAAGCTCGCCGCGCCCCTGCTCGCGCGCTATCGCGACGGTTCGGCCGCGGCCGACACCGAGGCCACCGATACCGCCGCGCAGGCGCGGCGCCGGCTGCGCAATGTCTGCCTGGCCGCGCTGTGCCGTTCCGACCTGGCCAATCTGCACCTGGCCGAAGCGCAGTTCGCGCAGGCGCGCACGCTGACCGACCGCCTCGGTGCACTGTCGGTGCTGCTGAGCGCCGAGGCGCCCGCCGCCGTGGAGGCGCTCGACGCATTCGCGGCACGCCACGCTGGCGACGCTTTGGTGCTCGACCAATGGCTGTCGGTGCAGGCGACGCAGGCACGCGCGGAAACGGTCGAGCGCGTCGCCGCGCTGACCGCGCACGGCGCTTTCCGCTGGACCAACCCGAACAGCGTCTACGCGCTGATCGGCGCCTTCGCGCTGCGTAACCCGCGCGCGTTCCACCGCGCCGACGGCGCCGGCTACCGTCTGCTCGCCGACGCCATCGCCAAGCTCGACGCGCTCACCCCGCAGGTATCGGCACGCCTCGCTACCGCCCTCGGCGGCTGGCGCCGGCTCGAACCGTTGCGGCGTGCGCTGATGCATCGCGAGCTGCAGCGCCTGGCTACGCGCGACGGCCTTTCGCCCGATCTGGCCGACATCCTCTCGCGCAGTTTGGCCGGTTGACTGGAGCCAGCCCGAAGGGGTCGCTGTTAGTGAAAAGTGTGGCCATGGACGGCCACGGTTGGACTTTCCAAAGCGCTCATTCGGCCAGTCCGTGGAACCTCCCGGGGGTGGCGATCACGGACGATCGCACCAATAAACCCCTCAAAAAAAAACCGCGCCCGAAGGCGCGGTCTTAGCCCCTGTTCCTGGATCGTTGCGTTCAGGCCGACAGCTTCGCCAGCGCTTCGTTGATGCGCGCGCAGCGCGTTTCGAGCTGATCGACGGTGTCGTTGGCGGCGGCGTGCTCGCGTGCGTTGTCGATCGCCATCTCCAGGCGTCCGAGCTCGATCATCAAGTCGTGACGCAGAAAGAGCGGGTTGAAAGTGGCATTGGAGATGTGGTTCATCGATCGACTCCGGTGATGCGGCGGTTGTATCGGAGCAGGAGCAAACGGCGTGCCAGGTGGCGCGAAACATCGCGGCGGCGGATGGCTGGGCGGGTGCAGAAGCGGCGGAAATTGCGCTATAGCGCGGTTCCACAGCCTTCGCTGGAGTGACAAATCGTTTCGGAGGCCGCGGTTTCGTTGCTAAAGCCCGGCGCGGCACGCATGATCCCAGCGGCAATGACGTTGTGCGTCGCAATCTGACCGCCGCCGCAGTAGCCGCTCCCGCCACGGCAGCTTTTCGCGATCGACGTCACACTCTGCCAGCGCCTCCTCTACGAGCGCGGCAGACGGATCGGCAGATAGGCTTCAGCGCTCACTGGCGCCCGGCAACGGTCCTCTTGGATCCCCCCTGTTCCTACGACCGCCGGGCGCCAGCCTCCCTTTCGGCGCCAGACCAGACGCCTCTCCAAAGCGGCTATTGGCGGCCACTGGCAGACCAGCGGAAGAAAGCAGCCTTCCGGTTGGTGAGGCGGTCGGCGTGTGGCGATTGAGGACGATCGCAAGCAAGCCGCGGCTAGAACTACGGCAGGAAGGGGCTCAATTGCGGGATTCGAGTCGTCCGGATAGTGGTGAGCACGGACGCGCACACAGAAAAAAGAAATACTCCCACCGGCGCGCGATCGGCCCCTGAATTCCGATCAACGACGTGCTCGCATACGTCGGGCGTCGGTGGGAGTACCCACGAACGGCAGCAGATTCCGTGCCAGCGCGAGCCGGGCGCATTGATAGAATGGGCGCCCTTCGATCCGTCGCACCGCGCTCGGACAGGACTTTCGCCATGTACAGCTATGACGTCATCGTGGTCGGCGGCGGGCATGCCGGCACCGAAGCCGCTCTCGCCAGCGCGCGCACCGGCGCACACACCCTGCTTTTGACGCACAACATCGAGACCATCGGCCAGATGAGCTGCAATCCGGCCATCGGCGGCATCGGCAAGGGTCACCTGGTCAAGGAGATCGATGCGCTCGGCGGTGCGATGGCGCAGGCAGCGGATCGCGCCGGCATCCAGTGGCGAATGCTGAACGCGTCGAAAGGCCCGGCGGTGCGCGCGACGCGCTGCCAGGCGGATCGCATTTTGTACAAAGCGGCCATTCGGCGTCGGGTCGAGACACAGGAACGGCTGGACTTGTTCCAGCAGGCGGTCGATGCGCTGATCGTCGAGCAAGGCCGCGTCGCCGGTGTCGTCACCCAGTCGGGACTCGAGTTCCGCGCGCGCGCCGTGGTGCTGACCGCCGGCACCTTCCTCGCCGGCAAGATCCACGTCGGCCTGACCCAACACGCCGGCGGCCGCGCCGGCGATCCGCCGTCGCTGGCGCTGGCCGAGCGCCTGCGTGAGCTGCCGTTTCAGGTCGGGCGGTTGAAGACCGGCACGCCGCCGCGCATCGACGGCCGTACGATCGACTACACGCAGCTCGAACAGCAGCCTGGCGACGATCCGGCGCCGGTGTTTTCTTTTCTCGGTTCTTCGGCGGACCATCCGCGTCAGGTCAGCTGCTGGATCACTCACACCTCCGAACGCACGCACGACATCATTCGCGGCGCACTCGACCGCTCGCCGCTGTACGGCGGCGTCATCGAAGGCGTCGGGCCGCGTTACTGCCCGTCGATCGAAGACAAGGTGGTGCGCTTCGCCGAAAAGTCCTCGCACCAGATCTTCATCGAGCCCGAAGGGCTGGAAACCAACGAGATCTATCCGAACGGCATTTCGACCTCGCTGCCGTTCGACGTCCAGCTCGCGCTGGTGCAATCGATCAAGGGTTTGGAGCACGCGCACATCACTCGGCCCGGCTATGCGATCGAGTACGACTACTTCGATCCGCGCGGGCTCAAGGCTTCGCTCGAAACCAAGGCCGTCGAAGGCCTCTACTTCGCCGGCCAGATCAACGGCACCACCGGCTATGAGGAAGCCGCCGCGCAAGGACTGATCGCCGGGCTCAATGCAGCGCGCGCGACGCAGGAGCGTGCGCCGTGGTCGCCGCGCCGCGACGAAGCCTACATCGGCGTGCTGATCGACGATCTCATCACCAACGGCACCAGCGAGCCGTACCGGATGTTCACCTCGCGCGCCGAATATCGCCTGCAGCTGCGCGAAGACAACGCCGACCTGCGTCTGAGCGAGCGTGGCTTCGAGCTCGGTTGCGTCGGGCAGGAACGATACGACGCGGTACGCCGCAAGCGCGTGGGGATCGAGCGCGAAAGCGCGCGTCTGGCCGCGTTGTGGGCCACGCCGGGCAATGCGCTCGGCCGCGCGGTCGAGGCGACGCTCGGCGTCGCGGTGTCGCGCGAGACCCATGCGCTCGATCTGCTGCGCCGGCCCGAACTCGTTTATCGCGATCTGGTCCGCGTCGAAGGCTTGGGTCCTGGTGTCGACGACGCCCAGGTCGCCGAGCAGGTCGAGGTGAGCGCCAAGTACTCGGGTTATCTGGAACGCCAGCGCGAGGAGATCGAGCGCAACCGCCGCCATGACGACACGCCGATCGCAGCCACGTTCGACTACGCCAAGGTGCGCGGACTTTCCGCCGAAGCGCTGGCGAAGCTGTCGAGCGTGCGGCCGCAGACGATCGGCGAGGCGCGCCGGATTTCGGGCATGACCCCGGCGGCGGTGTCGCTGCTGTTGATCCACCTCAGACGCGGCAACGGCCGCCGCGCCGCCTGAGACGGTCGCGCGGCCCATGCGCATCCTGGTCGTGGAAGACGATGCGCTGGTCGCCGATGCGATCCGGCGCGGGCTTGGTAAGGCCGGTTACGCGGTCGATCACGTCGAATCGGCTGAGCACGCGGTCAGTGCGCTCGGCGTCGAGAGCTTCGATCTCGCGGTGGTGGACATCGGCCTGCCCGGCGCGGACGGTCTGACGCTGCTGCAACGCATGCGTCGCAACGGCACCGCGCTGCCGGTCTTGATTCTGACCGCGCGCGACGCCTTGGCCGATCGCGTCAGCGCGCTCGATCTCGGCGCCGACGACTATCTGGTGAAGCCGTTCGAACTGCCCGAGCTGATCGCGCGCTGCCGTGCGCTGATCCGGCGCAGCCGTTCGGTCAGCAGCGCCGATCTGGTCGTCGGCGGCCTGCGCCTTGACCTCGCCGCGCATCGCGCCGAAGTCGACGGCGCGGCGATCAACCTGACCCGGCGCGAATGGGCGGTGCTCGAATGCCTGGCCTTGAACGCAGGCCGCGTCGTCGCGAAGGAGCGCTTGATGCAGGCGATCGCGAATTGGGACGAGGAGATCGGCGCGAACGCGATCGAAGTCTACGTTTCGCGCCTGCGCGGCAAACTCGGCAATGCGGTGCAGATCCGCACCGTGCGCGGACTCGGTTATCGCCTCGACGACGTCGTATGAAGCCGCCCGCCACTTCCGTGCCGGCGCCGACGCTGTCGGTACGACGACGCTTGTTGCTGCTCTTGTTGGCGCCGCTCGGTTTTCTGCTCGGCGTCGGCGTCTACATCGACTATCGCGCGGGCGCCGAATCGATCCGCAGTGCCTACGACCGTGCGCTGCGCGAAGACGCACTGGCGATCGCGGCGCATCTGCGCGACGAGGACGGCAACGGCCGTATCGACGCCGACCTGCCGCCGCAGGCGGTCGCGGTGTTGCGCGCCGACAGCGTCGATTCGATCTACTACGCCGCGCGCGCCGGCGACGGCACGCTGATCAGCGGCGACGCCGACCTGCCGCTCGGCGCCGCGCAGGCGCAAAACCCTTCCTTCCGCGACAGCGAATTCCGCGGCGACGACGTGCGCATCGCGCGTTACGCAACCCAAGTCGGCGCGACCGACGTCGTCATCGCGATCGCCGAAACGACGCGCAAGCGCGGCGCCGCGACCGCGCGCATCCTGACCAGCGTGGTGCTGACCGATCTGCTGCAGCTCGCGGCGACCTTGCTTTTGGTCTGGTTCGGCGTGCGTTTCGGCTTGCTCCCGCTGCGCGCGCTCGGCGCGCAGATCCGCCGCCGTTCGCCGCGCGATCTGGCGCCGCTCGACACGCCGGTGCCGGACGAAGTGCGGCCCCTGGTCGGCGCCTTGAACAATCTGCTCGGTACCGTGCATGCGGCAGCGCGTTCGCAACAGCAATTTCTGGCCAATGCGGCGCACCAGCTGCGCACGCCGCTGACCGGACTGATCGCGCAGCTGGAACTGCTCGAGCGCGACCCGGCGGCGGCGCCGCTGCAGGCGCGCATCGCCGCCTTGCATCAGGGCAGTCGCCGCCTCGCCCACACGGCCAACCAGCTGCTCGCACTGGCGCGCGCGGAACCGGCGGCGAACGCGCCGGAGAACTTCCAGGAAGTGGAACTGGAAGCCTTGGTCGCCGATGCGGTCGCTGCGCATCTGGACCGCTCGCTCGCCGCGCGCATCGATCTCGGCGCCGAAACCGCGCCGGCGCGTGTGTCCGGCAGCGCTTGGCTGTTGCGCGAGTTGCTGGCGAACCTGATCGACAACGCGCTCAACTACACCCCGGCCGGCGGCAACGTGACGGTGCGCTGCGGCCGCAGCGCGGACGCGGCTTCGTCCGACCACGCCTTCCTCGAAGTCGAGGACGATGGTCCCGGCATCCCGGAATCGGAACGCGAGCGCGTGCGCGCGCGCTTCTATCGCATGCCCGGATCGGACGGCAACGGTTGCGGTCTGGGTCTTGCGATCGTGGATGAGATCGCGCGCGCTCACGAAGCCAGCTTTTCGATCGACAGCGGCAGCGCCGGACGCGGCACGCGCGCACGCATCGACTTCGCTGCCGCCGCGGCGCGGAAACTGTCAGGTTCTTGAAAGCTTCCCGCCCCTAGACTGGCGTCGCGGTGTGCAACCCCAGTCGCTTCCATCCCCAGGGAGGCGATTCGCGCACCAGCCCAAGGCGGCCCATTCTCCCCAGGTGGGCCGCCTTTCTTCTTTAGGCGATGACGGACTAGCGCGATCCGGAAGCATCCGGATTTTCCCTCGGTTCAAACCATGAAGATCGACCCGCTGATCGCGCTGCGGCTGGCATGCCTGCTCGCGCCGCTCGCTGCGAACGCGTTCGCCGACGAACCGGCGCAGGGCTTGACCTTGCAGCAGGCGTTGCAGCGGATGCGCACGCACGATCCCAATCTCGCCGTCGCGCAAAGCGCGATCGATCAGGCCAGCGCCGATCGCACCAGCGCCGGCGAACGTCCGAACACGACGCTCAGCTACGGCACCTCGAAAATCAATCCGGCCGGCCACAACGGACCGGGTTCGCTGTGGGACAAGAGCTTCGACAGCATCGTCAGCATCGAGCAGCCGTTCGAACGCGGCGGCAAGCGCCGTCATCGTCTCGCCGCCGCCAGCGCCAATCTCGACGCCAGCCGCGCCGACTACGCCGACACGCTGCGGCGCGAACGCCTCGCGGTGACCCAGGCTTATTGGGAGCTCAAGCGCGCGCAGCAGAAAGAAGATTCCGCGCACGCACTCGCCGCACTCGCGCAGCGTTCGCTGGACGCGGCGCAGACGCGTCTGCGCCACGGCGACGTCGCCGCGCTCGACGTCGAACGTTTGCGCCTGGGCGCGGCCGAGGCCGACAACACGGCCGATCAAGCGACCGCTGCGCGCGAGGGCGCGCGCATCGCGCTGGCCGCCTTGCTCGATGTCGATCAAGAAACGGTCCGCCTCGATGCGGTCGACGACTGGCCGAGCGCCGGATTCGCCGCGCCGGAAGCGACCGCACCGAACACGCGCGCAGACGTGCAAGCGGCCGAACGCCGTATCGACGCGGCGCAGGCGGCGCTCGCTCTCGCGCACGCGCAGCGCAAGCGCGACGTCTCCATCAGCGCGAACTACGAACACAACCCGACCCCGTTCGGCCACACCTTGCTCGGCTTCGGCGTGTCGGTGCCGCTGTTCACCGGCAACTACTACGACGGTGAAATCGCGCGCGCCAACGCCGACCTCGACGCCGCGCGTGCGCAGCTGACGCGCGCGCAGGCCGCGGCGCGGGCCGATCTCGGCCATGCCGTAGCCGACGTGCGCGGCGCCGACGAACGCCTGCGCCGCTACGACGGCGATCTGGTCGAGCGCGCGCGCTCCGTCGAACGAACCGCCGAGGCCGCGTATGCACGCGGCGGCCTCGCCCTGGTCGAGCTGCTCGATGCGCGACGCGACCTCAAGACGGTCGAGGACGACGCCACCGACGCGCGTGCCGACTTCGCCGAGGCGCTGGCCGCCCTGGCCGCCGCTGCAGAGAAGCCTTCGTCATGAATCGCGCATGGATCCTGAGCTTTGCCGTACTCGGCGTCGCCGTGCTCGGCACCGTCGCTTGGCGGGTATCGCGACCGTCGCCGGCCGTCGCCGCAACCGGCGCGCACGCGCCGGCCGATACGCTGCACTATCCGCCCGGCGCGGAACAGCTGAGCTTTCTCGACATCGAGCCGGCCGCCGGCTTTCCGGCGCCGATCCTCGACGCGCTGCCGGGCAAGCTGGTCTTCGATGAAGATCACACCGTGCGCGTCGCTTCGCCGGTGCTCGGGCGCGTCGGCGAACTGGTCGCCAAGCAAGGCGCCGCGGTGAAGGCGGGCGAGGTGCTGGCTTGGCTCGATTCGCCCGACTTCGCGCAGGCGCGTGCGGACGCGCGCAAGGCGCAGGCCGACAGCGCGCTCAAGCGCAAGGCGCTGGAACGCACCCGCGCACTGACGGATCTGGGTGTGCTCGCACGTAAGGACCTCGAAAGCGCCGAGGACGATCTGGCGCAGACGCGCGCCGAGCTCGAACGCGCCGATGCGGTGCTGAAGAATCTCGATCCGTCCGGTAGTGCGACGCGCTATGCCTTGCGCGCGCCGATCGCCGGAGTCGTGGTTGAGCGCGCGCTCAATCCGGGCATGCAGGTGCGGCCCGATGCGAGCGCGCCGCTGTTCGTGATCACCGACCCGACGCGGCTGTGGGCGAGCTTCGAGGTGAGCGAGCAGGACCTCGGCAAGATCCACGTCGGCCAAGCGGTGCGCGTGGAGGTCGACGGCTTCGACGGTCATCCGTTCGCCGGCCGCATCACGACGATCGGCGCCGCGCTCGATCCGGCGACGCGCCGGATCGGTGTGCGCGTCGAACTCGCCGATGCCGACGCGCGGCTGAAGCCGGAATTGTTCGCGCGCATCAGCCCGTTGGCCGATGGCAGCAGCACGCAGATCGCGCTGCCCAATTCGGCCCTGGTCAGCATCGGCCTGCATCACTACGCCTTCGTCGAGGAAGCACCGGGCGTGCTGAAGCGGCGCGAACTCGAACTCGGCGTGGTCGGCGAGCAGCGTGCTTTCGTGCGCGCCGGCCTTGCCGCGGGCGAGCGTGTAGTCACGCGCGGCGCCCTGCTCTTGAACGCCGAGCTCGGACAAGCGGAGTAGTCGCATGCTCGCGCTGATCGAGTTCGTGCTGAAGCAGCGCGTGTTCGTCGTCGCGATCACGGCGATGGTCGCGATCGCCGGCTTGTACGCGTTCGCGGATCTGCCGGTGCAAGCGTTTCCGGACGTGCAGGACGTGCAGGTACAGATCATCACCCTGGTGCCGGGCCAGGGACCGGAGGAAGTCGAGCGCGTCGTCACCCTGCCGATCGAGCGCGCCGAGTACGGCGCGCCGAAGCTGACCCAGCTGCGCTCGATCTCGATGAGCGGCCTGTCGGTGGTGACGATGACCTTCGCCGACGGCACCGACGATTACTTCGCGCGCGCACAGGTGCTGGAGAAGCTTTCGCAGATCACGCTGCCGACTGGGGTGCAGCCGTCGCTGGCGCCGCTGTCGACCGCGGTCGGCGAGATCTATCGCTATCTGGTCGAAGCGCCGCCGTCGATGCCGCTCGACGAGGTGCGCGCGATCCAGGACTGGACCATCGAGCCCGCGCTGCGCCAAGTGCCCGGCGTGGCCGACATCAGCGGCTTCGGCGGCACCATCCGCGAATACCAGGTGCAGGTGCATCCGGATCTCTTGCGCAAGTACGGCATTTCGCTGGAACAGGTCGCGCAGGCCTTGCAGGCGAACTCGTCCAACACCGGCGGCGGCTTGCTCAAGCGCGGCGACGAGGATCTGGTCGTGCGCGCGATCGGCCTGTTCAAGAGCGTGGAGGACATCGCGCGCGTGCCGCTGGCGGTGCGCGACGGCCAGCCGGTGTTGGTGCGCGACATCGGCGAGGCCGTCGTCGGCCATCGCCAGCGCAGCGGTATCGTCGGCTACGACCGCGAGGACGACGTCGTCGAAGGCGTGGTGGTGATGACCAAGGGCGAGGATCCGGCCAAGGTCATCAGCGCGCTGAAAGAGCACATCGAACGTCTGCAGCCGCAGCTGCCGCCGGGTGTGCGCATCCGCCCGATCTACGACCGCACCGAACTGGTCAAGCACACGGTCGATACGGTCAGCGAGAATCTCGCCACCGGCGCGGTGCTGGTGATCGCGGTGCTGGTGGTGTTCCTGCGCAGCTGGCGCGGCGCGCTGATCGTCGCCTGCGTGATTCCGCTGGCCCTGCTCACGGCCTTCCTCTTGATGCGCCTGCGCGGCGTCGATGCGAATCTGATTTCGCTCGGCGCGGTCGATTTCGGAATCATCATCGACAGCGCCGTGGTGCTGGTCGAGGCGCTGATGGTGCGGCTCGCGCTCGACGCCGCGCGCGGCAATGCCGATGCCTCGACACGGGTCGAGGCGCTGCGCCAGACCACGGTCGCGCTCGGCCAGCCGGTGGTGTTTTCGAAGGCGATCCTGATCCTCGCCTTCCTGCCGATCTTCACCTTCCAGCGCGTGGAGGGAAAGATCTTCGCGCCGATGGCGATGACGCTCGCGTTCGCCTTGCTCGGCGCGGTCGTGTTCACGCTGAGCTTCGTGCCGGCGCTGTTGTCGTGGGCGGTGCGCCGGCCCGGCATGGAAGAGCGCCACAGCGGCTGGATGGCCTGGCTGCAACGGCGCTACCGCAGCGATCTCGCGCGCTGGGCGGTGCATCCGCGCCTGGTCGTCGGCGGCGCGGTCGCGCTGCTGTTGCTGGCGTTGGCGCTCTCGCCCCTGCTCGGCAGCGAATTTCTGCCCAAGCTCGACGAGGGCAATATCTGGCTGACGGTCGACCTGCCGCCGTCGACCGCGCTGCTCAAGACCAAGGAGATCGAGCAGCGCATCCGCGCGATCTTGCTCTCCTATCCGGAGGTCGCTTCGGTGATCACGCAGACCGGCCGCCCCGACGACGGCACCGATCCGAAGGGGCCGAACAACATCGAGGTGATGGCCGATCTCAAGCCGCACCGCGAATGGCGCTTCGACGACAAGGAAGCCTTGGTGCGCGACATGGAGCACAAGATCCATGCGATGCCCGGCGTGCCGACGAATTTCTCGCAGTACATCGAAGACAACGTCGAAGAGGCGCTGTCGGGCGTCAAGGGCGAGATCGCGATCAAGGTGTTCGGTCCCGATCTGGAAGTGCTGGCGACCAAGAGCCGCGAGATCGCCGACGTGCTGCGCACGGTGCCGGGTGCGGCGGATGTCGAGGAAATCCGCATCGGCGGCCAGACCGAGCTCGATGTCGTGCTCGATCGCGCCGCGCTCGCCCGCTTGGGCATCAACATCAACGACGCCGCGAGCACGGTGGCGACCGCGCTCGGCAGTGCCGCCGCTGGCAGCTTCTACGAGGGCAATCGCATCTTCGACGTGACCTTGCGTCTGGCCGAGCCGTATCGCAACGCGGTGGAGAAAGTCGGCGAGCTGCCGGTCAGCCTGCCCGGCGGGGCCGGCGTGGTGCCGCTGGGTGAAGTCGCGCGCATCGCCGAGCGTCAGGGTGCTGCGCGCGTGCTGCGTGAATCGGGCAGCCGCATCGCGGCGGTCAAGGCGAACGTGCTCGGGCGCGACCAGGGCAGTTTCGTGACCGAGGCGATGCGCCGGGTCGCTGCGGAGGTGACCTCGCCGCCGGGTTATCGGATCGCTTGGGGCGGCCAGTTCGAGAATCAGAAGCGGGCGACCGCGCGCTTGATGGTGATCGTGCCGTTGTCTTTGGTCGGCATCTTCGTGCTGCTGTTCTGGGCGTTCCGCTCGATCCGCAAGGCGCTCTTGATCCTGGCCACGGTGCCGTTCACCTTGGTTGGCGGTCTCGCCGGGCTGGCGCTGGCCGGCCTGCATCTGTCGATCTCGGCCGCGGTCGGCTTCATCGCCGTCGCCGGCATCTCGGTGCAGAACGGCGTGATCATGGTCGAAGAGATCGACGCGCTCAGGCGCAAGGGACTGGCGCTCGACGCGGCCGTGGTCGAGGGCGCGACGCAGCGCTTGCGGCCGATCCTGATGACGGCCTTGATGGCGGGGTTGGGGCTGTTGCCGGCCGCTTTGTCGCACGGCATCGGCTCGGAGACGCAGCGGCCGTTCGCCGTGGTCATCGTCGGCGGCATCGTCTCGGCGACCTTGATCGCGCTCAACCTGCTGCCGCTGTTGTTTCCGCTGATCGTCGGCGAGCGCGAGTGAGGCGCTGCGACGAAACCGGCGCGACGATCGTGCGTCGCGCCGGAGTTCGCGGTGTTACTTGCGCTTGCCGGCGTCGACCTTTTCCTGCGCCATCTGCAGCGCACGGCTGGCGGCCTCGCCCATCGACTTGACCTCGGCGTCGGCCACGCTGCCGCCGCCGGGCTTTTCGTTGATCAGGACGCTGCCGTCTTCGGTCCAGCCGACGATCGCGCCGCCTTTCTGCTGCACCACCATCGGCTTGCCTTCCTTGGTGAAGGCGTAATACACGGCGCTGCGGCCGCCGGCGTCGAGCACGGTGTTGACGCGCACGTAGCGCACGCTGCCGCCTTCTGCGAAGGCGTCCCAGGCGATCGAAGCGGTGTCGGTGGTGTAGGTGCCGTCGACCTTCTTCATGCCACCGATGTGCGCCTGCAGCTTCTTGAACTCATCCTTGAGCTTCTCCGCCGGAGTCGCCTCGGCGTTCATCACCACCTGCACGTTGATGCCGGCGCCGTGCGTCAGCACCGGCGAGCTCAGCGCGGGCACGAAGCGGCGCGGACCGTCGGTGAGCAAGGCGTTGACGACGTAGGTGCGCGTCGCGTTGATCTTGGCGGGGTCGAAATCGAGCGCGAAGGTGAAGGGCGGCGTGCCGCCGACATCGAACACCTTCTCGGAGACCGCGACTTCCGGCTGCGCGACGTCGACCAGTTTGACGTCGAGCTTGGAGCCAGTCGCGATCGGAATCTGATCGTGGAAGGTCACCGTACCGTTGATCGTGCTGCCCGGCGCGATCGCCGGCGCGGCCGGCGCGCCGTTCTTGCCTGGCGCGGTCGCGGCGCCCTGGTTCGCGGAATCGCATCCGCCGAGAAAGACCAGTGCGGCGACGACCGCGATCCATTGACTGCGCATGATTGCAAACCTCCAAACTGATGACGAAGACAATCGTATATCGGCGGCGCCGTGATTCCCGTCGAGTGAACGGGGCACGGGGAGTGCCGGGGTTGAAGCGCACGCCGCAAGCTGAAGTCAGGCGGTCGGCGCGTGTCCTGAACCGACCACGATAATGCCGCCGCGTCCTGTGCGCAAATCCGCCGCGTTTTCCTCAGCTTACGCGGCGACCGTGACGGCTGACCGATTCCGGCCGCTGTTTTGGGAAATTTACAATCCGCCCCACGCCGCGAACCGCCGCTGAATCAGCCGGCCGGCAGCAGCGAGATGTCGGCGACGCGCAGGAACAGGCTGCGCAGCTGGGCCAGCAGGGTGAGCCGGTTCGTGCGCAGCTTGGCGTCGTCGGCCATGACCATGACGTCGGTGAAATAGCGGTCGACCGCTTCGCGCAAACGCGCCAGGCGCTTCAACAGGCCGACGTAATCGCGCGCTGCGATCAGCGGCGCCGCATCGGACTGGGCCGCGTGCAGGGCGGTCGCCAGCTCGCGTTCGGCGCCGGCTTCGAGCAGTTGCGCATCGAGCGTGCCCGACCCGCCCGCGTCGGCTTGGCGCAGGATGTTGCCGATGCGCTTGTTGGCGGCGGCGAGTGCCTGCGCTTCGGGCAAGCGGGTGAATTCGACCACTGCGCGCAGGCGGCGGTCGAAATCGCTGAGGTCGGCCGGTGCCAGCGCACGGACCGCCTCGAACGCTTCGCCGGCGATGCCGCGATCGGCGTAGTAGCCGCGCAGGCGGTCGAGGATGAAGTCGTAGAGATCGCGCGCGAGTTCGTCACGGCGCGCGCCGGCGTCGAGCGTCGGCGCCTTGCCGTCCTTGCCCTTGGGCAGGCCGCTGACGAACGCGGATTCGGGCAGCGCAGCGAGCGCTTCGGCCAGCTGCGCCTGCAGGTCGAGCGCGAGCGGCGCTTCGATCAAGGTGCGCGCCAGCCCGAGCGCGGCGCGGCGTAGCGCGAACGGGTCCTTGTTGCCGGACGGTTTCAGGCCGACCGCGAAGATGCCGGCCAGGGTGTCGATGCGCTCGGCCACCGCGAGCACTTGGCCGACCTTGCCTTGTGCGATCGCATCGCCGGCGTAGCGCGGCTGATAGAACTCGTCGAGCGCCTGCACCACCTCGGCCGGTTCGCCGTTCGCTTTCGCGTAGTAGCGGCCCATGACGCCTTGCAGCTCGGGAAATTCGCCGACCATGCGCGTCATCAGATCGCATTTGGACAGCGCGGCCGCGTGCGTCGCGAGTGCCGCGTCGACACCGACGCGGTTGCCGATCGTGCGCGCAAGTTCGGCAACACGGACGCTCTTGTCCCACACGCTGCCGAGCGCCTGCTGGTAGGTCACGCTCTTCAGCGCGTCCTGGTTCGCCGCGAGCGGGGCTTTGAGGTCTTCGTCCCAGAAGAACTTCGCGTCGGCGAAGCGCGGACGGATCACGCGCTCGTAGCCCTTGCGAATCTCGGCGGGGTCTTTCGATTCGATGTTGGCGACGCCGATGAAATGCTCGGTCAGCGCGCCGTCCGCGCCGAAGCAAGGCACGAACTTCTGGTTCGTTTCCATCGTCGTCACCAGCGCTTCCTGCGGCACGGCGAGGAATTCGCGCTCGAACGTGCAGGCGATCGCGACCGGCCATTCGGTCAGATTCGCGATCTCGTTGCAGAGCGCGTCGGACAGGCGCGGCGCCGCACCGGCTTGGCGGCCGGCGCGTTCGACCTCGGCGCGCACGCGCGCACGGCGTTCGACCGGGTCGGCCAGCACCTTGGCGGCGCGCAGGCTGTCGAGCCAGGAGTCGGCGTCGGCGATGTGCACCGGCTGCGGGTGATGGAAGCGATGCCCGCGCGAGATGCGGCCCGACTTCAAGCCGAGCAGCGCGCCGTCGACGATCTCGGTGCCGTGCAGCATGACCAGCCAATGCGCCGGGCGCACGAAGGCGTAGTCGTGATCGCCCCAGCGCATCGGTTTGGGAATCGGCAGCGCTTTCAGCGCTTCGGCGACGATTTCAGCGACCAGCACCGCGGTCGATTGGCCGGGCTTTTCGCTGCGCGCGACGAAGCGTTCGCCCTTGGCGTCGCTGACGCGTTGCAGCTGCTCGACCGCGATGCCGTTCTTGGCCGCGAAGCCGGTCAGCGCCGGCGTCGGCTTGCCGTCGGCGTCGAGGCCGATGTTGAGATAGGGGCCGAGCACTTCGGACTTCTGCGCCGGCTGCTGCGCCGCGACGCCGGGCACGCGCACGGCGAGGCGGCGCGGCGAGGCGTAGACGTTCGCGTTGGCGACGTCGGCGCCGATGCCGCGCTTGCCGAGACCTTCGCAGACGCCAGCGGCGAACGCAGCGGCGAGTTCGTCGAGCGCCTTGGGCGGCAGCTCTTCGGTGCCCAGTTCGATCAGCAGCGATTTGTGCGCGTGGTCGTTCATCACGCCGCTTCCTTGCGTTTGTTGAGACCCGGAAAACCGAGTTTCTCGCGTTGCGCGTAGTAAGCCTCGGCGACCGCGCGGGCCAAGGTGCGCACGCGCAGGATGTAGCGCTGACGTTCGGTCACGCTGATCGCGCGGCGCGCGTCGAGCAGGTTGAAGGTGTGGCTGGCCTTCATGACTTGTTCGTAGGCCGGCAGCGGCAGGCCGGCCTCGACCAGTTTTTTCGCTTCCGCTTCGCAGGTGTCGAACCAGCCGAACAGCTTCTCGACGTTGGCGTGCTGAAAGTTGTAGGTGCTCTGCTCGACTTCGTTCTGATGGAACACGTCGCCGTAGGTGACCACGCCGTGCGGCGCCTGCGTCCAGACCAAGTCGAATACGTTGTCGACGTTTTGCAGATACATCGTCAGGCGCTCGAGACCGTAGGTGATCTCGCCGGTCACCGGCCGGCATTCGAGGCCGCCGGCTTGCTGGAAATAGGTGAACTGGGTGACTTCCATGCCGTTCAACCAGACTTCCCAGCCGAGGCCCCAGGCGCCGAGCGTCGGCGATTCCCAGTTGTCCTCGACGAAGCGCAGGTCGTGCACGAGCGGATCGACGCCGAGCGCCTTCAGCGAACCGATGTAGCGGTCGAGGATGTCGTCCGGATTGGGCTTCATCACCACTTGATACTGGTAGTAGTGCTGCAGCCGGTTCGGGTTGTCGCCGTAGCGGCCGTCAGTGGGACGGCGCGAGGGCTGCACGTACGCCGCCGCCCACGGCTCGGGGCCGAGCGAGCGCAGAAAGGTGGCCGGATGGAAAGTGCCGGCGCCGACCTCGGTGTCGAGCGGCTGGATCAGTACGCAGCCCTGGTCGGCCCAGTAGCGGTTGAGCGTCTGGATAACGTCCTGGAAAGTCGGTCCCGGCATGCGGCGGCTCACAAAGTTGCGCGCGAAAAGCGCGCTAGTATAGCGGCCGGCATGATCGAGCAGGCTGTGATGCGTGCCGCCGCGCTGAAGATCGGCCGCCGTGCGGCTGGTTGATGCAGGCTGCCTGTCCACCACGAACCAGGGGCTCCCGTCGCATGGCCAGCGTGACCCAGCTACCCGCCGGCGCGAAATCCGCAGCCGACTCGCTCGGCCTGCATCGCAGACTGGAACTCGACGAGACCCTCGCCGCCCTGCTCGCCGACGGTGCGCTGACCGAGACCGACGTCAAGCGCGTGCGCGCCGACGTGCGCACCGCGCGCGGCCGTACCGAGCTGCACCCGTTGACTCTGGTCGCCAATCTCAAGCTGGCCGACGCGCGCCAGCCGGACAAGCCGCTCAGCCTCGAAGTGCTGACGCAGTGGCTAGCTGCGCGCGCCGGCCTGCCGTACTTGAAGATCGATCCGATGAAGATCGACGTGGCGGCGGTGACCCAGGTGGTCAGCCACGCCTATGCTCAGCGTTACCGCATCCTGCCGGTCGCGGTGAGCGAATTGCAGGTGGTGTTCGCGACCTCGGAGCCGTTCGACACGCGCTGGCTCGCCGACCTCGGCCACATTCTTCGCCGCGACGTGCAGCGCGTGGTCGCAAGTCCGCTCGACGTCGGCCGCTACCTGACCGAATGGTGGGGCGTGCAGCGCTCGATCCAGCGCGCCAAGGACGCCAAGCACGACGCCAACGACGGTCGCGCGATCCTCAACTTCGAGCAGTTGGTCGAGCTCGGCAAGACCGGCGAGATCGGTGCTGACGATCGCCACGTCGTGCACATCGTGGACTGGTTGCTGCAGTACGCGTTCGAGCAGCGCGCCTCGGACATTCACTTGGAGCCGCGGCGCGATTCGAGCCCGATCCGCTTCCGCATCGACGGCGTCATGCACAAAGTGTTCGAACTGCCGACGCCGGTGATGACCGCGGTGACCGCGCGCATCAAGATCCTCGGCCGCATGGACGTCGCCGAGAAGCGGCGGCCGCAGGACGGCCGCATCAAGACGCGCTCGGCAGGCGGGCGCGAAGTGGAACTGCGCTTGTCGTCGATGCCGACCGCCTTCGGCGAGAAGATCGTCATGCGCATCTTCGATCCGGACATCGTGGTGAAGGAGTTCCGCCAGCTCGGATTCTCGCTGAGCGAGGAGAAGACCTGGCGCGAATTCGTCGATCGCCCGCACGGCATCGTGCTGGTCACCGGACCCACCGGTTCCGGTAAGACGACCACGCTGTACTCGACATTGAAAGTCTTGGCGACGCCGGATCTGAACGTCTGCACGGTCGAAGACCCGATCGAAATGGTCTCGCCCGAGTTCAACCAGATGCAGGTGCATGCGGCGATCGATCTCGACTTCGCCGCCGGTGTACGCACGTTGATGCGGCAAGACCCGGACATCATCATGGTCGGCGAAATCCGCGACCTCGAGACGGCGCAGATGGCCGTACAGGCATCGCTGACCGGACATCTGGTGCTGTCGACCCTGCACACCAACGATGCACCCAGCGCGCTCACGCGTCTGCTCGACCTCGGCGTGCCCAACTATCTTTTGCAATCGACTTTGACCGGCATCGTCGCGCAACGTCTGGTGCGTACGCTGTGCCCGCACTGCAAGACCGAGATAGCGCTCGACGTGCAGGCCTGGGCCGCCCTGACCCATCGCTGGGCGTTGGCGCCGCCGGCCAAGAGCTACGGTCCGAAAGGGTGCCTGGAATGCCGCAAAACAGGCTTTCTCGGCCGCACCGGCATCTACGAGATGCTGCGCATCTCACCGGCGATCCGCGCCTTGATCCAGCCGGACATGGATTTGGCCAAGTTGACCGAAAAAGCCTACGTCGAGGGCATGCAGCCGCTGCGCGCCTCGGCGGCAGCGCAGGTCGCGCGCGGCGTCACCACGATTCCAGAAGTGGTCAATGTCTTACCGCCGACCGATTGAGCCGAACCCGACCGCGCGTTTCCTGATCGTGCAGACCGGCAGCACGCTGCCGCAGCTGCGCGCGCGTCACGGCGATTTCCCGCATTGGTTCCGCACCAGTCTGGGGCTCGACCGCGCGAGCGTCGACATCGTGCGCGCCGATCTCGGCGAGAAGCTGCCGGCGCGAGTCGCGCAGGCGGGAGTGATCGTGACCGGCTCGCCGGCGATGGTCAGCGCGCGCGAGCGCTGGAGCGAAGAGACGGCGGCCTGGCTGCGCAACACGATCGATGCCGAGGTGCCTGTGCTCGGTGTCTGCTACGGCCATCAGCTGATCGCGCACGCGCTCGGCGGCCGCGTCGACTACCATCCGGCCGGGCGTGAGATCGGTACGGTCGCGATCGAGCGTTGCGCGGCGGCCAACGACGACGCGTTGCTGGGCGCTGCACCGAATCAGTTTCCGGCACATGCCTCGCATCAGCAGAGCGTGCTCGAGCTGCCGCGCGGCGCGGTTCTGCTCGCCAGTTCTGCGCACGATCCGCATCACGCCGTGCGTTACGCGCCGAATGTGTGGGGACTGCAATTCCATCCGGAATTCAGCGTCGAGATCATGCGCGGCTACATCGAGGCACGCCGGCCGGCGATGCATGGCGACTGTTCGACGGAATGCTGCGGGGAGCGCGCCTATCGGCCGACTCCGCGTGCGCGTGGGCTGCTGCGGCGTTTTCGCGAGATCGCAGGCCGGCGCGGATAGGAATGGCGGGTGGTCAAGCGGCCTTGCGCGAGCGGCCGCCGCGGCGGATCGCGGCCAGCGGATCGCCGAGCTTGAGGCCGGACAAATAGTCGTTGATGGCTTCGTTGGTGACGTCGTACAGCGGACGGCCCATCACGGCAGCCGCAGCCTTGAGGCTGTCGCGCACACGCTTGGACACGCGCAAGCTGGCGTCGCGCGCGTCGTCGTTTTCCACATTCGTCTTTTTCATAGATGCCCCTGAGGGGGTTGCCGGGCGGGCAATTGTTTGCCTCGTGGAGAAGTGTACTGCCCAGCCTGGGACGCCCGGTGCGCGGAGATGCGACACACTGTGACGATTTGTAACATCCGTGCAGAAAATGTATTCGTGCGTGGCGAAGCGTCGCAGCGACGCTTCAATTCGTCGTCGAGGCTTGTTCGGACGCGTTCGCGCGCGTGAGTGCGCGCGCGCCGATGATGCCCACTTCGTAGAGCAGGCACATCGGCACCGCCAGCATCGTCTGCGACAGCACGTCCGGCGGGGTCAGCACCGCGGCGATCACGAACGAGCCGACGATCGCGTAGCGGCGTCCTTCGGCCAGCTGCGTCGGTGTGACCATGCCGAGAGCGACCAAGATGACCAGCACCACCGGCACCTCGAAGCAGAGCCCGAAGGCCAGGAACATCATCAGCACGAAGCTGAGGTAGTGGCCGATGTCCGGCATCACGGCGACGCCGGCCGGTGCGACTGCCGTCATGAAGGTGAACACCGCCGGCAGCACCAAAAAATAGGCGAATGCGCAGCCGATGTAGAACAGCAGCACCGAGGACACCAGGATCGGCATCGCCAAGCGTTTCTCGTGCCGATACAAGCCCGGCGCGACGAAGGCCCAGAGCTGGTACAGCACGACCGGGATCGCGATGAACAACGCGACGAAGAACGCGAGCTTGAGCGGGGTGAGGAACGGCGAGGCGACTTCGGTCGCGATCATCGTGCCGCCCTGCGGCAGATGCTTGATCAAGGGCAGCGCGAGCCAGCCGTACAGCTTGTTCGCGAACGGCAGCAGGGCGACCAATACGACCAGCACGGCGGCGATCGCCTTGAGCAGGCGCGAGCGCAGTTCGATCAGATGCGAGAACAGCGACTGCTCGCCGTCGTCCGGGCGCTCAGCGTCGCTCATCGGCGGAAGGCGGAGTGTTGGGCGTCGACGGGGTGCGCACGGAATTCTCGATCTCGCCGGCGAGGTTCTGCACGTCGGTGCGGACGTCGGCTGCGCGTTGGGTTTCGTGAATCGTACGCTTGAGGTCTTCGGCGGCGAGTTCGCGTTCGATCTCGCCGCGCACTTCTTGCCAGCTGTTGCGTGCGCGTCGCAGCAGCGCGCCGGCGGTGCGCGCGACGCGCGGCAACCGTTCCGGCCCGAGCACGACCAGTGCGACGACCGCGATCAGGGCGATCTCGCTGAAGCCGATATCGAACATGTCTGCTACCGAGGACTGGGCGCGATCAGGCGCCGCTGGGGCGAGCGCGTCAGTCCACGCGCTCGGACTTGTTTTCGCTCGACGTCGTCTGCGGACCTGCGGGCGGATCGGCCTTCAGCTGCGCCTGAGAATCACCGTCCTGCATGCCTTTCTTGAAGCCTTTGATCGCCGAGCCCACGTCTTCGCCGATGTTGCGCAGGCGCTTGGTGCCGAACACCAGGGCGACGATGACCAAGACGATCAGCCAGTGCCAGATGCTGAAACCACCCATGACGATTCCTCCGAACGAGGGTGGACGCGTCGCGCCCACCGATATGAAGTCGTCCGGAAACCGAAACTCCCAGACTTTGCTTAGCGGCTAGTGTACTCCTCCAAACGGTCGCGGAAGTCGACGACCGCATTGGGTACGTTCTGCACACCGCCGTCGAAAATTCGGCGTGCCGTCACGCTCTTGCCATAGACGGACTGGTTGGCATCGTTGTCGATCGAAATCGCGGTGCCGTCGAGCGCGGCGCCGGCGAACAGGCCGCGCGCGCGCGAGTAGGAATAGATTTCGGCCTTCAATTGCGCGTCGGTCGCGGCCTGCGCCGTGCGGCCGACCGGCCCGGCTGCGGCGGAGGCATCCGCGCCCAGCGTGAATTTGCCGTGCACGATCGAATCGACGCCGCGCTGCGTGCGGAACACCAAGATCACGTCGGTCGAAGACACGCCGGCCTGAAAGCCGATGCTGCCGCCGGTCATGCTGATGAAGCTCGGGTTCGACCAGGTGCCGTCGCGAGTCTTCACCGACAACAGGCCCGCACCGTGGCGACCGCCGATGACGAAGCCGGCCTTGACCACATCCGGCACAACCGCGACCGCATGCGCGTTCTGCAAAAGATCCTTCGGAATCGCCTTGTCGGGCGCTTCCATCACTTCTTTCAAGACGCGAATGGCGTTTTCGGCGCGCTTGTCCTCGTCCTCACCGGCGCGGGCAGGCAGCGCGGCGGTGGCGATCAGGGTGAACAGCAGGGCAAAAGCGGCTTGGCGCATCGTCGTGTCCATGAAGAGCGATGAAGAAAGGAGGCTAGCAGCCGCAGATGAGCCTGCGATGAAGCGCCCGCAGATTCAGCGCAGCGCGCGTCGCGCGCCGACGGCACCGGCGAGCGCCAGCAGCAGGCCGAGCAGGCCCAAGGCCCATGGGGCGCCGATCGGCGTGGCATAGGCGTCGCGCTGGACCCTGCATTGCGGCGGGCCGACGGTGAAGCCTTTCATGCCGATCTGCAATAACGATTCGGGCCCAGTGACCGGTCCGAGCATGGTGACGGTGCCGGTGGCGGGATCGATGGTGGCGAGATCGCTCCAGTCCGCAATGGGATCGGAGCCGTTCTGCGGCGGAACGTAGTTGAAAACCGCCCACAGGACGCCCTGGGCGTCGAAGCTCATCGAGACCGAGTTGACCCATCGGCTGACAGCGGGGCCGAACGGGCCGATCGCGGTCGCGGCGCCGGTCTTCGGATCGATGCGGTAGAAGGTGTTGTCGCCTTTGCCGCCGGCGCCGTAAAGCGTGTCGCCGTACGCAGCGATGCCGGTCAGGGCATGGCCGGTCGAGCCGATCAAGGTCGTCGCGCCGCTCGCCGGATCGACTGTCCAGAGCTTGCCGGCATAGGTCGACGACAGCCACAAGGTGTCGTTGCAGCCGGCGACCATGTTCAGATCGAGCGCATCTTGGCGCGAGGGGTCGCCCTGGCCGTCGAGGCCGAAACTGCCGACGACAGCGGCGGCGCCGCTATTGGGATCGACCTTGACCAGCAGTTTGAATCCACCGGCGGCGGCGTACAGCGAACCGTCGGCGGCGGTGGTCAATCCGCTGATGTTGCCGATGATCTGCCCCTGATACTTGCCGGAGCGTCCGATCTCGGTCGCCTGGCGGCTGTCGAGCGGAAATCGGTAAAGCGTGTCGAACGCCTCTCCATAGGCGACGTTCTCCGCCGCCTGCGCCAGCGGCGCGAAGACGGCAAGCATCCCTGCTGCGATCAAGCAGGTCAGTGGGCGCATGGCGGCGTGTTATCGTTATGGTAGTCGTCGCTCCGCGGTGGTCCGCGGTAGCGTTCCCGAGTCTAGCAGCAATCCTAAGTTCGTCAACGCCTTAGACACGTGCTCGCAATGCGTGTCGAGCGCCGATTCCTGTTCAATGCCACGCTATTTCGGACAAGCCCCTCATCGCCACGGCAGCGACTCCTGCGCCGCCGTGCTGCTGGTCAACCTCGGTACGCCGGACGCGCCCGACAAGCGTGCCGTACGCCGGTACCTGGCCCAATTCCTGTCCGATCCGCGCATCGTGGAATGGCCGCGCAAGCTGTGGAAGCCGATCCTGCACGGCGTGATCCTGCGCCTGCGGCCGGCGCGCTCGGCCGCGCTGTACAAGAAGATTTGGACGCCGCAGGGTTCGCCGCTGCAGACCGGCATGGCCGCGTTGAGCGTGAAGTTGCAAGCGGCGCTGAAGGCACAAAGGCCCGGCCCGATCGTCGTGCGCTACGCAATGCGCTATGGCCAGCCGGCGATCGATGCGACCTTGCGCGAGCTGGCGCAGAGCGGTGTTCGCCGGCTGCTGATAGTGCCGATGTTTCCGCAATATTCCGGCACCACCACCGCCTCGGTGCTGGATGCGGTCGGCGCCGAGCTTTCGCGCTGGCGCTGGGTGCCGGAGCTGCGCTTCGTCGCCGACTACCACGCCGAGGCGCGCTACATCGAGGCGCTGGCGCGCAGCGTCGAGGCGCATTGGCAGCGCCATGGGCGTGCGCCGCGCCTGCTGCTCTCCTATCACGGCATTCCGCAGAAGTATTTTCG
The DNA here is from genome assembly GCF_058808595.1 of Dokdonella sp. GW821-FHT11D02. Lineage (NCBI taxonomy): Bacteria > Pseudomonadati > Pseudomonadota > Gammaproteobacteria > Lysobacterales > Rhodanobacteraceae > Dokdonella > Dokdonella sp. GW821-FHT11D02. Next base: position 4,894,170 of record NZ_CM179520.1, on the reverse strand, counting down.
CGCCGGCGATCCGTATTTCTGCCAGTGCCAGGCCACCGCACGCCGCCTGAGCGAGCGGCTCGACTTGAGCGAAGACGAGCTGATCGTCGCGTTCCAATCGCGCGTCGGTCGCCAGGTGTGGCTGCAGCCCTATACCGAGGCCGTGTTGCAGTCGCTGCCGGAGGCGGGCATCAAGCACGTGCAGGTCTTGTGTCCCGGCTTCTCGATCGACTGCTTGGAAACGCTGGAAGAGATCGCGTTGACCAATCACGCGCGGTTCCTGCACGCGGGCGGCGAGCGTTTCGAGTACATCCCGGCGTTGAACGCCGGCGACGACCACATCGGCGCCTTGGTCGAATTGATTCTGCGCCAGGGCCAGGGCTGGGCCGAGTTCGATCCGGGCTGGGATGCGGGTCGGGCCGCGGCGCAGCAGTCGGCGGCGCAAACGCGCTACGAGCAATTGCGCGATGAGCGACGCTGAAGAACGGGTCATTCCGCTGACGCAAGGCGCGCTCGCGGCCAAGGCCTGGGGCGATCCGCAGCGGCCGCCGCTGCTCGCGCTGCACGGTTGGCTCGACAACGCCGGCAGCTTCGATCGTCTGGCGCCGCTGCTCGCACAAGAGCGTTACGTCGTCGCGCTCGATCTGCGCGGTCACGGCCGTTCGACGCATCTGCCGGCAGGCAGTTGGTACCACTACGTCGACCGCTTCGACGAGCTGCGCGAAGTACTCGATCACTTCGGCTGGGCGCGCGCCGACCTACTCGGCCACTCTCTTGGTGGGACGCTGGCGAGCCTGTTCGCCGCGCTCTATCCCGAGCGTGTCGGCAACTTGTTGCTGATTGAAGGGTTGGGGCCGCTGACCGGTGCCGCCGAAGACGCATTGACGCAGCTGCGTCGCGCGCTCGATCAGCGTGCCGCATTCGGCGCACGCCGGCCGCTGCGTGTCTTTGCGGACCTCGATGCCGCGATCGCCGCGCGTGTCGCCGCCAACGGACTCAGCGTGGCGGCTGCGCGCGCGATCGTTTCGCGTGGCGTGACAGCGGTCGAAGGTGGCTACGTCTGGTCGAGCGATCCGCGCCTGACCTTAGCGAGCCCGTTGCGCTTCACCGAAGTGCAAGTGCTCGCGATGCTGGCCGGTATCCGCGCCGCGACCTTGCTCGTACTGGCTACGCCGCCGACGAGCTATCTGCCGACTGCGATGATGGAAGCGCGTGCCGCTCAAGTCGCCGACGTCCGCATCGTGCGGCTGTCGGGCCATCATCATCTGCATCTGGAAGACGCGGAAGCGGTGGCTGCCGCGATCCATGCGTTCGACGCGGATCAGCAATAGCAAACGGCCGCCACGAGCTCGGCGCTTCTTCCCGTCGTCTTTCGATTCATCGCGAAACGCGCGCTAGCGCAAGCGCCGCCGCGCCGCTGCGGCTATTCCGCGGTGGCGTGGATCAGGCGATTGAGTTCGGCCTTCAACGCCTGCCCGTTGAGGCGCAACCAGTCGCGCTGCTCGCGCCATTCCGGATAGAGGCTTTCGACCAGCGCCCAGAAGCGCGGCGCGTGGCTGCGGATGCGCAGATGGCAAAGCTCGTGCACGACCACGTAGCGCAGCGCCGCTGGCGGCGCCAACGCCAGCGCGAGGTCGAGGGTGACGCGATCGCGCGTATCCAAGCTGCCCCAAAGGCTCTTCAACGGACGCAGCTTGATCGCGGTCGGCGCGCGGCCGAGTTCGGGACAGTAGCGGGCGAGATAGCGGCTGACGTCACGGCGAATCTGCGCTTCGAGGAACGAGCGCAACAGCGCACGCGCGGCCGACAGCGTGGATTTGCCGTGCGGTCGCGGCAGGGTCAGCACGAGCCGATCGTCCTGCTGTTCGATCGCCGGATAGGCACCGTCTCGCCAAGACAGGCGCGTGGTTTCGCCACGCAGCGGAATCACCGTCGCCGCGCCGGGCTTGAGTGCCGGCGGCGCCGAACCGAGGCTGAGTTCGTCGAGTTTGCGCTCGAGCCACTCGCCGTGTTTGCGCAGGAAAGCGAACACTTGGGCCGGATGGGTTCCTTCGGGGTAGGTTACGCGCGCGCCGCCCGAAGTCACGGTCAAGCGCAGGCGACGTGCCTGCGGATGACTCTTGCGCAGAACTTTGATCGTTTCGCCCGCAGGAGTGGCTAATTCGAGATAGTCGTTTGCGACATCCACCGTCTTCTACTCCTGCGGCCGACCGGTGCGCTAATCGCGATCTCCCGGGCGGGGTAAGCCGAACCATTCTTCAAGTCGCGCAAACACGTTCTTCAGTTCCAGCGTCATCAACGCGAAGCTCGCGTCGAGTTCGGCTTGCGCCGACTCGACATCGTCGCGATCGAGCTGGTCGAGCACGACGTCGAGAAAGCGCAGCTTGCGCACGACGAGATCCTCGCCGAGCACGAAACTGATCCTTTCGTCGAATTCGAAGCCGAGTTGGAAAACCTGCTTGCCCGACTTCAGATGCTCCCGCACCTCGTCCGATTCAAGGTCCTGGCGGCGGCAGCGCACCACGGCACCGGCCTCGGCCGGATCACGCAATTCGCACTCGTCGCCGAGGACCAATCCTGCCGGCAGCTTGCCATTAATCAGCCAGTCCGTCATCAACGCCCGCGGCGACTCTTCCGGCGCCATCGGTGTTGCTGGAAAGCGGCCCAGAGCCTCCCTGACCTGGCCGACCGCATCCTCCGCCGCCTTGCGGCTGGCGCTGTCGACCACGAACCAGCCGTCCTCCGCATCCAGATAAGCAGAGAGTCGTGACGGGCGTATGAAGGCGCGCGGCAGAAGTTCGGAAATAACCTCTTCTTTCAGTCGCTTACGTTCTTTTCCGCCGGGTCGGCGCCCTTCTTTGGCGGCGATCGCATCGACTTTTTCGGCAAGCGCCTCATTGACGACGACGCTCGGCAGCAAGCGCTGCTCGGCCCCGACCGTGAGCAAGCTGAATGCACCAACCTGGTGCATTAGCGCTTCGTGATCGCGACCGAAGGGCGAAACGAAGCCGCGCGTCTCCAATTCCAACGGTCCGCATTCGCGCAGACGCTGCGACTCGAGGCCCTTTTCCAGTTTCTTGAGGGATTTGCTGGTGCTTTCGGGGAAGCGGAACAGGCTGAGATTGCGAAAGAGCATGGAGGGGCCGGGATCAGAATTGGGGAGTGGAGATTGGGCGAAACCAAAGTCGGGCCGCTTAGCGACGGCCGTATGCGGTTCTCACGACTTCAGCGGTGTTGGATCTGCGTACCGTCGCTCGGCGACTAAGACGGTTCGGACGTTTCGTGCGCTTCGCCGGCGAGCCACGCACGTGCATCCGCGCGCGGCGTCGCATCGGCTGCGCCGAGTCCGGCGAAGTCGAACAGCGCCGTGTCGGCCAGCTGCGAAGGCGCGACGTTGCCGATCGCGCGGAAGATGCTTTCGATGCGGCCGGGATGTTTCTTTTCCCACTCGCCGAGCATCGCCTTGATGGTCTTGCGCTGCAGGTTCTCCTGCGAGCCGCACAGATTGCACGGCATGATCGGAAAGCCGCGTTGCATCGCGTAGTGGGCGATATCAGCCTCGGCGCAGTAGGCGAGCGGGCGGATCAGAACGTTGCGGCCGTCATCCGAACGCAGCTTCGGCGGCATCGCCTTCAAGCTGCCCTGGTGGAAGAGATTCAGGAACAGCGTTTCGACGATGTCGTCACGATGATGACCGAGCGCGATCTTGCTGAAGCCGCGTTCGGCGGCAAACGTATACAGCGAGCCGCGGCGCAGACGCGAGCACAGGCTGCACATCGTCTTGCCTTCGGGAATCACACGCTTGACGACGCTGTAGGTGTCTTGCTCGAGGATCTCGAACGGCACGCCGAGATCGCGCAAATAGTTCGGCAGGATCTGTGGATCGTAGCCGGGCTGTTTCTGATCGAGATGCACCGCCGTCAACTCGAACCGCACCGGCGCCTTCGCCTGCAGCTTCAACAAGACGTCGAGCAGGGTGTAGGAGTCCTTGCCGCCCGACAGGCAAACCATGACGCGATCGCCGTCTTCGATCATGTTGAAGTCGGCGATCGCCTGACCGACCTGATGACGCAGGCGCTTGGCCAGCTTGCCGGCTTCGTAGTCGTGCTTGCGGGAGGGAATTGCGTTCATAAGACCTTCGCGACCAGGAAGAATCGCCGGAGCAACCTCTCATTGTAGCCGTGCCGGTTTCAAGTTCCGAGATTGAGTGCGCTTCACTTCCGCCCTCCTCGCCGATGCGGCAAAATTCGCGACCTCAGCGCCTTCCGGCGCACCGGGATGGAACCCGAACCCCCTTCCGCCACCCGTCCGCCGCGTTGCATCGACGTTCGGCGCTGGCCACCGCACACTCCGGAGCGCAGCATGAGCAGCAGTTCGTCCGTCGACACGGCCCGTATGGCCGACGCGATTCGTTTCCTCGCCGCCGACGCCGTCGAGAAGGCCAAATCCGGCCATCCCGGCATGCCGATGGGCATGGCCGAGATCGCTCTGGCGCTGTGGACGCGGCATCTCAAGCACAATCCGGCCAACCCGCACTGGCCCGGGCGCGATCGTTTCGTGTTGTCGAACGGACACGGCTCGATGCTGTTGTACGCGCTCTTGCATCTGACCGGCTACGACCTGCCGCTGGAGGAGATCAAGAACTTCCGCCAGCTGCATTCCAAGACGCCGGGTCATCCCGAAGTCGGCGTCACTCCTGGCGTGGAAACCACCACCGGCCCGCTTGGCCAGGGTCTGGCCAACGCAGTCGGCATGGCGCTGGCGGAAAAGCTGCTCGCCGCCGAGTTCAACCGCGACGATGCGCTGCTCGTCGATCACCGCACCTACGTCTTCCTCGGCGACGGTTGTCTGATGGAAGGTATCTCGCACGAAGTCTGCGCGCTGGCCGGCACCTGGCAGCTCGGCAAGCTGATCGCGCTGTACGACGACAACGGCATTTCGATCGACGGCGACGTCAAAGGCTGGTTCACCGACGACACCGCCGAACGCTTCCGCGCCTACGGCTGGCAAGTGATCGGTCCGATCGACGGCCACGACGTCGACGCCGTCGATCGCGCGATCGAGCAGGCGAAGGCCGATCTGGTGCAGCCGAGCATGATCATCTGCCGCACCACCATCGGCCGCGGCGCGCCGACCCGCGCCGGCACCGCCAAGGCGCACGGCGAGGCGCTCGGCACGGACGAACTTGTGGCGACGCGCAAGGCGCTTGCCTGGGACTATCCGCCGTTCGAGATTCCGGCCGAGCTCTACGCTGCGTGGAACGCACGCGAAGCCGGCGCGAAAGCCGAAGCGCAGTGGGATGCGCGCCTGGCCGCCTACCGCAAGGCGCATGCGAGCGAGGCGAACGAATTTGAACGCCGCAACCGCGGCGAGCTGCCGACGAACTTCGCCGAACTGGCCGAGCGCCTGATCGCCGACGCCAATACGAAAGCCGAGAGCGTCGCCACGCGCAAGGCGAGCCAATACGCGCTCGAAGCGCTGGCGCCGGCGGTTCCGGCCATGCTCGGCGGCTCGGCCGACCTCACCCACTCCAACTTGACCGTTTGGAAGAATGCGCCGGTGCTCAGCGGCGGCGGCACCGGACGCTACATCAGCTACGGCGTGCGCGAATTCGGCATGGCCGCGATCATGAACGGCATCGCCCTGCACGGCGGCTACATTCCGTTCGGCGGCACCTTCCTCACCTTCAGCGACTACAGCCGCAATGCGATCCGCATGGCGGCACTGATGAACTTGCGCGTGATCCACGTGTTCACGCACGACTCGATCGGCCTCGGTGAGGACGGCCCGACGCACCAATCGATCGAGCAGGTTTCCAGCCTGCGCCTGATTCCGAACCTCGAAGTCTGGCGTCCGTGCGACACAGTCGAGACCGCCGTCGCGTGGAAACTCGCGCTCGAACGCGATAAGGCGCCGACTGCGCTCGCGCTGTCGCGCCAGAACCTGCCCTTCGTGCCGCGCAGCGACGCGCAGATCGCCGCGATCGAACGTGGCGGTTACGTGTTGGCCGAAGCCGACGGCGGCGCACCGCAGCGCATCCTGATCGCGACCGGCTCGGAAATCGGCCTCGCGCTGGCGGCGAAGAAGCTGCTCGAAGGCGAGGGCATCCCGACCCGCGTCGTGTCGATGCCGTCGACCGAATCGTTCGATCGCCAAGATGCGGCGTATCGCACCGGTGTGCTGCCGGTGAACGTGCGCAAGATCGCGATCGAAGCCGGCACCACGGCGCTGTGGTGGAAGTACGTCGGTCTCGACGGTGCAGTCGTCGGCATCGACCGCTTCGGCGAGTCGGCGCCCGCCCCGCAACTGTTCGAATTCTTCGGCTTCACGCCGGAGAAAGTCGCTGCGGTCGCGCGCAAGTCCGGTTGAGGTAGGCCAGCCGCGTACCGCGTCGTGTTTTTCGCCTCGCCGTTCGCGGCGATCTTGTGCGATCTCGACGGCACCCTGCTCGACACGGTGCCCGACATCGCCGCCGCATTGAACATGGTGCTGGTCGAGCTCGGCCGCGCGCCGATCACCGACGAGGTGGCCGCCGGCTACGTCGGCCAGGGCGTCGATGTGCTCTTGCATCGCGCGCTCGGCGGTGATCGCGAGGCGCGTGTTGCGGCCGAACTGCACGCGCAGGCGCGGCCGCTCTTCGATCTCGCTTACGTCGCGACGAACGGCCGGCGCGCGAAGCTCTACGCCGGTGTCGTCGAAGGCTTGCAGGCGTTTCGCGAACTCGGCCTGCGCCTCGCCTGCGTCACCAACAAGCCGCAAGCACCGTCCGAAGCGGTGCTCGCGCAGTTCGATCTCGATCGCTATTTCGAATTCGTGCTCGGCGGCGACGCGCTGCCGCAACGCAAGCCGCAACCCGAACCGTTGTGGCACGCCGCGGCTCGGCTCGGTATCCCTGCCGCGAATTGCTTGATGCTCGGCGATTCCGCCAACGACGCCAAAGCGGCGCGCGCTGCCGGTCTGCCGGTGGTACTGGTCGATTACGGCTATACCGAAGGCCGGCCGCTAGCCGAGATCGACTGCGACGCGGTCATCGCCAGCTTCGTCGAGCTCGCCGACGCGTTGCGTTCGAGTGAGCGCCGCTTGCTGCGTGCGCAAGTCGATCCGGCGTTCGGCTCGTGAGAATTCCGATGAGCGTTCCCTCGCCGTTTCGCGTCGTACCGATCGAGACCGCCATCCCGCTGCGATGACGCAGAGCTACACTGCGCGCAACGCAGTCGAGTGCACCCATGTACAACGACGACCCCGCCGCCATCGTCCGCCGTCTGACCGAGCTGAAGCTCGAGCATCGCGATCTCGACGTCGCGATCGCGAGCATGCCGCGCGGCCCCGGCTGCGACGAGCTGCAGCTCACGCGCATGAAGAAGCGCAAGCTCAGGCTCAAGGACATGATCGCCTACCTCGAGAACAAGCTGATTCCCGATCTCGACGCATGAGTGTGCTTGCGCCGGAGACGCCGCGTCCGCTCTGATGAGCGCGTCGAGAATTTTCTTCTCGCGCAACGTCGGCGGTACGGACGAATTTCTTGTTTCTCCAGTTCTATAAAAATACCCTCCCGATTATTCAGCCGGGGGTGGCATTTGCCGTTACGAACAGTCGGCAGGGTTCGGCTTCGCGTGGTTAACGGCGATCAGTGGCGACTGGCGAAAAATTCTTCCGACACAGCGGCTTGAGCTGGGTCTGGGACGAGCCGTAGTGCTGAACGCCGTGCGGTGACCGGATCGAAAACAATTGCCGAACTGCGAGCGCCCTCACGAAACCGCAAAAATGACGCCCCTAGCCTGTGCCGGCCTATTTCCAGGCATTCGGAAATAAAATCACAGGAGGCGTTATGAAGCGGCCTATTTCGATGCTGTTGTTGGCGTTGGCTTCGTCCGGCGCGATGGCGCAAACGGCGGACCGTTCGCTCGAGCAGGAGCTCACGCAGAAGCAGGGCATGACGCGAGTCGGCGAAGGTTTGTATGCGAGCACCGCCGATTCCGTCGAATCGTACGTCGCGGTCGGGGCTGCCGGGCAACGCGCCTTGCTCGAGAAGCTTCTGGAACTGCGCGCGAAGATGGAGCCGAACGAATCCGCGGCGGCTTCGCCGCGCGCCGGCACCAAGATGATCGACGACATGATCGCGGAACTGAGCCAGCCCGTTCTGGACAACGCCAACGAAAACTACGGCGATTGCAGCGGCCGCAATTCGAGCGGTCCGTTCCATGCGACAGCCAGCTCCGGCGGAGCGGTGGGTGCGGATGCGTCGGCCTCGAACTCGGACGCTTCGATCAACACGACCAATCGGGCTTACGCCTACGTGACCGACGGCAACGACGAGATCGTGCGCGAGCAAACGACGACGACCTACGGCACCGCGACGGCGTGGGCGTCGGCGACCTCGCCCAATCCCAACCGGCCCGCCAATCTCTGCCGGGCCGGCGCAAACTCGAGCGTGACCTGTCCGGGTCAGACCACACCCGCGATTCGCGCGTTTGCGTTCAGTTCGGTGTATCCGCCGAGAGCTTGTCTGTAAGCGCGATTTCCTGTTCGCTGGAGCCTCGGCAGCGTCGAGGCTCCCAGGCTCAAATCACGCGCAGCGTGATCGCTTTCAGCACGGCACGCGTGCGGTCGCGCGCGCCGAGCTTGTCGAGGATGTCGGACACGTAGTTCTTCACCGTACCCTCGGCGAGGAACAGTGCGCGCGCGATTTCCTTGTTCGAATAGCCGCCGGCGAGCAGGCGCAAGATCGCTACCTCGCGCTCGCTGAAGTTCGCCTTCGGCGCGTCGGTTTCGCGGTAGGCGTAGCGCGCGCGCACCGGGTCGGTCGCGACCGGTTGCAATAGTGATTCGCCGCGCGCAACCGCAAGGATCGCATCGCGCAAGTCTTCCGGCGCGGCATCTTTGAGCAGGAAACCTTGCGCACCGGCCGCCGCCGCATCGAGCAGCAGCGTGCGATCGTCGAACGTGGTCAACAGAATCAGTGGCGTCGCATCGCCGCGTGCGCGCAGCGCGCGCAGCGCTTCGGTGCCGGACAGCCCCGGCATGCGAATGTCCGACAGCACCACGTCGACGCCGCCCCCAGCCAACGCGGCGAGCAGGGCGTCGCCGTCGCCCGCTTCGACCACCACACGCAGATCGCCGAATTGTTCGAGCAAGGCCCTCAAACCGGCGCGCACCAGCGCTTGATCGTCGGCTAGCGCGATGCGGATCGGTGCGTCGGTGTCGAGCGCGGCGTCGCTCATGCCAGCGGCACCCAGGCATCGACGCGGAAGCCGTGCGCGCCATCGAGCGCGACGCCGCCGCCGAGCGCCTCGAGGCGCTCGCGCATCCCGGCCAGTCCGTGTCCGGGGCGGATCGCCGCGCTGCCGCGACCGTCGTCGCGCACTTCCAGCACGATGCGCTCGTTTTCGCGCGCGAGTCGCAGCCAGACGTTGTCGGCACCCGAGTGGCGCGCTGCATTGGTCAGGGCTTCCTGCGCAGTGCGTAACAGGGCCTGCGCTTGCACGACGTCGTCGACGCGTGCGTCGGCGGCGATGTCGATGTGCACGCGTGGACGCGGCAGCGGCGCCGCGAGCGCCTCGATCGCGCGCTTGAGGTCGAGTCCTTCGTGCTGACGCAGTTGGCCGACCACGCCGCGCAGATCGTCGAGCAGCTCGCTGGCGAGACTTCCCGCGGTCGCGACGACGGTGGCCGAAGTGTCCTGTGCACGTGCGAGCAAGGCGAGCTGCAGCTTCAGCGCGGTCAGTTTGTGGCCGGCGACGTCGTGCAGCTCGCGCGCCAGGCGCAGCCGCTCGCCGTCGCGTGCGCTTTCCTCCAGCAGCGAGCGCGTGGCCAGCAGATGCGCATTGACCTGCGCGAGTTCGTCGCGCGAGCGCTCGGCTTGTTTGGCGTAGTAGCCGGTCAGTCCGGCGAATGCCTGGAAGCCGAGGAAGAGCAACCATACGATCAGTGCGCTGGCCATCGGCCATGCCTGCAGCAAGATCGCGAGCAGGCCGGCGTTCGCGCCGGCGACCAGCGCGATCAGCCAGCGGCGCGGCAGATCGACCGCTTGCGCGACGACGATGATCAACAGCACCGGCGCGCTGCCGTCGCGGGTCAGCGCAACCAAGGCGAGTGCGGCGGCCACCTCGATCGCAAGCGTGGCGGCATTGACGCTTTGTCGCTGCGAGCGCTCCGACCACCAGGAATCGAACACGAAACCGGCCAGGAACACGAGCATCAGCGCGATCACGACTGCATAGGCGCCGCGTCCGCCGCCGGTGGGACCATTGAAGCCGCCGACGAACAGGCCGGCCAACACCGTCGCCCAAGTCAGGTAGGCGGCGTAGTGCAGAGGTGAAAGCAGGCGGTGGCGGGCGGACATGACGGGGGCCGATGGATCGGTGTCTTGGTGTACCGCCTCCTCGTTGGCCACTCAAGCCCTCGGCACGAAGTGGTGACTTTTGGCAGGTCGAAGTCGTGACCGCCGGCATCTCGTCGCTGGTAGCGTCCAAGTCCAGCATGACGCCATCTCCTGCCGCGGAGCTGCGCCGTGATAGTCGAAGTGCTGAGCCATACCCCTATCTGGGTCTACGCGTTGTTTGCCTATCTCGCCTGGGTCGGCGCGAAACGCCTGCAGCCGTCGGTGCGCGATGTGCGCTATGTATTCGTGCTGCCGGTCGTTTTCATCGTCTGGGGTTTGTCGGGTTTGGCGCGGCACGCCGAAGCGACACCGCACGCCGGCGCGTACTGGCTGTTCGGCGCCGTACTCGGTGTGGCACTGGCCGCTCTGCTCAAGCCGAAGCTGCTGGTCGACCGCGAGCATTGGCTGGTACGCCAGAGCGGCAGTGCGGTACCGCTGCTGCGCAATCTGGCGATCTTCGGCAGCCACTATCTGCTCAACGTCGCGGCCGCGATCGAGCCGCGCGCCGGCATCGATTTTCTCGGTTGGGACGTGCTCGTGTCGGGTTTCAGCGCCGGCTACTTCCTGGCCTGGGCGATCCGCTTCGCGCAGGCCTACCGCGCAGCGCCGGAGGCCGATCTCGCCGCCGCCGGTCTCTCGATCGCCCCCAATCGCACTTGAACCGTCCTGCCTAAGGAGTCCGAACCATGCTCGGCAAACACGCTGTATTCCTGTCGCTCGCCGCCTCGTTGTCGGCGCAGGTTTTCGCTGCCGATCTCGACGTCACCGTCGCCGACGTGCGCGTCGCGAAAGGCACGCTGATGATCGCCGTCGCCGACTCGGCCCAAGCCTGGGACGGAGCCGGCAAATCGGTCGCCGGAGCGACGCGCAAGGCCGGCGGTGCGGCCGAAACCTTTCACTTCGCGAATCTGGCACCGGGCACCTACGCGGTACGCGTGATGCACGATGAGAACGACAACGGCAAGCTCGACATGAATTTTGCCGGCATGCCGACCGAAGGCTACGGTTTCAGTAACGATCCGAAGGTGTTGCGCCAGCCGACCTTCGACGAGGCGAAATTCGAGCTCGGCGCCGCCGGCGCCGCGATCACGATCCATCTGCGTTGAGGCTCGCCATGGACCGTCGCCGTTTCCTGCGCAATGCCCTCACCGGCGCCGCCGCGTTGACGCTGACGCCGCGTTGGCTGCGTGCCGAGGTCGCCGTCGCCGGCGGCAGTGAACGCTTCGCCCAAGGACTCGCGCGCACGCCGTGGCTGGCCGGCTGGAACAGCGTGTCGGCCGAAGCGCTCGGCCCCAATCTCGCCACGATCGAAGGCCGTTGGCCGCAGCCGCTCGCCGGCACCTTGTATCGCAACGGTCCGGCCCTGTTCGATCGCGCCGGCCTTCGTTACCGGCATTGGTTCGACGGTGACGGCATGCTGCACGCGTGGCGCTGCGCGAGCGGACGTATCGAGCACCGCGCACGCATGGTTGCGACCAGCAAGTACACGCGCGAACAGGCCGCCGGCCGCTTCCTGCTGCCGGCGGCCGGCACCACGATCGCCGACGCGGTCGCGATCCGCAACAACGACGACGTCAACACCGCGAACACCGCCGTAGTCCGTTTCGGCGGCCGCCTGCTGGCTTTGTGGGAAGGCGGCTCCGCGATCGAGCTGGATCCTTCCGACCTGCGCACACGAGGACCTGTCACTTGGCGCGAGGATCTCGTTGCCGCGCCGTTCTCGGCGCACCCGCTGCTCGATCGCGATGGTTCGATGTGGAACTTCGGTTCGCTCGACCTGCTCGGCGGCTCGGGCCTGTTGCTCTGGCACATCGCTGCCGACGGCAAGTCGCTTCGCACCGCGATGCTGCCGACCGATCAACGCGGCTATCTGCATGCGTTCGCGATGACCGAGCGGCATTTGATCTTCGTGCTGACGCCGTACCGCATCGCGGACGGCGCCGCCGCAGCGTTCTTCGAGCGCCTGCGTTTCGCACCGGACCAACCGTGCCGTATCGCCGTCGTGCCAAAGGACGCGCTCGATACGCCGCGATGGTTTGAAGCGGATTTCGGTGCGGTCTACCACTTCGGCCATGCGTACGAGCGCGGCAGCGAGATTTTCGTGCAGGCGGTTCGTCATACCGACGTCGAGGAGATGCGCGCGCCGATGGCCGCGGCGATGCGCGGCGAACCGAGCGATCGCGCGACGTCGACGGAACTGGCCGTGCTACGCATCGACCTCGCCAAATCGCGTGCGCGCTGGGAGCCGACGGCCGCCCGCGGCATCGAGTTTCCCGTATTCGACACGCGCCACCGTGAAACACGCTCTGCGCGAGTATTCGCCCCGATGCGCATCGAGCCGGCATCGTCGCCGTACTTCAATGCGATCTCGGCGATCGATGGCGATCGTCAGCGCGTACATCGCTACGGCGCGGACGTGCTCGCCGAAGAGCACGTGTTCGTGCCCAAGCCCGGTAGCCGCCGCGTCGGCGAGGGTTGGCTGCTCGGCACGCTGCTCGACGCGAAGCGCGGCCGCAGCGGCCTCGCCGTACTCGATGCCGAACGAATCGAGGACGGCCCGCTAGCGCAGGCGTGGCTGCCCTCCACCTTCCCGCTCGGCTTTCACGGCTGGTTCGCCTCTACTTGACGCCTGACCATTGGCACTGCCGCGGCGACGATTCGGTGCGATCATCGGTGTTTCTCTCGGTGGAGAACGCGATGAAGTCCTGGTCCCCATGGTTGGTTTGCGCCGGTCTTCTGTTGAGTACGTTCGCTCACGCGGACAGCGCCGACCAGCGCTTCGAGGCGCTGTACAAGAAGGAATGGAGCTGGCGGCAGGAGCAGTTCGCCGGCTCCGACGACGAGGACCGTCAGTCCAGCGCGCGAGACCGGCGATTGCCCGAGGTCGATGCGGCGACGCAGAAGCGGCGCTTGGCCTATTGGGACGATGTGCTCAAGCAGCTCGATACGATCGAAGCCAAGGAGCTGTCGGCTGACAATCAGATCAATCTCGCCGTGTATCGGCCGCAGATCGAAGGCTATGCAGCGGGACTGCGCTTCCGCGACTACGAGATGCCGTTCAACAGCGATTCGCAGTTCTGGTCCGATCTCGGCTTCATGACGCGGCGGCCGCTGAAGAACGCCGAGGCCGCGCGCAACTACATCGCCAAGCTCGACGACGTGCCGCGTTACTTCGATCAGCAGACCGCCAACATGCGCGCCGGCTTGAAGCGCGGTTTCAGCGTGCCGCGCGCAGTGCTGAAGGGGCGCGACGTCTCGATCGCGAGCTATGCCGAAGTGAAGTCGCCCCAAGACAGCGAGTTCTACGCGCCGCTGAAGACGCTGCCGGCCACCATCCCGGCCGACGAGCAGGAGCATCTGCGCGCGGACGGCGCGCGCGCGATCCGTGAGCACGTGATTCCGGCCTACGCGAAGCTGCTCAAGTTCTTCCGCGACGAGTATGTGCCGAAGGCGCGCACGACGCTCGCGGCCGAGGCGATGCCGGACGGCAAAGGCTGGTATCGCCAGCAGATCAAGGACTACACCACGCTCGATCTCGACCCGGAAGAAATCCATCAGATCGGCTTGAAGGAAGTCGCTCGCATCGACGCCGACATGCAGGCGACGATGAAGGAGACCGGCTTCAAGGGTGATTTCGCCGCGTTCCTCGAGTTCCTGCGCAGCGATCCGCAGTTCTATGCGAAGACGCCGGAAGAGCAGCTGATGCGTGCGGCGTGGATCTCCAAGCAGGTCGACGCGAAGATCGGCCAGTTCATCGGCCTGTTGCCGCGCGGACGCTTCGGCATCGAGCCGGTGCCGGCGGCGATCGCGCCGTTCTGGACGGCCGGCCGCGGCAGCGCGCACACCTACTGGGTCAATACCTACGACCTGCCCTCGCGCCCGCTCTACAACCTGCCCGCGCTGACCCTGCACGAATCCTCGCCCGGCCATTCGCTGCAAGGCGCGCTGGCGGACGAGCAGAAGGGCTATCCGGACTTCCGCAGCAAGAACTACATCTCCGCTTACGGCGAGGGGTGGGCGCTGTATTGCGAGAAGCTCGGCAAGGAACTCGGCATCTACCACACGCCGTACGAGGAGTTCGGGCGCGAGACGTACGAGATGTGGCGCGCGGCGCGTCTGGTCATCGACACCGGCGTGCATCACAAGAACTGGACGCGCGAGCAGGCGATCGACTATCTCGCTTCGCACACTGCGCTGAGCCGGCACGAAGTCGAGACCGAGGTCGATCGCTACATTTCCTGGCCGGGTCAGGCGCTCAGCTACAAGCTCGGCGAGATCAAGATCGTCGAACTGCGCGCGCGCGCGGAAAAGGAACTCGGCGCGAAGTTCGATCTGCGCGCATTCCACGACGCCGTGCTGGCCTTGGGTTCGGTGCCGCTGCCGGTGCTGGAGCGGCAGATCGATCTTTGGATCGGCAAGCAGAAGAGCTAGACGGCAGACACCGCCTTTCAGCTCGTCAGGCCGCCTCCCCCGCTAGCAGGGGAAGCGGTCGGGCGACTCAGAATCGATAGCCGATCGAGATGCCGTAGACCCACGGGTCGATCTTGACCGTACCGACCTTGGCGCCGTTGACCTTGGCGTCGGTCTCGATGCTGATCCAGCGCGCGTCAGCAGTCAGCGACCAGCGTTCGTTGAGGCTCACCTCGACGCCGGCGTGCACCGCGCCGCCCCAGGAATCTTCGAGATCGAGCTTGGTGCCGGCCAGCGGGCCTCGTTCCTTGATGTCGAAAAAACGCGTGTAGTTGAGGCCGATGCCGACGAACGGCGAGACTTTCGCGCCGGGCGCGAAGTGGTACTGCAAGCTGAAGGTCGGCGGCAGATGCTTCACGCTCGCCGAGTTGGCGCCGTTGAGCTTGACCTCGTGTTCGAACGGCAGCGCGGCGAGCGCTTCGATGCCCCAATTGGGCGTGAGGAAATACTCGAGCGAGACGGTCGGGCGCGCGTCGTCGCCGACGTCGGCCTTCAAGGCGCCGCCCGCCAGCCGCCCGTTGTTGGATTTCGGCGAAACCTGATGCGCGCCGAATTTGACCACCCAGTCGCCGGCCTCGGCGGCCGACGCGCTCGTGACGATTCCGGCCAGGCAGGCCGCCAGCGCGATCGATCTGCATCTCATCGGTCGTTCCTCCGTGATGGTCGGCGCGGCGTTCGCGACGGGATGTCGCGCTGCCCCCGCGCCCACGGGAAACGCTAGCAAGCGGCATGCCCTTGGAAAATGAGATAAAAGGTATTACGCGTCACATTTCCTTTGTAAAAAAGTGAACACGACTGTCGCGGCACGGCCGATCGTGACGGTGAAGTACGGGCGGGACCGGCGCGGCTCGCGCCGGAGCGGTCAATCGGCGATCTCGTCGTAGCCTCGACCGAGGAATTGCAGCAGGCACACGCCGTGGCCGAACGGGTCGGCCAAAGTCGCGATGCGGCCCCAATCGGCCGTCCGCGGCTCGCCTTCGAGTACCGCACCGGCAGCCAATGCACGGCGCAGCGCGGTATCGAGATCGGGCACGACGAAGTCCAGATGCACCGGCGTCCAGTGGCGGCGGTAGTCGCGCGTCTGCGAGGTGGCGTCGCCGGCCGCGCTGCCGGCGGCTTTGCGCAAGAGATAGATCGGCGCGTCTGCGCCGAGCAACTCGACCACCTCGTCACCCAAGCGGCGGCCGACGCGCAAGTCGAACGCGGCGAGATAGAACGCCTCGGCGCGCGCCAGATCGTCGACGTCGATATTGACCAGCAGCGACGGCGCGACGCCGGTCACGGCTTGGGCTCCGGATCGCGCTTGGCCGGCTGGGTCTTGCTCGGTTTGGTCGTTGCGCTCTTCGGTTCGCTGCCCTTGGCCGCTTCCGCTTCGCGCTTCCATTGTTCGAGCAGAGCGGCGCGTACGGCATCGCTGGAGGGCGTGAATTCGACCGCGGGTGGCGGGCCCTCGGGCGTACCGGTGTCGATGTAGCGCTGAAGCCGAGCGACTTGCTGGTCGAGCATCGCATCGACCTTGGGCGCCATTTCTTCCAATCCGCTCGCGCTGGTGCCGCTGACACGGTATTCGACGTCGATGCGCGTGCTGCCGTCCTCGTTGGCGCGGATCCAGAAGCTCAAAATGCCCTTCAACGCGAGTTCCTGCAGCGGGCCGAGCGCGGTTTCCAAGCGCAACAGATTGCCCGGCAAGGCCATCACGACGCGGCCGTGTTCGGCGCTGCCGCCCGGCCAGCGCTCGCACAGGCAGCCGCCGGCTTCCGCTTTCAAGCTCAGGTTCGACGCTTGCCCCGACCAGGTGTGCTCGCCGCTCCACCACGCCGGCAGTGCGGTGACGGCGGCATAAGCTTTCGTCGGCACCGCCTTCACTTGCACCGAATAGGCGACGAAGAAGCCGTCGGCCGCAGCCTGCCTGACCTCCGCGCGAGCGGGCGCTCCGATCGTGAGCAGGGACAAGGCGGTACAGAGGACGATGGATTTCATGGAGATTCCGGTAGCAGCGGGATGTCGACGACCGCAAGCCTAGACGCCGCCGCGCCGCGATAGTTTCGCGCAAGCGTGCGGTGCTGGCGATAACTTTCCATATAAAGTAATATCAAGCAATACTTCATTAATGGAGTTTGGCATGACTGGCCTCACCGCGCCGACCCCGGCACCCTCCAGCGAGCTCGGCGGACCGGCTTTGCGTGCGTTTTTCTCGATCGCCGAGCGCTGGGGTCTGCGCATCGCCGAGCAGCGCCGCCTGCTGGGTGAGCCGCCGGAATCGACCTTCTACAAATGGAAGCGCGAGCAAGCAGGGGCAATCGGCCGCGATGTGCTGGAACGCATCAGCTACGTGCTCGGCATCTACAAGAACCTGCAGATCCTTTTTCCCGAAACCGAGCGCGCGGATGCCTGGGTGCGCAAACCGAATACAGCGCCGACGTTCGGTGGCCAGTCGGCGCTCGATCGCATGCTGTCGGGCAACGTCGCCGACCTCTATGTCGTGCGGCAGTACCTCGATGCACAGCGTGGTTGGAACTGAGGGGCTGCTCATGTCGCCGGCGCCCCCTCCCGAAAAACGCATCCGCTGGACGCGTGCTTACCGCATCGTGCCGAGCCGCTTTCCTCCGGTCGGCGTGTTCGATCGCGTTGCCGCTCCGGCCGATCTCGACGCACTGTATGAGATCGAGGCGCTGACCAACCCGCGCCTGCGCGAGGAGCTCGGCAGCCTGCGCATGTTGCCGAAGGAGCGCCGCGTCAGTGGTCCGGGCACGACTCCGCTGATGGCGGCATTCACCCATCTCAATCCGGACGGCAGCCGCTTTTCCGATGGCAGCTGGGGCGTGTTCTACGCTGCGCACAGCATCGCCACCGCAGTCGAGGAAACGGTCTACCACCGCGAGCGTTTCCTGCGCGCGACGCATGAAGCGCCGTTGGATATCGAGATGCGCTGCTATCGCACGACGATTCAGGGCCGATTGCACGATTTGCGCGGCGGCTGGACCGCCGAACACGACCCAGCCAACTACGGCGCGAGCCAGGCCTTGGCGCGCGCGCTGCGTTCCGATGGATCCAATGGGCTGGTCTACGACAGCGTGCGCGATCGTGGCGGCGAATGCGTCGCGCTGTTCTATCCCGATCTGGCCACGCCCTGCGTGCAGGCGCAGCACCTGATCTATCGCTGGGACGGCGAGCGGATCGCCGCAGTGCTCGAAGTCAACGCCGTTTTGCGGCGCGAGCCGCGTTAGACGGCAGATCGGCCCCTGCAACGATGCAAAGGCGGCGGGCGTGTGTCGACTGCTGCCGCGCTCGTCGGCTCAGGGACGTTCTACGATCGCCGTCACACCCATGCCGCCCGCCGTGCAGATCGAGATCAGGCCGCGGCCCGAGCCCTTGTCTTCCAGCAGTTTGGCCAGCGTCGCGACGACGCGTGCGCCGGTCGCGGCGAACGGATGGCCGGCGGCTAGGCTGGAGCCGTTGACGTTGAGCTTGGTCGGATCGATCGCGCCGAGCGGTGCGTCGAGGCCGAGGCGATTCTTGCAGTAGTCGGCCGACTCCCACGCGCGCAGCGTGCACAGCACTTGCGCGGCGAACGCTTCGTGGATTTCGTAGAAATCGAAATCCTGCAGCGTCAGCCCGGCTTCGGCGAGCATGCGCGGCACGGCGATCGTCGGTGCCATCAGCAGGCCTTCGCCGTGCAGGAAGTCGACCGCGGCGACGCGCGCGTGCGTCAGATAAGCCTGCACCTTGAGCCCGCGTTCCGCCGCCCACGCATCACTGGCGAGCAGTACGGCGGCGGCGCCGTCGGACAAGGCGCTGGAATTGCCGGCGGTCAGCGTGCCTTGGCCGGAGGTCTTGTCGAACGCGGGCTTGAGCGACGCGAGTTTTTCCAGCGTGGTGTCGGGGCGAAGCACGTTGTCGCGCTCGACGCCGCGGAACGGCACCACCAGATCCTTGAAGAAGCCGCGCGCGTACGCCGCGGCGAGCTTCTGGTGACTGCCGAGCGCAAGTTCGTCCTGCGCCGCGCGCGGGATCTTCCATTCGCGCGCCATCAGCTCGCAGTGTTCGCCCATCGACTTGCCGGTGCGCGGCTCGGCGACGCCCGGGAAGGAGGGTTTGAGCTCGGACAGCGAGAAGCCTTTGACCGCCGTTTCGAGTTTCTCCAGCGGCGTCTTGGCGCGATTCACCGTCAGCAGCCGTTGCTGCAAGTTCTTCGAGTAGACGATCGGCACGTCGCTGGTGGTGTCGGCACCGCCGGCGATGCCGGCATCGATCTGTCCGGCCGCGATCTTGTTCGCGATGATGATCGCGTTGTCGAGCGAGGTGCCGCAGGCGCGGGCCGTGGTGATGCCCGGCGTCGTCGCGGCGAGGCCGGAGGACAGGGTTGCCTCGCGTGCGATGTTCCAGTCGGAGGAATGCTTGATGACCGAACCGAACGCCACTTCACCCAATTCGACGCCGTGCAGGCCGAAGCGTTCGACCAGACTGCCGAGCGTCTTCACCGCCATGCCGAAATTACCCACGTCCGCATAGGCGGAGTTGTTGCGGCAGAACGGAATGCGCACGCCGCCGATGATGCCTACCCGTTTCGAGCTCACGATCTACCTTCCGTATCCGCTGCGTTCGTCCTGGTCAGCGCCGTCTGTCGACTTCGCCGGGGCATTGTATGCCGAGCATGATGAACGCGTCTCAGCGCAGTTCCTCGGGCAGAGGTCCCCAATGCGCTTCGTTGTGGCGCCACAGTTCGCGATACCAGACGCGGAACATGGCGACCTCTTCGCCGCGCGCATCGTCGCCGAGCGCATCGAGCATGACTTTCGGCGGCAGCCCTTCGCCGGTGACTCGAATCATCGCGTCGAACAGCTCGGTCCACAGCGGCGTGTAGGCGATGCGCGCAGAGTCGCGCTGGATACGCGCGCGCTCGGTCGCCGCATCACGACCACCGCCGGGCTTGACCGCGACAGCCTGCACCCACGGCGACTCGCTGAAGATGGCCAGCGGCTCGAAACCTGCGCGCTGCGCGAAGATGCGCACTTCTTCCGGTGTAGAAAACTGGTTGCGTGCGACGTCCTTGCGCTGCCCTGGGTCGGCGTTTCGGTGCTGGCCGACTTCGAGCGCGAAGCGCCGCCAGCCGACCTCGCTGGAGATGTTCCAGGTATCGAAGAACAGCAAACCACCCGGCTCCAGCACGCGCGCGAGTTCCTCCAGATAGAGGTAGAAGTCTTCCTTGTCCATGTGGATGAAGACGGCGACGCAGTAGGCCTTGCTGAAACTCGCGGACGGCAGGGTCTCCAAGCGGCTGCGCTTGAGTTCGGTCAGGCCGACGTTGTTCAAGCCCTTCAGCCGCTCGCGTGCGACGCCGAGCATGTTGGCCGAGATGTCGGCGCCTTGCCAATGCGCGATGTTCGGCGCGAGTTCGCGTCCGATACGGCCGACGCCGCAGCCCAGTTCCAGCACTCGATCGTTCGGCGTGAGGTCGAGAGCACAGGCCACTTGGCGCGCCGTATAGGCACCGGTCAGGCGCGCGACGTCTTCGTTCGCGCTGCCGTCGACGGCGATGAAGGCGCCGGTAGTCGTGCTCGCTTTGTCGTCCCAGAACGACTTGTAGTTGGAGGGTTCCATCAATGCTTCGGCGCCGAAAAGGAGCGGAGATAGTACTTCGCCTCCGCTCCGTAGCGCCACAGATCGTTCGAGCGCTGCACTTGCCACTCATCGAACATTTTAGTCTACGAATTCAACGCTCAGGTTGTTGAATTCAATGGACCAGTTTGTATTTGGGTTAGTATTGCTAATGACGCGGCCAATTCCCCAGCCTCCAAGGTCAGTTGGAATTTCAGTTGTTACGTCTAATGCAAACCCCTGGTGAAGTAAGGTTCCGGTAGAGCTCAATATGGAATAAATGACATTGAAATTCTGACCTTGAATGAAATTCGTCTTGCTAGCAAAAATATCAATGTGATAAGTGGTGTTTTCGTTCAGTCTTATATTAGCAGGGCCAGTTCCACCGGCTGAGCAGCTCGCCGGGTAAAGTTTATTTCCCGTGGGCCTGAAGGATTCAATTTCTATAATGTTGGAAGCCGAGCAGCCACTGGGGGCTCCGGATACATTTCCGATGCTTATTCCTCGGCCTACGAGATATCCCGCGCCGCTACCTGGTGTAGGAGGGGTTGGATTGGAATTCTGCCACTTCGCGAGTAATAAAATTGGCAGGTGCGCAGACGGCTCCGCGGTAAAAAATCCATTCGATTTGAAGTCAAATCTCATGATCATCGTCGTCTTTCCCGCCGGAACCGTCCCGCTCGGAAAGCCGAAAATATTCAGGCCGTCCGCACCACCGCCGCTCGGTGCAGAACCTGAGGCACCCAGTGTCGGTCCCTGCGGGCTTTGGATCGTCGTCAGTCCGTTACTCTTTATATATTTCCAGTTTCCATAATTTGTGGCTAATGCATTTCCACTCAGGCACAGTCCAGCCGCCAACAGCGCGATCGTTTTCATGATGTGTTTCTGTTCATGCGGCAAAAATGCCGCTCGGGCAGCGTACGCAGTGCTTGTTTCCAAACCGCGAAGCGCTAAGCGCTTTCCGCAAAGCGATGCGGCGGTCACGTTTTTCGGCGCGAGCTGCCCAGCTTGCGCGTCATCGTATTGCGGCTGAGGCCGAGCGACTTCGCCGCATGCTGACGATGGCCGCCATGGGCGGCGAGCGCGGCCTCGAGGAGCACTTGTTCGAACTCGGCCAGCGCTTCGCCGTGGAGGTTGTCGGCGCCGGCGGCGAGCGCCCCCTCTGCCCAGGCGCGCAGCGCCTCGCTCCAGCGCGGAGATTCCAGCGTCAGCCCTTGCGCGATCAGCGCCGGCGGCAGATCGCCGCGACCGATCTCGCGTCCCGGCGCGAGGACGGCGAGGCGGCGGCAAAGGTTCTCCAGCTGACGCACGTTGCCGGGCCAGTCGTAGTCGCGCAGCGCGGCGAGCGCGGCCGGTGCGAAACGCTTCGCACCGGTGCCGCTGGTGCTGCAGGCTTGCCGGAGAAAATGCTCGGCCAGGACGGGAATGTCCTCACGCCGCTGACGCAAGGCGGGCAGTTCCAGGCGCACCACGTCGAGTCGGTGCAGGAGGTCGGCGCGAAACTCGTTGCGCGCGACTTTGGCGTCGAGATCCTGGTGCGTCGCGGCGACGATGCGTACGTCGGCGCGAATCAGTTCGCGGCCGCCGACCCGGTAGAACTCGCCTGCCGCGAGCACGCGCAACAGGCGCGTCTGCAAGGCCAGCGGCATGTCGCCGATCTCGTCGAGAAAGAGAGTGCCGCCCTCGGCCTGCTCGAATCGACCGGCATGGCGCCGCGCCGCGCCGGTGAACGCGCCGACTTCGTGGCCGAACAACTCCGATTCGAGCAGCTCGGCCGGAATCGCGGCGGTGTTCAGGGCGAGGAACGGCTGCCGCGCACGCGCGCTTTCGCGATGCAGCGCACGTGCGACCAGCTCCTTGCCGGTCCCGGTCTCGCCGCTGATCAACACGCTGAGGCCGCTGGCCGCGACGCGGCCGATCGCACGAAACAGTTCGCGCATGGCCGCGCTGCTGCCGATCAGCTCCGGTTCGTCGATCGCCGCCGCTACCACCGCCGGCATCGGCGCGCCGCGCGGCTGCGCCAACGCGCGGCGTGCGGCGGCGACGGCTTGATCGAGGTCGAACGGCTTGGGCAGATAGTCGAACGCGCCGAGGCGGTAGGCCGAAGCGGTCGAGGCGACATCGGTGAACGCGCTCATGACGACGACCGGAACGCGCTGTTCGCGCAAAGACAATCGCTCGAGCAGCTTGAGCCCGCTCGCGCCCGGCATGCGCACGTCGGTGAAGAGCAGGTCCGGCGCGGCCGTCTCGAGCGCCGCCAAGGCGGTCTCTGCATCGACGAATTCGCGCACCGCGAAGCCGGCTTCGCGCAGCGCGGCATTCAGCACCAGGCGCACGCCGCGGTCGTCGTCGACGATCCAGATCGAGGCTTCGCTCATGATCCGCTGTCCGTTGGACTCTTTCGCCGCATTCAGGCCTCCGCCTCGCCGAGCGGCAGCAAGAGGCTGAAGACGGTCGCGCCGGGACGGCTGACGTAAGCGAGTTCGCCGCCGTGCTCGCGAGCGATTTCACGTGTCAACGCGAGGCCGAGGCCGGTGCCGTCGGCTCGGCCCGAAACCAGCGGCTCGAACAAGGTGTCAGCCAACTCCGCCGGTACACCGCAGCCGTCGTCGGCGAAATCGACGCGCAGCGCGAAGCGCGGTCCGTGCTCGCCCAAGCGCGCGCCGTGTTCGACGCGAGTACGCACGGTCAAACTGTGCGCACCGGCCTCGGCCGCGTTGCGCGCGAGGTTCAGGCAGGCCTGTTGCAAGCGATCGGCGTCGGCGGCCAGCAGGGGCAGGCTCGGGTCGTAGTCGCGGCGAATGCGTAAGGCGCCTGCTTGCGCCGACAGCAGTGCGGCGACGCGTTCGATCACTTCGTGGATGTTGACGCGCGCGAGGTGCGGTTTCGCGCCGACTTTGAGCAAGCGGTCCGACAACGCGGCGAGACGGTCGACTTCGGTCACGATCAGCTGCGCCAGCTCGTTCAGCGGCGGCGCTTCCAGACGCCGCTGCAGCAGTTGCGCCGCGCCGCGCATGCCGGCGAGCGGACCTTTGACCTCGTGCGCGAACCCGCGCAGCGATTCGGACAAGCGCAAGCTCGAATGCTCCACCGGTGCCGACTGCACTTCGACCAGCAAGGTGTCGCCGTCCAGCGGCGTCAGCGCGAGATCGGCGGCGCGGTCGCCGATGGCGCTGCGCAGGCGGGTGTCGCGCAGCCAGATGCGACGCTCCTCGCCGAGCGCGCGTGCCGCAGCTTCGGCCAGCCGCGGTGGTTTGGCGTCGAGCAAGGCCAAGGCTTCACCGCGCCAGCTGCGCGTGCCCGCGCCCAGCCAATCGTGCAGGCTGGGATTGACGGCACGCAGGACCAGATTGCGATCGACCAAGGCCATCGCCGTCGCGCAGGATTCGAGCGCGGCCCAGGCGGCGCTGACGGAATCGGAAGCGTTCGAGCGGAGCGGCGGCGCGGACATTGCACCAGTTTAGTGCATGCGCTGCGGCAGGATCGCGCAACCCGCGCTTAGACGTCGTGGTGACGTCCGCGATAGGGTCGGTAGAACGCGCGCAGCGCGGCCAGATCGGCGTCGAGGTCGTCGCTGGGGCGAAACAGTGGTCCGACACCGATCGTCTTGGAGCGGTAGTCGAAGTAAATCGGCAGGATCGGCACGCCGGCGGCGCGCGCGATGTGCCAGAAGCCGCTTCTCCATTTCGCCACGCGCTTGCGTGTGCCTTCCGGTGCGATGCCCAGCCACAGCCGTGGGTTGGTGCGAAATCGCGCGACCATCTGCTCGACCACGCCATGCGTCGCGTCACGTTCGATCGGGATGCCGCCCAGGCGGCGCAGCAGCCAGCCGAGCGGGCCGCGGAACAGCTCGCGCTTGCCCATGAAGGAAATATCGACGCCGACGGCCACCTTCATCAGCAGTCCCCACACGCCGTCCCACCAGGAGCTGTGCGGAGCCGCGATCAACACCAGTTGGCCGATATCCGGGAAGGTCCCGGTCAGACGCCAACCGGCGCGATGCAACAGCCAAGCGCACAGCGTGCGCCAAGGGCTCGCTGCGAACTGCGGCACGCCGTCGGGCAGCGGCGCGAGGCCGCTGCCCTGGCTCATTCGTGGCCCCAGTCGCGCGGACCACGCGTGCGCTTGATCGCCGAGCGCGTCTTCTTGGCGTCGATGCGGCGTTCTTTGGAGGCCCGCGTCGGCCGTGTCGCGATGCGCCGCTTCGGCGCGCTGAGCGCCGCACGCACGATTTCGGTCAGGCGCGCCCGTGCGTCGTCGCGGTTCTTGGCCTGGTCGCGGAAGCGATTGGCCTGGATCACCAGCACGCCGGCGTCGGTCAGGCGGCGGTCGCGGCGTGCCAAAAGCCGTGCGCGCACGGCTTCGGGCAGTGCGCGCGAGCCGCCGACGTCGAAGCGCAACTCGACCGCGCTGGCGACCTTATTGACGTTCTGGCCGCCGGGGCCGGCCGCACGTACGAACCGTTCGACCAGTTCGTCCTCGGGAATCGCCAGAATGTCGCTGATTTCGAGCATGCGACATTCTACGGCCACCCGGGCCTATTTCTGGGGCGGCAGAGCGAGGACGTCGCGCGCGCTGTTGGCCATGTTGGTCGCGGTGGTGGTGAGCGCTTCGAGGCCCTTGGCGTTCTTGTTCTGCGCGAAGCGCTCCATCGAACCGCGCATTTTCCGCAGATTGTCGCCGCAATACTTCGCATAGCTGACCAGGCGCGGATCGGCTTTCCCCAAGGCCGCCGCCTGGTTCGCCTGCTGGCACAAATTTTCCGCTTCCTGGATGACCGGACCGGCGGCACCCAGATCGACCGAGACATTGGGCGTATGGAAAACCGGATCGGTGAGGGGTTTTCCCGGGGCGGGCGGAGCCTGGCGCCGCGCCATCATGGCACCCTGGAGACGGGCCTCGGCCAGATCCATCGCACGGCGCACGGTCTTGGGAGCGCTCACGTCGGCGAAAGTGAACTTGTCCGGATTGCGCGATGTGTCGCCAATCCATCCGTCCATCTTTTCGCGGCAAGCCTTGCGCCCTTCCTCGCCGGCCGAACGCATCGGCAGATCTTTCAGCAATTGTGTATCGCCTGACCAAGCGCGCAGGCATTCGATTGCGGGCCCATCGAGGGAGGCGTTCGCATCCGCCGGATTGGCGCGTTCGCTGCGCAGCAACGCGCCGAGCTGGGCATCGGTGGGTTCGCGCAGGCGCGAGCAGGCGCTGACGCCGAGTACGCAGGCGATCGCGATCAAGAGGAATTTGTGCATGGTGGAAATCTCCATCGAAAACGTCGAATCAAAGACAGTTGAATCAAAAATCAGCTGCGCCGGCGCGCCGTGACGAAGCACGCCGCGGCCGCGGCAACACCCAACCAAGCCCCCGGCGGCAGGCCGGCAAAGCGCGCGGATACCGGGGCGAGTATGGCGTAGGCGAGTGCGGCGACCAGCAGCGACACGCCGAGCGCGAGCCATACCGCCACGCGCTGGCCACGCCGAATGCGCAGGTCCAGCTGCTTGAGATCATCGGAAGCGATGCGAAGTTCCAAGGCGCCGGTGCCGGCCTTGGCCAGGAAGTCGTGCACCAGCTGCGGCATGTCGGGCGCCGCGGCCAGCCACTCGGGCAGGCGCCGGCGCAGCGCCTTGAGCGCGGCGCGCGGACCGCTGCGACGGCGCCAGATCTGCTCCAGCACCGGTTTGGCGGTCGCCCAGATGTCGATCTGGGGATGCAGCAGGCGCCCGACGCCTTCGATGTTCAGCAGGGTCTTCTGCAGCAGGATCAGTTGCGGCTGCAGGGTCAGCTCGTGCCGGCGAGCGACCTGGAACAGCTTGACCACCACCTCGGCCAGCGAGATTTCCGACAAGGGCCGCGTGAAATACGGCTCGCACACCGTGCGCACGGCGGCCTCGAGTTCGTCCAGACGCGCGTGCGCCGGCATCCATCCGGCGCGGATGTGCAGCTCGGCGATGCGTGCGTAATCCTGATTGAAGAGCGCGAGGAAATTCTCCGCCAGCCAGTATTGGTCGCGCTCGGGCAGCGAACCCATGATGCCGAAGTCGAGCGCGATGAAACGCGGATCGTGCGTGCGCGTGGCGTCGACCCAGATGTTGCCGGCGTGCGCATCGGCGTGGAAGAAGTTGTCGCGAAACACTTGCGTGTAGAACAACCGCACCCCCTTCTCGGCCAGCGCGACGCGGTCGATACCGGCGGCGTCGAGCGCGGCGAGGTCGTCGACCGGGATGCCGCGTACGCGTTCCAAGGTCAGGATGCCGGCGCTGGTGTGGGACCAGATCACCTCGGGTACGTAGAGGTCGTCGGAGCCGGCGAAATGGCGGCGCAGCAGCGAGGCGTTGGCGCCTTCGCGTTGCAGGTCGAGTTCGTTGGTCAGCGTCGTTTCGATCTCCGCCACCACCTCGCGCGGGCGCACCTTGTCCGCATTCGGGTGGAAGCGTTGCACCAGGCTGGCCAGCGCGTGCAGCAGTGCGACGTCGTCGGCGATACGTGCGTGGATATCCGGACGCAGGATCTTCACCACGACTTCGCGCGGTGGCGAGGCCGCCGTCGCCGGCAAGGTCGCCGCGTGCACCTGAGCGATCGAGGCGGACGCCA
The DNA here is from genome assembly GCF_058808595.1 of Dokdonella sp. GW821-FHT11D02. Lineage (NCBI taxonomy): Bacteria > Pseudomonadati > Pseudomonadota > Gammaproteobacteria > Lysobacterales > Rhodanobacteraceae > Dokdonella > Dokdonella sp. GW821-FHT11D02. The sequence goes on along the minus strand of NZ_CM179520.1, from coordinate 4,867,151 downwards.
GTGGCCGCTCGTCGAAACTGGCGTAACGCTGCGCGATCGGCGCGCCGAGTCCGCGCTCGACCGCGGCGCGGGCGAGCGCGGAATCGAACGGTGCGACCTGGTCTTGCAGGCGAGTCAGCGCGTCGGCGATGTCGGCTGGGATGAGGTCGCGGCGGGTGGACAGAATCTGGCCGAACTTCACGAAGATCGGGCCGAGCTCGGTCAAGGCGAGGGTCAGCCGCTCGCCGCGCGGCAGCGCCGCTATGTCCGCGCGCGCTTTCGGCAGCAAGGCGCGAGCAAAATTCAGCGGACGGAAACGGTGGCTCGCGTCGACCAGTTCGTCGAGCCGGTAGCGCACCAGCACACGGGCGATGCGCAGCAAGCGCGGAATCTGCCGCCAGCTGGTCATCGCGCGGAGTTCCCCGCGGCCAGGGCGAGTCGGCGCATACGGGCGTCGAGGCGGTCCGTGCGCTCGCGCAGCGAGTCGACTTCGTCGAGGAACGACTCGAGCTCGGCCCGTGCGACCAGGTCGCGTCCCTCTTCGCTCAAGAATTCGGCGGTGTCCTGCGCGAAGCCGCGCGCCGCCGCGCGCGCGCGCGTAAGCGCAGTGCGCAGCGCGCGCGCGAGTTGGAAACCGAACACGTCGCCGAATGCGCGCGCGAAGGCTTCGTCGAAATCCGGTGTGAACCGTGTCGCGATGCGTTCGAGCCGGCGCGCGAGTTCGGCGTCGCCGGCGATCTCGACGCGGCCAGGCGCGAGCGCGCCTTCGCCGCCGCGTGCGAGCGCCAATGCGAGCAAGGCGCCCGGCGTGGCCGCGACGCGCAACGCGCTGTCGCCTTCGAACGCAGGTCCGACGCGCAGGCGCGCGCCGCCGACGGCGAGGCGCAGAGACGGCAGCGCACCCTTGAAGTCGACCGTCAGCGCCCGCCCGTCGAGCGTGGACAATTGCGCCGTGGTTTCGGCATCGAGCGCGACCAGCCGGTTCAACGCGGCTTCGAGCGCGCGGCCGAGCACGGCGAGGATGGGATTGGGCGCGCGCGCGGCGCCGCTGGCGGCAGGTTCGGGCATGAGGCGCGATTCTACCCGCCCGCTCCGGCGAACGGCCGATTCGCCGCCTCGACTCGTCGCGCCACACCATACGGTCGCGGTGCATTCACGTAACGATGCCGTCGGCGCGGCAGAATGGCTGCGCTCTCTCGCCGCAGCAGAGGTGTCCGATGATCCGCACATGGTTGGCGCTCGGTGCGCTCGCGCTCGTCTTCGGCGGCGAGCTGCATGCTTCACAGCAATTCAGCGGCCAGGCGCCATCGGGCGCGTGGTATCGCATCGAGGCACCGGACGGCTGGAAGCCGGGCGATGCGCTGGTGCTGTTCCAGCACGGCTTGGATTTCGATCAGCCGACCGGCCCGCCGAGCCTGGGGCCGTTGAAATCCTTGATGCTGTCGGAAGGCTATGCCATCGCCGCCAGCGCATTCAATCAACGCGGCTGGGCGATGTTCACGGCGATCGATGACAACCGCGAACTGCTCGCCGTGTTCGAAAATCAACTTGGCCGGCCGGGTGAGATCGTTCCGTTCGGCGGCTCGCTCGGCGGCCTGATCGCACTGAAGCTGGCCGAAGCGCCGGGCTTCCCGCCGGTGCACGCGACCTACTCGCTGTGTCCGGCCGCCGCCGGCTCGCGCATCTGGGATACCGCGATCGACGCGCGCCTCGCGTACGACGTGGTCTGCAAGGACGCCGGCGAACTCGAGCGCGGCTCGCCGCCGCTGCCGTGGGCGCTCGATCTGGACGACATTCCCGAGGACCTGGGCGACCTGCAAGATCAGGCACAGGTGTTGCCGACCTTGGTCGACGTGGTCCGCTGCACCGGCATCGGCCTGCCCGATGCGCTGCGTAACGATGCGATGGACCGCCGGCTGCAGGAATTGATGGCGTTCACGCAGATCACCGACGAGAAATTCTTCATCACCAACATCGGCTATTCGATCTACGTGATGAGCGATCTGGTGCGTGCGCCGGACAAACTCGGCGGACACAACCCTTTCACCACCGACGGCGTCGACTACGGCAGCGACGTGAAGATTCAGGCCGAGATCGCGCGCATCCGTGCCGAACCGCGCGCCGCGGCACGCTTGCGCGAGGTGTCCGATTTCCGCGGTGAGGTGGGCGATGCGAAGGTGCTGTCGATGCACACCAGCCGCGACCAGCTGGTGATTCCGTCCAATCAGGAGTTCGTGCGCAAAGTCCTGCCGGCCGATCAGCTGACCAGCGTGATCGTCGACGAGGCGCAGCCGTCGCATTGCGGTTTCAGTACACCCGAAGGCATCGCCGGCTGGGAAGCGCTGCGTGCCTGGCGCGACGGCGCCGCGCAGCCGAGCCCGGTGTCGCTGCAGCAGTTGTGTGAGCAGATCATCGCCGGCGGCCAGGCCAGCGGCGAGTGCCGCTTCGATCCGGCTTCGGAAGTCGCCGAGTTCGACAGCATCGTGCGTGCACGCGGAGCGCCGACGCTGCAGCCGCCGACACGTTCGAATCGTCCGCTGCCGCCGCGGCTACCGGTGCACGGCGTGCGCGCCATGCCCTAAACGCGCACTACGCGTGGACTTGGCAACCGGCGAGCGCGCGACGCGCTCGCCGGGGCTCAGTGGCTTTTGACCGGGAAGGTTTCGACCGCGCCGTCCTTGCCGCGTTGTTCGATTCGCATCGCGGGTTTGTCGCGAGCGGCCGGTCCGCAATGGAACGCGCGCCAAGACTGTTCGCCGTCTTGCGGATCGCCGACCGGCTGCACGGTGTCGGCGCCCAAGCGCGCTGCTTCGTTGCGCGCCATCACTTCCAGTTCGTCGCGCACCTTGAGGTCGCCGCGATTGATCGGGCCGACATGATCGGCCACCGACACGGTGACCTTGCCGACCTCCTTGCAACCGGTGCCGACGTCCTGGTTCCAGGCCGTGCGCACCTTTTCACCGCCCGAATCGAGCTTGATGCCCCAGCTGCAGGCAGCCAGCGGTGCGGCCAGGAGCAAAGTCAGTAGCGAACGCGTCATTTCATCCTCCGGCCTCGATATTCGCCTCTCCCGTTGGCGGAAGAGGTCGGCGTGCGCGGCACCGCGCACGCCATCATCCCTGATTCGCTATCGCTAGCGCAGCGTCTTGCCTTCGGCATCGATGATCTTGACCTCGCCGAGCTTGAGATCGCGAATCGGCTTTTCGATCTTCTTCAAATCGCCGACCACGACCCAGGTCAATGCATCCGGCTTGACGATCTCGACCGCGGCGGCCTGCACGGCGGCGTCGGTCTGCGCTTCGATGCGCGGCTTCAATGTCTGCACGTAATCGTCGGGACGATCGTACAGCACGATGCTGCTGAGCGCGCCGAGCACGGCGGCGGTGGTCTGGTACTCGCCCGGCATGCTGCGCACGTCGCCGACCTTGATCTTGTCGATCTCCTCGTGTGTCAGCGGCTTCGCTCCGATGACGTCCTTCGCTTCGCGCAAGATCTCGGCCACCGATTCGCCGGTCTTGTCGGTCTGCACCGGCGCATACATGAGATAGGGACGCTGGCCGAGCGCATTCTGCAGGAAGCTGAAGGCGCCGTAGGCCCAGTGCTTGTCCTCACGCAGATTCATGTTGAGGCGCGAGGTGAAGCTGCCGCCGAAAGCGCCGTTCATGGTCTGGATTTCGAGATTGTTCTTGGCCTTGGTCGACGGCGCGACGACGCCGGCGAGGATCAGCGACTGCAGCGCGCCGGGGCGATCCATCAGGAACACGCGCGGCTTGGTCGGCGCGGCGACGTCGGCGATGTTCTTCTTCGGCCGCGCGGAAGCGGCCGGTTTCCAGTCCCCGAACACTGCGTCGAGCTTGGCCACGATCGCTTCCAGCGTGGTATCGCCGGCGACCAGGATCTTGGCGTTGTCCGGCCGCACGAAGTCGCGCACATAGGCGCGCAGGTCGTCTTGCTTCAACGATTGGATCGAGGCCTCGGTGCCGGAGCCGGTGAACGGAATCGCGTACGCATGACCCTCGCCGTACAACAGCGGCGGCAGCGTGCGCAGGGCGAGGCCGGTCGGCTGGGTCTTCTCCTGCGCGATGCGCGCCAGCCACTGGCCACGCACGCGCGTGATGTCGGCGTCGCGGAAAGCGGCGTTGCGGACGATGTCGGCGTACAGCTTCAGCGACGGCTCGAGCTGCGAGCTGAGCGCGTTCAAGCTGACGCTGGAGGTGTCGAGGCCGGAGCCGGAACCGATCTCGGCACCGAGACGCTCGGCGCGCCGAGCGATCTCGAGCGAGTCGAGCTCGGCCGTGCCTTCATCGAGCATCGCCATCGTGAATGCCGAAGCGCCGAGCTTGCGGCCCTGGTCGGAGGCGTAGCCCGCATCGAACAGCATCTGCATCTGCACGGCCGGAATCGCGTGGCGTTCGGCCAGTACGACCTCGATGCCGTTCTTCAATTTACCGCGCTGCAACTTCGGGAAGGTCAGGTCGGGGAAGCTAGCTACCGTCGGCACGCCCTTGCTGCGGTCGACATCGGATTTGACCGCGCGGAATTCCTGCTTCTCCGGCAACTTCGCCTGCGGCCGGCCATCGAGTTCGGCGCGACCGGGTTTCTCCATCTCGTCTTCGTTGGAGAAATCGGCGTCCTTGGGCGCCGGCGTCACCGTCAACGTGTAGTCGCCCTTGGCCAGCCACTTCTTCGCCGCGGCCAGCACTTCGTCCGGCGTCGACGCTTCGATACGCGTCAGATCGGTCTTGTACGCGGCCGGATCGTTGCGATAGATCTGGCCCTCGGCCAGGATCGAGGCCTTACCGTTGACCTTCTCGAGCGAGCGGATGAAGTTCGCGCGCGTACCGACTTTGACGCGGGTCAATTCGTCCGCGTTCGGACCTTCCTTGAGGAACTTGTTCCATTCGTCGGCGACGGCGGCCTCGACCTTGGCCGGATCGGCGCCGTTCTTGACGTCGACTTGCAGCTGGACTTGTGACGCCAGCGCGAACGACTGCAAGCCGACCGCGACGCTGTCGGCCAGCTTGTCTTTGTAGACGAGACGCTCGTACAAGCGCGAGGTCTTGCCGCCGCCGAGCACGGCCGCGGCCAGCTCGAGCCGGAGTTCGTCCTGATCGCCGAGCGCCGGCACATTCCACTGGCGATAGATGCGCGTCTGCGCGACGTGATCCTGCATCGTGTCGCGCGTGGACTCGCTGCGTTCCGCGGTCCACGGCTGCTGCCGCGGCACCGGCGGCCCGGCCGGGATATCACCGAAGTACTGCGTCATCTTCTGCTTGGCGACTTCCGGCGTGATGTCGCCGACCAGCGCAACAGTCACGTTGGCCGCGCCGTAATAGGCGCCGAACCATTGCTTGACGTCCTCCAGCGACGCGGCGTTGAGATCCTTCATCGAGCCGATGGTGTCGTGGTGGTAGGGATGATTGGCCGGATACGCGTTCGCGCTGATGCGCTGATCGACACGTCCGTAGGGCTGGTTCTCGCCCTGGCGCTTCTCGTTCTGCACCACGCCGCGCTGCTCGTCGAGTTCCTTCGTACCGATCGCGCCGAGCAGATGGCCCATGCGATCCGATTCCATCCACAAGGTCATGTCGAGCGCGGTGGTCGGCACGGTCTCGTAGTAGTTGGTGCGGTCGAACCAGGTGGTGCCGTTCTGATCGGTCGCGCCGGCCAGTTCGAACGGGCGGAAGAATTCGTCCTTGTGGTTCTCCGAGCCCTGGAACATCAGATGCTCGAACAGATGCGCGAAGCCGGTCTTGCCCTTCGGTTCGTCGGCCGAGCCGACGCGATACCAGACGCTGACCGCGACCACCGGTGCCTTGTGATCCTCGCTGACGATGACGGTCAGGCCATTGGGCAGCGTGAAGCGCGTGAATGGGATGTCGATGCTGTCCGGCGCGGCGGCGGCCGCACCCTGGGCCAGGCCGAACGACAAAGCGACGGCGGCGATCTGCTTGCGCATGGGGGCTCCTTGAGAGGTCCGGCGAGTCCATCGAGGCCGGGTTGGGACGGAAAAGAACGCGCCGCAGGCTAACCGCGCCGCCGGCTAGCCGCAACGGACGGACGTCACGAGCCCGGCGTGAACCAGGCGGGGGCAATGAAAAAAACCGTGTCGCCGATCGCGACGCGATCGAGCGGCGAACCTCAGCCGCCGTCGAAGCCGTCTTCGAAGATCACGTCGGTCGAGCTGGCGGAATGGAAGCGGTAGATGTTGCCGTTGTTGCCATTGGCGACGTAGAGGTTGCCGTCGTCGTCCTCGCCGAAGCTGTAGGCCGCGATCGACGGCGCGCCGCCGAGAATTTCATAGGTCCACGGCGCGACGTTGGCACCGGCATTGGCGACCACATAGATGTCCGCGCTGCAGTAGTCGCTGAAGATGTATTGCCCGCGCAGCGGTGCGATCGGACCGCGGTAGATGTAGCCGCCGGTGACGGCGCAGCCATTGGTCGCTTCGTGCGAATAGTCGAGCTTCGGCGACACGCTGCCGGCCGGCCCGGTGCAACCGGCCGTACCGCTCGGATAGCTGTGCAGGCCTTCGCACTGGCTCCACTGGAAGTTCTGGCCCGGGCTGCCAGCCGCTTGGAAGGAGATTTCTTCGTACACGTTCTGGCCGACATCGCCGATCAGCATGTCGCCGGTCTGGCGGTCGAAACTGAAGCGGAACGGATTGCGGAAACCCCAATTGAAAATTTCGGCGCATTCCTGCGGATGCGTGCCGACGTCGACGAACGGATTGCCCGGCGGGATCGCATACGGCGCCGGCTGGCCCGGCGTCGCGCCGCAGAAGTTCGCCGGCGCGGAGGCGGTGCTGCGGTGCACGTCGAGGCGCACGATCTTGCCGAGCAGATAATAGTTCGGCCCGTTGCCGCTGGTTTGGTGGCAGCTGTTGGGATTGTTATCGGCCTTCTTGCGTCCGGTGCATTGCGCGAAGCCGTGCGGATTGCCTTGCGGGCCGCCGTCACCGATCGACCAGTTCAAATAACCCTGGGAATCGAAGTGCAGATCGCCGCCGTTGTGGTTGCTGGCGAGGTCGGGCACGCGCAGGATCACTTCGCCGGTCGGATTGGCGACATCCGGATCGCCGGCCGACACGGTGTAGCGCGCGAGCACGTGATCGGGGCTGGTGCCCAGCATCGAGTCGCTCCCCGGTGCCGAATAGCTGACGTAGAAGGTGCCGTTGGTGGCGTAGTTCGGATCGAAGGCGAGGCCGAGGATGCCTTGCTCGCCGCCGCAGCTCGCATTCACGGCGAGGAACGGGGTGGCCAGCAGAGTGCCGTTCTTGACGATGCGGATATCGCCGCAGCGCTCGATCACGAACACGCGGCCGCTGCCGTCGCCGGCGCCGCGCATCGCGATCGGCTGCACGAATGCGGTCGTCGCATTCGGCCAGCGCACCAGTTCGAGATCGGCCGGCGTGATCGCGGCTATTGCGGGCGCCGCGGCGCTGGTCAAAAGCAGGCCCAGCCAGTGTGCGCTGCGCATAGTCGTTCTCCCGTTCGGCGAACGGGTCTTTTAGCACGCGGCCATGTAGATTTGTATTGTTCGAGTGCTCACTCTTGTCCAGCCGCAAGACGTGGCAATGGGCGTACGATGTCGGCTCCGCGAACGATGCGCCGAACTCCCACGGCGCCGCCATCCGCTCGGAGCCTCGCATGCGCACGAAGACGCTGTTCCAGGTAGGCGTGCTTGCCGCCTGCTCTGTTTCCTCCAGTCTGTTCTCCACCAGCGCATACGCGGTCGACTGGCTGCAATGGGGTTACGACCCCGCGCACAGCGCGAACAATCCGGACGAGACGACGATCAGCGCGGCGAACGTCACGCAGCTGACGCGCCGCTACCAGATCACGATGAGTTCGAACGCGAACGTCGCGCCGGTGTTGGCGCGTGCGATTCAGACACCGAGCGGCAGCAAGGACCTGCTCTTCGTCACCGCGCAGAACGGCCGCCTGACTGCCTACAACGCACTCGATGGAACGGTGGTCTGGACCGCCGGCACCACCACGACGTCTCCGATCATCACCGACAGCTCGCCCGCGATCGATCCGAACCGTCAGTTCGTCTACAGCTACGGCACCGACGGCAAGGTGCACAAGTACGGTATCGGCGACGGCGTCGAAGTCACCGGCGGCGGTTGGCCGCAGATCGCGACGCTCAAGCCGAGTGTCGAGAAGGGCGCGTCCGCGCTGTCGTTCGCGAGCAGCGGCGGCAATACGTATCTGTACGCCATCAACAGCGGCTACGTCGGCGATGCCGGCGACTATCAGGGACATCTGACCGCGATCAATCTCGCCAGCGGCACGCAGAAAGTGTTCAACACGCTGTGCAGCGACATCGAGATTCACATGGTGTTGAACGGCAATCCCGGCACCAACGATTGCGACGAGCGGCAGAACGGCATGTGGAGTCGCCCCGGCGCGACCTACGATGCGGCCACCGACCGCATCTACATCACCACCGGTAACGGCCTGTTCAATGCGCACACCGGCGGCATGCACTGGGGCGACAGCGTGCTCGCGCTCAAGCCGGACGGCAGCGGGCGCGGCGCCGGCTTGCCGATGGACAGCTACACGCCGACCAACTACAGCCAGCTCGACGGCCAAGACATCGACCTCGGCTCGGCCTCGATCGCGATTCTGCCGGTGCCGGCGGCCAGCAGCGTGCAACACCTGGGCTTGCAGACCGGCAAGGATTCCAAGCTGCGCCTGATCGACCTCGACGACATGAGCGGCACCGGCGCACCCGGCGGTGTCGGCGGCGAGATCCAGCTGATCGACGTGCCGCTGAGCGAGTTCTGGATGAAGACGCAGCCGGCGGTGTGGGTCGACCGCCACGGCGACGGTACGACTTGGGTGTTCATGGCCAACGGTTCCGGATTGTCCGGCCTCAAGCTCGTACTCGACGCATCCAATCGGCCGTTCCTGCAATCGACCTGGACCAAGAGCGCGGACGCGACCTCGGCGATCATCGCCAACGACGTCGTCTACCACGCCGGCTCCTGCTCGGGCGGCGACTGCCTGTTCGCACGCAATCCGCGCACGGGCGATGTGCTGTGGACGTCGCCGACGGTCGGAAACCTGAAATGGCAGAGCCCGATCCTGGTCAACGGCGCGCTCTACATCGCGGCGGGTAACAAGCTGAACCGCTTCGACCGCGGCGAAGTCGCCGCCGCTCATGTGGTGACGCCGAGTGCTGGCACACACGGCAGCCTCGCTCCGTCCACCCCGCAGACGGTCGAGGAAGGCGCCACGACGAGCTTCGAAGTGACGCCGGATGCGCACTATCGCATCGACACCGTCAGCGGCTGCGGCGGAAGTCTGAACGTCAGCACTTATACAACCGCCGCGATCACGGCCGACTGCACGGTCACGGCGAGCTTCGCGATCCTCACCCATACCGTCACGCCGGCGTTCACGGCCGGCGGCAGCGTGGTGCCGGCGACCGCGCAGACGATCGACGACGGCGCCAGCGCCAGCTTCACCATCACGCCCGACAGCCCCGGCATTGCGTTCGAGGCCAGCGGCTGCGGCGGCAGCTTGACCGGCAACGTCTACACGACGGCGGCGATCAGCTCCGACTGCACGGTCACGGTGACGTTCTCCGCCGACGACTGGATCTTCCGCGACGGTTTCGATTTGCTCACACACCTGTCGCATTGAATTGATGCAATCTCCACCCGCCGCCGCGAACGCGCGGCGGCGGCTGCAAAGGAGATCGTCGATGTCCCAAATTCCCTTCATCCGCACCGGCCTGTCGCTCGGCCTGGCGGCCTTGCTGGCGCCGGCACAGGCGGCCGACTGGCCGCAGTTCGGCTACGACGCCGCGCACAGCGGCTTCAATCCGCTCGAGAACGCGATCAGCGTCGCCAACGTGGCGCAGATGCAATCGGTCTATCCGAACGGCGCCGCGCTGGCGTCGTCGGTCGACAGCGCGCCGGTCTACCAAAGCGGCGTCACTACCCCGAACGGGATCAAGAATCTCCTGTTTCTGCTCAGCAAGAACGGCCGCCTGATGGCGGTCGATGCGGCCAACGGCAGCACCGTCTGGTCGAATACGAACAGCGGCAACCAGCCGACCACGGCGTCGCCGGCGATCGATCCGAACCGCCAGTACGTCTACAGCTACGGCCTCGACGGCAAAGCGCACAAATACCGCATCGGCGACGGCGTCGAGGTCACCAGCGGCGGCTGGCCGCAGACGATCACGTTGAAGACCAACGTCGAGAAAGGCGCCGGCGGTTTCACCATCGCGAGCAGCGGCGGTGCGCAGTATCTCGCCGTAGTCACCGACGGCTACATTGGCGACGGCGGCAACTACCAAGGCCATCTGGTCTCGATCAATCTCGCCACCGGCACGCAGAAGGTGTTCAACGCGGTGTGCAGCGACCAGACCGTGCACTTCGACAACAACAACGACTGCGCTACGCACCGCGGCGGCATCTGGGGGCGCGGCGGTGCGACTTTCGATGCGGCCACCAACCGGCTCTATCTCGCCACCGGCAACGCCCAGTTCAACGCGAACACCGGCGGCCGCAACTGGGGCGACAGCGTGCTCGCCGTGGCGCCCGACGGCAGCGGCAGCGGCGGCGGTCCGCGCGACAGCTACACGCCGTCGACCTACCAACATCTCGAGGATGCCGACATCGACCTCGGCTCGGTATCGCCGGCGATCCTGCCGGTACCGGCCGGCAGCGCGATCGCGCATCTGGGTTTGCAAGCGGGCAAAGACGGCGTGCTGCGTCTGCTCAATCTCGACGACCTCAGCGGCCAGGGCGGTGCCGGTCACGTCGGCGGCGAGCTGCAGGCGCTCGACGCGCCGCAAGGCAGCGACGGCTATCCGGGCGACCGCATGCGCGAACAGCCGGCGGTGTGGGTCAATCCTGCCGATCATTCGACCTGGGTGTTCGTCGGCAACGGCAGCGGCATGTCCGGCCTGCAGCTCGGTCTCGACGCGAACCATCGGCCGATGTTGACGACACGCTGGACCAAGGGCGGCGCGGCGAACGCGTCGAGTTCGCCTGCCGTCGCCAACGGCGTGCTGTTCAACGCCGGCGCCTGCGGCTCTGGTTCGGGCGTTTGCGTGAACGCGCGCGACCCGTTCAGCGGCGAGGTGCTGTGGAGTTCGCCCACCATCGGCAGCATCCACTGGCAAAGTCCGATCGTGGTCGACGGCGCGGTCTACATCACCGACAACAGCTCGAAACTTTGGAAGTTCGCGCCGCCGCTCGGCGACACGATCTTCGCCAACGGCTTCGACGGCTGACGCGCGGCTCCGGCTTCAGCGCTTGCGCTTGAGCCGGATCAGCGCCGAGATGTCTTCTTCGCCGCGGCCTTGTGCGAGCAGCACGGCGTAGTCGGCCAGCGACTGCTCGATCACCGAGCGGTCGGTGCCGGCGGCCAGCGCGAGTTCGCGCACGATCTTCAGATCCTTATGCAGCAGCGCGAGTTTGAAGCCGACCGCGAACTGGTCCTTCAGCATGGTCGCGCCGCGCTTGTCGAGGAACCAGTTGCCGGCGGCACCGGCGGCCAGCGTGGGCAGTAGGCGATCCGCATCGAGGCCGAGTTTTTCCGACAGCGCCAGCCCTTCGCACACGGCCTGCGCGATGCCGGCGACCAGCACCTGATTGACCGCCTTGGTGTTCTGTCCTGCGCCGACCTCGCCCATGTGGCTGATCTTCGCCGCATAACACTCGAGTGCAGGCCGCGCGCGTTCGAGCACGTCGGCGTCGCCGCCGACCATGATCGACAGCTTGCCGTTCTTGGCACCTTCGACGCCGCCGGAAACCGGCGCGTCGACGAATTCGCAGCCGCTTTCGGCGAGGATCGCGTGCGCCGCTTTCGCGGTCACCGACGACACCGTCGAGTGATCGATCACCACGGTGCCGATGCGCGCGTGCGTGGCGACCTCCTGCGCGAGGTGCAGCACGTCGGCATCGGCCGGCACGCACAGCGCGATGATTTCGCAGCTCTGCAGCAGTTCGGTCAGTTCGGCCGGCGCGGCCACGCCGAATTCCGCCGCCAATGCGGCGGCTTTGTCGTGCGAACGGTTCCACGCTGCACGCAAGAGCCCGGCGCGCGCGAGGTGACCCGCCATCGGCAGGCCCATCGCGCCGAGTCCGACGAAGCCGACGTTCGGTTCACTCATGCGTCATTTTTCCTTCTCTATGTCCGATCGCGCGGCGTGCCGCTCATTCCGATTCGGCCAGGTAGGTGTATCCGGTCAGTCCCTGTTCGAGCGCCGCTTCGAGCTTCTGCGCCGAGTCGCCGGCGAGTCCGGCGGCGGCGATCTTGGCACGATAGGCCGCGCGCAACGCGGCCAGATCGTAGCCGACGTAATCGAGCATCAGATCGGTGCTGTCGCCGCGGCGCAGGTGGGTGAATTCGTAGCCATCCGCGGTCAGCCGCACGTTGACCGCGTCGGTGTCGCCGAACAGGTTGTGGATGTCGCCGAGCGTCTCTTGATAGGCGCCGACCATGAACAGGCCGAGGCGATAGGGCTGTCCTTCGCGCAAGCTGTGCAAGGGCAGGCTGACGTCGACGCCGTCCGCCTCGACGTACTGATCGATGCGGCCGTCCGAATCGCAGGTGAGATCGGCGAGCACGCCGCGCCGATCGGGGGCGCGATCGAGTCCGGCAATCGGCGCGATCGGAAAGATCTGGTCGATCGCCCACACGTCCGGCGCCGACTCGAATACCGAGAAGTTGACGAAGTACTTGTCGACCAGGGTCTGGTTGAGATCGTCCAGCACTTGCCGATGCACGCGCTCGTCCGGCTTCAGGCGCGAGCGCACCGCGTTGACGATGGCGTAGTAGAGATCGTCGAGTTCGGCGCGGTCGGCCAAGGTGATCTGGCCGAGCGCGTACAGCGAATAGCCTTCGGCGAGCTGATATTGCGCTTCGTGGTAGAGCTCGGTCGGCGGGCGGCGATCGATCTCCTCGTGCGTTTCGCGCAGGCGCCGCAGCACGGCCGGCTCGTCCGGGCGCGGCGGCGGCACCGCGCCCACCGGCGCCTGTTCGACTTCGCTGACGTTGACCACCATCACGGCGTGATGCGCGGTCAACGCGCGGCCCGATTCGGTCAGCACGTGCGGGGGCTTCAAGCCGTTCGTAGTGCAGGCTTCGGCCAGCGCGCCGACCACGGCTGAGGCGTATTCGTCGAGGCCGTAGTTGATCGAGCAGTCCGAGCGCGAGCGCGTGCCTTCGTAGTCGACGCCGAGGCCGCCGCCGACGTCCATGTGGGTGATCGGCAAGCCCATGCGCGAGAGCTCGACGAAATAGCGCACCGCCTCGCGCATGCCGTTGGCGATGTCGCGCACGTTCGACATCTGCGAGCCCATGTGGAAATGCAGGAGCTTGAGCGTGTGCGACAGCTGCGCCGCCTTCAGTTCGTCGAGCAGGGTCAACAATTGGCGCGGGGTCAGGCCGAACTTGGCCTTGTCGCCGCCCGAGTTCTGCCACTTGCCGGCACCCAGGCTCTTGAGGCGCATGCGCACGCCGAGCAGCGGTTCGACCTGCAGCGCGCGCGATTCCTCGATCACGTAGCGCAGCTCGGACGGCTTCTCGATCACGATGAAGACGTCGAGGCCGAGGCGGCGCCCGATCAGCGCCAGACGGATGTACTCGCGATCCTTGTAGCCGTTGCAGATCACCGTGCTGCCGGCACGCGCGAGTGCGAGCACCGCCATCAGCTCGGGCTTGGAGCCCGCTTCCAGGCCGAAACCGTCGCCGCCGTTGGCGGCCAGTTCGCCGGCGACGTTTTTCTGCTGGTTGACCTTGATCGGATAGATCGCGGTGTAGCCCCCGGCGTAGTCCCAGTCGCGCATCGCGTGGGCGAACGCACGCTGCAGGCGTTCGCGGCGATCGTTCAGGATGTCGGCGAAGCGCACCAAGAGCGGCAGGCGCGAGCCTTGCGCGCGTGCCGCCTCGACGATCGCCGGCAGCGACAGCGACGGGCCGTCGGCGCCGCGCGGGCGCACCAACAGATCGCCGCCGGCGTCGACGTCGAAGTAACCCTCGCTCCAGTGCGGTACGGCGTAGGTCCGCCGCGCCTCGTCGACGCTCCAACCCTGCTCGCTCACCTCGATGCTCCAATCGCCAGGATGAACGACGTAGTGTAACGAGAGCTCGCGTCGCGCGTGTGTCGGTGCGTATGTCGGCGTCATGCGGAACCGCTACAATCCGCCACCCGAAAATACCGCCCCCACCTCCGCAGGAAGCCCGATGTCCGCGTCCGAACAGCCGACCTCCGAACAAAGCTGGTTCACCGAATGGCACGAGCGCTCCGGCTCGTCGTTCGGCCTGCGCATCAAAGAGCGGCTGCACGCCGAGAAGACGCCGTTCCAGACGATCGAGATCTACGACACGACCGACTGGGGCAAGCTGATGATCATCGACGGCTGCACGATGGTCTCCACGCGCGACAATTTTCTGTACCACGAGATGATGTCGCACCCGGCGCTGTTCACGCATGCGCGCGCCAAGCGCGTCGTCATCATCGGCGGCGGCGACTGCGGCACCTTGCGCGAAGTGCTCAAGCACGAGGAAGTCGAACACGCCGTGCAGGTCGACATCGACGAGCGCGTCACGCGCCTCGCGGAGAAGTACTTCCCGGAATTGTGCGAGTCCAACGGCGACCCGCGCGCCGAACTCCTGTTCATCGACGGCATCAAGTACATGGCCGAGCAGGAGCCCGAATCGCTCGACCTCATCATCGTCGACTCGACCGATCCGGTCGGCCCGGCCGAAGGCCTGTTCGGCGCCGCGTTCTACGCCAGCTGCTACAAGGCCCTGCGCCCGAGCGGCATCCTCGTGCAGCAGAGCGAATCGCCGCTGGTGCACCTGGACCTGATCAAGGCGATGCGCTCGGCCATGCGTTTCGCCGACTTCCAAGCGGTGCGCACGCTGACCTTCCCGCAGCCGCTCTATCCGACCGGCTGGTGGAGCTGCACGATGGCGCGCAAAGGCGCCGATTTGTCCGGCTTCCGCGAGCGCGGCGCCGCCACCAAGCAATTCCCGACCCGTTACTACAACGTCGACATCCACCGCGCCGCGCTGGCGGCGCCGGAGTTCATGCGCGAGGCGTTGGGCGACTGAGCCGCGCGTTTCAGCGCGGCAAGGTCGGTGAACGCGGCGGCAGTTGCCACAGCGGGTCGGGCAGCGGTCGCGCGGAATGACGGCGTGTCGGCAGCGGCGTCGAGCCCCCCGGCGGCGCGATGCCCAACACCGTAGCGGTGGCCGTAGTCCGCGCCGCCTTGTTCACGGCCAGGAACAGTTTGCCGTCTCTGCCGCGCACCAACCCTTCGGGGTCGCTTCGGCTGCTCAAGGCGACGCTCTTGCGCCAGGAAAGGGTGCCGTCGCCGAGCGCGAGCTTGGCCAAGAGGTAATCGGTGCCTTCGTCGGGGTGAGCGATCAGCAATCCCCCGTCTTGGTCGAAAGCCACCACGGTGCCGCGCGAATCCTCGTCGTCGCTGTGTGTGGCGCTGACCGGAATGCGAAGACTCCAAAGGGCCTGCCCGTTCGACGCGTCGATGCGGGCCATCCCGTGGCGGCCGTTGTCGTTCGTCGGCACGTCGATCAGCACCAGGTTGCCGCCGCGGTCGACGATCACATTGCGTGCGGACAAAGTCGTCTGCTGCCAGCGAACGCCGCCGTCCGTGCCGGACAAGCGCAGCAGCCCCAATTCATCGCTGAGGCCGACGACGTCGCCCTGCGGCAACAGCGCCAGATGGCCGATCGCGAACGTCGGCGAGGTCACAACGACGCGGCGCATCCAGATTTGGCGGCCGTCGTCGCCGCGCAGCTTGACGAATTGGATGCCGTCTTCGTCGCCGACTCGGTAGGACACTGCCGCCACGACGTCACCGGCTGCGTCGACGGCGAGCTGCGCATCATCGGCAGTGCCGTCGGCGTCCGGCAACGCCGTCGTCCAGAGCGGAGCGCCGTCGGCTGCGGCGTAGCGTCGTACGATTTGCGCCGAGCCGACGAAGACCTCGCCCGCAGCGCCGATTGCGAGTGCGCGTGGCTGGTCGAATTCCTGCAGCTGGCGATCTCCGAAACGCTCCCATAGTGTGCGCCCGTTCGACGCGTCGATGCGCGCGACGAAGGGGGAGTCTTCATAGTCGGCGTCGACGGCGGAGCCAATCGCATACAGCGCGCCGTCGGCGTCGGCTGCGATGCTATCGACGCGCGGCGAACGGCTTTGCACCGGTGAAGAGGGCTGCCAGCGCCACAGCGATCGGCCATCGCTTTGCGCCAGCTTGGCGAGATAAGGGATACCGTCGCGCGAAGAGGGGCCTTCGGGGTCTGTCACTGCGCGCCCGCCGGCGATGAGGCCCGGCGCTCCGATCTCGGTGGCAAGCAGTAGAGGAGGCGAAGAGCCGGTGTCGGGATGCATCCACAAAACTTGCGGCGCCGCGACCTGTTCGCGCGCATACCAGGCGACTTCCAGCGACGTGTTCATACGCCCTAGCCAAATCTGCCGGTAGCTGGTGAGATCGCCGAGCAACGCGTCGCCGTTCGGCAGCGACAAGAGGGAAGCGTTGCCTTTGTAGAGGTAGTCGCGATCGGCGGCGGTGAAATCCTGGCGCTGCAGCAGCCGTCCTGTTGCCAGGTCGTAGCGCGACAGACGGCCGGTCTGCATAACCAGTTGCATCGCCGCCGGTCCGATGATTTCCCACACCAGCAAATGCTCGTCGCCGACGGCTGTTTTCAAGCCGATGCTGGTGTCTTGAGAATTCGTCGCGATGTGACCGAGAGCACCCGGGGTGGCCCACAACGTGCGCCCGTCGGAAGCTGCGAAACGTGCGGCCTCGACGGCGACGCCGTCGACGCTCAGCGTACCGATGAGCACGATGTTGCCGCTGTCGTCGAACTGATAGTCCGACACCGTCGCCGGAATGTCGCGCTGCCACAGCACGTGTCCGTCGCTGCCGGCGAGACGGCCGATAGTCGCTTTGTCGGCACACTGAGAGACGAACGCGACGCTGTCGTCTGACTGCAGTCGCGGGGCACGGCCGAAGCTTTCGCAGGTGGAAAACTGCCAGCGCAGCGCGCCGGTGTGGACATCGAGCGCGTCGATACGGCCCTCGCGCTCGAAATCCTTGTACTCGTTGCTCAATACCAGAACGAGGTCGCTCGCTCCGGTTTCAATGGCGCGGGCATTGAGCAACCAACTCGGCCGCGTACGCTCGCTCTGCCACCGTTGCGATCCGTCGGCACCAGAAAGCCGGATCGTGCGCACGTCCTGTCCGTGGCGGCCGGTTGCGATCACATCGTCGCGCACGTCCACGGCAATGGCCGTGTTCCACAGCCATGCGGTACCGGACGATTGCGGCGCGTCGGCCGCACTCCAGACGATGTGGCCGTTACCCGCGTCCAGGCGCGCGTAGCAGGCAGCCTCCGGCTGCTGAAACCCCGGTTTGGGCGGCTGCGAGGCTACGACGGCGATGTCGCCATTCGCGAAGATCGCCAGCGCGTTGGTGGAACCGAATGTCGCGCCGGTGCAATCGGCATCGAGGTCGCGTTGCCACAGCCGCTCTCCGCTGACGGGATCGTAGGCGATGACACGCGCGCGACCGGTCTCGCTGCCGTCGGCGGACACGCCTTGCCACGCCGTTGCGACGATCAGGCGAGTCCTGCCGTCGTCGGAGCGGCTCAAGACCTGGCCGCCGAAATCCGCCGCGGAAGCGACTTCAGCGTAGATCGGGGTTTGCCAGAGGATTTCTTGTGCCGCGGCAGGAACGCACCATGCCAACGAACACGCGACGCACACGACGCCGCGGCGTAGGAGCTTGCGCATAGGAAATCCCCTTCCTCGATGCGAGGAAGGGCATTCTAGCCAGCGGCCAAGCCTTCGGCGCAAGGACGCGCTACACGCTGCGCCTATCGCGCGTCGCTCCGGCTCGCCAAGCGCCGGCTGATCACAAAGTCCACCCGATCGAGCAGCCGCGCCGCCAGCAGCGACTCCTCCGCGACCAGCACCGCGGCCAGCAGCAGCACGAGCAGGCCGGGGCCGGGCAGGACCAGCATCGCCAGACCTGCGAAGAACAGGCCGACGGCGGCCGCCATCACGCCGAGCTTGCGCAACCAGCCGCTTGGGCGTTCGGCGCGGCGCCGATAGCGGCGCTGAAACCGTGTGCCGGCCGGCTCTGCACGGAATGCGCGCCAATGTCGGTTGAGAGTCTCGAACATACGATCCCTTCCACGAAGCCGGCTCGGGCGCCGGCCTGTCGATCTAGTCTCGCCGCGCGCTGCTGAACGAAACGTTCGGGGCGGCCGCGACCCAGCGGTAGCCGTCGTCGTCGCGCTCGACGCAGAGCGGCAGCGCATACAGCGCGGACAGCCGTTCCGAGGTCAGCACCGATGACGGTACGCCATCGGCGAAGACGCGGCCGGCGCGCAACAGGATCACGCGCTCGACCTCGGGCACGATTTCCTCGATGTGGTGCGTGACCAGCACCAAGGTCGTGCCGGCCCGCGCGAGCCGGCGCAAGGTGACGAGGAAGTGCCGCTGCGCGGCGATGTCGAGTCCGGTGGTCGGTTCGTCCAGCAACAACGCCTGCGGGCGGTGCGCGATTGCGCGCGCG
Organism: Dokdonella sp. GW821-FHT11D02; assembly: GCF_058808595.1. NCBI lineage: Bacteria > Pseudomonadati > Pseudomonadota > Gammaproteobacteria > Lysobacterales > Rhodanobacteraceae > Dokdonella > Dokdonella sp. GW821-FHT11D02. The sequence goes on along the minus strand of NZ_CM179520.1, from coordinate 4,848,595 downwards.
ATCAGAACGCGCCTGGCTTCACCGGTGGACAGCTCCGCCAACGGGCGTGTGGCCAGGTGCGCCGCATCGCATTCGGCCAAGGCCGCCGCCGCGCGTTCGCGCATAGCTGTCGTGACCGCTTCGACCGGCACGCGCTGGCTGGCGAAGAAGCCCGACAGCACCGCATCGATGGCGCTCATGCCGGGCGCGCGCAGCAGATCGCGTTGCAGATCCGGTGCGACCAGGCCGAGTTGCGCGCGCAGTTCGAACACGTCCCAACGCTCGCGTCCGCGCACGCGCACGGGCGCCGCGCCTGGGCGCGCGAGCGGATACAGCTCGCGCGCGATCAGCTTCACGAAACTCGACTTGCCGCAGCCGTTCGGCCCGAGGATCGCCGTGTGCTGGCCGCTCTCGATGCGCAGACTGAGTTCGTGCAGTACAGGCACGACGCCGCGGCAGACAGTCGCGCGATCGAGTTCGATCAGGGCCGCATCGGTTGGTCGGTCGGGACGCGTTCGGATTTCTTCGTGCATGTCTCGATCATGGCCGAGCGGCCTGTTCGGCGCCATCGCGGCCGGCGTATGCTTTTCCTTTGCCACATGTCAGGGGCCACCATGAAACGTATCGTCGTCGCGCTGATCAGCGCGCTCGCCGTTTGTTCCGCCGAGGCCGGCGATCGCGTCACCGGCCAGGCGTTTGCGACGCGCTCGGAAGTACTCGCGCAGCACGGCATGGTCGCCACCTCGCAGCCGCTGGCGACCCAGGTCGGACTCGACGTCTTGAAGAGCGGCGGCAGCGCGGTCGACGCCGCGATCGCCGCGAACGCCACGCTCGGTCTGATGGAGCCGACCGGCAGCGGCGTCGGCGGCGATCTGTTCGCCCTGGTGTGGGATGCGAAGACGAAGAAGCTCTACGGCTACAACGGCTCGGGCCGCTCGCCCAAATCGCTCAGCCTGGAATGGTTCAAGCAGCACGGCTACAGCGCGATTCCGCCGACCGGGCCGTTGCCGGTCAGCGTGCCGGGTGCGGTCGATGGTTGGTTCGCGCTGCACGACCGCTTCGGCAAGCTGCCGATGAAGCGCGTGCTGGCGCCGGCGATCGGTTACGCGCGCGAGGGGTTTCCGCTGAGCGAGCTGATCGCCTACTACTGGAATCTGTCGGTGCCGCGGCTGTCGAAGTACCCCGGCTTCAGCGAGCAGTTCACCACGAACGGCAAGGCGCCGGCCAAGGGCGAGATCTGGAAGAACGCCAATCTCGCGAACACGCTGCAGGCGATCGCCGACGGCGGCCGCGATGCGTTCTACAAAGGCCGCATCGCGCACGTGATCGGCGACTACTTCAAGGCGAACGGCGGTTTCCTTTCCTACGAAGACCTCGCCGCGCACCGGGGCGAATGGGTCGAGCCGGTCTCGGCCAACTATCGCGGTTACGAAGTGTGGGAACTGCCGCCCAACGGCCAGGGCATCGCGGCGCTGCAGATGCTCAACATCCTCGAAGGCTACGACTTCTCCAAAATCCCGTTCGGCAGCGCCGAGCACGTGCATCTGTTCGTCGAGGCGAAGAAGCTCGCGTTCGAGGATCGCGCGAAGTTCTACGCCGATCCGGCGTTCCAGAAAGCGCCGATCCAATGGCTGGTGTCCAAGGAATATGCCGCCGAACGGCGCAAATTGATCTCGCCCGACAAGGCGATGAAAGCGGTCGAGCCCGGCGCGCCGAAACCGGGTGCCGACACGATCTACATGACCACGGCGGACAAGGACGGCAACATGGTTTCGCTGATCCAGTCGAACTATCGCGGCATGGGTTCGGGCATGGCACCGCCCGGGCTCGGCTTCATCTTGCAGGATCGCGGCGAGATGTTCGTGCTGAAGGAAGGTCACGCCAACACCTACGCGCCGGGCAAGCGCCCGTTCCACACCATCATTCCGGCCTTCGTCACCAAGGGCGGCGAGCCGTGGCTGAGCTTCGGTGTGATGGGCGGCGACATGCAGCCACAAGGCCACGTCGAGATCGTGATGAACCTGGTCGATTTCGGCATGAACCTGCAGGAAGCCGGCGACGCGCCGCGCATCCAGCACGAGGGCTCGACCTCGCCCGAAGCCCAGGCCGAGCCGATGAGCGACGGCGGCTGGATCGACCTCGAATCGGGCTATTCCTACGACACCGTGCGCGGCCTGATGCAGAAAGGCCATTCCGTGCGTTTCGCCAACGGCCCCTACGGCGGCTACCAGGCGATCGGCTGGGACGCCAAGAACAAGGTCTACGTAGGCGCTTCGGAAGGGCGTAAGGATGGGCAGGCGGCAGGGTACTGAGGCACGTCGGGCTCGCGAACTCCGAGCGGAAGCAGGAACGATGAAGAACGCATGGGTTTGGACGCTGATTTGCCTGATCGCCATCGCCACCGGCATGGCCTCGGCGCAAGCTCCGGCACAGGGCTCGTCGGCATTGGCCGACGCGCTGGCAGCGAGCGAGCGGCCGCGCGACTGGGCGCTCGCCGCGGTCGTTTTGAATGCCGCCACAGACGATGCGGGGCACCTGCGTCGAGTCGAACTGTTCGGGCGCGCCGCGGCGGCGGCGCCGGACGATGTGCTGGTGCATTGGCTCATCGCCTTGAGCGCGCAAGAGGCGGATGAAAAGTGGACGCGCTTGCAGGAATCGAGCGAGCGAAGCCTGACGCGCATCGATCCCGACAACGGCGCCTCCTGGCTGCCGGCCTTGACGCGCGCACAGCGGCAGGGTGATGCCGCGCAGCTCGACGCCGCACTCGCCGGCATCGCCGCGAGCCGCCGCTACGACGATCGCTACGTCGGCATGATGCGCGTGTGGCTCGACGTCTATCGGCGCTACCCAGGTCTGAACGAACTCTTCTCCGAGCCATCGGCAGATGCCGCTGACCTCGCCACGCAGGCGCTCGTTTCCGCGATGGGACGAACCGGAACCGGTGCATTGCCGCCTGCACAAGGACTGGTTTCCGTGTGCAAATCGGAAGCGTCTGCGCCATCGACTGCGCGCCGGCGAATCGACTGCGAGACGATCGGACGCCTGATGCTGGAGCGCGGTTCGAGTTTGCTGTCACGCGGACTCGGTTTCGCACTGCTGCGCAACCTGCAAAGCGTGCGGCCGGCCGATGCCAAAGCTCGGCTCGACGTCGATTGGCTGGTCTATAACCTGCCCTCGACGTCTGCGCTGGACGGTTCGTCGACCAGCCGGATGTCGGACGCATTTAACGACTGGCTTGAACTCGGCGACGAGAGCGAAATCGTGCGCCGTGCTTTACGCCGCCGCGGCCTGCCGGCGACCGCGCCCGAAGGATGGACCCGTCCACGTGACGGAAACGACACGATTCCGCCGCCGGCACAGTCGCGTTAGGCCCGCTTTTTCCCGCTGGCGCCGCGGTGTACGCTTCGCCGCACTGCGTACCGGCGGAGGCATCGATGCTGAAGGTCCTGGTGGCGAGTTCGAAAGGCGGCGCGGGCAAGAGCACGCTGGCGACGAATCTGGCGGCGTATTACGCGGTCGACGGCAAGAACACCGTGCTGGTCGACGCCGACCGTCAGGGCTCCAGTCTGCGCTGGTGCGAAAAGCGCGCCTCGCACGGACAGGCGGTGCTGGGACTGTCGGGCCTGCGGCGCGACTGGGAAAAGCAGGTGCCGGCCGACGCACAACGCGTCGTCATCGACACCGCGGCCGGCATTCGCGCCAGCGATGTCGACGCCTATCTCGATCACGTCGATGCGATCGTGGTGCCGGTGCTGCCCTCGGCGATCGACCTCGAAGCGACCGAGCCGTTCCTGAACGATCTCGCCGCACTCGCACGCATCAAGCGCGGCAAGGTCGCGGTCGGTCTGGTCGCGAATCGGCTCAAACCGTGGACCAACGCTTCGCAGCTGGCGGTCGAGGAAATCGGGCGCTTTCCGTTTCCGCTGGTCGGCGAACTGCGCGATACGCAGGGCTACGTGCTGGCCAACGCGCTCGGCAAGAGCATCTTCGATTACCACTCCGAGCTGGTGCGCTCGCACCAGGAAGACTGGGCCAAGCTGCTGCGCTGGCTGAAGAAGCATTCCTGAACGCGCGGCGGCGCGCTTGCGCGCGCTCGCCGCTTCACAAGAATTTGCGCGATCTTTGCACGCCGACGGCGAACGTCGCGGCATCGGAGGCGTTCAATAGCGCTGCGGCCGTCGTGGCCGCGGCACGAGATTCCGATCATGCGCAACTTCCTTCCCACCCTGTTCGCCGCCAGCGCGCTGTGCGCGGCCGGCGCGGTCGTCGCGGCGCCGGTCACCGATGCCGATCTCGCGAAGTCGACCAAGCGCGCCGAGTTCAAACAGCGCTTCTTCGACCGCATCGACACCAATCACGACGGCAAGATCAGCCGCGCCGAATACCAAGCCTGGGTCGACGGCCGCTTCGACAAGCTCGACGCGAACCACGACGGCGTGGTCGACGCGAACGAGATCACCAATTCGAAGGTCGCCGCCGAACGCGCGCAGAAACGCGCCGAACATTTCGTCGGCCGCTACGATGCCAGCGGCAGCGGCAAGGTCAGCAAGTCCGATTTCGACGCCAAGGAAATGGCGCGCTTCGACAAGCTCAGCGGCGGCACCGATGCGCTGACGGCCGAGCAGTTCGCTGCGGCGGGCAAGCAGCGTCATGCCGGCATGCGCGGCACGTCCGAGCAGTAACGACGACGCAGGAGTCCGTACGGTCCGCGTCGCGGCCCGTGCGGACGCGCGGCACGAATCGATCGATTCGTGTCGCCGCAAAACGACCGTTCCGGCGTTTTTCCGTATCGACGATTGCCCCGGCACGCGGCGGATGGAACCTAGGCCATCCGCCGCGTGCCTTTCGCTCGGGTCGATCGATGCTTGACCACGGACGCATCGAATCGGGCATCATCGCGTATCGGAGAGAGGAGGCGGTCATGGCCATTCGCGAGATCATTCTGCTGCGCCACGCACACGCCGACGCGGCAGCCCCCGGCCAAGACGACATCGCACGCGTGCTCAGCTTGCGCGGCGAAGCGGAAGCCGATGCGGCGGGCGTATGGCTGAAGGATCACCGGGCCACGCCCGATCGCGTGCTGTATTCGCCCGCGGCGCGGACGCGCGAAACCTGCGAGCGCGTGCTCGCGATCCTCGGCTACGCCGACCTGCGCAGCGAGGCGCGCATCTACGAAGCGACGCCGGCGACCCTGCTGCGTGTGCTCGACGATCACGCCGACGCGCAGACCCTGCTTGTGGTCGGGCACAACCCGGGCCTGGAGAATCTGGTCGCCTTGTTGACCGAAGGCGCGTCCGATTCCGGTCGCGGCATTCCGCCCGGCGGTGTCGTCTGGCTGCGGTTGTCGGAGAACGCGAGTTTGGAGCCGGGCAGCGCCGCCGTTCGCCACTTCTGGTGGCCTTGAGCGCGTCTTCGTGTCATGCCGCGTTCGTCGTCGCGCGCGCCGCTGGCCTTCGTGCTGAACGCAGCGCTGATCTTCACGCTCGCACTGCCGAGCGTCGCCGCCGCTGAGGATGACGCCGTGCTTCTCGACGAAGCACGTTCGCACGTCGAGTTCGAAGTCAGGGTGCTGTGGCTGGTCGGCGTCGAGGGTCGCTTCGGCAAGGTGCGCGGCGTTGTGCGCGTCGATCGCTTCCGCAGCCAGATCGGCGTCGAGGCGCGCATCGACGTCGATGCGATCCGCATGGACAGCAAGAACTACGAGAGCTGGGTCAAATCGCCCGAGTTCTTCGACGCGGAGAAGTACCCGCAGATCGAATTCACCTCCGATTCCATCCCGCAGGAACGTCTGCGCAAAGGCGGCGACCTGCCGGGTTTGCTGAGCGTGCGCGGCATCCGCAAGCCGGTCGTGTTCCACATGTTGCCGTCGACCTGTGAGCGGCCGGCCTACGATTGCGCGATCGAGGTCGAGGGCGCGATCCGGCGCTCCGATTTCGAGATGCGCTCGCGCCGCGGCACCCTCAGCGACAAGGTCGAGCTTTCCTTCAGCGTCTACGCGCGAGCTGCGCAGTGAGTGGCGGCCGGCCGCGCCGCAGCGGCGCGCGCGTCTTGCTCGGCCTCGCCGTCGTGCTGCTGTCGGGCTGCGGCCTCAATCGCGAACTCGCACGTCAGGCCGATGCGGTCGTCGCGGCCGAGCGGCCGAGTGCGCTCGATTGCGCCCAGGCCGATCATTGCGCGATCGCCTCGCCGTATCGGGAGCTGGTCGAACGCGCGCGCGCGCAAAGTCGCCCGGGCGCGCCGGCGCACTACGTCAACGTGCTCGAAATCGGCGAGGACTCGCTGCTGCTGCGCGTGCACTTGATTCGTGCGGCGCGCCGCAGCATCGACGTGCAGACCTTCATCTGGGCCGGCGACGACGCCGGCTGGCTCGTGCTCGACGAGCTGATCGCGGCCGCGCGCCGCGGCGTGAAAGTGCGCGTGCTGGCCGATCAGCTGTTCTCGCTCGACAACGTCGAATGGCTCTCACGCCTCGCACGCGTGCACGCCAACCTCGAGTTCCGCCTGTACAACCCGACCTTCGACGAGGCGGTCACCCAGCCGCTCGAATTCGCCGCCGGCGTGCTCTGTTGCTTCTCCAAGTTCAACCAGCGCATGCACAACAAGCTGATGCTGGTCGACGGCGAGATCGGCATCGCCGGTGGGCGCAACATCGAGAACCGCTATTTCGACTGGGACCCCGAGTTCGACTATCGCGACCGCGACGTGCTCGTGCTCGGCCCGGCCGCAGGTGGCGAAATGCGCGCCTCGTTCGAGCAGTTCTGGAATCATCGGCGCAGCACGCCGCTGACCCGGCTCAACGACGTCAACCAGGATCTGGTCGCCGGCGATGACGCCGGCGCCTTCGCGCCGCCCGCCGACGCGAATCGCGCGCGCATCGAGTCGCTGCGCGCGCGCGCAGCGGACGCCGATTACGTGCGTGCGCATTTCGTCGCCGACGCGCTGCGCGTCGGCCGCGTCGACTACTTCTCCGACGCACCGGACAAGGCCGAGCGGCCGGACGATCCGGACGGCGCCGAACTGACCGGGCGCATCAGCGATCTGCTGCTCGCCGCGCGCGCCCAGGTGGTGTTCGAAACGCCGTATCTGGTGCTCAGCGATCGCGCGCGCGAGGTGTTCCGCACGCTCTACAAACGCACGCCGCGCGTGCCGATCGTCGTCTCGACCAATTCGCTCGCCGCGACCGATGCGTTCTATGTGTATGCGCTTTCCTACAAGTACAAAAAGCGCTACCTCAAGCGTTACGGCTTCCAGATCCACGAGTTCAAGCCGTTTCCGGCCGATGCGGCCGAGTTCGTGCGCAACTACGACCAGCTCGCCGGCGGCGGCAACGCGGGTAAATTCCAGCGCTACGGCCGCACGCCGCTCAAGCGCGGCGGCGTGCGCCTGGGTTTGCACGCCAAATCGATCGTCATCGACGATCGCGTCAGCCTGATCGGCTCGCACAACTTCGATCCGCGCTCGGACAACGTCAACACCGAATCGGGCTTCATCATCTACGACCGCGCGGTGGCCGAGCGCGTGCGCGCGGCCGTGCTGCGCAACGCGGCGCCGCAGAACGCCTGGGTCGTCGCGCAGCGGCCGCCGCGCGGGCCCAAGCTGCTGCGCAAGCTCAACAATGTCATCGCGAGCGCATCGACCGCGCTGCCCTTGTTCGACCTGTGGCCGTTCCGCTACGCGACCAGCTACGAACTCAAGCCCGGCTGCGAGCCGCTGCCGCCGCGCGACCCCGGTTTTCAGGCCTGCTACGAGGACGTCGGCGATTTCCCCGAGGTCGACCTGCCGCTGAAGACGATCTACACGCGCATCGTCACCGCATTCGGCGCCGGCCTGGTCGGCATCCTCTGAGGCCCGCCCCGAAGGCCGTCCATTGACGCCACCCGCCCCGCTGGCTAGTCTCCCGCGTCGTTTCCCGCGGAGTTCCGTCCATGTCGCTCGCGATCACCATCGAGCTCGGCGATGCCGACCTTCAGCACTTCATCGGCGCGATGCAGCGCGCGCAGGGCGAGGCGAAGAACCTGTCGCCGAAAGAGATCACCGAAGCCGCCTCGCGGCTGCTGGTCGACGGCCACAAAGTCAAGCTGCCGCAGTTCATCGCCGAGCGCCTGGGCAAGCTCGACAGCATGATCGCGATGGCCAACGACGAAGGCTTCGCGCTGCCGGAAGAAGACCGCCAGCACGTGCTCGCGTGCCTGACCTATTTCGCCAATCCGCAGGACATCATTCCCGACGGCGTGCCGGTGCTCGGCTTCCTCGACGACGCGATCATGATCGAGCTGTGCGTGCGCGAGCTGCAACACGAGATCGAGGCCTACGAGGACTTCGTGCTCTATCGCAAGGAAGAGGCGTCGCGCCGCGGCGTCGATCCTTCCACCCTGAAGACCCAGCGCGTCGAGTGGGCCGAGGCGCGCCGCGTCGAGCTGATCGAGCGCATGCGCAAGCGCCGCGGGCAGAGCTATCAGTCCAGCGGCGGCTGGAAGCCGGTGCTGTTCACCTTCAAGGGTTGAGCCGATCGAACTGCATACGAAAAAGGCCGCCGAAAGGCGGCCTTTTTTTGCAGACGCTGGTGCCGCTTATCCGACTCGAACGGATGACCTACCGCTTACAAGGCGGTTGCTCTACCAACTGAGCTAAAGCGGCGCGCGCGAATTGTATGCGATCCGCCGCGGATCGCTGCAATCGGGGCGTGTCGTTGCGCCGCCGTCGATCCACCGGCGGCCATTCGCGGCCGCAGCGGTCATCAGAAACAATCGATCGTTTCTTCGTGGAGATCGCGCGGGGCGGGCACGCGCGCGCGCCAATCGAGTGCCTGGTCGCCGAGCAGGGCGAGGTCGATCCAGTATTGCGGCAGGTCTTCGGTGCGCGTGTTGGTCTGCGGCTTGAAGCCGAGCGCGCTGATTTCGGTACGGCGCTTCTCGGCATTGGCCGGCTCGCGGAACAGGCCGAGCGAAATCGTATTCTGCTGATCGCCGGCGGTGACGACGTAGTAGTCGCGCACGCCCTTGGCCGACAGCGCACGTGCCGTCGTCAGCGCCTGTTCGCGCGTCGCCATCGCCGGCAGATAGACCCAGTAGCCGCGCGTCTGCGTCGCGCGCGTTTCGCGGAACTGGATGCGTTTGGTCAGCGGCGTCAGCGCGTTCATCGCGCCGCGCAGGTCGGCCTGGGTCGGAAACGGGCCGATCGAACGACACTGGTCGCTGGCGAGATCGGTCTTGGTCTCCGGTGCTTCAGCCAGTTCCGCATTGGCGAGCAGGTCGTTGCCGTCGCGTTCGGACAACAGCACCAGTTTCGGCACGCCCGGATCGGTCGCTGCCGGTGTCGCCGGTGCGCGCCGCGCGAGCGCGAGCCAGCAGGCGCCGCCGATGTTCAAGGCGAGCAGCAACAGGAACAGGGCGCGGACGAACATCGGTCGGGTAAATCCGGTGCGGAACCTGCGCCGAATTCTATGTGAGAAGTGCGGTCACGGATGGGCACGGGTAGAGCTTCCGACGTCGCCGCCGCGCCGACTCGCTATGAACGTCCGACGCCGCGGCGATCACGCACGATCGTGCGCGTCGCGCTGCTCAGCCCAGCGCGCAAGTCCGCGCAGCACCAGATCGTGCGCGCGCTCGGCGGCCGGCAGCAGCGGCGCCAGCTCCTCGCCGCCCCCGCCGGTCAGGATCAGCGCCGGCGGCGTGCCGAGCCGGCGCGCCGCTGCCGCCGTGAAGCGGTCGACCGCACCGAGCGCGGCATACAGCGAGCCGGCGACGACCGCATCGGCGGTGTTGTCCGGCAGTTCCTGCCAGCGGCCGCCGAGCGCGTCGACGCGTGCGGTGCTGCCGAGCACCGCCTCGCGCATCAGGCGCGGGCTGGCGATGATCAAGCCGCCGTGATGGGTGCCATCGGCGCCGAGTGCATCGAGCGTCAGCGCGGTGCCGACGCTGAGCAGAACTTGCGCGCGCGCCTGCTCGGCATGCAGCGCCGCGAGAGCCAGGAAGCGGTCGATGCCGAGCCGTACCGGCTCCGCGTACGCATTGCGTATGCCGAGCGCCGTTGCCGGTGTGCGCACGAACTCGGTCGGGCGGCCGAAGCGTTCGCGCACGCAGCTTTCCAGTTCGTCTTCGCGTGCCGGTGCAACGACGCTAGCGACCACCACCGCCTCGATTCCGCGCAGCTCCGCCCACTCGCTGCGCAAAGCCGGTTCGAGCGGTTCGCGGCTGTGCGTGAACACGCCGCCGGCGCGCAGCGTGCCGGCGGCCAGCGTCGCCCATTTCAGCCGTGTATTGCCGAGATCGATCAGGAGTTTCATGCCGGACGGTCGGAGGGGGAGGAATCGGTGGTCGTCGTGCGGATGCTGACCTCGCCGCCGTCGATGCAGCGCTCGCCGTCGGCGAAGGCGACGCGCAGCGCACCGCGTGCATCGATGCCGAGCGCGCGGCCGTCTTCGCTCGCGCCGGCGCGCAGCACGCGTACGTCGCGGCCGCGCAAGAGATCGAGCTGCGCGTAGTCGTCGGCGAACGCGGCGAAGCCGGCTTGGGTGAATCGTTCCAGCGCAGCGCCGAGCTGGGCGATCAGACGTGCGGCAAGCCCATTGCGCGACGGCGGCGCGCCGTCGGTCAGGCTCGACAGGTCGATCCAGGGCTGATCGATCGTGGCCGCGCTGTGGGCGTCCAGGCGCAGGTTCAGGCCAATCCCGATCACCGCATGGCAGGGGCCGCTGGCGTCGCCGCCGAGTTCGACCAGGATGCCGCCGAGCTTGCGCCCGCGCGCGAGCAGGTCGTTGGGCCATTTCAGGCCGACCTCGGCGATGCCGCAATCGGCCAGCGCGCGTGCCGCGGCGACACCGGCGACCAGGCTGAGCCCGCCGAGCGCGGCCATGCCGTCGTCGAAGCGCTTCAAAAGCGACAGCGCGATGCCGCCGCCGAGCGGCGTGCGCCAGGCGCGGCCGCGCCGACCGCGGCCGGCACTCTGCAGCTCAGCCAGGCAGACCAGGCCGTCGCGCGGGTCCTGCGCGGCGCGGCGCAGCAGCTCGCTGCTGGTCGAATCCAGCTGCCAGTGCACGGCGAGGTCGCCCAGACGCGCACTTTCGACCGGCGTCAGCGAGGCGCGAATGCGTGCGGGATCGAGCGCCTCGATCGGCGCCGCGAGGCGGTAGCCGCGGCCGGCCTGGGCCGACACTTTCAGGCCGAGTTCGCGCAGCCGTTCGATCTGCTTCCAGATCGCGGCGCGGCTGATCCCCAGGCGCGCGGCCAGCTCGCTGCCCGACACCGCCTCGCCGTGCGCCAGCTCGGCCAAGAGCGGCGGTGCGGGCGATGGGAAGGCGGGCGGCGGCAGCATCGATGCAGTGTAGCCAGCCCGGCGCGCTGCAACCAATCGGCCTTGACCTGCATCTGAAGACGCAGATCCCATCCAGAGTGGCTGTCCGCGACGAACGTCCGCGACTGTCCGTCGGTGTCCGGCGGACACCGCGGTCGCGTGCCGAAACGCGACCGAAGGCCCTTGGCGGGGTGGCACGAAGCATGCTAGAGGCAAGCACTGGAGTCGATCTATGGATCGTGCGAGCATTGTTGCTTCCCTTGCCGGGGATCCCCTCATGAGTAAGCCCCTCTTCGCTTTGGCGTTCATCGTGGCCGTGGCCTGCTGGACGACTGCGTTCGCGCAGGCGGCACCGCTGCGCGGGGTCGGTCTGCTCGCCTTGAATACGGCCGGCGACGCGGACAGCGGGCTCGGCAATGCGAGTCCGCAAAGCGGGCGCCACGTGATGGTCGAATCGCCCGATGAGGGCGGCGGCGGCGATCCGCGCCAGCTGCGCGGCAGTGGCGACGTCGGCGCCGCGTCGACGCGCAGCGAGACCACCACGAAAGTCCCCGACGAACTGCCGCCGAGCGCGATTCCGCATGCGACCGGCCCGACCACGCCGGCGGCAGCCATGCCCAAGCGCCCGAACTATCGCTGGCAGTCGTTGGTGCCCGGCGCGATCAAGTAAGGCGAAGCAGGCCTATCCCGGAGCCATCTCTGGACGGACACCGATCGTCGGTCGGTCGACCCAAGCCCGTGCGTGGGGTTGTCTAACGGCGCGCCCTGCCGTTCTAATCGCGAAGGCTTTCGACGCGGAATTCCGATGATCCACTGGCTGCGCCGTCTGCGCGCACGCTTCGCGCCGGCGCCGCGCATCGACGACGCCGACTGGAGCGCCCTGCTCGCACGCTCGGCCCTGTTCGGGCGGCGCTCGGCGGCCGAGCGTACGGCGCTGCGCGCCTTGTGCGAGCGCTTCCTCGCGCGCAAGACCTTCAGCGCCGCCGGCGGTCACGAGCTGAACGATGCCGATTGCCTCGCGATCGCCGCCTTGGCCTGCCTGCCGGTGCTGCGGCTCGGCTTCGATCATCTGGCCGGCTGGCGCGAAGTCATCGTCTACCCGGGCGAATTCCGCGTGCGGCGAGAGCATCACGACGAACACAGCGGCGTCGTCACCGAAGGCGAGGACGAGTTGATCGGCGAGGCCTGGGAGCACGGTCCGGTGATTCTGTCCTGGGCCGACGTCGCGACCGATCTCGAGCGTCCCTTCGACGGCTTCAACGTGGTCGCGCACGAGATCGCGCACAAGCTCGATGCGCTCGACGGCGCGATGAACGGCATGCCGCGTCTGCCGCCGTCGATCGCGCGGCGCGAATGGATCGACACGATGCAGCCGGCCTACGACGCCTTGCTGCGCGCGGTCGAGCGCGGCCGCGACACGTTGATCGATCCGTACGCGGCCGAATCGCCGGACGAATACTTCGCCGTGGTCAGCGAGTTGCACTTCTCCGACCCGGTCACGCTGGCGCGCGCGGCGCCCGCCGTGGCCGACCTGTTGGCGCGGTTCTATGGGGCCGCCGCGAATGCAACTTCGGTTGCGGCAGCGCGGTCAGACCGCTAGCCTGCGCGGTTCCTTTCCATTGCCGCCGCGCGGACCCGTTTCCGCGAGTTGCCCTCCGACATGTCTTTCGTCTTTTCGATCCGCGTCTTGGCGCTGGCTTTGTTGGCCGCGCCCTTGCCCGTCCTGGCCTGCAGCGGCCGCCTGCACATCGAGCTCGAACACGCCGGCGTCTACACGCTCGACCACGCCGCGATCGCCGCTGCGCAGCCGGGTCTGGCCGACTGCGCAGCCGACGAGCTGGTGCTGACCCAGGCCGGCAAAGAGGTGCCGATCCGCGTCGTCGCGGCCGCTGCGCGTTTCGCCGCGGGCGATCGCATCGAATGGATCGGCCAGCCGCTGCACGGCCCGGAAAGCTGGTACGACCCCTTCAGCGTCAACAACGTCTATCTGCTCGGCGCCGCGCCGGGTCGGCACGCGCGCCTGCGTGACGCCGAAGCCGTCAGCGGCAACGGTCGCGCCGCGCTGGAACGCCGGCTGCATCTGGAGCAGGAAAACTTGATGATCCGGCTCGATCAGTCGCAGCAGAAGCCGGGGCAGGAATCGGACGTCTGGCAATGGGCCAAGCTGACCCAGATCGATGCGAAGCCGTTCGAGACGCGCTTCGATCTGCCCGATCTCGATGCGCGCGGCGGGAGCGTTAAGCTCACCTTGAACTTCCGCGGCCTGTCCGAATTGACGCCGCCGTTCAAGCACAAAGGCGACAAGCCGGAGGATCACGCCGTCGAGGTACTGGTCAACGGCAAACCGGCGACTTCGCTGCAATGGAGCGGGCGCGACGAGATCCAGCGCGAGCTGGAAATCCCTGCGGCGTGGCTGAAAGCGCACGAAAACACGCTCAGCCTGCGCGTGCCCAAACGCGGGCTGCCGTGGGACGAGAAGCAAAACGCCGTCGACGTGGTGATGTTCAACTGGTTCGAGACGCGCTTTCCGCTCAGCGGCGATCTCGATGCCGGCGCCTTGCCTTTGCGCGTGCGCGCCGCGGCCGATGCGCCGCTGCAACTCGCCTGGCGCGGCAATGGCGCGCCGATCTTGTACGGCAGCGACGGCGTACGCCGCCTCGGTCATGCGCAGGGCGCCGGCCGCTATGCGTTCGCGCCGGCGCCGGCCGGCACCGAGCTGTTTCCGGTGCTCGGCGAAGGTCTGGCCAAACCGGTCGCTCTGCGTGCAGTCGCCGACGGCGACTGGCACCGGCCGGACCAGCCATACGACTATCTGATCGTCAGCCATCCGAGCCTGATGGCGTCGATCGAGCCGCTGGCCGAGTTCCATCGCCGCCGCGGCCTCAAGGTCGCGGTGCTCGACATCAACGCGGTCTACGACGAGTTCAACCACGGCATCACCCATCCGCAGGCGGTGCGCAACCTGGTCGACGTCGCCTATCACACCTGGCCGACGCCGCGGCCGCGCTTCCTGTTGCTGGTGGGCGATGCGAGCTTCGACATCCGCAGCGACGGCTACAGCGACGGCAAGTACGCGAAGTGGGTCGATCAGGAGCTGCTCTATCCCAACGCGTTCGGCACCATCGCCAGCGCGCACTACAAGGAAGTGCCGAAGAATCTCGGCGAGCGCAATCTGATTCCGACCTGGCAATTCCCTTCACCGGAAGGCCAGTCCGCCAGCGACAACTGGTTCGCCGCGGTCGACGGCGACGACTGGCATCCGGTCGTCGCGGTCGGACGCTTTCCGGTGGTCAAGCCGGAAGAGGTCAAGGCGATCGTCGACAAGACCATCGACTACCTGTCCAAGCCGCAGCTCGGCGCCTGGCGGCGCGACGTGATGTTCATCACCGACGAGATCGACGCCTTCAAACAGGCATCCGACGAAATCGCGAGCGCACTCGGCAAGGAAGGCTTCCTCGCCGACAAGGTCTACGCCAGTCCGAAGGAGTCGGACAACGCCGCACACCAAACCGCGATCCGCGACGGCATCGACGACGGCCGCTTGCTGGTGCACTTCATCGGCCACGGCGGTCGCTACATCTGGCGTACCGGACCGCCGGACCTGCGCAAGAACAACGACCTGTTCACGCTCGACGACGTCGGCGCGCTGAAAAACTCCGAACGCCTACCGATGGTGCTGTCGATGACCTGCTACTCGGCGCCGTTCGACAATCCGACCGAGGATTCGATCGGCGAAAAGTTCCTGCGCGAGCCTGGAAAAGGCGCCGTGGCCGTATTCGCCGCGTCCTGGCGCAACTCGCCCTCGCCCGCCTTCAGCAAGAGCGTCGTCAGCGAACTGTTGGAGTCGGGCGCGACCATCGGCGAGGCGATCGTGCGCGCCAAGAAACAATCGAAGGATCGCGTGCTGGTGGAGATGTACAACCTGCTCGGCGACCCCGCCGTCGTGCTCGAGCGGCCGCGCGACAGCGCACGCGTCGCCCGCGACGGCGGACGTTGGAACGACGGCATCGCGGTCGACCTGCGGCAGCCGAGTTTCGACGGCAACGTGCGCGTCGACTGGCTCGACGCCAAGGGCATCAAGCTCAGCTCCGCCGACTATCGCGTCAGCGAGTCGCGCTTCCGGCTGCCGGTGCCGGCTGCCGCGCGTGCGAGCCTCGCGCAGGTGCGCGTGTACGCCGCTTCGCCGACGACCGGCCGCGACGCCGTCGGCGGCGTCGACTTCGTAGCGAGCAAGCCAAGCAAGCCGCTGTATGTCGAGTTGGCCGACTGGTGGCGCGAATGGCGCCGCCCACCGTATCAGCCGCCGAAGTGGCATGCCGACACAATCATGCAGGGGGATTTCGACGACCCCAATGCCGCGGCCACCGCGGCGGCACGTGCGCAGAAGCGGCAGGCCGAGAGTGCGTCGGCGTCGAAAGGATCCGCTGGTGCCGGCGCGTCGCCCTGATCCTGCCTGGCCGCACCCATGCTCGGGCGCGGCCGTTGTTGCTACCTGTTACCCATTGCTGCGGCGAGATCTCGTCGCGGTGCGATAGATAGTGAAATCTTCTACCGGCCGCGGCTTCGCGCTCAGTCGCCTTCGTCGGCAGTCGTCTCGCCGTCGCTCGGTTCCTCGCTGCGCGCCTTGTCCAGGCGCGCTTGCAGCGTCTGTGCTTCGGTGAAGAACGCCGCTTCCGCTTGCGCCGATGCGATGCGGATCGATGGCGGCTGCAGCCGCTGCAGGATCGACGCCTGACCGTAGGTGGAGCGCAAATCCGACATTTTCAGGGTCTGCATGGTGATGCCGAGCGCGGCCAGCACCACGGCGGCGAGCGCTTTCAGCGGCAGCCGCAGACGATTGACCGCGCGCAGATGCAGAAAGCACACCGCGCCGAAGATCAGCCAGGCGACGACGTACTGGTAGCGAGCAAGTGCCGTCCACGACAGCGCGAACGCACCGAATTCGGCCAGCTGGTCGTACAGCGAATACAAGAGCAGGCCGCCGCCGAAGATCAAAAGATGCAGGCCGAACCGCGCGTGGCCGCTGAACACGCGCGAGAGCACGCTCCACAGCGTCGTCCACACGGCGACCGCCGCGGTGACGGTGAGCACCGGTGTCAGATAGCGAATCAGCTTCGGCTCGGCGGTTTCGTTCAGCCACAGGCCGAGCAGTTCGAGTCCGAGCATCAGCGCGATCGCGACCAGCGCGAGCGGCCACGGCGAGCGCTGGCTGAGCAGCGGCAGCTCGGCCGGCACCGCTTCGCCGGAGAAGCGCACGCGCACGATGGTGTGACCGATACGCAGCGCGCTGCTGCCGTCGAGGGTGACTTGCTCGCGCCGATTCTTCGCGCCTTCTAAAAAGAGGCCGTTGATGCTGCCGAGGTCTTCGGCGATCCAGCGGCCGTCGGCTGCGCGTGCGATGCGCAGGTGGTGTGCGGCCACGTGCGGATCGTCGAGCACGACGTCGTTGTCGTAAGCGCGACCGAGTGTGACCACGCTACCGCTGACGCGCTGGCGCAGCGTGGCTTCGCGATGGCGGCCGGAGATCTCGATCCAAACCGCTTCTGGCGCGAGAGCGTTCATTTCGTCCATGCGATCGCTCCGAGGAAGCGCTGCCCCAAGGCCAGCGCGTTGGTGTAACTGACCCCCTGCATGGCCAAGCGCGATACCAGTGCCTCGCGGTCGCGGTCCTGCGTGACCGTGGTCAGGGCGACGTCGTAGAGCCCGGCGAAGTCGCGATACGCGCGCGCGCACCACACCGCGCGCAAGACCGGGGCGGTGGCCGCGTCGGGTGGCGCGACGAACTCCTCGCGGCACTCCGGCTCGGTCAGGCGCTTGCGCGACCACGAACGGCTCATCGACGCGGAGGCGTAGTACTGCGACAGGAAGGCGGCGAACTGGAACGCGTTGAGGTCGGTACTGCGTACATAGGCATGCGTGAGCTCGGTGCGGCCGCTCTCGATGTCTTCGGCGACGAACAACGAACTCTGCGACGTGCAGCTGGAGCTGTCCATCTGCGCGCGCGGCTTGGGCGTTTGTTCGGCATTGGTGCGCGCCCAGCAGTTGAACCACGGCGCCGAACTTTCCGGTGCGCGGTACGGCCCGAACGCGGTGGTGCGCAGTCCTTGCTCGTCGAGCTTGTGATAGAAGCCTTCCTGCCAGGCCAGCAGCTGGCGGTCGATCTCCTCGCGCGTTTGCGCCGGATCCAGCGGCGCCGATGCGCGGGCGCGCGCGAGCAGCGCGGCGGCCTTGCTTGCCGGCACCAGAAAACTGACCAGCTCGCCGTCGAGCCGCTTGGCCACGTTGATGCCGACCACCTTGCCGGCTGCGGTCAGGGCCGGCCCGCCGCTCATGCCCGGATTGATCGCGCCGGTGAAATGCACGCGCTCGTTGTAGCTGCGTTCGACCAGGCCGTTGTAGGTGCCTTCGACGATGGTGAAGCCGATGTCGAGCGGATTGCCCATCGCGTAGACGCGCTCGCCGCGCGGCAGTTCGCCGGCCAGCGCGACCGGATCGAACTGCAGAAACGGCAGGCCGGCGCCTTCCAGCCGCACCACGGCGAGGTCGTTGGCGACGTCGATCGCGAGCAGGGTCAAAGCGCCTTGCGTGCCGTCAGGGCGCGCGAATTCGAGGCGATAGGTCTTCGGTTCCAGCGCGTACTGCGAGACGACGTGATAGTTGGTCACCGCCAGGCCGTCGGCGCCGACCAGGAAGCCCGAGCCGATCGACGATTGCCGCCCGGCCGCTTCGACCAGGGTGCGGATCTGCAAGAGGCTCGGCCGCGTGCCTGCATAGATGCCCTCGGCCGCGGCCGAAACCGGTGCGGCCGGAGCCGCCGGTACCGGTGCGGGCGCCAGTATCGGTGCTGGTGTCGGCACCGGCGCAGGCGTTGGCGCCGCGGTGTCTTGCGCGTGCACCGTAGCCGCGGCGAGCGCGGTCGCGAGCAGGCAGCCCAGGCTCCGCGTGCTGATCCATTCCTTCATCGAAATCTCCGTAGCGTGGGTCGAGCCTAGCGTCTGCGTCGCATCCGCTTCAACGTCCAGTTCCCATTGTTTCGCGATAGACCGCGACGGTTTCCTCGACGCAGCGTGACCAGGGATAGCTGCGCGCGTGCCGCGCGCCGCGGTGCGCGGCCTCGGTGCGCCAAGTCGTGTCTTCGAGCAGGCGTTCGAGTCCCGCGCGCAGCGCGTCTTCGTCGAGCGGATCGACCGTCAGCGCGATGGCGCCGTCGGCGTCGCGAGCCACTTCGGGCATCGAGGAGCGATCGGAGGTCAGTGCCGGCACGCCGCTCGCCATCGCTTCGAGCAGGGGCAGGCCGAATCCCTCGTACAGCGACGGGAACGCGAACGCGTGCGCGCCGGCGTACAGCAGCGGCAGCTCCTGTTCGTCGACGTAACCGAGCCGCCGCGCCTCGCCGCGCGCTTCCAGCGGACCGAGTGCGCGTTCGAGTTCCGCCTGCAGCCAGCCGCGCGCGCCGACCACGATCAGCGGATGGCGCGCGCGCAGAGCCGCCGGCAACGCCGCGTAGGCGCGCGCCAGCCGCGCCAGATTCTTGCGCGGCTCTTGGGTGGCGACCGCCAACAGATAGGCCTGACCTTCGAGCGCGTGTTTGCGCAAAGTCTCCTGCAGTTCGTCCGCCGCGCGCGGCCGGTACGCAGCGTCCACGCCGAGCGGCACCACGCGCAGCTTCGCGCGCGCTACGCCGAGCTTGGTTTCGATCTCGTCGGCGATGAACTGGGAATCGGTCAGCACGGCGGCGGCCTTCTCCAGACTGCGCGGCAAATGGCGGTCGAGAAAGCGTACGCGTTCGATCGGATGCGTCTCGGGATGATTCAGCCATGACAGGTCGTGCACGGTGGTCAGCGCAGGCCCCGCGAACGGCATCAAGACGTAGTTCGGCGTATGCAGCAGCCAGCCGTCGAGGCGGCGCGTGTGCAGGCGGAACAAGCCGCCGCGCAGTTGCGTATACGCCTCCAGCGCCAGCGTCTTGAACGGCACGTTGCGGCGCACCGCCGCGATGGTCGCATTCGCGTGCAGCGCCTGCTCGGGATCGTCGACCCAGCGATAGGCCGAATACAGCTTGAGCGCCTCGACCTCGTCGTGCCGCGCCAGGCCGCGCGCAAGTTCGAGCGCGTAGCGGCCGATGCCGGTCAGCGGTGCGGTGATCGCATCGACGTTGAAGATGACGCGCATGCGGGCCTTGAATGAGGGGAAACGACGATTGAAGCACGAACCACGCGAACAACACGAAGAGTACAGAAGCCGTTTCTTGCGCGCCCTGTGTGCGGTTCGTGTCGGCGATGCGGAAATTCGACCCAGGCCCGTGTTTCCGATCCGACCTTGCCGCTACCCTCCGGGTTCCGTACCGGAGACCGCAGGCATGAAGAAGATCGCAGGGATGGGCTTGCTGGCGTCGTTCGCCTGGCTGTCGGCGGCGGCCGCGCCGACGTTCGACATCGACGCCGTGCTCAGCGCGCCGTATCCGGACGCGCCGGTCGCCGCCGAACGCGCGCCGCTGATCGCCTGGAGCGCGAACGAGCGCGGCGTGCGCAATCTCTGGATCGCGCGCGCGCCCGATTTCGCGCCGCGCAAATTGACCGCTTACGACCGCGACGACGGCCAGTCGCTGACCTCCTTGCAGCTCAGTGCCGACGGCCGCTGGCTCGCCTACGTGCGCGGCGCGCCGAGCAGCAGCGCCGCCGGACAGGCGCTCAATCCGGCCAACGACGCGGGCGGTGCGGAACGTGCGCTGTGGCTGATCGCCACCGACGGCAGCGGCAAGCCGACCAGCTTGCCCGGCGCGCGCGCGCCGTTGTTCTCGCCGAACGGCGAGATGCTGCTGTTCAATCGCGCCGGCGTCGTCGGCTGCCATCCGATCGTCGATCCGGCGCCGAAGGGCTGCGTCGAGAGCCTGCTCAAGCTGCCCGGCAGCAATAGCGCGGTGGCCTTTTCGCCCGACGGCGGGCGGCTCCTGTTCACCAGCGACCGCGGCGATCGCGCCTACGTCGGCGTGCTCGACCTGACCACGCGCGAGGTGCGCTGGATCGCACCCGACTTCAATCGCGACTCCGCGCCAGTCTGGTCGCCGGACGGCAAGCAGATCGCCTTCCTGCGCAGCGCCGGTCAGCGCTACGACGACAAGTTCGACCTGACCGCGGCAAATCGCTTCGAGATCTGGCGCGCCGATGCCGCCAGCGGCGTGACCAAGCGCCTGTTCGAGTCCGGCCCGAACGCCGGCAGCTTCATGCAGCTGGTGGCCGACCGGCCGCTGCGCTGGGAGCGCGACGGGCTCTTGTTCGCCTCCGAAGAAAGCGGCTGGCTGCAGTGGTACGCACTGTCATCGGACGGCGGCGCCGCGCGCGCGCAGAGCCGCGGCGAGTGCGAGGTCGCCGGTGTGGCGATGGCCGCGGACGGCGCGCTGCTGTTCAGCGGCAACTGCGCCGACATCGAGCGGCCGCAGCTGTTCGCGGCGACGGCGAAAGCGCAGCAGCGTCTGACGCATGCGAAAGACGTGATCGAGAGCGACCCGGTCGTGCTCGGCGGCGGCGAATGGCTGGCCCTGCGCCAGGCCGACGCACGTCTACCGACCGCGATCGCGGTGCTGCCGCGACGCGGCGGCGAGGCGCGTCGCATCTTCCCCGAACGCCTGCCGCAGGATTTTCCGCAGAGCGCCTTGGTGGTGCCCAAGACCTTGACCTTGCGTGCTGCGGACGGCGTGGTGTCGCACGCGCAGCTGTTCGAGCCGCCGCCGAGCGCGCGCGGTCGCCGTCCCGCGATCATCTACGCGCACGGCGGCCCGATCCGCCAGATGCTGCCCGGCTGGATGCCGATGGACTATTACACGCACGACTACGCCAACAACCAATGGCTGGCCGCGCAAGGCTATCTCGTGCTGTCGTTGAACTACCGCGCCGGCACCGGCTACGGCCAAGCTTTCCGCCGCGCCGCCAAACAGGGGCCGCGCGGCATGAGCGAATACCAGGACGTGCTCGCCGCGCACGATTATCTGACTGCGCGAGCCGACGTCGACGCTGCGCGCATCGGCATCTACGGCGGTTCCTACGGCGGCTATCTGACCGCGCAAGCGCTGTCGCGCAACTCCGATCGTTTCGCCGCCGGCGTCGATCGCCACGGCGTGCACGACTGGCGCGAAAGCGCCAAGGGCGGCGACAACAGCGGCTTGTGGGGACTAAAGCCTGACGAATTGGAACTGGCCTGGCAGTCCTCGCCGGTATCCAAGCTCGACGGCTGGCGCGCACCGGTGTTGCTGGTGCACGGCGACGACGACAGCGCGGTCAAGTTCGCGCAGAGCACCGACCTCGCCACACGCCTGCGCGAGCGCGGCGTGGCGGTCGAAACGCTGGTGATTCCGGGCGAGGAGCACATGTTCCTGCGCCACGCGAGCTGGCTGGAGGTGTATCGCCGTTCGGCCGACTTCTTCCGCCGCCACCTGCTCGAGGCGCAGCACTGAGGCCCGCTCAGGCGCGTTCGCGCGCGAGATCGGCCTCGAGCATGCGTCGCGCCAGGCCGGCGAGATCGAGGCTGGGCGCGAGGCCGAGTTCGCGCCGCGCCTTGCTCGCATCGCCCACCAACAGCGGCGCGTCGAGCGGACGGAACAGCGCCGCGTCGACGCGCACGCGCACGCGGTCGCTGCCGTGTTCGACGCCGACTTCTTCGGCGCCTTCGCCGAACCAGTCCAGCGGCATGCCGGCGGCGGCGAACATCGCGCCGGCGAAATCGCGCACGCTGGCGCTGTTGCCGGTCGCCAGCACGTAGTCCTCGCCGCGCTCGCGCGCGGCCATCGCGGCCAGTGCGGCGACGTAATCGGGCGCGTAGCCGAAGTCGCGCTGCGCGTCGAGATTGCCGAGCGCGACGCTGTCGGCGCGGCCGAGCACGATGCGCGCGGCCGCGCGGCTGAGCTTGCGCGTGACAAATGCCTCGTCGCGCCATTCCGATTCGTGATTGAACAGAATCGCACTCGAGGCGCGCAGGCCGTAGCTCGCGCGCCAGCTGCCGACCGCCGCATGCGCGAGCAATTTCGACAGCCCGTACGGCGAGCGCGGCGCCGGCGCGGTGGTCTCGTCCTGCGGTGCTCGTGTCGGCAGACCGAAGATTTCCGCGCTGGCGGCGAGCACGAAATGCGCCGCGGGCGCGTGCGCACGCAAGGCTTCCAGCAAACCCACCGTACTAAGCCCATTGGCGGCGAGGCTTTGCTGCGGATCGCGAAACGATTCGGCCACGCGCGATTGCCCGGCCAGATGAAACACCGCCTGCGGCTGCACCGCAGCGATCAGTTCGGCGCCGGCCGCGCTGTCGGTGGGATCGAACGCGAGCGCGCGCAGATGCGGATGCTCGGCGATGCCGAGCTCGCGCAGGCGCCAAAAATCCGGCGCCGCCTGCGGTCGATGCGTGCCGACGACTTCGAAACCCTCGCGCAAGAGATGTGCCGCGAGCAAGGCGCCGTCTTGGCCGGCAAGACCGGTGATCAGGGCACGCGTCGGTGTCATGACGGCATCTTCGCAAAACTGCGCACGCGCTCGCGTGCTTCATCCAGCGTTTCCACGCGCGTCGGATCGATCTCGAGAATCGGAATGTCGAGCAGCCGGCACAGGATTTCGGCGGCCGATTCCTTGCGCTGGGCGATCAACAAACCCTCGATCGCGTACAGCTGCAGCCAGTTCCACAGCGCGCGGTAGGAGCTTTCCGCATCGTGCGCGCGCCAGATGTCGGCGATGACCACGCGCTCGTCGAAAACGAGTTCGTTGCGATCGCCGTTCGCGCGCAAGTTCCAGATCTCCGCCTCACGCCATACCGGCGCACCGGCGCCGACCCATAACAGTCGCGCTCGCGGTGCCGCCATATTTCCTGCTTGTGCGAACGTGCGCCGCACGCGCCAATCGAGCACGCGGCGCTCGAAGGAAAACAATGTGCGACCGACCTCGGCCTCGTACTGCGGCCAACGTTGGCGCAGCACCGCCATGCCGGCTTCGCCGAGCCGGCGCCGCCGCTCTTCGCCGAAGCTCGCGCTGCGCGCGTGCCGCACCAGCACGTTGCCGGCGATGCGGTGGCGCAAACCGGCCTGCGCGGCGCGTTGGCAAAGGTCGTTTTCCTCGCCGTAGCCTTGCGGAAAGGCGGCTTCATCGAGCACGCCGACGCGATCGAGCATGGTGCGACGGAGGTAGAGGCAAAAGCCATTCCCGGTCGGCAACTCCGGGTAGCACAGGCCCGCTTCCTGCCACAGCGCACGCGCGGCCTGCTCGAACGTCCACGCCGCCGGCAGTTCGTTGGCGCGTTCGAGTTCGGGCACCGAGAATGCGCCCGCATTGTCGGATACCGCGGTCGCGCTGCCGACCTCGTCCGCCGAATACGCGGCGCGGCGCAGACCGGCGAGCCAGTTCGGCGCGACTTCGGTGTCGGCATTCAGCAGCACGACGTCGGCCCGGCCGGCGGCCGCGATGCCGCGGTTCGCGGTCGCGGTGAAGCCGCGATTGTTATCGTTGCGCAAAACCTCGATGCCGGCGTGCTCGGCATAGCGCGCGAGCAGCGGCGCAATGCGCGGATCGGGGCTGGCGTCGTCGACGACGATCAGGCGTGCGCGACCGCTGCTGTGCGCCAACACCGAATCGAGGCAGCGCTCGACCAGTTCCGGCGCGTCGTAAACCGGCACGACGACGGCGACCTCGGCCGCGCCGACGTCGACGCCGAAAGGCACCGTTTGTGCCGCTTCGATCAGCGACTGCAGCGGCGGCGCTTCGGCGTCGTGCGCCGCGATGCCGGCCGCGCCGAGATGCAGTCGCAGCGGCCGCGCGGCCAGCGCGACGCCGTCGCGGCCGTGGCGCGGCATCACATCGATCCACGCGCGCCCGGACGGCGAGAACGCGAACGTGTAGCGCGCTTGCGCGCCTTCCTCGAGCGAAAGTTCGGTGAAATAGCAGCCGTCGACGTCCAGCGCGACGCGGTCGAGGCGCTGCGCTTCGAATTCCAAACGCAGCGTTTCGCCGTTCCACGAGGCCGCGCGCAACGGCGGCAGCCACTGCGGGCGCGGACGAAACGCGTGGCGAATGAAGGAGAGCACGGCTAGTGCGCGTGCTCGCGACGGAATCGTGTCGGTTCGGTGCCTTCGTCGAGCAAGTTGCCGTTGCGGATCGCATCCCACACGGCTTGCGTCGACGCGTCGAGTTCGAGACGCGCCGACGGCGCCGCATGCGCAAGCGCCGGATCGATCCAGCTGCGCAAGGCGTCGGCCTGCGGCGGCTGCAAGCCTTCCATGCCGAATGCACGCAGCGCTTCGTATAGACGCTGCGCAAGCGCGAGCGGGTCGGCCAGCACATCGTCGTAGTCGACCACCACACGCGGCCAGCCGCGGCTTGCTTCGAACGAGTCCAGCGTATAGCGGCGCCACAAGGCGAGCGCGTGTTCGCGATCGAGTCCGTTGCGCGCGGCCAAGGATTCGGCCACCGCGTTCGGTTCGCGCACGACCAGCACGAACAGCGGCCGCGTCAGCAGCGGCAGCAGTTCGCGCGCGAGCAGGCACAAGCGCGGCTCCTTGATCAGCCACGGACGCTGCGATTCGAGCGGGCGCAGCAGATCGGCCACGTCGCGGCGGAACGCGTCGACGGCTGCGCCGGGCGCGTCGTCGGGAGGCTGTTTCCAGTCGCCGCCGGCCACTTCGAGCCGGCGCAGGCAGGCGCCGTGCAGACGGGCGAGTTCGTAGTGACCTTTCGGATTGTCCGGGCCGATCATCAGCTCGGCGGCTTCGCCGGCGTAGACGCCGAGCCGCGCCAACAGGCCGGCCACGCTGGAGGTGCCGGAGCGATGCATGCCCAGCACCAGAATCTGCCCGCTCGCCGGTGCGCTCTCGAGGCGAGGGCGATGCGCGGTGGGTACAGCGCGCGGCGGCGCCAGCATGCCGCCGCGCGCGAGCGCTTCGAGCAGGCGGTCGGCGCTGGTGTCGATATCGTGTTCGCGCGCGAATGCCGCGGCACGTGCGCCGGCGGCCGCGAGCAAGGTTTCGCGATGCTCGAACGCGTCGCGCAGGCAGGCCGCGAACGCTTCGCGCTGCGGTTCGGCCCAGTACCGACCGTCGCCCGCTTCGACGCTCCGCGTCGCCACCGCCAGACCGTAGTCGCGCGCAAGCCCTGCTTGGCTGCCGAAATCGCCGGCGAGCAGGAGTCGGCCGCAAGCGAGCGCCTCGGCCGCGCGCGGATCCCAGCCGCCGCCTCGGCGCACGCTGATGTAGGCATCGCAGGCGCTCAAGAGCTGCGCGCGCTGGTGCCACGGGAAACCCCAGCCGTCGAGTACGCGCACGCGGCCCGCCGCGGCCGATGCCGGCAACGCGGCCAGCGCCGTGCGGATGGCCAGCGCGTCGCGGCCGGGCGCGATTTGCAGCAGGAGTTCGACCGGCTCGTCGGCGCGGAAGTTGACGCGGAAGCTGTCGACCAGAAGCTCCGGCGCGTCGCGCGCGAGATCTTCGACGATCGCGAGAAAGACGAAGTCGCCGCGCGGATGGCGCGGCGCCGGCACGTGCGGATGGCAATAGTCGCGATCGACGCCGAGCGGCAGGATCTCGATCGGCGTCCGCACGCCGGCGCGCTCGAACGCTGCGCGCTGGAACGCATCGGGAACCAGCAAGAGATCGAGCGCGCGCGCGGCTTGCGCGGCCTGCGGCGCGGCGATGTCCCATTCGCTGAAGCCCAGGCCGACGCGCCAGCGTCCGCGCGCCTGTGCGAACGCCTCGACGCCGCAGGCGAGTGCGGCGTCGGGCAAGGCCGGCAGTCGGCGTCGCGCGGCCAGATCGAGGCGGCCGTCTTGCGTGTCGCCGAGTTCGGATGCCGCCGCCGCGTAGCCCATGCGCAGGCCGCGCGCATCGAGCCGGCGCACGAACAGGCGCGCGAGCTGCGCCTGCGCAGCCGGATAGCGCGTAGCGCCGTGCCAGAGCACGTCGCCGCGATAGCCCGCGCGCAGGCTTTCCTGCCAGCGCGCGGCGAACGCGCGGCGGCTCTGCGCGAACAGGCGCGCGCGGAAGCCGCCGTCGTCCTGGGTCGAGCCGTGCTGATCGTGGCGCAGCGTGACTGCGCCGGCGACCACGCTGGCGATACCGAGGTCGGCCGCGCGCAGGCAGCAGTCGGTGTCTTCGAAATAGCTGTGGAAGGCGGTGTCGAGCCCGCCGAGGCGGGCGAGCGCGTCGCGGCGCAGGTAGGCCAGCGCGAAGGCGACCGCCTGCACGCGGCGCGTGTGCGGATACTGCGCCACCTCGCGCTCGACGTGGGCGGACTCGGTCTGCTGGCCGTGCAGGTCGTCCGGTTCGATGTAGCCGCCGACGTGATAGACGCGCCCTTCCGCTTCCGGACCGAGCAGGCGGCAGCCGACGATGCCGGTCGCAGGATCCGCGTAAGCCGCATCGCGCAGACGGCCGAGCCAGTCGGTTTGCGTGAACAGTAGATCGTTGTTGAGCAGCACGACGTCGTCGTCGGCACGCGCCGCGGCGATGCCGGCGTTCATGCCGCGCACGAAACCGAGATTCTCCGGCAGGCGCAGCACGCGCACGCGTCCGGCGTAGTCGGCGAGCGCACGCGGCGTCTCGTCGCTGCTGCCGTTGTCGACCACCAGCACTTCGGCGAAATCGAGTTCGCTGGCGAGCAGGGAATCGAGGCAGCGCTGCGTCAGCGGCCACTGATTCCAGGCGAGGACGATCAGGGTGGTGCCGCGCACGGCTAGCGCTCCGGCGGCCACAGCGCCGCCAGCGCACGGTCGAGATCGTCGAGCGCGAAACCGGCGATCGGCGTCGTCAGTAGCGCGGCCGCGTGTTCGGCCGCAGTGGAAGGCGCACGTGCCGCGGCGAGCACCGCATCGCGGCGTTGCGCGTCGGCGCCGACCTTATCCCGCGCCAGGCGCGCCGCGGCCAGCGCGAGCTGGCGCGGAGCGAGTTCCAGCCTGCGTGCGAGCGCATCCAAGCGGAGCGGGTCGAACGCGCTCACGCCGGCGCTCCGCTCAGGTGCAGGTCGCGGTGATAGGCCTCGAACACCGCATCGCGATCGCCTTCGAGCACGCTCTTGCCGTGTTCGACCCAGAGCACGCGATCGCACAGCGAGGCGATCTGCTTCTCGTCGTGGCTGACCAGCACGACCGTGTGGCCCTCGCCCATGCGTGCGCGCAGCGCGGCGCCGGACTTCTGCTGGAATTCGGCATCGCCCACCGCCAGCACTTCGTCGATCAAGAGCACGTCCGGCTCGACCTGGATCGCGACCGAGAAGGCGAGGCGCATCATCATGCCGGACGAATACGACGCGATCGGCTGCTCGAAGAAGTCGCCCAGTTCGGAAAATTCGTGGATCGCCGCCAGCCGCGCCATGATCTCGCGCCGGCGCAGGCCGAGCATGAGGCCCGACAGCACCGCGTTGTCGCGGCCGGACAGATGCGGCACGAAGCCGAGTGCGAGCGAGAGCAGCTGGCACGACACCGGCCCGCGCTTCACGCTGCCGCGATCGGGCGCGAGGATGCCGGCGATCACGCGCAGCAAGGTGCTCTTGCCGGCGCCGTTGCGGCCGATCACGCCGAGGCGCTGGCCGCGGCGCAAGGTCAGATCGACGTCTTCCAGCGCCCAGAAGCGGTTGTCGTTCATGCGCCGCTGCGAGCTGAAGGCGACGCCGACGTGACGCAGTTCGACCAGGATTTCCCCGCTCATGCGGCGAGCTTCGGATAGCGCGGCGCCAAGCGCCGGACCACGACGGTGCCGACCGTGCAGGCGACCACGGCGATCAGGCTGGCCTTGGTCAGGCCGACCCAGTTCGGCCACAGCCCGTACATCAGGATTCCGCGCGCGGCGTCCATGATCACGGCGATCGGATTGAGCGCGAGGATTTCGCGCAGCGGCGAAGGGATGTTCGACAGCATGAACACGACGCCGGACAAATACATCACCACGTTCAGCACCTGCTCGATGACGAAACGCAGATCCGGCAGCAGCGGCACCAGCGCTGCGATGATGAAGCCGACGCCGGCCGACAGCAGCAGGATCGCGACGAACAGCGGCAGCAATCCGAAGTAGGCGAGAGTCGGCGGATAGCCCGACACCCACAGAATCAGCAGCAGCACGGCGAAGATGTAGAAGAACTTCACCGTGTCCGACAGCACCGCGACGATCGGAAATACCAAGGGCGGCAGGTGCACCTGGCGCACCAGGTTCAGATTGCTCCAGATCGCGTAGCCGCCGTGGATCATGCACGACTTCATCCACTGCCACAGGGTCACGCCGATCAGCAGGGACGGCAGGTAGTCCGGGCCGCCGGCACGCAGGATCACGTGGATGAGCAGCCACCACACCGCCATCTGCATGGCGGGGTCGAGCACCCACCAGGCGAGGCCGAGATAGCTGCGCGCGCGCTCGGCGCGCAATTCCGCATAGGTACTGAAGAGAACCAGTTCGATCAGGTGTTGACGCATGGGCGAAACGGGCAGGAAAACCTCGCGAGGATACCGGAATTGACCGCTCAGCCCGTGCACAGGCGATCGAGCGCGGGTCCGGCGAAGGCGAGGAACAGCAGGAGCGCGGCGAGCGCGGTGCCGAGCGCGAGCCGCGCCGGCGTCATCGCCAGGGCCTCGCCGTGCCGCCGCGCGGTGAGGAAACTGCCGGCCAAGCCGCACAGGAACGGCAGCATCGGCAGCAAGAAGCGCGCCTTGACGTGGATCAGCGCGAACAAGGCGAGCTGATAGGCGAGAAACAGCGCGGCCACCAGCGCGATGCGATCGGGACGGCGGCGCCAGCAGGCGAGACCGAAGGCGGCGGCGGCCAGAACCAGCGCATGCAACAGATCGCTCGCGTTAGTCAGCGCGCGGGTCAGCCACGGCGGTGTCGCGTACACCGACAGATGCCCGGCGCAGGCCGGCCCCGGCAGCTGCGAGAGCAGCGGGGTCTTCGCGCTGAACAGGCGGAAGTACTGGCGTCCGAACTGGTCGCTGAGCA
Organism: Dokdonella sp. GW821-FHT11D02; assembly: GCF_058808595.1. NCBI lineage: Bacteria > Pseudomonadati > Pseudomonadota > Gammaproteobacteria > Lysobacterales > Rhodanobacteraceae > Dokdonella > Dokdonella sp. GW821-FHT11D02. The sequence continues at coordinate 4,819,383 of NZ_CM179520.1, read as the reverse complement.
GGGAGACCGGGCCGCGTTCGGCGACCAGCGCGCGCAGCTTGTCCAGATAGACGGCATTGCGCTCGGCCGGCGTCGCGCCGCTGGCGAGGAAGTCGGGCAAGGTCTTGCCGCCGAGATCCAGCACGTAGTCGCTGCGCCAGCGATCGGTCAGGCCGACCCAGAGGTTGTAGATCGAGCTGTCGGCGATCATCGGCCGACCGTATTCGCGCCAGCCGTGCAGCAGAGCGGGTCCGGTGACCAGGCCCAGCGCGAGCACGAAGGCCGCCGCCGGGCGCCAGCGCAGCCATGGCCGCCGGCGTTCGACGAACACCAACAGGAAAGCCGGCCAGAACGGCGACAGCAGGCTCTTGGCCAGGATGGCGAGGCCGACGCAGGCGCCGGCCGCAAACGCAGCGCGCCCGCCGGACGAACGCTCGCCGGCGCGCGCGAGCAGACACAGCGCCGCCAGCAGCAAGGTCAGATGGGGGATTTCCGGCCACAGCCAGTGCGCGTAGGCGGCGGTAGCCGGGCTCAGCAGGAACAGCGCCGCGGCTGTGTTCGCCGCGGCCACGCTGCCGCTCAAACGCCGCCAGAGATCACGCAGCAGCGCGCCGCAGAGGACGAACAACAAAGTCTGTAGCAGCTGCACGGCCAGAATGTGCGTGCCGGCCAGCGCGTAGACCGCCGCCAGCAGCAGCGGCTGCAAGGGCGGCCAGATCGTGCTGGGCATCCAGGCGCCGCCGTCGAGGATGGCGAGCGCGAAGGTCTGGTAGGCGATCTCGTCGCCGATCAGGCGCTTCGCGCCCCAGCCGTAGTAGGCGCTCCACACCAGCGCCTGCGACAGCGCGAACAGCACGAGAAACGCCGCCGCAGCGAGGCGGCGCACGCGCACGGGCGCCGCGGCGCTCATCGCGGCGCGGCGCGCTCGCTCACTCCTTCGCCGCTTCGACCGGCTGCGGCGCCGGGCTGCCGACCGCGCGGCGCTTGGGCGGTGCGCGGAACACCGGCGAGATCTTCTCTTTCGAGCCGTCCGTATTGGTCTGCTCGATGTAGTACCAGTATTCCTTGCACGGATCGATGCTGTCGTCGCGATACTCGTACTTGTGCGTCTCGTCCGAGGTGCCGGCGCCGAGGATCGACTCCTTCGTCAGCTTGGTGAATTCGCCCTTCTCGGTGTCGCTGCGCCAGATGTCGAAGCCGAAGTTGTTCTGTTCGCTGGCCGTACTCCAGCGTGCGGTGTTGACCACGCGCTGATCCGGCGCGACCTTGGACTGATCGCCGCACTCGCCTTCCGGAATCTCCTTCGCCGGCGCAGGCGCCTCGGCGGGCTTGGGCGCGGGCGCGGCGGGCGCGCTCGGCGCAGCGGCCGGCGTCGTTTTCGCGGCGGTGGATTCCGGTGGTGTCGACGGGCTGCAAGCGGCCAGCGTGGCGGCGATCAGGGCGGTCAGGACCAGGCGGCGCATACGGACTCCACGACATTCGATTGGCCGGCAACGATAGTCGCCCGCTGCGACGGCGGCAACCGGCGATGGAGTCGCCGCAGCATGCTGCGGTTCTTAGACTCGTGCGCCGCCGCCCGCCATAATGCGCGACCGCCCACGGGGCGCTGTTCGACGACGGGATCAAAGCGTGTGAGCGGGGACCTGCAGGACGACTATCTCGAACGCGTCAAGGCCGAGATCCGCGACGAAGCGGACGCCGCACGCGCGCGCGCGCCGCTGCCGCGCCGAGATCCGCCGCCGCGCGCGGCGAAGCCGGCGCACAGCGACGGCATCGAGCGCGAACGGCTCGACTACAGCCTCGCCGATCTGACCGGCCCGCACTACATCGCCTTCGTCGACCACGTCTTCCGCGCCCTGCTCAAGCGGCCGCCGGACGACGCCGGCGCGTCGATGCAGCTGCGCTTGCTCGCCGGCGGCGCGCCGAAGGCCGAAGTGATCGGCAACCTGCGCTGGTCGCCGGAAGGCCGCCGCGTCGGCACGCGCGTGCGCGGCCTGCTGCCGCGCTACGCGCTGGCCAAGTTCGCGCGCGTGCCGGTGCTCGGTTATGCGCTGCAATGGGGACTCGCCTTCGCCGGCCTGCCGCTGCTGCTGCGGCATCAGCGCGCGGCCGACAACTGGACCGCCGCCGGCTTCAACGCGGCGGCCGACGGCCAGCGCGAGGCCAACCGGCGATTGGACGAATCGAACGCGGCGCACGCCGCGCTCGTAACCGAACACGACCGCCGCAGCGACGAGCTGCGCGGCGAGATCCGGCGGCTGCAACAGCGCGTCGACGACCTCGAACAGCGCGCGGCCACGCTCGAAGATCGTGCGCGTGCGCTCGAATTGCGTTCCGATTCGCTCGAAGGCCGTGCCGGCGCGGTCGCGCATGAGCTCGGCGAACTGCGCCATTACGTGCACGCGGCGAACCACTGGGTCGCCTCGTTGCAGCGCAGCCTGACCGAACTCGAAGACGCCGACGCGGCCGAGCGCGAGCGCATCGACGCGTTCGCTGCCGCGCTGCCGGCGGACGATACCGCCGCGGCCGCGCGGCGCGAGCGCTATCGCCACTGGAGCGCCGCTTTGGCCGAACGCTTGCCGGCCGCCGCGCAGCTGTTCGATTTGGGCAGCGGCGACGGCGCCTGGCTGGCTGCATTGTCCAGCTTCGGCTTTGAAGTCAGCGGCGTCGAGCCGAATGCGCATCTGCTGACGGATGCGCATCGCCAGCGTATCGCGCAAGGCGACCCGTCGGCCGTGCTGGCGCGCTGCGCCGATGCCTCGGTCGATGCGCTCAGCGTCGACGTCGCCGCGCTGGCGAGCGGGCGTGCGGCGCCGATCGAGCTGCTGCGGCAGGCGCGTCGCACGCTCAAGCCCGACGGCTGGCTGGCGCTGCGTTGCGAACGCGCGCCGTATCGTTTCGTGCAAAGCGGCAGCGTCGATGTCGCGCAATGGACCGCTGCGCTGGCCGCGGGCGGATTCGAGGCCTCGTCCGTCCTGCGTGACGGCGACGCCGCGATCGTCCTCGCGCGGCGCGGCAGCGGCGAGCGCACCTCCGCATGAGGATCGCGATGCTGGTGCCGGGGCTGGCGCCGCACGATGCGGTCAGCAACGACACGCTCGGCATGACGCGTGCGCTGCGCGCGCAAGGCCACGAGGTGGTGCTGTTCGCACCGCATGCGCGCGGCGTCGACGAGCCGGTGCAGGCGCCGGCCGAACTCGAAGCCTGGCTGCGTTCGCCCGATGACGTGATCGTCTATCACTATTGCGTCGGCTGGGATTTCGCACTCGCGCTGTTCCAGCGCACGCGCGCGCGCCGCGTGCTGCGCTATCACAACATCACGCCGCCGGAATTCTTCGTGCCGTGGTCCGACGGTTATGTCGCCGCCTGCGCCGAAGGCCGCGGCCAACTCGACGCCTACGCGGCGCTGAACTGCGAGTTGTATCTCGGCTGTTCGCCCTACAACCTCGAAGACTTCTTCGCGCGCGGCGTCGATCCGCGTCGCTGCACACAGCTGGCGCCGTTCCACGAAGTCGAGCAGCTGCGCAGTCTCGCGCCCGCGGCGTCGCGCTTGCCCAAGGGCGAGCCGCTGCTCTTGATGGTCGGCCGCCTGGCGCCGAACAAGGCGCACTTCGATCTCGTCGATACGCTCGCCGCGTTACACGCGATGGGCGCGAGTTCGGCGCATCTGCTCTCGGCCGGCAAGCTCGATCCGAATCTCGCCCGCTACGGCGCGGCGCTGGAAGAACACATCCACACGCGCGGCGTCGAGCACGCGGTGACCTTGATGCAGGATGCGAACGGCGCCGAACTGCGCGCGGCCTACGAACGCGCCGACGCGCTGGTGATGCTGAGCCGCCACGAAGGGTTCTGCGTGCCGCTGATCGAAGCGATGGCGCTCGGCACGCCGGTGATCGCGCACGCGAGCAGCGCGATTCCGTGGACGCTGGGCGACGCCGGTCTTCTGTGGGATGCAGTCGATCCGCACACGATCGCGGCAGCGGCCTTGCGCGTGCTGCGCGATGCGGACTTGCGCGAACATCTGCGCGCCGCCGGACGCGCACGCTATGCGGCGGCGTTCGCGCCGGCCGTACTCGAACGCGAGCTCGCCGTCGCGATGAATCAGGTGGCGCGGCGATGAAGGCCGCGCTGCTGCTGCCGGTGCTTGCGGGCAAGGATGCGGTCGGCAACGACACGCTGGCGATGGCTGCGCTGTTGCGCGAGCGCGGCATCGAGACGCGCGTGTTCTGCGACGTCGCGCACGGCGTCGCCGAAACCACCTACGCGCCCGATACGCTGCTCGATTTCGCCGGCGGCGCCGACGATCTGATCATCTATCACTTCTCTACCGGTTGGCCGGCCGCGCTGGCGCTGCTCGCGCGCGCGCGCGGCTTCCGTGTGGTGCGCTACCACAACATCACCCCGCCGGAATTCTTCGCCGGCAGCTCGAAGCTGTACGAAACGGCCTGCGCCAAGGGGCGCGAGGAAATTCCTGCCGTCGCCCAGCTCGGCTGCGAGCTGTATCTCGGCGCCTCGCGCTACAACCTCGAGGAACTGATCGCGGCCGGTGCGCCGGCTGCGCGCGGCGCCGTGCTCGCGCCGTTTCATCGCGTACAACAGTTGCTCGACGCCGAAGCCGATCTCGGCCTGCTCGACGAACTCGGCGACGGCACGCGCAACGTGCTGATGGTCGGCCGCATCGCGCCGAACAAAGATCACCTCGCCCTGGTCGACGCGTTCGCCGCCTGGGTCGACGGCTACGGCGATCCGGCGCGTCTGCTGATCGTGGGCAAGTCCGATCCGGGCTTGGACGCCTACAACCAGGCGATCCGTGCGCGCATCGCCGAGCACCGTTTGGGCGAACGCGTCTGGTGGCTCGATTCCTTGAGCGAAGCGCAGCTGAAGTCGGCCTACTTGTCCGCGCATGCGTTCCTGACCCTGAGCCGGCATGAAGGCTTTTGCGTGCCGGTGATCGAAGCGATGGCGCTCGGCGTGCCGGTGCTGGCGCATGCCTCCAGCGCGATTCCGGAAACGGTCGGCGACGGCGGCTTGGTCTGGGCCGAACAAGATAGCTGGCTGTATGCCGCCAGCCTTGCGCGCCTCGGCAGCGATACGGATTTCCGCAACGACCTGCGTGAGGCCGCGCGCCTCCGCTACCAGCGCGAGTACGCGCCGAACGTGTTGCGCGAACGGTTCTTCGAACTGCTGGAGCGTGCGTCGTGAAGCGTCTCGCGATCGTCGTGCCGCGCTGCCACGAGTCGATCACCGGCGGTGCCGAAGCGCATGCGTGGCAATACGCGACCCTGCTCGCGGACGACTATGCGGTCGACGTCTTGACCACCACGGCCAGCGACTACGTGCGCTGGGCCAACGATCTGCGCGAAGGCGTCGAGCGTCGCGACGGTGTCGCGATCCACCGCTTCCGCGTCGCGCGCGAACGCGGCGTGTATTTCCACGACCTGCATCGCCGCCTGCTCGCGCATTTCGAGACGAATGGCGCGCGCGTGGATTGGCCCGAAGCGCTGCAGGAAGAATTCATTCGCGCGCAGGGGCCGGTCTGCCCCGGCTTGATCGAGCATCTGGATCGCCACGGTGACGACTACGCCGCGGTGATCTTCCTGACCTATCTGTATCCGACCACCTACGACGGCACGCGCACGCTGAGGCACCGCCGCTGGGGCCTGGTGCCGACCCTGCACGACGAGCCGCCGGCGTACTTCAGCGCCTATGCGCAAATGGCGCGCCGCGTGCCGCGGATCTTGTGGAATACCGCGGCGGAGCGGCGCCTGGGCAAGCGGCTGTGGAATCGCGATAGCGGCAATCTGATCGCGATGACGGTGGCGACCGAGACAGTTGCGCCGGCGCGGGAGAGCACGCCGTATCTGCTCTACTGCGGCCGCATCGACACGCACAAGGGCTGCGCGATGCTGATCGAGGCGTTCGAGAACTACCGCGCTACGCATACCTCGAACCTGCGTCTGCTCCTGACCGGCGCGGACAAGCTCGGCGTGCGCGAATCGGAGCATGTGCGCTATCTCGGATTCGTCAGCGAGGAGCGCAAACTCGCGCTGATGGCCGGCGCGCTCGCCTTCGTGCATCCCTCGCCGTACGAGAGCCTCAGCATCGTCGCGCTCGAAGCGATGGCGCAGGGCACGCCGATCGTGGTCAACGGCGAATGCGAAATCCTCGCCGATCACGTCGCCGCCAGCGGCAGCGGTTTGGTGTTTCGCGGCGAAAGCGAGTTGCACGCCGCGATCGATGCCGTGCAAGCGTTCGATGACGCTGCGCGCGCCGAGCAGTCGCGCCGCGCGCGCGGCTACGTGATCGAGAACTACGGTCGCGAGAAAGTGCGTGCGCGTCTGCTCGCCGAGGTCGAGGCGCTCGCCGCCGGTTGAGTTGACCTACAGCTCACCTCTCCCGCAAGCGGGAGAGGGAGGCGCGCATCAGCGCGTCGCCATCCGCATCGCGAAGCGCGCGCCGCCCAGGTGCGGCGAACGGTCGACCACCAGTTCACCGCGGTAGGCTTTCAGGATGTCCTGCACGATGGCCAAGCCGATGCCGTGGCCTTGCACGCGCTCGTCGCCGCGCACGCCGCGTTGCAGCAGGTGATCGATCTTGTCGTTCGGAATGCCGGGACCGTCGTCCTCGACCACGACCAGCAGGCCGGCACGCTTGCCGCTCGCGGCCGGTTGCGCTTGCGCGGTCAGCAGCACGCGCCGCCGCGCCCACTTGAATGCGTTTTCGAGCAGGTTGCCGAGCAGCTCGAGCAAGTCGCCCTGGTCGCCGTGGAAACGCGCGCCCGGATCGACCTCGAATTCGCACAGGATCGATTTGGAGGCGTACACCTTTTCCAGGCTGCGCACGATTTCTTCCGCGTACGGCTCCAGCGGCAGCGGCGCGGCGAAGGTCTGATGTCCGGAAGTGGCCGCACGCGAGAGCTGATAGGCGACGATCTCGTCCATGCGGCCGACTTGCTCGAGCACGGTCCAGCGCAGGTCCTTGCCGTCGGCGCCGGTTTCCAGCTGGCTGCGCATGACCGCGAGCGGCGTCTTCAAGCTGTGCGCGAGATCCGACAGCGTGTTGCGGTAGCGCTTGACGCGGTCGCGCTCGGCTTCGATGAAGTTATTGATGTTCGCGGTGAGGCCGGCCAGTTCGACCGGATAGTTGCGATCGAGTTGCTCCTGCGCGCCGTGCTCGACCCGGCGCAGATCGGTGGCGACCTTGCGCAGCGGCGCCAAGCTCCAGCGCAGCACGCCGAGCAGGAGCAACAGCAGCAGCACGCCGAGCGAACCGAGCCAGATCGCCAGCGTGCGGCGGTAGACCTCGACCTGCCGGCGCAGCGCGCGGCTGTCTTCGGCGATGTGGAAGGTCACGTGCAGTTCGTTCTTCGCATCGGCATTCCAGACCACGCCTTGCGACAGCACGAACAATTCGCCCTCGGAGGTTTCCACCGGGCCGGTGAAGCGGCTGGCGCCGGGCGCGAGTTGTTCGGAGAACGGCAGTTCGCGCCCGGCGGCCGAGGCCGAGCGCCACTCCTTGTCCTTGATGCCGACCACTTTGCCGACGATGCCGGCATACAGACCGGTCGCGGTCGGCTGGTCGAAGCGCGAGTCGGGCCCGACATCCGGCGGGATCAGCGCGCCGGCGCGGTTCGGGTCGGAGCTGGCGAGATAGGTGTAGAGATAGCCTTGCAGACGTTCGCGCAGGCCGCTTTCGGCGGCCTGGTAGAACGCATTGTCGAGCGCGAAGAAGGCCAGTGCGAGAAAGCCGGCCAACACCAGGCCGGCTGCGGCCAGCGAGCGCGCCTGCAACGACAGCGGACGCGCCATAAGCGCCGGCCCCCTTAGGCGTTGTCGGCCTTGGCGGCTTCTTCGACCTTGGCTTCCTCGGGCGGCGTGTCGGTGCGCTCGAGGGCGAAGCGGTAGCCGCGGCCGCGCACGGTTTCGATCGGCTTGATCGCGTTATCCGGATCGAGCTTGCGGCGCAGGCGGCCGATGAACACTTCCAGCACGTTCGAATCGCGATCGAAATCCTGCTGGTAGATGTGCTCGGTCAGATCCGCCTTCGACACCAATTCGCCGGCGTGCAGCATGAGGTACTCGAGCACTTTGTACTCGTAGCTGGTCAGATCGACCGTGCTGCCGTTGACGGCGACGGTCTGCGCGGTGGTGTCGAGCACGACCGGACCGCATTCGAGCGTCGGCCGCGACCAGCCGCTGGCGCGGCGCACCAGCGCATTGAGGCGGGCGAGGAGTTCTTCGACGTGGAACGGCTTGACCAAGTAGTCGTCGGCGCCGTTTTTCAGGCCCTGGACTTTGTCCTGCCAGCTCGAGCGCGCGGTCAGGATCAGGATCGGATAGCGCTGGCCGGCTTCGCGCAATTGCTTGACCAGGTCCATGCCCGACAGCTTGGGCAGGCCGAGATCGATGATCGCGACGTCGAACGGCACTTCGCGGCCGAGATAGAGGCCTTCCTCGCCGTCGCCGGCGGCATCGACCGCAAAGCCGTCGCGCTTCAATCGCGCCGCCAGCGTCTCGCGCAACGGCGCCTCGTCTTCCACCAGCAATACGCGCATGTACGTTCTCCTTTGCGTTCGTCCGTGACGGCTAGCATCGAGAGCGGCCGTCCGCGGCCGCGTTTCCCAGGGGTTGAATCTCGTTTCCGTTCGTGTCGGCTGGCGTCACTGCTCCGCGGGGATCTGGACCACGCGGACTTGGCCGTCGCGCGTCAGGATCTTGATGCGATACACCTTACGCTTGCCGACGTTCAAGGTTTGTACCGACAGCACCTTGCCGTCGACCTGACTCTGCGCCTGCGACACCGCTTCCTGCACGCTGAGTTCGCGCGCGACCGCGGGCGTTGGCATCGAAGCCACGCTCGCCATCATCAGAAAAGACGCCAGCAGGGTAGTTCCGCGTCGGGCTTGCATCATCCTCAATCTTAACAGGGCATCGAAACGGCGCTTGCCGCGCCATCTCGACTGGGCGAGCACGACACTCCGTTCGTACTCGCCTGCGCGGGATCGGCGATCTTCCCGCCGACCCGCAAGCGCACCGTCCGTGGATCGCGCGACGGGCGTCGCCGCCAGGCTACCGATACGTCGGTCCGCAAGCGGCGACGCGCGGAAGTCTCAGTAGCGGCCATTGAATTCTGGCTGAACTTCGCGTTTGCGCCTACGCGCCGGCGAGTGCGATACGCAGCGGCGCCAGGCGTTCGCCGTAGTTCGCCGCGCGCGCGGTGTCGCGGCGCAAGGGCTGCCTCACCTGTGCGGCGCTGGGCGTGCGCACGTTGCGCGCGGCGGCATGAAATTGCAGGCAAGTCGGCTCGAACGGCAGGCCGCAGAATTCGAGCAGGGCGCGAATTTCTCGCTCGGGCTCCTGCAAGAGCGCCGCATAGTCCTGCGCGCGCACATGCGCGGGATACCGCTCGCGCCAGAATCGCGCGAGGCGGTCGTAGTCGCGCCAATAGGCGCCCAGTTCCGCCAAGTCGTAGGTGTAGTTGGCGCGGCCGGGGGCGAACATCTGCTTGTAGCAGGACCAGCAGGTTTCGAGCGCGTCGCGCCGGCAGTCGACGATGCGCGCCGCCGGCAGCATTGCGCGGATTGCGCCGATCAGCGGCCAGTTGCTCGGCAGCTTGTCGGTCGAGCGTGGACGCTGCACGCGCCAGCGCGCCGTGCGTGCGAGGTATTCGCGGCCGAGCCGCTCCCAGTCGGCCGCGTTCGCCTGCGCCACCCATTGCGGAAACGGCTGGCCGTGGCGTTGCGATTCCTGTGCGATCACCTGCGGCAGATCCGGCAGCTCGCTGGCGCCTTCGACCTCGCTATGCGCGGCGAGAATCTGTTCGATCAAAGTGGTGCTCGAGCGCGGCATACCGAGCACGAATACGACTTCGGCGCCGAGCGTGGCCGGCGCCGACTCGCGTTCGGCCGAGAAAGCGGCGTGGATCGTGTCGATTTCCGTGCTGAAACGCGGCGCGTCCCAGGCCAGGCCGCGCCGCGCGAGCCGGTTGGCGCGTTCGAACGCAGCGAAGGCCTCGTCGTAGCGCGCATCGTCTTCGTAGACCTTGCCGAGCGCGAAGCCGAGCGCGGCGCGCGCATCGTCGGCGAGTTTCGAGTCGGCGGCGAGCCGTTCGAGCGCGGCGGTCTCCTTTGGCTCCAGTCGAGTCGTTTTCAGGTCGACCAGGCTGAACCAGGCCTGATACGCGCGTGCACCGCCTTGCGCGATCAGGCGGCGATATTCGGCAGCGGTGTCGTCGATGCGGCCGAGCGCTTGCAGCGTGCGTGCGGCCAGCAGACGAGCGAGCGGATGCACCGGCTGTCGTTGCAGCGTCTGGCGCGCGCAGGCCAGCGCTTCGTCGTGCAGGCCGTGGCGGTCGAATTGCACGCCGAGGCGGAAGACGGTGTCGGGTTCGTCCGATTCGAGGGCCGTCGCGCGGCGCAACAGATCGAGCGCCGTGTCGGTCGCGCCGAGATCGGCCTCGACTTCGGCCAAAGAAACCACGATCGACGTGTCATCGGGTTGCGCCTGCAGCGCAAGTCGATAAAGCGCTGCGGCTTGCTGCGGACGCGCACGCCGCTGTTCGAGCAGCCCGTGCAGGCGCAAGGTTTGCGCGTGCGCGGGCGCCAGCACCAGGGCGCCGGTGAGCGCGCGTTCGGCGCCGTCGAGATCGCCGCGATCGAGCGCGTGCGCGGTATCGCGCAGCATCGCGATGGCCGCCGGCGGCAATCCGCGCAAGCGCGCGTTCGACGCGGCGGGTTGAGGACTGCGGCTGGGCTTCATCTCGCGCGGACCGGTTCGGAACGCGCGAGCTTAGCAAAGCGCCGGCGAGCCGAACGGCCTCGCCGGCGTCCGCGTTTCAGTGGTCGTAAGCCGATTCGCCGTGAGAGGTGATGTCCAAACCCTCGCGCTCCTGCTCCTCGCCGACGCGCAGGCCGACCAGGACATCGGCGACCTTGTAGGCGACGAAGGCGACGACGGCGCTCCACACGATGGTGAGGCCGACCGCCTTGGCTTGGACCAGCAACTGCGTGGCGATGCCGGGATAGCCGATCGTGCCGGCGACCCAATCGACGGTCATGCCAGGACCGCCGAGCGCGGGCGAATTGAACACGCCGGTCAACAGCGCGCCGCTGATGCCGCCGACCGCATGCACGCCGAACACGTCGAGCGAATCGTCGGCCTTGAGCAAGCGCTTCAAGCCGGTCACGCCCCACAAGCAGATCACGCCGGCGGCGAGACCGATCGCGAACGCGCCGGGAATGCCGACGTTGCCGGCTGCCGGCGTGATCGCGACGAGGCCGGCGACTGCACCGGAAGCGGCGCCGAGCATGGACGGTTTACCCTTGAAGATCCACTCGGCCAAGATCCACGACAGCACGGCGCAGGCGGTGGCGAGATAGGTGTTGAGGAAGGCCAGCGCAGCCGATGCGTTCGCTTCCAGCGCGGAACCCGCGTTGAATCCGAACCAGCCGAACCAAAGCAATGAAGCGCCGATCATCGTCATCGTCAGGCTGTGCGGACGCAGCGCCTCGCGGCCGTAGCCGATGCGCTTGCCGACCAGAAACGCGCCGACCAGACCGGCGACGCCGGCGTTGATGTGCACGACGGTGCCGCCGGCGAAATCGAGCGCGCCCCATTGCCAGATCAGACCGGCGGTCGCATTCAGCGCGTCGACCTTCGAGGCGTCGACATAGGCGTCGGGCCCGGACCAGAACCAGACCATGTGCGCGATCGGCAGGTAGCTGAAGGTGAACCAGATCAGCATGAACACCAGAACGGCGGAGAAGCGGATGCGCTCGACCAGCGAACCGAGGATCAGGCAGCAGGTGATCGCGGCGAAGGTGGCCTGGAATGCGACGAAGACGATCTCGTACATCGGCGTGCCCTTGGAGAACGTCGCCGCGAGAGCGAAGCTGCCGCTGGCCGGATCGACCGCGCCGTGCAGGAACAAACGCGAGAAGCCGCCGAAGAACGCATTGCCCTCGGTGAACGCGATGCTGTAGCCGTACACGCACCAGAGCACGCTGATCAGGGAGAACACCACGAACACCTGCATCAGCACCGACAGCATGTTCTTACTGCGAACTAGGCCGCCGTAGAACAACGCGAGCGCCGGCACGCTCATCAAGAGCACCAGCGCGGTCGAGGTCAGCATCCAGGCGGTGTCACCCTTGTTCGGAATCGGCGCGGCCGCGGCTTGCGCCAAAGCGAGCGTGGGAAAGAGGGCGTGGGAGGCGAAGACAGTGAGAAGAAAGAGTCGGTTTTTCATCGGCGGTCCCCTTCAGAGCGCGTCGTCGCCGATCTCACCGGTACGGATGCGCACGGTGTGATCGAGCTGGGTCACGAAAATCTTGCCGTCGCCGACCTTGTCGGTGCGCGCGGATTCGGTGATCGCTTCGACGATGACCTCGACGCGATCGTCGGGCACGGCGGTTTCGATCTTGATCTTCGGTACGAAATCGACGACGTATTCGGCGCCGCGATACAGCTCGGTGTGGCCCTTCTGCCGGCCGTAGCCCTTCACTTCCGTGACGGTGATGCCGGTGACGCCCGCTTGCGACAGCGCGTCGCGTACGTCGTCGAGTTTGAACGGCCGGATGATGGCGGTGATCAGTTTCATGCGAATCCTCCTGAGATTTGTGCGTTCGTGGCGACCGCGAGAATCAACGAGCAGCCGTCCATGGCTGCCATTTCGACTAGAAGGTTTTCGATACGCTGAGTACGCCGGTGCGGCGGCCGAGGAATTCGTCGTACCCGTTGGTGTAGGCGAACTCGTCCGCATTGGTGTCGTAGTAGCCGAGCGCCACGGCGATGCCGTTGGCGAAGTTGCGCGTCACGCCGAGCTTCCAATCGGTGTAGTCGGCGGCGCCGTTGTTGCGCACACGCTGGCGGCCGACGTGCGCGTTGAGCAGCCAGCCCGGCGTGAATTCCCAGTTGGCGGAGAGGTCGAGGTAGCCGCTCTGCTTGGAATCGTAGAAGCCGAACAGATTGGTGAAGGAGTGCGAGTACTTCAGCGAGACGAAGCGCCAGCCGATGCCGACGTAGCCTTCGGTCGTATAGGGGCGGGTGAATCCGCGCGGATAGTCGCCGGGGTAGTAGTAGGTGTAGACGCCGAGATCGAGCTTCCAATCGGCATCCAAAGGCACGCGCCAGCCGGCGTAGAGATCGATTTCGAGGCTGTTGGAGACGTCGAGGCCGAGTTTGGAATAGTCCGACAGCCAACTGACGTTGCTACCCCACGCGCCGACGTACCAGCCGTCGGCGCGGCCGTATTCGACGCCGCCTTGCAGGGCCGGCTCTTGGCCGGTCTGCGACAAGCCGCGGAACAAGTAATCGCTGACCAGACCGATGTTGCCGCTCAGGACCGGGCCAGGGTCGTCCTCGGCCTGGGCGTGAGCGGATAGCGCGATTGCGATGGCGAACATGACAAGCCTGCCTTTCATGCGGGATCTCCGGATCGGGGCGGATGGCCGCGCCGCCGCTGCCGCGGCGCGGACGAATGCTCCTGCGCGATGCTTCCTGGGGCTGTACCGCCCCTTCATCGCCGCTTCCCGCGGTCGGCGCCCGCAACCGGCGCCCCTCCCGTGCATCGCGAATCGTTCGCGACGGATGTCCGGATGTTCGATCGATCGTGCCGCCTCGTTTCCTCTCTGTGACGTTCGCCGCGCCAGGTGTCGCGGCCGCAGTGGTCCATCCAACTAATGCGTTAGTTGGTTATTCGAACGATGCCAGCTCGATGCGGCTTGTGGCGGCGTCCCGTCGGCACCGCCCCCGCATCGTGCGCCGCCCTCCGTCACGGAGGGCGGCGCCTTGATTCAGACCGCGTAGTACATCTGGTACTCGAGCGGATGCGTCGCCGCGCGGAAACGCGTGACTTCCTGCATCTTCAGATCGATGTAACCGTCGATGAAGTCGTCGCTGAACACGCCGCCCGCCTTGAGGAAGCCGCGATCCTTGTCCAGCGCTTCGAGCGCCTGATCGAGCGAGTGGCAGACGGTCGGGATGTTCTTCTCTTCTTCCGGCGGCAGGTCGTACAGATCCTTGTCGGCCGGCGCGCCGGGATCGATCTTGTTCAAGATGCCGTCGAGGCCGGCCATCATCAGCGCGCTGAAGGTCAGGTAGCCGGTGTTGACCGGATCCGGGAAGCGCACTTCGATGCGACGACCCTTGGGGCTGTGCACGAACGGAATGCGGCAGCTGGCCGAACGGTTGCGCGCCGAGTAGGCGAGCATGACCGGCGCTTCGAAGCCCGGCACCAGGCGCTTGTAGCTGTTGGTCGCCGAATTGGCGAACGCGTTGATCGCGCGCGCGTGCTTGAAGATGCCGCCGATGTAGTACAGCGCGGTCTGCGACAGGCCGCCGTAGAGATCGCCGGCGAACAGGTTCTGGCCGTTCTTCGCCAACGACTGATGCACGTGCATGCCCGAGCCGTTGTCGCCGACGATCGGCTTGGGCATGAAGGTCACGGTCTTGCCGTTCTGGTGCGCGACGTTCTTGACCACGTACTTCATCGTGATCAGCTCGTCGGCCTTCTTCACCAGCGTATTGAAGCGCGTGCCGATTTCGCACTGGCCGGCGTTGGCGACCTCGTGATGGTGCACTTCGACGACTTGGCCGACTGCTTCGAGCACCTTGCACATTTCGCTACGCAGGTCCTGGAAGGTGTCCACCGGTGGCACCGGGAAGTAGCCGCCCTTGATGCCGCCGCGATGGCCGGAGTTGCCGCCTTCGAACGACTTGCCCGAAGACCACGCCGCTTCTTCAGAGCCGATTTCGTAGAACACGTGGCCCATGTCGTTGCGGAAACGCACCGAGTCGAAGATGAAGAATTCCGGTTCCGGGCCGAAGAACGCGGTGTCGGCGATGCCGGTCGACTTCAGGTACGCTTCGGCGCGTTTGGCGACCGAGCGCGGATCGCGGGCGTAAGCCTGCATCGTGCTCGGCTCGAGCACGTCGCATTGCAGGAGTACGGTCTTGTCGGCCATGAACGGGTCGATGATCGCGGTGTCCGGATCGGGCAAGAGCACCATGTCGGACTCGTTGATGCCTTTCCAGCCGGCGATCGAGGAGCCGTCGAACATCTTGCCGTCTTCGAATACCGATTCGTCGATCGCATGCGCCGGGAAAGTCACGTGATGCTGCTTGCCGAGCATGTCGGCGAAGCGCAGGTCGACGAACTCGACGTCGTTTTCCTTGATCAGTTGCAGGACTTTCGTTGCGGACATGACGATCTCGAAGAGTGTGGTACGGCAGTTTGAGCAAGGTATGTGCCAAGCGCTTTTCAAGCGCATCCCACGATAAATCAGCCTCTTAGGATCGACGCTTGGCTCACGCAAGCACAAGAATGGTGCAAATCACTTCGTGTTTTGCACAAACTCGGAGCGAACCCTCCGCTCGCCCGCCCACTTCCTGCTTTCGACTTTCCCGATGAACGACATCCTGATTCCGATCCTGCTCGGCCTGATCGAAGGCATCACCGAATTCCTGCCGATCTCCAGCACCGGCCATTTATTGATCGCCGAACACTGGCTCGGACGCCGCTCCGATCTGTTCAACGTCGTGATCCAGGCCGGCGCGATCCTGGCAGTGGTGCTGATCTATCGCGAACGGCTTTGGCGTCTCGCGACCGGCTTGGGGCAGGCCGACAACCGCGACTACGCGCTGAAGCTCACGCTCGCGTTCCTGATCACCGCGGTGCTCGGATTTCTGGCCACTCGGCTTGGGTTCAAATTGCCCGAATCGGTGGCGCCGGTGGCGTGGGCGCTGATCATCGGCGGCGTCTGGATGATCGTCGCCGAATGGTTCGCCGCGAAGCAGCCCGAGCGCAGCGTCATCACCTGGCGCGTCGCGATCCTGGTCGGACTCGCTCAGGTGGTGGCGGCGATCTTCCCCGGCACCTCGCGCTCGGCGGCGACGATCTTCGTCGCCTTGTTGGCCGGCGCCAGCAATCGCGCGGCGGCGACCGAATTCGCGTTCCTGGTCGGCATCCCGACCATGTTCGCGGCGAGCGCCTACGAGCTATTGAAGTCGTTCAAGAACGGCGGCGGCGCGCACGAAGACTGGAGCGCGATCGGCCTCGCCTTCGTCGTTTCGCTGGTGACCGCTTTCGTCGCGGTGAAGTGGCTGCTCGGCTACATCCGCGCGCATCGCTTCACGCCGTTCGCGATCTATCGCATCGTGCTCGGCATCGGTCTGTTGATGGTGCTGCCGAGCGCCGATTGAGCGGGCGGCCGAGGCGCTGCCTCAGACGTCGCCTTCGCGCGACCAGCCTTCGCCGTTGCCGCGCTGGAATACGCCGTCACTCGCGAGCACTTCGCCCGCCGGGATCGATTCCTGCGCGGCAAGTTCGGCGTAGATCGGAGTGAAGTCGGGGCGCGTCGCTTCGATCAGCTGATCGAAGCTGTCGATCACGAAATAGGTCTTCTGATACGTATCGATGCGATAGCGCGTGCGCATGATGCGCGCGAGATCGAAACCGATGCGGTTGGGTGCGGCCGATTCGAGGCAATGGATCGACTCGCCCTTGGAGGACACGATGCCCGAGCCGTAGATGCGCAGCGCACCGTCCTGGCGGATCAGGCCGAACTCGACCGTGTACCAGTACAGCCGGGTCAGATTGACCAGCGCCTCGGCGCCGATGCCGTGCGCTTTGACGCCGCCGCGCCCGTAGGCCTGCATGTAGTCGGCGAAGACCGGATTGAGCAGCAGCGGCACATGACCGAACAGGTCGTGGAAGAGATCCGGTTCGGCGATGTAGTCGATCTGCTCGGGCTTGCGAATCCACCAAGTCACCGGGAAGCGGCGGTTGGCGAGATGATCGAAGAAGGTCAGCTCCGGCAACAGGCCTTCGACGCCGATCAGCTCCCAGCCGGTGGCCTTGGCCAGCACCGCGTTGAGTTCCTCGAAGCGAGGAATCGCGTCCGGCGTCATGCCGAAGCGCTGCTGGTTGTCGAGGAATTCGCGACAAGCGCGGCCCTTCAACACTTCGCGCTGACGCTCGAACAACGTCGCCCAAGTAGTGTGGTCGGCCGGCGAATAGCTCGACCACGGCTGCTCGACCACGGCGGTCGTATACACCGGCACGTAGCCCTTGTCGGTCTGCTGGTGTTCGACGCGGCGGGGAGCGGTAGCGTTCATCGAATTTTCCTTTGCGCTCGTCCTTGATCGCGAGTATCGAGTGCGGCCATTCCCGGCTGCAGCTCATGGACAGACGCAAAGCTTAGCGCGGTTCGGCCGCTGCCGCGCTGCGGCTCGTCAATGCAGAGTCGGCGGCCGATCTTCGCGTGGCCGCGGCTGGAACACGATCACGCGGCCGCGCTCTTCCTCAGGCGCCGCGCGCTGCCACAGCACCGGCACGTTGTGCGCGCGCGGCGGTTCCAATTCCTGATCCGGCAGCGGTTCGACGTCTTCGTCTTCCCACGAATAGCGCTTGCGCGGCGGCAGCGGATCGCGCGCGCGCAGCAGCACGGCCGCAAGCACGCCGGCGACTGCGCCGGCGAGGTGGTACTCGAAGCTGATGTTCGCCTCGCGCGGCAGTACCGTCATCAACATGCCGCCGTAGAGGAAGAACACCACCAGCGACACCACCACCGCGAGCCGGTCGCGCCGCAACAAGCCCATCACGAACAAGAAGAACATCAGCCCGTGCGCGATGCCGCTGGCGCCCACGTGCGTGGACGGGCGCGCGAACAACCAGACGGCGAGGCCGGAGGCGAGCCAGATCAGCGGCAGCGCAAGCCGCGCGGCGCGCGGATAGCAATACAGCGTCAGCGTCGCCATCAAGGCCAACGGCAGGGTGTTGGACATCAGATGATCGAACGACGCGTGCGCGAACGGCGCGGTCAGTATCCCGATCAAGCCGCCGAAATGGCGCGGCCGTACGCCGAGGTCGTCGAGCGACCAGCCCAGCAGCCAAGCGAGCAGCCAGGCGACCCAGATTCCGGCGAGCAGGGCCATCGCGCCGAGCACGGCGTAGCGCACGCGCTCGCGATCGTTGGCGACGGCGAGGGCGGTCGGTTCCGGTACGGGGCGCGCGAAGTCCATGCCGCCATCATGGGGCCCGCTGTGCGCCGCCTCAAGGCGCGCCGCGCCGCGGCGGCAGGCGCAGGCTGGCGACGATCGAGGCGCCGATCAGCAGCGCGACGATGCCGAGCGCGATGCCGATCGGGATTTTGTAGAGGTCGGCGATCAGCATCTTCGTGCCGATGAACAGCAGCACCGACGCGAGGCCATAGCTGAGCAGATGGAAGCGCTCGGCGGCGCCGGCGAGCAGGAAGAACATCGCGCGCAAGCCGAGCACCGCGAACACGTTCGAGGTCAGCACGACGAACGGGTCTTCGGTGACGGCGAAGATGGCCGGAATCGAATCGACGGCGAAGATCACGTCGGTGACCGCGATCAGCACCATCACCACGAACAGCGGCGTGTACAGGCGTTTGCCGCCCTCCAGTACGCGCAGCGCGCTGCCGCGGAATTCCTTGGTCAGCGGCAGATGGTTGCGCATCCAGCGCAGCATCGGATTGGATTCCAGATCCGGTTCCTGGTTCGCGGCGAGCAGCATCTTAATGCCGGTGACGATCAGGAACAGGCCGAAGAGATAGAGGATCCAGTGGAACTTGGCGACCAGCGCGGCGCCGATGAAGATCAGGATCGCGCGCAGCACGATCGCGCCGAGCACGCCGATCATCAACGCGCGCTGGCGCTGTTCGGGCGGTACCGCGAAGTAGTTGAAGATCATCAGGAACACGAAGATGTTGTCGACCGCGAGCGATTTCTCCACCACGTAGCCGGTGAGAAACTCGAGACCGATCTCGTTCGCCACGGCGCGGCCGGCGTGGCCGTCGAGCCACCACCAAAGACCGAGATTGAACGCGAGCGCGAGGCCGACCCAGGCCAGGCTCCAGATCAGCGCTTCGCGAAAAGAGACTCGATGCGGGCCGCCGCTGCGCAGCACCAGGAAATCGACCACCAGCGCGGCGAAGACGATCAGCGCGAAGGCGGTCCACAAGCCGGTAGTTCCGATGGTATTCATGCTGGCATCCGAAAAGAAAAAACCCCGTGAGCCGACGGCGCACGGGGCCTTTGCGTTTTCGCAGGGCGCACCTTCGCCGTAATCGGCGAAGGTCTCGCTCGCAAGCCCTAGAGCTTGCCCACCGGACCGGAGCCTTACGGCTCGTGCTGACGATCGCGGCGGCGGGAGCTACTCCCCTTCTATGCGACCGACGATAACGGGGCGGAGGCGCCGTGGCAAGCGCGCCGACCCTCGCCCTCGTCAGGGAACGACGAACGCGACCCGGATCGCATACAGCACGGCGATCGCAACACCCACCACCGTGGCCGCGACGACCAAACCGGCGACGACCCGCATCGCGGTGACGCCTTCCGAATCGGTCTTGGCGTCGGCGCCGAGACCGCGCACCTGCTGGCCGACCCAATCCAGTGCGTTGCGCAGCGACTCGGCCGTGCCGAGCGGACGCCGTTCGGAGTTGCTCAGCTGCGAGTTCTGCTTGCTGTTCTCGCCGATCACTGGGCGGGTCGTCTCGGTCAGGTTCGCGCGCGCCTTGCTGTCGGCGCCGTCGCGCAAGGCCTTAGCCTCCGCGCGCGCCTGCGCTTCGGCAGCTTTGGCCTCAGCCGCGGCCGCCTTGGCTTCGGCCAAGGTCTTGCCCGGTTGCTGCTGCTGTTGCGCTTCGGCGGTCTGTTTGGCCAGTGAACGGTCGAGGGTTTCCGCTTGGCGCTTCGCGTCGGCCGGAAGCTGCTGCGGCAGATTGCGCAGTTCGGCTTCCGAGCGCGCGGTTTGCTGCTGCTGCGACGGCAGCGGCAACTGCTTGTCTTGCGCGGTCGTCTGCTGCGTCGTGGTGGCGGCCTGCGCAAACAGCGAGCCCTGCAACAAGGCTTTCTGTTCCGGCGTCAGCGGCAGACCCGCGGCGAGCTGTGCTTGCGCGTTCTGCAGCGGCGAGGAGAGGCCGGCAGCCAGATTGCTGAGACCGCCGAGCAGAGTCTGCGCGACCAGTGCCTGCATCGCGGAAGGCAATGCCGCCGCCTGGGCAGTCTGCGCTGCTTGTGCAGTTTGCGCAGTCGGCGCCGATTGAGTCGACTGCGGCGTTGCGATTTGTGTCGTCGGGGTGCCGGAGCTTCCTGGAGGGGCGTTGCGCCCGGCATCCGCAGCCCGGTCTGCGGCCGAATAAGCCTGACCTTGTGCTGCGGTTGGCGCATCCGTACTGCGCCCGCTGTAGCCGCCCGGTGCATTGCCGGATGCGGAAGAAGTGCCGCCGTTCCCCTGCGGGCTGTCGTTGCGCGTGAGGCCCTCGGTGTTCCGCGGCGTCGATTCGCCCGGAGCGCGAATCGGGTTCGGATCGGAGATGGGGTTGGGCCGGTCCGCACCGTTCGGTAACGGCTGGCCGGTTCGGTTGGAACCTTCGTTGCCCGAATGTGACTGATCGGGAGAAGAGGACCACGGGTTGGGGGACACGTCGCCGTTTCGCCCGGACAGAGCGCCCAACAGGTTGGTCACCGTTTGACCGAGACCGCCGATCAAGTCCGGTATCAAGCCGCCGCCGTGCTGGCCATTACCGCCGACGTTGTTGCCGCCACCGAACGATCCGGGCCAATTCTGGCCGCCGTGGTCGGAGTTGCCCCAGCCGCCGCGGTCCGGGCCGCCATTCCAATTGCCGCCTCCATGGTTGCCATTGTCGCCATGGTCGCCGTTGCCACCATGCTCGCCGTTGCCACCCTTGCCGCCTTTCTGGTCTTGTCCACCGACGACGAAATTGCCGCTGTCGCCGGGGCCGCCAGTCCGGGCACCGGGCTCGCCACCTTCGGTATTTCCGGTCGATTGCGTGCCGTCGGTATCCGTCCCCGTCGGATCGCTTGGTCCGGTGGGCGGATCGTTTCGATTCAAATCGGTGGGAGGAGGGGTTCCGCCCCCGGCCCTAGTGACCCCAGTCATGGTCCGACTCCGCTGCGATTCCGGCGCGCTCTTGACGCGAACGCCGAAAGATTGTACCTCGCGGGATGGTCGGTGCCGGGACTAGGGAAAACCCGGGGTTTGGTACCCCGTCACACTATGCGCGAAGGCCGAAGCGGGCGGTCTGAGCGGGAGCAGGGTCCGCACTTTCGCCGGGGCGGGAGGCTTCCCCCGGGAAGGCCCCGGGGGAAGCAGCGACACAGTCTTACTCGCAGAGCATGCCGTTCTCGCCGAACAGGCGGTTGTAGCGAACCGTTCCGCTGATGCTCGGCACCGGCGAGGGCAGGCCCGCCAGCGGCGCGAAATTGATTTCCATGCGGTTGCAGTGCGGGAAGGTGAACGTCGCGCTGCCCCAGCGCGGCTGCGCGCCGCCGTTGCCGAGGTAGTAGACGTCGGAGTTCACGCTGACCATGTTCTCGGTGAACGGCGCGCTGCCGACCAGCCAGAACGGATTGCCGTTCTGGTCGCGCGTCAACAGATCGAACACGATCTGGCGCGAATACGTCGCGTTGGCGCCCGTGCCGGTCCACTGCTCGCTGACCTGCACCAGCAGACCGTCCGGCCGCCCGTCGGCGACCCACTGCGCGGCGGCGTAGCCGTCGAACGGCAGCGGATTGAAGGCGTCGGGGTATTCGGACTGGATCGGCTGATAGCCTTCGACCGCGAGATCGACCGGCGAGACGGTGTCGAGGCCCGGGTCCACGCGCAGCGTGAACGGATAATTGAAGAAGAACGAGCGCGAACCGACGTAGGGATAGTTCTCCAACGCGTACGTCACGACGTCGGGCATCGGTGCGTCATAAGCCGTATCGGAGATGACCGTGTTCGGTTCGGTCGCGGGACGTACGCGGCTCGCGGCATCGAACGCGCTGCCCGACTGCGAAGCCATCAGGAACGGGAACGTCACTAGCACGTTAGGGCTCGCATTGCCGTCTCGCTCGAAACGGACCAAGGTCAGCGAATTCTTGCCGCCGTCTCCGTTGTACGGTGTCAACTGACCGCTGCTGCTGCAGGCCAAGCGCCAGACCGTCAATGTGACGTTTTCCGTGCCCAACAACTCAAGGGAATTAGCATCCTTTGCCACCAGCGGCACGCGTGCTTGGGCAAGAACTGGGCCGCTAACCGAGTCCGGCAGCGGATCGGCCGCGCAACTCGGCGGATACGTACGGAAGCCGTTAGCGTGCGGCGTGCCCGGATACGTGCTGGCTTTTTCGGCCTTGGCCGTAGCGACGCCGTTTTCGCCGGGCGCCGCCGCGCGCACGCGCTTGTTGCGCTCGACCGCATCGGCCGCGACTTTCGCGTGGTAGGCCTTGATCGCTTCGGGCGAAAGCGGCGTCAGATTGCTGTCAGCGACAGCCGGAACGGCAGCGACGCCGGCTGCGAGCGCGAGCGTCAGAGTGGTCAGGTTTCGCATTGGTGTTTCCCCAAGGTCAGGTTGGGCGAGAATGGTTCGGTTGCGATGAATTCGCAGTGAATCGACAGGCCACGAAGCGCGGCTATCCCGATGATCGCGCGAGTGCGGGCTCGACAATAGGGCTTGGCGCACAATCTCGGGAGAACTCGCGTCCGCGCAATCTCCTCTATCGACGCGCTCGCGGCGCACGGCGTCGCAAGCCCTTCGCTATCATGTGCGGATGAATCACCCCACCGCGGGCGCGCTGCCCCTGATCCAGCTCAAGACCGAACGCCGCTCGAACCATCCCTGGATTTTCCAGAAGATGGTCGAGAAGCCTGCGGTCAAACCCAAGCCCGGCACCATCGTCGACATCGTCGACCGCGAAGGCACGTTCGCCGGGCGCGGTTTCTACAATGGCCATTCGCGCATCGCCTTGCGCGTGCTGACGGCCGATCCGGACGAAGCGGTCGACGAGGCCTTCTTCGCGCGCCGTATCGCGGCCGCGGTGTCGCTGCGCCGCGACCTGCTCGGTCTCGACGCCGTCACCGACGCGTATCGGCTGATCCATTCCGAGGGCGACGGCTTGTCCGGCCTGGTCGTCGATCGCTTCGCCGATACCCTGGTCATCGAGTACTTCTCGGCCGGCATGTTCCGTCAGCGCGATCTGATCCGGCGCTGCCTGCTCGAGCACTTTCCCGCGGCGAACTTGTACTGGTTCGCCGAGGAACACGTGCAGAAACAGGAGAGTTTCGATTGCGGCATCCCGGTGGCGCCGACGCCGACCGTGATCGAGGAGCACGGCGTGCGCTTTCACGCCGCGCCGGGCACCAAGCACAAGACCGGCTTCTTCGCCGATCAGCGCGACAACCGCAAGCTGTTGTCGGAATTCTGCAGCGGCAAGCGCGTACTGGATTTGTGCTGCAATTCGGGCGGCTTCGCTTTGTATGCGAAGACGGTCGGTGCTGCGGACGAGGTGGTCGGGGTTGATCTCGACGAGGAAATTCTCGGCATCGCGGAAAAGAATGCGCGCCTGAACAAGGCGCGCGTGCGCTTCGTGCAGGCCGACATCTTCCATTGGCTGCGCGACGGCAAGCAGGACCCCTTCGACGTGGTCGTGCTCGATCCGGCCAAGATGACGCGCGATCGCGAGCAGGTGATTCCGGCGCTGAAGAAATACCTCGACATGAACAAGCTCGCGCTCGGCGCGGTCAAGCCGGGCGGCATGTTCCTGACCTGTTCGTGCACCGGCCTGGTCAGCGAAGAGCAGTTCCTCGACATGCTGCGCCGCGCGGCCTTCTACGCCGGCCGCACGGTGCAGGTGCTGAAGGTCAGCGGGGCGGGCCCGGATCATCCGTGGCAGGCGCACGTGCCCGAATCGCGCTACCTCAAGGCCGCGCTCTGTCGCGTCGAGTGAAGGCGCACCGCGCCTGGGCGCGGCACGCGGGAACGCTTCAGCGTGCTGGGATGCGGTTGGCCAGCACGAGTTCGGCCCGTGCCGGTTGGCCGTCGCGACGGTAGTCGAGCATCAGGCGAGTGCCGGCCGGCAGCTCGCGCAGGCGCTGACGCCAGTCGGACAAGGACCGTTTCGTGATCGCTTCGCCGTCGATCGCGGTGATCAGGTCCTCGTTGCGCAGCTGCGCTCGTGCCGCGGCGCTGTCGGCGGCGACATCGACGATCTTGAGCGCATCGCCCGCGCCAAGCAGCCACAGGCCGCTGCGATCGAACGAGTCCGCTTCGCCGTAGCTCGCGTTCGGTGCCAGATACATGCGCTTGCTGGCGTAGTCGAACGCAACGGTGAAACGTTTCAGCACGCCGCCGCCGAGATTGGCGGACGGATCGGGCGCGGCGAAGGCGCTTTTGTCGCCGGTGTAGAGATCGCCGGCGATACCGTCGACCGCGAGCGCACCGAGTTCGAGCCTCCCCATGCGCGCCGGTCGGCCACGCGCCGGTCCGCCGACGCCCCAGCCGACCACCGCTTCCGGCGCGGCTCGATACTTCGCCACCAAGCCGTTGGCCTTGACGAAGGGCGAGTGCAGGGTCAGCGACGCGCGCGAGCCGGTATCGACACTGATGCGCAACGGACGGCCATCGAGCTTGCCGGCGATGATCGGAATGCGCTCGGCGAGTTCGAACGGCAGTGCCGTGGCGGAAGGCGGCGGCGTGAACTTGGCTGGTTCGGCCAGCACCAGTTCGTGGGCGGCGTAGTCGATGGTGACGCCGAAGCGGCGGAACATTTCGTAGCCGACCAAGCCGTCGCTGTCGAACCCTTCGACTTCGGGCAGTGCGCCCAGGCTCATGATCATGAAAACGGGATTGGCGAGTTTCGCGTCGCCGACGCGAACTTCCTTGGCGTGCGCGAACGCGACGTCGACGCTCTCGTCGCCGGCGCCGCGCGCCGCCAGCTTGCCTTCGCCTTCGAGGCCGAACTTCTTCGCCGCAGCCGGCGTCAGCAGATTGGCGCCGCCGGTGTCGAGCAGGAAGCGCGCCTTCTTGCCGTCGATCGCGCCGTCGACGTAGATGTGGTTGTTGACCAGCTCGAATCGAATCCGCGTGAGTCCCGCGGCATTGTCGATGCGTGCGGTCGCGGCCATCGCCGGCGCGGCGAAATCAGCATCCGAGATCGGTATGTTCAATGCGGCCCGCTCGATGCGCGCCTCGCTACGTTGACGCGGCTCGACGCGGCCGCTGGCATCGGTGAGGTCGGTGATCGATTGGAACGGCAGCCGCAGACCATCGACCGTGCGCCAGTCGTCGAACACCGTCGTCGCGGTGTCCTGCCCCTGCGGTTGGACGACCCGACTCAATAGATTGGTCTGCGCGTCGAACCACAGCCCGAGCGGATCGCCTCCTTCGGGCGTCGCCGTGATCACCTCGTAGCGGCGGCCGTCGGCTACGCGACTCTCGCCTCGATTCCAGCGCGCCGGCCAGCGCTCGGGATACCAATAGCCGTGCGCGTCGAGCCAGGCTTGGCTGCGCGCACGGCGTTTGGCGTCGACCGCATCGAGCACGGCCACTTCGCCACCCGGATCGCGCGACCAGCCGATGTTGCCATCGTAGCCGTCGGCTCCTTCGATCGGACCGAGCTTGTAGCTGCTGACCGTTCGTCCGCGCACCAGATCCTGGACTGAGCGGTAGCTGCCGTCGAGGCCGCCGGCGCGCACGCTGCCGTGGCTCTCGATCGTTTTCGCCGTGTCCCAGCGCACGCCCCCGCTGGCTTCTTTGTAGCGCGCGAACAGCGTGGCTGCGTCGTCGGCGGCGTGCGCGTTTGGTGCGCCGAGCGCGGCCGCGAGCAGCAGGCTCGCCCATAGGTGTTTCGACATCGTCGTTCTCCGTGGTGACTCGGCGCTGCTTGCGCCGCGCCGTCGTTGTTTGAATAATTGATCATAATTTCAAACGAGGCAAACCAACCAATGGCACGGAACAAGCGCGCCGTGATCGAAGCGGCCGAGCAGATCGAACTGCTCGCCTCGCCCACGCGTATCGAAATCGTCGACACCTTGGAAGCGCTCGGTGATGCGGCATCGGTGGCCGAACTCGCGACCCAGCTCGGCCGCCCGGCGGACGGCCTCTACTACCACCTGCGCCAGCTCGTCGCCGGCGGCTTGATCGACGAGGAGGTGACCGCGGACGGCCGCCGCTACCGCACGCGCACGCGTGCCGGCGAGCGCTTACGCCTGCGCTACCGGCCCGGCGCCACCGCCAACGCGAAAGCGGTCGAGCGCGTCGCCGCCAGCGTGCTGCGCGTGGCCGGGCGCGACTTCGCGCGCGCGCTGGCCGACGGCCGCTCGGTCGTCGAAGGGCCGCGGCGCGAACTTTGGGCCGCGCGCGGCAAGGGCTGGGTCGACGCGGCCGACCTGACTGAAATCAACCGCCTTTTGACGCGCCTGATGGAGCTGCTGCAACAGCCGCGCAAGCGTCGCAGCGGCCGTCTGGTCGCGCTGTCGTGGGTGCTCGCGCCGCTCGACGCGAAGCCGGCGCGGCGCCAGGCGGACGTCGCGACGAAGCGAGTGCGTACGCGTTGAGCGCAAGCGCGGCTGCTAAACTGCGCTCTCGCAAGTCGCAAGGCGTCCGTATGAAGAAGTCCAAACCCGCAGCGAAGAAGGCGCTCGCGCCGGTCAGTCAGGTCCAGGCCGAGGACGCAGTGCGCACCCTGTTGCGCTGGGCCGGTGAGGATCCCTCGCGTGAAGGGCTGCTCGACACGCCCAAGCGCGTCGTCGAAGCGTATCGCGACTGGTTCTCCGGCTACGCAATCGATCCGGCCGACTATTTGCGCCGCACCTTCGAGGAGGTCGCCGGCTACGACGAGATGATCGTGCTGCGCGACATCGAGTTCGAATCGTTCTGCGAACACCACATGGCGCCGATCATCGGCCGCGCGCACATCGGCTACCTGCCGACCGACAAGGTGGTCGGCATCAGCAAGCTCGCGCGCGTCGTCGACGCCTACGCGCGGCGTTTCCAGGTGCAGGAGAAGCTCACCGCGCAGATCGCCCATTGCATCGAGGACGTGCTCAAGCCGCGCGGCGTCGGCGTCGTGATCGATGCGGTGCATCAGTGCATGACGACGCGTGGCGTGCACAAGCGCGGCGTGTCGATGATCACCAGCCAGATGCGCGGCAGCTTCCGCGAAGATGCGCGCACGCGCAGCGAATTCCTGCGCTTCATCGACATCCACTCGCCGCATTGAGCGTCGCCGCCGGGCGCGAGCGCCCGAGCGGCGATGGTCACGCGGGAGCGAGGCGCCGCAGCGGCCGCCGTTCAGTCGCCGCGCCAGCGCGAAGGAATGCGATCCGCTAGCACGAGTTCAGCCTCGCCGGCCTTGCCGTCGCGGCGGAAGCCGACGACTAGACGCGTTCCGACCGGCAGTTCGCGCAAGCGTGCTCGCCATTCGCCCAGGCCGCGTACGGAAGCCGCCTCGCCGCCGATCGATACGATGCGATCGTTCTCGCGCAACCGTGCGCGCGCGGCCGCACTGTCGGCGGCGACGTCGCCCACGCGCAGCGCATCGCCGTCCGCTTGCAGCCACAGTCCGCTGCGATCGAAGGCGCTGGGCTTGCCGCTCGCAGCATTCGGCGCGAGATACATGCGCTTGGCGGCGTAGTCGAGGCCGACCGTGAAGCGGCGCAATGTACCGCCACCCAAGATCGCGCCGAGATCGGGACTGGATTCGGCGCCCTTGCTCGCGCTCGACAGATCGCCGGCCAAACCTTCGACCTTGATCTCGCCGATCGCGAGCGTGCCGAGCCGGGCCGGCCGCGCGCGCGCCGGTCCGCCGATGCCCCAGCCGACCACGGTTTCTCCGGCCGCGCGATATTTCCGAATCAAGCCGTGTGCGCGCACGAACGGACTGAACAAGCTCAGCGAGCCGCGCGAACCGGTATCGACCCACAGCCGCAGCGGAATGCCATCGAGCGCGCCGGCCAGGATCGGCGCGTAGTCGTCCTGCTCGAAGCCAAGTGCCGTGGCGCCGGCCGGCGGCTGGTAGCGCGTGGGCTCGCTGAGGCTCAGCACGCGCGCGGCGTAGTCGAAGGTGGTGCCGAAGCGGCGGAACATTTCGTAGCCGATGTAGCCGTCGTACGGCACGCCCGTCGAATTGGGCTGCTCGCCGAGATCGAGCACATAGAAGACCGGATCGGAAAGCACCGCGTCGCCGACACGCAGGTTGCGCGCGCGTGCGTAGCCGAATTCGGCGTTGTTCTCGCCCGCGCCGCTGACGCTGAAGCGGCCGGCGTCGGACAGGCCCAGCCGTTTCGCCGCCGCCGGCGTCAGCAGGTTGACCGCGCCGGTGTCGACCAGGAAGCGCGCCGGCTTGCCGTCGATGGTGGCGTCGACGTACATGTGGTTGTTGACCAGATCGAACGGAATGCGCGTCACGCCGGTGGCGTTGTCGACGCGTGCATCGGTCGGCATCGGCGGCGGCGCGAAATCGGCGTCCGCCGCGACGCGGTTCACGGCGTATCGCTGCACCTGCAGTTCGCTGCGTTGGCGCGGGTCCTCGCGGCCGGCGCCGTCGATGGTGCCGATGGCGATGCGATGCGGCAGGCGCAGCCCGTCGACCTCGCGGTAGTCCTGCAACGACGACACGATCGACCCGCCGGAAGCGGCCAGCACGATGCGCGCGAGCAGGCCGGATTCGGTGTCGAACCAGAGTTCGACCGCATCGCCGCCTTGCGGCGTCACTCCGACGACGTCGTAGCGGCGGCCGCCGAACGAACGCTGCTGCGTCGCGCTGTAGCGAGCGGTTGCGCGTTCGGCATACCAATACCCGCGAGTGGTCAACCACGCCAGGGAACGCATCCGCCGCAGCGGTATCGCACCGTCGAGCAAGGCGACTTCGCCGCCGACGTCGCGCCGCCACGGCAGGCGGCCGTCGTAGCCTTCGGCCTGGTCGAAGGCGCCTAAGCGTGCGGACTCGACGTAGCGGCCGCGGCCGAGATCCTGCGTCGTCTGCCAGGCTCCCGTGAGGCCTCCGGCCGACTTCTCGCCTTCCAGACCCAGCATGCGCACGTCATCCCACTGCGTGCCGCCGCTGACCGCCTTGGCGCGCGCCAGTACGGCGGTCGCATCGTGAGCCTGCGCCGAGATCGACGCGGCCAAGAGAAACACGCCGAGCATTGCGAACCTGAACTTCATGATTCCATCCGTTTCGCCGAAACCGACGGAGTGTCAGTGGGCATGCGCGCGAAAATCGTCCGAACCGGCCGGATCGAACGTTCAAAGCGGGTGCGTCACGTCCTTGGCGTGTTCGCGCCGGTACTCGCGCGGGGTACTCGCGGTCAGGCGCTTGAACACGGTGTTGAAGGTCGACTTGCTGCCGAAGCCGCAGGCCAGCGCGATCTCGAGCACGCTGCGGTGGTCGGCCGCGTCGGCCAAGCAAGCCTTCGCCTCGTCGATGCGAAAGCCGTTGACGAACTCGAAGAAGTTCTGCCCCAGGCCCTGGTTCAGTGCCTGTGACACGTGGTTCGGCGGCCAGCCGCTGCGCTCGCTCAGACGGCGCAGATCGAACTCGGGATCGGTGTAGAGGCGCTCGTGGAGCAGCAGCCGTCCGAGTTCGGCGGCGATCTCCGCGCACTGGGCGGGTTCGAGCCCCGAACGCTCGTAGCGCGCGGCGATCGCCGCCTCCGGCATCGGTATCGCCGTCGGCTCGCTCGGCACCAATATCCGCTGGCGCAGGCCGAACCAGGCCAACAGATACAGCGCCAAGGTCGTCAGCCAGCCGAGCGCGACGCCGAACCAGTTCCAGTCCGCCAGTCCGCCGGCCTGCATCACGCGGTCGATCGCGCTGAAGATCCAGCAGGCCGCGATCGCTGCGACCAGCCAGCGCAGCCAAGCCAAGTGCAGCGCGGCTTCGTCGGCGCTGAGCTGTTCGAGCAGCGGTCGTGCGCGGTACGAACGCCACGCGGCGGCGATCAGATACGGCACCCCTTGCGGCACCCAGAGATGAAAGCTGAGCAGAAATACGATCCGGCCGAGCGGCGTGAGGTCGAACGCGGTCAGCGCATTGCCGAGCGAGATCACGAATGCGAGCACGCTCGGCA
Organism: Dokdonella sp. GW821-FHT11D02; assembly: GCF_058808595.1. NCBI lineage: Bacteria > Pseudomonadati > Pseudomonadota > Gammaproteobacteria > Lysobacterales > Rhodanobacteraceae > Dokdonella > Dokdonella sp. GW821-FHT11D02. Next base: position 4,789,530 of record NZ_CM179520.1, on the reverse strand, counting down.
GCAGGTGCCAAAGCGCGCGCGGACGTTCGAGCGTCCGTCCATCAGAGGTCAGCGCGACGACGTAGCCGTACAGCAGCGGACCGAGCAGGTAGACCGCCGGCACCTCCGGCACGCGCAACCAGCGTACGGCGTCGGCAGACAGCCAGGCGTTGCCGCCGAGCAGGATCGTGCCGAGCAGACTGGCCAGCGCGAAACAGGCGAAGAACGCGCTCAACAGACGCGCCGCGCGCGAACGCCGGCCGTAGGCGAGCGCAGCGGTCAGCGAGGTCAGGCCGAACATGGCCGCGCCTGCCGCGAAGTCGGAAAGATCCGCCGGAGTCATGCGAACGCAGTGTCGGGCTTGCGCAGGTCGACGGCCAGCGCCGGCTGAAAAATCGCTCGAAAAAGCCCGTGTTGCTAAAAAGTATAGCGCGACCGCGAAAGCGCCCCGCTGAATGCCTCGAACGCAGCGGCGCTCCGCGCGCCGTACGATCGGCTAAGCTGCGCGCCGCCGCCCCGAGCCCTGGATATCCGCTTGAACGCCGCTCCCATCGCGCCGCGCCGCGCTGCGTTGATCTTCATTTTCGTGACGGTGCTGATCGACATCATGTCCTTCGGCCTGATCATTCCGGTGCTGCCGCACCTGATCGAAAAGTTCTTGGACGGCGACGTCTCCAAGGCAGCGGTCTGGTACGGCTGGTTCGCGACCGCGTTCATGACGATGCAATTCCTGTTCACGCCGGTGCAGGGTGCCTTATCGGACCGCTTCGGACGGCGGCCGGTGATCCTCTTGTCCAATCTCGGCCTCGGCCTCGACTTCTTGATGATGGCGATGGTCAACAGCCTGCCGCTGTTGTTCATCGGCCGCCTGATCTCCGGCCTCACCGCGGCCAGCTTCAGCACCGCGAACGCCTACGTCGCCGACGTGACGCCGCCGGAGAAACGCGCCGGTGCGTTCGGCATGATCGGCATGGCCTTCGGCATCGGCTTCGTGATCGCGCCGGCGATCGGCGGCGTGCTCGGCGAAATCAGCCCGCGCCTGCCGTTCTGGCTCGCGGTCGGACTCGCGCTGACCAATTTCTTGTACGGCTTGATCGTGCTGCCCGAATCGCTGCCGCCGGAGCGGCGCTCGCCGCGCTTCGACTGGAGCCACGCCAATCCGATCGGCTCGCTGCGTCTTCTGCGTCGCTATCCGAAGGTATGGGGTTTGATCGGCGTGCTGTTTCTGACCTCGCTGGCGCACATCGTCTATCCGAGCACTTTCGTGTTGTACGCCGACTATCGTTTCGGCTGGGGACCGAAGATGGTCGGCTATACGCTGGGGCTGGTCGGCGTCCTCGGCATCATCGTGCAGGGCGGCTTGGTCAAGAGGATCGTCGCGCGCTTCGGCGAGCGGCGCACTCTGCTGTTCGGTCTCGCTTGCGGCACGATCGGTTTCGCGCTGTACGGACTTGCGCCGACCGGCTACTGGTTCTGGGTGGCGATGCCGATCGCGGCGCTGTGGGGCATGGCCGGACCCGCTGCGCAGGCGCTGATCTCGCATCAGGTCGATGCGAGCGAGCAGGGCCGCCTGCAAGGTGCGATCGCGAGTCTGGCCAGCGTCGCCGGCATCATCGCGCCGACCTTGTTCACGCGCACGTTCGCGGCCGTCAGCGACGCGCATCTGCACAACGCCTGGGCCGGCATCACCTTCGGTCTCGCCGCGCTGATGGTCGGCGGCAGCTGGCTGCTCGCCGCGCGTTCGTCGGCGAGACTGCCGGCGGCGATCGCCGCTGCGGTTCCGGTGGCGACGATTGCGCCCGATCCGACCGCCGAAGCGGTCGCGCTCGACGTGCGGCCGGCGACGGACGAAGCGCGTTGAGAAACCGGCCCGCAGGTTTTCCGCAAAACCCTCTTGCGCCACATCCGCAAGAGGCGTAGGGTTCGCGCCCCTCGCACAGCGAGCGAACCGATTTTTCTACGACGTGTCATGAAACGAATCGATACCACCAGCAGACAGTTTGCGCACAACGCCGCCGATCGCGGTGCGCGTGCGCTCGTCTGCGCGATGCCTCGGCGCTGCACGCCGCGTTCGACTCCGACCTGACATCGTCTTCGATGGAGGTCGGTTCAATCCGACCTCCCGCGCGACGCGAACGCCCCGGGAGGCTTGCCCCCGGGGCGTTTTCTTTTTCGGCGTTCGCGAAGAGACCGAAATTCGGCGCCGGCAAGCGCCACACGAATTGACGCTGCGCGAGCGGCGTCAATGCGCGAACGATGAAACGACAGGTCGCAGCGGCGCGGGATCGATCCCGCCCGGTGCGCTCGGGCTCTGCCCTTGCGTATGCCGAGGCTTGTACGCCGTCGTTCGCCTCCGGCCGGTAGCTCAGCCAGGCAGAGCGGATGGATGTGTTCCATCAGGTCGCAGGTTCGAATCCTGCCCGGTCACAAAGGTAGCTCAGTCAGGGAGAGCAGATGTCTCCGTACATCGAGTCGCGGGTTCGAATCCCGCTCTTTGAAACTGCCTCTGAAGCAGTGTCGTAGGAACGCAAGTTCCAAACCCGGAAACGCCCCGTGCGTTGCCACATCGAAGCGCTCGGCTTGCCGGTCGCGGGATGCGAAACGCAGCGGGGACGATGCCGAAGTCCGGCCCAGGCCGGCGCGAAGGCGCGATCGAAAGCAGAAGACACGGCCGGCACGACGTAGCCGTGGCGAATGCTCGACGTCTCGCTCTCCAAGCCGCGCACGCGCCCGATTTCCGCAGCGCCGCCGTCAGGGGCGTTTCCACCTCTTTCATCGTTCGCGCGAGTCGGCGGCTGCGCGCGAGCGGGATGTTCAATGCCGCCGATGCAGAAGGAGTCGTGTCATGGTGTGGATGAAGAGGGTCGTGATCGGTGACGGCGAGCGCGGCCTCGACTACAAGAACCGTCGTTTCGAACGCGTGCTGATGCCGGGCGTGTACTGGGTCGGCACGTTCGGCAAGCGTGAGGTGCGCGTATTCGACACCGCCAAGGGCGAGTACGAGGGCAAGGACGTCGACGTGCTGATCGAGCGTCTCGGCGCGTCGCTCGGCGACAGCTTCGTGCTGGCCGATATCGGCACCGACGAAGTCGGCCTGGTCGCGCAGAACGGCAAGCTGGTCGACGTGCTCGCGCCGGGTACGCGCAAGCTGTACTGGCGCGGCGCGCTGAAGACGGCGGTCGAACGGGTCGCGCTCGGTGCGGATCTGCAGTTGGCGAACGAGGTGGCCAAGCGCTTGCGTCAGCTCGGCACCTTGTCGCGCTATGCGGTGACGGCCGAAGTGCCGGTCGAAAGCGTGGGCCTGGTCTTCGTCGACGGCAAGCTCGTCGCGAGCCTGGCGGCCGGAGCGTACGCGTTCTGGAACTTCGCCAAGAACGTGAGCGCGGAGGTGGTCGACCTGCGTGTGCAGAGCTTGGAGGTGTCGGGTCAGGAGATGTTGACCCGCGACAAGGTCAGCTTGCGCGTCAACTTGGCGGCGAGCTATCGCGTCGTCGATGCGGTCGCGATGCGTACCAAGGTCGCGAAGTTCGGCGAGTACCTGTATCGCGAGCTGCAGTTCGGCCTGCGCAAGGTCGTCGCCGCGCGCACGCTCGACGAGTTGCTCGGCGACAAGGCGGCGCTCGACGGCGACATCTACGCCTACGTGCGTGGTCGCGTCGACGAGTTCGGGGTCGAAGTACTCGGCGTGGGGGTCAAGGATGTGATCCTGCCGGGCGAGATGCGCGAGATCTTGAACGGCGTGGTGCAGGCGGAGAAGTCGGCCCAGGCCAACGTGATCCGTCGTCGTGAAGAGGCCAACGCGATGCGTTCGGCGCTCAACACCGCCAAGCTGATCGCCGACAACCCGATGCTGTTGCGTTTGAAGGAACTCGAGTCGCTGGAAAAGGTGACCGAGAAGATCGGCAAGCTCACCGTGTTCGACGGCCTCGACGGCGTCATGAACCAATTGGTTCGCCTCAAGGTGAGCGATTGAGATGCGCGCTCGCGATCGACGCGCAGACTCGGTCTTTGTAACGACTTAGGCCGCCCGAACAACGGGCGGCTTTTTTTTTGCGAGGCCGAACCCGCGCACAAACCGCTTGCAATTCCCGAGTATCGTAGTAAGATATATCTTAATTCGATACATCTTAATGACCTCATGTTTTTTCTGCGCCGCTTCTGCCATCGCCTGTATGCGCCCGTGCACGATCGCCGCCGTGGCGGCGGCTACGCACGCGGACCGAAGATGTTCGACGCCGGCGCGCTGCGTTACATCGTGTTGAAGCTGATCGCCGAGCGCCCGCGCCACGGCTACGAGATCATCAAGGAAATCGAAGACAAGGTCGGCGGCGGTTACGCACCGAGTCCCGGCGCGATCTACCCGCTGCTCGCGCTGCTGGAAGATCTCGGCCACGTCGAGGTGACGCCGGACGGCAACAAGAAGCTGCACAAGATCACCGCCGAGGGGCGCGCCTTCCTCAAACAGAACCGCGCCTTCGTCGACGCGCTGTCCGAGCGCATGGAGGCCGGCGGCGTCGAGGAGCGCGGCAGCATCGTCGCCATCCGCGCGGCCGTACACGAATTGAAGAATCTCCTGCGCTCACGCGCGCCCGACGGCGTCTCCGAGGAGCAGTCCAAGAAGATCGTGACGATCCTCGAACAGGCCGCCGCCGACATCCGCAAACTCTTCTGAATAGACCCCACATCCCATGAACTCATCCCTTTCTCCGGACGCGCAGCCCGGCCTGCTCGCGCCTGCGCGCGAGCGCGGCCTGCTTTGGTTGCTCGCCTTGATCCAATTCACCGTCATCATGGATTTCATGGTGATGATGCCGCTCGGCCCGCAGATCATGCAGGCGTTCTCGATCGGCCCGGCCGGCTTCGCCGCCGCGGTTTCGGCCTACGCCTGGTGCTCGGGCCTGACCGGCCTGTTCGCCGCCACCTACGTCGACCGCTTCGACCGCCGCCGGCTGCTGCTGGTCGTATTCGCGCTGTTCGCGCTGTCCAATCTCGGCTGCGCGCTGGCCTCGAACTTCCATCTGCTGCTGTTCGCGCGCTCGTTCGCCGGACTGACCGGCGGCGTGCTCGGACCGATGATCCTCGCGGTGATCGGCGATGTGATTCCCGAAACGCGGCGCGGCGCGGCGATGGGTGTGGTGATGACCTCGTTCTCGCTGGCCTCGATCGCCGGCGTGCCGGCCGGCGTCATGCTCGGCGCGCACTTCGGCTGGCAGGCGGCGTTCGTCTTGCTCACCGTGCTGTGCGTTCTGATCTGGTTCGCGGCGAGCTGGATCGTGCCGTCGCTGACCGCGCATCTGGCGAAGTCGCCGCCGCCGCTGTCGCAAGTGGTGCCCAATCTCCTGCAGCTGATCGCCAAGCCGGCGCACCTGCGCGCGTTCGCGCTGACCTTGAGCGTGGTCGCCTCGAACATGCTGGTGATTCCGTTCATCTCTCCGGTGCTGGTCGCCAACCACGGCATCGCGCCGGACAAGATCGCCTGGATCTACGTCGCCGGCGGCATCGCCACGCTGTTCACCGCGCGTGCGATCGGCCGCCTCGCCGACCTTTACGGCAAGGTGCGCGTGTTCCGCGGAGTCGCTGCGTTTTCGATCCTGCCGCTGCTGTTCGTCACGCACATGCCGGCCTTGTCGTTCGCGGCGATCGTCGCGTTCTTCCCGTTCTTCATGGTCGCCGCATCGGGCCGCTTCATTCCGATGCAGGCGCTGTTGACCACGGTGCCCGAGCCGCGTCAGCGCGGCGCGTTCATGAGTGTGGTGACCGCGGTGCAGTCACTCGGCGTCGGCCTCGGCTCGTGGTTCGGCGGCCTTCTGCTCGGCACCGGCGCGGGCAACACCATCGTCGGCTACGGCAGCAACGGTTGGATCGCCGCCGCGCTGACGCTGTTCGCGATGTTCTGGATCGCCCGCGTCGGCCACGGCGCATCCGCGCCGCCGGTAGCGGCGGCCGCGGTGCCTGCCGAAGCGGAGTCCTGAGCGGCTCGGATCAGGGGCCGTACTTCACGCTGCAGCCGTAAGGCTCGGACGTCGCCACCGACACCGGCTTGCCGGCCTTCAATTCGGCCAGCGCCTGCGGCACGTATTGCGTCGCCTTGGCCAGATCGTCTTGATCGGCGCTCGCGATCGAATCGATGCCGCCGACATAGCGCAGCGTGCCGGTGGCGTCGATCACGTACAGGTGCGGCGTGGTCTTCGCGCCGTACAGACGGCCGACCTTGCCGTCGCCGTCGAACAAGTACGCGCTCGGTGCCGCGTGGTACTGCGCGATGAAGGCCTGCGCGCCGGCGCCGTCGAGATGACCTTGCTTGCCCGGCGCGCCCGAATTGATCGTCAGCCAGACCACGCCGTCCTTGCTCGCGTCGGCTTGTTGTTTGGGAATGTTGCCGCTCGCGTAGTGCTTCTTCACGAACGGACAGCCGGGATTGCTCCATTCGAGCACCACGGTCTTGCCCTTGTACTGCGACAACGTCTGCGTCTTGCCGCCGGCATCGGGCAGCGAGAAATCCGGCGCGGCGCTGCCGACGGCGACGGCCGCGAACGCGGGCACCGCCGCCGTGCTCAACGCGGCGGCCAACAACCAGCACATCGATCTCATGAACGATTCCTCGGTTCGGTAGGGATCAGGGTGGCGCGGCGGCAGCCAACGGTACGCGCACGCGCCAGCCACGCGGCCCGCTCGCACCGTCGCTGCTCAGCCACAGCTCGAGCTCCGAGGGCGCGCTGGTGAAATACTCGCTTTTTCCCGCTTCGACCACCAGCGTGTCGCCGTCGCGGCGTACCGTCGGCGGTTTGTGATCGAACAATTTCTTCTGCGCCACGAACGCATCCAGCTTGGCCGACGCCGGTGGCAGACCCGGACCGCTCAGGGTGACGACGAAGCGCTGCGCTTCCTCACGTACCGCCGCCTTCCAGGCCGTGGCCTGCGGCTGCGCCAGGCGCGCATCGGAGAACTGACGAATCCAGCGCGGATCGGGCTTGGCCGCTTCGTGCACGACCGGCAGTTCGAGCTGCAGCTCAGTCTTACCCGGAATGCACTCCTCGCGACAGGCCAGCCATTTCACCGTGACCGCCAAGCGTGCGTTCGAACCGGCCGCCGCTTCGGCCGGCACCGCGATCGAAACCGGCAACACGACTTCGCCGTCGTAGCCGAAGTTGTACAAACCGCCGACCTCGAAACGCCGCGGCACCGGCCAAGCGATCGAATCGGCCTGATAACCGGCCGGCAAGCTCCATTGCAGCGTGGTCGGCAGGCCCGAATCGCCGGGATTGATCCAATAGGTGTGCCAGTGCGGTTGATGGCGCAACAGCAAGCCGACCTGCTCGGGCTGGCCGGGCACTAACGCAGTGTGTTCGGCGATCAACTCGACCTGGACGGGCTCCGCTTCGGCCGCAGGCTTGGCCGGCGCGGCGATGACCGCCGAGCTGGCGAAGGCGCACAAGAGGGGGATCGTCGCTCGCATCATCGCTCTCCTCAAATCGTGTGCCTAACCTAGAGGATGGAAAGTTAGCGTTCCGTAACGACGGCGCCGTCGCTGCCCCTTTCGGCACTCCCGCTGCGTCCCCATCTACGGCATCGTTAGTCGCGCGCCATCCTGGGGCGCAGGAACGGAACCGTCGATGCTGACCTTCGTACTCTGGTTGCTGCTGTTGGTGTTCTGCTGGCCGCTGGCCTTGCTCGCCTTGGTGTTGTATCCGATCGTATGGTTGCTGCTGCTGCCGTTTCGCCTGATCGGTTTGACCCTGGAAGGCGTGTTCGAACTCTTGCGCGCCATCATCCTGCTGCCGGCGCGCGTGCTCGGCGGACGCCCCGCGGCGCGCTGAAGGAACTCCGCATGGACGCTGCCCTCGATCCGCGTGCCGCCGACGTACTCGGCTACTGGTTCGGCACCGCTGCAGCCGATGCCGACGTATTCGCCGAGAAAGGCGCGCTCTGGTTCGGCTCCAATGCAGCGGTCGACGCCGAGATCCGCACGCGCTTCGCGGCGCTGCGCGAAGAGGCGATCGCCGGCCGCCTCGACGGCTGGCTCGATCGGCCGCAGGGCCGGCTCGCGCTGGTGATCCTGATCGACCAGTTCTCGCGCAACGTGTTTCGCGGCGATGCGCGCGCGTTCGCGCACGATGCGCTGGCGCGCAGCTGGGTCGAGCGAGGCTTGCACGGCGGCGCCGATCGCGCGCTGCGCGGCTGCGAACGCGTGTTCTTCTACCTGCCGCTGGAACATTCCGAGTCGGTCGCCGATCAGCAGCGTTCGGTGGCGCTGTTCACCGCGCTGCGCGACGAAGCGCCGGCGGCGTTGCGTGCGCAATTTGACGACTACCTCGGCTATGCCGTGCGCCACCGCGATGTGATCGTGCGTTTCGGCCGCTTCCCGCACCGCAACGCGATCCTCGGCCGCGAATCCACCCCCGAAGAGATCGAATTCCTGCGCCAACCCGGTTCGTCGTTCTAGTCCCGCGCCGACCGAGCACGCGCGCATGAAACGCACGGCCTTTCTGCTCGCCTTGTTCGCATCGTCCGCGCCGGCGGCGGCGCCGCGCTACGCCGAAGAGCTGCCGCAAGACACCAGCCACGCGGTCGTATTGAAGCTGGTGCCCGACGACGGCGGCTGGGTCCGCTTCTGCACCTTGCACGGCGTGCACGAATCGTCGCCGCAAGGACCTGCGCTGAGCTTGACGCCGAGCGACGCCTACGTCGCCGATGCGTGCCGCAAACTGTCGAGCAAGAAATGGAAGATCGAGCGCGACGACAGCGGCGAGATCAAGCCGGTGTTCTACTTCTGCCGCTACCTCGAATCGACGCCCGAGCGCGCCTACTGCGAGCGCCGCTTCAACGATTGAGCCGGCGTCGCTAGCCGAAGAACCAGTAGCACACCGCGATCGAGGCGAGCACGCCGGCGAGATCGGCCAGCAGGGCGCAGCCGACCGCGTGGCGCGCGCGTTGAATGCCGACCGCACCGAAGTAGACCGCGAGCACGTAGAAGGTCGTCTCGGTGCTGCCTTGCACGGTCGCCGCGACCAGCGCCGGAAAACTGTCGACGCCGTGCGTCTTCATCGTCTCGATCAGCATCGCGCGCGCGGCGCTGCCGGAGAACGGCTTGACCAGCGCGGTCGGCAGCGCGTCGACGAAGCGCGTGTCGAGCTGCAAGGCGCCGACCAGCCAGCGAATTCCGTCGAGCGCGAAATCGAGCGCGCCCGAAGCGCGCAGCACGCCGACCGCGCACAGCATCGCGACCAAGTACGGCAAGAGATTCTTGGCGACGTCGAAGCCTTGCTTGGCGCCGTCGACGAAACTCTCGTACACCGGCACCTTGCGCCAGGCGCCGGCGAGCAGGAAGGCGAGCACGATCGCGAACAGCGTGAGGTTGCCGAGCAGGGAAGAGAGCGCCGCCAGCGCCGTCGCCGACAAGGTCGCCAACAGCGCCATGAAGCCGCCGAGCAAAATACCGAAGGCGGCCAGCCAGATCAGCACGACCGGGTCGTGCAGCTTCAATCGCTGCATAAACGCGACCGCGAACAAGCCGGTCAAGGTCGAGGCGCTGGTCGCGAGCAGGATCGGCAGGAACACCAAGGTCGGATCGGCCGCGCCTTGTTGCGCGCGGTACATGAAGATCGACACCGGCAGCAGGGTCAGCGACGAGGCGTTCAGCACCAGGAACAGGATTTGCGCATTGCTGGCGGTGTCGGGGCTCGAATTCAGCGTCTGCAATTCGCGCATCGCACGCAGCCCGATCGGCGTCGCCGCGTTGTCGAGGCCGAGCGCGTTGGCGGCGAAGTTCAAAGTGATCAGGCCGATCGCCGGATGGTCGCGCGGCACTTCGGGCATCAGCCGCGCGAACAGCGGTCCGAGCCAGCGCGCGAGCCGGTCGACCACGCCGGCCTGCTCGGCGATGCGCAACAGACCCAGCCACAAGGTCAGCGTGCCGAACAAGAGGATCATCACCTCGACCGACAGCTTGGCCATCTCGAACAAGCTGCCGACGATGGCGGCGAACACGCCGGCATGGCCGCCGATCAGCCATTGCGCCAGCGCCGCGACCGCGGCGGTGAGGAAGAAACCCAGCCAGAGGCGATTGAGCATCGGCGCGGCGACGGCGCGGCCCGGTGCCGCGCGGCATCGTAAGCGCGTCGCGCCGCGCGCGTCACCTGCGGCGTAACTTTGGAACTTGGCGAGGACGCGGCGGCGCCGTCGCGGCTGCCTAGGGAAAACCCGAACTCGGGTACGCCCGAGGCTGACGTCACCAGTACGCCGTCGTACGGTGAACCTCCCCTCGCCAGCGGATGGCGTCCCTGAATGCTCGAGGTGCGCCATGTCCCCTGTTTCCGCCGTGCGTGCGAACGATGCCGGCTTCCGTGAAGTGCAGCCGAGTGCGGCGCAATACGCCAAAGCGGCCGATCTCGATCTCGGCGCCACGCGCGCGGCCGGCGACACCAGCACGCGCATCGACGGCAATGCGACCAACGACGGCGGCCGCACCACGCGGCAGACGGTCGACGGCAAGACCATCGCGGTCGATCCGCTGCAGCAGGACGGCGACGTCTCGATCGTGCGTGAGCGCACCCTCGCCGACGACGGCCAGGGCGGCCAGTACGTCAGTTCCGACCAGCTCGTCGTCACTACCGGCCGCGGCGACGATCGCATCGCGGTGAAGAACAATCCCGACGGCTCGCTCGCGGTCGACGTCAACGGCAAGGCCTACCAGTTCGAGATGGCCAACGCGCAGGCGCTGACCTTGCGCAGCGGCGACGGCAACGACGTCATCGACGTCGCCTCCGACGTCAAAGTGAACTTGATCGTCGACGCCGGCGCGGGCGACGACACCATCACCACCGGCGCGGGCGACGATATCGTCGACGGCGGCGCCGGCAACGACACCATCGCGACCGGAGCCGGCAGCGACGACGTGTTCGGCAACAGCGGCAACGACCGCATCGACGCCGGTGCCGGCAACGACGTGGTCTACGGCGGCGACGGCGATGACACCCTGCTCGGTGCGGCCGGCGCGGACTACCTCGAAGGCGGCGCCGGCAACGATCGCATCGAGGGCGGCGAGGGCCAGGACATGCTGTCGGGCGGCGTCGGCGACGACACGCTACTCAGCGGCGCCGGCGACGACCGCGTCTATACCGGCGCGGGCAAGGACACGGTCGACAACGCGGCCGGCAAGGACGTTGTCTACGCGCAGCAAGGCATCGACACGTTCGCGGCGGCGAAGGGGGCCAGCAACCAGATCGTCAACGTCGAGCTGACCGGCACGCCGGGCTCCAAGGGCCTCAAGATCGAGGGTTCGCCCGCGTTCGTGCAGCGCGTGCAGGCCGACGTCGATTTCCTGCAAACCTCGCCGGTCGGCCGCCAGATGCTGGCCGAATTCGATCGCGCCGCCGCCAACGGCAACAGCGTGACGATCCGCGAGCTGGCCAACGAAGAAAACGGCTACACCATGCCCGACGTCGCCGCCGGCGGCACCTGGGCCGACACCGAGTTGGTCAACGGCCGCGCCGGCAAGGGCGACGACGCGGTCATCGCCTACAACCCTTCGTTCCACATGAGCGCCTTCCCGGCGCCGGTCGGCGTGCTGTTTCACGAGATGTCGCACGCCTACAACGCGGTCACCGGCACGTTCCAGCCGGGCGATTACCGCGGCAGCGACGCGCAGGACCGCAACGCCGGCGTGCCGAACTCCGAGCGTCAGGCGGTGGGTCTGGAAAACAGCGGCGTGAAGTTCGATTTCGATCGCAATCCGGCCACGCCGAAGACGACCGCCAATCCGGCCGCTCTGAGCGAGAACGGCCTGCGCGCCGAACTGGGTCTGGATCTGCGCCTGCATTACGCACTTTGAACATCGGCCCGACTAAGCTGTCGGGGTGAACCTGACCTTTCCGCTGCTGCTGGCTGCGGCGCTCGGTGGCGCCGCACAGCAGCGGGCGTCCGAACCTGGCGCCATGGCCAACGACACCGTGCCGAGCGCGACCGTGGAAGAGAACGGGCTGCGCTTGCGTGCGGACTTCAAGCTCGACCCCGCCACGCATGCGCTGCGCGTGCGCTATCTGCTGCACAACGGCGGCAAGCAGGCGGTCGTGCTATTCGATCGCGGCGACAGCCTGGCCGTCGCGCAAGGACGATTGAAGGCGGCCGCGGTCGCTGCGCCGACCACCGAAACGGTCAAGGATGGTCTCGTCGTACACCATCGCGCCGTGCCGCTGCGCAAGCCGACGCCGACCGTGCCGCCGATTCCGCTGGTCGCGCGCGTCGCGCCCGGCGGCGAACTCGGCGGCGACGTGCTGGCCGAAGTCGGGCCAGCGGCGCGCGTGCGCTATTGCCTCAACGTCGCTGCATTCGAGCCGGCGCTGTTTTCGGCGCGCCAAACCGCCGACGGGGTCGAACTTTGGCGCGCGTCGGCCGAGGCGATCGGCAAACAGAAAGCGCTGTGCACGCCGTGGTTCGACGTCGCCACGCTCAATTTCCAACCGCGCGAAGTCCAGGGCGACGCGCGCGGCCGTACGCGCTGAGCGCATGCCGGCCAAGCCGTTCTCCGCCGCCAGCGAACGCAACCGCGAACCGATACTCGAGGTCTTGCGCGACTGGTTCGCCGATCGCCGCCGCGTGCTCGAAGTCGGCAGCGGTACCGGTCAGCATGCGGTGCATTTCGCGGCCGCGTTGCCGCAGCTGTCGTGGCAGAGTTCCGATCGCGCCGACAACCTGCCCGGTCTGCGCCGCTGGCTCGACGAGGCCGACTTGCCGAACACGCCGCCGCCGATCGAACTCGACGTCGGCGGCGCCTGGCCGCGCGCGGCCTACGACGCGGTGTTCAGCGCGAACACGCTGCACATCATGAGCTGGAGCGAAGTCGAAATGTTCTTCGCCGCCCTGGTCGCGGCGACGACGGTGGAGGCGAAGCTGGCGATCTACGGGCCGTTCAATTTCGGCGGCCGCCACACCAGCGACAGCAATGCGGCCTTCGATGCCTCGCTGAAGGCGCAAGCCCCGCACATGGGACTGCGCGACGCGGCCGAGGTCGACGTGCTCGCCGCCGGCGCCGGCTTCGAACTCGCCGACGACCTCGCGATGCCGGCCAACAACCGCTTGCGCTTGTGGCGGCGTCTGCGTTGAGCGAGCCGGTTTTGCTGTCTTGGAGCGGCGGCAAGGACGCCGCGATGGCGCTCGATCGTCTGCGCGCCGATCCGCGCTATCGCGTCGTCGGCGTGGTGACCACGGTGACGGCCGACTACGAGCGCATCAGCATGCACGGCGTGCGCCGCTCGATCCTGCAACGCCAGATCGAACGGCTGCGCTTGCCGCTCTACGTCGCCGAGATTCCGGCCGCGGCCGCCAACGACGCGTACGAGGCCGCATTCGCGCGTGCGCTCGCGCAGGCACGCCACGCCGAGCCAGCCTTGCAAACGATCGCATTCGGCGACCTCTTTCTCGCCGACGTGCGCGCCTGGCGCGAAGCGCAGCTCGCGCGCCTCGGCTGGCGCGGGTTGTTTCCGCTCTGGGGCGAAGACACCCGCCGGCTGGCACAGGACTTCGTCGCACGCGGCTTTCGCGCCGTGTTGTGCTGTGTCGACACCGCGCAGCTGGCGGCCGACTTCTGCGGCCGCGAATTCGATGCGGACTTGCTCGACCAATTGCCGCCGAGCGTCGATCCCTGCGGCGAGAACGGCGAGTTCCACACCTGCGTCTACGCAGCTCCCGGATGGTCCGCACCGATCGCGCTGGCGCGCGGTGAACGCGTGCGACGCGACGGACGCTTCGAATACGTCGATCTGCTCGAACGCGATTCCGGTTAGCGTCGCGCTTCGATTCGCCGGTGTCACGAGTTGGACTGCGGTTCGTATCGGTGAATCGACGATTTCGCAGCTGACGCTGGATCAGCTGGACCGAGCCGAGATAGTCGAGCGACAGAGCCTGGCCGAAGATTTCGCTCGGCAGGATCGTGGTCAGCGTGGTCGCGCTGGCGTGCTCGGTCCCGCCATGCTCGGCCATGCAATCCCAGGCCGCGCGCTCGGCCAGTACCGTATCCGCTACAGCGGCGCGAACAGCTCGGCCAGATCTTCCTCGTCGAAGCGCAGGCTCTGCGTGCTGCCGCCTTCGAGCACGGCCTGGGCGAGATCCGCCTTGCGCTGCTGCAACGCCTGGATCTTCTCTTCGACCGTGCCCGAGCAGATCAGCTTGTAGACGAACACCGCTTTGTCCTGGCCGATGCGGTGGGCGCGGTCGGTGGCCTGCGTCTCCACCGCCGGATTCCACCACGGGTCGTAGTGGATGACGGTATCGGCGGCGGTCAGGTTGAGGCCGACGCCGCCGGCCTTGAGGCTGATCAGGAACAGCGGCACGCGGCCTTCCTGGAAGCGCTTGACCAACTCGCCGCGCTCGCGCGCCGGCGTGTCGCCGCTCAGGATCTGCCAGCGCAGCTTGCGCGCACTCAGCGCCTGGCCGATCAGGCCGAGCATTTCGGTGAACTGGCTGAACACCAGCACGCGGCGGCCTTCGTCGACCAGGCTGTCGACCAGGTCGAGCAGCAGTTCCAACTTGGCCGATTCGTCGACGCGGCGCGCGCCTTCGAGCTTGACCAGGCGCGGATCGCAGCACGCTTGGCGCAGCTTGAGCAGCGCATCGAGCACGACGATGCCGCTCTGCGCCAGGCCGCGCTTGCGCACTTCGGCCAATACGCGTTCGTGCTGCGCCAGACGCAGCGTCTCGTACAGTTCGCGCTGCGCGCCGTCGAGCTCGACCTTGCGCGCGATCTCGGTCTTCGGCGGCAGGTCGTCGAGCACATCCTCTTTGCGCCGGCGCAGCAACAGCGGCGCGATGCGGCGCTGCAGGCGCGCGCGGCGCTCGACGTCGCCGTGCTTCTCGATCGGCGTGCGATAAAACTTGGTGAAGTTCTTCTCGCTGCCGAGCAATCCCGGTTCGACCGCGTCGAACTGCGCCCACAATTCGCCCAGATGATTCTCCAGCGGCGTGCCGGTCATCGCCAGACGCCGCCGCGCCGGCAGCTTGCGCACGGATTTGGCGGTCTGGCTCTTGGCGTTCTTGATCGCCTGCGCCTCGTCCAGCACGAGCAGGGCGTACTCGTGCGCGGCGAGCGCGTCCTCGTCGCGCGCGAGCAGCGGGTACGTCGTGATGACCAGATCGTGCTCGGGAATCCGCGCATACGATTCCGCACGGGCCGGACCGTGCAGCACCAGCACCGACAGGTCCGGCGCGAAGCGCTGCGCTTCCTCGCGCCAATTGGTGACCAGACTGGTCGGCGCGACGATCAGCGCCGGACCGTCGAGGCGGCCGCGCTGCTTCTCCGACAACAGATGCGCGAGCAGCTGCACGGTCTTGCCCAGACCCATGTCGTCGGCCAGGATGCCGCCGAGATCGGCGTCGGCGAGGAAGCCGAGCCAGGCGAGGCCGTCGCGCTGATAGGCGCGCAGGCTGGCGCGGAACCCTTCCGGTTCGGCCAGCTGCGAGCGCGCTTCGCGCAATCGTTCCAGTTCCGCGCGCAGGCGCTCGCCGCCGCGCCACGGCAGGTCGGGGGCGAGTTCCTGCAGTACGGAGGCTTGCGAACGGCGCAAGCGCAGCGTGCCTTCCGCCACCTCGTTGCCCATCGACTGCAGCCATTCGAGCAGCGGCGCGATCAGTTCGCGCAGCCGCGTCAGCGGCAGCGGCACGCGCCGGCGCGCGTCGATCGGCACCAGCCACACCGCGTCTTCGGCTTCGCCCTTGCGCGGCGACAGCGGGAACTGCGGATCGGCCAGCAGCCGATGCAGGATCGGCAGCAGATCGACGCGTTCGCCGCCGACGTCGATGCCCAGGCGCAGATCGAACCAGGCATTGCCCGACTCTTCGATCTCGGCGTACCAGTCGTCCGGCTCGTCGATCAGCTCGAACGGAAACTCCGGTTCCGACTCGACGCGGAAGCCGAGTTCGCGCAAGCGCGAGGCGAATGCGAACACCTGATCGGCGGCGGCGAGCTGGCCGCGGCCGTGCTCGATCACGAAATCGCCTTCGCGCAGCGCGCCGCGCGCGATGCCGGTGATGCGCGGCAACAGCTCGGCGTCGACGAAGCCGACGCCGTCGAGGCGCTCGACCGCGGCGATTTCGCTGGCGCGATCGCGCACCACTTCGAGCAGGCGGCCCTCGTGCAGGCGCCGCTCGCGCGTCGCCGCCGCGGCGAACTTCAGGCGCGGGCCGTCGTAGTCGAAACTGAGCCGCACGCAACCGGCCTGATACGGCTGGCCCAAGGCCTGCGCCGGCACTGCGCGCAGGGTCAGTACCGGCGTCGGCGTGACCTTGTGCGTCTCCAGCCGCGCCGGTGTCGCCGGCGCCGGCAGCGACTTCAGGCGCGGACTGCGCTGCCAGCGCTCGTCGAGCAAGGCGGCTTGCTCGGGCAGCAGCACCGGTGCGCGCAGCGCCGCCTCGGCGACGTCGGCATCGGCGTCGATGCGGCCGAGCGCGCGCAGCGCCGGCTCCCAATACCAAAGACCACCGATGCGCAGCAGGCGCGCTTTCGGCGAGGCGTCGGCCAACACCGGCATCAGCTTCTGGCTGCCGTCTTCATAGCTCTGCCATTGCCAGCCCAGATCGCGCTGCGGTCCGAGCACGACGCGCTGCGTCGACGGCTTGTCCATGAAGCAGAGGTAATCGGCCAGCAGCGTTTCGAGCAAATCCTCGTCGCGCGCCTCGGCCAGCAGATAGGCGCCGGCATAAGCCGGCGTGCGCATGCGCAGTTGCGCCACGCGTTCGAACTGCGCAGCGCTCAGTCCAGCCCAGGGATCGCCGGCGACGTGCGGCTGGATCGGGCGCGGCGCGAGGTAGCCGCCGCGCTTGCCCGCGCTGAGCCAAACCGGCTGCACCTGCAAACCCGGCAGCGCGCCGGCACCCAGACGCAGCACCAGGCCGAACGTGCGTTCGGGTTCGGCCGTTTTCTTGGCGTAGGTTTCTTCCGGCGCTTCCAGCGTATCCAGCCAGCTGGCCCAGGCGCCGAGCGGCGGCGCGACCAGATTCGCCGCCGGCGGTGCGGCCGTGCCCGCTTCGTCCAGCGCGCGCAGCACGATCGCGGCGACGTGCTGGCAATCGCCGCCGAGCGGACAGGTGCACTGCGTTTGCAGATGCGGGCGCGCGTCGCCGTTGAAGACGATGCGCACGCTCGCGGTATAGGCCTCGTCCGCCTCGCCTTGCACTGCGCCGAACAGCGTGCAGGCGTCGATGCGCGCGCTGTCGTACCACAGCCGCCGCACGCGGCCGCGGCGCAAGTCCTCGGCACCTTTCGCCAGCGCGTCGCGATCCAACGCGGATTCCGCGTGGTGCGACAGCAGCTGTTGGAAGGTCGATTCGTCCATGCGCGAGGCGCGGCGAGATTGGGTAAACCTCCGATCCTGCGCGCATGCAGCGCCGACGTCCAGCCTGAAGGCGCGAAATCGACGGCTGCGACGCGATCGAGCGACGCCGTCGGCGTAGCGCACTGCGGGCGAGGCGATCGGCACCATCGCGCGCTGTTTCTTCGATGCGTGTTGCGCGTGCGACTGGCGGTGCGTAACGCCATGCGGACGTGAATCGACGAGTGCCGCAGCGGCAGCCGCACATCGCGCGCTCGCGTTTGGGTTAACCTGCCGAGGCATCGACCGGCAGCCCGACGCTGCCTTGCTACAGGAGCGTGACATGGCGCACGTCCTCGTCACCGGCGCGAATCGCGGCCTCGGCCTCGAATTCGTGCGTCAGCTGCTCGCTCGCGGCGAGCGCGTCGTCGCGACCTGTCGCCAACCCGGACGCGCGCTGCCGCTGAACCGCCTCGCCGGCGAGCATCCGGGACATCTGGTCGTGCTGCCGCTGAGCTTGCCCGATGCGCGCTCGATCGCCGAACTCGTGCGCGAGCTGGAAACGCTCGATCTGCGCATCGGCGTCTTGATCAACAACGCCGGTCTCTCGATCGGCGGCGAGCGCTTCGGCACGATCGCGCTCGACGGTCTGCGTCAGGCGTTCGAGGCGAATGCGGCCGGTCCGCTGCTGCTGACGCAAGCGCTGGCGGCGCGACTGGCGGACGGCGCCAAGATCGTCAACCTCTCCAGCGGCCTCGGCTCGATCGCCGGCACGCGCGCCATGTACACGCCGAGCTACGCGATCAGCAAGGCGGCGTTGAACATGGCGAGCAAGCTGCTCGCCGTCGCCCTGGCCGAGCGCGGCGCGATCGTGATCGCCTTGAGCCCAGGCTGGGTGCGCACCGACATGGGCGGCGCCAATGCGCCGCTCGGCGCGGACGAATCGATCGCCGCGATGTTGCGCGTCGTCGACGGTTTGAAGCCGGCCGACAACGGGCGCTTTCTCGCGCAGACCGGCGAGACGATCGCCTGGTAGCAGTGTCCGGCGCACGGATACACCGATGACGTTCGGCTGAGGACGCGCTGCGGCAGTCTGTGCAGCGGCCGACCGGCGCAACGCTCGCGTCGACTCGTCCGTCCTGGAATCGAATGCCGGCAGCGGCGTCGGTGAACCCCGTTGGGTTCGTGCGACGCCGGGCTTTTCGTTTCCGCCGAACTGCGGGACACTCGCCGGTGCCTTCGTGTGCTCTGCACGCCGGAAGACTGGCCCGCCATGCGCCATCAGCGTCTGCTCATCCTTTGCGCCCTGATCGCCGCCGCGTCGATCTGGCTGTATCTCGCCTTGCCGCGCGCGCCGGCGCCGCATCCCGCAGCGGCGAAAGCGGAAGCGCCCGCGCCGCACGAACTCGCCAAGCATCCGGCGCCGCCTCCGCCGGCCGCGCCGGTGACCTTGCCGCCGACCGTGCCGATCGCGCCGCCGGTGGTTCCGCCCGGTGACGAGGCGCCGCCGCCCGAAGCCGAGGCGGTCGTCGAAGAAGCACCGAAAACGCCGCCGGCCGATCCGGACCGTGCCGCCGATCTCTTCGCCGACCTGCTCGCCAAGCAGGAGGCCGAGCCGGATAAGGACCGTCTGCCCAATCCCGCGCGCGATCTGTGGAAGCGCTTCGAGCAGGAAAAGCCGGACGACAGCTGGTCGGGCAGCGCGACGCCGAAACTGCAGGAATCGCTCGACGGCTGGATCGACGAGTTGCCCGAAGGCACCGGCGATCACATCGCCGTGGTCCACGTCGAATGCCGCGCCAGCCTGTGCCAGGTGCTCGCCGCCGACAACGACCTCGGCGGCCAAGGCTCGCGTGCCGAGGCCGGACAGGAATGGCAGCAGGCGATCGCCGGCTTGCGCAATCAGGAGTGGTGGTCGGCGTCGGGTTTCGTCGACATGACGACCCAGGTCACGTCGGAAGGCGGCTACATGCTCTATACGACGTACTTGCTGCGGCAGACGCCGGCCTCGCCCTGAGGCCTGGCGCGAGCGGGACGCGGCACTCTCACCAGACATGGGCTAGGCATGATCGATCGGCGTCGTTTTCTGCAGCAATCCGTGGCGGCGTCTTCGCTGCTGCTCGCCAATCAGGTGCCGGCCGAGCCGGCGGCGCGTGGCGACGGCCGCGTACCGCGCGTCGTGTCGACCTGGGATTTCGGCGTCGCCGCCAATCGCGCCGCGTGGGAGATTCTGTCCAAAGACGGGCGCGCCCTCGATGCGGTCGAGGCCGGCGCGCGCGTGCCGGAAGCCGACCTCGACAACCACAGCGTCGGCCGCGGCGGCTATCCCGATCGCGACGGCCGTCTCACGCTCGACGCCAGCATCATGGACGAGCACGGCAACTGCGGTGCGGTCGCCGCGCTCGAGCACATCGCGCATCCGATCTCGGTCGCGCGCCGCGTGATGGAACGAACGCCGCACGTGCTCTTGGTCGGCGACGGCGCCTTGCAGTTCGCGCTGGCGCAGGGCTTCAGCAAGGAAAAATTGCTGACGCCCGAATCCGAGCGCGCCTGGCGCGAATGGCTGAAGACCTCGCGCTACCAGCCGGCGGCCAACAGCGAAGTGCGCAGCTACGGCGAAGGCCGCAAGCCGGGCGACGCGCACGACCACGACACCATCGGCATGCTCGCGATCGACGCGCGCGGCAATCTCTCCGGCGCCTGCACCACCAGCGGCATGGCGTGGAAGCTGCACGGCCGCGTCGGCGACAGTCCGATCGTCGGCGCCGGCTTGTACGTCGACAACGAGATCGGCGCGGCGACCTCGACCGGCGTCGGCGAAGAAGTCATTCGCAATGCCGGCAGCTTTCTGGTGGTCGAGCTGATGCGGCAGGGACGCTCGCCGCAAGACGCTTGTCGCGAGGCGGTCGCGCGCATCCTCAAACGCAAGCCGGCGGCGAAAGAGATCCAAGTCGGCTTTCTCGCTTTGAACAAGCGCGGCGAAGTCGGCGCCTGGGCGATCCAGAAAGGCTTCAAGTACGCGGTCTGCGATGCCGACCGGCGCGATGCGCTGATCGCGGCGCAAAGCTCTTACTGAAGCGGGCCTCGCACGATGGCCGCCTTGCTCGAAATCGCCGCGAACTCGCTCGCCTCCGCGCTGACCGCGCAGGAGGCCGGCGCCGCGCGCATCGAACTCTGCGCCAGTCTGGGCGAGGGCGGATTGACGCCGTCGTACGCGACGATCGCGCTCGCGCGCGAACGGCTGCGCATTCCGCTCTACGTGCTGATCCGGCCGCGCGCTGGTGATTTCCTCTACGACGAACTCGAAATCGAGACGATGCGGCGCGACGTCGAGGCCTGCGCGCGTCTCGGTTGCGACGGCGTCGTCGTCGGTGCGCTCGATGCTGACGGCGACGTCGACCTCGAAACCTGCCGCGCGCTGGTCGCCGCGGCGGGCACGCTGGGGGTGACCTTTCATCGCGCGTTCGATCTCGCGCGCGATGCGTCCGCCGCGCTCGAGGCGATCGTCGCACTCGGTTGCGAACGCATCCTGACCTCCGGCGGCCGCGCCAGCGCGCTCGAAGGCGCCGCACGCATCGCCGAACTGGTCGCGCTCGCCGGACAACGCCTCGTCGTGATGGCGGGTGCCGGCGTCGATGCCGACAACATCGCCGCGTTACGCGCACAAACCGGTGCGCGCGAGTTCCATGCTTCGGCCAAGCGCACGCTCGCCTCGCACATGCGCCACCGTTCGCCGCATCTGCTCGACATGCAGCAGGGCGAATCGCGCAGCGACGCGGCGCAGATCCGGCGCATCCTGGCGGCGCTGCACGGCGAGCACGCATCCGCCGGCTGAACGTCCGTTCAGAGTGCGTGTAAGCCATCGCGATCGCGTACGCGGACACCGAGCGTACGTCCGACCGCTGCTCGGCGCGGCCACCCATGACTTCCGGCCTAGCAACGCAACTGCTTGATCCTGCATCTATTGATCTGCAAACGGAGACCGCGCCGAGGCTGGCACGGTGCTTGCGTAGGACAGATCACCCACTTAACCAGGAGAAAGCCATGAACAACAAACTGTTGCGTACTAGCCTGATACTGGCGTTCGCCGCCACGGCGGCCGCGCAAGCGAATGCGAGCACGATGAGCGTCGATGCCGGTTCGCCGATCCAAGCGACCTTGCTGCCGGAGGTGACCGTCGTCGCCAACAGCATGCGCCCGGACGCCGATGCGACCATGCGCGTCGCGGCGACCCGTCCGCTCAGCGTGACCTTGCTGCCGACCGTACGCGTGAACTCGGGCCGACAGGAACAGCTGGCGACGGTGACGCTGCCGACCGTGCGCGTGGTCGCGCAGATTGAGGACACCACGGATACGGCGATCGCCTACAACGGCGACGGCGCTACCTCGCTGCCGCGCGTCGATGCCGCCGCGCACGCGCCGGGTTTCCGCGCCAGCCTGATGCCGCAGTGAGCGGTTCGACGAACCGCCGCTGCGGCGGCCAGGCAATGCCGATGAAGCGTGCGATCATGCGCGTGTGCTGCACGTCGTCTTGTTCCAACCCGAGATTCCGCCGAACACCGGCAATGTGATTCGCCTCTGCGCGAACAGCGGTGCCGCGCTGCATCTGATTCGGCCGCTCGGGTTCGAACTCGACCACGCCAAGCTGCGCCGCGCCGGACTCGACTACCACGAATTCGCGACCGTCGCCGTCCACGACGACCTCGCCGCCTTCATCCGCACCGCCACGCCCGAACGCCTGCTCGCGCTCTCCACGCGCGGCCGCCAGCGCTACGACACGATCGACTACGCCGATGGCGATGCTTTGTTGTTCGGACCGGAAACGCGCGGCCTGCCGCAGGACGTACTCGACGGCATCGACCCGAGCTTGCGCTTGCGCCTGCCGATGCGCCCGGGCAATCGTAGCCTGAACCTGTCCAACGCGGTCGCGATCGTCGTCTACGAGGCTTGGCGCCAGCTCGGGTTCGACGGCGCCGGTCCTTGAGGCCGTGCCGGTTGACGTTCGCTTCCTTTAGCGGACGCGACGCGGCTGCTCCGCAAGATGAGCTTTGCCCGAGATGCTCGCAGTGAACCAGGCGGTGCCGCTTCGTTGCGCGCTTTGCGAAGCGTTGCTGCGGAAGTGGAAGCGCCCATTGCGAAGGATGCGCCAGCGAAGCAGGCCTAGCCGCGAAAGCCTTCCGACAATGGACGAAATCTCTCGAAAGCTGACGTTCCGCTCGCAATACGTTCCTAGCACCGGACGAGCGATCTTGAAACAGACGTACTCGTCTTCCGCCATCGCCAGCATGAGATCTTCGATATCCGTAAGCAACGGTCGATCGATGCGGAGCACAGTGGAACTCCAGGGCGTTATGCGTCTGGATATTCCGGCTTCTGCTCGCGCGACAGCAGCGCGTGCATGCCTTCAGTCGGCGTCAGCTCTTCGTGCAGGACTTTCTGCACCAGCGCCGTGATCGGCAACTCGACGCCGTGCGCGTCGGCCAGCTTCATCACGGTGTCGACGGTCTGCACGCTCTCGACCACCTGGCCGATTTCGGCCACGGCTTGCGCAAGTCCGATGCCGCGGCCGAGTGCGAGGCCGAGGCGGCGGTTGCGCGACAGGTCGCCGGTGCAGGTCAGCACGAGATCGCCGAGTCCCGCCAGCCCCATCAAGGTTTCCGGACGCGAGCCGATCGCGGCGCCCAGGCGCAGCATCTCGGCCAGGCCGCGCGTGATCAGGCCGGCGCGCGCGTTCAATCCCATCTGCATGCCGTCGGCGACGCCGGTGGCAACGGCGAGCACGTTCTTCATCGCGCCGCCGAGTTCGGCGCCGACCACGTCGCTGCCGGTGTAGGCGCGGAAGAACGGCGAATGCAGTTTCTGTGCGAGTTCCTGCGCGAAAGCGGCGTCGCTGGAGTGCACCGTCAGCGCGGTCGGCAAGCCTTGCGCGACTTCACGCGCGAACGAAGGGCCGGTGACGACGGCGGCCGGGCGCTCAGGCAAGCGTTCGGCGACCAGCTCGTGCAGGAAGCGGCCCGAGGCCGGATCGAAGCCTTTGGTCGCCCAGGCGATGCCGACGCCGGGCGCAACCCACGGCGCGATCGTCGCCAGCAGATCGTCGAAGGCGTGGCTCGGTACGGCGATCAGTATGGTGCCGGCATCGCGCGCCAGCGGTTCGATCATCGCCGACAGTTGCAGCGTGTCGGGCAGTTCGAGTTCGGGCAGGTAGCGCGCATTGCGGCGCGTCGTCGCCATCTCGACGATCGCCTGCGGCGAGCGTCCCCATAACGTCGTCGGCACGCCGTTGCGTGCGAGTTGCACGGCCAGCGCCGTGCCCCAGGAACCGGCGCCGAGTACCGCGACTGCGCTCATGCGAACCTCGAAGCGCGTCGCGGCGTGCGCGGCACGGAAAGATGAAGCGCGCGAGCGGACACGTCAGCGTCCGCTCGCGCAGGTGAACTCGGATTCGCGTCGCCGCCGCGGGTTCGAAAAATCGCCGGGCTGGCGGTCCTTCGAATCTCCCTCATTGCGCGCGCGATCCGTCTCGGCCGGCTGCGGAATGCTCAGGCGTTCGCGCTGACTTCGCCGGTGCCGCCTTCAGCGCGACGACGCAGCTGCTCGGCGTAGAGCGCATCGAAGTTGATCGGCTGCAGGAAGAAGGGCGGGAAGCCGCCGTTCTGCACCAGATCCGACACCGTCTGGCGCACGTACGGGAACAGCACGTTCGGGCAGTAGGTCGACAGCACCGCTTCGCGCGCGGCGGTGTCGAAGCCGCTCAAGCCGAACACGCCGGCCTGGTGCACTTCGGCGAGATAGGCGGTCTTGTCTTCGACCTTGCAGGTCGCGGTCACGCTGAGCACGACTTCGAAGGTGTCGGTGGCCACCTGCGCGACGCGCTGGCTCAAGTTCAGCTCGACGTTCGGCTGACCCTGCTGCTGGAAGATCTGCGGCGCGCCCGGCGCCTCGAAGGAAACGTCCTTCAGATAGATGCGCTGCAGATTCAACTGCGCCTGGGCCTGCTGCGGAGGGGTCTGGCCGTTCGGCGCGCCGTTGCTGTTCTCTGCCATGAATCTGCTCGTTTGAGAGGGAAAGGGTGGGGATTATTCCACGTACGCGCGGGCGGCGCATCCGCGGCGGAGCGCGCCTGCGCGCGCTCCGCCGCACCCGTCAGGGCAGCAACTGGATGGTCGCGTCGGTGACCGACGAGCCGTAGTTGTAGTAGACGTCGAACCACGCCAGCGTATTGCCGTTGGCGCAACCGTCGCCGTCGCTGGCGGCGGTGACCGCGCCGGGCAAGGCCAGCCCGCGCCGGCTCGCGCTGATCGTGCGGCGATAGCAAGCGCCGAACGGATCGTCGTAGGCGTAGCTGTGGGTCGAGTCCGCTTGCAGGTCGGTGTTGTTGCCGTCGGCGTCGAAATAGCGTGCCGCGCTGGTGGTGAGATGGCTCTCGCGTCGCGCCGTGCGCTGGCCGTAGCCGACGTAGCCGATGTCCACTTGCTGACGGAACGCCTGGTCGACCGCGGTGGCGAAGATCTCGTTGCCGTCCGCGCCCGGGCCGTCGCTGTAGTTGAAGGTCAGCGGATAGCTGCGCTGCTCGCGCACCAGGCTGGTCGCCGCGCCGTCCGTGCGTCGCGTGGTCGAATCGATCGTGGTCGTCTGCACGACGTTCTGCCGGTACGGATAACCCTGCCCGACGCTGAGCAGATCGGCGGTGTTGGAGAACGCGATGCTCTGCGCGATCTCGGTCACTACTGTGCCGTGCGAGGTCTGCAGACGCCCGGCGATGGTGAACTCGCGCGTCGAGCTGACCGTCACGGTGCCTTGGCTGGTGTCGCTTTCGGTGGTGATGTTTTGCACCACGGTGGGTGTCGGCGCGGCGCTCAGCGTGTTGGCGGTCACTTCACCGGTGACTTGGGTCGTGCCGTGATCGAGGTACAGCAGCAGATTGGCGGCGGTGGAGAAATGATCGTGCGCGTTGAACACGCCGAGCGAAACGGTATGCGGCTGGCCGTCGCTGAGCAAAGCCGCAAACGGTGTCAGGTCGACGCGATATGGCTCGAACGCGAGCGTCTGCACGCCGACGATCGGCCGCCACAAGAGCGGATCGGCGCCGCCGGTGTAGATCCACGGATACACCGGCGCAACACCAGCCGGCTGGTCGTCGATCGCGATCTGCGTTTCGCGGAACGCGCTGCCCTTGCCGGCAGCGAAGATCGGTGCGATCTCGTCGGGCAGGTTGAAATACCAGAACTCGTCGCCGTTCTCGCCGCCACCCTGGCTCTGCGCGTAGACGTCGAGAAAAGCGCGCTCGACGTTGGTCGGCAAGCTCTCGAAGGTGACCGCCAAACGCGCGTCGCCGACCAGGTCGGCGGTGCCGCCGTCGGCGCTGCCGGCCAGCGGCAGCAGCCGATCGGGCCGCGGCGGATGGTCGGGCACGCCGAGCGCGAGCGGATAGAAGCGCAGCGTCGCGGTGCCGACGATGATGCCGGTGTAGTCGACGCCGTCGGAGGTGCCGACGAAGTTGCCGAGGATCGCGCGGCCTTCCTGAGCTTGGGAGAACAAGGCGCTGTAGTCGGTCAGATCGCGCTCGATGTGCCAGCTCGGCGCCACCGTCGCCGACGGTTCCTGCGTGGTGCCGAAGTAGAGGATCGCGCCGCCGAGCCAGAGCGTGGAGGTGCGATCGAACTGACGGCCCATCGTGACCGAGTAATCGAGGCTCAACACGACTTTCTGCCACGGTCCGGGGCAATCGGCAGGCGGCGTATAGCTGAACAGCTTCGGGTCGAAGTCGGCGAACTGACGGTTCTCGAACAGCGTGACGGTGCACGGTGCTGTCAGCGGCGACGGAATCAACGGATCGGCGATCGCGACGTTGGGCGATCCGATCGGCGGCAACTCGTCGGCGTGTAATGACGGCGCGCCGACACTCGCGAACGCAAACCCCAACGCCAGCAAAGGCTTGGGCAGAGTCAACATGGTCTTTCTCCCTCGCAGACCCCCTGCGAAGGCGAAGCCTAGCACCGGCGCACGGCGCCGGTGCGGATCGCTCAGGCGCGGCCCTTGGCCAGCGGCATCTGCGCCTCGGTCCAGGCGCCGAGGCCGCCTTCGAGCCAGAACACCTTGCTGAAACCGGCCTTCTTCAGACGCTGCGCGGCGCTGGCCGAGGTCTGGCCGCTCTTGCACACGATCGCCACCGGCAGATCCTTGACCTTGGCCAGCTCCTTGCTCTCCGGATCGAACTGGCTCATCGCGACGTGTTTGGCGCCGGGAATATGGCCTTTCTCGAAATCGGCCAGGCTGGAGACGTCGACCAACAGCGCGTTGTCGCGATTGATCAGCTGGGTCAGTCCGGCCGGCGTGAGCGCCTTGTAGCTGCGCGTGAGCCGCTGCGCCTCGTTGGCGACCAGCGCGATCAGGACGCCGAGGAAGCCGAGCGAGAGGTAGGGATGGTTGCCGAAGAACTCGGGCAAGCGATGCAGGATGTCGGACATTGGGCGGCGAGGGCGCGTAGCGGCCGCGCATTATCCCGGAGCGATCGCGGCGAGGCAAAGCGGCGCTGCGCTTGGCGGCCGCCGCGGCGCGGGCGATCATCCGCGCATGCGTTGGCCGACTCTCCGCCTGATCCTCGCCTACGGCGCGCTCGCCGCGAGCGCGCTGGTCTGCCTGCGTCTGGTCAGCCTGATGCCGCTGCGCTTCGATTGGGGCCGCGAACTGCTCGCCGCGACGATCGCGCTCGCCGGCGTCGGCGCCGGCCTGTGGTTCGCGCGGCGCCCGCGCGAGGCGGCGGCACCGGTCGTGCCGCCGGCTTCCGCCGCGGCAGCACTCGGCGAGGCGGCCGCGGAGACCGACTCACCCCTGCTCAGCCCGCGCGAGCGGCACGTGCTCGATCTGCTCGCCGAAGGGCACAGCAACAAGGAGATCGCGCGCGAACTCGGCGTCTCGGCCAACACGGTCAAGACCCATCTGACCAACGTCTACGCCAAACTCGGCGCGCGCCGGCGCACCGAAGCGGTTGCCGCGGCGCGCCGCAGCGGTGTCATCGCGCGCCACTGAGCGGGTGGGCGGCGTTATCGCCCGCGACTCACCCGATCTTCACCCGTTCGGGCGATGGGCCGCGGCCGCCGGCTCAGCTAGCGTGCGCCGACCGTTCGAGGGAGGGTTTCCGCCATGAAATCGCTGGTGCTGCGTTACGGCCTGCTGGCCGGTGTGCTGGTCAACGTGCTGATGTTCGGACCGATCGCCGTGTTCGGCGGCCGCGCGGACTGGTTCCGCTACGGCGAGATCGTCGGCTACAGCTCGATGGTGCTGACGATGACGACGGTCTATTTCGCGATGCGCCGCGAACGCGAGCGGCGCGGCGGCGTCTTGAGCTTCTCGCGCGCTCTGGGCATCGGCGTCGGCGTGAGCGCGGTCGCTTCGCTCTTGTTCGGTCTGGCCACGTACGCGTTCTATTGGATCATGGGTGACGGCTTTCCGCAGAAGCTGTGGGACCACTACGTCGCGCAGATCCAGGGCAGCGGTGCCGATGCGGCCAGCATCGCGCGCCAGCTGGCCGAGATGGAGCAGATGCGGCCGCTGTTCTTCAACTACGCGTTCCAGGCCGCGGTGATGTTCGCTACCCTATTTCTGATCGGTCTGGCGATCAGCCTCATTTCCGCAGCGATCCTGCGCCGGCGCGCAGCGTCCGCGCTGGCCGGCGCCTGAGCGAACCGCGACGCATCGATTTCAACGATCTAGGGAGACGACATGAAAAGAGTCACCGGCATCGGCGGGGTGTTTCTCAGCGCGAAGGATCCGTCTGCGCTGTGCGCCTGGTACAAGAAGCACCTCGGCATCGACGTGCAGGAATGGGGCGGCGCCGCATTCCGCTGGACCGACGACAGCGGCACGCCGGTCGGCGGCACCACCGCCTGGTCGATCGGCGATGGGTCCTACTTCGCGCCGAGCCGCGCCGGGTTCATGGTCAACTACCGCGTCGACGATCTGCACGCCTTGCTGCAGGCCCTGCGCGAAGAAGGCTGCGAGGTGCTGGATAAGACCGACGAGTCGGAGTACGGCAAGTTCGGCTGGGTGATGGACCCGGAAGGCAACAAAGTCGAACTGTGGCAGCCACCGGCCGGATCGTAAGCCGCGCCGATAGCTGAACCGCCCGGCGCGCCTTACTGCGACGGCGTGGTGATGTCGGGCAGCCCGGTCATCAGCAGCCAGCGTTTGGTCGGTTCGTCATAGCGCCAGGTCTGGTGATCGACCACGCTGCGCGCGGCCTGGGTGTAGACGTTGACCAGGCTGATCTCGACCACCTGGCGCACTTCGTCTTCGCCGACCGGTACCGCCGGCTGCTCGTTGTAGCCGGTGATTCGCACCTGCTTGAAGCGCGCCAGATCGAGCGCGCTCGGCGGATGCTCGGCCAATAATTTCGGATCGATGAAGGACTGCGCTTGGGTGACGTCGCCCCAGCGGATCGTCGCCGCGTAGGTGCGCAGCGTGTCGGTCAGCACGGTTTCCTTCGAGCGCATCTTGTCGGTTGCGCACGACGCGAGCAGCGCGCTGGCGACGGCGAGCAGCAGGAAGTGAGTACGGTAGCGGCGCATGCGGATCCTCCCGAAATTCGATTGTGCCGCAAAGCGCTGACGACCGTCAGCGCTTTGCGATCGCGACGAAGCGCGCTTCCAGTGTCGCCGCCGGTGTCGCGTCGGCCAGCGGCACCAGGCAATGCGTGCGCAGACGTGCCTTGCCGCGCGCCGCCAGCGTCGTGAAGAAGTCCTCGAAGCGCTCGCCCTCGGCCAGCCGCGCGACCGCTTCGAAATCCTGCCACACCGGCGCGAGGTAGCGGATCGAGCTGTCCTGCACGTAGATGTCGCAGTGCAGATTGCGCGCATCCAGAGCGAGACGGATCAGGCCCCAGCCAGCCAGGGTCATCAGGCTGGCCAGACTTCCGCCGAACGCGCAGCCCTTGTCGTTGACGTTCGGCGCGAGCGGCACCGCCAAGTGCAGCGAGTCGCCGTCGTAGGCGCTCGCCGTCAACGCCATCGCGCGCGCCAGCGGAATGTCGGACAAGAGTTCGCGTTCGAGCGCGGCGGCGTGCAGCGCGTGCGTGGCGTGAGCGAGATCGATCATCGGCGTCCGTGCGTTCGGTTCGGCAGGGCGCGCGAGTGTCCCCCAATCGACGGCCTCGCTCAACGCCGACGATTGCGATCGCTCCATCACAGTGGCCGCCGCCCGCTCAGCCGCCGCCGGCAGCCCCGAACCCGTCGCGGAAGATGCGGTCTTCGTACAGCACGATGCCGTCGTTGCCGACCGCCACTGCCGCGCCGCCGCGCAGGCTGATCGCCACCAAGGCGCGCTGGTCCGGATCGCAGTAGCCGGTCTGCCAAGTGGCGCCGGCGTCGTAGGTCTCGAGCAGGCAGCCCTGCACCGTGGCGATGTACCAATGCTTCGCGTCGCGGTGGACCAGGTCCATCGCGGTCGCGTTGTCGGGCAAGGTCGACAGCAACTGCCAGCTGGCGCCGCCGTCGGCGGTGGTATAGACCTCGCTGGTCAGGGTCGCGACTACGCCGTGGTCTTCGTCGAAGAAGTCCGCCGCCTGAATCTCGCCGTGGGTGAACTCCAGGATGCTCCAGCTGTTACCGCCGTCGCTGCTGCGCAGGACGGTGCCCGAACTGCCCTGTTCGGTGGTGATGCCGCCGGTGGCGTAGCCGACCGTGTCGCTCGGGAAATGCAGCTCGTCGGGGAAGATCGGGAACTGCGCCGGGAAGCCGGTCTGCCAGGTCGCGCCGCTGTCGTCGCTGTAGAGCACGTCGCCGCCGCGGATCGCGACGATGCGTCCGCTCGCGGCGAAATACGCATCGAACACCGAGCCGGCCTCCGAGGCGCTCAAATTGCCGAGCTCGGTCCAGGTATGCCCGCGATCGGTGCTGTGATACATCCCGAGCCGCGCGCTGTACAACTCGTCGGCGCTCACTGCGTGTGCGAACAAGAGGCTTTGTTGCAGCGACGTCTCGCTCACGCTCCAGTTCAGACCGCCGT
This sequence comes from Dokdonella sp. GW821-FHT11D02, assembly GCF_058808595.1. NCBI lineage: Bacteria > Pseudomonadati > Pseudomonadota > Gammaproteobacteria > Lysobacterales > Rhodanobacteraceae > Dokdonella > Dokdonella sp. GW821-FHT11D02. The sequence goes on along the minus strand of NZ_CM179520.1, from coordinate 4,759,246 downwards.
CGTCGGTGGTCATGATCTGGGAGAATGCGCAAGAGGCGAAGCCGTGGCGCGCGTCGGAGAAATCGACGTCGGTGCCGCTGCAGTCGGCGCTGCCCTGGCCGAGCACCCAGCTACTGGGCGCTGCCGGCGTGCCGGCGTTGAGGGCGATGGCGAGCAGCGAAATCGAAATGGGACTCATGGGGCTGGCGGTTCCAATCAAGAGCGAGGTCGAACAAGGACGGTAGTACGTCCGATTTGGTCGCGGGGCTCGCAATTTTCCATTTTGTGGCGGCGCGCACGCTCTTGCCGGCGCTGTTCGAGGCTCCGGTGTATCGATGCGGTGCGATTCAGATCGCGGCGGCGCGATTGAAGTCGCCGATCGCCCCGATCAGCGTCGTCAGCGCGTCGCATTCGACCTTGCTGAGGTAGGGATTCCAGGCGTCGAGCAGCATCACCACGCGCGTGTCGGCGCTGCGGTTCCAGGCTTCGTGCTCGTAGGTGTCGTCGAAGCTGAAGCAGACGCCTTCCTGCCACAGCCGCCGTTCGCCGCCGACGACGAGGGCGCAATCGTCGGGCACCAGCAGCGGCAGATGGGTGACCACGCGCGTGTTGGTGACGCCGTAGTGCGGCAGGATGTGCGAGCCGGGCGCGAGCACCGAGTAGCAAACTTCCGGCGCGTGCTCGCGGATGCGGCACAGCGGGGCGGCGTCGAGTGCTGCCGCGGTGCGCGGGCAGCGCCGTGCGTTGTCCTCGTGGCGCACGCCGTGGCGATAGAAGAAATACGCATCCCACGCCGGCGTGCCGCGCTCGCCGCGGAGTTGTTCTTGCAGCAGGCGCGGATCGTCGATCTCGCCGAGGAACGGCTCGAAGCCGCGCGACTCGGCCAATACCGCCAGCATCTCCGCGCGGATCGCCGGCGCTTGCGCTTCCAGCGCGGCGTACCACGGAAACCGTTCGCGCTCGAAGTAGCGCGGACTGGGCAGGTCGGGGAAGTACAAGAACTTCGGCCGCTGTCCGCTTTGCGCATAAACCAGCGGCTGGTCGCCGAGATACATCGCCAGGCAGCGTTCGACGCGCGCCAAGGCGGCGCCGCCGTGACGCTCGCGCAAAGGATCGAGCAGCGCGCGGAACAGCGCGCGGCGGCCGCCGGCGACGCTGCGCATCGCGTGCTGCACCAGCGGGCGCAACGGCGGCGGCGTACTCGCCTCGTCGAGCCAGGCGCCGTGCCGTTGCGCAGTCACGATCGCGCCGAAGTACGCCGGCAACGCGTCGGCATCGCGGCCGAGCGTCTGCAGCACTTCACCCAGACGCAGGCGTGTGACGAATGCGTCCGGTTGTCGCCGCAGCGCGTCGGACAGCGCGTCGTGCGCTTCGCCCAAGCGGCCGCGCTCGCGATACAACACGCCGAGATTGCCGAGCGTGACCGCGTCGTCCGCATGCGCACGCCGCGCCTGTTCGAGCAATCCGAGTGCTTGCTCGTAGCGGCCGCGGCCGTGCGCGCACAGCGCGAGGAAATTCAGCGCATCGAGGTCGTCCGCTGCTTCCTGCAGCACGAGGCCGAACTCGCGTTCGGCTTCGACGATGCGACCTTGCTCGGCCAAGGCGCGCGCGGCGCGACGGCGCGCGGCGAGGTCGGCCGCACTCATGCGCAGGCTGCTCGCGCGGAACGCGGACTCACCGCCGCAGCGCGGGGTTCAAGGTGTAGGTGCCGGTCAGCGTGGTCTCGGCGAGGACGTGGCCGCGCAGCGCGGCGCGCACGTCGCTGAGGCCGAACGGCGTCGGCAGATCGAGCGCGGCGAGATCGAGCGCATGCAGCACGAAACGGTAGTGATGCAGGCGATCGTCGTTCCACGGCGGGCACGGACCGTCGTAGCCGAGATAGTCGCCGGCCATCGCGGCGTCGCCGGCGAACCAACCGGTGTAGTCGTTGCGGCCTTGGCGCGATCCGGCCGGCCCGCGCGGCTGACGCTTGCCGCGTTCGATGACGCCGTCGCTGCAGCTGCCGCGCGCAAGCTCGCACAGCTCGGGCGGCAGATCGACCAAGAGCCAGTGCACGAACTCCGCACGCGGCAGCGAAGCGGGCACGCGGCGGCCGGGTTGGTTGACGTCGTCGCCGACGGTAGGCACGTCGTCGTCGATGCACAGGAGGGCGAACGAGCGCGTGCCGGCGGGCGGCTCGGACCAGGCCAGATGCGGGTTCAGATTCGCGCTGAATACGCACGGCTCGCCGTTCGCGCCGGGCTTGCCGAAGGCGAGTGCGTCGGGGATCGGCTGCAGATCGTTGAAATCGTTGCTGCGCAGTTGCATGGCTTACTTCCCTTTGGCCGGGGCCGCATAGCTGACGCGATAGACCGCGTCGGCGTAGTCGTCGGAAACCAAGAGCGCGCCGTCGGGCATCACCAGCACGTCGGCGGGCCGGCCTTGCGCGACTTCGTTGCGTTGGAAGCCGTCGATCAGCACGTCCTGTTGCTTCGCCTTGGCGCCGTCGGTGGCGATCGCGACGATGCGGTAGCCGGATTTCTTCGAGCGGTTCCACGAGCCGTGTTCGGCGACGATCGCCGCGCCGCGCCAGGCGGCCGGAAACATCGAGCCGGTGTAGAAGCGCATGCCGATCGCGCCGACGTGCGCGCCGAGCTTGAATGCGGGCGCGATGTAGTCCTTGCACGACTTACCGGCGCCGAACTCCGGATCGAGCGAATCGCCTTGATGGCAATACGGATAGCCGAAGTGTTCGCCGCGCCGGCTAATGCGGTTCAATTCGTCCGCCGGCAGATCGTCGCCGAGCATGTCACGGCCGTTGTCGGTGAACCAAAGTTGTTTCGTGCCGGGCTGCCAGTCGAAGCCGACCGTGTTGCGGATGCCGTAAGCCTCGTCGCGCCAGTCGCTGCCGTCCGCCTTCATGCTGATCAGCTTGGCGTAGTCCTTGCCCTTGTCGCAGATGTTGCACGGCGCGCCGATCGGCACGTACAGGCGGTCGTCGGGACCGAAGGCGATGAACTTCCAGCCGTGGTGCGCGTCGCTGGGCAGTTTGTCGGTGACGATTTCGGGTTTAGGCGGCTGGTCGAGTTTGTCCTCGATGCCGCGCAGCACGAGGATGCGGTCGACCGCGCCGATGTAGAGATCACCGCCGTGGAACGCGACGCCCGACGGCATGCGCAAGCCGCTTGCCAGAATACGTACCTTGTCGGCGCGGCCGTCGCCGTCGGTATCGGTCAGCGCATAGACCTTGCCGGCGTCGCGCGAGCCGGCGAACACCGTGCCCTTGGCGCCGAGCGCGAGCTGGCGCGCGTTCGGCACGTCCTCGGCGTAGCGCTCGATCTTGAAGCCGGGCGGCAGGGTCAGCGTATCCAACTTGACCGCGGCGCCGCAGGGCGCCGCGAGAAAGGCGAGTGCGAGCAGAGCGTAGCGGCGCATTCGGTCTCCTATTCGAGCAATCGGAACGGTTCGGCCAGGGCCTCGCGATAGTGCTGCCAATGCCCGGCCGGGAAGCGGATCGGCAACCCGCCCAGGCCGCGCATGTTGAAAGCGAAGCGCGGGCCGGGTTGCAGTTGTTCGAGTCCGAGAAAGCGCGCGAGTTCAGCGCCGGCGCCGGCCGGATCGTCGAGCACCGCGTCGGCATTGACGACCAGCCGCTGCGGTTGGTCCAGTTCCGCGCCGTGACGCAGGTGCGTGCGCGCGCGCGCCAGCCATTGCGCGGCGGCGAGCGCGTCGCCGCACGGGAAACCGGCGGTGAAGCCGATGCCGAGCCAGTTCAGCAGGGCGTCGCGCGGATCGCGCTCGACCACGATCAGGCGCGTGCCCGGCATCGCGCGACGCACCAGCGCGAGCAGGTGCGCATCCCAGCGCGGCAGCCAATCGACCAGCAGTCGCCCCGGTCCGATGCCGCGTGCGCGCAGCGGTGCCAGGTAGCGCTCGCGCAGCGCGGCGCGCTCGCCTTCGTCGAGCTCGCCGCAGTAGTGACGGAACCGCGGCAGGTTGAAATCGTCGTCGCGCATCGTCGTGCCGACGCGATCGCGCAGCACGCCGATCGCCGGCTGCTGATCGGCGAGCAATTCGGCGATGCGTTCGACGCCGCTGCCGGGCATGCCGAGCAGCAATACCGGCGCATCCGCCCACGGTTCGCCGGGCGCTTCCTCCAGCGCGGCGGCCAGTTCCGGGCGTGGCGCGTCCAGCGGCGGCATCGCGGCCGATCCGCCGCGTTGCGCTTCGGCGAAACAGCGCACGGCGTCGGCGGCTTCGCCGGCGCGATCGTGCACACGCCCGAGATAATTCAGGCGCAAGCGGTTCTGGCCTTCGCTCAACGACAGCTTGCCGAACTGCTCGAGAGCGCTGCGCGCGCCGGCGTTGTCGCCCGCCTGCAGCAGCGCGCGAATCTGGATCAGGCGCATCTCGGCATCGTCGGGTTTCGTGCGCAGCACGGCGGCGGCGTTCGCGCGCGCGCTGTCGAGCACGCCGAGATACTCCTCGACGATGGCCAGGCGGTTGCGCGCCTCGGTGTCGAGCGGATTGCGGTCGCTCAAGATGCGCAGGTCGAGCGCGGCTTGCGGCCATTGCCCGGTCAGCATCTGAATGTCGGCGCGCAGCGCGCGCATGTCGTCGTCGTCGGGCACGTGCGCGAGGTAGCGGCTGTACGCGTCGACCACTTCGTCGTTGCGGCCGAGCTCGGCCAAGCTCATCGCCAGCGCGCGCGTCGGCATCGACAGGGTCGGATCGACCTCAAGCGCGGCGCGATAGCCGGCGACGGCTTCTTCCAGACGCCCGTCCGCGCGCGCGACGTCGGCCAGGCCGAGTTGAACGACGCGTTCGTAGCCCGGCACTTCGCGCAGGCGCAGGTAATGCGGCTCGGCTTCGGCCGCGCGCTCCTCGCGGATCAAATGCTCGGCCAGCCACGGGCGCACCTGATGCATATTGGGATTGATCTGCAGCGCGTTCTGGTAGGCGCGCTCGGCGAAGGCGGGTGTGCCGCGCCGGCTGAATGCCTGGCCGAGCAGGAACTGGATCAGCGCCGAATTGGGCTCGAGTTCCGCCGCCCGCATCAGATAACGCAGCGCGGCGTCCATGTCGCCGCGTGCGCCGCTCAGCGCGCCGACGCCGGCGAGCGCGTGCGGGTCCTCGTCCGCGCGCAGCGCGACGCGGAAGTGCTGCTCGGCCTGGTCGAACTCGCCGCGCGACAGCGCGATCTGACCCAAGCCGATGTGCGCGCCGGCCAGATTCGGATCGAGCGACAGCGCGCGTTCGAAGCCGCGCTGAGCCGTCTCTTGCTGGCCGAGGGAAAGGCGCATCGAGGCGAGGCCGAGATCGATGCGCGCATCGTCCGGCGCGATTCCGTGCGCGCGTTCGAGCAGGCCCACCGCCTCGTCGGTTCGCCCTGCTTGATGGCGCAAGAGGCCGAGCGCGTGCATCACGTCGGCGTCGTTGGGATGTTCGACGAGCCAGTTGCGATAGCCCTGTTCGGCTTCGGCGAGGCGGCCCTGGCGGTGGTGTTCGAGTGTTTCTTTGAGCATGAAAGAAAAAAACCGTGCAGACGGAAGGCGGTGCCGGCCTGGCGCGGCCGGCGGCGGCGGATCGAGTGCGATGAACGGCGATCGAGGCCGGAAATTATGCCCGATGCGGGCATGCTAGGCTTGCCCGCCCCGCGCGCCGCCAGCCCACCGCTCCGACCCGTTCATGGCCGACCACCAGGATCTCGTCACGCTGCTGCGTGCGCGTACGCCGTTGTTGTGCATCGATTCCGTCGCCGAGGCGCGCGTGATCGAGGGCTTTCGTCAGGCGATCGCGCAGTCGTTGCGCCCGTTGTACCGCTGGAGCATTACCGACGGCTTGCAGCGCATCGACCTCGACAGCGAGGAGGAGCGCGACACGCCGCCGGATGCGAGTCTGATGCTGCAGTGGATCAAGCAGCAGCGCACGCCCAGCGTCTATCTGCTGCTCGATTTCCAGCCCTACCTGCGCTACCCGATGACCTTGCGCCTGTTGCGCGAGATCGTGCAGCGGCAGGACTGCGCCGAGCACACTCTGGTTTTGGTCGGCACCGATTACGAACTGCCGCCAGAACTCGAGGCGGCGGCGACACATTTCCAGTTCGCGCCGCCCGATGCGAAGGCGCTGGCCGACCTCGTGCGCGCCGAAGCGTTCGCCTATTCGCGCGAGCACGACGGCCGCCGCGTGGTGGTCGACGCCGAAGCGGTGCGCGCGATCGTGCGCAACCTGCAAGGGCTCGATCTGGACGAGGCGCGCCGCATCGTGCGCAAGCTGATCTACGACGACGGTGCACTGACTGCCGCAGACCTGCCCGAACTGGCGCGCGCCAAGGCGGCCTTGCTCGATCGCGACGGCGTGCTGCATTTCGAGTACGAGACCGCGCGCTTCGCCGATGTCGCCGGCCTCGCGCGGCTCAAGCGCTGGATCGCGCAGCGCAAAGGCGCGTTTCTCGGCGAGAAGCGGCCGCTCAAGCTCGATCCGCCCAAGGGCGTCTTGCTGCTCGGCGTGCAAGGCTGCGGCAAGAGCTTGGCGGCGAAGGCGATCGCCGGCGGTTTCGCGGTGCCGCTGCTGCGGCTCGACGTCGGCACGCTGTACAACAAGTTTCACGGCGAAACCGAGCGCAACTTGCGCGAGACGCTGAAGAACGCCGAGCTGCTGGCGCCGTGCGTATTGTGGATCGACGAGATCGAGAAGGCGCTGGCCGGCGGCGGCGACGCCGACGACGGTGTCTCGCGTCGCGTGATGGGATACCTCTTGACCTGGATGGCCGAACGCAAGGCGCCGGTGTTCCTGGTCGCCACCGCGAACGACGTGCAGGCGTTGCCGGCGGAGCTGCTGCGCAAGGGCCGTTTCGACGAAATCTTCTTCGTCGACCTGCCGGACGCGGCGACGCGCGCGGAAATCTTTCGCCTGCATCTGCAGCGGCGCGAGCTGCAAGCGGCTGATTACGATGTCGACGCGCTCGCCGCGGCGACCGACGGCTATTCCGGCGCCGAGATCGAACAGATCGTCGTCGCGGCGCTGTACGCCTCCGACGGCCGCACCGCGCCGACGCAAGAGCAGCTGTTGACCGAAGCGCGTGCGACGCGGCCGTTGTCGGTGCTGATGGCCGAGCGCGTGGCGGCGTTGCGCGAATGGGCGCGCAGCCGCACGGTACCGGCGGATTGACCGCGCTCGTCAGCTCCGAATCTACGCAACCCACCATTTCATACCGCGCTGCGGACGCGGCAAAACCTCGAGGAAATGTTCGATGAGCAAGTCGGAATCGGAACCGCCCGCCAAGGTGAAACAGCCGCCGGTGTTGTTCAGCCGCACGCAGGAGGCGCTCAAGAACCTATCGACTCGTTTGGGCGGCGCGGTCATCAGCTACTGGAACAATCCGCGCGGCTCGGTCTGCCATGCCGACGTGGTCGTGCTGTACGAACTGCTCGAGCGGCTGGGCCGGCAGGAGACGATCTACCTGTTCCTGAAATCCGACGGCGGCCACGGCCAGGTCTCGTTGCGGCTGGTCAGCCTGCTGCGCCAGTACTGCTCCAACCTGATCGCGCTGGTGCCGCTGGAATGCGCATCGGCCGCGACCATGATCGCGCTCGGCGCGAGCGAGATCCGGATGGGGCCGACGGCGTATCTGACCGCGGTCGACACCTCGCTCAATCATCCGCTGTCGCCGCTCGATCGCGACAACGAGCGGGTCAGCGTGAGTCTGGACGAAGTCAATCGCGTGATCCGGCTGTGGCAGGAGCAGCAATCGGGCAGTGCCGAGAATCCGTACAAGAAACTGTTCGAGTACGTCCATCCGCTGGTGATCGGCGCGGTCGATCGCGCCGAATCGCTGTCGCTGATGATCTGCCGCGAACTGCTGTTGCACCACATCTCCGACGAGTCGAAGGTCGACCGCATCGCCAGCACGCTCAACTCCAAGTACCCCTCGCACAACTATCCAGTGCTGTTGGCCGAGGCGCAGAAAATGGGGCTGAACGCGGTGGCGCTCGACCAGGACGTCAACGCATTGCTGCTCGAACTCAACCGCCTGTACAGCGAGATGGGACAGAAGGCGACCACCGACTTCGACGAGATTCGCGCGCACGGCAACGAGATCCTCAACATCCTCGAAACCGGCGGCCTGCAGATCTACTTCCAGCAGGACAAGGACTGGTTCTACCGCGCCGAAGAGCGCCGCTGGGTGACGATGAACGACCACAGCAGCTGGCGCCGCATCGAAGACGTCGAGGGCAAGCTGAAGAAGAGCGTGATGCACGTCGCCTGAAACCTGCGGCCATGGATGGCCGCTTTCGGACGATCCGCTACATCCCGGCACGCGCGTTCAAGCGTCGAGGTGGCGGCGGACCTGCAGCGAGATGTAATCCTCGGCGTAGCTGCGCAGCGCGAAGCCGCTGAGGAAGCCGCAGTGGCCGCCGTGCGGTGCGATGTCGAGCTCGACTTGCGGCGACAGGCGCAGGGCGCGGAAGTCGGCGATCGGAATCACCGGATCGTCGGCAGCGGTCAGGATGCTGGCCGGCACGCTCAACGCGGCCAGCGCGTCGCCGGCGATCGAGTAGCCGTCGAGGTAGTTTTCGAGCGAGCCGAACTCGGTGTGACGCATCACCATCGCGCGCGTCAGGTCGCGCAGGTTGCCGCCGAGTTCGCCCGGCGTGAACAGCTCCGCTTCCGGAAACAGCGCTTGCTTGCGCCGCAGCGAGCTGCGCCATTTGTGCAAGAAATAGCGCTCGTAGAAGCGCGGCCCGCCTTCGAGTGCGTACAGGCCGGCGCGCGGACTGACCACCGGGCACACCGCCACCGCGTAGCGCAGCGCGATACCGGCGGCCGGCGCGCGCAACGCGACGCGCAGCGCGAAATTGCCGCCGAGCGAATAGCCGGCGAGGGCGAGCGGCGAGTGCGGAAAGCGCCGGCCGATTTCGGCGACGGCGCCGACCACTTCGTCGAGGCGGCAGGAATGGAACAGTTCGCGATTGAGATGGTGGGTGTCGCCGTGATCGCGGAAGTTCAGGCGGAACACGTCGAAGCCTTCGCCGAGCAGGCGTTCGCCGGTGCGCAGCATGTAGGTCGAACGCGTGCTGCCTTCCCAGCCGTGCAGCAGCACGACCAGGCCGCGCGCCTGCGCGAGCGCGCTCTGCGCGGTGTGAAATCCTTGCAGGCGCACGCCGTCGCCGCAGTCGAGCACGTGTTCGCTCGCGCCCACTTCGAGCGCGCCGCTGCGACGCGCGAGCCAGCGTCGCGGCCCGGTCGAAGCGAGGATCGATTGCAGGTGCGGATTGCGCAGCGCGCGCGAAGGACGGAAATCGGAGGCGCGTACGGCCGTCGTCATCGAGATGCCGTTCGCGCCGCGCGTCTCATTCATCGCCGTAGCCGAGCAGCCTGACGATGCGTGCGCGGCTCTCCTCCGCCATGCGCCGACGCGCATCCGGCGTCGGCTCGACCGCTTGCAGGTAGTGGATCTCGGCATCCAGCCGCGGCCCGCCGAGGATGCGCCAGAAGTTGCCGAAGAAACTCTCCTTGGCGCCGAACGGCACGCCCGGATCCTGGCGCGAATCGAGGCCGTAGCGCAGCGCAACCGGTTGCACCGGCACGGCGGCGTCGAGCGCGGTCTGGAAGATGCGCGCGTGGAACGTGCCGACGCGATCGCCGTGGCCGCTGCCGCCTTCAGGGAATACGCCGACGCCGTTGCCCGCGCGCAGGCGTTCGACCACGCTGCTCATCACGGTCGCGAGCGAGTCGGTGCTGCCGCGGCGGTGAAAGATGGTGCCGGCGCGCGCGGCGAGCCAGCCGACGAAGGGCCAGCCGGCGATCTCGCTCTTGGCGACGAAGTTGATCGGCCGCTGGCTGTGCATCAGTTCGATGTCGAGCCAGGAGATGTGATTGGCGACGTACAGCACCGCGCCCGGCAGCGGCTCGCCGAAACGGCGGATGCGGAAGCCGAAGATGCGCACCAGCCGCCCCGACCACCAGCGGATCATCGAGCGTTCGAAGGTATCGCTACCGACCCGCAGGCGCGCGGCGAGCGGGTTCAGCGCGAGCAGGGCGAGCGGGACCGCGATCAGGCCGTGCAGCACGAGCTGCGGGATGCGGACCAGATAGCGCAGCGGGCGCAAGCGGTCGGCCGGGGACGGAGTGGCGGTGGATTCGGCAGGCGCGTTCATCGGGATCGCCATGGTAGCGGAAGAATGACGCGCCGCCGCATTTCGCCTCGATCAATCGTCCTGCAGTCGCGCCGCCGCCTCGGCCAGATCGTTCAGATGCTGCTCCCACCAGCGCGCCTCGCCGACGTAGGCGAACGCGCGCGGGAAGGCCGGGTCGTGCCAGCGCGCGGCGACCCAGCCGGCCCAGTGCACTTGGCGCAGCACACGCAAAGGTTCGATCAACGCGAGCTCGCGCGGGTCGAAGTCGCGGAATTCGGCATAGCCTTCGAGCAGGGCGTCGAGCGCGCGTTCGGACGGCGCCAGCATCCACAGGTCCTGCACCGCGGGGCCGCTGCGCGCGTCGTCGAGATCGACGAAGTGCGGGCCCGCATCGGTCCACAACACGTTGCCGGAATGGCAGTCGCCGTGCAGACGCAGCCGAGCAGGTTCGGCCGCGGCGAAGCGCGCATCCGCCAGCATGGCGATCGCGTCGGTGCGCGTGCGATAGGTCTCGGCGAGGCGCTCGGGCAACAGGCCCGAAGCCAGCGTCGCGCGGGCGGCGGCGCGGATGAAGGTGTCGGTGTCGATCGTGCCGCGCTCGCGGAAGCGTGTGCGCGCGCCGATGCCGTGCAGACGCGCGAGCAGACGTCCCATCCAGGCCAGGTGCTCGGTCGATTCGAGCTCCGGCGCACGGCCGCCGCGGCGCGGATAGAGCGCGTAGCGAAAGCCGGCATGGCGCAGCAGCGTCGTTCCACCGAGGCGCAACGGCGCAACCATCGGCAGTTCGGCCGCGGCGAGTTCGAGCGCGAAGGCGTGTTCCTCGGCGATCGCCGCATCGCTCCAGCGGCCGGGCCGGTAGAACTTGGCGACCAGGGGCGCTGCGTCTTCGAGGCCGACTTGGTAGACGCGGTTCTCGTAACTGGCCAGGGCGAGCAAGCGGCCGTCGCTGACGAAACCGGCGGCGTCGATCGCATCGAGCACCGTGTCGGGCGAAAGACCGGCGTAGGGCGTGTCGCTCGACTCGCTCACGCCGGTTTCGGGATCACGGCCAAGGTCAGCCGTGAGATGCAGACCAGCTTGCCGGCTTCGTCTTCGATGCGGATCTCCCACACCTGGGTCGCGCGGCCGAGGTGCAGCGGGCGCGCCGTGCCGGTGACGATGCCGTCGGTTTTGGCGCGCAGATGGTTGGCGTTGATGTCGAGCCCGACCACGATTTCGTTGCGCGCGGGATCGAGCACGAGCAGGCCGGCGAGGCTGCCCAGCGTTTCCGCCAGCGCGACCGAGGCGCCGCCGTGCAAGAGACCGTAAGGCTGGCGCGTGCGTGCGTCGACCGGCATGGTGCCGCGCAGGAAGTCGTCGCCGACTTCGACGATGCGCATGCCGAGATGCTCGACCATGCAGCCCTGGCCGACCGCATCCAGCTGCGCGTCGTCGATCGCGTGTTTCCAGATGCGCATGATGGGCTCCGCGAACTAGGCGCCGCACTATAGCAAGCGCCCGCAGCCGCCTTGCGATTCCCGCGCGGGCGGTGCATCGGCGACAATTCTCCGATGTCCTTCACCGTCACCTTGCAAGCGAGCGGCAAGCGTTTCGAAGTCCTCGCCGGCGAAACCGTGCTGGAAGCCGCGCGCCGCGCCGGTCTGGCCTTGCCTTATTCCTGTCTGGCCGGAGTCTGCGGCAGCTGCAAGGCGACCCTGATCGAGGGCGAGTGCAGTTACCCGCGCAATCCGCCGAGCGCGCTGAATGCGATCGAGCAGCTGCGCCATCAGGCCTTGCTGTGCCAGGCCGTGCCGCTGACGGATCTGTTGATCGCGGCGCGCGAGGTCGCTTCGGTCGCCGACATTCCGCGGCGGCGCCTCACGTTGGAACTGATCGAGAAGGCCGTGCTCGGCCTCGACATCGTCAAGCTCAGCCTGCGCGCTGTCGACGGCACGCGCTTGCGCCGCCTGCCGGGCCAATACCTCGACGTGCTGCTCGAGGACGGCAAACGGCGTGCGTTCTCGATCGCCAACGCGCCTGCGCTCGGGCTGCCGGCGGACGACACGATCGAACTGCACGTGCGCCACGTCGCCGGCGGCGGCTTCACCTCCTACGTGTACGAGCAGATGCGGCCGGGGGAGCAGTTGCACATCGAAGGGCCGCTCGGCACCTTCGTGCCGCGCGAGGACAGCGAGCGGCCGTTGCTGTTCGTCGCCGGCGGCACCGGCTTCGCGCCGGTGAAGGCCTTGATCGAGCACTTCTTGCACTTGGGCACGCGCCGGCCGATCGCCCTTTATTGGGGCGCGCGCGTGGCCGCGGATCTGTACCTGAGCCAACTGCCCGAACGCTGGGCGCGCGACGTTGCCGGATTCCGCTACGTCCCTGTGCTGTCCGATGATCGTGCCGGCGGCCACCGCGCCGGCTTCGTGCACGAGGTCGTGCTGGAAGACCAGCCCGATCTCGGCGCCTTCGATCTGTACATGAGCGGGCCGCCGACGATGATCGACGCCGGCCGCCGCGCCTTCGTGCAGGCCGGCTTGCCGGAGGACCGCTTGTATTACGATTCGTTCGACTATGCGCCGGATGTGATCGCGAAGATTCTCGGCGGCCGCGCCGGTCTGGACGGCTGGTAGACTCGCGCCGCGACTCGATATTCGCGTGTGGTCTTTTCCTGCAGAGGTTCGCCATGCGTCTCCGTGTTCTGCTGCTCCTGTTTCTCCTGTTCGCAGCGCCCAGCGCATTCGCCATGCGTTGCGGCAACCGCGTCGTCAACGAAGGCCTGCGCGACTTCCAAGTCAGCGAACGCTGCGGCCAGCCGTTCTGGACCGACCGCTACACCAACGTCGACATCATCGGCGCCTACGGTCCGCTCGAGCATCAGCGCACGGTGCAGTACGACGTCTGGTACTACAACTTCGGGCCGCGCCAGTTCATGCGCAAATTCCTGTTCCGCGACGGTGAGCTGCTGAGCGAGGAAACGCTCGGCTACGGCGTCGACGAAATCGGCGGCGATTGCAATCCGATGCGCGACTACGCCGGCTTCAGTGCCGGCGAGCTGTATGCGCGCTGCGGCGAACCGGCTTCGCGCCGGGTCGAGAACGACACTTTGGTGCGACGTCCGGTGCCCGGCGTGGAGCGCTGGCGCGATCTGCGCCGCGAGGAATGGGTGTACGACTTCGGCGACTCGCGGTTCCTGCGCGTGGTGCGGCTGGTCAACGGGCGCGTCGACGGCACCGACACTTTGTCGCGCTGAAACGCCCGCCCTCGATTGAGCTCGAAGGCGGGCGCTGGCGGCTTCAGCAATCGAAGCCGTGGTTCGTGCGGTAGTACTCCACCTGCTCCTTCGGCATCTTCTTGAACAACACGCAGACGGTGTAGCTGCCGACTTGGCGGCCGTTCTTGGTGTAGCCCCAGTCGGAAATCTCCGCGCGCGAGAACTCGATCTCTTCGCCGGCCTCGACGTTGGAGACGATTTGCGGTTCGTTCGCCAAGGTGCCCTTGAAGCCCTTGCCGACGACCTGGAAGGGGGTCACCCAGAAATGCTCGGTGTCTTCGCCGTCGCGCACCATCACCTTCAACTTGAAGCCGGAGGTGCCGGCCGGCGGATTGGCGGCGATCGCGAGGAATTCGTCGAGCTTGGCGCGGGCTTGCTTGATCGCCGCGGCCATCTGCGCATCGTCGTTGTCGACCAGCACGACTTCGCTCTCGTTGCGCTTGCTCGTGTCCGGCTTGCTCTCGCTCGGCTTGCCGGCGGCGAAGGCGGACAGCGAAACCGCCGCGCCCAGCATCAGCGCGGTGGCGCTCACGTACTTGTTCATCGTTGGTATCCCCTTGTGGTTATTTCACGGCCGGCAAGCGCGGCACGCCGTGTTCGCTACGTTCTTCGAACGCGATCGGGCGCAAATCCAGCGCATTCCGTTCGATGCGTGGGGCGACCGGCGTACTCGCCTCGCCACGCGTGACGTGCAAGGCGTTCGCATAGCACTGGCTCGCCGCGGCGAGATCGCCTTCGCCCTTGCGGCAGTCGCCGAGCGCCTCCCAGGCGGACGGTGTCGCGGCCAGACCGAGCGCACGTTCGAGCGCTTCCTCGGCTTTGGGCCATTGCTCCTGCTGGACGTAAAGACGGCCGATCGTGGTCAGCAGGGCGGGGCTGTTGGGCGCCACGCCGAGCCAGCCCTCGGCTTTGCGCGTACGCGCCGGCAGCTCGTTCGGGCCGAGTTCGGCGTACGCAGCGGCGAGGTCTTCGTTCCATTCGCGCCGCAGCGCCGATTCGATCTCGTCCATCGCGGCGAGCGTCTGACCGAGCGCGGCCGAGCGTCGCGCGAACGCGGCGACCAGTTCGGCGCGGCGGCGCTGCGCGCGCGTCGCGCCGCTCCACAGGGCGTTCAGCCGTGCCGTATCCGGCGCAGCGGCGAGTGCGGCGCCGAGTACGCGCGTCTCCAGCGCGGCTTGCGCCTGCGGCGTCAGCGATTGGCTCTTGGCGAACGCCGGCAGCGCATCGAGTGCGGCTTGGATGTCGCCGCTGGCGAGCGCGGCGTCGATCAGCGCGCGCCGGCTGCGCAGCGAAAGGCCGTTGGCAGCTTTCGATTTCAACAGCGCGAGCGCGTCGGCGGGGCGGTCGCGTTCGAGCAGGAAGCGCGCACGCAAGGCATCGGCGGCGCGCTCGCCGCCGGGACCAACTTCCGACAGCGCCTGCTCGGCGCGCTCGTTCTCGCCGCGTTCGTGCGCGGCGCGCGCGAGCACCAGCAGGGCCGGCGTGCGGAACGCGGCTTGGTTGGTCACCTTGCCGAGTTCACGCTCGGCCTGCGCGTAATCGCCCTCGGCGAATGCGGTGAGGCCGCCGGCGAGACGTTCGCGGCCGCGTCGGCGCACGGCGCGGCCCCAGGCGCGGAATGGGAAGCGCAATAGCCACCAAAGCACCGACACGGCCGCCCAGAGCAGGATCAGCAGGGCCAGCGCGGCGACCACGCTGGTTTCGATCGTGGTGCCGCGCAAGCGCACTTGCACGTAGCCCGGATCGGCCGCCAGCCAATGCCAGGCGAACGCGGCGAGGGCGGCGACCAGCAACAGAATCGTGATCGTGCGCCACGCCTTCATGACGTCGCTCCGCGATCGGGCGTCACGCTCGGCGGCGCCGCCGCCGGCGGATGCGACAGCGTGCGCGTCGCGCGCAGGTTGCGCAGTTCCTTCAGCGCGCTACCGAGTTCCGGCAAGGCCGGCGCCAGCGGCTGCGCAGCGAGGCGGTCAAGTGCGGCCAGCGCGTCCTTGGTCGGCGCCGCGTTCGCATCGAAGCCGGCGACGAGGCCGTCGCGCGCGCGCTTGAGCGCATCGGCATAACCAGCGGCGTCGCCCGCGAGCAAGGACGCTTCCGCGGCGCGCAAGTCGAGCGCGGTCAGCGAGCGGGTCAGGCCGATGTCGCGTGCTGCATTCGCAGCGTCTTCGCTATGGCTGACGCGCACGAACTGAGCCAGGAAACCCTGCCAGCCCGAACTCGGTTCGGCCGCGGCAGCGGTTTCCTTGGCCAAGGTCGGCAATTGCCCGCGCAGGCGCTCGAGTGCGGCGAGGGTCGCCTGACGTTCGAGCGGTTTGCTCGCTTCCAGCGCTTGCCGCTCGGCACCGATGGTTTGCCGCACCGAGGCGAAGACCGGATCTTCCGCCGCCGCCAGCGCCGAATCGGCCAGCCGATAGGCGGCGATCGCGGCCTGTGCGTCGTGGAACAGCGCGAGGCGTTCCTGCGCCAGCTGCAACAGGAATTCGGCTTCGTTCATCGCCAGCGCGTCGCGTCCGCTCATGCGCTGCTCGGCCAGATTGGCGACCGCGTCTTCGAGATGTCGCGAACGTTCGCCGAGGCCGAGCAGTTCTTCGCGCACGCTCTTGTTGACGCCGTCGGCGTCGGTCAAGCGCGCGCGCAAGCCGTCGAATTCGCGTTTGCGTTGCTCGGTGCCGCGCGCAAGTTCGTCGACGCGTGCTTGCAAGTCGCCGCGCAGAGCGGCCTGCGCATCGGCCTGCCCTTGCTTGAGCGAATAGGCGAACCACAAAGCAGCGCCGGCGGCCGCCAGCGCGAGCAGAGAGATCAGGATGGCCAAGCCGCCGCCGCGTCGCGCCGGGGCCGTCGCAGCGGCGCGCGATTCCGAAGCGGGCCGGGTGGGCTCGGCGGCGGGCGTGGGCGACGCGGTTTCGGTGTCCTCGCTCATGCGGCCATGCTAGCCGAACTGCGTGGCGAGGGCAGCCACGAAAACGCATCGTCCTGTCACAAGCGGTGTCGCGCCAAGGCCTTCCGCGCAGCCTCCAGCAGATCCGCTGGCAAGGCCGACGCGGCTACGCGCACCTCCTCGAACGCATGCGCACGCGCCAGCGCGGCGAGCCGATCGCTGCTGACGACGAGGATCTGCGCGCGCAAGCGTGCCAGTGCGGCGGTCGGAAGGCGCGCGACCAGATGATTCAGCGTCTCGCCGCTGGAGATCAGGGTCAGCAGCGGGTCGGGGGCGAGCGCGAGCCGATCGAGCGTGCGTTGCGTCCAGCGCGGCGGCACGCGCTGGTAGACGTGGATGGGTTCGATGTCGGCGCCGCGTGCGCGCAATGTCGTCTCGATCAGATCGCGTCCGCCCGGCGCACCGACCAATCCGATGCGCCGGCCGTGCACCTGCGCGAGTTCGGGCAGCGCGAGCAGGCCCTCGCTGTCGGCGCGCTGCGGGGCGACGCTGGCGAGGCCGTGTCGTGCGAGTGCGCGTTGCGTGCTGGTGCCGATGGCGCAAAGAAAGGCCTGCTCGGGAATCGGCAACGACGAGGCGCCTGCGAGTGCATAGCGCACGGCAGCGGGGCTGGTGAAGATCAAGCCGTCCAATCCGCCGACGCGCGTACGTGCAGAAGCGAGCATTTCCTCCGTAGCCGCGCGCAACGAAAGGCCGGGCAGGCGAATCGGAGCGCCGCGGAGAAGCCGGATCCGCCGCGTCAGTGTCGCCGCCGACGATGCCGGCCGTGTTACGACGACGGTGGCGCCGGCGAAGGGCGCATGCGAAGCGATGGCGGAGAGTCTGCTACCGCTCATGTTGCTGGTGCATGCCGCGGATGAGATGCTTTTGCCGAGGGATCAGGCAAGGAACCGCTCGGGGAGACCATGGTGAAGCATTTGCTCGGTGTGTCGTTGATGGCATGGCTGTCGCTCGGATGGCTCGGTGCGCCTGCGGCCGCAGCTCCCGTAGAGGCCACCATAGCCGATCGCGCGTCCGCGATCTCGGCGCTGCGCAGCGTCGCCGTACGTAGCTATGCGGCAGCGAAGAATATCGAGCTGACGGAGACTTCGGTTGTCACGCGGAACCTGGCGATAGAGTTGCGGCGAACTCTCGATGCGATCGAACGCGACGCGCGCGTACACGGCTTCGCCGACGAAGTTGTGTTTGCTCGCAAATCGCAGCAAGTGCGTCGCTTGGTCGAGAATCTCGAGCGCGCGCAATCAGCGGCGCCGCAAGCGCGATCTTCGACCCCGGTACCTCGGCAACTGCAGGCCGAACGGCGAATCCCGGTGGCCGACTTGCGAACGCAGGGCGGAACTTGCGCGTCCGCGTCGAGCTTGCGGCCGGGCTACGAATTGGACGCGCAGCTCGCGCCGGCTGGCCGCCCCGGATCGGAGCTGTGGCTGCGCTTTCGGCCAGAAGACGCGAAATTCCTGCGACTCACTACCGCGGCATCGCCGCTCGATACCGAGCTGACTCTGTTCAAAGACGGCTGCCCGCAAGCCGATGCCGAGGCGGTTGCGCGCAACGACGATGCGTTCGGTCTCGCTGCGGGATTGGTCATCGAGGCCGGCGCTCCGCGCGAGACGTGGTTCGCGCGAGTGCGCAACAGCGGCGATGCCGGCGCAGTGGCCGTAGCGTTGGAGGCGACGGCGGTGATTCGCGGTCGCATCAGCGACCAGCGCAACAATGCGGGCATTGCGAGTTTCGTTCAGCCGTTCGGTCGGCCTGGAAGCACGGGCCAGGGAGCATGGAGTGGCAACGACGGTCGCTACGTGCTGGCAGTCGAGCCCGGCGCCTACTATGTCTATGCCAGCTCGACATCGGACAACTACGTCAGCGAACTGTACCCGGACGCGCCTTGCGTATCCGCGATTTTCGAGAGAATTGAAGACTGCATCGGCCGCGGCGCGCAGCTGGTGACCGTGGCAGCGGATGGAATCGTCGATGGCATCGACATAGCACTCAATATCGGCGGTCGCATCGCCGGCACGATTCGCGATCGGACGACATTCGCTCCGATCGTCGATGCATCAGTGACCCTTTATGGGAAGGATGGTACATGGTTGCCACAAGGCAACCTGAGGACCGATGCGGCTGGGCGATACCTGGTCAGCGGTTTGCTGACCGGCAACTACTTTCTGCTGGCCAGTGCCAATCCCTACGGAAGTCAAAATTGGCGTCATCAGGACTGCCACGGGCCGGTATTGCAGGACTGCTCGCCGTTGACTGGAACCCCAATCGCAGTCGAGCGTGATCGGCTGACTGGCGGAATCGACTTCGATCTACCCCGCCAGGCTTCGATCCGTGGATCCGCCAGCGCACCGACGGCTACCACGGAAAATCCGCTGTATTGGAACTTGACCATCTTCGACGGTAACGGCAACAGCGTGTCCGGAGCTTCCGGCTCGTCCAACGCGGACATCGTCAGCGGACCGCTCGCAGCAGGAACTTACTACGCGACGGCAGACGCATTCGGATACGTTTCGCAATGGTGGAATGGCGTGGCTTGCTTGCCGGACTGCATGTCGACTCGCGGCCTAGCGGTGCCGGTGACCGTCGGCGGTGGCGAGCAAGCTGAGCTGAGCTTTTCCTTCAAACCGCTGTTGACGGTATCTGGCCGCGTGACGGATGCCGTCACGCAAGAGCCTTTGAAGGAGGCTGAGGTCTCATTGATACCTGTGTCCGGAAGTGGCTTTGCTGCAGAAATTTCCTGGACGACGAGCGATGGTAGGTATGTCATAAGCCGCGTCGTCCCTGGTCGTTACTACGTAGGAGTGCGTAGCGCGACACATCTGGACGCGGTCTATCCGCAAGTCCCCTGCCAGGCCGAGTTCTTCCAGTGCGATTTGAGTGCGGCCGTGGCCGTCGAGCCATCGTATCCGGACGGCAATGTCGCTGGCATCGATCTCGCGTTGACGCCGGGGGGCACAATCTCCGGACGGGTCGCTCTGCGCGTGCCCGATGGTGTCGATCCCCTGCCGTCTCCGTTTGCATCGGTGACGATCGTCGACGGTCAGAACCGGACGGTAGCGATGGCGTCGTCGTCGACCGAGGGGCGTTACACGGCGGTCGATTTACTGCCCGGTACCTACTACGCCAAAGCGATGTCCAACGAGACCTTCGCGCAGATCTATGCAGGCATCGATTGCGAGGATGAAAACAACTGCCGTGCGACTCAAGGAACACCCCTGATCGTGGGCCAGAGCGAGCAGTTGGACGGGATCGACTTCGACGTCTTTCCCACCGATTACATCTTCGGTCGCGTCGTCGACGACAGCGGACAGCCGGTGCAGGGTGTCGTGATCGATTTGTGGGACAGCAACAGCGATCAACATGTGGGAATGGGCCGAAGCAATGCCGAGGGTTACTACGCCGCAGAGAGCGAATGGGGCGGCTTTCCAGGGCGAGTCTTCCGTGCCTCCACCGACGTCGGCGCCGCCGACTACGACGACCAGTTGTACGACGGCGTCGCCTGTCCCATCGGGTCGGTCTATGTCGGCCTCTGCTCGATCGACGACGGCTCGCCGATCGCGGCGCCGGTGAGGCCGGAATTCTCGGTCGCGAATTTCGTGCTGCACGGTCCGCGCAGCCATACGCTGTTTCGTGACGGCTTCGATCCATGAGCGTCGAGAAAAAACCAGATCGTCGGGCGGCTTCGATGAGGACGCTCGCATCGAGCTGCGTCGTTGCTACGGCGATCGAGGCTAACGCACCCGTGGGTGCACGAGGCGGCTCATCAAAATCTGCAACCTAAGCTTTTCGCGAGGAAGCGCTTGTCCAAGCCATCAGTCAGCCGCACCCCCTACACGCTCGGCGACGCGCTGCAAGCGCACGTCCAAGTCGTGCGCGCGACCGCCGCCGATACCGAGCGCCTGCTGCACGGCAGCGGTGAATTGAAGTTCGGCCAGGGCATGATCGCGACCATCGTCGCGCTTGCGCTCGGTTTTCTGTGCCTGCTCGGCGTGCTCGCGTTCCATTTTCCCGAGTACCTGACCACGCCCGAGTTGCGCCGGCAGTATTCGGTCGATGTTCTGCGCCAGGCGATGTTCGTCGCGTTGCTGATCGCGGGCGGCCTCTCGCTGGCGAATCTGATCCTCGGCGTGCGCCGCAATCTGAACCTGCTGGCGTTCGCGCTCGTCCTCGTCGCGGTCGCGTTCGGCGGCTCGCGCGTGCCGGTCGGCGATTTTCCGGATCACACGCCCTATATCGGGCTGGATTGGTTCATCCTCGACCTGCTCGGCTCGACTCTTCTGTTCATTGCGATCGAGAAGCTGTTTCCGCTGTATCGCGGCCAGGCTGTGTTCCGGCGCGAATGGCAGACCGATCTGAAGCACTTCGCGGTCAATCATTTCCTGGTCGGGGTGATCCTGTTCACGGTGAACTTCGTCATCCATCACGGCTTCGCCTGGCTGGTCAGCCACGATTTCCAGCTCGCCGTGCAGCGCATCTGGTTCGTGCCGCAGTTGCTGTTGTGCATCCTGGTCGCCGATCTGGCGCAGTACTGGACGCATCGCGCGTATCACGAGATTCCATTCCTGTGGCGCTTCCACGCCGTGCATCACAGCGCGAAGACGATGGACTGGTTGGCCGGTTCGCGGCAGCACATGCTGGAGATCGTCGCCACGCGCGTGTGCGTGCTGGCGCCGCTGTTCGTGCTCGGTTTCAGCGAGGCGGTCATCAACGCCTACATCCTGATCGTCGGCTTCCAGGCCGTACTCAATCACGCCAACGTGCATCTGCCGTGGGGGCCGTTGAAGTACTTGATCGTGACGCCGGATTTCCATCATTGGCACCATGCTTCCGACGACGAGGCGATCGACCGCAACTACGCTGCGCACTACGCGTTCCTCGATCATCTGTTCGGCACCGCGGTAAAGGTGCCTGCGCACAAGCCGCTGCCGGCCAAGTACGGCGTGGTCGGCGACTACATGCCGGACGGCTGGGTCGCGCAGCAGACGTTTCCGTTCCGCGCCAAGCCGGCCGCGGACGGCTAGCCGGCGCGAAACTCCAGCGTGGCGCCGACCGCGCGTTTCCAGCCGGCATACAGCGCTTCGCGTTGCGCTGCCGGCAGGCGCGGTTCGAAGCGGCGTTCGACCTGCCATTGGCGCGCGATTTCCTCGCGGCTGCTCCAGTAGCCCACCGCGAGGCCAGCGAGATAGGCGGCGCCGAGCGCGGTGGTCTCGACCGTGCGCGGCCGCTCCAGTGGCACGCCGAGGATGTCGCTCTGGAACTGCGCGAGGAAGTCGTTGGTGATCGCGCCGCCGTCGGCACGCAGCGTGCTCAACTCGATGCCGGCGTCGGCCTGCATCGCGGCGAGCACATCGCGCGTCTGGTAGGCCATCGATTCGAGTGCGGCGCGCACCAGCTGTTCGCGGCCGACGCCGCGGGTCAGGCCGAAGATCGCGCCGCGCACGTCGCTGCGCCAGTACGGCGCGCCGAGGCCGACGAAGGCCGGCACGACGTAGACGCCGTCGCTGGAGTCGACGCGCGTCGCCAGCGCTTCCGAGTCGGCGGCGCGGTCGAACAGGCGCAAGCCGTCGCGCAGCCATTGCACGACCGAGCCGGCGACGAAGATCGAGCCTTCGAGCGCGTACTCGACCTTGCCGTCCAAGCCCCAGGCGATCGTCGTCAACAAGCCGTTGTCCGAGGCGACCGCCTCGCTGCCGGTGTGCATCAGCATGAAGCAGCCGGTGCCGTAGGTGTTCTTGGCCATGCCGGGCGCGAAGCAAGCCTGGCCGAACAGCGCCGCTTGCTGGTCGCCGGCGACGCCGCAGACCGGCACTTCGCGGCCGCCGAAGAGCTGCGGCGTGTGGCCGTAGACCTCGCTGCACGAACGCACCTCGGGCAGCATCGAGCGCGGCACGTCGAGCATGCGCAGCAGCTCATCGTCCCAAGCCAGCGTGTGGATGTTGAACATCAGTGTGCGCGAGGCGTTGCTGTAGTCGGTGACGTGCGCCTTGCCGCGGGTCAGGTTCCAGATCAGCCAGGTGTCGACGGTGCCGAACAAGAGCTCGCCGCACTCGGCGCGGGCGCGCGCGCCTTCGACGTGATCGAGAATCCATTTGACCTTGGTGCCGGAGAAGTACGGATCGATCAAGAGGCCGGTGCGCTCGCGCACCAAGGCGCCGTAGCCGTCTGCTTGCAGACGGTCGCAGATCTCCTGGCTCTGACGCGACTGCCAGACGATCGCATCGTGCACCGGACGACCGCTGCGGCGATCCCATACCAGGGTGGTCTCGCGTTGGTTGGTGATGCCGATGCCGGCGATGCGGTCGGCGCCGATGCGTGCTTTCGTCACCGCTTCGGTGGCGCTGGTCAGCGCGCTGGCGAGGATCGCCTGCGGATCGTGCTCGACCCAGCCGGGGTGCGGAAAGCGCTGCTCGAATTCGTGTTGCGCGCTGCCGACGACGCGGCCGGCGCGGTCGAACAGCATCGCGCGCGAACTGGTCGTGCCTTGATCGATCGCGAGGATGTAGGTGTCCATGCCGTCGCTCGTTGCTTGGTCAGGAAAGCGCGCGGCGGCGCGTGGATGCGCTCGTGCGCACGTAAGCGTCGAGCTGCTCGACTTGCGCCGCGCTCACGTCCAAGCCGAGTTTCGAGCGTCGCCACAGAATGTCTTGCGTCGTGCGTGCCCACTCGTGCGCGACCAGATAGTCCACCTCGTTGGCGTGCAAGCCGGCGCCGAAATGCTCGCCGAGATCGGACAGCCGGCGCGCGCCATTGAGCACCGTCGACGCACGCGTGCCGTAGCTGTGCGCGAGGCGCGCGGCGATTTCCCGTGGCAGCCAGTCATTGGCGCCGCAGAAATCGCGCTCGAAGCGTTCGAAGTCGGCATCGGGCAGATCGCCGCCGGGCAGCGTTGCACCGCGGCCGGTCCAGGCCGGCCGTGCGTGGCCGAACCACGGAGCGAGGCGGTCGAGCGCTTCTTCGGCGAGCTTGCGATGCGTGGTGATCTTGCCGCCGAACACGTTGAGCAGCGGCGCGGCCTGATCGCGATCGAGCTGCAGCAGATAGTCGCGACTGGCTTCCTGCGCGCTTTCGCCGTCCTCGGCCAAGATCGGGCGCACGCCGGCATAGGACCAGACCACGTCCGCCGGCGCGATCGGGCGCCGGAAGTAGCGGTTGATCGCTGCGCAAAGATAGGCCGTCTCGTTCGCGTCGATCGCGGCGGCGGCGGGATCGCCCTCGCCGTAGTCGACGTCGGTCGTGCCGATCAGGGTGAATCGCTGATGGAACGGAATCGCGAACACGATGCGCCGGTCGGGCTGCTGGAACATGTAGGCGCTGGCGTGCTCGTACAGCCTCGGCACGACGATGTGGCTGCCCTTGATCAGGCGCAGCGACGGATGCGGCGGCACCGGCGTGACCTCGCCGAGAAAGCGCGCGGCCCAGGGTCCGGTTGCGTTGACCAGGGCGCGTGCGCGCAGTTCGCGCCGAGTGCCGTCGGGGCGTTGCAGGCGCACGTGCCAGAGGCCGTCCACGCGCGCGGCGCCTTCGCAGCGCGTGCGCGTGAGAATCTCGGCGCCGCGTTCGCTCGCGTCCAGCGCGCACAAGAGGGTCAGGCGTGAATCGTCGGTTTCCAGGTCGGAATACAGAAAACCGCGGCTGAATTCCTCTTGCAGCGGCGCACCCGCTTCGTGGCGGCGCAGGTCGATGCGGCGTGATTGCAGGATGTGGCTGGCCTGGCGGCGGCCGAGGTGGTCGTACAGAAACAAGCCGGCACGGATCAGCCAGGCCGGCCGCAGATGCGGCTGGTGCGGCAATACGAAGCGCAGCGGCCGCACGATATGCGGCGCGCTCGCCAACAGCACATCGCGTTCGGCCAGAGCCTTGGCAACCAGGCCGAATTCGTATTGTTCGAGATAGCGCAGGCCGCCGTGGATCAGCTTGGTGCTCGCGCTCGAGGTGTGCGCGGCGAGGTCGTCCTGCTCGACCAGCACGACCGACAAACCGCGGCCGGACGCGTCGCGCGCGATGCCCGCGCCGTTGATACCGCCGCCGACGACGAGCAGATCGCAGGGGGCCTCGGGGTCGTGGGCAGCGGTCACGGTGTCCTCATGATCGGTGGCGAAGTCTAGGGGGTTTCGTTGCCGCCGAGTGTCGGCCCGGGACGTCCCGGGCGCCGCAACCGGGGGAAATCCGGGCTGCTGCTACAATTCCGCTCTTGCCCAAGCCCCCTGACCGGTAGCCACCATGTCCGTCCCCGCCGCAGCGCTCGCGCCGTCGATCGACCGCGACTACACGCTCGAACACAAGTACACACGCACCGAAGGCCGCATTTATCTGTCCGGCGTGCAGGCGCTGGTGCGCTTGCCCTTGATGCAGCAGATGCGCGATCGCGCGGCCGGCGTCAATACGGCGGGCTTCATCTCCGGTTACCGCGGCTCGCCCTTGGGCGGCTTCGATCTCGAACTGTGGAAGGCGAAGAAGCATCTCAAAGCGTCCAGCATCGAATTCACTCCGGGCTTGAACGAAGACCTCGGCGCGACGATGGTCTGGGGCACGCAGCAGACGAACCTGTTCCCCGGCGCCAAGTACGACGGCGTGTTTTCGATGTGGTACGGCAAGGGTCCGGGCGTCGACCGCTGCGGCGACGTGTTCAAGCACGGCAACGCGGCCGGCACCTCCAGGCACGGCGGCGTGCTCGCGCTCGCAGCCGACGACCACGCCTGCCGCTCTTCGACCTTGCCGCACGGTTCGGAACTCGAATTCGTCAGCGCGATGATGCCGGTGCTGAACCCGGCCGGCGTGCAGGACATTCTCGACATGGGCCTGCTCGGCTGGGCGATGTCGCGCTTCACCGGACGCTGGGTCGGCTTCAAGACGATCGCCGAAACGGTCGAGTCATCGGCTTCGGTCAACGTCAATCCGCATCAGCTCGACATCGTGCTGCCGGAAGATTTCGCGCTGCCCGAAGGCGGTCTCAACATCCGCTGGCCCGATCCGCCGCTGAACCAGGAAATGCGCCTGCACCGCTACGCCGTGCAAGCGGCCTGCGCGTTCGCGCGCGCGAACAAGATCGACCGCGTCGTGATCGATTCGCCGAACGCGCGCCTCGGCCTGGTCACCACCGGCAAGAGCTACCTCGACGTGTTGCAGGCGCTGGAGTACCTCGGCATCAGCGAGGCGGACGCGCGCGCGATCGGCATCCGCGTTTACAAGGTCGGCATGACCTGGCCGCTCGAGCCGGTCGGCATCCGCGAGTTCGCGCGCGGCCTCGAAGACATCGTGGTGGTCGAGGAAAAGCGCTCCTTCATCGAATCGCAGATGAAGGAATACATGTACAACTGGCCGGAGGCGCGCCGTCCGCACGTGGTCGGCAAGTACGACGAGGCCGGCAACTGGATTCTGCCGTCGACCAACGAGCTGACCCCGGCGATGATCGCGCTGGTCATCGCCAAGCGCCTGTCGCGCTTCTTCACCAGCGAGGCGATCGCCTCGCGCGTGGCCTGGATCGAGGCGAAGGAAAAGGAACTGACCCTGCCGCGCGCGAATTTCCCGCGTGCCGCGCACTACTGCTCGGGCTGTCCGCACAACACCTCGACCAAGGTGCCGGAAGGCTCGCGCGGCCTCGGCGGCATCGGCTGCCACTACATGGTCACGTGGATGGACCGCCGCACCGACACCTTCACCCAGATGGGCGGCGAAGGCGTGACCTGGTGCGGGCAGGCGCCGTTCACCGAAACCAAGCACGTGTTCCAGAACCTCGGCGACGGCACCTACTTCCACTCCGGTTCGCTGGCGATCCGCCAGTCGATCGCGGCCAAGGTCAACATCACCTACAAAATTCTCTATAACGACGCGGTCGCGATGACCGGCGGCCAGCCGGTCGACGGCACTCTGACCGTGCCGGACATCGCACATCAAGTGCGCAGCGAAGGCGTGCAGACGATCATCGTCGTCAGCGACGACATCGCGAAGTGGTCCAAGCCCGAACTCTTCCCGACCGGCGTCGAATTCCTGCATCGCGACGAGCTCGATGCGGTGCAGAAGCGCATGCGCGAGATCGAGGGCGTCAGCGTCCTGATCTACGACCAGACCTGCGCCACCGAGAAGCGCCGCCGCCGCAAGCGCGGCAAGATGGAAGACCCGAAGAAGCGCCTGTTCATCAATTCGCTGGTGTGCGAAGGCTGCGGCGATTGCGGCGAGAAGTCGTTCTGCGTCTCGGTGCTGCCGAAGGAAACCGAGTACGGCCGCAAGCGCGAGATCGATCAGTCCAACTGCAACAAGGACTACTCCTGCGCCAAGGGCTTCTGCCCGAGCTTCGTCTCGGTGGTCGGCGGCGGCATCAAGAAGAAGAAAGGCAAGGCGGAGGTGGATTTCGCCACGCTGCCGCAGCCGGTCTTCGCGACCGACCTCGCGCAGCCGTGGAACATCCTCGTCACCGGCATCGGCGGCACCGGCGTCGTCACCATCGGCGCGCTGATCGGCATGGCGGCGCATCTGGAAGGCAAGGGCGGCACCGTGCTCGACCAGACCGGCCTGGCGCAGAAAGGCGGCGCGGTGACCTGTCATCTGCGCATCGCAGCGCAGCCTTCCGACATTCACGCTGTGCGTATCGCCGCCGGCGAGGCGGATCTGGTGATCGGCTGCGACATCGTGGTGGTCAACGACTACTGGGCGCTGTCGAAGATCCGCGCCGGCCGCTCGCGCGTCGTACTGAACACCTACGAGGCGATGCCGGGCACCTTCACGATGAAGCCGGACATGCAGTTCCCGGCGCAACAGATCATCGACGCGGTGAAGACCGCACTCGACGGCGGCGCGCCGGAGCTGGTCGACGCGACCGAACTGGCTACCGCCCTGCTTGGCGACACCATCGCCGCCAACCTGTTCATGCTCGGCTACGCCTGGCAGAAGGGTTGGGTGCCGTTGTCGCACGACGCCCTGATGCGCGCGATCGAGCTCAACGGTGCGGCGATCGACATGAACAAGGCGGCGTTCAATTGGGGACGCCTCGCCGCGCACGATCCGGTGCAGGTGCGCAAGGCCGCCGGCTTGCCCAATCCGCATACGCCGTCGGGTGCGATTCCGCTCGCGCTGCCTGTACGCCGCGCGACGGCGAACGGCAACGCCGCTGCGCTCGACGACGCGACCGTGAGCGTCTCGCTCGACGAACGCATCGCGCGCCGCGTCGCATTCCTGACCGATTACCAGGACGCCGGCTACGCAGCGAAGTATCGAGCCCTGGTCGACAAGGTGCGCGCCGCGGAAGCTTCGAAGACGCCGGGTCGCAGCGGCTTGAGCGAAGCGGTCGCGCGCTATGCATTCAAGCTGATGGCGTACAAGGACGAGTACGAGGTTGCGCGCCTGTACACCAGCGGCGACTTCGAACAGCAGATCAAGAACACCTTCGACGGCGACTACAAGCTGCGCTTCAATCTGGCGCCGCCGCTGTTCGCCAAGCGCGACGCTGACGGCAATCTGAAGAAGGCCGAGTACGGTCCGTGGGTGTTCGGCGCGTTCAAGCTGCTGGCCAAGCTGCGCTTCCTGCGCGGCGGCGCGCTCGACGTGTTCGGCTACACCGCCGAGCGCAAGATGGAGCGCCAATTGATTGCCGACTACGGCAAGACGATCGACGAGCTCTTGGCCGGCTTGCACGGCGACAACCAAGCGCTCGCAGTCGAAATCGCCTCGGTGCCCGAGCACATCCGCGGCTACGGACACGTCAAGGAGCGCCACTTCGCCAATGCGATGAAGCGGCAGGACGATCTGCTGGCGGCTTGGCGCAATCCGATCGAGAGTCGAGTGGCGGCTTGATCGACGAGAAAGGTCGGAAGTATCTATTCATCGAGCGGTGGAATGCAGGTCGGTACTCCGGAAAATATTCCATATCTAATTGATTATGATTGATTAAATAGCTTGCTGGTCATCCGGCTCGCTTGACTATCTATTCATAAATCTATTCAATTCGCGCCATGGACGAGGTCCGTTGGAGCGCCGTCGAGACCCTGTTGCGCCGCCGCGGCGTGCTGCCGGCGGCGGCGATCGCAACGGAGCTGGGGATCAGCCAGCCCACCGTTTCGCGCCTGCTCGGTCAGGCCGGCGAGCGCATCGTGCGGATCGGCCGTGCGCGCGCCGCGCGCTACGCGCTCGCGCACGAGATCGCTCGCCAAGGCAGCCACTGGTCGCTGTATCGCATCGATGCGCAGGCGCGCGCCGATCGGGTGGGCGAGTTGCACGCTCTGCACGGCGACGGCTTTTACTTCGAGCCGAGCGGTTCGCGGCCGGCTCTGACCGAGGGCGACTTTGCGACCGGCCTGTATCCCGGATTGCCGTGGTTTCTCGATGACCAGCGGCCGCAAGGGTTTCTCGGCCGCAGCTTCGCGCGCCGCATCGCCGCCGACATCGGTGCGTCCGACGACATCGCGCTTTGGAGCGGCGACGACGTCGCGCTGGCTCTCCTCTTGTACGGCGACGATCTTCCCGGCGACCTCGTGCTCGGCACCGCGTCGCTGCAACGCGCATTGCACGCGATCCTCGATCCCGTCGATGCAATTCCTGCGCGCGAGCGCGAAACGCGTTATCCCACGCTGGCCGAGGCGGCCGTGAGCGGCGCAGCGGTCGGTTCTTCGGCCGGTGGCGAGCAGCCGAAATTCGCGATCAGCGTGCGCACGGACGGCGGCTTGCTTGCGGTCATCGTCAAGTTCAGCGATCGCCTCGACACGCCGGCCGGGCGGCGTTGGGGCGATCTGTTGATCGGCGAGCATCACGCCGGCGCGATCTTGCGCGAGCATGGTTTGCCGGCGGCGCAAAGCGAGCTGGTCGAAGCCGGCAATCGCGTGTTCCTGCAATCGGCGCGTTTCGATCGCACGCCAGCGCTCGGCCGCCACGGTCTCGTCTCACTGGCCGCGCTCGACGCGGCCTATTACGGCCACGGCCGACTCGATTGGTGGCGTTTCGCGCCGCAACTGCAACGCGACGGTTGGCTCGATGCCGAGGATGCGCACCGTCTGCGCGTGGTTTCTTGGTATGGCGCGCTGATCGGCAACACCGACATGCACCTTGGCAATACCTCGTTGCGCTTGCGCGATCAGCGGCCGCTGCCACTGGCGCCGGTGTACGACATGTTGCCTATGCGCTTCCGGCCGGCGGTCAGCGGCGAAGTGGTCGAGCGCCGTTACGAGATCGCCTTGCCGGCGCCGGAAAACGCAGCCGACTGGCGCGAGGCGGCGCCGATGGCGCGCGCGTTCTGGCAGCGCTTCGCAGCCGACGCACGCGTTTCCGCCGTGCTGCGCGCGGTCGCGGTCGATGCCGACGCGGCCATCGCGCGCGCGGCGACGCATCTTTCGCTCTGAAACCCGGCGGCACGAAGGCGCCGCCGGCTGTCGTTATTGCTGCGGCTGTTCCTTCAACGCGATCGCGTTGATGCCGTTCTCGGCCAAGGATTTCTTCGCCGTCTCCAGTTCGCTCGCGCTGGCATAAGGGCCGAGCCGCACGCGGTGCCAGGTCTTGCCGTTGATCGTGACCGGCTGCACCTGCGCGCTGAAACCGGCGAGCGCGAGCTTGGCCTTGGCTTCGTCGGCGGCTTTCGGGTCCGGATAGGAGCTGGTCTGCAGCACGTAGCGACCGCCGCCGGCAGCGGCCGGCGTAGCCGAGGTCGGTGCACCCGGAGCGGTGGGGGTGGTCGGATTCGCGCGCGCTTGCTGCGCCTGCTTCTCGGCCTTGGCCTTGGCCGAGAGCTCGGCGTCCGGGATCACGACTTCGGCTTCGGGCAGAACCTGATAGAAATCGTAGTTCTTCTTCGGCGGCGGCTTCGCCTCGGCCACCGGCGTTTCGCTTTCGCGCGGCGCGGTCGCTTCGGGGTTCGGCTGCGGCAGGTTCTTCTTGCGCAGCAGCGGCGCCCAGTCCTTGCCAAGCACGACCAGCATCAGGCCGATGCCGAGCAGCATGCCGACCAGGACCCACAGCCACGCCGGCTTCTGCGCGCCATTGCCGCCGCGCGTCGCTTGGCGCCCGCTCTTCTTCGCTGCCATTACATGCTCTCCGGCGCCGAAACGCCCAACAGATTCAAGCCGTTCGCCAGCGCCTGGCGCGCCGCTGCGGCGAGTGCGAGGCGGGCGTCGCGCAGGTCGGCATCGTCGACGATGAACTGGCTGGAGTTGTACCAGCCGTGGAACGCCGCCGCGAGCTCGCGCAGGTAGTTCGCGACCAGATGCGGCTCGAGATTCGCGCCGGCCGCCTCGACCACTTCCGCATAGCGCGACAGTTCCACCATCACCAGCTGTTCGGCTTCGCCGTCCAGACGCGCAAGCCGGGCCAGGCCGTTGGCGCGATCCCAGACCAGGCCGCGCTCGCCGAGCTGGCGCATCACGCTGGCGACGCGCGCATGCGCGTACTGCACGTAGAAGACCGGATTGTCGTTGGTCTGCGCGCGCGCGAGATCGATGTCGAACACCAGCTGCGAATCGGATTTGCGCGCCGCCAGAAACCAGCGCGTCGCATCGCGACCGACTTCGTCGATCAGATCGCGCAGGGTGACGTAGCTGCCGGCGCGCTTGGACAGCTTCACTTCCTCGCCGCTGCGCATGACCGTGACCATCTGGTGCAGCACGTACTCGGGCCAGCCTTGCGGAATGCCGACGTCGAGCGCTTGCAGGCCCGCCTTCACGCGCATGAGGGTGCCGTGGTGGTCCGAACCCAGCTCGGTGATCGCGCGCTCGTAGCCGCGCTGCCACTTGCTGTAGTGGTAGGCGATGTCCGGCACGAAATAGGTGTAGCTGCCGTCGGACTTGCGCATCACGCGGTCTTTGTCGTCGCCGAAATCGGTGGTGCGCAGCCACAGCGCGCCGCCTTCCTCGTAGGTGTGGCCGTGTGCGACCAGCTCGCGCGCAGTGCGCTCGACCTGGCCGCCGCCGTACAGCGAGGATTCGAGGAAGTAGACGTCGAAGGCGACGCCGAACGCGGCCAAGTCGGCGTTCTGCTCGCGGCGCAAATAGGCGACCGCGAAGCGGCGGATCGCGTCGAGGTCGTCGGCGTCCTTCGCCGCGACCACGGTATGTCCTTCGATCTCGACACTGGCGCCGGCGAGATAGGCCTGTGCGACGTCCTTGATGTAGTCGCCGCGATAGCCGTCGGCCGGCCAAGCGGCGTCGTCGGGGCCTTGACCGCGCGCGCGCGCCTGCACCGACAGCGCGAGGTTGTCGATCTGCGCGCCGGCGTCGTTGTAGTAGAACTCGCGCATGACCTGCCAGCCGTTGGCGTCGAGCAGGCGCGCGAGGCAGTCGCCGATCGCCGCGCCGCGGCCGTGGCCGACGTGCAGGGGTCCGGTCGGATTGGCCGAAACGAACTCGACTCCGGCGGTGCGGCCGGCGCCGGCGTCGCCACGACCGTAAGCCGTGCCTTGTTCCAAGGCCGTGCGCACTTCGCGCTGATAGGCGGCAGGACTCAGGAAAAAGTTGATGAAGCCGGGGCCGGCAATCTCGACCTTGGATATCTCTTCGTGCGCCGGCAGCGCGGCGACGAGCGCGGCGGCGAGGTCGCGCGGCTTTTTGCCGGCCGACTTCGCCAAGAGCAGGGCGAGGTTGGTGGCGAAATCACCGTGCTCGCGGCTTTTCGTGCGCTCAATGACGAAGGCCGGTGCGGCGTCCGCCGGCAGCACGCCGGCCGCCACGAGCTGGCGCTGGGCATGGTGGATCGAGTCGAGCAGGAGTTCTTTCACGAAAGGAGCCGGCCGCAAAACGCGCCATTGTAGAGCCAAGCGCGGCATTCGACGCGAACAATTGCGACTGCCATTGGGCACGGGGGTGCGGTCATTCCGGCGTAAGACGCGCCGGCTAGGTTCGTCCGCTTGACTCGATCCGCGAGACGCGGGCCGACGGACGAAACTGGGGATTGACGATGATTGGTGGCCTGCGGCTGACGGCGATTGCCGTCGCTGTGACGTTGTGGATGACGCAAACGCCGCGCGCGCAGCCGGTGACGGACGGGGTCGAACAAACCCAATCGACGGCTGCGTTGCAGGTACGCGTGCGCGGCACCGACGGCAAAGGGGTGGCGGCGAAGATCAACCTGCTCGGCAATGCGGCGGGAGGCGGCGAGATCACGCGCGAAGCGGCCACCGACGCCGCCGGCAACGCCGCCATCGAGGTGCCGCCGGGTACCTACGGCATCGCCGTCGACGCCGACGGCTACGGCACCTCGATGCGCGAAGGCATTCAGGTCGAGAGCGGTCGCTCGGCCTTGGCTGAGGTCGTCGTCAGCGCGGAGGCGGCAGCTACTGGTACCGCCGGTGCCGGGGCGGGAGCGGCGAATCAGCTGTCCGGCGTCACCGTGCACGGCCGCGTCGCGACCGGCGCGCAGACGCTGTATCTGGACGAGCGACGCAGTGCGGCCGTGGTCACCGAGGCGATCGGCGCCGAGCAGATTGCGCGCACCGGCGATTCCGACGTCGCCACCACGCTCAAGCGCGTGACCGGCCTGACCCTGGTCGACGGCAAGTACGTCTACGTGCGCGGCCTGGGCGAGCGCTACTCCAGCGTGCTGCTCAACGGAGCGCCGATTCCGAGCCCGGACTACACGCGCCGCGTCGTGCCGCTCGATCTGTTCCCCAACGAATTGCTCGATGGCGTGGTCGTGCAGAAATCCTACTCGCCGGACATGCCGGGCGAATTCGGCGGCGGCACGGTGCAACTGCGCACGCGCGAAGTGCCGCAAGGGTTCTTCTTCCGCACGCAGGGCACGCTCGGCTACGTCGACGGCACCACCGGCGAGAAAGGCTTGCGCTATCGCGGCGGCGGCGAGGACTGGACCGGCTACGACGACGGTGCACGCGAAATGCCGGGCTCGCTGGCCGGAGCGATTTCCGGCGGACGCTATCTGCGGCCGCAATCGAACGCCGATCCCAACGGCGCCACGCCCGAGCAGCTGGCCAGCTACGGGCGCGATCTGGCCGCCGGCGGCTACGGCATCCACAACAAGAAGATCGGGCCGGACACCGGCTTCTCGCTCGGAATCGGCAACGGCTTCCAGCTGGCCGACGATGTGCGCCTCGGCGCGATCGGCGCGGTGCGCTACAACCAGAGCTGGGATCACTATCAGGAGCAGCGCAAGGTCTATGCGGCCAGTAATGCCGGGCTGACGCCGGTCGCCAATCAGGACGTCGACGACACCCAGCGCAGCATCGACGCGAGTTACTTCCTCGGCCTCGGTCTCGATATCGGCATGAACCATCGGCTCGGTCTGACCAGCGTGTTGCTGCGCCAGACCGACGACCGCGCCAAGATCAGCGACGGCACCGTCGACAGCGTCGATTCGCGCTACTACGAACAGAAGTGGGTGGAGAACCAGCTGCATGCCGAGCAGCTCAACGGCCATCACGGCTTCCCGGCGGCGCACGATCTCGAAATCGATTGGCGCTATACCTGGGCCAAGGCGGAGCGCGACGAGCCGAATACGCGGCGCTACCGCTACGATTACGCCGGTGCGGACGGGCTCGAGTTCTCGCGCCGCTCCGACTCCAACTCGACCACCTTCGGCGCGCTCGCCGACAAGCAAAACGATTTCGGCCTGAAGGCGATGCTGCCGTTCGACTTCGGCGATGGCACGACGCTGAAGCTGGCCGCCGGCGGCGAGCGCACCACACGCGACCGCGATGCGTCGATCCGCACCTTCACCTTCCAACTCGCGCCCAATTCGCCGCTGCTGGTCAACGATCCGGATTTGTTCTTTCGTCCGATCGACCAGATCCTTTCGCCCGGCAATATCCGGCCCGACGGTTTCGTGCTGCGCGAGACCACGCGCGCGACCGACAACTATCGCGCCGAGCAGACCGTCAACGCCGGTTTCGTCGACGTCGATTTCAACTGGCAGGGCAAGTATCGCCTCGCACTCGGCGCGCGCCGCGAGAGCAACGATCAGCGCGTGACGACCTTCAGCATCGTCAACGAACACGCGCCGCCGGTGGTGGCCAAGGACAACAGTGTGAATTGGCTGCCGTCGGCAGCATTCACCTGGATCTACAGCGAGAACGCACAGCTGCGCTTCGGCTTCAGTCGCACGCTGTCGCGGCCCGATTTCCGCGAGCTGTCACGCGCGCCGTTCACCGATCCAGAGCTCGACATCGACACGCTCGGCAATCCGAATCTGAAGACGACCCGTCTGCGCAATCTGGATTTGCGCTGGGAGTACTACTTCTCCGACACCGACAGTCTCTCGGTCGGTGCGTTCGACAAAAAGTTCGAAGATCCGATCGAGCGGTTGCGCCTGCCCGGCTCCTCGCCGCTCTTGAGCTTCGCCAACGCCACCAGCGCGCACAACTACGGCCTCGAGCTGGAACTGCACAAGGGGCTCGGCTTCGTCGGCGAGCGGTGGTGGAAGGGCGTGGATCTGTCCGATTTCTACGTCGGATTCAACTACGCGCGGATCAAGTCGAACGTCGCGCTTGATCGCGCCAGCGCGAGCTACCAGACGAACCTGTCGCGACCGATGCAGGGACAGTCGCCGTATATCGTCAACACGCAGCTCGGCTACTTGAACGAGGAACGCGGCATCGAGGCGACCTTGTTGTTCAACCGCTCGGGCCGGCGTATCTCGCAAGTGGGCGTGCAGGGACAGCCGGACATTTACGAGGAAGCGTTCGATGCGCTGGATTTCCAGTTCCGCCAGCGCTTCGCGCGCGACTGGCGCTGGACGCTACGGCTGCGCAACTTGCTCGATCCGAAGGTCGACTACACCCAAGGCGGTTTCTCCACTCGCGCGTATCACCGTGGGCGCGAAGCCTTGTTGAGTCTGGAATGGCGGTCGGCGCCGAATTCGCGCTGACCGCGTGCCGTCGCGCCGCTGTCACGATCGAGCGATTCAACCGTCACATGCGCCGCCTAGGCTGGCGAGGGGCGGTTGGCGCAGAGCGCCGCCGGTTCGTCGTACGTCACATCCAATCCATTGCTGGGGAAACTCCATGACATTTTCGCGCAACAAATTCCTACTCGGCGCAGCCATCGCCGTTTCGCTCGTGGCCGGGCAGGCGCAAGCAGCGCTGCGCTTGTCCGACGCCTTCGACGGCGCCTGGGCCGATCTGAGCGGCACTCACGGCGGCGCACGCGGCTGGGTGCTCGATGTGATTTCCGGTCCGGACGGCCGCCGCGTGTTGTTCATCTCGGGCTACCTCTACGACAACGACGGCAAGCCGCTGTGGGTGACAGCGTCGCCGGCGATGGGCGAATTCGAATTCAGCGCGACCGCGGATCTGCAGCGCTACAGCGGCGGCACCTTCAACGGCGGCGCCAGCGAGAATCCGACCGCGCAAGTGCTCGGTAGCGCGACGATCGAATTCACCGCCTGCGGCCAGGCCACGCTGTCGATCA
The DNA here is from genome assembly GCF_058808595.1 of Dokdonella sp. GW821-FHT11D02. Taxonomy (NCBI): domain Bacteria; kingdom Pseudomonadati; phylum Pseudomonadota; class Gammaproteobacteria; order Lysobacterales; family Rhodanobacteraceae; genus Dokdonella; species Dokdonella sp. GW821-FHT11D02. The sequence goes on along the minus strand of NZ_CM179520.1, from coordinate 4,723,630 downwards.
CGCCGGCCACCGGTTCGGGCTTCCAGCCGATCTCCTACACGCTGACTTCGCTGCAGGAATCGTCCGCGCCGACCGGCTCGAGCTGCGTCTACAAGAAGAAGTTCACGGCTTGTCCGGCCGGCACCAGCGCCGGCGCCGCACCGCGCACCTGCGTCCTGACCGGCAACATCACCAGCAACCTGACCCTGACCAACGACACCACCTGGGAGCTCGAGGGCCTGGTCACCGTCGGCGGCGACAACGCCAACAGCGCGACGGTCACGGTCGAGCCCGGCACCCTCATCACCGGCAGCGGCAACAGCGCCGACTACCTGTACGTCAATCCGGGCTCCAAACTGGTCGCCAATGGAACGGCCTACGCGCCGATCGTCTTCACCAGCCCCAAGGACGGCCGCAGCGGCCAGACGCCGGCGCCGGGCGATTGGGGCGGTATCGTCCTGTCGGGTAACGCGCCGGACAACAAGTGCTTGGCCGCGCCGTTCGATTGCCGCAGCGAATTCGACAGCACCCTGCGCTACGGCGGCAACAATGCCCACGACAGTTCCGGCAGCCTGCGCTACGTGCAGTCGCGCTACGCCGGCTACATCTTCACCGAAGGTCGCGAAGTGAACGCGTTCACCTTCCAGGCGGTCGGCGACGGCACCGTGCTCGAGCACCTGCAGTCCTATCGCGGCAAGGACGACGGCTTCGAGTGGTTCGGCGGTACGGTGAACGCGAAGTACCTGGTCTCCTACGAAGGCGGCGACGACGGCTTCGACTGGGACGAGGGTTGGAGCGGCAAGGTGCAGTTCGCCTTCTCCAAGTGGGCTTCCGAATCGCTGGCGCTCGGCAACGACAACGGCTTCGAGGCATCCAACCAGGCCGACAACAACGACGCCACGCCGCGCGCGACGCCGAGCTGGTCGAACGTGACCCTGATCGGCAACGGCAATGGCGGCGGCAACGGCCTGCATCTGAAGGAAGGCACCGGCGGCCATCTGAGCAACATTCTGGTCAGCGGCTTCAACAAGTCCGGCAAGGCGTGCTTGTTCGTCGATCATGCGGCGACCGCGGCCCTGGTCGGCACCGACACGCTCACGCTCGACTACACCTGGCTGAACTGCACCGTCAGTGTGCTCGATGGCAGCAACGGCGTCACCGGCAAGGCGCAGGCGCTGTTCAACGCCGGTGAAGGCAACAAGAGCGGCGATCCGCAGCTGAGCGGCTTCCTGCCGGCGGCCGGTTCGCCGCTGAGCAGCGGCGGCGGCCTCGTCACCGACGATGCGTTCTTCGCTCCGGCGCCCTACATCGGCGCCTTCCGCGACGCGAACGACGACTGGACCCAGGGCTGGACGCACTTCATCCAGCGCTGATCCGATCTGAGCGAATAGCAGGGGCGCGGCCGCAAGGTCGCGCCCTTTCCGTTTTCGAGCGGCGCCGTCATCAAACCGTCGTCTGCGCCGCACACAATCGCGTCGTTCGCGGTGGCGCGATCCGATGGAGCAGTGGTGGCGTGCGGGATGCGCACGGTGCCCGAGGTGCAAGGACGCACCGATTCCACCGCCGCCCCCCCCCCAACTGAAACGCGCAGGGCCATTGCCGGCGCGATCGTTCCGATCTACAGCCAGCCTCGCTGTGCCAGCGAAGTCGGCGCTCCGTCGCCGATCACGAAGTGGTCGAGCAAGCGCACCTCGATCAGATTGAGCGCATCGCGCAGGCGGCGCGTGATCACCAGATCGTCGCTGCTCGGCTCGGCCACGCCGGAAGGGTGGTTGTGGGCGAGGATCGCCGCCGCCGCATTGTGGGCGAGGCAACGCCGCACGACTTCGCGCGGATGCACGTGGGCGCCGTCGATCGAACCGCGGAACAACTCCTCGAATGCGATCACGCGATGCTGCTTGTCGAGAAACAGGCAGGCGAACACTTCGTAGGGATAGCCGCTCAGCCGCGATTTGAGATAGCGGGCGCTGGTGATCGGATCCTGCAGCGTCTCGCGCTCGCGCAGATCGGCGTCGAGGTAGCGGCGACCGAGTTCCAGCGCACCCTGCAGGCGGCACCACGCGACGCTACCGATGTCCGGTTTGGGCGCGTCCAACAGCGGCTTCAGACCTCCGCTCGTGTCGAGCAGCACGCGGCCGAAGTCGACGGCGTTCTGGCCGCGACGGCCCGAGCCGATGAACACCGCCAGCAGTTCGGCGTCGGACAAGGCAAACGCACCGCGGGCGAGCAGTTTTTCTCGAGGACGTTCATCAATGGGCCAGTTGCGGATGTTCATGCGAGGAGTCGGTGATGGCGGCGGAAGGCGGGTGTTCGAGCCAAACGGAATGTCGAAATGATTTCCCCGCCAACAGGTTAACGGCGCCTTGACGCGGCCGCAGCGGCGTCCGGCGCGAATTTCAGTAAGCTAGTTGCTTGCTTCCTTGTCCGTGGTCTCCTACATGAATCCTCCCTCCCTGCCCGGCGTGCGCGTGCTCCTCGGCGTTTCCGGCGGCATCGCCGCGTACAAGGGAGCCGAAGCCGTCCGCCGTTTGCGCGAAGCAGGGGCCGAGGTGCGCGTGGTGCTGACCGAGAACGCAGCGCGGTTCGTGACCGCGCTGACGTTCCAGGCCCTGTCCGGCAATCCGGTGCGGACCAGTCTTTGGGACGAGTCGGCCGAAGCGGCGATGGGTCATATCGAGCTGGCCCGCTGGGCGGAAGAAGTGTTGATCGCACCGGCGTCGGCGGATCTGATCGCGCGCCTCGCGCACGGTCACGCCGATGATTTGCTGAGTACGGTGTGCCTGGCGACGACGGCGCCGGTATCGATCGCCCCGGCGATGAACCTGCACATGTGGGGACACGCCGCGACGCAGGCGAATATCGCGACCCTGCGCAGCCGCGGCATCGCCGTGCTGGGTCCGGTCGAGGGACGCATGGCCGAGCCGGAATCCGGCCCCGGCCGACTGCTGGAGCCGCACGAGATCGTCGCCGAGCTGGTCGCCAAGCGCGCGCCGCGCGAACTGAGCGGCTTGAAGTTCCTGGTCAGCGCGGGGCCGACCTACGAAGACATCGATCCGGTCCGCTTCATCGGCAATCGCAGTTCCGGCCGCATGGGGTTTGCGGTGGCCGAAGCCGCCGCGCAAGCCGGTGCCGAGGTGACCCTCGTCGCCGGGCCGGTTTCGCTGGCGACGCCGGCCGGGGTGCAGCGCATCGACGTGCGCAGCGCGCGCGAGATGCGCGAGGCGGTACTGGCGCAGGCGCTGCGCCACGACATCTTCGTCTCAGCCGCCGCGGTCGGCGATTTCCGCCCCGGCGCGGTGGCGCCGCAGAAATTGAAGAAGTCGGGCAGCGGTGGGCTCGAACTGGCCCTGGTGCAGAATCCGGACATCCTCGCCGAAGTCGCCGCGTTGCCGCGGCGTCCGTTCGTGGTCGGCTTCGCCGCCGAGACCGAGAATGTCGAGGATTACGCGCGCGCCAAGCTCGAACGCAAGAAGCTCGATCTGATCGCGGCCAATCGAGTCGGTGCGGATTGCGGTTTCGAGCGTGACGACAACGCCTTGCTGCTGCTCTGGCGCGGCGGCAGCGAGCAGCTCGCGCAGGCCGACAAGCGTGCGCTCGCGCGGACGCTGGTCGCGCGCATCGTCGAACGCCGCGCCGCGCAGGCAGCGGCATGACCGGCGCGCGCAAGGCTCCCATCGCCATGAAGGTGCTCGATGCGCGCCTGGGCCGCGACTTTCCGCTGCCGGCGCCGGCCACGGCGGCGTCCGCCGGGGTCGACCTGCGCGCGATGCTCGATGCGCCGTTGACGCTCGAGGCTGGCGCGAGCGCCTTGATCCCGAGCGGTATCGCGATTCACATCGGCGATCCGAACCTGTGCGCTGTGGTGTTGCCGCGTTCGGGGCTCGGCCACAAGCACGGTATCGTGCTCGGCAACCTGGTCGGCCTGATCGACGCCGACTATCAGGGGCCCTTGATGATTTCATGCTGGAACCGTTCCGATGCCGCGTTTACGATCGCGCCCGGAGAACGCATCGCGCAGCTGGTCATCCTGCCGGTGGTGCACGCCACCTTCGAGATTGTCGACGAATTCTCAGCGAGCGAACGCGGCGCTGGCGGATTCGGCAGCTCCGGGCGACATTGACGGCAGCGGATCGGAGGAAGGCCGCCGCCGCGACGCAGGCGGGGGCGCGCGGGACCGAAGCGGCGGGGATTCGCGGTTTTGCCGATCACACAAAGGGGGCTGGCAATGGGCGAGGCGATCGCGGCACGAGCGAGATTCCGCGCAGACTGGCGTGTGCTGTTGCCGTTGGCGCTGGCGACCTTGCTGATCGTGCTCGGTTTGTTCCTGGCTTGGCAGACCTCGCTGGTCTGGCGCGCGCAGAGCGGCGCCGAACAGGCCGAGAGCGTACGCGCGGCAACCGTCGAGGCCTTGGCCAAGCAGATTCGGCAAACCGCCGAGCGCGTGCGCGAGGCGTTGGCGACGCCGGCGGTGCAGCAGGCGCTCGCGTCCGACAGCCCGGACCCTGCCGCTGCCGCCGCCGCGCTGAAGCAGGCACTGCCGGAGGCGAGCGATGCGGAATTCTTCAGCGCCAATCTCGACGAAGTGCTGGCCGGCGATTTGAAGGCGCTCGGCTACGCCAAAGCCGCGGCACTGATGCAGGCGAAGATGCATCCCGAACATCCGCCGGCCGAGATGCGCAGCGGCGCCGATAAGACGCAACGCCTGATGCTGGCGCAGCCGGCCAAGGTCGGCGATCAGGTGCGCGCCTACGCCGTGGTCGAGCTGCCGTTCGCTCCGGTGCTCGACATCTTCCGCGCCGCCGTCGTGCACGGCGCGAGCCTGCAGTTGCGCCAGGGCGACGGCCGCGGCGATCTGGAAATCGCCAGCGTCGGCGCCGGCAGCGCCAGTTCCATCGCCGATCCCGGCGTGCCCGTGCCCGGATCGAGTCTGCGCATCGGCAAAGCCGATCCGAATTACTTCATCGTCGTGTCGCCCGAACCGCTGCTGCTGTCGGTGCTGACCCTGCTCTGCCTGCTCGGCGGCGGCTTCGGACTGTGGCTGCGGCAGGTCGGGGTTCAGCGTGCGTTGGCGATGCTGCAACGTTCACCGAAATCGAAAGCGCAGGAGATCACGTTGGCCCAAGCCATCCAGCAACAACCCGAATCGACCAAGCCGGTCGCGCCCAAGAGCGCCGCACCAGCGACGAACGAGCCGGTGCAGGTCGATGCGAGCATGTTCCGCGCCTACGACATCCGCGGCGTGGTGGGCCAAGGGCTGAGTTACGAGGTGGCGCGCCTGATCGGTCGCGCGATCGGCAGCGAGGCGCGCGAGCGCGGCTTGCGCGAAATCGTGGTCGGCCGCGACGGCCGCCTGTCCGGACCTGAACTCGTACGCGCCCTGATCGACGGCCTGCGTTCGACCGGCATGGACGTGATCGACATCGGCGCTGCGCCGACCCCGGTCACCTACTTCGCCAACTATCACTTGCACACCGGCTCGGGCATCTCGGTGACCGGCAGCCACAATCCGCCCGACTACAACGGCTTCAAGATCGTGCTCGGCGGCGAGACGCTGTCGGAGGGCGCGATCCGCGATTTGCACGCGCGCATCGTCGAAGGCCGCTTCGTCGACGGTCAAGGCGGGCTGCAGGCCATCGATGTCGGCGCCGACTATGTGCGCCGCATCGGCGACGACGTGCAGACCGAGCGCCGGCTCAAGGTCGTGGTGGATTGCGGCAACGGCATTCCCGGCGCGTTCGCGCCGGCCGTGCTGGAGGCGATCGGCTGCGAGGTGGTGCCGCTCTACTGCGAGGTCGACGGCAACTTCCCCAACCATCACCCCGATCCGTCGGACCTGCACAATCTCGAGGATCTGATCGCGGTGGTGAAACACGAGAAGGCGGACATCGGCCTCGCCTTCGACGGCGACGGCGACCGTCTCGGCGTGGTCACCACGAGCGGCGAGGTGATCTTCCCCGATCGACTTCTGATGCTGTTCGCGATCGACATCCTGACCCGCAATCCCGGCGCGACGATCATCTACGACGTCAAATGCACCGGCCATCTGCAGCCGGTGATCTTGCAGCACGGCGGCAGTCCGCTGATGTGGCGCACCGGCCATTCGCTGATCAAGTCGAAGATGCGCGAGACCGACGCCGCGATGGCAGGCGAGATGAGCGGACATTTCTTCTTCGGCGAGCGCTGGTACGGCTTCGACGACGGCATCTATGCCGCCGCGCGCCTGATGGAGATCCTCGCCGCCGATCCGGAAGGGCGCACGCCGCAACAAATCTTCGACACCTTACCGAAGGGCGTCTCGACGCCGGAGTTGAAGATTCCGATGCGCGAGGGCGAGCACTATCGCTTCATCGAGACGTTCCGCGATCGCGCAAAGTTCGACGGCGCGCGCCTGACCACGATCGATGGCCTGCGTGCCGACTGGCCCGACGGATGGGGTCTGGTGCGTGCATCGAACACGACGCCGGTTCTGGTGCTGCGTTTCGACGCCGACAATGCCGATGCGCTCAAGCGCATCCAGGATCTGTTCCGCGCGCAGCTCATCGCGCTCGATCCCGCGCTGCCGATTCCGTTCTAGCGGCTATGGCAACGGTCGCTTGTCCTCACTGCGGAACGTCAGCGCGCTGGTCAATGCTCAGCGGATCGACGTACTGGCGGCCGTACGTTTGCCAGGAGTGCGCAAAAGCGTGGCGTGTATCACGGCCGATGGGGCAGATCAGTTTGCTGATGCTATTTGCGGTTGTGGCGGGCATTGCCGTGCGAAGTTTCCTGCCTTCGGCCTGGCAGCCATGTGGCTATCTCCTGCTGTTTGCCTTGATCTACGTCGCCGACGCACAGTTGCTCGCTCGAACCGCTAGATTCACGCCGGTTCTGCCGCGGCGATCGAACTCATCGCCGCACCCGTAGCCAATCGGACAACTACCGGCCGCTTTGGGCGAGCTTGGCTTTCAGCTCGCGATAGCGTGCCGCTTCGGCTTCGAACTTCGTGACCGCGGCCGCATGCTCGGCGTCGCGGCGAGCCAAGGCGGCGCGCTGCGCGTCGACTTGTTTCTGGGTTTCGACCAGCTGCTTGGCTTGCGCGTCGGGCAAAGTTTTGCCGTTGCGTTCGACTTCGGCCGCATGCGCGAGCTGGTCGGCCAGCGCCTGCTCCTGGCTGCGCAGGCTGATGCTCGCCGCGCCGACTTGCTGGTCGAGCAGCTCCAGCTTTTGCTGCTGCGCGCGCTTGAGGTCGCTTTCATTCGGGTAGGCGGCGAGCAGTTGAGAGTCGACGCGGATGCGCGTATCGGATTCCTCGCGCAAGGCTTGCGCCTTGGCCAGCTCGGCTTTCGCGGCGGCCTTTTCTTCCGAGGTCTTGGCGCGCTCGACGCGCTTGATCACCAAGCCCTGTGCGTTGACGATCTCGTAGCCGTACTGCAGGGCGTCGGGCGGTAGCGCGTCGGAGTAGTGCAGCGCGCCGCCGCCGTCGCGCCATTTGTATTGGTTGTGGCCGTTCTGCGCCGTCGTCGCGCCTGCATACGCCAGTGCCAGCGCGCACAGGCAGGCGGTCGAAAGGCGGCGTGCCGATGCGGGCGGCGACAGCGCGCCCGAAGCTGCGCCGCGGAAGACGCTAAGCCGAAGGCCGGCTCGGCCCATCCCCCAATCCCGCAACAGTCGCTCGGACGATCCACCACGCATAGGGCACCCCTCCTCGCCCGAGTATAGGCGAGCCGTGCGCGGCCGCGCTGCGAGCCGCTTCAAACTCCGTAGCGGGCGCGGTAGTCGGCGAGGTTCTGCCGATGAGCGGCGAGTTCGGGCCGGTCGCCGACGTAGGCGAGGAGGTCGGCGAGGCGCGCGATGGCGAAGCTCGGCAGGCCGTGTTCGGCGGCCAGTTCCTGCGTCGCCGAGAGGGCGCCTTGGCCGCGCTCTTCGCGGTCGAGCGCGATCAGCACACCGGCCGGTGTCGCACCGGCGGCGTGGATCAAGGCCAACGATTCGCGGATTGCGGTGCCGGCCGTGATGACGTCGTCGACGATCAACACGCGCCCCTGCAACGGCGCGCCGACCAGCGTGCCGCCTTCGCCGTGATTTTTCGCTTCCTTGCGGTTGTAGGCGAACGGCAAATCGCGGCCGTGCTGTTCAGCCAGCGCGGCTGCGGTGACGGCGGCCAGCACGATGCCCTTGTAGGCCGGGCCGAACAACATGTCGAACTCGAGGCCCGAGCGCACGATCGCGTCGGCGTAGGCGCGCCCGAGCGTGGCCAATGCGGCGCCCGAATCGAACAGTCCGGCGTTGAAGAAGTACGGACTGATGCGGCCGGACTTCAGCGTGAACTCGCCGAAGCGCAGCACGTTGCGGGAGACGGCGAGGTCGAGGAAAGCGCGTTGGGAGGGGAGCACGGCGTTCTGGTTCGAGATTGGGAGTTGGGATTGTGCAATCCTCCGAGTCTCGCCGAAAGCCGCGCGAGCAGGGTCACGATGGGTCTGCGACGCGGTAGGCTTCACCCAATCCCGAATCCCCAATCCCGGCCCCATGAAAATCATCTCCTTCAACGCCAACGGCATCCGTTCCGCCGCGACCAAGGGCTTTTTCGACTGGCTGCGCCAGCAGAACGCCGATGTGGTCTGCCTGCAGGAAACCAAATCGCAGGAAGACCAGCTCACGGACCCGCAATTCCGTCCGGACGGCCATCACTGCTTCTATCGTGATGCGATCACCAAGAAGGGCTACAGCGGCGTCGCGATCTACTCCAAGCGCGAACCGGACGAAGTGCGTACCTCGCTCGGCTGGGCGCCGTTCGACGACGAAGGCCGCTACATCGAGGCGCGCTACGGCAATCTCAGCGTGGTCTCGTTCTATATCCCGTCCGGTTCGTCCGGCGATCTGCGCCAGGGTTTCAAGTTCGAGGTCATGGCGTGGCTGCGGCCGATTCTCGATGAATGGCTCGCCAGCGGGCGCGACTACGTGCTGTGCGGCGACTGGAACATCGTGCGCAGCAAGCTCGACATCAAAAACTGGAGTTCGAACCAGAAGAACTCCGGCTGCTTGCCGCCCGAGCGCGCCTGGCTCAATGCCCAACTCGGCGAGGACGGCGGCAGCGACGGCACGCCAGCGGCGAAGAAAGGCTGGGTGGATACCTATCGCGCGCTGCGTCCGCAGGGACAGGACTACACCTGGTGGAGCAACCGCGGCGGCGCACGCGCCAACGACGTCGGTTGGCGCATCGACTATCAGCTCGCTACGCCGGCTCTGGCGAAGAAGCTGAAGGGATGCGCGATCACGCCGGCGCCGCGGTTTTCCGATCACGCGCCGTATCTGGTCGAATACGCGGTCAAAGACGCGAAGTGACCGCGGCCGCGCGCAAGCCCTCGGTGTGGCGAGCGTTCGCGCAGCCTTCGGCGTGGACGATGTTGTTCTTCGGCTTCGGCTCCGGCCTGCCGTTTCTGCTGGTTGCCGGCACGCTCGCGCTGTGGCTCAAGGACGCCGGCATCGAGCTGAAGTCGATCACGATGATCGCGAGCGCTGGGCTCGCCTACGCGTTCAAGTTCTTGTGGGCGCCGCTGCTCGATCACTTCAACCTGCCGGGCTTCGCGCGCTTGGGCCTGCGCCGCGGCTGGTTGATCTTCGCGCAGATCGGCATCGTCCTCGGACTCTGCGCGATGGCCCTGCTGACGCCGCAGAACTTGGTGTCGTTCATCGCTGCGACACTGGCTGTCGCCGTGTTCGGCGCGACGCAGGACATCGCGGTCGACGCCTACCGTATCGAAATCGCGCCGGTCGAGCACCAGGGCGCGCTGGTGGCGACCTATTCGCTCGGCTATCGCCTCGGTCTGATGGTCGGTTTCGCATTCGCCGCGATGCTGGCGGATCACATCTCTTGGCGCGCCGTCTATCTGCTGATGGCAGCGGCAATGGCGATTCCGATCGTCGCGGCTGCGTTCGCGCGCGAGCCGAATATTGAACGTGCCTATCCGCAAGGCTGGAGCGATGCGATGCGTACCAGCATCGTCGATCCGTTGGCGGACTTTTTCCGCCGCTACGGCGTGCATCTGGCGCTGTTGACCCTGTTGTTCCTGCTGCTGTTCAAGATTCCCGAGCAGGCCACGATCGGCGGCATCATGAGCCCGTTCTATCGCGACATGGGTTTTTCCAAGACCGAAATCGGCTTGGTCACGAAGATCTACGGCGTCTGGATCGGTATCGTCGGCGCCTTTGTCGGCGGCGCGATGGTCGTGCGCTGGGGCGCCTGGCGGCCGCTGTGCGCGACGATCTTGCTCTGCGGCTGCAGCAACTTGCTTTATCTGTTCCTGATCGCTCATCAAGGCGATCTGGCCGTGCTCACGGCGGTGATCTCGGCGGAGAACTTCACCCTCGGCATGCTCGGGCCGCCGACGGTCGCGTTCCTTTCCGCGCTGGTCAATCGTCAGCACACGGCGACGCAGTACGCGCTGTTGAGTTCTTTGGTGAATCTGCCGGGCAAACTGCTCGGGATCTTCGCTGGCGGCATCGCGACGTCGGTCGGTTACGGCACCTATTTCGTGATCACCGTGCTCGCGTTGATTCCGGCTACGCTGTTGTTCGTGCTGCTGTGGCCGCGCTATCGAGACATCGGGCGCGAAGCCGCGCCGGCTGGATAAATCGCGCCGAGCAGGCGCGCACCGCGCGCGCCCGTCACGCTGGGGAGATTGCCCGGTTCCCCTGCGAGTCGCGCGCGCGCGAGCCAGGCGAAGCCGACCGCTTCGACGTAGTCGGGATCGAGCCCGAGTGCCGCGGTGCTGTCGACGCGCACGCGTGGCAATTCTTCGCGCAGCGCATCCATCAAGGCCGCGTTGTGCACACCGCCGCCACAAGCGTAGAGCTCGCGCGTCGCGGGCGCGTAAGCATGCAGTGCATTGGCGATGCTGCGTGCGCTCAGTGCCAGCAGAGTCGCCTGTATGTCGGCCGGCGCACGGCCGGCGGGCAGGCGTGCATCGAGCCAGGCGAGGTTGAAGTCTTCGCGGCCGGTGCTCTTGGGCGGCGCGGCGGCGAAATACGGCTCGGCCAGCCATGCGGCCAGTAAAGCGTCGTCGACGCGACCGCTGCGCGCCCACGCGCCGCCTTCGTCGCGAGCCGTGCCGAGGTGACGTTCGGCCCAGGCATCGAGCAGGCAGTTGGCTGGCCCGCTGTCGAAGCCGATCACATCGCGACCCGGATCTTGTGAGGCCGATCCGAGCAAGGTCAGGTTGGCGATTCCGCCGAGGTTGAGGATCGCACGCGGGATCGTCGCGCTGGCGAATACGGCCGCATGCAATGCCGGCAGCAAGGGCGCGCCTTGGCCGCCTGCGGCGACATCGGCACGGCGGAAATCGGCCACGGTGAGCAGCCCCGTGCGTTCGGCGATCACGCTCGGATCGCCGATTTGCAAGGTGAATGGCGACGCGCCGCCGACCCGATGACGCACGGTCTGGCCATGCGAGCCGACCGCAGCGACGGCCGAAGAGTCGACGCCTGCTTCGCGCAATAGCGCGATCGCGGCAGCGGCGAAGCATTCGCCGATCTGCACATCCAGCCGGCCGTAGTCGTCGAGCGCGATCGCCGCAGAGGAGGTCGCGAGCGCTAGTACGCGCCGACGCAACTCGTCGGGATAGGGCGTGGTACGCGCGGCAAGGAACCTGAGCGGTGCGGCACCTGACACGGTGGCCGAATCGGCAAATTCCACCAACGCCGCATCGATGCCGTCGGCGCTGGTGCCGGAAATCAGGCCGAGATAGAGACCCGCTTGCGCCGTCACGCGCGGCTCAATTGCCGGCGCGAGCGAATTGCAGGCCGTCGATCGTCTTGAGTCGGGCCAACATCGGCGCGGTCTTGAGCTTGAACTGCGCGAGCTGAGTGGCCGGCAGCGCTTCTTCGATCGGGAGAGTCACGGTTAGCGGATTGCGATGCTGGCCGCTGACGCGGAATTCGTAGTGCAGATGCGGGCCGGTGGCGAGGCCGGTCATGCCGACATAGCCGATGGTCTGGCCCTGGCTGACGTTCTGGCCGACCTTCACGTTGGCGAAGCGTGACATGTGGCCGTAGGCGGTGCTGATCGTGCTGTTGTGCTGGATCGTGATGAAGTTGCCGTAGCCCGAGCTCCAGCCGCGGAACGTGATTTTGCCGTTGCCGGCGGCGCGAATCGGGGTGCCGGTCGGTGCGGCGTAGTCCACGCCCTTGTGCGCGCGCATGTAGCCGAGCACCGGGTGCATGCGGCCAGTCGAAAACACCGAGGAGATGCGCGTGAATTCGACCGGCGTGCGCAGGAACGACTTGCGCAGCGGCCGTCCGGCTTCGTTGTAGAACAGCGTTTCGCCGGCCGCGTTGGTGTAGCGGATTGCGGTGTAGCGCTTGCCCTGGTTGATGAACGTCGCCGCGATGATGTCGCCGTCGCGCAGATGTTCGCCTTCACGGTAGACGTCGTCGTAGATCACGCTGAAGCTGTCGCCCTCGCGCAGATCCTGCGCGAAGTCGATGTCGTAACCGAACGCGTTGGCGAGCTTGAGCACCATCGCGTCACTGAGGCCGGCTTGCTCGCCGGCGTAGAACAGCGAACGCGTAACGACGCCGTGGGCGACGCGGGTACGGCGCTCGACGGCGCGGTCTTCGGTGCTTTGGTCGACATTGTCGGCGCCGAAGCGCAACACGACGCGGGTGGCGTCGTCGCGCTCGAAGCGCATCGCGGCGAGGCTGCCGTCGGTATCGAGTGCGAACGCGAATTCCTGACCGGGGCGGATGCGGCGCAGTGGCGAAGCGTCGCCTTGCGAATCCAGGGCGCGCTGCAGGTCGTTCGGCGCGAAGCCTTGCTCGCGGAAGATATCCGACAGCGACTGGCCGGCACGCACGCTGACGATGCGCCACTCCGGTTCGGCCTCGACGCCGTAACCGCCGATCGCCGGATCGGCTTCGCTGCCGGGAGGCAGCTGCGGCAATTCGATGTTGAGCGTGGTGTAAGGTGTCGGGCTGGATTCGTGCCGCGTCGCGTTGGCCCAGGTCGGAATCACGATGCCGACCAGGGCGGTCAGGAGCAGGGCGACGCCGCCAAGAATCCAGTGCTCGGCGCGCCAGTTGATCGGCGAGGCGGCGACGTTCTGTACGAAGGTCCAGCTGGACCAACGCGAATAGAAGTGGAAATGCTTGCGTTGCGTGTGGCGCCGGATCGCTAAGCGACGGGTTTTGTGGCGCGCGGAATGGATGGCGTTCTTGCTGTCGGTCACGGTCGCGGTCCGGTCAATCGCGCGGTACCATAATTGGCTTACGCAGGCGGCGTCAATCCCAATCGCAACAATGAGTTGCGAGAGGTGTTTCATCTAACGTTTTATTAACCGCGCGACCCGTTTGCCCCTGTGCGCGGGGTATGAAGAGAATTCCAGAAGTGGATTAATTGCAAGGTGCACTGCGGCACGACAAGGAGCGACATGAGCGACATTCAAGACGCACTCGGCCTGATCGGCCGCGGCGCTGACGAAATCATCAAGCGCGAGGAGCTCGAGGCTCGGCTTCGGCTCGGGCGGCCGTTGCGGATCAAGGCTGGGTTCGACCCGACGGCGCCGGACCTGCACCTGGGCCATACCGTCCTGCTGAACAAGATGCGGCAGTTTCAGGACCTCGGGCATCAGGTCATTTTCTTGATCGGCGATTTCACCGGAATGATCGGTGACCCCAGCGGCAAGAACGTCACCCGCAAACCGCTCAGCCGCGCGGACATCGAGGCGAACGCGAAGACTTACGCGGACCAGGTGTTCAAGGTGCTGGATCGCGAACGCACCGAAGTGCGCTTCAATTCCGAGTGGTTCGGCCAGATGAGCGCGGCCGACATGATCCGGCTGGCGGCCAAGCACACCGTTGCACGCATGCTCGAGCGTGACGACTTCGCCAAGCGTTATGTCGCGCAGCAGTCGATCGCGATCCATGAGTTTCTCTATCCGCTGGTGCAGGGTTACGACTCGGTCGCCTTGAAGTGCGACGTCGAGCTCGGCGGCACCGATCAGAAATTCAACCTGCTGATGGGGCGCATGCTGCAGGAGGACGCCGGTCAGCCGCCGCAGATCGTGCTGACGATGCCTCTGCTGGAAGGCTTGGACGGCGTACACAAGATGTCCAAGTCGCTCGGCAACTACATCGGCATCAATGAACCGGCGATCGATATCGTCAACAAGACGATGAAGATCGGCGACGAGCTGATGTGGCGCTGGTATGAGCTGTTGAGTCTGGATCGTTCGGCCGTCGAGATCGAAACGATGAAGCGGGACGTCGCGGGCGGTCAGCTGCATCCGCGCGACGCCAAGCTGGCATTGGCGCGTGAGCTGGCTGCGCGCTTTCAGGGGGGCGGTGGGGCGGAGCGTGCGGTCGAGCAGTGGACGGCCCTGGTGCGGGAGCAGCGGGTCGACGTCGATTTGCCACTGCAGGAAATCGCCGTGCCCGCCGAAGGCATACGCCTTGCGCCGTTGTTCGTTGCAGCGAGGCTCGCTTCGAGCAACTCCGAAGTCGTGCGCAAGTTGGGGGAGCGCGCCGTGCGTGTCGATGGCGTGGTCGTGGAAGACCGCGAACGTCTGCTCGCGCCGGGCGGCGAGCACCTCTTGCAGATCGGCAAGCGCGCCTTCGCTCGGGTGCGTCTGACCGCAGCCTAGAAGGCTCGAAAAGCGGCCCGTGCGCGATGGACGAAAAAAGCTGCGAACGGACGCTTGACGAATCGTGGTTTGGTTGTAGGATGCGCGGCCCTGCAACGACGGGGCGGCTCGAAAGAGCGGTCACGGCGGGTGCGGAAAGCGGTTCGCGAAGCTGATGAAAAAAGTTCGCGCGCCGGGGTTGACGAATCGCAGATTGGTTGTAGGATTCGCGGCCCTTCGACGACAGACCTAACGAGGTCCGGCGCCGAACAAGATGCACGGTTTCGACCGAGCATCGCGGAACGAAAAAAAGTTCGCTCCGGGGTGTTGACGGTTACGAAAATGGTTGTATAGTACGCGGCTCCCTACGACGAAATGTCTTGGGGCGCGAGACAAGAAGTTCTCGCAAGCCTTTGATCTTTGAAAGTGTGCGCAGGTAACTTGTGTGGGCGCCTTGTGGTGGATGAAAGTCCATTGATACAAAGTGCGTCCAAGCAAACGTCAAAGCAGCAATGTTTTACGCAGGCTTGGTTCACACTCAGAAGTTTGACCGAAGGGCTTTGGCCCGGAAGTCTGCAATTTCAACTGAAGAGTTTGATCCTGGCTCAGAGTGAACGCTGGCGGCAGGCCTAACACATGCAAGTCGAGCGGCAGCGCGGGGGCAACCCTGGCGGCGAGCGGCGGACGGGTGAGGAATACATCGGAATCTGCCTTATTGTGGGGGATAACGTAGGGAAACTTACGCTAATACCGCATAAGACCGTAAGGTGAAAGTGGGGGACCGCAAGGCCTCACGCGATAAGATGAGCCGATGTCGGATTAGCTAGTTGGTGGGGTAATGGCCCACCAAGGCGACGATCCGTAGCTGGTCTGAGAGGATGATCAGCCACACTGGAACTGAGACACGGTCCAGACTCCTACGGGAGGCAGCAGTGGGGAATATTGGACAATGGGCGCAAGCCTGATCCAGCCATGCCGCGTGGGTGAAGAAGGCCTTCGGGTTGTAAAGCCCTTTTGTTGGGGAAGAAATCGTGCGGTTGAATATTCCGCGCGGATGACGGTACCCAAAGAATAAGCACCGGCTAACTTCGTGCCAGCAGCCGCGGTAATACGAAGGGTGCAAGCGTTACTCGGAATTACTGGGCGTAAAGCGTGCGTAGGCGGTTTGTTAAGTCTGTCGTGAAAGCCCTGGGCTCAACCTGGGAATTGCGATGGATACTGGCAAGCTAGAGTACGGTAGAGGATGGTGGAATTCCCGGTGTAGCGGTGAAATGCGTAGAGATCGGGAGGAACACCCGTGGCGAAGGCGGCCATCTGGACCAGTACTGACGCTGAGGCACGAAAGCGTGGGGAGCAAACAGGATTAGATACCCTGGTAGTCCACGCCCTAAACGATGCGAACTGGATGTTGGGCACACTTAGGTGCTCAGTGTCGAAGCTAACGCGTTAAGTTCGCCGCCTGGGGAGTACGGTCGCAAGACTGAAACTCAAAGGAATTGACGGGGGCCCGCACAAGCGGTGGAGTATGTGGTTTAATTCGATGCAACGCGAAGAACCTTACCTGGCCTTGACATGTCCGGAATCCTGCAGAGATGCGGGAGTGCCTTCGGGAATCGGAACACAGGTGCTGCATGGCTGTCGTCAGCTCGTGTCGTGAGATGTTGGGTTAAGTCCCGCAACGAGCGCAACCCTTGTCCTTAGTTGCCAGCACGTAATGGTGGGAACTCTAAGGAGACTGCCGGTGACAAACCGGAGGAAGGTGGGGATGACGTCAAGTCATCATGGCCCTTACGGCCAGGGCTACACACGTACTACAATGGTTGGTACAGAGGGTTGCAATGCCGCGAGGCGGAGCCAATCCCAGAAAGCCAATCTCAGTCCGGATCGGAGTCTGCAACTCGACTCCGTGAAGTCGGAATCGCTAGTAATCGCGAATCAGCATTGTCGCGGTGAATACGTTCCCGGGCCTTGTACACACCGCCCGTCACACCATGGGAGTTGGTTGCTCCAGAAGCAGGTAGTCTAACCGCAAGGAGGACGCTTGCCACGGAGTGGTCAATGACTGGGGTGAAGTCGTAACAAGGTAGCCGTATCGGAAGGTGCGGCTGGATCACCTCCTTTAGAGAATGACTTCACCATCCCAAGGTGCCCACACAAGATACCTGCATCCAGAAGCGCGGCAGCAAGCCGCACTAGCTCCCCATTAAGGGGCTGTAGCTCAGCTGGGAGAGCACCTGCTTTGCAAGCAGGGGGTCATCGGTTCGATCCCGATCAGCTCCACCAGTCACTTCTGCGCGAATTTATTCGTGCAAGAGTCAAGCTCGCATATTTCTGTGCGAACTTCTCAAGTAAAACCAACGGGTCTGTAGCTCAGGTGGTTAGAGCGCACCCCTGATAAGGGTGAGGCCGGTGGTTCGAGTCCTCCCAGACCCACCATTCTTCTGGATCGCACACTAATCAATTTTTATGGCGCGACGTTGAAGTGCGCGCCATGCTCTTTGAAAACTTGGGACGTAACTAAGCGTTTTGGTTCTGTCGAACCAGACGTGTCGTTGAGGCAAGTAGGCGAAGTAATTGAGTTGTTTGGAAGTATGGCTCCGAGGCGACTTGGAGTTATATGGTCAAGCGACTAAGCGCATACGGTGGATGCCTTGGCGGTCAGAGGCGATGAAGGACGTGGTAGCCTGCGAAAAGTTCCGGGGAGCTGGCAACAAGCTTCGATCCGGGAATGTCCGAATGGGGAAACCCACCGCGCAAGCGGTATCCCAATCTGAATCTATAGGATTGGGAAGCGAACTCAGGGAACTGAAATATCTCAGTACCTGAAGGAAAAGAAATCAACAGAGATTCCCCTAGTAGCGACGAGCGAACGGGGATCAGCCCAAAAGTCGTGCAAGTTCTAGCGGAACATTCTGGAAAGGATGGCCGTAGACGGTGATAGCCCGGTATGCGAAAGGGCTTGTGCGATGAAAGTGAGTAGGGCGGGGCACGTGAAACCCTGTCTGAACATGGGGGGACCATCCTCCAAGGCTAAATACTCCTGACCGACCGATAGCGAACCAGTACCGTGAGGGAAAGGCGAAAAGAACCCCGGAGAGGGGAGTGAAATAGAACCTGAAACCGTATGCGTACAAGCAGTAGGAGCCCGCAAGGGTGACTGCGTACCTTTTGTATAATGGGTCAGCGACTTACGTTTTGTGGCAAGCTTAACCGTATAGGGGAGGCGAAGGGAAACCGAGTCTGAATAGGGCGCATAGTCGCAAGGCGTAGACCCGAAACCGGGTGATCTAGCCATGCCCAGGGTGAAGGTGCGGTAACACGCACTGGAGGCCCGAACCCACTCCTGTTGCAAAAGTAGGGGATGAGGTGTGGCTAGGAGTGAAAAGCTAATCGAACCCGGAGATAGCTGGTTCTCCTCGAAAGCTATTTAGGTAGCGCCTCAGGTATCACTGTTGGGGGTAGAGCACTGTTATGGCTAGCGGGTCATCGCGACTTAGCAAACCATGGCAAACTCCGAATACCAACACGTGCAAGCCTGGGAGACACACGGCGGGTGCGAACGTCCGTCGTGAAAAGGGAAACAACCCAGACCCGCAGCTAAGGTCCCAAAGTCATAGCTAAGTGGAAAACGATGTGGGAAGGCATAGACAGCCAGGAGGTTGGCTTAGAAGCAGCCATCCTTTAAAGAAAGCGTAATAGCTCACTGGTCGAGTCGGCCCGCGCGGAAGATTTAACGGGGCTAAGCTATGCACCGAAGCTCGGGGTTCACACGTAAGTGTGAGCGGTAGAGGAGCGTTCCGTACGCCTGTGAAGGTGGATCGTAAGGTCTGCTGGAGGTATCGGAAGTGCGAATGCTGACATGAGTAACGATAAAGGGGGTGAAAAGCCCCCTCGCCGAAAGCCCAAGGTTTCCTCGCGCAACGTTCATCGGCGCAGGGTTAGTCGGTCCCTAAGGCGAGGCGGAAACGCGTAGTCGATGGGAATCTGGTTAATATTCCAGAACCGCTCGTGATTGCGATGGAGTGACGGAGAAGGTTAGGTGTACCGGGCGTTGGTTGTCCCGGGGAAAGGCGGTAGGTGGATCCTTTTGGCAAATCCGGAGGGTCATACACCGAGCACCGAGACGAGTCCATTAGGACGAAGTCACTGATACCACGCTTCCAGGAAAAACTTCTAAGCTTCAGATCACGAGGACCGTACCGTAATCCGACACAGGTAGGCAGGGTGAGAATCCCAAGGCGCTTGAGAGAACTCGGGTGAAGGAACTAGGCAACATAGCACCGTAACTTCGGGAGAAGGTGCGCCCGAAAATGTGGCAACACGCGTTGCTGAGCATTTTCGGGCCGCAGTGACCAGGCCGCTGCGACTGTTTATCAAAAACACAGCACTCTGCAAACACGAAAGTGGACGTATAGGGTGTGACACCTGCCCGGTGCCGGAAGGTTAATTGATGGGGTCAGCCGCAAGGCGAAGCTCTTGATCGAAGCCCCGGTAAACGGCGGCCGTAACTATAACGGTCCTAAGGTAGCGAAATTCCTTGTCGGGTAAGTTCCGACCTGCACGAATGGTGTAACGACAGCGGCGCTGTCTCCACCCGAGACTCAGTGAAATTGAAATCGCTGTGAAGATGCAGCGTTCCCGCGGCAAGACGGAAAGACCCCGTGAACCTTTACTATAGCTTTACACTGAACGTTGAGTTCTTCTGTGTAGGATAGGTGGGAGGCTTTGAAGTGCAGGCGCTAGCTTGCATGGAGCCATCCTTGAAATACCACCCTGAAGTGCTTGACGTTCTAACCTAGGCCCGTAATCCGGGTCGGGGACCGTGTATGGTGGGTAGTTTGACTGGGGCGGTCTCCTCCCAAAGAGTAACGGAGGAGCTCGAAGGTACGCTCAGCGCGGTCGGACATCGCGCACTGTGTGCAAAGGCATAAGCGTGCTTGACTGCAAGATCGACGGATCAAGCAGGTACGAAAGTAGGACTTAGTGATCCGGTGGTTCTGTATGGAAGGGCCATCGCTCAACGGATAAAAGGTACTCCGGGGATAACAGGCTGATACTGCCCAAGAGTTCATATCGACGGCAGTGTTTGGCACCTCGATGTCGGCTCATCACATCCTGGGGCTGTAGCCGGTCCCAAGGGTATGGCTGTTCGCCATTTAAAGTGGTACGCGAGCTGGGTTCAGAACGTCGTGAGACAGTTCGGTCCCTATCTGTCGTGGGCGTTGGAGATTTGAGAGGGGCTGCTCCTAGTACGAGAGGACCGGAGTGGACGATCCCCTGGTGTTCCGGTTGTCACGCCAGTGGCACTGCCGGGTAGCTACGATCGGAAGCGATAACCGCTGAAAGCATCTAAGCGGGAAGCGCGCCTCAAGATGAGATCTCCCGGGGCACAAGCCCCCTAAAGGCACCATGAAGACTACGTGGTTGATAGGTCAGGTGTGTATCGCAGTAATGCCGAGCTAACTGATACTAATGAGCCGTGCGGCTTGACCATATAACTCCAAGACGCTTCGTCCGCCTCAACGAGAGGTCTGACGACAGCAAAACGCAACGTTACGTCCCAAGTCCCCATGTCGAGTCCGCGCAGATTGCGCGACTCGCACCAGTTCCCTGGTGAAATTAGCACTGTGGTCCCACCCGATCCCATCTCGAACTCGGAAGTGAAACGCAGTAGCGCCGATGGTAGTGTGGCTTAAGCCATGCAAGAGTAGGTCATCGCCAGGGGCTTTATCCAAGAACGCCTTCCTTCACCGGAAGGCGTTCGCTTTTTTGGCTGACGTTGAACTAGCCGTTGGATATCCATCCGGCATCGTCACGGCACGTTGTTGATCCAGCGAGTGGCCGTCAGTGGAGTCGAAGTTGTCTCTTCGCGACCGACTCACGGCGCTTCCCACAAACCAGCCGACCGCTGAATCTGAAATGACGACCTCCGCCACCACCTGCTACGTCTACAAAAGCCGACGCAAGGTAGGCACCTATGTCTATCTGCGCGAGCGGGACGATTTCTCCGTCTTGCCATCGGAGTTGGCGAACGCGCTTGGAGAGCTCGCCTTCGTCTTGCAGATCGAGCTGACGCCCGAGCGCAAACTCGCTCGCGAGCAAGCATCGGTCGTACTCGAGCACCTCGCGCAGCGCGGCTTCCATTTGCAGATGCCGCCGCCAGAATTTGCGCAAGAATGAAGTCGCTTCATCACACCGCCTCCAGGCAGCGCGGGCGTACACTGGCTCGATGCATTTAACCCTGCATTAGCCGCAGCCCCGTTGAGCGTCGATATACTGGCTGCGACGCGGCGCCCGCCGTGACCCACCAGAGGTGCGGATGCCCAAGCGCGCCGTCGACCGGCTCCACACATTGCTCTCGATCCTCGGCCATCTGGTGCCGGCGTGGCTGCTCTTCGCACTCGCCGCGCTCTCGATCGACTCGCTCTCTCTGGTTCTATTGCTGATCGCCAATGTCGTTGCGATGACCGGTATCTGCCGCGCCATCGGTTTCGACATGGAAGTCAGTTATCTGCGCAGCGTCGCGCGCCGTGGGCTGACTTACTTCATCTTGTTGACGCTGTATACGGCCTTCGTCGCGGTCGTGCTCGCAGGGCCGGCCTGGTGGCTTTCGCGGGACGGCTCCTTGCCGGCGGCCTTGCTGCTTTCCGCTGCAACGTTCGCTGCGGTGTTTGCTTTGTGGCGCGTGTGGCCGACCTTTGCCTTGCCCTTCGTTTGGGACGACGCCTATCCGCACGACGACGAACGCGCCTCTTGGCTGTCGACCGCGCTGCGGCGGTCCCTCGCTTTCGCACGCCACCTTACCCGCGAGCATGAGTTGTTCGTCGGCTACGGTTTCCCGGCCGGCATGGCTCTGTTGCTGTTGGCCCTCGGCGCTCTCGCACTAGCCGGCCTCGGCGGTTTTCTCGCCGGCGAAGTACGCATCGTCGGCTTTGCCGTTTACGCGCTCTTGCTCGCTCCGCTGGCGCATATCGTGCTCGCGAATCGCACCTTGCGCGCGCTATTGGCGGACGCCCGTGGTGCGCGTCGACGCCGGCCTGAAGAACAGGTAGCCGACCACGTCGAAGATTCACTCGATGCCGCGGTACTGCCCGCAGGCATCAGCCGAGCCGAGCTCGACGCCACCCTGTTGTGCGCTGCCCATTCCTCGCAAGTGAACCTCGCCATCGCGGCGCTCGAACGCGGAGCGGATCCGAACGCGACTCCGGCCGTCGACCTGCGCGACCAGCGCAGCGCCTTGATGATTGCGGTCACTCTGCCGGACCTGCGCCTCTTGCGCGCGCTGATCGCCAAGGGCGTCGATGTCAATCGTGCGCACGGCGGCATCACGCCCCTGATCGCAGTCACTCGCGACAGCTACGAGGGACGGCCCGACGCAGTCATGACCTTGCTCGCCAACGGCGCCGATACACGCGTCGCCGATCCCGGCGGCAATACATCGTTGCATCACGCTGCGCGCTGCGCCGAGCCGGGCATCGCTGCGCTGCTGTTGGATGCGGCTGCCGACGTCGATGCGGTCAATGCGGAAGGCATGACGGCGCTGGCGATTGCTTGCAGCAATGCGAACTGGAAACTTGCTGCCTTCCTGCTCGAGCGCGGCGCCAAACCCAATGTCGAACATGCGCAACCGGCTTTGCAATTCGCCGCCGGCATCGCCGATGACGATCCGGCGGGCGTCAAGTTGCTGCTGAAACAGCGTGCGCACGCCGACGCCCGCGGCGCCTTCGAACGCACCGCGCTGATGGCGGCGTCACTCGCCGGCCACGCGCGTATCGTCGAAGCTTTGCTGGCCGGCGGTGCCGACGCCGACCTCGCCGACCAACGCGGTACCACCGCGCTGATGGAAGCGGCTCGCGCCGGCGCGGTCGCCGCCATTCACGCACTCGGCAAACGCAAGGCGAACCCCGACGCGGTCGACGCCGGGGAGCGCACGGCGCTGATCGTGGCCTGCCAATCTCGTCATGCCAGCGAGGAAACGGTTCGCGCATTGCTGTCGCTCGGTGCCGATCGGGCCTTGGCCGGCGCGGACGGCAAGCGTGCCCTCGATCACGCCGCCGCTGCCGGCCGTTGGCATGTCGTTGCCCTGCTCGATCCAGCCTATCCGCTGCCGAGCAGCCTCGGCGTGGGAGCGCCGCCGGCGCACGGCGCCAGCGTCGACCATTTGCTCGATGCATTGCGCTTCGGACATTGGAACGTCGCCGCGGAATTCACCGCCCTGCTCGCCGAATGGCCGGCGTCGGCACTGGCCGATCTCTACTTCGACTTGGCCGAACCCGAGCACGTCGATGCGCGCGCGTGGCTGCTCAATCGCGGCCTCCGCGGTGACGTCGCGCTCGGCGACGGGCGCATGCTCAGCGAGGCTTTGATCGAAACCTTGCCGACATCGGTCACCGCACTCGCGCAATGGTTGCAGCACGGTGCGCCGGTCGCCGGCGCAGGGCTTCTCGCGCGCGTGCTGGCGCAAGCACCACTCGATGCGGAAGGGGCGCCTACCCGTGCGTTGGCGCATGTGCTGATCGAGCGCGGCGCCGATTGGTGCGGCCGCGCCAGCGGTCAGCGCAGCGCACTGCATCTTGCTGTTGCGCACGCCGATCTGCCTCTGATCGAATGCCTGCTCGAACGCGGCGCCGATCCGAACGCGCGCGACGCACAAGGTCGTACTCCCCTGCATGCAACGCTGAAGCTCGACGCCGACCAGGTCTTACCTATCTTGCAACGGTTGATCGCGGCCGGTGCGGATCCCGAAATCGCTACCGCGAACGGCGAAACGCCGCTGGGGCTCGCGCTCGCGCGCGAAGAGCGCGCGTTCGCGCAATGGCTGAACTGGACGCAATGGAGACTGCCCGCGCGTCGTCTGCGTGCCGACGACCTGCCCGCGGCAGCCGCGATGGGCGATCTCGACGCCGTCGAACGCTTGCTCACGCTGGGTTTGTCGATCGAGAGCGAAGACGCCAAGGGCGCCACCGCCCTGATCCGCGCGGCCGGCAGCGGGCACGCGGCGCTCGCGGTACGTCTGCTCGAAGCAGGCGCCGACGCGGCGCACGTTTCGCGCTCGGGTATGCACAGCCTCGCCGCTGCGGTCGCCGCGCAACGCGAAGGCATCGTGCGTACCTTGCTCAATCATGGCGTTGCGCCGGATACGCGCCTCGCCGGCGGCGGCACCGCTCTGATGATCGCCGCCGCGCTCGGTCAGCAGCGCATGGTCGAGGCCTTGCTCGAAGCCGGCGCGAACGCGAACACAGCGGATGAGCAAGGCGCGACGCCGCTGCACGCCGCCGCGCAATACGCCTTCGATCACGGCGACACGCCGGTGGCGCACGCGCTGCTCGACCGTCTGTTGCGCGCCGGCGCACTACTTGAGCTGCGCAACCACAGCGGACAGGACGCGTTGTTGATCCTGCTCGGTTCGCGTTCGCCGCCGGGCGCTTCGTGCGATGCCGAACATCTGGCGCGCCTGACCGAACTGTTGCTCGGCTACGGCGCCAAGCTCGACACGCAAGATCAACGCGGCGTCAGCGCATTGCACGCGTGCGCGCTACACGGCCTGTTCGGTTGTGCACGTATGCTGAAAGTGCACGGCGCACCGCTCGACCTGCTCGACGGCTTCGGCCGCAGCGCCGCCGACGTCGCTGCCATGCTCGGCTACACGGACGTCGCCGCCGAACTCGGTGCGGCGCAGATGCCTCTGCCGAGCGCGCGCCAGACTTTGCGCCGGCCGGCGCGCGCGCCGGACTGAGCTTCCGCTACCCCTTCATGCGCCGGTACAAGAACCACGGCAGCGCGCGAACGATCAGCGCAATCAGCTCGAATTTCTCCGGCAGATAGCGCAGCGAAGATTGGCCTCGCAAGCGTTTGACCACGGCCCTCGCGACCACCGCCGGCTCGACCGGCGCCGCCGGCAGCTTCATGCCGTGTGTGAGGTTGGTGGCGAGGAAGCCGAGCTGATAGAGCTGCACCCGCAACTCGTTCGGCCGGTAGCGCTGGCGCAGACTTTCGTAGAGCGAAACCAAGCCGCGCTTCGCGCTCGCGTAGACGACGTTACGCCCGCGTCCGCGTACCGCAGCGATACTGCCGAACAGCACGATCGTGCCGCGCGTTTCGAGCAAGCGCGGCAGCAAGGCGTGCACGATCGCGAGCGGCGCGTGCAGGTTGATCGCGAGCAGTTGACCGATCGCGGCCGTATCGAGCGTGAGCTGGTCGTCGTCGCGCGACATGCCGATCGGCAGCAGCAGCGCGTCCGGAGCCGATAGTCCCTCGAGCGCGGCGGCTATGTTTGTGCCGGGATCGGGTTCGCGGCCGAGATCGAGCGCAAGCGTGCGCACCGTCACGCCGTGACGCAGATTCAGATCAGCGGCGAGCGCTTCCAGATCGCGCGGATCGGAAGCGACCAGCAAGAGATCCTGCCGCCGCACCGCCAATTCGGTAGCGAGTGCGCGACCCAATCCGCTCGATGCGCCGATGACGATCGCGCTCACAGGCCGATCCTCCGCGCCAACTCCGAGGTGTGCACGCCGCCGGGATTGTGCGCGGCAAGACGCGCTCGTGCCGCATCGAAGCCGACGACACCGCGCCGCGCCGCCGCCGCGCTCAAGGTCGATTCCTTGATCAAGTTCGGCCGTCCGCCGTGCGCGATCGCAAGCTCGGCCAGCGCTTCGAGAAACGCGCGTTGCGCGGTCTGCGCCGGCGCTGGCACTTGGATCGCCAAGGCGATGCCGTTGCCGTCGAAGGCGAAGCCGTCCGGTGTCCCGGCGAACAGCTTGCTCGAGATCAAAGCGATACGCGGCCGCTGCCGCTCGACCAGATCGGCCAGCGCGCCGGCGAACGCGTCGAAGCGTACATGCGGCAGCAGCCATTGCGCTTCGACCATGCCGGCCTTGCCGTAGCCGGCGAAGTAGGTGCGCGCGGCGTTGAGCGGAAACAAGGCGTCCGCCAAACCGATCGGCTCCTGGCCCGGCTTGCACCAGCGTGCGCCCAGCCATGTGTTGGCGGCGGCGATGCCGGCGCGGTTCCACAGCGCGAGCGGCAGCGGTTCCAGCACAGCGGGCAGGTCGCGCGTCGGCGACGGCAGGTTTGTTGCGCGCTCCGCGTCGCCGTCGGCGAGGCCGACGCGCACCACGCCGCGCCCGAAGTGTCCGGGACGGCCGTCGTGCCAGCCGTACAGCAGCGGCGCGTTGGCGGCATCGCGCAGCACTTTGGCCGCTTCGGCGAGATCGCGCACCGGCAGACGGCGCAATACCAGAGCTTTCGGCGGCTGCGCCAGACGCAGCGTCACGCGCGTGATCGTGCCGGTCAGGCCGAAGCCGGCGAAGCTTGCGGCGAACAGTTCCGCATTCTGGCGCGGGCTCGCGATCGTGTGCGCGCGTCCGGGCGCCTGCAGTTCGATCGCCTCCACCCAGGCGCGGAAGGTGCCGTCGCGAGCGGGATTCTTGCCGTGCACGTTGGCGGCGATGCAGCCGCCCACACTGGCCTTCGGGTGACCCGGCGCGACCGGCAGATACCAGCCATGCGCGAGCGCAAAGCGCTGCAGGTCGCCGATGCGTGCACCGGCTTCCACGGTGAGCAGTCCGCGTTCCGCATCGAACGCAAGCAGACGATCGAATGCGCTCAGGTCTTGGCTGATCGCCTCGTTGCCGAAACTGGCGCCGACATAAGACACCCCGCCGCCGCGCGCGATCCGCGGCATGTCCACCGGCAGTGCCTCGATCAGACGATAGCGGTCCGGTCGCTGCACACGGCAGCGCGCCTGAAACTGGCGGTCGAAACTGATCAGCTCGCAGTCGGCGAGCGCATAACCCCGCATTTCAGGACGTGCTCTCTTCGGTGTCGGCGCGGAACAGGCGTTCCAGATCCGCGCGCGACTCCTTCGCCGACTGCAGCAGTGCCGCTTCGTCGTCGTAGATCGGATATTGGTTCGCCAGCACGCGCTCGTCGTGCTGACGGAAACGCTGCACGTAATCGCGCGCGCTGGCTTCGTCGTAGCCGAGTGCCTCGAACACGCCACGCGCCATCTCCAGGCTGGAGAAGAACGTGTCGCGCACGATGCTGTCGAGGTTGAGATCCATCAGCTTGAACACGTGCTGGCGGTTGCGCGCGCGCGCGAACACCTTCAAATGCGGGAAGTGGCGCTTCAACAGGCGCGCCGTGCGCAGATTCGAATCCGGATCCTCGGTCGCGATGACGAAGATTTCGGCCCGGTCCGCCTGCGCGGCGCGCAGCACTTCCAGCCGCGAAGCGTCGCCGAAGAACACCATATTGCCGAAGTGGCGCATGAAGTCGACTTGCTCGGGATCGACTTCCAGCGCGGTAAACGGGATTTTGTTCGCGTTCAACATGCGTGCCACGATCTGGCCGACGCGGCCCATGCCGGCGATGATCACCCGCGGCGTCGCGATGTCGAGCTTGTCGAACTCGCGCGTCGGCTTGGCCTTGCTCTTGGGCATCATCTCGGCGCGCAAGCGCACCAAAAGCGGCGTCGCCGCCATCGACAGCGTGATGACCAGCACCAGCAGGTCGCGTTGATCTTGCGAAATGAGATTGTTCGATGCGGCCAACGTGAACACCACGAAGGCGAACTCGCCGCCCTGAGCCAGCAGCGCCGCCAGCGCCACCGATTGCTGGTTGTCTTCGCCGGCGGCGAAGCGCGACACCGCATACAGCACCAGCGCCTTCGACACGATCAGCGCGGCCAGCAGTGCGCCGACCAGCTGCGGCTGCGCCAGCGCCATCTTGACGTCCAGCGACATGCCGATGCTAACGAAGAACAGACCCAGCAGCAGACCTCGGAACGGCTCGATCTGCGCTTCGATCTCGTGGCGGTATTCCGAATCGGCCAGCAGCACGCCGGCGAGGAACGCGCCGAGCGACATCGAGATACCGGCCAGCTCCATCAGCCAAGCGGTGCCGATCACGACCAGCAAGGTCGCTGCCGTGAACACTTCCGGCGTGCCGACCTTGGCCACCGCGCGGAACAGCGGGCGCAGCAGATAGCGGCCGACCACCACGACGCCGGCGATGGTCAGGATGATGCGCAACGCAGCGGCCAAGTCGCCGATGCCGCTGCCGCTGCCATGGCCGGCGCCGAGAATCGGGATCAGCGCGAGAATCGGAATCGCGGCGACGTCCTGGAACAGCAGGATGGCGAAGCCCAAGCGCCCGTGTGCCGCGGTCAATTCCTTGCGCTCGGCCAGGAGCTGCAAGTCGATCGCGGTCGAAGACAAGGCCAGGCCGAGGCCGACCACGAGCGCGGTCTTCCAGCCCAGGCCGCAGAAATACGCGACGCCGCCGATCAGCGCGGTGGTCGCCAGCATCTGCAGGCTGCCGTGGCCGAACACGCTGCGGCGCATGACCCATAGACGCTGCGGCGACAATTCCATGCCGATGACGAACAGCATCAGCACGACGCCCAACTCGGACAGCTGCTGGATCTGCTCGGTGTTGTCGATCAAGCGCAGGCCGGAAGCGCCGATCAGCGCGCCGGCGCCGAGGTAGCCGAGCACGGCACCGAGCTGCCAGCGTTTGGCCAGCGGGACTGCGATGACGGCCGCCAGGAGCAGTACGACCGCATATTGGAGAAAGCCGTGGTCCGGCACATGCAACTCCATCGATCCGGCCAGGAATTATGGCACGTGTGCGCCGCGATGCAGGCGGCGTCACGCACGGTCGCAGTCGCTGAGACGGCGGGCTCCCAAGCTCGCTCCATCATCGCCACGGAGCGTTCCGATGTTGCTTTCGCCGCTGACCTTGCCTCCTCCCGCGACTCGCCGTCATCGCCCCGTCGCGCCTGCGCCGCGGCCCAGGAACGTCGGTCGGCGCCCATCCGTGGAAGCGGCCTCGCCGGTGCCGCGTGCGCTGATCGCCTGGCTCACACTAGGCCTCGGCATCGTCCTGCTGGTGCCGGCCGCTCGCGGCGACGCGCTGCTCGGCGCGAGCCTGCCGTTCTGGCTGATCGCAGCGCCCCTGTTGAACCTGGCCTGGTGGAAGCGGCACGCGGCCTTGGCCGCGATCGCGCGACGTCGCCGCACCCGGCGCGCACGGGCGCACGCGATGGCGATCGTTCGCGCCGCTTCGGCACGCAACAAGCCGGCTGCGGCGAAATGAACGCGGCGGCTACGGCGTAGCGGCGCGCATCGACGGATCGATGTGCTCGGGCGTGACGGCGGAGAGATCGAGCAGATAGTGGCGCCGATCGTCGATGCGCTTCGTGCCTGGCAGAGCTTCCAACTCGGCGGCTGCCTCTGCGAAAGCGGGAGGGGTGGGTTCGGCATCAGCGCTCGCCACTTGCGGCAGTGGCGCGACCAGGTATTCGATGCTCTGCGTGCGAAGAAAGCGGCGGAACGCACTCGCACTCGTCAAATAGTCGGGCCTGGCCAGATTGATCTGGTAGACCGACTCGTAGCGCGCCGGCAGCCAGTAACCGCTCGATTGTTCGGTGTTGCCGACCAGACGGGGATTGCCCGGAAGCTCCTTCAGATACGCACCGATGCGCGAAAGGCCGGATGCCTCGAGAGTCTGCCGCTGCTGTAGGTCGCGGTCCCGCCAGGTTCGGCTCAGATCGGTATCGAACGCCATCGTGCCAGGACTCCAACCGGCGCTGACGAACGAATAGCTGGCATGGAACGCCACGAACAGCGGTACGCATGCGAGCGCAACCGTGAACGCGCGCGCGTGGCCGCGCAGCCGGTCGAATGCGGCGCTGGCGGCAACGACGATCGCCGGAACGAGCGCGTACAGGAAATAGTTGCCGTCGTTGCCGCGTACGCCGGTATTCACGCCGAAGAACACGTAAAGGCCGACCGCGATCAAGGCGAACAACGGCAATTGCGGAGCGATACGCGCGCGCGGTGCGCGCAGAGCGATGCCGGCGGCAGCGATCAGCGCAAGCCACAACCAGAGATTGCCGACCCAGGTGATGACCATGTGCGGCACGTCGCGATAGGGCCGCAGCAGCACGTCGAAGGTGATCTCCGGCAGCAGGCTCCAAGGCATCGGATAGGTCCAGCGTAGCGTTCCGCTCGGTTCGCGCAGCTCCATGCCCAAAAGACGCCAGAGCGAAACCAGCGGATCGGGGCCGATCGTCGGCATACCGGTCAAAGACCAGGTTCGAGCGGTGACGAAACCACCGACGATCAGCGCCGCAGCCAGCGCCGTTGTCGCCATTCGCGCGGAGTAGGGCGAAACGATGCTCGTCGCCGGCGATTTCGCTCGCCACGCCGCGATCAGAGTGGTCAACACCAATGCGCCTGCATACGGAATTGCGGTCAGCTTGGCGATGCAAGCGAGCATCGCGCAGCCAAGCATCCAGGTGGCCGCCGCCTTATCGCGGCGCTGTGCCGCATCGAGCGCAGCCAACGCGGCAAGGAGCAGAAACAGGGTCGAAATCACGTCAGGCTTCGGGCCGATCGCCGTGTTCGCCAACGCCGGCAGGGTCACGATGGCGGCCAGGATCGGCCACTGCACGCGTGCCGGCGCAGCGAGGCGCCGCATCAGCGCCAAGCAGGTCAGAGCGATCAGCGGCAGCAGCAGGATCGCGACACCGTCGACGACACTGAAGTCGTGCAGCCGACTGAGCGGCAGCAGAAATGTCTCATACAGTTTGGGGAAGTAGTAGACCGGCGAGACCAGGCCGAGCGGTTGGAACAGAGAGTGCCCCGGGTCGAGTACGTGCTCGGGTCGTAAGCCGTACCAGATCGGGTCGTAGCCGACGACTACGTTGCTGCGCGCGAATAGGATTGCTATCCAAGCGGCGAGCAGGCCGCACCACGTGCGTACAGCCGGTTCCTGTCGCTGCACCCCTCGCCAGACGTAGACCAGAAACGGCGCGTTGCGTCCCCAGCACGCAGGGATCGCGAGCAGCAAAGTCAACGCACGCAGTTGCGATATCGAGCCGAGACCGAGCGCGGACAACGTCCATGCGGCCAGGCTCCAGACGAGAAAACCTAGCACGAAGGCGTGCAGATAGTCCTCGCTGCCGCGCGCCGCCGGCAGACGCAACACGCGTCGCACCGCCATGCCGAGTCCGATCACGATCTCGAGATACACAAGATCGATCAGCAGCGGCACGTCGATCGCATGGCGGCGTAGATAGAACGCAGTCGGCACGGCGACCAACACGAGCCAGCCGATGCGGCGATTCCAAGCGAAGCCCGCCGCCAACGAGGCGGCCAGCACCAACGCTTCCAGACCGCCTTGCCAGAATTGCGGCAAGCGAATGTGCCAATCGAACGGTCCAGGTCCGATCAGTTGCCAGATGGGCACGGCGACGAGGACGAGCGCGCTCGCCACGATCAGCACGAGCCACGGAACGGAACGCAACGAAGCGCTGCGTCCGTTCATGTCGTTTCGATCAACCGCGCAGGCCGAGGCGCTTGCGCTCCATGCGGCGCAGGAACTCGTCCATGATGCGGCGGTACAAATCCTCGCCGAGATAGGCGTCTTCGACGCCGGCGTCGATCGACGGATTGTCGTTGACCTCGATCACCACCAAGCGCTCGCCGGCTTGTTTGAGATCGACACCGTAGAGTCCGTCGCCGATCGGCGCGGTGGCTTTCAGCGCAAGCTTCAGCACTTCGGCCGGTATCGATCGCACCGGCATCGTCTCGAAGCCGCCGGACTTGGCCGCGCCCTTGGCGCCGTGGTTGTAGATCTGCCAATGCCCGCGCGACATGAAGTACTTGCACGCGTACAACGGCTCGCGATTGAGGATGCCGATGCGCCAGTCGAATTCGGTGAACATGAACTCCTGCGCCAGCACCAAGGCGGTGTGTTGGAACAGGTCGTCCGCGGCTGCTTTCAGGCGCTCGGCGTTCTCGACTTTGACGATGCCGCGCGAGAACGAGCCGTCCGGAATCTTCAAGACGATCGGGAAGCCGAGCAGATCCGGCAGCTCGGCCAGTTTCTTCGGCTCGTCGCGGTACAGAATTTCGGTGCGCGGCGTAGGCAGCTTGCGCGACCGCAGCAGATCGTGAAGATAGATCTTGTTGGTGCACTTCAAGATCGAGCTCGGGTCGTCGATGACGACCATGTCTTCCTTCTCCGCCTTGTTGGCGAAGCGGTAGGTGTGATTGTCGAGCGCGGTCGTCTCGCGAATGAACAGGCCGTCGTACTCGGCCAGTTTGGTGTAGTCGTTCTTGGTCAGCGTGTCGACTTCGATGCCCAGTTCGGCGCCGGCGTCGACGAAGGCCTTCAGGGCGCGCTTGTTCGACGGCGGCATGGGATCGCCGGGATCGGCCAGCATCGCCAGGTCGAACCGGAACTTCTTACGCGCGCGCGGCTTGCGCCAGAGCTTCTTGGAGAACTTGTCGAGCGCCAGCGCGAATGCGTCTTCCTGCGGATCGGACAGCGTGTGCAAACCGGTCGGCTTGATCGCGGCGATCTGCCACACGCGCTCGCGTTCGAACTCGATGCGCAGGATCGGGCACGGGAACAGCTCGAACACCTGGCGCGCGATGTCCTCCAGGCTCTCCGATGCGGTCTCGCCGAAATAGACGAGTACGCCGAAATCGGTGGTGTCGCGGCCGCCGTCGGGCAGGAACTTCGACAACTTCTGATTCAGGTCGTCGATGTCCAGGCCGTACAGCGAGCGCCGGCGCAAGTCGTTGATCGCGCGCACCGACGGAATCACCTTGTGTCCGCGCGCCTCGGCCAAGAGCGAGACGTAGTAGCCGGTGCCCAGATACTTGTAGCTGCGGCAGAGGTTGATGACCTGGGTGCGCTCGTCGTCGGGGCCGATCGGCTCCTTCAGGTAGTCCTGTGCGGTGACGACGTTGTCGGACGGATAGTACGAACCCCAGTCCGAGGCTTTCTCGACGACGATGACGAGCCGGCTCATGCGGAAATCTTGGCGGCGAAGATGGACGGATCAAGCCGCTGCGTGCGCAGCGCAGGCACGTTCGTGGCGAAGCGACTTTGGAGCGGCTCGAGGCGCATGCAAGGGCGCGCAGTGTGACACAGCCGCGCGCGCTCGTGCAGGCACCGTTGCGGGAAACCGCTGCGCTCGACTAGGCTGCGCGCCGTGCCGGTGTCGACCCCAACGAATTCCAAGCTCCGCGTCACGCCAGGATTGCGCATCCGGCGCGCGACCGAGAGTGACCTGACGGCGCTGCTCGAACTCGAAAACGCGAGCTTCGCCGGCGACCGCATGAGTGCACGGCAGTGGCGGCGACATCTGGACAGCGCCAGCGCGCACGTCGTCCTGGCCAGCGCCGAACGACGCCTGCTCGGCGC
Source organism: Dokdonella sp. GW821-FHT11D02 (assembly GCF_058808595.1). Taxonomy (NCBI): domain Bacteria; kingdom Pseudomonadati; phylum Pseudomonadota; class Gammaproteobacteria; order Lysobacterales; family Rhodanobacteraceae; genus Dokdonella; species Dokdonella sp. GW821-FHT11D02. Next base: position 4,690,835 of record NZ_CM179520.1, on the reverse strand, counting down.
GGCCGTGTTGTTCCTGCGCCGGGGCAGTCGCATCGCACGTCTGTACTCCATCGCCGTGGCCGCAGCGGCGCGCGGCCGCGGTGTCGGCGAGGCCTTGCTGGCGGCGGCGGAGCGCGCGGCCGCACGCAACGGCTGCAATCGCGTGCGCCTCGAAGTGCGTGTCGACAACGCGGCCGCGCAGCGTCTTTACGAGCGGCTCGGCTACCGCCGCTTCGGTCTTCACAACGGCTACTACGAAGACGGTCACGACGCGTTGCGCTACGAGAAAGATCTGGCGAGCGGCTGAGTCGCTCCCTTCGCGACGCCCTCACTGGCGTCGCGCCGATTTCCGCTCGCCGCAACGGCCGCTTCTAGTCGCGTTCGTTCTTCAGCACCGCGCCTGACTTCGCGTCGATGTCCAAGTCCCATTCGACGCCTTGCGCATCGAAGACCTCCACTTCGTAGACGTAGCCGCGGCGATGCTGTTCAACTTCGCCACCCGGTTGCACGGTACCGCCCGGATGCTTGGCCAGCGCCGCGGCATCGAGCTTGTCCTGCGTCAGCACGGCACCGGATTTGACCAGGGCTTCGAGTTCGGCCGGTGGGACGTCCTTGGCGAACGCCATCGTGGAGACGGCGAGACCAGCGCCCAGCATCGCAACGAGAGATCGATTCATGGCAACTCCTTGATGTGAACGGGTTGGGGCCGCGAATTCATCCTAGCCGAGACGATGTTGTGGTCCCGTTGGCGCACAAGCGTCCGCGCGTTGCACGACGTTCATCCGCGCGGCACGCCCGATGCGAATCGCTCAATTGCCGAGCGACAGCTTGCTCCGCGTCGCCGCATCGGACGGCCGCGCCACCAGTCCGCCGGCGGCCGCCAGCGTGACGGTGTAGCGACCGCCATCGACCAGTGGCAGGTAGGCCGCGCTGCCGTAGTCCGCATCGACCCACGGCAGCCAGCGCGGATAGCGCTGCTTGAGCTGCCACAAGTCGATGGGCGCGGCTGGAGCGAGTGCGACGACGCTGCGTGGCGCTTCCCGCTCGCGCGCGACATCGCGCCAGCGGCTGCCGATACGATCGAGCTGATACAGCGGCGGCGCGCCGAGCACGACGGCGGCGGCTTGCCATTTGATCACGCGTGCATCGAGCTGCCAGTCGTCGCCGGCGAGTTCGACCTCGCGGCTGCTGCCGTCCGGCGTCGTCACGCTGACCGCGTAACGCTGCGGCGCGAGCTGGCGCGCCTGGATCGTCGCCACCGTCGCTTCCGACGTTAGGCGCTGCCAGCCGAGCAGGCCGAGGCCGCCGAAGGTGCCGGCCAGGGCCAGCACCAGGAAGAGCAGGCTCCACAGCACGCGATGCGTCGCCGCGAACCGGCGCCGCTCGCGCCAGCGCCGGCGCGCGGTGCGCACCTGCGCAAGCGCGCCGAGTGCGAAGAGCGCGGCCAGCGCGAACGTCGCGATGAGAAACGGAGTCAGCGACATGGCCCTAGCATAGCCGCCGACGCGACGACCGGCCGCTATACTGCGCGCACGTCTTCATCGGACTTTCATCATGTCGCTGCGCCGTCTCGTTCCGCTTTTGATTTTCGCGCTGTCGCTGACCGCTTGCGGCAACAAGGGTCCGCTGGTCAGGCCGCCGACGAAGTCGCCGACGCCGTCTCCGCAACCGGCGCCTGCACCCACGCCCGCACCGGAATCCTCCGGCCACTGAGTCACGGCGCCGACGTTGCGTCGGCGCCACGATCGTTGTTCCTCCGCGACTTTCGTTGCGGGCTTCCCTCAATACCTTCAGATCAGCCCTGCGTGTTCGTTCCGTAGGGCGCCCCTACGGCGATTCTTCGTTCCACCGCAGACTAGGCATCTAGTTTTGCGTTCGCCGACCGATTGCCGACCTGACGTGTATGTCGGCCCTCGGCACGTCATTAATCCATTAGTGCATTTCGCAAGAAGGAGCAGCTCACCGGCTCCGCGCACGGCGCGCGATTGGTAACGCACGCTGCCGTTGTGGCGTGGACGAAGCGTTACCGAAACGTTCCCGGCCGTTGCCGAGAAATCTCCGATCGGCGCGGTCGAACCGCCCCGAAGAGCCGCCTTCATCGATCGAGTGGACGCGGTGTTCCGGCCGTCGTCGCATCACGCGACAGCGATCGGACGCGGCTGCCCGCCCGGCTCTTCGAACCGCTGCTGCACAGCAGCCGCCCTGGCGGTGAGTGCATCGAGGGCTCACGGCTTCGCTCGCGTTGATGAGCGAGGTCGCGAGTCGCTGCGAAGAAAAGCTCGATGCACCAGGCCGTCCGAACTTCAATCGGAGCTACCTCAATGAAACCTTTAGCGTTGGTCGTTGCGGCCATGGCCGCTATCGGCCCGGCCGTTTTGGCCGGACCGGCTCTTGCATCGCTTCCCACTTCGCCCCGTGGCATAACTGGTGACACCGTATTGCCGCGCGACGTTTCGATCTCGCAAATGGAGGACAACACGCCCGCATACGGCACCGGGATATCTTGTGTCGGTGAAACGACAACATGGGCCAGTAGCTGGTGGCGGCGGTTCTATTTCAGCGAGCACGGCGCGCCGGCCGGATCGGTGGAAGTGCGCAGCGTAACGCTTAGCGTAGAGCGGGGGCTGCCGACGCCCATTGCCGTTCGCCTCTACTCGATCCCGCACGACGTACCCGTCGACACGATTCCGCTCGCGGGTCTGACTCCGATCGGTGCAGGCAGCGGCGTCAGCGACGGCACTGAGCGGCAGACACTGACGATTCCGGTCAGCGGCGTCGTCGCCGACGCGGTGAACACCGACCTGGTCGTCGAGTATCACATCGACGACTCGGTAGGCTTGTTCGTGCAGGGCGCCAATATGACGGAGCAGACCCATCCGTCGTTTTTCTCCTGGCCGGAGTGCGGAATCGACGAACCGACTGCGCTGCGTTCGCCGACCATCGGTGGGACATTGATGACGGTCGGTCTGGGAACGATGGGGCCGGCGGCGCCGAACGTGTCGATGGCGTTCTCACCGGAGTCGACGATGGTGGCTACGACGAGCACGTTGACGATCGCGCTCGACAATCGCAGCCAGCCGACCGCGGCGACGCTCGGCGCCGATTTCATTCACACGTTGCCCGAGGGCCTGCGTGTCGCAACAGCGCCGAATGCGACGACGACCTGTGTGAACGGCAGCGTGGCGACGTCGGCGTCTGCGGATGCGGTCGTATTGAATCACGGCGCGCAGATTCCAGCAGCGGGCTTTTGCACCCTCAGCGTCGACGTTGTCGCTGCTGCGCCAGGTCTGTTTCGGAATCGAGTCGCCGCGGGAGCGCTGCAGACTGACCTCGGGGTCAGCCACGCCCCCGCGAAGGCCACACTGACGGTGTATTCAGGCAGTTCCACGACGTTTCCGCCGTTCGAGGATTTCGACCATGCCCCTCCGCCGGCCCTGCCGACGGGATGGATTTCCTCGACCGTGACCGGGACTAGCGATTGGGTGACCACCAGCTCGGCGCAGGATGCGGGACCGAATGCGGTTTACGTCGGCGAGCGTGGCGAGGTGAGTGACTTCACGCTGGATTCGCCGGTCTTCGTGCCGGTGCCGAATCAGAACGTGAGCTTCCGCCATCGATACGCGTTGGTGTCGCCCGATGCCGCGGTGCTCGAGATCTCGATCGACGGCGGAGACTTCGTCGACATTCTCCAAGCTGGCGGGATTTTCGTCACAGGCGGTTACAACGACCGCGTCTTTCGCAATACGGGAAGCCCGCTCGCCGGACGCGCAGCCTGGCTGTTCGGCACCCCCGATTCGACTTTCATGACGACGATCGCCAGCCTCCCCGCAGAGGCCGTCGGCAAGCCGACTCGCCTGCGCTTTCGTACGGCCGACGATGAGTACGGTGCCGCTTGGGAAGAGCGCGGCTGGTGGATCGATTCGATCCGCCTCGGCGTCGGCGTGCCCCCGGCCGCGACGATTGCTCCGCAGGCGTTGAACTTCACCGTCGCCGCGGACGCAAGCGCGAGCCAGACGTTGAGCATCGCCAATGCAGCCGGCAGCGATCCGCTGCTGTATTCGGTGATCGCGCGGGGTACCAGCTCGATGCTGCAGCCGCCCCTGTCCGTTCCGCTCGCCGATACCCAACGCGCTGCACCGCCTGCCGGAGCGGAACCGTCATTCCGAGTGCAGCCGCTGACCCAGCCGACGCTGGCATCGACGCCGCCGTGGATCGCGCCGGGAACCTTGGTCTTCCAACTCGACGATGGAGCGCCGGAAACCGCTGTGGGATTCGGCGAGCCCGGTACCGAGCGCGGTTCGATTTATTTGAATCGATACAGCGTGGATGGGCCGGTCACGATCGATTCAATCTCCGTGTTCTGGGGCGACGAGAAAATGGGCAACGGCGATCTGCGCGGCCTGCAGGCCAACCTGGTCGTCTACTACGACGCCGACGGCGGTCCTTTTCTGCGCAATGCGAAACGCATCGGCACAAACCACCTCGTCGACATCGCCGTAACCGGCGGGTTTCAGACCTACGCCACGGATTTTCGTGTTCCCGGCCCAGGGCACGTCTATGTCGGCTTCGTCGATCAATGGGCGCTCGGCGGCGGCTTCACGCCGCCGTATACACCGGCCGCCTTCGATGTGACGGTGCCACAAGGTCAATCCTACTTTTCGGCCCATTACACCCAGCCGACCGATCTCGACAATCTGGACAACAACACCATCACCGAGAACATCGATTGGCTGTTCAGGCCACGCGGCAACTTCGCTATTCGCGCGACTGCTACCGACGGTAACGGACCCTGCCAAGGGAGCGTGCCGGCTTGGTTGGTGCATCCGCCGAGCAACGGCGTCGTCGACGGCGGCACGCAGCACGAGCTGGCTGTGACCGCGGTGCCTGCTCTGGCGGGTCTCGGTCAAGGCACGTACACGGCGAGCCTGTGTTTGACCACCAACGATCCATCGCAGCCGGTGGTCAGCGTGCCGGTGAATTTGACCGTCACCGCAGCGGCGTCCGCATGTCGCGGCGGTGCCGACGCGATCTTCTGTGACGGCTTCGAAGCGCCCGACACGGCATCGGAAGCACAACACTAGGCATTCAGACGAACGACGACGGAAGCGATCCGGCAACGGCTCGCTTCCGTTTTCAATCGTCAGCGGACGCCGCCGCAGCTCGGTTCGCGCAGCAACGGGAAGCTATACTGCGGGCGGATTCTCGCAGGACCGTCCCATGCCTCCATCCGTTCGCCAGCTTGCCTGCGCACCGTCCGCAGCGTCGCCGATCGCGACTCGAACCTGACGCGATCGGCATGGCGCTCCGTTTCAGCAAGATGCACGGCCTCGGCAACGACTTCGTCATCGTCGACTGCCGCACCCAGCCGCTCGGTCTCGATGCGCAGGCGATTCGGCTTTTCGGCGATCGTCATTTCGGCGTCGGTTTCGATCAGCTGTTGACGATCGAGCCGGCGCGCGACCCGTCCTGCGCCTTCGCTTACGGCATCTGGAACACCGACGGCACCTCCTCGGGACAATGCGGCAACGGCTTGCGTTGCGTAGCGCGCTGGCTCGAACGCGCCAGCGTGCTCGGCCGTGGCGCGGTGCGCCTGGAAAGTCCGTCCGGGCCGGTCGCGGTCGAGCTGCTCGACGGAGGCCACGTGCGCGCCGACATGGGCGAGCCGCGTTTCGCGCCGGCGGCGATTCCACTTTCGGCCGAAGCGAAGGCCATCGACGAAGCGAACGGCCTCTACGCGATCGACGTCGTCGGCCGCAAGGTCGAGCTCGGCGCCGTCTCGATGGGCAATCCGCACGCGGTGGTCGAGGTCGACGACGTCGCTGCGGCGGCGGTCGCGGTGCTCGGACCGCAGATCGAACATTCGCCGGCTTTCCCGCAAGGCTGCAACGTCGGCTTCGCCGAAATCGTTTCGCGCGAGCGCATCCGCCTGCGCGTATGGGAGCGCGGTGTCGGCGAGACGCTCGCCTGCGGCAGCGGCGCCTGCGCCGCGGTGGCTTCACTGCGCCGGCGCGGCCGCGTCGATGCGGAGGTGCGCGTCGCCCTGCCGGGCGGTGAACTTTCCATCCGCTGGGAAGGCCCAGGCCACACGTTGTGGATGAGCGGCCCGGCACAGTTCGTGTTCGAGGGCGAGTACGGCGCCTAGATCATGCAAGACGAGGAAACCATGAGCGAACTCAGCGTCAAAGAAGGTCTGACCGCGATGGAAGTCGCGAGTTATCTGCGCCGCCATCCCGAATTCCTCAACGAATTCCCCGACCTCGCCATGGCGCTGGTACTGCCGCGCGAGCAGGGTTCGGCCGCGTCGTTGGCGAGCTACCAACTCGAAGTGCTGCGCGACAAGAATCGCGAGCTGAATCGGCGCCTGCAGGAGCTGATCGAAATCGCGCACGAGAACGAAACCTTGATGGTGCGCGTGCACACGCTGACGCTGGCCCTGATGCGTGCGCGCACATTGCCGGAAACCGCGAACTCGATCGTCGCCGCGCTGACCGAGGATTTCCACACCGACCTCGTGCGTCTGGTGCTGTTCCGCGCCGATCCGGATCTGCCGGCCGCCGAGTGGCTGATCGCCGAGCCGGCCGGCGCGTCCGCGTTGCCCGCGTTCGCCGAGTTCTTCAAGCGTGCCGAGCCGCTCTGCGGCCGCGTGCAGCAGGACAAGCTCGATGCGCTGTTCGGCGACAAGGCGGGCGAAGTCCGCTCGACCGTGCTGCTGCCGATCGATTCGGTTGGCCTCTTGGCGATCGGCAGCCACGACGAGAACCGCTTCCATCCGGGCATGGGCACGGTGTTCTTGAAGCTGATCGCCGAAGCGGTCGCCGCCGCGATCGGGCGCTTCCGCGACTGACCGGCACGATCGACATGAGTGCTGCGCTGGCCAGTGGCGTCGACGGTTTCCTCGCCTATCTGCGCGACGAGCGTCGCTACTCATCGAGCACGCTCGAACACTATGCGTTCGGGCTCGCACGGCTGGCCGACTACGCCGAGCAGCGCGGCATCCAGCGCTGGCGCGATCTGAAGGCCGATCAGGTGCAGTCGCTGCTCGCGCTCGAGCACCGCGAACGCGGCTATTCGCCGTCGACATTGCGCGGCCTCGCCTCGGCTTGGCGCAGCTTCTTCCGCTACCTCGCGCGCGAAGGGGAAGTGGCGAGCAACCCCGCGCTCGGTCTGCGCTCGCCCAAGCTGCGGCGCAAATTGCCCGAAGTACTCGACGCCGACGAGATGAGTCAGCTGGTCGAAGTGCCCGGCGACGACGTCGAGGCGGTACGCGACCGCGCCTTGCTCGAACTTTTGTATTCCAGCGGGCTGCGCGTGGCCGAACTCTGCGGCGTGCGCTGGCGTGACTTCGATGCCGACGGCGCGATGCTGCGCGTGACCGGCAAAGGCTCCAAAACCCGTCTGGTGCCGGTCGGCGCGAAAGCGCGCGAGGCGCTCGCCGCGCTGCGCGAGCAAGACGGCTGCGGCGCCGACGATCCGCTCGTGCGCGGCGTGCGCGGTCGCCCGCTGACGCCCAACGGCGTGCGCGCGCGCCTCAAGCGCCGCGCGCAAGAGCAGGGCGTGTGGAAGCGCGTCTATCCGCATCTTCTGCGCCACTCGTGCGCCAGCCATCTGCTCGAATCCTCCGGCGACCTGCGCGCCGTGCAGGAACTGCTCGGTCACGCCGACATCGGTACCACCCAGATCTACACGCATCTGGATTTCCAGCATCTGGCCAAGGTCTACGACGCGGCGCATCCGCGTGCGCGGCGCCGCGCACGCGATTGAGTCAGGGGCTTTCAAGCCCGAATCGCTACGCGTTTCAAACGTTTCCGCTCCCGCTCTTGAATCGCCGCCACGCGCAGGCGATCTTGGGTTCCGCAGCCACGGCCCCACCTCCGTACCCTCGACAGAACGGACGCCCATGGACAGTTTTCACGCCACTACCATCGTTTCCGTCCGCCGCGGCGACAAAGTCGTCATCGGCGGCGACGGCCAGGTCACGCTCGGCAACACGGTCATGAAGGCGAATGCGCGCAAGGTGCGCCGCCTCGGCAAGGGCGATGTGCTGGCCGGCTTCGCCGGCGCGACGGCGGACGCTTTCACCTTGTTCGAGTTGTTCGAACAAAAACTCGACAAGCACGGCGGCAACCTGACCCGCGCCGCGGTCGAATTGGCCAAGGATTGGCGCACCGAGCGCCGCCTCGGTCGCCTCGAAGCGCTGCTCGCGGTCGCCGACAAATCGACGTCGCTGATCGTGTCGGGCAACGGCGACGTGCTCGAACCGGAAAACGGTTTGATCGCCATCGGCTCCGGCGGTCCGTTCGCGCTCGCCGCGGCGAAAGCTCTGCTCGAACACACGGAGCTGGAGCCGCGCGCGATCGTCGAGAAAGCGTTGAACATCGCCGGCGACATCTGCATCTACACCAATCACAACGTCACCATTGAAGAGCTGTGATTCGGGATTGGGGATTGGGGATTCGAAAGAGCGCGCTCGTTTAGGTGCCTATTCGCTCCATTCTCCGGTTCCGAATCTCAAATCCCGAATCCCCAATCCCGGCTTCCCATGTCCGAACTGACTCCCCGCGAAATCGTCAACGAACTCGATCGCTACATCATCGGCCAGAAAGCGGCCAAGCGTGCGGTCGCGATCGCGCTGCGCAACCGCTGGCGGCGCATGCAGCTCGATCCGTCACTGCGCGATGAAGTAACGCCGAAGAACATTCTGATGATCGGTCCGACCGGCGTCGGCAAGACCGAGATCGCGCGCCGGCTCGCTTCGCTCGCGAATGCGCCGTTCATCAAGGTGGAAGCGACCAAGTTCACCGAAGTCGGCTACGTCGGCAAAGACGTCGAGCAGATCGTGCGCGATCTCGCCGACGCCGCGGTCAAGATGGCGCGCGAACAGGCCAAGACGCGCGTACGTTCGCAGGCCGAGGACCGCGCCGAGGACCGTATCCTCGATGCGCTGCTGCCGCGCCGCCAAGGCGTCGGCTTCGCCAACGAGCCGCAGCCGGTCGACACGCGCGATGCCGAGACGCGCCAGAAGCTGCGCAAGCAGCTGCGCGAAGGCGCGCTCGACGAGCGCGAGATCGAGCTCGATTTCGCGATGAACGTCGGCGTCGAAATCATGGCGCCGCCCGGCATGGAGGAAATGACCAGCCAGTTGCGCGGCATGTTCCAGTCGCTGGCCGGGCAGAAAACGCAGTCACGCAAGTTGCCGATCGCGCAGGCGCGGCCGCTGTTGATCGAGGAAGAGGCGGGCCGGCTCGTCAACGACGAGGAAATCAAGCGCCTGGCGCTGGCGAACTGCGAGCAGAACGGCATCGTCTTCATCGACGAGATCGACAAGATCGCGCAGCGCGGCGAATGGAGCGGCGCCGGCGTCTCGCGCGAAGGCGTGCAGCGCGACCTGCTGCCGCTGGTGGAAGGCTCGGCGGTGTCGACCAAGTACGGCATCGTCAAGACCGATCACATCCTGTTCATCGCATCGGGTGCGTTCTCGCTGGCCAAACCCTCCGATTTGGTGCCCGAACTGCAGGGGCGTTTTCCGATTCGCGTCGAGCTCGCGGCGCTGACCGCCGACGATTTCAAGCGCATCCTGTCCGAGCCGCACCACGCGCTGACCAAGCAATACACGGCCTTGCTCGGCACCGAGGGCGTCACCATCGAGTTCACCGACGACGGCATCGAGCGCCTCGCGCAGATCGCCTTCCACGTCAACGAACGCACCGAGAACATCGGCGCGCGCCGCCTGCATACCGTGCTCGAGCGCCTGCTCGACGAGATTTCCTACGAAGCCTCGGACAAGGGCGGCCAGCACTACCGCATCGACACCGCTTACGTCGACGCGCATCTGGGAGGCCTGGTCAAGGACGAAGATTTGTCGCGCTACATCCTCTGATCGCGCACCTCTGCGCACGCGAAAAAGGGGATTTCTTGCGCGACCGCTGCAAACCACCGACCATATCGCCATGACTACTGTCGTTCCTTTCAAAGCCCGCGGCGTCCGCGCCGATCTACGCGAGGCGCTGGAGCAGCGCTTGCCGATGCGCGTCCAGCGCGAACGCCTGCAGCCGGGCACGATCCACGGTTACGTCGTCGCGCTGTCGCGCGACTTCTGTCTGATCGCCGAAGTCGGCGACGCGATGCGTTTCGACGGCTATGTCGCGATCGCCGTTGCCGACATCAGCTCGCTCGAGCCGGACCCATCGCGCGAATTCGTCGACAAGGCGCTGGCCCTGCGCGGCGAGCAGCTGGTCGTGCCGCAGGACTTCCGCCTCGACGACTGGGTCTCGATCGCGCAATCCGCGGCGGCTTGTGCGCCGCTGATCTCGGTCAATATGGTCGAGGACGACGAGGGCGAAATCAGCTACGTCGGTCAGCTCGATTCGGTCGAGTCGAATGCGCTGGTGCTGCGCGAACTCGACCCGAACGCGCAGTGGTATCCCGACACCGGCACCTACGAATTCGAGGCGATCGGCTCGATCGGGTTCGGCAGCGGCTACCTCGATGCACTGTGGCAGGTCGCCGGTTCGCCGGGTGGGCCGACGTTGGCGGTGCGCAAGCCCCATACTGTGCATTAGTTGGTGCGATCGTCCTTGATCGCTGCTTCGGCGGATGAGGGTTGAGGGCGTGAGAGGAGCAGCTTACGGGTGGATCTAGAGCGGCCATCCATGGCCGCACTTTTCACTCACAGCTGCTTCGTAGCAGAGTCGTTTGAGACTTCTTTTGGGCGTTATTCCCGCGACGTGCTTTACGACAGCCGAAGGCTGGTCAAGCGGAAATTCCCTATCGTTTTTACGCACGCCTTCCGATGAGCAAGCCGGTTCCGATCAGTCTGACCTTGCATCGCGCGTCGCACGCGCTCGAAGTCGTGTTCGACAACGGCGAGGCGTTTCGTCTGCCGGCCGAATATCTGCGCGTGAATTCGCCGAGCGCCGAAGTGCAGGGGCATGGGCCGGGGCAGAAAGTGCTGGTGACCGGCAAGGCGCACGTCAACATCTCCGCCGTCGAGCCGGTCGGCAACTACGCCGTGCTGCTGCGCTTCGACGACGGCCACGCCAGCGGCATCTATTCCTGGGACATCCTGTATGCGCTCGGCCGCGATCAGGCGCGCAATTGGCAGGCGTACCTGGACGAAGTCGCTGCACGCGAGGCATCGCGCCAGCCCTGATCCGGCTTCTGTCAGTCAATCTTTATTGCTACCTGAGATGAGACCGGGCCTCGGCCGGGCGAGTCGGATTGGCCGCTAGTAGCGCGCACGACGCCGGCACGCCGAGGCTTTCTCAGGGTTCGCGGCTCGCGCTTGCGGTAGCATGCACACCATGAGCGAACCGCAAACCACCCATTTCGGCTACCGCGACGTGCCCGAGGCCGACAAGGCCCGCCTCGTCGGCGAGGTGTTCACCTCGGTCGCGCGCAATTACGACGTCATGAACGATTTGATGTCGTTCGGCGTGCATCGACTGTGGAAACGCTACTTCGTCGCGACCAGCGGCGTGCGCGCCGGCGATCGCGTGCTCGATCTCGCCGGCGGTACCGGCGACATCGCCGCGCTGCTGCTGCCGCGGGTCGGCGCACGCGGCAGCGTCGTGGTCGGCGACATCAACGGCGACATGCTGCGCGTCGGCCGCAACCGTCTGCTCGATCGCGGCCTCGTGCGCGGTCTGGACTGGTCGCAGATGGACGCCGAGGCGCTGCCGTTTCCGGACCAAAGCTTCGACTGCGTGACGATGGCGTTCGGCTTGCGCAACGTTACGCACAAGGAGCGCGCGCTCAGCGAGATTCATCGCGTGCTGAAAATCGGCGGCCGTGCCTTGGTGCTCGAGTTCTCCACCGTGCGCGCCGAATTCCTCAAGCCCCTGTACGACTTCCATTCGTTCCAGGTACTGCCGCGCATCGGCCGCCTGATCGCCGGCGACGAGGCCAGCTATCGATATCTGGCCGAGTCGATCCGCAAGCATCCGGACCAGGAAACTCTGAAGTCGATGATGGAAGGGGCCGGACTCGCGCGCGTCGACGTGCGCAATCTCTCCGCTGGCATCGTCGCGATCCATCGCGGCTACCGCGTCTGAGTCTTCGCGCATGAACCGCGAGACCGTGCCGTCGATCTTCGACGAATGGCTGCTGCGTTGGAATTTGCGCGCCGACGGCACGCCGATCTGGACCCATTGCAGCGACCTGCTGCCGGTACGGCGCGCGGGCGCGCCGGCGATGCTGAAAATCGCACGCGAGCCGGATACGCGCTGGGCTTGGCTCTTGATGGACTACTGGGGCGGCGACGGTGCCGCGCGCGTGCTCGCCCACGAAGGCGACGCCCTGCTGCTCGAACGTGCGATGGGCACGCGCTCGCTCGCTCGGATGTCGCGCGAAGACCGCGACGACGAAGCGATCCGCATTCTGTGCGCTGCCGCGGCGCGACTGCACGCGCCGCGTGCGCGGCCGCTGCCCGATCAGTTGCTGCCGCTCGAGCAATGGTTTGCACCGTTGGCGCCAGTCGCACGTGCACACGGCGGCATCCTCGCGCGCGCCGACGCGATCGCCGGCGAATTGTTCGCCGCGCCGCGCGACATCGTGACCTTGCACGGCGATCTGCACCACGACAACGTGCTCGACGGCGCGGAACGCGGCTGGCTCGCGATCGATCCGATGCGCCTGCTCGGCGACCGCGGCTTCGATTTCGTCAACATGATGCGCAACCCCGATCCGCAGGAAGACATCGGCCTCAAGCGCGAGCTGTTCGCGCGCCGCGTCGATCTCATCGTCGAAGCCGCGACGATCGAGCGCGAGCGCCTGCTGCGCTGGACGCTCGCATTCGCGTGTTTGTCCGCCGCCTGGATCATCGACGACGGCGACGAGCCGGTCGCCGATCTCGCGATTGCCGAGATGGCGCTGGCGGAGCTGGGTTGAGTCGAAACGCTTCGCCGCCGCCGGAAATCGCGTGTAGGTCGAACTGACGAAGCGCGTGCCGTTACAGCGAAATCATCCGCAACGCGATCGCCCGCGCCGCCGCCTGGCGCCGGCCGAACACGCCGAACTTGCGCGCGGCATTCTCCAAATGGAACACGACCGTGCGCTCGGAGATACCGAGCACGCGGCTGATCTCCCAGCCGGTCTTGCCGCCGGCGGTCCAGCGCAGGCATTCGCGTTCGCGTTCGGTCAGGCGCACGTGTTCGCTTTCGATCGCGCTGGCCAGGCGGTGCCCGGCTTCGTGCACATACGCGGCGAACAACTGCGCGTCGGCGAGCTGGCGCTGCATGTTGCGCGCCGGCGGCGTGCGCGAGCTGGCCAGTGAGAGTACGCCCCATTGGCAGCCGAAGCCGTGCACCGGCACGCTGACGCCGTGACGCAGGCCGATGTCGGCGGCATCCTTGAAGAACACCGGGCAATGCAGGTCCTCTTCGCCACGATGGTCCTCGACGTCCCACGCCAGCGGCGCGAGATGGCGGCGACAGTGCGCGAAAACCGGGTCGGCGGCGCCGTGGCCGTGCTTGAAATGGTCGGCGTACCAGCCCGACGGCAGCGAGCCGCACAAATACGGAACCTCGGCGCCGCCGGCCGGCATCATCGCGTAGACCCACACGTCGTAGCCGAGCCTGCGCGCGCACTCACCACCGCTGCGCTGGAGTTCCTCGTGCGTGTCGCAAGCGAGCAAGGCCTGCATGATTTCGAGAGTCGATGCCATGACTCAGCGCACCGTTGGGTGTGCGCGCCCGCCGCGCGCACTCATAAAATGAAAGGGTTGGCGTGATTCGAGCGTGAAAATCGACAGTCCGTGGTGAATGTTTGTGCCTTCCGGCACTTCACGCCGCCGTCGAAGGACGTATCGGGAAGACGAATCTGCGCATCGATCTGCGTGTCCGCGGACTTTGGGCGACAATGCGCCCACCTCGCGCCACGCCGAGCGCTTTCGTCCACCGTACTGTCCACGAGGAATGTCCGTGTCCTTTCTGCGCCTCGCCTTCTTCTCGACCCTGGCGCTCGCCGCCGCGGTCGCGCATGCCGCCGATCCCCACAGTTACGCCAACGTCGACGCCGTGCGCGTGCGCACGCTGGCGCTGGATCTCGACGTCGACTTCAAACGCCACGAACTCGCCGGCAGCGCCGAGCTGGAACTGGATTGGAAAGATCCGTCCGCGCGCACGCTCGTGCTCGATACGCGCGACCTGAAGATCGAACGTGTCGAAGCGCTCGACGCGAAAGGTACCGCGCAAGCCGCGCGCTATACGTTGGACAAACGCGATCCGCTGCTCGGCTCGGCCTTGCGCATCGTCTTGACCGAACAAGCGCCGCGCGTGCGCGTGCGCTACCGCAGCGCGCCGACCGCATCCGGACTGCAGTGGATGGCGCCGGCGCAGACCGCCGGCAAGACGCATCCGTTCATGTTCTCGCAGTCGCAGTCGATCCATGCGCGCAGCTGGGTGCCGCTGCAGGACACGCCGGCGGTGCGCTTCACCTACACCGCGCACGTGCGCGGCCCGAAAGAGCTGCGCGTGGTGATGAGCGCGAACAACGACGTCAAGCACGCGCTCGACGGCGACTACCACTTCGCGATGGACGAGGCGATTCCGTCCTATCTGCTGGCGATCGCGGTCGGTGACATCGCGGTGCGCGAAACCGGTCCGCGCAGCGCGGTCTATGCCGAGCCGTCGGTGGTGGAGTCGGCGGCGAAGGAGTTCTCCGACACCGAGAAGATGATCGAAACCACCGAGAAGTTGTACGGCCCGTATCGCTGGGGCCGTTACGACATCCTGGTGCTGCCGCCGAGCTTCCCGTTCGGTGGCATGGAGAACCCGCGCTTGACGTTCGCAACGCCGACCGTGATCGTCGGCGACAAGAGCCTGGTCTCGCTGGTCGCGCACGAGCTGGCGCATTCGTGGTCGGGCAACCTGGTCACCAACGCGAGCTGGAAGCACATGTGGCTCAACGAAGGGTTCACGACCTATGTCGAGAACCGCATCGTCGAAGCCGTCTACGGCAAGGTGCAGGCGGACGAGGAATTCGTCACCGCCGCCGATGCGCTGCGCCGCGAGATGAAGGAGACGCCGCTGGAGAAGCAGCGCCTGGTGTCCGACGTCGACGATGCCGACGACGCCGCGTCGAGCTACGCCTACGTCAAAGGCGCGTGGCTGCTGCGCACGCTGGAAGCGCGCTTCGGTCGCGAAACGTTCGACCCTTACTTGCGCGCTTACTTCGAGCACTTCGCCTTCCAGAGCATCACCACCGAGCAGATGCTGGACTACCTGCAGGCCAATTTGATCGCCAAGCATCCGGGCAAGATGAGCCTCGATGAGGTCAAGCGTTGGATCTACGAAGGCGGCGTGCCGGACGACGCGCCGGTGCCGGCCTCGCCGCAGCTCGACGCGATCGCGGCGGCGCGCAAGGAATGGCTGGCCGGCACGCGCACGGCGGCCGAACTCGGTGCCAAGAGCTGGAACACGCACGAATGGATGTACTTTCTCGACGGCCTGCCGGAAAAGCTGAGCGCCGAGCAGCTCGCTGCGCTCGACGCGGCCTGGCATCTGAACGGCGCGCCGAACGCGGAGATCGCGCGGCGCTGGTACCTCGCCGCGATCCGCAGCGGCTACCAGCCGGCGCGTGCGGAAATGGCCAAGTACATGACGCGCATCGGCCGCCGTTATCTGGTGGTGCCGCTGTACGAAGAGCTGGTCAAGACCGCCGAAGGCAAGGCCTTCGCCAAGCAGGTCTATGCCAAGGCCAAGCCCGGCTACCACCCGATGACTCAGGTCAGCATCGAGAAGGCGCTGCAAAAGAAGTGAGCGCACGGCGGATCGGGCATTGGCCCGATCCGCCGCGGTCATTCCTTGCGCTTGAGCGGCTGCCGCGTCGCGGCAGCCGCGGGATGCCGAGGCTTACGGCTGATCGCCGCTGAATTTCTGCACGCTCGCGCCCTTGACCGTGCCGATCGTCGCGCTGTCGCTGACGAACAGCTCGACTTCGCGTTGGAACTCGAGCGTGCCCTGTACGACCGCATGCGGGCCGATCACTACGCGCGGCTTGCGCGATTCGCCCCAGGACCAGCCGCTCGGCTTCTTCACCAGGATGCCGCCTTCCACGCGCGAATCGGCGCCGACGTCGATGTCGCCGCCGACCGTCTCGATGCCGCCGCCGATGTGCGCGGCGTCGAGCGCGAAGCGGCCGTTGACGGTTTCCGCGTGGCCGCCGACGTCGGCGCTCTTGCCCAGCCGGATGCCGCCGTTGACGGTTTCGACGCCGCCGCGCACCTGCGCGCCTTCGCCGAGGTCGATGCCGCCGTTGACCGTCTTCACCGTTTCGGCGCGCGCCTGTGCACCGAGGCGGATGCCGCCGTTGACGGTGGTGACCTTGTGCGCGCTGCCGGAGGCGGCGATGCGGATGCCGCCGTTGACCGTGGTCAGGTTGCCGGCCTGTTCGCCGTTCTTGATCTCGATCGAGCCGTTCACCTTGTCGACGTCGTCCTGAGCCAGGGCGAGCTGCGCGGCGGGCAGGAGCAGCGACAGGGCGAGGGCGAGCGACAGGCGTTTCATGCGATATCTCCGGTGGGCTTGGGTACGGACTTGGATGCGGCCGCGGCGGTGAGGGTTTAGGCGCGGTTGCGGCGAGGCGCAGGAGCTTCGGCTAGGATGCTCTATTCCCTGTGCTGCGGAAACCCGGGCGTGAGCCGACCCAAACCGATACTGCTGCTGATCCTCGATGGCTGGGGTCATCGCGAGGAAACCGCGCACAACGCGATCGCGCTGGCGAACTGCCCGAACTGGCGGCGCCTGTTGGCCGAATGCCCGCACACCCTGGTCGATACGCACGGCCAATTCGTCGGATTGCCGGAAGGGCAGATGGGCAATTCCGAAGTCGGTCACATGAACATCGGCTCGGGCCGCATCGTTTATCAGGACCTGACGCGCATCGACGCGGCCATCGCCGACGGCAGCTTCTACGCCAACCCGGCCTTGGTCGGCGCCTGCGACGCCGCGCTGCGCAGCGGCGGCACGCTGCACGTGCTCGGTCTGCTCAGTCCCGGCGGCGTGCACAGCCAGGAGCAGCACATCTACGCCTTGCTCGAACTGGCCGCCCGGCGCGGCGTCGCGCGCGTCGCCGTGCACGCCTTCCTCGACGGTCGCGATACGCCGCCGCGCAGCGCCGAAGCGAGCCTGCGCGCGCTTTCGGAAAAATGCACCGCGCTCGGCAACGCAAAAATTGCAACGGTCAGCGGACGCTACTACGCGATGGACCGCGACCAGCGCTGGGATCGGGTGAGGCTCGCCTACGACGCGATCGCCGAGGCGCGCGCGGAGTTTCACGCCGCCGATGCGCTCACCGCGTTGCAGGAAGCCTACGCGCGCGGCGAGAACGACGAGTTCGTCAAGCCGACTCTGATCGCGGACGGCGTCCGCGTCGCCGACGGCGACGCGATCGTATTCATGAATTTCCGCGCCGATCGCGCGCGCGAGCTGTCGCATGCCTTCGTCGACGGCGGCTTCGCTGGTTTCGCGCGCGACCGCACGATCGAGCTGTCCGCCTTCGTCACGTTGACCGAGTACGAGCAAGGCCTCGCCGCGACCGCGATCGCCTATCCGCCGCAATCGATGCACAACACGCTCGGCGAATACTTGTCCGCGCTCGGGTTGACCCAGCTGCGCATCGCCGAGACCGAGAAGTACGCGCACGTGACGTTCTTCTTCTCCGGCGGCCGCGAAGCGCCGTTCATCGGCGAAGAGCGCGTCTTGGTGCCGAGCCCGAAAGTCGCGACCTACGATCTGCAGCCGGAAATGAGCTGCCCCGAACTCACCGACAAGCTGGTCGAGGCGATCGCTGCGCAGCGCTTCGACTTCATCGTCTGCAACATCGCCAATCCCGACATGGTCGGCCACACCGGCATAGAAGCGGCCGCGATCAAGGCGGCCGAGGCGGTCGACGTCGCGCTCGGACGCCTGACCACGGCCATTCGCGCGGCCGGCGGCGAGATGCTGATCAGCGCCGACCACGGCAATCTGGAACAGATGCTCGACGAGAACGGCGTGCCGCACACGCAACACACGGTTGGTCCGGTGCCGCTGGTCTACGTCGGCCGCAAGGCGAACCTGCGCCACGGCGCCTTGCGCGATCTCGCACCGACCGTGTTGGCCTTGATGGATCTGCCGCAGCCGGCCGAGATGAACGGTCGCAGCCTGGTCGAGTTCCTCCGCTGATGAAACGCGTTCTGCTAGGGCTGGCGCTGCTCGCGTCGGTCGTTGCGCAGGCGCAAGAGTCGGATCAAGCGCAACGCGAGGCGCAGGAGAAAGAAGCCAAGCAGAAACTCGATGCGGTGCGCGCCGAGATCAAGACGCTGAGCGAGCAGCAGCGTGCTACATCCGGCGAGCGAGGCGAGGCGGTGCGTACCCTGCGCGAGAAGGAACTCGCACTGGCGGCGGTAGCCAAGGACGTGCACGCGCTCGACGGCAAGCTGCTCACGCAGAAGGACCGGCTCGACCAGCTCGACGCGCAGCGCTCCCGGCTCGAAATCGCTTTGAAGTCGCAGCGCGAAGCGCTCGCCGCCTTGCTGCGTTCGGCCTATGCGCTGGGCAATCACGAAGAGCTGAAGCTGCTGCTGCAGCAGGACGACGTTGCCGCGATCTCGCGCGCGTTGGCCTATCACCGTTACTTCCAGCGCGCGCAGATCGACCAGATCGACCGTCTGCGCGGCGATCTGCGCGAGCTGGCCGAGGTGCAGGATTCGATCGCGACGGCGACCGCCGAACTCGATCGCACGCGTGCCGCACGCAGCGCCGAGGGCGACAAGCTCGAAGTCGAGCGCAGCGAACGCGAACAGCTGGTGGCCGAGATCGACGCCAAGCTGAAAGACCAGGTTTCGCGCATCGCGGCGCTGGGCAAGGACGAGGCGGCGCTGACCGATCTGCTGGAGAAACTGCGCGACGTCTTCGCCGACATCCCCAAGCAGCTCGCCGGTGCCGAACCGTTCGCATCCGCGCGCGGCAAGCTGGACTGGCCGGTGCAAGGCCGGGTGGTGACTGCGTTCGGAGCCGCCGACGAATCGGGCCGGCGCAGCAGCGGCATGCTGGTTGCGGCCAAGACCGGCACCGCCGTGCGCGCGGTTTCGCACGGCCGCGTCGCGTTCGCCGACTGGCTGCGCGGCTACGGATTGATGATCATCATCGACCACGGCGACGGTTACCTGAGCCTCTACGGCTGCAACGAAACCCTGCTCAAGGACGTCGGCGATTGGGTCGACGCCGGCACCGCGATCGCCAGCAGCGGCGCCAGCGGCGGGCAGAAGACGCCCGGCGTCTATTTCGAGCTGCGCGCCAAGGGCCAGGCGATCGATCCGCGCTCTTGGCTGCGTTGAGCGAGCGGCATCGCCCTTGCAAAAGCGCCGCCGGCACGACATGTCCAGGCTAACGGCGCGACTACGCCGTCCGCATTACACTGACCGCATTCCCGTGAGGTGTGTTCGATGTCTCCGCGTCTTCCGCTCGCCACACTGTTCGCCCTGATCGCCGCACCGGCGTTCGCTTCCGATCCGCCGCCGCCGGCCGCAGCGCCGGAGGCCGAAGACGCTGCCGCAGACAGCGCCGCTGACACCACCGCCGCGACACCGCCGGCGCGCGCCAAGTCGGCCTCGAACAAAGCAGTCGATCTGCAAGACATTCGCGCGTTCACCGCGGTCTACAACCTGGTCAAGCAGGCCTACGTCGAAGACGTCGACGACCACCGCTTGATGCAGCAGGCGATCCGCGGCCTTTTGTCCGGCCTCGATCCGCACAGCGAATATCTCGGCAAGGAGCAGATCGAGAACCTGACCGAAGACACCAGCGGCAGCTACGACGGCCTCGGCATCGAGGTGCTGCAGGTCGACGGTACCTTGCGCGTGGTCGCGCCGATCGACGATTCGCCGGCCGAACGCGCCGGCATCAAGGCCGGCGACACCATCGTGCAGATCGACGGCAAGCCGGTGCAGTCCGACGATCTCGATGGCGCGATCTCGCGCCTGCGCGGCAAGCCCGGCACAGAAATCACGCTGAACCTGCTGCACGAAAAACAGAACACCCCGATCGACATCAAGCTGCGGCGCGAAGCGATCAAGGTCGCCAGCGTGCGCAGCCGCTTGCTCGAGCCCGGTTACGCCTACTTGCGCATCAGCCAGTTCCAGGCCGACACCGGCACCCAGTTGCGCAAGCGCGTCGAGCGCGTGCAGGCCGACAACAAGGCGCCGTTGCGCGGCGCGATCCTCGATCTGCGCAGCAATCCCGGCGGCCTTTTGACCTCGGCGGTGGAAGTCGGCGACGCCTTCCTCGACGCCGGCGTGATCGTGACGACCAAGGGGCGCCTGAAAGAATCCGACCTCAGCTTCCGCGCCACGCCTGGCGATCTGCTCAAGGGCGCGCCGCTGGTCGTCCTGGTCGACAACGGCACCGCCTCGGCCGCGGAGATCGTCGCCGGTGCGCTGAAGGACAATCATCGTGCGCTCCTGATGGGGCGGCGCACTTTCGGCAAGGGTTCGGTGCAGACCGTGCTGCCGCTCGATGCCGAACACGCGGTCAAGCTGACCACCGCGCGCTACTACACGCCGAGCGGCATTTCGATCCAAGCCGCCGGCATCCAGCCCGACATCGCACTGGCCGATCTGGCGCTGACCCAACGCGACAACACACCGGCACCGGCGATCGGCGAGCGCGACCTGCGCAATCACCTCAAGGGCGCCGACGAAGGCGACGGCGCCGTGGTCACGCCGAGTGCGTCCGAGCGCGACGTCGAGAAAGACTATGCCTTGAACGAAGCGTTGAATGCGCTGAAAGCATTGGCGCTGCGGAACAAACCGGCGTCCGCTCCGGTCGAGAGCAAAGGCTGATCCCCGGTCCGGAGATTCCGATGCGAAACTGGCTGCGCGACAACAAGCACTTCGTGGCGATCCTGCTTTTGTTCGGATTCGTGCGCACCGCGCTGGCCGACTGGAATCCGGTGCCGAGCGGTTCGATGCGGCCGACCATCCTCGAAGGCGACGTCGTCTTCGTCAATCGCCTTGCCTACGACGTCAAGCTGCCGCTGACCGACCACATCCTCGCGCAAATCGGCGAGCCGCAACGCGGCGACATCGTCACCTTCTCCTCGCCCAAGGACGAGACGCGCCTGATCAAGCGCATCGCGGCCGTACCCGGCGACCTGGTCGAGATGCGCGACAACCGCCTCGTCATCAACGGCGAGACGATCGACTACGCACCGCTCGGCGAGGTGCTGGAGCCGCGCGGCCTCGATCGCCACGGCGTGCCGGCGGAGCGCGCGCGCGAACGCTTCGGTGCGGACGCGCACACGGTGCAATGGCTGCGCGGAGCGATGTCGCGCTCGAGCTTCGCGCCGCTGCGGATTCCGGCCGGCCACTATCTGATGCTCGGCGACAATCGCGACGACAGCGAGGATTCGCGCTACTTCGGGCTGGTGCCGCGCGCACGCCTGATCGGCCGCGCCGAACGCATTCTGGTGTCGGCCGATATCAAAGATCACTGGCAGTTGCGCTTCGACCGCTTCGGCAAGCGCTTCGACGACTAGGGCGCGTCGGCGAAATGCATCGCGCGACTGCAAACCGCGCGGTCGCGGCTACAGATTGGTTTTCGGCGGCGCGATCGGAAACGGCATGATCTTGTCGCCGCTGCCGGCATCGCGGATCGCCAGCGCGCCGCGCTTGGCCACTTCCTCCACGCGCAGGATCGCCTGGATCGGCAGATGCAGGATCTGCGTGTCCTTGAATTCTTCGCGCAAGCGCTCTTCAGTCGGGTCCACCACCAGCCCTTCGCCCGGCGCGTCGAACACCAGATCGCCGACCTCGGTGAATCCCCACAACGCGCTCGAGGCGACGTGGCGTGCGTAGATTTCTATGCTTTTGCCTTGCGACAAAAAGGTGATCTTGTAGAGTTTGGCCGCTTTGCGCATGCGTCCATTGTAGGGGAGAGGCGAGCGCGAGAGCAGCGGCTACCGGCGGAAACGTGGGTTGGGACACGCAGCCGCACGAACTCCCGCTGCGCCGCCGCTTCAGAGTCCGTCCACGCCGTCGGCGAAGATCAGGTCCAGCACGAAATCGGCGCGAATCTCACCGGCGGGAAAGGTTTGCGTGTGAATGTTGAAATAGGCGGTGCCGCTGCGCAGGCCTTCGAGTATCCGCGCGCGCGCCGCTTCGACGCCGCCGCTGGCGTTGACGAAGCTCGGGTTGTAGCTCGCGGCCAGGCTCAGGTCGAATGTGTTGCTGTAGGTCCCCGCGCTGACGCCGAGCGGAAATCCGACGAAGGTCGGCACTTGCGTGGCCACGCCCGCGTTGCTGTTGGGCATGGTGATGCAGCAATGGATGTGCGCGGCGCTGCTGGTTCCGATCAGATCGGCGAAAGCGACCTCGATCTTCAGCAAGAAGGTCGCAGGCGCATAGGTCAGAACGACCGTGCCGTTGCCGGTTGATGCCGAGGGAGGCACTTCCGCCGCGCCCGACAAGCTCCCGACGTAGACCTGAGCCGTGACCGGTCCGGCGGCCAAAGCCGCCGCACTCGCGAGCGCAAAGACGAAACGACGCATCGGCATGACCTCTCGAACGGAGTCGGTGTGAGGTGCGCGAGCGGCCAGTCTAGACGCACCGCGCCGACGATGCAGCCGTATCGCCGCTAGCCGCGAAGTCTGCGCGCCACCGCCGGCTTGGACAGCAAGGCCAGCACGACGCCGATCGCGAAGCCCGATACGTGCGTCCACCACGCCACCGCGCCGAACGCGGGGCCGACGTAGGTGAACAGGAGTTGCAGCATCGCCCAGAAGCCGATCAAGAGCGGCGCGGGAATGCGCACGAATTCGAGAAACACGCCCAGCGGCAGCACCAAGCCGAGGCGCGCGCGCGGAAACAGCGCGAGATAGGCACCGACCACCGCGGAGACGGCGCCGCTGGAGCCGATGATCGGTGCGCTGGTGCCGGCCAGGGTGAACGCGCCGATCAAGTTCGCCAGCGCGCCGCCGATCACGAACATCGCGAGGAAGCGCGCCGAGCCGAGCGCGCGCTCGGCGGAGACGCCGAACACGACCAGAAACAGCATGTTGCCGGTCAGGTGCAGCCAGTCGGCGTGGATGAAGATCGCGGTGACCAGGCGCGCGGCGCGCAGCTCGGCCAGCTGCTGCAGCCACGGCGCATTCGTGTCGAGCAGGGTCGAGGGGACCGTACCCCAGCGCGCCAGTACCGCCAAGCGCTGCGCGGCCGGCATCGTGGCGAGCCACAAGAACACCACCACGCAGGCGGCGACGATCAGCAAGGTCGCCCACGGCGGTCGCGGCTTGCGCCGGCTCGGCAGGTGGACGAACACGCGCGCGGCCGCTCCGCTCAGCGCCCGTCGCGCGGGTAGACGAAGCGCTGGCCTTTGAACTCGAGCACCATGCCGTCGGCGCGGATTTCCTTCAGCACCACGCCGTCGCCGATCTCGTCACCTTCGACGTGGCGATCGCCCTTGATGACGACGAAGCGATCGTGCGGATCGGCGGCGAACACGTGCATGGTCAGTGCGAATTCGGGCAGATCCTTGCGTGTCGCGTATGGCAGCTCCCATACCGAGGGCAGTGCCGGCTGCGCCGGTTGCGTCGGCGCTGGCTCCGTTGCCGGCTTGGCCGTTGCGGCCGGGGGTGTGGCCGGTGCAGTAGCCGGCGCTGCCGCGCTGGGCTGTGTGCCGGCGGCGGCTGGCGCCGTTGGCGTGGTGGTCGCCGGCTTCTTGATCGATGCAGCCGCAGGCGCCGTGGGTGCCGGCGTGGCGGCCGGCGGCGGATTGGCGTGCGTAGCAGCAGGCGCCGCCGGCGTGGCCGGCGTCGATGCGAGCGGCGGCTTGGCAGGCGTGGTCGCCGGAGCCGTCGCCGGTGCGGCCGTGGTGGCGTTCGGGGCTGGCGTGCGATTCGCGGTTGCGGTCGCCGCATTCGCATTCGGCGGCTGATGCGTCGCGGCGGCGGCCGGCGCGTCGCGATGCGCGGCCGGCGCGGAGCGGTTCGGCGGCGTCGCTTGCGCGGTGGTCGCCGGGACTTTCGCCACCGTTTCCGGTGCCGGCGTGACAGGCGCTTCGTTCGATCCGCGCAGCAGCCACCAGCCGACGCCGAGCGCGGCGACGATGAGCACGCCGAACAGAGGCAACAGATTGCGCCGCCGGCGCGCGACCAGCATCGGCGAGCCCAGCGTAGGCGCCTCGCCGAGGCGACGCTGTTGTTCGGATTTCTTCAGGGCTTCGAGGATCAACGACATTGCGATTCCTGGGTCATGCGCGGCGTCGGCCCGGTGGCCGTGGTCCACAGAAAACGGTGGCGACTGCGCCGCGCCACGTTTTTCGCAGCGCGCGCATTGTGCGCGATGCGGCGACACGTTCCCGTGTCGATTTCGTCATGCAAACGATGTCGCGTCATTCGACCGTGCGCGCCAGATGCGGTCCGCCGTCGTCCAGCGCCGACAGCGCGAACAAAGTTTCCGGTCCGATGATGCCGTCGGCCTTGATGCCGTAGGCCTGTTGCAGCTTGCGCACGCGCTCTTCCAATTCGGCGTCGAACGCGACGCTGTGCGATTTCGCGCCGGCGCCGTCGTCGAAGGTCGCGATGCGCTCGGTCACCCAAGCCACCGCTTCGCCGCTGTCGCCGCGCTTGAGCGTCGCCGGCACCGCGTTCGGCAAACGCCACAGCGCGATGAAGTCGCCGTTCCAGAAACGCGGCAACGAGGCGCGCGCGAGTTCGTAGCGGTCGCCGGCGAGATCCAGGCGCACGTGCTCGCGCCCGACACCCTGCAGCAGCGCATAGGCGGGACCTTCCGCATCCTGCGGGTCCGGATCGAGCTTTAAGATCAGCGGCCGATCGAACCGCGCGACCTGCTCCAGCGTGGCGTGGCCGCGCAGGCAGGCGAGGCCGCTGGCGACCAAGGCCTGGCAGCGGCTGGCGTCGCGCACTGAGACTTCGTTGGAATCGACCTGCCAGCGCGCGAGCAGCTGCGTGAACGCGGTCAGCTCGGTTTCCGGCGGATGCTTCAGATGCGTGGCGAGGCGCTCCGCTTCGGCATCGGTCGGTGCCGCGGCGACCACCGCCGGTGGCGATTGCGCCTGCGCCGGTGCCGCTTGCCGATAACGCTGAAACCAGACCGTGCCGGAAGCGAGCGCGAGCAGCAGCGCCGCCGCGGCGGCCCATACGCCGTAGCGGCGCATCCAATAGCGTGCGTGGCCGGGCAGGGTTTCGTCGGCGGCACGATCGACCAAGCGCTCGCCGATGCTCTCCTGTTCGCGCGCGTAGGCCGCCATCAGGGCACGGTCGGCGATGATGTTGACCAGGCGCGGAATGCCGCCGGAGCGCTGGTACAACGCTTTCAGACCGAGCCGCGAGAACGGCATGCGCTTGCAGCCGGAGACCGCCATGCGATGACGCACGTAGGCTTCGGTCTCGCCGGCGTCGAGTGGAGTGAGGTGATAGCGCGCGGTGATGCGCTGGGCGAGCTGACGCAATTCTGGGCGGTCGAGCAGCTCGCGCAGCTCGGGCTGGCCGAGCAGGATGATCTGCAGCAGCTTCTGCGTCGGCGTTTCCAGATTGGTCAGCAGGCGCACCTGTTCGAGCGAGTCGATCGACAGGTTCTGCGCTTCGTCGACGATCAGCACCACGCGCAGACCTTGCGCGTAGGCGTCGAGCAGAAATGCGTTCAGCGTGTCGGTCAGGGCCTTGAGGCTGCCGCGTTTGCCTTCGATCGGCAGCTTGAGCTCCTCGCACACCGTCTCGACCAGCTCCACCGGCGACAGCTTCGGATTGAGCACCAGCGCGACGCGCGTGTTTTCCGGCAACTGCTCGAGCAGCAGGCGGCACAAGGTGGTCTTGCCGGTGCCGACCTCGCCGGTCAGCTGCACGAAGCCGCCGCTGCCGCCCTTGCCGATCCCGTACAAAAGATGTGCCAAAGCGTCCCGGTGCCGTTCGGACAGGAAGACGTAGCGCGGGTCCGGCGTAATTGAGAACGGCGGCTCGCGGAGACCGAAATACTCCAGATACATACGACTACTTTACCCGAGCCCGTACGACGGCTGGCGGCAGCGCGGCGGATACGGCCGGCGGCGGCTGGTGGGAGCGCCGGTGGCGCCCTTGCTGAAATGTGACGTAGTTCACAATACCTCAAGCGACGGGTGCATAATCGACGGCCAAAACCAGGAGAGTTCGCAATGCAGGCGATCTGGCGCAGGACGGTCACGTGGTTGGCGGTGGGGCTCTCGATCGGCGCGGCCTCGGCGCAGAACCTGCCAGCGGGGTTCAATCTGGACAACCGCCTCGGCGGCCGCAACGAGCCGACCGGAGTCTATTTCGCCCACGACGGGCGGGTCTTCGTGACCGAGAAGGGCGGCAAGGTCTTCGTCTACCAGAACCTGCTCGATCAGGCTCCACAACTCTTCCTCGATCTCAGCACCAAGGTGCACAACTTCTGGGACCGCGGCCTGCTCGGCTTCGCGCTCGATCCGCGCTTCCCCGAGCAGCCCTACGTGTACGTGCAGTACGCCTACAACGGCGGCCTCTTTCCCGACAGCGATCCGACGCCGTGGGCACCGCGCTGGCCCTCGACCAACTGCCCGAGCCCGCCGGGTGCGACCGACGAGAACGGCGGCTGCGTGATCAGCGGGCGCATTTCGCGCCTGACCGTCAGCGGCAATACCGCCGCCAACGAGCAAGTATTGATCGAGGACTGGTTTCAACAGTTCCCGAGCCACTCGGTCGGCACGATTCTGTTCGGCCCGGACGGTTATCTCTACGCCGGCGGCGGCGACGGCGCCAGCTTCAACTGGGGCGACTACGGTCAATCTCCCAATCCGGATTGGCCCGATCAGCGCTCGCCGCTGAATGCGGCCAATCCGAACGACCAGGCGACCAACCACGGCGGCTCCTTGCGCTCGCAAGGCCTGGAAGTCGAATCGCAGTACGTCGACCAGCAGGTCTGGCTCAACGGCTCGATCATCCGCATCAATGCCGCCGACGGCAGCCATGCGCCGGGCAATCCGCTCGCGGCCGATGGCTTGTCGGAGAACGCCAAGCGCATCATCGCCTACGGCCTGCGCAATCCGTTCCGCTTCACGGTACGGCCGAACACCGGCGAGCTCTGGCTCGGTGACGTCGGTGACAGCACGTGGGAGGAGATCAACCGGATTCCCGAGCTGCCGGCGCAAGGTGCCAGGCTGCTCAATTTCGGCTGGCCTTGCTACGAGGGGCGCAATCACCACGGCAACTTCACCGGCCCGATCTGCACCGCGCTGTATTCCGGCGCCAACACCGGCGGACGCACGCGCCAGACACCGCCGTGGTACGCCTATCAGCACGTCGGCGGTTCCGACACGACCGGCCTCGCGTTTTACGAAGGCAGCAGCTATCCGGCGCAGTACCGCAAATCGCTGTTCGCAGCCGACAACAGCCGCCAGATCATCTTCAACATTCCGTTCGTCGACGCCAACGCCGACGGCATTCCCGATCCCCCCACCGACAGCTCCGCCGCGGCGTTCTTCGGCGGTGCCGGCGCGACCGCGGTGCATCTGATCGGCGGTCCCGGCGGCGACATTTTCTTCGCCAACCTCAACGCCGGGCGCATTTCGCGCATTTGGTACTGCTCGGGCTGCACCAACCAGGCGCCGTCGGCCGCGATCGCTCTCGACGGCGGCTCCAGCGCCGACGGCGCGCCGCGCTCGATCTCCTTCAGCGCCGCCAACAGCGTCGATCCGAACAGCGGCGACAGCTTGAGCTACGACTGGGATCTCGACGGCGACGGCAACTTCGGCGACGCGAGCGGCCTGACGGCCTCGCACACGTACGCCGCACCCGGCAGCTATCGCGTCGCTGTGCGCGTCAGCGACGGCAGCGGTGCCAGCGACACGCAAAGCATGCTCGTCACCGTGCGCGAAGCGAGCGCCGACCTCGGCGTCACGCTCGACGACGGCGTGGATTCGGCGCGCCGCGGCGACACGCTGCACTACGTGCTGACGGTGAGCAATCAGGGCCCCGACGCCGTCGTCGGCGCGACGGTGGCGACCACGCTGTCGGCGCAATTGACCGCCATCAGCTGGACCTGCACTGCTTCTGTCGGCGCGAGTTGTGCGGCGAGCGGCAGCGGCGACGTCGCCGACAGCGTCGGTCTGCCGCTCGGCGGCAGCGCGGTCTACACGATTGCGGCGACCGTCGCGGCGACGGCGAGCGCGACGATCGAAAGCGGCGCCAGCGTGAGCTTGGCCGCCGGCAGCAGCGATCCCAACCCGGCCGACAACTCCGCCAGCGACGTCGACGCACTCGACGACACGATCTTCGCGAACGGCTTCGAAGTCTCGAACTGACGCATCGCCTCTCTGCGAGCGAATCGATCCGGCCCGACCCGGCGCGCCGCGCCGGGTCGTCACGGCGCCGGCTTGATATCGCTTCGATCGTACCCAGGTCGAACCGTTCCGCCGCGCCGGTCTCTCCCGCCGCGCCGCCGGCGTGCTCTAGGACCTTCATGCGCAGCGACTTCTTCAAGACGGCGGCCGTGCTCGGCCTGCTCACCGCGATCGGTCCGTTCGCGATCGACATGTACCTGCCGGCGCTGCCCTCGATCCGCGCCAACCTGCACGCCAGCACCGCCGCGACGCAGGCGAGCCTGATGGTGTTCTTCGTCATGATGGGCCTGGCCCAGCTCGTCTACGGCCCGTTGTCGGACATGTTCGGGCGCAAGCCCTTGCTGTACGCCGGCCTCGCCCTGTTCGCGCTCGGCAGCATCGGCTGCGCGCTGGCCGGCAACATCGAAACCTTGATCGGATTCCGCGTGCTGCAGGGGCTCGGCGCCAGTGCCGGTATGGTGATCGGGCGCGCCGTGGTGCGCGATCTCCACACCGGGCCGGATGCGGCGCAAATGATGTCGCTCCTGATGCTGGTGTTCAGCGTGTCGCCGATCCTGGCGCCGTTGAGCGGCAGCTTCGTGATCGCCTGGACCAGTTGGCGCGGCATCTTCTGGAGCGTGCTGGTGGCGGCCCTGCTCGGCATGGTGCTGCTCAGCTTGTTCCTGCGCGAGACGCGGCATGCGCATCTGCGCGCGGACAGCACGCTGCGCAGCGCGCTCGCCGCTTATCGCGAACTGCTCGGCGATCCCTCTTTCCTCGGTTCGGTCTTCATCTGCGCGTTCGGCACCTCCAGCTTCTTCGCCTACCTGGTGAGTTCCTCCTTCGTGCTGATCGAGCACTACGGGCTGACGCCGACGCAGTACAGCCTGTTGTTCTCGATCAATGCGGCCGCCTTCATCGGCGCCGCGCAGTTCAACGGCGCGCTCGCGCGCCGTTTCGGCCTGCGCCGGCTCGCGCGCGGCGCCGTGCTCGGCTACGTCTGTGCGATGGTCGGCCTGTTCGCGGCGTTCGCGCTCGGCGTCGACAGCCTGGTGCTGCTGGCCGCGCTCTTGTTCGTCGGCTACGCCTTCCTCGGCATGGTCATCCCGAACGTGACCGTGCTCGCGCTGGAACAGCACGGCGCGATCGCCGGCACCGCCTCGGCGCTGATCGGCACCTTGCAGTTCGTCACCGGCGCCATCGTGATGGCGATCGTCAGCCGTTTCCTCGACGGCACCGCGCTGCCGATGGTCGCGGCGATCGCGCTGTGCGCGCTGATCACGTTCGCCTTGGCGCAAGTCACCTTGCGGCGCGAGCCGGCGCGCGCGTTCGCCGACTGAGCGACGCGCCGGTGACGCGAGCGGATCGGATCGCAACGGCCGCACGCTAGCCGATTGGCGCGGATCGCAGCGGCGTACTACCATCGCGCCGCGGTCGCCGTCCGGCGGCCGTGATCGTCCGTCCTCGCCAGCGCATCGGCTCCCTTGCCGTGCTGCCAGCCCTGCATCCTCGGATGCGGGTCGGAAGCCAGAACTTGGGGAGCTTCATCGATGCCGTTCCATCGTCACCCGCGCAGCGTGCTGCGCGCTTTTCCGCCGCGTCGGCTTCTCGGGCCGATCCTGACGGCGCTCGTACCGCTCGCCGCGCTCGCTGACGAAGCACCCGCAGACGCCGCGGCGACTCGCCTCGACAGCATCGTCGTCACCGCCGAGAAGCAGGGGCGCTCGCAACACGACACCGCCACCAGCACCACCGTGCTCGATGCGCAAGCGCTGGACGAACGCGGCATCGTCGACAGCCGCGACGTGCTGGGCGACCTGGTCAACGTCACCAGTCTCGGTCAAGGCAATCTGGCGCCGGCCGTGCGCGGCGTCGACGGCACCGGCGCGGCGCTCGGCGTCGATGCGTTCTTCGCCGGCTCGCGGCCGCGCCTGAACGTGACCGTCGACGGCCGCCCGGCCAGCTACAACGAGATCGTGTTCGGCGACAACTCGCTGTGGGACGTGCAGCAGGTCGAATTCCTGCGCGGTCCGCAGAGCCTCTTGCAAGGACGCAACGCGATCGCCGGCACGCTCGCGATCAAGACGCGCGATCCGGGCAGCGAGCGCGAAGCGGGCGTGCGCGTGATCGGCGGCAACGGCGATCGCCGCGAGGGTGCGTTCTACCTGTCCGCTCCGCTCGCCGGCGAAGAGTTCGCGCTGCGTCTGGCCGGCGGCATCCAGCATCGCGACAGCTACCTCGATTTCGCGCCGTATCCGGGCGTATCCGATCCGGGCGAGTTCGAAACGCGCACCTTGCGCGCGAAGCTTGCATACAAACCGGCCGCGCTGCCCGATTTCAGCGCGCTCCTGACCTTGCAACACGCCAGCGCGAGCGCGCCGCAGACCGAAACGGTGTCGCGTCCGTTCGATGCCACGCAGCTGGCGAGCACGCCGGACATGCCGGTGTTCGCGCCGCGCACCAACGCGGCGGTACTCGACACGAAATGGCAGCTGGCCGAGCGTCTGCGCTGGGAGAACCTGCTCAGCACCACCGACCTGCATGTCGATCGCTTCGCGCCGGTGCGCACCGGCGTCGCGCGCATCGACACGCGCGATCTGGTGGTCGAACCGCGCCTGGTACTCGACCGCGCCGACTCGCGCTTCGGCGGCATCGCGGGCATCTATCTCTACCGCGCCAACCAGCGCGAGTTCATCGACTTTCCGACCGACGAGCGCTTCCGCGATCGCGTGCGCACCGCCGCGATCTACGGCGAAGGCACGCTCGCCCTGAGCGAGCGCTTCGATCTCAATATCGGTGCGCGCTACGAGCGCGAGACGCATCGCCGCTACGGCGGCGAAGGCGCGCTGGTGCACATCGACATCGACCAGTCCTACCACGCCTTCCTGCCCAAGCTCGGCCTCGCTTGGAAGATCGATCCGCGCTGGACCGTCGGCGTATTCGCCGCGCGCGGCTACAACGCCGGCGGTGGCGGGGTCACCCTCGACTTTCCGATCGTCAGCTACAGCTACGGCGCCGAATACGTGCGCGACTACGAGGCGTACTTCCGCGCCGACCTCGCCGACGGCCGCCTCCAGCTGAGCGGCAATCTGTTCTACGGCGAGTTCCGCGACATGCAGCTCCCGTTCGATCTCAATCCCGATCCGGCGGTCTGGTCGGTGGTGATCCGCAACGCCAACCGCGCACGCAACTACGGTGCCGAATTCGGTCTGCGCTGGCTGGCGACCTCGGCTTTGGAGCTGCGCGCCGATCTCGGCCTGCTGCGCACCAAGGTCACCGAGTATCCGGGTTCGGGTAACGAAGGCCACCAGTTCGCCAACGCGCCGTCGGCGACGATGAGCCTCGGCGCGACCTGGCGCAGCGAGAACGGCTGGGAGTTCAGCGCGAACGCGCGCCATTCCAACGCGTATTTCTCCGACATCGAGAATCGACCGCTCGGCCGCACCGATCCCTACTGGATCGCGAATCTGCGCGGCGGCTACCGCTTCGGCAAAGCCTTCGTGTTCGCCGGCGTCAGCAATCTGTTCGACGAGAACACGCCGAGCTTGATCTCGACCTACGCGCCGGTGCCGACCGACTACGACACCGCCCAGCTGCCGCAGCCGCGGCGCTGGTACGTCGGCCTGCAATACGACTGGTGAAGCTCATGAACGCGACAGGCACTACGCGCTGGTTTCGCCTCAATCTCTGGTTGCACCGCTGGACCAGTCTGATCGCGACACTGCCATTCCTGATCTTGTGCCTGACCGGCACCGTGCTGATCTTCCATCACGAGATCGACGAAGCGCTCGGCGTGGTGCCGAGCGTGCAGAGCTTCGACGGCGCCAGCGCGCAGCCGCTGGCGAAGGCGGTCGACAACGTGCTGAGCAAGTTTCCGGACGAGCGCGTGCTCAGCGTCGGCATCGATCCGAAAGAGCATCCCGGCGTGCTGCTCCTGGTTACCGCGCCCAATCAAGCCAAGAGCTTCAACGAGGCGCGTCTGCGCTTCGCACATCTGGCCACGGCCGAGCTGACCGACGAAGCGAGCCTGGACGCCGACAAGACCTTGACCGGCTTTCTGCTCGATCTGCACGCGCGCTGGTTTCTCGGGCCCTTGGGCGAATTGATCGGCGCGCTGATCGCGCTCTTGGTCTTGATCTCGCTGCTGTCCGGTCTTGTCGTCTATGCGCCTTACGTCAAACGCATCGCGTTCGGCGTGCTGCGGCGCGGACGCGGCACGCGCCTGTTGCAGCTGGACCTGCACAACCTGGTCGGCGCGCTGGTGCTCGGCTGGGCCTTGGTCGTCACCGTCACCGGCTTCCTGCTCGGCTTCGGCACTATCGCGCAGTTCGTCTGGCAGCAGACCGAGCTGACCGAGCTGAAACGGCAGTACGCCGGCGCGCCGGTCGATACGCGCCGGCCGCCGGTCGACGTCGATCGTGTGCATGCCGCCGCGACCGCCGCGATGCCTGCCGGCTGGCACGTGGTCTCGATGATCTTTCCGAACACCGACTTCTCGACCGAGCGTCACTACAGCGTGCTGCTCGGCGGTGAAGGCCTGGACGAGCGGCTGTTCCGCGTCGCCCTGGTCGATGCCGCCAGCGGTGAGGTCTCCACGTTGGTGCAGTTGCCGTGGTATCTCAAAGCGATCTTCGTCGCGCAGCCGCTGCATTTCGGCGACTACGGCGGCATCGCGCTGAAACTCTTGTGGACGGCGTGCACCTGGCTGACCTTGTTCATCACCGCCAACGGCGCTTGGCTCTGGTGGGATCGCCGGCGCAAGCGACGGCGCGCCGCGCCGGACGGAGCGAGATCATGAGCGGACGTACCTACGCGCTGGTCGCTGCGCTGGCCTTGCTCAACATCGTCGGCATCGTCGGCATGTTGCTCGCCGAAGGCGTCTGGGACATCGCGTTCTTCGCGATGGCGGCGGTGCCGCTCGGGTTCGGTTTGTGGCGGCGCTGGCGTTTGCGTCGCGCCGGAACCTAGTTGTCGCCGTGCTTCAGCGCCGGCGCAGCAAGCGGCGTCGTGGTGGTGGCTGGTCGCCCGAGAACAACGCGATCGCGGTGCGCGCGACCTGGGCGGTGTCGTAGTACGCATAGGCACCGACGCCGACCGCGCCGACCACGGGCAACCAGCGCGCGATACCGCGGCCGGCCAGACGCTTGGACACGCTGAGTCCGATCTTCGCCGCGACCTTCTCGATCACGCGCAGCGGCACGTCCTGGATCAACAGGCGCGCGCCGACTTGAACACCGACGTCGCGCACGGCCTGGGCGGCGGCGTGGCGGAACAGGCAATAGAGCATGTGCGAACGCGTCAGCTCGGCGCTGACGCCGTAGGCGCCGGCGATGTCGGCGACCATCTGGCTCTGGATGCGCCAGATCGCCGCGAGTTCCGGCAGGATCGTGAGCCAGCCGAACGGACCGGGCGGCAAGGCCAAGGTGCCGGCGGCGAGCGCGGCTTTGTTCGCCGCCGCCGCGCCGATCGCGCGCGAGCGATCGTGCGGGCCTTTGGCCGCGTGCTCGTCGGTCGGCGGAACGCGGCCGACGACGTCGAGAATCGCGCGCCCGAGGCGTCCGGGCAGCCCTTCCGCGCTTTCGGCTACCGCGCGCCGCGCGGGTATCTGCATGGACATCGCCATTCTCCGGGTGGTGCGTCGCGCGCTTCGATCGGAATCGTTCAATGACGCTTGAAGTACTGCACTTCGCGTTCGTGCTTCTCGGCGGCGGCGCGTGTGCCGAAGGTGCCGAGGTCGCGCCGCTTGCCGGTCTTCGGATCGGTCTTGCGCGAGTACAGACGGTACTCGCCGGATTTGAGTTTGCGGATCATCGCCCACGCCTCTCGACTGCGATGCGACGATCCTAGCGGCGCCAAGCTTAGCCGTTCGTGTACTTCCAGTTGCGCGACTTGCCCTCGGCCAGCCATTCCAAGGTCGTCGCCAGCCGCTTCGCGCGCGTCTCCTCGCGCTTGGCTTCGTCGATCCATTCGACGTACTCGCGCCGGTGGCTCGGACTGAACGCCTCGAACGCCTTGCGCGCCTTCGCGTTCTTCTTCAACGCGGCGGCGAGATCGTCGGGCACCTCGAGCGGTGGCTTGCGCGGCGCGGCCTTGCCGTGCGTCGCCGCCGGCACGTTCGCCTCGTTCAGCGCCATCGCTCTCTTGAGATAGCCGAGCAGTATTTTCTTCGACGGCAGATCCGACAGTTTCTCGATGCGACCGAACTCGCCCATCGCACCCTCGGCGCCGTCTTCGCCGACCACTTGCTTCCACTTCCAGAAACCGAATGCGCAATGCTGCTTGAACGCGGCCATATGGCAGAACATGCCGCGATAGAGGAAGAACGGCGAACTCCACTTGATCGTCTCTTCGACCGCGGGGCAGGCCTCGTGCACGAGCGCGCGCAAGTGCGCCAGGATCGGCTGCGCGAACGGCTGCGCCTTGGCGATGTAGGCGTCGATGCGCGGGTCGGTGGAAGGCATGGCGCTCGTCTCCCTCGTGCGGCGCGCACACGATACGACCGCTGGTGGGTGCTGTCATCCGCGGGTCTCGCTCGACTTGCCGTTCGCGGCTGCGACGGCTGACCATGGCGATTGGATGGCTGTGCACGAATTCGGTGCTCAATAGCAGCGCTCGCGAGCGTCGGCGTCAGCGGATCACGTGCGGCACGAAGCGTGAAGTGTCTTGCGTGATCAACGAAGCGTCTTCGCGCACGCCGAGTCCGCACGGCCGATCCGCCACCACCCAGCTGCCGATCAGGGGGTAGCCACCGTCGAACTTGGGCAGCGGATGAAAGGCCTGGCGGATGAACGGCGCGTCGTCGTACGGTCCGTCCGAGCGCAGCGTTTCGCCGTCGTTCGCGTGCATCTCGATGTTCGCGCCTTCGCGCGAGAACAGCGGCTTGCGCACCCAGCCGGACGGCAGCGCCGCTTGCGCGTCTTCCTCGAAGAACGCCGGCAGCAGATTCGGATGGTTCGGATGCCGCTGCCACAAGAGAGGCAGGATGCCCTTGTTGCTCAGCACCGCTTTCCATGGAGGCTCGATCAAGGTGCAGCGCGAAGCCGGCAGCGCCGGGCCGAATTCCTCTTCGAACAGGAACTCGAGCGGATACAGCTTGAACAGCGCGCGGATCACGCGATCCTCGGTGTCGGTGTACCAGCCTTCCTTGCTGAGGCCGATGTCTTCGATCGCGACGCGTTGCGTGGCCAGGCCGGCCTGTTCGGCGCAATCGGCCAGGTAGGCGATCGTGCCCTGGTCTTCGAGCGAATCGCGCACGGCGGAGAAGTACAGCGGTTTGGGCAGTCGCTTGGCGATGGTCGCGAACGCTTCGATCAGGGTTTCCTGGATCAGGTTGTACTGATCGCTGCCCTTGGGCAGCGCGCCGCGCTCCACCTGCTGCTCCAGCCACAGCCATTGGAAGAAGGCCGCTTCGTACAGCGAGGTCGGCGTGTCGTAGTTGAGTTCGTACAGCTTGGCCGCGCCGCTGCCGTCGTAGGCGAAATCCATGCGGCCGTACAAGTGCGGCGAGGCGTCGCGCCAGGATTGCGCGATCCAATCCCAATAGCGCTCTGGAATTGCCAGCCGGCGCAGCAGCGCTTCGTCGCGCACGATGTCGGCGGCCAGATCCAGCGCCAGTTCGTGCAATTCGCCGGTCGGCGCTTCGAGGTCGCGTTCGATCTGCTCGAGCGTGAACGCGTAGTAGGCGCTCTCGTCCCAGTACGGCGCGCCGTCGATGGTGTGGAAGCGGAAGCCGAGCCCTTCCGCGGTCTGGCGCCAATCCTCACGCTCGGCGATCGCGATGCGTTTCATGCGCGCGCCTAGCCGCCGCCGCGCGAGCTGCCGCCCCAGCCGCTGCGTGCGGCGGCGGCGGAACCGAAGCCCGAGCGCGACATGGTGACGGCGCGGTTGGGCGCGATGTCGACCGGGCGCATGCGCGTGCCGTCGGCCGCACGCGTGCCGCCGGCGTAGCCGCCGCCGACGGAGCCGCCGTCGCGACGGTCATCGCGGTAGGCCTCGGTGTATTGGCCGGCGCGCGTACGGTAGATCGGGTTGGAGTCGAGGTACGCCGGCTGGCGCCCCGGCGACAGCATCTGCGACAGCATGAAGCCGGTCATCAGCGGCATCCAGATGCCGCCGCCTGATTGTTGCTGCTTCTCGGCGCACAGATCGCCGTACTCGGCGATGCATTCGGCCTTGCTCTTGTAGCGCGGCGCATCGTTCGCGCTGGTGCTGTTGGCGGCTTGCGACGCGCGGCGGCACAGATCGGCGCTGTTGCCGTCGCGCTCGCAGGCTTCGATGCTGGTGTAGAAGCCCTGCTTGGTCAGCGCCTGCGGCGGCGCTTCCTGCACGGCGCCGCCGCAGCCGACCAGCGCCCACGGCGTCTGTGCGACGGCGAGCAGGGCGAGTTGGCGGGAACGTTTCATCGTGGGTTCTCCTTTGCGTTCGTCCTTGAGCGCGAGAGTGAAAAGCGGCGCTCCGCGGCCGCAGGATTCGTCAGTACGTCATGCAGGCGGCGTTGAGCACGCCGACGCCGATCGACAGCGCGGCGACCAGAATCGCGGCGGCGCGCTCGTCGCGCTCGATGCGCGCCGGCAGGTCCGGCAGCAGGAGGCGCACGGCGAAGAAGGTCAGTGCTTGCACGATCAGAGCGACCAGGCCCCACACCGCGCAATCGATCAGGCCGACCGACTGCGCGATCGCCGAAGCGAGCGGAATCACGAAACCGAGGAAGGCGCCGCCGAAGGAGATCGCCGCCGCCGGTTTGTCGGCGCGGATCAGCGCGAGTTCGCGATGCGGCGTGATCCAGACGTAGACGATCAGGAACAGGCCGGCAAGCGCGATCGCGAGCGCGAAGTAGGCGAGGAAGTTCGGCAAGGTCGCGAGCGAGGGAGCGAGTTCGATGGACATGGGGGTTCCCGTCAAGTGATCTCGAATTCGGCGGAGGTCAGCGGCACGCCGAGGGCGAGGCTGACGACGTACTGGTTCGGGCCGGAATCCTCGGCCGCGACCAGCAGCAGTTCGTTGCGGTCGGCGCCTTCCGGTGCGCGTTCGTACAACATCGAATACAGCGTGAGGTCGTAGTCCTTGGCCGCGGCGGAACTCTTGTGCACGCTCTCGTCGAACACCACCGGCGGCGCCCAGCGCTGATCGGGGCCTTCACCCCAGACGCGCCGGTATTCGCGATTGGCGAGGGCGTAACTGGCGGCACCGAGCAGGGAGCCCTGCTGCACCCATTGCCGGAACGCGGCTTGGTTGGCCGGATGCACCGAGTCGACGTAGACGAACAAGGCGACGTCGCCGACGCTGCGCTCGTTGCCCGGTGTGCCGTCGCTCGCGATTTGCAGGAACGCATCGTCGCTCAGGTACAGCCGATGCAGCCAGGCGCCGTCACCGAGATCGATCACGCCGATCGCCTCGATGATCTGCGGGCTGGGCGGACATTCGAACGCGAACGCCTCGCCGGCGAGCCGGAACGGCAACGCGTCGATCGTGACCGCCCCCTTGAGGCGTGCGCCGAGCGGAAACGCGTTGGCGTCGTCGTTCGGTTTGGTTTTGCGATCGAACCAGTTCATCGATGCGGGCTCGCCGGTGATGATGCCTAGACTTTCGCGCGCTCGGTCGCGCTCGGCAGCGGCGAAGTTTCGCCCTGCGGCGCTTCGAGCTGTTCGCGCGGATGCTGCACGACTTCGGTCTTCTGATAACGCGCCAGCACCGCATCGGCACTGACCTGACCGGGCACCACGCCGACCGCTGCGAGACGCGCTTCCAGGTCGCCGTCGCCTTCGCTCAGCGCGAGCGTGTCGGCCGCTTCGATCTGCGCCGCACGTTCGGCCTGCTGCGTCTTCACGCGATCGAGCGAGTCCAGCGCGGTGCGCAGCTTGGCGTTCTGGCCGCTGTGGCGCGAGGAAATCGCGGCCTGCGCGCGCAGCACGCTTTCGTTCGCCTTCACCTGATCGACCTGCTGCTGCAGGCTGTCGATGCGGCGGTCGGCGGTCTTGATCGCGCCGTGCAGCTTGTCGACCGCGGCCTTGGTCGTGGTCAGCGCTTTTTCCTCGGTCGCGATCTCGCCTTCCAGGGTTGCGACCTTGGCGGCGACTTCGCGCGCGAGCGATTGATCGCCCTGGCCGAGCAGGCGGCCGATATGGCTCTCGTACTCGGTCTTCTTCGCGCGCTTCGCTTCCAGTTTGTCGGAGGCGAGTTTCTGCTGTGCCATCAGCTTGGTCAGGTCTTCCTTCGCGCGCACGCTGTCGCCCTGCGCGTCGCGAATCTCCTGATCGAGAATGCGCGTGGCGTTGCGGTCGACCACCGCCTGGCCCGCTTCGGTCGCGGCGCCGCGGAACAGGGTCAGAATTTTTTCAAGAATACTCATGGGCTTCCTCGTGGAGGATGTTCTCGAGAAGTGCGGTCGCGGAGGGCCGCGCTGAAGTCGTCGAAGTCATTGCCGTCGCGCCAATCAAGCCGCGGACGACGAAGCGATCAAGGACGATCGCTCAGATAGCTGTGCAACGCCTCCGCGGCTTCCAAGGTGTTCTGCGCCAGCACGTCGATTTCTTCGACGATGTTGGCCAGCGGCGAACGCGTCGACAGCTCGCCGAACACGACGTAGACGTCGTCGCCGTCGAGCGATTGCAGACCGATGTTGGACAGCGGATTGAGCGGGTTGAGGCGCAGGCAGGCGTCGTTGAACGCGGCGCGGTCCTTGACCTGGGAGCCGAGGCAGAGCGGGGTCGAGACGAACAGCTGCTCGCCCGAGGCGGCCAGATGGATTAACAGGTCGCCATGCTCGGGCGAGGAGATCGTGATGGTCGGATCGGCGCCGTGTTCGAGCGTAAGTCGGTACGACAGTTTCTCGCGCAGCACGTGCTCGGCGAGCGCCTCGTGCAGCGATGGGGTGGTCCAGGCTTGGGTCATGGCGGAATACGCCTCCAGGTGGCGGTAGCGGTCGGGAAGCACGGGCTCGCGCAGCGCAAGCTCGAAGGTGGCGAGAATTTCGCGGTGCTGCGGTCGGATGAAGACCTGGCGCGCGACCAGGCCTTTTTCACGCATGCGTTCGCGGAACGCGCGCTGGCTGCGCGCGGATGCGGAAGGAAGCTTGGCGGTCGGGCGGCTCATTGCGTGTTACTAGTAACGTTACTCGTAATTTCGGCGGAGTGCTATAGGCCGTTGGTTGGGCGCAGCCGCTGTCCTCCCCTCCCGCTTATGGGAGAGGAGCGCCGGAAGCGCTCGGGGTCCCGCCGCGAAAAAGGCGTCAGCTAACGGAGGAGGGCTTGGACCACTGGAACAACCAGGTTTCGCTCAGCGGCCGCCCCTGCGCATCGCGCAGATACACGCGCAGGTCGATCGGCTCGCGGCTCGCGTCGGGCACCACGTCGAACATCACGCGCCAGCCGCGCACCGAGTCGAGCGGGCGCGCGGAGACGATTTCGGTGCGTCCGCGCGAGATCGAGATCACCGGCTCGACCTTGCTGTCGCGCGGCAGCTTCGCCAGCACCTCGCCGGCGAAGTCGATGACGAACTTCCACGAGAAGTAAGTGCGGGTGACGCCGGGCGGTCCGCCGATGCCGGTCCAGCTCATCACTGCTTCTGCCAGCGGCGATTTCGCCGGCATCTTCTCGCCCCAGTGCAGCCGGTAGGCGTACAACAGCTCCTGTCCCGGCTCGGGCGTCGCCTCGGGTTTCCAATAGGCGACGATGTTGTCGCGCGTCTCGTCCGGCGCGGGCAGTTCCACCAATTGCACGGCGCCCTTGCCGAAACCGCTGAGCGGCTCGACCCACAGGCTCGGCCGGCGCTCGTAGAACACGCCGTCGTCCTGGTAGTGGTCGAAGTTGCGGTCGCGCTGCATCAAGCCGAAACCGCGTGGCGCTTGATCGAAGAACGAGTTGACGCGCACGTCGGGCGAATTGACCAAGGGCCGCCAGATCCACTCGCCGCTGCCGGTGTGCAGCGCGAGCCCGTCGGAATCGTGGATCGCCGGGCGCCAGTCGTCGCCGATGCGGCGGTCGTGCGGCGCGACCAGGAACATGCTGGTCAAGGGCGCGATGCCGAGCCGTTCGATCGCTTTGCGCGGATATAGCGCGGCGTCGACGCGCATCGTCAGCGGCTCGCCCGGCGCGATGTCGAAGCGGTATGCGCCGGCGATGCTCGGACCGTCGAGCAGCGCGTACAGTGTGACGCTGTCGGCGTCCGCTTTTGGCCGTTCGAGCCAGAACGTGGTGAAGTCGGGAAATTCTTCCGCGCGCGGCAAGCCGCAGTCGATCGCGATGCCGCGCGCGGACAAGCCGTACTGCAGCGAGCTGCCGACCGCGCGGAAATAGCTGGCGCCGAGAAACGCGACCACATCGCGCGCGAAGTCGCGATGGAAGTTCAGGCGAAAGCCGGCATAGCCGAGATCGTGCGGCAGCTTGGCGCCGTCGATGCCGCTCTTGGACAGATCGAAGCGGCGCGGGTCGTACTCGACCTCGTGCGCGACGCCGTCGACCAGCTCGTACACGTGCACCGAGCGGCGGAACTGCATGCCCAGATGAAAGAACTGCGCGCGGAAATGCGCATCGCGATCGGCCCACAGCGCGTGCTGGGGATCGGGGCGGATCGCCTGGTAGCGATCCCAATCCAGCTCGGTCAGCGTACGCGGGATGTCGAGGTTCGGCGCGACGAACGGCCGCTCGGCCAAGGCGCGCGCATAGCCTTTCAGTTGCGCGTAGTCGAAGCGCTTCGGCTCGAACCCGGCGCTGCCGGGGCGGCTGGCGGCGCGGCCGAGCAGAGGCA
Organism: Dokdonella sp. GW821-FHT11D02; assembly: GCF_058808595.1. Classification (NCBI taxonomy): domain Bacteria; kingdom Pseudomonadati; phylum Pseudomonadota; class Gammaproteobacteria; order Lysobacterales; family Rhodanobacteraceae; genus Dokdonella; species Dokdonella sp. GW821-FHT11D02. Next base: position 4,649,805 of record NZ_CM179520.1, on the reverse strand, counting down.
GGGCGGCGAGCAGGTAGGAGGACGTGATCAAGAGGTCGCGGCGGTTCATGCGGTCTCCGGTAGAGGTGTTAGGTGGGATTGGGCTCACCTCTCCCGCTCGCGAGAGAGGTCGGCGCGTGTAGCGCGGCGGGTGACGGAAGGTCGGAGTGACACGTTGCGCTCCGCATCCCGTCATCCAGCGCTGCGCGCCGCCTTTCGATCCCGCAGCGGCGGAAGAAACGGTTTAAGTTCGTGCTGCAACGCCTTTCGCGCTGCGCCGCGGCGCCGGCGCCAACGGCGCCTCCAGCCAACCCGCATGCGCGACCGGCGACGACCACACCGCGAAATGCAGACGCGACAAGGCCTGCGCGTCGCGCAGCAGGGCGGCGCGATCGTTCTCGTCGAGCGCATCGGGACCTTCGCGCAACGCGCGCGCGACCACTTCCGCATGCGTGTGCTGCACCGCTTCGGAATGCTCGGTGCGGGCGACGTCGGCGGCACAGGCGAGCGCGTTGCGCAGCGGATCGACCACCGCATCGACGAAGCGTGGCGTCGCCGCGCTGTGCTGCAGATAGCGACGCAACCGCCGCAGCACGCGCGGCGGATTGGACTCTTCCGGGATCAGGAACAAGCGCGCGGCGCGCGCACGGCGGCCCAGCGTGACGCGGCTGGACAGCACCGAGATCGGGATCGACAGCGCCATCGCGCCGGCGACCGGCAGCAGCCAGGCCAGATAGGCCGGATTGAGCCAATACACCAGACCCAACCAGCCGATGCCGAGCACGGTCTGGCCGCCGTGCCGCGCGGCCGCCTCGCTCCAGTGCGTTTGCGCATCGTCGCGCGGTGGCGATTTCCAGCCGACCGCCCAGCCGATCATCGCGGTGGCGATGAACTTGGTGTGGAACAGCATGCGGATCGGCGCGAGCAGGGCCGAGAACACGATCTCCAGCAGCATGCTCGCGCTCAGTCGCCAGGTGCCGCCGAACGGTTTCGCGTCCTTCAGCGCGATCAACGCGATGCTGAGAATCTTGGGCAGGAACAGCAAGGTCGCGGTCGCGCCGAACAAGCCGATCGCGCGCGCCGGATGCCATTCCGGCCACAACGGGAACAGTTGGTTCGGTGCGGTGAAATAGGTCGGTTCCGACAGCGTGTGCATCGCCAGTAGCACGGTCGACAGCACCAGGAACAAAAACCACAACGGCGCCGACAGATAAGCCATCACGCCGGTGACGAATACGGCGCGATGCGCCGGATGCAGGCCTTGCGCGAAGAACAGGCGCGAGTTGATCAGATTGCCCTGGCACCAGCGGCGGTCGCGCTTGAGTTCGTCGAGCAGGTTGGGCGGCATTTCCTCGTAGCTGCCCGACAGTTCGTAGGCGATCCACACCGCCCAGCCGGCGCGCCGCATCAGCGCCGCCTCGACGAAATCGTGCGAAAGGATTTCCTGACCGAGTTCGGCGCCGCCGCCGGGCAGGCGGCCGAGCGCACAGTGCTGCATGAACGGCGCCACGCGAATGATCGCGTTGTGGCCCCAGTAGTGCGATTCCCCCAGCTGCCAGAAATGCAGGCCGGTGACGAACAAGGGCCCGTACACGCGCGTGGCGAACTGCTGGATGCGCGAGTACAAGGTTTCGCGGCCGGCCGCGCGCGGCGCGGTCTGCACGATGCCGGCGTTCGGGTTCGCCTCCATCAGGCGCACCAGTTCGACCAGGCAGTTGCCGCTCATCACGCTGTCGGCGTCGAGCACCACCATGTAACGGTAGTCGCGGCCCCAGCGCCGGCAGAAATCGGCGACGTTGCCGCTCTTGCGCTTGATGCGGTGCTGGCGGCGCCGGTAATAGACGTGACCGCCCGGCAGCGAGTTCTGCAGGTCGAGCCAGGCTTCGCGTTCGGCGACGCGGATGTCGGCGTCGCTGGAATCGCTCAGCACGAAGAAATCGAAACGTTCGATCTCGCCGGTCTGCGCCAGCGAGGCGCAGGTCGCGCGCAGACCGGCGAACACGCGTGCGACGTCCTCGTTGCAGATCGGCATCACGATCGCGGTGCGCGCTTCCGGCGGAATCGGCGCGCCGGCCATGTGCTTGGCTGAAATCGCATAGCGATCGTGGCCGCGCACCAACAGCACGAAGCCGGCCAGCGCGGTCCAGAACCCGGCCGAGACCCAGCCGATCAGGATGGCGAAGAGGATCAGCACGGCCATCTCCATCGGCTTGGTGCCGTGGTAGGGCAGCACGCCGACCATCACCGCGGTGGCGAAGTAGGACTGCAACAACACCATGCCGAGCAGCAGGATGCGGCGGATGTTCGCCGCGCGCTGCCAGTCGGCCGGCGCAGGCGCCTCCGCTTCGGCGCGGCGCGGCTCCTTGCGGCTCTTGCGGCGCAGCCACGACGGCAGCGGAATCAAGCCCGGCGGCGGCCACAGACCCGGCGTCATCGAGGCGCGATGCAGCGGCGGTGCCGACAACAAGCGCAAACCGCGGCGCGGATCGTCGGCGACCAGCGAGGCGGCGCCGTCGGACGCGCCGGCGAGGCGCAGGCGCGCGATCAGCGAATCCTGCGCCGGCTCGCTGCTTGCTTCGATGCGCTCGGCCAATGCCGCGTGCAACTGCGTCATCGCCGCGCCCGCATCGTCGGCGTCGGCGCAATCGCGCAGCAGCGACTCGCGCCGCGCGGCCTTGAGACCGAGGCGCTCGACGTAACGCTCGCACATCTCCGCCGCAGCGGAGGCGGGCGGCGTCAACCCGGCGGTAACGTGTAGCTCCATGTTTCCGACACCGCATCGCCACGTTTGAGATAAGCGCGCAACTCGACCGGCTTGCTGTCGTCGCTGCGCTGCAGGCGCAAGCTCAGACGCCAGCCGTCGCCGCGCGCGTTGGGTTTGAGGCTGTGCTGCAACACCTGCGCGTTGGCGTCCGCGCCGACGATCGCCTCGACCTCGTCGCCGCCCTCGAGCGGGCCGACGTAGTCGACCACGAAACCGAGCGAGCGCTCGTCGACGCGTGCGCCGCGCGTGCCTTGGCGCGTCTGCACCACGCGCGCGAACGGTGGCCGCGTCTCGACCTCCTTCTGCCAGTGCACGCGATACTTCAGCGCGAGCGGCTCCTGCGGCGTCGGCGCTTTCGCCGGCACCCAGTAGGCGACGATGTTGTCGTTGGTTTCGTCGGGCGCCGGGATCATCACCAGTTCGACGCGGCCTTCGCCCCAGTCGCCGAGCGGCTCGACCCATGCGCTCGGATGCAGGTCGTAGCGTACTTGCAGATCTTCGTAGCGGTCGAAATCGCGTGCGCGCTGCATCAGTCCGAAACCGCGCGGATGGGTCAGCGCGAAGGAGGTGACGAGCAGGCGCTTGGGATTGAGCAGCGGCCGCCAGATCCATTCGCCGTTGTCCGAGCGCACCGAGAGCCCGTCGGAATCGTGTACTTCGGGCCGGTAATCCTCGCCGCTCGGCGCGTGCTGGGCGGCGCCGCGGAAATACATGCTGGTCAGCGGCGCCAGGCCGATCTTGTCGATCTTGTCGCGCAGGTACAGCCGCGCCTCCACCTCGACCACGGTTTCGACGCCCGGGTCGATCGCGAACCGGTACGCGCCCGCCACGCGCGGCGAATCGAGCAAGGCGTACACGACCAGCTGCTTGGCATCCGCCTTGGGCCGCTCGATCCAGAATTCGACGAAGCGCGGAAATTCCTCGCCCGACGCCTGCGCGGTGTCGATCGCCAGCCCGCGCGCCGACATCCCATACAGCTGACCCTTGCCGATCGCGCGGAAATAGCTGGCACCGAGGAAGGAGACGAACTCGTCGCGATACGCCGGCAGGTTCAGCGCGGTGGTGGCGCGAAAGCCGGCGTAGCCGAGGCCTTGCGCCGCGACCGGATCGATCTTGGCTGCGCCGAAATCGAACTGCTGCGGATCGAAGGCGAGGTCGCGCACGCCGCGCGCGGTGATCTCGTGCAGCGCGACCGGCCGATCGAACGCCCAGCCCTGCGGAAACAGTTCCAGCGCAAACGGCAGCGGCGGCTTCGCCTCACGCCACAGCGCCGCTTCCGGCTTGAAGCGGATCGCGTAGTAGCGGTCGTGGTCGAGCCGCTGCAAGGGGCCAGGCAAGTTCGCGTCGGCATTGCGGAACGCGTTCGCCGCGCGCTGCTTGGCCAGCGCGTCGACCTCCTTCAGGCCGAAGGCGGGAGCGGCCGCCGCGTGCAAGGCGCCGAGGGCGCCCAGCGCGAGCAGCAGGCGCAGGGGAAGAGACGCGGATCGTGGCGGCATCGGGGATCGGACATGGGCGGAACTGCGGATGCTACGATCCTAATTGTTCATATCGCGCAAAACCGCCGCCGGCGAGTGTGACCGGCGTCAGGAAACCGCATGCCCGCGCACCTCCGCGAAATCCATCGCACCCAACGCGTCGGCTGGCTGCGCGCGGCCGTGCTCGGCGCCAACGACGGCATCGTCTCGACCGCGAGCCTGATCGTCGGCTTCGCCGCGGCCGGCGCCGAGCGTCACAGCATCCTGCTCGCCGCTGCCGCCGGCCTGGTCGGCGGCGCCTTGTCGATGGCGGCCGGCGAGTTCGTCTCGGTCAGCTCGCAGGCCGACACCGAGAAGGCCGATCTCGCGCTGGAACGGCGCGAGCTGAAGCAGTATCCCGAAGGCGAACTGCGCGAATTGGCCGCGATCTACGTCGAACGCGGGCTCGATGCCGATCTCGCCGAGCGCGTCGCCGAACAGCTCAGCGCGCGCGATGCACTCGGCGCGCACGCGCGCGACGAGCTCGGCATCACGCGCGAGCTGAGCGCGCGCCCGCTGCAGGCTGCGGCCGCCTCGGCCGGCGCATTCGCCAGCGGCGCCGCGCTACCGCTGCTGGTGGTCGCGCTGGCGCCGCCGCGCGGGCTCACTGCGCTGGTGATGGCGGCTTGCCTGATCGCGCTGGCCGCGCTCGGCGCGGTCGCGGCACGTGCCGGCGGCGCGCCGATCCTGCGCGGCGCCACCCGCGTAGTGGTGTGGAGCGCGCTGGCGATGGCGGCGACCGCCGCGATCGGACGCCTGTTCGACGCCTGAGCGATCACGCGCGACAAAGCGTGACCGAATGTTGCGATGTTCACGCACGTTTGGCGTGCGATCGACGTAGGATGCCGCACGCCGCGTCGCTGTGGGGAGTGGACGCCGGCGGGGGTATGTCCTCGAATCCGACCAAGGGAGAAGCGGCGATGTCGATCGGCAAGCGGTTAGGTGCGGAATTCTTCGGTACGTTCTGGCTGGTACTGGGCGGCTGCGGCAGCGCGGTACTGGCGGCGGCGGTGCCCACGCTGGGCATCGGTTTCGCCGGTGTCGCGCTCGCGTTCGGTTTGACCGTGCTGACGATGGCGTATGCGGTCGGCCATATTTCCGGCGGCCATTTCAATCCGGCGGTATCGGTCGGCCTGGTCGCCGGCGGACGCTTCCCGGCCAAGGATCTGATTCCCTACATCGTCGCGCAGGTGATCGGCGCGGTCGCGGCCGCTGCCGTGCTGTATCTGATCGCCAGCGGCAAGCCCGGCTTCGCGCCCGGCGGCTTCGCCTCCAACGGCTTCGATACGCTGTCGCCGGGCGGCTATTCGATGCAGGCGGCGCTGATCTGCGAGATCGTGCTGACGTTCTTCTTCGTCTTCATCATCATGGGCGCCACCGACGGCCGCGCGCCGGCCGGCTTCGCGCCGATCGCGATCGGTTTCGCGCTGACCCTGATCCATCTGATCAGCATTCCGGTCACCAACACCTCGGTCAATCCGGCGCGCTCGACCGGCGTCGCGTTCTTCGCCAGCACCGCCGCGCTGTCGCAGCTGTGGCTGTTCTGGGTCGCGCCGATCATCGGCGGTGCACTCGGCGGTTTCGTCTATCGCGCCTTGCTGGGTGCGGACGCTCGCCGCTGAGGCATGACTTCCGGCACCGTGCCGAGCGTTGGGTGACGCCCGGCACGCGTGCCGTTTAAACCGCTACGCGATTCTCCGCATCGAAGCGAAGCATTCGAGAGGAGGACCGCCATGCAACGTCTGTTTCTTGTCGCCGCCCTGAGCATTTCGGGCGTCGGCGTCGCCCATGCCGACATTCACATCGAGAGCGCCGACTGCGGGCTGCACAGCGACTACTCGCTGAGCGTCGACAGCGACCGCCTCCATTTCAAGCGCGACAAGGGCACACCGGCGGATGTCGTCGTCGCCGACGGGGAACTGCGCATCGACGGACGCGCGGTCGCGGTCGGCGCAGCCGATCGGCAGCGTCTGATCGAGATCGAACGCGGCGTGCGCGAGACACTGCCCGAGGTCCGATCGATCGCGCGCGACGCGATCGCCATCGCGATCGACGCGGTCACCGAGGTTTCCGCCGCGTTCGCCAAGGATCCACAGTCCGCGCGCGCCAGCGCCGAACGCCTCGCGCGCGCCGGCCGCGAACTCGATCAGCGCCTGGCCGAGAACAACCGCTTCAACGAATGGAGCGACGGTGACGTCGACCGTCTGGTCGAGAGCATCACCGGCACGCTGGTCGGCGAGATCGTCGGCAACGTCGCGGGTCAGGCAATCGCGGTCGCCCTCAGCGGCGACAGCGCCGCCGCGGCCGAACTCGAAGCGCGCGCCGATCGCATCGACGAGCGCGTCGAACGTGCGGTGGAGCGCCGCAGCAAGTCTCTGGAGCAGCGCGCCGAAGGCCTGTGTCCGCGCCTGCGCACGCTGGCGCGTGTCGAGTCCGAACTGGAAGTGCGGCTGGCCGACGGGCGTCCGCTGAACCTGGTGCGCATCGAGCACTGAATCCGCTACCGCGGCGTTGTTTGCGCGGCGCCGCGGCGAGGACAGCCCGGCATGCGGGCGGGCTGTCCTCGATTCGCATGCGATCAGCCTGGCGGCAGGTCGAAGCCGTCCTTGAACACCGTATCGTTCTTGACGCTGCAGGCGGTGCCGGCCGAGATCAATACGTCGTCGAGCCAATAGCCGGTCGAGCTGAGCGAGGAGTCCGACGTCATGCGCCAGCGCAGGTAGACGCTGCGGCCGCCGAAGTCGGCGGCGTCGACGGCGACGCGCACGAAACCGTTGCTGTCGCCTGACCAGGCGCGTCGACCGCTGATCGGACTTTCGTACTGGTCGCTGATGGTCGCGTCGTAACCGCCGCTGGTGATGCGATCGGGGTTGGCGGGAACGTCGCCGTTGGCGTCGAGGATGTCGCTCCAGGTGCTGCCGTCGAGCGAGTACTCGAGCACGGCGCCGTCGTAACCGGATTCGGTGTCATAGGAGTGCCAGAACTCCAGTACGGCTCCGGCGCCGATCGTGATGGCGGTCGCCGTCGTCAAGCTGCGGTCGCTGACCGCACCCGCGTCCGGTGCGAACCACGAGTGAGTCGGCGAGTGGCTCTGGTTGGTGACCTGCGCGAAGTTCGCGCCGGCGCCGCTGCCCGCCGCGGTCCAGTTGGCCGTGCCGTTCTCCATGTCGTCACCGAAGGAAACCGCCGGTGGGCCGGCCGGAATGGTCGAGCGTTCGGCGCTATTGGCGTCTTCGTTGCCGCTGTTGCACGAACCGCTGCCGTTGGCGCTGTCGTCTTCGGCGCGCGCGAGATAGTAGTAGCGCGTGCCGTTGTCGACGCCGGCGTCGTGGTAGGCGGTGCCGCTCAAGCAGTTGGCGATGCGGTTGCTCGCATCCGGCGTGAAGCCGGCCGTGGTCGAGCGGAACACGCTGTACTTCAGCGCGCCGCCGCCGCAGCGATTGCTGCCTTCGCTCCAGCCGAGGTCGACCCCGCAGGTCGTGCTCGCGCTACTGACCGCGCTGCTCAGGCCGGCGAACTCCGGTGCCAGCGTGCAGACGCCGGTCGCGGTCGTCGCGTTGCATTCGCTGTGCGCCGATTCGCAGCTCTCGGCCGTACCGAACGAAGTCACCGCATAAGCGTAGGTCGCGTTGCCGGAAACGCCGCTGTCGACGTAGCTGGTCGAGGTCACGTCGCTGGCGATCAGCTGCCAATTGCTGGCCGGGCAGGCACCGTCGCCGCGATAGACCTTGTAGCTGTCCGCGCCGGCCGCGGCATCCCAGCTCACGGTGATCTGATTGGGTGCATCCGCCGTCGCGACGATGTTCATCGGCACCGGCGGCGCCGTGCAGGCGTTGCGGCCGTCGACGAACATCGCACCGGAATTCAACGGATCGAGCCAGTCCTTCAAGCGCGTCGCCGCGGTGCCGCCGCCTTCCCACGACACCGAGAAGCGGCCGTAGTAGTCGGACAGGCGATCGCCGGTTTCACCGCAAGCGGACAGGCCGCCGTGCAGCTGGCCGATGAAGCGGCGCTGCGCGTTGTACAACGGTGAACCGGACGAACCCGGCTCAGTCACTTGCGGCGGAATGGCGGTGCTCGGATTGGGCGGAAACACCGGCGTTGCGTCCCAATGCACCCAGACGTGGCTGTCGCCCGGCGGCGGCGGCAAGGTGCCGCCGCCGTAGGACGTCGTCGCGGTATTGGTGTCGACGAAGGTGATGCGCTTGTCGGCGACGTTGGGATGATGGATCGCTGCGCACAAACTGTCGGGTGAGCAAGCGTAGTCGCCGTTGCCGGGACCGCCGGGCGAGACGTAGGCGGTGCGGTCCCAGCCGGTCCAGAATTGGTTGAAGGCCGGCGGCGGTTCGCCATTCAATTCGAGCAGGGTCATGTCCGAGGCGGCGTAGTTCGCGCGCAGAGTCGAGCCGCTGATCGAATGGTCGAACGGACCGTCGCCGTTCTGGCCGCTGGCGGCGCTGCCGGGCACACGGCAGGTCGAGTTCTCGTAGTTCCAATACGTCACGATGGCTGCGGCTTCGCCGGCCGACGCCATGCCGCAGTGCGCTGCGGTCATGAAGTACATCTTGGTGTCGCCGGCGGTGTTGTTGACCAGCGAGCCGGTGCACCAGCGCGTACCGGACTTGGTGTAGGCGGCCACCGCGCGCACGTTGTCCTGCCAGGGATCGGCTGGCAGCAGGCATTTGACGTCCATGTTGCACGAGCCGGAGGCATCCTGCGGCGCGTTCACGCCGAAGCCGCGGTAGCCGTAGCCGATCTGGCCGATCTCGAGTTCGAGCTTGGCGATCTCGCTGGCCGGAATGGTCAACTCGACCACCGCTTCGCGCGCGTTGATCACCGGCGTCCAGTACTGTTTGTAGGACTCGTTGTCCTTCGCCGTGATCGGCCCGCGCACGCTCTTGCCGTCGGGCGAGTAGATTAAGAGGCTGGCGCCGCGCGGCAGCCAGAAGCGGGTGAAGCCGAGGTTGAGCGACTGCGCGTCCGGCGTCTTGATTCGATAGCGCCAGAGCTTGGTGTCGGCATCGACGCTTTCCCAAGTGCCGTTTCGATCCGGCGTGACGTGCATCTTGTGCGGTATGGCGAAGCGGCGCGGAACGCCGAGACTGTCGTCGGCGGCGTCTTCGATACGCACCTTGGCCATGTCGGGCGCGGACAGAGTGACCGCATCGACCTGTGCGAGCGGTTTTACGTGAGCGGTGAAAGCCGTCGGTACCGGCGCGGCAGCGAACGCCGCACCCAGCCAACCGAAGGCGAGCAACGAAACGAACGAGCGAGTGTGCATGAGTATTCCCCGAGCGACGGATTCCCCCGTCGGCGGTTATGCGCCGGAGGGGAATCCGGCGTCAACGCGGACGTTTCCACGCTGTCGGACACACCACATTCGCACCTCGCACGGCCCTGCAAAGCCCGCGATCCGCGGCAGCCGGCGCGCACTACAACCCGTGTTCCGCGTCGGCGCTCAGTTCGATGGGCCGTCGAAATCGTCGGCGAAGATGCGGTCGGTCACGATGCCGCAGGCGGTGGCGGTCGAGATCGTCACGTCGTCGAGCCAATAGCCCGGCGCCGCATTCGCGGCGTCGCTCGCCAGGCGCCAGCGCAGGTGGATGCTGCGGCCGCCGAAGTCGCTCAAGTCCACACTGACGTGCACGAAGCCGGCGCTGGCGCCGTGCCAGGCCGGCCGCTCGGCGATCGGGCTGTCGCAGCAGGCGTCGATCGGCGTGCCGTAGCCGCCTTCGACCAGACGATTCGCGTTGGCCGGGATGTCGCCGCTCGCGCCGAGGATGTCGACCCAACTCTCGCCGTCGAGCGAGTATTCGAGCACCGCGCCGTCGCGGCCCGCTTCGGTGTCGTAGCGATGCCAGAAGCCGAGCGTCGCATTCGCCGCCACGGCGATCGCGGCGCTGGTCGCCAGCGTGTGGTCGCCGACGTCGGCAGCGTCGGGCGCGAACCACGCCTGCGTCGGCGAATGACTCTGATCGCTGACGCGGCTGAAATTCGCGCCGCTGCCGCTGCCGGTTGCCGTCCAGTGGCCGCTGCCGCTTTCCATGTCGTCTCCGAACACGATCGTCGGCGCGCCGCTAGGAATGCTCGATTGTTCGATCGAATTGCCGTCCTCGTTGCCGCTGTTGCACGAACCGCTGCCGTTGCCGGTGCCGTCTTCGGCGCGCGCGAGGTAGTAGTAGCGTGTGCCGCTGTCGACGTCCGCGTCGTGGTAGCTGGTGCCGCTGAGGCAGTTGGCGATGCGGTTGCTCGCATCCGGCGTGAAGTCGGCGCTGGTGGAACGGAACACGTTGTATTTCACGCTGCCGCTGCCGCAACGGTCGCTGCCTTTGCTCCAGCTGAGGTCGATGCCGCAAGTCGTGCTCTCGCTGCTGGTCGCAAGGCTCAAGCCGGCGAACTCCGGCGCCAGCGTGCAGACGCCGCTCGCGGTCGCCGCACTGCATTCGCTGTGCGCCGATTCGCAGCTGCCGCTGTCGCCTGATGAAGTCACTGCGTACGAGTAGGTCGAATCGACCGACACGTCGGTGTCGATGTAGTTGGTCGCGGTCACGTCGCTGGCGATCCGTTGCCAGTCGCTGCCGGGGCAGGCGCCTTTGCCGCGGTAGACCTGATAGCGGGTCGCGCCCACGGCGGCGTCCCAGCTCAGACTGATCTGATTCGCCGCGCCGGCATCGGCGATCACGTTCATCGGTACCGGTGGCGCGACGCAGCCGTTGCGGCCATCGAGCGTGAGCACGCCGGTGCCGAGCGGATCGAGCCAGTCTTTCAGGCGCGTCGCCGCCGTACCGCCGCCGTTCCAGGAGATCGACAGGCGACCGTAGACGTCGGACAAACTGTCGCCGGCGGCGCCGCAGACGGACGGGCCGCCGTGCAGTTGGCCGATGAAGCGCCGCCGCGCGTTGTACAGGGGCGAGCCGGACGAGCCGCCTTCGGTGACTTGCGGCGGTATCGTCAATGAAGGATTGGGCGGAAACACCGGGTTCGGATCCCAGTGCACCCAGGTGTGCGTGCGGTCGCCCGGCACCGTCGGCACGACATTGCCGTCGTAACCGGATGAAACCGTATTCGCTTGCGCGAAGGTGATGCGCTTGTCGGCCACGCTCGGATGATGAATCGCCGCGCACAGGCTGCTCGGCGAACACGCGGTGTCGCCATGGCTGGGGCCGCCGGGACTGCTGTAGGGCGTGCGGTCCCAGCCGGCCCAGAACTGGCCGAACTCGGGCGGCGCGCTGCCGTTGAGTTCGAGCAGGGTCATGTCGGAGCCGACGTAGGTCGCGCGCATCGTCGCGCCGGAAATGGCCTGGTCGAACGGTCCGTCGCCGTTCTGTCCGCTGGCCGCGCTGCCCGGCACGCGGCAGGTCGTGTTGTTGTAGTTCCAGTAGGTGACCACCGTGCTCGCCGCGCTCTGGCTGCTCACGCAATGGTTGGCGGTCATGAAGTAGAGCTTGTTGTCCTGCGCGGTGTTGTTGACCAGCGAGCCGGTGCAATAGCGGCTGCCGTTCCTGGTGTAGGCGGCGACGGCGCGCACGTTGGCCTGCCACGGGTCCGCCTCGAGCAGGCATTTGACGTCCATGTTGCACGAGCCGGAACTGGCCGACGGCGAATCGCCGTCCTTGCCGTTGCGGTCGCTGCCGAAGCCGCGATAGCCGTGTCCGACCTGGCCGAGTTCGAGTTCGAGCTGGGCGACTTGGTCGGCCGGAATGGTCAGCTCGACGACGACCTCCGGCGCATTGATCACCGGCGTCCAGTACTGCTTGTAAGGCGCGTTGTCCTTTGCCGTGATCGGTCCGCGCACGTTGTTGCCGTCGGGCGAGTAAATCAAAAGACTCGCGCCCGGCGGCAGCCGGAATCGGGTGAAGCCGAGGTTGAGCGATTGCGCGTCCGGCGTCTTGATCCGATAGCGCCAGAGCTTGGTGTTCGCATCGATGCGTTCCCACGTGCCGTTCTTGTCCGGCGTGACGTGCATCGTGCGCGGTATCGCGAAGCGCGGCGGCTGGCCGAGGCTTTCATCGGCGGCGTCTTCTTGGCGCACGGCGGCCAGATCGAGTGCGGGCAGATGGACCGCATCGACTTGGGCGAGCGGTTTCACGCGCGCGCTGAAGGCGGTGGGTACGGGCGCTGCGGCGGCGAAGGCTGCGCCGAACCAAGCGAAGAGCAAGCAAGCGATCGAACGACCTTTCATGCGAGTTCCCCTGGCAGCGCTTCGCGCCAGCCGCGGTTATGCGCCTGCCAGGGGGCTGCGTCAATGTGTACTTCGCCGCTTTGTTGCGCCTGCCGCGAACCCATCCCGCCGTTCAGTCCGAACCGCTCGCGGCCGCGGTCTGCGGCGTCTTGCGCGCCTGCCATTCGCTTTCGCGCGCCGGCTTGTGCCAGGCGGCGTACAGATCGAGATAAGCGTCGACGACTTCCTGCGTGCGCGGATGCGACGGGCCGTAGGCGGGGTCGGCGCTGAACGTCGCCCAGGCCTGATCGAGTTCGTGCTCGGCTTCGCCGTAGCGCTGTGCGCGAATCAGGATCGTCGCCAGCTCCTTGCGGAAGATCGCGCGGATCGAATTGCCGGCGAACGCCGTCGCGGCGTTCTCGTTGGCGGCACGCGCGTGAGCGACGGCGGCGTCGAGTTCGCCGGCGTCGCGCAGCAACGCGGCGAGGTTGCTTTCGGCGATGACCGTGCCGGGGCTGGCCGGTCCCGACAGCTTGTGCGACAGCGCGAAGGCGCGTTCGTAGTAAGGGCGCGCTTCCTCGTTGCGTCCTTGCTGGCGGATCGCGCCGCCGAGATTGCTGACGAAGCGCAGCGTGGTCGGATGCTCGGGACCGAACACACGCTCGGCGATCGGCACCTGTGGCGCCAGCAGCTGTTCGGCTTCGGCGAAGCGCTTCTGTTCCATTTCGAGGATGGCCAGGCCGTTGATCGCCGCCAGCGTCTTGGAATGCTCGGCGCCGTAACGCGCGCGGCGTTGCGCCAGCAGGGCTTCGTACAGCGGGCGCGCTTCGTCGAAACGCGCCATCATCGAGGCGGTGATGGCGAGGCCGCTGATGCTTTCGAGCGTGTCCTCGTCGTCTTCGCCGAACAGTCGACGCTGCTGCTCCAGCACGCGCAGGTAGCGATCACGGCTCGCGTCGAGCTGGCCGGCGTCGCTCTCGATCCCGGCCAAGTGGCTTTCGACGAACAGGCGATCGCGATCGTCCGGCGGCAGCGCCGCGACCAGCGCCAGAGCCTCCTCGCCGACGCGCAGCGCATCCTGCGCCTTGCCCTGGTTGTCGATGTTCTCGGCATTGCGCACGACCAGCCGCGCAATTTGTGCCGGCGCCAGCGCGGCCGCGCGCGCGGCCGCGATCGCCGCGACGTAATGCGTGCCGGCCAGATCGAGTTCGCCGAGCGAGGCATAGCTGCCGGCGATGGTGCGTTCGATCTCCACGCGCACCGCCGGCTGCGTGGCGAGTTCGCGCTCGGCGCGCTCGGCGGCGGAATCGAGCAGGAGGCGCATCAAGCTGCGGTCCATGCTGCGCGCGCGATCAGGATCGATGCCGGCCAGCATCTCGCGCACGAAGGCGGCGACTTGATTCGCCTTGGTCGCTTCGACCTGCGCCACCGCGGCGGCGCGGCGCGCGCGCAACAAGCCGTCGAACGCGAGCGCGCTGCCGCCGAGCAAGGCGAGCACGGCCAGCGAAGTGGCGGCGAGGCCGAGCCGGTGCCGCGCCGCGAAGGTGAGAAAGAGATAGCAGCGCGTGCGGCGCACCGCCTGCAGCGGCCGGCGTTCGCGGAAACGCTGCAGATCGTCGGCCAGTGCCGCGGCCGAGTCGTAGCGGTCGTTGCGTTCGGGCGCGAGCGCCTTGCGCAGCACCGCGCGCAGTTCGCCCGGCAGATGCCGCGCGGCGCGCAGCAGCGCGTCCGGCGCCGGCACCGCGGCGTCGCGGTCGAGCGCATCCAACAAAGTCTGGTGCGGTGCGCGCGCGGAGCGCCGTGCGGCCGAGGTCAGCTCGGCGGCGTCGGTGTCGGTCAGCACTTCGTACAGCATCACGCCGAGCGAGTAGACGTCGCTGCGCGTATCCAGCGGGCGCTGCTGCTCGGCGGCTTGCTCGGGGCTCATGTAGATCGCGGTGCCGGCGCGGTCGCTGAGGCCGCCACCGCCGATGGCGATGCCGAAGTCGATGATCTTCGGCGTCGGCAGGCCGTCGATGCGCCGGACCAGCACGTTGGCCGGCTTCAAGTCGCGATGCAGGATGCCCTTCTGGTGCGCGTGCTGCACGCCGCGGCAGACCAGGGCGAACAAGGCCAGCCGCTGGTCGCGCGTGAGCGCCTGCTCGCGGCAGAACCGCGTGATGGCGACGCCCTCGACCACTTCCATCGCCAGATACAGCTGGCCGCCTTCGCCTGCGCCGGCATCGAACACCTGCGCGATCGTGGGGTGCTGCATCTGCGCCAGCGCTTGCCGCTCGACTTCGAAGTAGGCGCGTGCCAACGGGCTGGCGATCTCGCCGCGGATCAGCTTCAACGCGACTTCGCGGCGCACCGGCTGCTGCTGCTCGGCCAGGTAGACCCGGCCCATGCCGCCTTCGCCGAGGAGTCGGCGAATGACATAGGCGCCGAAGCGCGCGCCGGCGTCGAATTGGGCGCCCGATTCGCGGCCGGGCGGCAAGGATTGGACTTCGGTCGCCGCATCCGGCGAGACATCACTGACGTGCATGGCGGCGGCCCCTGTTCCGCAGCTGTCCCGAGTCTGTGATTAAAATGTGAACTGGCTCACAAAGTATAGGCCGTTCCGGCGGTCGCGTCGCGCGCTAGGCGCACCGCCCCGGCACGAGAGGTCGCATTGCAGCACGACGGGTACCCAGGCACATGAACCGACGCGACGGCGATTCCTCCACCACGCAACGGCGCACCCTGCTTCCGGCGCCGGGCAAGGGCCCGCGCGACTTTGCCTCGCTGGTGGTCTTGCAAGGCCAAAGGCTCGGCCAGCGCATCGACGTCGCCGACCAGCCGCTGACGATCGGGCGCGCGCCCGAATGCGAGTTCCAGATCGTCGAGCGCAGCGTCTCGCGCCAGCACGCGCGCATCTGGCGCGAGCCATCCGGTTATCGCATCAAGGATCTGGAATCGACCAACAAGACCTTGCTCAACGATCAGCCGATCATCGAGGCCGAGCTGAAGGACGGCGACCACATCACCATCGGCAGCTGCGTGCTGAAGTTCATGGACCGCTCCTCGGTCGAAGCGCGCTATCACGAGGAGATCTATCAGCTCGCGACCTTGGACCCGTTGACCGGTTTGTACAACCGCCGCCATTTCCTCGAACTGCTCGAGCGCGAGCTCGCGCGCAGCGTCAGCCATGCGCGGCCGCTGGCGCTGTTGATCGTCGATCTCGATCATTTCAAGTCGATCAACGATCGCCACGGCCATCCGGCCGGCGACGTCGTGCTGCGTCAGGTATCGGCCGCGTTGGATGCGAATGCGCGCGATGATTTCATCCTCGCGCGCATCGGCGGCGAAGAGTTCGCCGCGGTGCTGCCCGAACACGAATCCATCACCGCGATCGAGTTCGCCGAACGCCTATGCCGCGCGGTGGCCGAACTCGAACTCGATCCGCAGGCCGGCACGCGCCGCGTCACCGTCAGCATCGGCGTGGCCAACTGGCAGGCCGGCATGAGTCTGGTCGGCGACCTCATGCGCGCGGCCGACGCGCAGCTCTATCGCGCCAAACAGAGCGGACGCAATCGCGTCTGCGCGCAAGGCGCGCCCTGAGGCTTCGTCAGGCCCATTCGGTCAGACCTTCGATCTCGTACAGGCGACGCCAACTCGGCCGCGACTTCACCCGTTCTGCCAAGGCGGCGATCGCCGGCCACACGGTGGCGGGCTTGGGCATGTTGCGCGACCAGCGCATCAACATCGTCGCGTAGAGATCGGCAATGCTGAAGCGCTCGCCGAGCAGGTACGGACCGTGCGCGGCGAGGTGCGCGTCGAGTCGCTGCCAGACCGCTTCGATGCGCCGGCGCGCGAACGCCTTGGAATCCTGCTCCTGCTCGGCGCGCGCGAAGTCCTGCGGATAGAACCATTGGCGGAATGCCGGCTGCAGGGTGTTGGCGAAGTGCGCCATCCATTGCAGATAGGTCGCGCGCTCGGGCGCGCCCGGCGCCGGCGCGAGCGCAGTCTCCGGATGCCGCTCGGCCAGGAGCAGCAGCAAGGCCAGGCATTCGTAGTACGGCGCGCCGTCGACGACCAGGGTCGGTACGGTGCCGTTCGGATTGAGGCGCAGATAGTCGGCCTGCTTCTGCTCGCCGGCGTCGATGTCGAGTTTGCGCAGCTCGTGCGGCGCGTCGATTTCGAGCAGCGCCTGATGCACCGCCATGCTGGCCGTGCCGGGGGAGTAATAGAGGATGTACATGCGTGGACTCGATGGAAAGGAAAGGGAGAGCGCAGAAAGTCGTCAGTCGGTTTCCGCGCTCGCGGCCGCTGCCGGCGGAACGGACAGCGCCCGCTGCACGGCGCGGTAGTCCGACGGCGTCTTGCCGGTGATCTTGCGGAAGGTCGCATTGAACGTCGAGCGCGAGTTGAAGCCGACCTCCGTGCAGATCCGCAACACCGACTCGTCGCTTTCGCGCAAGCGTTCGCAGGCTTCCGCGATGCGCCAGTGATTGACGTACTCGTAGAAGTTTCGGCCGAGGCGGGCATTGAGCGTTTGCGAAAGATAGCTTTCCGCCACTCCCGCCGCTTCGCCCAGATCGCGCAGCGTCAGGTCCGGTTCGCGGTACAGCCGCCGCTCGCGCATCGACGCGTCGAGCTTGTCGGCGATGCGCGCCATATCGGCGTCCGACAGCGCGGAGCGCGCGTACTTGGGTTCGCCCGCCGGCGGTAAGGCGGCTTCTTGCTGCGTCGGGGCCGCGTGCGTGTCGCCGTAGATCGACGCCTGCCGCAGCGCGAGCAGGCCGAGGCTGAAGATCCAGCCGAGTTCGAGCGCGTTGTAGACCTCGTCCGCCGGCTGGTAGCGCGGGAAGAACAAGCCGGCGAGCGTACCTGCCGAATCGAACAACCAGGCGCCGACCAGCGCCAGCAGGGTCCAGCGCAGCCAGGACAAGTTGCGGTCGTGCACGGCGGAGAAGAAGTCCTCGATGCGTTTGAGGTGTCCGCGCAGCAGGCGCAGGCTGGCGATCACGTAAGCGCCGAAAACGAATGGAAACACGAGCAGGTCGGCGATCAGCGCGATCGCGCCCCAGCGCATCGCACCGACCGCGCGCACGTGCTGCCCCGACACCAGCGCGTTGCGGTCCGCTTCGGCCAGCAGATAGAACGGCAGCATCGCCAGCAGCGCGATCGCCGGCACGAGCAGATGCAGCCCATCGCGCCGCGAGCGCGCTGCCGGCCGCGGCCGCGTCAGCGCGCGCACGTAGAGGAAGAAGGCCGGGCCGAGCAGGAACGCCAGCGGCAGGCGCAGCCCGGTCAACAGACCGTCGGCGTGCGGCAGCACCAGGATCGTCATCTCGGCCGCGGTCGCCAGCGCATTGACGAGAAAGAACGCGGCCAGTGCCGCGTCGGCGTCCTTGCGTTCGTGATCGCGCAGCAGCAGCCAGGCCGCAAGGAAGGCCTGCACCGCCGTCGATGCGGCAAGCAGGCCGAAGTTCAGCGCATCGGCGGCGCTCATGCTTGCGTGGAAAGGAGAGGCACGGCGGCGATCTTCCCGGCGTACGGCTGCAGCCGCACAGTGTACGGACGCAACGGAACGGACGACAGCAGCGTAGGCCGCACCGATCGTAGACGGGATCGAAGGTCACTGGAGCTCGTTCATGTCGCGTCGGTTCTTGCTGCTGCTGCTGCCGTTGCTGGGATCGTGTTTCGCCGGTTGCGGCCGGAGCGTCTGTCCGACGCCGTCGGCGGACGGCTTCACCGCGCTGCTCGAACACGGCAGTCCGGCTGCGCGGCTGCGCGGCGTCTGGCGCTCGCGCGGCTACGGCTACGTGCTGAACGTCGGTCCGCAGTTGGTCGAGGTCTACGACGAGGCCGCAGCGAGGTGCTGGCGCGACCCCGCCGCTTCCGCCGCCCTCGCCGGCGAGATGTCCGGCTTTCGCCTCGAGGAAGGCGGTAACACGGTCGCGTTCGTGAACGCGGCCGACGGCACCGAGATTCGTGCCGATCGTCTCGAACATTTGCCGCCGGCTTGCCAGGAAGACACGATGGCGGATGCGGTCACCGTCTTCGATGCCCTGTCGGCAACGATGGAACAGCACTATGCGTTGTGCCAGCAGCGCGGCGTCGATTGGCGGCCGCGCAGCGAGCGCCTGCGGCCGCTCGCACTCGCGGCAGCAGACGAAAACGGCTTGTTCGATGTTCTGCAGGAAGCGCTTGCCGGCATCGTCGATCCGCATCTGAGCCTGCACGCCGAGATCGGTGGCCGTGTGCGCCGGCGCAGTTTCGGCAAGACGGCGACGCTGGCCGCCCTGCGCCCCGGCTTCGAGGCGCAGCAGCGCGTGTCGACGACGACGGCCTACTACCACGCCTGGACTGACGCGGACTTCGCACGCATCCAAGCCGAGCTGCTCGGCGGCAAGGGGCGCTGGGAGCTGCAAGGCAACCTGCTCTGGGGCAAGACCGCGCAAGGGGTCGGCTATCTGGCGCTGCGTTCGATGCAGGACTTCGGTCGCGAGGGCGATCGTGCCGACGATGCGGTCGTGCTCGCCGCCGCGCTCGATCGCGCGATCGCCGACCTGCACGAAGCGCCCGCCTTGATCCTCGATCTCGCCGTCAATCCGGGCGGATCGGACGGCGCCGCCCGTCTCGTCGCGAGCCGGTTCACCGAGCAGCGGTGGCCCGCCTACGCCAAGCAGGCGCGCGGCGCGGCGACGCAGCGTTTCGATCTCATTCCAGCCGACGCGCCGCGCTACTCCGGGCCGGTCTACCTGCTCACCAGCGATCTCACCGTCAGCGCGGCCGAAGTCCTGGTGCTGTCGATGCGCTCGTTGCCGCAGGTGAAGCAGGTCGGTGCGACGACGCGCGGCGCCTTCTCCAACGTGTTGGAAAAAACGCTGCCCAACGGCTGGCGGCTCGGCTTGTCCAACGAAACCTATTTCGATTCGAACGGGCAGTGCTACGAAGGCAAAGGACTCGAACCCGAGATCGCGTTGACGGTGTTCCGGCCGCAGCGAATCGACGAAGGTCACCTCGAGGCCTTGAACGATCTGCTCGCCGAGATCCGCCGCCGCCAGCCGTGAAGCGAGCGCGACAGTCGATACAATGACGGGATGAACGACCGCCTGCGTGAATTCTACGACTCGCTCGACACGCACGCGCTGTTCGGCGCCGTGTTCGCCTGGGGCGGACGCCTGCTGATCGCGCTGTTGATCCTGCTGTTCGGCTGGTGGCTGGCGCGGCGGCTGTCGGCCGGCGTGCAGCGCGTGCTCGCGCGCGGCGGCGCCGATCCCTTACTCGGCAGTTTTCTGCGCAATCTCGTCTTCGTGCTGCTGCTCGCCCTGGTCATCGTCGGCGCGCTCGATCGCGCCGGCGTGCCGACCGCTTCTCTGCTCGCCGCGCTCGGTGCCGCCGGCCTCGCGATCGGTCTTGCCTTGCAGGGCTCGCTGTCCAATCTGGCTGCGGGCGTGCTGCTGATGGCGTTTCGCCCGTTCCGCGTCGGCGACTCGATCGAAGTCGCCGGCGTCGCCGGCGTGGTGCAGAACGTGAGCTTGATGCAGACCTTTCTTTTGACCGCGGACAACCGCGAAGTGATCCTGCCGAACGCGAAGGTCGCCGGCGACGTCATCGTCAACGTCAGCGTGCGCGGCACGCGCCGGGTCGATCTGGCGATCGGCCTCGCGCACGACGCCGACGTCGGCCGCGCGCTCGAATCCTTGCGTGCGCTGGCCGCCGCCGATGCGCGCGTGATGACGCAGCCGGCGACCGAAGTCGCCGTGGTGCAACTGACCGAATCGGCGGTGCAGCTGGCGCTGCGCGTGTGGGTCAAGTCGTCCGACTACGGCGGCGTGCAGTCCGATCTCTTGCGCGCGATCAAGCAGCGCTTCGACGCCGACGGCCTTGCGTTGGCGCGACCCTCGCGCGACATCGTGTTGCGCGAGGTGATCGCGGCCGAGCCGCGCTGACGTCGTAGGGCGTCAATCGAAGCCGTCGGCGAATACGCGATCGCGCACTTCGTCGGCGCCGAAGGCCGGATCGCTGGTGCTCGGCGCGCCGTTCTCGATGTGGCCGCCCAGACGGCGGCGCCAGCCGGCGTCGTGGTCGGATTCGAGATCGAGGTCGTACCAGTTCGCGTGCGCGGCGATCGGCCAGTTGACCTCGACCGTCTGGCCGGCGGCGACGGAGACCGTCTGCGGGGTCGGATCGGCGTAGTGGTTCGCGCGCAAGGTCAGCACGCAGTCGGCGCTGCCGTGGTTGGTCAGATGCAGCACCAGCGCACCGCCGGCCTCGTCGTAGCTGGTGGTCAGCTGCGGATTGGCGCGGTTGTCGGTGCCGGCGTCGCGCACGTCGCCGAAGAATTCGCGCAAGAACCCGTTCGGGCCGAACACCGACAGCGCGTACAGATTGCGCGTGACCGCGGCGGCGCTCCAATAATCCGAGACGTTGGTCGCGGCGGCCGTCGTGTAGGTCCACGGACCGTCCGAACGATTGCCGGCGTAGACGTGGAAGGCGGCGCCGGCGCTGCCGGTATTGGTGAAGTCGAGCCAGTAGCGGCCGTCGCCGTCGCCGATGTGGCCGCTGACGTCGAACGTATACGGCAGCGCGCGCGCCGGGCGCACGCCCGCTTCCTGCGTCGGCATGCTCTGCTCGGCCGGCGGCGAGGGGCTGAAGCTCGGGTGGTAGTTCTGGTCCGGCGGCTCGTAGCCCGCGGTCGGCGGCAGCGTCGGTAGATCGGCATTCGGACTGGTGAAGTTGAAGGCCGAAGTGAGGTCGCCGCAGACCGCGCGCCGCCACGGCGTGATGTTGGTCTCGGTGAGGTTGGGGTAGTCGGGACCGAAACGCGTCTCGATGAAGCGGATCAGCGAGGTGTGGTCGAAGGTTTCCGAGCAGACCCAGCCGCCGCGCGTCCACGGCGACACCACGATCATCGGCACGCGATTGCCGAGGCCGTAGGGGTTGGCGCCGTAGGTGGCGTTGCCGGCGAAGAACTCGTCGCGCGTATCGACCGTCGACAGGCCGATCGAACTCGACCACGGCGCGAACGGCGGCGGCACGTGGTCGAAGAAGCCGTCGTTCTCGTCGTAGGTGATGAACAGCGCGGTCTTGCTCCACAGCTCCGGATTGGAGGTGAGGATGTCGAGCACCTGCGCGACGTACCAGGCGCCGTAGTTGGCCGGCCAGTTGGAGTGCTCGGAGAAGGCTTCCGGCGCGACGATCCAGGACACCTGCGGCAGCGTGCCGGCGGCGACGTCGGCGCGCAGGATGTCGAAGTAGTCGTCACCGTTGACCACGTCGGTGCCGGTGCGCGCCTTGTCGTACAGCGCACTGCCCGGTGCCGCGTTGCGGTACTGGTTGAAGTACAAGAGCGAGTTGTCGCCGTAGTTGCCGATGAAGGCGCTGTCGCTGGTCCAGCCCCAGGAGCCGGCCGCGTCGAGGCCGTGGCCGATGTCCTGATAGATCTTCCACGACACGCCGGCCGCTTCCAGGCGCTCGGGATAGGTGCTCCAGCCGTAGCCGAGTTCGGAGTTGTCGATCACCGGACCGCCGTTGGCGCCGTCGTTGCCGACCCAGCCGGTCCACATGTGATAGCGGTTCGGATCGGTCGCGCCGAGCAGGGAGCAGTGGTAGGCGTCGCAGACGGTGAACGCGTCGGCCAGCGCGTAGTGGAACGGAATGTCCTCGCGCGTGAAGTAGGCCATCGTGGTGGTGCCCTTGTGCGCGATCCATTCGTCGTAGACGCCGCGATTCCAGGCGCCGTGCGAATCGGGCCAGTTGTGCGGCGTGCCTTCCATGTACTGCAGGCCGAGATCGCCGGCGACCGGACGGAACGGCAGCACGTGGCCGAAGCCGTTGGGCTGCTGCCATACCGGATTGCCGCCGGGCAGGCTGATGGTGCGCGGATCGCCGAAGCCGCGCACGCCGCGCAGGCTGCCGAAATAGTGGTCGAACGAGCGGTTCTCCTGCATCAGAACCACGATGTGCTCGATGTCGCGAATGGTGCCGGTGAGGTTGTTGGCCGGCAAAGCGAGCGCTTTGCGGATCACGCCCGGCAGCATGCTGACGGCAGCGGCGCTGCCGACCGAGGCTGCGGCCAGACGCAGGAAATCGCGACGACTCTGGGACTGCATGGTGCGCTCCGTACGATCCGTAGGGGGCCGGATCGAGCGCGCGCAGATTGGTCAGATGCGATGACGCTGCGGCGAACCGCGCGTGACGGTTCGTGTGCAGCTCGGTAACAGTTCGATGACGAGGCTGTTCTCCCTCTCCCGCTGCGGGAGAGGTGACGGAATTGTTTTCTGGAGCCGGGAGAAGCGAGGCTACTTGCGCGCGAACTCGTTCTTGACCACCGCGCCGCCTTTCATGACGAAGCCGACACGTTCGAGCACAGCCACGTCGGCGAGCGGATCGCCCGTGACCGCAACCAAGTCGGCGTAGTAGCCCGGCTTGATCGCGCCGAGGCGATCGGCGCGGCCGAGCAGGTCGGCCGCATTCGTCGTCGCCGCCTGGATCGCCTGCATCGGGGTCATGCCCCACTCGACCATCTTGGCGAACTGCTTGCCGTTCCAGCCGTGCGGATAGACGCCGGCGTCGGTGCCGAAGGCGAGCTTCTCGCCGGCTTTCACCGCGCGGCGGAAGCTCTCGCGCTGCAGGCGGCCGACTTTCTTCTCCTTCTCGACCATCGTGGCCGGAAAACCGAGGCGCGCGTATTCGGCCAGGATGTAGTCGTCGTTGTAGACGTCGAACACCAGCCAGGTGCCGTGCTGCTTGGCCAGCTTGAGGCCTTCCTCGTCGATCAGGCTGCAATGCTCGACCGAGTCGACCCCGGCCTTGATCGCCATCTTGATCGCGTCGGCGCCGTGCGCGTGCGCGGCGACCTTGCGACCCCAGCGGTGCGCTTCGTCGACGATCGCATTCATTTCCTCTTGCGAGTACTGCGGCGCGCCGACCGATTCTTCCGCGCTGAGCACGCCGGCGCCGGCCATGAACTTGATCACGTCGGCACCGCGCTTGACGTTCTCGCGTACCCGCGCGCGCGCCGCGTCGACGCCGTCGGCGATGCCGCTGGGGCCGTGAAACTCGATGTTCGGCGCGAAGCCGGTGGTGTCGTCGACGTGGCCGCCGGTGGCGCCGATGGCCAGGCTCGCGGCGAGGATGCGCGGACCTTCGATGCGGCCGGCGTCGATCGCGTTGCGCAGAGCGACGTCGATGTAGGCGCCCGAACCGAGGTTGCGCACGGTGGTGAAGCCGGCGTCGAGCGTGCGCTTGGCGAATAGGTGCGCGGTCACCGCATCGTCGATCGCGCCGCGCTTGAGCAGGTCCTCGTAATAGTTGCCCGACGACAGCGTCGGATCGCCGCCCAGATGCACGTGGGCGTCGATCAGGCCGGGCAGGAGGGTCGCCGCGCCGAGATCGATCGGCGTGTAACCGTCGGGTACCGCACCGCCGCTGCGCACTTCCTGGATGCGTTCGCCTTCGATCAAGATCAGCGGATGCTCGATCACCTTGCCCTGTTCGGGTGCGAGCAGACGCGCCGCGGTCAATGCGATGCGCGGCGGCGGCGCCGCCGGCGTGGCGGCGACGGCCGGCATCGCGAGCGCGGCAGCCAGCAGCAGGAACAGGGTCTTGGTTCGGGCGGTCATCGCTGTCCTCTCGATCATTGCAGGGTCACGCGCTTGCGATTGTCGTCGGAAACGCGGTCGATCAGCTTGTTGTAGGGATCGATGCCCGCTTCGTAGGGCAGCTCGTCGACGGTCACGGTCAGCGTGCTGTCGCCGTCGGCGATGCGGCGTTTCTCCAGCAGCAGCACTTTCTGGTGCGCTTCCTTGCCGTCCGGCGCCTCGGCGAACACGCCCACCTCGATCGGCTGATCCGATACGGCCGCGGTTTCCTTGCCGACGCCGTCGCTGTAGACCTTGCCGGCGTGCACGGACAAGGTCAGGTCGTACTTGCCGTCGGCGCGCTTTTTCGCCACCGCTTCGACGATGCGGTTGTCGTGCACGGTGATGCGATCGAACAAGTCGTCGATCAGCAGCGCCGCAGACGGCCCGGCCGCTTCGCGCAGTTCGCCGAGGAATTCGCGCGTGGTGGTGTAGGGCGGTTGTTGGAAGGCTTTCTCGCGGGCGTAGCGCGCGAGCACGCGATCGACCAAATCCTCGCCCAAATAGTCCTTCAACGCGTACATGACCACCGAACCCTTGCGGTAGTGGATGTACGGCTGGTTCTCGACCAAGCCGAGTGGCGCTTCCTCGACCACGTCGCCGCCGCGGCTGCTGAGGTAGCGGTCCAGTTCGTACTTGAGGAATTTGCGCATCTGCGGCGCGCCGTATTCTTTCTCCTGCACCATCAGAGCCGAGTACTGCGCGAAGGTTTCGTCCAGCATCGTCACGCCCTGCACGTAGGCGCCGATGACTTGGTGCGCCCACCACTGATGCGCCACTTCGTGCGCGGTCACGTAGAACACGTAGTCGATGTCGTCGGGATCGCGCAGGTCGGCGATGAAGCCGATCGATTCGGAAAACGGCACCGTGTTGGCGAAGCTCTGCGCGAAGGTCTCGTAGCCGGGAAATTCCAGGATACGCATCTGGCGGAACTGGAACGGCGTGTAGGCCTTGCTGAAATGATCGAGCGATTTCTTCGTCGCATCGACCATGCGCTCGACGTTGTAGGCGTGCTTGGGGTCGTAGTAGACCTCGACCGCGACGTCGTTCCAGCGATCGCGCCGCACTTCGTAGCGCGCCGATTGGAACGAGAAGAAGCCCAGGATCGGCTGATCCATCTTGTAGTGGAAGTAGCGGCGCGGTCCGTGTTCGGGCGTGTCCGCGGTCCATTCCTTTTCGAGATAGCCGGGCGCCAGCGCGATCTGGTCCGGCACGGTCGATACGGTGGTTTCGAAGTTGACCCAGTCGGCGTCGCGGCCGAGCAGGTTGAAGCGGCGCGCCGCTTCGTCGTCGATCTTGGGCAGGCGCGGCAATTGCGGCAGGCCGTATTTGCGGCGGTCGTTGCGGTCCTCGAGCTGGCCGCCCTCGTCGTAACCGAAATGCGGCAGCGAGCTGCTGTCGAGGAAGGTGCCGTTGTCGACCACGCGGGTGTCGTCGGGTGTGTTGCGGAAACCCTCGCTGCGGTATTGCAAGGTGAAGCCGAACTCCATCGTCGCGCCGGGCGCCAGAGGCTGCTTCAGCCGATAGATCGTATAGCCCTGCGTGCGGTCGTCGCTGACCACCTCGTGCGGCGCGAAATCGACCGCCGCGAGCGTGATCTGCGTCGGCACGCGCACATGCAGATCGGTGATCGGCTGGCCGGTCTTGTTCGCCAGCACGTAGTGACCGCGCACGTCGACGCGGCGCTCGTGCGGATAGATGTCGACGTCGGCGCGCACGTCGGTGATCTTCGGCTGCGCCAGATCGAGATACTGGCGATAGGTTTTCTCGTAGTCGGCGCGCCGCTGCTTGGCCAGATCGCCGGGCACGTAGCGGTTGAGCACGTTGGTGTTGTAGTAGATCCAGCCGCCGAGCACGACGAAGCCGACTAGCGACACCGCGAGCAGCGCCGTCGCCGGCTTCGTCAGGCGTTGGCGCGCGATGCGCGTGCGCTCCTTCCATCCCTGCGCCGTGCCGCGCGCCCAGTACAGCGCGGCGATCACCAGCAAGGCGATCGCGAGGCAGGTCCAGTAGGCGCGGAACCACAGGTGCCCGGCGAGGAAATGGCCGTAGCCGTTCATGTCCGAATACAGCGCGGCCGGCGCGGTGCCGTAGTTGTACAGATGGTGGTCGTAGTGCAGCTGGCCGAGCGCGATGCGCATGACGAAATACACCACCACCAGCAGATAGCCGACGAACTTGTTGTTCGACACCGCCTGCAGGAACAGCGCGAGCGCGCCGAACAAGAGGAAGCCGAGCGTGTTCAGCGCGATGTAGGACAGGTACAAGCCCGGCTCGATCGGGGTGCCACCGCGCCAGAGCTGGTAGACCACGCATTCGATCGCGCCGGCGAGCAGGAACGCGACGATCACGGCCGCCAGCGCGGTCAGCTTGGACAGCAACGGAATCCAGTCCGGCAGCGGGAACGCGTCGGTGACGTCGCTGATGCGATGGCCGCGCTCGCGCCAGACCAGTTCGCCGGCGTAGAACGCGATGATGATGATCAAAAGAAAGTTGTAGCTGCCGTCCATCGCGCGCGTCATCAGATGCGTGACCGGATAGACGTGGGTGCCGAACAGTTCGTTGGAGAACGCCAGCGAGGCGCCGAGGTTGGCCAGGCCGAACGCCAGCATGACCAGGAAGGCGACGCCGCCGAGCACGCTGCGCGTATCGAACCAAGCCAGCTGGCGCCATTGCGTGAAGCGCGCGGCGGCGTCGGTGCGCGCCTGCGCGATCGGCCGTGCGTGCACGCCGGCCGGCGCCACGGCTACTGCGGGCGCCTCCGCGCGTTTGCGCCGCCGCCCCGCGCGCGTGCCGGCGCGATCGGTGCGGAACCAGACGAAGGCGGCGCCGAGCAAGGCGGCCGCAATCGCGGTCCAGATCGCACGATTCGCCAGCAGCACGCCGGCCAGTTCCGGCAGGCGCGTATTGCGTTCCTGCGCCGACCAATAGCGCGTGGCGAGATCGACCGCGCCGAGGCCGAACGGATCGATCAGCGCACCGATCGTGCGGTGTTCGAGATTGCCGAGCGCGATCATCGCGATCTGCCACAGCACGAAGAACGCGATCACGCCGATGTAGGTCGCCAGCATCGAGCGCGTCAGCGTGGCGAGCAGGAACAGGAAGGCCGACAGGAAGAACAAGCCCGGCAGCACGAACACGGCGAACGCGTAGAGATACGTCGACAACTGCGTCGGCCCGAGCCGTTCCGGATCGACCCACGGCATCCACGCGCCCAGGCACAAGCCGAGCGCCACCACCGCCAGCACGCCGGTCGCGGCCAGATAACCGGCGAGGAAACGGCCGCCCAGATAGGCCGAGCGCGGCATCGGTGTGGCGAAGAACAGCTCCGCCGTGCCGGCCTCGAAGTCGCGCAGCGCGGCGCCGGCGACGAACAGCGGAATCAGGAACAGGCCGAACAAGGTGAAGTAGGTCAGCCACTGCGTCACCACCAGCGGTGCGTTGCGATGCACGTTGCCGATGCCGCCGCCGATCTGGACCGAGTCCGAGCCGGCCGCGGCGAACGCGATCGCGCCGAGCGCGAAGGCGACCATCCAGAACAGCGGGCTCTTCAGCTGCTGGCGCAGCTCGAAACGAAGAATTTCGAGGAACATGGGGTTACCCCGCGCGCGCAGCGTGACGGCGCAACTCGCCGAAGTAGACGTCTTCGAGATCGGGCGCGACTTCTTCGAAGCCCGCTTCGGGCCGCGCGTCGGCCAGCACGTGCACGATGGTGCGGCCGCCGACCAGCCGCGTGGACAGCACCACCTGGCGTTGGCGGTATTCCTCCAGCGCGCCCTTGGCGACTTCCCGCCGCCAGACGCGCCCGCTCAGCGCGGCGATGGTGTCGCCCGGGCGGCCGGACAGCAGCACCTGCCCTTGCGCGATGATCGCCATGCGCGGACACAGATCGGTCACGTCTTCGACGATGTGGGTGGAGAGGATCACCACCACTTTCTCGCCGATCTCGGCGAGCAGGTTGAGGAAGCGGTTGCGTTCTTCGGGGTCGAGGCCGGCGGTCGGTTCGTCGACGATGATCAGCTTCGGATCGCCGAGCAAGGCCTGCGCGATGCCGAAGCGCTGGCGCATGCCGCCGGAGAAGGTGCCGAGCTTCTGCTTGCGCACTTCCCACAAGTTGACTTGGCGCAGCAGCGATTCGACCACCGCCTTGCGTTCGCCGCGCACGACCAGTCCTTTCAACACCGCGAAGTGGTCGAGCATGGTTTCCGCCGCGACGCGCGGATAGACACCGAATTCCTGCGGCAGATAGCCGAGCAGGCGCCGCGCTGCGGGTTTGTCGGCCAGAAGATCGTGGCCGTCGAGCGCGATCGTGCCGCTGTCGGGATCCTGCAGGGTCGCGATGGTGCGCATCAGCGACGACTTGCCGGCGCCGTTGGGTCCGAGCAATCCGAACATGCCGGTGGGGATGTCGAGCGAAACCTGCTTGAGCGCCTGCACGCCGTTGGCATAGGTTTTGGACAAGTCGCGGATCGCGAGCACGGGCGTTACCTCGAGGAAGCGGGCGGTCGGATGTGTCACGCACGCTACCATCGACGCCCGTATGGACCGCATCCGCCGCAAGTCACGCCGCGATGTGCGTTCGCGGATCGAATCCGCGCGCGTTGCGTTATCCTCGTAGGTCTTCGAGGCGGCGCGGGGCGTCGCTCCAATCAGCACGAGGACGTTCATGAGCACGACCAACGAAGCCCGGGTGCCCGACATCGGCAACTACACGAACGTTCCGGTCATCGAAGTGCTGGTCAAGGCCGGCGACACGGTCAGCAAGGATCAAGGCCTGGTCACGCTCGAGTCGGACAAGGCGACGATGGAAGTGCCGGCGCCGTTCGACGGCGTGGTCAAGGAGGTCAAGGTCAAGGTCGGCGACGAGGTGTCGGAAGGCGCGGTGGTCGCGCTGATCGAAGCCGCCGCGGCTTCCTCTCCGGCTGCGGCGCCGCCAGCGCCAGCGCCTGCGGCCGAGGCGAAGCCAGCCAGGCCGAAAGAATCCTCGCCGTCGCCCGCTCCGGCAAGCGCCGGAGACGCGGCCGCAGCTCCGAAGCCAGCGCCTGCCGCAGCGCCGGCGCCGGCGATCGCCGACGCTTCTTCGGGCCTCGACCCCGAGGCCGCCGGTCCGCGCACGCCGCCGGTGCCGTTCGACGCCAGCACCGTACTGCCGGACAAGGTGCCCTACGCCAGCCCGGCCGTGCGCGTGTTCGCGCGCGAGCTCGGTGTGAACTTGGCCGAGGTCAAGGGCAGCGAACGCAAGGGCCGCATCACGCGCGAAGACGTGCAGAACTACGTCAAGGCCGCGCTGGCCGGCGGCGGTGCGCCGCGCGCGGCGGCTGCGGCACCGCTCGGCGGCGGGCTGAACCTGTTGCCGTGGCCGAACGTGGACTTCGCCAAGTTCGGCGCGGTCGAAGCCAAGCCGCTGTCGAAGATCAAGAAGATTTCCGGCGCCAACCTCGCGCGCAACTGGGTCATGATTCCGCACGTGACGCAGCACGACGATGCCGACGTCACCGAGCTGGAAGCGCTGCGCGTGCAGCTCAACAAGGAGAACGAGAAGGCCGGCATCAAGCTGACCATGCTTGCCTTCCTGATCAAGGCGGTGGTCGCCGCGCTGAAGAAGTATCCGGACTTCAACGCCTCGCTCGACGCCGCCGGCGAGAACCTGATCCTGAAGAAATACTTCCACGTCGGCTTCGCCGCCGACACGCCCAACGGTCTGGTCGTGCCGGTGCTGCGCGATGCGGACAAGAAGGGCGTGATCGAGATCGCGCAGGAAACCGGCGAGCTGGCGAAGAAGGCGCGCGACGGCAAGCTCAGCCCGGCCGACATGTCCGGCGGCTGCTTCTCGATCTCCAGTCTCGGCGGCATCGGCGGCACCGCGTTCACGCCGATCGTCAACGCGCCGGAAGTCGCGATCCTCGGCGTGTCGAAGTCCGCCACCAAGCCGGTATGGGACGGCAAGGCGTTCCAGCCGCGTCTGATCCTGCCGCTCAGCCTGAGCTACGACCATCGCGTCATCGACGGCGCCTCGGCCGCGCGCTTCACCGCGTTCCTCGGCCAGGTGCTGGCCGATATGCGACGCGTATTGTTGTGATCATGCGCGTGCTCGGCCTGCTCGGCGGCATGAGTTGGGAATCGACGGTTCCCTACTACCGTCAGATCAACGAGCGCGTGCGCGAACGGCGCGGCGGACTGCATTCGGCCGAGCTGGTGCTCTACAGCGTCGATTTCGCCGCGATCGAAGCCTTGCAGCATCGCGGCGATTGGGAAGCCGCTGGTCGCCTGCTCGCAGAAGCGTCGCTGGCATTGCAGCGTGCCGGTGCGCAGGCGCTGGTGATCTGCACGAACACGATGCATCGCGTGCTGCCGCAGATCGAGCCGGAACTGCAAATTCCCGTGCTACACATCGCCGACGCCACTGCCGAGCGCATTGGCGCCGCGGGAATCACCAAAGTCGGCCTGCTCGGTACGCGCTTCACGATGGAGCAGGATTTCTATCGCGGACGCCTCGCGCAGCACGGGCTCGACGTGCGGGTGCCCGGCGCCGACCAGCGCGACCTCGTACATCGCGTGATTTACGAGGAGCTGTGCCAGGGCCGCTGCCTGCCGGAATCGCGCGCAGCCTACCGCGCCGTGATCGCCGACCTGGTCGCCGGCGGCGCCGAGGCGGTGATCCTCGGTTGCACCGAGATCGGTCTGCTCGTCGATGCAAGTGACAGCGCCGTTCCATTGTTCGACACCACCACCATCCATGCAGAACACGCAGCCGATTGGGCGCTCGCGGCCTGAGGCCGGGCGTTCCTTCCTCGCGCACCATCCATTTCAAGGAGTCTCCCGTGGCCACGGTTGAAGTCAAAGTTCCCGACATCGGCAACTACACCGACGTGCCGGTCATCGAAATTCTGGTCAAGGTCGGCGACACCGTCGCCAAGGATCAGGGCCTGGTCACGCTGGAGTCGGACAAGGCGACGATGGAGGTGCCCTCGAGCGCCGCCGGCATGGTCAAGGAATTGCGCGTCAAGCTCAACGACTCGGTGTCGGAAGGCGCGGTAGTGGCGGTGATCGAGGCGGCCGATGCCGCAGCCGCGCCGCCGGCCGCGCCGGCGGCCGAGGCAAAGCCGGCAGCGGCTGCGCAAAAAGAACCCTCACCCCAGCCCGCTCCCGCAGGTGGGAAAGCGGGCGAGGCGGCGCCGAAAGCCTCCGCCGAATCGGGCCGCAAGGCCGACATCGAATGCCAGGTGGCCGTGCTCGGCTCCGGTCCCGGTGGCTACACCGCCGCGTTCCGCGCTGCCGATCTCGGCCAGAACACCGTGCTGATCGAGCGCTACGCGCCGCTCGGCGGCGTCTGCCTCAACGTCGGCTGCATTCCATCGAAGGCGCTCCTGCACGCCGCGCGCGTGATCGACGAAGCCTCGCACGCGGCCGACATCGGCATCGCGTTCGAGCCGCCGAAGATCGATCTCGACAAGCTGCGCAAGTACAAAGACAAAGTCGTCGCGCAGATGAATACCGGCCTCGCCGGCATGTCCAAGCAGCGCAAGGTCACCGTCGTGCAGGGCGTCGGCAAGTTCGTGTCGCCGCACGAGATCGAAGTGCAGACCGCGGACGGTGCCAAGCTCGTGCGCTTCGAGAAAGCGATCATCGCGGCCGGTTCGCAAGCGGTGAAGCTGCCCGGCTTCCCGTGGGACGATGCGCGCATGATGGATTCGACCGATGCGCTCCTGCTCGGCGACATCCCCAAGAAACTGCTGGTGGTCGGCGGTGGCATCATCGGTCTCGAGATGGCCTGCGTGTACGACGCGCTCGGCAGCGCGGTCACCGTGGTCGAATTGATGGACCAGCTGATGCCGGGCGCCGACGCCGATCTGGTGCGTCCGCTGCAGCAGCGCTTGTCCAAGCGCTACGCCGGTATTCACTTGAAGGTGAAGGTGGCGAAGATCGAAGCCGAGAAGAATGGCCTCAAGGCGACGTTCGAAGGCGAGAAGGCGCCCGAGCCGCAGCTCTACGACCGCGTGCTGGTCGCGATCGGCCGCACGCCCAACGGCGGCAAGATCGACGCCGACAAGGCCGGCGTGAACGTGACCGAGCGCGGCTTCATCGCGGTCGACAAGCAGATGCGCACCAACGTGCCGCACATCTTCGCGATCGGCGATCTGGTCGGCCAGCCGATGCTGGCGCACAAGGCGACTCACGAAGGCAAGGTCGCGGCCGAAGTCGCGGCCGGGCAGAAGAGCGAATTCGTCGCGCGCGTGATTCCGTCGGTGGCCTACACCGATCCCGAGATCGCCTGGGTCGGCTTGACCGAAACCGAAGCGAAGAAGCAGGGCGTCAAGTACGGCGTCGGCAAGTTCCCGCACGCCGCTTCCGGCCGCGCGGTCGGCATCGGCCGCACCGAGGGCTTCACCAAGCTGCTGTTCGACGAGGCCACGCACCGCATCATCGGAGCAGGCATCGTCGCGCCGAATGCCGGCGATCTGATCGCCGAAGCCGGGCTCGCGATCGAGATGGGCGCCGAAGCGGCCGACATCGGGCTCACCATCCATCCGCATCCGACTCTGAGCGAGTCGGTCGGCATGGCCGCTGAAGTGTACGAGGGTACAATTACCGATCTGTACATACCGAAGAAGAGATGAGGCCGGTCATGCACGAGCGGGGATGCGGACGGAAGCACGCCGGAACGGTTCGAATCGTCCGCTCCGCGGTCGCCGCTTTGTTCGCAGCGACAACGGTCGTGGCGCTGGCGGCCGAAGGCGACGCGGACCGGCTCCTGCGCGCCAAGCGCTACGACGAGGTGCGCAAGCTCGCCGAGCAGCGCCTCGCTGCCGATGCCAAGGACGAACAGGCGTATTGGCTGCTGTCGCGAGCCGGTTTGGAAACCGCCAAGGGCGCCGCCGAGCTGGAACGGCTCGCCGAGGCACTCATGCCCTGCCTGGAGCGCATTCCGCAATCGGCGTTGTGCCATCTCGCGCTGGGCGAGACCTACGGCGCGATCGCCGCGTCCGGCGGCATGCTCAAGGGCATGAAGTACGTCGGGCGCGCGCGCGATGAACTCGAAAAGGCGGTCGAGCTCGATCCGCGAAATTTCACCGCGCGCTACGACCTCAACCAGTTCTATCTGATGGCGCCCGGTATCGTCGGTGGCAGCGCCGATAAGGCGGAGCGCAATACGACGTCGTTCGAGGCTTTGCGACCGGACGCCGGACCGCTGCTGCGCAGCAGTATCCAGATGCAGAACGACGAACTCGATCGTGTCAGCGCGGTGCTGCTGGCGCCGGACGCGTTCACGGCCGCCGATCTCGCCGACGGCTATCGCGAGGCGCTGACCGGGCTCGGCTTCCGGCAGCTGCAGGCGAAGCAGCCGGCGAAGGCGCTGGAGACGTTCCGGCGCGGCCGCGAACGGTTCCCCGACGACGCCAGCATCTGTCTCGGCTACGGCCGCAGTGAGCTGGAGACCGGACAGGTCGATGCGGCGATCGAGGCGCTGCGCCGCGCCGTCGAACTCGATCCGCAGCGCGGCGCGCAATACCGTCTCGGCGTCGCCTTGCAGACCAAGGGCGACGCTGCGGCGGCGACCGCCGCCTTGCGCGAGTACCTCGCACTGCCGTCGAGCGACCGCAGCGACGAGACGGCGAAGGATGCCAAGCGGCGGCTTGAGCAGTTGCAGTCTCCGCGCCAGTGAAGCGCTCGCTCCACGAACCCAGGTGACGTCGAGATCAGTCGAGGCGTGGGTTGCAGGCGCGTACATACCGAGGCGGAGCCGAAATGAAACAGATCTTCGTCGCGATTTTGTTCTCCCTCCTGGCCGACGGTGTGTTGGCATGTACTTGCGTCAGCAGGCCGTTCGAAGAGGATCTCGACCAAGCTGGCGTGGTGATGTTGGTGCGAGTGATGCAAACCCGGTCCGATGACGAAAGTCTGAGACGACCTTACGAACTTGAGGCCGGGCCGGTACGCGCGACGTTTGAACTCGTCGAGGCATTCAAAGGAGACGCAGCAGCGATCAAGGAGCTGTCCAGCGGCTATGGCGGCGCCGATTGCGGCATTCCCTTGATGCCTGGACTCCACTACTTGGTCGTGACGAGCCCACGAGGAACCGTGGCACCCGTTTCTACGTGTTCGGCAACGACGAGGTTCGGTGCATTCGATCCGCGCCGGGACAGTGAAACGCCCGCACGGCGCACGTTGGACGCAGTAAGAAGCTATCTACGGGATCACAAGCCCGTCGATCCGTGTACTGGTTGGCCCGATCTCTTGTTTGAGAAACAGCAACGAGGTGAGTGCGGAAAGCCGCTTCCTCATCCTTCGAAAGCCGAATCGGACTAGCGGGCACAAGCGTCGCGGGACTTCTGGTCTCAGTGCGCCGCGTTTGCCGTCAGTCGGGTGTTCGAGCTTCGATGGATGTCACTGCAAGCGCTCAACCCGCCTCGCGAATCACCACCGACGTCGCATCGATCTGCAACTCGCGCGCCGCCGGCGCCGCGGCGCCGTCTTTCTTCAGATGCGCGACTTCTTCGGCCGTGAGCTTCTTCTCGCTCACGGTGCCGTAGACGATCGCTTCGCCGCGCGCGTCCTTGGGCACGCTGAAACGGTGGTCGTGCATGAACACGCGTGCGAAGTCGCCGTTGTCGGCGCTGAGCACCAGCCAGCAGCCTTGCTTCTGGCAGACCTGGGTGATGCGGCCGCTGTAGGCGCCGCTCTTGCCGATGGCGGCGTCGGGTTTCGCCACCACTTCGTCGAGACGGATCGCGCTCGGTGCGGCCTGTGCAATCGGTGCGCCGTAGACCGCGCCGTCGGCGGTCTTCTGCACCGCTGCGGCCGCGGCCGGCGCTTGATGATGGTCGCGACCTTGTTCGATGGCAGCGGGCTCGTGCGCCCAAGCCGGGGCAGCGAGCAGCAGGGACAGCGCGAGTGCGATACGCATGGCGAGGCTCCGGTCGGGCGATGCGCGATTATTCACCGAATGCGAGCGCGGCGTCGCCGGTGCTCGCGATCCGCTACGGCCGTTTACTTGCCGTGTTTTGCCAGCAAGGCTTCGAGGCGGGGTTGATTGAAGCCGTTGACCTTCTCCTCGCCGACCAGGATCAGCGGCGTGCCGGCGCCGCCGAGCGTCTTCCATTCGCGCTGCGCCTGCGCCGATCTCTCGATGTCGCGCTCGTCCCAGCTGAGGCCGCGTGCCTTCAGATACTGGCGCGCCTTGGCGCAATAGCCGCAAGTCTGGGTGGTGTACATGACGATCGCCGGCGCCGCGGCGGTCGGTTTCGGCGCCGCCACTACCGGCGCGGATGAAACGGCGGCGAGCCCCACCACTATCAACGCCAGCATCGCGCTACGCAGCCTGCGTGCGGCCATATCGCTCTCCCTCGTCCGAGCCGCCCGTCGCGGCTTGAGGTGAGAGCATGCGGATCGTCGATAGTTCCACTCGTGCCCAGCCCTGCTCAAGGCTGCGGCTCGAATCCGTCGGCGAACACGGTATCGGTTCCGGCCGGCGCATAGATTTCGCCGTAAGTGACCAAGTCCGCGTTCTCGCTGCGCAGGTCGACGCCGGCGGCGATCAACACGCGGCCGTCGGCGAGCAGGGCAGTGCGCGCGCCGTCGCGTTCGGTCGCCGGACCCGGCTCGATCGGGCTGAACGCGTCGCCGACGGGGTCGTACAGCTCGGCCGTGCCGGCCGCGACGCCCCAGTTGTTGCTGCCGAGCGCGAACACTTTGCCGTCCGTCAGCGTGAGCAGGTTGAAGTCCACTCGCGGCAGCGCCATCGTCGCGCCCGACAGCGTGAACGTGCCGGTGAGCGGATCGAACCACTCGCTCGTCGTCAGCCGATCGCCCGGCCCATAGCCGCCCCCGATCAGCACGCGGCCGTCGTTCAAGCGCGCCGCCGCATGCCGCTCGCGCGGCGTCGACATCACCGCCGTGAGCTGCGAAAAGCTGCCGCTGACCGGGTCGTACAGCTCGGCGCTGTCGAGCAGGCCGGCGGCCGAGCTGGTGCCGCCGGCGATCAGCACGCGGCCGTCGGCGAGCAGGGTCGCGGTGTGCACGATGCGGCCGGAATGCGGCGCGCCGGTCGCGCTGAAACTGTTGTCGACCGGATCGAACAGCTGCGCGCGCGCGACCGTGCCCTGACCCTGGATCCAGCCGCTGACGATGAGCGCGCGGCCGTCGGCCAGGGTCGTCGCCGTGGTGCGTTCGCCGCCGACTTCGATCGCGCTGGCGACCGCACTGAAGCGGCCCGTCAGCGGATCGTAAATCTCGCCATTCGCCTGCGTGAGGCTGATGCCGTTGTCGTCGGCGCCGGAACTGCCGCCGACGATCAGCACGCGGCCGTCGTGCAACAGGGTTGCGGCGTGATCCCAGCGCGGCACCGTCATCGCGCCGGTGGCGACGAACTGGCCGCTGGCCGGATCGAACAGCTCGGCGCTGGCCGAGGCGGCCTGCAGCAGCGTGCGTACGCTGCCACCGGTAATGAGGACGCGGCCGTCGAGCAGAGTGGTCGCGGTCGGGCTGGTGCGCGGCGCGATCATCGTGCCGGTCACGCTGAATTCGGCGGCCGCGCCGAGCGGCGCGAGCGCGAGCAGCCCGCAAAAGAAGAGCCGCGGCGCGGCCGAGGCGAACGACGAAACGGGCTTGGGCATAACGCCTCCGGACAGGGGATGACCGCGATTGTGCGGCAGCGCCGCCGCCGCAGCGTTCCGTTTCGCCTATGAGCGAATGCGATTTCGATGTCGGTGTCGTTATCGCCCGACATCGCTCGCTCGGCCATAGCCGGCGATCGACCGTTCTCGATCGCTACGCGATGCGCTCGCTACTGCGTTGCGGCTACGCGAGGCGGGTCGCGTCCGAGTTGCGGAAGCGACGCACGCGGGCGCTTTGCGCGCCCGCGCAAACCCTCACTCTCGACTACGGCGCCGCGTCGAAACCGTTCGCGAAAATGCGATCGCCGCTGGGCCGGCATTGCCCCGGCACCTGCGCGTGGGTCAGCGCGATGTCGTCGACGAACCAGCCTTCGCCGTTGCTGCCCGGGTCGGAGCGATACAGCCAGCGCAGGCGGATTTCTTCGCCGGCGTAGGCGGACAAATCGACCTGCTGCTGCGACCAGTCGAGGCGGCCGAGCCCGCTGAACGCACCGCTGCCTTCGGCCACGCCGCACAGCGTGCCGCCGTGCGTGATGGTGCCGGGGTAGCCGCCTTGCGGGGTCAGCCGGGTCCAGTTCGCACCGGCGTCGATCGAGGCTTCGAGCACGCCGCCGTCGTAACCCGCTTCGACGTCCCAGGCGCTCCAGAACGACAGCGTCGAGGTTTGGCCTGCGGTCAGCCGCAGCGGCGGCGTGACCAGGGTCACGCAGAGATTGTTCTCGCTGGTTGACCAGAAACTCTGGGTGCCGCCGTGCACGCGCGCGGTGGACGGATGCCAGCCGGCGTGCAGGATGTGATCGCCGCTGCGCGACAGGCCGGGGCTGGTGGATTCGGCTTCGAACTGCGGATCGCCCGGTTCGGCGCCGGACGCGAAGGTGCCATCGACGTCGGTACCGGTCGCGGTTGCGCCCAGACGCACCAGATTGCCGTCGGCGGCGCTGTTGCTGTCGTCGGTCGAGCGCACCAGGTAGTACTGCGGCACGCCGGACGGCGCACCGGTGTCGAGATAGTCGAGCGCGAGTACGCCTTGTGCGATGCGGTTGGATGCCGCCGGCGTGAAATCGGCCGTATTGCCGCGATGCACGGCATAGCTCGCCGGGCCGCCGCAGGCCGGCTGCGCGCTCTTCCATGTCAGCGCGATGCGGCAATCCGCAGTGGCGCCGTTGCTCGCCGCGGTAATCCCGGCGAACAGCGGCGGTGCGGTGCAGGCGCCGCTGGTCTGCGCCTCGACGCAGGCGGACGCATTGGAGACGCATTGGCCGCTGTCGTCGGCGGCGAGTACGCGATAGCCGTAGGTCACGCTGCCGGAGGCGGCGGTGTCGGAATAGGTTGCTGCGGCGAGCGCGTCGGCGATCGTCTGGAAGCTGCCGTTGCAGCCGCCCTGCGCGCGCTCGACGCGATAGTGCGCGCCGCTCGCCGCCGAGTTCCAAGCGAGATCGATGCGGCCGTCGCCGTTCGGCGTCGCGACCAAACCGCTGGGCGCGGCCGGCGGCGTGCACAGATGCGGCTGCAGCACGAAGAAGCCTTCTTCGATGCCGGTCGCGATGACGTTGCCGCTGGCCGGAAAGCGGTAGTTGTTCCAGGTGCCATTGAAGGCGGCGCTGTTGCTGGTGGGGTAGGTGTCGAAGTAGGCGACTTCGCTCAGCTGCGCATTGGAGAGATTGTCGATGCGCAGGATGCGCACGCCGGCTTCGTAGTTGGACTGGTAGACGTACTGGCCGTGCACGTACAGGTTGTGGTCGATCACGCTGAGGCCACTGTCGTGGTGTCCGACCAGTACCGGTGCGTCGAGGTCGGACACGTCCCAGACGTAGGTCCAGGCGGTGTGCCCGGCATGCCCCGACGCCGGCTGCGTCTCGTCGAGCTCGTCGTCGACCAGCAGATAACGATGGTCGTCGCTCAGCCAGCCCTGATGCGGGTAGGAGGCGCCGTCGTAGGTGGTCGAGGACAGCGTGACCGGCGCGCTCTTGTCGGTCACGTCGACGATCGCGATGCGCCGGCTCGGGCCGTTCGAGTTGAAGCAGATCTCACGGCCGGCGTGCGCCGTGTCGGGGCCGGCATAGATCCAGCATTGCGATTCGTGCGTGTAGCCGCCGTTGGGCACGCAGCCGGCGTAGGTCGGCGTCGCCGGCACGCTCAAGTCGAGGATCTGCAGGCCGCCTTTGGTCGGATCGTTGCCGCAATGGATGTCGGCACCGGCGATCATCGCGAAGCCGGTCTGCTCGTTGATCGAGATCGTGTGGCTGCTGCCGAACGCGTCGTAGTGGCCGTCTTCGCTGAAGGTCTGCGGCGCGACCACGCCGCGCAGACGGGTCAGGTCGAACACCTGCAAGCCGTGGCCGGGATTGGCGTCGCTGATGACGTAGGCGTGGTCGGCGTATACGCGCACGTCGCGCCAGAGCGAACTGCCGGTACCGGCGTGGGTGGGCAGCTTGCCGAGATAGCGCGGATGGTCGGGGGTGGAAAGATCGAAGAACGCGGTGCCGTTGTCGGCGCCGATCAGCGCGTATTCGATGCCGCTTTGCGCGTCGGTCCAGCCCCACAGGCTGTTGGTGCTGTCGGCGTCGAACTGGCTCAGCGGTTCGAACGCGAGCAGGTCGATGTTCGAGCACGGGTAGATGCCGGCCATGCCGTCGACGCAAGGCGTCGCGTGCATCGGCGCCAACGGTACGCTCGAGGGAGAAGAAGGCGCCGCTGCGGCCAGGCCGGCGACGAACGGCAACAGCACGGCGAGCGTGCATACGCGAGGCAACGACATTCGCGATCTCCCCATCGCAAGCCGGACCTGTGCCGGCGCGCTAGTGTAGCTTCAGGCCGGCACGATCTGGTCGGCGACCTCGTAGTGGCGCACCAGGGGTTCCATCTCGAGCAGGTAGTCTTCGTCTTCGGGGTAGTACACCGAGCGTTCCGGGTTTTCGCCGGCGAACGCGCGCACCGCCGCCATCGATTCCCACATCGAGATCAGCACGATCTCGCAATGCTCGCCCTGCAGGCGGCGCAGCACGGTGACGCCGCGGTTGCCGGCCGTCTTCGCATAATCCCTGAGGCCGGTTTCGTTGAGATAGGCGATGTACGCATCGGCCTTCTCCGCCAGGGTGATACCGCGCCAGATGCGAGCGATCATGGAACTCTCCGTGGGTCGGCCAAGGCCCGCCGACGCTTCCCCAGAAACATCGACAGGCCGGACATCTTCGCATGCACCGCGTTCGATCGAGGTTATCTGCCGCCGTCCGCCGGCGTGCTCGGCGCGAGCACCACGATGCGCACGTCGGCACGCGTGCTCGGCAGCTCGCGCGCGATGCCGCGCTCGCGCCATTCCGCCGCCAGCGCTTCCTGAAAATGACGTTCGAACGATCGTTGCGGCGCCGCGCGCTGATAGTGCACCAGGCCGAACGCCGCCATCGTCGCCGCGACGGCGCCGGCCAGCATCAGGCCGCGCCGCGCATGCGGCGGCCGCGCGCGGCGCGCCTCGACGCCGCGCATCAGGCGCGCGAGGCCGCCGGTCGGCGGCTGCAGCTGGCGTTGCCACAAGGGCGTGTCGGTCATCGCGATTCTCCTTCCAATCCGGGGTGCTGCATGTCGGCGCGCAAACGCGCCAGCGCGTGGTAGCGGCGCGAAGCGACGGTGCCGGCCGGAATGCCGAGTACAGCCGCGATTTCCTGCCCGCTGAGCCCGCCGAACTCGGCCAGCGAGAGCACCTCGCGCAGCGCACGCGGCAACCGCTCCAGCGCGCTGCGCAGCCGGCGCAGTTCCCACCCCAACGCAGCTTCCGCCGCCGGGTCGTCGCCGGCCGCCGCCAGCGGATCGAGTTCGCCGCGGCGCCACAGCGCCTGCCAGCGAAGACGGTTGCGCGCGAGGTTGAGCGCGGTCGTCCAGACCAGCGCATCGACGCGCGCAGCGTCGATCTGCGCGCGCCGATCCCACACGCGCAGGAACGCGTCGTGGATCAGGTCCTGGCAATCCTGCGTCTGCCACAGCCATCGGTACAACACGTTGTAGAGCGGTTTTTCGAGCCGCTGGTAACAGGCGTACAGCTCTCCTTCGCCGAGCGCCATGGGTCGCCTTAGGACGCGGTGACCGGATCGACGCGCACGAGATACAGCCGCGTAATCGTCGCCGTGCCGTCGCTGTCGGGCACCGGATTCTGCGTGATGACCAGGGTCTGGCCGAGCAGGATCGAGGTGGTCGAATTGGCGCCAGTGGCGACGTAGTTCACATTGGTCACCCCGTTCACCGTCTGCGCCACTGGCACCTGCTCCTGGAAGTCGAGATTGAGCAAGAGGCCGGGCGAGCCGTTCTTCAAGGTGTAGCTGAGGTTGCGCACCGGCGTGGCCGCGGCCTGATGCGTGCCGACCCCGCGCCAGCTGCGCAGCACCGGCAAATCGAGGCTGGACACGCCGCTGACGTGATCGCGCAGCTCGAAATGCACGATGCCCAGCTGCTTGCGCGCTTCCTCCAGCGCCGGCGTCAGCGCCGCCAGCGCCGGATCGTCGTTGCCGTTCTCGGGCACCGCATCGACGCTCCAGAACGACAGCCGCAGCGGTCCGTCGACCTTGGCGGGTGCGGAATTCTGCGGCGTCGACGCTTGAGCCTTGGTCAGTGCGCGCAGGCTGGCTTCGATGCTGCCGTGCAGATTGGCCGGCGCCAGCACCACCAGGCGCCCCGGCGCCGCGCTCGACACCTTGCCGAAGGTGTTCTTGTCTTCCCCGGCGAAAACCGTGTTCAAGGTGCGGCTCAGCGTTTCGGTTTGCTCCGGCGGCACGTCGTAAACGCGCATTTCGAGCTTGGGCGCGGCGGGCGTGCCGGAATCGGCACCGCCGCTGCAGCCGCCGAGCAAACCGGCGGCGAGGATCAGGATCAGGCCATATCGATTCATCGCAATGCTCCTTCAGGGACGCGGGACCTGCCAGGAAATACACGCGAGCGCGCCGATTCTTCACTGCCGCCGGGACGGAGTATGCGATGGGGCGCCTTGGCGCGCGCGCCGGCGCCGGTCTATCCTGCGGCCAAGGTCGCGGCGTCCACGCGCGGCGAGCGGAGTACGAACATGCTGTGGATCGGATGGATAGTCGCCGTACTCGCACTCGGCGCCGCACTCGGCCTGCACCGAGCGTTGCGCGCCGAACGCGCGCACGGCACGCAACTGCTCTACGCCAAGATCGACGCCGAGAACCAGCGCGATGCGGCGCAGACCGAGCAGTCGCAGGCGGCCGAATTCGCGCGCCAGGACGCGAGCACCGAGAGCGCGCGCCAGCGCGCCGTGCTGGAGGCGCTGCGCAGCGATCTCGACGCTGCGCGCGCGGAACTGGTCGATTATCGCGAACGCGTGCGCCGCTTCGACGGCGCCGTGCAGTACTGCCTGCAGCCGGTCGAACTCATCTTCGGGGCCGACAAGGCCAGCCTCGACGAGCTGGTGACGCACGTCGAGGGCGCGCGCCGCGGCCTGTTCGAGGCGCGCACGGCGATGGAGCAGCATCCGATGCACCGCGGCGGCGATCCGCTCGCCGCCGCTACCAACGATCTGCGTGCGCTGCGCGAACTGGCCGGCGCCGCGGCGCAGCAGACCGAATTGCCGCTCGCCACCACGGCGAGCTAGCGCGTGCGGACTGTCCTGGTCGCCGGCGCCAGCGGCGCGGTCGGCCGCTTCCTGCTGCCGCGGCTGCTCGATGCCGGCTACGGCGTGGTCGCGCTGAGCCGTCGGCCGCGTTCGAGCCCGACGCCGCGCCTGCAATGGATCGTCGGCGACCTCGAACGCGAGGTACCGCTGCCGTCAACACCGGCGGCGATTTTCAGCTTGGGTCCGCTGGATGCGTTCACACGCTGGTTCGAGCGCGCGCCGCTCGAAGGCGTCGCGCGCGTCGTCGCGCTCGGTTCGATGAGCATCGACAGCAAGCGCGACTCGCCCGACGCCGCCGAACGCGAGCTGGTCGAACGCCTGCGGCTGGCCGAACACACGCTTGCGGCGACGGCGACGCGCCGCGGCGGCACCTGGACGCTGCTGCGCCCGACCCTGATCTACGGCGCTGGCGTGGATCGCAGCCTGACCCCGATCGCTCGCTTCGCATTGCGCTGGCGCGTGTTTCCGCGCCTACTCGGTGCGCACGGGCTGCGCCAGCCGGTGCATGCCGACGATCTCGCCGCGGCCTGCCTCGCCGCCTTCGGCAGCGCGCGCTGCGCCGGCCAAACCTATGCGCTCGGCGGCGGCGAGCGATTGAGCTTCGAGGCGATGCTCGAACGCGTACGCGGCGCGCTGCCGCTGTTCTGCCTGCCGCTGCCCATTCCGCTCGCGCTGGCGCGCGGCCTGGCGCGGGTGGGGTGGGCGCCGGCGGCCGCGATCGAGCGGCTCGGCAGCGACCTGATCGCCGACGACAGCGCCGCGCGCAGCGATTTCGGCTGGGCACCGCGTGCGTTCCGCGTCGATGCGAGCGTGTGGGGGCAGGAGTGAGGCGCGCGCGATTCAGCGCCGATTCGCGCCGCCCCGGCTATTCCTGCGCGGTGATGGTTCGAACGATTCCCATGCGCCTCTCGGCTTGGCTGCTGCTCGGCGTGGCCGGCGTCGGCGCCGCGCAGGCGCAAGATCTGGCCGATACCTGTCGCGCCAGCAGCAGCTACGACTTGACCGTGACGCCCGATCGCCTGCGTTTCGAGCGCGCAACGCCGGTGCCGCGCCGGATCGAGCTCGGCAACGGCAAGCTCGAGGTCGACGGCGCGCCGTTGCGTTTGAACGCCGAGCAAGTCGACCGCGTCGCGCTGTTCGAGCACGAGTTGCGCGCGCTGGTGCCGAAAGCCAAGGCGGTGGCGCAAGACGGCGTCGACCTCGGCGTGCAGGCGCTGCGAGCCGAAGCAGCGAGCTTGCGGCTCAGCGTGCCGACCGTGCGCCAGCTCGACGCCAAGCTGGCCGCGCGCAGCGCCGAACTGAAGCAGCGCATCGCGGCCAGCACCAGCACGCGCGAATGGCACGACGAAGCGTTCGAACGCTGGATCGGCGAGGTCGTCGCCGACATCCAGCCGCTGATAGCCGACGATCTCGCCACCCAGGCGTTCGCCGCAGTCGCCCTCGGCGATCTCGAAGCGGCCGCCGCGCTGCGCGATCGCGCCGCCGCGCTCGCCGCCGATCTGCGC
The DNA here is from genome assembly GCF_058808595.1 of Dokdonella sp. GW821-FHT11D02. Classification (NCBI taxonomy): domain Bacteria; kingdom Pseudomonadati; phylum Pseudomonadota; class Gammaproteobacteria; order Lysobacterales; family Rhodanobacteraceae; genus Dokdonella; species Dokdonella sp. GW821-FHT11D02. The sequence continues at coordinate 4,606,039 of NZ_CM179520.1, read as the reverse complement.
CCGCGTCTGGAGCGCCGGATGCAGGCGCTGCGGCCGCGTATCGCGGCGCTGTGCCCGTCGATCCGGCACCTGCAGGAACTGCAGCACGGGCTGCGCGGCGAGAACGGACGCGCGCTCGATCTGGTGGAGATCGCCGGCAAACGCTGAGAATCTCTCGCTCGAAAGCGCCCTTCGCCGCAGTGCAGCGTTGCCAACGCTCGTTTGGCCGACCTAAGATGCTGCGACTCTCCAAGCCGCCATCGAAAGGGGCAACCCCATGCAAGCCCGATTGATCACGACCGCCGTCGTCGCCGCCTTGTCGTTGGCGTCGCTCGCGCCACGCGAAGCAAACGCCTACGACTATTACGCGCCGGTGCAATTCCACACGGTCGCCAGCTTCGATCCGAGCAAGGGGGTGGTTCCGTTCCCGAACAACCTGCTGCTGAGCGGCACCAAGGACCTCACCCTGAACATCCCGGTGGCCGACCCGACCGCGCCGAGCGCGGGGCCGACCCTGGCGATGAACGCGCTCGACGGCTTCAGCACGACCGCACCGTGGTCGACCAGCTTTTCGGCGCCGATCGCGCCGGCGTCCTTGGCCGGCAACGTGCGCGTGTTCCAGGTCAAGCTCAGCGGCCCCGGCGGCGGCGTGGTCGGAGTCGAACGCGAACTGGCCTCGCCGGCCGAGTTCGTCGTCGCGCCGGCGCCGTCCGATACCAGCGGCCGCACCATCGCGATCGTGCCGACCCAGCCGTTGCAGCAGATGACCTCCTACATGGCGGTGGTCACCAACGGCGTCAAAGACGTCGCCGGCAACAATGTGCGCGGTTCGCTGGTCTATCAGCTGGCCAAGCGCGGCACGCCGCTGTGCGTCAACAACGCCTCGACCATCGCGGCGCTGCCGGCCGCGACCGCCTGTGCGCTGGAACCGCTGCGCCTCCTGATCAACACGCAGGAAGCGGCCGCCACCACCGCCGGTATCGGTTCGGCCAACATCGCGTTGTCGTGGGTCATGACCACGCAGAACATCACCGCGCCGCTGCTGGCGCGCCAGAGCGTGATCGAGCAGTCGCCGCCGGCGAAGACGACGATCGCGCCGACCGGCAAGACCCTGGGCGACCTCGGCCTCGGCCTGCCGCCGGTGGCCGACATCTACATCGGCACCATCGATCTGCCGTACTACCTCGATTCACCGGACACCGTGTGCGTTCCGGGGCTTCCCGCTTGCCCGAACAATCCGCTGACCGGGCATTGGGAAGCCGAGCCGGGCGCCTACATCCCGCCGTTCAACCAGGCCGGTCTCGATCCGACCTCGACCAACGTGACGTTCGCCAATCCTTTGGCGGTGGCGAAGTCGACCCAGCACGCACCGCTGCTGTTGACCGTGCCGAACGCCGCCTCGGGCAAGACCAAGCCGGCCAGTGGCTGGCCGCTGGTGATCTTCCAGCACGGCATCACGCGCAATCGCACCGACATGTTCGCGGTCGCCGGCACGCTCGCCGCGCAAGGCTTCGCGGTGGTCGCGATCGACCTGCCGCTGCACGGCATCACCGACAAGACCAACCCGTTCTACATCGGCAATACGCCGTTCGCCGCGCTCGGCGCGACCGAGCGCACGTTCGACCTCGACCTGGTCAACAACGAAACCGGCGCGCCGGGTCCGGACGGCGTGATCGACAGCTCGGCCACGCACTACATCAACCTGACCAGCCTGCTGACCTCGCGCGACAACGTGCGCGAAGGCGTGGTCGATCTGCTCGAGCTGTCGCATGCGGTGCAGGGCATGCACTACTCGGCCGGAACCGACTTCGACACGGCCAAGATCCGCGCCGTCGGCCAGTCGCTGGGCAGCATCGTGCTGACCACCTTCATGGCGATCAGTCCGGACGTGCAGACGGCCGTGCTGAGCGTGCCGGGCGGCGGCATCGCGCGCCTGCTCGACGCTTCGCCGACGTTCGGCCCGCGCATTCATGCCGGCCTCGCCGCGGCCGGCATCCAGCAGGGCACGCCGCTGTACGACACCTTCATGGCGGCGACACAGACCGTGATCGACTCGGGCGATCCGATCAACTTCGCCGGCAACGGCACCAAGCTGATCCTGCGCATGAACGACGACGGCACGGTGGCGCAGTACGGCAAGAACCTGCTGGTGCACGAGGTCGTCGGCGGCGGCGATGTGCTGCCCGATCAGGTGATTCCGAACCGCGTGGCGGGTGCGCCGCTGTCGGGCACCGAACCCCTGATCGCCGCCATGCAGATGTATCCGATCACCGAATCGGTGCAGCTGACCAACAACGTGCTGCGCGGCGCGGTGCGCTTCGTGCAGGGCGAACACGGTTCGCTGCTCGACCCGACCGACTTCCCGGCGGCGACGCAGGAAATGCAGGGCGAGATGGCCAGCTTCATCGCCACCAACGGCGGCGCGGTGCTGGTGCAGAACAAGTCGGTCATCCTCGGCCCGCAGCCCTGATCGGACGAACCGCAGCGCGCCGGTCCGGCGCGCTGCGGTTCAGCGCTTTCCTGCGATGCTCTCCGCCTTTGCTTGCGGAGATTTCCCGATGCTACCCCGCGTGTTCGCGCTGCTCGCCGGCGCGCTGGCGAGTTCCGCCGCCGTCGCGAAAGACGCCGCGACGCCGTTTGCCTTCGATGTGCCGTTTCGCGATTGCGGCGGCCTGATTTGCATCGACGTCGCGTTCGACGGCAATGCGCCGCGCAGCCTGATGCTCGACACCGGCAACGCGAACTCGACCCTGCTCAGCGAAGTCGCGCGCGAACTGAACTGGAAGCTCGATCCGGCCCAGCGCGGCGGTGAAACCGTCGCCGGCATCTTCCTCGGCGGCAACCATCGCGTCGCGCTCGGCAATTTGCAGACGACCGCCGATTTCTTCGTGTTCGACCGCGCCCTGCTCGGCGAGAACCGGCCGCCGGTCGACGGCTCGATCGCCTACGACTTCTTCAAGGAGCGCGTGCTGGAGATCGACTATCCGAAGCGGCGCCTGCGCATTTCCAACATCATCACCACGCCGGTCGCCGAGGGCGGCGCGGCGGCGGGTACGCTGAAGCTGATCAATTTCGGCGAGCACGGTCCGCCGACCCTGGTCGCTTCCGGCTTCAGTCTCGGCGGCAAGCCGCTGCGCGTGCGCATCGACACCGTCTTCGCCGGCAGCGTTCTGATCTACGACAGCGCGTTGACCAAGCTCGGTCTCGACAAGACCGGCAAGCCGGAATTCTTCGCCTACACCGACGGCGGCGTGAATCTGCTCGCGGCGCCTGCGCCGGCGCTCGCCTTCGCCGGCCGCGCGCTCAAGCTAGCGCGGCCGCTGGTGTATTTCCCCAGCGACGGCAGCCCCTTGCGCCAACCCGAAGGGTTATTCGATGCGAGCGCCGGCAACGCGCTGTTCGCGCACAGCGTGGTCACGCTGGATTTCCACGCCATGACGGTGCAAGTGAAATCCAACTAGTAGCCGACACCGATCCGGCGCATGAACTTGCCCATCAGCCAGGCCGGGCCGATCAGGAGATATTGCAGGTCGGTGAAGAACGACGGCCGCCGGCCTTCGATCAGATGGCCGATGAATTGCCCGACCCAGGCGACCACGAACACCCCGATCGCGAGCCACATCAGGCCGTTCGGGCCGAGCGTGCGGTACAGGGCTTCGGTCAGCACGGCCAGCAGAATAAACCAGGCGATCATCGCCAGCCCGAGCGGGCGCGACAGGCGCCAGTAGAACGCGAGCACGCCGACCATGATCAAGCCGCACCAGAAGCCGGCGCGGCCGATCGATACGGGCACCGGAATCAGCCATAGGAACGCGATCGCCGCCCACAGGATCGCCGGCACGCAGATCCAATGGATCAGCCGGTTGGTCGGGTTCTGGTGGTCGGAGCTGTAGCTGCTGAACCAGTCGTTGACGGTACGCACGGGCGGGGTCCTCGGCCGAAACTCGGCCGAATTTAAAACGACTGATTGTTTTTCGAAAGGTCCGCCGCAGCAAGCGAGTGGGCGGCCGCCGCTCAGTGCGCCGCGCTGCGCGAAAAGAGCTGGATCACCAGCACGCCGGCGACGATCAGGGCGATGCCGGCGATCGCGCCGATGTCGAGCGCCTGCCGGTAGAACAACCAGCCGAGCACGGCGACCAGGGCCACGCCGACGCCGGACCAGATCGCGTAGGCGACGCCGAGCGGCAAGGTGCGCAGCACCAGCGAGAGGAAGTAGAATGCGGTGGCATAACCGGCGACGACCAGCAGCGAAGGCAGCGGCCGCGTGAAGCCTTCGGCTGCTTTCAAGGCCGAGGTCGCTATCACTTCGGCGACGATCGCGATGGCGAGGTAGAGATAGGCCATCGCGACGGCGGCGTCAGTCGATCGCGATGCCGGCCAGCCGCCGCAGCGCCTCGGCGTACTTCGCCGCGGTGCCGGCGATGACCGCGTGCGGCAGGATCGGCCCGGGCGCTTGTTTGTTCCAGTCCAAAGTTTCCAGGTAGTCGCGCACGAACTGCTTGTCGTAGCTCGGCGGGCTGCTGCCGACGTGGTACTCCTCGGCCGGCCAGAAGCGCGAGGAATCGGGCGTCAGCATCTCGTCCATCACGTACAGCTTGCCGTCGGCGTCGGTACCGAACTCGAGCTTGGTGTCGGCGACCAGGATGCCGCGCTGGGCGGCGTAGTCGGCGGCGTGACGATAGATCGCCAGGGTCGCCGCGCGCACTTGCTCGGCCAGCTCGGCGCCGATCAGCTCGACCACTGCGTCGAAGGAGATGTTCTCGTCGTGCGTGCCGACGGCGGCCTTGGTCGACGGCGTGAAGATCGGTTCGGGCAGCTTCTCCGCCTGGCGCAGGCCGCTCGGCAGGCGCATGCCGCAGAGCGTGCCGCTGGCCTGGTAGTCCTTCCAGCCCGAGCCGATCAGATAACCGCGCGCGATCGCTTCCACCGGCACCGGCTTCAAGCGCCGCGTCACCACGCTGCGCTGTTCGTACAGTGCGACGTCGACCCCGGCCGGCAGCACCGCGGCGACCGGCTTGCCGGTCAGGTGGTTTGGCATCAGCGCGGCGGTGCGCGCGAACCAGAAGTTGGAGATCTGCGTCAGCATCTCGCCCTTGCCCGGAATCGGATCGGGCAGCACCACGTCGAACGCGGACAGGCGGTCGCTGGCGACGATCAGGAGCTCGTCGGTACCGAGCGCGTAGACGTCGCGCACCTTGCCGCGATGGAGCAGCGGCAGGCCGGGCAGGTTCGAATGGGAAAGAACGGTCGGCACGAAGAATTCCGATGAAGCGGGCGCCGGATTCTAACAAGAGCCTCCTGCGACGGTGCGTCGTAACGGCGCTTCATGGCGCTCTTGCTAGAATCCGCCGCCATTTTCCCCTCGGACTTCGCATGCGCTCGTCCGCATCATCCCGCCGCTTCGCCGCGCGCACTCGGCAGCCGCGCCGATGAGCATTCTCGGCAAGCTGGTCGGCGCGGCGCTCGGCTACCTGCTGTTCCACGGCTGGGTCGGTGCGCTGATCGGCGCGATGCTCGGCCATTTCTACGACACCGCGACGGTGCGCCTGCGGCCTTCGCCGCTCGGGCGCGGCTTCATCGAGCCCTTGTTCGCCTTCGCCGGCACTTTGTCTAAGTCCGACGGGCGCGTGTCGGAACCTGAGATCGCCGCGACCGAAGCGCTGATGGCGCGCTTGAGTCTCGACGCCGACGAGCGTCGCGCCGCGATCGAACGCTTCAACGCCGGCAAGCAGCCCGGCTTCAACGTGAACGTCGTGTTCGGCGAGCTGCAGCATTGGTGCCGCGGCCGCCGCGATCACGCCTTCATCGTGCTCGACCTCCTGCTCGACCTCGTCTACGCCGAAGGCGCGCTGGCCGGCCCGAAGCTCGCGCTGCTGCAGCGTCTGTGCGCGGTGCTCGGCGTGCGCGAGCACGAACTCGCCGCGTTGTCGGCGATGAAGGGCTATGGCGCCTGGGCTGGCGCGCGCGGTCCGTGGAGCGAGAGTGCCGGCGGCCGGCGTGCGCCGCCGGGGCGACCGTCCGACGTGGACCCGTACGCGGTGCTCGGGCTGGCGCGCGATGCGGGCGATCGCGAGATCAAGCTCGCGTATCGCCGCCTGATGAGCCAACACCATCCCGACAAGCTCATCGACGTGCCCGACGAAGTGAAGCGTCGCGCCGAGGAACGCGCGCGCGAGATCAACGCCGCCTACGAACGCATCAAGGGCGAACGTGGGATACGCTAACTCTTTCCCGGCGATGTGCCTGCGGCGATGCGCGATAGGCGAGGCGGCCTCTACATCGTGAGCTTGCGCAACGTCGAGCCGATCTCGGTCAATCGCGGCGATCGCCGCATCGAGCACCGCTGTCTGCGCGTCACGCACGAGCACTGCAAGTTCGGCAAGGCGCGCGATTTCGGCGCTCGCCGCGCCGGCTACATGCGCGTATTCGGCGCGGAGAATGTTTCGTTCGCGCCGCTGTTCGAGGTCGAAGAGATCGCACGCGCCGAGCGAGTCGTTCTCACCGATCTCTTGCCGTGGCGACTGCGCGGACCCAGCGGCCGCCGCAACGAATGGCTCGGCGGCATCGTGCCGGCGGAGGTCGAGCGCATCGCCGCATCGGCGCTGCAGCGCGCGGGCATCGCCTTCGTCGCGCTCGGTGGCACCGTCAATCTTTTTGTCTCAAACGAGAATTGATCCGATGGCCAAGCAATCCCCCGTCATCGCGCCGTCGATCCTGTCGGCCGACTTCGCCCAGCTCGGCGCGGAAGTCGACGCCGTGCTCGCCGCCGGCGCGCACTGGGTCCACTTCGACGTGATGGACAACCACTATGTGCCGAACCTGACCATCGGCCCGCTGGTGTGCGAGGCGCTGCGCAAGCACGGCGTGACCGCGCCGATCGACGTGCATCTGATGGTCAAGCCGGTCGACCGCATCGTGCCCGACTTCGCCAAGGCCGGCGCCAGCCACATCAGCTTCCACCCGGAAGCGAGCGAACACATCGACCGCACGATCCAGTTGATCAAGAGTTCCGGTTGCACCGCGGGCCTGGTGTTCAATCCGGCCACGCCGCTGTCCTATCTCGACTACGTGATGGACAAGATCGACTTGATCCTGCTGATGAGCGTCAATCCCGGCTTCGGCGGACAAAGCTTCATTCCGTCCGCGCTCGACAAACTGCGCCAGGTGCGCGAACGCATCGATCGCAGCGGCCGCGCGATTCGCCTGGAGATCGACGGCGGCGTCAAGCCGGACAACATCGGCGAGATCGCGCGTGCGGGCGCCGACACCTTCGTCGCCGGCTCGGCGATCTTCAACGAGCCGGACTATCGCGCGGTCATCGCGAAGATGCTCGCGGCCGCCGCGTAGATAAAAAAAATCCGCACCGGGTACGGAGGGGGAGAGGGTATACCCGGCGCGGCACAACAACACGGTTCAGATCACGAGCCAGTCCGGATCGTCGAGGTCGTCGTCGGGCGGCGCCGTCGCCGCCGCGAGATTGGCCGGCGCGACCTGCGCCTCGCCGCCGAGCCAGAACGAATCGCCGAGGTCGTCGAAGGCCGCATCGCGCCGGAACGGCGCGCGCGGAGTGGCGGAACGGAAGAGATCGAGTACGCGGGCGTTCATGGCAAGTCCTCAGTGGAGGGCGGCGAGCAGGCCGAGCAACAGCGCGGCGAGGGCGAACACGACGCGCATCGGTTCGCGCGTGTGCAGTTCGGCATTCGGATCGGGGCGATCGGTTTTCATCGGGTTCTCCTTTGCAGCGATGTCATTTCAGCGCGCGGCGATGGCGCTGGCGCGTGCGCTCGCGGCCGAAGAGCTGACGGTTGCTGGCAAATCGCTGACGTCGTCGTCGGCGACGGCGCCGACCAGATAGCGCAGCGGGCCGCCGGGAACGACCGCATCGAACGGATAGCAGGTGACCAGCACGAGCCCGTCGCCGTCGGCCGGCAGCGCGGCGAGGCCGGCGCGGCTGTCGACCACGCGCAGTTCTTCGACGCGATAGCGGCGCGTGCCTTGCGCGGCGTCGAGCACGATGCGGTCGCCGCGCGCGAGCTCGCGCAGGAACGCGAAATGCGTATCGCGATGCGCGCTGATCAACACCGTGCCGTGTGTTCCCGGCCGCGCGCTGCTCGGCGTCCAGCCCGGTCCGAAGGCGAGCGTGCGGCCGGAGTCGCCGGCCAGCACGATGCGCTCGACGCCGAGCCGTGCGACGCGCAGACGCGCGACCGGCGCGGTATCCGCCCACGGCCACGGGCGCGCGGCGACGCCTTCCGTGCGCGCCCGCTGCCAGGCGTGTTCGAGCAGAACCTGGGCGAGTTGCGCTTTCGCGTGCAGGTAGCCGGCATGCGCCAGTGGCAACGCCGCGAGCGCGGCGAGCAGAGCAGCGAGCCGGCGCCGGCGTGTGCCGCCGACCGTCGCGCGCGCTGCAGGCAGAGGAGTGCGCGACGCGCTCACGCGAGCACGCCGATCCGGCGCGGCCGGCGGCCGCCGAAGAACAGCGCACCGGCCAGGACCAGCAAGGCCAGCCCGAGCACGGCTTCCAGCCGCGCCGGCGTCGCGGTGGCGGCGAAACCGACGCTGCCGTCGGGCATGCCGTTGGCGATGCGCACCGAGGTCACCGCGGCATCGGCCGGCGCCGACGGCGTGCGCTCGATCGCGATCAGGCTCGTATATGGGGTGACGATGTGGTGTTCCAGCGCGAGCTGCACGATCGCCGCGCGCGTCGTGTTCGGATCGACGCCGCGTTCGAGCCGGCGCTGCAGTTCGTCGGCCTTGCGTTGCGCCCACAGGCGCGCAATGCCGGCCGCAGGCGCGGCGCGCTCCAGTCGCAAGGTCTGCTTCCACGCCGAATCGGTGCTGGCGCCGCTCGCCGTGAGTTCGCCGCGCGCCGTGTCGAGCTTGGCCACGGCAAGCAACGGCTCGCCGGCGTACAAATCGGGCAGACGTTCGGGGTAGCTTTCGGCCGCGCCAGGCCAGCTCAGTGCGAGATCGCGCAGGGCCGGGCGGTCGAGTTTGGCGAACAGCTCGCGCATGCGCTCGCCGACTTCGTCCAGACGGCGCACCACCACCGAGCTGCCGCGGCCGAGCGTGGCCGCGCGTTGGATGAAGTGCGCGTTCGGCGCGCTGCCGATGCCGATGGTGAATAGGCGCGAGTCGCCGCGCGCACTTTCCAAGGTGCCGTACAGGTCGTTCGCGTCATCGACTGCGCCGTCGGTAGCGAACACGACTTGGCGCACGTAACCGGCAGCGGCGCGGCCGTCGAGCGCGCGCTGCAACGCCAGCCCCATTTCGGTGCCGCCGTCGGCGCGCAGCTTGGCTACCCATTCACGCGCCAGCTGCACATCGGCGGGGGTTGCGGCGACCGCCTGGTCGAACAATCGCTCCACGTCGGAGTTGAATTGGATCACATTGAAGCGGTCGCTCGGACGCAAAGATTGCAAGGCGAGATCGAGCGCCGCCTTGGCCTGTGCGAGCGACGCGCCTTCCATCGAGCCGGAGGTGTCGATGACCAGGATCAGCTCGCGCGGCAAGGGATTGGGCAGCTCGGCCGGCGGCAGCAGCATCGTCAGCGCGTAGTCTTCACCGTTCCAACGCTCGACCAGCACGGTCGAGGTCGGCATCGCGCCGAGCAGCGGCGTCCATTCGAGCACGAAGTCGCGATCGGCCGGCACCGCACCGTCGGCGAACTCGACCTGGCGTTGCGCGCCGTCGCCGCTGGTCTTGATCGCGTGGGTGGGACTGTCGACGCGCGTCAGCGCGACGCCGGCATCGAGCGCGATCTTCACGCGTACCGTCGGTGCCGTCGCCGAATGCGCGTCGTCGCCGCTGGCGTGACCCGCCGCAGATGCATCGGAGTCGACCGCGGCAGGCTCGAAGCGCGGCGTGTAGGTCAGCGGCAGGGTCAGCGAGAAGCGACCGTCGCGGTAGACGATCGGCTGCCACCAGCTGAGTTCGACGTCGATCGCCTCGCCCGGGCCGATGTTCGCCACTGCGGTGCGGAACAGCTGCGCGCGCGAGGTTTCGACCAGGCTGGCGCGGCGTCCGCTCGCCGCCGCCTCGACGAACTCGCTGCGCGCCTGTTCCTTCTCGCGAATCTCGCCGACGATGGTGCGGCCGCCGACGCGCAGAGTGAGATCGTGCACGGCGGCGCCGTCGGGCAGCGGCAGCAGGTAGGTCGCGTCGATCCAGCCGTCGCTGTGGTTGACGAAGTGCTGGCGGATGCGCGCCTCGGCGACCAGGCCGCCGACGGCGTAGTCGATCTCGCTGTCGAGCGCGGCCAGCGCGAAACTGCGGCCTTGTGCGTCGCGCGCGTCGACGGCGCCGAAACCGCGTTCCTGCGCGGGCGCGTCGGCGCTGGCGAACAGGGCGGCCAGTAGGACGAGAAGCAGAGCTTGCAGCGAACGCATCGATGTTCTCCCGGATGACGGCGCCATTGCGCGTGCGCGGCCGGTCCGGCGCCCGTCGCGCTCGGGGCGCGACGCTGACGGTTTGTGGCGAACTGCGGGCGAACGCGCCGCTCCCGTTGCGCGTGCCGGAGTGCGCTGCGTAAGCTGGCGTCATTCCGCCGGAGTACCGCTTGCATGCCACGCCACATTGCGATCGTCGAAGACGAACCCCTGATCCGCGCCAATTATTCCGAGGCGCTGACGCGGCTTGGCTACGAAGTGCGCGGCTACGGTTCGCGCAGCGAGGCCGAAGCCGCGTTCGCGCAGCGTCTGCCGGAACTGGTCATCATCGACGTCGGCCTCGGCGACGAACCGGAGGGCGGTTTCGAGCTCTGCCGCAGCTTGCGCGCGAAATCGCCGGCGCTGCCGATCCTGTTCCTGACCGCGCGCGATTCGGACTTCGACGTGATCTCGGGCCTGCGCTTGGGTGCCGACGACTACCTGGCCAAGGACATTTCCTTGCACCAGCTGGCCGCGCGCATCAACGCGCTGTTCCGCCGGATGGAGGCGCTGAAGAAGCCGGCCGCCGCCGACAGCGTCACCGCGCAAGGCCCGCTCAAGCTCGAAACCGAGCGCATGCGCGTGACCTGGAACGAGATCGACGTGCCGCTGACCGTGACCGAGTTCTGGATGGTGCACACCCTGGTGCGCTTCCCCGGCCACGTGAAGAGCCGCGACCAGCTGATGCGCGACGCGCAGGTCGTGGTCGACGACGCCACCATCACCTCGCACGTCAAACGCATCCGCAAGAAATTCCTCGCCATCGATCCGGCCTTCGACGCGATCGATACGGTGCACGGTGCCGGGTATCGGTGGAAAAGCTGAGATTGGGGATTTGGGATTGGGGATTGGTGAGAGCGGTGGTTTTGAATTGTTGATCTCCGTGCTCCGAGCGACCGACGCTTCAGGACTTCGCTCTTTCCCAATCCCGAATCCCCAATCCCCAATCCCCAATCCCGGCCCTTAAATGTCTCTGCGCTTCAAACTCCTCCTCGTAGCGCTGTCGACGCTGGCTCTGCCGTGGGCGGGCTGGCAGTTCGTCAAGCAGACCGAGGCCTTGTTGCGCCAGGGTCAGGAGCAGACCTTGCTGGCCTCGGCCGGCATGTTGGCCAAGGCCTTGGAGGCGCGTCGCGTCGAGCTGCCGGCGGCAGGGCCGGTGCTGTACGTGCAGCGCGCGGAAGAAGCGATCGTGGTCGACGGCTATGCCGACGATTGGTCGGCGCTGCGGCCGTATGCGCAGGCGCTGGGACCGCCGAACGACGCGCAGAAGCTGCAGGCGCTGTTGGCGCGGCGCGGCGGCGATCTCTACCTCTTGATCGAAGTGCGCGATGCGACGCGCGCGCGCGCCGACGCCAGCGATCCGCGCGTATCGATCAGCGATTACGTCGATCTGAGCCTGAGCCAAGCCGGCCAGACGCGCCGCTATCGGCTGGCCAGCGCCGCGCCGGGCAATTTTTCCGCACCCGCGCTCGACCGCGAAGCCGATGCGGCCGGCGGCGTGCTGCCGCCGACGCTCGGCGGCGCCTGGCAGGAAGACGGCTCGGGTTATCGCATCGAGCTCAAGCTGCCGCATGGGATTGCGCCGCAGCGCATCGGTCTGGTTGCGCACGATTCCGCCGTGGCCGACTCCGTTGCGCCCGAACCGCGTGCCTTGCTCGGTTACGACGAGGACGCCGCGCGCGCGCTGCAGCCGCTGGTGCCCGAGCACGCGCGCGCGCGCCTGGTCGCCGCCGACGGTTGGTTGCTCGCCGACGCCGGCCGCCTCGACGCGCCGCCGGCGGCGCGCGAAGAGGGCGCCACCGCGCTGGCCGGATGGATCTATCGCGGCCTGCTCGCGCCGCCTCTCGGCGGCTCGCCCGAGCTCACCGGCGATGCAGCACGGATCGAGGCGCCGGAAGTCTGGCAGGCCCTGTCCGGTGTGCCGGCGACCAGCTGGCGCAACGCCTACTCCGGCGTCGTCGTGCTGACCGCGACGGTGCCGCTCGGCAGCGGCAGCTGGCCGCGCGGTGCGCTGGTGCTGGAGCAGGCCAGTCGCGCGCTGCCCTTGTTGGCGAATCGCGCCCTGGTCGGACTCGCCGTCGCGACCTTGGCGGCATTGGCGATCGCCGGCCTGATCCTGCTCGTGTTCGGCGCCAGTCTGTCGTTTCGCATCCGCCGCTTACGCAATGCGGCCGAGCGCGCGGTACGGACGTCCGGACGTCTGGACGGAAAAGTTCTGGACGGCAAGATTCCGCTGGCCGATGCACCCGACGAACTCGGCGATCTCGCGCGCAGCTTCCGCAAGCTGCTCGACGAAGTCGGCGCCTACACCGATTACCTGCGCACGCTCGCCTCCAAGCTCTCGCACGAGCTGAACACGCCGCTGGCGATCGTGAAATCCTCGCTCGACAACCTCGAGCACCAAACGCTGCCGGCCGATGCGCGCGCGTACCTGTCGCGTGCGCGCGACGGCGCCGATCGTCTCGGCGCGATCGTGCGCGCGATGAGCGAAGCGAATCGCATCGAACGCGCGATCGCCGGTGCCGAAGCGGAGGACTTCGACCTACGCGCGTTGGTCGCCGGCTGCGCCGAGAGCTACCGCGCGTTGGCCGCGCCGCGCGAGCTGCGCTTGGAGCTGCCGCCGGCGCCGCTGTTGTTCCACGGCGCGCCCGACTTGATCGCGCAGGCGCTGGACAAGCTATTCGACAACGCCTGCTCGTTCGCGCCGCTCGACGGCTGGATCGCCTTGTCCTTGCGCGTGCACGAAGAGGTGCCGGAGATTCGCGTCGCCAACTCGGGCCCGCTGCTGCCGGCTTCGATGCAGGAGCGCCTGTTCGATTCGCTGGTGTCGGTGCGCGAACGCAGCGCGCGCGCCGGCGAGGCGCCGCATCTTGGCCTGGGTTTGTACGTGGTGCGCCTGGTCGCGGAATTGCATCGCGGCGTCGCCTCGGCCGGCAATCTCACTGCCGGTGATGGGGTAGCATTCGCGCTCGCGATGCCCGGCATGTCGCGGCGTCGCCTGGCTGAAGGGGAAGCCACGTGAGATTCGCAAAATACGTCGCCGCGGTTTTTGCCGCGGCGCTGGCCGGCAATGCGTCGGCCTTGCAGCCGGTGACCTCCGGCAGTGCGCTCGACTACATGCCTTCGGTGATCCGCGCGAGCGACGGCACCCGCATCGTCGTGTTCGAGCGTCTGACCGAAGTCGAGCCGGGCGCGTATTCGGGTGCGCTGTGGAGCACGCGTTCGAGCGACGGCGGCGCGACCTGGAGCACGGCGACCGCGGTGATCGCCGATGTCTACAACAATCGGCATCCGTCTTTGCTGCAACTCGGACCGACCAGTTACGTGCTGTTTTATCTGAAAGAGGACGACAGCGGCTTCCGCATCTGGCGCGCGACCAGCAGCAACGGAATCGCGTTCGCCGAGCAGGGCCGGCTCGATCTCGGCTGGCCCAACAGCGGCGAGGTCAATCCGCACGTGATCCGCCAGGCCGACGGGACCTTGACGATGAGTTACCAGCGCAGCGGCGGCGCCTATCTGGCCCAGTCCAGCGACGGCGGTGCGAGCTGGGATCAGCTGCGTACGCAGATCGTCCAGCGCGGCGTGTTGCCGCGCATCGCCTATCGCGAGAGCGACGGCTTGTATCTGGCCAGCTACCAGGTCAATCCGGGCAACAACGCGCTGCAGATGTTCGTCAAGACCAGCACCGACCTGCGCGACTGGAGCGGCGCGGCACAAGATTTCGCGCCGACCGGCAACAATCATGATTCTCTGCCGGTGGTCATGCCGGACGGCGCGTTCGCGCTGTTTTGGATTCGCGCCAACGGCAGTGCGTTCGACCTCGCCGTGCGGCGTTCGCTCGACGGCACGACCTGGGCCGATCCCATCGCGATCACCGACACGCCCGATCAGGACGATGTCGAGCCGCACCCGCTGGTCGGCGAATCGGCCAGCACGGTCGAGTTGTATTGGGGCCACGACGCGCCTGCCGGCAGCATGACCTACGACATCGTGCGCGAGGCGGCGGTGCCGATCGTGATCGACGATACGATTTTCGCGAACGGGTTCGACGGCGCCTGAGCTGAGCGCTGCAGGTGCGCGTTCGACGCGCCGTTTTCGACGGATGCCCGCTTCGCAGGCATGACCTCATGCTCCATTGACCGGAGCTTTCTCGGCGGCGGCCTATAATCGGCCGATGATCGAATTTCAGGGCGTCTACAAGGACTACGCGGGCAGCGCCGTGCGCGCGCTGCATCCGCTCGACCTGCGCATCGCTCGCGGCGAAGTGTTCGGCGTGATCGGGCGCTCCGGCGCCGGCAAGTCGACCCTGCTGCGCTCGATCAACCGCATCGAGCGGCCGAGCGGCGGCCGCGTCTTGATCGGCGACGTCGACGTCACCGCGCTCGACGAGGACGGCCTGCGCGGCCTGCGCCGGCGCATCGGCATGATCTTCCAGCACTTCAACCTGCTCGCCGCGAAGACGGTCGCGCAGAACGTCGCGTTTCCGCTGCGTCTGGCCGGCCGTTCGCGTGCGGAAATCGCGCGCCGCGTCGACGAACTGCTCGAGCGGGTCGGACTCGCCGCGCATGCGCACAACTATCCGGCGCAGTTGTCGGGCGGACAGAAGCAGCGCGTCGG
Source organism: Dokdonella sp. GW821-FHT11D02 (assembly GCF_058808595.1). Classification (NCBI taxonomy): domain Bacteria; kingdom Pseudomonadati; phylum Pseudomonadota; class Gammaproteobacteria; order Lysobacterales; family Rhodanobacteraceae; genus Dokdonella; species Dokdonella sp. GW821-FHT11D02. The sequence continues at coordinate 4,591,016 of NZ_CM179520.1, read as the reverse complement.
CATCGCGCGTGCGCTGGCCTGCGCGCCGGACATCCTGCTCTGCGACGAAGCGACCAGCGCGCTCGATCCGGAAACGACCGCGTCGGTGCTGCAACTGCTCGGCGACCTCAATCGCGAACTCGGCCTGACCATCGTGCTGATCACCCACGAGATGGACGTGATCCGCCGCGTCTGCGATCGCGTCGCGGTGCTCGACGGCGGACACTTGGTCGAGAGCGGCAGCGTCGCCGACGTCTTCCTGCATCCGCAACACCCGACCACGCGGCGTTTCGTGCTCGAAGCCGAGCACGTCGACGATCGCGAGCGGCGCGCGGATCTCGCGCGTGCGCACGGCCGCGTCGTGCGTCTGACCTTCCGCGGCGATGCGACCTACGCGCCCTTACTCGGCCGCGTCGCGCGCACCAGCGGCGTCGACTACAGCATCCTCGCCGGCCGCATCGACCGCATCAAAGACACGCCGTACGGCCAGCTGACCATCGCCTTGAGCGGCGGCGACGTCGAGCAGGCGTTGCGCGCGTTCGCCGAAGCCGGCGTGCAGGTCGAGGAGACGCCGTGATGGAAGCCTGGTTTGCCAACGTCGACTGGGTCGAGATCGCGCAGGCCAGCCTCGACACCGGATTGATGCTCGGCGGCTCGCTGCTCGCCAGCGTGTTGCTCGGATTGCCACTCGGCGTTTTGCTGTTTTTGACCGCCAAGCGCCAGCTGCTCGAACAGCCGCTGGTCTACGCGCTCTTGTCCTTCGTCGTCAACGTGCTGCGCTCGGTGCCCTTCATCATTCTCTTGATCGTGATGATTCCGCTCACCGTGCTGATGGTCGGCACGTCGCTCGGCGTCGCCGGCGCGATTCCGCCCTTGGTGATCGGTACCGCGCCGTTCTTCGCGCGCCTGGTCGAGAACGCCTTGCGCGAAGTCGACCGCGGCGTGATCGAAGCGAGCCAGGCGATGGGCGCCAGCACACGCCAGATCGTATTCGGCGTGCTGTTGCCCGAGGCGATGCCCGGCCTGGTCGCCGGCGTGACCGTGACCGCGATCGCGCTGGTCTCCTACACCGCGATGGCCGGCGTAATCGGCGCCGGCGGCTTGGGCGATCTCGCCGTTCGCTTCGGTTACCAGCGCTTCCAGACCGACGTGATGGTCGTCACCGTCGTGCTCCTGCTGGTGCTGGTGCAGCTTTTGCAGATGCTCGGCGATTGGTGGGTCGCGCGCTTGCGCCGGCGCTGATATGAGCGTTCGGAATATCCATGCAGCCGACGCGCATGCCGCGGCGCGCGTGTGAGCGGCACAATGTGCGGTTCCATTGCGAGGAACACCGACATGAAACGTTTGCTGCTGTTGGCGGCGCTGGCGAGCTTTTCCGCCCAGGCCGCCGAGACCTTGACCGTCGCCGCGACGGCCGTGCCGCACGCCGAGATCCTCGAAGCGATCAAGCCCGCGCTCGCCGCCGACGGGATCGAGCTGAAGATCAAGGTGTTCACCGACTACGTGCAGCCGAACGTGCAGGTGGCGGAGAAGCGCATCGATGCGAACTACTTCCAGACCAAGCCGTACCTGGAGGAATTCAATCGCAATCGCGGCACGCACCTGGTCGCGATTGAAGACGTGCACATCGAGCCGCTCGGGCTGTACTCGCGCAAGATCAAGTCGCTGGCCGAACTCGCCGACGGCGCCAACCTGGCGCTGCCCAACGACGCCAGCAATACCGGCCGCGCGCTGTTGCTGTTGCAGAAGGCCGGGCTGATCACGCTGAAGGACCCGAGCAATGCGGTCTCGACCTTGAAGGACATCGCGACGAACCCGAAGAATCTGAAGTTCCGCGAACTCGAAGCGGCGACCTTGCCGCGCGTACTCAGCCAGGTCGACGCCGCGGTCATCAACACCAACTACGCACTCGACGCCAAGCTCGACCCCTCGCGCGACGCGCTCGCGATCGAGGACGCGAAGTCGCCGTACGTGAACGTGCTGGTCGCGCGCGACGACAACCGCGATTCGCCGGCGCTGAAGAAGCTCGCCGCGGCGTTGCAGAGCGCGGCGGTGAAGGAGTTCATCAAGACCAAGTACCACGGCGCGGTGGTACCGGCGTTCTGAGCGGGCGCTGTCGCCTCTCCCGCCGACGGAAGAGGCGACAGCACACAAGAGAGGGGTCGCCCGAGCGCATTCCCGCCGCTCCCTGCTATCGTCGCCGTCCGCGAACTGGCCCCCGACGGTTTCCCACGTGATCACGCAAGACGAATTCGACGCACTCGCCGCGCAAGGCTACAACCGCATCCCGATCGCGCGCGAGGTGCTGTCCGACCTGGACACGCCGCTGTCGGTCTATCTCAAGCTCGCCGATGGGCCGTACGCTTATCTGTTCGAATCGGTCGAGGGTGGTGAGAACTGGGGGCGCCAATCGATCATCGGTCTGCCGTGCCGGCGCGTGTATGCGCTGCGCGGACGCACGCTGACGGTGGAGGAGCTCGGCGAGGTGATCGAGACGCGCGAACTCGCCGATCCCTTGGCCGAGATCGACGCGATCCGCACCACCTTCAAGGTCGCCCCGGTTGACGGCCTGCCGGCGTTCACCGGCGGCCTGGTCGGTCATTTCGGTTTCGAAACGATCGGCTGGATCGAGCCGCGCCTCGACCGCAACGACAAACCCGATCTGCTCGGCACGCCGGACGCGCTCTTGATGCTGAGCGAAGAAGTCGCGGTATTCGACAATCTCAAAGGCCGCCTCTATCTCATCGTGCACGCCGACCCGGCGCAGCCGCAAGCCTATGCGCGGGCGCGCCGGCGTCTGGACGAACTCGCGTTCCGCCTGCGCCATTCCGGCTCCGGCTATCCCGACGTGCTCGATCCGAAGGCGCTGGCCGAAGCCGACTTCGAGTCGAGCTTCACGCGCGAGCAGTACGAGGCGATGGTGGAGCAGGCGAAGGAATACATCCGCGCCGGCGATATCTTTCAGGTAGTTCCGTCGCAACGCTTGTCGGTGCCGTTTCGGGCGCGGCCGGTCGACGTCTACCGCGCGCTGCGTGCGCTCAATCCCTCGCCGTACATGTACTTCATCGATCTCGGCGGCACCCAGATCGTCGGCTCGTCGCCGGAAATCCTGGTGCGCTTGAAAGAAGGCCGCGTGGTCGTGCGGCCGATCGCCGGCACACGTCCGCGCGGCAAGACGCCGGCGGAAGATCTCGCGCTCGAACAGGAACTCCTGGCCGACGCGAAAGAGCGCGCCGAACACTTGATGCTGATCGACCTCGGCCGCAACGACGTCGGCCGCGTCAGCAAGACCGGCACCGTCGCGCTGACCGAGAGCTTCGTGATCGAGCGCTACTCGCACGTGATGCACATCGTCAGCCAGGTCGAGGGCGAACTGCGCGACGGGCTCTCCTACATGGACGTGCTGAAGGCGACCTTCCCGGCCGGCACCGTCAGCGGTGCGCCGAAGATCCGCGCGATCGAGATCATCCAGGAACTCGAACCGCATCGGCGCAACATCTACGCCGGCGCGATCGGTTACGTCGGCTGGAACGGCGATGCCGACACCGCGATCGCGATCCGCACCGCCGTGATCCAGGACGGCCGCCTCTACGTGCAGGCCGGCGGCGGCGTCGTGTTCGACTCCGATCCGGGCAAGGAATGGGAAGAGACGATGAACAAGGGCCGCGCGCTGTTCCGCGCGGTGGCGCAGGCGGCCGGAGGGCTGTAGGCACCGGCGGCGACAGCGCAAGATTCGGAGGGCGAACACGCCGGCGAAGTCCGACCATGCTGCCGACCTTCACGTCGGGAGTTTTCTCATGTGCACGTTCGCCGCTTCGTCCGTCGCAAGCTCCGCCCCGCCTGCTCCCACCGATCGCGCGGCGGCGCCCGCGGTCCAACACGCGCCGGGAAGCCTGGTGCGCCTGCCGAACGGGCGCGAGTTGTGGGTCGAGCGCGAGGGAAACGGGCCGCCGCTGCTTCTACTCGCCGGTGGCCCGGCGGCGTCGCACGTCACCTTCCATCCGTTCATGCATCGGCTCGCCGATGCGTATGAAATCGTCTACGTTGACTACTTCGGCCGCGGCCGTTCGGGTCGTCCGGCGGCGTGGTCGGAAATCACCTTCGCGCGCGACGTCGAGGACATCGCGGCGCTGATCGAGGTGCTCGGCCTCGGTGCGGTGAATCTCTATGCCGCTTCTTACGGCGGCATGCTGGCGCAGCAACTCGTGCTCGATCATCCGGAGCGAGTGCGCGGACTGCTCCTGGTCAACACGCTACACAGTCCGCAGATGTGGCTGGAAAATCATCTCAACATCAACCGCGAGATCTCCAACCAGTTCCCCGAGGTGTGGGATGAAATCCTCGCCCTGCGCGAACAGGGCCTGCTCTCGTCCGATCCGCGCGTGCAGGACAAATTTCGCGCCGTCGCCAGCCTCGCTGCGCGCTTCCGCGATCCGCTCAATGCGGCCCAGGTGAGCAGCGAGCCGGGTGCGTTCAATCAAGAACTGTATGACGTCTTCACCGGCGGCGACATCGATTTCACGCTCGGTGGCGAAGTCGCGCGCCTGCCCGATTTTCGTCCGCGTTTGATCGAGATCGAATGCCCGCTGATGATCGTCGCCGGCCGCTACGACCGCGCCTTGCATCCGCGCCTGCAACAGGATTTCCGCACGGCGGCGCCGCAGGCCGAGTTCGTCATGCTCGAACGCAGCGGTACGGCGGCTCACGTCGAGCAGCCGGACGAGCTCGAGGCGCTGATCCGCCGGCACTTCCGGTGAGGTCGAACCGCCTCGTCGCGTTCGAGGCGGGGCGCGCTTGATCGACGCCCCGCGCTTGCGTCACGCTGTCCGCTTGCGCACCGCGATCCGCCCGCTCAAACGCTACGAGGCCCTCGCCGACGAGATCGAGGCGTCGATCCGTGCCGGCACGCTGCAGCCGGGCGACCGCTTGCCGTCGGTGCGGCAGACCGCGGCGAGCCGCGAGGTGAATCCATCGACCGTGTTCCAGGCCTATTACCGGCTGGAGGCGCGCGGTCTGGTGCGTGCGCATGCGCGTTCCGGCTACTACGTCGCCGCCGCGGCGCCGCTGGCGGAGCTGGAACACACCTCCGAGCCGGATACCGATTCGATCGCGGTCGACGTCGGCGAGCGCGTGTTCGCGATCCTGAAGGCGACCATGCGGCGCGACGTGGTGCCGCTCGGTTCGGCCTTCCCGAGTCCCTTGCTGTTTCCACTCCAGCGCCTCGCCAAGACCATGGCGGCGACCGTGCAGAAGCTCGATCCGCGAGCCGCCGTCGATCATCTGCAGCAGGGCAATCTCGCGCTGCGCCGGCAGATCGCGTTGCGCTATCTGGTCGACGGCTTGCAGGTCGAAGCCGACGATCTGGTCGTGACCAACGGTGCGATGGAGGCCTTGCATCTCAGTCTCGCCGCGGTGGCGCGGCCGGGCGACGCGGTGGTGGTCGAGTCGCCGACCTTCTACGCCGCGTTGCAGGCGCTGGAGCAGCGCGGACTGCGGGCGATCGAAGTGGCGACGCATCCGCGCGAAGGCATCGAGCTCGGCGCGCTGGCCGAGGTGCTCGAACGCCAGCGTCCGGCCGCGTGCTGGCTGATGACCAATTTCCAAAATCCACTCGGCAGCCTGATGCCGGAAGCGAAGAAGCGTGCGCTGGTCGCGCTGCTGGCGCAGCACGACACGCCCTTGATCGAGGACGACGTCTACGGCGAGCTGTATTTCGGTGCGCGCCGGCCGGCACCGGCGAAGGCCTACGATCGGCACGGGCTGGTGCTGCATTGCTCGTCGTTTTCCAAATGCCTGGCACCGGGCTATCGCATCGGTTGGGTCGCGCCGGGGCGCTATCTGCAGACGGTGGCGCGGCTGAAGCTGTCGACCACGCTGACCGCGTCCACTCCGGCCGAGGCAGCGATCGCGGCCTATCTCGAACAAGGCGGCTACGACCGCCATCTGCGCAAGCTGCGGCAGACGCTGGCGCGCCAGCGCGACGCGATGCTGGTCGCGGTGGCGCGCCATTTCCCCGCCGAGACGCGCACGACGCGGCCGGACGGCGGCTATTTTCTTTGGCTGGAATTGCCCAATGGTGCCGACGCGCTGGAACTGCATCGGCGTGCCCTGGCGCAGTCGATCAGCGTCGCGCCGGGGCCGATCTTCTCCTCGCGCGCCCGCTTCGAGCGCAACCTGCGCTTGAACTACGGCCATCCCTGGGACGAACACCTCGATGCGGCGCTGGCGACGTTGGGGCGGCTCGCCTCGTAGTAGCGCAAGGCTTCGGCGTTCGGGACTGCGACAATTCGCGCGCGCTGATCTGGTCGTTTCGACGCCAACTGATCGGTTCGCGTTTTCCGCCGCGGCTTATCGTGCAGGCGTGTTCAAAAGATAGGAGAAACCCCATGGCGGCCGGCAAGATTCTGATCGTCCTCGCGTTGGCGGCGATCCTCTACAACCTCGGCGCAGGGCTGTACTACATGATGGTCGACGACGGTTCCAGCGGTCGCACCGTCAACGCGCTGACCTGGCGCATCGGGCTCTCGGTAGGGCTGATCCTCGCGGTGATGCTCGGTATCGCGATGGGTTGGATTCAGCCGCACGGCCTTGCACGATAGGCGCTCGCGGCGAATCGGTATCGATCTATGCAACGACTGCTCGCTCTCGCCTTGTTCGCCTGCGCCACGACGGCTTTCGCCGACGAGCCCGGCGAGCGGCTGGCGGCCTGCGCCGCTTGTCACGGCAAGCACGGTGAGGGTGTGCGCGGCGCCGAGTATTACCCGCACCTGGCCGGCAAGCCGGCCGGCTATTTGTTCGAGCAGTTGCGCGGCTTTCGCGACGGCCGCCGCGTCAATGCGCAGATGACTTGGCTGGTGCAGTTCGCCGCCGACGCCTACCTGCGCGAGATCGCCGACTACTACGCCGCGCTGCCGGCGCGCGCGCACGCGGCCGACACCGGCGCGGAGCAGCTGACGCCGGAACGGCGCGAACGCGCCGAGCGGCTGGTGCGCGAAGGCGATCCGGCACGCGGCGTGCCCGCCTGCAGCGCCTGCCACGGCGCGAATCTGGCCGGACTCGAACCGGGCATCCCGGCCACCGTCGGCCTGCCGGCGGACTACATCGTGGCGCAGTTCGGCCACTGGCGTAACAGCGTGCGCCGCGCCACCGCGCCCGACTGCATGAGCGAGGTCGCCGGCGCGATCGCGCCGGAAGACATCCGGGCGATGGCCGTGTGGTTGTCGCAGCAGTCCAATCCGGAAGGCACACGGCCGGCGCCGGCCGGCGCGTTCACGCCGCCGAAAGCCTGCGGCGCGTTGAACGAGGGCGTCGCGCGATGACGCTGCGGCGCTTCTTCTTCGTGCTGACGCTGGTGCTGCTGCCGTTCGTGCTGGCGGCTGCCGCGATCCTCGGCGTTCTGTTCGCGCGGCAAGGCGGCTTCGAGCCGTATCGCATTCCGCACGGCGGCCGCAGCGTCGCCGCCGATGCCGCCACGCTGGCGCGCGGCGAATACCTCGCGCGTATTGGCAACTGCCAGGCCTGCCACACGACCCGCGGCGGTACGCCGTTCGCCGGCGGCCGCGCGTTCGCGACCGGCATCGGCACCGTCTACAGCAGCAATCTGACGCCCGATCGCGAGCACGGCATCGGCGATTGGTCGGCGGAAGAATTCGCCCATACGATGCGTCACGGCGTCGCGCGTCGCGGCGCGCTCTATCCGGTGTTTCCGTACGCGCATTTCGCGCAAGTGGCCGATGCCGACCTCAATGCGATCTATGCGTATCTGCGTGCGCAGCCGGCCAGCGACTTCGTACCGCCGCCGAACCGGCTCGAACCGCCGGCCGACGATCGGCGCGCGCTGATCGGCTGGCGCATGCTGTATTACCGGCCGCAGGCGACAGTCACGCCCGCCGCCGACGATCGCGGCCGCTACCTGATCGAAGGCCTCGGTCATTGCGCGATGTGCCACAGCGCGCGCGGCGAGCGCGGTTCGTTGCCGCCGGAAGGGCATCTCGCCGGCGGCGTCATTCCGGGCATCGGCTGGTATGCGCCGCCGTTGGACAGCGTGCAGTTGCAGCGCTACTCGATCGAGCAGTTGGCCGAGTACTTGCGCAGCGGCAGCTCGGCGCACGGCAGCGCGTACGGACCGATGGCCGAAGTCGTCTATGCGAGTTTGCGCTGGCTGACGCCGGACGACGCGCTCGCGATGGCGCGGCATCTGAAAGAGATTCCGCCGAGCCCGTTGCGTCCGCCGGTCGCGGCGACGAACGCGGTGGCGGTCGCGCCGGGCGGTAAAGGCGTGGAGGTGTACGAGCGCGCCTGCGCTGATTGCCACGGCAGCAACGGCGAAGGCAAGGACGGCCGCTATCCGCCGTTGCGCGACGCGGTCGCAGTGACCGCGCCCGATCCGATCAATGCGGTGCGCATGATTCTTTACGGCGGCGTGCCGGTAACCAGCGCGGGCAATCCGCGGCCGCATTCGATGCCGCCGTTCGTGCAGCAGCTCGACGCGGCCGAGATCGCCGCCGTGGTCAATCACATCCGGCGCCGCTGGGGCGGGCAGGATTCGCAGCTGACAGCGACGGATGTCGAGGCGATGCATGGGCTCGTGATCGACTAGACGACTTGGGATGTCGTTGCGAGATATTCCTCACCTGCGCCTGCGGCGCGACCTCTCCCGCGAGCGGGGAAGGTGAAAGCGCGTCTTCTGCCGCGAATGTTTTGGGTTGGGCATCGCATATGAACAGCTTCTTCGAAACCGGCCTCTCCTTCATCCTGTTCTTGCCGACCTTCGCGATCGTCGGCGCGCTCTATTGCGCTTATCCGCGCACGCCGCGCAGCGCCGCGCGCTGGTTGGCGGATATCGCGGTGCTCGCGCTCGCCGCCGCGCTCAGCATTCTCGCGATGCGTTGGGGTTTTCATGCCAGCGCCGGCAGCGGTGGACTGTTGTGGAAGCAGGTCGTCGCGACCTTGCTCGCCTACGGCGCCTTCCTCGCTGTGTTCTGTCTTGCGTTGCCGCTGCGCGCGCGTTGGCTGCGTCGCATGCGCTGAGCGAGCGGCGCGCCGCGTCGCGCGAAAACTGCGGGTTTTTCCTGTCGCCTCGATGTGCTAAACATCAAGTCCATCGCGGCTGCGGTGGTCGTCTTTCTCGCAGGAAACGCGCGTGTCGCACAACACTCCCCTCATCGCGACCCTGGTTTCCGCGTTCGTGTTGGCCTTCGTCGCCGGCATGCTCGCGCAGCGTCTGCGCTTGTCGCCGATCGTCGGCTACTTGCTCGCCGGCGTCGTGATCGGGCCGTTCACGCCGGGTATCGTCGCCGATCAGGCACTAGCGCCGGAATTGTCCGAGCTCGGCGTGATCCTCTTGATGTTCGGCGTCGGCCTGCATTTCTCACTTGGCGACTTGCTCGAAGTGAAGGCGATCGCGATTCCGGGCGCAATCGTGCAGATCGCGTTCGCCACCGGGCTCGGTCTGCTGCTCGCTTGGGGTCTGGGTTGGGGCTTCGGTGCCGGGCTCGTGTTCGGCCTCGCCTTGTCGGTCGCGAGCACGGTCGTACTGCTACGCGCGCTGGAGGAACGTCGTTTGCTCGAGACCCAGCGCGGCCGCATCGCGGTCGGCTGGCTGATCGTCGAAGACCTCGCGATGGTGCTGGCCCTGGTGCTGCTGCCGGCGCTGTCGGGGCTGCTCGGCGGTCGTGCGGAGGGCGACGGCGGCAACGTGCTGGTGACGCTGGCGTTCACGCTCGGCAAGGTCGCCGCGTTCGTCGCGATCATGCTGATCGTCGGCCGTCGCGTGATTCCGTGGCTGCTCGAACGCACCGCCGGCGTCGGTTCGCGCGAGCTGTTCACGCTGGCGGTGCTGGCGATCGCGCTCGGCGTCGCCTACGCCTCGGCGGTGCTGTTCGGCGTCTCGTTCGCGCTCGGCGCGTTCTTCGCCGGCATGGTGCTGAACGAGTCGAAGCTGAGCCACCAGGCCGCCAACGATTCGCTGCCGTTCCGCGATGCGTTCGCGGTGTTGTTCTTCGTCTCGGTCGGCATGCTGTTCGATCCGGGAATCCTGCTGCGCGAACCGTTGCCGGTGATCGGCGTGTTCCTGATCATCACGCTGGGCAAGTCGCTCGCGGCGCTGCTGATCGTGCGCGCGTTCGGCCGTCCGCTCGAAGTGGGGGTGACCATCGCGGTCAGCCTCGCGCAGATCGGTGAGTTCTCTTTCATCCTGGCCGGTCTCGGCGTCGAACTCGGTCTGCTGCCGAAAGATGGGCGCGATCTGATTCTGGCCGGCGCGATCCTCTCGATCTGCGCCAATCCGCTGCTGTTCGTCGCGCTCGATCGCTGGCAGGCGCGGCGCGACGCCGAGGCGGCCGCGAACGCGCCGGCGGTGGACGAGCCGGTGGGACCGCCGATGCCCGAAGGCGGGCACATCGTGCTGATCGGTTTCGGCCGCGTCGGCGCCCTGGTCGGCCGCGAGTTGCATGCGAGCGGCCATTCGCTGGCCTTGATCGAAACCCATCGCGACCATCTCGAGCAGGCGCGCGCGCTCGGCATCGCCGGCGTTTCCGGCAACGCGGCGGCGGAGGAGACGCTGACCGCGGTGAATATCGCGTCCGCGCGTGCGCTGCTGATCGCGATTCCCAACACGCTCGAGGCCGGCCAGATCATCAAACACGCACGCGAACAGAATCCGGCCTTGGCGGTGCTGGCGCGTGCGCATTCCGACGACCAGGTCGCTTACTTGCTGAGCTGCGGCGCCGACGCCGCGATCATGGGCGAGCGCGAGATCGCGCGCAGCATGTGCGAATCGGTCGGCGGCTTGGAACGCTACTTCGCGCGCGTCGATCGCGGCGGAGCCGCGGCGGACGCCGCCTAGCGTCACTTCGCGGCGACGATCACGGAGGCGTTGCGGCGGAGCCGCGCAGGCATTTCGCCGCGCTGTCGCGACGGTATCGTCACGCGGCGTGCGAACTCCGTTCCAGATACGCAAGACGTATCAATTCTTCGCTTTACAGACGGCGTTGACGCAACGCTTTGGGCATACCGTTGCCGAGAGCATCTCTCTGCACAAGCTAGCCGAGAGACGCACGGACAGGGGAAACGGCGACCAGCGTGCAACAGGCCGGCTTCGGTGCTCTTGCATCTGCGTTGCGTAAGTCATTGCGTTCCAGCGAAGGAGGGAATCGACATGTCGAACGACTCATCGCAATACCGTACTTGGACGTGTGCCGCGACGTTGCTGTTGACGTGCGCCGCATGGGCTTTGCCGGCCGCTGCGCACAGTGCCGATGCCGGCCGTATCGCCGATCTGGTCGGCGCCGCGCCTCGAGGCAGCGGCGGCGGCGAGCGCGCAGCGCCCGAATCGCGAGACGAGATATCCGATGCGCAGCGCCAGGAAATTTGGGAGAACATCCGGCGCAATGCCGGCACGCTGTCGTCGTCGTCGAAGAGCGACGTTCTGTCCGGCTCGATCGGCGTGACCTTCGCTTGGCCGATGCGCTCGAACGGGCTGAGTGATCCCGGCTATCACGCCATCTCCAATTTCGTCGACCAGGACAGTAGCGGCGGCACGCTCGATTACGACTGCGGCGCGCGCACCTACGACGGCCACAGTGGTACCGATTTCTATCTGTGGCCGTTCTCTTGGTACAAGATGGACAACAACCAGGTGCAAGTGGTGGCGGCCGCGCCGGGCACCATCGTCTATCGCTCCAACGGCAACTTCGACCGCAGCTGCTCGGTCAACAACAACACTTGGAACGCAGTCTACGTGCAACACAGCGACGGCTCGGTCGCGTGGTACGGGCACATGAAGAACGGCTCGCTCACCAGCAAGGGCGTCGGCGCCACCGTCGCGCTGGGCGAAGTGCTAGGCGTGGTCGGCAGTTCCGGCAGCTCGACCGAGCCGCACCTGCATTTCGAGGTCTACGACGCGAACGGCAACCTGATCGATCCTTACGCGGGTTCGTGCAACGGGCTCAATCTGCAGTCGGCCTGGATCTCGCAGCGGCCCTACTACGACTCGGCCATCAACAAGCTCATGACCGGCGGCGCGGCACCGTACTTCGGCACCTGCCCCAACCAGGAAAGCCCGAACGAGAAGACCGCGTTTCGCTACGGCGAAACGATCTACTTCAGTGCCTACTACCGCGACCAGCTCAGCAGCCAGCAGAGCCAATACCGCATCCTGCGGCCGAACGGAACGGTGCATACCTCGTGGACGCACAACGGCTCCGCGGCGCATTACCCCTCCTCGTGGTGGTATTGGTATTGGACCAACTTTGCGCCGACCGGCCCCGCCGGCACCTGGAAGTTCGAAGTGACCTACAACGGCCAGACCTACAGCAAGAACTTCACCCTGTCGCCGTAAGGCGTGCCGGCCGGCGCCGCTCTCGTGGCAGAACGTCTGTCGTGGCGAAAAAACCGGAGAGGAAAGGCCCCGAGTGCTCGGGGCCTTTCCATGAGCCAGATACAGAAACCGACAAGAACGAGGACCTGTCGATTGCCGTCGCTGAAGGACGGTCGCAGTGAACGCGAAAATGGCTCGGCCGGAGCGTGCGCGCGCGCAAGACGGTTTTCCGGAATAGAACGATTCGCTGAAATTGTTCAGTTCGCATCGAAAACGACTTTCAATTTCCAATCAATCCACTGCGAAATTTGAAAGACGGATTATCGAAGCCACTTTTACGATGCGCCATTCTCGATTGTCTTCATCGTCATGGAAAACCTTGCGATGCGCTGTTCGCGCGCGACCCGTTTCTGGGCTCGGCGGGTATGAGTGCGAGGTTCAGCAGTGCGATCGGCCGCGAGCGTATCTTGCAGGCCGCCATCCATTTGTTTGCGATCAAGGGCTATGTCGGCGCCTCGATGCGCGCGATTGCGCAACGAGCGCATGTGTCGGTGCCGTTGATCGCCCATCATTTCGGCTCCAAGTCGGGCCTGCGCGATGCGGTCGACAACCGTATCCAGCTCGCATTCGCACAGGCGGCGAAAGAAGCGGACCGGAGCGCCGTGTCCCCGCGCGACGGCATCGCGCTACGCCTGTTCGCCGTGCTGATCGGCGAGCTCATGGCTTCTCAAGCGGATGTGCGCACGTATCTGCGGCGTATGATCGTGGTGGACGGCAGCGACAACGGAAAATCTCTGCTGGAAGCGCTGCTCAAACTCGCCCGCGGTCTGAGCAAAGGGGCGCTGCCGAAGCCGGGAGAGCCGCGTTGGATCGATCAATCCATGCAATTTCTGCTGTTCGCACTCGGGCCGACCCTGCTCGGTCCCGCGCTGCAGTCGTGCGCGCCGGAAGGTTGCGAAATGCCTTTGACGGTACGCCTGCCCATGTGCATAAAAGCGCCCTCGAATCGGCTGAACTTCTATTCGCGCCGGCCGATCGCGCGCCGGCGCGCGATCGTCGAGGGTTGAATCTCGGGCGGCGCGATCACCGATCGCGCCGGTCAGTGCCGGATGGCCGCTTCGCGAGCCGGAGTCGAGGAAACTGAGTTTCCCCATCGTTCACTCAACATCGCCGCGATACATCATGCCGCTCGAATCGATCGTGCCGTTCGATGCCACGCCCTCCTGGACCGCGCTGGAGCGCCGTTGCTTGATGGAGTGGCGTGGTGCGCTGCTGTTCCAAGGCTTCTACGCGCCGACAGCGATGGATCTGCGCTCGAAGAACACGCACGAGGTCGTCCTGATCATGCGGCAGGGCGTGGTTCGCGAGCACGAGGGCGAAATCGACGGCCGCGGTTTCCGCTTCGGCGCGACGCGGCGCGGCCAGATCGCCGTATTTCCGCAGGCGGTGCGAATGGACTTTCGGGTCGTCACCGCGTCCATCCACAACTGCGAACTGTACTTCCCGCCGCGCTTCGCCACCGAGCAACTCGGCTTTCCCGACGAGCGGCCGCTCGTGCTGGCGTTCGCCAGAACCGAACCGTTTCTCTGCCCCCTGATCGACCAGCTCGTCGCACTGAGCAACCGCGACGACGACCTCGCGCTCATGCAGAAAGACACGCTGTTCCACGCGCTCGCCGTGCATCTGTTCGCCCAATCCCGCGAGGGGGTGGAGGGATGCACGCCGCCGCTCTCACAAGAGCTCACGGTGTTGCGTGCGCAGAAGCTGCGGCAGCATATCGACGAGCATCTGCATCTGCGGCTGAGCTGTGACCAATTGGCGAAGCTGGCCGATTGCGATCGGCGCGATTTTTCCTCGGCGTTCCGTCGCACGTTCGGCAGCACGCCGGCGCAGTACGTGCTCGATCGCCGCCTCGATCGCGCCGTGCGACTGATTACAAATACGGCCGTCGATTTCAGCGAGATTGCCTACCGCGTCGGATTCTCCAGTCACAGCCACCTGACGACGGCGCTGAGGTTGCGCCGCGGCGTCACCCCATCGCAGCTTCGCGGACGATCCTCGCTTCCGCTCGTCTCCCGATAAGGGGCGCCAGCTGCGGAAGTAGTGCGAGCAGCCGGCGGTCGGTCGCTGCGAAAATAGTGGGGCGGACGATACGACTCGATGCCGGCCCTACACGATCGGACCGTGGCGTCTGCCGGATTTCGCGTTCAGCCCAACCCCGAGCATGAAACGGTCGCACTCGGCTCCGTGCTTGCCCGGCGGCCGTGCTCATCCTAGGCTTGTGCTTTCTTGCGTCTCCGCGCGCTACGGCTTGGGTCAACACGGCCTTCGGCGCCGGTTGGACGGCGGGCGCGGGCGCGAATTGCGTTTCATCGTATACATTGGACGCTGGCTGCTTCGGCGAGTGGATGGTTACATGCTGCTGATGATCGACAACTACGACAGCTTCACCTGGAACCTCGTGCAGTACTTCGGCGAGCTGGGTGAAGAGGTGCGCGTGGTCCGCAACGATGCGCTGACGCTCGAGGCGGTGCGCAAGCTCGGCGCGAGCGCGATCGTGATCTCGCCCGGGCCGGGCACGCCGGACGAAGCCGGTATCTCGCTCGAAATCATCGATTGTCTCGGCGGCAGCGTGCCGGTGTTCGGCGTTTGTCTGGGCCACCAGGCGATCGGACAAGTGTTCGGCGGCAAGGTGGTGCGTGCGCGCGAGATCATGCATGGCAAGACCTCGCCGATTCATCACGACGGCAAGGGGGTGTTCCGCGGTCTGCCCAATCCGTTCGAGGCGACGCGTTATCACTCGCTGGTGGTGGAAAAGTCTTCGCTGCCCGATTGCCTGCACGTGTCGGCCTGGACGCTCGCCGCGGACGGCTCGATCGACGAGATCATGGGTCTGCGCCACAAGACCGCGCCGATCGAGGGCGTGCAGTTCCATCCCGAATCGATCCTGACCCAGCACGGCCACGATCTGTTGCGCAACTTTCTTGCGCAGGTTTTGCCGAAGGCCGCGTGAGAGGCGTTCGTGGGCACGCTCGTATGACCCTCCGCGCGCTCACACTGCTGCCGCTCGCCGCGGCGCTGGGCGCTTGCGCCGCGCCGACCAAGCGTGAGGCCGGCTTCGAGCTAGTCGGCGAGTCGTCGCTGTTTCTGCCGGGCGTGGTTTCGTCGCCGTACTCGGAGGTTCGCGCTGCTCTGAGTCCCGACGGCAAAACCGTGCTGTGGGGGAGTACCAATCGCCCCGGCGGCGCCGGCGGCTGGGACATCTGGATGAGCCGCCGCGAGGGGGAACGCTGGAGCGCTCCGACCGCGGTCGGATTCGACAGCGCGGCGAACGAATTCGATCCGGCCTTCAGCGCTGATGGCCGCACGGTGTTCTTCTTCTCCAATCGCCCCGGCGGCTACGGCGGCGACGACATCTGGCAGGTCGCGTTCGATCCCGCCGCGGCGACCTTCGGCGAACCAAGCAACCTCGGTGCCGGCGTGAATTCCGCCGGCGACGAATGGGCGCCATCGCCGTCGCCGGACGGCAAGACTTTGTTGTTCGCCACCAACGGGCGCGGCGGCGCGGGTCGCCACGATCTCTTCGTCAGCGCCTGGCGCGACGGCCGCTGGCAGGCGGCGGCGCCGCTCGCCGGCGAGGTCAACGGCCCGGGCGACGACTTCGATGCCGCCTGGCTCGACGGCGGAAACGTGCTGGTGTTCGCGCGCTCCGACGACGTCGAGCAGGCGCCGATCGCGCTGTGGTCGGCCGTGCGCGAGGGTGATCGTTACGTCCATGCGCGGCGCCTCGACGCGCGCGTCAACGTCGACGGCGGCTGGATCCTCGGCCCGTCGGCGGATCCGAGCCAGGCCCGGGTTCTTCTCTTCTCCGGTGAGCGCGCCGGCGGGCAGGGACGTGCCGACATCCATCTGATTCACTATCGTGTGCGCTGACGCCACTTCGCCGCGAACGTATCCCATGCCGATCACCCCGCAGGAAGCGCTGCAACGAACGATCGAACACCGCGAGATCTTCCACGACGAGATGGTCGATCTGATGCGCCAGATCATGCGCGGCGAGGTGTCGCCGACCCTGGTCGCGGCGATCCTGACCGGCCTGCGCGTGAAGAAGGAAACCATCGGCGAGATCGCCGGCGCAGCACGCGTGATGCGCGAGTTGGCCGAGAAAGTGCCGTGGCCGGACGATGCGGAAACCGCGGCACGCAACGCGCATCTGGTCGACATCGTCGGCACCGGCGGCGACGGCGCGCACAGTTTCAACATCTCCACCGCCTCGACCTTCGTCGCCGCCGCAGCCGGCGCGCGTGTGGCCAAGCACGGCAATCGCAGCGTGTCGTCCAAGTCCGGCAGCGCCGACGTGCTCGAAGCGCTGGGTGCGGCGATCGCGCTGGCGCCGCGCGACGTCGCGCTGTGCCTGGAAGAAACCGGCATCGGTTTCATGTTCGCGCCCAATCACCATCCGGCGATGAAGGTCGTCGCGCCCGTGCGCAAGGAACTGGGCGTGCGCACGATCTTCAACATCTTGGGTCCTCTGACCAATCCGGCCGGCGCGCCGAACGTGCTGATGGGCGTGTTTCATCCCGACCTGGTCGGCATCCAGGTGCGCGCGCTGCAGCGGCTCGGGGCGCGGCACGCGCTGGTGGTGTGGGGACGCGATGGCATGGACGAGATCTCGCTCGGTGCGGCGACGATGGTCGGCGAGCTGCGCGAGGGCGAAGTGCGCGAGTACGAGATCGAGCCGGAAGATTTCGGCTTGGTGATGGCTTCGAGCCGCAATCTGCGCGTGGCCGATGTGGCCGAATCGAAGGCGCTCTTGCTCGAAGCGCTCGGCAACACGCCGGGTGTCGCGCGCGATATCGTGCTGCTCAACGCCGGCGCCGCGCTGTATGCGGCCGACCTCGCCGATTCGATCGGCGAAGGCATCGCAAGAGCGCGTGCGGCGGTCGCCAGCGGCGCGGCATTGGCAAAAATGGAACAATTCGTAAACATCACGCAGCAGCTTGCTCGCACAAGCGAAGGCGGACGTTCATGAGCGACATTTTGAATCGCATCCTCGCGCGCAAAGTCGAGGAAATCGCCGAACGCAACGCGCGACTCCCGTTGCGCGAACTGTCCGCGCGCGTGGCCGACCTGGCGCCGACGCGCGGCTTCGTCGCCGCGCTGGAAGCGAAGATCGACGAGGGCGAGCCGGCGGTGATCGCCGAGATCAAGAAAGCGAGCCCGTCCAAAGGCGTGATCCGAGCCGACTTCGACGCCGCCGCGATCGCGGCGAGCTACGCCGCCGCCGGTGCCGCTTGCCTGTCGGTGCTGACCGACCGCGATTTCTTCCAGGGCAGCGAAGACTATCTGGAACAGGCGCGTACCGCTTGCGCGCTGCCGGTGCTGCGCAAGGATTTCACGATCGATCCGTATCAGGTCTACGAAGCGCGCGCGATCGGTGCCGATTGCATCCTGCTGATCGTCGCCGCGCTCGGTGATCCGGCCTTGCTCGAACTCGCCTTGCTCGCGGCCGAGCTCGACCTCGACGTGCTGGTCGAAGTGCATGACGAGATCGAACTCGAGCGCGCGCTCGGCATTCCGGCGCCGCTGATCGGCGTCAACAACCGCAACCTGCGCACCTTCGAGACCTCGCTCGACACCACTCTGACCCTGCGCGAGCGCGTCGATGCGGGCCGCCTGCTGGTCACCGAGAGCGGCATTCACACGCGTGCGGACGTGGAGAAGATGCAGGACGCCGGTATCGACGCGTTCCTGGTTGGCGAGGCGTTCATGCGCGCGCCCGACCCCGGCGCCGAACTGCGGCGGCTGTTTCTTGAAAGTTGAGCTGGGCGGCTTCGAACCTCGATGCTCGATCTTCGCGCGCAGGGATAAGCGCGAGAAAACTGAAAAATGCGGCCACTTTTGGCGGCTTTCCGGCTTCCGCACTCATGGATGAGCAAGAGAAAAACATCGTTTTGTTCGATTTCGACGGCGTAATCGTGCGTGGCGATTCCTTCGCACGCTTCATGCGCTCACGTTATGCGCGTGGATGGTGGCGCGCCTTGCTGCTGTTGCCGATGGCGCCATTGCTCGGCGCGGCGGCGCTGACACGCGGCGGCCGCAAGCGCCTACTGCATCTGGCGGTGAACTGGGCACTGGTCGGCGTCGGCGAGCAGCGCTACCGCGAACTCGCGCAGACGTTCGGCCGCGCCCTGGCACGCGATACGCGCAACATCGCTCGCAGCGCCTGCGCCGCGTTGAACGCGCATCGGCACGCCGGCGATCGTGTGCTGGTCGTCACCGGCTGCGAAGAGACGCTGGCGCGCGCGATTCTCGACGAACTCGGCTTCGGCGACGTCGAGCTGCTCGGTTCCAAGCTCGCTCGCGGGCGTTTGGGCATGCGGCTCGTGCTGCACAACATTCGCTTTCAGAAGGCGCTTCAGCTGGCGCGCCACGGCGTGCGGCCGCCGTGGGAAAAGGCCTACAGCGACTCGCATCACGACCTGACCATGCTGGCCGCGGCGCGGTCGGCGGTGTTGGTCAATCCGGATCGAAACACCCTGGCGCGCGTGTCCGCGCGGCTGGGCCGGCGCCTCAGCGTGGTCGAGTGGTAGCAGCGGCGGCTTGCCAGGCCGGGTGGAAAGTCTTAGCGTAGACACTTTCGTAAGTGATTACGCAAATGAACTTCTTGCACGCCCAGAACGAACTCGCGCTCGGCAGCCGCTTCAAGGCGCTCAGCGAACGCTGTTACCGCATCGCCAACGCGGCTTACCGCGAAGCCGGCATCGACCTCGATGCGCACTGGTTCCCGGTCTTGCGCTACGTGCAGGTCAAAGGTCCGGGCACCGTGACGCAGATCGCGCAGGCGATCGGGCAGACGCACCCGGCGGTGAGCCAGCTGGCGAACAAGCTCGTCGCCGCAGGCTGGCTGGTGCGCCGCTCCGATCGCGCCGATGCGCGTCGCAGCCTGCTCGATCTGCCGCTCGCGGCGGAACGCCGCCTCGCCGGCATGGGGCCGATATGGACCGCGATTCGGCGCGCTACGGCGGCCTTGCTGGCACGTCACGCGGGCGATCTCAACACGGCGATGAAAGCACTCGAGACCGAGCTGTCGGGTGATGGCGTGCTGCACGAGATCCTCGTCCAGCACGCGCGTCTGGCCGCCGCCGAGGTCGAGATCGTGCCGTTCGAAGCCGCCTTGCGCGATCACTTCTATCGCATCAACGCGCAGTGGCTGGAGCGCTACTGGTCGCTGGAGCCGATCGATCGCGACGTTCTCAGCGAGCCCGAGCAGCACGTGCTCGAGCCGGGCGGTGCGATCTTCTTCGCGCGTCTGGACGGCGAAGTGATCGGTACGGTCGCCTTGCTCAAGGCGGCCGCGGCGGGCGAGTACGAGCTGTCGAAGATGGGTGTCGAAGCGGCCTGGCGCGGCAAAGGGGCCGGGCGGCTCTTGATCGAGGCGGCCGTGGCCGAGTTCACGCGCCGCGAAGGCCGCATGCTGTTTCTCGAATCCAATTCCAAGCTCAAGCCGGCGCTCGCGCTGTACGAAAGCGCCGGCTTCGTGCGGCAGCCGGCGCGGCGGCCGGACAGCCACTACCAGCGTTCGGACGTCTACATGATTTATCGGCAGCCCGGCCGAGCCGGAGCGGGGCGCCGCAAGCGCTAGCGACGCGTCAGTGCGCGCCGAGCACGACGATGGTCTTGCCCGACACCGTGATCATGCCCTGCTCTTCGAGCTGCTTGAGCACGCGGCCGACCATTTCGCGTGAACAACCGACGATACGGCTGATTTCTTGGCGCGAGATACGGATCTGCTTGCCGTTCGGATGCGTCATCGCGTCCGGTTCGTCGGTCAGGTCGACCAAGGTCTTGGCGACGCGGCCGGTTACGTCCATGAAGGCGAGCCGGCTGACCTTGCGTGAGGTGTGCAAGAGGCGGTTGGTCAGCTGCGAGCCGATCGCGAACAGGATTTTCGGGCATTCGTCGCGCAGCGGGCCTTCGAACAGGCTGAACATGCGCTCGTAGCCGATCTCGGCCAACTCGCACGGCGTTCGCGTACGCACCATCACTTCGCGCCGCGGCGTTTCGATGAACAAGCCCATTTCGCCGATGAATTCACCGCGATTGAGATAAGCCAGGATCAGCTCGCGGCCTTCCTCGTCCTCCGACGAGACGGTCAGGGAACCGTCGATGACGTAGTAGAGGATATTGGCCGAGTCGCCGGGCCGGATGATCGCGGTCTTGCTGGCGTAACGACGCCGATGACACGCCGCCAGAAAACGCTCGATCGCGTGGCGATCCGGCGTCAGCATCGGCGGTGCCTGAACCCGATTGACCTCGCGCTGCAAGCTGTAACGAAAATCGGCGATCTTGCCCTGTGCTTCCACCAATGACCCCTTGGAGTCCCTCTGCGGTCTGCACCGCGTCATGCCGGAACGCGGGGGGTCCCGACGTTTGCGAGCCCGGCGTGAGTGGACGTCTTCACATCTTATTGCATATTCGATGACACGTTGCACTTTGCGCGCGCAGCAATTGCCGGTTTGTGCGCGCAGACACACAACCCTACATTCCGAGTCGCTGTCGACCCATGAAAACAAGCCTCTCCCGCATCGGTTTCTTCACGCCGCCGCATGGCCCATAATCCGCGCCCCAGCAGACCGGCGAAGACGGTCTGCCGCAGCGATCCGTGGAATGGATCGCAGTCGGCTCGGCGACACCGTCGTCGAACCGTCACGAGCCGCTCCGGCCATGTGCCGGTCCGGTTGGATCGGCACAATGCCGGAACGCATTTTGCCGACGTCGCTACTTCTCGCCGCCCGTCCTTCAGGTAAACCGCCGTGGTCAAACCGATTCCGCGTCTGCAGTTGCAGGGTTTCAACAACCTCACCAAGGCGCTCAGCTTCAACATCTACGACATCTGCTACGCCGTCTCAGAGGAGCAGCGTCAGCGCTACATCGAGTACATCGACGAGCAGTACGACGCCGATCGCTTGACGCAGATCCTGTCGGATGTGGCCGAGATCATCGGCGCGAACATCCTCAATATCGCGCGCCAGGACTACGATCCGCAGGGCGCCTCGGTGACGATCCTGATTTCCGAGCATCCGGTGGTCGACAAGCTCGGCAAAGACATGATCTCCGACGCGGTGGTGGCGCATTTGGACAAAAGCCACATCACCGTGCACACCTATCCGGAAACGCATCCGCACAACGGTATCGCGACCTTCCGTGCCGACATCGACGTCGCCACCTGCGGCGTGATCTCGCCGTTGCGCGCGTTGAATTACCTGATCGACAGTTTCGAATCGGACATCGTGACGATGGACTATCGCGTGCGCGGCTTCACCCGCGACGTGAAAGGGCGCAAGCACTACATCGACCACAAGATCAACTCGATCCAGGACTATCTGGCCAAGCACATCCGCCAGAAGTACGAGATGTTCGACGTCAACGTCTACCAAGAAAACATCTTCCACACGAAGATGCACGTGAAGGACTTCGACCTCGACACCTACTTGTTCGAAGCGCAAGCCGACGATCTATCGTTCAAGGAACGTCAGCGCATCGAGCAGCTGCTCAAGCGCGAGATCGAGGAGCTGTTCCACGGCCGCAATTTGATGTAAGGGCCGGGATTGGGGATTCGGGATTGGAGATTTGTGAGAGCGACCCAGTTGAAAGGTTGCGCTTTTTCGAATCCCTAATCCCGAATCTCCAATCCCTTCGCTTGTGAGCGCAGCTCACAAGCGATAGGCCACCGCCTTCATCACATTCGAAGCCAAGCGCATCAGCGCCGGCACCGGATCGGACAGGCGGCGCGCGCCGGCGGCCAGTGCGCGTTCGGCGTGCTCGGCTTCGTCGCTCTTCATGCGGCGCACGATCGCGCGGCTGCGTTCGTCGCCGGGCGGCAGGGTTTCCAGATGCTCGCCCAGATGCGCCTCGACCTGGCGCTCGGTCTCGACCACGAAGCCGAGGCTGAGCCGATCGCCGACTAGACCCGCGGCGGCGCCGATCGTGTAAGCGCCGGCGTACCAGAGCGGGTTGAGCAGGCTCGGCCGGCTGCCGAGTTCTTCGAGACGTTCGCCGCACCAGGCCAGATGATCGGTTTCCTCCGCCGCGGCGGCGAGCATCTGCTCGCGCAGAGTTTCCTCGCGTGCGACAGCAGCTTGGCCGAAGTACAGTGCCTGCGCGCACACTTCGCCGACGTGATTGACGCGCATAAGGCCCGCGGCGTGACGGCGCGCGGCCTCGTCGAGTTGGCCGTCCTCGATGCGGCCGGCGGGCGAGGGCTGCGAGGCCGCCGGGGTCGCGACGAACACGGTTTCCAGCGCGCGCTCGATTTCGATCAGGGCGCGGTCCAGCGGCGACAGAGTGCGAGCGGTCATGGGGCGGAATTGTCCAGCTGTTGGGCCAGCAGCGCCAGCGGATGACGTAGCGGGATCGGCGCCGCACGCTCGCGCAATCCGTTATCCAGATGCAGGCGGCAGCCGATGTTGGTGGTCAGGATCAGGTCGGGCCGCAGCGCGGCGGCCTGGTCGAGCTTTTCCGCGCGCAAGCGATCGGCGCGTTCGGGGAATTCGAGCAAGTAGCTGCCGGCCGCGCCGCAGCAGCGCGGCTGCTCGGGCAGCGGCAGCACGGCCAGGTCGGGAATGCGCGCAAGCAGGGCCGCGATAGCGTCGATCGCGCCGGCCACATTGACCTGGGTGCACGGCAGGTGCAGCGCGGCACGCGCCGCCAGCGGCCTAAAGCGCAGGGCGGCGAAGCCGGCGTCGGCGGCGAGAAATGCGTGCACATCCGCTACCCGCAGCGAACCGTTCTGGATGACCTGATCGCGCAAGTCGCCGTAACAGCCGCTGGCGCTGACCAGGACCACCTCCGCGCCGCTGCGCTGCAGTTCCTCGCGTGTCGCCGCAGCGCTCGCCGCGGCTGCTTCGACCTCGCCGGCGTGCCGCGGCAGCGCGCCGCAACAGGCGCCGGCCGAGGTGGCGACGACCTCGTAGCCGATCGCCTCGAGCAGGATTTGCGCGGCCGCGAACGTATCGCGGTCGTAGACGCTGGCCACGCAGCCGCGAAAGAGGGCGATGCGGCCGCGCGATTCGGCCCGGTGCCGTGGGCGCTCGAACCGCGGCGGGGCAATCGGCGCAGGCTGCGCCAGCGCGAGCCTGCGCGCCAGCGAGCCTTTCGGCAGCACGCGTCCGAGCGCCGGCAGCCAGCGGTCGCTGCGCAAGGCGGCGCCGACGCGCGCCAGTCGGGTCAGGCGCGTCGGATTGCGCAGCCAGCGCCGCAGTGCGCTCGGCGCTGGTCGGCGCGCGCGCAGGGCGGCGCGCGTGCGCACCAGGATCTCCTCGTACGCGACCTGCGAGGGGCAGACCTTCTGGCACGACAGGCAGCCCAGGCAATGATCCAGATGAGCCAGCGCCGACGTCGTCGGCTCGACCGTGCCGGTGGTCAGCGCGCGCGCCAGCGCAATCCGGCCGCGCGGCGATTCGGCCTCGATCGCATCGAGCCGGTAGGTCGGACAGTGCGGCAGGCACAGCCCGCACATGACGCACTGGTCGGTCAGGGCGAGCAGACGGGAATCGGGGGAGGGCGGGGCATCGCCGAGCATGCGTTTGATGCTATCATCCCGCTCTTCGCCGAGCGGTCGTGCGGAGTTGCCAAGTCGGCACTCTTCCGCTATTCTCCCGCGCCCTCTTTCCGCCGTGCCCGCTTGCGCAGGGGCCGAACCAGAGTCTCCGGATTATGAAAACGATCAGCGCCAATGCTGAAACCGTAAAGCGTGATTGGTACGTCGTCGACGCCACCGACAAGACGCTCGGCCGCCTGTGCACCGAACTCGCGCACCGTCTGCGCGGCAAGCACAAGCCGATCTACACGCCGCACGTGGACACCGGCGACTATCTCGTCGTGATCAACGCGGAGAAGATCGCGGTCACCGGCAAGAAGCTGGACGACAAGAATTATCACCGCTTCACCGGCCACATCGGCAACCTGAAGACGACTTCGCTGAAGGACATGCTGGCCAAGCATCCCGAGCGCGTGATCGAAATCGGCGTGAAGGGCATGCTGCCGAAGAATCCGCTGGGCCGTGCGATGTATCGCAAGCTCAAGGTCTACGCCGGTGCGAGCCATCCGCACGAGGCGCAGCAGCCGCAAGTGCTGGACATCAAGGCATAATGCGAATTCCTCGCAAGAGCCCGCACATCGTTGTGCGGACTTTTCAACGCAAAGCATAGAACCTACATGGCTATTCAACAGAACTACGGTACGGGTCGTCGCAAGTCTTCCGCTGCACGCGTGTTCCTGCGCAAGGGCACCGGTAGCATCGTCGTCAACGGCAAGCCGCTCGACGAGTTCTTCGGTCGCGAGACTTCGCGCATGATCGTGCGCCAGCCGCTCGAGCTGACCCAGAACCACGACAAGTTCGACGTGCTGGTCACGGTCGAAGGCGGCGGCATGACCGGCCAGGCCGGTGCGATCCGTCTCGGTATCGCGCGTGCGCTGGTCGAGTACGACGAGGCGTTCAAGTCGCCGCTGCGCAAGGCCGGTTTCATGACGCGCGATGCGCGCGAGGTCGAGCGCAAGAAGGTCGGTCTGCACAAGGCGCGTCGCGCCACGCAGTACTCCAAGCGCTAAACTAGCGGTCAGCACAGCCCCGTCGCCAAGCGGTAAGGCACCTGACTCTGACTCAGGCATTCGGTGGTTCGAATCCATCCGGGGCTGCCAACATCGAAGCGGGTGCGGCATAGGGAGCGGATTCACGCTTTCGCAGGGCTCGCCTCAAATGAAAAATCCCCGCCTCGCGCGGGGATTTTTCGTTTTAGCGCAAGCGATATCGCTTAAGGCATCGCCCGCGACACTTTTCCTTGCGATCGATCACTCGGCGAGAAGCGCGCTTAGGGTCGCCGTCGACCGACGCGGCTGCTCGCGCTTGCGATCAATGCCAGCAGCGCGGCCAATATCCCAGTGGTCCAGACCGATAGAGCCGGCACCGGCGTGGGGATGTTTGTCGGCTGTGGCGGCTGGCGTTCGAACGCGCCGATGTCGGTGGCGCCGCCGTAAGAGCGTGGGAAGGCGCCGCCACGCTGATCGAAAGTCAAACCTCCGGGGTTGCTGCCGGTATCGATCGCGGGGCTTTCCGGTCGCAGTGCGTGTGTGCGCGTCGTGCCGCCATTGAAATCCAGCGGCTCGAGCAGGGGATCAATGTTTAGCGTATCCGCCGGCAAGATCATTGACGCTCCAGCGCTGCCGACGAGGTTGTCGTTGCCGCCGATCGTAAGATCGATGCCGGTCGAGGACGGCCTTGGGCGATTGCCGAGATCATGCCCACTGTCCGCATCAGCTCCGCGAGCGATGAGGTTGCCGAATGCGATGCTGCTTCTGAAGTACGAACCGGGAGCGTTGAGCCAGACACCGCCTGCATCGAACCCGGCATGATTGAAAGCGATGGTGCTGTTGTCGAGCTGCAGGGTCGACGGCCAGCGCAGGAAAACCCCGCCGCCCATTTCCGCCTCTGCCTCATTGCCGGAGATCGTGCTGTTGGACA
Source organism: Dokdonella sp. GW821-FHT11D02 (assembly GCF_058808595.1). Lineage (NCBI taxonomy): Bacteria > Pseudomonadati > Pseudomonadota > Gammaproteobacteria > Lysobacterales > Rhodanobacteraceae > Dokdonella > Dokdonella sp. GW821-FHT11D02. The sequence continues at coordinate 4,565,196 of NZ_CM179520.1, read as the reverse complement.
CGAAAAGGTCGCTGAACGCCGCGAGACCACCGCCGCGCCCTTGGCTGTAGTTCGAGTCGATGGTCGAGTTCTGAATGCTGCCGCCATTGATGGCCATTAAACCGCCGCCGATGCCGTAGCTGAAAAAGCGCGCATCTACCTGGTAATCCGTGCGGTTGGCAGTGATCGTGCTGTCTGCGATCTGCACTAGGTAGGCATAAGCGCCGCCGCCGAAACCTGCGGTGGTGGCATCGTCGAGCCGACCCGAGGCGAGATTGCCGCTGATCGTGCTGTTCTTCATCAGCAGCGCGTACGCGAAGGTGCCGCCGCCGTAAGAACCGACACCGACTGCCTTGCAGTCTTGCACCGTCGCACGATCCAAGCTGAGGTAGCTGCGAGCGGCGATACAGCCGCCGAACGCGACATCGTGGCCGGTTGCGCGGTAGTAGCCGCCGCTGACGGTCAGTTGCTGCAGCGTCAGCGTGCCGAGCCCGTAGTGAATGAACACCCGATCGCGATTGCCGCCGTCGATGATCGAGCTCCACCGGCCGCCCCCGACCACGGTGAGATTGTCGACCTGGATTGGAATCGCGCCGGTCGCGAGCGTGATGCGACCGCAACGCAGCTGGCTGAGATCGATCGTATCGGCCTCGCCGGCAGCGGCGATCGTCGCGCGTAGGGAACCAGCGCCGTTGTCATTGCAGTTGCTGACCGTACGTGTCGCCGCGGTCTGCACGGGTGTTGCGGGGCGTCGATTGCGGTCTTTCAGAACCCCAAACAGCGGCCAGCTCGGCTCGCTACGCAGCCGCGGCCACGGCGTTTCGGTGGCGGCGCGTGATTCGTCGGCTGCCATGGCGGTGAACAAGACGGTCGCCAGCGCGGCGGCCAGGCAGCGCCGCCGCAGAGGTGCGTGGCCGGACGGAAAGACGCTCATGCGCAAGGTTCCCGGAAGCTCGCGCGATAGCGCGTCTATTTCAGATACGCAGTCGCGCGTTCGAAACGGACAGATTCCGCCGGAAATGCGGGCTCAGAACACCTCTTCGGCACCGACCAGCACGACGTCGGCCGGGCGCTGCGCGAACAGGCCAACCGTGACGACGCCGGCGATCTGATTCAGCTCGCGCTCGAATTCGGCGGGTCGCTCAATGCGCCAGCCGTGCACATCGAGGATCCAATTGCCGTTGTCGGTGACGACGCCGTCACGCCATACCGGGTTGCCGCCACGTTTGACGATCTCGCGCGCGACGTAGCTGCGCGCCATCGGAATCACTTCGATCGGCAGCGGGAAACGGCCGAGCGCGTCGACCCGCTTGGCGGGATCGATGATGCAGACGAAGCGCGCCGCCGCCGCTGCGATGATCTTCTCGCGCGTCAGCGCACCGCCGCCGCCCTTGATCAGGCAGCGCTGCGCATCGCATTCGTCGGCGCCGTCGACGTAAAGCGGAATGTCGCCGGCGGCGTTGAGGTCGAGCACGTTTACGTCGCGCTCGCGCAGGAGGCGGGTGGACTGCTCCGAACTGGACACCGCGCCTTCGATGAGATGCTTGCGTTCGGCCAGCGCGTCGATGAAATGCGCCACGGTCGAGCCGGTGCCGACGCCGACGATCATGCCGTCCTCGACATAGCGCATCGCGGCGCGCCCGGCTAGGCGCTTCTGTTCGTCCTTCGACATCGAATTCTCCGTTCGCCGCCGCGTCATTCGAGCGCGAGGATGTGGTTCCACTGCGCCTTGCTCACCGGCAGCACCGACAAGCGGTTGCCGCGCTGGAGCAGGGCGAAGCCTTCGAGTTTGGCTTGCTGTTTGAGCTCCTCGAGCCCGATCGTGCGCTTGAGTTTGCGCTTGAACGCGACGTCGACCAGCATCCAGCGCGGATTCTCCGGCGTGCTCTTCTCGTCGTAGTAGTCGCTCTTGCGCTGGAACTGGGTCGGATCGGGATAGGCGACCGAAGCGACCTCGGCCAGGCCGACCACGCCGGGTTCGGGACAGCTCGAATGATAGAAGAGCACGCCGTCGCCGACCTGCATGCCGTCGCGCATGTAGTTGCGCGCCTGGTAGTTGCGCACACCGGTCCAGGGTTCGGTCTTCACGCGCGCCAGATCGTCGATCGAGAACGCGTCGGGTTCAGTTTTCATCAACCAGTAGTGCATGGAATCCACCGTCGCCGCCGAGAGGCGACTTTAGCAGCCGCGCCGCCTGACGATCACTGCACCGGTGCGGTCAGATCGATCAGTTCGCGCTCGGTCGCGACGTAGTCCAGGCGTACGTCCCACGGCATCGGCTCGATCGCGGCGACTTCCTGCAGCGCATAGCCGACGCCGACCAGCACCGGTTTGCCGACGTCGGCGCGCTGGCGCAGGAAGTCGAAACTGCGGTCGTAGTAGCCGCCGCCGAAACCGAGCCGATAGCCGCGGCGATCGAAACCGAGCAAGGGCAGCAGAACGAGGTCGATCTGCGCGGGCCCCAACAGCTCCGACTCGGCGCCGACCGGCTCCGGGATGCCGTAGCGGTTCGGTGCGATCTCCACGCCCGGCCGCCACGGCGCGAAACGCAGGCGCCGATCCGCACCGACCACCGGAAGATGATAAATCTGATCGCGTGCACGCAGTCCCGGCATCAGCCCGAGCAAGGGCAGCTCGCCGCCGACCGCCCAGTAACCGGCCACGCGCCGATCGGTCAGAAACTCCGGAATTTGCTCGAGTTGTGCGATCAACCCATTGGCTGCGGCGATGCGTTCGCTCGCCGACAAAGCCTCGCGCCGCAAGCGCAGTTCCTTGCGCAACGCGGAGCGCGGATCAGAAGGTGTCGGAGAAGAGGAGAGATCGGTCATGCGTTCGACTTCGCATTTCTGCCGTCAAGCCAGTTTGCGACGGCGCTCATCGAAGGCAGGCATCTAATTGAGAAGTGCGGCCATGGATGGCCGCTCTGGACTCTCCGCAGTCGCGAGCTTGCGGAGTGCGACTCGCAAAAACCGAAGCAGCGTTCAAGGACGAACGCAAAAGAAAGATGTCCTCCGCTGGAGCCGGTGCGCATCGAACGACCTTGATCCCTGGGATCAGGTGGGAGGGCTGGCACAACCTTCAGGCTTTCCGCCGAAGCGGACATGCACACAGGTTTCGCTTCGCCGTCCCGGGGTCGTCTATAGGAACAAGGCAATATGTAAGAGTGCGCTGCCGGGCACCGCAGAGGACACCCGCGGCTATTGTAGTGAGCCGGGGAACGCGCGTTCAAGCTTTGCGTTCAGCGCATGCAGCTTCTCTGCCAACTGCGCGGTTTCGTTCGATTCACGCTGCCGCGCACCAAGCAGTTCGTGGCTGATGTTCAGCGCAGCCAGAATCGCAATGCGATCGAGCGCCGCGGTGCGCGCATTGTTGCGCATCTCGCGCATCTTGCCGTCGAGGTAGCGCGCCGCGGCGAGCAATCCCTCGCGTTCCTCCGGCGTGCAGGCGATCAGGAATTCGCGATCGAGAATATTGACCGCGACGGGCTCGCTGCCGCTCATCGTGTTCGGCCTCGCTGCCGGCTCATGCGTGGTTCTGCTCCAGCGACTTCAAGCGCAGGATCATCGCTTCGACACGTGAGCGCGCCTGCTCGTTGCGTGCGATCAGCTGGGCGCGCTCGAGGCTGAGCTGCTCCTGGCTGTGACGCAGGCTGCGGTTCTCCTCCTGCAGCGCGCGGCACAGATCGAGCAGCCGATCGACTCGGTCCCCCAAGGTCAGCAGGCTTTCCAGGTGCGCGGACATGCGGCGAATATAGCATCGGGATTTGTCGCCGGGTGAGACAGCCGGCGGACCGCCGGCGGCGGGCCCGAAACCTTGCCGTCGGCGCTGCTGCGCCGCGGCGATCAGTACTCGCCGAGCACGATGCGGCGCCGATGTGCGCGCTCGATCAGGAAGTCCAGGCATTGCTGCGGCGGCATGGGCGCGGCCAGCCAATGGCCCTGCACCTCGTCGCAGTCTTGTTCGCGCAGGTATTCGACCTGTTCGGCGATTTCCACGCCCTCGGCGACGACGTTGAGGCCGAGCGAGTGCGCCATCGCGATCACGGTCGCCGTGATCGCTTCGTCGTCGGGGTCGGTGGTGATGTCGCCGACGAATTCCTTGTCGATCTTCAAGGTGTCGATCGGCAGGCGCTTGAGATAACTCAAGGACGAGTAGCCGGTGCCGAAATCGTCGATCGACAAGGTCACGCCGATCGCCTTCAGCCGTTGCAGTGTGGTGATCGACTGCTCGGCGTTCGCCATGACCATGCTTTCGGTCAATTCCAATTCGAGCTGGTTGGGCGGAATGTCGTTCTCGGCCAGCACTTCGTACAGGCGCTGGATCAGATCGCCGCGCAGCAATTGCGCGACCGAGACGTTGACCGACATCGTGATGTCGCTGAGGCCGACCTCGCGCCAGCGCGCGAGCTGCGCGCAGGCCTGTGCCACGACCCAGTCGCCGATCGGGATGATCAGGCCGGTTTCTTCGGCGAGCGGAATGAACATGCCCGGCGAGATGTCGCCCAGCTCGCTGCTGTGCCAGCGCAGCAGCGCCTCGACGCCGGTGACGCGCTCGTCGAGCAGGGACAGCTTGGGCTGGTACACCAGCGACAGCTCGTTGCGTTCGAGCGCCTTGCCGAGCGCGGCTAGCATCGTCGCGCGCAGCCGAGCCGCGGCGTCCATCGCCTCGGTATAGACCATGTACGTCTTACGTCCGCGTTCTTTCGCCTGATACATCGCGGTATCGGCGAACTTGAGCAGGTCGCTCGGCGCCTGCCCGTGGTCGGGATACAGGCTGATCCCGATCGACGGCGAGATCACCACTTCCTGTCCGCTGTCCAGCTCCAGCGGCTGCTCGAACGCGGCGATGATCTTCTCGGCGACGCGCTCGGCCTCGGCGCCGTCGGCGATGTCCTCGATCACCACGGTGAACTCGTCGCCGCCTAGGCGCGCGACCGAATCGCCCTCGCGCACAACCTGGCGCAGCCGATTGCCGGCCGCCTTCAGCATGCGGTCGCCGGCGGCGTGACCCATCGAGTCGTTGACGTGCTTGAAGCGGTCGAGATCGAGGAACAGCACGCCGATCTTGCGTCCGGCGCGGCGCGCACGAACGATCGCGTGGCCGATGCGTTCGCTCAGCAGGGTGCGGTTGGGCAGGCCGGTCAGGGCATCGTAATTGGCGAGGTAGCGCAGCTCCTGCTCGGCGCGCTTGCGGTCGGTGATGTCGGAGATCACGCTGACGAAATGCGTGCGCTGGCCGTCGCCGTCGCGCACTTCGGCGGTTTCGATCCAGCTCAGGAACTCGTCGCCGTCCTTGCGCCGCTGCCACAGCTCGCCGCGCCAATGACCGTCGCGAGCGAGATTTTCGCGCATCGCGGCGTAGTGTTCGGCCGAGTGCTGGGTGCAGTTGAGCAGCGCGGCCGGCTGGCCGACCACCTCGTTCTCGCGCCAGCCGGCCATGCGCGTGAAGGCCGGGTTCACGCTGACGAAACGGAACTGCGGATCGGTTACCGCAACCGCCTCGCCCATGCTGCGGATGATCTCCTCGGCGATGCGCCGTTCGCGCTCGGCCGCGCGCGTGGCCGTCATGTCGCGAGCGGTGCCGCTCATGCGCGTGGGCTGGCCGTCCTCGTCGCGCTCGACGATCTTGCCGCGCGCGATCACCCACGACCACTCGCCGCGCTGATTGCGATGGCGGTGTTCGGACTCGAGCGTTTCGGTCTGACGTCCGATGTGCGCTTCCAGGCGGCGCTCCACCGCCGGCAGATCGTCCGGATGAATGTTGGCGCGGAACCAGTCGTAGGTGTAGACGCGCGAATCCTTCGGTCCGCGTTCGAGCGGATTAGCCGCGCCGGTCACGGTGAACAGGCCGCGCGGAATGTTCCATTCCCAAAACGCGTCGCCCGAACCCCACAGCGCCAGGCGCAGTCGGTCCTCGCGTTCGCGCAAGCCGAGGTGATAGCGCTCCTGCTCCGCGCGCCGGCGCCGATGCGCGCGCCAGCCGAGCGCCGCGGCGAACAACACGCCGAGCAGGTAGACGGCCTGCATCGGCAGGCTCTGCCACCACGGCGGCGCGACGCGCACTTCGAGCATGCCGGATTGATCGTTCCAGTAGCCGTCGTGGTTGCTCGCGCGCACTTTGAAGCGATACGTGCCCGGACGGAGGTTGGTGTAGGTCGCCTCGTGGCGCGTACCGGCGTCGATCCAGCGTTCGTCGAATCCCTCCAGCTGATAGGCGAAGCGATTGCGCTGCGGCGCGGCGAAGTCGAGTGCGGCGAATTCGAAATGCACGATGCGATCGCCCACCTCCATGCGCAACGGCTCGCCGACGCGCGGCGTGCGCGCCGCGCCGGCGCCCACGCGCACGCGCGTGAACACGATCGGTGCCGCGTAACGGCTGCCGGAGATGGTCTGCGGCAAGAACAGGTTGAAGCCGTTGATGCCGCCGAAGGCGAGGCGGCCGTCGCCGAGCGCGGCGAACGCGCCGCCGTTGAACTCCATGTCCTGCAGGCCGTCGGCGAGGGTGAACGAGCGAAACGTGCCGCTGGGTCGATCGAACGAGGCGATGCCGCGATTCGTGCTCAGCCACAGCCGCCCCATCGTGTCGCTGCCGATCGCATAGACCGAGCGATTGGGCAGGCCGTCGCTGGTCAGCCAGCGCGTGAAGCGCGCGCCGCCGGCGTCGAGCCGGTCGAGCCGGTTCAATCCGGCCTGAGTGCCGACCCACAGCACCCCGTCGGCGCTTTGGTGGATCGAGCGGATCAGATTGCCGGCGAGCGAATGCGTATCGCCCGGCTGGTTGCGGAACAATCGTGCCGAGCGCGAACGCGGATCGATCAGGTTGAGCCCGCCGGTGGTGCCGGCCCAGATGCGGCCATCGTCGTTTTCCTGCAGCGCCAGCACGCGATCGCTGCCCAGTCCGCCGATTGCCTGTGGCGAAGCGGTCTGGCGATAACTTTGCCAGCGGCCGCTGGCCGGATCGTGTTCGATCAAGCCACCGCCATCGGTGCCGATCCAGAGCGTGCCGTTGCGCGTGCGCAGCAGACTGCGCACGGTCGCGTTCGGCACGCCGGCGCTGCCGTTGGCGTCGGTCGGCAGGAAGTTCAGCGTGCGCTGCCGGGGATCGAACAGCGCGACGCCGACCGTGCTGCCTACCCACAACCGTCCCTCGCCGGCATCGGCGAACGCACGTGCGATCGGCCGCCGGCCGCCGGCCGCGGCGGCACGCGCGGCGAACAGATCCCCGTACGGCTCGAAACGGTTCGCGGCGACGTCGTAGCGTTTGAGCACGTCGCTGTCGGTGCCGAGCCAGAGATCGCCGCCGGCATCGGCGTACAAGGCGCGCACATAGTTCGAGGCGGTTTGTTTGTGTCCCGGCGTACGGTCGAGTACGTGCTGGAACGCGGTACCGGCCGGATCGACGCGAGCCAGGCCGCGCTCGAACGTGCCGACCCAGATCAAGCCGGAGCGATCGCTGCTGAGCAGGCTGATGCCGGCGTCGGGTAGGCCGCCGGCGAGATCGTCGGTCGGCTGCAACCACTGCGTGTGCGGGGCAGCCGGATCGAACACGGCGAGCCCCTCGTGCGGCACCGCCAGCCAGAGGCGGCCGCGCGCGTCCTCGGCCAGCGCGGTGGCCGCCCGCTCGCCCTGCTCGGGCCAGATGCGTTCGGCGCTGGAGCCGTCGGCGGCGACGCGGTAAACGCCGCGCGGCGTCGCCGCGAGCAGACCGCGGGCGCGATCGATCAAGAGGTCGCTGGCCGCTTCGATGGTGGCGGCGACCGGTTCGGGCGCCGCGTCTTGCGCGGCCAGTCGAAACAAGCCGGCGGAGCTCGCGATCCACAAGGTGCCGTCGTCGCCGCGGCGCAATTCACGCGGCGCCGCCGGTTTGCCGTCGCGGCCGCGTAGCGGTAGCGCGCGCAGCAGGCGCTTGTCCTCCGGCGCGACCAGCACCAGCGAAGTCTCGCCGGCGATCCACAAGCCACGTGCATCGGCGAGCAGCGCGCGGACGTTCGACCAGCCGGCCGGCGCGCCGTCGGTGCCCTCGATCGCGACGCGATGGAAGCGCCCGTCCGCGGCGTCGCGGCGAATCAGGTCGCCGTGCGTGCCGACCCACAAATTGCCGCTGCCGTCTTCGGCCAGTGCGGTGATGGTGTCTTCCGGCGGGCTGTCGGGATCATCGCCGGAGTGTTCGAACGTCTCCAGCTCATAGCCGTCGTAACGCTGCAAACCGCCGAGCGTGCCGATCCAGAGGAATCCGCTGCGGTCCTGCAGCACGGCGGTGATCGTGTTCTGGATCAGGCCGTCGCCGGTGGCGAGCGTCTCGAAATAGAAGTCGCGCCGCAGCGCTTCGCCGCCAGCCCACGCCGGCACCACGAGCAGGGCGAACGCCAGCCAGTGCCAACGCCGCTGCAACCGATCGGATGGCGACGACGAGCCCCTCATCTACGTATGTCGAAAAACAAGTCGCCCGCAGTGTAGGCAAACGTCGATCGCGGCGCCATGCGCGAGTGAGCATCGGCGCGACTCTCTGCGATTTCACCTCGCGTCGACATCGTGCCGGCACATCGATTCGGCCTCGACGCTCCGACGCCGGCCATTGGAAGAGCACTGGCAGGCTCTTACACTGCGCCTCGATGAGCACCGTCGATCCGTTCGAAGCACCGAGCCTCACCCATGCCGAACTCGCCGAAGCGCTGCGCGTGCTGCGCCTCGGCGTCAATGCGAGCGACCTGCACGGCTCGCTCAGCGGCTATTTGTGCGCCGGCGGCAGCGCCGGCGCCGACGATTGGATCGACGCCTTGCAACTGGGTTTCGACGAGCCCGGCCTGGCGCGCAACGCCGTCCTGCAGCGTGTGTACCGCGAGTGCCGCGCGCAATTCGCCGAGGAACCGGCCAGTGTCGATCCGCTGCTGCCGGCACCGGCGGTCGGTTTGCCGCAGCGCGCCGACGCCTTGATCGAATGGTGCCGCGGCTTTCTCGGCGGGGTGGGCCTGTCCGGCTCGCTGTTGCCGGCGCAGCTGTCGGCCGATGCGCGCGAGATCCTCGACGATCTCGGCATGATCGCGGCATCCAACCTCAAGCGTGCCGGTACGCGCGAAGACGAGCAGGCATTGGCCGAAGTGCTCGGCTTCGTGCGCGCAGGCGCAGCGATGCTGCACCGCGAACTGACCCGGCGCGCGCGTGCGCGCGCCTTGCACTGAATCATGGAATCGCCGCATCGATGATCGAGCCGAAGGAATATGCGCGCCGCCGCCGCCAGCTGATGCGCATGGCCGGCGCCGACGCGATCGTGATCGTGGCCGCGGCGCCGGAGCGCGTGCGCAACAACGACGCGCACTATCCGTATCGCCAGGACAGCGATTTCCACTACTTGAGCGGCTTCGGCGAAGCCGAAGCGGTACTCGCCCTGGTGCCGGGGCGGGCAGCCGGCGAGACGATCTTGTTCTGCCGCGAACGCGACGCCGAACGCGAACGCTGGGACGGTCCGCGCGCCGGCACCGAGGGCGCGGTGTCGCGCTACGGCTTCGACGACGCATTTCCGATCGACGACATCGACGACATCCTGCCCGGCCTGATCGAAGGGCGCCGGCGCGTCTATTACCACTTCGGCCGCGACACCGAGTTCGACCTCAAGCTGATCGGCTGGGTCAACCGCGTGCGTGCGCTGGTGCGCCAGGGCGCCAAGCCGCCGCACGAATTCGTCGCGCTGTCGCATCTGCTGCACGACCTGCGGCTGTACAAATCGCGCGGCGAACTGCGCCTGATGCGCAAGTCGGCCAAGATCGCCGCGGCCGCGCACGTGCGCGCGATGCAAACCACGCGCGCCGGCTTGAACGAGCACGAAGTCGAAGCCGAGCTGCTGCACGTGTTCCGAAAGCAAGGTGCGGTCGCGAGCTACGAACCGATCGTCGGCGGCGGCGCCAACGCCTGCGTGCTGCACTATCGCGCCAACAACGCGCCGCTGCAGGGTGGCGACCTGCTGCTGATCGACGCCGGCGCCGAATACGAGTGCTACGCCTCCGACATCACGCGCACGTTCCCGGTCGACGGCCGTTTCAATCCCGAGCAGCGCGCGCTGTATGAGATCGTGCTCGCCGCGCAGCTCGCCGCGATCGAGGAAGTGCGCGCCGGGCGCTCGTTCGACGCCTACCACGAAGCCGCCGTACGCACGATCACGCGCGGCCTGCTCAAGCTCGGCTTGCTCGGCGGCAGTCTGGAGAAGAACCTGCGCGAGCACAGCTATCGCAAGTTCTACATGCACAAGACCGGGCATTGGCTGGGCCTCGACGTGCACGACGTCGGCGACTACCGCATCGACGGCGAGTTCCGCGTGCTCGAGCCGGGCATGGTGGTCACGGTCGAACCCGGCCTCTACATCGCCGCCGACGCGAAAGGCGTGCCGGCGAAGTTCCGCGGCATCGGCATTCGCATCGAAGACGACGTGGTCGTCACCGACGGCGCGCCGGATGTGCTTTCGGCCGATGCGCCGAAAGAAGTCGCGGCGATCGAAGCACTGATGGCGGCGAGCCGATGACTCTGCGCCGCTGGCTCGCGCTGCTGCTGCTCGCGTTCGCGCCGGTTGCGCTGCCTGCCGCGACGACGGATGGCGGCGAAAGCGTCGACTACGGATTGTTCGGGCACCTGCATCTGAGCCGGCCGAGCGATGCGATCACGCATACCGTGCTGCTGATTTCCGATCGCGACGGTTGGAGCGCGCGTCAGGATGCGCTGGCGGCAGCGCTGGCGCAGCAGGGCGCCTTCGTCGTCGGCATCGACCTGCCGGCGTATCTCAAGCGCATGCAGGCGATCGCCTCGGACAAGTGCTCCTATCCGGCCGCGCATGTCGAGGAAGTCGCGCATTGGATCGAACGCCATGCCGGCCTGACCGACTACAGCGTGCCGCTGGTGATCGGCGATGGCGCCGGCGCGACCTTCGCCTATGCGATGGCGGCGCAGGCGCCGGCCGGCACGTTCGAGGGCTTGATCACGCTCGGCTGGGACACCTCGCTGCGCTTCGCCAAGAACTTCTGCGCCGGCGACGCCGGTGCGATGACGGTACCTGATCCGAGCGGCGGTTTCCGCGTCGCGCCGCTGTCGAAGTTTCCCGTGCCGTGGTTGCCGCAGCCGTTCGCGCGCGGCGCGCGTTTGGACGGCCTCGGCGCACGCCTGGCTGCGGTTTGGCGCTACGCCGGATTGCTCTGGCCGCCATTGTCGACGCCGGCGGCCGACGCCGGCCTGGCGCAGACGTACCGGCATTGGCGTCGGCGCAGCGACGCGGCGGCGACCGCGCTGCCCGACGACGTCGCCGATCTGCCGCTGATCGAGATCGAGCCGATTGAAAACGCACCGACCGCCGCGACCGGCGCCGCCGCGCGCGTCGCCGTCATGCTGACTGGCGACGGCGGCTGGGCCGGGCTCGACCGCGGCGTCGCCGACGCGCTGGCGGCGCAGGGCGTGCGCGTGGTCGGCTTCTCGACCTTGAAATTCTTCTGGCAGAAACAGACGCCCGAGGCGACCGCGCAGGCGGTCGCGAGAGTGCTCGCGCATTACGGCAAGGACGATGCGAACGTCCGCTTCGTGCTGATTGGCTATTCGTTCGGCGCGAGCCTGGTGCCGGTGGTGATCAACCGCCTGCCGGCCGAGTTGCGCGCACGCGTCCTCGGCGGCGCGATGATTTCGCCCGACGACGAAGCGGTGTTCGAGATCCACGTCGGCGACTGGTTCGGCTCCACCCATCACGACGAAGCGATGCCGATCGCGCCGGAGGTCGCGGCGTCGAAGGTGCCGCTCTTGTGCGTGCACGGTGCCGACGAAGACGACACGCCTTGCCGCAAACCGGCCGCGACGATGCGCGTCGCGAGCCTGCCCGGCGGCCATCACTACGACGGCGACTACGCTGCGCTCGGTGCTCTGATCGTGCGCGAGCTGTCCGCTCCGACGCACTGACGCAAGCCGCGCATTTCCCCACGCATAGCGTGCGATTGCACACACGCGCGCGTCGAAACGAAGTGAAAAACTCTTCGTAGTCGCCTGTAAGAACATGCAGGTCTTCAAGCGCAGCGACGCGGCCTAAGCTGCCTGCATCGTCGGCGACGAAGGGGCGTCCGTACGAGGCAAGACGCGAAGCGGCGTGTTCGATGCCGTGCGTTCGAGCCCGTACCGGATGTCGGCCGGATTCTTACGCGAGACTCATCGCGCAGCATTCGCTTCCTCTCGTCTTCGACTTGCACCCGCAACGAGAGGCGAGTCATGAAAACCGATCTGTTTTCGTCCCATCCGCAACGCACGCACCGAGGCGGCATTTCCCTCGGCATCGCCATCGCGCTGGCCGGCGTCTGTCTGATCTCCGGCGCATCGGTCCACGCGGCGAACGTACCCATCCCCAACGCCGATTTCTCCTCCACCACCAACGTCGGCAGCATCGGCGGCGGTCTGCTCGGAGGGAACGGCAGCGATGTGGCGATCGGCAGCACCGGACCTTGGGTGGGCAGCTACTACGGCGCGCTCGGTTTGCTGGCGCCGCCGTCGCTGTCGATCGCGCAAGGCAGCGGCGCGACGGTCGGCGGCCTGCTCGGCATCAATGTGCTCGGCCTCATCAACAACGGTGGCTACTTCAGCCAGACCCTGCCGATTCCTTACGAAGTCGGCAAGCGCTACACGATCAGCGCGCGCGTCAGCATCAGCGGCGTGCTCGACCTCGGCGTACTCGGCACCGGCAACGTCGGTGTCGCGCTGCGCGCGAGCGGCAACACGCTGGCCTCGACCGCGACGGCCGCGCCGCAGCTGATCACGCTGGCCACGGTCGGCACCAACGAATACGAAGTGAAGCTGCGCCACGACGTGGTCGCGCCGACCGCCGGCAACGTCGACATCCAGTTGCTCGCCACGCCGAGCGGCGTGCTGACCGCGAGCCTGCTCGGCGCGGCGACCTATTCGCACGTCTCGCTCGACGTCAGCGCGACCAATCCGGTCGCGGGTTCCGTCATCGCGCTCGACGGCGCGACGCAGAGTGCCACCGTCGGCGAAGCGTTCGCGCTGCCGCTGACGGTCAAGGTCACCGACGCCGGCGGCGATCCGGTACCGAACGCGGTCGTCACCTTCACCGCGCCGACCAAGAACGCCAGCGCGGTACTCTCGGCGACCAACGTGCTCACCGGCGAAGACGGTGTCGCGGCCGCCACCGCGACCGCGAACACGGTCACCGGCAGTTACACCATCAGCGTGACGGTGACCGGTGTCGACACGCCGGCGACGTTCTCCTTCGTCAACACCGCCGCCGCACCGGCCGCGATCGACGCGCTCGGCGCCGGCTCCGAGCAGAGCACCGACATCGCCACTCCCTTCGCCGACCCGCTCATCGCCAAGGTCAGCGACCAATACGGCAACCCGGTTCCCGGTGTCGCGGTGACATTCGCCACGCCGTCCGCAGGTCCGACGGCGACCTTGTCCGCAAGCTCGGTGACCACCGATGCGAACGGCCTCGCTTCGGTCACCGCAACGGCGAATGCGTTGCCGGGTTCCTACGCGCCGAGTGCCAGCGCCGATGGCGTCGATGGCTCGACCGCGTTCGACCTGACCAACACCTTGCCGGACGGCACCACCATCGATGATGGCGGCGGCGGTGGCCAGTCGGGCGAGATCAGCAGCGCCTTCCATTGCGCACTCGAAGTCGCGGTTGCGGGACCCACCGGTGTGCCTTATGCCGGCTTGCCGGTGCACTTCGAGGCACCCGCCGGCGGCGTCACGCCCACGGCGACGTTGTCCGACGGCAGCCACAGCGGCGCGAGCTTGGCGGTCACCACCGGCTCGAACGGCAAGGCGCGCGTGCAGGCGATCGCGAACGACATCGAAGGCAGCTACGAAGTCAGCGCGGTGGTGGTCGGTGCTGACTATCCGCCGGTCACCTTCACCCTGCACAACATCGGCTCGCTGATCTACTCCGACGGCTTCGATCGGCCCTGCTCGCCCTTCGAATAAGGGGGCGCGACGGTCACTGCGCGGCGTGTCGCGCAGTGACCGCGGTATCGAAATCGCCGGCCGATTTGTGTTCTGATGCGAACGCCCACGCACCGCTTCGGTGCGTGGCGTTCGCATTGGCGCGCAGGGGGCGGGCAATGAAAATGTCGATGGTGGCGGGCCTCGTGCTCGCATTCGCGGCCGCCTGGGCGCACGCCGCGACGCTGGAAGAAGACGAGGCGCGGATCGAAGCGCTGCTGAAGGCCGAACGCGCCGCGCGCGCGACCAAGGTCTCCGCAGCGCCGGTCGCCGACGTCGCTGCCGTGGTCGTCGCGCCGGTCGCCGCCTCCGTGGTCGCGCCGCCGCCGACGCCGAACGACGACTGGCTGGCGCCGCCTTCGCGCGAGGCCGGCTTGCCGTTCGCCGAACTCGCCCAGCACGTCGGCCAACGCGTCACCATCACCACGGCCGGCGAGCGCGTGCATCGTGGCGTGGTCGGTTCGGCGGATGCGCGCCAGGTCACCTTGCGCGTGAAACGGCCCGGCGGCAACGCGACCTACACGCTCGGCCGCAATCAGGTCTTGCGCGTGGATCTGCGCTGAGGCCGAAGCATGACTTCGCTGCTGTTGCTGTCGCTGGCCGGGCTGATCTACCTGCTCGCGGCGGCGCGCGTGTGGTCCTCGAACAAGGGCTTGGCGATCGGCATGCTGCTGATTTCGCCGATCGGCCTGTACGTGCTGGTGCGTTACTGGAACGACAAGGAAGTCAGCGTGCGCGTGCCGCTGCTCGCGGCGATCGTCTTGTTCGGCGTGTCGTGGGCCTTGCTGGCGCGCGATCTCGAGCAGTTCCAACTGTATGCGGGGGAGGCGAGCGCCGGCAGCGAGGCGTCGTCGCCGCTTTCACCGAAGGCGCGCATCAGCGATGCGTTCGACGACAAGCTGCGCCTGTCGATCGCGCTGGCCAAGCTGCCGCTGCGTGACGGCCGCATCGAGATCGCCCCGGCGCACGCGGCGATCGACGTGCCGCAGCATTTCCGCTTCGTGGACCGCGACGGTCTCGCCGCGATGTACCAAGAGATCGGCGGCAGCTTGCCGCCGTCCAGCATCGGCTGGCTGGTGCACGAAAGCGTCGATCTCGGTGCCGACGATGCCTGGTTCGTCGAAGTGGAATGGCTCGGCGACGGCTACGTGCGCACCAACGATTTCGCCGATCGCACGCCGGTGCAGTTGCTCACCGATGCGCAGAGCGCGGTGGCGAAGTTGTCCGAGCGTCAGGACGGCGAAGCGCAAGGCTTTCGACTCGTGCGTTACGCCGAAACTCCCTCGCTCGAAGCGGGCAGCGATCACGCGACCTGGGTCGAAGAGCTGGCCTACGACGGCGACGCCGAGCATCGCCTAGACTGCTATGCGGCCAAGCTCGGTCGCGGCGGCCTCTTGTTGTTCTCGATACTCGAAGTCGGCATGAAGCGGCAGGAGCTGTGCCTGCGCAGCGTGCGTCTGGCCGCCAGCCGCACCGCCTACGTTCAAGGCCAGTCCTACGCCGACCACTCCAGCCTGTTCGACCGCAAGGCCAAGTACGATCTCGCCGCGGTCGTCAGCGGCGCCGCGGCGTTGCAAGAATCGCATTGATAGGGCCGAGCATCACTGACGGATCACACAGCGAAGAAGCTTCGCCACAGCCCGAATTCAGGGCTGAGCTGTCGTCGCGAATGATCCTGCTTCTCGAGTTCGAATCGAGAGGTGCTTCGGCCTTGCGCGAGGTGTAAAAGCACCACCGATGAAGCGGTTTCTACGCAGTACGTCCTCGAGCGTATTTCAGGTCACGTCGCTCACGTATCGAAGCCGTTGGTGAAAATAACCTCGCTGCTGACGGCCTGTGGCGTAGTGTATTGAGGAGAGATTCCGGCTTGGCCGAAACCGCTATTACCCCAGCAGGCGACCGCACCGCCGCTCTTCAACGCGCAGGTGTGTTGGCCGCCAGCCGCGATTGCCGCAACATCGGACAGGTTGCTGACCGCGACGGGCAGAGCGTGCGGACTGTCGTCGGAAATGCCCAGGCCGAGCTGGCCATACCAGTTCTTGCCCCAGCAAGTCACCGTGCCGTCGTTCTTCAGTGCGCAGGTGTGGTCGTAACCCGCCGCGATCGCCGTGGCGCCGATCAAAGTGTTGACCATGACTGGCGTCGGGCTCAACGTCGTGGTGCCGTTGCCGAGCTGGCCGATTCCGTTGCTGCCCCAGCACGCGACCGTGTTGTCGCTCTTCAGTGCGCAGGTGTGCTGGCCGCCCGCAGCGATCGCGATAACGCTGGACAGGCCGTTAACCACGACCGGCACGAGGCGATACTCGGTCGAGCCCGCACTGCCGTCGCCGAGTTGACCGTAGTCGTTTCCTCCCCAACAGGCGACCGTGTGGTTGCTCTTCAGCGCGCAGGTATGCGTCGAGCCTGAGGCGACTGCAGTGACGTTGGTCAGGTTGCTGACCGCGACCGGCGTGAGGCTGTCCGTAGCAGAGCCATCGCCGAGTTGGCCGGTCGCGCCGTAGCCCCAGCAGGCCACGGTACGGTCGCTCTTCAGCGCACAGGTATGTGCCAAGCTCGCCGTGATTGCCGTGGCATCCGTTAGGTTGCTGACTGCGGTCGGTGCCGCGCTGAGTTCTGTCGTGCCGTTGCCGAGCTGACCGGCCCAATTGGTGCCCCAGCAAACCACCGTGCGGTTGGTCTTCAACGCGCAGGTGTGGTTGCCGCCTGTTGCGATATCTGCGGCATTGTTCAAGTTGCTCACCGTGACGGGTAGAGCGTGCGGATAGCGGTCGTGAGTCCCAGTGCCGAGCTGGCCCATTTCGTTGTAGCCCCAGCAAGCCACCGTGTGATTGTTCTTCAGCGCGCAGGTGTGACTCTCGATGTCACCGAGGCTGGCTCCGATTTTCGTCGCCCCGGACAGGTTGCCGACGATAACCGGCGTGCTGCTGCCGCCTGCCATGCCGTTGCCGAGCTCACCGTTGTAGTTCCAGCCCCAGCAGACCGCGGTACCGTCTCTCTTCGGGGCGCAGGCGTGCTGCCGGCCCGCGCTGATCGTCGTGGCGTCGTCGAGGCCGCTGACGGCGATCGGTACTGAGCTGTAAGCGTCGTCTCCGAAGCTGCCGTTGCCGAGCTGGGCGGTCTGGTTCGCGCCCCAGCAGGTCGTACTGCCGTCTTCCTGCACCGCGCAGGTGTATTCGTAGCCGGCCGCGATAGCCGCAACATCGGATAGTCCTACGACCGCGACTGGCGTAAAGCGGTCCGCCTCCAGACCCGAGCCACCGTCGCCGATCTGACCGTATTCGTTGTAGCCCCAGCACGCCATCGTACGGTCATCCTTCAGCGCGCAGGTATGTGCCCAGCCCGCGCTGATCTTCGTTACACCCGATAGACCGACGACGGTGACCGGTGCAAGTCTGTTCGTCGTCGACCCATCGCCGAGCTGCCCGTGCCAGTTAGCGCCCCAGCAGACCACCTTGCGGTCGCTCTTCAACGCGCAAGTGTGTCCTTCACCCGCGGCAACCGCTGTAACACCGGATAGGTTTCTGACCGTGACCGGTACTGAGCTGTTCGTGGGAGGGCCATCGCCGAGTTGGCCGTTGTCGTTGTTGCCCCAGCAGGCCACCGTACCATCGCTTTTCAGCGCACAGGTGTGTGATGCGTTCGCCGTGATCGCGTTGACGTCGGACAGCCCGATGACCGCGACCGGCGTGGAGCTTGAGGCATCCCAGCCTTCGCTACCATTGCCGAGTTGGCCGCTTCCATTGCCCCCCCAGCAAGCCACCGTGCCGTCGTTTTTCAACGCGCAGGTGTGGTATTGACCCACTGCAATCTGCGTGACTTCGGGCAGATGACCGACCGGGATCGGCACGGAACTGTCCGCACCTCGGCCCGAACGACCATTGCCGAGCTGACCGAACCAGTTGTCGCCCCAGCAGGTCACCATGCCATCGCCGTTCAGCGCGCAACTATGGGACCAGCCCGCCGCGATCTGCGCGATAGGCTGCGCCTCCGCCGTAGGTATCAAGGCCAACCCGAGGATCAGCCCGAGCAACCAGGACCCGCTTCCATTTCTGCTTGGATCGAGCTGTTTTTTCATCTTTATATCTTCCTGATTTCTCGCGAAAACGCGATGACGGCGTGACAGAGCCCTAGACTGGCGAAAAGATAGCCGATGTTCTTTCTACGTGGTTGGCAGCTGAGTCAAAAGCGAGGAAACAGGAATCGCCGATAGCCGCCGGCAACCAGGGCCGCGATGTCGATCAGCAACCCCGGCACCCATAGGCCGCGCGGATAGGCGAGATAGGAGCCGGTCCATTGCGGGCCGAATTTTTCCTTGTAGCGCCGCAGTCCCTGATAGTTGTAGAAGCGTCCGCCGTATTGGAACGCGAGCGCGGCGAGGCGTTCGTTGATGCGCGCGTAGGGGTTGTCGCCGACCGCCGACAGCGGCGCCATGCCGAGGCTGAAGCTGGCGTGGCCCTGATGCTTCGCCCACTGCATGACCTTGGCGAACAGGAAGTCCATGGTGCCGCGCGGGGCGCCGTCGACGTGGCGCATCAGATCCACGCTGGCGGTGCCGCCCGGGCCGTACGGCGGCAGCACGTTGGCGAAGGCGATCAGCTCGCCGTCTCGGCGTACCAGCGCAAGCGGGCTCCAGGCGAAATAGTCGGCGTCGAAATGGCCGAGCGAGAAGCTCTTCTCGTGCGCGCCCTTGTCCGCCAGCCAGGCGTCGGAAACGCGTTCGAGATCGCTCATCAGCACGGTATCGAACGGCGGCTCCACCAGTTCGAAGGTCAAGCGTTCTTTGACCGAGCGATTGACCGCCTGGCGCAGATCCTCCCAGCGCTTGCCGGCGAGGGTGAATTCCTCCAGCCGGATCGTCGCCAGCTCGCCGAGCTTGAACAGGTCGAAGCCGAGGTCGTGGTAGAGCGAGAGATCGGGCTCGAGCACTTCGTAGAACAGCGGCGCGCGATCCTGCGCGTCGGCGAACTGGCGGAAATCGAGGATCGCGCGCTTGATCGCCGCCTCTGGCCCGCATGGGGAGCCGAGCGCGACCAGGCGGTCGCGCACCGCGCCGTAGGCGACCACGGCGCGACCTTTGTCGGGTCCGTGATCGCCCGACCAGAACAGATGCTTGTCGCCCATGAACGACAGATGCGCGAACTCGCCGCCGCCGTGTTCGAGGTAGATGCTGCGCGCGCGTTCGAGCTCGGCGCGCTCGGGCCGTTTGAGCGGCGGCCGGCGCACCGAGAACGATTGCCAGATCAGATAGATCGCAACACCGAGCAAGGCCGCGAACAGGCCGCGCGCGAGCTTGGAGGAATGCTCGCCCACGCCGAAGTACCAGAGATCGAAGCTGTCGTCGCCGAGCACCGCCAGCATGCCGATGGCGAAGAACGCGAGCACCACCACGATCAGGCCGCCGAGCCAGGTGAAGGTCGTCAGCGAGGTCAGGCTCATCGCGCGCTGGGTGAACTCGCGCTTGCGCGTGCGCAAGAGCGCCGCGATCGCGAGCAGGAACAGCGCTTCGCCGAAGTGCAGGCCCTTGGTCACCGACAGCGCCGCGCCGACCACCAGGGTGATCGACGCCAGCCGGTAGGCGACACGCAGGCGGCCGTCGATGCCGCGGCCGAGGCCGAGCAGGAGCACGCCGGTCACGATCGACAGCCAATACGAACTCTCCACCGCCGCCAGCGGCAGATGCTCGCGCACCACCTCGATGTGCTCGTGCACGCTCGGAATCGCGGCCGAGGCGAGCAGCACCAGGCCGGCGAGGAAGGTCAGCACGGCCAGCACGCGGATACCGAAGCCGGCCAACAGACTCGCCGGCAGTCCGAGCAACCCGAACAAGGGATGCGCGCGCAGCCGCTCGCCGGCGCGCACCACCGCCGGCAGGCGTTCGGCCAGCATGCCCGAGCCGAAGTACAGGCCGGCCAAGAGCGGCACCAGGTAATAGGCGATGCGAAACAGGAACAGCGCCGACAGCACCGCCGCGCTTTCGTAGCCCTCGCTGGTCAGCGCCAGCAGCATCAAGCCGTCGAACACGCCGAAGCCGCCCGGAATCAGGCTGAGCAGGCCGAGCGTCTGCGCCGCGGCGAAGCTGCCGAGCATCGGGCCCGGCTTCACGTGCACGCCGGTCATGTACAGGCAGGCGTACAGCACCGCGGCGGCCAGCAGCCAGTCGACGAACGAGAGCAGCACCAGGGTCAGCTTCAACCGCAGCGGCGGCAGCGCCATGCCGCGCGGCAGCCAGCGCATCAGGCGCCGCCGTGCGGTCAGGAAGAAGAAGGCCGGCAGGTACAGCGTCGCCGCGACCAGCACCGCGAGCGCGAGCCAGCGTGTGGTTTCGCTCGGTGTGATCGGGGTCGAGCCGAGCGCGAGCGTGGCGACGATCAGCACCGACAAGCCGAGCGGCAGCGACAGCACCTGCAGACCGATCAGCGCCGCGCCGACCGGCAGCTCGATCCGCCGCGCCGACAGCCCGAGCAGACGCACGCCCGAGCCGACCGCGCCCGACAGGTTCAGCGTGTTGGACAGCGCGTTGGCGACGAAGGCCAGGCGCAGCACCTCACGCGTCGGCAGCGCCAGGCCGAGCCAGCGCGCGATGGCCAGATCGATCAGGCCGGTGAAGGCGACCGCGGTGAGCGCCAGCGCAGCGACGCCGAGCGCCGGCAAGGTCGGCACTTCGAGCAGGGTGCGCTGCATTTCCTGCAGGTTGAACTCGCTGATGCCGACCACGAGCAGCCAGGCGATCAGGGCGAGAAACGCGATCGGTATCAGCCAGCGCAGATGTGCGCGCCAACCGGGTTTGGCAGCCGGCGCCGGATCGCGGGTCGTTTCGTCGCTCATGCTGGGGCGATCTTCCGTGACAGGCGGCAAAGTGTAGCGGCTTCGGCCAGCGGAGTTCGCTCGCGGCGTCGGCGCGGTCGCGCGCAGCGAGTGCCGCGTGGCGATGGACTTCGGTCAGTGCGGCACGTCGAGACCGAACATTTCGTCCAGGCTTTGCCGGTACTGCGGCAGCCAATTCTTCGGCACGCCGAAGCCGTGGCCGACCTTGGGCAGCATCACCGCTTTGGAGTCGGTCTGGCCGGCGGCGAACTCGGGCGCAAACTTCGGATCGCAGATCTGATCGCTTTCGCCCTGCAGGATGCGCCAGCGCACGCGCACGGTATCGCGCTTGTCGAACACCCAAGTCGGCGGCTGCTGCTGCCAATGCGCGCTCAACTCGCCGGTGCCAGGGCAGAACGGCTTGTGGATCAGCAAATCCGGACAGAAGCCGAGGCTGATGCCGCCGTCCAGACGCGCGCCGGCATCGGCCGCGAGCGCCGCGTAAACCAGGGTCGCGCCGGAGGAATAGCCGATCAGCAGCGGACGCGTTTCGTGCGGCAGTTCGAGCTTCTGTACGAGGTCGGCGCCGAGTTCGGCCAGGCGGCCGTCGGCGTCGCTGCAGGCGTCTTCGCCGGCGTCGAGTTCTTTCAGAAACCGCGGCGTGCTGAAGCCGGCGACCCAGTAGCCGCGCGCGACCGCTTCGTGCGCCATGTCGGTCACGCCCAAACTCCAGCCGCCGTCGCCCGAAGCGAACAGCACCAGGCCGCGCGCCGCATCCTTCGGTTTGTAGATCGCCACTTCGCCGAAGCCGGCGATGTCGAGCCAGCGCTCGACCACGGGATCGCGTGGCGGTGCTTTGGCCGCCTTAGCGGCCTTGTGCCGCGTGTGCTTGATGGTGGAAGCGCTGGCGTTCGCGCCGAAGCAGAGCGCGAACGAAGCGGCGAACAACAACCCGCGAAAGAAACACCTCACGCAATCGCTCCCCAATCCGTGGCGGCGCCACGCTAGCGCAGAACGCGGCGGACGTCATCCGCGCAGTGCGCGCGAATGACGCCGGATTGCGGACGAGATTGGGCGCGCGCTCAGCCGCCGTCGAAGCCGTCGACGAAGATGCGGTCGGCTACGGCATTGCCGAGCGTGCCGTCGGCATTGAGGTTCTGTGCGCGGATCGTCGAGGCGCCGTCGGCGCCGTCTTGCCAGGCGTACACCGCGCCGCCGTTTGCGCCGAGCGTGGCGACGGTACGGCCGGTGTAGCGCAAGGTCTTGATCGCGACCGTCTGTGCCGTCCAGGCGTAACTGCCGTCGGCGCCGAGGCGCGCGACCGTGATCGGCTGATCGGCGGCCGGGATCGCGCCGGTGGTCCAGCCGGCGAAGAAACCGCCCGCGGCCGGTAGTGCGGTCAGTTGCGAGATCGCATGGGTGCCGTCCGTCGAAATGACCGGCGCCACCAGCACCTTGCCGCTGTCACCCCAGGCACGCTGACCGCTGGCGTCGATGCGTTGTGCCGAGACGCCGCTGTAGCTTTGCTGGTTTTCGGTCTTCTCGTCCTGCCAGAGGACGTAGATGTCGCCGCTCGCCGCGTCGAAAGCGGCGGCCGTGCCGACGTGGTCGCTGCCGGTGTCGGTGCTGGCCAAGACGCCGTTGGGGTCGAATAGCGGTGCGCCGCTCGAGTCGAGACGCTGCACGCGCGCGAAGAACGCGTTGCCGACCGCGTCGTAGTCGTAGAACACCGCGCCGCCGCTGCCGTCGGCGATGAACGAGGGGAAGTAGCCGGCCTGCAGGTTGCCCTGACCGAACACGCGCACGCCGCCCGCGCCCCACAGCGGCGCGCCGTCGGTGCCGAGCTTCTGCGCGCGCAGGATGCGCGTCGGGCCGGACTGGTTCGACCACGACACGATCAGCTCGCCCTCCTGCGACGCCTGCAGATCGGCCAGCAGCATGAAGCCGCTCGGCGGCGTCAGCAGCAGGCCGTTCTGCGCCCATTGCGCGGTGCCGTCGGCATCGAGCTTCTGCACGCGCACGCCGTTATCGGAGGTCCATGCCGCGGCGACGTAGCCGTCGCTGGTGAGCGCGACGCTGGCGGCATAAGGCTGCTCGGTCGAGGCCGGCGCCGACACGGTCAGCCCGGCCGCGCCCCAGGGCAGGCTGCCGTCGGGCGTGACCTTGCTGACCACGATGTGCTCGTCGGGCGAGTTGTTTTCGCAGCAGTTGAAAGCGAGGTAGGCGTTGCCGTCGGCGTCGACGACGAGGCCGTAGTCGTAGGTGAAGCCGAGTTCGCGCGCGGCGACGAGAATGCCGTCGTCGCTCCACAGCGCGTTCCCCTGCGCGTCGAGGCGCTGCAGATGGATGCCGAAGCCGTGTGCGATGTCGTCGAGCCAGCTGACGTAGTAGCCGCCGTCGGCGGCGGCGACGATCTTCGGTTGGGTCTGGTCGGCATACGCGTCGGCGACGATCAGGTTGTCGCTCGGATCGGACGACCATTGCGCTGTGGCGAGGGTCGGGCCGAGCGCGGTCAGGACGAGGCTCGTGTAGCGAAACAAGCAAGACTTCATGGCGTGATCTCCTGGCTGTGTTCCCGGCGCTGCGATGCCGTCGGTGGTGGGAGTGAATCGCAGAGGATTCGCACGTTCGCCGGCAACTCGGCGATGAACGAATCGAAACGATGCTGATGCAGGCCGTAGCCGCCGATGCGGCGCGCATCGGGGTCGACCGCGCTGGCCGCGAGCAAGGTCCAGCCGCGCGGCACTTCGACGCCGTGCGCGGCGAGGAACACCTCGAGCCGTTGCACTCCGTTCTGCGCGGTCCAGACGATCGCACGGCGTTCGCTGCCGCTGCCGGCGTGGCCGACGCGCAGCGCGCCGTCGCGGCTGGCGGCGAGATAGTCGCTCGGCTCCGGCGTGCTCGCGTCTGTCACGGCGCTCGCGCAAAGCATGGGCTCGATGGGGCTCGCGTCGTCGGCGAGCCGGCTCAATCCGCCGGCGGCACTCCAACGAAACGCGATGCGACCGCCGCGACCGTCGCCGGCGGTGCCGCGCAGGTTTCCAGCGTCGTCGATCGCGCGTCCGATACTCGGCGCGACGCCGCCGATCGCGCCGGTGTCGAGCGGGTGGGCGAGACCATCGGCGTCCCACCACGTCGCCACCTCGCCCGCGTTGCGATCGAGCGAGGTGCCGACGAGATAACGCCCCGACGGCGACAACGCGCGGACGGACAGCGCGTCGGGCAAAAGGCGCACGCCGCGATCCTGCTGCCAGCGGAAACCGCCGCCGCCGGCGCCGACCAGGCTGCCGGCCGCGCTGCGACCGTCGTCGGCGATCGCGGTCAGCTGGCTGCCCGGCAGGTCGAGCGCGAGAAAGCCCGCGGCCTTCGCCAGCGGCGAAGCCAGAAGAAGCAGGACGAAGGCGAGGCGAGAGAACATGCCGCCGATGCTCGGTTGCGACGGCGGCGTCCGCATGCGGGCGGCCTGGTGCGAGCTTGAAAAGGCGCTGAGCGTTGCCTGACAGGGCGATGAAAGCCGCCGCTTTCAGCGACTTGTGTCACGCCATCTAGAGCGGCGCGTCGAGCTGGCGCTGGCCGGCGAGACGGCGCGCCTGAGCTGCCGCGTCGCGCGCCGGCCCCGCGTTGCCGAGTGCGAGCGCGAGCGTGGCGACGGCGTGCGCGGCGCGATAGTCGCGACCCACGTATGGCGCCAGCCGACCGAGCACGGTCGCCGCGGTGTCGTTCTGATGTTGCCGCACGAGGTAGTCGGCGTAGGCGACAGCGGCCGCGACGACGGCCTCGGCGACACCACGGCGGTCGGCCTCGGCCAGCGCTGCGGCGAAGCTGGCCGCCGCGGCGGGATCGCCGCGCAGGGCGAGCTGCTGCGCGCGCCCCAGGCGCACGCCGAGATCAAGGTCGATGCGTGCATCGCTGGCGTTCTCGCGTTCGGCTTGCGCCAGTGCGCGCTCGAGCAGAGCCGCCTCGCCGCCGCGGCGTGTCGCTACCACCGCCAATTGCACGGCGTCGCCGAGATTGGCTTCGGCCGGCGCGGCCGCAGCCGCGGCCAACGCGCTGTTTGCCTGCCCCACGGCGCCGGCCAAGTCGCCGCGTTCGAGCAGGAGGCGTGCTCGCAGCAGAGCGAAGTCGGCGCCGGCGGCGTCCTCGCGACTTGTCGCATCGAGCGCCGCCTGCGCCTGGTCCAGTTCGCCGTTGGCGAGCAAGGCCGCGATGCGCACGGCGGCGATGCGCCGCTTGAGCAGCGGGTTTTCCAATTGCGCCGAGAGTTCTTGCGCGCGCACGCCGGCAGCCAGCGCCTGTGCGTTGTCGAGCAGGGCCAGTTGCGCGTTGGCCTTGCCGAGCAGGGCGGCGGCGAGGTGGTCGCGTACGCCGAAGCGCGTGAACACCGCGATCGCGCGGTCGAAGGCCTGCACGGCATCGGCGTAGTGGCCGCGGTTGCCTTCGAGCAAGCCGAGATTGACGTCGACGGTGGCGGCGCCGGTGCGATCGCCGGCGCGTTCGAGTTCGATCCGCGCGCGGCCGAAATCGGCCAGCGCATCGTCGAAGCGGTTGCGCGCCGAATGCGCGACGCCGCGGCCGCTGTAGGCATTGCCGACCAGGTCGGGCTGCGTCACTCCGGCTTGCGCGAGCAGCGCGATGGCGGCCATGTACTGGCGTTCGGCGCCGTCGAAATCGGCTTCGCGCACCGCCACCGCGCCCAAGCCCATCAGCGCTTGCGCACGCGCCGACGGCGACGCGTCGGATGCCGCCAACGGCTGGAACGTTTCGCGCGCGACCTGCAGTTGGCCGGCGCGGAACGCGAGCTGGCCGATGCGCACGATCGTTTCCGGATCGCGGCGGGCGGCCGGCGGCAATGCCTCGATCAGCCGGCGCGCGCCGTCGAGATCGCCGGCCAGCATCGCCGCGTCGATGCGCTTGATCTGCACTGCGGCTTGCGAGGTCGCGCCGTCGCCGGCGGCGCGTACGCTGACGCCGAGGCCGGCGAGGAAGCGGTCGACCGCGATCGACGCGGCTTCGAGCGGATTGGCGCCGCGCGCCTCGAAGCTCTGCACGCCGCCGTCGTGATAGGCGTCGAGCAGCACGTTCCAGTCGCCGTGCTCGAGACTCGCCGACGGCGCCAGCACGTAGCTCGCGCCGGTGGCGAGTTCGAGCCGGTGCAAGGCGCCGGCGTCGGTCGGGTCGGTGTCGTGGCCGATCAACAGCAAGGTCTGTTCGCTCGGCAATACCTGCAATTGCGCGCGATCGCGCAGCTGGGTCGCGACGTAGTCCATCGCGCCGAGTCGCAGCCAGGCGCTCTCGCCATCGCCGCCGTCGTAGCGTACCGGCAGCACCAGCACGCCGCCGGCATGCGGTTTCGCCGCGGGCGCGGTGCGTTCGCGCCAGAACCAGACCGCCAGTGCGGCGGCGGCGAGCACCAGCAAGGCGGCGATCCAGAGAGGCCGCCGGCGCCGCAGCGGTGTCGGCGCGGTCACCGCTTTCGTCGCCGGCGCTTCGGCTTCCTCCAGCGGCAGCACCCAGCGATAGCCGAAGCGCGGCACGGTGCGGATCGCGCGCTGCTCGTTGCCGGTGTCGCCGACCGCGCGGCGCGCGCGCAGCAGGGTTTGCGCGAGCAAGTCGTCGCTGACGTCGGTGCGGCCCCAGACCGCGCTGATCAGCTCGTCGCGGCCGACTGCGCGTTCGCGCTGCTCGATCAGATAGGCGAGACAGTCGAACGACTTCGGCGGCAACGCGATCAGACGCTCGCCCTGCCACAGTTCACGTGCGGCGGGGACCAGTCGGAACGAGCCGAAACGATGCACCGGTGCGGTCATTCGCGCAGGGTAGCGCCGCGATCGCGCACTGGATATCGCGCTCGCGCCTATTCCGGCTGATCGGGGTCGTAGTACTCGAAGATCAGATGGATGCGCGAGGAGGTGCCGCCGTTGTGCACCGCGTGGCGACCGAGGTTGTTGACCTCGTAGGCCTGACCGACCTCGAAGTGGTAAGTCTCCGGATCGACGTAGAACGCGACGCCCGGATTGGTCTGGATCGGAATGTGGATCTTGTGCGGCCAGCGCGCGGCCGGATTGGCGTCGACGTGCGGATGGATGATGCCGTTGGGCGCCATCTTCGCCAGCATGATGCGCGGGAACGCGCCGTTGGCGTAGCCGTAGGGCGCGGTCGCCTGCGCCAGCAGCGGCACGATGCGCGGCTTCCACTCCTGCCACAGCGGTGTTTCGTAGGACTGGCGCCAGTCTTCGAAGCTGGAGACGAAGCGGAAGACGATGTGCTGGGTCTGATCGAGCGCGCCGAACTTGTTCGGCTTGGTCGCGTTCTCGCGCGCCCAGATTTCGTCGGGGATGGCGAGGATTTCCTCGCGCACCCCGCCGAGGTCAATCGGGCCGAGGAATCTGACCGCTTTGGTCTTGCGCGGATTGGCGTACATGCGGATCGAACCGATAGTTGAACAGGGCGAGGTCGTCGCGGTAGAGCTGGCCGACCATGGCGACCAGTCCGTCGTCGTAGTATGCCGCGTAGGGCCGGTGCGAGGAGGCGTTGACGCGTTCCAGCGCGGTGCTCTCGATGCCCAGGCGCGCGCAGATCGTATCGTAGGAGGCCTGCATGTCCTCGGTGCGGCCAACGTAGTCGACCAGCGGACGGCCGCCGGCGTCGACCACGAACTCGTACTGCGGCCGGAACAGGATGTGGTCGAACGGGCGCAGTTCGCGGATCACGTATTTCATGAAGGCGAGCGGTGCGCGTTCGAAATCGCCGGTGTCGCGGCTGACGAAGGCGCAATAGGAGACGAAGCGGTCGAACGGGTTGCGCACGAAGGCGAACTTGAAATAGCTGGCGAAGGCTTCCTCGCCGAGCACCGGCCGGATCTGAGCGGCGCTGATGTGACCGTGCGGGATATTGGCCAGCTCCGGAAACGGGAAGCGCTTGCGCACGAACAAACCGACCTGCTCGAGGTCGTCCGGGCCGAGCACCGCGCGCAGCGCCTGGCGCACCGAATGGGTGCCGGTTTTGGGGATCGCGACGAAAACGAAGCGATGCCGGTACGAGACGATCAAGCCGGCTGCCCCGGCGCGAGCGCTGCGAACGCGGTGCGAGTGAGATTCTCCGGCTCGCCTTCGGTGCAGACCACGTCGTCCTCGATGCGCACGCCGCCGTACTTGTGCAAGGCGTCGATCTTGGCCCAGTCGACTTCCTTCGCCAGCGGTTGGTCTTTCAGCTTGGCGAGCAGCAGGTCGATGAAGTACAGGCCCGGCTCGATCGTGACCGCCATGCCCGGTTCGAGCACGCGCGTCATGCGCAGGTAGGGATGGCCGGGTGGGCGTCCGATGCTGCCGCCGCTGTCGCTGGCCTGGAAGCCGGCGACGTCGTGGACCTGCAAGCCGATCGGATGGCCCAGGCCATGCGGGAAGAAGATCGAGGACAGCCCCGACTCGAGCGCGCTCTCGCCGCTCATGCGGATGATGCCGTGCTGCTTGAGGATGTCGCCGAGCACGCGATGCGCGTGCAGATGCAGTTCCGGATAGCTTTGGCCGGCGCGCACCTTGGCGCACAGGCCGAGCTGCGCGGCATCGACTGCTTCGACCAGGGCGTGGAACTCGCCGGCGTCGTCCGCGGCGTAGGTGCGCGTGATGTCGCTGGCGTAGCCGTGAAAGCTGGCGCCGGCGTCGATCAGGAACGAGTGCGCTTGTGCCGGCGGCGCGTGCGCGAACTCCATGTAGTGCAGGATCGCGGCGTGCTCGTTCAGCCCGATGATGTTGCTGTAGGGCAGCTCGTTTTCGGTCTGCCGTGCCGCGCTGACATAGGCGACGTGAATGTCGAATTCCGACGCTCCGGCGCGGAACGCGCGCTCCGCCGCGCGATGTCCGCGCGCGCCGATCTTGCTGGCGACGCGCATCATGGCGAGTTCGTAGGGCGTCTTGTAGCTGCGCTGATAGTGCAGATAGTTCAGCACGTCGGGCGGATTGTTCGGCGCGAAGCCGTCCAGCGCCGCATTCGCTTCGCCGACGATCGCGCAGCGCGCGGGATCGCTCGGCAGCAGCGCACGTGCTTCGTCCGCTTCGCGGATGATCGCGATGTCGAACTGCTCGACCCAATAGCCAGCCGGCGTCTCCGGCACCACGTGCCAGTAGTCGTGCGGTTGCAGGTAGATCAGCTTCGGCTTGCGCCCCGGCGTGTAGACCAGCCACGAGTCGGGCGCCTTGGTCACCGGCAGCCAGTGTTTGAATTGCGGATTGACCGCGAACGCGTAGGGACGGTCGTCGAGGAACTGGTACGCCGGCCTTCCTGAAGCGATGACCAGATGGTCGAAGCCGCCGCGCGCCAGCGCCTGATCGGCGCGCGCCTTCAGCGTGGCGATGTGCTCGGCGAACAGCGGGTGCAGATCGGGATGTTGCGTGTCCATAGAGTTCCTGAAAAAGCTGCGATGGCCGCCGGTGCTGCCGGGCGGGCGCGATCGTGGCGCGGATGGCGATGATCGCCGATCGCAGGCCGGCCGAACAATGCGCCGCCGCCCATTGTGCGGCATCGCCGCGGCGCGATGAAGGCGAGCCGCTTCCGGGCGCATGTATCGACGGTTGCTCGAAACGCGCGCAGGCGCTGCGGATTCAGGGGCGATTGATCGTCCTCGATCTAGCTTCGGCGGGCGTGTCGTCTTCCCTGCTGTGTGCGCGAACGCCAGCGCAATCGGAGCTTTCCGATTGGCCGGCGCGGCACGGTGCGCGCTCCATTTCTTCGAGGATTTTCTTCATGCGTTATCTGATTGCAGCCTTGCTGGCCGGAATCGCCCCACTCGGCGTCAGCGCGCCGATGTGTTCGCCCGGCTCGCTGCCGGCCCTGCCCGCCGAGGCGTTCCAGCCGTCTGTGCAGGGCGGCCACTACGAGGCGGATGTGCAGGGCCGCTGGGACTTGCGCGGCGGCGGCAACTTCGCCGAAATCGATGCGCAGACGGCGCAGGTCTACAGCCGCGCCGGCGACTTGTGCTGGCTCGATCCGCTGTTGAGCGCGGCGGAGCCGGGCGAATCGCCGCTGTCGGTCTACGCGCGTACACCCGCGCCGGCCGATACGGTGTTTGCGGTGTGGCCGGGCGACATGCAGTTCCATGCCGGGCCGCTCGCCGCGCTGCCGCCGGCGTGCACGCTGGCCGTCGATCGCAGCACTCCGCTGTATGTCTTCGACGCGGCGGTCGCCTCGCTGATCGAGTTCCACACGCACGCCGCGTTGCGTGGGGTCGACTGGGCCGAACGCGCCGCGAACCTGCGTCCACGCGCGGCGGCGGCACAAGACGCCGAAACGCTCGCTTACGTGCTGTTCGATTTGTTCGACGGCATCGGCGACGTGCACACCTCGATCAACGGCCGCATCGGCAAGGAATCCTTCACGATCGGCACCGGCGCTGCGGCCGCCGCGCGGCAAAGCTATCCGCGCTTGTACGCCGAGTTCGAGCGGCAAAAGGAAATCACCGACTTCGACGAGTGGTTCGCCGCCTGGATGAATGCGCAGGCGGAGCGCGTCGGTGTCTTGCTCGATCCCGATCCGCCGGGCACGACGCGCAGCGTCGTCGGCGACAACGGCATCGTCGCGGTCCGTTGGGGTGTGCTCGAGGGCAATGTCGGCTATCTCCTGATCAACAGCGCCGCGCTTGCCGGCGGCGAGTCGTTCACGGCGGTGCTCGATCGCGCGCTTAGAGAGCTGCAGGGAACGCGCGCGCTGCTGCTCGATCTCGCCACCAACACCGGCGGTTCCACCGACGTGTACGCGACCATCGCCGCACGCTTCGCCGATCGCCGCAGACTCGCCTTCACGCGGCAGATGCCGCAAGACCAATGCGCTGAGGCGCAGCCGTTCTACCTCGAGCCGGGCGGCAATGTGCGCTACATCAAACCGGTCTATCTGCTGACCAGCGACCTCACCCTGAGCGCGGCGGAATATCTGACCCTGTACTTGCGCACGCTGCCGCAGGTGACTCAAGTCGGGCAGACCACGCAGGGTTCGCTCGCCGGCAGTTTCGCGCGCGGTCTGCCCAACGGCTGGGCGCTGAGCATCTCCAACCACGTCACGCGCGATGCGCAAGGCGACAGCCACGAGGGCGTCGGTATCCGCCCGGACGTGCCGCTCGAGGTGTTTCCCGAAGTCGGCATCAGCGACGGCCGCGCGCAGGCGATCGAGCGGACGGCGCGCCTCGCGGCGGACACGCTGTGGCGCGACGGTTTCGATCGCGCCTTCTGACGGCGACGGCTGCGGCCGGAAGCGCGCCGCGATTACGGCGCGCGGAACTCGCGCCGCAGCCAATCCTCCAGCATACGTTTCTCGTAACGCAGCGGATCGTCGTTGTCGATCGTGCCGCGAGCGAGATAGGCCGGGTCGGTCAACTTGCGTTCGCCTTCGTCGAGCGTCTTGCCGTTCGCGTCGGTCAATTTGAAGCGCAGGTCGATGCGCGGCGGATAGATGTCCTTGACCACGCGCACGTCGTTCCAATCCGGCCCGCGCCAGGGTTCGTACGAGCCGGCGCGCTTGATGTCGGTGAAGGTCACCGTCAGCTGGTCGCCCGGCGGCAGGATCGCGCCGGCGCGGTTCTGCAGATGGCGCGCCAGCAGCGGCAGCCATTCTTCCGGTTTCTGCCGGCCGACGCTGCCGCCGGGATTGTCGCGCACGTCGGCGAACGCTTCCGGATTGGTCCAGTCGACCTGGACGCGTGCGGCGGCGGCCGGATCGCGCGGCGCGGAGGCGCAGCCGGCGAGCAGGGCGAGCGCGAGCGCGAACGGCGCGACTATCGATCTGCCGATGGAATGATTCATAAACACCTCGCTCTAGGAGAAGCCGAAGGTATGCGCGTGATCGCATCCGTTTCAATGGACGTGCCGGCGCGGGCGATCGTCGCCGTTTGCGCGTCGACGGACGGTAAAGACGTGCAATGCAGCGGCGCTCCGACGTATTTCTGAAACGCTATCGCCACCAGCGGCGCTTGTCGCCGGCAAGGATCTGCAGCATCTGCCGCCGCGCCAGCGGCAGCCGGCCGAGCGGGCCGAAGCAGAGATCGCGCACGAGCGCGAGCGAGCCCGCGTCCGACTGGAACAGCGGCGTCAGCCACCGGCTGAGGAACTGGTAGATCGCGACGTGCCGCGCGCGCACTCGCTCGTAGTCGCGCAGCGCCGTACTGAGATCGGCGTGGGCGGCCAGCGCCGCCGCTAGCGCTTGTGCGTCGAGCAAGGCCATGTTGACGCCCTGGCCGAGCTGCGGACTCATGCCGTGCGCGGCGTCGCCGATGTAGACCACGCGTTCGCGCCAAGGCCGCCGCAGCACCACGTCGCGATAGCGGGCGCGATTGAACTGCACCGGATCGGGCAACGCGCGCGTGCGCTCGGCCAGCT
The DNA here is from genome assembly GCF_058808595.1 of Dokdonella sp. GW821-FHT11D02. Classification (NCBI taxonomy): domain Bacteria; kingdom Pseudomonadati; phylum Pseudomonadota; class Gammaproteobacteria; order Lysobacterales; family Rhodanobacteraceae; genus Dokdonella; species Dokdonella sp. GW821-FHT11D02. The sequence goes on along the minus strand of NZ_CM179520.1, from coordinate 4,533,080 downwards.
CCGGCCACAGCGTCGCGACGTCGCGTTGCAGCGAGGCGAGCGCTGCCTCGTCGAACGCATCGACGGCATGGCCGGGCAGGCTGTAGTAGAACGTCAGCCAGCGGCGTCCGTCGGCATCGCCGGGACGCTGGCCGACCGGCAGCACGCCGATCATCCGGCGCGTGCCGTCGTAGCGTTGGCGCAGCTCGGTCGCGTGCGGCCAGTCGTCGGCCGGCAACAGGCACCAGATCGCGCCCCAGGAATAGACCGGCTCGCGCACGAGCAGGCCGCTGTGCGCGCGCAGACTCGAATGACTGCCGTCGGCGACCACGATCAGATCGTAAGGGCCGTATTCGACGGCATCCGCGTCGAGCAGACCGCGCCCGTCCGCGGCGATCGAAGTGATGCGCGTGCCGGTGCGAATGCTGGCGATCTCGCGGCAGCCCTCGTGCAGCAGCGCGAACAGCGCGCCGCGCGTCATGCCGACACCGCGGGCGGCGGGGTCGAAATCGGCGTAGCGCATGTCCATCACGGCGCGGCCGGCGGCGTTTTCGCCGTGCAGGCGTTCGATGCGCGCGCCGAGCGTGCGCACCGAGGCGCCGAGGCCGAGCGCGTCGAGCACGCCCAATCCGGTCGGCTGCAACAGGAAGCCGGCGCCGACCGGACGCAATTCGGTGCTGCGCTCGAACATCTCGATCGTGTGGCCGGCGCGCGCGAGAAACAGCGCGGCGGCTTGACCGGCGCTGCCGTAGCCGACGATGCCGATCTTCATGCGCGACGTTCTTCCATCGCACGACTGTAGCCGCGCAGCGTCGCCATCGTCACTGGTTGCGCCGGAACGAACGTGTTTCAATGCGGACCTTGAAGCAGGGGTGCCGGCGAAAACCGGCTGAGAGAGTCCCTTCGAACCTGATCCGACGGCTTGTATCGACAAGCCCCACCGGCGTAGGGAGCTTCGCGGAGGTCGCCGATCGCGGCCTCCGCGCATCTCTGCTTCGTCCAGCCGCGCCGCGGTGCTTGCTACGTATAGGACGAATGCCGATGAATGCCCTGCCTTCCGAACTGTTGCGCCAGACCGCCGAGCTGTCCGAAGCCGTCACGCGCCCGATTCCCGGTTCGCGCAAGATCCACGTGCAAGGATCGCGAGCCGATCTGCGCGTGCCGATGCGCGAGATCGCGCTGGCCGACACACCGTCCTTGTTCGGCGCGGAGAAGAACGCGCCGTTCGCGGTGTACGACACCTCCGGGCCGTACACCGATCCGGCCTATCGCGTCGATCTCGCCGCCGGCTTGCCCGCCCTGCGCGCGGCCTGGATCGCCGCGCGCGGCGACACCGAGCAGCTGGCCGACTTCACCTCGCCGTTCACGCGCCGGCACGCGAACGCGCAGCAGCTGGCCGACGTGCGCTTCCCCAACATCCCCAAGCCGCGTTGCGCGAAATCCGGCACGAACGTGTCGCAGATGCACTATGCGCGCCGCGGCGTCGTCACGCCGGAAATGGAATACATCGCGATCCGCGAGAATCAGCGCCTCGAAGCGATCCGCGAAGCGCATCTGCTCAAGCAGCATGCGGGTCAATCCTTCGGCGCGGCGATTCCCAAGCTGATCACGCCCGAGTTCGTGCGCGAGGAAGTCGCGCGCGGCCGCGCCATCATTCCCAACAACATCAACCATCCGGAAAGCGAGCCGATGATCATCGGCCGCAACTTCCTGGTGAAGATCAACGCGAACATCGGAAACTCCGCGGTGACCAGCTCGATCGCCGAGGAAGTGGAGAAGATGGTGTGGGCGATCCGCTGGGGCGCCGATACGGTGATGGATCTCAGCACCGGCAAGCACATCCACGAGACGCGCGAATGGATCCTGCGCAACTCGCCGGTGCCGATCGGCACGGTGCCGATTTATCAAGCGCTGGAGAAGGTCGGCGGCGTCGCCGAAGACCTCACTTGGGAGTTGTTCCGCGATACCTTGATCGAGCAAGCCGAGCAGGGCGTGGACTACTTCACCATCCACGCCGGCGTGCGCCTGCCGTTCGTGCCGCTGACCGCGCGGCGCGTGACCGGCATCGTCAGCCGCGGCGGCTCGATCATGGCGAAGTGGTGCCTGGCGCACCACAAGGAATCGTTCCTGTACGAGCGCTTCGAAGAGATCTGCGAAATCATGAAGGCCTACGACGTGGCGTTCTCGCTCGGCGACGGCCTGCGTCCCGGCTCGATCGCCGACGCCAACGACGCCGCGCAGTTCGCCGAACTCGACACCTTGGGCGAGCTGACGCAGATCGCCTGGAAGCACGACGTGCAGACGATGATCGAAGGGCCCGGCCACGTGCCGATGCACCTGGTCAAAGAGAACATGGAGCGGCAGCTGGAGAAATGCGGCGAAGCGCCGTTCTACACGCTCGGCCCGCTGACCACCGACATCGCCCCCGGTTACGACCACATCACCTCGGCAATCGGCGCCGCGATGATCGGCTGGTACGGCACGGCCATGCTTTGCTACGTCACGCCGAAAGAACACCTCGGCCTGCCCGACAAGCAGGACGTGCGCGACGGCATCATCACCTACAAGATCGCCGCGCACGCCGCCGACCTGGCCAAGGGCCATCCCGCCGCGCAGGCGCGCGACAACGCGCTGTCGAAGGCGCGCTTCGAATTCCGCTGGGACGATCAGTTCAACCTCGGTCTCGATCCGGAGAAGGCGAAGGAATTCCACGACGAGACCCTGCCCAAGGACGCGCACAAGAGCGCGCATTTCTGCTCGATGTGCGGGCCGAAGTTCTGCTCGATGAAAATCACCCAGGATGTGCGCGACTACGCCAAGGAGCACGGCGTCGGCGAGGGCGAGGCCTTGACGGAAGGGCTGAGCGAGAAGGCGGCCGAGTTCCGCCGCGACGGCGCCGAGGTCTATCGGCGCGCATGAAGCGGCTATCATGCGCGCATCGCCGCGCCACGCCGGGCTCCCGCCCGGCGCGTGCGGCGGACGAGATCGGCGCATGAAACTCCCCGTTCCCTTCATACAGCTGCCGCTGGCGTTCGACGCGTCGACGCTGGCGGCCGAGATCGCGGCATTCGACGAAAGCTGGTGGCGCCCGCATCCGAGCGGCATGCCCGGCAATTCGGCCTTGCCGTTGGCCGCGGTCGGCGGCGATGCGGCGCGCGGCGACGCACTGGAAGGGCCGATGTGGCCGACTCCGGCGCTCGAACAGAGTCCGTACATGCAGCAGGTGCTGGCCAGCCTCGGTGCGGTGCTCGGGCGCATTCGCCTGATGCGTCTGTCCGGTCGCGCCGAGGTCGAAGAGCATGTCGACCTCGACTACTACTGGAACGAGCGCGTGCGCGTGCACGTGCCGATCGTGACGCAGCCGACGGTGCGCTTCTCCTGCGGCGATGCGCACGTCAACATGGCCGAAGGCGAGTGCTGGATTTTCGACACCTGGCGCATGCATCACGTGTTGAACGACGCCGATCGCGCACGCGTGCATCTGGTCGTCGACACCGTCGGCGGTCCTTTGTTCTGGGATCTGGTCAATGCCGGCCGTCCGCACACGGTGCCCAAGCAAGGCTGGAGTCCGCGTTTGGTCGCGCCGCAGCGTGCGGCGCCGGCGCCGGTGCTGCCGTTCGAGTCGGTCAACAGCCAATCGCCGATGAGCTATTGGGAGCTGCGCGGCCACATCAATTTCCTGCTCGGCGAGGCGGAGCCGCATCCGCGCTTTCAAGAAGCCGCGCAGCTGGCCGGTCTGTTCGTGCGTCACTGGCAGGGCCTGTGGTTCCGCCACGGCACCGACCCGGCAGGCCTGCCGGACTACCGCGAGCTCCTGGCCGGGTTCTTCGGCCGCATCGGCCCGCTCGCCAGCGAGATTCCGCTGCGCAACGGCGTCGATCTCGGTGCCGCCTTGCGCGGCCTGCTCGGTCGCGCCGTGCGCCGGCCCGAGGCGACCCCCGCCAGCGAAGAAGCGTCGCGTTCGGCGCCGCGCGCTGCGCGCGGCTGACCGGTCGCAGCCGTACCTGCACGGGAGCCTAGCGCGTCGCCGCAGCCAGTCAGCGGGCGGACATGCTCGCGGCGTACCATCGCCAAGACCATTGCGCAGCCCGCAAGGGCCCGGCATCCCACCCTGGAGGCAGGCATGACCGCGAATTTCGGCAACGACAAGCCGTTCCTTTCCGATATCAAGACGATCCGCCAGCGCGCACGCGCGCACATGGAGCGCGGCGCCGTCACCGACAGCTACACCCTCGATCGCGCGACCGTACTGAAGCTGCTCAACGAGGCGCTCGCCACCGAGATCGTCTGCGTGCTGCGCTACAAGGCGCATTTCTATCTGGCATCGGGCATCAACGCGAAGAGCGTCGCGGCCGAATTCCTCGAGCACGCCGGTGAAGAGCAGGCGCACGCCGACCAGATCGCCGAACGCATCACCCAGCTCGACGGCACGCCGAATTTTTCTCCCGACGGTCTTTCCGGGCGCAGCCATTCCGAGTTCGTCGTGCCCGAGGACCTGGCCGGGATGATCGAGGAGAACCTGGTCGCCGAGCGCATCGCGATCGACAGCTATCGCGAGATCATCAATTACGTCGGCGATCGCGACACCACCACCAAACGCATGCTCGAAAACATCCTCGCTTCCGAGGAGGAGCACGCCGAAGACATGAAGACCCTGATGGAGAACTTCGGCGCCAAGGGCGAGCCGGCCAAACCGAAAGGCAACGGCGCCAAGAAGAAATAGTCCCGCGCTGGCCCTAGAATGAGGCAACGCCGCGGTGCGCTCTGCGCATCGCGGCCTGCCCCCAGGCCAAACGATCGAGGGACGAAGTGGACGGAACCGGAGTCAAGCGCTCACGCAACTGGATCGTCCGCGGTATCGGCGCGCTGTTCGCCGTCTACCTCGTCGCGGTGCTCGCCTTGATGTGGTGGTGGGACTACGAACCGCCGCACTTCGACGTCGCCAAGGAAGCGCAGACGCGCGCCGCCGCCAAGCAGCAGCCGGTGGTGATCGGCTCGGTCACCACCGCCGCGCTGATGACGGTGGCGGAAACCCTGCTCGACAAGCGCGGCGGCTATCTCAGCAACGACTACTTCCCGCCCGGCGTGCTGATGGACAACGTGCCGAACTGGGAATTCGGCGCGCTGACCGCGACGCGCGATCTCGCGCGCACGCTGCGCAACGATTGGAGCCGCTCGCAGACCCAGTCGGTCGAGGACAAGGATTTGCAGCAAGCCGAGCCGCTGTTCAGTTCGCCCAACGACCGCTGGATGCTGCCCAGCTCCGAGAGCCAGTACCGCAAGGCGATCGCGCACATCGACGGCTATCTGACGCGCCTGGCCGACAACGACGCCAGCAACGCGCAGTTCTACGCGCGCGCCGACAACCTGGCCGATTATCTACAGACGGTGTCGACGCGGCTCGGCTCGCTGTCGCAGCGGCTGTCCGCGGCGGCCGGGCAGGTGCGCATCGACACCGATCTCGCCGGGGACGCGAACGCGCAGCAATCCAAGCCGGCCGAAAGCCCGCGCCTGGTGCAAACGCCGTGGACCAAGATCGACGACAACTTCTACGAGGCGCGCGGCTACACCTGGGCGCTGCGCGAGCAGCTGGAAGCCGCGCGCATCGACTTCGCCCCCGTGCTGCACGACAAGAACGCGCTGATCAGCCTGGATCAGGTCATTCGCGAGCTGGAGGAATCGCAGAAGCCGCTCGGCAGCCCGATCGTGCTCAACGGGCGTCCGTTCGGTTTCTTCGCCAACCATTCGCTGGTGATGGCCAACTACATCTCGCGCGCGAACGCGGCGATCCTCGACCTGCGCGAATTGCTCAAGCGCGGCTGAACCTTTCACTCTGCGGCAGCCCTGCGGCGAAAGCGCGCAGGGCGGGCCTGCGCGATGGCCGGGCTTCGTGTACTGTCGCGCCTCCTCGCGCAACCGCCAGCGACGCCCGTGAGTTCAACGCCGCCCGTCTCCCGCCTCGATGCCGCGCCGACGCTGTGGAATCGGCTGCTCGAGCAGCCGCTGTTCCTCGGCACCCTCTTGCTGCTGCCGATCGTCTGGCTGCTGGTGCCGGTGCCGATCGACGAGACGCGCTATCTCGCGGTGGCTTGGGAAATGCGTCACACCGGCGAGTTCCTGGTGCCGCATCTGAACGGCGATACCTACGCGCACAAGCCGCCCTTGCTGTTCTGGTTGATCAACGCCGGCTGGCTGGTCACCGGCGTGCACGCCTGGACCGCGCGCGCGATGACGCTCTTGTGTTCGATCGCGAGCCTGCTTCTGCTGCAACGCCTGACCCTGCGCATGGGCGCGGCGCAGGCGGCGGCGCGCAACGCGATGTGGTTCCTGCTCGGCGCGATCTACTTCGCCGCGTTCGCCAACGCGATCATGTTCGACGTGCCGCTGACCACCTGCGTGCTGCTCGCCGTGCACGGCCTGGTCGATCTGACCAAGGCGCGTACACGCCGCGGCGTGATTCTGACCGGCGTCGCGATCGGGCTCGGTATTCTGGTCAAAGGTCCGGTGATGCTGCTGTTCGTCGCCATCGTCGCGCTCGGCGCGCCGTGGTGGAGCGACGATCTGCAAGGGCGCCGCGCACGCTATTTCGGTGCGTTCGCCTTGGCCTTCCTGCTCGGTGCCGGCGTCGCGCTGGCCTGGGCGATTCCGGCGGCGCTGCACGGCGGCGCCGCCTATGCGCGCGCGATCTTCTTGAACCAGACCTTCGACCGCATCGAAGGGGTGGTCGGCGCCAGCACGCACGGCCGTCCGTGGTGGTGGTACTTCGTAATCTTCCCGCTGATGCTGCTGCCGTGGCCGCTGGTGATCCGCACGCGCTGGAGCGAGCTGCGTCCCTTGCTGCGCGAGCCGGCCTTGCGTCTGGCCCTGGTCTGGGTGGTGCCGACCTTCATCGTGTTCTCGTGCATCGGCGGCAAGCAGCCGCACTATCTGCTGCCGGCGGTACCCGGTGTCGCGCTCGGCCTCGCGTTCGCGCTGGATCGCGGCGTGCTGCGCGTGCGCAGCGGCTTGTTCGCGGTGTTTCTGATCGTGCTCGGCGCGGCCTTCGCAGCGGCGCCGTACTTCGCCGCGACGCGCGAGCGGCTCGGCTACGTCGAAGACGCGACGCCCGGCTGGGGTCTCGCTCTGGCCGCGCTCGGCGTGCTGCTGCTGGTGTTCCTGCGCCGGGCGCGCACGCCGGCATTGCCGGCGCTGGCGATGTTGGTGGTCGCTCTGCTGGTCAAGTTCGCGGTGATCGAAGGCCCGGGCCAGCGTTACGATCTCGAAGCGATCGGCACCAAGCTCGCGCAGGCGCAGCAGCGCGGCCAGCCGGTCGTGCATCTGGGCTGGCACCACGGCGTGTATGAATTCGCCGGGCGCCTGAAGCAGCCGATTTTGACCTTGGAAGACGCCAAGCAGCTCGAAGCCTGGGCGCAGCAGCATCCGGACGGGCTGGTGATGAGCTTCTACCGCCGCTTCCGCTTCCGCGCCACGCCGGTGTTCACGCAACCCTTCCGCGGCGGCGAAGTGTCGATCTGGAACGTGCGCGAAGCGCTGTCCTCGGGCATCGACCCGGCGGTCGCGCACACGCGCGATCCGGCCGAGGACTTCTCCGAAGACTGAGCGGGGAAGTGCGGTCACCGATGACTGCGGACGGATCTTCCGCAGTCATCGCCGTACCGGCTCGCAACGAGCGGCCGGAACTGCAGCGATCGAGCACGATCGCGTGAGGTCGGAGTCAGTCCGCCGAGGCGGTGTAGCGTTCGACGCCGGCGAGGATCTCGCGCTTGGCTTCGTCGGCGCCGACCCAGCCGTCGATCTTGACCCACTTGCCCTTCTCCAGATCCTTGTAGTGCTCGAAGAAGTGGCCGATGCGTTCGAGCCAGTGGGCCGACACCTGGCTGATGTCGGAGATGTGCGCGTAGCCGGCGAACACTTTCGCCACCGGAATCACCACCAGCTTCTCGTCGCCGCCGGCTTCGTCGGTCATCTTCAGCATGCCGACCGGGTGGCAGCGGATCACCGCGCCCGGCACCAGCGGCAGCGGCAGGATCACCAGTGCATCGAGCGGATCGCCGTCGCCGCCGAGCGTTTGCGGTACGTAGCCGTAGTTGCACGGATAGCGCATCGGGGTCGACAGCACGCGGTCGACGAAGATCGCGCCGCTGGCCTTGTCGACTTCGTACTTGACCGGTTCGGCGTCCTTGGGGATCTCGATGATGACGTTGATCTCGTTGGGCACGTCGGCGCCGGCGGAAACGCGTTCCAAAGCCACTGTTCGCTCCTAAGTCTTGCTGGGGTCCGGACGCTGCCGGAAAGGCGCGAAGGATAATGCACCCTGCTGCGACGCAGCAATTCCACCGTCGCTAAGCGAAGGCGGGCAAAGGAGAATTCAGCTCGAGCCCGACAGCGACGGCAAGAATCAGGATTTCAGCGCCGCTTTCAGCTTCTCGACCTGCTCGGGAAACCAGCGGCCGTTCTGTTCCAGCACGTCGGCCACGACCTGTTCGGCGTCGGCTTGCCGATGCAGCGCCTTGAGCACCTTCACGCGCAGGGTGGCGACGCTGAGGCGATTCACGCCGTAGGCTTTTTCGGCCGCCTGTTCGAGCAAGGGCAAGGCCTGCGCCGACTGCTCGCGATCGAACAGGCTCTTGGCGTAGCGATACGGATACACGTAGTCGTCCGGATAGGCCGCGATCAATTTCGGATACAGCGCGTCGAGTTCGTCCGTGCGCTTGGCGCGCAGCAGGTACACGCGCAGGTTGTCGGCCGCGTTGCGGTCCTTCTTGAAATCCTCGCCGAGTTGAGCGCGCACGGTCTTGATGGCGCGATCGAGCAGCGCGGTTTCGCCGGCGCTGTCGCCGAGGGCGGCATCGAGATCGGCGGTGGTGATGACGCTGCTGCGCTGATCGGCGCAGCTGGGCGTGGCGACGAAGACTTGCTTGGTCAACAAGTCCTCGAGCGGCGCTTTCTGCGGAGCGAGCAGAGCATGGCGCTGTGCCTCGGGCAGCTTCTCGCTGGCCTCGAGCAACTGGTCGACGACATACGGACGATCGCAGCCGATGTCCTGGGCGAGCACGCGCTGCGCCGCTTTGACCGTCGCCGCCTTGTCCTCGGCCTTGTCGGCGCGCGCGAGTTCGAGCCGATCCAACCACAGCGCGACGGCTTTGTCCTTGCCCGCTTGATCGCGCAGCTTCTGCGGCAGGCGCGCGTACCAGTCGAGTCCGGCGCGGCCTTCGCCACGCACTTGATAGGAGCTGAGCACGTCGGCGATGGCGACGACCGAACCGCCGGCCGCTTTGCGTTCGAGCTGGTCGAGCGTGCTGGCGCCGGCCAGGATGCGATCGAGATTGGGGTAGAACTTCTCGCGCGGCTGCTCGGCCAGGATGCGGCCGAGCTCGGCGCCGTTCTCGTTCAACACGACGTACGCAGGCAGCGCTTTCACCGCGAGCTTCTTCATCCAGGCCGCGCCGTCGGGCGAATCGGCGTCGACCGCCGCCACGACCGCCTTGCGCTCAAGCGCTTCCCACTCCTTGCCGTTCAACACGTGCGTGGCCATGAAGTAGCACGAGTAACACCACGGCGCGCTGAAATCGATTAGCACCGGCTGGTGCGCTTTCTTCGCACGCGCGAGCGCGTCGTCGACGCTGGCGGGTTCGGCCGCGTAGAGGGGCGCTGCGAGCAGCAGAACGAGAAGCGGCAAGAGGGGTTTCATTTCGAAGCCTCGAGGTGATTCCACAGGAAGGAGTAGGCGAGCGCGTGCATGAAGGCGGATTGCCGGTTGTCCGCCGCGGCGCCGTGGCCGCCTTCGGTGTTCTCGTAGAACCAGACGTTGCGATAGCCGAGCTGTTCTTTCATCTTCGCCGCCATCTTGCGTGCCTGTACCGGACCGACGCGGTCGTCGCTGGTGGCGGTGTAGAACAGCACGGGCGGATAGTCCACGCCTTTCTCGACATTTCGATAGGGCGAGAACTTCTGGATGAAGGCCCATTCTTCGGGCTTGTCCGGATCGCCGTACTCGGCGATCCACGAAGCGCCGGCGGAGAGCTTGGTATAGCGCCGCATGTCGAGCAGCGGCACCTCGCACACGATCGCGCCGAACAGCTGCGGATAGAGCGTCAGCATGTTGCCGACCAAAAGGCCGCCGTTGCTGCCGCCTTCGGCACCGAGATGCCCGCGCGAGGTGATGCCGCGGCGGACCAGGTCCTCGGCGACCGCGGCGAAGTCCTCGTAGGCGCGCAGGCGGTTGGCTTTCAGCGCGGCCTGATGCCAGCGCGGTCCGTATTCGCCGCCGCCGCGGATGTTCGCCACCACGTAGACGCCGCCGCGCTGCAGCCAGGAACGCCCGACGCTGCCGCTGTAGGACGGCTGCAGCGAAATCTCGAAGCCGCCGTAGCCGTACAACAGGGTCGGGTTGCTGCCGTCGTTCTTGATCCCTTTCGGCGCGATCACGAAGTAGGGCACGCGGGTGCCGTCCTTGGAGGTCGCGAAATATTGCTGGACCTGGTTGCCGGTGGCGTCGAAGAAAGCCGGCGCACGCTTGATCGGTTTCGCTTCGCCTTTGCCCAAGGTGCCGTAATACAGCGTGGTCGGATCGAGGAAGCTGCTGACGGTGAGGAAGTAATCGTCGCCGTCGTCGGCATCGATCGCGCCGGCTTCGATCGCCGACAAGGCCGGCGCGCCGCCGAGCGGAGCGCGCGCCCATTCGCCCGCGGCCCGCTTCGGCGGCGTCAGCACTTCGAGCCGGCTGACGACGTCGTCGAGCACGTCGAGGATCAGATGGTGGCGCGTCCAGGAGTAGTTCGACAGCGAGGTCGTCTCGCTCGGCGTGAACAGCGCCGTCAGTTCGCGCTTGCCCGCCACGAAATCGTCGAACCGCGCCGCTACGAGCGAACCGGACGGATAGGTCTTGCCGTCCACCGTCCAGGCCGTGCGCGGCTGGATCAGCATCCATTCGCGTTGGGTGCGCACGGTCGCATCGAGCGGCACGTCGATCTTGCTCAGCGCGCCGTCCTTGCCGCGCAGGAAGGTTTCGCTGGAGAAGAAATCGATCAGGCGCACGACGAAGTCGCGCTGATAGCCCGGTGTCTGATCGCGGAAGGCGAACACCATCATGTCGTCGTCTTTGCCTTCGTAGACGAGCGTCGCCTCGCTCAGCGGCGTGCCGCGCCGCCATTCCTTGACGATGCGCGGATAGCTCGACTTGGTCATCGAGCCGGGACCGAAATCGGTCGCGACGTAGAGACGATCGGCGTCGAGCCAGGCGACCTGCGTCTTCGCTTCGGGCAGTTCGAAGCCGCCCGCGACGAAGCGTTTGTCGACCAGATCGAACTCGCGCACGACATCGGCGTCGCCACCGCCGGGCGAGAGCGAGACCAGGCAGCGGCGGTACTGCGGCTTGAGGCAGTCGGCGCCGTGCCAGACCCAGGACTTGCCTTCGCTGCGGCCGAGCGCGTCGACGTCGATGACGGTCTCCCACACCGGGCGGTCCTTGCGGTATTCGGCCAGCGTCGTGCGCCGCCAGACGCCGCGCGGATGGGCCTGATCCTTCCAGTAGTTGTAGTAGCGCTCGCCGATCTTCTGCACGAACGGGATCTTGGCGTCGGAGTCGAGCACTTCGAGGATGCCGCTGCGCGTCGCTTCGAACTCCGGCGTGTCGGCGTAGGCCTTGCGCGTGATCTCGTTCTCGGCGTGCACCCAAGCCAAGGGCTTCTCACCGTGGATGTCTTCCAGCCAGAGATAGGCGTCTTCGTTCATCGTTGCGGGTTTCTCGGGAGCGGCGGGCAGCGCCGGAGTCTTCTTTTCGACCGCGGCGCAAGCGGCCAGAAGGAGGGTGGTCAGCGCTAGCGCGCACGCAACGGTCGGCAGACGCATGAAAGCTCTCGCGACGGGATGGAACCCGATTCTTCGCGCGCAAGGCCGCTCTTGTCCAGACGACGGCGCTGGCGGGTTTACGCCTCGTAGCCGGCGGATGCGGTATCTTTGGCCTATGTCCGCCTCCGCCGCCCTGCTGCGACTCTTGCTGAGCCTGATGCTGGTCCTCAATGGGATCGGCGGCGCGGCGGCGTCGACGCGTATGGCGGCGGCGATGGACGGCGGCGTTTCGACCCATCACGTCGCCGCCAACGGTGCGACGTGCGCGCAGCATCCTGCGGCCGAAACCGCGCCGACGCATCACGACCAGCACGATGCAGCGACGGCCGCCGTGCCTTGCGCCGACCATCACAAGGGCGGCTGCTGCGGTTCTTCCTCGTGCAACTGCGCTTGTGCACAGGCCGGTTCGGGTGCGCTGTTCGCGCTCGCGCCGCTGCCCTTGTGGTTCCTGCACGGCGACGCCGTGCCGTCTGCGGCCGCGGCGCATCCCGCGCCGACGCTGGCCTTGCCGACTCGACCTCCGATCGTCTGAGCCTCCGCGGCGCTAGCAGCGCCGCATCCCTTGCCCGCCGTTCTCCCTCTCCCGCTTGCGGGAAAGGTGACGGATGTCGGGCCGCGACGCTTTCGCCACCGCTTTCCGCTCACGCGGAACGTTCACAGGCTTTCGGAGTTTTCCCATGTCATTCGATTTCTTCGGCGGCGACGCCGACCTCCGGCGCGCGATGACGCGACGCCGTTTCGTGCAAGGCCTCGCGGCCGGCGGCGCGCTGGCCGCGTTCGGTCCGCGGCCGCGCACCAGTTGGGCGCTCGCGGGCGCCGGCGCGCAGAGCGTGCTCGCCGGCACCGAGTTCGACCTCCGCGTCGGCGAGACGCCGGTCAACTTCACCGGCCGCACGCGCTACGCCGCGACGGTCAACGGCTCGCTGCCCGCACCAATCCTGCGCTGGCGCGAAGGCAGCACGGTGAACCTGCGCGTCGCCAACGCGCTGCCGGCCGGTTCCGTCTACGGCCATCACACCTCGATCCATTGGCACGGCATCTTGCTGCCGGCGAACATGGACGGCGTGCCGGGCCTGAGCTTCAACGGCATCGCGCGCGGCGAGACCTTCCAATATCGCTTCGAGGTGCGCCAGAACGGCACCTACTGGTACCACAGCCATTCCGGCTTCCAGGAACAGGCCGGCCTGTACGGCGCGCTGATCATCGACGCGGCCGAGCCGGAGCCGTTTCGCTACGAGCGCGACTACGTGGTGCTGTTGACCGACTGGACCGATCTCGATCCGAACGTGCTGTTCCGGCGCTTGAAGAAGATGTCGTCCTACGACAACTACCACAAGCGCACGCTCGGCGATTTCCTCGACGACGTGCACCGGCGCGGCTTCGACGCGACCTTGGCCGATCGCCTCGCCTGGGGCGAGATGCGCATGACGCCGACCGATCTGTCCGACGTCAACGCGAACACCTACACCTACCTGATGAACGGCACCACTTCGCTCGGCAACTGGACCGGCTTGTTCCGTTCCGGCGAGAAGTTGCGCCTGCGCTTCATCAACGGCTCGGCGATGACCTATTTCGACGTGCGCATCCCGGGCTTGAAGATGACCGTGGTCGCGGCCGACGGTCAGTACGTGCATCCGGTCACGGTGGACGAATTCCGCATCGCGGTGGCGGAAACCTTCGACGTCATCGTCGAGCCGTCCGGACAAGACGCCTTCACGATCTTCGCGCAGGACATGGGTCGCACCGGCTACGTCAGCGGCACGCTGGCGACGCGCGAAGGTCTGCGCGCGCCGCTGCCGTCGCTCGATCCGCGCCCGCTGCTCGGCATGGCCGACATGGGGCACGGCGGCATGGGGGGCGGTCACGACATGAGCCGGATGTCCGCGCAGGACGCCATGCCGGGGATGGATCACGGCGGCCACGACATGAGCGGCATGGCGGGCATGCAGCATGGCGGTGCCATGCAAACCCATCCGGCCAGCGAAAAGAACAATCCGCTGGTCGACATGCAGACGATGGCGCCGACGTCCAAGCTCGACGATCCCGGCCTCGGCCTGCGCGACAACGGCCGCCAGGTGCTGACCTACGGCGCGCTGCGCTCGTTGTTCGAAGATCCCGACGGCCGCGAGCCGGGCCGCACGGTCGAGCTGCACTTGACCGGGCACATGGAGAAGTTCGCCTGGTCCTTCGACGGCATCAAGTTCGCCGACGCCGCGCCGCTCAAGCTGACGTACGGCGAACGTCTGCGCATCGTGCTCGTCAACGACACCATGATGACGCACCCGATCCATCTGCACGGACTATGGAGCGATCTCGAAGACGAGCGCGGCGACTTCCTCGTGCGCAAGCACACCATCGACATGCCGCCCGGCAGCAAGCGCAGCTATCGCGTGCGCGCCGACGCGCTCGGCCGCTGGGCCTACCACTGCCATCTGCTCTATCACATGGAAGCGGGCATGTTCCGCGAAGTGCGGGTGGAGGAATGACGACCATGCGCCTTCATCCTCAGTCGCTCTCTCGCGTCATCGCCTTGCTGCTCGTCTGCGCGAGCGGCGCGGCGCTCGCGCAGGAGATGGATCATTCCGAGCACGCGACGCCGGCACCGAAGAACGCCGATGCCGACGCTCACGCCGCGATGGATCACGCCGCGAACGCGAGCACTGCCGCCAAGCCGAAGAAAGACCACGCGCGGCAGCCGCAGACCGAAGCGGCCGCGGCGGTGGATCACGCCGCCATGGGCGACGGCGACATGTCCGGCATGGATCACGCCGCGATGGGGCACACCGCGCCGGCAAGCACAGAACCGCGCGAGCCGATTCCGCCCTTGACCGACGCCGATCGCGCCGCCGCGTTTCCGCCCGACATGCACGGCCATCAGCTGCACGGCGCCACCGTCAATTCCTACTTCCTGCTCAACCGCCTGGAAGCGTTCGATGCCGACCCCGGTTCCGGCCAAGCCTGGGAAGCGTCCGGCTGGATCGGCGGCGATCTCAATCGCCTGTGGCTGCGCAGCGAAGGCGAGCGCGAACGCGGCGCCACCGAATCGGCCGATCTCGAGCTGTTGTACGGCCGCGCGATTTCGCCGTGGTGGGATGTCGTCGCCGGCGTGCGGCAGGACTTCAAGCCCGGCGATTCGCAGACTTTCGCCGCGATCGGCGTGCAAGGCCTTGCACCGCAGAAATTTGAAGTCTCGGCGACCGCCTACATCGGCGAGCGCGGTCAGACCGCGGCGCGTCTGGAGGCCGAGTACGAATTGCTGCTGAGCAATCGGCTGGTGCTGCAACCCTTGATCGAGATCGAGCTGTTCGGCAAGGACGACCCGGCGCGCCACGTCGGCTCGGGGCTCAGTACGGCGGAGGTCGGTTTGCGTCTGCGCTACGAGTTCACGCGCCAGTTCGCGCCCTACATCGGCCTCGTCCACGAGCGTGCGTTCGGCGGCACCGCCGACTATCGGCGCGAGCATTTCGAGAAGGCCGGCGAAACGCGTTTCGTCGTCGGCCTGCGTGCCTGGTTCTGAGGAGAGTGAAATGAACTTCTTGATGAAGACTCTGCTCGTGCTCGGCATCGCCGCGGCGGGCGGCGCGGTCGCCTTGTATTCCGGCGTCTACGACGTTGCCGCGGATGTACCGCATACGCGACCGGTGTACGCCGTGCTGGAATTCGCGCGCGAACGCTCGATCGCCGCGCGCGCGGGCAAGCTCGACGTGCCCGCCGATCTCGACGACGCGGCACGCATCCGCCAGGGCGCCGGCAACTACGAGGCGATGTGCAGCGGTTGCCACCTCAAGCCCGGCGCGGCGCCGACCGAACTGAGTCGCGGGCTGTATCCGGCACCGCCCGATCTGAGCCGCACGAAGGTGTCGCCGGCGGCGGCGTTCTGGGTCGTCAAACACGGCATCAAGGCCAGCGGTATGCCGGCCTGGGGTCGCAGCATGGACGATGCGTACCTGTGGAACATGGTCGCCTTCCTGCAACGACTGCCCACGCTCGATCGTGCCGCCTACGACGCCCTCGTCGCGAGCAGCGAAGGTCATTCGCACGGCGGCGGCGAGAGCGGCGCGCATGCGCATTCGGGCGGCGGTCACGATCATCACGACGAGACGCCGCACGAGCACGACGATGCCGACGCCGAGTCGTCGGCACCTGCTGCACAAGGCACCACGCACGTGCACGCCGACGGCAAGACGCATGTTCATGCGCCCGAATCGGCGCCTGCCGACGATGGCCACTCGCACTGACCCGCACCGACGAGCGAGGTCGATGCGATCGCACCAGGCCGCGGCGGTTCAACCGCCGCGGTCGTCCTTGCGCGGTGCCGAATCGCTGTCGCCGAGCAAGCCCAGCCGCAGCAGGATGAAGGTCGCCGTGGTCGCGAGCAGGGCGATACCGACGCAACCGAGACCGACGGCGACGCCGATCGCCGCGGTCATCCAGATGCTGGCGGCGGTGGTCAGTCCGCGCACGTCGCGTTCGGCGCTGATCTTGAGGATCGAACCGGCGCCGATGAAACCGAGACCGGTGACGATGCCCTGGATCACCCGCGAAAGCCCGTCGGTGGAGAAGTTCGCGCCGATGCAGGCGACGATGAACACGGTCGTGCCGAGGCAGACCAGGATGTGCGTACGCAAGCCGGCCGGCTTGCCCGCTCTCTCGCGCTCCCAGCCGATCGCGGCGCCGAGCACGATCGCCGCGACGATGCGGATGACCGCCTGGCCGATGTGGCGCATGTCCGGCAGTCCGGCGCTCAGTTCTTCCAGGATCACATTCATGACGGCTCCCGCAGCAACAGACGCTTCGATGGTAGCCCGCCAACGCGAGGCGGCGCGACGCCGGCCGGGGCTTGACTCCGGACCGTGGTCCGGGGTGGACACTGCCTTCTCTCCCGCCATCGGAAGCTTGCCGCGATGAAGATCGGACAACTTGCACAGCGCTCGGGCGTCGGCATCGACACCGTGCGCCACTACGAACGCGAAGGCTTGCTGCCGGCGCCGCCGCGTCTCGCCTCGGGCTATCGCAGCTACGCCGCGATCGATCTGCAGCGGCTGCGTTTCGTGCGCCGCGCCAAGGGGCTCGGCTTCACCCTGCCGGAAATCCGCGAGCTGCTCGCGCTGTCCAGCCACGTCGACGAGGACATGGCATCGATGAAGGCGGTGGCGCAGCAGAAGCTGATCGACATCGAACGCAAGCTGGCGGAACTGGCGCGCGTCCGCGACGGCTTGAACGCCTTGATCGCCGCCTGTCCCGGGCACGGTTCGCTCGAACAGTGTCCGATCCTCAATGCCTTGGCGCAGGAGGACGCGGCATGAGCGCGCACGATCACGATCACCGCCCACTCGCGCCGGTGCCCGCCGCACCCAGTTGCTGCTCGATGAAGTCCGCTGCCGCAGCGAGCGCTGCCGCGAGCAGCGAGCGCGATCCGGTCTGCGGCATGCAGGTCGACCCGGCCACCAGCGCGCATCGCGCCGAGCACGCCGGGCGCTACTACCACTTCTGCGCGGCGCGTTGCCGTGAGAAGTTCGTCGCCGATCCCTCGAAGTATCTCGAGCCGCAGCCGCCGGCGGCTGCGGCTGCGGCCGGAACGATCTACACCTGCCCGATGCACCCGGACGTGCGCCAGGATCATCCCGGCACCTGCCCGTTCTGCGGCATGGCGTTGGAGCCGGAACTGCCGAGCTTGGAGGACGAAGACAATCCGGAGCTGCGCGATTTCTCGCGCCGCTTCTGGTGGAGCTTGCCGCTCAGCCTCGCCGTGTTCGTGCTGGCGATGTTCGGCCATCGCATCGGCTTCTTGTCGAGCGCCGCGCGCAGCGGGCTCGAACTCCTCTTGAGCGCGCCGGTCGTGCTCTGGGCCGGCTGGCCGTTCTTCGTGCGCTGCGTGCAGTCGCTGCGCAACCGCAGCCCGAACATGTGGACCCTGATCGGCATCGGCGTCGCCGCCGCGTTCGGCTACAGCGCGGTCGCCACCTTGGCACCGGAACTGTTTCCCGCATCGTTCCGCGAACACGGCCGCGTCGGCGTGTACTTCGAAGCGGCTGCGGTGATCGTCTCCCTAACCCTACTCGGGCAGCTGCTCGAACTGCGTGCGCGATCGCAGACCTCGCTCGCGATCAAGGCGCTGCTCGGCCTCGCGCCGAAGACCGCGCGGCGCCTGCGCGAGGACGGTAGCGAGGAAGACGTTCCGCTCGACCACGTGCATGTCGGCGATCGGCTGCGCGTGCGTCCGGGCGAGAAGCTGCCGGTCGACGGCGCGGTTCTCGAGGGGCGCTCCAGCGTCGACGAATCGATGCTGACCGGCGAAGCGATGCCGGTCGAGAAAACGCGCGGCGACAGCGTCGTCGGTGCGACCATCAACGGCAGCGGCAGCCTGGTGATCCGCGCCGAGAAGGTCGGCGCGGCGACCTTGCTCGCGCAGATCGTGCAACTGGTCGCGCAGGCGCAGCGCACGCGCGCGCCGATGCAGCGTCTGGCCGATCGCGTCGCCTACGGGTTCGTCTTGGTCGTACTCGCGGTCGCCGTGCTGACCTTGTTCGGTTGGGGTTTGTTCGGGCCGCAGCCGTCGTGGACCTATGGCGTGTTGAACGCGGTCTCGGTGCTGATCATCGCGTGTCCTTGCGCGCTCGGCCTGGCCACGCCGATGTCGATCATGGTCGCCAGCGGTCGCGCGGCGCAGGCCGGCGTGCTGTTCCGCGACGCGCAGGCGATCGAACGCCTGCGCACGATCGACACCTTGGTGGTCGACAAGACCGGCACCCTGACCGCAGGCCGGCCGGCGTTTCGCGAATTGACCGTGGCCGACGGTTTCGACGCCGACGAGGTGCTGCGTCTCGCCGCCAGCCTCGAACGCGGCAGCGAACATCCGCTGGCCGAAGCGATTCTCGCCGAAGCGCAGCGGCGCTCGCTCGAGCTCGGCGCGACCGAGATGTTCGAGTCGATCGCCGGCGAGGGCGTGCGCGGCCGCGTCGACGGCCGTGCCGTCGCGCTCGGCAATCGCGTGCTGCTGCAGCAGGCCGGGATTGCGCTCGAGCCGCTCAACGCGCGCATGCAGGCCTTGCGCGAGGAAGGCGCCAGCCTGGTCCATCTCGCCGTCGACGGCCGCTACGCCGGCACGCTGGCCGTGGCCGATCCGATCAAGCCCAGCGCACGGCCGGCGCTGGCGGCACTGCGCGCCGATGGCGTACGCATCGTGATGGCCTCGGGCGATGCGCAGGCAAGTGCGGCGGCGGTCGCGCGCGCGCTCGACATCGAGGAGGTGCGCGGCGATCTGCGTCCGCAGCAGAAGGCCGAGCTGGTGCGCGAGCTGCAGGCGCAGGGACGCCGCGTCGCGATGGCCGGCGACGGCATCAACGACGCGCCGGCGCTGGCCGCGGCCGACGTCGGCATCGCGATGGGCACCGGCACCGACGTGGCGATGTCGAGCGCGCCGGTGACCCTGGTCAAGGGCGACCTCGGTCGCATCCTGCAAGCGCGTGCGATTTCCGCCTCGACCGTCGCCAACATGCGCCAGAACCTCGCCTTCGCCTTGCTCTACAACGGCATCGGCGTGCCGGTCGCGGCGGGCCTGTTGTATCCGTCGCTCGGCTTGCTCTTGAGCCCGATGATCGCGGCGCTGGCGATGAGCCTGAGTTCGGTGTCGGTGGTCGGCAATGCGCTGCGGCTGGCGCGCGATCCCGGCGTCAAAGCGGTCTGATCGACGTAGACGTCCAAACGAAAACGGCGGCCAGTGGCCGCCGTTTTCGCTTTTCACCCCAGCCCTCTCCCGCAAGCGGGAGAGGGAGCCGGTGCTGTATCGATCGTTACAGCAGCGGCACGAGCAGCAAAGCCACGATGTTGATGATCTTGATCAGCGGATTGACGGCCGGACCTGCGGTGTCCTTGTACGGATCGCCGACGGTGTCGCCGGTCACGGCCGCCTTGTGCGCATCCGAGCCCTTGCCGCCGAAATGGCCGTCTTCGATGTACTTCTTGGCGTTGTCCCAGGCGCCGCCGCCGGTGGTCATCGAGATCGCGACGAACAGTCCGGTGACGATGGTGCCGATCAACAGGCCGCCGAGCGCCTGCACGCCGGCCATCGGGCCGCCGATGAAGCGGAAGCCGAACGCGACCACGATCGGCACCAGCACCGGCAGCAGCGACGGAATCATCATTTCCTTGATCGCCGACTTGGTCAGAAGGTCGACGGCTTTGTGGTACTCCGGCTTGCCGCTGCCGTCCATGATGCCTTTGATGTCGCGGAACTGGCGGCGCACTTCCTCCACCACGCTGCCGGCCGCGCGGCCGACCGCTTCCATCGCCATCGCGCCGAACAGATACGGAATCAAGCCGCCGATCAGAAGGCCGATGATGACGTAGTGGTTGGAGATGTCGAAGGTGAAGATCTTGTCGGGATGCTGGGTGGCGAGCTTGTGCGTGTAATCGGCGAACAGCACCAGCGCAGCCAGACCGGCCGAACCGATCGCATAACCCTTGGTCACCGCCTTGGTGGTGTTGCCGACCGCATCGAGCGGATCGGTCACCGCGCGCACTTCCTTGGGCAGCTCGGCCATCTCGGCGATGCCGCCGGCGTTGTCGGTGATCGGGCCGTAGGCGTCGAGCGCGACGATCATGCCGGTCATCGAGAGCATCGAAGTGGCGGCGATCGCGATGCCGTACAGACCGGCGAACCAGTGAGCGCCCCAGATCGCCGCGCACACGGCCAGCACCGGCCAGGCCGTCGACTTCATCGAGATGCCGATGCCGGCGATGATGTTGGTCGCGTGCCCGGTGGTCGAGGCCTTAGCGACATGCTGCACTTGGCTGTATTCGGTCGCGGTGTAGTACTCGGTGATGACGACCATCGCGCCGGTCAGGACCAGGCCGATCACGGCGCAGCCGAACACGTTCCACACGCCGTAGCTGCTGCCGGCCATCAGTTCCTGCGTGACCGGAATGAAGGCGAGCAGGGCGAGCACGCCGGACACGATCACGCCCTTGTACAGCGCGTTCATGATCTTGCCGCCGCCGCTGTACTTGACGAAGAACGTGCCGATGATCGAGGCGATGATGGAGACGCCGCCGATCACCAGCGGGTACAGCACGCCGTTGGCGCCGGCCTCGGTGGCGAGCACGCCGCCGATCAGCATGGTCGCGATCAGGGTGACCGCGTAGGTCTCGAACAAGTCGGCCGCCATGCCGGCGCAGTCGCCGACGTTGTCGCCGACGTTGTCGGCGATCACCGCCGGATTGCGCGGATCGTCTTCCGGAATGCCGGCTTCGACCTTGCCGACCAGATCGGCACCGACGTCGGCGCCCTTGGTGAAGATGCCGCCGCCCAGGCGCGCGAAGATCGAGATCAACGACGAGCCGAAGGCGAGGCCGACCAGCGCGTGCAGAGCCTGGTCGGAGGTGCTGCCGGTCTTGAGCAGAATGACGTAGTAGCCGGCGACGCCGAGCAGGGCGAGTCCGACCACCAGCATGCCGGTGATCGCACCGCCGCGGAACGCGACCGCGAGCGCCGCCGAAATGCCGGAACGCGCCGCCTCCGCGGTGCGTACGTTCGCGCGTACCGAGATGTTCATGCCGATGTAGCCGGTCAGACCGGACAGGATCGCGCCTAAGGCGAAGCCGATGGCGGTCGGCCAGTCGAGCGCGAATCCGATCACCACGAACAGGACGATGCCGACGATCGCGATCGTGCGGTACTGGCGGTTCAGATAGGCGCGTGCGCCTTCCTGGATCGCCGCGGCGATTTCCTGCATGCGTGCGTTGCCGGCCGGTTTGGCCAGAATCCAACGAATCGACCAGACCCCATACAGGATCGCAAGCACCGCGCACACCAGCGCGATCAAAAGCCCATGTTGCTGGAACAGCATCGAACCCTCCCTTGTGTACCAGGACGTAATGACGAACGACGACGGGGAAACGCGAGCAACCGGCCGAGTATAGCCACGCCGTCGCGGCAAGCGCATTGGCGCGGCGCAGCAGGCGCCGCATCCGATCTGCTATAACGCGCCGCCTGCGGCGCGATGCCGGCGATGGAATCCCCCCGACCGATGCCGGCTCCTTCTGCCAGCGGAACGCGCGACTATTTCCCGGCCCTGACCGGGCTGCGCGGTATCGCCGCCGGATGGGTCGCGCTGCTGCATCTGTGGCTGTTGGCCGGCTCGCCGCGCGTGGCGCCGTTCGGGCTCGATCTGACCCTGCTGTTCGCCGGTGGCTATCTGGGGGTGGATCTGTTCTTTGTTCTGTCCGGCTTCCTGCTCGGCCTGCCGTTCCTGGCCTGGGCGCAGGGGCTGCGGCCGTTCCCGTCCTTGCGGCAGTTCTGGAAGCGGCGCGCACTGCGCGTACTGCCGGCCTACTACGTCCAGCTGGCGATCCTGATCGTGGCCGGCTGGTGGATCGATGGCGTTTGGCCGGTCGGTCCGCGCGAGCTGCTCGCCTATCTGAGCATGGAGTTCGTGTTCTTCGATGGTCTCTCGCCGCTGCTCAACAACGTCTGGTGGAGCTTGCCGGTCGAGTGGAACTTCTATGTCGTGCTGCCCTTGCTCGGCCTCGCGTTCGCGCGCGCGCGCTGGTGGCTGGTCGGCATCGCCGTGCTGGCCGCGGTCATCGGCTTCCGCGTCGTCTGCTACCAGTGGCTGTTCGAGGGCCGCATGAGCGGCGGATTGTCTTACCCCAACATCCTGCAGCTACCGGCGCGGCTGGACGAATTCGTCTTCGGCATGATCGGCGCTTGGTTTCATCTGCGTGGCGCCAGAGCCTCCACGCGCACCTTGAACCTGCTGCTGCTAGCCGGCCTGCTCGGCGCGCTCGCGCTGCTGGCCGCACTGCACGGCCGCGGCGATATTTTCGTTACGGCGCAGACGCCGTGGATCTTTCTCTACGCGACGCTGGCCGGCGCTCCGCTCGCGCTGATCGTATACGCCTCGGCGCAACGGACGCGGCTGGCGGAGGCGCTGTTTTCCGGCCGCGTGCTGGCCTTCCTCGGCACCATCAGTTACAGCCTGTATCTGTGGCACTGGGTCGTGTTTCAGCTCGCCCAGCGCAGCGGCTTGTCGCAGTGGTCGCCGGTCGCCGGCAGCCTCGCCGCGCTCGCTCTGCTGCTGACGCCGGTGGTCCTGCTGGTGTCGTGGCTGTCCTACCGCCTGACCGAGCATCCGTTCCTGCTCACCGCGCCGGCCGCGCGACAGGATGCGAACGGCTGATCAGCGATCCTCGATCGTGTACGCAGGAAGTTTCTTGCGCACCAGCCGGTGTTCGAGCCGCACGTAGTCGGGCAGGCCGTCCTTGCCGTACTTGGGCGCGTCTTCGCCGCGGATCAAAGGCTCCAGATAACGCCGCGCCGCGGCGGTGATGCCGTAGCCGTCCTTGCGGATGAAACCCTTCGGCAGTTTCTTCTCGTGGTTGGCGACTTTCGCCAGCGGCGCCGCTTCGATCTTCCAGCGGTAGGGCGCATCGGAGGTGCGCACGATCACCGGCATCACCGCATTCTTGCCGGCCAGGGCGTATTCGACCGCCGCCTTGCCCACCGCATAAGCCTGCTCGGCGTCGGTCTTGGAGGCGAGATGGCGCGCCGAACGCTGCAGATAGTCGGGCAGCGCCCAGTGGTACTTGTAGCCGAGCTTGTTCTTCACCAGCTGCGCCAGCACCGGTGCGACGCCGCCCAATTGCGAATGGCCGAACGAGTCGCGCGTGCCGGCCTCGGCGAGGAATTCGCCGGCCACGTTGCGCAAGCCTTCGGAGGCGACCACGGTGCAGTAGCCGACCTTCTGCACCGTCTCGCGCACGCGTGCGAGGAAGCTCGCTTCGTCGAACGCGACTTCCGGAAACAGGATCAGATGCGGCGGGTCGCCCGCCGCGCGGGCGGCGAGCCCGCCGGCCGCGGCGATCCAGCCGGCGTGGCGGCCCATCACTTCGATGATGAAAACCTTGGTCGAGGAGGCGTACATCGATTCGACGTCGAGGCTGGCCTCGGCCACCGACACGGCGACGTACTTCGCCACCGAACCGAAGCCGGGGCAGGTGTCGGTGACGGCGAGATCGTTGTCGACCGTTTTTGGGACGCCGATCACGCCGATCGGATAACCCAGCTCGCGCCCGATCTGCGAGATCTTCAGCGCGGTGTCGGCCGAGTCGTTGCCGCCGTTGTAGAGGAACCAGCGGATGTCGTGCGCCTTGAACACCTCGATCAGGCGCTCGTACTGCGCGCGGTTCTCGCCGATCGACTTCAGCTTGTAGCGGCACGAGCCGAAGGCGCCGCCGGGCGTGTGGCGTAATGCCGCAATGCGCGCGCGCGATTCGCGCGTGGTGTCGATCAGCTCCTCGCGCAGCGCGCCGATGATGCCGTTGCGTGCCGCCAGCACCGGCACTTTGGCGGCGCGTGCGGTCTCGATCACCGCGCACGCGGTCGCGTTGATGACGGCGGTGACACCGCCCGATTGGGCGTACAAGAGCTTGCCTTCGGCCATAGCGGGGATCCTCCTTTGCACTCGGGCGCGCGCTTTTGCGCACCTCGGCGAGCGTAAAAATCAAGAGCGGCCATTCTTGCCGCAGTTCTCACCGGCGCGGTTTGACAGGGTTTCGGCCAGCCGCTAGCGTTGTCCGCATTCTAGATCGGTTCGACGCGCGCGTTCGGCGGTTCCGGCGCGACACGGCAATTCCACAGGGCGCAGAGAGCTGCGCGTTGCCGGCATTCCTCACACGCGATCGACGACGCCGCGGCGGCGGCATGGGAGCAACATGCGACTGGTTCTACTCGGCGCGCCCGGATCGGGCAAGGGCACTCAGGCGGAGATCCTGAAAGCCGAACTCGGCGTGCCGCACGTCTCCACCGGCGATCTGCTGCGCGCAGCGGTCAAAGCCGGCACGCCGCTCGGCGTGCAGGCGAAGGCGGTGATGGACGCCGGCCAGCTGGTTTCCGACGACATCGTGCTGGCGATGCTGGAAGAGCGTCTGGCGCAGGACGACGCACACGCCGGCTTCATCCTCGACGGCTATCCGCGCAATCTGGCGCAGTGCAAGGCGCTCGAAGCCTTGCTCGCGCGCATCGGCCAGCCGCTCGACGTCGCGATCAAGCTCGAAGTGCCGAGCGAACTCATCGTCGAGCGCATCGCCGGCCGCGCGGCCGCGCAAGGACGCAAGGACGACACGCCCGAAACCGTGCGCGAGCGCTTGCGCGTTTACGCCGAGCAGACCGAGCCGGTCGCCGCGCATTTCGCCGAGGAAGGCAAGCTCAAGATCGTCGACGGCGTCGGCGAGCTGGCCGACATTACGCGGCGCATTCTCGCGGCGTTGTCGGACGACGGCGAAACGCGCCGGCGCGCTTGAGGCGCGGCGACGCAAGCCAACAGTCCGCGCCGCATCCCAGCGCGCGTCCGCGCAAGTCACGCAGCCGATGACGATCGCGCTACCCGATATCGTCCGCCTCGTCGCGGATCTGTGCCGTTTGCGGCGCGGACCGCAAGACATGCCGCATTCGCCGACGCTGCTGGTCGGCTTGATCGTCGCGGGCGTGGCGCTGGACGTACTGGTCGGCAGCTTCCTCGGCGACGCGAGCGATGCGTTCGCTCACTCTCTGCTTTCCATCGTCGTCATCTTCGGCCTGGTCTGGGCCGAGCTGGCCTTGCGCGGTCGCGCCAACCGCTACGTGCAGGCCGCGGCCGCGATCTGCGCCTGCGGCCTGCTCATCTCGCTGGTGCAGTTGCCGATCGTCGCCCTGATCGAATTGCCGGTCGACGGCGGCGATACCTCGTTGACGCTCGGTCCGTTTCAAGCCCTGTTGCGCTGGCTGATCTTGGCGACCTTGGTGTGGCAGATCTTCGTCAACGCGCACATCCTGCGGCATGCCGTCGACATCGGTTTCGGCTTCGCGCTCGCTCATGCCACCAGCTGGCTGATCGTCTACTGGCTGCTCGAAAGCCTGCTGTTCGGCAAGCCGGCTTGACCACGGACGGAGTCTTTCGCATGAAACTGCACATCCTCGGCATCTGCGGCACCTTCATGGGCGGCATCGCGGCGCTCGCGCGCGAACTCGGCCACGAGGTCGAGGGTTCCGATACGAATGTGTATCCGCCGATGTCGACCCAGCTCGAACGTCTCGGCATCGTCTTAAAGCAGGGCTACAGCGCCGAACACCTCGGCGGCGCCGATCCGGCGCGCGCGCCGGATCTGGTCATCGTCGGCAACGCCTTGTCGCGCGGCAATGCCGCGATCGAGCACATGCTGGATGCGCGCCTGCCCTATGTTTCCGGTCCGCAGTGGCTGGGCGAGACCTTGCTGGCGCAGCGCCGCGTGCTGGCCGTCGCCGGCACGCACGGCAAGACCACCACGACCTCGCTGCTGGCTTGGATCCTGGAATCGCAAGGGCGCGCGCCGGGATTTCTGGTCGGCGGCGTACCGGCGAATTTCGGCGTATCGGCGCGGATAGAGCCGGGATTGGGGATTGGGGATTCGGGATTGGACGGCCTCGCTTTCGAATCCCCAATCCCCAATCCCCAATCCCGGCCTTTCGTCATCGAAGCCGACGAATACGACACCGCCTTCTTCGACAAACGCTCGAAGTTCGTGCACTACCGGCCGTCGATCGCGATCTTGAACAACCTCGAATACGACCACGCGGATATCTTTCCCGACGTCGCCGCGATCCAGCGCCAGTTCCATCATCTGGTGCGCACCGTGCCGGGCAACGGCCGTCTGATCGTCAACGCCGAGGACGCGCGCCTCGGCGAAGTGCTGGCGATAGGCTGCTGGACACCGGTCGAGAGCTTCGGCATCGACGCCGGCGACTGGCGCGCGCGCCTGACCGCGGCGGACGGCAGCGCCTTCGTCGTCTCGCATCGCGGGCGCGAGCTCGGTGAAGCGCGCTGGGAATTGAGCGGCCGCCACAACGTCATGAATGCGCTGGCCGCGTTGGCCGCCGCTCACGCGGCCGGGATCGAGGTGGCGCAGGCGCTGCCGGCGCTGGCCGGGTTCCGCAACGTCGCGCGGCGCATGGAGCTGATCGGCGAATACGCCGGCGTGCGTGTCTACGACGACTTCGCCCATCACCCGACCGCGATCGCGACGACCCTGGCCGGACTGCGTGCGAAGGTCGGCGCGGCGCGCATCCTGGTCGGCATGGAACCGCGTTCCAATTCGATGCGCATGGGCGCGCACGCCGAGGAATTGGCGCCGTCCCTGCGCGATGCCGATGCGGTCGTCTTCTTGCAGCGGCCGGAGCTGGCTTGGGATGCCGGCAAGGTGCTCGGCGCGCTCGAGGGTCGCGGCCGTGCCGCCGCCGGCGTCGATGCGCTGGTCGGCGATCTGCTCGTGCAGGCGCGACCCGGCGACCACGTGGTGTTCATGTCCAACGGCGGCTTCGAAGGCGCGCCGCGCAAATTCTTCGCCGCCTTGCGTGCGGCGCGGAGCTGACGTGGCCGAGCCGATTTCGGCGCAAGCGCTCGCGCGCGGCTTTGCTAGACTCTTCGCGTGAGCCTCGTCGATATACCGTTGTTCCCGTTGTCCGCGGTGTTGTTCCCGGGCGGCCTGCTGAACCTGCGCATTTTCGAGCCACGCTACATCGACCTGGTGCGCGACTGCACGCGCGACAACACCGGCTTCGGCGTCTGCCTGATCCTGGATGGAGCCGAGGTCGGCGATCCGGCCGTGCCGGCCGCGGTCGGCACCTTCGCGCGCATCACCGATTTCTACACCCTGCCCGACGGCCTGCTCGGCATCGGCGCGGAAGGCTTCGGCCGTTTTCAGGTCGCCACCACGCGGGTGCGCGACAACGGCCTGGTGCATGGGGAGGTGCGCTTCCTCGACGACGAGCCCTTGCTGCCGGTGCCGCCCGAGCACGGCCTGCTCGCGACCATCTTGGAGCGTCTGCACGAACGCTCCGGCGGCCCGTTCGCGCAATCGGATCGGGCCAGCTACGACGACGCCAGCTGGGTCGGCTTCCGCCTCGCCGAGGCCTTGCCGCTGACGCCGCCCGAGCGGCAGGAACTGCTGCAACTGTCCGATCCGTTGCAGCGTTTGGCCAGACTTGCGCAACATATTCCGCGCTTCCAGCGCGGATAATCCTACGCCGCGTTCTCCCGGAGCGATCCATGAAGTACCTGCACACGATGATCCGCGTGCGCGATCTCGACGCCGCGCTGAATTTTTTCTGCGCCGGCCTCGGTCTGCGCGAAACGCGGCGCAAGGACAATCCGGCCGGCCGCTACACGCTGGTCTTCCTCGCCGCCGACGAGACGCCGGATGCCGAGATCGAGCTGACCCACAACTGGCCGCCGGCCGACGGTGCGCCGGCGGAGGACTACGGCAGCGCGCGCAACTTCGGGCATCTCGCCTTCCGTGTCGACGACGTCTACGCGACCTGCGCGCGCCTGCAGGCGATGGGCGTGACCATCAACCGCCCGCCGCGCGACGGCCACATGGCCTTCGTGCGCTCGCCGGATTTGATTTCGATCGAGCTGCTGCAGAAAGGCGAGCACCTGGCGCCGGCCGAACCGTGGGCGTCGATGCCCAACAGCGGGAGCTGGTGATGGAAGGGACCTCCGATCTGCTCGCGCTCGGCGCGCGCTACTGGCTGCCGGTGTACAAGCCGCGCGAGATCGTGCTCGATCGCGGCGACGGCGCGCGCGTGTGGGACCGCGACGGCCGCGACTACGTCGATTTCGGCGCCGGCATCGCGGTCAATGCGCTCGGTCATCGCGATCCCGATCTGCTCGCCGCGCTGACCGCCCAGGCCGGCAAGCTCTGGCACGCGAGCAACGTGTTCTACACCGAACCGCCGCTGCGTCTGGCCGAGGAGCTGATCGCCGCGGCGCAATTCGCCGAGCGCGTGTTCCTGTGCAACTCCGGCGCGGAAGCGAACGAGGCCGCGATCAAGCTGGTGCGCAAGTGGGCGGCGGCGAACGGGCGTGCGCCGGAGCGGCGCGTGATCGTGACCTTCCGCGGTTCGTTCCACGGCCGCACTCTCGCTGCCGTCACCGCGACGGCGCAGCCGAAATATCAGGAAGGCTACGAGCCGCTGCCGGCCGGTTTCCGCTACGCGGCCTTCAACGACGTCGGCGAACTCGAGCAGGCGTTCGCGCCGGGCGACGTCGCGGCCGTGCTGGTCGAGCCGGTGCAGGGCGAAGGCGGCGTGATGCCGGCCGCGCCGGGCTTTCTCGCGCGCGTGCGGGAGCTGTGCGATGCGCACGGCGCCTTGCTCGTACTCGACGAGATCCAATGCGGCATGGGCCGCACCGGCAGCTTGTTCGCGCACACGCAGGACGGCGTGGTGCCGGACATCGTCACGCTGGCGAAGGCGCTCGGCTGCGGATTCCCGATCGGCGCGATGCTGGCCGGGCCGAAGGTCGCCGAGGTCATGCAGTTCGGCGCGCACGGCACCACCTTCGGCGGCAATCCGCTGGCCGCGGCGGTGGCGCGCGTGGCTTTGCGCAAATTGTCCGCGCCGGCCTTGCTCGCCGAGGTCGCGCGCCAAGCGCAGGCGTTGCGTGCGGGGCTCGCCGCGATCGACTCGCAGCAGCGCTTGTTCACCGAGATCCGCGGCCGCGGCTTGATGCTCGGCGCCGTGCTCGCCGATGCCTACAAGGGCCGCGCCGGCGAGATTCTCGATCACGCCGCCGCGCACGGCTTGCTGCTGTTGCAGGCCGGACCCGACGTGCTGCGCCTGGTGCCGCCGCTGACGATCACTGACGCAGAGTTGGCCGACGGCCTCGCGCGTCTGCGCGCTGCGTTGGCCGCGTTCGCCGGCGCCGCCCAAGCCAACTAATGGGACTGTCTTAGAACTAGACGGACGGCAAAGCTCGACCTCCTTGGCGCGCCGTCGCGCGCCGAAAGCCGGGGAGGGCTGAGCATGATCTGCATACATCACGGGCGCTGGATCGGTCGCGTCGTGCGGTTCGGCACGGTCGCCACCGCATTCGCCAGCGCCGCGACCGCGGCGATCGGCGCGACTCCGGCCTCGCCGTCCGAGCCGCCTCCGAGCGCCGCCGCGACGCAGGCGATTTACTGCGGCCACCTGTTCGACGCGAAGGTGGGCAAGCGCATCGGCGCCGTCACCGTGGTCGTGCAAGGCCAGCGCATCCGCGAGCTGAAGCCGGGACGCGCTGAGGTGCCCGGCGCCGTCGCGATCGACCTTGGCGACGCCACTTGCCTGCCGGGTCTGATCGATGCGCATACGCATCTGTCATTGACCACCGACGCCGATCCCGAGCGCTGGAATCTCGCCGACTACGCCGTGCGCTCCGCCGTCCACGCGCAGCGCACGCTGGAAGCGGGTTTCACCACCGTGCGCGACATGAGCGACATCAACAACGAAACGCTGGCGCTGCGCGATGCGGTCAACGCCGGCGTCGTGATCGGCCCGCGCATCTTCAGCGCCGGACGTCCGATCGGCAGCACCGGCGGGCACGCCGATTGGAGCAAGGGGCTGCGCCACGATCTGGCGCGTGACCTCGGCCCCAACGACGGCATCGTCAACAGCCCCGACGATGCCGTGAAAGCCGTGCGCAAGCACTACAAGGACGGCGTCGACGTGATCAAGATCATGGCCTCGAGCAGCCTGTTCGACGACGAGCCCGGCGGCGCGATCCCGCACATGACCGTGGCCGAGATCAAGGCCGTGGTCGACACCGCGCACGACTACGGTCTCGCGGTCGGCGCGCACGCGCACGATTCGGAAAGCATCCGCCGCGCGGTGCTCGGCGGAGTCGACTCGATCGAGCACGGCACCTTCATCGACGAGGCCGCCGCCAAGCTGATGAAGCAGCACGGCACCTGGTTCGTGCCGACCATCAGCGCCGGCATGGCGATCGCGGCGAGCGTGCCTTCGTCGGGGGAGTCGGCCGATTTTCCGCCGGATCTTGCGGCGAAGATGCGTACCTTCGGTGCGTTGATGCAGGACGGCGCGCGACGCGCTTACCGCGCCGGCGTGAAGGTCGCGTTCGGCAGCGACGAAGGCGCCTATCCGCACGGCGAGAACGCGCACGAGTTCGTCTACATGGTCGGCGCCGGCATGCCGCCGGCGTATGCGCTGCAGGCGGCGACCACGCACGCGGCCGAGCTGATGAAGAAATCCGCCGAGCTCGGCACGCTCGAGGCCGGCAAATTCGCCGACCTGATCGCAGTGCCGGGCGACCCGCTGCAGGACATCGCGCGCATGCAGAACGTCTCCTTCGTGATGAAGGACGGCCGCGTCTACAAGCAGGACGGCAAGCCGGTCGTGCCGGCCTTGGCGCTGGCGAAATAGCGTCGCCGCCGCTGCCGCGCGCGCTCAGCCCGCCGCGACGTCGGCGAAGGCGCCGCGCGCGGCTTCCAGCGTGGCGGCGATGACTTCGTCGGTGTGCGCGATCGAGACGAAACCGGCTTCGAACGCCGACGGTGCGAGGTAGACGCCGCGTTCGAGCATGCCGTGGAAGAAACGCTTGAACGCGGCGACGTCGCAGGCGGTCGCCTGCGCGTAGGTTTCGACTTTCTCGGCGCTGAAGAAAAGGCCGAACATGCCGCAGGCGCGATTCACGCTGAACGGGACGCCGGCTTCGTCGGCGGCGGCCTGCAAGGTGTCGGTCAAAAGACGCGTGCGGCGGTCGAGCTGGTCGTAGAAGCCGGGCGTCTGGATCAAGTCGAGCATCGCCAGTCCCGCCGCCATCGCGACCGGATTGCCGCTCAGCGTGCCGGCCTGGTAGATCGGTCCCGCCGGAGCGATCTGCTGCATCAGGTCGCGGCGGCCGCCGTAGGCGCCGACCGGCATGCCGCCGCCGATGATTTTGCCGAAGGTGGTCAGGTCCGGCGTGATGCCGTACAGCGCCTGCGCGCCGCCGAGCGCGACGCGGAAGCCGGTCATCACCTCGTCGAAGATCAACAGCGCGCCGTGGCGCGTGCACAGCTCGCGCAGCGCGGCCAGATAGCCCGCGCGCGGCAGGATGCAATTCATGTTGCCGGCGATCGGCTCGATGATCAGCGCGGCGATGCTGTCGCCGGCTTCGGCGAACAGTTGCTCGGCGGCGTCGAGGTCGTTGTAGGGCAGGGTCAGGGTCAGGTCGGCCAGCGCGCTCGGCACACCGGGCGAGGTCGGCGTGCCGAGCGTCAGCGCGCCGGAGCCGGCTTTGACCAGGAACGCGTCGCCGTGACCGTGATAACAGCCTTCGAACTTGACGATGCGCGTGCGCCCGGTCGCGCCGCGCGCGAGGCGGATCGCCGACATCGTCGCTTCGGTGCCGGAATTGACCATGCGCACGACTTCGACCGCGGGCACCAGCTGCGTGATCGTTTCGGCCATCACCACCTCGGCCGCGCACGGCGTGCCGAAGGAAAGACCGTCGCGGATCGCGCGCTCGACCGCCGTGCGCACGTGCGGATGATTGTGACCGACCACCATCGGTCCCCACGAGCCGACGTAGTCGATATAACAGTTGTCCTCGACGTCCCACAGACAGGCGCCGTCGGCGCGTGCGGTGTAGAACGGCTCGCCGCCGACGGATTTGAACGCGCGCACCGGCGAATTGACGCCGCCGGGGATGCGCGCGAGCGCGCGCTGGAACAGCTCGTGGTTGGTGCTCATCGGAACTCCGTCAGAATCGCTGGCGGCGGAGCCGGGCCCCGCGCGAAGCCGGCATTGTGTTACGAACGCGCAGGCGCGAACAGCGCGGCGAACCGTCGCGCGGCGGCCGCGACATCGGATGCCGCGAACAGTGCCGAGATCACCGCGACGCAGTCGGCGCCGGCTTCGACCAGCGTGCCGGCGTTGTCCGGCGTGATGCCGCCGATCGCGACCAGGGGCAAGCCGAGCGGCTGCGCCGCGCGCAGCAGTTCGGCCGTGGCGCGGCGCGCCTGCGGCTTGGTCGGCGAGGGAAAGAACGCGCCGAAGGCGAGATAGTCGGCGCCGGCCGCGGCGAGCCGCTGCGCGCGCTCGATCGAGTCGTAGCAGGACACACCGACGATCGCGTGTGAGCCCAAGCGTGCGCGCGCCGCCTCGATCGCGAGGTCGTCCTCGCCCAGATGCACGCCGGCGGCACCGACCGCGGCGGCGAGTTCGACGTCGTCATTGACGATCAGCGGCACGCCGTGGCGCGCGCACAAGGCTTGCAGCGCGCGCGCTTCTTCGAGCCGGCGCGCGTCGTCGCCGCTCTTGTCGCGGTACTGCAAGAGGCGCGCACCGCCGGCGAGCGCGGCGGCGCAGACCTCGAGCAAATCGGCGCGCGGACCGTCGGTGATGGCGTAGAGGCCGCGCAGCGGCCAGCGTGGAGCGGTCGGCATCGGCTTTCGCGCGGTCGGACAAGCTGGGAGAATAGGGCGCTTCCGCCGCCAGAACCATCCCGCATGTCCGATCCTGCCGCCCGTGCCGAGGCGCCGTTCCGCACCTTCATGTGCGTCGTCTGCGGCTTCATCTACAACGAAGCCGAAGGCTGGCCGGACGACGGAATCGAAGCGGGCACGCGCTGGGAAGACGTGCCCGAGAGCTGGACCTGCCCCGATTGCGGCGTGACCAAATCCGATTTCGAGATGGTCGAGCTGTAAGCGCCGACGAGAGAGATCGTTCGGTCGCGGCGCGCGCGGCCCGCATTCGCCACAAATCGTCCCGATTTCGTCATCCGCGCGACGCCAATCCACCACCCGCATTTGCTTGACTGTAGGCAGTCAACAAAGCGGAGTCGTCATGCGTGTTTTCATTCCGATCGAGGACGGCAGCGTCGATCGCGATGTGGTTCCGGTGCCGTATCGTCAGGGCCTGGTCTGCGTGCACGGCCTGCGTGAGGGCTTCGTCCTCGACGAGGACGGCTGGCTGCATTTCCGCTCGAGCGGCGATGACGCCAAGGTCGATTTCGCGGACCTCGCGCGTGCCGAGCCGCTCGAACCGCGCCGCTGCTGAGCGTCGGAGACGGCAGCGGCGAGCGCGCTCAGCGGTGAATCGTCAGCTCGTCGCCCGGATTCACGCCGATCGCATCGGCTTGGCCGGCGTTGAGTTCGAGCACGTAGCGCGCCGGCGCGCCGCTGGAATAGGCCGGGCACGGATCGGACTGGCACGGCGGCACGTTGCGCTGCACGCTGATCAATCGGCGCGTGGCGTCGAAGAACAGCATGTCCTGCGGAAACTTGCAGTTCTTCATCCAGAACGCGCGCGGTGCGTCGTCCTGGAATACGAACAGCATGCCGTGGTCGGTCGGCATGCTCTCGCGCTCCATCAGGCCGTGCGCGCGCGAGGCGTCGTCTTCGGCGAGTTCGATCGTGTAGCGCTTGCCCTTGATCTCGACCGTCGGCGTGTTCGCCGCGCAAGATTGCATCAGAGCCGCGAGCGCGAGGCCGGCGGTGAGGCGTACGAGCGGAAGGCGGACTGGCATCGGCGGAACTCCTGCGATCGGACGGGAATGCGGACTTCAGCCCAGCGTATAGCCGAACTGTTGCTTGAACTGGTCGGCGAACTCGGCGTAGCTGAAGCGCTGGTTCTGCGTGCCGGGATGCTCGATCTTCAGCGTGCCCATCAGCGAAGCGATGCGGCCGGTGGTCGGCCAGTCCATCTCGCGCATCAGGCCGAAGATCAGGCCGGCGCGGTAGGCGTCGCCGCAGCCGGTCGGATCGACGATGCGGCGTTCCTGCGCCGGCGGGATCGCGATGGTCTTGCCGCCGGCGTAGACGGTCGAACCCTTCGGCCCCTGGGTGACGACGTAGGCCTTCACGCGCTGCGCGATCTCGTTCGCGCTCCAGCCGGTGCGCTGCTGCAACAGCTGCGATTCGTAGTCGTTGACGATGGCGTAATCGGCCTGCTCGATGAAGGCGCGGAATTCCTCGCCGCTGAACAGCGGCATCGCTTGGCCCGGATCGAAGATGAAGGGCACGCCGCTCTCGGCGAACTCGCGCGCGTGCTGCAGCATGCCGTCGCGGCTGTCGGGGGCGACGATGCCGAAGCTGACGCCTTCGACGTCGCGCACGTGATGCTCGTGCGAATTGAGCATCGCGCCGGGGTGGAAGGCGGTGATCTGATTGTTGTCGAGATCGGTGGTGATGAAGCACTGCGGCGTGAACAAGTCTTCGAACACGCTGACGTGATCGAGACGGATGCCGCACTGTTTCATGTGCTCGCGATACGGTTGGAAGTCTTGTCCGACCGCGGCGAACGGAATCGGATCGTCGCCCAGCAGCTTGAGGTTGTAGGCGATGTTGCCGGCGCAGCCGCCGAACTCGCGGCGCATGCGCGGCACCAGGAACGAGACGTTCAGGATGTGCACCTGATCGGGCAGGATGTGTTTCTTGAACTGGTCCGGGAACACCATGATGGTGTCGTAGGCGAGCGAACCACAGATCAGTGCGGACATCGACGATTCCGAAAAAAAGAATGGGGAGGGCGCGGCACTGAGGCGCCACGCCAAACCGCCGGAGTCTACCCGAGCCGATGGCGTCCTGCCCACGCGACGGCGCGCGTCCGCGGGTGCCTCGGAGCGGACTCGATACGCCGGCGTGCGTCGGAAATCCGCGCCGGGAAAGGGTTTTTTAACTTCGCCGACCTTGCTCGGCACGCCGTGCGGGACTAGACTCGCGCGCTTTTCTTTCGCACTTAAAAGGTTGTCGCCGCGAATATGTTCAAAGGTCTGCGCGGACTGTTTTCCAACGATCTCTCGATCGACCTCGGTACCGCCAACACGCTGATTTACGTGCGCGGCCAGGGCATCGTGTTGAACGAACCCTCGGTCGTGGCGATCCGCCAGGACCGCGGACCGGGCGGCCCGCGCTCGGTCGCGGCGGTCGGCGGCGATGCCAAGCGCATGCTCGGGCGCACGCCGGCGGCGATCAATACGGTTCGGCCGATGAAGGACGGCGTCATCGCCGACTTCACCATGACCGAGGAGATGCTCAAGCAATTCATCAAGAAAGTGCACAAGGCGCGCATGTTCCGGCCGAGCCCGCGCGTTCTGGTGTGCGTGCCTTGCGGGTCGACCCAGGTCGAGCGCCGCGCGATCAAGGAATCGGCCGAGTCGGCCGGTGCGCGCGACGTCTACCTGATCGAAGAGCCGATGGCGGCCGCGATCGGTGCCGGCATTCCGGTGCACGAGGCGCGCGGCTCGATGGTGCTGGACATCGGCGGCGGCACCTCCGAAGTCGCGGTCATCTCGCTCAACGGCATCGTCTATTCGCAGTCGGTGCGCATCGGCGGCGACCGCTTCGACGAGGCGATCATCAATTACGTGCGCCGCAACCACGGCACCCTGATCGGCGAATCGACCGCCGAGCGCATCAAGTTCGAGGTCGGCTGCGCGTTCCCGCAGTCGGAAGTAAAGGAGATCGAAGTCTCCGGCCGCAACCTCGCCGAAGGCGTGCCGCGCAATTTCACCGTCAATTCCAACGAAATCCTCGAAGCGCTGCACGAGCCTTTGTCGGGCATCGTCAGCTCGGTGCGCGGTGCGCTCGAGCAGACCCCGCCGGAACTGTGCTCGGATGTGTACGAGCGCGGCATCATCCTGACCGGCGGCGGCGCCCTGCTGCGCGACATCGACCGGCTGATCTCCGAGGAAACCGGCCTGCACGTCCACGTCGCCGACGATCCGCTGACCTGCGTCGCCCGCGGCGGCGGCCGCGCGCTGGAACTGATCGACCAGCACGGCAGCGACTTTTTCGCGCCGGAGTAGCCGGGATTCGAGATTGGGGATTTGGGATTGGGTAGAAAGCGGATGAGGCGAGCAGGTCGGGAGTGGTAAAAAGCGTGCTACTTCAATCCTCCCGCTTTTTCCGAATCCCCAATCCCTAATCCCCAATCCCGGCTCGATGCGCACCGACAACGCCACCCTGTTCGCCGAGGGCACGGTCAGCACGCTCAAGCTGATCGTCTATCTCGCGTTCGCGGTCGTCTTGATGGTGCTCGATCATCGCAGCAGTTATCTGGAGCTGCTGCGACGGACCGGCAGCGCGGTGGTCGAGCCGATCTACCGGCTGGCCGCCTTTCCGGCCGACATCGCGCGCGCGACGCGCACCGCGGTGGTCACCCAAGACCAGCTCGCCGGCGAGAACCGCAAGCTGCGCGAAGCACTGCTGCTGGCGCAGGCGCGCCTGAACCGGCTCGATACGGTGGTCGCGCAGAACGCACGTCTGAAGGCCTTGCTCGACGCGCAGAAGAATCTCGGCCTGTCGGTGCAGTTCGCGCGCCTGGTCGACGTCGATCTCGACCCGTTCCGCCATCGCATCGTGGTCGACCTCGGCGCCAACCAGGGCATCGAGATCGGTCAGCCGGTGATCGACGCGCACGGCGTGATGGGACAGATCGTCGAAGTGCTGCCCAATACCTCGGTGGCGATGCTGGTGACCGACCCGACCCACGCGATTCCGGTCGTGGTCGAACGCAGCGGCGTGCGCACGATCGCCTACGGCAGCGGCGCGATCGATCGGCTGGAATTGCCGAACGTACCGATCAGCGCCGACATCAAGGTCGGTGACCGCCTGTTGACCTCGGGCCTGGGCGGGCGCTTCCCGGCCGGTTTTCCGGTCGGTGAGATCCGTTCGATCAGTAACGACCAGAGCGGCATGTTCGCCGCCGC
Source organism: Dokdonella sp. GW821-FHT11D02 (assembly GCF_058808595.1). Taxonomy (NCBI): domain Bacteria; kingdom Pseudomonadati; phylum Pseudomonadota; class Gammaproteobacteria; order Lysobacterales; family Rhodanobacteraceae; genus Dokdonella; species Dokdonella sp. GW821-FHT11D02. Next base: position 4,495,767 of record NZ_CM179520.1, on the reverse strand, counting down.
GATGGCGCGCCCGGCCGCGGCGCTCGACCGCAGCGGCGAAGTGCTGCTGCTGCACGATCAGCCGCAGCCGTACGGTCCGCCGCCGGTGCCGCCGGAAGAGGTCGGCCCGCCGAGCGAAGACCCGGCCGCCGCAGCGCGCCCGCCATCCCCGCTTGCCGGAGCCACGGCAGTAGCGGGAAGCACCGGCGCCGTGCCTGTCGGGGCGAGCGAAAACCGCTCCAACCCCGGCGAAAAGACGTCGCCGAGCGCACGCGCCGCTGCGCCGGAGCCGGCGCAATGAACCGTCTGCGCGCCCACGGCTGGCTGTTCTTCGGCAGTCTGCTCATCGCTTTCCTGCTGCAGATGATGCCGCTGCCGCAGCTCTTGCTGCCGCTCAAGCCGTACTGGGTCGGCCTGGTGCTGATCTATTGGGCGATCGAGTTGCCTGAGCGCGTCGGTCTCGGTTTCGCTTTCCTGTTCGGCCTCGCCGGCGACGTGCTGACCGGCGAGTTGCTCGGCGAGCAGGCGCTGCGCCTGGTCGTGCTTGCCTTCATCGTGCTGCGTTTTCGCGCACGCCTGCGCTTCTTCCCGATGTGGCAGCAGGCACTGGCGGTGCTGGCGCTGCTGTTGAACGACCGCGTCGTCACCTTGATGGTGCGCGGCTTTTCCGGCGAGGTGATGCCGACGGCGATCTATTGGGTCGCGCCGCTGGTCGGGATGCTGATGTGGCCGTTCGTATTCCTGCTCTTGGACGACCTGCGCTTGCGCCTGCGCGGCACTGAGTAGGAAGGCAGGCTTTGGTCAACGCCACCTTCAAACCGATCAAGGAAAACCGGCACGAGTACGGATTGTTCCGGCGTCGCGCACTGGCCGGCTTCCTGATCATCGTGCTGTGCCTGGCCGCGCTGGCGGTGCGCTTCCATTTCTTGCAGGTCGTGCGCCACGACGAGTTCAGCACGCGCTCGGACGCCAACCGCGTGTTGACGCGGCCGCTGGCGCCGGCGCGCGGCCTGATCTACGACCGCAACGGCGTGCTGTTGGCCGAGAACGTCGCCGCGTTCCGCCTCGAAGTGACGCCGGAACAGACCGACGATCTGCCGGCGCTGCTCGAATCGCTCGGCAAGATCGTGCCGATCGGCGAGGACGACATCGCGCGCTTCAACGTGCTGCGCAAGAGCAAGCGGTCCTACCAGGGCGTGCCGCTGCGGTTGAAGTTGTCGGAAGAGGAGATCGCGCGCTTCTCGATCGATCGCTGGCGCTTTCCCGGCGTCGAAGTCGTGCCGTACCTGACGCGTTCCTATCCGCTCGGCGCCGAATTCGCGCACACGGTGGGCTACGTCGGCCGTATCGACAACGACGATCTCGGGCGGCTGGACAAAGACGACTACGCCGGCACCACGCACGTCGGCAAGACCGGCATCGAGCGCTACTACGAGAGCCGTCTGCACGGCGATCCCGGCTACGAGAAGATCGAAGTCAACGCCGACCATCGTCCGATCGGCGAGCCGCTGGCGCGCGTCGCGCCCAAGCCCGGCGAGAACCTGTACCTGACCATCGATGCGCATTTGCAGGAAGCCGCCGAGGCGGCGTTCGGCGGGCGCGCCGGCGCCGCCGTCGCGATCGATCCGCGCAACGGCGAGATTCTGGCGATGGTCGGCGTGCCGAGTTACGACCCGAACCTGTTCGTCAACGGCATCTCCAAAGCCGACTACGCGGCTTTGCTCGATGCGCCGAACAAGCCGCTGTTGAACCGCCTCTTGCGCGGCAACTACACGCCCGGTTCGACCATGAAGCCGTTCGTCGCGCTGGCCGGCCTCGAACTCGGCCTGCGCAAGCCGAGCGACACGGTGCTGTCGACCGGCGAGTTCTTCATTCCCGGCCAGAGCCGCGCCTACCGCGACGACATACGCGGTGGTTTCGGTCGCGTCGACATGCAGCAGGCGATCACGCGCTCGGTCAATACCTACTTTTATTCGCTCGCGCTGGACATGGGTATCGATCGCTTCAGCGGATCGCTGGGCAAGTTCGGTTTCGGCAAGCCGACCGGCATCGACCTGGTCGGCGAAGGCGGCGGCGTGCTGCCTTCGCGCGAGTGGAAGCGCGGGCGCTTCAATCAAGCGTGGTATCCCGGCGAGACGGTGATCGCCGGCATCGGCCAGGGCTATTGGGTGGTCACGCCGCTGCAGCTCGGCAATGCGCTCGCGACCGTGGCCAATCGCGGCGTGCCGCACGTGCCGCATCTCTTGCGCGCGGCGCAGACCGGCATCGATCGCGCGCCGGAGCTGACCGACAAGGCGGCGCCGCTGCCCAGCGTGATCCAGAAACCGGGCAATTGGGAGGCGGTGCTGCAAGGCATGATCGGCGTGGTCGCGGCCGGCACCGCGCGCGGCCTCGGTGACGGCTTTCCGTACGTGATCGCCGGCAAGACCGGCACCGCCGAGCGCTTCTCGCGCACCGACGAGACCTGGACCAGCATCAGCGCCAGTCCGATCGAGCGCCATCAAGTGTTGTTCGAATGTTTCGCACCGGCCGACAGCGCGCGCATCGCGGTCATCGTCGCGCTCGAAGCCGGGCGCAGCGGCGCCTCCGACGCGGCACCGATCGCGCGCAAGATCCTCGACGCGTGGTTGCCCGGCGATCAGGAACGCCAGGCGCGCATCGGCGCGGCGGGCAGCGCGGGCGAAGCCGGGCGAGGGGCGCCGTGATCGACGAGGCGATCGCCCAGCTGCGCTACCGGCTCGGTGCGCTCTGGCGCAAGCCGCGCATCGATCTGCCGCTGTTCGGCGCGCTGCTGCTCTTGATGGGCGTCGGGCTGATGACCTTGTACAGCGCCGGCGATCTCGATCGCAGCGTGGTGATCTCGCAAGCGCTGCGCTTCGCGCTCGGCCTCGCCTTGATGTTCGCGATCGCGCGCGTGCCGCCGCAGGCGCTGCGCAACTGGACGCCGTGGCTGTACGCCGGCAGCGTGCTGCTGTTGGTCATGGTCGCCGTGCTCGGCGAGGGGCGCGGCGCGCATCGCTGGCTGGACTTGAAGTTCGTGCGCTTCCAGCCGTCGGAAATGCTCAAGCTGACGATGCCGATGATGGTCGCCTGGTATCTGCACGGCCGGCCGCTGCCGCCGAACTGGGGCACCTTGTTCGCCGTCGCCGTACTGATCGCGATTCCGGGCGGCCTGGTCGCCGAACAGCCCGATCTCGGCACCGCGCTCCTGATCGCCGCCAGCGGCGCGTTCGGCGTGTTCTTGTCCGGCCTTGCGTGGTGGCGCATCGGCGCCTTGCTCGCCGTATTCGCCGCGGCGGTGCCGGTCGGCTGGCATTTCCTGCACGACTATCAGCGCAATCGCGTGCTGACCTTGCTCGATCCGGAGGCCGATCCGCTCGGCAACGGCTGGCACATCATCCAGTCGAAGATCGCGGTCGGCTCGGGCGGCTTGTGGGGCAAGGGCTGGCATCAGGGCACGCAATCGCGGCTGGAGTTCTTGCCCGAGCACACCACCGACTTCATTTTCTCGGTGTTCGCCGAAGAATGGGGCCTGGTCGGCGTGCTGCTGCTGCTCACGCTGTACATCTTCATCATCGCGCGTTGCCTGTGGATCGCGGCCGAGGCGAGAGACACCTATTCGCGCCTGCTCGCCGGCGCGATCAGCATGTCGCTGTTCGTCTACGTCGTCGTCAACGGCGGCATGATCACCGGCGTGCTGCCGGTGGTGGGCGTGCCGCTGCCGCTGATCAGCTACGGCGGTACCTCAGCGGTATCGCTGCTGGCCGGCTTCGGCGTGCTGATGTCGATTCATGCGCATCGCAAAACGGTGGCGAAGAGCGGCATCGCCTGAAGAGATTGTCGCCGTGCGCCGCCGAGTTCGCCGCTCGCCGCGATCGGTTCACAAGCAATCGACGAGTCCGTCGTAGATCGTCGCGTTCGAACCCGGCAAGGTCGCGTACAAGGGCTCGTCGCCGGCCAGCGCGGCGAACAGCGCGTCGATCGTCGTGCCCGCCGGCAGCGGCGTGCGGCAGCGCCAGAAGTGCTTGTTCAGCGTGACGCGGCCATTGGCGGGATCGATCTCTTGGTAGCTGCCGGCGAACAGCCAAAGGCAGCGCCCGATGGTGCCGTCGCTTTGCTCGACCGAGCACAGATACTCGATCGACTGGATATTGCTGTAGTCACCCTCGCAGAACGTGTCGCCGCAGATGTCGTCGAAGTTGTGGCGCAGCTGGGTTCGCAGCGTGTACCAGGCTTCGTATTGCGCATCGGTGCGGAAGTAGCCGTAGACGTCACCGTAGTTCGGCGCGGTCTGCGCGGCGAGCGGAATCGAAAAGGCGGCGAGGCTTGCGAGCAGCAAAGTGCGGAACGGCATGGTCGGTTCTCCTATGGCGGTGGTGCTCGGCACGCGCGTGCGGCGGCCGGGAAGGAGCGTGAACCGATGGCGAGGCCGTGCCTGCCGGCGGCATCGGAAACCGGCGTCGGCGGCGGTCCCAAGTGGCTGTCGGAAAACGCCGATCCGGCGTGCGAGAGGTGCGCGCCGGGGCGCGAAAAACGCATCCGCGATGGTAGAGTAGCCGCGTGCAAGCCCCTGAACGTGTTCCGTTGATTCCCATCCGCCTCTTCCTGATCTGCGCGCTGGCCTGTGGTCACGCCGCCGCGTCGGCTGCATCCGTGCCGCGCGCGATCGAAGCGACTCCCGAGCAGCGCGCCTTCGCGGCGGAAGTGGCGAAGGAAGGCGGCCCGAGCGAAGCCAGCGTGCTGCAGACGCTGGCCGGCGCGAAAACGCAGCAGTCGATCTTGGATGCGATCGCGCGTCCGGCCGAGAAGACGCGCGAGTGGAAGGACTATCGCCCGATCTTCGTCACCGACAAGCGCGTCGCCGACGGCATCGCCTTCCATCGCGAGAATCGCCAGCTGCTCGAACGCATCGGCAACGAATACGGCGTGCCGCCGGAAGTGATCACCGCGATCATCGGCGTGGAAACCAGCTACGGCAAAATCACCGGCAAATACCGCGTGCTCGATGCCTTGTCGACGCTCGCGTTCAGCTACCCGCCACGTGCGAAGTTCTTCCGCGGCGAGCTGAAGCAGTTGTTCCTGCTCGGCGACCAGCATCTCGCCTATCCGATCGACGAACTCAAGGGTTCCTACGCCGGCGCGATGGGCTGGGGCCAGTTCATGCCGACCAGCATCGCGCAGTGGGCCAAGGACGAGGACGGCGACGGTCGCATCGATCTTTGGAATTCGCTGCCCGACATCACGGCCAGCGTTGCCAACTATTTCACCGAACACGGCTGGCAGAAAGGTCAGCCGGTGACGGTGCGTGCGCAGCCGGCCAGCGATGCGCAGGTGGTGGAGCCGGCCAACTCCGAGCCGGCCTATTCGCTGCAGCAACTGGAAGCGTGGGGCTATGCGCCGCTCGAGCGCATCGACGCGCAGACGCCCTCGACCCTGCTCAGGCTCGAAGGCGAGCGCGGGCCGGAGTATTGGCTGACGTTCAAGAATTTCTACGTGATCACGCGCTACAACAAGAGCCCGCTGTATTCGATGGCGGTATGGCAGCTGGCGCAGGCGATCGCCGCCGGCGCGGCGGAAACGCCGGCCTCGTGACGGCGACGCGCGCGCTCGTCGTCGCGCTGCTCGGCCTCGTGCTGGTCGCCTGCGGCGGCGGACCCAAGCCACGCCGCGATTCGGATCGCGCACCACCGCCTTCCGCGCGCGGCGACCGTCTGCCGGCGGAAACCTCGCGCGCGCAGTCGGACCGCTACCACAAGAATCAGGACGGCGGCCCCGACGCGCCGCCGATCGACGTCAGCAAGATTCCCGAACCCGTACCGAAAGCCGAGCCGCGCTCGCGCTACGGCAATCGCGAAACCTACAGCGTGCTCGGCCGCACCTATCGCCTGCTGCCCGATGCGCGCGGCTACAGCGAGCGCGGCATCGCCTCGTGGTACGGCAACAAATTCCACGGCTACATGACCTCTTCGTTCGAGCCCTACGACATGTACGCGTTCAGCGCGGCGCACAAGACGCTGCCGCTGCCGAGCTTCGCGCGCGTGACCAATCTCGACAACGGCAAGAGCGTGATCGTGCGCGTCAACGATCGCGGTCCGTTCCACGAGAACCGCCTGATCGATCTGTCCTACGCGGCCGCAGTGAAGATCGGCGTGTGGCCGAAAGGCACCGGCCTGGTCGAGGTGCGCGCGATCGATCCGGAACATCCCAACGCATTGCCGCCGACCCAGGTCGCCGCGATCGCGCCGGCGCGCCCGGTCGCACCCGCCCGCGACGACTCTGCGCCGTCGCCGCCATCGTCGGATGGCGAGCCGCGCATCTACTTGCAGATCGGCGCGTTCGGCGATCGCGCCAACGCCGAACGTGCCGCCGCGAACGCCACACGCGCCGGGCTCGATCGCGTCGACATCCAGTCCGCGACGGTCGATGGGCGCACCGTGCATCGCGTGCGCGTCGGTCCGCTCGCCGACGTCGACGCCGCCGACGCGATGACCGCGCGCATCGAACGGCTCGGTCTCGGCGCGCCGCGCGTCGCGATCGAGCGCTGAATCGCAACCGACCGCGGCCCGCATCGACGCGATGAACGCGTGTTTTGCGCGCCGTGCTTTGCGACAATCGCATTTTTACGTGCCAGCAGGATCGCACCCGAGATGAAGCAGTCCGTCCCGCGTCTCCCTCTTCTGATCGCCGCTCTGGCCTTCGTCGCCGCCGGTCCGCTGCCGGCACAGCAGCCGTCGGCCGCCGCGCCCGCCGCACAAGCGCCGGCGCCGGCGAGTGCGAACCTGCCGACGCCGCAACCGGTGGCCAAGCCCGCCGCGGCGCCGGTGCCCGGCGCGCCGGGTACCGGTCCGGTGCCGCCGCCGCCGTCGATCGACGCCAAGAGCTGGGTGCTGATGGACTACACCAGCGGCCAGATCCTGGCCGAGAGCAATATGGACGCGCGCGTCGCGCCGGCATCGATCACAAAAGTCATGACCTCCTACGTGGTCTCGGCCGAGCTCGCGCACGGCAAGATCAAGATGGACGACAAGGTCAGCATCAGCGAGAACGCCTGGCGTTCGGGCGGCGCCGGCACCGACGGCTCGACCAGCTTCCTGCAGTTGAACAGCCAGGTGCCGCTGAAAGACCTGCTCTACGGCATGATCATTCAGTCCGGCAACGACGCCGCGATCGCACTGGCCGAGCACACGGCGGGTTCGGAGGCGACGTTCGCCCAGCTGATGAATCAGTACGCGGCCAAGCTCGGCATGAAGAGCACCAACTACGTCGACGCCAGCGGCCTGCCCAATCCGAACCACTACACCACCGCGCGCGACATCGCGGTGCTGTCGCGTGCGCTGATCCGCGACTACCCCGACGAATACAAGGTCTATTCGGTCAAGGATTTCGAGTGGAACGGCATCAAGCAGCACAACCGCAACACGCTGCTGTGGCGCGATTCCACCGTCGACGGCATCAAGACCGGCCACACCTCCGAGGCGGGTTTCTGCCTGGCGACGTCGGCACTGCGCGGCGACCAGCGCCTGATCGCGGTGGTGATGGGCGCGCCGAGCGAGAAACAGCGCGCCGACGACAACCAGGCCTTGCTCGCCTACGGCTTCCGCTTCTTCGAGACGCAGAAGCTGTACGCGGTGAACAAGCCGCTGGCCGAGCCGGAACTGTGGAAGGGCGCCGTCGCGAGCCTGCCGCTCGGCGTCGCCGAAGACGTGCTGATCACCTTCCCGCGCGGCCGCTACGGCGACCTCAAGGCCAGTCTTGAAATGCCCTCGCGCCTGATCGCGCCGATCGAAAAGGGCAAGCAGGTCGGAACCTTGAAAGTCACGCTCGACGACAAGACCTTGCTCGAGCGGCCGCTGGTCGCCTTGGCCGACGGTGGCGAGGGCGGTTTCTTCAAGCGGCTCTCCGACGGGTTCTGGATGTGGTTCAAAGGTGACGCCGGGCCGGCCGTATCGGCCGCGGCGCCGAAAGGCAATTGATGAAAGATCTCGACGATATCCACGCGCAAAATCCGGAACAGGGCTTCCAGTTTCCGGGTGTGTTCGAAATCACTGCGATGGGCAGCGCCGGGGCCGAACTCGAGCGCCGCGTGCCCGAGATTCTCGCCGGCCTCGGCTTGATCGTGCTCGCCGACGCGGTGCAGGTGCGCCCTTCGCGCGAGGGCAACTACGTCGCCATCACCGCGAGCTTCACCTGTCCCACGCGCGAGAAGTACGACGCCGCGCATGCGGCGTTGCGCGCGGAGCCGGGCATACGCTGGACGCTGTAGCGCCGGCTTGAGGCGAGTTCGCCGCGGCGGCGAACTCGCGCGTCAATCCTCCTCGCCCGGGTGCTTGGGGTAGCTATCGGGCAATTCCAGCGGCGATATCCAGCCTTTGGGCGGATCGGCCTTGCCGGCCCGGTTCGCCGCGCGCCGGAACGCTTCCACCTCGCTGCTGCTGGACAAGTAGTCCGCCAGATAGGTCGGGAAGGCGTTGCCGATATTGAGATGATCCATCTCTTGTTGCCACCAATAGACGTGACGGGCGAGATCCCATTCGCCTGCGTCGAGCGCGCCGGCGTTGTGCAGAATCACGGCTCCGACCATCGATGCCCCCAAAGTTTGTTTCGAGTTCAGCATCAGGCGGCCGGCCGCAATACACGCGTCTCGGGTGCTGGCGTCCCTCATCGCCTTTCGCCCGCACGTCCAGCGCGAAAGAAGTCCCAACGTGCTCATGTTTACGCCCGACCGGCTCATCATCAGGGCGTAGTTCGCCTCCGTCGCTGTCGCGGGCAGATCGACGCGCTGTAGCAGGGAGGTCCACAGGGCGTCCGGCTTGCGCTTGAGTTCGGCCGGAAAGGGCAGCTTCTGCACCGCCGCGAGCCACGGCTTCAGTTGATCGGCATTGTGCTCGTCGTAGCGCCGTGCCGCCGCCATCTTCCGGATCACGGCAAGGTCAGACAGCCTTTTCCCCTGCGAAAGCGTCCACGCGGCGGCGTTGTCGGGTTCGAGCCGCTGCACGTTCGAGCTCGCCTTGTCGGCGGCGTCGCCGCAATCGCCCGCGAGCGTCCATTGCACGAGCAGATCGTCGGGGTACTGCGCGACGAGAGCGGAAAGCAGTCTGTAGCGCTCGGTGATGGGTGATCGGCCCGAGCAATCAAACTCCAAATCGTAGCGTGCTGCCGCGACCAGACCCCACGCTTGCGTATGCAGATCGGGACTGCGGCGCATGTCGTCGAACAGCGCTTTGAGGTATGCGTCGTTCGCCTTCGCTTCTGCTTCTTCGTCGGTCGTTTTCGCGGAATCCAAGCGCGCAGCGGCGCCGGCCGGCGCTGCTTCGCGACCTGGCGCCGTTGGGTTCTTGACGGAGTCGCGCGCGGGCTTGGATTCGCCAGTCGCAGCAGAAGACGGCGACGGTTGCGCGGAGCCTGCCGACGCGATCGCGGCGGCGAGCAAGAGAACGAGTGCGATGGACGGCTTGACGGTTCTACGTTGCACGGTGCGGCACTCCAAACGGCATCATTGCAATGACCGCATCGCCTCGTCACTCAGGCGGAGGCTGCTTTCACTTCGTCTTCGCCGCGCGCCGCTCCAGCGGCGATTTCCAGTCGGCCGGCGGATCGGCCTTGCCCGCGCGCGTGGCGGCGAGGCGCAGGGCCTCGATTTCGCTGCCGGTCGAAATGAGATCGTCGAGGTAACGGTCCTCGAGCGCGGCGCCGCCGACCATCGTCTGCATCCGCGTTTCGCGCCACCAGGCGATCCGGCGCAGGCGGTCCTGCTCGATCGCGCCGAGTGCACCGACTCCGCGCAGCACTTGTGCGCCGATCAGGGCGACAGCGACGCTGCCGCTCGAATTCAGCATGAGGCGGCCGGTCGCGGTGCAGGCGTTCTTGCGCGACGCATCCGTTTCTGCGGATTGGCAGAGCGTATGGACGGCGGCCGGTTGCAAAGAGTCCGCCGAACTCATCGCCGCGAGCATGATCGCCGTTCCCTTGCTGGCGATGGCGTTTGCCGTTTCGGTCGTCGTCGCGGCGGGCAACATCGGTCCATCGGCGATTTCGGCCGGCATGGGATGCTTGCGCACCACAGCGAGCCCGATCGCCAGCCGATCGCGCGCATGGTCGTCGTAGCGCTTCGCCGCCGCCATGCGCTGCAAGATCGTCGCCGCGTCGGCGTCGGAGGCAGGCAGCGACAACTGCCACGCGGCCGCATTATCGGGGTCGAGCCGCTGCACGGCTGCGATGGCCGCGACGGTCGCATCGTCGCTCGCGAGGGCGGCGATCCACTGCACGATGAGGTCGTTCGGATTCGCCGCCGCCAAAGCGGCCAGCGCCTCCGTGGCGGGGACGTCCTTCTTTGGTTGCGTATCGTCGGAGCCGGCCGCGGCACCTAGACGTCCGAAGTTTTTCTCCGACGCGAGCGCCAGTGCCTGCGTGCGCACGTCGCTGCTGCTGCGCATGTCCTCGAGCAAGCCGCGGATGTAGGCCTCCCACGCGCTGCGCGCGGCGTCCTCCTCGGCGGTTTCTTGCGTGCTTTCGCTGAGCCAGCCGGCCGGCGGCGTCGATGGCAGACCGAGGCGCCGCAGGCGATGTTCGGTTGCGGCGATTTCGCTGCTCGCGTTTTTCCAATCGGCGAGGAGATCGTCGGGATCGTCTTGGAACAGGCGATAGTTGCGCGACGGTGTGGCCGCGTTCTCGAGCAGCCAGTCGAGCGGATGTTTCAGATCGGCCAGGTCGTCCTTGGTCGCACCGCTCGCGGCCAGAATTTTCAAGCCGCGCTCGCGCAGCGCGAAGCTGCTGCCGCGGGCGGCGAGCAGACTGCCGGCGTCGACGCACCAGCCGAGGCGCTGCCAGGCGCGGTCTTGGTTCGGGTCCGGCGTGCAGGCTTTTTCGAGCGCCGAATCGATCGACGAGGAATAGCTACTGGCCCTCAGCAACGCGCGCAGCAGCGGCTTCGCCTGCGCCGACGCCTGCTGGAACATCCCTTCTTCGAGCGACGAGGCGGGGTACTGCACGTTGAATCGCGTCCAGGTCGCGATTTCCGTGCCGAAATGATCGTCGGCGCGGCGCGCTGCGGCGAAGCGGGCCAGGGCCGCGTCGAGCGCAGTGGCATCGCCCTGGGCCTGTGCCAGCGCCACCGCGTACTGCCAGGCGCCCGCATTGTCGGGTTCGAGGCGAAGCAGAGCCGCCACTTCGGCCTCGGGCCAGCGCGTCGGGCCGCATTGGCTGGAGTAATAGTTTCCCGCGTCGGCCGCCAGCCATTGCACGAAGGCGTCGTCGGGCGCGAGTTGCGCGGCGCGCGCCATCACGTCGGCGGGTTTGGGGCGCAGCGCGTTCTCGGGACTGTCCGAATCGAGATAGATGCGCCCGGCCAGCGCCTGCACGCGCGGCGAAGAATCGTTGCGCAACGCGTCGAACAGCCCCTGCTGCTGGCGTTGATAGTCGCCGATCTCGGGCATTGCGGAGTCGGGCGGCTCCGCCGCATGGATCGGTTCGACCGTGATCGCGCCGCCGATCGCCGGTGCGAAAACGAGTACGATGCCCATTCCTACCGTCTTGCGGCCCATGACGCGACTCCCCTGGTGGCATGCGCGCCCAGCCTAGCACGCCGGCTTTGCACGCAATCCGGCCCGTTCGCGGTTGTGAAACCGACCCCCGCACCCATTTCGCGAGCATGTCCCAGCCCCTGATCGTCCGCCGCCTCGGCCGCCAACCCTACGAACCGGTCTGGCGCGCGATGCAGGCCTTCACCGATGCGCGCGGACCGGATACGCCCGACGAGTTGTGGGTGCTCGAACACGACCCGGTTTTCACCCTCGGCCAAGCCGGCAAGTGGGAGCACGTGCTGCTGCCGGGCGACATTCCGGTGGTGCCGGTCGATCGCGGCGGCCAGGTGACCTACCACGGGCCCGGCCAGATCGTCGCCTATCCCTTGTTCGATCTGCGCCGGCTCAAGGTCGGCGTGCGCGAGCTGGTGAACCGCATCGAGCAGGCGATCATCGACACGCTCGACACCTGGAACATCGTCGCCGCGCGTCGCGACGGCGCGCCGGGCGTCTACGTCGGCGACGCCAAAGTCGCCGCGCTCGGCCTGCGCGTGCGGCGCGGCTGTTCGTTCCACGGCCTCGCCTTCAATGTGGCGATGGACCTCGAACCGTTCCACCGCATCAATCCCTGCGGTTATCAAGGCCTCGCGGTGACCCAGGTGCTAGACTTGGGCGGGCCGGGCTCGCTGGCCGAGGTCGAAACCGTCCTGATCGGCGAGCTGGCGAAACAATTCCAATTGGCGCCGCAGACCGCCGCAGCGCAACTCCCCCTTTCCGCCACCGGCGACGCCGTGCGCGTCGCGCAATCCGCATGACCGACGTCATCAAGACCATTCCGCTGGCTGTGATCCATACCCCGGCCGTCGACGCGCCTGATAAGCAACTGGGCGAAGACAAGATCGCGCGCAACCGCGCGACCTTCGCCGAGGCGCCGACCTTACGCAAACCATCGTGGATTCGCGTGCGCATCCCGCCCGGCAACGGCGTGGCCAAGCTCAAGGCCAAGCTGCGCGAGAACCGCCTGGTCACGGTCTGCGAAGAAGCGTCCTGCCCCAACATCCACGAATGTTTCGGCAAGGGCACCGCCACCTTCATGATCCTGGGCGAGGTCTGCACGCGGCGCTGCTCGTTCTGCGACGTCGCCCACGGCCGCCCGAAGGCGCCCGATCCGCTGGAACCGGCGCATCTGGCCGGCACGATTCGCGACATGGGTCTGCGCTACGTCGTGATCACCTCGGTCGATCGCGACGACCTGCGTGACGGCGGCGCGGCGCATTTCGCCGACTGCATCCGCGCGGTGCGCTTCGAGAACCCGAACATCCGCATCGAGATCCTGACCCCGGACTTCCGCGGCAAAGGCCGCATGGAGCGCGCGCTGGAAGCGCTCGCCGCCAACCCGCCGGACGTCTTCAACCACAATCTGGAAACGCCGCGCGCGCTGTATCGCGAGGTGCGCCCCGGCGCCGACTACGATTGGTCGCTGGATTTGCTCAAGCGCTTCAAAGCGCAGTACCCGGACGTGCCGACCAAATCCGGCATCATGCTGGGCCTGGGCGAGACCTACGAGCAGGTCGAGGAAACGTTGAACGATCTGCGTGCGCACGATGTCGATATGGTGACCATCGGCCAGTACCTGCAGCCGAGCCCGCATCACCATCCGGTTCTGCGCTACTGGACACCCGAGGAATTCAAGGCGTTCGAGCAGCTCGGCTACCGGATCGGTTTCGAGCACGTCGCTTCGGGTCCGATGGTGCGCTCGTCGTATCACGCGGACGAGATGGCGCATGCCGCGGGGTTCGTTCAGGTCGCTTGAGCGATGGTCTGGGCGCAAGTCTGTACCGGATGCGCAAGTGTCGATGTCGCCGCGCACTGAAGGATCGGTGCGCGAATACGGAAAGTCCGCGTGCGGATACGCGGCGCTGATTTCATTCCGCACGGAACGAGCCGTGCGCAAACTACGGTGAAACCGATGCGGAAGTTGTTGTTGACCGTTGCGCTGACCGGCCTGATCGGGCCGGTGTTCGCCAAGCCGACCGAGAGCGACGGCGCGCCGCTGCTGAAGGCGACGCCGTCACAGGCCGAAGCGGCCGTCTGGGCGACGCGCTTCCTGACGCGCTTCCACTACAAGCCGACGCCGCTCGACGACGCGATGAGCGAGCAGATCTTCAAGCGCTACCTCGACTCGCTCGACGGCGACAAGCTGTTCTTCACCCAGAGCGACGTCGACAAGTTCTCGCCCTACAAAGACAAGCTCGACGACGCGATCTACGACCAGGATCTCGCCGCGCCCTACGCGATGTTCAACATCTACGAGCAGCGCGTGGCCGACCGCGTCGCCTACGCGCGCGCGCAGCTGGTCAAGGGCTTCGATTTCGCCACCGACGAGACCTACCAGTACGACCGCGAGAAGGCGCCGTGGGCGAAGGACTCGGCCGAGCTCGATGAACTGTGGCGCAAGCGCGTCAAGAACGACTGGCTGCGCTTGAAGCTGGCGAACAAGACCGACAAGGACATCCGCGACACGCTCGACAAGCGCTACGCGGCGTATCTGGATCGCGTGCGCCAGCTCAACAGCGAAGACGTGTTCCAGACCTTCATGAACGCATACGCGTCCTCGATCGAACCGCACACCAACTACCTCGGACCGCGCGCGTCGGAGAACTTCGACATCGCGATGAAGCTGTCGTTGGAAGGCATCGGCGCAGTGCTGCAGCGCGACGACGACTACACCGCGATCCGCGAGATCGTGCCGGGCGGCCCGGCGTCGCTGTCGGGCAAGCTCAAGGTCGGCGACCGCATCGTCGGCGTCGGCCAGGGCGAGCACGGCCAGGTCGTCGACGTGATCGGCTGGCGTCTGGACGACGTGGTCGAGAAGATCCGCGGCGCCAAGGACACCGTCGTGCGCCTGGAAGTGTTGCCGGCGGACGCCGGCCCCGACGGCAAGCACGTCACCCTCGCGCTGACGCGCAAGAAAGTCAGTATCGAAGAGCAGGCGGCGAAGAAGTCGATCATCGACGTCAAGGACGGCGAGCGCACGCGCAAGATCGGCGTGATCTCGCTGCCGACCTTCTACCAGGACTTCGACGCGCGCCGCCGCGGCGACAAGAACTACAAGAGCGCCACGCGCGACGTCGAGAAGCTGCTCGGCGAATTGAAAACCGACAAAGTCGACGGCGTCATCGTCGACCTGCGCAACAACGGCGGCGGTTCGCTGGCCGAGGCGACCGACCTGACCGGCCTCTTCATCGACAAGGGCCCGGTGGTGCAGGTGCGCAACGCCGGCGGCCAGATCGAAGCGGAAGAAGATTCCAACCCCGGCATGGCCTGGGACGGCCCGCTCGCGGTGCTGGTCAACCGCGCTTCGGCCTCGGCCTCGGAAATCTTCGCCGCGGCGATCCAGGACTACGGCCGCGGCCTGATCGTGGGCGAGCCGACTTTCGGCAAGGGCACGGTGCAGAACCTGGTCGATCTCGACGACGTCGCCCACAACGAAAAGCCGGCCTTCGGCGAGGTCAAGATGACCATCGCCCAGTTCTTCCGCATCAACGGCGGCTCGACCCAGCTGCGCGGCGTCACCCCCGACATCAGCTTCCCGCTGACGGTGGAAGCGAAGGATTTCGGCGAATCGAGCTACGACAACGCACTGCCGTGGACCTCGATCGCGCCGGCCAAGTACGCGCCGGTGGCGGACCTGAAACCGGTGCTGTCGATGCTGACCGAGCGCCACGACGCGCGCGCGGCGAAGAATCCTGAGTGGCAGAACTTCGAGGCCGATCTCGCCGAAGTGCGCAAGCTGCGCGCGGAGAAGACCGTCTCCTTGAACGAGCAGCTGCGGCGCAAGGAGCGCGACGAGCAGGAAGCCAAACGCAAGGCACGCGACCAGGCCAGCAACGCGGCCACGCCCGCGCTCGATCCGGCGCGCAAGACGGTGGAGAAGATTCAGGCCACCTCCGGCGCACCGACGCCCAAGAAAGACAGCGCAATCGCGGACAGTGCCAACGGCAAGAGCACCCTGCCGCAAAAGCGCGACAGCACCGACGCGCCGTCCGACAAGGAAGACGGTCAGGCCTTGCAGGACGACGGCCTGCAGCCCGACGAGCGCAGCATCACCACCGACATCAAGCGCGAGAAGCAGGCGAAGGAAAAGAACGACGTCGTGCTCGACGAAGCGGCGCACATCCTCGCCGACGAGATCGACCTGATCCGTACCGACACCAAGCTGGCCGCGCGCGTGCTTCCCTACGGCGTGGTGCCGGCGACGCGGGTCGACTGAGCCGGCTGCGACGATGCCGCACGCGCGCTCGCTGACAGGGATCTGTCTCGGCGCGCTGTTCGGCTTCGCCGCAACGGTAGCGGCCGCCGAACCGCTGCCTGCGGTCGCCGACGGCGACATCGTCTTCCACACCTCGCGCTCGACGCAGAGCGCCGCGATCCAAGCCGCGATGAAATCGCGCTACAGCCACATGGGCGTCGTGCTCAAGCGCGGCGGCCGCGATTTCGTCTTCGAAGCCGAGCGCACCGTGCGCTACACGCCGTTGCAAACCTGGCTCGCGCGCGGCGAGGGTGGTCACTACGTGATCAAGCGTCCGCTTACGCCGCTGTCGTCCGCGCAGGCGGAAAAGCTGCGGCTGGCGGCGAAGCCGTTCGAAGGCAAACCCTACGACACGACGTTCGAGTGGTCCGACCGCCGCATCTACTGTTCCGAGCTGGTGTGGAAGCTGTACGACCGCGCGCTCGGCCTGCAGATCGGCGCGCTCGCCAAGCTCGGCGACTTCGCCCTCGACGATCCGCGCGTGCGCGCGAAGCTGCGCGAGCGCTACGGCGACAAGGTTCCGTTGCAGGAATCGGTGATCTCGCCCGAGGCGATGTTCGCCTCGCCGCTGTTGCAAACCGTGGCGCAGCGCTGAGCGCCGCTTTCCCCTCTCCCGCCTGCGGGAGAGGGGGAACGGAGCCAACCTTCTCAGCTCGCAACGCGCCGCAGTACCGCGAATACGCGCACAGACCTCGCGCCGCGCCGCCGCCCGCTGACTAAGGCGTGCGCCCCTCGTCGGCATGGCCGCTCGTCTTCACGTCCTGCACCCGATAACGAATGGCGCCGGCCGGCAGCATGAACGCGGGCGGCGCCGTTCCGGCGTGCACCAAGACCTGATCGACCGGGATCGCATCGTCGGCCTCCTTGGCCAGGAACGCTTGCACCAAGCGCGTGCCCGAAGCCGGCAGCAAGGCCGGCGGAATCGGAGCCGGCTTGCGCTGCATGCCGCTCAGCCAGTTCGGACGGCCGCCGACTTTCTCCTCGCGCGGATGAGCCACCTGCAGATCGACCGAACCCGCCAGCAGTCCTACCGTGAGCGGCTTGCCCTGCCGCATCAGCACCACGGAACGATCGTGTGCCTTGCTCGCTGCAATCGCATACAGATCCGTGTCGGGCCGATTCATCGGGATGCGCGAGAGGCCGGCCTGATCGATGGTCAAAGGATCGATCCCGGTCGCGCGCTTGAGCCGCTCCGCCATCAGCGCGACCTTGCCGCCTTCGGCGGCGATCGGCCGCTCGGCGGCGTGATGCTCGCCGAGGTAGATCAGAATCTTTGCTTCCGGATACGGCCGTACCGCGCGCCGGACCAGATTGTCGGCTTGATCCTGCTCGCGCTGTCCTTGCGCTTCGAGCGGATCGCTCGCGTAGTCGGTGCGCGTCGTCTCGTAGGAAACCAGGCGATAGCCGAGCGCGAGCGACTGGCGCAGAAAGTCCGAAAAAACCGGATCGTCGAGGTAGTAGCCGCTCGACGGGCGCACATAGCCGTCTGCCGACAGCGCCTGCATCTTGGCCAGCGATGCGGCGTCGTCGGCATCGCGCTTCAAGGCTTCCGCAGCCAGCACGCTGTAGCCGAGCGGACGCAGCGCGCGCGCCACTTCGAGCGCGAACGCGCGTCCGCGCGGATCGAGATGGTTCTCGTCGAGGATGACGATGCGCGTCTGCCGCGCGCGCCGCACGATCTCGGGAATCGCCGCCACGCCGTCCGCCGCCCGCAACGCAGCGATCTGCTCGGGCGGCACGGCGAAGTCGGCGGATTTGGCCGGATTGAAGGTCGGCTCCGCCGTCATGCACGACATCACTTGTGCCCATTGATCGAAGACGTCCGCGTCTTTGATGGCGCTCGCATCGGTCAGGCCGAGCTTGGCGAGCAGGCCGAACGAAGCATCGACGTAACGGCCGTGCCGCGCGTCTTCGACGGACTGCCGATTGGCGGCGTCCAGGCGTTCGGCGTCGCTGGCCGGTGCAGGCGGCGCTTCTTGCGCAGCCGCCGTTCGCCCGCTTGGCGCAGTCGCCGCGATGGCGCCGAGCAGGATGAAGCAGACCATCATTTTTCGCATGTCGATATCTCAGTCGCGCCGTTCTTGTGCACCGAAACGATTCCTCGCCTCAGCCCGCGTAACGCCGCCGCAAGAACTCGAAATACGCGCGCAGACCCTGCGCCTCGCCGCCGCGCGGATGGCCCGGCTTGTCCGAATCGTTCCAGGAATACACGTCCAGATGCGCCCAAGCTTGCGACTCGGGTATGAAGCGTTCGAGATACAGCGCCGCGGTGATCGCACCGGCGTGGCGCGAGGCGCCCGAGTTGGCGAGGTCGGCCACGTGCGAGTCGAGCATGGTCAGATACGGCCGCCACAACGGCAGGCGCCAGAGCGGGTCGCGCGTCGCCTGCGCCGCGTCGAGCAGGCCGTTGGCGACCTCGTCGCGATTGGCGAACAGCGCCGGCAGTTCCGGGCCGAGCGCGATGCGCGCGGCGCCGGTCAAGGTGGCGAAGTCGAGGATCAGATCGGGCTTCTGCTCGACCGCCACGCTCAGCGCATCGCACAGGATCAGGCGGCCTTCGGCGTCGGTGTTGTCGATCTCGACGGTGTGGCCGTTGCGCGTCTTGATGATCTCGCCGGGACGATACGCATTGCCGGCGATCGCGTTCTCCACCGCCGGAATCAGCACCGACAGGCGCACCGGCAGCCGCGCCGCCAGCACCAGACTGGCCAGCCCGATCGCGTGCGCGGCACCGCCCATGTCCTTCTTCATCCAGCGCATGCCGTCGGCCGGCTTGATGTCCAAACCGCCGGTGTCGAAACACACGCCCTTGCCGACCAGCACCAAATGCGGCGCGTCGGCGGGACCGTGCGTCAGCGCGGCCAGCCGCGGTTCGCGATGGCTGGCACGGCCGACCGCGTGGATGGTCGGAAGGTTGGCCGTCAACAATTCTTCGCCGACCCATTCGTGATAGGTCGCGCCGTGCTGCTCGGCCAGCACGCGTAGCGCGCCGACGAGTTCGGCCGGGCCCATGTCCTCGGTCGGCGTATTGATCAGGTCGCGCACCTGATAGATCGCCTGCGCGAACGGCGCGGCGCGCGCTGCGCTGGCGGCGTCGACGACCAGCTGCGCCGGTTTGCGCGCGGGCGTCTTGTAGCGCGAGAACTGGTACGCGCCGAGCGCCCAGCCGAGTGCGACGTCGCCGAGGTCCAAGGCGAGCCCGCGCGCATCGAGCGCGTAGCGGCCTTCGGGCAGGCGTTGCGGGAAGGAGGCGAGCGCGAACACCGCATCGCGGCGATCGCAGCCGACCAGCAGCGCGTTCGCGTTGCCGTCCGCGCCCGGCACGACGAGGAAGCGTCCCGCTTCGCCGGCGAACGCGTTCGCCGCGCACCAGCGCTGCATCTCGCCGCCGAGCGCGGCGGTGATCTCGGCGAAGTGCTCGCGATCGACCGCGATCAGCGGCATCGCGTCGGCGGCATCGGTAGCGACGATCCAGGCGTCCATTCGGTGTCCTCGGGGCGGTCGTGTGAAAGAGGGGCGGTCTCAGGCCGCGCGCCGGTCGAGCCAGCGCACCAGCTCGTCGAGATCGCGCAGCTGCAGGTCGGGTTGGAACGCGGTTTCGGTCCACGCCTGCGCGTGGCGATTGAGCCAGCCCGTACGCAGGCCGGCGGCGTGGGCACCGGCGACGTCGAGCAGAGCATCGTCGCCGACGTGCAGCACGTTTTCGGGCGCCAGGCCCAGCCGCGCACAGGCGTTGAGAAAGATGGCCGGGTCCGGTTTGCCCACGCCGAATTCGCGCGCCGAAATGCAATGCACGAAATGCCGGCGCAGGCCGATGCGTTCGAGATCGGCGTTGCCGTTGGACAGGCTGATCAGGGGCAGGCGCGCGGCCAGCGTCGTCAGCGCCGCTTCGACCTCGCTATAGCATTCGACGCGATTGCGCGCGTCGAAGTACACCTCGAAGGCCGCGTCGATGTGCTCGTCGCCGAAGCCGCAGGTGGCGAATGCGCGCTGCAGGGTCAACAGGCGTTGCGCGGTGAAGTCGTGCGCGAGATCGGGCCGCTCGGCCGAGATCGCCTCGCGCAGTTCGCGCATCGCCTGCACCGGCCAGCGCGTGGCGACTGCAGTGTGGTGCTGCTGCAGCCAGTCGTGCAAGGCGCGCTCGGCGCTGAGGATCGCCGGTGTCACCGGCCACAGCGTATCGTCGAGATCGAGCGACAGCGCGAGGATGCGCATCGGCACCGCTTCCGTTTCGTGGTTGCGCGAACCGCTTCTCACGCGTGCACGAGGCGCGCGTGGGAACGGATCGTCAGCCGCCGCTGGCGCTGCCGGTGACGTTGCCGAACGACGGCGCCTTCTTCGCCGCCGGCTTGGCCGCGGCATCGGCTTTCGCCGTGGTCGCCTTCGGCTTCGCTTCCTTCGGGGCCGCCTTCGCTACCGCCGTGCCGGCGTCGGCCTTCTTCGCCACCGTCGCCTTCGGCGCGGCCGGCTTCTTCGGTGCGGCGGCCTTGGCCACCGCGGCCTTTTCGGCCTTCTTGGTCTCGGCGCGGGCGAGGTTGTCGCGTGCGGCTTGGGTGGTTTCGGCGGTCGGCGCGATGCGCGCCTTCGCTTCGAGGCTGGCGCGCGGAGCGGCGACCGGCGTCGGCGGCGGTGCCGAAGCGGCCGCGACCGCGGCGGCGCTGGTGGCGGCGTTGCGGCCGACTTGCGCATCGATGTACGCCATGCGCTGTTCGTTCTTGGCGATCACCGCGCTGGCGTCGGAATACGGCGTCAGCTGATGCTTGCGCAGGATGTCTTTCGCGGCCGGCGTTTCGAGGAAGGCGAGGAAGCGTTCGATCGAGGCCTGCTTGGGCGAGTCGGTGCGCTCGGCCAGATACAGCGTGATGTAGAGCGGATAGCTGCCGTCGCCGACGCTGGCCGTGTTCGGCGTCACGCCTTCGACGGTGAGCGCCTTGACGCCTTTGTTGGTGTAGGTGCCGGCCATTGTCGACAGGCCCAGTCCGGCCGGATCGAGGGTGACGGCTTCTTCGAGCTTCACCGTGTTGATGTACAGACGCGGCGCGGCCACGCGCTGGTCGCCGTTGCGGAACACCAGCTCGCGCAGGGAGTACTCGACGCCGTCGAGCGGCGAGGCGATCGCGTAGAGATTGATTTCCTTGTCCGGACCGCCGAGGTCTTTCCAGTTCTTGATACGCCCGTAGTAGATGTCGTGGATCTGCTTGAGCGTGATGTTGGAAACCGGATTCTTCGGATGGGTGATCAGCACGGCGCCGTCGAGCGCGACCGGGATGAAGTTCAGGCTCGCCTCTTCGACGCGGCGCGAATACTTGGCGCGCGCGCTGCCGGCGAAGTCGGCGCTGCCGGCGGCGACCGCGTCGAGGCCGGACAGGGTGCTGAACGGCTGCAGCGAAATCTTGCCCTTCTTCTCCTTCGCGTACTGCTTGGACAGATCCTCCATCAGCGCGCGGCCGGTGGCGTGATCGCCGCGCCAGATCAGATCGTCGGCCGAAGGCGGCGCGGCCGCCGGCGCGGCGGCCGGCTTCTTCGCCGCGAGCGCGGGACCGATCGCGAGCAGGGAAAACGCGAAGACGAGCGGAGTCAGCAAGCGGCGTAGCGGCATGATGTCGGGATTCGTGCAAAAAAGGGCGGGAAAAGCGCGGCGCAACCTTATCACGCGTGCCCGTATCTTTCCTCCGATGATTTCAAGCTACGGTTCGCCATGCAGACGACCCACATGCACACGATCAAAAGGGTATTCCTAAAACTGTCGGCGGCGCTGGCGATCCTGATTGCGTCGCTGCTGCTGTTTCGATACCTGGTCCTTCCCGCGATCACGACGATTTTTCACGCGGGAGAGTCGGCGACCAGCGCCATTCGACGAACCGGCATGTTCCTGTTCGCGCTGCTCGGCTATTGGGCCTACGTGCATTTCTGCGAGAAGCGCGCGGCCACCGAGTTGCGCTGGGCGCCGGTCGCCATTGGCGTCGCAGCCGTGGCGGGCGCCGTGCTGATTTCCATCACGCTGTTGTCGCTGTTCGCGCTCGGCAGCTATGAAATGACCGCGTACCGCGGGCTGCAGCACGGGCTGTTGGGCGTAGCGGGCGTGATCGTGGTCGCCGCGTTTCTCGAGGAAGTCATCTATCGCGCCATCCTGTTTCGTATCTTGGAAGACGCTTGGGGCACGTCGATCGCGTTGTGGTCGCAAGCGTTGATCTTCGCCGCGATGCACCTGGCCAACGTCGAGGCGAATGTTTCGGACTGGCTGACGACGGGGCTGTCGGTGACGCTGCTCGGCGCGTTCTGGGGTTGCGTGTATGTGCGTACTCGCAACCTGTGGGCCGCGACCGCCAATCATGCGGCGTGGAATTTCGCGATCGTGCTGAGCGGGGTGCCGCTCTCGGGCATCGAGGACTGGCGCGTGCAGGCGCCCATCGAAAGCCATTACAACGGTCCGCCCTGGCTGACGGGAGGCGCGTTCGGCCCGGAGAATTCGATTCTCACGATCGTCTTGATGATCTTCGTCTTGATCGTGTTGATGCGCTGGAGCAGGCATCGTTTCAGGGCCGGCGACGCGATCCGCGCTAGCGCCTGAGCCTCGGCCCAGACCGGTGCGCTGGCGCGCGCACCGGTCCGCGTCGATCACTGCAGCAGCAGGTAGAACGCTTCCTCGCCGCGCAGCAGGGTCAGCATCAGCTGGCGCGGGTGCGTGCCGACCAGGCGGCTGAAGTCCTCGCTGCCGTTGAGATCGCGCCGATTCACCGCGACGATCACATCGCCGTTGCGCATGCCGCTGGCATAGGCGCGGCTCGATTCGGCCACGCGCGTCACGCTGACGCCGCCCAGACCCTGCCGGCGCAGCGCGTCGGAAATATCGCCGAACTGCACGCCGTTCAGGCGCGGATCGAGCGCCTCGCCCTTCAGCACCACGCTCTCGCTCGCCTTCAGCGCGGTGTTGACGGTCAGCGGCTTGCCCTCGCGCAGCACGGCCACGTCGACCGCCGCGCCCGGCGCGGTCAAGCCTTCGATGTTGTGCAGGTCCTGCTCGCCGCCGACGTTCTTGCCGTTCAACGACACGATCACATCGCCCGGCTTGAGCCCGGCGCCTTCGGCCGGCGACTTCGCGCGCACGCGCGTGACCACCGCGCCCTTGCGCTCGCCGATGCCGAGCATGCTGGCCAGTTCCGGCGTGACGTCCTGCGCTTCCACGCCGAGCACGCCGCGTTTGACCTCGCCGAACTGCACCAGCTGGCGCATCACGTCGGCGGCAAGGTTGGACGGAATCGCGAAGCCGATACCGACGTTGCCGCCCGAGGGCGAGTAGATCATCGAGTTGATGCCGACCAACTCGCCGCGCAGATTCACCAACGGACCGCCGGAGTTGCCCGGGTTGATCGAGGCATCGGTCTGGATGAAGTTCTGATAGCCCGAACCGCGCAAGCCCGAGCGGCCGAGCGCGGAGACGATGCCCGAGGTGACCGTCTGACCGAGCCCGAACGGCTCGCCGATCGCGACCACGAAATCGCCGACGCGCAGCTGCGCCGAATCGGCCAAGGGCAACGCGGTCAGCGTGCCGGTCGGAATCTGCAACACGGCCAAATCGGTATCGGGATCGGTGCCGATCAGCTTGGCCTTGACCGTGTGGCCGTCGGCAATGGTGACCGCGATGTCGTCGGAGCCTTCGACCACGTGGTTGTTGGTCAGCACGTAACCTTTGTTTGCATCGACGATCACGCCCGAGCCGAGCGACTGCTGCACGCGTTCGCGCGGCATGTTCGGCACACCGAAAAAGCGGCGGAAGATCGGATCGTCGAAGTAGGGATTGCGCACCGCCACGCGCGTCTTCGAGGCGATGTTGACCACCGCCGGCGTCGCCTTCTCCAGCATCGGCGCGAGCGAGGGCAGGGTCTGGCCGTCGACCGCCGGCGGCAGCGCCGCGTGGACGCCGCTCGCGAACAAGCCGGCCAGCACCACGGCGGCGAGCAGGGAACGGCGCGCAGACAAACGATTCGAACGACGGGACAACGCAGGCATGGAACGCATCCTTACGGCAGGAGAGGAGACAAGCATCGACGCATGTTGCAGACCGCGCAAATCGTGTCCGGTTTCCGCCGCTTCAAGCCTTTCGCGGCGTTTGCGCGGCTTCCGTTCAGCGTGATGGAAAAGCCGCCGCGCACACTCGAAAAAGCGCTTGCCTTCGCTTTCATGGCGGCGTAGGTTAGTGCGCCGCTGGCACAATATCTTGTGTTCACGCATGTTCACAAAACCTATACATTGGGTTGTACCCACCATCGGCACGATCGGCGAAGATTCCGGCAGCGGGGGCGGAAACTGAGCCACAGGTTGTTCTAAAACGGCGCCGTACCCAGCTATTTGGGGTAAGGCAGGCAGCGCCGCTGCCGTCGTTGCGACGATCGATCGGGATCGATGATTGGTCCAAGCCGGACCTGAAGAATCCGGCCGTAATCTCGGGAGAGCAGAAAGACAATGAGCACGGTGCGCCTGGAACAGCTCGCACGCGGCGCAGTGGAGATTCCGCTGCAGCCGGCTTCCTACGACATCTGGGACAAGAAGTACCGCCTGAAGTCCAAACAGGGCGAAGCGGTCGACCTGTCGATCGATCACAGCTACCAGCGCATCGCCAAGGCGCTGGCCGACGTCGAAGCGACGCCGGAAAAGCAGAACTACTGGTACGACCGATTCCTGTGGGCGCTGCGCCGCGGCGCGATCCCGGCCGGCCGCATCACCTCCAACGCCGGCGCGCAGGAACACAAGCCGAAGACCTCGACGATCAACTGCACCGTCTCGGGCACGATCGAAGACTCGATGGACAACATCCTCGACAAGGTGCACGAGGCCGGCCTCACGCTGAAAGCCGGCTGCGGCATCGGCTACGAGTTCTCCACGCTGCGTCCGCGCGGCGCGTACGTCTCCGGCGCCGGCGCCTACACCTCCGGGCCGCTGTCGTTCATGGATATCTACGACAAGATGTGCTTCACCGTGTCCTCGGCCGGTGGCCGTCGCGGCGCGCAGATGGGCACCTTCGACGTCAGCCATCCGGACGTGAAGGAATTCATCCGCGCCAAGCGCGAAGACGGGCGCCTGCGCCAGTTCAACCTGAGCCTGCTCATCACCGACGGCTTCATGGACGCGGTCGAGCAGGACGCCGACTGGCCGCTGGTGTTCCCCATCCACGTCAAAGAGCAGGGTGAGATCGATCTCACCGACGCCGACAAAGTCGTCTGGCGCGACTGGCCCACGCACAAGAACTACGTCTCCCGCGACGACGGCCTGGTCGCCTGCAAGATCTACGGCCACATCCGCGCGCGTCACCTGTGGGACATGATCATGGTCTCGACGTACGACTACGCCGAGCCGGGCTTCATCCTGATCGACCGCGTCAACGAGATGAACAACAACTGGTGGTGCGAGCACATTCGCGCCACCAACCCCTGCGGCGAACAGCCCCTGCCGCCCTACGGCTCCTGCCTGCTCGGCTCGGTCAACCTGACCACCTTCGTGCGCGACCCGTTCGGCCCGAAGGCGCGCTTCGACTGGGACGAATACCGCGAAGTCGTGCGCGTGTTCACGCGCATGCTCGACAACGTGGTCGAGATCAACGGCCTGCCGCTGGCGCAGCAGCGCGACGAGATCATGAGCAAGCGCCGCCACGGCATGGGCTTCCTCGGCCTCGGCAGCACGCTGACCATGCTGAAGATGCGCTACGGCAACCCCGACGCAGTCGCGTTCTCCGAAGACGTCGCGCGCGAGATGGCGCTGGCCGGCTGGGAAGTTGCGCTGTCGTTGTCCAAGGAGAAAGGCCCCGCGCCGCTACTCACGCGCGACTTCGAGGTCACCGGCGAGATGCTGCGCAAGCGCCCGGAAATGGCCGCCGACGGCTGGAAGGTCGGCGACAGTATTCCCGGCCGCGTGCTGCACGCCAAATACAGCCGCTACATGCAGCGCGTCGCCGGCGTGGCGCCGGAACTGGTGGCCGAGCTGGCCGAGGTCGGTGCGCGCTTCACCCACCATTCCTCGATCGCCCCGACCGGCACGATTTCGCTCTCGCTCGCCAACAACGCCTCCAACGGCATCGAGCCGAGCTTCGCCCACCACTACAGCCGCAACGTGATCCGCGAGGGCAAGAAGTCGAAGGAGAAGGTGTCGGTCTATAGCTATGAGCTATTGGCTTATCGCGAATTGATCAACGGCAAGGCCATACCGGGCTCGCAGGAAGCCGACGAAAAGCTGCCCGACTACTTCGTGGCCGCCGACGACATCAGCCCGGTCGAGCACGTCGACATTCAGGCGGCGGCGCAGAAATGGGTCGATTCCTCGATCTCCAAGACCGCCAACGTACCCACCGACTACCCCTACGAAGACTTCAAAGACATCTACCGCTACGCCCACAAGCAGGGCCTGAAGGGATGCACCACCTTCCGCTTCAATCCGGCGGCCTTCCAAGGAGTGCTGGTGAAGGAGCATGATTTGGAGAACACCATCTACCGTTTCGAACTCGAGGACGGCTCGGTGGTGGAGGTCAAAGGCAATCAAGAGATCGAGTACGATGGCGAAACGCACACCGCGGCGAATTTGTTCGATGCGTTGAAGGAAGGCTACTACGGCAAGTTCTAGGGAAAGAACGCGAGGGAGAAAAGTGGAGTTCGACGGAGCGAACGAACGGAAGGCAGTGGCAGTTCCCGTTGGAAGATTCGGCGCAAGTTCCCAGCAACCCGCGACGTGCTGCCAGGCAAACGTGCTCAATAACATCCATCCCTAATGAAGCGTGAGGAGAGGGGAACCGACTATGCATAGCGAAGGCGGCAGTTCCAGCAGTACGTTCGAGGAAATGAAGGAAGGCGCGAGCCAGATCGGCGGCGCTGCGGTGGACGCGGTCGGCGCGCTGGTGACCTCGGTCACGACGGCGGCGTCGGACGCCAAGGCCGCGGTCGAGAACACCGCCAAGAAAGTCGCCAAGAAAGCGGCGAAGGCGCGCAAGCAGGCCGCACGCAAAGTGCAGGCGGTGGTCGCCAAGGCCAAGCAGGCGATCAAGCCGGCGGCGAAGAAAGCCGAAGCCAAGACGGCCGCTGCGAAGACCGCGGTGAAGAAGGCCGCCAAGAAAGCCGCGAGCAAGGCCAAGGTCGTGAAGAAGGCGGTCAAGAAAGCGGCCAAGAAAGCGGCCAAGAAAGTCGCCGCCAAGAAGCCCGCCGCGAAGAAGGCGGTGAAGAAGGTCGTCAAGAAAGCCGCGGCGAAAAAAGCCGTCGCCAAGAAAGCCGTGAAGAAGGCGGTGAAGAAGGTCGCCAAGAAAGTCGCGGCGAAGAAGGCCCCCGCCAAGAAAGCGCCAGCCAAGAAAGCTCCGGCCAAGAAGGCCGCGAAGAAGGCAGCGCGCCGCAGGTAATTCCACGGCAGGAAGCGCCATCGGCCGACCCGCGGCGGCCGGCCGATGGCCAAATCGCCTTGCGCCGCAACGGAGATACGCATGGCCACCAAACGCACCACGCTCTACAGCAGTGCCGGCAAGAAGCTCTATGCGGTCCGCAACGCCGACGGTTCGTTCAAGGACATCCAAACCTACGAACGCGCGCACCGCGCCGACATGGCGCACAAGAGCGCGGCCGAGAAAGCCACCGCCGCGAAGAAGAAAGCGGTGAAGAAGCCGGCCGCGAAAAAAGCGGCTGCGAAGAAGTCCGCCGCCAAGAAGTCTGCCGCTAAAAGACCCGCCGCGAAAAAAGCCGCGGCCAAGAAAGCCGTGAAGAAAGCGCCGGCCAAGAAGGCGGCGAAGAAGGCGGTCAAGAAAGCCGCCAGAAAATAACCCCGCCGCCGCGCGCCGCCGCGAGTTCGCGCGGCGCCGGCAGCACCGGCTCCGGCCATCCATTCCCCGAGGTCGCCCGCCCGCAGCCAACGCCGCGGCCCGCGACCCGTTTCCAGCCCGCAGTGAGCGCCATGAAAATCAGCAAGAAGATCAAGTCCTACAGCGTCGTCAAACCCGAAGAACTCAGCAAGATCGTGCCGCCGGCCGAAGCGCCCGAGAGCGCCCCCGCCGTGCCGATGGCCGAAGTCATTCAGATGCACGAAAAGGTCGAGCGCCCCGACACGCTCATCGGTGCCACCTACAAGATCAAATCGCCGCTGTTCGAGCACGCGCTGTACGTCACCATCAACGACATCGTGCTCAACCCCGACACCCCGCACGAACTGCGCCGCCCGTTCGAGATCTTCATCAACTCGAAGAACATGGACCACTTCCAGTGGATCGTCGCCCTGACCCGCATCATGAGCGCGGTTTTCCGCAAGGGCGGCGACGTGACCTTCCTGGTCGAAGAGCTCAAAGCCGTATTCGACCCGCGCGGCGGCTACTTCAAGGCCGGTGGCGTCTACATGCCGAGCATCGTCGCCGAACTCGGCAGCGTGATCGAGCAGCACTTGAAGATGATCGGCCTCCTGCAAGACCCCGAACTCGACGAAGCGCAGCGCCGCCTGATCGCCGAGAAGCGCGCGGCCTACGAAGAACGCTCAAAAAAAAACTCTGACCTGAGCGGCGGCGCCGCCACGGCGCCTTCCGAAGAAGCCTCCTCGCGAACGCGAGCTTCCGCTTCCTTCTCCGATAGCCTCGCCGGCGCCGGCGCCGAAAGCGCCGCGAAGGACACGGCCGCCGCGTTTCCCGTCGGCGCCACGCTCTGCCACAAGTGCAATACGAACGCCGTCATCATTATGGATGGGTGTGCGACTTGCTTGAATTGTGGGTATTCGAAGTGTGGGTAGTACAGATTGGGGATAACAATGGGAAGGCCTAGTCGCGCTGTAGTATTCGCCGGAGCAGGTGCATCGTGCGCAGTAAGTTCTGCGAAGTACCCAACTACCGTTGGCTTCTATAAATCCTTATCCAAAGAGCTTCTTAGCAACAAATGGTTAGGTCATTTTGAGCCTAATCTTTCGAAGGTATTCGGCGCAGGGGAGCCGGATATTGAGAAAGTTCTCTGGGTGGCATCGCAGTATCGAAACTGGCTTCGTTCTATTCGCACTGATTCGCATCCGGCCAGCTGGAGTATCCCCAACAATATGATTGCTCAGTTAGCTGGGCGCAGTCAGGAGAATGTTGGCTATTTCCCTACCATTGCGGATGGTACGGTGATGCAGCTGGATACATTAATCGATCGATTGCAAGCGCAGGTATACGAACTTTATGCGCAGGAGCCAACTACTGACGAACTGGGGAAGTCTTGGGTCCCCTTATTAGAGAGGCTGGCAAATAAGTTCAGTGTCGTTGATGTTTTCACCACAAATTATGACTTGGTCGCAGAGGCTGCGATTACAACGGCGAATGTTCCCATACATGTCGTTAGATCCAGACAGGGATGGGATGCGAAGTTAGATTTTTCTCCGTGGGAAAGTGCAGAGTTAAAAACAGGTGGGTTGCTAACAAAGCTGCATGGTTCCGTGAATTGGGAGCGAAAGCATAATGATATCTATATAGCTGCTCCACAGTATAGGGGAAATCATTCACTGCATTGTATTTTATACCCTGGATTTAAGGGGGAGCCCACGGACCACCCATTTGTTTCGTTTCACTCATATTTACTGAGATCTATTGCGGCGGCTGATCTTGTAATATTTGTTGGATTTGCATTTAGAGATGAATATATCAACACATGCATTAGATCTGGATTAGGGTCTAGTACGCCTGTGGCCATAATCGATACTAGGAAGGATGTTTGGCCGCAATTTACATTGCCAACGCCTAGTCCATTGCTCGAATTTGACGAGGGTTTCTCAAGGGCGTCAATTACAAATCTATTCCGTCGCATCGGGGCATGATTGCAGTGCAGAAAAATGGATGGCATGGTCAAAGTAACTTTCTTTCGCGAACTGACGGTCGCTTCCGCGCCCATTCCTGATCCACCAAGTCGCCTAAGCGTGCCTAGACGCTGTTCTTAAGAACTCTTTTGAGCTGGCCACCCCTCGCATGACAGAGCAGTCGCCAGCCCCATCACTCGCAGATTCCTCGCGACACGCCCGCAAACCGTGGCTCGCGCTCCTGCTGGCTCTTGTCTCGACGCCCTTGGCGTTCATCTATGTCGGCAGACTCGCTCTGGGCGTCGTGCTGCTGGTCGTGCTGCTTGGCGTGGCGTTCGTATTGG
The DNA here is from genome assembly GCF_058808595.1 of Dokdonella sp. GW821-FHT11D02. Taxonomy (NCBI): domain Bacteria; kingdom Pseudomonadati; phylum Pseudomonadota; class Gammaproteobacteria; order Lysobacterales; family Rhodanobacteraceae; genus Dokdonella; species Dokdonella sp. GW821-FHT11D02. Next base: position 4,465,843 of record NZ_CM179520.1, on the reverse strand, counting down.
GCCAGGCGGGACTGTTGCAGTCGTATCGCGGGTTCTGGTTGCTGATCGTAGTCGGCACGATGTTTTTTGGCGCTTCGATCGGGTTGCCCTGGTGGTTTGCGCGCAAGCAACGGATCGCCTTCACGCCGCGCTGGTACAACCGCTGGTGGGGCTATCTGCTCGGCTGGCTGATCATGGCGCTTCCGTTCTACTGGATGGTCGAGCACCGCGAACAGGTGTTCGGCTACGCGAGCTATCGCATCCCTTCGGGCAGCATGGAACCGACAGTGGCTCGCGGCGACATGGTGGTCGTCGATACGCGCGCCTCGACCTTGGCCGCGCTCAAGAACGGTGATCTCGTCATCACGGAGTCGACGGAAAGACCGGGCCAACTCTATTTGCGCCGCATCGTCGCGATGGGGGGACAGCACGTGTTGATCGACGAGGACGGCACGCGAGTCGATGGCGTTCTGCAGCCAAGAGACCATCTGCAAGGAAGCGACATCCCGCCGCGGATGGCGCTGAGCTTTGCCGATGTTCAACTGGAGCCGGATCAGCTGTATCTGATGGGCGACAATCGAGGCAACAGCCTAGATAGCCGCTGGGAGGGACCCAGCGAGCGAAATCAGCTGCGCGCCAAAGTCACGGCGATCTGGTGGTCCGAGTCGCCAGGGCATCGCGGAGATTTGCCCAAGCCTTGATGCATGCCCCCAAACCCGAACCAAAGCACAACTTCTCGAGCCATGACCAACGAACACGTCTTCATCACCACCGACGTCACCTTTCCTCAGGACGTCCTCCAATCGTCCAATGCCGTCCTCGTCGACTTCTGGGGCGAATGGTGCGCTCCCTGCAAGGCGATGGCGCCGATGCTGGAACAGCTCGCGGCCGACTACGACGGCCGGCTGAAGATCGCCAAGCTTGAAATGGACAAGAACCCGAAGACCGCCATCGCCTACGGCGTGCGTGCGGCGCCGACGATGCTGCTGTTCAAGGGCGGCAAGGTGCAGGCGACGCAGACCGGGCTCGTCTCGAAGGCGCAACTCGCCAAGGTTATCGACGCGGCGCTCTGAGTCGGAACGCGCTGTCGCAATCTTTCTTCTCTCTTTCTCCTCTTGCCGCGAATCGGTTGCGATGTCGGGCGTTCGTCGCTTCGTCGCGCGCTTAGGTTCGCGCTCGCGACCAAATTCGCACTAGGTGAGCTCGTGACAAGGGGGCTCGCTGTGGTCGTCGCAGCGTAGCGCCGTGCTCGGCGCGTCAAGGCCAAGCCCTTCGGGCGCGCTGCGCGCGGCCTTGACCCACCTGCGCGCGGCGCTGTGGGGAATCGCCCACAGCGATCCCTTCGGACCGCGGGCGAACGGAGAATGGCCATGTACGACGAACTCACTCTGCAAATCCAAGAACTGCGCTACGCGCTCTCGCGTCACGTCCCCGCGATGAAACGACAAGTCCGAATCGAAACCGGCTACGGCTCGGTCGAGTTCTACGGCACGCAAGCGCGCAAGATCGCCGCGTTGTGCGAGGAACTGTTGCGGCGGCGGCTACAGCGCGCCGAACGCCAAAGTGGGTTGCCACGCTAGCGCATCGCGATCACAACAGGCGGCTTGGTGCCGCCTGTTGCTTTCCTCGTGTCGGCAAGCAAGCGACCCATCTTGCAGAGGAAGGCGACAGATACGCGTGGCTCGAAAGCCGATAGAAACGATCTTCCTACGGACTCACCCAGCAACCAACTCAGCAATACCAAGGCTCTTCCATCACGAATTCCCAGCCGAGAATCTCTGCAATCGACTCGAAAATGGCGAGCACAGCCTCCGGCTCCCCGGAAGCGCTTACTACGCAGGCGATGAAATTGATCTGTTCCGGAAGCACGCCGGTGGAATGCCACGAGTTCGGGGCATGGGTTTTCAGGGCGGTAAGGGTGAACCAGACCTCCGGGTCGGTACCGGACCAAGTATCTCCGTCCGTCCTGGTCAAGCCTTCAAACCGTGCGAGAGTTTCCACCAAGCCCTTAGCCGGCATGCCGGTCGAGCCAGCGCATGGTTTGATGTGCGCGTACCAGTACATCGATTTTCCCCGTAATCCGCTGCTGCGAGTGGTCAGAGATGATCGATCGGCGGCGAGCGAGCCGATATCGTGACAGTCATCCAAGCCCATCCTGCCAGCGCGACGGAGCATCTGCCATGTGGACAGCAAGAACCCGAGCGCCAACACGATCCAACTGAGTAACGACCCTGCCGGCACGGTGGTTGGTGGCGCTGGAGGCGCAGCGACGAAGGTGTAGTCGAAGCGGTCGTTGTCCGGATTGATGTCTTGGTCGTTGGAACTCCTCACGGTCCAGCGCGTGTCGAAATTCTCAAAGGTCGTCGGCAAGACCTGTAGGCGATAGGTGCACGTCCGCGACTCGCCCGCTGGAACGGCATCGAACCAGTAGGAAAACATGAGCGTGATTCCACCGCCGGGCAGCCCCGGGATGTACTCGCTTTCTTCCGCATAAGCGGAGCAACCGACGGCCGGCTCGAACAGCAAGAACGGTGGCGGTCGCGAAACGATGTCGTAGGGCTTCTCGTACACGATGATGTCGCGTTCATCGGGCAGCACACCGCCCGCCGTGTCAGGGCCGTCGTTGTGTACCGTCATCGTGACGGTTGCGATGCCGCCAGGAACAAGCGGCTCGGGTGTCGTTCGGACGCTGACCGACAGATCTACCCGCGGCTCCATCCCCGCATGAGCCGAAATCGTGAATAGGCCAAGCGCACAAGCAGCGGTAGATCCTGCGCGCACCCACATCAAGCGCGAGCGGCCGACGTTGCCCGCACCAGCGCTATGCTTTTTCCGCACGACAACGCTCGCGTCTGCCCGCCAGCAGCAGTCCAAACCCAAGCATCAGCCAGCCCCACAGCGATCCCATCGGCACGCTAACCGGCGGCGCAGGCGGTGCGGCAACGAAGGTGTAATCGAAGCGATCGTTGGATGGATTGATGTCGTCATCGTTCGACGAGCTGGAAACCACCCAGTTGGTCGCGAAACTATCGGTGGTAGAGCGTAGAAACTGAGCGCGATAGGTGCAGGTTCGTGACTGGCCAGCCGGAATAGCATCGAACCAGTAGGAATACATCAGGGTGATTCCACCCCCCGGAAGGCCTGGGATGTACTCGCTTTCCTCTGCATAGGCCGTGCAGCCAACCGACGGTTCCGGGAGAAGGAACGGCGGAGGGCGGGTCAGGATGTCGTAGGGTTTCTCGTACACGATGATGTACGGCTGGCCTTGCAACACATCTCCCGCGGTATCCGGACCTGCATTGAAGACGGTCATCGTGACGATAGCGCTGCCTCCCGGCAGAAACCTCTCCGGGGTCACCGAAACGCTGACCGAAAGATCGATTTGAGGGCGGCCGCCTGCCAAGGCCGATGAAGCGCCGAGCGCGCAAGCGAAGATAAGAACAGCGCTCAGATGAGCTCGGCACAGAAAACGCATGGCGCTTCTCTTCAATCCGTCAGTGACGCCGGGACAGACGATCTGGTCGTCAAAGCTTCACTTTTGCTGCGAGCTGCTCCTCGCGCTCGCGTTCATTTGCTTTGCCTTAGGCAAGATCACGACAACGCGGCTCGCGGTGGCAAATCTCACAATGCGCCCAAATCGAGTACAAACGGCTCACATACGCGCACGGGCGCTACGCTTTTACCGTGCCGCAGAGCCAGCGCCTGCCACTCAGCAGCAGTCCAAGCCCAAGTACCCACCAGCCAACATGAGATCCCACGGGTACGCCAACCGGTGGCGCGGGCGGCGCGGCAACGAAGCTGTAATCGAAGCGATCGTTGGATGGATCGACGTCTTCGTCGTTCGACGTGTACGCGAGCCAAAACGTATCGAAGGCCGCTCGTGTCGACGGGTCAACCCGCAGACGGTAGGTGCAGGTTCGCGACTCACCTGGGCCGATCGGATCGAACCAGAACGAAAACAAATAGAAGAAGCGGGGCCCCGGGAAGATCGGCTCGCTCTGCTCTGCATAGGCTGAGCATCCCGTCGCCGGCTCAAAGAGAACGTAAGGAGGCGGCGACGTCGTAATGTCGTAGCCCTTCTCGAGGACAACGATGGTCCTCTGATCCGGCAAGGTGGCCCCAGCGGTATCCGGTCCGTCGTTGCGCACCACCATCGTGACCGTCAAGACATCATCGGGGATGAACGGTTCCGGCGTGGTGCTGACATTGACCGACAAATCCACTTGCGGACGGCCTCCTGCACAGGCCGAGGAAGTGCCGAGCGCGCAGAGCAAGACGAGAACGGCACTGAGATGAGTTCGGTACATCAAACGCATGGTGCGTCCCTTCAGTCAGGAAACGCCTTCTTACTGATCGCATCCAGCCCCGCGACGCCATCGGGGGAGCTGGTTGGCGCCGATGCCCAGGTCTCGCGCAATCTGCGACACGTTCGCGCCTGGCAACCGGGTCGGACCTACCGCTTCGTGCTTGAACTCCTCGCTATATCGCCCGGCTGCACTGTCGCAGCGCTACAACGATCTCAACCGCACCTTCGCCGATGCCTGGCGCGTCACCGACGCTTCGAGCCTGTTCGACTACGCGCCGGGCACCTCCACCGCGACCTTCACCAACAAGGCGTGGCCGCCGGAAGCGCCGGGCCCCTGCGTCGCGCCCAGCTCGCCGCCGGTTACACCGGTGCGTTGGGAAGTGGCGGCCGAAGCCTGCCGCGTGCTGACCGTCGCGAACCATCGCAACAACTGCACCTTCGACGTGGCCGCCACCGGCGAGCTCAGCTTCGTCAAGGCCTATCAGCTCACCGAGCAGATCGACGCGCAGGCGACCAAGACGGACGTTTATTCCACGCAGGATCGGGGAGCCGTCACCCTGGTCGCCGCCGTGCGCATGAAGAAGACCGGGCAGCCTGTCGGTACCGCGACCGGCCAAGCGGCCGGCACGGTGCAGTTCACGCTGGACGGCAGGCCCATCGATGCGTCGATCGTTCTGGACGCCAACGGTCAAGCGACGTGGCGGACACAGCTCGGTGCCGGTGAGCACACGGTCAAAGCGGCGTTCACGCCGGGCACGCAGGTTCCGCTGCTGCCCAGCACCAGCCTCGATACGTCGCTCATCATCAAGAAGATTCAATAGTCGAGTCGGCCGATCGGCGCGTGCCAGCGCGTCGATCGGCCGCTTCGTTCGCGTCGGAGGACGCGAACCCTGCACGCCGCGCGAGCGCCGGAACCTCCGGTTCGCGCGGCGCTTTTTTTCGTCGTCCCGAACCGCGCTCAGTCGCGACCGAGCCGCCGCAAGCTCACCAGTCCCGCCGTCGCGGCCAGCACCGCCGCGAGCCCGAAGCCCAGACGCGGCGCCACCTGCAACGGCAACGCGGCCAACATCAAGGACACGATCACGGCGCCGCTGGTCTGCCCCAGTAGGCGCGCAGTGCCTTGCATGCCGCCCGCCGCGCCGCTGCGTTCGCGCGGCGCGGAAAGGAACATGTTGCGGTTGTTGGGCGTTTGGAAGAAGCCGAAGCCGGCCCCGCACAACGCGATGAACGGTACGAGCAGCGCCGCGTTTCCTGTCGCACTGGGAACGATCGCCGCACCCGCCAGACCGAGCGCGAAGCCGAGCCCGCCGATCGCGCAGAGAACGCCGGTCGACCAGCGATTGCACAGACGCCCGGCGATCGGCGCGGCGATCGCCGTCGCCAGCGGCCATGGCGTGATCAGAAGTCCGGTCGTCAACGGATCGAGCGCGAATTCGTGCTGCAGATAGAACGGCAGCGCGATCAGCGCGATGCTTTGCCCGGTGAAGCAGCAGATCGAAGCGAGCACCGAAAGGCGGAACGAATCGGAGCGCAGCAGGTCGAGCGGAATCAGCGGCGCCCGCCGGCGCCGCTCGCGCCGGATCAGCGCCGCCAGCAGCGCACCGGCCACGGCGAATCCGGCGACGGCGAATCCCGGCTGCGAGACGACCGCTTCCGCCGCGAGAAACAGCGCAGCGAACGCGCCGGCATTCAGCGCGGCACTTTTCAGATCGAGCGCACGCGCCGTACCGGCAACCCGCGGCAGCGCGCGCATCGCCAACAGCACCGCCGCACCGAGCGGAATATTGACGGCGAACAGCCAGCGCCAATCCGCGTTCGACAAGATCAGCGCGCCGATCGTCGGTCCCGCCGCCGAGGTCAGCGCGACCGTCATCGCGTTCCAGCCGATCGCCGCGCCGAGACGGTGCTGCGGCACGGTGAAGCGCAGCAGCGCGACACCGAGCGACATGACACAGGCACCGCCGAGCCCCTGCGCGAAGCGCGCCGCGCACAGCCAGGTCAGATCCGGCGCGGCGGCGCACAGCGCAGAAGCACCGACGAACAGCGCGACGCCAAACACGAACACGCGCCGATAGCCGAGGCTTTCGCCGAGCGCGGCGCACGGTAGCAGGGCCATCACCAGCGCGATCTGGTAAGCGGTGACGACGCGCACCGAAACCGCCGGCTCCACCTGCAGCGATTGCGCAATGGTCGGCAGCGCCACGTTGGCGATGCTCGTATCGAGCACGACCAGCATCGTCACCGCGAGCACGCTCGCGATGGCGAGCAGGCGCCGCGGCTGCGGCAACTCGGCATCGACGTCGCGCAAGGGCGCGACCAGCGTGGCGGCGGCGCTCATGCGCGCGGCCCGACCGTCCACACGCCGCCATCAAAAACGTAGCGCGTGAGGCGGTGCTTCTCGTCTTCGCGCTTGAGATCGCGCTCGGTGAAGCGGAACAACAACGCGGGCCCGTCGGTGCAGCGCGTGTCGTGGATGTCGCCAGGCAGGAACAGCTTGGCGTGTCCCGCGCGCACCGGCGTCGTGTCGCGCCGGACCAGCCGAACGCGCTCATCGTCTTCGATGCGTGCCCGTTCGATGCGCGCGTACGTGCCCATCTCGATCTCGCCGCTCTGCACGGCGTAGATCACCCAGCCGCGGCCGTGGTCGTGCGGCGGCCGATACAAGCCGGCCGGTTCGCTGTGCGCCAGCAGCACGAAGCCGTGCGCGGTGTCGCGGTACAGCTCCGTCTGCGCCGCGCCCTTTTCGAGCAGGGCCGCGAGCCACGGTTGATCGGGCGGTGTTCGTGCCAGGTCCTGCAGAGCACTCTGTGCGGTGGCGGCCAGCTCGGTGCTGAGCGGCCCCCAGCTCGCGCGCATGCGTTCGACGAAGACATCCAAAGCATCGTTGTTCATGGGGTTTTCCTTCGCAGCGGAAAGCCGGCGATCCGGCGTCGGCGGCAAAGGTAGGTGCGCGGAAGCGCCGGCGGAACGCGCGTCGGACGCAAGGAATTCGTGCAGCGGACGCCTTCCATGCCCGTGCTATGTTGCGGCCGTGACACCGCCGGACTTCAATCTGCTGGTCCTTCTCGAAGCGCTCTTGCGCGAGGGCAGCGTGGCGGGCGCCGCGCGCCGCTTGCGCCTGAGCCCCTCCGCCACCAGCCGCGCGCTGACGCGGCTGCGCGAAGCGATGGGCGACCCGCTCTTGGTGCGTGCGGGTCGCACGCTGGTGCCGACGCCGCGCGCGATCGCGCTGCGCGAGCGCATCGGTCCCTTGCTGCAGGAGGTCGAAGCGGTGCTGCGTCCGGCCGCGGCGCTCGATCTGCGGCAGCTCGAGCGCACCTTCACCCTGCGCAATCGCGAGGGTTTCGTCGAAAGTTTCGCGCTCGCCTTGATCGCGCGCGCCGAACGCGAAGCGCCGAAGGTGAAGCTGCGTTTCGTGCCGAAGATCGATCGCGACAGCGCTGTCTTGCGCGACGCCAGCGTGGATCTGGAAACCGGCGTGATCGGCACGACGATCGGTCCCGAAGTGCGCACGCAGGGCTTGTTCCGCGATCGCTACGTCGGCGTCGTGCGCAGCGGGCATGCTCTATGCGAAGGCGTGGTGACGCTGGAACGCTATCTCGCCGCGCGCCACGTGCTCATCTCGCGCCGCATGGCCGGCCGCGAGCGCATCGATGCCGCGCTCGAGGAAGCTCACGCGCAGCGCGAGATCGCGACGATGGTCGGTAGCTTCTCCGAGGCGTTGTCGCTGGTGCGCGGCTCGGACTGGATCGCCAGCGTTCCCGAACGCTGCACGCAGGCGCTGCGCGGTGGCTTGTTCGCGTTTGCGCTGCCGTTCGCCGCGCCCGAGATCACCGTCTCGCTGTTCTGGCATCCGCGCATGGACGCCGATCCGGCGCATCGCTGGTTGCGCGGTTGCGTGCTGGAGGTTTGCCGGCAGCCGCTGTGAAGCGGCACGGCGGCCTTCGACGCGTCGGCTGTTCGGGCGCGGAATCGTGCTGCGAAATCTCGACCACCGCGAGCGGCACTGCGCAATTTGCGCAGTAATCCAAAAGTTCCTTTTCACCGCGACTTCACCGGGCGTTGGCGTAAATCGCCGCACTTCAACGTGGTGGAGGGTGGACATGAAGAAGAACTCGGCCGTTCGGCCGCGCGCGATTCGTACCGTATTGGCCGCTGCTTTGCTGAGCCTGGCCGGCTGCGCGGCGCCGACCAAGGGGCCTGCACCCGACAAGCCGCAAGGCTTCCCCGGCGAAGCGAGCCTGGTCCTGCTCAACGCCACCGTCGTCACCATGAACGACGCGCAGCCGCTGGCGCAAGCGGTCGCGGTCGACCGATTCGGCAAGATCATCAAGGTCGGCAACAGCTTCGAGGTGATGATGCTCGCCGGGCGGCTGACGCAGCGCATCGACGCGACCGGCTGGACCATCCTGCCCGGCTTCATCGATCCGCATTCGCACATGGCCGGCTACGCGATGTTCACCGACATCGACCACTGGCTCGACGTCTCCAGCATCAACATCTACTTCAAGCCGCCGCCGGGCACGCCCGGCTGTCTCACGCCGACCGATCCGCAGCGTTGTTTCATTCCGGTGCAGAACCAGTCCGACGTCGTCGCGCGCCTGCGCAGCGCGGTGGCCAAGGCGTTGTTGAACACGCCGCCGACGGCGGTGCTCGCGTTCAACTACGACCCCTCGCGTCTCGGCCACGATCCGGCCTGCGTGAGCAAGCCCAAGAGCATTTCGTTCGAATGCACGACGTTCGAAAACGGCAATGCGCTGGCCCAGCTCGACGCGATCACCACGGCCGTGCCGATCTACATCACCAGCGAATCGGGGCACATCTCCTACGTCAACACGCCGGCGCTGGCGGCGCTGAACATCTGCGGCACCAAAGGCTCGACCAACGACGACAAGTGCCGCAAGCCGATCATGAACGTCAACGTCGAGACCGCGTTGGCGAATATGGGCCAGCTCGACGAAGACCTGTCGCTGTACGCGACCGGCGTGTTCCAGGGGCAGGTGCTGAAGGCCAACTCCGGCCTCGGCGCCCAGCTGTTGCAGAAGGGCGCCGAGATGTACGCGCAGCACGGCTACACGCTGGCGCAGGAAGGCGCGGCGGGCCTGGGTGAAATGGCGCTCTACGCAGAGGCGACCGCGGGCTGCAAGCGGCCCAACTGCAAGTTCCCGCTGTCGGCGGCGATGATCGCCTACGACAACAACAGCTCCGACTTCGCCAAGACCATCGCCATGGGCGAGGCCGGCAAGGTGACCTTCAAGGACAGTCAGCTGGTGTCGGTGCAGGCGTTGAAGTCGTTCGCCGACGGCTCGCTGCAGGGCTATACCGGTTATCTCAAGGCGCCCTACACCAACGTGTTCCCGCCCTTCACCATCGGCGGTCTGTTCCAGCAGCCCTATGTCGGACTGCCTGACGTGCCACAGTCCGATTTGGCGCTGCGCCTGCGCGCGGCGCACGCAGCCGGCTATCCGATGATCATTCATCAGATCGGCGACGCGGCGATCAGCGACGCGGTCAACGCGGTGGTCTCGACCCAAGACTCGCCGCCGCCGCCGGGCAAGCGCGACACGATGCTGCACGTGGCGATGATCACGGGCGACGATCTCGACCAGCTCAAGTCGGTCGGCACGACCGCGGTCAGCGTGATGTCGAGCAACGTGTATTTCTACGGCCTGCCCGAGTGCCAGATGGTGCTCAACCCGCCGCGCATCCTCAACGTCTATCCGGCGCAGTCGGTGGTCAAGCGCGGCCTGCCGATGACCCTGCACAGCGACAGCCCGGTGGAGCCGCCCTATCCGCTGTTCGAGATCTGGGTCGCGGCGACGCGCAACGTGCAACAGCCGTCGTGGTATCCGAACCAGAACCCGTCCGCCTGCCCGCCGGTGTTCGCCAACAACCCCAACGTACCGGGCGACGAGCGCATCAGCATCCTCGACGGCATCAAGGCTTTCACCACCAATGCCGCGATCCAATACGGCTTCACCGACCGCGGCGCGATCAAGGAGAGCTATCTCGCCGACATGGTGCTGCTGTCGGACAACCCGCTCGACCCGAAGGTGATCGCCAACCCGGATCTGCTCAAGAACATCCGCACGATGGCGACGGTCAGCTACGGGCAGTACTTCGCCAATCCGACGGCGAGCGTGCCGCCGGTCTGGCCCGCCGATTGAAGAAAGGCAGCGTGCGCGCTCGGTGAGAGCGCATCCATCGCGGCGGCAGATTTCTGCCGCCGCGATGTCGTGTGCAACGCTCCAATCAAGCGGGCGCTGACTCGACCGCGCGCGCGGGCGCACCAGCAGCCCGGCGCCAGTCCTTGATTCGCAACGCCGGCTTTTCGACCAAGAACCAGGAAGCCGCTGCGATCGGAAGCAGGAAGACGAGTGTCATAGGGAAGAGCACCAGCGGCTCGCGTGTGTGCGTGAGCAGCACGAGAGTCTGCTGAATCGGCCAAGCCCAGATGTAGGTGCCGTAGGAGAGGTCGGTGTCGCCAGGAATAGGCGGTAGGCGCGGCACGTAAGAAAACCACAGAACGAAGTACGCGATGGTGAGCCAGGTGATCGGAATCGTATGCGAGGAGTTGCGTGCGGCGACGCAGACGATCGCGATGAGCAGCATCAGACCGCTGGAAATCGGGATGTAGCGGCGCAGCAAGCAGGCAATCGCGCCGGCGCCGAAGAAGCCCTGGATCGTCAGCAGATAGGACGGTGCGGCGCCTTGCATCATGGGCCACAAAAGCGCCGCACTGAAGAACGCGGCGATGGCGAGGCTGCTGAGCCAAGGCAAGCGGAACAGGCGCAACAAGCCGGCACCGGCGACCCACAAATACATCGTCGCTTCGACGGTGAGCGACCACAACGGCGTGTTGACCTCGCCGGGGACGATGCTCGTCGTCGACCGGAACAATCCGGGAAGCTCGTTCGCGAACTTCATCATCGATACGCCGTCGATGACGTACCGATACGGATTGTCGGCGCGGCCGGTCGAGAAATAATCGCTCAAGGGTAGGGTGGTCAGCAGCGGACCCAACACGAAGGCCCACAGCGCCAAGCAGACGATCAGCGCAGGCCACAGGCGCAGTGCGCGTGCACGCAGGAAACGCAAGAGATGCGGGCGGCGCGAGTACGACAGCGTGATCAGAAAGCCGCTGATCATGAAGAACACCATCAACCCGGCCGGATGGATCTGCATGCGCGGCAGCACGGCGTTGAGCGGGTCGTAAGGCAGGCTGCCCGCTCCGCCCATGCAGCTGTGGCCGAGCACGACCATCAGCGCCGCCAGCAGACGCAGCTGCAAGATGTTGTCGCGTCCGCTCGCGACGCAGGCTTCCAGTGTTCGCCCGGCGAAGAACGTCGCGACGGTGGCGCGCCGCGGCGTGCGCGCGGGTTCGGTTACCGCAAAATCCCCCACGCCGATGCTCCTCGTCTCACCGATTGCCGCGATGCGGGTCCGCCGCTGCACCCCGCACGCGCGACCCAAGTCGCGGATCATCCTGCAAGCGGCGCCGCCGATGCCAGTGCGGAAGGGCCGCGCCGCCGGTTGCGCGGGTGCGCTTAGTCGTCGCAGCAGCACGGCGATGGCGTCTGGCGGCACGTTGCGGTCGCGAGGTGAACGCCTCGCAACGAGCGCCGTATCGCATTCATCTTCGATAAACCGCCTCCCGACACACTGATTCGCATCGCCGCACCGCGGCTTTGCTGGGGAGTCCTCCATGACTCGTACACCGATGTGGATCTGCCTGACCGCGGCCGCCGCGCTTTCCCTGGGCGCGTGCCAGAAATCGCCCGAGCAGGCGCAGCAGGACGTTGCCAAGGCGCAGGAGAAGGCCGCCGCCGACGTCGACGCGGCGCGCGCGAAGGCGGCCGAGGCGGAAGCCGCCGCGCGTCAGAAGCTCGAAGCGGCGCAGGCCGAGGCGAGCGCGAAGGTGGACAAGGCCAACACGGAAGCGGGCGAGAAGATCAATGCGGCCACCGCGGATGCGAACGATGCGGAGCGCGATGCGAGCCAGGATCTCGCCTCGGTGCAGTCGGACGTGTTCCAGAAGGACGCCAAGTCGCGCCGCGATCTCGCCATCGCCAAGGCCGAAGCCGAGCACAAGGTCGCGATCGAGAAGTGCAACGCGCTGCCGAACGACCAGCGCGGCAGTTGCAAGGACGCAGCCGATTCCGACCTCGCCTCGGCGAAGGCGAGGGCCGATAAAGTAAGGGACGACGCGGAGACCGCGGCGAAGCAGTTGAAGCACTGATCGAACGCGCGCGTCAGCGGATGGGTCGTGGCGCGAACGGCACGACCTCGCACACCGAAGGTGGGCAGCACGACGCCCGCCTTCGGTGTCGGCTCTCCTGAAAAGCCGTACCTGCGCTCGCGACGCTATCCCTCGCCGTCGAAGCCGTCGCGAAAGATGATCCCGCCCGCCCACTCGTAGGCACCGATGTCGATCACGCCGACCACAGGTCGATCCGAACTCGCTGCGGGATGCACGTACTCACGCGTCGGCAACAAGGATCGCCCCGCGCCGCTGCCGGGATCGACGCCACCGTCGACGGCGGCCGTGCCCGGCACGAGGCGGTAGTCGTAGTTCGCGGCGTCGACGAACAAGGCCTCGCTGCCGACGAGGTTGTGGTCGAGCACGGTATCCGCCCGCGAACTCGGCGTGCCGCCGCCGTGGAAAATGTTGTTGCGCGCGATCACCGGCGTGGTCGCGGCCGCACCGATCTGCAGGAAGGTGCCGCTGCCGCGCTGGTTGACGAAGGTGTTGTTGACGACGAACAGGCGGCCGTCGCTGTTCTGCCCGAATCCTTCGCTGAGGTAGTCGAGCATGGCGCCGTTCTGCGTCGTCGCGGGCTGCTGGATCAGGTTGCCGATCACGTACGACAGGCCGCCGTTGGGCAGGTTGATCTCATAGCTTTCGCTGCCGTCGGCCTCGCCGGTGAGGCGGTTGTATTCGATGATGTTTTCGGCGGCGCGCGATTTCAGCAGATGGCCGACCACGGCGTGGTGCGACCAGTTGTAGCGGAACACCAATCGATCGACGTGGCCGATGTAGAGGTTGTGCGAGTAGCCATCGCCGGCGCCGTTGTAGGCGAACACGCTGTGCTCGATGGTGATCGTGCTGCCCGTGCTATCGCCGGCGAGGATGCCGTTCTCGTTGTCGTGGAAATAGGCGTTGCGCACGGTCAGGTTGGTGCCCTGCTGACGGATGCCGGCGCCGTTCGCGTCGGGCACGCGGCAGCCGGACAGCTCGACGCCGTCGACCGTGGTGTCGTCGCCGCTGATGACCCAGATCGCCTTGCCTTGCGCGTTGTTGCCGGCGGCGTCGATGTGCGGCCGGCCGTTGATGCCGCGCAGGGTCAGCCCGTTTTTCGACCAGGCGCAGACGTCGCCGTCGTAGCGCCCGGCGGCATCGATGAGGATGGTGTCGCCGTCGCCGGCCGCGGCGATCGCGGCGCACGGCTTCGCATACATTTGGCCGGGACCGACCTGCAAAGTAGCGGCCGCGGCGGCGAGAGGAAACAGGCAGCACGCCGCCGCCGTCGCGGCATGGCCGGCTCGAATCGTCATCGTTCACTCCCACAGTGGCGAACGCGATCATCGCATCGATAGCGCCGCCGGAGTGCGGCGCTGTCGAAGATGCGTTCCGCTGCGGGAAGCGGACGGCGGTTCCCGCAGCGGATCGGGTCAGCGCCGCGCGGCGCCGTCGAAGCCGTCGCGGAACAGCACTTCCGACACCGTGTAGAGCGTGGTCGTGCCGCTGATCTCGTTGGCGACGGCGATCATCGCTTCGCCGCTGGGGCTGTCGGCGGCCGCAATGAATACGATGCCTTCCGGACCGAGGTCGCCGGCCGCGGCTGGGTCGACGTCGGGGTCGACCGTCACGCTGAAGTCGCGCGGATTGACGTAGCCGGCGTAGCTCACCTCGTACGGATTGGTCACATCGAACGTGACGATGCCGCCGATGCGCTCGAGGCCGACGAAGGCGTAGGTGCGGCCCGACGGCGTGGTGCCGACGGCGAGCGCTTCGGGTTCCGGCCCCTTGTTGTCGCTGCGCGTGTCGAAGCTGCCGTTCGCTTCGTTGTCGGAGTTGAACGCGGTGGGGAAGCGCTCGGCGGTGACTTGTTCGATGAGGTCGCCGCTGTCGTAGACCAGGTTGCCCCAGCGGTCCCAGATCGCCATCGAGCGGCTGCCGAGAATCTGCAGGCGGTCGAGCTTGCCGTCGCCGTCGAGATCGCCGTCGATGGTCGATGCGTTGAGTCGTCCGATCTGCGCGTCGGTCTTCAACGCGGCGGCGTCGGGGAATACGTTCGGATCGAGATCGAGCGAGGAGATGCGCGCGACTTCGCCGCGGTCGTCGCCTTCGCCGGCGCTGGCGTAGAAGGTGGCGCCGCCGGCGGCGAAGGCCGCGATCGAGTCGGGCATGTGCATGCCGAACACCGGCCAGTTGCGGATGTTGATGGCCGGGCCGCCCGAAGCGCCGTCGCGATCGGAGGCGTCGAGACCGCTCGGCACGTCGAAGCTGACGAGACCGAGCTGGATCGGCGTCGGCACGGCGTCCATCGGCACGCTGCCGTCGGGCGGGTTCGGCAGCGGCTGCGGCGCGATGCCGAAGTCGTTGTCGTTGATGAGGGCGAGGCGGCCGTCGGGCAATGCGGCCAGGCCTTCGAGCTTGTCGCCGGCGAAGTAGCCGAGCGAGGGCAGGTTGGCGACCTTGACCTTGTCGACCGCGTGGATGCCGGCGGTGACGAGCTGGTCGGGCGTGTGTTGTTCCAGCGTGAGGCCTGCGATCGGCGTCGGCGCGCCCGCGGCGCGCAGGTTGGTCGCGCCCTTCAGGGTGAACTGGAACAGCATCTTCTTGCCGCTGCGCTCGGTCGAGTCGTCGCGTTCGACGATCGCGAAGCGTCCGTTGCCGAGGTAGGCGGCGTCGCCGATCTTGTCGGTGTTCTGTTCGCGGAAGTCGGTCTTGTCGATGAGGTAGACGTACTCGGCGACGGTGGCGCCGCTGGCCGGGTCGATGCCGAGCATGCGGATCACCTTGGAGGCGTTGCTCGCGGCAGTGTTCGGGTTCGCCAGCGGCGTCTGGATGAACGCGTACAGGATGCCGGCGTCGGTGTCGTAGGCCATGCCTTCGAAGCCGCGGTTGGGGCGCCGCGTCGAGTATTCCGCCGGCAAGGTCTCGCGGCCGTAGTGGCCGGCCGCTTGGCCGCCGAGTGCGCCGGTGCCTTGCGGCACGAAGCGGTCGAGCAGCACGCCGGCGATGCTGAAGTGATAGATCGCCGGGCGATACTCGTCGACCATCCAGTACGAGCCGTCCGGTGCGATGGCGATGCCTTCGATGTCCGCGCCGAGCGGATCGAGCGGCAGCGGCTTGCCGAACAGGTCGACCGGTTCCTCGTCGACGCCGTTGCCGATGTTGGGCAATCCGGTCATCGGCGTGCTGCCGTTCTGCTGGAACAGCGGCAGCTGCTGGCCGAGCGTGATCGCACCGCTGGCCGGGTCGAGGCTGAAGCGCACGATGCGCGGCTGGTAGCTGGGCAGCACGAACGGCCGTTCGAGCACCGCATCGCCGTCGACGTTGCTCGGTTCGCCGTTCGGGCCGCGGTCGGGCACGGTGACGAATTTCAGCGCGCCGGTGGCGCTGTCGGTGCCCTCGAACCACAGGCCCGAGAAGCCGCCCAGACGGATGGTCTGTCCGGCCGGCGTGGTGCCGAGCGTCGGCAGTTCGGGGAAGGTGTAGGTGTTCACGCGCGGCAGGCCGCGCGAATGATCTTTCAAGCCGGCGGCGACGATGTCCTTGATGCTCAGCGTTTCCAAATCGATCACCGCGAAGGCATTGGCCTCCTGCAAGCTGACGAAGGCGACGTCGCTGGCGGGCGCGGTGGCGATGTATTCGGGTTCGAGGTCGACGCTGGCGGCGCGGTTGGGGAACAGGCGCACTCCTCTCGCACGCAGCTCTGCTTCGCGGCCGTCGAAGGCGTCGAAGCCGAGCGTCGTCGCCACGCCGGCGCTAACACCGCCGGAGAGATCGACGATCGTCACCGAACCGGGCGGATCGACGTCGCCGACTGGCTCGCCTTCGTTCGCCGACATCACGTAACGGCCGTCGGGGCTGAAGCTCACGTGGTCGGGCAGCACGCCGGCGGTGAAGGTGCCGAGGTGCTGGCCGTCGGCGTCGAACAGCGCGATCACGCCGGGCTGGGTGCCGTCGGCATTCGGGATCGCGGCGGCGAGCACGCCGTTCTTCACGGCGACGCTGGTCAACGATCCGCCGTACGGCGCGACGTCGATCTGGAACAGGAGTTCGGGTGCGTCGACGTCGGCGACATTGAGCACGTCGATCTTGTCGAGCGCACCGTTGGTGACGAACAGGCGCCGCGTCGGCGCATCGTAGGCGACGATCTCGGCACCGGCGACGGTGCCCGAGGCATAGCTGCCGCGGCGGACGAGTTCGACCGCGGCCTGGGCCTGGCCGGCGCAGAACACGGTGAGGGCGACGAGCACGGCGCGGGCGAGAGGGGATCGGCGAAGCATCGGTTCTGTCCTTAGAGGGTGAGAACCGCACATTGGACGTGGCCGAGGTGACGTGGCGCTTGCACTTTCGTTGCGCGCGCGTGCGGCGGCGCTCGTGCGAAGACGTCCCGATCGCCGACCTGGCCCCTGCCGGCGCGGTTTCGCGTGGAACCGGATGCATCCCGAACGGATCCGTCCATGCGCTCGTCCCGATTTCTTTTTGCCGCCCTCGTCCTCGTCTGGCTGCCGTGCCGCGCCGGGCTGATCGAAGTCAACACCGGCCAAGATCAGTTCGGCGAGGACCCCGAGCACTGCTCGCTGCGCGAAGCGGTGCAAGCCGCGCGCACCGACACCGCGTTCGGCGGCTGCGCCGCCGGCACCAGCACCGACCTGATCCAAGTCGGCACCAATCTGCTCGGCTACAAGATCACGCGCGAGGGAGCCGGTGAGGATGCCAACGCGAGCGGCGACTTCGACGTCACCGGCAGCGGCACCATCGCCGTGGTCGGCGCCGGCGCCGGCCGCAGCGTGATCAGCGGCAACGGCGTCGACCGCATCTTCCACGTCAACATGGACGCGGCCGCGACCTTCATCGTCAGCAACGTGACCTTGAGCCGCGGCGATGCCGGCAACGACGTGGGCGGCGCGATCTACGCGCGGCGCGGTCGCGTGCGCGTCACCCAAACCCATCTGACGCGCAACGCGGCACAGCGCGGCGGCGCGATCTTCGTCTACTCGGGCGCGCTCGAGGTGTCGATCAACAAAAGCTCGTTCACGCGCAACGTGGCGAGCCAGTTCGGCGGTGCGCTGGCCAGCGTCGGCACCTTCTCGCTCGAAAGCAGCACGCTCGCCGAGAACGTCGCCTCCGACTCCGGCGCGCTGTATTCGCAAGGGGTGTCGGCGCGGCTGAAGAACGTCACCGTCGCGTTCAACTCGGCCAACCAACGCGGCGGCGCGAACTTCACCGCCGGCGACACCACCATCGACAACTCGATCTTCGCCTACAACTCGGTGATCGCCGACGGCGCGCGCGCGGCGTCGGATCTCTCGTGCAGCAGCGTGCACTCGCTCGGCTACAACCTGTACCAGCGCAAAGCCTGCGCGTTCTCGCCGGCGCCGCCGAGCGACCAGCAGGCCGATCCCTTGCTCGGCACTTTGGTCGATGCCGGCGACGGCGTACCGGTGAACCTGCTCCTGCCCGGCAGTCCCGCGGTCGACAGCGGCGCGCCCGGCGACTACGACGGCGAAGGCGCGCACTGCACCTCGACCGATCAGCGCGGCGTCGGCCGCTCCAACGGCTGCGACCGCGGCGCCTACGAGCAGCGCTACACCTACACCTTGAACAGCACCGCCGATGCGCCCGACGCCAACGTCGGCAACGGCATCTGCCAGAGCACGCTCGGCGGCTGCACCCTGCGCGCGGCCGTGCAAGAGGCCTCCGCCAGCAACGCACTGGCCGTGATCCACGTGCCGCCCGGCGTGTACGACGTGAACATTCCCGGCCGCGACGAAGACGAAGGCGCCAAGGGCGATCTCGACTTGACCGGCCTCGAGCACGCGCCGCGCATCCTGGTCGGGCATGGACCGGACCGTTCGATCATCCACGCACAAAGCGGCGACCGCGTGTTCGGCACGCCGAGCGGCTCGTCCTTTCAGGTGCCGATCGGCTTGTTCGGCCTGCGCATCAGCGGCGGCAACGCGCACAAGAGCGACGTCAGCTGGTCCGAGCGCGGCGGCGGCATGCTGTTGTTTCCCGACGGCTACACCACGATCGACAACGTCTGGTTCGACGGCAATTCCGCCGATGGCGACGGCGGTGGCCTGTATCTGATTTCCGACGGCGGCAGGGTGCGCATCACGCGCAGCGCGTTCACCCGCAACACCGCGCGCGACGGCGGTGGCGGCGGCGTCTTCCTCGCGCAAGGCAATCCGGTGCTGGTGCGCGACACCTTGTTCGCCGACAACAGCGCCGGCGATTTCGGCGGCGGCCTCGCCACCTCCAATTCCAGCGATGTCGAGATCGCCTACACCACCTTCACCGGCAACCACACCGCGCGCAGCGCCGGCGGCGGCTTCGCGGTCGATCGCAACACGGTGCTGACGGCGCTGCTCTCTTCGGGCAACAGCGACACCGGCACCGACAATTCGAGCCCCGACTGCGCCGTGGTCGGTGCAGGAGCGGCGATCTCCAAGGGTCACAACGTATTCGCCGACGCCACCTGTCCGCTGTCGGGCGACCTCGACGGCAATCTGATCGGCGTCGCCGCGCCGATGTCGCGCGTGAGCCTGCTCGGCCGGCCGATGCCGTGGAGCGCGCCGCAGCCGGACAATCCGGCGGTGAATCATGCGCCGCTGTGCCTGACCGCGAGCGGCCTGGTCGACGCCTTCGATCAGTTCAGCAGCGAGCGTCCCGGCGACGACGGCAGCGAGGACGCCTGCACCAGCGGCGCGATCGAAGGCGCCTCCGATCTGATCTACGCCGACGGTGCTGAAATGGACTATCCGGGCGAATGATCGCGCGCGCTCACGTCATCATCATCGCGGCCACGAGCTAGCCCATTCGCTGGCTTGGCTTTGCCGTCGTCGTTTGCCAGGATGCGCGACCCTTGCTTACGACGGCTCCGATGACGCCCACGCTCGACGCACGACGCCGTCCGCAACGGCCGGCGATCCGTTTCCTCTTCGCGCATGCATTGCTCGGCTTGAGCGGCGTGCTGTTCGCCGCCGCCGCTCTCGCGCAGAACCCCGCGCCGAGCGCGTCTAGCGCAGCCACTGAGCCGGCCGATCCGATGCCGGTGCACGAGACCTTCACCATCGATTCGCGCCTGCTCGGCGAAACGCGGCATCTGAACGTGTACCTGCCGCCGCGCTACGCTGTCGACAAGCACGCGCGCTATCCGGTGCTGTACATGCCCGACGGCGGTTTGAAGGAAGATTTTCCGCATGTCGCCAACACGGTCGACGCCGCGATCCGCGCCGGTGAGATGCGCGCGATGATCGTGGTCGGCATCGAGAACACGCAGCGCCGCCGCGACATGACCGGACCGACCGACGTCGAGAGCGACCGCAAGATCGCGCCGCAGGTCGGCGGCTCGGCGCCGTTCCGTGCCTTCATCGCGCAGGAGCTGATGCCGGAAGTGCGCCGCCGTTATCGCAGCGGCGGCGGCGATGCGCTGGTCGGCGAATCCTTGGCCGGCTTGTTCGTGATGGAGACCTTCTTCTTGCAGCCGGATCTGTTCCAGACCTACATCGCCCTGAGCCCTTCGCTGTGGTGGAACAACAAAGCGCTGTTGCGCGGTGCCGCGGAGCGCTTGCAGGCGTGGCCGGCGAAAGGTCCGCACAAGGTCTTGTACTTCGCGACCTCCGCGGACGACGACATCGACGACGCCGGCGAACATTTGGCCGCCGTGTTCCGCGCTAACGCGCCGGCGCGCTTGCAATGGACCTATCAGCCGCGCAAGGACCTCAAGCACTCCACCATCTATCGGCAGGCTTCGCCGACGGTGTTCCGCAGCGTGCTCGCGCCGAACAAGACAGGCGGCAAGAACTGAGATCGCGCGCGCCGCGCGCTCGCCGTCACGCCTTCGCGCTGACGGCGCGCAGATGCAGCTCAGCCTCGAGGCCGCCGCCGTCGCGGTTGCGCAACGTCAGCGTCGCGCCGATCGAGCCGGCCAGCTGCTGCGCGATCGCGAGGCCCAAGCCGGTGCCGCCGGTTCCGCGGTTGCGCGAGGTTTCCAGCCGGTAGAACGGCTGCAGCACTTTGTCGAGCTCGGCCGCCGGAATGCCGGGGCCACGGTCGCGCACCTGGATGCGCGCGCCGCCGTCGGCGTCGGCCTCGACCGCAAGCTCCGCCGCGCCGGCGTACTTGAGCGCGTTGTCGATGAGATTGCCGACGATGCGGCGCAGGGCCTCGGGTCGCGTCACCGTCGGCGCAGCGACGCGACCTTGCAGGCTGACCGCACGGCCGATGTCCTGGTAGTCGTAGACGAGACTGTCGAGCAAGGCGTCGAGATCGATCCGTCGCGGTTCTTCCGCCGCACCGTGCGCGCTGCGCGCGTACGCGATGCCTTCGCGCACGAGCTCTTGCATCTGACCGAGGTCGTCGATCAGTTTCTCGCGCGTGCCGTCGTCTTCCAGCGTTTCGGCGCGCAACTGCATGCGTGTGATCGGGGTCTGCAGATCGTGCGAGATCGCGGCCAGGATCTGCACGCGCTCCTGCATGTGGCGTGCGATGCGATCTTGCATGGTGTTGAACGCAGCGACCGCGTCGGCGACCTCGCTCGGACCGCCTTCGCGCAGGCGAGCGCCGGCGCCGGTCGGATCGAGCGTTTGCGCGGCGTCGGCGAGGCGCTGCAGCGGGCGCGTCGCGAGCCGCACGGCGAGCCAGGTGCACAAGAGCAGCACGGCAAGTTGTGTCAGCAACACGTACGGCAGCCACTGCGCCAACGGCATCACAGACGGCCGCACTTCGATCGTCATCGGGCTGCCGTCGCTGAGCGTCAGATGCACTTGAAAGCGCTCCGGCTCGTCCGCCACCGCGTTCGCGGTGAGCGGATAGCGCGGGCCGAGCGCGGCGGCGATCGCGCGCGTCATCTCGCGTGCGGTGTCGGTCGCGAGCGCTGTGCCGGTCTCGCCGACGCCGAGCAGATAGTGGAAGGTGCGCCGCCGCAGCATCGGCAGCCACGCTGCGCGTTCCGCGGCCGGCAGACGGTCGAGCAGATTCACCGCGACCACCACGTCTTGTTCGAGGTTGGTCAGCAGCATCGAACTGGCCGCTTCGTAGCGCTCGTAGAAGAGCAGACCGAACGACAGCGCGTGCGCGGCGAGCAGGCCGCCGAACACGATCAAGGACAGGCGCGCGGCGATCGAGCGCGGCCAGCCGCTGCCGGCGCGCGGCGCGCTCATTCACCTTCGCCGAGCAGGGTCACCGCCATGCTGAAGACGTAGCCTTCGTTGCGCACGGTCTTGATGTAGCTCTGCTCGCGCGCGTCGTCCTGCAAGCGCTGACGCAGGCGGCTGACCAGAAGATCGATCGAACGGTCGAACAGCTCGGCGTCGCGTCCCTGCGTGAGGTTGAGCAGCTGGTCGCGATTGAGCACGCGGTTGGGGTGATCGAGAAACACGCGCAGCAGACGGAATTCGGCGCCGCTGAGCGCGACCACGGTGTCGTCCGGATCGAGCAGGTGGCGCGCGGTGGTGTCCAGGCGCCAGCGGCCGAACGCGAGCAGGCGCACCGCTTCGCTGACCTGCAGGTTCGGCGGCAGCATGCGCGTGCGCCGGATCACCGCCTTGATGCGTGCGAGCAGTTCGCGCGCGACGAACGGCTTGGTCACGTAATCGTCGGCGCCCATCTCCAGACCGACGATGCGATCGGTTTGATCGTCGCGCGCGGTCAACATCACCAGCGGCACCGCGCGGTGCTTGCCGGCGCGCAGGTTGCGCGCCAGCGTCAAGCCGTCTTCGCCCGGCATCATCACGTCGAGCAGGATCAGGTCGATCGTCTGCGTATCGAGCAGGGCGCGCATCTCGCGGCCGTCGGCGGCGACGCTCGCGCGCAGGCCGTTCTTGCGCAGATAGTCGGCGACCATCTGCCGGATCTCGTGGTCGTCGTCGACGACCAGGATGTGGTCTGGCTGTTCCATGCGTTTCCCGAGCTGCGGTAGCGGCAGGCGGCGGCGATTGTGCCATCGCCTCGCAGCGGCCCGTTGTGGACCGCTGCGCGAAGCTCAGCGTGCGGCGAGTGCCTGCCGGATGCGTTCGTCCATGACTTCGTACGCGCCCTCGCCGTAGTGGCGATAGACGATGCGGCCGTCGCGGTCGATCAAATACGAGGCCGGCCAGTAGCGGTTGGCGTACGCGTCCCAGGTGCGATAGCCGTTGTCCTGCGCGACCGCGTAGTCGATGCCGAAGCGCTCGATCGCCGCGGCGACCTTGCTCGCATCGCGCTCCTCGTCGTACTCGGGCGTATGCACGCCGACCACCACCAAACCCTGGTCGCGATAACGTGCGTGCCATTCCTTCACGTGCGGCAACACGTGGATGCAGTTGATGCAGGAGTAGGTCCAGAACTCGACCAAGACGACCTTGCCCTTCAACTCGGCCAAGCTCAGCGGCGGCGTATTGAACCAGCGCTCGATACCGGCGAATTCGGGCGCCGTCGGCGCGGGCTCTGCGCGCGCGGCCGGGTCTTGCACGAAGGCGGCGGCGAAGAGGGTGATGGCGATGGCGATCGATTTCCACATCACTCAGCCCTCCGCCAGCGGATCGGTTTCGGCCTGCTTCACGCCGGCCGCTTCGAGAATCGTTTCCGCCACCTCGTTCGGCTTGCTCAGCGGCGACACGTGACCGGCGCCGACCGAGACGCGCTCGGCGGCGATGCGCGCGGCGGTCGCCGCCTGCAGTGGCGGCGCGAGCATGCGGTCGTCGCGCGAAAGCACGTACCAACTCGGCTTGTCGTGCCAGGCGGCCTGCGTCACGGTGTCGGTGAAGGCGCTGGCGCGGATCGGTCGCTGCGTCTGGAACAGGCGCTGCGCGACGGCGGCACCGAGATCGGGCGCGAAGTCGTCGCGCGCGCCGGCCTCGCTCAGCCACAAGAAACCGTCGCGCTCTTGCAGCTGCGCGAGCCCCGGCGGCGCCGGGAAGGCCTTGCCTTGCTGTGCGGTGTTCTCGCCGACCTCCGGTGCGAACGCGGCGACGTAGACCAGCGCGCTGACCTTGGCGTCGACACCGGCCTCGGTGATGACCGTGCCGCCCCAAGAGTGGCCGACCAAGACGACCTTGCCCGGCGCGGCGTCGATCGCGCGGCGCGTGGCGGCGACGTCGTCGGCGAGCGAGGTCAAAGGGGCTTGCACCTCGACCGCGTGCACGCCCCATTTTTCGAGGATCGGCACGACGCGGTCCCAACTCGACGCATCGGCGAAGGCGCCGTGCACCAGCACCACGGTCGGCGGTGCGGCGGGCATCGGCATGCGATCGGCCGCGTGAGCCGACGCGAGACCGGCGACGAACAGGGAAGCTGCGAACAACACGGTGCGCATGGTCGTCTCCTCAGCGGATCTTCAGTTCGACGTTGACGTCGCCGCGCGTCATGCGCGAGTACGGGCAGGTGCGATGAGCGGCCTCGACCAGCGCGCGCTGGGTGTCGGTATCCAGGCCGGGCAGGTCGATATTCAGAATCACCGCGAGTTCGAAGTCGGCATCGCCTTGGGTCTTGCCGAGCGAGACCTCGGCCTCGACCGCCGTCTCCGGCGGCAGCCGCAGGTTCAACTTGCTGGCGGCCAGCTGCATCGCGCCGATGAAGCAGGCCGAGTAGCCGACGCCGAACAGCTGCTCGGGATTGCTGCCAGGCCGGCCCGAGCCGGGTGGGCTCAGCGCGATGTCGAGGGCGCCGTCGCTGGAGCGGCCGTGGCCGTTGCGGCCGCCGCTGGTGCGGGTGTGTGCGGTGTAGAGAACGGTTTGCAGGGAATGGCTCATGACTCAAGACTCCATCGGTTGCGGGGAAGGAAGAGAACGGCGGCCGCCGCGCGCCTGCCGGCGCCGCTCGGCTTGCGCCCATTTGCCGAGCAGGCGCACGGCGACAGCGACGCACAGGAGCGCGAACGGAAGCGCGTACAGCGCGCCCATCGTCGGAATGCGTTTGAAGAACGAGTAGCCGAAGATCGCGGCGATGACCCAGATGCCGGTCGTGTGCAGGCGCTTCCACGCCGCCGCGCTCAGCTGTTTGGCGGCGAAGCGGAACGAGGTCAGCGCGAGCAGAGCGATGAAGACGTAACCGATCGTGCCGGGTGTATTGGTCAGCGCGCTGCGGCCGGGCCAGAACGCCGGGTTCACGGCGCCGTAGGCAAAGATCACGCCGAGGTGCACCAGATGCGAGAAGGCGAAGGCGAGGCCGAGGTAGCGCCGTTCGCGCAGCAGCCGGCGCGTCAGTTCGTTCGGTACCAGCGTCGCCAGAGACGAGGCGACGAAGGCGAGCAGGAACAGCGCGAACGAGCTGCGCGCGGTGGCGCGGATGGCGCGGCGCAAACCTTCGGCCGGGTCCGGATCGAGCAGCACGATCAGTGCGGACATCGCCAGCACCAGCGCGCCGAGCAGCCAGAACAGCGGCCAGCCGCTCGGCCAGTGCAGCGCTGGCGCGCTCGCGTTCGGCGTCGCCGGTGGGCGGGGTGCAGCGGCGGTCGGGTTCATCGCGGTTTCCTCGGCCGGCGGCCGTCTGTGTCGGTGGCGCCATTTCGAGGCCGCGCGGTATCGCGCTTGTGTCGTGTGCGCGGCCGCTGCGTCGGTTCACGTAATCGGCGGCGCCGCAGATACACAGCGATACAAACCGAGCACGGCCGTGCCGCGCTTGCGCTATCGTCGGCGCGAAGGAGCGGCCATGAACGCAGACAGACCAATCGATCGACATCCGGCACGCGCGCGCAGGCGGCGGCTGCGGCCGTTGCGCTGGCTGCTGTTCGCCCTGCTGGCGCTGCCGCCGACCGCCTGGGCGCTGGTCAAGCCGGTGCGCTTGCTGGCGCCGCAATGGCAAGGTCTGGTCTGCGCCGATTCGGTCTGTTCCGACGACGAGCAGCGGCTGCCGCAGGCGCTCGCGCTGTATGACGCGGCGTTGATCGAGGTCGGCGCGAGACTGGGCGCGCTGCAAGGACGCCCGCGCATGGTGTTTTGCGCGACGCGCGACTGCTACGCGTCGTTCGGCGGCGGCGCCGAGCGCGCGATCACCTATCCCTACGCCGGCTCGCTGCTCGCGCCCGACTCATGGGCGCCGCATTTCGCGCGCCACGAATTGATCCACGTCGCGCAGACGCAGCGCCTGGGCGCGCTGCGCATGCTGAGCGCGCCAAACTGGTGGCGCGAGGGCATGGCCTACTCGGTGAGTGCGCCGCCGCCTTACGACATGCCGGCGCAGTTCGTCGCCTGGCGCGACCAATACGAGGCCTGGGCGGCGACGCGTACGCCCGCTACGCTGTGGCCGGCCGCAGGAGAGTTGTAGACCGTCATGAACACACCCGCCGATCCGTTCGCACAAACGCTCGCTGCCTACGCCGCCGCGGTCGAGGCCAAGGACGCCGACGCCTTTCTGGCGTTGTACGCCGACGACATTCAGCTGTTCGATTTATGGGGTAGCTGGTCGCTGCGCGGCATCGACGCCTGGCGCGTGCTGGTCGCCGACTGGTTCGGCTCGCTCGGTGACGAACGCGTGGTGGTGCGCGCCGATCAGATCGAGTCCTTCCTCTCCGGCGACCTCGCCGTCGGCCACGCGTTTCTGAATTTCACCGCGTTCGCCGCCGATGGACGCGAGCTGCGTTCGCTCGACAATCGCCTCACGATGGCCTTGCGTCGCGTCGGTGCGGACTGGCGCATCGTGCACGAGCACACCTCCGCGCCGGTCGAGCACACGTCGCTGAAGGCGATGTTGAAACGCCCGTCCGGCGATTGAATCGCGCGCCATCAGGCCGCGTAAGCACTTCGTAAGAACTTCGTGATGGCGTGTCCGCGCGGCCTCGTGCTGTGATCCCGCCTACGGTGTTGCGCTGCCGGCACGTCCGCGTGCGGCGCCCGCGCCGATCCTGGGAACGAATAAAGGGCAATCCATGTTTGCAGTCGCTACCTCTTTCATCGCCCTGGCGCTCAGCGCCGGTCAAGGCGCCTCGGCCGACGGCTGGGTCGTCGCCAGCGGCACCGGCAATTGTTCGGTGACCTCGGTCGATTTCCCCGACGGTCCGCGCGGCTTCGCCGCCGGCGCGTTCAACTGCGGCCTTCTGACCGAAGACGGCGGCTACAGCTGGAGCCCGATTCGCGTCATCCCCGACCAGGGCCAGAGCCTGTTGTGGGCGCACGCGGTCAGCGCGGACGAGCTGTACGCGGCGCGCCGCGGTTTCTATCGCAGCACCGATCGCGGCCAGACCTGGAGCCAGGTCGGCGGCTGGGGCACCGACACCAACGGCAGCGTGTTCGACGTCAATTTCTTCGACGCGGAACACTACGTCGCGATCAAGGGCGGCCAGATCTGGAGCAGCACCGACGCAGGCCTCAACTGGACCTTGTCCTATCCGGGCGAGATGGACATCAACTTCAACGAGCTGCATTTCCCGGCCAGCGAGATCGGCTACGCCACCGGCGGGGTGATCCGCGAGGGCGCCGGCCGCGGCACCGTGCTGCGCAGCGACGACGGCGGCGCGAATTGGACCTTGCTCCCGTTCGGCGACGGCAGTGGCAACTACGGCAAGATCAACGCGGCCAGCTTCGTCGACGTCGATCACGCGATGGTCGCGGTGCAGAGCGGAAGCGGCACCACGTTCTACGCCACCGCCGACGGCGCGCAGACCTGGACCGCGTTGCCGTCGGCGCCGGCGGGTCTGGTGACCCAGCTCAAGCACCGCGATGCGCAGCACTGGTATGCCTCGACCTACGAAGGCTGCGTCTACGAAAGCCGCGATGCCGGCCAGAGCTGGAGCGAGAGCTATTGCGACGCCAACGGCCGCGCGATCGCCTCGCTGAGCCTGCGCGGCGGCGCCGCGGTGGCGGCCGGCAACGACGGCTTGGTGGTGTATGAGAACCGCATCTTCGGTGACGGCTTCGAAGCGCCGCGCTGATCGCTGCGACATCCGCGAAGACCGGCTCGGGCGAGCGCTGTACTCGCCCGAGCCATTGATCCGACACAGGTCCTGATCGAGAGCGAGGGTTCACGCCCGCTCACGCCCGACCTGATCCTGCGACCCCCTCTACTGCTTGCGCAGCGCCGGTTCGAAGCCGTCACGGAACACGCCATCCATCTTCAAGCGGAAATCGACGCCGTCGCGAACTTCGCCGGCCGCGATGACCAGCGGCGTCGGTTCCACCGAGGCCGGATCTCCGCCCTCCGGCGGGCACGACCGGCTCAGGTAGAACACGCAGTCGACCTGCTGGAAGGCGCCGTCGCGGGCGATCGCCTGGACGTAGTAGGTGCCGGGAAGCCAGGCGGGCGTTGTGTATTGGTCGAAGGCGAAGCCTCGCCAGACCAGGTTGAAGTTCTGATCGTAGAGCTTGATCTCGGCCACTTGCGGCTCACCGGTCACCGCGTCGCTGAGCGTGCCGCGGATCGCGGCGCCGGTCTGCAGCGCGAAGTCGACGTGTTCGATCACCTCGCCCGTGGTCGGGCTGAAGGTTTGGCCCGGCTCCAGGCAGGGATATTCCAGGCAGGCGATGGCCGGATAGACCTGGTTGACGTAGGGCAGCGGCGCGACGAGATAGACCTCGAACGGGTCGACGTCCGCCGGCATGTAGAGCGCGAAGTCGCCGTTGTCCAACGTTTTTCTCTGGCTTCCCCAACGGCTCGGGAACACTTGCACGCCGCCCAAACCCAAGCCGGTTGCCGCGTCGGTGACGCGGCCTCGGACCACGGAAATCGGATGCAGGGTGAAGTCGACGCCGGTAATCGTCGCGCCACCGGCGACCGTGAGCCGTCCTCCGCTGGTGATCGGCGGACAGACGCTGTTTTCGCAGACGATGCCGGGATAGATCTGGATCGCGTCGACGAACGGATCGCTGATCGACACGCGGACGTAGTAGGCGCCGTCGGGCAATCCTTTGACGCGGTAGCGGCCGTCGGCGTCCGAGACGGTGGTCGAGAGGGAGAGCCGCGCGCCGTTTTGGTTGTAGAAAACAACCAACATCTGCTCGTTCGCGAGCGGTCCGCCGAGGTAGCCGTCGTGCAAGGTGCCTTCGATGCCACCGCCGCTGACCAGATCGAAATCGATGTCGTCGCGCTGCTCGCCGGCCGCGAGCGTGACCGAGTCGTAGGAGGGATCTTGATCCAGCCTGGTCTGGTCGTGATGGTCGAAACATTGCTTGACAGCGACTGCGCTCGTGCCTTCGACGCCGCCGGCGCATATCCGATACGGAACGCCGGGCGGAAGGTTGATGAATCGGTAGCGGCCGTCTTGCGTTTGTACGATGCTGTTGGTGTTGGGAGGCGGCAGCCACATCTCGTCCTCCTCCGAGTAATAAGAGATGTTCACGTCGACCGCAGCACTCGTCACGGTGCCGTCGATGCGCACCTCGCCGGAAACGGTCGCTGGCCGGGTCAGCACGAAATCGGCGGTGACTTCGGCTTGGTCGTAGCGGAACTGGCTGATGGCGTACAGGAAACGCTCGTCGCTGATGGTGATGTAGCAGACGCGCGAATCCTGCACCGGACATTCGCCGGTCCACGAATACGATCCGTCGGCAACGGTGGTCGTGGTGCCGATAGTCTGACCGATGCCCGGCAAACCCCAATACCAGAAGGTCAGCGGTATGCCGTCGAGCGGGAGGCCGGTCGATTGGTCGGTGACGTGACCCGATACCGTGGTGGCGCGTGCCGCCGACGGCAACGCGCAGACGGCGAGGGCGATCAGCAAGGCTATTGGGGTCAGTAGCCGAAGACGGGCGAGGCGGCGCCAGCGTACGCTGGCCGCCGCAAGTTGAATCAGGCGCATAGGGGAAACTCCTTAAGCAGGTAGTCGCAGGACGATGTCGATGCGTAAGACGCGAAGGACGGGTCACCGCTCGCGGAGTTTTTTCGCTCCATCCTTCTCGGAAGGAGCGTCTTTGAAGCAGACCTCGCCAACTCGTTTATTGTGTTTTGCTCATCGCGAATTCCGCCGACGGTACGGAACCTAGCAAGCCGAATCCGGCGAGTCGCCACTGGGCGGTAACGCTTCGGTATCGGATCGGTAACGAGCCGGGCGGCGGCCGTCTTGCGGCGTCTGCAGCGCGAGTCCGCTAGTTCGTCTGCGCAGGCTGCGGCAGGCGGAAATCGACGCCTTCGAGGGCGGCCAAGGCGTCGCGGCGCAAGGTGTCGATGCGCGTCTGCACTTGCGCTCGGGTCGCGTCGTCGCCGCGTCGCGCCAGCCATTCCTGATACAGGCGCAGCACTTCGACGTCGTTGCTGGCGGCCAGATCGTCGCGCCGTTGCGCGATGCGCGCGATCGTTTCCGCGGCCGCTTCGGCGGAGACGGTCTTGTCGGAAGCGATCTGGCCGGGGTCGCGCTTGCTGGAACTCGTTTCGTTGGAATCGAGCGGATCGCGCATGACCGCGAGTGCGATGTGCAGCGCGAAGCGGCGCAGCTCGTTGCCCTGGCCGTCGTCACGGTCGGGGTCGGCCGATTCCTCTTCGAGCTTGGCGGTTGCGCTGGCGAGGTCGCCTCGTGCGGCGGCCGTCAGCGCATCGACCAGACGGCGCACGTGCTGGTACGGCGCGGCGTCGCCGGCAGCGGCGAGCCGCGCTTGAATTGCCGGCAGCGCCTCGCGTTCGACCGTGAAGGCGGCCAAGGCTTCGTACTGCGACACCAGCGCGTCGAGCCCGGGGTCTTCGCGCGGATTGACCAAGGGTCGCACTGCGCGATAGCTCGCCAAGGCCGCGCGCGCATCGCCGCCGGCGCGCTGGCAGCGCGCGCGTGCCGCCAGCGACACGGCTTTCCAATATGCGTTCGGCTGCGACTGCATTTCCGCGATCAAGGTATCGGCGACGGCGCAGGCCTCGCTGTAGCGCCCGGTTTCCGAGAGCACCCAGGCCAGCTCGACGCCGGCCACCGCTTCGATGTCGAGCAGCTTGCGCTCGCGCGCGCGCTGCCAGGCGCGCGCCAGCGGCGGCAGCGCCGCGAACGGCCGCTCCTGCCAACCCAGCATGCGGCCGATGCGATAGGTTTCGCTGATCGCCATGCGTTCGTCGCCGATCGCTTCGGCCGCGGCCAGCGCGGCGCGCGCGGCGGTTTCTTGTGCCGGGTAGTCGCGCCGCACTTCGGCGATTTGTTCTTCGGCGTAGTGCAAGAGCGGCGCGCGTTGGCGCAAGGCGTGCCGCTCGATCAACTCGCGCCCCTGCCGCAGGTTGGCCGCCGCCTGTTCCGGCTGCTGCAGGATCGCGTGCGCGCGCGCGGCGAGCAGGGCCAGGCGCGCTTGCGCGTCCGGATCGCCGCCGCGTTCGGCCGGCGCGCGTGCCTGTTCGAGCAGGGCGAGCGCGGCGCTGCGGTCACCGCGGCGGAATTCGTTTTCGGCCAGATCGATCAGCGCGGCCGCTTCCATCGCCGGCAGCTGGCGGCGGCGCGCTTCCTCGATCAGGCTGCGCAAGGTCGCTTCGCTGGCGGCGAGATCGCGCGTGTTCGCCTGCGCCTGGCCCAGGCGCAGGCGCGCCGGCAGGAAATCGGGCGCGTTCTGTACGCACAGCGCGAAATAAGTCTTGGCATCGTCCCAGTCGCCGTGGGTGGCGAGGTCGACGCCGCGCGCGAAGGTCTGCGCGAGGTAGGCGTCGCCGCCGAGGCCGCGCTGGGTGGCGGCGTCCGCGTTCGCCTCGCGCTTGAGCAGGCGCAGGAGCCGCGGCACCGCATCGACGCCGAGCGTGGCCGGCTGCGCTGCGGTCAGCACCAGTTCGCCGCTGTGCGCGGCGTCGCCGCCGTCGACGCGCAGATTGAGTTCGTAGAGATCGTCGCTGAGCCGGCGCAGGCGTCCTTCGACCAGGATCGCAGCGCCGGTGGCGTAGCGCAGCCGTTCGCTTTGCGAGCGGCCGGGCAGGGGCAGGTAGTCCCAGGCCTTGGCGATCTGCAGCGGATCGCCGACGTCGACCGCGCCGCTGTCGCCGAGCAGGCTGCCGATCAGGCCGGGCAGGCCGCTGCGGGTCCAGTCCAGCGCGGGCTCGCCGGTCGCGTTCTCGATCGGCAGCATCGCCAGGCGCGGCAGCGCGGACGGTGCCGCCTCGCGCACGCGCCAGACGAACACCGACGCGATCACGACCACGAACCCCAGCAGAGCCGCCAGCGTGATCCACGTGCGGCGCCGCTGCGTGTGCGTCGTTGTCGCGGGTGCGGCGGCAATCGCGGCGGGCGGTGCCGGTTCCGCCGCCGCGGGCAATACCGCTTCGGTCGGCGCGACCCACTGCAAGCCGCGGCCGTAGACGGTGCGGATCATCGCCTGACGATCGCCGTCGTCGTCGAGCGCGCGCCGCGCCTTGTGCACGAGCTGGCTCAGCGCGGCGTCGGTGACCGGACGGCGTCCCCACAGCGCGGCGATCAAGGCTTGCTTGTCCAGCGCGCGCTCGCGGTTGCGCAGGAGCAGCAGAATCAGATCGAAGACCTTCGCTTCGAGATCGAGCGCGTCCTGCCCGCGCAGCAGACGGCGCTCGGCGGGCATGATCGTGTAGTCGCCGCAGCGGTAGGCGACCGGGTCCTGCTGTTCCATCCTCGCTCCGGGCCTCGCTCCGGGAGCCGGGGATGCAGTGTAACCGCCGCGAGGAAGCACTCGCACCGTGGCGCGCAGCGCGCCGTGGCCGCGCCGCCTGCCGCGGTTCGCTGCGCGCACGTCGAGGCTCAGTCGAAACCGTCGGCGAAGATCGCGTCGGCGTCGCCGAGCGCGGTCGCGTTGCTGCCGCGCGTGGTGGCCAGCAAAAGGCGCGCGCCGCCATCGGCGAAGGCCAGCTCGCGCGGCCAGCCGGCGCTTTGCAAACCACCATCGAAAGGCTGCGCGGTTTGCCCGCCGTCACCCGAGCGTGCGATGCGCGCGCCGCCGCCGACCTGGGCCAGATAGAGCACCTCGCTGCGCTGCGGATCGCAGGCGATGTCGGCGATCGTGCTGCCTTGCCACGCGGTCGCCGTCCAGCTCGCGCCGGCGTCGTCGCTGCGCAGGATGCCGCCGGCCGACCAATCGGTGGCGAGTGCGAGGTACAGCGCCGGCGATTCACCGGCAGCGACGCACAGCCGCGGCCGCTGCGAATAAGTGGCGATTTCGTAGGCGAGCGTCCAGCTCGCGCCGCCGTCGACCGAGCGCAGCACGCCGCCCTGATCGGGCGTGTCGTTGCCGGTGTAGGGTGCGACCAGGGTGAGATCGTCGTCGCCGACGATCTCCAGATCGCTGACGAAGGTGGCGCCTTCGAACGCCTGCTTGCTCCAGTGCTGCCCGGCGTCGGTCGAGCGCCAGATCGTGCCTCGGTTGCCGGCGACGCCGAAGTCGGCACCGGCGAGCAGGATCAAGTCCGGATCGCTGGTGCCGAAGCGCAGGCTGGCCAGATCGGATTCGAACTGCACACCCTGATCGGGGCCGAGCCCGTTCCAGTGGCCGTCGCTCTCGCGCCGGTACAAGCCTTCCGGCGCGATCGAGGAAGGACCGCTGGAGATTGCGTAGAGCACGCCGCTGGGCGAATAGCCGAGCCGGCTGTAGCGCGTCGCCGGCAGCGCTTCGAGCGTCCAGTTCGCGCCGCCGTCGCGCGAGCTGAGCACGCCGCCGCTGTTGTTGCCCTGAAACGCGACCGCGAGTTCGGCCGCATCGAGCGGATTGGCCGCGATCGAATACAGATTGAATTCGGAAATGCCGGCGGAGGCAGCATCGAACGCGGCGCCGCCGTCGTGCGAGAGAAACACGCCGAGCGAATTCGCGCCGCTCAAGAGTTCCTGCGAGCTGCCCGGCGCGTAGCGCACCGATTGCGTCGCCAGCGCGCGCGTGCCGCCGATGCCGATCTCCCACGTGACGCCGCCGTCGTGCGTGCGATGCACGCCGCTGCCGTCGGTCGCCACCACGATCGTTTGCGCATCGTTCGGATCGACCGCGATCGAGGTCGCGACCAGGAGCGGCCAGCCGGCGTGCAGCGCGCTCCAGCTCTGGCCGAGATCGTCGGAGCCGTACAGGCCGAAGTCTTGCGAGCCGAACAGCATGCCGCCGCCGACCAAGAGGCGCGCGCCGTTCCAGGCCAGCGCGTTGACCGGCGTGCCGGGCAGGCCGTCGGAACGGTTCTGCCAGGTGCTGCCGCCGTCTTCGCTGAGCCAGACTTCGCCGCCGTTGAAATCGCCGCGGAATCCCGCGGCGACGTGCAGCGGATTGGCCGGGTCGACCGCCACGGCGACGCCGTTCGCCGGTGCCGCCAGGGCCGGCGTGCGATCCTGCCAAGTGGCGCCGCCGTCGCCCGAGCGCATCAGATTGACCGGCTGCTGGCCGAAGCCCGCGCTGAGGCCGATCCACAGCACGGCCGGATCGGACGGGTCCACCGCGACCTTGAGCACGACGTCGTTGAGCGGGTCGATGCCGAGATCGCGCTGGGTCCAGCTGGCGCCACCGTCAGTGCTGCTCCACAAGCCGTCCTGCGTCGCCGCGTACGCCTTGCCGTCGCTGCCGAATTCGAGCGCGAACACGCTGCGGCCGGCCAGATCGGGCGCCACGCTCCAGGTCGCGCCGCTATCGGTGGAGCGGTACAGACTGCCGCCGAAGCTGGCCAAGGGCGCGGTGCCGGCGAGCAG
Source organism: Dokdonella sp. GW821-FHT11D02 (assembly GCF_058808595.1). Lineage (NCBI taxonomy): Bacteria > Pseudomonadati > Pseudomonadota > Gammaproteobacteria > Lysobacterales > Rhodanobacteraceae > Dokdonella > Dokdonella sp. GW821-FHT11D02. Next base: position 4,431,829 of record NZ_CM179520.1, on the reverse strand, counting down.
GAGGCCGGCTACGGTCGGCGATGCGGCGACGTCGGTGACGTCGCCGCCGGGCGGTCCGAGCGACTGCCAATCCGCCGTGCCGGCCGGTAGCGCTGCGCGTGCATCGGCGCTGCGATCGAGCCGCGGCGCGCGCGCGCCGTTGGCATCGAGCGCGGGCGCGGCCACAGCGCTCGAAACCATCACGCCGGAAACCATCAGACATCCGCACAGAACGGCACAGCGGCGAGCGTGCATCGCAATCTCCCAGGGTGGCGGCCGGCGGCGCGCCGGCGTGTCGTGTGGGCATCGAGGGTCGGCCGTTCGCCGCGTGCGGGCATTCGGCGCACGTTTGTATTCGATGCGGTTTCGGTGAAGACGGCCGCGCGGAGTGCGAACGGCGTCGCGTCTTCGGCCGGTTGACGGGCTGCGTAGAATGGAATGCATGCCAACGCCCGCCCGCAGCGCGACGCCGCCCGTTCGCGATCTCGCCGAACTGCTCGCGGCGATCCGTGCCTGCCGCGTTTGCGCCGCGGCGCTGCCGCTCGGGCCGCGGCCGGTGCTGCAGGCCGCGGCGAGCGCGCGGCTGCTGATCGTCGGCCAGGCGCCGGGCGCGAAGGTGCACGCCAGCGGCGTACCCTGGGACGACGCCAGCGGCGCGCGCCTGCGCGATTGGCTTGGACTCGATGCGGTGCAGTTCTACGACGCCGCGCAGGTCGCGCTGGTACCGATCGGCTTGTGCTATCCGGGGCGCGGTCGCGGCGGTGACTTGCCGCCGCGGCGCGAATGCGCGCCGCTGTGGCTGGACGCGCTGCTCGCGCGCCTGCCGCAGATCGAGTTGACCTTGCTGGTCGGCGGTTACGCGCAACGCCGCTTGCTCGGCGCCGCGGCGAAGCCGAACCTGAGCGCGACCGTGGCGGCGTGGCAGGACTACCTGCCGCGCTACTGGCCTTTGCCGCATCCCTCGCCGCGCAATATCGGTTGGCGCCAACGGCACGCCTGGTTCGAGCGCGAGCTGGTGCCGCGCTTGCGCGAGCGGGTGCAGAAGACGCTGGCGCCGCCGCAGGAGCAGCCGTCGTGAGCGGTGCAGTCACCATCGGTCTGCGCCGCGCTTACGACGAGCCGGGTGCGCGCGACGGCTATCGCGCCTTGGTCGACCGCTTCTGGCCGCGCGGACGCAGCAAGGAGTCGCTGCGCTTGGACCTCTGGGCGCGCGAACTCGCGCCGAGCGCTGCCTTGATCCGCTGGTTCGGTCATCGGCCCGAGCGCTGGGACGAGTTTCGCGCACGCTACCTCGCCGAGCTCGCCGAACCTGCGCAGCGCGATCGTTTGCAAGCGCTGCTGACCGCGGCCGAACGCCGGCGCATCACCTTGGTCTACGGCGCGCGCAGCGAGACGCAGAATCAGGCGGTCGTGTTGCGCGAGGCCATGCAAGCGATGCGTGCTGCCCGCTGAACCTGCAATCGCGGTTCAGCGCGGAGACGACCGGCGTGTCGAAAACGGAGTCTGCCGTTCGTCGTGGTAGCAAGAAGCCGAGGATCGTCCTCGGCGCAGGAGCAGAACCATGTCCGACCGCACGATCCGTTTGCACCGTGTGCTGCGCGCCACGCCCGAGCGCGTCTACCGCGCCTTCCTCGACGCCGATGCGCTGGCCAAGTGGCTGCCGCCGAACGGATTCACCGGCAAGGTCTACGAACTCGACGCGCGCGTCGGCGGCCGCCACCGCATGTCCTTCAGCAACCTCGCTACCGGCGAGCAGCACGCGTTCGGCGGCGAGTATCTCGAACTGGTGCCCAATCAGCGCCTGCGCTACACCGACGAATTCGACGATGCGAATCTGCCGGGCCGGATGGAAACGACGGTGAACCTGCGCGCGATCAACGGCGGCACCGAAGTGCGCATCGAGCAAGCCAACCTGCCGGCGCCGATCGAGCCCGACGACTGCTATTTCGGCTGGCAGGATTCGCTGCGACTGCTCGCGCTCTTGGTCGAGGGCGCCGCCACCGCTTGACGCGCCGGCTTCAGCGCTCGACGCGTTCGGATTCGACCACCAAGTCGAGCACGTAGGCTTGCGACGGCGCGTCGGCCGGCGGATGGGCGATCGCGTAGCGCTTCACGCGCAGCACGTTGCGGGTGCCGGCTTGGTGGGTGTAGCCCTCGATGTCCTGATACAGGAACTGCCATTCGCCTGGCGTGCCGGTGGCGAGCCCGTTCGCGTCGTAGCGGCGCTCGCGCACCTTGAGGCAACGCATGTCGCGGATCAGCGGATGCGAGCACGGCGCAGTCTGCGCGTCGACTTCGAGGAACAGCGTTTCGCCCTCGCTGCCGTAGCGCGTTTGCGCGGTCGGCACGCCGGCGAAGTCGAGCGTGTCGCCGCCGGCGGTGGCGAGGCGCAGCAGCGGTTCGCTGCTACCGGACTGCAGGCTGATGCGAGGGCCGTCTTTGAGTCGCTGGCTGATCGCGTCGTCGAGTCGGGACAGCTTCGGATCGGTGCAGGCCATCAGGGTCTGCATCATCTGGCCGAGCTGCAGCTTCTCGTTCTCGATGCGGTAGCCGCCGCCGATGTGGTTGCAGGCGTTGACGACGCTGAGACGACCGTCGCCGAAGTCGAGCTGCAGCGGCTGTTGCGGACGCGCGAACAAGGCGTCGATGCGTTTGCCGTCGCGATCGATGGCGTTGCGCAGCTGCCAGTGATGCGCGCCGAGCGTAGCCGCATCGACGTTCGCGCGCGCCGCGGGGATGGTCGTGGCGGTTTCCTGCGTCGGTGCGGCGGTCGAGCACGAGGCGAGGATCGGCAACAGCAGCAAGGCGTACTTCATGGCGAACTCCGTTCGGGCCCGTCTACAACGTCCGTGCACGCGTTGTGGGGTTAGCGCTTCAGTTTTTCTTGCGCGCCGGTTTCTTCTTCGGCGGTGCCACCGGCGCATCCTCGGCGCACAAGGCGGCGTCGAGCAAGTCGTGCAGCAAACCGCTGCCTTGCGAGATCTGGCCCCATTCCGTGCGCGCGGTGTTGGAGAACACGATCAAGCCGAGCTGACGCTCGGGCACCATCAGGTTGATCGCGCGGATGCCGCCGACTTCGCTGCGCCGTTCGATCACGCCGACCGGCGCGGTGCAATGTTTGGGCTTGGCCAGATACGCGAACGCGCCGAGCGCGGCATTGCTCAGGCGCGGATTGCCGGTCCACATCGTCGCCGCGGCCGGCTTGGACACCAGCACGTAATCCATCAGCGCGCGATCGAAGCGCCACAGATCGTCCAGACTGCCGTGCAGTGCGCCGGCGGCGCCGTAGCGGCCGACGTCGTAGGGCGCTTCGCGCGAACCTTCGCTGCTGTGACCGATCACGCCGCTGCGCGTCGGCGTGCCGTTGGGTGGCAGCAAGGTCAATGACGACAGACCCAGCGGTTTGGCGATGCGTTTGGCGACCAGTTGCGCGTAGCGCGCGTCGTTCACGCGTTCGAGCACGGCGGCGAGCACGAGGTAGTCGCAGGTGTTCGCTTCGTAACGCGCGCCGGGCGCGGACTTGGGCGTGCCGGCGCAAGCGGCGAGCATGGCCTTGTTCGTGGTCGCTTCGCCGTTGGCGCGATAGAACGTCGGTACGCCGCGTTCGTCGACGCCGGCGTCGTCCGGATTGGCCAGCCCGGCCGTGTGCTGCAACAACTGGCGCAGCGTGATGCGGCCGATCGCGGCGTTGCCGAAGCCGGGCAGATAGTCGCTCAGCGTGCCGTCGAGATGCAGATGTCCGCGCTCGACGTCCTGCAAGGCGAGCACCGCAGCGACTTGTTCGCTGATCGCCAACCAGCGCCAGCTTTCGTTCGGCGTGTGCGCTTGCTGTGCGATGCGGTCGGCCAGGCCGATCGCGCGCCGATAGACGACGGCGTCGTCGAGTCCGACCAACACCACGCCGTCGAACTGCCCGGCCTCGTTCGCCTTGCGCACGACGTTGTCGAGCGTGTTCGCACCGAGCGGCGCGCTCATCGCCAACAACGCAGCCACCGCGAACCTTCCCCATTGCATACGCTGCATCCGCTTCTCCCTGCACCGCACCAATTATCGCCCCTGCATCGTGACGGTACATCAAGGCCGTGTGACGATGCAGCGAACGCGTTTGCAGCGAGCCTATGACGGAGTAGGCTCGGTGCTTTCTTACGCGGAACCGAACATGGCCGGCCAATCACCCAAACTCGCCGTGTTGATCGATGCCGACAATGCGCAACCGGCGGTGGTCGAAGGTCTGCTCGCCGAGATCGCCAAGTACGGCACCGCCACGGTCAAGCGCATCTACGGCGACTGGACCGGACCGCAATTGAAAGGCTGGAAGGAAGCGTTGCTCAAATACGCGATCCAGCCGATTCAACAATTCCGCTACACCACCGGCAAGAACGCGACCGATTCGGCCTTGATCATCGACGCGATGGATCTGCTTTACGGCGCCAAGCTCGGCGGTTTCTGCATCGTTTCCAGCGACAGCGATTTCACCCGCCTCGCCGCGCGCGTGCGCGAAGCGGGTCTACTCGTGTACGGGTTCGGTGAAAAGAAGACGCCGATGCCGTTCGTGTCGGCCTGCGACAAGTTCATCTATACCGAAATCCTGGTCGACAAGGAAGACGAAGACGAAGCCGCCGGTCCGCGCAGCAGCGCGCAGCTCAAGCAGGACGGTCGCCTCGTCGCGTTGCTGCGTCAGGCGGTCGAGTCGTCTTCCGACGATGCCGGCTGGTCGCAGCTCGGCACGGTCGGCAGCACGATCGCCAAGCAGGCGCCGGAGTTCGACGCGCGCAACTACGGGTTTCGCAAACTCAGCGATCTGATCGCGGCGACCGAACTGTTCGACCTCGAAAAACGCAAGAGCGCCGACGGCGCCGCGACCTCGACCTATGTGCGCAACCGTCGCCGCGAGAGCGGTCGCCGGCGCGGCGGCACCAGCGCCAGCACCTGAGCGGCGCGTTCACGCCACGCTCGCTTCGATCAGCCAATCGACCACGCTGCGCAAGGCTTCGCTCGTGGTCGCGCCGGTATCGCGCCGCGCGCGATAGATCGCCAACTGTTCATGCGCGCTGGTGCCGCGCGCGAAGATCGTGCCGAGGTGGCGCAGCGGCTGCTCGCATTCGAGCCGCCGCGCGTCTTCGGCGACCAGTTGCAAGGCTTGCTCCAACCATTGCGCGCAGGTTCGCGCAGAACCCTCGTGTTCGTCGATGAACTCGGCTTCGAGCCCGAAGCGCTTCGCGCGCCAGCGGTTCTCGTCGATCACTCGTCGCGTCAGCGCGCTGCGCGCGAGCCCCAATTCGGGACGGCGCACGTGCGCACGCACCAGACAGCGAAACAGCTGCGCCAGCGCGAGCGCGTCGTCGAGATGGGTGCAGCAATCGGCGATGCGCAATTCCAGCGTCGGATGCTGTAGCGCGGGGCGGATCGCCCACCACAGATAGCTGCCGTCGCGCATCGCGCCGGTGCGCACGAGCAGATCGCGGAACGCGTCGTACTCGGCTTCGCCTGAGAAAAAATCCGGAATGCCGGCGCGCGGCCATTCGTCGTAGGCCGACTGGCGATAGCTGAGCAGGCCGGTGCGACTGCGGTTCCAGAACGGCGAGGAGGTCGACAGGGCGAGGAACAGCGGCAGCCACGGCATCAGGCGGTTCATCAATTCGACGCGGTCGACGCCGGCCGGCGGCGCCACGTGCACGTGCAGGCCGCACAGGAAATTGCGCCGGCCGAGGATCTGGAAATCGTCGACGATGCGCGCGTAGCGCGTCTTTTCGGTATGCGCCTGCTGATGCCAGGCGCTGAGCGGGTGGGTGCCGGCCGCGACCAGACGCAAGCCCGTAGCGGCAGCAATCTCGGCAACTCCCAGACGCAGCCGGCGCATCTCCTCGCGCGCGGCGTCGACGCGATCGAACACGGGCGAGCTGATTTCGATCTGCGACTGCAATAGCTCGTGCGCGACGACCGCGCCGAAGCGTTGCCGACACAGTTTCAACAGCAGCTTCGGTACGCGCGCGGCGGCGTTGCGCGTGGTCGGATTGACGAGAAAGAACTCCTCTTCGATTCCGAAGGTGTAGGCGTGGTCGTCGGCCATCGGCGCGCGCTTCGGAAGGAGGGTGCTCTCAGCATCGCCTGCGCGGTATGTGACGAACGTTAAACACGATCGCACGAGCCGTCGCAATTGCGATCGCGGTCACGGTATGTTGCGGCGCGTCATCACGATATTCCGTTCCGTTGGGAGCGCAAACGGGGGGCCGTCGCTACGCTCGCGACCCATTCGTGGCACGTGGGGACATGTGCTGCGCCACGTCTCTTTTGTCAGCGAGTCCACAATGCGCATACGCCCGATTCACCGGCAGGCTCTGTCGGCTGCGGTTTTGTTGTCCTTGTCGTTGAGTGCGGCCGCGCAGGACGCGGCGGAAAAAACCACCGCCGCCGACGTGCCGTCGGAGTCGCGCCAGCTCGAAGCGATCACCGTGACCGGCTCGCGCATTCCGCGCGCGCAAGTCGAAGGTCCTGCGCCGGTCATCGTGATCAAGGGCGACGACATCGACAAGGGCGGTTTCCGCAGCGTGTTCGACGTACTGACCCAGCTCACCCAGAACACCGGCTTGGTGCAGGGCGAGGACTACGGCAGCACCTTCACGCCGGCGGCGAACGTGATCAGCTTGCGCGGATTGGGACCGAACTACACCCTGGTCTTGATCAACGGTCATCGCATCGCCGACTACCCGATCGCCTACAACGGCTCGGTCAACGCGGTCGACTTCGCCAACGTGCCGAGCGTGATGATCGATCGCATCGAAATTCTCAGCGGCAGCGCCTCGGCCATCTACGGTTCGGACGCGATCGCCGGTGTGGTCAACATCATCTTGAAGCAGCAGCACGAAGGCTTCGACGTCAGCGTGCGCGCCGGCGGCACGCAGCGCGGCGGCGGCGACAACCAGCGCGTGCAGCTGATCGGCGGCGGTACGTGGGGCGATCTCAAAGGCGTATTCGGAGCGGAGCTGACCAATCGCGAGCCGATCTGGTACGGCGATCGCGGCTTCGCCAACTCCTATACACGCTACGACAACAGTGGCACGCCGCCGCCGCAGGTCATCGGCATCCGCAATCCGGCCGATCGCGAGTACTACCCGCTGAACTGCGACGCGCTCGGATACTTGATGGGCGGCAGCGTGCGCGCGTTCGAGCGTCCCAACTACGACGGCAGCTATTGCAGCAGCGAGCACTACTACAGCAATCGCACCATCCAGACGAAGAAGAAGCTCGCCACCGGCTACGCCAGCCTGACTTACGCCTTCAACGAAAACACCGAGTTCTTCGGCGATTTCATGGCTGGCTGGTCGGACATCGACACCGTGGTGCGCAATCCGAACTGGACTTCGCCGGCGGCGTTCTGGAACGACGCGACCGGCCGCCTGGAAGCTTGGACGCGGCTGCTGGCGCCGGAGGAAACCGGCGGCCGCATGGCCAGCTCGCGCACCTTCCTGCAGCGGCAGTTCAACGTCACTTTCGGCGCGCGCGGTTCGTTCGGCGATTCGGGTTGGAAGTACGTCGCGGCGGCGAATCGTTCCGACTACAAGAGCGATCAGGGGGTGTTCCGCTTCTTGAGCGGCATCGACCAGTATTTCCTCGGTCCGCAAACGGGCACGCACGAGTACGAGGGCGAGACGTTCCCGTCCTACAACGCCGATCCCTCGCGTCTGTTGACGCCGCTGAATGCGGACCTGTTCCGCAGCCTCAGCACGCACACGCTCGAGCACGACAAAGCTTGGACCGAGGACTTGAGCTTCAGCGTCAACGGCGAGCTGTTCCACCTCCCGGCCGGTCCCGTCGGCGTCGCTGCGGTGGTCGAAGCCGGACGCCAGGGCTACAGCAACCGCCCCGATGCGCGCATCAACGCCGGCGAAATCTGGAACGTGACCGAGGCGCACAACGACGGCGGCACGCGCAATCGTTATGCCGCGGGCCTCGAATTGAACGTGCCGATCTTCTCGCAGCTGACCGGCATCGCCGCGGCGCGTTACGACCGCTACACCTATTCGGGCGAGAGCATCGCCAAGAGCACCTACAACCTCGGCTTCGAGTACCGCCCCTTCGAGACCTTGCTCGTGCGCGGCACCTATTCGACCTCGTTTCGTGCGCCGGACATGAACTATCTGTTCGCCAAAGGAACAGTCGGTTACGAGCCGGGTGATACCGACTTCTACCAGTGCGCGCTCGACGGTCAGAGCTACAACAACTGCGACATCCAGTACAACATGAACTTCCGCAGCTCCGGCAACCTCAAGCTGAAGCCGGAGAACGGCAAGTCGTTCACCTACGGCTTGGTCTGGTCGCCGCTGGACGGGCTCGACGTATCCGCCGACTACTACCACATCCGCATCAAGGACGCGGTGACCAACCTTGATTCGGAGCTGATCCTGCGCACCGAAGCGGACTGCCGCGTCGGCCACACCGAAGAAGGTGTGCCGGTCGACATCGGTTCGCAGATCTGCCGCGATGCGCTCGCGCGCGTCTCGCGCAGCTCATCCACCGCGCCGGTTAATCCCAACCAGGTCAACCTGCTCCTGCTCAATCCGATCAATGCGGCGACCGAGCGCACTTCGGGTGTCGACCTCAGCGCCAACTATCGCTTGAGCACCGACCGGTTCGGCAAATTCCTGCTGCACGGCGCCTTCACGCGCGTGTTGAACCACGACTACCAGCAGTTCGAAGGCGATCCGACGCGCGACTACATCAACAGCATCACCTACCAGCAGGATTGGCGCACGAAGATCAACGCGTCGGTGAGCTGGAGCCTGGGCGCTTGGGGTGCGACCTTGAACGGCACCCGCTACAGCAGCGTGCCGCACAACGATGGCGAGACCCGGCTCAAGCCGTACAGCTTGTTCAACGGCAGCGTCAGCTACGACTTCAACGAACGCGCGCAGCTCTCGCTGATCGTCAACAACTTGCGCAACTCGGTTCCGTTCGACAAAACCGCCGGCTGGCCTGCCTACACTTCGGCCTGGTACGACGCCTACGGCCGCCAGTGGTGGCTGCAGTTCGACTACCACTTCGGCGGCGGCAAGCGCGGCTGAGCCGCCGGCCGATCGTTGGCGCCGACGCGCAGCTCCGCCACGTGGCGGAGCTGCGCGAGCGGCCGAGTGCTTTCAAATTGAGACAGTTCGCGGCGATGGCTCGCCTTGCCGCGCCCGCAAGCGCTGTGGAAGAATCGGATCAAGACGGAGGAAGTTCGCCGTGATCGATCCCGATGGTTTTCGCCCCAACGTAGGCATCATCCTGCTCAACCCGCACGGGCACGTGTTCTGGGCGCGCCGCGTCGGCCGCGACGGCTGGCAGTTTCCGCAAGGCGGCATGCGCAGCGACGAGACGCCGATCGAAGCGATGTACCGCGAGCTGGAAGAAGAAACCGGCCTCTTGCCGCGTCATGTCGAGGTACTCGGCGCGACCCCGGGCTGGCTGCGCTATCGCCTGCCGCCGCGGCTGGTACGACGGCACGAGCGCCCGGTGTGCATCGGCCAGAAGCAGGTCTGGTTCCTGTTGCGCCTGGTCGGCGAGGAGTCCGCGTTCCGCCTCGATGCGAACGAGAAACCCGAGTTCGACATCTGGCGCTGGGTCGATTTCTGGTATCCGGCCGCGCACGTGGTCAACTTCAAGCGCCGCGTCTACGAACAGGCGCTGCGCCACCTGGTCGTCTTGGCCGAGAGCAGCTGCAGCGTTTCCTTGCGCGAGCAGCAGTGGAACGAGCGCTTCGCGGTCGGGACTTGAGCGGAACGCCAAGCGCGTCGAAACTGTACATAAGCTATTGATGCCAATAGCCTGCTGAGCTTTCGAGGGCGGCGGGCTTCAATAGTTGGCGGAATTTGGGCTCGATACGACACCAGACTGATGTAGTCCTGCTCACTCGGTGACCTCTGGTGGCTTTAAATGAAGACCAAGGGCACATTGCAAACTGCCATTGTGTCCGTCCGTGCGAACGCCCCGCGGACGATCGCTACGAGAGGAGCACGGTCTCCCACGGTCAGTGTATGTTCAATCGGCAAATCATTAAGGCGTTGGTACGAGCGAGCTCTATAGGACGTCTTGACCTGGCCCTCTTCGGTGGCGGCTTCATGCAGCTAACCACCCTTGTGCGATGGCCATCGCCATTGATCTCCCCATAAGACATCGATAGTCCGATGTTTATGCGACCAAGAAAGATCGACCTATCTAGTGATAGGTGTGCCGACGTTTCGAGCACAAAAGTTCCACGCCGAATCGCAGAGCGAGCCGTCTTTGAAAGAGCTCGATGCCAGCGCGAAGTCACATAGGAAATCGGCATCCGATAAATAGCGTTGCGGAAGCGGATCGTTTAAGTGCCCGCTGGACGAATTGTCATTTTTGCACAGTCTATTGATGCCATGGTTGTATTCGTAACAAGCCTTGCCTAGCATGCGCGCGGCTTGGGTTCATCAATGTAGATGGGATGCAGGGGTGTAGAAGAGGGCTGGGGTAGTTGGGGAAATGGGAAGAGGTGGCGTTGGCTTTCTGGGGAAAGCCATCGACCGTTCGACCGATGACCAAACCGTGAGGTTCGTCATCGCACTCTCAGGCTGGGCAAGCAGCGCGCACCCGTGCGGTCCCGCGGCTGTGCCGAGTCCTTCGATTGCCTAACCGCACGCAGCGTTGCGCAGCGACGCTGATGCCTGTTCGCACCTTGCGCATCCGATTTCCTTGCTCAGCCGCAAGGCTGAGCGCGGCACGATCAAATCGCGAATCTTGAACAGGGTAATGAAGCATGAGCGGGTTCTTGAGGTCATGGAAGGGGTTGGCGCTGTCGCTGGTTGTCATCGGAGCAACCGCAGCACCGTTTATTGCGGAGCTACAGCACTCGGCCGGGGCGACAAATGCTTCTCTGCTGTCCCCCTCACAGTCTTCTTTGTCTGATCGCTCCGTTGGGGCGGAATCTGTCGCTTCGCCTTCGTTTGCGACTTCCTCCGTGGCAGGGGCTATACCCTTCCGGGCGGCATCTGCTCCATCGACATCCGACGAGGGATTGGACGAGGGAACCGCGGATGCAGACGTCCAGACGGCGCTCAACTTCATGCGGAGCGACTGTTCGACATACCTCGAGAATCCCAATCCGGGCGACATACGCGCAGGGATCTGGGCCAATCCGGACCGCCTGACCACCGGCTGGTCATTTTCTTTCTTGCCGCCACTAACCCCAGGCGCGAGGCCGCGCATGCGTGTGCTCTGGCACACGCTCTATCCAAAAGCGGGTGGTGGCATGACGTGGCTGACGTCGAACCTCGAGGAAATCAGGGATGCGGGCAATGGAGAGCGCACCTACCAGGGCGACTTGTACCGTCCAAGGTACAAAGAGGTGTGGCCCTATCCCAGCGTAGGAAGGGTGACGCTCGCATTCCCTGAAGATAGCGCCACGCGTGCAGCGGTCGTATGGAAGTGGGCATCCGACAATGGCACCGGGCAGTCCTTCAACGGCACCGAATGCATCTACGCCTACAACGTCGACGGTCCTGCGGCATCCCGCGGGCCATCGCTGGTAACCGTTTCGGAAACCCCTCCCCAGCTGACCGCAGGCGCGCCGCCGCGCGGCGAGTACTACACGGGCATCTGGTCGGATCCGTCCACTCCGGGGTTTGAGGCGGCAGTGACGATGGTCCCTCCGTCAACGGAACTGGTGACGATCAATTTCTACGACAACAACGGAAATCCGATCTGGGTCTCGGCGCAAATTCCGTTGCAGCCGACGGGGTCGAGCCCCCCGCCGGATTGGCCGTCCACCGCCTGGCTCGGCGCGGGCTATAGCGCTGTGGATCGAACCGAGGTGGACCTCATTTATCGAGTGGCGGACCGAGATATCGTCAGTCAGCCCTGCTCAAGTTCCAGTGGATGCCTGACCGATTATCGCTTCCAAAGGCCCGACAACTATTTCGGTCGGGCGTATCACTGGACCCCAGGAGGCTTGCCAGTCCTCAACGACGCGGTGATGGGGTTGAGCATCGCCCAGAGCTCGCCCGTCAGCATCACTTGGCCGCCCGTTCGCGACTGGCCCGATCCGCCGCCGGGCAGCGACGTTTCCGGCTGCCCAAAGGGGACGCGAATTTGCCGTCCGGTCAAGCGACAGACGGAATTGGAAAACATCACGGCTACGCCGATCGTTTGCGATCTCGTCGCCGGCAATGGCAGTTGCCAGATTACCGTGGCCTGGAACGCCTCTCTTTTGGCTTCGGTAGAGCGGGTAGACGCTGTTACGGGACAACTGATTCCCCGTGTGAACGCCAACGGCGTCAGCGATAGAGGAATCGTGGGCGGCAGCACCTGGGGCAAGGTGATTGATACCTACACCGCTGAGCAACGGGTGGAGTATCGGCTCAAGTTGAAAAACGTGGTGGTCAAGACGGCAGGCGCCCGCGCCGGTTACAGCCGGATATCCGCCAAGAAGCCTTGCGTGATCTCGGCAGGCGCGAACACGTGCCCGACAACGGTGACCTGGTCGACGCCCGACGACAATTCCGTCACCAGTGATATCTACGTGTACCGGTTCGAGAGCGTTAACGGCCTTCCGGTGACGCGATCACTCCCATCATGGGGGCGACGTGTTTCCAATGGCAGCGCTCAAGATACAGTGGCGGAACGCTCAACGGTCTACTATGAATTGCGTCGCTATCCGATCGAGGAGGCCAGAAGCACCTGGTTGCACTCCACGTCCGCCGATCCCACGATTCCCGTGCGCGCCTACGTCACCGCGTCGCCACGCGATTGTTCGGTGGCTCTGGACCGGACGACGTGCTCGACGAATGTGAAGTGGCTCTCGGGGGATTCGAGTGCACGGGTTCACCGCATCGATGTGGCGACCGGTACGGCGATCGGCGGTTGGATAGCGGAGGGAGCGGAGGGAACCAAAAAAGACGACCTTCCCGTCGACAGCCACGTGCAGTATCAAGTGCGGGTCGCCGGCAATCCACAGGCCACGTCCAACGACGTCAGCGCAATCCGGAGTCGGATCTGGACGGACGTGACGGCGTGTATCGTACAAGGCACGCAAACGACCTGTCCGGTCGAAGTCAATTGGGCGTCGGTCGACGGGGCGAAAATCTATCGCGTGGAAGAAACGAGTGGCGGCAACACCAGCGAACTCGTGTCCGGGGCTGGAGGAACGGTATCCGATGCTTTGGCTCCAGGAGCACGCGTCCGCTACGAGGTGCGTCTCGTAGAAGATGGCGTCGAGCGGCTCCACGCGAAGACGACGACGGTCAGCGCAGAGACCGATAGCGAAAGGGGAGATTCGAACGACGGGCCGGCGGAGAACCCCGGAAATCCTGCCGCCTTCGTGCAACCCAGCCTGGACGTCGAATCCGACCAAGTGGGCGCCATCGCTGGCGAATTCCGGGTGGATGAGAGCGGCGGTGCGGTCTATCGTATTCCGTTGGCAGTGCCGGCGGGAGCCGGCGGGCTGTCGCCGTCGCTGGCGTTGGTCTACAACAGCAACGGTGCGGACGGCTCGATGGGCACCGGATTCACCATGGAGGGCACCTCCTCCATTACGCCCTGCCGACCGAGTGTCGAGGCAGGGGATTCGAGCAAGCCGACAGCGGATCCGAATCAGTTTTGCCTGGATGGTCAGCGCCTGCTCTGGGTTCGCGGATCCCCTCACCGTCAAGTCGGTGCGGAATATCGCACCGAGATCGAGAGCTTCCAGCGCATCAAGCTGACGGCGATTGAAACGCCAAGTCTTTCGAACCACGACGCGACGGGTTTTGTTTTCACGGTCGAAGGCAAGGATGGCAGCCTCCGCACGTATGGCGGAAGGGCGGGAACGGTGTCCGGACTCGCCGCGCTGGGGGGCACCACGACATCGGCCGTGCCCGAAGAAGTGGGCTTCCTTGTGCCCCCGAGCAACCCCGGCAGTCGCACGACGGCACAAGCCTGGTTGCAAACTCAACTCAAAGACGTCGCTGGCAACGCGATCGCTTTCCAGTACACCTCGGCGACGGTTCTCGGCGAACGCTATCTGGAGAACGTGACCTATTCGGGAGGTAGCGTAACGTTCGACTATGATGACTCGACCACACGTACGGACGTTGCCTACTCCGTGCTGGGTCCGCGCCGTCAATCCCAGTTGCTCAAGAGCATCGAGATCAAAGCGGCAAACGGCACAACGCTTCGCTACTACGAACCGAAATACAACACGACATCGCCCGATGCCTACATACCGGCCTGGTCGCGCAGCCGGCCTGTTCTGACGTCCTTAAGGGAGTGTTCGCGTGCAGGCGGCGCGTGCTATCCCGCGACGACGCTGACCTGGAATTTCGCTTCAGCGCCGACCGAACCTTTCGAAGGGACTTCACTTACCGACGAGCCAGGCGGCTACTACAAGCTGGGCGATCTCAACGGCGATGGTCGTACGGACCTGTGGTGGACCAGCAGTCCGGACGGTCAAGACAACCAGTTGCTGCACATCAGTACATTCACGGCGAGCAACAAATCCGACACGCCCACGTTGCGCACGATCGACCCCGGTTTTCGGTTCCCTAATGGGTACCTCAACGGAGGGATTTGGGAAGTGTTCGACACCGACGGCGATGGTCGCGACGACGTCGTGTTCATGTTCGACAACTGCAACGGCCAACCATGTCCTGCAGGGGTGCCTCCCACTCACACGACTTGGAAGCGAAAACTCTCTACCGGCACGGGCTTGGCGGACGAGGAGCTTTTGTTCACGGTGAAGCTCGACGGCGCTCAATTGACGAAATGGTCCAACTGGATCGCTGCGCGTAGGCCGTCGGGTACTCAACCGAACGGAGCAGTCTATCGGCTCGGCAGCAGCATGCTTGCCGATGTCGATGGCGACGGGTTGACGGATCTGGTCTTCCGCGCCAGCGACGGCTCATTCTGGGTGGCACGCATGAAGCGCACGGGGGCTGCGGACAGGCCCTACGAATTCACGGTCACTCCAGCGCAATTCCAGGACGAAGCTGGCGCGGTGATTGGCGAGGACGGCTCGTGTCCGGTCCTTCCGGCAAATCTGACACGCGAAGCAGAGAACTACACTCAGGCTACGGATTTCGATGGCGACGGGCGCGCGGACCTGCGCTTTCTCGCCAATGCGC
Source organism: Dokdonella sp. GW821-FHT11D02 (assembly GCF_058808595.1). NCBI lineage: Bacteria > Pseudomonadati > Pseudomonadota > Gammaproteobacteria > Lysobacterales > Rhodanobacteraceae > Dokdonella > Dokdonella sp. GW821-FHT11D02. The sequence continues at coordinate 4,416,749 of NZ_CM179520.1, read as the reverse complement.
AGGTGCACGATGGCACGCGCTGCGTTGAATCGAACTACGCCGCGCTCGGAATTTTCCTGGCCAAGGGTGTGCTTACCAAGCTCGGCCCCTTCGTGTTTCAGGCCAATCGCCCCTTCGGCGACCTTCCTGCGATCTACGGCAACATCAACGAAGAGGGCAACAACAATCCCGGCCTTCGCGTCCGCACACTCGATATCAACGGCGACGGTCTCACGGACATCGTCTATCGAGTCACCATCGATGCCGAATGGCGCTTTCGATTGGGCGGTCCCTACGCCGACGCTCGAGATACCCGCTCGGTCGACAGCCTGAGTTCCAGTGGCTCGACAGCGAACCAAGGGACATTGCAGCTGCTCGATTTCGACGGTGACGGCAAGCTCGATCTTTGGGAGAACCTCTACGGGAACGGAACCTACGCCGTCCGTCTATGGCGCGGAGACAATTGGTCTTCGACCGCCATCGCAGCCACCGGCTACTCGACGCCGGAGGCCGGATGGATGCAGGCGATCGGCGATTTCGATGGCGACGGTGTTGTCGACAACCTCAGAGCCGATCGAGCTAGCCGGGCCTGGAAGCTCCAGCGCTCGAAGGCGCCATTTAAGCCCCGCGGCGTGGTGACGAAAATCACCAACGGTCTCGGTGCCGTCACCGACATCGCCTATGCGCCATTGACCTTCTCTTCCGTTTATCGGCGCGACTACAACGCACCGTTGATGACCTCGGGACGTGGATCGCCGGTGTTCGATATCACGAGCCCGAACTACGTCGTGCGCAGCGCGAAAAGCACTGCACCCACCGCAACCAACGGCAGCGCGCAATCGGAGGTGACCTATCGTTACGCCGGGTTGAAAGTTCAGGCGGGCGGTCGTGGTTCGCTGGGTTTCCGGCGCGTGTCTTCCTTTGATAAGCAAACCATGGCCGAAGTGGACACGGACTACACGCAGCGCTTCCCTTACACCGGATTGGCCGAGTTTACGGAAACACGGAATTTGGGGAGTGTGGGGCTGCCTCAGGATTCCTGCACTGTCACAGGCTCGCCGGACTCCGTCGATTGCATGAAGTACGTTCCACCCTGTGCGGACGGACTGCAGGAGACCTGCGACGACGACCTTAGCGACATAGGGGTCGATAAACTGATCATTCGGAAGTCGATGGATCAATGGCAGTGGCGCATGGGCGCCAAGGTCGGCGCCCTTGAGCGCGCCTGTGTCGAGAGAACCTCGTCGAACCTGGCGGAGGGCTTTGACCTGCCTCTCAATGCGGGCGGTGGCCCGGGTGGCGGCGCATGCACGGGCATGTGGGCAGAGCCTGATGAACTGGATCGACGCGCGTTCGCGGCTCCGGCCGCTCCGATTTTCCTGGCGCGTACCCAATCGGTCAGCAGCAATTACGATCTGAATTTTGGTGTGCCGGGTGGCTCGCTTAGTACGGAATCGACGGAATTCAAAATCGCGGACTACGATGCCTACGGCAACCCGAAGGCCGGCACGTCGATAAAGGGCGGTGGCGGCGTCACCGTGACGAGCACGAGTGCGTTCGAATACAACGACGACGATGTGAACTGGCGGCTCGGCCGGCTGATGAAAGCCTCCGTCGTTACGAAGCGGGCGACGCAGGAAGGATCGGCGCAGATTGAGAGCACGAACGCGCGGCGGTCGAGCTTCACCTACGACGGCAGGGGATTGCTGGCTTCCGAACGAGTCGAAGGTCTGAACGGAATGACGACTGCGGCGCCCGTGGATACCACGGTACCGGCCGTCGCCAAGTACTACGAATACGACAACACTTTCGGAATCCGAACGAAGACGTTTGTCTGCAGCACGAACATCTCGGAAGCGAACTGCAGGACGCAAGGCGCTACTGGTGGCGGCGGCTATTCGTTCCATCCCTCCTCCAGCGATCCCAATCGTGCTCCCGATGTCATGCGGCATACGAGGGTCGAGTACGAGGCGTCCGGGCGCTTCGTGGACACCTCGTGGGAGCGATACTCCAACGGCCTCGGCACGACGACGGCACAGGAGTTCGCTTCGACCGTTGGCACCCGCAACGCTGCCGGCGATCCCACACGGCTGCTCGATCCCAACGGCGTTCGCTCGGAAATCCGCTATGGCGAGATGGGGCGCAAGCGCTATACCTGGACGGAGGATGGCTCCTCGACGCGTTGGGACGCTCGTTTCTGTACCGGCGTAACCGTTCCGGCTGGAACGCCGACGGTGCCCTGTCCGGGAAGCATGGGGCTGGCGTATCGGACGACCACGACGAAAGCGGGCGCGCCGATCAGCATGGCGTTCCACGATCGATTGGGTCGACCAGTGATCACACTGACCCAAGGATTTGCCGCCAACAGTTGGATCGCGTCCATGGTGCAGTACGACGACCGGGGCAACGTGCAGCGAAAATCCGACCCGTTCTTCGCACGCGATAACGGTACGGGTGCAGGCTCCTCGGTCTCTGTGTCGACTTCTCCCATCATTTGGACGGAGACAACCTACGACGCTCTCAATCGCCCCAAAGAGGTGTATTACACCGGTACCGACGCAAGGACAAGGATGATCTACGACGGTCTGACGACCACGACCACGCTGCCGGAGAACGGGCTGGGTGCGATCCAGGACAAGACGGAGATCAGGAACGGGCTTGGTGAAGTCGTGCGCGTGATCGATGCCAATGGCTTCGAGGTGGTGACTCGCTACGACGCCGGCGGCAATCCGGAACGAGTCAGCCGCGGCAGTCAGATTACGACGATGACCTACGACAGCCTTGGTCGCAAGAAGACCATGCAGGACCCCGACGCTGGCTCCGGTTTGTGGGTTTACAAGGTGAACGGTGCCGGCGAAGTCGTTCGACAGATCAGCCCGAAGGGCACCTACACGACCAACGAGATCGACGGACGCGGTCGCGTATGGCGGCGCAGCGACTACACCAACGCGGGGGTCAAGGAGTCGGAAGCGACCTGGACCTATGACTTGGACAGCAAGGGGCGCGGCGGATTGGTGCGGGAGTCCAACGGTCAAGTCACGCGCGATCTCTTCTACGATCCGTTCGGCCGCGTTGCTCAAACGGACACTACGCTCGACGGTAAGCGGTACACCGATCAGTGGACCTTCGATCCCTTCGGTCGTCCGTTCCAGCACTTCTTCAAAGCACCGGATCTGGCGGGAGGAACTGGCGAGCGCAACGTCTACAGCGACAGCGGCAGTCCCGGAGTTACCCCGGGGTATCTCCGCCAAGTGCGTTCAGCCTATCCGCTGCCCGACGGACGGTTCGTCTCGTATCGACAAGTTGAGGCCATGAACGCGCGGGGGCAAATCGAGCGGGAGCGAAACGCCGCCGGTTCGGAGTACATCCAATCACGCGAGTTCGAACCGAACACGGGTCGATTGAAGCGTCTGCTGGCGCAATCGAACACCGTGGGATTCATGCAGGATCTCAACTACACCTACGACAAAATTGGCAATCTGATGAGCCGCATCAGCGTTGCGCCGACGCAAGTGCTGGAGGAGGAGTTCGGTTACGACCAATTGCAACGCTTGACCAACAGTTCGGTCCGTACAGGTGGGACGACGTTCTACTCCCGCGCACAGAGCTACGGCTTGGACGGCAATCTGACCTACAAGAACGATGTAGGTCAGTACACCTACGGGACGAAGCCGGCCGGATGTACGGCGAACGATGAGGTGGCGCCGGGACCGCACGCGATGAGCAACGCAGGCGGGATGTGGCTGTGCTACGACAAGAACGGCAACCGGGTGCGTCAGCTCAACCAGAGCGGCCAGCAAGTTCAAAAGATCACCTACAACGCGGCTGATCAGGCCGTGGATCTGGTGCACAGCGGCAATGGCGCACGCGTGGGCTTTAGCTACGGTCCGAACCGCGAGCGGGTTCGTCGTTTGGATTTCTCGGGGGCGTTGGCGCAGACAGCGGACTCGATCGTGCATTACGTGGGCACCGCAGAGATTCGATACACGGCCGCAAGCGGCAATACGCCCGGTGCATTGAAGGAAGTGCGGCGCTACGCCGGCAATGTGCTTTCGGTCCAGAGCCTGGACGTAGGCATCTATCGGCTGAGGCGCCAAATTCTGCTGACGGACCGGCAAGGAAGCACGGACAAGGTCTTGGCAGCGACGACTTTGCTGCCGGTGAACGGAGCGACACCGACGAACTTCGATCCCTGGGGCATGCGGCGGAACGGGGAGACCTGGAGCGAGGTCGCTCCGTGGAACACGTTCCTTGAGCCCCTACTGCAAGCCAGCTCGACGCATGGCTATACCGGTCATGAGATGGCCGAATCGGTCGGCGTGATCCACATGAACGGCCGCTTGTACGACCCGCAGTTCGCGCGATTCCTGCAGGCGGACCCATTCGTGCAGAGTCCTCAGGATAGCCAGAACTGGAATCGCTACACCTACGCGTTCAACAACCCGCTGGCGTACACGGACCCGAGCGGAAACATCTCGATCGGCGAACTGCTACGGATAGTCGTGCCAATCGCGATCGGCTCCGTAACGGGTGGCGCGGCGTGGGGTCTGGCGGCGAAGGGATTGATGGGAGAGGCGCTGGCTGTCGCTATAGCGGGTGGATTTGCGGCGGGTGCGGTGCAGACCGGCTCAATGAAAGGTGCCGCTGCTGGTGCGTTGAGCGCTGGTGTGTTCTTCGGAATCGGAAGTTACTTCCAGAGTGCTGGATGGGCGCAGGCAACCCCGTCGGACAATGCGTTCAGAAGCGGCTTGAGCTATTCCGGCTACGCGGCGAAGACGTTGAGCCATGGCATTGCAGGCGGTGTGATGGCGCAGATGCAAGGCGGCCGGTTTGGGCACGGCTTCGCGAGCGCGGGGTTCAGCGAGGCGCTGTCGCCGGCAATCGGCAACATTCGGTCGGTTCCAGGGCGGGTGATGATGGCAGCGGCCATCGGTGGAACGACATCCAGACTGGTGGGGGGGAAGTTTGCGAACGGCGCAGTGACGGCAGCTTTCGGCTATGCATTCAACAATATTCCCCATAGTAAGACTGGCGAAGGTCGTCTATCGGAACTAAATACAAGAGCGCAGGAAATCACATATAAAGCCGCCGAATCGGATGGCATCGTCGATCTATCAACAAAAGAGCTTCGAGAGGTCTTTACCTATGAGACCGCACGACTATCAATGCGAAGTTCTGAGGTTGGTGGTTACGAAAACTTAGGTTATGCATCTCTTTTCCAGGAAGCTTACGACTATGGAGATTCCTGGTTTTACAATGACAATGGCGGAAGAGCATACCGTATCGATGGTGAAGGCCCCTACGTAGGCGGTGATTTAAATTATATAAACCAAGGAATATTCTTTGCCATGGCTGGCAAGACGCTGACCGAAGTAAATGCCATCGTGGCAACGTGGAATACCTACATGGGCGGCAGCTTTCTGCGCCTTCCGGAACGCATTCAGTTCACTGTTTATGGCTACACGGCATATAAATCCGGAGCTTTCGATGACAAGTAAGTGCTTTTTTTTTCTTCTTACATTGGCTCTTCTAACAAGCTGTGTGGATTGGAATAAAATCCAGTGCGGTAGTTATCAAGAACTGCTGCGTGATCCATCACGCCGGCAGGAACTACTGTCATGGACTGATGCGGAAATATTCACAAAGACCTTCAAAGACGAAGATTTCGATCGTCTTGCCCCTTCGGGGCCTGGACGTTATGGCGGTAATATCGTTCTTGAAAAGGCGGGCATAATTATGCCGCCCTGGTTAAGTGAATACAAAATTCGTTCGGTTGGGCCGGACAAGTATCGCCCCAATGTAATTCTTATCGGGCGCAAAAACTCACAGGGCATACTTGTTACCAGAGGAGAGCTGGAGAAATCCTTGAAGGAAACCACCCTGGATCAATCTCGAGTAGAGGAAAAGAACAATAGAATGGCAATGATGTGTTACTCCAACTAGCCCAACATGCAAGAGCGAGTTACCGAAAATATGGATCAATTGGAGTCTATAATTTTTATTGAAATTGATCAGTGGCGCTGCCAAGACCGTTGATGCGTGTATTCTGCATATTACTTTAACGATGCCTTATCCTTAAGTGGATCTTCATTTTCCTATCCAGGTCGATCAAGAGTGGGTCGCGAACTGTGAAAGCTCTCTCTTCGGTCTAACATTGATGTTCTGTGTCAATTAAACGCCTGTTGCGATCAGATCGCAATCCCATCGGAATTATATTTAGTTAGTCAGACTTAACTTATGCGTCTACTTCTCGCATTCATTCTGCTCGTTTGTGCTTTGCCTGCGTTGGCATCGAATATCACCGTTCGTGGTCGAGTCACAGACTTTGTGAGCGGACAACCGATAGCAGGCGGGCGAGCCTCGCTGGTCGTCGACGGCTATGCCTTTAGTACGGCGACTCTGGGTGATGGCACCTATTCCTTGAGTGCCGACGCTGAGCTTACTCCGAGCAGTACGGCCTCTGTTGGCGTCAGCGCGAAAAACTACATGTATATCGAACATCCAATTGATCCAACAGAAGGCGATATTCAAGCCGACTTCGCGCTGCATCGGCAGACCATCGTGTCCGGTGTCGTTCATTACAGCCCACGACCAGAAGTCGGTGTCTCCGTCATCGCGTTGAAGCGCGCCGACGAGAACTGGATTATGGCCGGCCATACCTCCGCTGCGCCCGACGAGACGTTTGAACTGTCCGGCCTCGACCCAGGTGAGTACCGAATCTGCGCAGGATTTCTAGGCGGCGTATTTGCTCGTCGCTGCTACAACAACGTCGAAATTCGTAGCGCTTCCGATATCGAGATGGCATCGCCGGTCGTGCTTAGCGCGGACGAGACGCGCACAGGGATAAACTTCGAGCTTCTGCAGGGAGGAGTCGTATCGGGCACGTTGATCAACAGACGTTCCGGTAGTTCGATTGGAAATATCCTAGTAATGATTGCGCTCTATGACGCCGGCGGCCATCTACTCGAAACACTCGATACATTCACGGATGCGTCGGGCGCCTACCGTATTGACGGAGTTCCCAATGGCACATTCTATGCGACGGCCAGCGTGGCTTCGCGCGGATTCCGCGGCACTGTGCTCTACGATGGCATCGATTGTACACAAAGGCCCTGCGATTCGATCATGAGCGGCCGGCCCATCGTCGTGACCGAGCATGCGTCTGTAAGCGGCATCGACTTTAGCTTTCAGCCCATCGCTACCGTTGGAGGCAGCGTTACGGACCGTACCACGGGTATGCCGATCTCTGGGGTGCGAATTTCTGCATGTCTTATCGGGTGGATCTGGCCAGACTGCTTTGGCGTTAGTTCGGATGCTGACGGTCGCTACGAACTCGATCTCGATAACCGAAGCTATTTGATGGTTGCGCTCGCCGACGACGATCACGTCAGCCAGATCTATCCAGACAAGAACTGCCTCGATGATTGGTGCACGTCCTACAACGATACATCGATCAGTGCGGAAGAAGGCCACTACTACGACGGTTTCGATTTTGTTCTACACAAGAGCGCGCACATCAGCGGCACCATTACCGATGGTGTGACCGGCGAACCGCTAGAGTACGCGGCCGTCGCGATGTTCGATTCGAGCTACCGCTTTGTCTTCAGTTTTCATTCGGGAGCCGGAGGTGAGTACGTCACTCCCAAATGGGCGGCCGGAACTTACTACATCGCCTCCTACTTCAGCTGGAATTTCCGTTGTACCTTCTATTTGGATCATCCGTGTTCCAAGAGTGCGGCCGAGCCGAGCGAGATTGCCGCGATCGCACCTACTCCGATAGTCCTACCCGATGGTGGGAGCGTTGGAGGCATCGATCTGCGCCTGCCGGCTGAATTGCCGCTATTCGCGAACGGATTCGATCTGCCGTCGGGGCGCTAGTCTTCATCGTCAAGCGCTCGACGAATGTCTGCCGGGGGCAGCCGTGGCAACGTTCTGCCTGCGTAGCCCTATGAATAGGGCCTGACGGCGGCCCGGTGGGGCGCGCACGCTTTGCGCCAGCGACTTGTTGACAATCATTCGCATTTGCATTTGAATAGACAGGCCTCATCTGAGTTCCTGTATGTACGTCTGCATCTGCAACGCCGTCACCGAACGCAAGATCCGCGAAGAAGCGCGCACTGGCGCGCACACTTTTGCGGAGCTGCAGCGTCGCACCGGCTGCGGCGATTGCTGCGGCAGCTGTGAGGACCTCGCGCGCGAAATTCTCGACAGCGCCACGCCTGCTCGAATGCTCGATCTGCCGCTGATCGCCGCCGCGGCCTGAGTCTCGCGTCTGGTATTCAGCACGCGCAAATGCGTGCGATTTTCGTTCCCTCATGATTTTCGAACGCGGGCTATAGTCCGCGGCGTTCCGCTCGCCTGCGCCGCTTCGCGGTCGCATCGACGAGTGCCTACCGCAACGACCCGGAGCGCGTCATGAAGGGCCATCCCGAAATCATCAAGCACCTCAACAAGGTGCTCTACAACGAACTCACCGCGATCAATCAGTACTTCCTGCATTTCCGCATGTACAAGAACTGGGGCTACGCGGAACTCGCCGAGCACGAGTACAAGGAGTCGATCGACGAGATGAAGCATGCGGACAAGCTGATCGAGCGCATCCTGTTCCTCGACGGCCTGCCCAACCTGCAAACACTGGGCAAGCTGCTGATCGGCGAATCGCCGAAAGAAGCTCTGGCCTGCGACCTGAAGCTCGAGCTGCAGGCGGTGCCGGATCTGAAGGCCGGCATCGCCGATGCCGAGCGGCTCGGCGACTACGTCAGCCGCGAGCTGTTCGAGCACATCCTCGAATCGGAAGAAGAGCACATCGACTGGCTCGAAACCCAGCTCAGCCTGATCGGCCAGCTCGGCGAAGTGCCGTATCTGCAAACCAAGATCGAAAGCTGAGCCGCGCGCCGCAACGGCGCCAATGCCCGCAAATCGCCTCTGCGGCGACACCGCAGAGGCCGCGCGTACGTCCAGGCTTGGGTGTTCCGATCGGAGCCCCGCGATGCCGACACGCCGCCTGCTGCTGCAAAGTCTGTCCGCTTTCGCCGTCTACGCCTTGCTGCGCGAAACCCGTGTTCGTGCGGCACCGAGGCGGTCGGCGAACGTTGCGGCGTGGCTGCAACGGCAGGACGAGATGGCCGCCGCACTCGCCGCCGGCGCGTTGAAGCCGCTGCAATGGCAAAGCGGAGTGGAAGAGCTGGCGCGGACGATCGAGATCGATGCGCTGCTCGACGCGGCTCATCGTGCGGACCTGCGCCCCGGCACGCGCGGTTCGGACAACGATCCGCTGCGGCGCAGCGTCGTGTTCAAGGACGAGCAGGGCCGGCGCCGCCATCTGCACTACGGCGTCGCGCTGTTCGCATTCGAGCGCGGCAACGTGATCACGCCGCACGGACATCGCCACATGGTGTCGGCGCACATGGTCGTCGCCGGCACGCTGCGCTTGCGCAACTTCGATCGCTTGCGCGACGAAGGCGACGCGATGGTGCTGCGCGCGACGCGCGACACGACGGTTCGCGCCGGCGACATTTCGACGATGAGTTCCGAGCGCGACAACGTGCATTGGTTCGTGCCGACTTCCGAATCGGCCATGACCTTCGATCTGATCGTCGATCATCTGGACGCCGGCCAGCCGGCGTTCCGCATCGATCCGGTCGACCCCTTGCGTGCACGGCCGTTGGGCGACGGCACCGTGCTCGCGCCGATCATCGGTTTCGACGAATCGAGCCGTCGCTACACCAGCGCAGTGTGAGCCGCGCGCCGGCTCGTTACATGATCGAACCGCGGAAATCGAAACCCAGATCGCTGTCCGCCGCTTGCACGAAATTGCCCTGCACGTAGTCGACGCCGGCCGCCCACAGCGCACTGGCCGCGCGCGCGTCCTCGACGCGCGGCGCGATCACGCTGCGGCCGTGTTCGTGCAGGCGCTCGACCCATTTGCGCAGCTGCTCGCGTTGGCTCGCATCGGCCAGCTGCAAATGACCCGGCGCGAGACGAACGGCGTCGAACGGCAGCTCGGCCAGCAGCCGCTCGCCGAGCGCGCCGGCCTCGAAGCCGGACACGACGAAGCCGGCGCCGAACGCCTTCACCGCGTTCGCATAGCGAGCCACCTCGGCCGGCGCCGCGATCGCGTCTTGCGCGTGCAATTCCAAAGCGATCGCCGGCGCGACCAGCGGCTGCTCGCCGAGCAATCGTTCCAAACGCGTCGTCGCCCAAGCATTGCGCACGCTGTGCAGAGACTGACTGACCAGCAGGCGCAGCGGCCGACCGGCTTGAAGGCGCTGCGTGACCACCTCGATGCAACGTTCGAGTACCCAGCGATCGATCGCGCCAAGCAGTCCGGCTTGTTCGGCGAGCGGTATCAGTTCGGCCGCCGTGTGTACTCGACCGTCCTCGCCGCGCAGGCGTAACAGAGCCTGGAACTGCTCCACCGATTCCCCATGCAGCGGCACGATCGCCTGGAACATCAGCTGCAGACCGTCGCCCTCGAGCGCGAGACGCAGGCGATCGAGCAGGTCGAGTTCGGCTGGCGGGGTTGCGCTGCGGGCGGCCGCGCGATCGCGGTCGCCGTTGTTGCTCGAGCCGCTATTGCTCGAGATAGGAGCAGGTGCCGCACGCGGCTCGGCGCTCGCGTGCGCGGCGGCGATCATCGCTTCCAGCAAGTCGTCGTCGACTGTCTCGATCGGAGACGACGACGCTGCCGCAAACGGGACGGTGGCCGAATCGGCGAAACGTTGCCAATAGTTCGCCGGTGGGATGACCTGCAACGGAAAACCGTCGGCGTGAGTCGGCCCGGCGTTCGCGGCGTGAGCTTGCGCATCCGCCGTGTCGAGTTCGGACGGATCGAGCTGGGTCAGCGCCGCGATGCGCGCGGCCAGGCGTGCCATCCCGGCGTGGTCGGGAGTCTGCGGCGGATCGAGCAGCGGTGCGACTGCAGCGTCGAGCGCGGCCAGTGCGGCGGCGACGGCGTCGGTGCCGGATCCGCGCAGGTTCGTGGCGAGAAAACGGGCGTCCTCGCCGAGCAGGGCGAGTGTGTTCACGTCCCAGCCGTCCTGCAGGCGCTGGCCGCGGCGGCACAGGCGCGCGAGCCGTCGCGGCAGCTGCGCTTGCAGCAATGATGGATTAGGCGCGATTTCGCGTACGGCCATCGGCGACCTCATGAAGGCGCGAAGACTGTAGCAGCGCCTCGCGGCGCAAATTGTGGAGAAGGTTCCGTGTTGCGGATGTTTACGCGCGCCACGTGCGGCCGGTCTTCAGAACGGCCTGACCACCACTAGCACGACGATGCCGATCAAGAGCAGCGCCGGCACTTCGTTGAAGATGCGCAGCCAGCGGCTGGAATGGCGCACCTGGTCGCGCGCGAACTCGCCCACCAGCTTGACCAACATGACGTGATAGCCGATCAGCAGCACGACCAAGGCCAGCTTCGCGTGCAGCCAGCCTTGCTGCAGATAGCCGAGATTGACGTGCGCGAAGGCACCGAGCGTCAGCAGGCCGAACAAGAGCGCGAGCCCGCCACCGATGTGGGTGATCATCAAAAGGCGTCGCTGCATGACCTTCAGGCGTTCGCGCACCACCGCCTCGGTCGCTTCGGCGGAATAGACGAACAGGCGCGGCAGGTAGAACAGGCCGGCGAACCAAGTCACCACGAAGATCACGTGGAAAGCTTTCAACCACAACATGTTCGGCTCCAATGGCTGGCTGGGAGTATAAAGGCGTCGACGCCGGCGCCTTGACCGCGACTCGCGGGCGCGACTATAAGCCTCGGTTCGCTTGCCGGTTGGGTGTTCTTCGATGCCTCGGGTCATTCCGCCTTTCATCGTGCGCAAACACGATCCCGAGCGCCGCCGCCGCGAATGGCTGTTGCTCGGCCTGCTCTGGCTCGGTTCGGTGCTGGTCGTGGCCGCGATCGCCTCGGGCCTGGCCAGCAGCGCACGCAAGGACAACAGTCGCGCCGTGCTGGCCGCAGCCGAGGCGCAGAACGAGGATCTGAAGAAGCAGATCGCCGTGCTCGAGCGCTCCGAGCAGGTCGCGCGCGCCGCGCTGACCGAAGTGCAGCAGAGCTTGCGCGAGCGCGACGAGGAGATCGACGCCTTGCGCGCCGACCTCGCCTTCTACGGGCGCCTGGTCGGCGGCGCCAAGCGCGAAGGGCTGGCGGTGCACACGTTGACCTTGACCCAGGTCGGCGACAGCAAAGCCTGGAACTTCGGCGCGACGCTGACGCAGAACTTCAAGCGCGGACAGGAGATCAAGGGCCGTCTCACGCTCGCCATCGAAGGCGTGCAGGCTGGCAAACTCGCCGCGCTCGACTGGGCGGCGTTGAATCAGGGCCGCGACAGTTCCGGAATCGAGTACGGCTTCAAGTATTTCCAACAGGTGAACGGTACCATCATGATCCCGCCCGGCTTCGCGCCCAATCGCGTGAAGGTGCGGGCCGACGGCGACGGCGGTCGTGTCGAGCAAGAGTTCGAGTGGAAGGACGCCGTCAACGGTGAAGCGGAGGGGAAAGAAGATGTTCGGCAATAACAAAAGCACCGGCAAGCCGATGGTCGCCTCGATCAGCACTCTGATCGCGGAAGGCACCACGATTCGCGGCGACGTGCATTTCGGCGGCGGGCTGCACTTGGAAGGCATCATCGACGGTTCGGTCTCGGCCGAGGGTTCCGACGCGGTGCTGACCCTGAGCGAGAAGGGGCGCATCAACGGCGAGGTGCGCGTCGCCAACGCGGTCATCAACGGCGCCGTCAACGGCGACATCTTCGTCGGCGAGCGGCTGGAGCTGGCCGGCAACGCGCGCATCGACGGCAACGTGCACTACAAGCTGTTGGAGATGGCCGCCGGCGCGCAGATCAACGGCAAGATGCTGTACCAGAGCGAGCCGCCGCGCCGCCTGCCGGCGCCGGAACTGACCGGAGTGGTCGCCGAGGCTTGAAATGAACGCGCCGAGCCGCGATCTTGTGCGGCTTGGATCGCGCCCGCCGACATGACCCAAACCGCCACCCCCAGCTATCTCGATACCGCGTCCGCGCCGCTCGTGTTCACGCAGGCCGCCGCCGGCAAGGTGCGCGAGTTGATCGCCGAGGAAGGCAATCCCGAACTGAAGCTGCGCGTCTACATCAGCGGCGGCGGTTGTTCGGGCTTCCAGTACGGCTTCACCTTCGATGAGGCGCGCGCCGAGGACGACCTCGCGGTCGATCGCGACGGCGTGACTCTGCTGGTCGATCCGCTTAGCCTGCAATACCTCGCCGGCGCCGAAATCGACTACTCCGAATCGCTGACCGGCGCGCAGTTCGTGATCCGCAATCCGAACGCGAAGACGACCTGCGGTTGCGGTTCGTCGTTCACCGTCTGAGCGCCGTGAGCGACCGCGTCAACGTCTTCGCCGGCCATCCGCTGGAACGCAACGCCGAGCTGCGCGACGACGCTGAGTGGGGCGCCGCACAGCGGGCCGATGCACGCGCACGCTTCGTACTGATCGTCGACGACGGTCGTGCCTTGTGCACGCAAGCACGCGATGGCCTGCGCCTGCTCACCGCGCCCGAGCGCGAGGCGCTGGCGGCCGAGGTCGCGCTGACGTATCTGGGCGCCGATGTCGGCGGCCCGCTGTTCTCGTTCGGCCTCGATGCCGCGCGCGCGGCGCAGGTCGCGGCGGCGCTGGACGCCGATTTCATCGATCTGCGCGCAGCCGGCATGCGCCTGTCGGCGTTCGACGCCGGCCTGTTCGCTTACGCACGCGCGTACGCGCATTGGCAGGCGCGCACGCGCTACTGCTCGAATTGCGGCACGGCCTTGCACCTGGTCGCGCTCGGTCATCGCGCGCTGTGCCCGAACGGCGCATGCGCGATCGAGCATTTCCCGCGCGTCGATCCGGCCATGATCGTGATCGTCGGCTTCGGCGACCGCTGCCTGCTCGGCCGCCAGGCGAGCTGGTCGGAACATCGCTACTCGACCCTGGCCGGTTTCGTCGAGCCGGGCGAATCGCTCGAGGACGCCGTGCGCCGCGAGGTGTTCGAGGAGGCCGGCGTGCGCGTGGGCGCCTGCACCTACCATTCCTCGCAACCATGGCCGTTTCCCTCGTCTTTGATGCTCGGTTTTTTCGCCGAAGCGATCGATCCGACCATCCGCCTCGGTGCCGAACTCAGCGATGCGCGCTGGTTCAGCATCGACGACCTCGTGCGCGAGCTGAGCGAACGCCGGCTGGTGCTGCCGCCACGCGTGTCCGTTTCGCACGAACTGATCGCCGACTGGCTGCGCCAGCGCAGCGGTCTGGAGCTCTCGACGCTGCTTTCCGACGAACCCTGGCAGAAAGCGCGCGCCTGAGCCGGGCGCGTGCGCGGCCGGCTCCGCTAGAATGCGGCGAGCGTCGCCGCTCGCGCGTCCTTCGGAAAGGCATATGGCACAGACTCTGCTCGCGGTAGTGCTGGTTCTGGCGGCGGCGCATGCCTTGCCCGACCTCGCACGCCTGCGTGACTTCTCCTGGTTGAAGCACTGGCTGAGCCGCTGGAACGGCGCGGCCGGCGCGCCGCCGCCGTGGTGGTTGCCGCTGATCGTGCTGGTGCTGTGTGCATTGATTCAGAGCGCACTGGCGCACGTGCTGTTCGGCTTGCCGGCATTCGCCTTCGGCGTGCTGGTGCTGTTCTACAGCATTGGACCGCGCGATCTCGAAGCCGACATCGACGCGGTGTTGAAAGCGCCCGACAGCGATCGTCGCTACGCCGCCGCGCAAGGCCTGCGCCCGGTACCGGCAGCCGAGCCGTTGCCGCTGCAATCGGCCCCGCTGGTGGAAGCCACGTTCGCCTCGGCGCTGTCGCGCTGGTTCGGCGTGCTGTTCTGGTTCGTCGTGTTGGGCCCGGCCGGCGCCATCACCTATCGTGTCGTGCAATTGCTGGCGCGGCACCCGGCCTTCACCGCGGAAATCGACGCCGAGCGCCGCGCGGGCTTGGAGCGCGCCGCGCTGGTGCTCGATTGGGCCCCTTCGCATCTGGTCGCGCTGACCTTGGCGCTGGCGACCGAGTTCGACGCCGTGGTCAAGACCTGGCGCGACTATCACGCCACGCACGGCCAGGGTTACTTTACCCTCGATCTCGGCTTCCTCGGCGCGCTCGCGCGTGCCGGCATCGACGCCGACGTGATCGCCGGCGACGGCTACGCCACCGACGTCGACAATCCGCTGCTGGAACTGACCGACGCACGCACCGTGCTGCGCCGCATCCTGTACGTCTGGGTCGCGCTGATCGCGCTCTGCGTGATTGCCGGCTGGGCGGCCTGAGCGCTCAGGCTGGCGCGAGCGCCGTGCGCAACACGTCGCGTGCCGCCTGCGGCCGGCCGAGCGCCAGCGCGCGCCGCGACAGCGCGGCGAGGCGCTGCGAGTCGGCCAAGAGATCGCGCACGCGATAGTCGAGCGCGGTCGCGTCGACCGCCTTCAGCGCGGCGCCTTGTTCGAGCAGGTAGTCGCAGTTGCGCTCTTCCTGGCCCGGAATCGGCGCATGCACGATCATCGGCCGGCCGAGTGCGAGGCATTCGGAGGTGGTCAGTCCGCCGGGTTTGGTGATGACCAGGTCGCAGGCCGTCATCAAGCGTTCGACACGGTCGGTGTAGCCCTGCGCGATCAGGCGGCGCGGATGCCGCTCGGCCAGCGCGCGCAGACGCTCGAGCATCGCCGCATTGCGGCCGGCCAGCGCGACCAGCTGGAAGTCCGCCTCGAGCGCGAGCAGCCGCTCGGCGACTTCGTCGAGACCACCCAGACCCGCGCCGCCGCCCATCAAGAGGATCGCGCGGCGCTGCGGATCGAGGCCGAACTCGGTCGCGCAGGCGTTACGGTCGAGCGTTTGCGCGAAGACCGGCATGATCGGGATGCCGCTGACCTGGATGCAGCGTTCGTCGATGCCGCGCGCACGCATGCGGAACGCGACTTCGTCGCTGGCGGCGAAGTAGCCGGCCATCTCCGGCACCACCCAAAGGCCGTGCAGATCGAAGTCGGTCACCACGACGAACACCGACGCGGTGAGACGCGCGCGTTGGCGCTCGCGCATCAGCAATTCGGCCGGCAGAAAATGCGTGCAGATCACTACGTCGGGAGCGAAGTCGGCGACGGCCCGGCGCAGCTCGCGCGAGTTCAGGCGCTCGATCGCGCGGCGCAGGCGCGCCAGCGGTGCGCTCGGTGGCGTGCGATCCATGATCCGATACAGCATCGACCAAGTGGTCGGGCTGTGCTCGACTAATTTCAGATACAGGTCGGTGTATAGCGTGCGGAATGCCGCCGGCACGTAGTCCATCACGTCCAGATGCAAAGCTTCTGCATCGAACTGCGTTGCGGCAGTGGCGCGCAGCGCTTCGGCAGCGCGCACATGGCCGGCGCCGGCGGACACACTGAGCAGAAGCAGACGGCGCTTGGTCGCCGTCACGCCCATTCTCCGCGCAGTTCGCGCACGCGCTGTTCGAGCGTCGCCGCGTCGGTCGTGGGCGGCAGCGGCGCGCCGAACGCGACCGCGATACGCGACCAGAAACGCCGCGGCAGGCGCGCGCGGCCGAGCGCGGAGTCGTGGCGGCTGAACACCGAGCCCCACAGGCCGCGCAGCGCGACCGGCACCACCGGCACCGGGCGGCGCGCGAGAATCTTCTCGACGCCGTTGCGGAACGGCGCGATCTCGCCGTCGCGCGTGAGCGCACCTTCCGGAAAAACGCAGACCAGCTCGCCTTCGGCGAGCGCGCGATCGATCTCGTCGAATGCGCGTTCGAGCAGAGCCGGGTCTTCCTTGCTGCCGGCGATCGGAATCGCCTTGGCGGTGCGGAAGATGAAGTTCAGCAGCGGCACGTTGAAGATCTTGTAGTACATCACGAAGCGCAGCGGCCGCCGCACGAGGCCGCCGACGATCAGCGGATCCATATAGCTGACGTGGTTGCAGACGAGCAGGGCGGCGCCCTCGTCGGGCACCTGCTCGAGTCCCTCGGTCTTGATGCGATACAGCGTCTTGACCAGGATCCACGACAGGAACCGCATCAGGAATTCCGGCACCAGCGTGTAGATGTAGATCGCGACCAGCGCGTTCATCAGCGCCACGGTCAGGAAGATCTGCGGAATCGAAAAACCGAGCGCAGTGAGACCGATGCCGAGTCCGGCCGCGACCACCATGAACAAGGCGTTGAGCACGTTGTTGCCGGCGATCACGCGCGACAGCTCGCTGCGCTCGGCGCGGCTCTGCACCAGGGCGAACAGCGGCACGATGTAGAAGCCGGCGAACACGCCGAGCAGGGTCAGATCGAGCGCGATGCGCCAGCCGCCGGGCGAGGCCAGGAAGGCGAGTGCGCTGAGCCCGTGTACGACGGATGGCTCGGGTCGGGCGAAGTACAGATCGACGCCGAACAAGGTCAGTCCGATCGAGCCGAACGGCACCAGGCCGATCTCGACTTTGTGCCCCGACAACCGTTCGCACAGCAGCGAACCGGCGCCGACACCGATCGAGAACAGCGCCAGCACTAAGATCGCGACCGATTCGTTGCCGCCGAGGAAAAGCTTGGTGTAGTTGGGCAGCTGCGCGGTGAACACGCCGCCGAAGAACCAGAACCAGGAGATGCCGAGCACCGAATTGAACACCGTGCGATTGCGCGCGACGAAGCGCAACGCGCGCGCCGTCTCGGTGAACAGATTCCAGTTGAAGCGGAGATCCGGCGCGGTCGGCGGGGCCGGCGGAATCGCGCGGCTGACCAGATAACCGAGCAACGCGACGCCGACGACCAGGATCGACGCCGCGGTCGGCCCGATGTCGGTCATCGCCATCAGCGAGCCGCCGGCGATCATGCCGATCAGGATCGCCAGCGAAGTGCCCATTTCGACCAGCCCGTTGCCGCCGACCAGCTCGTTCGGCGCGAGCGCCTGCGGCAGGATCGCGTATTTGATCGGGCCGAACAGGGTCGAATGCAGGCCCATCAGAAACAACACGCCGAGCAACAGCGGTACGTTCTTGGCGTGGAAGGCGTAGGCGGCCAACGCCATCGCGGCGATCTCGAACAGTTTGACGAAACGGATCAGGCGCGTCTTTTCGTACTTTTCCGCGAGCTGACCGGCGCTGGCCGAGAACAGGAAGAACGGCAAGATGAACAGCGCCGGCGCGAGGTTCGAGTAGAACCCGACGTCGGCATCGGAGAGACCCAGATGAAAGGCGACCAGCACCACCAGCGCCTGACGAAACGCGTTGTCGTTGAACGCGCCGAGCGCTTGCGTGGCGAAGAACGGCAGGAAGCGGCGCGTGCGCAACAGATCGAACTGATTGGAGCTGCCCATGGCCCGCCGATTCCCCCGTGGTTTGCACGAATCTAGCAGCACGCGCCCCGCATTGGCGACGCCGGAAGATAGCGAACTTCGCGTGCCGCCACCGGTCGGCGCGCGCACCGGCGCGAGCGGGTAAACTGCGCGGCTTGTTCCTTCATGGCCGCGTCGCCGCGGTATCCGCCGATGTCTTCCAAGCCGCTCTCCCGATTCCTCCTCGCCGCTGCCATCGCCTTGGCGCTGCCGTCGCTGCTGCATGCCGAAGCGCTGCTCAAGCCGGTGCCGACGCCGGATCTGTCGAAATTGCCGGCGCCGAAGGCGGACGCGCTGCGCAAGGAGCGCGAGGAATTCGACAAGGTTCGCGCCACGCTGGCCGGCGATCCGCTCGCCGAGGCCTACGCGCTGCTCGCCGCGGTCTATGCACGCAACGAGCTCTATGCGGCTGCTTCGGTCGCGATCGAAGACGCCGTGCTGCTGGCGCCCAAGGACGGCCGCTGGCGCTATCTGCAAGGCATCATTTCGCTCGGCGACAAGAACACGATCGGCGCGAAATCCTCGTTCGAGAACGCGTTCGCGCTCGATCAGAACTATCTGCCGATCCGCACCGCGGCGGCGAACCAGAAGATGAGCGGCGGCGATCTCGACGGCGCGCGCAAGATGCTGGAGGAATACACCGCCAAGAAGCAGGACCAGGCGGTGCCGTACGCGATGCTCGGTGAGATCGCCTTGCGCCAGAAGCGCTACGCCGACGCAGTCCAGCAATACAACCAAGCGCTGAAGCTGGCGCCCGATGCGAACAAGCTGTACACGGAACTCGCCGACGCCTACGCCGGCACGGGCAATGCGAAAGCCGCTGCGGAGGCGCGCGCGAAGGCCGGCCCCAACGCGCCGAGTCTGTACGATCCGCTCGGCGCCGGTCTGTTCGGTCGCGCCGCCACGCAGGCGCCGCCCAAGCCGGTCGATCCGAAGACGCTGGCCTTGAACGAAGCGATCGTGCTCGCCGGCCAACGCCAGTATCCGGCTGCGCGCGCGAGCTTGGACAACGCGCTCAAGATCGCGCCGAACGACGTCGCCGTGCTGGCGCTGTACGCACGCATCGAAGCGCTGTCGGGCAACCTGCCGGCGGCGGAGTCGCGCGTCGCCGCGGCGATCGCAGCCGACGGCAAGAACGCGGTCGCGCGCTTCAGCCAGGGCGCGGTGCGCGAAGTCGCCGGCGACGACGCCGGCGCGCAACGCGGCTACGAAGAAGCGGTCCGCCTCGACCCGAAATTGATCGGCGCGCGCGTCTCGCTCGGCAATCTCCTGATGCGCAGCGGCCGCCCCGAAGGCGCGGTCGAGCAGTACCGCGCTGCGGCCGAAATCGTTCCGGCCGATGGCGACAGCTGGGCGCGACTGGTCGCGGCCGAAGTCGCCGCCGGGCGTTGCGCCGCCGGGATCAAGGACGTCAACGGCGCACTCGCCAAGAATCCGAACGATGTCTACTTGCTGCAACTGTTCGCGCGCTTGGCCAGCACCTGTCCGGCGGCCAGTGCCGACGAAAAGCGCGTCGCCCTCGACTACGCCGCCAAGGTGTACCGCGGCAGCCAATTGCCGCAAGTCGGCGAGGCTTATGCGCTCGCGTTGGCCGCCAACGGCAAGTGGGACGATGCGGTGAAGACGCAGCAGGGAGCGATGTTCCTGGTCCTGCGCGCCGGCGGTCAGGCCGAACTCGGCGGTTATCGCGAAGTGCTGCAGTTGCTGCAAGCGAAGAAGCTGCCCGACCGCCCTTGGCCGGCCAGTTCCGACATCTTCCGTCCGAGCCGGTTGCAGGCCGATCGCGGACCGGCGCCGCCACCGCCCGGTGCGGCACCGGCGGCACCGGCTGCGCCGCCGCCGAAGCGTTGAGATGATTTCGTGCGGCGCGGCTGCTCAGCTGCGCCGCAGCGCGCGATGCCCGATGTCGCGCCGATGGAAAGCGCCGTCGAAATGCAGCGTGCGCAACAGCGCGTAGGCGCGTTCGCGTGCGG
The DNA here is from genome assembly GCF_058808595.1 of Dokdonella sp. GW821-FHT11D02. Lineage (NCBI taxonomy): Bacteria > Pseudomonadati > Pseudomonadota > Gammaproteobacteria > Lysobacterales > Rhodanobacteraceae > Dokdonella > Dokdonella sp. GW821-FHT11D02. Next base: position 4,396,511 of record NZ_CM179520.1, on the reverse strand, counting down.
CACCGATGTCTTCGCCGAGCGCGCACACGGTCAGCACGCGGCCGCCGGCGGTGACGACGCGCTCGCCGTCGAGTCGGGTACCGGCGTGGAACACCTTGGCGTCGGGGGCGGCTGATACCGCGAGGCCGTCGATCGCATCGCCGCTGCGTACCTTGCCCGGATAGCCGCCCGCGGCGACCACCACGCCGAGCGCCGGGCGCGGGTCCCATTGCGCCGACTGCGTGTCGAGGCGGCCGTCGATCGCCGCTTCGGCGAGTTCGACCAGATCCGATCGCAGACGCAACAGGATCGGCTGCGTTTCCGGATCACCCAAGCGCGCGTTGAATTCGATCACCTTCGGCGCGCCGCTCTTGTCGATCATCAAACCGGCGTAGAGAAAGCCGACGAACGGCGCCCCTTCGGCCGCCATGCCGGCGATAGTCGGGCGCACGACCTGTTCGAGGATGCGCTGCTCGACCGCGGGCGTGACCACCGGCGCCGGCGAATAGGCGCCCATGCCGCCGGTGTTCGGACCCAGATCGCCTTCGTCGCGGCGCTTGTGGTCCTGGCTGGTCGCCAGCGGCAGCACGTTGCGACCGTCGCTCATGACGATGTAGCTGGCTTCCTCGCCGTCGAGGAATTCCTCGATCACCACGCGCGCGGAGGCGTCGCCGAAAGCGTGCGCGCCGAGCATGTCGTGCAGCGCTTGTTCGGCGTCGGCCAGGGTCAGCGCGACGACCACGCCCTTGCCGGCGGCGAGACCGTCGGCCTTGATCACGATCGGCGCGCCTTGCGCGCGCACGTAGGCGAGCGCGGGTTCGAGTTCGGTGAAGACGGCGTAGTGCGCGGTCGGGATGTTGTGACGCGCGAGAAAATCCTTGGCGAACGCTTTGGAGCTTTCGAGCTGCGCAGCGACGCGGGTCGGACCGAAACACGGCAGGCCCGCGGCGCGAAAGCGGTCGACCACGCCGGCGGCAAGCGCCGCTTCCGGCCCGACCACGGTCAGCGCGATGTCTTCGTCCAAGGCCAAGGTCAGCAGACCGTCGACATCGGTCACGCCGATCTCGACGTTGCGCACGCCGGGCTCGAGCGCGGTGCCGGCATTGCCGGGCGCGACCAGCACTTCAGTGACGCGCGATGATTGCTTCAACTTCCAGGCCAGCGCGTGCTCGCGGCCGCCGGAACCGATGACCAGAATTTTCATGGGGAGGCCGGGATTCGAGATTCGGGATTGGGGATTGGTAGAGCACCGCTACGGAAGGGGATGGGCTTCGCGCAGGAATTCGGATTGGCTTTTCCGAATCCCCAATCCCGAATCCCCAATCCTCGCTTCAATGTCTGAAATGCCGCACGCCAGTGAACACCATCGCCATGCCGTGCTCGTCCGCGGCAGAGACGACTTCGGCATCGCGCATCGAACCGCCCGGCTGGATCACGGCGCGGATGCCGGCCGCGGCGGCGGCGTCGATGCCGTCGCGGAACGGGAAGAACGCATCGGACGCCATCACGCTGCCGGGCACTTCGAGCTTGGCATCGGCCGCCTTCAGCGCGGCGATCTTGGCGCTGATGACGCGGCTCATTTGACCGGCGCCGATGCCGACCGTGCGGCCGCCGCGCGCGTACACGATCGCGTTCGACTTCACGTACATCGCGACGTGCCAGGCGAACAGGAGATCGTGCAGCTCGGTCGCGTCGGGCGTGCGCTTGGACACGACCTTGAGGTCGGACAAGAGCAGCGTGTCGCGATCGGCGTCCTGCACCAACAGGCCGCCGGCGATGCGCTTGTAGTCCTGCGCGTGCGGCGGCAGTTCGTCCCAGTCGCCGGTTTCGAGCACGCGCACATTCGGCTTCGCTGCGATCGCCGCGATCGCTTCGGGCTCGAACGCCGGCGCGACCACGACTTCGACGAACTGGCGCGCGACGATCGTCTTCGCCGTCGCCGCATCGAGACGGCCGTTGAAGGCGATGATGCCGCCGAACGCGGACACCGGATCGGTCGCGTAGGCGTTCTCGTAGGCTTCGGCCAAGTTGGCGCCGAGCGCGACGCCGCAAGGATTGGCGTGCTTGACGATGACGCAGGCCGGCGTCTTGCGGAACGCTTTTACGCACTCGAGCGCGGCGTCGGCGTCGGCGATGTTGTTGTAGGAGAGTTCCTTGCCGGCGAGCACGCGCGCGGCGGCGACGGTGCCGCGCGGCGGGTGGCGTTCGACGTACAGTGCCGCGCCTTGATGCGGATTCTCGCCGTACCGCAGCGTCTGCTTGCGCTCGAATGCGAGGCGCAGGCTCGGCGCGAACGCTTCGGGCTTGTCCGCATCGGCGCGCGTGCCGAGCCAGTTCGCGATCAGGCCGTCGTAGCGCGCCGTGTGCGCATAGGTCTTGGCGGCGAGGCGGCGGCGCAGCACCAGCGAGGTGCCGCCGTGCGCGAGCGCTTCGAGCACTTCGGCGTAGTCGGTCGGATCGACCGCGACGGCGACGTGATCGTGGTTCTTCGCCGCGGCGCGCAGCATCGCCGGGCCGCCGATGTCGATGTTCTCGACCGCATCGGCGAGGGTGCAATCGGGTGCCGAGGTGACCTGCTCGAACGGATACAGATTGACGATCAACAAATCGATCGGTTCGATGCCGTGCTGTTCCATCACTGCATCGTCGATGCCGCGCCGGCCGAGCAAGCCGCCGTGCACGCGCGGGTGCAGCGTTTTGACGCGCCCATCCATGATCTCGGGAAAGCCGGTCAACGTGCTGACATCGGTTACCGGCAGACTGGCCTCGCGCAGCGCCTTGGCGGTGCCGCCGGTCGACAGCAGCGCGACGCCGAGCGCGTCGAGGCCGCGCGCGAGATCGATCAGGCCGGTCTTGTCGGAAACGCTGAGCAGCGCGCGCCGCGCGGGAACCAGAGTCGCATCGAACATGGGATCAAACAGGTCGCCGGAAAAGGCGGAATTGTAGCGGCGCGACCGGCTTCGCGCTTGCGCCGCGGGCGGCGCCCCTCAATCGGCCAAACCGTACTGCTGCAGCTTCTTGCGCAGGGTGGCGCGATTGATGCCGAGAGCGGCCGCGGCGCGGCTCTGGTTGCCGCCGTACCAGGTCATCACTTCGCGCAGCAGCGGTGATTCGACTTCGCACATGACGAGCGAATGCAAGCCCTCGCCGGGCTCGGATTCGACGTCGGACAAATAGCGGCGTACCGCGCGCGAAACGCATTCGCGCAGCGCGGGTTGCAATGAGGATTCGTGCGCGACATCGGCGCGCGGCAGACTTGCGGCGTTCACAGCGAACAGGGCCCCTTCAGATGAAACCGACTTCCTTGAGTGGGCCGACGCGCAAGCGAGATGCACGTCGGAAGGGGATATTAGCGCCGCGGGGTCGCCTTGGTAAGTCCTTGGAATGTGAAATCCGGTGTTGCGATTCGTGCGTGCGGCGAGGTCGTTGCGCGTGCGCGGCTTGCGTGTGCTTCTTCAAGCGATCACTGAGCAGACGCCCGGCGACGCTTGCGCTCACTCGAACTTGAACTCGAACGCGACCGCATTGCGGCCGGGATCGGCGATCTCGAACACCAGCGCTGCGCTGGCGCCGGCGGCGAGCCCCTGCTCGACGGCGCGCGTATCGCCGAGGTAGTCGCGCGGCACGAAGCGGCGCATCGCGATGCGTTTCTCGTCGAGATCCGACAAGGTGATGCCGACGGTCGGATACGACTGCGCGAAGGCGGCGTCGTTGCGCAGCGTGGCGGAGACGATCAGCGCGCCGTCGACGGACGGGTGCGGCCGAATGTCGCGCGAGAGCAGGCTCAGCGTGGACGCATCGTGGCGCAACGGCAGGCGGCAGGCGAGGCGTGCGCAGGCCGCGTCGAGCCACGGCCGCACGCGTGCGTCGTCGATCCAGCGTGCGCGTTCGGCCCAGGCGATCTCGCCGCCGAGCACGAGCAGCAGCAGGAAGCAGCCGGCGAGCCATGTCCCATTGCGCGGCGCGCGTGCGCGCCGACGCGCGGCGGCGAACGCGGGCAAGGTCGAGCGATCGGCCGCGAGCACGCGTTCGGCTTGGGTGACGAACAGCATCGCCTGCGCCGGATTGGGGCGGAACACCGGCAGCTCCAGCTGCGGCGGCGCCGGCCCGAGCGGATGGGTCTGCAGATATTCGATCGGTTCGGGCGGCAACTGCTCGGTCAACGTGCGCAGCGCGTCGAACACGGCCGCACAATGGCCGCAGCGCACCTCACCGCGCGTTGCGGCGAGCTCGGCGCCGCCGAGTTTGAAGATCGTCAGGCACTCGGGACATTGCGCATACATGCGCCGATTGTAAGCCGCTGATGAGAAGCGCGGCCATGGACGGCCGCGAGTAGAGTTTCCCGAAGACGCACCGCACCGGTTCTTGCGCGCGAGCAGGTCGCGGCGATCAAGGAGGATCGCAAGAGCGAAGGTCGCGGGCGTGACGCGTTACGCGCGTCGGGCGTGTCGGGTCGGGTCAGCGGCGGCGGCCGCTGATGCGCACCCAATCTTCGCGCGTGGTCACGAGCAGATCGTCGAACCATTCCGCGTAGCGCTCGACCAGTTCCTGCGCCTGTCCTTGCAGGATGCCCGACAGCGCCAGCGCGCCGCCCGGGCGCACGTTCGCGGCGAAGCGCGGCGCGAGTTCGGCCAGGGGGCCTGCGAGGATGTTGGCGACGAAGACGTCTGCCTGCGCCTGCGCAAACTCCTCCGGCAACAGGAGTTCGAGACGTTCTACGACGCCGTTGCGCGCGGCGTTGTCGCGACTCGCCTCGATCGCCTGCGGATCGTTGTCGACGCCGACCACACGTGCGGCGCCGAGCTTGAGCGCGGCAATCGCGAGCACGCCCGAGCCGCAGCCGTAGTCGATCACGTCGCGGCCGGCGATCTCGATGCCGTCGAGCCATTCCAGGCACAGGGCCGTGGTCGGATGCGTGCCGGTGCCGAACGCGAGGCCGGGATCGAGACGCACCACGATCGCGTCGCGATCGTCCGCCGGCGGTTCGATGTTCCACGGATAGATCCACAGCCGGCGACCGAAGCGCATCGGCTGGAACTGATCCATCCAGACTCGCGTCCAGTCCTGGTCGGCGACCTCGCGAAACGCGATGCGCTCGGGCGCGAGCTCGGGCAGGAGGTCGGTCAAGACGTGCAGCAATCCGGCGCGATCGGTGCCGGCGTCGAACAGCGCACACAATGCGATCTCGCCCCACAACGGCGTCTCGCCGACGCCGGGTTCGAGGATCGCACGTTCATTGGGCGTGTCGACCTCGGCATCGAGCAGGGTCACGCTGAGCGCGCCGACTTCTTCGAGCGCGAGTTCGACGCGTTCCTGCTCGGATTCGTGGACGGTGAGGGCGAGTTCGAGGAAGCCGGGATTAGGGGTTTGGGATGGCGGATTGGACAAAGCAGACTCCTAGAGTGCGCAAAAGTGGATCGCGAAGCGCTCGCCGTCTTGGTGGGGAAATGAATCGCCGTCGCAACAACCGGCTCCTTCCAATTCCCAATCCCAAATCCCAAATCTCGGCCTTTACCCGATCCCGATCGCTTTCTCTTTCGCCTCCGCGATGCGCCGCTCGAGGTAGTGGATGTTCTGGCCGCCGCTCTGGAAGCCGCCGTCGGCCATGATGCGTTGCTGCAGCGGCACGTTGGTCTTGATGCCTTCGACGACCATCTCCGACAACGCGATGCGCATGCGTGCGATCGCGGTGGCGCGGTCGCGACCGTGCACGATCAGCTTGCCAATCATCGAATCGTAGTTCGGCGGAATGCGGTAGCCGTCGTAGACGTGCGTGTCGACGCGCACGCCGGGGCCGCCGGGCGCTTCGAAGCGCTTCACGATGCCCGGGCTCGGCATGAAGGTGTCGGGATCTTCGGCGTTGACGCGGCATTCGATCGCGTGGCCGGTCAGCACCACGTCCTGCTGGCGGATCGACAGCTTCTCGCCGGCCGCGATCAAGAGCTGCTCGCGCACCAGATCGACGCCGGTGATCAGCTCGGTGACCGGATGCTCGACTTGGATGCGCGTGTTCATCTCGATGAAGTAGAAGCGGCCGTTCTCGTACAGGAACTCGAACGTGCCGGCGCCGCGATAGCCGATGCGCAGGCAGGCTTCGACGCAGACCTTGCCGATCTCCGCGCGCTGCTCGGGCGTGATGCCCGGTGCCGGCGCTTCCTCGACCACTTTCTGGTGGCGGCGCTGCATCGAGCAGTCACGCTCGCCCAGATGAATCGCATTGCCCTGGCCGTCGGCGAGCACTTGGATTTCGACGTGGCGCGGGTTCTCCAGGAATTTCTCCATGTAGACCTCGCCGTTACCGAACGCGGCCTTGGCTTCCGACTTGGTCATCTGGATCGCGTTGGAGAGATGCGCTTCGGTGTGCACGACGCGCATGCCGCGCCCGCCGCCGCCGCCGGCCGCCTTGATGATGACCGGGTAGCCGATCTCGCGCGCGACCTTGGTGTTGGCGACCATGTCCTCGCCGAGCGGACCGCCCGAGCCCGGCACGCACGGCACGCCGGCCGCCTTCATCGCGCGGATCGCCTCGACCTTGTCGCCCATCAGGCGAATCACGTCGGCGGTCGGGCCGATGAAGATGAAGCCGGACTTTTCCACTCTTTCGGCGAAGTCGGCGTTCTCCGACAAGAAGCCGTAACCGGGATGGATCGCCTGCGCGTCGGTGACTTCCGCCGCCGCGATGATCGCCGGCACGTTGAGATAGCTTTCGGCCGCCGGCGGCGGCCCGATGCAGACCGACTCGTCGGCCATGCCGACGTGCTTGAGGTTGCGGTCGGCGGTCGAGTGCACCGCGACCGTCTTGATGCCGAGCGTATGGCAGGCGCGCAGCACGCGCAGTGCGATCTCGCCGCGGTTAGCGATGACGACTTTATCGAGCATGGAGGGGCCGGGATTGGGGATTTGGGATTGGGGATTGGGAAAGCGCGGAATCCGCGCTGCGCGACTCGATCGAATGGATCAGCGCGTTCAGGCGCGCGAAGGTGCGTTGAAGGATTTCGTCCAACGGCTCGGAGCGAGCGGCAAAGTCGAGACGTACGGCGATGTGGATTTGCGTGTCGAGCTCGGCGAGCGAGCCGCGGGCGATCGAGAGGAAGCGCAGGTATTCGACGGTGGATCGCCGCGCCGCACCTTCCGCGATGTTGGAAGGGACGCTGACGGCAGCACGGCGCATTTGGCTGATCAGTCCGAACCGCTCGCTGTCGGGGAAATGTTCGGTCAGCCGATAAATGGCTTCCACCAATGCCATGGCATCCTGCCAGACATCGAGTCGCTCATGCGGGCGCTGTTTCGAATCCCGAATCACGAATCCCCAATCCCGGCTCTTCAGCCCACCACGAACATCGGCTCGTCAAACTCGACCGGCTGGCCGTTGTTGACGAGGATGGCGAGGACGGTGCCGCTGACGTCGGCCTCGATCTGGTTGAACATCTTCATCGCCTCGATGATGCCGAGCGTGTCGCCGGCCTTGACCGCCTGGCCGACTTTGACGAACGCCGCCGCTTCCGGGTTCGCCGACGCGTAGAAGGTACCGACCATCGGTGCTTTTACGACATGGCCGGCCGGCAGCGACTTGCCGCCGGTGCTCGCCGCCGGAGGCTCGCTCGCCGCGGGTGCGGCGGCCGGGGCCGGTGCTTCGACGCGCATGGGCTGCGCCGGCACCATCTGCGGCATCGAGGCGACCATGCCCTTGGGCAGGCGCGACAGACGCACGATCTCTTCGCCTTCTTTGATTTCGAGTTCGGCGAGATTGGATTCTTCGAGCAGGTCGATGAGTTTTTTGATCTTGCGCAGGTCCATGCGGACTCCCGGCTGAAAGTCTTTGAAAAAGGTCAGGCCCCGAGCCGGCGCACGGCGGCGTCGAGCGCGAGACGGTAGCTGTCCGCGCCGAAGCCGGCGATGACGCCGACGGCGAGGTCGGAAAAATACGAGTGATGACGGAACGCTTCGCGCGCGTGCACGTTGCTCAGATGGATCTCGACGAACGGGATCGCAACGGCGGCGAACGCATCGCGCAGCGCGACGCTGGTGTGGGTGAACGCGCCCGGGTTGATCAGGATGAAGGCAGTACCGTCGCGCGCGGCGGCCTGGACACGATCGATCAGTACGTGTTCGGCGTTCGACTGCAGGCTGCTCAGTTCGTGCCCGGCGTCGCGCGCGTTGCGCGCCAGCTCGGCGTCGATGTCGACCAGCGTCGTGCGCCCGTAGACCTCGGGCTCGCGCGTACCGAGCAAGTTGAGGTTGGGGCCGTGCAGGACCAGAATCTTGGCCACGGGCGCACTCGCGGGAAACGGGGCGCTAGTCTGGGGGAGCTTGCCCGTTCTGTCCAGTTCGACGACGTTCGACGGGAAATGCCGGAGTTTGGGTTAGAAATGCGGGGCGAGCCAGGCCTCGAGCGCCGCTTCGGTGAAGTTGCCGGCGCGTTGCGCGAGGATGCGGCCGTCGCGGCCGATCAAGACCGTATAGGGCAGCACGCCGCGCAGATTGCCGTAATCGAGCGCGACGTCGCCGCCGCGCGCCGGGTCGTCGAGCAGGATCGGATAGGCGACCGGATATTGCCGCAAGAACGCTTGCGTCGCCTCCGGCGAGTCGGCCGCGACGCCGACGATCTGCAAACCCTTGCCGGCGTAGCGCTGCTGGCTGCGGTCGAGCAGAGGCATCTCTTCGCGGCAGGGGGCGCACCAGCTGGCCCAGAAATTCAGCAGCACCAGCTTGCCTTGCCACTCGCCCAGCGCGCGCGGCTTGCCGGCGAGGTCGGGCAGACTGAGCGGCGTACTCGCATCGCCCACCTTCAGCGTATGCGCTGCCGCGAATTGCGGCGGCGAGGGCCGCAGCCAGCCGCCGACCAGGAAACCGCCGAGCGCACCGCCGATCGCAATGACGAGGATCAGCAGGTTGGTGCGATTGAACCCGCTCACTGCAGCTTGCCGATCCGTGCGACGAACGCGTCGGCGTTCTCGAAGCCGATCAGGCGCAATGCGCGGCGCTCCTCGCCGCCGCTGAAGAAGATCGTCGCCGGCGGGCCGAACAGGCCGAAGCGCTTCAACAGAGCCTGATCGGCCTCGTCGTTGGCGGTGACGTCGGCCTTCAGCAGCACGAAATTGGCCAGGCTCTTGTGCACCGGAGCTTGGGTGAAGGTGAATTTCTCCATCTCCTTGCAGCTCACGCACCAGTCCGCATAGAAATCGAGCATCACCGGATGGCCGCCCTGTGCGGCGGCGGCGATTTCGCGGTCGAGGTCGGCGCTGGACTTGATCTTGCGGAACGCGAGCTCGCCGCCGCTTTGCTGGCCGCCGCCGCTGGCGACGATGCCGCCGAGCGGCTTGAGCACGTCGCGCCCGCCGGCCGCGGCGCCGATCAGCTCGGCCGCGCCGAGCAGGAGCAGGATCACGCCGAGCGCCTTCCACAACCGGCTCCAGCCGGAGGCGTCGTCGGGCAGGCGTTCGAGCGCACCGAGATAGACCGCCGAGGCGACCAGCAGCGCGCCGCTCATCAGCATGACCCAGACGCCGTCGAGGATACGGCTCAGCATCCAGATCGCGAGGCCCAAGAAGAGCACGCCGAACACCGCCTTGACCGCGTTCATCCAAGCGCCCGCACGCGGTAGGTAGCGCCCGGCCGCAGTGCCGAACACGACCAGCGGCGCGCCCATGCCGAGACTCAGCACGAACAACGCGAGACCGCCGAACACCGGATCGCGCGTCTGGCTGATGTAGAGCACGGCTGCGGCGAGCGGCGGCGCCACGCAGGGGCCGACGATCAGCGCCGAGAGCAGGCCCATGATCGCGACGCCCAGCAGCGAGCCGCCTTTCTGGCGGTTGCTGATGTCGGCCAGCTTGGTCTGCAGCGAGCTCGGCAACTGCAGATCGTAAAAACCGAACATGCTGAGCGAGAGCAGCACGAAAATGCCGGCGAAGCTCCACAGAATCCACGGCTTTTGGAACGCCGCCTGCAGGTTCGCACCGGCGAGCCCGGCGACGACGCCGGCAATGGTGAACACGACGCAGGTCGCCAGCACGTACACCACCGACAGCACGAACGCGCGCCGGGTCGAGATGTTGTCGCCGGAGCCGGCGATGATGCCCGACAGGATCGGGACCATCGGGAACACGCAGGGCGTGAACGCGAGCAGCAGGCCGAAACCGAAGAACGAGAGCAAGGCGACCAAGCGATTGCTCGACAGGTTCGCAGCGAGCACCTGCTCTTCCGACTGGCCTTCACTGCTGGCGCCTTTTCCGCTTGCGGGAGAGGCCGGCGCGACAGCGCCGGAAGCGGGCTGCGCCTGCGCCACCGTCGGCACGAACGACGCCTTCGCCGCCTCCAGCTCCTCCGCCGTCGCCGCCGGCATGTCCACGCTGACCTCGCGCGTCATCACCGGGTAGCAGATGCCGTCGTCCTGGCAGCCTTGATATTCCGCATGCACCTTGATCGTCTGCGGCTCGCCGCGTTCGCGTGCCAGCGCGAGCGGCAGCTCGACTTGATTGAAATAGACGACGACCTCGCCGAAATGCTCGTCCGTGTGCGGCACACCCTCGGGCCAGCGCGGCGCGCCGAGGCGCGCACCGCTGCCGTCGGCGAGGGTGACCGTGCTCTTGTCGCGATACAGGTAGTAGCCCTTGGGCATCGTCCAGCGCGCGAGCAGCGCGGTCGGACTGGCCGCGATCGCTTCGAACACGAACGCCTGTTCCGGCGGCAGCGGCGTGCGGTCGCCGCTGCCGCCGAGCCCGGGCTCGCCGCCGAGCTTGACCAGCGATTCGGCGGCGCCGCTCTTGAGACCTTCCGGCGCCGATTCGACTGGCGTGGCCGCGGCCGTCGCGCTGGCGGCAGGAATTTCCAGATTCAGCGTCGTCGCATGCGGCGGGTAGCAGATCTTCGGATCGACTTCGTGGCAACCCTGCACGCTGACGCTCAAGGTCAGCGTCTTGCCCGTCGCATCGGCCAGCGTGTAGGGCAGGACGGCGTCGACCGCACCGTGATAAGTCTCGACATCGCCGAGGAATTCGTCGTGCTTCTGCTTGCCGGGCGGCAGTTCCGGCGCGCCGAGCGTCAACCCCGCCTGCGTCGTCTTCGCTTTGATGCGCGAGCGGTACAGGTAGTAGTCCTTGGCGATGTCCCAATGCAGAGCGATCTTGCCGGGCGCGGTCACGCTCGCGCTCAACTTGAACGCCTGCTCGACCGGCAGCAGGTCGTCGTCCTGCGCTTGTGCGAAGCCGACCAGGCCGAGCGCCAGGAAGAAGCCGAGGAACAGTGTTCGCATCACGAAAACACTCCGGAAAACGGTAGACGGGCTACAGGACCGCGCTTGGACCGCGCGCATTACAGGTCGTTCATTGTCACGATGTCGCAGCCGCGACCCAATCCAGATACGCCGGCAGGCCGTCGACGACGTCCAGCGCGATCAATTCGGGCACATCGAAGGGATGCAAGTCCGGCAGCCGCGACTTCAATGCCTCGAAGCGCTCGCGCGTGGTCTTGATCAGCAGCAGCACTTCGCGCTCTTCCTGCACGGCGCCCTGCCAGCGATAGGTCGAGACCATCCCGGGCAGCGCCTGCACGCAGGCGGCGAGGCGTTCCTCGACCAGCGCGCGCGCGATCCGGGCGGCGGTTTCGGGGTCGGGGCAGCTGCAGTGGGCGATGAGGGCGGACATGCGATCAGCGGGTGCGCAATCGGCGATCTTCACACAATCCTGTTCCGATGACTCCGGCTTGCATCCCAAGCGGGCAAATCCGCGGTATGCGTCAATTGGGGCGTCGGGGCAGAATCGGCGGCAATCGTCGACGTTCCGAAGTCGGAAGTCCCATCCTCTGTTGCACGGCCTTGAGCAGAGCCGCACGCGATGGAGCGTTGAAGAAGGGCTTCTCGCTTCGCATCCTTGAATCGTAAGAGGGGCGATATGCTCCACCGGCGTAATAGCTTGCGCCTTCAAACATCCCCACGGAGCCATCAATATCCCGGCTGGGAGCGTTGAAGCCCGCCGGAAGCCATGCCAGCCAAGGCGTCTTCGAAGCCTCAGGAGTGAAGGACACGTTGGGGCAGTACGATGCCGCCGACCCGGCAGCCGGATGCACGCCGCCAAACTCTTCGTACTCGTCGCAAAGGGCGCCGACGAAATGCCCCATTTCGTGGCTCGACGTAAAGTCATTGGGTGATATCTGGCTTGCGCCGGCGGCTAAGACCATGAGTCCCGGATGCGCCAAGGTGACATTGGATCGCGGCCCCCAGAGTGGGGTATTGACGGCCACGACCGCCAGGTCGACTTCGGGCAGTATGGCCGTCGCGTCGACCAGGGCGGCGTTGCGGTCCAGTTCGAGTGTCGACCGAGCCAGCTCGAAAGTCGCCCCGTAGCGGGTGCGGCGTTCCCATACCTTCGCGCCGTTTGCCGCTACGACATTGAATCCCGCTTGCGGCGAAGGCGTGAAAAGCACATAGACGTTGAATGCGTCTTGATGCTCGTTCCAGAAGTCCGAGCCGAGCAGCGAACGCACGAACGAGCGCGAGGCTTCCAGAAACAGCCCCTTGTCGTCGACGCTGAGGTAGCCGTCGCCATTGAGGTCGACGAACGGTTCGTCGCCGTCGGTCGGAACGGTTCCGAGCACCGGCGGAGGATGATTCCAATCGTAGTAGGTCAGATCTCCTGACGAGTAGACATGGTCGCCGTCGAGGTCGTACCAGATGAGACCATCCCAAGTCCCGTTCCGGTTGCTGTCGGTAAAGGACTCTTTTTCATCGGCATAGCCATCCGCCAGCACGAGGATGTTGAAGCGGTGGGCGCGATCCCCGTTCCCGTACAGGCGGAGAAGGCCGTTTTCCATCGTTTCCTGCAGCGGAAGATCCTCAAGGACGACCTCGGCTGGGAGCGGATCGCGGCCGAACAGGAATGTACGGCCCGCCGAACTTCCGCCGTCCGGGGATTGGATTTCGACGCCCCAGCCTTCGGCGTAAGGAATGGCGATTCGGCCCTCCTCACTGAGAGTCAAAGGAAAAGCTTCGGCCTGGGCTGGGTCGTGCAACAACAGCTGCACGTCACGCAGCGGTTTTCCGCGAGCGTCCGAGAAACGCGTGGACCACAGCAGCGGGGGTGGCTCGGCAGGAAAAGTTTGCGCGTATCGAGCGACTTGGTTGGCGACGACCTCTATGTCCACCGGAGCTCGCTGAGGCCAGCCTAGGCGCGTAATGGAGAGGTTGTAGTGGCCAGGGCTGAGCGAAAGACGATACTCCTCGACACATCGTCCATCGGCCGTCGGCGTCGGGGGCGTGACAGGAAAAAAGGGTCGGGTGACGTGAGTGCCGTCGGCAGCGACGAGTTGAGCGCTGGCCAAGAGGTACGAATGGAGCGGCGCTGTCGTGAAGCACGCTTGGGTAATGGAGAGTTGAACTTCTCCTTCTTGCGCATCGAGCACAATGTCCGGCAATTGTTGGTCGGACAAAATCGTGATGGGGGACGTTCGATGGGGGCGCCGGTAGAAGACGTTGCCGCGTCCGCCATCTTCGCGGTTGGTGTCGATCTCGAAGACGTAGGTTCCCTCCATTAACGGCAACTCGTATTCGCCGATCCCGTTGGTTCTGGTCGACACGACGAAGCGATCACCGGGGACTTCGTATGCACGAACGCGAGGGCGGGCGTAGGAATCGGACTGGGGATTCACAATGCGGCCGTTTACGCGACGCTGCATCCGCACGGCGACCTTTCGTCTGTCGCCGTTCCGGAAGACTTCGGGGCCGATCGTTGCAAACGGGATGTCGCTCGTCAGAAAGAACTGGACAGTCGCCGGACGCTGGGAGGGCAGCGGCAACATGCAGGGATTTTCGACGCAGTACGATCTCGTATCGAGCCCCTCGTCGTTGGATTCTCCATAGAAGGAGCCTTCGTAAGGCCGTCCGGCGGTATCGATTAGGTCGAACCGCGTGTCGATCGTCGTCGGCATCGTCCAGTTGACCGGTCTTGCGGTGTTGAACTGGACCTCGGTGAAGCGACGGCTGAAATTCAACGAACTCAGGTCGCAGTAATACTTGCGGCCCGAGGGTGCGTAAAAGCGTATGGAATTGGGCTCGATCGTAGTGCCTCGTATCCAGTACTGAGGCTCGTTTTCCGTTGCGTGGGAATTGCATTCGGCATAGAAACTACCAGCGAACTGAGCGCCCGGCTCTGTCGAGACGTGGGCGAAGACGGTCTCGACGTGGTCTAGCAGGATGTCGATCGCTCCGTTGCCGGAAACAAGACCGAGTGGATATAAGATCGAGGGCGCGTATCCCGACAGATTCGTTATTCCCAAAGCGAGCTTCGCGGTGGAGTCTCTGGAAACGGTAGCGAGCAGTCGTCCTCGGCTTGCCGTCACAAAGAAGTCTTCATTCTGATCGTTGCGAACCGAGTAGGAAGCTCCGAGGTTGTCGCTGATGACCTCTCCGGTACGCGCATTCTTCAGAATCATCTCCAGCTGCCAGCCCCGCTTCACGACGAAAGGGTCGGGCTCGGCTCCCGAATAGTTGAAACGAATCGTCGTGGTTGCCAGCGGCGGCGGCGGTGCCAGGCTCAGCCGATAGGAAGTGCCCGCGGTGAGGGACATGCGGAGCGATCCGTCTGCCTCTACCTGCAAGTCCTGCTGTTCGCTGCCATCGAGCGCTCTCACGGTCGCAGGAAAAGCCACGCCGGGAGCACCGCCACTTTCGTCCACGACGTGCGCGACCACGATGGCGGCCATCTTTGCAGCAGCGGTGTCAGGGGCGGAAATGAGAGGACTGCTCGCCGGAGAACGTGCGGTAATGCCAGGGTTCAAACTCGAGTGCGAGTCCGCATAGGGGAGGCGGAGGTCCTTACTGAGCTCTGCTCCGGTGGCGCGTGCCGCGTCGATCTGTCGTTGCAATGCGGGCTCAGTTTGATGGTTGAGAAGTTCATGGGTGGCTGCTTTCGCGGCCACAAGCGAGGGTTCCAACTTGAGAGACGCGGCTGCTGCGCCGTCCAGAGATGCCTGATCGACGTCCATGGCCCACAGCTCGCGTTGCGTTTCGTCCAGCAGACTCAGATGCGTGCCGGGTGAAGGCGACGGCACGACAGCCACGAAGGACGTTTCTGAGTCTTCGCCGGCGTGGAATCGGTGAGGTATCGGCAATTGGCGCGACCAGAGGAGGGCGGAACGGTCTGCAGTCGCCGCTATCGTCCAAGCGGCACCGACAACGGGTGGCGCAGCGGGGACGCGTGGACTGGTCGTCAGTGAGACGAGGTGCGGTTGCCGCTGGGAATCCATTCGGAAACCAAGGACCAGCGCTTCGTTGCCAGCCGCTGCCGTCACCGGAATCAGCATGCCCAGGCTGATGATCCATGCAAAAAAGTGTCGCATCTCGGTTCCCTCCCGTCCTGAGGCTGTCGATTGCCTCACGTGGAAGAGCAGCCGTCAATGCGTGTTCCCGCCAACGTCAAAATTGTGGGCGCGGTCCAGCGCCGGGTCGCCGCGGATGGCAGATAGCTTTAGTCGCGCCGCGGAAACAACGGCGGCAACGGGCGCGGTGAACGCGGCGGCACGGCCGGATTCGTGCGCCGCGCGATCGCACGCTCGAGTGCCGTGCGCGAAGGCGGGTTGAACAGCGGCGACAGCCGGTTGTTGCGCATGATCGAGTTGAAGTTCGGCCGGAAGGCACCGCCGGGGTAGTACTCGGCGCCCTCGTAGACGCCCAACGACGGCACCATGTCGCGGCTCGGAATGCGCGTATCGTTCGCCAGCCAACTCATCCAGGGCAGGTCGAGGAATTCGGGCACAAAGCCGACATTCGCGCACCAGGCGATCGGGTTGCCGGCCTCCGGATGCACGCCGAAGAATTCGGTGTACTCGTCGCACAAGCCGCCGACGAAGTGCCCCATTTCGTGCGCCGGGCCGGTCTCGAAACTCCAGTCCGTCTGGGCCCCCGCCGTCCACAGAATGCTGCCGGGCTGGGTAAGGGAGGAATTGCCGCGGGCGATGTCCATCACCGGCCGGTTGATCAGGAGCACGACGAGGTCGAGTTCCGGAAGGGCGGCAAGCGCGCGATGCTCGAGCTCTTCGCGATCGGTGGCCAGGATGAAGCGCTTCAGCCGCAGCACCGTGTCGTAGCGTGTGCGGCGTTCGATGACCCGCTCGCCCGATTCCGCCATGACGCTGTAACCGGCCTGTTCGGACGGCTCGAACAATTCATAGACGTTGAAGGCGTCGCGATGCTCGTTCCAGAGGTCGGCGCCGAGCAAGGCGCGCGTGAATTCGCGCGCGCCACGATGGAAGATCGCGCCATCGTCGATGCTGAGCACGCCGTCGCCGTTGAGATCGGTGAACGGCTCGCTGAAATCGGCCGGGTTGGCCCCGTTCGGCAATACGGCGGGGGTGGGCGAGCCGTACGCGGTGACGAAGTCACCGTCGCTGACGACACCGTTCCGGTCCAGGTCCTGCCAAGCGAAACCGTCCCACTGGCCGTTGCCGTTGAGGTCGGTATAGGACTCGTGTGCTGCCGCGTAGCCGTCGCCGACGATCAGGATGTTGAAGCGCGTCTTGCGATTGCCGTCACCGTACAGACGCAGCAATCCGCCCTCGTCGAGCGACTGAAACGCCAACTCGGGCAGCACCACGGTCGCCGGCGGCGGCTCCTCGCCGATGGTCACGCGCGTGCTCGCTTTGGCGTCGTACTCCGCGCGGTCGTCGGGGAAGAACTGAGCGGTCCAACCTTTGTGATACGGCGTTTCGAACCTGCCGTTTGCATCGGTGGATGTTTCCAGCGTTTTTTCCCCGAGCAGCATTCCATCGTGCCAATGCAAGCGGCCCGCGATCGGCTGGCCGGTTTCGGAGACGAGTTGGCCGCGCCAGACCAAGCTGCGCGCCGCGGCGGAAAAAATCTCGGTCTGCTCGACTTGGGCATCGGCCGTGATGCGCACCGCGGCGTAACGCTTGCTGTTCCAGCCGAGCGGAGCCCCTTCGATCGTATAGGTGCCGGGGCTGAGGCGCAGGCGGTACTGTGCGATGCAGTTTCCGGCCGCATCGGTCGGCGTTGCGCTAGCGGCGGGGATCAGGCGTTCGATGCGTGCCCCGTCCGCCGACGTCGCGACGACGGTGAAATGCGCCAACGGCGGCGGCTGGCGCGGGCAGGGCAGTTCGGCGGAGAGCACGAAGGCACCGCTGCTGGGGTCGACGGCGATGTCGGGAAGCGTGGTATCGGCGGACACCTGCAGCGCGCCGGTTCGGATCGGCGTGCGATAGAACAGTGTGCGTTCGAAGTTCATCAGATTGTCGTCGGCTTCGAACACGTAGCGGCCGGCCGGCAACGGCATCTCGAACAGCCCGCTCTTCGGATCTTGCTGCGTCGAGAGCACGAAGCGGCCGCCGTCCGCGGCGTAGGCGCGGACGATGATGGGGTGATCGACGTCGACGTGGCCGCTCACCGCGAAGGTCGGCTCGGCGTCGTCTTTCAGCGCGGCGGGTTTCGTGCGAGTTACAGGGGCGTTCGTGATCTCGGGCGGGCGGGGCGGATCGGCGACTTCGGTGCGCGGCGCGCGCGCATAACCGGACTGCGCCGACACCGATTGCCTGAGCTTCGCCGTCGCCGCATAGGCGCCCGCCAGTTCGCGCCGCACGTGCGCGCCCTCGCGATCGGCTTGCGCGATCAGTCCCGCATCGACCGTGCGCGTCCACAGCACGTCGCCTCGCTCGCTGCGCAACACCAGATGCGATCCGGGCGCGGGGCGCGGCACGACCAGGGAAAAATGCAGATCCTCTTCAGTGTCGGCATGGAAGGCACGCGGCACAGGGAGGCGGTTGGTCCAAGAGGCATTGCCGGACGGCGATTCGAGCGCGATGGTCCACGTCGGTCCGTCACGGAATGGCCGCGAATCGACCTGCTCGGCGGTGGAAACGCCGACCAGTTCGACGGCGGCGCCGGCGCGGAAGTCCAACACCACTCCGCTCGGCGTTTTCGCGAGGGCTGTTCCGGCCAGCAACGCCGCCAACAGGAGTGCAATGCGACGCGTCATCTCCAAATCCTCACGGCCTCTTCCTGTCGAGGATTCGAGCATGCCGCGCCCGTCGAGGTCAACGAAGTACTTCGTATTATTTGCAGCGTGAGCGTGCCGCCGAATCGGCCGGCGCGCGAACGGAACTCACGGATCGAAAACTCCGCCTGCGACCGTCGTTCGAGCGCACGAGCCGGGCCGTTTTGCGAATCGCTCTTGAAAGGCTCCGGGCGGAGCTTCATCTGTCTCGCCAGTCGGGGACGGACTTCCTTCACGCGTCCTTCGCCGTTAAACTTGGCACTCAGCACTAGCAAGTGCTAACAATTTTCAAAAACCCCTTTTTCATCAACCTGTTGAGGAATTCCCCATCATGGCACTTCGCCCGTTGCACGACCGCGTGATCATCAAGCGCCTGGAGGCCGAGACCAAGTCGGCCGGCGGCATCGTCATTCCCGACGCCGCGGCGGAAAAGCCGATCAAGGGCGAAGTCGTCGCCGTCGGCACCGGCAAGATCCTGGAAGACGGCAAGGTCCGTCCGCTCGCCGTGAAGAAGGGCGACAAGGTGCTGTTCGGCAAGTACTCCGGCACCGAGGTCAAGGTCGACGGCGAGGAACTCCTGGTCATGCGCGAGGAAGACCTCGTTGCAGTGATCGAGTAAGAGCCGGGATTTGGGATTGGAGATTCGGGATTCGTAGAAGCACTACGCGCTCCGATTCCCACCTCCTCCCAACCCCCGCTCCCCGCTTTTCCGAATCCCCAATCCCGAATTCTGGAGTTTCCCCATGGCAGCTAAAGAGATCCGTTTTTCCGAAGACGCCCGCGCGCGCATCCTGCGCGGCGTGAACACCCTCGCCAACGCGGTCAAGGCCACGCTCGGCCCGAAGGGCCGCAACGTCGTGCTCGAGAAGAGCTTCGGCGCGCCGACGATCACCAAGGACGGCGTGTCCGTCGCCAAGGAGATCGAACTGGCCGACAAGTTCGAGAACATGGGCGCGCAGATGGTCAAGGAAGTCGCTTCCAAGACCTCCGACGTCGCCGGTGACGGCACCACCACCGCCACCGTTCTCGCGCAGGCGCTGATCCGCGAAGGCCTCAAGGCCGTTGCGGCCGGCATGAACCCGATGGACCTCAAGCGCGGCATCGACAAGGCCGTGATCGCGGCAGTCGAAGAGCTGAAGAAGCTGAGCAAGCCGTCGGCCGATTCCAAGTCGATCGCCCAGGTCGGCGCGATCTCGGCCAACGGCGACGACGCAATCGGCAAGCTGATCGCCGAGGCGATGGACAAGGTCGGCAAGGAAGGCGTCATCACGGTCGAGGAAGGCTCGGGCCTGGAAAACCAGCTCGACACGGTCGAGGGCATGCAGTTCGACCGCGGCTACCTGTCGCCGTACTTCATCAACAACCAGCAGAGCCAGCAGGTCGAGCTGGATGACCCCTACGTCCTCCTGTACGACAAGAAGATCGCCAACGTGCGCGAACTCCTGCCGGTGCTCGAAGGCGTGGCCAAGGCCGGCAAGCCGCTGTTGATCGTCGCCGAGGAAGTCGAAGGCGAAGCGCTGGCGACCCTGGTCGTCAACACGATCCGCGGCATCGTCAAGGTTGCGGCCGTGAAGGCGCCGGGCTTCGGCGATCGTCGCAAGGCGATGTTGGAAGACATGGCGATCCTGACCGGCGGCCAGGTCATCTCCGAGGAAGTCGGCCTGCAGCTCGAAAAGGCCACGCTGAAGGATCTCGGCCGCGCCAAGAAGGTGCTGATCACCAAGGAAAACACCACCCTCATCGACGGCGCCGGTGAAGCCGCGGCGATCCAGTCGCGCATCAAGCAGATCAAGGCGCAGATCGAGGAGACCTCCTCCGACTACGACCGCGAGAAGCTGCAAGAGCGCGTGGCCAAGCTGGCCGGCGGCGTGGCGGTGATCAAGGTCGGCGCCGCGACCGAAGTCGAAATGAAGGAAAAGAAGGCGCGCGTCGAAGACGCTCTGCACGCGACGCGTGCGGCGGTCGAGGAAGGCGTGGTGCCGGGCGGTGGCGTTGCGCTGATCCGCGCGCTGGCAGGCCTGGGCAAGCTCAAGGGCGACAACGAAGACCAGAACCACGGCATCCAGATCGCCAAGCGCTCGATGGAAGCGCCGCTGCGCGAAATCGTCACCAATGCCGGTGAAGAGGCTTCGGTCATCCTGAACAAGGTCGCCGACGGCAAGGGCAACTTCGGCTACAACGCGGCGACCGGCGAGTACGGCGACATGGTCGAGCTCGGCATCCTGGACCCGACCAAGGTCACGCGCACCGCGCTGCAGAACGCCGCGTCGATCGCCGGCCTGGTCATCACGACCGAGGCGATGGTGGCCGAAGCGCCGAAGAAGGAAGAAGCGCACAACCACGGCGGTGGCGGTGGTGGCGGCATGGGCGGCATGGGCGGTATGGATTTCTAAGAAATCCGAAGCCCGCGCTTTTCTCCTCTCCCGCTTCCGGGCGAGGAGTGAGCGAAAGCTCCGACGCTTCATCAAAAAGCCCCGCAGCGATGCGGGGCTTTTTTTTTGCGCGCAGAATCATCGGTGAACGGGCAAAAAATCTTGCGCTGAACATCGAGGCAAGGGACTACCATCTCGTGAATTCGAGCGAGAGGCGCAGCCCATGACCGCGCAACACCATGCGATGACCCGCCGCCATTTCCTCGAGCGCGCCCTGCTGCTGGCCGGCGGCAGCTTCGCCGTCGGCGCCGTCGGTCGCGCCGAACCCGCGCCGAGGCAGGAGAACGCGATGTGGCAGATGCCCGATGAAGGCGCCGCGCACGCGGCCACGTGGATGGCCTTCGGTCCCGACGAGGAGGTATGGGGTCGCAAATTGCTGCCGGCCGCGCGCGAGAACTTGGCCGCCATCGCCAAGGCGATCGCCGCGCACGAGCCGGTCAAGATGCTGGTGCGCGAGGAGGACTACGACCTCGCTGCGCGTCTGTGCGGCAGTTCCGTCGAGCTGGTGGTGCAGCCGATCGACGACTTGTGGATGCGCGACACCGGGCCGGTGTTCGTCAAAGGCCCGGCCGGCGAGCGCGCGGCGGTGGACTTCAACTTCAACGGCTGGGGCGGCAAGCAGGAGCACGAGCATGACGCGAAAGTCGCCGGCTTCATCGCCGATCGAAGCCGCGCTCGTGCGCTGCAGACGCGCTTGGTTATGGAAGGCGGCGGCATCGAAGTGGACGGCGCCGGCACCGCCATCGTCACCGAAAGCTGCGTCCTCAATCCCAACCGCAATCCCGGCCTCGGCAAAGCCGAGTGCGAAGCGGAGCTGCGCCGCCTGCTCGGGCTGCGAAAAATCCTTTGGCTACCCGGCATCGCCGGCCGCGACATCACCGACGGCCACACCGACTTCTACGCCCGCTTCGCCGGCCCCGGCGCAGTCGTCGCCGGGCTGGAATCCGATCCCGCCGCGTTCGACTACGCCGTCACGCGGCGTCACCTGGAGATTCTGCGCAAGGCCACCGATGCCGATGGACGCAAGCTGAAAGTGCTGACGCTCGAAGGTCCGCGCAGCGTGCGCGCCCAGTACGAGAGCGCGGACTTCGCCGCCGGCTACATCAATTTCTACGTGTGCAACCGCGCCGTGATCGCGCCGCAGTTCGGCGACGCCAAGGCGGACCGCCGCAGCCGCGACCTCTTGACCGAGCTGTTCCCAGGGCGCGACATCGTGCAGCTGAACATCGATGCGATCGCCGCCGGTGGCGGCGGCATCCATTGCACGACCCAGCAGCAACCGAGTTGATCGCACGTTGCCGCCGCATCTCAAACGGCTTCGCAGCGCCGTTTGAGATGCGGTTTGATGCGATCCGAACACGAATCGAATGCGCTCGGAGAAGCCGCCGCGCAGGGTGCAAGGCTCGCCGAATCCTGGAGCCCGCCGATGCCGCGAATTCTTTTCCTCGCGTTGATCTTTGTATTTCTTGCCGTGCAGGCCGCGTCGTCCCACGCCGCGGACGGCACGCCCGATCCCAGCTTCGGCGACGGCGGCAGCGCCTTTCTCACGCCCGACGACGTCGAAGCGCGCACTCTCTATCCGTACGCGATGAGCGTGCTGCCCGACGGCAAGCTGCTGCTCGGCGGCTTTCGCGGCCAGTTCAATCCGGAGCTGCCGTGGGAACTCAAGCTGCGCGCGATGCTGGCGCGGCTGAACGCCGACGGCAGCGTCGATACCAGTTTCGGCAGCGGCCCGATCGCCGGCGTGGTCGTGCTGCCCGATCTGGTGCCCGACACGCGCATCCAGTCGATCCAATCGATGCGCCGCCTCGCCGACGGTTCGATCCTGGTCGCCGGCACGGCGGTGGCGGAAGCGCCGGCCACCGGCTTCGTGCTGAAGCTGCACGCCGACGGCAGCCTCGATGCCTCCTTCGGCACGCAGGGCAAGACTCTGCTGGCGTACACCGAATTCGATGCGCTCGCGCTCGACAGCCAAGGCCGCATCGTCGTCGCCGCCACCAATGTCGAGGATTTCGACCGCACCATCGCCACCGTCGTGCGCCTGCTGCCCGACGGTTCGTTCGATGCGGGCTTCGGAACCGCCGGCATTCGCACGATCGACTGGGACGACGCGACCCATGCGGGCAATCTCAACGACCTCGCGCTCGACGCCGACGATCGCATCGTCGTCGGCGGTCGCTACAGCACCGACGGGCCGAATGCCGATTTCGCGATCGCGCGGCTGGCCGCCGACGGCAGTTTCGACACCACGTTCGCGGACCGCGGCTGGCGCGTCTTCCACGACGCCGGCGCGGCCTCGGCCGGCAACAACGTCGAACGCCTCGCGCTCGCCGCCGACGGCGGCATCGTCTTCGCCGGCCAGTACACCAACGCGGCCGGCCGGCGCGCGTTCGCGCTCGGCCGCCTCACGGCCGACGGTCGCACCGACACGAGCTTCGGCGATCCGGCCACGCCGGGCTATCTGTTGCCGCCGATCCTGGCCGACGCGTTCGGCGTCGACGCGACCGCGCTGCTGCTGCAGGCCGACGGCAAAGCGGTGGTGTCGCTGAGTTACTTCGCCGAGCAGACCAAGCAAAGCTTCCTCGTGCTGCGCGCCGGCGCCGACGGCCGCCTGGATACGGATTTCGCCGCCGCCGGCGTGCTCGCCGCCGATCTCGCGCCGAGCGGTCCGGGCAGTCAGGCCGGCTGTCTCGCGCAGCAGCCCGACGGTCGCCTGCTCGTCGCCGGCCGCACGCAACGCAGCCCATCGCCCGACGCCACCGAGCCGCTCGGCGAACTCGGTGTGCTGCGCCTGCTCGAGGGCGCGACGGACCGCGTCTTCGCCGACGGCTTCGACTGAGCACCGCAGTCGCTGTCTCGAAATCGCGCGAAATCTCGTTCTACCCTCAGAGCCACGGCGGCGAAACGGGGGGAGAACGATGGCGAGGACGGCACTGGTCGATCTGTTGCGGCGTGCGGCGCGGCTGGCCGAACACGCGCGCGTGTCCGGCCAGCCGCTGAACGAGGCGATCGCACGCGAACGCGAGCGCCGCGTCGATGCGGCGCGGCGCCGCTTCCTGCGCCAATCCGCCGGCGTTTCGGCGGGTCTCGTCTTGGCCGCCTGCGCGCCGTTGCCGCAGCGCGCGCGCGGTGACGACGTGGTCATCGTCGGCGCCGGCATCGCCGGCCTGGTGTGCGCGCATCGGCTGCGGCAGGCCGGCATCGGCGTGCGCCTGTACGAGGCGCAGGAGCGCGTCGGCGGCCGCATCTGGAGCCTGCGTCACCATTTCGCCGACAAGCAAGTGTGCGAACTCGGCGGCGAGCTGATCGACAGCGGCCACGCGCGCATGCGCGCGCTCGCGGCCGAGTTCGATCTCACGCTCGACGATCTCGCCGCCGATCCGACCGCCGCCTACGGCGACATCTGGTTCTGCGGCGGCCGCCGCTACGAAGAGAGCGAGATCCTGCGCGAATTCGCACCGCTCGCCGCGGCGATCCGGCGCGACGCCGAAACGCTGCCCGACGCCGAGATCACCTATGCAGCACCCGGCAGCGCCGAAGCGCTCGATGCGATGTCGATCAGCCAGTGGCTCGATCGCAACGGCGCTTCCGGCTGGCTGCGCCGGCTGATCGAGGTCGCTTTCACCACCGAGATGGGCCTCGATTGCGAGGAACAGTCGGCGCTGAACTTCCTGACTTTCATCGATCCGAGCACCGAGCGCTTCCGCGTATTCGGCGACAGCGACGAGCGCTTCCACGTGCGCGGCGGCAACGAGCAGATTCCCGAACGGCTCGGCGCCAAGCTCGACGATGCGATCGTCACTGGCAGCGCACTCGAAGCGCTGCACCGCTCGGCCGACGGCCGCTACGTGCTGAGCTTCCGCCGCGGCGCGGCCTCATTCGATGTGCGCGCACGCCGCGTCGTGCTGGCCTTGCCGTTCACTCTGCTGCGCCAGGTGCGCCTCGACTTGGAGCTGCCGCAGGTCAAGCGCCGCGCGATCGCCGAGCTCGGTTACGGCACCAACACCAAGCTGATGATCGGCTTCAACGAGCGCGTCTGGCGCACGCGTCACGCCAGCGGCGGCAGCACCTACAGCGATCTGCCGCTGCAGACGACGTGGGAAACCAGCCGCATGCAGGCCGGCACGGCCGGCATCCTGACCAATTTCACCGGCGGCCGGCACGGTCTGGAGATCAGCAACAGCCCGCTCAAGCCGCTTGCCGATGCGGCCGCCGGCCAGCTCGACGCGATCTTTCCCGGCATCGCCGCAGCGCGCGTCGGCGCACGTGAGGCGCGCATGCCATGGCCGCGCTTCGTCTGGTCGCTCGGCAGCTACGCTTGCTTCCACCCCGGCCAGTGGACCGGCTTGCGCGGCGCGATCGGCGAGCGCGTCGGTAATCTGCATTTCGCCGGCGAGCACTGCGCGTTCGAGAACCAGGGCTTCATGGAAGGCGGCGTCGAAAGCGGCGAAGCCGTGGCGCAGGCGATTCTCAGTCCTGCGGCCGCGGTGGCGGCCTGAGGTTCGACTCGCCCCGAGCGCCGGTGTCAGTGCCTGGCCACGTCGCGCCAACGGTTCGGCGTGGTGCCTTCCCATTGATGAAACGCGCGCGTGAACGAGTTCAATTCCTCGAAGCCGAGAAAAAACGCGATCTCGCCGGCTTCCATGTCGGTCGCGGTCAACAGGTGCCGCGCGGCGCGCTGGCGCACGCGGTCGAGTTCCTGCTGGTAGCTGGTGCCCTCATCGGCCAGGCGCCGCTGCAGCGTGCGCGGACTGACGTGCAGCTGCGCGGCGACCGCTTCGACGTTCGGCCGCTGGCCGCGCATGCTGCGACCCAAGATGGCGCAGACCTGATGCGTCAGCGAAGGCGCCGCGTCGTGCTCGCGCAAGGCCGCCTCGAGTCCCGGCAGCAACATCGCGAGCGTGTCCTCGTTGTAGGTGACGAAATCGACCTGCATGGTCGCCGCGTCCCAGACCAACAAATCCTGCGGCGCATCGAAGCGCAAGGGACAGCCGAAATAGCGAGCCAGACCTGCCGCGATCGGCTCTGCCGGCGCGCGCCGCGTGAACTCGACGCGCCGCGGCACGATCGTCGCATCGCCGCTGCCTTGCCGTACCAGGCGCAGCGAGGAGGCGAACATCGCATCGGTCAGCACCGCCGGCGCGTGGTTCTCCGCCGCGGTCCAGCGGTAGTGCACGATCGCGGCGTCGCCGGCCATCTCGATGGTGATTTCCTCCGGGCACGACAGCCGCTTGTAGCGCGCGACCTTGCGCATCGCGTCGAAGAAGTTGGCCGAGTGCAATGCTGCGATCGAGGCCGGATCGTAGTGCTCGATCGCCAGCTGATCGCCCAGCCGCAGACCGAACAGCGCATCCTCGCTGGCCTCGCCCAAGGCCTGCCAGAAGGCGAAGAACTGGCGTGTGCTCAGGCGCGGCTGGCGCGTGGCGAACAGCGTCGGCGACAAGCCGGCGAGTTGCAGCACGCGCGCTTCGTCGATGCCGAGTTCGAGCAGGCGCGTACGCGTGACCTTGCCGAGCGGGATCAGGTCGGCACTCATCGCAGCGAACCTCCGGCGGCGGCACCGACGAGAGCGAGCTGGGGCCGCGGCGGCACGCTGAAGTCGGTCGACAAACTCAGCGCGCGCCACTTCGCGTCTTCGGCCGCTTGCCAGGCGCTTTGCTGCTGCGCCAACGCGACGGCGTCGCTGCCGAGCAAGAGACGCAGCGGCGGCTGCGCCATCTGCGCGACCTGCAGGATCACCTGCGCGGCCTTGTCCGGATCGCCGTTCTGCTTGCCGTCGTACTGGGTCAGGCGGTCCGCCGTGGCGCCGACGGTCGCGCGATAGTCGGGCGAGATCGGCGCGATCTTCATCGAAGCGCCGGCCCAGTCGGTGCGGAAGCCGCCCGGCTCGACGATGGTGACCTTCAGACCCAGAGGCGCGATCTCCTTGGAGAGCACTTCGGAAAAGCCTTCCACCGCGAACTTGGCCGACTGATACGCCGCCAGTCCGGGCGAGCCGCGCCGGCCGCCGACCGAGGAAAACTGGATGAAATGCCCCGTGCCCTGCTCGCGCAGGATCGGCAAGGCCGCGCGGGTCACGTTGGCGAGGCCGAAGAAGTTCGTTTCGAACTGCGCGCGGAAGTCCGCCTCGGCGATGTCCTCGATCGAGCAGACATTGCCGTAGCCGGCGTTGTTGACGACGACGTCGAGCCGGCCGAACGCGGCCAGCGTCGCATTCAGCGCCGCGTAGATGGCGGCTTCGTCGGTGACGTCGAGCGCGACGGCGCGCACCCGCTCGCCGTAGCGCGCGACCAGATCGGCCAGCTGCGCGGGATCGCGCGCGGTGGCGACCAGACGATCGCCGCTCGCCAGCACCGCTTCGGCCAGACTGCGGCCGAAGCCGCGCGAGCTGCCAGTGATCAACCAGACCTTGGACATATCCATTTCCCTCGTGCGGGAGTTTCGTCGAGGCGGACTATAGAGAGCGTGAGGACGGCTCAGACAATCCGATCGCGCCAATTGATTATCCAAAGACGCCAAACCTGACGCCGGCTCGGGTCGCAGCGAAAATTGCGGCAAGACGGGTACTTCGCCGCGGGAAATCTCAGTCGCCCAAGGCCTCCGGCGCGCGCCGCTCCGGCCCCGGCCGCTTGCCGAGCTTGCGTTGCAGCGAGCGCCGATGCATGCCGAGCAGGCGCGCGGCCGCGGCGATGTTGCCGCCGGTTTCCTGCAAGGCCTGCTGGATGTGTTCCCACTCCAGCCGCGCCAGCGGCGTCATCGTCGGCTCCGCCTGCGCGTCCGGCGCCTCGCCGCGCAGCAGGCGCAGCAGCGCCTCGGCGGTGACCGGTTTGGCCAGGTAGTCGTCGGCGCCGCGCTTGATCGCCTCCACCGCGGTGGCGACGCTGGCGTAGCCGGTCATCAGCACGATGCGCAGGTCGGCGTCGAGTTCGCGCAAGGGTTCGATCAAGGCCAGCCCCGATTCGCGCCCGAGCTTGAGATCGAGCAGGACGAAGTCGGGCCGCTGCTCGCGTACCCGCGCGAGCGCGGCCGCACCGTCGTGCGCGATGCGCAGTTCGACGCCGCGGCGCGCGAGCGAGCGCTGCAAGGTCTGCGCGTACAGCACGTCGTCGTCGACCAGAACACCGTTCACGAGGCGGCCTCGGCCTGCAACGGCAGGCGGAACGCGACGCGCGTGCCGCGCCCCGGCGCCGCCTGCAGCGACAGCTCGCCGCCGAGGCGCTCGACCGTCGCATGCGACAACGCGAGGCCGACGCCGAGGCCGTCCGGCTTGGTGCTGTGGAACAGCGCGCCGTTCGCCGCTTCGGCGGCGACACCGGCGCCGTAGTCGCGCACCGAGCCGCTCAGCGCGCGGCCGTCGCTGACCAGTTGCAGCGCGACACGCCGCTCGCCGGCTGCTTCGCTGGCATCGGCGGCGTTGTTGAGCAAGGCCGTCAGCAAGTGGCCGATGCCGGGCGCCAGCGGCCACTCCGGCGCGCGCGCCAGATCGTCGTCGCGTTCGAGTTCGATCCCCGGCCGCAGCAAGCGCCAGCGTTCGACCACCGCTTCGAGCGCCTCGGCGAGCGGACGCGCATCGACGTTGGCGCGATCGGCCGGCGCCGCCAGTTCGCGCACGCGGTCGCGGCAGGCGTCGATCAGCGCCGCCATGGTCTCCAGTTCGGCGCGATCGCTGCCGGGCGCGGTCTCATCGAGGCGGTCTTCGAGCATCAAGGTCAGGGTCGCCAGCGGCGTGTTGAGTTCGTGCGCGACCGCAGCGGCGTGCGTGGCCAAGGCGAGGATGCCTTCGTTGCGCGCGAACTGCTCGCGCAGCCGCGCCAGTTCGCGTTCGCGCTCGCGCAGCGCCTGCGCCAGGCGCGTCAGGAAGAAGGTCACCACCAGGGCCGAGATCGCGAACGTCACCGCCATGCCGGCCAGATGCAGGTTGAACGGGTCGGCCAGCGTGCCGTGCACGTGCGGCAACGGCGGTCCGAGCAGGGCCGAAGCCGCGTAGCCGAGGCAGCACAGCGCCGCTGTCAGCACCACCCAGCGCGTCGGCAACGCGACCGCGAGCAAGGCGATCGGCAAGAGGAACAAGGGCGCGAACGGATTCATCGCGCCGCCGCTCCAGCCGATCTGCCAGGCCAGCACGATCACGTCGACGGCGACCTGCGCGACCGCCTCGCCGGCGCTCACGCGCGCGGCGTGGCGCGCGCGCCAGCCGGCCCACAGATTGAACGCGGCCAGCGCGGCGACGCCGCCCCACAGCGGCGCGGCGCGCAGCGGAATGCCGAGCAGGTTCACGGCGAGGACGATCGTGACCGCCTGACCGGCGACCGCGAGCCAGCGCAGCACGACCAGATTGCGCAACAGGCTGGGTGAGGGATCGGTCATGGCGAGGCGAATCGTACCGCCGGCGTCCGCGCTGCTGTGCTTTCTCGCCTCGTCATTCTCAGCAACGCGCGAACGACGAGCCGCTGTTTGCACGCCATCACGCGCTCACGCCGCCGCACGCAAACCAAGAAAGTGCGCGGCCCGCGCCGAGCGCCGCAGCACGCAGCGTTCCAGCGCGAGCACCGCCAGCAGCGTGGCACCGAACAAGGGCAGCAGCACGGCGAACATGGCGACCAAGCCGAGGAACGGCCACGACAAGCGCCGCGCGGCCAGCGCCGGCGGCGCACCGAGCACGCCGGCGCGGCGGCGCTGCCACCACATCACGATGGCACTGAGCGACACCGCCATCAAACCGAGCGCGGTGAACGCGCCGAGCGCCTGGTTCGGCCAGCCGAACAGCTGGCCTTCGTGCGCCGCCACGCCGACGCCGACGATGCGATCGATCAGCGCGCGCTGGCTGAAGTCCTTGCGTTCGAGCACGGCGCCGCTGGCGCCGTCCAAGCTCAGATTCGCGCGCTGCGGTCGGTTCTGCGTGTCCGAGCGGGCGGTCCACGCCGCCTGCGCGCGCGAGGGCGGCGCGATCAGCACCGGTGCGGCCAGTCGTTCGGCAGCGACGATCGGCACCAGACGGTCGAGCGCGGCGTAGTCGCGCGGCGCCGCCGCGTCGGTGTGCATGCGATGGCCGGCGTGCTCGCCGCCGGCGGTCTCGTTGCGCGCGCGCCGCTCGGCCAATTCGCCGCTGCGGCCGGTACTCCAATCCTGCCGCACCGCGACGGCGCTGCCGATGCTGCGGACTTCTTTCAGCAGGCCGCCCCAGGACTTCGCCCACGGCAAGCCGGAGAACAGCAGGAACAACGCGAACAGCGACACCCACACGCCGATCACCGCATGCAGGTCGCGCCAGAAGCGGCGTCCGCCGAGCGACAGACGCGGATACAGCACGCCGGCCGCGCCGGCGCCGTCGCGCGGCCACCACAGCCACAATCCGCTCAGCAGCATCAGGATCGCCCACGACGCGGCCAGCTCGACGATCATCGAGCCATAGTCACCGAGCATCAATTCGCCGTGCAGGCGGAAGATCAGGCGCATCGGCCGCTGGTCTTCGTCGATCGTCTTCAAGATCGCCAAGGTCTGCGGATGCACGTAGACGCGCAGCAGCCGCTCGCCGCTGCCGACCAGCACGCGCACGGCGGACTCGTTCGAGGTCGGCAGCTCGTACGCGTTCAGCGCCGAGCCCGGCACCGCCGCCAGCGCGGCCGCGACGATCGCCTGCGGCGACGCACGCGCGCCGCCGATCGCGAGGTGATCGTAGGGACGATCGAGCCAAGCCTCGATCTGCGGCTTGAACAGATAGATCGAGCCGGTCGCGGCCAGCCACAGCACGAACGGGATGCAGAACAGGCCGGCGTAGAAATGCCAACGCCACACCGTGCGGTAGTCGAGTCCGCGCACGCGCTCGATCGGGGCCGCGACTGCCGCCATCAGTAGGACACCTTGCCTTCGGCGTAGTAGGTGCGCCCGGGGTAGGGGTGGAACACGTAGTAGCGCCGATCGGTCGCGTTGTCGACGCCGAAGCCGAGTTCGGCTTGCGCGCTCAAGCGCAGTTTCAGCTTGGCGTCGACGACGAAATAAGAGCTGGTGCCGCCGAACGTGGCCGGGTGCACGTCGGAATTGTCGAGCGTGTTGTACTGCCGGCCCGAGTAGCGCGCCGCCAGGGTCAGCGCCACGCGCGGATCGAAGCGGTAGGTGCCGACCGCGTCCGCGCGCCATTCGGGGATGCGGTAGAAGCGCTTGCCGACGCTGACCGGATTGTTCGCGTTGGCGACCGTGCGCGCGTCGTTGTGCGCGGCGCTGAGACCGAGATCGAGGCCGGCGAGCACCTCGCGCGACTCCCACGCGATCTCCTGTCCGCGCGTGCGCACGCGATCGACGTTCTGGATGTTGGTCACGGTCGGGAACACGGTGGTATTGGTCTGGCTGAACAACGCGTCGCGCACGTCGTCTTGGTAGAGCGAGAAGCGCAGCGTGCCCGCTTCCAGCGTGCGTTCGATGGTCAGATCCTTGGACGAGGCGCGCTCGGGCTTCAAGTTCGGATCGTTGTTGACCAGCGCGCCGCCGGTGATGCGGCCTTGGAACAACTCGCCCACGGTCGGCAGGCGCACCGCGCGTCCGAACGAGAGGCGCGCGCTCCAGCCATCGCCCAGCTCGCGTTCGAGCGCGAGCTTGGGCGACCAGTACGCATTCGAGCGCGCGGCGTAGTCGAGCCGCGTCGCGCCTTGCGCGCGCACGCCGTCGAACGCGCGCCAGCGCTCGTAGCGCAACCCGGCGATCAGGGTCCATTGCGGCGCGAAACGCCAGGCGTCCTGTGCGAACAGCGCCTTTGTCTGCGTCTTGCCGGCGAACGCGTTGTTGAACGTGCTCAAGCTGCGCGCGCGCCAGTCGCTGGCGTCGAAGGTGCGGCTGTCTTGGATATAGCGGTCGTAGTGGTAGCCGAACGCGAGCGCGTGCGGCGAGTCGCTGCGGCGGTCGAGGCGCAGGTCGAACGTGCGCCAGCCGCTGCCGTCGCCGTAGCTGACTTGACCCGCACCGGCGCCGGATGAGGTCGCCGCGATGTCGCGCGCGACGTCGAACAGCGAGGCGGTCGCGGCGAGGTTCCAGTCGCTGCCGAGCGCCGAGTCGAACGAGAGGCCGTACAGACGGCGCTCGGCTTCGCCGTCGCCGGGTGCGAACGCGTTCGCCGGCAGCACGTAGCGCCAGCCGTCGATCGCGACGCTGCCGCTATTGACGACGCGGCCGTCGGCGTCGCGCAAGTAACTGCCGGTGCGATTGTCCGAATCCTGGCGCCAGTCGACCACGGTCAGCGCCAACCGCGTCGCCGGTGCGAAATCGTAGGCGAGCTTGAGCTTGACTTGGGTGTTGTCGATCTCGGTCTCGCCTTCGCTGTTGATGCCGAAGGCGTAGCCGCGGCGACCGAATTGATCGACGTACGGCGCGGCGCCGCCGACCGCGACATCGCCCGCGCCGGCCGGCGTGGTCGATTGCGCGACCGTGTAGAAACTCAGCGGCTGGCCTTTGTTTTTGAGGTGGTCGAGGCTCAGCAGATACGACCAGGCGCCGCTGCGGTTGCCGATGTAGGCGCTTTCGCGCGTGCCGTCGTAGTCGCCGTGCGTGCGGAACAAGTCGAACTCCTGCCGCAGCCACTGCACATTCGCATTGGCCTCGAAGCGCTCGGGCATGCGCGTGCGGATCAGCACGGTGGCGCCGAGCGAGTTGCCCGGCAGCGCGGCCGAATACGGTCCGTACAGCACGTCGACACGATCGATTTCGGCCGGCGCGACCGCCGACCAGCGCGGCGCGAAGCCGAAATCCGAGCCGAGCAGATTGCTGAGCAAAAGGCCGTCGGCGTACACCAAGGTGCGTGCCGACTGGCGCGAACTGGTGCCGCGCACCGCCACGATCGAATTGTTGTCGCCGACGAAGCGGCGGCGCACGGCGAGGTTGGGCGCGTACTTCAGCGCGTCTTCGCTGTTGACCACGTTGAATGCGTCGAGTGCGTTGGCGTCGATGCCGAAGCTCGGCCCCGGCGTGTCCGGCGCGATGGCGCTGGCCTCTTTCTTCGGCGCGGTGACGACGACGCGCTCGAGATCGACCTGCGGCAAGTCGTCGGCGGTCGCAGCCAGGGGGGATAGCGCCAGCAGGGCGGCGAGAGAACGAAAACGCGGCATCGGCAACCCAGTAGAGACGAGGGCGCCGCGTGCAAAAAGCGCGCGGCGCG
The DNA here is from genome assembly GCF_058808595.1 of Dokdonella sp. GW821-FHT11D02. Taxonomy (NCBI): domain Bacteria; kingdom Pseudomonadati; phylum Pseudomonadota; class Gammaproteobacteria; order Lysobacterales; family Rhodanobacteraceae; genus Dokdonella; species Dokdonella sp. GW821-FHT11D02. The sequence goes on along the minus strand of NZ_CM179520.1, from coordinate 4,363,959 downwards.
AGCCGCGCAGTCTCGATCGGCCGATGGGTCCGCAACAGTGACCGACTGACGCACTTGGCTGGAGGCTAAGTACCCGTCGAGCGCCTCGGGGTTGCCACGAGTTGGTCGTCGTTGGTATCCCGCTCTCTGCGCCTGCGCCTGCGCCGCGAGCGCATCGCCCGTACGCGGCGCATCAGGGCGCGATGCGCGTATCGGTCGCGAGCCAATTGACTTCCCAGTTCTTGCCGCCGTCGGCGGAGAACGCCTGCTCGAAGCGGATCGTGTTCGGCGTCTGCGGCGCGATCACGAAACGCACGAGGATCGCGCGGCCGTCGAGGAAATCCTGGCCGTAGAACTCGCCGCGTCCGTTGACGAAACCGCCGTAGACCGGCGGGGTCAAGGTGCCGGCGCGGCTGTTGGAGAAGTTGAGGCTCCATTGGTTCGTCTGCGGGTTGTACAGACGCCAGCTGGCGCCTTCGATACGGCCGGCGGCGCCGGCGACTTCGAGTTCGACCAGGTTGGCGCGGCCTTCCCACACACGAGTGACGACGGTAGTGCCCTCGTACTCGACCCAAGTGGTGGAGCCGCTGAGCGGATTGCGCAGCACCTTCAGCTGCGTTTTCCAGCGGCCGAACTCGAAATCGAAATCGCGCTGGCCCGATTGGGAACCCACCGCCGCGTCGTCGCGCGCCTGCGCCGACGGCAACAGCAAGACGGCAGCCGCGGCGCAGAGCAGCGCCAGAATGCATGCGAGACGACGATGTGCGCGGGTCTCGCTGATGAAGGAAAGGCCGGAACGGCTGTTGGTCGGGTCGGACATGAGACGGCTCCGCAACATCGGGAACCTCAATCTAGAATCGAAGTGGTATCGTCGCCATCACCACTTCCGCAAGGAGACGCATGACCACTTTGCATCTCCCGCTGGAGCGCCGTTCGGCCGTTCCGCTGCATCGGCAGATCTACGACGGCCTGCGCCAGGCGATACTCGAAGGCCGCCTGCGCCCGCGCCAACGGCTGCCGTCGACGCGTGCCTTAGCCGCGGATCTCGGCGTATCGCGCCTGCCGGTGCTCGCCGCTTACGAGCAGCTGGTGCACGAGTGCTATCTCGAAGGCCGTCACGGATCGGGCAGCTTCGTCAGTGCGGCGCTGCCCGACGATCTGCTGCGCGCCGCAGCGGCCGCGCCGGCCGTGCGCGCGAAGAAGGCGGCTCCGCCGCGCGCGCACGATCACGGCGGCCTCGCGCCGTTCCGCACCAGCCTGCCGGCGCTTGATCAGTTTCCGCACGCGGCGTGGGCGCGCCTGGTCGCGCGGCAGGCGCAGGCACTGCCGCTGGCGCACATGGCGTACGGCGATCCGGCCGGCGTCGCCGTTCTGCGCGACGCCGTCGCCGACCACTTGCGCAGCGCGCGCGGCGTGCGCTGCGAGGCCGAGCAGATCCTGATCGTGCCGGGCTCGCAGGCGGCCTTGCGTCTGGTCGCTGCGGTGCTGTTGGGGGTGGGCGATCGCGTCGTGGTCGAAGAGCCGGGCTATGCCGGCGCGCGCGCGGCGCTGGTCGCCAGCGGTGCGCAGCTGGTGCCGGTGCCGCTCGACGAGGAAGGGCTCGACATCGCGCACTTGCGCCGGCGCGGCGGCCGCGTGCGTGCGGTCTACGTGACGCCGTCGCATCAGTATCCGCTCGGCGTGTCGATGACGGCGGCGCGTCGGCTCGCCTTGCTCGACTGGGCGGCGCGCCGCGACGCCTGGCTGATCGAGGACGACTACGACAGCGAATACCGCTACGTCAGCCGCCCGCTCGGCGCGCTGCAGGGCATGGATGCGAACGGTCGCGTGATCTACATCGGCACTTTCAGCAAGGTGCTGTTTCCGGCCCTGCGCGTCGGCTATCTGGTGGTGCCGACACCGTTGTGGCAGCGCTTCGTCGAGGCGCGCCTGGCGCACGACTTGTTTTCGCCGACGCTGTATCAACTCGCGCTCGCGCAATTTCTGCGCGAGGGTCATTTCGTGCGGCATCTGCGCCGCATGCGCGGGGTCTATCTGCGCCGGCGCGACGCCTTGCTCGCCGGCCTCGCGCGCCATTGCGCCGATCGACTCACTCTGTACAACACTGACGCGGGCCTGCACGCGACAGTGCTGCTCGCGCACGGGCTCGACGACGTCGACGTCGTGCGGCGCCTGCGCGAGCGCGGTCTGACCGCGACCGCGCTGTCGACTTGTTATCTAGGCGGCGAGCGTCGCAGCGGACTCCTGCTCGGCTTCGGCGGTTCGAGCGCGCAGCGCCTGTCGGCGGCGACGCGCGTGCTCGGCGAGGTCCTGCGCGAAGCGGTCTAGTTCCGCGATTCGCACGCCTCGCCGAGGTCGGCCAAGGTTGACGAGGCGCTCAGCCGAGCGCAGCCAGCCACTCGTCGTCGGAGCCCTCGTTGACGCCTTCAAACAAGAAGGTCGACAGATAGCGCTCGCCGGTGTCGGGCAGCATCGCCAGCAGCACCGCGCCTTGCGGCGCCTCGGCGGCGATCTTCAGCGCGGTCGCCAAGGTTGCGCCGGAGGAGATGCCGACGAAAATGCCTTCCTCGGCGGCGAGACGGCGCGCGGTGTCGCGCGCGAGCACTTCGTCGACCAGCTCGATGTCGTGCGCGACCGTGCGGCTGAGCACGTCGGGCAGGAAGTCCGGCGTCCAGCCCTGAATCTTGTGCGGCTTCCACTCCTTCCCCGACAGCAGCGGCGCGCCGGCCGGTTCGGTCGCGACGATCTTCACTTCCGGCCGCGCCAGACGCAGCACTTCGCCGACGCCGGTGAGCGTGCCGCCGGTGCCCCAGCCGGATACGAAGTAGTCGAGGCGGCGGCCGGCGAAGTCGCGCAAGATCTCGGCCGCGGTGGTGTTGCGGTGATAGGCCGGGTTGGCCGGATTCTGGAATTGCCGTGCGAGGAACCAACCGTGTTTGGCCGCCAGCTCCTCCGCTTTCCGGACCATGCCGGTGCCGCGTTCGGCGGCCGGGGTCAGGATCACCTTGGCGCCGTAGGCGCGCATCAGCTTGCGCCGCTCGATCGAGAAGGTTTCCGTCATCACCGCGACGAACTTGTAGCCGCGCGCGGCGGCGACCATCGCCAGCGCCACGCCGGTGTTGCCCGAGGTCGCCTCGACGATGGTGTCGCCGGGCTTGAGCAGGCCCTTCTGCTCGGCGTCGAGCACGATCGCCAGCGCCAGGCGGTCCTTGACCGAGCCGCCCGGATTGAAGGCTTCGATCTTGACGTACAGATCGACGTGTTGCGGCGCCAGCCGCTGCAGCCGCACGACCGGCGTATGGCCGATGGTGTCGAGAATGGAATCGTGGATCATGCTGGGCTCCTCAAGTGGATCGGTCCCGCCGAACGCGGCAGGCAAGAGTTTCGCTGCGGCCGATCATGCGGCCGCAAGATTGCAGTAACGCCGTTCGGCGCCCGAATGAGTCAGCCGGATGGGGCCGATCGCTCGTCATTCCGCGCCAGCCCGAATCCATTGGCGCTCCATCCGTCGAGCGCATCGGCGCCGCTCCGCCGCATCCTACCCTCACGCGGCGCGCGCTTCCCGCATCGGTTCGAGCGCGGCACCGAGCGGCGGCGCGCCGAACCAGTGCAGGCTCGTGGCCAGCGCCGCGACCTCGCCGAGTATCAGCAGCGCCGGCGCTTGGATGGCATGCGCGCGTGCGCGTTCGGGCAGGTTCGCCAAGCTGCCGGTGACCACGCGCTGTTCACGCCGCGAGCCGTTTTCGACCAGCGCGAACGGCGTCTCCGGCGCGCGGCCGTGTTCGAGCAGGCGCGCGCGCAAGGTGTCCAAGCCCGCCACGCCCATGTAGACCGCCAGGGTTTGCCGTTCGGCGGCGAGTGCCGGCCAATCCAGCGTGTCGAGCGAATCGCGGCAATGCGCGGTGACCAGGCGCGCCGACTGCGCGTGTTCGCGATGGGTCAGCGGCACGCCGGCATACGCCGCACACGCCAGCGCCGCGGTGATGCCGGGTACGACTTCGTAAGCGACGCCGTGCGCGCGCAGAAATTGCAGCTCTTCGCCGCCGCGCCCGAACACGAACGGATCGCCGGCCTTGAGCCGCACGACGTGGCGCCCGGCGCGCGCGTGTTCGAGCATCAGCGCGTGGATCTCGTCCTGCTGGCTGCGATGACCGCCGACCTTTTTGCCGACGTCGATCCGCGTCGCGTCGCGCCGCGCTAGCACCAGCACCTCGGCGCTGACCAGACGGTCGTGCAGGATCACATCGGCGCGGCCGAGTGCGCGCAGCGCGGCCAGGGTCAAAAGGCCGGGATCGCCGGGACCGGCGCCGACGATGGCGACGCTGCCCGTCGGCGCGGCCGTCGGCGCCTGCGCCAGCGCGCGCGCGAGTTCGGCTTCCGCCGCCGCGCCGCGGCCGCGGCGCAACAGCTCGGCGACCGGCCCGAGCAGGCTGCGCTCGAAGAAACGCCGGCGCGCGGCGGCATCGGGCAGACGTTCGCGCAAACGTCCGCGCCAACGCTGCGCCAGCGCGGCCAGCGCGCCGAGCGAGGGTTCGAGCAAGGTTTCGATGCGTGCGCGCACGTGACTGGCGAGCGCCGGCGCAGCGCCGCCGCTGGAGATCGCGACCACCAGCGGCGCGCGTTCGACCACGGCCGGCACGTGGAAGCTCGAAAGCTCGGCGTCGTCGACCACGTTCACGAACACGCGGCGCTGCTCGGCGCATTCGGCGATGCGGCGGTTGACGGATTTGTCGGCGGTGGCGGCGACCACCAGCCAGGCGCCGTCGAGCCAATCCGGCTCGAAGCGGCCGTCGCGATGGCGGACCACGCCGCGCGCGACCAGATCTTGCATGCCGTCGTTCAGCGTCGGCGCGCCGACGGTGACCGCGGCGCCGGCGTCGAGCAGGGCTTTGGCCTTGCGTTCGGCCACCGCGCCGCCGCCGACGACGAGCACGGCGCGCGAACGGAGATCGGCGAACAGCGGATACAAAGCCATCGGGTCGCGGCACGAAATGAGGGCGAAAAAAAACCGCCGCGCCGTTGAGGTATCGATGCGGCGGTGAGTTGGGGTCACACTCGGAGTAACGACCCCGATGCTCCGCCGCCGCCGCCGCTGGCGCAAATAAGCTGGCGGCAGCAGCATATGCTTGTGCCGCATGAGCTGAACCGGACTGGCTTTTTGCATAAATAGCCATCTGGACGTCCAAATGCTTATGCGTTAACCTGCATAAGACATGCCGCGCAGGAACGCCGCGGCGAAAACGAGCGCGGTTCGCAAGGCCGCTCCGACACTCCCAGGAACCTCCGATGACTCTGACCCAGCTCCGCTACATCGTCGCGATCGCCGACTCCGGGCTCAACATCACGCTCGCCGCCGATCGCGTCCATGCGACCCAGCCGGGCCTGTCCAAGCAGCTCAAGCAGCTGGAAGACGAGCTCGGCTTCCAGCTGTTCGCCCGTCGCGGCCGCAGTCTCGACGCGATCACGCCGCAGGGCAGCCAGGTGATCGAGCGCGCGCGCACGATCCTGGCCGAAGCGGCCAACATTCGCGCGCTCGCGGCCAATCTGCGCAGCGACGAGCAGGGCGAACTGTCGATCGCGACCACCCATACTCAAGCACGCTTCGTGCTGCCGGCCGCGGTCGGCGCGTTGAAGAAGCGCTACCCCGAGGTCAGCGTGCATCTGAAGCCGCACGGCGACGCGCAGGTGATGGAGCTGCTCGAACGCGGCCAGGTCGATCTGGCGATCGTCAGCACCGCCGGCAAGCCGCCGTCCGACGGCCTCGCCGTGCCGCTGTTCCGCTGGCAGCGCGCGGTGATCGCGCCGCGCGACCACGCGCTGGCCAAGCTCGGCCGCGCACCGAACTTGGCCGACCTGGCGCGCCACCCGCTGGTCAGCTACGAATCTTCGCTGCGCACCGACTCCTCCCTGCGCCACGCGTTCGCGCTGGCCGGCCTGATCCCGAACTTCGCCTGCACCGCGCGCGACGCCGACCTGATCAAGACCTATGTGCGTGCCGGTCTCGGCGTCGGCGTCTTGGCCGAGATGGCGATGACGCCGGAAGACGCGGTCGACCTGCGCGTGCTCGACGCCGGCGAGCTGCTGCCCGAATGCACGGCCTGGCTGGTGCTGCGCCGCGACCGCGTGCTGCGCGACTACGCGACGGCGCTGGTCGAACTGGTCGCGCCGCAGATCGACGGCCGCGAACTGCGCCGCGTGCTGGCCGGCAACGCGCCGGCGCAATGGCCGCTGCCGCCGAGCTGGCGCGAGCTGCACGAGGGCAAGCTCGCGGCCGCGTAGGTCGACGTCATCGGCGCGTAGGCAATCTCGTCAACGCGCCTTGCATGCCCGCGTGAGCTGCGCGGGCAGGACCAGCGCGGTCTCGACCGACCGCCGGCGCTCAAAGATCGAAATGCAAGCCGCACTCGCGCTTGAGGCCGAAGAAGCGCGTGTCTTCGGCGCGCATGCCGTCGGCCAACGCGCTGGTGGTGTGCACGTCGCCGATCGAGACGTAGCCTTTTTCCCACAGCGGGTGATAGGGCAGGTCGTGCGCTTGCGCGTAGTCCCACACGTGGCGGTCGTTCCAGTCGGCGAGCGGATGCAGTTTCCAGCGGCCCTCGCGCAGTTCGAGCACGCGGATGTTGCGGCGCGTATCGCTCTGCGCGCGACGCAGGCCGGCGATCCAGCTGCGCGCGTCGAGTTCCTTCAGCGCGCGGCGCATCGGTTCGACCTTGCGCAGGCTGTTGTAGCGCTCGATGCCGTCCAGGCCTTTCTCCCACAGACGGCCCAAGCGCGCCTCCATCCAGGCGATGCCGAGCTGCGGGCGATACACCTTGAGGTTCAGCTTGAAGCGCTCGGTCAGCTCGTCGGCGAAGCGATAGGTTTCCGGAAACAGATAGCCGGTGTCGACCAGCACGATCGGAATGTCGGCGCGCTGCCGCGTGACCAAGTGCAACAGCGCGGCCGATTGTGCGCCGAAGCTCGACGACAGCACGTGTTCGCCGGGCAGGCTGTCGAGCGCCCAGGCCACGCGCTCCTGCGCGCTCTGCGCTTCCAGCCAGACATTGAGTTCTTCCAAGGCGCGCTCGTCTTCCGCGGCGCTGATCAGATCGGGGGGCGTCATGTTCTTGTCTCCAACGGTGTCGCAATGCGCTGCGGCGCGGCGATCAGGCCGGCTCGCAGCAGAAAATCGCCGAACCCTTCCGCAGCGTTGCGCTGGTCGGCGTAGTGCGCGAACAGCGCGTCGAGCGTGCGCAGGATCTCGGCCTCGTCGATGTTCTCGCGATGCAGGCGATTCAATCGCTGCCCGCGCGCATCGGCGCCGAGCATGAGGTTGTAGCGTCCCGGCGCCTTGCCGACCAAGGCGATCTCGGCCAGGTACGGCCGCGAGCAGCCGTTCGGGCAGCCGGACACGCGCAAGGAAATCGGCGCGTCTTCGAGCGCGTGCGCGGCGAGCAGGTTTTCGACCTTGTCGAGCAGATCGGGCAGATAGCGTTCGGCTTCGGCCATCGCCAGCGCGCAGGTCGGCAGCGCGACGCAGGCGAGCGCGTTCAGACGCAGCGGCGATGCGTTGCGGAAGCCGTCCAATCCGTGCTGCGCGACCAGCGCATCGATCGCCGCGCGGTTTTCGCGCGCGACGTTGGCGACGATCAGGTTCTGGTTCGAGGTCAGGCGGAATTCGCCGTCGTGGATGCGCGCGATCTCGCGCAGGCCGGTCAGCTGTGTCTGCGCGCCGCGGTCGGCGAGGCGGCCGGCTTCGATGCGCAGGTTCAGATGCCAGCGGCCGTCGTGGCCCTCGCTCCAGCCGAAGCGGTCGCCGACCTGCTCGAACGCGAACGGCCGCGGCGGCAGGATCGCGAAGCCGAGGCGGCGCTCGACCTCGCGCTTGAACCAGTCGATGCCGCGATCGGCGATGGTGTATTTCAGGCGCGCGTGCTTGCGCTCGCTGCGGTCGCCGAAGTCGCGCTGTGTCGTCACCACCGCTTCGGCCACGGCGAGCAGCTGTTCGATTGAAATGAAACCGAGCAGGTCGGCCACGCGCGGGAAGGTCTTGTCGTCGCCGTGGGTGGCGCCCATGCCGCCGCCGACCGTGACGTTGAAGCCGATCAGGGCGTCGCGTTCGACGATCGCGATGAAGCCCAGGTCGTGTGCGAACACGTCGACGTCGTTGCTCGGCGGCAGCGCGAACGCGACTTTGAACTTGCGCGGCAGATAGGTTTTTCCGTAGACCGGCTCGTAGGTGTGTTCGGCTTCCGAATCGACGATCTTCTCTTCGCCGAGCCAGATCTCGTAGTACGCGCGCGTCTTCGGCTTGAGCCGCTCGGACAAGCGCATCGCCGCGTCCTGCACGCTCGCGTGCGCGCGCGAGCTGTGCGGATTCACGCCGACCAGGACATTGCGGTTGACGTCGCCGCAGGCGGCGATGGTGTCGACCAGGGCCGCGTTGATCGCCTGCATGGTCGTGCGCAGTTCGCGCTTGACCACGCCGTGGAATTGGAACGCCTGCCGCGTGGTCAGGCGCAGCGTGCCGTTGGCGTAGGTGGTCGCGATCGCGTCGAGCTGCAGCCACTGCGCCGGCGTGACCACGCCGCCCGGCGTGCGCGTGCGGATCATGAAGCTGTAGGCCGGTTCCAGCTTCTGCTGGCGGCGCTCCTCGCGCAGGTCGCGGTCGTCCTGCTGATAGCTGCCGTGGAACTTGATCAGCTGGGTGTCGCTGTCGGCGATCGCGCCGGTGACCGGGTCGAGCAGGCTTTCGGCCAGCGTGCCGCGCAGATGGCGGCTTTCGGTCTTGATCTTCTCGACAGGGGAAAGAGGCGTGTTCATGGCTTGCTGGCTGCGTCCTTTCGTATCCGGCGTCGTGCGTGTGTAGCGGGCCCGCGCTCGGAGCTGCGATTCGGCTCCTAGTAGACGTCCCTCGCATAGCGCCCTTGCTGCTGCAGGGCGTCGAGGTATTCGGTCGCGTGTTCGCGGTCCTTGCCGCCGTGCTCGGCGACGATCTCGAGCAGCGCGGCGTGCACGTCCTTGGCCATGCGCGTGGCGTCGCCGCAGACGTACAAATGCGCGCCGTTCTCGAGCCAGTCGTACAGCTCGCGGCCGCGCTCGCGCAGGCGCCGCTGCACGTAGATCTTTTCGGCCTGATCGCGCGAGAAGGCGAGATCGAGCCGGTTCAGCGAGCCGTCCTTCAGCGCGGCCTGCCATTCGATCTGATAAAGGAAGTCGCGCTCGAAATGCGGATTGCCGAAGAACAACCAGTTGCGACCGCGCGCGCCGACCGCCGCGCGCTCCTGCACGAAGCCGCGGAATGGCGCGACGCCGGTGCCGGGGCCGATCATGACGAGATCGCGTGTGCCGTCCTTGGGCAGGCGGAAGCGCTCGTTCGCTTCGAGGAAGACCGGCAGCGCGGCGCCTTCTTCGCGCGCGGCGAGAAAGCTCGAGGCGGCGCCGAGGTGGCTCTGCCCGAACGCCTCGTATTCGAGTTTGGCGACGGTCAGGTGCACTTCCTCGCCGACCGCCTTGCGGCTGGACGCGATCGAGTACTGCCGCGGCGTCAGCGGCCGCAGCGCGGCGACGAATTCCTCCGCCTGCCACTCGGCCGGGTAGGCGCGCAGGAGATCGACGACTTGATGACTTTGCAGCAAGGCGCCGAACTCGCCGGCGCGATCGGGCGCGAGCAGGCGATTGAGATCGGCGGCGCGCGCTTGCGCCGCGTGCGCGGCGACGAAAGGCCGCGCCAGTTTGGTCAGCTCGCGCTTGCCGAGCAGCCAGTCGTGCAGGGAACGCGTTTCGCCGCCGTGCGCGACCGCCGCGCTGCCGTCGAGATGCAGCGCCTCGAGCACCGCATCGACCAAGGCCGGCGGATTGGTCGGCCACACACCGAGCGCGTCGCCCGGCTCGTAGACGAAACCGCTGCCTTCGGTGGAGAGTTCCAGATGGCGCACATCGCGGGTGCCGTCGCGTGCGCTGATGCGTTGATTGACCAACAGCTCGGCGGCGAACGGGCGTTCGCGTGTCCACTCGCTCGATGGCGCGGAGGCGACCGCGCGCAGCGGCGTCACCGTGGCCGCGCGCGGCGCGCCCGCCTTCAGCGCCTCGCGCGCCAGACTCAGCGTGCGTTCGAGCCAGGGCGTGGCGACCGTTTCGAGGTCGAGGTCGGCCTCGGCCACCGGTCCCAAACGCGTCGCGCCGAGTTCGGCCAGGCGCGCGTCGAGCTGGCGCCCGATCGCGCAGAACTGCGGATAGCTCGAATCGCCGAGCGCGAGTACGCTGTACTTGAGTTCGGGCAGCTGCGGCGCGCGCTTGCCGCCGATGAAGTCGAGCAGGCCGCGTGCGTCGTCGGGCGGATCGCCGTCGCCTTGGGTGCTGATCACGATCGCGAGCTGACGTTCGCTTTTCAATTCGCGCTGCGGGTAGGCGTCGGCGCGCAACAGGCGCACGGCCAGGCCCGCCGCTTCCGCCTCGCGCGCGAGCTTCTCGGCCACGCGCTTGGAATTGCCGGTCTGGCTGCCGTACAGCACGGTCAGTCGTTCCTGCGCGCCGGCTTCGCGCACGCTCGGCGCGGCCGGCACGCGCACGGCGCCGTCGGTTTGCGCGGCCAGCGCCGCGGTGTAGCCCGACAGCCACCACAGCGCCGGCGGCTCCAGTCCTTCGAGCAGGCGGCGGATCTCGGCCGACTTCTCTTCCGGCAACGGCGCGAGCGGCAAGGCGGGCAGGGCGGACACGGCGGACTCCGTTTGGACGTCCAAACGTCCAAGATCACTGCATGCTAGGCCGCGGCGGAGAGGCGCGGAAAGAACGCCTGGTTATGCGCACATGCGTGGGCTGCATCTGCGGCGCGACCGGCGCGGCCATTGCCGACGCGCATGAGACGGCCGCAGCCGGCGCAATCGACGCATGTAAAGACGCGGCGTCGGCGCCGGACTGACAGCAATTCGTAAGCTTTCCTTGGCTATACGGGCCGACGACGGTGAGTCGCGTTCGCCCGGGGCGGGGCGGCAGCCGCGTATCCGCTCTCGTGCAGGACAGGAGGACTCATCGTGAATTTCCCAAGCGTTGCGCGCCGATCGGGCGCGCGGCCCGGCTGGTTGTCGGTGCTGTTGGCGTGCGGTCTGATCGGCGCCGCCGGTACGGTCGCGGCGGCCGACACGGCGCGATCGACCTCGCTGCAGCAGGTGCCGAGTGCGGTCAGCGCCGGCCAGGCCAGCTTCCTGCATCGGCTCGACGGCAGCCGCCATCTCAAGCTCGCGGTCAACCTCCCGCTGCGCGACGAACCCGGCTTGCAAAGCCTGATCGCGCAGCTGTACGACCCGGTCAGCCCGCTCTACCACCGCTATTTGACCAACGAGCAGTTCACCGCGCGCTTCAGCCCGAGCCAGGCCGACTACGACGCGGTGGTCGACTGGGCCCGCGCGCAGGGCTTCACCGTCACGCGCACGACCTCCAATCGCCACCTTGTCGATCTCGACGGCACGGTCGAGGTGATCGAGCGTGCGTTGCATGTGCAGATGGGGTCGTACCGGCATCCGAACGAACAGCGCGCGTTCTTCGCGCCCGATCGCGAACCGAGCCTGGCGCTGGCGGTGCCGGTGCTGCAGATCACCGGTCTCGACGACTACACCTTGCCGACGCCGCGGCTCAAGCGCGGCGATGGTTCGCTGCGGCTCGGCCCGGTGGTGCACGCCGGCGGCTCCGGCCCCGGCGGCGTGTTCCTGCCGAGCGACATGCGTGCGGCCTACTACGGCGCGGGCCCGCTGACCGGCGCCGGTCAGACCGTGGCGGTGTTCTCGTTCGCGCCGTACAACAAAGAGGACATCGGCCTCTTCTACAGCCTGACCGGCGAGACGCCGACCCAGGTGCCGATCAACGACGTCGCGGTCAACGGCTACGTCAACTACTGCGGCGACTGCGACGACGGCGAGCCGGTGCTCGACATCGTCAACGTGCTCGGCGTCGCGCCGGGCCTGTCGCAACTCCTGTTCTACGAAGGCGACAGCGGTACCGACATCCTCAACCAGATCGCTACCGATAATCTCGCCCAGGTGATCAGCTGTTCGTGGGGCTCGACCGATCTCGGCCACGTCGCCGATCCGATCTACCAGCAGTTCCAGGCGCAGGGACAGACTTTCGCCAACGCGACCGGCGACGACGGCTCCTACAGCGCCTCGTCGTGGCTGCCGCCTTCGGCCAACAGCTATGCGCTCGAAGTCGGCGGCACCGACCTCACCGTCACCGGCCCCGGCGGCAGCTGGACCGGCGAAACCGCTTGGCACGACGGCGGCGGCGGCTTCTACGCGCCGGCCGGTTATGCGATTCCGGCCTGGCAGCAGCTCGCCGGCGTGATCACCGCGACCAATCACGGCTCGACCGCCTGGCGCAACGATCCCGACGTCTCCGCCGAAGCGAACTACGACAACCCCACCGTGATCGCCGGCCACCTCGCCAGCGGCTATGGCGGCACCAGCTTCGCCGCGCCGCGTTGGTCCGGCTTCATCGCGCTCGCCAACGAGCAGGCGGTGGCGAACGGCGGCGCCGCGCTCGGCTTCGTCAATCCGCAGTTGTACGCGATCGGTACCGGCGCCAACGCCGCGACCGATTTCAACGACCCGCACAGCGGCAACAACGGCGGCTTCCAGGCGCTGGCCGGCTACGACCTCGCCACCGGCTGGGGCAGTCCGAACGGCGCGCATCTGATCGCCGATCTGTCCGGCTCGACCAGCGCGCCCGGTTACGTGCTGGCGAACTATCCGGCCAAGACGAGCGCGCTGCGCGGCGCCAGCGCGACCACCACGATCACGGTCGGCGCGCTGAACGGCTTCGGCGATCCGGTCACGCTGTCGGTCGGCAGCTTGCCGAACGGGGTCACGGCGAGCTTCGATCCGCCGACGACCAACTCTTCGAGCGTGCTGACCTTGAGCGCCGTCTCGGACGCGCCGCTCGGCGTGGCGCCGGTGGTGATCTCCGGCAGCGCCGGCACGCAAACTCGCACGACGACGGTCAGCTTCCAGGTCGGCAATGCAGCCGCAGCGAGCGCGACGCCGACGTCGATCGCGTTCGATCGCGTCGTGCCGCTCGGCCTGCAAGGCGTGCGGCTCACCTTGTCCAATGCGGCCGACAGCGTGCCCTTGACCTACACCGTGACGGCCGCGGCGACTTCCTCCAAGCAAGCGGACGGCAGCGAGTGCAGCGGCGCGGCGCCGAGCTGGCTCAGCGTGCGCGGAGCCAGCAGCGGTGCGGTCGACGGCGGTCAGACTGCCGGATTCTCCGTGCACATCGAGCCGGCCGGCGCGCTGGCGCTCGGCGACTACACCGCCGCCATCTGCATCGCCACCAGCGATCCGGCGCAGGCGAACATCGTGGTGCCGGTGAACATCACGATCGTGCCCGGCCCGCTCAGCGACACCATCTTCGCCAGCGGCATGGAATTGAACGAGAGCACCGACTATCCCGGCGTGTACACCTTCGACGTCGATGCCGCGGTCGATCAGAGCCAGGCCGGCAGCGGCCTCGATCTCGCCACCGGCAACTATCACTTCTTCGATGGCGCCGTCGCCGACAGCATCAATCCGTACTTCGACGGGAGCAGCCTGATGTTCTACTGGTACGACGATCTGCTCGCCGCGCCGTTCTCGCATCAGGTCGGCGGCGTCACCGTCAGCGGCAAGTACGCGGTGCTGCAATCGGGCGCGACGATCGGACCGTCCTCGACCTTCTCGCGCGACGACACCAACGAAGCTTTGACCACGAACTGGGCCGCCGGCACCGACGGCTATCTCGGCGTCGCCTTCCGCAACAGCCGCACGGGCCATCTGAACTACGGCTACATCCACTTGCACACGACCGCGCCGGCCGGCTTCCCGGCGCAAGTGCTCGACTACGGCTTCGACGACAGCGGCGCCGCGATCACGATTCCGTAAGCCACGCTCTCGCGCCTTCCCGTCGCCGTCATGACGGCGGGGAGGCGCGGGGTTCTGCGGACATCCAGACGTCTGTTTGCGTATCGCCGGCTGTTCGAGTCGTCAGGCGATCGCGGCGAACCGCGGCGCCTGCAAGCTTCGCTCGAGGCCGAGCGGCAGCTCGCGCGCGATGTCGCGCGCCGCGCTGCGGATTTCCGGCATGCCGGTGCATTCCCACGAGGCACCGCGCAGCAAGGTGCCGAGCGCGTACAGGTTCGGCCACGGACTGCCGTCGGCACGCAGCAGGCGGCCATCGGGTTGTGCGGCGAGGCCGAGGCCGAGCGGATCGGCACGCGCGATGCCCTCGTCGACCAACTGCCGCACCAGCGCATGCGGCGTCGAAGCGGCGGCGGATTCGAGCCCGGTCGCCTGGATCACGAAGTCGGCGGCCAAGGTCTGCGCGCGCGCGCTGCCGCGCGGCTGCACGCTGGCGAGCAGGAACGGTGCGCTGTGGTCGATCTCGCGCACGCGCGCCGCGAGAATGCGCAGGCGTCCCGATTCTTGCAGCTCGCGCAGCCGTGCGGCGGTCTGCGAGGGCATGCGATGGCGCACGACTTCCCAGCTCGAGCGCAGATGGCGCAGGAAGCGCGCGCGTTGCGGCGTGGACAGCCGCTGCCACAGCCGCGGCGTTTCCGCGCGTACCGCGTCGAGCACGGTGCGCCAGTCGGCGTTCGCGGTCGCCGCGCGGATCTCGCGCAGCCAGTCGCGCAAATCGTCGCTGGCGCGCAGGCGCGCGAGCAGCGCGTCTTGTGCGGCGTACGGCGCCAGCGGCTGTTCGGAGTGCAGGGCGGGCAGGCGGCCGCGGCGCGAGACCGCGGTCAAGCGCGCCTGCGGCCAGCGCGCCGCGGCGCTGAGCAGAGCATCGACGCCGGTCAGGCCGGTGCCGATCACCAACACGTGTTGCGGCGCGCGCGACAGCGACGGCCAGCGCCATGGATCGTTGGCGTAGACGCCGCTGGCGAGCGCGGCGGCGCTGACGCCGGGCAGGCGCGCCGGCGGCAGCGCGCCGAGCGCGAGCACGACGCCGTCGGCGCGCAGTTCGTCGCCCTCGCGCGTGCGCACGCCGAAGCCGCCGTCGCCGAGCGGATGCAGCGCAACCGCTTCGGTCGTGCGTGCCGCCAACGTGACGCGCCGGCGCGTCGCGCCGAGCAGCTGCGCCAGAGTCGCTTCGAGATAGTCGCCGTAGATCGCGCGCGGCAGGAACTGGCCGCCGCTGGCGGCGATGCCGCGTGCGGCGGCGTAGTCGAGGAAATCGCCGGGACGGTCAGCGAACAGGCCCATGTTGGAAGCGCGCACGTTCAAAAGGTGCTGCTCGTCGGGCGTCTGATAGGCGACGCCGCGGCCGGGTGCGCGGTCGCCGACGATCCAGCTCAGCGCGCAGCCGCGGCTGTAGTCGTAGTCGGCCGCGTTGCGCAGGAACTGGGCGACGACGGCGGAGCCGGCGGCACCGCCGCCGATGATGGCTATGCGTTGCATGGTGTCCTCGCGGAAGTGGGGCGGCGTCGGTCGGCGCGCAATCAGATCGTCAGGGTCGCATCGATGCGCGCGTGTTGTATGCGTGCGTCGTGGCGGCCGTGCGGTTCGGCGTGGAACGCATGATAGCGATCGAGCACGCCGCCGTAGACGTGCAGCGACAGTGCCGGCCGCGTCGTCGACAGGTTGCGGCAGCGATGCGCGTAACGGCGGCCGGTGAACACGGCGGCATCGCCGGTGCCGAGCATCAGGGTGCGCGTCGGCGTCAGCAGCGGCTGCTCGAGATCGCCGCCGAGCGCGAACTCCTCGACTTCGAGCGCGCCGTCGAGCACCAGTTCGATGCCCCACAAGCCGGCGTGGTCGTGGATCGGCGTGCGATGCGCGAGCGGCCATTCGATCAACAGGCACGAATACGCCTCGCCGTCGCCGGCGAGCAGATGGCGGCGGTAGCGCTCTTGCTGCGGCGCCGAGTTGCGCGGCGCGTCGATCTGCAAGGCGCGCTCGGCCAGACGCGTGGACAAAGTCTCGATCGCGGCGATGGTCGGTGCCTGGCCGAGGCTGGCGAGGTCGGCGCGTACGGTTGCGAGCCAGCCGCGGCTGCTCGTTGCGAATGGGGGATGCATGCGAAGGACTCGCTGGGAGAATGGCGCGCATGCCAACACGACGCGCGTTAAACGCAAGCTAAACCGAAGCGGCCGTCGCGAAGTGTCGTCATGGCGCGCGCGACTGTCGACATGCTGCGCCGTGATGAGACGTCAGCGCCTGGCGATGGCGCTGCGGTAGGCCCGCGCGATTGCGCTGCCGAAGCAGCAGAACAGGATCGAATGCGGCGCCTTCTGCGCGCTCAGCCAAGCGCGCACCTCGCGCGTCGCGATCTCCACCGCCGCGTCGATCGGGTAGCCGTAGACGCCGCAACTGATCGCCGGAAACGCGATGCGCTCGATCGCGTGCGCATGGGCGAGCCGCAACGATTCGCGATAGCACTGGGCGAGTCGTGCGGCTTCAGCGTGCGTGCCGCCGCGCCAGACCGGACCTACGGTGTGGATCACCCAGCGTGCCGGCAGCGCGAAGCCCGCCGTGATGCGCGCCTCGCCGGTCGGACAGCGCACGCCGGGTCGCACTTGCGGCAAGGCGCGGCAGGCGGCGAGCAGCGCGGGGCCGGCGGCGCGGTGGATGGCGCCATCGACGCCGCCGCCGCCCAACAACGTTTCATTCGCCGCATTCAAGATCGCGTCGACATCCAAGGTGGTGATGTCGGCTTCGATGATGTCCAGAGCAGGTTGCATGGGCGGCGCCGGCGTCGAGTCGTTGCTAGGTTCGCGATTCTTCGCTCATCGAGTCGCTTCGATGAAATATAAATCGGATTTCATGAAGCGATCGTCGCGGAAAGTTTTTCATCTTGCGCCGCGCACGCCGACACTATCGCGCAAGCAGCCTACGAAGGTCTAAGCTGCGCTGCGCTCGAAGCGTGAACTTCGTCCTTGTCGCTGTCGCTTCACGGTTGAGAATGCGCGCTGGCGCACTTCGGCTCTTCACGCACGAGCGCTTGCGGATCGACGCGATCTTCTCGTGCTGACGGCATCGAGTGCGCTCGAAACGCGTTCGTTCGCAGTGGTCGCTCTTCCCCTGGGGTTGCGGACATTTCGCAGCGAGTCGGCGGCGTATCGCCACACGCCCGACGTGGGCAAAACCAGGAAATTCCGGCGTGCAATTGAAAGTGGCGGTACTGGAAGACGATGCGGCGCTGCGCGAGGACATCCTCGTGCCGCAACTGATCGAACACGGCTTCGACGTCGAAGGCTTCGGCAGTCCGGCCGAGTTGTATCGACGCATGATCGCGATGCCGTTCGAGCTGCTCGTGCTCGACCTGCGCCTGGACGGGGAGAGCGGTCTGGAGGTCGCGCGCTATCTCGGTGAGGTGTCGCCGATCGGCATCGTCATGCTGACCGGGCGTGGCAGCGACTCCGAGCGCGTGCGCGCGTTGACCGAGTTGGTCGACGCTTGGCTACCCAAGCCGGTCGAGATCGAACTGCTGGTCGCGACCCTGCGCGGCATCGCGCGGCGCGCGCGGCGCGGCGAGGGCGGCCGCCGCAGCGCGCCGGCAGCCGACAGCTGGCGTTTGTCGGAGTCGGGCTGGCGCCTGTACGCGCCGAGCGGTGGCAACGTCGCGGTGAACCTGCTCGAACGGCGCATGCTGGCGCATCTGTTCGGCGCCAGCGGCGAGCCGGTCGCGCACGAGGATCTGATCGCCGATCTCGCCGAGGTGGCGGAGAACTTCGACCGCCATCGCCTGGAGATCGTGATCCATCGCCTGCGCCGCAAAGTCGAGCGTCAGCTCGGCCTGCCGCTGCCGCTGCGCGCCGTGCGTGGCGTCGGCTACCTGATGCTGATCAGCGACGAGCGCGGCCGCGGCAAGCACTGAAGGTGTCGCAACGCACACTTCGTTCAATTCCTCCGCGTACGGAATCCACATTCGCACCTAATAGCTACAAGTACTTGTAGCCATTTACGTAAGTGGACGTGAGCGAGGGTGAGCTGGCGCGAGTGATTTCCACCGCGCCCCTTTAGTAAGTTCCGCCCGCGCAGACGGCAGGGGTGCCGCTGCGTGTCGTGTCGTCGCAAGTCTCCTCGCCGCACGCGCCCATGGCGCTGCGCGCGGCGGACGTCGCGCGGCGCGGTTCGTCGCAGAACGTTTCGCCGCGCACAGGGAGCTATCGGGCGAAGCGGATGCGTACGTCCTGTACGTGCTTCGACGTGAGGTCGAGCGAATGTTCCTGGGCTTTGGCGGAAGGAAGGATATGAATCGCCCGACTGATGAACTGCATCCGCAGACGGGTGCGGTCGCGCCGTGTCGCCCAGCCGCCGATCGCACTCGCGTTGGGGCGTCGTCGCGACGACTCGCTCGCTGGCTGCTGCCGTTCGCTTTGTACGCCGTGCCTGCACTGGCGCAGGTGCCGCCGGCGTTTTCCGGCTGCGACACGCGCGCGTTCTTGTTCCAGGGCACCCCGACCGACGTGTTCGCGATCGACTTGGTCACCGGCACCTCGACTCAGGTCGGCAACGCCATTACGCCGCCCAATCTCAACGGCGTCGCCTATAACCCGCTCGACAACTACATCTACGGCGTGTCGAGCACCGCCGGCGCGACCTTGGGCCGCTTCTTCCGCGTCGGCTCCGACTTCAGCGTGCAGAACCTCGGCGTGCCGACCGGCATGCCGGCCGGAAGCTCGTTCAACGTCGGCGAGTTCGACGCCAACGGCCGCTACTGGGTCACCACCTCGGCGAGTCCGAGCACGGTCTACCAGGTCGATCTCAAGCCGGGTTCGCCGACCTACTTCACGGTGGTCGGTTCGCGCGCGCTGACCACGCCGGCCGCGTTCTTCGCCGGCGCCGACTGGGCCTTCAGCCCGGTCGACGGCTTCCTCTATCGCACGCCGACCAATACGACGACCAATCGCCTGCACCTGTTGCGCTACAACCGCACCAGCGGCGTGCAGACCGATCTCGGCGCGATCGCCGGCATCGCGGCCAACGCGAACTATTCGGTCGGGGCAAACTACGCCGACGCAGGCGGTTTCATCTATGCCAGCGACAACACCTCCGGCCGCATCTACCGCATCAATCCGGCCAATAACAGCGGCGCGCTGTTCTCCAACGGCCCCGCCAGCGGCAGCAACGACGGCGCGCGCTGTTTCAACGCGCCGGTGCCGGTCGATTTCGGCGACGCGCCGGCCAGCTACGGCACCTTGCTGGCCGACAACGGCGCGCGCCACAGCATCCCCAACTACAACGCGGCGGCGAAGACCGCGACCCTGATGCTCGGCAGCCGCATCAGCGCCGACAACGACGGCCAGCCGGATGCGAACGCCGCGCTCGACACCTTCGACGACGGCCTCGATCCGACCAGCCTGATCCTGACCACCGGCGCGACCACGGCCAGCGCGGTGGTGCGCGCGATCAACGCGAAAGCGACCGCGGCGACCTTGGCCGGCTGGATCGACTTCAACGGCAACGGCACCTTCGACGCGGGCGAGCGCGCGCAGGTGACGGTGCCGGCGAACACCACGGCAGCGACACCGTTCACGCTGAACTGGAGCGGCCTCGCGCCGATCGCGACGAATTTCAGCGGCGCCGCGCGTTTCCGCATCGCGACGGTCGCGGCGCAAGTCGCCACACCGATCGGTGCCGCGGCCGACGGCGAGGTCGAAGACTACATCGTGCCGATCACCCAGCCGGTCGGCTGCGCGACGTCGCCGTCGGTGTTCAACACCGCGATCAACGCGGCCGGCAACGGCGTGCTCGCGCCGGGTTCGCGCGATCGCAACTGGGACGTCGGCCTCGGCACGCCGACCGGTGGTCCCGCCAGCGTGACGAACTGGATCGACGCCTACGTCACCGGCAACGCGGCGCCGGGCGCCTGGGCCAATTCGCCGTTCGGCAACGCCGACTGGACCTCGTACTTTTCCAATGCACAGCAGGGCGCGGCGAACGTCGAGGAGTACCACCGTTATCGCTTCACGCTCGACGGTGCGGTCGATCCGAGCACGTTCGCGCTCGGCATCGACTTCTACGCCGACAACTCGGTGTGGGAGGTCTACGTCAACGGCCAAGCGCAGAGCGGCCAGGTCGCCGGTCTGCCGCAGAGTCCGACCAATCCGTACTTCTACGGCGGCTTCACCAATGCCAATCGCGCGCAGCTCTTGCTCAACCGCAATTGGCGCAGCGGTCCGAACGAAATCGTCGTGCTGGTGCGCAGTGCGCCGGGCGCGGTCGGCTTCCTCGCCCAGGTCACCTCGACCAGCCTGTGCCCGATTCAGGTCGGTATCGACAAGAGCGTCGATCCGCCGGGTGCGCTGACGCCGGGTGGCACCGTCACCTACACAGTGACCGCGACCAACACCGGCAATGTCGCCGCGCCGAACACGGTCGTCGCCGATCCGCTGCCGGCCGGCATCGCGTCCGGTACCTGGACCTGCGCGGCGACCAGCGGCGCGGTGTGCCCGGCCGCGAGCGGCGCGATGCCGCTGAACCAGACTCTCGCGACCTTCCCGGGCGGCGGCGTCGTGATCTACACGATCACCGGACAAGTCGCTGCGGCACCGCCGGCCAGTGTCACCAATACCGCGACGGCGACGCCGCCGACGAACGGCACCTGTTATCCCGGCGGCAGCGCCGCGCCGTGCACGGCGGCGGTCAGCAATCCGCCGGTGCCGGTGATCGCGGTGACCAAGGCGACCGAGGCGACGCAAGCGGTCGCCGGCGCCACGCTGAGCTACGAAATCCACGTGCAGAACACCGGCAGCGTCGCCGCCGACGGCGCGGTCGTAGCCGACCCGGTGCCGGCCGGTTTGAGCGGCGTGAGCTGGACGTGCACCTCGAACGGCGGCGCGCTGTGCGCGAACGCGAGCGGCACGGGCGCGATCAACGAAACGATCGCGGTGTTCCCGGCCGGCGGCGAACTGGTGTATCAGGTGAGCGCGACGGTGGACGCGAATCCGCCGGCGAGTGTGACCAACACCGTCAGCGTCACGCCGCCCGGCGGCGGCATCTGCAGCGATGCCAGCGCACCGCCGTGCAAGAGCACGGTGATCTTGCCGGCGACGCCGCAGGTGCGCGTGACGAAGAGCGCCAATCCGCCCGGCGCACTGACGCCCGGCGGAGTCGTCACTTACACCGTCGTCGTCAGCAACGAGGGCAGCGTCGCGGCGCCGGCCACGCACGTGGTCGACACCTTCCCCGCCGGCATCGCCTCGGCGACTTGGACCTGCGCGGCCGCCGGCGGCGCGGTCTGCCCGAACGCGAGCAGCGCCGGCACGATCACGCCGCCGGCGGAGTTGCTCGACCAAACGCTGGCGACGTTCCCCGCCGGCAGCAGCGTGACCTACACGATCGCTGCCACGGTCGCGGCAGCGCCGCCGGCGCAGATCATCAATACCGTCGCGGTCACGCCGCCGGGGGGTCTGTGTCTGCCCGGCAACACGCAGCCGCCGTGCACCGCCACGGTCGCGAATCCGCCGACCGATGCGCAGATCACGATCGTCAAAGTCCCGACCGCGCTCGACGGCACGCCGTTCGCGTTCAGCACGACCGCGCCGGCACCCAACAATGCGTTCACGCTGTCGAGCAGCGCGGCGTTGACGAAGACGTTCACCGTCACGCCCGGCACGGTCTCGATCAGCGAAGGCGCCAACGCGGGTTGGGCGCTGATCGACATCGTCTGCAACAACGCCGTCGGCAACGCCAGCGTCACCTACACCGGCGCCACCGTGAATCCGAGCAACGGCTTCGAGCGCGGCGACGTGACCGTGAATCTCAATGTCGGCTTCGGCGATCAGGTCACCTGCACCTACACCAACGCGCCGACCGCGCTGCCGACCTTGGCCAAGTACTTCAACACCGATCCGCCGAGCGATCCGCCGCCGCAGCGGCCGGTGATTCCGCGCAGCGGCGCGGCGCTGCTGACCTTCGTCATCAGCAATCGCGCGCCGAGCGCGAGCGCGCAAAGCAATCTCGCTTTCACCGACACCTTGCCCGCGGGCTTGGTGCTCGGCAGCGGCGACGCGCCGCCGGCCGCGCTGGTCGGCACGAACAGCTGCGGCGGCACCGTCACGGCGCAAGCCGGCAGCAACGCGATTTCACTCGCCGGCGGCAGCGTCGCCGTCGGCGCCGATTGCAGCTTCACCGTGCGTGTCGCGGCGGCGCCATGAAGAACGGGGCAGCGATGAACTCGATCGGCCAACAAGCGCTTTCCTTCGCGAAGGCATCCCGGCGAATCGCCTGCATGGCTTCACCGCGAGTATGGGCGCGCTTTGCATTCGCTGCCGCCGCGCTGTTCGGTGGTGCCGCGCATGCCGCGCAAGGCGACAACATCGCCTTGGGCAAGCCGGTCACGATGTCCGGCAGCAACGGCGATCCGACCCTGGCCGGCGCCAACTGCACCGACGGCAACACGAACGGCAACTATCCGACCGACCGCATCTGCTGGACCGGCTCGACGCAGACCGGCACGAACCGCGAGTGGATCGAAGTCGACCTCGGTCAGGACTACATCATCGACCGCGTGCGCCTGTCCAACCGCACCGACGGCGGCAATGGCGACCTCGCGCGCTGGATCGTGCTGACGACGCGGCCGTCGAGCCTGACCGGCGTGACCTCGAGTCCGCAGTCCACGCTCGATCCGGCGCTCAATCCGAGCGCGCCCTTCGTCAACAAGATCGCCTACGCCGCCGGCACCAACGCCGCCGGCGGCGGCTACGGCACCGGCCAGGGCAATCCCTGGACCTCGCTCGACATGAAGGTCGGCACGCACATCGCACGCTACGTGCGCATCTACACGATGAAGGCGAGCACGACGCTGAACCTGGCCGAGATCGAGGTGTTCGAGGGCGCACCGCC
Source organism: Dokdonella sp. GW821-FHT11D02 (assembly GCF_058808595.1). Classification (NCBI taxonomy): domain Bacteria; kingdom Pseudomonadati; phylum Pseudomonadota; class Gammaproteobacteria; order Lysobacterales; family Rhodanobacteraceae; genus Dokdonella; species Dokdonella sp. GW821-FHT11D02. Next base: position 4,341,184 of record NZ_CM179520.1, on the reverse strand, counting down.
GTCGCGCACGATCCTCAATCCGAGTTTCGAGCAGCCGGCGCTCGCGACAGGGAACGCACAAGTTTCCGAGACCCTGGTGCCGGGCTGGTCGACCACCGACTCCGTCGCGGTTCCGAACGCAGGCTTCGGCACGCCGTTCCTGACCGGCGGCAACATCGAACTGTGGCGGTCCGGCTTCGGCGGCGTGCTGCCCGATGAGGGCAATCAGTTCGTCGAACTCAACGCCTTCATCAACGGCGCCTTGAGCCCGGCCCCGCTGTGCGTCTATCCGGGCGAGACCTTCACGTGGCGCGTCTCGCATCGCGCACGCGGCGCTGCGGGTGCGGTCGACGTCGCGCGCCTGCGCATCAACGGACAGGACATCGCCACGCTGAGCGACGGCACGGTGCAGGCCGATCCGCACACCTGCACGCCGACCGCCGGATTCACTTGCTCGGCGCAGGCGGGTTCTCCGACCGCCGCCGGTTGGGGCCGCTGGCAGGGCAGCTGGACCAATTCGCTGACGCAACCGAAGGCGATGACGTTCGAGTTCGCGGCGATCTCGTCCGCTTCGGGCAGTCCGGGCGCCGGCAATTTCATCGACAACGTCAGCATCACCGGCTTGACCGCGGCGGTCGAATTCAGCACCTCCTCCGCGACCGGCCCCGAATCGGTGGCGAGCGCGAACCTGCCGCAGCTCCTGGTCAACGGCCCGGTCGCGAGCGCGCAGACGCTCGAGCTCGAGATCGTCGGCGGCAGCGCCGTGCGCGGCAGCGACTACACCACCAATCCGACCACCGGCACGATCGTGGTGACGATCCCGGCCGGCAACTACGACGGCACTGCGGCGACCGCGATCTCGCTGGCGCCGTATCTGCAGATCGCGACCGACAGCGCGGTCGAAGGCGCGGAGACGATTGTCTTGCGTTTGCGCAACGCCTCGGCCGGCTTGTCGCTCGCCGGCGCCAGCGGCTGCCGCACCGGCATCGCCGATTCGACCTACACGATCACCGACGAAGCCGTACCGACGCTCGGCAAGACCTTCGCGCCGGACACGATTCCCTACGGCGGCGTCGCCACGCTGACCTTCCTGATCGACAACTCCGGTGCGGCCTCGATCGATCGTCCGATCGCCTTCACCGACAACCTCGCCACCGGCCTGCAGATCGCCGATCCGGCCAACGGCACGACCACTTGCGGCGGCACCATCACCGCCGCGCCCGGCGACAGCCGCGTCGCGTTCGCCGGCGGCACCGTGGTCGCCGGCGGCTTCTGCACGGTGACGGTCGACGTCACCAACCGGCCCGGTTTCTCGGGTCTTTGCTACAACCCCAATTTCGCCAACGAGAACCAGAATCTCGTCGGCCTGCAAAACCTGATCGCACAGATCCAGCAGTTCACCTGCGTCAGCGTGACGCCGCCCGATTGTCCCGACTCGGCCACCACCAACGGCTTCGGCAACATCAGCGGTCTGTCGCCCAATCTCAACAACGGCATCAGCGGCCAGTGCGTCGCGGTGCAGCCGACGATCCAGCTGACCAAGATCAGCCAGAACGCCGTCGGCAGCTTCGGCTTCACGCTCGGCAATACCAGCGCGACCAATCCGGTCACGATCACGACCACGGCGCCGGGTGCGCCGGGTACCTCGAGCGCGGTGTTCGACGTGCTCGACATTTCGCAGCCGGTCACCCTCGCGGAGTCGCTGCCCGCAAACTGGGTGCTCTCGGGCATCACCTGCCAGCTTGCCGACGGCACGCCGATCGGCAGCTTCGATGCGCCGAGCGCGACCTGGACGATAGCGCCGTCTGCGCTCGCCTATGGCCAGCAGATCGGCTGCACGATTACCAATATCGCCGATCGCCTCGATTTCGGCGACGCGCCCGACAGTTACGGCACCTTGCTCGCCAGCAACGGCGCGCGTCACACACTGGTCGGTTACGACGTCGCCGCGGGAACGGCACCGCTGATGCTCGGCGTGCGCGTCGATCATGAGAGCGATGGTTTCCCGGGCGCCGCGGCGGACGGCGACGATACAAACGGCATCGATGACGAAGACGCGTTCTTCGGCCCGATCGCGCTGCAGCCAGGCTCGACCGCGGTTTCGCTCGACGTGCCGCTCACCAATACGAGCGGCGGCAACGCCAACCTGTACGCCTGGATCGACTTCGACGGCAACGGCCGCTTCGACGTGGGCGAGGCCGGCAACTGTCCGTCCGTCGCGACGGCGGCGACACAGGCCACCTGTACCTGGACCGCGCCAGCGCCGTTGACGGACGGCTTCCAGACCTATGCGCGTTTCCGCCTGACCACGCAGACGCTGGCCGCCGGCACCGCGCCGAGCGGCGGCGATGCGCGCGCGCAAGGCGCGGCGGCGGACGGAGAGGTCGAGGATCATCGCGTCTCGGTGGCGACCGTGTTGCCGCTGACGTGCGAAGCGCCGTTCGTCGAGACTTTCGGCAGCTACGCGGTCACACCGGGCGCGGTCAGCGGCTGGGGCCCGGCGCTGCCGGCCGGCACCACCACCTACGCGTTCCAGTCGGGTGCGAACTTCGTCGATGCCGGCCAATACGGCTTGGTCACTCGTTCGATCCTGGGCAATCCGGCCTGGCAGGACGCACCCGACCACACGCCGGGCGATACCGACGGCTACATGATGATCGTCAACGGCGATCCGTCGCCGGGCATCTTCTATCGGCACACCTTCAGCGGGCTGGCGATCGGCGCGCGCTACAACTTCTTCGCCTCGCTCGCCAACATCGTCGCGGGCTTCGGTCTGGGGCTGCCGGACGTCACCTTGCGCGTGGTCGATCCGGCGACGAACGCGGTGCTCGCCTCGTTCAATACCGGCGGCCTGCCGGAAGGCACGGCCGGCACGATGCCATGGCTGCAGCAGCAGCTGGTCTTCACCGCCACGCAAACCACGGTGCGGGTCGAGCTGGCCAACAACTCCGGCGTCGCGGGTGGCAACGACGTCGCGCTCGACGACATCGGCTTCGCCCAGGTGTGCGAACTCGGCGACGCGCCCGACAGCTACGGCACGCTCAACGCCAGCAACGGCGCCGGCCATCTCTTCCCCGGCCCGGGCCTGAGCCTGGGCGGCGGTTTGCCCGACGGTGAACTCGACGGCCAGCCCAGCCCCAATGCCGACGGCGACGACCTCAACGGCATCGACGACGAGAACGCGTTCCCGAGTGGCGCGCCGTCGCTGATCATCGCGGCGCCGTATGCGTTGACCGTGCCGGTCGAGACGACCGCCGGCGACGCCACCGCCTGCGCCTGGGTCGATTTCGACCAGAACGGCAGCTTCTCCGCGGCGGAAGGACAATGCCAAGCGCTCACCGCGGGCGCGACCGTCAGCAACTTCTCGTGGCCGGCCGCAGCGACGGCGGCGCTCAGCAGCGGTCGCACCTATCTGCGCCTGCGCATCGAGCGCAACAGTACCTTCCCGGCGAACTTGAGCACGGCCGATTTCGTCGGCTCGCGCGGTCCGGGCGAAGTGGAAGACTACGTCGTGCCAGTGTTCGCGCCGGCCAACGTCACCCTGGTCAAAGCGCTGACCGGCGAGAGCGGCACGCATGCCGGCCAAGCCGAATCGGGCGAGCAGCTGACCTACACGATCACGCTGAGCAACAGCGGCGGCGTGCCGGCGACCAACTACGGCGTCACCGATACGTTGGATCCGAACGTGAGCTTCGTCAGCGCGTCGAACGGCGGCGCTGCCGCCGGCGCTGCGGTGACCTGGGCCGGTCTGACCGTGCCGGCGAACGGCACGCTGAGCTTGACCGTCGTCGTGCAGGTCGCGAACCCGATTCCGGCTGGCGTGACGCAGATCGGCAACGTCGCCTACGAAACCGGCACCGTGCCGCCGACCTGCCCGCCGGCCGGTGGGCAGTGCGTGATCGTACCGACGGCGCCGAAGGTGGCGATCAGCAAGGCGCTGACCGGCGAGAGCGGCACGCAAGCCGGTCGAGCCGAGCCGGGCGAACAGCTCACCTACACCATCACGCTGAATAACAGCGGCGGCAGCGACGCGACCAACTTCGGCGTGACCGACACGCTCGATCCGAACGTGAGCTTCGTCAGCGCGTCGAACGGCGGCACCGCTGCCGGCGCTGCGGTGACGTGGGCGGGTCTGACCGTGCCGGCGAACGGCACGCTGACCGTGACCGTCGTCGTGCAGGTCGCGAACCCGATCCCGAACGGCGTGGCGCAGATCGCCAACGTCGCCTACGAAACCGGCACCGTGCCGCCGGCGTGTCCGCCGGCCGGCGGGCAATGCGTGATCGTGCCGACGGCGCCGAAGGTGGCGATCGTCAAGAAGCTCGCCGGCGAAAGCGGCAGCCTGCCCGGTTTCGCCGAGGCGGGTGAGCAACTGACGTACACGATCACCCTGAGCAACAGCGGCGGTACCGCCGCGACCAACTACGGCGTGACCGACACGCTCGATCCGAACGTGACGTTCGTCTCCGCCGACAACAGCGGCAGCGCCGCCGGCGCGACGGTCACGTGGGCCGGCCTGACCGTGCCGGCCGGCGGTTCGCTGACCTTGACCGTAGTCGTCAAGGTGGTCGATCCGCTGCCGGCCAACGTCACCCAGATCGGCAACGTCGCCTATGAAACCGGCACCGTAGCGCCGAGCTGTCCGCCGGCCGGCGGGCAGTGCGTCATCGTGCCGACGATCCATCTGCCGCTGGCGTGTACGGAACAGGACACGCGCGCCACGCAGCGCTGGTGGTTCTTCGGCACGCGCGGCGGCATCGACTTCGGCGTCAGCGGAACGACCGCCACCGCGCTGCGGAATCCGAGCAACATCGTCACGCCCGAGGGCAGCACCGTCGTCACCGATTCGGCCGGCCAGCTGCAGTTCTGGTCGAACGCGAAGGTCGCCTACACGCGCAACCAGACGCCGATGCCGAACGGCTCGGGCCTGCTCGGCAACGATTCGGCGACGCAGACCGTGGCGGCGTTCCCGGCGATCGGCCATGCGGGCCGCTACTTCATCGTCACCACCGACACCGACGTCGGCGCGGCGCCGAACGGCCAGCTGCGCTATTCGGTGGTCGACATGACGCTCAACGGCGGCCTCGGCGACATCGTCGCCGGTCAGAAGAACATTGCGCTGGGCGCGCCCAATACCGCGTCCGAGGCACTGACCGCGGTGCCGAACGCCGACGGCACCGGTTTCTGGGTGCTGACCGCGACCAACAATGCGCCGACCCTGCTGGCGTATGCCTTCGACGACAACGGCCCGGTCGGCGCGCCGGTCGCGAGCACCTTGTCGACCAACAACGGCAACTGGTACGGCTCGCTGTACTTCGACAAGAAGCTGCGCCAGCTCGCCCAGGCCGCCTCGGACAGGACCGGCTCGGGACAACTGCGCGTGCTGAATTTCGACGGCGCCAGCGGCCATGCGTTCGAGCGCTACACCTGGCGTCCGAGCGTGACCGGCGTACCGGCCGTTTCGGTCCTGTACACGGCCGACTTCTCGCCGGCCGGTGACTACGTCTATGCCTCGCGCATCTTCGGTGGCGGCCGCCTGTACCGCTATCGCATCGCGGGTGCGAACACGTCGGGCGACATCGCGGCCACGGAGGAATTCCTCGGTGCGACCGGCACCGTCCAGGGCGGCCACGTGCGCCGCGGTGCGGACGACCGCATGTACATTCCCGGCAACCTCGGCGGTACGGCGCTCAACGTCGTCAACACGCCGGACGATCCGACCAACGCCGGTTACGTGGCGGGCGGCTATCCGCTCGCGGCAGGCTCGACGTCGAGCTTCGGCTTGCCGCAGACGGTCACCGGCTGTCCGCTGCCGACCGCGGCCGATCTGTCGATCGTCAAGACGGCGAGCACGCCGGCGCCGACCGGCACGCCGAACCAGTACGCGATCACCTACGTGGTGACGGTCGCGAATGCGGGCGGCAGCAGCGGCAGCTACGACCTCGGCGACACGCTGAGCTTCAACGGCGCCACCGTCACCGCGGTCAGCGCACCGGCGCACGCGTCGGCCACCGGCGATCCGCAGAACGGCACGCTCGGTGCGTTCGGCGCGCCGAACGGCGGCAGCATCGTGACCGGCGAGACGCTCGCTGCGAACGGCAGCGAAACCTGGACCTATACGGTGACCTACACGATCACCGACGCCGATGTCGCAGCCGACTGCTCGACGCCGTCGGGCGGTTTGCGCAATCACGCGTTGCTCGGCGGCGCCGCCACCGGCGCACCGCCGGCCGACACCTGCAGCGGCGCGCCGAGCGTGAACATCGTCAAGACCGCGGCGGCGCCGGTACCGACCGGCGCGGCCAATCAGTTCACGCTGACTTACACGGTCGACATCGCCAACAGCGGCAGCCTGCCGGGTCGCTACGACCTCGCCGACACGCTGAGCTTCAACGGCGCCACGGTGAATGCGATCAGCGCGCCGGCCTACAGCTCGAGCAGCGGCGATACGCAAGACGGCACGCTCGGCACGTTCGCGCCGCCGAGCGGCGGCGGCATCGTCAGCGGCGAGACGATCACGGCCGGTGGTGCCGAGCGCTGGACCTACACCGTCACCTACACCGTGACCGACGCGACGGCGGCGCAGGATTGCGCCAATCCGGCCGGCGGCCTGCGCAACGACGCGCAGCTGGGCGGCTCGTTGGTCGGCGAATCGACCACTTGTACCGGCGCGCCGGCGGTGGTGATCGGCAAGAGCGCGAGCGGCCCGGTGCCGACCGGCACCGCCAACGAGTACGCGCTCGACTATCTGGTCAGCGTGCAGAACAACGGCAGCCTGGCCGGTACCTACGATCTCGCCGACACCTTCACCTACGCCGGCGTCAACGTGGTGTCGGTCAGTGCGATCACACACGGCGGCGGCGATCCGCTGAGCGCACCGCTCGGCACGCTCGGCGCGACCGGCGGCAGCATCGTGAGCGGCGAGACGATCGCCGCCGGCGCGAGCGAGACCTACGCCTACCGCGTCGTCTTCAGCGTCACTGACGTCGCCGCGATCGGCAGCTGCGCCAGCGGCGGCGGCTTGAAGAATCTGGCCGCACTCGGCGGCAGCGCCAGCGGCCAGGTCGACACCTGCAGCGACGTGCCGAACCTCGTCATCGCGAAGACCGCCGGCGCACCGACGCCGACGGGCACGCCGCATCAATACTCGATCGCCTATCTCGTCACCGTCAGCAACAACGGCGCCGCCGCGGGCTTCTACGATCTCACCGACGCGTTCGCCTTCGCCGGCGCCACGGTCGATGCGGTCAGCGCGATCACGCACGGCGGCAGCGATCCGCTGACGACGCCGCTCGGCACCTTGACGGCAGCGGGCGGCAGCATCGTCACGGCCGAGCCGATCGCACCGGCGGCGAACGAGACCTACGCCTACACGGTCACCTTCACCGTCACCGATGCGGACGCCGCGGCCGACTGCGCCAATCCGGCCGGCGGCCTGCGCAATCGCGCCGCACTCGGCGGCAGCGCCAGCGGCGATGCGCCGACCTGCACCAGCGCGCCGAACGTCGACATCGCCAAGGCGCTGACCGGCGAGAGCGGCGCTCTGGCCGGTCAAGCCGAGCCGGGCGAGCAGCTCACCTACACGATCACGTTGACCAACTCGGGCGGCAGCGCTGCGACGGCTTATGGTGTGAGCGACACGCTCGATCCGAACGTGAGCTTCGTCTCGGCCGACAACGGCGGCACTGCGGCCGCAGGCGTCGTCAGCTGGAGCGGTCTGACCGTGCCGGCCAACGGCACCCTGACTCTGACCGTCGTCGTGCAGGTGGCAAGCCCGATTCCGCCCGGCGTGGCGCAGATCGGCAACGTCGCCTACGAAACCGGCACCACGCCGCCGGCGTGTCCGCCGGCCGGCGGACAGTGCGTGATCGTGCCGACCGCGCCGTCGGTGACGATCGCGAAAGCCTTGACCGGTGAGAGCGGCACGCTGGCCGGCCAAGCCGAGCCCGGCGAGCAGCTGACCTACACGATCACGCTGACCAACAGCGGCGGCAGCGCCGCGACCAACTACGGCGTGACCGACACGCTCGATCCGAACGTGAGTTTCGTCAGCGCGTCGAACGGCGGCGTCGCTGCCGGCGCCAGCGTGACCTGGAGCGGCCTGACCGTGCCGGCGAACGGCACGCTGAGCTTGACCGTGGTCGTGCGCGTGGTCGATCCGTTGCCGGCCGGCGTGACCCAGGTCGCCAACGTGGCGTATCAGACCGGCACCGTGCCGCCGGCGTGTCCGCCGGCCGGCGCTCAGTGCGTGATCGTGCCGAGCGCGCCGCAAGTGCGCGTGAGCAAGAGCGCGAGCGCACCGGCGCCGACCGGTACGCCGAACCAGTACGAGATCACCTACGTGGTGAGCGTGCACAACGGCGGCGGCAGCGTCGGCCGTTACGACCTTGCCGATACGCTGAGCTTCAACGGCGCCACTGTCGGCGCGATCAGCGCGCCGATCTACAGCGGCAGCGCCGGCCAGATCCAGGACGGCACGCTCGGCAGCATCGGTGCGCCCAACGGCGGCAGCATCGTGACGAACGAGAGCATCGGCGCGCAGGGTACAGAGACCTGGACCTACACCGTGACCTACGTCGTCGACGACGCCGACGTCGCAGCGGATTGCTCATCGCCGAGCGGCGGCCTGCGCAACCATGCGGCACTCGGCGGCGCCTCGACCGGCGCACCGGCGGCCGATACCTGCACGGGCGCTGCGAGCGTGAACATCGTCAAGACCGCGACCGCGCCGGTGCCGACCGGCACTCCGAACCAGTTCACCCTGACCTACACGGTCGCGATCGCCAACAGCGGCAGCCTGGCCGGCCGCTACGACCTCGCCGACACACTGAGCTTCAACGGCGCGACGGTGAACGCGGTCAGCACACCGGCGTATTCGTCGGGCAGCGGCGATACGCAGGACGGCACCCTCGGCACGTTCACCGCACCGAGCGGCGGCAGCATCGTCAGCGGCGAAAGCATCAGTGCCGGCGGTGCGGAGAGCTGGAGCTACACGGTCACCTACACCGTCACCGATCCGGCCACGGCGCAGGATTGCACCAATCCATCGGGCGGCTTGCGCAATCAGGCCGAGCTCGGCGGTTCGCTGGTCGGTGAATCGACCACCTGTACCGGTGCGGCAGCGGTGGTGATCGGCAAGAGCGCGAGCGGACCGACGCCGACCGGCAATCCGAACGAGTACCGCCTGACCTATCTGGTCAACGTGCAGAACAACGGCACGCTGCCGGGCAGCTACGATCTCAGTGACACCTTCACCTTCGCCGGCGTCAGCAGCGTGGTGGTCAGCGCCGTGCAGCACGGCGGCAGCGATCCGCTCGCCGGCACGCTCGGCACGCTCGGTGCGACCGGCGGCAGCATCGTGGTCGGTGAATCGATCGCGGCGGCGGCCGACGAGAACTACACCTACAGCGTGACCTTCACCGTCGACGACGCCGCGGTGATCGGCAGCTGCAGCAGCGGCGGCGGCCTGCGCAATCAGGCGCAGCTCGGCGGCAGCTCGGCCGGCCAGGTCGGCACCTGCAGCGAAGTGCCCGACGTCAGCGTGAGCAAGAGCGCGAGCGGCCCGACGCCGACCGGCACGCCGAACCAGTACACCCTGGTCTACACCGTCGCGGTCAGCAACGCCGGCGGCGCCGAGGGTAGCTACGACCTGGCTGATGCGTTCGCCTTCGCCGGCGCGACGATCGATTCGGTCAGTGCGGTCACGCACGCAGGTCCCGATCCGTTGTCGAGCACGCTCGGCACGCTGACGCCGAGCGGCGGCACCATCGTGACGGGCGAGACGATCGCCGCCGGCGGCAGCGAGAGTTATAGCTACACGGTGACCTTCACGCTGACCGATCCGGCCTTGGCCGACGACTGCGCCAATCCGAACGGCGGCCTGCGCAACGCGGCCGCGCTCGGCGGCAGCGCCAGCGGCGATGCGCGCACCTGCACCGGCACGCCGTTGTTGGCGATCGTGAAGACGCTGAGCGGCGAAAGCGGCAGCGTGCCGGGCGTGGCCGAGCCGGGCGAGCAGCTGACCTACACGATCACCTTGACCAACAGCGGCGCCAGCGCCGCGCTCGATCAGGACATCACCGATCGTCTCGATCCGAACGTGACGTTCGTGTCGGCCGACAACGGCGGCGTCCTGGTCGGCGGCAACGTGCAGTGGACTGGCCTCACGGTTCCGGCCGGCGGCAGCCTCGCCTTGTCGGTGACGGTGCGCGTGGCCGATCCGATTGCGGCCGGCGTCACCAGTATCGGCAACGTCGCCTACGATCCGTCGATCGGGCCGCCCGACTGCACCGCGACGCCGCGGCCGGACAACTGCACGGTCACACCGACGCCGTCGGTGGTGACGATCGTGAAGGCGCTCGCCGGCGAGAGCGGCAGCCTGCCCGGCGTGGCCGAGCCGGGCGAGCAGCTCAGCTACACGATCACGCTGACCAATACCGGCGGCAGCGATGCGACCGGCTACGGCGTCACCGACGTGCTCGATCCGAACACGAGCTTCGTCTCGGCCGACAACGGCGGCACCGCCGCGGCCGGTGCCGTCACTTGGAGCGGCTTGACCGTGCCGGCCAACGGCCAGCTCGTGCTGACCGTGGTCGTGCGCGTGGTCGATCCGATTCCGGCCGGCGTCAGCCAGCTCGCCAACGTCGCCTACCAGACCGGCACGCCGCAGCCTTCGTGTCCGCCGGCGGGTTCGCAGTGCGTGGTCACGCCGACCGTCGGCGCGGTGGTCATCGCCAAGGCCCTGGTCGGCGAGAGCGGCAGCCAGCCCGGCGTGGCCGAGCCGGGCGAGGAGCTCAGCTACACGATCACGCTGACCAACACGGGCGGCAGTGCCGTCACCGGCTACGCGGTCAGCGATCGCCTCGATCCGAATACGAGCTTCGTCAGCGCCAGCAACGGCGGCACCTTCGCCGCCGGCGTGGTCGGTTGGAGCGGCCTCGACATTCCCGCCAACGGCACACTGAGCTTGAGCGTGGTCGTGCGCGTGGCCGATCCGCTTCCGGCGGGTGTGAGCCAGGTCGCCAACGTCGCGTACCAGACCGGCACCACGCCGCCCTCGTGTCCGCCGGCCGGTTCGCAGTGCGTGGTCACGCCGACCGCGGGTGCGGTGACGATCGCCAAGTCCGTGATCGACGCGAACGGCAACGGCCAGGCCGAGCCGGGCGAAACGCTGACCTACACGATCGTGCTCAGCAACAGCGGCGGCAGCGCGGTGAGCAACTACGGCGTCACCGATCCGCTCGATGCGAATACCGTGTTCGTCTCGGCCGACAACGGCGGCAGTCATGCCGGCGGCGTGGTCAGCTGGAGCGGTCTGACGATACCGGCGAATTCGAGCTTGAACTTGACCGTGGTCGTGCGCGTGGTCGATCCGGTGCCGGCTGGCGTCACTGAGATCGGCAACGTCGCCTACCAGACCGGCACTACGCCGCCCGATTGCACGGCGATCCCGCAGCCGGCGAACTGCGTGGTGATCGTGGTGCCGCCGGTAACCGGCACGCCGCAACTCTCGATCACCAAGAGCGCGAATACGAACGTGCTGCAACCGGGCGGATCGGTGGTCTACACGATCACCGTGCGCAGCGTCGGCAACGCCGATGCGACCGGCGTGGTGGTCAGCGATCCCATCCCGCTCGGACTCGATGCCTACGCCTGGACCTGCGCCGCGAGCGGCGGCGTGGCCTGTCCGAACGCGAGCGGCAGCGGCGCGATCAGCGAGTCGGTGCCGACCTTCCCGGTCGGTGCGAGCCTGGTCTACACGGTTACGGCGACGGTGTCGGCCGATCCGCCGGCGAGCGTGGTCAACACCGCTACGGTCACGCCGAGCGACATCGCGACTTGCGCTCCGAGCGGCACGGCGCCGCCGTGTCCGGCGACGGTCGTCGTCGTGGTCGAGACGCCGAACGTAGCGTTGCCGGTGCCGACGACGCGGCTGTGGGCGCTGCTCTTGATCGGCTTCGGTTTGCTGGGGTTGGGCTGGTACGCACGCCGTCGACTCGACTAGACGGGTACGGCGCCGCGCGCTCCGTTTCGACGGTCCGCGCGGCGCCAGGTTTTTCGCGCCGCACGGCGCGGCGGCCGCCTCGTGTAGCATGCGGCCATGTCTTCCGATTCTTCCCGCTGGCCGCTGCTGCGGCTCGATTGCGGCGTCGCCGTGCTGCGTCCGTGGCGGCTCGACGATCTCGACAGCCTGGTCGCCAGCGCCAACGACGAGAGCGTTTCGCGCGGCCTGCGCGATCGCTTTCCCTATCCCTACACCGGCGACGACGGCCGCGCTTGGCTCGAGCGTGCGGTCGACGAATCCGATCGCGCTTGGGCGATCGAGGTCGATGGCAAGGCGGTCGGCGGCGTCGGTCTGCATCTGGGTAGCGATGTGTTTCGCCATTCGGCCGAACTCGGCTATTGGCTGGCGCAGCGCTATTGGGGACGCGGTTTGATGACCACCGTGCTGCGCGCATTCGTGCCGCGCGTGCTCGAATCGTTCCCGCTGCAGCGGTTGTACGCGACGGTGTATGAGATCAATCCGGCCTCGGCGCGCGTGCTGGAGAAGGCCGGCTTCGAGCGCGAAGGCGTGCAGAAGTCGGCCGTGTACAAACGCGGCCAGCTGCTCGACGTCTATCTCTACGCGCTGGTGCGGCGCGCGCGGGAGCCGGCATGAACCGTGAACGCAACACACCGAAGAGCCACACGAGTTCACCGTGGCAACGCGCCGAGCCAGTACGCGCAGCGGTTCCGCAGAAGAACGCCGAAACGCGGCTGTACGGCCTCAACGCTTGCCTCGCCGCGTTCGCGCGTCGGCCGCAGGCGCTGCGCAAGGTGTATCTGATCGAGGCGCGCATTCCGGCATTGAAGGCGGTGCTGGCCTGGTGCGTGAAGCAGCGCATCGGCTATCGCGTGGTGGAAGAAACGGATCTCGATAAGCTGACCGCTTCGCGCCATCACGAGGGCGTCTGCTTCGATCTCGTGCGTGAAGCGCCGCTGACACTGGATGCGCTGCTCGCGCGGTTGCCGCCGGCACCGGCGCCTTCGCTGCTGCTGTGGCTCGACGGCGTCGGCAATCCGCACAATCTCGGCGCCTTGCTGCGCAGTGCGGCGCACTTCGGCGCGCACGCTGCGATCGTGTCGGCGACGTCGGGGCTGGAAGTATCGGGCGCTGCGGCGCGCGTGGCCGAAGGCGCCGCCGAGGTGGTGCCGCTGGCGCGTGCCGATTCCGCGGCGGACGCCCTGGCCGCGTTGCGGACGCGCGGCTACGCGCTCGCCGCGACGGTGCCGCGCGAGGGCAGCGCCTTGTATGCGACGAAGTTGCCGCCGCGCCTCTTGCTGATGCTGGGTGCCGAAGGCGAAGGTATGAGCGCGGCGCTGATCGCGGCGGCGGATCTGCGCCTGACGATTCCCGGCAGCGGCGCGGTCGAAAGCCTCAACGTCGCCGCCAGCGCCGCCGTACTGCTCGGCGAATACTGGCGGCAGCGCAGCGGCTGAGCGGAATTACTCTTCGCCGTCCTTGGCGAACGCGCCCGGCGCCGAACCGAAATCGCCGTTCGCTTGCGCGGCGAGATAGGCGACCACCGCGTAGGCGGCCACGTTCTGGCGCAGCTGTTCCGGATCGATCTTGTCGAGCGTGTCGTTGGCGGTGTGGTGCCAGGCGAAGTAGCGCGTCATGTCCTGGTGCAGCGACAAGCCGGCCATGCCGACCGCGTGCAGCGCAGAGAGATCCGAGCCGGCACGGCCGGGCGCCTCGGCGTCGTATTCGATGCCGAGCGGCTTCAGCGCGGCGGCGATCTGGTCGATCGCGCCGCGCGCCTCGGGCTTTACGGACGCGGTGATCTTCCAGATGCGATCGGCGCCGGCATCCGATTCGCTGCCGAGCACGGCGTTGCCGATCGTCTTCTTGTACTTCTCCGCCATCGCCTTGCCGCCGAACAGGCCGGCTTCCTCGTTGGCGAAGGCGACCACGCGGATGCTGCGCGCCGGACGCTTGGGCAGCTGCGCGATCAGGCGCGCGGCGCCGACCGCGATGCCGATGCCGGAGGCGTCGTCGATCGCGCCGGTGCCCGGATCCCACGAATCCAGATGTCCGCCCATCACGAAAAACTGCTCGGGGTTCTTCGAGCCGCGCAGCTCGCCGATCACGTTGGCGCCGACGTAGTCGCCTTCGAAGCCGCAGTCGAGCGCGAGCTTGACGCGCACCGGTTGGCCGCTCTTGAGCAGGCGCTCGATCTGGTCGGCGTCGGGATTGGACAGCGCGGCCGCCGGAATCGCCGGCTGGCCGGGTTCGTAACGCGTCACGCCGGTGTGCGGCAGGCGGTCGTTGTCGGTGCCGGCCGAGCGCAACAGGAACGCGGCCGCGCCTTTCTGCGTCGCCAGCGGCGGACCTTCCACGCGTACCTGCGAGCCGATGCCGTAGTCGTGGCCGTCCTTGTGCGCGTGCATGCGCGCGCCGACGTAGACGATCTTGCCGCGCACGCTGGCCGCGTCGGCCGCTTTGAGCGCATCGAACGAATCGAAGCCGACCACCTCGGCTTCGAGGCCGCCGGCCGGTGTACCGGGCGAATGGCCGAGCGCGAGCAGGGTCAGCGGCTGCGGAAACGGCGCCAGCACTTCGGCGTGCTCGCTCCGGCGCACCCACTTCGGAAAGGTGACCGGCTCGCTCCAGACCTTGTCGAAGCCGAGCGCCTTGAACTTCGCGGTGACCCATTCGCGCGCCTTCGCATCGTTCGGGCCGCCGGCCAGACGCGCGCCGACTTCGGTGGTGAGGCCTTCGGTGAACTGCCAGGCGGTGTCGTCGTGCAGCGCGCGTTCGCGCAGCTGCTCGGCGATGGTGATGTCGGCCGGCGCGATCGTCGTCGGTTTGCCGGGCTTGCCGGCGGCGAACGCGGCCGACGTGGTGAGGCAGAGGGCGAGGGCGAAAGCGAGCGGCTGCAAGCGCATGGCGGTGTCCGTGCGGGAAAACGGACATTATGCGTCAGCGCTGTACCCCTCGATCGGGCCAAACGTCACGCGCGGAATGGAGCCGCTGCCACCGGAAATCGCGCAGGATCGGCAACTTCGACAGCGGCAGAGCCCGGATCGAGGCCGGGCTCTGCGCCGGGAACGTCTCAGCGAGTCTTGAGCAGATCGCGAATTTCGGTCAGCAGCACGACGTCCACCGCCGGCGGTGCCGGTGCGGCTTCCTGCTTCTTGACCAAGCGGTTGACGAGCTTGATCACCAGGAAGATCGCGAAGGCGACGATCGCGAACTGGATGATCGTGTTGAGGAAGGCGCCGAACTGGATCGCGACCTCGCCCTTGCCGTCTGCGCCGGCGGCTTTGAGGATCCATTTGTAGGCGGAGAAGTCGACCCCGCCGATCAACAGCCCGATCGGCGGCATGATGATCTGATCGACCAGCGACGTGACGATCTTGCCGAAGGCGGCGCCGATGACCACGCCGACCGCGAGATCGAGCACGTTACCGCGCATGACGAAGGCTTTGAATTCGGAACCGAAACTCATGGCACCTCCCACAGTTGGCTGGAACGTCGGCATCCTAACCCAAAGCTTCGTGGACTCCGTGTGAGGCCACGTTAAAAAATGCGCCCGCGCAAAGCGGCGATGTCGCCCAGCTGCACGAGAAAGCGATCGCCCGGCACCAGCGCGGCGACGCCGGCCGGGGTGCCGGTGTAGATCAGGTCGCCGGCGGCGAGCGTCCACAGCTTGGACAGCTCGTGGATGATCGCGGCGACCGGAAAGATCATGTCGGCGATGTCGGTTTGCTGCCGCAGCACGTCGTTGACGCGCAGGCTCAAGGTCGCGCTGGAAGGATGGCCGACCGCGGCAACCGGATGCAATGCGGAGATCGGCGCGGAATGGTCGAACGCTTTCGCCGCGTCCCACGGATGCCCTTTCGCCTTCGCCACCGCCTGCAGGTCGCGGCGGGTCAGGTCGAGCCCGACGCCGTAGCCGAACACGTGTTCGAGCGCGTGCTCGGCTGTGATGTCGGCGCCGCCGCGCGCGAGCGCGACCACCATCTCCGCTTCGTGATGCAGGTCCGCGGTGCCCGATGGATACGGCACCTCGACCTCGTCGCCGGCGACGATGGCATCGGCCGGCTTGCAGAAGAACATCGGTTGCGTGCGATCGACGGCGGCGCCCATCTCTTTCGCGTGTTCGGCGTAGTTGCGGCCGATGCAGAAGATGCGACGTACCGGAAAGCGCTCGGCGGTGCCGGCGACGGGAACGCTCGGCACGGCCGGCGCGGGAATCACGTAGTTCATGCGTTGGCTTTCGCGGAAGCGGGACGCGCAGAATAGCAGCGCGACTCAGCGGCGCGCGGGCGTCTTGCCGGCACGCTGCTCGAGCCGCCAGACCAGTTTCAGGCCGGACCAGACGGCATCGATCGCGCAGACTTTGACGTCGACCAGGCCGAGCGGCAGCGCGATCGCGCGCACCGTGTCCTCGCCGATGTCGGTCGCGACCTTGGCCGCCTTCTTCGGCCAGGAAACCCAGATCACTCCGTCGGCCGGCAGCCGCGCGGCCAGCGCGCGGACGTCCTTCGCCAGCATCGCCGCCGAGGTCGCGAACACGTGCGCGAAATCGAACGCGGCGCGCGCGCCGACCGGCTCGATCGGATGCTCGGCACCGACCAGTTCGGTGTAGTCGCGCGGCGCGTTGAGCACGCGCACGCGCAACTCGGCGTTCAGACCGAGCTTGCGCCACACGGGTTTGCCGGAATAGCCGGTGACTTCTACTGACATCTGTCACATCCGTCGCATGACTGCGACGCCTTGAGCTCGGCTGGTGTCTACTCCAGTCTATGGCAAACTGGAAGACGGTCGGAACAGGCAGCAAGTGCAAGAGCGTATCGCCGCTCTGAGCCTTTTCGCGTGAGCCGCACGCGTGCGCGACGGAGTTGCGCCGATACTGGCTTGCGGACGACGGCAGGATGCCGAGCTTTCCAAATTGCGCACATTGCGCTTCGGCGCCGGGGATGACATTCGAGTGGAAAACAAGGATCTGCTGCATCAGCTGCGCATCGATCGCAGCGAACCCGCGGCGCGTTCGCGCGCGCCGATCTGGATCGCCGCGGCGGTGGTGCTGCTGGCGATCGTCGGTGCCGGTGTGTGGTGGATGCTGCCGCACGCGAAGGTGTTCGAGGTCGACGTCGCGACGGCGAGTGCGCCGGGCGGTGGTGGCGGCGCCGCGGCGGCGGTGCTGCAGGCGACCGGCTACGTGACTGCGCGTCGCCAGGCCACCGTTTCGGCGCAGATCACCGGCACCTTGACCCAGGTGCTGATCGAAGAAGGCGAGCGGGTCGAAGCCGGCCAGGTGCTGGCGACGCTCGAGGACACCGCGCAGAACGCGGCGCTGGCGCAAGCGCAGGCGGGCTTGCGTGCGGCGCAGGCGCAACTCGCGCAGTACCAGGCGCAGCTCGCTCAGAGCCGGCGCGATCTGGTGCGCGCGGAGGATCTGGTCAAGCGCAAGCTGGTGTCGACGCAGTCGGTCGAAGTCGCGCGCACCCAAGTCGAGACCCAGGTTTCGCAACTGGAAACGCAGCGCAAGCAGGTCGAGGTCGCCGCCGCGGGCATTCGTGCCGCGCAGGTGCAGCTCGACTATTGCACCGTGCGCGCGCCGTTCGCCGGCGTGATCACCGCCAAGGCGGCTCAGGTCGGCGAAATCGTATCGCCGCTGTCGGCCGGCGGCGGCTTCACGCGTACCGGCGTGGGCACCATCGTCGACATGGATTCGCTCGAGGTCGAAGTCGACGTGACCGAGTCCTACATCAACCGCGTGCAGCCCAATCAGCCGGCACAGGCGGTGCTCGACGCGTATCCGGATTGGCAGATTCCGGCGCACGTGATCGCGATCATCCCGAGCGCCGACCGCGGCAAGGCGACGGTGAAGGTGCGCGTCGCCATCGAGAAGAAAGATCCACGCATCCTGCCCGACATGGGCGTGCGCGTGTCGTTCATGGAAGAAGCCAAGCCGGCCGGTGCGACGCCGCCGCCCCCGCCGAAGGGTGCGCTGCTGCCGGGCTCGGCGATCGTCAAGCGCGACGGCAAGGACACGGTATTCGCGCTCGAAGGCGAGCGTGCGCGCGCCAAGGCGGTCACGCCGGGGCAGAGTTTCGGCGACCTGCGCCTGACCGAAGGCATCGCGGTCGGCACGCGCGTGGTGCGGCAGCCGCCGGCCGAGATGGCCGACGGCGCTCGGGTCGAAGTGAAAGGGGCGAAGTAAATGTTCGCGATGACGGGATGTCGAAAAGGCGGCTTCCCGTTCGTCATGGGTATGAATCGGCGCGGCAGGACGCGTCGGAGGTGATCGTTGCAGGCGCTCGGCGGATGAAATCAGCCGGGCCGTCCGCAGCGTCGCCGGTCGGCAGTCCTCAACTTAGGGAAACGTCATGGCTAACTTGGTCGAAATCCGCAACCTGAGCAAAACCTACGAGCGCGGCAAGCAGAAGGTCGAGGTGCTGCATCACATCAACCTCGACATCGCCGAGGGCGATTTCCTCGCGCTGATGGGTCCGTCCGGCTCCGGCAAGACGACGCTGCTGAATTTGATCGGCGGGCTCGATTCGCCGACCGAGGGCACCCTGTCGGTCGGCGGCGAGCGCATCGATCAGCTCGGCGAGGGCGCGCTGGCGAAGTGGCGTTCCAACCACGTCGGTTTCATTTTCCAGTTCTACAACCTGCTGCCGATGCTGACGGCGCAGAAGAACGTCGAGCTGCCGCTGCTGTTGACCAAGCTCTCGGCCGCGCAGCGCAAGAAGAACGCCTCGATCGCGCTGCAGCTGGTCGGGCTGGCCGAGCGCACGTCGCACAAGCCGACCGAACTGTCCGGCGGTCAGCAGCAGCGCGTCGCGATCGCGCGCGCGATCGTGTCCGACCCCAAGCTTCTGGTCTGCGACGAGCCGACCGGCGACCTCGATCGCCAATCGGCCGAGGACGTGCTCACGTTGCTGCAGACGCTCAATCGCGATCACGGCAAGACCATCATCATGGTGACCCACGATCCGAAGGCGGCCGAATACGCCAGTCATACGCTGCATCTGGACAAGGGCACGCTGGTGGAACAGTCGGCGCATGCCTAGATCTCGTCATTCCCGCGAATGCGGGAATCCATCGGTCTTTCGAGGGCGAGACGAACTCGAAATGGATTCCGGCTCGCGCCGGAATGACGGCTACAGAAACGGCAGTCTTCGCACAGGTACGAAGCCATGAAATATCTCCACCTCATATGGGCCGCGCTGTTCCGCCGCAAGACGCGCACGATCCTGACTTTGGTTTCGATCATCGCGGCGTTTCTCTTGTTCGGCCTGCTCGACGCGGTGCGCATCTCCTTCGACGACGTCGGCAAATCGGCCAACGGCGCCAAGCGCCTGCAGACCGGCTCGCGCCTGTCCTTCATCCAGACGCTGCCGCTGGCGCTGGAATCGCGCATCGGCGCGGTCGACGGCGTCGAGATGGTCACCTACGCGAACTGGTTCGGCGGCGCCTACCAAGATCCGCACAACCAGATATTTTCGTTCGCGGTCGCGCCGAACTACATCGAAATGTATCCGGAGATCTCGATCTCGCCGGAGCAACGAAAGGCGTTCGCGAACACGCCCAACGGCGCGGTGGTCGGTGCGGTGCTGGCGCAGAAATACGGTTGGAAGGTCGGCGACAAGATTCCGCTGCAGTCGACGATCTTCCCGGACAAGTCGGGCAGCAAGAACTGGAACTTCGATCTGGTCGGCATCATCCACTCCAAGGACGAGAAGAACTCCTGGTACGACCAGATGTTTCTCTTGCACTGGAAGAACTTCGACGAGACCACGCCCTACAACCGCGGCACCGTCGGCTGGTACGTCACGCGCGTGACCGATCCGGCCAACGCCGATCGCGTGGCGAAGGCGATCGACGGCCTGTCGGCGAACTCCGATCACGAGACCAAGACGCAGACCGAACAGGCGGCGATGGCTTCGTGGATGAAGAACGTCGCCGACATCGGCCTGATCGTGACCTCGATCATGGGCGCGGTGTTCTTCACCCTGCTGCTTTTGACCGGCAATACGATGATGCAGGCAGTGCGTGAGCGCACGTCCGAGTTGGCGGTGCTGAAGACGATTGGTTTTTCCAACACCAGCGTGCTCGGTCTGGTGCTGGCGGAATCGATCCTGCTGCTCCTGATCGGCGGCCTGATCGGCATCGGCTTGGTCAGCCTGTTGGCGCCGGCGATCACCGCCAACAGCAACGGCATGTTGAATCTGCCGCCGGTCGGCGTCAGCAGCTGGCTGCTCGGGCTGGCGCTGATGCTCGCGATCGGCCTGGTCATCGGTGCGCTGCCGGCGCTGCGCGCGATGCGCTTGAACATCGTCGACGCACTGGCCGGCCGCTGAGGAGAGTGAGATGAAATTTCTGATTGGTCTGGTCACTTTTCTCGCCGTCATCGTCGGCGTCGCGATCTTCCTCAACCTGCCGTGGATCGGGCTGGTCGTGCTGCTGGTCCTGCTGGCGGTGTGGATGTCCTCGTTGCGCAGCGGCCGTCAGGCGGCTTCGGTCACCGGCATCGGCGTCGCCACCTTGCCGCAGCGGCTCGGTTCCTCGGCCGTCATCGTGGTCGGTATCGCCGGCGTGGTCGCCGTGCTGGTGGCGATGCTCGCGATGGCCGAGGGCTACAGCGAAACATTGCGCCGCAGCGGCAGCGATGACACCGCGATCGTCATGCGCGGCGCCTCGGCGGCAGAAGTGGCCTCGGTGTTGTCGAAGGACAACGCGCTGGTGATCGAGCAGGCGCCCGGCATCGCCAAGGACGAACAAGGCAAGCCGATCACTTCGTCCGAACTGGTGGTCGCGGCGAACTTGCCGATCAAGGGCGGCAACGTCGAAGAGGACTTCGGCAGCGTGCAGCTGCGCGGTATCGGCGATGGCGCTTGGAAGCTCCGGCCGAACGCGAAGATCGTCGCCGGCCGCACCTTTCAGCCGGGCCTGCGCGAATTGGTCGCCGGCAAGGGCGCGCAGCGCCAGTTCGAAGGACTCGAGGTCGACCGTGAGATCAAGCTCGGCAGCCAGACCTGGAAGATCGTCGGTATCTTCGAGTCGAAGGACGCGATGGAATCGGAACTGTGGGGCGATGCCGACGTGATCGGCCCGGCTTATCGCAGCGGCAACAGCTTAAGTTCCGTGTTCGTGCGTCTGACCGGCGCCGACGCGTTCGAGCCGTTCAAAGCGTCGCTGGCTTCCGATCCGCGCCTGCAGGTCGACGCCAGCACGACGATCGAATACTTCAGCAAGCAATCCGAGCAGATCGCCAAGGTGATCACCTTCATCGGCATCGTGGTCGGCGCGATCATGGGCATCGGTGCAGTGTTCGGCGCGCTCAACACGATGTTCGCTGCGGTCGCGACGCGTGCGCGCGAGATCGCGACCTTGCGCGCGATCGGCTTCCGCGGCGTGCCGGTGGTGGTTGCGATCATGCTCGAGACGATGCTGTTGGCGCTGATCGGCGGCGCCATCGGTGGCGCGCTCGCCTGGCTGGTCTTCAACGGTTACACGGCTTCGACCATGTCCGGCGTCGGCCAGCTCACCTTCGACTTCAAGGTGTCGCCGGCGTTGTTGTGGACCGGTCTCAAGTGGGCGCTCGCGATCGGCTTCATCGGCGGCCTGTACCCGGCGCTGCGCGCGGCACGCTTGCCGGTGACGACCGCCTTGCGCGAGCTGTAAGCGGGTTCGTTGCGCCCCTCTCCGCCCGGAGAGGGGCAAGCACGGTCAGTTGCGGCGCGCGCGCGCCAAGGCGATCAGCGCCACGCCGCTGAGGATTACTGCCATCGCGATCACGTCCAAGCCGTGCACCGATTCGCCGCCGAGCAAGGCGCCGAAGAGGATCGCGACCGGCGGATTGACGTAGGCGTAGCTGGTCGCCAGCGCCGGACGCACGGTGTTGAGCAGATACAGATACGCGGAGAAGGCGATGATCGAGCCGAACACGCCGAGATAGACCAGGGCCAGCGTCGAACTCAGCGTCGGCGAAACCGGAAAGCGCTCGCCGGCGAGCAGTGCGCCGACGAACAGCACCGCGCCGCCGGTCAGCATCTGCGCGGCGGTATTCATTGCTGCGGGCGGCATGTCGCGCTGGCGGCTCCAGGCCGAACCGAACGCCCACGCCACGCCGGCGACCAGCAGCGCCACCGCGCCGAGCGGCGCTCCTGCCATGCCGCCGCCGAAATTCAACAGGATCACGCCGGCGAAGCCGACGCCGAGTCCGAGCCATTCCATGCGTTGCGGCCACTGCCCGTACAAGCCGGCGAAGATGGCGGCGAACAACGGCATCGCGGCGACCGCGACCGCGGCGAGGCCCGAGCTGACGCTCTGCTCGGCGTAGCAGACCAAGCCGTTGCCCAAGCCGAGCAGCAAGGTGCCGGTGGCGGCGGCGTTGAGCCATTGCGCGCGCGTCGGTGAGGCCATGCCGCGCCAGCGCAGGAACGCGAACAAGGCGACGCCGGCGCAGAGGAAGCGAGTGCCGGCCATCAGGAACGGCGGGTAGCTGGCCAGCGCGACGCGGATTGCGAGATAGGTCGAGCCCCAGATCAGGTACAGCGCGATCAGCGCGAGCGGAACCAGCACGCGCGGAGTGAGCAGCGGCGACGAGGCCGCCGTCTCGGCGGGTGCGCAAGACGAAGTGTCGTTCATCGAAGAGGGGCGCGGTGGCGCCGAAAATCCATCGGGCGGGGAGGTGGCCGCATATCAGGATAGCGGCGGCGGTGGCCCTTCACGAGTTCCACTGCACGGGTTCAAGTAGGAGCCATTCCGGCTTCGATCCGCAGCAGCCGGCGTTTGCGCGGCGGGCCCCAGCGCCAGCCGCCGGGCTGACCGTCCGCACGCACGACGCGATGGCAGGGCACCACGAAGGCGAGCCGATTGCTCGCGCAGGCACGCGCAACCGCGCGCGCCGCGCGCGGCGCCTCGATCTCTGCGGCGATGTCGGCGTAGCTGCGCGTTTCGCCGCGCGGGATGCGCGTCAATGCGTGCCAGACACGCCATTGGAATGCGGTTGCACGCAGATCGAGCGGCGGCAGCGGCGTGTCGGCCGGGGCTTTGCCGGCGAGGTCGGCGAGCACGCGCTCGACGATTGCGCGCAACCACTCGTCGCGGCCGTCGTCGACGCGTTCGAGCTCGGCTTGCGGAAATTCGGCGCGCAGGTCGGCCAGCAGACGCTGGTCGCTGGTGCCGATCGCGACCGAGCAGATGCCGCGCGTGGTGGTCGCGACTAAGAGTCGCCCGAGTCCGGTATCCAAGGTGGTGTAGCGCACCTCGGCGCCGGCGCCGCCGCTGCGGTAGGCGCTCGGCGTCATGCCGAGCAGCGCGTCGGAGTTTTCATAGACGCGGCTGCCGGAGCCGAAGCCGGCATCGTAGACCGCGTCGGTGACGGCGCTGCCCTGGCGCAATGCGGATTTGAAGGCGCCGAGTTTAAGCTGGCGCGCGTACTCGGCCGGGGACAGACCGAAGCGCGCACGGAAACGCCGCTGCAAATGGGTCGGGCTGAGTCCGACCGCTTGCGCCAGCGTGGTCAGGTTCACGCGTTCGCCACGCGACTCTTCGATCAGACGGCGTGCCTGTTCGAGCGGATCGCGACGCGGTGAGAGCTGAGCGTTCATGCGCTCAATTTACGCCCGCGTCCGCGCCCGGGCCATCCGAATCTTGCGCCGATCCGCGCTAGCGGGTGGGTTCGCGCGTCGACGGCGTCGGTACGACGGTGTACTCGCCCTCGATCACGCCGGTCGGCGCCGGGCGCGCGGCGCTCGCCGCCGGCGGCGTCGCGCCGCGCGACACGCCACGCAAGGCGTTGACCAGCAGGACGATGCCGCCGCCGATCGCGAGCGCCGCGATGGCGAACAGACCGAGCGCGACCAGGGCCAGCACGGCGATGAAGCCGAGCACCGCTACGGCGATGCGTGCGAGCGGATGGCGCGGGCGAAACGTGCGGAACGAACCAAAATACATGCCGAAACTCCGTGTGACAGAATCGCGCGCCGCCTTCCGTTGCGGTGCGCACGTTGTCGAGGGTCAGCCCTCGAAAAACTTGCAGTTTGCCAAATATGCGTGCCGATGCCGCGCCGACAAGTGCTGAAAGTATGAACGCAATCCCGCCGCTGTGCCGGCTCGAGCAGATTCCCGACGGCGATGCGATCTCCGCGCGCGTCGAAGCCGCAGACGGCGTTCACGAGCTGATTCTGCTGCGCCAAGGCGAGCGTGCGTTCGCTTACCACAACGAATGCCCGCATCAGGGGCGCAACCTCGACTACGCGCCGGGTCGGTTCCTGGTGCGCGAGGGCCGTCTGATTTGCGCCGCGCACGGAGCCACGTTCGCCGTCGATGGCGGCGAATGCATCGCAGGTCCGTGTCGCGGCAGCCGCCTGATCGCGGTGGCGGTCGAGGTCGTCGACGGCGCGGTGGTGCTGCGCTGACGCCGCGCGTGCCTTATTCGACCTGCACGCGCACGTCCTGACGCGCGAGCTGCCCGGTTCCGCAGCTGAACGGCGTGGTCATGCCGAGGATCGAGCGGGTCGGGATGTTCGAGCCGGTCACGCGCGTCGGTTCGCTCAGCACGTCGAGGCGATAGCCGTCGGAACCGGCTGCGGCCGCGTCGACGGTGAAGCCCGCCTGCGTATCGGCCATGACGAACGAGGCCTGGCGCGTCTGCAGGTCGACCAGGCGCACGACCGCGTCGCGCAGCGGGCGGCCCTCGAAGTCGTACACGGTACCGCTGACCTTGCAGCCGGCGGCGATGGCGGGCGCGCTGCCGACGAGCGCAGCGAGAACCAGCGGAAGTAACGCGAAGCGGATCATGGGAGTTCCCCTCTAGAGGCATCCCTGCGGACCGTTCCGCCGACAGCGTACTCCGTTGCACGCCGGCGCGACACAGGCCGCCGGCGGACGGCTCAGAGGCGACCGAAGATCAGGTTCACCGCGACCAGCATGACCACCAGCATCAGTACGGTCAGCGGTATGCCGACGCGGAGGAAGTCGCGCCGGCGATAACCGCCCGGTCCGGCGACGATCATGATGACCGGATTGGCGCTCGGCATGATGAAGGTGTTGGAGGTCGAGATCGCGACGATCATGGCGTAGACGGCCGGATTGCCGCCCGAAGCGAGCGCGATGTTGATCGCCATCGGTACCGTCATGACCGCGGCGCCGACGTTGGAGACGACCTGCGAGAACAGCAGAGCGAGAATGGCGACCACCGCCTGCAGGCCCCATTGCGGCCAGCTGCCGAGATAGACCAGCACTTCTTGTGCGAGCCAGGCAGCGGCGCCGGTGGAGTCCATCGCCCAGCCGAGCGGGATCAGGCAGGCGAGGGTGAAGATCGTCTTCCAGTTGATCGCGCCATAGGCCTCGTCCATGTTCAACACGCCCGAGAGCAGCATGCCGACGGCGCCGGCCAGCATCGCGATCGACAGCTTCAGATCGGTGAACAGGCCCAGGCCCATCGCCAGTGCGAAGAACGTGGTCGCGTGCCAGATCTTGCTCGGGCGCTGCTCGTCTTTCGGGTAGTCGGTGACGACGACGAAGTCGTGCGATTCGGCGGTCTGCGCCAGGTCGCGCCAGAAGCCGTGCAACACCAGGGTGTCGCCGGCGCGCAGCGCGACCTTGCGCACGTCTTCGCGGAAAACCTGATCGCCGCGGTTGACCGCCAGCACCGAGATGCCGTGCGTCTTGCGCAGACGCAGTTCGCCGACCGCTTTCTTCAGCCAGCGCGAACTGGGCGGGATCACCGCCTCGGCGATGCCGGCGCGGCTCGGATTGAACAGGTCGGCGAAATTGCGCAGGCGCGTCTGCACCTGGCACAGCTGGTTGTTGGCGAACTCGGCCACCGCCTCGCGCTTGCCGAGCACGCCGAGCACGCTGCCGACCCAGATCATCTGGTCGCCGGGCGGCGCCAGGCGCGCTTCGTTGCCGGTCTTGAGCGCCAGAATCAGCGGCGCACCGCGCAGCTGTTCGACCTCGCCCACGCTCATGCCGACCAGTGGGCTGTCGGTGGTGACCACCAGCTCCACTACGTCGCCATCGATGCCGTAGGTCTCGGCGAAGTAGGTTTCGGTACGGCCCGGCGTGACCTTCTGCCGCTCTTCCTCGCTCGGCAGCAGTTTGCGCGTGAACAGCGCGAAGAACGCCAGGCCCGCCAGCAGCAGCGGAATGCCGATCGGCGCGATCGCGAACAGGCTGAATGTCTGGATCGTTTGTGCGCCCGGCGGCAGGTTGCGGTTCGCGCTCGCGATCAGATCGTTGAGCAGGATCAGCGGCGAGTTGGAGATCATGGTGATGTTGGTGCCGCACAGAATCATGCAGGCCATCGGCAGCAACAGCCGTTTCAGCGGCAGGCCGGTGCGCGCGCTGATGCGGCTGACCACCGGCAGGAACAGCGCCGACAGGGCTTGACTCTGAATCACCGCAGACAGGCTCCCGACCATCGCGTTGATCAGCAGCGAAACGCGCGATTCGACGCCACCGGCCAGACGCAGGATGAACGACGCCGCCTTGCTCAAGACGCCGGTACGATCGAGGCCGGCGCCCATGATCATCACCGCGATCAGCGAGATCACCGCGTTACCGGCGAAGCCCTCGAACAGCTGCTCGACCGGCAGCAGGCGCGTGATGCCGATGACGACGATGACGAGCAGGGCGACGAGGTCGGCGCGGATCCATTCCAGCACCAGCATCAGCACGGTGAACGCGAGCAGCGCGAACACGAGCATCATGTTGGTGGTGAGGGTCAGGCCGGCGTCCATTCGGGGCTTGGTTTGTTGTGTGGGCCTGACCGTGATCAGGAGTGATTCGGTTCGCGATCCGTCCCCGATCGCCACGGTCCGGTCGGAGCGATCCGGCGCGCTGGCTCGCGCCGTTGGATCGTCCACCTGCGGCCGTCCCCGGCCCCAGCTCCCATCCTATGCGCGTTCATGGACGAAATCCCAGACGCCGTGGCCTAACCGCAGGCCGCGGCGCTCGAAATGCGTTTCGATGCGCCACGGCGGACGCGTCGTCGTGGCGGCGTACTGCGGGTCGCTGCGCCACGCAGGAGTCGCGGCCAGCACCTCGCGCATCTGCTCGGCATAGTCGGCCCAGTCGGTCGCCAGATGCAAGCGCCCGCCGCGTTCGACCTTGCTGGCGAGCAGGTCGAGAAAATCCGGCTGGATCAGGCGGCGTTTCTGATGGCGCTTCTTGTGCCACGGATCGGGAAAGTAGATACGCACCTCGGCCAGCGTCTGCGCGCCGATTTCCCGCTGCAATACCTCGACCGCGTCGTGGTTGTACAGGCGCACGTTTTCTACACCGGCCGCCGCGAGACCGTTCATCAGCCGGCCGACCCCGGGGCGATGCACTTCGATGCCGAGAAAATCGCGCGCCGGCTCATGCGCGGCCGAATGCAGCAGCTGCTCGCCGTTGCCGAAGCCGATCTCGAGCACCAGCGGTGCGCGGCGGCCGAAGACGGCGGCGAAATCGCGCTTCGCGTCGCTATCGCAGGCGAGGCCGTAGCGCGACCAGTGCTGATCGAACGCGCGCTGCTGCGCGGGCGTGAAACGGCCTTGCCTCAGCACGAAGCTGCGGATGCGGCGCTCGTGGGATTGGGGCTCGTTCATGCGAAGAGTGCGCTGCTTTCCGCTGCAACGGCGGCCACGAACGGCCGCCGCGTGCGGGTTGTCGCGATCGGCGCCGCTCGCACTAGATCGTTCCGTCGAGCGGACTCGACGCCGAGGCGTAGCGCTTGCGCGGAATGCGGCCGGCGAGGAAGGCCAGACGCCCGGCCTCGACTGCGAGCTTCATCGCCAGTGCCATGCGCACCGGATCCTTGGCACCAGCGATCGCGGTGTTCATCAGCACGCCGTCGCAGCCCAGCTCCATCGCGATGGCCGCGTCCGAGGCGGTGCCGACGCCGGCATCCACCAACACCGGTACTTTGGCGTTCTCGACGATCTCGAGCAGGTTGTAGCGGTTCTGGATGCCCAGGCCCGACCCGATCGGAGCCGCCAGCGGCATCACCGCGACGCAGCCGATTTCTTCCAGCCGTTTGGCCAGGATCGGATCGTCGGAGGTGTAGACCATCACCTCGAAGCCTTCCGCGACCAGGGTTTCCGCGGCGGCCAAGGTTTGCACGACGTCCGGGAACAAGGTCTTCGGGTCGCCGAGGACTTCCAGCTTGACCAGCGTATGACCGTCGAGCAGCTCGCGCGCCAGACGACAGGTGCGTACGGCGTCGTCGGCGGTGTAGCAGCCGGCCGTATTGGGCAGGATCGTGTAGCGCGACGGCGGCAGCGCGTCGAGCAGATTGGGCGCATCGCGGTCTTGGCCGAGGTTCATGCGCCGGATCGCGGCCGTGACGATCTCGGCACCGGCTGCGGCGGTGGCGCGCGCGGTTTCGTCGAGGTCCTTGAACTTGCCGGTGCCGGTCAGGAGACGCGAACGGTAAGTCTTGCCGGCGATGACGAGTGGGTCGGCGAGCGATTGAGGCATGGATTGCGGAAGGGCGTTCATTGCAAGGCAGGGGTGAGTTGGTCAAAAGGCTGTGACGGAAACGCTGAGATCATTCGCGCGCGATGTCCGAGCGTCGTGCAAATCTTCAGCCGCCGCCGATCGCGTGCACGATTTCGACGCGATCGCCCGCTTGCAGCACCTGCTGCGCGTGGCGGCTGCGCGGAACGATTTCGCGATTGATCTCGACTGCGACGCGGCGGTCGGCGTAGCCCGATTCCTGCAGTAGTTGCATCAGAGAAGTCGCGGGCGCGATTTCGCGTTCTTCGCCGTTCAATGCGATTTTCATCTCGGCATTGTATCTAAGTGAAACGCTCCACTCGAATTTGCCTGCGCAAAAAAAACGCCGCGCGAGGCGCGGCGTTGAGAGATCTAGAAAAAAGCTTCGTCAGCGACGATCCCGGTCGTTGTTGTCGTTGCCGCCGCGACCGCGGCCTTGTTGCGGCTGTGCTGCGGGTGCACTGCGTTGTTGCGGCTGTGGCGCGCTGCGCTGCTCCGGCTGCGGCGCGCTGCGCGGCTGATACTGCGGCTGCGGTGCGCTACGGGGTTGCGGCTGCGGCATGCTGCGTTGCTCGGGCTGTGGTGCGCTGCGCGGTTGATACTGCGGCTGTGGCGCACTGCGCGGCTGGTATTGCGGCGCACTGCGTTCGACCCGCGGCGCGCTGCGCTGCTCGGGCTGCGGCGCGCTGCGTGGCTGGTACTGCGGCATGCTGCGTTGCTCCGGCTGCGGTGTGCTGCGCGGCTGGTACTGCGGCGTGCTGCGTTGTTGCGGCTGCGGTGCGCTACGCGGCTGATACTGCGGCTGCGGTGCACTGCGTTGCTGCGGCGCCGGTGTGCTTCGCGGCTCGTACTGCGTCTGCGGCGCGCTACGCGGCGATTGGGTCGCGCCGCGCTCGAACGACGGCGCCGAACGCGGCGACTGGTTCGGCTGCGAGCGCGGATTCGTCGACGAATTGTCCGACGGCTGCGCACGCGGAGCGAAACGACTCGACGGCAGGCCGCCGGCGTTCGGCGTGTTGCGTCCACCGACGTCACCGCTCGAGCGCGGGCTGGGCGGCGTCGCCGAGCGATTGGGCGTATCGACGCCGCCGCGGGAAATCGGCGTGCGCGGATCGCTGCCGGGGCTGCCCGCCGGCGGCGCAAAGCGCGACGACGGCGTGGAACCGGCACGACTGGGCGCAGTCGGCGCCGTGCGATCGCCTGGCAGTACGCGCTGGTTGGGCGCACGCGGATCGGTTCCCACGGCCTCGGTCGGGCTGCGGCTGGGCGGCATCGCGCCACCGCGCGAGGGCGCGTTCGGTTGGCCGGCATCACCCGGTCGCTGTGCGGTGGCGGCGCCGCGCGTCGGCAACGGCTGCGGCGTGCCGCGCAGGTTCTGACCCACGACCTGCACGCGCGAGGCGGGGGCTGCGCCACGCTCACCGGGCTGGGCACCGCCGCGTGCGGGCGACAGATCACGCAATTGGTTGCGCGCGAGCGGCTGCGCATCGTTGCGCTGAATCGCCTGGATACGCGAGGCGATCGGAGCCGCTTGCGCCGGCGGCGCGGCGCGCGCGATCACGCGGCGGTCGAGCGCGGCGGTCGGCGCGGCGCGGCCGCGGCCGGCGCTGGCGGCGAAGCTGGCACGTTCGGGCGCGATACCGAGGCGGCTGACCACTTGTGCGTTGCGCAGGTTGGTCTCGTTCACCTGCACACGTGCGCCGGACACGGCGCGCGAACCGATGAAGGTGTCGCGCGAAACCGCGGTCACGGCGTTCACGTTCCTGCCGTAGGCGTAATCGCCACGGATCGGACGTCCGCGCGAGTAGTCGTTGTAGACGTTGGTGATGTAGGTGTTGTTGATGATCGTGGTGTTGCGCACGTTCACGTTGGTGAAGTAGTTGCGCGAGGCGCGATACCACGGCACGTAGACGTCGCGCGGGCCGAGCGGGAACCAGCCGACTGGACCGCTGCCGATCGAGACGCCCCAACCGCCGCCGCCGACGAAGCCGACCAGCGCCGGCGCATACACCGAGCGCACGTGGCGCGCGCCCGGGCACCAGCCCCAGCGGTTGCCGATGTAGGCCCAGCGGCCGTAGTGGAACGGAGCGAAGCCCCAAGGCGAGCTGTCGACCCAGCTCCAACCCCATGGATCGACCCACGACCAACGACCGCTGCGGTAAGGAGTCCAGTCGACTTCGACGCTGCTCGGATACCACACCGCGCCGTACTCGCGCTCTTCGCGCCAGCTGCCGTGATCGTCGAGGTCGGCATAGCCGATGACGTCGTCGGAGACGTACTGACGCGACACCGAGCGCTCGTAGCGATCGTTGCGCGACAGGCACCACTGGTCGAAGTCGTCGCGGCGCGGCAGGTCGAACACCTCGTAGTCGCGCAGGCTGGAATCGTGGAACTTGTAAGAGTTGCCGGCGCGGACGCTGTAGCTCGCGTTGTTCTCGCCATAGACGTCACCGTCGCCTTCGAGCACGGTGACCATGGTCGAATCGCCTTGCGGCGCGATGTCGATGCGGTAGTCGCCCGGGCGATTGACGACGAAGGCCAGCGTCGGCGTGTCGATTTCGTAGGATTGGCCGTCGAAGACGCGGCGCACGTGCAGGTTCAGCGTACCCTCGGTCAGCTCGATCTGCGCGATGTTGTCGTCGAGATTGAGCAGGCTGAACGTGCTGCTTTCGTCGAGCCGGATGCTGGCGGCGCCGATCTCCAGCTCGACGCGCGAGTCGCGGTCGGCATAGAGCTTGTCGCCGGTGACCAGCGGGCGGTTGAGCGAAGTCTCAGCCCATTGATCGTCGCCGGCCGGCTGGAAGCTGACGTTGCCGCGCAGGTAGCTCACGCGCGCGACGCGATCGGGCGGATCGACGTCGGCCAACGCGGTGCCCGCGTACAGCCCGCACAGCAGCAAGACGGCTGCGTACCAGAGCTTGGGAGTGGAATGACGCTTGGTGGACATGAAAGCTCTCCTGGAGCCTACGCCAGACGCGGTTACGGTGGGATTCGCCTTCCCCATACGCATCAGCCGGGCCGCGCCGACAGGCTGGGCACAATATCAGCGCAAAGCCGCTGAATGACGACTTTCCACCCATCGCGCTTTGCATCTTCTTGCGCGACCGCTTAGCGCGTGTTCAGAGGCGCCGCCGGCGCTTGTCGCTGCGCACGCCTGCGGCTACGCTTCGGCACCCCGCGGGTGTCGTCTAATGGTAAGACAGCAGCTTCCCAAGCTGCGAACGTGGGTTCGATTCCCATCACCCGCTCCAGGCGCACGGCCGTGTCCCCCCATCCCCCTCCGCTGCCGACCCTGGCGGCTCCTTGCACGAGTCTAGGCTGGCGTGAATGGCTGGCGCTGCCGGCCCTCGGCATCGTGGCGATCAAGGCCAAGCTCGACACCGGCGCGCGCTCCTCGGCGCTGCACGTCGAGGCCTTGGAAACGTTTCAGCAGGACGGTGTGCTGCATGTGCGCTTCGTGGTTCGTCCGCGCCGCCGCGGCAAGCGCCTCGTCGCCTGTGCGGCGCCGGTGCACGATCGCCGGCTGGTGACCGATTCGGGCGGACATCGGAGCGAGCGCTGGTTCATCCGCACCGAGGTCGATCTCGCCGGCCTCCGCTTCGCCACCGAAATAAATCTGACAGACCGCGGCGCGATGCTGTTTCCGCTGCTGCTCGGGCGCAGCGCGCTCGGCGGCCGCTTCGCCGTCGACCCGGCCGGCTCGTATCGTGCCGGTAAGCCTCCATCGAAAAATGCAGCGGCGGACGGCCGCCTTTCCGCGCTCGCGGACGAGGACGTCCGCAAAGGTACCCCATGAAGATTGCCATCCTGTCGCGCAACGCGCGCTTGTATTCGACGATACGTCTGGTCGAGGCCGCACGCGCTCGCGGCCACAGTGCACGCGTGCTCGACCCTTTGCGCTGCTACATGCGCATCGCGGCCGGCAAGTTCGAGATGCACTACAAAGGACGTGTACTGCGCGGTGTCGACGCGGTACTCCCGCGCATCGGCTCGTCGATCACGTTCTACGGCACCGCCGTCGTGCGCCAGTTCGAGATGATGGGGGTCTACACGCCGAACGGGTCCGACGCGATCCTGCGCGCACGCGACAAGCTGCGTACCTTGCAGCTGATTGCCCGCGAAGGCATCGACCTGCCGACCACCGTATTCGGCGACAACCCCGACGACACCGCCGATCTGCTGGCGATGCTGGGCGACCCGCCCCACGTGATCAAGCTGAACGAGGGCGCGCAGGGGCAGGGCGTCCTGCTGGCCGAGAAGCGCTCGGCGGCACAGGGCATGATCGAAGCCTTCCGCGGCCTCTACGCCAACTTCCTCGTGCAGGAATTCATCCGCGAGGCGAAGGGCGCGGATCTGCGCTGCTTCGTGGTCGGCGGCAAAGTCATCGCGGCAATGCAGCGGCAGGCGCCGGACGGCGAG
The DNA here is from genome assembly GCF_058808595.1 of Dokdonella sp. GW821-FHT11D02. Classification (NCBI taxonomy): domain Bacteria; kingdom Pseudomonadati; phylum Pseudomonadota; class Gammaproteobacteria; order Lysobacterales; family Rhodanobacteraceae; genus Dokdonella; species Dokdonella sp. GW821-FHT11D02. The sequence goes on along the minus strand of NZ_CM179520.1, from coordinate 4,308,300 downwards.
TTCCGCGCGAATCTGCACCGCGGCGCCAAGGCCAGTCCGGTGGAATTGAGCGCCGACGAGGCCGCCACGGCGATTCGGGCGGCACGACTTCTGGGACTGGGCATCGCCGGCGTCGATCTGCTTCGATCCACCCGCGGGCCACTGGTGGTGGAAGTCAATTCCTCGCCCGGGCTGGAAGGCATCGAGGGCGCCTCCGGGGTGGACGTCGCCGCGAAGATCATCAAGAGCGTGGAGCGCGCCGTACAACAAAAGCGCACCGCCTCACAGGTCCGAAAGTAAGGACTTGCAAATCTACGAAGTTTCTCGTTGACACCTCGAACAAGGGCGAATAGCATGAATACGAGGCTGATCGTACGACAGGCTGCCATGAATATTCGCCTATTGGCATTGTTCTTGTTTGCGGTATCCGCAGGCTCTGTCCGGGCTGAAACGCCGGACACGGTCGTGGTTGCGGATACGCCGCAAAAGCTGCTCGAGACGAAGGCCTCGGTCGAAGGGGAAATGGCGCCCGGAGGGCGCTACGAATTCATTTCCCCGGAGAAACGGACCCAGGCCGAAGGGCTGTTCAGCGACATGCAAGGGATGCTGGAGAAAAGCGGCTCGGTCGCCGCGATGTCCGAACGGGATCGATTGCAGCTGTTCAATGCGCAGGAAAAATTGAACGGCATTCTGACCGGTAGCGACAGTCGACGTCTGGTTTGCGAGAAGAAGGCGCCGATCGGTTCGTTGGTCCCGGTGAAGACATGTCGAACCTACGGTGATATCGAAAGCCAGCGACGCGACAAAGACCGTTTCTTCACTGAAACGAAGAAACGGAGTCAATCGGTGCACGGAGACTAACCGAACAACCGGGACGGCGCTTTCTCGATCGCCCCGTCTCTTATTTATCTCAGTGAGGGCAACATGTCAGTGAAATCGGTGGCGCTGCTGGCAGCGCTGGTTGCATGCGGAGTGGTCGGAACGGCATCGGCCAACAGCGGACAGAACTGGAAATTCAACGCGGATACGCCGGCGGAATTTGAACAGCAGGCGAGCAAAGTACGCGACGGAATGAAAGAGTCCGGTCAATACGCCGGCATCAGCACCTCGGATCGCCACGCGGTCGAGGTCGACCTCGACAAGATTTCGGACTTGCTCAAGCGCAAAGGCTCGGGCAGCGTCCTGAGCGGCGGCGAGCAGGTGGAGCTGGCGAACGCGCAGGAGCGGGTCAATGCAATTCTGACGCGCAATGACGGCGACCGGCTGGTTTGCACCTTCGAACGCCGTTCCGGCTCGAACTTCAAGTACAAGACCTGCATGACGGTGAGCGATCGCGACCGCGAGCGCCGTAAGAGTCAAGAAGGGTTTCAAAATGCAATTTTGAAGGGCGGCGGCAGCCAGGCCCCTGGCAACTAGCCCGCCCGGGTTATCATCTGTACGCTGATGCCTCCATCGCCGCCGCCAAGGGAGACCCGTCCGATGAGCCTGCCGCGCAAGCCGAATGAAATTCCCAAGCCGACCGAAGCCGAGTTGGCCATCCTGAACGTGCTGTGGGAAAACGGCGAAGGTACCGTGCGTGACGTGTATCAAGATCTGTATCGCGACGACGGTGGCGGCTATACGACCGCGCTCAAGTTGCTGCAGATCATGCACGCGAAGGGATTGGTCGAGCGCGACGATTCGCAACGCGCGCACGTCTATCGACCGGCGGTCAACAAGGAGCGCACGCAAAAGCGCTTCCTGACCGATATCGTGCAGCGAGTCTTCGACGGCTCGCCCTCGCAGCTCGTGCTGCAGGCGCTCGGTGGCCGGCCGCGCGCCACGCGTGAGGAATTGGACGAGATTCGCGCGTTGCTCGACCGGTTGGAAGGAGGCAAGTGATGACGCCGTCGTACATCGCGCAGCTGCCATGGGTGCAGGCGCTGGGATGGACTCTGCTGCACTTCGTCTGGCAGGGCGCGTTAATCGGCATGGTGTTCGCCGCGTTGCGTGCGCTGATTCCGGTCGGCAACTGCAACGCGCGTTACGCCAACGGCCTGGCTGCACTGGCCCTCATGCTGGTGTTCCCGCTGGTCACCTTGTTCGCGATGCTGCGTGCGGACATGCCGGCCGAATCGGCGACCTCACTGACCACCGCGGTAGCCGCCACGGCCAGTGCTATTTCCGATTCGGCTCCGTCGGCGGCGATGTCCGCGATGGATACCGCGCTGCAATGGATCGTCTGCCTGTGGATCGCCGGTGTGCTGTTGATGGCGTACCGCTCCTGGTACCAGTGGCGCTCGCTGATGCAGATCGCGCGCAAGTGGGCGCAGCCGAATGCGGAGCTGGAAACGGCATTACTCGCGCTGTCGCGCCGCTTCGAGTTCGTGCGCCGTATCAAGGTGCTGGTGTCCGATCGCATCGACACGCCGATTCTGATCGGTTGGTTCAAGCCGGTGATCCTGCTGCCGACCGCCGTCGTTTTGGGTTTTCCACGTCAGCAAGTGGAACTGATTCTCGCTCACGAACTGGGTCATCTGCGCCGCTACGATCACATCGTCAATCTGGCGCAGGCGATGGTCGAGACGCTGCTGTTCTATCACCCGGTGGTGCATTGGGTTTCGCGCGAGATCCGCAACGAGCGCGAAATCTGCTGCGATACGCTGGTGCTGCACAAGACGTCGAGCGATCCGCGTGAATACGCGCGAACGCTCGCGGCGCTGGAGGAATTGCGCCAGCCGCCGGCGCAGCTCGCGTTGGCCGCTACCGGCGGCGTTCTGCTCGATCGGGTTCGGCGTATCTTGGGCGGTCATCGCAGTCCTGCGAAACGCTCCGGCCGCTGGCCGTGGCTGTTCGCTGTTGCCGGTGCCGCGATCGCGTTGCTGGTGGCGATGCGAATCGAGCATCGCGAACCCACCTCCGTCGCCGGCTTGGAGTTGCTCTTGGATCGGCCGGCACTGGCTCAGCTGGTTCCGGCGGACTTCTCCGCCGCGCCTCTGCGTCGTCCGCCGCTGATCTCACTGACGCGCGAAGCCGATCCCGATCTGCAGCCCATACAGCCGTCGACCGAGACGGCGGTGGTGTCCGCACCGGTCGCGAAAATCGAGGAACGTCCGATCGCCGCCCCGCCTGCGGCTGAGCAGACCGCGCCGGCGAGCCCTGCGATGGGTGAGGAGCAAGACAAGCGTCAGATCGCGGTCGCCGCGACGGAACCCGCTGCCTCGGCTCAGACGAGTCCGCCGAGCGCGGACGCACCGGCAGCGCAGCCCGAACCGGCGCCCGCGGCGGCCTCGCTGGCTGCCGCCGAGCCGTCGAGCAGCGCCGCTTCGGAGCCCGCGGCGCCCGCCGCCGAGCGGAAGTCGTCGCCGGTAGCGATCCATACGGTGTCGCCGGAGTATCCCGAAGCGAGTTCATCGACCCGCACCGAACGCGTCAAGCTTGAATTCTCGATCGCCGCGAACGGCGGCGTGCGCGACATCCAAGTCGTGTCCTCGCAACCGGTCGCGTTTTCCCGCGCCGCCGAGCGCGCATTGAAGCAATGGCAATTCGCGCCAGGTTCGTTCCAATCCTCGGCGCGGAAGCGCTACGCACAGACCTTCGTCTTCGCTTCGCCGCGAGGCGACAGCGAGACGGCTGATCTCGGTTGCGGGCGCCGCACCGGTTCGCGCTTGTGCCGGCGTGCTGGTGAGGGCGGTGGCGATACGCTCGCTCCGCCGCAGGACGAGGCGACGCAAATGGCGGTAGCCGTTTGTGATCGGCGCCTGGGATCGCGCGTCTGCAATGGCACCGAGAAGTCGACCGTCGACGTCCTGGCCGGCCCGAAGCAGGCTGCGCAGATGCCGTACAACGGCGCGCCGACCGGCGGTTAACGGAAGGCTCAGAGCGCTTTAACGGCAGCTTAATTCTTCAATGCCTATAGTCGCTGCACTGTAGTTTGCTCGACACTCCTAAGTCAGGTCAGGTGACTGGCGAATTACGGTAATCGGGGCAGTAGCTTTTTGGCCCAAGCGAGGTGTGTTCCCCCAATGACACCTCCTTGGGCCATTTTCTTTTGTGTACTTGTGCGATCCGTCCTAGGTCGCGTCGACTTCGATGCGGAAGTCGAACCCTGAACTCTCCTCCGCTGCGCTGGAATCCAGAAGCGGCCTTTCACAGCGGCACTTCTCGTCGATCACGCGTGTCGCCTGCGGCGCCATCGGATGGTTCTGACGGGGGCGGCTGCATTTCGAGCGGAACTTTCCCGGCGCGGCCGCGCTCCGCATTCGGCGAATTCCGCGTTAAAGTAAGCACCCATGCGTATTCTCGTTATTGAAGACAACAGCGACATCGCCGCGAACATCGGTGATTTCCTGGCCGACAAGGGTCATGTAGTCGATTTCGCCGGCGACGGCGTGACCGGCTTGCACCTCGCGGTCGTCAACGACTTCGACGTCATCGTGCTCGACCTCGGCCTGCCCGGCATGGATGGTTTGGAGGTCTGTCGCAAACTCCGCCAGGAAGCCAAGCGGCAGACGCCGGTGCTGATGCTGACCGCGCGCGACACACTCGACAATAAGCTGACCGGTTTCGATTCCGGCGCCGACGACTACATGGTCAAGCCGTTCGCGCTGCAGGAATTGGCCGCGCGCTTGGAAGTGCTCGGCCGACGCGGCAAGGGCAACAAGAGCCGCCTGCTGCAGCTCGCCGACCTCACCTACAACCTCGACACGCTGACGATCAATCGCGCCGGCAAGCCGATCCAGTTGAACCCGATCGGCCTGAAGCTGCTGCAGTCGCTGATGGAAGCGGCGCCGTCGGTGGTCACGCGGCAAGAGCTCGAAACCCGCGTGTGGGGCGAAGAGCTTCCCGACAGCGATTCGCTGCGCGTGCACATCCACGGTCTGCGCGCGGCGATCGACAAACCGTTCGACAAGCCGCTGATTCAGACGCGTCACGGCATCGGCTACCGCATGGTCGATCCGGATGCGCTACCGGCGTAGGCTGCGCAGCCGCATCGTCATTTCTTTCGCGTTGTTCGGACTCGGGCTGACCGCGCTGTTCGCGGTCGCCACGATCTACTTGCGCGCGCGGCTGGAAGACCAGCTGATCAACAACACGCTGCAGCGCGAGCTGAAGAATTTCGTCGACTTCAAGCGCGACAACCCCGATCCGAACGCGCCGTGGACGATGAGCGTGTACGACGCGCAGATCGTACGCGCCGGCCGCAGCGCGACCGTGCCGCTGGCCTGGCAGAGATTCGATTCCGGTGTCTACGACATCGAGGAGATCGGCCGCGAAGGCAAGAACCGCCCATATCGATTGGCCGTCTACAAAGACGCCGACTACTGGGCGTATTTGCGCTTCGACTTGAGCACGCAGAAGCTCAACGAGCGCCAACTGCTCACTGCGCTCGCCACCGTGGTGTTCCTGTTCGCGATCCTTTCGTTGGTGATCGGTTTCTGGCTGTCGGCGCGGGTGATCAGCCCGGTCATCGAACTCGCCCGGCGCGTACGCGCGATGAGCCGCAGCGGTAAGCCGGAATCGCTGAAGAAGCACTTCGCCGACGACGAGGTCGGCGAACTCGCCTCGGTGCTCGACGACTATTCCATGCGCCTGACCGAGATCGTGCAGCGCGATCGCGAGTTCAACGCCGACGTCAGCCACGAGCTGCGCACGCCGCTGGCGGTGATCGCGAGCACGACCGAACTGCTGCAAGGCTCGCCCGACCTGACCGACAAGCTGCGCGAGCGCCTGAAGCGCATCGAGCGCGCCGTGCGCCAGTCGACCGAGCTGATCGATGCGTTGCTGCTGCTGTCGCGCCGCGAACGCCAGGCACCGACCGATGGCGAAACGACCGATGTAGCCAAGGTCGTCGAGCAGGTGGTCGACGCGCAACGTCCGCATTTGGCCAACAAGCCCGTGCAGGTGCGTGTCGAACTCGAGCAGCCGCTGGCAGCGGCGGCGCCGTCTTCGGTGGTCGCGGTTGCGCTCAGCAACCTGATCGGGAATGCGTTCAAGTACACGCCGAGCGGCGAGGTCATCGTCACGGTCGGCCATGGACGAGTGACGGTCGAAGACAGCGGCCCCGGCATCAAGGCCGAAGAAGCCGAGAAGCTGTTCGAGCGCGGCGTCCGCGGCACCACGGTCGGCAAGGGCGGCGGGCTCGGGCTGGCGATCGTGCGCCGTCTGTGCGAACTCTACGGCTGGAAAGTTTCGCTGGCGCCGCGGCCGCAGGGTGGGGCGACCGCCACGTTGGATTTCAGCGATCGATGAGTTTTTCGCGATCGTCTCTGATCGCGAAAATCAAACAGCAGGCATTCGGATACTTCTGCGCTCGTCCTTGATCGCGAAGATCAAACAGCAGGCATCCGTGCCTGCACTTTTCAACTCACCGCCACTTCGTTGGAGACGGTGGCCATGATTCCGACCTTCAGCTGCCGACCGGTTCGAGCCAGCCCCAGCGATCTTCCGTCGAGCCATCGAACAGGCCGAAGAATAGCTTCTGCATGCGCGCGGTGAGCGGACCCGGCTTGCCGCTGCCGACCGGCTTGCCGTCGACGGAGCGGATCGGCGTGAGCTCGGCCGCGGTGCCGCACATGAACAGCTCGTCGCAGAGGTAAAGGTATTCGCGCGGCAGGTCGCGTTCGACCACTTCGATGCCGTTCGCGCGCGCGAGCGTGATCAGCGTGTTGCGCGTGAGGCCGTTGAGCAGCGCCGCGCTGACCGGCGTCGTGTGCAGAACGCCGTCGAAGACCAGGAACAGGTTCTCGCCGGCACCCTCGCTGAGCAGGCCGGTCGACGCCAGTGCGATGCCCTCGCCGAAGCCCAGTCGGCGCGCTTCACGCGCGACGAGCTGACCGGACAGATAATTGCCGCCGGCCTTGGCACCGGCCGGGATCGTATTGGGCGCAAAGCGCTGCCAGCTCGAGACGCAGGCGTCGATGCCCTGCTCGAGTACGCCGGCGCCGAGGTAGGGACCCATGAACCAGGCCGCGACGGCGACATCCGTCGGTGTTTCGGCGGACAGTCCGAATCCTCCGAGGCCGCGATAGGCGACCGGGCGCAGGTAGGCCTTGGTCAAGCCGTTCGCTTTGATCACTTCGCGACAAGCCGCGTTGATCTCTTCGAGCGTATAGGGAATCGCGATGTCGTAGATCTTGGCCGACGCGAACAGGCGCTTGATGTGATCGGTCAGGCGAAAGATCGCCGGACCGTTCGGCGTCTCGTAGCTGCGAATACCCTCGAAGACCGAGGAACCGTAATGCAGCGCATGTGCCATCACGTGCACGGTCGCTTCCGCCCATGGCTTCATGCGGCCGTTCTGCCAGATGTGATCGGGATACTGCTGCGCCATGTGCGGATCCGTCGAGCGGGGGAAACGCGCATGATACCAGCCGGCCGCTCACCTACCATTCGAGCCAGTAGCAGCCTGCGTGTGCGCTGACGCCGAAAGAATGCTCGCGCACACCGCCCTCGGCGCCGCTGCCCGTACGCAGGCGTAGGTGGTCGCTGTTTGCATCAGTGGCGCGATCCGTCGCGTCGGCGCTGCCATCCTCGATCGCGAGCAAGGGGCGTTGGGTGAGATCGCGCAACTCGCGCAAGCGCGTTCCCGCGGCGCGACCGCCGACATCGTTCCAACGCAGCAGGCTGGCAAGCCCGTTCGCATCTCGCTGTGTGACGGCGGCAGCAATGCGCTCGCGCAATTCGGCGCGTGTAGCGGGACAGGACATGCTCAGCGCCGGCGAGCTGGCTACCGGATTCGCTGCATCGCTCGCGAGTGCGCTGCCGACGGCGGCGGCATCACTGCGGCACGGCAATCCGGAGAACACGATCTCGCCGTGGCGGCCTACGCAGCGATGCACGCGCTGCGTCGATGTCGCCGCTTGCGCGTGGACTTCGGTGGTTGCAGCCAGCAAGGCGAAAGGAACAACGATCTTGGCGAACATGGCGGAGTCCGGCGGGATATCGCCAAGGCTAACCCGCTTGCCGCTGCACGGAGAACTCCATCGCATCGAGATGCCCGCGGATCGTCATCGACGGCGATCCGCGGACATCCGATTTCAGTTACTCATCGTCAGACGAGGCTCAGCGGAACGCGGCAATCGTCGCCCGCGTGTTGTTGAGCACGCGATGATTGTCGTTGCCCGCCGCCGTTCCCATCGGCACGCCGCCGTAGGTCTTGCCGGGATTGGACCAATAGTTGAGCCGCGTGCAGCCGGCGGAGCATTCGTAGGCCATGATCGTGCGCCAGTGCCCGGCCGGGTACTGATAGCCGTGACCGTAGGCGTACGGCGTGTTGGTCGGATCATTGGCCGGATCGTGGCGAGCCGATTGCAAATGACCGATCTCGTGCGCGAACGAGTAGTAGCCAGTCGCGCAATCCCAATACACCTCGACGAAGGCCGTCGACGCACTCGCTCCGATGGCCGAGGCCAGTCCGCAATACGCGGTGTTGTTGACCAGCAGCACACCGACGTCGGCAGCTGAGCTGTTGCGCAGCGTATGAATGTTGTTCATGTAGCTGTCGGTGGTGCCGCGGTAGCGCGCGAGATCGGTGTCGAAGTTGCCGGTTTCGGTGTAGGTCACCTGCGAGGTCGCGGCGAGCTCCAGCGTGATCGAAACGTCGCTGTTGGTGTAGCCGTCGTTCGATTCGGATACGGCGAGATCGATCAGACCGGGTACGTCGGCGACGTTCGCTGCCACCGCCGGGGTGTAGTTCACCATGACGCGGATGACGGTGTTGGCCAGCGGCAGCGGCCCTGCGGCCGAAAGAGAGGCATCGTCGATCGCCGCGCTCTCTTCGAAGATCCGGCGATAGGAAGCCGGCGGATGGTCCGGCGGCATCGCCGCCTGATTCACCTCGACGATCGCCGTGCGGCCGTCGTGCAGTGGACGGATCGCGTACAGCTGACCCTGCACGTGCAGGTTGCCGGTGATCTTGTCGCCGTTGCGCACGAGGATGACCGAGTTCATCGGATCGCTCGCGATCTCGTTGGCGTCGCCCGAGCGCTTGGCCGCGGTTTCGGCGATCGTGCCTTGCCAGATCACCGCTCCCGACGTGCTGCGATAGGACTTCGTGCGCTCCGCGGTCAGCCGCATTGCGCCGCCGAAATCGAGATCGAAGGCAATGCTCGGCGTCGCTTCGTCGACCAAGGCGCTGTCGGCGACGACGAGTTGGATTGCATGGCTGGATGGCTGTGCGGTGAGTGCCGCGTAGGCGCGATCCTCAGTAGCGTTCTTGAGTACCAGCGGCGCGGCCGAGAACAACGGTTCGCTCGCCAGCACAACACCGGCCGGAACCAGCATTGCCGCGCACAACGCACACCCCGAAATGACTTTCCCCAGTTGCATGAAACGTCCTCCTCCGTGGACTGCTCGGCGCCGAAAGGTCCGCATTCAGAGGCGGCGCTGCGCAGCCGTTGAGAAACGGCGGACCCGACCTCGCGTCGGTTGTACTCCCGCATCGGAGCGGGTTATGCGATTGGGTCCACGCTTCCGGCAATGTGCGCCCATGCCGGTAGGAGCGCGCGAGAATTCGCAGGAAATTCACGGTGAGTGAGTTACGCGCCGTGTTTTTCGATCGGCCGCCGATTCGGCGCTATTGTTCGCCGAGGATTTTTCGACGCACATCGCGGAGTCGCGATGCGTCGCTCCAGCGTTCAGAACGGTGCAGTCGGCAGGCGTGCGACCGACGTTCTCGTCCCGTCAGCGATCGAGGCGCTCGCACACGGCCAAGGTCGCCTTGGCGCGATTGAGCGTATAGAAATGCAGACCCGGCGCGCCGCCTTCGAGCAGACGGCGACAAAGTTCGGCGACGACGTCGGCGGAAAACTCGCGGATCGAATCGACGTCGTCGCCGTAGGCATGCAGACGTTTGGCCAGCCAGCGCGGAATTTCCGCGCCGCACATGTCCGAGAAGCGGCGCAGTTGGGTGAAGTTCGCGATCGGCATGATGCCGGGCACGATCGGCACGTTCACGCCGGCGCGCCGCGCCGCGTCGACGAAGCGGAAGTAGGCATCGGGGTTGTAGAAGTACTGCGTGATCGCGCCGTTCGCGCCGGCGTCGACTTTTGTCTTGAAATGACGCAAGTCAGCCAGCGCGTCGTCGGACTGCGGGTGCACTTCCGGGTAGCAGGCGACCTCGATGTGGAACCAGCCGTCGCGTTCGCGGCGGATGAACGCGACCAATTCGCTGGCGTAGCGAAAATCGCCGTAGCTGGCCATGCCCGAGGGCAGGTCGCCGCGCAAGGCGACGATGCGCTTGCAGCCCATCGCCCTGTATTGATCGAGCAGGCGGCGAATTTCATCGCGCGTGCCGCCCATGCAGGAAAGATGCGGTGCGGCGTCGAGGCCATGTTCCTCGCGCAAGTGGCGCACCGTCTCGGGCGTGTACGACAGCGTCGAGCCGCCGGCGCCGAAGGTGCAGCTGACGTAATCGGGAGCGAGCGCCTTCAGCTTCGGCAGCGCGGCTTCGAGCGTCGACTTCTGTTCGTCGGTTTTCGGCGGGAAGAATTCGAGGCTGATCGACGGCATCGTCGGCGGGTCGTAGTCGGAGGAAGGCAAAGTATATATCTCTTTGTCGCGATGAAGGGATATATGTGGCATCGGCGCTCGGCGATCGGACGGCTTGATCCGTCCTCGGTCACCCTGATCTCGTTCGTTCCGAAGAGGGGCCGAGATGATCGAGCTTTATCAACTGCGCTGGTCGCACTACGTCGAAAAGGTTCGCTGGGCGCTCGATTTCAAGCGGCTCGCTTGGCGCGATATCGAGGTCGTGGCCTACAGCAAGCGCGAGATGCAGCGCTTCGCCTGTCCGCAGCGCGTGCCGCTGATCCACGACACGGCGAGCGGGATCGCGATGAGCGAATCCTCCTCGATCGTTCGCTACCTCGACGAAACCTATCCGCAGCCGGCTCTGCTGCCGGCCGATCCGGCCGAGCGCGAAGCGGCGTGGCGCTGGATGCTGCATCTGGATTCGACCCTCGGCCTGCACGCGCGCCGGCTCGGCTACACCCAGCTGATCATGGAAGCCCCGGCGGCGCTGTCGAGCTTGTTCCTGCGCAACGTGCTCGGCGGCCTGTTCACGCGTGCGGGCTGGCGTGCGCTGGCGGCGCCCATTCTCGGCGCCATGCTGGTGCGACGCTTCCGTTTCGACCGCAACCGCGCCGACCGCGTGCACGAGCAGCTCGAAGCGCAACTGCTGCCGATTGCGGCGCGGATCGACCGCGATGGATTCCTGGTCGGCGGAGGTTTCACCGGTGCCGATCTGACCTTGGCCTCGCTGCTGCGGCCGCTGCGCATCGTGCCGCACTTCCGCGGCCATCCACGGCTGCAATCTTTGTTCGCGTGGCAGGAGCGCTTGTTTCGTGAGCACGGACGCGACCCGGCCTACGCTTACGAAGGGCTGATCCGGGCGCGCCGCGAGCGACGGCGTTCGATGTGCGGACGGGTCAGCTGGCTGCGCACGTCGATGGACGGCGCGATCGAGGCGGCGCTCACACCGCCGTTGCGAGCGGTGCACAACGACCAGCATCCGGTCAGTCGCGGCTCGCTGTTGCTGGGTCTGCCTGGCTATCTGAAGCTGCGCTGGTTCAGCGGAGTGGGCCGAGTTCCGTACGTTGCCGGCATACCGAGCTGATGCCATCGCGGAAAATCCCGTTTCGGTGAGGGCGAATCGCTGCAAGAGCTTCTAGGTGAATGGCGCGCCATCGCGTATGTTTTGTCCGATCCCTGTGCAAGCACTCTGTCGGAGTTGCAACCTCTCTCCATGTCGATCGTCTTGACCCCGTTCGCTCGTACCCGCTTGTTTCCCGCGCGGCCACGCCGCAACACGATTCAGGACTGCACGCCCGATGAGTTCGAACGTCGGCTCGACAGCGAGACTCCGCTGAACGTGCTCGACGGCTATGCCCCGTTCTGCAAGCTGCACGTGCACCGCAACTGGACTTCGACGCGCTGCCTGACCGCGCCGATCACCGAACACAATCGCGACCGGCTCCGCTCGGCCTACGAAGCGCGCTCGTCGGAAGAACTGCCGGTACTGGTGCGCTGGTTCGAAGGCGTCGAGCCGCCGGTGGCGAACTATCTGATAGCGATCTTGTACAGCCGCGAACAGCTCGCCAACGAAGGTGCGCCGATCGCAGCCGACTGGGGCATCGTCGGCTGTCTCTACACGATGGAGCCGGAAGAGATTCCGATGGCGCCGATCACGATGATGCGCAACGCGCTCGGCGTCGAGGAAGGGGGCTCGGGTGTACCGCTCGACCGCGCGGCCTATCGGCGCAGCGTCGAGTATTGGGAACGCCATGCGAACTGGCGCCCTTAGCGTGCGCGAACGCAGCCGGCGAGTTCATTCCGCGCGAAGAGGTTTTATGCAACAGCTGAGCATTCTGCTGCGGGCTTGCCTGACGATGGCTGCGATCGCCTTCGCGCACAGTGCTGCGGCGACAGCATGGCAGCCGCCGGCCGGCATCGAGCAGATTCCGCTCTGGCCGGACGGCATCACGATCGAACGTCCGAAGATTCGTGGCGAAGAGCGCGCGTCGTCCGCGCCCACGATGGTCGCGGGTCGCCCGTGGACGATGATCGAGAACGTCGAACGCCCGACGATGACGGTGTTTCCCGCCACCGGACCGAATACTGGGGCCGCGGTCGTGGTCTTCCCCGGCGGCGGTTATCGGGTACTGGCGATCGATCTCGAGGGGACGGAAGTCTGCGATTGGCTCACTCCGATCGGCATCACTTGTGCGGTGTTGAAGTACCGCGTTCCCGGTTCGGGTCCGCATTGGAACGAAGCGTGCCGCTGCGGCAAGACTCCGCGTGTGCCGATGGCGTTGCAGGATGCGCAAAGAGCCATCGGCGTATTGCGCGAGCGCGCGCAGGAGTGGGGCGTCGATCCGCACAAGATCGGCGTGCTGGGTTTTTCCGCCGGCGGTCACTTGGTCGCGGCGGTCAGCAACGAGACCTCGCGCCGCTATTCAGCCGTCGACCATGCGGACACGCAGAGCAGCCGCCCCGACTTCGCCGTCGTGCTCTATCCCGGCCATATGTGGGACGGCCATCATCTGCAGACATTGATCGGCGACGTTCGGGTCAGTGCGGCGACGCCGCCGACCTTCATCGTGCAGGCGCAGGACGACCCGGTCGACGACGTGCACGAATCGCTCGTCTACTACCTCGCGCTATTGAAGGCACACGTTTCGGTCGAGATGCATTTGTACGCCCACGGCGGCCATGCGTTCGGCTTGCGTCACAGCGATCAGCCGATCACGCAATGGCCGGACTTGCTTGAGTCGTGGCTGCGAGCGATCGGCGTGTTGCGGAAGTTGCCGTGATGCAAGGGTTGGTGCGTTCGCTCTCGTGAAATCCGCCGCTTAGGCCATAGTGGCTCTGCGCGGAACGCACGAATTGGTGTTTAACGGGTGCCGCAAGGGCGTCGAAGATGCGTACTTCCAACGGTGGAGGACGCGCGATGAAGGCTTGGTTTTGGCTGCTGCTGCTGTGCATGGTGGGTGGATTTGCAGCGAGCGCGGTCGCCGCCGAGCCGACGAAATCGTGCAGCGATCCGGAACACCGCAAGTTCGATTTCTGGGTCGGCGATTGGGATACGTTCGACCTGCCGCTGACGCCGACCTCGAAGTCGGTTGCGCGCACTCGCATCGATGCGATCCTGGAAGGCTGCGTGATCCGCGAGGACTACGACCAGTTCGACGGTTATCGCGGCCAGAGCTTTACGATCTACGACGCGACACGCAAGGTCTGGCATCAGAGCTGGGTGACCAATCGAGGCGAGCTGCTGATCCTCGAAGGCAAGCGCGAGGGCGAGCGCATCACGCTGGAAGGAGAAGCGATCACGCCGAAGGGCAAGAAGCGCACGCGTGCGGTCTGGTATCCGCAGGGAGAGGACGTGCGCGAAACCGCCACCGTCTCCGACGACGGCGGCAAGACCTGGAAGCCGCTGTTCGACATTCTGTTCCGCAAGCATAAGAACTGATCCTCGGCGCTGTCGCGCTCGCCCGCATCGGCTTCGGCGAAAGGGCGAGTGCGGCAATCCTCTAAAGCGAAACGGGCGCCTCGCGGCGCCCGTTTCGTTTCAGGGATGGATCGAACCGCCGATCAATAGCGGTAGTGATCCGGCTTGTACGGACCGTCCACCGACACGCCGAGATACGCGGCCTGGTCGGCCGTCAGCGTGGTCAGCTTCACGCCGATCTTTTCCAGATGCAGACGCGCGACTTCCTCGTCGAGCTTCTTCGGCAGGATGTAGACCTTCGACTCGTAAGCGTCCTTGTTCGCCCACAGGTCGATCTGCGCCAGCGTCTGGTTCGAGAACGAGTTGGACATGACGAAGCTCGGGTGGCCGGTGGCGCAGCCGAGATTCACCAGGCGGCCTTCGGCGAGCAGGAAGATCGAGTTGCCGTTCTTGAAGGTGTACTTGTCGACCTGCGGCTTGATGTTGAGGCGGGTCGCGCCGGAGGTGTTCAGTGCATCGACCTGGATCTCGTTGTCGAAGTGGCCGATGTTGCAGACGATGGCCTGGTCCTTCATCGCCTGCATGTGGGCGAGCGTGAGCACGTCCTTGTTGCCGGTAGTGGTGACGTAGATGTCGCCGCGGCCGAGCGTGGCTTCGACCGTGTTGACCTCGAAGCCTTCCATCGCCGCCTGCAGCGCATTGATCGGATCGATCTCGGTGACCACCACGCGCGCACCGTACGCGCGCAGCGAGTGCGCCGAGCCCTTGCCGACGTCGCCGTAACCGCACACGACCGCGACCTTACCGGCCAGCATCACGTCCATCGCACGCTTGAGGCCGTCGGCCAGCGACTCGCGGCAGCCGTAGAGGTTGTCGAACTTGCTCTTGGTGACCGAGTCGTTGACGTTGATCGCCGGCACCAGCAGCTTGCCCGCCTCGGCGAGCTGATACAGGCGATGCACGCCCGTGGTGGTCTCTTCGGAGACGCCCTTCCATTCCTTGACCACGCCGGCCCAGAAGCCCGGACGCTCTTTCGCCACGCGCTTGAGCAGGTTCTTGATCACCTGCTCTTCGTGGTTGGACGAAGGCGTGTTGACCCAGTCGGAACCGTTCTCGAGCTCGTAGCCCTTGTGGATCAAGAGGGTTACGTCGCCGCCGTCGTCGACCACCAGCTGCGGACCCTTGTTGCCGGGGAAGGAGAGCGCATCGAGCGTGCAATCCCAGTACTCCTCCAGCGTCTCGCCCTTCCAGGCGAACACCGGCGTGCCGGACGCGGCGATCGCGGCGGCGGCGTGGTCCTGGGTCGAGAAGATGTTGCATGAAGCCCAGCGCACTTCGGCGCCGAGATCCTTCAGCGTCTCGATCAGCACCGCGGTCTGGATCGTCATGTGCAGCGAGCCGGTCACGCGCACGCCCTTGAGCGACTGCGCGGCGGCGTACTTCTTGCGGATCGACATCAGGCCCGGCATTTCGTGCTCGGCGATGTCGATTTCCTTGCGGCCCCAGTCGGCCAGGGCGAGGTCGCGCACCTTGTAGTCGTGCGCGGGCGGGTTCTTGATGACAGCATTCATGGTGGGCACTCCGTTGGAGCGGGCGCAGTTGGAGCGGAGAGCCTGCCAAGCCTGGCCGTCACAGGCGGAGCCGCGGGGAAACCCGCGTTCGGCTGACGGTCGCAGCGCCCCTTGGCGGGCGGAGACCGCCATTATATCGCTTGTTCGCGATGGAGCGATATGAACGGCGACCGCGCCGCGCGGCGCGTTTTCGAACTGTCGATGCAAGCATCGAGAACGCCGGTTGACGCCGATCCGACGCCATTGCTACGGTTCGGGCGGGTCGTACGGGCGACCCTCGGTCCGCGAAAAGGGTTGAACCCACCTGCGATGTCGACAATGCAGACCTCCTTTCTGCCCGTTCGCGGACGCCGGGCATCAGGAAAGGAAGGTGTTGCATGACTCAGACGCTCCCCCCGCGTCCTCATCCCGATTGGCTGCGCAAGAGCGCTAAGCAGAAACTGCGCAGCCTGCGCCTCACTCAACCCGCCACGAAGCTCGCCCAGGCGCAGCACCAACTGGCGCGGGAATACGGTTTTCCGAGCTGGCGTGCGCTGATTGCGCAGGTCGAAGACATGCGTCGTGCTTCCGTTGCGGCGGCGGACGCGCTCGACGAACCGCGCGTCGCGCAGTTTCTGCGCGCCGTCGGCGCCGGCCGCATCGAGGAGATTCGCGCGATGCTGCAAGCCAGCCCGGCGCTGGTCGACGCGATCGGACCCCATCCGTACTGGGGTGGCCGGCTGCAGGCGCTGCACCTGGCGGTTGAGGGCGGCCGCCGCGAGGCGTTCGACCTGCTGCTGGCCGCCGCTGCGGACGTCGACGGACGCAACGAAGGCTATATGCACTGGTCGCCGCTGATGCTGGCGATCTACCAGCGCCAGGCCGAGATGCAGAAGATTCTGCTAGCGCGCGGCGCGCGCGTGGGCTTGACCGAAGCCCTGTTGCTGGGCGACGACGCGCGTGTCGAACGGTTGCTGCGCGAAGGCGCTTCGGCGCTGCCGACGTACGCGCCGAACGGAGGCTCGCTGCTAGCGCTGGCGCGCACGCCGTTCGCGCTCGATCGTCTGCTCGAACTGGGCGTTTCCGCCGAACAGCCCGACCGCTGGGGCGCCACGCCGATCGAGGCGATCAGCCGGCTGGGCACGAGCGGCCAGCCGCTCTTGCGCCATCTGCTCGCACGGGGTTTCAGCGCGCGGCCGGAGGACTATGCGCGGCTCGGCGACCGCGAGCGGCTGGCGACGCTGCTCGCCGCTCGACCCGAGCTCGCGCGCGATCCGACGCTGCTGCTCGGCGCGGTCGATTTCGGCCATCGCGAACTGGCGCGCTGGCTGCTCGAGCGCGGCGCCGATCCGAATGCGCGTTCGCAGATCGGCTCGCAAGGCACCGCGCTGCACTCGGCCGCCTGGAACGGTGACCTGGCGCTGGCGACGCTGCTGGTCGAGGCCGGAGCCGATGTGCAGGCGCGCGACCCCGAACACGACAACACGCCCTCCGGCTGGGCGCGCGTATCGGCCGAGGTGACCAACAATCCGCGTTGCCTTGCAGTCGCCGAGTACTTGGAGGGTTTGCAAGGCGGAGCGCCGGCGCTGTCTTGATCGAATAGCGGTCGCCAGCGGAGCGTCAAGGCGGAGCTGCCACCGAGGTTGCGGCTCCGCTTTCGCTGCACAGAGGTCTGCGAACCGCGACGTTCAGGGATTCGCCACGAAACTGCGTAGAAGGCTGCCGAACCCTTATTCGGAGCCTGTCATGCCGTCCGCCCTTTTCGTCCGCCCGCTCGCACTTTCGCTGCTCCTGGTCGCCGCCGTCGGCGTTTCGACACCCGCGCAAGCGGAATTTCTGTACGGCCGGCTCAAGCCCGCCGATGCCGAGCCGAACGGCAATTCGACTGCCGTCGATGTCTCCGCCGACGGCCGAACCGTCGTGTTTTCCAGCGATGCGAGCAATTGGGCGAGCGGCACCTACAACGGCACCAAGGCCATTGCCGTCGATCTCGACACCGGTGTGGTCGAGATCGTCTCGAGCACCAGCGCCGGCACGGTCTTTCGAGGAGAAAGCCCGGCGGTCTCGGGGGACGGGCGCTACGTCGCCTTCCTGACCTACAGCAACGCGCAGCTCGGCCCAGGCTGGCAGGTCGCGCGCAAGGATCGTCAGACCGGCGCGCTGGAAACCGCCAGCGCGGACGCGAGCGGCCAGCCGGCCAGCGGCGGCACCAACGACAACTTCGTCGCCATCTCAGCCGATGGCCGGTACGTTGCGTTCGATACCGCCGCGCCGAACTTCGTCGCAGCCGGCACCGGCACGCAGATCTTCGTCAAGGACATGCAGACGGGTGCCGTCGAGATGGCCTCGGTGCGCTCCGACGGCAGTCCGGCCGGCAGCGGCGACGGGCAGGCAAGCGGCGCGTCTGTCGACAGCCCGGCCGGCGGCGGTGCGTGCCAGTTCGTGCCGCACGCGCTGTCGGCTGACGGCCGCTACCTCAGCATGACCTGCAGCAGCGCCATGGTGCCCGGCGCGACCGGCGGACAAGCTTACGTGCGCAATCTGCAGGCCAATACCATCGAGCTGATCAGCCGCAGCGCATCGGCTCCTGCGGGATCGAGCGCGTTCAGCTACCGACCGGCGATCTCGCCCAATGGCCGTTTCGCCACCTTCCAGAACCGCGGTTACGGCGGCCTCGGCTACGCCGACGGCGTCGACACGGAAAGCAACAGCGGCGTCTACCTGCGCGACCGGCAGACGCAGACTCTGATCGCGATCCCGCGTGCCGCGGCCATTCCCGCCAGCGACTACGACAGCTGCAACGTGTCCGCCATTTCCAACCTCGGCAGCGTGACGCTCAGCTGCCTCTACAACTGGAGCGGCTCAGGTCGGTATCCGCAGACGTTCTTGTTCGTTCCGGGCGCGGGCGCCCCCGAGCTGTTCAGCGTCAACTCGAGCGGTCAGCCCGGCAACAAGGCTTCGGGCTACTCGCTGGCGGTCAACGCATCGGGCTTGTCGATGGCATTCGAGTCGGATGCGAGCGACATCGACCCGAGCGACACCAACAACAAGACCGACATCTTCGTTCTGGTCGAAGAATCGGTGATCACCGAGCGGATCTTCGCCGACGGTTTCGAGACCGCGCCGGCGCTGCGTCGGCAGCCGCTCGCGGGCGCGCGCTCGATCCCGCTCGTGCCGGGCTCGCGCGCCGGCGCCACGCTGCGCCGCTGATTCTGCGCGCCCGCCGGATGGTCGAGTCCGTCGATCGGCGCGATAAAAACGGGCCGCTCACGCGGCCCGTTTTTTTTTTGCTGGTCCAGCTCGCCCTTACTTCAGGCCGGCGGCCTTGCGCAGCTCGGCGGCCTTGTCGGTCTTCTCCCACGAGAACGCGGTGTAGCTGCCGCCGTTGGCGTCCTTCAGCTGCACCGGCGTGCGGCCGAAGTGGCCGTAGCTCGCGGTCGCCTGGTACATCGGATGCACCAGGTCGAGCATCTTGATGATGCCGTACGGACGCAGATCGAAGTGGTTGCGGATCAGCTTTTCGATCTTGTCGTCGCTGATCTTGCCGGTGCCGAAGGTGGTCACCGAGATTGAGGTCGGGTGAGCGACGCCGATCGCGTAGGACACCTGCACTTCGCAGCGGTCGGCAATGCCGGCGGCGACGATGTTCTTGGCGACGTAGCGCGCGGCATACGCGGCCGAACGGTCGACCTTGGACGGATCCTTGCCCGAGAACGCGCCGCCGCCGTGGCGGGCCCAGCCGCCGTAGGTGTCGACGATGATCTTGCGGCCGGTCAGGCCGCAGTCGCCGACCGGGCCGCCGATGACGAACTTGCCGGTCGGATTGATGTGGTACTTGGTGCCCTTGTGCAGCCACTTGGCCGGCAGCACCGGCTTCAAGATGTGCTCGCGCACGGCTTCGACCAGATCCTTCTGCTTGACCGACGGATCGTGCTGGGTCGACAGCACCACCGCGTCGATCGCGCTGGCCTTGCCGTTCTCGTAGCGCAGCGTGACCTGGCTCTTGGCGTCCGGGCGCAGCCACGGCAGCGGCGAATTCTTCTTCTTGCGCACCTTCGCCTGCTGTTCGACGAGGCGGTGCGAGAGATGGATCGCGGCCGGCATGAAGCTGTCGGTTTCGTTGGTCGCGTAGCCGAACATCAGGCCCTGGTCGCCGGCGCCCTGGTCTTCGGGGTTCTTGCGGTCGACGCCCTGGTTGATGTCGGGCGACTGCTTGCCGATCAGATTGAGCACGCCGCAGGTGGCGCCGTCGAAGCCGACGTCGGAGCTGTTGTAGCCGATGTCGAGGATGACCTTGCGCGTGAGGGCTTCGAGGTCGATCCAGGCGCTGGTGGTGATCTCACCGGCGACGATCGCGACGCCGGTCTTCACCATCGTCTCGCAGGCGACGCGCGCGCGCTTGTCCTGCGCGAGGATCGCATCGAGCACAGCGTCAGAAATCTGGTCGGCGACCTTGTCGGGATGACCTTCGGACACCGATTCGGAGGTGAACAGGTAATTGCTCATCGCGGCAAATATCCTTCAATACGGATGGATGGATGAAAGGTCGCGCACTATACACGACTCCGGTTGCGGGTGTTTGCAGGAATTCTTGCGATATGCTCGGGAGTGCGCCGAGGCTCGCAGCCTAATTCGGCGCACCTGGCCATTCGGAGCATGGCTGGCGAAATACGTTGGAAATTCGTCATTCTTTTATGGGGAAACATGATCATGCCAAGTTGGATTCGTGCGGCCGTCCTTCCCGCCGCCGTCGCTGCTGCATTGGGGTTTACCTCACAAGTATCCGCTCTTACTGACTCGCCGCGCGCCGGCGTTTCCTTGACCCGCGGCGTGCAAGCGCCGGAAGCCGGTATCGAGCGCGCCGAAGGCCGCTACTCGGTCAGCGGCGCTGCGATTTCTCTGTACCGTCCGCAGTTCACCGCGCGCGTTTCCACGCCCGAAGCGATGGCACGCGAATACCTCGCCAGCCGCGTCGAGCAGTTCGGCCTCGCCAAAGCGGACGCGACCACGCTCGCGCGTACGACTCTGCGCGCAGGGCGCGAGTTCTCGGTCGTTCGTTTCACCCAGATGCAGGACGGCCTGCGCGTTTACGGCAGCGACATCGCCGTCAGCGTGAAGCCGAACGGCCAGATCATCCACGTCGCCAACTCGCTGGTCGCCAATGTCGGCCCGGCCGCCGGCGCGAACACGACGGCGAGCGCCAGTGCGGCCGCCGAAGCCGCGACGATCGCGCAGCGCTATCTCGGCGCACCGGCGCCGAGCGCGATGAAGCCGGAGCGCATGGTGTTTGCGACGTCCTCCGGCAGCCGCGTGGTATGGCGCGTGCGCGCCGCCGCCGGTCCGGACACGTCCCACGGCGATTGGGAAGTGCTGGTCGATGCGCAAACCGGTGAAGTACTGCGTGCCGAAGACAAGGCCCTCAACGCCACCGGCAACGGCACCATTTGGACGCCCGATCCGCTGTCGTACAAGAAGGTCGCCTACGGCGGCACTTACGTCGACGGTAACAATGCCGACACGGCGGATCTGACGGCCGCCCTGGTACCGGTGACGCTCGAGAACATCACCCAAAACGGCGCCAACTACGAGCTGTCGGGTCCCTACATCGTCTGCGCCAACATCGAGGCGCCCGCCGACGCGGCCTGCCCGTCGCAGCCGAGCACCGATTTCTCGGTCACGCGCAGCGCGATGACGTTCGATGCGGTGATGGTCTACTACCACATCTCGACGTATCTGAAGTACGTCAACGAGACGCTCGGCATTCCGGCACTGCCGTTGCGCCATGCCGGAGGAGTCAAGGTCGACCCGCACGGTTTGAGCGGTGACGACAACTCGCACTACGTCCCGAGCACGGAAATTCTGGCGTTCGGCCAGGGCGGCGTCGACGATGCGCAAGATGCCGACGTGATCATCCATGAGCTCGGCCATGGCATCCACGATTGGATTACCGGTGGGCATCTGTCGACCGTACAAGGCTTGTCGGAAGGTTTCGGCGACTTCACCGCCGGCTCCTACAGCCGCGACTTCCCCAATCAATGGACGCCGACCGACGCCGCCTACAGCTGGGTCTTCAGCTGGGACGGCCACAATCCGTTCTGGGCCGGCCGCATCCTGAACTACCAGTTGAACCATGCCTATCCCAACATCGGCAGCAGTCCGGGTGGCGGGCATACGCCGGGGCAATACTGGTCTTCGTGCAATCTGGTCGCTCGCGGTGCGATCCAGGCGCTCGAACCGACCGATGGCGCCAAGATCTTCGACAAGGCCTATTTCAAGGGTCTGTCGATGACCGGCGGCAGCACCAACCAGAAAGACGCAGCGCAGGCGATCATCGACGCCGCCGCGGCGCTCGGCTATCCGCAGGCGCAGATCGATGCGATCGGTGCTGCGTACAACGCCGGCAACCAAGGCGGTAACACCAGCTGCACGTACGCGGTCACGGTGCCGACCGTCAGCAACGCTCCGGTCGTCGACGTCGACACCACGCCGCTCGAAGCCACCGCCGAAGCCGGCGGCACCGCCAGCGCTTCGCTCGCGGTCGGCAACACCGGCAGCGCCGATCTGACCTGGAACATCGACACCTCCGACGACGCCGCATGCACCACGCCGGCCACCACGCAGTGGCTGAGCGCGACGCCGGCCAACGGCACCGTAGCCGCCGGCGCCGCTGATGCCGAGGTCGCGATCGCGTTCGATTCGGCTTCGCTCGCGGCGGGCGAGTACACCACTAACCTCTGCGTGCACAGCAACGATCCGGCCACGGCCGTGGTCGCGGTGCCGGTCACCTTCACCGTCACGGCCGACGATACGATCTTCAAGGACGGCTTCGAAGGCTCCGATACCGGTACTTGCGAACCGGCGCAGCTGTTCGCCGACACGAGCTTCGAAGAGACCGGTCCGGGCACCAATCCGACTGCGCCCTGGACGGTCGACGAAAGCATCGCCGGTTCGCCGCTGTGCGACGCGGGTTGCGATGACAACGGCACCATCACCGCGCATACGGGCGACTGGTTCGTTTGGTTCGGCGGCTACCAGGAGCAGAACACCGCTCTGGTCAGTCAGAGCGTGGTGTTGCCGAGCGGACAGCCGCGCTTCCTGAACTACTGGATGATGAACCAGATCGCCGGCGACCCGGGTGCTTCGCTGACCATCAGCATCGACGATACCGAGGTGTCCACCGTGGCGCCGGGCAGCGGCGAGACCGAGTACACGGTGCGTTCGCTGGAGGTTCCGGCCACGTATCTGGACGGCCAATCGCATACGGTGAAGTTCGACTGGTCCTCGCCGGCGGCGAACGGCGAGAACGCGAGTGCGATCATCGACGACGTCACCCTCGATTGTGCCGCGCCGGTGGGTGTGGCACGGCCGCAGTCGCATCCCGGCCGGGGCGCGCACAAACGCGCGCGCTGATTCACTGATCGGCTGACACGAAGGGCCTCGCAAGAGGCCCTTCTTTTTTGCGTGCGATCGGCCGCACGATTTGATTGGATTGCGTCAGCTGACGGATCGAGGTCTCCGCTGAATCTGCTCGCACTCGTCCGCAGCCGCATTCTTCATGGACGAGCGAGACGCCGCTCCGATTGCGTGAAGAACTTCAGTCGGGCCACTCGTTCAAATGCGGTCCGAACGATTCGCGTTGCCGGTGCACGACACAGAATCGATGCCCGCTCGGTGCCTCCATTACCCACCAGCGTCCGTTCACGAACTTGATGCGCTTGGCGCCGAGTGCTTCGAGCCGCTCGACTTCGGCATCCAGATCGTCGGTTTCGATGTCCAGATGCACGCGCGAAGCATGTTCGACTTTCTGCAGCAGGATCTGCGGTTCATCCGCCGCTGTCTCCAGCTTGGCGTACTTGCCGTCGCCGTCCTCGTCGAACGAGGTGACGTCCTTGCCGAGCGCACGGCTCCAGAAGCGGGTGGCAGAGGCGAGGTCGTCGACTTGGCAGTCGATCACGAGATTGCTCAGGCGGCTGCGATGCATGATTGCGCTACTCCGGGGTGCAGGAAAATCCGCGCGGCGATCATTCGCCGCTTCTTGCGATCTCGAGCTGCCCGTCTCTGCCGCGCGCGCGGCGCGATCGTGCCGACAATGGCCGTATCGCGCGCAGCGGCTCAGGTCGCGAGCGCGAGGTCGTCGAGCATCGCCTTGAGGAAGCGTGCCGCCTCGCCGCCGGTGGCGGCGCGATGGTCGAACGTCACCGACAACGGAATCACACGGTGCGATTCGAAGCCGCCCATCACCGGCGTCATCTGGTGGCGGCCCTTGCCGGCGGCGACGATCGCGACGCAGGGCGGCACCACCACCGGCGTCGCGTAGCGGCCGGCGAACACGCCGAAGTTCGACAGCGAGATGGTGTAGCCCTTGAGTTCGTCGGCCGGGATCGAGCGTTCCTCGACCTGCGTGCGCAAACGGTTGACTGCTGCGCGCAAGCCGGCCGCGTCGAGCACGTCGGCATTGCGCAGCGCCGGCACGAACAAACCGTCGTCGGTGTCGACCGCGATGCCGATGTCGACTTGCGGATGCAGGGTGCGGGTGAGGTTGTCGCCGTCGAACCACGCGTTCAACGCCGGCACCGCCTTGCACGCGCGCACCAGCGCACGGATCAAGCGCACGGTGACGTCGCTGCCCGGCAACCAGGCGTGGATATCGGCGTCGTCGCACAGCGTGGTCGGCACGACCTGCGCATGCGCGGCGGCCATCACGCGCGCCATGTTGCGGCGCACGCCTTTGAGTTGTTCCGGTTGGCCGCTGGCGCTGACCGTGGGCGGCGTGGTGCGCATCGGTTTGCCGGCGGCGGACACCGTCGTGCGCTCGTTGTCGCGGCGCACGGCGGGAGTCTGCGTGGGCGTGGCCGTCGTCGCCGTCGGTGCCGCGGCGCGCGCAGGTGCCGCTGCAGGCGCGGCGCCGAGCTTGGCGGTACCGGCGGCGGCAGCGTCCTTGACGTCCTTCAGCGTGACGGCGCCTTCGGCGCCGCTGGCGCGCACACGGCTCAGGTCGACGCCGAGCTTCTTCGCCAGTGCCCGCACTGCCGGCACCGCCTTCACGCCGCCGACCTCGCTCGCACGCTCGGCGTGTACGCGGCCGCTCGATTCCATCGCACCGACCACGGTGCCTTCGTCCTCGCGCTGCGAGGCATCGCCGGCGGCGATCTCGCCACCTTCGTCGGAGGCGACCACGCCGGCGCGATCGGGCGCTTCGCTGCCGGCGCCCTTCGGCGCGGCGGCCGCTTTCGGCGGCGGCGCGTGATGATGACCGGTCGATTCGGCTTCCGAACGCTGCGGCAGGTTCGGATCGAGCTCGAACTCGGCCAGCGCCGCGCCCGTCGCGATCACGTCGCCGGCACCGCCGTGCAGCTTGGTCAGCTTGCCCGAGTAAGGCGAAGGCACTTCGACCACCGCCTTAGCGGTCTCCATCGACACCAAGGGTTCGTCCAGCTTGACGGTCGCGCCTTCGGCGACCAGCCACTCGACGATGGTCGCGTCGGGCAGGCCTTCGCCGAGGTCGGGAAGATGAAAAGTCTTGATATCGGCCATGGCGTCGGGTCCTAGCGCGGCGGCGTCAGTGGAAATGCAGCAACACCAGCGCGGCGATCGCCGGCAGCGCCTGCACGTAGAGAATCTTGCGGCTCACCGTCCAAGCGCCGTACACGCCGGCGACGATCACGCAAGAAAGAAAGAACAACTTGATGTGGAAACCTGCGCCGCCTTCGATCAGCCCCCAGAGCAGGCCGGCGGCGAGAAAGCCGTTGTACAAACCCTGATTCGCGGCGAGCGCCTTCGACGCCTGCGCGAACTCCGGAGTGAGCGCGAACACGCGCCGTCCGTAAGGCGTGGTCCAGAGGAACATTTCGAGCACGAGGAAATACAGGTGCAGCAGGGCGACCAGTCCGACAAGAACGTTCGCGATCGTTTGCATGGGCACTCCCCCAATTTCAACCCGCCGCCAGCGTGCGCTGCGCTGCCGCGACGATGCGCTCGACGCTCGGCAGATATTTCATCTCGAGACGATACAGCGGGATGTGCGTGTCGTAACCGGTCACGCGCTCGACCGGCGCGAGCAGATCGTAAATAGCTTCGTCGGCGAGGCGCGCGGCGATCTCGGCGCCGAAGCCGGCAGTGCGCGGCGCTTCGTGCACGATCACGCAGCGGCCGGTCTTCTTCACCGATTCGTGGATCGTGTCGAAGTCGAGCGGAGTCAAGGTGGCGACGTCGATCACTTCCGCGCTGACGCCTTGCTCGGCCAGCGCGTCGGCGGCTTCCAGCGTCTCTTTCACCTGCGCGCCCCAGCTGACCAGGGTCACGTCGCTGCCGTCGCGCAGCACGAAGCAGACGTCGAGCGGCAGCGCTTCGCCGTCGTCGGGTACTTCTTCCTTGTACTGACGGTAGATGCGCTTAGGCTCGAAGAACATGACCGGGTCCGGGTCGCGGATCGCGGCGAGCAAGAGTCCGTATGCACGGCCCGGCGACGACGGCAGCACCACGCGCAAGCCTGGAATATTGGTGAACAGCGCTTCGTTCGCTTCGGAATGATGCTCCGGTGCGCGGATGCCGCCGCCCCACGGTGCGCGGAACACGGCCGGACAGCTCAGGCGTCCGCGTGTGCGCGTACGCATGCGCGCGGCGTGACAGGCGATGTGTTCCATCATCGGATAGATGAAGCCTTCAAATTGCGCTTCCGCGATCGGCTTCATGCCTTGGGCGGCGAGGCCGACGGTGAGGCCGGCGATGGTGGCTTCGTCGAGCGGCGTGTCGATCACACGGGCGGCGCCGAATTTCTCCTGCAGGCCTTGCGTCGCGCGGAACACGCCGCCGTTGACGCCGACGTCTTCGCCGAGCACGACCACGCTGGGGTCGGTGCGCATTTCGTAGGCGAGCGCCTGGGTGACGGCCTCGATGAGTGTGATTTGTGCCATGGTCCTACCTGTCGGATGCGCCGAGCGGGCGATGCATCACCCACATCGGCAAGGGTTCGTTCTCGCGCGGATAGTCGCGTTCGCCGACGATCGAAAATCCGCAGCGCTCGTACACGTGCCGTGCGCGCTCGTTGCTCTTGAGCACGTCGAGCCACAGGCACGTCTCGCCGCGCGCGCCGGCGCGGTCGGCGCAGGCCTCGATCAGCACGCGGCCGTGGCCGCGGCCGACGTCGCCGGCGAGGAAGTAGATCTTCTGCAATTCTGCGCCGCGTTCCGCGCCGATCGGAATCGGGCGATCCCAGATCAGCTTGGCGTAGCCGACGTCGCGGCGGTCGACGTCGGCGAGCAGATAGCGCGCGCGGTCGGACTCGATGTCGGTACGGATCGCGTCGAGATCGAATTGGCGCGCGAGCCAGGCATCGAGTTCGTTCGCGCGCCACAAGGCCGCGTAATGGTCGCGATACGTGCGCGCGCCGAGCGCGGCGACGGTCGCGGCTTCCTCGCGGCGGGCGTCGCGCACGCGCATCAGCCGTGCCGTTGTTCCGCCGCGAGCACGGCGGCGCGTTGTGCGGCGAGGTCGGCCGGCAGCTCGGCGTAGGTGTAGTCGAAGATCGCCTCAGCCGGTTGCGATTTGGTTTCCAGGTACGCGTTGACCTCGATGTCGACCTTCGCCGCGCACTCGGCCTTCCAGGTTTCTTCTTCCTGTTCGGTCCAGGCGTTCAGCGACATCAGATAGTTCTTGATGCGCCGCATCGGTTCGCGATTCCAGGCGTCCTTGACCTCGGCTTCGCCGCGGTAGCGGCGTGCATCGTCGGCGGTGGTGTGGTCGGACAGGCGATAGGTGACGGCCTCGATCACCATGCCGCCGTGGCCGTGGCGTGCGCGCTTGATCGCGTAGTCCATCGCGGCGCGCATCGCGATCAGGTCGTTGCCGTCGACCTGCAGACATTCGAGGCCGGCGGCGATGCCTTTTTGCGCCAAGGTCTTGGCGCCGGTCTGCGCCGAACGCGGCACCGAAATCGCCCACTGGTTGTTGACGATCACCGCCACCAGCGGCAGCGTCATCGCGCCGGCGACGTTGATCGCGCCGTAGAAATCGCCCTTCGACGAACCGCCGTCGCCGACCACGCTGACCGCGACCCGCGGTTCCTTGCGCGTCTTGAAGGCGAGCGCGGCGCCGGCCGCGTGCAGGCATTGTGTGGCGATCGGCACGCACCAGGCGAAATCGTGCGCGGGGCCGGAGAAATCGTTGCCGCGCTCGTCGCCGCCCCAGTACAGCAGCACTTCGCGCGGCTTCACGCCGCGATAAAACTGCGCGCCGTACTCGCGATACATCGGCGCGAACACGTCGTCTTCCTGCATCGCGCTGCCGATGGCGACGTGTGCCGCTTCGTGGCCGAGACAGGAAGCGTAGGTGCCGAGCTTACCGGTGCGCTGAAGTGCGACGGCCTTCGCATCGAAGGTGCGCGTGAACAGCATCAGCTTGTAGAGCTCGACCAGTTGGCGGACGTCGCGAGCGATCGCCGGCAAGTCGTCGCGGACGAGCTTGCCGTCGGCGTCGAGGTATTGCAGGAACTCGATTTCGAAGGTGGCGGCGGTGGACAAGAAACCTCCGGAGCAGCAGCGCGCGAGGCGCATTTCTAGATACGTGGCCGAATGGCTGGCGGTTCGAGGCGGGCCGCGGCGATGACGCCGTCGTTCGGCTGGCGGGGGCCGGAACGGTAGCCAACTCGCGGCGTGCTTCGCAAGGCCCTACGCAACATTGCATGAGGGCGTGCGCGCTACACTGCAAGCTTCCATTCAGCGGCATCGCGATGAACGAACCGACCAACCTGCGGCCGCTCGAGAGCGGGATCGAAACCGACCTGCGCGAGCGCACGACCTACGGCGGCTATCTGCAACTGGATACGCTGTTGTCGGCGCAGAAACCGCTCAGCGATCCGCCGCTGCACGACGAAATGTTGTTCATCGTGCAGCATCAGGTCGCCGAGCTGTGGATGAAGCTCCTGGTGCACGAGTTGCGCGCGGCGATCGAGCGGCTGCGCCTCGACGACGTCAACGCCACGCTGAAGATTCTCGCGCGCGTCAAGCAGGTGCAGCGCCAGTTGTTCGAACAATGGGCCGTGCTGGAGACGCTGACGCCGACCGAGTACATGCAGTTCCGGCCGGTGCTGGGGCCGTCGTCGGGTTTCCAGTCGCTGCAGTACCGCACGATCGAGTTCCTGCTTGGCAACAAGAATGCCGGCATGTTGAAGGTGTTCGACTACGACCCGGCCGCGCAGGCGGAGCTGCGCGCGCAGTTGGAAGCGCCGAGCCTGTACGACGAGTTCCTGCGCTATCTGGCGCGGCGCGGACATGCGATTCCGGCCGCCTGCCTGGAGCGTGACGTGACCCGGCCGCACGAACGCGTTGCCGAACTGGTGCCCGTCTTCAAGCGCATCTACGAGAACGCCAACGAGTTCTGGCCCGAATACCATCTGTGCGAGCAGCTGGTCGACATCGAAGAGAGTTTCCAGCTCTGGCGTTTCCGTCATATGAAGACGGTCGAGCGCATCATCGGGTATCGCCGCGGCACCGGCGGCTCGTCCGGCGTCGCTTTCCTGAAAAAGGCGCTGGAGTTGACCTTCTTCCCGGAACTGCTCGACGTGCGCACCGAAATCGGTAGCTGATCGATTCGAACGTTCGTTTGTGGTCGTGCGGCGGGATGCCGCGCTCTCTCGTAAATATTGCGCTGCGGTTTGACCTTGCCGCTGCCAGCGGTTACACGTGGCCGGTTTGTTCACTGCCGATGCACAGGGAGCCCATGTCCACCACCGCCGCCGACGCCACCGCGCCACCGAATTTCCCGCAGAAGATGGGGCATCCGCGCCCGCTGTGGATGCTGTTCATGACGGAATTCTGGGAGCGCTTCGCGTTCTACGGCATCCGCTGGGCCTTGGTGCTATACATCGTGGCGCAGTTCCACGGCGGCGACCCGAGCGGCGAGGCGCCGGCGAATCGCACTTACGGCGCGTATCTGGCTCTGGTCTACGCCAGCGCGATCTTCGGCGGCTACATCGCCGACCGTGTACTCGGCTACCAGCGCTCGATCCTGCTCGGCGCGGTGGTGATGTCGGCTGGTCTCTTCATGATCGCGCTGCCCGAGCAACATCTGTTCGAACTCGGTCTCGCCACCATCATCTGCGGCAACGGCTTGTTCAAGCCGAACATCTCGACCATGGTCGGCAAGCTGTACGGCGTCGGCGACGGTCGTCGCGACGCCGGTTTCACCATCTTCTACATGGGCATCAATCTCGGCGGTTTTCTGTCGCCGATCCTGACCGGCATCCTCGCCGAACAAGTGTTCGGCACCTCGGTGATGCCGGCTTACAAGATGGTGTTCATCGCCTCGGGCGTCGGCATGCTGCTGAGCTTGGTCTGGTTCTGGTTCGGTCGCCGCCAGCTCGAGGGTATCGGCCGGCCGCCGCAAGGCGGCGCTTCGAAGGCGCGGGTTCTGTACGTGCTGGTCGGCGTCCTTGCTGCGATTCCGGTCATGTACGGTCTGCTCGCGATGGGTGCCGATACCTTGGCGGTGATCCTCGGCATCATGTTCGTCGGCTTGTGCGTCTTGCTGATGATCGAAGGTATTCGCGAGGGCGCGGTGCAGCGCGACAAGACGATCGCGATGCTGATCATCTTCGCCTTCAACGTGTTGTTCTGGATGTTCTTCGAGCAGGCCGGCAGTTCCTTCACCTTCCTCGCCGACAAGATCGTCAACCGCGAATTCGGCGACTGGACCTTCCCCAACGCTTGGTTCCAGTCGGTCAACTCGCTCGCGATCATCGCGCTGGCGCCGCTGATCGCCGTCATCTGGGTCTGGATGGGGCGGCGCAACGCGGAGCCGTCGATCCCGCGCAAGTTCGGCCTCGGCCTGATCTTCAACGGCCTCGCCTTCCTGCTGTTGATGTTCGCGCTGTCGAGCTTGGTCAGCAGCACCGGAAAGATCCCGTTCTGGACCTTGTTCATGGTTTACGTGATCCAGTCGGTGGGCGAGCTGTGCCTGTCGCCGATCGGCCTGTCGATGGTGACCAAACTCGCGCCGCTGCGCCTGGTCGGCTTCGGCATGGGCGGCTGGTTCCTTTCCACCGGCATCGGCAACAACCTGTCGGGCATCTTCGCCGGCCACGTCAGCGGCGAGGGCGGCATGACGGTCGAGTCCGCGCTCAGCGGCTATACCTTCGGCTTCTGGGCCCTGGTCGGCGCCGGCGTGCTGTTGTTCGTGATCGGACCGCTGATCAACCGGCTGATGCACGGAGTGCGGTGAAGCCGAGATTGGAGATTAGGGATTGGTTTAGAGCGGGAAGCACGGCGCGGATCGAATTTTCTCTACGAATCCCGAATCCCCAATCTCCAATCCCGGCTCCTCATACCGGCGCCAACTTGTCGAGGATGCGCTGCAGCACGCGGCGCTCGTCGGCGTCGAGCCGCGCCAGCAGCGCGCGCTCGTGTTCGCGCGCGAGCGGCGCGACGACGTCGTGGATCTTCCAGCCCTTGGCCGACAGCAGCAGTACCGAGCGGCGCTTGTCGCCGTCGTGCGTGCGCCGCGCGACGCGCTTGGCGGCGACCAGGCGCGCCAGCGCGCGGCTGACCGCAACCTTGTCCATCTCGGTGCGCTCGGCCACCTCGCGCGCGGACAGCCCGGCGCCATCGAAGCGCGCCAATACCGCGATCACGCGCCACTCCGTCATGGTCAGGTCGAAACGCTGCTGGTACTCGCGCGCAATCGCCTGGCTGATGCGGTTGGACAGGATCGATAGCCGGTAAGGCAGGAAGCGTTCGAGCTCGAGCGGGGTGTGGTCGGTCATGCGGCACTGCGCCTTGAAAATGGTTTCAATTGTAACCATAATTTGCGCGATCGTCCGTGATCGCCAGAATCAAGCAGCGGCCGTCCGTGGCCGCGCTTCCGAGCAATGGCCTGCTTGCGCGGGTCTCCCAGGAGTCGATGTCGCCATGAACGCCCAGCCCAATCTCGGCATGCAGGTCACCACGTTCGA
This sequence comes from Dokdonella sp. GW821-FHT11D02, assembly GCF_058808595.1. NCBI lineage: Bacteria > Pseudomonadati > Pseudomonadota > Gammaproteobacteria > Lysobacterales > Rhodanobacteraceae > Dokdonella > Dokdonella sp. GW821-FHT11D02. The sequence goes on along the minus strand of NZ_CM179520.1, from coordinate 4,276,895 downwards.
AAACCCGATGGGTATCGACGGCTTCGAGTTCGTCGAGTTCGCGGCGCCCGCCGGCCGCGGCCAGGAACTGCATGCGTTGTTCAAGCGCATGGGCTTCACTGCGGTTCTCAAGCACAAGTCGCGAGCTATCACGGTCTATCGCCAAGGCGGCGTGAATTTCCTCGTCAACGAAGACGCCGACTCGTTCGCCGCCGACTTCGCCGCCCAGCACGGTCCCTGCGCCTGCGGTTTCGCGATCCGCTTCAAGAAGCCTGCCGCCGAGGTGCTGCAGACGGTGCTCGGCAACGGCGGCGAGGCGATCGATCACAAGGCCGCAAGCAAAGCGGTCGCCGCGCCCGTCGTGAAAGGCATCGGCGATTGCATGCTCTACCTGGTCGACCGTTACGGCGAGGGCGGCAGCATCTACGACGGCGACTACGAACCGATCGCCGGCGCCGATCCGAATCCGGCCGGCTTCGGTCTGACCTTCATCGATCACCTGACGCACAACCTCTACTTCGGCAACATGCAGAAGTGGTCCGATTACTACGAGCGCCTGTTCAACTTCCGCGAGATCCGCTACTTCGACATCAAGGGCGCCAAGACCGGTCTGGTGTCCAAGGCGATGACCGCGCCGGACGGCATCGTGCGCATCCCGCTCAACGAATCGAGCGATCCGAAGTCGCAGATCAACGAGTATCTCGACGCGTATCACGGTGAAGGCATCCAGCACATCGCCTGCTTCACCGATAACATCTACGAGACGGTCGAGGCGATGCGCGCGACCGGCGTCGAGTTCCTCGACACGCCCGACACCTACTTCGAAGTCATCGACGTGCGCGTACCCAACCACGGCGAGGACGTGGCGCGGCTGGCCAAGAACAAGATCCTGATCGACGCCGATCAGGAAACCAAGCAGCGCAAGCTGCTGCAGATCTTCACCCAGAACAGCATCGGCCCGATCTTCTTCGAGATCATCCAGCGCAAGGGCAACGAGGGTTTCGGCGAAGGCAACTTCCAGGCGCTGTTCGAGTCGATCGAGCGCGACCAGATGAAGCGCGGCGTGCTGTAAGGCGGAGAACCGACGATGGTCGCGCACGGATATCAAACCGGTTTCGGCAACGAGTTCGCGACCGAGGCCGTAGCGGGCACGCTGCCGCAAGGGCGCAATTCGCCGCAGCGGGTCGCGCACGGCTTGTACGCCGAACAGCTGTCGGGCACTGCGTTCACCGCGCCGCGCCACTCCAATCGCCGCAGCTGGCTGTATCGCATTCGTCCGGCCGCCGTACACGGGACGTTCCGGCCGTTCGTGCAGGAGCGCTTGCACAATCGTTTCGAGGAAGTTCCCGCTTCGCCCAACCAGCTGCGCTGGGACCCGTTCCCGCTGCCGCAGGCGCCGACCGATTTCGTCGAAGGCTTGTACACCGTCGCAGGCAACGGCAGCGCGGCGGCTCAGACCGGCATCGGCATCCATGTCTACACCGCCAATCGCTCGATGCAGGGCCGCTACTTCTACGATGCCGACGGCGAGCTCTTGATCGTGCCGCAGCAGGGGCGCCTGCGCCTGTCGACCGAACTCGGCGTGCTCGAGGTCGAGCCGCAGCAGATCGCGCTGATTCCGCGTGGCGTGCGTTTTCGCGTCGAGCTGCTCGACGGCGAGGCGCGTGGTTACGTGGCGGAAAATTTCGGCGCGCTCTTGCGTTTGCCCGACCTTGGTCCGATCGGTTCGAACGGTCTGGCGAATGCGCGCGATTTCGAGGCGCCGCATGCCGCCTACGAGGACCTCGACGGCGAGTTCGAGCTGATCGCGAAATTCCAGGGCGCGCTGTGGTCGGCGCCGATCGACCATTCGCCGCTCGACGTCGTCGGCTGGCACGGCAACTACGCGCCGTACCGCTACGACCTGCGCCGCTTCAACACGATCGGCTCGATCAGTTACGACCATCCCGATCCGTCGATCTTTACCGTGCTGACCTCGCCGTCGGACACGCCGGGCGTGGCGAACATGGACTTCGTGATCTTCCCGCCGCGCTGGCTGGTCGCCGAAGACACGTTCCGGCCGCCGTGGTTCCATCGCAACGTCGCCAGCGAGTACATGGGTCTGGTGCATGGGGCCTATGACGCCAAAGCCGGTGGGTTCGTGCCGGGTGGCGGCAGTCTGCACAACTGCATGAGCGGCCACGGCCCGGATGCGGCGAGCTTCGACAAGGCCAGCGCCTCGGATACCGGCAAGCCGGACCACATCGTCGATACGATGGCCTTCATGTTCGAGACGCGCGCGGTGATCCATCCGACGCGACAGGCGCTCGACGCGCCGCAACGCCAGGCCGATTATCAGGACTGTTGGCGCGGTCTGCGCAAAAGATTCTCCGGCGGCTGAGCGAGCACACCGGCTCGCCCGCCGTCGTTCGACCTGGCGCAATGGTTTCCCGCATGAAGGAAGAAGCATGAAACTCGGTTCCCTGAAGGAAGGCGGCCGCGACGGTACGCTGATCGTGGTCAGCCGCGACCTCAAGCAGGCCGTGCGCGCCAGTGCGATCGCGCCGACCTTGCAGCAGGCGCTGGAAGACTGGTCGAACGCGGCGCCGCGTCTGAACGCGTTGTCGGAAACGCTGAACCAAGGCCGCGCCGACGGCGCCTTCGCGCTCGATCCGGCCGCGCTGGCCGCGCCGCTGCCGCGCGCCTACGAGTTCGTCGACGGCAGCGCCTATCTGCCACACGTCGAACGCGTGCGCCGCGCGCGTGGCGCCGAGGTGCCGGAGACGTTCTACGTCGATCCGTTGATGTATCAGGCGACCAGCGCCGGCTTCTATGGCCCGCGCGATCCGATCCTCGCGGCGAGCGAAGAGTGGGGCATCGATCTCGAAGCCGAAGTCGTCGTCATCACCGACGACGTGCCGATGGGCGTGTCGGCCGCGAACGCGGCGGCGCACATCCAGCTGATCGGTCTCGTCAACGATGTCTCCCTGCGCAACTTGATCCCGGGCGAACTGGCTAAAGGTTTCGGCTTTCTGCAATCCAAGCCGCGGTCGGCGCTGTCGCCGGTGTTCGTCACGCCGGACGAACTCGGTGAGGCTTGGCAAGAGAACAAGCTGCACCTGCCGATGCGCACCTGGATCAATGGCCAATGGTTCGGCGCGGCCGAATGCGGCGTCGACATGCAATTCAGCTTCGCGCAGCTGGTCGCGCACGCGGCGAAGTCGCGGCCGCTGTCGGCCGGCACGATCGTCGGTTCCGGCACGATCGCCAACGAAGACACCTCCAAGGGCGCTTCCTGCCTGGCCGAGCAGCGCACTGTTGAAACCTTGCGCGACGGCAAGCCGTCGACGCCGTTCCTCAAGTTCGGCGACACCGTTCGTATCGAGATTACGGATGCGGCTGACCACAGCGTGTTCGGTGCGATCGAACAGGTCGTGACGAAGCAGGCGGTCTGAGTCGATGAGCGCCGACGTCACGCTGTACGACTATTGGCGTTCGAGCGCTTGCTATCGCGTGCGCATCGGTCTGAATCTGAAGGGCGTGGCTTACACGCAAAAACCGGTGCATCTGGTCAAGAACGGCGGCGAGCAGCACAGCGCCGAGCACCATGCGCTCAATCCGATGGAAGCCGTACCGGTACTCGCGCACGGCACGAAGCTAATACGTCAGTCGCTGGCGATCCTCGAATACTTAGAGGAGACCGGTTCTGCGCAAGCGCCCAAGCTGCTGCCGGACGACGCATTCGCCCGTGCGCGTGTGCGTTCGCTTGCGCTGCTGGTCGCCTGCGACGTGCATCCGCTCAACAATCTGCGCGTGATGCAGTACGTCGAACGCCAGTTCAGCGCGACTCAACAAGCGCGCGAAGATTGGATGCGTCATTGGATCGTAGAGGGGCTCCGCGCGTTCGAAGCGCTGCTCGCCGGCGATCCGGCAACCGGGCTGTGCTGCCACGGCGATACGCCGACCATCGCGGATGCGTGTTTGATACCGCAGGTCTACAACGCGAAGCGGTTCGGGGTCGATCTCGCGCCGTTCCCGGCGATTCGGCGCATCGACGAGTATTGCTTGTCGCTGCCGGCGTTCGATGCGGCGCGGCCGGAGAGGCAGCCTGACGCCGCATAGTTGATCGCAAGTAAATAACGCGTTCCGCTGCTGTGTCTAACGCGAATTTTGTGAATGCGCGGAGTCGACTTGCAGTACGTGGTCCGGCGTTTCCGATTCGACGGTGAAGCGCCCGCTTCGCCACCGCGGTCGCACCGGGGGCGCTCCAGCCAATACACCCCAGACGTAGCTACCAACTCCGCAAAGCAAAAAAGCGTAGCCGATCGCGGTCGCCCCGTTGAAGAAGATCGAAATCGACGGATCGATCGACACAGCATCCAGCACTGAATGAGAGGACCAAAACACCGCGCAGGATATCCCTGAAAGCGAGTGGATGAGTCCGAGCGCTGCTAAGACGATTCCGACTTGACGATCAGGATGTGCTCTTATCCAGACGAGAAGAACGACAGCTTCCGTGAGCGCAACCTGCCTGCTATCGAAGGGTAGCGGTCCCGGCTGTACGTTGGCCGCTTGCGTCGCGGCGAAGACCGCAGAGATCAGGACCGAAGCAGCGACAAAAACAACGCACGACTGCAAATCCCTCACCCAGAAAGGCTGGGTGCGGATAATCCTCATCCGGCGATGTAGCGCTGCAACTGCTCGATCTGCTCGCTCTGCTCACTGAGCATCGCCTTGACCAAGTCGCCGATCGAGACGACGCCGACGACCTTGCGGTTGTCGACCACCGGGAGATGACGTACGCGGCGGTCGGTGCACAGGCGCATGCAGGTTTCGATGGTGTCTTCCGGGCCGACCGTCAGCACGTTCGGCGACATGATGTCGCTGACCGGCGTGTCGTCCGAATGGCGACCCTTGAGGATGACCTTGCGCGCGTAATCACGCTCGGAAACGATGCCGACCAGCTCCTCTCCGCGCATCACCAAGAGGGCGCCGATATAGCGGTCCGCCATGACGCGGATCGCGTTCAGAACCGGCTCGTCCGGGCCGACGGCAAAAACGTCGCGACCCTTTTCCGTGAGTAGATGCTTGACCTGCAGCATGCGTCCCTCCGACGGAGCGCGGCTTTGCGCCGCCGCGCGAGTGTAGCGCCGTGCCGCGGGCGAGGCTCGCCGCCGCGCAGCACGCGGCTCAGCGAGGGCCTGCAGGCGGCGCGGCGGCGGGCGGGTAGTACTCGTCGATCAGATACAGCGGCCGTTGCTTGGATTCGACGTAGAGGCGGCCGAGGTATTCGCCGATCACGCCGAGCGCCATCAGCTGCGCGCCGCCGAGGAACAGCACCACCACCATCAGCGAGGGATAGCCGCGCACCGGGTCGCCGAGCCAGAGCGCCTTGGCGAGTACCCACAGGCCGAACACGAACGCGACCACCGCAGTGACCAGCCCGAAATACGTCGCCAGCTTCAGCGGCGCGCCGGAGAACGAAGTGATGCCTTCGATCGCGAAGTTCCACAGCTTCCAGTAGTTCCACTTCGTTTCGCCGGCGTAGCGCGGGTCGCGGTGGTAGACGACCGAGAGCTGGCGGAAGCCGACCCAAGTGAACAAGCCTTTCATGAAGCGCTGGCGTTCGCGCACCTGCTTGAGCGCGTCCAGCGCACGGCGCGAGAGCAGGCGGAAATCGCCGGTATCGCGCGGGATCGGCGTGGCCGAGAGCCGCCCCATCACGCGGTAGAAACCCGAAGCGGTGAATTTCTTGAAGCCGGTTTCGCCGGCGCGCGAGGCGCGCGTGCCGTAGACGACGTCGTAACCTTCGCGCCAATGCTGCACGAAGGTCGGGATCAGTTCCGGTGGGTCTTGCAGATCGGCGTCGATGACGACCGCGGCATCGGCTTCGGCGTAGTCGAGGCCTGCGGTCAGGGCCAGCTCCTTGCCGAAATTGCGCGACAGTTTCAGCGTCGATACGCGCGTATCCGCGCTGCGCAGGGCACACATGACCGCATAGGTGTCGTCGCGGCTGCCGTCGTCGACGTAGAGCACTTCGGTGTCGAGATCGAGCTGGTCGAGCACGGCGGCCAGGCGCGCATGGAACTCGCGCAAGCCTTCGCTCTCGTTATAGGCGGGCACGATGACGGTGAGCTTGGGCATGACGGTATCCACGACGGAAACCGACGCATGCTAGCCGACCGCGGTGACGCGCGAAATCGCATGGCTGCGTGTTCAGCGCGGTAAATAGGCGGCACCGCCGAGCTGATTCACCTGGCGTTGGATCCAAGCCGCGCGGCGCAGCACGTAAGGCGAGGGCCGCTCGACCTGATAGCGCGTCGGATTGGGCAGCACGGCCGCGAGCAATGCCGCTTGGCGCGCGTCCAGCTGTGAAGGCGCGAGATGGAAATAGCGCTCCGCGGCGGCGGTGGCGCCGTAAACGCCGCGACCGAACTCGGCGATGTTCAGATACACCTCGAGGATGCGCCGCTTAGGCCACAGCGTTTCGATCAGCACGGTGAAATAGGCTTCCAGGCCCTTGCGCACGAAGCTGCGGCCGCTCCAGAGGAACAGATTCTTGGCGACTTGCTGGCTGATCGTGCTGGCGCCGCGCAGGCGCTCGCCTTCTTCCGCTTCGGCCAGCGCGTCCTGGATCGCGTCGAAATCGAAGCCGTGATGGCTCGGGAATTTCTGATCCTCGGCGGCGACCAGCGCGATCGGCAGCGCGGCCGACACGCGCGTCCACGGCGTCCAGCGATAGTGCAGGGAGAAGTCGCGCTCGCCGGCGAATTGTGCGCCGATCCAATCCTCGAGCATGACGGCCGAGGTGAGCGGCGGCACGAACCGCAAGGCCAGCACCGCGAGCAAACTGGTGGCGATCCACAGCGCGAAGGCCAGCAGCAGCCAGCGCAGGATGCGGCGCGGAACGGAGCGGGTGACGGACATGGGGTCGGTTTCCGAAACGACATCGGCGCGGAGGTCCGCGCCGATGTCTTGCAGCTTAGCCCGCCGTCACGGCGGCGGGTACTCGTCGTCTCAGTGGCAGACGTAGTCGCCGCCGGCGGCCTCTTCGAAGCCGTTGCGGAAGATCACGTCGGCCGGACCACCATTGCCGATGTTGACTTCATCCAGCCAGAAGCCGCCGAACTCGGTGTTGGTGTCGCTGGAGAGGCGCCAGCGAATCTTTACGGTTTGACCGGCGTAGGAGGCGAGATCCGAACCGAACGCGCGGAACACCGGCGTCGCGGTGCCGTTGCCGGGGTCGGCCGGATTGGTCGCCGTGCTGACACCGGTGAACGCACTGCGCGTGCTCGGGAAATCGCAGCCGTTGCCCTGCGTCTGCGCGAAGCTGCTCGGATAGCCGCCGGTCGGCGGCAGGTCGGTCCAGTTGGTACCGCCGTCGGTCGAGATTTCCGTGACCACGCCGTCCCACTGATTTTCGAGGTCGTACTGCGCCTTGTAGCTGAGGCTGGCTCCGGCCGGCAGGGTGAGCGCCGGGGTTTCGATACTGGCGCAGGCGCTGGACGGGTAGGAAATGTTGTCGCCGGCACTGTGATAGCTCAACGTGCCGTTGCTGGCCGCGGTGTCGGTGATGCGCCACGGCGTTTCGCGGACGAGATAAGTGTGCGTATCGACGTCGTCGACGAAGCTGGCCGGATCGGGTCCGTCGGTGCCGCTCGGCGAGACGCTGGCAACTTCGGTCGGGAACGACACGTTGCCGAGATCGTCCTTGGCGGTGACGCGGTAGTGGTAAGGGGTGCCGTTGACGACCGACGTATCGACGTAGGTCGTCACGGCGAGATCGCCCGCCAGGACCTGCGGATTGCCGAAGTAGGGATCGGAATCGCGTTCGAGCTGGTAGCGGATGGTGGTTGCCAGCGGACAGGTGGTTGCGGCTCCGGACCAATTCAGGCTCACGCTGCAGCTGGCGTCTGCGCCATCCGCAGTCAGCACTTTGGACGACCACAGCGGCTGCAAGGTGCAGGCGGCGAGTGACAGCGCATCGACGCAGCCCGAGACCTCGCCCTCGACGTCGTTCTGCACGCCGCGCACCTTGTAGGCGTAGCTGTAGCTGCCCTGCAGGCGGCTGTCGAGCAACGGCGAGGCGGCGCCGGTCGCGACCAGACGGAAGTCGCCAGGAGCGGCGCTGGCGCAGGTACCGTTGGCGCGGTAGAGCTGGAAGCCTTGCGCGCCGGACGGTGCGGTGAAGCCGATCGAGATGCCGCTCGTGTCGTTACCCGCCACGCTGAGCTGGGTCGGTGCCGGCAGCGGCGTCGGATCGGGCAAGCCGAACGCGCCCGACACGGCTACGGCGTAGCCCTGGCGATCGGTCTCCTCACGGCCGTTGCCCGGCACCTGGGTGCCTTTGACGCGCACCGTGTAGCGCCCGGCCGCCGGAGCGGTCAGGCGGACTTGTTCGACCGTGTTGATCGCATCCGCGCTGCCGCCCGGTACCGAGACAGCGGCGGTGATGCGGTTGCCGAGATACGTGGTGCTGTCGGGGCCGACGACTTCGAGATCGAGGTTGTTGACCAAGGAGGAGGCGGCGCCCGGACTTCCCTCCGGATCGAACCAGGTCAAGGTCACGCGGAACTCGATGCCAGCAGCGACGTTGTCGATCGCGTATTCGTCGACATCGCCGGTTTGCACGCCGGCGGCGTTGGGTCGTTCGAACAGACGCGTGCGGCGGCTGTCGTCGCCGCCGGGCATCGTATTCTTGAACCAAAGGTTGCCGTCGAGCCAGGCGCGACCCCAGCCGTAGTTGTTGTTCGGCCAGTTGGTCGGCTGCGGCAGGCTGGTGCCGTTGAGCAGGAACGCCTTCATCGCCATGCCGCTCGGGTTGTACGCGTCGGCTGCGGTCTTTACGCCGCGCGGATAGAAGCCGTCGACGAAGAACTGGCGCATCAGCACGGCATTGCCGGCGACGGTGGGCGCCGCCATCGACGTTCCATCCAAGGGCTTGCTGACCGGTGGCTCGATCGTCGCGTTGGTGTTGGAGTCGCCGGATGCCGAAACGGTGGCCACGCCCGGCGCCATGATGTCGGGCTTGAAGCGCCCGTCCGCGGTCGGGCCGCGGCTGGAGAATCCGATGATCGTATTGGAGCCGGCATGGTTCAGCGCACCGACGGTCAGCGCGTTCTTCGAGTTGCCGGGTGAGCCGATCGTGCGAGCGCCGGAACCGCTGTTGCCGGCGGAGATGACGACCAGCAAGTCTTCGAGTTTGTTCGTCTCGTAATCGACGACCACGTCGTTGCCGCCGTAGACGCCTCCCGTCGGTGCACCCCAGCTGTCGCTGTGAATGCGCGCGCCGCCCGCCAGCGCCTGCTGCAGGGTGCCGCCGAAATCGACGATCTCCAGGCAGCCGGTGGTGTCGTTGCCGATGTCCTGCTGGATCAGCTGCGCGTTCGGCGCCATGCCGTCGGCAAGGTCGTGATTAGCGAGGCTCGGTGTGGCGGCGAGGAAGGTGTTCGCGCCGAACGTGCCGGCCGCGTCGCCGACCAAGGTGCCGCTGGTGTGCGTGCCGTGCCAGACCGAGGTGGAAGGCGAGCCGGGACAGCGATTGTTGTTGTCGTAGGCGGTCGCGTCTGGTTGCACCCAGTAGGCGAGAATCTTGTTGTCGGGGTGGAGCTGGCCGACCGCCGGGGGCACCGGCGGCGGATCGTCGGCCAAGGTCACTTCGGTGTGCGGACCGCTGCCTTTGTCGAGCGTGGTAAACCAGGCCTCGTTCGCATCCGTGCCCGTATCGGAGATCGCGACGATCTGGCCGCTGCCGAACAAGCCGTGATCCCATAGCGGGGCCGGTCCGCACACGGCGCCGCTGCCGGCGCAGGCGCCGGTCGCGTTGCCTTGGATCGCGCCGACCGCGCCGGAATTCGTCGTGCGCGGCTGCAGCCACGGCTCGATGTAGCTGACGCCTTCGATCGCGCTCGCTCCGCGCAGCAGTGCATCGAGATTCGCCGCATCGACCTCGGCGCGTACATAGGGCGCGGCTTCCGCGCGTTCGCTGCGGCGCGTGATGTTCACGCCGGGCACGGCTTTGCGCAGCGCGTCGGCGACATTGGCCGAGGACACGCCGGCGAACGCGTGCACGACGATCTGGTAGCGGCCGCTCTCCTGGCGCGCCGTCGAATCGAGGCGTCGGGCCGTCCACAGCTGCGGATCGAGCTTCATCGCCGGCTGCAAAGGACCGGCCCAGCGCACGCCGGGGTGCGCTTTCAATTGATCGAGGCGAGCGCCGTTCAAGCGCACGTAGTAAGCATTGTTCGGTACGTAGCCGAGAAATTGCACGCCGGCAGCGATAAGGGCTTTGCGCTCGCTCAAGCGACCGGCCTCAAATTGCACGATCGCGTAGGTTGTCGGTCCTGCTGCCGCCGCGCCGACTCTCGACCACTCCAGCTGTTCGGTCGCAGGATCGAAAATTCCCGACTGCAAGATCAGCTGCCCGGGGTTGGCGCGCGCCGACTCGATCGCCTCCGGCGACGGTTGCGCAGCCGCGATCGTAGTAGGTGCGGCGTGTGTAGACGAAGCCCCGAATACGAGGGCAAGCGCGACGGCCAGAGCGGTGCGCGACGGCAAGGCGGACATGATTTCTCCCCAGGTTTGGGCTGGCCCCATGGCGCAGCTCTGCGAGTATGCGCTCGCCCCCGAAACGCCTCAATTGCCCGCTGTGGCTTCCGCGCGCAGGCGCCGAAACGACAACGGCGCGGAAGTCCGCGCCGTTGCCTTGTTCGCGATTCCGGCTACGGCGCGCAAGCCGCCGCAGCCGTCTTCCTCAATGGCACATGTGGTCGTCGCCGCTGGCTGCTTCTTCGAAGCCGTTGGCGAAGATCACATCGATCGGGCCGGCGTCGCCGATGTGTACCTCGTCCAGCGAGAACCCGTCGAACGCCGACAGCGGATCGGTCGCGAGCACCCAGCGGATCTGCACGGTCTGGCCGACGTAGGCCGACAGATCGGTCGCGAACGGCTTGAACACCGCGGTGGCGGTGCCGTTGCCGGGATCTTCGTTCGACTGCGCCGTGGTGACGCCGTTGAACGCGCCGTGCGTTGCGCGATAGCCGCAGGCATTCGCCGGAATGCCCGGCGTGCTGCTTTCGGTCTGCGCGAAGGAGCTCGGATAGCCGCCGGTGGGCGGCAGGTCGTTCCACGTCGTGCCGCCGTCGGTCGAGATCTCCATCACCACGCCGTCCCATTCGTGCTCGAGGTCGTACTTCGCCTTGAACGCGAGCCCGGTCGCGCCGGCGGCGATCGTCAGCGGCGGCGTCTGGATGCTGGCGCAGACACTGGCTCCATAGGGCTCCCCATCACGCGCGCTGCGATAGCTGAAGCTGCCGGCGCTGGCGGTCGTGTTGGTGATCTGCCAGGGTGCTTGCATCTCCATGTAGCTGTGCGTGTCGACGTCGTCGAGAAAAGCGGCGGGGTCCGGGCCGTTGGCGCCGCTCGGCGTCGCGTTCGCGGTGCGCGCGACGGTGGTATTGCCGGCCGCGTCGCTTGCGGTGATGCGGTAGAAGTAAGGCGTACCGTTGCTCACTCCGTTGTCGGCGAACGTGGTGCCGGTTTCCGCCGGGCTTAGCGTTTGCGCGTTGCCGAAGTACGGATCGGTATCGCGTTCGATCTTGTAGGTGACCGTCTGCGCCGCAGGGCAGGCGCTCTGCGCGGCGCTCCATTGCAGGTTCACGCTACAGCTCGCGTTGGCGCCGTCGGCGATGACCGAGCTGACGTCGAACGTCGGTGCCAAGGTGCAGTCGTCCTGCGAGACGACGTCGATGCACGTCGACGCTTCGCCCTCGACGTCGTTGGCGATGCCGCGCACCTTGTAGGCGTACTGGAAGCCGCCGATGGTGACGTCGTCGGTCAACGGAGCTGTGGCACCGGAGGCGACCAGATGGAAGTCACCGGCCTGCGCACTCGCGCAGGTGCCGTCCGCGCGATACAGCTGCGCGCCCTGCGCGCCGCTCGCGAGGGTGAATCCGATCTTGACGCCGGTGGTGTCGTTGCTGGTTACAGCGAGGCCGGTCGGCGCCGGCAAGGCGGTCGTGTCGGGCAGACCGAAACCGCCCGACACCGCGAGCGCATAACCCTGGCGATCGCTGCCGACGCTGCCGTCGCCCGGCACCGCCGTTGCTTTCACGCGTAGGGTGTAGCTGCCCGCAGCCGGCGCGGTGAAGCGCACTTGTTCGACCGTGTCCTTCGCGTCCGCCGTGCCGCCGGTGACGGAGACGCCGCCGCTGAAGCGGTTGCCGAGATAGGTCTGACCGTCCGGTGCGACGACTTCGAGATCGAGGTTGTTGATCAGCGACACTGCCGCGTTGGGCACGGCGGCCGGATCGAACCAGGTCAACGTGGCGCGGAACTCGATGCCGGGCGCGACGTTGGCTATGGTGTACTCGTGCACGTCGCCGGTTTCCAGGCCCGCTTCGTTGGTGCGCTCGAACAGGCGCAGGCGGCGGCTGTCGTCGCCGTTGGGCATCGTGTTCTTGAACCACAGCGAGCTGTCGAGGTACGGCCGTCCCCAGCCGGTGCCGGTGTTGGGGAATGCCGACGGCGTCGTCGCCGGAGTGGTGCCGTTCAACAGCAACGCTTTGAGGATCGAGCCGGTCGGATTGAACACGTCCGCGGCCTTCTTCTCACCGCGCGGATAGAAGCCGTCGGTGAAGAACTGGCGCAGCAGCACGGCGTTGCCGGCCACGGTCGGGGTGGCCATCGAGGTGCCCGAATCGGGGCGGGTTTCCGGCAGCGTCGGCGTCGAGTTCACCGGAATGCTACTGTTCTTGGCCGATATCGTGCTGCTGCCCGGCGCGGCGATGTCCGGCTTCATGCGACCGTCGGCGGTGGGGCCGGCGTTGGAGAAGCTGGCTTTGACCAGACTGCCGGCATGACCGAGCGCAGCGACGGTGACGGCGTTCTTCGAATTGCCGGGCGAGCCTACGGCGCGCGCACCAGCCTGGTCGTTGCCGGCTGCGATGACGACGAGCAGGTCTTCGCGCTTGCGCATCGCGGTGTCGGCTGCGGCGTCCTGGTCGGAATACACGCCCGAGGTCGGACCGCCCCAGCTGTCGCTGTGCACGCGTGCGCCGGCACGATGTGCTTGCTCGAGCGTGCCGGCGAAGTCCGCTGCGATGACGGATCGCGGGTCATTGGGACCAACGTCCTGCATCAGCAGCTGCGCGTTCGGCGCCATGCCGTCGGCCAAGTCGTGATTGGGCAGGAGCGGCGTCGAGGGCATGAACGTGTTGGCGCCGAAGGTGCCCGAGGCGTCGCCGACGAGGGTGCCGGTGGTGTGCGTGCCATGGCCGGAAACGTAGTCGTAGTCGGTCGGGCCGCCGGGCTGGGTCCAGTAGGCGAGAATCTTGTTGTCCGGATACAGCGTGCCGATGTTCGGCAGCACCGGCGGCGGGTTCTCAGCGAAGGTGACTTCGGTGTGCGGACCGCTGCCCTTGTCCAAGGTGGTGAACCAGCCGGCATTCACCGTCGTGCCCGAATCGGCGATGGCGACGATCTGTCCGCCGCCGGTGATGCCGTGATCGAACATCGGTGCCGGTCCGCAGATCGGACCGCTGCCGGCGCAGGCGCCGGTGAGATTGCCTTGCAACGCGGCGATGCCGCCAGCATTGGCGGTCGTGGTCGGGAACCATGGAGCGACGCTGACGACGCCGTCGATTTCCGTCGCCGCGAGCAGCAGCGCGTCGAGTTCGTCCGCGGATACCGCGGCGCGTACGTAGGGCGGCGCATCGGCGCGCTCGCTACGCAGGGTGATCTCGACATTCGGCGCCCGCTTGCGCAGAGCCGCTGCCATCTGCGCCGAGGAGACGCCGGCGAATGCGTTGACGATGATCTCGTAGCGACCGTCCGCCTGCAGGGCTTTGGAGCTCAGACGTTGTGCGCGCCAAAGCTGCGGATCGAGCTTCATCGCAGGACGCAACGGGCCGGCCCAGCGCACGGCGGGATCGCGCGACAACTCGGCGAGGGTGACGCCGTTGAGTCTGGCGTAGTACGCGTTGTTGGGCACGTAACCGAGGAACTGCACACCGCGCGCTGCGAGCGCCTTGTGCGCGCGCAGTTGACCCGGTTTGAACTGCACGATCGCGTACGCCGACGGTGCGTCGGCGGCGGCGCCTACCGCGCTGACTTCGACCTGTTGCGCGGCCGGATCGAAGATGCCGGTCTGTAAAATGATCACATTCGTATTGGCGCGAGCGGCATCGAGCGCGTCGATCGAAGGCTGTGCGGCGACGACGCTGGAAGCGGAAGGCGCGGCGGAAGCGCCGGCGCTCAAAGCAAGAACGAGGGCTGCGGCGAGCGCAGTCCGGCAAGGCAAGTTCGTCATGCGGAAAATCCCCAAGAGCCGTGAACGGAAAACCATCCGAGTATGCGGCGGCTGCGAAGGCTCGGCATAGGTCTGCAGGATGAATTTACGTATGACTGATGACCCATGTGGAGGCGCGGTGATTGTGCCGTCCTCGTCGGCCGGGCCGCCTGTCGGTGCTGATGTGGATTCCGGATCGAGCGCCGCGCTTCGTTTCCGTGAGCTGTGACGCGAAATTTCGCAATATCAGACCGGCGAGTTCTGTTAGTATTTCGTAAATCGCGCTATACTCCACCCAGTCCAAAGTCTGGGAACTCTGCCAGTCACGCGCACTCTCTCTTGCGCGCTCGCGAGGAATGGTCCGGTACCGGTTGCGATGAAACTCCGTCTCGCCCAATGGCTGTTGATGTCGCTGTTCCCGCTCATGGGAACGGCGCAATCTCTGCCGTCGTTGGCGCCGGTACCGAGCAAGACACCGCTCGTGGATGAGCTGCTTGCGCTCGACGGTTCGTCGACCTCCCTGGCGCAAGGCGCTCCGGTCGTGCCGATCTGGTCCGGCTCCAATGGACAATTGCTGGCAGTCGTCGCATTGCCGCGCGACTGGAATCATTCGCCGATCGAGCGCACGCCTGGTTATGTGGGACCGTCCAGCTGGCATCTCGCCGGCAGTTCGACAGTCAGCGGCGGTGGCCTCAGCTGGCAGCTCAATAATGGATTTCATGCCGAAGCGACGTTCGGGCAGTACCTCGCTGCACCGTCGGTGACCTGTACCGCCGCCGATTGCAATGCAGCGGCGACGACGCCGTGGGCGCGCAATTCGCTGACCGGTGCACTCGGCCTGGGATGGACCACGCCGGATGGTGCGATGGACCTTTCCTACGGTTTGTCTTGGCTGCAATCGCAGAGTAGTGGTCCGGCTTTTGGGCAGCTTTCGCTCGGAAACGGCGTGGTTCCGGTGCTCACTTTGCCGAACTCGCTGAATTCCTACGGCCTGGAATCGGAGGCTTCTCTCTACGCTCGCGGCCGCTGGCAGTTCGAAGATGGGCCGGCCCTCGATGTGGCCGCCAGCTACGGGCGCGGCCGTCTTTCTGCGTTGGGACAGGCCGGGCTCCCGGGTATCGATCTCGACCAGCTCTCGCTGAGTTTGGGGCTGGGTGCCGGTTCGCTGCGCGGGGCGATCGTCGGTCACGTATTGCGCAGCGACGATCCGATGTTCGCTGGCAAGCGTTGGACCACGCTCGATCTCGGCGTGTCCTGGCGCACGCCGTGGAGCGGCGAACTCAGCGTCGGTACGCAGAACATCCTCAACGCTCCGCTCAACACTCCGCGCGACGCGGACGGCCAGCAGAACCGCACGCCATACATCCAGTATCGGCAGGATCTCTGACGAGCTTCCCCTCGCTTGGCCTGCCTCTGCGGTAGGCGCGCGATCCCAGCGCTTTGAATCTCCCTTGTAATGCTTCAGGGCGCCACGACTGCGGCTTCGAGTCGAGGTTTGCAAGCCCTCTTCCCGCATAACTACCGTGCATCCGAGTTAACAAAAGCTGCCGTCAAAGCGCGCGGCGCTGGCTTCGCGCGCTCGAACCGGTTTCAGATGAAAGTTCGTAAGTTATTGAACTTACGGTTATTTACCGGGGCGTTAAGCCTGCGCTCAGGGATTCCCAAGTCGTAAGAATCTTGTTAGTATCGGCAACTGCCGAGGGTTTTGGTGGACCGTTTTGGTCGTTCCCAGGATGGGAGAGCACATGTCCCGAGCTGTGACACAACTCTGACGTTGGAGAGTGAAATGAATTTATCGAGCAACGAGCTTTTCAAAGCCGTGCGCTATGCGTTGTATACGGGTACCGCAGCGGCGGTTGCCCTGACCGCGGCCCCGGCCTTCGCGCAAGATCCGCAAGGTGAAACGCAGTCGCTGGAAACCGTCACGGTGACGGGTTCGCGCATCCGCAAGGCGGACGTCGAAACCGCCCAGCCGATCCTGGTGCTGGACCGCGCCGCCATTGAGAAGCAGGGCTACAACTCGGTCGTCGACATCCTGTCGAACCTGACCGAAGCGGGTTCGCCGGCGATCAGCCGTTCGAGCGTCTTGGCTTCCGGCGAAAACGTCGGCGGCTACTACATCGATCTGCGCAACCTCGGCGCCAACCGCACGCTGATCCTGTTGAACGGCAAGCGCCTTGGTGCGACCAGCGGTGGTTTCCAGGATCTCTCGCAGGTTCCGGTCGCCGCCATTGAGCGCATGGAAGTGCTGAAAGACGGCGCTTCGGCGATCTACGGCTCCGACGCGATCGCGGGCGTGGTCAACATCATCACGCGTCGCAATTACGACGGTATGGAAGCCAGCGCCTACCTCGGTCAGTACGACGACGGCGACGGCACCAAGCAGACCTACAGCATGACGCTTGGCTCGCACAACGAGCGCAGCTCGATCACGGTCGCGGCCGAGTACTCGAAGGAAGATCCGACCTGGGCGCGCAATCGTCCCTACAGTGCGTACCCGCAGGGTCCGCGTCACCCCAATGATGCGTGGACGCCGGTGTCGCAGTGGGGTGGCTTCACGCTGCCCAACGGCTGTCCGGGAGTGGAGAACTCGCCGTTCGCTCTGTGTACCCTCAATCCGGGTGGCAACCCGTTCAACGCCGGTCAGAACGGCGGTCCGAACGATTTCCACGGCACCAACTCGGCCGGCGGCGTCACCGACCTCAGCAACTCGAACCAGTCGATGATGGGTTCCACCGGCGTCGAACGCCATTCGCTGTTCGTCGCGGGTGAGTACAACATCACCGACAACATCAAGTTCTCGGCCGATGCGTTGTACAACAAGCGCTCGACCACGCAGCAGGTCGCCGGCTATCCGTATCAGAGCTTGTCTTTCGATCAGGAGCTGTCTGCGGACAGCTACTACAACCCGTTCGGCAATCAGCACATGCCGGAAGGAGAAGGTCGCAGCATCTACTTCGTCCGTCGTACCTGGGAAGTGCCGCGCGTCACGCGCAGCGACCTACAGACCTATCGTTTCTCGGGCACCTTGGAAGGCACCTTCGAGATCGCCGGTCGCAGTTGGAACTGGGACGTCGGCGGCTTCGTCAACACCAACGACCTGTTGAAGACGGGTCATGGTGACGGCAGCCTGCCGGCGATGGCGCAAGCCCTCGGCGCTTCGTTCTACAACCCGCTGACCAAGCGCGTCGAGTGCGGCACCGCTGCTGCTCCGGTCCAGTACGGTTCCGGCCCCGGCCAATGCGTACCGTGGAACCCGTTCTATTCCGCCGGCACGGTCGCCCCGGATTCGCTGACGGGCAACAAGACCCTGCAGGAATTCATGTTCCCGTTCTACCACGACACCGGTCGCACCAAGACGGTCGATTACAGCGCCAACCTGACCGGTTCGCTGTTCTCGCTGCCGGCTGGCGATCTGAGCGTCGCGACGGGTTACGAGCATCGTCAGGAGTCGGGCCGTTTCGAGCCGGACGCGTCCAAGCAAGCGGGTCAGTCCACCGACCTCGCCGGCACCATGACCAAGGGCAGCTACTCGGTCGACGAGTACTACCTCGAAGTCGACGTACCGGTGCTGAAGGATGTGATGCTGGCGAAGGAACTGTCGTTCAACGTCGCGGGCCGTTACTCGGATTACTCGACGTTCGGCAACACGACCAACGGCAAGTTCAGCCTGACCTGGCGTCCGATCGAAGACCTGCTGGTCCGCGCCAACTACGCGCAGGGCTTCCGCGCTCCGACCATCGGCGACCTCTACGGCGGCACCAGCCAGTCGTTCGAGAGCTATTCCGACCCCTGCGATGAAACCCGCGGCGCTGCGGCGTTCAATCCGGACGTCCAGGCTCGCTGTCGCGCGGGCTTCGGCGGCCAGAACCCGACCGCGCCGGGCTTCCGTCAGCTCGGCCAGGGCAATGCGCCCTGCCGGAATCTGCCGTGCCAGACCGGTGTGCCGTTCGTGTCCGGTTCGAATCCGAACCTGACGCCGGAAACCTCGACCAGCAAGACCGCCGGTCTCGTCTACAGCCCGAGCTGGATTCAGGGTCTGGACGTGAGCCTCGACTGGTACAACATCCGCATCAAGAACGTCATCTCGGGCGACACGGTCAGTCAGATCCTGCAGGACTGCTATGTGTTCCAGGCGGCGTCGCGTTGCTCAACCAGCCTGTTCACGCGTGGCGCTAACGGTGTGGTCAACACCGCGCTGATCGCCGGCATCAACCAGGGTTGGACGGAAACCGAAGGTTACGACTTCGGCGTCAACTACCGTCTGCCGGAGTTCTCCTTCGGTCGCTTCCGCCTGAGCTGGGATACCACCTACGTCAGCTTCAACAACACCAAGCCGGACGACAAGCCGGAGACGGCCGTGTCGGTCAGCAACAGCTTCGGCGGCTTCCCCCGCCTGCGCTCGAACCTGACCCTGGACTGGAACCTCGGCGACTTCGGTGCGACCTGGACCACGCGTTACTACTCGGGCATGAAGGAACGCTGCTCGTACGACCTGAAGGGCGGTCCGGAGTGCAACATGCCCGACTACGTGGCACCGGATGTGGGCGCTCAGCCGCAGAACCGCACCGGCGCGACGACGTGGCACGATGCGCAGATCCGCTGGACGGCACCGTGGAACGGCACCATCTCGCTCGGCGCGAACAACGTGTTCAACAAGCAGCCGCCGATCATGTACAGCGGTCCGAACTCGCAGTTCCTGTACTACGGCGGCTTCGACATCGGTCGCTTCTACTACATGCGCTACACGCAGAAGTTCTAAGAAGCAGTCGCTTCGATCGGACTTTCGACGGCCCCGGAAACGGGGCCGTTTTTTTTTGACTTTCGGCAGCTGGCCCAATGAGCGTGCACACGTGTGCCGAAAAGCCCCGGCCTGGAAGGACGGCGAGCTGAACAAAGCATCGGACGCAACTTCCTCGCGCATCGACCGGAAATCGGCCCCGCATCATCGACAACACAATTTCATTGTTGTAATAATGCTGTTAAGGGCCATCGACCGCGGTCAACGGGGGCCGCGGCGCTGGTTCGCAGCGACAAAGTATTGAGATCAAAAATATTTCTGGTGCCGAGCGCCCGCCCAGGCACTCACTTTCTTGGGAGAGATCGATGGCCGTTCACCGCGTAGTTCGCCGCAATCCCGCGCGCAATGCTTTATTCCTCGGAATTTCCGCCGCCGTAGCGGCGCAAGCGGTGCCGGCCACCGCGCAGGACGCGCAGAATTCAGGGCCGGACACGCAAAGGCTCGGTACCGTCGTCGTCACCGGTTCGCGCATCCGCCGCGTCGATCTCGAGACCGCCAATCCGGTCGTGACGATCGACAAGGCCGCGATCGAGCGTTCCGGCAAACTGACCGTCGGTGACCTGCTGCAGAACCTGCCCGCGGTCGCCGGCGCCGGTTCCAATCCGAGCGTCAACAACAGCGGCGGCGACGGCGGTACCTACATCGACCTGCGCGGTCTCGGCGCCGAACGCACGCTGATCCTGATCAATGGCCACCGGATCATGCAGATTCCGGGCAACAGCACCGACGTCAACCAGATTCCGGCAAGTGCGATCGAACGCATGGAAGTGCTCGGCGATGGCGCTTCGTCCGTGTACGGCTCGGACGCGATCGGCGGCGTGGTCAACTTCATCCTGCGCCAGGATTTCCAGGGCGTCGAAGTACAGGCCGACTACGGCATCTCCGATCACGACGACGGCCAGCGCCAAGGCTATTCGGTGATGTTCGGCCACACCAGCGAGAAGGGTAACCTGACCGTCGGCGTCAACTACAACAAGCAAGAGATCGCTTCCGCCGCGAATCGCGGCTTCGCTGCCGATGCGTTCTATCTGTCGGGCGGCGCGGTCAGCGTCGGCGGTTCGAGTCGCACGCCGAGCGGTTACATCCAGGTTCCCGCGACGCTGTTCCCCGGTTGCGCCGACGAAGGCAGCGACGTCGCCACGGTGACCTTGAACCGCGGCGGCCACGGCGGCTCGCTCGGCGACTACCGCTGCTACGTCGGCTCCGGGCCGAACAACGATGCGTTCAACTTCCAGCGCATCGGCAATCTGGTGCTGACGCCGCAGGAACGCACCGGCGCGTTCGCGATCGGCAATTACAAGATCACCGATTCGATCACCGGTTATCTGGAGGTCTACGCCAACAAGACGCGCTCGCGATCGCAGATCGCGCCGTTGCCGTTCGACGCACAGAACGACGGCGTCACGGTTTCGGCCGATAACTACTACAACCCGTTCGGCGTCGAGTTCAGCCCTGACTCGTATTCCTTCCGCAGCCGCTTCACCAGCCTCGGCAATCGCGTCCTGTCGCAGTCGACTGAAAACGAATCCGCCCACGGCGGCTTCAAAGGCGCGTTCGGCTCGTCGAGCTGGACCTGGGACCTCGGTTTCGACTACGGCCACTACAGCAAGGATACGGACACCTATGGCTACGTGAACTATCCAGCCCTGCGCAACGCGCTCGGCCCGTCCTTCCTCGGCAGCGACGGTCAGGTGCATTGCGGCACCGCCGCAAATCCGATCGAAGGCTGTACGCCGATCAACATCTTCAACATCTCCGATCCGGCGACGATCTCCCAGCTGCAGTCGGTGGCGGTCAATCCGGCGCAGAGCAGCATCACGGCCAGCCAGAAGATCGCGCGCTTCGATGTCGCCGGCGAGTTGTTCAGTCTGCCGGCCGGCACGGTCAGCCTGGCCGGCGGCCTTTCCTACCGCAAGGACGCCCTCGACAGCCGCGTCGACAGCCTCGCGATCGCCAACAGCCGCGCGAACTGCGCCCTCGCGCAAGAGGCCTGCGGTTCACCGACCAGCGGTTCGCTCGACGTCAAGGAAGCCTATATCGAAGTGCTGGTTCCGCTGCTCAAGGATGTGCCGTTCGCGCATTCTCTGAACCTGATCGTCGGCGACCGCTATTCGAAGTTCAACGAGTTCGGCAACACCAACAACTGGAAGGTCGCGCTGGAATGGCGGCCGCTGGAAGACCTGCTGCTGCGCGGCACCGTGTCCAAGCTGTTCCGCGCGCCGACCACGCTCGACGTGTTCGCCGGCCCGGGTGGCAACGCACCGAACTTCACCGATCCGTGCATCGGCCTGACCGCGCCCAACCCGGCCTGCGTCGGCGTGCCCACCGACGGCAGCTTCGCCGGCAGTGGTCTCTCGCAAAGCAATGGCGTGACATCGGGCAACAACTGGGCGCGCGCCAATGTCGATCCGACCCTGCCGAAGTTGAGGCCGGAGTTCGGCAAGTCGTTCAACTTCGGTGTCGTCTACGATCCGCACTGGCTCGAAGGCCTGTCGCTGAGCGCCGACTTGTGGCGTTTGTACCTGAACGACTACATCGCCAACATCGGCGCGTCGGTGGCGGCAAACTCGTGCTACACCAACGGACAGTTCTGCAGCCTGATCCATCGTTTCGAAAGCGGTCCGAGCGCCGGTCAGATCGACTACATCAGCCAGCCGGTCGTGAACCTCGGCCGCTTCGACGCCAAGGGCGTCGACTTCGCGGTGAAGTACCGCCTGCCGGAAACCACGTTCGGCGCCTTCGCGCTGAGCTTCAACAGCACCTATCTGGCGCGCATGGACAACACGACCTCCTCGGGCGGTCTGGTCAACCATCTCGCCGGCAAGTACTGGAACGAGTACGGCAACTACGCGCGCTGGAGAGCGATCGCGGGCCTCAACTGGAAGCTCGGCGCGTTCGATGCCAGCTGGTACGCGCACTACATCGGACCGATCTCGCTCGGCAGCGCACAGGTGGATCAGCACTTCTCGGCGGATGCCGCGATTCCTGGAGTCGTGATTCGGCGCGGCGCTTCGACGACGCACAGTCTTCAGCTCGGCTACGACCTGGCGTCGCTGAAGACGCGTTTCGACGTCGGCGTCGACAACCTGTTCGACAAGAAGCCACCGATCCTCTATCAGAACAACGTGCTGAACTCGAACACCGACGTCAGCACCTACTATTCGGAAATGATCGGCCGCTACTTCTGGGGCCGTGTGACCGTGAGATTCTGATCGGGGTGAGCTTTGCTCGGGAGCCGCGCGATGCAAGTCGCGCGGCTTTTCTTTTTGAGGATGCGCCCGCGATGATCGTTCTGCTCCGATTGCCGTCGCGGTCGCCGCATCAAATCTGCAGCCTCTGCGCTATCGTTGCCGCATGACCGCCGCTTCCGCCGCTTTCTCTCCCGCTCAGGCCTATGAGTTTTTTCGCGCAGGCGAATACGCCCATGTCGAGCACTTGGCGCGCACGCAACTGTCGAGTTCACCGGACGACGTCCGTGCATTGACCTTGCTCGCTCTCAGCCTGCACTTTCAAGGCAAGCTGTCCGCCGCGATCGAACCGTATCGCCGATTGACGCAATTGCAACCGGCCGTCTTCGAACACTGGAACAATCTCGGCAACGTATTACGCGAGGTCGGCGAATTCGCGCCGGCCGATGCCGCCTATCAGCACGCGCTGGCGCTGGCGCCCGAAAACGCCGGTGTGCTGGTCAACCTCGGCTTTCTCAAGATGGAAGCCGGGAAGGTAGCCGTTGCGCGCGATCGGTTCCTCGCCGCCGTGCGCTCCGATCCGACCTCGCTCGATGCGCGCCTCTACGGCGCACGCGCTTGCTATGAGTGTGGCGATCACGCCGCGGCGCAGGATCTGATCGGATCGTGGAGAAGCTGGAGCGAGCTCGTCGATGAACAACAGATCGAACTCGGCACGCTGTTGACCTTGCTCGGCGACGGGGCGGACGGCGAGGGCGTGCTGCTGCTGGCGTTGCAGCGCACTCCGGACGAGAAGCGGGTTCTGGCTTCCCTGGTGTGTTTGTACGAGCGGCTCAATCGCCTCGACGAAGCGCAGGAATACCTGCGTCGACTGCCTGCACCCGAAGCGGTGCACGACACGTCCTTGCGCCGCGACATCGTGGCGGCCCAGATCGCGATCGCCGCGCGCGAAGCCGATCCGGCCACGATGCGCGCGCTGGTCGATCAACTCCTGCCGTTGACCGAGCCGGAGCATCGCCGCGCCGGTCTGTACTTTGCGCTGGGCAAGGTTTGCGACCGGCATGGCGACGCCCAAGGCGCCATCGATGCGTTTGCACGAGCGCATGTCTGCCAGCTGCGTCTCGCCGAGCAATTGGTTCCGCAGTTGCTGGAACCGGCGACGACGGCATTGCCGACCGCGGCGGTTCGTCTGGGCGAGCGTGAGTTTCACGCGTGGTCGAATGCCGATGCACCGATGCTGGAATCGTCGCCGGTGTTCATCGTCGGTTTCCCGCGTTCGGGTACGACGATGCTCGAGCAGATGCTCGATGCGCACCCGGGCCTCAAGTCGATGGACGAGCGCGTCTACATCAACGACACCATCGAATTGCTGTCGCCGCTCGGCCTGCGCTACCCGCACGATCTGGCCGAATTGACCTCGGCGCAGTGCGAGCAGCTGCGCAGCGCCTACTGGCGCTTCGTCGCCAAAACCGTACCGCTCGCGCCCGGGCAGCGTCTGGTCGACAAGAATCCGTTGAACATGCTGCGCCTGCCGATGATCCTGCGCTTGTTTCCGCAGGCTCGCATCATTCTCGCGCTGCGCCATCCTTGCGACGTGTTGCTCAGCTGCTACATGCAGCATTTCCGTTCGCCGAACTTCATGGTCATGTGCTCGACGCTCGAGCGCCTCGCACGCAGCTACGTGGCCGCGATGGATTCGTGGATCTACCACGCCGAGCTGATGCAGCCGGCGGTGCTCGTCTCGCGCTACGAGGATTTGGTGACGGATTTCGCCGGCAACGTGAGGCGCGTCGGCGACTTCCTCGGTCTGGCGGATTCCGAGCCGATGCTCGGCTTTGCCGAACACGCCAGGAACAAGGGTTACATCAGTACACCGAGCTATACGCAGGTGATCGAGCCGGCGAACGCACGCTCGGTCGATCGTTGGCGGCGCTACGAGAGTCAGCTAGAGCCGATGCGGGAAATTCTGCAGCCGATCATGCGGCATTGGGGCTACGCATGGTGACGACGCAGTCGGAAATCGCGCGGCGATGCCAGCGCTGACCGACTACGTCGCGTGGTTCGACGATGCGCTCGAGCGCGAGTTCTGCGCACAGCTGATCGCCTCGTTCGATCAGACCGCGCATATGCACACGCCGAACGGCCGCGGCGTACGCGCGGGCCTCGAACACAGCGCTTGGACCGAGTTGAACGTCTCGCGCCTGGCCGACGAAGGCTTCAAGGGCTTTTTCCTGCATCAGATCGACCGTCATCTCGCGCTCTATAACGAGCGGGTTCGGCTGACCATTCCCGTGCCGACGCGGCCGCGCATCGAGGACTTGCGCATCAAGCGCTACCGCGCCGGCACGGACGAGCAATTCCAGCCGCATTTCGACTCGATCGACACGGTCTCGAATCGTTATCTCGTCTTCCTTTGGTATCTCAACGACGTCGCCGACGGCGGCGAGACCGAGTTCTGCGATCTCGGCCTCAAGGTCGCAGCACGCGCCGGCCGCCTGCTGATGTTCCCGCCGTACTGGCTGTTCCAGCACGCCGGCCTGCCGCCGCGCTCGAACGACAAGTACATCCTCTCGACCTACTTGCTGTTTTGAAAGCGCAACAGCTGGCAGATCGGGCGACGAAGAGATGCGCCGCGCGGCGCACGAGCCGAGCAAGCCACGACCACGAAGGCTTTTTGCATCACTTCAAAAGTGCGGCCATGGATGGCCGCGGCTAGACCAGCCGAAGACGCAAGTTACGTCGCGCACAAACCCATCAGGTCGCAGCGATCAAGGACGATCGCACTAGTACGACGACGTATCGAACACCTCGTGCATCGGTACATCCGCACCCTCGGCCAGACGCACTTTCAGGGCGAGCCCATCACGCGAATCGGCGTGATTGAGCGCCTCATCCAGATCGATCTTGCCTTCCTTGTACAGCGTGTACAGCGACTGATCGAACGTCTGCATGCCTTCCTGCAGGCTGCGATCCATCGCTTCCTTGACCTCGTGTACCTGGCCGCGACGCAGCAGATCGCGAATGTGCGGCGTGTTGATCAACACCTCGACCGCCGGTAGGCGGCGACCATCCTTGCCCATGACCAAGCGCTGGCTGATGACCGCCTTCAGGTTCAGCGCGACGTTCATCAGGATGTTCTTGTGCGCCGATTCCGGGAAGAAGTTCAGAATGCGCTCGATCGTCTGGTCGGCGTTGTTGGAGTGCAGCGTTGCAAGACACAGATGTCCCGTTTCGGAGAACGAGATCGCCGCTTCCATCGTGTCGGCGTCGCGGATTTCGCCGATCATGATGACGTCCGGCGCCTCGCGCATCGCGTTCTTGAGAGCCTCGTGGTAGCTGTGCGTGTCCAGGCCGACTTCGCGCTGGTTCACCACCGACTTGCGGTGCCGATACAGATACTCGATCGGATCCTCGATGGTCAGGATGTGACCCGAGCTGTTCGTGTTGCGGTGGTCGATCATCGAAGCCAGCGTGGTCGACTTGCCCGAACCAGTCGCGCCCACCAGCAGCACCAAGCCGCGCGGCTCCATGATGATGTTCTTGAACAGCGCCGGCAGGCGCAGTTGCTCGATGGTCGGGATCTCGCTCTTGATCGCGCGGATCACCATGCCGACTTCGCCGCGCTGCTTGAACACGTTGATGCGGAAGCGGCCGACGTCTTTCACCGCGATCGCCATGTTGAGCTCGAGGTTCTTCTCGAACTGCGGCACCTGGCCTTCGTCCATCAGCGAGTAGGCGATCTTCTTGACCATGCCGTTGGGCATGCCGGTATTGCCGAGCGGGTAGAGCTTGCCCTCGACCTTGATGTTGACCGGCGCGCCGGTGGTCAGGAACATGTCCGACGCACCTTTCTCGACCATCAGTTTGAGGAAGTAGCCGATATCCATCGGTGGTTTCGCCTGGGTTTGGATCGTGCATTCGGTCGCTGCCTGTAGCGCCCGGCCCCTGTACTCGCATCGGCGCCGATTGCCAGCGCGGCGCGGTGTTCTCACAATACGATACTGGAAATTTTGCACGGACCGGCGCGCGACTTATGAGATGCAGCATGCGGAAACTTCACACCCTCGCCTGGGTGCTGGCGATCTTGGCCTTGCAGGCCTGCAGCCCGACCAAGCCGCCGGTCGGCTTGCTCGATTCCGCTTCGCGCGGACTCGGCAGTGCGCGCTCGGCCGGTGCGCCGGAATTCGCCGGCGGCGAGTACCGGTCAGCGGGGCGCCGCTACGATCAGGCTCAGGCCGCGATGGCGCGTGAGGAATACGACGAAGCGACGCAATACGCGCGCGAATCGGAGGCTGACAGCGAGCTCGCGATCGCCAAGACGCGTCTGGCCAAGGCGCGTCAGGAAGTCGATCGGTTGAAGCGCGAAAACAGCAATCTCGACCGCGATCTGAGCGAACACGCTTCGCCGGAGGCGCAGCCATGATCCGTCGCTTTCGCTTCCTCCCATCGGCGCTCATCGCCACCTTCGCGCTCATCTCGTTCAGCGGCACCGCCTTCGGCCGCGACGACGAATATCAGCGCCTGAGCGATCGCATCGATCGCCTTGCCGCCGATCCCGTGCTCGGTCAGCGCGCGACTGCGCAACTCGATCGCGCGCGCGCCGCCGTGGCGCAGTTCAAGGAAGCCGGACGGCGCGACCGCGAGCAGCTCGTCTATTGGGTCGAGCGTCGCATCGATACCGCCCAGGCCGCTGCCGAGGCCGACTACTTGGAAAGCCAGCGCGTGGAATTGCAGCGCGAGAACGATCGCCTGCAACTGGCGATCGCGCGCCGCGACGCGGCACAGGCGCGCATGGAGCTCGAGCGCCAGCGCCTGCAGTCGCAGATTCGCGCCGAAGAGGCCGAGCGCATGATGCGCGAGGCCGAAGCCGCACGCGCCGAGGGCGCGCAAGCCGCACAGGCGGCCGAGGCAGCGCGTGCCGAGGCGGCGCAAGCCAAACGCATGGCCGATGCGCAGGCGAAGGCGACGGCGCTGGCGAGGAAGGAAGCCGAGCTCGAGGCCACGCTGAGCGGCAAGACGCCGAAGGCGGATACGGCGGCCAAACCGAAGGCGAAGCCGGCAGCGAAACCCGCGACCAAGGCGTTGCCCAAGCCCAAGAAGGTGCCGGATCCGTCCGGCCAATAGGTCGCGCTTCGGCCGCCTCTGAAGACCCCGAAATCTTCGTTTCGGGGCGTGGACTCATGCCCCGCTGCCAGGCCCGACAAGGATTCCGCGCGCTCGCCGGAAGCTTGGGATGTCGGCGCTAATTTACTGTTTTTGAACAATAATTTTACGATCTGACGGCTTGCGCGGGAACTTCCATAGATCGCAAAAGTCGTGTTGCCAAGTCTTGGGCGAAGGAGTAGCTTCTGTCTTCCAAGTGGCCCGGAATTCTTTCGGCATCCGCTTGGGCAAAGCCAAAAGCCCCATGACTGCAGCGACCGCGATAGAAGATTCATCGCCTCGGCCAGGCCGAGGATTGGGTCGTTCGTGCGGACGTTTCCTGGCAGTGGCGCCCGCCGATCGATTCGATCGATCCTCGTCGACTCCTGCAGTTCCCATTGCGGCGAAGGCGGCTCTTCCGGAGCCATCGCGTTGTACTCGTCCCGCAGCGCAGTGACGCGGTTCAAAGCCGCGTCACTGCGCCAGCGGTCTTTGCACTAGAGGAGGTTAGCGATGCTAGAAGAACACCAAACTGAAGTGGCGGAGCTGATGCAGAAAGATGCGGAATTTCGCAGTCTGTATTACCGCCACAAAGAGCTCGACAGCAAGGTGCGCGACGCCGAACTCGGTGTGCTGCCGATCGATGAGGCGACTCTGCGCAACATGAAGTACGAAAAGCTGCACGCCAAAGACAAGTTGACCCAAATTTGGGAAAGCGCGCACACCGCGCACTGACCCGTTAAGCCTGCCTCGGCGCCGCCCATGCCGCGGCGGCGCCTCACGAATCGCTGAGCCCTCCGGTTCGGCACGGTCAACAGCGCCATTCCACTCGGTTATGATCCGCGGGCGTCTCCACCGGAGGCGTTTGTACTGCGTGCCGCTCAGCTCATAGCGGCGCGGTGCCACGACCGCGGAGCCCACATGACGATCCACCAAAGCGTTCTCGAGCTGATCGGCCGTACCCCGATGCTCAAGACGCAACGCCTCGA
This sequence comes from Dokdonella sp. GW821-FHT11D02, assembly GCF_058808595.1. NCBI lineage: Bacteria > Pseudomonadati > Pseudomonadota > Gammaproteobacteria > Lysobacterales > Rhodanobacteraceae > Dokdonella > Dokdonella sp. GW821-FHT11D02. The sequence continues at coordinate 4,248,530 of NZ_CM179520.1, read as the reverse complement.
TGCCGGCGTTTGCGAACTGTTTCTGAAGCTCGAAAGCGCGAACCCCGGCGGCTCGATCAAGGATCGCATCGGGCTGTCGATGATCGAAGGCGCGGAGAAGGCCGGCAAGCTCAAACCCGGCGCAACTCTGGTCGAAGGCACCGCCGGCAACACCGGCCTCGGACTGGCGCTGGTCGCGCAAGCCAAGGGCTACCGGCTGATCCTGGTCGTGCCGGACAAGATGAGCCGCGAGAAAATCTTCAATCTCAAAGCGATGGGCGCCGAAGTCGTGCTGACGCGCTCGGACGTCGCCAAAGGCCATCCGGAGTATTACCAGGATCTCGCCGCGCGCATCGCCGAAGAGACACCCGGGGCGTATTTCATCAATCAATTCGGCAATCCGGACAATCCCGCTGCGCACGAATCGACCACCGGTCCCGAGATCTTCGAACAACTCGAAGGCAAGGTCGATGCGATCGTGTTCGGCTGCGGCTCCTCCGGCACCATGACCGGTCTGTCGCGTTATTTCGCGCGCGTTTCGCCACAGACCCAATTCATTCTTGCCGATCCGGTCGGCTCGATTCTGGCCCAATACATCAACGAAGGCACGCTGTCGACGAAGTCGGCGAGCTGGATGGTCGAAGGCATCGGCGAGGATTTCCTGCCCAGCATCAGTGATTTTTCGCGCGTCACGAAAGCCTACGCGATCAGCGACAAGGAGAGCTTCCTGACCGCGCGCGAACTGCTCGGCAAAGAAGGCGTGCTCGCCGGCTCCTCGACCGGCACTTTGCTCGCCGCTGCATTGAAATACTGTCGCGAGCAGAGCGCGCCCAAGCGCGTCGTCACCCTGGTCTGCGACACCGGCAACAAGTATCTGTCGAAGATGTACAACGACTACTGGATGCTGGACAACGGCTTCCTCGACCGCCAGCCGACCGGCGATCTGCGCGACCTGATCCTGCGCCCGTACGCGCACCGCGACACCGTCGTGGTCGGGCCGAACGAGCTACTGATCACCGCCTACAACCGCATGAAGCTGTACGACGTCTCGCAGCTGCCGGTAATGGACGGCGACGAGATCGTCGGCATCCTCGACGAATCGGATCTGCTGCTGCACGTGCACACCGATGAGTCGAAGTTCAAGGACAAGGTGTCCACCGCGATGGTAGAAAAGCTGCAGGTGCTCGACGTGAAAGCGCCGATCGAATCGCTGATGCCCGTATTCGACGCCGGTCACGTCGCGATCGTGATGGACGGCGCGAAATTCGTCGGCTTGATTACGCGGATCGATCTTTTGAACTACTTGCGGCGGAGGGCGGGTTAAGTACCTGCGGATTCCGACTCGCAATCTCTACCGCAGTAACGTTCGCGATAGGAAGGAAACTCGCGGTCAAAAAAAGGAAGTTGCCTCAATGACTGATAAGTGCGAATCATGAGCCGTTCATTGGCGCAGCGAAGCGCGGAGTGGCTTGGCCGTTTTCTTCGTCACGCACAGCATGCGAGCGTTTCCGCAGAGGAAGCGTACGTTCGCATGGCATATCTCGTTCTTTTGAGAAGAGAAATCGATCCGCATGGATTGCGTACGTGGCGAGACGTCATCGCTTCGGGCCGCTTCGTCCAGCAAAACGCCATCAATGCGATTCTCGGATCGGAAGAATATCTGTCGCGTTTTGGCATCGACCTATTGGCGATTCAGCATCGATCGCGGCAGGAATGGATCAAAACAGTCCCTCGCTTCGATCGCGTTCTGGATATCGGCGGCAGCAGTCCGAGGTTGCCCGAAGGCGCTCTGATCGAACTCGGGTATCCCTATCGGCCCAGTCGACTCGACATTCTCGATCGACCGCCCGATCTGCAGTACTGGGGTAAGCCGAAATACGACCAAAGCGTCTCGGCGCAGTTCGAATGGGGCGAAGTCAGTTATTTCCACGGCAGCGGCGAGCGTGTCGCCGAGATGGCCGCGTTGCAGGATCGACTGTACGACGGCGTATTCATGGGCCAGGCGATCGAGCACATTTACGCGGACGCTCTGCCGGCGATGCTCGATTGGATACGTAGGCATCTCGCTCCCGGCGGAAAGCTGGTGTTCGACACACCCAATCGCTTGCTGACGAAGATTCAATGCCCGGGTTCGCTGATCGATCCCGATCACAAGTACGAATACACGCCCGACGAGATGGAGCGTGTGATCGACGCCGCGGGTTTTCGTGTGACCAAGAAGGTCGGCATGGTGCATCTGCCGGTTCAAGCGGCATCGGGTAAGTACGAGCCGCGCGAATTCGCCGAGGGAGCGCTCTTGTCCGATGACGTGGACGCTTGCTATTTGTTCGCATTCGAGGCCGAGCCTCGTTGATGCGATTGTCGTCTCAAAAGGAACGTTGTCCGTGAAAAAATCTTCGACGCCTCACGCTCTGGGCACCCGCGCCATCCACGCCGGCCAAAGCCCCGATCCCTCGACCGGTGCGATCATGACGCCGATCTACGCGACTTCGACGTACGTGCAGTCGAGTCCCGGCGTGCATCAGGGTTATGAATACTCGCGCACGCAGAATCCGACGCGTATGGCTTACGAGCGTTGTATCGCCGATCTCGAGGGCGGGCGCCAAGGTTATGCGTTCGCTTCCGGCCTCGCTGCCGCAGGCACCGTGCTCGAGCTGCTCGATTCGGGCAGCCACGTCATCGCGATGGACGATCTGTACGGCGGCAGCTACCGCTTGTTCGAACGCGTACGCCGGCGCAGCGCAGGTCTCGACTTCACCTTCATCGACCTCAACGATGCGGCTGCATTGAAGGCCGCGCTGAAGCCGAATACACGCATGATCTGGGCCGAAACGCCGACCAATCCGATGCTGAAATTGGTCGATCTGGCGAAGATCGGTGCGTTCGCGCGCAAGCACGGCTTAATCTTCGTGGTCGACAACACGTTCTGCTCGCCGATGCTGCAGCGGCCGATCGAGCATGGTGCCGACATCGTTGTGCATTCGGCGACGAAATACCTCAACGGCCACTCCGACATCGTCGGCGGCGTCGCCGTCGTGGGCGGCGACGCGCAGCTGGCGGAGCAAATGGCGTTCCTGCACAACTCGATCGGCTCGGTCGCCGGTCCGTTCGACTCGTTCCTCGCGATGCGCGGATTGAAGACCCTGCATCTGCGCATGCACGCGCATTGCGCCGGCGCTCTCGAACTCGCGCAATGGCTGGAGAAGCATCCGGCGGTCGAGCGCGTGATCTACCCGGGGCTAAAGTCGCATCCGCAGCACGCGCTGGCCAAGAAGCAGATGGACGGCTTCGGCGGCATCGTCTCGGTCGAGGTCAAAGGCGGTCTGCGCAAGGCGCGCAAGGTGCTCGAGCGCTGCCACCTGTTCGCGTTGGCCGAGTCGCTCGGCGGCGTCGAAAGCTTGATCGAGCATCCGGCAATCATGACGCACGCATCGATTCCGCCGGCCAACCGCAAGCGCCTCGGCATCAGCGATTCGCTGATTCGGCTTTCGGTGGGCGTGGAAGACGTTCGAGATCTCCGCGCCGAGCTTTCGGACGCGCTGGGCTGACCGAGACGGTTTCTCGGCTGATCTTGGGCCTCTTACATGCATCGCGAGTCGGATTGGCCCAGGGTCGAATTCTTTTCGCGTGCGACGATCGCGATGGCGTTCTTCGCAGCCCTCGCGATTCTGCTCCTGTTCCTGTTCTATTTCTTCCGCGGCTCTCTCCACAGCGACGACGCGATTGCGACCCTACTGGGTGAGTCGATCGTTCGCAGCGGCTCGCTGCTTCCGAAAGATTGGCTCTACGCCAACGGCGATTTGATGATGCCTTCCGCCGCCTCGATCGCGGCGCTGGCGATGCTGTGGATGCGGAACGGGTACTACGTTCACACGGTGGCGAGTTCGTTTGCGCTCGTCCTGGTCTTGGCTTCGACGATCTACGCGTTACGCGTACTGTCGATTCCTCGTGTCATCGTGCTGTTTTTCTGCCTGCTGTCGGTTGCCGGGTTCTGTCGCGATTTCCTTTATTTGCTGTATGCGCAGGCGTCGTACTTCTGGTGGCATGCGGGGATCTTCTTGGGTGTAGCGTTGATCTGCCGCGCGCGCTTCGGCGAGCGTGGCGGCTGGCGTCCTGCCGTCGCTCTCTGGCTGGTCGTTTTTCTACTGAGCTTCTCCAATCCCATCAGGGTCGCCTTGATGGTGGTGCTGCCCCTGTACTTGTTCGACCGCGCCTTAGCGTTGGGTCGCAGTGCGACGCGCCGGAAAGGAACCTTCTTGCTGAAGGCCGTCCGCTGGCTGGGCATCGACGATCCACTCACCTGCTTTGCTCTCGGCGCAGCCTTCCTCCTTGCACTGCTGCTGCACGAATCCCTCAAGTACTTCGCCGTATATCAAACCTTGAACGGCGCCGCCGCGTTGCATTGGGGTGGCTGGGCCTATGTCGGTAAAACGCTACTGAGGTTCCCGCAGGACTGGCTGAGCTATCTCGGCGGCCTGCGTGAGGGTGGCCAAGTCAATCCCATCGTCGGTGAGGCGCTGTACTTCTACCGCAAGGCCTTCGCGTTTTGGCTGTCGTGGGTCGGCGTCAGCGAGATATGGAAGATACGACGCCAACCCGATCCGATCCGGCGCGCGCTGGCAGTTGCGCTGATCGGCGCATTCGTGCCGATTTTCTTTCTCTACAATTTTTTCGAGCCGCTGGCCGTGAACGGAGGGACCATCCGGTACTTCCAGGGCGCCATCGCGGTGCTGCTGATTCTCGCGGCATTGCGCATGAAGGACTATCTGGAGCGGTTCGAGTTACCGACACTTTCCAGCTTGTCGGTCATGGCCCTGTTGCTGGTGGCGATCTCGCTGCAGCGTTTCCTTCCGGCGGCCGATCTCGGAACCGCACGCTTTTGGGATATTCCGCCATCCAAGCCCATGCAACTCGCGGAGGTGCTGAAGCGCGAAGGTTTGCAGTGGGGCTATGCAACCTATTGGAACGCCGGCGCAGTCACGGTGGTCTCCGACTACGCGTTGCGCGTCAGCCCCATATTCTTCTACTCGGATCGGCCGGCGGTCTTCCCGGTAATGCGTTCGCTGGATTGGTATGAGCCGCGAAATTGGACGAAGCAGACGTTTCTCGCCTTGGAGTACTTCGAAGCGACTCCTGCGCAGCTACGTCTATTGGATTCCGTCCTGGGCCCGCCCGAGCGCACCATCGACGCGGCGGCGTTGCGCATCATGGTCTACGACTACAACATCGCCGAGCACATCCTGAGTCCCAAAAGCACCGAGGTCGATGAGCCCATTTCACCCACAGCGGCACGATTGCTTTCCGCCCAAATCCTGCCTGCCGGTGGGCCTTTCAAGCCGCCGCGTCGCGCCCGGGTCGAGCTGCAAAACGAAGGTCCGCATGTTCTCGGAGGAGGCGGAAAGTTTCCGCTTTCGGTCGGAGTTAGCTTGTTCGACGCGCTGGGACATCTGGTTCGGCGAGACTGGCTGCGCACGCCACTTTACGGTCGAGTGGACTCGGGCGAGCGGCTTACCATGAACCTGGTACTGCCACGGCTCGAACCTGGCGACTGGCAACTGAGATTCGATCTCGTGCAAGAAGGCGTCGCCTGGTTCGGCGACCGCGGTCAGCCGACCATCGATCTGCCCCTGCACGTACCTAAACCAGCGGATGAGATTCTTCAGAGCGGAATGGAGCGGTGAATCTGCGCGCGATGCCGCCGCATCATTGCCAGGAGCAATTGATGTGAACGGTATTCTCCGCAAGCCGTAGCCTTAGCCCTGCGTCGGCCCAGACGCGTTGGACGGCGATGTTGTGCACCTGCGTCGCGATGACGAACCGGCGCGCGCCGTTCATGCGGAAATACGCGAGCATGCCGTGGAACATGGCGCGATAGTGGCCGGCGTTTCGAGCGGCCGGCAGAATGCCGTTCAGTACGCCGCGTGCTTCGCCGCCGTCGACGCGACAGCACGAAAATCCCACGATCTCGCCGCGCGAACGCAAGAACCAAGTCGGCGTCGCCGGCGTGTGCACGCAGCGCGCAGCCCAGTCCGCGTAGCCGTCTGCAACGGCGTCCGCGGGCAACAGCGGATTGGCGAGATAATGGCTGGAATAGCCGTCGAACACGACTCTGGCGATTGCACGCAGGCGCTCGGCATCGGCCTTGGCGACGTCGCAGATTTCCATTGGCGCGACATCGATCGCATCGATCGGCACGTCGAGCGAGCGCTCGTAGTCGACGTGCGTATCGGCGACGATCGGCTGCAGTCCGAACGTGTGCAAACCTGCGAGGCCGCCGATGGCGGCCGCCGGCACGCGCAGGATCAGCGTGTCGACCCGCAAGCTGCGCAGCGCCTCGGCCAGCGCCGGCGCGTCGATCGTCTGCAGTACGGCGCGATAGATGCGCCGCCCGAATCGCACGCTGTCCAGCGGCGAGGGCTGCAGCGCGGCGAGCAAGGATGCATCGCTCACAGATTGATACGCTCGCGCACGATGAAGACGGGCCGCGCCTTCACGCTTTCGAACACGCGGCCGACGTAGAGCCCGATCACACCCATGCAGAACAGCATGATGCCGGCCAAGAGCCACATCGAGGCGATCAGGCTGGTGTATCCGGCGACGTCGATGTCGCCGTGCAGATAGCGCAGCAGACTGTAGGCGGTGATCGCGAGAGCGACGAGCGAGATCACGATGCCGGTCAGCGCGACCAGGCGCAAAGGCTTGTCCGAGTTGGAGAGGACGATGTCGAGACCCAGCCGCATCAAGCGGCGCCAGGTGTAGGAACTGCTTCCCTCTCCGCGTGCGTCGTGCTGCACTGGAATCGAGGTTCTTCGGAATCCGGCCCAGCGCACCATGACCGGAAAGAACCTCGACGAATCGCCCATGCTGCGCACCGCATCGATCACGCGGCGATGGAAGATGCCGAAGTTCGCGGTACGGTAGTCGTAGTCGGCACCGCTGAGGTAATTCAAAAGTCCGATGAAGGCGCGTGAACTGTTGCGTTTGAACCAGCCATCCTGTCGCACTTCGCGTTCGCCAAATACGACGTCGTGACCTTCGCACGCCTTCGCGTAGAGCGCTGCGATTTCCTCGGGTCGGTCCTGCAAATCGCAATCCATCACCACGACCCATTCGCCGCTGACGTGCTCCAGGCCGGCGGCGATCGCGTAGTGCTGGCCGAAGTTGCGCGACAGCGCGACGGCTTTGATGCGTGCATCGCCGGCGCAGAGCTCGCGCATGGTGTTCCAGGCGCCGTCCGGGCTCGCATCGTTGACCAAGACGATTTCAAAGTTCGCCGTGATCGGCGTCAGCGTCGCCGTCAAGCGCGCGCACAACTCGCGCAGACAGCCGTCGCAGCAATAGACCGGGCTGACGACCGAAATCAGCGGCGCTGCCGTCCCGCTCATTGGAACAGCGCCTCGGCCGCGCCGATGACGCGCTGTTGATCCATGCCGTCGAGCCACAACGGCAGCCGCACCAGGCAGTCGCTGACGTGGTCGGTCACCTCGAGCGTTCCGTGCGCACGGGCATATTTTCGACCCGCTGGTGCGCTGTGCAGCGGAATGTAGTGGAATACCGGCGACACGCCGCGCTCCTTCATTGCGGCGATGAAGCGCGTTCTGGTTTGGAGATCGGGCAGCAGCAAATAGTACATGTGCGCATTGTGGCGGCAATGCGCCGGTATGATCGGCCGGCGCAAAACGCCACGCTGTTCGAACGGCGCGAACGCAGCGTGATAGCTTTCCCACAAGGCGAGCCGTTCCTGCGTGATGCGTTCGGCATCTTCCATCTGTGCGGCGAGGAACGCGGCGACGATTTCGCCCGGCAGATACGACGAGCCGACGTCGACCCAGGTGTATTTGTCGACCTGCCCCCGAAAGAACTGCGAGCGGTTGGTGCCTTTCTCGCGGATGATTTCGGCGCGCTCGGCATAGCGTTCGTCGTTGACGAGCAGCGCACCGCCTTCACCGGAAATGAGATTCTTCGTCTCGTGAAAACTGAGCGCGGCCAGATGGCCGAGCGTGCCGAGCGGACGCCCCTTGTACTCCGACAGGATGCCTTGTGCGGCGTCTTCGATGACGATCAGCCCGTGCCGCTCGGCGATCGCGTTGATCGCGTCCATTTCGCAGCCGACACCGGCGTAATGGACCACGCAGATCGCGCGCGTGCGCGGCGTGATCGCCGCTTCGACCAGAGTCTCGTCGAGGTTCAGTGTATCCGGGCGGATGTCGACGAACACCGGCACCGCGCCGCGCAGGACGAACGCATTGGCGGTGGAGACGAAGGTGAACGAGGGCATGATGACTTCGTCGCCCGCTTCCACGTTCGCCAGCAGCGCGCTCATTTCCAACGCGGCCGTGCACGAGTGCGTCAGCAGCGCTTTGCGCGCGCCGGTGGTCTTCTCGAGCCAGGCGTGGCAGCGCTTGGTGAAGGGGCCGTCGCCGGAGAGATGCCCGTTCGCATGTGCCTCGGCGATGTAGCCGAGTTCCTTGCCGGTCATGTAGGGACGATTGAAAGGGATGTTCATCGGCGGCATTGGAGAACGGCGTGAGTGTAGGGAATACGCAGCATGTCGAAGCGCACGTCGACCTCGACCTCGGCGAACACACCGTCGGCGAGTTCGCGATAGGCGGCAGCCGTGCGCACGTTGCGGCCGCGGTCGCGTTCGATGACGTAGCGGGCGAGCGCGGACTGGCCTTCGGCGAAACAGGGATCGATCGTGATTAGGCGCCCGCCGGGTCGTAGCGCATTGGAAGCGATCGCCAGCATCCGACACGCTTCGTCGTCGTCGAGGTGATGCAGCAGACCGGTCGCCAGGGCGAGATCGAAGCCGCGGAACCGCTCGGCGTCGGCGCGCCCGATATCGACGCATTCGAATTGCCCGCGGTCGCCGTACTCCTGCCGCGCGGCGAGGATGTAGCGCTCGCTCAGATCCACGCCCATGTAGGCGACCGAATCGGGCAGGTGCGCCAGGATGCGCGCCGTCCCGCAGCCGATGTCGAGCAGGCGCTGCCCCGGCTGCGGGCGCAGATAGTCGCGCAGCAAAAGCTTGCGCGCGCGCTCGGCACCGACCAGGTTCTGGGTGAAATCGTAGGCGCGCGGCGACGACAGGATCGCGCGAATGCCGGTGGTGGTCTGCGCCATCGATCAGGACCGCACGACGACGATCAAGCCGGCCATTACGAGCAGGGTTCCGGCGACACGCGCGACCGTGACGTGTTCGTTGAACAGGAACGCGCTGGCGAGCAGGATCACCAGGAAACTGATGCCGGTGAACGGGAACGCGTAGCTCAGCTCGAAGCGCGTCAAAGCCAGCATCCAGCTGACGCCGGCGAGGAAGGTGCAGCCGATCGCCACCCAGATCCACGGCGTCAGCAGCAAACCGCCGATGAAGGCGACGCGATCGGCCGCCGCGTCAGGCAGTGGCCCGGCGGCGCCGACGCGCCAGCGCATCAAAAGCTGGCTGGTCACGGTGAACGCGATGCAAAGGACGATGAAGGCGTGTTGCTGCAACCAACGCACGTCGAGATTCCCGGGTAAAAGAAGATGCGCATCTTCACTCAGTTGCAGCCATATCGCCACACGGCGCGGCTCGTGCGGACCCGCTCAGCCCGCTCCCGGTCGGTGGATACCTGCCGCTGCACGGCGCATCCACACGCTGCCGGCGGCAAACAACAAGGTGTCACCGAAAAACGTGATTAGGCGGAATAGGGCGATCAAGAGCAGCGCGCGGTCCTCGCCGAGCGCAGGCCCTGCCAGCGCGACGAAGGCGGCCTCGCGCACGCCCAAGCCGGCCGGTGCGCCGATCACGACGAAGCCGGCCGCCCAGCTGGCGGCGCCCGCCGCCAGCATCAGCCGCCAGTCGACTGCTGTGCCCAGGAAATGGGCGAGCAGACACAGGATTGCGGCGGTCGCTGCGAAAAACACGATGTCGCAGACGAATACCGAGACCAGGGTCATCGCCGGCAAGCTCGGCAGCGACAGCGCGCGGAAGCGCTCGCGTCCGCGCGCCCAACGCAACGCCAGGGCGCCTGCCACCAATACGGCCAGCAGCAGCGCCAGCATCCAGCGCGCATCGAAACCGGCGAGCGACTTGCCCTGCGCGCTCGCGCCCAGCGTCAATACCAGAGCGGCCAGAAGCAACAGAGCCGCTTCGATCACGGAAGCGAGCCCCAAGACCGAATGCGGCGTCGCATGGCGGCGGCTCCAGGCGTGGCGAAGGGCGTACTGGGCGATGTTGCCCGGCAGATATTTGCCGTACTGGCTGACGCTCCAGGTTGCCATCGTCGAGCCGAGCGGCGGAGCTTGTGGCGATTGCCGCGCGAGCAGTCGCCACCATGCGAACGCGAGCAGGCTGAGTGTCAACGCGTAGGCGAGGGCCGCGCCCACCAACACCGTGCCGAGCCGCCAGGGTTCGGTCGGCACACGCTGCAATATGGAGAGAGCGTCGCTACGCAGGAAGCGCAGGGCGATCCAGGCCAACGCGGCCAGGCACAGCAGCAGACCGAGCCCGCGCAGGAACCGCTTGACGTTCATACCGGAGTGCGGCGCGCGCCGCCTGCGCGAATTGTCGTCACGGCGGTGTTGCCGCGACCGCGGCCGGCCCGATCGCCAGCGATACCAAGCCGACACCGAGCGGGCGTCCGTCGATGCTCACGCCCGCCGCGCGCGGCGATGTCACCGGCGAAACGACGAAGCGCAGATTCAGCAGGCCATCCGCTCCGATCAGCCCTTCGGACAGATCGAATTGCAAGGACGGCGGCGCCTTGCCGAGCTCGAAGTGCAGGTTGCCGAGCGCGCGACCGTTGGCCTCGATCACCAGATCGCGCGCCGGCGTATTCGGCCCGAGCAGAACTTGTGCATCCAGCGTCAGCCGCAGCGGAGCGGCAGCGGATTGCGGCGCCAAGCGCATACGCAACTGCGCCACGCTGCCGAGCGACCACACGCCCCAATCCTCGAGCGCGTCCCAGCCGCCGGCGCGATAGAAACCGCCGCGCCCGCCCTTGCCGAACTTGAGCGGCGTGCCGTCGGCGACGTAGGTGAAAGCGGAGCCATTCCAAACCGTCTGCGCGCCGGCTGCCGAGCCGCAGCATTCCGCCAGCGGAAACAGCAGCCAGCGGCGACTCGCGCTGATCAGCGGCGGTTGCGGCAGGGCGCTGCGCAAGGCCGCCGTCAATGCCGCCAGCTTGTCGTCGGCGTAGGCCGACGAATCGAGCAGGATCGCGGCGAAACCCAAGGCATGCGCCTGCGCGATCATCTCGGACACCGGCATGCTTTCGAGCGTGCTCGCCCACGAGTAACCGGGGCGGCCGTGCGCGACGCCGTAGGAAGACTTCAAGCTGCGCGTGAACAGATACGGTTTGAACTCTTCGTAGTCACCCATCGCGCCGACGGAGGGATGCTCCGGATACCAAACCGCCGGCAGTTGGAATACGGCGGCATCGCTGCCGAGCCTTTGCTCGACTTGCTTGAAGTAAGTACTGGCGGAATCGTAGTTGGAAACCGCCGTGGCGCGCGCCACGTACAAATCCGGCGTGGTCACGTCGAGCAGCGCGAGCGTGCCGATTGCGGCCAGCGCGATTCCGCGCGCTGCGCGATGACGCAAGCGTGCGAGCAATCCCTGCAGCAGCCAGCCGCTGCCGAGCAGACAAGCGAACGCGAAAAAAGGAAGGATGCGATTGCCGGCACGAATCTTCGAACTGACCCAGTGCGAAAGCAGAGTGAACAGCCCGCTCGACAGCGCCAGGATCAGAATCGCAATCGCCAGCAAGGCGGCGATACGGACGTGGCGTTCCAGATCGGTCGGCGTGCCGTTCGAGCCGCCGTTCACGGCAACACGCGCCAGCGACCACAGCAAAGCGAGCAGGCCGAGCACGCCCAATGCCCCGATGTATTGGTCGCGATACTCCGCCTGCGGCATGTCCAGCGCCTGATCGAAGCCTTGCTTGGCCTGAGCGATGGCGTCTACGCGATGAAGACTGAAGGGCAACAGGACCTGATTCAGTCGCATCGAGTACAGCTCCGCCTCGGATGACGAACGCTCGGCGACGTTGAGATTGGCGCCGACCTCGGCCTTGTGCAGCAAAGACGGAATCTGCTCCGCCACGAACGAGCACGATACGGCAACGCCCAAGACCAAGGCCGGCCACAGACTGCGCCAGCGCGGCTGTCGCGCCAGCGCCAGCACGCCGGCGCAGCCGCAAAGCAGCGCGAAGAAGACGCCGTTGTAGGGCATCTGCAGCGGCATCAGCAGCGCGGTCGCCAAGGCCAGCCACCAGCGGCGGCGCGCGCCGGGTGCAGCTGGATCGAGCTCGCCGCGAGCCAGCCAAATCAGCACGAGAATGCCGAACGGAACGAAGAAATACGTCCCGTTGGTGAGATGGCCTTCGCCGCGCAAGAGGTGATAGGGCAGGAACGCGAACAGCAAGGCGCACAAGAGCGCAGGGCCCGTATTCAGTCCCAGTCGCCGAAACGCGAACAGCGCCGCCGCGCCGATCAGGTAGAAACTGGCGAGGAAATACAGATTCATCGCCAGGCCGGCGCTGCCGGTCAGCGCCGCAATCGGCCCCATGATCGCGTAGTTGAGCGAATCGAAGCGCGGAAAATCCAGACGGTCGTAACCGAACGGATAGCCCAGGCGCGGGTTGTGGAACAGCCAGCCGGTCTCGGCCACGTTTTGAATCTGCACCAGCTTGTCGATCGCATCGCCGAAGAACGTATAGGGAACGTCCAGCCGCGACAGCGGCAACTTCAACGCGAAGATCAGCAGTAGCGTCGTGACGACGATCAGGCTCGCCGCGGTCAGCCATCTACGTTGCCGATCGCTCATGACCGATCCACTCCCGCTTTTTTCGCCGCCGCGAAAACCGACAAGCCGAACGGCGGGCGGTAGCCGCGGCGGATCAAGGCCAGCTCGAGATCGAGCAGTCCGCCGAGCACGCGCGTGGCGAGGCCGCCTTTGGGTGAGGGCTGCTTGGCCGCGGGGGAGTTGCGCAGGCGCCGGCCGAACGACCACGCGGCGCGCGCGGCCACTGCCAGCGGAAACGCGAAGTGCGTGAAGTAGGCCGCCGTCAGCACCGTCATGCCGGTCGGCAACGCGGCCACGAGTTGCTGACGCGTATAACGGCGGTAGTGTCCGAGGATGCGGTCGTGATCGCTGAACAACCATGCGTACGCCGGTACGGTCAGGATCAAGAGGCCGCCCGGGCGCAGATGTTCTTCCATCCAAGCCACGGCGGCACGGTCGTCGGCCAGATGTTCGACCACGTCGAGCGCGCAGATCACGTCGTAGCGTCGATCCAATTCGAACGGTATAGGTTCGGCGAACACGTCGCGGGTGACGTTTCTGGCGGCAATCGCGGCGCGCCCTAGCGCATTGACTTCGATTGCGTCCACCGCACCGAATCGCGCGAGCGTCGGCAGATTCTGACCGGCGCCGGCGCCGACTTCCAACAGCGTCAGCTCTTGGCCCGGCGCCGCGTGGCGTTCGATCAAATCGCCCAAGAGCTGCGCCCGGCCTCGTTTCAGCCAGTCGCCGGTTTCCTCGAGGTATTGCTGGTAGGAGGTCTCGTCCATCAGCCGCTCAGTCGTGCCGAAGTCGCGTCGGCTCGTCCTGAGCAGTAGAAAGTTTCATCACCGCGGTGCGTTCGCGCACGAGAGAAGCCTGGGTGGAGTCGCGATCGCGGCTGATCATCAGCTCCGCCAGCAGGCCGAACATCAACAGTTGCACGCCGACCAACACCAGCAGCACGCCCAGTTGCAGCAGCGGCCGCTCGCCGATCGGATGTCCGAGCAGCCACTGCAGGCTGAGCCAGGCGAGCACGAGGGTGCCGAGCGCGCCGAGCACTAGACCGCCGGCACCGAACAGATGCCCCGGCTTGCGTGCGTAGCGCGTCAACGTCATCACGGTGAACAAGTCCAGCAGGCCGCGTAGAAAACGGCGCGCGCCGTACTTGGAATGGCCGAACCGGCGCGGATGGTGGGTGACTTCGATCTCGCCGATACGGAAGCCGCAAGCGTGCGCTAGCACCGGCACGAAGCGGTGCAGTTCGCCGTACAGATGGATCGCCTCGAACACTTCGCGCCGATACGCCTTGTAGCCGCAGTTGAAGTCGTGCAGCGGAATGCCGGAGGTGCGTGCCGTGATCGCGTTGAACAGTTTCGACGGCAAGGTCTTGCCGAGCGGATCGTGGCGCGTCCGCTTCCAGCCCGATACCACATCGTCGCCGGCGAGCACCGCGGCGACGAAACGAGGCAGTTCGTGCGGATCGTCCTGCAGATCGCCGTCCATGGTGACGATGATGTCGCCGGCCGCCGCCTCGGCGCCGATCTGCAAGGCGGTGGCCTTGCCGAAGTTGCGCCGCAAGCGCATGCCGCGCACGCGAGGATCGGCACCCGCTGCCTCGCCGATTCGCGCCCAAGTGCCGTCGCTGCTGCCGTCGTCGACGAAAAGCAGATCGACCAGTCGGAAACCGTCCTGCGCCGCGGCTACGGCCAGGACTTCGTCGGCCAGACGCGTAATCGTGTGCTCTTCGTTCATCACCGGCACGATGATCGAGACGCTGGGCAGTGCGGAGGTCGTCATGCGCAGGTCTCCTCGGACAAGGTGATGAGAGAAGTCTCCGATCGGTAAGGCAGCGCCGGCGTCCAGCCGCGATAACGCAGAACACGGTTGCCGGGGTGGTTCAACGCCGGCGCGTAGCGCGCGCGGGCGGAGTTGTCGAATACGATCAATCCACCGCCGGCGAGCTGCAGGCGCGCGCGTTCGAAGCAGGCCACGCGCGCGCGGCCGTCGATCACGATCAGGTCGTAGCGATCCGTACCGATCGCATCGACGTAGGCGGAAAAGTCGCACTCGGTGTAGCCGCGTCGACCCGAGCGCGCGCGTGGTGAAGCCGCATTGCGAACGGGTTCGATCAGACGCAGCTCCACGTTGTCGCGCGCCAGCAGCGGCGTCACCGTGCGGAAGAAGCCGGCGTCGTGTTCGACCGACACCACCCGTTCGCAGCGCCGCGCCAGCCAAGCCGTGCTGGCGCCGGCGCCGTACTCGAACGCGCGTACCTTACCGCCGCGTTCGGCGATCCAGCGTTCGACTCGGTCGATCGCCGGGAAGGTCCACCAAGGGACGTCCAAACTGGCCAGCTGCGCGGCGTCGTAAACCGCGAACTGGCTGCCCAACCAGAAACGCGCCGAGTGCTTGGGTGCGCGTTGCAGACGGTCGAGCCATCCAAAAGCGCGCATCGGAACCGCCGTGGCGCGCACGAGTCGGACATACGCCGCCTTCAGCACCCGCAAACCCCACACTCGTGCCGCTGAAGTCGGCGCGCGGTCACGGCAAGCCCAGCTCAGGCAGGTCGCGATAGAGCGCCAGCGCCTGTGGATTGGCCAGCGCATCGGTGTTCTTCACCGGCAGGCCGTGGATGGTGTCGCGTACGGCGATCTCGGTGATCTTGCCGGAGATCGTGCGCGGGATGTCGGCGATCTGCAGGATCTTCGCCGGCACGTGGCGCGGTGTGGTGTTGGCGCGGATCTGCTTGACGATGCGCTCGCGCAAGCCGTCGTCGAGCGCGATGCCCTCGCGCAAGCGCACGAACAGGATCACGCGCTCGTCTTCCTGCCAATGCTGGCCGACGGCGACCGACTCGAGCACTTCGGGCACTTGCTCGACCTGACGATAGATCTCGGCCGTGCCGATGCGCACGCCACCCGGATTCAGCGTCGCGTCGGAGCGGCCGTAGATGACGATGCCGTCGCGTTCGGTCAGCAGGGCGTGGTCCCCATGGCACCACACGTTGGGCACGCGCGAGAAATACGCGTTGCGGTACTTCTGCCCGTCGGTGTCGTTCCAAAAGAAAACCGGCATCGAGGGGAACGGCGCGGTGCAGGCGAGTTCACCCTTCTCGCCGCGCACCGCCTTGCCGGCGTCGTCGAGGATCTCGACCTTCATGCCCAGGCCGCGGCACTGCAATTCGCCGCGGTACACCGGCAGCAGCGGGCTGCCGAGGGCGAAGCAGGAAATGATGTCGGTGCCGCCGGAGATCGAGGCGAGCAGGACGCGATCTTTGACGTCGCGATAGACGTAGTCGTAGCTCTCCGGCGCCAGCGGCGAGCCGGTCGAGAGGATCGTCTTCAAATGGATCAGCTTGTGCGTTTCGCGCGGCTTCACGCCGGCCTTTTCGATCGCGCTGAGCCACTTCGCGCTGGTGCCGAACACGCTGATGCCGACTTCATCGGCCAAGCTCCACAAGGCGTTGCCGTCGGGATGCGAGGGCGAGCCGTCGTAGACGACCAGGGTCGCGCCGACCGCAAGGCCGGAGGCGAACCAGTTCCACATCATCCAGCCGCAGGTCGTGTAATAGAAGAAACGGTCTTCGCGCTTCAAGTCCGTATGCAGCACCAGTTCCTTCAGGTGCTGGATCAGCGTGCCGCCGGCGCCGTGCACGATGCATTTCGGCACGCCGGTGGTGCCGGAGGAGTACATCACGTAGACGGGATGATCGAACGGCAGCATCTCGAACTTCAGCGCGTGCTCTTCCGTGCCGGCGAAGTCGGGCCAGGCGATCGCATTGGGCAGGCCGTCGAGCTGGAGCGGCTCGCCGCTGTAGGGGATCACGACGACGTGCTGGATGCTCGGCATGCGGTCGATCACGCCGCGGATCTTCTCCAGGCAATCGAAGCTTTTGCCGCCGTAACCGTAGCGGTCGGCGGTGAAAAGCACTTTCGGCTCGATCTGACCGAAGCGGTCGACCACGCCGTTGATGCCGAAATCCGGCGAACAGGACGACCAGATCGCGCCGAGCGACGTCGTCGCCAGCATCGCGATGATCGTCTCGGGCAGATTGGGCAGGAAGCCGGCGACCCGATCGCCGACGCCGACGCCGGCCTGCTTCAGCGCATGCGCGATGCGGCCGACTTCGGCGTGCAACTGCGCGTACGTCAGCTCGCGCTTGTGGCCCCATTCGTTGCGGAAAACCATCGCGAGACGGTCGTCCTTGAAGCGCAAGAGATTCTGCGCGAAGTTCAAGCGCAGGTTCGGATACCACTTCGCGCCCGGCATCTTGTCGCGGTCGACCAGCACCGGTTCGTGCTCGCCTTGCGCACGAATGCCGCAGAACTCCCATACCAGCGACCAGAAACGCTCGGGCTGGCGAATCGAAAACTCGTACAGCGGCGAGTAGCGCTGGATGTCTTCGTCGCCGGTGCTTTCGCGCACGAAACGCATGAAACGGTTCAGATTCGCGCGTTCGATGCGTTCCGCGCTGGGTTCCCAAATCGGTTTGTTCATGGTCAGGTCGATGCGCTTGGTTCCGGCGGAGCCGATAGTTCGAGACCGGCGCACACCTCGCGTGCGTGCCGGATCGAAACGAATTCCCCAAAGTCGCCGTGCGCGCGCTCACCGCGCCACAGCCGGCGTCGATTATCGGGGAAGCGACCGACACTCGCCAGTTCGCCCCGCCCCCAGTCAACCAAACTGAGAAGTGCGGCCACGGATGGCCGCTGGTAGACAAGACGAAGATGCGGCGCTCACGCGGGTCCGCCCCCTCCGACAAGGCGATCATGGACGATCGCATTAGCTACCCGAAGTGCGGCCACGGATGGCCGCGGGTAGAGGCGACGAAGATGCCGCGCTCACGGCGTGTCTGCCCCACCCGACAAAGCGATCATGGACGATCGCATTAGTTACCCGAAGTGCGGCCATCGATGGCCGCGGGTAGATGCCACCAACACGCAGCGCACACGTTGCACGCGCGCCCTCCGACGCCAGCGATCGCCAACATAGCCGCAAAAAAAAACGCCGGCACGAGGCCGGCGTTTCAGATGCATCGATGGCGAGGTGGATCAACCGATCAAGAGATCCTTCTCTTTCTTACCGGCCGACAGCGCAGCGTTGAACCAGCGCGGACGCTTGCCGCGACCGCTCCAGGTCTGGCTCGCGTCGGCCGGATTGCGATACTTCGGCTTGACCTTGCCGCGCGCCTTGCCACGACCGCCGGCACCGGCGCGGCCGAGTACTTCGTCGAGCCCGAATCCTTCGGCCTTGACCAGCGCGTTGATCTTCTCGCGCAACTTCGAGGCCTTCTCCTTGACCAGTTCTTCCTGACGCGCGCTCGCACGCGCGATCAAATCGGAAAGCTGATTGTGGTTCAGGGACTTGAGATCGATCGCCATGCCTTGTTTACCTCTCGATTATTCGGTGAAGAAGCAATGGAATCCATTCAAACCGGCACAGTCGCGAGCCGGACGGATCTGCCCAATTCTGGCATTCCGTTCCCCCAAATACTGCGTGCCGAATGGCACATGCGCCGGACTGGCCGCAGTTTAACCGCCACCTAGCGCAAAAATCCATATTTGCAGTGAGGAACAATGGTCGCGCAAACCGGCGACAGCAGACAATCGGCGGTATTTAAGCCGCCAAATGGATACTCCAATCGGCTTGTCGCGCCGGTCAGCCGAAACGGCGTAGCAGCTCTTCGCGGTCGAGCGCTTGATTTTCGCTTTCGCCGCGACGGCGATATTCGAACGTGCCGGCGGCGAGTCCGCGTTCGCTGATCACGACGCGATGCGGAATACCGATCAGTTCGATGTCGGCGAACATCGGCCCCGGACGCAGGCCGCGATCGTCGAGCAGCGTTTCGATGCCCTGCGCATTCAATTCCGCATACAGGCGTTCGGCTTCTTCGCGCACCTGCGCATTCTGCTGCGCGCCGATCGGGCAGATCGCCACGCGCCACGGCGCCATCGGCTCCGGCCAGACGATGCCGTTGTCGTCGTGGTTCTGCTCGATCGCGGCGGCGACGATGCGGCTGACGCCGATGCCGTAGCAGCCCATCTGCATCACCTGTGCCTTGCCTGCATCGTCGAGCACGGTGGCGCCGAGCGCTTCGGCGTATTTGGGGCCGAGCTGGAATACGTGGCCCACTTCGATGCCGCGCGCGATCGAGAGGAGGCCGTGACCGTCGGGCGACGCGTCACCTTCGACCACTTTGCGCAGATCGACCACGCGCGTCCAGCGCGCGTCGCGCTCCCAGTTGGCGCCTTGGTAGTGACTGCCGTCCTGATTGCCGCCGCAGACGAAATCGGCCAGCGCAGCCGCACTGCGATCGACGATGACCGGAATCGAATCGGGTAGGCCGACCGGGCCGATGAAGCCCGGACGCACGCCGGTGACGCGCACGATCTCGGCTTCGTCGGCCAGCGTCACCGCGCCGGCCAGTTCGGCCAGCTTGCCGGCCTTGACCTCGTTGAGCTCGTGATCGCCGCGCAGGCACAGTGCGACCAGGCCGTCGACGCCGCGCACGAGCAAGGTCTTGACGCAACGATCGGGTGCGACGCCGAGAAACGCGGACACGTCTTCGATCGTCTTCTGCGTCGGCGTGGCGACGCGCTCGAGCGATCGTGCCGCTGCCGGTCGCGCCGCGGCCGGGGCCAGCGCTTCGGCCATTTCGACGTTCGCCGCATAGTCCGACTCGCTGGCGAATGCGATGGTGTCTTCACCCGAATCGGCCAGCACTTGGAATTCGTGGCTGGCATTGCCGCCGATCGCACCGGTATCGGCTTGCACGGCGCGGAAGCGGAGCCCCAGGCGCGTGAAGATGCGGCCGTAGGCGTCGTACATGTTGCGATATTCGCGATCCAGGCAATCGGCGCTCAGATGGAACGAATACGCGTCCTTCATCAAGAATTCGCGGGCTCGCATGACACCGAAACGCGGCCGGATTTCGTCGCGGAATTTGGTCTGGATCTGATAGAAATTGATCGGCAGTTGTTTGTAGCTCTTCAGCTCGTTGCGCGCGAAATCGGTAATGACTTCCTCGTGCGTCGGGCCGTAGCAATAACCTGCGTCCTTGCGATCCCGGATCTTCAGCAGCTGGCCGCCGAATTTCTCCCAGCGTCCGGTTTCCTCCCACAGTTCCTTCGGCTGGATCGACGGCATCAGCAATTCGATCGCGCCGGCGCGGTTCATTTCCTCGCGCACGATAGCCTGCACCTTGCCGAGCACGCGCAAGCCGAGCGGCGACCAGGTATAGATGCCGGCGGCGAGCTTGCGGATCATGCCGGTGCGCAGCATCAGCCGATGGCTCGCGATCTCAGCGTCGGCGGGAACTTCCTTGACGGTCGCGAGATGGAAGCGGGAAAGGCGCATGGGGTTCCGGAAGGGCGATGGAACCTTCGATTCTAGCAGCCGTGACGCATTATCCGGCGCGCGCTACCGGCGATGTCGTGCCGATGCCGGCGAGTGCCGGATCGGCGCGATCAACGCGCGGCGCAAAACAGCTTGATCTGCTGATTCGCCTTGTCGATTTGCGCCTGGTGGCTTTTCGCCGCGTCCGCGTCGGTCGGATTGCCGTTCGCGTCGAGCGCCGGCTTCTGCGCTTCGAGCGAGACCAGATTCTTGCGCGCGATCTCGCAGTTGCGCTTGATGTCTTCCGGCGCGTAGCCGGCGGCCGCGGCGAGCGCGGGGCCCGAATTCTTGTCGGCCGGCTTGGCTTCGTCTTCCGGTGCGGTGGTGGTGACGCCGCCTTGCACCTTCAGCTTCTTCGCCTTCGCCACGTTCGGCGGCGGCGGCGAATCGGAAAAATGTTTGACGCCGTTGGCGTCGGTCCAGGAATACATCTCCGTCGCCGCGGCCGGCGCGGTCAGGACCAGCAGTGCGAACAGCAGCTGGCAGCGTTTCATCATGGGCCCCCTTGCCGGCGCCAGGGGTAGCGCCTTGCCGGGCGACTGGATAGCACCCCTCGCTCGGCGGCACAAGCCGAGACGCCGCGAAATGAGGATCACGGTACACTTCGGCCGTCGCCAACCGTCCCTTCCTCGCCGGGCATTTCCGTCCAATGCCGCAGACCGACATCGCCCCATCCCCCAACGGTGCGCGCAAGCCGCCGCGCGGCATCTATTTGCTGCCCAACCTGTTCACCACGGCGGCAATGTTCGCCGGCTTCTACGCCATCGTCGCGGCGATCGGCGGGCGCTACACCGAGGCGGCAATCGCGGTGTTCGTCGCCGGCGTGCTCGACGGCCTCGACGGCCGCGTCGCGCGCCTGACCAATACGCAGAGCGAGTTCGGCGTGCAGTACGACTCGCTGTCGGATCTGGTCAGCTTCGGCCTGGCGCCGTCGCTGGTGCTCTACACCTGGTCGCTGTCGGCGTTGAAAGCTTACGGGTCGGGCTGGGGCAAGCTCGGCTGGGCCGCCGCCTTCATCTATGCCGCCTGCGCGGCGTTGCGTCTGGCACGCTTCAACACTCAAGTCGGCGTCGCCGACAAACGCTATTTCCAAGGCCTGGCCAGTCCGGCCGCGGCCGGCTTGTGCATGTCCTTCGTGTGGGCGATCGAGGACAAGGGCTTGTTCGGCCTCGATTCCAACGACGTCGATTTCGTCACGCCGGTTGTCGCGGTGGTGGCCGGTCTCTTGATGGTCAGCCGCTTCCGCTACTTCAGCTTCAAGGCCGGACCGAAGTCGGACCGCGTGCCTTTCATCTGGATTCCGATCGCGATGCTGATCTTGGTCGCGCTGGCGATCGACACGCCGCGCGTGCTGTTCGCGATCGCCGTGCTGTACGTGCTGTCGGGCCCGGTGATGACCTTGTGGGGCCTGCATCAGAAGCGCAGCAGCCGCCGCGCCCTGCGCGAATCGGGCCGGGCGGACGAATGAAAGCCGCACGCGCGCTGCCGCCGTCCGCCGCGCTGGCGCGGGTCGGCGCGGCGCCTGCGCGTGCCGGAGCCTCCGAAGCGCTCGGCTTCCTGGCCGAACTGTCGCAAGCGCTGGCGGTCTCGCTGGACTTGCGCCGCACAGTCACCGAGTCGGTGCACCGCGTCGTCGATTTCATGCAGGTCGAAGCAGCCGCGTTGTTCCTGCTCGACGAGCAGGCGCTCGAAGAGGGCGCGCCGCACCTGCTCGAATGCAAGCTCTGCATCGGGCCTGTCGATCTCACCGGAACCCAGCTCGCGATCGGCCAGGGCATCGCCGGCCATGCCGTCGCCGAGAACGCGACGCGCATCGTCGCCGACGCCGCGGCGGACGCTTCCATCTGGCACGCCGGCGGCGGTGACTTCCGCGCGCGCAACCTGGTGTGCGCGCCGCTGCGCACGGCGGCCGGGCCGATCGGCGCGCTCGAGATCGTCAACCGCCGCGACGGCGAGCCCCTGTCCACGCTCGATGCGGAACTGCTCGATGCGATCGCGGTGCCGATCGCGCTGGCCATCAGCAATGCGCGCCAGGCGCATGCGCTGCTCGAGCAGCAGCGCATGCGGCGCGAATTCGACCTCGCGCGGCGCATGCAGAAATCGCTGCTGCCCAAGCGTCGCCGCGGCGGCTTTCCGATCATGGGACTAAACCGGCCGGCGCACGAGATTTCCGGCGACTTCTACGATTACTTTGAACTGGCCGATGGCCGCATCGGTTTCGTCGTCGGCGACGTCTCCGGTAAGGGCCTGGATGCCGCGCTGCTGATGGTGCGCGCGGCCAGCCTCTTGCGCTGGGCCGGCAAGGACGGCGTCGCGCCGGCGGCCTGGCTCGCGCGCGCCAACGACGAGTTGTGCGAGACGACCCAGGACGGACGCTTCGTCTGCGCCATCGTCGGCTACTGCGATCGCGCGGCGAAGCGCGTGCGTTTCGCCGGCGCCGGTTTCCCGCCGGCCTTGGTGCGTCACGGCAGTGCGTTCGCCGAGTACCCGTCCGAAGGGCCGCCGCTCGGTATCCTGCGCGAAGCGGCGTTCGCCGAGCACGAAGTCGAACTCGACGGCGGCACCTTCTACGCGTTTTCCGACGGCGCCATCGACGTGCGCGACGCCAGCGGCCGTCGCATCGGCCACGACGGCGTGCGCGCGCTGATCGCCCGGCACGTCGCCGGTTCGACCGAGGCGCGCCTGCGCAGCCTGTTCTCCGAGTTGCGGCGCCTGCGCCTGGTCGACGACACCACCGTGCTGATGATCGAAGCGCCGCGCGCGGGTACGGCCGACGTGCTGCTCGAACGCCGCCTGCGTGCCGCCGCGGAAGAGCTGCGCGAGATGCGCGCCGCGCTGCGCTGCACGCTCGATACGATCGGTGTGGAGAAGGGCTTGCGCGACCGCCTGGTGCTGGCGGTCGACGAGGCCTGCACCAACATCATCCGCCACGCCTACGGCGCCGAGTGCGACGGCGACATCGGCTTGCGTGTGCTGCGCGAGGGTGCCCTGCTCAGCTTCGAGCTGACCGACGCGGCGCCCTGCGTCGACATCGCCAAGATCAAACCGCAGCCGCTCGGCGATTGCCGCAGCGGTGGGCTTGGTGTGGCCCTGATCGACCGCATCATGGACGAATGGCGCATCGAGCCGATGCGCGAAGGCCGCGGCAACCGGCTGATCCTGCGCAAACGTATCGACGAGACCAGCGAAACATGAACCTGCCTGCCAATGCCGTCGCGCGCGAAGACCGCGACGAGTACGTGCTGATCCGCCTGAGCGGCGAAGTGGACCTGTCGTGGTCGGCCGAGGTGCGCCATGCCGTGCTCGGCGCGCTCACCGGCGGCCGCCCGGTCGGCATCGACCTGTCGGCGGTCAGCTACATCGACTCGTCCGGCATCGCCGCCCTGGTCGAAGGCTTCCAGAGCGCGCGCACGCACAGCGGCCGCTTCGTGCTGGTCGCGGTCAGCGATGCGGTGCGCGCGGTGCTCGAATTGGCGCGTCTCGATCGCGTGTTCGTGCTGGTGCCGAGCGTCGACGCGGTCGCTGCGTGAACGCGCTGACGCGCCCGCTGGCGAACCTCGGGCGCGTCACGCTGGAGGCTGTCGGCGGCGTCGGCTACGCCGCGATGCTGTTGCTCGAGGCGCTCTATTACGCCCTGTTCGGCTGGCGCGTCGGCCAGCGCCTGCGCTTGGCGCCGGTGGTGCGCCAGATGCGCGAGATCGGTGTCGACGTGCTGCCGATCGGCCTCTTGCTCGGTTTCACCGTCGGCTTGATGCTCGGCATCCAGTTCATCGCTTCCTTGAGCGAATTCGGCGCGCAATCGCAGGTCGTACTGGCGGTGGCGAAATCGGTCACACGCGAGTTCGGTGCGCTGATCACCGCGATCCTGGTCGCCGGCCGCTCCGGCTCGGCGCTGGCCGCGCGCATCGGTTCGATGTCGGTGTCGCAGGAAGTCGACGCGCTCGCGGTGATCGGCATCGACCCGGTGCGCTATCTGGTCGCGCCGGCATTGCTCGCGATGCTGGTCATGCTGCCGGTGCTGACCGTGCTCGCCGACGCCGCCGCGATTCTCGGCGCGGCGTTGTACAGCGCGCCGGCCTTGAACGTGACGCCGAGCGCGTATCTCCTGCAAACCCTGTCGCTGCTCTCGCCCGGCGACGTCTGGCAGGGCATCGCCAAGAGTTTCGTGTTCGCCGTGCTGATCACGCTGATCGGCGTCAGCACCGGTTTCTCGGTCAGCGGCGGCGCCGAAGGCGTCGGTCGCGCGACCACGCGCGCGGTGGTGCTTTCGATCTGCTGGATCATCGTGGTCGATATGGTGTTTTCGTTCTTCCTGAATCGATGACATGCCGAACGAAATCGTGCCGCCGCTGATCGATTGCGCTCGCGTTTTGCACTACGCGATCGTCGATGACTCCGTTCGATACACGCCGAAGGGCAAGGTATACGTCGATGGCGTCGAGCTCGGCGCGGTGACTCGTCTCGCAGTCGTCCGCAATCTCGCCGACGACGGCGTGATGCTGTTTCATTGCGACGCGGAATGGGCCTGTCTGGGTATTTCGGATGGCACTAGCATCGAAGAAGCGATGTCGCACGCAAACCGGCGCTACGAAGGTCTCGAAGGAAAGTGGCGGAAGGCGCCGTATTCCGAAGCGGATTTCGCGAAGGCGGTCGCGGACGAGTACCGCGATGAGCGCTGTTCGTTCTGCGGCCGCTACCATTTCCAAATGGACACTCAGATGATGCACGGCGATCGAGCAGCCATCTGCAGTGATTGCGTTCGACGACTTCACGCTGTTCTGGAAGCGCAGCAATGAACGTCGGGACACCCTTGATCGAAGTCGAACAACTCGAAGCCTGGTACGGCCGCCGCCGCGTGCTGCACGGGATCGACTTCAGCGTCGAGGCGGGCGAGATCCGCGTCATCATGGGCGGCTCGGGTTCGGGCAAGAGCACCCTGTTGCGGCATTTGCTCGGCTTGCAGCGACCGCTGGCGGGCACGGTCAAACTGTTCGGCGTCGATCTCGGCCAGGCCAGCGAACGCGAGCTGCAGGACGTGCGCAAGCGCATCGGCGTGTCGTTCCAGGGTGGCGCGTTGCTGACCTCGCTCACGGTCGGCGAGAACGTGGCGCTGCCCTTGCGCGAACACACCCAGCTGGACGAGTCGACGATCCGCATCATGAGCCGGCTCAAACTCGAGGTGGTCGACCTCGGCGGCTTCCAGGACCTGATGCCGAGCCAGCTCTCCGGCGGCATGGTCAAGCGCGCCGCGTTGGCGCGCGCGATCGTGATGGACCCGCGCCTGCTGTTCTTCGACGAGCCGTCGGCCGGGCTCGATCCGGTCGTCTCGGCCGAGCTCGACGAGCTGATCCTGCGCCTGCGCGACGCGCTGCGCATGACCATCGTCGTGGTCACGCACGAGCTGGAAAGCGCGTTCAAGATCGCCGATACGATCACCGTGCTCGATGCCGGCGAGATCCTGATGACCGGCCCGGTCGCGGCGGTGCGCGCGTCGTCGAACGAACGCATCCAGAACCTCTTGAACCGGCGTCCGCGCGTGGTGCAGGTCGACGCCGACGCCTACCTGCGCCGGCTCACCGAAGAGGAAGCCTGATAGAGTCTGACCGGTCGTCGTGCCGGCGCGAGCCGGAGCGACCAGGGGGCGACGCAGGACCACGATGTGAGACGCGACTCGATCAACTACGTACTCGTCGGCGCGGTCGTCTTGGGCGCGCTGGCCCTGCTCCTGGTCGGCCTGACCTTGATCACCGGCCGCGGCGTCGCCAGCAGCGATTATCTGGTGCGCTATCGCGACGTGACCGGCCTGCGCTACGGCGCGCCGGTGTTCTACCAGGGTTATCGCATCGGCCAGGTCGCAGCGGTAACGCCCGAACGCGACGCCGCCGGCACGCGCTACAAGATCGAGCTGGCGCTGCGCCGCGACTGGCCGATCCCCAAGGACAGTGTGGCGCGGCTGCAATCGAGCGGGCTGCTCGCCGACGTCTCGGTCGGCATCCGCGAAGGCACGAGCCGCGAGATGCTCGCGCCCGGCGCCGAGCTGAAAGGCGAGGAGGGCGGCAACGTCTTCACCGTGATGAACGAGCTGGCGGCCGAAGTCAGTTCGTTGACGCGCACGCAGATCTCGCCGCTGATCCAGACGCTGTCGCAGCGCGTCGGCTCGATCACCGAGGCGATCGACCAGCGCACGCCGCAGATCTTGGAGGAAACGCACAGCCTGCTCGAGCGCATGAACCGCGCCTCGGACGCGCTCAACGACGTGTTGAAGCCCGAAAACCGCGCCGCGCTCGCGCGCACGCTCGATGAAGCGAGCAAGCTCAGCGGCGAGCTGCGCAAGACGCGCGAAACCCTCGACCATGCGCTCGGCGATGTCGCCGGCATCGCCAAGGACAATCGCGCCGACCTGCGCCGCTCGGTGCAAGATCTCGCCAGCGCGTTGGAGGCGCTGTCGAGCCGGATGGACGTGATCATGCATCACCTCGAATCGGCCAGCCGCTACGTCAACGAATTCAGCCGCGAGATCCGTCAGCATCCCAACCGCCTGATCATCGCGCCGAAGGCGGACAAGCTCGAAGAGGAGCCGCGATGACGCGCCTGCGCGATACGCTGTTGGGATTGAGCCTGGCCACGCTGGCAGCGTGCAGTGCGCCGACCGTACCGGACTTCACCTACTACCGCCTGCCGCGGCCGCAAGCGCTACCGCAGGAATTGGTGCCGCTGTTCCGCGAACCCTTGGTGGTGGAAATCTTCGGCGCCGAAGGCGTCTATGCGGATCAGGCTTTGATCTACGCGCTCGATCCGAGTGCGCAGGAGCTGCGCCAGTATCACTACCAGATGTGGACCGATTCGCCGCCGCACATCCTGCAGCGGCGATTGATCGAACAGCTGCGCAACGCCGGCGTCGCTCCGGTGGTGACCGATCAGTTGCCGGCGAGCGCGCAGGCCGCGCGCGTGCGTGGCGCGATCCTGCGCTTGGACCGCGTGCCGAACGCCGATGGCAGCTACGTAGCCGTGGTGGGTTTGCGCCTGCGCGTGGACGCCGGTGACGGCACGCCGCGGCTCGACGAGTATTATCGTGCCGAGCGCCCGGCCGGCGGCGACGGCCTGAAGGCGACGGTCGACGCCTACGGCGCGGCGCTCGACGAAATCTTCGCCAAGTTCCAACAAGATCTGCGCCGCGGGAATACGCATGCTGGATGAAACGAGCCTGGCCCGGCTCACCGAAATGGGCATCGACGTGTATCTGCCGCGCCGGCGCGCGGATGCGACGGCGAGCGCAGCGGCAGAAACCGCGCGCGCCTCCGCAGCGATGGTCGCGCCGCCGGCGAGCGCAGCGCAGGCCGACATCGTCCTGATCGCGCGCGCCGGCGCGCCGAAGCCGGCCGCGCTGATCGCCGACGTCGCGCGCGCTTTACGCTTCGCGCGCATCGCCTGCACCACCTGCGAGGAACCCGCCGAGGCCGCGTTGCAGAGCGCACGCGCCTTGGTACTGTTCGGCGACGCGCCGGTGCGCGCGGCCGGTGCGCTATTGCCGGCGCAGCGTCAGCGCGAGATGGGCTGGATCGTCACCGGCGAAGCCTCCGCACTGGCGGGCGATGCGCGTGCCAAGCGGGCTTTGTGGAGCGAGTTGCGCCGGATCGTGCGTGGGTTGGGTTCGGGCGGAGAGCGGTGAGGCGGCGTTTCTAGAGCCTTCGAGTCGATGAGGGTCCTAGAGCTCCTGCCAGACGCTGGCGCCGACAACTAGGGCAAGGTGTCTCAAACGTGGTCGCTATCCTGAAGCAGCCATCGGCCGAATTCCGGCGCATGCGCCTCGACGATCTCGATCGCGTCGCCGCGATCGAAGCGGCCGCCTACGAGTTTCCGTGGAGCCGCACGATCTTCGCCGATTGCTTGCGCGCGGCGTACGAATGCGTCGTGCTTGTGCGCGACAGCGACATCGTCGGCTACGGCGTGCTGTCGACCGGCGCGAACGAGGCGCACATCTTGAACGTCTGCGTCGTGCCGGGTGAGCACGGCCAGGGATTGGGCCGCCGCATCGTCGCGCGCCTGCTCGATTTGGCGCGCTGGCATCGCAGCGAGCGCGTGTTCCTCGAAGTGCGGCCGTCCAATCCGCGTGCGATCGCGCTGTACGAATCGATCGGCTTCAACGAATTCGGCCGCCGGCCGAACTACTACCCGGCCAAGAAGGGCCGCGAAGACGCGCTGGTGATGGCGATGGAGCTGCTCGGCGCGGAGGAGTGAACCGGCGCGCTGGCGCGGCGCCTGCGTTCGGAACGCGTTTCATGGTGCCGCTTCAGCGTTCGTTCGCCGCGTTCGATCGTGCCGCCGCGTTCGCCTGCGCGACTTCCGCCGCGGCGTGTTCGCGCCAGCGTTCGGTCCATTCCGCATCCGCGCCGGGCGCGGCCGGCGTTTCGCGCAACGTGCCGTCGACGAACGCGGCGAAGTCGGCCGGGAAGCGTCCGCGCACGTGCAACCACAACGCGCGAAAACCCGGCGAGGGGCAGCGCGACTTCAGGTGACCGACGATCGAGGCGTACTGCGCCTCGCTGATCATGCCGTCGCGGTGCTGGTAGTAGCTGTCCTCGAAATGCAGGATCAGCGGATACATGCTCCACAGATAGCGGTGGCATTCGAGCGTGGTCAGCGTCGGATCGCCGGCGTGACCGCGCAGGATCAGCGCGGCGACCTCGGGCTGTGCGATGTATTGCAGCCATTCGCCGACCTGCTGCGAACGGCCGCGATCCATCTTAGAGCGCTGATTCAGCGCGCCCTGACGGATTTGCCGGTTCAGATACACCAGCGAGATCAGCACCGCTACGCTGCTGATCAGGCTGCCGATGTTGACCAGAGTGGCGAGCGTCACGGCGACCTCCTCGGCGAGACGGACGCTCGGACTCTACAACGCGCCGAGCTTGGCCGCCTGCTCGCGCAGCGCGGCGAGCGAGCCGGTGAATTCCGCCACACGCGCGCGTTCCTGCTCGACCACCGCCGGCGGCGTCTTCTCGCCGAAGTTGGCCAGCTTGGCGCTCGACTTCGCCAGCTCGCCTTCGACGCGTTTGATTTCCTTCTCCAAGCGCGCCTTTTCCGCGCCGAGATCGATCAGGCCGGCGAGCGGAATCAAGAGCCTCATCTCGCCGACAATCGCCGCGGCCGCGGCCGGCTCGGTTTCGCCCGGCTGCAGCCAGCGCTGCGATTCGGCGCGTGCGAGGAACGCGATCTGCGCGGCGAAGCGCTCGGCGCGTGTGCGATCGGTGGCACTGCCGTTGGCGAACAAGAGCGGAATCGTCTTGCTCGGCGCGATGTTCATTTCGCTGCGGATGCGCCGGATCTGCGTGAGTACCGCGCGCAGCCATTCGACGTCGGCGCTGGCCGCGGCGTCGTCGGCCGGCCAGTCCTCGGCGCTGGGGTAGGGGCGCTCGGTGATGCTGGCTTCCTTGAGGCTAAGCAGCGGCGCAACCGATTGAAACACTTCCTCGGTGATGAACGGCGTGATCGGATGCAGCGCACGCAGCGCGGCTTCGAGCACGGTCAGCAGCGTGTAGCGCGTCGAAGCCGCCGCGGCCTGGTCCTCGCCGCCGAGCGCCGGTTTGGCCAGCTCGACGAACCAGTCGCAGTATTCGTTCCAAACGAACTCGTACAGGGCCTGCGCGACGAGATCGAAGCGGTACAGTTGGATCTGCGCCTCGACCTCGATCAAGGTCACGCGCAGACGCGCCAGGATCCACTTTTCGGCCGCCGTCGCCGGCGCCTTGTCCAATCCCCAACCCGCAATCTCCAATCCCGGCCCTTCGCAATTCATCAACACGAAGCGCGCCGCATTCCACAGCTTGTTGCAGAACGCCTTGTAGCCTTCGGCGCGCTTGAGATCGAAGTTGATCGTGCGGCCGTAGGTGGCGAGCGCGGCGAAGGTGAAGCGCAGCGCGTCGGTGCCGACCGCGGCGATGCCGTCCGGATAATCCTTGCGCACGCGCTTTTCGACCTTCTCGCGCACCTGCGGGATCAGCAGCGAAGCAGTCGATTTCTTCACCAGCGATTGGAGGTCGATGCCGTCGATGAGGTCGAGCGGGTCGAGCGTGTTGCCCTTCGACTTCGACATCTTCTGGCCTTCGGCATCGCGCACGATCGCGTTGATGTAGACCTCGCGGAACGGCACCTTGCCGGTGAAGTACTGGGTCGCCATCACCATGCGCGCGACCCAGAAGAAGATGATGTCGAAGCCGGTCACCAGCACCGCACTCGGCAGGAAGGCTTGGTCCTGCGGCCAGTTCGCGACGACATGACCGTTCTCGTCCGCGACCGCTCCATCGCCGGGCCAGCCCAGGGTCGAGAACGGCCACAGCGCGGCCGAGAACCAGGTGTCGAGCACGTCCTCGTCCTGCTTGAGCGCGCCGACCGGCTGGCTCGTCGCGTGCGCGAGCGCATCCGCCTCGTCCTCGCCGACGAAGATGTTGCCGGCTTCGTCGTACCAGGCCGGAATCTGGTGGCCCCACCAGAGCTGGCGGCTGACGCACCAGTCCTGGATGTTTTCCAGCCACTGGTTGTAAGTGCTCGCCCAGTTCTCCGGCACGAAGCGGATCTCGCCTTCGCGCACGGCCGCGAGCGCCGGCTCCGTGATCGCCTTGCGCCCACCCGGTCCCGGCTTGCCGTCGACGCGGGTTTCGCTGGTGAGATCGAGGAACCACTGATCGGTCAGCATCGGCTCGATCACCGCATCGGTGCGCTGGCTGATCGGCACCTGCAGCTTGTGCTTCTTGGTCTCGACCAAGAGGCCTTCGGCTTCGAGGTCGGCCAGCACCGCCTTGCGCGCGGCGAAGCGGTCGAGGCCGCGGTATTTCTCCGGCGCGTTGTCGTTGATCTTCGCATCCAGCGTGAGGATGGTGATCGGCGTGAGTTTGTGACGCGCGCCGATCTGCCAGTCGTTGAAATCGTGCGCCGGCGTGATCTTGACGCAGCCGGTGCCGAACTCGCGATCGACGTAGTCGTCGGCGATCACCGGAATCTCACGCCCCGTCAGCGGCAGTTTCAGGGTCTTGCCGATCAGTGCCTGGTAGCGCTCGTCTTCGGGATGCACGGCCACCGCGACGTCGCCGAGCATGGTCTCCGGACGCGTCGTCGCGACCACCAGGCCTTCGCCGCCATCGCTGGCCGGATAGCGGATCGACCACAGCGAGCCTTCCTTCTCCTCGTTGTTGACTTCGAGGTCGGACACCGCCGTCATCAGCACCGGGTCCCAGTTGACCAGGCGGCGGCCGCGATAGAGCAGGCCGTCGCGGTACCACTGCACGAACACGCGGCGCACCGCCGCGGACAAGCCCGGGTCCATCGTGAAGCGTTCGCGCGACCAGTCGACCGAGGCGCCGAGACGGCGCATCTGGTGGGTGATGGTCGAGCCCGATTCCTGCTTCCACTCCCACACGCGCTCGATGAAGCGCGCGCGGCCGAGATCGTGGCGCGTCTGGCCGGCGGCGGCGAGCTGGTTCTCGACGATCTTCTGCGTCGCGATGCCCGCGTGGTCGGTGCCGCCCTGCCACAAGGTGCGGAAGCCGCGCATGCGGTGGTAGCGCGTCAGCGCATCCATGATCGTCTGCTGGAAGGCGTGACCCATGTGCAGCGTGCCGGTGACGTTCGGCGGCGGCAGCAGGATGCAGTACGGCGCACCGTCGCCACGCGGCTTGAAGTCGCCGGCGGCTTCCCAGGCGGCGTACCACTTCGATTCGATCTGGCTCGGCTCGAAACTCTTTTCCATCGACATAGGCTGATCGTCCCGCGCGAGCGGGCCGCGGATTGAAGGGCGGGACGGCGATTGTAAGGGGCGCGGCGGCTGCGCCCAACTTCCGTGCGCGGGCGTCGCGCGGCTTGCCGCCACCGAGCGGCCGTTCTAGCCTGTGATCGAGGTCGAACGCGTCACGAGGTGGGTCATGCAGCGTGTCGAGCCGTTTCCCGTCACTTGTCGCGGCACGTTCCGATCGAACGCGGACCGCTCGCTCGATGCCGGCGCTAACCGGTGCGCGAACTGCCGCCATTTCCAAGCGCGCTGCGTCGAGCGACCATCGGCGCCGTCCTTTGTGCAGGTGCCGCTGCCATGAGCTTGCACTTCGACGGTATGACGCCGCTGCTGCAAGTGTTCGACATGCCGGCCGCGCTCGCCTTCTATCGCGACCTGCTCGGTTTCGAGCGAGTCGAGGATTCCGGCCGCGGCGACCACTCCGACTGGGTCTGGCTACGCCGCGGTGCGGTGGACCTGATGCTCAACACCGCCTACGAAACCGAGCTGCGGCCGCCTGCGCCGGAGCCGGCGCGCGTCGCGGCGCACCGCGATACCGGCCTCTTCTTCGCGTGCGCCGACGTCGACGCCGCGTATGCGGTTTTCCGCTCGAAGGGATTACCGATTGAGCCGCCGCGGATCGCGCCGTACGGTATGAAGCAGCTGTACCTGCGCGATCCGGATGGCTACGAACTGTGTTTCCAATCGCCGCTCGACCGACGCGCATGAGCGACTGGATCACCTTCGGCGAGCCAGCGCCGGCCGCCGCGGTCGCCGGCCGATGACGAGTGCGGCTAAGAGCCGGGACGAACGCTTCCGCAGCGCCGTGCACGCGCTCGACGCCGGCGATGCGGTGACATTGGCGCGGGTGCTCGCGGCGCATCCCGCGCTTGGCGCGGAACGCTTGACCGCGCCCGGCGAATGGCTGCGCGAGCGCGTCGGCCGCGCGCTAGATGGCTACTTCAGGGAGCCGTACCTGCTCTGGTTCGTCGCCGGCAATCCGC
The DNA here is from genome assembly GCF_058808595.1 of Dokdonella sp. GW821-FHT11D02. NCBI lineage: Bacteria > Pseudomonadati > Pseudomonadota > Gammaproteobacteria > Lysobacterales > Rhodanobacteraceae > Dokdonella > Dokdonella sp. GW821-FHT11D02. The sequence goes on along the minus strand of NZ_CM179520.1, from coordinate 4,215,625 downwards.
TCCGCGGCGAACCCCTGCCGCGCAACATCGCGTCGTTGGCGGCGATGCTGATCGAAGCCGCGCGGCACGCCGATCCGCACGGCTTGCAGGCGCAACTCGATTACGCTCTGACCTTGCTCGTCAGTGGCCGCGCCGCGCGCGAGAGCGGCGTGCAGACGCCATTGCTCGACTGCCTGATCGACGCCGGGGCACGCGCTAGCGATTGCCTCGCCGCGCTCGGCGCTGCGAACTTGGAGGCGGCCGCGCACCTGATCGAGCGCGGCGTCGCGCTCGATCTTGCCGCGGCGCTCTGCCTCGGTCGCGGCGACGAAGTCGAACGGCTCGCGCGCGACGCGGGGCCGCGCGAGCGGAAGAACGCATTGATCGCGGCGGCGATCAACGGACGCGCCGAGGCGATCGCGCGGCTGCTCGCGTTCGGCGTCGACATCGACGGCTACGGCGCGGACATCCATCCGCATGCGACGGCCTTGCACCAGGCGATCGCGGCCGGCTCGCTGGCGTCGGTGCAGGCGCTGGTGGCGGCCGGCGCACGGCTCGACCGGCGCGATAGCGTCTACGGCGGCACGCCGCTGCAGTGGGCGCAACACGAGCGGCAGACCGAGATCGAGGCCTATTTGAGGTCAGCTGGCGCATCGGCGCAGGCTTGAGACGCGCTGGCGCCGTGTGTCTCCTTTTCGCGGACCGTCGCGGCGACGCCGGCACGCGGACACGCTATCGTTCGCCTCCGCGAACCGAGGAGCGCGCATGCCCGCCGCCGTCCACGTCATCGATCATCCGCTGGTCCAGCACAAGCTGACCCTGCTGCGCCGCAAAGGCACCAGCACGGCCGACTTCCGCCGCCTGCTCGGCGAGCTGTCGGCCTTGATGGCGTATGAAGTCACGCGTGACTTGCCGCTGCGCGAGGTCGCGATCGAGACGCCGGTGGCGGCGACCACCGGACATCTGATCGACGGCAAGAAAACCGTGTTCGTGGTGATCCTGCGCGCCGGCATCGGTTTGCTCGAGGGCATGCTCGAGGTGGTGCCGGGCGCGCGCGTCGGCCACGTCGGCCTGTACCGCGACCCGCAGACGCTGCGAGCGGTCGAGTACTACTTCAAGATGCCGCGCGGCATGCACGAGCGCGACGCGATCGTGGTCGATCCGATGCTGGCGACCGGCCATTCCGCGGTCGCCGCGCTCGACCGGCTGAAGGAAACGCGGCCGCGTTCGATCCGCTACGTCTCCCTGGTCAGCGCGCCGGAAGGCATCGCGCATCTGCACGAACAGCACCCCGAAGTGCCGATCTACACCGCTGCGATCGATGAAGGCTTGAACGACCACGGCTACATCGTGCCGGGCCTCGGCGATGCCGGCGATCGCTTCTTCGGCACCAAGACCTGACGCGGAATCTTCGCGAGCGCTTTGCCGCTTCGGAGCGGTAGGCGCACGGACTGGCACAACGACAGCAGCATGGGCACGCGAACCGCAACCGCGCTAGCTTTCCCCGAATCCCGAATCCCGAATCCCGAATCCCGAATCCCGAATCCCGAATCCCGAATCCCGGCCCCTCTCACATATCGTGCTTGGCGACCTCGAAGCCGGCCTGCTTGTAGGTCTTCCATCGTTCGCGCGAGCCGGCGCGCTCGGCGTCGTCGGCCGGAATCACCTCGAGCACGCGCTCGAACAGGCCCGGTGCGCACTCGTCGCGCAGGTTGATCACCAGCGCGCGATCGGCGGCGTCGATACCGGGCGGCACGATCAGCACGGCGGTGATCGCGTCGTCGTCGTCGCCGGCGAGCTGATGCGGGATGAAGGCATGCTCGTCGAACTCCCACAGCTTTTCGTCGAGCGCTTCGGCCTGGTCCTGCGAACGCGCGAGGATCAGGGTCGGCTGCTCGCTGGCGTAGGCGCGCTTGGTCAGCTCGCACACGAGCAAGAGCGGATCCTCGCGGAAGCGCGGCTTGTCGATGAGATAAAAATCCGCGCGCGGCATGGCAGGGCGGCTACAGAGTCTGGCTCGATTCGACCGCGCCTGGATGCAGCGCGAGCGCGAGGAACATGCCGATCATCATCGCGACCACGCTGCCGAACACCACGCCGAGAAAGCTCAAGATCGCCTGGCCGCGTTGTCCGGCCGGGCGCGTCTTGTACAGATAGTAGGGCACGAAGATCGAGGTGATCAGCACGATGCCGACGTTGAGCCACCACGGACGGCGGATGTCGAGCTGGCGCGAATCGAAATGCAGCCAGGCGAAGCAGGCGAGCAGGGTCGCCAGCTGGTAGAGGATGTTGAGCGGACTGCCGCGCAGCGCTTCGACCGTCGCCTGCGCGGTGCCGGTGTCGGTCAAGCCGGGGTAGAACACGACCAGGAGCGCGCCGAAGACCAGGTTGATGCCGAAGACCGCGGCGATCGCCTGCACCTTGTAGCGCTGGAAAGAGTCGGCTGCGTTCACGCGCTGCGATCGATCAGGTATTGGGTCAGCAACGGCACCGGTCGGCCGGTGGCGAGTCCCTTGCGGCCCTCTTCCCAGGCGGTGCCGGCGATGTCCAGATGGGCCCAGCGGCGGCCGTTGACGAAGCGCGCGAGGAAGCAGCCGGCGGTGATCGCGCCGGCGTACTTGCCGCCGATGTTGGCGACGTCGGCGAAGCCGGAGTCGAGCTGGCTCTGGTATTCGTCCCACAACGGCAAACGCCAGGCGCGATCGTGGGTGTGGTTGCCGGCGGCGAGCAGCTGCTCGGCGAGTTCGTCGTCCTTGCTCATCAGGCCGGATGCATGTTTGCCGAGCGCGACCACGCAGGCGCCGGTCAAGGTCGCCGCGTCGATGATGACCTCCGGATCGAAGCTCTGCGCGTAGGTCAGCGCATCGCACAGGATCAGGCGGCCTTCGGCGTCGGTGTTCAGCACTTCGATGGTCAGGCCGGACATGCTGGTCAAGACGTCGCTCGGGCGGTAAGCGTTGCCGTCGGGCATGTTCTCGACCGCCGGCACGATGCAGACCAGGTTGAGCGGCAGTTTCAAGAGAACCGCGGCGAGGAAGCTGCCGAGCACGCCGGCGGCGCCGCACATGTCGAATTTCATTTCCTCCATGCCGGCGCCGGGCTTGATCGAAATGCCGCCGGTGTCGAAGGTGATGCCCTTGCCGACCAGCGCATAGGGTTTCGCTTCGCCGCCGCCCTTCCATTGCAGCACGATCAGCTTGGGCGGATTGGCCGAGCCCTGCGCCACGCCGAGCAGCGAACCCATGCCGAGCTTGGCCATGTCCTCGCGCTCGAGCACGTTCACGCTGACGCCGGCGTGCTCTTCGGCGAGCTTTTGCGCCTGCGCGGCGAGGTAGGCCGGGTTGCATACGTTCGGCGGCAGGTTGCCCAGTTCGCGCGCGAAGCGCACGCCGCTGGCGATCGCGCTGGCTTGCTCCAGCGCGCGGGCGGACGCATCGGCCGCGGCGAACGCGAGCGCGCCGAGCTGGGGCGCCTTGGACGCCTCTTTGGGTTTGAACGTGGCCGTGTAGCGATAGGCCTGCGCATCGGCGGCGAGCGCGGCGGTGCGCAGCTTCCAGGCGAGATCGCGGCCGGGCACGTCGATCTCGGTCAGATACGAAACGGCGGCGTCGATCGGCAGGTTTTTCAGCGCGCGGCCGGCGTCGTGCGAGGCGCGATGGAACGCGGTCGCGTCGAACTTCTTCTGCTCGCCCAGACCCACCACCAGTACGCGCGGCGCGGCGATGCCGGCGAGGCCGAACAAGAGGGTCGTGCTGCCGGGCTTGCCGGTGGCGTCGCCGCTGTCGATCAGGCGCTTGATCGCACCGCCCGAGCGTTCGTCCACGCGCGCGGCGGCGCTGCTCAAGGTGCGGTCCTCGTACAGGCCGACGACGAGACAGGGCGCGGTCGCGGTTTCGGGGGCGTCGTGGGTGGTGCTGAACTTCAGAGTCATCGAACGATTGTCCATTCTGGTCGACTACGAAACTGGGCATGCCGGCGCCGTTCGCAAGCGACGGCCGGGGTGCGGCGGGGGGCAGCGGCCGCAGCGGGCGTCCATCTGCCGTTAAAGCGCGCCTCTGCATGATCGGCGTGCCGCGCGGGGTACACTTGCCGGCTGGCTGCGGCGGACGTTCCGCCCGACCCGATCCGCCCAGAGCAGACCCGCTGCATGACCAACCCGCAAGCCAAGCCGTCCATTCTAAGGCAAAGCCTCGCCGCCCTGCGCGGCTCGCGCTGGCTGCGGCTGCGCATCATCGACCGCTATCTGTTGCGCGAAGTGGCCACCAGCGTGCTGGCCGCCAGCGCGATCCTGCTCCTGGTCATGGTCGGTGGCGCGGTCGCCGACCTGCTCGCGAAAATCGCGCGCGGCCGCATTCCGGCCGACCTCCTGTTCACCCTGATCGGCCTGCGCAGTGTCGGCGCGCTGACCATCCTGCTGCCCTTGGCGACCCTGCTCGGCGTGCTGCTCGCTTACGGACGCCTGTGGCGCGACAGCGAAATGGCGGTGCTGCAATCGTCCGGGCTCGACGCCGGTGGCCTGCTGCGTCCGCTCACCCTGTTCGCGCTGCCGGCGATGGCGCTGCTCGGCGTGCTGTCGTTCTGGCTGGCGCCGGCGGCCGACCGTTTGGCGCAGACCCTGATGCAGGAGGCCAGCCGCTCGCTGATCGTCGCCGGTCTCGAACCGGGCCGCTTCGTCGACCTGCCCGGGCGCGACGGCGTCATCTACGTCGGCGAGATGTCGGCCGACGGCACCCGCTTCAAGCGCATGTTCATCGAGAACGAGCGGCCGGACAAAGACAACGGCAAGACACGCATCGACGTGATCACCGCGACGCACGGCTACCTCTATCACGACGCCGACGGCGTCGGCCGCTACATCGCGCTGCAGGACGGTTTCCGCGTCGAGGGCAAGCTCGGCGAAGACGATTTCCGCCTGATGCGCTTCGCGCGCAACGACATCAAGCTTCCCGACAGCGACAGCGACAGCAACGAGATCAGCGCCAAGCGCTCGGCGCCGACCGGCGTCTTGATGCGCGCCAGCGACGATCCGGTGATGCGCGCCGAGCTGCACTGGCGCCTGGCCGCGCCGCTGTCGGTGCTGGTGCTGACCTTGCTCGCGCTGCCGCTGTCCAAATCGAGTCCGCGCGAGCCGCGCTATGCACGTCTGCTGCTCGCGCTGTTGCTTTGGCTGGTCTACTACAACGGTCTCTTGCTCGGGCGCTCGTGGATCAGCGCCGGCAAGCTCGCGCCGGGGTTTGGTCTGTGGTGGGTGTACCTGCCGGCGCTGGTGCTGGCCGGCTGGCTGATTTGGAGCGGCCAGCGCCTGCGCGCGCCGCGTGCGGCGAAGAGGGCGGCGTAATGGTGATCTTCAAGCGCGTCGACCGTCTCGTCGCCATGGCCGTGCTGACCGCGGTCGGCATGACCTGGTGCACCCTGGTCGCGCTGGATGCGTTCCGCACCTTCATCGTCGAGTTGAACGACGTCGGCCAAGGCCAGTACACGCTGACCAAGGCGGCGACCTACGTGCTGCTGACCGTGCCGCGACGCTTCTACGAAATGTTCGGCTACGCCGCGCTGATCGGCGGCCTGCTCGGCCTCGGCGGCCTCGCCAACAGCGGCGAGCTGACCGCGTTGCGCGCGGCCGGCCTTTCCAAACTGCGCATCTGCGCTTCGGTCGCGTTCGGTCTCGGCCTGCTCACGCTTGGCACCGCCGTGCTCGGCGAGACATTGGGGCCGTGGGGTGAGCGCAAGGCGCAGGCGCTGTCCTTGGCGGCGAAGTCGAAGGACGTCGCGCTGGCCAAGGGCGGCTCGCTGTGGGCGCGCGACGGCGAAACCGTAATCAGCGCGCGCCGCGGCCGCACCCAGGCCGGTTCCGGCGAGGTCGATCTCGACGGCGTGCGCGTGTTCGAGTTCGATCCGGACGGGCGTTTGCGCTCGCTCTCGGTCGCCGGCACCGCCGCGCACGTGCAGGACGACTGGATTCTGCGCAAGGTGCGCCGCACCGACTTCGAAGCGGACAAGGCGAGCAGCACCGAGCAGGCGGAAAGCAGCTGGAAATCCGGGCTCGATCCGCGCCTGCTCGCGCTCAGCATCATCCAGCCGCAGTACATGACGCTCGGCGATCTGGGCCGCAACATCTTCTACCTCGACCGCAACAACCAGGACGCATCGAGTTTCCGCAGCGCGTACTGGGCGCGTGTGTTCTATCCGATCAACGTGCTCGCGTTGGCGTTCTGCGCAGTGCCGTTCGCGTTCGGCGCGTTGCGCAGCGGCGGCTTGTCCAAGCGCTTGTTCATCGGCATCGTGCTCGCGCTCGGTTTCTATTTCCTGCAGCGCGCAATCGTCAGCCTCGGTGCGGTCTACAACCTGCACCCGGGCCTCGCCAATACGGTCCCGCCGTTGCTGCTCGCGGCAGCGGCGTGGGCGTACTTCCGCCGCCACGCCTGATGCGCGCGTAGCGGGTCGAACCGCTATAGTCCGCGCGGCCCATACCGCCCGAGGCGCGCTTGCGCAGCGTCAACATCCGCTACATGCCGGCCGTCGATCACCTGCGTGCGTATGCGGCGCTGTTGATCGTGTTCTATCACGGCCTGCATTTGTTCTCGTTTTTCACGCGCTTCCATCGCGAGTTCGGCATCGACGACTGGCTGCAGCCGGCCAATCCGCTGCTCGCCGCGCTGGCCGAAGGCCATACCGCGGTCGCGCTGTTCATGGTGTTGAGCGGCTTCATTCTGACCCAGGCCGCGCTCGAGTCGGGTGTCGACTACGGCCGCTTCCTGCGCAACCGCTTGCTGCGCACCTATCCCTTGTTCCTGCTGCTGGTGTTGGCAGGCGTGGCGACGACGGCTCATTTCAGCTGGGCGGCGCTGCTGCAGACCGTGTTCGGTCTGGCCAACCTGCCCGGTGCGCTGATCGCGCCACCGTTCACCAGTTTGCTGTGGACGATCGCGATCGAGTGGCAGTTCTATGTGCTGTTCCCGCTGCTCGTGCTGGTGTTGAAGCCGGCGTGGACGCGCCAACTGCTCGGCCTGCTCGCGGTGATGCTGCTGTTCCGCGGCATTGCCGTGGCCAGCGGCGGCAACGCGCGCGAACTCAGCTATCTGACCTTGCTCGGCCGCCTCGATCAGTTCCTGCTCGGCATGTGGGCGGCGTGGTTTCTGCGCGAGCATCCGTTGTCGCCGCGCCGCGGCGGTACGCTCGCGGCGGCGGCTCTGCTGGCGGTGATTGCGGCCCTATACGCGTTCAACGCAGCCGGCGGCTGGCCGTCGACGGCGACCTGGAAGATCGTCTGGCCGACCGTCGAGGGCGCCTTGTGGACCGCCTTCGTGCTCGGCTACGTCGCGTTCGCGAACCGCTTCGACGGCCGCCTTTCGCGCCTGCTCGCCGGCATCGGCGTGATCTCCTATTCGATCTACCTGAGCCACTTCATCTTCATCTACTTGATGGTCCAGTACGCACTGCCGCTGACCTTCACTGGGAACGCGATCGCCGACGCACTGCTCAATACGCTGCTGTTCGCGCTGCCGCTGACCTTGGCCTTGTCGGCCTTGACCTACCGTTACGTCGAGCTGCCTTTCCTGCGTTTGCGCGGCAACTATCATCGCGACGCCGGCGAGAGCGCCCGATGAGCTTCGATCCAGTGGATTCGCTCTCGCCGCCAGCGCGCGCGGATCGATACTTCCGCCGGGACGCGGGTTCGCCTCCATGCCCAATCGCTTGATCGCCTCGCGTCTGACGCGAAACCTCGCGCTCGCGCTGCTGATGGCGCTGCTGCTCGTGCGCATTCCTTTCTCCGGCGTGCACATGGGGCTGGCGCGAGACTTCTTCGTTGCCTACCGCATCGTTCACGGCGCGGAATTCCCGCTCTACGGTCCGGTCTTGAACGAGACCATCCATCTCGGCCCGGTTTGGTTCTATTTGTTGGCCGCGCTGTTGGCGATCGGCCGGTCCTGGTTGCCCACCTTGCTCTTGCTCGGCCTGCTCGCCGCGTTGCAGGTTCCGCTCGCTTATCTGCTCGGCAAGGCCTTGCACAGCCGGCGCGCCGGCCTTCTGTTCGCGGTCGGGCTGCTGGTGCCGAACTGGTCGACCTTCGAGTGGCTGCTGCCGTCGCATCCGCTGCTGTCGCTGCCGCTCGATCTCGCGTTCGCGCTGTGCGCGGTGCGTTACTGCAAACGGCCGCGCACACGTTACCTCGCCGCGATGGCTCTGCTCGGCGTGCTCGCCATTCACGCGCACCCGGCCAACGCGGGGTTGGTTTGGATCGGGCTCGGCGCGATGCTGTGGGCATGGCGGCAAGGTGCCTTGCGTCTGCGCGATGTCGCGACGGCGGCTGTGCTGGCCTTGCTGCCGCTCTTGCCGTTCTTCTACTGGGATGCCTCGCTCGGTTTTGCCGAGTTGGGCCGGGCGACCGCCTACCTCGGCAACGAGAGCGCGACCGGCCGCGCGTTCGACGTCGTCGGCCTGTTCACCGGCGTCGCCTGGGGCGGCACGCGCGAATGGTTCGCGCCGACCTTGGGTTGGCCTTCGCTCTGGGCCGATGCCGCTGCCGCCGTGGTCGCGACGGGTGGCGCCGCCGGTGCGATCGGTCTGGTTTTCGCCGTGCGCGAAGCGCGCACGCAGCGCGTGATCGCGTGCTCTGCGGCGGCCTTGCTGGCGATGCTGGCGACGACGACCTTGCTGCGCGCGGCGACGCCGTACTACATGGCCGCCTCGATCTGGTTCATTCTGGCCGGACTGGTCGCGATCGGCCTGGCGGCGCTCGGCGAAACGCGTCTCGCGCGGACGGTTCGCGCCGGAGTCGTCGCGGTGAGCCTGGGGGCCTGCCTGCTCACGCTCGCGGGCAACGCGAAATTCCAGGCTAGCGGCACCTGGACCTTCGAGTGGCTGCCACTGTTCGACATCAAGAGCGCGCGCGCGGGCAATGCCGAAACTCTGCCGCTGATGCCGGCCTATGCGCAGCGCAAGAGCGGGCGTTTTCTGTGCGAGCAGAGCGGCGCCAGCATTCACGGCGCGTACGCGACGCAACTGGCCAGCGATCAGGCGATCGCGATGCGCCTCGCTTGCGGTCGCAGCGACGTCGAAATCGGCGGCGCTGACGCCGCGCGTCAACACTGGCTCGGACTATCCCGCGCGATGTTCGAACACCTCGGCGCGGTGCCGGCGCACCGGATCGGATCGATCGGCTTGATCGCGGCGCGGCCGCTCGGCGACGCGGCCGGCTTCTCGCCGCCGGACGCGCCGGTCTATCCGGCACAGATTCCTGCCGCGCTCGAAGGAGACCGCGTGCTCACGCTGCACCTCGGTGCGTCCGAACGGCTGGCGATCTCGAAGATCGGCTACGGCTTGACCGAGTTGCCGACCGTCACGGTGCGCATGAACGGGCGCAGTGTTGCGCCCTCCGTTTCGGATGCGTTCGTCGCGGTCTATGCCTGCGCCGTGTGCGAGGCCGGTGCGGGCGTCGAGGTCGAAGTCGATCTGCGCGGCGGCAACTCGCGTGGGGTCGATCTGGTCGCGTTCTAGCCACCTCGCGCGGAACGCGTCCGACGTCGCGAAAAACCATGCAAGCGTCGCAGCGGGCCCGTTCGGGCGAGGTGTAAGATGGCCGCGCTCCGGCGCAGGCCGGTCCCGGGGGCTACAAGATGAGCAGCATCGATTTCACCTCTTATCTCAAGTTGATGTCGCACAAGAAGGCGTCGGACCTGTTCATCACGGCCGGGGTGGCGCCGTCGATGAAGGTCAACGGGCGCATCGCGCCGATCACCCAGAACGCGCTGACGCCGCAGCAGTCGCGCGACATGGTGCTGAACGTGATGACGCCGTCGCAGCGCGAGGAATTCGAAAAAACGCACGAGTGCCAATTCGCGATCTCGGTCACCGGCGTCGGCCGTTTCCGCGTTTCCTGCTTCTATCAGCGCAACTGCGTCGGCATGGTGCTGCGCCGGATCGAAACGCGCATCCCGACCATCGAGGAGCTGAGCTTGCCGGCGATCATCAAGTCGCTGGCGATGACCAAGCGCGGCATCATCATCTTCGTCGGCGCCACCGGCACCGGCAAATCGACCTCGCTGGCGGCGATGGTCGGCTATCGCAACCAGAACTCGACCGGCCACATCATCACGATCGAAGACCCGATCGAGTACGTCCACGACCACGCCGGCTGCATCGTCACCCAGCGCGAACTCGGCATCGACACCGATACCTGGGAGAACGCGCTGAAGAACACGCTGCGCCAGGCGCCCGACGTGATCATGATCGGCGAAGTGCGCACGCGCGAGACGATGGAGCACGCGATCAACTTCTCCGAAACCGGCCATCTCTGCCTGTGCACGCTGCACGCGAACAACGCGAACCAGGCGATGGACCGCATCATCCACTTCTTCGCCGAAGACCGCCGCCAGCAGCTCTTCATGGACTTGTCGCTGAACCTCAAGGGCGTGGTCGCGCAGCAGCTGATCCCGACGCCGGACGGCAAGGCGCGCCGCGTCGCGATGGAGGTCATGCTCGGCACGCCGCTGATCGCCGACTACATCCGTCAGGGCGAGATCCACAAGCTCAAGGACGTGATGAAGGAATCGACCAACCTCGGCATGCGCACCTTCGACCAGAGCCTGTTCGAGCTGTACCAGGCCGGCGAGATCAGCTACGAGGACGCGCTGCGCCACGCCGACTCGGCCAACGAAGTGCGCCTGAAGATCAAGCTCGCCCAGGGCGGCGATGCGCATACGCTGAGCCAGGGTTTGGATGGGGTCGAGTTGGTAGAGACCTGAAGGCCGGGATTGGGGAATCGGGATTCGGGATTGGTGAAAGGCTAAGATTGCCGGTTCGCGCGTCGAGCGCGTATGAACCGATTGCCCGCGCGTGTCCGAATCCCCGCTCCCGAATGCCGAATCCCGGCAGCTGAACCACCTGCGCCGCGTCTGGCAGACGCTCGGCCGCGACGATCCGCTGTGGGCCGTGCTGTCGCAAGCCGACAAGCGCGGCGGGCGCTGGCAGATCGACGAGTTTCTCGCCACCGGGCAGCTCGAAATCGACACGCAGCTGGAACTGCTCGGCGCCGCCGGCTGGCCGCAGCGGCGCGAACTCGCGCTCGATTTCGGTTGCGGCGTGGGCCGGCTCTCGCGTGCGCTGGCCGCGCATTTCGAGCAGGTGATCGGCGTCGACGTTTCGCCCAGCATGATCGCGGCGGCGCGTGAGTTGAACGCGGATTTGGCGCATCTGGAGTTTCGCGAGAACGCCTCGGCGCGACTGCAGGGAATCGCCGACGCCAGCGTCGACTTCGTGTTCTCGCACATCACCTTGCAGCACATTCCCGCTGCGCTCGCGGCCGGGTATGTCGAGGAATTCTTTCGCGTGCTGGCGCCGGGCGGCGCGGCGGTGTTCCATTTCGTCGACGATGCCGACGACAGCCTGCGCGGCCGCCTGTTTGGATTGACACCCAATCGCTGGCTCAATCCTTTGCGACGCCTGCTCTGGCGGCGGCGCGAAGTCTTCGAGATGCATGCGTTGCCGGAGCGGGATTTGCTCGCGCGGCTGGCGCGCCAACCGCAGTTGCATCTGTTGTACGCGCTCGACGACGCCTCCGCCGGTCCCGGCTGGCGCGGACGGCGTTGGTACGTGGTCAACGAGGCCGAAGCGCCGCAGGCGGTGGAGCAGAACGGCTATCGCGTCTACGCCTATGCCAGCGATGCGCACATGGGTGCACCGACCTTGGCCGGGCAGACGCACGAACCGCACGTCGCGCAGGCGTTGCGCGACCGCCTGCGCGCCGGCGACGTCATGCTCGACGTCGGCGCGAACATCGGGCTGATGAGCCTGCTCGGCGCCTCGCTGGTCGGGCCCGAGGGGCGCGTGATCGCGGTCGAGCCGATCGCGCGCAATCGCCGCCTGATCGCACGCTCGGCGCAGGCGAACGGCTTCGCTCAGCTGGAACTCGTCGCGGCGGCCGCGTCCGATCGGGTCGGAGCGATCGAACTGCGCACGCATCCGACCACCTCCAACAGCGCACGCCCGGCCGCAGCCGGCGAGCGCTTGCGCGAGGCGCACGGCAGCGGCGAGCGCGTGCCGGTGGTAGTGCTCGACGACACCTTGCGCACGTGCGAGCGGCTCGATCTGATCAAGATCGACGTCGAAGGCATGGAGCCGTTGGCGATGCGCGGGCTCGAACGCACGCTGGAGCGCTTCCGTCCCACGCTGATCAGCGAGTTCCATCCGTGGGCGATCGAGCGCGCCGCGGCGAGCGCGCCGATCGACTATCTGCGCTGGCTGCGCCGTTTCTATCCGGCCTTCGTGGTCTTGCACCGCGACGGCCGGCGTCAGCGCTGCGTCGAGCCGGACGAGGTGATGGCGATCTGGCGCGAGGCGAATGCGGCGGCGGGGTTGGACGGGCGCCTGCACTTGGACTTGCTGCTGGCGCGCGATTTGTAGCAGCGGTCCTTCGATACCAAGTATTCGCGCGAGTATGAATCGCGTCCTCCTATCCCGGCGGCGGGATAGGAGGACGCTCGAAGCTACTGCTTGGCGTACTCGACATCCTGCACGATGTCGATGCCTTCGGCACCGAAGCTCATGCTGCCGCCGAGGCGCTTGAACCACTGCGCGTACAGCGCGTACAGCTTGCGCTGCGCTTCGATCGAGCTGCGTTCCTTGTCCGGCATCTTATCGGCGAACATGGCGAACGCATCGCCGAGCAGCTTGTACGTCTTGCCGTCCAAGCTGGATTCGATCAGCGCGCCGGGTGCGCCCGGCGTGGCCGCCACGGCCGCTTCGAGCTTGGCGACCTGGTTGCTGCCGATCGCGAGGCCGAGCGTCTTCGCGCCCATCGCGGCATGGATCTCGTGGCCTTCCGCGTAGCCGCCCGGTACCACCTCGGACGGAATCGCGACGGCCTTGCCGTCGGGCTTAAAGGTGATCTTCTGCAGCGCCGGCACCGACATCTGCGCCAGACCGGTCAGGAAGGCCGGGTTGTTGCTGCCGACCAGCACGCGGCCTGCCGCATCGAGCTTGTCGCCGTTGCTCGCATCCGGCAGCACCAGGCGATCGAGCGTGATGCGCACGCCGATCAGGTCGGCCAGCGGCGGCGGGATCGTCTCTTCGATCTTGCCCTTCATCTCGGCCATCTCGGCGTTCAGCGGCTGCAGCAGCTCGCACTTGAACGGTGCCGCGGCGACCGCGTCGGCTTGCGCGACGAGGAAGTCACGACCGCGCAGCACCGGCAGCGCGAACGCGAAATCGAACAGCGAGTCGCTGGAAGTGGCGCCGGGCAGGGCGGTCGGCAGCGCCGCCAGTGCTTTCGCCAGCGCCGGGTCGAGATCGAGGCGCATGCGCATCGTCATGCGCTGGGTGTCGAACTGGCTGTAGCCGATGGCGAAGCGCGGCGCCTTCGCCGCGAGCGCGTCGAGTTCGCCGCGGCAGGCGGCGTCGAGTTCCGGCTTCGGCTCGTTGGCGGCTTTCGCCAGCGCGGCCAGCGCGGGATCGTCGTTGAACAGGGCGAGCACGCGGCGCGTGTCGATCCAGCCGCTGCCGTAGGGCAGGTAGCCGCGCGCCTTGTTGAAGTCGGCCAGCGCCTTGGTGTCGGCCAGGCTTTGCGCCGGCCGGTCGAGGCCGAGCACGCGACGCTTGAGCGGCTCGTCGGCGCCGGCGGGCACCATCGTGAGGACCAGGTGCTTGCCTTCGATCGCCATCAGGCCGAGCAGCGGATCGCCGCCGATCGTCCACACGTCTTGCTCGCCGACGCGTGCGGTGCCGAGCTTCTCGCCGCCGTTCTGTTCGATGCGCGCGATCATCGCGCGGAATTTGTCGGGATCGAGGATTTCGGCACGCAGCACCGGCAGCAGGCCGACGCCGTAGATGGCCGAACGCACCTGCGTGCCGAGCCCGACTTCCTGCCATTTCTCCGGCGTGTCGCGGCCGCGGACCTCTTCCAGTACCGCCTTTATCACGCGGCGGGTCTTCGCTTGCAGCGCGAGCTGTTCGGGTGTCGCCGTGTCGTCCGTTTTCTGTTCGCTCTCGGTCATCATCTGTTCGAACATCGGGAAGATGGCCGACCAGATGCCTTGCGCCTGCGCGCTCAAGTACTTCGCGGTCGCATCCGGCACTGGTTCGAGTGCGGCGATCACGTACGGCGTGTCGGCCGGCACGAACGCGATCGGTGCGTCGTCGTCGGCTTTCTTGCCACAGGCTGCTACGAAGATCGCAGCGGCGAGCGCGACCAGTCCATTCCTTGCGTAGTGACGCATCGATCAACTCCCCAGTCGAAGACAGCCCGCAATTGTATCAGGCCCCTGTCCGGCGGGCCCGTGATCCACGACTCGCGGCGGTCAGCGCCCGAGCAGTTCGGTCAGCGCCGCCATGCGCACGAACACGCCGTTGGCGACCTGATCGAGCACGGCCGACTGCGCACCGTCGGCGACCTCGGGGGCGATCTCGACGCCGCGGTTCATCGGCCCCGGATGCATCACGATCGCGTCGCTGCGCGCGCGCGCAAGGCGTGTCGCGTCGAGCCCGTAACGAGCGAAGTAGGCGTTCTCGTCGAGCCCGGTCAGGCTGTCCATGCGCTCCTTCTGCAGCCGCAGCATGACGATCACGTCGGTGCCGTCGAGAGCGGCGTCGAAATCCTCGCCGACGCGGCATTGCGGGAACTGCTGCGCGTCGGGCAGCAGAGCGGCGGGTCCACATAGGCGAATCTCTTTCGCACCGAGCGCGGTAAGACCGTGCACGTCCGAGCGCGCGACGCGCGAATGGCGGATGTCGCCGCAGATCGTCACCGTGAGATCTTCGATGCGGCCCTTGCGGTCGCGCATGGTCAGCAGATCGAGCAAGCCCTGGGTCGGGTGCGCGTGGTTGCCGTCGCCGGCATTCAACACCGCGGCGCGGCGCGCGTGTGCGGCCAGCTGCGCCGGCGTGCCGTTTTCCTTGTGGCGCACGACGAACGCGTCGGCGTCCATCGCTTCCAGCGTCGCCAGCGTGTCCTCCAGCGTTTCGCCCTTGCTGGTGGAGGAGCTGGCGATGTCGAAGTTGACCACCAGCGCGCCGAGCCGGCGCGCGGCGAGTTCGAAGCTGGTGCGCGTTCGCGTCGACGGCTCGAAGAACAGATTCATCACCGTGCGCCCGGCCAACAGCGGCGGCAGCGAACCCTGGCGGAATTGCGCGCGCAGCTCCGCGGCACGATCGAGCAGGGCGAGCAGGCGCTCGCGGCCTAGGTCTTCGAGAGTCAACAGGTGGCGCAGGCGTTCGTGCGGGTTGGACATGCGGATCGGACTATCAAGGAGAAGGGGAACCGGCGCGATCGCGCGCGGCGCCGGCGAGCCAGCGCTCCAGAATGACCGCGGCGGCGAGCGCGTCGATTTCGGCCGCGTGCTTGCGCTTGGCGCTGCCTTCGGCGCGGCGCTCGGCGAAACGGCGCGCCGCTTCGCGCGAGCTGTGGCGTTCGTCGACCAGCTCGACCGTGCGCGCGTAGCGCCGCTCGAGCGCACGTGCGAACTCGCGCGCGATGCGCGTCATCGGCTGCTCGCCGCCGTCAAGTGCGAGCGGCAGGCCGACCACGAAACGCTGCGGATGCCACTCGGCGACCAACGCATCCAGACGCGCCCACTCGCCGCTCGCCAGCGCGGCCAATCCACGTGCGCTGGCGGTGAGGCGATTGCCGAGCGCGACGCCGATCAGGCGGGTGCCGACGTCGAAGCCGAAAACGTTGCCAGAATCGGAATCTGTGCTCGAAGCGAGAGACGAAGGGCGCTCAGGCGTGGCCGGCATAGCTGGCCATCTGGAACAGATTCACCCCGACCAGATGCGCGGCGGCTTCCCAGCGCTGCTCCAGCGGCGTCTCGAACAGCACGCGCTCGGACGCCGGCGCGGTCAGCCAGTGGTTTTCGACCAGTTCCTGCTCGAGCTGGCCCGGGCTCCAGCCCGAGTAGCCGAGCGCGACCACCGCGTGGCGCGGTCCGTTGCCGGCCGCGATCGCGACCAGGATGTCGCGCGAGGTCGTCACGCTGACGCGATCGGAGATGCGGAACGAGGATTCCCAATCGCCGTTCGGCGAATGCAGCACGAAGCCGCGCTCGGGCTGCACCGGGCCGCCGATCAGCACTGGCGCATCGACGATGTCGGGAATCTCCGAATGCATGTTCATCTGCGCAAGCACATCGCCCAGGCGGTATTCGGACATGCGGTTGATCATCAGCCCCATCGCGCCGTCCTCGCCGTGCTGACACAGAAACGTCACGCCGCGCGCGAAGTTCGGATCGCGCAAGGCCGGCATCGCGATCAGCAGCTGGTTGCTCAGCGGGGTGGGGTCGGGCATGGGTGGATTGTACTCAGGAGTCGGTGCGGACGCCCGGCGTACGGAGCACGCGGAGCAGATTGGTCACGTGCGGCTCAGAATGCGTCTCCGCGCGATGTTTTGTCATACCACGGCAAAACGGCGCCGCTGTGGCGCGACCGAAGTCGGCGCGACGCAAAACGAAGGCTGCAAGAGGGCTAGCGAGGTCGTGCGTGGAGGAGGATCGGTGGAATGGGGCGCTCGGAGCGGCGCACTTCCTGCGCAGGTCCCAGCTGGATTCTGCTGACGATATTTTCGCTGGACCGGCCGACCCACAACGTGCGCCGCCGGGCATCGTAGGCGTAGCTTAGGTCGGGGCCATTGCGCGGAACGATTCCGCGAACGCTAGTCTCGACTGGCGCGTTGCCTGCCGCCGGTCGAGAACCGTCGACCAGCGTGATCGCGGCGTCCCTTGTCGAATCGACGATCGTGGGGCCACTGAGAACCAGGTAGTTGCCGTCTTCGAGTGGAACAATCCCGTAGTTGCCGAGCGGACTCTGCGTCAACGGCCCGATCATCGAATTGCTCGAAGAGACGATTCCGGACAATCCCGTACGCCCGTCCGCCCAGGTTACCGCGCCGACGGCTGAGGGACTTCCCCAAAGAGGATTGCCAACTACGTAGTTGCCGTTGCTCAGCGCGACGACCGGCCCGCGACCGACCCGATCTAGGGCATGCACTCCGATCAATGCTCGATCGGCCGAGAGTTCGCCTATCGCCGGCTGATCGCCTTTCACCCAAGCCACCGCTCCAATGTCTGGTCTCGAGCCGTAGTCATCGCTCCAGCTGGGGCTGACTATCACGTAATTGCCGTTGGTCAGGGCGACCACTCCATCGGTATCCGTTTGCGCGGTCTCGACAAGCGAATTTTGGCGCGATACCACGCCCGCGGTGCCGATCGCTCCATTGCCCCAAGTGATGGCGCCGATGGTGGCGGAGGAGGCGTTGGCACTCCAATTGGGGCTGGAGACGACGTAGTTGCCGTCACTGAGAGCGACGATTTCCGTTCCGACGAAATCCGCCGCGTTGGTCCCGACCAAAGAATTGTCCGCCGTGACAGCGCCGACACGCCCGGTGTTTCCGTCGCCCCAGGTGGCGGCACCCGCGAGCTGGACATTGCCATTGGTCCAATTAGCGCTGCTTGTAACGTAGTTGCCGTTGGTGAGCGCAATGATCCTTTCGCCTATGAGGTCGTGACTGGTGGTTCCTACCAAGGAGTTTTGAACTGAAACGGGCCCCGAGATGCCGCGAGCCCCGTTGGCCCACGTGACTGCTCCGACATATCGGACGTCCCCGTTACTCCAACCCGAGCTCGGAACGACATAGTTGCCGTTGCTGAGCGCCGTAACGTGGGCGCGCCCGGCGTACCCGACCGAGTCGCCTCCCATCGTCCCGACCAGTGAATTGATCGGAGAAATGGGGCCGGAGAGTCCTTTTTTTCCATCCACCCAAGTCACTGCACCGACATCCGGTGCCGAACCGTTGTCCCAAAACGAACTCGTCACGACGTAGTTTCCGTTCGCCAGCACCACGATGCCGCCGCTGCTCACCTTGTCGTTTGCCGTGGTTCCCACTAGGGAGTTGCTCGCCGAAACTTCGCCATGAAGACCGATGTTTCCATCGATCCACGTTACGGCGCCGGCGGATGCGGCCGTTCCATTGGTCCAAGTGGGGCTCGCGGCAACGTAGTTGCCGTCAGGTAGGGCAATGCCTTGGTAACCTCGATTCATGCCGCCGTCGCCGACACGGTCGTATGGATTTTTTCCAACCAGCGAATTGCGGATCGAGACGGCTCCGTGGATGCCGATGCGCCCATCCGCCCACGTCACGGCACCCGCCGCGTCGGCGTCCCCATTGTTCCACCACGGACTGATGACGACGTAGTTGCCGTTGCTCAAGGGGGCGGCGCCGTAGATGCCGACCGAGTCGTTCGTTTGCGTTCCGACCAGTGAGTTGTCGGGCGAGACGGCGCCGGACAAACCGTGAACGCCGTCGACCCACGTCGCGGCACCCACGCTGTGCGAAGTTCCGTTGTTCCACCCGGGGCTCAAAACGACGAAATTGCCGTTCGCAAGCACGGCGACACCGCCACCGCCGACGAAGTCGTCAGGCTCGTCACCGTGGAGCGTACTGATCAGCGTGCCGCTCGGGCTGTAGAGATGAACCGCGCCGGCATTCTGTGCGCCGCGGTTCGCCTTGGGATCGATCACGACGAAGTTGCCGTTGGGCAATAGGGTCACGGCGATGCCGAAAGACACGCTTCCGGCCGGACCGGCGATGTCGATCTGCGCCGCTTTTCCATTCGAGGACAACGTCGCAACGAGCAAGGCCGCTAGCATCCGAAATGCGCCACGACGCGAGCGACGAAACGCGTAACCCGCTGCTATCGATCTTCTGAAGAACGTCATGCGGGCACCTGTCGTCTCTCTTCGTAGCCGGGCGCGATCGTATAGCAGTTTCACCGAGTCGATCTGCCACGAGACTCGTCTCCGGCCGTCGGAAGCGAGCTGGATTTTCCGCGGTCGATGCACGAGCGTGTGCGGCGAAGCATTCGGTGTGCAGCTCCGTCGGCTGTAGCGAAGGGTCGACAGGGGCTTGACGCTTTCTCGCCGCCTGACGTTACACGAAGAGCACGCCGCCCCGGCGATGTCTGCGTGATGCTTCACCGCTTCCGCTCACTCATTGCGACGTCCCCAAGAGCGCGGCGCAATGTGCAAATCACGGTTCTTTGTTTTCCTCCTCGCCTCCGCCTGCGTCGCCTTCGGCCCAACGCCGGCGCAAGCCGCATTGCCAACCGTGGCAAAAGGCTTCAATCCGCCCAACATCGTGCTCGGCGCGACGAGCGCGCTGACCATCACCCTGCGCAACCCGAACGCGCTGCCCGCGACGCTGACGCACGATCTGCTCGATCGCTTGCCGGAGAAGGTCGTCATCGCCGATCAGCCGGGTAAGGGCACCACGTGCTTGAACGGCGCGGTCTCGGTCACGCCCGGCACCGACACGGTCACCTTGAGCGACAACGGCACCGGCCAGGCGGTGACGATTCCGGCCAACGGTCAGTGCCAGGTGCACGTGCGGGTGACGACGACGGCGGCCGGGCCGTTCCTCAATACGATTCCCGGCGGCGCGTTGCAGACCAACTTCGGCAACAACCCGAGCGCGGCCACGGCGACGTTGACCGTCACCTCCACCCCGCCGACTTTGGCCAAGGACTTCGCGCCGCTCAGCGTCGTGCTCGGCGCCACCAGCCGGCTGTCATTGACGCTCGCCAACGACAACCAGCGCGCGGCGACCTTGAGCGCGAGCCTGGTCGACGAACTGCCCGACGGTCTCGTGCTGGCCGATCCGCCGGGCGCGAGTTCCACCTGTGCCGGCGGCGCGCTGACCGCGACGGCCGGTGCCGACACGTTGACGCTCGGCACGGGCGCGGCGATTCCCGCCAACGGTACTTGTCAGGTGCAGGCGCGCGTGCGCGCGCAGGAGGGGGGGCTGTTCGTCAATCTGATCGAGGCGGGTGCGTTGAAGACTACGCTCGGCGACAGCCCTGACGACGCAGTCGCCGTGCTGGCCGTGGTGACGCAGCCGCCGACCGTGGCGAAGTCGTTCAATCCGGCCTCGATCGATGGTGATCGCGACAGCACGCTGGCGATCGTGTTGAACAACGAGATCCAGCGCGCGGTGCGCCTAACCGCCGACTTGTCCGACGTGCTGCCCGAGCACGTCGTTATCGCCGATCCCGCCGGTGCCGGCACCACCTGCGCCGGCGGCGCTGTGTTGGCGACGCCGGGCGCGAGCACAGTCACGCTCGGCAACGGCGCGTCGATTCCGGCCGGTGGTTCTTGTCGCGTGCAGGTGCGCGTGCGTACGGACGCCGGCGGCCGCTTCGTCAATACGATTCCGGCCGGCGCGTTGCAGACCGACAACGGCGAGAATCCCGACCCGGCCAGCGCGACACTCAGCGTGACGATGCCGCAACCGCAGCCGCCGAGCGTGACGAAGGCGTTCGCGCCGACCAGCATCGCCGCGCGCGACATCAGCACCTTGACCGTGACCTTGAGCAATCCGAACGCGACGCCGCTGACGCTCAGCGCAGGCCTCGCCGACGTGCTGCCGGCGCCGCTGGTCGTCGCCAGCCCGGCGAACGCGGCGACGACCTGTGCGGGCGGCGGCGCGAGTGCGGGCGGCAATCAGGTCACGCTCGCGGCGAACGCGAAGATTCCCGCGCGCGGCAATTGCACGCTGACCGCGTCGGTCACTGCATCCAGCGCCGCCAATGCGACCAACACGATTGCTGCCGGTGCCCTGCAAACCGATGCCGGCGCGAACGCGACAGCGGCAAGCGCCAGCTTGCGCGTGACTGCGTCGACGCCGTCGTCGCCGCCCTCGCTGCAGAAGAGCTTCGTGCCGGCGAATCAGATGGAAGGCTTGCCCGCACGCCTCGTCATCGCGCTCTACAACGCAAATGCGAACGTCGCGACGCTGACCTCGCCCTTGGTCGACGCCTTGCCGCAACCGCTGGTGCTGGCGACCGCTCCCGGTCTCGTCACGACTTGCACCGGCGGCTCGATCGGCGCCGTCGCCGGCGCCAATGTCCTCACGCTCGGCACGGGTTTGCGCATCCCGAGCGGCAGCTGCACGGTGGCGGTGTCGATCGTTTCGCCCAGCGTGGGCAGCTACGTGAACACCCTGCCGGCCGGCAGCCTGCGCACGACGCTCGGCGACAACGCGAACGCAGCCAGCGCGACCTTGGTGGTGACGCCGTTCCGCGATGCGATCTTCGCGGACGGGTTCGATGGCGGGCTATAGACGACGGCGACCGGCGCGGCGCTTCGGCGCCGCCGCCGGAGTTCAGCGCGTGCGCAAGCTCTCGCCGGGCAAGAACTGCCAAGTGCGCGAGATGTACAACTCGTCGACCTTTTCCTTGCTCTCGGGCAAGGGCGGAAACGGCTCGGCCAGACGCGTGATGCGCACGGCGGCATCGTCGAGCACCTTGTGGCCGCTCGATTGGATCACGTCGATGCTCTTGATCTTGCCCGAACGATCCAGGCCGACGGTCAGCACCAACTGGCCGTGCAGCTGCTTGCGGCGCGCTTCGTCGGGATAATTCAGATTGCCGACGCGCTCGATGCGTGCGACCCAGGCGCGCATGTAGGCGGCGAATTCGTATTCCTGCGTATTGGCCGAGATGTACTTGCGCTTGGGCCGCTTGGCGTACTGCTCGGTTTCCTTCTGGATCTCCTGCGCGAGCTTGGCCATCTCGAGCTGGCGCTGCTCGGTTTCCAGTTCAGTCTGGCTCGGCCGCTCCGGCGCTTCGGGCGCTTGCCGGTCGGTCTGGATCTTGAAGTCGGAAGTTCGTTGCGTCAGCCGTTCGACCGGGCTCGGTGGTGTCGGCCGCGGCGCGCCGTCTTCGAGCGGCATCGGCGCGACGCCCGATTGCAGTTTGGGCACAGGTCCGGACAAGGGCTGCGCCGGGCGATGCGCCTTGTCCGCCTCGCCGCCGCCGCTGTTGCTCGCCTGCGCGACGAAGTCGGCCTTCTCGGGCTTCTCGCTGTTGGCCGACTGCACCAAGATCACGTCGAGCGACGGCAGCCGCGGCGCCGGCTTTTCGAACTCGAACGTCAGCCCGAGCGCGAGCACCGCGTGCGCGACGATCGAGAACAGCAAGGTGACGCCGAGCCGGTCCGCGCTGCCGGACGCGGGTTCGAGCGGAACCGTGTCGCTCATCGGGTCGCTTCGAGGCGGTCGAACAGAGTGCCGGCGATGTTCAGGCCGAAGGCGGCGTCGAGCTCGCGCACGCAGGTCGGCGAGGTCACGTTGACTTCGGTCAGCCAGTCTCCGATCACGTCCAGGCCGACGAAGCGCAGGCCGCGACGCACCAGTTCGGGTCCGACCTGGGCCGCGATCCAGCGGTCGCGCTCGGACAGCGGCACGCCTTCGCCGCGGCCGCCGGCGGCGAGGTTGCCGCGGAATTCGTCGCCCTGCGGAATGCGCGCCAGCGCGTACGGCACCGGTTCGCCGTCGATCAGCAGCACGCGCTTGTCGCCGGCGCGGATTTCGGGGATGAATTTCTGTGCGATGGCGAAATCGCGGCCGTTCGAGGTCAGGGTTTCGAGGATCACGTTCAGGTTCGGATCGCCGTGGTGCGAGCGGAAGATGCTGCGCCCGCCCATGCCGTCGAGCGGCTTCAGTACGACCTCGCCGTGCTGGGCGACGAAGTTCTTGATGTCGGCCGCGCGGCGCGCCACCGCGGTCGGCGCGCAGCACTGCGGAAAGTGCAGGGCGAAGAGTTTTTCGTTGCAGTCGCGCAGCGACTGCGGTCGATTGATGACGGCGACGCCGTCGCGTTCGGCCAATTCCAGCACCAAGGTGTCGTAGATGAACTGCGCGTCGACCGGCGGATCCTTGCGCGCGAGCGCGAAGTCGATGCCGGCGAATTCGCGCCATTCCGCCTCGCCCAGGCTGAACCAGTCGTGCGGGTCGTCGCGTACGACCAGCGGCGCCATGCGCCCCCAGGCCTTGCCGTCGAGCACGGCGAGGTCGCCTTGCGTCATGTACAAGAGGGTGTAGCCGCGGCGCTGCGCTTCGAGCAGCAGGGCCAGGGTGGTGTCTTTCTTGGGATTGATCCGTGCGATCGGGTCCATCAGCACGGCGAGGGTTCGGGTCATGGAGGGGCGATCCGGGGCAGGGGCAAAAACGCGGCAAGCATAGAGGCGAACGGTGACCGCCCGCTGCGAACTCCGCCGCGTCGGCGCGCCGGGGCGCGGCATTCGCAGCGCGACGCAGGTCGCATCGGCGGCAACGCGCGCATATTACACTCGGGGGGCTTGCGCACCCGCCGGGATGCGGGCCCGATCTCTCGGCAATTCGAGGGCTTATCGCAACAACTTGACAGCCTCGCTGACGTGTTGGATAAGGCGGATTCTCGTGTTGCTTCAGGCCGCATCCGGACGATGCCGGGTACGTGTCTTGCATGCTCGCGACAATGAGACATCGGACCGCTGGCGATATGCCGGCGGTTTTACGCAGGGGGAAGAGTGGACGACAGCAACGAGGGTGGCCTGGCCGGCATCAAGGTGATGGTCATCGACGATTCGAAGACCATTCGCCGCACGGCCGAAACGCTGCTGCGCAAGGAAGGCTGCGAGGTCGTCACCGCGACCGACGGGTTCGAGGCGCTGGCCAAGATCTCCGATCAGCAGCCGCAGATCATCTTCGTCGACATCATGATGCCGCGCCTGGACGGCTATCAGACCTGCGCGCTGATCAAGAACAACCAGATGTTCAAGTCGACGCCGGTGATCATGCTGTCCTCCAAGGACGGCCTGTTCGACAAGGCACGCGGCCGCATCGTCGGCTCGGAGCAGTACCTGACCAAGCCGTTCACGCGCGAGGAGCTGCTCGGAGCGATCCGCCGCCACGTGGACCTTAGATAAGCCCGACTTGCCATTCGATCGACAGGGGAAGAGATGGCAGCCATTGACCAGCACGAAGCCTGCATGCCGCGCGCAGTGAACTCGCGTGGGTCGCGTGTGCGCGCGTGTCGGAGCGGCGCATGAATCGCGTCGACGCCGCCACGCTGTCGCCGTTCGAAGCGCTCGCCTCCTACGAGCAGCGCAGTCTCGCGCACGCCGCCGGCGCGCCCGAGCAGGTCGAGGCGCCGGGCTTGTGGCGCGGCATCGGCTTCCGTCTGCGCGACCGCCATTTCGTCAGCAGCATCGCCGAGGTCAACGAGATCCTGACCCCGCCCGCGCTGACCGCGGTACCCGGCGCACGCGGCTGGCTGCTCGGCATCGCCAACGTGCGCGGCAACCTGGTGCCGGTGGTGGACTTGTACGAATTCGTCGCCGGCCAGCGCAGTGCGATCGGCGAAACCACGCGCGTGCTGATCGTGCGCCAGCCGGGCGGCAGTGTTGGACTGTTGGTCGACGAGTTGTTCGGCCAGCGCAGCTTCTCGCAGGAGCAGATCGCAGGGGCGGTCGGCGAGATCGACGAACGCTATACGCACTACGTCGGCGAAAACGTGCAGTCGGGCGAGGTCCTGTGGGGCCTGTTCAGCATGGGCGAGCTGGTGCGCACGGCGGAATTCCAGCAGGCCGCGGCGTGAACGGCGCGCAAAGACCATTGAACCAGTTAGGGGGTGGGGCGTGAGTACTACGTCGGGTGCACTCGGACGCGAACGCAGCGGCGGTGCGAACACGGTGCTGTTCGTACTGCTCGGATTTCTGTTCGTGTTCGCGATCGTCGACTTCGTGTTCCTGTATCTGGCCAGCGCCGACGATCGCAAGGCGACCTCCTACACCACGCAGATTCAGGTGTTGTCGCAGCAGCTGGCGAAGTACGCATCCGAAGCGGGCGGCGGCAACGAGCTGGCATTCCAGGAGCTGGAAAGCACGCGCGCCAACATCGACACCTACGTCAAAGCGCTCAATTCCGGCGACAAGACCGGCATGCCGAGCTACGCCGACAAACCCGGCGTGACCAGCGAGCTGCAAGCCCTGACCAAGGCCTGGACGCAGTTGCAGACCAGCGCGAAGAAGATCCTCGACAACAAAGACCTCGTGCTCGGCGCCGCCGCCGGGGCGAAAGAGTTCACCGACAAGCTGTCCGGCCTCAATGCGCGCATGAGCGAGGTGGTCAACATCCTGACCGACCGCAACGCCGGCGCCTCGCAGGTCTACATCACTTCGCGCCAGATGCAGCTGGCCGACCGTATGAGCGGCCGCGTCGGCCACATCCTCGCCGGCGGCGCCGATACGCAGAGTTCGGCCGCCGGCCTCGAACGCGATGCGCGTCTGTATCAGACCGTCGTCACCGGACTGCTCGAGGGCGCGTCCGAACTCAACATCAAGCCGCTCGACAACGCCAACGCGAAGCAGATCGTCGGCGACGTCGCGCAGCAATGGACCGCGGCCGACACTTCGATCAAGACCATCCTCAACGCGGCGACCAACCTGCAAGAGGTCAAGGACGCCGCCGACGCCAGCTTCACCGACAGCCAAAGCGTGCTGCTGCGCGCCGGCAACGTCGCCCAGCGCATCGACGAGCTGCCGCGCAAGCGCCTGTTCCCGAACCCGATCTGGGGCGCGATCGCCGCCGGCGGCGCGCTCCTGCTCCTGCTCGTACTCGGTTACAACATGGTGCGCGACCAGCAGCGCCGCTATCAGCAGACGGTCGAGCTGAATCAGCGCAACCAGGACGCGATTCTGCGCCTGCTCGACGAGATGGGTTCGCTCGCCGAAGGCGACCTCACGGTCAAGGCCACCGTCACCGAAGACATCACCGGCGCGATCGCCGACTCGGTCAACTTCGCGGTCGAGGCGCTGCGCAGCCTGGTGACGACGATCAACGAAACCGCGGTGCAGGTGTCGGCGGCGGCGCAGGAAACGCAGGGCACCGCGATGCACCTGGCCGACGCGGCCGAACATCAGGCACGCCAGATCAGCACCGCTTCGGGCGCGATCAACGAAATGGCGACCTCGATCGACACCGTGTCGCAGAACTCCGGCGAGAGCGCCGAGGTGGCGCAACGCTCGGTGCAGATCGCGACCAACGGCGCCGCGGTCGTGCGGCAGACGATTCAGGGCATGGATTCGATCCGCGACCAGATTCAGGAGACTTCCAAGCGCATCAAGCGCCTGGGCGAGTCGTCGCAGGAAATCGGCTCGATCGTCGAACTGATCAACGACATCGCCGAGCAGACCAACATCCTCGCGCTGAACGCGGCGATCCAAGCCGCCTCGGCCGGTGAGGCGGGCCGCGGCTTCGCGGTGGTCGCCGACGAAGTGCAGCGACTGGCCGAACGCGCTTCGGGCGCGACCAAGCGTATCGAGACCCTGGTGCAGACGATTCAGTCCGACACCAACGAAGCGGTCAGCTCGATGGAACAGACCACCGCGGAAGTGGTATCCGGCGCGCGCCTGGCCGAGGACGCCGGTCACGCGCTCGGCGAAATCGAAACGGTGTCGAGCGACTTGGCCGAACTGATTCAGAACATCTCCGGCTCCGCGCGCCAGCAGTCTTCGGCCGCGACCAACATTTCCTCGACCATGAACGTGATCCGCGAGATCACCTCGCAGACCTCGGTCGGCGCGAGCCAGACGGCCGAATCGATCGGCAACCTCGCCCAGCTGGCGGCGGATCTGCGTCGCTCGGTCGCGGACTTCAAGCTGCCCGGATGACCGGATAAGCCGATGCGAACCCCGCGGTCTTCCGCACGCCACGAATCCACCTGCCGCGCGCACATCGGACGCGCGCGGCTGTCGTCCGCAGGAGCACGCCGATGAAACTCCACGACGACGGCGACTACACCGCGCTGAACTGGATCAAGCCGGCGCTCGACGCGACCTTGGCGCAGGCGCGCGACGCGCTCGAGCGCTATGTCGACGCGCCGGCCGACCTCGGCGCGATGCGCGAGTGCGCGACGCATCTGCATCAAGTGCAGGGCACCTTGCGCATGGTCGAGCTGTACGGCGCCGCGATGGTGGTCGAGAACATGGAGCGCCTGGCCGAGGCGCTGCTGGGCGACAGCATCCGTCAGCGCGACGAGGCGTACTCGGTGCTGATGCGCGGCATGGTGCAGCTGCCCGATTATCTCGAGCGCTTGCAGAGCGGGCACAAGGACATTCCGATCGTTCTGCTGCCGCTGCTGAACGATCTGCGCGCCTGCCGCGGCGAGAATCTGTTGAGCGAGTCGGCGCTGTTCTCGCCCGACCTCGCCGCCGCGCTGCCGTTCGCCGCCGCCGGCGCCGCGCAGCCGCTGGCCGCAGCCGACCGCCGCACCCAGGCCTTGCGTCTGCGTCTGGGCTTTCAGGCCGCGCTGCTCAAATGGTTCCGCGACGAAGGCGCGGCGGAACATCTCAATCGCCTGATCGACGTGCTCGACCGCCTGCGCGCGGTGTCTCACGCCGAGCCGGCGCGGCGTTTGTGGTGGATCGCCGCCGGCACCATCGATGCGGTGCGCGACGGCGGCCTGGAAGCGAGTGTCGCGGTGAAGCTCTTGTTCGGCCGTGTCGACCGCGAAATCCATCGCTACGCCGGCGAAGGCGACGAAGGCTTCGAAGCGGCGCCACCGCGCGAGCTGACCAAGAATCTCCTGTACTACATCGCGCATTCCGCCGCCGACGGCAGCGACCGGCGCGGTCCGCGCGGTGCCGAAATCGCGCGCACCTACCGCCTCGACACCTTGCTGCCGACCGACATCGAGTTGCAGCACGCGCAAGGCTCGATGACCGGGCGCAACAAGAACCTGCTCGGCACCGTTTCCGCCGCGATCAAAGATGACCTGTTGCGCGTGAAGGAAGCGCTCGACATCTTCCTGCGCAGCCGCGGCTCCGATCCGTCCGAACTGCTCGGCCAGGCCGACGTGCTCGGTCGCGTCGGCGACACGCTCGGCATGCTCGGCCTCGGCGTGCCGCGCCGTGTAGTCGACGAGCAACGCCGCATCGTCGAAGAGATCGCCGCGCGTCAGCGCGTGGTCGACGAGGGTGCCCTGCTCGACGTCGCCGGCGCCCTGCTTTACGTGGAAGCGTCGCTGGACGACCACATCGAGCGCCTGGGCGATTCGGTCGACGGCAGCACGATCGAAGTGGAAGGACTGGAACTGCCCAAAGCCGAAGTGCGCCGCATCCTCGATGCGTTGATGCGCGAGGCAGCGGTCAACATCGTGCAGGCCAAGCACGACATCATCGCCTTCATCGAATCGCCTTGGGACCATCAGCGCGTCGGCCAGATCCCGCGCCTGTTGGAGGAGATTTCCGGCGCGCTGCGCATGCTCGGCCTGCCCGATGCGGCCGAGCTGATGGCCGCGATCGTGCGCTTCGTCGAAGTCGAGCTGATCGAGCATCGGCGCGTGCCGACCGCCGAACAAATGGACAAGCTGGCCGATGCGCTGGCCGCGATCGAGTACTACCTCGAGGCGACGCGCGAGCAGCGCCGCAATCGCGAGAAGATTCTCGACGTGGCGCGCGAGAGCCTCGAAGCGCTCGGCTACTGGCCGCTCGATCAAGCGCCGGCACGGCCGTTCGTGGAGCCGCCGGCGGCGTCGTTCGATTTCGCTCCGCATGCCGCGGGCGATGCCGCCGCGACGGCATTCGCCGGCGCGATCGAAACGCCGCTGCCCAGCGTCGACCTCGCGCCCGGTCGCGATCTGCACGATCTGGTCATCGGCGAGGCCGGCGCGGACGCGCCGCACGAGCACGACGTGGCCGGCCTGCGGCTGGTCGAAACCGGCATCGATGCGGAGGCCGGCTGGACCGAGATCGAAGAAGAAATCGAAGAAGACGTGCCGATCGAAGACGAGCCGTTGCCGGGCTTCCAGAGCGCGGTGGGTGAGGAGATCGACGACGGCATCCGCGAAATCTTCGTCGAGGAAGTGGACGAGGAGATCGCCAATCTGAAGCGGCAGATGCCGCTGTGGAAGCGCGACGTCGACAATCTCGACGAGCTGAAATCGGTGCGCCGCTCGTTCCACACGCTGAAGGGCTCGGGCCGCCTGGTCGGCGCGCGTGCGCTCGGCGAGTTCAGCTGGAAGGTCGAGAACCTGCTCAATCGCGTGCTCGACGGCACCGTCAAGCCCGGTCATCACGTCGTCGCCCTGGTCGACGCGGCGATCGATGTGGTGCCGTCCTTGCTGTCGGCGTTGCGCGGCGAGACGGTCGGTTCGGCGCGCGTGAATGCCTTGGCTGAAGTCGCCGAACGCCTGACTGCCGGCGAAGACGTCGCGCTACCCGAAGCCAGCGCGACTCTGCGCAAAGTGCGCCGCGTCGTGCGCCGGCGCGTACCGCTGGCGCCCGAGCTGCCGAGCCTGTCCGAGGACGTGCAAGGCGACGAGCATCTCACCGCCGCGTTCGGCGCGCCGGCGGACGAACTCGTCGCCGGGCCGCTGCCCAATGTCGATCCGGTGCTGTTCGACATTCTGCAGAGCGAAGTCGCCGCCCATCTCGGCACGATCGAGGACTACCTCGCGCGCTGCGCGCCGTTGCCGGTGCGCGCGAGCGAGCCCTTACTGCGCGCGGTGCATACGCTGAACGGCGCCATCGCGATGGTCGACATTCCGGCCATCGGCAACGTGCTGGCGCCGCTGGAAAGCTACGTCAAGCGCCTGCGTGGCGCCGGTCTCGCGCCCGACGCGGACGGCATCGCCGCGCTCGGCGAAACGGTCGCGCTGACGCGCGAGGTGATGCAGCGCCTGGAAGCGCGCCGCAGCGATCTGCCCGATTCCGATCCGCTCGCCGCGCGCGTCGCCGCCTTGCGCGACGCGTTGCCGGAGCCGGAAACCTCGCTGTCGCTGTACGGCATCGGCGGCGACACAGCGGAAACCGGCGCTACAGCCGAACAGACCGTGGCCGACTGGCCGCCGGCTGCTTCGTCGGAGCCGCCGCCGCTGGACGGCGAATCGGTCGATGCGCTCGAGCGCGCGCTGCGCGCCGCCGCGCCGCCGAGCGATCGTCCGCTGAGCGAAGTGTCGATTCCGGAAGACTTGATCGCCTCGCTGGCGAGCTTCGACCGCGACGCATTCGGTCTGCCGATCGAAGAGTTGCCGCCGGAAGCCGGCGAACCTCAGTCTATCGCCGCGGTCGGGGCGATCGACGATTTCGACGAAGCCGCGATGGCGGCCGCCATTCACGCCGGAGACGAGTTCGACGAATCCGCCGAAGCGGCAACCATTCGCGCCGCGGACGATATCGACGCGGCGGCCGAGGCCGCTGCCGTCAACGTCGGGGACGAGTTGGATCCGGCGGCTGAAGCCGCCGCCATCCATGCGGCGGACGACTTCGAAGAGTCCGCTGCCGCGATATCGCCGGAGTTGGAGTTCGACGCTTCGTTGCCGATCGAAGACATCGTGCTCGAAAGCGAGCAAGAAATCGCGCCGGAGTCGCACGCGCACGAAGAGCTGACGTTCGATGTTGAACCGTCTGCGCCGGCCGAGCCGATCGCGGAAGAGATCGTGCCGGCGGTCGCCGCGGCAGCACCGCGCCGACCCTTGTCCGGCAATCCGGCGCCGGTCATCGCCGAAGACGTGCAGCCGGACGCGCCGCTGGAAGCGCTCGACATCGATTCCGACCTGCTCGACATCTTCGTGCAGGAAGGCGCCGACATCCTCGACCAAACCGACGCGCTGGTGGCGCAGCTGCGGCAGGCGCCGCACGAGCGTGCGCCGATCGCCGGCCTGCAGCGCGAGCTGCATACGCTGAAGGGCGGCGCGCGCATGGCCGGCCTGGCGCCGATCGGCGATCTCAGCCATGCGATGGAGTCCTTGGTCGACGCGCTCGGCGACGGCCGACTCGAGGTCGATCGCGCCGCGGTCGAATCACTCGAGCGCGGTTTCGATCGCCTGCACGGACTGGTGCAGCGCGTCGCGCATCGTCGTGCGATCGCGATGCCCAAGCACGCGATCGCGCATTTCGAACGCTTGGTCGCCGGCGAGGGCGAAGTCGCCGAGCGCCTGTCCGCGCTCGACCGCGCCGCCGCCGAATCGGGTGCGGTGACGGATACGCCGGCAACACCGGCGGCATCGGTGCCGCGGCCGGCGCCGCGGCATCTGTCGACCACGGTCGACGACGAGACGCGCGCGCCGCAGGAAATGATCCGTGTGCGCTCGGATCTGCTCGACTCGCTGGTCAACTACGCCGGCGAGGTGTCGATCTACCGCTCGCGCCTGGAGCAGCAGATCTCGACCTTCCGCTTCAACCTGGTCGAATTCGACCAGACCGTCACGCGTCTGCGCGAGCAGCTGCGCAAGCTCGAGATCGAAACCGAAGCGCAGATCATCGCGCGCTACCAGCGCGAGCAGCACGATCACGGCGTCGCCGCGTTCGATCCGCTCGAACTCGACCGCTTCTCGCAGCTGCAGCAGCTGTCGCGCGCGCTCGGCGAGTCGGTGTCGGACTTGATCTCGATTCAGGGCCTGCTCGACGAGCAGACGCGCCAGTCCGAAACGCTGCTGCTGCAGCAGTCGCGAGTCAATTCCGATCTGCAGGAAGGCCTCATGCGCACGCGCATGGTGCCGTTCGATTCGCTGGTGCCCAACCTGCGCCGCACCTTGCGCCAAGCCGCGCAGGAAACCGCTCGCCGCGTGCAGCTGCGCGTCGAGGGCGCACACGGCGAAATGGACCGCAACCTGCTCGAACGAATGAAAGCGCCGTTCGAGCACATGCTGCGCAACGCGCTCGCGCACGGCATCGAAGCGCCGGACGAGCGCGTCGCGCGCGGCAAGCCGGCCGAAGGCACGGTCGACATCGCGCTCAGCCGCGAGGCGACCGAAGTCGTGCTGCGCGTCGCCGACGACGGCCGCGGCATGGACCGCGAAGCGATCCGGCGCAAGGCGATCGAGCGCGGCTTGCTCAAGCCGGACGCGAGCTTGTCCGATCGCGACTTGTACGCATTCGTGCTCGAAAGCGGTTTCTCGACCGCAGCCGAAGTGACCCAGCTGGCCGGCCGCGGCGTCGGCATGGATGTGGTGCACAACGAGATCAAGCAGCTCGGCGGTTCGCTCGCGATCGATTCGACGCCGGGGCAGGGCACCGCCTTCACCATCCGCCTGCCGTTCACGCTGGCGGTCACGCAGGCGATCTTGGTCAAGCTCGGCGAAGTCAGCTACGCGATTCCGATGTCGTCGGTGCAGGGCGTCGCGCGCATCGCGCGCGAGGATCTCGAACGCCGTCTGAGCGCCGGTGACGCCAAGCACGTCTACGCGGGCGAGGAATACGCGATCCACGATCTGGCGCAGTTGCTCGGCCTGCCGCGCCAGCGTGCGACCGACGACGCGCAGGTGCCGCTCTTGATGACGCGCAGCGGCGACCAGCGCTCCGCGGTACGCATCGACGGCGTGGTCGGTTCGCGCGAAATCGTGGTCAAGTCGGTCGGCCCGCAACTGAGTTCGGTGCCGGGCATCTTCGGCGCGACCATCATGGGCGACGGTGCGGTAGTGATCATTCTCGATCTCGCGCCGCTGGTGCGGCGCCTGGTTTCGCTGCGCGCGCGCACGGGCGAAGGCATGCCGGCCTGGCTCGAGGCGGAAGCGCCGCCGCTGCCGGAAACCCGCCAGAAGCCACTGGTGATGGTGGTCGACGATTCGATCACGATGCGCAAGGTCACCACGCGCGTGCTCGAACGCGCCGATCTCGACGTGATCACCGCGAAGGACGGTCTCGATGCGCTGGAGAAGCTGCAGGACAGCGTGCCGGACCTGATGCTGCTCGACATCGAAATGCCGCGCATGGACGGTTACGAGTTGGCCACCTACATGCGCAACGATCCGCGCACGCAGGGCGTGCCGATCATCATGATCACCTCGCGCACCGGCGAGAAGCATCGTCAGCGCGCGTTGGAAATCGGGGTCGAACGCTATCTCGGCAAGCCGTACCAGGAAGACGAGTTGCTGCGCCACGTGCAGGAGATTCTGAGGCGCGAACATGAACAGAAATGACGTCGCCGTCGCCTTGTTGAGCGACACGCCCGAGCGTGGCGCTCACCTGCGCCAGGCTTTGCTCGCGCTCGGCACGCCGGTGGTCTACGAGACCTCGACGCGCGCGCTCGATCCCGCCGCGCTGGAGCGCTCGCACGCGAACGTGGTGGTGGTCAATCTCGACGCGCAGTCGGGACCGCACCTCGACGATCTCGGCGGCTTGCTCGCCGATACGCGTTATCGCGTCGTCTTCAACGACGCCGAAGTGTCGAGCCTGTTGTCGGGCTGGGATCAGGCGCGCTGGGCGCGCCATCTCGCTGCGAAGGTGCTCGGCCAGGCCGACATCGATCCGCCGCGGCCGGTCGGCGCCGAGCCGGTGCCGCAGCGCGAAGTCGAACCCGCAACGCCGTGGGCCGCGATCACCGCGATCGAGGCTTTGCCCGCAGCGCCGGTCGATGTGCCGCCGCCGGCACCCGCTTCGCTCGCCGGCCCGCTCGAAGTACCGCAGCTGGAAACGTTCAGCGGAATCGTCGACGGCGTCGATGCGGACGTCGACGACGAAGTCGAGAAACTCCTGCTCGAACCGTTCGATCTGACCGAATTCGATCCGCCCGCCGCCGAACACTCCGCCGCGCCGCTTGCGTCTGCGCCGGAGGCGGAAGAGATCGCCGGCGAGTTCGGCGAGATCGAGTTCGACGACGCCGCGATCGACGCTGTCGCAATCGACGCCGTTGCAATCGATGCCGCCGCAATCGACGAATTCGACGTGCAGGATTTCGCGATCGATCCGTCCTTGCTCGCCGCCTTCGACGAGAATCCGCCGCCGGCGACGACCGCTGCGCCGGAGGCAGTGGTGAAAGATACGCAAGACGCGTCGGCGAAAGAGGCGCGCGCAGCACCAGCCTGGTCGCTGGAAGAGCTTCTCGAAGCGGACGAGACGGCACCTGCGCAAAGCGGCAGTGCCACGCCGTTCGGTATCGAAACCTTGAGCGCTTCGGAATATCTCGCGCCGGCGGCTGCCGACGACGGCGTGCCGCCGCCGCTCACGGCCGACGACGGCCTGCTACTGGAATTAATTCCGCTCGAAGAAGCGGTGGCGCCGGCGGCGGTGGAATCCGCCGCACGCGAGTCCTGGCTCGATCCGGATGCGGTCACGGCGCCGGCAAAGGTGCGCCGCGTATGGGTGCTCGGCGCTTCGATCGGCGGACCGGAATCGGTACGCGAATTCCTGGCTGAGCTGCCGCGCGACTATCCCGCCTTGTTCCTGTTGGCGCAGCACTTGGGCGGCGAGTTCGTCGATCTGATGACGCGCCAGCTGGCCAAGGCGACGCCGTTGACCGTGCGTGCGCCCACTCACGGCGAGCGCGTCGGCCACGGCGAGATCGCGGTGGTGCCGGCGACGCATCGAATGCTGATCGATGCCGACGGCGTGGTCGTGCTCGAACGCGACACGCAAAAGGGCGAGTACAGCCCCTCGATCGATCGCGTGCTGCGCGACGTCGCCGATCGCTTCGGCGAGGCGGCCGGGGCGATCATCTTCTCCGGCATGTCCAACGATGCGGCCGAGGGTTGTCGTTACCTGGCGGAGAAGGGCGGACGCGTGTATGCGCAGGAGCCGGAAACCTGCGTGGTCAGCGCGATGGTCGACGGCGTGCGCGAGACCGGCGTGGTCGGCTTCGTCGGCTCGCCGCGCGAACTCGCCGAGCAGCTGCTGGCCGAGTCGAAACAGGCCGAACACAGAACATAGGAATACTAGCGATGGCCGATCTACCGCGCGAAATCCGCGGCGTCATGGTGCCGGTCACCGGCGGACGCGTGTTGCTGCCGAACGCAACCGTGGCCGAAGTCATCAGCTACGCGCAGCCCGAGCGCATCGCGGGCGCGCCGGCGTGGCTGCTGGGGCGGCTCGCGTGGCGCGGCTGGCGCCTGCCGTTGTTCTCCTTTCCGATGCTGACCGGCGCGCTGGCGGAAGAGGGACGTGCGAACGCGCGCGTGGCGGTGCTGAAGGCGCTCGGCGGCAGCGCCGGCATGCCGTTCATCGCCTTGCTCGCGCAAGGCTTCCCGCGTCTGACCACGGTCACGCCGGAACTGTTGCTGCCGACCGCCGACGAAGCGCCGCATGCGCCCGGCGTGCATTCGGAAGTGCTGGTGCGCGACGACCGTGCGGTGATTCCGGATCTGGACGCGATCGAAGGCCTGATCGCGCAAGCCTTGGCGGCTTGAGAGCGTTCTCGACCGCTACGCGCGAGTTCATGCCCGCGAACGCGGGTATCCCGTGAACGCCTCGAACGGATCGCCGCATTCGCGCGAATGAAGGCGTTTCGAGTTTTCTCCGAGAAATCTTCCCTACTTCGGCGGCAGACGCACGAGCCGGCTGCCGGCGGCGAGGTCGTGCCAGCCGCGGCGGTCGCGTTCGAACAGGCACCAGAGAAAGCCGAGACCGAGCGCGCCGGCCGACAGCAGCGCGACGGCGAAGCGCAGCAGCGCGCGCGGCCACGGCAGCGCGAGGCCGTCGGCACCGACCACGCGCAGGCGCCAGGCGCGCATGCCGATGGTCTGGCCGCCGCGCGCCCACGAGATCACGAAGTAGGCCGCGGTCACCGCGAGCAGTGCGAGCTGCAGCAGGCGATGGTAGGCCGCCGGCGGATGGGCGACGTCGACCTCGCCGTGCACGGCGAACAGGAACAGCGCCGCGGTCAGCATCCACAGCGCGATCAGCGGGAACAGGTCGTAGACGATGGCGGCGAAGCGCAGCCAGAGCGAAGCGGGCATGGGGCGGTAGTCGGAAAGGGCGGTCGGTGACGGCGGCTAGCGTCACGGTTTAGTCTTCGCCGCGCAAGCGCACGAGGATCGATCGAGCATGAAGCCTTCCACCGCCGCCGCGCGGCGCCGCCCGGCAGCGAAAGCGGCTGTCGACCTCGCTGCGGACGATGCGGCCTTGATCGCCGCCTTTCGCGAACGCGCCTGGTCCGAGCTCGGACTGGCCGACAACACCCTTGCCAGTTATCAGCGCGATCTGGAAGGCTTCGCGCGCTGGCTGCGACAGCGCGGGCTGACGTTGGCGAGCAGCGCGCGTGGCGAGGTGCAGAGCTATCTCGGCGAGCGCAGCGGCAAGGGCGGCAGCAGCGGCCGCGGCTACACGGCACGCTCGAACGCGCGTCTGCTGTCGAGCCTGCGCCATTTTTATCGGCTGCTCGCGCGCGAAGGGCGGATCGAATCCGATCCGACTCTGCTGGTGGAAGCGCCGAAGCTGCCGCGCAGCCTGCCCAAGGCCTTGTCGGAGAGCGAAGTCGAGGCGCTGCTGCGCGCGCCGCCGCCGACGCCCTTGGGCTTGCGCGATCGCGCCATGCTCGAGCTGATGTACGCCACCGGCTTGCGCGTCAGCGAGCTGGTCGGGCTGGTCGCGGCCCAGGTCAACCTGCGCCAGGGTGTGTTGCGCGCGCTGGGCAAGGGCGGCAAGGAGCGTTTGGTGCCGCTCGGCGACGAGGCTGCGCATTGGCTGACGCGTTACGTCGGCGAAGCGCGCCCGGTGTTGCTCAAAGGCGGGCGCAGCGAGGCGCTGTTCGTCAGCAACCGGCGTGCGGCGATGACGCGGCAGATGTTCTGGAGTCTGGTCAAGAAACACGCGTTGACGGCCGGCGTGCCATCACAGCGCATTTCGCCGCACGTGCTGCGGCATTCCTTCGCCACGCATCTGCTCAACCACGGCGCCGATCTGCGCGCCTTGCAGCTGATGCTCGGCCACAGCTCGCTGTCGACCACGCAGATCTACACGCTGGTCGCCAAGGAAGGCTTGAAGCGGCTGCATGAGCGCCATCATCCGCGCGGATGAAAGCGTCGATGAAGACGCCGAGGAAAGGGCGTACCAAATCCGCGTAAGCGCGACGCAGGCAACGGTTCCGCCGCCGTCGAAGGCCTAGGCTTTCGAACGGGCACGAGTGCCAGGGATTTCCGAAAACATCCCCAGCCGATCCTGATTCGTTCCCGCTTCGTCCTAGCAAGCGCACGTCGTTCGACCCTAGCCTGTAACGCGCTTCTCGAGCCCGTCGCCAAGGCATGCATTCGTTGAAGAAGCGTGGCTGATGTTCATTCATCGCCGGCAGGAGCCAGTCCTCGGCGCGTCCATCGCACGCCCGGGTGGTCACGAGGATGCCGCTCTCATCGCGTCGGCAAGTCGCAGTTCCGCACATCCCTGTAAGGAAAACGGAGGATATCGACGATGAAGAAGATGCAAGAGCTTTTGATGCTGGTCGCGGTGACGCTGCCGGTCGCGGCCCATGCGGGCCCGGCCGGAGTCGCCGGAGCGGCCGGTGAATGGCGCTTGGAAAATGCCGCCACGACCGCGTTCGACACCAGCGGCAATGCGCAGAACGGCAGCATTTCCTGGGGATCGCCGGCGTCGTGGGGTTGGCAGGGCAATGGCGCCACCCTCGTCGGTGGCAACTATTACCAGTTTCCCGCCAGCGCGACCGCGATCAACGTCGGCACGGGTGATTTCACTCTGGCCGCCTGGGTCCGCATGAACAATGCGGGCGACGTCAAGACTATTTTCGACAACGGCGGCAGCACCACCACCGGCTACACCTTCGCGGTGCAGGGCAACCAGCAGGTGCAGTTGACGATGGTCGATCCCGGCAGCGGCTACGGCACCACGCTGACTTCCAGCGTGCCGCCGGTGATGGCGACGAATCGCTGGCAACACGTGGCGGTCAGCGTCGAACGTGCACCGCGAGGCCGGCCGCCGATCGTCGTGCAGCCGGTTCCGACCATCCGCTTCTACATCGACGGCCAGCCCGCAGGCACCGCCACGCCGATCCTCGGCAACATCGACAACACCTTCAACGGCGACATCACGATCGGCGGCAGTCACTTCAGTTCGTACCGTTTCAACGATCGGCTCGACGAAGTGTTCGTCTACAAGCGCATGCTGAGTGCCAGCGAGATCGGCCTGGTGATGGATCCGCATCTGCCGACCTATCAGCCGAACTACTGGAACGGCACCAGTACCGTGCGTCAGAACAACAACTGCTACAACTACGCCAACAACAAGCGCACCGACACCTTCGCCCAGCCCGGTCGCGGCGCCGGCGCGCAGGCGACGACGATGAGTTGCGCGGTGGTGCGCCAGGGTGCGATCGCCGACGGTCTCGAACCGATCACCGACATCAACGCGGTCAGCTACAAGGACGTCGCCGCGCTGGTCGTCGCCCCCGGCTACGACTACCACTGGTACCGGCGCGATCAGAACGGCTTCTGGACGCACAAGCCGGGTCAGACCAACGCGACCAACCTGGACAATTCCGGCAATACGATCAGCAATCCCGAGACGGCCAATCGCGGTCCGTACTCGGCTTTCTGCGGCTACTTCCGAGTCTGGTCCGACGACATTCAGGGCGCCGGACACGAGCACATTCAATAAATCACCTCGGAGGACACGATCATGTTCAAGTCTTGCTTGAAAGCGTTTCTGTTGAGCGGTGCCTGCTTGCTGGCGTCGACGGCGATGGCCGCCGACACGCAGCCGGGGGCGTCCACGTCGGCTCTGCGTGTCACGTATCTGGTCTTTTCCGGTCGCCCCAACCCGAGCGTGACGCTGGCCGATCCGGCGCTGGTCGGTTCGATTCGCGCGCAGCTCGCGTCGGTACGTAGCCGCGCGGCGCAGGCGAATGAGGCGGCAGCTTCGAAGCTCGGCTACAACGGCGTGCTGATCGAATCGACCGAGGCGGACGGGACGCAAGTCTCTTATACGGTCAAGGGCAGCGTGCTGAGTGTGGAATCGAACGACGCCAAGGCGAGTGCCGGCGCGGCCGCATTCACCTCCGCGGCGGCGGCGGACCTCGAAGCGCGCCTGCTCGGCATCGGTCAAGAGCAAGGCGTGCTCGACGAAGCGACGCTCGGCTTCCTGCTCGATTCGACGCGCTGAAATCGATGAGGCGGCTTGCCGGCGCGAACCGCCGGCAAGCCTCTGGCCGTTCGTTACAGCTCGAGTTCGGAACGTCGACGAGGCGATTTCCTCTTGACCCGAGACACGCCCTTACCTGCGATGGCGCTCGCATAACCTATAGATACGCCAAGTCGGGCGAGGACCTGTCAAGAGCTTCACTTTCCCCATCCGCCCCCGCGTGCGAGAATCGCACGACGTTGCGGAACCAAGCCGCGCCGAGCGCGGTCGTACCGCGTTCGCGAGGGTTCGCCGATACCGTGCAAGCACAAACGCTTGGCGCCGGTCTTGAACCCCACATCACTCCGAATTGCGAGGTCGTCATGCGCCTTCCCCTGTTCATTCTCGGCCTGCTGATGGCCACTACGGCCGTTGCGGCCACGCCGGAGGAGACGGTCAAGCAGGCGATCGGCTCGCTGGCGCCGAAGATCAAGGTCGACGCGGTGCAGGAGTCGACCATTCCGGGCTTCTACGAAGCGATCGCCGGCGGCCAGTTCCTCTACGTCAGCAAGGACGGCCGCTACATCGTCGACGGCAATGCCTACGATGTCGCCAACAAGCGCGACCTGACCGCGAAGTCGCGCGCCAAGGCGCGCAAGATCGCGCTCGACAAGGTCGGACCGGAGAAGCGCATCGTGTTCGCGCCGCAGGCGCCAGTGCAGACCAAGCACACGGTGACGGTGTTCACCGACATCGACTGCCCGTTCTGCCGCCGCTTCCATCAGCAGATCGCGGCTTACAACGCGAAGGGCATCGCGGTCGACTATCTGTTCTATCCGTTGACGATCCACCCCGGCGCCGACAAGAAGGCCGAAGCGGTGTGGTGCGCGAAGGATCGTCCGAGCGCGTTCACCGCCGCGATGGGCGGGCAGGATCCGGGCAAGGCGACCTGCCCCAATCCGGTGTCCGAACTCAGCCAGCTGGCGCTGTCGCTCGGCGTCAACGGCACGCCGACGATCCTCGCTCCGGACGGCTCGCAGATCTCGACCCAGATCGCGCAGTCGCCCGACCAGCTCGCCGCCGAACTCGACCGCCTGGCCCAGAAAGCCGTGGCGCAGAATTGATCGCAGGATGAACGCCATGAACCTTCTCGACCGCAGCTTCCGCATTTCGATCCTCGCCGGCGCCTGTGCGCTCGCCTCGCTGGCGCAAGCGCAGGCCGTCGACTCTCCGGCCGACGCCGCTGCGCGCAAGGCGATCCAGGCACTGGTGCCGCAGGCGAAGATCGACAAGATCGAGCCGGCGCCGATCC
Source organism: Dokdonella sp. GW821-FHT11D02 (assembly GCF_058808595.1). Lineage (NCBI taxonomy): Bacteria > Pseudomonadati > Pseudomonadota > Gammaproteobacteria > Lysobacterales > Rhodanobacteraceae > Dokdonella > Dokdonella sp. GW821-FHT11D02. The sequence goes on along the minus strand of NZ_CM179520.1, from coordinate 4,175,754 downwards.
CCGGCTACCGCCAGGTCATCATCGGCAGCCAGATGATCTACATCAGCGACGACGGCCAGTACCTGATGCAGGGCACGCTGTACGACGCGCAGAACAAGCGCGATCTGACCGCCTCGCGCATCGCCGAGCAGAGCAAGGTCAAGCTCGACGCGGTGCCGGCCAATCAGCGCATCGTGTTCCCGGCCGAAGGCGGCAAGCCGAAGTACAAGGTGACCGTGTTCACCGACATCGACTGCGGCTACTGCCGCAAGATGCACACGCAGATCGCCGAGTACAACAAGCGCGGCATCGAGGTCGACTACTTGTTCTTCCCGCGCAGCGGGCTCAACACGCCGTCCTACGACAAGGCCGTTTCGGTCTGGTGTGCGAAGGATCGCAACGCGGCGTTCACTGCGGCGAAGACGGGTAAGGATCCGGCCCCGGCGAAGTGCGACAACCCGATCGCCGAGCAGTTCAAGCTCGGCACCCAGGTCGGCGTCGACGGCACGCCGACGATCCTCGCGCCCAACGGCACCAAGATCGGTGGCTACCTGCCGCCGGATCAGATGGTGGCCAAGCTGCAATCGCTCGACTCGGTGCATCTGGCCGGCAATTGAGATCAGGCTACAAGATGTGAACGACGCCCGGCTCGCGCCGGGCGTTTGTTTTTTGGGGTCGAGGCAACGCCTCTCTCCGCGTCGCGGCGGGCATCCGGTATCATAGAGAGCTGTTCCTGATCGCCCGAGCGCCATGATCGCCCTCGACGGCCTGCCTGCGCTGTCTCCGTTCCGTATCGACCGTCTCAACACCGAACTCGCGCGCGTGGCGCCCGATTGCACGGTACGCGCTGTCCGTTACGTCTACTTCGTCGACGCGGCCGATACCGCTGCGCTCGATCTGCCGCGTTTGTGCGAGGTGATCGAAGCCGAAGCGGGCGAGCCGCGCCCGGCGACCTTGTGGATTCTGCCGCGCCTGGGCACGCGTTCGCCCTGGTCGAGCAAGGCGACCGACATCCTGCAAGGCTGCGGTTTCGCCGTACGGCGCATCGAGCGCGGTCTCGCCTTCGATCTCGACGGTCTGCCCACCACCGACAACGCCGCCTGGCACGCCGTCGTGCGCGCCTTGCACGATCCGATGACGCAATCGGTGGCCCACACGCTCGATGCGGCCGCGCATCTGTTCGATGCCGGTGCGCCGGCGCCGCTGACGCGAGTCGAACTCGGCGCCGATGCGGCCGCCGCGCTCGCGCAAGCGAACGCACAGCTCGGCCTCGCGCTGGCTGACGACGAAATCGCTTATCTGGCCGAAAGCTACGCCGAACTTGGCCGTGCGCCGAGCGACGCCGAACTGATGATGTTCGCGCAGGCCAATTCCGAGCACTGCCGGCACAAGGTGTTCAACGCCTCGTTCACGCTCGACGGCGCAGCGCAGGCGAAATCGCTGTTCGCGATGATCAAGAACACGCATCAGCAATCGCCGGCGCACACGCTGTCGGCGTACCACGACAATGCCGCGGTGATCGCCGGCAGCGCAGCGCAGCGCTTCTTCGCCGATCCGGCCGACGCGACCTTCCGTCGCCACGGCGAAGACGTGCCGTTTGCGATCAAGGTCGAGACGCACAATCATCCGACTGCGATCTCGCCCTATCCGGGTGCTTCGACCGGCTCGGGCGGCGAGATTCGCGACGAGGGCGCCACCGGTCGCGGCGGCAAGCCGAAAGCGGGCCTGGTCGGTTTCACCGTTTCGCATCTGCGCATTCCGCAGCTGCCGCGGCCGTGGGAGCAGGAGCGGCCATTACCGCCGCGCTTCGCCAGCGCGTTCGAGATCATGCGCGACGGCCCGCTCGGCGGCGCCGCGTTCAACAACGAATTCGGCCGGCCCTGTCTGGGCGGTTACTTCCGCACCTTCGAGCAACCCGGCGCCACACCGCAGACGCGCAGCGGCTACGACAAGCCGATCATGATCGCCGGCGGCCTCGCCAATCTGCGCGCGACGCACGTCGACAAGCAGCGTTTGCAGGACGGAGACGCGGTGGTCGTGCTCGGCGGTCCGGCCATGCTGATCGGGCTCGGCGGCGGCGCCGCCTCGTCGATGGCAGGCGGCAGCAGCACCGAGCAGCTCGATTTCGCCTCGGTGCAGCGCGACAACCCGGAAATGCAGCGGCGTTGCCAGGAAGTCATCGACGCGTGCTGGGCGCGCGGCGAGAAAAATCCGATGGTTTCGGTGCACGACGTCGGCGCCGGCGGCTTGTCCAACGCGATTCCGGAACTCTTGAACGATTCCGGCGTCGGCGGCCGCATCGAGCTGCGCAAGATTCCGAGCGACGACGCGCAGCTGTCGCCGATGCAGATCTGGTGCAACGAATCGCAGGAGCGCTACGTGCTCGGCGTGCGCGCGACCGACCTCGCCGCGTTCGAAGCGATCTGCGCGCGCGAGCGCTGCCCGTTCGCCGTGGTCGGCCACGCCACCACCGAACGCCAGCTAGTGTTGGCCGATGCGCGCTTCCCGGCGCCCGATTCGCGGCACTTGCCGATCGATCTCCCGCTCGACGTGTTGTTCGGCAAGCCGCCGCGCATGCAGCGCGATGCACACCGCCGCGCTGCGCGCATCGATCTGGTGCCCGACATCGAAGGCATCGATCTCGACGAAGCGACGTTGCGCGTGCTGCGCCTGCCGGCGGTCGGCAGCAAGGCGTTCCTGGTCACGATCGGCGACCGCACCGTCGGCGGCTTGTGCTCACGCGATCCGATGGTCGGTCCGTGGCAGGTGCCGGTGGCCGATTGCGCGGTCACCATTGCCGATTTCGACGGCTACGCCGGCGAGGCGATGGCGATGGGCGAGCGCACGCCGCTGGCCCTGCTCGACGCTGCCGCGAGCGCGCGCATGGCGGTCGGCGAAGCTTTGACGAATCTGGCCGCGGCCGAGGTCAAACTCGACGAAGTGCGCCTGTCGGCGAACTGGATGGCGGCGGTCGGCGTCGACGGCGAGGACGCCGCTCTGTACGACGCGGTGCACGCGGTCGGCATGGAATTGTGCCCGGCGCTCGGCGTGTCGATTCCGGTCGGCAAGGATTCGCTGTCGATGCAGGTGCGCTGGCGCGAGCGCCCGTCGTCCGATCCTGCGAACCCGTCTCAGCCGCCTGCGGTCCCGTCGGCAGCGGTCGAGCAGCGCACGATTTCGCCGGTATCGCTGATCGTGTCCGCCTTCGCGCGCACGCTCGACGTGCGTCAGGCGTTGACGCCGCAACTCGTACTCGACCAGGGCGAGAGCGAGCTGTGGCTGCTCGATTTGGGCGCCGGCGCGAACCGTCTCGGCGGCTCGGCCCTGCTGCAGGTGTTCGGCCGCGACGGCGGTGCACCGCCCGATTTCGACGATCCGCAGCGATTTGCCAAGTTCTTCTCTGCGGTGCAGGCGGCGAATGCGCAGGGCCTGCTACTCGCCTATCACGACCGCAGCGACGGTGGTGCGATGGTCGCGGCGCTGGAGATGGCGTTTGCCGGGCATTGCGGTCTCGACCTCGAACTCGACGACTGGGCCGAACACGCGCTGGCGGCGCTGTTCTGCGAGGAACTCGGCGCGATCGTGCAGATCCGCAGCGGCGATCGTGAAGCGTTCCTCGCGCTGCTCGCCACGCACGGCGTGCGCGAACTCGCCCATCGCATCGGCGCGCCGAATGCGCGCATGCGCGTCAAGCTGCGCCTCGAAGGCAGCGTGGTGGCGAGCTGGAAGTGGGCCGACCTGATGCGCACCTGGTCGGAGACCAGCCATGCGATGCAGCAGCGGCGCGACAATCCGGCCACGGCGGACGAAGAGAATGCCTGGCGTTGCGACGACTGCGATCCGGGCATCGCGCCCGAACTCTGTTTCGATCCGACCGAGGATGTGGCCGCGCCGTTCATCGCGACCGGCGCACGTCCGCGCATCGCGATCCTGCGCGACCAGGGCGTCAACGGTCAGGTCGAAATGGCGGCGGCGTTCACGCGCGCCGGCTTCGAAGCGGTCGACGTGCACATGACCGACCTGCAGAGCGGCCGGCGCCGGTTGCAGGAATTCCGCGGCCTGGCCGCGTGCGGCGGTTTCAGCTACGGGGATGTGCTCGGCGCGGGACGCGGCTGGGCCGCGTCGATCCTCTACAACGAGCGCTTGCGCGAGCAATTCGCGACGTTCTTCGCCGATCTTTCGACATTCGCGCTCGGCGTCTGCAACGGCTGCCAGATGCTGGCGAGCCTGAAGGCGATCATCCCCGGCGCCGAGCACTGGCCGCGCTTCGTGCGCAATGCCAGCGAGCAGTACGAGGCGCGCCTGGTCACCTTGGAGGTGCTCGATTCGCCGTCGATCTTCTTCGCCGGCATGGCCGGTTCGCGCATTCCGGTCGCGGTCGCGCACGGCGAGGGTCGCACCGAGTTTGCCGACGGCACCGACGCGGCGCGCGCGATCGCCAGCGTGCGCTTCGTCGACAACTACGGCGAGGCGACCACGCGCTTCCCGCTCAATTCCAACGGCTCGGCCGACGGCCACGCCGGCTTCACCGCCGCGGACGGCCGTGTGACGATCTTGATGCCGCATCCCGAACGCGTATTCCGCAGCGCGCAGCTGAGCTGGCGGCCGCGCGAGTGGGGCGAAGATTCGCCGTGGATGCGCATGTTCCGCAACGCGCGCGTTTGGGTCGGGTGAGGCGGGAATTGGGGATTGGGGATTGGTGATTCGACAAAGAAGGCTGGTCCATCCAGGCAGTTTTCGCTGATCCCATCGAGGCCGTCATGGCAGATCTTTCACCAATCCCCAATCCCCAATCCCCAATCCCGGCTCCATCCCCCATCCGCGAGTTCGCGCTGAAGGCGCTGTTGTGGCTGCCGTTGTGCTTCGTGGTTTGGTTCTGGCTGGCGCCGTTGTGGGTGCAGCCGGCGGTGGCGATCGCGCGCGAGGTGCTGCTCGGCGTCTGGGGCGATCTGTTCACCGCGGTCGTGCAGGGAGCGGAGATTCTCGATGCGGGCGGCAAGGTGGTCGCCCGCGCCGGCTATCTGGTGCAATTGACGACGTCCGTCATGGTCACGGTTCCGGCTGGGCCGAACGGGCCCGGCGGCGTCGGCGTGCTGGAGCCGACCATCAACCCGATGGTCTATGCGTATTCGCTGCCGCTGTTCGCCGGCCTCGCCTTGGCGACGCCGCTGACGGTGCGGCGCCGGTTGTTGCAGATGCTGATCGCCTTCGTGCTGATTTGGATCGCGCAGGCCTGCGGCGTGATCGCCGAGAGCCTGAAGGTGCTCGCGTTCAATTCAGGCACCGAGGGCGCCGCGGCGGTCGCCCGTGCCGGGCTGGCGCCGAACGCGATCGCGTTCGCCTACCAGTTCGGTTATCTGATCCTGCCGGCGGTGGTGCCGGTGGCGCTGTGGATCGGGCTGAATCGCGCGTTCATCGAGGAACTGGTGCGGCGCGGGGAACCGGAAGGCGAAAACCGGGGTCAGAGCCAGGCCTGATCCATCGAGCGCCCTGTGCGGGGCCCGATCGAGCCAAAGTCAGAGGACTCCCATTGGGCCGGCCTTCGGTTGTCGTGAAGCGCCTCACGGGAGTGACGAAGTAAGTATTGAGAGGTGGCCGGCCGATTGTGGAACAATCGGTTTCCGCCCAATGAGCTAGGTGTCTGGGGAACATGGCCGCAGTCGCTCCACTCGAACAAGCCGCACCGCGGCACGTCGCCGAAGTTAGTCTCGACGACCGCATCTGCCAGTTCCTGGTCGCGCGCGGCCGCCTGAAAGAAACCGACCTGGTGCGCGGCCGCCGCCTGCACGAGGAGGATCCGGCCTCGGGCAGTCTGGTCTCGCTGTTGACCCGGCTCGGTCTGGTGTCCGAACGCGAGATGGCGGAAGCGGTGTCCGAGCTGCTCAAGCTGCCGCTGCTGTCGGCCAAGGAGTTCCCGGAGACGCCGCCGCAGAATGTGCAGACCTCGGTGCGCTTCCTCAAGCACCACCACATCTGCCCGATCGGCGAGAGCGAGCAGGACGTGACCGTGCTGGTGGCCGACCCGGCCGACGCGTTTCCGTTGCAGGCGCTCGGGCTCGCGACTGGCCGCGAGATCAAGCTGAACATCGGACTGCGCAGCGAAATCGACGACCTGATCGAGCGCTACTACGGCTCGGGCCGCTCGGCGATGGGCACGATCGTGGAGAACCTGACCGACGACAACAACCGCAGCGAGGACGACATCGAGCATCTGCGCGATCTCGCTTCGGAAGCGCCGGTCATTCGCTTGGTCAACCTCGTCATCCAGCGCGCGGTCGAGCAGCGCGCGTCGGATATTCACGTCGAGCCGTTCGAGAACCGCTTGAAGGTGCGCTACCGCATCGACGGCGTGCTGCACGAAGTGGAGTCGCCGCCGGCGGCGTCGACCGCGGCGGTGATCTCGCGTATCAAGATCATGGCCAAGCTGAACATCGCCGAGCGCCGCCTGCCGCAGGACGGCCGCATCATGATCCGCGTGCAGGGCAAGGAGCTCGACCTGCGCGTATCGACCGTGCCGACTGCGCACGGCGAATCGGTGGTCATGCGTATTCTCGATCGCGAAGCGGTCGTGTTCGACTTCCACACGCTCGGCTTCACCGATCAGTTCCTGCAGAAATTCCTCAACGTACTGGAGCTGCCGCACGGCATCATGCTGGTGACCGGCCCGACCGGTTCGGGCAAGACCACCACGCTGTACACGGCGCTGTCCAAGCTCAATACCGCCGACGTCAAGATCATCACGGTCGAGGACCCGGTCGAATACCAGATCGAGGGTATCAACCAGATCCAGGCCAAGGCGTCGATCGGACTCGACTTCTCGCACGCGCTGCGTTCGATCGTTCGACAAGATCCCGACATCATCATGATCGGCGAAATGCGCGATCTGGAAACCGCGAAGATCGCGATCCAGTCCGCGCTGACCGGTCACTTGGTGCTGTCGACCCTGCACACCAACAACGCCGCCGGCGGCATCACGCGTATGCTCGACATGGGCGTGGAAGACTATCTTCTGACCTCGACCGTCAACGGCATCCTGGCGCAGCGTCTGGTGCGTCGTCTCGATCTGCCCAATGCGCAGCGAGTCGAGGCGATGCCGGAGCTGATCAAGGAATACGAGCTGGAGAAGTTCACCGACGAACGCCCGATCCAGTTGTACAAGCCCGGCTCCAGCGTGGTGAATCCGACCGGCTACTACGGCCGTACCACGATCATGGAATTTCTGGTCATGTCGGACGCGATCCGCCGCCAGATCATGCAGCACGCCGGCATGGGCGACATCGAACAGCAGGCGCGCGCCGAAGGCATGCGCACGATGTTCGAGGACGGCTTGGTCAAGTCGCTGCAAGGCAGCACGACGATCGAGGAAGTGCTGCGCGTGACGTCGTCGGAAAACTGATGAAGCCGGGATTCGGGATTAGGGATTGGGGATTGCGAAAAGCGCGACGAGCGCAGTCCCCACGACCGGTCGCTGTCGGCCTTTGCCCTTCCCAATCCCCAATCCCTAATCCCCAATCCCAGCTCCAATGACTCTCTACTACTACAAAGCCGTCACGCCTTCCGGCGAAACGCTGGAAGGGCAGCTCGACGTCGGCACGCACGACGAAGCGATCGGCAAACTGCAGGACGCCGGCAACATTCCGCTCGAAGTGCGCGAGGCGGACGGCGGCGATTCGGCCAGCCTGTTCGCTTCGCTGTTCAAGCGCGCAACCTTGCGCGAAGCGCAGGTGGTGCAGTTCACCCAGCAGCTGGCGACCTTGCTCGGCGCCGGTCAGCCGCTCGATCGCGCCTTGCAGATCCTGCTCGATCTGCCCGAGACCGACAAAGCCAAGCGTATGCTCGAGCGCATCCGCGATCAGGTGCGCGGAGGCACGCCGCTGTCGGACGCGCTCGAGGCCGAGCACGGCAGCTTCTCGCGCCTGTACGTGAACATGGTGCGCGCCGGCGAGGCCGGCGGTTCGCTCGACGATACGCTAGCGCGTCTGGCCGACTATCTCGAGCGCAGCGCGCAGCTCAAGAGCAGCGTCATCAACGCGATGATCTACCCGGCGTTCCTGGTCGGCATGGTGCTGCTGTCGCTGATGGTGCTGCTGATCTACGTGGTGCCGCAGTTCGCGCCGATGTTCCAGGACATGAACATCGAGATGCCGCTGATCACCAAGATCGTGCTCGCGGTCGGTTCGACCTTGCAGAATTTCTGGTGGGCGATCATCGGATTGGTCGTTTTCGGCGCCGGCTGGCTGCGCCGGCAGATGGCCGACCCGGTGTCGCGACTGCGCATCGACGAACGCATCCTGAAGATGCGCGTCGTCGGCGACGTGATCCGCAAGATCGAAACCGCGCGCCTCGCGCGTACGCTGGGCACCTTGCTGAAGAACGGCGTGCCGTTGTTGAACGGCCTCACCGTCGCACGCAACGTGATGGGCAACACCGTGCTGGCCGAGGCGGTGTCCAACGCGAGCGAAGAGGTCAAGACCGGCGGCGGTCTCGGCTACGCGCTGACGCAGTCCAAGCGCTTTCCCAAGCTCGCGCTGCAGATGATCAGCGTCGGCGAGGAATCGGGCGAGCTCGACACGATGTTGCTGAAGGTGGCCGACACTTTCGACGTCGAGGTCAAGAACACGCTCGATCGTCTGCTCGCGGCGCTGGTGCCGGCGACGACGATCGTGATGACGGTGATCGTCGCGATGATCATGATGGCGATCGTGCTGCCGATCATGAACATCGCCGGCGCGGTGCAGTGATGGAACCGGGATTGGATGTTCGGGATTCGGGATTCGGAAAAGAGGAAACAGACATGAAAGCAAAGCGTACCCATCGCCTGCCGCGCGCGGCAGGCTTCAGCTTGATCGAAATGCTGGCGGTGATCGTGCTGATCGGCATCGTCGCCGGCATCGTCGTGCAGCAGGTCGGCAAGAACGTCGACAAGGGCAAGTACGGCTCGGGCAAGGCGCAGGTGCAAGCGCTGTCGGGCAAGATCGAGGCGTACTCGCTCGACAACGGCTCGCCGCCGGCGCGGCTGGAAGATCTGATCACCAAGCCCGGCAACGCGTCGAACTGGCAGGGTCCGTATGCGAAGGAATCGGATCTGAAGGATCCGTTCGGCCATCCGTTCCAATACAAGTCGCCCGGCGAACACGGCGATTTCGACATCGTCTTCCTCGGCAAGGACGGCCAGGCCGGCGGCGATGGTGTGAGTCTGGATTACGGTAACTGGCAATGACAGGCCGGGATTCGGGATTGGGGATTGGGGATTCGGCAGAGCGCACCGCTCTGCCGGTTTCCCGCTTTTCCCAATCCCCAATCCCAAATCTCCAATCGCGGCTTTCCCGCGGCTTCACCCTGATCGAACTGATGGCCGTGATCGTGCTGCTCGCGATCGCGCTGACCGCGGTGACGTTCTCGTTCTCCAAGAGCCTGCAAAGCGCGAAGATCCGCGGCGCCAGCCGCGATCTGGTCGCGGCATTGCGCTACACGCGCGGCCAAGCGATCGTGAAGGGCAAGCAGACCGTGCTGATGCTCGATCTCGACAGCAATTCCTACAGCGCTCCCGGCAAGGGGGCGGTCAAGCTGCCCAAGGGCATGAACCTGCGCCTGACCACGGCGGAGACCGAGGTCACCAGCGGCAACACCGGCGGCATTCGCTTCTTCCCGGACGGCAGCTCGACCGGCGGCCACATCTCCGTTTTCCAGGGCCAGCGCGAGTGGCGCGTCAACGTCGCCTGGTTGACCGGCGAAATCGCGCTCGACGAAGCGCCGGAACCGAACTAGCCGCGATCCGCGCGGTCCACTCACTCCGATGAATCGTCAGCGCCCCCCCACCAATGCGCGCCGCATGCGCGGCTTCAGCCTGATCGAGATGGTCGCGGCGTTTCTCGTCTTCGCGATCGGCATCGGCGTGTTGATGCAGGTGCTGGCGGGTTCGATGCGCAATACGCGGCAGTCGTCGGACTACACGATGGCGGCATTGTGGGCGCAGTCGAAACTCGATGCGGTCGGCGTCGGCGAGCAGATCGAGTCGGGCCGCAGCAGCGGCCGCTTCGACGACGTCTACTCGTGGGAGCTCGACGTCCAGCTGGTGGACGCGAGCGCGATCGAACCGCCACCGCAGCCGAGCTTGAACGCCGGCAATCAAATCGGCACGCAGCAGAACGGGCGACAGAACGCGCAGCAGAACGGCCGCATGTCGGTCGCGAACGCCGGTCTCGGCGGCGGCATGCAGGCGACGCCGTTCGATCTGTACCAGGTCGACTTGACCGTCTATTGGGGCGGCCGTTTCGGCGGCCGTCCGCGCACGGCGACCTTCAGCACGCTGCGCTCGCAGAATCCCGATCCGAACGGCGGCATGCAGGGAGTCGGGCTCAATCAACGATCGGGCTTGAGTCAGCGGCCCGGCACGAACAACCAGCGCTTCGGCGGAGGAACGCGATGAGATCGCGCATCACGCCCGCGCGCGGCTTCACCTTGCTCGAGGTGATGCTGGCGATCATGCTCCTGGCCTTGCTCTTGGCCGGCACCTACGGCGCGATCCGCACGGCGGTCAACGCGACCCACTCGGGCGAGTTGGTGATCGACCGCGTCAATCGTCTGCGTGTCGCACAGGAATTCCTGCGCCGGCAGATCAGCCGCATCATGCCGCTGTCGTTCGGCACCGACGAAGGCAACAACACCAACATCGTGTTCGAGGGTAACGGCAAATCGATGCGCTTCGTCGCACCGATGCCCGGCTATCTGTCCAAGGGCGGCGCCTACGTGCAGACGCTGGAGTTCGTCGGCAGCCGTCGCGGCGGCCGTCAGCTGATGTTCGGCAACGAGATGCTGAACGGCTTCGACCCGGAGCAGAAAGCAAACGAACCGGTGCTCCTGCTCGACGAGATCGCCGATGGCCATTTCGAATACCGCACGCTCGATGAGAACGGCGAGCTGACCGACTGGCTCGACGAATGGGAGGATCCGAGCGTGACGCCGATGATGGTGCGAGTGGTCGTGCGTATGCGCCCGGAGGCGCACGTGGAATTTCCGGAAATGGACATTCCGCTGATGCTCGACGTCGGTGCGATGCGCAGCGCGCAGCCCGGCCAGACGATGCGTGGTGTCGGTTTGCAGACGGGTTCGGGCGGGATGCGCTCGCGGAGGCCGGGACAATGATTGGCAGCTCGGCCAACGTCTGCTCGACGCCTATCGCCGTGCGGCGTTACGGAGTCGCGAAATTCGCGCCGACACGTACGCGCGGAGTCGCCTTCGTGCTGGTGCTGTGGGTGATCGCGATGCTGGCGATTCTGCTCGGCAGCTTCTCGCTCATCGCGCGCACCGAGAATCTGCAAGCGCGGCATATGTTCGACACCACCCAGGCGCGCTACGCCGCCGAGGCCGGGCTGAATCTGGCCGTGTACGAATTGCGCAAGACCGATCCGGTGGAGCGCTGGGTCGGCGACGGCCGGCCGTACCGGTTCGCCTTCGGCGAGGCCGAAATCGAAGTTCAGATCACCGACGAGTCGGGCAAGATCGATCTCAATTCCGTCTGCCAAAGCGGCATGCCCAATCTCGGCGCGAATTCCAATCCGGGCGGGCAGGCGGCCGGCCTCGGATTGATCATCAACCTGCTCGTTTCGCGCGGCGGCGCGCCGTTGGAGCAAGCGGAGTCGATCGGCGCGGCGATCGTCGACTGGTGCGATCAGGACGACCTGGCCCAGCCCAACGGCGCCGAAATCGCCGACTACAAGTCCGCCGGTCTGTCCTACGGGCCGAAGAATGCGCCGTTCGACACGGTGTCGGAGCTGCAGCAGGTGCTCGGCATGAACTACGACCTGTTTTCCAAGGTCGAGCCGGCGCTGACGATCTACTCCGGCCGGTCCGGGGCGAATGTCGGCTCCGCGCCGCTGGAGGTGCTGCAGGCGATGTATCCGGACGTGCCGCCGGAGCAGCTGCAGCAGCTGATCCAGATGCGCCAGTCGATGTCGCCGGAAGACCTGGCCGGGGCCGGCCTGACCCTGCCCGATGGGACCCCGCTCATGGCGGGCGGCGGAGGGCTCACGTATAGTGTGAAGTCCCGTGCGAAGTTGCCGAACGGCGCCAGCACGACCCTGGATGCGACCATTCGCATGGGTGGAGTCGGTACGAGCGGAAGGCCGTATTCGATTCTGCGCTGGCGCGATGGGGAAGCCTCTTAAGTGAATCCTGCCCTCGACAGACAACTTGCGCGTCTGCGGACGCGCCTTGCCAAGACGCCGCTGCCGGGCTTTTTCGCCTGGTGGGGTCGGGAGCTGCTCGCCTGCCTGCCGGAACGCTGGCGCAAAGTGCTGTCGGAGCGCTCCGAATCGCTGCTGCTGGATCTGCGCAGCGACGAGATCGTGGTTTGGCGCGAGCACGCCAACGACATCCGCGAGTACGCGCGCATCCGTCGCGACCTGCCGGCCGAGGCGCAGCTGGCCGAGTTCCAACGTCTGCGCACGGCGATCGCCGATCCGATGGTGCGCACGGTGTTCTGCATTCCGGCCGAGCGCGTGCTGACGCGTAAGCTGGGCCTGCCGGCCGCCGCCGAAGACAATCTGCGCCAGGTGCTGTCGTTCGAGATGGATCGGCAGACGCCGTTCAAGGCCGACCAGGTGTATTTCGACAGCCGCGTCTTGGGTCGCGACAGCAGCGGCCGCAATGCGCAGGTCGAGCTGGTGCTGATTCCGCGCACCCAGCTCGATCAGGAACTGTCCGCGCTGCCGGCCGGCGCCGCCGACCTCGACGGCGTCGACAGCTGGAGCGGCGAGCCCGGCAGCGCACGCCGCCACGCCAACCTGTTGCCGCCGGAGCGGCGCGCACGGCGGCGCGACATGCGTCTGCCGTTGAATCTCGGCCTCGCCGCGTTGGCGGTGATTCTGCTCGTGGTCAACATGAACGAGTCGCTGGCCAATCGCGCCGCGGCGGTCGAGGCGATGCGCGCGGAAGTCGACAAGGCCGGCACCGAAGCCAAACAGGTCGCCGCGCTGCGCAAGACGCTGGCCGATTCGATTTCCGGCGCGAACTTCCTGACCGATCGCAAGCGCAAGGGACCGCTGACGGTGGCGCTGCTCAACGACCTGACCGAGCGCGTGCCGGAAGACACCTATCTCGAGCGCTTGCAGATCGAGAACAAACAAGTCCAGCTGCAGGGGCAGGGTCAGGAAGCGGCCAAGCTGATCGCCTTGCTCGCCGCGTCGCCGTGCCTGGGCAATCCCGGTTTCCAGGGACAGGTACAGCCGGACGCGCGCACCGGCAAGGAGCGCTTCCAGATCAATGCGGAATTGAAGGAATGCGATCCGGCCCCGGCGCCGAAATCCGCCGCGGTGGCGAAGGACGCCGCCGCCAAGCCGGGCGAGGACAAGAAGACCGACAAAAACGCCAAGGCCGACAAAGCCGAGGCATCCAAGTCGCCCGCGCATGGCGGCAATGAGGCAGCCGCCAAGTCGGCCGACAAGGCCGCAGCGAAGCCGACCGAAAAGCCCAAGACCGTGCTCGACGTACCGGCGCGCAACGATCGCACCCAACCGGCAGCCCCCGGTGCGGCCGACGGCAAGAACCATCCCGCACCGACGCAGGCACCCGCAACGAGTCGGGCGCCGACGAGTCGCCCCGTTCCGGGCAAGGGCGAGGTAAACAAGCAAACCGGACCGGCCAAGGCCGAGCCGAGCAAGGACGCGGAGGTCAAGCGTGAAGACTAGCCGCTTCCAGCCCAAGGACGGCCGCCTCCTCGCCGTCACCCTGCTCGCGATTGTCTTGTTGCTGGTCTATCTGATCGGCGTGCATTGGTGGTTCGTCGCGCCGCAGCTGCAGTTCCGCGCCGACATGCAGGATCTGCGTGAGCAACAGCTGCGCTTTCGCCAGACCACGGCCGAAAAACCGGAGATCGAGAAGCGGCTGAGTGAGGTCAAGGACTATGAGCAGGGCAACCAAGCCTTTCTCTCCGAAGCGGATGCGAACGCGGCCTCGGCTGCGTTGATCCAGCGCCTCAATCAATCGCTGAAGGATCACGCCAAAGACGAGAAGCGCTGCCAGAGCGTCGGCACGCAGAACTTCAGCGGCGCCGACGATGAAATCTACAAGCGCGTCACCGTGCAGGCGCGGCTGAAGTGCGACCTCGAACCGTTTGCGGCGATCCTTTACGATCTCGAGAACGGGAAGCCTTACCTGTTCGTCGATCAGGTGATGATCTACAAGCAGCAGAGCTATACGCCGCCGGGCGCGAAGACGGTGGCGAGTCCGCTCGACGTGCGCTTCAACCTGTCCGGCTACCTGCGTCAGGCCGGCGGCAAGGCGGCGAAGGGCAGCAAATGAACGTACGCACCGCCCGTCTTCTCACCCAAGCCTTGGCCGGTACCTGCGGCGTGCTGGCCTTGCTCGCAGTCGTCCAATACGCCGGCTTCGGCCGCGGCTACAGCTGGGCCGACAGCGAAGGCGAAGCCAGCCACGCCCAGATCGGCACGATCGACAGCAAGCCGGTGACGATACCGGCCGCTTCCGCGTTCGCCAGCATCGAAGCGCACCCGTTGTTCAACGAGGATCGTGAGCCGACGCCGGTCAGCGCCGACGAAGGCAGCGACAGCGATGCGCCGCCGCAGAGTCCGTTGAACATCGCGCTGACCGGCGTGATCCTCGACGCCGCCAACAACGTGCGCATCGCGATGGTGCAGGACAAGGCGCGGAACCAAGCGGTCGCGTTGCGGGTCGGAATGCCGCTGGAGGGCGAACAGGCGAGTTGGACCCTGGTCGACGTCAAGCCGCGCGGCGTGGTGTTCAAGAGCGCCGCCAACGAAACTACCGAAGTGTTGCTGGAAACCTCGGTGGCCCAGCCACCGCCGCCCAAGCCGGCGCCGCGTGTGCCGGCGAGACCCGTTGCGGGCGGCAAGGCGACACCGGCACAGCCGGGCAAAACCGATCCTGGCGCCAAGGCCGGCGCCAAAAACGACGCAGCCAACAGCAGCGCCGACCTCGCGCGCCGCATCGACGAGCGGCGCCGCCAGATGCGCGAAGAGGCGGAGCGTCTGCGCAACGGCGGGGGCAACTCCGCGACCGAGAAGAAGTGATGGAGAGCTACGTGCGATCGAGAACCACGATATTCCTGAGCGCCCTCGGCCTCGCACTGCTGGCCGGCTGCGCCACGCCGGCCAAGAAAGAGGAGAAGCGCGACAACAGCGACATCCTCACCGCGGACACAATCCTGAAGCCGGCGCCACCGCTGAAAGTGGACGATACCGTCAGCGGCATCTCGGTTAGCCCGGACGTGAAGGCGAACCGGCCGCCGGCCAAGCCCGAGGTCGACATCGGCACGGCCAAGTTCGTCAACCCGCAACCGGCGCCGCGCGCGCCGAGCGGCGAAGGCCAGGTCACGTTCAATTTCGAGAATCAGCCGGTGCAGGCGGTGGTCAAGGCGATCCTCGGCGACATGCTGCAGGAGAACTACACGATCGCGCCGAACGTGGGCGGCAACGTGACCTATTCGACTTCCAGACCGATCCGGCGCGAAGACGCGCTGCCAGTGCTCGAGATGCTGCTGTCATGGACGGGCAACGCGCTGGTGCGCGAGGGCAACCGCTACACCGTACTGCAGGCCAAGGACGCCATTCCCGGCAAGCTGACACCACGCGTCGGCGCCAGCGAGCAGCCCGGCTACGGCCTGCGCATCTTTCCGCTCAAGTACATCTCGGCGAGCGAGACGGCCAAGCTACTCAAACCCTACGCGAAAGCCGATGCGTTCGTGCAGATCGACCCGAACCGCAGCCTGCTGGTACTCGCAGGTACGCCGAGCGAGCTCGACAACTACCAGCGCACCATCGACACCTTCGACGTCGATTGGATGAAGGGCATGTCAATCGGCGTGTTCACTCTGCAGCACGTCGAAGTCGGCAAGATGATTCCCGACTTGCAGAAGCTGTTTGGCACCGAGGGCGAATCGCCGCTCGCCGGTATGTTCCGCTTCATGCCGATCGAAGCGACCAATTCGATCGTCGCGATCACGCCGCAGCCGGCGTATCTGAAGCAGGCGGAAGAGTGGCTGTACCGGCTTGATCGCGGCGGTGCGGAGAACGCGCAGCAGCTCTACATCTACAACGTCAAGAATTTGAAGGCGCCGGATCTCGCCGACTATCTCAGCGAAATCTTCCTAGGCACCTCCGGCGGGGCGCGACGCAGTTCGACGTCGGGCAAGGTCGGGCAGGGACTTCGCTCCACTTCGCTGGGCAGTCGCGGCGGCATCGGCGGCAGCAATAGCAACAACAGCCTCAATTACGGCAGCTCGTTGCGCCCGCAGTCGAATCAGGAAAAGTCGGCACCGGTCACTCCGCCGGCCACCGGCGGTACGGCGACTGCGGCGGGAGGGTCCGGAAAGCGTGAGACCGATCTTCGTATTTCGGCGATCGAAGAAACCAATCAGCTGATGATCATGGCCCAGGCATTCGAATGGGAGCAGATCCAGGCAGCGATCCGCCGGCTCGATACGGTGCCTCTGCAAGTGCAGATTGAGGCGCGTGTGCTCGAAGTCGTTTTGACGGGGGATTTGCAGTACGGCGTGCAGTGGTGGCTGGGGAATCAGATGACCGGGCCTAATGGCGGGCGGTATTACAATCCGCGGACGGCCGGCAATCCAGAAGGAAGCCGATATCAGTATCCCAATCCCTACAATCGCTCGGGTAGTACCTTGGGCACAAAAGGTCCCGGTTCTGACAGCGCAAGTTTCTTTTATTCGTTCTTGAATAGTAAATTTCAAGTCCAACTCAGCGCGCTTGAGACAAGTGGTGTAGCGAAGAATCTCTCGGCACCATCCCTGGTTGTTAACAACAATCAGGAAGCCGCGATTAGCGTAGGTCAACAAATTCCGATTCAGCAGGTTTCGTATACTGGATTGAACAATAACGGCACGCAGAACAATTTCAGCGGGTTGTCGAGTGTGCAGTACCTCGACACCGGTGTGAAGTTACAAGTCAAACCGCGTGTAAACCCCGGTGGCTTGATCTTTCTCGATATCAGCCAGGAAGTGAGTAATCCAGGGCCGCTACCGTCGGGATCTGCAGCGGGCGCCAATCCACCTATTCTTCAGCGTCAGTTGGAGACGCAGGTGACGGTGCAGAGCGGGCAGACTCTTTTGTTGGGCGGCATGATCCAAGATAGTCGAACGAACAGCGACTCTGGCATACCGCTTATCAACAAGGTGCCAGGTCTCCGAAATTTGTTCGGTCAGACAAAGGAACACAAGGATCGGACAGAGCTGATCGTGTTGATTACGCCACGCGTCATCAACAACAGCGACGAAGGAACGCAGATGACACTGGACTACAGCAAGCAGTTTGAATCGCTGGCGCCGCTGCGCGTGAGGGAAGGGGCGTCGTCGCAACCCGCGCAGCCGCAATCACCCGCGCCGGCACCCGCACGAACTTACCCGATCCCGGAAGCCGCCAAGCCACAAGAGGACCAGCCGCGTGACCACTAAGCCGTTCAAGTTCTGCGCGGCGCTCGCGCTCGCTGCCGTACTCGGCGCCGTCGCCGGCTGCACCGACAAGTCGAGCCCGGACAATATCGACCGGCGTTCCGTGGAGCGTTGGAACTATCTGATCGCGCGCCAGGGCGAGAAGGCCTACGACTATCTCACCCCGGGTTTTCGCCAAACCAAGACGCGAGAGGACTACGCGGCGTCGATGAACAACCGCCCGGTGCGCTGGAAGGTGGCGAAGTTCAATCGGAAGGAGTGCGAGGCGGACAACTGCAAGGTCTTCGTCGACGTGACCTACTCGGTGACCCTGCCTGGCGCCACGACGGTTCCGGCCGAGGTGACGACCACTCAAAACGAAACCTGGATCCTCACCGATGGGGATTGGTACTTCCTTCCTAAGTAACTGAATTCGTTGCCGGAATTGAGGAGTGAGGAGAGGGATTGCGTGTCCGTTTCCTTTGCCTTAACATGGCGGCGCTGTTGCCTAACCTCGCCCTTGCCCTCGAGGCATGCGTTCCATCATCGGAGCGAGGTTGG
This sequence comes from Dokdonella sp. GW821-FHT11D02, assembly GCF_058808595.1. Lineage (NCBI taxonomy): Bacteria > Pseudomonadati > Pseudomonadota > Gammaproteobacteria > Lysobacterales > Rhodanobacteraceae > Dokdonella > Dokdonella sp. GW821-FHT11D02. Next base: position 4,157,789 of record NZ_CM179520.1, on the reverse strand, counting down.
CGGTAAAGCAAAAAGCCCTGTGGTCAAATTTAGGAGTGTTGCGATGAAGAGAAACAGCTTGACGACTGCCGTCGTCGCCGGTATCGCCGGCGTCGCTGGTTTCGCGGGCCTGGCGAATGCCGTCGACCTCAACCCCGATGGTCTCGGTCAGGTTCTTATCTATCCGTACTACACCGTCAACAAGGGTCAGGACACCATGCTGTCCGTGGTCAATACCACGGATGTCGGCAAGGCGGTCAAGGTTCGCTTCCTCGAGGCTTACAACAGCCGCGAAGTGCTCGACTTCAACCTGTTCCTGTCCGCGCACGACGTTTGGACTGCGGTCATCACGCAGCCGGATCACGCCGACACCGGCGGCGCCGTGGTGAAGACGGCCGACAAGAGCTGTACCTATCCGCCGTTCCCGGCCAGTGGCCAGGTCGCGTTCCGTAAGAACGCGTACGCGGGTGGCGCTCCGGCTCCGTTCAACGCGCCGGACGACGGCCCGCAGAACATCGAGCGTACGCGTGAAGGCTACTTCGAGATCATCTCGATGGGCGATATCCGTCCGGGTAGCGCGACCGAAGGTCGCATCACGCACGACCAGGAAAGCCCGTACGAGCCGAATGCCGGCACGCCCCCGGGTTGCGGTCAGATCACCAACGGTAACGTTTCCGGCGATCTCGATGCTCCGACGAGCGGTCTGTTCGGCTCGGCTGCGGTCATCAATGGTCAGGAAGGCACGTTCTTCGGCTACAACGCCGACGCGATCGACGGCTTCACCGCCATTCCGATCTACTCGGGTTCGTCCGCTCTGGAACCGTCGCTGCAGCAGGCCAACTCGGATGAAGCGACCGGCGGTGTTGCGCGCGCTTACCTCTTCATCAGTGGTCAGCTGTTGATCGCCGACTACGCGAAGGGCGAAGACGCGGTCAGCGCGGTGTACATGTCCGACGCTCTGTACAACGAGTACCTCGTTGGCGGCGGCATCGGTGCGAGCTCCGACTGGGTGGTCACCTTCCCGACCAAGCGTTACTACGTCGACGGTGCGATCTACGCTGGCGTTCCGTTCCCGCCGTTCGAGAGCGCGTTCACCGGCACGTCGAACATCCGCGTCGGTATCAACCTGTACGATCAGGAAGAAGGCTTCACGACGCAGCCGGACGACTTCTCGCCGCCGGTCGTCGATGCGCCGAGCTCGCTGCGTTACGAAGTCAACATCATCAGCTTCATCAATGATGCGACGACGGGCGAAGTGTCGGGCGTGTTCGGTTCGGTGTTGAACTCGAACATCCCGCCGATCGCTTCCGCGGGCTGGCTGAAGCTCGACCTGACGGGCGGTACCCACTACCTGGATACGGGTATCAGCCCGACCCAGGGTGCGGTCACCCTGTACGGTCTGCCGGCCACCGGCTTCTACGGCTACAACGTCATCAACGCGAACCCGGAGAACAACCCGGATCGTCTCGCCAACTACGGCGGTCTGTTCCGTCACCGCGCGAGCCGTTCCTGCTCGGCGGCGACCGCGGGCGGCGCTTGCTCGTAAGTGGGATGATGTAACTGGTGTTACCGAGGGGGCCGCAAGGCCCCCTTTTTTTTTATGGCCTGTGCGAAGCGCCTCAGAATCACCCTAAGTCTTCGATATGGCAAAGCAATCAAGGAAGGCTATAATGCAGCGTTCGCCCTATTCGCTTGGAAATCCAATGCTCGCTCCCATTTCGCGTCGCTTGATTCCGGCCGCCGCCCTGGCGCTGTCCGTAATCAGTTCGTCTGCCGTCGCGCAGGTCACCGTCCGCATGACGACGGCTCAGTCCACCAATTGCGTAGCCACCACCGACGGACAAGGCCTGCAGCTGGTTCCGGGCAGCACGGATCTTCAAGCCACCGGCGTAACGCTCGCTGGAAATGGCTGCGGCACTTCGGGTGCCGACTTCCAGGCCGCGCTGAGCGTTCCTCAGCAAGTTACCGTCGGTTCTCCGGCGACGGTCACCTGGTCGGCTGGGCAGCCAGCGACGCTGTGCACCTACGGCGGAACCGCCGGACTTTCTGGTTGGCCGGTCGGCACCACGGCGTGTCAAGGCGCGCAGTGCGCGACGGCGCACACGGTGCAAGTCACGCCGGCTACGGCGGGTAACTACAATCTCAGCGTCACCTGCACGAACGACAGCGGTTTCAAGCAAGGTTCGTTGGTCGCCGTCGGCGCCCCGACGCGGCCGCAACCCGACAACTTCCTGTTGAGCGCGACCCCGGCACAGCCTGCCGTCAACGTTCCGTTCAACGTCAGCTGGAATGTATCGGGCGCCACGAGCTGCACCGGCACGGCATCGCTGGGCGGCGCGCCTCTGGCAACGTTGACGGGGTGGACCGCGACGACGCCGGGCACCACGGTCTCGCGTTCCGTCACCGCCTCGCAGGCGGGTACGTATACGCTCAAGCTCGTGTGCGAAAACTCGGTCGGTTCGACGTCGAGTCAAGATCTGATCGTCGACGTCACCGACGGAAGCGTCGGCTCCTGCACGAGCGGAACGCTGACGCGCGCAGTTCGCAGCGACATCGTCTATCCGTCTGGCGACGGCGGCAGCGGTCAGATCAACAACATGCCGACGCGCCGCGCGGTGGATCTCACCTTGTTCGAGAACATTTGGGGTCACTTCACTTCCACCGATGCCACCAAGGCATGGCCGGGCTACTCCGGTTCGTTCCCGGTGATGAAGACGTTCGGCCGCAATCAGTTCCTGGCAGCGAAGTTCCACGTGCCTTCTGGTGTTGCCTCTTCGGCCTCCGGCCAATTCACTCATGCCAACTACTTCGGCGGACCGGCGCTCACGATGTCGATCAGCCCCAATTGCGGTGACTTCAGCGCAGGCAGCTCCGCCTGCTTGGTGGAAGGAGTTGTCGCTGGTAGAACGATGATCAGCTGGAAGACCATACAGCAGGCTGGGCGTTGTCAACTCGCCCCCAACACCGACTACTACCTCAACGTGAAGTTGACCGATCCGGCTGCGAGCGACCCCAACTGCACCTCCAGCAATTGCGTATTCGGAGCTGCAGTCAGCTTGCACAACATCGCCAACTGACGACATTGCGACCCCGCCTTCTCGCGAGAGGCGGCGGGGTTCGTACCGGGAACCATTCGACGCTCCCGCATTTCCAATGCGGGAGCGCGTCATTTTAGAAACTGGAGTAATGCTTGATGTCGTCCATGCGATCGTCTGCATGCGCGGGTCTTCTCGCGGCCGCGATTTTCAGTCTGTCCAATCCCGCGAATGCTCAAGGTTCGATTGGGCCGAGCACGACGGTCGCCAAGCAAGGCGACAACATCGTCACGCTGGCCGACATCGACGCTTTCGCGGCACGCATGCCAGAGAACGAGCGGCCGGGATTCTTCGACAGCCCCAAGCGGCTGGAGTCGGTGATTCTCAATCTTCTCGTGCAGAAGCAGCTGGCTGCGGATGCGCGTGCGGCGGGATTGGAAAAGGATCCGGGCGTCCAGAATCAGATCGCGCTCGCGACCGACGACGTGCTCGGGAAAGTGGAGCTGCAGCACTTCAAGGACAACATCAAGATTCCGGACTTCAACGCGCTTGCGCGGGAAGACTACATCGGGCACAAAGATAAATACCTGATTCCCGAGACGCTCAACGTCAAGCACGTCCTCATTTCAACGAAGTCGCACAGCGAAGACGAAGCCAAGGCCCTCGCGGCCACGGTCGAGAAAGAGGCCAAGGCCAAGCCGGATCAATTCGACGCTTTGATCGAGAAGTACTCCGAAGACCCGAGCAAAGAGAAGAACCAGGGTCTGATGAAGGATGCGGGCAGCACTAAGTACGTGCCCGAGTTCTCGCAAGCGTCCAAGGCGCTCAAGCGGCCAGGGGAGATCTCGCCCGTGGTCAAGACCGAATACGGGTTTCACGTGATCCGTCTGGTGGACCGTACCGATGCTCGTCAACGCAGTTTCGACGAAGCGCGACCGGAAATCCTCCAGCGCTTGCGCTCGGAATTCGTCGACAAGACGGTGAGGAACCACACCGATACGATGCGCAATCGTCCGTTGGACGCCAATGCAGCGCTCGTCGAATCCCTGCGTACCCGCTACGGCGCGGTTCCTACGCCGGCGCAGGCAGAAGAGAAGGCCGCCGCCGGAGGAAAGTGATTTCCTCGTTGCGGCTCAAGCGACGTGACTCTGATCTTGACGGATGCACGAACGAATCGCGTCGCTGTGGCATGCCATTCCCGTAATGGGAGAATCCTCGATGCGAATGCATTTGCCTCGTCGAGACCGGACCACTCCACACCGACGGTCGACCGATGTCCAATATCGCGTTGACGCTTCGCTTCATCCGGCGCGAGCTGCGCAGCCGTTTCGCCGGTAGCTTTTCCGGCGGCTTGTGGCTGCTACTGCAGCCCTTGCTGCAGCTCGCGATCACCAGTTTTGTCTTCATGCACGTGTTCAAGGCGAGGGTTCCGGGCGCCGACGCGCCCGCGTACATTCCGTTCCTTGCGGTGGCGTTCTGGCCTTGGACGGCTTTCTCCGACGCCGTGCTGCGATCCACCACGGCGATTCAAGACAATGCGGCACTGATCGGCAAAGTCGCCTTGCCGCGAGAAATTCTCGTCGTCGCTACCGCGGCAACGAGCTTCACGATTCACTTCGTCGGTTTCGCGGCGGTCATGCTGGTGCTGGCGGCGATCGGTTACGGAATCGCGCTGCAATTTCTCCCGGTCGCCTTCTTGCTGTACCTGCCACTGTTCGCACTAACGCTCGGATGCGCCTTGATCTGCGCGGCAATCCAGGTGTTCGTGCGCGATCTGGTTCAGGTCCTCGGCCAGGTCCTGCCGCTCCTCATGTTCACGGCGCCCGTCTACTACGACCGAGCCCTGCTGCCGGAGCGCTTTCGCAGCCTCATCGACTTCAATCCGTTCACCTTCTACGCAGAATCGTTTCGTGCGCTGCTGCTCGACTACGGCCGTTTCGATTACCGGCATCTCGGCATAGCGCTCCTCGTCGGCATCGTCGTCTTGTTTGTGGGCCATCGGCTGTTTCGACGGCTCGACCCGCATTTCGAGGACTTCCTGTGAGCGAGCTACTGGTCGAAGCGCGTGGGCTCGGCAAGGCGTATCCGAAAGTGCATCGCAACGCCGACCGCCTGCGTTCGCTTGGCCGTCTGCTGCTGGGAAGCGGGAATCCGGAACGCATCAGCGTGCTGCACGACATCGATCTCGAAATCCGTCGTGGCGAGTCGCTTGGTCTTATCGGCGAGAATGGCGCCGGCAAATCGACCCTGCTCAAGCTGATCGCCGGCGTGCTGACGCCGACCGCCGGCACGGTCCGCGTCAACGGTGAATTTGGCGCTTTGCTCGAACTGGGAGCCGGCTTCCATCCGCAGTACAGCGGTCGCGACAACGTGGAGATGGCGGCAGCGCTGCACGGGCTCGCCGGTCCCGAGCTGCGCGAGCGGCTGCCCGAAATCATCGAATTCGCCGACATCGGCGACTACATCGACGAGCCGGTCAAGCACTACTCCTCCGGCATGGTCGTGCGACTGGGGTTCGCGGTAATCGCGTCGCTGAAACCCGATCTGCTCGTTACCGATGAGGTACTCGCGGTCGGCGACGAGTCGTTCCAGAAGAAATGCGTGCAATGGATCGAGAACTATCTCGCCGGCGGCGGCACGCTGATCCTCGTTTCGCACAGCATGTACCATGTGCAGAAGCTTTGCCGCCATGCGTGTTGGCTGCGCGGCGGGGAGATCGCGATGTCGGGCGACGTGTTCGACGTGACACAGGCTTACCTCGCCTACCACGAGCGCAAATCGGCGCCTGCACCGGAACGGCGCGAAGTCGCTCAGGCCGGGGTCGAGTTCTGCGTGCTCAGCGTGGAGTTGAACGGCAGCGAATCGGAACAGGCGCTGATGCTCGAGGCCGGTGACGCCCTGCGCGTGCGCGTGCGCCTGCGGTCTCGCGACGGCCGCGTGCCTTGTGTCATGGTCGGCATCGTGCGCGCCGACGGCACGCCGGTTTACGGCGTCAGCACTGAAATCGACGGCCGAGAACCGCAACGCGCTGCCGATGGCGACTACGTGTGCGAACTCGAATTCGACGATCTCGCTCTGCTGCCGGGCAGCTACGGCATACGCATCCATCCGATGGACACCGAGGGCGTGCGCATATTCGACACGGTGGAGCGCGGCGTGATCATCCGCGGTGCCTCGCGCGAATTCGGCTTGGTCCGTCTCGCGCATCGATGGAACGACCTGAAGACAGGGGAGTGGGCGCCATGAGCGATGCGCCGCTGCCGTTCACCGGCGAGCGTTTCACCCCCGAATGCGTGCGCGAAATCTGGTACGAGCATTGGCATCGCTACGCCTTCGCGCGCAGCCTTGCCGGCGGCAAGCGTGTGCTGGATGCCGCCTGCGGCGAGGGTTACGGGTCGGCCTTGCTGGCGGACGTCGCCGCCGAGGTGGTCGGCGTGGATATCGCCGCCGATGCGATTGCCCACGCGCGCTCCCGCTACGGCGAGAAGCCTCGCTTGCGCTTCGAGCGTGCCGACGCGACGGCGTTGCCGTTTTCTCCGAACGCCTTCGACCTGGTCGTCTCGTTCGAAACGCTGGAGCACCTCGCCGCGCAGGAAGAGCTGCTGGACGGGTTTGCGCGCGTGCTTTCCGATGACGGTGTCCTGCTCATTTCCTCGCCGGACAAGCGCACCTACAGCGAACTCGCCGGCTTCCGCAACGAATTCCACGTGCGCGAACTGTATCGGGACGAGCTCTTGGCGCTGCTGCAGCGCCATTTCCCGCAAGTTCGCCTGTTCGGGCAAAAGCTGTTGTTCCATTCCGCGGTATGGGCAATGGAATCGCCTCTGGCTAATAGCGAAACCTGGACCGCGCAGCAGCATGGCGAGGTCGTCGCCGGCCTCGAGCACGCGCCGCTGTACTACATCGCCGTGTGCGCGAAACGAGAATTGCCGGCGCTGCCCGAGCTTTCGCTGTTCGGCGATCGCGAGGAATCGGTGTATGCGCACTACAATCACGAAATCCGCAAGAACATGAGCGCCGGCGCTCGCATTGCCGAGCTCGAAGCCGAAGTTGCGCAATTGCGCGCCGACGCAACGGCGCGCCCTCCACAGACCGAATATGCCCCCCGCGACCGATCCTGGTGGCGCCGCAAACCGTCAAAAGAATGAGCACCGAACTCAACTACAAGATCGACTACGGCAACATTCCGGCCGTGTCGCAACCGCCGCGGCCGAACCCGAACGCGCCGCTGTACGCGTCTGAAGACGGCGTCGTCGCGTCGCTGTCCAACAACGAGTGCATTTTCCAGGTCAAACGCAGCGGCGATACGCACGTGATGACCTTTCAGGTGCTGCAGGCGCTCGACCAGAGCCGCGAATTCCGCACACTGGATGAACACGTCGCGCGCGTGATCGCGTCAGTACCGGGACTGCAGACGCAGCGCGATGGCGTCACGCGCGTGTTCGAAGGCCTGATCGCGCGCGGTTTGCTCGTGTCCGACAGCGATTTCCTCACGCGTCTTGCTCGCTCGGCCGTGCGTGAGCCGGCGCCGCTACGTGCGGTATTCATTCGCGCCTGCGATCGCCCGGCCCAGCTCGAGCACCTGCTCGGTTCGCTGGCCGACTACGAGCGCCGTTTCCGCGCCAATCGACATTACGTTCTGCTCGACGACTCGACCTCACGCGAAGCGGCGAACCGCCATCGCGACCTGCTGCGCGAGTTTGCGCGCTCCTCCGGCTGCAAGCTCACCTACGTCGGCAGCTCCGAACGAGAGCGCTTGCTCGCGCGTCTCGCACGCGCCGTACCGGCTGCCGCAGCAGTCCTTCCGCACCTTTTGGGAGGAACCCGCGACGGCGGCCGTTTCGGCGGAGGCGCCGGCTGGAATCTCGCCCTGTTGCTTTCGGCCGGCGCGCGTCTGGCCTTGTTCGACGACGACCATCGCCTGCCTTTGCGCCGCCCCGAGCAGGCACGCAGCGGTCTCGACCCCAACCCTTTGGCGCGCGCGAGCACGCAGTTCTACCGCAATGTCGAGAATGCGCTCGGTGCCGGCGAGGAGGTCGATGCGGACCCGTTCGAGTTGCATCTCGCGGCGGTGGGAAGCCCGCTCGGCGCGTTGACGGGCAGAGCCGACTATGCGATCGAACGCAACGCGCTGCGCGGCCTTTCTCTCAGCCGGCTCGATCACCTCGACGGCGATGCGCCGATTCTCACCACCCACCAGGGCAGCTACGGCAGCTCACGTACCGAATCGGGCACCTGGCTGTACCAGCTTCCAGCGGAAGAGCGCGCCGAATTCGTGCGCGACCGCGACAGCTATTTGCGCAACGTCGAACTCGGCAGCATCTGGTACGGATGCCGCCAGGCGCGGGCGTCGGCCGCGGCCACTTTCACGCCGTTCGCCTTCGACAACAGCGTGCTGCTGCCGTGCACGAACCCGGTCGGGCGCGGCGAGGATGCCCTGTTCTCGCAGATCGTTCGATTGTGTCATTCGAAGGCACTGACGCTAGAGCTGCCGGTCGCCGTCGGCCACGTGCAGGAAACGCAACGCAAACGCTCGATCAGAACGCTGGCCGCGCATACGCCGCGCTTCAACTACTTCGTCAGCGACTTCGTGCAGCGCCAACTGTCGGACTTCTATGCCGAGGCGCCGGCCGAGCGCCTGCAGCTCCTGGCCGCGCACTTGCGCGACATCGGAGCCGCGAGCGAGAGCGGGCGTTTGCTTCAGCTGCGCGAGTATCTGGCCTACGCGCGCGCCGATCTGGTCGAACGCCTGCAGCAGCAATACGACGGTGCCCAGGACGCGCCGGTGTATTGGCAGGCCGACGTGCGCTCGATCATCGAATCGAATGGCCGCGCGCTGATCGCAAAAGCGCCGCCGCGGCTGGGTGACTGGAGCGAGACAGCGGACCACAGCGCCTGCGCGACCTTGCTGCGCAACGAAACGCGACAGCTGGCCGATGCTTTCGAAGCCTGGCCGGCCTTGTGGGAATACTCTCGCGATCAGGGTGAACGTTTGCTCGGCGCGGTTTGAGCGATGTCGGTCATGACCGACATCGCTCCCGGTCTGACCAGCGTCGTCATCGTCGCCGCCGACAGCGGTCCGCTGCTGCGCAAAGCGGTCGCAGCCGCATTCTCCTCGACAGTGGAGGTCGAGATCGTGTTGGTCGACAACGCGTCGACCGATGGCGAAATCGAGAAGGTTTGCGCCGAGCATCCAAACGATTCCAGATTGCTGGTGCTGCGTAACCCGACCAATCTCGGTTTCGGCACGGCCTGCAATCGCGGCGCCCGATCGGCGCGCGGCGACGCCTTGCTGTTCCTCAATCCGGACTGCCTGCTGGAGCCGAGCACTATCGAGGGGCTGCGTTTAGCCGCGGCCGATCGCAGCATCGGCTTGTTGGGCGTCGACGTGCGCGCACCCGATGGCGTGTCGGAACGCAGCAATCGGCGCCGTGATCCGACCTTGCGTCGCGCCTTGTCGACCGTTGTAGGCTTGTCGCGGCTTGCTTCGCGTTGGCCGATGCTGGAAGGAATTGCGATGCCGGCTGCCGGCGCAGCCAAAGCCGATGTCGAAAGCGTCGAAGCGGTATCGGGCGCATGCATGTACCTGCGCCGCGACGTCTTCGACCGCATCGGCGGCTTCGACGAAGGCTATTTCCTGCACGCCGAGGATCTCGATCTGTGCCGCCGCGTGCGCGCAGTCGGCTGGGATGTTGCGATCGTCAACTCCTTACGCGTCGTCCATGCTCAAGGAAGTTCGAGCCATCATCGTGCGATTTTTGTCGCTCGCCACAAGCATCGCGGCATGTGGCGCTATTTCGTCAAGTTCGATCCGGCCGCGCGCAATCCCATGCTGCGCGGCGTGGTTTGGTTGGGTATCTGGTCGCACTACGCTCTGCGCGTTCCCGCGCTCTGGCTGCGCGAGAAACGTGCCTCCGCGCGGCGTTAGCCGCGCGAAGAATGCGGCCTGCTGCTCCGGTCAGTTGTGCAGATTCAATACGCCGATGTAGCAGGAACTGCGATTGCAGTTCGGATCGTAGTCCGTAGGATCGGACAGTTTGATGTTCACGAAGTAGTCGGTGCCTGGCGCCAGCAAGCATCGACTGGCCTGCTCGATGGTCTTCCAGTTGATCATCAAGCGTCCCGATTCGGCGTTCGTTATTTGGCAAGCCGCGTTCTCCGGCTCGAAATCCGCGCACGTCTGACTGATCGACATCGTCAAGGGTGGGCCGCCGTAGTAACTCGCATGCTGAAACTGTCCGGCGAGACTGAGGGATACGTTGGCGGGCACGTGGAACTTCGCCGCCAGATACTGATTCCGCCCGAACGCCCTGAGCACCGGAAGAGCACCCGCCGTGCCTGGCCAGTAGACGGTCGCGTCGGTCGAGGTGAAATGTCCCCAAATGTTCTCGAATAGGCTCAGATCGACGTTGTGACGCAGCGGCGGGTTGCTGGGATTGGAGCCGCCGTCACCGGATGGATAGAAAATATTGCTGAAACTCGCCCGCGAAGGCGAACCGAAAGGACAGCCATCGATGTCGGTACCCTCGAACGGGTCCAGGAAAATCGAATCCACTGCGCCGCTGGCGGAGGCGGCGAGGATTAGAGCGGCAACACTCAGCATGGGCGAAACTCCGGTTGCGTGCCAGGCGAATAGGTCGGGTACGAATCGTGTCTTCCCCACGAACCGCCTAGGAACGGCGGATCGAACTCCCGTACCGGATTTTGCTCGGTACTCGTGCCGGCGTTCTTAAGTTTTCGTTGCCGCGCCGAGGAAATTTCTATTGATTGAATGCCACGTCCTTGTGGCATTCATCGCGGATCAGGCGCCGGACGGCGACTTGCGAACCGCCGTGCGATACAGCAGCCAGCCGATCAGCGCCAGCACGCCAAGGCCGACCCACTGGTTGAAATGCAACGAGGCTGGCAGCGCCAACACGTCGGCGCGTTCGCTGATCACGATCGGAATCGCGATGGCGATGCCCATCAGCGCTTCTCCGGTGATCAAGCCGGCGGAGAACAAGGTGCCGGGGCGATGGATGCGATCGCGTTCGGCTTCGTCATGCGGATCGACGCCGTGCTTGCGCTCGACGAAATGCGCGAGCAGGCCGCCGAGGAAGATCGGCACCATCAGCTCCAGCGGCAGATAGATGCCGATCGCCGCAGCCAGTACCGGCACACGGAAGCTGGACTTGCGCGCTTTCAGCCATTCGTCGAACGCGATCACCGCGGCGCCGATCAGCGCGCCGATGCCAATCATCGTCCACGGCAACTTGCCGCCGAACATGCCCTTGGCCACCGACGCCATCAGCGTCGCCTGCGGTGCGGACAGCGAATTGGGATGCGCAGCCGTCGGTGCACCGATGCCGTATGCGGTAGCGAGCAGATTCAGCACCGGCGCCATGATCAACGCGCAGGAGAACGCGCCGATCGCCAACATCACCTGCTGTTTCCACGGCGTCGCGCCGACCAGATAACCGGCTTTGAGATCTTGCAGGTTGTCGCCGCCCACCGCCGCCGCGCAGCAGACCACCGCGCCGATCATGATGGCCGCGACCGCGCCGATCTGCGAATCGCGCCCCATCAGGGCGACCAGCACGAGCGAAGCGAACAGGATCGTCGCAATGGTGATGCCCGATACCGGGTTGTTGGACGAACCGACCAGACCGGCCAGATAGGCCGATACCGAAACGAACAGGAACCCCGCCACGATCATGATGATCGTCATCGGGATGCTGACGCCCCAGTTGGAAACGATCGCCTGATAGAGCAGGGCGAGCGGCACGACGAACGCGATCAACGCGATCAGCATCCACTTCATCGGCAGGTCGCGCTCGGTCTCGGCGACGATGCCGCTGTTGCCCTTGCGCGCGGCCGCGAGGCCGCTCTTGATGCCGGAAGCGAGCGACTTGCGCAGCGAGAACAACGTCCACACGCCGCCGATCAGCATGGTGCCGACGCCGAGGTAGCGCACCTGCGTGCTCCAGATCGCGAACGCGGTAGTGACCGCGTCCTTGCCGGCGACCTGCGCCGCCAGCGCCGTGTTGCCGTCGAGGAAGAACGTGTTGTACAGCGGAATGGCGATGTGCCAGGACAGGATGCTGCCCGACAGCACGACGATGCCCACGTTGAGTCCGACGATGTAGCCGACGCCGAGCAGGGCGGGCGAGAGGTTGGTGCCGAGGTAAGCGATCGCCTTACCGACGAAGGTGCCGCCGGCCGCAGCGTCCGGAATCATGCGCAGGCCGCTTTCGGCGGCGAGTTTGACCACCGCGCCGATCGCGCCCGAGAGCCCGAGGATCTTCAGCCCCGGTCCGGGATTCTCGCCCGCTTTCAACACTTCCGCGGCCGCTTTGCCTTCCGGAAACGGCAGCGGGTCCTCGACGATCATCGAGCGGCGCAGCGGCACCGAGAACAGCACGCCGAGCAGGCCGCCGAGACCGGCGATCGCGAGCACCCAGGAATAACGGAAGTCCTGCCAGTAACCGAGGATGATCAAGGCCGGAATGGTGAAGATCACGCCCGCCGCGATCGAAGATCCGGCGGAGGCGCCGGTCTGCACGATGTTGTTTTCCAAGATGGTGCCGCCGCCGAGCAGGCGCAGCACGCCCATCGAGACCACCGCTGCGGGAATCGCCGTGGCGATGGTCAGGCCGGCGAACAAGCCCAGATACGCGTTCGCGGCGGCGAGGATCATCGCCAGGATCATCGAAAGAATCACGGCGCGCACCGTGAGCTGCGCGACGGGCTTGGCCGCAGCGGGTTGGGAATTCATGCTTTGCCCCTTGCTGGAGGTGGTCGCGCGAACAGCACGACGCGGTCCGCGGCCGTATCAAAACACAAGCTCCGCCACGCGTCACGCGCGGCTCGGGCCGCAGTACGAGCCGGCCGCTCCGCTGCGCGATAATGTCGCGCTAGCGACCCGAGGTGCCGGCATGATTCATCCGATCCTGAAAATGGGCGATCCGCGCCTCTTGCGCGTGGCGCAGCCGGTCGAGCGCTTCGGCACGCCCGAACTGCGCGAGCTGATCGCCGACATGTTCGACACCATGCACGCAGCCAACGGGGTCGGCCTGGCCGCGCCGCAGATCGGCGTCGACCTGCAGCTGGTGATCTTCGGCTTCGACCGCAACGAGCGCTACCCGGAGGCGCCCGCGGTGCCGCGCACGATCCTGCTCAATCCGACCCTGACCCCACTGACGGACGCACGCGAGGAGGGCTGGGAGGGTTGCCTGTCGGTGCCGGGTCTGCGCGGCGTGGTCGAACGCTGGGCGTCGATCCGATACACCGGCTTCGATCCCGACGGCGTGCCGATCGACCGCGTCGCCGAAGGTTTCCATGCGCGCGTGGTGCAGCACGAGTGCGATCACCTGATCGGCACCCTCTACCCGATGCGGATCACCGATTTCTCGCGCTTCGGCTTTGCCGACGTGTTGTTTCCGGGACTCGAACTCGCCGACGACTGAATCCTTGGCCGTGCTGCGAATTTCGCGACGAACCGCTTCAACGATCGAAGCCGCCCTCGAACAGATAATCGGCGCTCGACAAGTAGACCGCCCCCGTCCAATGCTGCGAGTCGTACGCGTTGGCGGAAGGCGCGCCGGCGATCCAGGTGGCACGATCGAGCGCGAGAGAAGTTCCGAGGCCGCCGAAGTTGTCTTGCGCTTGAGCCTCGACGCGGGCACTCAGGCTCCAGCCGGCGGACGAGCGGGCGTACTCGTAGATCGCGCCGCCGCCGCTAGAAGGGCTGCCGATCCAGAGCACGTCGGCTCCCAGCGCTACGCTCGAGCCGAACGTTGAAGCGGGTTGCGACGCGGGTTCGGCCAGAGTCGCGGCGAGCTTCCAATTCGCCGACGCCCCTTCATAAACCCATACGTTCCCCGGCGTCGAAACCGTCGTGGTCGGAGCGCCGAACACGACGACGGACGCATTCATGTCGATCGCACGACCGAATCGGCGGTTCGGGTCGGGATCGGTCGGGACGAAGACAGCTTGCAGCGAAGGCGCGTACAGACCGGGAATGCCGAGGTCGTAGAGATAGCCCGTTCCTACCGCGCCCAGCGGCGGACCGATGCTCGGCGCGCCGATCAGAAGGGAATTGGCGTGCGACGCCAGCGCTTGTCCGAAGCCGGCCCATTCGCCCAATTGGGTAGGCGCGCAGACGTAGGTCCGCATCCCTTCGGGCACGCCCATCACAAAGCCGCGTTCGAGTCCGGAAGGGCAGCCGCCGGCGGATGCGCCGGCGAGAAAAGGGCTTCCCGAGAGCGAGTCGCGATAGGCGGCCACGGAGGCGCCGAATCCCGCGTAAGTCGACGCGGACGGCACGCTGCCTTCCGCAATGCTCGGTGGCTCGGCCAGGATATTGCCGGTCTGATAGACGTAGCCGCCCTTGCCCCCTTGCGGCGCGCCAATGCCGAGCACGTTCCCATTCAAGGCGATCGAGGCGCCGAAGCCGCCGGTGATCGGCGGTTCCGCCGGCGCCTCGATGCGCGCATCGACGATCCAGCCGGCACCGCGGCGCCGCAGTCGGTAGACGGCGCCTTGGCCGCCTTCGCACGGGTCGCCCACGAAGGCGACATTGCCGGAGAGAGCGACGCTGCTTCCGAAACAACCCGCGATCGGTCCGTTCGCACCGTCGGGTTTGGCCACGCGTACGGGCTGGCTCGAGGCGTTGCCGGCATCCGCTGCGGCGAGGCCGAGTCCAACGAGAAGCGTCATCGAAAATGCATGCATCGACGGCTCCCAAGAGGCCGGGTTTCGAAATCCGACGATCAGCGCAATCGGATGCCGCGGAAGCTAATACGCCGGAACTCGGAGTTCAACGATAGCGGTTGATGTCGGCGCGCAAAGCGGCGGTAGCCGTGCGCGCCGCGTCGGCGAAATCCTCGCCGTTACCGGCGTAGAGGATCGCGCGCGAGGAACTGATGATCAGACCGGTGCCGTCCGCGGTCTTGCCGTTCTGCAGCACCGCCGCGACGTCGCCGCCTTGCGCACCGACGCCGGGTACCAGGATCGGCAAGTCGCCGACGCGGCGGCGCACGTCGGCGAGTTCTTCCGGGTAGGTCGCACCGACCACCACGGCGCAGTTCCCGTTCGCATTCCACTCGCGCGCGACGGTTTCGGCGACGTGCTGATACAGCCTGCGCTCGCTGCCGCCGGCACCACGAACGAGCAGATCCTGCAGGTCGCGCGCGCCCGGGTTGGAGGTGCGGCAAAGAACGATCACGCCCTTGTCGGCGCGGTCGAGAAACGGCTGCACCGAATCGCGGCCGAGATAGGGATTGGCGGTGACTGCGTCGGCGCCGTAACGATCGAGCGCTTCGGTCGCGTAGTGCTGCGCGGTCGAGCCGATGTCGCCGCGCTTGGCGTCGAGGATCACCGGCACGCCCGGATGCGCCGCGTGGATGTGCGCGATCAGGCGCGTGAGCGCATCCTCGGCCGCCTGCGCGGCGAAATGCGCGATCTGCGGTTTGAAGCAGCAGACCAGATCGGCCGTGGCGTCGACGATCGCGCGGCAGAATTCGAACATCGCATCCGGATCGTCGCGCAGCGCGCCGGGGAACTTCGCCGGCTCTGGATCGAGGCCGACGCAGACCAGCGAGTCGTTGCGGCGCCAAGCCTGCCTGAGCATCTCGATAAAGGTCATGCGCCCGAACCTGCACAAGGTGTATTCCCTTCTCCCATTCGCGGGATCGGCATCCGTCGTCGGACGGAGGGAGGGTGCCGAAGCTGGATGAGGGGAACCTTGTATTGCTGCTCCGGAAGCACCCTCATCCGAAACCTCTCCCGCGAGCGGGAGAGGGGCATCAAGCCAGTTTCTTGTAGCGCAATCGGTGCGGCTGGGACGCGTCGTCGCCGAGGCGGCGCTTCTTGTCTTCCTCGTACTCGCGGTAGTTGCCGGGGAAGAACTCGACGTGCGAATCGCCCTCGAACGCGAGGATGTGCGTGGCGATGCGGTCGAGGAACCAGCGATCGTGCGAGATCACGAAGGTGTTGCCCGGGAATTCGAGCAGGGCGTCCTCGAGCGCGCGCAAGGTTTCGATGTCGAGGTCGTTCGACGGTTCGTCGAGTAGCAGCACGTTGCCGCCCTGCAGCAGCGTCTTGGCCAGGTGCAGACGGCCGCGTTCGCCGCCCGACAGCGTACCGACCAGTTTCTGCTGGTCGGGTCCCTTGAAGTTGAAGCGGCCGATGTAGGCGCGCGACTGAATCTCGATGCCGTTGATGTTGAGGATGTCGGCGCCGCCCGACACTTCTTGAAACACGTTGTGGTTGCCTTCGAGCTTCTCGCGGCTCTGATCGACGTAGGCGATGTTGACGGTCTGGCCTTTGGCGATTTCGCCCTGATCCGGCTTTTCCTGCCCGGTGATCATCTTGAACAAGGTCGACTTGCCGGCGCCGTTCGGGCCGATGATGCCGACGATCGCGCCGGCCGGCACGTTGAAGCTGAGGTCATCGATCAAGAGGCGGTCGCCGAACGACTTGGACACGTTCTTGAATTCGATCACCGAGTTGCCCAGGCGCTCGCCCGGCGGAATGAAGATCTCGTTGGTTTCCTGGCGCTTCTGGTAGTCGACCGACTGCAGCTCTTCGATGCGCGCCAGGCGCGCCTTGCCCTTGGAGCGGCCGCCCTTCGCGTTCTGGCGTGCCCATTCCAACTCGCGCTGGATCGCTTTCTGGCGCGCCTTTTCCTGGCTTTCTTCCTGCTTGAGGCGCTCGTCCTTCTGTTCCAGCCAGGACGAATAGTTACCCTTCCACGGAATGCCGCGGCCGCGGTCGAGTTCCAGAATCCACTCTGCCGCATTGTCCAGAAAGTAGCGATCGTGAGTGACCGCGACGACGGTGCCGGGGAAGTCGGCGAGGAAGTGTTCCAGCCACTCGACCGACTCGGCGTCGAGGTGGTTGGTCGGTTCGTCGAGCAGCAGCATGTCCGGCTTTGACAGCAGCAGGCGGCACAGCGCGACGCGGCGCTTCTCGCCGCCCGAGAGCTTGGCGACGTTGGCCTCCCACGGCGGCAGGCGCAGCGCGTCGGCGGCGACTTCGAGCTGGCGTTCGAGCGCGTGCGCGTCGTTCGCGGCGAGCAGGTTCTCCAGCCGCTGTTGCTCGGCGGCGAGCTTGTCGAAGTCGGCGCCTTCCTCGGCGTAGGCGGCGTAGACCTCTTCCAGCCGCTTCTGCGCGCCGATGATCTCCGACACGCCTTCCTCGACCACTTCGCGCACGTTCTTGCTCGGATCGAGCTTCGGTTCCTGCTCCAGATAGCCGATCTTGGTGCCCGGATTGGGGCGCGCCTCGCCGACGAAATCGGTGTCGACGCCGGCCATGATGCGCAGCACGGTCGACTTGCCCGCGCCGTTCAGGCCGAGCAGACCGATCTTGGCGCCGGGGAAGAACGACAGCGAAATGTCCTTGATGATCTGACGCTTCGGCGGGACGACCTTGCTGACGCCGATCATCGTGTAGATGTATTGCATGCCTGACTCCGGGCGAAGAACGCGACGGCGCTGAAGACAGAGCCGGGTCCGATGGAAACGGGAAGCCTCGCATTATCGCCGATCGGCGGGCGGCGCGTCATGTTCGGCCCGCCACAGCACCGAAAAGCGCGCCACAAAGCGGTAACATGCGCTCCCCGTCCGTCTGCACAGGTTCCCGCGATGTTCTCCAAGGATGCCCGTATCGAAGGTTTCGATCCCGAACTCGCCCAGGCGATCGCCTCCGAGCGCCGGCGTCAGGAGGATCACGTCGAACTGATCGCGTCGGAGAACTACGCCAGCCCGCGCGTGCTCGAGGCGCAAGGTTCGGTGCTGACCAACAAATACGCCGAAGGCTATCCCGGCAAGCGCTACTACGGTGGTTGCGAATACGTCGACATCGCCGAGAGCCTGGCGATCGCACGCGTCAAGCAGCTGTTCGACTGCGACTACGCCAACGTGCAGCCGCATTCGGGCTCGCAGGCGAACCAGGCGGTGTACTTCGCCCTGCTCAATCCCGGCGACACCATCCTCGGCATGAGCCTGGCCCACGGCGGCCACCTGACCCACGGCGCCAAGGTCAACTTGTCGGGCAAGATCTTCAACGCCGTGCAGTACGGCATCGACCCTGCGACCGGCAAGGTCGACTACGCCGAGATCGAGAAGCTGGCGCTGGAGCACAAGCCGAAAATGATCGTGGCCGGCTTCTCGGCTTATTCGCAGGTGCTCGACTGGGCGCGTTTCCGCGCCATCGCCGATCAGATCGGCGCCTACCTGTTCGTCGACATGGCGCATATCGCAGGTCTCGTCGCCGCCGGCGTCTATCCGAGTCCGCTGCCGCATGCGCACGTGGTCACCTCGACCACGCACAAGACCTTGCGCGGTCCGCGCGGCGGCATCATCGTCGCCAAGGGGTTGGCGCCGGAGATCGAGAAGAAGCTGCAGTCGATCGTCTTCCCCGGCATCCAAGGCGGGCCGCTGATGCACGTGATCGCGGCCAAGGCGGTCGCGTTCAAGGAAGCGCTGGAGCCGGCCTTCAAGACCTATCAGCAGCAGGTGGTGAAGAACGCGCAGGCGATGGCGAAGACCTTCATCGCGCGCGGCTACAAGATCGTTTCCGGCGGCACCGAGAATCATCTGATGCTGCTCGACCTGATCGGACGCGAGGTCACCGGCAAAGACGCCGAGGCCGCGCTCGGCGAAGCGCACATCACGGTCAACAAGAACGCCGTGCCGAACGATCCGCGCTCGCCCTTCATCACCTCGGGTCTGCGCATCGGCACGCCGGCGGTGACCACGCGCGGCTACCTCGAGCAGGACTGCGTCGACCTCGCCAACTGGATCTGCGATTTGCTCGACGCCCCCGGCAAAGCCGAGGTGGTCGAGCAGACGCGCGCGAAGGTCGAGGCGCAGTGCAAGAAGTATCCCGTGTATGGATGAGGGGCCGGGATTGGGGATTGGGGATTGGGGATTCGGTAAGAACGAGCCCGTTTCCCGTTCGCGTTCGTTCCCCTGTCGGCTGCTCTTGCTCTCTCCAATCTCAAATCCCCAATCCCCAATCCCGGCCCCCTAGTGCACTGCCCCTTCTGCCAGCACGAGGACACCCGCGTGATCGACTCGCGCGTGTCCGACGACGGCGCCACGATCCGGCGCCGGCGCGAGTGCGAGCGATGCAGTGAGCGCTTCAACACCTTCGAGACGGCCGAGATCAAGCTGCCGAGCGTGATCAAGAACGACGGTCGTCGCGAAGCCTTCGACGATCGCAAGCTGCGCACCAGCTTCGAGCTGGCCTTGCACAAGCGCCCGGTCTCGGGCGATGCGGTCGACGCCGCGATGCGCGCGGTCATCGACGATCTGCGCAAGAGCAGCGAGCGCGAAGTGCCGTCGCGGCAGATCGGCGAGCTGGTCATGCGCGCGCTGAAGAAGCTCGATCAGGTCGCCTTCGTGCGCTTCGCCTCGGTCTACCGCAGCTTCGAAGACGTGCAGGCGTTCCGCGAAGAGATCGAGCGGCTCGAACGCGATCTGCCGGTGATCGAGGGCCTGCAGCTGCCCCTGCTCGGCGAGGCGCGCGTCGCCGTGCCGGGCAAAAAGCGTTAGCAGTGGCAGTGCGGTCGCCGTTTCTCCCGGCTCGCCATTTCCGCCCTCGCGGCGATGACGGCCGCAGCGTTCTCATCCGGTTGCCATGACGTTTTCCGCTCTCGACCACGCGCTGATGGCGCGCGCCTTGCGCTTGGCCGAACGCGGCCTGACGACGACGCAGCCCAATCCGCGCGTCGGTTGCGTCATCGCGCACGAGGCAGAGGTCGTCGGCGAGGGCTGGCACCAGCGCGCCGGCGAGCCGCACGCGGAAGTGTTCGCGCTGCGCGCGGCCGGGCCGCGTGCGCGCGGCGCCACCGCCTACGTCACCCTCGAACCCTGCGGCCTGCACGGCCGCACGCCGCCGTGTGCCGATGCGCTGATCGCGCATCAGGTCGCACGCGTGGTGATCGCCAGCGAAGACGCATTCCAGCGCGAAGGCGGTGCCGTCGCTCGTCTGCGTGCGGCCGGCATCGCGGTCGAATCCGGTCTGATGCGCGAGGCGGCGCGCGAACTCAACCGCGGCTTCTTCGCGCGCGTCGAGCGCGGCCGGCCGTGGCTGCGCTTGAAGCTGGCGATGAGCCTGGACGGCCGCACGGCCTTGGCGAACGGCGCATCGAAATGGATCACCGGCGAAGCGGCGCGTGCCGACGTGCAGCGCTGGCGTGCGCGCAGCTCGGCGATTCTGACCGGCAGCGGCACCGTAGCGGCCGACGATCCGCGGCTGACCGTGCGCCTTCCTGCCACGGCTGCGTCCGAACGAGGCGCCGGTTTCGCGCCGCTGCGCATCGTGCTCGATCGGCAGTTACGCACGCCGCGCGGAGCGAACGTGCTCGACGGCAGCGCGCCGACGCTGATTTTTCATGCCGCCGGCGCGCATCCCGCGCACGCGGATTTCGAGCGCGCCGAGCGCGTCGCGGTTGAAACGCGCGATGTCGGCCTCGATCTGGCGCAGGTGCTGGCCGAGCTGGCCCAGCGCGGCGTCAACGAACTGCAGGTCGAAGCGGGCTCCAGGCTGAGCGGCGCCTGGTTCGCCGCCGGCCTCGTCGACGAGCTCTTGCTGTACGTCGCGCCGGTGTTGCTCGGCGATGCCGCGCAGCCATTGCTGGCGCTGCCGCCGCTGGGCGAGATGACGACGAGCTGGAAGCTGCGCGTGGTCGATCGGCGTCAGCTCGGCGAGGATTTGCGTTTGCTGCTGCGCCCAACGAATCAGGCCATGGAGTAGTCATGTTCACAGGAATCGTCCAAGCCGTCGGCCGCATCGCGCAACGCGCGCAGCGCGGCGGCGACGCGCGCATCGTGATCGAAGCCGGCGCGCTCGACCTCGCCGACGTCGCGCTCGGCGACAGCATCGCCGTCGCCGGTGTCTGCCTCACCGCAGTCGAACTCGACGGCACTCGTTTCTCCGCCGACGTGTCGGCGGAAACGCTGCGCCTGACCACGCTCGGCGCGCTCGCGCTCGGCGATGCGGTCAATCTGGAGAAATCGCTGCGCCTGGCCGACCGGCTCGGCGGGCATCTGGTCTCCGGCCACGTCGACGGTGTCGGCGCGGTCGCGGAAGTACGCGACGACGGCGGCTCGCAACGCTGGACGTTCCGTGCACCGGCCGCCTTGATGCGCTACATCGCGGTGAAGGGATCGGTCTGCGTCGACGGCACCAGCCTCACCGTCAACGAAGTCGCCGGCGATCGCTTCGGCGTCACCCTGATCCCGCATACGCTGGCGGCGACGACCTTCGGCGCACGCAAGGTCGGCGATGCGATCAACCTCGAGGTCGACGTGGTCGCGCGATACGTGGAAAGACTGCACGGCGAACGCGAGGTGTCCGCATGAGTTACGCAACGGTGCAAGAGCTGGCAGCGGAAATCCGCGCCGGCCGCATGGTCGTCATCGCCGACGACGAGGACCGCGAAAACGAAGGCGATCTGATCATGGCCGCGCAAGCGGTGACGGAAGAAGCGATCGCCTTCATCGTGCGCCATTCCAGCGGCATCATCTGCCAGCCGATGCTGCGCGCGCGGCTGGAAGAGCTGCAATTGCCGCAGATGGTCAGCGACAACAGCGAAAGCCATCGCACCGCATTCACGATTTCGGTCGACTATCGCCACGGCACGACTACCGGCATCTCCGCGGCGGATCGCGCGCGCACGATCCGCGCGCTGGCCGATCCGACCTCGCAAGCTGCCGACTTCGCCCGGCCCGGCCACATCTTCCCGCTGCGCTACAGCGAGGGCGGCGTGCTGACCCGCGCCGGGCACACGGAAGCGACGATCGACCTGGTGCGACTGGCCGGTTTGCCGATGCTCTCGGGCATCCTGGTCGAGATCGTCAACGACGACGGCACCATGAAGCGCGGCGCGCAGCTGATCGAGTTCGCGCGCCAGCACGGACTCAAGGTCGGCACCATCGCCGACCTGATCCGCTACCGGCTGGAGACCGAAAAGACCGTCGCGCGTGCGTTCGAGCGCGAGGTGGACACCGAGTTCGGCCCGTTCCGCCTGATCGGTTATCGCGACACGCTCGCCGCGCCGCCGCACTTCGCCCTCGTACGCGGCAGCATCGACGACGGCGCGCCGGTGCTGACGCGCGTGCACGTGCGCGACACCTTGAGCGACGTGCTGCATCTGACCGACACGCCATGCGGCCTGACCGTCAGCGCCGCGCTGCGCCGCGTCGCCGAAGAAGGGCGCGGCGTGGTCGTGGTGCTGTCGGATGCGGACGAGGCGGCGCGAGCGCTCGATCGGCTCACGCGCGAGCGGCAGGAGCGCAACGAGGCCGCCTACGACGGCCGTCAGCACGGCCGCGGCGCGCAGATCCTGGTCGACCTCGGCGTGCGCCGTCTGCGCGTGCTCGGCACGCCGCGACGTTTCCACGGACTCGACGGCTTCGGCCTGGAAGTGGTCGGCTACGAAGACAGCACGGGCGGCATCGCCTCGAAAGACTAGCCGTGCCGGCCGGCGCAGCGGCCTTCCGTTTCGCGATTGCGTGCCTCTGAGGCGCAGCGCTGACATCGAATCACCGAACTCCGCCCAGCCCGGCCCGATCCGTCGTGGCCGTCCGCGCCAGCGGCCGGTCGGGAAAGACGGCCGCCGCGGCCGCGCGCCGCCGCCGCTCCAGGGCGTGATGCCGTACCGCGACGGACGCGAATCGCCGTGAAACGATGCGCGGTCGTCGTCGAGCGCCGCAGCCGTTGCGCGGCTGCGGACCGGGGGGATGCAACCGGCGCGCAACACACTCGACGTACCGTGGCGCGCCGCGAAACGCCACGGACGGGCTGGTCAGCCCGCCGCCGCCGCGCCCATCGATTACGTAAGGATCCCGTCCCGATGCATGCTTCCTCCGCTGTACGCCAGCCGTCGTCTCACGGTGTCGTCCGTTCCCGCCAGCCGTTCGCCGTCCTGCGCAGAAATGCGCTCGCCCGCGCTTGCGCCAGCCTGCTGTTGGTTTCGCTGGCGGCAACGGCGTCGGCTGAGGAGAGTGCGCAGCCCGCCGTAACCAGCGCCGACGGACAGACTGGGGGCGGGCCCTCGGCTGAGCCGTCGACGGCGTCGTTGGACACCATCACGGTGACCGCCGAGCGGCGTGAGGAGAACTTGCAGAAGGTGCCCGTTTCGGTCGGCGTGGTGCAAGGCGAGACCATGCGCGAATTCACCGCCGGCGGCGACGACACGTTGCTGGCGCTATCCGGCCGTGTTCCGGGTCTGTACGCCGAAACCACGACCGGGCGCATTTTCCCGCGCTTCTACATCCGCGGCCTCGGCAACATCGATTTCTATCTCGGCGCTTCGCAGCCGGTCTCGATCATTCAGGACGACGTCGTGCTCGAGCACGTCGTGCTGAAGTCGAATCCGGTGTACGACCTCGATCAAGTCGAAGTGCTGCGCGGCCCGCAGGGTTCGCTGTTCGGGCGCAACACCACCGCCGGCATCATCAAGTTCGACAGCATCAAGCCGAGCCAGGAGTATTCGGGCCGCGCGCAATTCAACTACGGCAGCTACAACAGCATTTCGTTCGACGGCGGCTTCGGCGGTCCGGTCACCGACATCCTGTCCTTCCGCGTGTCGGCGCTGTATCAGCACCGCGACAACTGGGTCGACAACATCTACGCAGGCCCGAGCGCCGACGGCACGGTCACGCCGAAGAAGGACGCAATGGGCGGTTTCGACGATCGCAACCTGCGCCTGCAATTCTTGCTGACGCCATCGGAGAATTTCTCGGTGCTCGCCTCGGCGCATGCGCGCGACTACGACGGCACCTCGACGCTGTTCCTGCGCAACGCCATCGTGAAAGGCTCCAACGAAGTCGATGTGCCGCGCGACAAGGTCGCTTACGACGAAGCGCAAGACAACCCGCAGGCGTACAAGACCTACGGCGGCTCGATCAAGGCGATCTACGACTTCGCCGGCATGTCGCTGACCTCGATCAGCGCCTACGAGACCACCTCCGGCTACAGCCGCGGCGATACCGACGGCGGCGCCGCCGCGAATTTCCCGGTCAACGGCGCGCCCAACGGCTACGGCCAGTCGATGGGCCAGGTGCGCGATCTCGATCAGTTCACGCAGGAATTCCGCCTCGCCAGCGAAGGCGAGCAGGCGTTGAAGTGGCAGATCGGCGCGTTCTACTTCGACGGTCGCGACACCACCGATTTCTACCAGCGCGCGTGGTTCCTCAATCCGCCGGCGCGCAATCCCAACAACTGGGTGCGCCTGCGCAACGGCAACACCTCCTGGGCCGGCTTCGGGCAGTTGAGCTATCAAGTCACCGATGCGCTGACCGTGACCGCCGGCGTGCGCGAGACGCGCGACAGCAAGCACACGCGCCTGCTCAAGACCGCCGACAGCGCCGCCGGCGTATCGACCTATACCGGCCGCCGCGACGTGAAGATGTCCGACACCACGCCGAGCTGGGATCTGAGCGCCATCTACGCGATCAATCCGGACGTCAACGTGTACGCCCGCGTGGCGCGCGGCTTCCGCGGACCGACCATCCAGGGCCGCTCGGCGGTGTTCAACGCCGATTTCACCACCGCCGATTCGGAAACGATCCTGTCGTGGGAAGCGGGCATCAAGACCAGCCTGTTCGACAATCGTCTGCGCTTGAACGTGGCCGCCTTCACCTACACGGTCGACGACATCCAGCTCAACGGCAACGACTCCAACGGCAACGGCGTCTTGTTCAACGCCGACAAGGCACGTGCGCGCGGTTTGGAAGCCGACCTCGACTGGCGTCCGATCACGAACCTTTCGCTGACCGCCGGCTTGAGCCTGTTGCACAGCGAAATCCAGGACAAGCGCGTGTATGCGCAGGTGTGCGCGCTCAACGGCGTGGTGGTGTGCACGGTGAAGGACCCGACCATCAAGATCGGCGCGAACACCTTCGCGCAGATCGACGGCAATCCGCTGCCGAACGCGCCCAAGTACAGCATCAATCTGGCCGCGCGCTACGACATCCCGGTCGGCAACGGCACTTTCTTCGTCGCCACCGACTGGAACAAGCAGGGTTACACCAGCTTCGTCCTGTACGACTCCAAGGAATTCAACGCCAGCGGCAATTTCGAAGGCGGCTTGAAGCTGGGCTACACCGCCAACTCAGGCGAGTACGAAGTGGCGCTGTTCGCGCGCAACATCACCAACGAAAAGAATCTCAAGGGCGTGATCGAGAACTACATGGCGGCGGTCTACAACGAACCGCGCATCGTCGGCGTGTCGCTCGACTACAACTGGCACTGAGGCACTAAGCCGCGCGATCGGCGTCGCGCGGCGGCGGCGGAGTCTTCGGGTCCACCAGAGACTTCGCCGTGCCCCAACCGATCCAAGCCGAGCAGCCGGCGGCGAGCATCGCCAGCGCGGCGAAGCCGGGCAAGGTCATGCCGAGCGTGCGCAGACCGTTGAAGCCGCTGGTGATGACCAAGTCGCCGAAGCGCCAGACCGAGGTGTCGATGAAGTTCTTGGTCTTGTAGCGCGTCTCGGCGTCGACGTGCGTGTACAGGCTGTCGAAGGCCGGCTTGAACACGCCGTAGGCGCTGGCGCGCGTGATCACCGTGGCGACCGCGATCCAGGCGCCGCTGAACACCGCCAGGCCCGCCAGCATCAGCGCCTTGATCGCGCCGTCGATCGCCAGCGGCGGTGCCGGTCCGAAACGCACCATCAAGCTGCGCGTCACGGTGAGCTGCAGCACGACCTGCAGGATGTTGGCGTACAGATCGATGCTCGCGGCGAAGTTCGTGCGCGCTTCGCGCGTGGGATAGGTCGCGCCGCTGTAGTCGGCGAGCAGCGCGTAGATGACGGTGCCGACCGCATCGCCGAGCAGCATCAAGAGCGCGACGCGCCGCATCAGCGGCGACTTGAACGTCTCGATCGCGCCGGCCAGGAAGCTGCCGCCGATGATGCGCTGTTCGCGCCGCTCGTCGCCGGAAACCGGATGCCGCTGCGCCCAGCGCGACAACGCGAAGATGCACCCGATCGACAGGCTCAGCAGGCTGGCCGAGACGATCAAGAGGCCGGGCACGCCGATGACGAACACCAGCGCCTTGGTCAGGGCGGGACCTGCGATCGCACCGACCGCGCCGCCGAGCGCGATGATCGGGAACAGGCGCCGCGCCTGTTCGGCGTCGAACAGGTCGGCCATGAAGCTCCAGAACACCGACACCACGAACAGATTGAACACGCTGCCGTAGACGAAGAACGCCGAGCCGAGCAGGCGCGCGTCGATCGCATCCTGCGCGTTGAACAACGGAATGAACGCGATCATGCCGGCGATGAAGAACAGATACACCACCGGCACGAAGCGGCGGCGCGGAAAGCGCGCGACCAAGGCACCGAACAGCGGCGTCAGCGCCAGCGTCGCGATGAACACCGCAGCGTAGAAAATCGGCAGCGCGGTTGAGCCGACCGCGGCCAAGAGCTGATCGCGCACCGGCCGGATCACGTAGTAGGCCGCCAGCACGAGGAAGAAATACACGAACGCGACGACGACGGCGAAGACTTCGTGGCGCTGGATGGCGGGGCGGCTCGACACGGGTGTCCCTCGAAGGCGGCGCAAGCCTAGCAGGGCATCGCGCGTCCGCGCGAGCGGGCGCTGAGCCGCTGCTGCATACTGGATCGATGAGCGCCGTCCTCTCGACCATCCATCTGTTCCCGCTCAAGTCCGGCGCGGCGCTGGCGCCGCAGGAAGCCGTGGTCGAGCCGCGCGGACTCGCCGGCGACCGCCGCTGGATGGTCACCGACGAGCACGGCCGTTTTCTCACCGCACGCCAGCATTCGCGCCTGACCCTGGTGCGCGCCGAGATCGACGGCGCCGCGCTGCGCTTGAGCGCGCCGGGCATGCCGCCGCTGCATCTGCAGCCGTCCGCTTCCCCCTCGCGCATCGAGGTGACGGTGTGGAAGAACACGGTGCAAGCGAGTACGGCGTCGGCGCAAGCCGATGCGTGGATCGGCGCGTTCCTCGGCCTCCCCGCGCGCCTGGTGCATATGGACGCCGACTGCGTACGCGCGGTCAGCCCCGACTACGGCCGTCCCGGCGACGAAGTCAGCTTCGCCGACGGCTATCCGCTGCTGCTGATCTCGCAAGCCGCGCTCGATGCGTTGAACGCGAAGCTGGCGCGGCCGGTGCCGATGCTGCGCTTCCGTCCGAACCTGGTCGTCGCCGGCACCGAGCCGCACGCCGAAGACGGCTGGAAGCGCATCCGCATCGGCGCGATCGAGTTCGACGTGGTGAAGCCGTGCACGCGCTGCGTGTTCACCACGGTCGACTACGAACGCGGCGAGTTCGATCCGTCCGGCGAACCGCTGCGCGCGCTGGTCGGCTATCGGCGCTCGCCGAGCGGGGTCACCTTCGGGCAGAACCTGATTCCGCGTGGCCGCGGTCGCCTGCGGGTGGGCGATGCGGTTGAGATTCTCGAACGATCGTTTTAACGTGCGTGCTGGTCAGGCGGGAAGGGTGCGATGGCTTCGAGCTACGACTTCGTCATCGTCGGTGCCGGTTCGGCCGGCTGCGTGCTGGCTAATCGCCTCAGCGCGAACCCCGCGCATCGCGTGCTGCTGCTCGAAGCCGGCGGCCGCGACTGGCATCCCTTCATCCACATGCCGGCCGGTCTCGGCAAGCTGTTCGCGCTCAAGCGCATCAACTGGGATTATTCGACCGAGCCGGAATCGGCGCTGCAGCAGCGCCGCTTGTGGTGGCCGCGCGGACGCGTGCTCGGCGGCTCCAGTTCGATCAATGCGATGTGCTACGCGCGCGGCGCCGCCGCCGACTACGACGAATGGGCGGCGGCCACCGGCGATCCGCGCTGGGGTTGGTCGAACGTGCTCGAGGTGTTCAAGCGCGGCGAAGACAACGCGCGCGGCGCCGACGCCTGGCACGGCACCGGCGGTCCGCTGGCGGTATCGGACCTGCGCTACCACAACGTGTTGTCGCAGGCCTTCATCGACGCCGCCGCCGCGTGCGGCATCGCGCGCAACGACGACTTCAACGGTGCCACGCAGGAAGGCGTCGGCTATTACCAGGTCACCCAGCGCGACGGCATGCGCTGCTCGGCCGTGGCGGCGTACCTGAAGCCGGCGCGCGCGCGCGCGAACCTGAGCGTGCTGACGCACGCGCAAGCAACGCGCGTGCTGCTCGACGGCGCGCGCGCGGTCGGGGTCGAGTATCGCCAGCGTGGGCGTCTCGAACGCATCGAGGCCGGGCAGGTGCTGCTCGCCGGCGGCGCGATCAATTCGCCGCAGCTGTTGATGTTGTCGGGCATTGGTCCGGCCGAGCATTTGCGCGAGCACGGCATCGCGGTCGCGCTCGATGCGCGCGAGGTCGGCGCCAATCTGCAAGACCATCTCGACATCTGCACCTTGGTGCGTTCGACGCGCAAGGTCACCTACGACACCGTCAACGACGCCGCGGTCGCGCTCGAATTCCTGTTCCGGCGCCGCGGTATCGGCACCTCCAACATCGCCGAAGCCGGCGGCTTCGTGCGCACGCGCTACGCGCCCGATGCGCGCTGCGACGTGCAATTTCATTTCGTGCCGGCCCTGCTCGACGATCACGGCCGCAACAAGCTGCCCGGTTCCGGCTACACCGTGCATGCCTGCTTCCTGCGCCCCAAGAGCCGCGGCTCGATCCGGCTGAAGTCGGCCGATCCGGCGGCGCCGGCGGCGATCCACGCCAATTATCTCGGCGATGCCGAAGGCTTCGATCTCAAGGTCATGGTCGAGGCGGCGCGCATCGCGCGTGAAATCCTCGCGCAGGAACCCTTTGCGGCGTATCGCGGCGAAGAGATCTTCCCCGGCGCCGCCGCACGCAGCGAGGCCGACCTGGCCGACTTCGTGCGGCGCAAGGCGGAAACGATCTACCACCCGGTCGGCACCTGCCGCATGGGGCGGGACGATGCGGCTGTGCTCGACAGCGAGTTGCGCGTGCGCGGCATCGACGGCCTGCGCGTGATCGACGCCTCGGTGATGCCGAACTTGGTCAGCGGCAACACCAATGCGCCGACGATGATGATCGCCGAGCGCGCGGCGGAGTTGCTGTCGGCAGGCTGAGACGGACGACGCTTTCCCTCCCCGCACAGCGGGAGAGGGGAAAGCGTGGCGCGGTCACACCGCGTTGGTGAGTTCCGGCACCAGGGTGAACAGATCGCCGACCAGGCCGTAGTCGGCGATCTCGAAGATCGGCGCCTCGGCGTCCTTGTTGATCGCGACGATGGTGCCGGCGTCCTTAATGCCGGTCAGGTGCTGGATCGCGCCGGAGATGCCGATCGCGACGTACAGCTCCGGCGCGATGATCTTGCCGGTTTGGCCGACCTGCAGGTCGCTCGGCACGTAGCCGGCGTCGACCGCCGCGCGCGAAGCGCCGACGCCGGCGCCGAGCTTGTCGGCCAGGGCGTAGATGATCTTGAACGCATCGCTCGAGCCGAGCGCGCGGCCGCCGGAGACGACGCGACTCGCGCTCTGCAGGTCCGGGCGATCGCTCTTGCCCTGGGCGAGTTCGACGAAGCGCGTATGGCTGGGCAGGGCGACGTCGAGCGCGAGCGCTTCGACCGCCGCGCTGCCGCTGCTGCCGACCGCCGCGTACGAAGCGGTGCGCACGGTCGCGACCAGCAGCTGGTCGGCCGGCGCTTCGACCGTGACGATCGCGTTGCCGGCGTAGATCGGGCGCTTGAACGTATGCGCGCCTTCGACCGCGGAGAGGTCCGACACCTGCGCCACGCCGAGCAGGGCGGCGACGCGCGGCGCGAGGTCCTTGCCGAAGGTGGTCGACGGCGCCAGCACGTGCGTGTAGCCGTTCTTCGCGGCGGCCGCGACTTGCGGCGCGAACACCGCGGCGAGCGCGTGCGCGTTCTCGCCGCGCGCGACCGTCAAAACCTTGCTCACGCCGTCGAGCTTGGCCGCTTCGGCGGCGACGCCGGCCGCATCGGCGGCGAGCACGAGCACGTCGATCGACTCGGCCTTGAGGTCCTTCGCGCAGGTGACGCAGCGCGCGGTGCTGGAGTTCAGTTTGCCGTCGAGGTGTTCGGCGACGATCAGGATCTTGCTCATCGTTCTTTCCGTCCGATTCGATAGATCAGTCACCTCTCCCGCTTGCGAGAGAGGTCGCGCCGGAGGCGCGGGTGAGAGGAAACTCGTGGCGGCATTTCGGGAACTCCCTCATCCGCCCTGCGCGCACCTTCTCCCGCCGGCGGGAGAAGGAACAACGCGCTTACACCAAGCCCTTGGCTTTCAGCGCCGACACCAGTTCGGCCACGTCCTTGACCATCACGCCCTTGCTGCGCTTGGCCGGCGGCGCGTAGTGGGTGGTCTTGAGGTGATCGCCCGATTCGACGCCGAGACTGGCGAACTCGATCGTCTCGATCGGCTTCGCCTTCGCCTTCATGATGTCGGGCAGCTTGATGAAGCGCGGCTCGTTCAAGCGCAGGTCGGTCGTGATCACGGCCGGCAGGTCGACTTCGATCGTCTCCAGGCCCGCGTCGACTTCGCGCGTGACGCGCGCGACATTGCCGTTCACCTCGACCTTCGAGGCGAACGTCGCCTGCGGGCGATCCCACAGCGCCGCCAGCATCTGGCCGGTCTGGTTGCAGTCGTCGTCGATCGCCTGCTTGCCGAGCAGCACGATCTGCGGCTGTTCTTTCTCGATCAGCTTGAGCAGCGCGCGCGCGGCGGTCAGCGGCTGGATCGCCTCGCCGGTGACGACGTGGATCGCGCGATTGGCGCCCATCGCCAGACCGTTGCGGATGTGCGCCTGCGCATCGGCCGGGCCGATCGTGACGACCACGACTTCGCTGGCGATGCCTTTCTCGCGCAAGCGCAGCGCTTCTTCGAGCGCGATGTCGTCGAACGGATTGGCCGACAGCTTGACGCCGTCGGTGACCACGCCGGAGCCGTCCGGCTTGACCTGGATGCGCACGTTGAAATCGACGACGCGCTTGTAACCGACCAGGATCTTCATCGGATATCGAACCTCGCTGGAAGCCGCGCGGCCGTGCGGCCGGCGCAAAGAACTTCGATTTTAGCGGAAACGGCGCGTCGGTGCGGCATCGCAACAGGGCGATGGGTTTTCCACAAACGGCGTGGACAGCGCTGTGGACAAGTTTGGGATCGAGTAGCGGAAACGACCGTGTGATGCGCCTGTCAAGCCGGGGTGCTTATTTCTTGACCAGCCGTGTGTTCACGGCCGCTCAGTGCGCTCGATCGAAACCGTCGACGAAGAGCAGGTCCGACACGACTTCGACCGCGCCGATGTCGCAGCCCGTGCCCTGCGGCCGGATCACGCCGCGCTGGTCGACGGCCGCGCCGCAGTCCGGCACCGGGATCGCGTCGATCGCCGCGCTGCCGGCGCCGGGCAGCATCGTGCGCGTGGGGCCGCCGTTGTCCTGCAGCGGACCGAGTTCGAGACTCGTCGCCGACAACAGGTTGTAGCGGCCGCTCCACGCCCCGGTCAGAGCGATGTCGTCGCCGGAGGCCTGCATGTTGCCGGCCACGATCGAGCGTTCGATGCTGCCGTGGCCGCTGCCTTCGATCGCGCCGCCTGACTGGCCCGCTTTGTTCAGCGACACGGTGGTGTGCATCAGCGCGAGCGTACCGCGCGAAAGGATGCCGCCGCCGGTGCGAAAGGTCGAGTTGCCGCTGATCGTGCTGTCGCTCAGGTTCAAAGTGCCGGAGTCGGAGAAGAGGCCGCCGCCGGTATAGCGCGCCGCGTTGCCGTCGACGGTGCTGCCGCTCAGGGTCAACGTGCCGGTGGACGAATAGATGCCGCCGCCGTCGTAGTAAGCCCAGTTGCTGCTGATCGCGCAGTCGCTCAGCGTCTGCGCACCGGACTCGGAGAAGATGCCGCCGCCTCGGCGCGCGGAGTTGCCGCTGATCGTGCTGCGGATCAGGTTCAGCGTGGCGGAGTCGGAAAGGATGCCGCCGCCGCGCCAGGCGTAGTTGTCTTCGATGCGGCTGCCGCTCACGGTCAGCGCGCCGGAGCCGGTATGGATGCCGCCGCCGCGATAAGCCGAGTTGCCGCGGACGAGGCTGTCGATCAGGGTCAGCGTACCGGAGCCCGCATGGATCGCGCCGCCTGCGTAGTCCGCCGAGTTGCCGCTGACCGTGCTGGCGATCAGGCTCAGGTCGGCGCTCGGCACGCAGAGGCCGCCGCCGTGTGCACCGCCGTCACAGGAACCGCCGAACGCTTTGCCGTTGCGGATGATCAAGCCCTTCAGCGTGAGCGAAGCGCCGGCCGCGGCGGTGTCGCGAAGGATGCCGAAGGAATCTGCCGCGCCGTCCGGCCGCGCGATCGTCACGCCGCCGTACGCGCCGTCGCGCCATTCGCTGCCGTCGATGGTCAGCCGGTTCGCGCTGATCTCCAGCGTGCCGCCGGTGGCGGCGCCGTCGTCGGGGTCTTGCAGCGTGACCGTGCCCGCTGTCACGGCGCCGCTCATGCTGGAGGCGGCGAAGGTGATCGTATCGTCGCTGCCGAAAGCGGCCTCGGGCGTGGCATTGGCGCAACCGCCTTTGAGCGTTCCCGCATTCATCGACAGAATCGCCTGACGCAGCGTGCAGGTGGTGAGGATGCTGGCGCCGCTGGCATCGTCGGGCGTGGTGACCGAGATCGTGGCCGCGTTGGCGACGATCGGCACCAGTGCGATCAGCAGGGCTGCGGCGAGCGCGCGAGGAGGCAAGGCGGGACGCGACTCGGATGACGCTGGCGTGACTCGGCGGAAGCGGGTCGAAGGCATGCGGATTTCCCCTGATCGAGCGAAGCTGTGCCGTGCCGCGTGTCGGCGCGACATTCGAATTCGCTGTTCGCTTACTCGCTGTTACGCAAGAACGCGTCGGAAATCCTCATCGGCGATCGCCGGCCGGCGAGCCGCTTGTCCACACGGTCCGTGGATGGCCCTGTGGACAAGCTCTGGAGCAAGTGACGGAAACGGCGCTGTCATGCGGCTGTCAAGTCGCATGCTCATTTCTTGACCAGCACGCACGTCAGAGGCGTGCACGCGCTTCAGCGCACGCGCGCGAGGATCGTCTGCGCGAAGCGTGCCGCGGCGCCCGGCGCGTGCGCGAAGAACAGTGACGGCTCGGCCAGTTCGAGTTCGAGCAGGCGCGGCGTGCCGTCGGCGTCGTGGATCAGGTCGACGCGCGCGTAGGCAAGGGGACGCGCGAACGGAATCGCATCGAGCGCGCGTTCGGCCAACGTGCGTTCGGCCGCCTCGGCTGCGCGCGGCGTGATCCGCTCGGCGGCGAACAGCGCTTTGGTCGAGCCTTCGCCGCGCAACAGCAGCGGACCTTTGCGGATCGCGTGGCTGAACACGCCGTCGAAATGGATCAAGGCGGTCTCGCCGTGCTCGTCGACGCGTTCGAGATAGGGTTGCAGCAGCACGCTGCGGCCCGCATCGAGCAGGCGCGCGATGTGCGCGATCGCCGCCTCGCGCGCGCTGCGCGCGTGCCGCTGCGCATCGCGCGAGCCGGCGCCGACCGCCGGCTTGACCACCAGCTCGGCGCTGTCGGCGTGCGCGGCGAGGAAGGCGTCGAGCGCGGCAGCCGGCGCGGCGCCGGGTTCGACGAAGCGGCTCGGCACGATCGCGACGCCGGCACGTTCGAGATCGCTCAGATAGTGCTTGTCGGTATTCCAGCGCAGCACTTCGGGCGGATTCAAAAGGCGCATCTGCGTGCCGGCCCGCGCGGCCCAGGCGAGGAACTCGGGCAGGCGATCGGTGTAGTCCCAGGCCGAGCGCAGCACGGCGAGATCGAAGCGCGACCAGTCCAGCGCGGTGTCGTCCCAGTCGGCGACCTCGGCCTCGGCGCCGGCGTCGCGCAGCGCATCGAGCAGCGGTGGAAGATCTTCGTCGAGCGCGCGCGCGGCGGCGACGCTGACCAGGGCGATGCGGGGCGGATTCATCGGCGGTGCTACTCCGGGCGTTGCGGCGAACGGCGAAGCATCGCACGAGCGCGCTCCGGCTTCACCGCGGTCGAAGCGTTCGCGATGCGCGCGATTCAGTCGCGGGCGGCGGCATACTGCGGACACCCATGCAGTCGAGCCAAACATGATCGAGCCGAACAAGACTTTCGCGTCGTGGTGGGCGCTGCGACGCGTCGCAGCCATCGCGCTGCTCGCTACGGTTTTCGCAGGTCTGGCCGGCTGCTTGGATCTCAGCGGCAACGAGGTCACCGCCAGCATCGCATCGCCGTCCGGCGCGTTGCACGCGGTCGCGTTCAGGCGCGATTGCGGTGCCACCACCCGCAGCAGCACGGAACTGTCGATTCTGGCTGCAGGCGAGGAGCTGCCGCCTGACGGTGGCAATGCCTTGATTCTCGACAACGACGAAGCTCTGGAACTGCGTTGGATCTCCGACACCGAACTGGCGATCAAGGCGCCGCGCATCGCGAAGCTGCTCAAGCTCGAGCGCGTGGTCGCCGGCGTGAGATTGCGCATCGAGTCTTGATCCGCCACACCGGAGTCGCCGCTCGAAGCGCCGCACGGATCGATCGCCGGCGCGCTATGCCATGATGCGCGACTTCGCCCGCCGGCGGCGCCGCTCCGTTCGATGCTCAAGACCGTCTATCGCTTCCGCAGCTACCAGCTCGATCCGCGGCAGCGCGAACTGTGGCGTGACGGTCAGCGCATCGCGTTGCCGCTGAAGTCGTTCGACTGCCTGGTCTACTTGGTCGAGCATCGCGACCGCGCGGTCGGGCGCGACGAGCTGATCGCGGCGGTGTGGGGGCGCGCCGACATCAACGATCACACGCTGGCGCAGACGCTGTCGCGCGTCCGGCAAGTGCTGCGCGACGGCGACGGAGACACCATCCGCACGATGCCGCGCTTCGGTTATCGCTGGGTCGTTCCGACCGAGCGTGTCGAGTTGGACGCCGGCGACGAGCACGGCACGCCGGAGCGGGCAGCGATGGGCGCAGTGGCGACCGTCGAATCCGAGTTGAGCGGATCGGAACTGGACGGGTCCGATCCGTCTGCGCCGGCCGAGTCGACCTTCACCGAATCGTTGCCCGATGGGGCCGTGCTGGCCGCGCCGTCGTCATCGATTGGCGCGGAAGCGGCGCCGTCCACCGCGTCTGCCGCATCGCCGCGTCCGCGCCGCTGGCTGTTGGGCGTGTTCGGCATCCTCGCTGTGGCCGCGGTGATCGGCGCGGTTTACCTGGTCGTGCTGCGCCCCGCGGCTGCGCCGCCTGCCGCGTCGTCGGCGCTGCATCCCACCTCGCAATCGGAAAGCGACGGCACCTATCTGGTCATGCCGGTGCTGGTCGAGGCGGCGCCGGCCGACGTCGCCTGGATGCGGCTCGGCGTGATGGACTATATCGGTGTCGCGCTGAAGGA
Source organism: Dokdonella sp. GW821-FHT11D02 (assembly GCF_058808595.1). Taxonomy (NCBI): domain Bacteria; kingdom Pseudomonadati; phylum Pseudomonadota; class Gammaproteobacteria; order Lysobacterales; family Rhodanobacteraceae; genus Dokdonella; species Dokdonella sp. GW821-FHT11D02. The sequence goes on along the minus strand of NZ_CM179520.1, from coordinate 4,122,457 downwards.
AGGCGGCGAGCGTCGCGTCCTGCCCAACGACCAGATCCTCAGCCTCACCGCGGACGCGAAGCCGGCCGGCCAGCTGGAGAGCGCCGAACTGTCGCGCCTGCTGGCGCTGACCGGCGCCACGCACGTGGTGCAGGCGCATGCGCGCAAGACCGAAACCGGCTGGCGCGTCGCGCTCGATCTGTTTCACGGTCAAACGCTGCGCAGCTACTCGGGCACCGCCCCGATTCCGCTGGACGCGGTGCGCGCCGCGCTCGAACCGATGCTGCGCGATCTGCATCCGACCGGCCGGCTGGCGCCGCCGTCCTCGCACGAGGAGGTCTTGCAGCGCATCGACGCCGCCCTGCTCAGCGGCGATCTCGCGCAGGCGCAGCAATTGCTCGGCGCGAATGCGGTACTGGCAGCCGAGGATCCGCAATTCCGTCTGCGCGCAGGCCAGACCGCGCTGCGCCGCGGACGCCTGGACGAGGCACGGCAGACCTTTCGCGCCTTGATCGACGACGCCTCGCCGCAGGCGCGCGAATTGCTGCCGCAAGCCTGGCTAGGCCTTGGCAGCGCCGAGCTGCAACGCCCCGATTTCGTCGCCGCCGAAACCGCCTTCAGCGAAGCGATCCCACGCTTGCGCGAGAGCGGCAGCGAGCAGCTGCTCGGCAACGCCTATGCCGGTCGCGGCGCCACCTACGCCAACCGCGGCCGCTTCGAAGAAGCGATGGCCGACTTCGGCCGCGCGCGCGTCGCGCTCGATCGCGCCGACGATCGCATCGGCATCGCCAAGCTCGACATCAACGTGGCTGCGGCCGACTTGTATCGCGGCCGTCTGGCGCCGGCGCTGGAAGCGCAGGAGCGCTCGATACGCGTGCTGACCGCATTCGGCGCGCGCGACATGCTGCTGACGGCGCTGCACAACAAGATCTACGTGCAATTCGGCCTGCTCGATTTCCCCGGCGCGCTCGAAACCGGCCGGCAGGCGTTCGAACTGGCGCAGCCGGTCGACAACGAACGCATGAAGACGCGCATCGCCGCCGCGTACACGCGCGCCTTGCTCAACGTCGGACAGCTCGGCGAAGCCGGTCGCGTGATCGATCGCTACGACGGCGCCGGCGCTGCGGCGGTCGATTCGGAATTCGTGATGCTGCGGCTGGACTGGCTGCGTCAGCGCGGCGACTACGCGCAGGTGGCCGATCTTGCGCTGGAGTCGCTACAGCGCGCCGCCAGCAGCGAGGGGTTCGCTACCGGGATCGCGGTGTCGTGGAGCTGCTTCATCGGCGTCGATGCCGCCTTGCGCGTGCGAAGGCTCGAGCTGGCCGCGCAGCTGATCGAGCGACGCATGCAGCTGTCGGGCGAGCCGTTGGATGCCGACCAGACGGCCCTGCTCGACTTCAGTCGCGCCCAGCTGTTGCAGGCGCGCGGCCGCTACGACGAGGCGCGCCCGTTGTTCGCCTCTTCGTTGGCGGCGGCCGAAAAAGTCGGCGAACCGAGCACGATCATCGCATTCGCTTCGGTCTGGCTGGGCCATCTGATCGAGCGGCGCGAGTTCGAGGCGGCGGTACCGGTCGCCGGCCGCCTGAAGCCGTATGCGGAGAAGGACTACAACGCGGCGCGTGCGCTGAGTGCGTACTACCGCGCCTCCGATCAGCTTGCATTGGCGGCTGCCGCCGAGCCGAAGTTGCGCGCTCTGGCCGGCGAACGCGATCCGCGCCTGTCGCCTTAGCGCGTCGCGCGCGGACTGCAGACGACTTCTTCGAGATCGACCAGAAAGGAATCGAGGCGGTCGCCGTCGCGCTTACCCCAACCGCCGACGCGCTTGCCGTCGGCACTGACCGCGGTCAGTGCAAGCGGGCGCCAGTCCGGCGGTAACGTCACGCCGCGCTGCGCGAGCCAGTCGCGCAGGGAAACGAAACCGTCCGCGTCGAGCCACAGCCACGCGTCGCGTTCGTCGCCGCTACCGCGTTCGCCGGCCAGCACGCGGCCGTCGTCGCTGCCGGCACGCAAGCGTACGCGCGTCTCGCCGCGCAGACGGCGGATGCCGACGTCGGGCTGGAGCAGGTAGGCGCCGCTTGCGGAAAGCCAGCCGAGCAGGGTGGCGGCATCGCGGCTGGCGCCGAAGATTTCGCCGGGCTCGGCGTCGCGTGCGTTCGCCAGCAAGCGGCCGTCGCGCCATTGCAGTGGGCGCACACGTTCTCCGCTGCGCTCCCAGCCGCCGATGCGATGACCGTCGGCGTTGATCGCGATCGCGCGCGTTTCTTCCGCGTTGGCGGATGCGAGCGCGCGCATGCCGCTCGACTCGGTCCAGTCGAACGCGATGCGCACGCGATCGTTGCGGCGCGCGCTGCCGACCACGCGCGGCGTATCGGTGATCGCATGCGCTTGGCTGACGGCGCCGATCGTCGCCAGCCCCGGCATCGCGGCGAGGCGGTGCAAACGGCCGGCGGCATCCCAGTAGCTGGCGACTTCGCGCTGCATCGCATCGAGCGTCGAGCCGGCCGCGTAGTCGCCGCTCGCGGACAAGGCGTGCACGGTGATCGCGCCGTCGAGCGATTCGGCGCCGCGCGCGGCGGACCAGCGGAAACCGCTCGGCTGTGAGCCGAGCACGCCGCCGGCGGCGACGCAGCCGTCGGCCGACAAGGCCGCGAGCTGGCTGCCGGGCAAACCCAAGGCCGAGAAGGTGGCCGCCGCCGAAGCTCGACACGGCATCGCAGCGGCGGCCAGCAGGAAGATTCCGAAGCGGACGGATTTCATCGCAACCCAAGAAAAAAGAGCGGCGGCCGTCGCGAGGAGGCCGCCGCATCGCGCCCGCAATTAGGGAGTGGCGGGATCGAAACCGTCGTGGAAGATGCGGTCGCCGCCGGTGACGGTCAGTTCGACCGCGGCACTGAGCAGCGGTTGCGCCGGATCGTTGCTGCCGAAGCACAGGTTCGCGCTGTGCACGCCGTCGGCCAGTCCGCTGGCGTGAGCGTCGACCTCGATCGTGCGCGAGCTGCCGGCAGCGACGCTGCCGCTGCGGTCGGCGACCGAGAGCCAAGACGGCACCACGCAATCGAGTCGAGCTTCGATCTTGAGGATGCGGCCCGGTTGGTTGGTGCCCGGATAACGAACGCCGCCGAAGTAGGCGTAGCGGCCGGCCGGATCGATCACCGCCGACCACAACCCGCCCTCGGTGACGCCGAGCAGGACCGAGCCGGTGCGGAAGAAACCTTGCAGATCGACTTCGGCCATGCGCGTGGCCGAGCCCCAGCTGTTGCCGAGCAGGGCGTAGCGGCCGGCCGGATCGATCACCGCAGCGGTGATGCCGCCTTCGTAGTTGCCCAGTTCCATATCGATCGAATCGGCCACTTGGAACTGCGCCAGATCGACCTTGATGAAATGCGCGGCGCCGATGAACGACGGTGCGCTGCCGAAATAGGCGAAGTCGCCATGCGGATCGAGCAGGGCCGTCGTGATGCCCTGGTCGTCGGTGGCGACGATCGAGCCGACGCGCTGAAAGGTGTTCAGATCGACCTTGATCACCTTGCCGATCGCCGGACCGGAGCCGAAGTAGGCGTAGGCGCCGGCGCGATCGATCGTCGCGGCGAGCAAGAAGCCTTCGTCCTGCTCTGCCGGGAAGGCAATCGCCGCCGTGCGCGTGAAGGTGTCGAGGTCGATCTTGATGATGCGTCCCGGTTCGGTGCGCGTGCCGAAGTAGGCGTATGCGCCGGCGGGGTCGATCACGGCCGTGCTGGGCCGGCTCTCGCCGTTCTGCAGCGTGATCGCGTCGACGCGCTGGAAGTTCGCGAGGTCGATCTTGATCACCTTGCCCGGGTCGGTGAAGGTGCCGAAGTAGGCGTAGCGGCCGGCCGCGTCGATCACGGCGGAATGAAGCGCGTCCTCGCCGGCCGGCAGGGTGAGCGTGGCGACCGGTGCGAAGGTGGCGAGATCGACTTTGACGACCGTGCCGGGGATCGAGTTGGTGCCGAAGTAGGCGTAACGGCCGAGCGGATCGATCACCGCGGCGGTCGGCAGGGAGTTGTCGGCGAGCACGAAGGAATCCTTGAGATACGGCGGCATGCTGGCGTTCAACAGATTCCAGTCCAACGCGCCGGCGCCGTCGTTGCGCAAGGCGAGGTCCCAGCTGCCGCTCTGGCCCGACGGCAAAGTGATCGAGAGGCTGCCCGGATCGACTGTGAAAGCCGGCGCCGGCTCGCTCACGCGCAGGTCGACGGCGACGCTCAAGGTCTGCGCGTCCTTACCGCTGCTGGTGTTGATGCAGAGCAGCTGGCTGTAATTGCCTGCGTTCAACGCGGCGGTATCGACCGCGACACCGATCGTCGCATTGCCGCCGGGCGCGATGCTGCCGGCCGGGGGCGTCGCGCTGAGCCAGGAGGCCGACGCGGGCGTGTCGCAGCCGGTGGTCGGGTCGGCTTGGGTGACATTCCACGACAGATCCGCACTGAAGCGATTGGTGATCGTCAGCGTGTCGTTGCCGTTGCCGCCGCGCACGACATCGAAGGCCAGATGCGCGGGCAAGGCTTCGGCCAGTCGCACTTCCAGCGTCAGCGGCACGATGGCACGCGGCGTGGCCGGATCGTTGCTCTGCACGCACACGGTGGCCGGGTAGCGGCCGACTGCGACGGCGCTCGCGTTGAAAGCGACTGCGAGCGCCTGGCTCGATCCGGCATCGATCGAACCGCTGCCCGGCGTGACGCTGGCCCACGGCGGCAGTTCGCAATTGCGCTCGACGTCGACGACCTTGATCAGCTTGCCCGGAAACGTCGCCGCGGCGAGGTACAAGTTGCCGCCGTTCGGATCGATCAGGGTCGCGCGTACGTCGTCTTCGCCCTCGTTCAAGCTGATCGTGCCGGCGCGCGTGAAGCTCGCGAGGTCGATCTTGACCAAGCGGCCGGGCGCGGTCTGGCGCGTGCCGAAGTAGGCGAACGCACCGTCGGCGGAGATCGCCGCGCTCTGCGGCCGCACTTCGCCCGGCTCCAGCGTCAGCACGTCTTGCTGGGTGAAGGTCGTCAAGTCGATCTTCAGGATCTGGCCCGGATCGGAATACGTGCCGATGTAGAGAAAATGTCCGGCCGGATCGATCACGGCTCCGGCGAAGAACGTGTCGATGCCGGTATCGAGGCGTTCGCTCAGAGTGAAGTCGGCGAGGTCGATTTTTACGATCATGCCGAACCCGGCGGCGAAGTAAGCGAAGCGGCCGGCCGGGTCGATCACGGCTCCGCCGGCAAGGCTGTCGATGCCTTCTTCGAGATCGATCGAGCCGACGCGCTGCATCGTGTCGAGGTCGACCTTGACGATGTGCACCGGAAACGAATCCGAACCGAAGTAGCCGTAGCGCCCGCTCGGATCGATCGCCGCCGAGCGCAGAACCTCTTCGCCGAATTCGAGCGTCGCCGCTCCGATGCGCTCGAAGCGCTGCAGATCGATCTTCACGACCTTGCCCGGATAGTTGCCGGTGCCGAAATAGGCGTAGCGGCCGGCCGGATCCATCAGGGCCGAGAACAGGAAGCGTTCGGCGTCTTCGCCTTCGCCGTCGAGCAAGGTGATCGCCGCCACTTGCTGCCAGTTGAGCAGATCGACCTTGACCACCTGACCCGGCGGCGAGCTGGTGCCGAAGTAGGCATAGCGGCCGGCCGGATCGATCACGCCGGAGACGGGGAAGTACTGGTCTGCGTCGAAGTTCAAGACGGCATCGCGATGGAAATCGGACACCGTCGCATTCTGGTCGAGCACGCTCCAGCTCAGCGCATCGGTACCTTCGTTGCGGATCGTCAGCGCCTGGGTCGAGCTTTCGCCCGGCGCCAACGTAGCCGACAACTGGCCCGGCTCCGTGGCGACGACCGCTGCCGCGAGCGCGCTGCCGGCGGCCAAAAGGCCGGTCACCAGCAGACCGGCCAGCGCGGACAGCAGCGGTACGCCGCGATGAGGCCGCGTCTTGCCGATGCGCTCGGGCGACGCCGCGGCGATGCGCGCTGCGACGTCGGATGCTTGAGTGGACATGCGTGTTTCCCCTCTGCGAGTTCTGATTGTTGGGTGTCTCATCCAGCCGGGCGCGGACGGCGAGGGTTCGCGGGCTGGACTCCCAGCGGCACGCTATGACGGCTGTTGCACGGCCACGTCAGCTAAGCCTCAAAAACGCGGCCGGCCGCGTCAAACAACCATCAAATCGTGAGGAATCAGTGTTTTGACTCGACGCTGACACGCGCGCGAACGCGGCTACAGCCGGCTGTTCCGCGCAAAGGACACGCAGGCGGACTGCCGCCACCGAAAGATGGCGAGCCGAGCTCAGAAGGATCGGGAGAGGCTGGCGGCGCTACTGCGCGCCGAGCAGATGCAACTGGGTCTGGTCGCGCTTGGCCGCGTACATCGCGACGTCGGCGGCGTGGATCATCGCCTCGCTGTCGTCGCCGTGTTGCGGATAAAGGGCCACGCCGAGGCTGCCGCGGATGCGCACGCCGACGTTGCCGCCGAGCGCACGCGATTGCACGTCGTAGGGTTCGAACAGGGTGTTGGCCAGTTCGCGCGCGCGATCGGTGGCCTCGCGCACGTTGTCGACGTTGAGGATGAGTGCGAATTCGTCGCCGCCCAGGCGCGCGCCGGTTTCGTCGTAGCGCAGGCCCTTGCGCAGGCGGCCGGCGATCAGCTTGAGCAGTTCGTCGCCGGCCTGGTGGCCGTGGTTGTCGTTGATCGGCTTGAAGCCGTCGATGTCGAGATAAGCGAGGGCGAAGCCGCCGCTGTCGGCGCGGGCGCGCGCGATTGCCGCTTCCAGCCGCGCCATGAAGAGCAGGCGGTTGGCGAGGCCGGTGAGGCCGTCGTGATGGGCCAGATGGCGTACCTGCTCCTCGGCGGTGCGGCGTTCCTGCACCTCGCGTTCGAGCTGGCGGTTGCGCTCGGACAGGTCCGACAGCGCCGAGCGCAGCGCGACCTTGTTGCGGTACAGCTCGAGGAAGATGCGCACCTTCGACAGCAGAATCACCTCGTTCAGCGGCTTGGTGATGTAGTCGACCGCGCCGAAGCTGTAGCCGCGCAGGCGGTTGACGTCGTCCGCGTGCGAGGCGGTCACGAAGATGATCGGGGTCGAGCGCGTGCGTTCCTCACCGGCGAGCAGGGTGGCCGCCTCGAAGCCGTTCATGTCCGGCATCTGCACGTCGAGCAGGATCAGCGCGAACTCGTGGTCGAGCGCGGCGGCGAGCACGTCGTTGCCGGTCATCGCTTCGATGATTTCGGCGTCGATGCCGGCGAGCAGGCGCCGCATCGCGATCAGGTTCGGACGGTGATCGTCGGCGATCAGGATTTTCGGCTGCAGGGTGGCGATCATGTTCATAGGCACAGCCGGTTGAGCAGGGGCGCGATGCCCTTGAGCGGAACGATGTGGTCGGCGCCGGCGATGTCGATGGCGGCTTGCGGCATCGCCGCGGCCTGCGCGTCGGCAGGCTCCTGCACGATCGCAAGTCCGCCGCCGCGGCGGATTGCGCGCAGTCCCGTGGCACCGTCGTTGTTAGCCCCCGTCATCACGACTCCGATCAGCTCCTTGCCGCAGGCGGAAGCCGCGGTTTCGAACAGCACGTCGATCGCCGGCCGCGCGAAGGACACCCGTTCGTCGGCGGACAAGGCAAACCGTCCGCTTCGTTCCATCAGCAGATGATACCCGCTCGGCGCCATGTGGACGACGCCGGGCGCGATCAGCTGGCGTTCGCGCGCCTCGCGCACGGGCAGTTTGCTGGCCAGTTCCAGCAGCTCGCAGAACGTGGTCACGTCCTCCGAGCCGGTGTGGCAGACCACCACCAGCGCGCGCGGAAAGGATTTGTCGAGGCCGGCGAGCACGGTGCGCAAGGCGCCCATGCCGCCCGCCGAACATCCCATCACGACCGTCGGCGGCAGCAAGCTCATGGCGCGTCGGCGTGCTTCCGGTACACGCGCTCGCGCGCGTTGACGGCGGTGAAGTCGCGCGCTGCCGAGGCGAAATCGATGTTCTCGCGATTGCCCAGGCACAGGAAACCGTTGCGCACGAGACTGTCGCGGAACAGCGAGAGCACGTGATCCTGCAGCGTATTGGTGAAGTAAATCAGCACGTTGCGGCATAGGATCAGGTGTGCCTCGCAAAACACGCCGTCGCAGACCAGGTTGTGATTGGCGAAGGTGACGTTGCGTTTGAGGCGCTCGTCGAGCTTCATGAATTCGTAGCGCGCGTGGTAGTAGTCGGCCAGCGAACGCTTGCAGCCGGCGGCGAGATAGTTTTCCGAATAGGCGCGCGCCTCACGTGCGGGGAAGATGCCTTCCTGCGCGCGTACGAGGGCGGCGTCGCTGAAATCGGTGGCGAAGATCTGACTGCGGTCGTACAGGCCCGCCTCTTCCAGGATGATCGCCAGCGAATACACCTCCTGCCCGAACGCGCAGCCGGCCTGCCAGATGTTGATCACCGGATAGGACGCCAGCACCGGCAGCACTTCCTCGCGCAGCACGCGGAACACGCTCGGATTGCGGAACATTTCCGACACCGGCACCGACAGCCCGGCGATCACCTGCGGCACCAGCTCGTCTTCGCGCAGCAGCCGATCGGTCAGTTCGATGATCGTGCGGCAGCCGGCGTTGGCGGCGAGGTTGAGCACGCGGCGTTTGAAAGAGGCCGGTGCGTAGTGACTGAAGTCGTAGCCGTGGCGCAGCTGCAGCGCGCGCATGAACAGCTCGACTTCGATGTCCTCGATTTCCGCTCGCGCCATGCCTGCCGTCCCATTAGCGCAGTACGCGCGGCCTGCCGGCCCCGGTCGTCGCGCTTCGCCGCCGTTGCGACTGCAAAATCTCGTATTGCATCTTTACATTTTTCTCGACGCTCAGGCGTGCAGCCAGATGCGCATCATCGACAGCAGCTTGTCGATGTCGATCGGCTTGGCCAGATAGTCGCTGGCGCCGGCCTCCAGGCACTTGTCGCGGTCGCCGCTCATCGCCTTGGCGGTGACCGCGATGATCGGCAGCTTGGCGTAAGCCGGGCGCTTTCGGATCTCGCGCATCGTCTCGTAGCCGTCCATGCCGGGCATCATGATGTCCATCAGCACGATCTCGATCGACTTGTTCTCTTCGATCTGGCGCAGCGCCTTCTGGCCGTCCTGCGACATCACCACGCTGAGGCCCTTTTCGCGCAGGATCTTCGACAGCGCGAAGATGTTGCGCATGTCGTCGTCGACCACCAGCACGGTGCGCCCGGCCAGGCCGCTGTCGATGTCGCGCACCACGCGCGGCGCGGCATCCTTGCGCACGCTGTGCAGGAACAGGCTGACCTCGTCGAGCAGGCGCTCGAGCGAGCGCGTGCCCTTGATCACGATGCTGTCGGTGTACTGGCGCAGCTTGGCGCTTTCCTCGCGGCTGAGTTCGCGTCCGGAATGGATCACGATCGGCGGCAGTTCGGCGCTGCGCGCATTGAGGCGGTCGAGGAAATCGAAGCCGCTCATGCCGGGCAGGCCGAGGTCGAGTACGACCACGTCGAAGGAACTGGAGTCGAACAGCGGCAGCGCCTCCTCGGCGGTGCCCGCTTCGACGATCTCGACGGTGTCGGATTTGATCAGGCTGGCCACGGCGATGCGCGAGTCGGGATCGTCGTCGATCAGCAGCACCTTGCGCATCGGCCCGCTGGAGGACTGCAGCAAGCGTTCGAACGCGCCGAGCAGGGCGTCGCGCTCGACTGGTTTGGTCAAGAAGCCGACCGCGCCGAGCTGCTGCGCGCGCGCGGTGTCGTCGGCGGCGGAGATGAAGTGCACCGGAATGCGCCGCGTCGCCGGATCCTGCTTCAGCCGGCCGATCACGTCCCAGCCGTCGATGCCGGGCAGCATCACGTCGAGCAGGATGCCGGTCGGGCGATACTGGCGCGCCAAATAGAGGCCCGATTCGCCGTCGCCGGCGGCCAGCGCGCGATAACCCTTGCGCCGGATCATGTCGACCAGGGTGCGCGCGAACACCGGGTCGTCCTCGATCGCCAGGATCACGGTGTCGCCGCCGCGCAGCGAATCGCGGTCGTCGGGCACCCACGGCTTGGGCATCGAGCTGAGCGGAGCGAGCGGCGGTAGCGGCGCGCCGGCGCCGCCCGAGTCGGCCAGCGGCGGTTCGACCGTCTCCGCGGAGGCTTGGCCGCCGGCGCCGTTGCCGAGCAGTTCGGGCAGCACGACGGTGAAGCGGCTGCCTTCGTTGACCACGCTTTCGACCTCGATGCCGCCGCCGAGCAGTTCGCTCAGGCGCCGCGCGATCGCAAGGCCGAGGCCGCTGCCGCCGTATTTGCGGCTGGTGCTGGCATCCATCTGCTCGAAGGTGCCGAAGATGTGGTCGAGCTTGTCGGCGGGGATGCCGATGCCGGTGTCGCTGACCGTGATCGCGATCGAATTGTCCGGCGCCAGCCCGAAGCGACGCGCCAGCTCGGTCTTCGGCCGCGCGATGTCCACGCGCACCGAGCCTTGGCGAGTGAACTTGAATGCGTTGCCGACCAGGTTGTTGGCGATCTGCTCCAGCCGCGTGCCGTCGGTGTGCATCGAAGTCGGCAGGCCTTCGGCCAAGTTGACGTCGAAGTCGAGCGTCTTCTCGCCGGCGACGTGGCGGAAGCGGCGCAGCAAGGCCTGCACGAAATGTTGCAGCGGAAAATCCTCGGCGACCGCATGCATCTTGCCGGCCTCGATCTTGGACAGGTCGAGGATGTCGTTGATCAGGCGCAGCAGGTTCGAGCCCGACTCGTGGATCACGCGCGCCGACTCGACCTGTTCGTTGTCGAGATTGCCGCTGTCGTTGTCGGCCAGGTTGCGCGACAGAATCAACAGGCTGTTGAGCGGCGTGCGCAACTCGTGCGACATGTTGGCGAGAAAGTCGGACTTGTACTGGCTCGCGCGCGCCAGCTCCTGCGCCTTGTTTTCGGTTTCCTGCTGCAGGCCTTCCAGCACCTGCTTCTGCTCGTTCAGCGTATCGCTCTTCTGGCGCAGCTCCTCGTTGGAGGCCTGCAGCTCTTCGGCTTGTACGCGCAGCTCCTCTTCGGAAGAACGCAGGCGCTGCTGTTGTTCTTCCAGTTCGACCGTCTTCGCCTGCAGCTCTTCGTTGGTCGCCGCGAGTTCTTCCTGCTGCACGCGCAGCTCTTCTTCCGAGGTCTGCAGTTCCTGCGCTTGCTTTTGCGTGCGCAGCAGCAGCTCCTGCGTGCGCAGCGCGCGGTTGAGATTCTCCAGCGACAGCGCGGCGAACGGCATCAATTCGTCGAGCAGGTCCTGCTCGACCTTACCGAACGGCACGAAGCTGCCGAATTCGAGCACACCCAACAGATGGTCCTGCAGCAGCAGCGGCAGCGCGATCACGTTGCGCGGCGGCGCTTCGCCGGTGCCGGAATGGATGCGCACGTAGTCCTCGGGTACCTGCTGCAGCACGATCGGCTTACGCTCCAGCGCGACCTGGCCGACCAGGCCTTCGCCGAGCGTATAGCGCGTGCCCAGATGCTTGCGCTGCTTGAAGCCGTAGCTGCCGCGCAGGTCGAGTTGTTTCGCCTGGTCGTCGTAGCCGAAGAACACGGCGACGCCGGCCTTGATCCGCGGCGCGAGCTCGGCCGTCAGCGTGCGCGCGAATTCGTCCTGGTTCGGTGCCGATTGCAGCACGCCGGCGATCTCCGCCACGTTCGACTTGATCCAGCTCTGCTCGGCGGTCGCGATCGCGGTGCGCTTGAACACTTCGAGCGAGCGCGCGATCGCGCCGATCTCGTCGTTGCGCTGCTGGCCGCTCACTTCGATCGCATGGTCCTTGTCGGCCAGCCGCGTCATCAGCCCGGTCATGTGGCGGATCGGCTGGGTGATCAGGCGCGCCGACAGCACCAGCGCGGCGATGCCGACGAGCAGGCCGAGCAGGAACATGCCGATCACGATGTTGCGCGCCAGATTGACCGTTTCTTGCAGGGTCTGGTTGCGTTCTTCGAGCAGACGCCGCTCTTCCGCGGTCGCTTCGTCGAGCGTGTCGACGATCTCGCCCATCTGCGTGTGGGTCTCGGTCAGATAGCGCAGACCGATGTCGTAGGAGTGCTTGCCGAAATCGGCGTTGCCGACCAGTTGGTTGGCGGCGGCCACGGTCGGTTCCGCGGTCTGCTGCAGCCAGCGTTTGATCAGGTCGTCGATGTGACGCAGGCGTGCCTGTTGCGAGGCGTTGTCGACGGTGAGCGCCAGCGTCTTGTCGAGGTGCTTGTGGGTTTCGGCGACGTCGTCTTGATATTCGCTGGCGTGCTTGGCCTGGCCGGACATGGCGAGGTCGCGCACGTACAAGTCGACTTTCTGCAGCGAGCGCGTGGTACCGGCGATTTCCTCCATGACCTCGCGCGTGTGCTGGGTCCACTGGCGCGCGTCGGCCTGGATCGACAGCGAGACGAAGATGGCGGTGACGGCGACCAGGAAGGTCAGCAGGATCGCGGCGAACGCGAACAGCATCTTGGTCTGGATCGGCCGGTTGCTGAGCCAGCCGCTGGTTCGCTGATCGGTCATCGGGTTCTCTCGTTGATCGGGTACGTCACGTCGTTCTTGGTCGGCAGCTTGAGCCGATTTCGTATTGCCGTCATCCCCTCTGCAAAGAGCGGGCCTGCGACGGCTCGCGCGGAGGCGGCGGCACAGTATTCAAAAGGCGATGAAGATGACGTGCCGGAGTCCTGGCACGGACCCCCGATGTGCTGCCGCCCCCTTCGGCGGACGCCGCGAGATTACACGGCAGTCGCGACCGGAACGAAGGCCGCGGCGCATCCGGGCACGAGAAATTACAGATTTACAGATTTTGTTTGCTCGCTGCGGTTCGCCAGGAGCGGAACGGGTCTTGGAAGTCAGTCCATCGGCGCCGAGTGTCGTTTGACCGGCTTATCGAAGGCCAGCAGGGTTCGGACAAAGGCGACGAACGGCGCCTGGTCCGCTTGGGAAGCGCTCGGGTTGCGACGACGCCAAAAGTGGTAGCGACCGCTACGGCAGGTTTCGGCGATCCACTCGGAAGAGTCTCCCTCGCCATCCTCGATGGCCGGCGGCATCCGCGAAAACAGCAAACGTGCCGCCGCTGCACGGACCGCATCGATTTCTCGTTCGCCGAGGACAACTTGCGACGAAACCCGCCATCGAGAACCGCCCCCCTCCGAGCCGGTGCGGAAACGCCACGCCGTCGCTACCGCTGTACCGCCCGCAACATCCAGCTCCACCGAGGTGAAGCCCGATTCGAACAGGCCCGGATTCACGGCGACTCGATAGCGTTCCCGCTCGCGGCATCCGTCGGCGATGGCGTCGAGACCGTGCTCGAGATCGAACTTTGCATGCGCTTCCAATGCATCGCGCAGCTCGGGATCGGCGAAGTCGAGCGGCAGCGCATGCGGGTCCGGAGCCGGCTTCGGCATCGAGTCGAGGTGCGAGCGCGCGACCGTGAACGCGATGGCGCCGGTGAGTACGGCGAATACCGCGCCGGTGAGACCCGCGATCGCGCGCCAGCGCAGCCCGGTCACGGTGGTACTACAAGTTCTGGTAGTTCGGCCCGCTGCCGCCCTCCGGCGTGACCCAGTTGATGATCTGGTAGGGGTCCTTGATGTCGCAGGTCTTGCAGTGCACGCAGTTGGCGGCGTTGATCTGCAGGCGCTTGCCGGTCTCGGCGGTCTCGTCGGCGACGATCTCGTAGACGCCGGCCGGGCAGAAGCGCGTGCACGGATTCTGGTACTCCTGCGCGCAGCGAGTCACGCACACATTGGTGTCGGTGACGTGCAGGTGCACCGGCTGGTCTTCGTCGTGTTCGGTCGCGGCGAAGTAGACCGAGGCGAGGCGGTCGCGCGGTGCCAGCGTGCGCTCGACATAGCCGAGCTTGGCCTGGTCGGCGGCGACGGTGTCGCCGGGTGCGACCTTCTCCAGCTGCGAGAAGTCGGCGTGGTTCTTCAGCGTCCACGGCGAATGGCCCACGGTCAGCGTTTCCCAGCCGAAATTGGCGGTGCCGAGCCACAGGCCCTTGTGGAAGCCGGGCTTGATGTTCCTGACCTTGTACAGCTCCTTGCCGACCGCTGAGGCGCGCAGCTTGGCGTCCCAGCCATCGGGCTTGCCGATCTCGACCGCGTGTTCGGCGGCGAGCATGCCCGAGCGGATCGCTTGGTGCGTGCCCTTGATCTTGGGCATGTTGAGCAGGCCGGCGGTGTCGCCGATCAGAATCGCGCCGGGCATTTCGCAGCGCGGCAGCGATTGCCAGCCGCCGGCGGCGATCGCACGTGCGCCGGCGGAAACGATGCTGCCGCCTTCCAGCAGCGGCTTGATGTGAGCGTGGTTCTTCAGCTGCTGAAACGCCTCGAACGGCGACAGCAAGGCGTCCTGGTAGTCGAGCCCGGTGACGAAGCCGATCGCGATGCGGTCGCGGTCGAGGTGGTAGATGAAGCTGCCGCCGTAGGTGGCGTTGTCCATCGGCCAGCCGGCCGTGTGCATTACCTTGCCCGCCTCGCTGCGGCCGGCGGGCACCGACCACAATTCCTTGATACCGATGCCGTAGGTTTGCGGATCGCTGTCCGCATCGAGCGCGTACTTGGCGATCAGCTGCTTGGTCAGATGGCCGCGGCAGCCCTCCGCCAATACCGTCAGCGGCGCTTTGATGTCGATGCCCTGCGTGTAGCTCGGCTTGTGTGTACCGTCCTTCGCCACGCCCATATCCCCGATGCGCACGCCGCAAACGGCGCCGGCGTCGTCGAACAGGGGCTCGCTGGCGGCGAAGCCGGGATAGATCTCCACGCCGAGCGCTTCCGCCTGCGGCGCCAGCCAGGCGCACAGCGCGCCGAGCGAGACGATGAAGTTGCCGTGGTTGTGCATCTGCGGCGGCACGATCGGCGACTTGATCGCGCGATTGGCGTCGGGCAGGAACCAGAATTCGTCCCGCGTCACCGGCACGCAGATCGGCGGCGGATTCTTGCCCCATTCGGGCAGCAGCTCGTTCAGCGGCTGCGGCTCGATCACCGCGCCCGACAGGATCTGCGCGCCGACCGTCGAGGCTTTCTCGATCACGCAGACGCGGATGTCGGGCTTGAGTTGTTTGAGGCGGATCGCGAACGCGAGTCCGGCCGGGCCGGCGCCGACCGTGACGACGTCGTACTCCATGATGTCGCGCTCGCTCATCGCTGGCTCCGGCTGCTGGGGAAGGGAGCGATTGTCCGGAATCGCCGCCGGCGCGGCAAACCCGCCGCGTGTCGGTAAAACCTTCCGCACAGGATGCGCACTACGGCAGTTTCATCGCGGACAGGCATAATCGGCCCGACCCCGACGACACCGAGCCCGCATGACGTCAGCCGCCGAGCGTTCCCTTTCCGACCACGATCTGCGCGGCGCCACGGCGTTCCAGCTGCTGCACTGGCTCGCCGCCGGCCGCATCGACAGCGCCGGCCTGACCGCCACGTATCGCGGCGCGATCGAGCGCGAAAATCCGCGCCTCAACGCTTATCTCGCGCTGGCCGATGGCGCGGCGGCCGAAGCCGCTGCCAGCGACGCGCGCCGGCGCGAGGGACGCACGATCGGACGCTTGGACGGGCTGCCGGTCGCGATCAAGGACAACTTCGACGTCGCCGGCTTGCCGACCACGGTCGGCCTGCCGGGCCGGCGCGCCTTCGTCGCCGCGCGCGACGCCGCCGCGGTCGCGCGCCTGCGCGCCGCCGGTGCGGTGATCTTGGGCAAGACCAATCTCGACGAAGGCGCGCTCGGCACCGCGACGATCAATCCGCATTACGGCGCGACCCACAATCCGTTGCGCGAGGGCTACGTCGCCGGCGGGTCCTCCGGCGGTTCCGCCGCAGCGGTCGCGGCCGGCCTGGCCGCATTCGCGCTCGGCAGCGACACGCTCGGTTCGGTGCGCATTCCGGCCAGCCATTGCGGCCTGTACGGACTCAAGCCGACCTTCGGCGAAATCTCCACGCGTGGCCTGGTGCGCGGCGCGCGCCGCCTCGACTGCGTCGGCATCCTGGCGCGCTCGGTGCCCGATCTCGCCGTCGTGCTGCAGGTGCTCGACGCGTTCGATCCGGCCGACCCGCGTTCGCGCAAGCGCCGCGTGCCGCTGGCGACGCCGGACTGGGAGCCCGAGCGCCTGCGCAGCGGTGTTCTAGCCGATCTTGGCGCGCTCGGCGTCGACGCCGATGTCGCGGCCGTATTCGAGCGTGCGGTGAGCACGCTCGACGGCAGCCTCGGCGAGACCAGCCGCGTCGACTTCTCCGACTACGACTTCGCGCGCATGCGCCGCGCCGCCTTGCTGGTGATGGAAGCGGAACTCGGCGTCGAACTGATCGGCGATGCGGCCGACGCGCGCGCGCCGCTGTCGCCGCGCCTGCGTTCGATGCTCGACTACGCGCGCGGCAAGTCCGCGATCGACTACGCCGCCGCCGATCGCGTGCTCGACGAAGCGGTGCTGAAAGCGCGGCGCCTGTTCGCCGAGATCGACGTGCTGGTGCTGCCGACGGTGCCGCACGGGCCGTATCCGATCGCGGAGGGCGAGCGCGCCAACGACGCGGACCTGACCAGCTTCGCCAGCCTCGCCGGTTGCCCGGCCGTCAGTCTGCCGATGGGCCGCTTGCCCGACGGTCTGCCGGTCGGTCTGCAGTTGGTCGGCGCGCCGGGCTCGGATTTGCGTCTGCTCGAACTCGCCGAGATTTGCGCGGCGACGCTGGATGCGACGCCGGACTACGCGGCCGTGGCGCGCGCGTAGCGGACCGCTGCGGCGCGCGATATTCGTTGCATCTCGCAGATCGCGTGCGCTCGCCGTTCGGCGAGTGCGTGCGAATTGCTGCGCATGCTGCGCGCGCCGCGATGGTCGGTGCGCGCGTGTCCTTGCGGTCTCGGACCTGCGGCGTCACGCGGTCCTTTACATCCCTTAGGGTTCCCAAGCCGCTCGATATGGCTATGATGTGACAGGAGCGGGGCGACTGGGGGCAGTCTGGCATTGGCAGCGTTTCGCGCTGCGTTCGATTCCTTCGTTTCTCCCTGACCGTATTTCCGCGCGACGTCCGTCCGCCTAGGAGTGTGTTTTTCCGGCACGCGATGAATCTTGCCGACAGCCAACCGCCGAGCCCGACGCCAGCGCCCGTTTTCGTGGTCGGCTCACCGCGTTCCGGTACCAGCATTCTGACCTGGTGCCTGGGGCAGCACTCCGACCTGCTGCCGCTGGAGGAGTCGTCGTGGATGGGCGACTTCGCCGCCGACGCCGGGGCGCGCTATCAACTCGGCTGCAGTCGCGGCGATCGCTCGCAGTTCAGCGCGCTGGGCGTGACTCAAGACGCTTTTCTCGCCGAGATCGGGCACGCCATCGACCGCGTGATTCTCAATCACGCGACTGCACTCCAGTTCGATCGCAATCCGGCCAGCACCGGCGCCAATGCAGCCTTTCGCCTGCGCCGCTCGCTCGACGATCCGAAGTCGCGCTGGGTCGACGGCACGCCGGAATACTCGATGCACATCTGCGCTTTGCACGCGATGTTCCCGGCGGCGAAATTCGTGCACATCGTGCGCGACTGCGACGAGGTCGTCGCTTCGATGCTGAATTTCCATCGCATCGCCGGACACGAACTGGTGGCCGGACCCGACCAGGCCTACGCCTATTGGTACAAGGCGGTCAGCGCGTGCCTGCTCGCCGAAGAGGCGCTCGGTAAGGACGTGGTGCATCGTCTGCGCTACGCCGATCTGATCGCGCATCCGCAGGAAGTGCTGACTCGCATCCTCGCTTTCTTGGGCGAGTCGTTCGAGCCTTCCTGCATGGAACCTTTGGCCCGGCGCATCAATAGCTCCGCGGTGCCGAAGGATTTCCGCATCGATCGCGACCAGGTCGACGGCGAGCTGCTGCAACGCGCCACCTCGCTCAACCGCAGCTTGCAGCATCCGTTGCCGCCGATTGAGCCGTCGTCGCAGGCCTTGCAGCAATTTGAGGCATCGTTCGAAAGCCGCATCCGCTCGACCATCGATCAGACCAAAGAGCGCCGCGCGACCAACGGTCTGGTCGAACGCATGCGGCGCGAGCTGGAGGAGCGCTCGAAGTGGGCGAATACGCTCCGCTCGCAGACCGCCGAGCAGGACCTGCGCATCGTGCGGCTGCATCGGCACGTGCGGACCTTGTTCGCCTTCCTCGCGATCAATCTTTCGATCGCGGTGGCGGTGTTCTTCGAAATCGTGAAGATGGATTCGCGCGGTGCCGCCGGCTGGATCACCGTTGCGGTCGTCGGCATGGGAGTGGGATTGTGGGTCTGCCGAAAAGGCCTGATCCGAATCGCTTCCCGCCTCGCCTCTTCTTTCTCCAATCGCTCCGGCTACAGCCAGGAACAGCAACGCTAGCCGCGCTGTGGCGTCTTCTGTGCGCACGCAAGACGAATGCGCGGGGAATGCTTCGTGTACGCGCGGAATCGAAAAGCTCGATTCAATGTCCGCTCCCGCGTTCGAACTTCGTTCCGTCGCGCTGCCAGGCGCGGATCTCCGCTACGACGAATGCGCGTGGCCGCTGGCGCAGGCGGATGTCTTGTTCGCCGCCCTGCGCGCGGAGATTCCGTGGCAAGTGCATCGCTTGCGCCTATTCGGCCGTGAAGTCGAGGCGCCGCGCCGCTCGTGCTGGATCGGCGACGCCGACGCGGTCTACGTCTATTCGCGCATGCGCTTCGAGCCGTTGCCGTGGACGCCGACGATCGCGCGCTTGCGTGACGAGCTGAGCGCGCGACTGGGGCTGCGCTTCAACAGCGTGATGGCCAACCTTTACCGCGACGGCCGCGACTCGATGGGCTGGCACAGCGACGACGAGCCCGAGCTCGGTACCGAGCCTGCGATCGCCTCGCTCAGCTTCGGTGCCGTGCGCACGTTTCGTCTGCGCTCGCGCGCTACGCGCGAGATCGCCTGGTCGACCGAGCTCGCACACGGCAGCCTGCTGCTGATGGCCGGCGCGACGCAGCGCTGCTATCAGCACGCGTTGCCGCCGCGCGCGCGAATCGCCGCACCGCGCATCAATCTGACGTTTAGGTACATCGAGCCAGCTCGACGCCCCTGAGATGGGCGTCGCCGCGCTTGGTGTCACCCAAGCGGATCGCTTACCGTGCCTGGCCTGGACGCGCAGACGGATGGCGACATGAGCATCGAGGTTTCCCTGCACTTGGCCCCGTTCGATCCGAGCTTCGTCGCGGCGCTCGCGCACTTGAACGAAGCGGTGTTCGGCACGCCGAAAGCGGATCTGGCCTGGCGCCTTGAGCGCATGCCGGCGGCGAGCGTCGCCTGCGCCAGCGCGGACGGACGGCTGGTCGGTTTCAAGGCCGGTTACGCCGTAGGTGCTACGCGCTACTACAGCTGGCTCGGCGGCGTGCACGCGGAGTTTCGCCGTGGCGGCATCGCATCGGCCTTGATGCGGCAGCAGCACGCCTGGTTGCTCGAGCAAGGCTTCGGCAGCGTCGAGACCGCCACCAATCACGACAACGCGTCGATGATCCAGGCCAATCTGAAGCATGGCTTCGTGATCTGCGGACTGCGCCACAAGCCACCGCGCGTGCAGGTGCTGTTGCAGCGGAACCTGCTCGCCGCCGAGCCGTGACTCGCAGCGACGCTCAGATCAGGAACACCGTCGCCAATCCGAGAAAGATGAAAAACCCGCCGCTGTCGGTCAGCGCCGTGATCATCACGCTCGAACCCATCGCCGGATCGCGGCCGAAGCGCAGCAGCGTCATCGGAATCAGCACGCCCATCAGCGCGGCGAGCAGCAGGTTGAGCGTCATCGCGGTGGTCATGACGAGGCTGAGCGCGACGTTGCGGTACAACAGCCAAGCAACGAAGCCGATCACGCCGCCCCAGACCAGGCCATTGGCGAGCGCGACGCCGAGTTCCTTGCGCAGCAGGCGCTTGGCGCTGTCGCGCTGGATCTGATTCAGCGCCAGCGCGCGCACGATCATCGTGATGGTCTGGTTGCCGGAATTGCCGCCGATGCCGGCGACGATCGGCATCAAGGTCGCCAGCGCGACCAGCTTCTGGATCGAGTCCTCGAACACGCCGATCACGCGCGAGGCGATGAAGGCGGTGACCAGATTGATCGCCAACCACGCCCAGCGGTTGCGCAGCGATTTCCACACCGAGGCGAAGATGTCCTCTTCCTCGCGCAGACCGAAGCGTTCGCGCACTTCGGCGTCGCTTTCCTCGCGGATCACGTCGACTACGGCGTCGATGGTCAGGCGGCCGATCAGCTTGCCGTTGGCGTCGACCACGGGCGCGGTGACCAGGTCGTAGCGCTCGAAGGCTTGCGCGGTTTCGGTGACGTCGTCTTCCGGGTGGAAGGTGTTGGCGTCCTTCGCCATCACCACGCTGACGCGCTTGGCCGGATCGTTCACCAGCAGCCAGCGGATCGGCAGCACGCCGGTCAGTACGGTGTCGCCGTTGACCACGAACAGTTTGTCGGTGTGGTCGGGCAGCTCTTTCAGCCGGCGCAGGTAGCGCAGCACGGTTTCGAGGCTGACGTCCTCGCGGATCGTCACCATGTCGAAATCCATGATCGCGCCGACCTGGTCGTCCTCCCACGACATCGCCGCCTGCACGCGTCCGCGCTGCTCGGCGTTGAGCCGGTGCATCAGCTCGGCCAGCACGTCCTCGGGCAGATCCTCGGCGAGATCGGCGATCTCCTCCGCGTCGAGCTGCTCGGCGGCGGCCAGGAGCTCGGGGCGGTCCATGTCCGCGAGCAGCGATTCGCGTACCGCGTCGGAGACTTCGAGCAGGATCTCGCCGTCGCGGTCGGCCTTGACCAGGTTCCAGACTTCGAGGCGCTCCTGCGGCGGCAGCGCTTCGAGGATGTAGGCGATGTCGGCCGGATGCAGGCCGTCGATCTCGCGCTGCAGCTCGGCGACGTGCTGCCGGTGCACCAGGTTTTCGACCAGGTCGCGATGCTCGCCGTGCTCGCGATGCGCCAGACTCTCGACCAGCCGTTGCCGCCGCAGCAGCTCGTGCACGCGCGCGAGCTGGGCCTGCAGGAGACTGTGCGGCGTGCTGGCTTCTGCTTCGGTCATGGGCTGCCGGGACACGGTGCTGGCGAATGTCGCGCGGCGCCTCCGCGGGCGCCGGCGGGCGCTACGCGAAAGGGGCCGGCTGCGTTCGGGGGCGGAGGTCGGTCGTTGCCGATCCGCGCAGTGCGCAGGCGCTGCGGCGGAACGACGGCGTATTGTCGCCGCGATCGGCCCGGCGAGGAACTACTTGCGCGCGACCTTCGCGTGCGCCGCGCTGCCCTCGCGCAGGGTCCAGTCGACCAGCTCGGAGACGCTCTGGCTGGCGCTGTTCTGGAATGCGGTGAAGGCGGCGGCCGGATCGTTGGCCGCGAACGGGATGGCGGCGGAAAAACCCTGCGCGGCGAGCACGCGGTTGGTGCTGTAGTCGAGCAGCCGCGCATGGAAGCCGATCGTCGCGTACGGCGTGCCGTCGCGGAACTCGGCCTGGAAGTCGTGCAGGTCGAGCACCAGCGAGTAGTCCGCGCGCAGGCCGACCGCGGCGCTGCCCACGCCCATGATGCGGCCCGACTGCTCGAAACCCTGCACCACGATGTGGCGCAGCAAGGTCGGTGCCGGATCGCTCCAGCGTGCGCCCGGGTAGACCTCGATCACGCCGTGGCTCGGCATGACCACGATGCGTGAGGTGTTCAGCGCCTCGCTCGCCAGCGGCGTCTCGATGGCGAGCTGCCAGTCGACGCTGGCGCCGGCGGCGGCCGGCTTGGGCGCTTGGTAGCTCGGCGAGTAGATCGTGAAAGGCTGACTCTGCACGCCCAGCAGCGAAGAGCAGCCGCCGAGCGGGACGAGCGCGAGCAACAGAGTGGCGAGGCGGTAGGTCCTCATTGCGGCTTGTACTCCTTGGGCCGGTCGCGGCCCAGCAGCAGGCTGTCGGACGCGCTGAGCTTGTCGCTGATTTGTTTGAGCGAGCGCAAAGTTTCGCGCAGTTCGGCCACGGTCGGGCCGACCTGGCGCAGACCTTGGTTGGCGAACCGGTCGATCGCACCGCGGTTGTCTTCGAGCAGCGCGGTGATCGCCGCGGTCGCCTTGTCCGCCGACACCAGCGCGCGCTGGGTCGATTCCAGCACGGCGCGCGCGTTCTGCTGCAGCAGCGCGTTGGTATTGCTGGCGGTGCTGTTGATCGTGGTCAGGGTGCGCTTGAGTTCGCCGCTGGCCTCCGACAACTGCTTGACCGCGGTGGCGATGTCGCCGCGCTGCCCGGCCACGGCGGTGCTGAGTGCGTCGATGTTGTCGAGCGTGGTGGTCACGTGGCCGATGTTCTCGTCGGACAACACCCGGTTCACGCGCAGCAGCACGTCGTTGATGCTGGTGACGACGTCGGAGCCGGAGGCGAGCAGCTTGGACAAGGCCGATTCCTCCGACGGGATCACCGGCAGCGGATTCGCCTCGGTCGGCAGCAGCGGCGGGCTTTCCGGCGCGCCGCCGGAGAGCTGGATGAAGGCGAGCCCGGTCACGCCCTGCAGGCCGAGCTTGGCGCGCGTGTCCTGGCGTACCGGCGCGCTGGCGTCGAGGCGCACGCGCGCCATCACCTTGCGCGGATCGTCCGGCGCCAGCCGCAGCGCCGAGACTTCGCCGACCTTGATGCCGTTGTATTGCACCAGACCGCCGACCGAGAGGCCGGTGACGGCTTCGGTGAAGACGATCTGGTAGTCGTTGAACTTCTGGTCGACGCTGGACTTGGACATCCACAGCACGAAGCCGAGCGCGAGCAGGAATACGCCGATGGTGAAGGCGCCGATGAGCACGTGGTGAGCGCGGGTTTCCATGCATCAAGCTCCGTCAGCGGCGGGTTGGTTTGCGGGCGGCGGGCTGATCCGCGTCGGATCGGTGCAGCCGAAAGAATGACCGCCGTAACCCTGTAGATCCGGATTCCGACAGCGCCAGACTTCCAGCCGAGGTTGTATCAGCGGCATGCGCGATCGGCCGTACACGTCCGAGTCGTAGGTGATGAGGTAGGCGCTGCCGTCGGCGGCGACAGCCAGGCCCGACCACAGCGCCGAATCGGCTCCCTGATCCTGCTTGGCGAACCAGAATGCGCGCCGTTGCGCCAGCGCGCGTTCCGCGCAAGCGATCCCCTCTGTACGGTCTGCGCGCTGTGGCACCGCCCCGCAGACTTCGGCCGCCGCGCCGGCGCGCTCGCTCAACGCCTGCCGGAATTCGATCGGCAGCGTCGCCTCCTGCGCAGCGGCGGCGCCGCCGACGAGTAGACCGAGCACGCTTCCGAGCCGAGCCATCGTGTGCGCGCTCATGCGTGCGCCCTCTCGCTCGCGCTTTGCGCCGCGCGTCCGCGCGGCCCTTGGAAATAGTCCTGCACCCACGGATCGTCGTAGCGCTCGACCTTGTCCAGCGCGTCGGCGATCAGCACGCGTTTTTGCGAGAGCACCGCAACGCGATCGCAGATCGTGTACAGCGTGTCGAGATCGTGGGTGATCAGGAACACGGTCAGGCCGAGGCTTTCGCGCAAGGTCAGGATCAGCTGGTCGAACGCGGCCGCGCCGATCGGATCGAGACCGGCGGTCGGCTCGTCGAGGAACAGGATGTCCGGATCGAGCGCGATCGAGCGCGCCAGCGCGGCGCGCTTGACCATGCCGCCCGACAACTCGGCCGGATACTTGGCACCGGCGTTTTCCGGCAGGCCGGCCAGCGCGATCTTCAGTGCGGCGAAGCGTTCCATCATCGCCTGCGGCAGGCGATAGTGCTCGCGCATCGGCACCATCGTGTTCTCCGCTACCGTGAGCGAGGAGAACAGCGCGCCGTTCTGGAACAGCACGCCACAGCGGCGCTCGACCTCGTTGCGCCGCGCCTGGCTGGCGCTGGTCATTTCGGTACCGAGCAAGGTGACGCGCCCGGCGGCCGGACGGTTCAAGCCGATGATCGAACGCAGCAGCACCGACTTGCCGCTGCCCGAACCGCCGACCACACCGACGATCTCGCCGCGGCGGATGTCGAGATCGAGGTTGTCGTGCACCACCTGCGCGCCGAACTGGTTGCGCAGGCCGCGCACTTCGATCACGGTTTCCGTAGCCGCCGCGCTCATACGCCGACCTCCATGAAGAAGATCGCGGCGACCGCATCGACCAGGATCGCGACGAAGATCGCCTGCACCACGCTCGAGGTCGTGTGCGAGCCGACCGACTCGGCGCTGCCGGACACCTTGAAGCCTTCCAGGCAGCCGATCGAGGCGATCAGGAACGCGAACACCGGCGCCTTGCTCATGCCGACCCAGAAGTGCTTGGTCGCGCCCAGTTCCTGCAGGCGCGCGACGAACAGAGTCGGCGAGATGTCCATGGTGAACGCCGCCACCATGCCGCCGCCGACGATGCCGGCCAACATCGCCAGCACGGTCAAGAGCGGCATCGCGATCAGCAGCGCGAGCAGGCGCGGCAGCACCAGCACCTCGACCGGATCGAGGCCGAGGGTGCGGATCGCATCGATTTCCTCGCGCGATTTCATCGAGCCGATCTGCGCCGTGAACGCACTGCCGGAGCGGCCGGCGATCAGGATCGCGGTCAACAGCACGCCGAACTCGCGCAGGAACGAATAGCCGATCAACTCGACCGTGTAGATCGTCGCGCCGAAGTCCTTCAACACCGTGGCGCCGAGAAAGGCGACCACCGCGCCGACCAGGAAATTCAAAAGCACCACGATCGGCACCGCGTCGAGACCGGTCTGCTCGAGATGAAACGCGAGCGAGGTCGGCCGCCAGCGGCGCGGATTGGGTAGGCAGCGCAGCAGGGTGACCAGAGTCAGGCCGATGAAGCCCAGCAGTTGGTAGGCGTTGCTGGTGACCTGTTCGGCGGCGGCGCCGGTGCGCGCGAACAAGGCGAGCACGCCGCCGCGGCTCTTGGACGGTTTGGCCGGCGGCGCGGCGACCTTGGCCACCGCATCGAGCAGGGCGCGGCGTTTGTCGTCGAGGCCGCGCACCTCACCGCCGCCGGCGAGATTGAGCAAGATCTCGGCGCCGGCGGTATCGATGCGGCCGATGCCGCTGGCGTCCACGCGCAGGGCGGCGCCGCTGCGCTTGCGCAAGCCGGCGACCAGGCCGGCCAGTGCCGGCGCGCCGGCCAAGGTCCAATCGCCGGCGGCGGCGATGAACTCGCCCTCCGCGTTGCGCTGGAGCGTGGCCGTGGCGGTGGTCGTCATCGCGCAAGGCTAGCAGGGCGCGATGCGCGCCGGGAAGCTGAGGAAATCCATCGAGCATGCGGCGTTCATGCTCGTTATGAACGAATTCGCGGCATCATTGCGCGGATGAATGGCGACCTTTCCAACAAACCGATCGGCGGCGAAGTTCCGCTGAAGACGCGCATCGGCTTCGTCGTCGAGCTGGCGCGTCGTCTGCACGAGTACGGCACCGCGGCGCCGCGCCTGGAGGACGTCGTCAATCTGGTCAGCGCGCGGCTCGGCTTGATCTGCAACGTGCTGTCGACGCCGACGTCGATCGTGATGTCGTTCTCCGACCTCGCCAGCAACGACGACGACATCGCCGAAGTGACCCAGGTCGTGCGACTGCCGCCGGGCGAGGTGAACCTGAAAGCGCTGTGCCTTACCGATGCGATCGCCAATCGCGTGATCGCCGGCGAGATCGGGCTCGCCGAAGGCCGCCGCCTGCTGCGCGAAGTCGGCGCGCGCAAGCCGCGGCTGCTGGCGAAGGTCGCCAGCGTGATCAGCTACGGCATCTCCGCGGCGGCGATCGCGATCATCCTGCACGCGGGTTGGACCGAAGCCGCGGTCGCCGGCGGCATTGGCCTGGTGATCGGCCTGATCGCGCTGGCCGGCCAGCGCTGGACCTCGTTCAATCCGGCTTCGGAAGCGACATCCGCCTTTCTGGCGACGATGATCGCCACCGCTGTGGCCGCCTGGCTGGTGCCGCTGGCGCTGCGCTCGGTGGTGATCGCCAGCCTGATCGTGCTGATGCCCGGCATGACCCTGACCACGGCGGTGCGCGAGCTGTCGACCCAGCATCTGATTTCAGGCACTGCGCGCATGGCCGGCGCCATTGCGACCTTGCTCAAGCTGACGTTCGGCACCGTCGTCGCGGTGCAGGCTTGCGTCTTGCTCGGCATCCAGCCGCAGCAGTTCGAGGATGCGCCGCTGGCGCCGGTATTGGCCTGGGGCGCGGTGGTCGCGGCAGCGCTGTCGTTCGCGGTGCTGTTCAAGAGCCCGCTGCGCTACGTGCCGATGGTGGTGGTGGCGGTGCTGCTCGGCTACGCCTGCACCCAGCTCGCCGGCGGATTGTCGCCGGCGTTCGGCACCTTCGTCGGCAGCGTCGCAGTCGGCGCCGCCAGCAACCTGTTCGCGCGCTTGACCGACCGCCCCGGCGCGCTGGTGCGCGAACCCGGCATCATTCTGCTGGTGCCGGGCAGCGTCGGCTTCCGCACCTTGAGTTTCGTGTTCGAGCGCGACGTCCAGCTCGGCTTCAACACCGCGATCACCTTGGTCACGCTCTTGGTCGCGATCGTCGCCGGCCTGTTGTTCGGCGATCTTCTGGTGCCGCCGCGGCGCAAGCTCTGACGCGGCGGCACGGCGTTACTGTCGCCTCACTTCAACAGCGAACGCAGCATCCAGGCGGTCTTCTCGTGCTGCTGCAGGCGCTGCGTAGCGAGATCGGCGGTCGGCTGATCGTCGGCCTTGTCGGCGACCTTGAACACTTCGCGGCCGGTGCGCGCGACCGCTTCGTGGCCTTCGACCAGCTGCTGCACCATGGTCTTCCAATCCGGCACGCCGGTTTCCTCGACGATCGAGGTCAGCTTGCCGAACTGCGTGTAGGAACCCGGCGCGTAGACGTCGAGCGCACGGATGCGTTCGGCGATCGCGTCGGCCGCGGTCCACAGCTCGTTGTATTGCGTCTCGAACATCAGATGCAGCGTGTTGAACATCGTGCCGGTGATGTTCCAGTGGAAGCTGTGCGTCTTCAGATACAGCGAATAAGTGTCGGCGAGCAGCTTGGACAGGTTCTTGGCGATGTTCTCGCGGTCCTTCTTGGCGATGCCGATGTCGATGGCCATGGCGCGGTTTTCCTCGAAAAAGGAGGCGCAAGCCTAGCGCGCGCGGCGGTCGGAGTGAAATCGAATTCGCGCATCGGCTCGATCGCCGGCGGCTATCATTGGCGGATGGTTTCGTTTCGTTCGTAGGTCCATGACCGAGCTTTCCAACCTGCGCGCCGCGCTGGATCAAGTGATGGCGCGCGATTTCGGCCGCTTGCTCGCACGCTGGCGCCGGCTGCGCGAAGAGCCGGCCGCGGTGGCGCTGGAGGCGCTGCGCGCCGATATCGCCGCCTCGAAGGCGCGCCGCGACGCGCGTGCTGCGCGCGTGCCCGAGATTCGCGTCGACGAATCCTTGCCGATCGGCGCGCGCACGGAAGAAATCGTCGAATCGATCCGCAAGCATCCGGTGATCGTGCTCGCCGGCGAGACCGGCTCGGGCAAGACCACGCAGCTGCCCAAGCTGTGCCTGGCAGCCGGCCGCGGCACGGCCGGCCTGATCGGTTGCACGCAGCCGCGGCGCATCGCCGCACGCACCGTCGCGCGGCGCGTCGCCAGCGAACTGGGCACCTCCATCGGCGAGCTGGTCGGCTTCCAGGTGCGTTTCGCCGAGCAGGTCGGCGACAACACCCTGATCAAGTTCATGACCGACGGCATCCTGCTCGCCGAAACGCAGAGCGATCCGTGGTTGAACGCCTACGACACGATCATTCTGGACGAGGCGCACGAGCGCAGCCTCAACATCGATTTCCTGCTCGGTTACCTCAAACGCCTGTTGGCGCGACGGCACGACCTCAAGCTGATCGTGACCTCGGCAACGATCGACACCGCGCGCTTCGCCGCCCACTTCGGCGGCGCGCCGGTGATCGAGGTCGAAGGCCGCACCTATCCGGTCGAGGTGCGCTGGCGGCCGATCGAAACCTTCGCGGCCGTGGGCCGTGGCGAGCGTTCCTCGCCGGCGGAGCGGGCAGGGGCAACGCCGGCTGCCGAGGCTGGGGCAAGGGCAGGTCGGAGCAAGGCCTTACCCGCCCGCCGCGAGACGCCTTCACCCGCCAACAGCGGCAGCGAAATCGAACGACTGCTCGCCGTCGCCGACGAAATCACGCACGAGGATCCACGCGGCGACGTGCTGATCTTCCTGCCCGGCGAGCGCGAAATCCGCGACGCCCACCTCGCGCTGTCGCGCCGCAAATACCGCGAAACCGAAGTGCTGGCCTTGTACGCGCGCCTGTCCGCCACCGAGCAGGATCGCGTGTTCAAGCCCGGTCCGCAGCGCCGCATCGTGCTCGCCACCAACGTCGCCGAGACCTCGCTGACGGTGCCGCGCATCCGCTACGTGATCGATACCGGCAGCGCGCGCGTCAAGCGCTACAGCCCGCGCAACCAGCTCGAACGCCTGCACATCGAACCAATCTCGCAAGCCGCCGCCGATCAGCGCAAGGGACGTTGCGGTCGCGTCGGTCCCGGCATCTGCTACCGGCTGTACGGCGAGGACGACTACGCGCAGCGGCCGCGCTACACCGAACCGGAAATCCTGCGCTCCTCGCTGGCCGGGGTGATCTTGCGCATGCTCGCGCTCAAGCTCGGCGACCCGGCCGATTTCCCCTTCGTCGAAGCGCCCGACGAGCGCGCGATCGGCGACGGCTATCGTCGCCTGAGCGAGCTCGGCGCGGTGGCGGTCGTCGACGATCGGAAGGCGGCGACCGATGAGCGCCCGGCGCGACAAAAGCTGACCGCCATCGGCCTCGTTCTGGCGCGCCTGCCGATCGACGTCGCGCTCGGGCGCATGCTGATCGAGGCCGAGCGTCGCGGCGCGCTGCGCGAACTGTTGGTGCTGGCCGCGTTTCTCAGCGTGCAGGATCCGCGCGAGCGCCCGGCCGACGCGCGCCAGCAGGCCGATGCGGCACACGCGGAGTTCGCCGATCCGAAGTCCGACTTCGTCGGCGTGCTCAAGCTGTGGAGCGCCTACGCCAGCGCGCACGAGGAACTGACCCAGTCCAAGCTGCGCGATTGGTGCCAGGCGCATTTCCTGTCGTTCCTGCGCATGCGCGAATGGCGCGAGCTGCATCGGCAGCTGCTCCTGTTGGCGCAGGAGAAGCCGGGATTGGGGATTGGAGATTCGGGATTGGGCAAAGCGGAGCCGGTCGCGGCTCGTGCTTCTTCCAATCCCCAATCCCCCATCCCCAATCCCAGCCTTTACGAATCGATCCACCGCTGCCTGCTCGCCGGTTGGCCGACCCAGGTCGGATTGAAGGACGAGCGCGGTCAGTACCGCGGCACGCGCGAGCGCAAGTTCGCGATCTTTCCCGGCTCGGCGCTGGCCAAGTCGCCGCCGCAATGGCTGTTGGCCGGGCAGATTCTGGATTTGGCGAAGGTCTATGCGATGCAGTGCGCGCGCATCGAACCGGCCTGGATCGAGCAGCAGGCCGCGCACCTGGTCCGGCGCAGCTGGCGCGACGCGCACTGGTCGCGCAAGCGCGGCACGGTGGTGGCGTTCGAGCAGGTGACGCTGTTCGGCTTGACCCTGGTCGAAAAGCGCGCGGTGCAGTTCGGCGCGCAGGAGCCGGCGCGCGCGCACGAGATCTTCGTGCTCGAAGCGCTGGCGCGCTGCGAGATCGATACGCGTGCCGACTTCGTGCGCGCGAACGCGCGCGTGCTGGCCGAGGCGCACGAGATCGAGGCCAAGCGCCGTCGCAGCGGGCTGTTGCGCAGCGACGAGGAGCTGGCTGCGTTCTTCGCGGGCAAGCTGCCGGCGGACATCCATACCGCCGTCGCGCTCGATGCTTGGTATCGCAGGGCGACACCGACCGAGCAAGCCGCGTTGCACTGGTCGCTGGCCGACGTGCTGGGCGAATCGCCCGGCATGGGGGCGCGCGATTTTCCGGCGCAGCTCGACCTGGCAGGGCATCGATTGCGGCTGTCTTATCGCTTCGTGCCGGGCGATGCCGCCGACGGGGTGACCTTGCAAATCCCGCTGGCCTTGGTGAATGCGATTCCGGCCGCGCGTTGCGAATGGCTGGTGCCGGGCTTGCTGGCGGAAAAAGTGGCCGAGGCGATCCGCGCGCTGCCGAAGGCTTTGCGCCGCAACTTCGTGCCGGCCCCGGATTTCGCGCGCGCGTTCGCCGAGGCCGAGACGCCGCGCGACGAGCCGCTGTTCGTCGCGCTCGCGCGCTATCTGCAAAAGGTCACCGGCGTCGCGCTGGCCGCTGCCGATTTCGCCGAGATCGAATTGCCGCCGCATCTTTCGATGAACTTCCGTATCTACGACGAGCGCGGCACGACCCTGGTCGAAAGCCGCGATCTCGCCGCGATCCAGGCGCAATGGACCGGCGCCGCACGCGTCGCTTTCTCGCAGCGCGCCGACGTCGAGCTGACGCGCGAAGACGTGGACACGTTCGATTTCGAAGACATTCCGGCGAGCGTGGTTTCGGGCGGCGGTTTGACTGCGTTCCCGGCCCTGGTCGATCTCGGCGAGAGCGTTGCGCTGCGCGTGTTCGAGCGCCACGACGAGGCTGCGGTGGCGCATCGGCGCGGCGTCGAGCGCTTGCTGCGGCGCACGCTTGCCGACCGCATCAAACAGGCACGGCGGCAACTGCCGTTGAACAACGCCTTGATGCTCAAATGGGCCGCGATCGGCACAGCCGAAGTCTTGCGCGCCGATTTGGTCGAGGCCGCCTTGCTCGAGCTCTTCGCGGCGCAGGACCCCGACATCCGTACGCGTGCTGCGTTCGAGCACGCACGCGAGGCGATCGCACGCGGCCTGTTCCCGGCCGCGGTCGAACGATTGGCGCAAGCCGAGGCGATCATCGCCGCGTACGTCGAATTGCAGCCGCTGCTGCAGCCGCCGCTGATGGGCTTCGCCAAGGCCAACTACGACGATCTGCGCGAGCAGCTCGGTGAATTGTTGGCGCCCGGTTTCGTGCGTGAAGTAGAGAAATCGCGTCTGGCGCAATTTCCGCGCTATCTGAAGGCGATGAAGCTGCGCGCCGAGCGCCTGCGCCAAGATCCCGCACGCGACCAGGCGCGCCTGCTCGCCTTGCAGGGCTACTGGCGCGAGTATCTGAAATTGCGTGCCGAACGCGGCGGCGAGGATGCTGCCCTTGCCGAGCTGCGCTGGACGATCGAGGAATTGCGCGTGTCGACTTTCGCGCAGGAGCTGCGCACGGTCGAATCGGTTTCACCCAAGCGCGTCGCCAAGCTGATCGAAACCTTGCGGGCGCCGAAGCGGGCTTGAGTCGGTTCGCGTTGCGCCGGCGCGTGCGTTTCGACCTCATGCCCGCAGGAGCGGGCATGCGTCGCGCAACAAAGAACCTGGATTCCGCGTCAGCGCACATCCCCTATCGTCGGGGATGCGCGCCTACTGCGCTTACTTGATGCGCTGCACGCGCACGCTGCAACCGCAACCGTCGACGGCCAAGAGCCAGCTGCCGAGCAGCATCGGCTTGACCTTGACGACCGGGTTGACGAACTCGCCGGCGGAGTACTGGCCCGACTCGGACTGCTGCCATTCCTGGCCGTTGTCGAGTTTGAACACGGTCTTGCCGCGCCAGCCCGTGAAGGTGCCGGTGATGCGGCTTTCGATCACGCCGCGCTCGGCCGAATCGGGGTAGAACACCGGTGCGCCGCTGGCGGTGACGTATTTCGTCTGTCCGGCGCCGCCGTGCGACTGCAGCCAGCTGTTCAGTCGCTGCAACTCTTCCGGCGACAGCTTGTCGAGTCCGGCCGCGCGGAACTCGGCCTGCGACATGCGCTCCTCGAGGGTAGGGGACTGGGTTTGGGCGGCCACCGCACCTGCGGCAACCAGTAGGATCAGGGCAAGGCTCGAAATTGGGCGCATAGGGTTGGCTGCTGCGGGGCGGCGTGTGACCGCAGCCGCAAAAATCCTTGTTCTTACACGAAGTTAACAGGTGCGCTCGAGCGCAGAAACCGGTACGATGGAGCGAATTTGAGTGTAGCACGCCCGTCGAGCCAAGGTTCGAGGGGGTTCTTCGGCGAACGGTCGCCTGCCTTCTAGTGCAGGCCTCGTGCCCCGGGCGACTCCGGTTCTGGAGCGCAGGGGAGCCACCAAAAGTTGCAGCAAAGAGAATTTCCGAATGTCGTCAGTCAAGAAGTGGATGGTTGGCCTTGTCGCCGGCGCGGCGGCGTGTGGTTCCGCTGTGGCCGAACCGGTGCTGGTCGTCGACAAGCAATCGCAAAATGTGCAGACGCCGACGGCGCCTGAGTCTGGTTTTTCGTATGTGCAGAGCGCTCCCACCGAAAGCACCCTGACGGTTTACACGGAAGGATTCTTGTTCTGCGGCAATCCAGGCCCCGGAACGAACACGCCGATGGATCTGGTGGTCAAGCACGAAGACAAGACCATGAGTCCGCCGCAAGCTTGGGTCTTTCCCAAGTCGAGCGATCTGCCCAGGCTCGCGTACACCGGCGATAGTCTCAATCTGAATGCCGGTCAGGATACGTCCTTGACTTGCTTGAGCACGGCAGTCGACGGTGCGCTGAAGAGCAGCACCCGCCAAGGTATCTTCGACAACGGCTATGAAGCGGCAACGGCAGCCAACTACAACCGGTTGATCAACTGGGTTCCGTCGGTCGGCTTCGACTGGAACACGCCCGATTGGAGCCAGGTGCCGGTTGCGCCGTGCAGTCCGAGCGCCAACCAGCCTGCCATGGTGGTCGAAGACGTAGGCTGCGCTGCTGTCACGGCTGTTCGTCCGTCTGCTCAGAGCGGTGGTACACCGACGCGCGCCGGGCGTCTGTGGACGTACACGGACGGAACCTATCTCACTTATCTTTTTCAGGTCGACGTTCGTCTCGGTCCGCAAAGTTCTGAGGCTCCCGTGCCCCTGACTCCGGCTGCGAGCGGTTCGTCCAACGACGCGGTGAATGGTGCCGGGCAGCTCTTCTTCACGGTTCGTGAAGCGTTCGACGGCAAGTATCTCAACAGCACAGCCGCCAGATCCGATGAGGGGTGGTGCGTGTTGCAGAGTGTTCCGGCGACGCTCAATAGCAACGTCTGTGTCGGACAAAATTTCACGTCGATCAACAACGGAGCGCCGGTCGAGATTCCCGGCTCCGCCGGTGGTTTGTCCGGCTCGGTCGTGCACTCCTATATCGCCGTCAAACGCGCCGTCGTCGGAGGCCATTCGACGCTCGAAACACCGGTCGTCGGCGTTTCCGTCCTGGTCGAGCGCTCCGGCGTCGGCGAAGGGGCGGACAAATTCATCGGCGACAACGTCATATTCGGCTTCATGCCGACTTCCGGTGGCTTCAATTGGATGCGTGGCGCTCAATAGTTGACGCAGCGGGATGATGTTTCGATCGGCGCCTGCGGGCGCCGATCGTGTTTTCGGGTCAGCGATTTGCGATGGTCGAGGTCTTTACCGAGCCGATGAATCCGCACGACGATGCCGGCTCCCCGCTGGTGGCGTGGGCGGGCGCGCACGCGCGAGCGTCGGGAGCAGGAGTGGCAGCGCGCGCGTGCCGATTGGCGTTCGAGCGAACGTCGGCGGTCGACGGCACGAACGCGGCGACGCAAACCGAACTCGTCGCCATGCTCGACCTCCTCGGCGACCTCGGTGTCGGCGAGGAAGCGCAGGCGGCTTGCGTTCTGCACACGATTGCGCTCGCCGGCGTCGTCCTAGGTGAGGTCGATTTCGCCGCGTTTTCGCCCGACGTGCGTGCCCTGGTCGAAGGTCAGCAGGCAGCGGAGAAGGTATGGGCGCTGCATGCGAACCGCGGCAGTGCCGGCAGCAACGAAGGCTTGCGCCGCCTCTTGCTCGCGATCATCCGCGACCTGCGCGTGGTCTTCATCTTGCTCGCGCGCCAGCTCGTGCGCATGCGCGCGGCCGAGCGGCTGCCCGAAGCGGAACGACGCGCGCTGGCGCAGCTCAGCGCCGACATCCATGCACCGTTGGCGAACCGTCTCGGCATCTGGCAGGTCAAGTGGGAGCTGGAAGACCTCGCGTTCCGCTACTTGCAGCCGGAAGTCTATCGCCGCATCGCCGCCCTGCTCGACGAGCGCCGCGGCAACCGCGAGTCGTGGATCGCCACAGCCAAGACGCAGCTCGGCGCGGCGCTGACGAAGGCGGGACTCGCCGCCGACATTGCCGGCCGGCCGAAACACATCTATTCGATCTGGCGCAAGATGCAGCGCAAGGGGCTCGAATTCTCCGAGCTCTACGACGTACGCGCGCTGCGCGTGTTGGTCGACGATCTGGCCGCCTGCTATGCCGCGCTCGGCACCGTGCACACCTTGTGGCCGCCGATTCCTAGCGAGTTCGACGACTACATCGCACGGCCCAAGGGCAATCACTATCAGTCGCTGCACACCGCCGTGATCGGGCCGGAAGGCAAGACGCTGGAAGTGCAGATCCGCACGCACGACATGCATCGCCACGCCGAGCTCGGCGTGGCCGCGCACTGGCGCTATAAGGAAGGCGGCGGCGGCGATGCCAGCTTCGAGCGCAAGATCGCCTGGATGCGTCAGCTGCTGGAGAACAAGGACGCGCGCGAAGACGACGCCGCACTGCTCGCCGGTTTCCGCACCGAAGTGGTCGAGGACCGCGTCTACTTGCTCACGCCGAAAGGTCAGGTGATGGATTTGCCGCGCGGCGCGACCGTGCTCGATTTCGCCTATGCGATCCACACCGACGTCGGCCACCGCTGCCGCGGCGCCAAGGTCAACGAACGCATCGTGCCGCTGACCTTCCAGCCGAGCAGTGGCGATCGCATCGAGGTGCTCACCGGCAAGGTGCTGGAACCGCGCCGCGACTGGCTGTCGCCGCATCACGGCTTCCTCACCACCCATCGCGCGCGCGAAAAAGTGCGCACGTGGTTCAAGCGCATCGACCTGGCGCAGAACCTCGCCGCCGGCCGCGCCCTGCTCGAGCGCGAACTGAAGCGTCTGGCCTTGCATCACGCCAATCTCGACGGCTTGCCCGAGCGCTTCCAGTTGAAGCATCTCGACGACCTGCTCGAGGCGCTCGCGCTCGGTGACGTCAGCACCGGCCAGATCGCGCGCGCGCTGCATGAACTGAGCGCGCCGCCGCCCGATCCCGCTTCGGTGCCGCCACCGCCGCCGACGCGCGTGCCGAGCGCGGAGCAGGGCGCCATCGTCATCGACGGCGTCGGCAATCTGTTGACCCAGCTCGCGCGCTGCTGCCACCCGCTGCCGGGCGACGCGATCGCCGGCTACATCACGCGCGGTCGCGGCGTCTCGGTGCATCGCGCCGACTGCGCCCAGCTGGCATCCTTGCGCGAGCGCGACGCCAGCCGCGTCGTCGCGGTCGAGTGGGGCACGCGCAAGCAGGCGGCCTACGACGTCGACGTGGTCGTGCGCGGCTACGACCGCAAATGGCTGCACAAGGACGTCAGCAACGCGATCGCGGCCGCCAACGCGCACGTGATCGCGGTCAATGCGCGCGTCGACGGCAAGAATGGAATCGCGATCATGGACTACGCCTTGCGCGTGGCCGACTTCGGCCAGCTCAGCAGCCTGCTGAGCCAGCTGCTGGCGGTGCCGAACGTGATCGAGGCGCGCCGCGTCGGTTGAGCCTCCGGGCGCGCTGCGGCGTCACCCGAAACCCCCGCCGTCTTCATGTCGCGTTGACATCGGCGCCCGCGTTCGGCGCTGTTGGCGCGCGAACTGCATGCTATTCTCAAAAACCAGCCGGGGGCGCGGTTTCCCGGTCTTTCCACGCGGATATGACGCCAACGTGATCGAGATTCCCGGTTACCGCCTGTTGCGCCAGCTCGGTCGCGGCGGCATGGCGACGGTGTACCTGGCCGTGCAGGAGTCGGTCGACCGCGAGGTGGCGCTGAAGATCATGTCGCCGGCGCTGCTGGCCGATCCGAACTTCGGCGAGCGTTTCCTGCGCGAGGCGAAGATCGCCGCGCGCCTGCATCACCGCCACGTAGTCGGTATCCACGACGTCGGCCGCGCCGGCGACTACCACTACATCGCGATGGAGTATCTGGGCGGCGGTGCGGTATTGGCCAAAGACGGCAGCACGCGCGAACCGGCTTTTGCGCTGCGCGTGACGCGCGAGATCGCCGGCGCGCTCGGCTACGCGCAGGAGAAGGGCTTCGTCCATCGCGACGTCAAACCCGACAACCTCCTGTTGCGCGATGACGGTTCGGCCGCACTGACCGACTTCGGCATCGCGCGCGCGCTCGACTCGACCTTGCGCATGACCAAGACCGGCGCGGTGGTCGGCACGCCGCACTACATGAGCCCGGAGCAGGCGCGCGGCAAGCCGGTCGACGGCCGCTCCGACTTGTATGCGCTCGGCGTCGTTTTGTTCGAGATGCTGGTCGGGCGCGTGCCCTACCAGGCCGACGATTCGCTCGCGATCGGCATCATGCACATCACCCAGCCGGTGCCGGTGCTGCCCGACAGCATCATGGCGCTGCAACCCCTGCTCGGGCGGCTGTTGGCCAAACAGCCGGAAGAGCGCTTCCAGACCGGGCAGGAAGTCGCCGTCGCGATCGCCGAGATCGAACGGCGCATGGCCGACGGCGTCTTGCCGGAGCTCGACCAGGCACAGCCGCCGACGCGCCGCGATACACCAGTGTCGATGCGCGCGGGCGACTCGCCGCTGCCGCTCGCTGCGGTCGGCTCGGAGCGCTCGGAGCGTGCCGAGCCGAGCATCGGCCGCATCGACCAGATCGTCGCCGCGATCGACGACGACGGCATCCGTGCCGAACGCGGCAACGGCAACGGCAAGAGCCGCGCGCAGCCCGCGCGCATGCCACGCACCAGCTGGCTCGCGATCGGTGCCGTCGCCTTGCTCGCGTTGGGCGCGCTCGGTGCCTGGGGGTACCAGGATCGCCTGCGCGCCCTATTGCCGCGCACCGAATTCAACGACACCTTGTCGCGCGCGCAACGCGCGCTCGACGCCGGCCGCCTCACCGGCAGCGACAGCGCGCGCGAATTATTCCTCGCCGCGCGCGCGCAGGACCCGGACAACGACATTGCACGCCGCGGTCTCGACGCAGTCGGCCGCAAGCTGCTCGAGCAAGCGCAAACCGCCCTGAAGGCGAACGATTTCGCGGCCGCGCGCGCGGCCTTGAACAGCGCGCGCGAGCTGCTTGGTGGCGGCAGCGAAGTGGAACGGCTCGAGGCGGCGCTCAAGCAAGGCGAGTCGCGCGGCGACGAGACCTCGGAATGGCTGACCACAGCGCGCAGCGCCTTGGACGCCGGCCGCATTACCGGTTCCGACGGCGCCGCCGAGCAGTATCTGCGCGTGCTCGCCGCCGACAAAGGCAATGCGCTCGCGCTGGCCGGTCTGCAGAAAGCGGCCGAAGCGCTCGCCACGCAGGCGCGCAATGCGCTGACGGCGAAGGACGTCGCCACCGCCGCCGCTCGCAGCGACGACATCGCGCGCATCTTGCCCACCTACGCGGGCTTGCCCGATCTGCTCGGCCGCATCGCACAGGCGCGCGAAGCCGAGCGCGCGGCAGCCGAGGAAACGCTGGCGCGCGCCGAGGAGCAGCTGCGTGCGGGCCGCATCGCCGGCAGCGACGACGCCGCGCTGGAGCAGTTCCGCCGCGTCTTGAAACAGGATCCGGCCAATGCGCGTGCCAAAGCTGGCCTGCGCAAGGTCGCGCAGGCTTTCGTCGTGCAAGCCAGCGCCGCGATCGAGGACAGCAACGCCGGCGCGGCCGACAAATTGCTGACGCAGGCGGCCGAACTCGCGCCCGATCTGCCCGACCTGCGCGCGGCACGCTCGAACCTGCGCGAATTGCGCGAGCGGCTGGCGATCGGTGCCGAGCGCGCCGCGTTGACGCCGGCACAGATCGAACAAGTACGCCGCCTGGTCGGCGAAGCCGCCACCGCGGCGGCGGCCGGTAACCTGATCGTGCCGCCCGGCGACAGCGCTTACGACAAATACCGCGCCGCGCTCGCGCTCGACCGCAACGACCGCGAAGCGGAAGCCGGCATCGCGCGCCTGCCCGCGCGCGCGAAAGAACTGTTCGGACAAGCGCTCACCGACGGCACGCCGCAGCGCGCCTACGCGTTGCTCGACGCGGTGCGCCAGATCGCACCGGACGATGCCGCACTGCCGTCGCTGACTGAGAAGCTCGCCAATGCCTTCCTCGACCAGGCCGACGCGCGCATCGGCGAAGGACGCCGCAGCGACGCCGCGCGCGCGCTGAACGCCGCGCGCGAACTCAGTCCGCACAATCCGCGTCTGGCGCCGTTGGAAAGTCGCGTGCAGGCGTTGCCCGAAAAGCCGTGAGGAGCCGGGATTGGGGATTGGGGATTCGGGATTGTCAACGAAGGCTTGCGTCGCTCTTCTAGGTTCCTTCCCAGTTCTCAGCTTTTCCGAATCCCCAATCCCCAATCCCGAATCCCAGCTCCCCCATGTGCCTGCTTCTTATCGCCGTCGACGCTGTCGCTAGAACGCCGCTGCTGTTGCTCGGCAATCGCGACGAATTCCATGCGCGTGCGACCGCGCCGGCGCAACCGTGGAGCGAGGACGCACGCGTGGTCGGCGGACGCGATCTGGTCGCCGGCGGCAGTTGGATGGCTCTGCGCGAGGACGGACGCTACGCCGCGGTGACCAATCTGCGCACCGGCGTGCCGGCGACCGCGCCGCGTTCGCGCGGCGATCTGGTGCGCGCGTTCGTGTTCGGCGAGGAAACGCCGGCGCGCTATCTCGAAGCTCTGCGCGCGAAGGCCGGTGAGTACGGGCCGTTCAATCTCATCGTCGGTGACGCAGCCGGCTCGTTCGCGCTCGGCAGCAACGATCGCAGCGTGCGTACGTTGACGGCCGGCGTCCACGTGATCAGCAATGGCCCGATCGGCGTGCACTGGCCGAAGACCGAACGTCTGCAGCGGCGCTTCGAGCATCTGGTCGGCGCAGGCGACGTCGACGAAGCGCGTCTGCTCGACCTCTTGCACGACGAAACGCAGCCGCCCGATGCGGCGTTGCCCGACACCGGCGTCGGCGCTGCGCTCGAACGCGTGCTCGCACCGGTTTTCATTCGCGGCGAGAAATACGGCACGCGCGCGAGCACGCTGGTGACGCGAGGCAACGACGGCCGCTGCCGCTTGCACGAGCGGCGCTTCGGTCCCGGCGCGAGCGAGGACGGCGAAGACCGCTGGCAGAGCCGCGCCGGCGGTGGCTTCGCGCGCGAAGCCGCCTAGGCGAGCAAACCTTGCAGCGCTACACGCGCGGCGGCGAATGAGAAGTGCCGCTCGACGTTGGCGAGACCATTCGCCGACAGCCGATTCCATAGCGCCTCGTCGCGATACAAGCGCACCACGTGCGCGGCGAACGCTGCGGCATCGTCCGCGACCAGCACGTCTTCGCCGGCATTCACGTGCATACCCTCGACCGCGGCATGGGTCGCCACCACCGGCAGGCCGTAGCTCATCGCCATATTGACCTTGCCCTTGACGCCGGCGCCGTAGCGCAGCGGCGCCACCGAGATGCGGCAGCCGTCCATGTACGGCGCGATGTCTTCGACGTAGCCGTGCACGAGCACGCGTTCATCGGCGAGTTCGCGCACCGCGTCCGGCACCTTGCTGCCGATCACGTGGAAGTTCGCATCCGGCAGTTCGGCGCGGATGCGGCCGAAGACTTCCTGCACGAACCAGGTCACCGCATCGGTATTGGGCGGATGCTGGAAGCCGCCGACGAAGACCAGGTCGCGGCGCGCCTCGAACGGCCGCCGACAGCCGTACACCTCGTGCACGTTCGACAGCACCTCCACGCGCGCGCCGGGCGCTTCACGTGCGAGCAGCGCTTGTTCGACCGGACTGACCACCAAGGTCACGTCGCATTCGCGGATCAGCTTCAGCTCCTGCGCACGCGTCGCCGCGGCGACGCGTGCGAGCTCGGGCTTGCCCGACAGCTCCGCCGCGCGCTGTTCGCGCAGGTAGTGCAGGTCGACCGTGTCGAACGCGAGCCGTGCCTGCGGTGCGTACAGGCGCACCAGTCCGACGTAGCTGGCCGCGACGTAGTGGCGCGACAGCACGATCAGGTCGAACTCACGCCCGCGTTCGCGCAGGAGCGCGATCGGATCGGCCGCGTACGGGCTGTACAGCGCTTCCACGCCGAGTTCCTGCAATTCGGCTGTGTAGCGTTCGATCCAGGCGCGGTTGTCGGGCAGGAAACTGGTCTGGCAGCCGAGATCGGACAGGACGCGCATCAGATTGACCATGCGCAAAGAGCCCGAATCCTGATCCGGTGTCGGCGTGGTGGCGTCGACGATCAGCACGCGCTTGCGCGCGCGATGCGTCGCGGCACGTCCGATCGGGGTGCCCGGCGCAGGCTGCCGCGCCAGCGCATCGCGCCATTTGTCGAGAAACTTCTCGCGATTGACGACCTGGTAGCGCTTGGTGCCGCTGCCCAGATCCGTGCCCGAGGTGATGCCCTCGAAATGCACTACGGTCGCGGCCGGTTCGTAGTAGACCTTCAGCCCCGCCGCGCGCACGGCGAAGGCGAGGTCGGTGTCCTCGTAGTAGGCCGGCGCGTAACGGCGGTCGAAGGCGCCGAGCTGCTCGAACAATTCGCGTCGCAACAGGATCGCCGCGCCAGAGCAGTAGTCGACTTCGCGGCGGAAGTTGTAGCGCGCATCGGTCGGGCTGTCGAAGCGGCCGTAGTTCCAGCCCGAGCCGTCGTCGAAGACGATGCCGCCGGCCTCCTGCAGACGCCCGTCCGGATAGACCAGCTTGGCGCCGACCAGGCCGGCCTGCGGCGCTTGCTCGATGCAGCGCACGAGCGCTTCGACCCAGCCGGCGGTGACGACGGTGTCGTTGTTGAGGAACAACACGTACTCGCCGCGTGCTGCCTGCGCGCCGGCATTACACGAGCCGACGAAGCCGAGGTTCTCGGCGTTGCGTAGCGCGCGAATGCCGGCGATT
The DNA here is from genome assembly GCF_058808595.1 of Dokdonella sp. GW821-FHT11D02. Classification (NCBI taxonomy): domain Bacteria; kingdom Pseudomonadati; phylum Pseudomonadota; class Gammaproteobacteria; order Lysobacterales; family Rhodanobacteraceae; genus Dokdonella; species Dokdonella sp. GW821-FHT11D02. The sequence goes on along the minus strand of NZ_CM179520.1, from coordinate 4,081,644 downwards.
TCGCCGAGCCGCTCCGGCGTCGCGTCGCTGGAGCCGTCATCGACCACGATCACTTCGAACGGCGTCGTGCCGGCGTGTTCGGCGATCGAGCGCAGGCAGGCGACGGTGTAGGCGATCTTGTTGTAGACCGGAATCACGATCGACACGCGCGGACTGTCGCTGCTGGGCAGCGCGAACGATGCGAAATCGTTGGCCGGCTCCGCATAGGCGATCGGCGCCTGTTGCGGGCCGCTGCGGCGAAACTCCTGCGCGATTCGCTGCATGGTGCCGGCCAATCCGCGTTGCGCCAGGCTGCCGCGTACGCGTGCGACGGAGCCGCGCAAGTGCGTCAAGCGAAAGCGCAGGCTCGCGCGCAGCGCGAGCAAGCGCGTGGTGGCCGCACGCAGCGGCCGCGTGATGCGCCAGGAGCGGCTGGTCAGGATCGCCGCGCGATCGCGTGCGATGGATTCCAGGCCGGCAATGGTCTCGCGCTGCTGCTCGGTTTCGGCGACCAGCGATTTCGCCCAACGCGTGCGGTCGTCGAGTTCTTCGTGCAGTGCGCTGTGCCGATCGCTCAGTGTTTTCAATTGCGCGCGGTTGCCGCTCAGCTCGCGGCTGACGGCGTGACCCCAATCGCCGCGCCGTCTGCTCTCGGTTTCGCTGGCGGCGAGCTTGCTGCGCGCATCGGCTTCGCGCCGGCGCAGGTCGGCCAACGCTGCGCTGAGCGCTGCTTCGTTCAAGGTTTGCGCACTCGTCGCATGCAAGCGATAGCGCGCGAACGGGCGCGGCCTGAGACCGAGCAGGGTCGTATACGCTTGCGCCGCTTCCGCCGGCGTCGGTTGGCGCTCGTCGGCGAGCCGGCCGCGGATCGCATCGAGCGTGTCGCGTCGGTGTGCGAGCTCCTCGACGCGCGCGACGATCGCAGCGACATCGGGTTCGACCAGAACGCCGTCGACGCCGTCCTCGATGCGTTCGGCCAAGGCGCCCACGCGCGTCGCGATCACCGGCAGGCCGAGGCTGCGCATCTCCGACAGGGTGTAGCTGAAGGTTTCCGAGACGGTCGGCAGCAGCAAGACGGCGTCGGGGCGGATCTCGGCGAGCAGACGCGGCAGCTCGTCGCGACGGTAGTCGAGCACGATGTGCAGGCCGCCCTCGCCGAACAGCGCGTGCGCGTCGCTGCCGGCGCCGAGCAGGAACAGGTCGGCGCGCGCGCGCAAAGCCGGCAACGCGGCCTGCAACAACTCGGCGCCCTTGCCGCGGCGGATGCGTCCCGGAACCAACAAACGCAGACGCGCGCGCTCAGGCGGCGCAGGAAGTTTTTGCGTACCGCGTGGCCACGCTGCGAGGCCGTGCGCGATGACCTCGGCGCGCAGCGTGCGCAGCTCCGGCGCCAGGCGCAGATGGTTCGACAGCGCCGAGCGAGTCGGTGCGATCAAGGTCGCGTTGGCGTCGCGCAGTGCGGCGACGGTGGCGTCGCGCAACCGGCGCCAGTGGCGCGGATCGCGGTTGCCGAATTCGCCGCTGGCGTCGCCGCCAGCGAGATCGGCGGCACGTTGCGCGTCGTCGTAGGCGAGCGCGGCGTCGCCGAAATCGCGATGCAGGACCGGCCACAGCGGATAGTGGTCGTGCACGACGCAAACCAACGGCAACGAAGTGCGCAACGCGTCGAGGCTGTGACCGATCAACGAGGACACGATCAGCGCATCGACGCAGTAGTCGCGCACGATCTCGGTGAGCAGGCGGCGGTAGGTCGCATCGCCGAGCGCGGTATCGGCGATCGCGTGCGGCAGCGGCCAGCGCCGCAGCGGCGGACCGCTCAGGCTGCCGTCGTGCAGCTCCAGCCACTCGCCATGGCGGCGGCTGGCGTAGCGGCCGCGCGCGATCAGCACGAGGTGGTGTGCGTTGCGGTCGGCGGCGGCGAAGTCGCGCACCCAGCGCTCGGCACCGCCGCCCCAGCCGTGCAGCACGTGCAAGAGCACCGGTTTGTCGTCGAGACCGGCTTGTGTCGGCACCACGCCGGCGGCGAGCAGTGCCGCGACGCTTTCGCGCAGCGGATCGAGCGGCGAGGGCGGCTTCGCTTCGGTCGCTGTGGCCGTGGCGCCGTTGTCGATGTAGAGATGATCGAGACAGACCACGCGCAGGCCGCTCGCTTCGAGCGCATCGCGATCACCGAGCGCGTCTGCGCCGAGTTGCGCCAAGCGCTCGCCGTGCCAGGCCGACAGCGCCGGCAGGGCGTGCGGATAGTACGCGTCGTCGTCGAGGCGGCGTTCCGAGCTGGCGTAGCAGAGCGCGTCGATGCGGCTTGCGTCGGCGCCATGTGTGGATGCGAGTACGCGACTGCGATCGGGATCGAGGCGCAGCGGATCGAGCGGTAGTGCGCCGAGCACGTCCGGCTGCTCGAGCGCGCGCAGGAGCCGTTCGCCGGCGAAGGCGGGCAGTTGGAGATCGGCGCGGACCAGGATCAGATGCTCGCGCGGAAACGCGGCGGCGGCGCGGCGCAGGGCGGCGAGCGGATCGCCGGCATCGTCGGCAAGTAAGCTCACAGCGGCGGAAGCGGGCAGGCGTTCACGCAACGTGTCGAGCTGTGCCGCAGAGGCGGCCGCGGCGGCGTACACGCACACGCGTAGCGGCAGCGTAGCGGCTTCGCGGGTGAGTGGCGCGGCCGCGCCATCGCCGGCAGAGGGCTTCGCGACGATGGGCGTGACGTGCATCCGGACTCCGTTAAAAAAGGCGCAAGCCCACCAATTATCGCCGATCCGGTCGCTCCGGCGCGCAGCCGCCGTCTCGCCAGCTGCGACGCCGCGCGGCTACACTGCGCGCGCCCGATCCGCGCCGCGCGATCGCCCTAATTCCGCCGAAATTCCGGTCCAATCTTGTATATCGCAATGAGTCGCCCACTTTCTCCGCGAGTAGCCTGACGTGCTGAGCACGTTTTGGCGTGTGGTGCGAATTCCGTTCTGGATCGGTCTCGGACTCGCGATCGGCTTCCTGGTTCCCTACACGTTCTATCTCGATCGCGAAGTGCGCGGCCGCTTCGACGACTTGTCGTGGGAGTATCCAAGCCGCGTCTATGCACGGCCGCTGCAGCTCGCGCCGGGTCTGCCGTTGAATGCGGAGGCCCTGCAGCTTGAACTCGACGCGGCGCGCTACCTCGACGATGCGGTCGCGCGCACGCCGGGTACGTATCATCGCGACGGTGCGCGCTACACGATCGCGCGGCGTGGTTTTATTTATCTCGATGGCCGCGAGCGTGAGAAGCGCATTCTCGTCACGCTCGCGGGCGGACGTGTGGGCGAGCTCGCCGATGCCGACAGCGGTGCTGCGCTGGCCAGCGCGCGGCTGGAGCCGGCGCGCATCGCGACCTTGTACGGCGCGCAGCAGGAAGATCGGCGCGTGGTCCAGCTCGGCGAGATTCCTCCGCTCCTGCTCGGTGGTCTGCAGGCGGTCGAGGACCGCGATTTCAAGAATCACTTCGGCGTCGATTTCAGCGCGATCGTGCGCGCGACCTGGGTCAACCTGCTGGCCGGCCGCGTCGTGCAGGGCGGTTCGACCCTGACCCAGCAATTGGTCAAGAACGTTTTTCTCGACCGCAGCCAGACCTTGCTGCGCAAGCTCAACGAGGCGCTGCTGTCGCTCTTGATCGAGGCGCGCTACGACAAGCGGCGCATTCTCGAGGCCTACGTCAACGAGATTTTCTTGGGCCAGCAAGGCGGCCAGGCGGTGCACGGCTTCGCCGCCGCGAGCGAGTTCTACTTCGGCCGCGACGTGCGCACGCTCGGCGCCGCCGACATCGCCTTGCTGGTCGGTATGGTGCAGGGCCCGAGTCTGTACGACCCGCGGCGCAATCCGGAACGCGCGCTGGCGCGTCGCAATCTGGTGCTGGGCCTATTCCGCGACACCGGTCTGATCGACGAAGCGAGCTGCGCCGCGGCGATCAAGCAGCCGATCGGCATCGCGGCGAAGGCGAGCCTGCCGCGTGACCGCTATCCGGCTTTTCTCGATCTGGTGCGGCGCCAGCTCAAGCAAGACTATCCGGATACGGAATTGAACAGCGCCGGTCTCGCCATCCACACCACGCTGGCGCCGTCGGCGCAGGCGCTGGCGGAGGATGCGGTCGACAAGGCGCTCACCGGTCTGGGGCAGCGCGGCGACGCGGTCGAGGCGGCCGTCGTCGTCACCGGTGCGCGCGACGGCGAAGTGCAGGCGATGATCGGCAGCCGCGACGTCGACGAGCCCGGCTTCAATCGCGCGCTCGACGCCTTGCGGCCGATCGGTTCGCTGGTCAAGCCGTTCGTCAATCTAGTCGCGCTGGCGCAGCCGCAACGCTATTCGCTGGCGACGCCGGTCGACGACGGCGCGGTCGATCTGGCGCAGCCGAACGGTCAGCGCTGGCAGCCGCAGAACGACGACCGCCAGACGCACGGCCAGGTGCTCTTGATCGATGCGCTGGTGCGCAGCTTCAATCTCGCCACGGTGCATCTGGGGTTGCGCGTCGGCGTCGAGCGTGTGCACGGTTTCCTGCAATCGTTCGGGCTTGGGCGCGAACTCAATCCCAATCCTTCGCTGCTGCTCGGTGCGGTCGAGTTGAGTCCGTTCGACGTCTCGCGGCTGTATCAATACCTCGCCGCCGACGGCCACGCGCTGCCGCTGCGTTCTTTGCGCGGCGTGCTCGACGCGCAGGGGCGGCCACTGACGCGTTACGCGGTCAAACCCGGCGGCGGCGACTACACCACGGCGACGCGCCTGGTCACCTACGCGATGCAGCAGGTCGCCATCAGCGGCACCGCGCACGCGATCACCGATGCGGGTTTGGGCAATCTGCGCGCGGCCGGCAAGACCGGTACCAGCGACACCCAGCGCGATTCCTGGTTCGCCGGCTTCACCGGCAGCACGCTGGCGGTGGCCTGGGTCGGCCGTGACGACAACAAGCCGACGCGGTTGATGGGCTCGACCGGTGCGTTGCGCATCTGGATCGAATTGATGAAGCGGCTGCCGACCGCGCCGCTGAGCGTGCCGCAAGAGGGCATCGAGCGCGCCTGGGTCAGCGCGGAGGGCAAGCGTTCCGATTCGGCCTGCGCCGGCGCGCGCGAGCTGCCGTTCGCGACGGGTTACGTGCCGACCGAGGAGGAGCATTGCCCGCTCGATCAGCTCAAGCAGTTCTTCGGCGGCAACGGCGGCTGACGTGCGAGAATTGCCGCTTCGTTTGGGCAGCGACGGATGAACATGAAGTTTCGTACTCTCGGGGTTTCGGTGGCGATCGCGCTGGCATCGGCGAGCTGTACGCAAGCGCCGCCGGCGCCGACCGTGAAGCCGAGTGTCGCGACAGTCGACCCGGTCGCCGCGGTCAAGGCGATCCGCGCGGCCGGCGAGGGATTGGACTCGGCTGTGCAGGTGCAACCGCTGCGCGATGCGGCGATCGACGGCTTCCTCAACAAGGCGCACGGGTTGGAAACGGCGAAGGACTACGCCGGTGCGATCGAAGCGGCGAATTCCGCCTTGAAACTCGCGCCGGACGCGCCGGACATCCTGCAATACGTGGCGGAACTCGAAATCGCCCGCGGCAACTGGCTGCCGGCCGAGAAGACCGCGATCAAGAGCTTCACGCTGGGGCCGAAGGTCGGCAGTCTGTGCGCGCGCAACTGGCAGACCGTGGTCGAAGCGCGCACCGCGCTCAACGACGCGCCGACCGTGGCGCAGGCCAAGCAACGTTTGAAAGAGTGCCGCGTGGCGCCGCGGTTGAGGATGTGATCAAGGGCGGGGATTGGGGATTCGTGATTGGGGATTGGAGAAAGCGTCTTCGGCTTCGGCTTGTTTCGCTGCGAACGCCATGGCCTCGATCCTCCGCAAATCCGCTTTTTCCGAATCCCAAATCCCCCATCCCCAATCCCGGCCCCCTTCAATGAACGCCGCCGCCGACCTGCTCGGCCCTGACGGTCCGTTCGCGCGCGAGGTGCCCGGCTTCGCGCCGCGCGCCTCGCAGCAAATCATGGCGGCGGCGGTCGAAGAGGCCATCGCGGACCGGCAGATGCTGGTGGCCGAAGCAGGTACCGGCACCGGCAAGACCTTCGCTTACCTCGTGCCTGCGCTGACCTCGGGCAAGCGCGTGATCGTCTCGACCGGCACCAAGACCTTGCAGGATCAGCTGTTCCATCGCGACCTGCCGCAGGTGCGCAGCGTGGTCGGCGCGCGCTTGTCGGCGGCCTTGCTGAAAGGGCGCGCGAACTATCTGTGCCTGCACCGGCTCGAGCAGGCGCGGCAAGAAGGGCGCTTCGCCAGCCGCGAACAGGTCGCGCAGCTGCAGGCGATCCACGTCTGGTCGACGCGTACGGCGTCGGGCGATCGCAGCGAACTGGCCGACATTCCCGACGACTCCGCGCTGTGGCCGCGCGTGACCTCGACCACCGAGAACTGCCTCGGCGCCGATTGCCCGCTGTTCGGCGACTGCTTCGTGGTCAAGGCGCGGCGCGCGGCCCAGGAAGCCGACCTGGTCGTGGTCAATCATCATCTCTTGTTCGCCGATCTGGCGATCAAGCAGGAAGGCTTCGGCGAGATCCTGCCCGGCGCCCACGCGTTCATCCTCGACGAGGCGCATCAGATTCCCGAACTGGCCGGACAGTTCTTCTCGACCACCTTGTCGGCGCGCCAATTAACCGAGCTGGCCGGCGACACGGTAGCCGAATGCGCCAACGTCAGCGGCGCGTTCGCTTCGCTGCAAGCCCCGATCGACGCGCTCAACGCGACGGTCAAGCGCCTGCGTCTCGCGCTCGATCGCTTTCCGCAGAAGGGCGCCTTCACGGCGATCGAGCGCGACCTCGAAGTGACGCGCGAGCTCGACGCGCTGCGTGTCGCGCTGGACGGCTTCAACGAAGTGGTCGCCCGCCACGCCGAGCGCAGCCGCGGTTTGGACAGCATCGCCGAGCGTGCGCTCGAGCATGCGGCCAAGCTCGCGCACCTGACCGACAGCGGCGCGCGCGGAACGGTGCACTGGTACGAGCTCTCCACCCACGGCTTCGCCTTCCATGCGACTCCGCTCGATCTGGCCGCGCCGCTGCGCGAATTGCGCGAGCAGAGCCGAGCCGCTTGGATCTTCACCTCGGCGACGCTGTCGGTCGCCGGCCGTTTCGATCATTTCGCGCGCCAGCTCGGCCTGGACGATCCGGTCGCGTTGAATCTCGACAGCCCATTCGACTACGCGCACCAGGCGCTCGCCTACCTGCCGCAGGGCCTGCCCGATCCGGCCGCGGCCGACTACACCGATCGCGTGATCGACGCGGCGGTGCCGGTGCTCGAAGCGTCGCGCGGCCGCGCCTTTCTCTTGTTCACCTCGCATCGCGCGTTGCGCCGCGCGGCTGAACTGTTGCCCGCGCGCGTCGGCTTCCCGCTGTTCGTGCAGGGCAGCGCGCCGCGGCATCGTCTGCTCACCGAATTTCGCGAATCCGGCAACGGCGTGCTGCTGGGAGCCGCGAGTTTCTGGGAGGGTGTCGATGTCGCCGGCGAAGCATTGAGCCTGGTCGTGATCGACAAGCTGCCCTTTGCGGCGCCGGACGACCCGGTGCTGGTTGCCCGCCTCGACGCGCTGCGCGAAGCCGGCGGCAATCCGTTCGCCGACTGGCAGGTGCCGGCCGCGGCGATTGCGCTCAAGCAGGGTGCCGGCCGCTTGATCCGTGACGTGCACGATCGCGGCGTCCTGATGCTGTGCGATCCGCGCCTGAGCTCGCGCGGCTACGGCCGCCTTTTTCTGGCCAGCTTGCCGCCGCTGCCGCGCACCCGTTCGCTCGAGGAGGCGCGGGGTTTTTTCATGACAAAAAATTCATCTCCCGAATAAGCCGTCCTGTGACGGGCTCGGTAGTGCCGGGGCGGTGCCTCTGACTGGACAATTGCGGCAATTCGTCCAGCCTGGCCAAGCCAGCGTGAGACCACTCGAACTCGCCGGCACTGCGTCAATCTGCCGCTAAGTGCCCTTTTCCCGCCGCCCGCCGGGCCGCGAGCGCCCTGTCAGGGGTGCCTTCCTTTCTACCCTTTTGTTCGTACGAAGATTTGTAGTAAGGGACGAATTCACGCTGCAAAGCAGCATGAGGATTTGTACGAAAACTGATGGAATGCACAGGTTCCTGCACAGTTCAGCAGTTTCTGCGTAGTGCGGGAGCGATCCAACCAAAGCCTTCTGGATCCAACTTTGGTTCCTTCCTGGCTGCGCGGCGAAGCACGGAGGCTTGCGCTGCGCGGTTTCGTTCGCGATCGTGTCGGAGATTGAAATGAAGAAGTTGCTGCACGTAAACATGCTGGCGTCCGCCGTCGGCGTGGCGCTATTGGGGGTCAGCTTGTCGCCGGCATCGGCCGCGACGCTGACGGCCAGCAATGCAGTCGATTCGGCCGTGGAGGTCAGCAGTCTCGGCCAGTACATCGTCACGTTCGCCGAACCCGGCCTGCTGCACTACTCGGGCGACGTTTCCGGTCTCGCTGCGACCGCGCCGAGCAAAGTTGGTACGCGCAAGCTGGATGTGAGCTCGATTGCCTCGCGGAGCTACGCCGCTCACCTCGACGCGCAGCGTGCAACGCACGTCGCGGAAATCGAGAGCCGCCTCGGCCGCACGCTCGTCATCAGCCACACCTACGGCATCATCAAGAACGGCATCGCCGCGGCGCTGAGCCCGGCCGAACTGGCCCGAGTCGCTGCGACCCCGGGCGTGCTGTCGGTCAAGCCGGTGCGCGAATACTCGCCCGATACCTTCCGCGGACCGAAGTTCATCGGCGCCGACAAGATCTGGGACGGCACCGCCGTACCGGGCGGCGTCGGTACCAAGGGTCAAGGCCTCAAGGTCGGCATCATCGATACCGGCACCAATACCGCCCATCCGTCCTTCGCCAACGACGAGACCTGCGGTTTCAGCACGGCCAATCCGAAACTGCATGCGTTCGACTGCAACACCAGCAGCGCCGGACATTGCACGGGGCCGACACCGAACGCGCAGGTCAGCGGTCACGGCGTGCACACCTCGAGCACCGCGGCCGGCAACACCATCGACAACACCGCCAATCCGGGCCCGCTCCTGCCCGACGGCGTCAGCATGTCCGGCGTCGCGCCGTGCGCGGCGGTGTACTCCTATCGCGTCGAAACTGCGGCCGGCCCGCTGAGCGGTGCGGCCATTGACGCCGCCATCGAGAGCTTGGTCGCCGACCAGATCGACGTGGTGAACTATTCGATCGGTCCGGGCTGCTTGAACGGTACGCCGTGGTCGGATGAGGATCGCGAATTCCTCGATGCGATCAACGGCGACGTCTTCGTCGCCGCTTCCGCCGGTAACACACGCGAGGAATGCCAGGCCGATCCGGTCGGACGCGTTTCGCACATGGGCCCGTGGATGCTGACCGTCGCCGCCTCGTCGCAGGATGAAACCTTCCTGCCGCGCTTCGAAGTGACCGGTCCAGGCACGCCGCCGGCGAACATCCAGAGCATTCCGGTCAACCCCAGCAACACGACGATCGTTTCCACCACGCCGCCGCTGACCAACTACCCGCTGCGCACCTATCCGGCCAACCTCTCCGGTTGTAACGATACCGGCGGCTTCCCGGCGAACTACTTCACCGGCTCGATCGCGGTGGTCCGCCGTGGCTTCCAGGCTCCGGGTACGACCGCGTGCAGCTTCGTCGAGAAGGTCACCAACGCGACGAACGCCGGCGCGTCGATGGTCATCATCGCCAATAACCAGAACCAGATCATCTCGATGGATACGACGGGCACGACGATTCCGGCGTTCTCGCTCGACACCTTGGCCGAATCGGATGCTCTGATCGCGTTCGTCAGTGCCAACCTCGGCCCAGCGCCGAACGCCGACGTGATCTTCGCCGACGGTTTCGATCCGGCTACGGGAGGTTCGGCAACCGGCAACTTCAAGCAAGGCGTGATCACCCCGGGCCAGGGCGACGTGCTCGGCGGCTTCAGCAAGCGCGGTCCGACCCCGGCGCCGTACGACAACCTGACCAAGCCGGACATCACCGGTCCCGGTATCGACATCCTCGCGGCCGGCCGTCCTGCCGACGGCAACTACTTCCTGAACAGCGGTACCTCGATGTCGAGCCCGCATCTGGCGGGTGCGGCGGCGCTGGTGCGCGCAGCGCGTCCGGCTTGGAGCGTGGCCGAGGTCAAGTCGGCGATCCAGACCACCGCGAAGAGCGACGGCTTCCAGGAAGACGGCACTACGGCGTGGAACGCCGATCAGGTCGGCAGCGGTCGCGTCGATCTGAGCAAGGCCGCTATGGCCGGCTTGACGCTGGATGAAACCTATCAGCGCTTCGTCGATTCGAATCCGAGCGGCGGCACGGTCAACGTCAAGGATCTCAACATCGCTTCGGTGCGCGACATGGCGTGCGCGGCGACGTGTACCTGGACGCGCAAGGTCAAGAACCAGCTGACCACCTCGGGCACTTGGAACGTGACGGGCACCGGTGACAGCTTCACGCTGTCGGCCACGCCGGCCACCTTCACGCTGGCTCCGGGTGCGGAGCAGACGATCACGATCACCGCGACACCGAGCGGCACGCTGTCGGCGATCAAGTTCGGTACGCTCAAGCTGACCGAAGCGCAGGGCCAGTCGCCCGAGCAGCACATCACCGCAGCGGTCAAGGGTGGCACCGTCACCCCGCCTGAAGGCATCGATCTCAAGGTCGACAGCTGGGCGAGCGGCTCGTTGGGAGCGGTCGGTGCGGGAGCCGGAAGCTACTTCGTCTGGTTGAACCGCTTCACGCCGGACGCGGCGGACTATCCGTTCACGCTCCAGACCGTGCAGGCGGTGTTCGTCGGCGCTCTGAGTGACGGCAGCATCGGCGCGGCGGTGGGCGAGACGTTCGATGTCTACGTCTATCAGGACAACGACACCGATCCGTCCAACGGCGCCACGCTGGTTGGTTCGGCGAAGAACGTCGCGGTCGCCGCGCCGTTGAATTCGCTGCAGACGATCACTCTGCCGGGCGGCGGTTTCCAGCTCACCGGTCCGGGCGACGTGCTGATCGCGTTCGTCTACAAGGGTGCAACAGGTGCTCGCCCGGCTGCGAACGACCGCGCCACGGTCGATTCGGGACGTTCTTGGATCGGTGACATCGGCAGCACGCCGCCGACGGATCCCGACCTGGCCGCACAGAACATGGTGTTGGTGTCGAGTCTGATCGCGAACTACCACTCGAACTGGATCGTGCGCGGTCACGGCACGACGGGAAGCGGCAAGACCGTTTCGCTGGGAACCCATACCTTGGGTGCCAAGCAGTAAAGAGTGCTTGCGTTGATCGAAACCCGCGCGGCTTCCGCGCCGGTTTCCGAGCAGCGAAGATCGAGAAAGGCGCGGACCTCCGCGCCTTTTTCTTTGCCGCGCATCCGCGCGGCGGGTCTCGAAGCGGCGCGGTGCAGCGTGCGGTCGCGCGCTGCGACGAAACCCTGGCTTCCGCAACGACTGTGCGCAAGCGTATCGATCGGCGTTGCAGCGCTACACGTCGTGTGATTCGCAGCGCCATCGCGGGATTGACCGATGTTTCCTCGACGTCGGCTTCCGCATCGCCGCGGTGGATGCTATAAGCCGTTCGCGCAAAGGGAATTGGGGCTATCACTTTGCTAGTCCCCGATGCGAACGGTGCGGCACGTCTCGTCTTCGGTCTTCCAAGATGAAATACCTGGAGAACCGAAATGAGCAAGCCGCTTCATCGCGACGCGCTGGTCGCGTCGATCGCATTCGCCCTGGCCGCGGTAGGACTGCCGGCCCAGCTCGACGCCGCCACGACCGTGGCCAGAGCCAATAGCGCCGAGCAGAATTCCACCCATCACACCTACATCGTCCGCTTCGTCGAAAGCGGCCTGCTGCACTATCGAGGCGAGGTCAGCGGGCTGGCGGCGACGGCCGTCGCGGGCAACGCCGGCGGCAAGCTCGACGCGCATTCCGCCGCCGCCACCGCGTACAAGGCGTATCTGTCCGAGCAACGCGAAGCCCATCTGGCCGCGATCAATCGCACGCTCGGCATCACGCTCACACCGACGCACAGCTACGCAGTCACGGCGAATGCCGTTGCGGTTGAACTGAGCGCGAGCCAGGCGCGGCAGGTCGCCGGCGTGCCCGGCGTCCGCAGCGTCGAACGTGCGCGGGACCAGCGACTGTCGACCTATCGCGGCCCGGAATTCATCGGCGCGCCGTCGATCTGGGACGGCAGCAGCGTACCCGGCGCCATCGGCACGCGTGGCTTCGGTACCGTCGTCGGCGTGCTCGATACCGGCGCCAACAGCGGCCATCCCTCGTTTGCCGACGACGCCAGCTGCGGCTTGGGCGGCAGCAATCCCAAACAGCTCAGCGCGGTGGATTGCACGAGCAGCAGCGGCGGCGTCTGTAACGGTGCCGATCCGGAGGCGGCTGACGGCAACGGACACGGCGTGCACACGGGCAGTACCGCGGTCGGCAATGTCCTGACGACGGCGGCGGTACCGCCGCCCACACTGCCGGCCGACGCGCCCTTCATGTCCGGCGTCGCGCCTTGCGCCAGCCTGCGCTCCTACAAGGTCTGCGCGACCGATACGTGTGCGGGAGGCGCGATTCTCGCCGGCATCGAAAACGCGATCACCGACGGCGTCGACGTCATCAACTTCTCCATTTCCGGCGGCACCGAGCCGTGGGACGACAACGATCGCCAGTTTCTGGATGCGCTGCAGGCGGACATCTTCGTCGCGGCGTCGGCGGGCAATACACGCGGCGGCTCCGATCCGGTCGGTGCGGTCAACCATCTCGGGCCGTGGCTCACGTCCGTGGCGGCTTCGACGCACGACCGCAACGTGGCCGGCAACGGCACGCTGTCGGTCACCGGGCCCGGAACGCCGTCGGCGCAGTTGCAGAACATCGTGCTGACTCCCGGTTCGGGCCCGAACCTCGGCACGCCGGCGAACGGATTGGAGATCCGTCGTTACGCGACCAATATCAGCGGCTGTACCGCCACCGGCGGCTTCCCGAGCGACTACTTCGACGGCTCGATTGCGCTGATCCAACGCGGCGGCTGCAATTTCTCGGAGAAAATTCAGAACGCCGACGATGCCGGCGCGGTGGTGGCGATCATCTACAACAATACGACCGGTGCAATCAGCATGAACACCGAGTCGGCCACGCTGCCGGCCTACAGCATCCTGCAGAGCCAGGGGCAGGCGATCGCTGCGTTCATCGATTCGAACGCACCGACGCCGGTCGTCACCTCGTTCTCTCCCGCGGTCCGGCAAGGCGATGTGCTCGCCGGCTTCAGCCTGCGCGGGCCGAGCGGTTTGGTCAGCGTGACCAAACCGGACATTACCGGGCCCGGCGTGAGCATCTATGCGGCGGTCGACGAAGCTTCCGGCAACTACGGGTCCATGAGCGGCACCTCGATGTCCTCGCCGCATCTGGCCGGCGCCGGAGCATTGCTGCGTTCGGCACATCCGCAGTGGACTCCGGCCGAAGTGAAATCGGCGCTGATGCTGACTTCGGTCACGGATGGCCACAAGGAGAATCTGACCACGGCCTGGAATGCCGACGACGTCGGCAGCGGCCGCGTCGACCTGACCAAGGCGGCGCTGGCTGGTTTCGTGATGAACGAAACCTACGACAACTTCCTCGCCGCGAATCCAGACACCGGCGGCGATCCGAAGACGCTGAACATTTCGAGCATGCGCAACATGAATTGCACCGACTCGTGCGAGTGGACGCGCACCTTGCGCAACACGCTCGCGCTGCCGTCGAGCTGGACGGTGACGGTGAATGCGCCGGCCGGCCTCGACGTGGCGGTCGACAGGAAGTCGTTCTCCTTCGACGGCACGGCCGCCGACACGCAGGAGATCACGATCATGGCGACGCCGACCACGGATCTCACCGCGGTCACCTTCGCCGAAGTCGTGTTCAAGGAAGCGAACGGCCTCGCGCCCGATGCGCACATGGTTGTCGCCGTGAAAGGCAACGCTGGCAATGAGCCGGACGACCGCATCTTCAAAGACGGCTTCGACGTCGCCGGCACGGCCGGATTCTCGGAGAACTTCGACAGCTACACGGCCGGCAACAACCTACACGGCCAGGGCGGTTGGAAGGGCTGGTCCAACGATGCGGCCGCCGGCGCGATCGTGGTCAACACGCAGAGCGTGAGTACACCGAACTCGATCGAGATCAAGCAGGCCAGCGATCTGGTGCACGAGTTCTCCGGCTACACCAGCGGCTCGTACACGATCACGGCGATGCAATTCATTCCGGCTGACTATGCGGGCGAGTCTTCCTTGGTTTTCCTGAACGCCTACTCGGACACCGATACCAGCGTCCTCAGCTGGTCGACGCAGGTGTCCTTCGACAGCGCGACGGGCAATGTCACTACCTTGGAAGGTGCCGCGAACGCGGGGACGATGCCTTACATCACCGGACAGTGGGTCGAGCTGAAGCTCGAGATCGATCTCGATCAGGATCTGCAAACGTTCTACTACGACGGAACCGAGCTCTACTCCGGATCGTGGACGCAGCAGTTCCCTGCTCAGGATGTCGCGGGAATCCGAAACATCGGTGCGATCGACCTCTTCGCCAACAACGCGAGCGCGGTCTACTACGACGACATCCGAATCGTCCCGAACCCATAAGCGGTTAGACGATTGCCTGGGACTCCGTGCGGAGTTCTAGGCTGCTACAAACGATACGGCGCCTTCGGGCGCCGTATTCGTGTTTGCCAGGCCATGGACGGCGCGCTACTTGCGAATTCCATCGCCGTCATTCGGCCGCGGAAATCGGCTTGCTGCCGCACCCGCACATCCCGCCATTCGCAGAAGCCATGCCCGCCGATATCGAACGTTCGTTTGCGAACGCCGCGGGAATTGTCATTTTGCGGCGTCTACGGGGCGGTGTTATAAACCCTCACCGCAAAGGGTCCTGGGGCCATCTCACTTTGCTGTGTCCGAGCTGCGCATGTTCTTGTGCAGGTCTCGTCTTCGGTGTTCCTTCGATGAACTGCCTGGAGAATTCAAATGGGGAATTCGCTTCGTATCAAGACGCTCGCTGCGTCGATCGGTTTCGCGTTCGTTGGAGTCGGAATGCCGCAACAGGCACCGGCCGCCACTTTGCAAAAGACCGTCGACAGTGCGCCGGTTTCCGCACGTCATATCTACATCGTCCGCTTCGTCGAAGCTGGGCTGATGCACTACCAAGGTGAGATCGACGGCCTGGCGGCGACCGCACCGGCGCGCAGCGCGAGCCGCAAGCTCGATCTGAATTCGAGTGCCGCACGCTCCTATCAGACCTATCTTTCCGGTCAGCGCGACGCGCATCTCGCGGCGTTCGCGCAGGCGCTCGGCCGCACGCTGACGCCGACGCACACCTATGCGATCACGATGAACGGCGTCGCGCTCGAATTGAGCATGAGCGAGGCGAACAAGATCGCCGCGCTGCCCGGCGTGCGCAGCGTGCGGCGTGAGCTGCAGCGGCAGCTCGGAACCTATCGCGGTCCGGAATTCATCAGCGCGCCGTCGATCTGGGACGGCAGCAACGTGCCCGGCGGCGTCGGCACGCGCGGCAACGGCATCGTCGTCGGCGTGATCGATACCGGCGCGAACAGCGACCACCCGTCCTTCGCCAACGACGCGGCGTGCGGCTTCAACGCCGGCAATCCGAAGCTGTTGGCGGCGCTCGATTGCTCGACCACCAGCGGCGCCGGCACCTGCAATGGCCCCAATCCGGAGGCGAACGCGGGCAACGGCCACGGCGTGCACACCTCCAGCACCGCAGTCGGCAACGTGCTGACGACGGCCGCGGTGCCGCCGCCGACGCTGCCGCCGGACGCACCCTTCATGTCCGGCGTGGCACCGTGCGCCAAGCTGCGCACGTATAAGGCCTGCGAGACCGATACCTGCGGCGACGCCGCGCTCAGCGCCGGCATCGAGAATGCGATCGCCGACGGCGTCGACGTGATCAACTACTCGATCTCCGGCGGCACCACGCCGTGGCTATCGGACGACAGCGACCGCCTGTTCCTCGACGCGTTGAACGCCGACATCTTCGTCGCCGCTTCGGCCGGCAACACGCGCAACGGTTCCGATCCGGTCGGTGCGGTCAATCATCTCGGTCCGTGGGTCACCACCGTGGCCGCGTCCACCCACAACCGCAACAACGCCGCCAACGGTTCCTTGTCGGTCACCGGTCCCGGCTCGCCGCCGGCGCAGTTGCAGAACATCAGCTTGAACCCCGGCTCGGGCCCCGATCCGGGCACGGCGGCGACCAATCTGCCGATTCTGTACAACACCACCAACCCGACCGGCTGTACCGCGACCGGCGCCTATCCGGCCGGTTACTTCACCGGCGCGAT
The DNA here is from genome assembly GCF_058808595.1 of Dokdonella sp. GW821-FHT11D02. Classification (NCBI taxonomy): domain Bacteria; kingdom Pseudomonadati; phylum Pseudomonadota; class Gammaproteobacteria; order Lysobacterales; family Rhodanobacteraceae; genus Dokdonella; species Dokdonella sp. GW821-FHT11D02. The sequence goes on along the minus strand of NZ_CM179520.1, from coordinate 4,065,339 downwards.
CGCGCTGATCCAACGCGGCGGTTGCAACTTCTCGGAGAAGATCCAGAACGCCGACGACGCCGGCGCCGTGGTCGCGATCGTCTACAACAACACCACCGGTGCGATCGGCATGAACGTCGCCGGCGCGACCTTGCCGGCTTACAGCATCCTGCAGGCCGAAGGCCAGGCGATCATCGCGTTCATCAATTCGAGCGCGCCGACGCCGGTGGTCACCTCGTTCACCCCGGGCGTGATCCAGGGTGACGTGCTCGCCGGCTTCAGCCTGCGCGGTCCGAGCGATCTGGTCACCGTCACCAAGCCCGACATCACCGGCCCCGGCGTCAACATCTACGCCGCGATGGATGCCGGCACCGCGACCGAGTACGGCTCCTTGAGCGGCACCTCGATGTCCTCGCCGCATTTGGCCGGCGCCGGTGCGCTGTTGCGCGCGATCTATCCGGCCTGGACGCCGGCCGAAGTGAAGTCGGCGCTGATGCTGACCTCGGTCACCGATGGTCACAAGGAGAATCTGACCACCGCCTGGGATGCCGACGACGTCGGCAGCGGCCGCGTCGACCTGAGCAAGGCAGCCAAGACCGGTTTCGTGATGAACGAGACCTACGCGAACTTCCTCGCCGCCAATCCGGCGGCCAGCGGCGATCCGAAGACGCTCAACATCCCGAGCATGCGCAACATGAATTGCACCGACTCGTGCGATTGGACGCGCACCTTGCGCAACACGCTCGCGGTGCCGTCGAGCTGGACGGTGACGGTGAATGCACCGGCCGGTCTCGACGTCGCGGTCGACACGAGTTCGTTCTCTTTCGACGGCACCGCCGCCGACACGCAGGCGATCACGGTCACGGCGACGCCGACCACCGATCTCACTGCGGTCACCTTCGCCGAAGTCGTGTTCACCGAAGCGAATGGACTGGCGCCCGATGCGCATATGTACGTCGCGGTCAAAGGCAGCGGCGGCGGCCAGCCGGATCAGATCTTCAAGGACGGCTTCGACGGCACCAGCGGTCCGCCGGCGTTCTCGGAGAATTTCGACAGCTACACAGCCGGCAACAACGTCCACGGCCAGGGCGGCTGGAAGGGCTGGGCCAACGATGCGGCCGCCGGCGCGACCGTGGTCAACACGCAGAGCGTGAGCACGCCGAACTCGATCGAGATCAAGGAGACCAGCGATCTGGTGCACGAGTTCTCCGATTACACCAGCGGCTCGTACACGATCACGGCGAAGCAGTACATCCCGGCCGCGTTTTCGGGCAAGTCGTACTTCATCTTCCAGAACGCGTACTCCGACACCGACACCAGCGTGATCAGCTGGTCGAGCCAGGTGTTCTTCGACAGCGCGACGGGCGATGTCGGCACCGAGGACGGTGCGGCGAATCCGGGCACCGGGACCTACGTCACCGGACAATGGGTGGAACTCAAGCTCGAGGTCGATCTCGACCAGGATCTGCAGACGTTCTACTACAACGGTACGCAGCTGTATTCGGGTACCTGGACCGGGCAGTTCGCCGGCGGGCCGGGTGCGCCGGGCATCCTCAACATCGGTGCGATCGATCTGTTCGCCAACGGCGCGAGTGCGATCTACTACGACGACATCCAGATCGTCGCCAACCCGTAAAGAGCGGTGCAATCGCTGCGGGCCTCACACGAGGTCCGCAGCGTGATGACAGCGATACGGCGCCTGCGGGCGCCGTATTCGCATGCATTTAGCGCAAGTCCGAGCGGGTCAGCACTCGATCACGTTCACCGCGAGGCCGCCGCGACTGGTTTCCTTGTACTTGTCTTTCATGTCGCGGCCGGTCTCGCGCATGGTCTTGATCACCTTGTCGAGCGAAACGCGGTGCTTGCCGTCGCTGCGCATCGCCATGCGCTGCGCATTGATCGCCTTGACCGAACCCATCGCGTTGCGTTCGATGCACGGAATCTGCACCAGGCCGCCGATCGGATCGCAGGTCAGGCCGAGGTTGTGTTCCATGCCGATCTCGGCCGCGTTCTCGACCTGGAAGATGCTGCCGCCGAGCGCCGCGGCGAGGCCGCCGGCAGCCATCGAGCAGGCCACGCCGACTTCGCCTTGGCAGCCGACTTCGGCGCCGGAGATCGAGGCGTTCTCCTTGTACAGGATGCCGATCGCGCCCGCAGTGAGCAGGAATTCGATCACGCCGTCCTCGTTCGCCTTCGGACAGAAGCGCTCGTAGTAGTGCAGTACCGCCGGCACGATGCCGGCAGCGCCGTTGGTCGGCGCGGTCACGACGCGGCCGCCGGCGGCGTTCTCTTCGTTCACCGCGAGCGCATACAGATTGACCCAATCGAGGATCGTCAGCGGATCGCGTAGAGATGCCTCCGGCCGCTCGCGCAGATCGCGCGCCATCGCCGGTGCGCGGCGCTGCACGTGCAGCCCGCCGGGCAAGGTGCCGGTTTCGCGGATGCCGCGCGCGACGCAGTCCTGCATCGCTTTCCAGATCGCCATCAAGCCGCTGCGGATCTCCGCCTCGCTGCGCCAGCAGCGCTCGTTGTCGAGCATGACTTGCGCGATGGACTTGCCGCTGCGCTCGCAGATGTCCAGCAGCTCGTCGCCGGAATGGAATGGGTGCGGCAGCGGCGTGGTGTCGGCGACGATGCGATCGTCGGCGGCCTCGTCGGTGTTGACGACGAAGCCGCCGCCGACCGAGTAGTAATCGCGCGTTGCGATCAGCTCGCCGTCAGCGGTGTAGGCGGCGAAGCGCATGCCGTTGGAGTGGTAGGGCAGGCGCTGACGCTTGTTGAAGATCAGATCCTTCTTCTCGTCGAACGCGATCTCGCGAGTGCCGAGCAGACGGATCTTCTTTTCGTTGCGGATGCGCTTGAGCGTGGCCGGAATCGTGTCCGGATCGATGCGGTCGGGATGCGCGCCTTCGAAACCGCACAACACCGCCTTGTCGGTACCGTGGCCGCGCCCGGTCAGCGCGAGCGAGCCGAACAGCTCGCACTGCACGCGCGCGACGCGCTCGAGCGCGCCCGCCTCGGCCAGCCAGCGTTCGCAAAAGCGCGCTGCCGCGCGCATCGGCCCGACGGTGTGCGAAGAGGAAGGTCCGATGCCGATCTTGAACAGGTCGAAAACGCTGACAGCCATGAATGCCTCGATTGCCGGATGCAGCGGCGCGTCGGCGCCGCCGCAAGAAAGGTGCGGCTATTCTACGGTTTTGCCAGAGGCCGCCCGCGTGGACCTGATTCTTTTTCAGCGCGACGACTGTCCATTGTGCGATCAGGCGCTGGCGGTGCTGGCGGCCGCGCGCGCGCCGGATTTCCAGACGCGCTGGATCGACGAAGAAGCGGAACTGGAAGCGCGCTACGGCGCGCGCGTACCGGTGCTGCGCGAGGAGCGCGGTGGCCGCGAGCTGGATTGGCCGTTCGACGCCGCCGCCGTGCGAGCGTTCCTCGACGCGGCGGCGGACTGAGCCTATGTCGCGCTCCGGTTCCCGCGGCGGGCGGGAACCGGAGCGCCGTCTTCAGCGTCGCATCGAGGCCGCGCGACGCCAGCCGGCGAAGGCGATTGTGCAGACGAGCAGCAGCAGCGCGGGCAAGCCCGGTCCCGGCACCGGTGTCGGCGTGTCGCCGCCCGGCGTCGCGCTGACCGTGGTGGTGTCGCTGGCGCTGTTATTGGCCGGGTTCGGATCGGTGGTGCCGGCGGGTGCCGCGACCTGTGCCGTATTGCTGACGACGGTGCCGGCGGCGACGCCGGCGCCGATCGTGCACGTTGCGCTGAACGTGGCGCTGGCGCCGACCGGCAGGTCCACGCTTGCGGCGATGTCGCCGCTGCCGCCGGCCGGACAGCTGCCGCCGCCGCTGCCGGCGCACGTCCAGCTCGGTGTCGTGCAGGCGGCCGGGAAGACGTCGCTGACGCTGGCGCCCGTCACCGCGCTCGGACCGGCATTCGCGACCACGATCGTGTAAGTCGAGCTGGCGCCTGCGGCGATCGTCGCGACGCCGTCGGTCTTGCTGACCGACAGATCCGCCGACGCGCCGACGACCAGCACGGTGGCATCGTTCGCGCCCGGTGTGCCGGGATCGTCGGTGACTCCGCTGGCTTCGTTGCTGCCGTTGCCGTCGGCGTCGTAGGCGATCTGGCCTTGGTTGGCGATCGCGCCGCTGGCGCTGGCCGCGATCGTGGCGTCGATCGTGATCGTCACGCTGCCGCCGGCCGCGATCGCGCCGTTCCAGCTCACCGTGTTGGTGCCGAGGTTCGCCGCGGCCGCGCCGCTGCTGGCAGTGGCCGAAACCAAGCTCAGCGAGGCGGGCAGCACGTCGGTGAACTCGTCGCCGGGATTGTCGGCTTGCGCGCCGCCCGCGTTCGTCAACACGATCGCGTACGTGACGCTGCCGCCGGGTTGGAACGAGCCGGTCACGGTCTTGGTCGCGCTGATGCGCCCCGGCACGATCAGCGTATCGGTGTCGGTCGCGCTGTTGTTGGCCGGATTGGTGTCGTTCGCGCCGCTCGGTGCCGTGATCGTGGCCGTGTTGACGAGCGTGCCGCTGGCGCTGGCGCTGATCGAGCAGATCGCCGTGTACGTCGCGCTGCCGCCCGGCGGCAGGTTGACCGCATCGCCGATCGCGCCCGTGCCGCTGGCGCCGCAACTGCCGCCGCCGGCACCGCTGCAAGTCCAGGTGCAGGTCAGGGAAGCGGGCAATGCGTCGGCGACTGTCGCGCCGGTGACGGCGCTGGGGCCGGCATTCGCGGCGACGATGGTGTAGGTGGTGGAGCCGCCTGCGGTCGCCGCGCTAACGCCGTCGGTCTTCGTGATCGACAGGTCGACGACGGCACCGCCGACCACGAACGAGGTCGGATCGCTGGCGCCGCCGAGCGCGGGATCGTCGCTCGGACGCGAGGCATCGTTGCTGCCGTTTCCATCGCTGTCGTAGGAGACCAGGCCCTGGTTGCTGAGGGTGCCGCTGGCGGTCGCGGCGATCGTCGCATTGATCGTGATCGTTGCACTGCCACCGATCGGCAATGCGCCGTTCCAGGTCACCGTATTGGTGCCGACATTCGCCACGGCGCTGCCGCTGGTCGCCGTCGCCGAAACCAGGACCAGACCGGCCGGCAGTACATCGGTGAATTCGTCGCCGGGATTGTCGGCCTGCGCGCCGCCGCTGTTGCCGACGACGACGGTGTAGACCACCGCCGTGCCCGGCGTGAACGTGCCGGTCACGCTCTTGCTCGCGCTGAGGTTTGCACCCGCCGCGCCGATCGTGTCGCTGTCGGTGGCCGAGTTATTGGCCGGGGTCGGATCGGTCACGCCGCCCGGTGCACTCACCGTCGCGGTATTGGACAGCGTGCCGCTTGCCGCCAATGCGATCGAGCACGTCGCGGTGTAGGTCGCGCTGCCGCCGGCCGGCAGGTTCGCCGTGTCATTGATGTTTCCGCTGCCCGACGCGGTACAAGTGCCGCCGCCGGCACCGGCGCAGGTCCAGGTGCAGGTCAATGCTGCGGGGAAGGTGTCGGCGACGGTGGCGCCGGTTGCGTTGCTCGGCCCCGCGTTCGAGGCGGTGATCGTGTAGGTGGTCGAACCGCCTGCGGTGACGCCGGCGACGCCGTCGGTCTTGGTGATCGCGAGATCCGCGCTGGGTGCGAGCGTGTCGGTGTCGGTGGCGGAATTGTTCGCCGGGCTCGGATCCGCCGCTGCCGACGACACCGTCGCCGTATTGGACAGCGTTCCGCTCGCCGCGGCGCTGACCGTGCACGAGGCGGTGTGGGTGGTCGAACCGCCGGCCGGCAGATTCACCGTGTCGCTGAGGTTGCCGCTGCCCGACGCGGTACAGGTACCGCCGCCGGCGCCGACGCAGGTCCACGTGCAGGTCAGCGCGGCCGGGAAGGTATCGGCGACGGTGGCACCGACCGCATTGCTCGGGCCGGCATTCGAGGAGGTGATGGTGTAGGTGACGCTGCCGCCAGGAGTCGCCGTCGTCACGCCGTCGGTCTTGGTGATGGCGAGGTCGGCGCTCGCTGTCAGCGTGTCGGTGTCGGTGGCGGAGTTGTTGGCCGGATTGGGGTCGGCGATCGATGAGGACACCGTCGCCGTATTGACCAGCGTTCCGCTCGCCGCAGCGCTGACCGTGCACGACGCGGTGTAGGTGGTCGAACCGCCGGCGGGCAGATTCACCGTGTCGTTGATGTTGCCGCTGCCCGACGCGGTGCAGGTGCCGCCGCCGGCACCGACGCAGGTCCACGTGCAGGTCAGCGCGGCCGGGAATGTGTCGGCGACGGTCGCACCGGTCGCGTTGTCGGTGCCGGCGTTGGAGGCGGTGATCGTGTAGGTGACGCTGCCGCCCGGTGTCGCGTCCGTCACGCCGTCGGTCTTGGTGATCGACAGGTCCGCGCTGGCGGCGCGGCAGGCGCTGACGCTGACGTCGTCGATGGCGACACCGGCGCGCTGTACGGTGGCGTCGCTGTAGTGGTTCACCGCGAACTCGACGTTCTGGCCGGCGAGCGCATCGGCGCGCTCGACCCGGTGACCCCAGCCCGACGCCTCCTGGATCGTGACGACCGGATTGCCGACGTTGTCGACCATGTCGGCGCCCAGATGCTGGAACAATCGCACCGCATTGGTCGGTGCGCCGACTTGGCGCAGGTCGACCGAGAAACCGTCGAACTGAGCCGACTCGACCTGGTATTTCTGCGCCCAGCGCACCACGATCGGAGGCGACAGGCCGGTCAGGTCGATGTTGGGCGACAACAGCTCCTGCGTGGCGTTCGCCTCGTAAGTGCCGTCGAGATCGGTCTTCCAGCAGTTCGAGCCGCTGGCGCAGTCGGCGATCGGCGCGAACGTCGGCAGGCCGAGTTCCCATTCGTCGGCCGTGCCGGAATGGGTGAAGCCGGCGGCGCCCGACTCGAAGTCGGTCGACAGCACCGTGGTCTGCACGAAACCGGGTGCGCAGTCCGGCGGCGGTGGCGGCTCGCACACGCGCAAGCTCCAATTGTTGAGTGAGCCGCCGTCGCCGGTGGCGTCGTCGCGCAAGGTCAGGGTCCAGGTACCGCCGGCGTCCTGGCCGTCGAACCAGGACAGGCGATAGTTGAGCTCGGGCGCGAGACGCAATCCTTGCGTGACAGTGAACAGACTCGGCACCGCACCTTCGTCGTCGAAGATCGCGTCCATCGTCGTCTGTGCGCCGACGGTGACCGAACCGATGTCGCTGAACAGCCCGACCATATTGCCGCCCGGTGCGGTCAGCTGCACGTCGAGGTCGGCCATGAAGTTGTGCGTGATGTTGACCGCGACGTCGAGATCCTCGATGCGCGGATTGCCCGGTATGGTCACGGTCGAGGTCACGATGCCGGGACCGCCGGGAATCGTGACCGGTACGTTGGTCGAGGTGTATGTAGTGCAGTTCGCTCCTTCGACCGCTTGCGGAAACACCGTGACGCTGAGGTGATAGGTGCCGAAGGTGGTACCGCCGGTCGGCGTGCCGACGAACACGCCGTAGGTGCCGGCGTCCTTGACCGAGAGGAAGAACGCCTCCGAGTCGGGCGTCGCGGCGCCGGCATCGTTGACGACCAACACCAGCGGCGGCGTGCCGAATGCGCCGAGACCGACCTGCGCGTTCCATTCGACGGTGTCGCGCTCGGGATCGAGGTCGACGCTGACGAACACGGTGTCGCCGGCATTGAGGTTCAGTGCGTAGAAGTCCGGATCGGCAGCGGAGGAGGTGTTGCCCGAGACCCAGTTTCCGGCCGGCATCGCCTGGCCGGGGAAGGTGTCGTTCGGTTCCGCCTCGGCCGTCGGCGTGCCGCTGCGCAGCTGGAAGAACAAGCGGTACGGCCGCAATTGCGTCGCGGCGGAGGCGTGACGCACGCGCAGGTAATAGGTGCCGGCCGCCGGCAGCGTGGCGCCGGCGATCGAGGAGGAGGTCGCGCCGAACGAACCGTCGTCGGCGTCGGTTTCGATGACGGTGGTGCCGTCCGAGTCGATCAGGTCGAGCACGGAATCGACGCTCGCGTTCGAACTCAGGCTGGTCATCGTCGCCGCGTAGACGCGGTCGCCGGCGGCGGCGGTGAAGGACCAGTAGTCGACGTCACCGGCGCCGAAGATGTTGCCTTCGCGTGCGCTCGATGGACCGCCGAGCGGTGTCGCCGTGGCCGGCGTGTCGTTGGGCTCGATCTCGCCCGGATATTGATTCGAGGTGGCGGCGGTCAGTGTGGCCGCGCGCGTGATTCGCGGTGAGCCGGGACCGGTCTTGCCGGGCAGCGGCGCAATGCCTTTCGGATCGACCGGCGCGTCGAGCGCGCGTTCGTAGCGTGGCGGTGCGGGCGATGCGGCTCCGGCGATGCCGGCGAGAGTGGAGATCAAGAATGCGGCGGCCACCAGGCTGCCGCGCATACCGGTCGCGAGTCTCATAAGTTTTCCCCTGTTCCCCAGACGACGCGGTCGGACGAGCCGGCCGCAACGAGAGTGGTGCGCCGCCCCGCGCCCTCCCTTTGTGCACTATGTCACATTTTTCTGGCGCGCGCGCGGGGCTGCTGCGAGATTCGCCGCCGCGTCCGCGCATCGTCCGAACACCTGCGGATTGCGCCGGTATGGCGCGCTTTCGTCCGTTCGACTTGAAGCGGCCGGCGTGGCGCGGTACATAGGACTACCGCGTCATCGCACCTCGCAGCGAGCACGCCCATGCGTATCGCACTGACTTCCCTGATCCTGAGTGCCAGCCTCATGACCGCTACCCAAGCTCAAGAAGCCCCGCGCACGCCGGCCACCACCTCGGCCGAAGGGCGCGCGATCCTGCAACCGGCCTTGATCAAGCTCGCCGCCGATCTCGGCAAACCGGCCCAACTCGACGTCAAAAGCCTGCGTGTGGCGGGCGAATGGGCCTTCCTGTACGCCTCGATCCAGAGCGCAGGCGGCCAGCCGATCGACTACCAAGGCACGCCGTACGCCGAAGCAGCCGCGGCCGGCATGAAGTCGCGCACCTACGCGGGTCTCTTGCGCGGCAGCGGCGAGCAATGGAGCCTGGTCGCGAGCGCGGTCGGGCCGACCGACGTCGCCTGGTCCGATTGGAGTCGCCAGTACACGGCACCGGCGGCGATCTTCGAGATCCCCAACGACTGAGCATTCCACACGGCGGCAGCGACGCTGCCGCCGTGCGCACAAACGAAAACGCCCCGGCAGGCTTGCGCCATACCGGGGCGTCGTCGTCTCGGAACTTTACGGCGGTGACAGGTAGTAGGTGTTGCCGTACGGATTGCCGTGGGTGACGCGCTGCGAACCGTCCGGGTTGCGGTTGTTCGAGCCGATCAGCGTGATCTTGCCGCCGTCGTTGCTGGAGACCAGTTCGGTGTGCGCGCCGCCGTTGACGATGGCGACGTCGCCCGGCTTGGCATGGGCCGCATCGACCACCTTCCAGCCCTGCGCCTTGAGGCGGTTGGCCATGTCGATGACGCCATCGCTGTGCCAGTTGATCAGGCCGGCCTTCTGCAGGCAGGCGGTGACGAAGTTGGCGCAGCAAACGTCGTTCGGCACGTTCGGGTTCATCGGCAGTTCGCCGCTCTTCTTCAGCTCGGACGCGTTGCGCTCGAGGAACTGATTGGCGATCGCGGCCGGGTTGTTGCCGGTCGGCGTCACGCCCGGGCTCGGCGTGGTGCCTTGCGTACCGCCCGAACGGGTAGCGCCGTTGCCGCCGCCCGGAATCTTGATGACCTGGTCGGGGAAGATCAGATCGGGATTCTTGATTTGCGGATTCGCCGCGATCAGCGAAGACAGCGACACGCCCTTGGCGCGCGCGATGTCCCACAGCGTGTCGCCCTTCACCACCGTGTAGTTGCCGCCGGCCGCGTTCGGCGTCGTCGACGGCGTGCTCGGCTGCGTGCCGGGCTGCGGCGTAGTGCTGCCGGGGCTGGTCTGCGTCGGCGAGGCGTTGCGGAAGATCGCCTCGGCATTGTTGATGCGATTCTGCAGATGCGGAACGCCGGGGCGCTCGTACTTCTCGCAGAAGATGCGCGCCGCGTCGGTCGGGTTGGTCGCGCCCTTCAGCGCGTTGCCGGCGCCGCGTTCGGTCGTGGTCAGCTCGTGCTGGATGAACTCCAGCTGCTCGCGGAACGTCGACTGATGAATGTCCTTGCCGGCCCAAGCCTTGAACGCGCCTTGGCGCGGACCTTCCCACTGCGCCAGGCCGTAGCCCGGGCCGCCGCCGTCCTGGCCGCGATTGGGATCGACGCCGCTCTCTGCTTGCAGGTTGCCGACGATGCCGGCGGCCTGCGCGCGCGTCCAACCCTGACTTTCGAAGAAGCCCATCGCTTCGTTGATGCGGCCCTGCTGCGAATTGGGCGTGGCGCCCGCAACGCCGCTCGGGCCTTGCGCGTTGGCCGCGCCGTTGGACGCGGTCGAATGGCCGTTGCCGCCGCCCGGAATCGTCAGCGACTGATTCTCGTAGATGACGTCCGGATTGTTGATGCGCGGATTGGCCGCGAGCAGATCCTGCACCGAGACGCCGTGCTCGGAGGCGATCTTCGACAGCGTGTCGCCGCGCTGGATGCGGTATTCGTTGCCGCCGGCAGGACTGCTCAGCGTATTGGTGTTGTTGGAGACGGGACCGACGGACATGGCGAGCCTCGAAGGAAGTGGGCCTGGCATCTGCCAGTTGACCATCTCTCCAACGACCTGCCCATCCGTGCCTGCCCCAGCTAGGGAAAACCCTAGTTCGCGCTGCGGCGGTGTTTTCCCACCGCTTCGCTCATCTCGGCATGGCGCTTTGTTCGGCCATTTCGATCGCCGGCGTGCGCCAGCCCGAGCGCATGCCCCAGGCATAGAACGCCGCACCGACGGCGGCGACGACGAGCAGATCCCAACCGAACGACATCCAGCCGTGTCCGCCGAATTCGGTGCTGCCGATGTAAGACAGCGCGGCGATGCTCGGCAGATAGGCGATCAGCCACCAGGCGCCTTGCAGCTGGCGCCGGAAGTCGGGCCAACCGGCGCGTGCCTGGTAGTAGAAGTAGATCGGCAACGCCAGCACGACCAAGAGGATGATCTCGCCGGTCAGCGGCCACTTCGCCCAGTACAAAAGTTCGGTCGAGAAGACGAAGGCGAGCGGCGCGATCAAGGCCAAGCTGCGCAGGCGGAATGGCCGGTGCATCGTCGGCGCGGTGCGGCGGAGCGTCACTACGCTGATCGGGCCGGTCAGGTAGGAAATGATCGTCGCCACCGAGATCACCGCAGCCAGCGTTGCCCAACCGCGGAAGAAGAACAGGAACAGGAACGACACCGCGAGATTGAGCCACATCGCCGGACGCGGCACGCCGTAGATCGGATGGATGCGGCCGAGAATCTTCGGCAGGGTGCCGTTGCGTTCCATGCCGAAGATCATGCGCGCGGTCGTCGCGGTGTAGGTGATGCCGGTACCGCTCGGGCTGACGAAGGCATCCGCGTAGAGCAGCAGCGCCAACCAGTTCAGATTGATCGCGAGCGCGAGCTGGGCGAAGGGGGAGCTGTAGGAAAGCCCGGCCCAGCCGTGCTCGGCGATCGCCGCCGGATTCACCGCGCCGAGGAAGCCGATCTGCAGCAGCACGTAGACGACGGTCGCCAACGCGATCGAACCGAGCACGCCGAACGGCACGCTGCGGCCGGGATCGCGTGCCTCGCCGGCGAGGTTCACCGGACTCTGGAAGCCGTTGAAGCTGAAGACGATGCCACTGACCGCGACCGCGGTCAGGATCGCCGACAGGCTGATCGCGTGGGCGCCGCCGTGCGCGCCGACCTGGAAATTCTCCGGATGGAATTCCGTCGCGATCAGCGCGATCGCGGTAGCCGCCGGCACCACCAGCTTGAACAGCGTGATCAAGCTGTTGGTCTTGGCGAACAGCTTCACGCTCCAGTAGTTGATCAGAAAATACACGACCACCAGCACCGCCGCGATCGCCAATCCCGGCAGGGTCAGTTCGTGATTGACGAACAAGCCTTGCGCCCACGCCCACGGCCACGAAGCCATGTACTGCACCGAAGCTTCCGCCTCGACCGGAATCACCGAGACGATCGCGATCCAGTTCGCCCAGGCCGCGATGAAGCCGACCAAGGAGCCGTGCGAGTAATGGCCGTAGCGCACCATGCCGCCGGATTCGGGAAACATCGCGCCGAGTTCGGCGTAGGTCAGTGCGATCGTGGTGATCACCGCAGCGCCGATCAGCCAGGCCCAGATCGCGCCGGGGCCGGCGAGCTGCGCCGCGTGCCAGGCGCCGAACAGCCAGCCCGAACCGATGATCGAACCGAGGCCGGTCAGCATCAGCGCCCACGGGCCGACGTCGCGGCGGATCGCGTAATGGTCGGACATGCGCACGGCTCCTGACGATGAGAAAACACGCCATGGTGGCAGGTCGAGTCGTGCTTGTCAGGCGCCGCGATGCGACGGGCGAAAGCCTCAGCCGCGGCCGGCGCGATCGGCGAGTTCGAGCAGTTCGGCCGCGAGGCGGTCGCGCTCGGCGGGGGTCAGGGCGGAGATTTCGAAGATGTCGCTGAAATAGAGGCCGTCGATCGCGAGGCTGACGATCGCAGCGAGCGGAAAATTCTCGCCGAGCGCGCGCAGACGTGCGAAGTGCTCGCCCACTTCACGCCGCGGCCGCTCCAGCAGGCTGGGGAAATTCGCCGCCGCCGCCAGGAACGAACGCGAGACGGCGGGGGAGTGCAGGTCCTTGCCGCTCGTCTGCAGAGTCGCTTCGATGAACGCACGCAAGTAGGTCGCCGGCGTGCCGCCGAGTTCGGCATGGACGGCGACGACGCGCGCCGCTTCCTCGTCCATGTGGTGATCGACCATGCCTTTGAGCAGCGCTTCCTTGTTGGCGAAGTGATAGAGCAAGCCGCCCTTGCTGACGCCGGCGGCAGCGGCGACCGCCTCCAAGGTCAGATTGCCCGCTCCGATCTCGACCACGACTTGCTCGGCGGCTTTGAGAATGCGTTCGCGGGCGCTCGGCTTGGCGGGCATGCGGTGACCGGTTGACGAGAAAAATAGAAGTATATACTGTACCGTCCGGACGGTATACACAACGATAACGACGCTCATGAACGCTCCCACTCTTTTGCGCCTGCTCCCGCCCATCGCTCCGCCGCCGGTCCTGCCGGTCGAGCGCGGCAATGCCTTCACCGCCTTGATCTGGATCGAAGAATTCGTCGCTCTGGCGCAGCGTGCGCTGGCCGCCGAAGACGACGAGCCGGAGCGGCGCGCCTGCGAAGACGAACTGTTGCGACGCGTGCCGTATCTGCGCGCGGCCGGCGTGTTCGAGGTGTTTCAGATCCGCCATCCGGCCTTGCGCGCGATGATCGACGACTGCGCGCCGCCGCCGCGCTTGCGTTCGGTCGCTTGAACGAGCACGCGCCGCATTGCGCGGCGCGATGAGGGTCGGGTGGCGCCGCACGCGCGGCGCTGAGTTCAGAGCAACGACTTGGCGTTGTCGAGCACGCTCGCGCAGGCCTTCTTGGTCAGCTTGTCCTTGAGACCGCCGAGCTGGCCGCCGCCACCGCCGAGGTTTTGCAGATCGACGCTCTTGCCGTCGCCGCCTTTGAGCAATCCCTTGGCGCCGTCGGTGTAGTCGGACTTGTCGCTGTCCTTGGCGTCGTCGCCGCCGACCTTGCCGAGCAATTTGTCCTTCATCGAAGCGGCCGCATCGCCGCCGAGATAGTTGTTCTTCACGCAGTACTCGATGACGCCGGCCGCGTTGCCGGCGCTGCCGGAGGCGAGCGAGGACACGTCCAAGCCGCTGCCCGCGCCCTTCAGCGCGTCCAGGCCTTGCGCTGCCGCGCCGCCGCCGAGCAGCGCGAGACTGCCGCCGAGTATCGTCGAGAACACGAACTGAAATTTCATGGTCGCCGGCCTCCGATCAGGGAAATAGGGGTCGCGCACGGGCGCGCGACCGTCGCACGCTAGCGCGCGAACGGTTGCGCCGGTGTGAAAGCTTTCGTAGCGTTTCGATAAGTAACATCCGGCGCTCGCACCGAGTCCGCTCGACTCGTTGTCGCCGATGCGGCGGTTATTGCGCCGCCGCTGGATCGACCGCCGGCGCACAGGAAATGTCGTCGCTGTTCTTGCCGGCGATGTCGGAGCACAGATACACCTTGCCGGCGCAGGTGGCGTTCCAGGTCGTGCCGACGCTCGTGCCTTTGTAATTGCTGATCCGATTCGCCTCCGGAATGCAGCCGGTGTGGCCGGCGCTGGCCGCTTGCGCCCATTGCTCGACCGTGACGCAGCCCGAGAGCAATGACGCGAGCGCAATCGACGTACTCATCCGAACGATTCGGTTCATGATGCGCAGCCTCCATAGGGAGCGATCGAAGCATGCGCGGCGTCTTGTAAATGCGCGGCGCAGACCGCGCAAAGAATCGGTAAATCGACGTCCGTCACGCGGCGTTGCCGCGGCGGCGCTGATGAGCGCCGCTATCGAGCCGGCGCGCGATCGCGCAAGCGCCGCAAAATTTCCGCACGCGCCTCGCGCAGGATCGAATCGCGGTCGAGGTCTTCGACGATGCCGGCGACGACGCGTTTGGGACCTTGCTCGCCCCAGGATTTGCCGGCGACCAGATACTTTTCCGCGGCACGTCCGACCAGCTCGGTCGCGTACCAAGCCAGTGCGCCTTGCGCGCCGGCGGTGACCACGGTCGACAGGCCGGCGCTGACGCCCTTCAGCGCCGAGGCGACCAGATGCACGCCCCAGATCGCGCCCATCAAGGCCGCCAGTTGCGCGCTGATTACGGCGATCAGCGAGCCGGCTTCGACCTTCGTCAGCGGCAGGCCATAGACCCGACCCAGGTGCATGACCAGGGCCGCGTCGAGCGCGCCGGCGGCGAGCAGGTCGGCGACCGGAATCGGATTCAAGGCAACCGCGACCGCTTTCGCCACGCAGTACTGCCGAATCACCTTGGCGGCGAGTTCTCGCCGCGCGTCGGCGATGCGCGCGCCGACCTGATCGGAAACGCGGCCGGCGAACAGGCTCGCGTTCAACGCGGCCAGCGTCTTGCCTTCGCGTTCTACGATCGCGCCGAGACGCGATCGCAAGGCGTCGAGATCCGGCGCGCGTTCGATGCGCTCGATGTGTTCGGCGCCGTTCGCATCGACACGGACACGCTCGATCGGCGCCGGCTGCGCGGCGGTCGCGACCACGTCTTCTGCGCGCACCAGCCCATGCGCGCGTTCGCGCAAGCGCTCGAGCAGATGTTCGAGTTCGTCCTCGCCGTAGCGGTCGGCCTTGTTCAAGGCGAGCAGCAGCGGGCGCTCGGTGCGCGCGAGCAGTTGCAGCGCATCGCGCTCGCGCTGGGTCATGTCGCCGTCGACCACGAACACGACCAGATCGCTGACGCCGACGACCTCGAACGCGAGCCGCTCACGCGCCTCGCCGTCGAGTTCGTCGATCCCGGGCGTATCGATCAGGTGCACGCCGCTGCCGGCGACCTCGCGCCAGCGGCGCTGGCCGGCCTCGCGCGTGGTGCCGTGCAGTACGCCGACGGTGAACGCGTCCTGGCCGAGCAAGGCATTCGCCAGCGCCGACTTGCCGACGCTGACGCGGCCGAACACGGCGATGTGCAATTCGCCGCGTTCGAGTTTGCCGAGCATCGATTCGAGCCGCGCGAAGTCGGCCGCGAGGCTGCCGCGCACGGCCGCGGGAATCTGCGCGTCTTCGAGCAGCGCGCGCAGGCTCGCCGCAGCCTGCGCGTGATGCGATTCGCCGCGCGGCACCTCGTCTTCCGCTGCGCCCGGCGTGCGCGCGAAGCGTTGCTGCAGGCGCCGCCACAACGCGCGCGGTGTTTCCATTCGCGCCTTACTTGCCGCTCAGCACGAGGTGACCGTGCACCGGCACGTCGGCGCCGACGTCCGACCAATCCTTGCTCGCACCGAGGCCGAAGTCGGCGCGCTTGAGCACGGCGTCGACGTCGAGCGTGGCACCGTCGCCGCTCTCGGCGAACTTGACCTTCAAAGTGACAGGTTGGGTTTTGTCGCGAATGGTCAGCTTGCCCTTCGCTTCGACGCTGCCGTCAGCGCCCTTGGCGAACGACTCGGTGACGAAATGCGCTTTCGGCGTTTTCTTGACGTCGAAGAAATCCTCGCCGTGCAGCGAGTCGTCGCGATCGCCGTTGCCGGTGTCGGCGCTGGCGAGATCGACGTTGACGTCGAACTTCGACTTCGACAAATCCGCCGCGTCGTAGGCGATGGTCGCGTCGAAGCGCTTGAACTTGCCGTCGAAGCCTTCGCCCTGGTAGCTGCCCTTGAAGCTCAGCGTGCTCTTGCCGGCATCGACCTGCCAGTCGCGCGCGAACGCCGACAGCGGCAGCAACAGGGCCACACAGATCATGGAACGCAGCAGCATGGTCTTACTCCTTTGCGAGTCAGGAAACGGGATCGGTGCGACGTCGCCACGGCAGCATGCGCGCCAGCGTTTCGTCGCGGTTGTGAAAGTGGTGGACCAGCGCCGCCGCGGCGTGACCGGCGGCTACCGCGATGAGCACCCAGAACAGCAGCTCGTGCGCGCCTTCGGCGAATTCCTTGATCGCTTCGTTCTTGCCACCGGTCAGGTTCGGCAGCGGAATCAAGTTGAACCAGTACAAAGGACGCAGGCTCGAGGCGGAATCGAACAGCCAGCCCGACAGCGGCACCGCGAAGATCAGCACGTACAGCAAGGCGTGGCCGACTCGCGCACCGAGCGCCTGCCAATGCGGCATGCCCTGGACATCGCGCGGGCGCGGATCGAACACGCGCCAGAGCAGGCGCAGCACGGCCAGCGCGAAGATGGTGATGCCGATCGACTTGTGCAGCGAATAGATCGAAATCGTGTTCGGGCGCTTGGGCAGCTCGACCATGACCAGGCCGATGACCGCTTGGGTCAGGATCAACAAGACGATCGTCCAGTGGAAGAACTTGGCCAGGCTGCCCCAGCGGGTCGCGTCACTTTTCAGCGCCATCTTTCGCTTCCTCGGTAGTGGGCTTGGCGGCATCGCCGTCGCGAATGCCTTCGACTTCGAAACGCAGCGCGATCTCCTCGCCGACGACTTCGGCGTAGCGCTTCATGCCGAACATCGAACGCTGCAAGGTCGCGCTCGCCGAGAAGCCGGCCTTGCGCTTGAACAGGTACGGATCGTTGGCGATCCGATTCAGGGTGAAAGTGAGGTCCAGCGGTCTGACCTCGCCGCGAAACTGGAGTTCGCCGTGGATGATGCCGCTCGTCTCGGTCTTCTTTTCGACGCTGCGGCCGACATAGCGCGCGACCGGCCAGCGTTCGACGTCGAGGAACTGGCCCGAGCGCACGGTCTGGTTCCACTTGTCGTCACCGAGGTCGGCCGAGGCGAGATCGATCGTCACGTCGACTCGGCTCGCGCTCCAGTCGGCCGGGTCGAACGAAAACCAACCGTCCTTCACGCGCAAGCGCCCGAGCGGATGCGAGAAGCCCTGGTGCGAGGCGCTGAACCAGATCTGCGTATGCACCGGATCGAAGCGGTAAGTCTCCGGCGCAGCCGCGACGCTCGCCGACAGAGCGAGGACGAATACAGCGACGATGGCCTGGCAGGCGCGCATGGACGGCAGCTTGGCAAAAACGCTTGGCCTAGGCTAGCGCCGTGGTGTGAACACTGCATTCAGCCGTTGCGTCGGGTCTTCCCGCCACCTCTCCCCAAGCGGGAGAGATGGACGCGCGGCACGGTCATGCGCGTCAACGCTCGCCGCCGCGCTCCCCGCGCGCCGCCTCCCACGCCAGCCGCGCGACGCGCTCGACGCGTTCGCGCGCGGGCTCGGCGAGCAAGGCGCGCACGCGCGTTTCGACGTCGGCGGCATCGAGCGCGGAGCGCTCGGCCAAGGTCGCGGCGAGCGCGTTGCCGAGGCTGTCGAACACCAGGCCGTAGGCGATCGCATGCAGCACGCCGCCGCCGAGCGTGCCCAAGCCCGGGAACGCCTTCAGCGCGTTGCCGGCGATCGCCAGCACGATCGCGGTGGTGTTGCGCACGGTGAGGCCGACCCGCGTCAGCAGCGCCTCGACATCGAGCTCGCGCACCGCGACGCCGTGGATGCGCGCGAGTTCGCGCACCAGGGCGGTGCCGAGCGCGCCTTGGATCAGGATGTCGCTGCCCGGTGCGACCGCGGCCAGCGCGCCGACCACGGCGCGGCGCGTGTACTTGGCGACCGTTTCGGCCGCTTCGCTGGCGGCGACCGCCCGCGCCAGCTCGTCGCCGCGGCGGCCGACTTCGGCCAGCACAGCCGCCTCGCGTGCCGGTTCCAGCGCTGCCGCGCCGAGGCGCGTGAGTTCGGCCAGCGCGTCTTTCAGCGCAGCGATGTCGGGCACGCGCTCGCGTTCGACCTTCTCGCGCCGCCCATCCGCCAAAGTGCGCTCGTAACGCTCGTTGCCGCCGGCGCTGATCGCGACGATCGCGCGCGCCCGCTTCGCGTAACGCTGCTCGAAGCGCTGCAGCAGTGCCGTGCGCTCGCTCTCGGTGTAGAGATCGGCCTTGTTCAAGGCCAGCAGCAGCGGCTTGCCGAAGCCGGCCAGCCAGCCGAGTTCGGTGTCCTGCGCGCGGGTCAGATCCGAGGCGCACAGATAGACCACCGCGTGCGCGCGCAGCGCTTCGTCGCGTGCGAGCTGCTCGTGCAGGCGGCCGTCGACCTCGCCGCTGCCGGGGACGTCGGCGAGCATCAGTTCGCGCCCGTCTGGTAAGCGGCCGCGATGGTGCGCGACCGCACGTGTGGTGCCGCCGCGCACGTCGACATCGGGCAGGGCTTCGGGCGCGAGCGCGCGGATTAGACTCGACTTGCCGGTGGAAATCTCGCCGAACAAGGCGACGTAGACGTCGCCGCCGCTGCGGCGGCGGTCGAGCTCGATCAACTCGGCTTCTAACGCCGCCGTTTCGGCGCGCCGTTCGCGCAACGCGTCGATGCGCGCATCGACCTCGCTCCGTGAGACCGGAATCGCTTTCGGAATGGCGGTCTTCGAGGCTGGCCGCGCCATTCGCCACAGCAGCCAGGCGAGGGCGACGATCGCCAGCGCAATCGCCGCGATCAGCGGCAGCCGCAGCCACACAGGCAGTGCGGCCACGCGCTGATAGAACTCGAGCACATTGTTCAGCGTGGACACCAGAAGTCCGATCAAGACGGCGGCGCCCACCGCGAACGCGGCGAACAGGATCAGGCGGAGTGGTAGGCGCGGTGGCGGCATGGACGAGTCTCGCGAACCCCTGCATTCTAGCCAGCGGCACACGCGCGGCGTCTTGGGCCAGTACGGAAGCAGGGGAAAAGGAAAGTGTATCGATCGCTGCTGGTCATTCCGCTCGTGGCATTCGCCGCCGCGCTCGCCCAGGCCGCGCCGCCGCCGGCGGCGCCGCAATTCGTTTCGCTGACGGTCGCCGACGGCCTGCCGTCGAGCGTCGCCTACAAGACCGTGCAGGACCGCGACGGTTACGTCTGGATCGGCACCCAGGACGGTCTCGCGCGTTACGACGGCATCGGCTTTCGCGTGCTGCGGCACGATCCGGCCGATCCGGCCTCGCTGCCGGCCAACGACATCTCCGCCTTGTTGGTCGACCGTTCCGGCCGGCTCTGGTGCGGCGGCGAGGCGACCGGCCTCAACCGGCTCGAAGCCGACGGCCGCAGCTTCACCCATTGGATGCACCGGCCGAACGAACTCGGCACGCTCGGCAGCAACGACCTCTTCACCATCGTCGAGGACGCCGACGGTGCGATCTGGGTCGGTACTTATCTGGGCGGCCTCAACCGCCTGCTGCCCGACGGCAGCTTCCAGCGCTACGACCACGACGCGGAAGATCCCGGCAGCCTGCGTTCGACCAGCGTGATCAGCCTGTATCCGGATGCGCGCAAGCGCTTGTGGATCGGCACCGACGACGGCGTCGACGTGCTGCAAGCCGACGGCCGCCTGGTTCACGTCGAGCTGCCGCCGACCTTGCAGCGTCCCGGCCCGACCAAGGTCTCCGCCTTCGTCGGCGAAGACGACGGCGGCGTCGTGGTCGGCACCACCAAGGGCTTGTTCCGTGTCGGCGCGGACCTGCGCTACCGCGACGAGATCGCCGCCGCGCCGGCACCGCTGCGCGTGCTGTCCTTGGCGCGCGGCAGCGCCGACGCGCTATGGATCGGTGTCAGCGGCGGCTTGCTGCGCCAGGATGCGCTCGGCTTGCATCGCTACAACGGCGGCGAGATTTCACCCGGCGCCTATCCGGGCACGCGCACGATGGACATCCAGCGCGACGCCGAGGGCGGCACCTGGTTCGCGCTATACGACGGCGGTGTCGCCCATCTGCCGCCGCACTGGCGCAACTTCTCGGTGTTCCGCCACATGCCGGGCAACCTCGACAGCCTCACGCGCGCACGCGTGCGCGCGCTCGGCATCGACCGCTCCGCTGCGATCTGGGTCGCCAGCGGCAACGATGGGCTCGATCGCATCGATGCGGCCAGCGGGCGCATCGAACGCTGGGGCGAGCGGCTGCACTTGTCCGGACCGCCGCTGGCTTCGGTTCTCCCGCAGGGCGAGGACCGCGTTTGGATCGGCTCGCCCGCCGGGCTCAAGTTGCATTCCTTGCGCGATCTCGGCGCGGTCGAGATCCCGACCGATCTGCGCCGCTCCGATGCGCTGCCGCCCGGCATCGTCGACCAGCTGGTGCCGGCGCGCGACGGCAGCGTCTGGGCCGGCGTGCGCGGCGGCGGCGTCGCGCGGCTGGCGCTGGAGCCGCCGCGCGTGCTGGCGCGCTACACGCCCAGCGACGGCAAGCTCGCCAACGCCGACGTGCTCGCGCTGGTACTCGATCGCGACGGCCGGCCTTGGCTGGCGACGATGAGCGGACTGGAGCGCTACGACCCGGCGCAGGATCGCTTCGTCGAAGTCGCGGGCGTGCCGCGCGAACCGATCAGCGCGTTCGACTTCGCCGCCGACGGCAGCTTCTGGCTGCACCGGCTCGGCGCCTTGGAGCAGTATCGCCTCGGTGCGGCCGGCGCCGAACGCGTGCAAAGCCTCGGTGCGGCCGCCGGTTGGCCGAGCCTGACCGCCGCCGCGCTCGCGGTCGCCGCCGACGGCAACGTCTGGGTCAGCTCGCCGCGCGGATTGTGGCGGGTCGAGGTCAAGACCGGCGCGATTCGCCGCTTCGACGAGCGCGATGGCCTGCCGAGTTCGGAATTCGTCGCCGGTGCCTTGCTGCGCGCCGCCGACGGCACGCTCTACGCCGGCACGCTGCGCGGCATGGTTGGTTTCGATCCGGCGGCCTTGCAGCTGCAATCCGCGCCATCGCCGCTGCGGCTGACCGCGCTCGGCGTGCAGCGCGGCGGTCGCGCGCTCGCGCTCGATGCGGGCGCACCGATCGAACTCGAGCACGACGATCTCGATTTCCGCGTCGATGCGCGCTTGCTCTCCTACGAAAACCCAGCGGCGAATCGTTATCAGGTGCGGCTCGAGGGCTTCGATCAGGATTGGATCGAAGCCGAGCGCGGCGAGCGCATCTATTCGCAGCTGCCGCCCGGCGACTACCGATTGCAACTGCGTGCGGCCAACGTCGATGGCGCCTGGAGCGCGCTGGCGCCGTTGCCGGTGCGCGTGGCGCCGCCGCCGTGGCGCACGCCGCTCGCCTATGCGCTGTATGCGCTGGCCGTGCTGGTGCTCGGCTATCTCGCGCTCGGCCGTTGGCGCGCGCGCCTGCGCCGGCGTCACGCCGATGCGCTCGCCGAGGAACGCCGCCGCGGCACCGAACTCTTGATCGAAGCGAAGTCGGCCTTCCTCGCCACCATGGGGCACGAGATCCGCACGCCGATGACCGGCGTGCTCGGCATGAGCGAACTTTTGCTCGGCACCACGCTGGACGAACGCCAGCGCGGCTATGCCGGTGCGATCCGCCAGTCGGGCGAGTTGATGTTGCGCATCGTCAACGACAGCCTCGACCTCGCGCGCATCGAGGCGGGCAAGCTGGCGCTGGCGGCGGCGCCGTTCGATCCGGCCGCGCTGCTGCGCGAAGTCGGCGTGCTGCAGCAGCCGCTGGCCGAGCGCAAGGGACTGCGCCTCGCGCTCGACGTCGCCGCCGGCACGCCGACGCGCGTGGTCGGCGACGCGCTGCGGGTCAAGCAGATCCTGCTCAATCTGACCAACAACGCGCTGAAGTTCACCGAGCGCGGTACGGTGACCTTGTGTCTGGCGCGCGGCGACGACGGTCTGCTGTTCCGCGTCGTCGATACCGGCCCCGGCATGAGCGAAGCGGTACGCGAGCGCTTGTTCGGCCGCTTCGAGCAGGCCGACGGCATCTCGCAGCGCCACGGCGGCAGCGGCCTCGGCCTTGCGATCTGCCGCGAGCTGGCGCAGCTGATGGGCGGGCGCATCGAGGTCGCCAGCGCGCTCGGCGCCGGCAGCACCTTCAGCGTCGAATTGCCGCTGCCGGAGGCGGCGGAAGCCGCCGCGCCGATACCGGCGCCGCCGCTGTCGCCCTCGCGCCGCCTGTGCGTGCTGCTGGTCGAAGACGATGCGACCGTGGCGGCTGTGGTCGTCGCCATGTTGGCCGAACTCGGTCATCGCGCCGTGCACGCGCCGAACGGGCTCGCCGCGCTCAGCGAACTCAAGCGCGCGACGGAGCCGGGCGGCGAGCGCTTCGACGCGGCGATGCTCGACCTCGATCTGCCCGGCCTCGACGGCTTGCGCATCGCGCGCATGATCCGCGCCGGCGAAGACGGCGCGCTCCTGCCGCTGATCGCGATCACCGCACGTTCGGTCGGCGACGAGGAGGCGCACATCCGCCTCGCCGGCATGGACGTCCTGCTGCGCAAGCCGGCCACGCTGCAATTGCTGCGCGAGGCGATCGACGCGGCGCTTCAGAAGCGCGGGAAATCCGCCGGCGCGTAGACCAGGTGCAGCACGCGCCGATGGCGCGGACGCGCCGCCGGCGTGGAGGCGTGGATCGTCGGTGGGTTCTGCAGCAGTGCGTCGCCTGCCGAGCGCGCGAGTTGCTCGCGCGCCGTCATCGCATTCTCAGGCGCGCGGATATCCATGCACCGCCTCGACCAGGGCCGCGACGTGTTCGGGATCGATGTCGGGCGTGATGCCGTGGCCGAGATTGAAGACATGGCCGGGATGCGCGCCGAAGCTGTCGAGCACCTTGTGCGCCTGCGCGCGGATCGCCGCGGGCGAGGCGGCGAGCACGGCCGGGTCGAGGTTGCCTTGCAGCGCGACGCGTGCGCCGACGCGCGCGCGCGCCTCGCCGATGTCGACGGTCCAGTCGACGCCGAGCGCGCTGCAGCCGGTGCCGGCCAAGGCTTCGAGATGCGTGTTGGCGCCTTTGGAGAACAGGATCAGCGGCACCTCGCGCGCGGCCGCGTCGGACTTCAGCAGAGCCACGACCTCGGCCAGATAACGCAGCGAGAAATCGCGGAATGCCTGCGGCGCCAACAAGCCGCCCCAGGTGTCGAACACCATCAGCGCCTGCGCGCCGGCGGCGGCCTGCGCCGCCAGATAGCGCGCGACCGACTGCGCCAGCGTGTCGAGCAGGCGATGCATGGTGGCGGCGTCGTCGAGCGCGAGCGCCTTGGCGCGCGCGAAGCTGGCCGAGCCTTCGCCTTCGATCATGTAGCAGGCCAAGGTCCAGGGGCTGCCGGAAAAGCCGATCAGCGGCACGCGCTCGTTCAATTCGCGCCGGATCAGGCGCACTGCGTCGGGGACGTAGCGCAAGTCGGTTTCCGGATCGGGCACGCCGAGCTTGGCGATGTCGGCGGCGCTGCGCAGCGGATGGCGCAGCTTCGGGCCTTCGCCGTCGACGAAGTGCAGGCCCAGGCCCATCGCGTCGGGAATGGTCAGGATGTCGGAGAACAGGATCGCCGCGTCGAGCGGGAAACGCGCCAGCGGCTGCAGGGTGACCTCGCAGGCGAGCTCGGGCGTCTGCGCGAGCTTCAAGAAACTGCCGGCGCGCTCGCGCGTGGCGCGGTACTCGGGCAGGTAGCGTCCGGCCTGGCGCATGATCCAGATCGGCGTCTTGTCGACGGGTTCGCGGCGCAGCGCGCGCAGGAAGCGGTGATCGGGAGCGGACATGCGGCAGCACTCGGCGGACGGGAATGCGGCCATTGTCGCCGCAGCGGCGGCCCGCGCGCAGCGGGGCGCGGCAATCGGACTCAGGTCTAGCCGGCGCGGCGGCCGTCGAAGCCCTGGCTGAACATGACTTGGAAGCCGCGCTTGAGCTGGGCGTCGCGTGCGTGCTCGAAGGCGTGGATGGCCGCGTCGCGTTCCAGGAACAGCTCGCGCTTGCTGCTGGCGCGGTTGCCTTGCTGGCCCCATTCGCGGAACAGCATCCAGCCGCCGAGCAGGTCCTGCTCGAGCACGATCTGGTAGTAGCGCGGCACTTCGGTGCCGACGGCTTGGGTTTGCATGAACAGGCGCATGGTCGTCGCCGATTGTAGCCGGCGATTGTAACTGCGGGCGTGCGATCCGCGACACGGTTGCCGGCAGAACATCGGGTAAGCTGCGACGGCTATCCGCAACGGGGAGAGTTCATGGTCAGTCCGCAGGGCAAGGCGGCGCGGTGTGCCGCGTGGTTCGCTGTCGCAATGTTTCCTCTCGCCGCGTCCGCTCAGGACGCCGCCACGGCGCCGCCGGCGCCGAGCGCCGAGGCCAAGGTCACCGAATTGGAAGGCATCACCGTGCTCGGCTCGCGCCGGCGCGATCGATCCTCCGATACCGAAACCGCGGTGCCGGTGGACTTGCTGCCGATGACCAAGGCGGCCGAGCAGGGACCTTCGTTCGACCTCGCGCAGACCTTGCAGTACACCACGCCGTCGTTCACCTCGGGCCGGCAGACCGGTGCCGACAACGCCGACTCGGTCGACTCAGCCGCCTTGCGCGGACTCGGTTCGGATCAGACTCTGGTACTGGTCAACGGCAAGCGCCTGCACACCAGTTCGCTGTTGAACCTGTTCGGCGCGCGCAACCGCGGCAATACTGGCGCCGACCTCAACACGATTCCGATGCTGGCGATCGACAACGTGCAGATCCTGCGCGACGGCGCCGCCGCCCAGTACGGCTCCGACGCAATCGCCGGCGTGATGAACATCGAGCTGAAGCGGCGCAAGGGCTGCGAGGCGGTGGTCGGCTACGGCCAGTACGATCGCGGCGACGGCAAGAACTATCTCGCTTCGGGCTACTGCGGCTTCGCCGTCGCCGGAGACGGCGTGCTCGCGCTGACCGCCGAATATCTCGATCGCGGCCGCTCCAACCGCTCCGATCCCGGCAGCCCGCGCACGATCGGCGACACCGCGGTGCGCAACGGCACGTTCTATTTCAACGGCGACATTCCGTTCGCCAACGGCGCGCATTTCTATTTCGACGGCGGCATCCAGAACCGCAGCGCCTCGTCGGGGGCGTTCGCGCGCGGCGGCATCGGCTCGGACGACATTCCTTCGCGCAACTCCGCCGCGATGTATCCGGACGGCTTCGTGCCCTTCATCGATCCCTACATCCAAGATCGCCACGCCACCGCCGGTGTCTGGTGGAATTGGAACGACTGGCGCGTGGACGCGTCGCAGACCTTCGGCTACAACAAGCTGATCGACTCGATCCGGCACACCTTGAACGCCTCGATCGCCAACCTCGATCTGGAGAACGGCGGCGCCGGCATCAGCCCGAGCCGCTTCAACGCGGGCGGCTTCT
Organism: Dokdonella sp. GW821-FHT11D02; assembly: GCF_058808595.1. NCBI lineage: Bacteria > Pseudomonadati > Pseudomonadota > Gammaproteobacteria > Lysobacterales > Rhodanobacteraceae > Dokdonella > Dokdonella sp. GW821-FHT11D02. Next base: position 4,039,748 of record NZ_CM179520.1, on the reverse strand, counting down.
CGTTCGAGCAGGCGACCACCAACCTCGACTTCTCGCGCTATTTCGACCGCTGGCTGCACGGTGTCAACATCGCGTTCGGTGGCGAGTTCCGCCACGAGAACTACCAGATCTACGCCGGCGAGCGCGGCTCCTGGGTCGACGCCGACGGACCGGGCGGCGGCAACGCCGGCAGCCAGGGCTTCCCCGGCTTCCAGCCGGGCGATGCGACCGACAAGAGCCGCCACAGCTACGCGGCCTACTTCGACGTCGAAACCAACTGGAGCGAGCGCTTCATGACCGACCAGGCGGTGCGCTACGAGCATTACAGCGACTTCGGCTCGACCCTGACCGGCAAGATCGCCGGCGCGTTCCATCTCACCGATAGCTTCCTCTTGCGCGGTTCGGTCAGCACCGGTTTCCGCGCGCCGTCGTTGCAGCAGCGCTATTTCTCTTCCACTTTCACCGACTTCATCAGCGGCGTGCCGGTCGACGTGGTGCTGGCACCGAACGGCGGCCGCATCGCGCGCGCGGCCGGCATTCCCGATCTGAAGGAAGAAAAATCCAAGAGCGCCACGCTCGGCTTCACCTGGAAGCCGCTCGACGATCTCTCGGTCACGCTCGACGGTTACCGCATCGACATCGACGATCGCATCGTGCTGAGCGGCTATTTCGGCACCGACGATCCGGATATCGGCGAAATCCTGCAGCAACTCGGTGTCGGCCAAGCGCAGTTCTTCGTCAACGCGGTCGACACCAAGACGCAAGGCTTCGACTTGACCGTCAACCACACGGCGGAACTCGGCAACGGCACGCTGGCGAGCTTCCTCGCCTTCAACCGCGGCACCACCACGGTGCGCAAGGTGCACACGCCGCCGTCCCTGGTCGGGCGCGAGGACTCTCTGCTCGGCGAGCGCGATCGCCTGTTCATCGAAGGCGGCGCGCCGCGCTCGAAGGCGACGCTCGGCTTCGACTACGCGATCGGCAAGTGGGATGCGAACTTGAAGATCATCTACTTCGGCGAGATGACGCTCGGTACGTTCTCAGGTCCGCCGGTGCCGAATCAGCACTATTCGGACAAGACCTCGGCCGACGTCAGCCTGACCTACAGCTTCAGCGACAACACCAAGCTCACCGTCGGCGGCCAGAACGTGCTGGACAAATTCCCGACCAAGCAGAACCCGGACGAAACCGACAACGGCTTCAAATACGAAAGCGTGCAGTTCGGCTTGAACGGCGCGGCCTGGTTCGTGCGATTGGCGCACAAGTTCTGAGCGAAGTAGCGCGTTCCTGCGCAGGTTAGTGCCCTGCGCAGGCTAGTTCGCCGTGTCGAGCACGTCGACGATCGCACGGTCGTCGACATCCGCCACGATCTCGGCGCGGCCGATGCCGCGCCAGAGAATCAGGCGCAGGCGGCCGCTGAGGTTTTTCTTGTCCAGCCGCATCAGCGCGAGCAGGCGCTCCGGGTCGCTCGGCGGCAGCGTCGTCGGCAGGCCGAGTGCGGCGAGCAGTTGCGCGAGGCGTTCGGCGTCCGCCGGTGAAGCGCGTCCGAGATCGGCGGAAAGTCGCGCCGCCAGCCGCATGCCGATCGCGACCGCCTCGCCGTGCAGCAGGTTGCCGTAGCCGCTGTCGGTTTCCAGCGCATGGCCGAAGGTGTGGCCGAAGTTGAGCAGGGCGCGCTCGCCGTGTTCGTGCTCGTCGCGCGCGACCACGCCGGCCTTGTGGCGGCAGCTCGTCGCGATCGCTTCGATCAGCGCGGCGTCCTCGCGCGCATTCAGCGCAGCGGCGTGCAGTTCCAGCCAATCGAAGAATGCGGCGTCGCCGATCGCGCCGTACTTGACCACTTCGGCCAAGCCGGCGCGGTATTCGCGCGGCGGCAAGCTGGCGAGGGTGGAGGTGTCGGCCACCACGGCGCGTGGTTGATGGAATGCGCCGACCAGGTTCTTGCCGGCCGGCAGATTCACGCCGGTCTTGCCGCCGACCGAAGAGTCGACCATCGCGAGCAGGGTGGTCGGCATCTGCACGAAGTCGATGCCGCGCATCCACGCGGAGGCGGCGAAGCCGGCGAGGTCGCCGATCACGCCGCCGCCGAGCGCGAGGATGGTGGCGTCGCGGTTGGCGCCGAGGCGGGCGAGCGCGTCGAACACCACACCGCTGTTGGCCAGCGTCTTGTGCGCCTCGCCATCCGGCAGCACCAGCGCGCTGTGCGCGAAACCGTCCAGGCCGGCCAGTACGCGCTCGAGATAGAGCGGCGCGATCGTTTCGTTCGTCACCACCAGCACATGGCGGCCGCGGATCGCCGTGCGCCAGCGTGCCGCCTCGCCGAGCAGGCCGGGACCGATCCAGATCGGATAACTGCGCGCGCCGAGCGCGACCTCGACCGTCGTGCTCATGCGGCGCTTTCCGCGCGACCGCGCTGCCAACGCGCTTCGAGCAGGTCGAGCAGATCGTGCGCGGCGTGCATGCTGTTGCCGACGCCGACCGAATCGAGGCGCAGGTCGGCCGTTTCCGCATACAAGGCGTTGCGTTGCGTGGCCAGCTGTTCGAGCCGCTCGCGCCGGTCCGGCGCCTGCAGCAGCGGGCGATGGCGGTCGCGCGCGAGCCGCGCGAGCTGCGCCTCGACGCTGGCGTCGAGCCAGATCACGTAGCCGCGTTCGCGCAGCAGAGTGCGGTTGCCCGGATCGAGCACGGCACCGCCGCCGGTCGCCAGCACGATGCCCTCGCGCGTACTGAGCTCGGCCAAGAGCGCGCTCTCGCGGCGGCGGAAGCCCGCTTCCTGCTCGAGTTCGAAGATCAAGGCGATGGCGGCGCCGGTATGCGCTTCGATTTCGTGGTCCAGATCCAGGAACGGCATGCGCAACAGCTCGGCGAGATGGCGACCCACGGTCGATTTGCCGGCGCCCATCGGCCCTATGAGAAACAGGTTCGGCGCGGGATTCATGTGTAAATCCTAGCAGCCGCGTCTCATGCAGACACGCCTGTGGCGTAGACTGGGCGGCCTGTCCGGTCGTTCGCGGAAGCCGCCCGTACCATGCTGCGCTTCGTTTCGTTGTTCCTGTTCTTCCTCGCCGCGCTGTTCGTGCTCGAACTCCTGCAGCCGGTCGAGCAGCACGTGATCCTGCCGTTCACGGCGGCGATCGCCAAGGTTTGCGTCTGGATCGTCGGCCTGTTCGATCCGCACGCGATCGCCTACGGCAAGATCCTGCAGACCACCAGCGGCGATTTCGCGATTTCGATCGAGCGCGGCTGCAACGGCATCGAAGCGGTCATCATCCTGGTCTCGGCGATGCTCGCGTTTCCGGCGCCGTGGAAATACAAACTGACCGGCATCGGCATTGGTTTCGTCGCGATCCAGACGCTCAATCTGGTGCGCATCATCAGCCTGTTCTACCTCGGCCAATGGAGCAAGCTGTGGTTCGAGTGGTTCCACTTGTATCTATGGCAGGCGCTGATCGTGCTCGACGCTTTGGTCGTGTTCCTCATTTGGCTGCGTTATCTGCCGCGCGACCGGCTGCGGCCGAATGCGCCGGCGCTGGCTTGAATCGTGTGAATCGCGCTGCGGTGATTGTGCGGCCGATCACACGGGGATGATGCCGACGGCGGCGATTTGCACTAAACCTTTCCCAGTCTTTCGGCTTTGTTATAGTGTCGAAGTCGAATCCGAGGAGAGACGATCGTGTCCATTGCCAAGGTTATCGAATTGAGCTGCTCGTCGCCCAAAGGCATCGAGGACGCAGTACAGCAAGGGCTGACCAAGGTTTCGCAGACGGTCAAGAATCTCAAAGGCGCCTGGGTCAACGACATCAAGGTGTTGACCGACGCGGACGGCCGTGTGACCGAATGGCGCGTCAACATGCGCGTCAACTTCATCGTCGAATAATGTCGGGGAAAAACGGTTTGATGGACCATTCCGCAACGACCGGTAGCACGGCATGAATAAACTCGGCCTGGTGGTCGGCGTGCTCGAGGACGACCCCGACATGGCCGCGCTGGTCGGCCAGTGGCTGGAGGAGTCCGGCTACACGGTACGGCTGTTTCGCAGCGCAACGGAGTTCCGGCGCCGTCAGGGCACCGAGGCGATCGATCTCCTGGTGCTCGACTGGATGCTGCCTGACAGCACCGGCATCGAGGTGATCGGCGCGATCCGCTCGTCGGCCAACAGCAAATTGCCGGTGGTGTTCCTGACCGCGCGCGACGCCGAAGACGACATCGTGCGCGGCCTCGCCAGCGGCGGCGACGACTACGTGATCAAGCCGCCCAAGCGGCGCGAACTGTTGGCGCGCCTGGGCGCGGTGCTGCGCCGGCACGGCAGCGACACCGAAGCCGGTGCCGGCGAAACGGTGGAACTGGCGCCCTATCAGGTCGATTCGAAGCGGCGCAAGGTCAGCATCGAAGGCCGCGAAATCGAGCTGACCCAGCGCGAATTCGATCTCGCCAACTTCCTGTTCCGTCGCCATGGCCGCATCGTCAGCCGCGATGCCCTGCTCGAGAACGTGTGGAACCTCAGCGCGGCGGTGTCCACGCGCACCGTCGACACCCACGTCAGCCGCCTGCGCAAGAAGCTCGATCTCAACGGCGAGCACGGCTGGCGCCTCGCCGCGATCTACCAGCACGGTTATCGGCTGGAACAGGTCTAGTTGCCGGCGCCGACGCCCGGCGGGGTGGGCAGCGGCGAGGGTGGATGCAACAATGCGGCGCGAAAGCGTCCGTGGACGGGCGGTGGCGAATGTCCATCGTTACCGTCCGAGGACGGTTCGCACGCGCAGCGGCGGCGATGTCGCCGATCCGCATCACGCGAGACGCGGCTACGCCGCGATCTACGCAGCGAACGAGGCAGGAGCGCTTCGCTCGACGATCTGCTAAGGGGGAAGTCGTGGCAACCGCAGCGAAATCGCTTCCACGTAGCAGCAAGAACAAGGCCGGTGCGCGCGTGCGTGCGCCGGCGGCGGCGCGCCAGCCGGCGGCGCCGCGCCAGCAAACCAGGAGCAAGTCCATGGCAGACCCGAAGAAGCCCGCCGCCGATGCCGGCGCCGATCGCAACGTCGACCAGATCCGCGACATCCTGTTCGGCGGCCAGATGCGCGACTACGAGCGCCGCTTCCAGGAACTCAATCAGCGTCTGGAAGCCGAGCTTGCGCGCATGCGCGAAGCGCAGGACAAGCGCCTGGCGCAGATCGACAAGCGCATCGACGACCAGCTCGACAAGCTCGGCAAGCTGTTGCGCCAGGAAGTGCAGGATCGCAACGGTGCCGTCGACGACCTCGAATCGCGCCTGCAACAGGCGGCGCGTACCGCGCGCGGTGAAGTCAACAAAGCGCTCGAAGCGCTTGGGCAGGAGCTGGCGGCCGGCGACGAACGCCATCGCAGTGCTCTGGCCGACCTGCACGCGAGCGCCAGCGCACGCGCCGGCGAGACCGAAGCGGCGCTGTCGCGCAGCAGCGCCGAACTGCGCGCCGACAAGGTCGGCCGCGAGGATCTGGCCGCGCTCCTGACCGAGTTCGCGCTGCGCCTGAAGGGCGACTTCGACCTGCCGACCCTCAAATAAGCGCGCCTGCGGTCGCACGCCGACGTGACTTCGTCAGGACCCGACCAAGACTCGCAGGAGCCGAGCGCGCAGGCTGACTTCGAGCGCCTGCGCGAGATCCTGCTCGGCGACGAGCGGCGCGCACTCGACGCGGCGCGCCGGCGCATCATCGAACTCGAGCAAGCGCAGCGCGATCTGGCGCAGCGCCTGCCCGGCGCACTCGAAGCACTGGCCGACGAGGCCTCCACCACACGCGTCGCCAACGCGCTTGCAGCGCCCGTCTCGCAAGCGCTCGGCGCGGCGGTGCAGCGCAACCGGCAAAGCCTGATCGACGTGCTGTTCCCGATCATCGGGCCGCTGATTCGCAAATCGATCGCCGAAGCGCTGCGCAACCTCGTCGCCGATCTCAACGGCGCGATCGAGAGCAGCTTCACTCTGCGCGGCATCCAGTGGCGCATCGAAGCCTGGCGCGCCGGCGTGCCCTACGCGCAGGTCGTACTCAAACACCGCCTCGCCTACGCGATCGACCACGTGTTCCTGATCGAGCGCGATTCCGGCCTGGTGCTGCATCACGAGGCCGCGCCCGGCCTGCCCGAACTGGACAAGGACGCGATCGCCGGCATGCTCACCGCGCTCGGCGAGTTCGTCGGCGATTCGGTCGGACGCGAAGCCGGCGATACGCTGGAGTCAGTACGCGTCGGCGAACACTTGGTGTGGGTGCTGCACGGTCCGCGCGCGAATCTCGCCTGCTTCATGCGCGGGGTGCCGCCGCCGGCGCTGCACGGCCTGCTCGAACAGCGGCTGGAGGAAGTCCACACGCGCCTGGCCGAACCGAGCGCCGACCCGCGCGCACCCGAGCATGCTTTAGCCTGGGGCCAAGGCCTGCAGCCGACCGCCTTGATCGAGCAGGCGAGCGCCGCCGACCAAGTGCAGCAGCGCAAGTCGCCTTCGCGCCTGCCGCTGCTGCTGATCGTGCTGCTGCTGACGGCGCTGTTGTTCGCCTTCCTGCTCAGTCGCGACCGCTGGCACGCGCGCGTCGATGCGTTGCGGGCGAAGCTGGAGGCGCATCCGGGCTTCGTCCTCGGCGCGATCGAGGCCAAGCCGTGGAGCCGTTTGCAGGTGCGCGGCCTGCTCGATCCGGACGCCGCCCCGCTGGCGCCGCTGCTCGATCCGGCCCAGTTCGAGGGCGTCGTGCCGAAGCTTCAAGTCGAGGGTTATCTGTCCACCGCCGACAGCGTGGTCGAACATCGCGCACGGCGCTTGCTGCAGCCGCCGGAGGGTGTGCGTCTTGCGGTCGAACACGGTGTGCTGAATCTGGCCGGCGCGGCGCCGCAGGCGTGGCTGGACGCGACCTTGCCGCGCGCGGCGTGGATCGCCGGCGTCACGCGCGTCGATTCGACGCTGACGCCGGAAGTCGACGCCGTTGCCGCCGCACGTGCCGAGTTGGCGCGATTGGCGCGCGAGCTGCCGTCCCATGCGGTCGAATTCGTCGACGATGTGCAAGCGACCGACGCCAGCGGCGCCGCGGTCGATGCGATCGCGCGCGAGGCCGGGCGTGCGCTCGAGTTGGGCAAGGTGGCCGGGGTGCGTGTCCGGCTGACGTGCGTCGGCGCCAATACGCACGTCGGCAGCGACGAAACCAATCAGCGCCTGCGCACCGAACGCGCGCGCTGGCTGGCGCTGGCGCTGGCCGCGCGCGGCATCGCCAATGCGGACGGCAGCGCACCGGCCAGCGAGGGTGACGCCAGGTTGGACCGGCGCGTCGCCTATCTGCGCCTGACGATCGAGGACTGACGTGCGCACGCACAAACTCTGCATGCTCGGCGACTTCGGCGTCGGCAAAACCAGCCTGGTCGCGCGCTTCGTGCGCAGCACCTTCTCGGCCAAATACTTGACCACGGTCGGGGTCAAGGTCGACAGCAAGGAAGTCGCGCTGCCCGGACGCGAACCGCAGAAGTTCGTGCTGTGGGACATCGCCGGCCGCGGCGCGCTCGATGCGCCGGGCGAGAACTATCTGCGCGGCGCCGCGGCCTTGTTGCTGGTCGCCGACGGCACGCGCGAAGCCAGCCTCGGTTCGGCATTGAATCTTCTGATGCAGTCGCGCCGCCTGCTGCCGAACGCGGTGGTCGCGCTCGCCGTCAACAAACTCGATCTGATCGACCGCTGGGAAGTCGCGCCGGCCACCCTGGCCGATCTGCGCCGCAGCTTGCCGGTGTTTGAGACCAGTGCGTTGTCGGGCGACGGCGTCGAAGCGGCGTTCGCCGATCTCGCTACGAGGTTGCCGCCGTGATGTCGGGGGCGAAGCTGCCGCCGCCGGTCGAGACCTACTTGCGCGACACCGTGATGCGCCGCGCGCAGCCGCTGCTGCTGAGCTTCGAAGGCGATTGGCGCTTGCGCGAAGTACGCGGCGAAGCCGCCTTCTACGGTCTCGATTCCGAACACGGGCTCAGCCAATTGCAGGATCTGTTCGTCGGCCTGCCGCTGGATGCGGCGCACGATCTTCCGTTCGTCGAATTCGCCAACGGCCGCAGCGCGCACGTGCATCTGATTCCGGATGCATCCGGCTTCCACGTGCTCTTGCTCGATGCCGCCGAAGAACGCGAGCGCCAGCGCGCGCAGCAGCAGCTCGGCCACGAAGCAGTATTGACCGGACACGAGAAATCCAAGGCGATCGGCCGCCTCACCGAAATCCGCAACGAACTCGAGCGCCAGCGTGCCGATCTGGAAGAAGCGAACGCGCTGAAGAACGCGCTGATCGCGACCTTGAGCCACGAATTCCGCACGCCGCTGACTTCGATCTTCGGTTACCTGCACCTGCTCGAACGCCGCATCGACGGCAGTGCGAACGCGGCGCAGGCGCTGCAGGCGGTGCGCCGCAACGCGACGTATCTGTTCACGCTGGCGGAGAACTTGCTCGAGTACGGCCGCGGCGAATCGGGCGTCGCCTTGCTCAACGCAGTCGAAGTCGATTTGGCCCTGCTCGCGCGCGATCTCGATGCGATGTTCCGCCCGCTGGCCGAAGACAAAGGCGTCGCCTTCCGCGTCGGCCTCTTGATCGAAGACGGCGCGGCGCCTGTGTTCGACGAAGTGCGCTTGCGTCAGATCGTGGTCAACCTGCTCTCCAACGCGGTGCGTTACACCGCGAAGGGCGAAATCGCCTGCGATCTCGCTTGGCGCGACGGACGTTTGTGCATCGAGGTCGCCGACAGCGGCATCGGCATCTCGCCCGAGTTCCGCGACAGCGTGTTCAAGCCGTTCAATCGCGGCGGCCAATCGGGCAGCAAGGGCGCCGGCCTCGGCCTCAGCATCGTGCGGCGGCTGATCGAACAGATGCACGGCGAGTTGCAGCTCGACTCGGCGCTCGGTCGCGGCACACGTTTTCGCGTCGAACTGCCGCCGCTGGAACGTGCGCAAGCGATCAAGCCGGCCGCCGCGCGCGCGGCGGCGCCGTTTCGTCACGGCGTCAGCGCGCTGGTGGTCGACGACGATCCCGACATCGCGCAGTTGCTCGAGGTCTTGCTGGTCGACCTCGGCTTCCAAGTGCGCCTGGCCGAAGACGCCGCCGGCGCGATCGCCGAAGCGACGCGGCAACCGCCCGACGTGCTCTTGATCGACGTCGAATTGCCGGGCTTGTCCGGCAACGCGGCCGTGTTCCAGCTGCGCTCGCACGGCTATCGCGGCCGCATCGTCACCTTGTCGGCGACCTCGACCGGTGAGGCGCGCGACGCCTCGCTGCGTGCCGGGGCCGATCACTACCTGACCAAGCCGTTGAACCTGGATCAGTTCGTCGGCGTGATGCAACGCGCGCTGCAGGACACCTCCGCGGAGGCTTGATACCGCGGTTCAGCGCGCGACGATGCGCTGCACGCGGCGGCGGCGATCGAGCAGCAGACGCAGATCGGCGCGCGCGGGCAGTTCGCGCAACGCGACCCGGCTGAGCCGCTCGTAATGCAGCAGAAAACGCGTGAGCGCAGCGCGATCCATCGCCTGCGCAGCACCGCGCCGGCGCAGCGCACGTTCCTGCTCGTCGCGCCAGCGCGCGACGATCTCGAAGCTCGGCGCCTGCAGCAGGACCAAGGCATCGAGCGCGCGCCACAGCCGCGCATAGCCGCCGGCGAGTTCGTCGTTGACGTGCCGGCGCCAGCGCAGTTCGCGGTCCTCGTCGCGTTCGAGCGCGTTCAACGCGCGCCGCAACGAGGCCTCGCTTTGCGCCGGCACGCCGATGCACCAGCCTTCGAGCAGGATCAGGCGCGGCGCTTCGACCACGCGGCGCCAGCGCGATGGCGGCAGGCGTGTGTCGCGTCCCTTGTCGAAGCGCGGCAGGTGCGCCGGATGCTGCGCACTCGCGCGGCGCAGCGCGGCCAGCGTGCGCGTGAGCAGGTCGAGGTCGTGCGTGCCGGGCACGCCGCGCGTAGCGAACAGCGGATGGATCGCGCGCGCGAGCTGCCGGCGCGCACGCCGGCCGAGATAGAAATCGTCGAGCGAGAGCACCACGCAAGAGACGCCGCGTGCCGCGGCTGCTGTGGCGAGTTGGCGCGCGAAGGTGCTCTTGCCGCTGCCTTGCAGACCAGAGAGTCCGATCAGCTGCGGCGCGCGCCGTGCGTACCGGCGCGAGAGCAGGGCGTCGAGCGTCGCGGTCACGACGCGATCGGGGTAGCCGTTCGGCGTGCTAGCATTTTCGCGCATGAATCCTCCTGCCGCCGCTTCCGCCGCACTCTACCAAGAGGCGCTCGCTACCTTCCGCAACCTGCTCGCCGAGGCGACCGCCGCCGGCGATCCCGAGCCGACCGCAATGACCTTGGCGACGGCGCAGGGACTGCGTCTTTCCGCACGCGTGGTGTTGCTCAAGGGCGTCGACGAGCGCGGCTTCCGCTTCTTCACCAACTACGACAGCGACAAGAGCGTGCAGCTCGCCGCGCAACCGTCGGCCGCACTGTGCTTTCACTGGAAGACCCTGCGTGGCGGCGTGCAGGTGCGTGTCGAGGGCGAGGTCGGCAAGCTGTCGGCGGCGGAATCGGATGCTTATTTTGCCAGCCGCCCGCGCGGCAGCCAGATCGGGGCCTGGGCTTCGCAGCAGTCGCGCCCGTTGCGCGATCGCGCGGAGTTCGAGGCGCGTCTGGCCGAGGTCGAGCGCCGCTATGCCGGCGTGGCGGTGCCGCGACCGCCGCATTGGGGCGGTTTCGTGCTGGCGCCGCGGCGGATCGAATTCTGGTACGGCGCGGATTTCCGCCTGCACGAGCGCGTGCTGTACGAAGCCGGTGCGCAGGAATGGACCCAGCGGTTGTTGTATCCGTGACGCCGCGCACGACGATCCGTGCCGTGGACGCCGACAGCGCTGCCGCGCTGGCCGATCTGCGCGCGGCCTTGTGGCCGGAGGACGACGCGGCCGCACACCTGCGCGAAGTGCTCGAGGCGCTCGACGACCCCGATGCTGCGGTCGCCTTGCTCGCCTTCGACAGCGCCGACACGCCGATCGGTTTCGCCGAGGCGAGCCTGCGCCACGATTACGTCAACGGCACCGACAGCTCGCCGGTCGGATTTCTCGAAGGGCTGTACGTGGCGCCGGCCGCGCGCCGCGATGGCGTCGGTCGCGCCCTGGTCGCGGCGGTCGAACGTTGGGCGCGCCAGCAAGGCTGCACCGAACTGGCGTCGGACGCGTCACTCGACAACATCGACAGCCACGCCGCGCACGCCGCGTATGGCTTCGAGGAGACCGAGCGCGTGGTGTACTTTCGCAAGCCGTTGGAATAACCGCCCATGAGCATTCTCGTCACCGGCAGCGCCGGTCATCTCGGTGAGGCCCTGATGCGTTGCCTGCGCGCGCAGGGACGCGCGGCGTATGGCCTCGATCGCGTCGCTTCGCCCTACACCGATCACGTCGGTTCGATCGTCGATCGCGCCTTCGTCGAGCGCGCCATGCGAGGCGTGCAAGCGGTGCTGCATGCGGCCACTTTGCACAAGCCGCACGTCGCCACGCATACGCGGCAGGATTTCGTCGACACCAACATCAGCGGCAGCTTGAATCTGCTCGAAGCGGCTGCCGCGAACGGCGTCGGGGCATTCGTCTACACCAGCACCACCAGCACCTTCGGCGCTGCGCTGGTACCGCCGCCGGGTGCGCCGGCGGCGTGGATCACCGAAGAGGTGGCGCCGGTGGCGAAGAACATCTACGGCGCGACCAAGACCGCGGCCGAGGATCTGTGCCGCCTGTTCCAGCGCAAGCAGGGCCTGCCGTGTCTGGTGCTGCGCACCTCGCGCTTCTTTCCCGAACCCGACGACGATCCGCAGCGGCGCGATGTCTACGCCGATGCGAATCTGAAGGCGAACGAATTCCTCTATCGCCGCGTCGACGTGCAGGATCTGGTCGACGCGCACCTGCTCGCGATCGAGCGCGCTCCCGCGCTCGGCTTCGGCCGCTACATCCTGAGCGCGACCACGCCGTTCGAGCGGGAAGATCTGGCCGAACTGCGCGCCGACGCGCCGGCGGTGGTGCGTCGGCGCGTGCCGGATTACGAAGCGGTGTATGCGCAGCTCGGCTGGCGCATGCATGCCTCGATCGATCGCGTCTACGTCAACGCGCTGGCCCGCAGCGAGCTCGGTTGGAAGCCGCGCTACGACTTCGCGCACATCCTGGCCTCGCTGCGCGCGGGCGAGGATCCGCGCAGTCCGTTGGCGCGCTCGATCGGCACCAAGGGCTATCACGGCAGCGATTTCGCCGACGGTTTGTATCCGGTCGAAGGCTGAGCTCGCCGTTACCGTCGAGGCGAATGCGACAATCGCGACATGTCACTAGCCATCGGCCCACGCCGCATCGTCTGCCTGACCGAAGAGCCGACCGAAGTGCTGTACGCGCTCGGCGAGCAAGATCGCATCGTCGGCATCTCCGGCTTCACCGTGCGGCCGCCGCGCGCGCGCAAGGAGAAGCCCAAGGTGTCCGCATTCACCAGCGCGAAGATCGAGGCGATCCTCGCGCTGGAGCCGGACTTCGTGGTCGGGTTTTCCGATATCCAAGCCGATATCGCGCGCGAGCTGGTCAAGGCCGGGGTCGAGGTCTGGATCAGCAATCACCGCAGCGTCGCCGGCATCCTCGATTACATCCGCCGGCTCGGCGCGCTGGTTGGCGCGCACGTGCGCGCGGAAGCGCACGCACGACGCGCCGAAGAACATCTGGCGCAGGTGGAACGCGCCGCGGCGGCGTTGCCGCGGCGGCCGCGCGTGTACTTCGAGGAATGGGACGAGCCGCTGATCAGCGGCATCCGCTGGGTCGCCGAGCTGATTCGCATCGCCGGCGGCGACGACGTTTTTCCCGAACGCGCGCTGCAGCCGCTTGCGCGCGATCGCATCCTGGCCGACCCGGACGAAGTCGTGCGGCGTGCGCCCGATCTGATCCTCGGCTCCTGGTGCGGCAAGAAGTTCCGGCCCGACAAGGTCGCCGCGCGCGCGGGCTGGGCGGCGATCCCGGCGGTGCGCGACGGCGAGCTGCACGAGATCAAGTCGCCGATCATCCTGCAGCCGGGCCCAGCGGCATTGTTCGACGGGCTGGATGCGATCCACCGTCTCGTCGTCGACTGGGCCGGCCGCGGCGATCGCCTCAGTCGGCGGGACCTGCGAACAGGATGAGGTTGCCGTCGGGGTCGAGCACGATGAAGGTGCGCGCGCCCCACGGTTCGGTGCGCAGCGTTTGATGGAAGCGCGCGCCGCTGGCCTGGTAGTCGAGGAAGAGCCGTTTCAGATCGGCGGCGCGGTCGAGTGTGATGGTCGCCGACAGCAGGTCTTCGCGCGTGCGCACATCGCCGGCGAAGACCGCCTCGTGCACCAGGCGCAGCGCGAGCTTGGCGCGATCGCGGCCGACTTGCGCGTAGAACGGCGGCTCCCCGTAGACGAAATCGACGCTGAAGCCGAGTACGTCGACGAAGTAGTCGCACGCGACGCGCACGTCGGCGACGAACAATTGCGCGGCAATAGAGCTCAATATCGGGCGGGGCGTGTCGCGGTCGAGCGGAGTGGTCATGGCGTGGGCTCCTGAGGTGAGCGCCTGCCATCCCGGGAAACCTCGTTGCCTGGCGATGAGTTCCTGCGCATCGGCGAGTTGGAAGCGCGCGGCGAGGATCTGCTCGTCGTCGAGATCGCGGAAGCGCGGCAGCGCCGCACGGATCTCGGCGGCGACCGGGTAGTAACGGTCGCGGTGCCAGTGCAGGTACTGCTTGGCCTGCTTACGGAGGTTTTCGAGGTTGGGCATGGGCGCGGACGGCGTTGGTTTGCCGTAGGCGGGCATGGCCCTTTCGACCCGTGTCGATGCGCCCTACGCAGCGGCGAAATACTGCATCGGTGCGCGGCCCAGCGTCAAATCGCGCTATGGCGACGGTGTTACGCGCCCTGCGCGAGGTGCAGACCGAAATCCAGCACCGGCCCGACCAGCAGCACGCGTGCGAGCAGGATCACCAGCATCGCGACCATCGGCGACAGGTCGATGCCGGAGATCGCCGGCAGGCGTTTTCGAAGCGGCCGCAGCACCGGGTCGGCCAGCTGGTAGATCAGGGGCACCACCGGATTGGCGCGGTCGACGTTGACGAAGCTGAGCAGCACGCGCACCAGGATCAGGCCGAAGTACAGCATCAGCACGAAGTCGATCAGGTCGGCCAGCGCCACCAGCGGCAGCCCGGCCAGACCGAGACGCTGGCCGGCGAGCAGGTACAAGAGATACAGCTTGATCGCGCTCAGCAGCCAGGCCAGCAGCACGCCGGCGAGATCGAGATTGCGCCAGGCCGGGATCAGCTTGCGCATCGGCATCAACACCGGATTGGTGATCTTGTACAGGAACTGGCAGATCGGGTTGTAGAAGTTCGCGCGCACGATTTGCAGCAGCACGCGCAACACGATCAGCGAAATCAGAAGAACGAAGGCGAAATTGATCAGGATCTGTCCGGCGCTGGCGAAATAGCCCATCGTTGCCTTCCTCAGGATTGGTTCGCCGAAAGTTCGCGCCCGCGCACGACGGCCGCTTCGACCGCGCCGGCGACGAGTTCGCGCAGGCCGCCGCGAGCGAACGCATCGAGCGCGGCGGCGGTGGTGCCGCCCGGCGAGGTGACCCGTTCGCGCAGGGTCGCCGGCGCTTCGCCGCTTTCGATCAGCATGCGGCCGGCGCCGAGGCAGGTCTGCGCGGCCAGCGCACGCGCGGTGTCGCGCGGCAGGCCTTGCGCGACGGCGGCGTTCTCGAGCGCCTCGACCAGCAGGAAGAAATACGCCGGCCCTGAGCCCGAGAGAGCGGTCACCGCGTCCATCAGCTCTTCGCGCTCGATCCAGGCGGTGCGTCCGGCCGCGGCGAGAATCGCTTCGGCCTGCACGCGTCGTGCGGCATCGACCGCGGCATTGGCGAACAGTCCGCTCGCGCCGGCGCCGATCAGGGCCGGCGTGTTCGGCATGCTGCGTACGATCGGCAGATCGGCGCCGAGCCACTCGCGCAGTTGCGCGATGCGCACGCCGGCGGCGATCGAGAGGATCAGTGGGCGCGTGTTCGCGAGCCGCGGCGCGAGTCCCATGCAGACGTCTTTCAACACCTGCGGTTTGACCGCGAGAACCAACACCTCGGCGCCGTCCGCTGCCGCGTCGGCAGCGTCGTACACGGCGACGCCGAAGTCGCGCGCCAGCGCCTCGCGCAAGGCTGCGTTCGGCTCGGCCACGGCGATCGCGCTTGCGGCCGTACCGCCGCGCACCAGCGCGCCGATCAGGCTGCGCGCCATGTTGCCGCCGCCGATGAAGGCGATTCTGGGAGCGGGATTGGGGATGGGGGATTGGGGATGGGTCGGCATCGTTCCGCGCGGCCTTCAGCGTAGTCGGTAAGCATAGCAAGCCACCGCAACGCATCGGACGGCCGGCACTGCGAATCCCCAATTCCCAATCCCTAGTCCCGGCTTCTAGCCCCGAACAGGGCCGTCCCCACCCGCACCATCGTCGCGCCCTCGGCGATGGCGAGTTCGAAATCCTCGCTCATGCCCATCGACAAGGTGTCGACGTTGGCGTAGTCGGCGCGCAGCGCATCGAACAAAGCACGCATGCGGCGGAATGCGGCGCGGCGACGTTCGCTATCGGGCACGGGGGCGGGGATCGCCATCAGGCCGCGCAGGCGCAGCGATTCCTGCGCGACGACCGCTTGCGCGAGCGCGGCGACTTCCTCCGGCGCGCAGCCGGATTTGCTCGCCTCGTCGTCGATGTTGACTTGGATCAGCACGTTCAGCGGCGTCGCCGCGCCGCTGCGGTAGCGCGCCAGCGGCTCGATCAGCTTGGCGCGGTCGAGGCTCTGCAGCCAGTCGAAATGGCGCGCGGCTTCGCGTGCTTTGTTCGATTGCAGCGGGCCGATCAGATGCCATTCGAGCGCATCCGCCGCGAGACCGAGCGCGGCGAGTTCGCGCTGCTTGGCGATCGCTTCCTGCACGTAATTCTCGCCGAACGCGCGCTGGCCGAGCCGATGCAGCGATTCGATCGCGGCAGCGGACTGCGTCTTGGAAACGGCGAGCAGGCGCACGTTCGCGCCGGCGCGCGCAGCGGCGTCGATGCGCGCGAGCAGCGGCGGCAGCGGCGAGATCATGGCGGCGGAGCGGCGATCTTCTCGGTCCAGCGACGGCGTTTGATGAACGCGTCCGAGTACACGTTGAGGTGACCGCGCCGCAGCACGTCGATGATTGAGTAACGGACTTGCGGCGGCCAGTCGCAAATCTCGAAGCGGGTGGTTTCGCAAATGGTCGGCTGGTCCGGACCTTGCTGTCCGAGGGCGAGGATCTGCCGGCCCATCTGCAGTTCGTAGTAGCGCAGATGCGGCATTTCCTCGCGCACGCTGTGCATGAAGAACAAGGCCAGCCCGACCAGCACGGCAACGCCGGCGGCGAGGCCGGCGGTCGGCGGCACCTTCGACGAGGCCGGTGCATCCACGGCGCGCGCGCGGCCGACGAGATAGGCCCACATCAGCAGCAGCGCGATCATCTGCAACGCGTAGAACACCTGGTAGCGCGGCTGGCTCAGATAATCGAAGCCGTTCTCGGGCACGCGCGCCCAGACGATGCCGGCCAGCGTAGCGTAGAAGAACAGCATCAAGCCGGCGGCGAGGAAGGGCAGGCGCTGCTCGCGGTGCCTGGCGTAGTGGCGCCAGAACCAGACGTGGCCGGCGAGGATCAGAGCGGCGCACGGCAGCGCGATCGGCCACACCCATTCCGGTGCGATCGAGTAATACACGCGGCTGGTCGAGATCAGCGCATCGCCGGTCGGAATCACCAACAGTTTCCAGGCCTCGTCGAGGCGGCCGAACAGACGGCCGAGTTGGGCCACGGTATCGATCGAAGTCTGCCCGGGGATCGGCATCAGCACCGCATAGCCGATCTTGTACACGACCACGCCGGCGAGAATCGCCGCCAGATTGCGTGCGCCGGCCGCGTAACGGCGGTCGCCCAGAGCGGCGAAGGCGCTCAGCGCGCAACCGACTGCTGCGGCCAGTACGCCGGAGGTGTCGAGCAAGGTGCAGCAGATCAGAGTGGCGGCGAACAGCACGAGCGGCTGCGCGCGTTCGATCGCGCGCCGCAGCAGCAGGAAGTACAGCGCGATGGCGAACAGATAGACGAACACCAGGGTGACCAAGGACCAGGTGAACAGCTCGCGGTTGTTGAACGAGAAGATGCTCACCGCTAGGCCGACCAGGAGCAGCTCGCGCGTCGCCAACGTGTGCGGCTTGCCGCGCAGTTCGCGTGCGACCAAGGTGCCGAGCAGTCCGAAGAAAGCGAGGCCGAACACCGCGCCGGCCAGCGCCTCGAACATGAAGTCCATCTCGAACCAGGCCAGGTTGGCGTACAGCAGCAGCCGGTGTATCGGCTGCGCGTGGTCGAGCGTGGCGCGCTTGTTGAAGAAATCGGCCAGGCCGAGCTTGCCGTCGACGTAGTGGCGCACGAAGGTGTCGGTGAACCACCAGCCGTCGGCGAACACGGTCGGCACCGCCGCGCGCACGATGTAGGCCAGCGTGCACAGGACCACGGCGACGATGAACGCACGCGAGACCAGCACCAGCGCCGCCTGCGCCCGGGGGGATCGATCGAAACTCAGGGGCGGCATGCGGGCAAGGGGCACAGGTCCAGGGGCGAGTCGGCCAGTTTGCCATAGCCGGCCGCCGCTCCGAGCAGCGCTGCGCAGTTTGCCGGCGGACGGATTTCATATACTCCGGCGCGGCGGCAGGCGCCGCGACCTACCCGGGGGAATGCATGGATATCGCCGAGCTGCTCGCGTTTTCGGTCAAGAACAAGGCTTCGGACTTGCATCTGTCGGCGGGTCTGCCGCCGATGATCCGCGTCGACGGCGACGTACGCCGGATCAACATTCCGGCCCTGGATCACAAGCAGATCCACGGGCTGATCTACGACATCATGTCGGACAAGCAGCGGCGCGACTACGAGGAATTCCTCGAGGTCGACTTCTCCTTCGAGATCCCGAGCCTGGCGCGCTTCCGCGTCAACGCGTTCAACCAGAACCGCGGCTCCGCGGCGGTGTTCCGTACGATTCCGGCCGAAGTGCTGACGCTGGAAGACCTCGGCGCGCCGCGCATATTCAAGGAGCTGATCGCGCAGCCGCAGGGCCTGATCCTGGTCACCGGACCGACCGGCTCGGGCAAGTCGACCACGCTGGCGGCGATGGTCGACCACGTCAACAAGAACGAGTACGCGCACATCCTGTCGGTCGAAGACCCGATCGAATTCGTGCACACCTCGCAGAAATGCCTGATCAACCAGCGCGAAGTGCACCGCGACACGCACGGCTTCAACGAGGCGCTGCGCTCGGCGCTGCGCGAAGATCCCGACTACGTCCTGGTCGGCGAGTTGCGCGACCTCGAGACGATTCGCCTCGCCCTGACCGCGGCCGAAACCGGTCACCTCGTCTTTGCCACCCTGCACACCAGCTCGGCGGCGAAAACGATCGACCGCGTCATCGACGTGTTCCCGGCCGGCGAAAAGCCGATGGTGCGCTCGATGCTGTCGGAGAGCTTGCGTGCGGTGATTTCGCAGAGTCTTCTGAAGAAGGTCGGCGGCGGACGCATCGCGGCGCACGAGATCATGGTCGGCATCCCGGCGATCCGTAACCTGATTCGCGAGGACAAGGTGGCGCAGATGTATTCGTCGATTCAGACCGGCAGCCAGTACGGCATGCAGACCTTGGATCAGTGTTTGCAGGATCTGGTCAAGCGCGGCTTGGTGACGCGGCAGCAGGCGGTGCAGTACGCGAAGAACAAGGAAATCTTCAAGTAAGGACCGGTCTTCGTTCGCGAGGGACGGGAAATGTGCTGTCTTTGCTGAGAGGAATGCCGTCTCGGCATTGCTTTGCCTCGGCTCGCAGCAAGCATTTCCGTGCGTCGATACGTCACCCCCGTAATTGCCGCTATCCCACTCCTGTCTTCACGGTCTCCCGTCGCGTTCGCTTGCGCTGCTGCTCCTCTTCCATCCGCTGCAGCGCCAACGCGCCGAGAAACTGCGCATAGGCGAACGCGACGATCTGCTCGACGATCTCTCCGCGCCGCTGCGGCTGTTCGAGATAGTCGAGCGAAAGATGGAACATGCAATGCGTGATCGCCGCGGTGGCACGCAACATTCCCGCTTCCTGCAAGCCGGGCACGAGATCCATGCTGACGATTTGCTCGACGCTTTCGGCGGCGATGTGCGCTAGCACCTGCTGAATCACCCGCCGCATCGGCGTCGACGCGCTGTACAGCTCGCGCAGTCCGACCACGAACGGCTCGGGGTTCTCTTGCACGAAGTCGAGGAAGTATTCGGCCGCGCTGCGCGTGGCGTCGGCGTGGCGCACGGCGTTTTTCCGCACCTCCTTCATGCCGGCCATGATCTGCGCCGAGACTTCTTCTGCCACCGCCTGACCGAGTTCGTCGACGTGGCCGAAGTGGCGATAGAAGGTGTTGTGGTTGAGGCCTGCTTCGCGCGCCAGTTCGCGCAGGCCCAGCGCCGAGAGCGAGGTACCCCCCGCGGACAGGCGTAGTGCGGCTCGGATCAGCCGGCGTTTGCCGTCGGTGGCGCTGCGGCGGCTCTTTCGTTCGACTGCGTCTTCTTTCATCGCGCGCTCTCTTGACACTAGGTATACAGATGGATACGTTCGAGTACGTATCCGTATGGATACCCGAAGCGGTTCAATCCTGGCCAAGGAGATTGTGCGATGAAGACGAGCAGTCTCGTGAAGTGGGTTTGTGCGTTGTCGTTGATGCTGAGTTTTGCCGCAGCAGCTCCGCTGCGGGCGGAAACCGTGCTGCCGCCCGACCTCGATCCCTGGTACGCGCCGCCGGCCGGCTACGAGTCTCTGCCGAACGGTGGCTTCATCCGCGATCGTCAGATCAATGCGCAATTTCTCGCGCCGCTGTATTCGACCGAAGTGCTGAGCTGGCTCGGCACGCAGGCGGAAAAATTCCTGCCCTACATCACCGTGCTGCAGAACCTGAAGGTCGACGCGTATCAGGTTTTGTACAAATCGGTCGACAGCCACAACCAGCCCACGACGGGTGTCGCGACCATCTTGGTGCCGCAGGGACCGTGGCAGGGCAACGGCACGCGGCCGCTGATTTCTTATGGGGTGGAGGAGGATTCGTCCTACATCCGCTGCGCACCCTCGTATCACGCGCGCACCGGCCTGTTGAACGGACAGCTGCCGGCGTCGCAGTTCGCGGTGTCGCTCGGCTTGCCTTCGCTGGCCTTGGGCTATGCGGTGGTGTTTCCCGATTACGAAGGCCCGCAGTCGCAATGGATCGCAGGTCCCCAGGCCGGCCATTCGACCCTCGACGCGATCCGCGCGACGCTGAACTACGCCCCAGCGGGTCTCGGCCCGGGCACCCAAGTGGGCCTGATGGGCTACTCGGGCGGCGGCAGCTCGTCCGGATGGGCGGCGGTGTTGGCGTCCAGCTACGCCCCCGAACTCAACATCGTCGGCGCGACGATCGGCGCCGGCTCGAACAACGACGTCGAGCAGATGTACACGCACAACAACGGCACCATCACGGCGGGTTTGTTGGTTATGGCGATCAACGGACTCTCGCGCGCGTTTCCGGAATCGGGCATCTACGACTACCTCAATCCGCTCGGCCATCTGCTGCTCCAGAGCGCCGACACCTCGTGCACGATCGACGGCGTGATCCGCAACGCGTTCGCCGGTCGCCTGGAAAACTACACGGTCGCGCCGTGGGTGCCGGTGCAGTATTCCGCGCCGGGCCGTTACATCTTCCGCGCCAACAGCCTGGTCGGTCAGAGCCTGGTGCCGAGCATGCCGGTCCTGGTCTACAACGACACCTGGGACGAACTGGTGCCGCCGAAGGCGAGCAACGACATCGCCAAGCAGTGGTGTGCCGCGGGGGCGAACGTGCAGATCATGCGCACGGCGACGCCGACGCCGTTCGTCGCACTGGTGCACGTCGCCGGCTCGATCGAAGGCGTGCTGCCGGCGTACAACTATCTGACCAACCGCTTCAACGGCGTCACGCCGCGTAACGACTGCCCCAACAAGAATGTCTGGGGCAGCGACTTGGCCTTGCTGTTCAAGCAGCCGTACTACCCGTTCATCACGCAGTGACGGAAATGCGCGGCCGGGACGGATCCCGGCCCGCGCGTTCGTGTCGGCGCGCGGCGTCGGCGCAGAGATCGTGATCGAGAGCAGGCGGGACTTCGATACCGAAGTCCCGCCTGCTTGACACAGCGAGAGTGACGAGCGGCGCGCCGGCGCAAACGCGATCTTGCGCGCGCCGCCTGCTTTGGCCTGCCGTCATCGACGCAGGCACCGCTACAATCGTCGCGATAGGACGGCGCGACGGCACGCCGCGGTGTTTTCGAGTTCGATGATCCGGCGGCTCTACCATTTCGGCGACTGCAGTTTGGACGTCGCCGCGCGCGAACTGCGCCAGGCCGGAGCGCGCGTGCCGCTGGCGCCGGCGGTGTTCGATTGCATCGCCTATCTGCTCGAACATCGCGACCGCGCGGTCGGGCGCGACGAACTGGTCGCGGCAGTGTGGGGCAAGACCAGCGTCGCCGAGAACCTGGTCGGCAAGACCTTGGTCAAAGCGCGTCGCGCGGTCGGCGACGACGGTGCGCAGCAAGCGGTGATCCTCACCGTGCCGCGCTTCGGCTTCCACTGGATCGCGCCGGTGCGCAGCGAGGAAATCGCGACCGATGCGCTGCTCGAAACCGCGGCGGCCGCGCCGACTTCCGCGCCGACGCTCGAATCCGCGCCTCCAACCGAAGCAGAAGCGTCTGCGCCGCAGCCGCGCGTCGCGCAGCGCAAGCCTCGCCTCGTGATCGCTCTCAGCGCGGTGTTGGTGGCTTGCGTCGCGATCGGCGCAGGGTTGTACCTGGGATCGGCGCCGGCCGATCTCTCCAAACCGTCGATTCCGAACGAAGCCGCGCGCTTCGCCGTCATTCCGGTCGCGATTGACGGTCTCGCCGAAGACGGCTGGCTGCGACTTGGGCTGATGGATTTGATCGCGCAACGTCTGCGCGCCGGCGGTCTTGTCGTGGTGCCGAGCGACGTGGTCGTGCGCGTCGCCGGCACGGCCGCGCCGAACGAAGCCGCACGCGCGTTGCGCGAGTTGGCCGGTGCCGGTCCGCTGGTCGCGGCCTCGGCGCGGCGCAGCGGTGCGGACTGGATCGTCACCGTCGTCGTGCACGAAACCGACGGACGCGAGCACGAAGTCGAAGCGCGTGCGGGCGATGCGGTCGCGGTCGGTCGTGAAGTGGCCGATCGCCTGCTGCGCCAGCTCGGGCGTGCGGCGCCCGATGAAGGCGCGCTCGATCTGTCCGTGGCGGAAGCGTCGCAGCGCGTCGGCGCGGCCTTGCTGGCGAACGATTTCGACGGCGCGCGCCGCGCGATCGCCGCCGCGAGCGCGGCCGATCAGGCCACGCCGGAGTTGCAGCTGCGCGGGTCCGAGATCGACTACCGGCTCGGTTCCTCCGACGCCGCGCGCGAGCGGCTCGAACGCCTGCTGCCGACCTTGGCGGTCGAAGTCGCGCCGGCGCTGCGCGCGCGCGCCTTGACCGGACTCGGCGCGATCGCGCTGAAACAGAACCGCGCCGAGGTCGCGCTGCCGTCGCTGGATCAAGCCATCGCGTTGCTGGAAAGTCAGAACGAGCCGGAATCGCTCGGCCACGCGCTGACCGGGCGCGGCATCGCGCACGCGATGCGCGCCGAGTACGCCGAAGCCGGGCGCGACTTCGCGCGTGCGCGCATCGCCTTCGATCTGTCGGGCGATGCGCACGCGGCGGCGCGCGTGGACATCAACGAAGGCGCGGTCGCGACCATGCGCGACCGCCCGGCCGATGCGCTGCCCTTGTTCGAACGCGCCGCGCAGCGCTTCGAGCGGCTGGATGCGCCGACCGATCTGGTCAACACACTCGGTAACGAAATCGACGCGCGCCTCGCCCTGCTGCAACCGGCGGCGGCGCTTGGCGCCAGCGAACGCATGATGGCGCGGATGGAGCGCATCCGGAATCCGCTCGAGCGGCGCGTTTTCCTGGTCATTCGCGCGCGCTCGCTGGCTGCGGTCGGCCGCCTCGCCGAAGCGCGCGCGCTGCTCGCCGACCTGCTGCAGAACGCGAACCCCGAGCGCGAGCCGAGCGTGCTCGGCGAAGCACGCGCCTTGCAGGCCGGTATCGATCTCGCCGCCGGCGAGGCGGCGACGGCGGCGGCGCTGTCGCGTCAGGCGGTCGCGACGCTCGAGGGCGCCGAGTTCGCGCACACGCGCGCCGAGGCTTGGCGCGTACTGGTGCGCGCATCGTTGCGTCGCGGCGAATCCGCCGCGGCGGTGGAGGAAAGCACGCGCTTCGCCGACTGGGCCGCCGGCACGCAGCGCGCCGGCGTGCTCGCGCTGGCGCGGCTGGCGCAGGCGGATGTGCTGGTCGGCACCGACGGCGCTGCGGCCGAACCGGTCTTGGCCGAGGCGCGCCAGGCGGCCGAGCAGGCCGGCGTACCGAAGGAGATCGCTGCGGTCGCGATCACGACCGCGCAAGTGCTGATCGCCACCGGCGAATTGCCGCGCGCGGCCGAAGCGGCCGGCGAACTCGCGCGCTGGGCCGATCGCGACTTCGACTGCGCCGTGCTGCAAGTACGGCTGTATCACGCGCTCGGTCAGCGCGCGGCCTGGAGCGCGAGCTTGGCTCGCGCACGCGGCCTTGCCGGCGAGCGCCGCATCGCGCCCGAGCTGCTGCGCGAACCAGGCGCGAGCGCGCCGATCGGCCGCGCTGAGCCGGTCGCCTCGGCGCATTGAGGCCGCGGCATCGCAACGACATGCGGCGGGTATGGAACGGGTATGCCGCGGGAATGCCGCAGGCGCGCTGATCGCCGATGATCGCGCGGCGCACAGGCTTGCCGTCGGGGGGCGGCGCCGTGCGCGTTCGGTTTCCATTCGCGAGGTCATCATGCCGTTGCCGTTTTCCGCGCCGCTACGCCGGTTGCCGCTGGTCGTCGCCATCGCTCTCGCCGCCGTGCCGGCGGCCGCCTTCGCCGATCCGCTGACGCAGGGCCGAGCCGGCGACACCGCACGCGTGTTGCCGGCCGCGGCCGGCCGCGCGCAACCGTATCTGGTTCGGCTGGAGGCGCCGTCGCTGGCGGCGGCGGTGCGGGAGGGCAGGCTGCCCGGCATCGACGCCGGCAAACGGCTCGATCTGCATGCGGCGGCGGCGATCGACTACCTCGACGGCCTGCGCGTGGCGCAGCAGGCCTTTCTGCAGCAGGCCTCGGTCGCGCTCGGCCGCAGCCTGGCTTCGGTCGGTGCGCAGTTCGAGTTCCGTCACGCTTACAACGGCGTGGTCGTGCGCGTGACCGCGGCCGAAGCGAAGCGGCTGGCGACGCTGCCCGGCGTCGCTGCCGTGCTGCCGCCGCGCCGCGTGCCGGTCGCGACCGATCGCGGTCCGCAATTGATCGGCGCGCCCAATATCTGGAACGGCACGCTCGACGGCGTCGCCGACCGCGTCTTCGGCGACGGCTTCGACGGCCCCGCCGGCAATCGCGGCGAAGGCATCGTTGCCGGCATCGTCGATACCGGCCTCAACTTCGCCCATCCTTCCTTCGCCGCAAAGAGCGGCGACTACCAGCACGTGAACCCGCTCGGCGCCGGCCACTACCTCGGCCTGTGCGGTCCGTTGCCGAGCCCGGACTGGACCCCGCAGTGCAACGACAAGGTGATCGGCGCGTACGACTTCGTCAGCGAATTCATGCCCGACATCCTCGCCGACGATCCGGCCGCGACCAACGGTCCCGGCCCGGTCGACGAGAACGGCCACGGCTCGCACACCGCCTCGACCGTGGCCGGCAATCGAGTCATCGCGCAGGTGCCGGGCGGACCCACCTTGCCGATCAGCGGCGTCGCGCCGCATGCGAACCTGATCGTCTACAACGCCTGCTACACCACCGGCGACGGCCGCGGCAATTGTCTCTATCCGTCCTTGGTCGCGGCAGTCGACCAAGCCGTCGCCGACGGCATCGTCGACGTGCTGAACTACTCGATCGCCGGCGGTAACGAGCCGTGGACCGAGGAGCCGTCGCAGGCTTTCCTCGACGCGGTCGACGCCGACATCTTCGTCGCCGCCTCGGCCGGCAACAGCGGCCCGTCGGCCGGATCGAGCGGCCACGCCGAGCCGTGGGTGACCACCATCGCGGCCAGCACGCACGGCCGCGGCGCGTTCGTGAACATGCTGCGCGTGACCGGACCTGCGCCGGTGCCGCCCGAACTCGGCGCACTGCCGATGACGATTCCGACGTCGGCGGTGCCGCTGAGCGCGCCGATCGCCGGTGCGCTCGCCTACAACGCGGCCGATCCCTTGCAGTGTGCGCCGGCGCCGGCAGGCAGCTACGCCGACCGCGTCGTGCTGATCCGCCGCGGCACCTGCACCTTCGCCGCGAAAGTGCTGAACGCTCAAGCCGGCGGCGCCGCGGCGGTGGTGCTGTACAACAACGCCGCCGGCGACATCAATCCGGGCGTGGACGGCTCGACCATACCGGTCGCAGTACTGACGCAGGTACAGGGCGAAGCGGTGGCGGCGTTCTACGCCACCGGCAACAGCGCCGAGGTGCGCCTCGACTATCCATCGGAAGCGACGGTCGAACAGCCCGACCAGATCGCGCGCTTCAGCTCGCGTGGTCCGGTTTCGCTGCCCCTGCTCAAGCCCGACATCGCCGCGCCGGGTTCGAACATCCTCGCCGCGTTCGCCGGCGATGCGAATTCGTTCGGCGTGCTCAGCGGCACCTCGATGGCCTCGCCGCACATCGCCGGCGCAGCGGCTTTGATCCGCAAGGCGCATCCGGAGTGGACGCCGGCCGAGGTGAAGTCGGCGCTGATGCTGACCAGCAAGAACGAGGGCATCGTGGCGCAGCCCAACGGCACGCCGGCGACCGCGTTCGAGATGGGCGCCGGTCGCGTGCGTGCTGACGTCGCGATCCGCAGCGAGCTGCTCATGAACGAGACCAGCTACCGTTACTTGCGTGCCGATCCCGCCCGCGGCGGCGACCCGGCCAGCCTCAACGTGCCCAGCCTCGGCAGCGATTCCTGCGTCGGCAACTGCAGCTTCGTACGCAGCTTCCGCAACGTCGGCCAGGCGACGCGCAGCTGGGCCGTCAGCATCGCCGGCATCGCCGGCACGGCCACGCCGAGCACGCTGACGTTGGCGCCCGGCGCCAGCGGCGATGTCGAGTTCGCGCTCGACGTTGGCGGTCGCGACCAGGGCGGCTATGTGCAAGGTGAGGTCACCTTGACGCCCGACAGCGGCCAGACGCTGCATTTGCCGGCGGCGGTCTTCGTCGATCCGTTCAAGCTCGAACTGACGCCGGCGCGCTTCGACGTCGAGGTTGCGGCCGGCGGCAGCGCGAGCGCGAGCTTCAACGTGCGCAATCTCGGCAATGCCGGCTTGGACTGGAACCTGCTCGCGGGCGTCAACTCGGTGCCGGTGGTGAACCAGGTGGCCGACACGCGCGACGGTTTGGTCAGCTCGCTCTACAGCGACGCCAACAGCGGCGCCTTCGTCGGCGACGACATCGTGCTCGACCAGCCGACCGCATTCCGCAAGCTGTCGGTGCCGGGCTTCTTGTTCGCCAACTTCGGCGACACCGTCGACATGTACGCGAGCAGCATCACCTGGTCGATCTACGCCGATGCCGGCGGCAAGCCCTCGGGTCATCCGGGCGACGGCACGACACCGTTGTGGACCTTGAACCTGCCGGTCGACGCGCCCGGCGTGGATCTGTCCTTGAACGCGCTCGACGTCGATCTCGCCACGGCCGGCGCCGCGCTCGATCTCGCCGCCGGCAAGTACTGGTTGGTCGCCTATCCGGTGTTCGACTCGCACACCGTCAACGGCGTCGGCGTGATGTGGTTCCGCTTCCTGATGGGCGTGCAAGCGAACGGCATGGGCCAGGCCTTCAACAACGATCCCGAGTTCGGCGGCGATCCGGGCAGCGCGGCGTGGGAAGGCATCAGCACGAGCTGGGACGGCCACTTCGACGCGGCCATGATCGGCACCGCCGACCGCCAATGCACGCCGAGCTGGGCGACGCCGGCGGCGACGTCCGGCGCGGTCGGCGCCGGTGCCACGCAAACGGTCGATCTCGCGATCGATGCCAGCGGTTTGGCGCCGGGCGAACACCTGGGGCAGCTTTGCGTGGCGAGCAACGATCCGGCCAAGCCGATGACGCTGATTCCGATCCGCCTCAACGTCACGCCGTAACAGTCACTCCGATAAGAGCAGAAAATCGCTCTACTCGTCATTCCCATCTCCCTTGGGAATGACGAGTTTTTGTTTTCGCGTTCGCCGCCGGTCTGAACGTCGACGCAACCGCAGCGCTTGTATCCTTTGCTTTCCGATGCGGAGAGACGGCGATGCAATACGACTACGACTATCTGATCGTCGGCGCCGGCATGGCCGCCGACGCCGCGGCGAAGGCGATCCGCGAAACGGATGCTTCGGCGCGCATCGGTCTCGTCGGTGACGAGGCGCACGCGCCGTACGAGCGGCCGCCGTTGTCGAAGGCGCTGTGGAAAGACGACAAGCCGATCGAGTCGATCGACCTCGGCACCGCCAAGAGCGGTGCGACTTTGCACCTGGGGCGCCGCATCGTCGCGCTCGATCGCGCCGCGCATCACGCCGACGACGACCAAGGCGACCGCTACCGCTATCGCCGACTGTTGCTCGCCACCGGCGCGACGCCGCGGCGTCTGCCGATCGAGAGCGAGCGGGTGATCCACTTTCGCACGCTCGAGGACTACGTTGCGTTGAGGCGCTACGCGATGCCGGGCGCACGCATCGCCGTGGTCGGCGGCGGCTTCATCGGCAGCGAACTCGCCGCCTCGCTGACGACCAAGGGTTGTCAAGTGACGATGCTGTTCCCCGGCGAAGGCATCGGCGCCGGCCGCTATCCGGCGGGCCTGACCGACTTTCTCGACGGCTACTACCGCGAACGCGGTGTGAGCTTGCGCCCCGGTGTGCGCGTCAGCGGTGGCCGCGACAGCGGCGACGGCGTCGAACTAATACTCGCGGACGGCACCAGCGAGCGTTACGACGCAGTCGTCGCCGGCCTCGGCGTAACCCCCAACACCGAACTCGCGGCGGCGGCGGGACTCGCGCTCGACAACGGCATCGTGGTCGACGCCAAGCTGCGCAGCAGCGATCCGGATATTTTCGCCGCCGGCGACGTCGCCAATTTTCCGTGCGCACCGCTCGGCATGCGCCTGCGCGTCGAGCACGAGAACGCGGCGATCGGCATGGGCCACCACGCCGGCCGCGTGATGGCCGGCGCCGACGATGACTACACGACCTTGCCGTTCTTCTACTCCGACTTGTTCGATCTCGGCTACGAAGCGGTCGGCCTGCTCGACGATCGGCTCGACGTGGTCGAGCAATGGACCCAGCCGTATCGCGAAGGCGTGGTCTATTACCTCGACGACGGCCGCGTGCGTGGCGTCTTGCTGTGGAACGTCTGGGGCCAGGTCGATCCGGCGCGCGATTTGATCGCCGATACGCGGCGGCACGATGCCGATAGTGTGCGCGGGCGGTTGCCGCGGATGGCGTGATTCGATAGCAGAGTGGCGCAGGAGTATCGCGGTTGTTGGGGATTTCTTTGTTTGCTTGCTGACGGGCGGATACTTAGATCTGCTACGACAGCGCGCCCACCAATAGCGAGGTTGGAGGGCCACTGGCTGCGCTGCAATCGAGGACGCCGTAAAGTCGAGGGCTATCACGTACTTGCCGATGTACGTCGCGCTTCGTTGCGGCTTCACATTTTCGTGTCATCGACGGTATGCTAAGTTCAGGCCGAAGGAATCGCTTGCAGGCTGCGAGCAGTTTCAGTGTCGGGGGACACTATGGACGTTCGATGGGGCGTTGGGATTTCGCCGGGCGCGTCGCGTTCGGCGAGGTGGGGACTGGTCGCAAACTTTCTCAGTGCACTGCTTTTCGCCTGGGCAGGATGGCTTGCCTTTCCGTCGCCGCTCGCGGCACAGTCGATCTGTGCCGAGGTCAAAATCCAGATCAACCAACGCGTCAGCTTCGAGCGCCAGGCGTTCGACGCGATGCTGCGCATTCGAAACGGCTTGGAAGGCGTTCAGGTCGAGAGCATCGACGTCAATCTGACTTTTAAAGATCTCGACGGCGGCCAGGCAGCCTCCCAATTCTTCAGTCGGCTCGACACGACAACCGGTATCAGCGGTTCGGTTGAAGACGCCAGCGGAGTCGTCGCCGCCGCCAGCACGGGTGAGGCGCATTGGCTGATCATTCCGACGGCGGGTGCGGGCGGAACCTCTGGTAAGAACTATCAAATCGGCGCCACCGTTACTTATCGCATGACCGGTGACGCTGCCGATCGCACGGTGGAAGTGATACCGGAGATCATAACGGTACGTCCGCAGCCGCTGCTCGCACTCGACTATTTCCTGCCTGGGTACGTCTACGCCGACGATCCGTTGACGCCGGAGACGGAGCCGACGGTTCCATTCACGCTCGGCGTGCGTATCAGCAACGTGGGCTATGGCGCGGCTCAACATACGACCATCGAGTCGGCGCAGCCGGAGATCGTGCAGAACAATCAAGGGTTGCTGATCGATTTCCTGATCGTCGGCAGCTACGTCGACGATCAGCCGGCACAGCCAAGTCTGATGATCGACTTCGGCGACATCGCCCCGGGGCAGTCGCGCATGGGGCGCTGGCTGATGACGACCACGTTGTCGGGGGAGTTCTTCAAGTTCGAAGCGGAGTACACGCACGCGGATGAACTTGGCGGTGAACTGACGTCATTGCTCGGTCCGGTGACGCCGCACTTGTTGACGCACGATGTGCTGGTGGTGCGACCTGGCCGCGACAACGTGCGCGACTTTCTTGCTCAAGCCATCGGTGCTTCGGATACCGACACCTATCGGGTCTACGAGTCGGACGGTGCAGTTTCGGAAGTCTTGCAGCAGTTCGCGCCGGCATTCTCCGGCACGGCCCTTTCCTTTCCCGCGCAATCAGGATCGCCCTTGTACGCGCGGGCGCAAATTAACTTCGACGGCCAGGAGCGCTCAATCAGCGCAGTTCGAACCGACACCGGACAATCGGTCCCTGCCGCGAACATCTGGTTTTCCAAGCGTCGTAACGCCGGCGGCGATAGCTGGATTTACTTCCTCAACTTGTTCGAAAGCGATCCGTCCTGCAACGGCGGCAGTTGCACTTACGAACTGAACTACGACGGAACTCCGACCGAAGCCTCGCTGGCCGGCAATGTCTACGAAGACCTCGATGCCGATGGCATACAGGACGCAGGTGAGCAGGGGTTGAGCGGAGTGCTTGTCACCTTGCAGGGCAGCGATTTCTCACGCGACGTAACAACTGGATCGGGCGGTGCGTTCCAGTTCGCCGATCTTCCGGCCGGTACCTATGCGCTGACGGTCGGCGCAGTTGCGGACCATTACGACGGAGTTGCGACGATCGGTTCGGCCGGTGGCTCGGCCATCGGCGACACGATCAGCGGCATCGTTCTCGCTGCGGGAGCTGAAGCAGTCGGCTACAGCTTCGCGAAGCCGCCGATTCTGGTGCAGACCACGGCAGACCTTAAGATCGAGGACTGGGCGGCGAGTACGACTTCGCCGCGAATGGATGAGGCGTTCACGCTGACCTTACGGGTGAGCAATGCAGGGCCTGACGTCACAGATGCGGAGGCTGGAATTACCCTGCCGCCGACGCTTGAAGTGTTGTCTGCTACGCCTTCGGTTGGAACCTTCAATGCTGCCACCGGACGCTGGACGATAGGCTCTCTCGATCCGATGACGAATGATCGGATCAAGCTGACTTTGCAAGTGCGAGCTACCGTTGAAGGAGCGGCTGTGCTATCCGCCTTGGTATCGCCGGTAGACGCATCCGTATTGGATCCGAATACGATCAATAACCTCGCATCGCTGGCCGTACAAGTGAGACGGCCGCCTGAGGTTACGGTGACACCATCGTTCGCACGCGAGTCGCGCATGCTGGTGTTCTTCGGATGCGGAGCTGACGGAGTCGCCGATTCCGCATGCCTTCTGCGAAGGAACGCATTCGATACGTATTTGACGAATCGTTCGGTCGAACATTTGATCACGCAAAGCGCGGCGGACTTCCGCGACGAATTGCGCAGCGGACACTGGAACGGGTATTGGGTTCACGACGACTTCGGCGAAATCGACTCCCTGGCGGACGAAATCGGGATGGGCGTTCTGCGCGGAGATTCTTTGATCGTCGATGGCCTCCGTCGCTCCGAGTTTGCGGCGCTCGACAGTTGGATCGGCATTTCTCGCGACGGATCGGTTCGAAGTCAGGGCGAGCCTGAAGAGATTCGCTTCGTTCCGAACGATTTGCTGGATTTCGAAGGCCTCACGGTAGTTGGAGGTCTAGGCTATCAATTAACGACGGGAACTTTGATTGCGAAGTACCGCGGCGGTGCGCCGGCCATCGTGCTCGGCCCGCAGGGGCAAGGGCGGGCCTTGCTGTTCGCTTACGACTTGGCGGCGTCGCTGACGGAGAACAGCGCCTACGTTCCCTGGTACGAGCAGATCGCGGCGGCGACGCTCCCGCCCATTCCAGAGCGCTACTCAGCCGACGCCTATGCACCGGTGAATCTACAACTCGAGAATGTCGGTGGTCCAGTCGAGATCGACGAGACGCTTTCATTGCCCAATGGAGCACACCTGCTAACAGCGATACCGACGCCGACGAGCGCGTCTGCGCTCTCGGCCACCTGGCGCAAGAGCCTCGCCGTTTCGGCAACTTTCGACGCCAGAGTGGGGTTGCGCACCCCTTCCGATATCGGCCTATCGTCGCTGGTCGTGGATGTGGCGGAAGTCGGAGCCTCGGCCGAAGCTTTGGCGCATGCCAAGTTGCCGTTGCAGGTGGTGTTGACCGGCAAACGACTTTCGATAGTTCAAAACCTGGTTTCTTCACTTATCGTTCCCGCCGGCCCTGACGAGACCAATTTGAACAAGGCTTTGAAGAGCCTCAATAACGCCGACAGTGCGCGAGCAAACGGCCAATTGAACGATGCGCTCGGTTATTTAATCGGGGCGAACAGCTCGCTGAGTCAGATCAGTATTGATACCAGCGAAGCGCGAACCGAGCTGGCCTGGCTGCTGCAGGCGTTCGAGCGCGAATGGTATCTGGCTCTATCGGCTTGCACGGCAGCGAACGCGCCGCCGAATCTTGATTTAGGTCTGAGTTTTTCGCCCTTCTACAGCAATGAAGGCTTGCGGATGCGCGAAATTACCCCGGGAGGACTCGACTGGAGGCTCGGCGCTGATACGAAAACGGACGGGGCTTATGCCGCCATCGTACAGAATCTGACGGACGATCGAACTTATCAATGGTTCTTGTCCTACGACAGTGTCGGAAATAGAACGTTCTCGTTGCGAGACGGCGCGACGTTGATCAATTCGGTGGCGTACAACGGTGAAGCGGACAAACTTTTGTTTAAGGGTAACGGTCTTCGGTTATCGATTGGTGCGCTGGCCGGCTCGAACGAAACCAGCATCACCGTAGGCACGACGAGTGTGGAGAACGCGCTCTTCTCGGATCTGATCAGTGCGAGTGCGACTGCCACGGCGGCAAATGCGTCGCTGTACTACTACGGAAACCAATTTAAGGACGGTTTCCAAGCGAGCGGCACGGTTAAGATACGGCGCCCGCGATCGAGCGCTACTAACCAGACGCCGCGATTGAGCTTCGCAATTCAAGTCGGCTATCTGGGCTGCAAGAACCTGGAGCGTTAATTCATGGGCAGGAGCCGCTTCAGGATCGCCGCAGTGACGCTTGCCTTCGGCTTCGCGCAAGCGGCGACGCTGGAGAGTGTTCCCGCAGCGGCGATGTGTGAAACCAGCGAGAGATCCAGCGAGCAGCTACTCGACGGTGCGGGGCTGGCGATGGATGCCCTGCGTCACCGGCCTGCGGTCAGCACGGTGAATTGTCGCGTGACCGCTGCTGCGTTGAGGGCGGACTCCACACCACGTGTGATGGTCGATCTGCGAGCCGCGAAGGATGTGTCCGTCGCATCGATTCCCGGCGCCGTCAATCTAGGATTGGAGTCGCTTGCCAATCATTTGATAGTGAAGTCGGCAGCGCGCGTTGTCTTGGTTGGTGACGGCAAGAACACGCCTCGTCTGCTACGTCAGTGTGAGGAGTTGCACGAGCGCGGCCTGCTGCAGATTGAGGTGCTCGATGGTGGAATTCCCGCTTGGCGCCGCGCCGGTGGTGTGATCGCCGGCGACGCCGGCGTCTTGGATCAGCCATTGTTGCTGACGGAGCGTGAGTTGCACGAAGCGTTGCATCAGCCGGATGCAATGCTCGTCCTTACGCAGGGGCGTCCAACGCCTGGGCTGAAGGCGTCGGGTGCGCGGATCGTGCAGGCGTCCCAAGAGTCGCGCTCGATCAGGACGATCTTGAATCGCCTGCACGCGGCATTGGCGCGCAAGACGGCCGCGGTGATCGTGTTGCCGGAAGGGCGAGATCCGACTCCGTGGCGCGCTGCGGCCCGCGATCTGGCGTTGCCCGAGCCGTTGTTTTTCGTCGGCGACGTGACGCGATACGACGCGTACGTCGAGCAGCAAGAGCGCATTGCAAAGACCGCCAAGCAGCCGCGGTCGGGGGCGTGCGAGCAAGGCTAAGGCTTTCATCACGGGGACGCTTCAGCAGGAAGGGGAAGACGGATGTTGCAAGCATGGGGAACGATGCGGCAGTCGCGGGCGGAGAGAGCTCGCTTCGGGACGAAGCCGGCCGCGGCGAGGACGCCTGCTGCGGCGATTTTTGCGCGATCCGTCGCGCTGCTGCTTCTATGCGTCGCTGTGCAGGTTGCGACTGCGGCGGGTCCGACTCCGGTATCGGGGTCGATTTCGTCGAATACGACCTGGACCGCGAGCGAATCCCCCTACGTTCTGAGTGGCGAGGTGCAGATCACCGGCGGCGCCTATTTGACGATTCAGCCGGGCGTGTCGGTGCGAGCGAACGCCGGCGCGAGTTTCACCGTCGTCGACGGCGCGCTGTCTGCACAAGGCACCAGCGACGCCCCAATTTCCTTCACTGCCGTCTCCGAACAGCCGGGCGGCTGGGGACCTTTGAAGTTCGGTGCCGGTACCGTCGCCAGCACGCTGCGGCACGTGAGCATTCGCTACGGACACGGCGTGATGATCGAGTCGTCGGCGCTCGCGTTGAGCGACGTCGCAATCGAGTACCACGACGGTCCCGCCATCACGGTGGGTCTGGATGTGTCCCCGGTGGGTGAAGGGCTGACCGCGATCGGCAACGCCTTGAACGGCATTCTGGTTCCGGCGGGAGTCATTGCCGGCCAGACGGCATGGCGTCTCAAAGGTATTCCCTATGTCGTAGCTGAAGGTACGGTCGAGGTCGGTGCCGCACCGTTCGGTTTCGCTCCGGCAACGGCGCAGATCCCGAAGGGGCGAACGGGTCATTTGACCTTGAACCTGCCGATGCCGGCACCTGCTGGCGGGCTTCCGATCGCCTTGAGTAGTCTCACGTCCTCGATTGCGCGAGTGGATTCCCAAGTTGTCGTTCCTGCCGGAGCGCGCTGGGTCGATGTCCCCGTTTTCGCCTTGGCGGTCGGTGATACCGAGATCACCGCCGGGCATCCGGACCTTGGAGCCGCTCGCGCACGTGTCACCGTAATGCCACTGCCGCCATTGACCCTGTCGCCGTCTTCCGTCTCGGTCGGCGTGGGTAGAACCACTCAGGTGACGGTGCAGATTCCCGCCGGCTTGGCCGTCGGCGACGTACAGGTGAACTTGAGCGCAGCCAACCTCGTCGATGTGCCGGCCAGTGTCACGATTCCCGCCGGAACGACTTTTGCTCGCTTCGATGTGCAAGGCCGGGTTGCCGGCAACACCAGTATTTCGGCAAATGCAGATGGCTTCAACCCGACGTCCGCGAGCATCCGAGTAGAGACATTGACTTTACTCACGCCACAGACGGCGTTCGTTGCGCCGGGCATGTCGGCCAATCTGAAGATAGAACTGAACTATCCGGCGCCGGCGGGTGGTCTGGCTGTCGCGATTCAGAACAACAACCCGGCGATTTTGAGTGCGCCGTCGAGCGCGACGATTGCCGCCGGAGGAAGCTCCGTCACCGTCGCCTTGAGTGGGTTGCTCGAAAGCACTTCCGCTGCCCAGCTGACGTTCACGGCACCGGGCTACGGAAACAGTTACACCTCGGTGTCGGTGCGTCGCATCACCGCGCGTTTGGGCGATAGCCAGCAGGAAGCGGAGCTAGCAAAGGGCGTCGCTTCGAATTTCGCGGTGAATTTGTCCAAGCCGGCTCCGCCCGGTGGGGTGGTATTGAACCTGGTAGCCGCGACCGCCGGCACGGTGGACATTCAACCTTCGCAAGTCGTGATTCCCGAAGGACAGACGACCGCGACGACGCAGGTGTCTCTGACCGGACTCGTTGCGGGGCGCTGGCTGCTGTCGCTCGTATCGACCGCCAATACAACCGGGATCGATGGAATGTTCGGCGTGTTGGTGCGGGACTCGCTACTGCAATTCAGCGAATCGGAGCGGATCACGGTCGGTAAGAATCTGACACGTGAGATCGATTTGCGATGCTACGTGAATGGAAGGCTGTGCAACTTCGATGCCGCGCAAATCATCACCTTGAATAACTCGGACGCGACTGCGGTCGGTGTTCCGAGCCAAGTCATCATGGCGGCGCATGACGGCTTCGCATCTTTCCAAGTCGCGGGCCTCGAGCTGACGAATGCCGATGCCGTCATTTCGGCCAGCAATTCTTTCTTGGGTTCCGGCAGCGTCGCGATATCAATCAGTGTTCAAACGCCGAATCTCGTGTTCCGGGGAATAGGAAACGACATCTCGACCGTGGGCCGCGGCAACACGTCGTTCGACATATGTCTCTCCGACGATCAGTTCCAAGTCAACACTTCGGACACTCGCGTCGACGTATCGATCGCTGACGCGGACCCGCCAGCGATTGTCGACGGCTTGTTCCTCGATGCCGAGGGAACGATGCCGGTCGATCACGTGACGATTGCGGCGGGACAATCTTGCACGACGCTGTACAGCGGCAGATCGAATGCGCCAGGCAGTTATCGCGTCGGGGCCAGCGTATCCGGTTGGGGTTCTTGGAAGTCCGAGCCGCGTACGGTTGTGCGCGGAAAAATCTTCTTCGAAGACACTCCGATCGTGCTTGGACAGGGGCTGACGATGCCCTTCATGCGCATTCTCATCAGTCCCTGCGACACCGCGATTTCCACTTCCGTCACCAGTGGCGACCCCTCGAAGGTCGTTGTCGACTCGTCCAGTAGGGACAGC
This sequence comes from Dokdonella sp. GW821-FHT11D02, assembly GCF_058808595.1. Classification (NCBI taxonomy): domain Bacteria; kingdom Pseudomonadati; phylum Pseudomonadota; class Gammaproteobacteria; order Lysobacterales; family Rhodanobacteraceae; genus Dokdonella; species Dokdonella sp. GW821-FHT11D02. Next base: position 4,003,425 of record NZ_CM179520.1, on the reverse strand, counting down.
TGTTACGACGTGGCGAGCATCAAAGGCGAAGCACTGACCGCTCAACCCGTACGCGTTACCGCGACCATGCCCGGCTTCGACGACGCCACGCTCGACGTGTCCGTCGTGCCGCGCCAAGTAGAGTTTTCAGGTTTAACGGGCGTCAAGAGACTCGGCGAGGGCCGCAACGGAATATCGCTACGCTGGTCTGGCTACATGGGTCGGTACATGGGTTCCTCCGATATGACTTCCTCCCACACGATTCACCTCGAAGTTCGCGAGGAGGCACCGACCGATGTGCTGCCCGAACCGGCCATTGTCGATTACGACGGAAATGCATTGGCTGAAATAACCATCCAGCCTGAGTCGTCAACCAGCGAATACGCATATGTCGCGGCGCCGACCCACGTAGGTTCCTATCGGATCGCGGCCCTCGAAGACGGTGAGCTGATCGGTCTCTCGGATGTGCAGTACGTCACCAGCGGCACGGTCGGATCAGATATTCCCTCGAACGAACTCGACGCCGACGGCTCCGTCGTTGCCGCAGAGGGGTTGAAGAGGAACGTTCCGCTGTCGCTGCGGATCGAAGGCCCTGCCGGTGACGCCGATGCCGTACTGCATTTCAGGAGCCGTTCGCCGGAGTCGGTGCAAGTGCCCGAAAGCCTGACTCTTACTCCTAGGGGGGGCGGGCAGTATGAGATCGACTTGCCCGTCGTCGGTCTGCAGGTCACTTCCGCCCCTGTCTACATCGACGTCTACGTCGCAGACGATACCGGGCCGGCCATTTCCTTCCCGGTAATGGTGTACGCGCCGACCCTGGGCTTCGACACCGCAGCCGCCCGGGCCGTGCATGGTTCGCCCGCTCCGCTGGCGCTGTTCTGGAAAGTCGATTTCCCCTGTCCTCCCAACCCCCCAGGATTCACCGCCGAAGACACTCCCGATATTTGTTCGCTATACGAGCTGCCGCCTGCTGCGGATCAAACTTTTGCTCTTTCAATCGTCAACGCCGGCGTTCCGCCGATTGTCGGTGGATTCCTTTCCGATGACGGTAGCGCTGCAACGACGCTGAATTTCCCGGCCGCCGGCAGCATCAGCGAATCGCTTTTCGTCGATGTTCCGACGGCGATCGGCAGCTATCAGATCGAAGCACGGCTCGGATCTGGCCGCATCTGGCAATCGGATCCGATTGTCGTCGACGTACCGCAGTTAACGGTCGTCAGTGAGTACGGTGATGTGCCGTTCTCTATCGTCGCGGGAACTAATTTCTACGGCGCTCTTTCTCTCAATGCGCGTGTCGCCGGCGTGGACACGCCGCTCGGAAGCGGTACGCCAGTGCAGATTCAATGCGCCGATCCGTCGATCTGTGGCATCGACTCCGAGGCGTTCATCCCGGCCGGCGCTTCCGGAATTCCGATCAAGCTCATCGGCGGCGCGCTGGGGTCTTCCGAGATTCGTGCGACGGCGATCGGACTGCTCGACGCCGAGTTTCCTACAGTGAACGTCGTGTCGCCGAAGCTGGAGATTTACGGCCCCTATTCGAGCGTTAGGGTTGGCGAGGAGCAGTCCTTCCAGGTTTATGCGCGCGTGCCCGGCGGTGACTATATGAGCGGACCTATCGACGAATTGGCCGTCGATTTGTCGAGCGTCATCCCTGCGGTGGCGTCGATCCTGCCCGAGTCCGTCGTCATCGCACCTGGCACCGCCTGGGTCGAGGCACGAGTGAAGGGAATGCGTTCGGGTACGACCGCCGTGATTGCTCATGAGGCGAGCCTAGGCTCGTCAGTGAGCAACTTGATCACCGTTATCAGCAACTAGGACGGAGCCAGGACCATGACGATCCGTAATCCGTCCTATGGGCTCGATCGCTTCGGCCATTTGAAACGCGAGCCGTCGCCGACGCAACACTTCCATGCGCCGCTGAAGTCGCGTTCGCACACGAATGCAATCATCGCTTTGCTCGCCCTCCTGGGCGTGTTGGCGTTCTGTTCCGAAGCGGCGGCCACGGCCAATCTGACGCTCGAAGACGGTGTCGTGGTCAAGTTCGGCGCGAACTCTGGGTTGACCGTGAGGCAGGGCCTACAGACTCGCCGCGGTGTTGTGTTGACCAGCTTGAGCGACGATGCGGCGAGCGGCCGGACCGGGCCGTCGCAGGGCACCCCGGCGGCAGGCGATTGGCGCGGCTTGACGATCGAAGATTCGGTAGCAGCCGGCGACTTGCAGATCGATCGGCTGGAGTTGCGTTATGCGGGAGCCAACGGCGCGGCGGCGCTGCAGTTGGCGAAGAACTATGCAATCCAGTTTCTCAAGATCAGCGACAGTTTGCTCGGCATCCGGGTGACAGGCGGGGCGCGACCGACGTTCTCGGGATTAAGCCTGATTGGCAATGCGATCGGACTCGAGTCACGCGAGGACGCGTCGCCGACACTGAGCGGCTCCGAAGCGGTGAGCAACACGGACTTCGGCGTCCTCAATCTGTCCTCGCAAGCGCTCGTAAAGGCCGGCAATACCTGGTGGGGAAGCGCGAGCGGTCCGACCGCCGCCGACAACGCGAACGGCACCGGCGACAAAGTGAGCGCCGGCGTCACGTATCTGCCGTTCGCGACGACCGTGCCTCTGATCGACTGCTCGCTGGCGGTGATCGACGGTGCGGCGACGGTGACGCAACCGAGCGTGATGTTGGCGCTCGACTGCCGCAACGCCGTCGAATACCGCCTCGCGCTGAACGGCGGCTTCGGCAGCGCGCCGTATCTGCCGATCGCACAGACGGCGACGTTCGCGCTCAGCGGCAGCGCCGGTGATCGCACGATCGCAGTCGAGTATCGGGCGGCCACCTCGAATGTGAAGACCGCGCAGATTACCGTGCATTACCAGCCGAATGCGCCGGTCGTCGTCATCGATGCGCCGGCGGAAGGCGCGACGATCCGGACCGACACGACGATCGAGGCGACCGTGTCCGACGCGGCAGGCATCGATCGGGTCGAGTTCTCCGTCGACGGAACGCAAATCGGCATCGATACCGCCGCCCCCTATGAATTGTTGTGGCCGATCACTGGATTCCAGCGAGGGCAACGTACGATCAAGGTGTTCGCCGTGAGTCTCAGCGGCCAGTCGAGCGCAGCGACACGCATCGTCGACTTGCAGCCGCCGGGTGACGTCGACATCGAAGGGCCACAGATCGCCGACGTCAGCTTCGCCGGAGAGCCGCTGACTGACGGAACGGTGGTGAGAGCTCCCGGTACGCTGCGTTTCCGCGTTACCGATCCGAGCGGCGTCGATCCCGACAGCGTAGGGGCGGAGCTCGACAACATAGCGTTGCTGGGCGGCGTGTTCGCCGACGACGAGTATGCAGTAGAAGTCGGTCTCGACAACCTGCCGGACGGCATCAATACGCTCGTCCTCAGCGCGCGCGATGTGCTCGGCAATTCCACAGTGCAAAGCATTTCGATCGAGGTCGACACCTCGGCCGGGCCGCAGGCCCCGGTCGTGACGATCACGGCGCCGGCCAGCGGGGCGCAGATCGGCGACGATACGGTCATCGCCGCGAACGTCACTGGCGTGAACATCCGTTGGGTGGATTTCTTCGTCGACGGTGAGGCGATCGGTCGCGATGCGACGCCGCCGTATGAGCAGCTCTGGCAGATTGGTGCGACCGCCAACGGCTCGCACGAGATCAAGGTCGTCGCGACCAACACCGCCGATCAGCAAGGACAGGCGATCCAGACAGTAACCGTGCAGCACCCGCCGACCGATACGACCGGTCCTACGATCGGCGACGTGCGGTTCGACGGACAGCCGTTGACGGAAGGCGCCGCGATCGCCGCGTCCGGCACGCTGACGTTTACGGTCGACGATCTCAGCGGCGTTGCCTCGGCCGGCGTTCGGGTCGACGGCCAGACCGCGACGGGAGGCACGCTCGGTGGTACGACCTACTCGATTGCGCTGACCTTGACCGGCGGCAATCACGCACTCGTGCTACAGGCGGCCGACACGCTCGGCAATCCGAGCGAACAGACTTGGCATGTCCACGTCGAGCCGAGTTCGCCGACAGCACCGGTGGTCACGGTCACGGCGCCGACTGGCGGGACTTCGATCAGCGACGACACGCTCATCACCGCGAGCGTGACCGGCGCGAACATCCGGTGGGTCGACTTCTTCGTCGACGGTGAGGCGATCGGCCGCGATGCGACGCCGCCGTATGAGCAGCTCTGGCAGATCGGTGCGGTCGCCAACGGCTCGCATGAGATCAAGGTTGTCGCGACCAACACCGCCGATCAGCAAGGACAGGCGATCCAGACAGTAACCGTGCAGCACCCGCCGACCGATACGACCGGTCCTACGATCGGCGACGTGCGGTTCGACGGACAGCCGTTGACGGAAGGCGCCACGATCGCCGCATCCGGCACGCTGACGTTTACGGTCGACGATCTCAGTGGAGTCGCCTCGGCCGGTGTTCGGATCGACGGCCAGCCCGCGACGGGCGGTGTGCTCAACGGCACGAGTTATTCGATCGCACTGAGCTTGGCCGACGGCGATCACACGATCGTTCTGCAGGCGGCCGACACGCCCGGCAATTCGAGCGAGCAAACCTGGCACGTTCGGGTCGAGACCGCTTCGACCGCGCCGACGGTCACGATCACGGCGCCGGCGGCCAACGCGCAGATCAGCGCCGACACGACGATCGCCGCTTCCGTCGTCGGCGAGGCCATCACGCGAGTCGACTTCTACGTCGACACCGGTTGGATCGGTGCCGCGACGGCGGCACCGTACCAAACCTTGTGGAGTGTGGCCGGTTTCGCCAACGGACCGCACACCTTGCAAGCAATCGCGACCAACGCGAACGGGCAGATCGGCAGGGCCAGCGTACCGATCAATCTGCAGCGTGTTTCCAATGACACGGTTGGACCTGAGATCAGCGACGTCCGTTTTGCCGGGCAGCCCTTGAGCGGCAGTACGACTTTGACGGCGCCGGGATTGCTGACCTTCCGTGTCACCGACGCAAGCGGCGTCGCTTCCGGCGCGGTGCGCATCGGCTCTACGGCGGTCACTGGCGGTGGTCTGAACCAGGGGCAGTACTCGACCCTGCTCGATTTCAACGACGTCGTCAATGGCAGCTATGCGATCACGCTGACGGCGGTCGACACGGTCGGCAATTCGAGCGAACAGGTGTTGCCGAACATCACAGTGACGCTGCCGCCACCGCCGACGCCGATTCTACTCTCGCCGGTCGACGCCACGACCACGCCACAACCCAATGTCGCGGTCGCGGGCACGGCGCAGGCGAGCAGCCAGGTCCAATTGTTCCTCGACGGCGGCGCCGTTGGCGGTCCGATCGCAGTGCCGTTCCACGGCAGCTTCAACCGCACGATCGTCTTGCCGGAGGAAGGTACGCACGCATTGACCGCTACGGCCAGCAACAGCCGAGGCACCAGCGCCGCGACGGCACCGGTCTCGATCACCTACAGCGCGCCGTCGCCGAGCGTTGTGCTGACCTGGCCGCCGGAGGGCGCGCGCATCGAAGCGGATGGTGTTGTCGCGATCGAAGCGTCAGTGGTCGACGCGGTCGGTGTGCGCAGCGCTACGCTGAAGATCGACGGCCATGCGGTCGGCACAGTGTTGTCACAACCACCGTATGCCTGGTCGTGGACGGTCGATGGCAGCGTCGCGGACGGCGAGCATGCGATCGAAGTGACGGTGGTCAACGTGGTCAACAAGTCAGCCACGGTGGCGCGCACGGTCACGGTGGCGCGCACACCGGTGATTCCGCCGGTACAGACGGCGTATGTCGGCGAAGTTTCGTCGATCAGTCCGACCAGTTCGTACGGCAACGAGTCCATCGTGGTTAGTGGCCGTGCGGTGGATACGACCTCCGGCGAGCCAGTGCCGAATGCGCTTTTGAAAGTCGTGCTGAAGGTCAACGGATTTCAGCGCCGCATCAATACCTCGACCAATGCGAGCGGTGTCTTCACCTATCGCTTCGTTCCGCAGAATTCCGACAGCGGGGTATATGTGGTTTCGGTGATCCATCCGAATCAAACCGATCTGCCCAACCAAGGTCAGTTCACGATCAATCGCCTCGGACTGTCGCCGCCGCAGTACGCCTTGCGCGCGGCGCGCACGATTCCACAGACGATCCGCTATACCGTCTCGGCCAGTCCGGGCGAAGGCACAAGCGGTTTGTACTTCGAAGCAGTTCCGGCCGATCAACCTTCCGGAACCGGATTGCCGGCCGGTATTTCTATCCAGGCGCCGGCAGCGATCGACGTGCCCCCAGGCGGTTCAGTGCCCATCGACGTGGTATTCACGGCCGGTACCGAAGCGCAAGCGCCGGCAAGCACCGGTACCGTCGTGCTTCGAGCCACGGATGGCGGCGGGCGCGCACGCGGGACGGTTACGATCAATTACAGCTTGAGTGAGCCGCAGGCCTATCTGCTGCCGCAGCCCTCGGGTATCCAGACCGGCGTCAAACGCGGCAAGCAAGTCAACGAATCGGTGCAATTGAGCAATCGCGGTTTAATTACCGCGCGCAATGTCGTCGTTAGCTTGTCCTCGGCTCCGTCGTGGGTGCGTTTGGCGTCGCCGAGCAATCTCGGCGATCTGGCTGTCGGAGCGAGCCAGCCGATCCAGCTCGTAGCGGCGCCGACGTCCGATATCGGCGACGACATCTACCAACTGAGCATCCACGTGCAAGCCGATGGACTTTCCGGTGACATACCGGTAGCCATAGCGGTGACGTCGGCTGAGATCGGCGCAGTGCAGTTCCACGCGAAGGACATCTACACCTGCTTACCCGATTGCGATGCAACCCCCGGTTTGGCGAACGCATCGATCCGCATCCAGAACGAGCAGGTGTATACCGAGACGCGCAGCGGCACGACGGATGCACAGGGCCTGCTGCAGATCGCAGATCTACCTACCGGTCATTATCGTTACGTCGCCAATGCTCCGAATCACGTCAGCGCTACTGGGCGTTTCACCGTGCGCCCTGTCGTCACGCTCGAACAACCCGTGTTCCTCGACTACGAGCTCGTCACGTTCGAGTGGACGGTGACCGAGACAACGATCCGCGATCGCTATGACGTGACGCTGACCGCGTCGTATCAGACCCAGGTACCCGCACCGGTAATGCTGATCGAGCCGGCATCGATCAACGTGCCCGACATGCAGGAGGGCGAAGAGCTGACTGGCGAGATCACGATCAGCAACCTAGGTCTGGTTCGTGCGGACAACGTAACTTGGTTCCCAGCATTGTCCGACGCGTACTTCGAAGTCGAATTTCTCGGCACGCCGCCCGATACGTTCGATGCGCATCAGAGTTATCGATTGCCGTATCGGCTGACGAAGAAGTGCACCCCGCTGCCGGGAATGGAAGGCGGCCCGTGCCCAGGGCAATCGCAGGTGAGTGTGCTGTTCGGCTCGGTCAAATCGGGTGCCACGACCACGGCTGGCGGCTGCAATAGTTATCGCAATCCGATGCACGTCGAGTTCGGCTATCAATGTGCGGCGGGAGATACGCGCAGCGGTTCCGCTTGGAGCGGACTCAACAAAGCATACGGTCAGGGCTGCGGAGGCGGTGGCGGAAGCACCGGAGGCGGGAACGGCGGAAATGGCGGCGGCTGGGGCGGTGGCGGCGTGGGCGGCGGCCCGGCCGGCACGCCGATGTCGAGTGGTCCTGGCTGCGTCCCGGAATGTCCCGACTGCGACGGTGGCGGGCCTGGTGGCTGAGGGGCAGTGAAACGAAGTACGAGCCTGTCAACGGCGTTGATCTAGTGATGTAGGGGGAAGTGCTGATGATTTCGAATGGAGCAGGACGCCGTGGATTTGCAGGGCTATGGCTGGCTTGCCTGTTGGCCCTTTGGCTCTCCGGCGCGCAGGCGGAAGTGCGCCTGCCGAACGGCGAGTACCGCACGAGCGCGACGGACCTGAAGGTGAAGGTGCTGGGCGGCTACGTGACGGTGGATCGCACATGGCAGTCGATCAATCTCAACAAGGGCCAGTACCGCTGGTACTTGAACCCGGCGTGGGCGGATCTGGAGCTGGAGATCGACAGCGGCGACCAGTCGATCCGCTCGATCCGGCGCACGGCGGCGAAGTTCGAGAAGCAGGGCGAAGACCTGTACGTGCTGAAGGAGGCGGACCGGGCTTACTTCATCCGCGTATTGCGTGACGAAGCCGGTGTGCGCACCGGCTTGCGCTGGAGCGACCGCCTCGGCAATGCGATCGACTACGACGCCGACGGCCGCATCCGCAGCTTCAATGAACGCAATGGCGTGACGGTCTCGTTCGAGCGCGACGCTTCGGGCCAGATCCAGAGCGTGCGCGACGGTGCGACGCCGCCGAAGACGATCCTGACGTTCGCCTACAGCGGCGGCCAAGTCAGCACGATCACCGACTACAGCGGTCGCCAAGTGCAGTACCGCTACACCGGCACGAACCTGACCGAAGTGATCGACGTGCTCGGCTACTCGTGGACCTACACCTATCAAGGCAGCCTGCTGAAGACGCAGACCGATCCGGAAGGCCACACGATCACACTCGACTACCAAGGCAATCGGGTGGTCAAGCTGACCGATGCGCGCAACAACGCGACGACCTACGTTTATGACTACGATCGCGGCACGCGGCAGTATCAGGTGACGGAGACCAGCGCCGAAGGCAAGAAGACCTACGGCACCTACGACGCGGACGGCAAACTGATCCAACAGGAGATCGGTACGCGGCAGACGAGCCAGCTGATCAAAGACAGCGCGAACGTGGAGATCGCGGTGGATGAGCGCGGCCTACAGACGCGCACCGAGTACGACGCGAACCGCAATCCGGTGAAGGTGACCTATCCGGACGGCAGCAGCACGACGACGAGCTGGGACGCACGCTACAGCCTGCCGCTGGAGCGGACGGACGAGCTGGGCGTGAAGACGAGCTACGAGTACGACGCGAAGGGCAACCTGCTCAAGCAGACCGAGGCGGTCGGCAAGCCGAAACAGCGCGTCACGACAGCGACCTACGACGCGTTTGGCCAACGGCTGACGCAGACGGTGAAGGGTGCAACGGAAGCGGAAGATGCGACGACGACGTGGACCTACGACGGCTACGGCAACGTGCACACGATTACCGATGCGGAGAACCACACGACAACGCTGGAGTACGACGCGCAGGGTAACGCGGTCAAGCGCACCGATGCGCGCAACAAGATCTGGCTCAGCCCGACCAATGCGGCCGGCTGGGTCACGAGCCGCAAGGATCCGCTCGATCACGAGACGGTGATCACCTACGACAAGGTCGGCAACCGCAAGACGGTGAAGGATCCGGAAGGACACACGACGAGCTACAGCTACACGGCGAACAACGAACAGGAGACGGTGACCGATCCGCTCGGCGGCGTCACCACGACGCACTACACCAAGGACGGTCAGCGCAAGGAAGAGATCGACGCGAGCGGGGTGAAGACGAGCTACGGCTACGACGCGGACGGACGGCCGACGACGATCACGGACGGTGCGGGCAATGTGACGACGCAGATCTACGGCAAGACGTGTGACGACACGGAGGCCTCGGGTCTAGCGGGGATGCTGACGGCGACGCGATATCCGACGTACTGCGAAGAGTACAAGTACGACTCACGAGGGCGCCGCACACAAGTCTTGCAGATCCTGCAGAAGGAAAGTGGACCGCCAGAACGGCAGGCGATGACTAGTGTCTATGACGCGAAGGGCCAGAAGCTGAGCGAAACCGATCCGCTGAATCGGACGACGCAGTCCGCTTACGATGCGCTAGGGCGCTTAGTGCTCATTACCGATCCAGCGGGCGGCAAGACGAGTTATACCTACGATGCGCGGGACAACCGCAAGACCGTCACCGACGCTAACGAACACACGCACACGTTCACCTACGACAGAGTGGATCGGATCAAGACCGAAGCGCGGCCGTTGGGTCAGACGATCCGGTACGACTACGACGAAACGGGCAATCTGACCCGACGCACGAGTCCGAACGGTGAGCGGCGCGAGTACGGTTATGACGACGCAAACCGGCGTACGAGCGAAGGCTACTATCCCAAGGACAGCACAACGGCGAGCCAGACGGTGATCTATACCTACGACGGCCGCAACCTGCTGACCGGATATGCGCAGACTGGCGACACGCAGAGCAGTGCGACCTACGTCTACGATGCGAAGAGCCAGAAAAGGGACGAGACGGTGACCTATGGCAGTGGGCCACAGGCGTTCTCCAAGACGATCCACTACGGCTACGAGCCGAACGGGTTGAAGAAGAGCCTGACCTACCCGGACGGCACGGTGCAGATCAGCACCTATGACGCGAATCGCTTGGCGACGCTGAGCATCCGGGGTAACACGATCCGCTACCAGGACTATCAGTGGCGCGTGCCGACGAAGGTGACGATGCCGGGTGCGACGCGGACGTTCGAGTACGACGCGCTGCAGCGTCCGATCCGGATCCGCAGCGAATCGGTGGCGGGTGCGACGATCATGGACTACCGCTACACCTACGACGCCGCCGGCAACACCAGCCGACGCGAGACTGAAGATGGCAACTACGACTACAACTACGACAGCTTGGATCGGCTGACCGGGGCGATGCCGCCGCTGTCGTTGCAGCAGAGCCCGGCGAATCCGAATGGGCTACCAGTTGAGCAGTACACCTACGATCCGGTGCACAACCGCAAGACCAGCGCACATCAAGCCGGCGGCTGGAGCTACAACGCGAACAACGAACTGAATGCTTACGGCACCGGTGCGGACCAACAAAGCTACCGCTACGACGCCAATGGCAACACGATCGAGCAGAAGAGCGGAAACCCGTCGAGCCCGAGCAAAACGCGAACCTACCTCTACAACGCGGCCGAGCGGTTGAGTGAAGTGCAGGACAACGCAGCCACGATCGGTAAGTACCAGTACGACCCTTCTGGGCGGCGGATCCGCAAGGAAACCGCAGAAGGGATCACTTGGTTCCAATATGCGGATGAAGGACTCATGGCTGAGTACTCGCAGGCGGGGCGGGAAGTGAAATTCTATGGATGGATACTCCATGGCATTTGGGGTGAAGACCCTCTATGGAGCGACAGGCGTTCGTCGTCCGGATTCGGCTTCTATCACAACGATATATTGGGTTCTGTTCAGCGCGTTACTACCCCTACAGGGGAGATAACGATAGCGTTGAGAAGTGAGTCGTTTGGAAGGAAAATACAATCTTCGAATTCGTTGCTAGAAGCCCTTGGTATGGCGGGGCAGTACTCGGATAACGAAACAGGCGGTGTATATAATAGATCAAGAAATTATAATTCAAATAATGGAAGATATTTCGAGACTGATCCGATCGGGCTCGACGGAGGTATTAATTCATACATATACGCATATGCTTCTCCAATTAGGTATATAGACCCCGAAGGGCTTCAGGTGATACCCAGTGGATGCGCTGGCGGGCGAGGAGTCATCTTGTGCGACGGCAAGGGTGGATTTGAGTCAAGAAATTGCGATCATCAGTGCTCATTTGTTTGTACGCAGGTGCATGAGAATACTCATATATCTGATTATAATTCAGATGCAAGAAGAAGTTCGAGATGCAAGAATAGGCCTCGATTCTTTAATCCTGCAGAGAAGATTGACCAGACTGCCGAGGGAGATTTCTTCTTCTATAAAACGGAATGTAGGGCACATAAGCAGGGGCGTGCTTGTGCGCAGGCGTTGAAGGCATCGCTATTTTGCTCATGTTGGGGTGGGTTTGGATGTTGCGATGATCTGGATTCTTTTATTAGGACGGATAATCACTATATCAACAGATATCAATGCGAGTCGCGTGGATGGTAGTAAGATTATTAATCATAAGTGCTATGGCATTGGCATTCATCTCGTGTCACCCCGAGTCAGGAATGGGTGTCGAGTACTTGAGTGGTGACTCCATTAATGGGACGCCAAGGGTTCGTGACGAAATTAATTTGAGACTTTCTCGTGAGGCTGCTTTATTTTTTAAAAATAACGTCGGCGTAAAAACTAGTTCATTTAAGGTGTATCATGGATCTGTATCGGATGGAAATATAGTTTTTGCTATAGAGATGGAAAATGATCATGGGGTCAGTACGTGGTTTGTGGAGTTTAATTCTGCTGGGGCTAATCCAAAATTGCAGCGTCCTATGTAGTTACAATTCTTAATTAATCCGCCCTGGTGGCATAGGTTAGTCTTTTATTTATCTGATTCGTTGGTAAGTAAATGTCGTCAATTTTTCTCGACTGCTTGACGTTTAATGAGGGAAATTTTGTAATGATCCGGGACAGGGCAACAAGCTGCGGATTCGCATGCCCGTGGCTGGCTTGCCTGCTGGCCCTTTGGCTCTCCGGCGCGCAGGCGGAAGTGCGCTTGCCGAACGGCGAGTACCGCACGAGTGCGACGGATCTGAAGGTGAAGGTGCTGGGCGGCTACGTGACGGTCGATCGCACGTGGCAGTCGGTCAACCTCAACAAGGGCCAGTACCGCTGGTACTTGAACCCGGCGTGGGCGGATTTGGAGCTGGAGATCGACAGCGGCGACCAGTCGATCCGCTCGATCCGGCGCACGGCGGCGAAGTTCGAGAAGCAGGGCGAAGACCTGTACGTGCTGAAGGAGGCGGACCGGGCTTACTTCATCCGCGTATTGCGTGACGAAGCCGGTGTGCGCACCGGCTTGCGCTGGAGCGACCGCCTCGGCAATGCGATCGACTACGACGCCGACGGCCGCATCCGCAGCTTCAATGAACGCAATGGCGTGACGGTCTCGTTCGAGCGCGACGCTTCGGGCCAGATCCAGAGCGTGCGCGACGGTGCGACGCCGCCGAAGACGATCCTGACGTTCGCCTACAGCGGCGGCCAAGTCAGCACGATCACCGACTACAGCGGTCGCCAAGTGCAGTACCGCTACACCGGCACGAACCTGACCGAAGTGATCGACGTGCTCGGCTACTCGTGGACCTACACCTATCAAGGCAGCCTGCTGAAGACGCAGACCGATCCGGAAGGCCACACGATCACACTCGACTACCAAGGCAATCGGGTGGTCAAGCTGACCGATGCGCGCAACAACGCGACGACCTACGTTTATGACTACGATCGCGGCACGCGGCAGTATCAGGTGACGGAGACCAGCGCCGAAGGCAAGAAGACCTACGGCACCTACGACGCGGACGGCAAACTGATCCAACAGGAGATCGGTACGCGGCAGACGAGCCAGCTGATCAAAGACAGCGCGAACGTGGAGATCGCGGTGGATGAGCGCGGCCTACAGACGCGCACCGAGTACGACGCGAACCGCAATCCGGTGAAGGTGACCTATCCGGACGGCAGCAGCACGACGACGAGCTGGGACGCACGCTACAGCCTGCCGCTGGAGCGGACGGACGAGCTGGGCGTGAAGACGAGCTACGAGTACGACGCGAAGGGCAACCTGCTCAAGCAGACCGAGGCGGTCGGCAAGCCGAAACAGCGCGTCACGACAGCGACCTACGACGCGTTTGGCCAACGGCTGACGCAGACGGTGAAGGGTGCAACGGAAGCGGAAGATGCGACGACGACGTGGACCTACGACGGCTACGGCAACGTGCACACGATTACCGATGCGGAGAACCACACGACAACGCTGGAGTACGACGCGCAGGGTAACGCGGTCAAGCGCACCGATGCGCGCAACAAGATCTGGCTCAGCCCGACCAATGCGGCCGGCTGGGTCACGAGCCGCAAGGATCCGCTCGATCACGAGACGGTGATCACCTACGACAAGGTCGGCAACCGCAAGACGGTGAAGGATCCGGAAGGACACACGACGAGCTACAGCTACACGGCGAACAACGAACAGGAGACGGTGACCGATCCGCTCGGCGGCGTCACCACGACGCACTACACCAAGGACGGTCAGCGCAAGGAAGAGATCGACGCGAGCGGGGTGAAGACGAGCTACGGCTACGACGCGGACGGACGGCCGACGACGATCACGGACGGTGCGGGCAATGTGACGACGCAGATCTACGGCAAGACGTGTGACGACACGGAGGCCTCGGGTCTGGCGGGGATGCTGACGGCGACGCGGTATCCGACGTACTGCGAAGAGTACAAGTACGATCCAAGAGGAAACCGCACCCGGGTCGCGCGGATCCTGCCGAAAGAGAATGCGCCGCCCGAACAACAAGTGACGGTGAGCGGCTATGACGCAAAAGGTCAGAAGCTGAGTGAGACCGATCCGCTGAATCGGACGACACAATCGGCTTACGACGCATTGGGTCGTCTGGTATCGATCACCGATCCAGCGGGCGGCAAGACGAGTTATACCTACGATGCGCGGAACAACCGGAAGACGATCACCGACGCTAACGAACACACGCACACGTTCACCTACGACAGAGTAGATCGGATCAAGACCGAAGCGCAGCCGTTGGGTCAGACGATCCGCTACGACTACGACGAAGTGGGCAATCTGACCCGACGCACGAGTCCGAACGGCGAGCGGCGCGAGTACGGCTACGACGATGCGAACCGGCGCACGACGGAGAACCAGTACCCCAAGGGCGGCACGACGGCGAGCCAGACGGTGATCTACACCTATGACGGGCGCAACCTGCTGACCGGATACACACAGACCGGCGATACGCAGAGCAGCGCGAGCTACGTCTACGACGCCAAGCGTCAAAAGCGAGACGAGACGGTGACCTATGGAAGTGGGCCACAGGCGTTCTCCAAGACGATCCACTACGGCTACGAGCCGAACGGGTTGAAGAAGAGCCTGACCTACCCGGACGGCACGGTGCAGATCAGCACCTATGACGCGAATCGCTTGGCGACGCTGAGCATCCGGGGTAACACGATCCGCTACCAGGACTATCAGTGGCGCGTGCCGACGAAGGTGACGATGCCGGGTGCGACGCGGACGTTCGAGTACGACGCGCTGCAGCGTCCGACCCGGATCCACAGCGAATCGGTGGCGGGTGCGACGATCATGGACTATCGCTACACCTACGACATCGCAGGCAACATCAGCCAGCGCGAGACCGAAGACGGCAACTACGACTACAACTACGACAGCTTGGATCGGCTGACCGGGGCGACGCCGCCGCTGTCGTTGCAGCAGAGCCCGGCGAATCCGAACGGGCTACCGGTCGAGCAGTACACCTACGATCCGGTGCACAACCGCAAGACCAGCGCACATCAAGCCGGCGGCTGGAGCTACAACGCGAACAACGAGCTGAATGCTTACGGCACCGGTGCGGACCAACAAAGCTACCGCTACGACGCCAATGGCAACACGATCGAGCAGAAGAGCGGAAACCCGTCGAGCCCGAGCAAAACGCGAACCTACCTCTACAACGCGGCCGAGCGGTTGAGTGAAGTGCAGGACAATGCAGCCACGATCGGTAAGTACCAGTACGACCCGATGGGGCGGCGGATCCGCAAAGAAACCGCGGAAGGGATCACTTGGTTCCAGTACGCGGATGAAGGGTTGGTCGCAGAGTACGCTGGGAACGGTGCGTTCAACAGAGCTTATGGATGGAAAGCGGATCAGTCGTGGGGTACTGACCCGGTATGGTTGGCCAACATCGACGGAACAGTATGGAAAGCAAGGTTTTATCACAATGACCATCTTGGGACATCGCAGAGCCTGTCGGACCAGACGGGGGGCGAGACCTGGATGGCGGTGAGCGAGGCTTTCGGCAAGCTGCGAGGGGATACTGAAGTGTCGGAGAATCCGATGCGATTCCCGGGGCAATATCACGATGTGCCATTGAGTCTAAATTATAATTATAAGAGATATTATAATTATTCAATTGGACGGTATCTTGGGACGGATCCGATTGGTTTGTCGGGAGGGATGAATGCGTTTGCATACGTCAGCGGTCGCGTCACGAGAAATTCGGACTCTACCGGAACATTGACGGACTCAGAGTGTTGCGGGAAAGCGCAGCCTATGCTCGCGTCTGTGGCGGAAGGTGGCGGCGTTTTTTGCTGCGATGGGCGTATGATCGCTTGTGCTAAGACAAGGGATCCCGGCAGAGATCCGGGGCAAGCAATTTCAAATTGCATCCTTGATCATGAGAATGATCACATCGGCCACGGCGATTCCGTTCCATGCAAACAGTGTCCTGGATTCTATAGGCCTGACGGCAGTCAAAACTACGGAAATAGTCGTTCAGAATCGGAATGTAGGGCTACTACGAGGGAATTGAATTGCCTGTTGCCGAAGTATGAAGAATGCCGTAGAGGTGGAGACATTGCTTGTATGTCGCAAATAAGAACCTATTACAACGGAAAAGTAACTGATATGAAAGACGCTTACAATTGCACGAATACTCCTCCAGAGATACCGAGCAGGTAGTGTCATGAATTACATATTGTCAGCGTTACTTGTTTTGGTTCCTACTCTATCGGATGGTTACGATGTCAAAAAATGTGAGAGAAAGTATGATGATGGTCAGGTACGTGATTTAATTAAAGATAAGGTAAGTTATCCTGGTGGATATGAGGCTGATGTTAACTGGAAAAAATGCAAATATTACATAGTGGTTTATCCGATTCCTATTACTCCAGACACTCAGAAGATTATTGTTTTAGATTCTAATGGTAATGTAATTGATGGTCCGAGATAGATGGGGAAAGTTCAATGGTTTCAGCATGGAGGTGTAGCGTTCCCCTGATGGGCTTCCGTTTTAGAGGCAGGACTTTGGGCATGCCCTCCCGGCAAGAGGTTCTGTCGTTTCACTGAGTCGCAGGCTGTGGTGATCCTATAGGATGCCGATAACGGCATTCCGGCTAAGGATGTGTTACATGGCGCTCGCGCGCCAACCCGGCGATCCCCGACTTGCATGTCGGAAGAGGCATGCGCCAGAAGCACAGCGCGCTTTTCGCGGCACGGTTCACGTTATCGGCCCGCGCCCGGGGTTTCCCCTAGCTGTTTGCACGTGGCGACGGGCCTATGGTCGGTCCATCGATCAGCGGAGCGCGTGCCATGAGCCTGGGTGGAGTCGACAGTCGCAACAACGCCGGTTCTTTGGCCGAATCGATGCGCGCCTCGCTCGATCCGTCGCAGCAGCCCGACCAGGTGGCCGCGAAGCCGGCCAACGAGGTACGCCCCGGCATGATTCTCGCGATCCCGGCCGCGACCGAAGGTCTCGGCCTGCAATACCAGGCGATCGCCGGCGATACGCTGCAGTCGATCGCGGACCGTTGGGGCGTGACCGTCACTGATCTGCGTGCCGCGAACCAGGCTACGTTCGGATCGGGTTTCGTCGAATCGGGTCCCGGCGCGCTCGGCGCGATCGACACCAGTAAGTTGAGCGGCAAGCAGCTCACCGTCGCCAACATCTACAACCATCACGGCAAGGACATCGAGAGCATCGCCAACAAGGCCGGGCTCAACGTCAAAGACGTGATCGGCATCATCGCGCAGGAAACCGGCGGCAACATCGATCCGGCCGCGCGCATGACGATCCGCTTCGAAGTGCACAAGTTCGCCGAGCGCATCGACGCGACGCAGCAAGCCGACTTCGACGCGCACTTCAAATACAACGCCGACACCACCTGGAAAGGCCACAAGTTCAACGCGGTCGGGGAAGGCAACCTCGCTCCCGACGGCACCGCCGGCACGTGGAAGTCGATCCATCCGACCGGCGGCCCGCAGGACCAGGACATCAACTGGGATGCGTTCAACTACGCGCACAGCCTCAATCCCGAAGCGGCGGCGGCGTCGATCTCGATGGGCCCCGGTCAAGTCATGGGCTTCAACTATTCCTCCGCCGGCTACGCCAGTGCGGAAGAGATGTTTACCAGCTTGAAGGACAACCCGATCAAGCAGTTCGAGGCGATGACCGACCACATCGGCAGCGACAGCAATCTGAAGGACGCGTTGAACGGTGGCAAGTACGATACATTCGCGACGCGTTACAACGGCGGCGGCATCCCGGACTATGGAACCAACCTCAAGAACTTCGCCGACGCGTTCGCGGCCGTCACGGCGCCGCCCGCGGCGAAGTAACGCGGCGGCACTCGCGCTGTCGCTCCTGCTCGCGGCCAGCCCAGCGCTGGCCGCGGGCATGTCGTGGAGCGTGCAGACCAGAAAGGGCGACATCATCGCCAAGACCGGCGAGCAACGCGTGCCGGCTTTTTCCGTGCGCGACTACGCACAGACTTTGGTGCCGCAAGGCTATCGCCTCGACGCCAAGTCTTCCGGCCGCGAGTGCGCGATCGAAATCGATCTCAAGGCCTTGTCCCTGCTCGGCGATGCGCTGAGTCTGGAACTGACCTATCGCCGCCTGCCCGGCGAATGCGCGACGCCGTTGCGCGACGGCGGCTACCACGCCGTGCGCAGCATTCATCTCGGTTCTTCCGCACCGGCGCGCGTCGACGAGTACGCGAAACCGGAGCGCCTGCTCGCCGAAGCGCACAAGGCGCGCGAGGTGGCCGAGCGCATCGGTGCCGACGCGGCCGCGCCGGCATCGCTGCAGACGCTGTTCGAACAGCTCGATCAGGCCACCGCCAAGCAGTGCGAGCGGCGACTTACTCCGGCCTCGTTGTCGCAGTTCTACGTAGCCTCCGCCGCCGCCGACCGCATCGATCTACGCATCGCCTGGGGCGAGGAATGCGGCCAGCTCGGCGACGAGCCGCAGCTCGACGGCGTATCGTTGCCGCTGCATCGCAGCGACCTCAAAACCGGCATCACCGCGAGCACGCTCGAACTGCCGAGCGTGCATCTGCGCTTCGTCGCCGAAGAGTGAGGCGCGAGCGCCTCGCCTCTTAAAGATCGCCGTGGATCGCTTGCAACGCGGCCAACGCGGCGAGGCCGGCAGTTTCCGTGCGCAGGATGCGCGGGCCCAAGCGCAGGCCGCGGAAGCCGGCCTGATCCAAGGTCGCCAGATCGTGCTCGGACAGGCCGCCCTCGGGGCCGACCGCCAGCGTAGCGAGCGTGCCGACCACCAGTTCGCGCGCGCCGATGTCGCCGTGCGGGTCGAGAGCGAGGCGTAAGCCGGCCTCTTCATCGAGTGCGGCAGCCCAATCGGCCAGCTTCATCGGCTCGGCCAGTTCGGGCAGGCGGTTGCGGCCGCATTGTTCGCAGGCGGAAGCGATCACCGCTTCCCAATGCGCGAGGCGGCGTTCGGCGCGTTCGGCGTCGAGCTTGACCTCGGTGCGATCGGTCACCAGCGGCACGATGCGCGCGACGCCGAGTTCGGTCGCCTTCTGCAGGATCCAATCCATCTTCTCGCCGCGCGCGATGCCCTGGCCGAGGGTGATGCGCAGCGGGCTTTCGCGCTCAGGCGCGGTGGCCGAATCGAGCACGCGCGCGGTGACCGAGCGCTTGGCCAGCGACGCGAGTTCGCCGGCGTACTCGCCGCCGTCACCGTTGAACAACCGTAAGGGATGGCCGCGATCCAGCCGCAGCACGCGCGCGATGTGCTCGCCGGCCTGCACCGGCAATTCGACTTCGCCGCCAGGACGCAGCGGTTGCGGCACGTAGATACGGGGGATGCGCATGGAAGCCTCCGGAGTGCCGTGACGTGGCGATTGTGCGCAAGCGTGCGCGCGGACGCCAGCCGGTGCGCGGCCGGCGCGTTATGCTGACCCGGCCCCTGTCAGGGAGTTCCCAACGATGCGGCGAGCCGGTCGGATGGATGCTGCGGAGTCGGCATGGCTGGCTTCCAATCGGCGAACTGAGCGGCCGGAGAGGCCGCGATGATTCGACGCGTGGTTCTGTGGCTGCTCGCCTTCGCAGTCATGTTTCTGGCGGCGACCTATGCGCTCGTCACGCTGTTGAGCTGGCCGGACCAGAAGCAGATCGGGCCCGCGCCGGCCGATCTGCATGCGCAAGCCGTGCGCATCCCGAGCCGATCCGGCACCGATGTGCACGGCTGGTTCGTACCAGGCAGGTCCCAGGGCGGGGCGGTGCTGTTGCTGCATGGCGTCCACGCCAATCGTTTGGCCATGCTCCAGCGCGCCCGTTTCCTCGTTGCCGCGGGCTACGCCGTGTTGCTGATCGATTTTCAGGCACACGGGGAAAGTTCGGGGCGCCGCATCACGTTTGGGTATCTGGAAAGCCTCGATGCGCGAGCAGCGTTCGACTACTTGCGCCAAGCCGCGCCGGGCGAGCGCATCGGCGTCGTCGGTGTTTCGATGGGTGGCGCTGCGACGGTGCTGGCCGAGCCGCCGTTGCCGGCTGACGCCTTCGTGCTGGAACAAGTCTATTCGACCATCGAAGAGGCGCTCGACAACCGTCTGCGGCTCCGCCTCGGTGCGCTCGGAACATGGATAGCGCCGCTGATCCGCATGCAGATGAGCTGGCATCTGGCGGTCGACGCGAACTGGCTGCACCCGGTCGAACATATTGCGGCGCTGCGCGCTCCGGTCCTGATGATCGCCGGCGAACAGGACCAGCACACGACGCTGGAGCAGTCGCGCGCGTTGTTCGCGGCGGCGAACGAGCCGAAGCAGCTATGGGTTGTCGCCGGCGCGGCCCACGTGGATCTGAGTGCGTATGCCGGCGCAGAGTACGAACGCCGCCTGCTCGATTTTTTAGCGCCGCTGTTGCGGCCCGCACAAACTCAGCCGACCGCCTTGTCGATCCCTTCCGCCGCAACCTCGACCATGAAATCGATCTCTTCGGGGGTGATGCAGTAGGGCGGCATGAAGTAGACGACGTTGCCGAGCGGGCGCAGCACGGCGCCGCGTTCGAGGCCGTGCCGGTAGACGCGCAGGCCGCGGCGTTCGGCCGCCGCGAACGGTTCGCGCGTGGCTTTGTCGCGCACCAGTTCGACCGCTGCGATCATGCCGGTCTGGCGCACGTCGGCGACGTGCGGATGCGCGGCCAACGGTGCCAGGCGCGCGGCCAGATGCGCGGCGAGCGCACGGTTGCGTTCGAGCACGGGTTCTTCGCGCAGCACCGCGAGCGTGGTCAGCGCGGCGCGGCAGGCGATCGGGTTGCCGGTGTAGCTGTGCGAATGCAGGAAGGCTTTACCGGCCGCGTAGTCGGCGTAGAAGGCGTCGTACACATCCGGCGTCGTCAGCACGGCCGAGAGCGGCAAGGTGCCGCCGGTGAGTCCTTTCGACAAGCACAGAAAATCGGGGACGATGCCGCCCTGCTCGCAGGCGAACAAAGTGCCGGTGCGGCCGAAGCCGACCGCGATTTCGTCAGCGATCAGGTGCAGCTCGAATTCGTCGCAGAGCGCGCGTAGACCGGTCAGGTAGAAAGGGTGGTACATGCGCATGCCGCCGGCGCACTGCACCAGTGGCTCGACGATGACCGCGCAGAGTTCGTGCGCCTGCCGTTCGAGAATCGCGCGCATGGCTTGCAGTGCGCGCTCGGCGCACGCCGCGGCGTTCTCGCCGGCTGCGCCTTCGTAGGCGTCGGGCGAGGGTGCGAACACCGGTTCGAGCAGCAGCGGTGCATAGGTCGAGCGATACAGCGCAACGTCGGTCACCGACAGCGCGCCGAGCGTCTCGCCGTGGTAGCCGCCGGTCAGCGCGACGAAGCGCGTGCGTTCGCCGCGTCCTTGATTCTTCCAGTAGTGGAAACTGAGCTTAAGCGCGACCTCGATCGCGCTGGAGCCGTTGTCTGCGTAGAAGACGCGGGTGAGGGTCGCGGGTGCGCTCGCGAGGATTTCCCCGTTCTGAGCTGCAGCAGAGCGAGCCGCGGTGCGGCGTGGCGCGATGCGCACCAGTTCCTCGGCCAGCTCGATCGCAGGCTCGTGCGTGAAGCCGGCCAGCATGACGTGATCGAGGCGGTCGAGCTGGTCCTTCAGCGCAGCGACGATGCGCGGATGGCGATGGCCGAGCAGGCAGGTCCACCACGAGCTGACTGCGTCGAGGTAGCGGCGGCCGTCGTGGCCGTGCAGCCAGGCGCCTTCAGCGCGCGCGATCGGCAGCATCGGCAGAGTCTGGTGGTCGTGCATTTGCGTGCACGGATGCCAGACCACGGCAAGATCGCGTGCCGCGAGCTGGGCAGCAAAAGAGGATTCCATAGCCCTGATATGATCCGGCCCGCCTCCATCTCCGCACAAGTCTTGCCATGCGCAGCGTTTCGGCTTCCGGTTTCATGCGTTCCGCTCCGCGCGGATTCACTCTGATCGAAATCCTGGTCGTGGTCGTGATCCTCGGCATCCTCGCCGCGATCGTGGTGCCGCGCGTGATGGAGCGCCCGGGCGAGGCGCGCATGACGCGCGCGAAGCAGGACGTGGCCAGCGTCACTACTGCGCTGAACCTTTACAAGCTCGACAACTTCTCCTATCCGAGCAACGAGCAAGGCCTCGAAGCCCTGCTGGTCAAACCGTCCGGCCAACCCGAGGCGCCGAACTGGAAAGGACCCTATCTCGATCGCGTGCCGAAGGACCCGTGGGGCAAGCCGTACCAGTACCAGCGCCCCGGCCAGCACGGCGAGATCGACATCTACAGCTACGGCGCCGACGGCAAACCCGGCGGCGAGGGCGAGGCGGCGGACGTCGGCAATTGGGATTGAAGGGGCCGAGATTGGGGATTCGAGATTGGGGATTGGATAGAGCAGAACTTTACGAGGCGGCGGGCTTGCGCTCTTCCGAATCCCCAATGCCCAATCCCCAATCCCGGCCTTCCAACGGATTCACGCTGATCGAACTCCTGGTCGTTGTGGTGATCATCGGCGTGCTCGCGTTGGCCTTGACCCTGGCGGTCGCCGGCAGCACTGAGCGCCAGCTCGCCAATGAAGCGGAACGTTTTCGCGCCTTGCTCGCGCACGCTTGCGGCCAGGCCGAGCTGTCGGGACGCGAGATCGGCGCGGTGCTCGATGCGAGCGGCTATGCCTTCCGCCGCCTCGACGGCGCCGAATGGCGCGAACTGGGCAGCAGCGAATTGCGCACGCGCCAATGGCCGAGCGCCTTGCGGCTCGAACTCAGCCGCGCCGGCCGGCCGCTGGAACTCGCGAAAGCGGACGCCGCGCCGCAACTGGTCTGTTTTTCTTCCGGCGAGCTGACGCCGTTCGCGCTGACGCTCGCACTCGGCGACGGCACGCCGCGCTACCGCGTCAGCGGCAGCGAGGACGGAACGGTGAAGGTCGAGAGGTTATGAAGAGGCCGGGATTGGGGATTGGGGATTGGGGATTCGGAAGAGCGAAAGCGCGCAGCCGAGTGCAAGCCTGCTTTACCCAATCCCCAATCTCCAATCCCCAATCCCGGCTCTCCAAAGGCTTTACGCTGCTCGAAGTACTGATCGCACTCGCCGTGGTCGCCATCGCGCTGCTCGCGCTGACGCGCGCGGCGAGCGTGCAGGTGCGCAGCTTCGATGCGCTGCGCGAGCGCACCTTTGCCGGCTGGGTCGCCGCCAATGCCCTGGTCGAAGGCCGGCTCGCCAATCCGTTCCCGCCGACCGGCCAAAGCGAGGGCCGCACGCGTCTGGCCGAGCGCGAGTGGCGCTGGACGCGCGAGGTGAAGGCGACGCCGGATGCCGACGTTCGTCGCATCGACATTCAAGTGTTCGCCGGTGACGCGAAGGAACCGTCGGCGACGCTGAGTGGGTTTGCTGGCCGGTATTTGTCGCCGTGAGGCCGGGATTGGGGATTGGAGATTGGGGATTGGGTAAAGCGGGCTTGCGCTCGGCTGCGCGCTTTCGCTTTTCCGAATCCCCAATCTCCAATCCCCAATCCCAGCCCCTCCGCGGCTTCAGCTTGATCGAACTCCTAGTTGCGCTAGCCGTGTTCGCAGCTCTGGCCGCGGCGGCGTACGGCGGGCTGGGACAGCTCGCGCGGACGCGTGTGGCCTTGGCCGCGCAACAGGATCGCCTCGCCGCAATCACGCGTGCGGTGGATGCGCTCGAACGCGATCTGCGCCAGGCGGTGTCGCGCTCGGTGCTCGGCAGCGGACGCAACGATGCGGTGTTGCCGGCCGTGGTCGGGAGCTCGAACGCGGTCGAACTGACCCGGCTTGGTTACGCCAATCCGCGTGCCGAGCCGCGCAGTCATCTCGAGCGCGTCGTCTACACGCTCGACGCCGGCAGCGTGCGCCGCGGCCGCTACGCCGTGCTCGATCGCGCGCCCGGCTCGGTGCCGGCGACGAGCGCCTTGCTCGAGCGTGTCGGCGAGTTTCACCTGCGCTATCTCGGTTGCGATTCGGCTTGGCGCGAGAGCTGGCCGCCGGCGCAAATCACTTGCCAGGACGACGCCAAGCTGAGCGAGCGGCTGCCGCGCGCGATCGAGTTTCGCCTCGTGCTGCTCGACTACGGCGAGATTCGCCGATTGGTCGAGTTGCCGGCGTCCACGCCGTCGGCCGCACCAGGAAGCCCGCAGGGGGGTGGATGAAGCGTTCGTTGCAACACCAGCGTGGTGTCGCGCTGCTGGTCGCGCTGCTCGTTGTCGCGCTGGCGACGATCCTGATCGCGGCTTTGCTCGATCGCGGCGAGCTGGCGCTTGCGCGCACACGCAATGCGCTACGCGGCGAGCAGGCGGAAGCCTATGCGCAAGGGCTGGAGGCGTACGCGGCCGAAGTACTGCAGAAGAAGCAAGGCTCGGACACCAACACGAGTCCGTGGATGATGCCGCTGCCGACGCAGCCGGTGCCGGGTGGTCTGATCGCTGCGTCGATGCGCGATCAGAATGGGTGCTTCAATCTCAACAATCTTGCGCCGACCGTATCGTCCAGCACGCGGCAAAAATGGAGAAAAATTTTTACGCAGTTGCTGGAACATGTTGGTGCTCCCTCCACGATCGAACAGGCGGTCGAAGCTTGGCTCGATCCGAATGCACCGTCCGAGTCGAACTTCTATCTTGCCCAGCCGGTTCCGTATCGCCCTCGCGGCGGCTTGTTCGCGCACGTGTCCGAACTGCGTCTGGTGCGCGGTGTGACCGGCGAGGTATACGCCAGGCTCGCTCCGCACGTCTGCGCGCTGCCGCCCAACACGTTGATCAACGTGAACACGGCAACGATGCATGTGTTATGGAGCATGCTGAACAACGGAACCCAAGCCGACGCCGAAAGACTTTGGCGCGGCGGGCAAGCCAACTATGGCGGACCAGATGAATTCCTGCGGGAGGCAGGCCCTTCTTCTTCCGATTCGATCGGAAACCTACTCGCCATCAACAGCACCTACTTCCTCGCCCGCAGCGACATCCTCCTAGACAGCGTCCCGTTCACCTTCTACAGCCTGATCCAAAACGACGGCAAAGGCGGCGTTCGCGTGCTGCAGCGCAGCCGCGGCGCCGACACCGCGCTGGCCGCGGCGGCGCCGATCGCAGCGAGCGACGCGCCTTAACGAACGGGCGCGTAAGCATGCCGATCGACCCGCGAAATCTCGCGCGGCACTGACTTACAATCGTCGCGAATTCTCTGGGGCTGTCATGTCCGATCGATTGTTGCTGCGCCTCGCTCCCGACTGCGGCCTGAGCTGGCTGCGCCAAGGCGCCGGCGTGCGCGAGCCGGTTTCGACGATCGGCGTGCCGCCGGCGGCCGTTTTGCAAAGCGCCGGCGAGATCGTCGTGCTGGTGCCGGCCGAAGAAGTGCTGCTGACCGAAGTCGCGTTGAGCGCGCGCAACCGCGCGCAGCTGATGCAGGCGCTGCCGTACGCGGTCGAGGATCAGTTGCTGGCGCCGGTCGAGGAACTGCATTTCGCCGCAACGCGCGGGAACGGCGAGCGCGTCGGCGTCGCGGTGGTGGCGAAAGAGCGCTTGCACAGCTGGCTGCGGCATTTGGAAGAGCTCGGCGTGCGGCCCGATCGTCTGCTGCCGGAATCGCTGGCGCTGCCGCTGACGGCCGAGCGCGCCGCGGTCTGGATCGAGAACGGTCGTGCCTTGGTACGCCTCGGTCCGTGGTCCGCCTTCGCCTGCGGCCTCGAGGAGCTGCCGGGTTGGCTGGCGCAATTGCGCGCGGGCGGGCAGTTGGCGCCGCTCGAGGTGCGCGATTTCCGCACGCAGACGATGCCAGCCATGGTGCTGCCGGCGACCGCCCAGCGTGAACGCCAGCGCGACCCGCTGGCGCTGCTGGGGACAACCTTGGCTGTGTTGCCCGAAGCAGCCTCGATCGATCTGCTCGAAGGCGAGTTCGCGCCGCGGCATCGGCACGCCAGCGGCGCGCGCGGCTGGCGTCTCGCGGCGGCGCTGGCCGCGGCGGTCGGCCTGCTCGCGTTCGGCGGGCTGGTTCTGGAAGTGGTGCAGCTCTCGCGCACCGAAGCGCGTTTGGAGACGCAGGCAGCCGACGCGGTGCGCAGCGCGTTTCCCGATCTGGACGCGGCGCAGCTCGCGCGCTCGAGTCCGGAGCAGTTGATGCGTGGACGCTTGGAGCGGCTGCGCGGCGGCGCCGACGCCAGCGGTCTGCTGCGGCTGCTCGGCCAGCTCGCACCGGTGCTCGGCAGCAGCACCGGCATCCAGACGCGCGGTATGGAATATCGCAACGGCCGCTTCGAACTGGCGCTGCGCGCAGCCGACGTCGCCGGCGTCGACGGCGTGCGCGAACGGCTGGTCGCGGCCGGCTTGCCGGCCGAAGTCACCGCCGCGAACCCCGGCAGCGACGGCGTCGATGGCCGCATCCGCATCGGAGGCAGCCGATGATCGCCGAACGTTGGCAATTGCTGGCCGCGCAGGAAAAGCGCGCGCTGCTCGCCGGCGGTGCACTGGCGGCGCTGTTGCTCGGCTGGGCGCTGATCTGGCATCCGCTGGCGCAGCGCCGCGCCGAGCTGCGCCAGCAGGTCGAACAGAGCCGGCACGAATTGGAATTCGTGCAGCGCGGCAGCGCCGAGGTCGAGCGTCTGCGCGCCGCCGGTACGCGTTCGCGCGCCGACCGCCAGGGCCGTTCGCTGCTCGCGCTGGCGGACGCCACCGCACGCAGCGGCGGGCTCGAAACCGCGCTGAAGCGGGTCGAGCCGGTCGGCAGCGGCAGCGTGCGCGTGAGCTTGGAATTCGCCCGTTTCGACGCGTTGGTCGAATGGGTCGAGGAACTCGCGCGCGGTTACGGCGTCGAAGCGACGGACTTTTCCGCCGATCGCGCCGATGGCGTCGGCCTCGTCAATGCGCGCATAACACTGCAGGATGCGCCATGAGCGGCCCCGTTCCGACGCTCCCCTTGCACCCGGTCGAAAGAAAGAACGCGATGCGAACCGTCAAGATTCTGCTGTTGTTGCTGGTGCTCGGCCTGATCGCCGCCGGCTTGTTGTTCTGGCGTCTGCCGGCCAGCGTCGCGGTCCGTTACGGCACCAAGTATTTGGGCCCGGTCACCCTGACCGGCGTGCGCGGCACGCTGTGGGACGGTCACGCCGACGGCATCAGCGTGTTCGGCCGCGATCTGGGCGAACTCGATTGGCACATGCAGAAGGCGCCGCTGCTCGACGGGCGCTTCGTCGCCGACGTGCGCATCAAGGGCGCCGACGTCGACGCGGTCGGCTCGATGACGCGCAACGGCGACGGCTCGATGCAGTTGCGCGAGATGCGCTTCAGCGTGCCGGCCGAGCTGCTCGCTTCGAGCCTGGACCTGGCCGAGGTGAAGCTGCTCGGCACGATCAGCGGGGTGGTGCGGCAAGCGACCTTCGCCGCCACCGCGCTCAGCGATGCCAGCGGCGATGCGCGCTGGAGCGGTGCCGGCGTCGTCGCGCCGCAAGGCGAGACGCGCCTGCCTGACATGCTGAGCCAGTTCGCCTCGCTGCCGGACGGCGGCCTCGGTGGTCCGGTGCGCGACGACGGCAGCGGCAATCTCGCCATCGACGGCAATTTCAAAGTCGGTTTCAACGTGCTCGACGCGCAAGCGCGGCTGTCGGCGCGCAACGGCGATGCCGCGCTGGCCGATACGCTGCGCCGCATCGGCATACCGCAAGCCGACGGCTCGACCTTGTTCGTCGTGCACGGTCAGATGATCAAGTTCCGATGAGCGCGGCGCCGACGGCGCAATTCCTCCAGCGGGCGCTCGCCGCCGCCCAGCGCGCCGCCGATGCCGCCGAGGCGATCGTGCGGCCGCGCTATCGCGCGCAGGATTTTTCCGTCGTCACCAAGGCCGATGCGACGCCGGTGACCGAGGCCGATCGTGAGGCCGAGGCGGCGATCAAGAACGTATTGCGCGCGGAGTTTCCGCAGCACGCGTTCTACGGCGAGGAAGAAGGCCGCGAAGGCGAAGGCGACTGGCTCTGGCTGATCGATCCGATCGACGGCACCAAGGCCTTCGTGCGCGGCTATCCGATGTTCTCCACCCAGATCGCGCTGATGCACGCGGGTGAGCTGGTGCTCGGCGTGTCCGCCGCCGGCGAATACGGCGAGCGTGCCTGGGCCGTGCGCGGCGGCGGCGCATTCCTGCGTCGCGACGGCGAGCCGCAGCGCCTTCGCGTCGCCGATACCGCCCAATTCGGTCCGGCGGCTGCGATCTCGACCGGCAACTTGAAATCTCTGGCGGCCTCGCCGGCGCGCTGGAACGCCTACGGCGAGTTGGTACGCCGAGTCGGTCGCATTCGCGGCTACGGCGATTTTCTGCACTACCACCTGCTCGCGCGCGGCGCGATCGATCTGGTGATCGAATCCGACCTCAATATCTTGGACATCGCGCCGCTGGTGGTGATCGTGCGCGAGGCCGGTGGCGTGTTCACCGATCTCGACGGCCAGGCGGTCGGCCTCGACACGCGCAGCGCGCTGGCCGGTACGCCGGCGCTGCACGCGCAAGCGCTGGCGGCGTTCGCGCAGAGTTGACGAGCGCACTCAGTCCGGTTTCGCGCAACGCTCGTAGTCGGGCACATTGAGGCCGAGCACGATGTCGCGCTGCACATACCAGCCTTCGCTCTCACGCTGTGGCTGCACGATGCCGCTGCCGCCGTGCGCGGCGCGTTCGCGCTCGCGCAAGGCCGGCGTCAGGCGCGGATCGTCGGCGAACAGCACGTCGCCGAGATAGTAGGTGCAGCGCCTCGGTTCGATCGCGTGCAGATGCACGTGCTGCGGCACCGCTTCGCCGGGATAGCCGCCGGGGCGGATGCTGAGGAAGGTATAGCGACCATCGGCATCGGTGCGTGCCCATCCGCGCAGGCGGCCGTGGCGGGCGGCTTCGCCGCTCAGCTTGGGGTCTTGCGGGTAGAGGCCGCCGCGATCGGTGTGATACGCGTAGACGACGATGCCGCGCTGCGGCTGCCCTTGCGCATCGCGCACGATGCCGGACAAGCGCAGCGGCTCGCCCGGTTCGGACGGCGTTGCCAACCGGCTGATCGAAGCGAGCCGCGCCGGCAGGCCGTCGAGCGCGGCCTCGCAGCCTTCGCAGGGCAGGCCGACGATGGTTTCATGGCCGCTCACGCCGGTTGCTTCCTGCGTGCCGATGACGATCTCGAGTGCGCGATCGGAGGTCAGCGCGCGCGTATCGATCTCGGCGCTGGCCGCCGCGCGCAGCGGACTGAAGAGTTCGACCTGGATGCGCGATGGCTCGCGCGCGCCTTGCAACGAGACGCAACCGGCCTCGTCGCTGCGCGCCCAGCGCACGCGTTGCGGCGCGGTCGAGTCGGGCAGGCTCAAAGCGAGCAAGGCCTCGGCGCGTGGCGAAGCGGGGGCATCGACGAAGCAGACGCGATGCGTCGTCGTCTGCGGTGACGGCGTCAGCGCCACGGTCGACGACAGGCGATCGGGCGCGCTCCACAGCCGGCCTTTCGGCGTATCCGGATCGTCGTCGGCGGAGGCTTGCGCATAGGTCGCTTGCAAGAAATTCATGGCATAGCGCGCCTGCGCCGCCAGCGGCGATGTCCAGCCGTCGGCGAGTGGATCGAAGTGCCAAAGCAGGCGGCGTTGCG
The DNA here is from genome assembly GCF_058808595.1 of Dokdonella sp. GW821-FHT11D02. NCBI lineage: Bacteria > Pseudomonadati > Pseudomonadota > Gammaproteobacteria > Lysobacterales > Rhodanobacteraceae > Dokdonella > Dokdonella sp. GW821-FHT11D02. The sequence goes on along the minus strand of NZ_CM179520.1, from coordinate 3,973,735 downwards.
CGAAGGCGTAGCCTTGCGCCAGATCGGCCAGCGGCAGTGCGAAATCGCGCGAAGCGGCGGCGAGCCGGTCTGCCGGCAGATGGGCCACGTACCAGCCGGTCTGCACACCGGCGACGGCTTCGAGCAAGGCCGCGGACGGTGGCGCACCGGTCAGGATCAGGAAGGCGCGGAAGCGGTCGTCGCCGATCGTCGCGGCCGTTGCGCGCAAAGCCTGCGCGATCCGCGCCGCCTCGCTCGGCGCGGTAGTCGAGGGTAGGAACACCAGTAAACCGGCGTCGTAGCCGTGCTGGCATATCGGGCAGACGTCGCGACCGGCGTAAGCGCCTTGCAGATGGTGTACGTCGATCGCCGGCAACGCGTCCCAGCGCGGCAGGCCGCTTTGCGCTTGGACGAACGAGGCGATCCAGAGCAGGATGAGGCTGAGCCAACGGGGCATGGCGAACTCCACGGAGAATGGCTCCAGCAAGAGCGGCGCCGAGCCTGCGCCGTTAACCGTCGGTGCGCGGTTAACGTTTCGCGCACCGCTGCGCTCTTCATCGACACGAACGAGGAGTTCCGTTGCACGAAACGGCCGCCGGTCCGATCAGCGCGTTCGACGTCGCACGCGACGTGCGTGCCGCGCGCGATGGCGCGCAGGCGGCGTATGCGCGGCTGTATCGCCGCTTCGCGCCGCTGGTGCACGGCATCCTGCTCGGCCGTTTTCGCCCGGCGCTGGCGGACGAATTGACTCAGGAGTGTTTCGCGCTCGCGTTCCAGCGCCTGGCCCAGCTCAAAGAAGAGCACAAGTTCGGGCCGTGGATCGCGACGATCGCGCGACGCCTGCAGGCGCCGGCAGCGCACGAGGTGACGACGGACGAGCTGCCCGAGCGCGCCTCGACCGCGGCGTCGCCGGAGCAGCGCGCCGAAGCCGAGCGCATCCTGCGTGTGCTGGCGAGCTTGCCGGAGGCGTATCGAGAAACCCTGACCTGGCGCCTGGTCGAAGGACTCGGCGGCGCCGAAATCGCGGCACTGGCCGGACTCACGCCCGAATCGGTGCGCGTCAATCTGCATCGCGGCATGACCAAGTTGCGCGCCGCACTCGGGCTCGAAAGCGCGCAGCAGGCGGAGGTGCGAGATGAGTGACATCGAAGATGCGCTGTGGGATCCCGCCGCCGGCGGCGATGAAGAAGTGCGTCGTTTGCAGGCCTTGCTGACGCCGTACGGCGCGCGTGCGCGCGGTGTCGACGAATGGAAAGGCAAGCCGGTGGCACCGGCGCGACGGCACCGCGCATTCGCGGCCGTCTTGGCGGCCGGCCTCGCCGCGAGCGTGGTCGCGTGTGCCGGCTACTACTACCGTTTGGCGTGGAGCGAGGGACGCGCGTGGTCGGTCGCGGTGGAGGGAGGCGCGGCACAGACCACGCAGCTCGCGCCCGGCGCGGCGCTCGAAACCGGCGCTGCGGAATCGTTGACGGTGGACGTCGCCCGCATCGGGCGCATCCAGCTGTCGCCGCAATCGAGCTTGCGCTTGCTCGAAACGCGCAGCGGTCGGCATCGGGTCAGCCTCGATCGCGGCCATTTGCGCGCGCGTATCTGGGCGCCGCCCGATTACTTCGGCGTCGACGCGGGTGCGGCCGAACTGGTCGATCTCGGCTGCGATTTCGAGGTGTGGAAAAGTGCCGACGGCCGCGGCCGTGTCTACGTGCGCAGCGGCTGGATCGCTTATCGATTGGGCGCGCAGGAAGTGCTGTTGCCGTCGGGCTTCGCGATGGATTTCAACGGCGAACGCGCCTCGACGCCGTTGCGACCCGAGGCGTCACCCGCCTTCGCGGCGGCGGTGCGTGATTTCGAGCGTGAGCTCGAAGCGTCCCGGCCGCCGCCTGCCGCCGCCGAACGCGTCGCCGATGCCGCCGCCGATGCGGATGCGTTCACGTTGCTGAGCTTGCTGACGCGACATCCGTGGTTGGCGCAGGGTGCGTTGTATCCGAGACTCGCGCGCGCCTTGCAGGTTTCCGCCGACGACACCGCGCATCGCGCGGCTTGGGCGGCAGGCGATCAAGCCGCGATCGGCGCTTGGTGGCAGGAGATTCCGACCCAGCCCAAGCAATGGTGGGCAAACTGGGCCGACGCCTTGCCGTGAATCGGGCGGCTATTCGCGGCCGCCGCCGGCGGCTCTCCCGTACAATCGCGTCATGCGCAAGCCGCCGATCATCCGCCAGACCCGCACCGTCGACGACAGCCGTTTCCTGCGCCTGGAGCAGGTCGATCTCGAGTTCTCCAACGGACAGCAGCGCACCTTCGAGCGGCTGCGCAGTTCGGGCCTGGGCGCCGTCATCATCGTGGCGATGCAGGACGAGGACACCGTGCTGCTGGTACGCGAGTACGCGGCCGGCATCGACCGCTACGAACTCGGCTTGCCGAAGGGGCGGCTGGATCGCGATGAGACGGTCGAGCAGGGCGCCGATCGCGAGCTGAAGGAAGAGGTCGGCTACGGCGCGCGCGAGCTGCACATCCTGGGCCGTTTGTCGCTGTCGCCCAACTACATGACCGCGATGACGCACATCGTGCTCGCGCGCCAGCTGTACCCCGAGCGTCTGGTCGGCGACGAGCCGGAGGAGCTGGAAGTGGTGCCGTGGAAATTGTCTGAATTGCATCGTTTGCTCGAGCAGCCCGACGTGACCGAGGGCCGTTCGATCGCCGCGCTGTTCATCGCGCGCGAATTCCTCGCCGGTCGCTTCCGGCCGCAGCCATGAGTCTCTCGCTCGAACAGCTCGCGCGCGCCGCCGCCGCGATCGCAGAACGCGCGGCGGAAGCGATTCTGGAGGTGTACGAATCGGATTTCGCGGTCGAGCAGAAGGACGATCGCACGCCGTTGACCGCGGCCGACCTCGCCTCGCATCGCCTGATCCTGGCCTCTCTGAACGAGCTGACGCCGGAACTGCCGGTGCTGTCGGAGGAATCGGCCGGCGTCGCCTGGAGCGAACGCGCGCGCTGGTCGCGCTACTGGCTGGTCGATCCGCTCGACGGCACGCGCGAGTTCGTCAAGCGCAACGGCGAGTTCACGGTCAACATCGCGCTGATCGATGCGCAGCGGCCGGTGCTCGGTGTGGTGCAGAAGCCGGTCGGCGGCGAACTGGCCGTGGCTTGGCAGGGCGGCGAAGCCTGGTTCGCTGAAAGCGCCGGCGCCAAGCCGCGCCGACTGAGTACGCGCCGACGCGACGTGCCGCTGGTCGTCGCCGGCAGCCGCTCACACGCTTCCGAACACGAGGCGCATCTGCTCGCGCGGCTCGGTCCCTGCGCGAAGATGCCGCTCGGTTCTTCGTTGAAGTTCGTGCGCATCGCCGCCGCCGCCGCCGATCTCTATCTGCGTTTGGGTCCGACGTCGGAATGGGATACCGCAGCCGGTCAATGCGTGCTGGAACAGGCCGGCGGCGCGGTGTTCGATTTCGACGGCCAGCCGCTGCGCTACAACACGCGCGATTCGCTGTTGAATCCGGACTTCTTCGCGGTCGGCGATCTTGCCGCCGACTGGTCGGCGCTGCTGACCAAACCGTAGCGATCGGCACGTAGCCTTTGCCGTCGGCGGCGATGCGTCGCCGCGTCGCCCGTTTCCTTCGAGTCATTCCATCATGCGATCCGCTGCCAAACCTTCCATCGACGACCTGCTCGAGATCATGGCGCGTTTGCGCGACCGCGAACGCGGTTGTCCCTGGGACGTCGAGCAGACTTTCGAGACGATCGCGCCGTACACGATCGAGGAAGCCTACGAAGTCGCCGATGCGATCGACCGGCGCGACTACGCCGACCTGCGCGACGAGCTCGGCGATCTGCTTCTGCAAGTCGTCTTCCATGCGCGCATGGCCGAGGAAGCAGGCCATTTCGCCTTCGCCGACGTAGTCGACTCGATCTGCGACAAGATGGTGCGGCGCCATCCGCACGTGTTCGCCGATGCGCGCGTCGAGTCAGCCGCTGCGCAGACGGCGAGTTGGGAAGCCCTGAAGGCGGATGAGCGCGCCGCCAAGGGCGAGGCCGACGGCAGCGCCTTGGCCGGCATTTCGCGCGGCTTGCCCGAGTGGCAGCGTGCGCTGAAGCTGCAGAAGAAAGCGGCGCGAGTCGGTTTCGATTGGCCCGACGTCGGGCCGGTGTTCGACAAGCTGCATGAAGAGATCGAGGAAGTCCGCGCCGAATTCGCCGCCGGCGAAGATCGTGCGCGTCTGACCGACGAAATCGGCGACGTGCTGTTCGTCTGCGTCAACCTTGCGCGGCATGCCGAGGTCGACGTCTCGCAGGCGTTGCGCCAGGCGAACGCGAAGTTCGAGCGGCGCTTCCGCCGCATGGAGGCGATCGCCGCCGCCGCCGGTGAGACGCTGGCGCAGAAACCGCTGGCCGAGCAGGACGCGCTGTGGGATCGCGCCAAGAGCGAGGAGGTCCGCGGCCGCTGATCTCGCCGGCGCGCAAACCGAGATCGCGCTGCATTGTCTCAACGCGGCATCGTTTGGCGTTTCCTCAAGCAATGTCTGCGCCCAGCAGACGAAGCGGAGCGAGGCGGCGATATGCGCGACATGAGCAAGAGGGGATGGGCCTGCGTGTTCCTGGCGGCGGCGCTGGGCGTTGCGGCGACGGCGCAGGCGGCTAACGGCGTAGTCGGCCCAGGCAACTGCAACGAGGACGGCTTCGGCGACGTGCTCGCCGCGGTCGACGGCAGCGGCGGCGGCACGATCACGTTCGCGTGCGGAACGGCGACGATCGCGTTCAGTCTGTACCAGCACATCGCGAATGCGGTCGTCATCGACGGTGGCGGCACGATCACGTTCGACGGCGGCAATGCCTCGGCGTTCTTGCAGGTTTACGCCAGCGCGCACGCGACGCTGCGGCGCCTGACCCTGCGCCACGGCAAGAACGGAGACGTGCACGCGCTGGAGAATTTCGGCGTGTTGCGGCTCGACCGCGTGCACGTACAAGACAATGTCTCCGACGGTGCTGCGGTGGCCAACGACGGCACGCTGGTGGTGCAGGCGAGTACCTTCAGCGGCAATCGAAATACCGGGCTCAATGGCGACGGCGGCGCCATCGCGCATCGCAACGGGGACCTGATCGTGCGTACCAGCACGTTCAGCGGCAATGTCGCCACGCGCAACGGTGGCGCGATCCACAGCAGCGCGAGCGCGACGATCGTCGATTCCACCTTCAATGCCAACAGCGCCGGCGGTGGCGGTGCGGCGTTCTACCAAGAAGGCAGCGGCGCGAGCCGCATCGACTACGCCACCATCGCCGGCAACAGTGCATCGTTCGGCGGCGGCTTGTACAAAGAGGGGAGCGCAGCGGCGACGCTGACGATCGGTCGTTCGATCATCGCCGACAATCCCGGCGGCAACTGCGACGGCGTGTTGGAATCGGCCGGCTACAACCTCTGGTTCGGCGCGACTCAATGCCCGTTCTCGCAAGCCGGCGACGGTGCCGGCAATCCGCTGCTCGGTGCGCTGGCGAACAACGGCGGGCCGACGCAGACGATGCTTCCTGCCGGCGCTAGCGCCGCGGTCGACCGTATTCCGTCGGTGCAGTGTTTGTTCTTTCTCGATCAGCGCGGTGGCGGACGTCCGGCTGGCGCGGGTTGCGACAGCGGCGCGGTTGAAGTCGGTGCGGTGCTCGACCTCTTGTTCCAGGATGGATTCGAGTACTGAGCCGTCGACGCTGGCAGAACCGGCGTCGACGCGAAAGGATTGATACGTTTGCTGTTAAGAGCAAATCGGCGTCGAGTTGCGCTGTGGCCGCGTGCGCGCCGAAATCGTCGACCGGCAGCAGCTTTCAGCCGCTGCCGGTCGACGCCCCCGTCAAGTGGAACGTCGATCAGAACTTCTGCGTGTAGCGCAGGTAGTAGAAGCGGCCGATGTCGAACCCGCCCCAGTAGGCGTACTGCGAGTTGGGCGCCGTATACATGATCGGTGGCTTCTTGTTGAGCACGTTGTTCGCGCCGATCGAGATCGTGCCGTTCCATGGTGCGGTCCAGCGTATCTGCGCGTCATGCCACGTGCTTCCGCCGACACGGTTGACCGGCTGTTCCCCCGAATCCGGTGCGACGTTGTCGGGCATATTGCATTCGGGCCCGCCGTCCGTGTCGTAGGAACAGTTCTCCTTCATGCTGGAGTAGTAGCGCGAGGTCCAGGTCGCGCCGAAGTCGCCCAGCGACCAATCCAGACTCAGATTGGAGCGAATGCGCGGGTAGCCGGCGAAACTGTTGCGTACCTCGACAACCGTCTCGGGCTGGTCGTCGGCCTTGACGTTGTTCTTGGAGACGTAGGTCGTGTCCCAGCTCACGCGGAAGCGGCCGAACGAGAATTCCGGCAGTCGATAGTTGATACCGAAATCGTAACCCTCGACTTCCTGCCAGCCCTGGTTGATGCCACCGATCAGAGCCGTGTTGACGTTGCCGTTGGCATCACGCGTGAACAGCGTCGGTGAGCAGCGCGATTCTGCCCCGAACACGTAGCAGTCTTGCAGCATCTGCGTCACCGAGTCGGTGGAAATGGCGTTGTCGATCTTGATGTTGTACCAGTCGAGGCTGAAGTCGAGCCCCTGAATCCAGTGCGGGCTGTACACCAAACCCGCGGTCTTGCTGGTTGACGTTTCCGCCGTGAGGTTGGGATTCGAGCCCGCCATGAACGCAACGGGGGTCTGGCAGGGGAATGCTGCACAAGCCGCGTTGCCTTGGCGTCGCTGGTTGAAGTCCGGCGTTGTCGGGGCTTGAATGCCGCCCATGCCGCTCATACAGCGCGCGAGCACATCAGGATTGCGTCCGGCGGAGTTGCGGATGTCGCAGGGGTCGGTATAGAACGCGAACGTTTGGCTCGATCCGCCGTACAGATCGCCGATCGTGGGTGCGCGAAACCCTTCGGCATAGTTGCCGCGAACCAACAAGTCTTCGATGGGACGCCAAGTCAGGCTGAACTTGCTGTTGGTGGTGTCGCCGAACGTCGAGTAGTCCGAGTAGCGGGCGGCGACGTTGAAGGACAGCTCCTTGAAGAACGGCACGTCCTTCAACACCGGCACATCGACTTCGAGATAGTACTCGTCGACCGAGTAACGTCCCTTGGTCATGGTGCCGGCGAGGTCGGTGGACTGGCCCGCTTGCTTGGATGCGTCAGGTTCGAAGCGGCCGGACTCCTGGCGGTACTCGTAACCCGTGGCGATGCTGAGATCGCCGGCCGGCAGCGAGAACAGCGAACCGGTCAGGTTGGCGCTGTAGTCGACGGTTTTGGTGCGACCGGTATCGTGGTAGTACGGGAACATGAAAGTCTGCAGAGTCTCATTGCCGGACAATGAGTCCGGCGCGACCGTGCCGGCGGGATAGAACGGGTTCCATGGGACGCACTGGCCGGGGCCCGCACCGTACTGAATCGGACGCTGCGGCGTGCCGCATTCCACGCGATTGGTCAGATCGTTGTAGAACGAGGGGCCCGTCGCTGCTGCCACGGCGCCGAGGCTGTAGTCGCCACGGCCGGTCTTGAGCAGATCATTCGTGTTGACGAAGCCGCCGATATCCCAGTTCCAGGTGCGGCCGGCGATCTCGAAGGTGCCTTCCAAGGTGCCCGAGAAACGATACGTCTGCAGATCGCTGCGGGTGGAGCGCGGCACTTCCCAGCCGCGGCGGAGGAAATAGATGTTGGTACTTTCTTCGCCTTCGACCGGATGCTGGTTGCCGAATGGGTTGTAGTAGCTGTCGGCCGACAGATTGCCGCCCTGGAACGGGTAACCCGCCACCTGCTGCGTGGTCGAACGCTTGTTGTACAGGATGTCGGTCGAGAACTTGATGTTGTCGGTGATGTTGTATTCACCCGCCACGAACAAGGAGTGCCGGTCGGTACCCGTCGTACCCATCATTTCCGAGTTCGAGTTGGACAGATCTTGCGCGCCGCCGGCGGAGTTGGTGCCGTGGTAGTCGTTTGGACGTCCGTTGCGACCGTCGTTGAACGGATTGCCGCCGGGATTGAGGGTGCATGAACCGCCCAGGCCTCGCGCGTTGGCGAAGTAGCTGATGTCCTGGCCCGGGCACGAGCCGTCAGGGAAGAAGAACGTACCCCACTGCGACACCGCTGTCAGCGCATCGAGCGGATGCCGGCTGCTGTTGCCGTAGGCGCTCCATGGGCGGTTGCGCGCCCAGGTTGGATCTTCCTTCGAATACTCGGCCGCGACCGTGATCGAGCCGCGCTCGTTGTGCGAGCCGAGCGTCATGCTGTAGGTCTGCTTGGTGCCGTCGCCCTCGTCGTACTGGCCGATGTAGGCGCTGGCTTCCATACCGTCGTAGTTGCGGCGCGTGATGATGTTGACCACGCCCGCGATCGCGTCAGAACCGTAGATCGCCGAAGCGCCGTCCTTGAGAACCTCGATGCGTTCGACTGCCGCTATCGGGACCTGCGACAGATCCTGTAGGCCGTCGCTGGTCGCGCCCAGGCGCTTACCATTCAACAGGATAAGAGTGCGGTTCGCACCGAGGCTGCGCAGATCGATGTAGTAGCCGCCGACGTTTTCGCCGGAAGCCAAGACGCTCGAACGGCTGATCGGCGGCGAGCCGGCTTCGGTCAGGTTCGACAGGATGTCGACGACCGAGTTGAAGCCTTGCTTCTCGATCGCGGCTCGATCGAGTACCAGAATGGGTTGAGCGGTTTCGACGTCCGCCTTGCGGATGCGCGAACCGGTCACTGTGACGGTTTCCAGCGATTGCGTTTCGCCTTGTGTGTCTTGCGCCAAGGCGGGAGCCGCCACGAGCAGGTTCGTCATACCCAGCCCGTAGAGTCCGCACTTGATCGCCTTTCTTAGTATCGTCGTTGACATTGAGATCTTCTCCCGTTTTTTCGTGATCGAAGCCGTAGCAACATTGCGTGGCAATGTCGTTCGATATTAAGAAGCCGTAAATTATTTGTATTGCCAAGAAGGCGCGCCAAACTTTTCACAAACTGCGCTTTTCGACTTCCGAAAGAAGTTCTCGAACCACCAGCGTCGGCTTTCTCGCCATTCGTTCTCTTGCCAGGCGCGCGGTGGTTCCGAAGTTGTCGCGGAATGAGCGGGAAAATGAAGACGGGCTGTCGAATCCGCTGGCCATCGCGACTTCCGCGATCGCAAGCGGGCTGGTATGCAGCAGTCTGAGCGCGTGCTTCAGTCGTTGCCGGACGAGATACGCGTGGGGCGTTTCGCCATAGGCGGCGCCGAAGGCTCGAATGAAATGCGAGGACGAATAACCCGCCATGCGCGCGAGGTCTTCGTTGCTGAAGTCGCTTTGAAAGCTGGCGGCGAGCCGATTGCGTACGCGTTGCAGGCGCAGAAAGACCATTCGCCGCTGTTTGAAGGTACGTCCGGGGCAGGCCGCGATGGACTTCGAGAATTTGTCCTGCAGCGAGAGAATGCGCTGGATCAGCGTCTGTGCTGCGCGGTCTTTTCCTCTCGCCGCGCGCCGCATCGTGACCGCGCTGCGACGCAAGCTGAAATCGGCTGCGTGGCGTGCCGGCAGCAAGGGCGGATCGAGCGTAAGCCCAAGAGACATTCCGGTCAGCTCACGCCAGGTCTGCGCGCCCGCGAGCAAGGCCACCCAGATGGCATTGCCGCGACTGGTGGCGCGCAAGCCGTATTCCGATTCGGAAACGCGCAACTCCCCTGGATATACGACGGCCTCGCCGCTGCTGAACTGCAGTTCCTCGCGCAGCGGAATCCAAACGCCGGCGGCCGAGGCATTGACCGATAGCGTGCAACCGCGACCCGATCCTTCGCCATGCACGACGGCGATGGCGCGTTTCCCTTCCGCCTCCAGGCTTTTTTCGTCAAGTTCCAGGCGGGAACCGTTGGGATAGAAATGACGAATCGGGATCACGGGTAATTATCCGGGTTGAAAAAATAGCGGACTCGAAGGTCCCGATCCCAGAGTCCGCAAGTGTTTCTTTTCGCTGTGACATCTGCTCTTGGAGAGCGCGCTCATCCTAGCGATTAATCTCGCCTTCAAGTTTCCAAAAGCTGACGGGTTTCATTGAGAAAAGAGCGATTTGTTTCATTTGATGAAACATCTCGGATAAAGATGTGCTTTCGCTCCAATCGCGGAGCGATACACGGACATTGCAATGGGGCATGCGCCAGCCTCTGCTGGTTCGGACACTGCAGGTGCGGCGTCAGGGAATGTTGCTGCCGGAGGCCATGGAGGAATGAGCGTATTGCTCGTCACGCCGATCGGCGCCCGGCTCCAGGAGCTCGTCTGCACCGCAGGCAAGCACGGTCATCAGACCCTCCAGCATGTCCAGACGGAGAAGACGTGGGCGCTCGCCGACGATTCGGCTCATTTGTGCGCTGGAGATGCCGATCCCGAGGTTCAGCAGGCGGCGTCGTAGTTCTGCGTTGCTGTAGATGCCGCGCTCGCTCATCAGCGCGGGTAGTCGCCAGTTCAGACGAACGGCTCTGGTGGTCAATGGCTTGTCTTTCATGATCGCCTCGCGCGGTAGTGACCTCTCCCGCCGCGCGGACAGATCCTATCGTGGTGTCGACCCCAAGCCCTATCAGTGTGCCCGATCGATGGTCGGCTCGGTAGGGGGAGTTGGGCTCACGTCGTCCCGATTCCTCGCTCGGGCCGCCGTGCCGGCGAGCGAAGGCGGCGGCGGAGAACAGCGCGAAGCCGAAGTTGGGCTGAGGACCCTAGGTGACCGCAAGGCGTCGTTCGACAGCGATCGGGAGTATCACGTATGGACTTGGTTTGACCTCGGCCCGCTAACTCAGAAGGTGAGGAGATCGGGATCGTGTAAACCTTCCACGCCGGAACGGTATCCAAGTAGGCCCTAGACCCAATGCCGGAGGCTCCATGCTGCGCACGATTACCGTGATCCTGTTTGCCCTGTCGCCGCTTGCTGCCCTCGCGGACGACTGCGCCTTTCGCGCCGAGCGCAAGCTCGACATCGACGCCAAGGGGCTCGATGCGTTCGATCTCGCCACCGGTGCCGGCGATCTGAACATCAAGGGCGTGGCGGGCCTGGCGAGCATCGAAGTTCGCGGCAAGGCCTGCGCCAGCGAAGAGGCGAGCCTGGCTGCGCTGCAGTTGACTCAGCGCCGTGAAGGCGCGGTCGCGCTAGCGGCGACCCAGATCCCCGACAACGACGGCGGTATCAAGCTGTTCGGCAACCACTACGCTTACATCGACGTCGAAGTGCGGATGCCGGCGGCGCTGGCGTTGCGCTTGCGCGATTCTTCCGGCGACATCGAGATCGATGGGCTGCGCAAGGGCATCGACCTGACCGACAGCTCCGGCGACATCGATCTGCGCGACGTCGGCGGCGGTATCCGCATCAAAGACACCTCGGGCGACATCGAGGCCGACGGTGTTGAAGGCGACGTCACGGTCGATTCCGACAGTTCCGGCGACATCGATCTGCGCAACGTGCGCGGCAATGCCGTCGTGCACAACGACAGTTCGGGCGACGTCAAATTCCGCCACATCGGCGGGCATGCACGCATCGACAACGACAGCTCCGGCGACATCGTGTTCGACGACATCGGCGGCGACGCCGGCGTCGGCAGGGACAGTTCCGGTGATATCCGCGCCGACCACGTGCGCGGCGGTTTCACGGTCGAGTCGAAGGCCAACCTCGACAGCATTCACTACTCGGACGTCGGCGGCAAAGTTAGTCTGCCGCCGCAGCACTGACCGGTCGAAATGCGAAGGCAGCGCATGCGCGCTGCCTTCGGGGTAGATCGGATGCGCTTCCGTTATGGCGAGCAGGTCTTGCCGTGCGCGGCGTGGTAGCCCTTGGCTTGCGCGTCGGCTTCGCTCAGGTACTCGCCCTGTTTGGTCTTGCCGTAGTAACGGTCGGATGAGCAGTGGTAGACCTTGGTTTCGGTGTTCGCCCAAACCTTGCCGGCGCCGCCGCCCGGTGCCGCGGCGCGATTGTTGGGATCGGTTTGCGTATGCACCGTCGGCGGCGCGGCAGTCGAGCGCGGTGCCAGTGTCGTGACCGATGCGGCCGCGGGCGTCGAAGGCGCAGCGGGTGCCGGTGTCGGAGGCGCTGCCGGGGCCGCGGCCTTCGTCGCGGGTGCTGCGGCAGCAGCGCTTGCGCCGTACCATTCCTTCACGCCTTTGTGGCCGCGGCAGGCGCCTTTCTTGGTGTCCGCATCGGTGTAGCTGCCGTCCTTGCACAGCCCGGTCGAGCCGGCCGGAGCACTGCCCGTCGGTGCGGCGGCCGTGGTCTTGGATGCGGATTTGCTGGCCGTGCTGTCAGTAGCCGCGGTCGCAGCGGCGGCGGCATACCATTCCTTCACGCCCTTGTGGCCGCGGCAGGCGCCCTTCTTGGCGTCGGCCGAGGTGTAGCTGCCGTCCTTGCACAGGCCGGTGGAGCCGGCCGGAGCGCCGGCGGGGGCTTGCGCGTGGGCAGCGGCGAACGACAACGCCAGCGGCAGAGCGAGTATGGCGGACAAGACTTTCATCGCATTCCTCCTGCGTGGGATGAGCGTAAGCGACGCTACGCTCGCATGCTTACGGAATGCTTTCCGAGAGCGCCGCCACGGTGACGAAACGTGTCCGGGGCGAGCGGCCGACCTCATTCCTGGAAGATGAAGAACGCCGCTGCGACGATCAGCGCGAAACCCACCAAATGGTTCCAGCGGATCGCGGCGCCGAGGTAGAACACGGAGAAGCCGGCGAAGACGCAGAGCGTGATGATTTCCTGTATCGCCTTCAGCTGCGCCGGATTGAACACGCCGTAGCCATAGCGATTCGCCGGCACCTGCAAGCAGTACTCGAAGAACGCGATGCCCCAGCTCGCCAGGATCACGATCCAGAGCGGCCGATCGGTGAATTTCAGGTGGCCGTACCAGGCGAACGTCATGAAGACGTTCGAGCCGATCAGCAGCAGGATGGGCAGTACGGCATTCCACATGGCTACGCTCGCGTTCGGGAGAGGCGGTGCATTCTAGGTTCTTCGCCTCCGCGCTGGACTTGCGCTGCGGATTTGCGCAAGCTCGAAGCGGTTCCCGTCAACGCGGCCCGCGGCCGCGCAGGAGGCGCAAGATGCAGTGGAAGTTGCTCGCCGTTTCCTTCGCCCTCGCTCTTGCGGCTTGTGCCGCCACGGCCGACGAGACGCCGTCGTCGGAGCAATGCGAGATCGACTACGCGCCGGCTGTCGGCTGCCGCCTGAGCGACACGGTCGCCGCCGATGGCACGCATACGATGGTGTTCACCGCGGGCAAGCAGCGCGTGGAATTCGTCGGCAAGTCGCAGAGCGGCTGGTGGTCGGGCAAGCTCGACGGGCAGCCGGCGATGGCGCGCGAGATCAATCGCGGCCACATCATGTTCAGCACGGTCGATCTGAACAAAGCTTTTGAATGGCGATCGAAAGGCAACTAGCCCGGTGCCTGCGGGGAAGGGCACGTAGAGGCCGCGGCGGCAGGCATTCCCAAGCCTGCTTTACGAGGTAAAAGCCTGTAAGTCCGGCGTTTGGTCGGAAGTCCGCCCACGCCTGCGTGCTAGCCTGCTTCGACCTTCGATACGGCTTATCGCCATGCGCCGTTGCACGTCCGTCTCTCGCCCCATTCCCTCGCCCAGTATCGGCCGCCGCACTTCGATCGCGACCCGAAAAAGCCAGCACGCACCGGCTGTCGTCGTGCTCGTGCTGCTCGCCGTACTGCCCGTCTCGGGCGCCTGGGCGCAGGGATTCGGCGGCAAAGGCGGTGGTGGACATCGCGGCGGCGGCAATCGCGACGCGGCGACCGCACCCTGCGCGCCGGCTGCAGCGGCCGCTGCCGGCGACGCGCTCGCCGGCTTTCTCGCCACACTGCGCGACTTGCGCACGCAATTGCTGCTGCGTGCCGACCAGACCGAGGCGTGGACGGCCATGCGCGATGCGCTGCTCGCCTACGAATCCGTCGCCACCGCGCAAGCCGCGACTGCTGCGGAACCTCTGCAGCAGATCAAGGCGCTGACCGACTCTGCCCAGGAGCGCGCGGCGACGCTGGCCAAGTTCGATGCGGCGATGGACGTACTCGTCGCCGCGCTCGACGAACCGCAGCGGCGCCTGCTGACCGAGCGTCTCGGCAGCACGTTCGCGGCAGGCGCTGCACCTGCCGCACACTGACGCATTGCGTGGATCAAATGCGTGGCAGTACCGCCATCGGCGAGGTGCGTGCGATGCGCAGCGTGCCGATCCAGCCGGCCACGGCGACCACCGCGGCGGCGCCGAGCACGACCGCTCCGAGCGCATCGAGCGGCGGCAGATAGCCGGGCAAGCGAAACACCTGGCGCGCAAGCAGCGCGCCGATCGCGCTGGCACCGACGATCGCGATGACGCCGGCGAGCAGACCGAGCGCGCCGAACTCGGCCAGTACCGCGATATTGAGCTGGCGCGTGTGCGCGCCGAGCGTGCGCAACAGCGCGGTTTCGCGGCGGCGCTCGTCCGCGGTGGCGGCCAGCGCCGCGAGCAGCACCAGCAGGCCGGCGGCGAGGCTGAAGGCGAGCACCCAGGCGACCGCATCGCTGACGCGCGCGATGATCTCGCGCACGCGGTCGAGGATCGCGTTGAGATCGATCAAGGACAGATTCGGATAGTCGCGCGACAGTCCGGCCAAGGTCGCCGTCGCATCGCCGCCGAGATAGAAACTGGCGACGTGACTGTACGGTAGTCCGGCGCCGCTGGCCGGATCCAGCATCAGGAAGAAATTGACTCGGAACGAATCCCAGTCGACGCCGCGGATGCTCGCGATCGTCGCGGTGATTTCACGTTCGCCGACGCGCAAGGTCATCGTGTCGCCGAGTTTCAGATGGAACATGTCGATCCACATCTGATCGACCGACAGTTGCGGCCCCTGCGTTTGCGTGTCGAACCAACGTCCCTGCAGCAGCTTGTTCGAATCGGGCAGCTTGTCGCTCCAGCTGACGCGCGTTTCGCCGTTGATCCACCCGGCCGCGCGGCGATCGTCGTAGTCGTCCGGATTGGGCATGCGGCCATTGATCGCGACCAGCTTGCCGACCGCCAGCGGCAGCGTGGTGAGGCTGTGCGCGCCGGCTTCGCGTAGGCGTTGCAGTACCGCCTCGCGCTGCTCGGCTTGCAGGTTCAGCACGAACCAGTTCGGTGTGTCGTTGGGCAGCTCGGCGCGCCAGCGCGCGAGCAGGGACGGACCCACCACCGCGAGCACGGCCAGCGCGGTCAAGCTCAGCGCGAGCGCGCCGGCTTGCAGCAGGGTCAGCGTGCGCCGGCGTGCCAGATTGGCGAGCCCGAAGCGCAACGCGCCGCGCAGTCGCGACGCCGCCAGGCGCGTCAGTTTCAACAGCAGAAGGCCGAGCACGAAGGTCGTCAGCGCAACGCCGGCGAAACCGGCTGCGAGCGTGGCGGCCAGACGCGGATTGTCGGCACCCAAGCCGATCAGCACCGCACCGACCGCGAGCGGCAGCAGATACAGCGCATCGAAGCGGCGCACGCGCGCGGACGTCTCGCGGCGGAACACGCGCATCGGCTCGATTTCGCGCAGACGCAAGAGCGGCGGCAGGGCGAAGCCGAACAGCACGGCCCAGCCGACCGCGAACGCGGCCAGCGGCGGCTGCCAGGGCAACGGCGGCGCCGCACCGGGCAAAAGACCGTGCGCGAGGCTCAACGCCAATTCCTGCAAACCGAGGCCGAGTGCGAGGCCGAGCAAGCAGGCCGGCAGCGCGAGCAGGCCGAGTTCGAGCAGGAGCGCGGTGAGAATTTCGCTGCGACTGGCGCCGAGGCAGCGCAACAAGGCGACTTCCTCGACTTTGCGCCGAGCGAACCGCTGCGCTGCCAGCGCGACCGCAATACCGGACAAGAGCGCGGCGAGCAGGGCCGCCAGGCGCAGGAAGCTTTCGCCGCGTTCGAACGCGGTGCGCATATTGCGCTGCGCATCTTCGATCGTGGTCAGCTCGGCGCCGTCGGGCAGGCGCGGCTTGGCCCAGGCGGCGAACGCAGCGACCTGAGCCGCGTCGCCGGCGAGGAGCAGACGATGCCGCGCACGGCTGCCGACGCCGATCAAGCCGCTCGCCTCGGCGTCGGCCAGATTCATCAGCACGCGCGGAGCGAGGCGGAACGCGTTGCCGCCATCGGGCGACTGCGTGATTTCACCGGCCACAAGCAGGTCGCGGCCGCCGAGCTGCACGGTCGCGCCGGCGCGCACGTCCAGCGCGACCAGCGCAGCGCGATCGGCATAGATCGCGCCGGCCGGCGGTGCCTGCGCGCTTTTCTCCACGCCGTTCGCGTCGAGCACGCGCAAGCTGCCACGCAGCGGAAAGGCGGCGTCGCTGGCGCGCACGTCGGCGAGTTTGCTGGCGGTACCTGCGAACACGACGCTGGCGAAATCGGCGAGCCGGTTCACCGCCAGGCCGCGGCGCGCGGCTTCGGCGGTGAATTCGGGCGGCAGCGGTTTGCCGGCGTTGAGGGTGAGATCGCCGCCGATCAGTTCCGCGGCGGAGGCCACGATCGCGCGCTCGACTCGCGTGGCCAGGGTCGCCACCGCCGTCAGCGCCGCCACCGCGAGCACCAGCGCCGCGGCCAGGGTCGCCAGCTCGGCTTGGCGGAATTCGCGTCGCAGGCTGCGCGCGGCGAATGCAAATGGCCTCACGCGCGCGGCTCCTGCGCCGGAATCTCCCTCACCTCACGATCGGCTTCGCTCTCGGTCGCGATACTGGCCCGGGAAGAAGACGCGCCATCGCCCGTGATCGAGTCTGCAACGGCTTCGACGATGCGCCCTTCGCGCAACTGCAAGCTGCGCGCGCAGCGCGCCGCCAGCTTGACGTCGTGCGTGACCAGCACCAGGGTGGTCGCGTGCTCGCGATTCAGCGCGAACAAGAGGTCGCCGACGCTGGCGCCGGTGCGCTGATCGAGATTGCCGGTCGGCTCGTCGGCGAACAGGATTTCCGGCTCGTGCACGAACGCGCGCGCGAGCGCCACGCGCTGCTGTTCGCCGCCGGACAGCTGATGGGGATAGTGGTGCCGGCGCCGTTCCAAGCCGACGCGTGCGAGCGCCTCGGCCGCACGCGCGCCGGCGTCGGCGCGACCCTCGAGGTCGAGCGGCAACATCACGTTTTCCTCGGCGTTCAGAGCCGGCAGCAAATGGAAGCTCTGGAACACGAAGCCGACCAGACGCCGGCGCAGGCGCGCACGCGCTTCCTCGTCGAGCGCATCGAGGCGTTGTCCGGCCAGGGTGATGCTGCCGCTGCTGGGGCGATCGAGGCCAGCGAGCAGGCCGAGCAGGGTGGTTTTGCCCGAGCCGGAAGCGCCGACGATGGCGAGGCTGTCGCCGCGCGCGACCGTCAGTCCCACGCCGTCGAGAATGGTCAGGCGCCCGTCGGGGCCGTCGACGACTTTGCTAATCTCGGTCGCACTCAAGGCGATGGTGTCTGCGCTCATGATCCTGCTTCGTATCCTGTTGGTTTGGGCCTGTCTCGTTTCGGGCTTGTCCGTGTCGAAAGCGGCGCCGGCCCCGCTCCTGGTGCTCGGCGACTCGCTCTCCGCCGCGCACGGCATCGCGCTGAACGACGGCTGGGTCGCCCTGCTCGAGCGGCGCCTGCAAACCGCACCGGCGCCGCGGGCGGTCGTCAACGCGAGCATCAGCGGCGAAACCACCGCCGGTGGCCTGGCGCGTCTGCCGGCCCTGCTGGCCGAACACAAGCCGGCCCTGGTGCTGGTCGAACTCGGTGCCAACGATGGTCTGCGCGGCCTGCCGCTCGCCACTGCGCGCGCGAACCTGGCCAAGATACTGACCGCGATCCAGGCCGCGAATGCGAAGATTTTGCTGATCGGCATCGAGCTGCCGGTCAACTACGGTCCGCAATACCGCGACGGCCTGCGTTCGATGTATCGGGGTCTGGCCGAGGAATTCAACGCGCCCTTGTTGCCGTTCCTGCTCGACGGGGTCGCGCTCGACCCCGATCTGATGCAGGACGACGGCCTGCATCCGAACGCGAAAGCACAGCCGAAAATCCTCGTCACGGTCTGGACTGCGCTGGAACCGCTGCTGCGCGATTTGCGCTGAGCCGGTGTCCGCGCGCGGCGGACCGGGCCTAACGGCCTATGTCCCGCCGTTGCGAGTCCGTTAAGCTGCGCGACCCGGCTGCGCCTGCGAGGCGCGGCAACCCAATCAGCGAGGACGCTCATGCTGCGCAAACGGCTCTTGGTGACGACGATGAATCTGGTCCTGATCGGTGGTTTCGGCATTCTGGCGCAGGCGCCGGAAGCCTCGGCGAAGGATGCGGCCAAGGCGTCCGCGTCGGTGGCGGGCAACCCGTTCGCCAAGGTGAGCACGCTGCCGTTCCACGCGCCGCCGTTCGACAAGATCAAGGATGCCGACTACCAGCCGGCATTCGAAGCCGGCATGCGCGAGCAGCTCGGCGAGATCGCCAAGATCACCGCGCAGAAGGATGCGCCGACTTTCGCCAATACGATCGTGCCGCTGGAGCGCAGCGGTCAGATGCTCAGCCGCGTCTCCACCGCGTTCAACGCGGTGACCGGTGCCGACACCAACGACACCCTGCAGAAGGTGCAGGAGGCGATCGCGCCGAAGCTGGCCGAGCACCAAGACGCGATCTTCCTCGACGACAAGCTGTTCGTTCGCGTCAGCAAGCTGTACGACCAGCGCGACCAGCTCGGCCTCGACGCCGAACAGAAGCGCCTGCTCGAACGCTACAACGAGAACTTCGTGCGCGCCGGCGCCAAGCTCGCCGAGGCGGACAAGGCCAAGCTGCGCGAGTTGAACAAGGAAGAATCGACGCTGACGACCGACTTCGCCAACAAGCTGCTGGCAGCCAACAACGCCGGCGCCCTGGTGGTCGACGACAAGAAAGATCTCGCCGGCTTCTCCGACGCCGACATCGCCGCCGCTGCCGACGCCGCCAAGACCGCCAAGAAGGAAGGCAAGTATCTCGTCGCGCTGCAGAACACCACGCAGCAGCCGGCGCAGGTCTCGCTGACCGACCGCGGCGTGCGCGAGCGCCTGTTCAAGGCTTCGACCGACCGCGCCGAGCACGGCGACGCCAACGACACGCGCGCGATCATCCAGCGCCTGGCGGTGCTGCGTGCCGACCGCGCCAAGCTGCTCGGCTATTCGGACTTCGCCGCCTACACGCTGGCCGACCAGATGGCGAAGACGCCGGCCAACGCGATCAAGCTGATGACCGACATGGTGCCGACCGCGACCGCCAAGGCGCAGGGCGAAGCGGCCAAGATGCAGGCGCAGATCGACAAGGGCGCCGCCAAGTTCAAGCTCGCGGCGTGGGATTGGCAGTACTACGCCGAACAGGTGCGCAAGGCCGAATACGATCTCGACGAAGCGCAGATCAAGCCGTACTTCGAGATCGACCGCGTGCTGCACGACGGCGTGTTCTACGCCGCCAACCAGCTCTACGGCCTGACCTTCAAGGAGCGCAAGGACATCCCGGTCTACCAGCCGGACGTGCGCGTGTTCGAGGTGTTCGACGCCGACGGCAAGTCGCTGGCGCTGTTCTACGCCGACTACTGGAAGCGCGAGAGCAAGCGCGGCGGCGCCTGGATGGACAACCTGGTCGGCCAGTCGCGTCTGCTCGGCACCAAGCCGGTCGTCTACAACGTCTGCAACTTCACCAAGCCGTCGGCCGGCCAGCCCGCGCTGATCAGCTACGACGACGTCACCACGATGTTCCACGAGTTCGGCCACGCCTTGCACGGCATGTTCTCCAACACCGAATACCCGACCCTGTCGGGCACCAACGTGCCGCGCGATTTCGTCGAGTTCCCCTCGCAGTTCAACGAGCACTGGGCGCGTGACCCGAAGGTGTTCGCCAACTACGCCAAGCACTACCAGACCGGCGCACCGATGCCGGCCGAGCTGGTCGAGAAGATCAACAAGTCGCGCACCTTCGACCAGGGCTTCGCCACCACGGAGTATCTCGCCGCGGCCCTGCTCGACATGGCCTGGCACACGCAGCCGGCCGGCACGCCCAAGCAGGACGTCGATGCGTTCGAGAAGAAGGCGCTCGAGCAGTACAAGGTCGCCGTGGACGTGGTGCCGCCGCGCTACCGCACCTCGTATTTCGCGCACATCTGGGGCGGCGGCTACGCCGCCGGCTACTACGCCTATCTGTGGAGCGAAGTGCTCGATCACGACGCGTTCTACTGGTTCCGCGAGCACGGCGGCATGACGCGCGAGAACGGCCAGCGCTTCCGCGACATGATCCTCTCGCGCGGCAGCACACAGGAAATGGCGGCGCTCTACCGCGCATTCCGCGGCCGCGATCCGAGTGTCGAGCCGCTGCTCGAACAGCGCGGCTTAAAATGAAAAGTGCGGCCATGGATGGTCGCGGGTAGACCAGCCGAAGCCGCTTCATTTCCGCGGCTTCGAGCTGCCCGGTTGCGGCGATCATGGACGATCGCTCAGGCGAACCACCCCTGATGCCTGCGACGCGGCCGATCGAAGCCGCGTCTTTCCCTGAGCATCGAGTCCGCCGGCCGCCTCGATCGCGGACTACGACGCGAACCAGCGCCGCATTTGCAAAACAAAACCGATTCGGGCTAACTTTTTCACGCCTCGATCACGCCGTACGGTCCGTAATTTTCACGAACGTGAAGATCACGTGCATAGGGGGAGATCTCGTGGACAAGCGCGACAGTCATACCGGTGCGATCCTGCTCGTCGAAGACAGCCGCGGTATTTCGGAAACGGTCGGGGAATTTCTGGAGCGGCGCGGTTACTCCGTCGATTACGCCGCCGACGGCATCAGCGGCCTGCGCCTCGCATCGACCAACAGCTACGACGTCATCGTGCTCGACCTGATGCTGCCCGGGCTCGACGGCATCACCTTGTGCCGCCGCTTGCGCCACGACGAGAAGCGCGCGACCCCGGTGTTGATGTTGACCGCACGCGACACCGTCGAAGACAAATTGGTCGGCCTCGACGCCGGCGCCGACGACTACCTGGTCAAACCGTTCGAGATCCGCGAACTCGAGGCGCGCCTGCGCTCGCTGATCCGGCGCAACCGCCGCCAAGTCAGCGACGAGGTGCTCAGCGTGGGCGATCTGGTGCTCGACACCGCCACCCTGCGCGTGACGCGGGGCGGCAAGGAGCTGCAGATCGCACCGATCGGCGTGAAGCTCTTGATGATCCTGATGCGCGAGTCGCCGCGCGTGGTCAGCCGGCGCGACATCGAACGCGAAGTCTGGGGCGACCTGCTGCCCGATTCCGATACCCTGCGCAGCCACTTGTACAATCTGCGCAAAATCATCGACCGTCCGTTCGCGACCCAACTGCTGCACACGATCCACAGCTCCGGCTACCGCTTGGCCGATCTCGGCGTCGAGTCGGCGCCGGACCGGCGCAGCGCTTGAGGGGTGGGGCGCCAGCCGGCGCGCGGTACGAATCATGGCGGCTTGCCGTCGGCAGGGGCTGACGCGGCACGCCGCGGGGATATCGCATGTACCGCCCGCTTGGCATCCGCCGCAAGATCTGGGCGGTCTTCATCCAGCAGATGGCTGCGATCAGCCTGGCCGGCTTGCTCGGCGTGTACGTCGCCGCGAGCCTGATCGAGAACCTGATCCTGCGTGAAATCGTTTCACGCGAAGCGAGCCAGTTCGTCGAGCAGCGGGCACTCGATCCGGCCACGCCGCCGCCGCAGAACTCGTTCGTGCGCAGCTATTTCAGGAAATCCGCCGCCGACACGCCGGTGCTGCCCCGCGAGATCGCCGGACTCCCGCCCGGCTACCACGCGCCCGCCGCGAATCGTCCGGCGCTGGCGATCGCCGACCTGCCGAACGGACGCGTCTACGTCGTGTCCGAACAGCAGCGCCTGCATTCCTACGTGTTCTGGACCGGTTTCGGCCTGTTCGCGCTGCTGCTCACCACCGTCTACATCACCGCCTGGCTGTCCTATCGCGCCTCGCGTCGCGCGCTGGCGCCGATCGTCGTCTTGGCCGACACCGTGCGCGGCTGGGACCCGAAGGCGCCGGACATCGACGCGCTGTTGCCGGAGAACCTGCCGGTGACGGTCGACGTCGACGAGGACGTCAGCAGCCTCGCTCACGCGCTGCACGGATTCGCGGTGCGGCTGGAAGAGTTCGTCCACCGCGAACGCAACTTCACGCGCGACGCCAGCCATGAACTGCGCACGCCGCTGACCGTGATCAAGGTCGGTGCCGACGTGCTGCTCGACGAGGACGAACTGCCCGGCTTCGCGCGCCGCACCGCCGGACGCATCCGCCGCGCCGCGCGCGACATGGAGGCCTTGATCGACTCGTTCCTGATCCTCGCGCGCGAAGACGGCGTCGGCCTGCCGGAAGAGGACTTCACCGTCAACGAAGCGGTGCGCGAAGAAGTCGAGCGCGCCAAACCGCTGGTCGACGACAAGTCGGTGCATTTGAGCGTGGAAGAGCGCGCGGTCTACACCTTGCACACCTCGCCGCGTGCGTTCGGTGTCTTGATCGGAAACCTGATCCGCAACGCCTGCATGTACACCGAACGCGGCTCGGTCACCATCACCATCGACGACGCCTGCGTGATCGTGCAGGACACGGGTGTTGGTATGAGCGAAGAGGACCTGGCGCACCTGTTCGAGTCGTTCTACCGCGGCAGCGTGCGCAGTAAGGGTGAGGGGCACGGCATCGGCTTGTCCATCGTCAAGCGCCTGGCCGACCGCTTTGGTTGGGAGATCAGCATCTCGAGCAAGCTCGGAGTCGGCACCACCATTCGCGTCGATTTCCCCTCGCTGATGCAGGAAGCCACCTAGGCGGCGCGCGCCCTATACTTGCTCCTTCGTTTTCGTTCCGAACGGGAGTACGCGCGTGCTGCGTCGTCTGGTCGTCGTCTGTTCCCTGTTGTTCGCCCTGCCCACGGAGGCCGCTGTGCCCGTACTCGTCATTCACGGCGGCGCCGGCGTCGTCAAATCCGAGCTCACGCCGGAGAAGGAAAAGCTCGTGCGTGCCGATCTGGAGCGCGCGCTCGCGGCCGGTTATCAAGTATTGAAGTCCGGCGGCAGCAGCGTCGACGCGGTCGGCAAGGCGATCGTCGTGCTGGAGGATTCGCCGCGCTTCAACGCCGGCAAGGGCGCCGTGTTCACTCACGACGGCAAGAACGAACTCGACGCCTCGATCATGGACGGCGCGACCTTGCGCGCCGGCGCGATCGCGGCCGTGCACCGGGTCAAGAATCCGATCCTGCTGGCGCGCGCGGTGATGGAAAAATCCGAGCACGTGTTCCTGGTCGGTGACGGTGCCGAGGTGTTCGCCAAGACCGCCGGCATCGAGCTGGTCGATCCGAAGTACTTCTACACCGAAGAACGCTGGCAGGCGCTGCAGAAGGCGCTGCGCGAGGAGCGCGAGAAAGCGGCCGAACCGGGCAAGACGCCGCATCACGGCACCGTCGGTGCGGTCGCGCTCGACATGCAAGGCCGCCTCGCCGCCGGCACCTCGACCGGCGGCATGACCAACAAGCGCTGGGGCCGCGTCGGCGACTCGCCGATCATCGGCGCCGGCACCTATGCCGACGCGCGCTGCGCGGTGTCGGCGACCGGCTGGGGCGAGTACTACATCCGCGCCACCGCGGCGCGCGACATCTGCGCGCGGGTCGAGTACGCCAAGACGCCGGTCGCCGAAGCGGCGCGGCAGGTCGTGATGGAGGTCATCCCCAAGCTCGGCGGTGACGGCGGCGTGATCGCGCTCGATGCCGACGGCAACTTCGCCACGCCGTTCAACACCGACGGCATGTACCGCGGCTGGGTCGACAAGGACGGCAAGACGCACGTCGCGCTGCTGGCGGAGTGACGCGGGCGGCGTTGACAATCGCGCATTGCCGCGCAGAATGCGTTTGACTAACAGTTAGTGGAGAGGACGATGCCGACCAGCGTCGCGCTCGGCGAGCATTTCGAAGACTTCGTCAAACGCCAGCTCGCGGAAGGGCGCTACAACAACGCCAGCGAAGTCGTGCGCGCCGGCCTTCGCCTGCTCGAGCACGCCGAGCAGGAAAGCGCGCTGCGGCTGAAGGCACTGCGCGCTGCGCTCAAGGCGGGCATCGACAGCGGCGTCGGCCGCGAAGCAGACGACCTATTCGATCGCCTCAAGGCCAAGTACGAAACCAAGAAATCCTGAAGCGAATGCGCACCTTCCTGTCACGCTTGGCCGAGCGCGATCTCGAAGAAATCGCCGACTACATCGCTGCCGACAACCCGCCTCGAGCCTCGAGTTTCATCGACGAATTGCGCCGGCACGTCGCCAGGATCGGTGAGACGCCGCTCGCATTTCCAGCACGTGCCGAGCTCGGTGCGGGGATACGCGCCAGCTTGCACGGCCGTTACGTGATCTTCTTTCGTGCAACCGAAGAGCAGATTCTGATCCTGCGCATCCTGCATGCGGCACGCGATCTGTCCGCTCAGTTACGAGACCCATGAACTTGCGAACCATCCACGCCACCCGCTACGTCACCCCGCTGCGCGAAGGCGGCTCGCTACCCGCGATTGTCGAAGCCGACGACGAGGGTTTGTACGTGCTGAAATTCCACGGCGCCGGGCAGGGTGCGAAAGCGCTGATCGCCGAACTGGTCGGCGGCGAGATCGCGCGTGCGCTTGGCCTGCGCGTGCCGGAGATCGTGTTGGTCGAACTCGATGCGGATCTCGCGCGCACCGAGCCGGATCCGGAGATCCAGCATTTGATTCGCGCCAGCGCCGGGCTCAATCTTGCACTCGACTACCTGCCAGGCTCGGTCACGTTCGATCCGGTTGCCGAGACGGTCGATGCGGAGTTGGCTTCGACGGTGGTCTGGTTCGACGCCTTCATCAGCAATGTCGACCGCACCGCGCGCAACACGAATCTCTTGGTCTGGCATCGCCGGCTGTGGTTGATCGACCACGGCGCCGCGCTGTACTTCCATCACGATTGGAGCGGGTATCTGGACCGTGCGCGCGCGCCGTTCGCGCGTATCAAGGATCACGTGCTGCTGCCGTACGCGAGCGCGTTGCGCGAAGCGGATGCGCGCTGCGGCGCCGCGCTGAACGCGGAAACGATCGAGCGCATCGTCGCGCAGATTCCGGACGCTTGGCTGCTCGGCGACGCGCCGTTCGCCGACGCCGCGGCGCATCGTGCCGCCTACGCGCAGTATCTGTGCCGGCGTCTCGAAGCGCCGCGCGAATTCGTCGAGGAGGCGATCCGTGCACGCGGCCTATGATTACGCGCTGATTCGGGTGGTGCCGCGCGTGGAGCGCGGCGAGTTCGTCAACGCAGGCGTGGTGCTGTCGTCGAAATCCGCCGATTTTCTCGAGGCGCGCATCGAATTCGACGAGATGCGCCTGCTCGCGCTTGCGCCGGATCTCGATCTCGACGCGGTACGCCGCCATCTGGCCGCGTTCGCGGCGATCTGCGCCGGCGGCGCCGAGGCCGGCCCGATCGGCCAGTTGCCGCGGCGCGAGCGTTTCCACTGGCTGACCGCGCCGCGCAGCACGATGATCCAGACCTCGCCGGTGCACAGCGGCCGCTGCGTCGACGCTGGGACGATGCTCGAACGCCTGCTCGCGACGATGGTGCGCGTACCGCCGCTGCGCGATCCGCCGGCATGACGTCGCGCCGCTTCGATCTCCTGCGCGAGCGCCTGCACCGTCATCGCCTCATCGGCGGAAACTTCGCCAGCGTAGAGGATGCGGTGTCGGCGCAGCTCGCGGTGCAAGCGCAGGATTATCTCGGTGCACTGTGGGGCGTCGGCCAGCGCGTGCGCGGCGTCGACGAAGCCGCCGTCGAGCGTGCGCTGGCCGAGCGCCGCATCGTGCGCAGCTGGCCCTTGCGCGGCACCTTGCATTTCGTCGCGGCCGACGATCTGCGATGGCTGCTGCAATTCGTCGTGCCGAACGTGCTGCAACGGCATCGGCGTCGTCTGCTGCAAGATTTCGACATCGACGAGCGCGTGGTCGAGCGCGCGCGCAGCGTGTGCCAACGCGTGCTCGGCGGCGGTCGCGCGCTCGCACGCGACGCCTTGTACGCCGCGTTCGATGCGGCGGACATCACGACGGACGCCTCGCGCGGTCTGCATCTGGTTTGGTGGCTGGCGCACGAAGGTACGCTGTGCTTCGGCCCGCGTGCAGGCAAGCAGCAAACCTTCGTGCTGCTCGACGATTGGCTGACGCCGACGCGTCCCTGGTCGCGCGAAGCAGCGCTCGCCGAACTGGCGCGGCGCTATTTCGAGACTCGCGGTCCGGCCAGCGTGCAGGACTTCGTTTGGTGGTCCGGCCTGGCCGCCGCCGATGCCGCGGCCGCGCACGAAAGCGTGCGAGCGCAACTCGTGCTCGAGCGGATCGACGGCGTCGAGTATTGGTACGGCGCGGAAGCCGTCGCAGCGGACGGCGGCGCGCGCGTGCATCTGCTGCCGGCATGGGACGAATACACCGTCGCTTATCGCGAGCGCGGCGCGTTCCTCGAAGCGGCACAAGCGAGCCGCGCCGGCAACGGCATCTTCAAGCCGGCGCTGCTGGTCGACGGTCGTATCGCCGGGATCTGGAAACGAACGCTGTCGAAGTCCGGGGTGGAGGTGGTCGCCGACTGGTTCGAGCCGCCGAAGGCGGCGGTGCGCAAGGCGTTCGACGAGGCGGTAGGGCGCTACGCGGAATTCCTCGGTCTCCAACCGCGCTGATCGCGGCCGCGCGCCGACGATTCAGCCGGAAGGGTTTTCGCGCACCGGGCGCTTGGACAGCTTGCGCTGCAAGGTGCGCCGATGCAGGCCGAGACGCCGCGCGGTCTCGGAGATGTTGCCGCCGCATTCGGTCAGAACGCGTTGGATGTGCTCCCACTCGAGCCGGCGCAGTGGCGGTGCGTGAGCCGGCAGCGGTGCGTGCGCGTCGGCTTCCTCACCGGCGTCGCCGAGCAGGGCCTGCACGACTTGGTCGGCGTCGACCGGCTTGGCCAGGTAGTCGTGCGCGCCGCGTTTGATCGCCTCGACCGCGGTCGCGATCGAGGCGTAGCCGGTCAGCAGCAGGATGCGCAGATTCGGCTGCGCGGCGAGCAGCTCGGGGATCAATGCGAGCCCGTTCTCGGCGCCGAGCTTGAGATCGAGCACAGCGAAGTCGGGCGCCGCCTGGCGTACCAGGGCCAAGGCGCCGCTGCGGTCGGCGGCGGTGCTGGCGGCGAAGCCGCGCGCGTTCAAGGCGCGTGCGAGCACGGCGCTGAACACGACGTCGTCGTCGATCACGATCACGCTGCGGTTCGGTTCGGTCGTCATAGGGGGCGATTGTCGGATGCGAGCAGCGGCACGCGCAATCGCTGCAGCCAGCCGCCGTCGGCGAGCGCCTCCGCGGTGAGGTCGCCGCCGAGCTGTTCGGCGGTGGCATGCGCCAAGGCCAGACCGAGGCCGAGGCCGTCGCGCTTGCTGCTCTGGAACGCGGTGCCGGTCCCCGGCGCGATGTAGCTGCCGCGGCCGTGGTCGCGCACGAACAGTTCGGCGACGCGACGCCCGGCGACCACGCCGAGCTCGATCTTCTCCGAACCCGCCGCGAGCGAGGCATCGGCGGCATTGCTGAGCAGATTGATGACGGCGTGGCGCAGGTTCGGCGCGGCTTCGATCACGCGCACTTCGGCGCCTTCGCCGATCGAGGTGACCAGCTCGATTTCCGGCCGCAGCAGGTGGAAATGCGATTCGCAGTCGCGCACGAACTCCGCCAGCGGCATGTGTCGCGGTGTGCCGGAGAGCTGACGCCGGCCGACCGCGACCAGTTCTTGCAGGATGTCGCGGCAGCGTGCGGCCTGGCCGATCAAGAGATCGAGATCGCCACCGAGCTGGCCGTCTTGGTGTTCGCGGCGCAGTTCGGCCAACAGGGTGCGAATCGTCGACAGCGGCGTGTTGAGTTCGTGCGCGGTGCCGGCGGCTTGAGTTGCGATGGCGAGGATGCCCTCGTCGCGCAGCGCGCGCTCGCGCTCGCGCTGCACCTCCGCTTCGCGCTCGCGCAATGCGCTGGCCAGGCGCGAGATGAAGAACGCGAGCACCGCCGCGGTGACGCCGAAGCTGATCGCGGTGCCGGCCACGTGCAGATTGAAGTTGCCGGCCGCGTCGTGCAGCGGCGGCAGCGGCAGGTGCCACACGATCAGCGCCAGATACGCGGTGGCGGCGAGCAGGGCCACCGCGACGACGTGCTTGCGCGGCAACGCGGCCGCGGCCAGCGCGATCGGCATGACCAAGAGCGAGACGAACGGATTGGTGGCCCCGCCCGAGCAGTACAGCAGGAACGCGAGCACGCCGATGTCGACCGCGATGTGGCCGAACGCTTCCGCCGCGCTGACCGGCCACGGCTGGCGCAGACGCCAGAACGCGAAGATGTCGAACGCGGCGAGCGCGCCGATGCCGAGCGCCAGCGGCAGCAACGGCACCGGTACGCGCAAGGCGAAGGCGACCACCAGCACCGTCAGCGCCTGCCCGGCGACCGCGCACAAGCGCAGCCACGCCAGCGTCTCGGTCAGCTCGCGGGCGTGATGGGGTGTCGCTTTGCGGGAGGGGACGGTGGCGTTCATGCGGCTCGAGCGTGCGCGGCATTCTGCCATCTGCGGCTGGCCGCGTGCGCGCTGGGCACTACGATCGATCGTCGCCACCGCCGCCGCAGGTTGAGTCGTTGCGCTCGCTATCCGCTGCGCCGGCGCGCTCTATGGGTCAGGAGTGGTGCTTGGCTTCGAGCAGCGGGCGTGCCGCTACGCCTTTCACCGCGGCGGCTGCGCGCGTGGAACCCGCCTCGCGTGGCAACGGCAACTCGATCAGCACTTCGAGCCCGCCGCCCTCGGCATTGCGCGCGAGGATGTGGCCACCGTGGCGCTCGATCGCGCGCCGCGCGATCGCAAGGCCGAGGCCGGTGCCGCCGCTCGAGCGCGTGCGCGCGGCATCGGTGCGATAGAACGGCTCGAAGATGCGGCCGAGCTCGGCTTCCGCCACACCGGGGCCGTGGTCGCGCACGCGGATCAGCGCATTGCCTTCGCCGTCGCGATGCAGCCGCACGCCGACCGTGCTGCCGTCGGCGGTATAGGCGAGCGCGTTGCGGATCACGTTCTCGAATGCGCTGTACAAAGCGGCGTGCGAACCGATCAGCGGCAGCCGCTCGCATTCGATCAGCACCACCTTGCGTCCGCGCGGTGCGCCTTCGTAGTCGGCGTTGGTGATCACATCGCCGAGCAGTTCGTCGAGCGCGATGTGGTCGCGCGGCGCGGTGGTGGCGGTTTCCAGGCGTGACAGTTCGAGCGCCTGCGCAAGCATCGCTTCGAGGCGGTCGGATTCGTGCTCGATGCGATCGAATGCGGCATGGATCTGCGCGGTGTCGCCGCCGCGCGCGAGTTCCAAGGCGACGCGCAGGCGCGCCAGCGGCGAGCGCAGCTCGTGCGAGACGTCGCGCACCAGCAGGCGGTGGCTGTCGACCAGCGCCTTGATGCGCTCGGCCATGGCGTCGAATTCGGTCGCCAGTGCCGTCACTTCGGCGCTGCCGCCGAAGCCGAGCGGACCGACGCGGGCGCCGAGGTCGCCCTCGGCGAAGCGCCGCGTGCTGACCCGGATGCGCGCCAGTGGCGCGGTCACGTACCAGGCGAGCAAGGCCGCGAACAGAGCGCTGACGATCATCGCGACGCCGAGATTGGTCCAGAACACGCCGGGGCGGCGCAGCAGCATGCGCGTCAGGAAATTGCCTTCGAGCACGGCGACCATCGCGTAGACGCCGCCGTCGCGCATGCGGATCGCGCGCGCGCGCAGGCGCTCGCCGTCGCTTTGTACGCTGCCGCGCGGTGGCTCGGCTGCGCTGCTTTGGGCGAGGATCGCGGCGGCGGCATCGTGCACTCGCGTCGACGCTTGGCGCTCGAGCAGCTCGCGGCCGTCGGCGGAAAACACGTAGACGCTGATCCAGCTGAAGTCGGGCGCATTGCGCAGCCAGGCGCGCGCGTCGGCCTCGCCGTCGTGGCGCAGCTCGCGCGCGGTGCGACTGAGCAGGTCGTCCATCTTCGCCTGCAGCCGGGTCACATCCAACCCTGGAATTTTCTCGCTCTCGAGCCGGCTGGTAGTGATCCAGGCGAATGCGAGCAGCACGACCACGGTGGCGAGCCAGATCGCCGCGAGCAGGCGCCAGAACAGGCGCCGCATCACGGCGGCGATCCCCGCACGCGTGAACGCGCGGCCGGTGCGCTCATTCGGCTTCTCCGAGCCGGCGCAGCAGATAGCCGTTGCGCGGAATGGTGGTGATGGGGGAACCGCCGTCGGGTCCGTCGCCGAGCTTGCGGCGCAGGTTGGACACGTGCACGTCGATCGAGCGGTCGAACGGTCCGAGCGGACGCCCGAGCACGCTCTGCGAGATACGTTCTTTGCTGACCGCGCGCCCGGCTTCGCGCATCAGCAGCGCGAGCAGGTCGAATTCGGTCGCGGTCAGCGTGATCGGCTGGCCGTCGACACTGACGCTGCGCGAGGCGGCGCGCAGCCAGATCGGGCCGTTGCGCAGATCGGTCAGGGCTTCGCCGCCTTCGCCGCGTGCGCGGCGCAGCACGGCGCGCAGGCGTGCCGCCAGCTCGCGCGGGTTGCAGGGTTTGGGGATGTAGTCGTCGGCACCGAGTTCGAGGCCGAGGATGCGGTCGATGTCTTCGCCGAGCGCGGTCAGCATCAGCACCGGCACCGCCGATTCGCGACGCAGTTCACGCAAGGCGTCGAGGCCGGTGCGTCCGGGCATCATCACGTCGAGCACGAGCGCATCGAACGGCTCGGCGCGCGCGGCGGCCACCGCGGCGTCGGCGGTATGGGCGAGCAGGACGTCGAAGCCTTCGCGCACGAGAAAATCGCGCAAGAGCTGGGCGAGTTCGTGGTCGTCGTCGGCGAGCAGGATGCGGCTCATGCGAACAGCATATCGCCCGGGCCGGCCCCGATCGCCGGTTCGGCTACGCCTTTGCACGCTTTTACGCCGTGGCCGCAGTGCTTGGATGGGGCTCGCTGCCTGCTCGGCGGGTTGGCGCACGTCCTTGGAAATCATCGGTAAATGGACCTTCGGGCTTCGCTTTGATGGGGCAGGTGACGGTTTCGCCGGAGCGCTCGGGTCGATCGCCGCGACCGTCCCGAAGGCGTTCGGAAAGCCGGGCAGATCCGGGACGGATCTCATGGGTTCGCCAAGGCGATCACAGTCGGACTGAGCCGGCACTAGGCGCGACGGAGCGCGAAGCCGGCCCGGTCGTCCCGCCGTGGGCAGGCCGCTGGAGTCCGTTCGAGGATTCCTGACCCGAGCCGCTTCGCGGAGTGCCGACTCGTGCACCGTCGCCCATGGCCGGTGCACGCTGATTTGAGCCCTCCGGGCCTTCAACGTAAAGTTTCGTACTTAGCGATGCAACTTTTCGTTTTATTCGTTTTCTTTAATCGCACGATGGCGGCCACAGCAGGCCGATTGCAGTGGCGCAACCGTGCCGGGACGTGCGAGCGGGCGGTTTTGGCGACTCGGAATCTTCGGCACGTCAGTGTAGAAGTCGCGCTGCGACTTGTCGGCACGGATCGATAACGGCGTGGTAACGGGGCGGTAACGGCCGCAGGCACCAGGCGTGGGCGCTAACCGTCGTATCATGAGCGGACGTGAGAGGGAGTTTCACCGGCCTGACATTGGCCTGACCGCGAGGTGACGAGGGAGACCATGAGTAGCGATTCGGGCACACCTGCGCAGACTTGCTACCGCTATCGTTTCGGCAGCGCCGAGTTCGACGAGGCTTGGTTCGAGCTGCGCGTGGCCGGTCTACGCGTCGACGTCGAGCGACGGGCGCTGGAAGTGCTGGCCTATCTGCTGCGCCACGCTGGCGAAGTGGTGACCAAGGAAGAATTGTTCCGCGAGGTGTGGGCCGGCCGCGTGACGGTGGACAAGGTGCTGCCGAATGCGGTGGTCAAGCTGCGCCGCGCGCTCGGCGAGGCGAATTCGGAGATGCTGCTGACTCAAGCGCGCGTCGGCTACCGTTTGAACGGGGAGATCGAGCGTGTCGCGGTCGGGCGCAAGCTGATCAGTCGCCTGGAACTGCTGCCGGGCCAGCCGGTCCCTGGTCGCGAGAACTTCGTGTTGCAACGCCAGCTCGGCGGCGGCCACGGCAGCGAGGTGTGGTTGGCCGAACACGCCAAGACGCACGAGCGGCGCGTGTACAAGCTCGGCTTGGACAGCGAACGGCTGCGCGCGCTCAAGCGCGAGGCGACCTTGTCGCGCGTGCTGCAGGAAAGTCTGGAGGACCGCACGCACTTCGTCGAGCTGATCGACTGGAACTTCGAGAACCCGCCGTTCTTTTTGGAGTGCGAATACGGCGGCGACAACCTGTACGAGTGGGCGCGCGAAGGACTGGCCGCAACGACGGCCGAGCAACGGCTGAGCTTGTTCCTGCAGATTTGCGATGCGGTGGCGGCGGCGCACGGCGTCGGCGTGCTGCACAAGGATCTGAAGCCCGCGAACGTGCTGATCGCCTCAGAAGGCGACGACTGGCGCATCCGCCTGACCGACTTCGGCAGCGGCCGCCTGCTCGACCCCGAACGGCTGGAAGAACTCGGCATTACGCAGTTCGGGCTGACCGCGACGCAAAGCGTCAGCACCGATTCCTCCACCGGCACGCCGCTGTACGTGGCGCCGGAAGTGTTCGCCGGTCATACGCCGACGGTGCAGAGCGACGTGTATGCGTTGGGCATCCTGTTGTATCAGCTGCTGGCCGGTGACCTGGGCCGGCCGATGGCGTCGGGCTGGGAGCAGGACGTCGGCGACGAACTGCTGCGCGAAGACATCCGCCTGGCGACCGACGGCAATCCGGCGCGGCGGTTGTCGAGCGCGAGCGAACTGGCGATGCGGCTGCGCAGCCGCGACGAGCGTCGTACGCAGGCGCAGCGCCTGCGCGAGGACGAGGCGCAGGCGCGCATCGCGCGCGAGCAGCTGGCGAAAAGCCGCACGCGGCGGCCGTATCTGATCGCGCTGGCGGCGGCGCTGCTCGCCGGCATCGCCGTCGTGCTGGTGCTGTATCGGGAAGCGCTGAGCGCGCGCGACGCGGCGCAGGACGCGCGTAACGACGCGCAACACGAGTTGGAGCGCTCGAACGCGATCAACCGTTTCCTCAACGAAGACCTGATCGGTCGCGCCAATCCTCTGGTGGCGGCGAAAGGACAGGACGCCTCGTTGAAGGACGTGCTGCTCGGCGCGCGCGACCGCGTCGGCAAGCGCTTCACCGGGCAGCCGCTGACCGAGGCGTCGATACGGACCAGCCTCGGCAAGCTGTTCAATACGATCTCCCGGATACGCGACGCTGAGGAAGAGGAACGGCGCGCACTCGCTCTGTACGAGCACGAAGAAGGACCCGCCAGTCGGGACGCGCTGACTTCGCGTACGCGCCTGGCGCGCTATCTGGCGAAGGCTTCCAAGTTCGACGAAGCGCTCGAAGAGCTGCAAACGGCCGAACGCCTGACCGCCGGTTCCGACGATCCTTATGCGACGTACCTGAAGTCTTCGGCCTGGTCGATCTACTACATGAGCCGCACGGAATTCGCCAAGGGATTGGAGCAATTCCGCATCGCCATTCCGTTGGCGGAGAAGGTCGACCCGGACAATGTCCCGATGCGCGACACGATGCGCATCGAGATGGTCTCGGCACTGTCGAATACCGGCCAGGCGCGCGAAGGGAGAGAGCAGGCGCAGCGCCTGCTCGAAGAGATCTCGATACGCAGCGACGCCAGTGAGTTCATGATCGCGTTGGTCAAGGAGACGTTGGCCGAGGCCTTCGATTTCGAAGGCAATCTCGACGCTGCCGAAAAATATGCGCTCGACGCGCAGCAGACGATCGCTCGGCTGTTCGGCGAGAGTCACATGCGAAACCTGGTCCTGCTCAGTCACCTCTCCGATCTTGCGCGCGCGCGCAAGAACTGGCCGGCCGCGCTCGACTACGCCAAGCGCGCCTACGACGGAATGCACACAAAACTCGGCGATGATGCGAACTACACCAATATGGCGCTCGCAAACGTGGGCCAAATTTTGTTCGAGAGCGGCGATGCGCGCGGCGCCAAGCTTCGATTGGCGGCGGCCTATCCGAAACTGGTAGCGCAACTGGGAGCTGACAATCCGAGCGCTCAACTGGTTGGGTTCTGGCTTGCCGCCACGCAGGTCGAGCTCGGCGAACTGGAGCCGGCGAGTGGTTTGCTGAAGACGCTCGACGAGAAGGCACTCCAAGAAAGCGACGCCAAAGGCGATTGGAAATTCAGGCTGGACGTGCTGCACGCACTCCTCTTGCGCAAGCAGGGAGACGCTGCCGCTGCCACGCCTTTGCTCCAATCCGTCGTGAACGGCGCACAGAAATCCACGGTCGACGACCTGTTCTACGAGAAAGCCAAGCGAGTATTGGCGGCAACGGGCGAGAAGTCCGGGTAGGCCCGAAGATGCGAGACCTTCGCGAAATGAAAGACGCTCGCTCCCGCTGCATTGCGGGCTATAGGCAATCCACCGATCTGAAACGACATGAAGAGTGATCCAGGCGCGACGGCGCAATCCTATTATCGCTACCGCTTCGGTGGGGCCGAGTTCGACGAAGCGACCTTCGAGTTGCGCGTCGCGGGACTGCGTGTGGAAGTGGAACGCCGCGCACTCGAAGTATTGGCGTATCTGTTGCGCCATGCCGGCGAAGTGGTGACTAAGGAAGAGCTGTTCCGCGAGGTGTGGGCGGGGCGCGTGACGGTGGACAAGGTGCTGCCGAACGCGATCACCAAGCTGCGCCGCGCGTTCGGCGAAGCGAACGCGGAGCTGCTGCTGACCCAGCCGCGCGTCGGTTATCGCATGAGCGGCGTGGTCGAGCGCATCGCCGTCGGGCGCAAACTGGCGAGCCAGCTCGAGCTGCACTCAGGGCAGCCGGTGCCGGGGCGCGAGAATTTCGTGCTGCAGCGTCAGCTCGGCGGCGGTCACGGCAGCGAGGTGTGGCTGGCGGAACATGGGAAGACACGCGAGCAGCGTGTGTACAAGTTCGGCTTGGACGGCGAGCGGCTGCGTGCGCTCAAGCGCGAAGCGACCTTGTCGCGCGTGCTGCAAGAAGGCCTGGAGGACCGCACGCACTTCGTCGAGCTGATCGACTGGAACTTCGAGAATCCGCCGTTCTTTTTGGAGTGCGAATACGGCGGCGACAACCTGTACGAGTGGGCGCGAGAAAGACTGACCGCGACCCCCGCCGAGCAACGGCTGAGCTTGTTCCTGCAGATCTGCGATGCGGTGGCGGCGGCGCACGGCGTCGGCGTGCTGCACAAAGACCTGAAACCCGCGAACGTACTGATCGCGCCAGAAGGCGACGACTGGCGCATCCGCCTGACCGACTTCGGCAGCGGCCGCCTGCTCGACCCCGAACGGCTGGAAGAACTCGGCATTACGCAGTTCGGGCTGACCGCGACGCAAAGCGTCAGCACCGACTCCTCCACCGGCACGCCGCTGTACGTCGCGCCGGAAGTGTTCGCCGGTCATACGCCGACGGTGCAGAGCGACGTCTACGCGTTGGGCATCCTGTTGTATCAGCTATTGGCCGGTGATCTGGGCCGGCCGATGGCATCGGGCTGGGAGCAGGATGTCGGCGACGAACTGCTGCGCGAAGACATTCGTTTGGCGACCGACGGCAATCCGGCGCGGCGGTTGTCGAGCGCGAGCGAACTGGCGATGCGGCTGCGCAGCCGCGACGAGCGTCGTACGCAGGCGCAGCGCCTGCGCGAGGACGAGGCGCAGGCGCGCATCGCACGCGAGCAGCTGGCGAGAAGCCGCACGCGGCGGCCGTACCTGATCGCGCTGGCGGTGGCGCTGCTCGCCGGTATTGCGGTGGTGCTGATGCTGTACCGGGAAGCGCTGAGTGCGCGCAATGCGGCGCAGCGCGAGCTGGAGCGAGCCACCGCGATCAATCGCTTTCTCAACGAAGAACTGATCAGCACGACCAATCCGTTCGTCGCGGCGAAAGGGCAGAGCACGTCGCTCAAGGATGCCCTGCTCGGCGCGCGCGATCGCATCGCCAAGCGATTCGCCGGGCAGCCGCTGACCGAAGCGTCGATCCGCGCCAGCCTGGTGGCCTCGCTCAATATGCTCGAGCTGTTCCCGGAAGCCGAGGCGGAGGCGCGTCGCGCGCTGTCGTTGTACGAAAGGGAGGAGGGCGAGGCCAGCCGTGACGCCCTGCGTGCGCGCTCGATGCTGGTCCGCATCCTCACCCGCACGGCCAAATTCGACGAGGCGCTGAAGGAGATTCAGACGCTCGATTCGCTCACCGCCGGTGCGACCGATGCGTGGTCGAAGTATCTGGTTTCGTCGGCCAAGGCCACTTACTTCGCGAACCGCGGCGACTACGCCAAGGCGGTGCCGGAATTCCAGATCGCGGTGCCGGCGATACGCCAGGCGGACCCCGACAACACCACGGTACGCGACTCGCTGCGCATGGACATGATCAGCGTGCAGACGCAGACCGGGCAGGTCGACGAAGCCTTGCGTGAGGGAGAGAGCCTGATCGACGAGATCGCCGCGCGCGAAGGCGACAGCGAACTGGTGCTCGCCTTCGCCAAGGCCAGCGTGGCGCGCGCCTACGCCGTCAAGGGCGACGATGGCAAGGCCGAACGGCAATTGCTCGACGCGCAAAAAATCATCGTGAAGCTACTCGGGGCGGAACACACGCGCAATCTGGTCATTCTGAGCGACCTCTACGACATCGAGGTGCGCCGCAAGAAATGGCCCGAGGCTTTGGACTATGCACGGCGCGTCTACGAAGGCTTCAACGCCAAACTCGGTGCGGAGCACAACATCACCAATCTGACCCTGGTCAATCTCGGCCAGGCGCTGTACGAATCGGGCGATGCGCGCGAGGCGGAGAGCCGCTTGCGGCTGGCCCAGCAAAAGCTTTCCGCGCAGCTTTCGGCCCAGAGTCCGCAAGCGCAGAGCGCCGCTTTCTGGCTCGCCGCAGCCGAAGTCGAACTGGGCAAATACGAAGACGCCGGCGGCATGCTCCAAGCGCTCGACGAGAAGGCCTTGGAAACTCTCGCGCCCGATGGCGCGTGGAAGTTTCGCCTCGACGCCTTGCGTGGGCTCCTGCTCAGCAAGCGTGGTGACGATCGTGCTGCCGCGCCCTTGCTGAAATCGGCGACGGAAGGCTTGCAGCAGAAGTCGATGACCGACGATTCGTTTTACAAGAAGGCGCAGGCCGCATTGGCCGCAGCCAAGCCGTAGCCGGACCGAGCGAGTCGAGCTCGGCGCCGGCCGGGCTCGATGCGATCCGCATAGAGAGTGATCTGCATCACACAATGACGCTCGCGTTGCGGCGCGCCGGTGCGCCCGCATCTCTTGGCCGCGCCACGTCGGTAGCGAATGCGATAGCGTGTCGCGCCGCGCTGGGTAAGCGAATCGGCAGACGAGTACGGATGCCGGCGGGCGGTGAACTTCAGGACGATCTCCCAAAGCTATGAGCAACGGTTCGAAAAGCGTATCCGCGGTCGACTATCGCTATCGTTTCGGCAGCGCCGAGTTCGACGAAGCGACTTTCGAGTTACGCGTCGCAGGCTTGCGCGTGGAAGCGGAGCGGCGCGCGCTCGCGGTGTTGGCGTATCTGCTGCGCCACGCCGGCGAGGTGGTGACCAAGGAAGAACTATTCCGCGAAGTCTGGTCGGATCGCGTGACGGTGGAAAAAGTCCTGCCGAATGCGGTGGTCAAATTGCGCCGCGCGCTCGGTGAGGCGAATGCAGAGCTGCTGCTGACTCTGCCGCGCGTCGGTTATCGCATGAGCGGCGTGGTCGAGCGCGTCGCCGTCGGCCGCAAGCTGACGAGCCAGCTCGAACTGCGCGTGGGCCTACCGGTGCCCGGCCGCGAGAACTTCGTCCTGCAACGCCAGCTCGGCGGCAGCCGCGGCAGTGAGGTGTGGTTGGCCGAACACGCGAAGACGCACGAGCGGCGCGTGTACAAGCTTGGCTTGGACAGCGAACGGCTGCGCGCGCTCAAGCGCGAAGCGACCTTGTCGCGCGTGCTGCAGGAAAGTCTGGAGGACCGCACGCACTTCGTCGAGCTGATCGACTGGAACTTCGAGAACCCGCCGTTCTTTTTGGAGTGCGAATACGGCGGCGACAACCTGTACGAGTGGGCGCGCGAAGGACTGGCCGCAACGACGGCCGAGCAACGGCTGAGCTTGTTCCTGCAGATTTGCGATGCGGTGGCGGCGGCGCACGGCGTCGGCGTGCTGCACAAGGATCTGAAGCCCGCGAACGTGCTGATCGCCTCAGAAGGCGACGACTGGCGCATCCGCCTGACCGACTTCGGCAGCGGCCGCCTGCTCGACCCCGAACGGCTGGAAGAACTCGGCATTACGCAGTTCGGGCTGACCGCGACGCAAAGCGTCAGCACCGATTCCTCCACCGGCACGCCGCTGTACGTGGCGCCGGAAGTGTTCGCCGGTCATACGCCGACGGTGCAGAGCGACGTGTATGCGTTGGGCATCCTGTTGTATCAGCTGCTGGCCGGTGACCTGGGCCGGCCGATGGCGTCGGGCTGGGAGCAGGACGTCGGCGACGAACTGCTGCGCGAAGACATCCGCCTGGCGACCGACGGCAATCCGGCGCGGCGGTTGTCGAGCGCGAGCGAACTGGCGATGCGGCTGCGCAGCCGCGACGAGCGTCGTACGCAGGCGCAGCGCCTGCGCGAGGACGAGGCGCAGGCGCGCATCGCGCGCGAGCAGCTGGCGAAAAGCCGCACGCGGCGGCCGTATCTGATCGCGCTGGCGGCGGCGCTGCTCGCCGGCATCGCTGTCGTGCTGGTGCTGTATCGGGAAGCGTTGAGCGCACGCAACGCAGCGCAACGCGAGCTCGAACGTTCGAACGCGATTAATCGCTTCCTCAACGAGGATCTGATCGGCCGCTCGAATCCAAGGGTCATGGAAAAAGGCGCGAATGCACCCTTGAAGGACTTGTTGATGGGAGCGCGCACGCGCATCGCCGAACGCTTCGGTGCACAGCCTCTGACCGAAGCGTCGATCCGCCTCAGCCTGGCGCCGGTGCTCAACTCAGTCGGTTTCGTGAGCGAAGCGGAGGACGAGGCACGGCAGGCCTTGGCGCTGTACGAACGGGAGGAAGGTACTGCCGATCTGCACACGGTGAAGGCGCGCTCGCTTCGTATCCTCTACTTGTCGAGGTTGTCGAAGTTCGATCCAGCGCTGGAGGAGCTGAAAGTTCTGGATCGCTCGACGGCAGGTCAGGACGATCCGGCCGTCGGCTACCTGAAGGCGAGGGCGTGGGGTCTCTCCTATTTGTCCCGGAGCGAGACGCGAGAGGGCTTGGCGCAATACCGAATCGCCATTCCACTGCTTGAACGTTCCGAGCCGGACAATCTGGTCACACGGGACGCACTGCGGCTCGACCTGATCCATGCGCTGACCGAGCTGGGTGAATTGCGCGAAGCGCGTCAGGAGGGGCAGGCCCTGCTCGACGAGGTTTCCTCGCGCAGAGGCGACTACGTCCTGGTGACCACCAACGCCAAACACGAACTCGCCCGTGTGATGATCCTCGAGGGCGATCTCGACACGGCCGAGGCGCAGCTGATCGAGGTGCAGAAAGTCGTGCTGGCGCTGCTCGGCCCGGAGCACGGCAGCTATTTGCGAGTACTCGACGATCTCGCGCACGTGGCTCAATTGCGCAAGGATTGGCCGGCAGCTCTGAAGTACGTCGAGCTTGCTTATGAGATCGCGCGCAAGAAATTCGGTGACGATTCGAGCGTCACCAACATCTCATTGATGACCTGGGGGCAGTTTTCCTACGAAAGCGGTCGCTTGCAGGAGGCCGAAGCGCGTCTCTCGATGGCGCACGAGAAGCTTGTCGCGAAACTTTCGGCGGACAATGCGGAGAGTCAGTACGCCGGTTCCTACCTTGCCGCCGTCAAGATCGCTCTGGGCAAACTCGACGAAGCAGCTGCCGTGCTAGGCACGTTGTACGAAAAATTGCTTTCGGGGGGCGGAGCCGATGCGCAGTCACGGTGGCGTTTGGAAGCGTTGCGAGGCTTGTTGCTCGCGCGGCGCGGTGACGCGCGAGCAGCAGCACCCTTGCTGCAGTCCGCGATCGAGGGCATGCAAAAAGCCGACGCCACCGATGAGCGCATTTATCTCGAGGCGCAACAGGCCTTGAGTGCGCTTTCCGGATCGTCAAGATAGCGCTGCGCCGGATCCTGCCGCCGTCGCTGGCGCAGCCTTATGCGGTGGCGTCGGCGCGAGCCAACCCCGGAGAATGCTAGCGAACAGCAGCGCATACAGCGCCGCGATCAGCGCCGAGGCCGAGACGTCCGAAAGGAAGTGCTTGGCCAGGTCAATACGCGCCAGTGCGACGAAAGATGGAACGGCCAGCAGCAAGACGCGCAGCCAGCGAACCGGACAAGCCGCCGCCAGCGGCAGCAGCAGACCAAAGTAGAACGCCGAGTGGCCGGACGGAAACGAGACGCCGCCCGCGAACCAGACGTGATTCCAATCGCCACCGTCGAGCAGTTGGTGCGGGCGCAAGCGGCCGAAATAATCCTTGCCGACGGACATCGTTTCGATCGTCGCGAACTGCACCAGCGCGGAGGCGATCAGCACGCGCGGCCAGCGCCGCCGTCGCCACGCAACGCATCCGGCCAAGCCGGTGCCGAGGGCGATGCAGCCCGCCAGCCAGAACCACACGTGCATGCCGCTGAGTGCGTCGAGCGCGGCGAGTCCGCGCGCGAAGAGCGCCGCGTTATCGATGCCGCTGGCGCGCACCCATTCGGCCAGCGGCCGATCGAGACCGAGCAGTCCGCTCGCGAACAACGCGGCGGCGATCGCGGCGACTGTCGCGAGCAGGCGGCGGTTCACGTGTAGTTCGCGCTAGGGTCTGGGTGCGTGAGTGCGACCGAAAACACTGCGGCGCGGCCGCCTGGATCGTGTTTCACCGGTTCGAGGCCCCTCTGTGCGCGCGTCGGTTTCGAGTGGCATCATAGCGCGCCCTCATCCGGTCCCGCGCAGCGCCATGCCGAAATTCGAACGCGTGTCATCGGGCCGCCGCCGTTGGCGGTCGAGCCATCACTACGTTCCGCTTCGCACGCCGGCCACCTGACGATGCCGAGCACCGAACCGCGTGGTCCGCGCCAGATCTGGCGCGCCTTTCAGTGGTCGA
The DNA here is from genome assembly GCF_058808595.1 of Dokdonella sp. GW821-FHT11D02. Classification (NCBI taxonomy): domain Bacteria; kingdom Pseudomonadati; phylum Pseudomonadota; class Gammaproteobacteria; order Lysobacterales; family Rhodanobacteraceae; genus Dokdonella; species Dokdonella sp. GW821-FHT11D02. Next base: position 3,932,692 of record NZ_CM179520.1, on the reverse strand, counting down.
TGGCGGGCCTGCGTGCGGCTTGGCGGCACGAGTCCTCGTTCCGTCTCGAAGCGTATCTGTGCGCGATCTTGTTTCCGCTCGGCCTCTGGCTCGGCAACGGTGCGATCGAGAAAGTCATACTCAGCGGCAGTCTGCTCCTGGTGCTGTCGGCCGAACTCCTCAATTCCGCGATCGAGGCGATCGTCGACAAAGCCAGCCCGGAGTTCCACGAACTTGCCGGCCGCGCCAAGGACATGGGCTCGGCGGCGGTGTTGTTGCTGATGTTCAACGTTCTCTTATGCTGGGGCCTGATACTGTTGGTCTGAGCGCACGTGCGATCTGGCTGCCGCTCCGTTCACGCGATCGGCCGCAGCCGGACGCGTCGCAGCCGCGAGGAGTGCCGGACATCGTTCGCGCCGGCGCTTGCGTGCACCGGGTTTGAATGAGTCGCAGCGGAGTTCGAGTACTTGGATCTGATCACCGACCCGCAGACCTGGATTGCGCTGCTGACCCTGTCCACGCTCGAGATCGTGCTCGGCGTCGACAATCTCGTCTTCATTTCGATCGCGGTGAGCCGGCTGCCGCTCGAGCGGCGTTCGCGTGCGCGCCGCATCGGCCTCGCCTTCGCCTGCATCACGCGCATCCTGCTGCTGTTGTCGCTGGCCCATCTGGCGGCGATGGACGACCGTACTTCGTCTTTGTTCCGCATGTTCGGCCAGGTCATTTCGGTCCGCGATCTGGTGCTGATCGGCGGCGGCATCTTCCTGGTGGTCAAGGGCGTGATGGAGATCATCGACGCGGTCGGCGAGGCGGACCACGAGGGCGGCGGCCGCGCCTCGGCCAGCTTCGCCCTGGTGATCGCGCAGATCGCGCTGATCGACATCGTGTTCTCGCTCGACTCGGTGATCACCGCGGTGGGCATGATCAACATCCTGCCGGTGATGGTCGCCGCGATCGTGCTGGCGGTGCTGGTGATGATCTTCGTGGCCGATCCGATCGGTGCCTTCATCGATCGTCATCCGCGCGTGAAGATGCTGGCGCTGGCGTTCATCATCCTGGTCGGCGTGGTGCTCTTGTGCGACGGCCTCGGCGTGCACATCCAGCGCGGCTATCTGTACTTCGCGATGGCGTTCTCGATCGCGGTCGAGCTGCTCAATCTGTTGGCCGAACGCCGCCAGCGGCAGCGTCGCGAGCGCGGCATCGGTGTCGGCGACGGCTGAGCCGCGCCGGCGAATGTCAGAAATCCATGCAGGCGCTTGCGCGCCGGCGCGCTCCGGGCCAGAGTAAGGCGGACCCGCTAGATTCGGGCCTGGCCGTCAACGGAGAGGGAATATGCGCGCGATTCGATTCGTTGCCTTGTTGCTGCTCGTCAGCTTGCTCAGCGGTTGCGGCTACAACCAGATCCAGTCCAAGGACGAGGGCGTCAAGGCCGCCTGGTCGGAAGTACTGAATCAATATCAACGCCGCGCCGACCTGGTGCCGAACCTGGTCAACACGGTCAAAGGTTACGCGCAGCACGAAGAAGAAGTGTTCACCAAGGTCACCGAGGCGCGCGCCAAGGTCGGCCAGATCAACATCAGCGCCGACGATCTCTCCGACGAGAACAAGTTGAAGGTGTTCCAACAGGCGCAGGGCGAGCTGTCGAGCGCGCTGTCGCGCCTAATGGCGGTGTCGGAGAACTATCCGCAGCTGAAGGCCGACGGCTTGTTCCAGAATCTGCAGGCGCAGCTGGAAGGCACCGAAAACCGCGTCACCGTCGCGCGCAACCGCTACATCCAGGTGATCCAGGACTACAACACCTACATCCGCTCGTTCCCGACCAACCTGACCGCGAAGCTGTTCGGCTACAAGACCAAGGCGAACTTCTCGGTCGAGAACGAGAAGCAGATTTCGACTGCACCGACGGTCGACTTCAACAAGCCAACAACACAGCCGCAACCGCAGAACTAAGCGCCGACCGCGATGCGCAGGCTCGCGGCACTTCTGTTCGGCGGCTTGATCGCCGCCGCCGCGTTCGCCGCGGATGGCGATCTGCTGCCGAGCGGAGTGCGCGCGATCCCGCCGTTGAACGCGCGCGTCACCGATCTCACCGGCACGTTCGACGCGCAGCAGAAGCAGGCGCTGGAAAGTCGCTTGGCCGCACTCGAGCAGAGCAAGGGCGCGCAGGTCGGCGTGCTGCTGGTGCCGACCACGCAGCCGGAAGACATCGCGCAGTACGGCATCCGCGTCGGCGAGGCGTGGAAGCTCGGCCGCAAGGGCAGCAGCGACGGCGTGATCCTGATCGTCGCGAAAGACGATCGCCGCGTGCGCATCGAAGTGGGCACAGGTCTCGAAGGTGCCATCCCCGACGCGGCCGCCGCGCGCATCATTCGCGAATACATCACGCCGAAATTCCGCGGCAACGACTACTACGGCGGCGTCGACGAGGCGGTCGGCGCGCTGACCAAGCTGGTCAACGACGAGCCGCTGCCGCCGCCGTTGACCGACGACGACGCACGCGGCCGCATGGACGTCGGCACGGCGGTGTTGATCGCGATCTTCGTCGGCTTCTGGGCGCGCGGCATGTTCGGGCGCCTGCCGGCGCCGCCGCGCGCAGGTCTGGTCGCGGCCGTCACCGGCGGCGCCGGCTGGCTGCTCAGCGGCCTGGTGCCGCTCGGCATCGGTCTCGGCGTGCTCGGCCTGATCCTCGGTTTCCTCGGTGGCGGTGGCGGCGGCGGTTTCGCCAACCGCGGCGGCTGGGGCGGTTTCGGCGGCGGCTTGGGCGGAGGCGGCTGGGGTGGCGGCGGCGGTGGCGGGGGAGGCGGTTTCAGCGGTGGCGGCGGCGGTTTCTCCGGCGGCGGCGCCTCGGGGAGCTGGTGATGCGCGCGCTGCGACATCTGTTCGACTTCGGCCTGGCCAAGCGGCGCTTTCCGCCGGCGACGTTGGATGCGATCCAGCGCGCGATCAAGGCCAGCGAACATCGTCATCTCGGCGAGATCGTCTTCGCGGTCGAAGGCACGCTGTCGTCGCTCGACGCCTTGCGCGGTCTCGGCGCGCGCGAGCGTGCGCAGCAGGCGTTCGCGCAGCTGCGCGTGTGGAACACCGAGTACAACAGCGGCGTGCTGGTCTACGTGCTCCTGGCCGAGCATGCGATCGAAGTCGTCGCCGACCGCGGCATCGCCGCGCGCGTGGCCGAAGCGGAGTGGAGCGAGGTCTGCGCGCTGATTCGGCAGCATTTCGCGAGCGGCGACTACGAGCGCGGCGCCGTCGCCGGGGTCGAGGCGATCAGCGCGATCCTCGCGCGTCATTTTCCGTTCGACGGGCGCCGTAACGCCGACGAACTGCCCGATCGCCCGGTCCTGCTGTAGGTCCTGACCCTTTCCGCACCGGCCTCGCGCCCGCCAGCGGTGGACGAGCGGTAGCGGAATCCCGACAGGCACGCCCTCGCGCGGCCCAAGCTTGAATATCGGTGTCGATCCTAAAAGTGTGACGCAGTTCTCTGTTATTCTGTTTTCGCGACCTGGGCGCAGACCGGCGGAGCGAGGGGGATACTCGCCCTCCGTCGGCACTTCAACGCGATGACGTAAGGTTCCGCCGCCTTCATGGGGCGTGCGTACCTGCGTGCGCGACGTGTGCCGATCGTCTCGATCGGCGGCGCTCGCACGACGTCTTTGCATCTCATTCGGATCGGCGCTCGAGCCGCGTTCGGCGGCGTGCGCGTGTCCGTTCCACGAACCTGGAGATGATCGACATGAAACCTACGATGCCGCTGGCGGCCCTTTTGCTCGCAATGGCCAATGCGCACGCGAACGGCCCGCCCGGACCTGAGCAGCCCTCGCCCGATACCTGCACCGCACAGGGCGGAGTGCTCGGCGCCAACCAGGTCGTCGGCGGCAGCTTCGGCACCGGCAGCGGCGCCTTGGGCGAAACCGCACCGGCGCCCGGCCTCGGCACGCAGACGACCTATCTCTACTCGCCCTGGGGCAACGCACGCCCGACCAATGGCGAGTACACGATCGTCAACGCGACCGGCAGCGACAGCCCGTGGAGCACGTGGCACAACCAGTTGCTCGGCCACACCACCGGCCTCGCCGACGATCGCTTCGCCGTGTTCAACGCGAGCATCGAGCCCGGCACGTTTTACGCGCAGACGCTGACGGTCGCGCCGAGCACGAATTTCGAAATCAGCTTCTGGGTCATGAACGTCAACAGCAATCCGGGCGATCTGCTGCTGCCGAACTTGGCCACGGTGGTGCGCCGCGTCGGCATCGATCCGCCCGGCGGTGGGCTGGTGGTGTCGACCACCGGCGACATCCCGCGCTCGCAGCCGCCGTTCTGGCGCCAGTACGCGGCCACGTTCAACAGCGCCGGCGCGACCGAGGTGGAAATCCGCCTCGACAACAACGCCGACGGCGGCCTCGGCAACGACTTCGCGCTCGACGACATCGTGCTGGCGCCGTGCGCGCTGCAGGCCGGCGCGGTCGCGGGCACGCTGTACTACGACGTGAATCTCGACGGCGCGCTGCAGCCGGGTGAGGGCGGGCTGCCGGCGAATATTCCGGTGCAGATCGTCGACACCCAGGGCACGCCCGCTGCCGGCGACGACGTGATCGTCTCCACGACGCAGACCGACGCCTCCGGCCGCTACACCTTCAGCAACATTCCGGTCGGACAGGACTACGTCGTGCGTGCCGTCGTGAATGATGCGAACGTGCCGGCCGACGTCGCGCTGCACACGCCCAACGACGTCGCGACTGCCGTCGTCAACGGCGGCCAGGCCGCCGTCGACTTCGGCTTCGTCAGCGCCGACGTGCAGGTGCTCAAGCAGGGGCCGGCGAATGTCGGCGGCGGCCAGCCGATCACCTACACACTGACGCTTTCCAATCCCGGCCCGACCGCCGCCGATGGCGCCGTCTGGAGTGACCCGGTGCCGGCGGAAATCACCGGCGTGAGTGCCGTCTGCGGCAACGAAAGCGGCGGCGCCGTATGCGGGCCGGTGCAGGTCGCCGGCAACGACGTCAGCGGCAGCCTGCCGACCCTGCCGGTCGGCGGCAGCGTACGCATCACGATTCAGGGCGTCACGCCGGCCGCAGTCGCGATCCTCTCCAACACCGCGACGGTGACGCCGGCGTCGAGCATTCCCGACCCGGATCTCGACAACAACACCAGCACCGCCAGTACCAGCACGCCGGTGTCGCTGCAAAGCTTCGAGATCGACTGAGACCTCGCCATAGCCTCGCTGCGCCCGCAGCGAGGCTATCGGTCGCCGTCGCTGCGGAACGGCGATGCCGGCAGGCCTTCGCGGTTGACGAGGTCGGCCTCGACCGGGTTCTCGCTCCAGCCGTAGCGCACCGCGCGCGGCGCGCCGACGCCGTCGGCGACGACGACCACCGCAGCGCCGTCGAGCGTCGCCCGCGCCGGCACGAAACGTCCGTCGGTGCCGGCCAGCGCGAATCCGTGCACCTCGCGGCCGCCGCCGCGCACCGCGAGCGCGCTGCCGCCGAGTTCGAATTCGACGCGCGCGTGGCCCCTCTCGAAGCTCGCCTTGCGATAGACCGGCCCGGAAAAAACCAGCGCCTCGCCGTAGGCGACATGGCGTGCGGCCAGCGCCAGGCGGCGGCCGACTTCCTGCTTGTTGGTCGGATGGATATCGGCCGCATCGCCGAGATCGATCGCGACCGCCTGTGCGGTCGTCGGCAGTCGCAACGTCGCCGACTGCGACTCGCGCAGGATCGCCCACGGACTCGCATCCGGCGTGTCGCGTTCGGCCACGAAGTTGGCCAGCTGCACCCACAGAAACGGCAAGCGCGCGTCGCCGAATCCGCGCCGCCAGCTTTCGATCAGCTGCGGGAACTGCTCACGATAGCGGCGGGCGTCGGCGGCGAACGCGTTGTCCTCACCCTGATACCAGATCACGCCGCGCAGCGTGTACGGCTGGAGCGGATCGATCATGCTGTTGTAGAGCATCGTCGCGAGCTTGTTCTTGCCCTGGTCGGCAGCGACGCGCACCTGCGCGGGTTTGAACTTCCATTGCGCCGGCAAGTTCGTGCGGCTGCCGTCGGCATATTCCACGTAACGCTCGTTTGGTTCGCCGCGCAGACCGCCGTCGTCGCCGTTGTCGGTCACGCGGATCGCGATCACGTTGTCGCCGGCGTGCAGCACGGCGGCCGGCACGCGATAGAAACGCGGCGTATTCCAGCGGTTGTCGAGCCGGCCGACGGCGACGCCGTTGACGAAGCTCTGGTCGGAATCGTCGATGCGGCCGAGCGCGAGCGTCACGCCGCTGCGCGCCTGCTCGGGCCGCAGCGAAAAATGCGCGCGATACCAGGCGACGCCGTCCATGCCGGCGTAACCGACCTTCTCCCACAGCGCCGGCACCGCGATCGAGGCCCAGTCGCGCTCGTCCAGATCGGTGGCGGCCCAGCCGCTGTCGTCGCTGTCGCGGGGCCATTGCGTGAGACGCCGCTGCGTTTCGACCAGGGCGGCCTGGTCGTTCGCTTCTTGCGTCCGCATGCGCGCCGCTTGCGCGCTCGGGTCGAGTCCGAGCGCAGCGGCGCTCATCCACGCTTCGATGCGGCTGCCGCCCCAACTGCTCTCGATCAGGCCGATCGGTACGTGTTGGTCGGCGCGCACTTCGCGCGCGAAGAAATACGCGACGGCGGAGAAGTCGCCGGCCGTGCGCGGCGAAGCGGCGATCCAGGTGCCGCCGGACAGTCGCTCAGCCGGCTGATAACCCCACGCACGCGGCACTTTGAAGTGGCGAATGGCCGAATCGGTCGCTCGTGCGATTTCTTCTTTCGCCTGCGCCGCGAGTTCGACCGGAAATTCCATGTTCGATTGTCCCGACGCCAGCCAGACGTCGCCGACCAGGACGTCGTGCAGAACGACCCGATCGCCGCCGGCGCGGATCGTCAGCACATAGGGGCCGCCCGCAGCGTGCGCGGGCAAGCTCGCGCTCCAGCGGCCGTCGCGCGCGGCGCGGGCGCGAGTCGTGCGGCCGTCGAACGCGAGCTCGACTTCAGCTCCGGCGTCGGCGCGGCCCCACAGTCGAATCGGCCGCTCGCGCTGCAAGACGGCGCCGTCGGAAAACACCCGCGGCAGTTCGAGCGCGGCCTGTGCGCGGCAGCAGGCGAACAGCGCTAGTGCCGCTACTGCGGCCGTCGCTCGAAAGCGTTGCGTCGATTGGGTCATCCGCTTCGATGTCCTCGCGTAATCGCGCGGTCAACGCGCCGGCGCTGCGATTTGTGCGCCGTCCTTGTGCGGCGCACCGAAGTCGGGCGTGCCGTCGGCGCGCCAGCGGAAGCGCTGCATGCGCGGCGCGCGGCGCGGCGTGCATTGCCAGCCGGGACCGCCATTGGCGTGATAGATCAGCCAGTCTTCGCGGCCGTCGGGCGATTTGAAGAAGCCGTTGTGGCCGGTCGCGTAGACGCCGTTCGCGCTCGCGAACACCGGACGCGGCGCCTTCCGCCACGAGCGCGGATCGGTCAGGTCGCTGCCGGGATCGGCGCGCAACAGACCGAGCGCGTAGTCGTCCGACCAGCACGCGCTGGCCGAATAGGTGAGGAAGAGCTGGCCGCGCGGTCCGCGCAGGAATTCGGGCGCTTCGAGGATCTTGCGTCCGCCCTGCATCTCCCACGCGAAGGTCGGCCGTGCGATGTCGATCTGGCGCTCCTCCAAGGTCCACGGATTGCGCATCGGCGCGAGGATCAAGTCGCTGTGATCGTCGACGTAAGCCGAATAGACGAAGTACAGCCGCGCGCGCCACTCGAACACGGTGCCGTCGATGCCCGGGCGCGCGATGTTGAGAGCGCCCTTGTCGTGCCACTGCCCCTGGGTCGGATCGGCGTCGTCGTTCTCGAGCACGAATACGCCGCGATGCGCATCGTCGTCGTGTTCGCGATCGGCGGCGCTGTAGTAGAGGTACCACTTGCCGGCGAGGAAGTGCAGTTCCGGCGCCCAGATCGAGATCGAATTGGGCCCTTGCGCCGGCGCGCGCCAGACCACGACCGGCGCCGCCTCGGCGAGCTTGGCGAGGTCGCGCGTCGGCGTGATCGCGATGCGGTCGCCGCGCGTGTCGAGGTAGTAGTACATGCCGTTGCGCTGCGCGACCCAGGGATCGGCACCGGACGGCAGCAGCGGATTGGCAAACGTCGCGCGCTCGCTCGCGCTAGCCGCGCCGGTCAAGGCGAGCAGGGCGAAGGCGAGCGCAAGAAAGCGACGCATCGAAACCTCTAGCGGCCGATGTCGCGCAGCCGTGTGCCGCGCATCAGTTTGGTTTCGATCTGCTCGAGCGTGACGCCGCGGGTTTCGGGCACGAGCAGGAAGGTCAGCCCGAGGAAGATCAGGTTGAGCGTCGCGTACAGCCAGAACGTCGCCGCATTGCCGATGCCGTTCAGCAGGCTCAAGAAGGTGAAGCCGACCACCATGTTGGCGATCCAGTTGGTGAAGGTCGAGCAGCCGATGCCGAAATCGCGTCCCTTCAGCGGCTGCACTTCCGAGCACAGCGTCCACACCAAGGGGCCGGCCGACATGGCGAAGCCGACGATGAAGATCAGCAGCATCGTCACCGTGAAGATCTGCTCGCCGTGCGTGGCGATACCGAGATGCATCATCGTGCCGACCGTGCCGAGGCCGAGCGCCATGACCAAAAAGCCGGTGTACAGAATCGGCTTGCGACCCCAGCGGTCGACCAGGCCGATCGCGATGAAGGTGGCCAGCACGTTGATCACGCCGACCAGGGCGGTGAACCACATCTGCGCCGCGGTGGCGTAGCCCATGTCTTGGAAGATGCGCGGCGCGTAGTACATCACCACGTTCATGCCGGTGAACTGCTGCATCAGCTGCAACAGCATGCCGAGGCCGACCGAGCGACGGAAGTTGGCATTCTCGCGGAACAGCTGCCAGCCGCGCTGCGGCGTTTTCAGTTGTTCTTCGATGTCGGCCACTTCGCGCGCGACCAATTGCCGGTCGCCGCGCAGACGCTGCAGTACCGCAGCCGCTTCGCCCTTACGGCCGCGCATCAGGAGCCAGCGCGGGCTGTCGGGCAGCGCGAGCACGCCGAACAGGAACAGCACGCCGGGGACCGCGATCACCCCGAGCATCCAGCGCCACGCGCCGTAGTAGCTGAATGCCGTATCGGACAGGAACGCGACCAGGATGCCGATCGTGATCATCAGCTGATAGCTCGAGATCATCGCGCCGCGAATGTTCTCCGGCGCGACTTCGGCCAGATACAGCGGCGCCGTGAACGTCGCCACGCCGATCGCCAGGCCGAGCACGAAACGCGCGCCGATCAGCATGCCCGGCGAGGTGGCCAGGCCGCACAAGAGCGAGCCGAGCACGAACAGCACGGCGCCGAGAATCAGCGAGCGCTTGCGCCCGAGCGTGAAGGAGAGCCAGCCGGCGCCGGCCGCGCCGACCGCGGCGCCGAACATCATCGCGCTGACGATCCATTCGATCTGATGGTCGGAAACGCCGAACTCGCGTTGGATGAACTGGGTCGCGCCGGCCATCACGCCGATGTCGAGGCCGAACATCAGGCCGGCCAGTGCGGCGAGCACGCAGACGAAGACGGTGGTCGCCTTCGCCTGCGCCGGAGTCGAATCAAGCACGCTGTTCATCGGTTCCTCCCTTGCGAATGAGTGTGCCTAGCCGGAACCGACGCGGCTGCGCGGCGCGCCGGCGAAGCGCGCCTCGGGCAGGCCGCGCACGCCGACCGCGGCGGCGAACAGGCTGCCGGCATGTTCGTCATCGGCCAGCTCGCGCGGCGACAGGCCGGCGCGCGCGCTGGTGACGTACAAGGTGTCGAGCGCGCGGCCGCCGAATGCTGGCCGCGTCGGTTGACGTGCCGGCACCTCGACGCGCAGATCGCTGCGGCCGTCGGCGCGATAACGCACGACGCGTCCGGCGCCCCATTGCGCGCTCCACAGGCAATCGTCGCCGTCGACGGTGGCGCCATCCGGCTCGCCGGCCTCGTCGCGCAGGTCGGCGAAATCGCGCACGTTGGTGACCGCGCCGTGGGCGTCGTAGTCGCAGCAACGGATCACGCGCGTGGCCGAATCGCAGAAATACAGCGTGCGCCCGTCCGCGCTGAAGGCGAGTCCGTTGGCGATCGCGACCGGATCGAGATCGAGCCGGTGCAGCGAAAGGTCGGTGTCGAGTCGATAGAAATGGCCGAGCGCGCGGCGCACACCTTGCTGCGGTTCGTGCAGCGTGCCGAACACGAAGCGGCCATCGCGATCGCAGACGCCGTCATTGAGCCGCGTCGGCAGATCGGCCTCGACCGTCTCGATCGGCTCCAGCGTTCCGCTCGGCAGATGCAGGAAAGCGAGACGCGAAGCGAGGCCGAGCAGCAGCCAATCGTCGCGTTCGCACAAGGCGAAGCAGGCGAGGCGCTCGGGCAGCGGCCAGGTTTTCGACGCGGCATCGGCAGGCCGGTAGCGCCACAAGGTCGCCGCTTCGATGTCGGTCCAGTACAGGGCTTGCGCGCGTTCGCACCAGAGGATGCCTTCGCCGAGCCGATTGCCGGCCGCCAAGGCGGAGGTGGCGCGCACGTGCTTCATACCCAGCCGCCGTCGACGATGAAGGTTTGGCCGGTGCACATGCGGCTGTCGTCGGCGGCGAGGAACAACGCCATGCGTGCGACGTCTTCGGCGCGCAGATAGCCGGGCAGGCATTGCCGCCGCGCGATCTCTTCTTCACCGGCCGCGTCCAGCCACAGGCGGCTCTGCTTGTCGGTGATGACCCAGCCAGGCACCAGCGCGTTGATGCGGATGCGGTCGCGGCCGAGCGAACGCGCCAGCCCGTTGACGAGGCCGTGCACGGCGGCCTTGGCCAGCGCGTAGATCGGATAGTCGGCGTTCTTGATCATCCAGCCGGTCGAGCCGAGGCACAGGATCGAACCGCCGCCGAGCGTGCGCATGTCTTCGAGCACGGCTTGCGTGGCGAAGTATTGATGGCGGATGTTGACCGCGAGGTTCTGCTCGAACGCGGCCGGCGTGCTGTCTTCGATGCGGTGACGCATGTCGTTGGCGGCGTTGTTGATCAGCACGCCGACCGGTCCGAACGCGGCGCGCGCGGCTGCGATCGCTTCGTGCAGCGCGTCGGTGTCGGTCACATCGCAGCGCAGGAACAGCGGCGTCGACCCGCGGCAGTCTTGGAGCAGGGCGGCGGCGCCGGCTTCGTCGATGTCGAGAAACGCGACCTGCGCACCTTGCGCGGCGAACGCCTTGACGAAGGCCGCGCCGATGCCGGTGGCGCCGCCGCTGATCAGCACCGTGCGACCGGCCAGACTGGGATAACGAGCGTCGCCGTGCATGTCTGCGCTCACCATTCCGCGACGCTGCCGTCGGTGTGCCGCCAGATCGGATTGCGCCAGCGATGGCCGACCGCGGCGCGTTCGAGCACATAGGCTTCGTTGACCTCGATGCCCAGTCCCGGACCCTGCGGAATCGCGACGAAGCCTTCGGCGTAGTCGAACACCTTGCGATCGACCACGTAGTCGAGCAGGTCGTTGGCGCCGTTGTAGTGAATGCCCAGGCTCTGTTCCTGGATGAAGGCGTTGTGGCAGATCGCGTCGAGCTGGAGATTGGCGGCCAGCGCGATCGGCCCGAGCGGACAATGCAGCGCGAGCGCGACGTCGTAGGCTTCGGCCATCGCGGCGATCTTGCGCGTCTCGCTGATGCCGCCGGCGTGCGAGGGATCGGGCTGCACGATGTCGACGCCGCCGATCGTGAACACGCGCTTGAAGTCGTAGCGTGAGTAGAGCCGCTCGCCCAGCGCGATCGGCGCCGGCGAAATCGAGGCGAGTTCGGGAATCGCTTCCAGATGATCGGACAGCACCGGTTCTTCGACGAACATCAGGTTGACGTTGGCGCGATCGAGTTCGCGCAGCAGCACCTTCGCCATCGGCTTGTGCACGCGGCCGTGGAAGTCGAGCGCCAGACCGATCGCGGGCCCGACCGCGCTGCGCACGGCGGCGACGTTCTCGAGTACACGCTCGACCTTGGCGTAGGTGTCGATGTACTGCATTTCCTCGGTCGCGTTCATCTTGAGCGCGGTGAAGCCGCGCGCGACCACCGCCGCGGCGGCCTTGGCGGTGTCGGCCGGGCGATCGCCGCCGATCCACGAATACACGCGGATGCGATCGCGCACCGGTCCGCCGAGCAATGCATGCACCGGCTGGCCGAGATGCTTGCCCTTGATGTCCCACAAGGCTTGGTCGATGCCGGCGATCGCGCTCATCAGGATCGGGCCGCCGCGATAGAAGCCGCCGCGGAACATCACGTTCCACAGATCTTCGATGTGGCGCGGATCGCGCCCGATCAGATAGTCGGACAATTCCTCCACCGCCGCGGCGACGGTGTGCGCGCGGCCTTCGACCACCGGCTCGCCCCAGCCGCTGATGCCGGCATCGGTGTCGATGCGCAGGAACAACCAGCGCGGCGGTACCAGGAAGGTATCGAGACGGGTGATTTTCATGCGAGGTCCGCCTCCGCGGACAGCGAGTTCCAAGCGGCGACGAAGCGATTCGCGGCGAGCGCGACCTCGCGCACCGGCCGGCCCGGCGCATACAAGGCCGAGCCAATGCCGAAGCCGGCGGCGCCGGCGCGGACGTAGTCGTGCATCGTTTCCGGCGCAATGCCGCCGACCGGCAGGATTTTCGTGGCCGCCGGCAACACCGCGCGCCATGCGCGCAGCACGGCCGGCGCGATTGCTTCGGCCGGAAAGGCTTTCAGTGCGTCAGCGCCGGCGGCCAACGCGGCGAAGGCCTCGCTCGGCGTGGCGACGCCGGGCACGCAGCAAAGGCCGGCGCGCTTTGCCGCCGCGATCACGGCGCTGTCGGTGTGCGGCATCACGATCAGGCGGCCGCCGGCTGCAGAGACCGCGTCGACGGCGTCGATCGTGGTGACGGTGCCGGCGCCGATCAGGCAATCGCGGCCGAACGCATCGGCCAAGCGGCGGATGCTGTCCAGCGGCCGCGGTGAATTGAGCGGCACTTCGAGCATGCGAAAGCCGGCGTCGATCAGCACCGTACCGACGGCGACGGCTTCCTCCACGGTCACGCCGCGCAGAATCGCCACCAGCGGCAACGGCGTCAGCCATGGATCGAGCATCAGCGCATGCCTCCGGCCGGCTCTTCCTTGACCAAGGCGGCGGCGACCGCAATGCGCCACAAACCGTGCGCTGCGGCGTCGCCGATGAAGCCGGGTTCGGCTAGCTCGAACAGGCGCGCGGCGCGCCGGTAGCGCGCACACAGCGCGGCGTCGCCGATCAGCGACAGCGGCTGTTCGGGGGCGAACCAGCCGGCGGCCAAGGCGACGCGCAATTCGTCACCGATCAGCAGACCCGACAAATAATCCGGCACCGCCGCGGCGTCCAGACGGCCGTCCAAGACGAGTGCGCGTGCCGAGAAGAAACGACTCGCCGCACCCGCCGCGCCCGCCGCGCGTACGGCGAGCACGCCGGCGTCGAAGGCATCGGGTCGTTGCGCTGTGTCGGCCGGCACGCCGGCGCCGAGGATCGAATGCTCGCGCAGCAAGGCGTACAGCTCGCCGGTCATCGCCGTCGCCAGGTGCGCGATGCGGCCGTCGTGCACTTCGATCCATTTGCTGTGCGTGCCCGGCAGGAGCAAGCGCGAATGCGCGGCGAGCTGCGGCTGCAGGGCCAAAGCGCCGATCACTTGAGTCTCCTCGCCGCGCATCAGATCCGGCGCGGCGCCATCGCGTACGCCGGGTACGATGGCGATGTGGTGATCGGGCAGATCGAACCTCACCACGCCGGCGGCGATCTCGTGCAGATCGGCAGGCACCCCAACGTAGTCCACCTCATGCCAGCCTTGCCGGCTGCCGACCATGCCGGCAGCGAGGATTGGAGCTTCGTCCCAGCCGGTGCAGACGTCGGTGAGCGCTGCCGGAAAGCCGCCGGGCGGCAGATTGCGGATGCCCCAAGGCCGTTGGCGCGCCTCGATCATGCGGCCGCTCGCATCGAAGCGCATCGCGCGCAGCTGCGAGGTACCCCAGTCGAGGCCGATCAGCCGGTTCACGCGTCGGGCTCGGTCGCGGCGCGCTTCACTCGCGTCATGTTCGCCTGCGAATCGGCCACCAGCGCCTGCATCGCGCGCCGCGCCGCCTGCGGCTGGCGCCGGCGAATCGCCTCGAGCACTTTGCCGTGCTGCGGCAGCGAGTATTTGAAGTTCTTCGCGTTGCGCGCCGACAACACGAAGAACGTGCCCAGCGCGGTCTCGATCACGCTGAACAGCGAGGTGATCAGTTCGTTGCCGGTCGCGTTGAGGATCGCTTCGTGGAAGGCGAGATCGGCCTCGGCCCAGTCGTCACGCGTACGTGCCTGCTCCATCGCGCGATAGGCGGCATCCAGCGCTTCGAGCTGTTCGGCGCTGCAACGGCGCGCCGCGGCTTCGGCCGCCGCCGGCTCGATCATTTCGCGCATCTCGACCAGCTTCTGCACGAAGTCGGCCGTGGGCATCGACGAACAGCGCCAGGCCAGCACGTCGGCGTCGAGTTGATGCCAGTGGCGCGATTCGCGCACGCGCGTACCGATCTTCGGCCGCGACTCGACCAGTCCTTTCGCCGACAGCACCTTCATCGCCTCGCGCAGCGCGGTGCGGCTGACGTCGAGGCTGTCGGCCAGCGCTTCCTCGCGCGGCAGCGTATCGCCGGGCTGGTATTCGCCGGCGACGATGCGCTGGCCGAGCGACTGGATCACATGGCCGTGCAAATTGCGAACCACGATCGGCTTCATCACGATTTCCCTTCGGTTGTGCGCGGCGGTCGCGTCCGTGCGGCGCCGGCTGCGGCGAGTGCCGCGCTTCGATCGGCGATGGACCTTCCTGATCCGCGGTTATTAATCATACAAATCACTATAGGAGCTTCTCGATCGGCTGCCAAGCCCTTCGCCGATCTCCGCCCACTCGGCTTATGAAACTCGAGTATTTGCTGCAGTACAGCAGAATCTAGTAGGTATCCAGCGTTCCATTTCGCCATCTTGGCGGCGATGAAAGGGCGATGGATAAAAAATCACATCGCTTGCATATCATACTACAATATGCTTACATGTTGGCGTACCGAAGTGTGACGGAAGCCGCGATGCGAAGAGCAGCCGCAACAACGGTGTTATCGGTGGGGGTGGCGATGGCGACGGTGAGCGCAACGGCCGCGGAAGCGCGGCGCGAGACGTTCGGTCGGCTCGCGGACGGCCGCGAGGTCGCTGCGGTCACGCTCGTCAACGCGCACGGTCTGCGCGCACGCGTGCTCGCGCTCGGCGCCGGCTTGCACGAGCTGTACGCGCCGGATCGCGACGGCAAGCTGGCCGACATCACGCTCGGCTACGCCAAGCTCGAGGACTATCTGGCCAAGCCGCAGTTCTTCGGCGTCACGGTCGGCCGCTACGCCAATCGCATCGCCAAGGCGCGCTTCGCGCTCGATGGGAAGAGCTATACGTTGCCGGCCAACGACGGCGCCAACTCGCTGCACGGCGGCAACGTCGGCTTCGACAAGGTGCTATGGGAAGTCGTCGATACGCGCACTGAGCCGGCCGCCAGCGTCACCTTGCGCTACGTCAGCCGCGATGGCGAGCAAGGTTATCCCGGCACGCTGACGGTGACGGCAACCTACACGCTCGACGAGCACGATGCGCTGTCGATCGACTATCGCGCCAAGACGGACCGGCCGACGATCGTCAATCTGAGCAATCACGCCTACTGGAATCTCGGCGGTGAAGGCTCGGGCTCGGCGCTGGGACAGCGCTTGATGATCGCGGCCGACGCCTACACGCCGGTCGACGCGACGCTGATTCCGACCGGAGAGATCAAGCCGGTTGCCGATACCGTATTCGATTTCCGCACCGCCAAACCGATCGGTCGCGACTTGCGCGACGGTCGCGAGCCGCAGCTGCTGCGCGGCAAGGGTTACGACCACAACTTCGTCGTCGCGCGAGCGGCGAGCGAGGCGCCGCGTTTGGTCGCGCGCGTAGAGGATCCGCAGTCGGGACGCGTGCTGACGCTGGAATCGACCCAGCCGGGCGTGCAGTTTTATTCGGGCAATTTCCTCGACGGCAGCAGTGTCGGCAAGTCCGGTCGCGTCTATCGGCAGGGCGATGCGTTCGTGCTCGAGCCGCAGCAATTTCCCGATACGCCCAATCAGCCCGCCTTCGGCTCGGGCCGGCTGCAGCCGGGCGCTGAATACAGAAACCTGATCGTCTATCGCTTTTCGACTGCGGCCGCGCCGGCCGCGGCGAAATAAGCCGCCGGAGCCTTGTCATGTCCTCGACCACCGGCCGTCTCGCCGTCGCGCTTTGTTCGTTGTTCGCAGTGTTCGCGCTGCACGCCGCGCCGCCGACCGCGCCTGCTGCGCGCTGGAGCGCGGCGCAAGCGAATGCCTGGTACGAGCGCCAGCCTTGGCTGCTCGGCAGCAACTACGTGCCGGCCGATGCGATCAATCAACTGGAGATGTGGCAGGCCGATAGCTTCGATGCGGCGCGCATCGAGCGCGAATTCGGCTGGGCCGAACAGCTCGGCATGAACAGCATGCGCATCTTCCTGCACGACTTGCTCTGGCAGCAGGATGCGCCCGGCTTCCGGCAGCGCATCGATACGCTGCTGACGATCGCCGCGAAGCACAAGATCAAGCCGCTCTTGGTGCTGTTCGATTCGTGCTGGGATCCGGACCCGAAACTCGGCGCGCAGCATCCGCCGATTCCCGGCGTGCACAATTCCGGTTGGGTGCAAGGCCCCGGCAATGCGATGTCGGACCCGGCGCAGATCGCGCGCCTGGAAAGCTACGTCAAGGACGTCGTCGGCCACTTCGCCGACGACCAGCGCATCCTCGCCTGGGATGTCTGGAACGAACCGGACAATCCCGGCGGCGGCAACTACGACGCGCGCCAACCGAAGGACAAGTTCGCGCGCGTGTCCGAGTTGTTGCCGCAGGCGTTCGCCTGGGCGCGCGCCGCGCGGCCGAGCCAGCCGCTGACCAGCGGGTTGTGGCACAACGAGGACTGGTCCGATCCGGCCAAGTTGAACGCGGTCGAGAAGATCCAGCTCGATCAATCCGACGTGGTCAGCTTCCACAGCTACGACTGGCCGGAAAAATTCGCCGGCCGCATCGCGCAACTGCAGCGCTACGGACGGCCGCTGTTGTGCACCGAATACATGGCGCGCGGCGCCGGCTCGACGATCGACGGCGTGCTGCCGATCGCCAAGCGCGCGAACGTCGCGATGTACAACTGGGGCTTCGTCGAGGGTCGCACGCAGACGACCTTGCCCTGGGATTCCTGGCAGCGCCCGTACACGGCGGCGCCGCCGACGGTCTGGTTCCACGATCTGCTGCATGCCGACGGCACGCCGTACCGCGCGCGTGAGGCCGAGATCCTGCGTGCGCTCGGCGGCGCGCGCAAAGGCGTAGTTCCGGCCGTCGCGCTCAGCGCCGGCGCCAGCAAATAGAACGACGTCGCCACAGAGCGACGCCGCACCGCACGAGGAGGGGTTTGAGATGAGCAACAGTTCGGCATTCGCGCGATCGGCCGCACGATCGGCATTGGCGGCAGCGATCGTCGCTGCGTTCGCGACATCGGCGTGGGCGCAGTCGGCCCCGGCCGATGCCGCCGTCGATTCGCGCGCCGCACCGGCCGCGGCGCCGGCGCCGGTGGCCGCAGATGCGCAGGCAACGTCGGACGACACGCCGCGCAAGCCGGCGGAGACGGCCGCCGGCACGGCCACCGAAATGGACACCATCACGGTGACCGGTTCGCTGCGCGATGCGCTCGGTACGGCGCAGGCGCTGAAGCAGTTCTCGCCGATGATCGTCGATTCGATCGTCGCCGAAGACATCGGCAAGCTGCCCGACAACAGCGTCGCCGATGCGATCCAGCGCATCACCGGCGTGCAGGTCGCGCAAGGATTCCAGGGCGAAACGAGCACGGTGGTGGTGCGCGGCCTGCCGAACGTGGTGACCACGTTGAACGGCAACGAGATCACCAGCGGCGCCGGCCGTGCCTACGCGTTCCAGAATCTGCCGGCGACCGCGGTCAAGGCGATCAAGGTCTACAAGACCAGCGACGCGAGCCTGCCCGACGGCGGCATGGCCGGTCTGGTCGACATGGAGTTGTATCAGCCGTTCGATTTCGACGGCCGCAAGTTCGCGCTGACGCTGGATGAGATTCACGGCAAATACGGCGACCACACCGACCCGACCGGCAGCCTGTTGCTGAGCGATCGCTGGAACACCGGCATCGGCGAGGTCGGCGCGCTGATCAATCTCGGCATCATCACCAAGCACTACGCCTACAACGCGGTGTGGAACGATTTTCCGACCGTGCTGACGCAGCCGGTGCCCGATCCGGCGAACCCCAACGGTCCGCCGATCCGTCAGCCGGTGCGCACGCCGGAGGGCAATCTGATCTCGGTGCCCAATGCCTTCGGCGCCGACTACAACATCGGCTATCGCAAGCGTCCGGAACTCAACTACGCCCTGCAGTGGCGCGCCAGCGACGAACTCGAACTGTACGTGCGCGGCTTGTACGACTGGGACAGCGATCACTACAGCCAGCCGTTTTTCTTCAGCCTGCCGACCGGTAACGTCGCGCCGTCGTCGATCAACGTCACCAACCACTGCTATCCGAACCAGAATCCGAACGACCCCTACTACGGCCAAACCGTGTGCGATGCGTCCGGCGGCAGCTGGACCGGCAACTACTACGCGGCGACCAGCACGCAGGCGCATCAGCAGTGGGGCCACGACATCCAGAACTCGATCGGCGCGAAGTGGGATTCGGGTCGTCTGCATCTGTCGACCGATGTGTCGCAGACCTTGTCCTCGTTCCACGACGAGACCTTCATCATCGACACCTTCCTCAAAGGCCCGCTGACGACGGTGTGGAGCGGCCAGCAGCATTGGGGTTTCGCCGGCAACCCGCAGCTCGATCCGAACAACTACTACCTGGCCGGCCTGTTCCAGACCTGGCGCACGGAACGCGGACAGGAATACGCCTGGCGCGGCGACGGCGTGCTCGACTTCGACGGCGGGCCGATCCGCAATCTGCAGTTCGGTTTTCGTCTGTCCGACCACAAGGCGCAGGCGCACGGCAGCTTCGAAATCTCCAAGCCGCCGCCGGGCGGGCAGGGCAGCACGGCCGAGCCCAACCCCGACAACCGCGTGCCGGGACGCTTTCCGAACGGTTTCTTCTGCTCGATGCCGACCACGCCGGCGATTCCCAATTCCTGGCTGACGGGTTGCTACGACTATCTGACCGGCAACGCCGACGCCTTGCGTTCGTTCTACGGGCTGCCGCCGGGATTGCTGCCGGAGAATCCGGGCCGCTACTTCGACATCGACGAGAAACGCTACGCCGGCTACATCCAGATCGCCTACGACACGACCTTGTTTGGACTGCCGATCGACGGCCTCGTCGGTATTCGCGCCGAGCAGGTCAAGCGCGATCTGAACGCGTTCTCGGCCTTGACCAACAACGACAACAACACGATCACCTACACGCCGCTGAGCTTGTCGACCGACAAGCCGACCTACCTGCCGAACGCGAGCGCGATCCTGCACTTCACCGACACCCTGCAGGCGCGCCTGGTCGCGGCGAAGACGGTCTCCTATCCGCAGTTCGGCCAGCTCAATCCTTCGCTGTCGCTCAATCCGCCGACGATCAATCGGCGCGGCTTCGCCTCGAGCGGCAACCCGAACTTGAAGCCGATCAAATCGGACAACTACGACGCCACGCTGGAATGGTATTTCTCGCCGGTCGGTTCGCTCTCGGCCGGCGTGTTCTACCGCGACGTGACCGGCTACATCCAGAACTACGTCACCATCGTCAACATCGGCGGCGACGATTACGACCTCAGCTCGCCGCAGAGCGCCGGCCGCGGACATCTGGCCGGCTACGAAGTCGCCTACCAGCAGACCTTCGATTTCCTGCCCGGTTTCTGGAACGGCTTGGGCGCGCAGCTCAACTACACCTACATCGACGGTTCGACCCTCTCGCCGCAGTACATCGGCGGTCCGCTGGTCAGCTCGCCGCTGGTGAACGTGTCCAAGGACAACTACAACGTCGTGCTGTTCTACGAGAAGTACGGCGTGTCGGCGCGCATCGCCTACAACTACCGCAGCCGCTACGTCGATTTCTTCACTCAGCCGACCTTGGCCGGGGTCAAGGACGAGATCAAGCCGGCCAATCAAGTCGACGTCTCGGTCTCCTACAGCTTCAACGACTGGGGCACGGTGGTGTTGTCGGCGACCAATGTGCTCGGCGCGAACCTGCACCAGTACTGGGGCGACGGCGACACGCGCCCGCGTGACATTCGCTATCAAGATCGCACGGTCGGCCTCGGCGTGCGCGTCAAGTTGTGAAGCGCGCAGCGCCGCTCGCTGCGCGCCGGCGTCGAGGATCGCGCGTTCGTCGTCCGCTCTCGAACGCCGTTGCCGAAATCTGAAGCAAGGCCACGGACGGCACCCACCAGGGCAGGGCCGCTGCGTATCCACAATCTGCTGGTGCGAAACGGGAGGTTTGCGATGTCCGTTCGAACTCGAGGTAACCGGTGGCTGCTCGCTGGTGCAGCTGCGCTGACAATGTGCGCCGCGCCGCTCGCGCAGGCGTCGATCGGCACCCTGGTGGCGCAACCGAATACGTCGCCGTCGTCGACCGAAAACGCCGACTACGCGCGCGTGATCCGCCTGCAATACAGCGCGGACACGTCCAAGCGCGGCGCGCTGCTGACGCTCTACAGCGTCAACAACGACGGCAGCGCCAGCCATTTTGCGATCAAGCGCAGCACCGATGCCGGCGCCAGCTGGTCGACCATCAGCACGATCTACACGCCGCACGTGAACTGGGGCATCTACACCGGCACCTTGTACGAACTGCCGCAGGCGAGCGGCGGGCTCGCCGCGGGCACCTTGCTGGCGGCCGGCACCGCCTGGCACGACGGCGACTGGACCGCGCAGGAAATCCAGACCTTCGTCAGCACCGACTACGGCGCCAGCTGGAGCCAGCGCGGCAACTGCGCGACCAAGTCCGGCGCGCCGAACACGGTCGGCACCGGCCTGTGGGAGCCGGAGTTCATCGTCAACGCCGACGGCAAGATCGCCTGCCACTACTCCGACGAACGCCAGGTCGGCGCCGGCTACAACCAGTTGCTGGCGATGGTGACTTCGAGCAACGGCGGCACCAGCTGGAGCGCGCCGACCAACACGGTCGCCATTCAAGACGGCAGTTCGCGGCCCGGCATGCCGATCGTGCGCAAGCTGCCGAACGGCAGCTATGTGCTGGGTTTCGAGAATTGCGTCGCGTCGGTCGGCAATGCCGATCAGACCTGTCGCGTGTATCTGAAAACATCCAGCGACGGCGCCGTGTGGACACCCGCCAGCAGTCTCGGCAGCTTGGTGACGACCGCCGACGGCCGCCAACTCCTGCACACACCGGGGCTGGCATGGATCTCCGGCGGCGGCGCGAACGGCACCTTGGTGATGGCCGGTCAGCGCGTGGTCACCGGCAGCGACGGCGCCAGCACCGCGGTGGTGGCCGAATCGGGTCGCGTCGTGTTCATCAACACCAATCTCGGCGTTGGTAACTGGTCGGAAGTGTCGGCGCCGTTGACGGTCGATCCGACCGGCTACTACCAAGGCCTTCCGGCCGGACAACTGGCCTGCGCCAACTACAGCCCGAGCCTGTTGCCGAGCGCGAGCGGCAACGCACTCGAGATGGTCACGCCACGCTATCTGGACGCCAACCGCACGCGCTGCGAAGTGCGCTTCGCACGCGGTCCGATCGGCTTGTTGCCGCTGTACGCGCCGTTCGATTCCGGCGACGACACCGGCTGGTCGACCTACGGCGGCAGCTGGGCGGTGGCGAGCGGCGTCTACACGCAGTCGAGCACCAGCGCCGGCCCGAAGGCACTGGTCGGCTCGACCGCCTGGACCGACTACACCATCGACGCCGACGTGCGCTTGAACGGCGCCGGCCAAGCCGGAGTGCTGATCCGCGCGAGCCGGCCCGGTGTCGGCGCCGATTCGCATCAGGGTTACTACATCGGCATCGAAAGCAGCAGCGGGCAGTTGATCATCGGCAAGCAGAACTACGGCTACAGCGGACTTTCGCTCGCGGCCGTGTCCGGCGGCGTTGCAGTCGGCACTTGGTATCACCTGCAGGCGCGCATCGTCGGCTGCGCGATCACGGCTACGGTGAAGTCGGCGGCGAGCACGACGCTGAGCAGCGCGTCGGCGACCGATCCGAGTTGCTTCGCCAGCGGACAGGTCGGCGTGCGCAGCCATCTCACCAACGCCTCGTTCCGCAACGTCGGCGTGGTGCCGGCCGCGGCCAGCACGGCGGTGGCCTACACCGACAGCTGGGCCTCCGGCGCCGCCGCCGGCTGGACCAGCTACGGCGGCACTTGGGTGACCAGCGGAGGCAGCGCCACGCAATCGCAAACCGCATCCGGATCGGATGGCGCCAAGCAAGTGCTCGGCGCCGTCAGCGGCGACAACTACACCGTCTCAGCAGACGTCAGCCCGACCGTGTTGAGCAGCGGCGTCGGCAACCCCGGCGTGATCGGCCGCGTGACCTCGCCGGCGGTCGGCCCGGACGCCTACACCGGCTACTACGCCGGTATCGACGGCACCGCCGGTGCGCTCGTGCTCGGCCGTTCGAACAATGCCTGGACCGGCCTCGCCTTCGCGCCGATGCCCGGCGGCGTCGCGCTGAATCAGTGGTATCACGTGACACTGCGCACGACCAGCGCCTGCGCGATCAGCGCGACCGCGCAATCGACGCGCTCGTGGGAGCAGACGCGAGTGCAGCTGACCGATGCCGGCTGTCCGAGCTCCGGCGCGGTTGGCATCCGCACCTTCGACGCGCAGGCGAGCTGGCGCAATTTCACGGTCGGACCGGGCTGAGCCGGACTCGCGCGTCGAGCCGGTCTCGGCGCATCGCGACTTCATCGCCGCCGGCGGTTGCTCGAACCCGAGCGCGTTCGCGCAGGAACGCGCGCGAGGACGCCACTCAGTCGAGCGACAGTTCGCCCGGTTCGCGCAACGGCGGTTCGCACTGCAGGCCGCGACAGAGATAGGCGACACCGCCTTCGCGATGCACCTGCGCGGCGAGCACGCCGGGCAGCGCCGCCGCTTCGGGCGGAATGAGATACACGTCGCTGCCCAGCGAGGCGTTCGCGGCGAACGCCTCGAGCCAGCGCTGCGCTTCGGCGCCGTCGTTCGCGCGCACCACCAGATGTGTGGGCGGATGCAGAAATTCGTCCAGCGCCAGCAGCAAGGTGCAGCAGGCGTGCGGCGCTTCCTGCAAGGTCGGCCAGCCCGCGCACAACGTCCGTTCGGCCGCTTGCAGGTAGCGCGTCTCGCCGAGCAGATGGCCGAGCCGGAGCAGGGCGCGCGCGGCGACGCCGTTGCCGGCCGGCAGCGATTCGTCCATCCACGGTTTGGGCCGCTGCGGCAGCGGCTCGGCATCGTGCGCGGTGAACCAGAAACCGCCGCGCTCGCGATCCTCGAAGCGTTCGAGCAAGGAGTCGGCCAGCGCGATCGCCCAGTCGAGATCGCGTCGCTGCCAGCGCCGCTGCAGCATTGCGAGCAGGGCGTCGAGCAGGAAGGCGTGATCGTCGAGATAAGCCGGAAATTTCGCGACGCCGCCGGCATGGCAGGCGAACAGGCGGCCCTCGATCCAAAGATTGGCGTGCAGGAAATCCAGCGCGCGTTCGGCTTCCGCAGGTAGCGGACGATCGGGATGCGTCCGCTCGGCACGGGCAAGACCTGCGATCGTCAGCGCGTTCCACGCGGTGAGAATTTTGTCGTCGAGCCCCGGGCGTACGCGCCGGTCGCGCGCGGCGAGCAGTTTTCCGATCGCGCTGCCCAGTCGCTGCCGCGCCGCGGCCGGATCGAGCGAGGTGCGCGCGCCGATCGCGTCGAAATCCGCCGCTACGACCAGATGCCAGGCTTCGCCCTCGAAGTTCGGTGCCTGGTCCAGGCCGTAGCGCATTTCGACGATCGCGAACTCGCTCGGGTCGAGCAGCGCGCGGACTTCGTCGCGCTGCCAGACGTAGTAGCGGCCTTCCTCGCCTTCCGAATCCGCATCGAGCGAACTGTAGTAGCCACCGTCCGGCGCGGTCATCTCGCGCGCGAGCCAGCTCGCGCAAGCTTCCGCTGGCCGTGCGAAGCCGGGTTCGTCGAGCACCACGGCCGCTCGGGCGTAGAGCGGCAGCAGCTGCGCGTTGTCGTACAGCATCTTCTCGAAGTGCGGAATCTCCCAGCGCGCGTCGACGCAGTAGCGGAAGAAGCCGCCGCCGAGATGGTCGTCGAGCCCGCGCAGCGCCATGCGCTCGAGCGTCCGGTACGCCATCGCGTGCGGTGACGGGGTGGTCGCGCTGTCGGCGCGCGCGTGGCGCAGCAGCAATTCGATCTCGCTCGCGTGCGGAAACTTCGGCGCGCCGCGGCGGCCGCCGTTGTCGGCGTCGAACGCCATCGCGATGCGCTCGAGCGCCTGTGCGATCGGTGCGTCGTCGAGCGCGACGGCGGCGGTTTCGCCATCGCCGTAGTCGGCGAGGAAGCGCGCCAGCGCCTCGTTCTGCGCACGCAGCTCGGCCGGCTTCTCGTCGTACCAGCGGCGCACGCCTTCGAGCACCTGCGCGAAGCTCGGCATGCCGTAACGCGGCGCGTTCGGAAAATAGGTGCCGGCGAAGAACGGCAGGCGGTCGTCCGGAGTCAGGAACATGGTCAGCGGCCAGCCGCCGCCGCGTCGCGCCAGCGCCTGGTGCGCGAGCTGGTAGACCTTGTCGACGTCGGGCCGCTCTTCGCGATCGAGCTTGATGTTGACGTAGTGCGCGTTCATGACGCGCGCGGTCGCCTCGTCTTCGAAGCTTTCGTGCGCCATCACGTGGCACCAGTGGCAGGCGGCGTAGCCGATCGAGAGCAGCACCGGCTTGTTCTCGCGCTGCGCGGTAGCGAACGCTTCCTCGCACCAAGGCCACCAGTCGACCGGGTTGTCGGCGTGCTGGCGCAAGTAAGGGCTGGTTTCGGCGGCGAGTCGGTTGGGCATCGCCGAAGTGTACGCCGCCGCGGCGGAAACCCGGCGTCGGCCGCGGACGCGCGGACCGAAGCAAGATCGGTCAAGACGACATGCCGCCGGCTTGGGCATAGTTCGCCCATGCCATCGGCGAATCGAACCGCAGCGAACGACCTCGCGACCACATTGGCGTGGATCGAGCGCCATCTCGACCAGCCGCTGACCTTGGACCGCATCGCCGAACAGGCCGGCCTCTCCGCGTACCACTTCTCGCGCCTGTTCACCGCGCGTATGGGACGCAGCGTGATCGCCCACCTGCGCGGGCGCCGCTTGGTGAAGATCGCGCAGCGGCTGATCGACGAGCCGGACCTGAAACTGGTCGAGCTCGCGCTCGACTGCGGCTTCGAATCGCAGGAAGCGTTCACGCGGGCGTTTACGCGCCAGTTCGGCGTCTCGCCGGGACGCTTCCGCAACGGCTTCTCCGTAGCTCCCTTGGAAGGACAATACCCAATGAACATGCCCGACGATGTCGCCGTTGCCGTCTCCCGCTTGCCCGATCTGGTCGAACTCGAGGCGTTCACGCTGGCCGGCCCGAGCCGGCGTTTCGATGGCACCAACAAGGCCGAGATTCCGCAGCTCTGGTCGCGGTTGATCGGCGCCCTGCCGTTCGAAGGCCAGCGCGAAAGCTGGGCCACCTATGGCGCCATCTGGACCGCCGATCGCAACGAAGGCAGCTTCAACTACATGGCCGGCGTCGGCGTGACGGACGCTGCGGTGCTGCCGGAAGGCTTCCAACGGCTGGACATCCCCGCCGCCACCTACGCCGTGTTCCGCATCGTGCTGAACGGCGGACCCTTGCATCCGCAGGTGAAGGCGGCCATGGCGAAAATCTGGTGCGAGCTGATTCCGGCCTCGAGCTTGCGTGTCGCCGACGGGCCGGACTTCGAGTACTACGACGGCGAGTTTGCGCCGACGCGTGCCGGCGCGGTGATCGATTTCCACGTGCCGGTCGACGTTTCGCGCAGCGCATAGCGAGCGTGGCGACTCGCCCGCGCAACCGGGAGGTTTTGCGGCCGATGCTAGACTGCTGCGCAGCCTTCTTCCCGAGTCAAGAAACATTCCATGAAGATGCTCGTCGCCGCGCTGCCGTTGCTGTTCGTTTCGTCTTTCGCCGTTGCCGCCGGCGAGGCGCCGCCGCCGAGCAGCGGCCTCTATCGCTTGCCGTATGCGGATGGAACGAAGGTGAAGGTATTTGACGACGCTCTCACGCATCGGCCGCTCGGCCGGGTCGATCTGTTCGCGATCGACGGTCATGCACCGTATCGCGTCGTCGCGGCTGCAGCCGGACGCATCGCGGCGATCCAAGACGGCTACAGCGAGCAGCAAAGCGGGCGCGCGGCGGCCGACTGCCACAACAACTACGTCTGGATCCGTCATCCGAACGGTGAGTGGACGAACTATTCGCACGTGGCCGCGGCCTCGGTCACCAAGAAAGCCGGCTTGCACGTCGGCGATGAAGTGACTGCGGGCCAATACCTCGGCGACGAGGCGGCTGTCGGCTGCGCGATGCTCGAGCACGTGCATTTCGAGGTCGTGGTGCCGGGCGCCGACGATCCGATCGACGCCGGCGGCTTTCTGCGCGACAACGAAGGCGGCAAGCGCGAGCGCAATCCGCGTTTCTGCGGCGTCGCCGGCGAAACGGTGAAGAAGGGACTCGACTATCGCGCCACCGCGTGCGCGAAGTCTTCTTCGCCGCATTGAGCGGCGGCACGCTGCGGTTGTCGCTGCGCCGGCGAGGCGCTACCGTGCACGGCCTTTTCCGCCGCGGGCGAACATCGTGTCCGATTCCATCGAATACCCGGCTCTGTATCTCAAGCGCGGTGAAGACGCGCGCCTGCGCGCCGGGCATCTGTGGGTGTATTCGAACGAAGTCGACGTCGCACGTTCGCCGCTGACGGCGTTCGAGCCGGGTGAAGTCGTCGCGATCGTCGACTATCGCGACAAGCCGATCGGCATCGGCTACGTCAATCCGAATTCTCTGATCGCGGCGCGGCTGGTCTCGCGCGGCATCGACCGCGCGCTCGATCGCTCCTTGATCGTGCATCGAATCAATGTGGCTTTGTCCTTGCGCGAGCGGCTCTATACCGAGCCGTACTACCGGCTCGTCTACGGCGAATCGGACGGTCTGCCGGGTCTGGTGCTCGACCGCTTCGGCGACGTCGTGGTCGGGCAGATCGCGACCGCCGGCATGGAGCGACTGAAGGACGAGATCACCGCCGCCGTGGTCAAAGTGCTCAAGCCGCGCCGACTTTGGTGGAAGAACGATTCTTCGATCCGCGCGATGGAGCATCTGCCCGAGTACGCCGATCTCGGTCACGGCGATGCGGTCGCGAGCGGCGGCGAGGAGACAATCGCGCGCGAAGGCGGGCTGGAATTCGTGATCGATCCGGTCGGCGGGCAGAAGACCGGCTGGTTCTACGACCAGCGCGAGAACCGCGACCTGCTCGCGCGCTTCGTCGCCGGCAAGCGCGTGCTCGACGTGTTCAGCTATCTCGGCGGCTGGGGTTTGCGCGCGGCCGCCGCCGGTGCCAGCGAAGTCGTCTGCGTCGACGCCTCCGCCAGCGCGGTCGAGGCGACCACCCGCAACGCCGCACGCAACGGGCTGGCCGATCGCGTGCGCGCCGTGCGTGCCGACGCGTTCGATCATTTGAAGGCGTTGCGCGAAGCGCGCGAGCACTTCGACGTCGTGATCTTGGATCCGCCCGCCTTCATCAAGCGCAAGAAGGATTTCGCCGAAGGACGGCTGGCTTATCGCCGCATCAACGAGCTGGGCATGCAGGTGCTGGCGAAGGACGGCCTCTTGATCACCTGCTCGTGTTCGCACCACATGCCGCGCGCGTCCCTGCTCGAAGCGGTGCAACAAGGTGCGCGGCATCTCGATCGTCAGGCGCAGATGCTGATCGCGTTGCAGCAGGCGCCCGATCATCCGGTGCATCCGGCGATTGCGGAGACGGATTATTTGAAGGGGTTCGTCTGTCGCGTGCTGCCGGCGTGATGCGCCCTGGTTGATTTGAGCTCAGCTTCCGAAGCCGTTGCGAAAGACCGCCTCTGTAAGCAAGCGAAAATCGATATCGCTGCGAACCTCGCCGGAGCCGATCGTGATCGGAGTCGGAGCGACTGCACCGGGACCTTGGTCGGAAAACGGACAGGGTCTCGCCAGATAGAAGACGCAGTCGATGCTGTATCCATTTGCCATGACGTAGTAGATGCCTGGATACCAGGCGTCCGACAGATAGCGACCTTCTTCGTCGGGGTAGCCTGACCAGAGCAACTTGAACTCACTGTCATAGAGGGAAATGGGTGCGTATTCCCTCAGGCCCGTTGTTGCGTCGACGACCGTTCCCGAGATGGCCGCGCCGAGTTCAAGCACGAAGTCGATATCCTCCAGTACATCGTCGATTTCCGGATGCAGCGGCTGACCGAGGTCACGGCAGGTGTAGCGCGTGCAAGAGGCACCGGGATAAACCTGGTCGATGTGCGGTTGTGCACCGTGAGCGATGACTCTGAACGGAGACGAGTTCGAGCCGCCATACGTGTAAAAGGCGAACTCTCCGCTTGCGTTCGTCGTCGTCGACAATTCGCTACGATCGTTTCTCCAAATTTCGACTCCTTCGATCCCTTGCCCGCCAACCTCATCCGTGACGCGCCCCTTTAAGACAACTTGCGGATGCACGGTGAAATCGACGGCGCTCACTGTCGACCCGCCGGAAATCTGGACGCGCTGGCCGTCAGTTGCCGGTGGGCATTGATCTTCTTCGCAAACAATGCCTGGATAGAGCTGGGTTGCGTCCTTGAAGGGGCCGTCGATGCGGGCGGCGACGTAGTAAGAGCCGTCTGGCAATCCGCTCGCCCGGTAACGGCCGTTGTCGTCGGAGGTCGTCGGAAACGACGCGAGCTCATTGCCCGAAGCGTCGTACACGACTAGCCGCATGGTCGTGTTCGCCAGCGATACGGAGAGATAGCCGTCGCGCAACGTGCCTTCGATGCGTCCACCCGAGTGCAGCTCGAAATCAACATTTTCGAGTACTTGCCCTTCGGCTAAAGTAATTGTGTCCGACGGCGGCTCCCCAGCGAGCGAAGTGCGATCACGCAAGCGGTAGCACTGCTCGATCACGCCGACCGCCGGACCGCCGGCGCAAAATCGATAGATGAAGTCGGGAGCGAGCCGCTCGAACACGTAGCGACCGTTTTCCTCCTGTCTTGTGGCGCTTACCGAGTAGTGCCAGTAGCCGTCCGCGTAGTAGGAAACGTTGACGCCGACCAAACGATCGGCAGGTGCGCCGTCGATGCGGATTGCGCCGCTGACCGAACTGGCGCGGAGCAGAGGGAAGTCGGCAACGAAGGTGGCGGCTGTGGTGCTGAAATACTTCGCTGTCCGAACATAGCGCGGATCGTCTACGCCGATGCCGCAGGTCACGATGCCGGTATCGCAGGTGCCATCCCATAGATAGTTGCCGTTGGCATCGGTCGTGGCCGAACTGACCACCAAGGTACCGAACGGATGGACTAGCCAGATGGCCAAATGCATATTGGCGAGTGGCGTGTCGGTCAAATGATCACTCACTCGGCCGCTGACTATGGTAGCCATGGCCGGCGTAAGACAGAACAGGCCGAAGCTGACAGCAAGCATCAGGCGTAGGAGTTGGCGCAGCCGGCCTGACCGCCATCTGCGCAAGGACGTACATGCGCCTAGGGCGCACGTAGAATCAAGGCCATTCATATCCAAAGTCCTAAGAGGTGACGCCCCCGCCGACGTCAGCCGCCGATCATAGTGCATCTACTGTATGGGCTGATGACGTTGCGCTTTCGGCTCGCCTGAGATCACTGGGTGCCGCCGAAGACATTGATCGAACGAGCATGCTGCAGCCTTTGTCTGCGTATTCTCGTATTTGGAGTCCGCCGTTTCACGGAATCGGCCCGAGGGCGAATTCATTCGCCGTAGCAGTGGGCGACAGCGGCCGAACCGGGCACAATTCGCCGATGCCGCTGCATGAGTTTTCCGGTACGTGAACCATTATTTCGCCGACATCAACCCCATCGCCTTCTCGCTCGGCCCGCTCGCGGTGCACTGGTACGGGCTGATGTACCTCGCCGGCTTCGCCGGAGCGTGGTGGCTCGGCCAGCGGCGGCGCGCCGCGGGGCGTCTGCCGGTGACCAGCGAGGAGTTCTCCGATCTCGCGTTCTATCTGATGCTCGGCGTGGTGATCGGCGGGCGCATCGGCTACATGGTCTTCTACAACACGGCCGAGTTGGTCGCGCATCCGTTGAGCCTGTTCCGCGTGTGGGAAGGCGGCATGTCGTTCCATGGCGGCTTGCTCGGCGTGCTGGGCGCCGGCTGGTGGTGGGCGCGCAAGCACAAGCTGCATTTCTTCGACGTGGTCGACTTCGTCGCGCCGGTGGTGCCGATCGGCCTCGGTCTCGGGCGCTTGGGCAACTTCATCAACGGCGAATTGTGGGGCGGCCTGACGCACAAGCCGTGGGGCATGATCTTCCCCAACGCGTTGGAGTCGCTGGGCAAGAGCAGGGACGAGCTGTATCAGATGTACTTGGCCGGGCAGTTGAACGACCAGGCGCGCCACCCCTCGATGCTGTACGAGTTCGCGCTCGAAGGTGTGGTGCTGTTCGCGGTGCTGTGGATCTATTCGCGCAAGCCGCGGCCGCGCTATGCGGTGTCGGGTCTGTTCGCGCTGCTCTACGGCTTGTTCCGTTTCGCGGTCGAGTTCGTGCGCGTTCCGGACGTGCAGCTCGGCTATCTCGCCTTCGGCTGGGTCACGATGGGTCAGATCCTGTCGCTGCCTCTGATCTTGGTGGGCCTGCTGCTGTTGTGGTTCTCGCGCAAGGCGCCGACCTTGCGGCTGTACTCGGTTACGATGCCCGACCAGGACGCCACCCAAGATCGCGACACTCGCTGATGCGCCAATACCTCGACCTGCTGCGCCACGTGCTCGAACACGGCGCCGAGAAATCCGACCGCACCGGCACCGGCACGCGCAGCGTGTTCGGCTGGCAGATGCGCTTCGACCTGGCGCAGGGGTTTCCGCTGGTCACGACCAAGAAACTGCATCTTCGCTCGATCGTGCACGAACTGATCTGGTTCCTGCGCGGCGAGACCAACGTGCGTTATCTGAAGGACAACGGCGTCTCGATCTGGGACGAATGGGCCGATGCGGACGGCGAACTCGGTCCGGTTTACGGCAAGCAGTGGCGGAGCTGGGCGCGCACCAGCGCGCCACGCGAAAAAGCCGCCGTCGGTAGCGCTTCTCCGCCCGAGCACACGATCGACCAGATCAGTTGGGTGGTGGACGAAATTCGGCGCAATCCCGATTCGCGCCGCTTGGTCGTCAGCGCCTGGAACGTCGCCGACCTGCCGCAAATGGCGTTGCAGCCCTGCCACGTCCTGTTTCAGTTCTACGTCGCCGACGGACGTCTCTCCTGCCAGCTGTACCAGCGCTCGGGCGACATCTTCCTCGGCGTGCCGTTCAACATCGCGAGCTACGCCTTGCTGACGCAGATGGTCGCGCAGGTGAGCGGCCTGGCGCCGGGCGATTTCGTGCACACGCTCGGCGATGCACACCTGTACTCCAACCACTTCGATCAAGCGCGCGAGCAACTCGCGCGCGAACCGCGGCCGCTGCCCAAGCTCGTCTTGAACCCCGACGTGCGCTCGCTGTTCGACTTCCGCTACGAAGACATCGCCTTCGCCGACTACGCGCCGCACGCGGCGATCAAGGCACCGGTGGCAGTGTAGAGGTGCACTCGCGCGCGCAGCTGAAATAGGCGGTCGCGCGCGGATAGTCGAGCGTCATGCGGAAGCGCGACAGCGCGTTGCCGCCGAGCGCGCCTTCGATCGGACGGTCGGTCATGCTCGACATCATTTCGCGGAACGCACGATCCGGACGCTCGGTGAACCACACCGGCCCGATCTGCCAGCCGGCGATCTCGATTTGCGGTACGCGGATCGCGCGCGCGCGAAAACGCGGTGCGAACAGATCGTCGGCGTTCTCGACCACGGTCCAGCGCGGATGCGCCGCGCGCCAGGCGTCCAAGGTGCTGGTGGTGATGAAGCTGGTCGCGCGCGCGCCGTTGGTCGGCTCCGGCTTGGGCTGCGCGGCGAGCGCGACGCGCGTGGGATAGCCGGTCGCGCCGGTATCCAGCAGAAGATCGATCTCGTGGCCGTCCACGCGCGCGCTGATGCGCGGCATGTGGAACGCCGGCGAGTCCGCAGTGGCGAGCTTGAAGCCGATCGCTGCGGGATGGGCCGCGGCCGGCGCCTTCCAGGCGCCGTCTTCGAGCGCGAAGCGTCGCGCCGGATAGTCCCAGGTCCAGATGCGCCCGGCGAACCAGCGACTGCTGAGCAAGCCTTCGCCCATGCTCGAGGCGGAGGCGCCGCTGTGGTCCTTGCACTCGTGCACCAAGAGCGAGTCGTCGCCGTCCGCGTTGGCCGGAATGCCGGCATTGGCTTTGAACGCCGGCAGCTTGGTGCGATGAAGCTCCTTGCCGAGCTCGGCTTCGAGTTCGGGATTGGGCGGCAGCACCTCCAATCTCAGGCGCAGACGTTGCGCGGCCTTGAGGCACAAGAGGTTGGCGCCGCCGCCGGTATCGGTGTAGAGGCGCAGAGCCTCGCCGCTCGCGCTCATCAGTGTGGCGAACACGCGATCGGCTTCGAAGCGGGTCGGAATCGGCGCGGCCTGCGCGCTGGCCAGCGGAATCGTCAACAGCAGCACGGTGGCGCGCATGGTCGTTCGTCGTCGTTGGAGTCGCGCGAAAATCGCCGAGCGTGCGGGGCACGCCACAGTGCTCAAAGTCACGGCGCTCGCCCGGCGTGCAGGCTGCAGTCAGAATAGGCGCATGCGCATCTCCCTCATCGCCGCTCTCGACCGCAACTACGCCATCGGCCGTGACGGTGCGATGCCCTGGCATCTGCCGGACGACCTGAAGCGCTTCAAAGCCTTGACGCTCGGCAAACCGGTGCTGATGGGGCGCAAGACCGCGCTGGCGATCGGCCGCGTCCTGCCGGGGCGGACGAACCTGGTGCTGACGCGCGGCGACCAGGTGCCGTTCGACGGCCAGATCGCGGTGCATTCGCTCGATGATGCGATCGCGCGCACGATCGGCGAGGAACTCGCCGTGATCGGCGGCGGCGAGGTCTACGCGCTCGCGCTGCCGCGCGCCACCGATCTCTATCTGACTTGGGTCGACACCGAAGCCGTCGGTGCCGACGCGCACTTTCCGCGCTTCGATGCGGAGGAATGGAAGGAAATCTTGCGCGAACCGCACGCGGCCGACGCGCGGCATGCGTATGCGATGAGCTTCGTCGACTATAGGCGCGCGTAAACGATTTCGCGCCCCAAAGCGATACAACGCGGGATCAGTCCTGCTCTTTCCCCGGCGCCGGTTTGCGCTCGGACTTGATGCTGACGAACTCCGGCTCTTCGGAATCCAGCCGCAGCGCCGTCAACGCGCCGCCCCACACGCAGCCGGTGTCGATTGCGTAGATGCCGAGACCTGCGAAGCGGCCGAGCGTGGACCAATGGCCGCACACCACGCGCAGATCGCGCTTGATCTGACCGGGCACTTCGAACCACGGATACAGGCCCGGACGTTGCGTGCCCGGCACGCCCTTGTCGCCGAAGGCGATGCGGCCGCGCACGTCGACGTAGCGCATGCGCGTGAACACGTTGATGCCGGCGCGCCAGCGGTCGATGCCGCGCAGCTTCGGCGTCCACAGGTCCGGCTTGTTGCCGAACATCTGCTTGAGCAGACGGCGGTAGCCTTCGCTGCGCAGCTTGTCTTCGATCTCGCGCGCGATCTCTTCCGCCTGCTGCGTGGTCCAGCGATGAAACAAGCCGGCGTGCACGAGCAGGAAACCGAGGTTGCGGTCGACGTGAATCAGGTTCTGCTTGCGCAGCCAGCCGAGCAGCTCGTCGCGATCGGGCGCGAACAGCACCTCGCGCAATTCGGGATTGACTCGCGCCTGCTCCTCGCGCTTGCGCTCGGCGATCGCGAGCAGGGACAGATCGTGGTTGCCGAGTACGACGGTGGCGTTGTCGCCGAGCGCCTTGACCGTACGCAGCACGGCCAGCGATTGGCCGCCGCGGTTGACCAGATCGCCGCAGAACCAGAGGCGGTCGGCGCTCGGATCGAAGCGCAGCTTGTCGATCAGGCGGGCGAGTTCGTCGTGGCAACCCTGGATGTCACCGATGGCCCAGACTGCCATCAGTGCAAGGTCCGCGGGATCGACAGCACGAAAGCCGGCACGTGCGCGTCGAAGTGGGTGCCGTCGTCAGCGATCATCTGATAGCTGCCGCGCATGGTGCCGAGCGCGGTTTCGAGCACGGCGCCGGAGGTGTATTCGTAGTCCGCGCCCGGGCGTACCCACGGCTGCTCGCCGACCACGCCCTCGCCGCGCACTTCGCGCACCTTGCCGTTGCCGTCGGTGATGATCCAGTGGCGCGACATCAGGCGTGCGCCGACGCTGCCGTGGTTGACGATGGTGATGGTGTAGGCGAACGCGTAGCGATTGTCGCCCGGCGCCGACTGGTCGTCGAGAAAACGCGTGTCGACCGAGATCGAGATGTCGTAAAGCTTTTTGCCGCTCATGGGCGGCGATTTTCCGGGACGCGGGGCGCGCCGGCAAGCACGCCTTACGTTCCGCTGCCGGCGGGGGGCGCCAGCGTCTGCGCCAGCGCCACGAACGCGGCCGGCGCGAGCTGCTCGGCGCGCGCCTTCGGATCGACCCCGGCCGCTTGCAGCTGCTCGGGTTCGAGCACGCCGTGCAGCGCGTTCGCCAGCGTCTTGCGGCGCTGGCCGAACGCGGCCTTGACCACGCGTGCGATCGCCGCCGCTGCCGCTTGCGGGCGCTCGTGCGGCGCGCGCGGGGTCAGCCGCACCACCGCCGAATCGACTTTCGGCGGTGGTCGAAACGCGCCCGGCGGCACGCCGAGCAGCGGCTCGACGCGGCAGGACAGCTGTAGCATCACCGAGAGGCGACCGTAGACCTTGCTGCCGGGCGCCGCCGCCATGCGATCGACGACTTCCTTCTGCAACATGAAGTGCATGTCGGTAATCGCGTCGATGTGGTCGAGGCAATGAAACAGGATCGGCGAGGAGATGTTGTAGGGCAGGTTGCCGACCACGCGCAGCGGCGAGCCTGCGGCGAGCGCGCTGAAATCCACCTGCAGCACGTCGGCATGGACGATCTCCAGCTCGCCGAAGCCTTCGGCGGCCGCGCGCAGACGCGGAATCAGGTCGCGATCGAGCTCGATCACGCGCAAGCGGCCGAGCGCACGCAGCAGCGGCAGGGTCAGCGCGCCGTCACCGGGTCCGATTTCGACCAGGCGTTCGCCGGGCTTGGGGTCGATCGCCTGCACGATCTTGCGCAAGAGAGCTGCATCGTGCAGGAAGTGTTGGCCGAAGCGCTTCTTGTGGACGTGTCGATCGTCGTTCATGCCCACATCGTAGCGGAGGAGCTGGGATTGGGGATTGGAGATTCGGGATTGGGGAAGAGCAGACGATCCAAGAGCGACCGCTTTGCTTTTCCGAATCCCCAATCCCAAATCCCCAATCCCGGCCTCAAGCAATCCACCGCGTGAGCCAGTACCCGCCGACCGTCAGCCAGACGAACAGCACGAACGCGAGCAAGAGCGGCTTGGGCCCCAATGCGCGCAAGCGCGAGTAGCGCGTTTCCAAACCGAGCGCACCCATCGCGGTGGCGAGCAGCAGGGTGTCCAGATCGAGCAGGCCGGCACGCAGCGCCGGCGGCAGCGCGAACAGCGAATTGAACGCGCACACGCCGGCGAAGCCGAGCGCGAACCACGGCACCGTGATGCGGCCGCCGGTCGCGCCGTTGCGCGCCTGCCAGCCGCCGAGCAGGAACAGGAACGGCACCAGCAAGAGCACGCGCGTCAGCTTGACGATGACCGCCGTATCGGCCGCGGCCGGGCCGACCGCATTGCCGGCGGCGACGACCTGGGCGACTTCGTGCACGGTCGCACCGGTGTAGATGCCGTACTGCTGCGGCGACAAGGCCAGCCACGCCGCCAGTTGCGGGTACAGAAAAATGTTGATCGTGCCGAACAAGACCACGCCGGCGACCGCGATGGCGACCTTGTTCGCATCCGGCTTGAGCAGGCGCTCGGTCGCGAGCACCGCAGCGGCGCCGCAGATCGCGCTGCCGCAGGCGGTCAGCAGCGCGGTGTCGCGATCGAGGCCGAGCCAGCGCCGGCCGATCCAGACGCCGAGGCCGAGCGTGCTGGCGACGACGATCACATTGAGCAGCAGCGCGCCGGGCCCGACCGCAGCGATCTGCTGGAAACTGATGCGCAGGCCGTACAGCACGATGCCGGCGCGCAACAGGTTGCGCTGGGCGAAGGCGATGCCGGGCGCCAGCTGCGCCGGCAGGCGCGCGCCGGCGAGATTGCCGATCAGCATGCCGAGCGCGATCGCCAAGGTCAGCGCCGACAGCTGCAGCCCGGCGAAGGTGGGAAC
This sequence comes from Dokdonella sp. GW821-FHT11D02, assembly GCF_058808595.1. Taxonomy (NCBI): domain Bacteria; kingdom Pseudomonadati; phylum Pseudomonadota; class Gammaproteobacteria; order Lysobacterales; family Rhodanobacteraceae; genus Dokdonella; species Dokdonella sp. GW821-FHT11D02. The sequence continues at coordinate 3,896,164 of NZ_CM179520.1, read as the reverse complement.
CGCAGCCAGGACCAGCCCGGCGAGACCGAGCGACAGCGCGAAGATCAGGCCGGGCAGGCGCGGAGCAAAGGCGGACAGGCGCGGAACGGAAGCGAGCATGCGCGCATTGTCGAGCCCGGCGGCATATAAAGATAATCCGTTGTTATGATATCGATCATAAGGATTCCTGATGATCGCGATCAGCCCGCGCCAACTCGAAGTCTTCAGCGCGATCGCCGCCGCCGGCAGCGTGCGCGCGGCGGCCGACCAGCTCGGCTTGACCCAGCCGGCCGCGAGCATGGCCCTGGCGGAGTTGGAGCGCCTGCTCGGCGCGCCGCTGTTCGATCGCCGGCGACGGCGCCTGCACCTCAACGCGCAGGGGCGCGCACTGCTGCCGCGCGCGCGCGAAATCGTCGAGCGCTTGCGCGAACTGGGCGACGGCACCGCCGCCGCCGAACCGCACGGCGCGCTCGCGATCGGTGCCAGCAATACGATCGGCAACTATCTAGTCGGCGAGCTATTGGGCGGCTTCGTCGCGGCGCATCCGACGGTGCGCTTGAGCCTGCGCGTGGCCAACACGGCGGAGATCGTCGCCGGCCTGCTCGATTTCAGCCTCGACATTGGCTGCGTCGAAGGTCCGACCGCAGCGGCGGAAATCGAGCGCATCGCCTGGCGCGAGGACGAGTTGAAGGTCTGCGTGCGTGCCGATCATCCGCTGGCGCGGCGCCGACGCCTGCGCGCGGAGGACTTTCGCGGGCAGCGCTGGATCTTGCGCGAGCGCGGCTCGGCCACCCGTTCGGTGTTCGAGGAAGCGAGTCGCGAGGTGCTAGGCCCGCTCGAAGTCGCGCTCGAACTTGGCCAGAGCGAGGCGATCAAGCAGGCGGTGATCGCGCGCCTCGGCATCGCCTGCCTGCCGGCCGCCGCGATCGCCGAGGCAGCCGCGGCGGGCAAGCTGGTCGCCTTGAAGACGCCGTTTCTAGATTTGCGCCGCAGCCTGGCCCTGGTCGTGCATCGCGAGCGCTACCGCGGCGCGACGTTGCGCGCCTTCCTCGATGCGTGCCGGCCGCAACCGCGGCGCTGAACTCAGCTTCGCGCGGCAGCGCTCGCCGCGCTGGCCAATTCCGGATCGGCGGCGAGCACGGCGGTCAATTCGGCGCTGACGCGTTCGGCGACTTCACTTGTGGACTTGGTGTTGTCTTCGCGCTTGAGCACGAAGAATGTGCGTCGCGCCCGTGCGTATTTGTCGAAGAAGCCGCCGAGCACGCGATGGATGCGACGTTCCAGCTCCTTGTCGCGCAGCAGTCCGTGCGCGGCGAAGCGCTGCTCCCACCAGGATGGGCTGGCCCAGACCAGATGACCGTGCTCGGGCCAGCCGCGCGCATCGCAGTGCAGATGGCGCCAGAAATCGCCCGGACCTGCGGCGCGCCATTCCGGCAATGGAATGTCGGTGTCGCCGAACACGTCGTCGCGACCGAACATGGGCGAGTTGATCAGGCAGTAGCCGTCGCGATCGAGCAGTTCGCGCATGCGCCCGAGATAGCGGTCGAGCTTGAGCGGATTGAAATGCTCGAGGATGTCCATCGCCACCAGCGCGTCGTAGGGCGGCGTCAGCTCCAGCGACAAAAGGTCACCGTAGCGCAGCTGGTTCTTGATCGACGGATAGGCCAGCACGAAGGCGAGGTGGCTGATTTCGACGCCGGTCACCTCGATGCCGCGCTCGTGCAGGAGGCTCAGCACGGGACCGGTGAAGCAGCCCAGTTCTAGGCAGCGGCGCGTGCCGAAGCCGGCTACCAGCGCGGCGGTCACGCGCTTGTCGATGTCGATCATCGGCGACCACACGCCGAAACTGTCGTAGTAGCGGTACTCGTGGATGGCCTGCTCGAGTTCGTCGAACTCGCGATCGTGCGTGATCGCGAGCGTGCTGCTGCCGTCGTCGTTGCGCCGGTAGCGCTGCGGGAATCGCTCGATCAAGTCCGGCAGCTCGGCGGCGGGCACGCGCAGGTACTTCTGGCGCTGAGTGAACTCGTCCGAATCGATCATCGCGCGAGCGACGTCGGCAAGCGCCGCGCCCGATTGCAGCGCGCCGGCGTGCGAGCGCAGACCGCCGCTATCAGGTTCGCGGCCGAGGATGCCGCGGTAGAGCTCGGCAACCAAGGCCTCGCGGTCGCTCGCGGCGGGAACGCCGCTCCAAAGATTTCGCAGGCGGCCGAGTTTCATGCGCTGCGTTGCCTGACAGCGGCCAGCCGCAAGGCCAGCTCGGTGGCGGCCATCATACTGCCCGCCTCGGCGCGGCCGCTGCCGGCGAGGTCGAGCGCGGTGCCGTGGTCGACCGAGGTGCGGATATAGGGCAGGCCGAGGGTGACGTTGACCGCGTGGCCGAAGCCGGCGTGCTTGAGTACCGGCAGACCCTGGTCGTGGTACATCGCGAGCACGGCGTCGTAGCGCGAAAGTTGAGACGGCACGAAGGCGGTGTCGGCCGGGATCGGACCTTGCACGTCGAAGCCGGCGGCGCGCAGCTGCGTGATCGCAGGCGCGATTTCGTCGATTTCTTCGCGACCGAGATGGCCGCCTTCGCCGGCGTGCGGATTGAGGCCGAGCACCGCGATGCGCGGCGCGGCGATGCCGAAGCGGCCGATCAGCTCGTCGCACAGGATGCGCAGGACCTTGACCAGCTCGACGCGGCGGATCGCCGCCGGCACCGCCGCCAGCGGCAGATGCGTCGTCGCCAGCGCCACGCGCAGATCGCCGCCGCTGGCCGCACGACCGCCGGCGTTCGCCGCGGTCAGCATCATCACGACATCGCGGCCGGCGCGCCGGGCGAAGAATTCGGTGTGGCCGGTGAAGGCGATGCCGGCGTCGTTGATGACGCCCTTGTGCACCGGCGCGGTCACGATCGCGGCGAACTCGCCGCTCTCGGCACCGTCGGCCGCACGCGCGAGCGTGGCAAGTACGTAGGCGGCGTGAGCGGGGTTCAAGGTTCCCGGGATTGCACTGCCGGGCAAGGTCACCGCAGCGACGCGCAAATGGCCTGGCGCACGCGCGATGGGCGCGACGCGCGAATCGTATGCTTCGATCTGCAACGCGACACCGGCACAGCGTGCGGCCGCCGCGAGCAGATCAGGGTCGGCGATCGCGACGAGGTCGGCGGCGAGATCGCTCGCCGCCAACTTCGCGATCAGTTCCGGACCGATGCCGGCCGGCTCGCCGGCGGTCAGCGCGAGACGCGGAAGCGCCGCCGCGGGCTTGGGTTGCTGCACGCCGCGATCGATCTCAAGGCGTGGCGGGCTTGGCCGGCGCATTGCCGCCGGGCAGGCGGATGTCGACGTAGGCTTCGCTGCGGATCTGGCGCAGGAAGCTTTCGTATTCGTCCTCGGCCTTGCGCTGGTACAGGATGTTCTTGGCCTGATCGCGCTGCAACTCGCCGGATTTGTCGGTGTTGCGCGTTTCCACCAGCTGCAGGATGTGCCAGCCGGCGTCGGTCTCAAACGGCTGCGAGACGTCGCCCGCCTTCATCGTCTGCAGCTCCTGCGCCACGCGAGTGCCGTAGGCGGTGCCGGTGAACCAGCCGAGGTCGCCGCCCAGACGCGCGGTGGCTTCGTCCTGCGAAGATTCCTTGGCGGCCTTCTCGAACTCTTCGCCGGCGACGATCTTCTGGCGCACCGCGGCGAGCTTCTTCTGCGCTTCGTCGCTCGGCACCAGTTCGCTCGGCTTCATCAGGATGTGGCGCGCGTGGTATTCGGTGACCATCTGTGCGCCGCCGTCGCGCTTGCCGAGCAGCTTGATGATGTGGAAGCCGTTCGGCCCGCGCATCGGCGGCGAGACCTGGCCTTCCTGCAGCTTGTCGGCGGCGTCGGCCAAGGCCGGCGGCACTTCGTCGTAGCTGCGCCAGCCCAGATCACCGCCCTGCAGGGCGTTCTGCGCGCTGGAGTAGCGGATCGCCGCGGCGGAGAAGTCCATGCCGTCGTCGATCTGCTTCTTCGCTTCTTCGGCCTTGCGATGCGCCTCGTCGATTTGCTCGGGCGTGGCGCCGTCGGGCACGTTGATGACGATGTAGCCGAGGTGCAGCTGGCCGCCGCGCAGGTTGCCGTTGCGGATCAGGCTGTCGATCTCGGCGTCGCTGACCTGCGCGCGGCTCTGCGCGATGCGCTGGCGCAGGTTCTGCACGATCAGCTGGTCGCGCACGTTGCGGCGGAACTGGTCGTAGTCGATGCCTTGCTGCGCGAGCGCGCCGCGCAACTGGCTGAGGTCGAGTCCGTTCTGCTGCGCGATCTGGCCCATCGAGCGGTCGATCTCGGCGTCGGAAGCCTTCACGCCGGTATCGTCGGCGCGCGCCAGCTGCAGCTTCTGCAGGATCAACCGATCCAGCACCTGGCGCTCGAGCACATCGCGCGGCGGCAGCTGCTGCGGGTTCTGCGCGTACTGGGAGGTGATGCGCGAGACGTCACGGTCGAGTTCGCTCTGCAGCACGACGTCCTCGCCGACCACGGCGACGATGCGGTCGAGCGGCTGGCTGGCGGCGGCTTGCGCGTGCGCGGCGTGCGGCAATGCGAAAGCGAGGATGGCGAAGGTCAGGGCGAGCAGGGGTTTCATGCGGAATTCCGATGATCGGGCACGCACGGCGCGTACCGGCTGGGAGCGAATGAAGCGGAGTTTTCGATCCGCCGCCGGCGCGGCCGGCGTACGGCGGATGTGGTCTAGCTCATTGAAATCCAAGGATACCACGGCGCAGGAAGTCGTCCGTCTTCTGACCGATCGAGCCGACGCCCTTGAACTCCAGCTCGAAGTAGATCGCCTTGTCGCGCTCGCCTTCGAGGTTGCGGATCCAGTCGCGCGCGAGCAAGCGCCAGGACACGCAGCAGGTGTCGTGCTCGACGCCGATGAAGCGCTCCAGCGTGCGCCCGTCGTAGCCCTTCGGGTCGGCCGGGTTCGGGTTGGGATTGTTCAGCGCGTAGTTCCAGCGCGCGATCAAGCGCCAGCTCGGGGTCAGCGGTATCGCCGTCGACGCGTCGACCTGTTCGAGGAAGTCGCGCCGGTAGCGGTAGGAGAAGTTGACCACGCCCTCGCTGCCGAAGCGGTTCTGCAGGGTGACGGTCGACAGGTCGGTGCGGTTGCTGTTCGGATTCCACTGCTGATCGAGCACCAGGCGCCAGCGATCGGACGGCCGGATGTCGATCTCGGCCGCATAAGTGGAGCCGAACTGGCTTAACGGTTTGCCTTGCGGATTGTTCGGATTCGGCACCTGGATGCGCTGGTCTTCGAAGTAGCGGATGCGGCCGATGCTGGCCGACAGGCGCTCGGCGCCGGTCTCGTCTTCGAGGAAGCGCGTGGTCAAGGCCAGCGACAGGTTGTTCGCATCCATCTGGCGGTCGGCGCCGACGAAGCGGTTGGTGCGGAACATCTGGCCGAAGGTGAACGGCACTTCCTGCGTGTCGAACAGCGGCAGGTCGTCCTGGTTGCGGTAGGGCACGCGCAGGTAGTACGCGCGCGGCTCCAAGGTCTGCGTCCAGCCCTGATCACGGAACTGGAAGCTGCGCTCGAAGATCAGCCCGGTGTCGAGGCTGAAGATCGGCGTGCCGCGGCTGGGGCTGCTGTCCTTCAGTTTTGCGTTGTAGAACGGATCACCCGGCTTTGGGCGATGTTCGAGCGAGTAGGTCGTATAGCGATAGCCGAGCTGCGGTCGGATGAAATACGACGAAGTTTCGATCGGGTAGGCGAGGTAGGGGAACAAGTCCAGGCGCTGGCCTTCCAGCGGCTGGGTGCGCTTGCGCTTGCCTTCTTCGCCGGTCCAATAGCTGGACTTGCCGAACGAGACGTACTCCGACTCCACCCCGGCGGTGAGGTCGCCGAGAAAAGCCTTTTCGGCGGTGAAGGTCGCGCGCGGCAGACGCCGGTACGGCTCGTATTGGTTGGACAGAGCCGGATCGGTGACTTGGTAGTCGTCGCCGCCGAAGCTCGCATTCCACCAGCTGCCGTGGCCGTACAAGTACGCGCTCGAGGGCAGGAAGCTGATCGCGGAGTTGTACATGCCGCGACCGAAGTCTTCGAAGTAACGGTTGTCGGAGACGCGGTTGAGATCGGCGCCCAAGCTCCAGTTCGGGCTCAGCGAGGTCGAGTCGCGCCAGCGATACCACCAGCGGCTGTCGGGCACACGCTGGTTGTACTCGCGCGCTTCGTCCGCCGCCATGTCGTCGTTGGCGATGTAGTCGAAGTTGAAATCGCCCTTGCTGCTGTCGGTCACGTAGCGGAATTCGCCGCCGAGCATGAAGCCGCGCTGGCTCATCACGCGCGGCAGCAGGGTCGCGTCGTAGTTGGGCGCCAGATTCAAGTAATACGGCAAGATCACGTCCAGACCACGGCGGCTGCCGTAGCCGATCGTCGGCGCGAGGAAGCCGGTGAGGCGGCGGTCGTCGATCGGGAAACGCATGTACGGCAGCCAGAAGATCGGCACGTTGAGCACGCGGAAGGTCACATTGCGCGCACGTCCCACGCCTTCGACGCGATCGAGCGCCATCTCGCGCGCGGCGAACGCCCACTGCTGATGGCTGATGTCGCACGTCGAGTAGCGCGCAGCCGTCAGCTTGGTGCGGTCGGCGTCTTCCATCACCGCGACTTGCGCCACGCCGTTGCCGCGCGAACTGAGCAGCTGGTACTGCACGCCTTCGAGCGTGCAGCGGTCGAGATCGGCGTTGCCGTGCGCGCGCTCGGCCGACATCAGCATCGCGCGATCCTGGAAGCGCACGTGGCCTTCGGTCGAATAGTCGGTGGTGTCGGTGTCGTAGGTGATCTTGTCGGCGCGCAGCAGCAGATCGAGCTGCTTGATCTGCGCCTGGCCTTCGAGCACGTAATGGCTGTTGTCGGGACTGGTGACCTTCAGTGCGCTGGCGTCGCGCGGCACGCTGCTGCGGTCGCCGGTGGTCGGCAGGTCGGGCACGTAGAAATCGAGCAGATCGCTCTTTGTGCACATTTCCCAACTGATCGGCTTTTGCGGGCACTTGAACACGCCGACCGGACAATTGGGCCCATCCGGATCGCGCTTCTCGCCCTGCGCATGCGCGAACGAGCCGAGGGCGAGAAAGATGGCGGCCACGAGCAAGCGGTGCTGGCGCAAAGCGGAGCGTGTAGGCACGGATCGGATTTTTCGTTGGACGCAAGAACGCTAGCTTGCCGGAAGCGCTCGCGGGCGGCAAACCTCCCGGCCCTGGCGCGTTCAGCAACCGCACATCCGCGACATCCAATGCGCTAGCCGAGCAAGGCCTGCACATGCGCCGCGGTCGATTCGCGCAGCGCGGTCAGGCTGTAGCCGCCTTCCAGACTCGACACGATGCGGCCTTCGGCATGGCGCTCGGCCAGCTCGACCAAACGCGCGGTCAGCCAGGCGTAGTCGGCGGCATCCAGGTTCAGGTTGGCCAGCGGATCGAGCCGGTGCGCGTCGAAGCCGGCCGAGATCAGGAGCAGCTGCGGCGCGAACGCCTCCAGCGCCGGTAGCACCAGGATTTCATAGGCGGCGCGGAACGCGGCCGAACCGCTGTCGGGCAAGAGCGGCGCATTGACGATGTTGCCGGCGCCGGTTTCCTCGCGCTGGCCGCTGCCCGGATACAAGGGCGACTGATGCGACGAGGCATACAGCACGTTCGGCGTGTTCCAGAAGATGTCCTGCGTGCCGTTGCCGTGATGCACGTCGAAGTCGACGATGGCGACGCGTTCGAGACCCAGCGCGAGCGCATGCGCGGCGCCGACGGCGACGTTGTTGAACAGGCAAAAACCCATCGCGCAGTCGGGCGTAGCGTGATGACCCGGCGGACGCACCGCACAGAACGCGCGCCGGCGCGGATCGGCGATGGCGGCGTCGACCGCGGCGACGACCGCACCGGCCGCGCGCAGTGCCGCCTCGGCCGAGGCCGGCGACATCCAAGTGTCGGGATCGAGCGGACGCCAGGCCGGCGCATCCGGATCGAGCACCTGATCGATCAGCGCCGGCGCGTGCACGCGCGCAAGCTGGGTGCGCGTCGCGCGCGGCGCTTCCGCTCGCGGCAGCGTGGCGAAGCGCGGCTCGGCCAATGCCTCGAGCACGGCCGCGAGCCGCGCCGGCGATTCGGGATGGCCCGGGCCGGTGTCGTGTTCGCGGCAGCTCGGGTGCGTGTAGATGGTGACGCTCACGGGCTCGATTCGTACCAGGAGAGAGGGATCGGCAACGTCGCGCGTGCCTGCGCCGGCGTCAAGTCCCGCGCGGCAGCCCGCGCCGCTGCCGGCAGCCAGTCAGGAAACGGTTGCTGCTCGATGCGATGACGCCCGTGCGCGCCGTGGATCTCGCGGATGCGCGCCAGCCCGTTCGCCGGCAACTCTGTACCGACGCGCGCCAGCGCCGGCCAGCAGCGCGCGTGCACGAAGGTGATGCGGCCCTGCGCCAGACGGCAGGTCGCCACCGTGTCTGCATCGCGCACGCTGCGCGTGAGCGCGAAGATCTCGTGACCGCGCGGATGCGCCCACCAGCGGCCGCCGAGGGCGGTCCCGGCGATCGCTTCGACCAGATTGGGAAAATCGGGCAGAGCGGCGGATTCGAGCACGATGCCGTGCCGTTCGACGAACGCCAGGGCCTCGTCCGGCGTCACCGCTGCGCTACGGTTTCTTGCGCCGCTCGTGCTGCCACACGACTTCGCCGTGGCCGGACCTGCGTGCCAGCACGCGCGCCAGCACGAACAACAGATCGGACAGACGGTTCAGATAGCGGATCGCTTCCGGCCGCACCGCTTCGTGGCGCGACAGCGCGATCACCTCGCGCTCGGCGCGGCGGCAGATCGTGCGCGCGAGATGGCAATGCGAGGCCGCCAATCCGCCGCCGGGCAGGATGAAGTCCTTCAGCGGCGGCAGGTCTTCGTTGAACGCGTCGAGCGTGCGCTCGAGACGCTCGACGTCGTCGTCCTGCATCATCGCCATGCCGGGAATGCACAGCTCGCCGCCGAGATCGAACAAGTCGTGCTGGATCTGGGTCAGCGCTTCGCGCGCAGCTTCCGGCAACTCGCCCGCGAGCACCAGGCCGAGCGCGCTGTTGAGTTCGTCGACGGTGCCGTAAGCATTGACGCGCAGCGAATCCTTGGCGATGCGCGTGCCGTCGCCGAGGCCGGTGCTGCCGTCGTCGCCGGTGCGCGTGTAGATCTTGGAAAGGCGGTTACCCATCAGCGTCCCAGCCGACGCTCGCTGTGCGAGCGAACGATGTCGTCGGTTCGGCTCAGCGCCGCTGCTTGCGGTCTTGCTGCGCGGGCAGCCAGCCCAGCGTCTGCACCGCCAAGACATGCAGCACGGCGGCGATGACGACGTAGACCAGCGCCATGCCGACGAAGGACAGGTACCAGTCGCCGAGATTCTTGCCCCAGCCGGCCAAGCTGCGCGGCGTGGCGGAGCCGGCCAGCCAGTGATCGCTGAGCCAGTAGTAGCTGCCGTTGGAAATCAGATAGCAGACGCTGGCCGCGACCACGATGCTGACCAGGAGCAGCGCGAACTCGCGCGCATGCAGGCCGTCGTAGCGCTGGCGCAGCCAGGCGCCGCCGAACCACAGCGCGGCATAGCTCGGCAGCAGGAACCAGTACGCCGGCGACACGCAGTAGTGGCTCCAGAAGTCCATGCCCGCGCGCGTGATGACGAAGTAGTCGACCGCGACCGCCAAGGCCATCAAGGCCGGGAACGCCCAGCGCACCGAGCCGCGCAAGTAGAACCCGGCGATGAAGAACACCGCCCACGAGGCGTCCGGCAACGAACCGATGTGCGTGCCGAGCGAGATCAGGTTCGAACGCGTGGCCAGCATCACGATCGCGAGTATCGCGAACAGGCCGAAGCGCGAAGACGTGGACAGGGCGGGAGCGGCGGCGGTCATGGTCGTGTTCCGGTCGAACGAGGGCGTAGTTTAGCCCAATGCGGCCGCGCCGCGCCGTGCCGCTGCCGGCTATCATCGCGCTATGAGCGAAACCTACGACGTCCTCATCATCGGCGGCGGTCTGGTCGGGGCGAGCCTGGCCATCGCGCTCGACGGTGCCGGCCTCGCCGTGGCGCTGGCCGAAGCGGCGGCGCCGCGGGTGGACAGCCAGCCGAGCTACGACGAACGCAATCTCGCGCTGGCGCGCGCCAGCCTCAACGCGCTGGAAGCGCTCGCCGTACTCGATGCGCAGGCGCCGGCGACGCCGATCCGCCGCATCCACGTCAGCCGCCGCGGCGATTTCGGCGCGGTGCGCCTCGACGCCGCCGAACTCGGCCTGCCCGCGTTCGGCGCGGTGCTGCCGGCGCGCGAGCTCGGCAACGCTCTACTGCGCCGGCTCGACGGCTGCGCCGCGCTGGCGCGGCTGGCGCCGGCGCAGGCGGTCGCGATCGAAACCGAAGGCGAGTTCGTCCGCGTCGATCTGCGCGTCGGCGCGGAGACGCGATCGCTGCGTACGCGCCTTTTGGTCGGCGCCGATGGCACCGAGTCGTTCGTGCGCGGCACGCTCGGCATCGAGGCCGAACGACACGACTACGCGCAGTCCGCCTTCGTCACCACCGTGACGACCGAACGGCCGCTCGACGGCACCGCTTACGAGCGCTTCACCGACGCAGGTCCGGTCGCGCTGCTGCCGCTCGGCGAACGCCGCGCCGGTCTCGTGCTCAGCGTACCGAGCGGCGAGGCGGCGCGCGTCGCCGCGCTCGACGACGATGCCTTCATCGGCTTCGTGCACGAACGCTTCGGCTGGCGCGCCGGGCGTTTCTCGCGGCCCGGCAAGCGCAAACCGTATCCGCTCGCGCGTCTGCTCGCCGCGCGCACGACCGCGGTGCGCACGGTGCTGGTCGGCAACGCCGCGCAGACCGTGCATCCGCTCGGCGCGCAAGGCTTCAATCTCGGTTTGCGCGACGCGCTGACCTTGGCCGAGCTGCTGCGCGAAGCGCAGGCGGCGAACGGCGACCCCGGTGCCGCCGACCTGCTCGCGCGCTACGTCGCGCGCCGCAGCGAGGATCGCACCGCGACGACGTCCTTCAGCGACGACCTGGTGCGCCTGATGGGCAACGATTTCGCGCCGCTGCGCCTGCTGCGTTCGCTCGGCTTCCACGCACTCGATCGCATCGGCCCTTTGAAGCGTCGCTTCGCGCTGCGCGGCATGGGCTATCGCGGCGATACGCCGGCACTGAGTCTGCTGCGATGAGCCGCCGCGGCGAACTCGATGCGATCGTGGTCGGCGCAGGTCCGATCGGCGCCGCGCTGGCGCTGGCGCTGGGGCGCGACGGCTTCGCGGTCGCCCTGGTCGAGGCGCGTGCGCCCAAGCCGTGGCGAGTCGAGGACGAGGTCGATGCGCGCGTGGTCGCACTGGCGCCGGACGCGCGCGAGCTGCTCGCCGATCTCGGTGTGTGGTCCTCCATCGCGGCGCAGCGCGCCGGCGCCTATCGGCACATGCGCGTGTGGGACGCGCTCGCACCGGGCGAGCTGCATTTCGATGCGGCCGAGCGCGGCGCAGCGGCGCTGGGTTGGATTGTCGAGAACCGTTTAGTCCAGGACACGCTTTGGCGGAATTGCACTTCGGGCACTTCTGCGATCGTCCGTGATGGCGAGGATCAAAATGCGGCCATCCATGGCCGCACTCGTCATGCGGAAACTCCGGGTTCCGGAAACGTGCGCGTGTATTGCCCGGCCGAAGTCGCCGAAGTCGAGAACGGCGAGGACGCCGTCGTCGCCACACTCGACGACGGCACGCGCTTGCGCGCGAAATGCCTGTTCGCGGCCGAGGGCGCCGAATCCTCGATGCGCACGCGCCTAGGCATCGCGTTCGACGGCCGCGACTACGGCCAGCGCGCGGTGGTCGCGCACGTCGCCACCGAGCGGCCGCACGAATCGACGGCCTGGCAGCGCTTCCAACCCGGCGGTCCGCTCGCCTTCCTGCCGCTGGCCGACGGACGCTGCTCGATCGTCTGGTCGCTGCCCGAAGCCGAGGCAGCACGCGTGCTCACGCTCGACGACGCGGCGTTCCGCGCCGAACTCGGCGCCGCCTTCGATTTCCGCCTCGGCGCGATCACCGCGACGACCGCGCGGCTCGCCTTCCCGCTGCGCCTGCGTCTGGCCGAGCGCTACGTCTCCGGCCGCTGTGCCTTGGTCGGCGACGCCGCGCACGTCGTGCATCCCTTGGCCGGACAGGGCATGAACCTCGGCTTGCGTGACGTCGCTTGCTTGCGCCGCGTGTTGCGCGCGGCGCGCGAGCGCGGCAGCGACGTCGGTGCCGCGCACGTGTTGCGTCGCTACGAGCGCGAGCGGCGCAGCGAGAATGCGTTGGCTGCGCGCGGGCTCGATGCGATCGAGCGCGTTTTCGCTTCTGATGTCACGCCGATCGCGGCGTTGCGCGGCGCCGCCCTCGCTGCCGCTGATCGCTTCGCTCCGCTCAAGAACTGGTTCACCGATCGCGCCGCCGGGCGCTGACGCTGCGCGCACCCAACTCGTTACACTCCAAGCGCGCCTGACGGCGCGTCGACGTACAGGGGGTACGCGAATGCGAGTGTTGTTCACGCCGTACTGTGGCGGCGCGATCGCGCACGTCGCGCGCCTGCTGCCGATCGCGGACGAGCTGGCCGCGCGTGGGCATCTGACGCGCTTCACCGCTTCCGTCTCGAAGAAGCGCTTCATCGAAGCGGCCGGGCATGCCGTGCACGGCGACGGGCATGCCGACGTCAATCTCAACGACGAGCACGATCAAGGCATCGGCTACTTCACGAGCCATCGCGCCGACTTTCTCGATTGGCTCGGCGACGAAATCGCCGCGGCCGAGGCTTTTCGGCCCGACGTGATCGTCTCCTCGCCGAGCTTTTTCGGGCCGATCGCGGGCCTCAAGGTCGGCGTTCCGCAGGTCTCGATCATCAACGCGCAGTGGCTGCCCGAGTTCAAGGGTTTGCTCGGACTGTCGCGCTCGCGCGGGCGCCTCGCCGATCGCGTGACGCGCACGTTGGCACGGCCGCTGTTCATGCACAAATTCAGTTCGACCTACCTGCGCGAAATCCGCTCGTTCTATCGTGAGCTCGCCGTGCCGCATGAGCCGATGAGCTGGCGCGAAGTGAACTGGAGCACGCAGGTGCTGGTGCCGAGCTGCGAGGAGTTCGAGCCGATCGAACGCAGCGATCGGCAGAACTTGCACTACGTCGGGCCATTGTTTTGGTCCGGCTTCGAGCGCGCCGAGTTGAACGAAGCGACGTTGTGCGCGGCCGATCCGTCCAAGCCGCTGGTCTACGTTTCGCTCGGTGGTTCGGTTTATCGCCGGCAGAGCTACGAGGAACTGATCGCCGCGCTGGCCTTGCGCGAGGATTGGAACGTGTTGCTGACGATCGGGCCGAACTTCCCGCGCGCGGAGTTCGCGCCGGATCGGCCCGGCTTCGTCGTGCAGGCCTACACGCCGGGCCTCAAAGCCTGCGCGCGCGCCGACGTCGTCATCAGCGCCGGCGGTCATGGCACGGTGATGCAAGCTTTGTGGCACGGCAAGCCGGTGGTTTCGCTGCCGCACAACATCGACCAGGGGACGATCGCGGCGCGGCTGGAGGAGCTGGCTATCGGCGTCAATCTGAATCCGGTCGGTCTGCGCGATTTCGCCGATCGACAACGCTACTTCGAGAAAGCGATCTCCACGCCGTGGAGTCGCGTCGTCGCGCAAGCCGAGCGCGCGCTCGCCGACGACCGCCTGCGTGCGAATGCACGTGCCTTCGCGACCCATGTGCGGCGCCACCCCGAGCCGGCCAAGGCCGCGGCCGATTGGGTCGAACGGCAGGCGCGGCGTAGCATTTGATGCGCGTTACAGGATCGCCCAGGTAATCACGCCGCAGACCACGGTCATCAGCAAAAGGCCGGCGAGGAAGAGGGCGTCGGCGACGCGTTCGAGTCGATGCATGCGGCGCGAGCTGCGCGAGCGCAGCGCCCAGTAAGCCAGCAGGCAGGACAGCATGAACAGGGTCGCGTCGGCGGCGAGCAGATCGTCGCCGATGGTGCCGACCTTGGTCGTCGCGGTGACGACATGGATCAGGCCGATGACGGTCAGGCAGACGCCGACCAGGGCGGCCGAGGCGCTGAAGATGTGGATGCACAGGTCGGCTTCGAGCGTGCGCGTCGCGCCGTGCGTGTCGAGAGCGGAGGAGTTTTTGCGCGATGCGGACATGGTCGAAAAAAGGACCGGCCGCTCGCGCCGGAGTTCACGCCGGCGACGTTCGTTTTTGTAAAGCCAGCAGCAAGGACAGCGGACGGCCGCTGGCCGCGTCGACCGGCTCGGTCACGCGCTCCACGCGATAGCCGTTCGCACCGAACGCTTCGATCCACGAGGCGAGAGTGCGGAAGTACCACGGCATCGGCTCGCGGAATTCGTCGCCGAAGCCGGCGAAGGTCTCCACGCGCCAGCCGTCGGCATAGGCGGCCTCGCCGCAGGCGGTCCACGGGTGCACGGTCTGCACGATCAAGCGGCCGCCGGGACGAAGCACGCGGCCGAGCGCGCGCAGCGGCGTGGCGAGGTCGTCGTCGAGCAGGGCGAAGTTGCAGATTGCCGCGTCGAACGGTGCGAATTCACCGGCGCGTGCATCCAGCTCGGCATAAGACAGTGTCAGGAAGCGAGCGCCGCCGAGTTCTTCCGCCGCCGCGATGAGTTCCGCGCTGGCGTCGATGCCGACCACCTCACAGCCTCGCGCCGACAACGCGCGTGCGAGCCAGCCTTCGCCGCAGCCGGCGTCGAGAATGCGCTGCGCACCGCTCGCCCGAACGGCCTCGAGGATCGCCGCATCGGTGCCGGCGCGGCGGCTCGCGATGCGCTGCTCGCGCACCGCACGCGTCCAGGCGGCGGCGTTGCTGCGCCAGCTATGGTCGAGGCGGGCGGTGTGATCGGCGGCAGGATGATCGTTGTCTTTCATCGACTGGATTCGGTGGCCGGCGGATGAAGCAGCTCGCCGATCGAATGCGCATCGGGTCGCCAGTGCTGCGCAGCGAGTCCGACGGCGGTCAGCACCAGCAGCGTCAAGATGAATGGCACGACGGTGCGGCGTAGCGCAGTTTCGAGCCAAGGGCGCGCATCGTCGCGGCGCAAGCGACGATACAGACCGGCGGCGAGCAGCGCATCGAACAGCAGCTCCGCCAACAGCGTGGGAGCGATGTAGACGACCCACAGCGAGGCGAGCGCGGCCAGTACGAACAGCCCGATGATGACCAACGGAACGCCGGCGTCATCGAAGAAGTCGAGCGCATCGAACGGCGACCCGTCGACATAGTCGCGTAGTCGCTCCGGTTTGCGCGGCTGAATCGCGGCATCGTCGACATTCAAGTCGTCGATGGAATCGCGCGAACGCGTGCGCAACCAGATCCGCAGCATCGACAAGAAGGTGAGGTAGGCGAGGCAGAGCGCGAGCGGATAGCGCAGCGCGATCGACTCCAGGCCAAGATGCAGCATCGCGAATGAGGCCAGGAAGCCGCAGCCGCCGGTGAGCACGACGATCAGCAGCATGCCGAGTCGCGGATATTCTTCGCGTTCCAGTTTCGCGCGTAAGCCTTCGATTCCGCGTTCGCGCTCCACGATTTCTCCGCCAGAGCTCGCGCGTTTCAACGCTCGTAGCGATAGTTGACGCCGGCGCGGTTGCCGGTGGTCGCGTTCTGCGCCTCGAAGTTGAAGCGCTTGTTGAACAGGTAGCGCAAGGTGATGACTTCGCCCGGCGTGAACAGGCCGACGCCGTAGCTGAGGTAGAGCTTGGGCGAGAGGTACTTGCCGACGGTGAACGCGCTGCCGCCGAGCGCGCTGCTGTCGGACACGCCGGCGTCGACGCCGAGGCGCGCACCGATGCCTTTCGCCAACAGGTCGCCGCCGGCTGAGCCGAGCGCGCGCGCGGCGGTTCCGACCATGTCGCCTTCGCCGCTCTTGAGGCCCGACAGCGGCTTGCCGGTCATGATGTAGGAGAGCGCATCGGATTGTTCCATCGCCGGTTCGGAGAACACCGTCAGTACCGGCACCAGGGCGGTGCCGCGCACCATCAGGCCGGCCTTGATGTTGTCTTCGCCGAGGCCCGAACTGCCGCGGATCGTGCGCACGGCGCGGATGTCGAGGCCGGGATTGTCGAGCGCGGTGCCGGCGAACAGCAGGCGTCCCGATTCGATCGACAGATCCTGACCGTAGGCCTTGTAGGTGCCGCCGACGTTGAGCGTGCCGGTGCCGGTGGCGACCTTGCCGGGGCGCTGGTCGACCTTGAGCTGGCCGCCGATCTTGCCGTCGAGGCCGAAGCCGGCCAGCTTGACCTCCTCGCCGAGCTTGACCGTGACCGCGACCACCACCGGCAGCGGTTCGCCCGGTGCCGGCTGTTCGGCGTCGGTGACGACGACATCGGGCGAACTCTTGGCGACACCGCCGCCGGGTAGCTTGGCGAGGTCGACGTCGGTCCTCGGAATCTCGATGCTGCCGCCGACGCTGAGCCGCTTCGCGTCGCGATCGATGGTCAGATCGGGTGAGATGAACACCTTCGCGGCCGGGATGTCGGCGGCGAGAAAGTTCTGGCCCTGGATCGTCGCGTGCAGCGGCGAGGTCGCGCCGGTGCCGCCGCTGCCGGCGAGTTTCAGCGTGCCGTCGCCGGATTTCAGGGTGCCGTCGAGGCTGAAATGTTCAGCGTCGGTCGCCTTCACGGTGATGTCGCCGTCGTGCAACTTGAGTCCGGCCATCGGTACTTCGGCGGCGAATTCTTTCAAGCTCAGCGCGCCGCTCAACTGCGGTGCCGCGGTGGTGCCGCCGAGCGTGTAGTTGGCGGCGAGGCGGCCTTTGACGTTGGCCACTTCGGCGGTCAGCAGCTCGACGAAGGCGAGCGAGTTGAGCGTGGCCTCGACGCGGCCGGACAGCGCTTGCGCCGAGCCGGGCGCGCCGCTCAGCGTGACTTCGCCGTCGAGTTTGCCGTCGTGATCGAGCGCGGCACGCACGGTCGCGCGCGTGGATTGCGGCGCCAGCTGCGCGTCGACGGCGAAGCCTGTGTAGGAGAGCAGCGGCTGGGTCGCGTTGTCGGGATAGGCGACGCTGCCTTTGTCGGAACGGATCGTGGCGTTGCCGTTGAGCGCGCCGCTGGCGTCGCGGCGGATGTCGCCGTTGCCGCCGAGCATGCCTTCGGCCTTGAACGGCGCATCGGGCGCGGCGAGCTTGCTGATCAGCGCGAGCGGCAGCTGTTCGATGCGGTAGCGCGCGGCGAGCGTGCCGTCGGCGCCGCCGTTGCCGGCGACGCACAGGCGCGGGCCGCCGCCGGCCAGGCAGATGTCGCTGGCGCTGAATTGCTTGCCGTCCCAAGCCAGCTGCGAGGGACGTTCCAGCGCGAGCTTGGGCGCGTCCTTGATCGCGAGGTCGAGCGTTTTCAGCGCGCCGTTCCAGCGGCCGCCGTCGTTGGCGCTGCCCGACAACGCCAGCGTCGCCGACAGCGGCGTGCCGTTCGCGACCAGGCTGAGTTGATGCGCTTGCTGATTGCCGCCGGCATCGAGATCGAGCGTGTCGAAGGCGAGGCCGCCGGCGACGACCTTGGCCGCTTTCAGGTCGACGCTGCCGCGCGGCGGCTGGATCTCGGGCACGTCCAGCCGCAGCTGCAGCGAACCGACCTGGTTCGCGCCGACCGCGATGGCGCTGCCGTTGGCGTTGCCGGCGACGGCGAGCTTGGGCCATTTGCCCTGCACGCGGAAATCGCCGTTGACGCTGCCGCTGGCATCCGGCATCCAGTCGCCGAGCGAAGCGATCGCGAGCTTGACGGTGGCATCGGTCTGGTTGGCGCCGCCGCGGCCGGTGACGTCGACGCGGCTCTTGCCCGAAGCGAGGCCGAGCGTACCGTCGACGACGTATTCGGGTTTGATGCGCAGATCCGCCGCGCCCGACACCGCACGCTTGCGCAAGGTGCCGCCGAGATCGGCGAGCTTGATCGTCGCGTCGGGCCCCTTGTCGGTCATGGTGCCGTCGGTGGCGAGATCGAAATTCAACGCGCCGGGCCAGTCGGCCGCGAACGCGCCGGGATCGAGCTGGCGCGCTTTCGCCGTCAGCTTCCAGCCGAGCGCCGGCTTGAGCTGGACCGTGCCTTGCGCGTCGAGGCCGCCCTTGGCTTGTTTCAAGGCGAGCTGGTTGAGCGTGATCGTTTCCGGCGTGCCGTCGACGTTCAGCGCCAGATCGGCGAGCTTGCCCGGCGGACCGATCGCCAGCGCGCCTTCGCTGTGGAAGCGCTCGGCGCTGCCGGCGAAGTCGAGCTTGCCGTGCGTGGCGAGCGCCTGGCCGGCGAGGTCGGCCGGCAGTTCGACGCCGTCCCAGTTCAAGGCCAGCGTAGCCGCGACCGGCTTGGCGTCGAGCTGGATCTCGCCGTTCGCATTCAGGGCGCCGGCCGCCTCGGGCGACTTCAAGGTCAGCGCTTCGATCTTCAGCTTCTGCCCATCGAGCGCGTAGCGCAGCGGCGTCAGCAGCACGCGATGCGCGTCGACGTCGAGCGTGGCCTGCACCTCGCCGCGCTGCTTGTCGCCCGAACCCTGCAGCGACAGCGCCAGCGCGTTCAGGCCGATGTCCTTCTGCACGGTGTTCGGGTCGAAGCGCGGCACCTCGATCTTCGCCGTCCACGGGAATTCTTTCGACTGCGTCAGCACCGCCGCGATCGTCGCCGGCGTCGGCTCGCTCAGGACCAAATCAAGCTTGGCTTGCTTGCCGTCGCCATTCGCTTTCAGCGTGCCGGCGATGGTGTGCTCGGCCGCCTTCCAGCGGAAGGTCGTCTCGCCTTGGCCGGGATAGCCGGCCAGGGCCGAGACAGTGCCGTTCAGATCGACGCTGCCGTCGGGTGCGCGTAGCACGAGCTGCTTGATCGCCGCGCCTTGCTCGGTCCACACGGCGCCGAGATCGAGCGTATCCAGCGCGAACACCGGCTTGCCGTCTTGTGCGATCGCGGCCTGCTTCAAGGCGAAGCGGTCGAGCGCGATGTCGATCGGCGCGGCCAAGGAGAACGGCTCCGAGTCCGGCGCTTCGGGCTTGGGCGGCAGCGTCGTCAGCGCGAGGTCGAGGCGGTCCGCTTCGAGGTTGGTGATGTGCACGCGCCCGGACAAGAGCTCCAGCAATCTCAGCTCGACACTCACGCGGCCGAGCTTGGCGTCGACGCCGAGGTCAGGGTCGGCGTAACGCACGCCTTCGAGCGTGAGCGGGCCGCTCAAGGGACCGGACGAACGCTCGACCGCGAGCTTGCCCTGCATCATGCCGACCGCGCGCGCGAGCGCGAAGCGCGCACCCGATTCGCTGCGCAGCAGCCAGACCAGCGCCAACGCGAGAATCAGCAGCAAGACCAGCAGCACCAGGCCGAGCCATTTCAACAGACGCGACAGCGCGAAACCCGCGGCGGGAATGCGGCGCAGTTTCATCGGCGCGCTCATAGATCCGGCCCGATCACGACGTGCAGCTCGAAGGTGCTGGTGTTCTCATCCTTGTCGAGCGGAAAGCCGAGGTCGGCGCGGATCATGCCGACCGGCGAACGCCAGCGCACGCCGAAGCCGACGCCGGTCTTCTGCTCGTAGGAGCCGAAGCTGGAGAACGCATCGCCGGTGTCGACGAAGGCGGCGACGCCCCAGTTCGGCTTGAAGTAGTACTCGTACTCGGCGCTGGCGACGAGCAGGTTCTTGCCGCCGACGATGAAGTCCTTACAGTCCTTGTTCGGTGCCGCGTCGCAGCGCGCCTGCGCGATCGGGATCAGCTTGGCGCCGAGCGGCGGGCCGACGGTCTGGAACGCGTAGCCGCGGATCGAGCGGTCGCCGCCGGCGAAGAAGCGCAGCTCCGGCGGCAGCTTGTCGAAGTCGTCGACGTAGGTGGCGCCGAACGAGCCGCGCGCGATGAAGCGCGATTTCTCGCCCAGGCCGCGAATCCACTTCGCATCCGCCGTGACCTGCGCGAACGTGGTGTCCGACAGCAGCGACTCGTGGCCGCCGCGCGCGGCGACGGTGAGCGAGTAGCCCTTGCGCACGAACATCGGATCGTCCGCCTGCTTGCGCGCCAGCGACACTTCCGGATAGAGCAGGGTGGTGTCGCCTTGCAGGTTCGCGACTTCGAAGTTGCCGGTGAGGAACTTGAGGCCCAGCGTGCGCGTCCAGCCGCGCCAGATGCGGGAATCGGTCGCGGCCAGGCCCCAGGTGCGCGACACGCTGGTGTCGGTGTTCTCGTCGCGGAAGGTCGCGCCGAAGTTGAGCGTGTGGTTGTCGTGTCCCGCCAGCGGAATGGTGTAAGTGGCGGCGGCGGTCTTCAGCTGCGTCGCGATCAGCGTCTCGACCTTCATCTTGTGACCGCGCCGGTTGATCCAGCGCCGCTCGATGCCGCCGCGCACGCCCGGACCGGTATCCGTGCCGTAGAACACGCCGGCGCTGTAGATCGTGCGCTTGGCCGGTCCCAGCATGACCTTGATCGGCACGATGCCGTCGTGCGCGTTGTCGGTGTCGGGCTGCACCTGCGCGACGGCGAAGTAGTCGGCGTCGATCAGTTTCTGCTGCAACAGCAGGACTTGATCCTGCGTGTAGAAATCGCCTTCGCGCCAGGGGATGTAGCGGTCGAGGAATTCGTCCGGAAACTGCGCGCCCTCGAACGTCGTGTGGCCGAGGCGATAGCGCGTGCCGACTTTCCAGGCGAGGTGGATCTCGGCGCTGTTGCTCGAGCGCTGCACGTCGACCCGGTGCGTGACCAGCTCGGCGTCGAGATAGCCGGCGCCGAACAGCGCGGCCTGGATGGTCGCCTTGCTCTTTTCGTAGGCGGTGTGATCGAGCCGCTGGCCTTTGGCCTCGGCGAGCGCTGCGACCGCCTTCTGCACGCCTCTCTGGCCGTCGGCGTCGCCGTCGAGCCGAATGTCGACCGTGCTGATGCGCATCGGCTCGCCCGGGCTTACGTGCAAGACCGCGGTGTAGTTACCGCCGGCTTCCTTCAGCTCGCCCTGGATCTTGGCCGCGTAGTAGCCGTAGGGCTCCAACGCGGAGCCGGCCTGGCGTTCGGCGCTCTCGTACAAGCGCCGCACCTGCGCCGCGGTGACGTCGCGCTCGCCGTACTGGCTGATCTCCACGCCCGCCAGCACGGCGTCGCGCAACAGGCCGTCGACGCCGTCGATCTGCACGGAAACGCGCGCCGCCTGCGCGGAACCTGCGCACAGCAGGAGAGCGATCAGCGGCAACACGGGAATGCGGCGTTGGCGGAAGGAACCGTCGGGCGAGCGCATGGCGTAGTTATAACAGGAACCGTGTCGCGTTCCGGTGATCGCGCGCAGGCTGCGCAGGATATCGGCACTTTTTTTCACGTGTGCGGCCGCGGCCTTCGTCGCGCCGCGCGGGTCGCTCGTGTGCGAGCTCAGCGCGCCGCGCCGGTGAGCGCGTCGGCGTAGCTACCGGCGAGACTGTCGGCCAGGAGCAGCAGGGTGCGGAAACGCGGGAGCAGCGTCGCCGCGACTTGCTTGCCGCTGCTGCCCGCTTCCGGAGACATCGCGGCCAGTTGATCGACCGTCGCATTCTGTATGCGCAGGTAGTTGTCCTGCAGCTCGTACAGCTTGGCGATGTCGGTGATCCAGCCGAAGTCGAGCCGTTGGCTGGCCTGCGTCGCGAGCGCGGTGCGCCAGGCCGCGGAGGACAACAGCGAGATGCCGAGATTCACGTTCAGCTCGTGCGGTGCCGGCTGCTCCGCGGCGATCGCGGCTTGCAGGGTCGCGACGATCTGCTTCAGCGTGCCGCGCGCCGATTCGATTTCCTGCTGATTGGCACGCAGCTCGGCCAGGATCGCGCGGCGCGCGATTTCGGCGCGCTCGCTCTCCTGCCGACCTTCGTTCCACGCGTTGACCGCGAACGCGAGCAAGAGGGCGATCACGATCGAGCCGGCTTCGATCAGGATCTCGGGCAGCTTCTCGCGCAGCCGTTCGCGCAAGGGCCGGCGTGCGCTCGCATCGCTCATGGGCAGTGGCTCCAACTGGAGCGGCGAGTCTAGGTGCGCACTGGCGGTGATTCCAGCGCCCGCTGCGGCGTGCGCGGGCGAGTGCGGTGTCTCCGCCGAGGCGCGCGCCCAGGCGCCGTCTGCACGGCACGTGGCGATGCGCTGCTCGCTTCCGACCGACGGCGTTTCTTCAAGCGCGTCCATGGGTTTGCGGCGGAGTCGCGCAGGTCGGAAAGGTCCGATCCGATGCGCTCGGACGATTTTCGCGGTGCCATTCCATCAAGTTCGACCCTCTGAACGGTCCTGTCGTACGGCCGTCGTGTGGCGCCGAACTTCAGCGGAGGATGTCGTGCATCGTTTGAGCAAGCCCGTGCGCGGGCCGAGGTTGGGTCGGCACGGATCAGGTGGGCGCAGCGGAGCGGCGGAATTCGCTCGGCGTCAGCTTGGCCATGCGCTTGAACACGGCATTGAAGGTCGACTTGCTGCCGAAGCCGCACGCCAGCGCGATGGCCAGCGTGGTCCGGTGATCGTCGGGATCGGCCAGGCAGCGCTTCGCGTCGGCGACGCGGAATCCGTTCACGAACTCGAAGAAGTTCTGCTGCAAGCCCTGGTTGAGCGCTTGCGAGATGTAGCTCGGCGGCCAGCCGCTGCGCCGGCTCAGTTCGCGCAGGTCGAAGCTGCTGTCGGTGTAGGGGCGATCGCTCAGCATCAATCGCGTCAGTTCGTCGGCGATGCGCGCGCATTGCGCCGAGTCGAGGCCGGAGCGCTGGTAGCTGGCTGCGGCGGTTTCGCCCTCGGCCGGCACCGATTCGCTCACCTCCGGCGGAATCAGGACGCGCTGGCGCAAGCCGAACCAAGCCAGGAAGTACATCGCACCGGCGATCAGCCACGACAACAGGGTCGTCAACGATTCGTAGCCCGTAATGCCCGCCACGTAGGGGATGCGGTTGATCGTTTCGAGCAGCCACATCGTGCCGATCACGGCGACGAAGCCGCGCAGCCAGGCCAGATGCAAGCTGGCTTCGTCGGCGTTGATCTGCTCGAGCAGCGGGCGTACCTCGTAGGTCCGCCGCACGGCCAGGATCAGATACGGCGCGCCTTGCAGCAGCCAAGCGTGCAGGGAGACGCGCAGGAGCAGGCGACCGATCGTCGTTTGGTCCAGGGCAGTCAGCGCATTGGCGAGCGAGAACGCCAGAACGAGCACGAACGGCAGCGCATGCCAGAGGTTCCGACGCAGATCGAGGGCCGGCGCCGCAGACGTCAGCGCCTTGGTATAGCCGTACAGCAGCGGCCCGAGCAGAAAACCGTTCGGCACCACCACCACGCGCACCCAGCGCCGGAGGTCTTCCGGCAACCATTCCCGCAGCGCGTGGGCGATGCCGCCGAACAGGCTGTCCAGCGCCAGGCAAGCGAAAAAGCCGGCCAGGTAGCGCGACGCGCTCGTACGCGAGCCGAACGCGAGCGCGGCCGCCAGAGCGGTCACGCCGAGGGTCGCGCCGATGGACAAGGCATCGAGGATGTCGAGAACGGTCATGCGTGCGGCTCGCAGCGAATTCCTCGCCGTAGCGAGGCATTCGCCACTCCCTTTTTTCAGCGGCTCATCGGAGCGATGAATATTTCATTTTCTGCAAAACATCCATCACACGTCCGGGACTTCCGGCATGCGCCCACGACATGCATGCAACCGGACGATCGAATCGTCTCGCCATCAGCCACTGCGGAGTGTTCGTATGTTTGCTAGGGTTTTTCTCGCGTCGTTCGGAGCGCTCGCCTGCGCTGCCGCGCAAGCCGCGTCGCCGCCGCTGCTGTTGCAGACACCGACGATCTCCGCGACGCAGGTCGTGTTCGCTTACGCGGACGATCTGTGGATCGCGTCGCGCGACGGCGGCGATGCGCGTTTGCTGGTTCGCGCGTCAGGTCGCACCAGCCGTCCGCACTTTTCTCCGGACGGCAGCCGCATCGCCTACAGCGCGCGCGTCAACGGCAACGTCGATGCGTACGTGGTGAGCGCGCAAGGCGGCGAGCCGCAGCGGCTGACCTGGCATCCGGGCAACGACCTCGTCGCCGGCTGGAGCATCGACGGAAGTCGCGTCTTGTTCGCTTCCGATCGTGCCACCGCGAACGGCTCGCGCATGCTCTACACCGTCGCGCTCAGTGGCGGCGCGCAGACGCCGCTGCCGCTGGCGCGCGCCGAAGCCGGGTCCTACTCGCCCGACGGCACGGCGATCGCTTACGAACCCGACTACCAGGCGCAGCCGGACTGGCACGCCTACCGCGGCGGCCAGACCACGCCGATCTGGATAGCGCGCCTGTCCGATTCCTCGATCACGCGCATCCCGCGCGACAACTCGACCGATCGCAGCCCGATGTGGATCGGCGACACGATCTATTTCCTGTCCGATCGCGCCGGTCCCAGCACGCTGTACGCCTACGACACCAAGACTACGCAGGTCGCGCGCGTGCTCGAGAACGACGGCTTCCCGATCGATTCCGCCAGCGCCGGCGCCGGGGCGATCGTCTACTCGCGCATGGGTGCTCTGTATCGCTTCGATCCGGTCACGCGGACGAGCCGGCCGATCGAGATTCGTGTCGCCGCCGACGGCGCGCGCTTGGCGCCGCGTTACGAGAACGTCGGCGAGCAGATCGCCAACGCCGCGTTGTCGCCGACCGGCGCGCGCGCCGTGTTCCAGGCACGCGGCGAGATCCTCACCGTGCCGGCCGAGAAGGGCGATGTGCGCAATCTCACCAGCACGCCCGGCGCGGCCGAACGCGATCCGGCCTGGTCGCCGGACGGTCAGTCGATCGCGTACTTCTCCGATGCGGGCGGCGAATACGCCTTGCACCTGCGTGCGCAGAGCGGTCTCGGCGAGGTGCGCGTGATCGATCTCGGCCAGCCGCCGTCGTATTTCTACGCGCCGACGTGGTCGCCCGACGGCAAGCGCATCGTCTACAGCGACAAGCGGCTGAATCTGTGGCAGGTCGAAGTCGAGCGGCCGACGCCGCGCAAGATCGATACTGATCTGTTCGACCAGCCCTTGCAGAGCTTCGATGCGGTGTGGTCGCCCGATAGCCGCTGGCTCGCCTACACCAAGCAGCTGCCCAACCATTTGCACGCGGTGTTCGTCTACTCGACCGACAGCGGCAAGTCGCTCCAGGTCAGCGACGGCATGAGCGATTGCCGCTACCCGGCCTTCGACAAGAACGGCAAGTATCTGTACTTCACCGCCAGCACCGACGTCGGCCTGACGCCGGGCTGGCTCGACCTCAGCAGCGAAGCGCATCCGGTCACGCGCGCGGTCTATGTCGCGGTGCTGCGCAAGGATCTGCCCTCGCCGCTGGCGCCGCCGAGCGACGAAGACGGCGGCGTGCGCGCCGAGGACAAGCCGGAGAAGAAAGCGGATGCAGCGCCGGTGCGCGTCGCGATCGATTTCGACGGCCTCTCGCAGCGCACGCTGGCGCTGCCGATCGCGGTCGAGAACTACACCGGCCTGATCGCCGGAAAGAGCGGCGAGTTGTTCCTGCTGCAGGCGCCGCAGATCGCCGAAGGCATCGAAGACGACGTCAAAAGCGAGCCGGTCGCTGTGCAGAAGTTCAGCCTCGACTCGCGCAAGACCGACAAGCTGCTCGACCAGGTGACCCACTTCAGCGTGTCGCTCGACGGCCGCAAGATGCTGTACGCGCAGACCTCGGGCGCGCGCATCGACGGCGATTTCGTGCGTCCGCCGCAGTGGCAGGGCGGGCGCCGCTGGCACATCGCCAAGACCGATGCCGTACCGAAGGCGGACGACGGCGTGCTCGCCACCGATGCGATGCAGGTGCGCGTCGATCCGCGCGCGGAATGGGTGCAGATGTATCGCGAGACGTGGCGCAGCGAGCGCGATTTCTTCTACGACCCCAAGCACCACGGCTACGATCTGGTCGCTGCGCAAAAACGCTTCGAGCCGTTCCTCGCCGGCATCGGCAGCCGCGAGGATCTGGACGTGCTGTTGCGGCGCATGCTCGCGTATCTCTCGGCCGGACACGTGTTCGTGCGCTCGTTGCCGCCGAGCGACGAACGCGCGATCGGCGTCGGCCTGCTCGGCGCCGACTACACGCTCGAACAAGGGCGCTACCGTTTCGCCAAGATCTACGACGGCGAGAACTGGAATCCCGACTTGTCGGCGCCGTTGACCCAGCCCGGCGTGAACGTGAAGGCCGGCGACTACTTGCTCGCGGTGAACGGTCGCGAGCTGCGCGCCGAGCAGGACCTGTACGCGTCGTTCGAGCAGACCGCCGGCAAGCAGACCGTGCTGCGCGTCGCCTCCAACGCCGGCGGCAGCGGCGCGCGCGAGGTGACGGTGGTGCCGATTGCGAGCGAACGCGGCCTGCGCCATCGCGGCTGGGTCGAGGAGAATCGGCGTACGGTCGATCGCCTCAGCGGCGGCCGTCTCGCCTACGTGCACCTGCCCGATACCGCGATCGACGGCATCACCAGCTTCAATCGCTACTTCTTCGCGCAAACCGACAAGCAGGGCGTGGTGATCGACGAGCGCCACAATCGCGGCGGCTCCTTGGCCGACTACGTCATCGACGTGCTGCGCCGGCAACCGATGACGCTGGCGACCACGCGCGAAGGCGCGACCACGTTGTGGCCTTGGCAGTCGATTTTCGGGCCGAAGGTGATGCTGATCAATCAGTTCGCCGGCTCCGGCGGCGATGCGATGCCGTGGTACTTCAAGCGCATGAAGCTCGGACCGTTGATCGGCAAGCGCACCTGGGGCGGTCTGATCGGCATCTACGGCGAACCGCGCTTGCTCGACGGCGGCCGCGTGACCGCGCCGCGCCTGGCCTTGTCGGGTCTCGTCGGCGAATGGGAAGTGGAGAACCACGGTGTCGCGCCCGACATCGAGGTCGACGACGACCCGCAGGCCGAGCGCGTCGGCCGCGACGTACAGCTCGAACGCGCCGTCGAGTACCTGATGAAGACGCTGGCCGAAAAGCCGCCGGCGAACTACAAGGCGCCGGCCTTTCCGGACTTCAAGCCGGTGCTGCCGCCGACGCCTTGAAGCGACTGCGTGTCCGAACGAAACCTAATTTCCCTCTCCCGCTCGCGGGAGAGGGAGCACGCATCTAAAAGTTCGCCTCAACCCAAGTGCAGCAAACCGATCACGCCGACTGCGATCAGATACAGCGCGACCACATAGTTGAGCAGGCGCGGCATCACCAGGATCAAGATGCCGGCGATCAAGGCGATCAGCGGCTGCAGCGAGATGTGAAGGTTCATCGAGAACTCCTGGCGGCGGGAAAGTCGCGAGCTTACGCGCCGCCAGGTTAACGCCGCCATCACGCCGCGGCGGGTCAGTCCTCTTCGACGCGCGGCTTGTACGCGTCGGTCAGCTGCTTCTGCACTTGCGCCGGCACCGGTTCGTAGTGGCTGAACTCGATCGCGTAGCGGCCCTGGCCGCCGGTCATCGCTTTCAGTTCGGTCTGGTAGTCCGATACTTCGGCCAGCGGCACCTGCGCCTTGATGATGATCTCGCCGCCGCGCAGGGAATCGGTGCCGTTGATGCGCGCGCGTTTCGATGAAAGTCCACCGGTGACATCGCCCATGTGCGCGTCGGGCACGAACACGTCGAGGTTGACGATCGGTTCGAGCACCTGCGGGCGCGCCTTGGTGATCGCGTCGAGGAAGGCTTTCTTGCCGGCCGCGACGAAGGCGACTTCCTTCGAATCGACCGGATGGTATTTGCCGTCGTAGACGACCACGCGCACGTCTTGCAATTGATAGCCGGCGACCGCGCCGTGCTCGAGTACCTGGCGCACGCCTTTCTCGACCGCCGGGATGAACTGGTTCGGGATGGTGCCGCCCTTGACCTCGTCGGCGAACTCGAAGCCGCCGCCGCGCGGCAGGGGCTCGATGCGCAGGAACACCTCGCCGAACTGGCCGGCGCCGCCGGTCTGCTTCTTGTGGCGATGATGGCCTTCGGCCTTGGCGCCGATCGTCTCGCGATAGGCGATGCGCGGCGGCCGCGTGGTCACCTCGACGCCGTAACGCTCCTTCATGCGTTCGAGCATCAGCTTCAGATGCAGGTCCGACAGGCCGCGGATGATGGTTTCGTTGAGTTCCTTGTTGTGCTCGACGCGGAAGCACGGGTCTTCTTCGCTGAGCCGCGCCAGCGCGGTCGCGAGTTTCTGCTCCTGCCCCTTGTGCGCGGGCGCCACGGCGAGGCCGAACATCGGCAGCGGGAAGTCGAGCGGCTTCAAATGAATCTGGTCTTCGTCGTGCGAATCGTGCAGCACGGCGTCGAAGTGGATCTCTTCGACCTTCGCCACCGCAGCGATGTCGCCGGGGATCGCTTGTTCGATCTCGACGTGGTCCTTGCCCTTCAGCTTGAACAGATGTCCGACCTTGAACGGCTTCTTGCCGTCGTCGACGAACAGCTGCGTGTCGCGCTTGACCGTGCCCTGGTAGACGCGGAATACGCTGAGCTTGCCGACGAAGGGATCGTTGACGATCTTGAACACGTCGGCGATGACGTGCCGGCCGGCTTCCGGCACCGCTTCGATCGCTTGCGCGCTCGCGCCGCTGCCTTTGACGAAGGCCGGCGGATTGCCTTCCTTCGGATTGGGCAAGAGTTTGGCGGCGAGGTTCAGCAGTTCCTTCACCCCGGCGCCGCTGCGCGCGGAGACGAAGCAGATCGGAATCAGATGACCTTCGCGCAGGCATTGCTCGAACGCATCGTGCAGTTCCTGGCCGGACAGGCCCGACTCGCCGTCGTCGAGGTAGTGGCCCATGACCGTCTCGTTGATCTCGACGACCTGGTCGATGATGTGCTGGTGCGCCGCGGCGACCGAGGAGAAGTCGGCCTCGCCCTTGGGCTGGAAGAAGCAGTCGACCACCGTGGTGCCGCCGTTGGCGGGCAGGTTGATCGGCAGGCATTCGCCGCCGAATTCGTCACGCAGCGCTTCGACCACGCCTTCCAGGTCGACGCCGGCCTGGTCGATCTTGTTGACGATCAGCAGGCGGCACAGATTGCGCTGCTTGGCTCGGTCCATCAGGCGTCGGGTGCTGTGCGCGACGCCGGTGGCGGCATCGATCACGATCGCGCAGGTTTCCACCGCCGCCAGCGCCGATAGCGTGGTGCCGCGAAATTCCTGGAAGCCGGGCGTGTCGATCAGATTGATGTGGACGTCGCCGAGGTCGATCGAGGCGATCGCGCTCGACATCGAATGCTTGCGTTCCTTTTCCATCGCATCGTGGTCGGACACGGTGCTGCCGCGCTCGACCGAACCTGCCGTCTGTATCGCGCCGCCGGCATGCAGCAGGGCTTCGAACAAGGTGGTTTTGCCGGCGCCCGCATGGCCTGCGAGTGCGATGTTGCGGATGCCGTCTGTGCTGTAGGGCATGTCGATCCTCCCGTGCTGCGTCGAGTGGTCCGTCCGTGGAAGGACTCCGTGCGTGTCGCCAGGCAGGGCGGTTGCGGCGTTGTGTGACCGCCGTATGACCGTCGCCGCTAGCCTTGCGCGATCGCGCTGGAGGGTCAAGGCGCAGCGCGCAAGCGCGAGCGGGATTGCGCGCGGAAGTTTCGCGCGCTGGTAAATGCGGTTTCATGCGGCGGCTCTACCGTGAAAGGCCTTTTCACGAGGCCAGCTCTCATGCGCAAAGCCAGCTCGCAAGCCGCATCCCCGCAACTCTCACGCCGCCGCTTTTTGAGCCATGCCATCGCCGGCGCCGGCATGCTCGCGATCGGCGGCCAGGTCTTGGCCGGCGTCAACGCGGCCACCCGCTCGCTCAGCGGCGTCGGCGACGCTGCGGCGCGCAAGCGCTTCTTCGAGGCGCTCGGCGGCGGCCTGTTGCCGCCGGACGCGAACGGCGTACGTCTGCCGGCCGGCTTCAGCTCGCGCATCGTGGCGCGTTCGAGCCAGGCGCCGGTCGACGGCGGCAGCTATCTGTGGCACCCGGCGCCGGACGGCGGCGCTACTTACGCCGTGCCGGAAGGCGGCTGGGTCTACGTCAGCAACAGCGAAGTCGCGCCGCTCACCGGCGGCGTGGGTGCGTTCAAGTTCGATGCGCAGGGCGAGGTCGTCGACGCTTACCGCATCCTGTCGCAAACCAGTCAGAACTGCGCCGGCGGCTGGACGCCGTGGAACACCTGGCTCTCGTGCGAGGAGCACGACGGCGGACTGGTGTGGGAATGCAATCCGTTCGCAGCCGGGCAGGGCAGCGCGCGTCCGGCGCTCGGTACCTTCGCGCACGAAGCGGCTTGCGTCGATCCGGTACACCAGCGCCTGTATCTCACGGAAGACAAGGGCGACAGCTGCTTCTACCGCTTCACCCCGGCCGCCTATCCGGACCTGACCGCTGGCCTGCTCGAAGTAGCCGAGGTGCTGGGCGATCCGACCACCGGCCGCCAGAGCGTGATCTGGCACGCCGTACCCAACCCCAATCCGGGCACGGGCGACACGCCGACGCGCAACCAGGTCGCCGGCGCGGCGCGTTTCGCCCGCGGCGAAGGCATGTACTACCACGGTGGCGTGGTCTACTTCACCACCACCGCCGACGATCGCGTCTGGGCCTACCGCACGCAGGACGACACCATCGGCATCTTCTACGATGCCGCGCGCATCACGGACGCGCCGCTGCACGATCCGGACAACGTGGTGGTCGACAAGAGCGGCTACGTCTACGTGGCCGAGGACGCCGACGATCTGCAAGTGGTGCTGATCACGCCCGAGGGTGTGCCGATGCCGCTGCTGCAACTGGCCGGGCACGACGATTCGGAGATCACCGGTCCCGCCTTCAGCCCGGACGGTGCGCGCTTCTACTTCAGCTCGCAGCGCGGCACCAGCGGTGAGAGCGCCGGCGGCATCACCTTCGAGATCATGGGTCCGTTCCCGAGCAGTGACGTCGTGTTCGCCAGCGGGTTCGAATCGCGCTTCGATCAGTAGCGGCGCGCGAGGCGTCCGCAGTACACGTCCGGCGCAGCTGCCGCTGCGCCGGCGCTGCCGGCATAATCCGCAGTCGAGCGCCGCGTAGTGCGCTGGAGTTCGACGATGGATGGAGACCTCTCCCCTCGCATCGCAACCTGCGCGATCGTTTGCGTGCACGGTGCCGGTGGCGGTGGCTGGGAATGGGCGATCTGGGCGCGTGCGCTGGCCGCGCGCGGCTACAGCGTGATCGCACCGGATCTGCAAGCGGCGGCCGGCGGTCTTGCGGCGACGCGTTATGGCGACTATCTCGATCAGGTCGTGCGCTGGTGCCGCGGTGCCGGGGCGGCGCCGATCCTGCTCGGTGCGAGCCTGGGCGCTTCGCTGGCCTTGGCCGCGGCGGAGCAAGTTCGCGCACGCGCGCTCGTACTGATCAATCCATTGACCCCACGAGCCACGCGGCCTCAAGCGCGTGCCGCGACGATTCCATGGGGAAGCCAACGCTCGCTTGCCGGTACGCGCCGCGCGATGGCCGACGCCGACGATGCGGCGTGCATGTACGCATTCCGGCGCTGGCGCGACGAGTCGGGTCGGGTGCTGGACGAAGCCGAGGCGACGCCGCTGCCGACACCGTCGTGCGCGACCTTGGTGCTCGCCGGCGAGCACGACCGCGACGTGCCGCCGGCGATCAGCCGCGCGCTGGCGATCCGTCTCGACGCCGATTTCGAGCGCGTCGCCGATGCCGGCCACCTCGGTCCCTTGCTCGGCCGCGCCGCCGCGGCGGCGGCTGAACGCGTGGCGGACTGGCTGGAACCGCGCGCGATCCGCCCGGCGTCCGCCGCAGAGCGCCGCGGAACGGGGATTTAGCGACGCTTTAGAGAAGTTTCACTATCCTCGGCGTTCTGCTCCCGCGCCGAACTTCGTGGCCCCGTCGTATTCGCCCCCGCCACCTTCGAAGTCACACGCGCAGCCTTCGCCCGCTACGCTGTCGCTGGCCCATCCCGGCTCGCTCCACTTCGAAACCGATCGCCTGCCGTGGCAGCGCAGCCTGCGCTGGGGTCGGAAGGCGCGCGATCGCCGCCTGCTCGCGCTCGGCGGCCTGCTCGCTTTGTTGATCACCGTGCTCGAATTGGTCGGCTTCGGCCTCGGCATGAAGCCGTACCGCCACGTGGTCAAGCGCGACAGCGCGATCCACGTCGTCTTGATCGAAGCCGAGCCGCCACCGCCGCCGGCCCCGCCCGAACCGGAGCCGCCCGAATTCGTGCGCCGGCCGAGCCGCATCGCGATCGAGCCGCCGAAGGTGCGCACGACCGCGCCGCCGCCGCGGACCGCTGAACCGAGCGACGCGAACGCGCGCATCGGCAGCGCCGGCGTGGCGGCGCCGCAGCTGTTCAACCCGGACGGCTCGGTGCGGCTGGGGCCGGCCGCAGCGCCGATCGTGGCGCCGCCGAGCAGGCCGGAGAATCCGCGTGCGGCGGCGCAGGCGCGCTGGGCCGAGATCGAGAAGCGCGGCAATCCGCTCGATTGCAAGAAGACGCGATTCGCCGGCGCGTTCACCAAGGACGAATCGCTCGGGGACGAGATCTCCGGCAAATACCTGAAATTCATCGGCCTCGCCGATCCGGAGGCGATCAAGCATCGTCGTCAGCAGCGGGCCGAAGCCGGCGGTTGCGAACCGGCTCAATGAGAACGCAGCCGGCGCGCCGCGATGCCGACGATCGCCTGCGCCGGCGGCTGGCGGCCGGCGCTGCATTTCTGTTGAATCTCGTCTTTCTGATCGCGCTCGATCGCATGATGGGTCCGCTCGAACGCGAGCGGCCGCCGTGGCGGCGAGCGGAATCGCGTGATGTGCTGCAAGTCCGCCTGATCGAACAGGCGCCCGCGCCGCCGCCGTCGAGCACAGCCGCAGCGCCGATGGCGGAGCCGCCCGAGCCTGCGCGGCCGACCGAACCGCGGCCACGCGCGCGGACCAGAACGAGCCCGGATCGCCCTCTCGTGACGGCGCCGGTGGAAGCAAGTCCTGCGTCGCCGCAAACCGCTTCGACGCCAGCCGCGCCGGCGGCACCGAGCGCCGATTCGACCGCCCCGGCGTTCTACGGCCGCGACGGTCAGGTGCGCTTGCCGGAAGGAAAGGCGGAAGCGGCGGAAACGCCGTTCCCGCAGTTGCCGATCGTGCCGACCGAAGGTAATCCGTTCGTGCATCGCAATCCGGTGCCGTACGAACCGACGCGTTTCGACAAATTCTTCCCGGACGTGCGCGAAACGCTGGCCGGCGAAATCGTGCGCAAGGCGACCGTGCAGCGCACCGCGCGTCTGCCGGGCGGCTCGCAGGTCACTTGCACCTGGGTACTGTTCTTCGGCGGCTGCGGCTGGGGACCGGTACCGACGGCGCCGATCGAGGTGCTCAAGGCGATGCGCGTCGAGTTGCCGCCGCTGAAGCCGATCCCGCCTGAGCCGACGCCGCCGGGAGGATGATCCCGCTGCGATCGCGTTCGGCTCCTGCACTATGATCGAAGTTTTCCTGCGACGGTCGACCGCGCTCGTCGCGGCGGCCGAGGACCTAGGATGATCCGAAACATTCAGGCCTTGCGCGGCATCGCGGCGTGCATGGTGTTCTTCATCCATCTGCTGTCCACGCGCAACGGCATCGGTGTGGACGATCTGCGCAATGCGTATTGGTGGATCGGTCCGGCCGGGGTCGATATTTTCTTCGTCATCTCCGGCGTCATCATCAGTCTTACGGCGGTCAAGGCGGGCGCACGCGCACACACCGGCGCCGAGGCGGCATCGCCGTTCATCCTCAAGCGTCTGTTCCGCATTTATCCGGTGTATTGGGTCGTGCTCGCACTCGCTTTCGCTGCGGCGCCGTACGTGGAGCTCGCGCCGAATTGGCTGCCGTCGCACAACCCCGTGCGCTTGGTGCTGCTCGCGACCACCGAGAACAACAAGGTGATGGCGGCGTGGACGCTGTGCTTCGAGATGTACTTCTATTTGGTGCTGGCGGCGATCTTGTTGTTCGCGCCGCGCCGCGTGTTTCCTCTGCTGGCAGCGTGGGCGGCGATCGAAGCGATTGCCATCGCGACGGCGGCGGCGATCGACATCAAGTTGTTGCACAACGTCTTCCTCAGCCCGCTATTGCTCGAATTCGCCTTGGGCTGCGGTGCGGGCTGGTTGATCAGCCGCGGAGTCACGAAGGCGGGCTTGCCGAGTCTCGTGTTCGGTTTGGCGTGGTTCGTGGTCGGCGCGATCGTGCATCGTGAGTACGGTAATTGGCAGCCTTGGTGGCGTATGCCGACCTTCGGTGTCGCTTCCGTGTTCATCGTATACGGTCTGATCGCGCTCGAGGAACGCAAGGGTTTCGTACTGCCGAACTGGCTGTGCCGATTGGGCGATCCTTCCTACTCGATCTACATCTGGCATCAGCTCGTGCTGGCCGGGCTCGTGCTGATCACCGATGAGCTCGACTTGTTCTATCGGCTGCCGACGTCATTGGTCTTGGCGCTGTGGACCGTGGTCGTCATCGCGGTCGGCTTCCTCAGCTATCGCTGCATCGAGCGGCCGATCTTGAACTGGTTGAACGGGCGGCTCGCCGTCTCGCAGCGGCACCAGCCGGCGCTCGCGACCGAGTGAAGTCGCGAACGCCTATTTCCTCTCCGCGGGCGCTTCGCCAGCCGGCTCGGCGGCCGCGTTGCCGGTCGCGCGCGCCCAGGTGACGAACGCTTCGATCGCGTTCGCGCAGTCCTTGTCGTTGGCGGCGCGCTCGGGGTTCGCCTTGCACTCCTTCACTTTTGCCTGCATCGCTTCGCCGTGCGCCATGTACCAGCGTGCGCTATGGCCGCGTTCGCAAGCGCTGATCGAGAACGCGATCAGGAGTGGCGAGGCGTATCTCGCGATCGTGCGAGCGCGAGCCGGCGTCATTGCCGCTCCTGCTTGGTGGCCGAAATCAGCATGGTGAAGGCTTCGTTCGCGTTCTTGCAGTTCTGGTCGCTGCTGTTCAAGGACGGATACTTCTTGCACTCTTCCAGCTTCGCCTGCAGCTCCTTCGCATTTCCCATGTACCACTGCGCGCTGTGGGTCTCTTCCGTGCAGGCGGCGAGCGGCAGCAACACAGCGGCGCACAACAGGGCGCGCGCGAGCGACGCCCCGCTAACGTTTCGATGGCGCATCGATAGGCTCCTGCGTGGGGTCGGGGCGCGCATCAGGCGGCCGAAACCGCTTGCCGCGTGGGTTCGATCTGCGCGTCGATCCAGTTGCACAATCTGCGAATGCCGTCTTGCAGCGGCACCTTCGGACGCCATCCGAGCTCGGCCACCGCGCGCTCGATCGAACACGCCGCGTGGCGCACGTCGCCGTGCCGGAACGCACCGCTGATGTGCGGTTTCGGGGCGCCGTACAGATGCGCGATCGATCCGGCCAGGTAGGCGATCGTGGTGGCGACGCCGGCACCGATGTCGTAGGGCAGCGCCGATTCGTTTTTGCGCAGGCCGGCCGCGATCGCGGCGACCACGTCGTCGATGTAGACGAAATCGCGCACGATGCGGCCGTCTTCGTAGATCGGAATGCTGCGCCCCTCGCGTGCGGTGCGCGCGAAGAACGAGCAGATGCCGGTGTAGGGATTGTGCAGCGACTGACCGGCGCCGTAGACGTTCTGCAACCTCAGCACGGTCGTGCTGACGCCGAACGCACAGGCCCAGGCGCGCAGCACTTGCTCCTGCGCGAGCTTGGTCGCGCCGTACACGCTGATCGGGCGCGGCTCGGTCGTCGAGGCGCAGAACGGCACCGGTTCGAGGCCGGCGAAATCCCATTGCTTGCCTTCGAGCTGTTCGCGCGAGCGCTGGCCCGGGTAGATCGGCACCAGCTCGCCGGTGCGACGCCAGGCGCCTTCGCCGTACACGGCGCGGCTCGAGGTGAGCAGGATGCGCTGCGGAATGCGCTCGTGACGAGCGAACGCATCCAGCATCTGCGTGGTGCCGGTCACGTTGACGTGCGCGTGCCGCGTCGCCTCGTACAACGATTGTCCGGTGCCCGTTTCGGCGGCGAGATGCAGCACCGCCGTCGGCGCGACATCGGCCAACACTTGATCCCAGGTTTCGGGCAGGGTGACGTCGCCGACGATCAGTTCGACGCGGCGATCCAGCGCGGCAGGGCGACGCTTGTGCGGATGGACTTGAGGATGCAGGTTATCGATGGCGACGACGCGCGTGTAGCGGTCGGCGAGAATCTTGGAGGTTGCGCAACCGATGAAACCGGCTCCGCCAGTGACCAGACAGGTGCTTCCCGACATGTGTTTGCTCCTGATTGCATGAAATCCCCCGTGCTCGTATAGCGAATCATTTCCCCCCAAGATCCCCACAATGATCTTCGCGCGCTCGGCCGGGCATCCATCCAACCCCTTGGTTGGCGCCCGATCCGGCGGCTCCCTTTTACGTGAGCGGCCTTAAAAAAGGATTCACTTTTCGGTGGTGAATTGTAAAAGTGTGCCCTAGCCGTCAATGAAACAGCGCAATCTACAAATTCCCGTGCGCCTCTCGCGCAACGGAATCGATACGGCGCCGCGCAGGAAAGGCCAAGCCATCCCTCATGTCGCAACACGACGTTCCTCTTTGCATCGATCTCGACGGCACCTTGCTGCGCTCGGATCTGTTGATCGAATCGGCGTTGTCGAGCGTGCGGCGAAATCCGCTCGATGCGCTGCGTCTGCTCGCCTGGTTGTGGCGCGGCAAGGCGTATTTGAAGCAGCGCCTCGCCGCGCGCGCATCGCTCGACGTGAGCCGCTTGCCGTACGACGCGCGCGTGCTGCAATGGTTGCGCGAGGAGAGCGAGGGCCGCGCGAAGATTCTGTGCACGGCGGCTGACCGGCAGTTGGCCGAAGCGGTGGCGGCGCACGTCGGCGGTTTCGACGAAGTGCTTGCCAGCGACGGCCATCGCAACCTGTCGGGCGCGGCCAAGGCCGCTTCGCTGTCCGAGCGCTTCGGCGAGCGCCAGTTCGACTACGCCGGCGACGCGCCGGCGGATCTGCATGTTTGGCGCCGCGCGCGGCGCGCCATCGTCGTCAACGCCGCGCCGACGCTGCCCGAGCGCGTGCGCGAAGTGTGCGAAATCGAGCGGGTGTTCGAACGCGAAAGCGGCGGTTGGCGTGAATTCCTGCGCGCGCTGCGGCCGCACCAGTGGTTGAAGAATCTGCTCGTGTTCCTGCCGATGCTGGCCGCGCACGTGCTGTTCGCGCCCGGCGCCGCCGCCCGCGCGCTGCTCGGCTTCGTCTGTTTTTGCCTGTGCGCTTCGGCCGCCTATCTCGCCAACGACCTGCTCGATCTGCAGGCCGACCGGCTGCATCCGCGCAAACGCCTGCGGCCGTTCGCGGCCGGGACCTTGCGCATACGCGACGGCCTCGTCGCAGCGCCGCTGCTGGCGGCAGTCGCGTTGGTACTGGCGTTCGCGCTGTCGACGGAATTCGCGGCGGTGCTGTTCTGCTACGCGACGACGACCTTGGCCTATTCCGTGTTTCTGAAGCGGGTCGCGATCCTCGACGTCGTCACCCTGGCCGTGCTCTACACGGTGCGTATCCTCGGTGGTGCCGCCGCCATACCGGTGCCGGCTTCGTTCTGGCTGCTCGCGTTCTCGATGTTCCTGTTCCTGAGCCTGGCGATGGTCAAGCGTTATGCGGAAGTACGCGTCGTCGTCGACGGCGGACGTTCGCAAGTCGCCGGGCGCGGCTACACCGCGCAGGACCTGCCGCGGATCCAAGTCCTCGGCGCCGGCAGCGGCTATCTCAGTGTGCTGGTGCTCGCGTTCTACATCGACAGCACCGCCAGCCAGGCGCTGTATCGGCATCACGAGTACTTGTGGGCGTTGACGCCGGCCTTGCTGTATTGGATCAGCCGCATCTGGCGGGTCGCCCGGCGCGGCGGCATGCACGACGATCCGGTCGTGTTCGCGGTGACCGATCGCGCCAGCCTGGTGGTGGCGGTGATTTGTGCGGCGATCGTGGTTGCGGCGATCTAGCGGCATGTCGTGACTTCGCTTCAATGCGCCGGCGTGTCGCACGCTGCACCGATCGCACGGACTTCGATCTGCTCGACCTTCGCGCCGCCGGCCATCGGCTGCACGCTCAGAACGGTCGGATTCGAGCCGGCCGCGAGCCGCAAGAACAGTTCATTGCGACCCGAACCGTAATAGAGCTTGCGTTGCGCAGACATTCCGTTCTCGACGATCTCGGCCGTCAGCTCGCCGGTCGCCGTGGCCTGCAGGCTCAGCCGCACGATCTGCGGCGTGGCTCGGCCAGGAAGCGTCATTCGCAGCGACTGCGCCAGCGCGGCATCGCCTTCGACCGAGAAAGAAGCCGCGGATGTCGCCGCGGGCCACGTGCGGCCTCGTTCGTCCGAACACTCGTAGGCATTGGCGTCATGCCAGTAGTCGAGGTCGCCCAGCGGAACGTCGAAATAGCGTTCGGTCATCACCCACAGCACGACATCGGGGCGGAATTGTTCGACCAGCCCGATCAGGTTCGGCCAAGTGCCGGGCGCGTTGATGCGGTGATCGACCTGGTAGGTCAGATAGAAGGCGTTCTGCAGAAAAGGAGACAGCGAGTTGCCGGTCGAGTCGCGCAGAATCAGCGCGCGCAGGCGATTGCCGGCGTGGTCGTTGCGGATCATCCGCGGTAGATCGAGCAGATCGGTCTTGCTGCCGCCGCCCAAAGGCACTTCGCTGCCGTCCTTGTTGACGGCGACCAGATCGGGCAGCGGCTGCTGCAATTCGTAGGTGGTCCAATCGTTGCGGACCGAGAGGTTCAGCATGCCGGCGAACTCATTGTCCTTGTCCACCGTCGCGACGCTCTTGATGGCCGGCACCGGCGCTGCGGCGAGAGCCGGCAGGTAGCGCGGCAGTTCGGTCGCGATGCGACCCCAGGCGATGAGGGCGCCGTAGTCGGTCCAGTGCGAATTCATCGCCGAATACGTGTCGACGTGGTTGCGCGCCTCGCGCAGGCTGGCGCGTACGTCGATCAAGGGCAGAGTACCGCCGGCCGCGAGCACGCGATCGAACGAATGCACCGGTGTCAGGTCGCGGCTCCACCACGGCATGCGATCGGGATAGATCGACCATTTCGCCGGCGCGACGACGAACGCGTAAGAGATGTTTTTGCCGCCGAGCCATTGGCCCTGCAATCGGAGCGTCGTCGTCCAGCGTTCGACTTCGCCATCGTCGAGCACGCGGCGGCCGAGCGCTTGCGCAAAGTTGCGGTTGAAAAGATCGCCGAGAAAGATCCAGCCGCTGCTGCCGATCTGTGCGGCAGCAGGCTGACCGGACACGCCCGCTGCGTACAAGGCGCGGTTGTAGAACGCCACCGCGCCGCCCCACAGCGGTGTCGCGTGGCGCAGCCGGTTGAGTTCTTGCTCGTAAGAGGAAGGATTACGCACCACGCTGCCGACGAAGACGCCGATCTGCGGCGACAGCAAGACGGCGAGCAGCGGCAACCACAAGGCCGCGAGGAAGACGTAGTAGATGCGATGACGGGTATTCACGTCAGAAACGGAAATACAGGAAGGGGCTGTAGGCGCCGGACAGCACCTTGGCGCTGGCGACGGCGAACAATAGGCCGAACGCCAGCCGGCCCAGCCAAGCGCCGGAACTTGGAGCCAAGCGTTGCGCCACCCAGTCGTGCACGGGCGTGGAGAAAATGAATCCGGCGAGCATGGCCGTCCCTTGCAACGCGTTCAGATATTCGCCCGCCGGGTACTGCGTTTCGCCGTGCGACCAGCCGATCATCGCCGCGGCGATGCTGAGCGCGTGCCCGAAACTGTCGGCGCGAAACAGCACCCAGCCGAAGATCACCGCCAGCAGCAGGTAAATCCTGCGTACGATCATCGGTACGGCACGTCGATCGAAGTCGACGGCGCGTTCGAACACCAGGAACGCGCCATGCCACAGCCCCCAAACCACGAAGGTCCAGGCGGCTCCGTGCCAGAGGCCGGTCAGCGCGAACACGATCAGCAGGTTGACGTAGGTGCGGACCCCGCCGCTGCGGTTGCCGCCGAGAGGAATGTAGACGTAGTCGCGGAACCACGACGACAGCGTCATGTGCCAGCGGCGCCAGAACTCGCGCACCGAACGCGAGATGTAGGGGTGGTTGAAGTTCT
This sequence comes from Dokdonella sp. GW821-FHT11D02, assembly GCF_058808595.1. Lineage (NCBI taxonomy): Bacteria > Pseudomonadati > Pseudomonadota > Gammaproteobacteria > Lysobacterales > Rhodanobacteraceae > Dokdonella > Dokdonella sp. GW821-FHT11D02. The sequence goes on along the minus strand of NZ_CM179520.1, from coordinate 3,856,257 downwards.
CCGGGAAGCGGAATCCCATGATCAGGCCGAGGCCGATGGCCATGTCGGAATAGCCTGAAAAATCGAAGTAGATCTGCAGCGAATAGGCGAGCACGCCGAGCCAGGCGGTGGCGAAGCTCAACTGATCGGCCGGCAGCGCGAAGACGGTGTCCGCGGTGATCGCCAGGGTGTCGGCGATCAGCACCTTCTTGCAGAATCCGATGACGAAGCGCCGCGTACCCTCGTAGAGCTGATCGTTGCTGACGACGCGTTCGCGCAGTTCCGCCGCGACGTCCTTGTAACGCACGATCGGGCCTGCGATCAGCTGCGGAAACAGCGTCTTGTACGTGGCGAAACGCAGCAGGCTGTGGGTTGCCTGGATCGTGCCGCGGTGCACGTCGACCAGATAGCTGATGCCCTGGAACGCGAAGAAGCTGATGCCGAGTGGTAGCGTGGCCTTGATGACCGGGACGAGATCGGGCCGGCCGAACCATGCTCCGATCTGATCCAGCCCAACGGTCAGGAAGCCCACGTATTTGAAGTAGGCGAGAACGCCCAAGTTGAACACGACGCCGGCGATCAGCCACAGCCTGGCGCGGCTCGAAGGAGCAGCGGGTTGCTCCCGATTGCGCCCGATCAAGTAACCGAACGCGTAGTTGCCGAGGATCGAGGCGAACAGCACCAAGGTGCCAGCGTGATCGCCGAGATAGTAGAACAGCACGCTCGCGACGAGCACGAACGCATTCTTGTAGGCGGCGGGAATTTCTCGGTAGAGGGTGAGGAAGATCGGCAGGAACAGGAAGATGAAGAGGTAGGAGCTGAATACCATGTCGTAGCGCCGGCCCCGGCCTCAGCCGTCATTGCGCCGCGCGCGCCCGCTCAGCACGCGGGTGCCGTTCGGCTTGCGCTGGAACGCCTTGACGATGTCGCGCGTGCGGTATTGCATCGAACGCTTCATCGCGAACACCAAGCCCGCCAGCGCGATGCTGACGCGCGGCGGCGCCGACCACTCCACCGACGCGTTCGCCGACGGCGGTGACACGTCGGCGGGGCGTTCGCCGAACATCATGTGCAGGATCTGGTCGCGGATGTCGCCGCTGCGGAAGCAGCTCGCCAAGAGCTGGTGCTTGTATTCGAGCTTGGTGTAGTTCTTCGCCGCATGCCGTGCGGTGAACACGTTGCGCGTGGCGTAGCCCGCGGCCTGCGCGCAGTAGGTGATCAGGCGTTCGATCGCGTGCGGCAGATCGCTGTCGCCGTAAACCTGCTCGTCGAACTGCTCCCAGCTCCAATCGTGCTCGAACAAGCGCTTGAGCGCGGCCGGGCGGAACCAGAACATCGAGCCGTAGGTCGCCACCGGCGTATGCACGTCGAGCGGCACGTGGATGCCGAGCAACTGCGCCAGTGCTTCGACTCTGGGCTTGTTCAGAAACCAGGCGTGCCCGAGGGTCGGGTAGCCGATGTGCACGGTCGGCGGCGCCACGATGCCGACGTGCGGCTCGCGCTCGAGCAGATCGAACAAGTTGGCGATGTAGCCGCGCGAACCGAGCAGGTTGTCGAGCAGGTGATACTTGAAGCCGTCACCGCGATTGACGCCATCCTGCGGCGACTTCTTGCTGTGCACGCGACACAACAGGCCGTAACGGCCCGACAGCACGACCTCGCGCTGTGCGATCAGCAGGGCCGACGTGTCGCGGCCGAGATTGGAATGCACGACGTCGACTTGCAGCGCGCCGCGATCGAAGCCGGCCAGCTGCGCTTCGATCGCCTGCTTCTTCTCCGCGCTGTCGGTGGTGATGAAGAGGTCGTAGTCGCACGGAATACGGTTGGTGTAGTCGACGATCTCGGCCAGGAGATCGACGTAGTAGATGTGCGCGACCACGCCGACGCGGCCGAACGACCAGGTTTGGGGCCTCTGCTCCACGCGCGCATCGGGCAGGATGTCCAACAATTCCAGATTGGTATAGAGCGTGCGCAGCTCCGAGGTGCGCAGCACGTTGCGCTGGATCAAGCCGAGATCGTAATCGGAGCGTTCGGCGATCAAGTCCATGGCGCGGCGCAGATTGATCGCTTCCGCCTGCAGGTACAGCGGATCGTGGAAGAACGGGCGGCGCTTGAGGATCGGGCAGCGCCGCTCGATCATGCGGTCGATTTCGAGGAACAGCGGATGTTCGGTCGCGAAATCGGCCAACTCCATGTACAGCGCGTAGCGGAAGCCGAGCGCATGGAAGTGCTCGGTGAAGCGGGTTTCGTGATGCTGGATCGAGTCCATGTAGGAATGGATCATCGGCATCTCGTGCCAATACGCCCAGAACGCGTCCGCGCCGAGCAGCGGCTGGCGCACGGCGATGAAGTGCGACTGGATGTGCAGCGGCAGCACCTCACCGCCGGTGAGCGGATTGGGGCGGCATTCCTGATGCGCGGTGATGCCCCAGAAATCGCACTCGCGCGCGGCCATCGCCTCGAACATTTCCGATAGCGGAAAGATCGGCGCGTAGAAGGTGTAGTTGAGCAGCAGCAATTCGTCGCAGGAGCGCAGCCGTTCGCGCCCGAGATGCTCGATCGCTTCCTTGTAGCCCCACACGTCGTAGCCGACGTTCGCGCGCACCAACACTTCGTCCGACTCGGCGCGCAGCCGCTCCAACCCAGCCGCTTCCGGCTTGCCGTTGCAGACGACGATCAGGTGCTCGACGTGTTCGCGAAACGCGCGCAGCGCAATCGGGACGTAGTCGTCGACGAACCCCGTTTCGTCGTAGAACAGATACACGCCGATGCGGCGCGGCGACGCGGATGATCCTGATGGCACGGCTTCCTCCCTAGCTGAACGCTTCGACGTTTCCGATCAGCGGAGTCGAGCGAGATCCCTTATCGGCCATTCGCGTAGGCCGGCGAGCGCGCATTATCGTGGAGCCGGAGCAGTATTGAAGTGTAAATTGCGTTAGATCACGTGCGATCGTGACGCAACTTGCAAAAAATCGACATTGCGTACAGTTGTCTTGCGACGATCGCGCGCTGTGAAGCGTCGGTTATGATTCGCGATCCGCCAGCGCGGCCCTAGCCGTGCGTCGAGTCCTGATTTTTCGAGGTTTCGTCGAAGGCGCTCCAGATATTCAGAGCATGCTGATCGGTCCATTCCTGCCGTTCTTCGAACAGCGTTCGTTGCTGTTCGAGGTCACCAAACGCGAAATCCAAGGGCGTTATCGCGGCGCCAGCTTCGGCCTGTTGTGGTCGTTGCTGAGCCCGTTTCTGATGCTCTGTGTCTACACCGTCGCATTCGGTTTCGTGCTGAAGAGCCGCTGGCCGCAGGCGGTGGAGAACAGCAAGGTCAATTTCGCGCTGATTCTCTATGTCGGCTTGATCGTGCACGGATTCTTCGCCGAATGCGTGTCGCGCGCGCCGCGATTGATCTTGGACAATCCGAACTTCGTCAAGCGCGTGATTTTTCCGCTCGAAGTGCTGCCGTGGGCGATGCTGCTGTCCGCGCTGTTCCACGCCGTGATGAACATGCTCGTGTTCGTGCTGCTGTTCTCGATCACCCCGGGCACGCCGCCATGGACAGTCGTGTTGCTGCCGGTGGTGTTGCTGCCGTTCGTGTTGTTCGTGAGCGGCTTGTGCTGGCTGCTCGCATCACTCGGCGTCTACTTGCGCGACATCAACCAAGTCACCGGCGTATTGATCATGGCGGTGTTGTTCCTGTCCTCCGCGATCGTGCCGCTCGACACCGTGCCCGAGCGCCTGCACTGGATCTTTCTACTCAATCCGCTGACCTTCATCATCGATCAGGCGCGCGAAGTGGCGCTGTGGGGCAGGCTGCCGGACTGGCTCGGGCTCGCTCAGTACGCGCTGAAATCGACCATCTTCATGTATCTGTGCTACGCCTGGTTCCGCAAGACGCGCACGGGATTCGCCGATGTCCTCTGACGATCTCGCGATCCACCTGCGCGGCGTCGACAAGACTTTCGCGATCTACGAGCGGCCGCATCATCGTCTGCTCGAATCCGTGCTCGGCACGCGCGGGCGCCGCTGGCATCGCGAATTCCGCGCCTTGCGCGAAATCGATCTGGACATCCGCCGCGGCGAAACCGTCGGCCTGATCGGCCGCAACGGCTCTGGCAAATCGACCTTGCTGCAGGTGATCTGCGGCATCCTCGCGCCCACCGCCGGCAAAGTCGCGGTGCGCGGGCGCATCGCAGCGCTGCTCGAACTGGGAGCCGGCTTCAACGCCGAATTCAGCGGGCGCGAGAACGTATTCCTCAACGGTACCGTGCTCGGCCTGACGCGAGCGGAGATCGAGCAGCGCTTCGACGCGATCCTCGCCTTCGCCGACATCGGCGAGTTCGTCGACCAGCCGGTGAAGACCTATTCGAGCGGCATGTACGTGCGTCTCGCCTTCGCGGTCGCGATCCACGTCGACCCAGAGATCTTGGTGATCGACGAGGCGCTGTCGGTCGGCGACGAGGCGTTTCAGCGCAAATGCTTCGCCCGCATCGAACGCATACGGGAGAGCGGCGCCACCGTGCTGTTTGTCTCGCACGGCGCGGCGACCGTGGCTGAGTTGTGCGATCGCGCGGTCTTGCTCGACGCCGGTGAGATCCTCGCGGTCGGTTCGCCCAAGCCGGTGCTGTCGCGCTATCACAAGCTGCTCTACGCGCCGGCCGGCGAAGCGCAGACGATCCGCGAGCGCATCCGCGACGACCACGCCGCTGGCCTGGACGAGGCGATGGTGACCTGGCGCGACCCGGACGCCGACGCCGCGTCGCACGACGGCGACGAGGAAGAAGGATTCTTCGATCCGGGTTTGTTGCCCGATACGCTCGCCTACGCCGCGCAAGGCGCCAGCATCGTGTCGCCGCGGATCGAAACGCCGGGCGGGCGCCAGGTCAATGTGCTGCGTGCGGGCGCCCATTACGTGTATCGCTATCGCGTGCGCTTCGAGCGTACGGCAGCGCTGGTTCGCTTCGGCATGATGATTCGCAACGTCTCCGGGCTCGAGCTCGGCGGCTGCGCATCGGCCACGCAATCGCGCGGCGTCGACATCGTCGAGGCCGAGGCCGAGTTCGAGGTCGCTTTCCGCTTTCGCTGCCTGCTCGCGCCGGCGACGTACTTCTTGAACGCGGGTGTGCTCGGCCGGCTCGACGGCGAGGAAGTGTTCCTCGGCCGATTGGTCGACGCGGCAATGTTCCGTGTGCTGCCCGACACACAGCGCCTGGCGACCGGAATGGTCGATTTCGAATTCGAGCCGTCGTTCGAGTTCGAACACGGAACCCGCGCATGCTAGAACCCAAGACTCAAGCCAATACAGACGCCATGACGGAACCTACCGCTCTTTCCACCGCCCAAGCCGTGCTCGTGCTCGGCATGCACCGTGGCGGCACGTCGGCGATGTCGGGTCTGTTGCACCTGCTCGACTTCGAGCATGGCCCGGCGCTGATGCCGGCCGCGCCCGGCGTCAACAACAAGGGGTTCTGGGAACACAGCGAAGCGTTCGCCATCCACGAGCGCCTGCTCGCCGCGCTCGGGCGTTCGCGCTTCGATCCGCGCGAAATGCCGCAGGAATGGCGCGAGCACCCCGCCTTCGGCGCCGCGGTCGACGAAGTGCGCGCGCTGATCCTGCGCGATTTCCGCGATTCACGCCGCTGGGCGATCAAGGACCCGCGCATGTGCCGGCTGGTGCCGGTCTGGTTGGAGGCGATGGCCAGCCTCGGTATCCGCCCGCGGGTGATTCTGATCGGTCGGCATCCGGCCGAAGTCGCGCGTTCGATGCAGGCACAGGGTTGGATCTCTTCCAGTGCGCGCGCGCACCTGTGTTGGCTGCAGCACATGCTCGAAGCCGAGCAGGCGACGCGTCACGTCACGCGTACGCTGGTTCGCTATGACGACCTGCTCGGCGATTGGCGCGGCGTCATTGCGCGCATCGGCAGCGAGCTCGAATTGGAATGGCCGGCGTCGCCGCAGCGAGACGCCGAGATCGATGCCTTCGTCGATCCGCGCGAACGCCGTCATGTGGAAGCGAGCGACGCCGTTGCGGTCGGGCGCGGGCCGCCGCAGCTGGCGCTGGAACTGTTCGATGCCTGGCACGAGCCGGATTCGGCCGCGGCCTGGCACCGTATCGGCGAGGTCGGCGAGATCTATCGCCGCGCTGCGGCCGCGTTCGGCCCATGTTTGGACGAGGCGATCGTGGAGGCGTCGCTGGCGCATCTGGAGATCGGCAAGGGCCGCGCAGCCGCGGTCGGCGGCGACGCCAGCCTGCGCGACGCATTCGTCGAGCTGCGCGAGCGCAGCGAGGCGCTCGGAGCGGAGCTGCGCGACTTGGCACGCGCACAAGACGCCGGCATCGCCGCTCTCGCGGCCGGTTCCGCACGTTACGGCGAGATCGACGTTTCGCTCGGCGCGCTCAGCGCGCATGCGCACACGCAATTGGATGCGCACGGGCGGCTGAGCCAGGAAATCGCTGCTTTGGCGGCCGCATTGAATGAATCGGCGCTGCGCCACGATGCGGATTCGAAAGCGCTCGCGACCGCATTGCAGGACATTCGGCGGCAGCTGGAGAAACCGTCGGTCGTCGGCAGCCCTTTGCGGCTGCAGTGGCGCCGGCTGCTCGGCCGCTGAAACGCGCGCGGAGCATTCGCCGGCCGCGGAAGTTTCGTCGCGGATGAAATCGCTAGTGCGGACCGCATACCTCGCAGTCCGCCGTTTTCGTAGCAATCGCAAATGCGCCGTCCGGCGCATCGAATGCGTGCGCGAGATCGCCGTGAAAAAGGAAATCGGAAGCTCGGCGCCGGCATCGGGTGTATCTCCGATTGCTGCTTCGCTTCGCGGTTGCGACGACCAAGCGTCGTTCGCCGTCCGGTCTGTCGCCTGGATGCGCGCACAGGAGCATCGAAGGCGGGGAAAGGAACTTCGTTGATTCAGGAGACCGGAAATGAACGTTCTATTGGCGGCCCCTTCCGAGGGCGGTCCGATTCCGCTCGACCGCGCGAGACGGGAGTGGGAAGAGCAGGGTTATCTCGTTTTGCCCCGATTTTATTCCGATAGCGAACTCGACGCGGCCAGCACGGCCTTGCGTGACGTTTGGCAAAACAAGCATCCGCGCGTGGTCGTGGACGACCTCGCCACCAACGTGCGCCAACGTCTGCTCGATGTCAGCGACGAGGCGCGTCAGGAGCACCGCTTCAAGGTCAACGACCTGTACCTCGAAAGCGAGGCGACTCGCCTGCTCGCGCTGAACGAGCGCATTGTCCCGATTCTGACGTCGTTGCTCGGCAGCGTGCCGGTGTTGTGCAATTCCTTGAATCTCTGGCGCGGCAGCGCGCAGGCCGATCACGTCGATTCGCTCTACATGACGCCGCGCAGCGAACACAAGCTGGTGGCGATCTGGATCGCGCTGGAAGATGTCCACGCCGATGCCGGCCCGCTGCGCTACTTCCCCGGCAGCCACAAGATTCCGCAGTATGTGTTCTCGACCGGCAGTCACCACGTCGTCCCCGCGGAAGTGGAGCACTGGACGCACTACATGCAAGCGCAGATCGCCGAGCGCGGCTTGCAGCCGGCTAACTTCCTGGCGCGGAAGGGCGACGTTTTCATCTGGAGCGCCTATCTTCTGCACGGCGGCAGCCCGATCAACGACCCGGCGCGCACGCGCAGCAGCCTCGTGTTCCACTATTTTTCGGTGGAGGATTGTGTGGCGCTCGGCTCGACGCTGGTGCCGCAGGGCGGCGCCTACTGGATGCATCGGCCGCACCAGGAAGTGCCAGGACTCGCATCGGAAGCGCCACCGCTGCCGCCCAACGCGCTCGTTCGGGCGTAAGGCGGCGCGGCGTAGACGCCGCGCACGCATGTCCGCCGCTTACAGCATCCGCATCAGTTCGGGCATCAACGGCAGCTTGCGCACGCGCACCGTGGTCGCCGCGTATACGGCGTTGGCCAGCGCCGGCGCCGCGCTCGGCACGCCGATCTCGCCGGCGCCGCTTGGTTCGGCGCTCGACTCGACCAAGGTCACTTCGACCTCGCGCGGCGCCTGCGCCATGCGCAACAGTGGATAGTCGGTAAAGTTCTTCTGCTGCACCTGGCCATCCTTGATCGTGATGCTCAGGTTCAGTGCCGCCGAGAGCGCGTCGATGGTTCCGCCCATCATCTGCGCCTGCGCGCCGAGCGGGTTGATCACCCGGCCGATGTCGGCGACGCAGATCGCGCGATGGATGCGCAATTGGTTGCCTTCCATCGACACTTCGAACGCGTGCGCGGCATAGCCGCCGAAGGTGAAGTGGCAGGCGATGCCGAGGCCGTGGCCGTCGTTGCGCGGCGCGCCCCAGCCGATTTTCTCCGCGGCCAGTTTCAGCACGTTGGCGAGGCGACCGGTATCGAACGTCGGTCCGCCGTGACCTTGATACGGGAGTTGACGCGGTTCGCCGAGCAGCGCCAGCTGCAGTTTCAGCGCATCCTGCTTGGTCAGCACCGCGATCTCGTCGATGAAGCTCTGGATCGCGAAGGCTTGGAAAGTGTGCACCGGCGCGCGCCAAGCGCCGCGCGGCATGCCCGAGTCGAGCGCGAAGAATCGCTTGTCGAGATTGGGCACCAGGGCGGCGGGAAAATCGTCCGGCCCGATGCAGCCGTTCCACAGCGGCCGCTTGCTGCCGCTGCGATAGTCGCGTGTGGTCGCCGCGCAGCGATGCGACCAACCGGTCACGCGCTTCTTGCGGTCGATCGTCGCCGCCATCGCGTGCACGCCGAACGGGCGATAGAAGTCGTGGCGCAAGTCGTCCTCGCGCGTCCACATGAGCTTGATCGGCTTGCCGGCGGCTTTCGCCACCAGCACCGCTTCGGCGACGAAGTCGTTGTGCAGGCGCCGGCCGAAACCGCCGCCGGCGCGCGTCATGCGCACCTCGATGTCCTTGCGCGCGAGACCGGTCAGGCGCGCGATCGTCTCGGAAGCGCCGTCGGGGTCCTGCAGCGAAGCGACCAGGCGAGCGCGATCCTGTTTGATCTCGATCAGCGCGCCTGGCGGCTCCATCGTCGCGTGCGCCAGGAACGGCATCTCGTAGCGCGCCTCGATCGCTTGTCGCGCCTGTTTGCGCGCCTTGGCGAAGTCGCCGTCGGTGCGCACGTCCAAACCGTTCTCGTCACGATCGAGCAGCTCGTTCGCGCGGGCGGCGAGCGCGGCGGTGGAGTCCTTCGTCCACGGGCCTTCCTTCCAGTTCAGCTTGAGCGCCTCGCGTCCCTTCAGCGCGGCCCAGGTGTTGTCGGCGAGCACGGCGACACCGGCGGCGAGCACACCGTCGAACGGGGTGTCCAGCTTGGGGCCGGGAATCGCGATCACGTCGCGCACGCCGGCGACGCGGCGCGTCTCGCTGTCGTCGAAGTTGTCCAGCGTGCCGTCCAGATGCGGACAGCGCGCGATCACCGCGACCAGCGCATTGGCCGCGTATTCGTCGATGCCGAAGCGGCTGCGGCCGGTGACGATCGCGCGCGCGTCGACCACGCGCGTCGGCTGCCCGATGATGCGGTATTGCGCGGGCGACTTCAGTGCTACCGGCTCGGATGGCGGCGCCAGGGCGGCCGCGCTGCGTGCGAGCGCGCCATAGCTGAGCTTGCGGCCGTCCGCTGCGATCACTTGGCCGGCTTCGGTGCGCAGCGAGGCGGCGTCGAGTTTCCACTCGGCCGCGGCCGCTTGCAGCAGCAGCCAGCGCGCGGTCGCGCCGGCCTGGCGCAGATCCTTCCAACCCTGCGGAATGCTGGTGCTGCCGCCGGCGCCTTGCTCGCCGTAGCGGTTCGAAGGTCCCTGGTCGGTGTCGATGTAGCCGTATGGCAGCTGCACCACGCGCACCTGCGCCCAATCGACGTCGAGTTCTTCGGCGATCAGCATCGGCAGCGAGGTCATCACGCCCTGGCCGATCTCGCAGCCGCGCGCGCCGATCACGATGCGGTTGTCGCGTTCGACGCGCACGAACGGACCGATCGCGGTGAGATCGTCGCCGAGCAGCTCCGGCGGCAGCTCTTCGCCGCGCGCGCCGCGCAAGCCGACCAGCAAGGCGCCGCCGGCGGCGAGCGAGACGAACAGGAAGCGGCGGCGGCCGGCGTTTGCCGGGCTGTTCTCGCGTGGACTCACTTGCCTGGACCCTGCATCAGTTCGGCCGCGCGCAAGATCGCCTTGCGGATGCGCGGGTAGGTACCGCAGCGGCACAGGTTGCCGATCGTGACGAGATCGTCTTCGCTCGGTTTCGGTTTGCGCTTGAGCAGATCGACGGCGGCGAGGATCTGGCCGGCCTGGCAGTAGCCGCACTGCGCGACGTCTTCCTCGATCCAGGCTTGCTGCACCGGATGCAGCGCGTCGGTTTCCAGGCCTTCGATGGTCGTGATCTTGCGCTCGGCCAGCGCCTGCATCGGCAGCAGGCAGGCGCGCGCAGCCTTGCCGTCGACCAGCACGGTGCAAGCGCCGCAGGCACCGATGCCGCAGCCGAACTTGGTGCCGGTCAAACGCAGCGTGTCACGCAGGAACCACAGCAACGGCATCTGCGGATCGCCGTCGTGGAAATAGGGCTTGTCGTTGATCGACAGCGCCAGCGGTGCAGGCGGCTGGGCCGGGTTGCGCTTGGTCGGCGCCTCGGCGGCGTGTTCGGGCTGGCTCATGCGATTCTCCGCGGCGTCCGCCAGGCGTCGGGCGCATGCGCGGATGGACGCGGAGATTGTCGCATCCCGCGCGGCGATCGCACAGGCTCCATGCGGCAAGGAAAGGCGGGCGCAGCGTTATGTCCGGTTTGCGCCGCGCCCAAGTCCCGGCGACATGGGGGTTCGCCGGGGGAGGGTCCGGAATCTGGCGGGAACCGGACCCGACGGTCCATCCATTTGACCGTGCAGGCCCCGGAAGTGTGTGGCGCCATCCGGCGGCCGGGGCCGCCGCCGGACAGGGGCAAGCTTTACTGCGTGCAGTCGATCCCGGCCGAGCTGTGCGCGAGGATGACTTCGCCGACGATGGTGTTGAGCACGTTCAGGCTCAACCTGAGCGCATTCGACGTCTTCGTGCGCGAGGTCACGCCATCGCCGCCGACCACCTGTTCGTTGAGGATCAACGTCGCTCCGGCGATGCCGAGCGCGTTCAGATCGATGCCGGTATTGGGCGGCGGATTGAGCGGAATCGGCACGTTGATGCCGAGGATCGACAGCTTCAGGTTAGCAAGCGCAACCGAGTCGTCCGGGCCGCTGCCCGGGGTTCCGTCGCCGCCAGTTCCGAGGTTACCGGTGTCGAAGCCGTTGCCGTAGACGAGATCGTCGAGCAGCCCGTTCATCGTGGGCTGATGCCGCGGTTGCGGCAGGCAATAGCCGACCACCACGGACTTCGAGCGGACCGCATCGGCATGCAGTACGAGCAAGTTCGCGCCGAGCAGACCGAGCGCGGTGAGATTGACGCTCGCGACCTGGCTTTGTCCGGCCGCGCCGCTGGTCGACACGCCGGGCTGATATTCCGCTTCGGACGAGAGTATTCCTGTGGTCACGCGTGCGACCAAGGCGTTGCCGATGTCGATCGACGGCAGCTGGTTGGTATCGTCATCCGGCGCGGTCGCGTTGGCGATCGTCGCCGTCGTCTGCGCCGTGACGTTCAACGCGGGAATGCCGAGGATCGTGAGCGAAATCGACAGATCGAAGGCGCTGGCGTTGCCGACTTCGGCGGACGCGGGTAGGGCGACGGAGGCGAGCGCGAACGCAGTGGCGAGCGCGAGGCTCCGGCGCAACGGAACGGAACGAGTTTTTGCAGTGTGCAACATGATGCCTCTCCCATTGGCTGACCTGCGCGGCCATCATGTTCCGGTGGGGGGCATGCTCAAGCTGTCATTTCTGACAGGCGCCGGCGGCGGGCTTCTTCACGCTGTCTGGACGTCCAGATAACTATTGTGGGAACTTCGTCGTAGGCGAAATACGTGAAGAGGCGGTGACGCGGACGTGTAGAAACCGTCGACGCGCCCCTCGCTCACCCGCCTCGCGTTGGGCTCAGCTTTTCGCCAGACGCCGCCAGAAGAAGTACACCGGCAGGCCGGCAAGCGTGATCAATGCGCCCATGCCTGCGTCCTGCGGGTGGTTCCAGATCGTCACCGCGACCACCCACAGCACCACCGCCAGGAAGATCAGCGGCAGCAGCGGATACCACGGCGTGCGGAACGCATTCGGTTCGCTCGCGTGCGTGCGCCGATACCAGAACAGCGTCGCGATCACTGCGGCCATGCCGAGCCAATCGCCGACGGTCGAGTAGTTCAGCAGCTGATCGAAGCTGCCGGTCAGCGCCAGCGCGCAGGCCCAGGCCGCGAGCAGCAGCAGCGCGACGTTGGGCGAGCGCCAACGCGGATGCAGCCGAGCGGCCGAGCGGAAGAACACGCCGTCCGCGCCCATCACCTGGAACACGCGTGCGGCGCCGATCATCGAGATGTTGCAGAAGCCGAGCGTGGAGATCGCAATACCGGCCGCGATCAGACGCGCGCCCGATTCGCCGAAGGCGCGGCGCATCAGATCCGCCGCCGGTGCGTTGCTGGCGGCGAGACCGTCGTGGCCGAGCACGGCCAGATAGGCGAGATTGGCCAGCAGATAGCAGGCCGCCACCAGCAGCATGCCGAAGATCAGCGCGCGCGGCAGCGTGCGCTGCGGATCGCGCACTTCGCCGGCGATGTCGTTGACGTAGTACCAGCCGCCATAAGAGAACAGCACCGGCATCAGCGCGCCGCCGAAGGCGAGCGGATTGAAAGCCGGCGGCGTCGTACTCGGCGCCGGCGCGCCGCCGACGCTGAGGCCGACTGCGATCAGCGCGGCGATCGCGGCGAGTTTGAGCACGGTCAAGATGTTCTGCACCAGCGAGCCGGCACGAATGCCGAACCAGTTGATGCCGGCCAGAAATACGATGGTGCCGACCGCGTAGGGGCCGGGATTGTCGACCTTCACACCGATCGCGGCACCGGCGTATTGCACGAATACGGTAGCGACCGCGGCGAGCGCGCCGGAATGGTTGACGATGAGCAGATTCCAGCCGAACACGAACGCGACGATCAGGCCGAACGCTTCGCGCAAGTAGACGTAACCGCCGCCGGCTTGCGGCCGCCGCGCGCCGAGTTCGGCGTAGCAGAGCGCGCCGATCAGTGCGATCGCGCCGCCGACCGCCCAGGCTAGCAACAGTTCGCCGGCCGAGCCGGTCTGGCGCGCGATCGCCGCCGGGGTCAGGAAGATGCCCGAACCGATCACGCCGCCGACCACGATCATCGCCGCGTCCCAGGGGCCGACGCGGCGGGCATAGCCGACGGCAGCCGGAGGATTGGTCGTAGCGGAGCCGTCGCGATCGGTCACGGGAGATCCAGGCGCAAAGTGCGGATGATGCCGCAGTCGTGCGGCCGCGTGTGGATCGATTTCAGAAGCTCAGCGCGCCTGTGATGCAGGTGACGCAGTGGCCGCCGATTTCGATGCGGCCATCCGCCTCGACGCGAACCTCGACCATGCCGTCACGGCCGATCTCGCGGCCCTGGCTCGCGCGGTAGCGCGGGCCGATCGCGGCGAGCTGGCTCGATGCACGCAGGAAGGCCGCGATCGCCGCGTTCGCGCTGCCGGTGACCGGATCTTCCGGAATACCGTCAGCCGGGCAGAACGCACGCACGGCGAGGGCGGCGTCGGCATCGTTCTGGCGGCCGAATACGCACAAGCCGACCACGTCGGTATGCCGCTGAGTGAGCGCGGCGACGCGCGCGAGGTCGGGCCGCAACGCGCGCACGCCGGCGCCGTCGACGGCGGCGCACACCAGCCAGCGCGCACCGACGTCGACCAGCCGTGCCAGCGGCTCGCGCGCGAGGCTGGCGCCGAGCGCGTGTTCGCACGCCTCGAGCAGTTCGCGCGAGGGCTGCTGCAACTGCGCCGGCGGCGCCTGCACGAACACGCGGCGGCCGTCGTCGCGTTCGATCCGCAGCGGCAGCAGGCCCGCCGCGCATTCCAGAGTGAGCGTGTCGCGCTCGGCCAGCTCGACGCGGGCTTCGAGCACGGCGTGTGCGGTGCCGACGGTCGGATGGCCGGCGAACGGCAGTTCCTGGCGCGGGGTGAAGATGCGCAAGCGGAAGTCAGCGCGCGCATCCGTCGGCCTCAGTACGAAGGTCGTTTCCGACAGGTTGGTCCAGTTCGCCAGGCGCTGCATCGCTGCGCCGTCCAGATCGTCGGCGTCGAACACCACCGCGACGGGATTGCCGTAGCCGGCGCGTGTGGTGAACACGTCGACCTGCGCGTAGGCACGGCTGCGCGGCGCGGCGTCGCCGAAATGAAATTTGCTCATGAGTCGGTTCGCGGATCTGGGGGGCGCGGCCATTGTGCGGCACGCGACTGCGCTTGCGCGTTGCCGGCAAAAAGCCGGCGCGGCGCCTGCAAATGGCCATGCCATTGCGTTCTGCTGCGCTGCACGAAAGAATGCCGCGGCTGTGTACCGGCCCGAAGGACCTTCCCATTGAGTTCCGTTCCCGCGCGCGCTGAGGCGCCCTCCGACATCGCCCGTTCCTGGGTCGTCATCAAGTTCGGCGGCACCTCGGTGTCGCGGCGCGAGCGCTGGGACAACATCCGCATGATCGCCGCCGCGCATCGCGCTCGCGGCCGCGGTGTGCTGATCGTGGTGTCGGCGTTGTCGGGCATCACCGACCAGTTGAAGGCTATCGCCGAAGCGCGCAACGACGAAGCGCGTTGTCGCGAGGTGCAGGCGACGATCGTCGCGCGGCATCGCGCGATGTGCGAAGAACTCGGGCTCGCCGCTTGCGTGCGCATGGACCAGCGTTTGGCCGAGCTCGATCGTCTGATCGCCGATCCGCGCCGTGTGCAGGCGGCGGTGTCGTGGCAAGCCGAGGTGTTCGCGCTCGGGGAATTGATGTCCAGCGCGCTCGGCGCGGATTTTCTCGGCGCGAGCGGCTTGCCGACGCATTGGCTCGACGCGCGCGAGCACCTGTGCGCGCTGCCGATCGCGAACCAGAACGCTTGGTCGCGCTACCTCTCCGCCAACGTGCCGGCGACGCCGGACGCGGCCTTCGCCGCCGCGCTCGCCGCGCGCGGCGACTGTTTCATCACGCAGGGTTTCATTGCGCGCAACGGCGAGGGCGAGACGGTGCTGCTCGGCCGCGGCGGCTCGGATACCTCGGCCGGCTATTTCGGCGCCTTGTTGAAAGCCGAACGAGTGGAAATCTGGACCGACGTGCCGGGCATGTTCAGCGCCAATCCGCGCGTGGTGCCCGAAGCGCGCCTGCTGGCGCGGCTGGACTACGAAGAAGCGCAGGAAATCGCCACCACCGGCGCCAAGGTGCTGCATCCGCGTTCGCTCGGACCGCTGCGCCGCGCCGGCGTGCCGCTGGCGATCAAGGACACGAATCGTCCGCAGCTCGCCGGCACCGAAATCCGCGCGGTCGCCGCCGACGCGGCGCCGTGCGTGAAGGCGATCAGCGCGCGCAAGGGCGTCACCCTGATCTCGATGGAATCGATCGGCATGTGGCAGCAGGTCGGCTTCCTCGCCGACGTGTTCGAGGCGTTCAAGCGCCACGGCCTGTCGGTGGATTTGATCGGCTCGGCCGAAACCAATGTGACGGTGTCGCTCGATCCGACCGAGAACCTGGTCAATTCCGACGTGCTGTCGGCGCTCGCCGCCGACCTGGCGCGCATCTGCCGCGTCAAGGTGATCGCGCCGTGCGCGGCGATCACCCTGGTCGGGCGCGGCATGCGTTCGCTGCTGCACAAGTTATCGAGCGTCCTGGCCGAGTTCGGCGCGCTCGATGTGCATCTGATCAGCCAGTCCTCGAACAATCTCAATTTGACCTTCGTCGTCGACGAAGCGCTCGCCGACGAACTGATCCCGCGCCTGCACGCGCTCTTGATCCGTGCCGACGCCTTGCGCGCCGAGGACGGCGCCGTGTTCGGACCGAGCTGGCGCGAGCTCGGTGCCGAAGCCGCTGCGGCCAAGCGCGAGACCTGGTGGATGCGCCGCCGCAATGAGCTGCTCGAACTCGCCACCGCAGCGACGCCGCGCTACGTCTACGCGCTCGATGCGGTACGCGCGCAGGCGCGTTCGTTGCGCGCGTTCGCCGCCGTCGACCGCTGGCACTACGCGCTGAAGGCGAATCCGCATCCGGCGATTCTGCGCGCCTTGCACGAGGAAGGTTTCGCCTTCGAATGCGTGTCGATGGCCGAAGTCGCCGCGGTGCGCGCGACGCTGCCGCCGTTGCCCGCCGAACGTATCCTATTCACGCCGAACTTCGCGCCGCGCGCGGAGTACGCCGAGGCGCTCGCGGCCGGCGTGCGCACCACGCTCGACGCGCTGCATCCGTTGCAGCATTGGGGCGAATTGTTCGGCGGGCACGAGATCCATCTGCGCGTCGATCTCGGCGTCGGCCGCGGCCATCACGACAAGGTCAAGACCGGCGGCGCGGCGTCGAAATTCGGCCTCGCGCTGGATCAGGTCGAGGAGTTTCGCGCGCTGGCGCGCCGTCACGGCGCGCGCATCGTCGGCCTGCATGCGCATCTGGGTTCGGGCATCCTCGACGCTGCGCATTGGCGCGCGGTCTACGCGCAGCTGGCGAGCGTGGCGGAAGGCTTCAGTCGGATCGAATCGATCGACATCGGCGGCGGCCTCGGCGTGCCGTCGCGACCGGACGAAGCGCCGCTCGACCTCGCCGCACTCGACGCGGCGCTGAGCGAGGTCAAGAGCGCCTATCCGCAGTTCCGGCTGTGGCTGGAGCCGGGCCGCTTTCTGGTCGCCGACGCCGGGGTGTTGCTCGCGCGCGTGACCCAGACCAAGCGCAAGGGCAACGTGCGCTACGTCGGTATCGACGCCGGCATGAATTCGCTGATCCGGCCGGCGCTGTACGAGGCTTGGCACGAGATTGTGAACCTGACGCGCCTGGATCAGCCGGCCGAGGCGATGGTTCAAGTCGTCGGTCCGATCTGCGAGAGCGGCGATGTGCTCGGCGCGAATCGGCGCCTGCCCGAATGCCACGAGGGCGACGTGATCCTGATCGCGCAAGCCGGTGCCTACGGCGCGGTGATGGCCTCGCACTACAACTTGCGCGAACCCGCGGCGGAGATCGCGCTGTGAGTCGCGCGCGCCTTTTGCTGCACCTGGCCGCCCTGATCGCACCGCTCGCGGTCGCGGCGGCATGGTCGCTCGCACTGAGCCGCAACGATCCTGCGCTCGCCTTGAAGCAGAGCCTGATCTTCGGCAGTGTCGGTGCATTGTCGGCGCAGATCGCCGCCGTATCGCGCTGGCCGGCGCTGGCGCGCCGCGCCGCCGCCGGTGAGGGCGCCTGGAAGACCGGGCTCGGCATGGCGGCGATCACCCATGTCTTGTTCGGCCTCTTGTTCACCGCCGCGCTGAACGCTTCGGTGCTGTGGCTGGAGCCGAGCCAGGCGAGCAGCGTCTCGGATGTGATCCTGCAAGCGCTGTTCTTCGTCGCGAGCTCGGTGCTGATCGCCGGCGCCGCGACTTTTCCATTGACCGCGGCGCTGGCGCAAGGTATCGCCGCGCTGCGCCGCAAGGAGCTCGCCGATGGCGCTCGCTGATCCACGCGCCGCACGCGCCTTCCGTTTCGTCCGCCGCGGTTATGCCGACGGCGTGGTCTCGCTCGTGTACGCGTTCGACGACGGTGCCGAGCTGGTCGAGCGCATCGTGTTTGCGCAGCCGCCGGCGCTGCCGCCGCCGCGCACGCAGGCGTTCGAGGCCGCGCTCGATCTGTTGCATCTGATCGCCGGCGTCAGCTACTACAAGGCCGGCGTGCCGGGTGAGATCCGCGTCGAGTCGGCGGCATTGGATGTACCGACGGCGACGTTTCTCGATGCTCTGTATCTGCACGGGCTGGGTGAGTTCGCCTACCACAACAAGCTCGATCTGCGTGGGCGCATCCGCTTTCCGAGCATGGCGGCAGCGTCGACGTCGGCGCCGGCGCTCGACCTGCCGCGGCGCAGCTTGGTGCCCATCGGCGGCGGCAAGGACTCGCTGGTCAGCGTCGAAATCCTCAAGGCTGCCGGCGCAGCGGCGAGCGCGGCGTGGGTCGGCCATTCGCCGCTGATCGCGGCCTGCGCCGAACGCACCGAGTTGCCGATGCTGAACGTCGGCCGCGAACTGTCGCCGCTACTGTTCGAGTACAACAAGGCCGGTGCCTACAACGGCCACATTCCGGTAACCGCGATCAACTCGGCGATCCTGGTCGTCGCGGCCTTGTTGTACGGCTACGACGCGATCGCGTTCTCGAACGAGCGCTCGGCCTCGAGCGCCACGCTCGAATACGACGGCCAGCCGATCAACCATCAATGGAGCAAGGGCTGGGAGTTCGAGCGGGTCTTCGGTGAGCTGGTGCAGGCGCGCGTCGCCGCGGATTTGCGCTACTACTCCTTGCTGCGGCCGCTGTCGGAACTCGCGGTGGCCGAGCGCTTCGCGCGCAGCACGCGCTACGACGCATCGTTTTCGAGCTGCAATCGCAATTTCCGCATTCTCGGTGCGAAGCCGGCCGAGCGCTGGTGCGGACAGTGCCCCAAGTGTCACTTCGTCTTCCTCGCGCTGAGCGTGTTCATGCCCAAGCCGCGCCTGCTGGCGATCTTCGGCCGCAATCTGCTCGACGACGCGAGTCTGGCCGCGGGCTTCGACGCCTTGATCGAATATCGCGAGCACAAGCCGTTCGAGTGCGTCGGCGAGGGTGTCGAATCGCGGGCCGCATTCGCCGCCCTGGCCGCGCGCGCGGAGTGGAGCGAAGACGCGCTGGTCGCGCGCTTCGCCGAGGAGATCGCGCCGCAGCTCGATCCGCGCGAACTCGCCCTGGCGCCGTTGCTGACGCCGTCCGCAGAGCATCGCATTCCTGCGCCTTTGCAGCCGTTCGTGTTCGATGCGCCTGGCTGATCTCGCCGGGCGTCGCGTCGCGGTCTGGGGCTACGGCCGCGAAGGCCGCGCCGCGCTGGCCGCGCTGCGCCTACGCGCGCCGCAGCTGCGGCCGACGCTGTTCTGCAGCACTGAAGAAGCGCGCTCGCTCGCCGCGGGCGAGCTGGGCAGCATCGATATCGTAAGCGTGCCTCCCGACGGCGCCGCGTTGTCCGTCTTCGACGTCGTGATCAAGTCGCCCGGCATCAGCGCATACAAGCGCGAAATGCTCGAGGCGCAGCACAACGGCACACGCTTCACGTCCGGCACCGCGCTGTGGTTCGCCGAAACTCCGCAGGCGCGCGTGATCGCGGTGACCGGCACCAAGGGCAAGAGCACGGTGACGGCGACGATCGCGCATCTGCTGCGTGCGCTCGGCCGTCGCGTTGCGCTGGCCGGCAACATCGGCCTGCCGTTGTTGGAGTTGCTCGATCCGCTGCAGCCGCCGGACTGGTGGGTGGTGGAGCTGTCGAGCTTCCAGACGCGCGAGGCGGCGCCGCTCGATGTCGCCGTGATCAACAATCTGTACGAAGAACATCTCGATTGGCACGGCACGCGCGAGCGTTACGCCGAGGACAAACTGGCGTTGGCAGCGGTCGCGCGCACGCTGGTCGTCAATGCCGCGCAAGCGCCGCTGCTGGCGCGCCTCGCGGCGCATCCGCATCAGCTCGGCTTCGGCGGCAGCGAGGGCTGGCACGTGGCCGGCGCGACGATTCGGCGCGGTGCGCGTGCGGCCTTCGACCTCGCGCATTCGCCGCTGCCTGGGCCGCACAACGCGCTGAATTTCTGCGCCGCGCTGGCGGCGCTGGAGGCGGCCGGCGAGGATGCGTTCGCCGCGGCGTCGGCGTTGGCGACGTTCCGGCCGCTGCCGCATCGCTTGCAAACCTTGGGTGAGCGCGACGGCTTGCGTTGGATCGACGACAGTATCGCGACCACGCCGCAAGCGACGCTGGAAGCTCTCGCGAGCATTGCCGGTCGTGCCGTCACGGTGCTGGTCGGCGGTTACGAACGCGGCCTCGATTGGCGCGGCTTCGCCGAGGTCGTGCGTGCGCAGCCGCCGCATGCGATCGTCGCGATGGGCGCCAACGGCGCGCGCATCGAAGCGCAGTTGCGCGAGATCGGCGGCGCGTACCGGCTCGAATCTGCGGCGAGTGTCGACGAAGCGGTAGCGCGTGCCCGCACGCTGACGCCGGCCGGCGGCGTCGTGCTGCTCTCGCCCGGTGCGCCGAGCTTCGATCAATTCAAGGACTACGCCGAGCGCGGTCGCCGCTTCGCCGAACTGGCCGGTTTCGATCCGGCGGCGATCGGTTCGATCGAAGGGCTCGGCATCGCATGAATTTGCAACGGAGACATTCTCGATGAATCGCTACCTGGTGCTGGTAATGCGCAAGCCCAGCTTCGATGCGGCGCTCGGGCCCGCGCACAAGACGTTTTTGGACGAGTTGCGCGCGCAAGGGCGATTGGAGCTGTCCGGTCCGTTCGCCGATGCCAGCGGCGGCGCGTATCTGATGCTGGCCGCAAGCTTGGAGGAGGCGCAGGCGACCGCGCTGCGCGATCCTCTGCATCAGCACGGCGCATCGACCGTCAGCGTGTACGAATGGCGCACGAATTGAGCCACGCCTAGACCTGGGAGTAGACCATGAAAATACTGATCATCGGCGCCGCCGGCGCCGTGGGCAAAGCGATCGCGGCAGAACTCGCGCCGCGGCACGAGATCGTCGCGGCCGGCCGCAGCAGCGGCGCGCATCGCGTCGACGTGCGCGACCGTGCCAGCATCGACCGGCTGCTCACCGAAGTCGGAGCACTGGACGCGATCGTGATGGCGATCGGCAGCGTGCATTTCGGTCCGCTCGCCACGATGACGGCGGAACAGTTTCGCGTCGGCCTCGACGACAAGCTGATGGGGCAGGTCAACGTCGTGCTCGCCGCGCAGCATCGGCTCAACGACGGCGGCTCGTTCACTCTGACCAGCGGCATCCTGGCCGAACAGCCGATCCGCGAAGGCGTCGATGCGACCGCGGTGAATGCGGCGGTGGAAGGCTTCGTGCGCGCCGCCGCGATCGAGCTGCCGCGCGGTCTGCGCATCAACGCAATCAGCCCGACCGTGTTGGCCGAGTCGATGCCCACGTACGGGCCGTACTTCCGCGGCTTCGAGCCGGCACCTGCGGCGCGCGTCGCGCTGGCCTACAGCCGCAGCGTCGAAGGCGCGCAGAGCGGGCAGGTTTACAAGGTTTGGTGAGCGCGCCGGCGCGGCGCCGGTGCGTCGTTGCGCCGGCCGAGTACGGCGCGCACGCGTTCGGCGTCGTCCGCTGTGGCCGGGTTGTACACGATCATGCCGAGGTCGGGACGGCCGTCGACGGCGAAGGTCGAATACTCGAACTCGATCGGGCCGGCGAGCGGATGTTTCAGCTTCTTCACGCCTTCGCCGTAGCTGCGCACGTCGTGTTCGTTCCATAGCGCTGCGAACTCGCGGCTCGCCTGACTCAATTCGTCGACCAGCGCTTGCACTTGCGCCGTGGCACCGGCGCGCGCCACATCGGCGCGGAAGGTGGCGACGACGAAGCGCGCGACGCCGTCCCAGTCGTACTGCGCCGCGCGCACGCGCGGATCGCAGAAGACCAGGCGCAGGATGTTGCGCTGCGCAGGGGCGAGCGCGCCGTAGTCGGTCAGCATCGCCGCGGCGGCACGGTTCCAGGCGACCACGTCCCAGGTCGGCGTCTTGACCAGGGCCGGGCTCAGCTCGAACGCGTCGAGCACGCGCTGCAGGCGCGGGGTGACGCCTTCGATCGTGCTCGGATAGCGCACGTCGGGCGGGCGGCCGAGCGCGATCAGGAACAGATGTTCGCGTTCGACCTCGGTCAGCATCAGCGCGCGGCCGATGCGGTCGAGCGCCTCCGCCGAGGGCGCGCCGCCGCGGCCTTGCTCGAGCCAGGTGTACCAGGTCGCGCTGACGTGCGCGCGCTGCGCCACTTCTTCGCGCCGCAGTCCAGGCGTGCGGCGGCGTGTGAGCGGCAGACCGAAGGCGGCCGGGTCGAGTTTCGCGCGCCGATCCTTGAGATAGGCGCCGAGCGGATTGTCGTGCGTGGTCGGCATGCGAGCCTGTTAGTTCTTATACCTGTATAAGTTCACTTATTTACCCCGATACAGTATGCGCCGAAATTCCTCTCCGTCCATTCGGAAGCGGAGAATTTCATGCGTGTGTTCGTAACGGGTGCCAGCGGCTTCATCGGTTCGGCCGTAGTCGCCGAATTGCAGGCGGCAGGGCATCAGGTGTTGGGCTTGGCGCGGTCGGCGGAGAAGGCCGCCGCTCTTGCTGCTGCAGGAGTCGAGGTGCAGCGCGGTTCCATCGCAGATCTCGCAGGCCTCAAAGAAGGTGTCGCGCGTGCGGATGGCGTCATCCATCTGGCCTTCAATCACGACGACTTCTCGAAGTTCGCCGCCAATTGCGAAGACGATCGACGCGTGGTCGAAGCGCTAGGCTCGGCGCTGGCTGGTTCGAACCGTCCCTTGATCGTCACCTCCGGCACTGCGACTACGGTGCGCACCGGACGTCCGGCAACGGAAGAAGACACCGTGTTGAGCAGCGCGGTGATGCCGCGCGCGGCCACCGAAGAAGCGGTGGCGTCGGCCTCTGCGGCCGGCGCCAACGTTTCGGTGGTGCGTCTGCCGCAGGTGCACGACACGCGTCGCCAAGGCTTGGTCAGCTACGCGATCGAGGTGGCGCGCGAGAAAGGCAGGTCCGCCTATATCGGCGAGGGCAGCAATCGCTGGCCGGCGGTGCATCTGCTCGACGCGGCGCGCCTGTATCGGCTCGCGCTGGAGAAGGCGGAACCCGGTGCGCGCTATCACGCGGTAGCGGAAGAGGGCGTGCGCATGCGCGACATCGCAGAAGCCGTCGGACGGCAGCTCGGGCTTCCGGCCGTGTCGATCGCGGCCGAAGAAGCGCCCGCACACTTCGGCTGGCTCGCGCACTTCGTCGCGCACGATCTTCCGGCCGCGAGCGAATGCACACGGCAGCGTTTGGGTTGGAATCCCAGCGGCCCGGGCTTGCTCGCCGATCTCGAACGGATGCGCAACGCCGCGGCGTGACGCGCTCGCCGCTGCGATCCTGCGACGCGACGTATGATGCGATTCCTGGCCCGAAGGAGTTCCATCATGCGCTCGCGTCTATTCGCTCTCGCCTGTCTCGCTGGTTTCGCCGCGCCGCTGCATGCGGCGATCGTGTCCAAGCCGATCGACTACGAAATCGGCGGCAAGAAGATGCAAAGCGTGCTGGTCTACGACGATGCGGTGAAAACTTCGCGTCCGGGCTTGGTGATGACGCCCGATTGGCTCGGCATCACGCCGGACAATCTCGCCCTGGCGGAGAAGATCGCCGGCAAGAATTACGTGATCCTGGTCGCCGACGTCTACGGCGTCGACGCGCGTCCGAAGAATCCCGAGCAAGCGGGCGCTGCGACCAAGGCGCTGTACCAGAACCGCGCGGAATTGCGCGCGCGCATCGGCGCCGCGCTGGCGCAGCTGAAGTCGCAAGCGGGCAAGGCGCCGCTCGACGGCAAGCATTGGGGCGCGCTCGGCTTCTGCTTCGGCGGCGCCACCACGCTCGATCTCGCGCGCAGCGGCGCCGACGTCGCCGGCGTGGTTTCCTTCCACGGCAATCTGTCCAGCGACGATCCGCAACTGGCGAAGGCGATCAAGGCGAAGGTGCTGGTGCTGCACGGCGCCGACGACAAGTTCGAATCGCCCGAGCAGATCGCCGGCTTCCAGCAGGAAATGCGCGACGCCAAGGTCGATTGGCAGTTCGTCAGCTACGGCGGCGCGGTGCACTGCTTCGCGATTCCGGATGCCGACGGCTCGACCCCGGGCTGCAAATACGACGAGCGCACCGCCAAACGCGCCTTCGCGCAGATGCGCACGTTCTTCGACGACACCTTCGCGGCGAAGTAGACGCCGATGAGCCAGAGCGGCGGCTTCACGCGCTTCGCCAGCGCCGCTTCGCGCCTGACCGGACGCGCCGGCACGTTCGCATTGGCCGGCCTGGTGGTGGTCGTGTGGGCGGTCACCGGTCCGCTGTTCCGCTTCAGCGACACCTGGCAGCTGGTCATCAATACCGGCACCACGATCGTCACCTTCCTGATGGTGTTTCTGATCCAGAACACGCAGAACCGCGATTCGGAGGCGATGCACGTCAAACTCGACGAAATCATCCGCGCGCTCGAAGGTGCGCACAACGCGCTGCTCGATCTGGAGGAGCTGGACGAGGAAGCGCTCGATCGCGTGCGCCGGCGCTATCGTGATCTGGCGAGCAAGGCGCGGGCGGAGATCGCCTCAGGCGGCCGCGACATCGGCTGCGAGGACGTCGAGCCGGACGAGGGCGGTACGGAGAAGGGCAAGCGTCGCGATTGAGCGCGACGTTTCAGCGCGTGCGATCGACCGCGTAGTCGGCCAGCACGGCGAGTGCGTCGCGTGCGTGCGAAGGCGGCAGCTCGGCGAGTGCGTCGCGTGCGGACTGCGCGTAGGACTGCGCGCGCTGGCGCGAAGCGGTCAGCGCGTCGGTGGCGCGAATGGCCGCCAGCACTTCGTCGAGCGCATCGAGGCCGCCGGCTTGAATGGCGCGCTTGAGCATCGCCGCCTGTGCCGGTTCACTGCGCTCGATCGCCAGGATCAGCGGAAGGGTTGGTTTGCCTTCGGCCAGATCGTCGCCGATGTTCTTGCCGAGCGTGCCGGCGTCGGAGGCGTAGTCGAGCACGTCGTCGGCGATCTGGAAGGCATAGCCGAGATCGAGGCCGTAGCGCGCGAGCGCATTCTCTTGCGCGGGCGGCAGTTCCGCCAGCACGGCGCCCAGGCGTGTCGCCGCCGCGAACAGCACGGCGGTCTTGCGTTCGATCACGTCGAGATAGGCCTGCTCGCTGGTGTCGGGGTTGCCGATGTTGAGCAGCTGCAGCACTTCGCCCTCGGCGATGCGGTTGGTGGTGTCGGCGAGGATGCGCATGACGCGCATGCTGTCGAGTTCCACCATCATCTGAAACGAGCGCGAATAGAGAAAATCGCCGACCAGCACGCTGGCCGCGTTGCCCCACACCGCATTTGCGGTCTGGCGGCCGCGGCGCAGATCCGATTCGTCGACGACGTCGTCGTGCAGCAGGGTCGAGGTATGGATGAACTCGATCACCGCGGCCAGCGGCACCTGCTGGCGTCCCTCATAACCGGCCGCCTGCGCGGCGAGCAGATGCAGCATCGGACGCAGACGCTTGCCGCCGCCGCCGATGATGTGCTCGGCGACTT
Organism: Dokdonella sp. GW821-FHT11D02; assembly: GCF_058808595.1. Taxonomy (NCBI): domain Bacteria; kingdom Pseudomonadati; phylum Pseudomonadota; class Gammaproteobacteria; order Lysobacterales; family Rhodanobacteraceae; genus Dokdonella; species Dokdonella sp. GW821-FHT11D02. Next base: position 3,831,107 of record NZ_CM179520.1, on the reverse strand, counting down.
GGTTGATCAGCACCACGTCGGAGGCCAGGCGCGTGCGGATCAGCGTATCGACCGCAGCCATGTCGGCGGCGGCCAGCGCTTGCACGTCGGCGAAACGGGTGATCGAAAACGACGGTAAGGGGTGCGCTGTGGACATTGTCGATGGGTCGATAACTCCGTCCGATTGTAACAGGCGAGGCGAAGCGTCCGTGCCGCGCGAGTCGGTCGCTGCGCGCTCGGCGCAGGATCGCCCATCGAATACGCATGGCCGTTACACGGTCGTCGATGCGTCCGAAATGTGACCTTTGGCGCTGTCGCGATCATCGGTTCTGGATTAAGACCGTCGGGATTTTTCCTCGAACGAGGTCTTCGATGAACACCCTGCGTATCGCGAGTCTGTGTTCCGCCGCGTTGCTGGTCCTGTCGCTGGGCGTTCGCGCCGACACGCCGCCGCTGTCGCCCGATATCCCCAAAGCGTTCACGGCTCCGGTACAGAGCTATGACTACGCCAAGCGCATCGAGATGATTCCGATGCGCGACGGCGTCAAGCTGTACACCGTGATCATGGTGCCGAACGGCGCCAAGAACGCGCCGATTCTGCTCACGCGAACACCCTACAACGCGGCCAAGCGCGTCGAGCGCGACACCAGCGGCAACCTGCTCGCCTCGCTGCCGCAGGGCGATGAGGTATTCGTCAAAGGCGGCTACATCCGCGTCTTCCAGGACGTGCGCGGCAAGTACGGCTCCGAAGGCGACTACGTGATGACGCGGCCGTTGCGCGGGCCGCTCAACGATTCCAAAGTCGACCACGCCACCGACGCCTACGACACGATTGAGTGGTTGGTGCACAACGTGAAGGAGTCGAACGGCAAGGTCGGCATGCTCGGCTCGTCCTACGAGGGCTTCACCGTCGTGATGGCGCTGACCAATCCGCATCCGGCGCTCAAGGTCGCAGCGCCCGAGAGTCCGATGGTCGACGGCTGGATGGGCGATGACTGGTTCCACTACGGCGCGTTCCGACAGACCAATTTCGACTACATCGTCGGCCAGACCAGCGATCGCGGCGAGGGCAAGAAGATTCCGCGCGTCGGTTACGACGACTACGACAATTTCCTGCGCGCAGGTTCGGCCGGCGATTTCGCGCGAGCCGCCGGGCTGGACCAGCTCGGCTTCTGGAAGAAGGTGTCCGAGCATCCCGCCTACGATGCGTTCTGGAGCGCGCAGGCGCTGGACAAGGTGATGGCGAAGACGCCGCTCAGCGTGCCGACGATGTGGGTGCAGGGCTTGTGGGACCAGGAAGATATGTGGGGCGCGATCCACAGCTATCCGGCGCTGGAACCGAAGGACACGCACAACGACAAGAATTTCCTCGTCATGGGGCCGTGGCGGCACAGCCAGGTCAACTACGACGGCACCGCGCTCGGCCCGCTGCAATGGACGGGCGATACCGCGCTGCAGTTCCGCCGCGACGTGCTCAAGCCCTTCTTCGATCAATACCTGCTCGACGGCGCGCGCAAGGCCGATACGCCGCCGGTGTACATCTACAACACCGGCGAAAACCACTGGGGCCGCTACGATTCCTGGCCGCTCAGCTGTAGCGACGGTTGCGCGGCGAAATCCAAGCCGCTGTACCTGAGCGCCGATCAAAGCCTGTCGTTCACGGCGCCGGTGGCGGGCAAGGACGCTTACGACGAGTACGTCTCCGATCCGGCCAAGCCGGTGCCGTATCAGCCGCGGCCGATCCGTTTCGCCGACGGCGACGCCTGGAAGCGCTGGCTGGTGGTCGACCAGCGTTTCGCTGACGGCCGCCCGGACGTGCTGACCTACGTCAGCGAACCCTTGCAGGAACCGCTGCATATCGCCGGGGCGCCGCAAGTCCATCTCACCGCTTCCACCAGCGGCACCGACAGCGACTGGGTGGTCAAGCTGATCGACGTCTATCCCGATACGGTGCCTTCGCGCCCGGAGATGGGCGGCTACGAACTCGGCGTGGCGATGGACATCTTCCGCGGCCGCTATCGCACGAGTTTCGAAAAACCCGAGGCGATCGCCGCAAACCAGCCCTTGGTATACAAATTCGGCCTGCCGACGGCGAACCATACCTTCGCGCCGGGGCACCGCATCATGGTGCAGATCCAGTCGAGCTGGTTCCCGCTGTACGACCGTAGCCCGCAGACTTTCGTGCCGAACATCTTCTTCGCCAAGCCGGGCGACTACCGCAAAGCGACGCAGCGGGTGTATCGCGGCGGTGCCGAGGCGAGCTACGTCGAGTTGCCGATCGTGCCGGCCGGATAGGCACGGAGCGAGGTTTTCCTACGCGCCCCGACCGCCGTTTCGCCGGGCCGCGGCGGAGGTGCGTGGTATCATTTGCGCCGCGCAATCGCATTGGATCGGAGAGAAGAACACATGGCACGAGGCATCAACAAGGTCATCCTCGTAGGCAATCTCGGCGCCGATCCGGAAACGCGCTACACCGCCAACGGCGGCGCGATCACCAACATCCGCCTGGCGACCAGCGAGAGCTGGCGCGACAAGCAGACCGGCGAGAATCAGGAACGCACCGAATGGCACCGCGTCGTGCTGTTCGGCAAGCTCGGCGAGATCGCCGGCGAGTACCTCAAGAAGGGCCGCCAGGTCTACATCGAAGGGTCCTTGCGCACGAACAAGTACACCGACAAGGAAGGCGTCGAGCGCTACACCACCGACATCGTCGCCAACGAGATGCAGATGCTCGGCGGCCCCGGTGGTGGTGGCGGTGAAGGCGGCGGTTATTCCGGCGGTGGCGGAGGAGGCGGTGGTGGTGGCGGATACAGCCGCGAGCGCGGCGAACGTTCGGCACCTTCGCGCGCACCGCAGTCGCAGCCGCCGTCGCGGCAGCCGGCGGCGGACAACTTCGAGGACGACGATATTCCGTTCTGATTCGCGCACCAGTTCTTTGCAGCGAATCGGGGCGCATCGATCAGGCTATTAGTGCATTGACGCGCATTTGTTCAATGGTGGCGCGCACCGGTTCGACTTAAGGTACTCACGACCGCCGCGGCAGGACTGAACCGGCTATTCCCACGGTCGAGGTGACGACGGGTTCCCCATTCTCGTCGATCGTCTCTGCAAGAACGCCGCGACGCTCATCGAAAGGCCCCTTTGCGGGGCCTTTCGCCTTTCTGCGACATGCCGACGTCGATATCGTGACCGCGCTCCGTTCGAAGCGCGGCGCGATCGCGTGGGTGCAAGGTGAATCGAGCTATCGCCGAGCCTGCGTCGCGAAGCGATGACTAGGCGCTCGAAGCAGCTACTCTGCATGCGAGTTCCCACCGCTGCCCTCCGCGAACGGCATGTTCGCGGAGGGCTGTAACGACGATCACTCCGGATACGGCTCGCCGCTTTCAGCGGCACATATGGTCACCGCCGCCGCCGGCACTCTGCTCGAAGCCGTTGGCGAAGATGACGTCGCCGGAGCCGCCGTTGCCGATGCGCACCTCGTCGAGCCAGAAGCCGGAGAACTCCGCGCCGCTGTCGGAAGAGAAGCTCCAGCGGATGCGCACCGTCTGGCCGGCATAGGTGGCGAGGTCGGATCCGAAGCCGAGGAACACCGGCGTCGCGCTATCGTTGTTCGGATCGGCCGCATTGGCGACGGTACTGACGCCGTTGAAGGCGCCGCGTGTGGCGGCGTAGCCGCAGGCGTTGCCCGCCGGTGAGCCGGTCTGGGCGAACGTGCTCGGATAGCCGCCAGTCGGTGGCAGGTCGGTCCAGGTTGCGCCGTCGTCGGTCGAAATCTCGGTGACCACGCCGTCCCACTCGTGTTCAAGGTTGTACTGCGCCTTGTAGCTGAGGCTCGCACCCGCCGGCAGCGTGAGCGCCGGCGTTTCGACGCTGGCGCAGGTGCTGGACGGATAGACGCCGCCGTCGCGCGCGTTGTGATAGCTCAGCGTTCCCGCGCTCGCCGCCGTATTGGTGACTTGCCACGGCGACTCCAGCGTCGCGTACACATGCGTGTCGGCGTCGTCCAAGTAGGCGGCCGGGTCGGGACCGTCGGCGCCGCTCGGAGTGACGCCGACCTGATCGGAGACCTCGCTCGCATTGCCGAGTGCGTCTTTGGCGAAGGCGCGATAGAAATACGGCTTGCCGTCCGTGACCGTGGTGTCGGTGTAGGTCGGCGTGGCGAGATTGTCGGCCAGCGTCGTCGGCGCACCGAAGTAGGGATCGGTATCGCGCAGGATCGTATAGGTGATCGCCGTGGTGGTCGGGCACTGCGAAGCCGCCGTGGCCCAGGACAACGCCACGCTGCAGCTCGCATGGGCGCCGTCGGCATTCAGCGATGCGGTGTCGAAGCTTGGCAGGCGCGTGCAGGCGTCCTGCGAAACGACGCTGACGCAGCTCTCCGAAAGCGCACCTTCGACGTCACCCTGGATTCCGCGCACGCGGTAGGCATAGCTGTAGCCGCCCTGCGTGCGATCGTCGATCAGCGGCGCCGCGGCGCCGTTCGCGACGAGGTGGAAATCGGCGCTGCTCGCGCTGTTGCAATCGCCGTCGGCGCGATAGAGCTGAAATCCTTGCGCGCCCGCCGCGGCGGTGAAGCCGATGCTGACGCCGCCGCTGCCATTGGCGGCCTGGGTCAGCGCGGTCGGTGCCGGGAACGGCGTCGGATCGGGCAGGCCGAAGGCGCCCGACAACGCCAGCGCGTAGCCTTGGCGGTCGGCGCCGTCGCTGCCGTCGCCCGGAACCTTGCTCGCCTTCACGCGGATCGTGTAGCGGCCGGCGACCGGTGTCGGCAGGCGCACTTGTTCGACCGTGTCCTTCGCATTGGCGCTGCCGCCGGCCGTCGACGCGGCGCCGTCGAAATGATTGCCGAGGTAGATCGTGCCGTCCGGCGCGACGACTTCGAGATCGAGATCGTTGACCAGGGTCGAGGCGGCGCCCGGTGCGGCCTCGACGTCGAACCAGGCCAAGGTCGCGCGCAGCTCGATGCCGGCGGCGACGTTGTCGACGACGTACTCGTTGACGTCTCCGGTCTCAAGGCCGGCCGCATTGACGCGTTCGAACACGCGCAGACGGCGGCTGTCGTCGCCGCCTGGCATCGTGTTCTTGAACCACAGATTGCTGTCGAGCCAGGCGCGGCCCCAACCGTTTTCTGCGGTCGGCCACTCCGGCGATGCGAGCGGGTTGGTGCCGTTGAGCAGCACCGCTTTCAGCGTCGGGCCGATCGGGTTGAGCGCATCGGCTGCGCTGCGTACGCCGCGCGGGTAGAAACCGTCGGTGAAGAATTGCCGCACCAGGGTGGCATTGCCGGTGATGGTCGGCGCGGCCATCGAGGTGCCGGAATTGGGCGCCGTCACCGGCGCGCGCACAGTCGAGGAAACCGGCGAACTGCTGGTGGTGTTGCGTGCGGAAATGATGCTCGATCCGGGGGCGGCGATGTCGGGCTTGGCGCGGCCGTCGGCGGCAGGGCCGATGTTGGAGTAGCCGGCGTGCTGCGTGCTGCCGGCATGGCCGAGCGCGGCGACGCTGAGCGCGTTCTTGGCATTGCCGGGCGAGCCCGTTTGCACCGGACCTGCGTCGTCGTTGCCGGCGGCGAAGATGACCAAGAAGTCCTCGTGCCGGCGCGTGACGCGGTCGACAGCGGCGTCGTCGCCGACGTACAAGCCGCCGGCGCTACCGCCCCAGCTGTCGTTGTGCAGACGCGCGCCGCCGGCATGGGCTTGTTCGAGCAGCGCTTCCACATCGCCGGCATTGACGTTGCGCGCGCTGGTGCCGCCGATGTCTTGCATCAGGAGCTGCGCGTTCGGCGCCATGCCGTCGGCGAGATCGTGATTGGGCAATAAGGGCGAGGAGGGCAGATAGCTGGTCGCACCGAACGTCCCCGCGGCATCGCCGAGCACGGTGCCGGTGGTATGTGTTCCATGACCGGAGTAGTAGTCGTAGGCGACGTTACCGGGCTGTGTCCAGTAGCCGATGATCTTGTTGTTCGGGTACAGGCGGCCGATCGCCGGCGGCACCGGCGGCGGATCGTCGGCGAAGGTGACTTCGGTGTGCGCGCCACTGCCCTTGTCCAGGCTCGCGAACCAAGCGGCGTCCGGCGTGGTGCCCGAATCCGCCACCGCGACGATCTGGCCGCTGCCGAGCAGACCTTGATCCCACAGGGGGCTGGGGCCGCAAACGTTGCCGCTGCCGGCGCAGGCGCCGGTGGCGTTGGCTTGCAGCGCGCCGACCGAACCGGCATTGAAGAGCTTGCTCTGCACCCACGGTGTGACGTAGCGCACGCCGTCGATCGCACTGGCTTCGCGTACGAGCGCGTCGAGTTGCGCTGCGCCGACGCGCGCTCGCACGTACGGTGCAGCGCCGTCGCGTTCGCTGCGCGCGGTGATTTCGACGTTCGGCACGCGCTTGCGCAGAGTCGCCGCGATCTGCGCCGAGGAGACACCGCTGAACGCGTGCAGGATGATCTCGTGGCCGCCGTCTTCCTGTCGTGCAGTGGTGTCGGTGCGGTGGGCGCGCCACAACTTCGGATCGAGTTTCATCGCCGGTTGCACGGCGCCGGCCCAGCGCACGCCCGGAATCTTGCGCACTTGCTCCAGTGCGGCGGCGTCGAGGCGCGCGTAGTAGGCATTGTTCGGCACGTAGCCGAGCAGCTTCACGCCGCGAGTCAGAAGTTCGCGGCGCGCCGTCTTGAGGCGGTCGGCTTCGAACTGCACGATCGCGTAGGAGGTCGGCTCCGCTGCGTCGGCCGCGCCGACGGCGGACACGTCCAGTGCTTGCGCCGATGGATCGAACGCTCCGACCTGCAGGATCAATCGATGCGGATTGGCGCGCGCCGCGTCGAGTGCGTCGATCTGCAGCGGTGCGGCCGCTACGGTCGCCGGAGCGGCGCCGACAGCGGGAAATTGAGCGCCGAAGGCGATGGCGAGAGCGGAGGCAAGCGCGGTACGGGTCGGGCGTACGAACATCGATTCGTCCTCGAGGGTCGGATAGGAGGGAGTTGGCTGGGCCGCACCGTCGACGACGGAATTGCGGCGCGACGATACGCGTGGCGTCGGGAAACGACGCTCCCCGATCGCCGCGTCGCACGACGATAGGAGTCGACCTTCCGCTCCGCCACTGACTGAAACGAAGTACGCGCTACAGCGAACTGAACGCTGGGCGGATTTGAGCACAAGTCGAGGCGGCCGCGCGCAGCAGCGATGCAGCGGTCGACGGCGTGCGTGCTGCGGCTTGGTTCGATGCCGGAACTGCCGTCGAGAACGACAGCCGGCGTCGCATCCACCGCGCGAGCTGCGAAGGCCGCGCAGCGGCAGATGAAGCATCGAGGCTGCGCTCCGCAGTCCATCGTTTCGATGACTTTTGCTCTGACTAAGTTGGAGGGGATTTTGCTTCGCGGCTCGCGCTCCGTATCCGCGCGCAATGCGGGGAAAACGCACCGGAAGCACGTAGATAAAGCATCAGCGAAGAGGTTGCGAGATCGCGTCGGCGCGTTTCGATGTCGTCACTCGAACGCGCAATGGCCGTCCTTGGCTTCGGTTTCATCTTGAAGTGGATGCTCACGCATGCGGCGCCCTCTGCCGACTCCTGGGTATGAAACGGCAGGACTCCCGGCGCCCTACGACTGTAGGTGAGCAGGTTCGCCAGCGGAACTGAACAAAAATTCCATATCGAATAGAAATGCGGTTCCGGTCGACCATGAAGCGGTGACCGGTCTCGCAGACTGTCAACAATGGTGACGCCGCGCGCGATTGCGTTCCTTTCCGTTGCCGCTGCGGCGGGAATCGGGCGCCTGGCGAGGCCAGCGCCGCCGAATCCGGCTGCGCTCCTCTCGATACGCACCTCGTCAGCTCATGCCGTCAGGCTATTCCTTGCCATGTGCATTTGTGCCTAAGATCGCCCCGTTCGCGGATCTCGGAATCCGTGCGGTCCGGACGGTACCCCCGACGCCGAATGATCGAGTTCCCGCGAGCAGAGCGCCCATGTCAGGGCCGACTGCCGCCCGCCGACAGATGCGGGCGGGATGGGGAAACCCGAACGACTGGGCAACGCGCGCGTCGGAGCATGCGCGCGAGCCGACGCAGAACGCCGGAGTCGCTGCATTGCGCGCGAATGTTTTCGTGCTCGCGGGATTGTTTTTCCTGCTCCACGCTGGGTGCGTGCGCGCGTCGAACGCTTCGTCGAGTGCGCGCACCTACCATCTGTCGGGCGGCGAGCTGTCCACCGTCCTGAGCGAGCTGGCCGAGCAAAGCGGCATCCAGATCCTGTATGAGACCCGGCTCCTCGCCGGCCGCCGCGTCGACGGCTTGAACGGCGAATACTCGGTCGAGGCTGCGCTTTCGACTTTGCTGCGCGGCAGCGGCCTCGAGGCGGCGGCAGCGACCGCGAACACGTTCGTGGTCAAGCGCGCGACGAAGTCGGCGCCGGTCGACCGCGAAGTACAGGTGTCGTCGCCGCGCGCGCTCAATCCGGTCGAGCTTTCGACCGTCACGGTAGAAGACTGGCGCGTGCAGCGCTTGGGTGTGCAGGGTGTGATGCCGGTCACCGAGATCACGCGCGAGCAGATCGACAGCAGCGGCTATCTGACTTTGTTCGAGCTGTTGAAGGCGCAGCCCGGCATGCAGGTGACCAACCAGCCGGAGGCGATGGCGTCGGCGAGCGATTCCAGTTTCAAGACCGGCGCGGCGGGAGCGGCCGCGGTCGCGCTGCGGCGGCTCGGCGGCAAGAGCACCTTGTTTCTCGTCGACGGCCGGCGTGTCGTCGGCTACGGACTGGCGCAGGACACGGCAGGGACGGTTCCCGATCTCAATGCGATTCCGCTGGCAATGGTCGAGCGCATCGAAATCTTGCGAGATGGTGCCGCGGCGATCTACGGTTCGGACGCCGTCGCGGGTGTCGTCAACCTGATCCTGCGTCACGATTTCTCCGGCGCCGAGATCAGCCAGTCGGTCGGTCAATCCGAACGCGGCGACGCCGCCACGCAGCAGACCTCGTTGTTGTGGGGAAAGCGCACCGAAGGCGGCATCGGCCTGTTGTTGAATCTCGCCTATCTGCACGGCGAACCGCTGCTCGGCGCTGCGCGATCGTGGTACAGCCTCGACCAGCGCCGCCAGGGCCTGCTCGACATGCGCAGCCCCTATTCGTTTCCCGGCACCTATGTCTTTCAGGGTGCCGGCGGAGCTCTTCGCTATGCGGCGTTGCGCGGCTGCGACGGTACGCTGGCCGATTCCGGTGCTTGTCTGTTGGATGGGGCGAAGTACACCACGCTGCAGAACGGCCGGGTCGGCAAGTCGCTGCTCGCGCGCGTGGAAATTCCGCTCGGCGATTCGATCCGCGCCTACGCCAATCTGCGCGCCAACGATTTGGTGCAGCGGCAGCAGGCGAGCCCTTCCGCCGCGTTGGTGCCGCTGCTGGGGCAGTCGGACGAAGACCCGATCACCTTGCTGTACTCCTTCAACGACATCGGTCCCGTGCGCGAGAAGACCGAGTCGACCTTGCTCAGCCTCGATGCGGGAGTTCGCGGCGCATTCGGGAACTGGAACTGGAGCCTGGATGCCAGCGCGCAGCGCAATCGCGTCGACGACCGCATCGACGGTCTGGTGCGATCCGACGTCCTAGCTATCGACGGCGAGTCCTACAGCTTCGGCGGCGCTCCGCCGAGTCGCGCGCTGCGCGAAGCGATGGCGCCTCAGATCCGGCGCAAAGGCGTCACCGAGCTGAAAGAGCTCTCGCTGGAAGCTTCCGGCGCCGCCTTCGACCTGCCGGCCGGCGCGGTGTCGATGACGACCGGATTGGAAGCTCGTCGCGAGCGCATCGAGCAGCAACCCGATACCGATCTGGTCGCCGGCAAGCTGTTGAACCAGCCACCCGAGTACACCCAATCGCTCAGCCGTGGCGCGAAAGCGGCGTACGTCACCTTCGATCTGCCGATCGCCGAGCAGCTCGACGCCTCGGTCGCGTGGCGGCAGGAACAAATCGACGGCTTCGGCTCGCATGGAGCGCCGACGTTCGGCCTGCGTTGGACGCCATTGGACAGTCTCGTTCTGCGCGCCTCGAGTTCCTCCGGTTTCCGCGCGCCGACCCTGCTCGAATTGCATCAGCCGCGCAGCGTACCGACCTCGCTGCCGCTGTGGGTTCCTCAAGTGGCCGGCCCTTGCCTGCGCGAAGCAATCGCGACCGGACCTGCCAGCCTGTGCCAGCTCGACGTCAGCATCAGCGGCAATCCCGCGTTGCGGCCCGAGGAAACGAAGACGACGGCGATCGGAGCGGTGTGGGGGCCTACGCAGGCGTTCAGCCTGAGCCTCGATCTGTACCGAAGTGTGCGCGACAACGAGATCGCGACGCCGCCGTACGCGTACATGCTCGCCCATCCGCAGGAGTTCGCCGATTTTCTCGCGCGCGATGCCGACGGTCGTTTGACCGGGCTCACCAATGCGTTCGCCAATCTCGCGCGAACCACGACCAGTGGTGCCGACGCCGAAGCGCGCTGGGATTTCGGCGGCGAGCGGAGCGGCCGTTTCCGCCTGACGCTCGGCTTGAACTATCTCGACCGTCTCGATCGCCGCATCGCACCCGGCACGCCGCTGACCCGCAGCGCCGGCTTCGCCGACACACCGCGCCTGACCGGCGTGTCGACCCTGCGCTGGTCGCGCGGCGACTGGGTCGGTGCGGCGCATCTGCGTTACGTCGGCTCGTATTCGACCGAGCCGTATGCGGACTCCGAGACGCCCTGTGCCGACTACAAGAAGATTCAAGGCAAGTGCAAGATTCCGCCGTTCACACTGACCAATCTCAATCTCACCTACAACGGCATCCCGCGTTGGGCGTTCACCGTAAGCGTGAACAATGTGTTCGATCGCACGCCGCGCTACTACGACGAACCGTCGGGCGGCTTCAATGCCGCCTTCGACGATGTGCTCGGACGCTACTACGCATTCCGCGTGACCCATCGTTTCTGAGCTTTGCCGGTAATGAGTAGAGGAATTTCGTTCCTCGAGGTGTGTGCTTCCGAGTAGCGAGTTTCGGTGCCATTTCGTAGGTCGAGCTTCGATGCGACCGAGGGCTATTCAGCCGTCTAGTCGGATGAGGGCGACAGAAAGATTTGCGAGAAAAAAGAAAGGCCTCGGGAACCGAGGCCTTTCAGCGAGCTTGTTTTCGATGTCGACAAGCTTGGGGTTCTTGTCGATCATCGTCGATGGACGACGGTCCGCGGCAGACACGAAAAAAGCTCGAGAGGAAGTGTGCTTGTCGAGCACGATTTTCGTAATTGCACGACGAGCAGAAATCATTCAGTTCTAGCCTTCGATAGAACGATTTCGAGCGATCGAACATTCGTTTGCGCATGGTTGCCTCTCGACGAAAAACCGAGCGACTCGCCGCTTCCTGCACGACTGACCGGCTGAAAGATTCAGCGTATTTGTTCAGTCCCCTAGTCGCTTATGCGGTGCAATTATGAGTGTCGATGCTGTCGACCTTCTCGAAACCTCTGCACGGATGAACGGCTTGTCGAACGATGCCGATGTCCTGACCCATTCGCCTGGCTCGCAGGCGGATCGATCAGACGGCTACTCGTCGGCGCTGGCCGAAGTTCCGTATGGGCGATTCGATGAAGGCGGCTGGACCGTAGGGCGGGCGGTCTCGAGGCATCGGAACACTGGGGATCTTGCAGTTGCGCTTTTGAGGATTTGATTTCGTCATTCCGCGTCGGAACGCGCGGCGGTCTGCATTGGCATGGGTCCATGCGTTGCGGACTGTACGAAGACGAGAAGCATCGGCCCGATCTTCCGGATGAGCATCTCATCGTGCCGTCGACGACCCGCAGCCGTCGCCGGCACTCCAGATTGGGGATATCCGAATGACGATTCACGAAAGAAGCAGGCGTACGGGCACTTGGTCGAGTTCGCTCGGCTTGGTCGCCACGATCGCCGGCGCCGTATTCGCGGCCGGCCTGACGCCGGTGGCATCCGTGCAGGCCAGTACCGCAGCACACGAACCGAAATTGGCGCCACGCACCTCATCGATGTCGGCGCCGCAGGCCGGCCCGTCCACACCATTCGGCGCCGTGGTCAACGGATTTGCGCAGAACTCCGGAGCACGGCAGCTGGTATCGCTCGATTTCAACACGCCCGGCACGCTGACCAGCGTCGGTTCGGCGAACGGCGAACCGTTTTGGGGAGCGGGCTTTCTCAACGGCGACACCAGCAAGCTGTACATGCTCGGTGACAGCGGCTTGTTCTCGGTCAACACCACCACGGGCGCCAAGACGCAGATTTCCGGCAGTGCCGGTGGTGGCGACGTGTGGGGCATGACTGCCGATCCCAGCTCGCAGAAGCTCTATTGGATCGGCCCGACCACTGATCAGGAGCTTTCCACGGTCGATCCGGTCACCGGCGCCACCACGCTGGTCGGTGCGATCACCGGCGTCGCGGCCGGCAAGACCATCAACTCGATCGCTGCCGATGCACAAGGTCGCTTGTTCGGCACCGTGATCGAAGACGACACCCTGATCTCGATCGACAAGACCAACGGCGCCACGACGGCGATCGGTCCGCTGGGCGTCAACGCGACCAATCTGTCGGGTCTCGCGTTCGATCCAGCCAGCGGTACGCTGTATTTCTCCAATGCCACCATCGGTGTCTTCACCGTCAATGTGGCCACCGGCCAAGCGACAGCGGTCGGCACGGCTCAAGGAAACGCGCAGCTGGTTGCGTTGGCGATCGCCGGCGCACCGGGCGTAACCTTCACCGTCACGCCGAGCGTCGGCACCCCCACCGGTACGATCGCACCGGCTACCGCGCAGACGGTGGCTTCGGGCGCGACCACCAGCTTCACGCTGACGCCGGGCTCGGGCTTCCACGTCGACACCGTCACCGGCACCTGCGGTGGCTCGCTCGCCGGCAACGTCTACACGACCGCGGCGGTAACGGCCGACTGCACGGTGATCGCGAACTTCGCCGCTGGCGATCCGTCGCCGGTCATCGAAGTGACGCCGTCGCCCCTGGCGATCACGGTCGACGCCGGCGCTACCGAGACCAGCCCGCTGACGGTCAAGAACACCGGCGGCGGCACGCTGACGTATTCGATGTCCGAAGCAGCCAAGACGACACCGCCGTCTGCGCGAGCCAATCACACGAAGAGACGCACCGTGCAGCTCGGCCAAAGCACGCTCAGCCGGGCGCAGGCGCATCAGAACCTGACCGGCGTGCCGTTCGCGCAACCGGTCGTCCTCGGCGCGTTGACGATCTCGCAGATGCAGGACAACACCGTCGGCAACGACGGCGTCGGCTGCGGCAACAACGGCGAGGACGACCCGGCCGCGGAGAGCACGGCCGACAACAGCTGGTGGCGCCGCTTCTACTTCAGCGAACATCCTGAAGTGGGCGCGAGCGCAAACGTGGCGAGCGTGACCATCGGCGCCGGTCAGAACGGTTCGGGCGTGACGATCACCGGCATGCCGGTCACGATCAACCTCTACACGATCCCGCACTCGACTCCGGTCGATACGCTGGTGAGGAGTGCGCTCACGCCGATCGGAACCGGCACCGGAACGATCAACAGCGGCAACGTGACGGCGACGATTCCGGTGACCGGCTCGGTCGACGATACGGTCGGCAAGGATCTGGTAGTGGAGTTCCACGTCGATGGCAATGCAGATGGCGAAGGCTTCCTGCTGCCCGGCGCCAACACGACCCCGCAAACCCATCCGTCCTTCCTCTCGTCCACTACTTGCGGCTTGGCCGACCCGACCTCGACATCGGAGCTGGGCTTCGACGATTTCCATCTGGTGATGATCGTGACGCTCGACGAAGGCGGCGGCCCGGTCGGCTGCCAGAACCCGTCCGACGTGCCGTGGCTGAGCGTGTCGCCGGCGAGCGGTTCTTTGGCGGCCGGTGCTTCGGCCGATTCGACCGTGACGGTGAACGCATCGACGCTGGCGGCAGGCAACTACTCGGCGAACATCTGCGTGACCAGCAACGACACCGCGAACCCGTTGGTGACCGTGCCGGTCAACGTGACGGTGGAAGCGGTCGCAGTCGAACCTTGCTCGGCCTCCGACAAGATCTTCTGCGACGGATTCGACGGTGCGGGCAGCGGACCGTTCGAGCAGCCGGTGAAGGATTCGGGTTTCGAAGCGACGCCGGGAGACACGGAAGTGAATCCATTCTGGGCCGGTACCGACACCAACGACGATGGCGGTGGTACGCCGTTTTACAGCACAGCGTTGGGCGAAGCGCACACGGGTGAGTTCGCGGCGTGGGGCGGCGGCTGGCGCCAGCCGGGCACGCAGACCTGGTCGCAGAGCGTGACGATCACGAGTGGTGGTGCGCGCTACCTGAACTACTGGCGTCTCGTCAACACGGTACCGGACGGAACGGCGGTGTTGAAGATCACGGTCGACGGTACCCAAGTCGCGTCGACGGATATCGTGGCGAATGGCGAAGATGCCGCTTGGACGAACGTATCGGTCGATCTGAGCAGTTACGCGGACGACGCCGCGCACGAGATCAAGTTCGACTACACCACGACCGGTGCCGAAGACGGCAACTGTTTCGTCGATGACATCACCATCAACGAAACCCAAGGCTCGAAGCGACGCTGAGCGTCGACGCGATGAAAACGACGGGGCCTCCACCGAGGCCCCGTTTCGTGAACTCACTCTTCCCGAGATCGGAAGCCGTCGAGCGGGGCCTGCCTCGAGTCGTCAGTTCTTCCGACAGATGTCCATCCGATAGGACTCATCCCATGAGAAGAACGATACGCTGTGGCCTTCTTTCCGCGGCGCTGATCAGCGCCTTGTTCGCCACCTCTGCATCCGCCTTGAGCATGCAGGCCAGCACCAGCCCTCTGACGCGCGGCGTGGAGCAGCCCGAAGCCGGCATCAACCGCCTCGACGGTCGCTACAAATCCAACGGCGCCGCCATCACACTCGGCGAGCCCGCGTTCACGGCGCGCGCCGCGGCGCCCGAAGCGATGGCGCGCGAATACCTCGCAGCGCGCCACGATCAGCTCGGCCTCAAGACGAGCGAAGCCTCTTCGCTGGCGCGCACGACCTTGCGCGCCGGCAAACATTTTTCCGTGGTGCGCTTCGAGCAGCGCCACGAAGGTCTGCCCGTCTACGGCAGCGACATCGCAGTCAGCGTGCAGCCGAACGGTAAGGTCATCTACGTGGCCAACTCCGCCGTCGGCGGCCTCGCAGCGTTGAGCAATGCAGCGAACAAGTCCGAGGCCGACGCGCTCGATCTGGCCAAGCAGTATCTGGGCGTTTCCGAACTCGAATATCAGAAGCTGCGCAAGATGGTCTACGCCGCGCCGAGCGGAACCCGCATCGTCTGGCGCGTCAACGCGATCGCGAAAAGCGGCGTGCAAGGCCATTGGGAACTGCTGATCGACGCGCAGAGCGGCGAGGTGCTGCGTGCGCAGGACAAGGCGCAGAACGCCGACGGCACCGGCACGGTATGGACGCCCGATCCGTTGTCCTACAAGAAGGTCGCTTACGGTGGCGGCTACGTCGACGGCAACAATGCCGATACGCCGGAGCTGACCGCCGCGCTCGTCAGCGTAACCCTGCCCGGCATCACTCAGGACGGATCGGGCAATTACAGCCTGTCCGGCCCCTACGCGGTCTGCAAAGACTGGGACACGCCGCACGGCACCGAATGCCCGGTGCAGGCGAGCACCGATTTCTCGGTCACGCGCAGCGCGGAGACGTTCGATGGAGTGAACGTCTACTACCACATCTCGCGCTACATGAAGTACGTCAATGAAACGCTCGGCATCACCGCGATGCCGCTGAACCATACGGGCGGCGTGGTCTACGACCCGCACGGATTCGACGGCGACGACAATTCGCAGTACGTCGGCGGAGCGAACGATCTGCGTTTCGGTCAGGGCGGCGTCGACGACGCGCAGGATGCGGACGTGATCGTGCACGAGCTCGGTCACGGTCTGCACGACTGGATCACCGGCGGAAACTTGTCGACGAGAGAAGGCTTGTCGGAAGGGTTCGGCGATTTCGTCGCCGGCTCCTACAGCCGCGATTTTCCGGATCAGTGGACACCGACGGACGCGGCCTACAGTTGGGTCTTCAACTGGGACGGCCATTCCGCCGACACCTGGGCCGGGCGCGTGCTCAACTATCAGTTGAACCACGCCTATCCGAATATCGGCAGCAGTCCGGGCGGTGGCCATATTCCTGGGCAGTATTGGTCGTCGTGCAATCTGGTCGCACGCGGCGCCTTGCAGGTGATCGATCCGGTCGAAGGCGGCAAGACGTTCGACAAAGCCTATTTCCAGGGCATGTCGATGACCGGCGGCAACACCAACCAGAAAGATGCGGCGCAGGCGGTCATCAATGCCGCAGCGGCGCTCGGCTACACGCAGGCGCAGATCGATGCGATCGGCGCGGCCTACAACTCCGGCAACCAGAACGGCAACACCAGCTGCACCTACGCCGTGACGGTACCGGGCGCCGGCACCGATCCGGTCATCGCGGTCGACCCGACCACGTTGAGCGGCACCGCCGCCGTCGGCGCGTCGACCACCACGCCGCTGGCGATCAAGAACACCGGCGGCGGCAGCTTGAACTGGTCGATCGTCGAAGCGGCCGATGCGGCGCGCAGCCACTTCCCGCGCGATGAGCGTCAAGCGACGCCGATCGGCAGCACGGCGAGACAGCCGAAGTGGGTGTCGCAATCCTCTTCGTCCTCCGCTTCGGCGAAAGCCGCGTTGTCGACGCCGCTCGGTGCCGCGGTCAACGGCTTCGCTCGCGACGCCGGCGAAGACGCGTTGGTGTCGCTCGACTTCAATACGCCGGGTGCGTTGACGACGGTCGGCTCGCCCAATGGCGAACCGTTCTGGGGCGCCGGCTTCCTCAACGGCGACACCAGCAAGTTGTACATGCTCGGCGACAGCGGCCTGTTCACCGTCAATACCACCACCGGTGTCGCGACGGAGATTTCCGGTACGGCGGGTGGCGGCGACGTCTGGGGCATGACGATCGATCCGAGCGCGCAAAAGCTCTATTGGATCGGCCCGACCACCGGCCAAAAGCTGTCGACCGTGGATGCAACCACCGGTGCGACGACGCTGATCGGTGCGATTACGGGTGTTGCAGCCGGCAAGACCATCAACGGCATCGCCGCCGACGCGCAGGGTCGTCTGTTCGGTACGGTGCAGGAAGACGACATCCTGATCTCGATCGACAAGACCAGCGGCGCCACGGCCACGATCGGTTCACTCGGCTTCGACGTGACCAATCTGGTCGGCCTGGCATTCGATCCGGCCAGCGGCAAGCTGTATCTGACCAACCAGGGCGACGACAAGGTCTATACGGTCGATATCGCCAGCGGTACGGCGACGGAAGTCGGGCCGATACAGAACGGCACGAATCTGGTGGCGATTGCGATCGCCGGCGGCGGTACCACGCCGACGGGTTGCGACAATCCGAGCGACGTGCCTTGGCTGTCGGCTTCGCCCGCATCGGGCACGGCAGCGGCTGGTGGCCAATCGGCCGTCACCGTCACGTTGAACGCGACCGGGCTCGCAGCCGGAAGCTACGACGCCAATCTGTGCGTCGCGAGCAACGATGCGGCCAATCCGCTGGTCACCGTACCGGTCAGCTTCACCGTCACGGCCGCCGGCGGCGATCCTTGCACCGCCTCCGACAAGATCTTCTGCGACGGTTTCGACGGTGCGGGCAGCGGACCGTTCGAGCAGCCGGTGAAGGATCCGGGCTTCGAAGCGACGCCGGGAGACACGGAAGTGAATCCATTCTGGGCCGGTACCGACACCAACGACGATGGCGGTGGTACGCCGTTTTACAGCACAGCGTTGGGCGAAGCGCACACGGGTGAGTTCGCGGCGTGGGGCGGCGGCTGGCGCCAGCCGGGCACGCAGACCTGGTCGCAGAGCGTGACGATCACGAGTGGTGGTGCGCGTTACCTGAACTACTGGCGTCTCGTCAACACGGTGCCGGACGGAACGGCGGTGTTGAAGATCACGGTCGACGGTACCCAAGTCGCGTCGACGGATATCGTGGCGAATGGCGAAGATGCCGCGTGGACGAACGTATCGGTCGATCTGAGCAGCTACGCGGACGACGCCGCGCACGAGATCAAGTTCGACTACACCACGACCGGTGCCGAAGACGGCAATTGTTTCGTCGATGACATCACCATCGGCGAGACCCAAGGTTCGACGCGGCAGGTTCCGCATCAGCCCGTTACCCGCGATCCGGGCGCGAGCAAATCAAAGCGCCGCTGAGCGCAACTTCGAAACGAGCGGGGACTTCGGGTGAAGTCCCCGCTCGTACGTTATAAGGAGACGTTGCCGATGCATGAGTAACGCCGCGGCTGAGAGAGCCGCCGTCGATTCATCGGCGGGCGATGGCCGGAGCCGTCGGGGCGAGCGATCCATTCGTTGCGAGGATGGGTCGATGACCGGAACGGACGTTCAGTCCGGCAGTTGAGGGGAGTTTCTTGGGGTTTCACACGTTGATAGATCGGAAAGCGTACGCAACGATCGATGGCGCCGTTTTCAATCGCCTGTTGCCGGCCGGAGATCCTTCTCGCTCGGACGAACGGGTTCGGCGGCGAATCGACACCGCCGCGACCAGTGCGCGTTTTCGCGGCGCATGGGTCACGCAAGCACTGTTCGCCGTCGCGGCCTTGTTCGCGATCCGCGGCGCGCACGCGCTCGACTACACGCCGCACGGCACCCAGCCGGGCTTGCAATCGGTCCTGATCGATCCGACCGGCTGCTCGTCCTGTCATCGCGGCGCGACGCCGGTACAGGCGTCTTTCCTGCCGCACTCGACCTGGAGCGGCTCGATGATGGCGAACGCGGTGCGCGATCCATTGTTCTGGGCCGCGCTCGACGTCGCCAATGCCGATGCCGCCTCGATCGGCAAATCCGGCGTCGGCGACTACTGCCTGCGCTGCCACACGCCGCGCGGGTGGCTGAGCGGCCGTGTCGTCAAAGACGCCAGCGGCAATCCGACCGCAGCCGACGGCGAGAAGGGCTGCCGCTTGCTCGGCAGCTACACCGAGCGTGAAGGCAAGACCAACGACTACAGCGGTGTCGACTGCCACTACTGCCATCGCCTGATGCCGAACGGTCCGCAAGGAGAGACGCTGGCGATCGGCAACGGCAACACCTGGGTCGACGACGCGCTCAACTGCACCACGCCCAACGGCGATACCTTCGCCGGCCCGTGCCGCCGCGGTCCCTACGACTACAGCAAGGACGATCCGCTGAAGGCGCCGCACGGCTACGTCTATTCGAGTTATCACAAAGATTCCGCGCTGTGCGGCAGCTGCCACGACGTCACCACGCCGGACACCGACGAAGGCCCGCTGCGCACCTTGATCCGCGCCGACGGCAGCGACAGCGCGCGGCCGTTCCCGATCGAGCGCACCTACACCGAATGGACGCGCAGCCTGTTCGCCGAAGCGATCTTCCGCGACGGCCTCGGCGACGGCGCGCCCGGCACGCCGGTGCTCGCGCGCGCGCAACAGTGCCAGGACTGCCACATGCCGTCTTCGCAGTCCGACGCTGCTGCGGCGTGCCGGCAGAATCCGGCCGGCTCGCGCACGGGCAATCTGCCGGTGCACGAATTCGCCGGTGCCAATACCTGGGTTCCCGCGATCATCAAGGGCGAATACGCCAGTCTGATCAGCAGCAGCTTGCTCGGCGATTTCGACCGCACCATCGCGGCCGCGCAGAGGATGCTGCAAGCCAGCGCCAGCGTCACCGCGACGGTGACGCAGTACCAGCCGCCCGGGGCGACCACCGCCGGAACGCTGGGCGTGCGCGTCGAGGTCACCAACCTCTCCGGCCACAAGCTGCCGACCGGCTACGCCGAAGGCCGGCGCATGTGGCTCAACGTGCAGGTGCGCGACGCGGCCAACCAATTGGTCGCCGAGAGCGCCGCCTACGACGCCAGTACCGCCGTTCTGACCGAAGACCCACAAGCGCGCGTGTACGAGGCACTGCAAGGCATCTGGAATGCCACCACGCAGCGTTGCGAGATCGAGCGCGACGGCAAGAAGCAGTTCCATTTCGTGCTCAACAACTGCGTGGCGAAGGACAACCGCATTCCGCCGCTCGGCTTCCGGCCGAAGGCGAGCGACGATCCGAACGGCGAAGAAGCGGGGCCGGTCGGTCACGTCTATGCGGAAACCTCGCCCGGCTCCGGCGTGCTGCTCAATCGCGATCGCGCCGATTACAGCTTCGAGCTGGCCCCCGCCGCGACGCCGCCGTTCAGCGCGACCGCGACGCTGTACTACCAGACCTCCAGCCGCGACTACATCGAGTTCCTGCGCGACCAAGCCGTGCTCAACGCGACGCCGGGCGAGAACTCGATGTGCAGCGGCAGTCCGGAGCGGCCGTTCACGGCCGGGCCGCAGCAGCGCAGTCGCGGCGAATTCGTCTATCAGCTGTGGAACAACGCAGCCGACGACACAGGACAGGCCGGCTACGGCAAGTCGCCGCCCGCGGTCACCGCCACCGCCGTTGCCGTCACGCCGCAGGAGCGCTCACGTTGAACGTATTCATCCGCATGTTGACCGTCTCGATCGCCGCGCTACTCGCCGGCTGCGCGACGCCGGCGACGAAATCCACCACGAAGACGGACGCGGCAGCGACCAGCGGTGCGTCGAGCGGCCGCCTGCACGGTTACGTCGTCGGGCGTCGTCACAGCGACTTCTCCTGGCGCGACGGCAAGGAACATCGTTACGAAGTGGAGTACGGCTGGGACTACGACCAGGGCATCGCGCTGCGCAAGACCTTCGACGAAGGCGGCGCGTTATTGCAGACGCAACGAGTCCGCGGCGAGGAGCCGCCGCTGACCGAGAGCGAACGCGAGCGCGTGCAAGTGCTGGTGCGGCAGCAACCCGAACTGAAGCCGCTGGTGGACAAGCCCGGCGTCGTGGTCTGGGCCGGCGGTTTCGTCTACCGCAAGCTCGACGATCCCTATTGCGGGGACAAAACACGTTGCATCCATGCGATCGCGTCGGCCGACAACGGCAGCACCGCGGTCTCGCACTCGATCGTCGATCTGCAAAGCGATCGCGTCGTTTATCCGTTCTATCGCCCGGCGGACGAGAAGACGGCCATCAAACCGAAGGGAGAGTAGACCATGCGTTCATGCAAGCTCGCGATATCGCTGCTGCTGCTCGCCGGCTGGGGAGCCGCTCACGCCGGCTCGCCGACCTGTACGAGTCCGGAAACGAAGATGAGTTGGCCGGCCACTGACCCGATCTGGGAAATGTGCTGGCTGCCGCCGAGCGAAAGCGTCGGCGGCATCGGCTCGGGCATGGAACTGCGCAAGGTCTACTTCAAGGGCCACATGGTGTTCGTGCGCGCGCACGCGCCGATGCTGTTCGCCGAATACAAGGACGGCGACGGCGGCGACTGCTACCGCGACTGGAAGAACGAAGACTCGGGTCTGCTGGCCGATCGCGCGGTGCAGAACAAGCTCGGCGTCTCGGTGGACCCGCCCAGCGCGGTCGCCTCTTGCGATCGCTCGAACGATCCGACCGAGTCCTACGAAGTCTGCCCCTACCAGCTGTCGGGCTATCCGAACGCGACCGCGACGTGCGGCGCGCCGTTCGCGATCGAGGACAACGGCGACCACGTCGTCTTGACCACGCAATACCGCGCCGACTGGTACATGTACGCCTCGCGCTGGACGTTTTGGAACGACGGCCGCATCCAACCCTCGTTCGGCTTCGGCAATCGCGACGGCACCTTCAATACCGTCACCCACTGGCACCACAACTACTGGCGCATGGAGTTCGCCATCGACGACGGCAACAACACGGTCAGCGTGAACGGCGTCGACAAGACGGCCGAGTTCTCCGATCTGCGCGACGCCGCCGGCGGCGCGAACGGCGGCCCGAAGACCTGGGAAGTGCGCAATCCCACCACCGGCAACGGCTACAAGCTGGTGCCGGGCGAGAACGATTACTTAGTGCCGACCAACCAGTCCGGACGCGGCTTCCATCTGGTCGACATGATGGCGACGAAACAACACGACGGTGAATACGCCGATATCGTCGAGCCCAGCGATCCGTGGGAAGTGCTGAACATCTGCAACATGGAGTCGGGCAACCTGGTCAACGGCGAGAGTCTGGTCGACGCGCGCCCCGCCCTGTATTACCGCGTCGCCGTGCGCGATTCGACCGCGAACGACTGGCCGCCCGGCTGCACCGGCAGCAACTGCATTCCGCAGGATTCGATGGTGTGCAAGAAGACCGGACCGACCTTGATGCCGTTCGGCCCGTGGATCGGTTCGGTGCCGACCGACCCGACCGCGCAGGTGAATGCGGGCGAGATCGCGCTCAGCCTGATGCTCGGAACCACCGCGACCGACCTGTTCAACCTGCGCAATGTCGGCGCCGCCGGCAGCACTTTGACCTATACGATCGACACCGCGCCGACCTCCTGTGCCAATCCGGCGGCGGTATCGTGGCTGAGCGCGGCGCCGACCTCGGGTAGCGTCGCTCAGGGCGCGACGGCCAAGATCACGACCAGCGTCGATGCGACCGATCTCGCACTCGGCCCGCACCACGCCCTGGTCTGCGTCCACAGCAACGATACGGCCAATCCGACCATCGAGGTGCCGGTCGACATCACCGTGCTGCCCAACGACGTGATCTTCGCCAGCGGCTTCGAAACGGCGCCCGCCGCACGCCGCTGAGGCACGATACGCACTGCCGGTTCGGTTGCGAGCCGGCAGTGCGAACCTGTGTATTTGCATCGCCTGCCGATTAGCGGGCGATGCGACCCCAACGTTCGGCGCCTTGCTCAGGTGTCGCCGAACATGGATTGAGCTGCGCGGCACTGGCTGCGCAACTCACGCCTCCCACACGAACGCATCGCGGCTGACCGACTCGCGCGCGATCAGTTCGGCATAGCGTTGTTGCACCGGTTCGCGCCGCACCTTCATGGTCGGCGTGAGCAGGCCGCTGTCGATCGTCCACGGCGTCGCCACCACCACGATCTTGCCGATCTGCTCGTTCGAATCGAGCGTCGCGTTGGTGTGCTGCATCGAGGCGAGCAGGTCGCGCTGCACCTCTTCGCGCGCGCGCTTGCGTGCCTCCGGCCCGAGCGAGACGAGCAAGATCGGCTGCGGCACGCCCGGGCCGACCAGGCAGCAGGTTTCGACGTCGGGCGTGCGCACCGCCTCTTCGATCGGCGCCGGGGCGACGTACTTGCCCTTCATCGTCTTGAAGATTTCCTTGGTGCGGCCGATCACGTAGAGATAGCCGTCTGCATCGAAGCGGCCCTTGTCGCCGGTGCGCAGGAAGCCGTCGTCGGTGAACGCGTTGCGCGTCGCTTCCTCGTCCTTGAAATAGCCGAGCATCACGCCGGGGTGGCGCACCTGGATTTCGCCGTCTTCGCCGAGCCGTACTTCGGCGTCGGGCAGCACCTTGCCGATCGAGCCGACGCGATTGGCGCGATTGCCGTTGACCGCGATGTAAGCGAACGCTTCGGTCGGCGCGCAGCCGTTGAGCACGCGGATGCCGAGCCGCTCGTACCAATCCAGCAGAGAAGGCGCGATCGGTGCCGAGCCGGACAGGATGAATTTGGCGCGATGCAGGCCGATCTTGCGGCGGATCGAGCGCTTGAGATAGCTGCTGACGAACGGAATGCGCAGCAGGCGATCGAGCTTGCGCTGCGGCAACCGATTCAGTACACCGGCCTGCAGGCGGTTGTAGACCAGCGGCACGCCGCAGAACATCGACGGCGCGACGCGCGCCAAGGTGTCGCCGAAGGCCTCGATGCTTTCGAGGAAGTGCACCTGCGCGCCGAGTATCAGCGAGCCGCCTTCGCAGACGAGGCGCTCGAAGAAATGCGCAAGTGGAAGATACGAGAACAGATGCTCGCTGCCGTCGGACTTCAATCCGTGCGGCGACAGCACGTGTTGCAGGAAGCGCCCCGAAGTGAACTGCACGTTGCCGGCGCTCAGCATCACCGCTTTCGGAAAGCCGCTGGTGCCGGAGGTGTAGACCATCAGCACCGTCTGCCCGGACGGCGGCACGCGATAGCCGGTGTAGGGCTCGTAACCCTCGATCATGGCGTCCCAATCGTCGTCGAGCTGCGGCACGCCGGGGTAGGGCAGCGACCAGCGCGGCACGCCGGCCGGTACCGCGGCGAGCAGCTCCTGCAGATCGAGTGCGGGGCCGACGAACATCGCGCGGATTTCGGCATGCTCGAAGATGTAGCGTGTGATCTTCGCGCTCTGCTTGGGATACAGACCGACCGTGACGTAGCCGGCCATCGCGATCGCGAGGTCGGCGAGGAACCAATGCGCCGTGTTGCGACCGGAGATGCCGATGCGGCTGCCGGGCGGATAACCCTTCGCACGCAGCGCCGCCGCCATGCGTTGCACCTGCGTCAGGCTTTCGCCCCAGCTGTAGATGCGCTCCTTACCGTCAATCGGCTGATGCAGCCACGGCTGTGCCGGCGTGTCGCGGCCGCGCTGTTGCAACAGTTGCACGTAGTCGTAGACGGGTGCATTCATGATGAGCTCGCGGTGATGGGTTCGCGTCGTGTCGTCGATTCGCCTTAGCGCGGCGGCATCCGGATCGCGCCGTCCAGGCGCACGCTGGCGCCGTTGAAGTAACCGTTGCGGCACATCTCCAGCGCCAGCGCGGCGAATTCCTCCGGCCGGCCGGCGCGCTTGGGAAACGGTACCGCGGCGGCGAGCCCGGCCTGCGCTTCGGGCGGCAACAGCTGCAGTAGGGGCGTGTCGAAGGTGCCGGGCAGGATCGTGTTGACGCGGATGCCTTCGTCCATGAAGTCGCGCGCGATCGGCAAGGTCATGCCGACGATGGCGGCTTTCGATGCCGCGTACGAAGCCTGCCCGATCTGGCCGTCTTCAGCGGCGACCGAAGCGGTGTTGACGATGGCGCCGCGCTCGCCGTCTTCGAGCGGCGCCAGCGCGAGCATGCCGGCGGCGGATTTTGCGATGCAGCGGAAGGTGCCGACCAGGTTGATCGCGATCAGCATTTGGAAATGATCGAGCGGGAAATGGCGAATCTCGCCGCTCGACTTGGAGCGCGCCGCGGTGCGGCCGGACAGGCCGGTGCCGGCGCAGTTGACCAGGATGCGTTCTTGCCCGTTGGCGGCGCGTGCCTGCGCGAAGGCGGCGTCGACTTCGGCGTCGGAGGTTACGTCGACCTGGCAGAAGGTCGCGTCGAGTTCGTGCGCGAGAGCGTCGCCGTGCGCAGCATCGCGGTCGAAGATCGCGACCTTCGCACCCTCGCTGCGCAAGGCGCGCACGGTCGCGGCGCCGAGGCCGGAAGCGCCGCCGGTGACGACCGCGGCGACATCGCGAAGATTCATGCGCGTTCTTCCTCGTGCATGTTCAAGCCTCCTGCGCCAGCGTGCCGAGCAGGCGCGCGTTGTCCGCACCCGGTTCCGGTGCCGGCGCCAGCGCCGGCAGCGGGTGGTCGAACCGGATCGGTAGACCGAACGCCGGTTTGCCGCTGTCGTCGACGACCAGGCCGCGCGCGCGCACCTGCTCGTTGGCGAGCGCTTCTTCCAGCGTCAGCACCGGACTTGCGCAGGCGTCTTCGGCGCCGAGCAGTTGTTCCCATTCGGCGCGCGTCTTCTGCGCGAACAGCTCGATGAGCGCTTGGTGCAGTTCGTGCCCGCCGTCGGCGCCCGGCGCCAGCGGCAGTGCGAGCAGGTCTTCGCGTGCGGCGAGCCGGCAGACGCGCGAAAAGAACTTGTATTCGAGCGCGCCGAGCGCGAAGTGGCGTCCGTCGGCGCAGGCGTAGACGCGATAGTTCGCCATGGCGCCGGAGAGGGCGTCGGCGCCACGCGGCAGGTTGTGTCCGAGGGTGCGCAAGGTCGCCAGCGCGGCGACTTGCAGGGCGAGCGTGCCGTCGAGCATGGCCACGTCGACCAGGGTGCCCGCGCCGCTGGCGCGCGCTTGCAACAGCGCGGCGAGGATGCCGACCGCGCAGGTGAGCGCGCCGCCGGCGAGGTCGGCGACTTGGAAATTGCCCGGCGCCGGCGCGCCGTCGGCGACGCCGCTCTGTTCGAGTTCGCCGGCGTAGGCGCGGAAGTTCATGTCGTGACCGGCGCGGTCGCGATACGGGCCGGTCTGGCCGTAGCCGGTCAGCGCGGCGTAGACCAGGCGCGGATTGATCGCCTTCAATGCCGCGTAGCCGCAACCGAGTTTGTCCATCACGCCGGGACGAAACGATTCGATCACCACGTCCGCCTCGGCGGCGAGCTGGCGGAACGTTTGCGCGTCGGCCGGCTGACGCAGATCGAGCGTGATCGAGGCTTTGCCGCGATTGAGCAATGCGAACAGTTCCGGCATCAACAGGCGTGTGTAGTCGCCGCCGTCGCCGTCCTCGATCTTGATCACCTCGGCGCCGAGCTGGGCCAGATACAGCGTGCAGAACGGACCCGGCAGGAGCCGGGTCAGGTCGAGCACGCGCACGCCGGCGAGCAGGCTCATGCGCGGCCTATCCTTGCAGCGCGCTCGCGTCGAAGATCTTGCTCAGCCGCTGCGCCAGCATCAGATCGCCGGCCGCTTTCAGCTTGCCGCTCATGAAGGCGGCGACGCCGTTGAGACGACCCTGCATCAGTTCGACGAAGTTCTCGTCGGACACGGTCAGGGTCAGATCGCTCTTCGGCGCGGTACCGGCGTGGATCGAGCAGGTGCCGTTCTCGATCACCGCATAGGCGGGCTGGGAGATGTTGAGCTGGATCGTGTGCGACTTGTCGCCGGCCTCGGCCGGACGAAACGCTTTCGGAAGCTGCTGCACGAGGGTGTTGGCGTCCATCGAATGTCCTCAAGGGTGGAACGAGCGCCGAAACGCCGGCGCGGAATGGGTCAATCGTTGCGATACATCGTGACGACGCAGGCGCCGCCGAGACCGAGGTTGTGCTGCAGGGCGATACGCGCGCCGTCGACCTGGCGTTTGTCGGCGCTGCCGCGCAGTTGCCAGACCAGCTCCGTGCATTGCGCCAGTCCGGTCGCGCCGAGCGGGTGGCCCTTCGACAACAGACCGCCGGACGGATTGGTGACGTACTTGCCGCCGTAGGTGTTGTCGCCGTCCCAGATGAATTTCTCGGCGGCGCCGTCGGCGCACAAGCCGAGCGCCTCGTAGGTCAACAGTTCGTTCGCGGTGAAGCAGTCGTGCAGCTCGACCACGTCGACGTCCTCGGCGCCGATGCCGGCTGCCTCGTACACCTGCTGCGCCGCGCTGCGGCTCATGTCGAAGCCGACCATCTTGATCATGCTCTGCGGCTCGAACGAGGTGGCGTAGTCGGTGGTCATGCTTTGCGCGGCGATGTACACCGGCTTGGCGATGCCGTGCTTTTTCGCGAACTCGTCCGAGCACAGGATCGCCGCTGCGGCGCCGCAGGTCGGCGGGCAGCACTGGAAGCGGGTCAGGGGATCGAAGACTTCGTCCGAGGCCATCACCTGTTCCAGCGTCAACGGCTGATTGAACAGCGCATACGGATTGTTCGCCGCATGCCGTCGCGCCTTCTCCGAGATCTTGCCGAAGGTTTCCTTCTTGGTGCCGTGACGCCAGCGGTATTCGCGGCCGGCGCCGCCGAACATCTGCGCCGCGACCGGTGCCGCGTTCATGCCCTGCACGTCGTTCATCACCTGGGCGAACTTGCCGAGCGGCGTTTCGCGATCGTTGAACTTCGAACTCAGAGCGCCTTTTTCCATCTGCTCGAAGCCGAGCGCGAGCACGCATTCGGCGAGACCGCCCTCGATCGCCTGACGCGCGAGATAGAGCGCGGTCGAGCCGGTCGAGCAGTTGTTGTTGACGTTCACCACCGGAATGCCGGTGAGACCGAGTTCGTAGACCGAGCGCTGGCCGCAGGTCGAATCGCCGTAGACGTAGCCGACGTAGGCCTGCTCGATCTCCTGGTAGCCGACGCCGGCATCGGCCAGCGCGATGCGGCCGGCGTCGCGCGCCATCTCGTAGTACTCGGGACTGGCGCCGGGCTTGGAAAACTTGGTCATGCCCACGCCGATGACGTTGACTCTGCGTTTCATGGGTTTCATTTCTCCTGGCTCGTCATTCCCGCATCCGCGGGAATTCCATGTCGTTCGATCAAAAGCGAAGGCGTCGGCGCGACCGATCGTGTGCGTTCGCGCATCAGTTCTTGAGGAAATCGAGTTCGTGCGCGAGCCGCACGTCGCCGTCGACGCGCAGGCGGCCGTGCTGGTACAGCGCACGCGCGTCTGCTTCGCCGCGCACGAGTTCGGCGAGGTCGGCGTCGGCCAGGCCGAACACGGCGTTCGCGTGCGCGCTCTCGCCCGGCTCGACCTTCGGCGCCTTGCCGGACAAATCGATCGTCCAGCGTGTCTCAGGCTCGCGCAGCTGGAACACGAGCACGCTGCCGCTGAGTCCGTTGGCGGCCTTGGGATGGGTTTTCAGCTTGTCGGCGAGCGCGCCGAAGATCGTGGCGGCCGATCCGCTCGACTGCGCCGGTGCCGCGGGTTTCGTCTCACCAGGGCCGGCGGCCGCGCGTGCGCGCGCGGCGTCGAGTGCGAGCTTGGGATCGATCTGCTGCAGGAAGCCGAGCTTCTGCGAGGCCATCACGTTGCCGGCGATCTTCAGCTTGCCGCCGAAGTAGAGCTGGTTCGGGTCGGCCTTGCCGCTGCACATGGCGAGGAAATCGGCGTCGCTGAGCTTGAGTGTCACGTCGGGTTTTTCGGCGGCGCCCGCGCGCACGCTGCCGTCGCCGGCGCGCAAGTCCAGCGTCCACGACGCATCCGGCTCGGTCAGGTCGAACTGAAACGAGGTCTTGATGCGCTCGCCGGTGCCCGGATGGGCGGCCAGATGGCTCGCGATCGCGACGAAGATGTCGGCCGCAGCGAGCGTCGGCGCGCTTGCTGCGGCGGAGGCGGGCGCCGCGGTCGTTGCCGTGGCCGGCGCGCTGCGTTCGGCCAATACCGCCTGCAGCAGCTTCGGATCGATCTGCTGCAGGAAGCCGAGCTTCTGCGAAGCCATCACGTTACCGGCGATTTTGAGCTTGCCGCCGAAGTAGAGCTGGTTCGGATCGGCCTTGCCGGTGCTCATCGCGATGAAGTCGGCGTCGGCGAGGCTGAGTGTGGTATCGGCTTTGTCCGCAGCGCCCGCACGCACGCTGCCGTCGCCGGATTTGAGGTCGAGCGTCCAGACCGAATCGGGCTTGGTCAGGTCGAACTGGAACAGCGTCTTGATCCGGTCTCCGGTGCCCTTGTTCGCGGCGAGATGGCGCGCGATCACGGCGAAGATGTCGGCGCTGCTCGGTTCGTTCGCCGGCGCTGCCGCTGCGCTCTCGGCGACGGTGCTCACAACCGGCTTGACCTGCGCTTGCGGAATGTCTCGGTACAACTCGACCGCCGCGTTGCGCAGCACGAGCTTGTCGCGTTCCTTCACGCGCATCTCGAGCACGATGCGCGTGTCCGATTCTTTCCACAGACGCGTGACCAAGGTCTCGCCTGGGTACACGCTGTCGGCGAAACGCACCTTGATGCTCTTGAAGCGGCGCGCGTCGCCACCGCAGAACGCGTTGACGACGTGGCGGCCGGCGATGCCGAACGTGCATAAGCCGTGCAGGATCGGTTTCTCGAAACCGAACGCCTGCGCGAAGGCGGGATCGGCGTGCAGCGGATTCCAGTCGCCGGACAGTCGATAGAGCAGGGCCTGGTTCGAATCGACACGCTCTTCGATGGTCGCATCCGGTGCGCGTTCGGGCGGTTGATTGATCTCGCCCGACGGGCCGCGCTCGCCGCCCCAGCCGCCGATGCCGCGCACGAACGAGGAGATCTCGTTGTAGGCGAGCTTGTTGCCGTGCTCGTCGAAGGTGTCGGTGGCGAACACGATCACCGCATTGGGCGCCTTGTCATAGGCGGCCTTCAGGCGCATCACGTGTTTGAGCCGAGCCTTCGGCGGCAGCGGAAGAAAAACTTCCGTGTACTGTTCGCCGTGCAACACCGTCTCCAAGCCGAAGCGGATTCCCGGTATCGAACGGCCTTCCTTGACCAGCGCCAGCATCGCATTGACCGGCGGGATCACCGCGTAGGTCGGCAGCGCCTGGAAACTGTCGCCCAGTTCGTAGGCGAATTTCAGATCGTTGGCGTCGGACGCATCGCGCGCGGCGCCGACGCCGAGCGCGTACAGCGCGAGGTCGCGTTCGTCGTAGCTGGATTCCGATTCCAGCCGCGCAGCCATCGCCTCGTCGAGATCGATGTGCTCGTTGCCGCCCAGGCGCGGCTTGTCCGCATTCGCGAGCAGCGGCGCGAACGCTTCTGCGGTGCTGGTCGGATGCTCGCTGGCGCGCGCGAAGTCGGTGATCGCGTCCCAGCGTGCGGCGACTTGTTCGATCTCGAGCGCACGTCCGGTCGGAAAGAACACGCCTTCGCTGCGCTCCCAGCGCAGCTTGCTGACGAAACCGGCGCCGACTTCGAACAGGCCCTTGGTCTCTTTGCAGTCTTGGTGGCACAACCAGCCGACCAGCGGTGCGACGTAGTCGGGGCTGAGTTTGGCCAGCACTTCCGGCGGCAGGATGGTTTCGGTCAGGCGCGAGGCGGCGATCGGCGCGATCGTGTTGACGTGGATGTTCTTGCTGCGGCCTTCCTCGGCCAAGGTCTGCGCGAAGCCGTGCAGGCCGAGTTTGGCCATGCTGTAGTTGGCCTGGCCGAAATTGCCGTACAGGCCGGCGGCGGAAGCGGTGACGACGACGCGGCCGTAATTCTTCTCGCGCAAGATCGGCCAGGCCGCGTGCGTGACCTTGAACGCGCCGAGCAGGTGCACTTGATAGATCAGGTTCCAGTCCTGCTCGCTCATCTTGGCGAAGCTGACGTCGCGCAGGATGCCGGCGTTGTTGATCACGATGTCGATCGTGCCGAACGCATCCAGCGCGGCCTGCACGATGCGCTCGCCGTCGGTCACCGAATCGTAGTTCGCCACCGCTTCGCCGCCGAGGGCGCGGATTTCCTCTACGACTTTGTCGGCGGCGGCGGACGACTTGCCTTCGCCGAATGCGCCGCCGCCGAGGTCGTTGACCACGACCTTGGCGCCGCGCGCGCCGAGCATCAGCGCGTAGGTGCGGCCGAGCCCGTTGCCGGCGCCGGTGACGATGGCGACTTTGCCGTCGTATCTGAGTTGCTGCGACATGTGCACGCTCTCTCTACGGTCTTGTCGTTGCGGGTTTCCGCCGTCATTCCGGCGTCGTCCGGAATCCCTCTCGATTTCACGATGGCGCGCGAAACGCTTTGGATTCCGGTGTTCGAGGGGATGACGTAGGCGGAATTTCGTTGGTTTCCGTTTGCGCGGTTCTCACAGACTCCGCGCAATCAATTCCTTCATGATCTCGTTGGTGCCGCCGTAGATGCGCTGCGCGCGCGAGTCGATCCAGCCGCGCGCGATCGGGTACTCCAGCATGTAGCCGTAGCCGCCGTGCAGCTGCAGGCATTCGTCCATGACCTTGCATTGCAGGTCGCTGCACCAGTACTTCGCCGTCGCCGCGGCTTCGACGCTGAGTTGGCCGGCCAACTCTTGCTCCAAGCAGCGGTCGACGAAGACGCGGCCGATCGCGATTTCGGCTTTGAGCTCGGCCAGCTTGAAGCGCGTGTGCTGGTAGTTCGCGACCGGCTTGCCGAACACCTTGCGGCCGCGCACGTATTCCAAGGTCAGTTCGAGCGCGTATTCCGCCGCGGCGATCGCATTGATCGCGATGATCAGACGTTCCCACGCGAGTTCTTTCATCAGCGCGATGAAGCCGACGCCTTCCTCGCCGAGCAGATTCGTGCGCGGCACGCGTACGTTGTCGAAGAACAGCTCGCAGGTGTCCTGGCCCTTCATGCCGATCTTCTTCAGCGGCTTGCCCTTGCCGAAGCCGGCGCGGTCCGCCTCGACCAGGATCAGCGACACGTTCTCGGCGCCGCCGGCGGCATCGCCGGTCTTGGCCACGACTACGACCAGGTCACAGAGGTACCCGTTGGTGATGAAGATTTTCGAGCCGTTGATGAGGTAGTCGTCGCCGTCGGCGAGCGCGGTGGTCTTGACCGCCTGCAAGTCGGAGCCGGTGCCCGGCTCGGTCATGGCGATCGCGCCGACCACCTCGCCGCTGGCCATCTTCGGCAGCCACTGGCGTTTCTGAGTCTCGTTGCCGAAGTGGTTGAGATAGTTGGCGACGATGTCGCTGTGCACGGCGAAGCCGAGGCTGCTGTCGCCCACGCGCATCTGTTCTTCCATCACGATCGCGCTGAACAGGCGGTCGGCGCCGGCGCCGCCGTACTCTTCCGGCATCGTCACGCAGAGCAGGCCGAGTTCGCCGGCGCGGTTCCAGATTGTGCGGTCGACGTGCTGCTGTTCTTCCCAGCGCTCGCGGTGCGGCGCGACTTCCTGTTCGAGGAAGCGGCGCACGTTGCGGCGGAACTCGTCGTGCTCGGGCGAGAACAAGGTCCTGGGGATCATGCGCCGGCTCTCGAAATAATTTACAGTCTGGATTGTATGTAAATTGAAACTAGCTTTCGTCGTAGGCGATGTCAAGCGCCGCGCCGCGGCCTCTGCGCTGGCCCGCGCCGAGCGGAGATTGCACACTAGGCCGGCGGCCGGTATTGAACGTTTGCAACATCCTTTGGAATGCGATCGATGAGCAGAGAATCCGCCGCCGCGGCCAAAAAAGCGGCCGACAAGGCGCCGCGGCGCCGGCAGTCCGACCGCAGCGCGGCGATGCGCAAGCGCCTGCTCGCCGCGACCCTGGAAAGCCTGGCCGAAGACGGCTATACCGGCAGCACCTTGAGTTCGATCGTGCGCCGCGCCGGCGTCTCGCGCGGGGCGCAGGTGCATCACTACCCGAGCAAGCAGGCCCTGATGCTGGACGCGGCGCAGAACCTCCTGCGCGACATCTATCGCACGCTGGGCGAGCTGATGCTGTCGGTGGCGGAGGAAGACGATCGCTTGCAGGCCCTGGTCGAGGCGATCTGGCAGCAGCTGTTCGCGACCAAGATCTACCGCGCCTACAACGAGCTGCTGGCGGCGAGCCAGCGCGACGCCGCGCTGGCCGAGGCGCTGCGCGACCTCTTGCTGCAACAGGCCGAGGTGTTCGACATCGCGATCGATCACTATTTCGTCGCCGCGCCCGGTTCCAATTCCGATATCAAGGCGCTGTTCGTGCAGTTCACCGCTTTGCTGCACGGCCTGGTCAGCCACACGCACGTCGCGCCGGGACCGGATTTCATTCGCGCGCAGCTGTCGAGTTGGATCCGCCATGCGCATGCGCACATGCGTGCGCGCAAGGGCGTGCGCACGCCGCCGCCGCGGCCGTCGGGCTGGGGCGCCGCCTAAGCCTTGCGCCGGCGCAGTTGGCCCGCGGCCGGGATTGCGGATAGGATTGCGCAGGGGCCGGTTAACCGGCCCTTTTTATTGGCAAAAATACGCGCCTGCAGAATGATCGCGGCGTCCGTAGATCCCATCTCGTGGCGGAAAACCTTAGCGCATGAAAACCCTGCTCGTTACCGGCGGTGCCGGTTTCATCGGCGGCAATTTTGTACTCGACACGCTGGCGCTCGGCGGCTGGCGCATCGTCAACCTCGACGCGTTGACCTATGCCGGCAATCTCGACACCTTGGCCGCGGTCGAAGGCCGCGCCGACTACGCCTTCGAGCACGGCGACATCGGCGATGCCGCGTTCGTGCGCCGCGTGCTTGCTGCGCACCGGCCCGATGCGATCGTGAATTTCGCGGCCGAATCGCACGTCGATCGTTCGATCGACGGTCCGGCCGCATTCGTGCACACCAACGTCGTCGGTACCCTGACTCTGCTCGAAAGCACGCTCGCGTATTGGCGCGAGCTGCCGGCAGAGCGGCAGGGCGCCTTCCGCTTTCTGCACGTCTCGACCGACGAGGTGTACGGCTCGCTCGGTGCCCAGGGACGCTTCAGCGAGGACTCGCCGTATCAGCCGAACTCGCCGTATTCGGCCTCCAAGGCCGCTTCCGACCATCTGGTTCGTGCTTTTCATCACACCTACGGCCTGCCGACGCTGACGACGAACTGCTCGAACAACTACGGTCCGTACCAGTTCCCCGAGAAGCTGATTCCGCTGATGATTCAGAAGGCGCTGGCCGGCGAAGCGCTGCCGGTCTACGGCGACGGCCGCAATGTGCGCGACTGGCTCTACGTCGGCGACCACGTCAGCGCGATCCAGCGCGTGCTCGACGCCGGCCGCGTCGGCGAGGTCTACAACGTCGGTGGCGACGCCGAGCGCGAAAACATCCACGTCGTGAAGACGATCTGTGCCTTGCTCGATCAGCGTCAGCCGCTCGCCGACGGACGTGCGCGCGAATCGCTGATCAGCTACGTCAAGGATCGTCCCGGCCACGACCGCCGTTATGCGATCGATGCGTCCAAGCTGAAGAGCGAACTCGGCTGGAGTCAGCGCGAGTCGTTCGAAACCGGTATCGCGCGCACGGTGGATTGGTATCTGACGCAGCAGGATTGGGTGAAACGCGTGCTCGACGGTAGCTATCGCATGGAGCGACTCGGCGCGTGAGTCGAAGAGGCGGTGCGATCAATGGAGATGCCGCTCCAGATCGCGAATCCGTTTCGTGCAACGCATCCTGATTTGAAATCGTCTGAGTTCAACCACTCTCTTGCGAGAACGATGGCATGACACGTAAGGGCATCATCCTCGCCGGCGGCTCCGGCACTCGGCTGTATCCGCTCACGCAGGCGGTGAGCAAGCAGCTGTTGCCGGTGTACGACAAGCCGATGATCTACTACCCGCTGTCGACCTTGATGCTGGCCGGCGTGCGCGAAGTGCTGGTCATCAACACGCCGCACGAGCAGGCCTTGTTCGAGCGCCTGCTCGGCGACGGCTCGCAGTGGGGCATGTCGATCCGCTACGCGGTGCAGCCCTCGCCGGACGGCTTGGCGCAGGCGTTTCTGATCGGGCGCGAGTTCGTCGCCGGCCAGCCGAGCTGTCTGATCCTCGGCGACAACATCTTCTACGGCCACGGCCTGACCGAGCAGCTCGCCGCAGCGAACGCACGTGCGCGCGGCGCCACCGTATTCGGCTATTGGGTGCGCGATCCGGAGCGCTACGGCGTGGCCGAATTCGACGCGCAGGGCAAGGTCGTCGATCTGGAGGAAAAGCCGGCCGCACCGCGCTCGCACTGGGCCGTCACCGGTCTGTACTTCTACGACGAGCGCGTTTGCGATTTCGCCGCCTCGCTGCAGCCATCGCCGCGCGGCGAGCTGGAAATCACCGATCTGAACCGCTGCTACCTCGAAGATCATTCGCTGATGCTGGAAAAACTCGGCCGCGGCTACGCCTGGCTCGATACCGGCACGCACGAGTCCTTGACCGAAGCCTCCAACTACGTCGAGACGATCGAGAACCGGCAGGGCTTGAAGGTCTGCTGTCCGGAAGAGGTCGCCTGGGAGAACGGCTGGATCGATTCCGA
Source organism: Dokdonella sp. GW821-FHT11D02 (assembly GCF_058808595.1). Taxonomy (NCBI): domain Bacteria; kingdom Pseudomonadati; phylum Pseudomonadota; class Gammaproteobacteria; order Lysobacterales; family Rhodanobacteraceae; genus Dokdonella; species Dokdonella sp. GW821-FHT11D02. Next base: position 3,795,712 of record NZ_CM179520.1, on the reverse strand, counting down.
ACAGGTGCTGCGCCTGGCGCAGCCGCTGGCGAAGAACGGCTATGGGCGCTATCTGATGCAAATGGTCAAGCAGGGCAGGGTTTCGTGAAGATCGTCCAGACCACATTGCCCGGTGTCGTGGTGATCGAGCCGGCCGTGTTCGGCGACGCGCGCGGCTACTTCTACGAGAGCTTCAATGCGCGCAAGTTCGCCGAGGCCGGTCTCGACCTGCGCTTCGTGCAATCGAACGTGTCGCGCTCGGCGCAGGGCGTGCTGCGCGGGCTGCATTACCAGTGGCCCAATCCGCAGGGCAAGCTGGTCAGCGTGATCGAAGGCGAGGTCTACGACGTCGCCGTCGACGTGCGCGCCGGCTCGCCGACCTTCGGCCATTGGGCCGCGGCGATCCTGTCGGCCGATAACAAGCGTCATTTCTGGATACCGGAAGGCTTCGCGCACGGCTTCGCCGTGTTGTCCGAGTACGCCACTTTCGCCTACCAGTGCACCGCGTTGTACGAAGCGGCGGCCGACGCCGGCGTGCGTTGGAACGATGCCGCGATCGGCGTCGACTGGCCGATCGCCGAGCCGCTGCTGTCGGACAAGGACGCCAAGGCGCCGTTCCTGGCCGAGGTCCCGCGCGAGAAACTGCCGACGTATTCGCCGTGAAGCTGCTTCTGCTCGGCGCCAACGGCCAGGTCGGCCATGAACTGGTGAGCGCGCTGGCGCCGCTGGGAGACGTGATCGCGGCGACGCGCGAAGGGCGCTTGGCCGACGGTACGGCTTGTTTGCAAGCCGATCTCGGCGACGCCGATTCGCTACGCGCGGCCTTGCAGCAGGCGCAGGCCGACACGATCGTCAATGCCGCGGCCTACACCGCGGTCGATCGCGCCGAAGACGAAGCGGAGCTGGCCGACCGCGTCAACCATCGCGCGCTGGCCGAGATCGGCGCCTGGGCGCGCGAGCACGCGGCGCTCGCCGTGCACTATTCGACCGACTACGTCTTCGACGGCCGCGGCACGCGCCCGTATCGCGAAGACGACGCGACCGCGCCGCTCGGTGTCTACGGCCACAGCAAACTTGCCGGCGAAGACGCCTTGCGCGCGAGCGGCGCCGAACATCTGATCTTCCGTACCGCTTGGGTTTACGCCGCGCGCGGGCACAATTTCCTGCGCACGATGCTGCGCCTGGGCGGCGAGCGCGAGGAGCTGCGCGTGGTCGCCGATCAGATCGGCGCGCCGACGCCGGCGCGCTGGATCGCACGCACGACCGCCGCGGCGATCGCGCAGCGGCTGGAAGCGAGCGTGGCGCCGCCGTCGGGCACCTATCACCTCGTCGCGAGCGGACAGTGCAGCTGGTTCGACTTCGCCGCGGCCATCCTCAAAAGCGCCGCCGAGCGCGGGCTGATCGCGCGCGCGCCGCGCATGCTGGCGATCACGACGGCCGACTATCCGACCCGCGCACAGCGGCCGGCCTACTCGGTGCTCGACTGCGCCAGGCTGAAATCCGCATTCGGGCTAGAATTAGCGGATTGGCGCGTGGGTCTGGACGAGGTGCTCGGCGAAATCGCCGCAAACGACCGGCCTGCCTCGAAGCCTGCCTGACGGCAGGTCGCGAAGCGGCGATCAGCGCCGCAGTTGGAGTCTTCCTATGCTCGTACCCGTAATTCTCTCCGGCGGCGCCGGCACGCGGTTGTGGCCGGTATCGCGCAGCGCTTATCCGAAACCGTTCATGCGCATGGGCGATGGCGAAACGCTGCTGCGCAAGACGCTCGATCGCGCCTTGCGCCTCGCCGACGGCGGCCAGGTGCTGACCGTGACCGGCCGCGACTACTACTTCCTGACCCGCGACGAGTACGCCCAGCATCCGCAGGCCGATCTCGACCGTCTGCCGTTCCTGCTCGAACCGGCCGGGCGCAACACCGCGCCGGCGGTGGTCCTGGCCGCGTTGTACGCGCGCGAGCACGTCGGCGCCGAGGCCGTGTTGCTGGTGCTGCCGGCCGATCATCTGATCCGCGATCTCGACGCCTTCGCCGCCGACGCGCAGCGCGCGGCCGCGCTGGCGCAGGACGGCTGGCTGGTCACGTTCGGCATCCGACCGACGCATCCGGAAACCGGTTTCGGCTACGTGCGCATGGGCGAGGCGATCGCCGGGCGCGACGGGCGCCAGGTCGGCGCCTTCGTCGAAAAGCCGAGCCGCGAAGTGGCCGAGAGCTACGTCGCCTCGGGCGAATATGTCTGGAACTCGGGCATGTTCTGTTTCCGTGCCGACGCTTTGCTCGACGTGGCCGCGAAGGTCTGTCCCGATGTGTTCGCCGCGGCGCAGACCTGCCATGCGCAGGCGACCAGCCACGAAAGCCCGGTCGAGTACGTGCGTGAGGCGTTCCTGGCGCAGCCGGACATCTCGATCGACTACGCGATCATGGAGCGCGCGCCGAAGGTGGCGGTGGTACCGGCCGCGTTCGACTGGAGCGACATCGGTTCGTGGAAGGCGATCAGCGATCTCGACGCCGAAGCCGACGACGACGGCAATCGCGTGCGCGGGCAAGCGATCGTGATCGAGAGCGAGAACTGCTACATCCAGTCCGACGCGCGCATGGTCGCCGCGGTCGGCGTCAAGGATCTGGTCATCGTCGACACCGGCGATGCGGTGCTGGTATCGCATCGCGAGCGCGCGCAGCAGGTCAAACTGGTGGTCGAGCGCCTGCGCGCGACCAATCATGCCGCTGCGAGCGTGCACCAGACCGTGCACCGGCCTTGGGGCAGCTACACCGTGCTCGAGGACGCCGAAGACTGCAAGGTCAAGCGGCTGACGGTGAAGCCGGGCCAGGTGCTGTCGCTGCAGTTGCACCATCGCCGCAGTGAACACTGGACGGTGGTCGAGGGCACCGCGAAGGTGCGCGTTGGCGAGCGCGAATTCCTGCTCGGCCGCAACGAGTCGACCTACATCCCGATGAACACCGTGCATCGGCTGGAGAACCCGACCGATACCGATATTCACTTGATCGAAGTGCAGTGCGGCGATTATTTCGGGGAAGATGACATCGTGCGCCTGGAAGACCGCTACGGGCGCGTCAAGACGACTTGAGGAGAAGCCTCCGCACGGAGGCGCGAGTCGTCGCACAAGGAAGCGGGCGACAAGGGGAGGTTGCAATGAAACGGATGCTTTCCGTCGCGCTGGCGTTTGCGTCGGCGTTCGCGTGGGCCGAAGAAAAGAAAGCGGAAGCGCCGGCACAGGCGTCGTCGCCGGCACAGGTCTCGATCGAAGATTTCGTCAAGAAACCGGACATCGAGGAGATGGCGATCTCGCCCGGCGGGCAATATCTCGCGGTGAAAGTGCCGTTCGAGGATACGACGGTTCTGTTCGTCATCGATCGCGTCAAGAACCAGCGCACCGCGAGCATCCGCGCTTCCTCGAACAACGTGGTCGATCGTTTCTGGTGGGTCAATGAAACGCGGCTGGTCGCCTCGGTAGCTGAGCAGCTCGGCGGCATCGACGCGCCACGGCCGAACGGCGAGCTGTATGCGATCAACGCCGACGGCAGCGGCTCGATGCAGCTGTTCGGCTATCGCGGTGCGGAGGAAGTCGGCTCACGCATCAAGCGCGGCGGCGAGAAGCGCTACGCCAGCGCCTTCGTCATCGACCGCATTCCGGGCGACGACAAGAACATCCTGGTGCAGACCTTCGATTGGCAGAACAGCGAGCAAGCGCCGCCCAGCGTCGAAATGCTCGACGTCTACACCGGCAACACGCGTCGCGTCGGCGTCGGCCCGAAAGCGGATTCGCAGTTCATCGCCGATCATCGCGGACGCGTGCGCATTGCCGGCGCCGCGGACGAGAACGTGAACCTGGTCATCTACGTGCGCGGCGAAGAAGGCGGCGAATGGCGCGTCTTCAACGACCCCAAGGTCAGCAAGGTGTACATGAGGCCGCGCATGTTCGCGCGCGACAACCGGCATCTGTATGCGAACGTCTCGCGTGCGAACAAACCCGATGCCTTGTATCGCATCGACCTCGACAGTGGCGCGAAAGAGCTCTTGTACGAGGGCGGCGCCGATCCCGGCGAACTGCTGCTGACGCCGGACCAGCAGGACGCCTACGGAGTGGTGACGCACGACGGCAAGACCGCCATTCACGTGTTCGATCCGAACTCGCCGCATGCGCGGCTCGCGCTGGCGACGCAAAAGGCGTTTCCCGGCCAGGTCGCGATCTTCGGCAGCTTCGCCAACGACGGCAAATTCGGTCTGGTGCACGTTTCCAGCGATCGCAATCCGGGCGATTTCTATTTGTTCGACACGCAGAAGAAGAACGCCGAATACATCGGCAGCGCGCGCAAATGGATCGAACCCGAGCTGATGGCGGCGATGCAGCCGATACGCTTGAAGGCCGGCGACGGCCTCGAACTCAACGGCTACCTGACCCTTCCGCGCGGCGGCGACGGCAAGAATCTGCCGCTGATCGTCAACCCTCACGGCGGGCCGCACGGCATCGCTGACAGATGGGGTTTCGATCCCGAAGTGCAGCTGTTGGCGAGCCGCGGATACGCGGTGCTGCAGCTGAATTTCCGCGGCTCGGGCGGCTACGGTGCCGACTTCGAGCAGGCCGGCTACCGGCAGTGGGGCCTGCGCATGCAGGACGACCTGACCGACGCCACGCGCTGGGCGGTGCAGCAAGGCTATGCCGATCCGAAACGATTGTGCCTGTACGGCGGCAGTTACGGCGGCTATGCCTCGTTGCAAGGCGCGGTACGCGAACCGGATTTGTACCGCTGCGCGATCGGTTATGTCGGCGTCTACGATCTGGGCCTGATGTATCGCGACGGCGACATCCCGCGCAGCCTGTACGGCAAGCGCTATCTGCAGAGAGTGCTCGGCACGGACGCGGCCGACATGCGCAAACGTTCACCCGCCGAGAACGTCGACCGCCTCAAGGCGGCGCTGATGCTGATCGCCGGAGGACGCGACGAACGCGTACCGATCGCGCAGGCGGATGCGTTGCGCGAGGCGCTGGACGAACGCAAATATCCCTACGAGTGGCTGCTCAAAGACAAGGAAGGGCACGGTTTCTATGTGACCGCCAACCGCGTCGAGATGTACACCAAGATGCTGGCCTTCCTGCAGCGCAGCCTCGGCGGCACTGCATCGGCCGAGCCGGCGCGCTGAGGCGGCTCAATTCGACGGCGAGTGTGCCGCGCGGCGCACTCGCCCAGGCGATGCACCGTCGTCGTTACTTCACACCGTGCATCCAGCGCCTGATCAGCGGCGTCGCCGCCAGCGCGAGCAGGCCGCAGACGATGCCGATCTTGGCCGAGAACACGAACAGCTGATCGTACTTCGTCAGTGCCTCGGCGACGTTCAGGCTTTGGCCGTCAGGAATTTCGATCGCCGACAGCTGGCTCAGTTGCGCGGCCAGCACCTCCGAATACGAGGTGCCGAGAAACCAGCCGCCCATCATCAGACTGACCACGCTCGGCACCGACAACTCGGTGACCGCAGAGAGGCCGATCGGCGACAGCAGCATCTCGCCGACTTCGAGCACGAAGTAGGCGAGCACGAACCACCAGATATTAGTCAGTCCGTTCGCCTCGGGATTGCGCGCGCTCCAGACCAGCACCAGGAACGAGGCGCCGGCGAGGATCAAACCGTAGGCGGACTTCGCCGGCTTGCTCGGATTCCAGCCGCGCGTTTCCAGCCGCGGCCACAGCCACGCGAAGATCGGCGCGAGGATCAGAATGAACACGGCGCCGAGCGATGTCAGCTCGCTCGCATTCCATTCGACACCGAGCGCGCGATGGTTCATCACGCGATCGGAGAACAGCACCCACGAACCGTAGGTCTGTTCGTACAGGGTGAAGAAGATCAGGCACAGCACGATGAAGACGAGCACCGCCGCCATCTGCTCGCGCTGGACCTTGGTGCAGCGCGCGAACATGAACCAGAGGATGCCGCCGAGCAGACAAGCGGTGACCAAGTGCATCGCGAGCAGCACCGGACTCGGTTCGAACCACCCAGGCACGATCGCGAGAAACAGCGAATGCGCTTGGATCAGTCCCCAGATCGCGAACAAGCCGGCGAGCGAGCCGAGGTAGATCGATTGCTCGCGCGTGAGAAAGCCGAACACGCGCTGGCGTAGAGCGGCCGGATCGGGTGGCTCGGCGTGGCCGTGCAGATGCTTCTGTCCGTAGAGGAAGTTCGCCAGTCCCGCCAGCATGCCGATGCCGGCGGCACCGAAACCCCAGCCCCAGCCGTAGGTTTCGCCGAGCCAGCCGCACAACACACCGGAGATCGTCGCGCCGATGTTGATGCCGGCGTAGAACAGGCTGAAGCCCGAATCGCGGCGCGGATCGTTCTCGCCGTAAAGCTTGCCGACAATGGTCGAGATGTTCGGCTTGAGGAAGCCGACGCCGAGAATGATCAGGGCGAGCGAGAAGTAGAAGATCTGCAGCGTGCCGGCGTCGCGTGTGATCACGCCGTTCGCGCTGCTCGCCGGGTGGCCTTCGATCGCCATGCCGAGATGCCCGAGCACGAGCAGAATCCCGCCGAACACCACCGCCTTGCGCATGCCCAGCCAGCGGTCCGCGATGAGACCGCCGATCACCGGCATCGCATAGACCAGGCCGCCGTAGGCGCCGATCAGGTTGTAGCCGTGCTCGTCGGTGAAGAGGTGGTACTTGGTCAGGTAGAGCAAGAGCAGCGCCTTCATCCCGTAGAACGAGAAGCGCTCCCACATTTCGGTGAAGAAACAGACGTAGAGTCCCTTCGGATGGCCGAGGAACTCGTCCCGGCGGATCGAAACCTCGGCAACGGCGGACATTCCGATTCCTGGCGGAGAAGCGGCCGGAGTATAGCCACGGAGGGCTATCGTTCGGCGGGATGGGCGTGGAAAGCGGCCGCGGCGGAAACGTTTTCTGCGACCGAAGCGACTAGGGCGATGCGGCGGAGCAGCATCGGCTCGTCGACCTGCATCGCAACAAATTCGGCGGGTATCGCCACCGCCGCCGCTGTGCCTCGGGGCCGCATTTCCTTTGCAGAACCGGCCTTTGCAGCTTGCTTGGAGGCGCTGCGAGATGTTTTGCAGTGCAGCTTGCGCCTCTTCACAGCATCTCTACAATCGCCAATCACTCGTTTGAAGTGATCTCATTAATCACCTCATTGAAGTGAACGTCAGGTTGGCCTGGACACAGGCTCGGCCTCCGGATCTGCACGCTGCGCCCAGGGGGGCCTTCGGCGATGATCGGCAAGAACGTCAGCTCGAACGGGACCAAGGCGCGCCTCTTGCAGGCGGCGGAAGCCTTGTTCGTCGAGCATGGCTACGACGCCATGTCGCTGCGCCAGATCACCATGCTCGCGGGCGCCAACATCGCCGCGGTGAACTACCACTTCGGCAGCAAGGAAGCGCTGGTGCGCGAGCTGCTGTCGGAGCGCCTGGACCGACTCAGCCGCGAGCGCGAGCGTTTGCTCGCCGCCTGCGAGCAAGCCGCCGGCGATCAGGCTCCCGATCTCAACATCGTGCTCGGCGTGCTGTTCGTGCCGGCGCTGCGTCTTGCGCGCAGCGGCGGTCCGGCCTCGATGCGTTTGCTCGGTCGCGTCTACAGCGATCCTTCGCCGTTCATCCGCAATTTTCTGCACGAGCACTATCGCTCGGTCTTCGAGGGCTTCTTCGCCGCGTTCGAGCGCGCATTGCCGCAAGTTCCGCGGCACGAGCTCGGCGTGCGTTTGCAGTTCAGCCTGAAGGCGCTGTCGGGCGTGCTCGCGAGCGAGAACCTCGACCAGCTGATCGCCGCGATGTGCGTGGGCGGGCCGGTTGACGACACGCGACTGCTTTCGCGTCTGGTTGCGTTCATCGCGCCGATGCTGACGACGCCGTTCGACCAGGTCGCGCATGACAGCGCGATCGAGCAGGTGATGGGACTGGCGGTCGTGGTCGAGCAGCAGAGCGAGCGCGAACAACGATTGCAGTCCCCCGATTCGAAGCCGGAGGCTTGGCCACCCTCCTGGCCGACGGAGGTGGCGCGGGTATGAGGCACATTCGACGGAGTTTCTAGTCAAGCGATCAAGCAGCCTGTTGGCGCCGTCTTGCAAGGCGGCGGCGTCGAGGAATACTTCGTCGATTAAACGAAGTAAGACGAAGAAGAAACGCCTTGCCATTCTTCATCTAGCCCAAGAGGGTCTTAGTATGAAAACCGTAAAGAAAATCGTCACGGGTTCTCTGGTTTCCGCCTGCACGCTGGCAGCGTCCTCGGCAATGGCGTTGGATTATTTCAACGATCCTTCGGCTGGTTCGGCGGTCTTCAATCCCAAGTTCTCCGGCCCGACGATCGCCATTTCCGGCGGCTCGCTTGCTTGCACGTCCACCTTCACGCTGACGGGCGTCGCAGGATCGGGTGACAAAGTCACTTCTGCATCGTTCACCCCGGTGTCCTGCTCGACCATCAATGCCGTAACACCCTGGAACATCAGCGTGCCGACTTCGGTGAGCGGAACGAACAATGTGGTCATTGGTCCGATCACGATCTTCTTGCCGGCGCCGATCAACAAGACCTGCACGGGCTCGGTGAACGGAACGCTGAATGGTTCGAATGCCGCGGTAGGCTCGCTCGGTCCGGGCCAGCTAACCTTCGTCGGCACTTTGAGTGCGCCGGGCGGTGCGAGCTGCGTGGTCCGTTCAACGGGCAATCTGACCAGCACGCCGACCACGTACATCCACTGATTTCACGATCAGTCAAGAGTGGTCGATGTGGCGGCTGCGCCGAAGTTGTCCTTTCGGCCCGAAACGTTGGGGGAAGGGCGGTAACGCCCTTCCCGTTTCGACGGCGACCTAGCGGATGCTACGTGCTGCAGTGAGGCCGGCGGAGAAACAGCTGCGGCATTGCGCTCTTCGCCGAACTGTGTCGCTGTCTCATTTCGATGCAAGTATCGGTTCAGATCGATTTTTGCTCATGTGTTAATCGAGATACGGGCGATCGACGATATCCGCGTTGGAAAGAAGCCATCGGATTTACGAAGAAAAAGAGAGAAAGTGATCCTGCCGCCTCTCATAGAGCGGCAGTCGACTATTGAAGCGAAATCGCTTCGTCAGAGAGTTCATAACTAGTTGTTTTTCTAACGATGCCGCGATTGTAACGGGGACGGAAAATGGCTGAAGTGCAATACCACTCAAAAACCCGCCTGCGTCGTAATGTGCTGTGGCTGGCCTTGCTTCAGGGGGCCGCGGCTTATGCGCAAGGCGATACGAACGAACAGGCCACGCCTGATGCTGCGGATGCGCCGCAGGCTGCGCAGCAGGACCCGTCGACTCCCGCGTCCGCGCCGTCTTCGAAGGCCAAGGGCAAGTCAGCCAAGGATTCCACTCAGCTCGAAACCATCACCGTTACTGCGCAGAAGAAGGTCGAGAACATTCAAAAAGTGCCGATCGCGATCAGCGCCTTCGGCGGCGAGGATTTGAGCGACCGCAAGATCGAAAGTGGTGGCGATCTGGTGACGGCAGTACCGAACGTCGCTTTCACCAAGACCAATTTCTCGATGTACAACTTCCAGATTCGCGGCATCGGTACGCAGGCGCTGTCGGTGACGACCGACCCGGCCGTCGCGGTCAGCTTCAATTCGACGCCGATGATCCGCAACCGTTTGTTCGAGCAGGAGTACTTCGACGTCAACCGTGTCGAGGTGCTGCGCGGCCCACAAGGCACGCTGTACGGCCGCAACGCGACCGCTGGCGTGGTCAACATGATTCCGAATCTGCCGAGTTTCGACGGGTTCGAGTCTTGGGTGAAAGCCGAGGTCGGCAATTACGACAGCCGCCGCTTCAGCGGCATGGTCAACGTGCCTCTCAGTGAAAGCCTGGCTTTCCGTGCCGCGGGGGCATGGACGGATCGTGACGGCTACGATTACAACGAGGTGACGCGCCAGAACGTCAATGGCCGCGATCTGTGGTCGGGGCGACTGTCGTTGGCTTGGAAGCCTGCCGAAGGTGTCAATGCCAGCATCGTATGGGAGCACTTCAACGAGAACGACGACCGCTCGCGTACCGGTAAGCAGCTTTGCCATCGCGATCCGGGACCGGCGGAGTTCAACGGCATCGTACCTTCGGTCGCCGACCGCCCCTATTTCAATCAAGGTTGCCTCGACGGTTCCTTGTACGGCGACGCGGCATTCGGAACACCCAACGGCAGCGGCCTGCCCTGGATTCTCGCCGCAGCATCGCAGCCAGGACTTCTGGGCTTCAGAAGGGATGGCTCGGGGCCGGTCTATACCGTGCCGCCTGGGATCGATCCGTACGAGGGTCTGGTGCAATCGAAGGATTTGCGCCGCATTGCGACGACCTACGATCCAATCTTCAAGGCCAAGAATGATGTCGCGCAGATCAACTTCGACGCCGAAGTCAGCGACGGATTGAAGTTCATCTCGCAGACCCTGTATACGCGCGATCGCTACTATTCCTCGCAAGACTACGCGCGTTTTCAGTCGAACAAGATATTCGCCAATACCTCCGATGGCGTGATCGGTTTTCCGCCCAACGGCCCGCCCGATGGCGCGCCGGTGTTCGACCTGATTCCAGGCGGCGTATTCAACGATCCGCAATTGGGCCCGTCCGATCGTATGCTGCTGGTCGACCTGAACACGGCGTACAGCACGCAGTGGTCGCAGGAATTCCGTCTGCAATCCTCGTTCGACGGCGCCTTCAATTTCAGCGTGGGTGCCAACTATCTGCACTACAAGATTGACGAGAACTATTACGTCTTCAACAACATGTTCACATTGTTGGGGCAGACGTTCCTCAATGGTTACGGCGGCGCGGGCATGTACGCTCCGCCCGTGAGTTGCGCTCCGGGATCGCGTGCGCCGATAGATCCGAGCAATCCTCTCGCGACGGCCTGTCTCTATCTCGATCCGAATCCTCTCAATCGCATAAATGGCCAGGGCCACAATTATTTTCGTAGCTGGAACGTGGCGGAAACTAAATCGGCGGCTGTCTTCGGCGAAACGTATTGGCAGTTGTCCGACACTGTGAAGCTGACCGCTGGCTTGCGCTTCACCAACGACCGCAAATTCACCACGCCGATTCCGAGTCAGGCGCTGCTCACGGAAGGGTTCTACGGTGGTGGTTACGTCAGCAGCGGCTATCCGTCGCAGCCGGAGATTCGCCAGACCTGGAACGAGCCGACCGGTCGCGTAGTGCTGGAATGGACGCCGCAGACCTCGTTCACCGACAGTACGATGTTCTACGGCTCGTTCTCGCGCGGCTACAAGGCCGGCGGAACCAACTCGCCAGGTATTGGCGCCGACCCTCGCTACCTTTCCTTTCCGCAGCGCGATCCGAAGTTCAAGGCCGAATACGTCAACGCGTTGGAGTTCGGCACGAAGAACGTGATGGCCGACGGCAAGCTGATCGTCAACGCGACCTTGTTCTACAACGACTACAAGAACTATCAGGTTTCGCAGATCCAGGACCGCGCAACTCTGAACGAAAACTTCGACGCCAAGACCTGGGGCCTGGAACTCGAGGCGGCCTGGAAACCGACGCCTTCGTTCCAGCTGAGCGGCAACCTCGGTTTGCTCGGCACGCGTATCGGTTCCAATCAGTACTCGATCGACCCGATGGACCGCACCAACGGCAATCCGGACTGGGTCGTCGTGCGGCCTTGGCTGCAGAACTCGTCGAACTGCGTCGCGCCGCGGGCGTACGTATCCGATGTATTGGCTTTCTTCCAAAGCATCGGGATCGACGCGCTCAATCAGCTCAATCGCTTCTGCAATTACAACTACCCGCTCGGCAGCGGCGCGTGGGCCAACGTTCCCGACAATCCATTCGCGGGGCTGTTCCCTTGGTACTACGATCCGCGCACCGACGGTCCGAACGGCGGTCAAGGTTTCGCCAAGAACGTAGGCGGCCACAGCCTGCCGAACGCTCCGCACATCACGGTCAGCGTGAGCCCGCAATACACCTTCTTCACCGATCACGGCGACCTGATTCTGCGCGCTGACCTGTACTACCAAGGTGAGAGCTGGGCACGCATCTATCAAGACAAGATCGATCGCCTGCACGACTGGGGCAACGTGAACCTGTCGCTGACCTGGCAGAGGTTGGAAGACGATCTCACTGTACAGCTGTACGTCAAGAATGCGCTGGGCGGCGAGGCGATCACCGGTACCTTCCTCAACAGCGATGACACCGGTCTGACCTCCAACGTGTTCCTGCAAGATCCGCGCATGATCGGTCTGAGTGTGCGCAAGGGGTTCTATTGATTCCGACGAAGTGGCGGGCAGGAATGGCGGTCGCTGCACGATGACCCCGTTCTTGATGGGAGAAAAGTCGGTTCATTCGCCTGAGCGTTCGACGAAACAGCCTCGCTCCGGCGATATCGCTTTTAGAAGACCGACAAGGATGTCGAAGGCTGTTTCGGCGGCTGGTGCTCATGCCCCGGCCGGAGGCCTTTATTGCTTTTGTCGAAACACGGGAGATTGCTATGTTGAAACAATCGCTGCACGCATTGACCTTTGCGCTCACGGCTGCGCTGGCCGCCACCGCTGTCGTTCCGAAGAGTGCCGCTGCAATCACGCTGCCCGGCCCCTACAAGGTATTCGAGCATTGCCCATATACCGATCCGAATGTAGGCGACTACGGCAACTGCCTCTACAACGAGACGACGTCGGGTGCCTTCACGATCGGCTCCACCACCCTACCAATCGACTCTCCAATCGTGCTGCAGGGCGGCTTGACCTACTTGAACGGATCGCCGTTGTACGATGCAGTCGGTGCGCCGACGCTGTCGTCTCCGCCGGGACACGTCCCCGGAGGCCTGCTGGGTATCACCAATCCGCTACCGAACTGGCCGTTCCCGCTGTGGGTCGCGTTCTGGAACATCGTCAACTCGGTCAACGACGTGACCGCGACGATGGAGCTGGTCGCTCCCGTTCAAACCGTCTTCATCTACGCGCTGTATCCGCCCACTGACGGCACCGATCCGACAGCGGCGACGCTGCCGTTGCGCGTGCGTCTGTCGAACCCCTTCCTCGGCAACACCTGCTACATCGGCTCCGCGGAAAATCCGGTTCTGGTGAACCTGCGGACGTCGACGACCAATCCGCCGCCGCCGAATCAGCCGATCACCGGCAATGTCGGCACGTACGAAGAGGTCGTGACCGACGTAACGAACTACTACAGCTACATCAAGGTCGACGGCAGCACCTTGGTCGACAACTCGTTTGCGGTACCAGCCGCCAAAGGTTGCGGCAATATCGCCCTCGGTTTGCCGATCCTGACCCAGCTCTTGGATGCCTTGGTTTCGGGCGCGGTCAACTTGAAAGTAGGCCTGCCTTCCGCATCCGGTAAAAACACCGCGGTTCTGAACGGAAACTCGCGGATTACGCTAGGGTATGTCGTTTCAGGTCAAGCCACTCCGTAAGGAGAGGTCGGCCGACCCTAGACTCAAATGACTGCAGGGCGGCCGTGAAGGCCGTCCTGCAGGAGCTTCAGCCATGCGCCGCCGATCCATCGCCATCGTATCGCTCTCTCTTCTCGCGGCCGTCCTGGGCTACTTCATCACCCGTTTCCAATGGAAGGGGTCGGTGCCGACCGCCACGGCGGTGCTGACGCCAGCCGCGCCGACAGCGTCGAATTCGGAGGAGCGCGCCGTAAAGGCGTCCGAGCTCAAGAAAGCACGCAGGGCTTTGTCGGGTATGCCGCCCGACATCCAACCTCTGAAAGACGCTTTCACGGAGTTGTCGCGCGAGGCGAAGGCCGGTAATGTCGAAGCGGCAACCCGCCTGTATCGCGATTTGAGTCGCTGCCGAAGCTTGTCCGGCACCGAATCGGTAGTTTCTTCCCTCTCTGAAGAAATACTGAAAAGAGCTGTGGACGGGATGGACTCGACGCAGTTGGAAACGTATCAGGCTGAACTCGATAGCGTCGAACTCAACAAGGAAAACTTACAACGCCTGCACCACCTGTGCGACGGCGTCACTAGCGACATGTTCGGTGAGCGCTTCGGGGCGATGCAAAAAGCCGCCGAACTGGGCGACGCTGACGCGAGAGCTTGCGTACTTCAGCAAGGACCGGGTCTGGACATGCGTAGCCTTGGTGGTCGGCCGCAAGTACTCGAGCAGTATCGAGCCAACATACCATCGCTAGTGCAAGCCGGGATCGGCGCCGGCGACTGGAGGGTGGTCGAGATATTGAACGACGCATACGCGCCCGATTCCAACAGCCTGCTCGGTGGGATGCTGGATTTCGATCCGGTCCAACGCTACCGTTTTTTGAAACTCTATCGCCTCGGTTACCACCTCCAGTACGACCAATATTCTGCTGCAAAGGTTGAAGGAAAGATGGTCGCTGCCGCAGCGTCCTTGACTGCGGCGCAATTAGCGGAAGCGGATGCCTGGGCGCAGGACACCTACCAGAATCAATTTCGCGGCAACGACGTGAGCGAATCGACAATGACGTGGGGCAACGCATGCGCGTTCTGATCTCGTCCGAGACATGCTCGATTGCGCGGTCCAGCCGGCCGTTCGTCCAACAGATCGCTTGAGTATCCAATTTCCAATGGCAGCGACGTCACTGCAATTGCCTTCCCTATTCGAGCGCGTGCGGCTCGTCTTGATTCAGCCCGACGGTTTCGCCCATGCCGCCGCGTTCGACGAGCTAGTCCTTAGCCTAGGTTGTGCATTGCGTGCGCTAGGTTGCACTGTCGATACCGCCGTCAACGAGCTCGACGTGGACAGCACCAATCTGATCATCGGAGCGCACCTGCTCGGTCAAGGAAACGTCCTGCCGCCCAGCTCCGTCATCCTCAACTTCGAGCAGTTGGGCGCTGATTCTCCTTTTTTTCATCCGTATTATCTCGAGCAGTTGCGCACACACGCTGTGCTCGATTACTCGCGCCGCAACGTCGCCAAGATCCGCGCCCAAACCGCAAATCGGCACGTACAGTTTCTGGGCATCGGCTACAGGGCGGAACTTTCGCGCATTGCCCCTGCGGCAGAGCAGGACATCGACGTGCTGTTCTACGGTTCGACCAATCCACGCCGACAGCAGGCGATCGACGCCCTCCGCGCCGCCGGCCTCAAGGTGAAAACCTTGTTCGGCGTCTATGGGCAAGAGCGCGACAGCTGGATCGCACGCAGCAAGCTGGTGCTGAACGTGCACATATACGATGCGAAAGTACACGAGATCGTGCGCAGTTCCTACTTGCTTTCCAATCGCAAGGCCATCGTCTGCGAATGCGAGGACAACACGGAAATCAATGCCGAACTGCGCGATGCGATGGCCTGCGTTCCGTACTCGCAGCTGGTGGAGACTTGCGTCGAATTGGTGCATGACGACGAACGTCGTCATGCTCTGGAGCAACGCGGTTTCGAGATCTTTTCGCAGCGTGATCAGGCGCCGATGCTCGCCGAGGCACTGTCCGAGCTGGTCTTGCCGCTGCCCAAACGGATCAACTTAGGGAGCGGCAAGGACTGGCGGGCGGATGCGCTCAATATCGACATCGATGCCAAAACTAATCCCGACGTCGTTTGCGATCTGACCGAAGCGGGGGCCTTCCGCCGTGTGCACTTCAGCCACCGCTTTGGTCTCTTGCGCTTCGATCCAGGCGCTTTCGAATCGATCGAAACTAAAGACGTACTCGAGCACGTACCGGATTTGGTCGGTCTGATGACGCGCAGCCTCGACTTGCTGAAGGTCGGCGGCGAAATGCGAAACAGCGTGCCTTACGATCTTTCCTACGGCGCCTGGCAGGATCCCACTCACGTGCGCGCGTTCAACGAGCGTAGCTGGCTCTACTACACCGACTGGCATTGGTATCTCGGTTGGCGCGAGGCGCGATTCGATTTGGTCAGCAACGAAATGGCCCTGAGTCCGCTCGGTCAGAGTCTACGCAGCACCGGGATGACGGACGAGCAGATATTTCGCACGCCCCGTGCGGTCGATTCGATGCACGTCGTTTTCAAGAAGCGCCTACTCGGAGCGGAAGAAAAATCGCGTGCGGAAGATTGGTACAGCCGCGGCACTGAGCGATCGTCCGCGATGCAGCGGCCCGAAGTGGCCAAACGTCCGCGCGTTTGCCTCAGCATGATCGTAAAGAACGAGGCGCATGTAATCGAACGCTGTCTTCGTTCGGTGCGGCCCTACATCGACAGTTGGGCGATTTCCGATACCGGTAGTACCGACGGCACGCAGGAGCTGGTCCGTACTCTGCTCGCAGGCTTGCCGGGCGAGCTGATCGAACGACCCTGGGTCGATTTTTCGCACAATCGCAACGAAGCGCTCGAGCTGGCGCAGAAACACGGCGAATACGCCCTGGTGATCGACGCTGACGATCTATTCGAGGCAGATCCGGGGTTTCAATGGGGCGAGTTGGGCGCGCCGGGCTATATGTTCGAGATCGTCTTCGGTGACAACCAGTCCTTTTGGCGTGTCGCATTGATGCGCATGGGTTTGGATTGGGTCTGGGAGGGGGTGATCCACGAAGTGCCAGTCTCCTCGCATCTCGAAGCCGTGATGAAAACCAAGCTTCGAGGCCCGCGCATCCGCATTGTCGGCGGCGGCGCGCGCAGCCAGCAGCCGTTAGAGCACAAATACGAAAAAGACATCGAGGTACTACGTCGCGCGCTGATCGACCTGCCCGACAATCCACGCTACACCTTCTACCTCGCTCAGGCCTTGAACGAGCGAGGACGCCTGCAGCAGGCGATGGAAATGTATCAACGCCGAGTGGAAATCGGCGGCTGGTTCGAGGAAGTATGCTATTCGAAGTTTCAGATCGCCTGTCTGAAGGAGCGCATGGGGGCGAGGCACGCGGAGATTGTCGCCGCCTATCTGGACGCCTACGAGTACCGTCCGCAACGCGCCGAGGCCTTGTGCGAGCTGGCTCGCTATCTGCGCATGAACGGACGTCATGCGGCGGCCTACGCGTTCGCGCGCATCGCTTGCTCGATCGAGTTGCCGGAAGATTTGGTGATCGTCGACACCGGCGTCTATCGCTGGCGCGCGCGCGACGAACTCGCGATCGCCTGCTTCTCCCTCGGCGACTACGCTACATGCGTACGCTTGTACGAAGAAATTCTCGCCGTCCCGGAAGTGCCGGCTGCCGAGCGCGAACGCATGCAGAACAATTTGGAAACCGCGCGCAACGAGCTGCGAAGCCGAAACGAGCAAAAGGAGATTTCACTCGCTTGAGCCGCTTTTTGAAGCGCGCCGACGTGGTGGGGCGATGAACGCGTTCGGAGAAGAAGCCGGATGTCGCTACATCGCAGGATGATTGGGCATTACTAACGGGAGTCTGCGTGCGCGTTTGCTTGAACATGATCGTGAAGAACGAGGCGCAGGTGATCGAGCGCTGCATCCGTTCGGTGCGCCCGCACATCGATTCCTGGGCGATCGTCGACACTGGTAGCACCGATGGCACACAGGAACGAATTCGTGCCTTATTGGCCGACCTGCCGGGAGAGCTGATCGAACGGCCCTGGATCGACTTTGCGCACGGCCGCAACGAGGCGCTGCAGCTGGCGCACCGGCACGGCGACTATGCGTTGGTGATCGACGCCGACGACGTGCTCGAAGTGGCCGACGATTTTTCTTGGGGCACGCTCGGAGCGGCGGGCTACATGGTGGAGATCGTGATCGGCGTCCAATCCTGGTATCGAGTGCAATTGCTCAAGCTCGGCTTGGATTGGGTCTGGGAAGGCGTCATTCACGAAGTGCCAAACTCAGCCCGGCTGGCCGAAGTTTGGAAAACCAAACTCGACGGTGCTCGCATTCGCATGCTCGGTGGCGGCGTGCGCAGCCAGCAGCCATTGCAGCAAAGATACGCACACGACATCGACCTGCTGCGGAAGGCGCTGGTCGATTTTCCGGACAACCCGCGCTACACGTTCTATCTCGCCCAAACGCTGCGCGACGCGGGCCGGCTGCAAGAGGCGATCGAGGCCTACGAGCGCCGCGTCCGGATCGGCGGTTGGTTCGAAGAAGTGTATGCCTCGAAGTTTCAGATCGCGGTACTGCAAGAGCGAATTGGAGCCGGCTACGAAGACGTCCTCGCGGCCTATCTCGACGCCTATGACTATCGCCCCCAGCGCGCCGAGGCGCCGTGCGAGCTGGCGCGACATGCGCGGTCTCACGAGCGTTATGCGGTCGCGTACACCTTCGCGCGCATCGCCTGTTCGATCGAGCGTCCGGACGATCTTTTGAACGTAGATCTGACGGTATACCACTGGCGCGCGCGTGACGAATTTGCACTCGCGGCTTACTTCATCGATGACTACGACACCTGTATTCGTTTGTGGCAAGAGCTGATGCCCGATCCACGGTTGCCACCGAGCGAGCGCGAGCGAGTCAAAGCAAATTTGGAAGCCGCCTTGGAAGCTTCCCAAGCGCCAGCGTGATCGACGACGCGAACGTGCGGGCCGCGATTCATTCGGTACGCTGCGAATGCCGCGTATCCTTCGTGATTGTGCCCGTAACTACAGCAAACATTTGATCGGCGACGAGTCTTGCATCGGGAATCTTTTGTCATGAAGTATCGACACTGGCTCTTCGCCGCGCTCGCTGCCGGCATCGTCGCCGCGGCTTATTTCCTAGGACGAGCGAACGCGCCGTCACCTGCGGCGATGGCCGGGCCAAGCCATCCCGAGACCGGACCGGCCACCGTAAAGGGCAGCGAACGAGCTGCGCACACGCCGTTGTCGCCCAAGCCGGCATCGGCAGCCCACAAAGGTGACCCGCTCCCCGCGCTCGGTACTCCGCTGAAAGACACCTTCGCCGATCTGCAGGCGCGTGCGAACGCCGGTGATGCGTCAGCGGCTGCACGGCTGTTGCGCGACGTAAATCGTTGCAACCGCTTGCGTGGATCGGAATGGAGAAATGGCCACGCTTCGGACGAACTGACCAGTAAGAAGACCGACGACATGACGCCCGAGCAGCTGCGCACCTATCAGTTCCTGCTGGATGCGATGGAACTGCGCCAACGTTCCGTGAGCGAGACGCAGAAGCTCTGTGCCGACGCCAGTCAGGCGATGCTCGACAGCCTGGTGCCGAACATCGCTCAGGCGGCGAAGCTTGGTGACGAAGACGCTCGCGCCTGTTACCTCGGGCGCGGACCGCTGTACGATTCGCGCAGTCTGCTGGAACATCCCGAGTCGCTGCAGACCTACCGCAACGACGCGCAATCGATGATCGACGCGGGCCTCGCCGCCGGCGACTGGCGCGTCGTTGACCTTTTGCAACAAGCCTACGAGCCGGGTGCACAAGGCCTGCTCGCCGGTGTGGTCGGCACTGATCCTGCGCAACACTACCGCTACCTGAAGCTCTACCGCCTCGGCGCGGAGCAGCATCGTATCGCCCAGATCGATCGCGAACTCACCGCTGCGGCCGCGAATCTGACGCCGGCGCAGATCGCCGACGCGGACGAATGGGCGCAGTCCAACCTGCAGAACTTCCGCGGCCCATCGACCGCCGGCACGGAGCAGGGCTGGGACGCGTGCGGTTTCGCCGGAAACTGACTCCGAGGCAGCGTCGCCCCGCAGCAGCGAATCGGCCGCCCGGCCTACGCTGAGAGCCGCCGCGTCAGGGCTCGACCGCGCGCGGCTTCCACGACGGCAGCGCAGAGCCCGATTTACGCGATTTCGCACGCGAATCCGGTTGTGCCCGTGCATCGACCGCGCTGGCCGCCGCATCAGCCAGATGCAGCACCCGCTCGACCGCACTAGCCTGCTGAGTCTGCCCAAACGGCGTCGTCAACACCGGCGAAATGAACGCGATCAGGCGCGCGATCATCAGCGTGTCCTTCACTTCCTCGCCGATGCAGATCGCCGCGGCCAGCTCGTCGGTGTTCTCGCTGGCGAGCATGCCCGACAGCGCCTTCAGGCTGAATTGCAGGCGCATGCCGAGTTCGTGGCGCGGCATCTGCGGCAGCGCGCGCGAGAAGGCTTCGAAGAAGCGTCCCGAGATCGATTCGTAGTGCTCGTGCAGGTATTCGCGGATGAAGGGCGAGGGGTCGCTGTAGACGCGGCCGAGCAGGCGCAGGAAGTTCGCGCCGCCGACGGCGCTGCGCGTGAGCCGCAGGCCGGGCGTGAACAGCACGCTGAGCACGGTGGAGACGTCCATCGTCTGCTCGCCGTACTCTTTCTCGCAGGTCGACAAGAGCTCCAGCCGCTCCTCGTTCAAGCGGTCGAGCCGCTGCGTCAGGAGCTCCTGCATCAAGGCTTCCTTGCTGCCGAAGTGGTAGTTCACCGCGGCGAGATTCGCACCGGCCTGCGCCGTGATCTGGCGCAGCGACATCGCTTCGTACCCGTGTTCGATGAACAACGTCTCCGCGGCTTCGAGCAGACGTGCTTTGGTGCCGCCGGACCGGATCGATTGTCTCGTCATCGACGAATGTGCCCTCGCGAAACCAATTGCCTAAGCATAAGGGTATCGTAGTGCGGTCGGCACGGGTTCGCCGCACTGCGGCAAAGCGGCGCGTAGGGGGCTGCCGAGGCCGATTCCGCCCGCCGCGCGGGGCCTACTTCCGCACTACGCCCGCGGCGCTTACTATTTTTGGTTCTCGAACAAGGGAGAGACGCCCGATGAAGTCGTTCCGCGCCGTACTCGCGCAGGGATCGCTCGCGCTCGCCGTGGCCGCGCCGGCGGTCGTGCAAGCCGAACCGCATCCGTTCACCGTGCAAGACCTGGTCATGATGGACCGCGTCAGCGACCCCTCGCTGTCCCCCGACGGGCGCCAGATCGCGTTCCAGCTGCGCGAAACCGACTACGAGGCGAACAAAGGGCGCAGCAGCATCTGGACCGTACCGTCCGGCGGCGGCGCGCCCAAACGCCTGACCGAAACCGGCCTGGGTGCGGCGGGTCCGCGCTGGTCGGCCGACGGTGCCGGCGTCTATTTTCTGGCCGGCAAGGACGGCGTCAGCCAGCTCTGGCAGGTCGATGCGAAGGGCGGAGCGCCGCGTCAGATCACCTGGTTGCCGCTCGATGTGAACAATTTCAAACTCGCGCCCGATGGCAAGCACGTGCTGCTGTCGGTCGACGTATTCGCCGACTGCGACACGCTCGCCTGCACCAAGCAGCGCCTTGACGCGCGCAAGGCCGACAAGGCCAGCGGCACCGTCTACGACAAACTGTTCGTGCGCCACTGGGACACCTGGGCCGACGGCCGCCGCTCGCAGCTGTTCATCGCCGACGTCGGCGGCGACGGCCGCGTGCAGGGCGAGCCGCGCCTGTTGAGCCGCGGCATCGACGGCGACGTGCCGTCCAAGCCGTTCGGCGACGACGGCGAGTACGGGTTCTCGCCCGACGGCGCCAGCGTCTATTTCAATGCGCGTATCGCCGGCACGACCGAGCCCTGGTCGACCAACTTCGACATCTACGCGGTGCCGGCCGACGGTTCTTCCGAGCCGCGCAATCTGACCGCCGACAACCCGGCCTGGGACGGCTATCCGCTGGCCTCGGCGAACGGCAAGACGCTGTACTACCTCGCCATGAAGCGGCCCGGCTTCGAGGCCGATCGTTTCGGCATCTGGGCGATCGATCTGGCCACCGGCGCGAAGAAGGAAGTCGCACCGAGCTGGGACCGCTCGGCCTCGACGCTGAAGGAATCCGCCGACGGCAAGACGCTGTACACGACCACCGACGACAAAGGCGAGCATCCGCTGTTCGCGATCGACGCGGCCAGCGGCAAGGTCACGCGCATCGTCGACGGCGGTGGCGTGGTCGGCTTCGACGTCGGCAAGAAGGGACTCGCCGTCGCGCGCCAGGACTTCCGCCACCCGACCGATCTGTACAGCGCCGATCTGCGCGGCAAAGGCCTCAAGCAGGTCACGCGCTTCAACGCCGAACGACTCAAGAACATCCGCTTCGGCGATCCGCAGTTCTTCACCTTCCAAGGTGCGAACGGCGATTCGGTGCAAGGCTACGTGGTCAAGCCGGCCAACTACCGCGCCGGCAAGAAGTACCCGGTCGCCTTCATCATCCACGGCGGTCCGCAAGGCGCGATGACCAGCGACTTCCATTACCGCTGGAATCCGCAGACCTACGCCGGCCAAGGCTTCGCCGTGGTCGCGATCAATTTCCACGGCTCCACCGGCTACGGCCAGAAGTTCACCGACGCGATTTCCGGCGACTGGGGCGGCGCGCCGCTGGAAGATCTCAAGCTCGGCTGGGCCGCGGCGCTGGAGAACTTCCGCTTCCTCGACGGCGACCGCGCCTGCGCACTCGGCGCTTCCTACGGCGGCTTCATGGCGTATTGGATCGCCGGCGTGTGGAACCAGCCGTGGAAGTGCATCGTCGCGCACGACGGCGTGTTCGACGCGCGCATGATGAGCTACTCGACCGAAGAACTCTGGTTCGACGAATGGGAGCACGCCGGCAAGACCCAATTCGAAGACCCGGCCGGCTACGAGAAATTCAACCCGGTCAACCACGTCAAGGACTGGCGCGTGCCGATCCTGGTGGTGCACGGCGAGCAGGATTTCCGCATCCCGCTCGAGCAGGGCATCGCCGCGTTCACGGCAGCGCAGCGGCGCGGCGTTCCGAGCCAGTTCCTGCATTTCCCCGACGAGAACCACTGGGTGCTCAAGCCGCACAACAGCGTGCTCTGGCACGACACCGTCAACGCTTGGCTGAAGCAGTGGACGGCGGCGGAGGACAAGAAGAAGTAACGACGCCGGCCGTGCGCGAACCCCCTCCAGACGAGCGGGGTTCGCGCAAGACGGCGGCGCCATCGAGCGGGCTTCGTCGCAATTGGGCGGCAACGATGCAAAGCGTTTCAACGCAGATCAAGACGCGATACGCGGCGGCCTGGTGCCTGGCCGTCGCTTCGATGGCGCTGCCGGCAGTGGCCGCCGCGGTCGATTTTCCGCTCAGCGGCACGCTCTCGGTCGGCGGCGACAGCGCCGCGCTGCCGAGCGGCGGCGTCTTCGCGGGATCGGGCTACGACAGCACGAGCGGAGCGATCGCGCCCGGCACGCTGACCTTTCCGCAGACCACCACCAGCTTCGATTCGCCGTTCGGTCCGGTCACGGTGACCTATCAGCTCGGCCAGACCGATCAATCCAGCGGCACGGTCGCTGCCGACGGCGTCGCCGCGCTGACGCCGGCGGCATTGCGGCTGCAGGTGATCTCGGCCTCAAGCGTGCTCGGCCCGATCAATGTCGGCACCTGCGTGTTCGCGCCGATCGCGATCGAACTCGCCGGAACCGCGTCGGCGGCCGGACTCGATCTGTCCGACCCGAGTTTTGCGATTCCGCCGGTCGGCACGAACGACTGCGGCGGTTTCGGCGGCCAGATCAACGACGCCATCGCCGGCGACGGCAATGCGATCGTGCTGCACCTGGCCGGCGATTTCACCCCGCCGGCCGACACCGACACGATCTTCGCCGACGGCTTCGACACTCCGTAAATGTCGGTGACCGGCCGTGTCGGCCGGCGGCGGCTCGGCTAGGATGGCCGGTCGGAGCGGCGTGACGGGGAAGGTATGAGCAAAGCGAGCAGCCTGCTGCGCCGGCGCGGCGGGCAGGAAGACGGCAAGGTCACGATGGTCGAGCTGTTCTTCGACCTCGTGTTCGTATTCGCGGTGACGCAGCTGTCGCACCGTTTGCTCGCGCACCTCGATCCGCGCGGCGCGCTCGAAACCGCCTTGCTCTTGTTCGGCGTCTGGTGGGTGTGGGTCTACACCTCTTGGGTCACCAACTGGCTCGATCCGGAACGCACCTCGGTGCGCCTGTGCCTGTTCGCGCTGATGCTGGCGGGGCTGGTGCTGTCGGCCTCGATCCCGCAGGCCTTCGGCGAACGCACCTTCGCCTTCATCGGCGCCTACGTCGGGATGCAGGTCGGCCGCACCTTGTTTTTCCTGTGGGCGGTGCGCCACGAAGCGACGGCGCGGCGACGCAATTTCCAGCGCATCCTGGTCTGGCTGAGCACGTCGGGCATGTTGTGGATCGCCGGCGCGTTCCTCGACGGCAACGCGCAGTTTCTGTGCTGGGCGGCGGCGCTCCTGATCGAAATCGCAGGGCCGGCGATGTACTTCCGCGTGCCCGGGCTCGGCCGTTCGACCACGGCGGATTGGGACGTTCACGGCGGCCACATGGCCGAACGCTGCGGACTGTTCGTGATCATCGCGCTGGGCGAGTCGCTGCTGGTCACCGGCGCGACCTTCGCGGAGCAGGCCTGGAACCCGCTGACGGTCGCCGCCTTCGTGGTCAATTTCCTCGGCAGCATCGCGATGTGGCTGGTCTACTTCAACGCCGGCGCGGGGCGCGCCGCGCATCGCATCGAACATTCCGACGATCCGGGCCGCATCGCGCGTGTGGCCTACACCTACCTGCACGTCCTGATCGTCGGCGGAATCATCGTCTGCGCGGTCGCCGACGAGATCGTGCTAGTGCATCCCGGTCACGCCGACGGCGCCGGTATCGCGGTGATGCTCGGCGGCCCGGCCCTGTATCTGCTCGGCAATGCGCTGTTCAAATGGGTCACCAACGACCGACCGACGCCGCCGCTGTCGCACCTGGCCGGTCTGGCCTTGCTGCTCGCGCTGCTGCCGCCGGCGCTGCTGCACCTGTTCTCGGCGCTGGCGCTCGGCGCCGCGACCACGCTGGTGCTGATGCTGGTCGCAGCCTGGGAAACGCTGGCCCTGCGCCGTCCCGCGGCGCCGCGGCGGCATTGAAGACACGCCGGGCACGTTGCAGGCGGCGGCGGGTCCGTGTACAGATAAGAACGCAATCGATCAGGAGGCAGTCGGCAGCATGAGTCCCAGCAAGGTCCGCGACGGTGCAGAGCGCGGCTGGATCGTTCCGATCGGCGGTGCCGAGGAAAAGCACCAGGACGCGCGCATTCTCGAACGTTTCGTCGACTTGTGCGGCGGCGCCGATGCCGACATCGTGGTGATTCCGACCGCGAGCCAGCTGGTCGACACCGGCGAGCGTTACGAGAAGATTTTCGCCGAACTCGGCGCGGGCCGAGTCAGCGCGCTCGATTTCGACACGCGCCGCGACACGCTCGAAGCGAACCGCTGGGAGCGCATCGAGCAGGCCAGCGGCATCTTCTTCACCGGCGGCAACCAGCTGCGCATCTCGACCATGCTCGGCGGCACGCCGATCGCGCAGCTGATCCGCGCGCGCAACGCGCAAGGCGTGCACGTCGGCGGCACCAGCGCCGGCGCCGGCATCCTGAGCGAACACATGATCGCGTTCGGCAAGGAGGGCGGCTCGCCGACTGCGGCCAGCGTGCGCCTCGCGCCGGGCCTGGGCCTGACCAATCGTTTCGTGATCGACCAGCATTTCCGCCAGCGCGACCGTCTCGGCCGTCTGCTCGCGGCGCTGGCCTACAACCCGTTCGCGGTCGGCATCGGCCTCGACGAGGACACCGCCGCGTTCATCCGCCCGGACAACACGCTCGAAGTCGAAGGCAGCGGTGCGGTCACCGTGGTCGACGCCGGCGAATTGCAGTTTTCTTCGATGGACCAGGCCAGCGAGGACGAGCCGGTGTGTCTGCTCGGGCTCAAAGTGCACGTGCTCATCGCCGGTGCCACCTTCAACCTGCAGACGCGGCGCGCTTCGGCCGGATCGCTCGGCGTGTCCAAGCGGGATCACTGAGACGGCGCCGCGCCGCGCAGAGAGAGAATCGACGATGGAGTGCTTCAAGCATGCTTCGACCGCCGCCGCCGGCATCTGCAAGAACTGCGGACGCGGGCTTTGTCGCGCGTGTGCCGGCGATCTTCCGTTCGGCATCGTGTGCAGCGACGTCTGTGCCACCGAGCTGACCGAACTGCGCGAGATCAACCGGCGCGCCAAGCGTATCTACGGCATCGGCCGGGACGCGAAGACGCGCCTGCCGTTGGCGTCGGTGATGTGGGGTTTGTTCGCCGTGCTGTTCGGCGGCTTCGGCACGTTCGAGTACTTCCGAACCGGACGCGTCGAGTGGTTTCTCGTGCTGTTCGCGTTGGCTTGCGTCGTGCTGTGCGTGGCGACGTACCGGCGTATGAAGGAACTGCAGCTCAACTGTTGAGAGGACGTTGCGGCCGGCTCTCTGGCGGAGCCGATCGTTCCCCTCTCCCGCTGGCGGGAGAGGGTTGGGGTGAGGGGAATCGAAGTGGAGCGTGCCGCTCCGGGTTTCTCTCATCCGGCCCTTCGGGCCACCTTCCCCGCAGGCGGGAGAAGGATTGACGCGTTGTCCTGAAAGAGGGAGTCCGCAATGCGCATACTCGATCGTTCCGTCTTCGTCGGCCCCTCGCTGTACGCCCACTTCCCGGTGATCCGGCTCGAACTTGATTTGGGCGAACTCGAGCAATGGCCGACGGCCAAGCTCGGTGCCAGCTTCATCGACGGTTTGATCGCCGCCTTGCCCGGACTGTCCGAACACGGCTGCTCCTATCGCGAACCGGGCGGCTTCATCCGCCGCATGCGCGAAGGCGAGGGCACCTGGCTCGGCCACGTGCTCGAACACGTCGCGATCGAATTGCAGAACGTCGCCGGCGAAGACGTCACCTTCGGCAAGACGCGCAGCGTCGGTGAAGCGCGCCCGGGCGTGTACACGGTGGTGTACGAATACGCGCAGCGCGAAGAAGGCATCGCCGCCGGCGAGCTCGCACTGCGTCTTTTGAACTCGCTGCTGCCGCAAGAGTTGCGTTCGCGCGGCAGCGTGCCCGAGGACTGGGACTGGCCGACCGCGCGCGACGAGTTCATCCGCTACGCGCAGCGCCGCGCGCTGGGTCCGTCCACCGCGTCCTTGGTGCGCGCGGCCGAGCAGCGCGGCATTCCGTGGCTGCGCATGAACGAGCAGTCGCTGGTCCAGCTCGGACACGGCAAATACCAGCAGCGCATCCAGGCCACGGTGACCGGGCGTACGCCGCACATCGCAGTCGAACTCGCCAGCGATAAGGAGGAAACCAACAAGATCCTCGCCTCGCTCGGCCTGCCCGTACCCAAACAAGAACTGGTGCAGAGCGAAGACGCTGCAATCCGCGCCGCGCGCCGGCTCGGCTTTCCGGTGGTGACCAAGCCCTACAACGGCAACCACGGCCGCGGCATCTCGATCCGCCTGATGAACGACGAGGAAGTCCGCGCCGGCTTCGTCGCTGCGCGCGAGCATTCGCGCTCGGTCATCGTCGAGAACTTCCTCGAAGGCGACGATCATCGCCTCCTGGTGGTCAACGGCGAACTGGTCGCCGCGACCAAGCGCACGCCCGGCCACGTCGTCGGCGACGGCGCGCGCACGATCGCCGAGCTGATCGAGATCGTGAATCAAGACCCGCGCCGCGGCGTCGGTCACGAGAAAGTACTGACTCGGCTCGAACTCGACCGCGAGGCGGGCCTGATGATGGAGCGCGTCGGCTACAGCGCGAGCTCGGTGCCGAAAGCCGACGAGATCGTCTACCTGCGTTCGACCGCGAACCTCTCCACCGGCGGCACCGCCACCGACGTCACCGACATCATCCATCCGGACAACCGCGACATGGCGGTGCGCGCGATCCGCGCGATCGGACTCGACGTCGGCGGCGTCGATTTCCTTTCGCCCAACATCGCCGAGAGCTACAAGTCGATCGGCGGCGGCATCTGCGAGGTGAATGCCGCGCCCGGTTTCCGCATGCACGTGAGCCCGAGCGAAGGCACGCCGCGCGACGTCGCCGGCCCGGTCGTGGACATGCTGTTCACCCCCGGTGCGCCCACGCGCGTACCGATCGCGGCGATCACCGGCACCAACGGTAAGACCACCACGGCGCGCATGCTCGCCCACATCACCAAGATGGCCGGCTACACGCCGGGCCTGACCACCACCGACGGCGTCTACATCGACGGCCAGCGCACGGTCGAAGGCGACATGACCGGCCCGGTTTCCGCGCGCATGGTGCTGGCCGATCCGCACATCGACATCGCCGTGCTCGAAACCGCGCGCGGCGGCCTCTTGCGCGCCGGCATGGGCGTGCGCGAGGTCAACGTCGGCGCGGTGTTGAACATCCAATCCGACCATCTCGGCATGAAGGGCATCGACACGCTCGACCAGCTGGCCGAGGTCAAACGGATCGTCATCGAAATCGCGCAGGATTGCGCCGTGCTCAACGCCGACGATCCGAACGTGCTGAAGATGTCCGGCTACACCGACGCCAAGGTCATCTGCTACGTGACCATGAACCCCTCGCACGCGCTGGTGCGCGAGCACGTGCGCGCCGGCGGCCGCGCCTGTGCGCTCGAAGCCGGCGTCAACGGTTCGATGATCACGCTGTACGACAAGGGCAGCCACATTCCGCTGTTGTGGACGCATCTGATCCCGGCCACGCTCGAAGGCCGCGCCTTGCACAACGTGCAGAACGCGATGTTCGCCGCGGCGGTCGCGTTCGCGCTCGGCATCAAGCTCGACGCGATCCGCCAAGGCCTGCGCACGTTCGACACCACCTTCTTCCAAGCGCCCGGCCGCATGAACGTGTTCAACGAACATCCGTTCAAGGTGCTGTTCGACTACGGCCACAACGCGCACGCGGTCGGCGTGATGGCCGATCTGGCGCAGCGGCTCGACGTCGCCGGCCGCCGCATCGTGGTGTTGGCCGGTCCCGGCGATCGCCGCGACGAAGACCTGGTTTCGATCGCTGAAGCGGTGGCCAACCGCTTCGATCACTACGTCTGCCGCCGCGACGACTCGCTGCGCGGTCGCGACGGCGACGAGGTGCCGCGCATCATGGCGAAGGCGCTGCTCGCCGCCGGTGTGAACAAGGATTCGATTTCGATCATTCCCGACGAGCAAGAGGCGATCGACGCCGCCTTGCGCATGGGCCGCCCCGGCGATCTGCTCTTGGTGTTCGCCGACGCCTTGGTGCGCTCGTGGAAGCAGATCATCAAGTTCCGCCCCGAAGGCGCGCCGGAAACACCGGCCGCGCCGTTGCCGCCGAGCGTGCCGGCGGTGGCCGAGCCGGTGTTCGACGAAGCCAGCTTCGCCGCACTCGGCGGTGTGGTGCGCGACGAGCGTGGCATCCATCTGTCGCGGGAGGGCGAAGACTGAGCGCTGCCTCCGCCTCGCTGCCGTTCGACGATTCGCGCCGCCTCACCGGTTACAACCTGTACTTCGCCGACGTCGGCGCGGTACTGGAGACCGTCGGCCGCGCGAGCGGCGCCGGCGTGCTCGCCGACTGGGAAGCGCGCGTGCGCCGCGTGCGCACGGCACTCGGCTGGCCGGACGCGGCCTTGCTCGCGCGCCTGCACCCGAGCGGCGCCTCGCTCGCGTTCGCAGCGCCGCTCGATCAGCTGCTGACGGCGACCGAAGTCAACGAATGGGCGCTGTCGTCGGCGCTCACGCAAGGAAGCGACGACGCGATATCGGACGACGGATTCGCACGCTTCCATGCGCCCGGCCATCCGGCCGCCTGGGACGAACCCTCCGCGCTGCGCACGCTGCGCGCCTTCGCCGCGGCCGAGCGCGATCCGGCCTTGGTCGAACTGGTAGGTGCTGCCCAAGCGCGCGGATTGACCGTGCTGATCGACGACGACGCCGTCTCGCTCGGCGTCGGCCGCGGTTCGCGCAGCTGGTCGCCGGGCGCGCTGCCGGCGCCGGCCGAGATCGACTGGAACGCGCTGCAGGATGCGCCGATCGCGTTGGTGACCGGCTCCAACGGCAAGACCACCACCACGCGCCTGCTCGCGGCGGCGCTGCGCGCGCACGGGCGCCACGTCGGCTACACCTGCACCGACGGCGTCTTCGTCGACGGTGCCGCGCTCGCAGCCGGCGATTACTCCGGTCCGGCTGGCGCGCGCGTCGCGCTGCGCGCCGGAAATGTCGACGCGGCCGTGCTCGAAACCGCGCGCGGCGGTCTGTTGCGGCGCGGCCTCGCCGTGCAGCATGCCGACGTCGCCGTGGTGACCAACATCAGCGACGACCACTTCGGCGAATACGGCGTGCACGATCTCGACGACCTCGCCGCGGTCAAGCTCAGCGTCGCGCACGCGCTAGGTCGCGACGGTGTGCTCGTATTGAACGCCGACGATGCACTGCTCGCGCGCGCCGGTGCGCGCATGCAGCGTCGACTCGCCTGGTTCGCGCTCGATCTGGCACAGGCGCGTGCGCAGGCCGGCGCCAGCTGCTGCTGCGGCCTGCGCGACGGCCGCCTGATCCTCGACGCCGGCGGCAGCGAATACGACCTCGGTGCCGTCGCGGCGATGCCGCTGAGCTTCGGCGGCGCGGCGCGCTACAACATCGCCAATCTCGCCGCTGCTGCGCTCGCCGCGCATGCGCTTGGGGTCGCACCGTCGACCTTGCTCAAGCTGTTCGCACGCTTCGGCGCAGCACGCGAAGACAATCCGGGGCGCCTGCAGCACTGGGCCGTCGGCGGCATCGAGGTGTTCGTCGACTACGCGCACAATCCGGATGGCTTGCGCGCGCTGCTCGAACTCGCCACGCGCCCGCGCCGCGGCCGGCTCGGCCTCGTGCTCGGTCAGGCCGGCAATCGCGAGGACGCCGAGATTCGCGAACTCGCCGCGGTCGCGGCGCAGTTCTCGCCCGAGCGCGTCATCCTCAAGGACATCGAAGGCATGCTGCGCGGCAGGGAAGTCGGCGCCGTCCCCGCGCTGCTGCGCACCGAGCTGGTGCGAGGCGGCCTTGCGCCGGAGCGCATCGTTGAATGCCTCGATGAATTCGGTGCGATGCTTGCCCTATTGGACTGGGCACGCGCTGGCGACGTGCTCCTGCTGCTCGTGCACGGCGGCGCGACCAAGCCGCGCGTCGACGCCTTGCTGCAAAGCTTGCAGGCGATGCGGTGGCAGGCCGGCGCGCCGCTGCCTCTCGCGTCTTGAGAATAGGGTCGGTAAAAACTCCGTCGTGTTTCGCACGAGGGAAACCCGGGAGTCGGGATCATGCCTTCGCTATTGGATGAGTTCTTGCAGAGCGAGGTGCGGACGGCGGCCTGCCGCGATTTCTATCTCGGGCCCGCCCACAACGTTCGAGCCGGCCACCACAGCGAACTCGACGCGACCGGAAATGCCTTCACCGTCACTTTCTCGTCCGACGGTGCCCTTATCGAGCACCTTTGGAACGACGACGCCGCACCGCTGCAGCTGACGCTCGACGAATTCATCGCGGCGCTTTCCGCATGGCCGACGCGCGCTTGAGGACGTGCGTCAAGCGGCCGCAGGTTCGCCGCGCCGCGATCGTCGTCGAAGCCGCCTAGACGCGCCTCAACAACAACGCCCGCCGCCACCCTTGTAGCGCGCGAGCTGACGCTCGTTGAAGAATTCTCGATAGCTCGGAATCGCGCGTTCGGGATGGTGTGCGCGCAGGTGCGCGATGTAGACGTCGTAGTCGGGCACGCCGATCAGCTGGCGCGCGATGCGCACGCAGCCGCGCCAGAACCGTTGCAGCGGCCGCGCGTTCATCGTGCCGTTCCGGCCAGCGCGACGTAAGGCGTCTCTTGTGCGGTCGCCGTCGCGCTGCGGCGCGCGGCGAACGCGGCACGCAGGCCGAAGCCGATCACCGAGATCACCACCAGCATGAAGAGCAGGGCCAGTGTCGCGTCGACGTAGTCGTTGACGAGGATGCGATGCATGTCGTCGATCGATTTCGCCGGCGCCAGGACCTGACCTGCGTCGAGCGCGGCCGAGTACTTCTTCGCATGCGCGAGGAAGCTGACCTTGACGTCGTCGCTGAACACCTTCTGCCAGCCGGCGGTGAGCGTGCAGATCGCCAGCCACACGGTCGGCAGCAGCGGTATCCAGAGATACTTCTCGCGCTTCATCTTGATCAGGCAGACGCAGGCGAGGGTCAGCGCGATCGCGGCGAGCATCTGGTTGGCGATGCCGAACAGCGGCCACAGCGTGTTGATGCCGCCGAGCGGATCGACCACGCCCTGATAGAGGAAGTAGCCCCAGCAGGCGACGCACAGTCCGGTCGCGATCAGGTTCGCCGTCCACGACTCGGTCTTCTTCAGCGCAGGCACCGCGAGGCCGGCCAGCTCCTGGATCATGAAGCGGCCGACGCGCGTGCCGGCGTCGACCGTGGTCAGGATGAACAGCGCTTCGAACAGGATCGCGTAGTGGTACCAGAACGCCATCATGCCTTCGCCGGCGATGACCTGATGGATGATGTGCGCCATGCCGACCGCCAAGGTCGGCGCGCCGCCGGCACGCGACAGGATCGAGTTCTCGCCGATGTCCTTGGCGGTCTGCGCGAGCACGTCCGGCGTAATGACGAAACCCCAGGAACTGATCGCCTGCGCCGCCGATTCGACCGTGGTGCCGATCAGCGCGCCAGGCGAGTTCATCGCGAAGTAGATGCCCGGATCGAGTACGCAGGCGGCGATCAGCGCCATGATCGCGACGAACGCTTCCATCAGCATCGAGCCGTAGCCGACCAGGCGCGCTTCGCTTTCGTTGGCGAGCAGCTTGGGCGTGGTGCCGGAAGAGATCAGCGAATGCCAGCCCGACACCGCGCCGCAGGCGATGGTGATGAAGAGGAACGGGAACAGGTTGCCGGCGAACACCGGACCGGAGCCGTCGATGAACTTGGTCAGCGCCGGCATGCGCAGCTCGGGCGCGGCGATCAGGATGCCGAGCGCGAGCAGCACGATGGTGCCGATCTTGAGGAAGGTCGAGAGGTAATCGCGCGGCGCCAGCAGCAGCCACACCGGCAACACCGAGGCGACGAAGCCGTAACCGATCAGCATCCAGGCCAGTTGGCGGCCGTTGAAGTGGAACATCGCGGCCCAGGCGGGATCGTGCGCGACCACGCCGCCGAGCCAGATCGAGACGATCAAGAGCACCAGGCCGATGACCGAGACTTCCAGCACGCGGCCGGGGCGCAGGTAGCGCAGGTACACGCCCATGAACACCGCGATCGGCATCGTCATCGCGACGGTGAAGGTGCCCCACGGACTTTCCGCCAGCGCCTTCACCACCACCAGGGCGAGCACGGCCAGGATGATGAACATGATCATCAGGATGCCGATCATCGCGATCACGCCGGCGGTCGGTCCGAGTTCGGCGCGCACCATTTCGCCGAGCGAGCGGCCGTCGCGGCGCACCGACAGGAACAGGATCATGAAGTCCTGCACCGCGCCGGCGAGGATCACGCCGAACAGGATCCACAAGGTGCCGGGCAGATACCCCATCTGTGCTGCCAGCACCGGACCGACCAGGGGGCCGGCGCCGGCGATCGCGGCGAAGTGGTGGCCGAACACGACCCATTTGTCGGTCGGCACGTAGTCGAGGCCGTCGTTGCGCCGCACCGCCGGCGTCGCGCGCGTGCCGTCGAGCACGAGCGCCTTGTCGGCGATGTAGCGGCTGTAGAAGCGGTAGCCGATGAAGAAGATCGAGGTCGCCGCAGCGACCAGCCAGATCGCATTGATCGTCTCGCCGCGATGCAGCGCGATCGTGCCGAGACAGAACGCGCCGATCAAGGCGACGACGGTCCAGCCGAGTTTCCCAGCTATCGAATTCATGCGACCCCCGAATGCCAGCACCGGGTGCGAGCCTGTGCCGTCGCCGGGGACGGGTCAAGACGCGCCGCATTAGCCTTTCGTCGAATACCCCGGTCGCGTGCGCGGGACTACAGCCACTTCGCGCGTCGCAGCACCCAATACAGCACGCTGCAGATGCCGATGGTGCCGGCGATCATCGCCTGGTATCCCCAGGGTTTGTCGAGCTCGGGCATGTGATGGAAGTTCATGCCGTACCAGCTCGCGATCAGGGTCGGCGCGGCGAGCAGGGCGGCCCAGCCGGCCAGGCGCTTGACCACTTCGTTCTGCGCCACGCCGACCAGGGCGAGGTTGACGCTGATCGCCGCGGTCAGCATCTCGCGCATGGTGTCGGTCGACTCGTTGATGCGCGCGGCGTGGTCGTAGACGTCGCGGAAGTACGGCCGCACCTCGTCGCGAATCACGCCGGGGTACTGACGCACGAGCTGGTTGAGGATGTCCTGGATCGGTGCGATCGCCAGGCGCAGGATCACCAGCTCTTTCTTCAATTCGTACAAGCGCCGGATCGTCTCGCGCTTGAAGGTGTCTTGGAAGACTTCCTCTTCCAGCTCCTGCAGCTCCTCGCGGAACTCGCGCACGATCGGGAAGAAGTTGTCGACGATGAAGTCGAGTACGGCGTAGACGCAGTAGCCCGGCCCCAACGCCATCAACTCCGGCGCCTGTTCGCAGCCGCGCCGCGCGGTCGCATAGCTGAGCGAGGCGCCGTGACGCACCGTCACGATGTAGCGTTTGCCGAGGAACAGGTGGGTTTCGCCAAACGCGATCTTGCCGTTCACGGTCTGCGCCGTGTGCGCGACGATGAACAGCGAATCGCCGTAGACCTCGATCTTGGCGCGCTGATGCGCGGTGTGCGCGTCCTCGACCGCGAGTTCGTGCAGGCCGAATTCCTCCTGCAGCTTTTCCAACAGCTCCTCGGTCGGTTCGCGCAGTCCGACCCAGACCCATTCGTCCGGCGTTTCGAGGACGTCGCTGATCTCGTCGATGGTGATGTCGCGCAGTTTGCGCCCGTCGGCCGAGTAGGCGACGCAGTTGACGACCATCGGATCCTTGCAGGTCGGATCGGTCGGCAGATTAGTCGGATGGAAGCCCATGCGCCGATGATGCCGCTCGGACATGACAACGGCAATCCACGCGGGGACTGCCATACGTCCGGCCGGTGCTCAGGCCTCCTCGAAACCGTCGCGGAAGATGGGGCCGCGCCACTCGAACGCGCCGATGTCGGCGGCGGGGCCTTCCACGCGCTGGAAGCCGCCGCCGCGCTGGTCGGTTCCGAGCGCCGCGTCGTTGTGGCCGGCGTCGATCGCACAGGAGCCGGTCGGCAGCGCATGCGTCGGCGTGCGTCGGATTTTTACAAAAGATTGCGTAGAGGGATTTGCGCGCCCGTGTAGCGGCCTTTTCGTCACGCCGCCGGTGGCTCAACCACCGTCGAAACCGTCGGCGAAGATGAGGTCGCGGAACTCGAACGCGCCGATGTCCGCAGCGCCGCCGATCACGCGCGGATAGCCCGCGCCGCGCTGGTCGTAGGGCAGGGCCGCCTCGTTGTTGCCGGCATCGATTGCGCAGGAGTCGCCGGCCAAGGCTTGCGTGGCGGTGGGGCCGCCGTTGAAGGCCAGTAGCTGCAGGTGCGGATCGCAGTGCAGCGTGTCCGCGGGCAGGGTGACGGCGGCATCGGCGCTGCCGACCAGGCTGTGCGATCCGAGCGCGACGATCGGCGCAGATGAAACGAGATCGACGCCGCTGTTGCCGAACACCACGCTGCTGCGCAAGGCGATCTTGCCCTGACCCATCGAGCCGACCTGGATGCCGCTGGAACTGCGTGGCGAGTCGATGTTCGAACGGTTGGTGGCGACCGTGCTGCTGACCAGGCTCAGCACGGACTCGTCGGCGGTCGAATCGGCGCCCATGGCGACAATGCCGGCGCCACTCGCGGTACGCGCGTAGTTGCCCGAAACCGTGCTGTTGAGCAGCGCGACCTTGCGCATGCTCCAGATGCCGGCGCCACTGCCGTTGGGCTCGAAGGTCTGGTTGCCGAACACCGCGCTGCCGCTCAGGCGCACGTCGTTGAAACTCCAGATACCGCCGCCGGAGCCATTCATCGCCGAGGTCCAATTGCCCCAGACGCCGCTGTCGATCAGCTCGACGCTGGAAAACGCGTTGATGCCGCCACCCGTGCCGCCGCTTATGCGGTTGTCGCGGACCTGGCTGCGGGTCAAGGTGGCGCCGCCCATCGCGTTGATGCCGCCGCCGCTGCCGGATGTGCCGGAGATCGAGTTGGCGGCGACTTCGCTGTCGACCAGGGTGAGATGGCCGAACAGGCTGATGCCGCCACCGTCCGCATCGACGGTCGAATTGGACTGCACCACGCTGCGCGTCAAGCTGATGTTGCCGAAGCTGTAGAGGCCGCCGCCTTCGCCGACGCTGGAGGCGTTGCCGATCACCGCGCTGTCGACCAGGGTCAGGTCGGCACGCGCATTGATGCCGCCGCCGGCGCCGGATGAGCCGCCGTCGCTGCTGGTCACGCTGCCGCCGCGGATCGTGATTCGGTTCAAGCTCAGCTGAGCGGAAAGACTGCTCGCATCGATCACGCGGAAGGCAGTTTGCGTCGAGGGGCGGCGGATCGTCACGTTGCGGTTTTCACCATCGAGCGTCAGCACGCTTTCGATGCGCAGCGAGCCGCCGCCGGCGGCGAGCAGATCGACCGCATTGATCGCAGCCGCGAAGCGGATCACGTCGGCGCCGGCGCCTGCCGCGCAGCCTTGCGTGGCAGCGTCGAGATTGGCGGCGCGTACGGCGTCGCGCAGTGAGCAGGCGCCGGGTGTCGAGACATCGCCGGCGATGTCGACGGTGATCGTCGCCGCGGCGAGCGGCGCGGCGAACGCGAGGCTGCACAGGGCAAGCAAGGCTGGCGCGCAAAAAATCGACGAGCGCAGCGATGGAGTCGGATGTTGCGCACATCCGTGCGAAAGAATCATCGGCATGCGCGGGACGCTAACACGGGCGCGGGCACGAAGGCCCGTGCGGAGTCGATCATCGCGATCGTTTACGCGCTGCGGCGACGCGCGGCAACGCGAGCGCAAGAGCGAGATGCACGGGCAGGAGCAGCACGATCCAATGCAAGTTCTCCTGCGCGAACCAAGGCAGGATCTTGGAGAACAGCGCGAACGCGGCGCCGAGCACGATCAGCCAAGCGACCAAGCGCGCCCAGGGCCGTGCGAGCCGGCCGCGCAATGCTGCGATCCACGCCGGCAACAGCAGCAGGCACAGCGGATTGAGCAGGAACAGGTTCTCGTTGCGCCAGGCGGCGAGATGCTCGCTGCCGAACCAGAGGAAGAGCAGCACGAGGCCGCCGATGCCGCAGACGAGTTCGAACAGGATCGCGAAACCGCCCAGCGTGATGCGCGCAATTGCATGGCGGCGGCCGGCCAGCCAGTACAGCGCCAGGCCGAGCGCGAGTCCGCCGAACAGGAACGGCCAACGCAGATCGGGCGGCAGCGCCGGCGGCATT
The DNA here is from genome assembly GCF_058808595.1 of Dokdonella sp. GW821-FHT11D02. Taxonomy (NCBI): domain Bacteria; kingdom Pseudomonadati; phylum Pseudomonadota; class Gammaproteobacteria; order Lysobacterales; family Rhodanobacteraceae; genus Dokdonella; species Dokdonella sp. GW821-FHT11D02. The sequence continues at coordinate 3,758,798 of NZ_CM179520.1, read as the reverse complement.
TCGATCTCGCCGCGCGCGAGAACCTGCTCGCCGACGACCAGCGGCCGTGCGCTGCCGTCGGAGCCGGTGATGCGCATCTCGCCGATCACGTGGCGCAGCGTTTCGGGTACGAAGCTTTCCTGCCAATAGTCCAGGCGCTGGTCCGCGAACGGGCCGAGGCCGAGATCGATCAGCAGCATCAGCGCAGGCTCCGGCGCCATCAGGCGCAGCGCGTCGAGGCGATAGGTGTAACCGCGCGAGCGGCCCTCGCTCTGCGCATGCAGCGCGCCGCCGAGCGCGCGGTCGAGCGCATCGCGCACACGGGTGGAGCAGTTGGCGGTGAAGTATTCGTAGCGGTACAGCGCGTTTTCCGGCCGCGCGTTCCACTCGAGATAGGTGGCCAGCGCCTGCGCCTGTTCGGGCGAGAAATCGAGCCGCTGCTCGACGATCTCGCGCCGCTCGGCGCGGTACATGGCGAGATCGTCGGCGAGATCGTCGGCGGCGATGCGATAGCGCATGCGTCCACGCGCGAAGTTGGCGAGGAAGTCGCCCTCGTCGAAATCGAAGATGCCGTAGTTGTAAGCGACCGCATCGCCGCCGATTTCGTCGCGCACGACGATCGCGTTGTGGCCGAAGCGCTCGAAGAAGATCGGGCCGGGGCCTATCGTCAGCAAGCTGATGTGGAGCGGGGATTGGGGATTGGGGATTGGGGATTGGGTAGAAGCAGGGTCGGTTTGAGTCTGGGCGTTAGCGCCGCTGGCCAGCGCGAGAAAGCAAAAAAGCAACAGGCAGGCGCTGACGATCCGCGCGCGAAAGCCCCGCTTTCCCGAATCCCGAATCCCCAATCCCCAATCCCCGCCCTCAAGCCTCATGCACACGCACCGAAAATTGCAGCACGCGGCGCGCGTCGGCCTTGGTCACCTGGAAATGGAAGCCGGCGAATACCGCTTCTTCGCCGACCTCGGGCAGGTGGCCGACTTCCGAGGTGACCATGCCGCCGATGGTGTCGAACTCTTCGTCGCTGAAGTCGCTGCCGAAGCGTTCGTTGAATTCGGCGATCGGCGTCAGCGCGTTGACCAGGAACTCGCCGTTCGCGCCGGACTGGATCAGGGTCTGTTCGTCGTCGTCGTCGTCGTGCTCGTCGTCGATGTCGCCGACGATCTGTTCGAGCACGTCCTCGATCGTGACCAGGCCGGCGACGCCGCCGTACTCGTCGACCACGACCGCCATGTGGCTGCGCGAGAGGCGGAACTCCTTCAACAGGATGTTCAGCCGCTTGGATTCGGGAATCATCGTGACCGGGCGCAGCAGCGGACGGATGTCCTGCGTGCTGCCCTGCATGCAGCGCAGCAGATCTTTGGCGAGCAGGATGCCGACGATTTCGTCTTTGTCGCCGGCGTGTACCGGGAAGCGCGAATGGCCCGACTCGATGACGATGTCGAGAATCTGCGGCAGCGGCGCGTCGATCGGCAGCGACACCATTTGCGCGCGCGGCACCATGACGTCGGCCACGTTGAGTTCGGCGACCTCGAACGCGCCTTCGACCATCGACAAGGTGTCGTTCGACAGCAGGCCGTTGGTCTGCGCGTGGCGCAGCTCCTCGATTAATTCTTCGCGGCTCTGCGGTTCTCCCGAGAGCGCTTGGGTGATGCGCTCGAACCACGATCGTGGCGGGGGACTACTGGGAGGGTCCTCGCTCATTTCCACTGCATACAGGCCCAGCCGGGCGGGGCCGCAGTGTAGCAAATGCGCGTTGCAGGCAAATTCGACGGCGGCACGGGCCTCAGGCGTAGGGATCGGCGATGCCGAGCGAGGCGAGCACGGCGCGTTCCAGCGCCTCCATGCGCTCGGCGTCGGCATCGGTTTCGTGGTCGTAGCCGAGCAGATGCAAGACGCCGTGGATGGTCAGGTGCGCGTAGTGGTCGCGTGCGTTCTTGCCTTGCTCGCGCGCTTCGCGCGCGACCACCGGCGCGCAGATGACGAGGTCGCCGAGCAGGCCGGAGTGCTCGCCGGGCGCGGCCTCGTAGGGAAAGCTGAGCACGTTGGTGGCGTAGTCGCGGCCGCGGAACTCGCGGTTGTAACGCCGGCCGGCGGCCTGGCCGACGATCAGGATGTTCAGCTCGGTCCAATGATGCGGGCGGCGCAGCTCGGGGATCGCAGTCAGCCAGCGCTCGAAGCTCGGCAGCAGCGGCACGCCTTTGCGGCCGGCTTCGTTCTTCAGCCACATCGAGAATTTGAGCGGCAGCTCGGCGGCACGCTTGGGCTTCGCCGCGGAGGTCGTCTGCTTGCGCGCGCTCATCGCTGCGGGCTCAGCGCTCGAAGTCGTCGGCGAATACGGCGGCTTCGCAGCTGGCCGCAGCGTCGCCGGTCGGGTGGAAGCTGACTTCGTCCGCGCCCGATTCCGGCACGGCGATCTCGCCGCTGCGGCGGTTGTAATCGATGTCGGCCGGATTGGACAAACCGTCGGCGACGACCTGCGCCGGGGAATCCAACGCGAACGGCGGATCGAAGCGGCGCAGGCAGCCGCCGCTGCCGCAGGACCACGGTGCGACCACGATCGCGCCGTGGCAATCGAGCGCGATGCCGTCGATGCTGCCGAGCGAGGTCTGGATCAGCGTTTGCGGCGCCGGAGTTTCTGCGTCGAGATCGATTTCGAGGACTTTCGCGTTGCTGCCCCAGGTCGCCACCAGCAGACGATTGCCGCTGCGTTCGTAGACCAGGCCGTTCGGCGTCTGCGTCGTTGGCGTCAGCACGCTTTGCGTCGGCGCTGCCAGATCGCTCACGTCGACGCGGTAGATCTTCTTGCCGCTGAAGTCGCTGATGTAGAGCGTATGCGCGCCGTCGGAGGCGATGCCGTTGAGAAACGACGCGCCGGTGATGGCGAGATCGAGCACTTCTTCAGCGCTGTCGACGTCGTAGCCTTTCAGATGCCCCGAGTCGAGCGCGTACAGCACGCCGCCGAGCAGCTCGATGCCGTAGGGCGAACTCGGCGCGTCGGTGAACAGGGTCAAGCTGCCGTCCGGTGCGCGCTGCTGGATGCCGCCGGCGGTGTTGCTGATGAAGTAGCGGCCGCTGCGCGGATGGAATTCGATGCTCTCGGGGCCGTTCAGGCTCTGCGCGGAAGCGCCGGCCGTCACGCCCGCGAGCATGGTGGCAACGGCAACGGTACGAACGATCATCGCGTCTGCTCCTGTTCGCGCGCCTCGTAGGCGTGCACGATGCGCTGCACCAGCGGATGGCGAACGACGTCCTTGGCGGTGAAGAACGTGAAGCTGACACCGTCGACCTCGCGCAGCACGTCGATTGCATCGCGCAAGCCGGACTTCACGTGCTTGGGCAGGTCGGTCTGGCTGATGTCGCCGGTGACCACCGCGACCGAGCCGAAGCCGATGCGGGTCAGGAACATCTTCATCTGCTCGACGGTGGTGTTCTGCGCCTCGTCGAGGATGACGAAGGCATCGTTCAAGGTGCGTCCGCGCATGTAGGCGAGCGGGGCGATCTCGATCACGTTGCGCTCGATCAGCTTCATCACGCGTTCGATGCCGAGCATTTCGTACAAGGCGTCGTACAGCGGGCGCAGGTACGGATCGACCTTCTGCGTCAGATCGCCGGGCAGAAAGCCGAGTTTCTCGCCGGCCTCGACCGCGGGGCGCACGAGGATCAGGCGCTGCACGCGATTGTCGTTCAGCGCATCGACCGCCATCGCGACGGCGAGATAAGTTTTGCCGGTACCGGCCGGGCCGACGCCGAAGTTGATGTCGTGCGTGGCGATCGCGTGCAGATAGCGCGTCTGGTTCGCGCCGCGTCCGCGCACGGTGCCGCGCTTGGTCTTGACGGCGACGTCTTGTGCGCCTTCGGCGGCGCGCGCCTGCGCCGCGTCGACGTCCGACTCGGACAGATGCAGATTGATCTGCGCGCCGGTCAGCGTCTCCTCCGCGGTCGCCGCGTACAGCTCGTGCAAGATGCGTTCGCCGAGCTTGACCGCCTGCTCGTTGCCGCTCAGGCGGAACACGTTGCCGCGATTGGCGATCTCGAGGCCGAGGCGCAATTCGATTTGACGCAGATGCTCGTCGAACGGGCCGGCCAGATTGGCCAGGCGCTCGCCGTCGGCGGGTTCGAGAGTGAAGTCGTGCTGGATGAGATTGGGCATAGGCGCGCGAGCGTAGCGCGCTCTTCTTCTGCCCGTCTACGCGGCGGATGCGCTGCGTTCGTCGTCGAGCGCCACGCGCCCGCGCAGCGAATTGGTCAGCGCTTCGGTGATGGTGACATCCACGAACTGGCCGATCAGGCGCGGCGGAGCGGGGAAGTTGACCGAGCGCATGTTCTCGGTCTTGCCGGTCAGTTCGCTCGGGTTCTTGCGGCTCGGGCCTTCGACCAGCACGCGCTGCACGCTGCCGATCATCGCTTCGCTGATCGTTTTCGCATTCGCGTTGAGCGCCGCTTGCAGGCGCTCGAGGCGCGCGTGCTTGATCGCAGCGGAGGTGTCGTCGGCGAGGTTCGCGGCCGGCGTGCCGGGGCGCTTGGAATAGATGAAGGAGAAGCTCTGGTCGAAGCCGACGTCGTCGATCAGCTTCATCGTCTTGTCGAAGTCGGCGTCGGTCTCGCCGGGGAAGCCGACGATGAAGTCCGAGGAGATGCAGATGTCCGGACGCACGGCGCGCAGCTTGCGGATCTTCTGCTTGAACTCGAGCGCGGTGTAGCCGCGCTTCATCGCGGCGAGGATGCGGTCGGAGCCGGACTGCACCGGCAGATGCAGATAGTCGGCGAGCTGGGGCACGTTCGCATAGGCCTCGACCAGGGAGTCGGAGAACTCCAGCGGATGCGAGGTGGTGAAGCGGATGCGGCCGATGCCGTCGATCTCGGCGATCGCGTGGATCAGCAAGCCCAGGTCGGCGGTGCCGCCCTCGTGCATCGCGCCGCGGTAGGCGTTGACGTTCTGGCCCAGCAGGTTGATCTCGCGCACGCCTTGTTCGGCCAGCGTCGCGATTTCGGTGACGACGTCGTCGAACGGCCGGCTGATCTCCTCGCCGCGCGTGTAGGGCACGACGCAGAACGAGCAGTACTTCGAGCAGCCTTCCATGATCGAGACGAACGCGCTCGGGCCCTCCGCGCGCGGCTCGGGCAGCTTGTCGAACTTCTCGATCTCAGGAAAAGAAATGTCGACCTGCGGCCGGCCGGTGCTGCGGCGCGCTTCGATCATCGCCGGCAGGCGGTGCAGGGTTTGCGGGCCGAACACGAGATCGACGAACGGCGCGCGCTTGACGATCGCTTCGCCCTCTTGGCTGGCGACGCAGCCGCCGACGCCGATCACCACCGCGCTGTTGGCGGCTTTCAGTTCGCGCCAGCGGCCGAGCTGGCTGAAAACCTTCTCCTGCGCCTTCTCGCGGATCGAGCAGGTGTTGATCAGGATCACGTCGGCCTCGGCCTCGTTCGCGGTCAGCTCGAGCCCGTGCGCGGCGGCGAGCACGTCGGCCATTTTGGCCGAGTCGTACTCGTTCATCTGGCAACCGTGGGTCTTGATGTAGAGCTTGCCGGACATGTGCACAAATCCTAGGAAGTTCACTAGTTTACGTGGTACAACCGCGCCTCGCCAAGCACGGCGCGAGGGTGGTCGCGTCGGGTTTCGGAAACAGTCGGCGGAAACTTCGTGCGGAAAAAGAGTTCCATAGCGCTCATGCTGCGATCGGTCGGATCCCTTTTCTGTTGTTTGGCGCTCGGCCTCGGTGCGTTCGCGTGCGCGCGGCCGGCCGCGGCCGGCGTGCTGTACCGCTGCGAAGCGAAGGACGGCGTGATCGCCTACACCAACAAGCCGGACGGCTTTCCCAAGTGCAAGGCGCTGTCGCATTACGCCGACAGCGCGCCGAAGAAGCCGACGCCGGTCGCGCCCGTCGTCGCAGCCGCACCCAAGCTGCGCACCTCGACCACGCAGCGCTGGGTGTACGAGGAGAATCCGCAGACTAAAGCAGATTTTTCCGCCGTCGTCGGCAGCGCCGCGGTCGACCCGCCCGGCGCGGCGCGCGCCTCGTTCGCTCTCGTGCGCGCCGGCGCGCAAAGCACCCAGCCGTTCGTGCCCGAGGATTTCTCCACCGTACTGGCCGATGTCGCCAGCAGCGCGGAGCTGGTCGGAACGCCGTCGTTCATCGCCGCGCCGTATCGGCCGCGGCCGAAGGCCAAGCAACCGGCGCGCGAGGTGGCCGCGTTCGTCGCGCCGGCGCCGTTGGTGAGCACCAAGATCGTGCGCGGCTCGGTCTATCGCGTGCAGCGCAACGACGGCATCGTCGAGTACACCAATGTGCGGCCGAAGGGCGGCGCGTTCGCGGTGCTGTTCACCTACATCGCGACCTGCGTCGCCTGCGATCTGCACTCGAAGATCGACTTCGCGCGCACCGCGCTCAATCTGGATGCGTACAAGAACGAGATCGCCGCGGCAGCCTCCGATTTCGGTCTCGACAGCGCGCTCCTGCGCGCGGTGATCCACGCCGAATCCGCGTTCAATCCGATGGCGATGTCGACCAAGGGCGCGCAAGGCTTGATGCAGCTGATGCCCGGCACCGCCAACGATCTCGGCGTGACGGACGCGTTCGACGTCGGCCAGAACATCCGCGGCGGCGCGCGTTATCTGTCGCAGCTGCTGCAAACCTTCAACGGCGACGCCCAGCTCGCCACCGCCGCGTATAACGCCGGCCCGGGCGCGGTGCAGCGTTATCGCGGCATCCCGCCCTACGACGAAACGCAGGTCTACGTGCAGCGCGTGGCGACGTTGCGGGACCGCTACTCCAAGGCCCTGTAAGTCAGACGCCCAGGCGCGTGGCGAGAAAGTCGAGAAAGACGCGCAGCTTCGGCGTCATCTGCTTCTGGCTCGGCCACAGCAACCAGAACTGACCGGACTGCGCCTCGTGGTTGGCCAGCACGCGCACCAGGGTGCCTTGCGCCAGCGCGTCGTCGACCAGGAAATTGACGCTGTAGACGATGCCGAGGCCGCGCAATGCCGCGTCGATCGCGGCCTCGCTGTTGCTGCAGATCAGGCTCACCGGCAGTTGCGGCGGACGCTCGCCGGGTTCGAGTTTGAGCGCCCATTCCTGCAGCTTGCCGCTGTGGGCGAAGCGGAAATGGATGCAGGCGTGCTTTTCCAGATCGGCTGGGCGCCTGGGCGTGCCGCGCTCGGCGAGGTAAGCCGGCGAGGCGCACAGACGGAAGCAGAACGGCATCAGCCGTCGCGCTTGCAGGCGTGAATCGGGCATCGCGCCGCTGCGGATGACCAGATCGAAACCGTCGGCGATCACATCGACCAGCTGGTCATCGAAATCCAGATCGAGCTCGACCGCCGGATAGCGCGCTAGAAATTCCGGCAGCACCGGCATCAGAAAGCGGTAGCCGGCCGTCGGCAGGCTCACGCGCAGGCGCCCGCGTGGGGCCTGCATCGCCTGGGTCAGCATCGCCTCGGTTTCGGCCAGTTCGTCGAGCAGCGGCCGGCAGCGCTCGTAGTACAGGCGGCCTTGTTCGGTCAGGCTGACGTTGCGCGTATTGCGTTCGAGCAGGCGCACGCCGAGTTCCGCCTCGAGCTTGGCCACGCTCTTGCCGACCGCCGAAGCGGAAACGCCGAGCAGGCGTGCGCTGGCGACGAAGCTGCGCGTCTCGGCGGTGCGTACGAAGGCGAGCAAGCTGCCGAACTTGTCCATCGGAAGGGCTGGGGTAGGGGATTGCGGCCGATTCTTCCATAAAGAACGGAAAGCCGGCCGGTTTTTCGGGCATTGCGGCATATATAGCCTGTCCGAACTTCCTTCGCTCCTGGACCGGCATGTCTTCCCTCCCCACGCCGCCGCACGAGACCGTGCGCGGGCGCCACGACCGCTATTTGATCCTCGCCGCCGTCTGCCTCGCCGGATTGGTGCTGCCCTTGAACTTCACCGGCCCGCCGATCGCGATTCCGGCGATCGCGCACGAACTCGGCGGCAGTCCGGCCGCGCTGAACTGGATGACGAACGCATTCATGCTCGGCTTCGGCAGCTGCCTGATGGCGGCCGGCGCGCTGGCCGATGCGATCGGGCGCAAGCGCGTGTTCGCGTTCGGCATCGTCGGCTTCGCGGCCGCTTCGCTCGCGCTCGTATTCGCACCGAACTTGCTCGTGCTCAATCTCTTGCGTGCCGCACAGGGCGTCGCCGCGGCGGCGGCGCTGGCCGGCGGCAACGCGGCGCTGGCGCAGGAATTTCATGGTCCGGCGCGGCTGCGCGCGTTCAGCCTGCTCGGCACCACGTTCGGCATCGGCCTCGCGTTCGGGCCGAGCTTGGCCGGCGCGCTGGTGCAGCATTCGGGTTGGCGCACGATCTTCGTTTCCAGTCTGCTGGTGGCGACGGCCGCGGCGGTATTCGGCGTGCCGCGTATGCGCGAGTCGCGCGACCCGGCCGCGGCCGGCATCGACTTGCCCGGCAGCTTGAGCTTCACCGCGATGCTGGCCGCCTTCACCGCCGGCGTGCTGCAGGCGCCCGAGTACGGCTGGTCGCATCCGCTGGTGCTGGCTGCGCTGATCGGCTCGGTCGTACTCCTCTTCTTGTTCTTGCGCATCGAACAGCGGGCGGCGCGGCCGATGCTGGATCTGGCGCTGTTCCGTTATCCGCGTTTCGTCGGCGCGCAATTGCTGCCGATCGGCACCGGCTTCTGCTATCTCGTGCTGATCGTGCTGCTGCCGGTGCGTCTGATCGGCGTCGACGGTTACGGCGCGTTCGACGCCGGCCTGCTGTTGGCCGCGCTGTCCGCGCCGATGCTGGTGGTGCCGTTCCTCGGCGCCGTGTTGAGTCATCGCATCGCGCCGGGCGTTCTGTGCAGCGCGGCCTTGCTGCTCTCGGCGCTCGGATTGCTGTGGCTGGCCGAACTCGCGGCCGGCGCGGCCGGTCCGGCTTGGATCGCGCCCCTGGCCCTGATCGGTATCGGCGCCGCGGTGCCGTGGGGACTGATGGACGGCCTCGCGATCAGCGTGGTGCCGAAGGAGCGCGCCGGCATGGCGGCCGGCATCTTCGGCGCGAGCCGGGTCGCCGGCGAGGGCATCGTGCTCGCGCTTGCCGCTGCCGCATTGGCGACCTTGCTGGGATGGCGCTTGCATGCGGCGCTGCCTGGGGTCGGCGATGCCGCGGCCGCGTTGCAGCGGCTTTCGATCGCCGATCTTGCTGGTGCGGGACAGGCGCTCGGTGCCGACGTCGAAACGGCGACCCTGGCGCAGCTCTATGCGGGAGCGTCGAGCGGATTGATCTATGCGCTGGCGGTCGCGACCGCGATCACGGCCGTGCTCGTGTTGCTATTGCTCGGTACCTCGGCAGCGCATCCGGCGGTCGAAACCGAAGCGGCGCGCGAAACGGATGCGGACGACAGCGACGTGCGCGCGGCTCCCTGCGAAGCGTGAATGCTTCGCTGCGGCGATCCTGCGCTCAGGCGCCGACCGTGCTCGGCGCCGGCCGCTGCGCCAAGGTCACGTCGATCGCGAACGGCACGTTGTTGCGCATCCCCTCCAGGCGCACCTTGGTACCGGGTGCGAGCGTCGCCTCGCGGTTGCGCAGGTCGATCTGGTCGACGATCGCGCTGCCGTCGAGCTTGAGCAAGAGGTCGTACGGCTGCAGTCCGGCCTGTGCGGCCGGGCTTTCGGGCACGACGCGCGTGACCACCACGCCTTGCGGACGCGAGGTGGCGCCGTTCGGCGGCGGAATGTCGAGGTAGTCGGTGCCGATCCAGCCGCGGATCACGCGGCCGTGCTGGACGATCTGCTCGAGCACGGCTTTGGCGGTGGTGACCGGAATCGCGAAGCCGATGCCTTCGGCGCCGGGCGAATAGGCGCCGCGCGAGTCGGCGGTCGGCGTGCGCGGGTAGACCGCGGTATTGATGCCGACCAGCTCGCCGGCCGCGTTGACCAGGGCGCCGCCGGAGTTGCCGGCGTTGATGGCGGCGTCGGTCTGGATGAAGTCTTCGTAGGCCGACATCTTCAATTGGCGGCCGGTCGCGCTGACGATGCCCATGGTGACGGTCTTGCCGAGGCCGACCGGATTACCGATCGCGAGCACGACGTCGCCGACGTCGGCGATCTTGTCGTCCGGCACGGCGATCTCGGGCAGGCTGCCGGCGTCGATCTTCAGCACGGCGAGATCGGTTTCGACGTCGCTGCCGATGATCTGCGCCTTGGAGACGCGGCCGTCGTCGAGCAGCACCTGGATGTCGTCGGCGCCGTTGATGACGTGGTTGTTCGTCAGTACGTAACCGTCGGAGCTGAAGATCACGCCGGAGCCGAGGCTGCGATCGAGGCGCTTCTCCCACGGACCTGCGAAGCCGCGCAGACCGAGCAGGCGCTGCGCCAACGGATCGAGCGGAACGACCTGGCGTTGGATGCGCGTGCGGTTCGCGTAGATGTTGACGACCGCCGGCGACGCACGCGCGACCGCATCGGCGTAGGAGAACGGGCCGTGGCGCAATGTCGCATCGGAGAACAGAGCCGTGCCGTTGCCCTGCAAGGCGCCGCGCAGACGTCCGGCCAACCCCGGCGCGAGGAAGCCGATCACGAACGCGAGCGCGAGCCCGATCACGGCGAAACGCGCAACGAAAGCGAGGGTTTGGGAATAGCTGCGACTGCGCATGATGTCCGGTGTCGGGTGTCGCGATCCGCGTGCGATTGCGTCGTCGGCAAGCGGCGTTGCGACCGCCTGCACGGGCCGCGATGGCGCACGACTTCGATTGTGCGGTGTAGGGGCGTTCGTTAAACTAACACGATTTTCCGGCTCGCCCCAGCGACCTGAGGCGCGCCGCAAAGGCCGCTATCGGCGCGTTCAGGGCGGCGCATCTGAAAGGTTTTGATCCTCTTGCAAGGTGCGGCCAGGACGGCCGCTCTTTACTCGCGGTCAGGGAAGGCCGCACAAGTATCGAGGTGCGGATGGCAAACGATGCTGCTGTGGTGGACCAGGGGCGCCGCCGATTCCTGACCGCGACGACTTCGGTCGTCGGGGGCGCGGGCGTCGTGCTCGCGGCGATTCCTTTCCTCAAGTCGTGGGAGCCGAGCGTGGCGGCGAAGACCGCCGGCGCGCCGGTATTGGCCGATATCAGCAAGATCGAGCCGGGCCAGAAGGTCACGTTCGCGTGGCGCGGCCTGCCGGTGTTCGTGGTCAATCGCACCAAGGAGCAGCTCGACTCGCTGCCCGGCGAAGACACGCATCTGCGCGATCCGAAGTCGGATAACACGGCGCAGCAGCCGGAGTACGCCAAGAACGAGCACCGCTCGATCAAGCCGGAATGGCTGGTGGTGACCGGCATCTGCACGCACCTGGGCTGCGTGCCGGACTTCTTCCCCGAGCTCAAGCCCGAGCCGTTCGATCCGAACTGGAAGGGCGGCTTCTACTGCCCCTGCCACAAGTCGCGCTACGACATGGCCGGTCGCGTGTTCGACGGCGTGCCGGCGCCGGCCAACCTGCCGGTTCCGCCGTATCACTTCGTCGACGATACGCACATCCTGATCGGCGTCGATCCGGGCAAGGAGGCTGCGTAATGGGCACCACGATGACGCGGCTGCAGAGCAAGAACCGCCTGGTCAACTGGATCGAGGACCGCCTGCCGGTTTTCTCTTTCCTCAACGCGCACACCAGCGGTTACTACGCACCGAAGAATTTCAATCTTTGGTACTACTTCGGCTCGCTCGCCTTGCTGGTGCTGGTCAATCAGATCCTGACCGGCATCTTCCTGACCATGAACTACAAGCCGAGCGCGGCCGAAGTCGCGCCCGGCGTGACGGCCGCGTTCGCTTCGGTCGAGTACATCATGCGCGACGTCAGCTGGGGCTGGCTGATCCGCTACATGCATTCGACCGGTGCCTCGCTGTTCTTCGTGGTGGTCTACCTGCACATGTTCCGCGGCCTGATGTACGGCTCCTACAAGAAGCCGCGCGAGCTGGTCTGGATCCTCGGCATGCTGATCTTCCTGGTGCTGATGGCCGAGGCCTTCATGGGCTACGTGCTGCCATGGGGCAACATGTCGTTCTGGGGCGCGAAGGTGATCATCTCGCTGTTCGGCACGATTCCGTGGATCGGCAGTTCGCTGGTCGAATGGATCATGGGCGACTACCTGCCCGCCGATGCCACGCTGAACCGCTTCTTCGCCCTGCACGTGATCGCGCTGCCGCTGGTGCTGCTGCTGTTGGTCGTGCTGCATCTGGCCGCGCTGCACGAAGTCGGCTCGAACAATCCGGACGGCGTCGAAATCAAGGAAAAGAAGAAGCCCGACGGCACTCCGCTCGACGGCATCGCGTTCCATCCGTACTACACGGTGAAGGACATCTTCGGCACCGGCTTCTTCCTTTTGATCGCCGCGTTCATCGTGTTCTACGCGCCGACCTTCGGCGGCTGGTTCCTCGAGCACGACAACTTCATTCCGGCCAACAATCTCGCCACGCCCGAGCACATCAAGCCGGTGTGGTACTTCACGCCGTTCTACGCGATCTTGCGCATGGTGCCGTCGTTCTTCGGTACCGCGATCTGGGGCGTGATCGCGATGTTCGCCGCGATCGCCTTGCTGTTCCTGATGCCGTGGCTCGATCGCGGCTTGGTCAAGTCGGTGCGCTACCGCGGCGTCGGCTACAAGGTTGCGCTCGGCCTGTTCGCGCTGTCGTTCGTGATGCTCGGCGCGGTCGGCGCCGGCGTCTCGGCCGAGATGATTCCGAAGCTGTTCGGTGCCGCTGCCGACGCCACTTCGATCGAGAACCTGTTCGGCCGCTTCTGGACCCTCGTCTACTTCGGGTTCTTCGTGTTCCTGTGGGCCTACACGCGCTTCGGCTTCGAGAAGACCAGGCCGGTGCCGGACCGGGTGACGACGCATGACTGAGACACCCGCCATGAAAAGCTCCGTGTTCGCCAAACTCGCCGCCGCTGCCGTCGCCTTTCTGATGACGCTCGGCGTCGCCCAGGCCTCCGAAGGCGGCGGCTTGCAGTACGCCGGGACCAGCCTCAACGACGTCGCTTCGATGCAGCGCGGCGCGCGGCTGTTCTTCAACTACTGCTCGGGCTGCCATTCCCTGCAGTACCTACGCTATTCGCGCATCGCCGAGGATCTGCAGCTGGATCCGAAGGAAGTCGAGAAGAATCTCGTCTTCACCGGCGTCAAGGTCGGCGAGCACGCCAACAACCACATGCCGCCGGCCGACGGCAGCAAGTGGTTCGGCAAGGCGCCGCCCGATCTCAGCCTGGAGGCGCGTTCGAAGGGAACGGACTGGATCTATACGTACCTGAAGTCCTTCTACCTCGATCCGACCCGGCCGCTGGGCTGGAACAACACCGTGTTCGCGAACGCTTCGATGCCCAACCCGCTGTGGGAGCTGCAAGGCATCCAGGTCGCCGTGCCGAAGGCGGCCGAGGGCGGCCACGAGGCCGGCATCGAGCGGCTCGATCTCCGCACCCCGGGCCGGCAGACGCCGGAGCAGTTCGACCAGACCGTGCGCGACATCACCGCCTTCCTGCAGTACGCGGCCGAACCGGCGGCGCTCAAGCGCGAAGCGATGGGCGTCTGGGTGCTGCTCTATCTGGCGCTGTTCACCTTCATCGCCTATCTGCTCAAGCACGAGTTCTGGAAAGACGTGCATTGAGTCCGCGCGGGGCCCGGCCCCGCGCCCGTTCCGTGCCCGGCGCGTCTGTGCCGGGCAGCGCGACCTGCTTCCCTCTCCGTCTCCCATCCCCCCCAATCCGCCCGCCTAGGCGTGTGCGCGGTGCCGTAGTACATTTTGTTGGATTGGGGTTATGCTCCGGCGAGGGGGGACGGAGGGGGATGACGGAATGGCCTTGAACCAGCGCTCACGTACCATCTTGACCCTGTATTCGGCGCGCGACAGCGTGCATTGTCACCGCGTCCGCATGACCTTGGCGGCCAAGGGCGTGACCTACGATCACATCGTGGTCGACCTCGACAACCCGCCCGAAGACCTGATCGATCTCAATCCTTACAACTCGGTGCCGACCCTGGTCGATCGCGACCTGGTCCTGTACGACACCAGTGTCATCTGCGAATACCTCGACGAGCGCTACCCGCATCCGCCGCTGATGCCGGTCGACCCGATGTCGCGCGCGCGCCTGCGCCTGGCGATGGTGCGCGTGGAGAACGACTGGCTGACCCTGGTCGAGCAGATCGAAGCCGGCGGCAAACCGGCCGACGTCGCGCGCAAGGCCTTACGCGACGATCTGGTCAAGAACGCGTCCGCGTTCAAAGCCTCCAAATTCTTCCTCAGTCCCGAAATCAGCCTCGCCGACTGTGCGTTGGCGCCTTTGATCTGGCGCCTCGACTCGCTCGGCGTGCAGTTGCCGCGCGAGGCGCAGGCGATCGTCGATTACGGCGAGCGCATTTTCCGCAGCCAAGGCTTCGCCCGCAGCATGACGGCTGAGGAGAAAGCGTTGCGTCCTTGAGGCGAGTTAGGGAAACTCGCCGACCCCGTCAACGAGTCGAACGCCATGTCCTCGACCAGCATGACGTCCAACCGCCCGTACTTGTTGCGCGCGCTGTACGAATGGATCAGCGACAACGGCCTGACGCCGTACCTCCTGGTCGACGCCGCCATCGAAGGCGTGCGCGTGCCGCCGGGCGCGGCCAAGGACGGGCGCGTCGTGCTGAACGTCGTCGCGCGCGCGGTCAGCCAGTTCGAGATCAGCAACGATCACGTCACTTTTCTGGCCCGCTTCGGCGGCGTCAGCCAGTCTGTTTACGTGCCGATGGGTGCCGTGCTGGCGATCTACGCGCAGGAGAACGGCCAGGGCATGATGTTCTCGGCCGACAATTCGCCAACCGACCCGCCGCCGCCGGCACCGCAGCCGGACGAGGCACCGAAGCGGCCGCATTTGCGCGTGATCAAGTAGCCGGGATTGGGGATTCGGGATTGGGGATTGGGTAAAAACGAGAGGCGAGTTCGCTCGATCGCGTACGCAGTCGATTGGACGTGTCGGCTTTGGAGCTTGATGCTCGTCCCGAATCCCGAATCCCGAATCCCGAATCCCGAATCCCGGCACTCACTCCACCAAGCGCAGATGATTCGGCCGCGCCAGCGCGGCAGCCGCGGCCTTCTCGCCGAGCGGCAGGCTCCAGGCTTCGAGGCGATGGCCGTTCAGGTCGAGGTGGCCGCGATGGCGGTCGCTGCCGTCCAGGCTGATGTCGAACTGGTAGCGGCGGATCAAGGTCGGCAATCCGGCGCGGCGCGCCAGGCGCAGACGCTTGAGCGAGACGCTCTGGTCGAGCAGCTGCACGCCGGCTTCGCCGCACAGTTGGCGGCCGTGACGAATCGCCAGTTCGCGCGAACGCAGGGCGTCCATCCAGGCCCATATGGCCAGGGCGATCAAGAGCAGTAGAAGCCAGGTTCCGAGCATCGGACCAGTGTGGGGACGTCCGCTGCCGCTGACAAGTGCGCTCTCAGGGCGGCGCGATTTCGATCCGCATCGACAGATCGACCGCGCGCACGTGCTTGGTCAGCGCGCCGATCGAGACGAAGTCGACGCCGGTCTCGGCGATCGCGCGTACGCGGTCGAGCGCGACCGAGCCGGACACTTCCAACGGTACGCGCCCGCCGACTTCGGTGACTGCTTGCGCGAGTTCGTGCAGCTCGAATTCGTCGAGCATGATGCGGTCGGCGCCGGCGGCGAGCGCTTCGCGCAGCTCGGCGAAGTTCTCGACCTCGGTCTCGACCAACAGACCCGGATGCAAGGCGCGCGCACGCTGCACCGCGGCGGCGATCGAACCGGTCGCGGCGATGTGGTTCTCCTTGATCAGCACCGCGTCGAACAGGCCGATGCGATGATTGCGGCCGCCACCGACGCGCACCGCGTACTTCTGCGCGGCGCGCAGGCCGGGCAGGGTCTTGCGCGTATCTAGCACGGTCGTGCGCGTGCCGCGTGCGGCGTCGACGTAGGCCGCGGTCGCGGTGGCCGTGCCGGACAAGGTCTGCAGGAAGTTCAGCGCGGTGCGCTCGCCCGTGACCAGGCTGCGCGCGGCGCCTTCGATCTTGCACAGCACGCTGCCGGCGGCGACGCGTTCGCCGTCGCGCACGCGCCATTCGATGCGCGCCGAGGCGTCGATTTGACGAAAGCATTCGTCGACCCAGGCGGTACCGCAGAGCACGGCCGCTTCGCGCGTGATCACGCGTGCGCGTGCGTAGGCGCCGGACGGCAACAAGTCGGCGGTGACGTCGCCGGTGCCGATGTCCTCGGCCAGCGCGCGGCGGACGTCGCCTTCGATCGTGTCCTGCGGAGGAAGCGTCGGAGAATCGGTGCTCAAGGCGTGCACTCGGCGGCTCTCGGGGCGCCGAGCATATAGCAGCGGCGGCGCGCGGAGAAACCCTGCCGTAAGGCTCAGTCGGTGCCGGCCACCGGTGCGGCCGGCGCTTCGTGCGCGTTGCGCAGGCGCGCGACGATCGCATCCAGCGCGCGGTCGAACAGCGGTACTTCTTCCAGCACGATCGCGCTGCCGCGGCGCAGTTCGATCGCCAGCGCGTTGACGGTCTTGTCGCAGACCTTCAATCCACGCCGGTTGACGAAAAGATATTTCGAGCTGATCGGGCTGATCCAGGACAGCTTGGCGCGCTCGCGCTGCTCGTCTGCACCGACGAATTCGATCCAGGTGCCGACCTTGAGTTCGCGCACGTTGCGCACGAATTCGTCGTCGTCGGCCAGCGGCTCGGCTTGCGCTTCCGGTTCGGCGTTGCCCGAACTCAGCACGATCTCCTCGACCGGGCTGTGCGGTGCGCTCGGCGCCGCCGCTGCGCTGTCGCCGTCGGCGGCCGACGCGGCGGCATCGGCCGCCGGGGCGAGGTTGCCGGTGATGACGTCCTTCGCGCTGCGCGTCTCGACTTTCTGGCCGTCGAGCAAGCGGCGGTAGAACTGCGACAACTCCTGCATCAACTGGCGCACGTCGCTGTCGTGATAGGCGACCGTGGCGAGACCGTGACGCAGCGCCTTCTCCAGTTGCGGCAACAAGGCGCGCAGGCGCGTGTGCTCGCTCTCGCTGGTCTTGGGTTGCGCACTCCAGACGAATTCGTCGGCGAAGCGCAGCGCGTTCTTCCACTCGTCCGATTCTTCGCCCTGGCGCAGCAGGATCAGCACCAGATAGTTCGCCCACGGCCGCGACAGCACGCTGTGCACGACCGGCGGCAGATCACGATCTTCGATGCGCTTCAAGATTTCGCGCGCGGAGACGCGGCGCGCCTCTTGCAGTTTTTCGCGTCCGCGCGTGGCTTCGGCGGCACGCTGCTCGGCAAGGTCGGCGCGCTTGTGATGCTGCTCGATGAAATCGGTGAAGGCGCCCAGTTCGCGCTCGAACACACCGACGTCGTCGTCGAAATCGCCGAGCACGGTATGCACCGACGACTTGATGCGGTCGTACAGGCGATGGTCGCGGTCGGCCTCTTCCGACCAGCTCTTGCCGGCCTCGGCCAGGCTGTCGAGCAGGCGCCGCGCCGGATGCGCCTTCTGCGCGAACAGGTGCTTGTCGAGAATCGCGACCTTCAGATACGGAATTTGCAGGCGGCCGAGCAGAGCCTGCACCTGCGCCGGCAGGTTGCGGTCCTGCAGGATGTATTCGAACAGCATGCCGACCAGGTCGATCGTGTCTTCATCGGCGCTGGAGACGCGGCGTTCCTTGGCGTCGTCGGACAGCCGGTGCACCTGATCCATCAGCTCGCGCTTGAGCTGCTGCACAGCTTGCGCCGCGTCGGTGGCGCTGTCGGCCTGCGCGCGCACGGCCATCGACTGGTTCTGCAGAATCGTCAGCGCGCTGAGCAGGTCGGTCGGACTCAGGCCGGGCATGCCGCCGCCACCGCCGATGCCGGCCGCCGCGTAGTCGTTTCCGCCGCGGCGGCCTGCGAGCAGGGAGCGCAGCGTGTTGTAGATCTCGATCTGCAGTTCGCTCGCCGCCGTCGGCGCGTAATAAGCGGCGGCGCCGGCATCGCCGAGCGCTTCGGTCCCGATCGGTGCCGAGGCACCGGGCGGCAGCGGCGGACGCGAACCGTGCGGCAGGGTGTGCCGCACTTGCGGCAGCACGCCGGCGCGAATCAACTCGATGTTGACCTCGTCGTAGATCGGCTCGAGGCCGGCCATCACGTAGCGGTCGAACAGCTTGTAGACGATCAGCTTGACCTGGACGTTGACCTCGAATTCGCGCACCGCCTGGCGGAACGCATGGCCCAGTGCAGCCGGACCGATCGGATTGTTGGCGTCCTCGACCTTGCCGCCGCCGATGATGACCGACAGGCGCTGGTTGAGCTGGTACAGCGCGCGGGTCAGACGGTTCTCCGCCTTCGCCACCATGCTGGTCACTGCCAGCGACTCTTCCAGTTCCTGGTCGTCGACCAGCGACAAACCGGCGTTGGCCGGCTGCGGCGCGATTTCCGGGCGCGCCGGGCGCAGCTTGCCTTCGGCGAATTCGCCGAACGCTTTGGTCGCGTGTTCCTGGAACAGGCGATCGACCAGCTGGCGTTTCTTGCGCACTTCGCGCATGCCGTCGAAGTACTCGGTCTGCACCGCATTGCTGCCGGCGCGCTCGGCCAGATCGAACAGGGCGTCGTCGACGTTCTCGAACAAGGTGCCGACCAGGCTGTTGATGCGCTTGAGCGAGATGCCGCGCACCAGCTTCAACAGATCGCCGAGACGATCATTGCCGGCCGCCGCGCCGAGTTGGCGCTGCTGCAGGTCGACGACATTGGGTGGATCGTTGGCGGGATTCATGGTGCGATTCCTACGTCGTCGCCGACGGCCCCTGGGCGCACTGGCTGAATGCTCCGACAGTGCGCGTCGCGGCGCTGTGAACGCCGTCACGCAAGGGCGCCTGTGAATGTGTCATGGGCGCGGAAAGTCGGCCAGCTGCGTCGTCGCGATCGATTCGTCGGCGAGCATCACGGGGATGTCGTCGTCGAGGCGATAGATGGTGCGTCCGTCGCGCGTGATCAGGCCGGCGGCCAGCGTCTGCGCGACGCGCGTACCGGCGTGATTGTGCACCTCGCCGGCGCCGATGGTGTGGTTCAACGCCGCCAGTTCCGTCTCGGTCAACGCGCGCAGCGGCGCCTTGGTGATCGGGCAGCAGAGGATGTCGAGCAAACGCTTGTCCATGAGGAATCCGGCAACGGCGCCGCGCGGTAGCCGGCGCGAATGTGCGTACAATATCCATTTGCACGTGCCACGGCCATGACAGAGCGCCCACGAATCGGTGTCGTGATGGGTTCCCGTTCGGATTGGGACACGATGCGCCACGCGGTGGAGACGCTCGAACGCCTCGATGTCGCGCACGAAGTGCGCGTGGTGTCGGCGCATCGCACGCCGGACTTGTTGTTCGACTATGCGCAGAGCGCGGTCGAGCGCGGGCTCGGCGCGATCATCGCCGGCGCCGGCGGCGCCGCGCACCTGCCCGGCATGCTCGCCGCGAAGACGCGCGTACCGGTGCTCGGCGTGCCGGTGCAGTCGCATGCGCTGAACGGCATGGACTCGCTGCTGTCGATCGTGCAGATGCCGGCCGGCATTCCGGTCGCGACGTTCGCGATCGGCCGTGCCGGTGCGATCAATGCCGCGCTGTGCGCAGCGGCGATGCTCGCCCATGCCGACGCCGCGCTGGCCGGGCGGCTCGATGCGTTCCGGCGCGAGCAGACCGAGACCGTCTTGGCCAATCCCGATCCGCGCGAACCGGCATGAGCGCGTACACCGTAGGGCTGCCGCCTCTCCTGCCAGCAGGAGAGGAAGAAGGACGTATCGATATCGTGCGGGTTTGCCTGCACCGACGTTGCAACAGGGGCGAGTCAGCTAAGTCATGCAGACGATAGGTATCTTGGGCGGCGGCCAGCTCGCCCGCATGCTGGCCCTGGCCGGTGCGCCGTTGGGCTTACGCTTCCTCGTCGTCGACAGCGCGGAAGACGCCTGCGCCGGTCAGGTCGCGCCGCTCTTGCGCGCGGACTGGCGTGATTTCGACAAGCTCGCCGATTTCGCCGCACGCGTCGACGTCGCTACGTTCGATTTCGAGAACGTGCCGGCCGAAACCGCGCATTGGCTGACCGAGCACGTGCCGGTCTTCCCCAATCCGCGTGCGCTTGCGACCTCGCAGGATCGCCTCGCCGAGAAGACGCTGTTCGGCCGCATCGGTCTCGACACGCCGGCTTTCGCCGCGGTCGACAGCCGCGACGACCTGGCGCGCGCGCTCGAACGCATCGGTACACCGGCGATCCTGAAAACGCGCCGGCTCGGCTACGACGGCAAAGGGCAGTTCCGCTTGAAGTCGGCGGCCGATGTCGATGCAGCCTGGGTCGCGCTCGGCGGCGCGCCTTCGATCCTCGAAGCGTTCGTGCCGTTCGAGCGCGAACTGTCGGTGATCGCGGTGCGCTCGCGCGAGGGTGAGTTCCGCACCTATCCATTGACTCAGAACTGGCATTCCGACGGCATTCTTTCGGCCAGTCTCGCGCCGGCGCCCGACAGCGACGCGTTGGCGCCGCTCGCGTACGCGCATGCGCGACGCCTTGCCGAGGAACTCGACTACGTCGGCACCTTCGCGCTCGAATTGTTCGTGCAGGGCGGCAAGCTGCTCGGCAACGAGATGGCGCCGCGCGTGCACAACTCCGGTCACTGGACCATCGAAGGCGCGCCGGCCAGCCAGTTCGAAAATCACCTGCGTGCCGTACTCGGCTTGCCGCTCGGCGACACCAGCGCGCTCGATCTGCACGTCATGCTGAATTGGGTCGGCGAGCTGCCGAACGCGAAGCCGATCCTGGCCGAACCGCGCGCGCACTGGCACGACTACGGCAAGAGCGCGCGGGCGGGGCGCAAGGTCGGGCATGCGACGGTTTGCGCGAGAAATCCGGCGGAATTGCGCGAGCGCCTGACGCGGATCGGGCTGGCGCTCGGGCGTGAGGGGCAGGTCGCGCCGGTGCTTTCCGTGTTGGAAGGTCGATCCTAAGAGGCGGTCGAGCGACCGCGCGAAATTCTCTGCCGCCTCGTTAGCGAGGCGGCAATCGTCCGCGAATCGCGGACGATTGCACGGGATTTACTAGGCCATCTGAGAAGCTGCAAATTCCCAGTTGACCAAGTTCCAGAACGCTTCGACGTACTTCGGCCGCGCGTTGCGGTAGTCGATGTAGTAGGCGTGTTCCCACACGTCGCACGTCAGCAGCGGACGATCGGTGCCGGTGATCGGCGTGCCGGCGTTGGAGGTGCTGGCCAGCGCGAGGCTGCCGTCGGGACGCTGCACCAGCCAACCCCAGCCCGAGCCGAAGGTGCCGACGCTGGTCTTGGTGAACTCGTCCTTGAACTGGGCGAAGCCGCCGAAGGCCTTGTTGATCGCATCGGCGAGGCGGCCGCTCGGTTCGCCGCCGCCGTTGGGCGTGAGGCAGTTCCAGTAGAAGGTGTGGTTCCAGATCTGTGCGGCGTTGTTGAACATGCCGCCGGAGGACTTCTTGATGATGTCTTCGAGCGCCAGATTCTCGAACTCGGTGCCCTTGATCTGGTTGTTGAGGTTGGTGACGTAGGTCTGGTGATGCTTGCCGTAGTGGTAGTCGATGGTTTCCGCCGAGATGTGCGGAGCCAGCGCGTCGCGCGCCCAGGGAAGCGGGGGAAGTTCGATCGCCATGGGAATCTCCTTGCCGGTGGGTGAGGAAAGCGGGTCTCGCAGTCTAAGAGCCCGTTCGTGATCTTCCAATAGCGCGTACCGGCACCGATGTGTTGCCGGCACGACAACGCAAGATGGGCACATCGATCGTGAACCGGCTCCAACGTTGCGTGCGGCCGAATCAACCGCAGGTCGCGAGCTGGTAACATGCGCCCTTGCGCATTCACGCCTCGGCGCGACGCGCGCCGAGCTTTCCGAGAGTCATCATGGACGTCATCGAACGCATCAAGTCCACCCTCGAGTCGCAGCCGATCGTGCTGTTCATGAAGGGTACCCCGCAATTCCCGATGTGCGGCTTCTCCAGCCGTACCGCGCAAGCCTTGAAGGCGGTCGGCGCGAGCTTCCATTCGGTCAACGTATTGGAAGATCCCGAGATCCGCGCCAATCTGCCGCGCTACTCGAACTGGCCGACCTTCCCGCAGCTGTTCATCAACGGCGAGCTGATCGGCGGCTGCGACATCGCGCTCGAACTGTACGAATCGGGCGAGTTGGAGCGGCTGGTTCAAGACACGCAAAAGGCCTGATCTTGCTGCCTCTCGTTCATCTCGCGGACGGCGTCGCGTCGCCCGCGACGGATTCGTTGCGCGAGCGCGTCGTGTTGGTGACCGGCGCGACCGGCGGACTCGGCCGCAGCACCGCGCTGGCCGCGGCTGCCGCCGGTGCGACGGTCGTCCTACTCGGACGCAAAGTGCGCGCGATCGAACGTATTTACGATGAGATCGAGCAGCTCGGCGCACCGAAACCGGCGATCTATCCGATGGACTTGGCCGGCGCCACGCCGAAGGATTTCGCCGAGCTCGCCGTCGACATCGAGCGCGGTTGCGGCAGGCTCGACGGCTTGGTGCACGCGGCGGCGCACTTCGACACGCTGCAACCGTTCGAGCAGCAGAAAGCGGAAGAATGGACGCGCGCGCAGCAGGTCAACTTGCATGCGCCGGCGCTGCTGACCCAGGCTTGCCTGCCGCTGCTGCGGCGTGCGGACGATGCCGCGATCGTGTTCGTGTTCGACGACGTCGAGCGCGTCGGCAAGGCGTTCTGGGGTGGTTACGGTGTGGCCAAGCACGCGTTGATCGGGCTTGCGTCGATCCTGCACCAGGAAACCGAAAGCTCCGGCGTCCGCACGCACGCCTTGTTGCCGTCTCCGATGCGCACGGCTTTGCGCCGCGCGGCCTATTACGGCGAGAACACGATGATCCATGCGGAGCCGTCGTATGCCGCAGCGGCTGCGACCTGGCTGCTCGGGCGTGACGGGGCGGCGCTGCGCGGCAAAGTGCTCGATCTGCGTCGACCGGCATAGAGCCGGCGTGTCCGTTGGAGCGAAGGCTCCAGTTTCCGTCCCCTAGAATGGGGCTCGGGTCGCATTGCGCGGTCGTTGCACCGCTACGGGGGACGAATGGAAAGTTCGATGAGCACCTTGTCCGCCGGCGTCCTGCTGTTCTTGATCATGGACCCGATGGGCAACATTCCGCTGTTCCTCAGCGTGTTGCGCACCGTGCCCGCAGAACGGCGCATGTTCGTGATCGTGCGCGAAATGCTGATCGCGCTGATCACCTTGTTCGCGTTCCTGTTCGGCGGCCAGTATCTGCTGCAGCTGATGCATTTGAAGCAGGAGTCGGTGTCGATCGCCGGCGGCATCATCCTGTTCATCATCGGCGTACGCATGATTTTTCCGCCGCAGCACGGCATCTTCGGCGGCGACGAAGACGCCGAACCGTTCATCGTGCCGTTGGCGATACCGGCGGTGGCCGGACCTTCCACGATCGCGGCGGTGATGCTCTTGGCCAACAGCGATCCGGGCCGCACCGTCGACTGGAGCGTGGCCCTCTTGGTCGCTTGGCTCTTGACCGCGCTGATCCTGTTGTCTTCGACCTTCTTGTTCCGCATCCTGGGCGCGCGCGTGCTGACCGCGATGGAGCGCCTGATGGGTATGCTGCTGGTCGCGTTGTCGGTGCAGATGTTCCTGGACGGGCTGGTCGCTTACATCAGGCTGGCCGGTGTCCACTAAGCAAAATTGATACATCGCCTGAACGATGGGTCGTTCAGGCGCGCGATCCGTGACTTCCCGGCCGAGCGCGTCGCGCCAGGTCCACGCAAAGTTGTTGTAATACGGGGGCGTTAGCGTGCCCATGGACGATCCGAGAGGTGTGCCTTGATCAGCGTTGAACGCACTTTCTACGAGAAATTCCCGCGTCTGGCCGCAGGCAAGGCGCGCGCGTTCTCGCAGCCGGTGGTCGGGCTGCTGCGCAAAATCGCCTGCGAGGAACGCATCAACGCGATCCTCAAGGCCGGCGAGTCGCTGACCGGCTTCGAGTTCGTCGAGCTCGTGCTGAACGAGATCAAGATCAGTTACAGCGTCGCCAATACCGATCGCGAGAACATCCCGGTGGAGGGCCGCGTCGTGATCGTCGCCAACCATCCGCTCGGCGCGCTCGATGCGCTGACCTTGCTCCAGCTGGTCGGCTCGGTCCGGCGCGACGTCAAAATGCTCGCCAACGATGTATTGATGAAGCTGGAGCCTCTGAAGCCGCTGTTTCTGCCCTTGCCGGTGTTCGGCAACGGCAGCGCGATGGCGGGCATGCGCGAGGCCTATCGCGCGCTCGAGCGCGAAGAGGCGATCATCGTATTTCCTTCCGGCGAAGTCTCACGCATGAGTTCCAAGGGCGTGCGCGATCTCGAATGGTCGGAGGGCTTTTCGCGGTTGGCGCTGAAGACCGGCGCGCCGGTGTTGCCGGTGCATATCGAAGCGCGCAACTCGCCGGTATTTTACGGCGTGTCGATGCTGGCCAAGCCGCTGGCGATGCTGCTGCTCGCGCGCGAGATGTTCGCGGCGGCTCAGTCGCGCATCGATTTTCAGGTCGGCGAGATCGTGCCGACCTTGGCGCTGACGCGCTCGAAGCTCGACGCCGGGCAGATCGCGCAGCACATGCGCCGTCACGTCTACCGTCTTGCGCACCGTCGTCCGACCGTGTTCCCGACTTCGGCCGCAGTCGCGCATCCGGAGTCGCCGCTGGAAGTACGCCGTGCGTTGCGCGCCGCGGAAGTGCTCGGCCGCACCAACGACGGCAAGCAGATCTTGCTGCTCGATGCGCGCGCCGACGACCCGGCCCTGCGCGAGATCGGACGTCTACGCGAGCTGGCGTTCCGCCGTGTCGGTGAAGGCACCGGTGCGCGCCGCGACCTCGACCGCTACGACGCCTGGTATCGGCATGTGGTGTTGTGGGACGAGCAGGCGCTGGCGATCGTCGGCGCTTACCGCCTCGGCGAGGCCGGCACGATCTTGCGCGAGCGTGGACTGGACGGCCTCTACTCGGCCAGCTTGTTCGACTACGCGCCCGAAGCGCAGGCGTTCCTGCCCGACGCGGTCGAACTCGGCCGCAGTTTCGTGCAGCCGGCCTATTGGGGTTCGCGCAGTCTCGACTATTTGTGGCAGGGCATCGGCGCCTATCTGCGCAAGCGCCCGGAAGTGCGCTACCTGTTCGGTCCGGTCAGCTTGAGCGCTTCGCTGCCGCCCGAGGCGCGCGAGTGGATCGTGCATTACCACGGCCACTATTTCAGAGACCACGAGTGTCTGGCACGCGCTCGCAATCCTTTTGTCATCTCCAAGTCCATCGCCGATGCCGCACATGCGGACTGGGCAGGAAGGTCGCCGGGCGAAGGTTTGAGCATCCTCAAACAGCGTCTGGGCGACATGAAGGCCCAGCTGCCGACCCTTTATCGCCAGTACGCGGACCTCTGCGAGCCCGCTGGCGTGCGGTTTCTGGACTTCGGCGTCGATCCCGCCTTCGGCGGTTGCGTCGACGGCCTGGTGCGGCTGGATCTGGCCCATTTGCGCCCGATCAAGCGGGCGCGTTACATCGATGGCGCACGCGGACCTGACGCAGCGCAGCAAAATCTGGGCTGATGTTACAAATCCGTCATCAAACGCTGTTAAACTGCAGTTAAACAGCTCTACCGGGTTCGGGTACCCGGCAGCTTGGGGATCGAAAAAACCAACGCTCGCCCACGAGGGCTCCCTTCCGGGGAACCTCTCGAGGCGGCTTCGCGTTCGCGCACTTTACGATGCAGTGAGGGACTAGCAGCAATGAACAAGCCACTTCGGATGCGGGTCCTCCCGTGGGCCATCGCTTCGCTTTTCGCGGTATCCAGCGCTTTCGCGCAAAACACCTCGTCGTCGCTCGCCGGTCGCGTCGTCGACGGTGCCGGCAAGCCGGTCGCCGGCGCCAGCGTCGAAATCATCCACGTGCCGTCGGGCAGCGCGCGCACGGTGCTGACCGATGCGGACGGCCGTTACTCGGTGCAGGGTCTGCGCGTCGGCGGTCCGTTCGAGGTCAAGGCCTCGGGCGATCACGGTGAGAAAGCCGACCAGAACGACGTCTACCTGAAGCTGGCCGAAGAAACCACGTTGAACCTCACGGTCGCCGGCGGCAGCAGCAACGCGACGGAGCTTGCCGGCTTGACCGTCACCGCGGCGGCGCCGGGTGCGGTGTTCCAGGCCGACAACAAGGGCCTCAGCACGAACGTCTCGCAGCGCGAGCTGAAGCTGATCCCCAATCCCGGTCGTTCGATCCAAGACATCGCGCGCCTCAACCCGAACATCAATCTGACCAACAAAGCGCGCGGCGAAATTTCCGCGCTCGGCCAGAACAGCCGCTACAACAACATCACGATCGACGGTGTGGCGACCAACGACTCCTTCGGTCTCGAGCCGAACGGCCTGCCGTCGTTGAACCAGCCGCTGTCGTTCGACGCGATCGAGGAATACAACATCTCGACCGCGAACTTCGACGTCACCAATAAGCGTGCGGTCGGCGCCAACGTCAACATCGTCACCAAGTCCGGTACCAACGAATTCCACGGCGGCGCCTACTACGCGTACACGAACGCGAAGGACCTGACCAGCGACGAGCCGTCCGAGTACACCGGCTACACCGCGAAGAAGACCTACGGCGCGACGCTCGGCGGTCCGATCATCAAGGACACGCTGTTCTTCTTCCTGAGCTACGAAGAATCGAAGATCGAGGCGCCGGCGCCGGACTTCGGTCCGGTCGGCTCGGGTCGCAACAACATCGTCAACGTCACCCAGGATCAGCTCGACCGCATCATCTCGGCCGCCAATCGTTACGGCATGAAGCCGGGCGACTTGAATGCCTCGAATGCGGATCAGGAAAACAAGCTCTGGCTGGGCAAGCTCGACTGGAACATCGCCGACGGCCATCGCGCGAGCTTCCGCTACTCCAAGACCAAGAGCGAACAGCCGATCTTCAATACGCCGAGCCGTACGCGCCTGAACCTGTCGAGCAACTGGTACACGCAGGGCCGCGACCTCGAAAACTACGTGCTGAACTTGTATGACGACTGGACCGACACGTTCTCGACCGAAGCCTCGTTCTCGTGGTCGAAGTACGACTCGGTGCCGACCACGTTGGCGCAGCAGCCGCAGGTGCGCGTCAACATCGGCAACTCCGGCACGGCCGTCTATCTCGGCGAGGATGAGTTCCGCCACTACAACGTGCTCGGCGTGAAGAGCCTGTCCGGCTTCTTCGCCGGCAACTGGTTCCTCGGCGACCACACGGTCAAGGCCGGTCTCGACTTCCAGCGCGACAAGTTCTTCAACCTGTTCGGTCGTACCGAGTTCGGTTCGTACGCGTTCAACAGCGTGGAAGATTTCGAGGCAGGCCGGTACTCGACGTACTCGCTGTATCGCCCGACCAACGGCGACATCAACAGCATTGCCGCGCGCTTCCGCCTCGACCAGTGGGGCTTCTTCGTGCAGGACACCTGGCAGCTCACGCCGCAGTTGTCCTTGCAGTACGGCTTGCGCTGGGACGTGCCGCGCGTGCCGGATCGCCCGGTCGCCAATGCGAACTTCCAGCGCGCGTTCGGCTACTCCAACCAGGGCACGATCAACGGCAACGGCGTGATCGAGCCGCGCATGTCGTTCAACTACGACTTCGACACCGAGCGCAAGACGCAGCTGCGCGGCGGTATGGGCATCGTGCAGGGCGTGACGCCGGGCGTGTGGCTGGCCAATCCGTTCACCAACAACGGCATGACCTTGCAGACCTTCTCGATCGGTCCGAGCTGCAACACCGGGCCGGAGTGTCTGTTCAACCCGAACCCGTTCACGCAGAACCCGCCGGGCAATGCCGGTGTGCAGCAGACCGTCGACGTGGTCGACAAGAACTTGAAGCTGCCGACCGCGCTGAAGATCGGCCTCGCCTTCGATCGCGAGCTGCCGTGGTGGGGTTTGATCGGCACGGTCGAGTTCGCTCACGTCGGCGTGCGTAACGCGATCCAGTACAACGCGATCAACCTCGGTCCGGGCAACGGCTTCCTGCCCGACGGTCGCATCAACTACTGGACCACGGCCGGTCTGAATCCGAACAACTGGCTGGACCGCAACGGCAATCCGGTCGGCACCAACAACCCGACCGGCTACACCGGCAACCAGCGTGCGGGCGCCAATCCGGGCTTCGGCGGCGCCTCGACCTACCTGACCAATACGCGCAAGGGCGAGTCGAACTACCTGACCTTGTCGATCCGCAAGCCTTATTCGGAGAACTGGTTCGGTACGATGGCGCTGACCTACGGCCGTTCGACCGAAGTGAATCCGGGCACCTCGAGCCAGGCCTTCAGTAACTTCAACAGCCGCGCCACGCTCAACCCGAACGAGGACATCGCGCGCCGTTCGAACTACGACATCCGCCTGCGCTTCCTGACTGCGCTGACCTGGCAGCACAAGTTCTTCGGCGACTACACCACCAGCGTCTCGGGCGTGTGGAACATCAACTCGGGCCAGCCCTACAGCTGGACCTTCGGCAACGACGCCAACGGCGACGGCATCGCGCGCAACGACGTGTTCTTCGTGCCGCGTCCGGGCCAGGTCAACTTCACCCCGGGCACGACGCAGGCGCAGATCGACAACTTCTACGCCTTCATCAAGAACAACGACTACCTGCGCAATCACCAGGGCGGTGTCGTGTCGCGCAACGGTGCGACTTCCTCCTGGGTCAACCAGCTCGACCTGAGCTTCGTGCAAGAGATTCCGGGTCTGTTCGAAGGCAACAAGGGCGAGGTCCGCTTCGACCTCTTCAACTTCGGCAACCTGCTGAACAAGAATTGGGGTCAGATCTACAACCCGAACTTCCCCTACGTGCGTTCGCTGGCGAACTTCGCCGGCGTCGGCCCGGACGGCAAGTTCATCTACAACCTGACCGACCCGAAGACGATTGCGCAGAACAAGCAGGACGACAACGCGGTATCGCGTTGGTCGGTCCTGGTCACGGTGCGCTACACGTTCTAAGGTTCGAGCTTCACCGCTGCACGAACGGCCGGCCTTGCGCCGGCCGTTCGCTTTTTATGGGGGCCACTTGACCGCCATCGCGGCGGCTGGCATTGCTAGCAACCCCACGCGGCGCCCGTCGCCGCGAACGAAAAGGAAACGACATGAGCACGGAGCCAACTCCGATTCCCAATCCGATCCCGCCCGCTACCTTCAGCGCGCGCATTTCACCGGCCGCCGGTGGGCTCGACGTGCTGTCGCGCCACGAGGTCGCGCGCTTGCGCGACGCCGGTGGCGGCGGCCTGCACGAGTTGTTGCGCCGCTGCGCGCTGGCCGTGCTGACCCAGGGCACGGCGACCGACGATGCGCGCGCCTTGCTCGAACGCTACCCGGATTTCGACATCCAGATTCTGCAGCAGGATCGCGGCGTCAAACTCGAGCTGAAGAACGCGCCGGCGGAAGCCTTCGTCGACGGCCAGATCATCCGCGGCGTGAACGAACTGTTGTTCGCGGTCGTGCGCGACATCGTCTACGTCGCCACCCAGATCGACGCCGGCGGCTTCGATCTCACCGATTCGCCCGGCGTCACTCATGCGGTTTTCGAGATCTTGCGCAACGCGCGCGTGCTGCGCCCGAACGTCGATCCGAATCTGGTGGTCTGCTGGGGCGGCCACTCGATCGGCCGCGAGGAATATCTGTACACGAAGAAGGTCGGTTACGACCTCGGTCTGCGCGCGTTCGACATCTGCACCGGATGCGGTCCCGGCGCGATGAAGGGACCGATGAAGGGCGCGACGATCGCCCACGCCAAGCAGCGCCGACGCACCAACCGCTACATCGGCATCACCGAGCCCGGCATCATCGCGGCGGAATCGCCGAACCCGATCGTCAACAACCTGGTGATCATGCCGGACATCGAGAAGCGCCTGGAGGCCTTCGTCCGCGTCGCGCACGCGATCATCGTCTTCCCCGGCGGCGTCGGTACGGCGGAGGAGATCCTCTATCTGCTCGGCATTTTGCTGCATCCGGACAATGCGAACCTGCCGTTCCCGCTGCTCTTCACCGGTCCGCGCGAATCGGCGGCCTACTTCGAACAGATCGACCGCTTCCTACGGCTGGCGTTGGGCGACGACGTCGCCCGGCATTACAAGATCGTCGTCGACGATCCGCGCGAGGTCGCGCGCCAGGTGCGCAAGGGCATCGAACGCGTGCGCCAGTACCGGCTCGACAACAAGGACGCGTTCTTCTTCAACTGGGCCTTGAACATCGAGCGCGAGTTCCAGCAGCCGTTCCAGCCGACGCACGCGGCGATGGCGGCGCTGAATCTGCACCGCGACCAACCGCCGCACCGTCTCGCGGCGGATCTGCGTCGCGCGTTCTCCGGCATCGTCGCCGGCAACGTGAAGGAAGAGGGGATGCGTGCGATCGAACAGCACGGCGTGTTCGAGATCAACGGCGATCGTGAAATCATGTTGGCGCTCGACGCGCTGCTCGCCAGCTTCGTCGCGCAGCAGCGCATGAAGCTGCCGGGCTCGCGCTACGTGCCTTGCTATCGAGTTCACGCCGGCTGATCGCAGGCGTTCGGAGAGCGTTCTACCGCTGAGTTAGCGGTACGAACGCGGTGCGCCCGGGGCGAGGCGCTTGGTAGCTGTGGCCGGCTCCATGCCGGCGTGAAACTGGCCATCCGTGGCGACCCCGCCGTCCCGCCTGGCTGCACTTCTCACGAAGGACGACCACGGCCGGCAAGCGTCAACGGGGAGGGAGATCGGCCAACCGCGGTCAAGGGCGATTTATGGGCCGCATGGAACGGTTCAATGGCGCCTGCGCGACGACTTCGATGAAGAAGAATTTAGGTAGGCGGCGCTGCTCGTTCGTGCGGTCGGCAGCGTGGGCGCCGCTTCACTTCGTAATTCTCCGTGCCGGCAAAGACGGTGCGGCGGAGAGAATACGGACGAGCCTGCTCACTCCGCGAATTCCCGACCGAACCGATACCGCCGTGTCTTCTTCTTGAGCGCCGTGGTCGATGCAATACGACCGAGTCCAGTAGCTCGGAGGTCGAACGCTTTCTTTCGGCGCCACATCGTTGGCGACTTCTTCGCCTTCCGCGAGCGCTCGCGTTTTGGCTGCATGGAGGCAGAGGGCAGGCGGCGCGCATGCAGGCGGTCCTCGAACGAGACCATCGATAATCACGGCCAAGCTCGGCCCAAGCGGGCGGCGCCGCGCACTTGGTCGACGATTGCCGAAGAGCGTTAGGTAGATCCCATAACGTCAGACGGCCGCACGAGGGCGGCCGTCTAAGTCTTTGAATGTGGCGCCCGAAGTTGGACTCGAACCAACGACCCCCTGATTAACAGTCAAGTGCTCTAACCGGCTGAGCTATTCGGGCGAGCCGCGTATTTTGTTGAGGACGCGGTCGGCCGTCAAGTTTTCGTTGTGAACCCGCCCGGTCAGCCGGCTACGCGCAGGCAGGCGGCGGCTTGTGCGGGCTCCGCCGCGCCGCTGCGGACACGGCCGGCATTGTTGATCACCAGACGGGTAGCGGCACCGGCAGCGCGGTCGCAGACGGTCAAACCGAGGTTGCTGCCGCCGGCGCTGCCGTCGGGCTGGTAGTCGACCTGCAGGCGGCCGCTGCTGGTGAGGATGGCGACGCCGCCCGGTTGCGCTTGTGCGACGGCGACGAGTGGGTCGCTTTCCGAACGGATGCGGTCGCGGTCGAGGTCGGCGAAGACGATCCAGCCGTGCTGCCATTGCGTGGTGCGATCGCAGCGTCGTTGGTCCGAGCTGGGGCAGATCACAACCCGACTGCCACGGCCGACTGCCGCGAGGCGTGCTTGGTTGAGCGCGGCGTGCAGCGAATCGCGTGCGGTCTGCAACTGCGTGCGGCCGATCAGCTTGGCGTAGGACGGCGCGGCCAGTGCGAGCAGGACGGCGAGGATGGCGACCGTCATCAAGAGCTCGATCAGGGTGAATCCGTGCGGACGCAATGTGGACTTTTGCATGGCGAACCTCCATCTCGTACCAGTCCCATGCTAGGTGCCGATCTCCTTGCGAACGATGGCCGCGCGCCGTCGAAGCACGTAGGAAATCCACTCGTGCGTGCCGGCGGGAGCCGCCGGTGCGACGGCTATAATCGAAGATCGACGCGGAGTGCCGATGTCCGACCGTTTTCAGCTCGTAGCGCCGTTCCAGCCTTCCGGTGACCAACCGGGCGCGATTGCCCGCCTGCAAGAAGGTTTCGAGGCGGGCCTGGCGCAGCAGACCCTGCTCGGCGTGACCGGCTCGGGCAAGACCTTCACCATCGCGAACCTGGTCGAGCGTATCCAGAAGCCGACTCTGGTGATGGCGCCGAACAAGACGCTGGCGGCGCAGTTGTACGGCGAGTTCAAGGAGTTCTTCCCGCACAACGCGGTCGAGTACTTCGTCAGCTACTACGACTACTACCAGCCCGAAGCCTACGTTCCATCCAGCGATACCTACATCGAGAAGGACGCCACCATCAACGAGCACATCGAGCAGATGCGCTTGTCGGCGACGAAGACGCTGCTGTCGCGGCCGGATGCACTGATCGTCGCGACCGTATCGGCGATCTACGGCCTCGGCGATCCGGAAGATTATTTGTCGATGCGGCTGATCCTCGCCCGCGGCGAGCACACCGATCAGCGCAAGCTGATCCGTCATCTGACCGAACTGCAATATACGCGCGGCGACATGGAACTGCGTCGCGGCACCTATCGAGTGCGCGGCGAAGTCATCGACGTGTTCCCAGCCGAGTCGGAAACCGAGGCTCTGCGCATCGAGCTGTTCGACGGCGAAGTCGAGAGCCTCAGTCTGTTCGACCCCTTGACCGGCGCGACCTTGCGCAAGGTGCCGCGCTACGTGGTCTATCCGAAGACGCACTACGCGACCACGCGCGATCGCGTGCTGCATGCGATCGACACGGTCAAGGCCGAACTGAAGGACCGGCTCGACTATCTGTACAAGGCGAACAAGTTGGTCGAGGCGCAGCGGTTGGAGCAGCGCACGCGCTTCGATGTCGAAATGATGGCCGAGGTCGGCTACTGCAACGGCATCGAAAACTACTCGCGTCATCTCACCGGGCGCGCGCCGGGTGAGCCGCCACCGACCTTGTTCGACTATCTGCCGCCGGACGCGTTGCTGGTGGTGGACGAATCGCACGTGACGGTGCCGCAGCTCGGCGCGATGTACAAAGGCGATCGTTCGCGCAAGGAGACGCTGGTCGAATTCGGCTTCCGGTTGCCGTCGGCGTTGGACAACCGGCCGCTGCGTTTCCACGAGTGGGAGGAACGCGCGCCGCGCACCGTGTTCGTCTCGGCCACGCCGCGCGCGTACGAGATCGAGAAGTCGGGCGGCAGCATCATCGAGCTGGTGGTGCGGCCGACCGGTCTGATCGATCCGCGCGTGGAAGTGCGCCCGGCGCGCACCCAGGTCGACGATCTGCTGTCGGAAGCGAACGCGCGTATCGCGCAGGGTGATCGCGTGCTGGTCACGACGCTGACCAAGCGCATGGCCGAGAACCTGACCGAATACCTCGAAGAGCACGGCGTGCGCGTGCGCTATCTGCATTCGGACATCGAGACGGTCGAGCGCGTGGAGATCCTGCGCGACCTGAGGTTGGGCAAGTTCGACGTGCTGGTCGGCATCAATCTGCTGCGCGAAGGCCTGGACATGCCCGAGGTCTCGCTGGTCGCGATCCTCGATGCGGACAAGGAAGGATTTCTGCGTTCGACCGATTCGCTGGTGCAGACGATCGGCCGCGCCGCGCGCAACCTGCGCGGCACCGCGATCTTGTACGCCGACCGTGTCACCCGCTCGATGCAGGCGGCGATCGACGAGACCGACCGCCGCCGCGCGCGCCAGGTCGAGTACAACGTCGAGCACGGCATCACGCCGAAGTCGGTCGTGCGCAAGATCACCGACGTAATGGAAGGCGCACGAGCCGAGGGCGCCGCCGAGCGTGGCCGCGGCCGCGGCACATCGGCGGCGCGCCGGGTCGCCGAACCGGCGGCCGACTACCGTCTGCTGACGCCCGAGCAGGTCGCGGCGAAGATTCGACAGCTCGAAGCGCAGATGTACAAGCACGCGCAGGATCTCGAGTTCGAAGACGCCGCGCGTCTGCGCGATGAGATCCACCGTATTCGCGAGCAGGGCCTGATCGGCTAGTCGTCGCTGTGCGCGACGGTCACGGATCTGTCGCGCGCTACCGCTAGGCTTTGCAGCCGCCCCTGGAAGTTGCGCCGCCCGTGCATGGGCAGCGCATCGCGAAGTACTGCACGATGAATCCAGCTCCGACGACGCGCGCTCGCGTGCCGGCTGTCGCCGCTTCCGCCGATCTGCAGCCGTTGCTGCTGCCGACCGCGCCGGTGGCGTCGCAGACCAGCGTGCTCGACGTCGCGCGACTGTTCCTCGATTCGCGCCACGCCGGCCTGCTCAGCCTCGCCGTGGTCGACGCCGGCCGACCCCTCGGTACGATCAGCCGCTACGAGTTGATGCGGGTATTTTTGATGCCGTACGGACGCGAGTTGTACGGCCGCCGCCCGATCACCGCGCTGATGAACGCGCAGCCTCTGGTATTGGCGGCGACCACGCCGTTGGATCAGGCGGCGCGCGCGATCGCCAGCCACATCCGCAGTCCGATCACCGACGACTTCGTGCTGGTCGACGCCGCCGGGGAGTATCTGGGCACCGGCCTCGTGCTCGACGTGCTGCGCGCGGTGGAGAGCCGCCTGACCGAGCGCGGCGGCGAACTCGAACGCGCCTATGCGCGACTGAAATCTTCGCAGCTGCAACTGGTGCAATCGGAAAAGATGGCCTCGCTCGGCCAGATGGTCGCGGGCCTGGTGCACGAGATCAACACGCCGCTCGGCTACGTGCGCAACAACGTCGAGATGACGCGCGAGATGCTCGGCGACGCGGTGCAGCTGGTCTCGGCGCAGCAGGCGGTGATCGGCGCGCTCACCGGCGCCGAAGAGCCGGACGCCGCGCTCGATGCACGCCTGGCCGAAATCGAGACGCTGCGGCCGCGCATCGACGCGGCGGCACTGGAAGACGTTTGCGGTCTGCTCGACGACACCCTGCATGGTGTCGGCCAGATCGGCGATCTGGTCGGAAATCTGAAGGACTTCAGCCGGCTCGACCAGTCGTTCCTGCAGAAAGCCGACGTCAACAAGCTCGTCGACAGCGCCTTGAAGATCGTGCAGCACCTTTTGCGTAAACGCGACATCGCCGTGACGCGCGAGACCGGCGAGCTGCCGGAGATCGAATGTGCGCCGGCGCAGATCAATCAGGTGCTGCTGAATCTGCTCAGCAACGCGATCCAGGCGATCGAGCACGAGCGCGGGCGCATCGTCGTGCGCACCCAGGTGCTCGACGGCCGCGTGCTGATCCTGGTGCAGGACAACGGCAAGGGCATTGCCGAAGAGCATCTGGCGCGCATCTTCGATCCGTTCTTCACCACCAAGCCGGTCGGGCAGGGCACCGGCATGGGGCTGGCGATTTCGCATCAGATCGTCGAGCAGCACGGCGGCATGATCCGCGTGGCATCCAAGCCGGGCATCGGCACGCGCTTTCTGCTCGTATTGCCGCTGGCCGCACGCGGAGATCGCGCATGAGCGCGGCGCTGCCGAGCGTGCTGTTCGTCGACGACGAGGAACGCATCCTGCGCTCGCTGCGCATGCTGTTTCGCGGCCGCTGCGAAATCCTCGCCACCACCTCCGGCCGCGAAGCGATCGACTGGGTGCGGCAGCGGCCGGTGCACGTGGTGGTCAGCGATCAGCGCATGCCCGGCCTCAGCGGCGTCGAGGTGCTGCGCGCCGTTGCCGAACATTCGCCGGCGACGATGCGGGTGCTGCTCACTGGCTACGCCGACCTCGATGCCGTCACCGCCTCGGTCAACGAGGGCGAGATCTACCGTTTTGTCGAAAAGCCGTGGAACGGGCCGTATCTGGTCGACGTGGTCGAGCAGGCCGCGCGCGTGGCGATCCGCGATTTCGCCGCCGTCGCCGTTCGCCCTGCGGTGCGGCCGGCAGCGCCGACGCCGGCGCCGATCGCGATCGCGGCGCGCGTTCTCGTGCTCGACGGCGACGGCGCCATCGCCGCACAGGTCGGCGAACTCCTGCCCGCCGCGGTGCAAGTCGAGCACGCGCGCGATCTCGAAAGTGCCCTGTCCCTGCTGGCCGAGCACGATGTGGCCGTGCTGGTCGCGCAGCTTTCCAGCGCGCACGGCGACGTCGCCGACGCGTTGAAGCGCCTGAAGCGATTGCGGCCGGCGACCTTGGCGATCGTGCTCTCCTCGCTGCGCGACAGCCGCCTGGTCATCGGCCTGATCAACGAAGGACAGATCTTCCGTTTCCTGTTGCAGCCGGCAGTACGCGAACTGCTGCGCCGCGGCCTGATCGCGGCGCTCGAGCGCCATGCCGAGCTGCGCGCGAACATCGGCCTGATGCGTCGTCACGAGGTGGAGCCGTTGCGGGTGGAGCCGGCGACCATGCCGGGCCGTCTGCTGCAGGTGTGGCGCCGCATTCGCGAAGCGACCGGGGCGCGGATCGGCTGAGCGAGGGGCCGTCAATGGAGGCTCGCCGCGTCCAATTCCCGTCGGCGTCCGCTGGGGGATTTCAGTTTCCGATCCGCTTTCAGCTTGTGCTGGGACCTCGACTCGGTTAGGCTTCGCGCCCCCTGCTAGGGGCGGTTAGCTCAGCGGTAGAGCACTACCTTGACATGGTAGGGGTCACAGGTTCGATCCCTGTACCGCCCACCAAATCCAAGCGATTGGACGGCGCGATCCTCATCGGTCGCGCCGTTTTCGTTTGCGCGGCGTCTGCGCGTGACCGGCGCCGAAGACGGCGGCGCGAGTGCGTTGACAGCTTTCGCTGCCTGTTCTAGTTTTGCCGGCGTTTTCCGAACTCCATCGAGAGGTGGCCCGCGGGTAACCGCCGGCCGAGCGTGCGACATGTCGACGCGAACGTTCCGAGCCTGATCCGATCGCGCGAAGCCACCCTCGAAGGGCGCTTGGCGCCCTTTATTTTTGTGTGCTTTTGCCGTCGTCCTGACGGCGAGAGTCGAAGCGGCTCTCCATCGCCGCAAATTCAATCGAATCCACCATGATCAACATCACGCTCCCCGACGGCAGCCAGCGCCAGTTCGATCATCCGGTCACGGTCGCCGAGGTCGCCGCCTCCATCGGTGCCGGTCTGGCCAAGGCCGCCCTGGCCGGCAAGGTCGACGGCCGTCTGGTCGATACCAGTTATCGGATCGATTACGACGCCGACCTGGCCATCGTCACCGACAAGAGTCCCGAAGCGCTCGAGGTCCTGCGTCATTCGACCGCACATTTGCTCGCCCAGGCGACGCAGCGGCTGTTTCCCGACACCCAAGTCACCATCGGCCCGGTGATCGACAACGGCTTCTATTACGACTTCGCGCGCAAGACGGCGTTCACGCCGGAGGACCTCGAGAAGATCGAGGCCGAGATGAAGAAGATCGTCGCCGAGGAGCTGCCGGTGGCGCGCTCGGTCATGTCGCGCGACGAGGCGGTCAAGTTCTTCCGCGACAAGCAAGAGGAATACAAGGCGCAGATCATCGAGTCGATTCCGGCCAACGAAGAGCTGTCGCTGTATGCGCAGGGCGATTTCATCGACCTTTGCCGCGGCCCGCATGTGCCCAACACCAGCAAGCTGCGCGCGTTCAAGCTGATGAAGGTGGCCGGCGCGTATTGGCGTGGCGACTCCAACAACGAGATGCTTCAGCGCGTCTACGGCACCGCCTGGCTCAACGACAAAGACCTCAAGGCGTACCTCACCCAGCTGGAGGAGGCCGAGAAGCGCGACCATCGCAAGATCGGCAAGGCGCTCGACCTATTCCACGTGCAAGAGGAAGGGCCGGGCCTGGTGTTCTGGCACCCGAAGGGCTGGGCGATCTGGCAGGTGGTCGAGCAGCACATGCGCCGGGTCTACCGCGATTCGGGCTACCAGGAAGTGCGCTGCCCGCAGGTGCTGGACGTGTCGCTGTGGCAGAAGTCGGGCCACTGGGACAACTACAAGGAGAACATGTTCTTCACCGAGTCGGAGAAGCGCACCTACGCCTTGAAGCCGATGAACTGCCCCGGCCACGTGCAGATCTTCAATCACGGCCTGCACAGCTACCGCGACCTGCCGATCCGCTACGGCGAGTTCGGCGCCTGCCACCGCAACGAGCCTTCCGGCGCATTGCACGGCATCCTGCGCGTGCGCGGCTTCACCCAGGACGACGGCCACATCTTCTGCACCGAAGAGCAGATCGAGGCCGAGGTGACGGCGTTCCATCAGCAGGCGCTGAAGGTGTACGCGGAGTTCGGCTTCAGCGACATCCAGATCAAGATCGCGTTGCGCCCCGAGCCGCGCCTGGGTGACGATGCGACCTGGGACAAGGCCGAGGGCGCCCTGCGCTCGGCGCTGCGCGCCTGCGGCGTGGACTGGC
The DNA here is from genome assembly GCF_058808595.1 of Dokdonella sp. GW821-FHT11D02. Lineage (NCBI taxonomy): Bacteria > Pseudomonadati > Pseudomonadota > Gammaproteobacteria > Lysobacterales > Rhodanobacteraceae > Dokdonella > Dokdonella sp. GW821-FHT11D02. The sequence goes on along the minus strand of NZ_CM179520.1, from coordinate 3,720,439 downwards.
AGGAATTGCCCGGCGAGGGCGCCTTTTACGGCCCCAAGATCGAGTACCACCTGCGCGACGCGATCGGGCGCACCTGGCAGCTCGGCACCATGCAGGTCGATTTCATGATGCCGGGCCGCCTGGGCGCCGAGTACGTCGACGAGCACAGCCAGCGCCGCCAGCCGGTGATGCTGCACCGGGCCATCGTCGGCTCGATGGAGCGTTTCATCGGCATCCTGATCGAGCACCATGCCGGCCAATTCCCGCCCTGGCTGGCGCCGACGCAGGCGGTCGTCATGAACATTACCGACGCGCAGGCCGATTTCGTGAGCGAAGTCGCGCAAACCCTTGTCTCGCAAGGTTTCCGGGTCGAGGCGGATTTGCGCAACGAGAAAATCGGCTATAAAATCCGCCAACACACGCTGGACAAGGTCCCTTATCTCCTGGTCGTCGGCGACCGCGAAAAGGAAGCGGGGGCCGTCGCCGTGCGTACGCGCGCTGGCGAGGATCTGGGCTCGATGCCGATCGCCAGCTTCGTGTCACGTTTGAAGTCCGAGGGCGCGCAGGCCTGATCGCCGGCCGCTTCGGGTAACGTTTCTCCAAAGAGGATTCGCATATCGCCACCGACAACAAGCCGAACCGCAGGAACCTGGAAATCCGCGTTCCGCGAGTTCGCGTCATCGGAGCAGAGGGAGAGCAAGTCGGCATCCTGTCGCGCGACGAAGCGCTGGCCATGGCCCAGGAAGTCGGCTTGGATCTGGTCGAGATCCAGCCCAACGGCGATCCGCCGGTGTGCCGGATCATGGATTTCGGCAAGTTCAAGTTCGACGCGCAGAAGAAGGCGCACGCGGCGAAGAAGAAACAGAAGCAGCAGGAAATCAAGGAACTGAAGTTCCGCCCGACCACGGACGTCGGCGATTACGCGATCAAGTTGCGCAATCTGCGGCGGTTCCTGGAGGAAGGCGACAAGGTCAAGATCACGATCCGCTTCCGCGGTCGCGAGATGGCGCATCAGGAGCTGGGCCGTGCGATGGTCGACAAGATCTCGGCCGACATCGTCGAGGAAGCGGTGATCGAGCAGTACCCGCGCATGGAAGGGCGCCTGATGGTCATGATGATCGCGCCGAAGAAGAAGCAATAGCTCTATTGAAAAGTGCGGTCAGGATGACCGCTGTTTGATCTTCGCACTCAGGACGAGCGCAAAAGCACATTTCTCTCCCGCTAGCGGGAGAGGACAGGATGAGGGACTTCTCCACGAGTTCCCTCACCCGGCCCCTATGGGCCGACTTCTCCCGCAAGCGGGAGAAGTGAAGAAGCAGGGAGATCGCCTACGGGCGATCAGTATCACAAGCCGGAACGAGCACGGACGGAAAGTGCGATCGACGATCGCCGCTCGGGCCAGTCACGAAAACCAACGAAGGAAGTTAGTCATGCCTAAGATGAAAACCAACCGGGCCGCGGCGAAGCGGTTCCGCAAGACCGCGTCCGGCAAGTTCAAGTGCGGCCACGCGTTCAAGAGCCACATCCTGACCAAGAAGTCGACCAAGCGTAAGCGCGGTCTGCGTGCCACCAACCATGTGCGCAAAGAAGACGCCGGTCGCGTCTCGCGCATGCTGCCGTATAGCTAAGGAGAGCAGCCATGGCACGAGTCAAGCGCGGCGTCATCGCCCACCGTCGTCACAAGAAGATCCTCGGCAAGGCCAAGGGTTACTACAACGCGCGTCGCAAGGTTTTCCGCGTCGCCAAGCAGGCCGTCACCAAGGCGCACCAGTACGCCTACATCGGCCGCAAGCAGAAGAAGCGCAATTTCCGTGCGCTGTGGATCGTCCGCATCAACGCCGCTGCGCGTCAGTTCGGCCTGTCCTACAGCCGCTTGATGAATGGCTTCAAGAAAGCCGGCATCACGCTCGACCGCAAGGTGCTGGCCGACATCGCCGTGCACGACATCAAAGCGTTCGGCGCGCTCGCGGAAAAAGCCAAAGCTGCGCTGTAGTTTTTGCGATCGTTTCTGATCGCGAGAATCAAAGAGCGGCCATCGGTGGCCGCACTCCTCAAGAAAGGCGTCGCTTGTTTGGATGCCTGATTGGACAGCGGGGAGGAGGCCAGGCCTCCTCCCCGTTTTGTTTTCATCGGTGCGCGCTCCGTCCAGGAGCGCCGCCATCGGAATGGTTGCAACGGTTTTTGCAAGTCTCGGCTTCGGAGCGTTCCACCGCAGCCGTCCTCAGCTGCATTTCTCACGTGTTGAAGCACTCCGGAATTTCGCGATGGACGTATTGCAAGACCCTCAACGATCGCTCGACCAGATCGCGGCCGCCGACACGCTCGATGCGCTCGACGCGCAGCGCGTCGCCTTGCTCGGCAAGAACGGCGCCGTCACCGCCGCGCTGAAGGCGCTCGGCACGCTGGCGCCCGAAGAGCGCAAGGCGCGCGGCGCCGAGGTCAACCGCGTCAAGGAGCAGCTCGCGGATGCGATCGCTGCGCGCAAAGCCGCGCTCGAACAGGTCGAGCTCGATCGCCGTCTCGCTTCCGAGCGCATCGACGTGAGCCTGCCTGGGCGCCGTGCCGAGCGCGGCAGCCTGCATCCGCTGACGCGCGCGCTCGATCGCATCGTTTCCATCTTCGCCCGGCTCGGCTACGACGTCGCCGACGGCCCGGAAATCGAAGACGACTGGCACAACTTTGGCGCGTTGAATTTCCCGCCGGACCATCCGGCGCGCACCATGCACGACACCTTCTGGTTTCCGGACGGTCGTCTGCTGCGCACGCATACCTCGCCGGTGCAGATCCGCGCCGCCAAGGGCCGCACGCCGCCGATCCGCATCATCGCGCCGGGTAAGGTTTATCGCAGCGATTCGGATCAGACCCATTCGCCGATGTTCCACCAAGTCGAAGGGCTATTGATCGACGAGACCTCGACGATGGCCGATCTCAAGGGCACGCTGCGCGAATTCCTGCGCGCGTTCTTCGATCGCGACTTCACCATGATGTTCAAGCCGACGTTCTTCCCGTTCGTCGAGCCCGGCGCCGATGTGGTGATCCGCTGGGAGCTGCCCGACGGCGGTTCGCGCTGGCTCGAAGTGCTCGGCTGCGGCATGGTGCATCCCGAAGTCTTGCGCAACTGCGGCATCGATCCGGAACGCTATACCGGCTTCGCTTTCGGCATGGGCGTCGAGCGTTTGGCGATGCTGCGCTACGGCGTCACCGACTTGCGCGCGTTCTTCGAGAACGACGTCCGGTTTCTCAGGCAATTCGCCTGAGAAACCGGGATTCGGGATGGGAGTTTGGGGATCGGTAAAGCGTTCCCGAGCGCCATTCGAATCCCCAATCCCGAATCCCCAATCCCGGCTCTTCCATGAAAATCTCCGAAAACTGGCTGCGTTCCCGCGTACCGCTGACGGCCGACCGCGCCGCGCTGGCCGAGCGCTTCGACATGATCGGCCATGAGGTCGAGAGCATCGAGCCGGTCGGCGCTCAGCTCGACGGTGTCGTCGTCGCGCAGATTCTCGCCTGCGCCAAGCACCCCGAAGCCGACCGCTTGCAGGTGTGCGAAGTGGACGCCGGCGGTGAGCGGCTGCAGATCGTCTGCGGTGCGCCGAACGCGCGCGCGGGACTGAAGGCGCCGTTGGCGATGGTCGGCGCAAAAGTCGGTGAACTGACGATCAAAGCCGCCAAGCTGCGCGGTGTCGAATCGTTCGGCATGCTCTGCTCGGCCAAGGAACTCGGCCTCGATGCCGACGCGTCGGGACTGCTCGAACTGCCGGTTGACGCACCGGTCGGTACGCCGCTGGTGACGTATCTGAACCTGCCCGATGCGACCTTCGATCTCGGCCTGACGCCCAATCGTGCCGACTGTCTTTCGCTCGAAGGTTTGGCCAAAGATGTCGCCGCCGCATTCGATGTCGCCTATGCACCGTTGCAGATCGCCGCGGTCGCGCCGCAGTCGGATCGCCGCATCGACATCCGCCTCGACGCGCCGGCCGACTGTCCGCGTTATTGCGGACGCTACGTGATCGGCATCGACACCGCGGCGCCGACGCCCTCTTGGATGCGCGATCGCCTGCGCCGCAGCGGTCTGCGTCCGATCAATCTTCTGGTCGACGTGACCAACTACGTGATGCTCGAGCTCGGCCATCCGCTGCATGCGTTCGACGCCGATACGCTGCGCGGCCCGATCGGTGTGCGCTTCGCGCGCGCGGGCGAGACGCTCAAGCTGCTCGACGAACGCGAGATCGCACTCGATACCGATTTGCTGGTCGTCACCGATGCGGACAAGCCGGTCGCCCTCGGCGGCATCATGGGCGGCTATGACACGCGCGTGGTTGCGGCCACGCGTAATGTTTTCCTCGAAGCCGCGCATTGGCGTCCCGGCGTGATCGCCGGCCGTGCGCGCAGGTTCGGCATGCACACCGATGCGGCGCATCGCTTCGAGCGCGGCGTCGATGCGGAGCTGCCGCGCCGCGCGCTCGAGCGCGCGACCCAGCTGATCGTCGAAGCGGCCGGCGGTGAAGTCGGTCCGATTCTCGAAGCGGTATCCAAGGAGCATTTGCCGGTGCGTGCGCCGGTGCGCCTGCGCCGCGCGCGCATCGAGCGCGTGCTCGGCATCGGCGTGGCGGATGCCGAGGTCGAACGCATCCTCATCGCACTCGGCATGCAAGTAGAGGCCGCCGCGGACGGCTGGATCGCGACGCCGCCCGCTGCGCGTTTCGACATCGCGATCGAAGAAGACCTGATCGAGGAAGTCGCGCGCATCCACGGCTACGAGCGCATTCCCGATCGCGCGCCGAGCGGCGAACTGGTCGGACCTGCGCTGCGCGAAGACCGTGCCGGCTTGGGTTCGCTGCGCGAGCAGCTGGCAGCGCGCGGTTATCTGGAGGCGATCACGTTCGCCTTCGTCGCGCGCGAGCAGCTGGCCGCTTGGGGACTGGCGGACGCGGCGATCGCGTTGTCGAACCCGCTTTCGGCCGAATTGTCGGTGATGCGCACGAGTCTCTTGCCGGGACTGGTCGCGGCGCTGGCGTCCAACCGCAGCCGGCAACAGGCGCGCGTGCGCTTGTTCGAATGCGGCCGGGTGTATCTGGCCGGGTCCGGCGGCGAAGGGGAGGCTGCAGACGGCGCGACGTCCGCGCCGGTCGAAATCGACCGCATCGCCGGCGTCGCCTGCGGCCGCGCGGTCGCCGAGCAATGGGGCGAAGCCGCGCGCGCGCTCGACTTCTTCGACGTCAAGGGTGATGTCGAATCGCTGTTCGCACTGGCCGCGGCAACGCCCGAGTTCCACTTCGTGCCGGCCGCGCAACCGTGGCTGCACCCGGGCCAGAGCGCCGAAATCCGGCGCGGCGAGCGTCGCGTCGGCTACGTCGGCGCTTTGCATCCGAATTTGGTCAAGGCGCTCGACCTGTCCGAAGACGTCTATTTGTTCGAACTCGATCTCGAACCGCTGCGCGAGCGAGCGGTTCCGTCCGCGCAGTCGCTGTCGCGCTTCCCGTCGGTGCGGCGCGACTTGTCCTTCGAGCTGCCCGAGGAAGTGCCGTATGCCGCGGTCGAGGCGGCGATTCGTGGTGCCGTTGGCGAAACCTTGACGGACATCGTGCTATTCGATCGCTACGCCGGTCCGAATCTCGGATCGGGTGTCAAAAGTCTCGCTATAGGCTTGATTTTGCAGGATCGTTACCGCACGCTTACGGACCCGGATGCGGACCGGTGCGTGGCTCTCGCGGTCGCCGCTCTGGAATCGGGTTGCAAAGCCAAGTTGCGAGGATAGGATGGCGTTGACGAAGGCGGAGATGGCCGAGCGCCTGTTTCTGGACGTCGGTCTGAACAAGCGCGAAGCCAAGGAGTTCGTCGACGCGTTCTTCGAAGTCGTGCGCGACGCGCTAGAGAAAGGGGAGCAGGTGAAGCTGTCGGGGTTCGGCAACTTCGATCTGCGATTCAAGAACCAGCGTCCTGGGCGCAACCCCAAGACCGGCGAGGAGATTCCGATCTCCGCCCGGCGTGTGGTGACGTTCCGTCCGGGGCAGAAACTCAAGGTCCGGGTCGAAGCCTATGCTGGATCAGGGCAGCAATAGCGAACTGCCGGTCATACCGGCCAAGCGCTATTTCACCATCGGCGAGGTCAGCGAGCTGTGCGGGGTGAAGCCGCACGTGTTGCGCTACTGGGAACAGGAGTTCTCCAACCTCAAGCCGGTCAAGCGCCGCGGCAACCGCCGCTATTATCAGCGCCACGACGTGCTGATGATCCGCCAGATTCGCTCGCTCTTGTACGACCAGGGCTTCACCATCACCGGTGCGCGCCAGCGCCTGGAAGGCTCCCAAGCCAAGGCCGAATCGACGATCTCGCATCAGATCGTGCGGCAGGTGCGGATGGAGCTGGAAGAAGTGCTGCAGATCCTGCGGCGCTGAACGCAGCCGCTTTCGATGCTTCTCGCGAAAGCGTGATCGGGCGGGAGAGGACGCTGCCGTCTCGCCCATGCATGGGGCTGGTAGCGGATGAGTCTCGTGGACGGTCTGCTATACTGCGTGACCACTTTCGATTCGCAACACACGTCGGGGCGTAGCGCAGCCTGGTAGCGCACCAGTCTGGGGGACTGGTGGTCGTCGGTTCGAATCCGGCCGCCCCGACCATTGTTTGTGCTCGCATCTTTGCGAGCTGCTTCGTTGATGTCCGATTCGGACCGATGCTTCGTACGGTTAGATCGTCCAGAGCGCGCATCCCTATGCGCACTCTTCAATAAATGCATTCGTCGTGCGACGCTTTCGTTCCACGCCTCGCTATGGATTGCTGGAATGACCGATCGCCGTAGGCTGTATCCCGAAATCGAGCCGTTCGACAACGGCTTTCTGCAGGTATCGCCGCTGCATCGGCTGTACTACGAGCAGTGCGGCAATCCGGACGGCAAGCCGGTGGTGTTCCTGCACGGCGGGCCCGGGGCGGGCTGCAATGCGAAGTCGCGGCGCTTCTTCGATCCGGCGCATTACCGCATCGTCTTGTTCGATCAGCGTGGTTGCGGCCGCTCGACGCCGCACGCGGAACTGACCGACAACACGACCTGGCACCTGGTGCAGGACATCGAGACGCTGCGTGCGCACCTGGGTATCGGCACTTGGCAAGTATTCGGCGGGTCCTGGGGTTCGACGCTGGCGCTGGCCTATGCGCAGACGCATCCGGCGCGCGTGACCGAACTCGTTCTGCGCGGCATCTTCATGCTGCGTCGCTGGGAGCTGGAATGGTTCTACCAGAAAGGCTGTGACGCGATCTTCCCGGACGTCTGGGAGGAATACCTCAAGCCGATTCCGGTAGTCGAGCGCGGCGATCTGATCAGCGCCTACCACCGACGCCTGACCGGCACCGACGCGAAGCTGCGGCTCGAGGCCGCGCGAGCGTGGTCGACCTGGGAAGGCGCGACCAGCTTCCTGTTCCAGGACAACACGCACATCGCGGCGAGCGGCGAGGATGAGTTCGCACTCGCCTTCGCGCGCATCGAGAACCACTATTTCGTCAACGGCGGCTTCCTCGAAGTGGAAGACCAGCTGTTGCGCGATGCGCACCGCTTGAAGTCCATCCCGTCCGTGATTGTGCAGGGCCGCTACGACGTCGTCTGCCCTCTGCGCAGCGCTTGGGATCTGCATCGCGCCTGGCCGGAGGCCGATCTGCGCATCGTCTCCGATGCTGGCCATTCGGCGCTGGAACCCGGAATCACGCACGAGCTGATCGAAGCGACGGATCGCTTTCGCTGACAACGGCCGGTCGGTTCTCCGGCTCGATCTAGCGGTGCCCTCCAGTCGCGCGTTGTCAGCAAAGCCCTCGTTTCGACGTATCCCTGGCCCCGACAACGGCACACGCCGTTGGTGCGACTACCGAGGGTACGATGTCGATCACTCATGACCGCTTGGCCCGGCTGCGCAGGAACCTGCTGGCGGCCTGTCTGGCGACCAGTTTCGCCTCTTCCGGGTTCGATTCCGGCCTGGCCGCGGCGGCGCAATCGTCCGAGCCGCTGCCGACGCATCCTCCGGACGCAGCAGCCGATATTCCGCCGCCGACGACGATCTTCGTCTATTCCTGCGACGACGACGGCATCGGCAGCCTGCGCCGGAACGCCGGCCTGGCGGCGAGCGGCGATACGCTCGACCTGAGCAAGCTGCCCTGCAGCACGATTACCCTGACCAGCGGGGAAATCGTCATCGCGCAGGACATCTTGAAGATCAAGCAGCGCGACGGCCAGCCTCCGGTGACGATCACGGCAGGCAATACGAGCCGAGTCTTCAATCAAACGACTTCGGGGTTTCTCGGTCTGTACAATCTGAACATCCGTGATGGCGTGCGGAAGTACACGGGCAGCGGTACACCCTACGGCGGCTGCATCAGTTCGAACGGCAGCGTCGGCCTGTACGGCGTGACGCTGTCGAACTGCAAAGTCATCGCCGGTAATCCGGACATCGCCTCGATCAAGGCGAAGGGCGGCGCGGTTTATGCGCACCGCTTGCTGAGCGTTTCCGACAGCCGGATTTCGGACAACTCCGTCTACATCGGGTCCGGCAATCAAACACCGATCTCGATCGGCGGCGGGCTTTACGCCGGCGACGGCCTGCTGATCACGCGCAGCACGATCAGCGGAAACTCGGCCAACGCGATCGACGGAGACGCGCGCGGCGGCGGCGCTGCGGCGAAAGGCATGCTCTACATGGAGTGGAGCACGGTCAGCGGAAACTCCAGCGGCGGCAGAGGCGGCGGCCTGGATGCCAGCGTGAACTTCCTCAACCCCAACCAACCCGTCCACATCGAGAACTCCACGATTTCGGGGAACACGTCGCGTTCCGCCGGCGGACTCTGGTTGCAAAGCCAGCGCGTCCACATTCGCGACAGCACGATCTCCAGCAACCGTTCCGACCAGCTCGGCGGCGGCCTCTACGCGACGCTGTGCCCGGTCGAGATCTTCAACAGCACCATCGCCGGCAACGTCAGCGGCGCCAACGGCGCGGACAATGCCGGCGGCGCGGTGTTCAACCAGTTGCCGGCGCACGGCTTGCAGCTGCAGAGTTCGCTCATCGCCAACAACACCTTCGGCGACGGCACGGAGTCGGACCTCGGCAGCGTAGGCCAGCAAGCCATCTCCATCGAAGGCGGCAGCAGCCTGGTCCGGGCGATTCCTCCCTACATGCCGGCGGTGTCGTTCGTGATTTCCGGCGTCGATCCCCAACTCGGCCCGTTGGCCGACAACGGCGGGCCGACCAAGACGCACGCCTTGCTACCCGGCAGCCCGGCGATCGATCACGGCAGCAACAATCTGGGCCTGAGTTCGGATCAGCGCGGCGTCTCGCGCATGCTCGGCGCAACCACGGACATCGGCGCTTTCGAACTCGTCGACGTCATCTTCGCGAACGGGTTCGAGTCGCGTTAGGGCGATTTGCGGAGCCCGGGCGATTGGGCGAAGCGTCTCCCGAGCGGGCTTGGTCGACCCAAAAAAAGAACGGGCCGCAGCGGGCCCGTTCGGTCACGCGATGACGGTGAAAGCTCAGTGCGCCGCGGCGGCCGCGCCGTCGCCTTTCAGGCACGTGCTCATGAAGGTCTTGCGGTCGGTGCCCTTGAGCGATTTCTCTTTCGCTTCGGTGCTGCAGGTCTTCATTTTTTCCTGCTGCGTCTGCTTCGCGGCGGGCGCGGCGGCGGTGGTTTCGCCCTTGAGGCAGGAGCTCATGAAGGTCTTGCGCTCGGCACCGGCCAGCGCCTTGGTCTTGGCTTCGGCGTTGCAGTCTTTCATGCGCTGCTGCTGCGGCGTCAGGGTCTTCGCATCGGCGGCCAATGCCGCGCAGGAACCGAAGGCCAGCGCACACGCCAGCGACAGCGAGTACATCGTCTTGAGCTGCATAGGGAACTCCTCTCCGAATGTGTCCGCTGCCGGCTGGCATCGGTGCGGCGCAGTCTACGCCTGCCTCTGCGGAACGGGAGTGACGATCCAGCGATTTTTACGAAGGAGTTGTCGGCGATTCAGGCGTCGAAAAACGCCGTAGCCATGTAAGAAATCAGCGCGTCGAGACGGACTCTCCGGCGGCAAGGTCTACTCGGCCGGAGAGCCGCTCCACATCCATGCGATCAAGGACGATCGCAGGGTCAATCCGATCAAGCCGCCACGGCGTGCAACGGCTGCGCTTTGCGCGGGCCTTCGAGCAATGCGCGCCGTACGCCCTCGACGAGCAGGTCGGCTTCTTCGGAGCGCACGCCGAACTGCGGCGTGAAGCGCAATGAATTGACGCCGCCGTGGATCACGCCGTAGCCGTGTTCGCGCAGCCATTCCTCGGTGCTGCCGGCGCCGTAGCACTTGAACTCCGGCGCGAGTTCGCACGAGAACAGAAGGCCGGTGCCCTGCACCTTGGTGATGTAGCCCGGCAGCTCGGCTTTCAGCTTCTCCAGCTTGGCCACGAACTCCTTGCCGCGCTGGCGGATGTTCTCGCGCAGTTCCGGCGTCAGCTCCTTCAGCACCGCGCAGGCCACATCGAGCGCGCGTGGGTTGGCCGTCATCGTGTTGCCGTAGATGCCCTTCTTGTACAGCGCGGCGGTGCGCTCGGTCGTGGCCAGCACGGAGAGCGGATACTGGCCGGCGTTGAGCGCTTTCGAATAGGTTTCCAGATCCGGCGCTTCGAGCTTCTCGAAGCCGGGGTAGTCGACGATCGACAGCACGCCGTGCGCACGCAGGCCGGCTTGGATCGAATCGATCAAGAGCAGGCTGCCGTGCGCCTTGGTCAGCTCGCGCGCCGCGGCATAGAACTCGGTACTGAGCGAACGGCCGGGATCGCCTTCGCCCATGACCGGCTCGATGAAGACCGCTTCGATGAACCAGCCGTTCTTGTCGGCGTCGGCGAATGCCTGCTTGAGCTGTTCGACGCTGTAGGGATCGACCGTGATCAGGCTGCTCTCGTCGCGATAGCTGGCGAGGTTCTGCTGATAGACCTTGCGCGAGGAATCGGAGTACAGCGCCGGCCGCTCGGTGCGGCCGTGGAACGCCCCCTTGACCGCGAGGCGCTTGATCGTGCGGCCGGCATGGCGCGCGCCGGGATCGGTCATCAGCTTGGCGTTGACGTCGACGATGCGTGCCGCCAGCGTGACCGACTCCGAGCCGGAATTGAGGCAGAGGAACTTCGCGTACGGGCAGCCGCCTTCGCGGTTCTGGCCGATCTCGCGCTTGAGCGCCTTGCCGAACTTGAGCTGCGACAGATTCGGCGTCATCACGTTCGCCATCACCTGCGGACGCGACATCACGCCGAGTATCGCCTTCGGCGCGTGGCCGAAGCCGAGCATGCCGTAGCCGCCGGCGTCGTAGATCACCGCGCCCTTCAAGGTGATCAGCCAGGGGCCGCGCGCGGCCAGCGCCACGTACGGATTGACGCCGTCTTCCGGATAGAAGTTGATCAGGTCGGCTTGCGCCGCCTGCATCTGCTCGGCTTCGTCGAGGTGCAGGAAGTCGGGCATGCAGGAACGCAGCGCGAGATGGGACGCGTAGGCCTCGTCGATCGCTTCGGCGAGCGCAGGATCGCTCGGCAGAAAGCGCTCGATCTGTGCGTCGGCCAGACCGACGGTACGCAAAGCGCCATCGAACTCGCGCATTTCCTTGAGTTTGGCCAGCATCGGATTCATTCGGACCTCCCGGAAAACGACTGTGCCCGCCCTCGTGAAAGGTGCAGGCACGGTGGGTTTAAGCCTTGATTGGAATGGAAAAATCAGGCGGCCAATTTACCACAGCGGGAACCGCGGCGGTACCCCGCCGGCGCCGCGTCGCGGCGCCGCACGCAACGCATGACATCCGTCAGACGCGATGCCTGACGCCTGCTTCTGCAGGCGCAGCGCGCCCGCGCCTAGAGTGGCCCCGTCAAATAGCGAGGGGAATGGCTCCATGCGCGCAGCGGCCGCCGAACTGCAGAACGTCAGCAAGTGTTACGGCGCCAATCGCGCGCTCGACGGGGTCGATCTCGCGGTCCAGACCGGCGAGCTGTTGGCCGTGCTCGGCCCCAACGGCGCCGGCAAGAGCACGGCCATTTCGCTGTGGCTGGGTTTGGCGCGCGCCGACACGGGCGTGGTGCACCTGTTCGGCGAATCGCCGCAGACCTTGCCGGTGCGGCGGCGGGTCGGCGTCATGCTGCAGAGCGCGGGCCTGCCCGAGACTTTGAAGGTGGCCGAACTGTTGGCGCAGACGCGCGCTGCGTACCCCAATCCGTATTCGAGCGCCGACTGCGTGCGCATCGCCGGTCTCGACGGGCTGCTCGAGCGCCGCTACGACCGCCTCTCCGGCGGCCAGCAGCGGCGCGTGCAGTTCGCGCTGGCGATCTGCGGCCGGCCGCAGTTGTTGTTCCTCGACGAACCGACGGTCGGGCTCGACGTCGCCGCGCGCGCCGCCTTGTGGCAGGCGATCCGCGATCTGGTCGCCGAAGGCTGTGCGGTCGTGCTGACCACGCATTACCTGGAAGAAGCCGAAGCGCTGGCCGATCGCGTCGCGGTGCTCGCGCAGGGACGGGTGGTGGCGTCGGGCAGCGTGGCGCAAGTGCGCGCGCGCGTCGCGCAGAAGCGCATCCGCTGCATCAGCGCGCTCGACGCCGGCGTGGTCAGCGCATGGCCCGAAGTGCGCAGCGCCTGCCGCGACGGCGAGCGCATCGAGATCGTCACCGACGCGGCCGAGATCGTCGTACGCCAGCTGCTGTTCGAGGACACCGCGCTGAGCGAGCTGGAAGTGCATCGCGCCGGCCTCGCCGAGGCGTTCGTCGAAATCACGCGCGAGGTCGCTGCCGAGGCGGCCTGAGCGCTGCGCGTTACGCCCTCGCCGCCATCGGCGAGATCGATGTGAGTAGCCGCACGGCGAAGCAGTCGACGGCGGCCGGATCTAAGTTTTTCAGCGAGAGCCATCATGCACGGCACTACTGCTACAGCGCGCCTCGACAACGCCACCTTCAGCCTCTGGCGCTGCTACGCGCTCGAAGGCAAACACGAATTCCTGCGCCTGCTGCGCACGCCGATGTTCTGCATTCCGACCTTGGCCTTTCCGGCGATGTTCTATCTGCTGTTCGGCGTCGTACTGAGCCGCGGCGGCGCCGGCGGCAGCGCGCAGTCGATCGCCATGCTGGCGGGCTACGGCGTGTTCGGCGTGATCGCGCCGGGCTTGTTCGGTTTCGGCGTGTCCGTCGCGCTCGATCGGGACAACGGCTGGCTGACGCTGCGGCGCGCGCTGCCGCTGCCGCCGGGCGCGTATCTGCTCGCCAAGCTCGTGATGGCGATGCTGTTCGCGGCGCTGGTGTTCGCCATCCTCGCCGTGATCGCGGTGACGGCGGTCGGTGTGCGCCTGCCGCCGGCGTCGTGGGCGATGTTGTTCCTGGTCGAAGTGTTCGGCGTGCTGCCGTTCTGCGCGATCGGCCTTTTCATCGGCACGGCGGTGAGCGGGCGGGCGGCGCCGGCGCTGATCAATCTGATTTATCTGCCGATGTCGTTCCTGTCCGGCCTGTGGCTGCCGTTGGCGATGCTGCCGGCGTTCCTGCGCGAGGTCGCATCGTTGTGGCCGGCCTATCACTTAGGCCAGCTCGCTTACGCCGCAGTCGGCCAACCGTCCGTCGGTTCCGTCGCGCTGCACGTCGCCGTGCTGGCGGCGTTCACCCTGATCTTTCTGGCGCTGGCACGGCGGCGCCTCGCACGCTTTGACCCATGAGGAGTCGGCTATGAATCGCGTTCGTTGGAACGGAAGAAGTCTGCGCAGCGTCTATCGGCGCGCGTTGGTCATGATCGTGCTGCTGATGCTGGCGACCTCGTGCGTGGCGCCGGCGGCGCGTGCTGCCGAGGCCGCGGACGACGAGGGGGCGGCATCGTTCGCGATCCGTCAGGTGCGCGTGTTCGACGGCGAGCGTTTCGTCGACGGCGCCAACCTCGTCGTGCGCGACGGCCGCATCGCGGCGGTCGGCGTCGGTGTCGAGATTCCGTCCGGACTGCGTGTGATCGAAGGGCAGGGCAAGACCGTATTGCCGGGCCTGATCGATGCGCACGTGCACAGCTGGGGCGATGCGCGCCGCGATGCTTTGCGTTTCGGCGTGACCACCGAACTCGACATGTTCACCGATTGGCACGCGCTCGCCGCCGCCAAGCGCGAGCGAGAGTCCCTGGCGCGTACCGAGCAGGCGGATCTGTGGTCCGCCGGCACGCTGGCGACGGTCAAGGGCGGTCACGGCACCGAATACGGCATGCCGATTCCGGTGCTCGCCGAGCCTAAGGAGGCGCAGGCGTTCGTCGACGCGCGCATCGGTGAAGGCTCGGACTATCTCAAGATCGTGCTCGAGGACGGCTCGACCTACGGCGGCAACATGCGCACGCCGAGCTTGCGCAAGGACACCACGGCGGCACTGATCGCCGCGGCACACAAGGATCGCAAGCTCACCGTGGTCCATGTCGCCACGCAAGAGGATGCGCGTTTCGTGCTGGAAAACGGCACCGACGGCCTCGCTCACGTGTTTTCCGACAGCGTGGCGACGCCGGCGACGGTGAAGCTCGCACGGCAACGCGGCAGCTTCGTCGTAGCGACGCTCAGCGTGATGGCGAGCATCGGCGGCGCCGGCGAAGGCGCCAAGCTGCGTGACGATGCGCGCATCAAGCCGTTCCTGACGTCGGCCCAGGCCGACATGCTCGGACGAGCGTTCGGAAATGCGCATCCCGCGCTGTTCACCAATGCAATCGAGAGCGTGCGCTTGCTGCACGCGGCGGGCGTGCCGATCCTGGCCGGTACCGACGCCGGCAATCCCGGTACCGCGCACGGCGCCTCGCTGCACGGCGAACTGGCGCTGTTGACGCGCGCCGGCCTGAGCCCGGCCGAGGCGCTGGCCGCAGCGACTTCGATCCCGGCGCAGCGCTTCCATCTCGCCGATCGCGGCCGCATCGCGAAGGGTCTGCGCGCCGACTTGCTCCTGGTCAACGGCGATCCCGGCCGCGACATCGACGCTACGCGTGACATCGCGCAGGTCTGGAAGAACGGTTATCCGATCGAACGCACGCTCGCCGCTGCGGCGACCGCCGCTGCCGCGAAGGCCACGGTCGCGGCGCCGGCCGACGCCCTGGTCAGCGACTTCGACGGCGATGCGATCGCCAGCCGCTACGGTTTCGGCTGGCAGCCGACCACCGACCAGCTCGCGCAGGGCAAATCCACCGTCGAACACCGGCTGGTCGCCGGCGGCGCCGAGGGCAGTCGCGGTGCGTTGGCGGTGCACGGCGAGATCAAGGCCGGCTTCGCCCATCCTTGGGCGGGCGTGATGTTCTTCCCGGCCGAGAAGGCGATGGACGCGGTCGATTTTTCTGCCAAGAAAGAGATCGTGCTGTGGGTCAAGGGCGATGGCCGCCGCTACTCGGCCATGCTGTTCTCCGGTGGCGAGGCCGCAGGTTCGATGCCGGCCATGCAGGAGTTCGCCGCCACGGCGCAATGGCAGCAGATTCGTCTGCCGTTGGCGGCCTTTGCCGGCGCCGATCTCGGCCGTGTGCGCGGCTTCGCGTTCTGCGCCGGCCAGCCGCTCGGCGCCTTCGAATTCGCGATCGATCGCGTCGAGGTCCGCTGAGTCGTCGGCACGCACGTATGATGACGCTGGGAACAGGAGGATCGAGTGTGATGCGAACAGGCCAGACGCAATCCACCTTGCGCAAGGTGCTGGCCTTCGCGCATTCGGAGGAATATGGCTGGATGCCGGCATGGAACCTGTTCTACCTCGGCTTCCTGTTCTTCAGCGGCATGTACTACCCCAGGCCGTACTGGCTGCCGGCGACGCTGATCAGCGTGGTGATCTTTCTGCCGATCTACTTCGACGCTTGGCATCGATCCAGCCGGCGCGTGTACGGCCACATCGCGGCGATCGCTGCGCTCGGCTTCCTCCTGATCAACCTCAACGTCAATGCGAACACGTATCTGATCTACGCCAGCGCGCTGCTGCCGCATGCGTGTCTGGGCGTGCGCAAGTCGATTGCGGTCATCTTCGCCGGGCTGGTGCTGTTCACTCTGGAACTTTTGTGGATCGGCTGGCCGCTGCAGTATCTGGTGATGGGCGTCACCGTGACCGCGATCGTGTCGACCGCGCTGTACGCGGCGAATGCGTTCCAGCGCGAGAAGAGCCTGCGCCAGGCCGAACTCAAGCTCAGCCACGATGAAGTGCGGCGGCTCGGTGCGCTGGCCGAGCGCGAGCGCATCGGACGCGATCTGCACGACCTGCTCGGTCACACACTGTCCTTGATCGCGTTGAAATCCGAACTCGCCTCGAAGTTGTTCGAGCGCGATCCACAGGCCGCGCGGCGCGAGATCGCCGATGTCGAGCGCGTCGCGCGCGATGCGTTGAGTCAGGTTCGGCGCGCGGTCACCGGCATCCGCGCCGCCGGTCTCGCCGCCGAACTCGCCTCGGCGCGGCTCTTGCTCCAATTGAGTGGCGTCCGCCTCGACTATCGTCTCGACGGCGACGCCGCGCTGCCGCCGGCGCTGGAAACCGTGTTCGCGCTGACCGTGCGCGAAGCGGTGACCAATATCCAACGCCACGCCCAAGCGGGCGTTGCGCGCGTCGAGCTGGTCGCGCGCGAGGGCGAATGGCGACTGTCGATCGAAGACGACGGCCGCGGCGGCTCGATCGAACCGGGCAACGGTCTTTGCGGCATGCGCGAGCGGTTGCTCGCGCTGGGCGGACGGCTCGAGATCCAGTCCACACGCGGCAGCGGCACGCGCCTGCTCGCCGCGTTGCCGCTGCCTGACGCGGCGCGGTCGAAGGCGGCCTTGGAGATCGCGCTGCGCTGACGCGCGCTCAGCAGAGCGCGAGATTGGCTTCGATGCGCAGGCGCTGTTCGGCCGGCAGCTGCGGATCGGCGAGCAGCGCGCGGCACAAGGCGGCGCATTCGGCGCGGCGCTCGAGATAGAACGCCGCCACCGCGCGTTCGTCGCGCGCGCGCCAGCGATAGACCGATGAATCGATGAACAGCAGATCGCTCGGCCGTGCGATTTCGGCGGCCGCGCAGGCATGCAGATAGGCGCTGGCGTAACGGCCGCGCAGACGCAGGTAGCGCGCCAGCTCGCACAGGGGCTCGGCCCGCGTCGGGCGCGATTCGTAAGCGAGCAGATACGCGTCGACGACCTCGCTCGCCGGCTGCTGCAGTCGCTCGCGCAGCGCCGCGATCTGGAATGTCGAATACCACGCCTCCTCGGCCCAGCCGCCCATCGCCGCGCGGTGTTCGTAGGCGGTCAGCGCGGCCGCGGTCTCGCCGGCGTCGCGCAGGCTCTGCGCGAGGTAGAACGCGTAGCGGGCATTGTCGGGTTCGGCCGCGAGCGCGATTTTGAGTACACGTACGTCGTCGAGGTATTTGTCGCGCAGCGGGCGGCGACTGCGTGCGCCGTCGGGAAAGCTGCGGATGCCGAGGCCGTCCAGACGTCCGAGCGAGGGCGAGGGATCAACGGCCGGGAATTCGTGCAGCACGCCTTCCCAGCGCCAGCCAACGTCGTGGCGCAAGAGCTTGGCGCTTTGATATTCGAACTCGACGCCGTCGATGCGCTGGCGCAGGTAGTAGCCGGGCGCATCGAGATACTCGGGAAAGTGCGCATCCGCGTCGCGCTCGAGGATCTCGTCGGCGTCGATGATCAGGGCGTAATCGCCGTGCGCGCGGGCGAGGTCGAGCGCCTGGTTGCGGTTGGTGGCGAAGTCGACCCACGGCCGCTCGATCAACGTACCGGGCAAGTCGCGCAAATGTTCGCGCACGCGCTCTTGCGTGCCGTCGGTCGAACCGGTGTCGACGATCGCCCAGGCGCCGATGTAGGGACGTACCGAAGCGAGGCAGCGGTCGATCACCGCTGCCTCGTTCTTGACGATCATGCTGAGGCAGATTTGCTGCGCGAACGGCGCCGTCACGGGCTCATTTGCAACTGAACTCGCCGACCAGGTGCGCGGTTCCGGTATTGAAATTGGCGGTACCGTCGAGCTGGATCGAGACATGGTCGCCGGCGGCCAGCGAGACCGTGGCGGAGGCGCTGCAGGAGCGTCCGGCACCGGCCGACACCGTGCAGCTCAAGCCCGAGATCGCGACGCCGGGCAGAGTGGGCGTAGGTCCTGCGATCTTGTTCACGCTGAGCGTGTACGGCGCAGCCGGATCGGCGGTGAGGCCGAAGCGAATCGAGGCGTTGGTACAGGCGTCGGGGATGGTGAACAAGCCGAAGCCTTCGTTGACGTTGCTCATGCCGACGCCGATGAGGTAGTTGCGCCCGTTGCCGGCGATGACGGTGGCGGGCACGCGCAGCGGAATGGTGTAGCCGACTGCGGTTCCGGTCGCACCGGTAGCGCCGGTCGAACCCGTCGCGCCGGTTGCGCCCGTCACCCCGGCTCCCGTGGCGCCGGTGGCACCGGTCGGGCCGGTGGCGCCCGTTACGCCGGTCACGCCGATCGGACCCTGTGGCCCGATCGGTCCGATGGGGCCGATCGGACCGGCAGGGCCTTGCGGACCCGCAGGTCCCGCCACACCGGTCGGGCCGGTATTGCCGGTGGCGCCGACCGGTCCGGCCACGCCGGTGTTGCCGGTTGCACCCGTTGCGCCGGTCGCGCCAGTCGAACCGGTGACACCGGTCGGGCCGATCGGACCGGCGGGTCCGATGGGGCCGATGGGTCCTGCCGCTCCGACCGTACCGGGCAGACCTGGGACGCCTTGCGGTCCGGCCGGGCCGGTCGGACCGGCATCGCCGGTGGCACCAATCGGGCCGGTGACGCCCGTCGCTCCGGTCGGCCCGGTGGCACCGAAGGGGCCCGCGGGACCTGTGGCGCCGGTCGCGCCGATCGAGCCGGCCGGCCCGGCGGGGCCTACTGCACCGGTCGGACCCGTCGGGCCGGTCACGCCCGTGGTGGGGCCGGTCGCACCTGTAGCGCCGGTTGCGCCCGTGGCACCGGTGGCGCCGACGCCGGTCGGGCCGACCGGACCGATGGGGCCGGCCGGGCCTGCGGGACCGGTCGGACCGGTCACGCCGCCGGGAACGCCGGCGCAGCTGCCGAGCACGCCGGTGGCGGCGTCGAAGCAGACGAAACTCTGTTGTTGCAGCGCGGCCGGCAGAGCCGGGATCACGACCTGGCCGTTCTCGTCCACGCGCAGGCGCACGACGCTGCCGGCGCTGTCGGTGACGCTGAAACCGCCGCCCGGCGGCGGCGCGATCTTGACGTCGTCGGCGCCGGCGAGGCCGCTGGAGCAAGCCAGCGCCAGCGCGACGAACAGAGTCGTACGGCGATTGGGATTCGAGCGCGTCATGAGGAAGCTCCGGAGGTGGAGAGACGGCGGAACGCGACCAGCGCGGCGCCGAGCAGACTGAGGGCGAACAGGAGCAGGCCGAGCGGCGAGGAAGTCGGCACCGGTACGGACGGAGCGACCGGACCACCGCCGCCGAACCAGCCGGTGTCGTTGCCGCGGCCGCCCTGGTTGGTCTGGTCCGGCGCCAGTGGCTGGCCGACCGCGTGCACGTCGGAAACACCGACGTTGGCGATCACCTGGCTGCCCGAAGGCAGCAGATTGAGGAACGCGATGGTGCCGGGCTGGGTTACGTCGACCTGGATCGGCGTGCCGTTGCCGACGATCTGCAACTGCCCCGAGACGATCTGGGTGGATCCCGACTCGAACAGGTAGCGCTTGCCGTTGGCGCTGACGAAGGAGAGGTTGGCGAAGGCGGTGCTGCCGAGCACCGAGCTCTGCGCTGCGCCGTCGAGGAAGTTCACGCGGCTGTTGCCGGCGGCGACGCTGCCGCGGTTTTCCCAGTCGCCCAAGAGGTCGACCAAGCCGGCGCCGAGGTCGGCCTGACCGCCGGCACCGATGCGCAGCGCGCCGGCGTCGAGCAGCGCGCCGCTGCCGAGGCTGAAGGCGCCGTCGACGCGCAATTCCTGTGCCGCCAGATCCGTGCTGCCGCCGTTGAGCGCGAGGCGCCCGCCGGCCGGTACGCTGATGCCGGCATCGGCCGCGCACGGCCACGCCAGCAGCGCAGCCAGCGCAAGCGCGGCATGTTCGCGAGATCGCATCGAAGCCCCCTGTGGCACGACCGAATCGCCGCATCCTAGTCCGTTCGAGTCGATGCGTGCAACAAATTTACACAATGCAAGTTAGTGGAAGATCGGGAGTTTTTGCGCGCGCTCGAGCGGTGCCGCGGCGAGGGCGAGCCGATCGCAATGTCCTGTAAAGTCAGCGGCGACGGCGCCCACGATCGGCGTCTTGCCGGAGTGCACGGGTGATTCGCGTTCTGTTGGCGGAAGACCAGGCGATGGTGCGCGGCGCCCTGTCCGCCTTGCTCGGCCTGGAGCCGGACATCGAAGTGGTCGGCAGCGCCGCCGACGGCGAAGAAGCCTGGCGCCTGCTGCAGCAACTGCGCCCCGATCTGTTGGTGACCGACATCGAAATGCCAGGTCTGAGCGGGCTCGAACTGGCGCAGCGCGTGCAGCGGCACGAGCTGGCTTGCAAGGTCGTCATCGTGACCACCTTCGCCCGCGCCGGCTTCCTGCGTCGCGCACTCGACGCCGGCGTCGGCGGCTATCTGCTCAAGGACGCGCCGGCCGAGCAGCTCGCCGACGCGCTGCGCACGGTGCATCGCGGCGGCCGCGCGATCGACCCGCAACTCGCGCTCGAAGCCTGGTCCGAAGCCGATCCGCTGAACGACCGCGAACGCCAGGTGCTGCGCTACGCCGGCGAGGGCCTGACCGCCGGCGACATCGCCGAACGCCTCAATCTTTCGCAAGGCACGGTACGCAACTATCTGTCCGAAGCGATCGGCAAGCTCGGCGTCGCCAATCGCATCGAGGCGTATCGGCTGGCGCGGCAGAAAGGCTGGCTTTGAAGGGCCGGGATTGGGGATTGGAGATTGGGGACTCGGAACGGCGGAGGGCTTGAGCCTCTATCATTCTCAATTCTCCAATCCCAAATCCCCAATCCCGGCTTGAAAAAAAGCGACTTCCATTTCGACCTGCCGCCCGAGCTGATCGCGCAGGCGCCGTTGGCCGCGCGTTCGGCGAGCCGGCTGTTACTGGTTGATGCCGCGTCGTCTCGGCTCGAGGATCGGCGCTTCGCCGAGCTGCCCCAATTCCTCGCGCCGGGCGATCTGCTCGTGTTCAACGACACGCGCGTGCTGCCGGCGCGGCTGTTCGGGCACAAGGAGAGCGGCGGCGCGGTCGAAATCCTGATCGAGCGGGTGACCGGCACGCACGAAGCGCGCGCGCAGCTCGGCGTCAGCAAGAAACCCAAGCCCGGCGGACGCATCGTGCTGCAGGACGGCAGCGTGGCGACCGTGCTCGGCCGCGACGGCGAGTTTTTCCTGCTGCGTTTCGAAGGCCGCGAGCCGCTGGAGAAACTGCTCGCGCGCCTGGGCCGGATGCCGCTGCCGCCTTACATCGAACGCGATCCGAACTCCGCCGACGACGAGCGCTACCAGACCGTGTACGCGCGCGAAGCGGGCGCGGTGGCGGCGCCGACCGCGGGTCTGCATTTCGATCAGGCGCTCTTGGCCGAGCTGCGCGAGCGCGGCATCGACTTCGGCTACGTGACCTTGCACGTGGGCGCCGGCACCTTCCAGCCGGTACGCGCCGAGCGCCTGGAAGATCATGCGATGCATCGCGAATGGTTGAACGTCGGCGCCGGTTTGGTCGAGCAGATCCGCCGCACGCGAGCGCGCGGCGGGCGCGTGATCGCGGTCGGCACCACGGTCGTGCGCGCGCTCGAATCCTCGCTCCAGTACGGTGAGGTGGCGCCGTTCGCCGGCGAGACGCAGATCTTCATTTTTCCGGGCTATCGCATCGCCAGCGTCGATGCGCTGATCACCAACTTTCACTTGCCCGAATCGACCTTGCTGATGCTGGTATCCGCGTTCGCCGGCCGCGACTTCGTGCTGGCCGCTTACCGTCACGCGGTCGAGCAGCGCTATCGTTTCTTCTCTTACGGCGATGCGATGTTGGTATGGCCGCGGGGCGGGGATGGGGGATTGGGGATTGGGGATTCGGAAGAACAGCGATGAATCCGCTTTCGGTCGCGTCTCCCGGACTTTCGTTTCCTTCAACCCAACCCAATCCATTGTCGACTTGTTGGTGCTCGTCTCTACCGAATCCCCAATCCCGAATCCCCAATCACGGCTTTCATGAAATTTGATCTTCTCGCCACCGACGGCACCGCGCGCCGCGGCCGTCTGACCTTCCCGCGCGGAACGATCGAGACGCCGGCCTTCATGCCGGTCGGCACCTACGGCTCGGTCAAGGCGATGACGCCGCGCGACCTGGTCGAGATCGGTGCCGAGATCATTCTCGGCAACACCTTCCATCTGTTCTTGCGTCCGGGGCTGGATGTCGTCGGTGAATTCGGCGGGCTGCATCGGCTGATCGGCTGGGAGCGGCCGATCTTGACCGACTCGGGCGGCTTTCAAGTGTTCAGCCTGGCGCACAAGCGCAAGATCAGCGAGGAGGGCGTCGCGTTCGCTTCGCCGGTCGACGGCGCCAAGGTGTTCTTGTCGCCGGAGGAATCGATGCGCATCCAGCGCACGCTCGATTCCGACATTGCAATGATCTTCGACGAATGCACGCCGTATCCGGCAACCGAGAAGCAGGCGCGCGATTCGATGGAGTTGTCGCTGCGCTGGGCCTTGCGCTCGCGCCGCGCGTTCGACCAGTTGGGCAATCCCAATTCGTTGTTCGGCATCGTGCAGGGCGGCGTCTACGCGGATTTGCGCAAGCGTTCAGCCGAGGCCCTGATCGAGATCGGCTTCGACGGCTATGCGATCGGCGGTCTCGCGGTGGGCGAGCCGGAACACGAGCGCAACGCGACCTTGGAAGGCGTCGAACCGCTGCTGCCGAAGGAACGGCCGCGCTATCTGATGGGCGTGGGGCGGCCTGAAGACATCGTCGAATCCGTGCGCCGCGGCGTCGACATGTTCGACTGCGTGATGCCGACGCGCAACGCGCGCAATGCGCACCTGTTCACCCGCCACGGAACCTTGCGCATCCGCAACGCGAAGTTCGAGCGCGATACGCGCCCGCTCGACGCGGACTGCGCCTGCTACACCTGCCGCTCCGGCTTCAGCCGCGCGTATCTGCGCCATCTGGACCGCTGCGGCGAAATGCTCGGGCCGCAGCTGGCGACGATTCACAACCTGCACTACTACCAGGAACTGATGCGCGGCCTGCGCGAGGCGATCGCGGCCGGGCGCCTGGACGCCTTCGTCGCCGATTTCTACGCGCAGCGCACCGCCGAAGCGGCCTGATCGGCGCGCCACGGCGGGGCAGGGACGGCCTGCCGGGCCTGTGGCATACTTCGCGACCTTTTTCTAACGGCCTGCCGTTCGCGCCGGCCGCAGCACCACTGGAGACAGCATGGACTTCTTCATCACCAACGCCTACGCCCAGGCGGCCGCGCCGGGTGCCCCGAGCAACCCGCTGCTTTCGTTCCTGCCGCTGTTGATCCTGTTCGCGGTGTTCTACTTCATGCTGATCCGCCCGCAGATGAAGCGTGCGAAGGAGCAGCGCGCGATGATCGGCGCCTTGGCCAAGGGCGACGAAGTGCTGACCAACGGCGGTCTGCTCGGCCGCATCGAGGACATCGCCGAGCAGTTCGTCACGCTCGAGGTCGCTCCGAACGTGGTGGTCAAGCTGCAGAAGCAGGCGATCTCCGCGGTGTTGCCGAAGGGCACGTTGAAGTCCGCGTAGTCCTCCGTTTTTAGGATATGTAGCCCGGCCGGACACGGTCGGGATGTCGCTGCCTGGAATCCAAGATGAACGATTTTCCCCGCTGGAAATCCGTGCTCGTCGTCGTCGTGCTGCTGCTCGGCGTGCTGTACGGCGTGCCGAACCTGTTCGTGCAGCAACCGGCGGTGCAGATCGTCGCCAACCGCGGCGCCACCGTCGACGCGGCGCTGAAAGAGAAAGTGCAGGGTGAGCTGGAGAAGCAGAAGATCGGCTTCCAGTCCATCGATCTGAGCGGCACTCATCTGCTCGTGCGTCTGCCGGTCGGCGCCGCCGACGATCAGACCAAGGCGGTCGAAGATCTGAAGCAGACGCTCGGCGACCAGTACACGGTCGCGCCGAACCTCGCCTCGACCGTGCCGGGCTGGATGCGCTCGATCGGCGCGCGCGAAATGCCCAAGGGCCTGGACTTGCAGGGCGGCGTGCACTTCCTGATGGAAGTGGACGACAAGGAAGTGCTGGAGAAGCAGCTGCAGCGCTACGCCGACGACATCCGCGCGACCTTGCGCGACAAGAACATCCGTTATCAGTCGGTCGGCCGCGGCCCGCAGGGTCTGGTGGTGCAGCTGCGCAGTGCCGAGGACCGCGACGCGGCGCTGGCCGCAATCCGCACCGGCGTGCCGGATTTGAGCATCGCCAACGGCGCCCAGGTCGGCGAGGCGTATACGCTGAACGCCGGCGTGAAGCCGGAGAAGGTGCGCGAGATCGCGCTCAACACGATCCGCCAGAACCAGGCCACTCTGAGCAACCGCATCAATGCGCTCGGCGTGGCCGAGCCCTTGATCCAGCAACAGGGCGAATCGCGCATCGCGGTCGAGCTGCCCGGCGTGCAGGACACCGCCGAAGCGAAGAAGATTCTCGGCGCGACCGCCACGCTCGAATACCACGCCGCCGACGAAACCGGCAACGCGATCGAAGCGGCCAACGGCGGTGTCGTGCCGCCCGACAGCAAGCTCTACTACCGCCGCGAACTCGGCCCCAGCGGCCAGAAGCAGCCGGTGCTGTTGAAGAAGAAGATCATCGTCAGCGGCGATGAGATGGTGGATGCGTCCAGCGCGCCCGATCCGCAGAACGGAACGCCGGCGGTCAATGTCACGCTCAACGCGACCGGCGGCCGCAAGATGCTCGATTTCACCTCGCAGAACGTCGGCAAGCCGATGGCGGTGGTCTACATCGAGCGCACGCCGGAAACGAAGATCATCGACGGCAAGGAAGTGCGCAGCACGAAGGTGACCGAAGAGGTCATCAGCGTGGCGACGATCCGCGGCGTGTTCTCCAACCGCTTCAACACCTCGGGTCTGGGTAGCAACAAGGAAGCGTCCGACCTCGCCCTGATGCTGCGCTCCGGTTCGCTCGCAGCGCCGGTCGATATCGTCGAGGAACGCGTGATCGGTCCGAGCCTCGGCGCCGACAACATCAAGAAGGGCGTCTACGCGGTGCTGCTCGGTCTCGGCGCAGTGCTGATCTTCATGGCGTTCTATTACTGGGTGTTCGGCCTGATCGCCGACATCGCGCTGTTCTTCAACCTGGTGCTGCTGCTCGCGGTGATGAGTGCGATCGGCGTGACCCTGACCATGCCCGGCATCGCCGGCATCGTGTTGACCTTGGGCATGGCGATCGACGCCAACGTGCTGATCTGCGAACGCGTGCGCGAAGAATTGCGCAACGGTTCGACGCCGCTGGCTTCGATCCGCGCCGGCTACGACAAGGCCTGGGCGACCATTCTCGACGCCAACGTGACCCACCTGCTCGCCGCGCTGGCGCTGATGACGCTCGGTTCGGGCGCGATCCGCGGCTTCGGCGTGACGCTGTTCATCGGCATCCTGACCTCGATGTTCACCTCGGTCACGGTCACCCACGCGATCACCACCTTCGTGCACGGCCGCCGCAAGCTGAAGGGCTTGTCGATCGGCAGCGGCTACTCCAGAGCGGGAGCGGCGTAATGGAACTTTTTAATCCCAACAGCAACATCGACTTCCTCGGCTGGCGCAAGATCAGCATCGCGATCTCGGTCGTGCTGATGATCGCTTCGCTCGCGCTCTTGGCCACGCGCGGCCTCAACTACGCGCTCGACTTCACCGGCGGCGTGCTGGTGGAAGCCAAGTACGAGCAGCCGATCGAAGTCGATCAGGTGCGTGCCGCGCTCGACGCCGGCGGCTTCCACGGCGCCCAGGTGCAGAGCGCCGGCAGCACGCGCGAGGTGTCGATCCGCCTGCAGCCGCAGGAAGGTCAGAAGGACGCCGAGCGCGTCGGCGCCGACGTCATCGGCGCGCTGGCCAAGCAGCGTCCGGACGCGACGCTCAAGCGCCACCCGGACCTGGTCGGCTCCTCGGTCGGCGCCGATCTGCGCAACGACGGTATCGTCGCGGCGGTGTTCGTGATGATCGGCATCATGATCTACATCGGTATCCGCTTCGAGAAGCGCTTCGCGATCGCCGCGATCGCCAGTGAAATCCACGACACCATCCTGACGCTCGGCTTCTTCTCGCTGATGCACATCGATTTCGACCTGACCGTGCTTGCCGCGCTGCTGGCGGTGATCGGTTACTCGATCAACGACAAGGTGGTCGTGTTCGACCGCGTGCGCGAATTGTTCCGACTGACGCGCAAGGCCGATTCGTATTCGATCTTGAACAAGTCGATCAACCAGACGCTGTCGCGCACGATCATGACCTCGGTCACGACCTCGCTGTCGATGTTCGCGCTGTATTTCGTCGGCGGCCCGGCGGTGGAAGGCTTCGGCCTGACCATGCTGGTCGGCATCGTGATCGGTACGCTGTCGTCGATCTTCTTCGCCAACCCGATCTTGTACTGGCTCGGCGTATCCAAGTCCGACCTGATGCCGGTGACCAAGGAAAGCCCGGAACTCGAGCGCCGGCCGTAAGGACGCCGCCGCTCAGGCGGCGCCGTCGCCGGGCGGCTTCATCTCGCGCCGTACGTACGCTTCCAGCGGCACTCGCGTTGCCGTCGTGCGCACCACTCGGCGCGACGGCGGCAGCGGTGTCTGCCAGGACGAAGTGTCGGGCTGGTCGTCCGGCCAGCCGCGCGGGAACCACGGCAGCAGGATCGAGGTGGCGTCGCGGTACACGCGATAGTCCTCGCCGCGCATGCGCAAGGCCTGCGCCTCGGCCAGCGGAATCGACACCACCCAACCGCCCATCGTCAGCAGCGGGCCGAGCAAGGTCAACGCCCACAGCGGCCCCGGCATGCCGACCGCGAGCAGCACGTAGCTGAACCAGTGCACCGCGCTGAAGAAGTAGTTCGGGTGGCGCGAATAACGCCACAGACCGCGCCGGCAGGTGTGGCCGAAATAGCGTGGATTCGCGCGGAAGGTCGACAGCTGCATGTCGGCGTAGGCTTCGCCCGAAAGCCCGATCAGATAAACGAGCGCCGCCAACAGAGTCCACAGATCGGCGCCGACCAGCGGATTGCTGGCGGCGATGTACAACGGCAGCGAATACAGCGCGGCCGAGATGCCGCGCCAGAGGAACAGCGCGAAGAAATACCCTTCGGGATGAGCCCGGCTCTCGCGCAGATGGCGATAGCGCGCGTCTTCGCGTTCGACCAGGATGCGGCGCAGCAAATGCATGATGAGGCGGAATCCCCACAGCCCGCCCATCACGGCGACCAGGAGCTGGGAGGTCGGCGAACCCTGCGCGACGATGCCGTAGTAGATCGCGCTGGCGCTGATGCAGCAGGCCCACAGCAAGTCGGCCAATCCCGCATTGCGCAATCTGCGCTGCACCAGCCAACCGGCGAGCAAGACCGCCACGTTCGCCAGCAGCATCCACAGTGGCAGCAGCGGATTCATGTCTCAGTTCTTCGCGCGGTCGAATTCCACGCTGCCCCCATCGACGGACAAGCGCAATACTCCACACCGCCGCGGCCCAGCGCCAGTGCTCGTGCTCGTGTTCCCAGCGTCCTTGAATGCCGGCAGCGGCGACGACCCCGCGGGTCGCCGCACCGGCCCCAGGAGCTTCCGCCGTGCTGGGTATACGGGGTGTGAAAAGCGCGCCCGCCGAGGCGGGTATTTCTCGCTACCCGGTCACGAACTGACAACAAGTCAGGCCGTTTCGGGAATCCAGAAGCGCTGGTCGGCCAGGCGCTCGCGTCCGAGCTTGCCCTTCAACTTCGGCAGCTTCAGCGGTTTGTCCGGCGGCGCGCGATCGGGCAGCTGGGCGAGCAGATGCGAGATCAGGTTCAGCCGGCCGCGCTTCTGATCGTTGAAGTCGGCCACGAACCACGGTGCCGAGGCGGCATGCGTCGCCTTCAGCATCGCATCGCGCGCCTTGCCGTAGGCGGCGTATTGCTCGCGCGCCTTGATGTCGACCGGCGAGATCTTCCAGCGCTTGAGCGGATCGGTGGCGCGGTCGCCGAAGCGCTCCTCCTGCTTGTCCTGATCGACCGCGAGCCAGTACTTGAGCAGGATCAGGCCGTCGTCGGCGAGGAGTTTCTCGAACACCGGGCAGTCGGCCAGGAAGCGGCGGTACTGCGCGTCGCTGCAAAAACCCATCACGTGTTCGACGCCGGCGCGGTTGTACCAGCTGCGGTCGAACAGCACGATCTCGCCCGCCGCCGGCAGGTGCTCGACGTAGCGCTGGAAGTACCACTGCGTCGATTCGCGTTCGCTCGGCTTGGGCAGCGCGACGACGCGCGTGTAGCGCGTGTTCAACGGCTCGCTGATCGCCTTGATCACGCCGCCTTTGCCGGCTGCGTCGCGACCTTCGAAGATCACGGCGACGCGCTTGCCGGTCGCGATGATCGAGCGCTGCAGCTGGACCAGATCTTTGTGCAGATCCTCGAGCGTGTTGGCGTACTGCTTCTTCTTCAGTTTATCCACGTCGCCGTCTCCGTCTCGCCGGTAGCGCCGGCCGCGCCGATCATCGCTCGCGCAGGCGCGGCAGCAGGCCGGCCAGATTGCAGGGTTTGGTGGTCGCGTCCAGCTGTGCCCGGATCAGCTTCTCCCAGGCCGTGCGGCAGGCCGAGGTCGAGCCCGGCAGGCAGAACACGAAGGTGTGATTGGACAGGCCGGCGAACGCGCGCGATTGCATGGTCGAGGTGCCGATCTCCTCGAAACTGATCTGGCGGAACATTTCGCCGAAGCCCGGCATCTCCTTGTCGAGCAGCGGCAAGATCGCCTCGGGCGTCGAGTCTCGGCCGGTAAAGCCGGTGCCGCCGTTGACGATCACGCCGTGCACGTTCTCGTCGGCGATCCAGGCGGCGACCACCGCGCGCACGAGATAGCGGTCGTCCTTGACGATGCGCCGTTCGGCCAGCCGGTGCCCGGCCTGGCCGAGCGAAAGCACGAGGTAGTCGCCGGAGCTGTCCTCGGCGGCGCTGCGCGTGTCGGAAACGGTCAGTACGCAGAGATTGAGCGGAACGAAGTCGGCTTGCGCAGTCATGCGGCCAGCGTAGCGCGCGGCGCCGGCCGCGGGAAGCCGCCGCCTTCTAGCCGATCGCCGCCGGCGGCATCCCGGCGCGATGACGGCGCGACATCTCACGTAATACGGCGAAGAAATCGGTGGCCAGCGCGGACATGTCGAACAGGCCGCTGCCGCGCCGCCGCTCGGCCAGTTCGGCGCGCAGGGCCGCGCGTGCATCGGTGTCGCGGCCGAGCCGGATCGCAGCGTCGACGAAAGCGGCATCGTCCGCCGCATTGAGCTGCGCCAGGCCGAGATGATGATTCAGGCTTGCCGCGACCCGCGCGGCGAAGGTCGCGCCGGGCACGGTCAGCACCGGGCAGCCGGCCCAGATCGCATCCGAAGCGGTGGTATGCGCGCCGTAGGGCGAGGTGTCGAGGAACAGATCGGCGTGGTGATAGCGCGCGAGGTAGTCGGCGTGCGGCAGCTTGGACATGAATACCAGCCGTGCCGCGTCGACGCCGCCGCGCTGCGCTTCGGCGCGCAGACGATCGTCGGCGCGTTCCGGCCCGGACAGCAGCCACAGCACCGAATCGGGCACGGCGCGCAGCACCGCGAGCATGCGCTCGAAGTCCGCCGGATTGATCTTGTAGCTGTTGTTGAAGCAGGCGTAGACGACGCCGTTCGCGGGCAGGCCGCAGTCCGTCCGCGACGGCGGCTCACCGACCACGCGCGTCGGATCGGACGGCTGGAAGCAGCGCGGCAGCCACGCCACCGCTTCGGAAAACTGCGCGCACAGCGACGGCGGCAGCACCACGCGGTCGGCGATCGCGTAGTCGATCCAAGGAGCGCCCGAGGTGCCGGGATAGGCGAGCCAGCCGACCTGCAACGGGGCAGGACGCAACGCCAGCGTTTCGGCGACGCTACCGCCGCCCCAGCCGCGCAGGTCGATCAGGATCTCGATCGCTTGCGTGTGGATGCGTTGCGCCAATGCGACGGCGGAAAGCTCGGCGCATTCGTGCAGTGCTTGCGCGGCCGCGTGCAGACGCTGGCGAATCGCGCTGCCGTCGTCGGCGCTGGTCGCGAACAGCTCGAAGTGCAGGCCTTGTTCGCGCAACGCTTCGAACAACGCGACCGTCAGCAAACCGGTCGGATGGTTGCCGAAGCCGTTGGAGACGAAGCCGACGCGCAGCGTCGCGTCGGCAGGCAAGACCGGCTGCGTCAACGCGAGGCGCGCGCGCAGCGGTGCGGCATTCGCTTCGACGTCGCGTGCCGCATGGCGCGCGCAGTGCAATTGCTCGGCGGCATCGGCCGGCTCGGACAGGAAGCCGAACGGCGCGATGCCGGCGGCACCTGCGCCGACCCGCGCGCGCAACGCGTTCGACAACGCATCGAGATCGCGCCAGTCACACAGCTGTCGGCGCAGGAACACGAGCTGGCCGAGGGCGTGATGCAGGTTCGCATCCAGCGTCAGCGCGCGTGCATGCGCTTCGGCGGCGACGGCGAACTTCTTCTGCTCCTCCGCCATCAGGCCGATCTGATACGGGAAGCGTGCGTCGCGCGGATCGGAGCGCGCGCCGGCGGCGTAAGCAGCCTCGGCTTCGGCGTGCCGCCCTTGCGCGCCGAGCACATGGCCGAGCAGGAGCAGGCCTTGCGGGTGGCCGGGCGCGAGAGCGAGCGCGTGCCGCGCATCGCGCTCGGCTTGCACGAACTCGCCGAGCGCCAGCTCGATCGCGGCGAGGTTGAACCACGCGCCGACATAGTTCGGCGCGACCGCCGTGCCGGCGCGATACGCCGCGCCGGCGCCGGCCAGATCGCCCGCCGCGCGCCGCGCATTGCCCAGTCCATTCAATACGGCCGGATGCTGCGGCGCCAACGCGTACGCGTGCTCGAGCGTCGTCACCGCCGCCGCCGCGTCACCGTCCGCCAACAGCACGCTGCCCAGATTGCACAGCACCTCGATCGATTGCGGCGCCAAGCGTTGCGCAGCGATCAGCGCCTCGCGCGCCTCGCTGGTGCGGCCCAGCTGCAGCAATGCGATCGCATGCAGACGCGTCGTTTCCGCGTCCCTGGGAAACTGTGCGCGCAAAGCAGCGGCGCGTGCTTCGGCGTCGGCGATGCGGCCTTGTTCGAGCGATTGGACGACGGTTTGCAGCGCATCCGGCGGCGCGGACAGGAGCGATTCGGTCATTGGACGACGCTAACCCAGGCGGAGGATTTGCGCTATCGCCGCACGTTGCGCGGCGGCCGGGGCGGATCGATACTGATTCGAATGCAGCGGGTTTTCGGCAGTGAGGCAATCATGAAGTCGTGGATCGCTTTGGGACTGTGCGTAGTAGGAATGTTGGCCGGCTCGAATCTTTGGGCTGCGAGCGAAGCGAAGACGATCCGGCTGAATTGGGCCATTTCCGTGGACGCGAGCGGGGCAGTCACGCAGCTCAGCAGCCGAGACAAAGTCCCATCGGATTTGCGCGAGAGACTGGAACACGAGATTCGCACTTGGCGCTTCAAGCCCGGCACCCTCAACGGGCAACCGGCCGCGACGGAATCGGTCCTGCGGGTCAGGCTGCAAGCGACGCCGATCGACGACAAGCGAGTCGCGTTGCGCATTGCCAGCATCGACACCGGCGGCTACTACGGCAAGCGGGTGCCGCCGAGATATCCCGATGCATCGGTCAAGGCGCGCCGCCAAGGCTTGGTTCTGCTTCAGGTCCGCTACGGCGGCGATGGGCGCGTGACCGACGTCGACGTCTATCCGGGTGCGCCGCATGCGGACAAGCCGCTGGTCGATGCTGCCTTGGCCTCGGTGCGTCAGTGGACGTTCGCGCCGGAACTCGTCGGCGGACATCCGTTGGCGGGCACCGTCCTGGTGCCTGTCTGCTTCAATCTCGCGGACAGCCGAGTGCGACCGCCGAAATGCGATTGGAGCCCTCCCGGTGGATGGGGAAGCCGTCTCGCCGATACTGAACAAAGCGGCGACTCGCCGCTGTTCGATTCGGTGCTGAAGCTCGAAACCGCGGTCGCCGGCCGCACGCCCTGAGCGGGGTCAGGCGGTTGCGGTCAGCCGCTGCAACTGATCGGCCTGATCCTCGCGCGTGAGCGCGTCTACCACCTCGTCGAGATCGCCGGCGACGATTTCGGGCAGGCGGTACAAGGTCAGGTTGATGCGGTGGTCGGTGAGGCGGCCTTGCGGGAAGTTGTAGGTGCGGATGCGCTGGCTGCGGTCGCCCGAACCGACCTGCAATTTGCGCGATTCGGCTTGCGCGGCGGTTTGCTTGGCCTGCGCGTCGTCGAGCAGACGCGCCTTCAGCAGCGACATCGCACGTGCGCGGTTCTTGTGCTGGCTGCGCTCGTCCTGGCATTCGACCACGATGCCGCTCGGCAGATGCGTGATGCGGATGGCCGAGTCGGTTTTGTTGACGTGCTGGCCGCCGGCGCCGGAGGAGCGGAAGGTGTCGACTTTGAGGTCGGCATCCTTGATCTCGATGTCCTCGACTTCGTCCATTTCCGGCAGGATCGCGACGGTTGCGGCCGAGGTGTGGATGCGGCCTTGCGCTTCGGTTTCCGGCACGCGCTGCACGCGGTGCGTGCCCGATTCGTATTTCAGGCGCGAATACGCGCCCTGGCCTTCGACGCGCGCGATCACTTCCTTGTAGCCGCCGTGCTCGCCGGCGCTTTCGGACAGAATCTCGACGCGGAATCGCTGCCGCTCGGCGTAGCGCAGATACATGCGCATCAAATCGCCGGCGAAGATCGCCGCTTCGTCGCCGCCGGTGCCTGCGCGGATTTCCAGGAACAGATTGGCCCCGTCGCGCGGGTCTTTCGGCACCAGCAAGCGGTTGAGTTCGTCCTCGAGCCGGCTGCGCTCGCCTTCGAGCGCGGCGATTTCTTCGACCGCGAGGTCCTTCAATTCCGGATCGCGCAGCATCGCTTGCGCCGATTCGAGCGCGCTGCCGGCTTCGTCGTAGGCGCGCAGGCTTTCGGTCAGCGGGGTCAGCTGCGAGTGCTCACGCGAGACCTCGCGCAGCCGCTTGGCGTCGGCGAGGACTTCGGCGCTGGCGAGCAGATGCTCGAGTTCCTCGTGGCGTTCGGCCAGTTGTTCGAGCTTGCGGCGGATCGTGGGTTGCATGGAGGGCCGGGATTGAGGACTTGAGATTGGGGATTCGGAAGAGCCGGGCTCGGCGTCTTTCGTACTGCGGAATGGTGAGCGGATCGGTATGGTCTGACTTTACCAATCCCCAATCCCTAATCCCCAACCCCCGCTTCCGTGTCGAACAAGCGCTCGGCCGCGCGCAGCAGTTCGGCATCGCCGCGCAAGGCGGCGGCGCGCAGGTTGGCGCTCGGTGCGTGCAGCAGCTTGTTGGTCAGCGTATTGGCGAGGAAGGCGAGTGCTTCCTGCGGCGGACGGCCGCGCGCGAGCAGGGCCTGTGCCTTGGCCAGCGTCTCGTCGCGGCTGGCTTCGGCGACGCGGCGCAGGTCGACCAGTGGGTTGTGCGCGTCGAGCGCACGCCACCAACCCATGAAATGCTCGACCGAGAGCTCGATCATCGCTTCCGCTTCGCGCGCGGCTTCGCGGCGCGAACGCAGGTTGTCGTCGATGACCTGGCGCAGGTCGTCGATGGTGTACAGATAAACGTCTTCGATCTCGGCTGCGGCCGGTTCGATGTCGCGCGGCACCGCGATGTCGACCAGAAACATCGGCCGGCGCCGGCGCGCGGCGATGGCGGCGGCGACCTGGGCGCGGCTCAGCACCGGTTCGCGGCTCGCGGTCGAGGCGATCACGATGTCGGCTTCGGCCAGATGCTTGCCCAGATCCGCCAGCGCGATGGCGTAACCGCCGAAGCGCGTGGCCAGGCTTTGCGCGTGGTCGAGCGTGCGGTTGGCGACGATCAGCCGGCGTACCTTGGCCTCGGTCAGGTGGCGCGCGGCGAGTTCGATCGTCTCGCCGGCGCCGATCAAGAGCACGCAGGCCTCGCGCAGGTCGGCGAACACGCGTTCGGCCAGCCGTACCGCGGTGAATGCGACCGAGACCGAATTGGCGCCGATGCGGGTGTCGGTGCGCACGCGCTTGGCCACCGCGAAGGTGTTCTGGAACAGGCGCTCCAGCGGTGCTTTCAGGGTGTGGGCGTCGCGCGCGAAGGCGTAGGCGTCCTTGACCTGGCCGAGAATCTGCGGCTCGCCCAGCACCATCGATTCGAGCCCGGTGGCGACGCGGAACAAGTGCCGCACCGCATCGGCGTCCTGGTGGTGGTAAAGGAACTCGTCGATGCGTGCGCGGGTCAGGTCTTGATGCCGCTGCAGCCAGGCGGCGGGCGTGCCTTCAGCGCCGGGTTCGACGGTGCAGTACAGCTCGGTGCGGTTGCAGGTGGACAGGATCGCCGCCTCGCGCACGCCCGGCTCGGCCAACAAGTCGGCCAGCGCCGGCGAGGTCGCCTCGGGCGGGAACGCGACGCGCTCGCGCAGGGCGACCGGTGCGGTCAGGTGGTTGAGTCCGAGGGCGACCAGAGCCATATCGAGTGAGAGTGAGGCGTGGCGAGTCTCGATGATGGAATCAGCGATGACGGGATCGGCTAAGCTAGTTCGCGACCGTTGCCGATACTGGCGCAACGCCTGCGCCGAGCGCCGCGAATTGTGCGGGCGCGATCCCGCGATATCAAGCAAGACAAGGCTTTGCATGCACGACGGAATGCCGCACCGCCCTCGAATTTCGCTCCGTTTCGGCGCCGCTTGCGCCGCCGTGGCGGTCGCATTGGCGGCCTGCACGCCGCTGCCGTCCAAGCCGTCGGCGGCGAGCGCCGAACTGCGGCCGGCGGTGGTGCCGGTGGCGGCGGAAAACGATCTGATGCTGAAACTGCTGGCGGCGCAGTTCGCCTTGCAGGGCGACGACCTCGCCACCGCCGCGCAGGGTTACGCCGAAGCGGCCGACCTTTCCAGCGATCCGGCGGTGAGCGAAGAGGCGACGCG
Source organism: Dokdonella sp. GW821-FHT11D02 (assembly GCF_058808595.1). Classification (NCBI taxonomy): domain Bacteria; kingdom Pseudomonadati; phylum Pseudomonadota; class Gammaproteobacteria; order Lysobacterales; family Rhodanobacteraceae; genus Dokdonella; species Dokdonella sp. GW821-FHT11D02. The sequence goes on along the minus strand of NZ_CM179520.1, from coordinate 3,685,433 downwards.
GCTTGCACTGGCGGTCAAGCAATGGCCGCTCGCGCGGCGTGCGCTGGCGCGCTGGCAGGCGCTCGCTCCGCAGGAACCCGGCATCGTGCAGGCGCGCGCCGCGCTGGCGCTAGGTGAGCAGCGAGCCGACGACGCCTACGGCGATCTCGCCGCCCTGGCCGCACGCGGCGACGAGCAGGGCTGGCGCCTGATCGCGCAGACCTTGTTGAACGCGCCGGACAAGGCCGCGGCCGCGCAAACGCTGGAACGGCTCGCCACGCCGGACCATTTGTCGGCGAAAGAGACGAACTGGATCGCCATGAGCCAGCTCGCCTTCAAGCTCGGCGACAAGGCGCTGGCGCAGCGCCTCTCCGATCGCGCGGTAGCGAAGTTCCGCGGCGGCGAAAGCTATGCCTGGAGCGCGCGCCTGGCCCTCGATCGGGGGGACAAGACGGCAGCGCGCGAGCAATACGCCGCGGCGCTCAAGCGCGATCCCGGCAGCCTGCGGTTGCGCGGCGGTTACGCGGCGCTCTTAGCCGACAGCGGCGACAACGCTGCGGCCGCGCGCGCGCTCGAGCGCGGCGCGCAGGACGACACCACTTACGGCGCGCGCGCCGCGTACGCCGCGCGTGCCGACGACGAAGCCGCGCTGACGCGGCTCTACCGCGAGATGCAGGCCGACAAGAGCGCGCGTTCGGGCAAGCGGCTGTATCTGCTCGGACAGCTCGGCGAAATGCTCGAGCGGCGTGACGACGCGCTCGGCTGGTACCGCGAGATCGGCGACGACGACGAGCATTGGTTCGACGCGCAGTTGCGCGTGGCGGTGCTGCTCGACCAGCTCAACCGCAGCGCCGAAGCGGTAGATTTCCTGCATCAACTGCAGGCGCAGACCGCCGAAGACAGCGAACAGCTCGGTAGCGCCTATCTGCTCGAAGCCGAGCTGCTCGCACGCAAGCAGCGCCCGCGCGAGGCACAGGCGGCGTATGCGCGCGGTCTGGAGGCGCTGCCCGACGACACGCGCTTGCTCTACGCACGCGCACTGCTGGCAGCCGAGCACGGCGATAGCGAGGCGGCCGAACGCGATCTGCGCCGCGTGATCGAACTCAAGCCCGACGACGCCGAAGCAATGAACGCGCTCGGCTACACCTTGGCCGACGGCAGTCCGCGCGGCAGTCCCAAGCTGGGCGAGGCGCGTGAGTTGATTCGCCGCGCGATCGAGCTGAAGCCGAACGAGCCGGCGATCATCGACAGCCTCGGTTGGCTGCATTACCGGCTGGGCGATCTCGATGCGTCTTTGAAACAGCTGCGTCGCGCCTACGAGAAACAACCCGAACCCGATATCGCCGCGCATCTGGGCGAAGTGCTATGGGCCAAGGGCGAGCGCGAGGAAGCGCGTCGGATCTGGGATGAAGGCCGCAAGAAAGATCCGAAGAACAAGGTGCTGCTCGAAACGATCAAGCGGCTCGGCGCATGAGCCGCGGCGTCTTGCGTCTGGTCGCGGCAGTCGCGCTGCCGCTCTTGCTCGCCGCCTGCGTCGGCCAGCGCGTGAAGCCCGTATTGCAGCCGGCTGACGCCGACCACCTCGCGCGCCAGACCGAGCGCGAACGCACACTCGGTGCCGTCACGGATTGGAGCCTGCGCGGCCGCCTCGGCGTGTCCGATGGCCGCGACAGCGGCAGCGGCTCGCTCGAATGGGCTCAGCACGGCGCCGCGTTCCGCTTCAGCATGCACGCGCCGGTCACCGGCAAGACCTGGACGCTCACCGGCGACGCGCACGGCGCGCGGCTGGAAGGTCTGCGCGAGCAGGCGGTCGAGGCGGGCGATGCGCAGAGCCTGCTCCAGCGCGAACTCGGCTGGCACGTGCCGGTGGCCGAACTGACTTATTGGGCGCGTGGCCTTCGCGCGGGCTCCGCTGCGCAGATCGCGTTCCGTGCCGACGGCTTGCCGGCCGAGATCGAGGAAGCCGGCTGGAAGGTGGAATATCTCGACTACGACACGACGCGCACCCCGCCGTTGCCGAGCAAGGTGTTCGCGGCCAAGGGCGAGTACAAGGTCCGCCTCGCCATCCGCGAGTGGGATGCGCGGTGACGGCAGCGCTCGAAGGCACCGGCTGGAGCGCCTGGCCGGCGCCGGCCAAGCTGAATCTGTTCCTGCACATCGTCGGCCGTCGCAGCGACGGCTACCACCTGCTGCAGACCGCGTTCCAGATGCTCGACTGGGGCGACACGGTGCGTCTGCGCCTGCGTGAGGACGGCGTGATCGGGCGGCCCGATCCGCTGCCCGGCGTCGCTGCGGAGAACGACCTTGCGGTGCGCGCTGCGCGCACGCTCCAGGCCGCCGCCGGCGTGCACTTCGGGGCGGACATCGCGATCGACAAGCGCATCCCGCTCGGCGGCGGTCTGGGCGGCGGCAGTTCCGATGCGGCGACCGTGCTGGTCGCCCTGAATGCGTTATGGGACACGGGCTTAGACGAGGACGAGCTGGCTGCGCTGGGCCTGCGCCTGGGTGCCGACGTACCGGTGTTCGTGCGCGGCCGCAGCGCCTGGGCCGAAGGGGTCGGCGAGCGCCTGACCGAGCTGGCGCTGCCCGAACGCTGGTACGTCGTCGTCGACCCCGGCGTCAGCGTGCCGACAGCAGCCCTGTTCGCGGCGCCGGAATTGACACGTGCTGCGCTGCAGCTGACAATTCCGCGCTTCCTTGCGGGCGCCCGGACGAGCAACGTGTTCGAGCCGGTCGTGCGCGAACGGTTTCCCGCGGTGGCGCAGGCGCTGGACTGGCTCGGCCGCTACGGCGAGGCAAGGCTCAGCGGCTCGGGCGGCTGCCTTTTCGCGGCGGTCGATACGCGCGAAACGGCAGCGCGGATCGTGGAAAGTTGTCCGGACGGAACGCGCGCTTTCGCGGCGCGCGGTGTAGCGGTCTCACCGCTGTCGGCGCGGCTGCAGGAATGGCGCACCGAAGCGGGATAGCGACCCATGTTTGCTTTCCTTCTTCCGCTGGCGGGAGAAGGTGAGTTCGAGGATCTGAGTGGTTCGCGGCACAGGAGGTGCTGCAGGCGCGTCGCGGAGCGACGTGTCGAGGAAGACGTGGCGCGGTTTTGCCGCGACCTTTTTCATGCAAGGCGGGCGAAAGCCCGCTGCGCGCACGGTGGGGCGTCGCCAAGCGGTAAGGCACCGGGTTTTGATCCCGGCATTCGCAGGTTCGAATCCTGCCGCCCCAGCCAACCCAAGCACTCGCGCGCGAGCGTTTGGGTTGACTGGGCTGGATAGTCTCCACACTTTGCCGGCCATCGGCGGTCGGCGCCCTTGCGCGGCAGGGGCCGGTGGTTTGCGTATCGGAGTTTTGCAGCGTGGATACCAACGTGAACAGCCCCGGCATCCTGGTTTTCACCGGCAATGCGAACCGCCAATTGGCGTCCGCGATTTGCACCGAATTGAACGTGCCGCTCGGCAAGGCCCTGGTCGGTCGCTTCAGCGACGGCGAGGTGCAGGTCGAGATCGAAGAGAACGTGCGCCGGCAGGAAGTCTTCGTGGTGCAGCCGACGTGCGCGCCGACGGCGGACAATTTCATGGATCTTCTGGCCCTGATCGACGCGCTCAAGCGCGCATCGGCGGCCAGCGTGACCGCGGTGATCCCGTACTTCGGTTACGCCCGGCAGGACCGCCGGCCACGCTCGGCGCGCGTGCCGATCACGGCCAAGGTCGCCGCCGAGATGATCGGCGTGGTCGGTACCGACCGCGTGCTGACGGTGGATTTGCACGCGGACCAGATTCAGGGCTTCTTCGACATCCCGCTCGACAACGTGTACGCCTCGCCGGTGCTGTTGGCCGACATCTGGCGCTACTACGCGAAGGACGACCTGATCGTGGTTTCGCCGGACGTCGGCGGCGTGGTGCGCGCGCGCGCGATCGCCAAACGCCTCGACGACGCCGACCTCGCGATCATCGACAAGCGTCGTCCGCGCGCGAACGAAGCGACGGTGATGAACATCATCGGTGAGGTCGAGAACAAGGTGTGCGTGCTGGTCGACGACATCGTCGATACCGCCGGCACGCTGTGCGCGGCGGCGGCGGCGCTGAAAAAGCGCGGCGCGCGCAAGGTCGTCGCCTACTGCACCCATCCGGTGCTGTCGGGTCCGGCGATCCAGAACATCGTCGGCTCGGCGCTGGACGAAATGGTCGTCACCGACACGATTCCGTTGTCGGACGCGGCCAAGGCCAGCGGCCGCATCCGCCAGCTCTCGGTCGCCGAGCTGTTGGCCGAGACGATTCGCCGCATCGCTTATGGCGAATCGGTCAGTTCGTTGTATGTAGATTGAAAGCTGGGATTGGGGATTGGGGATTGGTAAAGCGCAGAGCTTTGTCTTCAGCGAATCCCGAATCACGAATCTCCAATCCCGGCTCCACCCCTCTCCTGGTCGCGGGAGAGAGTCCATGCCGCCGTGAGGCGGCACAACCGCAGTAAAGGCAATAGAAAATGGCAAAGACACATCAAATCAGCGTGGAAAAGCGTGACGACCAGGGCAAGGGTGCGAGCCGCCGCCTGCGTCGCGCCGGTTTCGTTCCGGCAATCGTCTACGGTGGCGAGTTGCAGCCGGTCAGCATCCAGATCGAGCACAAGGCGGTCTGGCATGCGAGTCAAAACGAGTGGTTCTACTCCTCGATCCTCGACCTCAGTCTCAACGGAGACGTGCAGAAAGTGCTGTTGCGCGACATGCAGCGTCATCCGTTCAAGCAGATGGTGCTGCACCTGGACTTCCAGCGCGTGAACGAGAACGAGGCGATTCGCGTACGCGTGCCGCTGCACTTCCTCAATCAAGAAGATTCGCCGGCCGGCAAGGCCTCGGGCGTGGTCATCACGCACGAGCTCAACGAAGTCGAAGTCTCGTGCTTGCCGAAGGATCTGCCGGAGTACATCGAAATCGATCTGTCCGAGCTGAAGGTCGACGACATCGTGCATCTGTCCGATCTCAAGCTGCCCAAGGGCGTCGAGATTCCGGAGCTGCGCCTGGGCAAGGAGCACGACAACGCCGTCGTCATCGCCAAGGAAGTCCGCGAAGAAGTCGAAGAGGCTCCGGCCGAAGGCGAAGCCGAAGCGGCTCCTGCGGCTCCGGCCAAGGCCGCTCCGGCCAAGGCTGCGCCGGCGAAGAAGGACGAGAAGAAGTAAGAACCGCACGCAAGCGAGATCATGCGTCGGCCAGCGGTCGGCGCAGGCGGTTCGGAAAAGCCAGCGGAGCCCGGCTCCGCTGGCTTTCTCATCAAAGAGGCCGTGCCGCGGCCGATCTCAGCAGCGAGCGTTCTCATCGTCATGGCGGGTCTTCGTCTCATCGTCGGCCTCGGCAATCCGGGCGCCGAGCATCTCAGGACGCGGCACAACGCCGGGTTCTGGCTGGTCGATGCGCTCGCACAGCGCGAGGGCGCGCGCTTCGGCGTCGAATCCAAGCTGCGCGGCGAGACGGCGAAAATTTCTCTGGCCGGTGCGCCGTTGTGGCTGCTCAAGCCGACCACGTACATGAATGCGAGCGGCGCCTCGGTCGGCGCTGCGTTGCGTTATTGGAAGATCGAGCCGGAAGAGATGTTGGTCGTACACGACGACCTCGATCTGGCGCCCGGTGCCGCGCGCCTGAAGTTCGACGGCGGTCACGGCGGCCAGAACGGTCTGCGCGATCTGTTCGCGCACGTCGGTCACGGCAAGTTCCATCGCCTGCGTCTGGGCATCGGTCATCCCGGGCACAAGGATCGTGTGCACGGCTGGGTACTCGGCCGTCCGTCCGCGGTCGACGAGGGAGCCATGCTCGAAGCGATCGGACGCTCTCTCGACGTGCTGCCGCTGGCCGTGTCGGGCCAGTTCGAGGCGGCGATGAAGCAATTGCACACGAACAGTCGGGATTAGGGATTGGGGATTGGGAATTCGGACAGGCGAAAGCCGATCCGAGGTCTCGATCCGCAGCTCTCCAATCTTGGCTCTTACCAATCCCAAATCCCCAATCCCGAATCCCGGACTCAACCATGGGTATCAAATGCGGCATCGTCGGCCTGCCCAACGTCGGCAAGTCGACTCTGTTCAACGCGCTGACTAAGGCCGGCATCGCGGCGGCGAACTTTCCGTTCTGCACGATCGATCCGAACGTCGGCGTGGTGCCGGTACCCGATCCGCGTCTCGACGCGCTCGCCGGCATCGCCAAGCCGCTGAAGGTCATTCCGACCTCGATCGAGTTCGTCGACATCGCCGGCCTCGTCGCCGGTGCCTCGAAGGGCGAGGGCCTGGGCAACAAGTTCCTCGCGCACATCCGCGAAGTCGACGCGATCGCGCACGTGGTGCGCTGTTTCGAGAACACCGACATCGTGCACGTCGCCGGCAAGATCGATCCGATCTCCGACATCGAGACGATCGACACCGAACTCGCGCTGGCCGATCTCGAATCGGTCGAGAAGGCACTCAACCGTGTCGAACGCGCCGCCAAGGCGAACGACAAGGACGCGATCGCGCGCCGGCCGGTGCTGCAAAAGGTGCAGGCAGTCCTCGACGACGGTCGCGCGGCGCGTTCGGCCGGCCTCGACGAGGACGAGAAGGCGCTGTTGCGCGATCTCTTCCTGCTCACGCTCAAGCCGCTGATGTACATCGCCAACGTCAAGGAAGACGGCTTCGAGAACAATCCGTTCTTGGACAAAGTGCGTGAGCGTGCGGCGCAGGAAGGCGCCGAAGTGGTGCCGGTGTGCGCCGCGATCGAAGAGGAAATGGCGCAGCTCGAAGACGCCGACCGCGACGAGTTCCTGAAAGATCTCGGCCTCGACGAGCCGGGCCTGAATCGTGTGATCCGTGCCGGCTACAAGCTGCTCGGCCTGCAAACTTATTTCACCGCCGGCGAGAAGGAAGTGCGCGCTTGGCAGGTGAAGAAGGGCGCGACCGCGCCGCAGGCGGCCGGCGTGATCCACACCGATTTCGAGCGCGGCTTCATCCGCGCCGAGACGATCGCCTACGACGACTACATCAAGTACAAGGGCGAAGCCGGCGCGCGCGACGCCGGCCGGCTGCGCCTGGAAGGCAAGGAATACCTGGTCAAGGAAGGCGACGTGCTGCACTTCCGCTTCAACGTCTGATGACCGACGCGGCCGCCGTCACGATTCGTCTCGCGCGCTTCGGCGATGCGTCGGCGATCAGCGCGCTGGTGGTCGAATCGGCGCGTCGCTACGTGTTGCCGGAGCAGCCGCCGGCAGCGATTGCGCCGCTGCTCGAGTGGATGGGCACGGCGGCGATCGGCGCGCGCATCGGCGCCGGTCAGAGGCATCACCTCGCCGAAGTCGGCGGGCGTCTGGTCGGTGTCGCGGCGACGCGCGACGACAGCCATCTGAATCTGCTTTTCGTCGACGTCGCGTTCCACGGTCGCGGCATTGCGCGGGCGTTGTGGGAAACGGCGCTGGCGGCCTGCATCGAATCAGCGCGGCCCGAGCGCATCACGGTCAACTCGTCCGCATTCGCGGTGCCGGCCTATCACCGGCTCGGCTTCGTCGAGCTCGGGCCGGCAGCGCTCGATCGCGGCGTGCTGGCGACGCCGATGGAATATCGCCTATCTGCGGCGAAATCCGTCTAGCGCCGCGCAGCCGCTAGGCGATACGCGGCTGACGTCTTCTTAGCGCCTGCGGCGACTCCAGCGCTCGCTGACGAACGCAGCGCGCGCCGCCGCTTCGAAACCGTCGGCAAAGATCGAATCGATGTCGGCGGGCTGCAGATCGAGTGCCGCCGTGTTGTTCGTCGTTGCCGGATCGGACTGCGGCGGCGCGACCACGGCGGTCGCCGAATTGCTCAGCGTTCCACTGGTGCCGGCGGCGACGCTGCCGTTCACGCTGAAGACGATCTGCGAGGCGGCCGGCAGATTGACGATCTGCGCGATGGTGCCGCTGCCGCTGGTCGGACAAATGGCGCCGCCGCTGGCGGCGCAGGTCCACGTCGCGCCGACGTAGGCTTGCGGGAACGCGTCGACGACGGTGACGCTGGGTGCGTTGGCGGGCCCCGCGTTGGCGACTGTGATCGTGTAGGCCAGCGCGGCGCCGGCGACGTAGGCGGTCGGCTCGGCGGTCATGGTGATGCCGATATCGGCTTGGGTCGAGACGGTTTGGCAGTTCACCACCGCGCGCAATACCCAATCGCCGGTGATGCCCACCGTCACCGCGTCGTACCAGTGCAGGCCGGCGCCGACGTCGCCGTAGAGCGCGTTGTGCTCCGCGGTGATGCCGTTGGTGTCGCGCACCAGGCTCGGGCCTTCCGGCGCCGGCGGCGCTTCGGCAAAGGTGAAGGAGACGACGAAGGTTTCGTTCTGCAGAACCGGCACGCTCAACGGAATCGTGTTGTTCTCGTCGAGATAGCGGTATTCGTTGATGACGCCGTCGGTGAGCACCGGGCCGCCGATGGCGGCGGCGAGTTCGCCGGGATTGGGGAACGTACCGGCGCGATAGACGTCGAGCGAATCGCCGATGACTTGGGCGGCGGTGGCGTCCTGCGAGCGCCAGAACACCTGCGCGGCGACGATGCGGCCGTCGCAAGGCGAGGTCAGCCAAGCGGCGGCACCTTCGCCGGCGGCAAAGCCGGTGACCACGACGCCGCTCGTGTTGTCGACCAAAGAGTCGTTCTTGACCGTCACCTCGCTCGCGTGGGCGAGGCCGGCCAGGGCGAGTGCGAGCCCGAACCATCGTGTCGCTGCCATCTTCGTTTCCCCCTGCCGCACCCCTGCGCGGACGGCTCAGCTTACGGACCGCGGCGCTCCGGCAAAGCGACCGCAATCACACAAGACAGCTCCGAATCCCTAGACTTGGCGGCCACGATTGCGGAGGTGCCCGATGCCCGGTCAGCAGCGCGAGGTCGAGTTCCGTTTCCTGGCCGAACCGACCGATGTGAACTTCGGCGGCAAGGTGCACGGCGGCATGGTGATGAAGTGGATCGACCAGGCCGGCTACGCCGCCGCGGTCGGTTGGAGCGGCCGCTACGCGGTGACGGTCGCGGTCGGCGGCATCCAGTTCGTCGCCCCGATCCTGATCGGCGATCTGGTCAAGGTGCGCTGCAAGCTGATCCACACCGGCAATTCCAGCATGCATTTCGCGGTCGACGTCAGCGCGCGCGATCTGAAGACTTCGGCCGAACGTATCGCGACCAGTTGTGTGATCTCCTTCGTCGCGCTCGACGCGCCGGACGGCAAGCCGACACCGGTGCCGGCGTGGCAGGCGCAGAACGACGAGGACCGGCGGCTGGCCGAGTACGCCAAGCGCTTGATCGAGCTGTCGAAGACGATGGAGGCCGAGGTCGCGCGATTCCGGCCTGCGCCGACCGCGCCCCCAGCCGCCTGACGGCGCTTCAGGCGACGTCGTTTCGAGTTGACCGTTTCAAACCGCGGGACTAGATTCCAGGCGTGCCGTAGACGCTGGAAGAACAATTCGAAAGGGCTCGGACGCTTGGCTTCCTCGAGTATCGCGACTTCGGCATGTCCAGCTCGGAGAACTGCGAGGGCAAAACCATGAACGAAGCTTCGGAAGGCACGGTGCTGGTTGCTCAGTGGCGTAGTAACGGATCGGCAAGCAATCCAGCGGGTCCGCTGTTCGTCGGCGGCGAATACGCCGAGTCGGATATCGTCGGCGAAGAGGCCGGACCGACCTCGTGCGTGACCGCTTCGGAATGCACCGGATCGCGTTGTTCGTTCTGTTGTATCTGACGAGGTTCGATCTCGTCGTGGGAATCGCGTTGGGCCGCCGCTCGCCGTCGAAAAGACGGCGCGGCGGCCCAAACGCTTTCAGCACCTAACACACCGCCAGCCCGTTCGCGCCCGCTCCGGGCGTGGGCTGGGATCGTCGTTACGCCGGGAGTCGCATCGGGTATGGAAGCTGCGGACGAGGCACCGGCGGATTTCACGGCCTCATTGGCCCCAATGTCCGAACCCCCGTTGCAGCAGCTCGACGCGCAACTCGCGACCCTGCGCGGGCTCGGTGCGCGCGAACGCGCCGTCATCGGCGCCACCGCGCGCGCATCGCTGACCGCAGTGCTGCACGGCAAGCTGAGCCGGCTCTTGTTGCTCGAATTGAATGCGGCCCGCGTCACCGGCCGGCTCGACGGTGCCGATCCGGCGCAACGCTGGCACCAATTCGGCGAGCTGTCTGCGCAGCCCGCTTTCTGGGATGGGCTAGCGGTGCACTATCCGACCTTGCTCGGACGTATCCGACGTCTGGCGAGCAACCGTTGCGCGGCGGCGGCAGATTTCGCGCAGCATTGGAGCGCGGAGCGCGATCGCCTCGAGAGTTTGTGCGGGCAGCCGCCGGGTGAGCTGCTGGAGCTCGGCTTCGGTGCCGGCGACAGCCATGCCGGCGGACGCACGGTGGCGCTGCTGCGCTGCGAAGGCGGTCGGCTGGTCTACAAGCCGCGTCCGGTCGAGATCGATCTCGCCTTGCGCCGGTTCGTCGATGGGCTCACTCGTGAGGGCGAATCGCCGTCGACGATGCGTGTGCCGAATGCGATCGGTTTCGGAGAACACGGATGGACCGAGTTCGTCGCGCATCGCTACGCCAGCGACGACGAACAATTGCGTGCCTTCTACCGCGGCATCGGTCACTGGCTGGCGGTGATGCGCGTGCTCGGCGGCAGCGATCTGCATGCCGAGAATCTGATCGCGGCAGGGCCGCATCCGGTCGTAGTCGATTGCGAAACCTTGTTCACGCCGCGGCCGCCGCGGCCGCCTTCGGGACGCGGCCAGGCGCTGGACGGCGCGCTGGCACTGCTCGGGCGCACCGTCTTGTCGGTCGGCCTCTTGCCGGGGCGCGGCGGTGGCCTCGGCTGGTATGGCATCGACAGCTCCGGCCTCGGCCTCTTGCGCGGCCAGCAGCCGCGGCTGGCGCAGCCCTACATCGCCGACGCCGGTACCGACAGCGCGCGCATCGACATGGCGCAGGTTGAGCCGGTGCCAGCGCAGAACCATCCGAGCGAGCAGCCGGCGCTGGCGCTGCAGTGGCCGCAGATACTGGCCGGCTTCGACGAGATGAGCGCGCAGTTGCGTCGGCTGGACGAAGCCGGCGAGCTCGAATCGCGACTGGACGATTTCGCGCGCTGTCGCATCCGGGTGGTGCCGCGCTCGACCGAAACCTACGCGGAAATCGGACGCATGCTGTGGCATCCGGCTTCGTTGCACGAGGAGGCGCCGGCGCGGCAGCGTGCGCGCGAACTGCTCGGTCGCATGGCCGGAAATTCAGCCGTGGCGCCGAGCGATGCGCGGGTGATCGAGGCCGAGATCGAGGAACTGCTGCACGGCGACGTGCCGTATTTCGGGGCGCTCGCCGGTTCAGGCCGGCTGCAAGGGCCGCGCGGAACGCAGTGGATGGAAGCGGAAAATCGGGTCGCAGCGGCGCTGGCGGATTGGCGCAGCGCCGATTTCGAGCTGGAGCGCAGCGTCATCGAAGCGACTCTGGTCAGCGCCTACATCAACGACGGCTGGCGGCCGCCCGAGCGTTCGCTGCGGCCTGAGCACGTCCGCCGCGACGATCTGGACCAGCGTCGCCGCCACCAGGCCGCCAAGATCGTCGAGCGGCTCGCCGCCACGGCTTTGCGCGGCGAGGACGGTAGCGTGGCCTGGATCGCGCCGACCTTGCGTCCGAACGGTTGGTCGGTCCAGCCGATCGAGCAGGATCTCTATGGCGGCCTGTCCGGCATCGCCGTGTTGACCGCGGCCTATTTGCGCGAGGTCGAGGCGGGGCGCGCCGATGCGGTCGCCGGCTTGAGCGGATTGTTCGACGCCGTCTTGCATACGCTGGATCTCGCGGTACGCAAGCGCGAATCGCTCGAGCGCGAGCGCTTCAAGCTGCGGCCGCGCGCGCCGGGCGGTTACATCGGCCTCGGTTCGCAGATCTGGAGCCATTTGCTGCTGGCGCGCTGGGGTCGCGACGGCGAAGCGGGTCTCGCGCGTGCTCGCGCACTGGCGGCGTACCTGCCGGAGGCGGCCGCCGCCGACCAAAGCAACGACCTTTTGACCGGCGTCGCGGGCGCGATCGTGCCGCTGTTGGCCTTGGCTCGGGCTGCTGCGGATGCACGCTATCGGACGATGGCCGGCGAATTGGGCGATCTGCTCGCCGAACGTTGCCGGCGGAGCGGGAAAACGGCGTTCTGGGTCGATGCCGACCGCTGGCCCGACGGCATCGGCGGCTTCGCACACGGCGTGAGCGGGATCGGCTGGGCCCTGAGCAAGCTGGCCCGAACCGACGGCCAGGCACGCCACGCCGAGCTGGCGGTCGCGGCGTTTGCGTTCGAAGAGGGCCTGTTCGATGCCGATGAAGCCAATTGGCTCGATTTGCGCGGCATCGAGGGGATCAAGAGCACGGCCGCTTGGTGCCATGGCGCGGTCGGCATCGGGCTCGCGCATGCGGATCTCGATCCGTCTTTGCAGCAGCCGGCGGCGCGGTTGCAGGTTAAGCGCGCAGCGGCCGCCGTGGCGCGTCTGGGGCTGGGCTGGAACCACTGCCTCTGCCATGGCGACCTCGGCAGCTGGGAGCTGCTGGACCGCGCGATCGCAGCGGGACTGGCCCCGCCGGAGCTGTCACGCGAAGGCCTGCTGGCGGAGATCGTCAGCGGCATCGAGACGCACGGACCGGTCTGCGGCTCGGTGCGTGAGGTGTTCATGCCGGGATTGATGACGGGCCTGGGCGGCATTGCCTACCAGTTGCTGAGAGCGCACCCCGACAGCGATCTGCCTTCGGTTCTGACGCTGGGCGGCCTCGACCTTTGATTCGCGTCGCCGGATGCAATTCCGTGCGTCCGAGGCCTTGACAGTATCCCGTAGCGGACAGGACAATGCGCGGCTCCGTGCCCGTGCCCTTCTTGTGGCGCGGGTTCGAGCAAAAAAGTTCTAAAAGGAAATTCCGGAGGGATACCCAAGCGGCCAACGGGGGCAGACTGTAAATCTGCTGGCTTACGCCTTCGGTGGTTCGAATCCACCTCCCTCCACCACGCAAGATCGAGCCGGCTTCTGGGCAGGTTCAACGAACAACGGAGCCGCAGGAGGTGGATGAGATCCACCGACGTGGTTCGACAAAATCGCAGGAGCGATTTTGGACAGCCCGCAGGGCTGGCCCCGGAGGGGCGGAGGGCAGGATGCCCGGAGCAATCCACCTCCCTCCACCAAGATCGAGCCGGTTTTTTTTCGGCAGGCTCAAGGACAGCGGCATCCGATAGGTTTCGGCCCGTCGGCGCAATACCCAAGCAGGTTCTCCGGCGCGGGAGTAGTTCAATGGTAGAACCTCAGCCTTCCAAGCTGATTGTGCGGGTTCGATTCCCGTCTCCCGCTCCATCGAACTGCTGAAAAGTTTCAAGGTCTCTGTATTGAAAAGTGCTGCATGGATGCAGCGTCGTTCTTCGCGGTCATGGAGGGCCGCACAAGTACACGCTCACGTAGCTCAGTCGGTAGAGCACCTCCTTGGTAAGGAGGAGGTCGATGGTTCGATTCCATTCGTGAGCACCATTTGTAGTTTCGGCGCGCCGGTGGCGAGCCGGTTTGTGTTTTGCAATTTCGCCTCCAACTAGTTTTGTTTCCATCAGATCGGGGTTCTTCGGCATGTCCAAGGAAAAATTCGAGCGCAAGAAGCCGCACGTGAACGTAGGCACGATCGGTCACGTGGACCACGGCAAGACGACGCTGACGGCGGCGCTGACGAAGATCGGTGCGGAGCGGTTCGGCGGCGAGTTCAAGGCGTACGACCAGATCGATGCGGCGCCGGAAGAGAAGGCGCGCGGCATTACGATTTCGACGGCGCACGTGGAATACGAATCGCCGAACCGTCACTACGCGCACGTGGATTGTCCGGGTCATGCGGACTACGTGAAGAACATGATCACGGGAGCGGCGCAGATGGACGGCGCGATCCTGGTGTGTTCGGCGGCGGACGGTCCGATGCCGCAGACGCGTGAGCACATTCTGTTGGCGCGCCAGGTCGGCGTGCCGTACATCGTGGTGTTCATGAACAAGGCGGACATGGTCGACGACGCAGAGCTGCTGGAGCTCGTCGAGATGGAGATCCGTGAGCTGCTGTCGAAGTACAACTTCCCGGGCGACGACACGCCGATCGTGAAGGGTTCGGCGCTGAAGGCGCTGGAAGGCGATCAGAGCGAAATCGGCGTGCCGGCGATCATCAAGCTGGTGGAAGCGCTGGACACGTGGATTCCGGAGCCGCAGCGCGACATCGACAAGGCGTTCCTGATGCCGGTCGAAGACGTGTTCTCGATTTCGGGTCGCGGCACGGTGGTGACGGGGCGCATCGAGCGCGGCGTGATCAAGGTGGGCGACGAAATCGAGATCGTGGGCATTCGTCCGACGCAGAAGACGACGGTGACGGGCGTTGAGATGTTCCGCAAGCTGCTGGATCAGGGCCAGGCGGGCGACAACGCGGGTCTGCTGTTGCGCGGCACCAAGCGCGACGACGTGGAGCGCGGCCAGGTGTTGGCGAAGCCGGGCAGCATCACGCCGCACACGAAGTTCGAGGCGGAGGTGTACGTGCTGTCGAAGGAAGAAGGCGGCCGTCATACGCCGTTCTTCAAGGGCTACCGTCCGCAGTTCTACTTCCGTACGACGGACGTGACGGGTGCGTGCGAGCTGCCGGAAGGCGTCGAGATGGTGATGCCGGGCGACAACATCAAAATGGTGGTGACGCTGATTGCGCCGATCGCGATGGACGAGGGTCTGCGCTTCGCGATTCGCGAAGGCGGCCGTACCGTCGGCGCCGGCGTGGTGGCCAAGATCATCCAGTAAACGCTGGAATCGGAGATTCGGGATTCGCGCAACGAATTCCGAATCTCCTGCCAAAGCTGAGCTGTTCGCGAGTAGTCCAGCAGGGATGCTGGTCTACCTCTTTGTCGTCACGGAGGACGGCGCGAGTACATCACACGCCAGTAGCTCAATTGGCAGAGCAGCGGTCTCCAAAACCGCAGGTTGGGGGTTCGAGTCCCTCCTGGCGTGCCAGTTACTTCTGCGATCTAGCACGATCGCACCGAAAAGCGGCCCTCCGGCCGCATTCCTGTCATTTCTGCGCTCATCCGTGAACGCAGGGAAAGCGGCCATCGATGGCTGCACTCTTCAAAAGAAGACATGAACACTAAGGTCGAAAAAGCAGGCGGCGGCAACGCGCTCGATATCGTCAAGCTGACGCTCGCGGGCGTCTTGCTGGTAGCCGGCATCGTCGCCTACTACTACTTCGCCGACGTCTGGAACGGTTGGGCGCGATTGGGCGTGCTGCTGGCCGGCACGATCGCCGCTCTCGCCGTCGCCGCGTTCACCGCGCTCGGTCGCTCGGTGCGTGAGTACCTGGCCGAATCGCAGTTCGAGCTGCGCAAGGTGGTGTGGCCCACGCGCGAGGAAACGCTGCGCACGACGCTGGTCATCATCGTGGTGGTGATCATCCTGAGCCTGTTGCTCGGCTTGATCGACTTCACCTTGAAGTGGGTCGTGCTCGACAACTTGCTGAAACTGGGTCACTGAGGAAAGGCATGAGCAAGCGTTGGTACGTGGTGCATGCCTATTCCGGCTTCGAACACGCGGTCGCGCGTTCGCTGAAGGAGCGTGTCGCGCGCGCGGGCATGGAGCAGAAGTTCGGCGAAGTGCTGGTGCCGACCGAAGAAGTGATCGAGATGCGCGGCGGCCAGAAGCGTCGCAGCGAGCGCAAGTTCTTCCCCGGCTACGTGCTGGTGCAGATCGAAACGCACGACGAAGGCAAGGCGATCAAGATCGACGACGAATCCTGGCATCTGGTCAAGGAAACGCCGAAGGTCATGGGCTTCATCG
Organism: Dokdonella sp. GW821-FHT11D02; assembly: GCF_058808595.1. Lineage (NCBI taxonomy): Bacteria > Pseudomonadati > Pseudomonadota > Gammaproteobacteria > Lysobacterales > Rhodanobacteraceae > Dokdonella > Dokdonella sp. GW821-FHT11D02. The sequence goes on along the minus strand of NZ_CM179520.1, from coordinate 3,669,661 downwards.
GCGGCACGGCGGATCGCCCGTTGCCGATCCGCGACTCGGAAGCGGACAGCATCCTGCAACGCGTGCAGGAAGGCGCCGACAAGCCGCGCCCGAAGGTGCTGTTCGAGCCGGGTGAAATGGTGCGCGTCACCGACGGCCCGTTCAACGACTTCAACGGCGTGGTCGAGGAAGTCAATTACGAAAAGAGCCGCCTGCGCGTGGCGGTACTGATTTTCGGCCGTTCGACGCCGGTCGAACTCGAGTTCGGCCAAGTCGAAAAAGCGTAAGCGTCGCCGCGCAGGCGGCGCTTTCATGAAAGGTCCGGCACGGATGCCGGTCTGTTCTTCGCGGTCATAGAGGGCCGCATAAACGACGGAGGAGTCCCGCAGTCTTCATCGACGTGCAGACGTTTGAACTCCAGGAGCGAACACAATGGCAAAGAAAGTAGTCGGCTACATCAAATTGCAGGTCAAGGCCGGTCAGGCCAACCCGTCGCCGCCGGTCGGTCCGGCGCTCGGTCAGCGCGGCCTGAACATCATGGAATTCTGCAAGGCGTTCAACGCCGCGACGCAGAAGATGGAACCGGGTCTGCCGATTCCGGTCGTCATCACCGCGTATTCGGATCGCACCTTCACCTTCATCACGAAGACGCCGCCGGCGTCGATCCTGCTGAAGAAGGCGGCCGGCATCACGTCCGGTTCGAAGCGTCCGAACACCGAGAAGGTCGGCAAGGTCACGCGCAAGCAGCTCGAGGACATCGCCAAGGCGAAGGAGCCCGATCTGACCGCAGCGGATCTGGACGCCGCCGTCCGCACCATCGCGGGCAGCGCGCGCAGCATGGGCCTGGTGTCGGAGATCTGACGATGAGCACGAAAATCAGCAAGCGTTACAAGGCCCTGGCCAAAACCGTCACTCTGGGCAAGGTCTATGCGATCGAGGATGCCCTGAAGATCGTCAAAGACGGCGCCAAGGCGAAGTTTCCGGAATCCGTCGACGTCGCGATTCGTCTCGGCATCGACGCGAAGAAGTCCGATCAGGGCGTGCGCGGCTCGGTGATGCTGCCGCACGGCACCGGCAAGACGGTCAAGGTCGCCGTGTTCTGCCCGCCCGGCGAGAAGGCCGAAGCGGCCAAGGCGGCCGGCGCCGATGCGGTCGGCATGGAAGATCTGGCCGAGCGCATGCAGGCCGGTGATCTCGATTTCGGCCGCGTCATCGCGACGCCGGATGCGATGCGCGTGGTCGGCAAGCTCGGCCAGCTGCTCGGTCCGCGCGGCCTGATGCCGAACCCGAAGGACGGCTCGGTCGCCGCCGACGTCGTCACCGCGGTCAAGAACGCGAAGGCGGGTCAGGTCAAGTTCCGCAACGACAAGGCCGGCATCGTGCATTGCTCGATCGGTAAGGCGAGCTTCGACGTCAATGCGCTGAAGGAAAATCTCAACGCGCTGCTGACCGACCTGGTCAAGGCGAAGCCGGCGAGCGCGAAGGGCATCTTCCTGCAGAAGGTGTCGCTGTCGAGCACGATGGGCGTCGGCGTGCCGGTCGACCCGTCGAGCGTTTCGGCTTAAGCATTTCGTGAATAGATCGGCCATGAATGGCCGGTCGTGATCTTCCGTGTTCAAGGACGAACGCAAAAGTAAACCAAGAATTTTGAGGGCACCTCGTGCGAACGAGGGCCGTCAAAGACCGCAGGCGGCGCGAGCCTTAAACGACAAGCCTGCGTAGATGGTGCAGCCCTTCAGGCTTTTACCTGGAACGGCCACCAAGCAGACGTCGAGAGACGTCGACGGATCCGAAGGAGTCGGAACCGTGAACGCTTCAGGGAACCGGCGCGCAGGAGCGTCCCGGAACCCGGTTCGGAGAAAGCAATGGCGCTCAATCTTGCGCAAAAGAAAGAGGTCGTTGCCGAACTGGCGAATGTGGCTGCCAAGGCGCATTCCCTGGTCGCCGCCGAATACGCCGGTCTCACCGTCGAGCAGCTCACCGAGCTGCGCAAGAAGGCCCGTCAGGGCGGGGTTTTCCTCAAGGTGGCGAAAAACACCTTGGTGTCCCGCGCTGTGGAAGGCACGGACTACGCATGCGTCCAGGACGCATTGACCGGTCCGCTGCTGTACGCCTTTTCGAAGGAAGACCCCGGCGCAGCCGGTCGGTTGATCAAGGACTTTGCCAAGGCCAACGACAAGCTCAAGGCCAAACTGGTCGCCATTGGCGGCAAGGCGTATCCGGGGTCGCACGTCGACGTCCTCGCCTCGCTGCCGACCCGCGATCAGGCACTCAGCATGCTGCTCAGCGTGATGGTGCAGCCCGCGACCATGCTGGTCCGCGTTCTTTCGGAGCCCGCCGCTCAGCTGGCGCGCGCGACGAATGCGGTCGCTCAGCAGAAGCAGGCCGCTTGAGCCATTCGCCACTCGGTATTTCACTAACAGTCGTATCCAGGAGTTTGAATCATGTCCCTTAGCAACGAGCAGATCATCGAAGCGATCTCGTCCAAGTCCCTCGTCGAGGTGATGGAACTGGTCAAGGCGATGGAAGAGAAGTTTGGCGTGTCCGCGGCCGCTCCGGTCGCCATGGCCGCCGGTCCCGCCGCCGCCGCCGCCGCTCCGGCCGAAGAGCAGACCGAGTTCACGGTCTCCCTGAAGTCGGCCGGCGAGAAGAAGGTCGAAGTCATCAAGGTCGTCCGCGCGATCACGGGCCTCGGCCTGAAGGAAGCCAAGGACCTCGTCGAGTCGGCCCCGGCCACCGTCAAGGATGCGGTCAGCAAGGACGACGCAGCGAAGTTCAAGAAAGATCTGGAAGCTGCCGGCGCGACCGTCGAGGTCAAGTGACTTCAGGATGAAGTCAGCCCGGACAGCACAAGGAGGTACGTCGATCCGGGATCCAGCTCTTTTGACAGCGATAGCGATAGAAAAATCAAAAGCCACTGGATTCCGGCTTTCGCCGGAATGACAAGCCAAGCCTGGGGGCGCGAGCCCCCGGGCTTTGCCCGTTGCAGGTTTCGCGAACGGGCATGGGAAATCGCAGGCGCCGCCCCCATCTGGCGCTACCTGCGATTTCCGATGTCCGCTTCTCCCTTCCGCTTTTCCCCCCGGCGACTCGCCCTCGCCGCACGTTGTACAGAGGTGTGCTCCTCATGACCCAGACGACCTACTCCTTCACCGAAAAGAAGCGAATCCGCAAGGATTTCGGCAAGCGTCCGCCGGTTCTGGACGTTCCTTTCCTGCTCGCCATCCAGGTCGACTCGTATCGTGAGTTCCTGCAGGCCGAGGTCGAGCCGAACGCGCGCGAGGACAAGGGCCTGCACGCGGCGCTGAAATCGGTGTTCCCGATCACCAGCTATTCCGGCAGCGCCGCGTTGGAGTACGTCAACTACCGTCTCGGCGAGCCGCCGTTCGACGAGCGCGAGTGCCGCTCGCGCGGCATGAGCTACGGCGCGCCGTTGCGCGTGACCGTGCGCCTGGTCATCTACGACAAGGAATCGTCGAACAAGGCGATCAAGTACGTGAAGGAGCAGGAGGTCTACATGGGCGAACTGCCCCTGATGACCGATACCGGCACCTTCATCGTCAACGGCACCGAGCGCGTCATCGTCTCCCAACTGCATCGCAGCCCGGGCGTGTTCTTCGATCACGACCGCGGCAAGACGCATTCGTCCGGCAAGCTGCTCTACAGCGCGCGCGTGATTCCTTATCGCGGCTCGTGGTTGGACTTCGAGTTCGACCCGAAGGACGCGCTGTTCACGCGTATCGATCGTCGCCGCAAGCTGCCGGTGACGGTGCTGCTGCGCGCGCTCGGCTACACCAACGAAGAGATGCTCGACATCTTCTTCGAGAAGAACGTGTTCCACCTCGGCAAGAAGGACAGCGCCACGCTCGACCTCGTCGCCGAGCGCCTGCGCGGCGAAACGCTGAACTTCGATCTGCGCGTCGGTGACGACGTCATCGTCGAGGCCGGCAAGCGCATCACTGCGCGTCACGTGCGTCAGCTCGACAACGCCAAGATCAAGTCGCTGGAAGTACCCGACGAGTACCTGGTCGGCCGCATCCTCGCGCACGACGTGGTCGACATCAAGACCGGCGAGCTGCTCGCTTCGTCCAACGACGAGATCAACGACGCGCACCTGGAAGCGTTCCGCAAGGCCGGCGTCGACAAGCTGGCGACCTTGTGGGTCAACGATCTCGACCGCGGCGACTACATCTCCAAGACGCTGCGCATCGATCCCTCGCGCACGCCGTTGGAAGCGCTGGTCGAAATCTATCGAATGATGCGACCGGGCGAGCCGCCGACCAAGGACGCGGCGCAGAACCTGTTCCAGAACCTGTTCTTCTCCTCCGAGCGCTACGATCTCGATCGCGTCGGCCGCATGAAGTTCAACCGCCGCGTCGGCCGCAAGGACGACAAGGGCCCGGGCATCCTGTACGACGCCAAGTACTTCGGCGAGCGCAACGACGAGACCTCGAAAGGCCTGGTGAAGGAATTCGGCGTCGGCTCGGACATCCTCGACGTGATGAAGGTGCTGATCGAGATCCGCAACGGTCGCGGCATCGTCGACGACATCGATCACCTCGGCAACCGGCGCGTGCGTTCGGTCGGCGAAATGGCCGAGAACGTGTTCCGCATCGGTCTGGTGCGCGTCGAGCGCGCGGTCAAGGAGCGTTTGTCCCTGGCCGAGGCCGATGGCCTGACCCCGCAGGACCTGATCAACGCCAAGCCGGTCGCGGCGGCGGTGAAGGAGTTCTTCGGCTCCTCCCAGCTCAGCCAGTTCATGGATCAGAACAACCCGCTCAGCGAAGTCACGCACAAGCGTCGCGTGTCGGCGCTCGGTCCGGGCGGCCTGACGCGCGAGCGCGCCGGCTTCGAAGTGCGCGACGTGCATCCGACCCACTACGGCCGCGTCTGCACGATCGAGACGCCGGAAGGTCCGAACATCGGCCTGATCAACTCGCTCGCCGTCTACGCGCGCACCAACGACTACGGCTTCCTGGAGACGCCGTACCGCAAGGTCGAGCACGGCAAGATCACCAACAAGGTCGAATTCCTGTCGGCGATCGACGAAGGCGAATACGTGATCGCGCAGGCGAACTCGCCGTTGAACAAGGACGGCACCTTCGTCGAGGAATACGTCTCCTGCCGCTTCCGCGGCGAATCGGAGCTGCGTCCCTCGAGCGAGATCAACTACATGGACGTGTCGCCGATGCAGACCGTGTCGGTCGCGGCGGCGCTAGTGCCGTTCCTCGAGCACGACGACGCCAACCGCGCGCTGATGGGCGCGAACATGCAACGTCAGGCGGTACCGACCTTGCGTTCGCAGACGCCGCTGGTCGGCACCGGCATCGAGCGCGCGGTCGCGCGTGACTCCGGCGTCACCGTGGCGGCGAAGCGTCCCGGCTTGATCGACCAGGTCGATGCCGGCCGTATCGTCGTGCGCGTGAACGAAGACGAGATCGGCGACAACGACGCCGGCGTCGACATCTACACGCTGACCAAGTACACGCGCTCGAACCAGAACACGAACCTCAATCAGCGTCCGCTGGTCAACGTCGGCGATCGCGTCGAGAAAGGCGACGTGCTGGCCGACGGTTCCTCGACCGACCTCGGCGAGCTCGCGCTCGGCCAGAACATGCTGGTCGCGTTCATGCCGTGGAACGGCTACAACTTCGAAGACTCGATCCTGTTGTCCGAGCGTGTCGTCGAAGAGGATCGCTACACCACGATCCACATCGAAGAGCTGACCTGCCAGGCGCGCGACACCAAGCTCGGCCCGGAGGAAATCTCGGCCGACATTCCGAACGTCGGCGAGCAGGCATTGGCGCGTCTGGACGAATCGGGCGTGGTCTACATCGGCGCCGAAGTCAAAGCGGGCGACATCCTGGTCGGCAAGGTCACGCCGAAGGGCGAGTCGCAGCTGACTCCGGAAGAGAAGCTGCTACGCGCGATCTTCGGCGAGAAAGCGTCCGACGTGAAGGACAGCTCGCTGCGCGTGCCGCCCGGCATGGACGGCACCGTCATCGACGTGCAGGTGTTCACGCGCGACGGTATCGAGAAGGACAAGCGCGCGCGCCAGATCGAGGAAATGGAGATCAAGCGCGTCAAGAAGGACTTCGACGACCAGTTCCGCATCCTCGAGGGCGCGATCTTCAACCGCATCCGCACGGCCATCGTCGGCAAGGTCGCGAACGGCGGTCCGGGTGGCCTGAAGAAGGGCGCCGAGATCACCGACGAGTACCTCGACAGCCTGAAGAAGGACGAGTGGTTCGCGATCCGCATGAAGGACGAGGATGCGGCCGAGTTCCTCGAGCGTGCGCAGGAGCAGATCAAGGGTCACAAGGAAGAGTTCGAAGGCCGCTTCAAGGCCAAGCAGGCCAAGATCACGGCCGGCGACGACCTCGCGCCCGGCATGCTCAAGATGGTCAAGGTCTATCTGGCCGTTAAGCGCCGCATCCAGCCGGGCGACAAGATGGCCGGACGCCACGGCAACAAGGGTGTCGTGTCGATGATCGTGCCGGTCGAAGACATGCCGTACGACAAGAACGGTCGTCCGGTCGACATCGTGCTCAATCCGCTCGGCGTGCCGTCGCGTATGAACATCGGCCAGATTCTCGAGGTGCACCTCGGCTGGGCCGCGAAGGGCCTGGGCGAAAAGATCGACCGCATGCTGAAGGCGCAAGCCAAGGTCGCCGAGCTGCGTAAGTTCCTCGACGAGGTCTACAACGCGCACGCGAGCAAGGAAGCAGCCGCCGGCCACCACGTCAACTTGAAGTCGCTGACCGACGAGGAGCTGCTCAATCTCGCGCGCAACCTGACCGACGGCGTGCCGATGGCGACGCCGGTGTTCGACGGTGCGTTCGAAGAAGAAATCAAGGCGATGCTGCGCCTGGCCGAGTTGCCGGAGTCGGGTCAGACCACGTTGTTCGACGGTCGCACCGGCGAGGCGTTCGATCGCCCGGTCACGGTCGGCTACATGCACATGCTGAAGCTGAACCACCTCGTCGACGACAAGATGCATGCACGTTCGACCGGTCCGTACTCGCTGGTCACGCAGCAGCCACTCGGCGGCAAGGCGCAGTTCGGCGGCCAGCGCTTCGGCGAAATGGAAGTCTGGGCGCTCGAGGCTTACGGCGCGGCGTACACGCTGCAGGAGATGCTGACGGTGAAATCCGACGACGTCTCCGGCCGCAACCAGATGTACAAGAACATCGTCGATGGCGACCACGAGATGGTCGCGGGCATGCCGGAATCCTTCAACGTGTTGGTGAAGGAAATCCGCTCGCTCGCCATCAACATGGAGTTGGAAGAGAGGTAGAGCCGGGATTGGGGATTGGAGATTGGAGATACGCGTAGCCAAGCGCTCGCGATCTCCGACTCCTAAATCCCCGGCTTCTTGCGAATCCCGAATCCCGAATCTCGAATCCCGGAGTAAAAAATGAAAGACCTGCTCAATCTGTTCAACCAGCAGCGCCAGTCGCTCGATTTCGATTCGATCAAGATCGCGCTGGCCTCGCCGGACCTGATCCGTTCCTGGTCGTTCGGCGAAGTGAAGAAGCCCGAGACGATCAACTACCGTACGTTCAAGCCCGAACGCGACGGTCTGTTTTGCGCGGCGATCTTCGGCCCGATCAAGGACTACGAGTGCTTGTGCGGCAAGTACAAGCGCATGAAGCATCGTGGCGTGGTGTGCGAGAAGTGCGGCACCGAAGTGACGCTGGCCAAGGTGCGCCGCGAGCGCATGGGTCACATCGAGCTGGCTTCGCCGACCGCGCACATCTGGTTCCTGAAGTCGCTGCCTTCGCGCATCGGCCTCATGCTCGACATGACCTTGCGCGACATCGAGCGCATCCTCTATTTCGAAGCCTATGTCGTGGTCGATCCGGGCCTGACGGCGCTCGAGCGCGGTCAGCTGCTCAACGAAGAGCAGTACCTGCAGGCGGTCGAAGAGCATGGTGACGAGTTCGACGCGCGCATGGGCGCGGAAGCCGTCTACGAGCTGCTCAAGACGATCGACCTGAACCAGGAACTGATCAAGCTGCGCGAGGAAATCGCCTCGACCAATTCGGAGACCAAGCTGAAGCGCCTGTCCAAGCGCATCAAGCTGGTCGAGGCCTTCCTCGAGTCGGGCAACCGTCCCGAGTTCATGGTGTTGACCGTGCTGCCGGTGCTGCCGCCGGATCTGCGTCCGCTGGTGCCGCTCGACGGCGGTCGCTTCGCGACCTCCGATCTGAACGATCTGTACCGCCGCGTCATCAACCGCAACAACCGCCTCAAGCGCCTGCTCGAACTCAACGCGCCCGACATCATCGTGCGCAACGAGAAGCGCATGCTGCAGGAAGCGGTCGACGCGTTGATGGACAACGGTCGTCGCGGTCGCGCGATCACCGGCACCAACAAGCGCCCGCTGAAGTCCTTGGCCGACATGATCAAGGGCAAGCAGGGCCGTTTCCGCCAGAACCTGCTCGGCAAGCGCGTCGACTACTCCGGCCGTTCGGTCATCGTGGTCGGTCCGACGCTCAAGCTGCACCAGTGCGGCCTGCCGAAGAAGATGGCGCTGGAGCTGTTCAAGCCGTTCATCTTCTCCAAGCTGCAGCGCCGCGGTCTCGCCACCACGATCAAGGCGGCGAAGAAGCTGGTCGAGCGCGAAAGCGCCGAGGTGTGGGACATCCTCGAAGAGGTGATCCGCGAGCATCCGGTGTTGTTGAACCGCGCGCCGACCCTGCATCGCCTCGGTATCCAGGCGTTCGAGCCGGTGCTGATCGAAGGCAAGGCGATCCAGCTGCATCCGCTGGTCTGTACCGCGTTCAACGCCGACTTCGACGGTGACCAGATGGCCGTGCACGTGCCGCTGTCGCTGGAAGCGCAGCTCGAAGCTCGCGCGCTGATGATGTCGACCAACAACATCCTGTCGCCGGCGAACGGCGAGCCGATCATCGTGCCGACCCAGGACGTCGTGCTCGGCCTGTACTACATGACGCGTGCGCTCGAGAACGTGAAGGGCGAGGGCATGGCGTTCGCCAACGTCGCCGAAGTGCATCGCGCCTACGACAACCGTGCAGTCGAACTGCACGCGAAGGTCAAGGTGCGCCTGCGTCAGGTCGAGATCGACGAGAACGGTGCGCGCACTGAAAAGACGGCCCTGGTCGATACCACGGTCGGTCGTGCGCTGCTGGCCGAGATCCTGCCGGAGGGCTTGCCGTTCGCGCTGGCCAACACGGAGCTGACCAAGAAGTCGATCTCGCGCCTGATCAACCAGTGCTATCGCCGGCTCGGTCTGAAGGACACGGTCGTGTTCGCGGACCAGCTGATGTACACCGGCTTCCACTACGCCACGCGCGCGGGCATGTCGATCGGCATCGACGACATGAAGATCCCGGCCGAGAAGAAGGGCATCCTCGAGGCGGCCGAGAAGGACGTCACCGAGATCCAGCAGCAGTACCAGTCAGGCCTGGTCACCGCCGGCGAGCGCTACAACAAGGTCGTCGACATCTGGTCGCGCACCAACGAGCAAGTCGCCGCGGCGATGATGAAGGGCATTGGTGCCGACAAGGTCAAGACCGCGAAGGGAGAGGCGGTCGAGCAGAAGTCGATGAACTCGCTGTTCATCATGGCCGACTCCGGCGCGCGCGGTAGCGCGGCGCAGATTCGTCAGCTCGCCGGCATGCGCGGTTTGATGGCACGTCCGGACGGCTCGATCATCGAGACGCCGATTAAGGCGAACTTCCGCGAAGGCCTGAACGTCCTGCAGTACTTCAACTCGACCCACGGCGCTCGTAAAGGCTTGGCCGATACCGCGTTGAAGACCGCGAACTCGGGCTACCTGACGCGTCGTCTGGTCGACGTGGCGCAGGACGTCGTCGTCACCGAGACCGACTGCCACACCAAGAACGGCCTCACCATGGCGCCGATCGTCGAAGGCGGTGACGTGGTCGAGCCGCTGCGCGACCGCGTACTCGGCCGCGTCGTGGCCGAAGACGTGTTCGCCCCGGGCAACGACGAAGATCCGATCGTCACGCGCAACACCCTGCTCGACGAAGCGATGGTCGACAAGATCGAAGCGGCCGGCGTGCAGTCGATCCTGGTGCGTTCGCCGATCACCTGCGACGCGCGTTTCGGCGTCTGCGCGATGTGCTACGGGCGCGATCTCGCGCGCGGTCACCTGGTCAACATCGGCGAAGCGGTCGGCGTAATCGCCGCGCAGTCGATCGGCGAGCCGGGCACGCAGCTGACGATGCGTACGTTCCACATCGGTGGCGCGGCGTCGCGAGCGGCCGCGGTCGACAACGTGCAGGTCAAGACCACCGGCACGCTGAAGTTCACCAACTTGAAGACGGTCGCGCACAACGCCGGCCACCTGGTCGCGGTGTCGCGTTCGGGCGAGTTGTCGGTGATGGATGCACACGGTCGCGAGCGCGAGCGTTACCGCGTGCCGTACGGCGCGGTCATCGACGCCAAGGACGGTGCCGCGGTCAAGGCCGGCCAGCTGGTCGCCAAGTGGGATCCGCATACCCATCCGATCGTGTCGGAAGTCGCCGGTGTGGTCCGCTTCATCGACTTCACCGACGGCGTCACCGTGCAGGAGCAGATCGACGAGCTGACCGGCTTGGCCAGCGCCGTCGTCACCGACCCGAAGCGTCGCGGCAGCGGCGCCAAGGATCTGCGTCCGATGGTGCGCATCGTCGACAAGAAGGGCGGTGAGCTGCGTCTGCCGGGCACCGACATTCCGGCGCAGTACTTCTTGCCGGCCGGCGCGATCGTCAGCTTGCAGAACGGAGCTGAGGTCGGCATCGGCGACGTCGTCGCACGTATTCCGCAGGAAACTTCGAAGACGCGCGACATCACCGGCGGTCTGCCGCGCGTGGCGGATTTGTTCGAGGCGCGCAAGCCGAAGGAGCCGGCGATTCTGGCCGAGCGCTCCGGCGTGATCAGCTTCGGCAAGGACACCAAGGGCAAGCAGCGTCTGATCATCAAGGACCAGGACGGCAACGAGCACGAGGAGCTGATTCCAAAGTGGCGTCACGTCATCGTGTTCGAAGGCGAGCACGTGGAGAAGGGCGAGACCGTCGTCGACGGCGAGCCCAATCCGCATGACATCCTGCGCCTGCTCGGCGTCGAGCCGCTGGCGGCGTACCTGGTCAAGGAAATCCAGGACGTCTACCGCCTGCAGGGCGTGAAGATCAACGACAAGCACATCGAAGCGATCATTCGCCAGATGCTGCGCAAGATCGAAGTGGCCGAAGCAGGCGATACGCGCTACCTGCGCGGAGAGCAGGTCGACCGCATGCGCCTGCTCGAAGAGAACACTCGTGCCGAGGCGCGCAACGAGCGTCCGGCCGAGATGTTGCCGGTGCTGCTCGGCATCACCAAGGCGTCGCTGGCGACCGAGTCGTTCATTTCGGCGGCTTCGTTCCAGGAAACCACGCGCGTCTTGACCGAGGCGGCGGTGCGCGGCACCCGCGATACCTTGCGGGGTCTGAAGGAAAACGTTATAGTCGGCCGCTTGATTCCGGCCGGTACCGGCCTTGCCTATCACGCTCAACGGCGTAGCAAGCAAGGAACCCTGACCGAGCTGGAGCGCGAGACGCTTGGCGCCACGAGTTCGGTGGCCGAGGCGGTCGCCGAAGACGGCGACCATTGATCCGCGTCGACTGATTGATACGCGCCCCCTCAGGGGCGCCACTCATCGAAATGAGGCGAAGGAATCGCCTCGTGTTCGAGTGCAGGGAGCCAAGCGCGAAACCTTGACGGTTTCGTTAGCTGCACGTTAGACTTTTTTGTCTTGGCAGGCCGATTTTTCGGCCTGCCTTTTGTTTCCTCCGGGGTTCGCCCGAATATTCACCCAGAAGCCTCCTTCCCAGGCTTCGTGAGCACGGTCCTACGCATGTCAACAGTCAATCAGCTGGTTCGCAAGCCGCGGCAGTCGAAGGCCTACAAGAGCGCCTCGCCGGCGCTGGCCAATTGTCCGCAGCGTCGTGGTGTCTGCACGCGCGTCTACACGACGACGCCGAAGAAGCCGAACTCCGCGCTGCGCAAAGTCGCCAAGGTGCGCCTGACCAACGGTTTCGAGGTCATCAGCTACATCGGTGGCGAAGGCCACAACCTGCAAGAGCACTCGGTCGTGCTGATCCGCGGCGGTCGTGTGAAGGATCTGCCGGGTGTGCGCTACCACACGGTGCGCGGCAGTCTCGATGCGGCCGGTGTTGCCAAGCGCCGCCAGAGCCGTTCGAAGTACGGCGCGAAGCGCCCGAAGAGCTGATTTCCGCTCGCACAACACAGGCGCTACGGCGCTTGAGTATCAAGCGGCCTTCGTGGCCGCATCATTGAGAAGAGAATATGTCGCGTAAAGGTAATACCCCCACTCGTGAACTCCTGCCCGATCCCAAGCACGGCAGCCAGGTCATCGCTCGCTTCATCAACATGGTGATGCAGAGCGGCAAGAAGTCGGTCGCCGAGAAAATCGTCTACGGCGCGCTGGATCACATCGGCGAGAAGCACGCCGAGCCGGTCGGACTGGTCGAGAAGGCGCTGAACAACGTCGCGCCCGCGGTCGAAGTCAAGTCGCGTCGCGTCGGCGGCGCCACCTATCAGGTCCCGGTCGAAGTGCGTTCTTCGCGTCGTACCGCGCTGGCGATGCGCTGGCTAATCGACGCGGCGCGCAAGCGCGGTGAGAACTCGATGCCGCGCAAGCTCGCAGCCGAGTTGCTCGAAGCTTCCGAGAACCGCGGCGGCGCGGTCAAGAAGCGCGAAGAGACGCATCGCATGGCGGAAGCCAACAAGGCCTTCTCGCATTACCGCTGGTAATCGAACGCTCTTGGTTGCAAGTGCGGGCAGGATGCCCGCTCCTTGATCTCCGCGATCAAGGGCAACCGCAAAAACCTCGCTCAGGGATGGCCGCAAAAGACGAACGGCGGCCATTCGGCCGCTGCTTGATTTCCGCGATCAGGGAAAGTTGCAGGAGCAGGGCGACCGGGACGGACGCCGGCTGATTTTCGCGATCACGGACGGTCGCCGAGGCGCATCATGGCACGCACGACTCCCATCGAACGGTATCGTAATTTCGGCATCATGGCCCACATCGATGCCGGCAAGACCACGACTTCCGAGCGCATCCTGTTCTATACCGGCGTCAGTCACAAGATCGGCGAAGTGCACGAAGGTGCCGCGACGATGGACTGGATGGAACAGGAGCAGGAGCGCGGCATCACGATCACGTCGGCCGCGACGACGGCATTCTGGACCGGCATGGATCGCTCGTTCCCGCAGCATCGTTTGAACATCATCGACACGCCCGGACACGTCGACTTCACGATCGAAGTCGAGCGTTCCTTGCGTGTGCTCGACGGCGCCGTCTTCGTGCTGTGCTCGGTCGGTGGCGTGCAGCCACAGTCCGAGACGGTCTGGCGCCAGGCCAACAAGTACGGCGTGCCGCGTCTCGCCTTCGTCAACAAGATGGATCGCACCGGCGCCGATTTCGACAAAGTCGTGGCGCAGCTGAAAAGCCGTCTCGGCGCGAATCCGGTGCCGATGCAGGTGCCGATCGGCGCCGAGGACGATTTCGAGGGCGTGATCGACCTGGTCAAGATGAAAGCGATCTACTGGGATACCGAATCCCAGGGCATGAAATTCGAATACCGCGAGATTCCCGCGAGCTTGATCGACGAGGCCAAGCAGGCGCGCGACTACATGGTCGAGTCCGCCGCGGAGACGTCCGAAGATCTGATGAACAAATACCTCGAAGAGGGTTCTCTCGACGAGGACGATATCCACAGCGGCATTCGCGCCGGTACGCTGGCCAATACGCTGATTCCGGTGTTCTGCGGTACGGCGTTCAAGAACAAGGGCGTGCAGGCGATGCTCGACGGCGTCGTACGCTACCTGCCGGCGCCGTCGGATCGGCCGCCGGTCAAGGGCATCGACGAGAACGAACGCGAAGGTTCGCGCCTCGCCGGCGACGATCAGCCGTTCTCGGCACTCGCGTTCAAGATCATGACCGATCCCTTCGTCGGCTCGCTGACGTTTTTCCGCGTCTATTCGGGCGTGCTGAACTCCGGCGACACCGTCTACAACCCGGTCAAGAGCCGCAAAGAGCGCGTCGGCCGCATTTTGCAGATGCACGCCAACGAGCGCGACGAAATCAAGGAAGTGCGCGCCGGCGACATCGCCGCGGCGGTCGGTTTGAAGGACGTCACCACCGGTGACACGTTGTGCGCGCAGAACGACGTGATCACGTTGGAGCGTATGACGTTCCCCGATCCGGTCATCGCGATGGCGGTGGAGCCGCGGACCAAGTCGGATCAAGAGCGGATGGGCATCGCCCTGTCGCGTCTCGCGCAGGAAGATCCGTCGTTCCGCGTGCGCTCGGACGAGGAGTCCGGTCAGACGATCATTTCGGGGATGGGCGAGCTGCACCTCGAGATCATCGTCGACCGCATGAAGCGCGAGTTCAACGTCGAGGCCAATGTCGGCAAGCCGCAGGTGGCGTATCGCGAAACGATCCGCAGGCCGGTGCGGCAAGACGGCAAGTTCGTGCGCCAGTCCGGCGGCAAGGGCCAGTACGGCCATGTCGTACTGGAGATCGAACCGCAGGATCGCGGCGCCGGTTACTTGTTCGAGAATCTGACGGTGGGCGGCTCGGTACCCAAAGAATACGTACCGGCCGTCGACAAGGGCATTCGGGAGGCGATGACCAGCGGTCCCTTGGCTGGCTTCCCGGTCGTCGACATCAAGATCAAGCTCGTCGACGGCTCGTTTCACGAAGTCGATTCGAACGAAATGGCGTTCAAGATCGCCGCTTCCATGGGTTTCAAGGAAGGCTTCGACAAGGCCGGCCCGGTCTTGCTGGAGCCGATCATGAAGGTCGAGATCGTGACGCCGGAGGATTATCTCGGCGACGTGATGGGCGACGTCAGTCGTCGTCGTGGCGTGCTGCAAGGCTCCGACGATTCGCCGTCGGGCAAGGTCATCGATGCGATGATCCCGCTCGGCGAGATGTTCGGTTACGCCACCACCCTGCGATCGATGTCGCAGGGCCGCGCGACCTTCACGATGGAATTCGATCACTACGCCGAAGCGCCGAACAATATCGCCGAGGCGGTGATCAAGAAGGGTTGAGTTCAAACCTGCGATCGACGATCGCAAACGATAGGCGCGGTCCTGCGTGGCCGCACGTTCCCAAATTTCTGTTCTGAGGTTTCAAGTCATGTCCAAGGAAAAATTCGAGCGCAAGAAGCCGCACGTGAACGTAGGCACGATCGGTCACGTGGACCACGGCAAGACGACGCTGACGGCGGCGCTGACGAAGATCGGTGCGGAGCGGTTCGGCGGCGAGTTCAAGGCGTACGACCAGATCGATGCGGCGCCGGAAGAGAAGGCGCGCGGCATTACGATTTCGACGGCGCACGTGGAATACGAATCGCCGAACCGTCACTACGCGCACGTGGATTGTCCGGGTCATGCGGACTACGTGAAGAACATGATCACGGGAGCGGCGCAGATGGACGGCGCGATCCTGGTGTGTTCGGCGGCGGACGGTCCGATGCCGCAGACGCGTGAGCACATTCTGTTGGCGCGCCAGGTCGGCGTGCCGTACATCGTGGTGTTCATGAACAAGGCGGACATGGTCGACGACGCGGAGCTGCTGGAGCTCGTCGAGATGGAGATCCGCGAGCTGCTGTCGAAGTACAACTTCCCGGGCGACGACACGCCGATCGTGAAGGGTTCGGCGCTGAAGGCGCTGGAAGGCGATCAGAGCGAAATCGGCGTGCCGGCGATCATCAAGCTGGTGGAAGCGCTGGACACGTGGATTCCGGAGCCGCAGCGCGACATCGACAAGGCGTTCCTGATGCCGGTCGAGGACGTGTTCTCGATTTCGGGTCGCGGCACGGTGGTGACGGGGCGCATCGAGCGCGGCGTGATCAAGGTGGGCGACGAAATCGAGATCGTGGGCATTCGTCCGACGCAGAAGACGACGGTGACGGGCGTTGAGATGTTCCGCAAGCTGCTGGATCAGGGCCAGGCGGGCGACAACGCGGGTCTGCTGCTGCGCGGCACCAAGCGCGACGACGTGGAGCGCGGCCAGGTGTTGGCGAAGCCGGGCAGCATCACGCCGCACACGAAGTTCGAGGCGGAGGTGTACGTGCTGTCGAAGGAAGAAGGCGGTCGTCATACGCCGTTCTTCAAGGGCTACCGTCCGCAGTTCTACTTCCGTACGACGGACGTGACGGGTGCGTGCGAGCTGCCGGAAGGCGTCGAGATGGTGATGCCGGGCGACAACATCAAAATGGTGGTGACGCTGATTGCGCCGATCGCGATGGACGAGGGTCTGCGCTTCGCGATTCGCGAAGGCGGTCGTACCGTCGGCGCCGGCGTGGTGGCCAAGATCATCCAGTAAGAGAGCCTGGCAAGCGGAAATGAGGGGTCGTCGGGACAAGTTTTCGCTTTCGACGACTTTTCGATGAAATTTTCGGCTCCCAGCTATTCACTTCTGGCTGACACCGCGTTATAGTAGGCGACTCACTGCCGGCCAAACTTCATAAGTCGGGTCGGCACTACAGCGAAATGAGGCGCAGGACGCGCTTCGAATTCGCGGACAAGGACGGTCGATCGCGCTGCGTGCGCCTGGCAACGATGTTGCTCAGGGGCTCGACGGGGCGGAGAAATTCCAGTTTGGGCGAGCCGATATCGGCTCGCCCAAACTTTCGTAGTTCCAAGCATGTGGTTGGGCAAGCGATCCGGAACCGGATCGCCGCGGACGGGGCGCGAGAGTCTCGACGTGGACAGCAACGTTCTTTCAGATTCAAGGACACGGCAATGGCGGATCAGAAGATTCGAATTCGACTGAAGGCGTTCGATCATCGCTTGATCGATCGCTCGGCCAGCGAGATCGTCGAAACAGCGAAGCGTACGGGCGCGCAAGTGCTCGGCCCGATCCCGCTGCCGACCAAGATCGAGCGCTACACCATTCTGGTTTCGCCCCATGCGGACAAGGATGCGCGCGATCAGTACGAGACGCGCGTGCACAAGCGCGTGCTGGACATCGTCGACCCGAACGACAAGACCGTGGACGCGCTGATGAAGCTCGACCTGGCCGCTGGCGTCGACGTCCAGATCAAGTTGCACTGAGGCTAGATCATGAGTATCGGATTGGTAGGTCGTAAATGCGGCATGAGCCGCGTCTTCACCGAGGATGGTCGCTCGGTGCCGGTGACGCTGATCGAAGCGACGCCGAACCGCGTGACCCAGGTGAAGACGGTCGAGGTCGACGGCTACAGCGCGATCCAGGTCACTGCCGGCGCGAAGCGCGCCGCGCTGATCAGCAAGCCGCTGACCGGACATTACGCGAAAGCGAAGGTCGAGGCCGGTCGTGGTTTGTGGGAGTTCCGCGTCGAAGCCGGTGATCTCGGCAAGTTCGCGGTCGGCGGCGAAGTGAAGGCCGAAGAGCTGTTCACGGTCGGCCAGAAAGTCGACGTCGCCGGCGTCAGCAAGGGCAAGGGCTTCCAGGGCACGATCAAGCGTCACCACTTCACGATGGGCGACGCCACGCACGGTAACTCGCTGTCGCATCGCTCGCCGGGCTCGATCGGTCAGCGCCAGACGCCGGGCCGCGTGTTTCCGGGCAAGAAGATGTCCGGCCAGATGGGTAACGTGAATCGTTCGTCGATGAACCTCGAAGTCGTCAAGATCGACAACGAGCGTCATCTGATTGCGGTCAAGGGTGCGGTTCCGGGCGCTCCGGGCGGCAACGTGGTCATCCGACCCGCCGTGAAGTCGAAGTAAGGAGGACGCCATGGAACTCAACGTTGTTGGCGCCAAGGCCGTGACCGTCTCCGAGGCGGTGTTCGGCAAAGAATTCCGCGAAGACCTCGTGCATCAGGTCGTCGTCGCGTATCGCAACGCAGGCCGTGCCGGCACCAAGGCGCAGAAGACGCGCTCCGAGGTCAACGGCACGACCAAGAAGTCGAAGAAGCAGAAGGGCGGCGGCGCGCGTCACGGTGCGCTGAAGGCTCCGATCTTCGTCGGCGGCGGCGTGACCTTCGCGGCCAAGCCGCGCAGCTTCGCGCAGAAAGTGAATCGCAAGATGTTCCGCGGCGCGATGGTTTCGATTCTGTCGGAACTCAACCGCCAGGGTCGCATCGCACTGGTCGAGTCGTTCGGTGTCGAGCAGCCGAAGACCAAGGCGCTGGTCGCCAAGCTCGGCGAGCTGAAGGCCGAAGGTCGCGTTGTGCTGGTCGCCGAGAATGCGCCCGAGGCGCTGTTCCTGGCCGCCCGCAACGTGCCCTACGTGCACGTCGTCGACGTCGCCGCGCTGGATCCGGTCAGCCTGGTCGGCGCCGACAAGGTCGTGATGACGGTCGAATCGCTGAAGCGCATCGAGGAGTGGCTGGCATGAAAGAGCAGCTTTTCAGCGTCCTGCGCGCGCCGCACATCTCCGAGAAGAGCGCGCGCCTGCAGGAACACAATCAGTATGTTTTCGAAGTTGCGCAGGGCGCGACGAAGGCCGACGTCAAGGCCGCCGTCGAGGGCCTCTTCAGCGTCGAAGTGCAGTCGGTGAATCTGGTCAACCAGAAGGGCAAGGCTCGCAACTTCCGCAACCGCGCGGGAACGCGCGGTAGCAAGCGCAAGGCTTACGTACGCCTCGCCGATGGCCAAACCATCGACGTGACCGCCAAGGCTTAAGGTGGATATGGGCGCCATGGCGCTCATGGAAATCAGGAAAAAGACATCATGGCACTGATTACAGTCAAACCCACCTCAGCCGGACGCCGCGCCGTCGTGCGCGTGGTCACGCCCGGACTGCACAAGGGCGATCCGTACCGTCCGCTGACCGAGTCGCAGTCGAAGACCGGCGGCCGTAACCACTACGGTCGCATCACGACGCGCCACAAGGGCGGCGGTTCGAAGCAGAACTACCGCATCATCGATTTCAAGCGCGACAAGGAAGGCATCGCCTGCCGCATCGAGCGCATCGAATACGATCCGAACCGCACCGCGCTCATCGCGCTTCTGCTGTTCGTCGACGGCGAGCGTCGCTACATCATCTCGCCCAAGGGCGCGAAGGTCGGTGACCAGCTGATTTCCGGTCACGACGCGCCGATCAAGGTCGGCAACTCGCTGCCGCTGCGCAATATCCCGATCGGCTCGACCGTGCATTGCATCGAGATGAAGCCGGGCAAGGGAGCGCAGATCGCGCGTTCCGCCGGCGCTTCGGCGCAGCTGGTCGCACGTGAGCAGGGCTACGCCACGCTGCGTCTGCGTTCGGGCGAAATGCGCAAGGTTCCGGCCGAGTGCCGCGCGACGATCGGCGAAGTCGGCAACTCCGAGCACAACCTCGAGAAGCTGGGCAAGGCCGGTGCGAGCCGTTGGCGCGGTGTGCGTCCGACCGTGCGCGGCGCGGCGATGAACCCGGTCGACCATCCGCACGGCGGTGGTGAGGCCAAGGCCGGCCAAGGTAACCCGCATCCGGTATCGCCGTGGGGCATGCCGACCAAGGGTTACAAGACACGCAAGAACAAGCGTACGACGCAGTTCATCGTCCGCGATCGTCGCGGCTAACAGGTAGCGATCCATGCCACGTTCTCTCAAGAAAGGTCCGTTCGTCGATCACCATCTGCAGAAGAAGGTGGACGCGGCGAGCGCAGCAAACAACAAGCGCCCGATCAAGACCTGGTCGCGCCGCTCGATGATCGTGCCTGAAATGGTGGGCCTGACGCTCGCCATCCACAACGGTCGCCAGCACGTACCGGTGCTGGTCAACGAAAACATGGTCGGCCACAAGCTCGGCGAATTCGCGGTCACCCGCACGTTCAAGGGGCATTCGGGCGACAAGAAGGCCGCCGAGGCCAAGAAGTGACGACGGTGAGCACGATGGAAGCGAAAGCGATCTTGCGCAGCGCGCGCATTTCTCCGCAGAAGGCCCGTCTGGTCGCCGACCAGGTTCGTGGTCTTCCGGTCGGCCGGGCGGACAACCTGCTGCTGTTCAGCGACAAGAAGGCGGCGCAGCTGATCCGTAAGGTGCTGCGCTCGGCGGTCGCGAACGCGGAAAACAATCTCGGCGCCGACGTGGACGAGTTGAAGGTCGCGAAGATCTTCGTGGACGAGGGTGCGATCCTCAAGCGCATGCATGCGCGTGCGAAGGGTCGCGGTTCCCGCATTTCCAAGCGTACGAGCCACATCACCGTGGTCGTCGGCGAATAAGGCACAGGATCGAAACGATGGGTCACAAAGTCAATCCAATCGGTATCCGCCTGGGCATCGCCAAGGACTGGAACTCGAAGTGGTTCGCGAACAAGCGCGAATACGCCGACTACCTCGGCGCCGACCTCAAGGTGCGCGAACTTCTGAAGAAGAAGCTGGCGCAGGCCGGCATCTCGAAGATTCTGATCGAGCGCCCGGCCAAGACCGCGCGCGTGACGATCCACACCGCCCGCCCGGGCGTGGTGATCGGCAAGAAGGGTGAGGACATCGAGAAGCTGCGCAAGGAAGTGTCGCAGGTGATGGGCGTTCCGGCGCACATCAACGTGACCGAAGTGCGCAAGCCCGAGCTCGACGCGCAGCTGGTCGCCGAGTCGATCGCGCAGCAGCTCGAGCGCCGCATCATGTTCCGTCGCGCGATGAAGCGCTCGGTGCAGAACGCGATGCGCCTGGGCGCTCTCGGCATCAAGGTCAACGTCGGCGGTCGCCTGAACGGCGCCGAGATCGCGCGTTCGGAGTGGTACCGCGAAGGTCGCGTGCCGCTGCATACGCTGCGTGCCGACATCGACTACGGTTTCGCCGAAGCTAAGACCACCTACGGCATCATCGGTGTGAAGGTGTGGGTCTACAAAGGCGAGATCTTCGATCTGCACGCTGCGCAGCAGGAAGCCAAGGCTGAAGCGGCGGAAGAGCGTCCGCAGCGTCGCGCGCCGGGCAAGAACTAAAACAATCGACGCGGTCGGGATGACCGCTTCGTGATCCAGCGGTCAAGGACGATCGCACAGGCAGAGAAAAGTCATGCTGCAACCCAAGCGCACCAAGTATCGCAAGGTTCACAAGGCCCGCAACCGCGGTCTGGCCTATGTTTCCAACAAGGTCAGTTTCGGCGAGTTCGGCCTGAAGGCGACCACGCACGGCCATTTGACCGCCCGTCAGATCGAATCCGCGCGTCGCTGCATCACGCGCTTCGTCAAGCGCGGCGGCAAGCTGTGGATTCGTGTGTTCCCGGACAAGCCGATCACCAAGAAGCCGATCGAAGTCCGCATGGGCAACGGTAAGGGCAACGTCGAGTTCTGGGTCGCGCCGATCCAGCCGGGCCGCATGCTGTATGAAATGGAAGGCGTCACCGAAGCCGAGGCGCGCGAGGCGTTCCGCCTGGCTGCTGCGAAGTTGTCGGTGCAGACTCAATTCGTAACCCGGACGGTGCTGTGATGGAACTGAAGGAACTCCGCCAGAAGAACCCGCAGCAGCTCGTCGAGCATCTCGCCGAATTGCGTCGCGAACAGTTCAATCTGCGCATGCAGAAGGGCTCCGGCCAGCTCTCGCAGACGCATCAGTTCGGCCGCGTCCGCCGTGAGATTGCGCAGGTCAAGCACCTGCTCGGCGCGCAGAAGCAGGGGCAGTGAGATGAGCGAACAGTCGACCGAAAACCAGAAAGCCCAGCGCACGCTCGAAGGGCGTGTCGTCAGCAACAAGATGCAGAAGACGGTCACCGTTCTGCTCGAGCGTCAGGTCCAGCATCCGCTGTACGGCAAGATCGTACGCCGCTCGACCAAGGTGCACGCGCACGACGAGGCCGGCGAATGCAAGGAAGGCGACGTCGTCCGCATCGCGGAATGCCGTCCGCTGTCGAAGACCAAGAACTGGCGCGTCGTGAAAGTCGTCACGCGCGCTGAAGCCTGAGCGTGGAGCGGAGGAGTCAAGCGACATGATCCAGATGCAGACCACGCTGGCCGCAGCGGATAACAGCGGCGCGAAGGAACTGATGTGCATCAAGGTGCTCGGCGGCTCCAAGCGCCGTTACGCCGGCATCGGCGACATCATCAAAGTTTCGATCCGCGACGCGATTCCGCGCGGCAAGGTCAAGAAAGGCGAAGTCTACGACGCCGTCGTCGTGCGTACCCGCAAGGGTGTACGCCGTGCGGACGGCTCGCTGATCCGTTTCGACGGCAATGCGGCCGTCCTCCTGAACAACAAGCTCGAGCCGATCGGCACCCGCATCTTCGGGCCGGTCACGCGTGAGCTGCGTGGCGAACGATTCATGAAGATCGTGTCGCTGGCGCCGGAAGTTTTGTAACGAGGTTGATGTCATGAACCGTATCCGCAAGGGCGACCAGGTTCTGGTGATCGCCGGCAAAAGCAAGGGCCAGAGGGGCGAGGTGACGCGCGTCGCGGGAGATTCCGTGTTCGTGCAGAACATCAATCTCGTCAAGCGCCACACCAAGCCGAATCCGCAGGCGAATCAGCCTGGCGGAATCGTCGAGCGCGAGGCACCGATCCATATTTCCAACGTAATGCTGTTCAACACCGCCACCGGTAAGGGTGAGCGCGTGGGCTACAAGACGCTCGATGATGGGCGCAAGGTCCGCGTGTTCCGCTCTTCCGGCGAAGTGGTTGACGCTTGAGGTCTGCAGCAATGACGACGCGTCTTGAAACAATCTACAAGGAACAGGTGGTGCCGAAGCTCGTCGAGCGCTTCAGCTACGCCAATCCGATGCAGGTCCCGCGCTTGACCAAGATCACGCTCAACATGGGCGTGGGCGAGGCCGTGGGCAACAAAAAGATCCTCGAGAACGCGGTCGCCGACATGGCGAAGATCGC
This sequence comes from Dokdonella sp. GW821-FHT11D02, assembly GCF_058808595.1. NCBI lineage: Bacteria > Pseudomonadati > Pseudomonadota > Gammaproteobacteria > Lysobacterales > Rhodanobacteraceae > Dokdonella > Dokdonella sp. GW821-FHT11D02. The sequence continues at coordinate 3,646,909 of NZ_CM179520.1, read as the reverse complement.
CGGTCAGAAGCCGATCGTGACTTTGTCGCGCAAGGCGCATGCGACGTTCAAGATCCGCGAGAACTGGCCGATCGGCTGCAAGGTCACCTTGCGTCGTGCGCGCATGTACGAGTTCTTCGATCGTCTGATCAACATCTCGTTGCCGCGCGTGCGTGACTTCCGCGGTATTTCGGGTCGTTCGTTCGACGGCCGCGGCAACTTCAACATGGGTCTGAAGGAACAGATCATCTTCCCCGAGATCGACTTCGACCAGATCGACGCGCTGCGCGGCATGGACATCGCGATCACGACGACGGCGCGCACCGACGAGGAAGCGAAGGCGTTGTTGGAAGCTTTCAAGTTCCCGTTCCGTAACTGATCGACCAGGACCCATCATGGCAAAGCGTTCAATGATCAATCGCGACCTGAAGCGGGCCAAACTGGTCAAGCGTCACGGCGCGAAGCGCGACGAGCTGAAGAAGATCATCTCCAGCGCGACCGCGTCGTACGACGACAAGCTCGCTGCTGCAGTCAAGCTGCAGAAGCTGCCGCGTGATTCGAGCCCCGCGCGTCAGCGCAATCGTTGCGCGCTGACCGGTCGTCCGCGCGGCGTGTACAGCAAGTTCGGCCTCGGCCGTCACAAGCTGCGCGAAGCGACCATGCGCGGCGACGTGCCGGGTCTGCGCAAGGCCAGCTGGTAAGCAACACTACAATTTTTCGGAGTTCGCGCATCGCGTGAATTCCGGGATATCGATGCTAGAGAAGGAATGAATCATGAGCATGACTGATCCCATCGCCGACATGTTCACGCGCATCCGCAACGCGCAAGCCACGGGCAAGCGTACCGTGGCGATGCCGGCGTCGCGCGTGAAGCAGGCGATTGCGAACCTGTTGAAGAACGAAGGTTATGTCGCCGAAGTGCAGACCGTCACCGAAGACGGCAAGCCGAAGCTCCAGATCGCGCTGAAGTATTACGAAGGCAAGCCGGTGATCGAGCGCATCGAGCGCATCAGCCGTTCGGGCCTGCGTGTGTACCGCGGCAAGGAAGCGTTGCCGAAGATTCTCGGCGGCCTCGGCATTTCGATCGTCTCGACCTCGTCCGGCATCATGACCGACGCACAAGCCCGCAAGCAGGGGCTGGGCGGCGAAGTCATCGGTCTGGTCGCCTAAAGTTTTGGTGGAGACACAACCATGTCACGTGTAGGAAAGAAGCCCGTTGCGCTGCCGAAAGGCGTGGAATGCCAGGTGCAGGCCGACGCGATCACAGTGAAGGGCCCGAAGGGCACCCTCAAGATCGCGGCGCCGGCCGGCGTCGACGTCGCCATCAATGGCGGCGAAGTCCAGCTCAAGGCGCAGGGTGATAACGATCACAAGATGGCCGGTACCGCGCGCGCATTGATCAACAACATGGTCAAGGGCGTTAGCGAAGGCTATACGCGCAAGCTCGAACTGGTCGGCGTCGGTTATCGCGCTGCCCTGCAGGGCAAGGACCTGAATCTCAGCCTCGGTTTTTCGCATCCGGTGCTGTTCAAGGCGCCGGAAGGCATCACGATCGAAGTGCCGGCACAGACCGAGATCTTGATCAAGGGTGCCGACAAGCAGCGCGTCGGCGAAGTTGCAGCGAAGATCCGCGCGTTCCGTCCGCCGGAACCCTACAAGGGCAAGGGCGTGCGGTACTCGGGTGAACAGATCACGATCAAGGAAGCCAAGAAGGCTTAAGTACGCTGTCCCTGCGTGTGAAAGCGGCCGTCCCTGGCTGCACTTCTCACCAAAAGCAGCAAATCAGCCGATCCGCTTTCCGGAGAACTACAGTGGAAAAGAACATCGCAAGACTCCGCCGCGCCAAGTCCACGCGTGCGCGTATTCGCACCTTGGGCGTGCCGCGTCTGTCGGTCCACCGCAGCGCGCAGCACATCTACGCGCAGGTCTTCAGCGCCGACGGCGAGAAGGTCGTCGCGGCAGCTTCGACCGTGCAGAAGTCGCTGGCCGAGGGCCTCAAGGGCACCAAGAACAAGGCGGCAGCGGCGGCGGTCGGTAAGGCGGTCGCGGAAGCGGCGCTGAAGGCCGGCATCGAGAAGGTCGCGTTCGACCGTTCCGGTTTCCGTTATCACGGTCGCATCCAGGCTCTGGCCGACGCGGCGCGCGAAGCGGGCTTGAAGTTCTAAAGCAGAGATTGGGAATTGGAGATCGTAGTTTTTTCGATCCCGAGCCCCAATCCACAAGTTCCAGCGATATCACAATTCTAAGCGGCCTTGCCGCAAGCAGAAGTCCGCCTCCCCAGGGAGCGGCATAAAGGTGAAACATGGCGAACAACAACGAACGTGAAAGCGCGGACGGTTTCCTCGAGAAGCTGATCGCGGTGAACCGCGTAGCGAAGACCGTCAAGGGCGGCCGTCAGATGAGCTTCACCGCGCTGACTGTGGTCGGTGACGGCGACGGCCGGGTCGGCTTCGGTTACGGCAAGGCGCGCGAAGTGCCGGTCGCGATCTCCAAGGCAATGGAGCGTGCGCGTAAGGGCATGGTCAAGGTTCAGCTCAACAACGGAACCTTGTTCCACGCGGTCAAAGCCAACCACGGTGCGGCGAAGGTGTTCATGCAGCCGGCGTCCGAGGGTACTGGCGTGATCGCCGGTGGCGCGATGCGTGCTGTGCTCGAAGTGGTCGGCGTCAAGAACGTGTTGGCGAAGGCGGTCGGTTCGCGTAACCCGATCAATCTGGTGCGCGCGACGATCAACGGCCTGCAGGCGATGGTGTCGCCGGAGCGCATCGCCTCCAAGCGTGGCAAGTCGGTCGATGAGGTGCTCGGCAATGGCTAAGGCGAAGAAAGCAGCGGAAGGCAAGACCATCCGTGTGCGTCTGTTCAAGAGCATCAACAGCTGCCAGGAGCGCCATCGTCTCAGCGTGCGCGCGCTCGGCCTGCGCAAGCTCAATGACGTACGCGAACTCAAGGACTCGCCCTCGGTGCGCGGACTGATCAATCAGGTCAGTTATCTGGTTCGCATCGAAGAAAGCGCTTAAGAAAAAGCGCGCACGGCGCGCTTACCCGTTCAGGAGTCACATCATGCGTCTCAATACACTCAAGCCTGCCGCCGGCGCCCGCAAGGATCGCGTTCGCGTCGGTCGCGGCATCGGCTCCGGCCTCGGCAAGACTGCCGGCCGCGGCCACAAGGGCCAGTTCGCACGCTCGGGCAAGGGCAAGGTCAAGGCCGGCTTCGAAGGCGGTCAGATGCCGCTGCAGCGCCGTCTGCCAAAGGTCGGCTTCCGCTCGAAGAAGGCGCACGAAGTCAGCGAAGTGCTGCTGTACAAGCTCGACTCGCTGAAGGCGGACGTGATCGATTTCGACGCGCTGAAGGCGGCCGGTCTGATCGAGACGCGCGCCGAGCGCGCGAAGATCGTCAAGAAGGGTGAAATCAAGCGCGCCGTCAAGCTGAAGGGCGTGGCGGTGACCGCCGGTGCCAAGGCGGCGATCGAGGCAGCTGGCGGCAGCGTGGAGTAAACCGTGGCGTCTTCGCAGTCCAACATGCTCGCTTCGTTCGGTAAATTGACCGAGCTGAAGCAGCGTCTGCTGTTCGTGATCGGCGCGCTGATCGTGTATCGGCTCGGCTCGTTCATTCCGGTGCCGGGCGTCAATCCGGACGCGATGTCGCGCCTGATCCAGCAGGGCGGCGGACTGCTGGACATGTTCAACATGTTCTCGGGTGGCGCGTTGAGCCGCTTCTCGATCTTCGCGCTCGGCGTGATCCCCTACATCTCGGCCTCGATCATCGTGCAGATGTTCGCGACCGTGGTGCCGAGCTGGCAGGCCCTGCGCAAGGAAGGCGAGTCGGGTCGGCGCAAGCTGACCATGTACACGCGCTTCGGCACCTTGGTGCTGGCCTTGTTCCAGTCCTTCAGCGTCGCGACGATGCTGCAGACTCAGCAGGGTATCGTCTACTCGCCGGGTCCGGGCTTCATTTTCGCAACGGTGGTCGGCTTGACCGCCGGCACCATGTTCTTGATGTGGCTGGGCGAGCAGATCACCGAGCGCGGCGTCGGCAACGGCATTTCGCTCTTGATCTTCGCCGGCATCGTCGCCGGGCTGCCTGCGGCCGTCGTGCATACCCTCGGCATGGCGCAGAGCGGCGAACTGCCGATCATCCGCGTGCTGATCGTGTTCGTGATCGTGCTCGCGGTGACCGCCTTCGTCGTGTTCATGGAGCGCGGCCAGCGCCGCATCACCGTGAACTATGCGCGCCGCCAGGGCGGCGCCGGCAAGGCGTACATGAATCAGAGTTCGCACCTGCCGCTGAAGATCAACATGGCCGGTGTGATTCCGCCGATCTTCGCGTCCTCGTTGTTGATGTTCCCGGCGACGGCGGCGACTTGGTTCAACAATTCGAGCCAGATCCATTGGCTGCAGGTGCTGACCTCCGCCCTCGGTCCGGGCGAGCCGCTGCACATGCTGATCTACGCGGTCCTGATCATCGTGTTCGCGTATTTCTATACGGCGTTGACGTTCAATTCGCAGGAAACCGCGGACAATCTCAAGCGCTCCGGCGCGCTGATTCCGGGCTTGCGCCCGGGCAAGGCGACCGCCGACTACATCGACAGCGTGCTGACCCGCCTGACCGGCGCCGGCGCTCTGTACCTGGTCGCGGTGTGTCTGATTCCGGACATCCTGCGCAACGCCTGGCACGTGCCGTTCTATTTCGGCGGCACCTCGCTGTTGATCGTGGTCGTCGTGGTCATGGATTTCACGGCGCAGATCCAGGCGCACCTGGTCTCGCACCAATATGAAAGTCTGCTCAAGAAGGCGAATTTGCGCGGCCGTTGAGCGGCAAAAACGGTATTCCCGGTGGATGGGGCAGAGGGGTTTGCTGCCTGCGACAATCCGGATATAATGTCAAGTTCTCTGCGCACTCAGTAGTTGGAGACAAACAAGCATGGCACGCATTGCAGGTGTCAATCTGCCGGTTCAGAAGCATGTCGTGATCGGCCTGCAGAGCATTTTCGGTGTCGGCCGTTCGCGCGCGAAGAAGGTCTGCGCCGACGCTGGCGTCAATCCGGCCGCGAAGATCAAGGATCTGACCGAGGCCGAGGTCGACAAGCTGCGCCATGAGATCGCCAAGTTCGGCGTCGAAGGCGATCTGCGCCGCGAAGTAGGTATGTCGATCAAGCGTTTGATCGACCTCGGCACTTACCGCGGTCTACGTCATCGTCGCGGCCTGCCGATGCGCGGCCAGCGTACACGTACCAATGCGCGCACCCGTAAGGGTCCGCGTCGCGCGATCAAGAAGTAACAGCCCCATTGAAGGATCCGGCCGGGACGGCCGGATTCGCTGTCTGGCCAGGATGGCTGCGTAGACAAAAATCTTTCGAGGATCCTCCGGACCCATGAACAAGCCGGTTGCAGTCAAAGCAAAGAAGAAGACCAAGCGCGTGGTGACGGACGCCGTCGCCCATGTGCAGGCTTCGTTCAACAACACCGTGGTCACGATCACCGACCGCCAGGGCAACGCGCTGTCGTGGGCGACCGCCGGAGGCGCAGGCTTCCGCGGTTCGCGCAAGTCGACCCCGTTCGCGGCTCAGGTCGCGGCCGACAAGGCGGCGCGTGCAGCGGCCGACTACGGCATCAAGACCGTCGAAGTGCGCATCAAGGGCCCGGGCCCGGGTCGCGAGTCGGCTGTCCGCTCGCTCAACAACGCGGGCTTCAAGGTCACCAACATCATCGACGTGACGCCGATTCCGCACAACGGCTGCCGTCCGCCGAAAAAGCGGCGCGTATAAGGGCGATCGTTCGCGATCGCGAGAATCAAGAACCGGCCAACCATGGCCGGACTTCTCAATAAGAGATAGCTCAGAATGGCACGTTACCTCGGACCTACCTGCAAGCTCGCGCGCCGTGAAGGCGCCGACCTCAACCTCAAGAGCCCCGCGCGCGCTCTGGATTCCAAGTGCAAGCTGGAGCAGAAGCCCGGCCAGCACGGTGCGACCGGCGCCAAGCGTGGTCGCTTGTCCGACTACGGCGTGCAGCTGCGCGAGAAGCAGAAGGTCAAGCGCATCTACGGCTTGCTCGAGCGCCAGTTCAGCTCGTACTACAAGAAAGCGTCGGGCCAGAAGGGCAATACCGGCGAGAATCTGCTGCGCTTGCTCGAGTCGCGCTTGGACAACGTGGTCTACCGCATGGGCTTCGCGGTAACGCGCGCCGGTGCGCGTCAGCTCGTTTCGCACGCTGCCGTGCGCGTCAACGGCAAGAAGGTGAATCTGCCGTCGTTCCAGGTGCGTCCTGGCGATGAGATCGCCCTGTCCGAGCGCGCCAAGACCCAGCTGCGCGTGCAGGAAGCGCTGACCGTCTCGCAGGAGATGGATCTCGTGCCGACCTGGATCGAAGTCGATGCGAAGAAGGCCGCGGGTCTGTTCAAGACGCTGCCGGAGCGTGCGGACCTGCCGCCCGACATCAACGAAAGCCTGATCATCGAGCTCTACTCGAAGTAGTGTTTGTTTTTGCGGTCATCCTGACCGCGAAAGTCAAAAAGCAGACGTCCGTGTCTGCACTCTTCATGCCGCCGCAACTGGATTTTTGCGGCAAACACACCATATAGGGCCCTCTCGGGGTTCTTGGAGTTGTCATATGGCGGGATCGTCCACCAATGTGCTGCGTCCGCGCGGCATCAATGTCGAGCGCATCGGCGCCGATCGCGCGAAGGTCGTCGTCGAACCTCTCGAGCGCGGCTTCGGCCATACGCTCGGCAACGCGCTGCGCCGCGTTCTGCTGTCGTCCATTCCGGGCAGTGCGATCATCGAAGTCGAAATCGACGGCGTGCTGCACGAGTACACCACGCTCGAAGGCCTGCAGGAAGACGTCATCGAGGTTCTGCTGAATCTCAAAGATGTCGCGATCCGCATGCACGGCAACGACGAGACCACGCTCACGCTCAGCAAGAAGGGCAAGGGCGTCGTCACGGCGGGTGACATCAAGGTCGACCACACGGTCGAGATCGTCAATCCCGATCACGTCATCTGCCACCTGACCAAAGACATCGCGCTGAACATGCGCCTGAAGGTTGCACGCGGCGTCGGCTACCAGCCGGCCACGGCGCGCCGTCTGCCGGACGAAGAAGCGCGCCCGATCGGTCGCCTGCCGCTCGACGCGTCGTTCTGCCCGGTTCGCCGCGTCGCCTATCAGGTCGACAGCGCGCGTCTGGAGCAGCGCACCGACCTCGACAAGCTCGTGCTCGATGTCGAAACCAACGGTGCGATCGACGCCGAGGAAGCCGTACGCAAGGCGGCGGAAATCCTGCAGGACCAGATCAGCGTGTTCGGCGACTTCACCCGCCGCGAGAGCGCGGATGCGAAGACCGACAAGAGCGGCGTTGACCCGGTGCTGCTGCGTCCGATCGACGATCTGGAACTGACCGTGCGTTCGGCCAACTGCCTCAAGGCCGAGAGCATCTACTACATCGGCGATCTGGTGCAGAAGACTGAAGTCGAGCTCCTGAAGACGCCGAATCTCGGCAAGAAGTCGCTGACCGAGATCAAGGACGTGCTGTATCAGCGTGGCCTGCAGCTCGGCATGAAGCTGGACAGCTGGCCGCCGCCGGGCCTCGTGCACGGTATGCAGTTGGGTTAATGCGATCGTCCTTGATCGCTGAGTAGGAAAGGGTTCGGCTGATTTGCGTGCAAACGTTCCGGCCGAACTCCCCAGCGACCATCCTTGGTCGCACTTTTCAAATACAGCCCGTTCTATCGCAGGGCTGACATAAGCGGGTAACCGCGGGAAATCGGACTTGAGCGCCGGCTTCTCATAACAATCAGAGACAAGAGGATTCCGCCATGCGTCACCAGAAAGCCGGCCGCAAGTTCAATCGAACCAGTAGCCACCGCGAAGCGATGTTCAAGAACATGGCCTCGTCGCTGTTCAAGCACGAGCTGATCCGCACCACCCTGCCGAAGGCGAAGGAACTGCGTCGCGTCGCCGAGCCGCTGATCACGCTGGCCAAGACCGACAGCGTCGCCAACCGTCGTCTCGCCTTCGCGCGTCTGCGCGACAAGCAGGCGGTCGGCAAGCTGTTCGTCGAACTCGGCCCGCGTTACCGCGAGCGCAAGGGCGGCTACCTGCGCCTGCTGAAGTGCGGCTTCCGCGTCGGCGACAATGCGCCGATGGCGTTCGTCGAGTTGGTCGACCGCCCGCGCGCTTCCGCCGAAGAAGCTGCCGCCGAGTAAGGCGTCCGCGCACTGAATACCCGACGAACCCCGGCTGAGTCCGGGGTTCGTTTTTTGTGGCATCTGCGCGCTCTTCTTCGATCGATCTGCGTTGAGAGATTCGGGCGATACTCGCCGTCTCCGGTGTCGGGTCGTCGGCTCCTCGCCATCCGCGCTTCTACTTTTCGTCTCCTCGGCACTTTGGCTGGATTTCGTGGTCCAGAGCGCGGCAGACTGTCTGCAAAAATCCGATCAAGGCTTCGAGATGCTCAATCCCTTCCGCTGGCCGTTCCGTGCGCAGTTCCTGTTCGGCGCCTTCGTCTGTGTCGCGTTGCTGGCGTACGCGCTCTACGAACAGTTCCAAATGGGCCTGGAGCCCTGCCCGAAATGCATTTTCCAGCGCGTCGCGTTCATGGCGATGGCGCTGTTCTTCCTGGCCGGCGCGGCGCACGGGCCAAAGGCCACAGGCCGACGCGTCTACGCAATCCTGGTCGCGATCGCGGCTGCGGTCGGTGCGGTCGTCGCGATCCGCCATTTGATCGTGCAGTTCTCGCCGAAAGACCCGCTGATGGATGGTTGCGGTCCCGGCTTGAACTACCTGATGGATTCGTTCCCGATCGCCGAGGCGATCAAGAAAGCGTTCATGGCCACCGGCGACTGCGGCGAAATCGGCTGGACCTTTCTCGGTCTGACCATGCCGGGTTGGACCCTGGTTTGGTACGTGCTGCTCGCCGGCGGAGCTCTGTGGGCCGGGTTCCGCAAGCGCAAAGACGGGTTCCCGACCCTGCGCTGATCGAGCCGGCTTATGCCGTAGGCGCAGCCTCGACCTTGTGGCATGATCGTTTTCCGCACTGCAACAACATGTGATCGCCATGAGGTCGCTCGAACGAAACATCGGTCCCGTCCGCGAAGCCGCCGGCTGGTCGCCTTCGTCTTGGCATGAGCGCCCGCAGCAGCAGCAGCCGGTCTATGCCGACAGCGCTGAGCTCGACCACGCACTGGCGCAGCTGCACGAGCTGCCGCCGCTGGTCACTTCGTGGGAGATCCTCGCGCTGAAGCGGCTGATCGCCGACGCCGCCGAGGGCAAGCGTTTCGTACTGCAAGGCGGCGATTGCGCCGAGAGCTTCGACGACTGCAGCTCGCCGCTGATCTCAAACCGGCTCAAGGTCATGCTGCAGATGAGCCTGGTGCTGGTGCACGGCCTGCGGTTGCCGATCGTGCGCATCGGCCGTTTCGCCGGCCAGTACGCCAAGCCGCGTTCGGCCGACACCGAGACGCGCGACGGCGTGACCCTGCCGTGCTATCGCGGCGATCTGGTTAACGGCGTCGCCTTCACCGCCGAGGCGCGTCGCGCCGATCCGCAGCGCCTCTTGCGCGGCCATGCGCACTCGGCCATGACGATGAACTTCGTGCGTGCCCTGATCGACGGCGGTTTCGCCGATCTGCACCACCCCGAGTACTGGGATCTGGCCTGGGTCGAGCATTCGCCGCTGCAGAGCGAGTACCGCCAGATGGTCGAATCGATCGGCAATTCGCTGCGTTTCATGGAGACGCTGGCGGGCGAGTCGATCGGCAGCTACCAGCGCGTCGATTTCTACACCTCGCACGAAGCGTTGGTGCTGCATTACGAACAAGCGTTGACTCGTCAGGTGCCGCGCCACTGGGGCTGGTTCAACCTGTCCACGCATTTCCCGTGGATCGGCATGCGCACCGCGCAGCTGGACGGCGCGCACGTGGAGTACTTCCGCGGCCTGCGCAACCCGATCGCGGTCAAGATCGGTCCGTCCGTCACGCCCGATCAGCTGCTGCGCCTGGTCGACGTGCTCGATCCGGACGGCGAGCCGGGCCGCCTCACACTGATCCACCGCATGGGCGCCACCAAGATCGAGAGCGCATTGCCACCGCTGCTGACCGCCGTGAAGGCGAGCGGACGCAAGCCGCTGTGGATCTGCGATCCGATGCACGGCAATACCGAAACGGTCGGTGGCGGCGTGAAGACGCGGCGCTTCGAGAACATCCGCAGCGAACTCGATCACGCGTTCGACGTGCACGCGGCAGTCGGCACCCGCCTGGGCGGCGTGCATCTGGAACTGACCGGCGAGAACGTCACCGAATGCCTCGGTGGTGCGCGCGCGCTGGCCGAGGCCGATCTCGCGCGTGCGTACAAGTCGCAGGTCGATCCGCGCCTGAACTACGAGCAGTCGCTGGAGCTGGCGATGCTGATCGTGCGCAAGCGCGGCGGTATCGTCTGAAGTTCGAGTCGGCGCGGCCTCTCGCCGCGCCGGAAGAGATATTCGATTTCCTGCCGGACGCTTTTCAGGGTGATCCGTTCAGAACCTTCACGATCGTGTCCGATTCGAGCGAACCGAACGGCACGATGGCGCCGCTGGATTTGTCGACTAGCCACGGCGAGTAGCGCGCGCCGAGCAAGGTCGCCATGTAGCTGAACAGGTCTCCTTGGCCAGCGCAGTCCGGCGCGGGTTTCGGCAACGCGTCGTCGTCGGCCTCGCGGTATGCCCGTATCGGATCGTTCGCGCACGTGATCGCACGTACGACACCGCTCGAGTCCGAATCCTCGGGATCGAGCGTGCCGATGATGTAGTGGATGCGCACCTTCAATTGCGCGGCGTGGTCGCTCAGCTCTTCCTGCAGCCATGCGCAGCCGTCGCAGTCGTAAGCGGCTAGCATCACCAAGTCGCGCTTGCCTTCGGGTTTGCCGTCGCCGGAGGTCCAGCGGAATTTCTCCGGCAGCGCCAGCCGGCGCGCCATGCCGCGGCGGAACGCGGCCGTCTCTTCCTTGGTCATCGGTTGCAGACGGTCATTCTTCAGGCGATACCAGCCTTCGCGCGTTCCGGCGACGCGTTCGACCGCGTCGAGATACCAGGTCGGACCGCCGTCCGGGTCGGGCCAGGCCGACACTCCCTCGATCGGTAACACGACGCGCTCGCGGCCGCGAATTTTTGTCGCGACGTCGGTGTTCGCGAACGCGGCCGGAACCGCCGCGACGTCACTCGTCGCGGCGGTGGCGAAGCGGCTGTCGGCGATGCTCGTGCCGAGCAAAAGCAGAAGCGCGAAACGCAGGAAGCCCTCAGTCGACATGCTTGCGCCTCTCCGTATCAGCCGTTCTTGATCAAGGCTTCGATCTTCTTCGCGCGATCAGGTGAAGCCGGATGCGAGGACATCAGGCCGCCGCCGCTGGGCATCTTCTTGAACAGGCTGGCCATCGCGTTCGCGTCGTACTTGTGCTTGATCATGAAATGGTAGCCGTAGACGTCGGCCTCGCTTTCTTCCTTTTGCGAGAACTGTGCGTTGACGAAGTTTTCGGCGACGCCGCCGAGTTCCGATGCGGCGAGCTGGCCGCCCTTGCCGCCGGCGGCCGCCGCGCCTTGGCGCGCGGCGCGCGTCAGGATCGCCGTCTTCATCTTCGCCTTGCTGTGGCCGAGCTTGGCATGGCCGATTTCGTGCCCGATCACGCCGCGCACCTCGTCGTCGGTGGCGATGTCCATCAGTCCGGAAAACACGCGCACGCAGCCGTTGGCCATCGCGAACGCATTGACGTCCTTGACCAGGTAAACCTTGAAGTTGAGCTTGATGCCGTCCTCGTTTTCCAGCCCTTGCGTGAGCTTGGCCAGTCGAGTGGCGTACTTGTTGCCGGACGGTGCGACCGGATTCTGCTTGTCGTAGGCGGCGCAGGCCTCGTCGGAGGTCTTGCGGATGTCTTCGTCGCTGAGGGTCAATCCCTTGGCGGCCCCCATTCCGGCGCCGAGGGCGTTGCCGAGGTCGATCGCGGACGCGCTGCCGACGGCACACAGCGCGGTCGTCAGCAGGATGGCGCAGCAATGGTTCTTCATGTGAATTCCTCTCTCGATGGAAGTGGCGACGGCGCCGCTTCACTGGCATCGAGAGAGATCACGTTTGTACGATCGATTGCGTCATTCTTCGCGCGCAACGCGGGCAGCGAGCGGGCGGGCGCGCATTCGTCGGAATTCGCCGCGGCGGCGCTGGCCGCCTGGCGCGGCGCACTTGCGATCGCTTTCGGTCAGGAGCTTCTTACGCAAGTTGAATTGCCACCGATTTGGCACGCGTGCATAAGCCGCAGGTCGATGCACATTTGAACTCCGAGCAGTCGCTGGACTGGCGATGCTGATCGTGCGTAAGCGCGGCGGTATCGCCGGAGTTCTCTGGCGTAGCAGCTGCGTTAGCCGACTGGCACGTGTTGGGTCGGAATCGACTCGGCTGGTGGGTCGTCGCTGCCGCCGAGTTGGCGGATGCGGCGAGCAGCGGCTTCGGTTTCGAAAAATGCTTCGACTCGCAGCGCCTGGTTGGCACGGAAACAGCGCAGAGCCAGCGCTTGCCGACCATGCGCGAGATGGAGTTCACCGACGTAATAGAGCGCTTCGCTCAGATATTCGCGTTGCGTGTCGGTTTTGGCGCTTGCGATCAGCTTCGCCAGGGCAGCCTCATCGATCTCGCCGCGTAGATGCGCCAGCAACGGTCCGGGCCAGCTTGAGGCTGGCGTGATCGCGAGCAGCAGGCTGTCGTCGCCGCCACGTGCTTTTACGATGGCGAGGCCAATCGCGCAGTACTGAATTGCGAGAGCCGGTTTGCCCAGGAGCACGCATGACTCATATCGCTTGCGAGCGAGCACGAGATCGCCGGTCAGCAACGAGAATGTCGCGGCAAAATTAAGCGTCAGAGCACTACTTTCCTGCGACAGTTCTAAAGCGCGGTCGTAGTTGCGCGCGGCGTCTTCGTCACGGCCGAGGAACATTTGTTCGGCCGCCAAATCTTCGTACGACGTCGCCTCGTCGGGACGCTGCGCGAGCACGGCTTGATAGACAGCGAGCGAAATCCGGTGCAGACCTAGGCGACTGTAGGCGAGTGCCAACTCTCGCAACGTACTGATGTGGTCGTCATTGCAGGCGCCGCCGTCGCATGGCGTGGTGCCGTCGCTACGTACAGCATAGGCGCCAAGCATCGCCTGAGCCGTCAATGCAGCAATTTCCTGCTGCTGATGGCCGAGTGGTTGGAGATAGTGGCGAGATTCGGCCATCGTGAGCAGCGGCGAGTCCTTCACCGCTGCACGCGTTGCTACCGAACTGCAGCCGCTGAGCAGTGCTGCCAACAGAGCGAAGGCAGCTGTACGCATTCTCTCAGGCAGCCTGGCGCGAAGCGCGCTTGCGATCGCTCTCGGTCAGGAACTTCTTGCGCAAGCGGATCGCCTTCGGTGTGACTTCGACCAGCTCGTCGTCCTCGATGAACTCGAGCGCCTGCTCGAGCGACATCTTGATCGGCGGCGTCAGCTGCACGTTGTCGTCCTTGCCGGCGGCGCGGATGTTGGTCAGCTGCTTGGCGCGCAGCGCGTTGACGGTGAGGTCGTTGTCTTTGGCGTGAATGCCGACCAGCTGGCCTTCATAGATTTCGTCGCCTTCGCTGACCAGCAAGCGGCCGCGCTCCTGCAGGCTGACCAGCGAGTAGGCCGGGGCAGGGCCCTGGCCGTTGGAGATCATCACGCCGTTCGGGCGCTTGGCGATCGCGCCTTCGGCCTTCGGGCCGTAGTGGTCGAACACGTGGAACAAGAGGCCCGTGCCCGCGGTGATCGTGCGGAATTCGGTCTGGAAGCCGATCAGGCCGCGCGCCGGGATCATGTAATCCAGACGCGTGCGACCCTTGCCGTCCGGTTCCATGTTGGTCAGCTGGCCGCGGCGCGTGCCGAGGCGCTCCATCACGCCGCCCTGGTACTGCTCTTCCATGTCGACGACGAGCTGTTCGATCGGCTCGCTGAGGACGCCGTCGATCTCGCGGATGATGACCTCGGGGCGCGACACGGCGAGTTCGTAGCCTTCACGGCGCATCGTCTCGATCAGCACCGACAGGTGCAGTTCGCCGCGGCCGGAAACCTTGAACTTGTCCGGATCGGAGGTCTCCTCGACCTTCAGCGCGACGTTGTGCAGCGTCTCGCGCATGAGGCGTTCGCGGATCTGGCGGCTGGTCAGGAACTTGCCGCCGCTGTGCTCTTTCTGGCCGGCGAACGGCGAATTGTTGACCTGGAAGGTCATGCTGATGGTCGGCTCGTCGACGGTCAGCACCGGCAGCTGTTCCGGCGCTTCCGGCGCGCAGACGGTGTCGGAAATGCCCAAGCCTTCGATGCCGTTGATCGCGATGATGTCACCGGCTTCGGCTTCGGCCACTTCACGGCGCTCCAGACCCATGAAGCCGAGTACCTGCAGCACTTTCGCGTTGCGCTTCTTGCCTTCGCGATCGACCACGGCGACTTGCATGTTGGTGCGCACCTTGCCGCGCTGGATGCGGCCGATGCCGATCAGGCCGACGTAGTTGCTGTAGTCGAGCTGGCTGATGCGCATCTGGAAGGCGCCTTCCGGATCGACCTTCGGCGGCGACACGTGCTTCATGATCGCCTCGTACAGCGGCGTCATGTCGCCCGAGCGCACGTCCGGATCGAGGCCGGCGTAGCCGTGCAGGGCGGAGGCGTAGACGACCGGGAAGTCGAGCTGTTCGTCGGTCGCGCCGAGGCGGTCGAACAGGTCGAAGGTCTGGTTCAGCACCCAGTCCGGGCGCGCGCCGGGGCGGTCGACCTTGTTGATCACGACGATCGGGCGGAAGCCCATCTGGAACGCTTTCTGCGTCACGAAGCGCGTCTGCGGCATCGGGCCGTCCATCGCGTCGACCAGGATCAGTACCGTGTCGACCATCGACAGCACGCGTTCCACTTCGCCGCCGAAGTCGGCGTGTCCGGGCGTATCGACGATGTTGATGCGGTTGCCCTGCCAGGTGATCGCGGTGTTCTTCGACAGAATCGTGATGCCGCGTTCTTTTTCCTGGTCATTGCTGTCCATCACGCGCTCGGCCAGCACGGTGCGTTCGCTGAACGTGCCGGACTGCTTCAAGAGACAGTCGACGAGGGTGGTTTTGCCGTGGTCGACGTGGGCGACGATGGCGATATTGCGCAGGTTTTCGATGGACATGGGAAAGCTCCCGCCGTTTGCAGCAGGAAGGCATTTGGGAAGAATGACCTAGATTATACCTGTTCGGCGGCCAGATTGCCGCGACGCAGCACACCCCCGCGCCGATGTCGCGCCGGCGCGAATCGGTTAGGCTGCGCGGCCCGCAAAACCACAGGAAAAACCATGTCCGCACTTCCCGAACTGACCGCCGAAATCGCGACCAAGCACGGCACCATCCACCTGCGCCTGTACGCCGAGCAGACGCCGCTCACCGTGGCCAGCTTCGTCAACCTCGCCCAGCGCGGTTACTACAACGGCCTCAGCTTCCATCGCGTGATTTCCGACTTCATGATCCAGGGCGGCTGCCCGCACGGCAGCGGCACCGGCGGTCCCGGCTACAAGTTCGAGGACGAGATCCGCCCGGCGCTCAAGCACGATCGCGGCGGCATTCTGTCGATGGCCAACGCAGGGCCGGGCACCAACGGCAGCCAGTTCTTCATCACCCACACGGCGACGTCGTGGCTGGACGGCAAGCACACCGTATTCGGCGCGGTGATCGGTGAGGCCGACAAGGCCATCGTCGATCAGGTGCGCAACGGCGACAAGATCGAGTCGATCACGATCAAGGGCGACACCGCCCCGCTGTTGGCGCAGCAGAAAGCGCGCGTGGACCAGTGGAGCGCGGCGGCCGACGCCGCCGGATTCAAGGCGCGCTGAAAACGCGCCAGACGGCGCTCCGCGCAAGGCGGAGCGCCGTCGGAGCAGGCTCAGCCGGCGTTGCGGCGGACCAGACGATAGATCGCGAGCAGGATCAGCGAGCCGATCACGCCGCCGATGAAGCCGGACGGCTGGATCTCGCCGCCAGGTCCGGCGGTGCCGAAGAGGATATGGCTCAGGTAGCCGCCGAGAAACATGCCGGCGATGCCGAGGATCGCGGTGATGATGAAGCCGCCCGGATCTTTGCCCGGCATCAGAAACTTCGCCACGATGCCGACGACCAAGCCGACGATGAACATCCACAACCAAGACATAGCACCTCCTCTGAGTGGAAACGCGCCGACACTCTAGCGCAGTCGGACGCCGGTGGATGTAGATAAACGTTTACAAGTTTGCGAACGGGCGACGCGCGCTGCTCACGTCGTCAGCGCCGTCGCGCCGATGCCTGCAAACCGGCGATGAACACTTCGGCCGCATGCCGAATCAGTTCGTCGGGATCGACTGGCGTGTCGAGATGCGCATCGATGCGGTGATCCAGTACGAGCCGCGCGACACCGTGTGCCATCGCCCAGGCGGCCAGCGTTTCCAGCGTCGCCGGCGCCGCGACGCCGAGTGCCTGCACCGCCTCGCGCAAGGTGTCGTAGGCGAGGCCTGAGATGCGCATCAGTTCGGGGTGGTTCGGTTTGTCGATCGCATCGCCGAACATCAGACGCCAAGCTTCCGGTTCGTCGCGCGCGAACTGCACATAGCTGCGTGCCATCGCGACGAAACGCTCGGCACCGCCACGTGCCGGCAGATGCGTGAAGCGCCGATGCAGGCGTTCGAAGCCGTGGCCGGCGAGGTCGGCCAGAAGCGCTTCGTGATTGGCGTAGTGGCGATACGGCGCCGCGTGCGAAACGCCGGCGCGGCGCGCGATCTCGCGCATGCCGACCGCACCGACGCCACCGGCGGCGAGCAGCTCTTCGGCCGCCTGCAACAGTGCTGCGCGCAGGTCGCCGTGGTGATAACTCGCCTCGTCCGCACGTCGTGCCGAAGCGCGTTCGGTGATGGATTTGCGGCTCGCCATCGGCGCAGGGTAGGAGCCGATGTTGACGACGTCAACATTCAGCGCTAGTTTGCTCGCAGGGTCCTTCCGCCGGAGACGTACTCATGCTCTCGACTGCGCGCCTCGATACTGCCGTCGCTTTCCCGGACCAACGCCTGCCGCAGCTGTTGCGCTTGCAGCAGCAGGCGTTCCGCAAGGACATGAATCCGTCGCGCGAAGTGCGCCTGGACCGATTGAACCGCCTCGAGCGACTGCTCGACGCCGACGCGGAGCGCGAGTTCGTCGAGCGCATCGCGCAGGACTTCGGCAACCGCTCGCGGGTGGAGACCGTATTCGCCGAATCGATCTTCACGCGCAACGCGATCAAGCACGCGCGCGCGCATCTGAAATCCTGGATGAAGCCGCGGCATGCACCGACCGCGTTGACGCAGAAGCCCGGCCGTGCGCTGCTGCTGCGCCAGCCGCTTGGTGTGGTCGGCATCATCAGCCCGTGGAACTATCCGCTGCAGCTGGCGCTGGCGCCGCTGGTCGGCGCGCTCGCGGCCGGCAATCGCGCGCTGTTGAAGCCGTCCGAGCTGACGCCGCGCTTTTCCGAAGCGCTGCAGCAGCGCATCGCGGCGCTGTTCGCCGAAGACGAAGTCGCGGTGATCACCGGCGATGCCGAAGTCGGCAAGGAATTCTCCACCCTGCCGTTCGATCATCTGGTCTTCACCGGCTCGACCGCAGTCGGCCGGCTGGTCGCGCAGGCGGCGGCGAAAAACCTGACTCCGGTCACGCTCGAACTCGGCGGCAAGTCGCCGGCGATCGTCGACGCCTCGGCCAATCTCGGCCTGATCGCCGACCGCATCGCGTTCGGCAAGCTGCTCAACGCGGGTCAGACCTGCATCGCGCCCGACTATGTTTTGGTGCCGGGCGCGCAGCGTGCGGCGCTGGTCGAAGCGCTGCGCGCGTCGATGACGCGCATGTACCCGACCATCCAGGACAATCCCGACTACACCAGCATCGTCAGCGAGCGTCACTACCGGCGCCTGCGCGAGCTGATCGACGATGCGCGCGCGCGCGGCGCGCAAGTGATCGAACTCGCACCGACCGGCGAACAAGCCGATGCCGCACGGCGCAAGCTCGCGCCGACCCTGCTGCTCGACGTCGACGACAGCATGCGCGTGATGCAGGAAGAGATCTTCGGACCGATCCTGCCGATCGTCGCCAGCGACACGCTCGACTCGGCGATCGACTACGTCAACGCGCACGAACGGCCGCTCGCGCTGTATTGGTTCGGCCAGGATCGCGCGAGGCGCGAGCGCGTGCTCAACGAGACGATCGCCGGCGGCGTCACCATCAACGACACCCTCATGCACATCGTGCAGGAAGCGCTGCCGTTCGGCGGCGTCGGCCCGTCCGGGCAGGGGCACTACCACGGCGAGTACGGCTTCCGTCAGTTCTCCAAGGAGAAGCCGGTGTTCATTCAATCCCGCTTCGCCGGCGCGCGCCTGCTGTATCCGCCCTACGGTGCCGTCGCGGAGAAGTTGTTGAAAGTGCTCGCGCGCATTTCCTGAGCGAGCCGCGCAGCCCGTAGCACGGTCGCGCACGGGTCGACATGTGCCTGCCGACATGGCGGGCTTCGCCGGCAAAGGTCGCGAGCCGGCGGGCGGCCTGTGATAGAGTTGATAGTTGCAGTTGAAACTTTAGTTGCAGCTGAAACCTTCCACTCCGGACACACGCAGGACCGTCATGCCGAATCTTGCGGCGCGCATGAGTCGCGCCAAACCCAGTGCGATCATGGCCGTGGCCGAAAAGGCCAAGGCGCTCAAGGCCGCCGGCCGCGACATCATCAGTTTCTCGATCGGCGTACCGAATTTCCTGCCCGGCGAGCACGTCTACGCCGCGGCACGCGAAGCGCTCAACCACGACAGCGGCCAGTACGGCTCCAATCGCGGCCCCGAAGCGCTGCTCGACGCCTTCATCAAGCATCTCGACGACGGTGGCCTGAAGGGCTACGGGCGTAAGAACATCGCTACCGGCATCGGCGCCAAGCACATGCTCTACAGCCTGGCCGAAGCGCTGCTCGATCCGGGCGATACGATCGCCTTCCCGGTGCCGTACTGGACGACCTACGTCGACATCGCCGACATCGTGGGTGCGGAAAAGCGTCTGTTGCCGTGCCCGGCCAGCCAGAACTACAAGCTGACGCCGGCCCAACTCGACGCCGCGCTACCGGGCGTGAAACTTTTCCTCTTCAACAATCCGTCCAATCCGACCGGCATGGTCTACAGCAAGGACGAGATCGCCGCGCTCGCCGACGTCTTGGTCAAGCACCCCGACGTGTGGATCGTCTGCGACGACATCTACAACCGCATGGTGTTCGACGGCCTCGGCTACCACAACTTCGTCAACGCGCGGCCGGAGCTGCGCGAGCGCACCGTGCACGTCGATTCGATCTCCAAGACCTACGGCATGCCGGGCTGGCGCGTCGGCTTCATCGCCGGTCCCGAAAGCGTGGCGCAGGCGATGGTCACGCTCAATTCGAACCACATCACCAACGTGCCGGAAGTGGTCAACGCGGCCGCCACCGCGGCGCTGAGCGGACCGCAGACGATCACCGAGCAGAAGTGCGCCGAATTCCAGGCCAAGCGCGACCAGGTGCTGGCCGCGGTGCTGTCGATTCCGGGCGTGGTCTGCCCGCGCCCGCAAGGCGCGTTCTACGTGTTCCCCAACGTCTCGGTCGCGTTCGGCAAGAGCCATGGCGGCGTCAAGATCGGCAACGACGTCGAGCTGTGCAACGCGCTGCTCGAAACCAAAGGCGTCGCCTGCGTGCCGGGCTCGGCGTTCGGCGATCCGAACGCGCTGCGCATTTCCTACACCTGTCCGACCGCGCAGCTGGCCGAGGGCCTCAAGCGCTTCTGCGAGTTCTTCGCCGAACTGAGCTGATCGCATGCGCCGCCTCGCGCTCGTGCTGCTGGCCGCCGTCGCGCTCGCGACGCTGGCCGCGTGCACACGCAGGGCGCCGCTCGACCAGGCCGCCCTGCGCGCGACGATCGGCAGCGAGCCGGTCGTGCTGTTGTCGGCGAGTTGGTGCGGTTACTGCCGCAAGCTGCGCGCCGACCTCGATCGCTGGGGCGTGCGCTACCGCGAGTACGATATCGAGCAGAGCGAGCGCGGCGCGCGCGCCTACGGCTTGCTGCGAAGCTCCGGTGTGCCGGTGCTGGTGGTCGGCGAGCGGCGCTTCCACGGTTACGTTCCGCAACAGATCCGCCAATCGCTGTCCGACGCCGGCCTGTTGCCGGCGCCGGCACCCTGATCGCTCCGAAAACCCGCTCCGCCACACGTCATGTGTCGCTTCCCGATTCCTTACCGCAATCCCGCGAGGTAGAAACGATGAAAGCTCCCGTCCGAGTTGCCGTCACCGGCGCTGCCGGCCAGATCGGTTACGCCCTCCTGTTCCGCATTGCCGCCGGCGACATGCTCGGTCCGGACCAGCCGGTGATCCTGCACTTGCTTGAAATCACGCCGGCGCTGCCCGCGCTGCAGGGCGTGGTGATGGAACTCAACGACTGCGCCTTTCCGACCTTGGCCGGGATCGTCGCCACCGACGACGTCAACGTCGCGTTCAAGGACGTCGACTACGCCCTCCTGGTCGGCGCGCGTCCGCGCGGCCCCGGCATGGAGCGCAAGGACCTGCTCGAAGCGAACGGTGCGATCTTCGCGCCACAGGGCAAGGCGCTCAACGATCACGCCAAGCGCGACGTGCGCGTGCTGGTGGTCGGCAATCCGGCCAATACCAATGCGCTGATCGCGCAGCAGAACGCGCCCAGCCTCGATCCCAAGCAGTTCACCGCGATGGTGCGCCTCGACCACAATCGCGCGCTGTCGCAGCTGGCCGAGAAGACCGGCGCGCACACCACCGACATCCGCAAGATGACGATCTGGGGCAACCACAGCTCGACCCAGTATCCGGACATCCATCACGCCACGGTCAAGGGCAAGTCCGCGGTCGAGGCGATCGATGGCGGTTGGTACAAGGACAGCTTCATCCCGACCGTGCAGCAGCGCGGCGCGGCGATCATCAAGGCGCGCGGCGCCTCGTCGGCGGCGTCCGCCGCGTCCGCCGCGATCGACCACATGCGCGACTGGGCGCTCGGCACGGCGGACGGCGATTGGGTTTCGATGGCGATCCCGTCCGACGGTTCCTACGGCATCCAGCCCGGCGTGATCTACGGCTATCCGGTCACGGTCAAGAACGGCCAGTACGCGATCGTGCAGGGCCTGGAGATCAATGCGTTCTCGCGCGAGCGCATGGACGCGACCGAGAAGGAACTGCGCGAAGAGCGCGCCGGCGTCGAGCATTTGTTCGCCAAGGGCTGAGTTTCGTCCGTATTCCGTCAACCGCCCTCCCGAGTGTGATCGGGAGGGTGCCGCCGATGCGCGAGCGCATCGTCCTTCCGAGAGGTATTCGATGAACAAGCTCACCCTCGCACTGTTGGCGTTCGCCACCAGTACCGCCGCCTTCGCCGGCGAAGGCATGTGGACGCCGGACAATCTGCCCACGGCAGCGGTGCAGGCGAAGCACGGCTTCACGCCGGATGCGCGCTGGGCCGAGCACGTGCAGAAGGCGGCGCTGCGCTTGGCCGGCGGTTGTTCGGGTTCGTTCGTGTCGGCGAACGGGCTGGTGCTGACCAATCATCATTGCGTGAACTCTTGCGTGCAGCAGCTCTCGAGCGCGGAGAAGGACTACATCAAGTCCGGCTTTCTGGCGAAAGAGCAGAAGGACGAGATCAAGTGCCCGGAGATCGAGCTGAACCGGCTCGACCAGATCGTCAACGTCACCGAGCGCGTCGGCAAGGCGACCGCCGGCAAGACCGGCGAGGACTACAGCAAGGCCGAGAAGGCGATCAAGTCCGAGCTGGAGAAGGAGTGCGTCGGCAAGGACAGCGCGAACACGCGCTGCGACGTCGTCGATCTCTATCACGGCGGCGTCTACGACTTGTACAAATACCGCCGCTTCCAGGACGTGCGTCTGGTGTTCGCGCCGGAGCTCGAAATCGCGTTCTTCGGCGGTGATCCGGACAATTTCAACTTCCCGCGCTACGACCTCGACATGGGCGTGCTGCGCGCCTACGAGAACGGCAAGCCGGTCAAGGTGAAAGACTACTTCCCGTTCTCCAAGAACGGCGCCGACGAAGGCGAAATGACAGTCATCGTCGGCAACCCGGGCGGTACCGATCGCCAGCTGACGATCGCCCAGCTCGAATCGGTGCGCGACGACGAGTTGATTTCATATCTCTTGTTGCTGGCCGAGCGTCGCGGCCTGCTCGAGCAGTTCCGCAGCCAGAGCGCGGAGAAATGGCGCATCGCGCAGAGCGACCTGTTCTACACCGAGAACTCGTTCAAGGCGCTGCGCGGCCGTCTGCAGGCGCTGCAGGACCCGAGCGTGTTCGAACTCAAGCGCCAGCAGGAAAAGGAGCTGCGCGATTTCGTCGACGCCGATCCCGCGCGCAAGCAGAAGTACGGCGCCGCCTGGGACGAGATCGCCAAGGCGGTCGCGCTCCATCGCAACATCGAGGATCGCTACTCCTACATCGAGTCCGCCCGCGGCTTCTACTCGCGCTATTTCGACTACGCACGCACCCTGGTGCGCGCGGCGGCCGAGCGCGGCAAACCCAATGCGGAACGTCTGCGCGAATACAGCGATTCCAGACTGCCGAGCGTGACGCAGAAACTGTTCTCGACCGCACCGGTGTACGCGGACTACGAGAAGGTCAAACTCGGCTGGTCGTTGGCCAAGCTGCGCGAGGTGCTCGGTACCGACGATCCGTTCGTCAAGCAGGTGCTCGGCAAGGAAGCGCCGGACGCGCTGGCCAAGCGTCTGGTCGAAGGCAGCAAGCTCGGCGATCCGGCCGTGCGCAAGGCGTTGTGGGAAGGCGGCGCGGAAGCGATCGCGAAGTCGGACGATCCGTTCATCGCGCTCGCGCGCGCCGTCGACGGCGATGCGCGCGCGGTGCGCACGCGCTACGAGAACGAGATCGAGTCGGTCATCGACAAGAACTCCGAGCTGATCGCGTCCGCGCGCTTCGAGAAGTACGGCACCAGCGTCTATCCGGACGCGACCTTCACCCAGCGCTTCTCGTTCGGCGAGGTCAAGGGTTGGGACGAGAAGGGCGAGGCGGTGAAGCCGTTCACCACCATCGGCGGCGCCTTCGGCCACGCCACCGGCGCCTATCCGTTCGCGCTGCCGCAGAGCTGGCTCGACGCCAAGTCCAAGCTCGCTCTCGACCAGCGCTACAACTTCGTCAGCACCAACGACATCATCGGCGGCAATTCGGGCAGTCCGGTGATCAACAAGAACGCCGAGATCGTCGGCCTGGTGTTCGACGGCAACATCCATTCGCTCGGCGGCGACTACTGGTACGACGAACGCCTCAATCGCGCGGTGTCGGTGCACAGCGGCGCGATCCTCGAAGCGCTCGGCAAGGTTTACGGCGCCGATGCGCTGGTGAAGGAACTGGAAGGGGCGCGCAAGCGCTGATCCCGACGACGGCCTTCCCGCGGATGCGGGAAGGCCGTCGGCTCAATCGAGCCGCTTGTTGAAACGCAGCACCGCGATCGTCAGCACGATCGCGACGAAGGCGCCGAGCGCGGCCAGCTCGTGCCACATTTCGCCGATCCCCGCTTCGCGCAGCATGATGCCGCGGACCAGGCGCAGGAAATGCGTCAGCGGGAAGATCTCGGCCAGCCACTGCGCCGCGCGCGGCATGCCGTCGTAGGGAAACATGAAGCCCGACAGCAAGATCTGCGGCAGGAAGGTGAAGAACGCCATCTGCATCGCCTGGAACTGGCTGTTGGCGAGCGTCGAAATGAACACGCCGAGCGACAGCGTCGCGGCGATGTAGACGATCGAGGCGACGTACACCTCGAGCAGTGAACCGCGCACCGGCACGTCGAACACGAGCAGGCCGAGCAAGAGGATCAGGGTGACCTGCACCAGGCCGATGCCGACGTAGGGCAGCACCTTGCCGATGGTCAGCTCGAACGGCGACAGCGGCGTCGCGATCAGCATCTCCATGTTGCCGCGTTCGCGCTCGCGCACGATCGCCATCGCGGTGAAGATCACCATCGTCATCGCCAGGATCACGCCGATCAGCCCGGGCACCGTGTTGATCGGTGCGCGGCGCTCGGGGTTGTAGAAGTTGACGATCTCCACCGACGGTGTCGCGCCCGCGCCGGGCCGGTTCGGCGCTTCGCCGTAATCGAGCGAGGCGAGCGGAAACGCCGACAGCTGCCGCGCGGCCGCCTGCACCGACTGGTCCGAGCCGTCGACCACGACCTGCCAGGCCGGGCGGTCCGGCCGCGCCAGGCGCGTTTCGAAGTCGGGCGGAATCACCACCGCCGCGCTGATTTCGCCGCGCCGCATCGCTACGCCGATTTCCTCTGGCGCGGCGACGACACGGCGGAAATCGAGCACCTGCGAAGAGGCGAGTTCCGCCACCAACTCGCGCGAGTGCGCGCTGTTGGCCTGGTCGAGCACGGCCGCCGGCAGATGGCGGATGTCGAGATTGATCGCGAAGCCGAACAAGAGCAGCTGCAAGGTCGGGATGCCGACGATCATGGCGAAGGTGATGCGGTCGCGCGCGAGCTGCATCAGCTCCTTGCGCACCACCGCGAAAAGGCGCGCGAAGCTCATGCGGCGGCCTCGGCGGCGGGTTTGCGCGTCGAGGCGACGAACACGTCTTCGAGATTGGCGGCGACGGCTTCGACCTCGGCGCCCGGATCGATCGCGCGTACGCGTTCGCGCAGCCAGCCGTCGTCCTCGCGGCGATCGGTCAGCACGCGCAGACTGCTGCCGATCTGTGCGACGCCGAGCACGTGCGGCTCGCGCGCCAGCGCCTGCTGCACGCGACGCGGCTGGCTGCAGTCCACGCGCAAGGTCGAGCCGGGCAATTCCGCCATCAGGTGTTGCGGGCTGCCGTCGGCGACCAGGCGGCCGCGATCGAGGATGGCCAGGCGATGGCAGCGTTCGGCTTCGTCCATGTAGTGGGTCGACACCAGCAGCGTGGTGCCGGCCTCGGCCAGATCGAACAGCGCGTCCCAGAAATCGCGGCGCGATTGCGGATCGACCGCGCTGGTCGGTTCGTCCAGCAGCAGCAACTCCGGCTCGTGCAGTACGGCGCCGGCCAGCGCGAGCCGCTGCTTCTGGCCGCCGGACATGGTGCCGGCGAGACGATTCTTGAGGTCGCCCAGGCGATAGCGTTCGTACATTTCGTCGAGCCGCGCGCGCACCGCAGCGCCACGCAGTCCGTGCACTGCGGCGAGGAATTCGAGGTTCTCGCGCACGCTCAGATCCTCGTACAGCGAGAACCTCTGCGTCATGTAGCCGATCGCGCGTTTGACCGCTTCCGCCTCCTGCGGCAGCGTGCGGCCGAGCACGTGGATCTCGCCCGAGCTCGGCTGCAGCAGGCCGCACAGCATGCGGATCGTGGTCGACTTGCCGCTGCCGTTCGGGCCGAGGAAGCCGTACACCTCGGCGCGGCGCACGTCGAGATCGAGATGGTCGACCGCGAGCAGATCGCCGAAGCGCTTGCTGAGTCCGCGCGCGACGATGACCGCTTCGCTCTTGCGTTCGTCAGCCGCCATGCGTGCAGTCCGCCTGCGCCGGCAGACCGGCCGGCAGTTTGCTCGCCGCTTCGCCCGCCAGCAGCAGTTCGGCGCGGTAGGCGAGGCGGCTCGCGTCTTCGCCGGTCAGCGCGTAGTACGGCGTGAACGCCGGATCGGAACGCAGGCTGCGAATGCTCGCGTCGAACGCCTCGGCGACGCCTTGCACGTGCACGCGACAGCGCGCGCCCTGCGCCAAGGCCGCGCGTTGCGAGGCCGGCACGTAGACGCGCGCATACGGCGCCGGCCCGCTGAGCAGGCTGACCAGGGCCGCGCCGAGCGGCGGCTGGTCGCCGAGCTTGAACGGCAACGCGTCGACTTCGCCGTCGCGCGGCGCGCGCACGTCGAGCCGCGCGCGCGTCAGTTCGGCGTGTTCGGTGGCGGCTTGCGCTGCGGCCAAGGTCGCCTCGGCCTGCTCGATGTCTTCGATGCGGGTGCCGTTGAGCAGTTCGTTCAAATTCGCGCGCGCCGAGTTCGCATCGGCGCTGGCGCTGCGCAACGCGGTTTCGGCGTTGTCGAGATCGGCTTGCGCAATCAGTCCGCGGCGGCGCACCTCGGCCAGGCGGTCGCGTTCCTTGCGTGCGTTGGCGGCGGTCGAGGTGGCGCCGTCGAGGCGCGCGCGCGCGGCGTCGATGGTCTCGATGCGAGTGCCGCGGCGCAGTTCGGTCAGCGCCGCTTCGGCGCGCCGCTGCTCGGCGCGCGCTTGCGTCAGCTGCGCGTCGCTGCGGCGCGGATCGAGGCTGAGGATCAGTTCGCCCGATTTCACCCGCGCGCCTTCGGCCACTGCAATCGTGAGAATCGGCTCGGACACTTCGGCGGCGACCGCGACGCGATCCCATTCCAAGGTTCCGAGCAAGGGTGGCGGCGCGTGTTTCGTGCAGCCGGCGACGAGCGCGGCGATGGCGGCGCAAGCGCCGAGCCGGCGCGCGCGCTCGCGATGTCGTTGGATGCGTTCACTCATGGTCGAGCTCCAGTCCGCGTTCGAGCAGGGTCAGGGTGTGTTGGGCGAGGCGATCCGCGCCGATGTCGTCGGCGTCGAAGATGCGCGTCCAGATCGGCCGCGCTGCGAACGGGAACAGCGTCAAGCCGACCAGGGAGACCACGGTCAGGCGCGGATCGAGATCGGGATTGATCGCGCCGCGCGCTTGCGCCGCGGCGATCGCGTCGTGCAGCAGCGGCGCGAGATGCACCGCCACGCCCTGCAGCAGGCGTTCGCGCAGCAGGCCGCCTTCGGTCAGCACTTCGCGCAGCCACAGCGGCGGCAGCCACGGGTTCGCTTCGAGCACCGCGAACAGGCTGCGTACGAAGGTTGCGATCTGCTGCTCCGGCTTGCCGGCCTGCGCCAGCAGGCTGACGCGCACGCTGTCGGCCATCGGCAGGAAGCGCTCCGCCATCAGCGCGTCGAGCAGGCGTTCGCGGTTGCCGAAGTAGTAGTGCAGCAGGGCCGGCGTGACGCGCGCGCGCCGCGCGATCGCGCTCAGCGGCGTCGCCGCGATGCCTTGCTTGGCGAACAGCGCCAAGGCGACGTCGAGCAGGCGCGCTCGTTCGTCGCCGCGAGAGCGGGTGCGGGCGGGGCGCCCCGGCGCGCGGCCGGTCGGGTTCTTGCGGGTAGTCATGCGCCGCAGATTAATTAAATGGTCAATTAATTTCAAGCGCGCGCGGAGCGGCGGCTACGACCATCGTCGTGGCTGGCTGCGGCGGCCGCGTCCTCTAGGCTTGCAGGCGGCGGATTCGCGGACGGCTGCGGCGGGAGTGTGCGATGGAGTACGAGGAGTTCTATCGGCAGTCGATCGAGCGGCCGGAGGCGTTCTGGGCCGAGCAGGCGCGCGCGATCGATTGGCACAAGCCGCCGCAACGCATCCTCGACGATTCCGATCCGCCGTTCCGACGCTGGTTCGTCGGCGGCGAGACGAACCTGTGCCACAACGCGGTCGACCGCCATCTCGCCACGCGCGGCGACCAGCTGGCGCTGATTGCGGTGTCGACCGAAACCAATCTCACGCGCGAAGTCACTTATCGCGAACTGCACCGCGAAGTGAACGCGTTCGCAGCGGTGTTGAAGTCGCTCGAGGTCGGTCGCGGCGATCGCGTCGTGATTTACATGCCGAACATGGCCGAGGCGGTGTTCGCGATGCTCGCCTGCGCGCGCATCGGCGCGATTCACTCGGTCGTGTTCGGCGGCTTCGCCGCGCACAACCTCGCGCTGCGCATCGACGACGCGCAACCCAAGCTCCTGATCTGCGCCGACGCCGGCGTGCGCGGCGGCAAGATCATTCCGTACAAGCCGCTGGTCGATGCGGCCTGCGCCGCGTCGCGATCGCCGCCGCCGCAGGTGCTGATCGTCGGCCGCGGTCTCGATCCCGATCACGCGCGCGTGCCCGGGCGGGATCTCGACTACGACGAACTGCGCGCGCGCCACGACGGCGCTCACGTGCCGGTCGAATGGCTGGAATCGAACGAACCGAGCTATCTGCTCTACACCTCCGGCACCACCGGCAAACCGAAAGGCGTGCAGCGCGATGTCGGCGGCCATGCGGTCGCGCTGGCCTTGTCGATGTGGGCGATCTTCGACGTGCGCGCCGGGCAGACCATCTTCAGCACCTCCGACGTCGGCTGGACGGTCGGCCATTCCTACAACGTTTACGGCCCCTTGATCGCCGGGGCGACCTCGGTCTTGTACGAAGGTCTGCCGACGCATCCCGACGCCGGCATCTGGTGGCGCCTGTGCGAGCAGTACCGCGTGCGCACGATGTTCTCCTCGCCGACCGCGATCCGCATCCTGAAGAAACAAGACCCTGCGTGGCTGCGCAAGTACGATCTGTCCGAACTGAAATGGCTGTTCCTCGCCGGCGAGCCGCTGGACGAGCCGACCGCGCAGTGGATCAGCCAGGGCTTGGGCAAGACCGTGATCGACAACTACTGGCAGACCGAGACCGGCTGGCCGGTGCTGACCCTGATGCCGGGGCTGCAGCTGAAGCCGCTCAAGTTCGGCTCGCCCGGCCTGCCCAGCCCCGGCTACAACCTGCGCGTGATCGACGAGATCAGCGGCGGCGACGCCGCGCCGAATCAGAAAGGGGTGCTGGTGATCGTGCCGCCGCTGCCGCCGGGTTTCATGACCACGGTCTGGCGCGACGACGCGCGCTTCAAGACCAGCTACTTCAGCCACTTCAAGGAACTCTTGTACAGCTCGCTCGACTGGGCCGTGCGCGACGAGGACGGCTACACCTTCATCCTCGGCCGCACCGACGACGTCATCAATGTCGCCGGTCATCGGCTCGGCACGCGCGAGATCGAGGAGTCGGTCGCCACGCATGCCGGCGTGGCGGAGGCGGCTGTGGTCGGTGTGCAGGACGAGCTGAAAGGCCAGGTTCCGATCGTGTTCGCGACGTTGAAGACGGCGCCCGTCGACGACAGCGCCAAGCGCGAAACCGCCGATGCGATGCAGCGCCGCGTGATCGAGACGCTCGGCGGCGTGGCCAAACCGGCACGCATCTACATCGTCAATGCGCTGCCGAAAACGCGCTCGGGCAAGCTGCTGCGCCGCTCGCTGCAGGCCTTGGCCGAGCAGCGCGACCCGGGCGACCTGTCGACGCTGGACGATCCGAACGTGTTGGAGGAGATCCGACGCGCGCTGCAGCGCGGCAGCGACCTCTGACGCGAAGGCGCCGGCGCTCGCTTCCGCGCCGCATTCGACACCCTGCTAAAATCGCCGGTCTTTGCAGGAGGTCGCATGAGTTCGATTGCATCCGCTGGCACCCGCTTCCGCGCCGCCCTCGCCGAGGAAGCTCCTTTGCAAGTGGTCGGCGCGATCACCGCCTACGCGGCGATGATGGCCAAGCGCGTCGGCTACAAGGCGGTGTACTTGTCCGGCGGCGGCGTCGCGGCCAATTCGCTCGGTGTGCCGGATCTCGGCATCAGCACGATGGAAGACGTCCTGATCGACGCGCGCCGCATCGTCGACGCATCCGGCTTACCGCTCTTGGTCGACATCGACACGGGCTGGGGCGGCGCCTTCAACATCGCGCGCACGATCCGTTCCTTCATCAACGTCGGCGTCGCCGCCGTGCACATGGAAGACCAGGTCGGGCAGAAGCGTTGCGGCCATCGTCCGGGCAAGGAAGTGGTGCCGAAGGAAGAAATGGTCGACCGGGTCAAGGCCGCAGTCGATGCGCGTACCGACGCGGGCTTCGTCATCATGGCGCGCACTGACGCAGCCGCGGTCGAAGGCGTCGACGCCGCGATCGAACGCGCGGTCGCCTACGTCGAAGCCGGCGCCGACATGATCTTCCCCGAAGCGATGAAGACGCTCGAGGACTACCGCAAGTTCAAGGCCGCGGTGAAGGTGCCGATCCTGGCCAACCTGACCGAATTCGGCTCGACGCCGTTCTTCACCGTCGACGAGCTGAGGTCGGCCAACGTCGACATCGCGCTGTATTGCTGCGGCGCCTATCGCGCGATGAACAAGGCGGCGTTGAACTTCTACGAAACCACGCGCCGCGACGGCACTCAGAAGGCCGCGGTGCCGACCATGCAGACGCGCGAAGAGCTGTACGACTTCCTCGGTTACCACGACTACGAGCGCAAGCTCGACACCTTGTTCGCCAGCGGCAAGACGGGGCTCTGAATCCGTGGCGACACCGGCCGCCCCCGCGCCGCGCCGCGAGCGCAACTGGGATGCGCTGGCGGCGGTGGTCGCCGCGCTGATCGGTTTTCTGGCGCTGGTGGTCTCCGGCTACACCGCCTACGTGCAGCGACAGCAGGTGCGCGCGCAGGTGTGGCCGTTTTTGATCATCGGCTACGCCGACCCCAATCGCGCGATCGTCGTGCTGAACAAGGGTGTCGGGCCGGCGCAGGTGCGCAGCATGCAAGTGACCGTCGACGATCAGCCCAAGCGCAATTGGAGCGAGGTGTTGAAGGCGCTCGATATCGACGCCGCCGTCGCCGACAAAATCCAACGTTCGACCATCAGCGGCAACGTGATGTCGCCGGGCGAGCGGATCGAGGCGATCCAGCTGCCCGACGACGCCAGCTACGAGCGCTTCCGCGTGGCCGCGCAGACGCGGGTGAAGATCACCGTCTGCTACTGCTCGACGCTGGACGAATGCTGGCTGCGCGACCGCAAGGCGCGCGAGCAGACCAGTGTGCCGGTCGACGCGTGCCCGGCCTGGCCGATCGAGCAGCAATTCAAAGACTGAACGATCGCCGCAAGCCTGCAGCGATCGCACTACGGAGAAAGACGTGAGCGAGAACGAAGCCACCCCGGCGTTCAAACCGAAGAAGTCCGTCGCGCTGTCCGGCGTCACCGCCGGCAACACCGCGCTGTGCACGGTCGGCCGCACCGGCAACGACCTGCACTATCGCGGCTACGACATTCTCGACGTGGCGACGACCTGCGAATTCGAGGAGATCGCGCATCTGCTCGTACACGGCAAGCTGCCCAATCGCGCCGAGCTGGCCGGTTACAAGGCCAAGCTGAAATCGCTGCGCGGCATTCCGGCGGCGGTGAAGGCGGCGCTGGAGCAACTGCCGGCGTCGGCGCATCCGATGGACGTGATGCGCACGGCCGTGTCCGTGCTCGGCTGCGCGCTGCCGGAGAAGGACGACCACAACCATCCCGGCGCGCGCGACATCGCCGATCGCCTGATGGCCTCGCTCGGCTCGGTGCTTCTGTACTGGTACCACTACAGCCACAACGGCAAGCGCATCGAGGTGGAGACCGACGACGACTCGATCGGCGGCCATTTCCTGCATCTTTTGCATGGGCAGGCGCCGAGCGAGTTGTGGGTGCGCGCGATGCACACCTCCCTGATCCTCTACGCCGAGCACGAGTTCAACGCGTCCACTTTCACCGCGCGCGTGATCGCAGGCACCGGCAGCGACATGTACTCGGCGATCGCCGGCGCGATCGGCGCGCTGCGCGGGCCCAAGCACGGCGGCGCCAACGAAGTCGCGTTCGAGATCCAGAAACGCTACGACACGCCGGACGAAGCCGAAGCCGACATCCGCGCGCGGGTCGAGCGCAAGGAAGTCGTGATCGGGTTCGGCCACCCGGTGTACACCGTGTCCGACCCGCGCAACAAGGTGATCAAGGAAGTCGCGCGCGAACTCTCCGCCGCGCAAGCGAACATGAAGATGTTCGACATCGCCGAACGGCTCGAATCGACGATGTGGGAGATCAAGAAGATGTTCCCCAACCTCGACTGGTTCAGCGCGGTCAGCTACCACATGATGGGCGTGCCGACCGCGATGTTCACGCCGCTGTTCGTGATCTCGCGCACCTCGGGCTGGAGCGCGCACGTGGTCGAGCAGCGCATCGACGGCAAGATCATCCGGCCGAGCGCGAACTACGTCGGTCCGGAAGACCTGAAATTCGTGCCGCTGGCCGAGCGCTGAGCGCGCGGCGACGCAGAACGGGGCTCGCTCAGGCGAGCCCTTCTTCTTGCAGCACTTTGCGCACGGCCGGGTCGGCGTCCATGCGCGCACCGAACTGCACGAGCCGATCGAAGCCGGACAGATCCACGCCCGAAGATCTCGCCCAGCGCAGCACGACGTAGAGATACGGATCGGCGATCGAGCGCGTGCCGGCGAGCCAGTCGCGCCCGCGGAGTTGCTCGTCGATGCGCCCGAACAAAGTGCGCAAGGTTTTGAGCGCATTCGCCTTGGTCTTCTCGATTGCGGCCGCGTCCTCGATATAGCGCGTCATGCCGAACAGGGGATGGAAGGCGGGATGCACGTCCGCGTTCAAGAACGCCAGCCAGCGATTCACTTCGGCACGGCCTTTCGGCGTGCCGTCGCCGCCGAGGCCGGCTTCCGGGTGCAGGTCGGCGAGATAGTTCAGGATCGCCGCGTTCTGCGTCAGGATCCAGCCGTCCGCGTCGAGCACCGGCACGGCACCGGCCGGATTGAGTTTTTTGAACTCCGGTGTCGCGCGTTGCTCGCGGCTGACGAGCTCGGCCTCGTAGGGTCGGCCGATCCATTCCAGCACGATGTGATCGGCCATCGAGCAGGCGCCGGACGAGGTATAGAGTTTCATCGATCAATTCCCCAGTAGTTTGGATGTGGTGGAAACGGCGGTGCGCGAGGTGCAAGCGCGACACGTTCGGCCTGTGTCGGCCTCAGCGCGTAGCGGGAATATCCTCGAAGCGCAGGTTCTGGATCGCGTACGACTTCCAGTCACGATAGTCGTAGTGCCACCACTCGAACTCGTACACCGCGAAGCCCTCGCCCTGCATGCGCCGGCGCAGCAGGTCGCGCCGTGCGCGTGCGACCGCATCGCCGCCGGCGTAGTCGGGATAGGCGCGTTCGGACATCTCGTCGTAGAGACTTGGCATCTGCACTGCGGCTCCGCTCTTCAAGTCGTACAGAGTGAGATCGATCGAGCAAGCGCGGTTGTGACGCGAACCCTGCGCCGGGTCGGCGACGAAGCGATGCAGATGCTCGGGGGTCGCGTCCCAAAACAGCTTGGTCACGTACCACGGACGATAGGCGTCGTGCACGAGCAGGCCGTAGCCGTCGGCGGCGAGCGCGCGTTGCACGCGGACCAGCGCTTCGGCGGCTGGCCGCTGCAGGAAAGCGCGCGCTTCGCGGTACAGCGGTGTCCCTAAGAAGTTCTGCGTGCCGGCGTAGCGGATGTCGAGCCGGATCGATGCGTCGAGCGAGGTCAGCTCGACCAGGTCGGCGCGGCGGAATTCGCCGGCTTCGCTCGGCGGGGTCGCGGCGAGCGCCTGCGGCAACAGCTCTGCGACCGGCCGCACCGGTTCGATGCGGAATACCGCCGCTGTGCCGCCAGCGTCGACCTGCGGTGTGGAGGTCGCCGCGCAGGCGGCGAGGGCGAGTGCGGCGATCGGCGGCAGCAGGCGGCGCATGCGCGGACTCGAAGTGAGATCGACCGCATCATAGCCGCGTCGTCGCCGCAGTTGACCCTACCGGCCGTTGCCAAACGCGAGCCGAGTCCCCACCATCGCCGACCCGCACCGTCCGCACTCTGTCATGAGCGAACTTCCGAGCACGCTGGCCGATTGGCTCGACTACCAGCAGCGCGTGCATCCGCATGCGATCGAACTCGGTCTCGAACGCGTGCGCGCGGTCTGGCAGCGGCTCGGCGCACCGGCGCCGGCACCGCTGGTGATCACGGTCGGCGGCACCAACGGCAAGGGCTCGACCGTGGCCTTCCTCGAAGCGATGCTCGCCGCGGACGGCCGTCGCGTCGGCGCTTACACCTCGCCGCATCTGTTGCGCTACAACGAACGCGTGCGCGTCGGCGGGCGCGACGTCGACGATGCCGCCTTGATCGACGCGTTCGAGCGCATCGAGGCGGCGCGCAAGGCCGATTCGCAGGACGCGATCGCGTTGACTTACTTCGAATACGGCACCTTGGCGGCGTTGTGGATTTTTTCGCAGAACGCGCTCGACGTCGCCGTGCTCGAAGTCGGGCTCGGCGGACGGCTGGACGCGGTCAACCTGGTCGACGCCGATGTCGCGATCGTGACCACGATCGATCTCGACCATCAGGACTGGCTCGGTAACGATCGCGACAGCATCGGCCGCGAGAAGGCCGGCATCTTCCGCAGCGGCCGTGTCGCGATCGCCGGCGAAGCGGACCCGCCGCCGGCGTTGCTCGCCGAAGCCGCGCGCATCGGCGCCGATCTGCGCCGCGCCGGCCGCGATTTCTCCTACTCGCGCGGTGAGGCCGGCTGGACCTGGCGTGGCGGCGAGGTCGAACTCGCCTTGCCGCCGCCGCAGCTGGCGGCGCCGTGCCAGCTCGCCAATGCGGCGGCCGCGATCGCGGCGCTCGAGGCCTTGCGCGCGCGGCTCGGCTGGAATCCTCAGGCGATCGCGCAGGGCGTGGCGCGGGCGCGCATCGGCGCGCGCTTGCAGCGCTTCGCCGGCACGCCGGAGCTGATCGTCGACGTCGGCCACAATCCGCAAGCGGCGCGCGCGCTGGCCGAGTGGCTGCGCAGCACACCGGCGGCGGGGCGCACGCTGGCCGTGTTCGGCGCGCTCGGCGACAAGGACGTACGCGGCATCGCCGCCGCGTTGGCGGATTCGATCGACGGCTGGTTTCTGGCCGGGCTCGAGCGCGACTCGCCGCGCGGCCTGAGCGCGGATGCGCTGCGCGCGGCCCTCGGCGAAAGCCTCGACGACCAGGCCGTGCGGTCTTCGCACGCGAGCGTCGCCGAGGCGCTGGCGGTCGCGTGCGCGCAAGCGCGCCAGGGCGATCGCGTACTCGCATTCGGCTCGTTCTTCGTCGCCGCGGCAGCGCTCGAATTCGCCGCTCGACGACTGGCCAAGCGTTCCATTTAACCTTCGATACAGCCGGGCACGCGCGTATAATCGCGCTGATCTTTCGACCCGGACTCCACATGGATCTGTCGCTGAAACAGCGCCTGCTCGGCGCCGCCGTGCTGATCGCGCTGGCCGTCATCTTCGTGCCGATGTTCATATCCGGCTCGGCGCCGAAGAAAAGCGCAGAAATGGAGACCTCGAGTCTGGCGATTCCGCCGGCGCCGGATCGCGAATTCCAGACGCGCGTGCTGCCGGTCGATGCGGCGGGCAAGAATCCTACCGCGCCGGCCGCGGCGCCGGCCGACGACGGCCGCATCGCGACCGTCGATACCGCGACCGCACCGAAGCCGGTCGAGCCGCCGCCGGCGACCGTTGCCGCGACACCGACGCCGACTCCTGCGCCGACCACGCCGAGCCCGAAGCCGGCCGCGCCGACGGCAGCGCCCGCGGCGGCGCCCGAAGCGCCCAAGCTGGTGCCCGGACAGGCTGCGGACGGGCGCTACTTCGTTCATCTCGGCGTCTATACGGCGAGCAAGAACGCTGACGATCTGGTTACGGGCCTGAAGAAGGACGGCTTTCCGGCGTTCGCCGAGACGAGCGTCTACCAGGGCAAGCCGGCTTCGCGCGTGCGCGTCGGCCCGTTCGCCGATCGCGCTGCCGCCGAGGCGGCGCGTGTGCGCATCAAGCAGGCCAAGCCGAGCGTGCCGGGCAGTGTCGTGCAGCTGGCTGCCGACGCGACCGCCGATGCCGCGCCGGCGGCGCTGCCGAAGAACCGTGCCGGCGCGTTCGCCGTGCAACTGGGTGCGATGAAGACGGTGGAGGACGCGAACAAGCTGCGCGATCGCGTCAAGAACGCCGGCTACCCGGCCTTCGTCGACAAGGTCGAGGCGAGCGGCGCCACTTTGTGGCGCGTGCGCGTCGGCCCCGAAGTCGATCGCGCCGCGGCGGACAAGCTCAAGACCGGCATCAAGGACAAGCTCAAGCTCGACGGCATGATCGTGACTTTGTGATGGAGCCGGGATTGGGGATTGGGGATCGGGGATTCGTAAGAGCAGGGCGCCAGCCTTGCCGAGTCTCTTTCCAATCCCGCCTACCCAATCCCCAGCCCCGGCCCTTCGATGACTTGGGCTGATTACACGATTCTGGCCGTGCTCGGCCTGTCGGTGCTGATGGGCCTTTGGCGCGGTTTCATCGGCGAAGTGCTGGCGCTGGCCGTGTGGGTGTGTGCGTTCTGGGTCGCCTGGCTGCTCGGACCGGTACTTGCGGAACATTTTTCCGGCAGCATATCGACGCCGTCGGTGCGCATCCTGCTCGGTTACGGTCTGTGTTTCGTCGCGGTGCTGATCGCCGGTGCGATCGTGACCTTCCTGATGCGCAAGCTGGTCGAAGGCAGCGGCCTGTCGGGCAGCGATCGTTTGCTCGGCATGGTGTTCGGGCTCGCGCGCGGAATGGCGCTGGTCGTGCTGGTCGTGCTGCTGCTCGGCTTCACGCCGTTCGCGCGCGACCCGTGGTGGAATGAATCGCGCCTGCTGCCGAGCTTCGAGCGCGGCGCGCACTGGTTGCGCGAACGCTTGCCGGCCGAGGTGGCGCGCTACCTCGAACCGGCCGCGAGCTTGATTCGGCCGCCGGAGTCCGACGGCAAGTCCGACGGAAAGCCGCCGGCCGTTACCCATCCTTCCTCTACCTGAAGTATCCAACCATGTGCGGAATCATCGGCATCGTCGGCCAGTCGGAAGTCGCGGCGGCGCTCTACGACGCGCTCACCGTCCTGCAGCACCGCGGCCAGGACGCCGCCGGCATCGCCACCATCGACGGCAACCGCCTGCGCCTGCACAAGGGCGGCGGGCTGGTGCGCGACGTATTCGATCGCGACAGCATGCTGGGCTTGCGTGGCAGCGTCGGCATCGGTCACTGCCGCTATCCGACCGCCGGCTCGGAAGGCTCGGCCGAGGCGCAGCCGCTGTACGTGAACTCGCCGTACGGCATCGCGCTCGCGCACAACGGCAATCTGATCAACACCGATTCGCTGCGGCGCGAGGTGTTCGAGGACGACCGCCGCCACATCAATACCGACTCCGATTCGGAGATCTTGCTCAACGTGCTCGCGCACGAGCTGCAGATCCAGGATCGGATGCGGCTGACGCCCGATGAGATCTTCAAAGCCGTCGCCGGCACGCATGCGCGCTGCGTCGGCGGCTACGCGGTGGTTTCGCTGCTGCTCGGCTACGGCGTGCTCGCGTTCCGCGATCCGCACGGCATCCGTCCGCTCGTACTCGGCGAGCGCGATACTGGCAATGGCAAGGAGTACGCGGTCGCGTCCGAATCGGTTGCGCTCGACATCCTCGGCTTCAAGCTGCTGCGCGACGTCGCGCCCGGCGAAGCGGTGCTGCTGACCCTCGACGGCAAGTTGCACGCGCGCCAGTGCGCCGAGCCGACCGTGCACGCGCCGTGCATCTTCGAATACGTCTACCTCGCTCGCCCCGATTCGATGATCGAGGATGTGTCGGTCTACAAGGCGCGCCTGCGCATGGGCGAGAAGCTCGGCGAGAAGATCCTGCGCCTGATGCCCGACCACGACATCGACGCGGTGATCCCGATTCCCGACACCTCGCGTACGGCGGCCGGTCCCCTGGCGCAGAAGCTCGGCGTGCCGGTGCGCGACGGCTTCGTCAAGAACCACTACATCGGGCGTACCTTCATCATGCCGGGACAGAGCGAGCGCGTGCGTTCGGTGCGGCGCAAGCTGAACCCGATCGGCCTCGAGTTCCGCAAGAAGAACGTGCTCCTGGTCGACGATTCGATCGTGCGCGGCACGACCTCCAAGCAGATCATCCAGATGGCACGCGAGGCCGGCGCGAAGAAGGTCTATCTCGCTTCGGCGGCGCCTCCGGTGCGCTACCCCAACATCTACGGCATCGACATGCCGGTGACGGCCGAACTGGTCGCGCACGCGCGCACGGTCGAGGAAATCGAGAAGATCCTCGGCGCCGACAAGCTGATCTACCAGGATCTCGACGACTTGATCTGGGCGGTGCAGGACGGCAACGAGGAGCTCAAGCACTTCGACACCTCGTGCTTCTCGGGCGAGTACGTCACCGGAGTCGAGCCGACCTACCTGCGCGACCTTGAGTTCGCGCGCTCCGACGACGCCAAGATGCAGCGGCGGCAGGCAGGCTGAGAAGGAGGGCGGGCCGGCGATCGCGCGGTTCGCTGAACGTTTTCTTTGCACTCGCGGCGGACTCGTATCGCATCCTTGCCGATTGCGTTCGTGGATAATCCGCGGCGGAACCAGCAGGGACTCGATACGACATGGAGCCAGCCAGACCCGCCGATCTGTTCGCGGCGGCCGAACTTTGTCTCGCCAGCGCCGACCCGCAGGAAAAGTGCGCGCTGACCCGGCAATACGCGGCGGCGATCGTGTCCGGCGAGCTGGGCCGCCCGGCGTCGCCGCCGCTAGCGCGTTCGATCGAGGTGCCCGGCCGTCCGGCTAGGCCGCGGCTGGTCGCGCCGCGCGCATTGGCGCAACGCGGGCTCGGCACGGCGGAAGGCCGAGCGGCGCTGGTGCACGCGGTCGCGCACATCGAATTCAATGCGATCAATCTGGCCTGGGATGCGGTCTACCGCTTCCGTGACCTGCCCGACGACTACTATCGCGATTGGGCCCAGGTCGCCGCTGACGAGGCGCGCCACTTCGCGCTGCTCGCGGCGCGGCTGAGCGAGCTCGGTCATGGCTACGGCGACTTCGACGCTCACGACGGCTTGTGGGACATGGCCGTGCGTACCGCCGATTCCAGCCTCGCGCGCATGGCGCTGGTGCCGCGCGTGCTGGAAGCGCGCGGACTCGACGTGACACCCGGCATGATCGAGCGCCTGCGCGGCGCCGGCGACAGCGCCACGGTCGAGATTCTCGAGGTGATCCTGCGCGAGGAAGTCGCGCACGTCGCCGCCGGTTCGCGTTGGTTCGCATGGTGCTGTGAGCGCGAAGGGGTCGAGCCGGAGCAGACTTTCCGCGACCTGCTCGAGACGCATTTTCGCGGTGGCTTGCGCGGTCCGTTCAATGTCGACGCGCGCCTGCGCGCTGGCTTCAGCGCGGTCGAACTCGATCGTCTCGCCGAGCTGGCCGCGTGAGGCCGTGCGCATGAGCACTTCCGCATGAGAATTCCCGCATGACATCGACGCGCCTGCGCGTCGCGGCCTTCGTCGTTGCGGTCGCGGCGATCTGGCTGTTGCTTTTGTTGTGGGCGGCCGAGGTCGATTGGCGCGCGCCGCTGACGCCGCAGGCGACGCGCTCGCTCGCCGGCAGCGACTTCCATCCGATCTTCGGCAGTGCCGATGCGCGGGATGGGCGGCTGCACGTGACCGCTGCTGCGGAAGACCATTCCGCGCTGCAATCGACCGCGTTGGCGAACGTCGTCGCCGAGCAGTTTCCGATCCTGCGCTACCGGCTCGAGGACTTTCCGCGCACGCTCGAGCTGACGCTGGTGTTCCGCACCGCCGAGCAGCCCGACGACGTGCACACGGTGGCCTTGCCGTGGCCCGGCGCCGGCGTTTCGAGCTTCGATCTGTCGCGCGTGCCCGCGTGGCGCGGCACCATCATCGAACTCGGTTTCAGCGAATTCGCGACCGCGCAGAACGTGCCGCCCGAACTCGGCTTTCGTCCGTTCGAACTGGTCGGAACCGAACTCTGGTCGCCTTCCTGGCTGGGCGATCTCGCCGCCTTGGCTACCGACTGGCTCGGCGCCTGGCCGTGGAGCCAACGCTCGGTGCATGCGCTCGGTCGTGACACCGATTCGCCACGCGCGCGTTCGGTGGTGGTATTCGCTGCCGCCGCCGTGGCGGCGGGGATCGTCTGCGCTTGGTTGTTGTTGGGACGCCGCCGTTGGCACGGCGTGGCGTTGGGTAGCTTCGTGCTGGCTTGGGTCGCGCTCGATTTGCTCTGGCAGGGTGGCTTGCTGCAACGTCTACTGGCCACGCGCACGCTGTATGCGGAGGTCGCGTGGCCCGAACGCGAACGCCTCGTCGGCGACAGCGACATCCTCGCTGCCGCCGCGGACGTCAAGGCGCTGCTGGCCAACGAGCCGGCGCAGACCCGTGTGCTGGTACTGGCCGGTTCCGGCTATCAGCTGCTGCGCATGATTTGGCACTTGCTGCCGATGAACGCGAGTCCCTTGGTGCTCGCGCTGGCCTCGGGCAGCGAGCTGCCGGGAGGCTGCGTCATCGTGTTCTTCGACAGTGACGCCTGGAACACCGATCCGGCGCTGCGCAAGCTGCTCGCCGGCAGCCTGCGCATTTCCTCGCCGCATGGCGGACACGCGAACGGATTCGAGGAGGGCCGGGTGGTCGTATTCCGGTATCGCCGTGGGCGTTAACTATCTTTTCGCCTGGTCGTTGCCGCTGCTGCTCGGTAGCGGTTTGTGGTGGCTGTTTGCCCAGACACGCAGACACGGCGACTGGGCCGCCGCGGCCGGCATGGGCTGGTTGATCGGCGTGTTTCTCGCCGCGATCGGTGCGAGCTGGCTGGCGCAAGCGGACACCGCGCGGGCGTTCGCGACGACGGCGCCGTGGCTGCTCGCATTCGCCGCGTTGTTTTGGATCGCCGCCGCGATACGGATGCGCCGCGCAGCGTGGGCCGGTGTGGGTTCGGCCGTGGTGCGACCGTCGTTCTGGGTACGTCTGTTGTGGTGGCTGTTGCTCGCGATAGTCCTCGCGCGTTTGCTGTTGGTCGGCCAGGAGGCTTCGCTGCGGCCGATCTTTCCTTGGGACGCATGGTCGGCTTGGGCGGTCAAAGCGAAGACCTGGATGCTGCTCGGCCACGTCGAGCCCTATGTGTCGATGCCGGAATGGCTGGTGCAGCCGGAGACGGTGACGCGCACCTTGGCGACTTGGAACTATCCGGAATGGCTGGCCTGGATCCAGATCTGGTTCGCCAGCGGCGCCGGCGGCTGG
This sequence comes from Dokdonella sp. GW821-FHT11D02, assembly GCF_058808595.1. NCBI lineage: Bacteria > Pseudomonadati > Pseudomonadota > Gammaproteobacteria > Lysobacterales > Rhodanobacteraceae > Dokdonella > Dokdonella sp. GW821-FHT11D02. The sequence continues at coordinate 3,606,146 of NZ_CM179520.1, read as the reverse complement.
AATGAGCCCTTGGTCGATCTCGCTTGGAGCGGTGCGCTTGCCGCCCTTGCTCTTGCGATGTACGGCTACCTTCGCGCTTTCGCCTTGTCCCCGTTAGTGGCGATCGGGCTGGTCTACGCTCTGGTTTCGTTGCCGCTGCTCGATGCTCACGCGGCCTTGGCCGGCTACGCCGACCTCTGGATCGCCGTCACCTTGGGTCTTGCCACCTTGGCTTGGACACGTTGGCTGCTGTATCGCGAGCGCGGCCAGTGGCTGCTCGGCGTCGGACTCGCCCTGTGCCTGCCGGCGATCAAGCTGGAGGGTGCGGTCTGGCTGCTCGCGTTCTCGGCGGTGGTCGCGCTCGATCTGTTGCCCTCGCGCTGGCGCTGGCGCGTCGCCGGCGCCATCGTCGTACTGGCTGTACTCGGTGTGCTGATCGGCGGTTTCGCGTTGCCGATGCTCGGTCTGGGCTGGGTGCACGTGGCCTGGGGCAGCGTGAAGATTCCGATGCTGACGACCTACGAGCTGGCTTGGCATCCGATTGGCGGAGCAATGCTGTCGAGTTTGTTCGCGCTGCCGAACTGGCATCTGCTCTGGTATGCGCTGCCGTTGCTTGTGGCCTGGCGCTGGCGCGTGTTGTTGCGCGACCGCGCGGCGCGGCTGCTCGGCTTGTTCGTGCTGCTGAATATGGCGTTCCTGTTCGTGCTGTTTTTCTTCACCGGCGCCGCTGCGTGGGCGCAGGATTTCACCAGCGCGAACCGTCTGATCCTGCAGATCGTGCCGACGGTGTTCGTATTGGCGGCGTTGCTGCTGCGCGAAGCGTCGTTCAGCGCAGCGCCTGCGCATAGATCGAGCGGATCGTCTGTGCCGATTTCGCCAGGGTGAATTGGGTGCGCCAGCGCATGCGGCCGGCGTCGCCGAGGCGGCGGCGCAGCACCGGGTCGTATAGGTGAGTGATCGCCTGCGTCAACGCCGGCGCGTCTCCGGGCGGTACCATCAAACCGGTTTCACGATCCGCCACGACGGTGGCGACGCCGGAACCGGGGATCGCACTGGCAATCGTCGGCAATCCGGCGCGCATCGCCTCGAGCAGGACCAGGCCGAACGCCTCGCCGCGATCCAACGACGGTAGTACGAACGCGTCTGCTTCGGCATAGGCGGCCGAGAGTGCATCGTCGTCGAGATCGCCGGCGAAATGCACGCGTGATTCGAGTCCGAGCGTCCTCGTCAATGCATGCAATTCGCTCTCGCATTCGCCGCGGCCGATCAGCAGCAGACTCGCGTTTTCGGCTTCGACGAGTGCGCGGAGCAAGACCTCGAAGCCCTTGTAGCGGCTCAGGCGGCCGACCGCGAGAAGACGCAAGCCAGTCGCAGTAGGTGGGAGGGGCGATGCTGAGCGGTTATGGTCGGCCGCCATATCCTCATCGATGCCCAGAGGAACGATGCGCACTTTATCTTTCCACGTTGCCAACGCCGCGCTGGCGTCGAGATACGGCTGCGAGGTGGCGACGATCGCGTCTGCGCGACGGAGTACCGCTTCCTCGAACGGCCGATACGCGCGGTAGAACGTGCGCAAGCGCCAGTCGGGCGAATCCGGCGGAACATCGGCATGCCAATGCACGATCCAAGGCAGGCGCCGCGCCGCTGGGCTGACCAGCGCGGCGAAGCAGGACGGATTAGGCAGATGCAGATGCAGGAGGTCGGGCCGGAACTCACGCAACGAGTCGGCCAGTTCGAAGGGGAAGGCCGGACTCAATGGGGTGTAGACGGGCGCCGCGATGCAGCCGGCGCGGCGTATTTCCACCCCGTTGATGCGCTCGCGCATCCCGCGCCAGCGGCCGGGCCGCTGGTGCACCAAGGCGGCGATCGCGTCGCCATGGGCGGCGCACCATTCGGCCAGCGCTTGCGTGTAGCGTTCGATGCCGCCGCGTTCGGGAGCGTAGTACTTGCCGAGGTGCAGGACGCGCATCGACGCGTCCCGCTCAGTCTTCGTCGGCGGCAGGCGCGTCCGGCGCGGTACGGCCGCCGAGGCGATCCAGTTCCTGCTCGAGGATCGCGAGTTTCTGGGTCAGGCGTCGGATCTGGCGCTCCTGTTTGGAGCGGTCGATATCGAGCTTGAGCAGGCGGATCAGCACCAGCGACAAGCCGATGATGATCGGCAGCACCGGCGCATAGACGATGCCGGTGGCGTGGCCGAGCCAGATCACCACATTCGGGAACACACCGAGCACAAAAGTCGCTGCGGCGACCGCGAACCACCAGACCGCGAACGGGCCGTGCAGATGATCGCGCCGGACCAGGAACAGGATCGCGCCGGCTAGGCCGACACCAAGGATTGCCGAGGTGATCTGGCCGGTCAGCATGCGCGGCCGTCCGCAGCCGCCCGCGGCGCCTGGCGCCGGCCGGCGTCGATCTGGGCCATGCACAACACCGTCGTATGCAGCATGTAGCGTGCGACTACCCACCACGAGGCGAACACCCGAGAATGGCCTTGCCGCCGCGGCAGCATCGGCGTCGGCGTTTCCTCGATGGCGAGGCCGTGCTTAGACAGTAGCATCAGTACACCGACGTCCTGATAGTCGAGCAGGCTGGCCTCCGGTCCGGCCAGGATTTCCACCGCGCGACGGTCGTATAGACGCAGGCCGGAGGTGAAGTCGCCGAGCTTGAGGCCGGTCAAAATGCGCAGATAGCGCCAGGCGATGCGCTTGGCGCGGCTGAGCCGCTCGATGCAGGTACCGATGACGACGTTCGCGCTGCTCCGCGCTTGCGCCGTGAACAGCGCCGGCAGTGACTCGGGCAGATGCTGGCCGTCCGCATCGAGGGTGATGACGCCGGCGTAGCCGTTGCGTCGCGCATAGCGGATGCCGGCCTGGGTCGCCCCCCAGGCACCGAGGCCAAGCGGCAAAGTGAGTACCTCGCCGCCCGCCGTCCGGACCTCGGTCGCGGTTGCGTCTGTACTGGCATCGTCGACCACCAGTACGCGGCAGCCGAGCGCCGCGCGCACGCCGGCGACGACCGTGCCGACCGTGGCCGCCTCGTTGCGCGCGGGGATGACGGCCAGGCACTCGCCGGCGAGGAGCGGTACGGAAGGAATCGGGGCCACGAAGGGGAGGCGAGTCGCAGGGAGGCGCGATTCTGCGGATGGGGGTGGGGTAGGTCAATGCGCCGTTAACTTGGCGAGGGTTTATGGAGGTTTGCGTTCGTGGGGTCGAGGCTTCGAGGCAACGACTCTTCTCATATAGGAGAGGTTGCCGAGCAGTGCCGATCGCAGGCCGCCGTCCGGGTCGGCAAAGAATTTTCCCGAATCGTGTCCGGTTTCCATCCGGACGTGCGTCATAGAGGTTCGTGGGTTCAGGCGCGGCCGCACGGCAGCCCCTGACCGGGTCGAGGGACCGCATGCAGTTGGGGACCCCCTTCTCGAATCGGGCACGGGTTAGCCTGGTCCACGCTGCGAACGTGTTGACATGGTGTTAACTCTTCACTATCGTCCGCGCGGATCGGGCTTGGTTAACCAACATTCACAACCAAACGGGGATGGGGACTGCACCTCGCCCGAGACACTCTGGGAGATTTCTCATGAACACGAAGATGAAGCTTCTTTCGCTGGCTCTGATCGGTACCGTTGGTTTTGCGGGCAACGCCATGGCAGGTACCTGCCCGGGTGGTCCGACGACGGCCGAAGGCGGTGCATGGTCGGGCAAGACGCAGACGCAGGGTGCGGTCAGCATCGTGGCGAATGGTCTGGAAGCAACGCCGAGCGCGTGCAAGCTGCAGGCCGTTTACAACGCGGGTGCCGGTTCGTTTGCTTCGGCCAACGTGCGCGACGACTCGCCGGCTAACGAAACGCGTTACCGCGCGCAGTTCCTCATCAATGCTGACGCCGTCACCAATCTGGGTTCGTTCGCTGCTACCACGGTGTTCAGCGCTCAGTCGGCTGCCGCTTTCCCGGCGACCGGCGGCACGACCCGTATTCTGCAGCTGACGATCTCCGGCGGTTCCGCTGGTGCCAAGAAGCTCAACGTTGTTGCTTCCAACGCCGGTCAGCCGAACGACATCATCACGGGCAACGTCGACCTCGCTGCGGGCACGAACCGCATTGAAATCGAATGGAAGGCCGCTACCACTCCGGCTGGAACGGACGGCTACGTGAAGCTTTGGGTCAACAGCACCACCGAAGCCAGCGTGACGCCGATCGCCGGCGGCGCTAACTTCGCCGCTCTGGCGAATGGTGGCTGGGTTGGCGTCAAGACCGCTTACCTGGGACTTGCTGCGCCGAACGGTCCGTTCCGTCAGAACAACACCGGACAGAACACCTTCTTCGATGCATTCGACTCCCGTCGCACGACCTTTATTGGTACCGGCGGTTAAGCGTCGAGCATCTTGTTAGAATTTAAACTTATAGGAGTGATGAAATGCGCAAGCTTCTTCTGGCAGCGTCGGTAGCTTTGGTTGGAATGGGAGTGTCCGCTAGCGCGTTCGCTCAAACGTGTGCGTCGCCGCTTCCGGCGAAGAGCAATACGCCGTTCTCGGGTGATACCTGTGCGGGAACCAATGCCTTCCCGTCCTTCCCGGGCGGCATTCCGAGCCCGCAGAACGATGTGGTGTACAGCTTCGTCGCTCAGGGCGCGGATGCGGTCATCACCGTGCAGGGCAGCGCCGGTCTGGCGGCTCCGGGTTGGGTCATTCTCGCTCCTTGCGATGCCGTCAATGGCAACATCGTGGCGAGTGGCTCGAACAGCGGCGGCAGTGCTACGGCTCCGGCTCTGAGCGGCCTGACGGACGGGACGACGTACTATCTGGTCGTGACGACCGATCCGGGTGCGGGCCAGCCGAACACGGCGTGCGGAACGTTTAGCGGCACCGTAAACGGTACGCTTCCGGTTCAGCTGCAGAATTTCTCGGTCCAGTAAGCAGTTTTTTTCCTGCCTCGAAAAGCCCACCCGAATAGGGTGGGCTTTTTTCTTTCTGAAGACTTATGCGCGCATTCCTGTTTCTGTCGCTTCTGCTCGTTGCGCCTTCCTCAAATGCGGTTTTGTCGGTAGGCGATCAGCACTTGGGCGAAATCTATCAGTTCAACCGAGCCAAGGCTTCGGTATCCATTTCCAATGCTTCCGATACGCCGGTCAAGATTCTAGCGGTCGAGCCGGTTCGAGCCGGCGATCGGGTGATCGAGGTGCCGCCGAGTATTCCGGCCAAATCGACCGTAAACGTCGAGGTCGAAATCTTCAGCGGCGAAGACATGGGGGAAAGCACTCATAGATTCCGTGTGCGGACCGGCGCCCCGGCCGGAAGCTCGGAGCCGCTCCTTTCCGTCAAATTCTTCGGGATGTCGGTGGTGGACGGCCCCTCGCCTCGGGTGGATTTCGGTGTCGTGAAATCGGAGGATTTTCTCGTACAGAAGACCGTCGAATTGGATAGCCGCGACGCTCCTGGCCTTCGGGTTGCGAACGTGCTCGCCAGTCCGGGCTTCGTCGACGTCAAAGTCGATTCCGAAGGTCGCAAGCTGTCGTTTCAGATCAAGAAGGATGCGCAGCTAGGCATTCAAAACGGTACGGTCAAGTTGGCGACCAATTCCAAATTGCAGTCAGAGATCTGGATACCTGTCCGAGCTGATGTGCAAGGCGACGTCGTTCCCTCGGTCAATCCGTTGGACCTGGGCACGATTCGTGTCGGCGAAGAGGGCACCTATCTGGTGAAGCTGGAAAGCCGCAGCGGTAAGGCGGTCAAGGTGACCGATGCCAAACTGGAAGGTATCGCGGGCAAGGTCGAAGCATCGTCTTGTTCGCCTGAGAAACCGAGCTGCGTTTTGCTCAAGGTGCGCCTTGCAAAAATAGAGTCGGAAGGGATGGCTACGGGCACTCTTTCTGCGAAGGTTTCGGGTTCAGACAAGATAGTGTCGGTTATCGTCGGCGGACTCGTGGTTTCGAAAACGGCGAGGGTGGTGCCAATCGACGATGCGGCGCGACAGTCGAGCGTCAAACCTCTTCCTGATGCGCAGGCCCAGCCGCAACTAGATCTTGGTGGTGCCGTAAAGAACGCAATTCGGCGGGACGAACAAGCAGCCGTGACACCCCCGGAGGGACGGGGTCCTTTGCTTAAGTGGTCAGTAGCCAATGAGCAAGCCCTCTACGGCTATGTCGTCTATCGCGCGGACAGCGAGAAGGGTCCTTACGCGAGAGTCAACAAGGAAATCATAAGAGTCGCGTCGGACGACCACGGCGACGGCGTGTACCAATGGCGCGACGTATCGGCCGAGCCGGGGAAAACGTACTGGTACTCGGTCGCGATGCTCTACCAGGACGGGCATCGAGAAAAGCTAACGGATGCAGCGAAAGTCGTTGCCAAATGACCGGCGAGGCTAGGCTAGAATGAAACGCAGGCGCTAGTTTAGATTGTTCGAGTAGCCGCAAATCCCCTCATTCGAGAAGCTTATGCCCACCCAAACTCCCAGCTGGTCCGAGCGGAAAGTTTATGCCGCAGATGGCAACGCACAAGCCTGGCTCGGTTCCGCGGTCGCGGTATCGGGCGACTTCGCGCTGGTGGGAGCCAAGAATACGACCGTCGATGGTAGCGAACATCAAGGCGCAGTTTACGTTTACCAAAAGCTGGGTGGAGTCTGGAAGCAGGTTCAGAAGCTGACGGCCGCCGATGGCGTCGCAGGCGATCAGTTCGGTACCTCCGTGGCGTTGTTCGGCTCACTCGCCATCGTTACGGCACCGTACGCCACAGTAAATGGCAGAACGTGGCAGGGAGCAGCCTACGCCTTCATCATTTCGCCGCAAGGCTGCAAGCAGACGCAGAAGATCGTGGCGCGTAACGGAGCAGCTTTCGAGACCTTCGGAATGCTGGTCCAGATGGATTCGAAGTGGGTATTCATCTCTTCCGGCGGAGCCAACCGCGGCGGCTCAATAATCCCGTTTCGTGTGCGCGCCTTCAAACCCCAGCCCAGAGGGATTGCTGGAACCTGGACGGAGCATTCGGTATTGAATTCTCCCGACGCCGAAGATTTGTCCAACGGCTTCGGAGCCTCCGTTGCGGTAGCAGGCTCAAGGCTTCTGATCGGTTCGCGCACCGTGACACTCAATGGTCGAGCTGGTCAAGGCGCCGCGTACATCTACACGTACGATTCTTCCGAACGCTGGACACTGGATACTCGCCTAACAGCGCAAGACGGCGCCGCGCGCGATAACTTCGGCGTTTCGGTTGCACTGTCCGATCAAGAAGTTTTCGTCGGTGCATTCGGCGCCACTATTGATGGGAACGTAAGCCAGGGAGCGGTGTATCGCTTCGCCAACGTCGGTGGCAAGTGGGCACAAACGCAAAAGATTCTTGCCGAAGAAGGAGCCGCGGCGAGCCTCTTTGGTTCGTCGATGAGCTTTTCGCAGAACAAGCTGCTCGTCGGAGCGTATGCCGTCGATGACTATCGAGGAGCGGCCTACGTCTTTGCTCCCAGCGGAGGGCTGTGGAAGCAGATTAAGACATTGACAGCGAGCGATGGCGCCATACGAGATGTCTTCGGTTACTACTGCGCTCTCTCCAAGAGCGATGCGCTGGTGGGTGCTTACGGGGCGTCGATTGAAACCTCCCGGCAAGGCGCAGCTTATTTCTTCGCGATGCCTCAGCGCGCCGTGGTGAGTTCGTCGTAAAGAATCGTAGTCGATCGACGGAAGGTATTGGCTGGTACAACGACCATGCGCTTAGGACTTGGGAAGCGCGGACAAGACCGCCTCATCGGCGCCGGCGCGAAGCACGCTCCCTTGTTCGTACCAATCGCCAAGCACGATGCGCTTGTGCGACTCCGCGCCACCCGGTAACTGATGCACCGCAGGTCGGTGCGTATGCCCATGAATTAGCGTCCGCACGCCGTGTATGCGCAATGCATCGAGCACCGCCGAAGCATTGACGTCCGTGATTGCATCGTCGACCGACCGTGTGTAGCGCTGACTTTCGGCCCGAGCCTGCGACGCAAATGCCTGCCGCTCGGCAATCGGGCGCTGCAGAAAGGCGCGCTGCCAGACCGGCGAGCGCGATTGCTTTCGGAACGCCTGATAGGCGACATCATCCGTGCACAAGATGTCGCCGTGCATCAGCAGCACGCGCTCGCCTTCGATCTCGATCACGCAAGGGTCGGGGAGCAAGGTCATCCGCGCGCGCCGCGCATAGGCGTCGCCGAGCAGGAAGTCGCGGTTGCCGTGGACGTAGAAGCACGGCACCCGGTGCGCATGCAACTGAGCCAATGCATCGGCTACTTGGCTCGCCGTTTCATCGTCGGTGTCGTCGCCGATCCAGGCTTCGAACAAGTCGCCGAGGATGTAGAGCGCTTCGGCTTGGACGGCTTCGTCGCGCACGAAATCGACAAATAGTCGGGTGATGTGCGGTCGGCTTGCGTCGAGATGCAGGTCGGAAATGAACAGCGTCGTCATGCCGGAAGTCTAGCCGACACTTCGATTGACCGATGCGGCATCGGCCGGCATTTGCATCAGCCGTGGTCACGGACGCGGACGGCGTGATGGCTTGAGGTCGGCGTTGCCGCGGGGCCCGCCATTACAACGCTCGTGCGAGGCGCGACCTTGTCGCGCCTCGCATCGAAAACCGTTACGGCACCATGCTGACCTTTTCGATTACGACAGCCGTGGTCGGCACGTCGCTGCGGAACGGGCCCTGTGGGCCGGTCGGCGTGGCCTTGATCTTGTCGACGACCTCCAAGCCCGAGGTCACCTTGCCGAACACGGCGTAACCGGGGTTCGCGTCGCTGACGTAGTCCAGGCGCTGGTTGTCGACGGTGTTGATGAAGAACTGGGCGGTTGCCGAGTTCGGGTCCATCGTGCGCGCCATCGCGACGGTGCCGCGCAGATTGCTGAGGCCGTTCTTCGATTCGATCGGAATCGGCGCCTTGGTCGGCTTCTGGTGCAGATCCTTGGTGAAGCCGCCGCCCTGAATCATGAAGGTGGCGATCACGCGGTGGAATACGGTGCCGTCATAGAAGCCGCTCTTGACGTAACCGAGGAAGTTTTCGACCGATTTGGGCGCCTTTTCCGGGTACAGCTCGACCGTGATGTCGCCGAGGTTGGTCTTGATCAGTACCTTGTTCGAGTTCACCGCGGCCTGGTCGGCTGCAGGTTTTTCGGCGGCTTTGGCCGGAGTCTTCGCGGCCGGTTTGGCGGCGGCTTTTGCCGGCTTCGCGTCGGTCTTGGCGGCGGGCTTAGGGGCAGGCGCGGGAGCGGTCTGCGCGAACGAGTAGGCGGGGACGAGCAGGGCAAACAGGAACAACGCGCGTTTCAGCACGGAAACCTCCGAATCGGGTGAAGGGAACGACGGCGAATGATAGGCGCTGCGGCGCGACGCGTCATGCCGGGCGGTGAGTTGCCGATACCGACGAGTCTAGGCCTCGGCGTCTTCCAGCGCGCGCACGTGCAGCTTCAGGTCGAGAATCTTGAAGTAGTCGCGCTCCTGCTCGAGATCGGCGCGTGTCAGCGCGTGCTGAGCCAGCCAATCTTCGGGCAGGTCCAGGCGCAGGGTTTTGTCTTCGGCTTGGAGGCGCAGCGGCGGCAGCGCTTCGGTCGTGCGTGGGCGCTCCAGCAGGGCCGCCAGGCGCAGCAGGGCGGTCAGGCGGCGGGCAGGGCGGCGCAGGCGCTCAGGCAGCGCGTCTAGCGCCTCCCGATCGGGTTTGCGCCGATGCGAACGGATGATCGCCGCCAGCGCCTGCTGGCCCTGTCGGCTGAAGCCGGCGAGGTCGGAGTTCGCCACGATGTAGGCGCCGTGGATGTGGTGCAGGCTGTGTGCGATGGCCAAGCCGATCTCGTGGATGTCGGCAGCCCAGCCGAGCAGGTCGCGATCGAGCGAGCCGAATTGCCAGGCTTCCTCGACCTGCTCGAACAAGGCGACGGCGGCGTGGTGTACGCGCGCGGCCTGCGCGCGATCGACGCCGTAGCGCGAAGCGAGTGCGGCGACGCTGCCGGCGCGCGGATCGCCGTGCATGGCGCGGCCGACCATGTCGTACAGAAGGCCCTCGCGCATCGCCGTTTCGCAGGTCGCCATGTGCTCCAGCGCGAAGGTCGCAAACACCGCTTCCATGATCGCGACGCCGCCGGCGAGTACCGGCGCGCGCTCTTCGGCGAGGCCGGCCAGGCGCAGGTTCTCCACGCTGCCGGCCTCGAGGATTGCCTCGCGCAAGCGCGCCAGCGACGACGGCGTGATGCCTTGCTCGCTCCAGCCGTTCGCCTGCACGATCGCGCCGATCGCCTTGGCGGTGCCGGATGAGCCGACCGCCTCGCCCCAGCCGCGCGCCTTGTAGTCGGCGGCGAACTGCTGCAACTCGACCGCGATCTCGGTCTGCGCCTGGCGCCAGCGCTTGGCGGTGAATTTACCGTCGTGGAAGAAGCGCAGCGTGCTGGCGATGCAGCCCATCTGCAGGCTTTCGGTTTCGAGCGCGTCGTAGCCCTGGCCGATGATGAATTCGGTACTGCCGCCGCCGATGTCGACGACCAGGCGGCGCTGATTGGAGACGGCGAGGTCGTGCGCGACGCCGAGATAGATCAGGCGCGCTTCTTCGCGGCCGCTGACCACCTCGATCGGATGCCCCAACGCCGTCTCGGCCGGCAGCAGGAAACTCTGCGGATTGGCCAGGCGCCGCACCGTGTTGGTGGCGACCGCGCGCACGCGCTCGTGCGGAATTGCGCGCAGGCGCTGGCCGAAGCGCGCCAGGCACGCCAACGCGCGCTCACGCCGCTCCGCATCGAGGCTGCCGTCGGGGCGCAGCCCCAACGCCATGCGCACGCTGTCGCGCAGGCGGTCGATCAGGCGCAAGCTACCGTGTTCGTAGCGCGCGACGACGAGGTGGAAGCTGTTGGAGCCGAGATCGACGGCGGCGAGGGTATCGCCGTCACGGATGTCGTGGCTGACTCGCGTCACCGGGTGCACTCGCGTGAGGGAGCGGGATTGTCGCACGGGACTCTGTAGGGACGATGTCGAGGCGCTCGCGCGCGCGACCGCTTTGGCTGGCCGCCGCGAGCGAGAGGAGGGGGCGGACAAGACCGTTCCTCAGGTGTACTTCGCCAGCAGGATTTGCTGCGCCGAATGCGGCGGAGCATCGCCCGGCGAGGTTCGGGCGTAGCTGCCGTCGGCTTCCAAGGTCCAGGCCTGGGTGTTGTCGGCCAGGTAATTGGCCAGCGATTCTTCAAACACGCGCTCGGCCAGCTTCGGATCGAGGATGGGGAAGCAGGTCTCGATCCGGCGCAACAAGTTGCGCTCCATCCAGTCGGCACTGGAGCAGTAGATTTCCGGCTGCTCGTCGTTCTGGAACCAATACACGCGGCTGTGCTCGAGGAAGCGGCCGACGATCGAGCGCACGCGGATGTTCTCCGACACCCCGGCGATGCCCGGCCGCAGCGTGCAGGCGCCGCGAATGATCAGATCGATCTGCACACCTGCTTGCGAAGCGCGATAGAGCTGCTCGACCACACGCTCCTCGTTCAACGCGTTCATCTTGGCGATGATGCGCGCCGGCTTGCCGGCGGCCGCGTGCGCGATCTCGCGCTCGATCTTCTCCATCAGCCCCTTGTGCAGGGTGAACGGCGAGTGCAGCAGGCATTTCAGCTGGATGATCGGGCCGAGTCCCGACAGCTGCAGGAACAACAGATGCGCATCCTCGCCGATCGTCGGATTGGACGTCATCAAGCCGAAGTCGGTGTAGATGCGTGAAGTGATCTGGTGATAGTTGCCGGTCGACAAATGGCAGTAGCGGCGCAGCGCGCCCTGCTCGCGCCGCACGATCAAGAGCATCTTCGCGTGCGTCTTGTAACCGACCACGCCGTAGACGACCTGCACGCCGGCCTCCTGCAGACGGTTGGCCAGACGCAGATTCGCTTCTTCGTCGAAGCGGGCGCGCAGTTCGACCACCACGGTCACGTCCTTGCCCTGGCGCGCCGCTTCGATCAGATGGTCGATCAAGGGTGAGGCGTTGCCGACGCGATACAGCGTCTGTTTGATCGCGAGCACGTCGGGATCGACGCTGGCTTCGCGCACCAGTTCGATCACCGCGTTGAACGATTCGAACGGATGGTGCAGCAGAATGTCGCGTTCGCGAATCGCCTCGAACAGGCTCTGCTCCTCGATCACCGCCGGCAGTACGCGCGGCGTGAACGGCGGGAATTTGAGATCGGGACGATCGATCTGGTCGTACACCGCGCTGACGCGACTGACGTTGACCGGACCTTCGCAACGGAACACTTCCGATTCGGTCAGCTGGAAGTTCTGCATCAGCATGTCGGCGATGGCCTTCGGACAGTTGTCCGCGACCTCGAGTCGCACTGGCTTGGCGAAGCCGCGACCCTTGAGTTCGTCGCGCAGCGCGAGCGCGATGTTCTCCACTTCGTCCTCGTCCACCACCAGTTCGCTGTTGCGCGTGACGCGGAACTGATACGAGCCCTTCACCTGCATGCCCGGGAACAGCTCATCCATGAACTCGTGCAGCACGCTGGAGAGGAAGACGAATTCGTAGGGCGATTCGGAGACTTCGCTCGGCATGCGGATGATGCGCGGCAGCGAGCGCGGCGCACGCACCAGCGCCATGTGGCCTTCGCGACCGAACGCGTCGCGGCCTTGCAGCACCACAGCGAGGTTTAAGCTCTTGTTGAGGATGCGCGGGAACGGATGCGCCGGATCGAGGCCGAGCGGCGACAGCACCGGCAAGCTCTCGTTGCGGAAGTAGCCTTGCAGCCAGCGGCGCTGCTTCACCGTCCAGGTGTCGCGCTTGGAAAAGCGCACGCCCTCACGCTCGAGCGCCGGCAGCAGGGTGGCGTTCCAGAAATCGTACTGCGCTTTGACCAAGGTCAAGGCGCGCTCGCGAATTCGCGCCAATGCTTCGGCCGGCGGCAGCGCGTCGGGTCCCGGGCGCGGCTCGTTCAAGCTCAGCTGTTCGCGCAGCACGGCGACGCGCACCTCGAAGAATTCGTCGAGGTTGGTGCACGAAATGCACAGATAGCGCAGCCGCTCGAGCAGGGGAACGCCGGCGTCCTCGGCCTGCGCCAGCACGCGGAAGTTGAACTCGAGCTGGGCCAGCTCGCGGTTCAGATAGAGGGCGGGATCCTTGAGGTTCTGCTGCAGCACGTCGCGGTTCATGGCGGCTCATCGGTCAGTGGCAGAACCGGCCTCTGAGTCCGGTTCGCGGAAAAACGGTCGCGGCAGAGCCGCGTCATCCTTGCCGCGACCGGCGCTCGAGCGCCGGCTGCGACGGTACCTCACGTGCCGAGCGGTCTATCGGACCGCTCCTCTCATTCCAGCAATGCGCGTTGCGCCGCGCGTTCGTCGGCTTGCAGGGGCGTAACGCCTTCGCGCTGCGCCAGGGTCTGGCCTTCGTCGGACAGGGCGTAAGCGAGGAAGGCGGCCGGCAACGGCGCCGGCGCACTGCCCGGTCGGCGATTCACGTACAGATACAGGGCGCGCGACAGAGGATATCGACCTTGCGTGACAGCTGCGCGATCCGGCATCACGGGAATCTCGCCGTCGCTGCGCGCAAGCGCAAGCGGCTTGACCAGGCCGTTGACGTAGCCGAGGCCGGCATAGCCGATCGCTTCGCGGTTTCCGGCCACGGTGGCGACGACGGCACCGTTGCCGGGCCAGGCGACCACATCGGCGCGATAGTCGCCGCCGCAGAGAGCGCCTTCGCGGAACATCTCGTAGGTGCCGGAAGCATCGTTACGGCCGCTGGCAAGCACGCGCGCAGCCGCCAGCGTCGTATCGGCGAAATCGAGATCGCGCCAGTGTCGAACCGGAGCGGCGTTGCCGCAGCGGCGATCGGCCGAGTAGATCGCATCGAGTTGGGCCAAAGTGAGGTGCGTCAGCGGATTGTCGGGATGCACGAATACGGCGATCGCGTCGTGCGCGACGACGATCGCAGTGGGCGCATAGCCGTAGCGCGTGATGAACGCCGCGGATTCCGCCGCGTTCATCGGCCGGCTCATCGAGCCGAAATCCGCAGCGCCCTCGATCAACGCGGTCGGTGCGCTGGCCGAACCGGCCGCCTGTACCTGCACCCGCACATGCGGATGTGCCGTACGAAATGCCTCCGCCCAGCGCGCGACGAGGGCGCTGACGGTATCCGAACCGACGCCGGTCAAAGTCCCGGCCAGCGCTTCCACCGCTCCGACGCTCGCGCTGCCGCACGCGAGCAGAACGCCGGCGAACCAAGCCAGTAGCAGTGGCGTCGGCCGGCTCACATCGTTTCTGCCAGCGCCAGTGGTTCGAGCAGGCGCTCGCCACCGAAGACGCAGCTGAACGTGCTGCCGACACCGAGCTCGCTGCTGATGTCCAGACGCGCTTGATGCAACTGCAAAACGTGCTTGACGATCGACAGACCGAGGCCGGTGCCGCCGGTGTCGCGCGAGCGGCTGGTGGAAATGCGATAGAAGCGCTCGGTCAGACGTGGCAGATGCTGGGGCGAGATGCCTGGGCCGGTATCGATCACCGACAATCGCGCTCCGCTGTCGCTGCTTTCCCAACGCAAGGTGATGCGGCCCCCGGCCGGGGTGTAGCGCACCGCGTTGCTGACCAGGTTGGAGAAGGCGCTGTGCAGTTCCTTGGTCGAGCCGAGCAGATCATGGCGGCCGCGCAGCTCGGTCGTCACCGTGTGCTCGCCTTGGCTCAAGGCGACCGCTTCGCGGCGTAAGGCTTCCAACAGCGAACGCAAGCTGACGCGTTCCTGCGGCAAGTCGCTCTGCGCTTCGAGTCGCGACAGCGTCAACAAATCTTCGACGATCTGCGTCATGCGGCGCGACTGGTTGCGCAGCTCGTGCAGGATCGACTCGTACTCGGGCATGCTCTCCGGCTCGATCATGTCCAGATAGCCGTGCACCACGGTCAGCGGCGTGCGCAGCTCGTGCGAGACGTTCGCGACGAAGTCGCGTCGAACCTGCTCGAGCCGCATCAACTGGCTGACGTCGCGCGCGACGAGCAGGGATTGTTCGTCGGCGTAGCGGATCAGACGCAGATTCAGACGCAGGTTCTCATCCGCCGGCGCGGCGAGATCGAGCAAGGGTTCGTTCGCTTCCGTGCGCAGCCATTCGGCGAAACGCGGCGCACGCACCAGATTGGTCAGCGGGCCGCCGATGTCTTGCGGATACTTCAGCCCGAGCAGGCTATTGGCCGCCGTGTTGAACCAGCGAATGCGGCGTTCGCGATCGAGTACCACCACCGCATCCGGAAGCGCAGCGGCGGCGTTACGGAATTCGCGCAGCAAATGTACGAAACGGCGCTTTTCCTCGAACGCACCGCGCTGGCGTCGACGCAGCAGATTCTGGATCTCGTCCCACAGGCCGCTGCCGTCGGCCGCCGGCACGTGGCGCGGACCGAGCAAGATCCGGCACAGACGCGCAAGGCGCAGCAAGCCATAAGCGAAGCAGGCGGCGAGTGCGATCAGCAGCGCTTGCGGAATCGCACGCAGCCAGCCGCCGAGTGCGAGCGCGACTAGCAGCAGGGCGCCCAGTCGCCACAGGCTTGAACGCCAGGCCCGATTCAGACGCGCGGACATTGGCTTATCGCCCCATCAGACGACGTCGATGCGGTCGCGGCGGATCGGAAGCGCTCTTCGTGCATGATCGATCCGCAGCGGAGCGGCGTCACACGCTGGTCGAGAAACGATAGCCGGCGCCGCGCACGGTCTGCACCAGAGCATCGCGACCGAACGGTTCCAACGTCTTGCGCAGACGGCGAATGTGCACGTCGACCGTTCGTTCTTCGACGTAGACACCGCCGCCCCAGACGTGATCGAGCAGCTGGCCGCGCGAATAGACCCGCTCGGCGTGTGTCATGAAGAAGTGCAGCAGGCGGTATTCGGTCGGGCCGATGTGTACCGGTTGATCGCCGGAGAAGACGCGGTGCGCTGCGCTGTCGATGCGCAACCCGCCGAGTTCGACCACACCTTCGGAGTCCTCGCCGTGCGTGCGCCGCATGACCGCGCGGATACGCGCCAGCAGTTCGCGCGTCGAGAACGGCTTGACGACGTAGTCGTCGACGCCGGCGTCGAGGCCGCCGACGCGGTCGGTTTCCTCGCCGCGTGCGGTCAGCATGATGATCGGAACTTCGCGCGTCAGATCGTCCTTGCGCAGGCGTCGCGCAAGGTCGATGCCGCTCATACCCGGCAGCATCCAATCGAGCAGGATCAGGTCGGGCACACGTTCGCCGATCGCGGTCTGGGCGGCACGCGCGTCGGCTGCGTGCATGGCCTCCATGCCGGCCTTGCGCAACGCAAAGGCGACCATGTCGCGGATCGCGGTTTCGTCTTCGACGATCAGGATGTGTTTCTGCACTTCGGCACCGCAGGACAGCGCAAACCGTGCGCTTTATGACGCCATCATTGCAGCCGTATTGTGTTACGCGAGAATGACAGTGGGCGCTCTATTTCAGCGTCGGTCAGCCTCGAGGCCGCAACCCAGCGGCGTCATAGTATTACGGAAATATGACGTCCTGCGGTTTTCCGACACGAATCTGCAGGCGCGACGGCTCGCAGCATGACAGCGCCGGGGCCATCGAATTGGGCGAATCGGAGCTCGGCGAGCGCCGCTTCCTGAGCTCGAGTACGGTCGGTGTCAATTGCGTGATGCGCGCGTCGATGCGGCTGCGCTGGTAATAGGTCAGGTCCGACTGTTTGGAAAGCGCCTTCAGCTGGTTCAGCGCGTCCTCCGCCTGTCCGCTCAGATAGGCGGCTTCGGCATAGGCCTCGGCGGCGCGCACCTTGTCGCCGGCGAGCTGGTTGGCGCGCCCGAAGCTCTTCTGCAGATCCGGATCGTCGGCATAGCGCGCGACCAACGGACGCAGCAGCTCCAACGCGCGCTTGGCGCCGCCCGGATCGGCTTGACCGAGCAAGGCATCGGCGTAGGACAGCGTCACCGCGCGATTGCCGGGGAAGTCGGCGTAGGCGTGTTCATAAGTCTTCAGCGCGGCGGGCTTGTCGCCGGCGAGATCCAGTGCGTTCGCCAGTGCGAGGCTCAGTGGGGCGGAGCTTGGCTGGCGTTCGATCATCTTGCGCAGTTCCGTCACCGCGGTCTTCGCCTCGCCGCTGCGCGTCAGCGCGAGTGCGTAGCCGTAGCGATTCGCAACGGTGTCGAAGCTGGGGTCGTCGCGCAGGTTGTTGGCGTAGTACGCGCGGATGGCCGTCTTCGATTTCGCGCTCAGCACGCGTGCTCGCTCGCGCATCAGTTCGAAATAACCTTGCACCGAAGGTCCGCGCGAGATGCACGCGGTGACCGATACCTGCGGCAGCGTTTTCGGCTCGCCGGAACTCTTTTCGACCTTCGTCGTCGCCGCCTCGCTCGCGGCGATCGCGCTGGCTTCGTCGATCGTGTCCGAACTGGCACTACTTTTGACCTGTGCGGGCAGGCTCAAATTCAACGACCCCCCGGGGGACAGCGACGGCTTGTTCGGGCGCAGTTGCGGTTCAGTGGGGCAGCCGAGCTGTGCGGCGCGCTCCTTCGCTTCGGCGATGCGCTTGGTATCGAGCGGATGGTCGAGCAGGAATTCCGGAATGTCGATGCCGTTCACACGCATGACTTTCTGCAGCGCCTGGAACGCGCTCGCCATGGCGTTCGGATCGAAGCCGGCGCGCGCGAGAATCTGGATGCCGAAGCGATCCGCTTCGGCTTCCTCACTGCGTGTGAAATTGATCTGTCGCTGCTGCATCAGCGATGTACCGGCCGCCATCGCCGCCGGAGCCGCGTCGTCAGAGCGGCCCGAGGCCGCGATCATCACGCCGAGCATCGCCAGCATGATCGGAATCGATACTTTAGTGGTGTCTTCGAACGCGCGCAGGATGTGCTGCTGCTCGACGTGCGAGATTTCGTGCGCGAGCACGCCGGCGAGCTCGTCCTCGCGTTGCATCACGATGATCAGACCGGCGTTCGCCGCGACGAAGCCGCCCGGCATCGCGAACGCGTTGATCTGCTCGTCGTTCATCATGAAAAAGGTGAAACGCAGATTCGGATGGTCGCTGTTGGCGACCAGGCGATATCCGAGTCCGGTGAGGTAGTCGTTCAGCAGCGCATCGTCGAGCACCATGCCGTAGGCGCGCATTTCCTGCAGCGCACCGGCGCCGTAGTCGTACATCTCCTGCGGTGAAACCATGCCCGCAGCCGAGCTGCCGATGTCCGGCAGCTGCAGGTCGGGTTCGCGCGCGCCGGCAAGTGTCGCGACACAGGCGGCGGCTAACAGGGAGAGACCGCGGGAGAGACGCATGACCACACCGGACAGAACGGTTGCTGAGACCAGATTAACGCGCGCCGGTTCCCGCGGCTACCGAACCGCGGCAACGCTTAGCGCAGATTCATTTGCCGACGCTTCGGCCCTCATCCGACTACTTGATGGAGGTCATAGAGGTCTTCGGCCTTGGCTTCGGGACGTCTGACAGCGCCGCTTTTTTCAGTGCTTCCTGCAGATGGGGAGCTGGAGCGGTCTTGCAACGCCATGGCGTACGCCCCAATCTTGCGCCCAGCGTTATCTTTCGGAAATCCGCCATGAACCGTGTCGAGATTTATACGACCGCCGCCTGTCCGTATTGTGTCGCGGCGAAGAATTTCCTGCAGCGGCGTGGGTTCGAGTACGAAGAGATCCGCGTCGATCTCGATGTCCAGCGGCGCGATGAAATGCTCAGTCGCAGTCAGGGTCGCCGCACAGTGCCGCAGATCTTCATCGGAGACACGCACGTGGGTGGCTACGACGATCTGGTCGCCGCCGATCGTGCAGGACGTCTGCAAGAATTCTCGGAGGCGCCACGATGAGCGAGCGCATCGCCGAGTTCACCGCGTTTCGTCAGCGCATGAACGAACGTATTTTGGCGCAAGACAATCAAGTCGTCCGCCGCTTCTTCGCGCTCGACACGCAGACCTACAAGGCCGGCGCGCTCGATGTGAAGACCAAGGAAATGCTCGGTTTGGTCGCCTCGCTGGTTCTGCGGTGCGACGACTGCATCAGCTACCACGTCGCGCAATGCGCCCAGGCAGGCGTGAGCGAAGAGGAGTTCTTCGAGGTATTCAGTGTGGGCTTGGTGGTCGGCGGTTCGATCGTGATTCCGCATCTGCGTCGTGCAGTGGATTTTCTCGATCAGACGCTGGCAACAGAAGATGCGGTGTCAGAAACGCCTGCAAAGAGTTGAGTTAGCGCGGAACGCGCAGCAGAGTCACACGTGTCCCATTGCTGGCGCGGCCGGACAAGCGATCCAAGCCGACCTGATCGAAATCCGCCAGCGGCGACGCAGCGGCGCTCAGGCTACAAATGTCCGGATGATCGGTGCCGGCAGCGAGGCGGCAATCGAGGCGCGCATCGTTGACGGCGTCGGCCAGATGAAAGTTTTCGGCATCCTGGCTGCCCGCTGCGGCGAAATCGAACCGTCGCGGTGCACCGCCGTCGTCGGGCACCAAGACCCATTGACCGCCCCAACTGGCAGCGATCGGACCGCTGGAAAAACGCGAACGCGAGAGCATCAGCGGGCGGACTTCAAGGTCGCGCGTGCCGTCGTTGCGTACGACATAAGCGCGCGCCCGGCTCGGTGAGATGAATTCCAGTTCGACGCGCGGACCCGGCTGCACCTTGGGTTGGTTGCCGAGCGGCGCGAACGGCGAATCGCCGTTCGTGAGTTGCACCAGCGGCACGCTGGCGATGCGACCGTTCGGTTGCCCGGTGCCGAAGTACCAGGTCGCCACTCCGGTTTCGCCGAAGCCGAACAAGCCGATGGCGAGGTGGCCATCCTGCAGCTCGAGGCTGGCGCCGTTGCCGGCTGCCGCGGCGCCGGTTTCCGCGCTCGCCTCCGACCACCACAGGCCTGATTCGGGCATCGGCGCCGAAATCGCCGCATGGGTGTCGAGCAGGCCGAATGCAAACAAGCGCGGAGAGCCGCTGTCGGAGGAAAAAATGCGCGTGCGATAGACCTGTTCCGGCAGCACCGGTGCGGTACCGCTGGCGGCCGGATCGATGCGCAGATAGAACGAGGTCAGGTTTTTCGAGGTGCAAACTGACGGCGGCGACTTCAGCTCGATGCTGATATCGGTGCCATCAATGCTGATGCGGTCCAGCTGTGGCGTGCAGCTGGCGGGCGCCCGCCCGGTCAGGGCGATGCGCGGAATGATGGACGTGGTCGCGACCGCGTTCGTCTGCGTCTCGAGCAGCACGCGCAGATCCTTTGCGTTCAGCTCGGCCGCAGCCGCCGGCGCGGCGCAGACTAGCGCGCAGAGCCACGCGAAGACGACAGACCCGGCGGCCCGCTTTCTTGTACGAATCGACAGCATTTATGGATAATGCGCCCCCTCGCCGGCGCCGGCAAGTCGGATTTCCCGAAGTCCTTGCCGCGCAAGGTTTTTCGGCGCGATCGCTGTCATCTGACCGTCATCCAGGCCAGCAGCGGACGCCCACCTTTCACCCACGGCTGGGTACGCGCGGACGGTCCGCGCGCGCCGCTCGGCGCCCGCCCGCCGCGTTTCAGGAGACGTTTCGATGAGCACGACCATTGCAGTGATTCCCGGCGACGGCATCGGCCCGGAAATCATGGACGCCACGCTGCGCGTACTCGAGGAGTTGCGCCTCGGCCTTTCCTACGATTTCGTCGAGGCCGGCCTCGCCGCGCAACAGAAGTTCGGCGAACTGCTGCCGCAATCGACGCTGGACGCGATCGCCAAGCATCGCATCGCTCTGAAGAGTCCGCTGACCACGCCGGTCGGCGAAGGCTTCAGCTCGATCAACGTGCAACTGCGCCGCAAGTTCGATCTCTACGCCAACGTGCGCCCGGCGGTGTCTTTCCCCAACACGCGTTCGCGCTTCCCCGAGAACGTCGATCTGATCACCGTGCGCGAGAACACCGAAGGTGCCTACGCCGGCGAAGGCCAGCAGGTATCCGAAGACGGCGCCACCGCCACCTTGGTGCAGAAGATCACGCGCAAGGGATCGGAGCGCATCGTGCGCTACGCCTTCGATCTCGCGCGCAAAGATGGCCGCAAGAAAGTCACGATCGTGCACAAGGCGAACATTCTGAAATCGACCTCGGGTCTGTTTCTCAAGGTCGCGCGCGAGGTGTCGGAGCAGTATCCCGATATCGACCACAACGAAATGATCGTCGACAACACCTGCATGCAGCTGGTGATGCGACCCGAGCAGTTCGACGTGATCGTCACGACGAATTTGTTCGGCGACATCATTTCCGACCTCTGCGCAGGTCTGGTCGGGGGTCTCGGTCTCGCTCCCGGCGCGAACATCGGTGCCGATGCGGCGATCTTCGAAGCGGTGCACGGCTCGGCGCCGGACATCGCCGGCAAGGGGGTCGCCAATCCGTGCGCGTTGCTGCTCGGTGCCGCTCAGATGCTCGACCATCTCGGCCGTCAGAACGAAGCGACGCGCCTGCGTCTGGCGATCCGCGAGACGCTGGCCGCACGCGATCGCGTCACGCCCGATCTCGGTGGCAGCGGCACCACCCAATCGTTCGCCGACGCGTTGATCTCGCGCCTCGGCGGCTGATCGAAGGCGGCTCGGCGCGCCGGCTCAGCGCGCCGCCAGATGATCGAGTACGCGCAGACTTCCGCGTCCGGGCCGGTAGCCGGCTTCGAGAGCGGCGTGGACGAAGCCGATCGCGTCTTCGACCGCCGTTTCGAGCGGTTGGCCGCTGGCGAGACCGGCGGCGATCGCGGACGCCAGGCTGCAGCCAGTGCCATGGCTTTCGCCGCGAATGCGCCGCTGATGGAACCAGTGCTCACCCTCGCGCGTGAGCAGCAAGTCGACCACGTCGCCACCGCGCAAATGGCCGCCCTTCAGCAGCACGGCGCGTGCGCCCAGTTCGAGCAATGCGCTTGCGGCGGCACGCAGATCGTCGCGATCGCGGATCTTGCGATCCAGCAGAGCTTCGGCTTCGGGGACGTTCGGCGTCAGCAGATCCGCCCGTGCCAGCAGATGGCGGCGTATCGATCCGACCAGATTGTCGCGCGCGAGCGCTGCACCGGTGGTGGCGACCAGCACCGGATCGAGCACCACGCTGACGCGCGGATGACGCTGCAGGATTTGCGCGACTTCGCGCGCCAAGCCGGCGCTGGCGAGCATGCCGATCTTGACCGCACCGATGCGGAAATCGGCGAATACGGCGTCGAGTTGAGCGCGTAGCGTCGCGCGCGGCACTTCATGCACTGCATCGACACCGCGCGTGTTCTGCGCGGTGACCGCGGTGATTGCGCAGAGGCCGTGCACGCCGAATGCGGCGAAGGTGCGCAAGTCGGCCTGGATGCCCGCGCCGCCACCGGAATCGGAACCGGCGATGGTCAGGGCGATCGGAGGGAAGCGGCGGGTGGTGTTGGCGGAACTGTCGTGTTTTTGCAACAGAAAAGGCTCACTGCAATCGGAATGAAAGTGCCTGATTTTTCGGAAGCTATGAGGCTTTGGGACGAAAAGAGCAGGTCGAAATGCTTGACAACTGTTGCTTTTTCGCCAAAATTCACGCCAAATTACAGCACATCCTATTCACCACTGCAGTGACGGGGCGATGCAGCGGGCAACGATAACTATGGGGAAGTGGATGGGAGCGCTGGGCACAGGGCTAGCGCTCCCATTTTTTTCCGTTGCGGCACAAGCCGGCGTAGCGGATGGCGGAAACTCAGCCGCCGCCTACGTCTCCTCGTCGATCGAAAACGTCAGCGAGTCGGTGCCGACGCGCTGGCGCGCTTACGCGCTCGCCAGCATCACGCCGCAGTTCTCCTGGGCCTTGGCGCCGCAGGCGCTCGAACCTCCGCGCGTGCTCGACAACTACACCGGCACGGTCGAGAAAGCGGCTCTGTTCGGCGGCCGCGCGCGTTCCAGCGCTGAATTCTCGATTTCCGTCGCCAACGGCACGGTTTCCGATACGCCGAGCGTGCTGCCGGGACAGGCTGCACACCTAGTCGAAATGCCATCGAGCGGCTTGCAGCGTACTGTCGTCGCGCCGTCTCTGGCTTTGCGTTGGGGCGAGACGGGCGTCGTCCGCCTCACCGGCGTGCTGGCCTATCAGCGGTTCGCAACCTTCAATCTCGGCCTGACGCCGTCCGACGGCTGGGCACCCCCACCATCGTGGCTGGGCGACAGCTCCTACGGTGCCGGCGCGCGCATGGAAATCGGCAACCGGCTGAGCGAGCGCCTGAGCTGGAACATCGGCTATCAGTCGCGCGTGGGCATGGACACGTTCGCTCGCTATCGCGGCGTGTTCGCCGATCATGCCGACTTCGACATTCCAGCCAGCGCGACCGCCACGCTGGCCTATGCGATCACGCCGAATTTCAGCGTGGACATCGGTGCGCAGCGTATCGACTACAGCACGATCAAACCGTTCGCCAGCTCGAACCTGCCGCGACGCTTCCTCGCCTTGCTCGGCGATAGCTCGAGCCCGGTGTTCGCGTGGAAAGATCTCGACGTCTACAGCCTGGGCTGGACCGTGCGCGCCGATGCGCTCGGCAGCCTGCAATTGCGCTACACCACCCGTCAGCAGCCGTCGCCGACGTCGAAATTGCTCGAGCGCGCGCTCTCTTCCACGATCGCCAACAACATGGTTTCGCTGGGCTGGTCGCGCGCGTTCGGCAACAGTTCCAAAGTCAGCCTGATGGCGAGCTACGCAACCTCGCCGTACTTCCTGCTGATGCCGACTTATGTCGCGCAGAACGACGCCACCGCCAGCCGCTTCGAATTCGAAGCCTTGTGGTCGGTAAGGTTTTAGGGCGGGAATTCGGGATTGGAGATCGGGGATCGGGGATTAGACGGCAGTCCGACCCCAGATGCAGTGTTTTCTCCGAATCCCGAATCGCGAATCTCCAATCCCGGCTCTTACAGCACTTCTGAGGCGTAGTCCGCCAGCCGCGAGCGCTCGCCGCGACGCAGTGTGATGTGCGCGCTGTGATCCCAGGCCTTGAAGCGATCGACCGCGTAGGTCAGGCCCGAGGTCGTTTCGGTCAGGTACGGCGTATCGATCTGCTCGACGTTGCCGAGGCAGATCATCTTGCTGCCGGGACCTGCGCGCGTGATCAGCGTCTTCATTTGCTTGGGCGTGAGGTTCTGCGCCTCGTCGATGATGACGTAGCGGCCGAGGAAGGTGCGGCCGCGCATGAAGTTCATCGAGCGGATCTTGATGCGCGAAGCGAGCAGGTCGTTGGTCGCCGCGCGACCCCAGGCGCCGCCTTCCTGCGGACTGGTCAACACTTCGAGATTGTCGGTCAGCGCGCCCATCCATGGCGTCATCTTTTCCTCTTCCGTGCCGGGTAGGAAGCCGATGTCCTCGCCGACCGAAACGGTCGCGCGTGTCATGATGATTTCGCGATAGCGCTGCTGGTCCATGACCTGAGCGAGCCCGGCGGCGAGCGCGAGCAAGGTCTTGCCGGTGCCGGCGGTGCCGAGCAGGGTGACGAAATCGATTTCCGGATCCATCAGCGCGTTCAAGGCGAAGTTCTGTTCGCGATTGCGCGCCGAGATGCCCCATACCGTGTGCGAGCCGCTGCGATAGTCGTCGACGATCTGCAGCACGGCTTTGTTGCCGTCCAGCCGCAGCACGCGCATTTCGACCTCATCCTCGCCAGGCAAATACAAGCTCTGGTTCGGATGCCAGTCTTCGTCCTTGCGCCGCTTGAGTTCGTAATAGGTGCGACCGCGCTCGGACCACGAGCGCAATTCACCGTGACGGTCCCAGAAGTCGGGCGGCAGCTCGGCGAGGCCGGTGTAGAGCAGGCTGAAATCGTCCAGCGCGC
The DNA here is from genome assembly GCF_058808595.1 of Dokdonella sp. GW821-FHT11D02. NCBI lineage: Bacteria > Pseudomonadati > Pseudomonadota > Gammaproteobacteria > Lysobacterales > Rhodanobacteraceae > Dokdonella > Dokdonella sp. GW821-FHT11D02. The sequence continues at coordinate 3,581,445 of NZ_CM179520.1, read as the reverse complement.
GGTCGTTCTCGTAGTCCTCGGCGGTGATGCCGTAGATCGTCGCCTTGATGCGCAGGTTGATGTCCTTGGACACCAGCACGACCGGCTCTTTCGGCCGCTGATCGCGCAACGCGACGATCGAGGCGAGGATCAGGTTGTCCGGCAGCGTGCGCCGCTGGCTCTTGTCGGCCGCGACGAAGGCGGTGGTCTGGAAGTACAGGCGGCCGACCTTAGGTTTGCGGTCGAGCTGAATGCCTTGCGGCAGGCGCAGCTCGACGCCGTCCTCGATGTGGCGGCCGTTGGCGGCGACGATCAGTTCGTTGAGGAAGCGGCTGACCTGGCGCGCATTGCGCGACGTTTCCGAGGTTCCCTTCTTGGCGGCGTCGAGTTCCTCGAGCACCGTCATCGGGATGAACACGTCGTGTTCTTCGAAGCGGAACAGGGCGGTCGGGTCGTGCATCAGCACGTTGGTGTCGAGCACGTAGATGCGCTTGCCTCGGGTCATGCGGAGTTCTCGTGGGAACGAAGAAAAGATGCGCACGCGACAACCGCGGCGCTTGGCCGCGATGCATAGCAGAACAAGATGACGCTCACGAGTGGGCGAGTCGCTCGAGTACGGCGGCGGCATGGCCGGGTACGCGTACGCCGCGCCATTCCGCGATCAGAACGCCTTCCGCGTCGATCAGGAAGGTGCTGCGGATCACGCCGATGAAGCGACGGCCGTACAGGCTTTTCTCGCCGAGCACGCCGAACGCGTTGCACCAGGTTTCGTCGACGTCGGCGATCAGCGGAAACGGCAGTGACTGCTTGTCGCGGAATTTCGCGTGTGAAGCGGCCGAGTCGCGCGAGACGCCGACGATCTCGCAACCGTGCTTGCGGAACTCCGGGTAGAGGTCGCGAAACGCCTGCGCTTCGTTGGTGCAGCCGGGAGTGGCGTCCTTGGGGTAGAAATAGACGACGAGCGGCTTTCCGCGCAGATCCGCCAACGCCAGCGTACCGCCGTCGTGCAGCGTGCCCTTGAGCCTGGGGACCTTCTTGCCGATCGCGACCGTCATCAGAATTTCATCGGATCCATGATCGCGTCGAGGTTGAGTCCGTCGCAGAACTCGAGGAAATCGTCGCGCAGTGCCGCGATGTGCATGGTGTTGGGGATGCCGACCGTGATCTGCGCGGAGAACATGTCCGCACCGGTCTGCATCGCGCGGTAGCGAGTGGAGTGCAGCTGCTCGATCGTGATGTTCTGCTGCGCGAAGAATTCGGCGAGCTGGAACAGCACGCCAGGCTTGTCCGCCGCGACGACTTCGACCACGTAAGGCAGCAGGTTCGATTGCTGTTGTTTCGCGCTGGTGCGGAAATGGCTAAGGCGCAGCTCGCCATCGCGTTCGAGCCGCGCCAGCGCGTTCTCGAGCTTGGCGATCGCATCCCAGGCGCCCTGCGCCAGGGCGAGCACGCTGAGTTCGTTGCCGAGCGTGGACACGCGCGCTTCGGCCAGATTGCAGCCGCATTCGGAGATGCGCTTGCTGATAGCAACCAGCGGTGACTGTGCGGAGGCGCTGAACGCGCTGATCAACAGGTAGTTCTCGTTCGAAGCGGGACGCGACGCGCTGTCGGTCGGAACCTGTCTTCCTGCTTGCTTCACGATTCCGTCGCCCTGTCGGTCGCAACGCCACTGACCGGCGCCGGCAGATTGCAGAATACTGGCGGGGCGGAGGGGTCGCAAGCGAGCCGCAGCGTCGGTGCGGCGTGCGAATGGACTTGTTCCGATCATCCCCGCTACCATCGAAATTCCCGTAAGCGTCTGAATCTCCGCCTTGGTTCTTTCCGGCAGCATTTGCGCACTGGCGACGCCGCTGCGCTCCCGCGACGACCGCCTCGATCTGGAGGCCTGCGGCCGTCTGGTCGACTACCAGCTCACCGGCGGCACGCGTGCCTTGGTGGTCGCCGGCTCGACCGGCGAAGCCGCCGCTCTCGACGACACCGAATATTCCACACTGATCGAATTCGTCGCCGAACGCGTCGCCGGCCGCATACCGGTGCTGGCCGGCACTGGCATGCCGGCGACCGCGAAGACGGTCGCGCAGACGCAGCGCGCGCGCGCCGCCGGCGCTGATGCGGCCCTGGTCGTCGCGCCCGCCTATGTGCGGCCGACCCAGGCCGGCATGCTGCGTCATTTCAGTGAGGTCGCCGAACGTGGCGGCCTACCGATCGTGCTGTACAACGTGCCGGCACGCACTTCCAGCGATCTGCTGCCGGAGACCGTTGCGCAGCTCGCACGTCACGGCAACATCGTCGCTATCAAAGAAGCGTTGCCCGAAGCGCAGCGCATGCAGACCCTGCTCGCGCTCAGAAGCGAGAGCTTCCGCGTTCTCTCCGGCGACGATCCGACCGCGGCACGAGCCCTGCGAGCCGGCGCAGACGGTGTGATTTCGGTCGCCGCGAACGTCGCCCCAGCCTTGTTCGCCGCCCTGTGCGAGGCCTGTATGAAGGGCGAGGGCGATGCGGACGCACTCGACCGTGCCTTGCAGCCGCTGTACGCGACGCTCGGCGTCGAGCCCAATCCGATCCCGCTGAAATGGTGTCTGGCCCAGCTCGGCCTCGGCGAGGCCTATTTGCGCCTGCCGCTGCTGCCGTTGTCCGGTGCCTACCACGCCGCCGCGCTCGATACGCTGAATCGCCTCGGTCTGACCGAAGCCGCCCGAGCCGCCGGCTAAGCTAGACTAGGCGTCTCACTGGCTCATTCCACGAGATTGCACACGTGAAAAGAATTCTCCTCGCGCTGCTGACGGCCATCATTGCGGCTTCCCTGCTCAGCGGCTGCGGTTTCCTGCGTCGGCACAACGAACGCAAGAGCAACGAGTACAAGCTCGCCGTGGAAGAGCGGCCGCTGGAAGTGCCGCCGGGTTTGGACATGCCGAACACGACCGCCGCGCTGACGATTCCGAACGCGAGCGGCGCGGCTCCTGCGTCGGGCACGGCTTCGACGGGAAGCGATACGCCGCCGGTCGCCGGCGCCAGCGGCGCTGCCGGTGCCGCACTCGGCGGCGATGGGCTGCGTGTCGGCGATACCGTTGAAAGCACCTGGTCGCGCGTCGGCCTCGCGCTGGAGCGTTCCGGCGCCGCGACGGTTCTGAGCCGCGACGAAAGCGGACGTACCTATACCGTGCAGACCACCGGCCAAACCACGGTCAAGCCGGGCTGGTTCAAGCGCGCGGTCACGCTCGGTATGGCAAGCACCAAAAAGACCGCTCAAGTACAGCTCACGGTGCGCGTCAGCGCCGACGGCCAGACCAGCAAGGTCGGCATCGAAGGCGCCAACGACGAAGCGTCGCGCGACGCCGCGCGTGCGCTGCTGGCGACGCTGCGCGAACGCCTGTCCTGATTTCCACCTGATTCTCGATACCCCGCAGCGGCCGTCCGGCCGCTGCCGGCGCGCTCAGCGCTCGATCAGCGTGCGCTTGCCCGGCTTGCCGTCCCAGTCCTTCGCGTCGGCGGGGGCATCTCTGCGTTCGGTCAGCACCGGCCAGGCTTTCGACAGCTCGGCGTTCAGCGCAATGAACTCTTCCTGGCCTGCCGGCACGTCGTCTTCGGGGAAGATCGCGTTGGCCGGGCATTCCGGCTCGCACAAGGTGCAGTCGATGCATTCCTCGGGATCGATCACGAGGAAGTTCGGCCCTTCATGGAAGCAGTCGACCGGACAGACCTCGACGCAGTCGGTGTACTTGCACTTGATGCAGTTCTCGGTGACGACGAAGGGCATGAGTTCAGCCTGAGGCGGCGCCGGGTTCGAACACGCTCTTTCCGCGCAAGCCGCGTCGAGCCCGTTTCGAAGCGGATGTTAATTGAAAAGTGCGGCCATGGACGGCCGCTCTGGAGCGTGGCAAAGGGCAAGCCTTTCCAGCACCTACTTCACTTCCCCACTCAGCATTCACGGACGAACGCACTAACAAATGGCGCTCCCTACGAGGTTCGAACTCGTGTTCCCGCCTTGAGAGGGCGGTGTCCTAGACCACTAGACGAAGGGAGCGCAGTTGGGATTTGCGAGGCCGCGTAGTATAACGAATCGGTAACACGCGGCAAACACCGGAGCGCCAGTAAGGAATGAATTCGGATCCCCTCGTACGGAACACGTCGCTCGACGGCTCGTTCCGCATCATTCCGCGCTCGGAGCACTCGATTTCGCGCAAGAGCATCTCGCCGGGCGCGCTGCGCGTGCTGTACCGGCTGCACGAAGCAGGTTTTCGCGCCTGCCTGGTCGGCGGCGCGGTGCGCGATCTCCTGCTCGGCGGGCATCCGAAGGATTTCGACGTTGCCACCGACGCGACCCCGGAACAGGTTCGCGCCCAGTTCCGCAATTGCCGCCTGATCGGCCGGCGCTTCCGCCTCGCCCACGTCGTGTTCGGCCGCGAGATCGTCGAGGTCGCGACTTTCCGCGGCAGCAGCGACGACGGCAGCGGCGACCGCCATCTGGTCGACGGCCGCCTGGTGCGCGACAACGTCTACGGCAGCATCGAAGAAGACGCGGTACGTCGCGACTTCACCGTCAACGCGCTGTACTACGACATCGCCGATTTCAGCGTGCGCGACTCGATCGGCGGCATGGATGACCTCGAACACCGCACGCTGCGCCTGATCGGCGATCCGGAGCTGCGCTATCGCGAGGATCCGGTACGCATGCTGCGCGCGGCGCGCCTGGCGGCCAAGCTCGATTTCGAGATCGCACCCGATACCGCTGCTCCGTTCGCAACGCTGGGCGCGCTGCTCGCGGAAGCGCCGCCGGCGCGATTGTTCGACGAGTCGCTGAAGCTGTTCCTGAGCGGCTACGGCTTGGCCAGTTTCCGCGCGCTGGAACGCTACGGGCTGCTCGAGCACGTATTCCCGGCGACCGCACGTGCGCTTGCCGGAGCCGGCTCGACCGCGTTCCGTCATCTGCTCGAACAAACGCTCGCCAACACCGATGCGCGCGTGCGCGAGGACAAACCGGTGACGCCGGCCTTCCTGTTCGCCGCGATGCTGTGGGAACCGGCGCGAGCGGCTGCGCAGGCCTTGATCGACGGCGGCAGCGACGCATCGATCGCCTGGCCGAATGCGACCGCGCGCATCCTGCGCGAGCAGGCGCAACGCGTCGCGATTCCGCGCCGTTTCACGCTTGCGGTGGAAGAGATCTGGTCGCTGCAGCCGCGCTTCGCGGTGCGCACGAAAAAGCGCGTGCTGCGCTTGCTCGAGCATCCGCGTTTCCGCGCTGCTTACGATTTTCTGCTGCTGCGCGCGAGCGAATCGCCGGACCTGGCCGAACTCGCGCAATGGTGGACCGAGGTGCAAGAGGTCGATCCGGTCGAGCTCGCTTCGCGCCTGAATGCCGCGCCGTCAGCACCCGCCGACGCGGAACCGGCGCCGAAGAAACGCAAGCGCCGGCGCCGGCGCAAGGCGCGATCTGAATCGCAGGCCGGCGGTGGCGAGTAGGGCGGCGACGACCGCGTACGTCGGTCTCGGCAGCAACCTCGATGGACCGGAACGACGCATCCATCTCGCCTTGCAGGCGCTCGACGGCATCGCACACACGCGTCTGATGCGTCATTCGCGCCTCTATCGCACGGCGCCCTGGGGACGCGGCGAACAGCCCGATTTCATCAACGCTGTCGCCGAACTGTCGACGTCGCTGACGCCGCGCGAGCTGCTCGAGGCACTGCTCGCGCTCGAGATCGAGCAAGGTCGACGCCGCGATGGTTCCCGCTGGGGGCCGCGCACGCTCGATCTGGATTTGCTCGTGCATGGCGACAGTCGTCTCGCCGAACCTGGGCTGACCCTGCCGCATCCGCATATCGGCGAGCGCGCCTTCGTCTTGCTGCCGCTGGCCGAGATTGCGCCGGACATCGAAATCGCAGGCCAGGGACGCGTACGCGACCTGCTCGCCGGCGTCGATACGCACGGTTGCGTGCCGCTGGACGCAAACTAACATTCACAACCGTATGGAACCGTGCTAGCGTCGGTTTCGCCGCAATGGAGCGGCAGGGAAATAGCGGAGTGCTGACATGAAACAGCAAAACCAAAACATGGTCGCGCATGAATTGGAAGCCGCGGCCAATCCGTTCGGGATTCAGGTCGAGGAACCGCTTAATTCGCAAGTACAACTCGGCAAGCTTCCGCCCAAGACGCCGTTCGAGCCGTGGGATACCGGCGGCCATGGCGGTCGTGGCGGCGGCTGATCCGATTCGCCGCACTCAACCAAAAGCCGTCTCGCCCAGCGAGGCGGCTTTTTCTTTTTCCAGTCGCCGCGGTCGCGGATCGAATGAATTGGCACCTGAGACGGACTCGTTCGAGCCGCTTCTTCGCACTGCCGAGCGACACGCAGGCATAGATCGATAAAAGCGCGACAGCGGAAAGATCGCTGGTGCGAGCGACACGACGCTCGAACCGACAAGACCAGCCTCGTCCGGGACGACCATGCTCAAAGCCGATATCACCTTGTCCGATCTTCGCCTTGCGGTGGAGTGGAAGGATCAGCGGATCGCATTCGGCGGAAGCCACATTTCCCCCTATTCGCATCCTTCGATCGAAACGCTTTTGGTGCGCACGGAAGGCCGATGGTTCGTGGTCGTGCGGGAGCGCCTCGCTTCCAAAGCGTTGGAGGAGTCGATGGCGGACCGATGCGTCGGCCAGGACGAATTCAACCGGCTGTATCGGGAAAATCTGCTCTGGCCGCTCGACTACGTCCTGCTCGAGGCGGCTCAGGCCGGCTGTCGGATGCGGGTGCGCGCTGGCGCATTCGGTTCTGCTCCGGTTTATTGCCGAGCGCTCGAAGACCGAACGATTATTTCCTGGGACCCCGGCGATGTACTGATCGGTCCGTTGGTGATCGACACCGAGATGGCCAGCCATCGCCTCGCCCTCAACACCGCGTACTCGGCACGCCAGCTTTGCGTCGGCGTTACCTTGCTGACCGAGCGCGCCTCGCTGCAGATCGAGCCGGGCAAGCACAGCTATCGATATCCCGCAGCAGTGGAGGAAACGACTCCCGCACCGCTGCCGCCGGGCCAAAACGCCACCGAGGCATTCGGTGAGCTCGTTCAGTACGCCGCCACCGTGCGGGCGAGCGGGGCTGTCCGGATAGCGGCTGAGCTGAGCGGAGGCATGGATTCAGCCGCCGTCGCGTGCGCTTTGGCGAAATCGTACGAGCACGTGGCGAGCCTGGGCATCGTATTGGGGGGCGAGGTCCGCGACGCGCAAGTGCAGCGGCGTCGATCGATCGTCGATCGACTCGAGCTGCACGACCATACGGTGGAGATGGCCGCCTATCCGCCCAGTGTGCATGTACGTCCCGGGCCGGAACACTCGCGCAGGCTGCATTGGGAATACTACCTCGAAGCATCGGCGGCGCTGTGGGACGTAGCACGAGCGCAAGGTTGCGATACGTTGTTCACGGGGATCGGCGGAGATGAGCTGTTTCCGAGCTATTTCGACGAGACGTCGACAGGCACAGAACCAGCGAACGAGAGCCTTCCGTATATCGAGCGACTGCTGACGCCTCGTGCCCGGAGTGCGGCACGCAGCCGACGCGGCTTCGATGCCCCCGACAGCCCCGTGCCGACGACGGCGCTTTTGGCGCAAGCTTGTCGCGCGCCCGACATGCTCGAGCGTGGCTTGTGGCCGATCAATCCGCTCGGTGATCCCCGTCTGGTGGCGTTCTGCCACCGCTTGCCGGCGGAGAACCGTCTCGATCGAAAGGTCCTGCGGCGATACCTGGACCGGCATCTCGGCGGCGATGTCTTTCCTTCCGGTTACGTCAAAGAAACCTTCGTCCAAGTACTGCCTGCTGCCATCGCTCGCAACGTCGACGCTCTCACGGAGCAACTGCGCGAATGCGCTTTGGCCGATTTGGGATTGGTCGAGCGCAAAGCGGCGATCGAATTGGTGAATCGGGTCGCAACGACCGGAGCGAAAGCGCCTACGGCAGTATTGGCCCCGTTCTTGTGGCTGGAGCGGCTTGCGCGGCAGATAGGCTGAAGCGCCTCTCGCTCTTGTGCGCATGCACCTAGCAAGCTGTGCCGCGTACTGGTGGCTTCCAGAGACCCGCCACTTCCGCAAAACGGCTTGAGCCGATGCGCGCAAGCACGGAATAATGCGCGACCTCACATCGAGCGCCGACCATCCGATGGCAGCCAACACCGCGACCGGCGCACCGGTCACCGTACCGGAACTGCGCGAACGCAAGCATCGCGGCGAAAAGATCGTCACCGTCACCTGCTACGACGCGAGCTTCGCGCAACGCGTCGACGAGGCGGGCGTGGATGTCGTGCTGGTCGGTGATTCGCTCGGCATGGTCGTGCAAGGCCATTCGAGCACCTTGCCGGTCAGCGTCGACGACATGGTCTATCACACGCGTCTGGTCGCACGCGGCCTGCGCCGCGCCCTGCTCGTCGCCGATCTGCCGTTCATGAGCTATCGCAACGTCGACGTCGCGTTGACCAACTCGGCGCGTTTGCTCGGCGAGGCGGGCGCGGCAATGGTCAAGCTCGAGGGCGCGGGGTGGGTGTGCGAAGTCATCGATGCTTTGAAGCGGCACGAGGTGCCGGTCTGCGCGCATCTGGGCTTGACGCCGCAGTCGGTGCACGCATTCGGCGGCTATCGGGTGCAGGGCCGCGGTGACGCCGAAGCGGCGCGTCTGAAAGCCGAAGCCAAAGCGGTGCAGGATGCCGGCGCCGATTTGCTCGTGCTTGAATGCGTGCCGGCGGGTTTGGCCGCCGAAATCACGCGTGACCTGCGCATCCCGACCATCGGTATCGGCGCCGGCGTCGACTGCGATGGACAAGTGCTGGTGCTGTACGACTTGCTCGGCATCAGCACCGGCAAGCGGCCGCGCTTCGTGAAGGATTTCCTGCACGGGCGCGGATCGGTCGTCGAGGCGATCGCGGCCTACGCCGGCGAAGTGCGCAGCGGAGCGTTCCCGACCGCCGAACACAGTTACTGACGAGCATCGCTTGAAAACCATCCGCGGCAATTCCGAACTGCACGCCTTCGTCGATGCGTGCCTGCGCGACGGCAAACGCATCGCACTGGTGCCGACGATGGGGAACCTTCACGCCGGACACCATTCATTGGTCGCCTTGGCGCGCGCGCGCGCGGACGTCGTGATCGCTAGCGTGTTCGTCAATCCGACTCAGTTCGGCCCGCACGAGGACTTTGCGCGCTATCCGCGCACGCCGGAGGCCGATGCGGCGGGTCTGGCGGCGAGCGGTTGCGATCTGTTGTTCCTGCCCAGCGTCGAGGATCTCTATCCCTACGGCGCCGAGCGCAGTGTGCGCGTCAGTGTGCCCGAGTTGACCGACGTGCTCGAAGGCGCGATCCGGCCCGGTCATTTCGATGGCGTGGCGACCGTCGTCGCCAAACTGTTCAACCTCACGCGTCCGCACGTCGCCGTGTTCGGGCAGAAGGACTATCAGCAGCTGCTGGTGATCCGTCGTCTCGCGCACGACCTCGGTTATCCGATCGACATCGTCGCTGCGCCGATCGTGCGTGAAGCGAACGGTCTGGCGATGAGTTCGCGCAACCAATATCTCGATGACCAGCAGCGCGCGGGCGCGAGCGTGATTCACGTCACGCTCCAGGCGATGCGCGAGCGCTTGCAAGCGGGCGGGGCGCGGCAGGAGGTCGAAGCGGAAGCGGCACATCGACTGGCCGAAGCGGGCTTGCGGCCCGACTACGCCGTCGTCCGGCGCGCGGCCGATCTGGTCGAGCCGACCGCGGGCGATCGCCGGCTGGTCGCATTGATCGCGGCGCGGATGGGCTCTACGCGCCTGATCGACAATGTTTTGATCGAGTTGTAGCGTTTTCCGTTCGGGCTGTGGTATTCTCCCCACTGCCTGAGGGGTTTTCGCAACGCAAGTTGCTTGCTCCAAGGGCAGCAGGGCGCATTTAGGTAGTCGTCACTCCAAATTAGGACCCTCGCTGCGGCGACGCGCGAGGGTTTTTTTTGCGTGCGCCTTTCGTGAAGCCATTGATAAATAAAGATTTATCCGCACTTGCTCGTGAGTCGTGCTGCATCAGCACATGCTTTGATATAATCACTCACTCCACGCGTGTTGCGTGGAAGCAACAGCAGGAGACCCCATGCACCTCAACATGCTCAAGGCGAAAATCCATCGCGCGACGGTGACGCACGCCGAGTTGCACTATGAGGGGTCCTGCGCGATCGACGGCGATCTGCTCGACGTTTCCGGCATTCTGGAGTACGAGCAGATCCACATTTACAACGTCAACAACGGCGAGCGCTTCTCGACCTACGCGATCCGCGCCGATGAGGGCTCGGGCATCATCTCGATCAACGGCGCCGCCGCGCATCGCGCCCAGCCGGGCGACATCATCATCATCGCGGCCTATGGCGGCTACAACGAAGCCGAAGCCGCTCAGCACAAGCCGCAGCTGGTCTACGTCGACCGCAGCAACAAGCTCACGCACACGAATCGCTCGATTCCCAAGCAGGCTGCGTAACAACGCGCGTTACTAACGCAAAGTGCGAACGAAAGCACTTCTGAACGCGTCGCTCGTGCGGCGACACGATGCGCGGTCACTTGCCGGTTGTCAGCGACGTCATCGCGTGTTGCTGCAAAGCCCAATGCACGTGTTCGCGAACGAGCTCCGACGCATCGTCGCTGCGGCTGCCTAAGGCTGCCAGCACCGCCGGCGTTCGCGGCGCATTGCCGAGCGCGACGGCGATGTTGCGCAGCCAGCCTTCGTAACCGGTGCGCCGGATCGCCATGCCGGCTGTGCGCTCGAGAAACTCCTGCTCGCTCCAGGCGAACAACTCGGCCAAGCTCGCGCCATCGAGGCCGTGGCGTGGCGCGAAATCGGCCTCCGGCGTCGGCTGCGCGAATTTGTTCCATGGGCAGATCAGCTGGCAGTCGTCGCAGCCGAACACGCGATTGCCGATCAGCGGTCGCAGTTCGTGCGGAATCGCGCCGCGCAGCTCGATCGTCAGATACGAAATGCAGCGGCGCGCATCGAGCCGGTACGGTGCCACGATCGCGCGTGTCGGACACACGTCGATGCAGCGCGTGCAGGTGCCGCAGTGCGCCGATTGCGGCGCGTCGATCGGCAAAGGCAGGTCGGTATAGATTTCGCCGAGGAAGAACCACGATCCCGCATCGCGATTGAGCAGCAAGGTGTGCTTGCCGATCCAGCCGAGGCCGGCGTTGCGCGCGAGCGCTTTTTCCAGCACCGGTGCCGAATCGGTGAAGACACGGTAGCCGAACGATCCGATGCCGGCGGCAATACGGTCGGCGAGCTTTTGCAGGCGCGCGCGCAAGACTTTGTGGTAGTCGCGACCGAGCGCGTAACGCGAGACGTAGGCGCGCTCGCCGTCGGCGAGCACGTCCCATGCCTGAGCGATGCCGGGCGGCGCGTAGTCCATGCGTGCGGACAGCACGCGCAAAGTGCCCGGCTGCAATTCGGCCGGGCGGCTACGCTTCGCACCGTGCTGCGCCATGTAGTCCATCTCGCCGTGGAAGTCCGCGTCGAGCCAGCTCAGCAAATGCGCTTCGTCGGCACCAAGGTCGATGCCGGACACACCGACCTGCTGGAAGCCGAGCTCGCCTCCCCAGCGCTGGATGTCCTCGCGCAACTTCGTGTAGTCGATCGTGTCCATGCAATTCCGGCGTCCGCGCCGCGCAGCATAGCGCGCGGCTTCCGTGCGAACCCGCACTTATAATCGCCCGATGAGCAGCGGCACACGCGCGACTTCGTTGTACACCGCCGATCAGGTGCGCCGCATCGATCGCAACGCGATCGAGCGTCTCGGCATATCGTCCTTCGTGCTGATGGAGCGCGCGGCGGCGGCGGCCTATGCGGTCTTGCGGCGGCATTGGCCGCAGGCAAGGCGCATCGCCTTGCTCGCCGGCGACGGCAACAACGGCGGCGATGCGTTCTTGCTCGGACGACTCGCCCTTCACGATGGCCTGACCGTCGTCGCAATCGCCCTGTCCACGCAATCCCGCGGCGACGCGCAGCAGGCGCGCAATGCGTTCGTCGAGGCGGGCGGAACGATTTCGCTCGACCTCGACACGTTCGATCTTGCGGATGCCGACGTCTGCGTCGACGGCTTGTTCGGCACCGGCCTCAGCCGTCCGATCGAAGGAGCGGCAGCCGCCCTGATCGTCAGACTCGAAAGAAAGCGCCGGCCGTTACTCGCGCTCGACCTGCCGTCCGGCCTCGATCCCGACTGCGGCGTACCGCTCGGTCCATGCGTGCGTGCCGATGCGACGATCAGCTTCATCGCCTGGAAGCGCGGCGCGTTCACTGCCGACGGCGCCGACACCTGCGGCGCACGCGAGCTCGCGCCTCTGGACGTTCCGGCCGCAGCCTTCGACGGCGTCGACGCCGATGCCGAGTTGCTCGACGGGACGATCGCGGAGGTGCTGCCGGCGCGGCGCGGCAATGTGAACAAAGCGCATTTTGGACACGTTCTCGCGATCGGCGGCGACGCGGGCATGGGTGGCGCGATCCGCCTTGCCGGCGAAGCCGCCTTGCGCAGCGGAGCGGGGCTGGTCAGTGTGGCGACGCGACCGCAGCACGTGTTCGCGATGAATGCGGCGCGCCCCGAGCTGATGGCGCACGGCGTGGAAGCGGCGACGGCGTTGCAGCCGCTGTTCGCGCGCGCCAGTGTCGTCGCGATCGGCCCGGGTCTGGGCCAGGCCGCTTGGGGCAGGTCGCTGTTCGAGGCCGCGTTGACCTGCGGCAGGCCGCTGCTGCTGGATGCCGATGCGCTGAATCTGCTGGGGCAGGGGCCGCGGCCATTACCGCCGACGACCGTGCTCACGCCGCATCCCGGCGAGGCGGCACGCCTGCTCGAGTGCGATACGGCGACGATTCAGCGCGATCGCTACGCGGCGGCACGCGCGCTCGCGCAACGCTATACGGCAGTGACCGTGTTGAAAGGGGCGGAAAGTCTGATCGCCGATCCACACGGCCGCGTCGCCGTGTGTCCGTGGGGCAACTCGGGCATGGCTTCGGGCGGCATGGGTGATGTGCTGACCGGCGTGGTCGCGGCCTTGCTGGCGCAGCGGCTGTCGGCTTGGGATGCCGCGCGATTTGGTGTCGCTCTGCATGCGCGTGCAGGCGACCTCGCCGCGGCCGACGCGCCGCGCGGGCTGATCGCAAGCGATCTGTTGCCGTCATTGCGCCGTCTGGCGAACCGATTCCTCACATGAGCCTGCGAATGCCCGATCTCGACGAAGTGCAGTTGACTGCCGCCGCACGGCGACTGGCGCCGATCCTGCGCGATGGCGGCATCGTGCATCTGAGCGGCGAACTGGGCGCCGGCAAGACGACGTTTGCGCGCGCATTGCTGCAGGCGCTCGGCGTCGGCGAGCGCGTCAAGAGTCCGACTTATAGCCTGATCGAGTCGTATCGCGTCGATGATCTCGACATCCATCATCTCGATCTGTATCGCCTTGCCGATGCAGGCGAACTCGAGTGGCTCGGCATCGGCGATCTATGGGGCGCCGGCACTTTGGTTGTGATCGAATGGCCCGAGCGCGGTGCCGGCGCAATGCCGGCGGCGGATCTGAGCGTGCGCCTCGACCATGCCGGTTCCGGCCGCAGCCTCGACGCGACGGCGGGCAGCGCACGCGGCGCCGCATGGCTGAACGCCTGGGCGTCTGCGGCCGCGTTGTGAATCGGTCGCTTGAGCCCGATTCCTGAATGATTATTCACGAAAGCTTCGCACGTTTCGGATTTTCAAGGAAAAAGCTTGCTTTTTTGAGCCGCTTTCGATTTGAATACGCGCCATGTGGGGATTTCGCATCCAAGCTTCGTTGCTCGTCGGCTTTGCGCTGCTGCTCGGAAGCGAAAGTACTCGCGCGTCTGAAATCAAGAACTTGCGCATCTGGGCCGGCCCGGAATACACACGCGCCGTGTTCGATGTTTCCGGCCCGGTCGACTACAAGCTGTTCGAGCTGAGCAAGCCGGACCGCATCGTGCTCGATATTCGCGGCAGCGAGCTCGGCGCCGGCTTCAGCGCACCGGCGGTCAAGGGCCTGCTCAAGGGCTTGCGCGCCGGCAAGCAGGGCAAGAGCGATTCGCGCGTCGTATTCGATCTCGCCGACGGCGTGCGGCCGAAGAGTTTTCTGCTGCCGCCGGCGGACAAGTTCGGCTATCGGCTCGTGCTCGACCTCTATCCGGCCACCGTCAAGCCCGCCCCGATCAAAACGGTCGCCGACGCGGCGCCGGGCAAGGCGCGCAACGTGGTCATCGCGATCGACGCCGGCCATGGCGGTGACGATCCCGGCGCGACCGGCGCCAGCGGCACGCACGAAAAGGAAATTACGCTCGCGGTCGCGCGCCAGCTGAAGAAGCAGATCGACCGCACGCCCGGCATGAGCGCCGTGCTGATTCGCGATGCCGACTACTTTATCCCGCTGGAAAAGCGCTACCTGAAAGCACGTGACGCGAAGGCGGACCTGTTCGTCTCGATTCACGCCGACGCGTTCACGCGCAGCGACGCGCGCGGCTCGTCGGTGTGGGTGTTGTCGCCGCGCGGCGCGACCAGCGAGGCCGCGCGCTGGCTGGCCGACCGCGAGAACCGCGCCGACTTGGTCGGCGGCATCTCGTTGGACGACAAGGACGACATGCTGGCGAAAGTACTGCTCGATCTCTCGCAAGGCGCCACCATGGGCGCCAGCGTCGCGGTCGCCGAGCAGGTACACGGCGCGCTGAGCAAACTCGGCCCGACCCATCGCAACTACGTCGAAAAGGCCAACTTCGTCGTGCTGCGCTCGCCCGACGTGCCCTCGATCCTGGTCGAGACCGCCTTCATCAGCAACCCGTCGGAAGAAGCGCGTTTGAAGAGCCCGGAACATCGCGAAAAGCTCGCCGGTGCGATCCTCGACGGCATCGACGAGTATTTCCGCGCCACGCCGCCGCCGGGCACGTTCTATGCGCAGAACGCCGATCGCGCACGCGACAACGCGCGCGCGAAGGCGCAGCGCTACGTCGTCAACCGCGGCGACACCTTGCGTGCGATCGCCGAACGTCACGGCATGACGTCGGCACAGCTGCGCGCCGCCAACGATCTGGCCGACGAGCGCGTTCGCCCCGGCGAAGTGCTGCAGATTCCGCCGTCCGGTTGATCGCGCCGCGTAAGGCTGGAGCAACGCGAGCTACGCTGAGAAAACGAGAAAAGTACAAGGATTTCCGCTCCTTCTTTGCGCGTTCCTCGGGGTCCACCCGTCGGCTTCCAAGCCGCGATTCTTCATGAGCGCGGCCTTCACGCGTCGGCTATGATGCGCCGCCCATGCCGCGCATCCGTTCGCTTCCGCCCGAACTCGTCAACCAGATCGCCGCCGGCGAGGTGATCGAGCGGCCTGCGTCGGTGGTCAAGGAGCTGGTCGAGAACAGCCTGGACGCCGGCGCCAAGCGCATCGAGATCGACATCGAACAAGGCGGTGCGCGCTTGATCCGCATCCGCGACGACGGCGGCGGCATCGAGGCCGACGATCTTCCGCTCGCGGTCGCCGCGCACGCGACCAGCAAGATCGCCAGTTTCGACGACCTCGAACGCGTCGGCACACTCGGTTTTCGCGGCGAGGCACTGCCTTCGATCGCGTCGGTTTCGCGTTTTGCTTTGACTTCGCGCGCGCGCGGCGCCGAGGCCGCCTGGCGCATCGAAGTCGACGGCGGCAAGCCGCGTGCGCCGACGCCGGCGCAGCATCCGCCCGGCAGTAATGTCGAAGTGCGCGACCTGTTCTACAACTTGCCGGCACGGCGCAAGTTCCTGCGTGCCGAACGCACCGAGTTCGGCCACATCGACGAACTGGTGAAGTCGATCGCGCTGGCACGCACGCAGGTCGAGTTCCGCCTCAGCCACAACGGCAAGCCGGTGCGTCTGTTGCACGGCGAACGCACAGAGGGCGACGAGGCGCGTCGCGTCACCGACGTGCTCGGCGAGGACTTCCTCGGCAGCAGTCTGCGCATCGAGCACGCCGGTGCCGGCTTGCGCCTGCACGGTTGGGTCGGCTTGCCGACCGCTTCTCGTTCGCAGGCGGATCAGCAATATTTCCACGTCAATGGCCGCCTGGTGCGTGACCGCCTGGTCGCGCATGCGGTGCGTCAGGCCTACGCCGACGTGCTCTACCACGGCCGTCATGCGAGCTTCGTCTTGTTCCTAGAACTCGATCCGGCCCTGGTCGACGTCAACGTACATCCGGCCAAGCACGAGGTGCGTTTCCGCGAAGGGCGCCTGGTACACGACTTTCTCTATCGCACGCTCGACGACGTGCTCGGCGGCGCGCGTGCCGGCGGTGTCGCTTCGGTACAGGCGACGGCCGCCGCCGCACCGCTGCCGACGGCAGCGCCGATGCCTTCGTACGGTGGCTACGCGCCGCAACGCCAAGGCGGTCTCGGCCTCGGCGTGCGCGAACCGCTGGCCGACTACGCGGCCTTGTTCGGCGAAGCGCGCGCTTTGCCGCACGCAGCGGGCGACACCGGCGCGCTCGTCGGCAACACGGCATCGCTGCCGGCAAACCACGACGCGCAGGACGTGCCGCCGCTCGGTTTCGCGCTGGCGCAGCTGCATGGCATCTACGTGCTGGCCGAAAACGCGCACGGTCTGATCCTGGTCGACATGCATGCCGCGCACGAGCGCATCACCTACGAGAAGCTCAAGACCGCGCAAGAAGGTGCCGGCATCCGCTCGCAGCTCATGCTGGTGCCGCTGACGCTCGCCGTCAGCGAACGCGAAGCGGGCGTGGTCGAAGAGCACGCGGCGCGCTTCGCCGAACTCGGTTTCGACGTCGCGCGCAGCGGTCCGCAGAGCGTGGCGGTGCGGCGCATCCCGGTGCTGCTCGACGGTGCCGACGTGGCCCAGCTCGTGCGCGACGTGATCGCCGATCTCGCCGTGCACGGCGAGTCGCGCCGGATCGAAGAGAGCGGCAACGAACTGCTCAGCACGATGGCCTGCCACGGCTCGGTGCGCGCGAATCGCCGCCTCAGCGTTCCGGAAATGAATGCGCTGCTGCGCGAGATGGAAGCGACCGAGCGTTCCGGTCAGTGCAATCACGGACGGCCGACTTGGGTGCAGCTCGGCATCGCCGAACTCGACCGGCTGTTCCTGCGCGGAAGGTGACTTTGGCGATCGATGGCGGGTCGTCGCAACTTGGATCGTCGCTCGAGGTCGAGTAAATCCGACTTCGGAAGATCCACCAGCGGTCCGTCATGGCCGCACTTCTCAAAAATCACATCATCGAGGGTGCACGATGTTCAAAACCAGTCTTCTGCTCGCCGCCAGTTTCGCCGGAGTGCAACTGATGTCAGCCAAGGTCGAAGGCGGCAACGCGCCCGCCGACTACACCAAGCAAATCGAAACCTGGCGCACGCAGCGCGTGGAGCGGCTGAAGTCGCCCAACGGCTGGCTCAGCCTGATCGGCTTGCACTGGCTCAAAGACGGCAAGAACACGGTCGGCAGCGCGAAGGACAACGACGTCGTGCTGGCGAAGGGCCCAGCCCGCCTGGGCACGATCGTGCTGAAGGACGGCAAGGCGACGATCGAACTCGATGCCAAGGCCGACGCCAGCATCGACGGCAAGAAGGCGAAATCCGCCGAACTGCTCGACGACAGCCACGAGAAGCCGACCACGGTCGCGTTCGGCACGGCGAGCTTCTATCTGATCGATCGCAACGGCAAGAAAGGCTTGCGCGTGAAGGACAGCGAAGCGGAAACGCGCAAGCATTTCCTCGGCATCGACAACTACCCGATCGATCCGAGCTGGCGCATCGAAGCACGCTGGGAACCGTATCAGCCGCCGCACACGCTCGACGTGCCGACCGTGCTCGGCACCGTCGATAAGATGCCGGTGCCCGGCAAAGCCGTGTTCGAGCGCGACGGCAAGAAGTACGAATTGCTGCCGGTGCTGGAGGAGAAGGACGCGAAGGAACTGTTCTTCATCTTCGCCGATCGCACCAGCGGCAAGGAGACCTACGGTTCCGGTCGTTTCCTGTATGCGGAGATGCCCAAGGACGGCAAGCTCGTGATCGATTTCAACAAAGCCTACAACCCGCCGTGCGCGTTCACGCCGCATGCGACCTGTCCGTTGGCGCCGCCGGAGAATCGTCTCGACCTGCCCGTCGTCGCCGGCGAGAAGAAGTATCGCGGCGGCCACCACTGATGCCGGCGCCGTGCGTGTCCTGTTGATCTCCGACACGCACGGCGCGCTCGACCCACGCATCGAGATACTCGCGCGCGACGCCGATCTGGTCGTGCATGCGGGCGACGTCGGTTCGGCCGAGGTGTTAGATCGGTTGCGTGCGCGGTGTGCGCGTGTGCTCGCGGTGCGCGGCAACAACGATGTCGCGTCGAAATGGCCGGCAGCGCAGCGTACTGCGATTGACTCGCTCGAAGAACGCATCGAAGTCGAGCTGCCGGGCGGCGTTCTCGCCGTCGTCCATGGTGATCGCTTCGCAGCGTCGCGACGACATGCGCTGCTGCGGGCAGCCTTCCCGCAGGCGCGCGCGGTCGTCTACGGCCACAGCCACCGTCTTTGCATCGACGACGGCGAGCGGCCATGGGTGCTCAATCCCGGCGCGGCCGGTCGCGCGCGCACCTTCGGCGGGCCCAGCGCACTGCTGCTTGGCGCGGCGCGCGGGAATTGGACGGTCGAAGCGGTAAGGGTGCCAAACTCGGCTCCCGTTCAGCCGCGCCGAGCATGATGGCGGCCGGCCGGGCGAACTTTCCGCGCCCGCGAAACTCCCATTTTCGCTTGCGGCGGGGCTCGGTTACACTAGCGCGTTTGTGCGGCCCGGCATTCGCTTCGGGCCGGATCCGCTCAGCATTCACCCCGGAGGCATCAGGCATGAAGTTCGGTTGGTCACTCGCCCTTGCGGCGCTGCTTATCAGTGGGTCGGCGCTCGCGCAGGACACCACGTCCGAGAAGGGCAAGGTTTCCTACGCGATCGGCTACCAGATCGGCTCCGGTCTCGCCGACCGCGGCATGGAAGTGGACATCAATACCGTCACGCGCGCGATCCAGGACGCGTTCGGCAAGAAGCCGCCGGCGGTGCCGGAAGCGGCGATGAAGGAAGCGCTGACCAAGCTCGACACCAAGATGAAGGCCGAGGCCGACAAGGCCCTCGGTGACAACAAGCGTCAGGCCGATCAGTTCATGGCCGAGAACAAGTCGAAGAAGGGCGTGGTTTCGCAGCCGAGCGGTGTGCAGTACCGCGCGATCGAAGACGGTACCGGCAAGACGATCACCGCCAACAGCGAAGTCACCTTCCACGTGCGCGTTTCGCTGACCAACGGCCGCGAGATCCGCAGCTCCTTCGTCGGCGAGCCGGTGAAGGCGAAGGTATCGGAAATGCAGAACATCTTCGGCAGCAAGCTGTTGCCGGAAATGATCCAGAAGATGAAGGTCGGCGACCATTGGCAGATCTTCCTGCCGCCGGATCCGGCGTCGGGCAACCAGGTCTTCATCTGGGAAATCAAGATCATCGACGTCAAGTGACGCCGACATGGCGTCGTCCCGGACGGCACCGTGAAGGTGCGATCAGCCGAGATCGAGTGACTTGAACGACGCCACCGCAAACGCCGCTTTCATGCGGCGTTTGCTTTTTTGAAGCATGACGACGATTTCCTTCCAACTGCCCATCCTCAGTCCTTGCATCGGCATCTGTCATCTCGGTGCAGACGGCTATTGCGAGGGCTGTTTGCGCAGCGGTGATGAAATTGCGCGCTGGATCGCGATGGGCGAGGCCGAGCGTCGACGCATCGTCGAGGACGTGCTGCCGCAGCGCGAAGCGCAACGCCGGTGAACGCGGCGACGGCCGACAATTCCGATGTCGCGCGCCTGCGTCGAGCCGTGCGCGGCCTCGACGATCCGCCGCGAGCGGCGGCCTGGAACGCCGACGAACTGGCCGATCTGCCGGTGCCGCCACCGGTGCGTCCGGCTGCCGTGTTGGTACCGGTCGTCCGCCGCGGTGATGCTTTGTCGCTCTTGTTCACGCGCCGTGCCGAGCATTTGCGTCATCACGCCGGTCAGATCAGTTTCCCCGGCGGCGGCGTCGAAGCCGGCGATCGCGACGTCGTGGCGGCGGCATTACGCGAGACCGAAGAGGAAACCGGTATTGCGCCGGCGCTGGTCGAGCCGTTCGGCTATCTCGATCTGTTCGCGACGGTGTCCGGTTACTGCGTGACGCCGGTGGCCGGCTTCGTCGAGGGTGATTACTCCTTGCGCCTGGACGTGCACGAAGTCGACGAGGCGTTCGAGGTGCCGCTGCCCTATATCTTGGAGCCGGGCCGCCTGCAGCGGGAAGCGTTTCTGTGGGACGGACACGAACGCGATATCTTCTCGTTCGAATGGCAGGGACACCGCATCTGGGGCGCGACGGCGGCGATCCTGAAGAATCTCCTCGATCGACTGGAGCGGCTCGCATGAGCGTTTCCCGCACGCTGATCTCTGCTTCGGAATTGGACGCGCTGTGCCGCCGCGGCGAGGTTTTGATCGTCGACGCGCGTTTCGATCTCTCCGATCCCGCCAAAGGCGAGCGCGACTATGCCGAGGCGCACATTCCGGGTGCGGTCTATGCGCATCTGGATCGCGATCTTTCCGGTACGCATCAACACGGACTCGGCCGGCATCCGTTGCCGGACGACGCGAGATTCTCGGCCGCGCTGTCGCGCTGGGGCTGGCGTCCGGACCTCGAAGTGATCGTCTACGACGCAGCCAACGGCGCGCTCGCCGCGGCGCGCTTCTGGTGGCTGCTGCGCCTGGCCGGACACGAACGCGTCGCCGTACTCGACGGCGGTATCGCCGCGTGGAAAGACGACGGCCATCCGCTCGAAGCGGGTGTCGTCGCGCGCACCGCGGCCGATGCGCAAGTGGCGCTCGCTCGCGACGAAGTCGTCTGGTCCGACGAGTTGCAAGAGCGACTCGCCGCACGCGGCGCGCTGTTGATCGACGCGCGTGCCGCGCCGCGCTTCCGCGGCGAAGTCGAGCCGATCGATGCCGTCGCCGGTCACGTGCCGGGCGCGGTCAATCGCGCGTTTTCCGAGAATCTCGATGCCTCCGGCCGTTTCAAGCCTGTCGCCGACCTGCGCCGCGAGTTCAACGCCTTGCTCAGTGGCCGCAGCGCGCACGACGTCGTGCATATGTGCGGCTCCGGCGTCACAGCCTGCCACAACGTACTCGCGATGGAGCACGTTGGGCTGGCTGGTTCGCGCGTGTTCGCGCCGTCGTGGAGCGGTTGGATTGCAGATTCGAAGCGAACGGTGGCTAAGGGCTAGAAGCAGAGTCCTCCCGTAATAGCTCGCTCAGTAACGTTCCACCGATGAGATTGGTGCACCTCCGCTTCCGACGCCGTTCACCATCAAGACATTTCCACTCTCCAGTAAAGTCGCGGTAGCCCCGCTGCGTGCCGCTAGCAAGCTGGCGACCGAACTCCAGGTACCGACGGTCGGATCGTAGAACTCCACGCTAGCCGTTGCGTCCGAGGAACTTCCGGTCCCGCCGCCAGCGACTAGCAGCTTTCCGCTAGGAAGCAAGACGCTGGAGTGGAAGGAGCGTGCGGTAGAGAGGCTAGCCGTAGACGCCCAGCTGTTCGTGACGGGGTCATAGATTTCGACGCTGTTCGAATTTCCACTCAGCCCATATCCTCCAACGGCGATTACTTTCCCCGACCCGGGAATGAGCGTCGTAGTGTGGCCGTACCGCGCCACTGCCATTGGGGCCGCATTCGACCAAGTCGACGTCGCCGGGTCGAATATCTCGGCGGTCGCCAAAGGGGTCGAGTTGTACCTTCCTCCCGTCACGAGAACTTTGCCGTTTGGCAGGAGCACGGCCGAATGCAGCTCGCGGCGATACTGCGGAGTTCCCGTAGAGCTCCAGGCGTCGGTGTAAGGATCATAGATCTCCGCGCTGTTTCCATGGGTTACGTTGTTGTAGCCCACAATGAGAACTTTCCCGGAGTGCAATAGCGTTCCCGATGCACCTGAATGCACATCATTGAGCGGAGAGGCCATCCTCCACTTGTTCTCTATGGGATTGTAGAGCTCAGCGCTTTTATCCAGGCTGGACGGAGACGCAGCGCCTCCAGTCACGAGCACATCCCCGGTCGGCATCATTACCGCAATATGATCGGCACGCTTGGCCGCAGACGGAGGCTGGTTCGTCCAGACGTTCGTGGCCGGATCGTACGTCTCCGTGTCGGAGGTTGTGAGATTTGTCGCATTATTGAGTCCGCCGGTAACCAGAACACGGCCGTCGGGGAGGAGAGTTGCTGAATGCCTCACTCTTGGGAACGCGTTGATGCGCTTGCGACTCTCCCATGTGCGGCCGCTCATGCATGACGCATTACAATCCGCGTTTGGTGCATGTCCCCAAAACGCCAGCCTCCAGTATGCGAAAGATGACGACGCGTTCTGATTTCCTGAAACGTTGATCGTCCATGTCCCTTGTGCATTGGCGCCAGCCAATGCCCCCAGAACATTGCCGGTAATTGGAAATGCATTCGTGTCGTTGGTCTGCAATATGGCCACGGCGTTGCCGTCGAGACCTGAAGGATTTTCCATCGACAGCCAAAATCCATTCGGAATACGCGTGCTATCCCAAAGAAGATAAGAGACGTTCTGTGGTGATTTCAGAACTACCTTGATATTGGCAAGGTCTTCTCGAGCTTTTATATTTGGAAAATTATTCAACCCTACACCAACTTGAATGCGATCGACGATGAAGTTATCGGTCAATTGGATTGAATCGACCAATGGCGCGCCGTACGCATTTCCCGCGGTCGGGCTCGGCAATAACGGGAATCCAGATAAAACGCGCGGATATTCTTGCTTGCCCGGAGTCAGAGAAATTTCACGGCTCAATTCCGCGGTCGCCTTGCAAGAAGTGGCCAAGTTTGTAAATGTCAAACTACCCCAATTTGTCGTTTCGCGAGGCAGAGCGCCGGCGGCCTGTTCATGAATCGAAAGAGAGATTTCCGCCGAGTCGCCGGTCACTCCTTTCTGTGTCAATGAAATCGTCAACGGAGAGCTTTGTGGGGTTGTCGTTGCGCTACCTTGGGTGACGACCGCTCTAATCCACGGAGGAAATTTTATTTGAATTGACGACGCGGTTGGCCGAGGATTCTCCAGTCGGTAAGTTTTCGAGAACGAGGAAAATGTAGGTAGCATCTTGGTGGCGTAGAAGCCATCCGAAGGCGCGGCGGTAAATTCCGTCAGGCCAACTTCGAAGTGATGTGTGAGGGTCTCGACAACCCCGCGGGTTACGTCCGTTACTTTGATGTGTTGATCGTAAGTCCCGCATTGCCCCGTCGTCTGGAAGTTCGCGGAAAAGGAATATGCAGCGCCGGGCGCCAAGGACCCGCTCGTTGCGGATGGGGTGATGCTGAATTGAGAAATTCCTGGACTGCTGGAAGGCGCGGTGATCGACCAGGATGTAGGTGAAGTGGAGACGCTCGATGGAGGAGCTTTTACAGTGTAGGGCGTTGTGACGCCTTGGGGAATCGAAGGAAGGGCGTGCGTGATGTCGCCTTGAGGCGACGCAACGAGCGAATAGTATGGGAAGCTATATAAGTCGGCGACGTCGGAGATTGGCCCGTTTGTCGTGTAGGGTGTATCTGGGCACGACAAAATTGCTCGCGAAGGGATGATGCTTCTTTCGTAACTAACGCATCCCGTGTTCCACGCGGTAACTGCTTCTATATAATCATAGTCATAGTTATATATCATGCCCCCTGACGACCCATCTAAGGCGTGCCCGCCATTGATCAATGGACCGTACCATCCATGGCTATCGTATCCAGTGCCAAATAATTGTGCATTTGTCGTTATTTTGACCGAAAGCCTCTCCGGATGATTGATCTCCACGGCTCGATTTCCCGGATATGGGCTTCCGGTCCTGCGTATACGGAGATAAGGTTTTCCGGTCGGACGAGTTAGATAGAAGGCGAAGTAATCTGGTTTATATTCGCCTCTGATAGCTGTATTAATTGTAGGTCTAGATTGATCTGGGGTAAATACGTTCGATGCTGGTATGTTTCCCCAATCAGGCTCTGTGCAGATTCCGTTTACTTTTTTTGAGCGCAGCCCCGTTACTACCTTATATATTCCGTAAGGAAACGGGTTAACATGCGACGCTGTTAGCACAAGATCAGGCCCTATTAGGGATCCGGACCTCCCGGTTGCCATGGGTTTTGAGTAGAATATACTGTTTTGCTCGAGTGGCGTTTGGCATTGCGGAGTTCCGTCGCTGCACTTGGAAAAATAAGTATATGGAATAGTATTTATTTGATAGTTTCCGTCCGGCTTTTCATGGATTTGCCCAGGATCATTTCCAATTTGAACTAACGCTACTTCGGATTCCAGGAGGGAAAGTATCTTCGGGTCCGTTACGTTGCATGCGTCGACCCAGTCGAGTGGATCGTAGCCGTACGATGTCGAGGAAAAAGCGAGCATCGAAAGCGCAAGTGCTGGAAACGCCCATCGCGTATGTTTGCTGCGCACAAGAAAGTCCCTCCATGTTTTAGGCAACGACAAGAGAATATCGAAACGCGATTCTGCGATGCTGTGCAGAGACTATTTGGCCTTCAGCTTAGCCAGTACCGCCGTTAAGGTTACGCGCGATTCGTTACCGAACCACTCGCGCACGAACGCATCGGTGTCGGTGCGATAAGCGGCGTCGAACGCCGCGACCAAATCCGCGCGCGCCAACGCCCGTGTCGTCGTCATCGCATGACGCGGCAGCGCGAGCAGCGCACGCATCCAGCTCAACGCGCGTGCGAGAACGTTGTCGGCGTCGGCCAATTCGTCGACGAAGCCGATGCGCAACGCTTCTTCCGGATCGATCATCGCGCCGGCAACCATCAGCCGTTCGGCGCGATGCGCACCGATCAGGCGCCGCAAGCCGGTCTGCACTTCGGGTGGGATCGACAGCCCGACCTGGGTTTCGTTGAGGCCGATGCGGAACGGCTTGGCCGGATCGATCGAGCGCGCCATGACGCGGTAGTCGCAGAACGTGGCCAGCACCGCGCCGCCGGCCGGAGCGTGGCCGCCGATCGCGACCGCGACCGGAATCTTCGAAGCGGCGATCGCGCGGCACAGGCCGGAGTATTCGCGCCAGAGATCGCCCAACCGTCCGTTGCGATCGAGCTCGAGCACGACGGCGACGTCGAGGCCGGCGCTGAACATGCCGGGTCGTCCGGACAGCACGATGCCGCGCGCGCCGTTGTCCGGCGCCGCTTCGATCGCTTCTCGCAGCGCGCGGCTCAGGTGATGGTCGAAGGCGTTGACCGGCGGCCGCGCCAAGCGCAGTTCGAGGATGTCGTCGTGGTGGATCGAGTCGAGCATGGGAGGGCCGGGATTGGGGATTGGAGATTCGGGATTGGGCGAAGCGGGTGGCGGTGGAGTTGGGGGTTACTCTTCGGCGGCCGACCAGTTGTAGCGGACGGCGTAGTCGAGCGTGGCTTTGCCGCCGGCAGGCACGTTGACGCGGAATTCCAATGCGTCCGGCGTCTGCCTGTCCGGTTTCTGGCTCGAGGACGCCAGGCTCCACGCGCGCCAGCGGTTCGGATGCTCGCGTACGGTCACCGCGCGTGCGCTGTCGCCGGAATTGGTCAACGTGATGCGGAACGCTTCGTTCATTTCATGCGCGCCGCGGTCGACGCTGAACGCCGTGCGTTCGCGCGCCGCGGAAAGATCGAACGCGACGCCGAGGCCGACATTCACCTCGCGACCCTTGGCGATGTCGCCGATGCGATTCTCGCCGAGCAGCTCGTTGCGGCCGTCCTTGTCGCGCGTCAGCACGCGCAGGTTGCCGCTCGGCAGATTTTCCGCGGCGGTGAAGCGCAGTTGGCTGAGCACCGGGCCGCCACCGCCGTCGCCGAGCGCATCGGGCTGCAACAACGGTTTGGGCGCGAACCAGGCGCCGCCGCTTTCCAGCACCCAACGGCGTTCGCAGGCGAGTTCGCGGCTGCTGTACAGCGGCACCTGGGTCACGCTCGCGTCGGGCAGGTCGAGCTGGCCGTCGATCGCGTAGCTGCGGTAGTCGCCGAGCGCGGATTGCTCCGGCATCGCCTCGGGCGCATCGGCGGCGGCCATCGACTTGGCCATGTACATCGGGCGCGGACCGCCGCCCTTGGCGAAGTTCGGCGCGCCGGCGACGAGTTTCAGTTTCGCGGCAGGGAAATCGCGGCCGCTGCGGTTGGCGATGCTGGCGAGCGCGTCGAGGCGCAGCTTGCACTCGCCTTCCAGCAGCAACGCGGAATACGCCGCACGCCAGCCGAGGCCGCTGGTCGGATAGGTCAGCGTCGCCGGCGCCGCGCCGGCCTTGCCGTCGAGGGCGACCTGCAAGGTGCTGCCGGGCAGGCCGGAGCTGTCCGGGAATTGCACGGCGGCATAGTCGCGCACGTAGCGCACTTGGCCGTCGTCGCCGCGCACGCCGAGGTTGCCGTTGTCGAGTGCGACCAAGACGCCTTCGGCGATGCTGCGGCCGTCGGCGCCGGATACGCGCACGCGCTCGCCGCGATGCGCTGCCAGCGCGCCGCCGTCGCCGGCCGAGAGCACGCGTTGCGCCAGCACGCGACCGGCGCCGCCGAGATCGATCGCCACGGCTTCGGTGTCCAGCATCGCCGGCAGTCCGCCGACGACGACGGTCTGACGACCGCCGCTGAGCTGCAGCGTGCGCTGCTCGTGCACGATCGCGTGGCCGTCGGCGACCGGCGAGCGGCCGGCGTCGAACAGCGCGTCGCCGTCGCTGCGGTAGATGGTCAGGGCGGGATCGGCTGCGGCGGCGGTACTGGCGATGGCGGTCATGGCGAGAGTGAGCAGGGAGTGACGCATGGTCGCATTCCAGTTGCGGAGAAAGGTTGCGACTATCATAGCGATGCACCCGGAGGATGCCATGCGCCGATTGTCGATCTGTTTTGCCGCCGTTTCACTGGCCGCGGCGGCGAGCCTCGCGCACGCCGACGGCAAGCTCGTGGTGACCGATGCGTGGATTCGCGAGGCGCCGCCGGGAGCGGCGATGCTGGCCGGCTACGCCAAGCTGAAGAATGCCGGCGACGCGCCGATCAGCGTGCTGACCGTGCAGACCGATGCGTTTCGCTCGGCTTCGCTGCACGAGACCGCGGTCGCCGACGGTGTTTCGCGCATGCGCGAGCTGCATCGTCTCGATCTCGCGCCGGGCGCGAGCGTCGCGCTCGAACCGGGCGGCAAGCATCTGATGCTGATGCAGCCGCGCAGCGAGGTGCATGCCGGCGACAAGGTCGAGGTGCGCTTCCTGCTCGGCGACGGTGCGCGCGTGCCGGCGTCGTTCGAGATCGTGCCCAATGCCGATGCGGACGGCGACACTGCGCCCGCGCACCATCACCCCTGATTCGCGCCGACGCTCAGGTGTCCTCGCCGCCGTTCGGCGCACAAGCCGAGCGGATCGCGGCGGGTAGCGGCACCGAACGGCCGCTGGACGGATCGACCCAGACCATCACGACGTCACCGTCGGCGTAGACGCAGTCGCGTTCGTCGGCGGCGACGATGCGGTGGGCGATGGTGACCGAGGAATTGCCGACTCGTGTCGGCACCAGTTCGATCACGATATTCGCGGGCCAAGTGAGCTGCCGGCGATAGTTCATCGTCGCTGCGGCGACCACCGGCATCATCGTCTCGTCGAACCAGGTGCCGTCGATCGCGGCCAGCCAGACCAGGCGCGCCTCCTGCACGTAGACGAGGAAGGCGGCGTTGTTGACGTGATTGAAGGCGTCGAGATCGCCCCAGCGCACGGCCAGCGGCACGCTCGCCATCGGCGTCCAGGCGTCGGCTGGCGCTTGCGGGTTCGCCGCCGGCTCGTCGCCGGCGGAACGGGAAGAGCGTGGTTTGCTCAAGCGGCTTCCTTGCGATTGCGCGCGCGCGGCTTGGGCGTTTGGATGCCGAGGCTGCGCGCGAGGAAATGGCCGGTGTGGGAGCCGGGCGTCTTCGCGATCTGTTCCGGCGTGCCGGTGGCGAGGATGGTGCCGCCGCGCTCGCCGCCGTCGGGGCCGAGGTCGACGATCCAGTCGGCGGTCTTGATCACGTCCAGATTGTGCTCGATCACGACCACGGTATTGCCGTCCTCGGACAGGCGATGCAAGACCTTCAAGAGTTGCTCGATGTCGTGGAAGTGCAGGCCGGTGGTCGGCTCGTCGAGGATGTACAGCGTGCGGCCGGTGTCGCGCTTGCTCAGCTCGCGCGACAGCTTCACGCGCTGCGCCTCGCCGCCCGACAGCGTGGTCGCGCTCTGGCCGAGCTTGATGTAGGTCAGGCCGACGTGCATCAGCGTTTCGAGCTTGCGCGCCAACACCGGCACCGGCTCGAACAACTTGAACGCGTCTTCGACCGTCATGTTGAGCACGTCGGCGATGGTGTGGCCTTTGTAGGTGACTTCCAGCGTCTCGCGGTTGTAGCGCTTGCCGTGGCAGACGTCGCAAGGCACGTAGACGTCGGGCAGGAAGTGCATCTCGACCTTGATCAGGCCGTCGCCCTCGCACGCCTCGCAGCGGCCGCCCTTGACGTTGAAGCTGAAGCGACCCGGGCCGTAGCCGCGCGAACGCGCCTCCGGCACCTGCGCGAACAGTTCGCGCAGCGGCGTGAACAAGCCTGTGTAAGTGGCTGGATTGGAGCGCGGCGTACGACCGATCGGCGATTGGTCGATGTCCACCACTTTGTCGAACAAGTCGAGCCCTTCGATCGCGCGGAACGGTGCCGGCTTCTCGTTGGCACCGTTGAGCTCGGCCGCGGTGTGGCGGTAGAGCGTGTCGTTGATCAGGGTCGACTTGCCCGAACCGGACACGCCGGTCACGCAGGTGAATAGGCCGGCCGGAATTTCGAGGTCGACATTCTTCAGATTGTTGCCGCTGGCGCCGAGGATCTTCAGCATCTTTTCCGGATCGGGCCGGCGGCGCTGCTTGGGTATCTCGATGCGGCGCGCGCCGGAAAGATACTGGCCGGTCAGCGAACGCTTGGATTTGAGGATCGCTTCGAGCTTGCCCTGCGCGACGACTTCGCCGCCGTGCACACCGGCGCCGGGGCCGATGTCGACGACGTGATCGGCCAGGCGGATCGCATCCTCGTCGTGTTCGACCACGATCACCGTATTGCCGAGATCACGCAGGCGATTGAGCGTGCCGAGCAAGCGTTCGTTGTCGCGCTGGTGCAAGCCGATCGACGGTTCGTCCAGCACATACATCACACCGACCAGGCCGGCACCGATTTGCGAGGCGAGCCGGATACGCTGCGCCTCGCCGCCCGAGAGCGAGTCGGCCTGGCGGTCGAGCGTGAGGTAGTCGAGACCGACGTCGACCAGGAAGTGCAGGCGCTCGCGAATCTCCTTGACGATCTTCACCGCGATCTCGCCGCGCCAGCCCGATAGCGTTAGCGTTTTGAAGAAGGCCAGGCACTGCTCGATCGGCAGCGCGGTCAGCACCGGCAGGTTGCGATCGCCGACGAACACGTTGCGCGCGCTGCGGTTGAGGCGTTGGCCGCCGCAGTCGGGGCAGGGGCGCGAGGAGATGAACTTGGACAGCTCCTCGCGCACCGCCGGCGATTCGGTCTCGCGGTAGCGGCGTTCG
The DNA here is from genome assembly GCF_058808595.1 of Dokdonella sp. GW821-FHT11D02. NCBI lineage: Bacteria > Pseudomonadati > Pseudomonadota > Gammaproteobacteria > Lysobacterales > Rhodanobacteraceae > Dokdonella > Dokdonella sp. GW821-FHT11D02. The sequence continues at coordinate 3,551,886 of NZ_CM179520.1, read as the reverse complement.
AGGTTGTGCACGATGCCTTCGAACGAGTGCTTGCGCGTGACCGTGCCGCTGGCGTTGCCGGGCGTGTAGCGGAATGCGATCGCTTCGTCGCCGGAGCCGAACAGGACGTGATGGCGCGTCGCCTCGGGCAGGTCGTGCCAGGGGGTGTCGACGTCGAACTTGTAGTGCTTGGCCAGCGACTGGATCAGCTGGAAGTAGTACGGATTGCGCCGGTCCCAGCTGCGGATCGCGCCGGCGGCGAGGCTCAGCTGCGGATGCACGACCACGCGCGCGGGATCGAAGAACTGCGTCACGCCAAGGCCATCGCAGCCGGGACAGGCGCCGATCGGCGAATTGAACGAGAACAAACGCGGCTCGAGTTCGGGCAGCGAGTAGTCGCAGATCGGGCAGGAGAAGCGCGAGGAGAAGGTGATCTCGGCCGCTTTCGGATCGTCGTGATCGACCAGGAGCGCAATGCCTTCGCCCAGGCGCAGCGCCGTCTCGAACGATTCGGCTAGACGCTGCTTGATGTCCTCGCGCGGACGGAAGCGGTCGATCACGACTTCGATCGTGTGCTTTTGCCGCAAGGTCAGCGGCGGCACCGCATCGAGTTCGTGCACGATGCCGTCGACGCGTGCACGCACGAAGCCCTGCGCGCGCAGCTGCTCGAACACCTGCACGTGCTCGCCCTTGCGTTCGCGCACCACCGGCGCGAGCAGCGCCCAGCGCTTGTCTGCATCGAGCGCGAGCGCGGCATCGACCATCTGACTGACCGTCTGCGCCTCGAGCGGAATGCCATGGTCCGGGCAGCGCGGCGTGCCGACGCGCGCGAACAGCAGGCGCAGGTAGTCGTACACCTCGGTGATGGTGCCGACGGTCGAGCGCGGATTGTGCGAGGTCGACTTCTGCTCGATCGAGATCGCCGGCGACAAGCCTTCGATGTGATCGACGTCGGGCTTTTCCATGATCGACAGGAACTGCCGCGCATAGGCCGACAGCGATTCGACATAGCGACGCTGGCCTTCGGCGTAGATCGTGTCGAAAGCCAACGAGGATTTGCCCGAGCCGGAAAGGCCGGTGATCACGATCAGCTTGTCGCGCGGCAGATCGAGGTCGATGTTCTTGAGATTGTGCGTGCGTGCGCCGCGGATGCGAATCGTGTCCATGCCGCCGGAACATGGGGGAAACCCTAACTATAACAACCGTGCGAACTCCGCGAAGATTCGAAGTTGAGTTCCTGCGTTCACGCGGGACGAATCTGCTCAGGGGAAGATCGATGCCGAAGACCGCGTACCTCCGCCGCCTCGCTGCCTGGGCTGCTGTTGCGCTGCTGTATGCGCCTTGGGTTTTAGCCGGTCAGGCGGATGCGGGGCCGACCTGCCCGCTGGCCTCGCCGCAGTCGCTGGCGAGCGGACTCGCGGCGGCCGCCGTCACGCGCGAGATGCGGCGCGGCGACGGTGTCGAGCTGGCGTCGGAAAGCACCGGCCCCTATGACGCGCAAGCCGCGGCGGCGCGCCGCGAAGCCGAGCGGCAGACGTTCGAGCGACTTCTCGCGACGCGCCCGGCCTTATCTACGCAAGCGGCGTTCGAGGTGGCGATCACGCCACGCCAGCGTGAGGCGATCGAGCACGAAGAGAGCGGCAACCGTTTGCGCGTGGGCACCGCGTTGCCCATCGATGCGCCGATCGACTTTTCACGTCTAGAAACGCCCGCAGACATGCGCGGCGAGTTCGCCTTCGCCGGCGGCATCTTGCGTGTCGACTCGTCCGAGACGGTGTGGGAAGCCGAAGTCGCGTCGGAGCAAGCCAGCGCCCTGCGGCTGCGTTTTCGCGGAGTCGAGCTGGCGACGGGCGTCGAGCTGTACGTCTACAACGAAGCCGGCCGCGTGGCCGGGCCGTACACCGGCAAAGGGCCGGATGGCAGCGGCGATTTCTGGAGCCATTCGGTGTTCGGCGAACGCGTGCGCGTGCATCTGCGCGCGCCCGATCCGGCCGCGTTGCGCGCCAGCCGTTTCGATCTCGCGCAGGCGATGCATTTCGGTTCGCGCTATCGCATCGCCGACGCGGTACGGCAGAACTATTCGGTAGGTCCGGAGCCGAACGGCGGCTTCTGCGGCACGATCGTGGCCAGCTGCACGGTCGACGGCATGTGCGCGCTGCAAACCAACGAAGGCCTTGAGAACGCAACCAACGCGATCGCGCATCTGCAATTTCCCGACGGCGACGACGCCTTCATCTGCACCGGCACCCTGCTCAACACCACGTTCGAAGGAACCGAGGCTGGCGCCGGCAACGCAGCGGGACGTCCGCCCTATCTCTTGACGGCCAATCATTGCGTCGACAATCCGACCAGCGCCGCCAATATGGAAGCGTACTTCCGCTATCACACAGCGGCCTGCAACGGCGCGTGCAGCTGGAGCCTGGTCGAAGTCGACGGCGCCACGCTGCTGACCACCGGCGCCTTGCCGACCTACTCCGACTTCTCGCTGCTGCAGCTCTCGCCGTTGCCGGTCGGCGCGGGTCTGGTGCGGCTGGGCTGGAGCTCGGAGTCGGTGTTGAGTGGCTGGTATCTGTTGCACCTGAGCCATCCCAATGGCGCGCCGTTGGCCTACAGCCATCGCCGCGCGCGCGTGAACAACCCCAACCTGCCGCATTGCGAAGGGGCGCCGGAGCCGAACTTCCTGTACTCGGGTCTTTCTGCGCAGACCAGCGATGCATCCGGTGCGGTCGGCTCGGGCAGCAGCGGCGCTGCCGCTTTGGTGTTGTTGGACGACGCGTCCGACGTCCGCGTCGTCGGCCAGTTGCTCGGGCATTGCCCCAACACCGGCGATGTCTGCGACGCGAACACGGACGCGACCCTCGACGGTTCGTTCCGCGCCTCATTCCCTTATCTGAAGCGCTTCCTGGTCGATCGCATCTACGCCGACGGCTTCGACTGAGCGGCTTCGTTCATCAACGATGCGGCCGCTCGCGGCCGGCGTTCGTTTTGCACAAGTAAATTAATCATTTCTTCGCCGCGAATCGCCGAATGACGTTCAGGTGCGATTGTGGGCGGATGCCTAGTTTGATCGTCGCGGCACGCATGCGCGTGCCGCAAACATGTCCAGGGAGGAGATTGCATGTCTCGTATCGTTCGCCGCTCCGTGCTCGCCGCGGCGCTCGTGTTGTCACCCGTTTTTGCAATAGCTTCGAGTGCAGGCGCGCTCGGGCCGGCGGCATGTCCTGCCGGAGCGCCGCCAAGTCTCGCCGCGCTGGCGACCGCGCCCGTTTTCGATCCGCAGGACGGCACGACGCTGGCAGGCAGCGCCAGTCCGGATCAAGCCGTCGACGGCGAAGGGCTTGCGCGCGCGCAGGAACGCGCATCGTTCGAGCGTATCTTGAGCGAGCGCTCGGCGGTCACCGTACCGATGCCGGCACATCTGCAGTTGTCGGCGGCGCAGCGCGCCGAAATCGAGCAAGACGCGATCGACGTCTCGCGGCCCAAGGTTGGTAGTGCGATCGATCTCGCTCGTGCCATCGAGTTCGCAGGCGTCAATGCAGCCGCGTTGACGCAAGGCGGAGCCGCTTTGCACGAGGGCAGGGTGGGGCGTACGCCGCAGGGTGTTCTGGTGTGGGAGACGGCCTTGAGCTCGGTCGACGCGAAAGCTTTGCGCATCGAGTTCACCGATCTTTCGCTTGCGCCGGGCGTCGAGCTCTACGTCTACAACGAGGACGGTCAAGTGTGGGGTCCGTATCTGCAGAACGGACCCGACGCCAGCGGTCAGTTCTGGAGCCCGTCGCTGTTCGGCGACACCGCGCGCGTGCATGTGCGTGCACGCGATTCCGCTGCATTGGTGGCAAGCCGCTTCACGCTCGCGCGCGTGATGCATCTGGGCGCGCGCGCAGGCGCCGTGCAAGACCGCATACGCGAGCGCTACGCCGTCGGGCCGATGCCGGACAACATCGATTACTGCGGTGCACCGGTCCCCGACTGCACGCAGAACGGCGTTTGCTGGATCGACGCCAACGCCGGCTTGGCTGCGCCTTCGGATGCGATCGCGCATCTGCAATTCATCGAAGGCGGCACCAGCTACATCTGCACCGGCTCGTTCCTGGCGCAGACCGGCAACGCGCCGCAGCAGCCGTACTTCATGACGGCCAACCATTGCTTCTCCACGCAGGCGTCGGCCAGCTCGCTCGAGGCGTTTTTCAAATACCGCACGGCCGCCTGCAACGGTACCTGCCCCAGCTTGGGCGAGGTGCCGCGCGTCAACGGCTCGACCTTGCTGGCGACCGGCGCGTGGCCGACCTATGCCGACTTCACCTTCGTGCGGCTGCCCGGTTTTCCGGCCGGCGGTGCGCGTCTGCTCGGTTGGACGACGGCGCTGGTTCCGGAGACGGGCGTGATCGCGCACATGGGACACCCGGCCGGCTCGCCGCTCGCCTTCAGCTTCCGTCGCGCGCGACACGACAATTCCAGCGTGCCGGTGGCTACGCCCTGGCCCGAGCCGACCTTCCTGTACTCAGCCCTGGCTTCCTCCAGCGACGACTGGGCCGGCGCCACCGCCGGCGGCAGCAGCGGCGGCCCGGCCTTGCTGCGCGGGAGCGACGGTTCTTACGTGTTCGTCGGCCAGCTGACCGGTGCGGTCGGCGCGCAGGAGCCGTTGAACCAGTGCGATCCGAATGCGACCTCGACTGCCGACGGCGCATTCCGTTCGAGCTTCGCTAGCGTGCGGCGTTACCTTTACGATCGCATCTTCACCGGCGGCTTCGAGTCTCCATAGTCGCTAACTGGATGTCGAGAAAGGAATTTTCCCCGGATCGCCGTGTCCTGCGGCGTGACCGAAGATCGGACGCCCGCTCAGGCGGGCGCGTTTTCGACGCGTTGGCTTGCGCCAAGTCACGCCCGCTAAGTCCAAGCCGGCGTTGATTTTGTGTGCCGGCTCGCCTAGAATTCGCAGTTCTCTGCGGCCTGATCGGTCGCGGGGTCGTTCCCAGAATAACTACAGAAGGCACCGTTTCATGTACGCAATCATCGTCACCGGCGGTCGTCAGTACCGCGTGGCGCAGGGCGAGACCCTGCGCGTGGAGAAGCTCGCCGCCGATATCGGCGCCGAGATCAAGCTGGATCAGGTTCTTTTGGTCGGAGAAGGCGACGGCGTCACCGTCGGCGCGCCCACCATCGCCGGAGCGCTGGTCACGGCCAAGGTCGTCAAGCACGGCCGCGCGGATAAGATCCGCATCGTCAAGTTCCGTCGCCGCAAGCACTACCGCAAAGAGACGGGACATCGTCAGCACTACACCGAAATCGAGATCGTCGGCATCGCCGGCGCGGGCAAGTAAGGAGCACGGCAATGGCACATAAGAAGGCAGGCGGCTCAACCCGCAACGGTCGCGATTCGAACCCGAAGTATCTCGGCGTCAAGGTGTTCGGCGGTCAGGCTGTCGAAGCCGGCAACATCATCGTGCGTCAGCGCGGCACGCGCTTCCACCCGGGCAAGGGCGTCGGCCTCGGCCGCGACCACACGCTGTTCGCCCTGGTCGACGGCACGGTCGAGTTCAAGGCCAAGGGTCCGCTCGCGCGCAAGACGGTCAGCGTCGTTTCGGGCTGATCCACAAACGCCGAAAGATCGCGAAGGCCCCGCTTCTGGCGGGGCTTTTCGTTTGAGGAGGCCGGGATTGGGGATTTGGGATCGGGGATTCGCAACGGCGAAAGCAGAATTTCGCCTCGATGCGGACACCGTCTAGCGCAAACATCCGCCGATCCCTATCAGCGTTCCTCTTTTTTTCTCAGCTTTTCCGAATCCCCAATCCCAAATCCCCAATCCCGGCCCCTCCCAAGTGAAATTCGTCGACGAAGCCACCATCGAAGTCCATGCCGGCAACGGCGGCAACGGCTGCGTCGGTTTCCGGCGTGAGAAATTCATCCCGTTCGGCGGGCCGGACGGTGGCGACGGCGGCAGCGGCGGCAGCGTTTGGCTGCTCGCCGACGAAGGCATCAACACCCTCGTCGATTTCCGCCACGAGCGCCGCTTCCGCGCGCAGCGCGGCGAGAACGGCATGGGTCGGCAGATGGCCGGCAAGGGTGGTGACGATCTGATCATCCGGGTGCCCGTCGGCACGGTCGTGATCAACACCGCGACCGATGAAGAAATCGGCGATCTCGCCACGCACGGCCAGCGTTTGTTAGTCGCGCAGGGCGGCCGTGGCGGCTTGGGCAACATCCACTTCAAGAGTTCGGTCAATCGCTCGCCGCGCAAGGCGACTTCCGGCAGCGCCGGCGAGGAGCGCGAACTCCGGCTCGAGTTGAAAGTACTCGCCGACGTCGGCTTGCTCGGTTTTCCGAACGCGGGCAAGTCGACTTTGATTCGCGCGGTGTCGGCGGCGACGCCGAAGGTCGCCGACTATCCGTTCACGACCTTGCAGCCGCACTTGGGTGTGGTGCGCATCGAAACCGACCGCAGCTTCGTGATCGCCGACATTCCCGGCCTGATCGAAGGTGCCGCCGACGGCGCGGGTTTGGGCATCCAGTTCTTGAAGCACCTCGCGCGTACGCGGCTCTTGCTGCACGTGGTCGACATCGCACCGCTCGACGGCGTGACCGATCCGATCGAGGAGATCCGCGCGATCGAGAAGGAGCTGGGCGAGTTCGACAAAGATTTGTTGAACAAGCCGCGCTGGCTGGTCTTCAACAAGATCGACCTGATCGCGCCGGAAGAGCGCGAAAAGACCGCCAAGGCGATCGTACGCAAGTTGAAATGGAAGCAGCCCTGGCACTTGGTCTCGGCGATCGCGCGCGAGGGAACCTGGCCGTTGTGCTTGGATATTCAGCGCTTCTTCGACGAACAGAAGCTGGCCGCGCGCGAGGCCGAAGCGTGAGCGTCGCAAGCGGTGCTTTCGCCGCTCTCATCTTCGCGAGCAAGTCGAAGCTTTCCGCGGCCGGCTGAAGCAAGGGCAGATGAGCGCCTTTTCGCCGAACACGCCAACAAAAAAGCCGGCTCGCGCCGGCTTGGTATTTTTGCGCTCGTCCGCGAGCGTCGAGATTGCGAAGCAGCCGTCCGTGGCCGCATTTTTCGAGTACTCAGGCCAGCGCGAGAATGTGCGCGGTGAGGCGGCTCTTATGGCGCGAGGCCTTGTTCTTGTGGATCAGGCCGCGCGCGGCGTAGCGATCCATGACCGGCTCGGCGATCTTGTAAGCGGCTTCGGCGCGCGCCTTGTCCTTCGCCTCGATGGCCTTGACGACGTTCTTGATCGCGGTGCGAACCATCGAACGCGCACTGGCGTTGCGCTGGCGGTGCTGCTCGGACTGGCGCGCACGCTTCTTCGCGGACTTGATGTTGGCCAAGGGAAGACTCCGGAATATGGGTTGTTCGGAAAAAGACCGCGAATTCTGCCAGTAGCCGCGGCTTGCGTCAACGATTCAAGTGGAAATGGAGCAGACGAAATCGGGAGTCCGACTAAAACCCCCCCGGTCACATGCTTCCGCCAATCCCGAATCTCCAATCCCCAATCCCGGCTCCACTCGTGACCCGCCCCAGCCTGCTCCGCTCGATGCTCAGTTTCAGCGGCGGCACCTTCGTGTCGCGTCTGCTCGGGCTGGTGCGCGAGCAGGCGATCGCCTATTCGTTCGGCGCGAACGCGGCAACCGATGCGTTCTGGGTCGCCTTCCGCATTCCGAACTTCCTGCGCCGGCTGTTTGCCGAAGGCTCGTTCTCGGTCGCCTTCGTGCCGGTGTTCACCGAGGTCAAGGAAACACGTCCGCACGCCGACCTGAAAGAGCTGGTCGCGCGCACCGCCGGCACCCTCGGCGGCGTACTGCTGCTGCTGACCGCGCTCGGCGTGCTCGGCGCGAACTATCTGGCGCGCGGCTTCGCGCCGGGCATGATCGACGAACCTGGCCGGCTCGCGCTGACCACCGATCTGTTGCGCGTGACCTTTCCGTTCTTGTTCTTCGTCTCGTTGACCGCGCTGGCCGGCGGCGTGTTGAACAGCTTCCACAAGTTCGCGCTGCCGGCGCTGACGCCGGTGATCTTGAATCTCTGCATGATCGCCGGCGCGCTCTGGTTCGCGCCGTATTTTGACGTGCCGATCATGGCGCTCGGCTGGGCCATCTTCGCCGCCGGCATTTTGCAGCTGTTGGTGCAGTTGCCGGCGCTGCGTCGGCTCGACCTGCTGAGCTTGCCGCGCTGGGGTTGGCGCCATCCCGACGTGCGACGGATTCTGACCTTGATGGTGCCGACGCTGTTCGGCTCCTCGGTCGCGCAGATCAATCTCCTGCTCGACACCTTGATCGCCTCGTTCCTGATCACCGGTTCGCAAACCTGGCTGGCGCAGACCGACCGCCTGCTCGAATTTCCGCTCGGCATCTTCGGCGTCGCGCTTGGCACGGTGATCCTGCCGTCGCTCTCGCGCCACCACGTCGCCACCGATCGCGAAGGCTTCGCCAAGGCGCTCGATTGGGGACTGCGTACGGCGCTGCTGATTTCGCTGCCGGCGATGCTCGCGCTGGTGCTCTTGGCCAAACCGATTCTGACGACCCTGCTGCAGTACGGCCGCTTCACCGCACACGACGTGCAGATGGCGACGCTGTCGTTGTCGGCGCTGTCGTTCGGCCTGCCTGCGTTCGCCCTGGTCAAAGTGGTCGCGCCGGCGTTCTACGCGCGTCAGGACACCAAGACGCCGGTGCGCGCCGGCATCGTCGCGATGATCGCGAATATGGTTTTGAATGTGATTTTCGTCGGCCTCTTGCTGCATCTGTGGCATCGGCCGGAAGACCTCGGCGACGGCTGGCTCGCTGCGCTCGAGAAAGTGCCCGGTCTGCACATGGGATTGGCGTTGGCCAGTGCGCTGGCCGGCTATTTGAACCTCGCCCAGCTCTGGCTCGCGCTGAAGCGCGACGGCGTGTATGTCGCGCAACCGGGTTGGAGCCGCCATCTGCTGCGTCTCGCGCTGGCCTGTACGGCAATGGTCGCGGTGATCGTGGCGAGTCTGTGGTACTGGCCGGATTGGAGCGCGGGATCGGCGTTGACGCGCGTGGGGCGGCTCGCTGCGGCGATCGGCGCCGCCGGCGGCGCATTCCTGCTCGCCTTGTTCGCCAGCGGTTTTCGGCTGCGCGATTTGAAAGGTGTCTGAGCCGGCCGGATATACTCGCCGGATGGGCTTTTTATTCCGTGATGCCGCGGGGCCGAGTCTGGCTCCGGGCGGCAGCGTAGCGTGCGTCGGCGCGTTCGACGGCGTGCATCTGGGCCATCGTGCTCTGCTCGCACACGTGCGCGAGCGTGCGCAGGCGCGCGGACTGGCGTCGCTCGCGATCAGCTTCGAGCCGATTCCGCGCGAATTCTTCGCGCGCGGCACGCCGCTGCCGCGGCTGGCCAGCGCGCGCGAGAAGATCGAACAGTTGCGCGACCGCGGCGTGTCGGCCTTGCTCTCGCTGCGCTTCGACCATGCGCTGGCGGCGATGTCGGCCGAAGCCTTCGTCGAGGACGTGCTCTTGCGCCGCTGCGGCGTGCGCGAACTTTGGGTCGGCGCTGACTTCCGCTTCGGCCATGCGCGTCGTGGCGATGTCGCCTTGCTGCGCGACATGGGTGCGCGGCTGGGTTTCGAGGTTGCGACGATGGACGACGTCTGCGTCGACGGCGAGCGCGTCAGCAGCAGCGCGATTCGCGCGCATCTGGCCGCCGGCGAATTCGAGGCCGCGGCGCGACTGCTCGGTCGCCGCTTCGCGATCGGCGGCCATGTCGTGCGCGGCCAGCAGCTCGGCCGCAAGCTCGGTTATCCGACCGCGAATCTGCGCTTGGGACGGCGAACCTCGCCGGTCGGCGGTATCTTCGCGGTGCGGGTGAGCGAGACCGGCCAGCGCGAAGCGGGCAACGCGATTCTCGACCGCTGGCCCGCTGTCGCCAGTCTCGGCGTCCGCCCTAGTATCGACGGCGGTGGCGAGCCCTTGCTGGAAGCGCATCTGTTCGATTTCGACGGCGATTTGTACGGCCGCCGCATCGAGGTCGAGTTCGTGCGCAAATTGCGCGACGAGTTGAAGTTCGACGATCTCGATGCGATGGTGCGGCAGATCGATCGCGATGCGGCCGAGGCGCGCGCAATTCTTGCCGGCGCCACACGCTAGTTTTTCTCCCGATTCCCGATTCCCGATTCCCGATTCCGGCGTCCTCCATGTCCAAAGACTACAAAGACACGATCAACCTACCCAAGACCGAATTCGCGATGAAGGCGGATCTCGGCAAGCGCGAGCCCGGCATGCTGGCCGAATGGGAGAAGGTCGATCGCTACGGCGAGATTCAGCGCCGCACCGCTGCGCGCGAGCACGCCTTCATCCTGCACGACGGTCCGCCGTACGCGAACGGCGTGATCCATCTCGGCCATGCGGTCAACAAGATCCTCAAGGACGTAGTGGTGAAGTCGGCGCTGCTGGCCGGCTACCGCTCGCCCTACGTGCCGGGCTGGGATTGCCACGGACTGCCGATCGAAGTCGCGGTCGAGAAGAAGATCGGCAAGGTCGGGCAGAAGGTCGACGCGGCCACGTTCCGCGCCAAGTGCCGCGAATACGCCGCGCAGCAGATCGATCTGCAGCGCGCCGACTTCAAGCGGCTGGGCGTGCTCGGCGATTGGGAAAATCCCTATCGCACGATGGACTTCAGTTACGAGGCGGACATGATCCGCGCGCTGGCGAAGATCCACGCCAACGGTCATGTCGTGCGCGGCTTCAAGCCGGTGCATTGGTGCTTCGATTGCGGTTCGGCGCTGGCCGAGGCCGAGATCGAATATCAGGACAAGCAGTCGCCGGCGATCGACGTCGCCTACGACGCGCTCGATCCGAAGGCGCTGGCGGCGAAGTTCGGCGTGACAATCGCCGACGGCGACATCGTCGCCGTGCCGATCTGGACGACGACGCCGTGGACCTTGCCGGCCAGCGTGGCGGTCACGCTCGGGCCGCAATTGGAGTACGTGCTGGTCGAGGGCCCGTCGCGCGACGGCAAGCGCGTCTTGCTGGTGTTGGCCGAGGCGCTCTCTGCGCGCGCGCTGGCGCGTTACGGCGTCGAGGGCATGAACGTCCTCGGCCATGCTGCCGGCGCCGCACTCGAAAATCTCGCACTGCGTCACCCGTTCTACGAGCGCGAAATCCCGCTGCTGCTCGGCGATCACGTGTCGGCGGAAGAGGGCACTGGAGCGGTGCATACCGCGCCGGGCCACGGCGCGGAGGACTTTGCGGTCGGGCAGCAGTATGGATTGGTGGAGAAGTATCCGGCCAACGTACTCAACCCGGTCGGCGGCAACGGCGTCTATCTGCCCGGTACGCCGATCTTCGAAGGCCAGTTCATCTGGAAGGCGAACGACACGATCATCGCGCTGCTGCGCGAGCGCGGCGTGCTCCTGGCCGAGGCCAAGCTCACTCACAGTTATCCGCATTGCTGGCGGCACAAGACGCCGGTCGCGTTCCGCACCACGCCGCAGTGGTTCATCGCGATGGAGCGTGCCGGCCTGCGCGCTGCCGCGCTGAAATCGATCCGCGACGACGTCGACTGGTTTCCGGCCTGGGGCGAGGAGCGCATCGCCGGCATGGTCGCCGGACGTCCGGACTGGTGCATCTCGCGCCAGCGCACCTGGGGCGTGCCGATCGCGCTGTTCGTCGACAAGGACGACCACCAGCCGCATCCGCGCAGCGTCGAGCTGATGGAGGAAGTCGCCAAGCGCGTCGAGAAGGACGGCGTCGACGCCTGGTATTCGCTCGATCCGGCCGAGCTGCTCGGCGCGGATGCGGCGCGCTACGAGAAGGTCACCGACATTCTCGATGTCTGGTTCGATTCCGGTGTGACGCATTGGTGCGTACTCGACCAGCGCGCGAACCTGGCGCGCAAGCCGGGCGACAAGGTGATGTATCTGGAAGGTTCGGACCAGCATCGCGGCTGGTTCCAATCGTCCTTGCTGACCGCGACCGCGATGCACGGCCGCGCGCCCTACGACGAAGTGCTCACGCACGGTTTCACCGTCGACGCGCAGGGCCGCAAGATGTCCAAGTCGCTCGGCAACGGCATCGAGCCGCAGGACGTGATGAAGAACTACGGCGCCGACATCCTGCGCCTGTGGATCGCTTCCAGCGACTATCGCAACGAAATGGCGCTGTCGGACGAGATCCTCAAACGCGTCGCCGATTCCTACCGTCGTATCCGCAATACCTGCCGCTTCCTGCTCGGCAATCTGGACGGTTTCGAGCCGTCCGAGCATCTGCTGCCGGTGAGCGAGTCTCTGCTGCTCGATCAATGGGCCGTGCAGCAAGCTTACGATGTGCAGCAGGCGGTGATCGCCGCCTACGCGCGCCACGACTTCCCCGAAGTCGTGCAGCGCGTGCAGAACTTCTGCACCAACGAGATGGGCGCCTTGTACCTGGACATCACCAAGGACCGCCTCTACACGATGCCGACCGACAGCCACGGCCGCCGCAGCGCGCAGAGCGCGATGTACCGCGTGCTGGAAGCGCTGGTGCGCTGGATCGCGCCGGTGTTGTCGTTCACCGCCGAGGAAATCTGGAAATTCGTACCCGGTACGCGCAGCGAATCGGTGCTGTTCGAGACCTGGTACGAAGGTCTGACGGCGGCGCAAGGCGCGCCGGAGCAACGTCAGTGGTGGGCCGATCTGCTGACGATTCGTGGCGCGGCTTCGCGCCTGCTCGAAGGCATGCGCGCAACCGGCGCGATCGGCGCGTCGCTGCAGGCCAAGCTGGTCGTGCACGCCGATGCGGCCACGCGCGCGCGTTACGCCGAGGTCGCCGACGAGCTGCGCTTCCTCTTCATCACTTCCGAACTCGCGTTGGCCGATCTGGGCGTGATTGCCGATCCGACCGAGCGCACCGACGTGCAGGGCGTGGATCTGGACGGAGCAAAAGTGTGGGTCGCCGCGCAGCCGAGCGATGCGCCCAAATGCATCCGCTGCTGGCACTACCGCCCGGACGTCGGTTCCCATGCCGAGCATCCCGAGATCTGCGGCCGCTGCGTCGAGAACGTCGACGGCGCCGGCGAAACGCGGCGCTGGTTCTGAGCATGGCCAAGCCGAATGCGTTGTCCTGGCTCGGGCTGTCGCTGCTGGTGATCGCGCTCGACCAGTGGACCAAGCAGATCGTGCTCGGCGCGCTCGAGCACTTGCAGCGCGTCGAGGTGATTCCGGGGTTGCTGAACTGGACGCTCGCCTTCAACACCGGCGCGGCCTTCAGTTTCCTCGCCGACGAAAGCGGCTGGCAGCGCTGGCTGTTCACCGCGCTCGCGATCGGCGTCAGCGCGGTGCTGGTGATCTGGCTCTCACGCACGGCGCGCCGCGACTGGCGCACAGCGCTGCCGCTGGCGCTGATCGTCGGCGGCGCGATAGGCAATCTGATCGACCGCCTGCGTTTCGGCCACGTCACCGATTTCATCCAGGTCTACCACGGCGATTGGTACTTCCCGGCGTTCAACATCGCCGACTCGGCGATCAGTGTCGGCGCCGTGCTGCTGATCGCTTTTGGCTTGTTCGACGGAAAGAAATCCGCATGATCGCCAAGCGCGCACTCGATCTCGCGGCCCGCACGACCAGCACCTATCCCGAGCCGTTCCGTTCGCGCGTGTTGCCGCGCGAGAAGCGATCACTCGCTGACGCCTTCGGTCTCGGCCTGATCGGCGTCAACCTGACCGTGTTACCGCCCGGCGTCGAATCCTCGATGCGCCACTGGCACGAGGACGACGACGAGCTGATCTACGTGCTCGAGGGCGAGCTGGTCCTGTGCACGGAAGAGGGGGAGGAAACCCTTGATGCCGGCATGGTCGTCGGGTTCAAGGCGGGCGAGCCGAATGCGCACCAGTTCGTGAACCGCGGCAACGTGCCGGCGTCCTACCTCGAGATCAGCAATCGCACCCCTCGGACCGGACCGGTACACTATGCGGACGTGGACCTGGCCTTGCGGGTAGATGCCGAAGGCCGCTTCGCGTACACGCACAAAGACGGTACGCCTTACTGATGCAAGTCATCCTCGCCAATCCCCGCGGCTTCTGCGCCGGCGTCGATCGCGCGATCGAGATCGTCGAGCGCGCGCTGGAGACCTTCGGCGCGCCGATCTACGTGCGCCACGAAGTGGTGCACAACCGCTTCGTGGTCGAGAAACTGCGCGGCCAGGGCGCGATCTTCGTCGACGAATTGGCCGAAGTCCCGGACGGCGCCACCGTCATCTTCAGCGCGCACGGCGTTTCGCAAGCGGTACGCGGCGAGGCGGGTGAACGCGGCTTGCGCGTGTTCGATGCGACCTGTCCGCTGGTGACCAAGGTGCACATGGAAGTCGCGCGCCACGGCAAGGCCGGGCGTGACGTGGTCTTGATCGGCCACGCCGGCCATCCCGAAGTCGAGGGCACGATGGGGCAGTGGGACCGCGCCAACGCCGGCGCGATCCACCTCGTCGAAACGCCCGAATGCGTCGATCACCTGACGCCGCGCAATCCCGAGCAGATCGCCTTCGCGACCCAGACCACGCTGTCGATCGACGACACGCGCGCGGTGATCGAAGCCCTGCAGCGCCGCTTCCCGGCGATCGTCGGGCCGCGCCACGACGATATCTGCTACGCCACCCAGAATCGCCAGGACGCGGTGCGCCGGCTCGGTCAACAGTGCGACCTGGTGCTGGTGGTCGGCTCACCCAACAGTTCCAACTCCAACCGTCTGCGCGAGCTGGCCGAGAAGCAGGGCGTGCCGGCCTACCTGATCGACGGCGCAGAAGATATCCGCCCCGAATGGCTGCAGGACCGCCAGCGCATCGGCGTCACCGCCGGCGCCTCCGCCCCGGAAAGCCTGGTCCGCGACGTCGTCGCGCGCCTGCGCGAGTCGGGTGGCGCTACCGTGCGCGAGCTCGACGGTGAGCCCGAGAACGTGACGTTCGCGTTGCCGAAGGAACTCAGGCTGCGGGTGGTCGCGTAAGCGGCGATCGGCGCAGCGCCCGGGCGAGCACCATTCGTCCGCCAATTCCTACCGCAGGCTGGATCGCGGCTTGCGCCGCTTCCTTACTAAATCTAAGGTGCGACCCATTCCGGCATTCGGGGGAAGCCGTCGCGTGTCGCCACCTATCCGCACCAGCATCCTCAGCGGCGGCTTCGGCCTGATCGAGTTGATGATCACGATCGCGATCGTCGCGATCCTGGCGGCGATCGCCATGCCGAGCTATCGGCAAACTATCCAGAGTAATCGCACCGCGACCGGGGCGAACGAGTTCGTCACCGCGATCAATCTGGCCCGAGGAGAGGCGATGACGCGCTCGCGGCCGGTGACTTTGTGTCCGAGTGCGAACGGGACGACTTGCGCCGATTCGAGCAATTGGGCGACCAATCGCTGGATCGTGTTCACCGATTACGGCACGCGCGGCCAGGTCGACGCAGGCACCGACGTGGTGCTGCGCATGTGGGAACCGATCAGTCCAGACACCACCCTCGAGGCCCTTTCCAGCAGTGATGTGGTGAAGTGGATCAGCTTCGATCGCTCCGGGCGAGGGATAACCGATAGCAACACCGTGAACACCGGTACCGCCGATAGGGCGCCACATACGACGTTCAAGCTGCGGCCGCGATCTTGCGTTTCCGCGACTGCAATATTGCAGCGCACGATCACGTTGGAACTGCGTGGACGAGCTTTGATCGTCAACGATATCTGTCGATAAATGGTCGCACTTCCGAGAACGGCTCATCCATGACGATCCATACCCGCTCGCGACGTGGCTTCACCCTGCTCGAAGTGCTGGTCGCCATGGTCGTGCTCAGTCTCGGCTTGCTCGGCCTTGCCGCGCTGCAGGCATTTTCGATGAAGGCGAACCAGAGCGCGAATTTCCGTACTCAGGCAACCGCTTTGGCGAACATGATCGTCGAGCGCATGCGTGCGCACGGCGGTGGCGCGACGAATACCGCGATCGCCTATTACGGCAGCGGCAACAGCCCTCGCGCAGTCGCCGATTTGGACGACTGGCAAGCGCAGATCGCCGCGCAGTTGCCGGACGGCAGCGGTCGGCTCGAGTTCGGTGGCGGTGATATCGCCATACACATCACCTGGACCGACGCCCGCTGGGCGATCACCGACGCCGACCGCGGTAGGGAATTCACTCTGACCACGACGCTATGAACGCATCCGCGAAAAGAATCCGCTTGCTCGCACCCGCGAAAGGCTTGTCGTTGATCGAGATTCTCGTCGCGATGACGATCTCGGCTCTGCTGCTGCTCGGGCTCAGCCAGATTTTTATCGGCTCGAAGGTCGCCTATTCGTTGCAGGCTGGCATGTCGCGTTCGCAGGAGAACGCGCGCTTCATCTTCAGTTTTCTCGAAGACAACTTGCGTATGACCGGATACTTGGGTTGCGGCAACGAATCGGATGCGACGTTGCAGTACTACAACCACATACCGACCACACCGGCGAGCGACACGCAGAACGTGGTTCGCTTCAGCCGTCCGATCCAGGGCTTCGAATACACCAATTGCGGTCAGGACAGCTGTTCGACCGATGGCGTCGCCGATCCGCCGCCCGGAGCGGCTGGTGATTGGACGCCGAGTCTGACCCAGAGCGGCGTTCTCCCTTCGTCCACGGCGCGGCCCGTCGCCGGTTCGGACGTCCTGGTGCTGCGCATTCTGAGTTCAGCCTCGGCAGCGGTGGTGACTACGCCCGCCGGTCCTGCGTTCAATCCCACCACCGGCACCTTTAATCTGGGAAGCGTGCCGAACGATTCGAATTTCGTCACCGTCGGCGGCGTCTACGCGGCCACCAATTGCCGTCCGCGCGTCGATATTTTCCGTGCCAGCGCCGGGTCCGCGAATACGGTGTTGATCGGTGGCAGCACAGACAATGCGATGCGCAATCCGAACGGAACCGGCCCGAACGACACCTGGGGTTTCACCAATGCAGAAGGCGAGTTCAAGCAGCCGCCCCTGGGTACGCCGGAAGGCACGTTGAACGCCGAGATTCACAAAGCCGAATTCCTTGCGATCTTCGTCGGAAGCTCGGAAGTCGGTAACCCGGCGCTGAAAGTTCAGCGCTACGCGAACACAGGCGGCGGTGCCTTTCCTTCGCTGACGACGGAAGAAATTGCCGACGGTGTCGAAGCGATGCAGTTGTGGTACGGCATCGACAGTGACGGCGACGGTTTGGCCAATTCGTTCGTCAGGGCCGACGAGATTCCCAATACCGGTACGCCGGTTCAGATCGACGCCGCTTGGCGCCAAGTCGTCAGCGTTCGTATCGCGTTGCTGATGCGCAGCCAGGATCCGGTCGGCACTGCACCGCGTACGGGTGGAAACGTGTTCCATCTCGGCGGCGAGGATGCGACGACGGCACCGTTTACGAAGATGACGCGTCCTGACGATCATCGCTTCCGCGATGTTTACGAAACCACGATTGCCTTGCGCAATCGACTTACTGGCTTTTGAGCGGCCGCCATGGACAAGCGACTCGAACATCCATCCTTTTCTCACCAGCGCGGCGCGGCCCTGTTCGTCGGCCTGATCATGCTGCTCTTGATGACCATGATCGGCATCACGGCAATGCAGGTGACCTTGCTGCAAGAGCGCATGGCCGGCAATTTCAAAGTCCGTCACGACGGCTTCGAGGCAGGCGAGACGGCCTTGACGAACGCACGCGAAACCGTGCGTGCGAACCCGATCACTTACGGCATCAATTGCTATACCGCCGGCAACTGTCTCACCGTCGGTGCCGATCCGAATACCGCTGCGGTGAATCAGATGCCGTGGTCATCTTGGCTGACCAGCGAGCCGACCTTGCCTGTGCAGCCGCAGCGATCCTTGATGTATTGCCCAACCTGTTCGAGTGCCGCCTTGCCGCCCAACGGCGGCGCCCTGCGCTACTACTCGGTCGCCGCGATCGACAAAGACCGCAGCGGAGATGCCAAGGCGGCTTTGCAAGGCATTTTCATTTTCTGAGGCGTCGTAACCGCGCCGTAGGGGAAACGTCCAATGAAGCTTCTCGATTTGCGATTGACCGGCGCAGCTGCGCTGCTGAGTCTGCTCTCTGCGCTGGCCGCACCGGTCGGATACGCGCAGGCGCAGTCGATTCCGATCACCGACCAACCGCTGTTCACCACCGCAGGCGTGCCGCCGCTGATGATGATGGTGATGTCACGCGACGAGCAGTTGTTCAATAAAGCCTATCCGGACTACACCGATCTCGATCCGGAAAACAACAACGGCATCGACACGACCTACATCGACACCTTCGACTATTCGGGCTACTTCGATCCAAAGCTCTGCTACACCTACGGCAGCAGCAAGTTCACCGCCTCGGCGAAGGCGACCGGAACGAATTCGCATCAATGCAGCAGCGCCTGGAGCGGAAACTTTCTGAACTGGGCGGCGATGAGCCGCATCGACCTGCTGCGCTTCGTGCTCTACGGCGGCAACCGCTCGACCGACGATGCAAGCACGGTACTCGAGCGCGCCTACATCCCGAACGACTTGCACGCCTGGGCGAAGGTTTATCGCGGCAGCGATGTGGCTCAGTTCGTGCCCGGCGCCACCGGTCCCGTAACACTGTGCAGCGCTTCTTTCGGAGCGAATGGAGCTGGCGACCCGACCTTGCGTGTCGCGAGCGGCGACTACCCCGAATGGGCGGCGACGGCATTGAGCCAGTGTAATTGGCGCGAGACGGCTTATCCTCCTGGCACTGGCAGCTGCTCCGGTGCGAGCGGCGACAACAGTTGTTGGGACGACGCTCCCAAGAGCGCGGCTCTCGGTGGAACCGCGGGCGACTATACGGTTCGTGTGCAAGTCTGCGGAACGGACGCGACCAAACGCGAAAGCTTCTGTCAAAAATACACCGACACTAGCGGTGCGGCATCCTACAAGCCGGTCGGCTTGCTGCAGAACTACGGTGAGAGCGGCAAGCTGCGCTTCGGCTTGATCAGCGGTAGCTATTCCAAGCCGCGTAGCGGCGGCGTTCTGCGCCGCAATATCGGCAAGTTCGCCGGTAACGGGACGGGTGCTGGTTGCGCAACGGGCGACGAGGTCAATCTGAGTAACGGTCGCTTCTGCAATCAAGAGGATGGTACCGAGGGTATCGTCAATGCGATCAAGCGGTTCAAGTTGACGAATTGGGAGGTGACCGTCAATGCCAATGGCATCCAAAATGCCAAGTGGAACGACTGCAACACCTACGGCATCCTCAACCGCGACGGGGACAAGCATCTCAACAATCCCGGTACGTCGGCCAACAGCCAGAATTGCAGTGGCTGGGGCAATCCGCTGTCTGAAATGTACGCCGAGGCGGTGCGCTATATCTCCAACGAGTCGAAGACGACCGGTTTCTCGGCTTCAAATGACTTGTCCGGTTTGCCGGCGCCGAATTGGCTCGATCCGTATCGAGCGCCGGCGCAGGGCGGCAATCCGTATTGCGCCAATTGCAGCATCCTGGTCTTGGCCAGCGGCTTGAATTCGTTCGACGGCGACGAAGTGCCGACTGTGGCTTCGCTGCAAAGCGATGCGGCAACGCTGACGGGATCCGTAGGCGGCAAGGAGAGCGTGAACGGCCAAGATCTGGTCGGCCGCTCCCTCGGCCATCTGGTCGATCCAGCCAGTGCGGCCGCGGGACCGAAGCAGACCGACACCAACACGCATGTCGATTTGTGCACGGCCAAAACCGTCACCAGCCTCGGCGACGTGCGCGGCATTTGCCCGGATATTCCGTCGATGGAGGGCAGTTACCTGATGGCGGGATTGGCCTACAAGGCCTGGACCACCGATCTGCGGCCCAATCTGACCAATTCTCGCGGCGAACCCAAGCCGGTCGACTCGCGCAATACAGTGCAGACCTACGCGGTCGCATTGGCCGAGAATCTGCCGAAATTCGAAATTCCGGTCGGCAACAACAAAATTGCGCTGGCGCCCTTGTGCCAAGCCAACAACAGCGGTTCCGCAGATGGCCTTGGTGGAACCAACGACACGGCGTGGCGCAGCTGCTTCTTGGGTTCGGTCAGCATCGGCAGCAAGACGTCGACGCAGGATCGGCGTTACGTCTATGGTCGCGCGCTCGAGTCGAACGCCAGCGCCGGCAGCTTTTCGCTGGTCTGGGAAGACTCGCTCTGGGGCAACGACCACGACAACGACGTCGTGTCGATGCTGACCTATTGCGTCGGTGATGCCTGCAGTCGTTCGACCGGTTTGCCGACCACGACGGCGCAGGAGCTGTGTTGGTATACCTCCACCAATTACGGATCGGGTAGAACTTGTCCGAACACGGCCTCGGGCGACAATCTGATCGCAGTGAGAGTCCGCTCGGTCAAGGTAGCGTCCGGCTATACCTTGAAGCTGTGCACCGGTTCTAACGGTACGGGAACCTGCTCGTCCTATACGGCGAACAACGGCAATATTGACGTTTCGACGAAAAGCTACGTGATCACCGGTGGCGTCGTGCCGCCGCCGTCTACGGCGTCGTACAGCGGCTTCGACATCTGCTGGCGCGCGAAGGGTACGGGCACTGACGCTGACGCGTCGCCGGTGTGCGGCAGCGATGGCCGGCCGACGGTGCGCGCCAACGACGTGCTGATTCGCATCGAAAACCTGTCCGCCTATGCCGGCAATGCGATGCTGACCGGTTACGCGGTGACCGGCTCGAACGCCGACGGCCTCAAGCGACTCACGCTGCGTCCAGGCAACACGAATGGCTCGATCCTCACGCAGACGCTCGAGCCTGATTCGAACTGGTACAAGCCGATGGTGCTGAAGTTCTCGGCCGGCACCTCGAGCGCAAAGCAGCTCGAAAACCCGCTGTTCTACTCGGCCAAGTACGGCGGTTTCACCACGGTCGACGCGAACACGCACAAGCGCCGTCCGCCGCTGGCGAATGAATGGCCGAATGCAGCTCCATCGGAGGACTGGGCACCGCTGGATGCAGACGGGCACCCGACCAACGTGCCAAACAACTACTTCCTCGTGCGCAATCCGGCCAAGTTGAAGGAGCAGTTGCAGAAGGTGTTCGAGTCCGTCATTGCCGGATCGAGTCCGTCCGGCAGTGTCGCCGCCAGCGCCTCGCGCTTCACCGTCGGGCAGACACTGGCGTATCAATCGTCCTACGACTCCAGCGGCTGGGTCGGTGACCTGAAGGCATTTCAACTTGGCGCGGACGGCTCGCTCGGCGGAGAGCAGTGGTCGGCAGCGAGCAAACTGCCCGCCGGTGCGCGCAACACGATCTGGGTCGGCGTTCCGAGCGGTAGCAGCGGCTATCGGGCGCAGCAGTTCACCGGCTCGAATCTGACGACGGCGATGCAAACGGCATTGGCCGGCAGCGACTGGCCGAACACCACCAACAGCATCAACAATCTGGTGGCCTATCTCAAAGGCGCGCAAGACAACGAGGAGCCGGGCGGAGCCTATCGAAAGCGCGAGACGGCCAAGCGGCTCGGTGACATCGTCAATTCCTCACCTCAGGTCGGCTACAAGCTCAGCTACGGCTACAACATGTTGCAGCCCGCACCGGGCTGCGACCAAGCCTGCATCAACGCTTATCAGGCGCACGTCGACGCCAAGCCGACCACGGTCTTCGTCGGCGCCAACGACGGCATGCTGCATGCATTCGCCGGCGCCGCCAACGGCGGCCAGGAGTTGTTCGCCTACATCCCGAACGCCGTCGTACCCAAGCTCGGTAAGCTGGCCAAGCCGAGCTACGCGCACACGTATTTCGTCGACGGTACGCCGGCTCTCGGCGATGCCTTCCTAGGCGCTTGGAAGACGGTGCTGGTCGGTTCGGCCGGTGCCGGCGCGCGCTCGGTGTTCGCGCTCAACGTGACGACTCCGTCGGCCTTCGGCGGCAATGACTTGTTGTTCGAGTTCAACGACCAGACCGACGCCGATATGGGCCAATTCACCGGGACTCCGAGTCCGCCGACGCTGACCGCCGACGGCAAATGGGTCACCGCGTTCGGCAATGGCTACAACGGTGCCAGCAACAAGGCGAAACTGTTCGTGATCGACTTGGCCACTGGCACGCCACGCACGGTGGATCCAATCACCGATGCGGCGAATGCCGCGCCGAACGGACTGTCGACCGCGACCATTGTCGATGGGAAGGGCAACTGTCCGGCGACCGGCGAGAGCGTCTGCTCCGACGGCATCGGCGACACCATCTACGCCGGTGACTATCGCGGCAATGTGTGGAAGTTCGTGCTGTCCGAAAATCGCTGGCGTCTGTCGCCCTCGACGCCGATCTTCAAGGCGGTCGACAGCTATGGTCACCAGCAGCCGATCACCAGCGGCATGTTCGCGGTCAAGAATCCGCTTGGCGGCGTGATCGTGTATTTCGGCACCGGCAAATACCTCGACATCACCGACAACGATCCGTATCACTTGGAATCCGACAACAAGCCCTTGGTCAATACGCTCTACGCGATCTGGGACAACAACAGCGGCACCCAAGTCATCCGCGACGACTTGCAGGAGCAGAAGGTCACTGCCTACAACGCGTCGAGCGGCTTGTGGACGATGACGCAGAACGCGTTCGGCTACCGTAGTACCGACTACAGCATCGGCAAATTGGGCTGGTTCCTGGATCTGACCTTGCAACGCAACGCCGGCGACGCAGACCCGTTGAGCGGAGAGCGCATCGTCGCAGCGCCGGTCGGCCTGCTCAGCAAGCTGTTCGTGAACGTGTTCCGGCCGAGCGGTGAAATCTGCTTGCCGGCCGGCGTCAACAGCTTGCTCGAACTGGATCTGTTGAACGGTTCGGCTGCTTTCCCGTCCGAAACACGCGGCTTCGGCGGCAATGGCGGCGGTACGGCGCCTGGCGGGCAGAACATCGGCAACGGTCCGCCGCTGAACTCTCCCAATCCGGTAGTCACGATCCCGGGACACACCGGCATTCCAGCGATCGGCTGTCCGCCGGGCACGCCCGATTGCGTATCCAACCCACGGCCCTACTGCACGCCGGGTGTGCCGGGCTATCCGAACTGCCCCTGCGCGAATCCGAACGCCCCACCGGGAACCCCATCGACCGATCCGCAGTGCGACCCGCCGTCGTGGTGTCACCCGGGCGATCCCGGCTATCCGCTCCAATGCGGCGGCCCCGAAGCCAATCAGCGTTGCAGTCTGATACCCAACCCTGGCTTGCCGGGTAGTCAAGATTTCCAATGCCGCGCGTCCTGGCGCCAGCTGCGCTGATTGAGGAGGATCCCATGCACGAACAGCGCAAAACTCGTTGGTCGCGGCGGTCGCCGGCGCAGCAAGCGTCGGCGCAACGCGGCTTTACTTTGATCGAGCTGGTCATGACCGTTGCGATCGTGGCGATCCTCGCCGCGATTGCGATGCCGAGCTATCTCGAACACATCCGCAAGGCTCGCCGTGCGCAAGCCAAGGCGGACCTGCTCGAGATTGCGCAGTTGCTGGAGCGCCGCTACACGGAGAACCGGACTTATGTCGGCTTCACCTTGCCGTTTACCGGCTCGCCGCGCGACGCGACGGGCGGTGGGTACTACTCGCTCTCATTTCCGGCAGACCCTCAGGCCGCCCGTTACCGATTGCAGGCAACGCCGCAGGGATCTCAAGCGAGTGATCGCTGCGGTACGTTGACCATCGACAATGTCGGGCAGAAGTTCCACCAGCGCGGCACTGACGACTACTGCACCTTCGGCACCGTCGGTCCGCCGTCCGGAGGTTGAGCAACACTTCGCGGCACCGTATACTCCGCGCCCCTCGCCGGAGTAGCTCAGCTGGTAGAGCAACGCATTCGTAATGCGTGGGTCGGGGGTTCGATTCCCTTCTCCGGCACCACCTCTGGTGGGGCGGCGATGCGACAGCACCGCCACTCCGTCTTGCCAGGCGAAATCGCCCCAGCGGCGACGTCAGGCAGTCTCCAGATCGGTTCAGGGCGGTTAGCTCAGCGGTAGAGCATTGCCTTCACACGGCAAGGGTCGCAGGTTCGATCCCTGCACCGCCCACCATCTCCTCGCAACGGCGTCGCGATCTGGTCCGCGCAGGATCGCGCTGGTACGCTGCGCGCCCCGCAGGCGAGCCTTGCGATCCGCGTTTTCTTCCGAGCTTCCGTCGCCATGAACGCTGCCGTCGTCTCCAGCCACGATTCGATCCGCGCCGTGCTTTGGCAGGGCGATTATCTGCGCCTGCTCGATCAGCGGCGCTTGCCAGCCGAGGAAACCTACGTCGATTGCCGCAGCGCGGCTGAAGTCGGCGCTGCGATCCGCGATCTGGTCGTGCGCGGCGCGCCGGCGATCGGCATCGCGGCGGCCTGGGGCGTGGTGTTGGCGGCGCGCAACGAGCCTGAGCGGCTCGACGCGGCGCTGGCACAGCTACGCTCGGCGCGGCCGACCGCGGTGAACCTGATGTGGGCGCTCGACCGCATGCAGGGCGCCGGCAGCGACGTCGCCGCGCTGACGCGCGAGGCACAGGCGATTCAGGACGAAGATCTCGCCGCAAATCGCCACATGGGCGAACTCGGCGCGGCGCTGATCGGCGCGAATGCGCCGGGCGAAGGCGTCGGCGTGCTCACCCACTGCAACACCGGCTCGCTCGCGACCGCCGGCTACGGCACTGCCCTCGGCGTGATCCGCGCAGGCTTCGCTGCCGGAAGCCTCGCGCGCGTGTACGCCGGCGAGACGCGCCCCTGGCTGCAGGGCGCGCGTCTGACCCTATGGGAGCTGTTGCGCGATCGCATACCGGCCACCCTGATTGCCGATTCGGCCGCCGCGCACTTGATGAAGTCCGGTGCCGTGCAATGGGTCGTGGTCGGCGCCGACCGCATCGCCGCCAACGGCGACACCGCGAACAAGATCGGCACCTACCAGCTCGCGATCACGGCACGCCACCACGGCGTCAAGTTCATGGTGGTGGCGCCGTCCTCGACGGTCGACATGGCGACCGCGAACGGCGCCGAGATCGAGATCGAGTTGCGCGCGCCGGACGAATTGCTCGGCTATGCCGGCCAGCGCACGGTGGCCGACGGCGCGCAGGCCTGGAATCCGGTGTTCGACGTGACGCCGGCCACGCTGATCGATGCGATCGTGACCGAGCGCGGCGTGGTCGAACGCCCTGATACCGCGCGCATGGCCGAGCTGTTTCGCGCTGCGCGCTGAACGCGGGGACGGTCGGGCATGGCCTTGCGCAAGGAAATTCTTCTGTTCGCGATCAGCGGCGCGATCGGCTTCGTCGTCGACGCCGGCATCGTGCAGCTGCTGGTGCGCGAGTTCGCGTTCAATCCCTACGGCGCGCGCGTGCTCTCGTTCCTGGCCGCAGCGACCACGACCTGGGTGTTCAACCGCCGCTTTACCTTCTCCGGCCGCAGCAGCGGCAGCAAGCGGCGTCAGCTGGTGCGTTACCTGATCGCGATGGCGCTCGGTTTCGCCCTTAATTACGGCGTTTATGCCGCTTGTCTCGCCTTGTGGCCGCTGGTGCACGAGTGGCCGGCGATCGGTGTCGCGGCCGGTTCGGTCGCCGCCGCCTTCGTCAATTTCTTGAGTTCGAAGTACTGGATTTTCCGCGCGCCGGCGGAAGCCGCCGCGGCGAATCGCACGAGCGGCTGAAACGTCGGCCAAGTCCCTCTGCGGTCAAGGAAAAACGCCGTTTTCGGCGCCCGTCTGTGCTATGATTTCATGTTGCCTTGGCGCTAGCCGAACGGCATCGGAATCATCGGAATTCACCGCATCACAGAGGGTTGCTGATGGCTGAACTGGCCAGAGAAGTCATTCGCGTCAATATCGAAGACGAAGTCCGCAAGAGCTATCTCGACTACGCGATGAGCGTGATCGTCGGGCGCGCGCTTCCCGACGTGCGCGACGGCCTGAAGCCGGTGCATCGGCGCACGCTGTACGCGATGCACGAATCGAATACGGTGTGGAATCGTCCGTACGTGAAGTGCGCGCGCGTGGTCGGCGATGTGATGGGTAAATACCATCCGCACGGCGACTCTTCGATCTACGACGCGCTGGTGCGCATGGCGCAAGACTTCTCGATGCGCTACACGCTCATCGACGGCCAGGGCAACTTCGGTTCGGTCGACGGCGACGAAGCCGCGGCGATGCGTTACACCGAGTGCCGGCTCGATCGATTGTCGTCGGAACTTCTGGCCGACATCGACAAGGAAACCGTCGACTACCAGCCGAACTACGACGAAAAAGAACTCGAACCCACCGTACTGCCCACGCGCATACCGAACCTGCTGATCAACGGCTCCGCCGGTATCGCGGTCGGCATGGCGACCAACGTGCCGCCGCACAACCTCGGCGAAGTGCTGTCGGCGTGCATCGCGCTGATCGACGATCCGGAGCTCGGTTTCGACGAGTTGATGCGCCACGTTCCGGGGCCGGATTTTCCGACCGCCGGCATCATCAACGGCGCCGCCGGCATCATCGAGGCGTATCGCACCGGTCGCGGCCGCATCCTGGTGCGCGCGAAATGCGAGATCGAGAGCGAGGACAACGGTCGCGAAACGATCATCGTCACCGAGATCCCGTTCCAGGTGAACAAGGCGCGGTTGATCGAGAAGATCGCCGAGCTGGTCAAGGAAAAGCGCATCGAGGGCATCTCCGAGCTGCGCGACGAATCGGATAAGGACGGTCTGCGCGTCGTCATCGAAGTGCGCCGCGACACCTCGGCCGACGTGCTGCTCAACAATCTGTTCCAGCAGACGCAGCTGCAGGTCACCTTCGGCATCAACATGGTGGCCTTGCTCGACGGCCAGCCGCGTACGCTCGGCTTGCGCGAAATCCTCGATGCGTTCATCCGCCACCGCCGCGAAGTCGTCACGCGGCGCACGATCTTCGATCTGCGCAAGGCACGCGACCGCGCCCACATCTTGGAAGGCCTGACCGTCGCGCTGGCGAACATCGACGAGATGGTCGAACTGATCAAGACCTCGCCTTCACCGGACGAAGCCAAGCAGCGCATGCTGGCGCGGCGCTGGGAGCCGGGTCTGGTGCGCGCGCTGCTCGCCGCGGCCGGCGCCGACGCGTCGCGACCGGAAGGGCTGGACGCGTCGGTCGGTTTGGCCGATGCGGGCTATCAGCTGTCGGAGGTGCAGGCGCAGCAGATTCTCGAGATGCGCTTGTCGCGTCTGACCGGCCTCGAGCAAGAGAAGCTCACCGACGAGTACAAGGATTTGCTGCGCACGATCGCCGGCTTGATCGAGATCCTCGAGCATCCCGACGTGCTGCTCAAGGTGATTCGCGACGAGCTCGTCGAATTGAAAGAGCAGTACGGCGATGCGCGCCGCACCCTGATTCAGGCGAGCCAGGAGGACCTCGACGTGCTCGACCTGATCGAGCCCGAAGACGTCGTCGTCACCTTGTCGCACGCCGGCTACGCCAAGCGTCAACCGGTCAGCCTGTATCGCGCGCAGCGGCGCGGCGGCAAAGGCCGCTCGGCCACCGCGATGAAGGAAGAAGACTTCGTCGAGCGCTTGTGGATCGCCAACACGCACGACATCCTGCTGGTGTTCACCAGCGCCGGCCGCGTGTTCTGGCTCAAGGTCTACAAGCTGCCCGACGCCGGCCCGAACGCGCGCGGCAAGCCGATCGTGAATCTGTTGCCGCTGGAACCGGGCGAGAAGGTGCAGGCGGTGCAGCCGGTGCGCGACTTCGCCGCCGATCGCTACGTGTTCTTCGCCACCCGCAACGGCACGGTGAAGAAGACGCCGCTGACCGAGTTCGAGTTCCAGTTGCAGCGCGGCAAGATCGCGATCGGCCTCGACGAAGGCGATGCCCTGGTCGACGTGCAGATCACCGACGGTGCGCGCGACATCCTGTTGTTCGCGTCGAACGGCAAGGCGGTGCGCTTCGACGAGAGCGAGGTACGCTCGATGGGTCGTACCGCGACCGGCGTGCGCGGCATGCGCTTGGCCGAGGGTGAGCAGGTGGTCAGCCTGATCGTCAGCGAAAGCGGCGACGCCGATGCCGACGGCGACATCCTGACCGCGACCGAGCGTGGCTACGGCAAGCGCACCCCGCTGGCCGACTACCCGCGCAAAGGACGCGGCACCCAAGGCGTGATCGCGATCCAGTGCTCGGATCGCAACGGCGCCCTGGTCGGCGCGGTACAGCTCGGCGAAAGCCACGAGCTGATGCTGATCTCCAACCAAGGCACCCTGGTGCGTACACGCGCGAGCGAGATCGCGCGCGTCGGCCGCAACACGCAGGGCGTGACCCTGATCCGCCTGCCGACCGACGAAGCTTTGGTCGGCGTGGTCAAGGTCCAGGCGCTCAGCGAGGAAGAGGGCGGCGACGCCGCCGCGAGCGAGTTGCCGGCCGCGCCTGCGGAAGAGTGATCGACGCGCCGGGCCGCTGCTCGTCGGCGGCCCGGCTTCGATTGGATACCGGTGCTAATCAGCCGATCTCGGCCAGCATCGCCTCGGCGCTGGAAACCTTGAACTCGCCCGGCGCCTCGACGTTGATCTTCTTCACCACGCCGTCCTCGGCGTAGAGCGCGAAGCGCTTGCCGCGCAGGCCCATGCCGAAGCGCGTCGCGTCCATCTCCAAGCCGAGCGCGCGGGTGAATTCGCCGTTGCCGTCGGCCAGCATCAACAGCCCTTCGGGCACGTTCTGCGACTGCGCCCAGGCGTTCATCACGTAGGCGTCGTTGACCGCGATGCAGGCGATCTCGACGTCGTGCCGGCGAAATTCTTCGTAGTGATCGACGTAGCCGGGCAGGTGCTTGGCCGAGCAGGTCGGCGTGAACGCGCCGGGTACCGAGAACAGCACCACCTTCTTGCCGGCGAAGATGTCGTCGGTGGAAATCGTCTGCACGCCGTCCTTGAGGATGTTGAGGGTTGCGGCCGGGATGCGTTCGCCTGGCTGGATCATGTCGTGTTCCGCTGGGAGGGAGTGGCCGATCATACGGCGCGTGGCTTCGATCGCGATCGGTATCGTTCCGATTCGCTCGGGAAAGCGGCTCATCAAACCGGCTCTTGAAAGCCTAAAGCCGAGCTCCATCTGGTTCTCATCGCGGCGAGCGTCGCCGTACACCTATGCGGAGAGAACCCATGTTGGTCAACCACTATTCCCCCTGGCTGGTACGCGGCAATGCGCAGGCCAAGCACGCGCTGGATCGCTACTTCGGCGACGCCGAAACCAGCACCTGGGCGCCGCGCGTCGACGTGCGCGAGGAAGCCGAGCGTTTCGTCATCCTGGCCGACCTGCCCGGCATCGACCCGTCCGAGATCGAAGTCCAGATGGACAAGAACGTGTTGACGCTGAAGGGCGAACGCAAGTCCGAATCGAAGGAAGACGGCGCCAAGCTCACCCGCGTCGAGCGCCGCCACGGCAGTTTCGAGCGTCGCTTCACGCTGCCCGAGAGCGCCAACGCCGACGGCATCAGCGCGGCCGGCAAGCACGGCGTGCTCGAGATCTCGATTCCGAAGAAGCCGGAACTGGCGCCGCGCCGCATCGCGATCAACGGCTGATCGCCGCGAACGAACGCAGTCGCTTTGGTACGCTGGCATCCAGCCGGCGTACCGCAACGAGGAACGCCACACCCGCGGTAGGCATACCGCGGGTTTCGTTGTTGTTGGACAGCGCGGCCATGGACGGCTGCTATGAACCTGCAGATTGCGTTTGCGTCGGGTGGTCTCAGCGCGACTCGCAGCAGCGATCAAGGACGATCGCAAACCTATTTAAAGTGCGGCCACGGATGGCCGCTCTGGATTCTCAAGTTGCGTCTGCATCACGTGAATCGCAGCGCGATCTGAAACAGCGATCAAGGACGATCGCAAAAACCCATTCAAAAGTGCGGCCACGGATGGCCGCTCTAGACTTGCAAGTCGCGGTTGCGTCAGGCGAATCCGCGCAACGTTCGAAGCAGCGATCAAGGACGATCGCAAAAGCAACCGAGGGCGGGGATGGAGTTCAAGGACTACTACGAAACGCTCGGCGTGAAGTCGGATGCGAGCGACGCCGAAATCAAATCGGCGTATCGGCGACTCGCGCGCAAATACCACCCGGACGTCAGCAAGGAAGCCGGCGCGGAGGACAAGTTCAAGGCGGTCAACGAGGCCTACGAGGCGTTGCGCGAGCCGTCGCGACGCAAGGCCTACGATCAGCTGCGCGCCGGCGGTTATCGTGGCGGCGACACGTTCCGCGGGCCGCCGCCGAACTGGCAGGGCGAGACCGACTTCGGCGGCGGCGACGGTCGCTTCGAGCAAGAGAATTTCAGCGACTTCTTCGAATCGCTGTTCGGCAATCGCGGCGGCGCGGGACGTGCCGGCCCACGGCCGGGGCGCGATCTGCACGCACAGATCGCAGTCGACCTCAGCACCGCCTACCACGGCGGACGCGAACGCATTTCACTGCGCGACGGCGGTGGCGAGCGCACGCTGGAAGTGAAGATTCCGGCCGGCATCGCACCGGGCCAGCAGATCCGGCTGG
Source organism: Dokdonella sp. GW821-FHT11D02 (assembly GCF_058808595.1). Lineage (NCBI taxonomy): Bacteria > Pseudomonadati > Pseudomonadota > Gammaproteobacteria > Lysobacterales > Rhodanobacteraceae > Dokdonella > Dokdonella sp. GW821-FHT11D02. The sequence goes on along the minus strand of NZ_CM179520.1, from coordinate 3,521,565 downwards.
CCGGGCAGGGCTATTCCGGCGTGCACGGCGGCAAGGCCGGTGATCTGATTCTCGAAGTCGGCTTGCGCGACGATCCGCGCTTCCGGCTCGACGGCCGCAACGTGCTGGTCGATCTGCCGATCGCCCCGTGGGAAGCCGCCCTCGGCGCGACGGTGACGGTGCCCACGCTGGCGGGCAACGTCGAGCTGCGCGTTCCGGCCGGCTCGGACGGCGGCCGCAAGATGCGTCTGCGCGGGCGCGGCTGGCCCGGCAAGACGCCGGGCGATCAGATCGTCACGCTCGAAGTGCGTGTACCGAAAGCCGAAACGGACGAGCAGCGCGAGCTGTACGAGGCGCTGGCCAAGGCGTACTTCGAATACGATCCGCGCGGCTGAAGCAAACCCGGCACTCAGCCTGCCGGCAGATAGTCCTTGATCACGCGCGTCAGTTCGCTCTCGTCGATCGGCTTGGTCACATACGCCTTGGCACCCTGGCGCATGCCCCACACGCGGTCGGTGTCCTGATCCTTGGTGGTGACCAGGATGATCGGGATGTGGCTGGTCTTGGGGTCCTTCGCGATGGTGCGCGTGGCCTGGAAGCCGTTGAGGTTCGGCATCACCACGTCCATCAGGATCAGGTCGGGCAGTTCGCGCTTCGCCGCTTCGACGCCGGCGGCGCCGTCTTCCGCCGTGATGACCTGATGGCCGAGCTTCTCGACGGTGCGTTTCATGCCGACGAGCTGCGAAGGCGAGTCGTCGACGATCAGCACTCTGGACATAGCGTTCCCCCTGGGCAAGGGCGGCATTCTAGACAGACCAAGGCGGTGTCGCCAGAGACGCAATCAACCGATGCGAACGACGCTGCGGCCGAGCGAACCGCCGGCCAGCATCGTGTCGAAAACAGTCGGCAGATCAGCCAGTTCGACTTCACGCTGCGCGATTCGCTCGAGCTGCGCCGGCTTCCAATCGGAAGCCAGGTGCGCCCAGATTTGATCGCGGATGTCGCGCGCGGTGCCGGCCGAGGCGATACCGAGCACGCTGAGGCCGCGAATGATGAACGGCACCACGGTCGTGGCCAGGTCGATCGCCGCCGCGTTGCCGCAGACGGCGATGTTGCCGTACGGCTTGATCACGCGCGTCAAGCCGGCCAGGAGATCGCCGCCGACGTTGTCGATCGCGCCGGCCCAGTGCGCCGTCTCGAGCGGCCGTTGGCCCCAATGCAGCCCGGTTCGCGCCACGCATTGTTTTGCGCCAAGCCCGATCAGATAGTCGAACTGCTCGACCTTGCCGGTGATCGCGTGCGCTTCGAAACCGGCCTGGGTCAGCACGTCGATCGCGAGCGAGCCGACGCCGCCGGTCGCACCGGTCACGACGATCGGGCCCATCGCCGGCGTCTGCCCATTGCGGACCATCTGGAACAGCGCGAGCGCGGCGGTGAAGCCGGCGGTGCCGAGCGCCATCGATTCGCGCAGGGTCAGTCCGGTCGGCAGCGGAATCGTCCATTTCGATTCGAGTCGTGCGTACTCGGCGTAGCCGCCGTCGCGCGTTTCCGACAAGCCGCAGCCGGTGCACAAGACCTGATCGCCTTCCTTGAACTTCGGATCGGTCGACGCCGCCACGTAACCGGCGAGGTCGATGCCGCCGTTGAGCGGGTATTGGCGCAGGATCTTGCCCTTGCCGGTCCCGGCCAGCGCATCTTTGTAGTTGATCGACGAGTAGGCGACCTTGACCAGCACCTCGCCGGCCGACAGCTCGTCTGCGCGCATATCTTCGATGCCGGCGCGATGCGCGCCGTTGTCGTTGCGGATGCGGAAGGCTTTGAACGTCGCGCTCGTCATTTGGGATCCTTGGAGGATTTCTTCGCCGTCCGTCCCGACACGGGCGCGGCTTTCTCCCAAGGTTCCACATCGCCCGGCACGACGTCAAACAGCGGGTGCGGCAGGGGCGAACGTGTCGCCGCCAGCCGCTCGCGGCGCAAAGGATCGCGCAGCGCGAGCTTGGTCATCAGATGCTGCCATTCGCATTGCATCTGGCCATCCGTCACCGGCAGACGAGCCGTGCCGCCGGCGTCGACGATGCGCGAGGTATCGAAGCGATAGCCGCGCTGCGCCGCTTCCGCCGCCACCGCACGCAGATAGTCGGCGACCAGTGCGGGCGGCGAGTCCGTAGCGCGAAAACGATCGAGCTGCGGATGGCGCGTGTAGCCCTTGGTTCGCCCGAGCAGCACCGCCTGCGCCAGCAAGGTCTCGCGCCACAGCGCGACCAGACCTTTGGCGTCGAGATACTGCGGATGCAGACTCCAGATGCGCATGAGGATTTCGACGCGCTCGTTCTTCAGCGTCGAGGATGAGCGAGATCGCGGCAGCGGCGTGTGCTAGCTCGCCGCCACCGTCGATGCTCAGTTCATCTTGTGAATCGCGCGCTTGTCGACCGCCAGCGCCGCCTCGTGCACCGCTTCGCTCAAGGTCGGATGCGCGTGCACGATGCGCGCGAGGTCTTCCGACGAACCCTTGAACTCCATCGCGACGACGCATTCGGCGACCAGTTCGGACACGTTCGCGCCGACCAGATGTACGCCGAGGATGCGGTCGGTTTCCGCGTGCGCGATCATCTTGACCAGACCGGCCGGCTCGTTCATCGCGACTGCGCGACCGATCGCCGCGAACGGGAAGCTGCCGGTCTTGTAGGGGATACCGGCGTCCTTGAGCTGCTTCTCGGTCTGGCCGACCCAAGCGATCTCGGGTTCGGTGTAGATGACCCACGGGATCGTGTCGAGATTGACGTGGCCGGCTTTGCCGGCGATCAGCTCGGCGACCATGATGCCTTCCTCGAAGCCCTTGTGTGCGAGCATCGGCCCGCGCACGCAGTCGCCGACCGCCCACACGCCTTCGGCGCCGGTCCAGCAGTGCTCGTCGACGACGACGCGGCCGCGCTCGTCGAGCTTGACGCCGGTGCCGTCGCCGAGCAGGCCGTCGGTGTAGGCGCGGCGACCGACCGCAACGAGCAGCTTGTCGACCACCAGCTGCTTCTCGCCGTCCTTGCCGGCGTAGGTCAGGTGAACTTCTTCGCCCTTGATCTCGGCCTTCGACAGCTTCGCGCCGAGTTCGATCTTGAGGCCTTGCTTGTTCAATTCCTTCAGCGCGACCTTGGTGATGTCGGCGTCGGCTGCACCGAGGAAGTCGGGCAGCGCTTCGAGGATCGTGACTTCCGCGCCGAGACGACGCCACACGCTGCCGAGTTCGAGGCCGATCACGCCGGCGCCGATCACGCCGAGGCGCTTGGGCACCGCGTCGAATGCGAGCGCGCCGGCGTTGTCGACGATGCGCTTGCCGTCGAACTTCGCGAACGGCAGTTCGATCGGCGCCGAACCGGTTGCGATGACGACATTGGTGCCGGCGATCGTCTGCTTGCCGCCGTCCGGCGCGGTGATCTCGACTTGGCGACCCTGCAGCAACTTGCCGGTGCCGAGGAAGGAGGCGATCTTGTTGCCCTTGTAGAGCATCGCGACGCCGCCGGTGAACTGCTTCACGATCTTGTCCTTGCGGCCGATCATCGTCTTGACGTCGATCGCAGGGTCTTTGGCGCTGATGCCGTGCACGTCGAAGTGCTGGGTCAGGTTCCAGAACTGCTTGGACGAATCGAGCAGCGCCTTCGACGGAATGCAGCCGACGTTGAGGCAGGTGCCGCCGAGCGCGGCCTTGCCGTCGGCGCCGGTCCAGGCGTCGACGCAAGCGGTCTTCAGGCCGAGCTGCGCGGCGCGGATCGCGGCGTGATAGCCGGCGGGGCCGCCGCCGATGACGATGACGTCGTACTGTTCGCTCATTTCATTCGCTCACGGGATTCGAGATTCGGGATTGGGGATTCGGAAAAAGAATCAAGACCGGAGCCGCTGACTGCCTCCGCGAATCCCGAATCTCCAATCCCGAATCCCAGCTCTTACAAGCCGAGAAGCATCTTGCTCGGATTCTCGAGCTGGTTCTTGATGTCGACCAGGAACAGCACCGCGTCCTTGCCGTCGATGATGCGGTGGTCGTAGCTGATCGCGACGTACATCATCGGCGCGGCGATGACTTGGCCGTTCTCGACGATCGCGCGTTCCTTGATCGTGTGCATGCCGAGGATCGCGCTCTGCGGCGGGTTGACGATCGGAGTGGAGAACAGCGAACCGAAGGTGCCGCCGTTGGTGATCGTGAAGGTGCCGCCGGCGAGATCGTCCAGGGTCAGGCCGCCTTCGCGCGCCTTCTTGGCGAACGCGGCGATCGCCTTTTCGATGTCGGCGAAGCCCATGCTCTGCGCGTCGCGCAGCACCGGCGTGACCAGGCCCTTGTCGGTCGACACCGCGACCGAGACATCCTGGTAGCCGTGATAGACGATGTCGTTGCCGTCGACCGAGGCGTTCACGATCGGATGGCGCTTGAGCGCCTCGACCGCAGCCTTGACGAAGAAGCTCATGAAGCCGAGCTTGATGCCGTTCGCCTTCTCGAACTGTTCGCCGAGTTCCTTGCGCATCGCCGACACCTTGGCGAGGTTGATCTCGTTGAACGAGGTCAGCATCGCGATCGAGTTCTTCGACTGCATCAGGCGCTCGGCGATCTTCGCGCGCATGCGCGTCATCGGCACGCGCTCTTCCGCGCGTGCGCCGCCGCCGGTCGCGGCCGGCTTGGCAGCGGCCGGCGCAGCCGGAGCGGCCTTCGCAGCGCCGTCGTTGCGCATGAAATTGATCAGGTCTTCCTTGGTCACGCGGCCGTCGCGGCCGCTGCCGGCGACGTTGGCCGGATCGATGCGATTTTCGGTGGCGACACGCTGACCGGCCGGCGAAAGATCGGCGCTCTTCGCCGGGGCCGCCGCTGCAGCCGGTGCGGGAGCAGGGGCGGCGGCCTTCGGCGCTTCGCTCTTGGCCGGCTCCGCTTCCTTCGCCGCGGGCGCCGCGGCAGCCGCGCCTTCTTCGAGGATCGCCAGTACCTGCTGGCTGGTCACGGTCGCGCCGGTGTCGAACTTGATTTCCTTCAACACGCCGTCGGCCGGCGCCGGCACTTCGAGCACGACCTTGTCGGTTTCGAGGTCGACCAGGTTCTCGTCGCGCTTGACCGCGTCGCCGGCTTTCTTGTGCCAGGTCGCGATGGTGGCGTCGGAGACGGATTCGGGGAGGACGGGAACCTTGACTTCGATGGACGACATGTTTTGTTCCTAAAGATGGGGCGGCTGCACCGATGGAGGGAGAGCGGCGGGAAGAACTACTCCAAAACGTTGTCCGGACCGACCGGGGCGACCAGGGCCTGCTCGACCAGCGCTGCCTGCTCGACCAGATGAGTGGCGAGATGGCCGCAGGCCGGTGCCGGCGAGCGCGCGCGGCCGGCGTAGGACAGAGACTGCTTCGGACCGGCCAGTGTCTGCAGATGATGCTTGATCTGGTACCACGCGCCCTGGTTCATCGGTTCTTCCTGACACCAGACGATTTCCTTGGCGGCGGAGAAGCGCGCCAGCTCCGCAGCCGCTTCGGTGCGCGGGAACGGATACAGCTGTTCGACGCGCACCAGCGCCACGTCCTCGATCTTGCGCTTGGCCGCTTCCTCGACCAAGTCGTAGTAGACGCGGCCGGAGCAGAGCACGACGCGACGCACCTTCTTCGCATTCTTCGTCGTCGTGTCGGGTATCACCAGCTGGAACTGGCCGCCGGCGAGATCGTCCAGCGTCGACACCGCCAGCTTGTGACGCAGCAGCGACTTCGGCGTCATCACGATCAGCGGCTTGCGCACGTCGCGCAGCATCTGCCGGCGCAACATGTGGAACATCTGCGCCGGCGTAGTCGGCACGCAGACCTGCATGTTTTCCAGCGCGCACAGTTGCAGATAGCGCTCCAGGCGTGCGGAGGAGTGCTCCGGACCTTGGCCTTCGTAGCCGTGCGGCAGCAGCAGAACCAGGCCGGAGAGGCGGTCCCACTTCGCCTCGCCCGAGGAAATGAACTGGTCGATGACGACTTGCGCGCCGTTGGCGAAATCGCCGAACTGGCCTTCCCACAGCACCAGGGTGCGCGGTTCTGCCGTCGAGTAGCCGTATTCGAACGCCATCACCGCTTCTTCGCTGAGCAGCGAGTCGACGATGGTGACGCTGGCGTTGTCGCGCAGCGTGGCGAGCGGCACGTAATCGCCGCCGCTGTTCTGGTCGTGCAGCACCGCATGGCGATGGAAGAACGTGCCGCGCCCCGAATCCTGGCCGACCAGACGCAGGTCGTAGCCATCGTCGATCAGCGCGGCATAGGCGAGGTTTTCGGCGAAACCCCAATCCATCGACTGCTCGCCGGCGGCCATCTTGGCGCGGTCGTCGTAGATCTTGGCGACGCGCGCGTGCAGCGTGACGCCGGACGGAATGGTCAGGATCTTCTTGTTCAGCTCGGCCAGCTTGTCCTTGGACACGCCGGTCGCCACCGGCTGGTCGAGCGTAGCGCGCAGGTGGCGGCTCCAGTCGACCGCGAACTCGTCCTTGAACTCGTTGTCGAGTTCGGCGATCGGCGTGCCCGCTTCGAGCTTGGCGCGATACGCGTCGACCAGCGCTTTGGCATCGGTTTCGGCGATCACGCCTTCGGCCGTCAGCTTCTGCGCATACGATTCGCGCGCCGTCGGGCGTGCACGGATCAGCTGATACATCAACGGCTGCGTCGCCGCCGGCTCGTCGGCCTCGTTGTGGCCGTGGCGGCGGTAGCAGACCAAGTCGATGACGACGTCGCGCTTGAACTTCTGACGGAAGTCGAAGGCGAGGCGCGCGACGAACAGCACTGCCTCCGGATCGTCACCGTTCACATGGAACACCGGCGCGTTGACCATCTTGGCGACGTCGGTGCAGTACAGCGTCGAGCGCGCGTCGTTCGGATTGGAGGTGGTGAAGCCGACCTGATTGTTGATCACCACGTGGATCGCGCCGCCGACCGCGAACCCGCGCGCCTGCGACATGTTCAACAATTCCATGTTGACGCCCTGGCCGGCGAAGGCGGCGTCGCCATGGATCAGCACCGGCACCACGTGCTCGCGGCTGGCGTCGCTGCGATGCGTTTGGCGCGCGCGCACAGAGCCCGCGACGACCGGATTGACGATTTCCAGATGCGAAGGATTGAACGCGAGCGCGAGGTGCACGGTGCGACCCGGCGTTTTGACGTTCGCGCTGAAGCCCATGTGGTACTTCACGTCGCCCGAATGGGCCGGATCGTCGGGGTGGTCGAACTTGCCCTCGAATTCGGCGAAGAGTTTTTGCGGCGACTTGCCGAGGATGTTGACTAGCACGTTGAGGCGGCCGCGGTGCGCCATGCCGACGACCATGTCCTTCATGCCGTCGGCGCCGCCGCGGCGGATCAGTTCGTCCAAGAGCGGAATCAGGCTGTCGCCGCCTTCGAGCGAAAAGCGCTTCTGGCCGACGTACTTGGTGTGCAGATAGCGCTCGAGGCCGTCCGCCTGCACCAGTTTTTCGAGCACGTGCTTCTTGTCTTCGACGCTGAGTCCGTAGCGGCCGCCGGCGCGCTCGAGCTGCTCGTGCACCCACTGGCGCTGTTCGACGTCGGAGATGTACATGAACTCGGCGCCGATGCTGCCGGCGTAAGTCGCCTTGAGCTGGGCCACCAGGTCGCGCAGCTTGAGTCTCTGCGGGCCGGCCAGGGAGCCGGTGCTGAACTCGGTGTCCAGATCGGCCGTGTCGAGTCCGTGGAAGCTCGGATCGAGATCCGGCGCCGACGGTCGCGGCAGCAGCCCGATCGCCTGCAGGTCGGACGCGGTGAACGCGTGCTCCATGTCGAGCGGATCGAGCTTGGCGGCGAGATGGCCGCGCGAGCGGTAGGCGGTGACCAGCTTCAGCACGGCCGCCTGTTTCTGCGACTGCGCATCGCCGGCCGAAGCGGCGGCGGGGCGGGCATGGCCGTTGAGCTTCTGCGCCTGCTCGATGCGCGCGATCGCGCCCGAGTGCGGCACGTCGCCGGCTTCGCGGCCTTTGAGGGCGTCGAAGAACTCGCGCCATTCCGGCGCGACCGCGCCGGCGTCGGCGAGGTATTGCTCGTAGAGATCTTCGATGAAAGCGGCGTTGCCGCCGGAAATCGGGGAAGTGGCCTGGAACTGCTGGAGAAGACTGGGCTGATTGGCGCTCACGCTGACACCCTACAGACGAAAAAGCGCGCCGGATGCGCGCCTCACAACAGGCTGCGGCAGCCGCCCCGGGCGGGTCGGCAGAACAGCGGAATTATAACCATTTAACGAAACTTTGTTGCGGTGCACGCAGACGAATTGGGGGCATCGATTCAGATTCCCAGCGCGCGCAGCTCGGTCGCCGGTTCGGCGCGCTCCCACATCTCCTCGAAGCGTGCGCGCAGCTGCTGATGGCGGCCCGGCGCGTAGGCGGAGGCCTCTCCGGCCAAGCGGCCCGCGAGCGGTCGGAACAGGTAGCCGTGGCGATCGTTGAGCAAGAAAGCGGAACCGTCTTGCCGATCGATTTCCTCAATCGGCGTGCGCAGCGCGAACGCGCTCGGCAGCCGCTGCGCCAATGCGATCAGCCGCTGCGCGTCGGCCAGCGCCTGGCGCGGCTCGCGCACGAGAATGCGAATGCGCGCGCGCGGGCTCGACAGGGCGATGCGCTTGATCGCTTCGAGTGCAGCCGGCGTGGCGAGCAGTTCGGGGTCGAGGTCCGCGGTCAGGATCGCCAGCTCGTAGCGCGCGTCCTCGAGCAGTGCGGCGACGGCGGCCACGGACTGCTCGCGGTCGCCGGCGGCGAGCCGCTCGCTGCGTGGCCGCGCGGCCGCAGGGTCCAGCTCGATCCGCATCCGGCGATGCGCGATTCCGCATTCGTCGAATTCTTCGCCGTAGGCGGCGAAGCCGAAGCGCTGGTAGAACGGGATTGCATGGGCCTGTGCGTGCGTCTCGACCGCTCGATAGCCAAGCGTACGCGCCTGCTCCAGCAGCGCGCGCAGGATCGCGTCGCCGACGCCGCGGCCGCGCCAATCCGCGAGCACCGCCATGCGGCCGATCTTGTGCTCGGGAGTCAGCCGCCCGGTGCCGATCGGCCGGCCGTCGCGGTCGCAGGCGAGCGCGTGCAGCGACGTTTCATCGAGCGCGTCCCATTCTTCCTCCTCCGGGCATTGCTGCTCGATGATGAAGACTTGTTCACGAACGTGGCGCAAGCCGGATTGGTCGTCGCCACTCCAGGAGACCAGCCGCACGTCGAAATCCGCAGGCATGGTCATGCCAGGTCTCCACGTCCGCTCCGGCGCAGCAGGGCCAGGTGCCCGGCATCGATCAGGGCGCGCAGCGCGGCATGATCGAGCTTGTTGTTCGGTACGTCGGCACTGGCGAACTCGGGCTGCGCGCAGATCAGTCGAGCGAACCCGATCGAGCAGGCGTGCGCCGTGCCGGCGACGAACAGAAGCGCGCCGCGCCCTTCGCGCATCCAGGCGCAACGCGACCACGGATTGCGCCGCACGCGCGCGCCGCGCTCGAGCGCACGTGCGAACGCGGCGTCGCCGAGCGGTCGCGGATTGGACGCCGCGTTCTGCGCGCTGCGATAGCGCGTGATGAAGGAACCGAACCACGTGCGCAGCAAGGACGAGTCAATCGCTTTCGAATCGCCGTTGTCGCGATCCGCGTGATCGGACGCAGCTGCGCTTGCTTGTGTGCGAAGCCAAGGCAGCGCAGCGGCCACACGCGCGATCGCCGCGGCATCGATCTCGCCGTCGCCGCGCGCCGGCACGAGATCGGCGTCGGTCAGTCGCGCCGATTCCGGCAGGCGCTCCGCCAAGGTCTCGACGAAATCGACCAGGAGTTCGGCCTGCGATGGTGCACGCATGCCGATCGAATAGGTCATGCACGCGCCGAGCGCGACGCCGTGATGCGGCAGGCCGGGCGGCAAGTACAGCATGTCGCCGGGTTCGAGCACCCATTCCTGCGTCGGTGCAAATTCGCGCAGGAGTTTCAGTTCGGTGTCCGTCCTGTATGCGAATCCCTCGCTAGAGCCCGCATGCGCGCGCGGGGACTTTTCACTACAGCGACTTGCATCGATTTGCCATCGGCGGCGGCCGAGCCCTTGCAGCAGGAACACGTCGTACTGGTCGACGTGCGCGCCGACCGAGCCGCCGTCTTCGGCGTAGCTGATCATCACATCGTCGACGCGCCAGCTCGGCAGGAACGAGAAATGCGGCAGCAGGGCGGCGACGTCGGCGTCCCACTTGTCGACGTCCTGCACGAGCAGGGTCCAATGCGTCTGCGGCAGCTTGGCGAAATCGGCTTCGTCGAACGGCCCGTTGCGCACGCTCCAGCGGTCGCGCTTCGGCTCGTGCACGATCAGGCGCGACAACGCGAGTTCTTCGCATGCCAGTCCGGCGAGATCGTCCGGCGCGACCGGGTTCTGGAAATCCGGGAACGCGCTGCGGATCAACAGCGGGCGCTTCTGCCAATAGTCGCGCAGGAAGTGCGCGGCCGACATGCCGAGCGGCTGCTTCGACGTCGCGCGAACTTCGAGGGGAAACGCCGGTGTGTTCTTCATGCGGAGACGTACGCCGAGGTTTTGCGTGCGGCACGTCGCGCCGCCGCGCGCTCGCGTTCGCCGACTTCGGGCAGCTTGTGACCGAGCGCGACCAGCGCCTTGATCGCCGGCATCACTTCGCGGCCGAGTTCGGTCAGCGCGTACTCCGCCGACGGCGGCGAGGTGTCGAGCAAATGCCGCGAAACCAGGCCACGCAATTCGAGTTCGCGCAGGCGCGCCGACAGCACGCGCGCGGAAATCTGCGGAATGTCGTGACGCAATTCGCCGAAGCGGCGGGGCTCGCCCGACAGCGCCCAGATCACGTTCGGCGCCCAAGCGCCGCGCAGCATGAGCACGCTCTTGGTCAAAGGACAACTCGGCGGCGGAACGATTTTGCTCTTGCGCAGCGGCAGGCCCATACGAATGACTCGGCAGTTCTCAAGTTACGCGGGAGTAACCACATTCTATGCGTTACTGCGAGTTAGGTGGTATCTATCAGTAACCATGGGTGACTACGATAGAGCGTCCCCGGCAGCGACGATCGCACGGTCCGGGCACCGTCGTTTCCATCAAGAAGGAAGTCATCATGAAGCTCTACTACACCCCCGGCGCCTGCTCGCTGTCGCCGCACATCGCGGCGCACGAATTGGGCCTGCCGATCGAGATCGAGAAGGTCGACAGCAAGACCAAGCGCACCGAAACCGGCGCCGATTACTGGACGATCAATCCGAAAGGCTACGTCCCTGCGCTCGAACTCGACGACGGCGAGGTGTTGACCGAAGGCCCGGCGATCGTGCAGTTCCTGGCCGATCAAAAGTCCGGCCACACGCTCGCGCCGCCGAACGGCACGCCGGCGCGCTCGCGCCTGCAGGAAATGCTCGGCTATATCAATTCGGAGATTCACAAGACCTACAGTCCGCTGTTCAGCGATGCGACCCCGGCGGAGACGCGCAGCGAGCGCGAAGCGTACTTGCGCAAGCGCTATCAGCTGATCGAGTCGACTCTGACGCGACAGCCGTGGCTGCTCGGCGAGCAGTTCACGCTGGCCGATGCGTATTTGTTCACCGTGACCAACTGGGCGCGCTCGGTCAAATTCGATCTGACGGAATTCCCGGCGCTGCTCGCGTTCCAGAAGCGCGTCGCCGAGCGGCCCGCCGTGCAGGCGGCGATGGCGGCGGAGGGTTTGATCAAGTCCAAACCGGCCTGACGATACGGGCGGTCGCAGGCGCTCTCAGGGCTTCGTCGCGGCCGCCTTCTCGGCGTCTCGTTCCTTCGCCAGACGCTTGTGCAGAAACGTCGTGGCGCTGTCGGCATAGCGGCGGCAGGCGCTGCTGTCGATCAGCGGCACTTTCGCATCACCCCCGACGCGCTCCCACAGACGGCTCGCGTCGGGATGCGGGGTGATCAGTAGATCGCAGGGCAGTGCCGCGACCGCGTCGATGCTCGCGCGCAGCTCGGCGAGAAAGGCCGGATGGTCGAGGTAGCGATATTCCTGGTCGGTGTACGCGGTGAGGCTGTCGGCGTAGACCATGCGCACGCAGCGGCGCTCTTCGCAGGCGCTCAAGGTCCAGCTGGTGCCGCCCGGCGTGTGGCCCGGCGTCGCATGCGCGGTCAGCGCGAGCGTTCCCAAGCTCAAGATTTCACCGTCCGTGATGCGCCGTACCTGGGCGACCGGCGAGAACGCGTCGGCGCTGAGGAATTGCGGGTCGCTACGCGCGCCGCGGCCGCGCTCGATCGCCTCGGCGTCGTCGCCGCGCGCGACCACGGTCGCGCCGCTGTCCCGCTGCAGTTGCGCCAAGCCGCCGGCATGGTCGAAATGGCCGTGCGAGTTGAGAACGTAACGGATGTCCGCCAGGCGGAAGCCGAGGCGGCGGATGTTCGCTTCGATCAGCGGCGCTGCGCGTTCCGTGCCGGCGTCGAGCAGGACGTGACCCTGATCGCCGGCGACGAGCAAGGAACTCAAGCCGCACGTGCCGACGTACCAGACATTGGCGTAGATCCGTCGCGGTCGCGCCGGCTGATTCCAGTCGGCACCGGGCCGGCATTCGGGGACGTCGGCGGGCGAGGGCGACTTCGCCTGCGTGCTGCCGCCCGCGAAAAGGAGTGCGAGCAGAAAAACTGCGCCGTACCGCATTTCGCGCCCCTCAGATCGACGCGGCGAGCGATTCGGCCAGGCCAACGTAGTTGCCCGGCGTCAGCGCGAGCAGGCGTTGCTTCGCCTGCGCCGGCAGATCGAGGCCGGTGATGAACTCGCGCATCGAATCGCGCGTGATGCCTTGGCCGCGCGTCAGCGCCTTCAGCTGTTCATACGGTTCGGGCAGGCCGTAGCGGCGCATCACCGTCTGCACCGCTTCGGCCAGTACTTCCCAGCTCGCGTCCAGATCGGCCTGCAATCGCTCCGGCGCGGCATTGAGTTTGTTCAAGCCGCGCAGCAGCGCGTCGAGCGCGATCTGCGTGTGACCGAACGCGGTGCCGAGTGCGCGCAATACGGTCGAATCGGTCAGGTCGCGCTGCCAGCGGCTGATCGGGAGCTTGGCGCTGAAATGCTCGAACAGCGCGTTGGCGAGGCCGAAGTTGCCTTCGGCGTTCTCGAAGTCGATCGGGTTGACCTTGTGCGGCATGGTCGAGGAGCCGACTTCGCCGGCCTTCACCGTCTGACGGAAATAACCGAGCGAGATGTAGCCCCAGACGTCGCGCGCGAAATCGATCAGGATCGTGTTGACGCGGCGCACGGCGTCGCCGAACTCGGCGATGCCGTCGTGCGGTTCGATCTGCGTCGTGTACGGATTCCAGCTCAGGCCGAGACTTTCGACGAAGCGCTCGGACAGCGCCGGCCAATCGACTTCCGGATAACTGATCGCGTGCGCGTTGTAGTTGCCGACCGCGCCGTTGATCTTGCCGCTGATCTCGATCGCGGCGATCTGACGGCGTTGGCGCTGCAGACGCGCGACGACGTTGGCCAATTCTTTGCCGAGCGTGGTGGGTGATGCGGTCTGGCCGTGCGTGCGCGCCAGCATCGGCAGCTTCGCGTGTTCGTGTGCCAGCGCGCGCAGCTTGCCGATCACGCCGTCGAGCGCGGGCAGCAGCACGCCGTCGCGCGCGTCGCGCAGCATCAGCGCATAGGCGAGGTTGTTGATGTCTTCGCTGGTGCAGGCGAAATGGATGAACTCCTTCACCGCAGCCAGCTCGGCTTGGTCCGCGATCTTTTCCTTGATGAAGTATTCGACCGCTTTGACGTCGTGATTGGTGGTGCTCTCGATCGTCTTGATGCGCGCGCCGTCTTCTTCGCCGAACCGCTCGTCGATCGCGAGCAGCGCGGCACGCGCCGCGGCCGAGAGATTGGGCACTTCGGTGATGCGCGGTTCCTCGGCCAGAGCCAGCAGCCAGTGCAGCTCGACGCGCACGCGCCGCTGCATCAAACCGAACTCGCTGAAGATCGGCCGCAGCGGCGCCGCCTTGGCGGCGTAGCGCCCGTCCAGCGGCGACAGGGCGAGCAAGGCCGACGGCGCGGATGCGTCTTTCATGCGGTGTCCTCGGAACGATTTTCGTGGGGGTGGACGACGATCGTCTTGGCGCGCGCGCCTTGCATCGTGCGCACGGTCAGGTCGAAGCCGTCGAAGCTGAGCGTTTCGCCTTCGACCGGCAGGCGTTCTAGGCGATGGATGATGAGGCCGCCGACCGAGTTCACGTCGGCCGGCGCGGCGATGTCGTGATCGAGCAGGCGCTCGAGCTTGTAGATCGGCGTGCCGCCCGAGATGGTCAGCTCTTCACCCGCGCCTTGGCGCTGCGCGCTGCCGCCACGCGCGTGCTCGTCCTCGATGTCGCCGACCAGCACTTCGAGGATGTCCTCCAGCGTGAAGAAGCCGGCGACGCGCCCCGATTCTTCGACGCCGAGCGCCAGATGCGTGTCGCCGGCGCGGAAGCGCTTGAGCACGTCGAGCACCGGCGTGTGCAGCGGCAGCAGGATCGGCGGGCGCAGCAGCGACGTCATGTCGGTGACGGTTTCGCGCCCGGCCATCGCGTGCAGGAGATCCTTCATGTGCAGCACGCCGAGTACGCGGTCGCCGTCGGCGGCGAACCACGGATATCGGCTGTAGCGCGTGCGGTCGAACTCGGCCAGCACGGTGTCGCGATCCATGCCTTCGCGCAAGCTGGCGAGCTGGTCGCGCGTGCGCAGCACGTCGCCGACCACCAGCTCCGGCAGGTCGAGCGCGTGTTTCATCATCGAGTATTCCTCGCCGGCACGGCTCTCGCGCTGGGCGTCGACGATCAGCTTCAGCTCGTCGCGCGAGTAGTGATGCGCGTCGTCGTGCGCGACCGGCTCGACGCCGCCCTGGCGCAGCATCCAATTCGCGCTCGCGTTGAGCAGCCAGATCGCCGGGTACATCAGCCAGTAGAACGCGTACAGCGGCGCCGCGGTCCACAACGAGGTCGCTTCGGGGCGGCGGATCGCCAGCGACTTGGGCGCCAGCTCGCCGAGCACGATGTGCAGGTACGAGATCAGGGTGAAGGCGATCACCAGCGCGACGATCTTGGTCGTCTCCGGACCGACGCCGAAATAGACGAACAGCGGCTCGAGCAGGTGCGCGAAGGCCGGCTCGCCGATCCAGCCCAGGCCGAGCGAGGACAGCGTGATGCCGAGCTGGCAGGCGGACAGATAGGCGTCCAGATGGTTGTGGACGTCGACGAGGATGCGACCGCGCCAACCGTGGCTGTCGCCGATTGTCGCAGCCTGGGTCTGGCGCAGCTTGACCAGCGCGAACTCGGAGGCGACGAAAAACCCGTTGAGCAGCACCAAGAGCAGGGCGGCGACGACGTAGAGCAGGTTTTGCAGCATCGCAGGGCGCGAACGGGACGGCCGGCCATTCTAGCATCCAGCGCGATCCGGCTCCGGCGCGGCGTGCGCTGCCGCTATAATCGCCGCCCCTTTTCGCAGCAGGTGAAGCATGAGCGAGTACCGCATCGAGCGCGACAGCATGGGCGAGTTGAAGGTGCCCGCGAAGGCGCTGTACGGCGCGCAGACCCAGCGCGCGGTCGACAATTTCCCGATCTCGGGCCTGACCATGCCGCGCGAGTTCATCCGCGCGCTCGGCCTGATCAAGTCCGCGGCGGCGCAGGCGAATGCGGATCTCGGACACTTGAAGAAGAACGCCGCGAAGGCGATCCGCAAGGCAGCCGAGCGTGTTGCGGCGGGCGAGTTCGATGCACATTTCCCGATCGACGTATTCCAGACCGGCTCGGGCACCTCGTCCAACATGAATGCGAACGAGGTGATCGCGCACGTCGCGACCGCGGCCGGCACCAAGGTGCATCCGAACGACGACGTCAACAACGGGCAGTCGTCCAACGACGTGATCCCGACCGCTATCCAAGTCAGCGCGACCCTGACCGCGAGCGAGAAGCTGCTGCCCGCGCTGGCGCACCTCAAGAAGACACTCGATCGCCGCGCGCGCGAGTTGAACAAGGTCGCCAAGACCGGCCGCACGCATTTGATGGATGCGATGCCGGTGACGTTCGGGCAGGAGGTCGGCGCCTGGGCGGCGCAGATCCGCTCTTCGATCGAACGCATCAACGACGCCCTCAAGCGCGCGCGCAAGTTGCCGCTCGGCGGTACGGCAGTCGGTACCGGCATCAATGCCGACCCGAAGCTCGGTCCGGCGGTCGCGCGCGAGCTCGGCAAGATGACCGGGGTGAAGTTCGAGTCGGCCGACAACTATTTCGAAGGCATCGGCGCGCAGGACGCGGCGGTGGAGCTGTCCGGTCAGTTGAAGACGCTGGCGGTCGCGCTGACCAAGATCGCCAACGACCTGCGCCTGATGAATTCCGGTCCGCTTGCGGGCCTGGGCGAAATCGAACTGCCGGCGCTGCAGCCGGGCTCGTCGATCATGCCGGGCAAGGTCAATCCGGTGATCCCCGAAGCGGTCGCTATGGTCGCGGCGCAGGTGATCGGCAACGACCTGACCATCACGATCGGCGGCCAGAGCGGCTTGTTCCAGCTCAACGTGCAGCTGCCCGTGATCGCCTACAACCTGCTGCAGTCGATCGAAATTCTCGCCAACGTGTCGGTCGCCTTGGCGGACAAGGCGATCGCGGGCTTCAAGGTGCGCGAGGACAAGATCAAGCAAGCGCTCGACAAGAACCCGATCCTGGTCACGGCTTTGAACTCGGTGATCGGCTATGACAAGGGCGCGGCGATCGCGAAGAAAGCGTACAAGGAAGGCCGCGCGATTCTCGACGTCGCGATCGAGGAGACCGGCCTGCCGCGCAAGCAACTGCAGGCCTTGCTCGATCCCGCCGCGCTGACCAAGGGCGGCATCCACGGCGGCTCGGCCGGCGGCTGAGTCGGCGACGCCTGCGGGCGTCGCGGGTAGAAGGGTCGATCGTCGCCTGGGCGGCGTGAGAAACCTAGAGAGCGCCACGGACGGCGGCTCGAGTTGACCAGGCCAGGGAAGGTCGTGTTTCGCAGCCGCGCTCATCCACGCGGGGCGCTGCTGCCCTCGAAAGACGCCCTCCGGCGTTCACGTGAGGAACGTCGGGTCGGTCGAAGCCGGCGCGCCGTTCATCTTGTCCATACGCCCGTCGCCCGCACCGTCATCGTGCCGAACGGCACATGTCGCCGCAGCACGGCGATTCCAGACTTTCACTGTTGCGCCGCTTGGGGCGGCGCCTAGTCCACAAATCCAGGAGTAACAAAATGTCCAGGAAGCTGATCCTTGCGGCCGCGCTGTTCGCCGCCAGCGCCTCCGCGCAACAGAGCGTCGACATCAGCGGCGCCGATTTCTCCAGCGGCAAGGGCGACGCCAGGCTCGCCGCGCTGGTGCAGCAAGCCGCCGCGCAAGGCAAGCGCGTCGTCATCACGGCGCCGAAGGAATGGCATTCCTCGATCGCCGCCAAGCTCGGCAAGAAGAAGGGCGACGTCGTACTGCGCGAAGGCTTCTACGAGAGCGTGCTGGCGCGTGTCGAAGACAAGGCCGAAGCGGCCAAGCCGGCCAAGCCGGAGGCCGAGAAGGCGCCGGCACGCGCGGCGGCCGTCGCCGCCGCGGCTCCGGTCAAGGAAGTCGAGCCGGAACCGGCACCCGCGCCTCCGGCCAAGCCGGTTGCCGTCGCGGCCGCCGCGCCGGCCGTCGCAGCACCGCCGCCGGCGCCTCCGGCCGCGGTGACGCCAAAGCCGGTGCCGGCCGCACCGGCCGCGTCGAAGGTGGCCGCAAAGCCGGCCGCGCCGGTCGTCGATGTCGAGGCGATTCGCGAGCGTCTGCGCGAATCGCTGATCGGCGGACGCCCTGCACAGGGTTCGTTGGCGGTCGCTTCGCTGAAAGCGGGCGACGTGATCTATGTCGAAGAGCCGGTGCGCGGCGTGGTGCGACGTGAGGAGCTGAAGGCCGTGCTGTACTGGCTCGACGGCGACCTCGATCTGCGCCGCAGCGAATTGACCCCGTCGGGATCGAACCGCTACCAGGTCGTATCGGCGATCCGCGGCGAAGGCAGCTTGCGTCGTGAATTCGACAATTCCAAGGTCGAACTCGTCGCCACCGTGCCGGCCGACGGTGCGCCGGTGCGCACGGCGCTGGAGAAGGCGTTCAACGAAGGCCGCCGCATCGACGACCGCCTCGCCGCCGCAGAGCTGCGCGAGGGCGACGTCGTCTACACCGGTACCGGGTCGTCGGTCGTCGTGCGTCGCGACGGCAAGGATCTGTTGCGCTATTGGCTCGACGGCTCGTTCGATCTGCGCCAGTCCAGCGTGCAGGCCGACGGTCCGGGCAAGTACCGCATCCGCGGCAGCGTCACGCGCTGAGCGACCTCAAGGCGGCGATGGCGCGCACGGCGGATGCGATTGCCGGCGCGCCTCGGCGCCGCGCCATTCGGGGTGGTCGTAGGGCACGTAGTCGGCCCAAAACCAGGGTAGGCAGGTCGGGCCTAGCGCCGCTTCGAGCAGATACTTGAACGTGCCTTCGCCGTTCGAGCTGTTGCTCAAGATCAGCACGCAGTCGCGCCGGTCGGTGAGGCAGTAAGCGAGATTGCGGGTGCCGTCGTCGTGGCCGCCTTTGAACCAGGCACGGCCTTGCGGCGAGTCGTAGACGATCGCGCCCAATCCGGCGGCGAGATGAATCGAATCGTTGTCGGTGGTCGTCTCTTCCGACAGCGTCGGGAACTGCTGCACCGAGCGGATCGCGATCTGTGTCCGCTTCATCTCGGCGCAGCTCTTTTCGCTCAAGCCTTCGCAGCGCGCCAGGCCGGCCAGGAAGTTCGCGTAGTCGGCGATCGTCGTGTCCATCGAGCCGGCAGCACGGAAAGCGCCGCGCTGCTTGTGGCCTAGCGGTTTGCCGGCTTCGTCGTAGCCGATCGCGAGGTTCGTCGCGAAGGCGTCACGCCAGACCAGGCCGCTGCCGCGCATGCCGAAGCGGTCGAACACGCGTGTCTGGATCAATTGGACGGTGTCGATCTGCAAGCCGTTGTCGAGTACGAACTGCAAGAGATTGATGCCTTCGCCGGAGTAGGCGTAGCGGCTGCCGGGCTCGAATTCGATGGTCAGCTTGCCGTTCTTGTCGTAGGTTCCCTGCCGCGTGAAGAAGCGGAAATTCGGAAAGCCGGCGGTGTGGCTGAGCAGCATGCGCGGAGTGATCTTGCGCCAGCGTTCCTCACCGGCGAGATCGGCGTACTTCTCGTACTCGGGCAGCGGCTTGGGGAGATAGTCGGCGATGCTGCGATCGAGATCGATGCGGCCTTCGTCGACTAGGGTCATCACCGCGTAGGCGAACAGCGCCTTGGTGATCGAGGCCGCATACATCGTCGTCTCGGCGGTCAGCGGCAGACCTTGTTCGAGGTCGCGTTTGCCATAGGCGTGCAGATGCGCGACACGTCCGTTCTCGATCACCGCGAGAGCGAGGCCGGGGACGTGGCTCGCCGTCATCAGTCGTTCGACTTCGCGGTCCAAAGCCGCGCCGTGCAGGCGCGCGGATTGCGGTGAGGGCGACAGCGTGGCGCAACCGGTCAGCGCGAGCGCGCTCGCGGCGAGGACGAAGCGAAGCATGGCGATCTCCCGAGGCGAAGCGATGTTGCGGCTTTCAGACCGAGGTTTCGATGCGACGTCCGCGCAACCAGATCGCTCCGGCGAGCAGGACGAGGCCGCCGACGACGCCGATCCACAGATTCGCGGTCGCGAGCAGACCGTAGACCCGGCTCGGATCGAAGCTGGCGATGACTTGATCGTCATTGATGTTGAGCGACATCCCCATGGCGCCGACCAGCACACCGTCGCCGAACATCCAGCTGCCGGGAAAGATGCTGAACAAGAGGCGGCCGAGGATCGCGCCGAGATTGATGTCGCCGAGCAGGTTCACCCCGCTGATCATCTGCAGCCAGCGGTTCGCGGCGATTGCGACGACCGGCAGCAGTACCGCCCACAGAAATGGCTTGCTGCGCGCGAACGCGGACCAGAACAGCAGCCAACCGATCGCCGGCAAGGCCCACAGCGCGCTCACCGGCAAGATCGCCAGCATGCGCAGGAAGAATCCGAGCGGGTGTGAGGCGAGCACGGCCGGCAGCGGATTCACGCCGTGCACTGCGGTCCAGCTGCAGATCATGACGAGGAAGACGAGGTAGGCCAGCGTCGCCACCACGAGCATGATGATCGGCATCAGCAGCATTGCGGCCAGCGCTTTGGACACAACCGTGGCGGTGTCCGATACCGGCAGCGATTTCCAGAACAGCACGCTGCGATCGCGGCGGTCGTCGTAGAGCGCGCCGAGCAGGTAGAAGAAAGTGACGAAGAACATGCCGATACCGGCGATGCCGGCGATCGCGAGCTGCGCGATGTCGAGGCCGTTGGCCGCCTGTGCGATGTCCGCGGCGCTGATGCTGCCGCGCAATTCGTCGATCGAGAAACCGATGTGCACCTGCGCCTTGGTGCTGAACACTTCGGCGCTGACGATACCCATCACGGTAATGATCAGGATTGCAGCCGTGATCCAGATCGGCGCCCACAGGAAACCACCGCGGTGTTCCCAATATTCGCGCTTGAGCAGCAGCGGCAGGTGGTTCATGCGTAGGTCCCCTTCATGGTGGCGACGAACAGATCGGCCACGCTCGGCTTGTGCAGCTCGCCCAGTTGTGCGAGGCGCGAACGTTCGACGCCGTCGAACAGGAAGATCGACTTGCCGAAGATCTGCCGTTCGTTGAGCGGCTTCAGCGCACGCGCGGCCTCGACCTTGTCCGGATTGACCAGCACTTCGGCGTAGCGGTCGCCGACTTCGTCCATCGTCGCGGCCAGCGCGACGCGACCGTCGCGGATGAAGATGAGATCGGTGAGGATGTGCTCGATCTCCTCGACCTGGTGCGTGGTCACAAGGATCGTCTTGTTTTCGTCGAAATAGTCGGCGAGCAGGCTTTCGTAGAACGACTTGCGATAAAGAATGTCGAGGCCGAGCGTTGGCTCGTCCAGCACCAAGAGCTTGGCGTCGATCGCCATCACCAGGGCCAGATGCAGCTGCACGATCATGCCTTTGGACAGTTCACGCACGCGCATGCCGGGTTCGATCTTCGTATGTGCGAGGAAGGCCTGGCATTTCTCGCGCGAGAAACGCGGATGCACACCGCCGACGAACTCGATCGCTTCGCGCACGCGCAGCCAGCGCGGCAGCACGGCGACGTCGGCGATGAAGCAAACCTGCTCCATCAGCTCGGTGCGCTGCTTGCGCGGATCGAAGCCGAGCACCGACAACTCGCCCTCGACATCGGTCAGTCCGAGGATCGCCTTCAGCGCGGTCGTCTTGCCGGCGCCGTTCGGACCGATCAAGCCGACGATGCGGCCGGCTTCGATCTCGAAACTGACGCCGTCGAGCGCCTTGGTCGTGCCGAAGCGCTTGCGCAGGTCGCGCGCCTGCACGACCGCTGTGTGAGTCGAGCCGGGATCGAGCGCGCTCATCGGGATTCCTCGCGGCGGGCTTCTTCCATCAGCTGCTGCAGGCTCAAGCCGAGACGGGTCAGGCGCGCGTGCAGCGCCGGCCACTCCTCGCGCAGAAAGCGCTCGCGCTCGGATTTCAACAGCGCTTCGCGCGCGCCGTCGGTTACGTACATGCCCAGCCCCCTTCGCTTCTCCACCAAGTTCTCGTCGACCAGTTCCTGATAGGCCTTGGAGACCGTGATCGGATTGATCTGGAAATCGCCGGCGACCTGGCGCACCGACGGCAGCGGATCGCCTTGCTTGAGCACGCCGTCCAGGATCATCGCCACGACGCGGTCGCGCAGTTGGCGGTAGATCGGCGTGGAGTCGTTCCAGGCGATGCTCATCCCCATCATTCCTTACTCGCGCGTTGCACGGGCTTGCCGAACGAATAGTAGGGCATGCCGAAACCGGTGCCCGGCAGCAGCGCGCGTGAGGAAGTGCGTACGCGTTCGGCGACGGCGCCGAGCGCGTCTTTGTCATCGGCAACTTCGAGGCCAGCCGCTGCACGTTCGGCCCGGCTCGGGCTGACCGTGATTTCGCCGAGTACCGGGATCTGGGCCTCGGGACGCACCACGATCGTCGGCAGCAAGACCGGCGCTTGCAGCGCCACGGCATCTACCGGGTTCGGAGCGCCGCGACCCGAGACGGCAACCACCGTCGCGCCAGTACCCAGCAGGGCGGCAGCTAGGACGAGGAGTTGGATCAATCGATGGGACATGTCAGCCTCCTATGAGGCGATTGATGAAGTAGTGTTGTAGTTAACTATAACACTAAAAATAGACCTGTCAAGCCCGCCCGCGTTCTCGGTCCGGCTCGATCGCTGAACGGCCGCCGAGCCCCGCGGACACGGTTCGGGAACCTTGTCACAAACCTGGCCTCCAACCCGCTTTCCCCACTCAGCGTGCCGTTTGCCAATGTCGGAAGCCGCGTCCACAATACGCGGCCCCGATTGGCGGCCTACCAGCCGCGTGGCTCTGCCGCCGGGTGTTCCAGACCGGCACTATTTCGAATTCGAATTCTCTCCAGGAGCAAACATGACGCGTTTCGTGCAGAAGTCTCTTGCGGCCGCATTGATGGCCTGTTTCGTCGCCGGTAATGCGATCGCCGCCGAGCCGGCCAAGCCCGCCGCCGCCGCCGCGGCCACGCCGCCGGTCGCGATCGACAAGAACAAGGTCAGCACGATGGTCGGCATGGACATCGGCCGTGGCCTGGTGCAGATCAAAGACGACATCGACATCAAGGTCGTCGAGCAGGCGCTGGAAGCGACCTTGAAGGGCGAGAAGACCTCGCTGACGCAGGAAGAGGCGCTGCAAGTGCGCCAGGCCTTCATGCAGCAGATGCAGGCCAAGCGCGTCGCCGAGCAGAAGGTCATCGCCGACAAGAACAAGAAGGAAGGCGCCGATTTCCTCGCCGCCAACAAGGCCAAGGCCGGCGTCAAGACGACCGCCTCGGGCCTGCAGTACATCGCCGAGAAGGAAGGCACCGGTGCGAAGCCGAAGGCGACCGACACGGTCAAGGTCAACTACCTCGGCACCAAGATCAACGGCGAGAAGTTCGACAGCTCCTACGATCGCGGCCAGCCGGCCACCTTCCCGTTGAACGGCGTGATCAAGGGTTGGAGCGAAGGCCTGCAGCTGATGCCGGTCGGTTCGAAGTACAAGCTGTTCGTGCCGTCGGAGCTGGCGTACGGTGAGAACGCGCCGGGCCAGATCGGTCCGAACGCGACGCTGATCTTCGAAGTCGAACTGCTCGACATCGAGAAGCCGTCCGACAAGCCGGCCGCTGCGGCCAAGCCTGCTGCCGCCGCTGGCGCCAAGCCGGCCGCGAAGCCGGCGGCCAAGCCGGCCGAGAAGGGCGGCGACAAGAAGTAAGCCGCTGTTCGTAACACCCGCAAAGGCGCGCCGCGAACCGGCGCGCCTTTGCTTTTAGAGTTGCGTTTGCGATCGTCCGTGATCGCTGTGTAGGTGGTGGAGCGCGGCGTTGGTGCGTGTTGCTGACCTGAACTCCGAAGGTGCGGCCATCCATGACCGCACTCCGGGTTTGCTTTTGCGATCATCCTTGATCGCTGTATAGGCGATGGAGCGGCGTTGAAGCACGTTGCTAGCCCGAGCTCCAGAAGCGGCCCTCCATGGCCGCACTCTGGGTTTGCTTCTGCGATCATCCTTGATCGCTGTATAGGCGATGGAGCGCGGCTTTGAAGCACGTTGCTAACCCCAACTCCAGAAGCGGCCCTCCATGGCCGCACTCTTCAGTAGAAGCCTTAAGAGCCTTTGACTACTCCGAGTAGGAAAACCGCATGCGCGTGACGATCTTCGGAACCGGCTACGTCGGGCTGGTCACCGGCACTTGCCTCGCCGAGGTCGGCAACGACGTGATCTGCGTCGACATCGACGCGGACAAGATCGCGCGTCTCGAGCGCGGCGAGATTCCGATCTACGAACCCGGCCTGGAATCGCTGGTGCGCGCGAATCGCGCCAGCGGGCATCTCCGCTTCACCACCGACGCGGCCGACGCGATCGCGCATGCGCAGCTGATCTTCATCGCGGTCGGCACGCCGCCGGACGAAGACGGCAGCGCCGATCTCTCGCACGTGTTGGCGGTCGCGCGCACGGTCGGACGCACGCTCGATCGCTATGCGGTCGTGGTCAACAAGTCGACCGTGCCGGTCGGCACCGCCGACTCGGTGCGTGCGACGATTACGGCGGAGCTCGCCGCGCGCGGCAGCGAGGTCGCGTTCGACGTCGTTTCCAATCCCGAATTCCTCAAGGAAGGCGATGCGGTGCAGGATTGCCTGCGCCCCGATCGCATCATCATCGGCGCCGACAGCGCGCGCGCGGTGGATCTGTTGAAAGCGCTGTACGCGCCGTTCAACCGCAACCACGAGCGCATCGTGCTGATGGACGTGCGTTCGGCCGAGCTGACCAAGTACGCCGCCAACGCGATGTTGGCGACCAAGATCAGCTTCATGAACGAGATCGCCAACATCGCCGAGCAGGTCGGCGCCGACGTCGAGCTGGTGCGGCGTGGCATCGGCTCCGATCCGCGCATCGGCTATCATTTCATTTATCCGGGCGCCGGTTACGGCGGCTCGTGTTTTCCGAAGGACGTCAAAGCGCTCGAGTACACCGCGCGCCAGCACGGTCACGAGCCGCGTTTGCTCAGCGCCGTCGAAGACGTCAACGCGGCGCAGAAGCGCAAGCTGTTCGCGCTGGTCGAGCGGCATTTCGGCGCCGACCTGTCCGGCCGCACGATCGCGGTATGGGGGCTCGCCTTCAAGCCCAATACCGACGACATGCGCGAGGCGCCGAGCCGCACCTTGCTCGAACAACTGTGGCAGGCCGGCGCGAAGGTGCGCGCTTTCGACCCCGAAGCCAGCGCCGAGACTGCGCGCCTGTACGGCGAGCGCGAGGACTTGGTTCTGTGCGGCCAGTACGCTGCGCTCGAAGGTGCCGACGCGCTGGTCATCGTGACCGAATGGAAAGCGTTCCGCAGTCCCGACTTCGAGCGCATCCGCGATCGGCTCAAACAGCCGGTGGTGTTCGACGGCCGCAACATCTTCGAGCCGAAAACGGTCGAGGCGGCTGGAATCGCCTACTACGGCATCGGCCGCGGGCGTAGCGTACTGGCACCCTCGAGCTGAAAAAAAAGCCGGCTTGCGCGGACGTGCTGGACGAATAGCGGAGCGCCGCACAGTCTCGTCATCATGAATCGGTAGGATGCGCCTGTTGGGGTGATGCTAGGGGGCATCATGGCGGTTCAGTTACAGGCGATCACGTCCGCGGCGCGGCGTAGTTTTCTGGCGCGCGCGGCGGGCGTCGCATCCGATGCGCTGCCTGCACCGGCGGCGCTTTCCTCGAACGTATTGACGCCGCCGTACGCAGCCTATGTGCTCGGCCGGCTCGGCTACGGGCCGCGGCGCGGTTCGCTCTACAGCATCGAACATTTCAATTCGCTCGGTGCCGGCGACAGCGACCGTCTGATCGCCTTCGTCGAGGAGCAGCTCAATCCGAGCCGCGATAGCAGCGGCAACGTCACCGACGCCGACGTCGACGCGCGCCTCGCGCATCCGGACTACGTCACGCTCGGCAAGAATTTCGAGCAGTCCTGGACCGACTACGAGGTCAACGGCAGTCCGTCCGGCGCGCCTTACGTGCGCGATCTGCCGATCCGCGAAGGCGAGCGCGCCGTGTTCGTGCGCGCGTTCTATTCGCGCTGGCAATTGATCGAGCAGATCGCCGATTTCTGGCACGACCATTTCAGCCTCTACGGCTACGATCGCTACGCCGCGCCGACCTGGCAGCCGTGGGATCGCGACGTGATCCGCAAGAACGCGCTCGGCAACTTCCGCACGATGCTGCAGAAGACTTTCGAAGCGCCGGCGATGCTGTACTTCCTCGACAACTTCATCAATCGCGCGCCGAGCTTCAACGAGAACTACGCGCGCGAAATCCTCGAACTGCACACGCTCGGCGCTCTCAACTATCTCGGCCCCGAACTGCAACAGCACGAAGTGCCGTTGATCCAGGCCGGTGAGGACGGCGCCGGCATGCCGGTCGGCTACGTCGACGCCGACGTCTACGAACTCGCGCGCGCCTTGACCGGCTGGACCTTCGGCAACGGCGGCAACGGCACCGCCAACAACGGCCTGCCGGCTTTCATCAACGGCTGGCACGACATCGGCCAGAAGACCGTGCTCGGCCTGTTCCAAGCCGCCAACACGCCGCCGCCGACCGAGATCGCGGCCTTCCTCGACCGCATCGCGACGCATCCGGGTACCGGCCGCCACATCGCGACCAAGCTCGCGCGGCGTTTCCTAGGCGAAGACCCGCCGCAAGAAGTGATCGACCACGCCGCGCACATATTCTTTCTCGCGCGCAACGACGCCGATCAGCTCAAGCAGGTACTGCGCGCGGTCTTGTTATACGGCAGCCAGGCCGGTGATCCGCCCATTCCGGGCTGCTTCGGCGACATTGCGAACTTCGGCAACAAGGTCAAGCGGCCGTTCGAGACGGTAGTCTCCGCGTTGCGTGCGGTCAGCGTCGATTTCACCGTGCGCCGCAACGTCAACAACGGCTCGCCCAGCAGCGACGGTTTCATGGATCGCTTCCGCCGCACCGGCCATCGCCCGTTCGACTGGCGTCCGCCGAACGGCTTTCCGGATTTCTCCGACTACTGGATGGGCAGCACCGCCTTCGTGCACGCCTGGCGCACGATCGACTGGACGCTCGACGAAGGGCTCGGCACCGATCAGACGCCGCTGGTGCCGCTGCTCGCGACCACCCTGGCCGAGTTCAGCAGCGATGCCGCCCAGCACACGCCGACCAAGCTCGCCAACTTCTGGTTGGCGCGCTGCTTCGGCTGGGTGCCGAACGCGAGCACCGGTTGGGTCGGCACCGCGCTGCACACGCAGATCCGCGACTTCCTCTGCCGCAACACCGACACCCTGACGATGTTCCCGCCCGATGTCGGCATCGGCGCCGGGCCGGCCGGCAACACGCTGGGCATCGGCACCAACAACGGACCGAATTACTGGCACAACCGGCTGCGCGGAATGGTCGGCTGCATCCTGTTCAGTCCCCAAGCGATGCTGCGTTGAGCGAGGCGACATGGGCAATCTGACGCGACGCAGTTTCATCAAGGGTTCCACGTTGTGCCTGACCGCGCTCGGCGGCATGCAGCTGGGCTTGCGCAGCCGCCTCGCACACGCGGACTGGAGCGGCAACCGCTTCCTCGTCTTCGTGTTCCTGCGCGGCGGCATGGACGGCCTCAACCTGGTGCCGCCGATCGCAGGTCCCGACCGCGCGTCGTACGAGGCGAAGCGGCCGACCATCAACATCCGCACCAGCGGGCCGACCGCGGCCTTGCCGTTGTCGGGCAACTTCGGCCTGCACTTCGCGGCGACCGGCTTGCATCAGCTGTATCAGCAGCGCCGCCTGGCGATCGTGCACGGTGTCGGCTTCCCGCTCGAGCACATTTCGCGCAGCCATTTCGATGCGCAGGACTACGTCGATCTCGGCACGCCCGGAAGCACGCGCACCAGCAGCGGCTGGCTCACGCGCCACCTCGAATCGGCCGGCCAGGTGCCGGTTGCCGCGCGCATACCCGCGCTGGCCGCCGGCTCCGCACCGCCCGACAGCCTGCTCGGCCGGCGCGACGCGATGACGCTCGACGATCCGTCCAGCTTCCATCCGAACGGCAACAGCGGCACCCAAGTCGAAGGCCAGCCGCTGTACAAGCTGTCGACGATGATCACGTTGAACCAGATGTACGGCGGTTCCGGTGCGCTCGATCTGGCCGGCGCCGGTGCGGCGACGACCGTCGAGCTGGTCGATTCGCTGAACATCGCCAGCTACACGCCGTCGCCGGGTGCCAACTATCCGAGCAACGGTGTCGCCGCGGGTCTGGCGAATCAGGCGAAGCTGATCGCCAACATCGCCAAGCGCGAGCTCGGCTTGCAGGTCGCGACGCTCGACTACGGCGGCTGGGATACGCACGAGAACCAGGGCGCCGGCGATCAGGCCAATCTCAACAACAACCAGTATGCCGCGCGCGTCGACGGTCTGTCGCAGGTGTTGTCGGCGCTGTACGCGGACCTCGCCGGCAGCCAGATGGCCGAGCGCATGGTGGTGGTCGTACAGAGCGAATTCGGCCGCCGGGTGCGCGAGAACGACAATCGCGGTACCGATCACGGCAGCGGCAATCCGATGCTGGTGCTGGGCGGGCGTGTGCAAGGCGGGCGCTTGTTCGGCACCTTCGGCGGTTTGCAGGACGGCCAGCTGTTCCAGAACGAAGACGTCGCCACCACCACCGACTCGCGCCGAGCGCTGAGCGAGATCGTCGCCGATCACCTCGGCAACGCCGATCTCGCCAGTGTGTTCCCCGAGTACGACTATCCCGGCCCGCTGGGATTGTTGCCGGGCGATCCGATCTTCGCCAACGGCTTCGACTGAAGCGAACGCGGCGCGCGGCAGCGAGCCCGCGCGGCCGCATGGGGCACGGCTTTTCCGCTAACATCCCCGTTTTGCGGCCTGTTCGAAGCGCGGGAGCGATGGAAAAAAAGCGTGCATTGATCACCGGCGTCACCGGCCAGGATGGCGCCTACCTGGCCGAACTGCTGCTGGCGAAGGGTTACGAAGTGCACGGGCTGAAACGGCGTGCTTCTTCGTTCAATACCGAGCGCATCGATCATCTCTACCACGAGCTCGACGAAACCAGCCCCGGCGTGCGCCTGCACTACGGCGACCTGACCGACTCGCTCAGCCTGCTGCGCGTGATCCAACTGGTGAAGCCGGACGAGATCTATAACCTCGCCGCGCAGAGCCATGTCGCGGTGTCGTTCGAAGAGCCGGAATTCACCGCCAACGTAGATGGCCTCGGCGCGGTGCGCATCCTCGAAGCGATGCGCAGCCTCGGCCTCGGCGACCGCTGCCGCTACTACCAGGCGTCGACCTCCGAGCTCTACGGTCTCGTGCACGAAATGCCGCAGCGCGAGTCGACGCCGTTCCATCCGCGCTCACCCTACGGCGTGGCCAAGTTGTACGCGTACTGGATCACGGTGAACTACCGCGAGGCATACGGCCTGTACGGCTGCAACGGCATCCTGTTCAATCACGAGTCGCCGATCCGCGGCGAAACCTTCGTCACACGCAAGATCACGCGCGGTCTCGCGCGCGTCGCGCACGGGCTGCAGCATTGTCTGTATCTGGGCAACCTCGACGCGCGCCGCGATTGGGGCCACGCGCGCGATTTCGTCGAGGCGCAGTGGCTGATCCTGCAGCAGGACCAGCCGGCCGACTACGTCATCGCGACCGGCATCCAGCATTCGGTGCGCGAGTTCGTCACGTTGGCCGCGCGCAACATGGGCATCGAGCTCGAATTCCGCGGCGATGGTGCCGACGAACATGCGGTCGTCACCCGCGTCAGTACACCCGGCGCGAAGATCGAGGCGGGCGCGGTGATCGTGCGCATCCATCCGCAGTACTACCGCCCGGCCGAGGTCGATACCTTGCTCGGCGACGCCAGCTTCGCGCGCGAACGTCTCGGCTGGACGCCCAAGACCAGCTTCGCCGAGCTCGTGCGCGAGATGGCTGCCGCCGACCTCGCGCTCGCACAGCGCGAAGCGCAGGGTGCGATCGGCGCGCGCCACGGCCGCCATCTGATCGAGAACCTGCCGAGGCGCAACGGATGACCGCCACCCTCGAAGACCGGCTGACCGAACTCGAAGTGCGCCTCGCCTTCGTCGACGACACCATGAACCTGCTCAACGACACCGTCGCCGCGCACGAGCAGCAGCTGCTCGGGATTCGCGCGGCGATGGATCGGTTGCGCAGCGAGCTGGTCTCGATGCGCGGGTCGCTCGTGCAGGATGCGCGGGATGAGCCGCCGCCGCCGCATTACTGATGCATTCGTCCGTGAATGCTGCGGTAGGGAAGTCTCAAAAAGGTATGTCGCGTTAGACGACGGTGGGGTCCAACGCGGCCATCCATGGCCGCACTTTTCAATGGTTAGTGGGATCGTCCTTGATCGCTGTGTCTTAGAAGATTGCGTGATTCGTGTCGGTTGCTGCAGTTATCGAGTCCAGAGCGGCCATCCATGCCCGCACTTTTCAATTGCTAGTGCGATCGTCCTTGATCGCTGCTTTGGCGAAAGACTTCAAGTTCGTGTTGGTTAAGACTGTTTTGGGGTCCAGAGCGGCCATCCATGGCCGCACTTTTTAACTAACAGCAGGCTGCTGGTGGCGGGTTGAGGGAAGTGCGGACTCGCTAAGAGCAGGTTGAACTGATGGAAGCGCGAATCCGGATTTTCGATTTGCGGCTCGTGTAAGCTCGTTATCCGTCCAATAGTGTGCGTTCCGTGATGAGTGTCTGAGTCATGTCCGATTCCTTGCGTGATCAACTGTTGAAAGCCGGCTTCCAGCCGAAACCGCAGAGCAAGCCGGAGCCGTCGGCGAACAAGGGCCGGCCGCAGCAACGGCCGCCGCAACGGCCGCCGCAGCGGTCGCAACAACGGCAACAGCAGCAACAACGGCCGTCGCAACGCCCGCCGCAGCAACAGCAACAACCGCAGCGACCGCGCCGCGATGGCGAGATCGATCTGGCGAAGGCGTATGCGCTGCGCGACAGGAACGAGCGCGAAGCGCGCGAGCGCGAGCAGCGCGAGGCGGAGCAGCGGGCGCGTGAGAAGAAAGAACGCAAACAGAAGCTCGCCGCGCTGTTGAACGGCAAGGGGTTGAACGACACGGCGGCGGAGATTCCGCGCCATTTCCCGCATGCGAACAAGATCCGCCGCATCTACGTGACGGCCGAGCAGCTGCCGCGTCTGAACGGCGGCGAGCTGGCGGTGACGCAATTCGCCGGACGTTATTTGTTGGTCACGCGCGAGACCGGGCTCGCCGCGCAGGCGATCGACGCGGACGCGCTGGTCTTGCTCTGCGATCCGCATGCGATGGAAGACGACGGCGTGCCGGCCGACTTGGTCTGGTAGCCGCCGCGCCGATTCCGCAAGGGGCGCGACGCAGCGCTCGGATTTTCGGCGCCGCGCGCGAGACGATGCCGCGCGGAGGAGGGGTCATGCATCGTCTCGGTTGGATCGTCTTGTGCGCGCTGGCTTCGTCCGCGACCGCGGCGCCGTTGCCGCGTTTTCCGCCCGGGGCGGTTTGGCATCAGGACGTCAGCCATGCCCCGCTCGCCACCGATTCGGCGACGATGCTCTCGACTCTGCAAGGACTGGGCGGCTGGGGAGCGGGTGACCGTTTCCAGATCGATTTCTCCATGATCGTGCTGCAAGCCGGCGCCGCCGCGCCGACCGTCCCGGTAGTCGCCTGGCCCGACGTCGACGAGTACTACAGTCCGGATTGCGACGCGCCGGGCTTCGCTTTCCCGGTTCCGCTCGGCGGCGCGATCGAAGGCTCGGCCGGCTATACCTGCGACCACGACAACGAAGACTGTCACTTGCTCGTGCAGCAGGGCGATGTGCTGTACGAGGCGTATGAGGCGAATGTCTCCGCCGGCAGCCTGCAGACGATCTGCGCCCTGCGCTGGGATCTGACGCGCCGCTATCCGCGCAACGGCCGCGGCGAGCAATGCACCAGCGCCGACGGCGCCGGATTTCCGATCGCACCGCTTTTATTCAATGCCGACGAAGTCGCCGCGGCGATTCCGGCTGGTGGCGACCTCGGCCACGCGATCCGCTTCGTCCTGCCGAACGCACGCATCGCCAACGATCGCTACGTGCACCCAGCCACGCACGGCACCCTAGTCACCAGCGGCCCCGACGCCAGCGTGCCCTACGGCGTCCGCATGCGTCTGCGCGCCAATTTCGACATGAGCGGCTACAACGCGGCTGCGAAGGTTCTGCTGCGCACGATGCAGCGCTACGGAATCGTGCTCTCCGACGGCGGCAACATCGCGCTGACCGGCGAAAGCGATCGCTACACGACCGTGAAATGGGCCGACCTTGGCATCGACGAGCAAGTCTTCGTCGACGGCACGCCGTCGCCGCGCGTGACCGACTTCGAAGTCGTCGAGACCGGTCCGCGTCACGTGGTCACCTACGATTGCGTGCGCAATCCCGAGGATTTCCTGTTCGTCGACGGTTACGACTACTGAGTGCCGCTCCGATTCGACGGATATGTTGGCGGCGTTCTGGAAGGCGCTTCGAGGAGAATGAATGTCGCCCTCTCACTGAGATCGATCTCCACTTGTATCTGCTGCCGGCGATCTGACACCTCCTGCAATTCGCTGTCGACGAATTGGGGTTTCGCGATGCGCGGCCGCCGACCTTGCCGTTGGCGGCGAAGGAGCCATTTCTTTTCCCTGCCGCAAACCAATTCATCGCGATGCGGCATCGCAACGACGATATCCGTCATGCGGAAGGAAGGTTTGTTCCGTGCGCTCGCGTGCACGTGTTCGCGAACGCCACGGCGTCACGCCGCAGCAGCTGCGTCGGTCGCAGCGCCGATTCGTACTTTGATCGGTTGAGGCAGGAGCGAGTCAGTTACCGTTGCGTTGAGCGCGGCGCCGCACAGCGCACGTTCCCAAACACTTGTTGAATTCAGACAGCCGACATCGGTCGTCCTCGACTTCGCCACTTTCGGCGGCGAACATGCAGCCGGTTTCCCGACACGCAACGCGGCCTTGTTGTGGACGTTCGTGATCGGGCCGATATCAGGCTTTCGAAGGAGAGGGCGCTTGAGGACTAGGGGAGTTTCGGGTCGTCGTCTCGGTCGGGTGTTCCGCGCTTGTCTGGCGTTGGCTTCGGTCGTCGTCGCGGTGCCTGCGGCATCGGCTTCCCCCAATTCGGCCGATCCGGGCGACGACCCGCTGGCGTGTCCCGACGATGCGACCGCGACGGCGGCCAAAGCCCTGCATTTCGCCGGCACGGCGGATTTCTGGATCGACCGCTGGCACCATGCCTGTAGGCTCGATCCCGATCACCCGGACCGAGCCATCGTCGCTTTGACCTACATCGCCGGCGAAGAACGTACCGGGCAGCGTTATCAAGGAGACTCCCTATGGCAGCGTGATCTCGACGTCGTCGTCATCGATCTTTCCAACGACGCGGTGCTCGCGCACCGCCACGAAGACAAAGCCGTCGAAGACGGCGGCGAGCGATTGGAAGGCATCGCCATCGACACGGGTCGCTACGTTCTCGCGGCAGGTAAGCGCGCCTTCGGCGTGCGCGTTTCCAACGGTACGCATTGCTCTTGCGCCAATCTGAGCGTGAAGACGCTGACCTTGTATCTGCAGAACGGAAAACGGCTGGATCGGCTGCTGTCGACGGGCATCGACAGCGACCAAGCCGGATACGAGCAGGGCACGCCGCCGCCGCCGACGTGCACCTCGATTGCCACCGCTCGAAAGACGACGATCGCCGTCGGCAAGAGCAAGAGCCACGGGCTCGCGGATTTGCTGCTGACCACGATCGAGACGCCGACTTATGATGTCGACGAAGATTCTTCCAAATGCGAGCCGCTGTCTCCGAAGACACGGACGAAGAGGCTTCGCTATGACGGGAAGGTCTATCAGTAGCAAGGGCGAGAACGAGCCTATCTACTGCGGCCTGCCGCGCAGAGGCCGAGACCTCAGCTTCGTCCCACCAGTAAGGTCTTGGGCTCCAGATACGCGCTCATTCCCCACTTGCCCATTTCGCGCCCGAGTCCCGAGTGCTTGAAGCCGCCGAACGGTGCACGCGGCTCATGCGCCAATGTGTTGACGAGCACGCGGCCGGCGTCGATCCGGCGCGCCACGCGTTCGCAACGCTCCACGTCCGCGCCGAGCACGACTGCGCTGAGTCCGTAGTGCGTGTCGTTGGCGATGGCGATGGCGTCGTCTTCGTCTTCGTAGGGGAGGATGGCGAGCACGGGGCCGAAGATTTCTTCGCGCGCGATGCGCATCTGGTTGCTGGCACCGGTGAAGAGGGTGGGTTTGACGAACCAGCCTGCAGTGAGGCCGTCGGGTCGGCCTTCGCCGCCGGCGAGCAGAGTGGCGCCTTCTTCGATGCCGATGCGGATGTAGTTCTGCACGCGTTCCCACTGCTTGGCGCTCACCATCGGTCCGATCGCGGTATCGGCATCGCGCGGATCGCCTGACTTGATGTGCGAGACGGCTTCTTTGGCGGCCTGCTCGAACTGCGCGAGTCGATGGCGCGGCACCAGGATGCGCGTGCCCGCGATGCAGGCTTGGCCGCTGTTGGCGAACCCGGCTTGCAGCACGAACGGCATGATGCTCGCGAAATCCGCATCGTCGAGCACGAGGGTGGGCGATTTGCCGCCTAGCTCCAGCGTCACGCGCTTCATCGTCGCGGCGCCGGCGCTGAGCAAATGCTGGCCGACCGCGGATGAGCCGGTGAAGGAGATCTTGGCGATGTCGGGGTGGCGTGCGATTTCCTCGCCGATCACCTCGCCGCGGCCGTTGACGATGTTGAACACGCCTTTGGGCAGGTCGGCGTCGTGCAGTGCCTGCGCGACGATCTGCGTCTGCATCGCGCTCATCTCGCTGGGCTTGATCACGGCGGTGCAGCCCGCCGCCAGCGCGGTCGCGAGCTTGTTGCAGATGAAGCCGGCGTTGCTGTTCCACGGCGTGATCAGGCCGGCCACGCCGATGGGCGTCAGCACGACTCGCGCGCTACCTGCCTGCTCTTCGAACGCGAAGGACTCCAAGGTGTCGATCGTCTGTGCGATGACATCGGCCGGATAGGTCGCCATCCAGCGCCCGCGGCTCGACGGTGCGCCGTACTCCAACACGACGGCTTCCATCAACTCGTCCTCGCGCGCAGCAACCGCCTCGTGCATGCGCTTGAGCGCCGCGATGCGCTCCGCACGCGTGCTGCGCGACCAGGCAGGAAACGCCGCCTTGGCCGCCGCGACGGCACGCTGCGCATCGTGCTCGTCGCCCAGGCGAACCTGGCCGATGACTTCTTCGGTGCTGGGGTTATGCAGATCAAACCATTCCTGGCCGTGCGGCGTGACGAATTCGCCGTCGATGTAGATCTGTTCGATGCGTTGCATGGCAGTCCTTCGGATCGTTGGGACATGCAATCTAAGGATGAGTTATTGTTCGGATAAGCCGTCTTTTCGATGATGATGAATCCCGATAATCAGGACAGTTCATGCACCGCACCGGTATGACCGAACTCGAAGTGGTTCTGGCCGTCGCGCGCCGCCGCAGCTTTCGCGCAGCGGCGCTGGAGCTGGGCATGTCGACCACCGCCGTGAGCAATGCCGTGGCCGGACTGGAAACGCGCCTGAAGGTGCGCTTGTTCAATCGCTCCACGCGCAGCGTGGCGCTGACCGACGTGGGCGAGCGCTACGTCGAGCGCATCGCACCCGCGCTCGCCGAAATCAAAAGCGCCGGCGAAGAGGCCGGCGGCGGCCCCGATACGCCCAGCGGCACCTTGCGCATCAACCTGCCGCACGGCGCAGCTTCTCTTCTGATGGAGCCCTTGTTCGCCCACTATGCTCGGCGCTATCCCGACGTGCGCATCGACATCGTCAGCGAGTCGCGCATGATCGACATCGTCGCCGAAGGTTTCGACGCCGGTATCCGCCTGGCTGAGTCGGTGCCGCAGGACATGATCGCCGTGCCGCTCTCGCGCGACATTCGCATGCTCGTGGTGGCGACGCCCGAGTACCTGAAAAGCCATGGCACGCCCAAGCACCCGCGCGACCTGCTCGAGCACCGGAGCATCGGCATGCTCATGTCGCACGGCGGCATTTATCACTGGGAGCTGGAGCGCGACGGCGAGAAATTACAGATGGATCTGCCCGTGCGGATCGCGCTCAAGGAGATGCCGGCGATCAAGCAGGCGATCTTGCTCGGGCTGGGCATCGGCTTCATCACCGAGTGGTCCATCAGCGAAGAACTGAAATCCGGCACCCTGAAGCCGGTGTTGCTGCCGTGGTGTCCGCCGTTCGGCGGCTTGCGGCTCTACTACTCAGGCCACCGCTTCGTGCCGGCGCGTTTGCGTGCGCTCATCGATCTGATCCGGGAGCTGGGCTTAGCCCGAAGTCGAATCGGATCCTCTCGGCAGCAAGTCGGTCTTCCGTACAGTTGAGCGATCTCGAAGATCCGTGGCGGAAGTCTTGCTCCCTTCGAGGGCCGCCATGGCGGACCTGTGGCGGCATTCGACATGTGGGTCGTTCGCGATCGTTCGCCGCGAAGGCGGCACGTCCGTGTGCCGCAGGGAAATCGAGACCATCTTTGTTCTTCCAGAAGGATGGTCTCGACGAAGCCGAATCAGCTATCTCAGTGCTTCGTGAACGTCTGGAACGGCGAAAGATAGAGATCGAACATGATTTCGCAGGTCGAACCGGACGTCGCATTCTGTCCGAACATCTGATAGCCGTTCGTCGAAAGGCGAGTCGATGCCGCACCGGGCAGACCGTTGGTGAACCATCTCAGCGAAAAGGGAGGCGCGAGCCTGGATTCGCAAATTGCTCCCCAGAACGGGCCGTCCCCTCCGATCTGGAACAAGCTCCCGTCCAAGTAGATCGGATACGAGTACGCTCCATCCGAGAACACGTTCTGCGTGGGCCCCGACCAGGGCAAATCGATCGCGGCACCAACCGGGGTGCCGCCGCTCAACGTACCGCAGGGCGGGCTGAAGGTCGCGGAGGTAATGGTGAAGCCGGCGTTCGCCGGATTGAGCGTCCCTTGCATGGTGACGGGGCAGTTGCCACCGAAATTCTGGGTGCTGCCGGAAAGCCTGAAGTACGCCTGACCTGATGCGGTGAAATTGCCGCCCGGGGAGACGGTGACGGTCACGGCATGGACAGCACCGGCCGAGAGAATGAGGGAGGCCGCCAGAGCGGCTTTCTGGATTTGAGCGATCATCGAAGTGTCCTTTCAGTGAGGTAGAAGTTTCGTTTCGTTTCCATCAAAACAGCCCGTCACCCCGCGGGCCGGACGAGTCTCTTCGAGGCAGGTTCGAACCTCGAAATTGCACGCCGCCGACAAGCGTATACGTGCATCTACGTACGTTCTTTGTAGTAGCTCACAGCCATGCGATTTCCACGCTCTCCGCGATTGTCGAACCATCGAAAACCCGTTGCGAAAGAGTCCCGCAGTCCCGGCGTCTCACGACGAGCGGCTACGGACAATGGGCTGTGACACCTGCCGAGAGGGGGATCGCGGCAGGTGCAGCAAGGATCGTCGGCTGACGTCTCAGATCGCGCGATCGAAGCCCCGCGTCGCAAATCGCCTTGCGTTGAGACGTCGCTGATGCGTCGGCATCTCCTTCGTCGACGCGAAGTCGAGATACGCAAATCGCTCGATCCCGAAAGAGAATCGGCGATGGCGGCAAGCACGCACGGTGGCAACAGCGTCCATAGTTCGCGTGAGCAGTCCGGCGCGTTGGGCTGAGTGCGCGCGAATAGCGCGAGCGCAACTCAAAAGAGACACCGGTCTTCGCCATCACGGCGTCCAGTCACACACTGCTTAGCTTCGCGGTGCTCTGCCTGGTCAGAGCGTTCGACGCCGTTAGATCAGAAGGCCGACGATTTTTCTCGCTGAAGCGAGCAGTCGCTGCACTTCGTCGTCATGCAACTCGATGCTTGGAGCGGCAGGGCAGGGCCGGCTCACCCGCATAAGAATGGAGAGCTGCCTGGATGGCTGTCGCTGGAACACGAACGGCCGACGGAACAGTCTCGAGAACCGCATCACGATGCGGCTCCCGAGCTTCCCGTCAGTAGTTCATGAAGTAGCCGCCATTCACCGGAATGTTCGCGCCGGTGATGAAGCCGGCGTCGTCGGCGGAGAGGAAGTCCACCACGCGTGCGATCTCGTGCGGTTCGCCGAGGCGGCCGACCGGGATGTCGGAAACGATCTGGTTGCGAATGTCTTCCGGCACCGACATGACCATCGCGGTCTTGCAGTAGCCGGGCGAGACGCTGTTGACGGTCACGCCCTTGCGCGCGACTTCGCGCGCGAGCGCCATCGTGAAGCCGTGCATGCCGGCCTTGGCGGCCGAGTAGTTGGTCTGGCCGAACTGGCCGGTCTGGCCGTTCACCGACGAGATGTTGACGATGCGGCCGAAGCCTTGCGAGGTCATGCCGTCGACCACGTGACGGCACATGTTGAACACGCCTTCGAGGTTGACCTTGAGCACGTCGATCCATTGCTCCGGCGCCATCTTGCGCAGGCTGGTGTCGCGCGTGATGCCGGCAGCGTTGACGAGGATCGAAATCGGACCGTAATTTTTCGTGACGCGCTCGATCAGCTCGGCGCAGGCCTGGAAGTCGGCGACATTGAGCGGCTCGAACACGATCGAGTCGGCGAACTCGGTCATTTCCTGGCGGAACGCCTCGACCCGTTCGCCACGGCTGGCGAGGTCGGCAGCGACGACGAAACGCCCGGAGCGGGCGAGATACTTGCAGATTTCGGTGCCCAGTCCGCCGATGCCGCCGGTGACGACCGCGATACGCTTGCTCATCAGATCAGTTCCCGCTCTTGCGCTGCGGCAATCGACGCAGCCGGAATTTGCTGCGGCGCAGCGCGCGGGATGCTAGGAACGTGACGGAAACGTGTCAAGCCCCGAAAGGCATGGGGCGACGCTCAGGATTTCGGGTCTTTCTTGGCTTTGGACGGATCGAACGTGCCGTTGCGCACGCTGTTCGCGGCGCTGGTCAGGAAGCCTTGCTGCAGCGACTTCCACAGATCCATGTTGCGCTCGGTCAGGTCGTTCAACATCGACCACGGTGTCTGGCCGAGGATGTTGCTGAGCTGGCTGCGGAATTGTTGCTGCTGGTCGAGGAAGATCTGCAGGCTGCGCTCAAGATAGCCGCCCATGAAACCCTGCAGCGAATCGCCGTAGAAACGGATGATCTGCGACAGCAGCTTGGTCGTGAACATCGGTTGGCCGCGATCCTCGTATTCCGAGATGATCTGCAGCAGTACCGAGCGCGTCAGGTTCTCGCCGCTCTTCGCGTCGCGAACCTCGAACTCCTCGTCGTCCAGCACGAGTTGCCGAACTTCCTCCAGCGTGATGTAGCTGGAAATCTCGGTGTCGTAGAGACGACGGTTCGGGTACTTCTTGATGATGCGGACGTCGGCCATTCCGCAACGCTAGCAGAATGTGTCGCGGCGCACCAGTTTGGGATGCTGCGCAGCAAACGTTCGTTCGGAAGAAATGCTGCGGCGTGGGAGTGCGCGGGGAGGGGCTCGAGTGCTTTGAATCGGGCGGCTCGAAGCCCGAGCGCAGCAATGGTTTTTGGTGGAGCCCGAGCAGCCCTTTGCGAACAACCGGCTTTGGCCGCCTCAGCTCGAGCGTCCGTCCATGGAGCGGTCACCGCTCGCCATCCTTGGCTCGCCCTCACACGCCCGGATGGGCGCGATCGACCTGCCTCGCCGCGGCCGTCGCCGGATGGCGACGGCCAAACGCGACGCTTACCAACCCATGTACTGTCCGCCGTTGATGGCGAGATTCGCGCCGGTGATCCAGTTCGCACGTTCGTCGGAGAAGAAGCCGACTGCGTAAGCGATTTCATCCGGATCGCCGAGGCGGCCGAGCGGAATCTGCGCGACGATCTTGGCGCGCACGTCTTCCGGCACCGCCATCACCATGTCGGTGCCGACGTAACCCGGCGAAACCGTGTTCACGGTGATGCCGAACTTCGCGTTCTCCTGCGCCAGCGAGATGGTGAAGCCGTGCATGCCGGCCTTGGCGGCGGCGTAGTTGGCCTGGCCGTACTGCCCCTTCTGGCCGTTGATCGAGCTGATCTGCACGATGCGGCCCCACTTGCGATTGCGCATGCCGTCGATGACCGGGCGGGTCACGTTGAAGCAGGAACCGAGGTTGGTGTTGATCACCTCCTGCCACTGCAGCGCACTCATTTTGTGAAAAGTCGTGTCGCGCGTGATGCCGGCATTGTTGATCAGGATGTCGATCGGGCCGAGCTGACCTTCGACCTCGCGCACCATTGCTTCCGCACCCGCGGCTTCGGCGACGTCGCCGTGCGCGATCGCGAAATCGAATCCGTCCTTGCGCTGCGCCTCCTGCCAGGCCTTGGCCTTGCTTTCGTCGCGATAGTTCGTGGCGACCTTGTGGCCGAGTTTCGCCAAGTGCCGGCAGATGGCCGTACCGATTCCACCGGTACCGCCGGTGACCAGGGCAACGCGTGTCGTCATGACTGATGCTCCTTCGTTTTCTGTGGGGTGGTAACGCGAGCAGCGTTCGTTTCGATTGTGCCCGCAGCGTCAGCAAACTTCCTTCCGCAGCGCCGCAAATGGCGCGGGAACGGAAAGCGTGCGCGGAATTCGGCTCGGATCGAACTCGGCGAGCGCGGCGGAGAGTAGTGCAGCGACGTTGCGCATCGGCGGCGCCGGCTGTCCGAGGAAATTCAGCGCAGCACGCAGTGCAGGCAGCGGATCGGCCGCGTCGACCGGCAGCGCGCTTTCGTGCTTGCTCAGCTTGCGTCCGTCGGCGCTGAGCGCGAGCGGCAGATGCGCGTACTGCGGCTGCGGCAGGCCGAGCAGGCGTTGCAGCAAGAGTTGCCGCGGCGTCGAATCGAGCAGGTCGGCGCCGCGCACGATCGCATCGATATCTTGCGCCGCATCGTCGACGACGACGGCGAGCTGGTAAGCGACCGTGCCTTCGACGCGCCAGACCACGAAGTCGCCGACTTCGCGGCGCAGATCTTGGCGTTGCTCGCCTTGCACGGCATCGGAAAAAACGATGGTCTCGTCCGGCACGCGGAGGCGCCAGGCCGGCACGCGCGTGCGATCGGCGGCAGCGATGCAGCGCGACGGATGGATACCGTCGAACGCGGCGAGGTCGCTGCGGCTGCACCAGCATGGATAGACCCGATCGTCCCGCTCCAGCTGCCGCAGTGCGGTGCGGTAGATCTCGTCGCGCTCGCTTTGGTAGATCACCGGCCGGTCCGATTCGAAACCGAACGCGTCCAAGGTCGCGAGGATGTCGTCGGTCGCGCCCGCCACGACGCGTTCGCGGTCGAAATCCTCGATACGCACCAGCCACTCGCCGCCGGCCGCGCGGGCGAACAGCCAGCTGCCGAGCGCCGCGACCAGCGAACCGAAGTGCAAGCGGCCGCTCGGCGACGGCGCGAAACGTCCACGATAAACGCTCATGCGGGTGACGGTCCGAGCAGGAACCTGCGGCCTGCGCCGATGTCGAAGGGTCGGCTCGTGATCGCGATTGAAACAGGATAGGCTTTAAAAAGCCTGTCGGGGAACCTATCCATAGCGAAGTCGGCGCGCCGTTTTGCGGCTGCCGGCAGCGAGCTTGTTGAAACCGCCCTATCGGAGTCGAGGTAAACCATGTTGCGTATCGTTCTTTTCGTCCTGACCAACCTGGCGGTGATGCTGCTTCTGACCATCGTGGTCAAGCTGACCGGCATCGACGTCTACACGCAGCGCAACGGCGGCATCAACCTGCAAGGCCTCCTGATCCTGTCGGCCGTGATGGGCATGGGCGGTTCGTTCATCTCGCTGGCGATGTCGAAGTGGCTGGCCAAGCGCTCGGTCGGCGCCGAAGTCATCACGCAGCCGCGCAACGAGAGCGAAGCCTGGCTGCTCGATACCGTTCGCCGCCAAGCCGAGAAGGCCGGCATCGGCATGCCCGAGGTCGCCGTCTACGAAGGCCCCGAGATGAACGCGTTCGCCACCGGCATGAGCAAGAACAGCTCGCTGGTCGCGGTCAGCACAGGCCTGTTGCAGAGCATGGATCGCGCTCAGGTCGAAGCCGTGCTCGGCCACGAAGTCAGCCACATCGCCAACGGCGACATGGTCACGATGACCCTGATCCAGGGCGTACTGAACACCTTCGTGATCTTCTTCGCGCGCGTGCTCGGCACGGTGATCGATCGCGCCATCAGCGGCAACCGCGACGGCGGCAACGGCTTGGCCTATTTCGGCATCGTCATTGCGCTGCAGATCGGCCTCGGCTTCCTCGCCTCGCTGATCGTCATGTGGTTCTCGCGCTGGCGCGAGTTCCGCGCCGACGCCGGCGGTGCGCATCTGGCCGGCAAGCAGTCGATGATCTCCGCACTGGAACGTCTGGCCGGCAATCACGGCGAGAACACGCTGCCCAAGGCGATCCAAGCGTTCGGCATCTCGGGCGAGGGCGGCATCGCGCGCCTGCTGCGCAGCCATCCGCCGATCGCCGAACGCGTCGCCGCGCTGCGCGCAGCGGCCTGATCGGTTTCGTTCGACGAGACGTTCTGCGCTGATCTGGAAAGCGCCGTCGCCGCTCAGGCGGCGGCGCCTTGCGTCATCACTTTCTCGGGTTCCTGCAGGAAGTTGCCCTGCACGAAGTTGACCCCGCAGCTGAACAGGATCGACATGCTCGCCGCGTCCTCGACAAACTCGGCGACGGTCAGCTTGCCGGCGTGATGCGCCTGCTCGCAGATGTCCTTGATGCGCTCCTGGTTTTCCTTGTGCTTGGGCAGCTCGGCCATGAAATTGCGGTCGATCTTCAGGTAGTGCGCCGGAATGTGCTTGAGCAGCTGGAACGAGTTGAGGCCTGAGCCGAACTGCTCCAGCGCGAAACCGCAGCGCAGCTGTTCCAGCCCTTTGGCGAACGCGCGTGCCGGCTTCAAATTCGTCACGACCTTGCTCTCGGGCATCTCGAACACCAGCGAGTCGGCGCGCTGACGCGAGTTCTTCAGCTGCTGCGCGATCCACGGCAGCAAGGTCGGATCGTCGAGCGACTGCGGTGCGAGCTTGACGAAGAAGGTCGTGCGATGCCCGGCGCGTTCGCGCTCGGCGATCGCGCGGATCGCGCTGGCGACGACCCAGCGGTCGATCGCCGCCATCTTGCCGTGGTGTTCGGCGATCGGCAGGAACTGGCTCGGCAAGATCTCGCCTTGCGCTCCGCGCATGCGCAACAGGATTTCGTAGAAATCGCCGTCGGCACCGTGCAGGCTGATGATCGGCTGGTAGTAGAGCACGAAGCCGTTTTCCGCCAGCGCGCGGTCGATCTGCTCGATCCAGTGCCGCGAGCTCTCGGCCGCGGCCTTGTCTTGTGCCGACGGATCGACGATGCGCGCGCGATTGCCGCCGGCGTCCTGCGCCTCGCGCAGGGTCGAATGAGCGAGTCCGAGCACGCGCTCGGCGTTCGCGTTGCGTTCGCCGATCAGCGCACCGCCGATGCTGACGGTCAGGCTGATCGACTGCCGACCGACCTCGAAAATGTGCTCGCTGAACGCGTTGCGCAGTTTTTCCGCCAGCGCCTGTGTCGCCTCGCTGTCGCGCGCGGTGAGCAAGAGGCCGAAGCTGTGATCGGCGAGGCGCCCGGCGACGTCGTTCTCGCCGGCGAGCCGGCGCAGCACGCCGCCCATGTCGCCGAGCAGCACGTCCGCGTTGCCGAGGCCGACCGTGTCGAGCACCTGCTTGAAGTTGTCCGGCTCGATCACCAGCAGCGCTTGATCGCCGGTGCCGGCGGCCGCCGCACCGACGCTGCGCTCGATCTGCGCGATCATGTGCTGGCGGTTGTAAAGATCGGTGATGAGATCCCTCGAACGCAGCGTGTCCAGCTCCTGCTCCAGTTTGGAGTCGGCGATCTGGCGGCGGAAGGTGATCTGCTGACAAGGCTCGCCTTCGAAGCTCGCCTCGGTGAATTCCATGGTCGCGTCGAAGGTCGACTCGTCGCCGCGCTTGGCCTTCAGATTCAAGCGTTGCGGCGGCTTCTCGCCTTTGGACAGGCGCTTGAGCAGAGCCTTGAAGTCGTCGGCGTCTTCGGCCGCGATCATGTCGAGGATCGACATGCCCTCGATGTCTTCGAGGCTGTCGTAGCCGAACATTTCCAGATAAGCGCGATTCGCGCGCACGTGCATGCCTTCATGCACGAACGCGATCGGGTCGCGCGAGGAATCGAGCAGCGCCTCGCAACGGCGTTCCGATTCGCGCAGGCTCGCTTCCAGCCGGCGCACGCTGCGGCGCATCGTCAGCGCGTCGAACTCGCGCCGCACCACGATCTGCACGAGTTCTTGCGATTCGCGCAGAAGCACGGCGCGCGCGCCGTTGCGGAATGCGTCGACGATCGCCGCTTGGTCGAGATTCTTGCCGCTGGCGATCAGCGCGATGTCGCGCCCGCCGCGCTCGGCCAAGTCGCGCGCCTGGATCAGGTTCAGTTCGGCGCAGGCGAGGTCGATGATGATCAGATCCGGTGTCTGCTGTTCCAGCGCGGCTTCC
This sequence comes from Dokdonella sp. GW821-FHT11D02, assembly GCF_058808595.1. NCBI lineage: Bacteria > Pseudomonadati > Pseudomonadota > Gammaproteobacteria > Lysobacterales > Rhodanobacteraceae > Dokdonella > Dokdonella sp. GW821-FHT11D02. Next base: position 3,477,511 of record NZ_CM179520.1, on the reverse strand, counting down.
AGCTGCGCCTCATTGGCGGCGCGCGCGGGACGCACGGCGATGCCGCCGTTGCGCAGCATGCTGATGATCTGCTCGGCGTCTTCGACGGAGTCGTCGATCAGCAGCAGTTTGATGATGGAATCGGATCGGTTCATCGGTGCGGGCAGGGACGACCAGCGAAAAGGGGGCAAGCTTGCCGTCGAACGCCTCGTGCGCACCCGCACGAGGCGCGCGGACTGCGAAAGAAAGCTGACGACGGAGTCTGCGACCACGGGGCGAGCGTCGGCCGCGACGACGCTGTCGTTCTACCGGATTCGTTGTGGCTTTTCCATCGATGCGTCCGGCAGGCGTGACGTGGCGCGGCTACAGCGGCTGCTTCGACGGCGCGCCGGCGACTTCGCGCACCAGGCGCGGCACCAGATAGCCCGGCAAGCGCGCGCGCAGGTTGTCCAGCAGAGCCAGAGCGCGCGACTCTTCGACTTCGTAGTGCGCGGCGCCGGCGACGCGATCGAGCTGATGCAGGTAGTACGGCAGCACGCCGGCCTCGAACAGGCGCTCGGACAGCGCGGCGAGCGTCTCGGCGTCGTCGTTGACGCGGCGGAGCAGGACCGCCTGGTTCAGCACCGTGGCGCCGGCCGCGCGCAGCGACGCGGCCGCCTCGGCGACGGCCGCATCGATTTCGTTCGCATGGTTCGCGTGCAGCACGACGACCTTCTGCTGCGGCAGAGCAGCGAGCCAGTCGTGGAATTCCGCGTCGACCCGCTCGGGCAACACCACCGGCAGGCGCGTGTGGATGCGCAGGCGGCGGATATGCGGGATCGCCGTCAGCGCCTGGCTCAACTCAGCCAGTTTCGGCGTCGACAGCGACAACGGATCGCCGCCGGACAGGATTACTTCGCCGATCGAGGCGTCCGCGCGCAGATGCTCGAGTGCGAGCTGCCAGCGATTCGCCGCCGCGGTTTCCTCGGCGTAGGGGAAATGGCGGCGAAAGCAGTAGCGGCAATGCACGGCGCAGGAGCCGGTCGCGATCAGCAGCGCGCGGCCGTGGTACTTGTGCAGCACGCCGTTGGCCGCGCGTGCGTCGAGGTCGCCGACCGCATCGCGGGTGAAGCCGGGTACCTTGCCGAGTTCGGCCGCCTGCGGCAGCACCTGCAGCAGCAACGGATCGGCCGCGTCGCCGCGGCGCATCTTGGCGACGAAGCCGCGCGGCACGCGCAGCGCGAAGCCGGTATCGGCCGGCGCCAGCAGGTCTGCGGCCAGCGCCGAGAGGTCGAGCAGTCGCAGCAGTTCGAGCGGGTCGGAAATCGCCTCGCGCCAGAGCTGCTGCCAGCGGCGCGGCTGCGCGGGTAGTGGCATTGCGGGTATCATAGGCGGCTAAGTTTAGCCTCCAGCAAGTCCGCCCGCGAAGGCCCCGCTTCTCGCCGGCCGGACTTCTCAACCACATTCGGGAGCAGCACATGGCCAGCTATGGCATGAACGACGTCAAGAACGGTCAGAAGATCATCGTGGACGGCTATCCGTGCACGATCATCGACACCGAGTACGTCAAGCCCGGCAAGGGCCAAGCGTTCACGCGCGTGAAGTTCCGCAACCTCAAGAACGGCCGCACCCAGGAAATGACGATGAAGTCGACCGATTCGGTCGAGGCCGCCGACGTGATGGACACCGACATGGAGTTCCTCTACTCCGACGGCGAGTTCTGGCACTTCATGGATCCTTCCACGCACGAGCAGATCGCCGCCGACGAAAACGCGATGGCCGACGCGTCGAAATGGCTGAAAGGCAACGAGGTCTGCATCATGACCTTGTGGAACGGCGCGCCGCTGACGGTCACGCCGCCGATCTTCGTCGAGCTGGAAATCACCGAAACCGATCCGGGCGTGCGCGGCGATACCTCGGGCGGCGGCGGCAAGCCGGCCAAGCTCGAAACCGGTGCGGTCGTGCGCGTGCCGTTGTTCGTCTCGCAGGGCGAGAAGATCAAGGTCGACACCCGCACCGGCGAGTACATGTCACGCGTGAAGTGACGATTCGAGCCGTGTGCGCAGCGCGCGGCTCGCCGTATCGTCATCCGAGCGCAAGCCGAGACCCCTATTGTTTTCGGACGAGCAGTGGATTCCGGCTCGCGCCGGAATGACGCCAAGATGACCCCAACCTTGTCTCCCATCGATCTCCTGCTCGAACCGCGCTGGCTGGTGCCGGTCGAGCCGCACGGCGTCGTGCTCGAAGGGCACGCGGTCGCGATCGACGGCGAACGCATCCTCGCCGTGCTGCCGCTCGAGCAGGCGCGCGCACGCTACGCGCCGCGCGAACGGGTGGAGCTGCGCGAGCACGCGTTGATTCCGGGCTTGGTCAACGCGCACACGCACAATCCGATGACGCTGATGCGCGGTCTGGCCGACGACCTGCCGCTGATGCGCTGGCTGCAGGAGCACATCTGGCCGGCCGAGGCGAAGGCGATCGGGCCGGAGTTCGTGCGCGACGGCATCGAACTCGCGGTCGCCGAGATGCTGCGCGGCGGCACCACCTGCTGCAACGAGAACTACTTCTTCCCCGATGTGCAGGCGGCGACCTATAGGCGCCTCGGCTTCCGCGCCATGATCGGCCTGCCGGTGATCGAATTTCCGAGCGCCTGGGCCAAGACGCGCGACGAATACTTCGATCGCGCGCTGGCCGTGCACGACGAATTCAAGGGCGAGGCTCTGCTCGGCAGCGCCTGGGCGCCGCACGCGCCGTACACGGTCGCGGACGAGAGCTTCGAACGCATCCGCATGCTGTCCGACCAGCTCGACCTGCCGGTGCACCTGCATCTGCACGAAACCGCGCAAGAGGTCGAGGACGCCAAGCGCGAGCGCGGTGCGCGTCCGTTCGCGCGCATGCAGGCGCTCGGACTGGTCAACGATCACCTGATCGCCGTGCACATGACGCAGATGATCGACGCCGAAGTCGCCGCCTGCGCCGAAGCCGGCGTCTCGGTCGTGCATTGCCCCGAGTCCAATCTCAAGCTCGCCTCCGGCTTCTGCCCGGCCGAGAAGCTGCGCCGCGCCGGTGTCAACGTGGCGATCGGCACCGATGGCGTGGCCAGCAACAACGATCTCGACCTGTTCGGCGAAATGCGCACGGCCGCGATGCTGGCGAAAGCCGTCGCCAACGACGCCGCTGCGTTCGACGCCGCCAGCACGCTGCGCGCCGCCACCTTGAACGGCGCCAAGGCGCTCGGCTGGGAGACGCGGATCGGTTCGATCGAGCCGGGCAAGCTGGCCGACCTGGTCGCGGTGCGCCTCGATGAGATCGAGACGCAGCCGCTCTACAACGTCGTCTCGCAACTGGTCTACGCGACCGGCCGCCAGCAGGTCAGCGACGTCTGGATCGCCGGGCGGCGCAAGCTGCGCGACCGCGTGCTGCCGGAATTCGACCTCGCCGAACTGCGCGACAAAGCGCAGCGCTGGCGCGACCGCATCGCACAAGCCTGATACGCCGTTGGGAGTCCTGCCGATGAATGCCGTCAACGTCGATCGTTCCGAAACCGCCAAGTTCGACCGCCTCGCCTCGCGCTGGTGGGATCCGGACGGCGAATCGCGTCCGCTGCACGATCTCAATCCGGTCCGCTTCGGCTACATCGCCGAACGCGCGGCGCTGAAAGGCGCGCGCGCACTCGACGTCGGCTGCGGCGGCGGTCTGCTCAGCGAAGCCTTGGCGCGTACCGGCGCGCAGGTGACCGCGATCGATCTCGCTGCCGGCGTGCTCGAAGTGGCGCGACTGCATCTGCACGAGAGCGGCCTCGCGGTCGACTATCGCGAAGTCAGCGTCGAGGCGCTGGCGGCGGAATCGCCGGCCGCGTTCGACGTCGTCACCTGCATGGAAATGCTCGAGCACGTGCCCGATCCGGCTAGCGTGATCCGCGCCTGCGCGGACTTGCTCAAACCCGGCGGTCGCCTGTTCCTGTCGACCTTGAACCGCACGCCGCTCGCCTTCGGCGCGGCGATCGTCGGCGCCGAACACCTGCTGCGCCTGTTGCCGCGCGGCACGCACCACTACGCGCAATTCATCCGGCCGAGCGAGCTGGCGACCGATCTGCGCACGGCCGGGCTGGTGCTCGACGATCTGTCCGGTCTCGCCTACAACCCGCTCACGCGCAAGGCCTGGCTGACCGGCAATGTCGCGGTCAACTATCTCGTCTGCGCGTCCAAGCCGGCATGAGTCTCGCTGCGCTCGCACCGCGCGCGGTGTTCTTCGATCTCGACGGCACCTTGGTCGATTCGGCGCCCGATCTGGTCGCCGCGGTGGAGGCTTTGTGCGTCGAACTCGGCGCGCCGGCGCCCGACGCGGAGGCCGTGCGCCAGGTCGTTTCCGCCGGCGGCCGTGCGATGCTGCGCAAGGGCTTGCCCGGCGCCGACGACGCCATGATCGACCAATGGCTGCCGCGTTTCCTCGATCTGTATTCGGTCGCGATGTCGGTGCACACGCGGCTGTACGACGGTATGCCCGAGGTGCTGGCGCAGCTCGAGGCGCGGCGCATTCCGTGGGGCATCGTCACCAACAAGCCGGGCTGGCTGATGCGGCCCTTGCTCGACCAGCTGCAACTCAGCGCCCGCTGCGCGGCCGCGGTCAGCGGCGACTGTTTGCCGGTGAAGAAACCCGATCCGGCGCCGGTGCTGCACGCGTGCGCGCTGGCCGGCGTGGAAGCGAACGGCAGCGTCTTCGTCGGCGACGATCTGCGCGACGTGCAGGCCGGCCGCGCCGCCGGCATGCGCACGATCGCGGCGGCCTGGGGCTATCTCGACGGCGGCGATCCCGCCCGCTGGGGCGCCGATGAAGTCGTGGCGACGCCGTCCGGCCTGATCCCTGCGCTCGCGCTCGGCTGAGCCGATGGACGAGGAGGGCGGCACGCCGCTGGCGAGCTTCGAGGCGAAATGGGCGGCGGCCTATCCTGAGTTCGCGCTCGCGTTGACCTTCGTCTCCCCGTCCGAGCGCGCTGCACGCGCCGCATTCGCCTGCCTTTCGTTCGAACTGGAACATGCCGCGTTCGCCACGCGCGATGCCGAACCCGCCGCAATCAAGCTGCAATGGTGGGCGGAGGAACTCGCGCGTGCCGGTCGTGGCGAAGCGCGCCATCCGCTGACACAAGTGTTGTCGGCCCAGCCGGGCTTTGCGGCGATAACCGCGGCGAGCTGGTTCGCGGCGATTCGCGGTGCGCTGGAGCAGCGCGAGCCGGAGCCCGCGGCGGATCGCGGCGCGCTGCTCGGCGGCTATGCCGCCTTGTACGAACCGCTCGCGGCGATCGAATCGACGCTGTTCGGCGTCGCTGCCGCGCCGCGCGCGCGCGCGGCGGCGCTCTCGCGAGCACTGCGCGAAACCGCCGCGCTGAGCGACAGCCTGCGTGCCGGGCGCCTGCCGCTGCCGCTCGATCTGCTCGCGCGTCATAGACTCGCGCGCGGCGACCTGGCGCAGACATCGCCGGCGCGTACGGCGGCGCTGAAGGAATGGTTGGCGGCGCTGGTGGCCGATTTCGCCGCGCTGGCGCCTACCGTGCTGGGCGCGATCGGCGCGGCGTCTCGCGGAGCCGATCGCGCGCGCGCGCGCCGCGCCGCCCGCGCCGGCGAGCCGCTCGCCAGCTTGAACGAGGCGCTCGGGCGCTTGCCGCTGACTGCCGTCTGGGCGGCCTGGCGCGGCGGGCGGCGTTCGTCCCGCTGAACGCTGCATCGCGCTCCGACCCTGCGCGAAGCATTGAGGATGGGCCACAATGGCCGCAATTGAGGGCATTGCGCCGGTTTTGGCGCCGATGCCGCCACCGGATTTCCGCATGAACACGAATCGAGACAACACCCAGCGCGCGATGCCCGACGTCGCCAGCGAGCGGCAGCCGGAGCTGGCCGGTGCGCTGGACTGGGTCGGCATGGACGAGATCGAGCTGCCGGTGCTGATCGCCGGCACCGATGGCGAAGTGCAGCGCGTCAGCGCGCGCGTGGCCGCGTTCGTCAACCTCAATCGCGCCGATGCGCGCGGCATCCACATGTCGCGCCTGTATCTGCATCTGGACCGGCATCTTTCGGCCGAAGCCTTGACCCCGGCCGCCCTGCGCCGCTTGCTGCGCGATTTTCTCGATTCGCACCAGGACCTGTCCGACCGCGCGCGCGTGCGCGTGCGCTACGACCATCTCGTGCGGCGGCCGGCACTGGCCAGCGGCAACAGCGGCTGGCGTTCGTATCCGATCGAAATCGCCGCACACATGGACGAAGCGGGCTTCGACGCGGAGCTGAGAGTCGAGGTGCAGTACTCGAGCACTTGTCCGGCTTCAGCCGCGCTGTCGCGCCAATTGATCCAGGAACAGTTCGCGCGCGATTTCGCCAGCGGCCAATCGATCGAGCGCGAAGCGGTGCTGGCCTGGCTGGCCACGCCGGCCGGCGTCGTCGCGACACCGCACAGCCAGCGCAGCGCGGCGAAAGTGCGGGTGAAGCTCGCGCCCGGTTTCGACTTTCCGATCGTCGATCTGATCGATCGCATCGAGCGCGCGCTGAAGACGCCGGTGCAGACCGCGGTCAAACGCGAGGACGAGCAGGCCTTCGCACTCGCCAACGGGCAGAACCTGATGTTCTGCGAAGACGCCGCGCGCCGTATCGCGCGCGCGCTCGACGCCGACGAACGCATCGCCGATTTCCAGCTGCGCGCGGCGCACTACGAGAGCCTGCATCCGCACGACGCGGTGGCGTATGCGAGCAAGGGCGTGGCGGGCGGTTACGCGTCGGTGGAATGACGTCGCACGACTGACCCGACCCGGGCTCGCCCGCTTTCCCCACTCCCGCTTGCGGGAGTGGGCAGGGCGAGGGCAAGCAGAGCACTACGTTTCGATTTCTCTCATCCGTGCCTTGTCGGTGAAATCATCCAGCCGACAAGCGCCAGCGCCAGCAGCGCGGATGCGGCAACTACCGCTGCTATCGCGCAACACGCCGCGTAGTGCTTCTGCGCTCGAAACTGGCGGAAGAGCCTATGCAGCCTCTCCATGCCCGCCAGCCAGGTGAGCAAAGCAACGATCGCCGCCAATGTCGGATTGAACGGAAGCGCGACGCAGGCGAGGGCGCTTCCCAGCACGATCAAGAGCAGAATCGATTTGGCTTCCGACGTCGTGTTGACGATGGGGAGAGGGGCAAGCGGAGCGGGTTCGTTCATTCGAAGGCTCGCTGTTGCTGCAGATCCGACGACGGTGCTCGTCAACGAAGGTCCATCGCTGTTGCCGATGCGACCGATGACGATTTCCGCCCAATTGACTTACGGCCTGTATCGACCCGTTGCACAGCGGTTTTGTTCCTCGGAAACTCGTTGGCGCCGAAAGCGCGGTGCAGTTATGAATTCGATTGTGTTTCCCCCGACGCCCACGTCACCACCTCGGTCGCTTGCGGCTGCGGAAGACGCGATGGCTCAGAATGGATGTGCTGTGGCCTTACGCATGGGAACGGGAGAATGATCTGGTTCGACGCTGCGCTCGAGCAAACCGTCGATGCGGAGACTTTGCGCCGAGGCCTTGCGGCCGTTCTCGACCTTGCGTACGACTCCGTTCGAGTGGTCTACGATCTTGCAGCGATGGGCAATGCCGATGCCACGGTAACGTGCCTCGTCGGTGCACGAGCGGGAGGCACGTTTTCGCAGATCCTCTCGATCTATACGGAGCCGCTGCCGACGCGCCTCGGCATAGCGGAGGCGGCCAGTAGTTTGGCGAAGCGGCTGCACACTCGCATCCTGTTGGCGAATGACGAAAGCGTGGATCCGTATTCGTTCGTGCTCGTCTCGGAGACGGGTGTGACGACCCTCGTCGACGTGGATCGGGACGCGTTGGATCGGAACGACTACTACGTCTTGGCGACGCCTTGAAACGAACCCGTTTGTCTCGAGGTTGCGATCGGAGTTCAGTCGCTACCTTGCTGACGTTCTCTATCGCGTAGAAGCAAGCCCACTCCCACGAGAACGGCCACAGCCGCGATCATCAAACTCGGCTTGGCGGACGCGCTCGTCAGTCCCTCGTCGAACGCAAAACCGAGCGCGGACAAGCCCAGGCCCAGCGATATCGCGCCCCAGTAGAACGGCTTGCGCCAGTCCGGTTCGGCGTTTCCGTCGAGATTGTTCCAGCCTCCCGGCAGATCATCGTCACTCGTGACCAGCGTTCCGAGCAGCGGCCAACCGACGTAGATCACGAAGGCAGTGATGCCCAAGCCGGTGCCGAGCGAGAAATGAATGATCGCCACCAGCGCGGCAGCACCGAGCAAGTAAAGAACTAGCTTCTTGGCCACCGCTTGGAGTCTTTGGGCTGGGTTCGACGATCGGCGCACTCACTACAAATCCGCGCGGAACTCCACCCCGACGATGCGCGGATCGTTGACGAAGGCCGTGCGGTTGTTGAAATCGATGCCGCCGGTGAGGATCTTCTTGTTGGTCAGATTGCGCGCGTACAAGGCGATCTCGCGCTTGCCCAAGTTCCAGTTGTAGCCGACGCGCACGCCGCCTTCGAGGAAGGGTTCGCTGCGGAACTCCTTCGATTCGTACAGGAAGAAGTTGATCTCGCTGCGGTAGTTCCAGTCGGTGTAGACGAAGAACTCGCCGCCGTCGCCGACCGGGATGCCGTAGCGCGCGGTGATCGTGCCGATCCATTCGGGCGAGTTCGGCAGCGAGTTGCCGTCGACCAGGGCGAGGCCGTTGGCGTCGACCGGATCGAGCACGTGGCAGAGCGAGCCGCCGCCGCAGGGCGCGACGCCGAGACCCTTGTCCTTCAGCTTGGTGTGGTTGTAGCTGCCACCGGCGGTCAGGATGAAGTTCGGCGTGACGAAGGCTTCGAGATCGAATTCCGCGCCGTAGCCCTCGGTCTTCTTCGCGTTCAACAGGCGCACGATGTTGGTGGCGCCGCCGACCGCGGTCAGCTGCTGGTTGCGCATGGTGTAGGAGTACACGTCGGCGTTGAAGCGCAGGCGCTTGTCCAGCGTGAACATCTTGAGGCCGAATTCGTAGGAGGTGATCGTCTCCGGCTTGACCGTCCAGATGTCGTTGCCGAAGGTGATGCGGCCCTGCACGCTCGGCGCGCGGAAGCCGTTGGCGACGCGCGCGTAGACGTTGACGTCGTCGTTGATCTTGTAGGAGGCGGTCAGGTCGCCGCTCCAACGCGAATCGCTCGGGCTGGATTTCAAAGGCCCGATCGGCCCGGTGAAGCCGAACAGGCGATTGGCGGAGAAATCTCGCTCGTCGTGCGACCAGCGCGCGCCGGCGCGCACGTCGAAGCGGTCGGTGAAGGCGTAGTCGATCGAGCCGAACACGGCCCAGGCCTTGTTCTTCTGGCGCTGCTGCGCCCAGGTGTCGAGCGCGTGGTCGGCGAAGGTGTTGTAGCTGAAGTTGTTGATCTGGATGTCTTCGTCGAAGTAGTACAGACCGGTCTGCCACTTGAGCTGTTCGCTCTGGTCGTTGGACAGACGGAATTCCTGCGTCAGCTGGCGATCCTTCGGCAACGCGTCGGCGGTTTCCGACGGGAACGGGATCACGCCCGGCCCCATCGGCGGATGGAACACCGCACCGTAGCCGCCGTCGACGTCGCCGAGGCTGTAGGTGGTGGCGCGTTCGAGGCCGGTGATCGAGGTGAAGCTGAGGTCGCCGAAGCGCCAGACCAGGCGCAGGTTGCCGCCCCAGGTGAACAGGTGCTGCTTGTTGTTGCCGTCCTGCGCGACCTTGTCGCGGTCGAAGCCGGTCTCGAAGGAATCGTCGCCGTAGCGGATCGCGTTGGCGCGGTTGACCATCGCGCTGCCGTCGAGCTGGCGTGCGTGCAGGTTGATCAAGGCATCGAACTCGTCGCTCGGCTGGTAGCGCGCCTGCAAGCGGATCGCGCGATCGTTGTAGCCGCCCAGATCGTCCTTGATGCCCTTGTAGGTGTTGTCGATCCAGTCGTCGCGATGCTGGGCGAGGAAGGAGACGCGCCCGGACCAGGGGCCGCCGAGCGAGCCGCCGAGCGCGGCTTCGAGATTGGCGCTGCCGAGGCTGCCGTAGGACACGCGCGCATAGCCGCTGGTCTCCTGCGTCGGCCGCGCCGAGTCGAACTTGATCACGCCGGCCGGCGAGTTGCGTCCGAACAGGGTGCCTTGCGGTCCGCGCAGGACTTCGACCTGGTCCAGATCGAACAGCGGAAAGCCTTTCAGGATCGGATTTTCCTGCACGATGTCGTCGTACACCATCGACACCGGCTGCGAGGCGTTCAGGTCGAAGTCGCCGTTGCCGAGTCCGCGGATGTAGAAGCGCGGGAACTCGCGCCCGTAGGAGGTTTCCGCGTACACGCTGGGCATGCGCGAAGCGAGCTGCAGCACGCCGTCGCCGGACTGGCCGAAGGCTTCGAGCTTCTCCGGCGTGACCACGCTGATCGAGATCGGCACTTCCTGCAGGTTCTCGGTGCGCTTTTCGGCCGTCACCGTGATGGTGCCGAGTTCGTTCTTGCTCGGCGGCGTAGCATCGGCGGGAGCTTCCTGCGCGAACACCGGCGGCGCCAGCAAGGCCAGCGCGAGCGCGGCGGCGAGGCGCGAGGTCGGATACGACGAACGTACGGCACGAACGGACGTATAGGCGTTCAAGATGTGGGTCCCCGATTCTGAAGTGCGTGGCGGCGCGCGGCCGCCACCGGCAATGTTTCCGCGCGGCTAATCTGCTGAAGTCGACGCCGAAGTGCAACCGGCGCGTCATACGCCGGCAATGACGATTGCTTGGGTGTCTATTCCCGCCGCGGCGGATCGAGCAGCAGCAACGGGTCCAGGCGCACCTCGAACCAGTTCATGCCCCAATGCAGATGCGGCCCGGTGGCGCGGCCGGTCTTGCCGACGGCGCCGACCACCTGGCCCTGTTCGATGCGCTCGCCGACCTTCACGTCGATGCGCGAGAGGTGCAGGAAGTTCGAGCTGACGCCGTGTCCGTGATCGATCAGCAAGGTGCCGCCGGTCAGGTACAGGCCCTCTTCGGCGAAGCTGACGACACCGGCCGCCGGCGCCTTCACCGGCGTGCCTTCGGGCGCGGCGATGTCCATGCCCGAGTGCGGCGATTTCGGCACGTCCTTGCCCTTGACGACGTAGACGCGCTGGTTGCCGAAGCGGCCGCTGATGCGCCCGCTCAACGGCCACAGGAAATGCTGCTCGAAGTCGCTGCGCGCATCGTCGCGCACGCGCGCGGCGGCCACGCGTGCCTGCTCGCGCTGGATCCGCTCGGCGATCTCCGGCGGCGGCTCGACCGTCTTCGGCGGCACGCCATCGATGCGCTCGACCGGCCAGTCGCGCGGCGTCACCTCGATCGTCAGGCGCCGCTTGGCGCCGTCGCGTGCGCGCACCTCAAACGCGACCGGACCGCGCTCGTCGCGGCCGACGCCGAACACGGCGGCGCCGTCCGGCGCCACGCGCAGCTCGCGCCCGCCGTAGCGCACCTCGCTGCCCGGCGCGACGCGCACGATCACCAGCGACCCTTGCGCGACCGCGACGGGAAACTGCACGGGCGGCGGCGCGGCGGCGTGTGCGAACGGGATCGCGCCGAACAGGCAGGCCAGCGTCGCCAGGCGGGAGAGAATGAGGCGGATCGGAAGCGTGACGCCCGCTCCCGTCACCGCGTGAACTCCAGCCGCTGGCCGCGCACGCCGTCGTCGAGATGGCCCTCGTGCCAGACCAGCTGGCCGTTGACGAAGGTCGCCGCGATGCTGGAGCGGAAGGTATGGCCCTCGAACGGCGTCCAGCCGCACTTGGACAGCACCTCCTCGGCGCGCACGGTATGCGGCTTGTTCGGATCGACCAGCACCAGATCGGCGTGGTAACCCTCGCGCAGGTAGCCGCGCTCGCGCACGTCGAACAGCTGCGCCGGCGCGTGCGTGACCGCTTCGACCGCGCGCTCGAGCGTGAGCGCGCCGTCGAACACGCGCTCCAGCGCGCACTGCAAGGCGTATTGCACCAGCGGCAGGCCCGACGGCGCACGTGCGTACTGGTTCGACTTCTCGGTGACCAGATGCGGCGCGTGATCGGTCGCCAGCACGTCGATGCGGCCCTCGGCCAGCGCGCGCGTGATGGTGTCGCGGTCGTGCGCGTCCTTGATCGCCGGATTGCACTTGATCAACGTGCCCAGGCGCGCGTAGTCGTCGGAACAGAAATGCAGGAAGTGCACGCAGGTCTCGGCCGTGATGCGCTTGCCGGCGAGCGGGCCTGGCTCGAACAGCGCGCATTCGTCGGCGGTGGAGATGTGCAGCACGTGCAGGCGCGTGCCGTGCTTGCGCGCGAGCGAGATCGCCAGCCGGGTCGACTTGATGCAGGCCTCGCGCGAACGGATCAAAGGATGCTGCGCCGGCGGAATGTCCTCGCCCCAGCGCGCCTTGGCCGCTTCCTCGTTGGCGCTGATGGTCGGGGTGTCTTCGCAGTGGGTGATGATCGGCGTCGGCGCGTCGCGGAAGATCGCATCGAGCACGGCCGGATCGTCGACCAGCATGTTGCCGGTCGAGGCGCCCATGAACACCTTGATGCCGGGCGCGCTGCGCGGATCGAGCGTGCGGATCGCCTCGATGTTGTCGTTGGTGGCGCCGAGATAGAACGCGTAGTTCACGCGCGACACCTCGGCCCCGCGCGCGTACTTCGCCTCCAGTGCGGCGTGGTCGGTCGCCGGCGGCTTGGTGTTGGGCATCTCCATGTAGCTGGTGATGCCGCCGGCGGCGCAGGCGCGCGATTCGCTCGCGATGTCGGCCTTGTGCGTCAGCCCCGGTTCGCGGAAATGCACCTGGTCGTCGATCATGCCGGGCAGCAGCCAGCGGCCGGCGGCGTCGAGCACGCGCTCGTTCGGACGCGCGGCGAGCTGCGCGCCGATGCTTTCGATGCGGCCGTCGCGGATGCGCAGGTCGGCGGCGAAGCGGCGGCCTTCGTTGACCAGCTCGGCGTTGACGATCAGGCAGTCATTCATGCGGAAGGTCTTCCTCGGATTGATGGGCGTGCGACGGCCACAGGCGGAATTCCAGCGGCACCGGATCGTGGCCGCCGGCACACAACGGCTGGCAATGCGCGATGCGATGCAGGCCGAGCCAGCCGCCGCGGAGCGGACCGAAGCGCGCGATCGCGACGCGCGCGTAGTCCGAGCAGCTCGGATGGAAACGGCAGCGCGGACCGAGCAGGGGACTCAGCCAGCGCTTGTAACATCGGATCAGGACAATGATCGGCCGTGACATGTGCCGCTACGGCGGCGCGCCGGATCGCGCGTCGCCGCATGGGGTTTTGGGGCGGTTGCCGGGGGTAGGGAACTAGGCTATAACACGCGACCGCCGAGTCACAAGATGGGCTTAGGAATGGCGAAGAGCAAAGCAAAACCGGTCGCTCGCACGAAGGTCGCGAAGGCGCCTGCGAAGGGCAAGCAGGTGGCGCGAGCGGCCGCCAGCACGGCGCGCGAGCCGGCTTCGAAGGCGGGCGCGAAGAAGCCGGTGGCGAAGGCGAAGCCGGCCCCGAAGCCCGCCGCCAAGCCGCTCAAGGCCGCTGCGACGCGCAAACCTGCGACGAAGTCCACCCCCAAGGTCGTCAAGAAGACTGTCGCCAAGAAGGCGGCGCCGGCGAAGCCGGCCAAGGTCGTCAAGCCGGCCCCGCCGGCGGTGAAACCGAAAGCGGCCGCCGCGCCGCCGCCGGCACCGTCGAAACCGTCCACCAGCAAAGCAGTACCCGAGAAATTCGTGACTACCAGTATCAATAAGCCAGAATCCAATACCGCAGCAAAAGGCGCCAAGGCGCGCGCGACTCCGCCGCCGCCGCCGTCGGACAACGGCGTGACCATGCAGGACGGCCGCTACGCGCTGCCGACCACGGTGAACATCGAGTTGCCGGCCGGTTACAAGCCGAACGCGAAAGAAGAGTACATGAGCCCGCGCCAGCTGCAGTATTTCCGCAGCAAGCTGTCGAAGTGGCGCGAAGAGCTGGTCGAGGAGAGTCGGCAGACGATCGAAAGCCTGCGCGACGAAGTGCGCGACGTCGGCGACGAAGCCGAGCGCGCCACGCGCGAGACCGAGAACTCGCTCGAACTGCGCACGCGCGACCGCTACCGCAAGCTGATCGCGAAGATCGACAAGGCGCTCAAGCGCATCGAGGAAGGCCGCTACGGTTTCTGCGAGGAAACCGACGAGGAAATCGGCATCGATCGTCTCGAAGCGCGCCCGATCGCGACGCTGAGCCTCGACGCGCAGGAGCGTTGGGAGCATCGCCAGAAGCAGATGGGCGATTGAGTGGAGCCGGGATTGGGGATTGGGGATTGGGGATTGGGCAAGGCGGCGCAACGCGCGCCTGCGATGCATTGCCAGCTCTACGCCTTTAACGAATCCCGAATCCCAAATCCCCAATCCCGGCTTCCATGAAGCGCTACTTCGGCACCGACGGCATCCGCGGCCACGTCGGCGAGTGGCCGATCACCGCTGAATTCATGCTCAAGCTCGGACGCGCCGTCGGCAGTGTGCTGGCGACGCGCGCCGGCGGCGCGGTCAACGTGGTGATCGGCAAGGACACGCGCGTGTCCGGCTACATGTTCGAATCGGCGCTCGAAGCCGGCCTGGTCGCCGCCGGCGCCGGCGTCGGCCTGCTCGGCCCGATGCCGACACCCGCGGTGGCCTATCTGACGCGATCGTTGCGAGCGAGCGCCGGCATCGTCATCAGCGCCTCGCACAATCCGCACCACGACAACGGCATCAAGTTCTTCTCCGCTCAGGGCGAGAAGCTCGACGACGCGCTCGAGCAGGCGATCGAAGCCGAGCTCGAAGCGCCGTTCACCACGGTCGATTCGGCCGCGATCGGCAAGGTCGTGCGCGTGCGCGACGCCGCTTCGCGCTACACCGAGTTCTGCAAATCGACCGTGCCGGCCGCGCTCGATCTGCACGGCCTCTCGATCGTGCTCGATTGCGCACACGGCGCGACCTATCAGATCGCACCGGCGGTGTTCTCCGAACTCGGCGCCAAGGTGCAGTCGATCGGCGTGCAACCCGACGGCCTCAACATCAACCGCGACGTCGGCTCGACCCATCCGCAGGCGCTGGCGCGCGCGGTGCTCGCCGCCGGCGCCGATCTCGGCATCGCCTTCGACGGCGACGGCGATCGCGTGCAGATGATCGATCGCCACGGCGCCCTGGTCGACGGCGACGAACTCTTGTACGTACTCGCCACCGACTGGCACGCCAGCGGCCGCCTGCGCGGACCCTTGGTCGGCACGCTGATGAGCAACTACGGCCTGGAGCGCTCGATGCGCGCGCTCGGCGTGCCGTTCCTGCGCGCGAACGTCGGCGACCGCTACGTGCTGCAGCAGCTCAAGCAGCACGGCGGCGTGCTCGGCGGCGAGACTTCGGGGCACATCCTGACGCTCGACCGCGCCAGCAGCGGCGATGCCATCGTCAGCGCGCTGCAAGTACTCGACGTCCTGGTACGCACGGGGCGTCGCCTCGACGAAGCGGTGGCCGGCTGCGCCAAGGTCGCGCAGACCACCTTGAACATCCGCGTCACCGGCGGCGCCGCAGCGCTGGTCGCGCAGCCCGAGGTGCAGCGCGTGCTGGAACGCGTGCGCGCCGAATTGGAAGGGCAGGGAAGAGTCGTGTTGCGGCCGTCCGGCACCGAACCCTTGGTGCGCGTGACGGTCGAGGCGGGCGATCCGGCCGTGGTCGCGCGGCTCGCCGAGGAACTCGCCGACACCGTAAGATCGGCCGCATCGCACAGTCCGGCCTGACGCCATGACCGCACGCATCCCGACTCTCGACATCGGTCGCTACGCCAGCGACCGCAGCGCCTTCGTGGCCGAACTTGGTGCGGCCTATCGCGAATGGGGCTTCGCCGGCATTCGCGGCCACGGCATCGCGCAGGATCTGATCGACGGCGCCTACGACGCGTTCAAGCGCTTCTTCGCGCTGCCGGACGAAACCAAGCGGAAGTACCACGTCAGGGGCGGCGGCGGCGCGCGCGGCTACACGCCGTTCGGGGTCGAAACGGCGAAGGATTCGAAGTATCCGGATCTGAAAGAATTCTGGCACGTCGGCCGCGAGATTCCGCGCGATTCGAAGTACAGCGCGGTGATGGCGCCGAATCTGTGGCCGGACGAAGTGCCGGGCTTTCGCGACTACGGCTACGGTCTGTTCGAGGCGCTCGACGCGCTCGGCACGCGCGTGTTGCGCGCGCTCGCGCTGCACATCGAGCTGCCCGAGAACTACTTCGACGACAAGACCAACTTCGGCAATTCGATCCTGCGCCCGATTCATTACCCGCCGATCACCGCGCCCGAGATCCCGAACGTGCGCGCCGGCGCGCACGAAGACATCAACCTGATCACGCTCCTGGTCGGCGCCAGCGCGCAGGGACTGGAAGTGCGTTCGCATTCGGGCGAGTGGGTGCCGTTCACCGCCGACGCCGACACCATCGTGGTCAACATCGGCGACATGCTGCAGCGCCTGACCAACCACGTTTATCCGTCGACCACCCATCGCGTGGTCAATCCGCCGGGCGAAGCCGCGCGCCAGCCGCGCTACTCGGTGCCGTTCTTCCTGCATCCCAATCCGGATTTCCTGATCGACGTGCTGCCGTCCTGCGTCGACGCCGAGCATCCCAGCCGCTATCCGCAGCCGATCACCGCGCACGAGTACCTGCAGGAACGCTTGCGCGAGATCAAACTCATCTGAGCACGTCGGGCGCGGCTGCGCGCTCGCTCCGATCCGCCGCCGATTCGTCCATCGTGGTCGGCGCTTGCGCCAGCAGCTTCGCGATGCGCTCGCGCAAATGCGCCATGCCGCGCTCACTCAATTCGCGCAAGACGGCTCTATCGGCCGGGCTGAAGCCCGAACGCTTGCCGCAGTGTTCGCGCAGCAGGGAGTAGTCCTGCGCTTCGCCGAGCAGCACCGCCAAGCGCTTAGCCTGCTCCTCGATCTGCGCTGCCGGCTGCGAATCGCCGAGCGCACGCAGCTGCTGCGACAACCGGCGTGCGCGTCGGCGCCAGCGGTGCCAGTCGTCGTCGCTGCCGCTGGCGCGCGCCTGCGTGCCGCCTTGCTCGACGCGCGCGGCGCTCGCATCCAGCGACAGCTGCACCGCTTCGACGTCGAGCGTCTCCCATGGCAGCGCCGATAGCGCGGCGTGCAGCACCGTCAGCAAGGCGCGCCGGTCGCGCAGCTGCGGGTCGGCCGCGAGCGTGTCGCGCGCGCGCTCGGCGCGTGAGCGCGCCGCGATGCGCCGCACGCGGCGCAGCACCGGGGCGGCGGCCGGATCGTCGCTGCGTTTACGCAAGAGATGATCGAGCGTGTCGATCAGCGCGTGCGTGTCGCGCAGTTTCGAAAGCCGCGTATTGACGCGGCGCAGCTCGCGATCGATCAGCGCCGCGCCGGGGTCGAGCGCGCGGCCGCCGAGCGCGAGCGTCGCGCGCGTGCGCCGCAGCGATTTGCGCGCCTGATGCACGCCGGTATGGAAACGCGATCCGCGCCAGCCGAGGCAGGCGATCGCGCGGGCGAGCTCGGCGGCGGCGTAGCTCCGTAAGCGCGCCCCCACGGACGGAAAGGATGCGGCTTCCGCGGCGCTGTCGCTCGGGTCCATCTGACCGCTGGCTGCTGCCATGATCTCGCGAGCATAGCAGCGCGACGGCTCCCGAACGCGGCGCCGCTACGCAGCGGCGCCGATTGTCATGCCTCAGCCGGCTTTCTTCTTCGCCAGCGCGAGCCAGGTGTCGACCACGGTGTCGGGGTTCAGCGACACCGATTCGATCCCTTGCTCCATCAGCCATTCGGCCAGATCGGGATGGTCGCTCGGGCCCTGGCCGCAAATGCCGATGTACTTGCCCTTTTTCTTCGCGGTCGAGATCGCCATCGACAGCATCTTCTTCACCGCCGGATTGCGTTCGTCGAACAGGCTGGCGACGATCGCGGAATCGCGGTCGAGGCCGAGCGTGAGCTGGGTCAGATCGTTCGAGCCGATCGAATAGCCGTCGAAGATGTCGAGGAATTCGTCCGCCAACAGCGCATTCGACGGCACCTCGCACATCATGATGACTTTCAACCCATCCTTACCCTGCTCGAGCCCGTTCTTCTTCAGCACCTCGATGACCTTGCGGCCCTCTTCCAGCGTGCGCACGAACGGAATCATGACCCAGGCGTTGGCGAGGCCCATCGTCTCGCGCACCTTCTTCATAGCGCGGCATTCGAGCGCGAACGCGGCTTCGAAGCTCGGATCGACGTAGCGGCTGGCGCCGCGGAAGCCGATCATCGGATTCTCTTCGTGCGGCTCGTAGCGCTTGCCGCCGATCAGGTTGGCGTACTCGTTCGACTTGAAGTCGGACAAGCGCACGATGACCGGATTGGGCGCGAACGCGGCGGTGATGGTCGCGATGCCTTCGGCCAGACGATCGACGTAGAAATCGACCGGGCTGGCGTAGCCGGCGCTGCGCTCGTCGATCTGGCGCTTGGTCTCGGCGTCCTGCTGGTCGTATTCGAGCAGCGCTTTGGGATGCACCGCGATGTGGCTGGCGATGATCATTTCCAAGCGCGCCAGGCCGACGCCGGCATTGGGCAGCATGGCGAAGTCGAACGCGCGCTCGGGGTTGGCGACGTTCATCATGATCTTCAGCGGCGCCGGCGGCATCGCTTCGAGGTCGGCGGTGACACGCTCGAATTCGAGCTTGCCTTCATAGACGAAACCGGTGTCGCCCTCGGCGCAGGAAATCGTCACTTCGGTGCCGTCGGCGATCGCGTCGAGCGCGTTGCCGGTGCCGACGATCGCCGGCACGCCCAGCTCGCGCGCGATGATCGCGGCGTGGCAGGTGCGGCCGCCGCGATTGGTCACGATCGCCGCGGCGCGTTTCATCACCGGTTCCCAGTCCGGGTCGGTCATGTCGGCGATCAGCACGTCGCCGGGCTCGACCCGGTTCATGTCCTTGATCGAGCGAATCACGCGCGCCTTGCCGGCGCCGATCTTCTGGCCGATCGAGCGGCCTTCGGCGAGCACCTTGGCGCGCGGCTTGGAGGCGTCGTTGATCAGCTGGAAGCGCTCGATCTGCGTCGCACGTGCGCGCGACTTCACCGTTTCCGGCCGCGCCTGCACGATGTACAGCTTGCCGGTGACGCCGTCCTTCGCCCACTCGATGTCCATCGGGCGGCCGTAGTGCTGCTCGATCACCAGCGCCTGCTTGGACAGCTCGTGCACGTCGGCGTCGTCGATGCAGAACTTGGCGCGATCCGCGGCCGGCGTGTCCTCGATCTTCACGCGCTCGCCCGGCGTCGACGAATACACCATGCGCTGCTGCTTGGCGCCGATCTGGCGGCGCAGGATCGCCGGCTTGCCGGCCGCGAGCGTGGGCTTGTAGACGTAGAACTCGTCCGGATTCACCGCGCCCTGCACGACCATCTCGCCGAGGCCGTAGCTACCGGTGACGAACACCGCGTCGCGGAAGCCCGATTCGGTGTCGAGCGTGAACAGCACGCCGGAGGCGCCGACGTCCGAACGCACCATCAGCTGCACGCCGGCGGACAGGAACACGTCTTCGTGCTTGAAGCCGTGATGCACGCGGTAGGCGATCGCGCGGTCGTTGTAGAGCGAGGCGAACACTTCCTTGACCTTGTGCAGCACATCCTCGATGCCGCTGACGTTGAGGAAGGTTTCCTGCTGGCCGGCGAACGAGGCGTCGGGCAAATCTTCGGCGGTGGCCGACGAGCGCACCGCGACGGCGATGTCGTCGGAGCCGGCGTCCTTGCACAGCTTGGCGTAGGCCGCGCGGATCGCCTGATCGAGTTCGGCCGGCAGCGCGGTGTCGACGATCCAGCCGCGGATCTCGGGGCCGGCGACGGTCAGCGCATCGACGTTTTCGACGTCGAGCGTGGCCAGGCGCTGCTGGATGCGCGTGGCGAGGCCGCTCTTTTCCAGATAATCCTGGAACGCTTGCGCGGTGGTCGCGAAACCGCCCGGCACCGACACGCCGAGCTGGGCGAGGTTGCCGATCATTTCGCCGAGCGAGGCGTTCTTGCCGCCGACCTTGCCGAGGTCGGACATGCGCAGGGAATCGAGCCAAAGGACCAAGTCGCTCAAAGGAATGCTCCGGAAGAGAAAAGGCACGCGGCTGGCGCTGCGCGAGCCGCCAATTTTCGGGCTTCGCGACCGCGCGGGCAAGCAAGCCCGGCGGACCCGGCTGTTATCCTGCCCCGATGACCGCACCGCGTTACCGCTTCCACGATTTCTGCCTCGATCCCGCCGCGCGCGAGCTGCGCCGCAACGGCGAGCTGGTGGTGCTGCCGGTCAGCGCGCTCGATTGCCTGGCCTATCTGATCGCCCAACGCGAACGCGCGGTCGGCCGCGACGAGCTGATCGCCGCGGTCTGGGGCCGCACCGACGTGGCCGACACGCTGCTGGCGCAGACCGTGCTGCGCGTGCGCCGCGCGCTCGGCGAGAGCGGGGGCGAGCAGTCCTCGATCCGCACGGTGCCGCGTTTCGGTTACCGCTGGACCGCCGAAGTCGAGGTCGACGAGGGCGCCGCGCCGTTGCCGGCGCCCGAAAGCGTCGACGCCGCGCCCGCGCCGGCGGCGTTGCCCGATCCAACCGCCGCACCGCCAGCGCCGGCTGCCGTCCCCGCGCGCCGGCGCCGCGTCGGCGCGCTCGTGCTGGCGGCCGTGCTGCTGGCGGCGCTCGGCGGCGGTCTGTTCTGGTATCGGCAGCAGCCCTCGGCCGTCGTCGAGACTGAACGCGTCGCCGCCTACGTGATGCCGGCACAGACGCCGGATGCGGCCGAATGGAGCTGGCTGCGGCTGGGTCTGATGGACCTGATCGCCGGCCGCCTGCGCGTCGGCGGGCTCGCCACCGCGCCGGCCGAGAGCGTGCTGACCCTGCTCAAGCAATCGGGCACGCCGCCGCCGGCCTTCGCCGATGCGCTCGAAGTCGTGCCCAGCGCCCAATTCCGCGACGGCCGCTGGCAGGTCAGCCTGCTCGCCCGCCACGGCAGCGAGCGCATGCAGATCCAGGCCGAGGCGGACGACGTGCTCGGTGCCGGGCGCCTGGCCGCCGACCAGCTCCTGATCAAGCTCGGCTATCAGCCGCCGCCGGCGCGCGACGCGCCGGCCACGCTCGCCTTGCAGGAACTCTTGCAGCGGACCAAGGCAGCCATCCTGGCCGATCAATTCGATCTCGCCCGCAGCCTGATCGCGCAGGCGACGCCGGAATTGCGCCAGTCGCCCGAGGTGGCGATGCGGCTGGCGCAGATCGAGATGGGCGAGGGGCGCTACGAGTCGGTGCAGCAGCAGGCGCTGGCCTTGCTCGACCGTCTGCCGCGGGACGCCGACGTCTCGCTGCACGGACGGATTTTGAACTTGCTCGGCGGCGCGCAGCTGCGTCTGGCGAATTACGCCGAGGCGGACACCAGTTACGAGGAAGCGTTGACGGTGCTGCGCGGGGTCGACGATCCGATCGGTCTCGCCACCGCCTACACCGGCCGCGCAGCGGTCGCCGCACAACACGAAGATCTCGATCGCGCCACCGCCGAGCTCGGCCGCGCACGCGTCGAGTTCGGCACCGGCGCCGACGCGCTCGGCGTCGCCCATACCGACATGAACCTCGGCATGGTCGCGGCGCAGCGTTATCGCATCGCGCAAGCGTTGCCGATGTTGCGCGAAGCCGAAGCGCGCTTGCGCGAGATCGGTGCGCGCGAGGAATCGGTGTACGCGCGCTTCGCCATGATCGGAGTCGAGCTGCAACTGCTCGATCTGCCCGCGGCGCGCGCGCTCAGCGACGAAAACTGGCCGCCCGAAGCGCACACCGGCAACGAACGCCTGCGTTGGCAGCTGGTGCTGGCGCGCGCGCACGTGCTGCTGTCGGAGGGGCGCCTGGCCGAATCGTCGAGCCTGCTCGAACGGATCGAGCGCGACTCCTCGCCGACGCAGGACCTGATCGTGCGCACGATCGCGCACCTGCAAGGCGCGCGCGTCGCGCTGATGCGCGGCAATGCGGCGCTCGCCGCCGAACTGGCGCAGTCGGCGCTGACGCCGGCCTTGCGCGCCGACGAGCAGGACACCTATCTGACGACCTGGCTGCTGCTGACGCGCGCACTGCGCGGCAGCGGCCGTATCGAGCAGGCGGCCGGCCAGACCACCGCGCTGCGCGCCTGGGTCGACGCCAATCCGAACGAATGGCGGCAATTGCAGGCGGTGCTGGCCGAGGCCGAGCAAGCCTGGGCCGAAGGCCGGCGCGAGGCGGCGTTGGCGAAATTCGCCGACGCCAATCAGCGTGCCGACCGCCTCGGCGTGCCGGACGATCGCGTCGAAGTCGCCGCCGCGGCGGTGCCGGCCTTGATCGCGGCGAACCAGCTCGATCGCGCCAGCGCCGTGGTCGGCACCGTCGCGTCTTGGGCGCCGGTCGATTTCCGCGCCGCCTGGGCCGAGACGCAGCTCCTGCACGCGCTCGGCCGCACCGACGAGTGGCAGCGCGCGTTCGAGCGCACCTCCGCACTGGCGCGCGAGCGCGTGGTGCCGTCGTTGCGCGACGCCGGCGTCGCGGCGAAGTAAGGCCCAGGAGAGGTCGTCGTTCCCGCGTCCGCGGGAATTCGCGTGGCCGATTCTCCCGGAATACCTGCGGTCGCGGGCATGACGCCGGCACCCGCTCAGGGCGATCTTTCAGTTTCCACGCATCGTAAACGGCGGCGTTCACAGGTTTTGAGCATGGCCGCAGAATCGCTTCGACACGAGCGCCAAATGCGCACGCCGCCGCTGCCCGCCAGAGTCCAGGCTCGCCGCTACGGCTTTGCCAGGACCCGCTCATGAGAACTTTGCTCGCCATCGCGCTGCTCGCCTGCACTCAGCCGCTTGCAGGCGCGTCCCCTGCCTTGCACGGCCAGCCGCCTCTGAGCTTTAAGCGTGCGCTCGGCGGTCCGTTGCGCGATCCGGTGATGGCGGCGCCTTACGTCTACATCCCGAGCGGCCGTATCGTCAGCACCTGGAACTATGCCGACGAGTCCGCGCCGCTCTACCTCGGTGCCACCGCGCGGCCGGCTAAGGGCCAGATCACCGGCCTCACGCGCTGGCAGGACTATCTCTACGCGAGCTGGATCACCGGCGATGTGAGCGCCGGAATCGCCGTGTATTCGCTGGCGGACCCTGCCCATCCGGTGCTGGTCAACGAGTTCGAGGACTACCTCAGCTCCTCGTTCAAACGCATCTGGGCGATCGCCGCGATGAACGGGTATCTGTATTTCTTCGACCAGGAAAACGGTTTGTTCTGGGCCGATCTAGCGCTCGACCCGGTGCATCCGGCCAGCTTCGGGCAGTCGCCGTGGCCGACCGGCGGCTTCTATTTCGACGGTGCCTATGCGTACGGCGACTGGCTCTACACCAGCGGTTCGCTCGCGTTCGCCTCGGTCAATTTTCATTTTTGCGGCATCTACGATCTGAGCGCGCCGAGCGCACCAGCCGGAGTCGAGAACGGCTGCGGCAGCGGCAGCTATCCGACTTACTACCGCACGCGCGTGCAGCCGCCGTATGCGGTCACTTTCGGTTTGCAGAATCTCGCCCTGACCGACATCAGCGAACCCGCCCATCCCGTGCCGCTGGGACGCAGCGAGGCGGTGTCGGCGGTGGACGGCTTTCTGTCCGGCGATCACGCCTACGCTCTCGGCATCGTCGGCATCGACATTTTCGACGTCAGCGACCGCATGAATCCCAACCTGGCCGCGCACTCGCCGATTTCGATGCTCGGCGTCGGTTCGGTCACCGCACTCGACGACGGCGCGCTGGTTCTTACTGCGACGGACCGCTTCGTGCGGCTGGACGTCTCGACCCCGAGCACGCCGCAGATCCGCAGCGAGGTCACGCCGCCCGGCGGGGTCGCCGCCAGCGACATCGCCTTGGTCAAGGGGAAGGCGGTGCTGCTGCAGCAGAACTACGGCCTCGGCATCGCCGAGCCGGCCACGCTGACGCCGCTGGCGCGCTTCGACGCCGACCTGCCCGAAGATCTCGCCGCTCGCCGCGTCGGCGATTTTGCGGTGGAGGGCGATCTCGCCTACCTGGCCGCGGCGAGCTATGGCGTGTTCATCGTCGATCTCTCCAACCCGCTGCAGCCGACCGAACGCGGGCGTTTTGCTGTCCCCGGCGGCGACGTGGGTAACGGCGTGCTGTCGATCGCGGTCGAAGACCGCTTGGTTTACGTGGCGCGCAAACAGTTTCAAGGCAGCTTCCTGCGCATCATCGACGTTAGCAATCCGGCCGCGCCGATGGTGCTGAGCACGACCGCGGCCGATGGCTTTGACCGCTTGCAGGTGCGCGATCACTACCTCTATGCCGTCGGAGAGGCGGGTCTGCGCATCTTCGATGCGCGCAATCCGGCGGCACCGGTCGAAGTCGGACACTACGAGGAATGTCCCGGTCTTACGCCGGAGATGCATCCGGTCTACGACGTCGATCTCGCCGAAGCCGGCACGCACGCCTACCTGGCCTGTCTGAACAGCCTGCACGTGGTCGATGTCAGCGATCCGACCCAGCCGCGCCAACTCGGCGTGTATCAGGCATCGGACTACGCCTCGAGCGGATTCTCGGTGGCCGCATACGGCAATCGCGCCTGGTACGGCGATCGTTCCGGCGTGCACGAGATCGACGTCAGCGATGCGAGTGCCCCGGCGCTGCTCGGCGTCACCGGGACCGGCGAATGGCATCCGTTCCGCCTGCGTGCGCTGGCCGACGGCCGTTTGTTCGCATTCAACTCGATCGGCGGCGTGCACGAGTTCGGCCCCGCCGTCGACTCGATTTTTGGCGACGGTTTCGAGGCCGGATCAACGCCTTAGCACCGCCGCAATCGCCGACGCATAGGCGCCGAATCGTTCGCGAATGCGTTCGGCGGTCATTCGCGGCAGAGTTCGGACGGGGTCGGCTCCGTCGTGGGCCGATGCTGTTCTGAACTGGAGGAGTTCGTCGTCTTGAAATCGCTCAACCTGATCGCGCTGGCTTTAGCCGCAACCGCCGTGGCGTTCGCGCCGTCCGTTCCCGCCGCGCCGCGCGGCTCCGATCCGTTGCCGCTGACCTTGGTCGCCGGTGGCAGCCCGCTCGATCCGGTCGTCTCCGGCGACTTCGTCTACGTGCCGAGCGGACGCATCATCAGCACTTGGGACTACTCCAATCCGACACCGCGGCTGTACGCCACCACCAGCACGCAGCCGACCAGCGGTATCATCCGCGGCCTGACGCGCGCGGGTGACTATTTGTACGCGAGCTGGCAGGCGGGCGACGACAGCGGCGGCGTCGCGGTGTACTCGCTGCGCAATCCGGTGCGTCCCGAACTGGTCAACGAATTCAGCGACTACGCCGCGGCGAGCTTGAAGTCGTTGTGGACGCTGGCCGCAGCGAACGGCTATCTCTACTTGTTCGACAGCGAGAACGGCATCTACTACGGCGATCTCGGTCCCGATCCCTTGCATCCGAGCTTCAGCTTGCTGATGCGCACGCCGGTTCCGTTCGCGCGCAGCCAAGTCGCCGGCAACCGCATCTTCGCCAGCGGCACGACCAACTCGGCCGAGCCGCTGCACGCCTGCGCCGTCATCGACGTGACCACGCCGGGCGCGCCCGCGCTGCTCAATACCGGCTGCGGCGGCGGCGATTCGCTGGAGTTGTTCCGCAGCCGCATCCAGCCGCCGCTGGCGGCCGCTTACGGGCTCAAGCTGAGCCTGTTCGACGTGTCCGATCCGAATCAGACGACTGTCCTCGGCGCGATCGACACGCCGCCGGCGACCGACGGTTTCGTTGCCGGCGATCACGCCTACAGCCTCGGCTTCGCCGGCATCGACATCCACGACATTTCCGATCGCACCGCACCGACCACGGTCGGCCATTCGGCTTTGCCGACGCTCGGCGCCGAATCGGTCAGCGTGCTGGAGCAGGGCGCCATCCTCTTGACCAGCACCGACCGCTACACCCGTATCGACGTGTCCGATCCGCTGCAGCCGGTCGCCGTCGGCACCGGCACGCCGATCGGCGGCGCGGTCGCCAATGACGTCGCGATCGTCGGCGACAAAGCGGTGATCCTGCAGGAGAACTACGGCCTCGGCATCGCCGATCGCCGCACCTTGGCGCCGCTCGGTCGCTTCGACGCGAACCTGCCCGAGGCGCTCAACCAGCGCGACTTCGAACAGTTCGCGGTGGACGGCAATCGCGCGTATCTGGTGGCCTGGGGCTACGGCCTGATCATCGCCGACCTGTCCGATCCGGCGCAGCCGACGGAGCTGGGCCGGCTCGAGTACGGCTATCCCTCGGCGGTCGCGGCCAGCGGCAATTTCGCCTACCTCGGTACCGCCACCAACGGCGGCGTGATGCAGGTCGTCGACGTGTCCGACCCGGCCCATCCGGTCGCGCGCGGTGCGCTCGGCGTGGTCACCATCAACCGACTGCAGGCGCACGGTCATTACGTCTACGCCGCCGACGAGCTGGCCGGCGTGCACGTGTTCGACGTCAGCAACCCCGATGCGCCGGTCGAAGTGCGCACGTGGAACGACGGCTGCACCGACACGCTCGGCATGAGCGCCTACGACATCGATGTGAACGCCGACGGCACGCTGGCGGCGGTCGCTTGCGGCACCGGCCTGCATCTGCTCGACCTGAGCCAGCCGGACAATCCGGTGCGCGTCGGCCTTCATACGATCGACTACTGGACCGCGCGCCCGACCGCCGCGATCCATGGCGACCGCGCCTGGTTCGCCGACGCGCAAGGCCTGCTCGAATTCGACATCGCAGACCCGGCCTCGCCGGTGCAGCTCGGTCAGGCCACCACCATGGCCTACATCCAGCCGCGCCGCCTGCGCGCCACCGACGACGGCCGCCTGTTCGCGTTCGCCTACGGCACCGGCATGCATGTATTCGGGACGGCCGGCTCGGTCGGGCCGACCGATCGCATCTTCGCCGACGGTTTCGACGGCGCCGTACCGAACGCGAGCGTCAGCACCTACGACGACCTGCCGGAAGGTTTTCTCGGCCAGAGCTACAGCTACAACGGCGTCGACTACAGCGAGGTCAACGGCATCGGCGGCGTGTTCCCCGACGGCAGCACGTTCGAGCCGGCCGACGTCGGCGACGAGTTGATCGTCGAGAACGTCAACCTGCTCCACGGCGACTTCCCCGACTTCGGCAGCGCGCCGAACGCGCTGACGTTCGGCACCACTTACATTCCGGGCGAGAACTTCTCGATCGGCGCGCTGGTGCGCGCGAAGCTCGACCTCGCGCAAGCGGCCGGCGCGGTCAGCGTGCAGCTCGCGTACTACGAGAACGGCCCGTGGGGCGGCATCGAACTGCATCTGGACGCCTATCGCAACGGCGCCTTGGTCGGCGGTGACCAACTCACCATCGCCAACGGCGGCGGCCGCGACAACGTCGCCATCGCGAGCTTGGCCGTGAGCGGCGTCGAGTTCGACCAGCTCAAGCTCTACGCGACCTACGACGGCCAGCCGACCGCGCCGCGCGTGTTGATCGACGATCTGACGCTGACGCCGCTCGCGCGCTAGCGGAAGTACCGACGGCGAATCCGGATGCGAGCCGGATTCGCCGGACCGGGCGGCGCGGCAATGCGCGCGTCCGGTCTGCGGTCGGAGCGGCGCGAGGTGCGGGATCGTGACTCCCTACGCGATCCCGCGCCTCGCGCGCGGCTCTGACGCTAGACTGCGCCTTTCCCCGCAGGAAGGGTCCATGCGCCGCACGATCTTCTACGTCTCCGACGGCACCGGCATCACCGCCGAGACGATCGGCCACAGCGTGCTGACCCAGTTCGACGCGATCGAGTTCGACACCTTCCGCATCCCGTTCGTCGACAGCGAAGAAAAAGCACGCGCCGCCGCAGTGCGCATCAAGACCACCTACGCGCAGAGCGGCGCGCGGCCGATCGTGGTCAACACGATCATGGACAAGCGCCTCAGCGACGTGGTCGCCGAAAGCGGCGCGCTGATGCTCGACGTGTTCGCGCCCTTCATCGGCCCGCTCGAAACCGAACTCGGCACGCCGCGTTCCGCGCGCGTGGGCAAGGCGCACGGCCTGACCGACTTCACCGAATACGAAGCGCGCATCAACGCGACCAACTACGCGCTGACTCACGACGACGGCATCGACGTGAACTACGCCGATGCCGACGTGATCCTGGTCGGCGTCTCGCGCGTCGGCAAGACCCCGACCTGCCTGTACATGGCGCTGCACTACGGCGTGAAGGCGGCCAACTATCCGCTGACCGAAGAAGACCTCGAGCGCCTCGAAATCCCCAAGCGCCTGCTACCGCACCGCCCGCGCCTGTACGGCCTCTCGATCGACGCGCAGCGGCTGGCGCAAGTGCGCGAAGCACGCCGCCCCGGCAGCCGCTACGCCAAGATCGAACAATGCCGGCGCGAACTCGAACTCGCCGACAAGCTGTTCCGGCGCGAAAACATTCCGGTGCAGAACACCACGCATACCTCGATCGAGGAGATTGCGAGCAAGATCTTGGCGCAGCTTGGGATTGAGAAGCATATGTTTTGAGGCGGCTACAGCCTCTCCTCGCGACGGGCGAGACAGTCGCAAGTCGTCTAGTGCTGGCAACAGTGGCTCTGAGACCGCAATCGAAACGGAACTTGGTGTTTCGCGACTATTGATCGCGCTGCGGCCGGAGCGAAGGTGTGAGGGACGCCAGCACGGATGTGCCGGCGCGAAAGGGCGGGGAATCGAGAGCGCTGCGCGGCGATTCGCGGGCGCTTTTGAAAACGGCGGCAGGAACCCTATCTTACTGCCCCAGCGGCGTGCGCATAAGACTGTTCGCTGCCCCACCCCCTGCTTATGATCGCCGCCATGTCCGCCGTTCTCGAACGCCCGTCACCCATGTTGCCCAGCCGCTTTTCGTGGCTGATGGGGCTGTACGCCGAAAACTACCATCGCCTCGCGCGCCTGTTCGCGCCGCAGGCGCTGGCGCTCGGCCGCTATCGTTCTTCGCTCGACGACGGTCTCGACCTGCGTCTGGACGTGCTCGAGCGGCATCGCTACACGCTCGATCTGCACCTGACCTACGACTTCGTCGACAGCGAAACCGGTGAAGCGGCGCCGTCGGCGCAGCTGCGCATGTACCACGACGCGCACATGGCCGAGGTGCTCGACTGCCGCGCCGATCGCCGTCTGGCGCGCGCGATCGGTCCGCTGGCGCCGGCGCGCGACGTGTTCCAGCAGCGCGTGCGCATGAGTTCGTTCCTGAACCGCTGGCTCGAATACCTGGCCGAGCAGGGTCATTCGATCGGCACGCTCGAACGCAGCTGAGCGATCGTCAGGAATCGATCGTCTTCAGCGCGATCTCGCCGTCGGCGAGCCGCGCGCGCAGCGCGGTGTCCGCGCCGACCTGCTGTACCGAACGCACGACGCGGCCGGACGAATCGTCGAACAAGATCGCATAACCGCGCTCGAGCGTGGCCAGCGGGCTGACCGCGTGCAAGGCGCGCGCGAGTTCGCTGACGCGGGCGCGACGGCGTTCCAGTCCGCGGCGCAGACCGGTCTGTAGACGTTCGGCCTGCACTCGTGTCGCGGCCACTTCGCGCGCGATGCGCGCGGCCGGGTGCTGCGCGAACAGGCGTGTGTGCAGCTGGGCGAGTCGCGCTGCGCGCCGCTCGCGGCTGCCGCGTTCGCGTTCGAACAGACGCCGTTGCAACGCGAGCAGGCGTTCGCGCGCACGTGCGAGCCGCGCCTGCGGCCGCTGCGCGTTGACGCGCGCGAGCAGATGGTCGAGCCGTTGCGTGCGCGTCTCCAGCGCGCGCCGCATGCGCTGCTGCAACAGCGTGCGTTCGCGCTGCAAGGTCTGTGCGATTGCGCGCGCGTCCGGCACTAGCAGCTCAGCCGCCGCTGATGGCGTCGGTGCGCGCAGGTCGGCGGCGAAATCGGCGATGGTGAAATCGATCTCGTGGCCGATCGCGCTGACCACCGGAATCGCGCTGGCGCGGATCGCGCGCGCGACCGCTTCGTCGTTGAACGCCCACAGGTCTTCCAGCGAGCCGCCGCCGCGCGTCAGCAGCAGCACGTCGTGGCGCTGCGCCTTGGACGCGCTCGCCAGCATCGCCGCGATCGCCGGCGGCGCGTCCTTGCCTTGCACCGGCACCGGCAGAATTTCGACCTCGGCCAAGGGAAAGCGCCGCGCGATCACGCTGAGCACGTCGCGCACGGCAGCACCGGTGGGCGAGGTGATCACGCCGATGCGCCGCGGCAGCGACGGAATCGGGCGCTTGTGCGCGGGGTCGAACAGGCCTTCGGCGGCGAGCCGCGCCTTCAGTTCCTCGAACGCGCGCTGCAAGGCACCGACGCCGGCTTCTTCCAACGATTCGACGATCAGTTGAAATTCGCCGCGCGCCTCGTACAGGCCGACGCGCGCGCGTGCCAGCACGCGCTGGCCGTCACCGGGTTTGAAGCGCAGCCAGGTGCTCTTCGGCTTGAACATCGCGCAGCGCACCTGCGCGCCGGAATCCTTCAGCGTGAAGTACAGATGGCCGGAAGCGGGGCGCGAGAAATTGGAGATCTCACCTTCGATCCAGATCAAGGGCAGTGCGTCTTCGAGCAGGTCGCGCACCAGCCGCGTCAGCGCGGACGGCGTGTAGACCTCGCGCTCGCGTGCGAAGGAGGGCTGGGCGGGTGGATCGAGGGGCGGATCGAAGCGGGGCATCGGCGTATTGGAGCACGGCAGCGGTGCGCGAATGACAAATCAATGTTTGTTCTTGCGCGCGCTGAAGTATTGCGCGACCAGGCTCACGCCGATCCACAGGCCGAGTGCGGCCAGCGGCCACGCCACCAGGCGCGGCCACACCAGCGCGAGCACGGACGCGCCGAGCAGCAGCGCGGCGGCGAACAGCAGCGGGCCGGACTCGGCGCGGCCGAGCGTGCGCCGATTGGAGATCGCGGCGCCGACCGAATTGGCCAGGCGCAACGCGCCGGCGGCGGCGCGGCCGGTGCTGCCACCTTGCGCGCGCGCCGCGCCGCGTTCGCTGCGCGCGCGCCGGCGCGACGTCTTCAGCACGATCTCGGTCGCATGCTCCAGATCCTTGCGGTATTGCGCTTCCATCTCGCGCGCGAACGCTTCGTCCTCGATCGCGACGTCGATCTCGCAGTTGCCGATCCAGCTGGTCGGATTGAGGTTGGTCGAACCGACGCGCGCCCAACGGCTGTCGGCGACCGCGGTCTTGGCGTGCATCATCGAGCCGCCCCACTCGAACACGCGCACGCCCGCTTCCAGCAAGGGCCGGTAGCCGGCACGCGAGAGCGCGCCGACCGCCGGCACGTCGCTGGTGCCCGGCACCAACAAGCGCACGTCGACGCCGTCGCGCGCCGCCGCGATCAGCGCCTGCACGTACGGCGCGACGCCGACGAAGTAAGCGTCGGCCAGCCACAGATTGGTGCGCGCCATGCCGGCGATCAGCTGGTCGAGCCGATACAGCCCGGCAATATTGGGCACCGTCGCGACCACGCGCAGGTCGACGTTGCCGGCGTCGAGACAGGTCGTGCTGCGCGCGATGGCTTCGTCCGGCAACGGCTGGCCGAGTTGGGCCCAGTTGTCGGCGAACGCACGCACCAGATCGGCCAGCGCCGGGCCGCGGATCGCGACGGCGGTATCGCGCCAGGGTTCGATTCCGCGCGCCGGATCGCCGAGCCACTTCGCACTGATGCAGACGCCGCCGAGGAAACCGACCTCGTTGTCGATCACCAGCAGTTTGCGATGATCGCGCGAGAGCCAGCCGAGCGGGCTGCTGAAGCGCGGCCGGTTGTACACGCGCACTTCACCGCCGGCGGCCAACAGTGGTTTCCAGAAACTCGCGCGCGATTGGCCCAGGCAGCCGAGCCAATCGCGCAGCACGCACACGCGTACGCCGGCTTGCGCGCGTTCGCTCAGCGCGGCGAGGAATTCGCGTCCGACCGCATCGTCGCGGAAGATGTAGTTTTCGAACAAGATGGTGGCGCGCGCGGTGCGGATCGCGGCGAGCCAGGCGTCGAAGGTGGCGCGGATGTCGATTTGCAGATCGACCGCATTGCCGTCGACCAGGGGCGCGCCGGCGGCGCGGCTGAATGCCTGCTCGGCGAGCAGACGCAGACTGGACGATTTGGTGTGCGTGAACAGTGGGGCGGAGGCCATCGTCGCAGTGTAGCCGCAGCCGGCCGCTCTATACTTCGTGGCGAAAAGGAGGACGGCGCTTGAGCGAATCCTATCAGCGACTGAGTGCGGCCTTGCCGCCACGTGCGCCGGCAGCCGCCGGCGCGTTCGCGGTCGAAACACGCGCGCTGCGTACCTGGATCGAAGCGCTGCCGCTGGCCAATTTCGGCGCCGCCGCGAATCAAGTGCTCGATGGCGTGCGCCGGCTCAATCGCCAGCGCGTCGACGTCGCGGCGCGGCTGGAGGCGCTCGAAGCGCTGCGTCCGACCTTGTTGCAGCTGGCTGCGACGGCCGATCAGCAGATCGCCGGCGCGAGTTTTCCGCTGCCGGCCTCGAAGGCGGAACTGGGCGAGTTCGCGCTCGCCGCGCAAGACGAACTCGCGCTCGGTTATCGCATCGCCTTGGTCGAGTTGTGCGCGCCGGCCGGCGCGGTCGGCTTCATGCGCAGCCGCACCGTCGCGCTGGCGGCGCTGCGCGCCTTGCAACACGGCCACGCTCATCTGACGCGCGCCTATCTGCTCTATCGCGCGCCGCCGCCGGGGGTGTGGCAGGCTTTGCACGATGTGCACCGCTTCGCTGCCGATGCGCGCCTCGACGATCGCGACATCGAAGGCGTCAATGCGCGCACGATCTATTTGGAAGCGCTGCTGCTGGCGTTGACCAATCCCTACCGTTACACGCAACGCGAGCAAGCCGACGCGGCCGCATTCGCGCGTCTGTTGGCGGCGTATGCCGAATTGCGTCCGCGCGGCGACGGCGCGCACGACGTGCCGGTCGAGACCGATTCCGACCGCGGCCCCGGCTACGTCGCCGAGGAGCGCGGCGGCCGCGGCGCGATTCGTCTGCACCTCGATCGCGCGTTCGTCTTCATCGAGGAACAGTTCGCGCGCACGCCGGCGTTCGCGCGCGCGACCGCGTTCCGCCAACGTGGCGGCGGAGCGCTGACGCTGGACAACGCGCTCGCGCGCCGCTTCGTCGCCGATCTCGGCGCGCACGCCGCACGCGGCCACGCGCGACTCGGCGGCGGTTACACGCTCGACAGCGTGCTCGGTCTGCACGACCTGCACTACGTGTTGGCCGGCGGCGAAGAGTTCGCGCGCTTCCTGCGCCGCGCGCGCGGCGAGGCGGCCGAGAGCGAGCAGGGCGCGCGCAGCCTGGCGCTGGCCGCGCGCGTCGCGCGCGTGCCGGTGCGCGTGCTCGACCAGAGCCTGGGCGGCTACCGCCTGTTGTGGCAGGACGCCGCCGCGCAGAGCGCGCGCGTGCGCGTCGGCGAACTGGTCGGTCTGGCGCTGCCGGAGGCGGACGGCGAATCGCCGCAGGATTGGCTGATCGGCGTCGTGCGTTGGCTGCGCATCGACCAGCACGGCGCGGTCGATGCCGGGGTCGAGTTGCTGGCGCGGCGCGCGTTGCCGATCGGTATCCGTCTGGCCGGTGCGCGCGAGCAGGCGCCGTTGCGCGGGATGCTGCTGGCGCCGAGCGCCGGCGGCGTCGAGGCCGGCTATGTCGCGCTGTTGGCGTCGACCGAACTGCCGCGCGAGGCGACCGAGGTCGACTGCATCCTGCCGACCGACGAGCAGGGTCCACCGGCGGCGCCGCGCAGCGAGCGCGTGAGCGGGCTGGAACTGCGCGAAGACGCGGCGGCGTATCGCCGCTACGCCTTGGCGGCGCAGGAGTTCGCGTCCGCGGCGGAGCCGGCCTCGAACGCGCTCGAACCGAGCTGAAGCGGCGACCTCGAAAACGAAAACGGCGCCGGGATCGCTCCCGGCGCCGCTGATTGCATCGGATCGCGAAGCGCTTACTGGCGCAGCGCGGCCGCGGTCGGATCGTCGAGCTGGCCGGTCACCGGCAAGCCGCGGATCTGCTGGAACTTGCGGATCGCGCCGCTGGTGCCCGGACCGGAAATGCCGTCCGCCTTGCCGGCGTACAGACCCAGCTCCTTCAGGCGACGCTGCGCGTCGCTGACCGACATGCCGGACGAACCCGCATTGCTGGCGCCGTCGACCTTCAGTTCGCCGCCGGTGCCGAGGCCGCCGGCGGTGCGCTGCGGCGCGTACGAACGCAGCGCAACGACCATCTGGTTGAACGAATCCATGAACGCGCTGGCGATCACTTTACCCTGCGGGGTGCGCGCATAGGCACCGGCGCCGGCCGCTGCGGCGCCGCCGGCGAGCACGCCGCCGAAGCCGAAGTCGGTGTTGCGCGCGCTGCCCTGAGCGGCCGAGACCTGCACGCCCGAACGCGTGTCGGTCAGCATCAGCACGGTCGAGGCTTCCGAGGTCTTCATGCTGCCGGCGATGGCGCCGGCCAGCGGGCTGAAGTGGCCGGCGATCGCGCCGAGGCCGCCGCCGCCGGTTTCCTGCGAGAACTGGATGGTCGGGGTGATGATGTAGTCGGCCGCGACCATCTGGCCGGCGCCCATGTTGCTGCGGTTACGCAGCTCGCCCGACTTGGCCAGGTCGCGCTCGGCCATCATCGAACCCATCGCACGGCCGCGATCGACGATCACGAAGCAGTTGCTCTGCTGGATCATCAGGCGCAGCAGCGGCGTGGTGGCCGGCAGCTGGTACTGCGAGGTCAGGATGATGTACCACTGTTGCGAGGTGTCTTCTTCGACCGCGGCGGTGCCGAGCGGGCGATCGCAATGCTCGAGCTGGGTGCTGCGGTTGACGGTCGACGAGCCGCCGGCGGCGCCGGTCACCGGATTGTTCTTGCCACCGCCCATCTGCGGTCCGGTGGCGCAACCGGCCAGCAGGGTGGCGAGGCCGAACAGGCCGGCCATCTTCACCGAATTCATGTGCTTCTCCATTGCTTGCTCCAGGTAGAGGTTTACGCCAGCGGCGGGCACGCGCGGCGGCGCCGCGGATCAATCGCTGCGTCGCCTGCCAGATAAGCCCCGAAAAGTCCGCCCCCGCGGGGGCGCGACTATACCAGACCGTCCGCTAAATCGCTGCGCAGCGGGCTGTCGCCGGGGGTTCGAGCGGCGCGCAGTCTAGCCAGCCGCCCATCCTGCGGCGATAACGGTGCGGTAACGGATCGGTAATTTCGTCGACGGGTCGCTCGACGCGCCCGCGCGCGGCGGTCTTGTCATCGAGGCGGTTGCGCGCCGCCCGTATAATCGGCGTCCCGCCGCGCCTCGCGCCGGCGCGTTAGAACGAAAGCATGACCGATTCAGACAGTGCAGGCTTGCGGCCGACCGGCTCGATGCGGCGCGCCAGCGTACCGGTGCGTATTGGCGCGACCACGGTCGGCGCGCCGGCGCCGATCGTGGTGCAGTCGATGACCAATACCGACACCGCCGACGTCGCCGGCACGGCGAAGCAGGTGGCCGAGCTGGCGCGCGCCGGTTCGGAATTGGTGCGCATCACGGTCAACACGCCCGAAGCCGCCGCGGCGGTGCCGCGCATCCGCGACCGGCTCGACATGATGGGCGTGGCGGCGCCGTTGATCGGCGACTTCCACTACAACGGCCACCAGCTGCTCGAACGCGAGCCGGCTTGCGCCGAAGCCTTGGCGAAGTACCGCATCAATCCCGGCAACGTCGGCTTCGGCAAGAAGAAGGACACTCAATTCGCCGCGATCATCGAGGCCGCCCTGCGTTACGACAAGCCGGTGCGCATCGGTGCCAACTGGGGCTCGCTCGACCAGAGCATGGTGGTCGCCCTGATGGACGAGAACCACGCGCGCGCCGAGCCCTGGGACGCCGCGCGCGTCGGCCGCGAGGCGCTGATCCGCTCGGCGCTCGATTCGGCCGCGCGCGCCGAGGAACTCGGCCTGGCGCGCGAGCGCATCGTGCTGTCGTGCAAGGTTTCCGGCGTGCAGGAGCTGATCGCGGTCTATCGCGACTTGGCCGCGCGCTGCGACTACGCCCTGCACCTCGGCCTGACCGAGGCCGGCATCGGCTCGAAGGGCATCGTCGCTTCGTCCGCCGCGCTGGCGGTGCTGCTGCAGGAAGGCATCGGCGACACCATCCGCATTTCGCTGACGCCGGAGCCGGGCGAGTCGCGCACGCGCGAGGTGATCGTCGCGCAGGAGCTGTTGCAGACGATGGGCCTGCGCGCGTTCACGCCGCTGGTCACCGCCTGTCCCGGCTGCGGCCGCACCACCAGCACGCTGTTCCAGGAACTGGCGAAGACGGTGCAGGACCACGTGCGCGCGAAGATGCCGGAATGGCGCCTGCGCTACGACGGGGTGGAGAACCTGACCCTGGCGGTGATGGGCTGCGTCGTCAACGGACCTGGCGAATCCAAGCACGCCGACATCGGCATCTCACTGCCCGGCACCGGCGAAGCGCCGGCCGCGCCGGTGTTCATCGACGGGCAAAAGGCGATGACGCTGCGCGGCGACGGCATCGCGCTCGAGTTCGTTCAGGTGATCGAGGACTACGTGGCGCGGCGCTACGCCGCGCGCGCTTCGGCCTGAACGTGGCCGGTCTGAACGGGATCGGCGTGGCCTTTTCGTAAGCTTTCTCGGGCAGGCTGGACGGATCGAAGGAACGATCCGTCATGCACATCGCCCGTTTGATTCGCCATCCGCACGCGCCGCGCGTGCTCGTCGCCGCCGCCTTCGCGCTGCTTCTGCTGTTGCGTGTGATGCACGCCTTCACTCTGGTGCCCGACACCGACGAGGCGCAGCACCTGCACGTGGTGTGGGCCTGGATGCATGGCCTGGTCGTGTACCGCGACGTGTTCGACAACCACACGCCGCTGTTCCATCTGCTGTGCGCGCCGCTGCTGGCTTTGTTGGGTGAACGCGCGGACGTGGTCTTGTGGGCGCGGCTGGCGATGATTCCGCTGTACTTCGGCGCGCTGTACGCGACCTGGCGCATCGGCAGCGCGGTGTGGTCCTGGCGCGTCGGCGTCTGCGCGGCGCTGTTGGCCGGCGCGACGCCGGTGTTCTTCACCACCTCCACGCAGTACCGCACCGACGATCTGTGGATGTTGCTCTGGTTGTGCACGGTCGCGACCGCGGTGAAGCGGCCGTTCACCGGTCTGCGTGCGTTCGGCGTCGGCATGCTCGCCGGCGCGGCGTTCTGCGTGTCGGCCAAGACCAGTCTGCTGATCGCGATGGCGCTGCTGGCCGCGGCCACGGTGTTCGTCTTGGAATGGCGCGAGCGCGCGGTGCCGCTGCGCGCGCTGCGCTGGTTGCTGCTCGGCAGCGCCGGTGCGGTAGTGATTCCGGCCGTGCTGGCCGCGTACTTCATCGCCCACGATGCTTGGCACGCCGCGATCTATGCCGTGTTCGAGCACAACTTGGTCGCCGGCCTCGGCCGCTGGAAGCGCAGCGATTGGTACTTCGCGCTGTTTCCGGTCGGCTATGCGCTGGCCTGCGTGGCCGCGGCACGCTGGCGGCGGCAAGCCGATCCTGCGCGCTGGCGACGCGGTGTTTGGGTGCTGTTGTCGGCGTTCGGCTACCTGCTAGCGTTGAGTGCGTACTGGCCGTTGTTCACGCACCAGGACTTGCTGCCGGTGCTGCCGCTGCTCGCGTTGTTGCCGGCCGCGTTGTTGGCCGCCGGCACTGAACCGGGAAGACCGCCGCTGCGGCGCCACGCGTTGGCTTGGGCGCTGCCGGCGCTTGCGTTGGCGCTGCTGACGGTGAAGGTGTCGATCGCGCCCGACCGCTACGCGCCGACGCGCGAGGAACTCGCCGACATCCTCGCGCTGACCGCGCCGGAGGACTACGTGATGGACCCCAAGGGCGATTCGATCTTCCGCCCGCGCCCGTTCTTCTGGGTGATCGAACGGGTAACCGAGGAACGTTTGCGCAACGGCTCGATCCACGACGATCTGACCGAGCGGCTGGCCGCCACCTCGACCGCGTTCCTGCTCGACGATCATCTGCCGGCGTCCGACCGCGGTTTCGTCGAGGCCAACTATCTGCCGGTCGGCGGGCGTCTGCGCGTGGCCGGCCAGCGCTTGGGCGCGATCGCGGCGGGACGAGAGACGGAATTCCGCATCGCGATCGCCGGCGACTACCGCTTCGTCGATCGCCACGGCGAGGTGGCCGGATGGTTGGACGGCGATCGCTTCCTCGACGGCCCGGTGCATCTGGCCGCCGGTGAGCATCGCTTCGAGCCGGTCGCCGATGCGGAGCTCGCCCTGGTCTGGTCGCGTGCGATCGAGCGCGGCCTGTCGCTGCAGTCGGTGTTGCCGCGCACGCTGCCGTCGCAGTCGCTCAGCCAGCGCTGAAGCGGGTCCGTGTAGACCCAGCGCTCAGCGGTCTTGCGTCGGCGCGCGAGCGGCTGCACTCTCGCCGCGATGACTTCCGAACGACGTTCTTCGATCCTCGTTGCCGGTTCCGCCAATCTCGATTTCGTCGTGCGCGCGCCACACGTCCCGGCGCCCGGCGAGACCGTGCTCGGCGGCGAGTTCCGCACCTTTCCCGGCGGCAAGGGCGCCAACCAGGCGGTCGCCTGCGCGCGCGCGGGCGGTGTCGCCACGCGCATGCTGCTCGCGCTCGGCGACGACTCGTTCGCCGCACCGATCGAGCAATCCTTGCGCGCAGCCGGCGTCGAACTCGACGTTCATCGCAGTGACGAGGCGACCGGGACCGCCTTCATCTGCGTCTCCGATCGCGGCGAGAACGCGATCACCGTCGCGCCCGGCGCGAACTCGGCGCTGCGGCCTGAGCATCTGCCGTCATTGGATGGCGTCGGCCATCTCCTGCTGCAATTGGAGACGCCGCTCGCCAGCGTCGCCGCCTACGCGCGCGCGGCACGCGCGGCCGGCGTCGAGGTCGTGCTGAACGCGGCGCCGGCGCAGTCGCTGCCGGCCGAACTTCTGGCCGACGTCGACGTGCTGATCGTCAACGAAGGCGAACTCGCCGCGCTGGCAGGCGCGCAGGCGACGGTCGAGCAGAATCTCGCGCGCATCGAGGTGCCGTGCGTGATCGTCACGCTCGGCGAGCGCGGCTGCCGTGCGCGTGTCGGTGAGCAGACGCTGGAGCAGCCTGCGTTCGAAGTCGACGTGGTCGACACCACCGGTGCCGGCGATACGTTCTGCGGCGCGCTGGTGGCCGCGCGTGCGCGCGGTGAAGCCTTGCCCGAGGCCTTGCGCGAAGCCTGCGCAGCGTCCGCATTGGCCTGTACGCGCATGGGCGCGCAGGCGAGCATTCCGACGCGCGCCGAGGTGCAGGCGCTGCTGCGCCGCGCGCTGGCCTGAGCTACTGCTCGAACTGCACGCCGTCGGCGCGGCATTGATCGACCGGATCGACCTGCCAGCGCTGCCAGTGCGCGACCCAGCAGTCGTCGTAGACCGAGCAGTAGCAGATTTCCATGCGGAAGCGCTCGATCGCGTTCTTGAACAGCGAACCGACTTCGCGTTCGTGCACGCGGATCGGCGAGACGGTGGTCTCGCGGTTGGTGTTCGGTGGAATCACCGAGCGGGCGAAGCTGGTGGTGGCCATGCGCGTCCGCTTCGTGTGGCCGAGCGCAGCGAGCACTTCGTCCCAGTTGCGCATCGGCTTGTCGTCGAGGGTCAGCTTGACCGACTGCACGCGCGCCGGACCGACGCCGTTGTTGTCGATCGTCCAGATGAATCCGTCGGTGTCGACGTCGTTGCTGTAGGTGTAGCCGATGGCGAGGTAGGGCCACACGCTGGCGCGCGCCTGCCCTTGCATCAGCCGCGTCTGCCACGTGCCGACGGCGAGCGCGAACACGCTGACCGCGAGTGCGAGCAGGCTGACCAGGTCCGGTCGCGAGCGCGCGACGGGCGAAGCGGGCGGCTGTTCCGATGGCGGTGTGGGTGCGGTCATGGATGTCTCGATTCAGATCTGCGGTTCGGCCTTGTCCGAAGGCGGTTGCGCGCGTTGTTGACGCGCGAGCTGCGCTTCGCGCCGCGCGATGTAGAGGCTGGCGCCGATCACGATGGCGGCGCCGAGCGCGGTGTAGCGGTCCGGCGTCTCGCCGAACAGCAGCCAGGCCAGTACCGCGACGAACACCAGTTGCAGATAACTGAACGGCGCCAAGCTGGAGGCGTCGGCGCGCTTGAGCGCGTGCGTCCAGCAGTACTGGCCGCTGGTGCCAAGCACGCCGATCACGATCAGCCACGGCCACAGATCGGCGGGTGGCCATTGCCACACGGTCAGCGCGGCGGGCAAGGACAGCGGCACCCACAACCACGTGGTCAGCAGCACGATGGTGTCGGCCGGATCGCTGCGCGAGAGGAACTTGATGCTGATGGTGACGATGCCGGTCATCGCGGCCGAGAACAACGCGACCAGGCTGGCGGCGCTGAAACCGTCGCCGCCCGGGCGCACGATCACCAGCACGCCGACGAAGCCGGCGGCGACCGCGGTCCAGCGCCGCAGCCGCACCGCCTCGCCCAGAAACAGCACCGCGCCGATGGTGACGAACAGGGGCGAGGAATAGGACAGCGCGATCGCCTGCGCCAGCGGCAGATGCGCGATCGCCCAGAAGCCGGCCAGCATCGAGGCGACTCCGATCGCACAGCGCACCACGTAGAAGCCGAGGCGGTCGGTACGCAGCATGCCGAGGCCGCGCGGCCACAGCAGCGGCAATGCCGCCAGCGCACCGAAGAAGCTGCGCAGAAACGCGATCTCGAACGGATGCACGCGCGCCGAGACGATGCGGATCAGCACCGCCATCGTGCCGAAGCAGAGCGTGCTGGCGACCATCATGACGACCGCGCGCAGCGGCAAGACGGAAGCCGTGGGCGACGCGGCGGCGGGCGTGTTCACGAGCGGGCGGTCGGGACGGCGAGGGTGGCGCATCCTAACATCGCCGCGTGCGCCGCCGCCGTGCGCGTTGTCCTCGCGACCATCGCTCGGCTACGCTGCGATGCCTTCCTGCCTGGGCTTGCGATGGACTCTGCGCCTACCTCCTTCATCGTCGCGATTCCGGCGCGCTACGGCTCGACGCGCCTGCCCGGCAAGGCACTGCGGCTTCTGGCCGGCGAGCCGATGATCGTGCACGTGGCGCGGCGCGCGCGCGCGGCCGGCGCGGCCGAGGTGGTGGTCGCCACCGACGATGCGCGCATCGAGGCGGCGCTGGTGGGCAGCGGAGTGCGCGTGGTGATGACCGCCGCCGAGCACGCCTCGGGCAGCGACCGGTTGGCCGAATGCGCCGATCGCTGCGCGTGGGCGGACGATGCGATCGTGGTCAATCTTCAGGGCGACGAACCGCTGGCACCGGCCAGCGGCATCCGCGCCGTCGCCGCGGCTCTGGTCGAGGACGACGCGCCGATGGCGACGCTGGCGACGCCGCTGCACGACGCCGGCGAATTGTTCGATCCCAACTGCGTCAAGCTGGTGCGCGGCGTTTCCGGCCGTGCGCTGTACTTCAGCCGCGCGCCGCTGCCGTGGCCGCGCGATGCGTTCGCGCACGATCGCGCGGCGCTGCCGCCGGGCACGTTTCTGCGCCACATCGGCATCTACGCGTATCGCGCCGGTTTCCTGCGCCGCTATGCGCGTCTCGCGCGCACGCCGTTGGAGGCGCTCGAATCGCTCGAACAGCTGCGCGCGCTCGAACACGGCCACGCGATCGCCGTGCGCCTCGCGCCCGAGCCGTTCCCGCCCGGTGTCGATACCGCCGAAGATCTCGCGCGCACCGAGCGTCTGCTTAGCAGCGCCGCGCGCTGAGTCGTTTCGCTCGAGCGAGCGAAGAGGTCCGTCAATCAACGATGCCGGATGCGGCGAGTGCGCTGATCCGCGTCGCTCGCCGCATCCCGCGGTGCTTGCACGTTGCGCTATTGGGAACGTGCGGACGAACGTTCGCGCATCAGTCCGGATCGCAGATGCCGCAATTGGGGCTGCAGATCGCGCGGCAGGCATTGCCCGCGCTGCCCTCGGCGCACATGCAGCAGCACGGCCGCGCGAACGCGGTCATGCTGATCCCGAGGCCCATCGCCAAGGCGCAAGCCGACAGCAGAAAACGATAGTTCAGTTTTTTCATGGGTTGCTCCGATAGTGGTTGCGAATGCACACAGAACACGACGTCCAATCGCGAGCATCGCCGCCTCCCTGAGGCCGTCCGGCCCCGGCTCGCGCCGGCCTGCCGTAGCAGACCGGGCTTTCTCCAAAAATACTGCTCGGCTCGACGCCGGCGATCACTGTTCGATCATGGCCAGCGATTCGCGAATCGCGTCCGGACGAAAGCCGGTGATGCGCCGATTTCCGACGAACAGCTGCGGCACGCCGCCGCCGCCGAGCGCCTTGAAGTCACGCGCGGCATCGGCCGAGCGGTCGACCACGAAATCGCGGTAGTCCACGTGTTCGTCGTTCAACAACTCGCGCGTCTTTTGGCAGTAGGGACAGCTCGACGTCGAAAACAGGACCACCGAGGTCTGCGCTTGCCGATGCAGCTCGGCGTAGTCGCCGGTGACGAACGCGGGTTCGGGAAACCAGCGTTCGTAGGCGGCGCGCAGAGGCGGGCCGAGCCAAATGCCGGCGCCGAGAAACGCCGCGACCAAGATCGCGTTGACGAGCATCTTCATGAGAGTCCTCAGTCAGGTTCGATGAAACCGGCCGTGCGCCGCGCCGCAGCTCACCACGGCGTCGCGACGAAGCCATGGTTGTGGTTGGCCGCATCGACGTAGTAGCCGGCGATCACGCCGAAGCTGTTGATGTGGGTCGGGAAGGTCTGCACCGCGCCGGGCACGTCGAGATAGCGGAAGCGACCGCGCGTCTGCACGAAGCCGTGATAGTGGTGCGCGGCGTCCATGTAGTAGCCGACGATCTGGTCGGTGTCGTTGATGCCGATGGCGACGGTGCCGCCGGGTCCTGCGATCGGCACGTCCAGCGCGGAGTAGCGTCCGGCGGCGTTGCGATAGAAGCCGTGCGTCGTGCGCGGGTCGGTGTACCACATGCCGACGATGCCGCCGCTGTTGTCGATGCCGAGCGGATACGTGCCGAGCGAGCCGGGATAGTCGATCGGCGTGTCGTGACCGTAGCGGCGCAGCATGCCGTGCTGGATGCCGTCGGCATCCCAGTACACGCCGGCGATCGCGCCGAACAGATTGACGTCGTCGCAGTTGGAATGCAGATGGCCGGCGAAATCGATCGTTTCGAAGCGGCCCCACTGCAAGGTGTAGCCGTGCTGGTGGTTCGATTCGTCGGTGTAGAAGCCGCACAGCGTGCCGAGATCGTTGGGACCGCCCGACGCGCTGCCGCGATCACCGAATTGGCCGTCCGGATCGAGCGACTCGAAGCGGCCGTTGCGATGGGTCATGGCGTGGATGGGCGAGCCGTCGACGCGGTATTCGCCGGCGAGGTCGCCGAAATCGTTGATGCCCCAGAGTTTGGTCCAGGTGGTGCCGGGGTAGTCGAGCGTGCGGTAGTTGTAGGGTGCGGCGGCGCTTGCCGCGGCGGCGGCGGTGGCTTCTGCGGCCGCGTCGGTGGAGAGATCCGATACGGCGGCACCGGCGCTGGCGCTCAGCACGAGCAGCAGTAGGCCGGCGCTGCGGGCGTTGCGACGGCGTGAAGTGCGGGGGTGAGACATGTGTTGCTCCTGAATTTCCGGGGGAGGTTCGGACGGTCGGGGGAGGCCGCCGACGGCGCGGAGTGCGGCCGTCTCTGCTTACAGCGCAAAACGAATCGACGCACCGACACGAGGTCGTCGCGCTAGACTGCGCCGGCGAATGAACGCCGAGCCGGACATCACGGAA
The DNA here is from genome assembly GCF_058808595.1 of Dokdonella sp. GW821-FHT11D02. NCBI lineage: Bacteria > Pseudomonadati > Pseudomonadota > Gammaproteobacteria > Lysobacterales > Rhodanobacteraceae > Dokdonella > Dokdonella sp. GW821-FHT11D02. The sequence continues at coordinate 3,433,815 of NZ_CM179520.1, read as the reverse complement.
TTTCTCGCGCGCGCCGCCGGCGGCGATGCGGCGGCGGTGGATGCGCTGATCCCGAAGGTGTACGCCTCGCTGCGCCAGCTCGCGCGGCGCCAACTCGCGCGCGAAGGCGCGCACACGCTGGAGACGACGGCGCTGGTGCACGAGGCGTATCTCACGCTGGCCAAGCAAAGCGGCTTCGAGTTCTCCGATCGCGCGCACTTCTACGCCTACATGAGCCGCGTGATGCGCCACCTCTTGATCGACCATGCGCGGCGCAAGAGCGCGCAGAAGCGGCAGGCGGCGGACGAAACCGCGGCGGAAGCCGAATCGGGCATCGTCGATGTGCTCGCGCTCGATCAGGCGCTCGATCAGCTCGCGCGTCTCGATGCGCGCCTCGCGCGCGTGGCCGAATTGCGCTTGTTCGCCGATCTCTCCAATACGCAGATCGGCGAGATCGTCGGCGTCAACACGCGTACGGTCGAGCGCGACTGGTTGAAGGCGCGCACCTTTCTCGCCGGCTGCTTGCTGCCGGAGGCATGAGGCGATGTCGGACGCGGCCTTCCTTTTGCGCTAGTGAAGTTCATGCGCTCGCCTCCCTCCCGCCGATGATCGCGGCCTTCGCCCAGCGTTGGTCCGAGATCGAGCCCTTGCTCGACGCCTTGTTCGACGTGCCCGCCGCCGAACGCGCCGGCTGGCTGCGCGGGCACTGCGAGGACGACACCTTGCGCGTGCTGGTCACGCAGGCGCTCGACAACGTCGCCGGCATCGCTGGCCTCGAACGCGGCATGGGGCAATGGCTGCCGGGGCTGGCGGAAGACGCGGCCGACGCGCTGCCGTCGATCGCCGGTTATCGCGTGCTGCGCTTCGTCGGCGCCGGCGGCATGGCCAGCGTGTTCGAAGCCGAGCGCGAACTACCCGGCGGGCCGCAGACGGTCGCGCTGAAGCTGTTGCGCGTCGACGTGCACGATCCGGACGAGCGCCGCCGTTTCCTGCGCGAACAGCGCATCCTGGCGCGGCTGCGGCATCCGCACATCGCGCAACTGCTGGACGCCGGATTCACGCCGAGCGGCACGCCGTTCCTGGCGCTCGAATTCGTCGGCGGCGACGATCTTCTGGCCCATTGCGAACGCCGCGGCCTCGGCGTGCGCGAGCGCCTCGCGCTGTTCGTCGAAGTCTGCGCCGCGGTCGAGCATGCGCATCGCAGCCTGATCGTGCATCGGGACATCAAGCCGAGCAATGTGCTGGTCGGCGCCGACGGCTTCGTCAAACTGGTCGACTTCGGCATCGCGAAGCTGCTCACCGGCGAAGGCGAAGCCACGCGCACCGAAGCGCGGCGCCTGACACGCGCCTATGCCGCGCCGGAGCAGATCGCCGGCGCGCCGCCGACCACCGCGATCGACGTGTACGCGCTCGGCATCTTGCTGGCCGGCTTGCTCGGCGCGCGCAAGCCGCCGCGCGACGGCGCTGACGCGCCCGCGTTCGACGTGGCAGCCTGGCGCAATACGCTCGGCGCCGACCTACACGCGATCGTGCGCGAGGCAACGCAACCCGATCCACAGTTCCGCTACGCCAGTGCCGCCGCGCTGCGCGAAGACGTCGAGCGTCATCTCGACGGCCGCCCGCTGCATGCGCGTGCCGGCGGCGTCGCGTATCGCGCGTCCGCGTTCGTGCGGCGCCATGCGCTGGCGGTCGCGATCGGCACGGCGGTCGGCGCGATCCTGCTCGCCGCGACCGTGCTCAGCTCCTACGAATCGCAACGCGCGCGTCGCGCCGCACAGGAGGCGCGAGCGCAGACCCTGCTGGCCGAAGACGAAGCGCGCCATGCGGATGCGCTCAAGAGCTTTCTGGAAGGCTTGTTCGACGGCGCCGCGCCGCAGGCGAAGGCGGACGAATCCACCGTCGAGCTGCTGGCGCGCGGGCGCGAACGCGCCGAGCGCGATTTCGCCACGCGGCCCGCCTTGCGCGTCGAGATCCTCGGTGTGATCGGCGACCTCGAGCGGCGCAGCGGCGTACCGGAGCGCGCGCAAACCTCGCTCGAAGCCGCCGCCGCGCTGGCGGCGGCGCAGTTCGGCACCACCGACCGCCGCACTTTGCACGTCGAAACCTTGATCGCGAAGAATCTCGACGAACTCGGTCGCGTGCGCGAGGCGACGACGCGACTGCGCGCAGCGATCGCGGCGTTCGAAGCGGGAGCCGGAGCCGAGACGCCCGAGCACGTGCTCGCGCTGGCCTGGCTGGCCGGTTTGGAAGAGCGCGGCGGCGCGGCGGCGCCGGCGATCGAACTGGGCGAGAAGGCGCTCGCGCTGGCGCGTCGCGTATTGCCGGAAGACAGCGAAGAGCGCACCGAAGCGGTGACGAATCTCGGCTGGATTCTGATGGACGCCGGCCATGCCGATCGCGCCGAGCCGCTCTTGCGCGAAGCGCTGGCGCGCAAGCGCGATCGCTTCGGCGAGCGCCATCCCGACGTCGCCGAGGCGATGGAATATCTGACCTTCGCCCTGGTCCGGCTCGGCCGCTACGGCGAAGGCGAGCGGCTCATGCGCGATGCGCTCGACATCGACGCCGCGGTCTACCCGCGGCCGCATGCGCATCTGGCGCGGCATCTGAACCAGCTCGCGATCGTGTTCGCGCTCGAAGGCAAGCTGGCCGAGGCGGATGCGTTCTACGCGAAGTCGATCGAGGTCGATCGCGCGCTCGGCACGTCGGCCGCGCTGAACGAGGCGATCGGCCTGGGCAATCGCGCACGCATCCGCTTTCAGCAGGGCGACTACGCCGAGGCCGAAGCGGGCCTGCGCGACATGATCGCGCGCAAGCAGCGCTTGCTCGGTGCGGACTACGGCGACAACGGCCGCGACTACGATCAAGCCAGCCTCGCCGACGTGCTGGTCGCACGTGGACGCTTGGACGAGGCGCGAACTCTGCTCGAGGCCGCCCTGGCCGAGGCGCGGCAGCGGCATCGCGACGCGCATCCCGACACCGCCTACGCGATGACCGTGCAAGCCCGCTGGGCGGTGGCCGGCGGCGAGCGCGAGCGCGCCGTCGCTGCCGCCGCGGAAGCCGTCGCCATGTACGCCACGCTGGCCGATCCCATCAGCGAGAAATCGATCCGCGCGCGCCTGCTCTACGGTCAGACCTTGCAGGCGACGGGTCGCAGCGAAGAGGCGAAGCAGCCGTTCGAGAGTGCGTTGGCCTCGATCGCCTCGACCGTGCCGAGCGCGCCGGCGCTGCTGGCGCACGCGGCCGCGGAACTTGCGCGCGTCGAAGCGGCGCTCGGTGACGCCGCGTCGATGAACCGACTGCGCGGCGAAGCCGAAGCTGCGTTGGCCAGGAACGGATCGGAGCCGAGCCTCGAGCGCGATGCGGCGATGAAACTACTCGCCGACTCGTCGATCGCGGCGAAGCCCTGAGACTTCGGCCGCCGCGAACGTCCGGCCGCTAGGTCGGTCGAATCTCTTGTCCGGCACGATTGGGTTGCTCGAACGGCCGCCCTGTTCCGGGGCGCAACGCGCGCCATTTTGCCGCCTGTTCGGCGAGGTCGAGTTCGAGGTTCGGCACGGCGCTGCCGAAAACGACCGGTACGACCGCCCAGCGCTCGATCGGTTTTCCGTCCGCGCGATGCGGCAGGTAGGTGCTGGCCGTCGCTGCGCGTTTGGCCGCGGCGTCGATCGAGGCGAAACTCGACGAACGCAGCACCACGACCTCGACCGGTTTGCCGTTCACGTCGATGCGCAGGCCGAGCAGGGTGTAGCCGCTCCAACGGCTGCCCTTCATCGAAGACGGCAATCGCGGACGCACCTTGCTGAGGAATTGGATGCGGTTGGAGTCGCTGCCCATGCCGCCGCCCCCGCGCCCTTGATCGCCGTCGGTGCGGGCCGTATTGCTCGATGAAGCCAACGACGCCGCTGCTCCCGGCAGCAGGGACGAGGGACGGCCGGCGTCGTCGCGTTGCGGCGGCGGCAGCGGTTCCAGCGTCAGGACGGCGGCTCGCGCTTGCGCGCGCGGCTTTTCGCGTGGCGTCGCCGCCAGCTCGATCCGCGCGATTTTCGGACGAAGGTTCGCGCTGGTCGGCAGCGTCTGGGCGCGCGCCGACGGCGCCGGCTCGTCGGCCGGCGGGCCGGGAGCCGCGCGCGGCGAATCGGGGATCAGACGGACGAAGATCGGCTCGTCGTGCAGGGCCGTAATCGGCTCGGACCGATCACCGAGCACGGCGAACAGGGCGAGCACTATCGCGAGATGCAGCAACAAGCTGACGGCGAGTGCCGTGATGCGCTGTCCGTCGACATCGAGCCGCAGGGAAACGGTCATGACGTCACCTCTTTCGCAGGATTCCGCGCCCCGATTTCATCCAGGACGATCGTTGCAGATCCGAGTGCCGAAGAATTTAATGCATTCCGTTACGGGGTGAAAGCGCGCCCGATTGTGCTTCAAGTATCAAGAACGCGCGCTTGCTGTAGCCGCCTCGGCGTTTGACTCTATGATGGCGAAAGGCGCCCACACGTCGACGTCGGTTCTCTTGGGATTTGAATGAAGCCGAGCAACGAGTTTTCTTTCTTGTTCGTTTGCATGGGCAACAAACGGGCTAGATTCTAAGTATTTGTTCGGACAGAACAAAATCTAATCTCTCCGGATTCTCTCCGCTTCGTCTCCGGTTCAACCCACAGCGATGCGCACCCACTCGGCGCCCCGCGAGTCGTGGTAGAGGCTTGTGCTGCGCGGGTCGCGATGTCCCAACAACTCTTGCGTGTCGATGTTCCCCTGAGCTTTGTACAGGCGCTCGGACAGCGAGCGAATCTCGTGAAACGTTGGAGGCGTTCTATCCTTCCAATCGATGCCGAGTTCGACGATGCAGTCGGACCATCGGCGCGTAATCGTGTCCACCCATATCTCACGGCCACGCGGACTGTTGGCCCATGGCTGAGTCTGGTGGATCAGGTGCTTCGACAAGACGCCCGTACCGCGACAATTCCGCACCACGTCGGCGAGGCTGATGCCCACGGCATCGAGGCGCAGCGAGAGCGGCAGACACAGCCGCTGACCAGTTTTGCTCTGCTCTACCCACCAAGCTTCGTCATGAACATCAGCGAAGCGCGCCGATGCAATGTCCTCGCGACGCTGCGCACTGACAAGCGCTAGGTTCGCTGCGTTGCGCAGCCAGTCGACGGCTCGCTCTCGCGCGGCAAGGAATACGTCGAGCGTTAGGCGTGCCCGCTGCACTTCGACGGCAACGCGCTCAGTGACCAGGACCGGATTCTGCGTGATCCATCCCGCCGCGACGGCGGCTCGGAAGAAGTCTTTCAGGAAGGAACGCCAAGCTTGTGCAAGGCGCTGCTTCCCCTCGGCTTGCAATGCCTCGATCGCGCCGCTTATGGCGAGCGTGTCGATCCTCGCAACCATGGTGTCGTCCTTGAACGACTCGCGTGTGCGCTTCAACAGGCTGCGGTAGGTGCGGCGGGTGTTGTCCGAGAGTTGCCTCTTCGCCAGCGCCTTCTCGTATTTCTCTGCCCATGCCTTCACTGTCCTGTCGGTGGAGCCATCCAAGCGGTCCACGAGTCTCACGCGTTGTAGTTCGCCCGCTACGGATAGGTTCGCTTCCACGGCATCCCTGATCGCGGCAGCGCGATCCCGGCCAAGTCCGAATTCACGGCCATCCGGATGCGTCCACGAGTAGTAACCGTCGCGCTCACGCAGCCCGCGTGGGAATCCCCGGTTACGCGCATTTCTTTGGTGTGGTGCCACGGGCAATCCTATTGACGAGGCGATTTCGTCGAATCGCAGGAGCGTAGCGAGCGTCCGGGCTGACCATGTAGATACGACCATGCTTCTCGGGTTGCGGCGTGATCCGCGCATCGCGCGCCCAGCGGCGAAGCGTGTCAATGCCTGGCGCGTTCTCACCGTAGACCGATTCGGCCCATGTTTCGAGTGGTACGAGTTGAGGGGACTTCTCTGCCGCCAGCCTGCCGCGCATGTTGTCACTTCGCATCTTGGTGGCCTTTCAGTGCGGGAGGTTCGATCGGCTCCTTGGAAAAGCCAGGTAAGCCGTGCAACTCTGCATACCTACGAACTTGAGCGGGTGTGACGGGGCTTATCTCGGCACGGATTCTGGCTGCGAATTCTGTAGCAACCTTGCGCGGATTCCGTTCAACGCACTGTGCAACCTTTTCTCTCATCGTCAGCGCAGCGGCTTCAATGATTTGTTCCTCACTTCGCATCGCTGCTCTCCTTCCAAGGCTTCCAGGCATGTACGTAGCACGGACCCCTGACGACTCCTTCAGGTAGTAAGAGGCATCGAGCTATCCCATACGGATATCGGTTACACACCAAGCCAAATGGAGTTCGCTTGGCACACCGCAGGGTGACTTCTCCGTCGTGATCCATGAGCCATACGAGTTCACGGCCGAGCAAGAGCGCTGTGACACGTTTCAGGAAGTCAGCCATTGCTCTCTCCTGACGATTCGCGGATAGCGGCGTCGATGGCGGTGTCTAACTCGACGCCTCGATACGTTTGTCCCATGCCGCCTGATTCTCTAGCGACAGTCCATCGCGGACAGGTGAAGTCGGTAGTCTTCGCTGCATCGCGAAGCCACCGATAGCGCTCCGCATCCCTCCGCATGAAGCGACTGCCTGCGTCGATCTGGCGGGCGCGGTTGTAGATGGCTACGCGCTCGTTTGCAGCATGAATCTCGTCGTAGCCAGCGCGCTCCCAAAACGCCTGCGCGATGGCCTGGTCGGATGGTCTATCGCTCATCTTTCGTTACCTCAATCGTTACTGTGAAGCCGGGGCCGGGAAGGGTGATCTTTTCGGCGAGGCCTCGACGGAATAGGTCGCCCGCCGCTTCGATGACGGAACGCTCTAGTTCCTCGCGCAGCACGTTGTAGGGAGAGTTCTTGTCGAAGACTTGTTCGGGGAAGTCAGGCATCACGCACCGCCTTCGGCAGCGCCGGAAATGGGCTTGAACAGGACCGGACGTGATGGACTCATGTCGCCATCGGACACGATCCACCAGTGTCCGTCAGGCCATGCGCCTTGATACGTGCATTCGTGGCGTCCGGTGCTGCCGGCCTCAATCACGAGAAACGTACTGCCGTCTTTGGGGCAGTAAATTGCGTCGCGCCACCCGAAGTCACTTAACCGCTGGTAGGCATCGAAAAGCATGCGAATCGCTGATTCTTCGTCCGGCATCAACTCGTTCTTCCGACGATTCGATGCCTCGAACTCGGCAAAGATTCGATCCGCTTCGTCAGCATGCAATGGTTCGTGCCAGAAGCCGCGCTCCTTCGACCAGAAAGTCTTGTGGCCGACAACGTTGCTATCGCTCATGCGCCTTCTCCGGCCAGCCGCGAGCGTTCCTGGAAGCGCTTCCGTGCCGCACGCGCCTTGAGACCTACCTCGGTCGGGATGAGTCCGTACGCCTCCCCATCTTCCCGTAAGAAACGATCTTCGTCGTTCGCGTAGAACGCGCACACTTCTTCCAGGAGATGCAATTCGGCAATCAGTGACGACACTTCATCCGACACCGGCCGCAGGGGCGCATCCTTTGGCAACTCGTCCGGGACGTCTCCGTAGTGGAACTTCACGGAGACAGCGTCCCCGCACTTCTTGCAGGACAGATTAGCAATCGTGGTTGTAGCACTCTCGCGCTGCTGGGGCGCTGGTCGGACACGCTCGGCAGCTTCCAGCGCTTCCCGCATGAGTACGTCTTCGCCGGGTATAGCGCCGCCGCACCAGCGTTCGTGCGCCGTAGCGTCGGATAGCAGCGCCGCTTCGATCATCGCGTCAGTCACAATGCAGAGATGCTGGGGCGCGGGGTGGATGTAGAACTCGGTTCCGGCTTTGAAGTCAACCCAAGGCTTGTGCCAGTGGAGTACCGGGCCGTACTCATCGACCCCGTCCAACACGATCACCGGCTCCGGCGCGCTCGGCTGCTCGACGCTGCGGAGGGCGGCAGACACTGCGAGAACTGCTGCTTTCTCGACATCATCGATGTAGCGGCCGCCCATTCTCATGCGCAGTGCGGAGAGAGTGAGTTCGACTTTTTCGTACTCGATTTCCAACAGTCTCCGCGCACGCTGCTCGATGTCGTCAGTCTGCTCGGACGCTGGCGGGGTGCGGCGGTTCAGGACTTCCAAGACCTGCTGCGCTCGCCTAATGCACGAATCGTCTCCGAATCCAGGAGAACCATCAGCCATCGTTACGCGGATTTCGTCGCAATTCGTAGGCCGAGCTTCGTCCGTCAGGCGATAGAGCAGGGCGCCCTGAATCAGCCAGTCACTCGGCAGCGCATCGCTCGGGGTTGGGGTAGGGGTCATGCTGCTTTCTCCAGCGGAGTGAACGCTGAGTCGTAGCGCTTCAAGCGCTTCCACAGACTCAACGTGTTGAGGAAGATGGATTGGCCGTCCGTGATCTCGTCTGCCGACCAGATGTGATGCGCGACGCACCCAGGATGTGTACGGGATACGAACAGGTTGCAGCAGATGGCGCGAGGAAGGCCGAGGCCGTACTGGTATGCGGCAAGCTGGTAGTGCTGGTCGTAGGCAAGCTTCTTCCCGTCGCTGAAATCGCCATCCTTGCCCTTGTAGTCGATGACGATTCCGGTAGACGGAGAGTGCAAGTCCACCTTTCCACCGAAGCCCGTCCAGTGCGCGAAGCTCTTCTCGGCCACCCAATCGAGGACATTCGGGAACAGTTGCTTGATCCGGTCACGTACAGCAGCGACATGAAGGTGATAGGCGTTCGGGACGTACTTGCCTTTGAACGACGCCTCGATCGCATCGTGAATGCGCGTGCCTTCCTCGGCTGCCTTCTTCGCCTGCTGCTGTGAATCGGTCAGCACACGAGCGAGATACGTCTCATCGTCCTCACCATCGACACGCGGCAGGGTGAGCGCAGCCAAGATTCCCTGTCTGACTTTCCAGTTCTCAAGCTGGGGCTTCGCCAGAACCTGTAGGACGGTGGTCACGCTCGGCACGAGTCCGAGCTGACGATCCCATCGCAGGTTCACCCCACGAGTGCCACCGTCCTTGGTGGCGATCTCGTAGCAGGGCGAGCCGTCCCGCTTGTACCAGTGGCCGGAGTCGTTCATGGTCAGAACGGAATGTCGTCGTTGGGCTCGCCATGCGTGGCGGCGTACTGCTTTGCTGCCTCGTCTTCTGCCTGCTCCCTGTTAGACGCCTGAAGCTGCTCGCCAATCTTCTTCTGGAGCCACTCGGGCAGGCTGTCGTAGCTGCGCTCGTCGTCCGGCGCGTAGTACAACAAAGGGTTCTCGGCCTTCATCACCGGAAGTCCCTTGGGCATTGCGCTGATGCTGGCGATGTTCGAATAGGTCTTGCCGTCAGCGGAGTCCGTCTCGACGACGGACAACATGCAGGGCTTCCCCAGGATCGCGGAGACGTCGAAGTCCTCGGCATCGCTGTCAGAGAACTTCTTCCCACGCCAGCCTTCCAGATGCTTCCGCAGCGTGGCCTTCTCGGACATGCTCGCGGTGTAGTACGTACCGATGGTGATCGGCCCTTCGACTTTGCGGCCGTCCTTTTCGTATTCGACGCGTTCGTTGGGAACCTCGAATCGCACGTAGATTTTGTGCTTCGGGTTCGGATACATGCGGCTACCGGGCTGCAAGCCCACGTCCGCGACGAGGTTACATACAGCAAGGTGGGAGCCAGCAGGGCAGCGCTTGAAATCTTCACCGCCACCAGTCGCTTTGAACTTCATCGGCATTTCAATCTCCTTCATCCAAGGTCAGTGCAGTCTTCGTCTTCGGTGTCTTGGTGCATCGCGGCTTCGATCCGCGCGTACTCGTCAGCGAACGCAATCCGTTGTCGCTGTGCGACGTCTTCCAAACGTTCCCTCTGAAGTCGCATGCGCTCGTCGAATGTCGGGACTGCGTTCATCTATGATCTCCGCCAGCTACCGGCTGGCACGGTGTGTTGAATGGGGTGGATGCGCCCGGTGGTGATCTCCGGGTTCTAGGATTTGGTGTCGGCAATGCTTGCCAGTTGACGCCCCAGCACCGCGCAGTCACCACCTGCGCCCTCGCATCCGTGAAATCTGTGTCCCGTATCGCCGGGACCACGCGGTGCCGTGACCTGTCTAATTTTCCGGCTGCCACCACAGTTAACGATTGCGGCTCGGGCTATCTCCGGGGTTGCCGGCTCACTTGGGTCTTATAGCCATCAGTCCCTAAGTTGGTGGAGCTGGCAGGACTCGAAACCTGCTCCTGTTCCGCACGGGCTTTGCGCTTTCTTGCCACTCGGCCGACGTCTCGGTTGCAGGCTTCTTCGCATTACCGTCCGCTCAGTGGGTTCACGCTAAGAACAGGTATTGCCCACTTGTGCGCGTCCTTCCGCGCCGCAGCTCCGTGATCGTTACCGCAGGCTTATTGCTGAGATGATTCGTTCGGCTTCACGTGATCGAACCGACTCCGGTTTCAACTGCTCGGCCAGTGACAATTTCACTGCGAGGTCGTCCTTACTCATGCCGATCGCGAGAGCAATTCCGCCGATGATTGCGGAAGCGTCGCTACGACTCAGAACGACTCCGCCTGTGTTGACTGGGCCAAGCGCGCGCACGAAGTCTGCTGCGTGCGTATAGGGATGACGACCGTCGCTCATTTGCTCACCACCCCCGTTATCGGGTTGAGGCGGACGATGCGGCATTGGTCGTTGGGCACGAAATCGCGCCATTGGCGCGCGTCCTCCCTAGAATCATGAAGCTCAACATCGCCTTCGCTATTGACCGTCGCCCAGCGTGGAACGCCGTTGAGATTCACCCTCATCCCCGTCTTGAGCTTCTTGGTTGTCGCGTTGCTGTGGGTTGCCATGTCAGGCTGCCTCTCCAGCTTCGGGGATCGGTTGGTCGTCTTCGCCGCTCAACCAAAGTCCTTTCTCGGCGTCACCAACAAAGAAGTCTTCCGACTGCGCATAACCACGCGCCGTGTCCTCATCGTTCGTGCCGAGGATGTTGCCGTTCATCGTGTTGGCGATCAGATATCGAAACTTCATGTCGTTGTCCTTAGTCGCTGCTGCTGCATGACGAATCGGACGAGCTGCTTGAGCTGTCGGAACTTGAGCAAGACGAGTCCCACGATCCGCTCGCACCACCGCCAGAGAAGTCGCCGCCGCCTCCAGTGAAGTCGTGGCTGTGCGACGTAGGCGGCCACTGAATAGGCGTCGTGTCAGAGTCGAATGGTCCCGGCGGGTGCGGGGGATACCATTGCTGGGGCCAGTCTCTCGGCAGCATCGCGCTAGAAAGCGCATCTCCGTATGCATTGAAGTGAATCGAATCCGTATGACGATTGAGTCCCTTCCTCGTCCAGAACTTCTCACCGCAAAGCGAGCATCTGTGGCTTTTCATCGTTTACTCCTACGCCGCACTCGGCGGCTCGTTGTCGTGAATGGCGCAGCGCGCCCACTTGATGGCTCGGTCCGAGGGGCGTCTTGCCAGTCGGGGTAGAACTCCCCGCAGGCCACATCGAGCGCAAACAGAGCCCTTGTGAATGACCATCCGCCATTGGCAAGCTGCTCAAAAGCAATGGCGGCATAGCCGCACCAGCAGACTGCGAGTTCATGGCGTCCATGAATCTCGCGACCGTCAGAATCGCGAGCCTGAGAACCCTTCGTCCAACACTCCGGCCTCTCGATCTTCTTCCGTGCTGCTGTTAGGAGTTCGATGGTGTTCATCCGACGACTCCTGCTCCAACAGGCGGAGACATCGGCCAATCGACCCGCATCAAGTCGTGGATCGCCTCATGCAGGCAGCCGTCGTCTTGCAGTTCGCCGATCTCCGGGTTCGCCAGCCGCAGTAGGTTGCAAATCTGGTGCGCACGCATGGCGAATAGACGAACACGCATCCACGCCTCATACCGAGCAGCAGCGAGCTTCTCGTCGTCGATCGTGTAGCGTCGTGGCGAGAACTCGCTCGCGCACTCGCGATCGAACTCGATGGACTCTCGCACGACGCGGATCACTTCAAGGAGCTGCGTGTTGAGTTGCGCATCGGGCTTGCCTTGGGCCGACTCTCTCGCCACGGCCCAAGCGGAACGAGCTGCTACCAACAACTGTTGTTCGTTCACGACAACCTCCGATCTTCGATAGCCTTCATCTCGCGCTCGATACTCATGGCGATACCTCATCGCGTGCGTCGTCGTAGGCGCTGGTACGAATCTGTTTCTCGGCTTCGCTGCGTAGACGTGCGCAGAACTCGACGTCATCGCCGGCAAGGAACAGTCGCATCAGAGGAAGGCCGCGCTTCACGCCGGGAACGGAATGCACGTTCCCTTGGCTGTCGGGGTACGTGTATGGGTCTTCCACTTCGATCAGCTGCCGGATGGCGGCGCTCATGCGAGCGGGATCGGCGATGCGCTCCTGGGACAGGCACTCTGCTCGACGTTCGATACGATCGTCCTCGACCGTTCTGCGCTGTCCGATGTAGTCCCAGGATGGGCTGGTGCGTAGGAGGGCGTTCATTCGCTCGCACCTCCGCGCACGGCGGCGAGTGCTTTCCTGACGCGGCCGACAACAGCCATAGCCGTGGCGTGGTCGGAGCAATCGATCTCGATGCGATCACCGTTGTAGCGAAGCGGCGGATCGACTAAGGCGGCTACCGCAACGGTTAACTCGACAAAGGCGTCATAGGCGACTCGTGATTCGACTCGTGCCTCCAAAGAGCGCCTAGTTCCTACGGTTCTATCGCGCTCATAGCCTGCTTCGCGCGCGTCGTCTTGAATGACATCGAACGCATACACCGGTTTCGTCTGCTCAGCCATGGCTCGCGGCTCCTTGGGTGACGAGGAGTGATTCGAGCAAGCTGTCAGCGGCTGTGAACGCAGCAAGGCGGATTCCAAGTTCCAGCTCCGCCTTATCGAGTGCAGCCCTTGCCATGCACCAGGCATCGCGCGCCTCGTTGATCTTGAGTTGGATCGGCTTCGCGTCCTCAAGCCACTGGCTATGCAGCCGGCACGCGAGAGAGGCGGCATCTCGATCGAAGCGGCTGTAGTCCTCCCAGCAAACGTTCCCTGGCGCGCCTTCGATCCAACCCCAGGCGCCGCCATTCGTCTGCGGGTGTCGATTGGTGCGAACGAACCATTGAGCGGTGTTGTGCGGAATCGCCTTGCCATTGACTTGGACACACGCGGATTCGCCTGGAGCAGTCAGCTTGCGTTCGGCGCTCATGCGGCACCAGCCTTCGCGAGGGCGTCGGCCAACTCGTTGATGCCAGTTATCCATTTTGTGAAAGCCTCCAAGCCCGGCCCGTGGTTACCTTGCTTGACGCAGGGTCGATTTAGCGGACAGCCGTCGCACGGGTCTTTCTGCTTAGATTTGCCGTCATGCCAGCCAACCCAACGCGGCGCGCAGATTGAGCGGGCAGCAGGCGATCTTTTTGGATAGTCAGTCTCACTGTGCTGACGCGTCTGCGTCGGCGTGAACTGCGCGCTCATCACAGCACCGCCTGGACGATCAGCCCGCAGAGAACGAGCAGCGCAGCGCCGATCGCGAACAACGAGAGGAAGCCAACCAGCTCCGGCGCGATGTCCTTGCACCACTGAACAGTTCGGTGCGCATTCGATCCGTTGACCTGGCGGCTGTACTCACACCATGTCGGTTCGTTCGTGCGGAGGTCTTGGCGGGTCACGGCGACACCTGCTTCGACGCTTCGGCGTCAGCAAGGCGCTTCATATCGGCTAGCGCGGATTCGTTTCCGGAGTAGAAGTCCGGAACGCGCTCCAAACTCGGGTCACTTGCCTGGTAGATCAGGGCGGCAGCAACGGAAGTCCCGAGCGCGTATTCCAAGGCTCGGCCACCATCACCCGCCAGATGCACAACCCAGCCGGCTCGGCAGTGCGTCGTTTCGCACGAGTGCCAAGAGCCCATCTCCAATGCGTGCGGCTGAGACGCAGCGGCGTATACCTGCTGATGAATATTGGGGATGGTTACGGGACAGGCTTTGCCGTCCGCACCGCGCAGGTCCGCACCGCTCAGGTCCGCACCGCGCAGGTCCGCACCGCTCAGGTCCGCATCGCGCAGGTTCGCACCGCTCAGGTCCGCACCGCTCAGGTCCGCACCGCGCAGGTTCGCCTTGTCGGCGACCGCCTTCTTAGCGGCAAGCCCCAGCTGGACGGAGTAGGCGGCTCCAGCGATCTCGGCGGTCAGCTCGCACTCGTACTGCGCTTCGCCGGTCCAACGGTTCTTGATGCTGAACTTCATGAACTTCTCCTGGGCGCTTGCGCTGATGGCATCTGCCCATGAATAGGGGTGGTGGGTCTCGTTGCCTGTCGCGCCGAACCGTTCTAGACGCAGCCGCTCGCTGCGAGGCAGCTTCCGTCGCCACTGCGCGATCAAGGCGCTTTGCAGCAAGCGCCGAGGCACGAGGCTAAGAAGGAAGGACATGTCCGGTGGCGACCGAAGTGCGCGTGTCTTACCGGCACGCGCGACGGCTATCGCCACGTGCGGCCTGGGCTGCGTCATAAGCGTCGGCGAGAACCTTCCGGCGCAGGGTTGGGATGTAGTCGACGGTTTCCGCGAGCTGCTTGATGCTCGTGAAGTGAGCGTTCGACTCACGGATGAGCATCAGGTTGATGCGATGAACGGCGTTCTTCGCCGGACGGGTCGAGCGGGTGGCAGCTGCTGCGTTGTCCATGTCCTTCTCCCATGCGCCGGGTGGCGTCGATGGGAGGAAGAATCACATATCGTGATGTATCTGTCAACACGAAGTGTGATGTTTGGTCAGACTTTCGATCGTGCGGCGCAGCAGCGGAAGTTCTTGCGCAGAACCGATCAGTGTGTATAATACACACCATGAAGAGCGCGGACCTAATCAAAGAGCTGAAGGCAAACGGCTTTGCGCTGATCTCGGTCCGCGGCAGTCACCACAAGTATCGGAATGCGGCGAACGTGACGGTGATTGTTCCGCACCCGAAGAAAGACCTAGGAAAAGGCCTCGTGGAAGCGATTAGGAGGCAGGCTGGGCTCGACTAGCGAGCCCATGCTCTCGACCATTCCAAGCCAAGCCCTAACCCATGCCCAGGAGCGTGCGCGCTCCGACCAAAGAGAGTAGAGAGCCATGCGGTATCCAATTGCCATCGAACTCGGCGACGAGAAGAGCGCCTACGGCGTGATCGTCCCGGATCTCCCCGGATGCTTCTCCGCCGGCGACACGCTTGACGAAGCAATCGTCAATGCGGAGGAGGCGATCCTGTTGTACTTGGAGGACGCGATCGACGAGGGCAAGGCGCCGCCGGCGTCAACCACGCTCGAAGCATTGCGCGCCAAGAACGACTATAAGGAGATGACCTGGGCTGTCGTAGACGTCGATCTCGCCAAGCTGAGCGCCAAGGCGACGCGGATCAACATCACGATAGCCGAGCGGCTGCTCAACACGATCGACAGCTATGCCAGCAAGCACGGCGAGAGCCGTTCGGGCTTCCTGGCTCGGGCAGCCATCGAGGCGATGTCACGGGACGCGGCTTAGCTCGCGCGATTTCTTACGCCCGCGCCGCAGCAGTGCGGGCTGTCAGGTGGAAAAAGTGCGACCTGCGGGCTTGTCGCGTACCTCGTCACCGTACGTCATGGTCGCGTCATAAAATTCCGGGATTCCGTCAAGGATCGGTCAAGACCGAAGTGGGGAGCCGCGTTGCAATCGCAGACTCGCCAACCAACGGAGCGTCCCATGATTCGCCATCTGCTCTTGGCCTTATTCGCGCTTGCGAGCTCCGCCGCCTCGGCCGAGATCGTCCAGGTGCGCTACACCTTTGCCGATATCGCCGGCCGCTCTTACTTGTGGGGTTATTTCGGGGGCGACCTTGGGCCGACCGAAGGCACCATCCTCGGCGCCCGGTTGGTGTTCCATGACTATCGAGTGACGGAGGGACTGAACGCCGCGCAGTTCCACTTCGACTTCGCACTGCCGACGACAGGCCCGGCGCCATACATCGTGCTAAACGGCACGGACATGGGTTGGTCGGGGACGGGCTCGTTCGACTACGAGCAGACGTTTGACGGCTTCAATGGCGAGATCCTGCCGGGCCGCTTCGGGGCGGAGATCATGCACATCTTGGACGACGGAGCGCCCGTCACCGGCGGCACGTTCTACGGCGATCACTACCTTGAATTTACGGTCGACCGCATCATGCCGGACCCCCTCTTCTCGGACGGGTTTGATACAGAGGCTCCAAAGCGCCCTGAAGGCGATGCCGAGGTGCTACGGCTGGAGTAACGGCCTCCAAGTGCAGGACGGTGTCAGTGAAACTGCACCGTCCCTGGTCCGGACCGGGCGCGCTAAACCTTTGGGGATAAGGGGTTAGCGGAGGCTACGCAAGTGCAAGCCGGTCGCTCTCAAGTTGAGCAAGTTAAAGAATTGGTGACCGGATGAGGGCGGGACGACGCAGAACTTTCGATCGTGCGGCGCAGCATCACAGCGCTCGCGATCGGCACTAGGCCTTTGGGGACGAGGGGTTAGGTTTGACGCACGGTTCGTGGGCTAGCCGTCGAAACTTTGAGGATCGATGGCGATCGAAGCGCTGGAAGGAATTGAATGAATGAGCGCTCGGAGCGTTGGAAGGAGCGCGCGGAACTTGAAATTGCAAGAATTCCAGCGGGTTAGGAATTCGTCGCGAACCGGCTAAGCGGGAGGAACAGCGTTCCGTGAGTCCCCGACAAGTCCTGCGCGAGCGGTGTTGAAAAGTCCTGTTAGGACAGCAACATAGATATGAACCAAAGGGGCGTTTAGGCCTTTTGGCGTATTGTCAAGGCTTGCAATTCTCTGTAGGATCAAATTGCAGTCGGTCCAGACTGGCTGCGTTGGGGAGTATGACCGGCGTGGCCGGTTTCTACCGGCGCCGAGAGGCGCCGTTTTCGTCTAAGGAGGCGGGGGAGGGCATGAGCGACGGGGGAAAGACGGAAGAAGTGAAGAAAGAACTTGCTGATGTGCTCGGTCTAGTTTGGAACCATGTAGTCAAGCAAGTGAACAGATTGATTGATGCACATGAAAGATTTGGATTCATGGAGTTCAAGGAGAACCTGAATCCTAGTTTAGAGGACGTAATTCGAGGCTTCGAGTTTATAGATTATGCATTGTCCCAGTTGCTGGATAGCAAATTGCTTGAGCATGACGAGACGAGAATTGCCTTAAATTCGAAGCAATGCATCCTTAAAATCAGAGAGCTTTCGCTAGCTTGTGATGATAAGGTTAAGGATGAGTATGATAGGGTTATAAATGACTTGAAAAAACAGTCATTAGTTTAATGAGTTTTTTGGAGATGAGGAGATTAATATGTCCAACCTGAGCCTCGATCTGCTTGCCTTAGCAGAACCTAAGAGCAGGCAGGACTGTATTAGTTTGGCTTGCGAGATATTGGCTGAACTAGAAAACATCAGCGCTCATTTCGAGGCAGCCATTGCCAGATGTGAGAGTAAAGCTAGGGCGGCAGCTTAAGAATTCTGCTTAGCCAGTATGAGCCCCGCCTAGCGCGGGGCTTTTTCTTTGCGCATTGCGAACGGGGTGGCTCTGCCGGTCACCCCGCGCATCTGTTACCGAGTTCGCTCTACGGGCACGAAACCTTCGTGCCGGTCAGTTGTGTGCCGCCACTGATCTGTGCGCCCGTATTCCCTGATGCCAGGATATTCGAGTAACAGCTCGATGCATTACCGAAATCAAAGCCTTTCCCCGCGTTATCGAGCGCGCTGTTGTTAACGCTCAAAGTACCGTTCGATTGAGTCTTGAATCCGCTGTCACCATTTCCTTGCGCAACCGAATCCTTCACTACCGAACCACCCCAGAAGCCGACGCCACCGTTTAGCTGAGAAACCGATCTCTCAATTACTGAGTTGCCGGTGATGACGCCTGCGCCCGTATTGTTCGTGGCCGTCACGTTGACGTACACGCCTTTGAGCGAAGAGTTGATTCCATCTCCGTTGTTCCACGACACATCAGCGTCTGTGAAGTTTGCTACGCAGCCCAAATAGGCTCCTTGCCCATTCTTCGTGATGGAGACATCTTTTGCGTTCATGGAGCCAGAAACCGCGTTGCATCGCAGGCCCCAGTTGCGATTCATGGAAATCTTGACGCCTTGAACGCTGCCGTAGTTGGCTACGGCAAGACCGTCTGCTGATGAGCCAATGATCGACCCATTCTTAACGGTCACACGATCCCCACTCGAGCTAACCAGAGCGTAGTCAAAAGTACTTGTTGTGCAGCTATTTCCGCGATCGAACCCGGGGCTGCATCTGACGCCGCCGTCGACGGCGAAGCCGTTCAAATCTAGGGTGACGTCGTTCGCGGTGATGACGATGGCGGAGCCCGGAGTATGCGCTGCCGCGACGCTTAGATTCGAGTCAAGACGATATGCCCCCGGCTGGCTGATTGTGACTGGAAATCCAGGCGTGTCGCCAGCAGTGATTCCGCCTGCTGCGGCTCCAGCTTGCGTAATGCTTACTGGGCCATCTGCAAATACAGAGCCACTGAAGACCAATGAGGCGGCGGCAATCAGAAGCGAGATTGGGGGCGTCGATTTTTTAGACATGGGCATATTCTCCATTCGTCTGATGGAAGTTCGGTTCATGGTTTTCCATTAATGATTCGCGAAGCCGGTCCATGCGATGCGCGTTACATCGCATCATGCAGAAATAGACTCTTGCCTGTATCGGTTCAACGAATCGTCTGGGAGAGTAGCGAGGCAGACGCGCGCCGTCTGTGCGAAATCTCGGATAAAATCTGTAAGAGATTTCCTACAAGACGCTATCGAGGAAGTTTCTTGTGCTTGAGGCGAGCTGCGCATGACCCAGAACACCTACGACTTCCGCCAGTTCCAGCGAGAGCTAGCGGCACTAGATAGCAAGAGTGACGCACCAAGCACTTCGAAGCTTGACGTCAAGAATCTGAGCACTGAGGAGCGCCTGGCCCAGGCAAAGGCTGAGTTCCTTGAGCTACGGAAGCGCTACCGTCTAACTGTTGCTCACGTGATCGCGTTCTTTCCCGAGGAGGAGGGCGTCGCCTACCTGCAAGGGCTAATTGCGGAGGAGGAGGGGAGGCCGAAACGCGTCCGGTCCAAAATCTAACTGCCCAGCAACGGACGAGTGCGGAATACGACTGTTCAATAGGATAGAAATTACCTAGTCGAATCCGGCGCGAAAGATGTAATCGTTGTCGAGCCGCCAGATTTGTAATCCTGACCCTGAGCCAATGATATCTATGCGGTGATCGCCATCGAGGTCCATGGCGGCGATCGAATTGAAGTCACCGATCCCATGATCACTCGTCGCGACGATTTCCCCATCGGTGTATCGCTGTACCGTTATAATTCCAGAGCGGCCCGTCGCGAACATCAACGCATCGTCGGGTGCCTGCGCGAATAGTGCGATAGCCCACGGAAAGGGCAAGCCGGACAGCTCAAACGTCTTCTCTGGTTCCATAGCGAGACCGTCGTAGACGGCCACCTTGCTGTTGATAATCAATGTATTGTCCAATGTCGCTAGCTTAGCTTTGCGGCCAGCGCCGCGACTAAGCAATGAGAATGTGTGCGCGGTGTGATTCATGACTACGCCGGTACCTGCTTCAGGCGTCAGCACCGTCACGTCCGCGCCATAGGAAACGACGACTTCGAGCTTGCCGTCCCCGTCCAAGTCGGCGATTTCGAGTTTCCTCACCCGCGCGCCGCGAAAAGTTGGGAGCGGCATGGATTGCCACAGCAAAGCACCCGTCGCGTAGTCAACGATTTCGACACACATCGATTCGACGCTCGTACCAACCGCTCCGCGGGGCAGCGCGCCGGCGACGACGAGTTGGCGTTCAGCACGGTCGAGGACTGGCCACAGTGCAATGCGTTGGGGATCGGCACTCGACACGAACGTACGTGAAGACAGGAGTGCGCCGCTGCCGTCAAACGTCCAAAGCAATCGTTTCAAGGGCACATCTTCTGAGCTGGGGCGTTCCTCCCCAGCTATAACAACTGCATCGGGGTAGCCGTCCAGTGGCAGTGCGGCGATGGCCCGCTGCCGAAATCGCGCGGGCCAGGTTTCGTTGTAACCAGGCAGCCACGCCAAGGGAGAGCCGCCCTCGTCGGTAAGCGTCACGCTATTGAGAAACCCTAATGAACCGAGGTGAGGTACGGTGTCTGTTGCGCTCGTTAGATACGCGAACGACGAGGATCCGTTGGGGCGTTTCACTGTCGTCCAGTCAATGACGTGCGACTGCATACCGTCGGAATGCCATCGAGGGGCTTCGAAGGGCGGCATAGACATTGCGACTACGCCGGAATCGGAGCGCCCGTCTGCCCAAGCGATTTCACTGGCCCCATCGCCGTCAAGATCGACTGCGGTCGGAGACACGATCGATCCAATATCGAAAGGAGCGAGGCTCGTGTTTAGTTCCCACAGCAGTGCGCCGGACACTATGTCGACCGCTCGCAGAATTTCGTCGGTATCCCTATACAGTGCGTCGACGCGACCGTCGCCATTCGCATCGGCAAAAAGTGGCGTTGGATTGAGGCCATCGATGGGCACTAATCGCAGTGAGGGTTTTGGTGCGAACGTCGCGAGCCAAGTTTCCCAGCTATTGGTGTCGGTCAAGGCTATCGCCACTTGCCCTTCAAGATCGATCGCGCGCACAAGCATGGGCCCCGGAAGTCCGGCATTCCAGACTTCAGCCAAAGACATCGTGCTGCCGACTCTTGTGACGGTGTAGGCTTTCCCACGTTCGAGTACGATCTCTGCTGGTGAGTCGCCAACGATGTCCGCTACGGCGATAGAGCCAGTCTGGTTTGGAGCTTCCGGCAACGGGATGCTGCCTCGCGATTCGAGCGTTGTGGGGTCTAAGAACACCAATGTTTGGTCGGCAATGGCGACGATTTCGGGAAAGCCGTCGCCATCTACGTCGCCCAGTGCCATAGAAGCGATCTGCAATCTGACAGCCGCCTTGATGCGGGAGGTTGCAGCATCACGCAGTTCGAGTTGATCTCCCCACTTCAGTAGCAAAGCTGGGGCGACACCCGGAACATCGACCAGCAAGGCGCTGGTGAATTCCTCGTTTGAGGGACCTTCCATGCGAGTGACTTCACGATAGCCACGTGGATTTGCATCCTCCTCGACGAGGCTGACATGCGATCGATCTGCGACCAGGAGCTCCTGGCGTCCGTTGCCATTGACGTCCAGTTTTCCAGAGAGAGTTACTGGCGCACCCGTGATGCCTACGCCGCCGCGCAGAAGCGTCAAATCCGTTGCTGCCAACGGCTGGCTGGCGAAGCACAACGAGCCAATGAGAAGCGCGAAGCGCATGGACTTAAGCACAGCATTGATCCCCTAAATGCGCGGCTCGCGCGAGTCGCGAGGGCAGGGCGCAGGATAGCAGTGCACAGGGCTCAACCGAATCTGAGCGTGGACTACGGAGCGATACGAACTCACTGCTGGACTATGCCTAGCTTGGAGTCGGCTGCATCAGCGACTGACTGGCGACGCGAAAAAGTGGACGGACGGACCAGCGTGCAAGGTCACACTCGGATTCCAGGTCACGCCTCAAGGAGAATTTCGGACGCTTGAGCCGAGTGACACGTCACCGACCTGGAGGCGACTCAGCAGCCCAAGGTGAGAGCTCGATGCGAGTGTCCGATGCTACGAACCGAATGGTGATGCCGGAGCCTTTCTGTTTCCAGTAGGCATCACCATTCGTGAACAATTTGGCGAGATCGCCATCGTCAACAAAGTTTGGATCGGGCGTAGCGCTTACAGAAGATTCAACGCCCTGATCGTCAACGCGACGGATGCGTCGGCCACGCAGGGTCGATGTACAGATTGCTGTAGCATTGATTCCGCAGGAAGCTACTAAGCGATGACCGTCGGCTTTATAGACGAAAACATGACTGTTCCAGCCATTCAGACTGCCGCGAATAAGCCCCGCGTCGTCCCGTCCATCGAACTGCACCTTAAGGTCAGGCTCCAGTTTTCGCTCTGATCCACCAACAATGACTCGATCGATGTGCCAGGCCCTGTAGATCGGCGCTGCATCGTCGACACCAGCGGAAACAGCGGTCCACACGAGACAGCCAAGCAACAGCGCAAGCAATCGAATCACTCTGACCCCCGCATAGCTCCGGACCATCTGACTGCTACATCACTTCCCGCAAGCCAGCTCCCCCTCGAGCTTTGCTCGTTCGCTGGCGGATTCGAACTTTGACTTTAAAGCGATGGCCGCATCGGCGATCTGTGCAAAACGTAAGGTGCGGGAAATCCCAACCCGCACCGCCGAGACAACGGGCATCTTGCATTAGCCGCAAATCTCTTCGATTTCCTTCTCGCTGAGTTTCTTTTGCAGCTTAGAGCGAGCCTCTGGGCTGCAAGCTTGAGTCTGCCTCGCTTCCTTGTCTTCAATGATTACGTCGGACTGGCAGCCTGCTGCGATCTTGGCATGCGCATCTTGAATCCCATCCATTTCAAGATCGCCCTCCTCTAGCCGATCTAGGACTCCGATCGACGAGTACCGAAGTCTCTTTGATGCAAGAGCTTTTCTGAAATTTGTATCACTTAAGATCAAACTATCAATTTTTCGTTCCGTGTCGCTGGCAAGAATCAGGCCAGATTGAGGTTCATCATCGAATCGCAGCCGATACCCCCTAGGGGCTCTCGCTCGGATGTACAAGCTCTCGTCAGAGAGCTGAATGCCATACTGGTTCTTGTATATTCCGGTGCATGACGCTTTATCAGTCATCTGGTCGATCGTACGTATAATCTTCCAGTTCCCGGATTTGAAAACTACCGGCGCGCTAGCGAGGCTTTCTGCATCCAGATGCGTGTACTGCATGAGGGCGAAGAGCGCAAAGAGAACCGACCCAGAAACGCGAGAAAATGAACTCATTCTTTAGCCCCCTAAATTGCTGATGTGTCGAGCCGTCCCAAGGATATCCTCCGTGTCGGCCTGGCGCACGTCTGGCGCGCGCAGGCCTCAGGCATTCAGAATGGTGGCTCTTCATGGGTTAGAGCCAAGGACTCATGAGTTGGTCGCATTGACTCTCGTCGTAGCTTGGCAACGGCCATCTCCGCGTACTCGACCTGGCGAACGGTCGACTTCAAATCGCGAGGTGGGTCATCGTTGTCTGGATCGACTTTCTCCCGATACTTCACAAGGCCGGCATCGTCGAACGTCACGCCGTCCATGATGCACTCGCGCGCGCGCTCCATCAGGCTCAGGAGCCGGATCAAGTCGCAGTCTTCCATGCACGACAGGGAAGGGACGTCGAAACATTCCTGGTCGACGAGCCATTGCAGGCCGTATGCGCGCTGCAGGAACAGAATCCGCTTGAGGTGGTTCTCGCGGAAGATTGGGTCTAGCAGCTTCGCGGTGGGCGGAACGACAAGGCGGAGCTTAGGCTTTCCGATTCTTCCTAAGCCCATCCTTGCGTTCAGCACCTGAGCCAGCGCTTCTGCTTCGTCTGGAGTTAGCGGCATCTTCGAGGTTCCTGACCGAGTTGTCGCTCGACGAAGAATCGCGCTTGAGTGCCTCCGTCAGCTTACTTACGGCGAGAAGTTCCTCGGCCGTGAAGGGCTCCGTACGACCCTCGACGCGCGCCAATATTTCTTCGACGGCTTGGTCGATACTGAGGTGGTCAGTTCTCAAATTTTGAGATTCAGCCTCGGTCTGTGACCACGCATCGAATGCAGCTTGGTCGATGAGCACAGATGAACTAACGCCCAGGGCTCGCGCGATCGCCACTACCTCATCGAGCGATGGCTCTCGGACTACGGTTGACTTCTTGGATT
This sequence comes from Dokdonella sp. GW821-FHT11D02, assembly GCF_058808595.1. Taxonomy (NCBI): domain Bacteria; kingdom Pseudomonadati; phylum Pseudomonadota; class Gammaproteobacteria; order Lysobacterales; family Rhodanobacteraceae; genus Dokdonella; species Dokdonella sp. GW821-FHT11D02. The sequence goes on along the minus strand of NZ_CM179520.1, from coordinate 3,410,100 downwards.
CGTAGTTCCCAATGCGGCTCTGCCCGGGGAATCCGGACGCCAGTGCCACGGCCTCCTGAGTGAGGCCCTTCTTCTTTCTAACGGCGCGCAGGCGGTCGGCAAAGCTCATCCCCCGATTCTTCACGAATTGTGATGCCGGTCTAACACGATCTGTGTTGACAGGTGAAATCACGATATGTGATAGTTGATGCATGACCTTGCTACGCGAAGCGATAGAGCGGTGCGGCGGCCCAACCCAGCTCGCCGCTTTCCTTTCTCGCACCGTGCGGCCGATCACTCCGGCCGCAATCGGAAACTGGCTGCTGCCCGATCGCGACATCCCAGCTGAATGGTGCTTGCCGGTCGAACGAGCTACGGACGGCGAGATCACTCGTCACGACCTCCGCCCCGACGTCTTCGGCCCGGTTCCCACCCCCGCGCGGAAGGCGGCGTGAGATGGGCCTCATCGACTCAAGCTGTGGCTGGATCGTAGGGCGGGGGCTCCGCCACTGCATCGAACAGGAGTGCGCCGGCACTGATCCCATCAGGTCTGCGTTTCTGTCGGACGATCTGACCGCCACGCATCGAGCAGCTCTCGCAGCCTCGATTGAGCAGCTCTCGCGATGTGGGGGTGCTTTGCCTGATCCACCACAGACGGATCGAGCGCTCGCTCTAGGCCATTCAGTACGGCCTCGCGATCCGGATGCACTTCCATGAGTGCTGACGCGAATAGGTCGGTTGCGATTTGTCGCGCCTCCATTCGATCGAGTCGCTCGCCGATCAGCGTGAGTGCTTTGGCTGTTATCGCAGCTAGGTTCTTTTCCATCGCGGTCCTCCGGTAGGTGATCTGTGGACGTCAAGCACCCACAGCCTACCGCGACCGCATCCACTTCCGCATTTGTGCCGAGGATGCCTTGCGCGCAAACCGCCTCCTGGCGGCGCGGAGCGAGAAATATGCATCGGTCAGCGTTCCGCCTACTACCGAGACGAGCAACGTCAACGACCAGATCTTCGCGTTCCTGCTCAGCGAATCTGAAAAAAGTGAAGGAATCTCGATGACGCTTACAACGCCAGAGATCAAGAGTGGAATCAGCTGCTCGAACAAGACAAAACGTACAGCGCTTTGGTTCGGCCGTATCCATCTCATAAGCCTTTTGCTGGTCGCATGCATCTTTTGGCTCCCCGGTCAGCTCTGTGCGATCGCATTCCTCGCGGCCCTGACCATCTCGGTCGTATGCAAAACGGCCCAGCTCATCATTTTGGACAGGGTGTCTGCAGCGCGCCATAGGCGCTTCATCGCGGAGCATGACCGTGCTCACTAAGTCCAACATCTTCGCGCAACCCCCTGCGCACGGAATTGCTGCCGGCCGTACCCTCGCAACGGTTGCGGTGCGGCAGCGCTTATCCCCATCGCGCACTTGCGACCACAGGCGCGCGCTTCTCGCTCCGGCCTCAACACTCCTGGCCGGAGCGGGCTTTTCTTCGATTGTGTGCGGCCAGTCCATGAGCCGCACGATCTCATCTACTGAGACTGGTGCGCCATGACTATCGATAGACACGAAACGCGGCCACAAACCATCTTGAGCGCAACGCGGCTCGCGTGGGATTCGAAGACGATCAATCTCTCGGATTTTGCGATGGCGGTCGCAGCAGCATATTTCGCGGCGACGCCGAGCAGTTCCGTCAGTACGAACCTTCGACTTCCTGACGAGTCGAGTGTCGAGGCTTACGAGAAGACGCGCTTGCACAACCGCAAGATCGTTGAGCGCTACATCACAGGCGACGTTCGCGCCTTTCCGTGTGACCTCGAAGAGCCGTGGGTCAATTCGCTGCCCGATCCGTATAGAGCGCAGGCTTTGCGTGAGTTGGCGGCGCGCTATGGATTGCTCGCTGCTCGCGCCCGGAACGCGAGCGAAGCGCTGGTCAGCGTCAGCGAGATTACGACCAAGGCCGGCGGAGTTCTCCAAGCCATGGCTCCGATCATCGCTGACGGAAAGATCGACGAGAAGGACCGGCCGTTTCTCAAGGCCGCCATGCAGAACATCGCGTCGCTGCAGGCAGAGCTTGCGAGCGCGTCGGCACTGCTGGCGGACGCATTGCCCAATGAGCCTGGACTGAGGGCGGTCGCATGACTCTTTACTACGGCCGCGATCTCGACCCCGACGAACTGCGCGAGCAGATGCTCGACACGCTGCGACTGCGCTACATCGGCTGCAAATGTCCAGTAAGGCAGAACGAGCTTTACCACGAGATGCGCGCGCTGACCTCTGGGCGGCATTCAGTACATCACTCAGAGAAGGAGTCGAGGAACCAATGAGCTTCGAAATTCACCCGATCGCCACGATCTTCCCGCCTATGGCGGAATCGGAATTCGGCGCACTCAAGGAAGACATAAAGCAGTACGGTCAGCGTGAGCCGATCTGGCTGTACGAAGGCAAGGTCATCGACGGTCGGCATCGACTTCGCGCCTGCGAAGAACTCGGCATCAATCCTCGAACGGAAAACTATGACGGGTTTGATGCTGTCGCGTTTGTGCTGTCCCTGAACCTGCACCGTCGTCACCTGAACGCTTCGCAGCTTGCCTTCGTTGCGCTGGAAATCGAGCGCGTGGAAGGGGAGCTGGCGAAGAAGCGGCGGGTGCGAAAGCCGGCGGATTCTGTTCCGCAACAAATTGCGGAACAGACGAACATTCAAGACCGCGGCGAAGCCCGCGAGAAAGCTGCTGCTGCCGTGGGCGTCAATCGGCAGTACGTCACCGACGCCAAGCGCATCGAGCGCGAAGCGCCGCACCTTGCCGAAAAAATCAAAGCCGGCGATGCGACGATCACGCAGGCCAAGCGGGAACTAAAGGAGCAGGCCCGCGAGCAGCGACGCGAAGAAAACCGCGTCCTAATTGCGCGGGCGCCTTCACCCGTGGTCGCAGCGAAGACGGCGAAGTACGCCACCATCATCATCGACCCGCCGTGGGATTGGGGCGATGAAGGCGATCAAGACCAGCTTGGCAGGGCGCGTCCTACTTACGGGACGATGAGCCACGCGGAACTGCTTGACCTTCCGGTCGGAGAACTGGCGGACGACGATTGCCATATCTACCTGTGGATCACAAACCGTTCCTTGCCAAAGGGGTTTTCCCTGCTGGAACGCTGGGGGTTCCGCTACGTCACGAACCTGACGTGGTGCAAGCCGTCAATCGGCATGGGCAATTACTTCCGCGGCTCGACGGAGCAGGTTCTGTTCGGCGTGAAGGGTTCGCAGCCGATCAAGCGTAAGGATGTGGGGACGTGGTTCCAGGCCCCACGCGGACCGAAGGGGCACAGCAGCAAGCCGGTGGAATTCTACGAGCTGGTCGAGTCATGCAGCCCTGGCCCGTACTTGGAAATGTTCGCACGCAGCGACCGTAATGACTGGACGCCGTGGGGAGCCGAGATCGATGCAGCCGCGTGAGTACGGTTTCGGTGAGCGGATGGCGATGTCGCAAGGCGTCGCCACGACCGCCGATGTCCGAATCATCCTGCTGGCTGAGATTCCAGGCGCGGTGAACGTGCGGCAGTCAGCGCCGGAGAATGACAAGCAGGGGATCGACTGGTGGGTGGAAATGTCGACCGCACGGCACCTGGCCGTCGACGCAAAGGTGCGGGAAAAGGACTGGGCCGTGTCACACCCGGACGAGGACGACATCGCGCTTGAAACGTGGTCGGTTGTCGAGCAGGGAATTGTTGGATGGACACGTGACGCCAACAAGAAGTGTGACTACGTGCTGTGGCTGTGGAAGGACACCGGACGATTCTGCTTGGTGCCATTCCCGATGCTGTGCCGGGTCTTCATCCAAAAATGGAAGGACTGGTCTCGGGTGTACAAAACGGCGAAACAGCATACCCCACGCGGAGACGGTGGTTATCACAGCGAATGCGTGTTTGTCCCGCGGCGTGAATTGTGGGCTGAAATATATCGGACGTTCGGTGGCGACGTGCGCCTCATGCAGGAGGCCGCGTAATGCCAACACGCATGGTCCGCGATGGAATCTTGACGAGCGAGCCTGTGTGCTCGCTGTCTTGGGCTGAGGAAGTGTTTTACCGCCGGCTCATGTCGGCGGCCGATGACCATGGACGGTTCTATGCGCTGCCGAAGCTACTTCGGTCGGCGTGCTACCCGCTACAGATCGACAAAGTATCCGACTCGGACATTGGGAAGTGGCTGACCGCGCTGGTCGAAGCGGCCCTTGTAAGGGTGTACCCGGCATCGGACGGGAAGAGGTACTTGCAGATCGTGAAGTTCGGGCAGCGCGTGCAAAGCAAGTCCAAGTTTCCAGATCCAATCGCCGGGAGTGACGGATGCGTACAGGTATACACCGTGGAAAACGGTGAACCACCGGAGGTCACCGGAAACAACGGTCTAGTCGGAGGCGTAGTCGAAGACGAAGACGAAGACGTAAAACCCCCTGTAGTCCCCCAAGGGGACGCCCTGGTAGCCGAAGTGCTCAGCGCGTACCACGAGGCGCTGCCTCGCTGCATGCGCGCCACCACGCAAACGCCAAAGCGAGTGAAGCGCATCAAGGTCGCAGACAAGCTTGCATCTACGCTATGCGCTCAGCAGGGCTGGACGTACGACCGTCCACAGTTCTGGTCGGCGTACTTCGGCGAGTGCGCCGCTGATCCTTGGCTTCGCGGAGACGTCCCGAACCCGAAGAACGCGAACTGGAAACAGAACATCGACGTCCTGCTCGCCGAGGATCGGTTCGCTGGAATCATGGACCGCGCCGTCGCTAACCTGCAGGGGGGCGCATGAGCCGCGTAGACGCTGAAGCCGCAGTCTTGGGCGCATGCCTCATTGACCAGCAAGCGTACTGGCGCGTCGCCGACTTGCTCGCGGGAGAAGACTTTTCGAACGGCGAGTATCGCGCGCTGTGGGACGTTATTGCCGATCTTCGTCGCGCCGGCATCGATGCGGACTTCGTGACGGTCGGCGAGAAACGCCCTGACTTGGCGAGACTTGCCTTGGAGCTTTCGAGCAGCACGCCGGGGGCTGCCAATGTCCGCGGCTATGCGAACTGGGTTGTTTCGGCGGCAATCGAGCGGCGCGTCCAGGTTGCAGGCCAGCGCATCACGAAGCTGCGCGGCGATGACGTGCTTGGTGAGGCTCAAAAGATTCTGGCAACCTGCCATCCGCGCAACGTCTCGGCGGTCAAGCCGATTCGCGCCTTCCTGCAGGAAAGCGTCGCGCTAATGCAGCAGCGCTGCGACGCCGAATCCACGATCACTGGCGTCCCGACTTCCCTTGACTGGCTCGACGAGCAGACAGCCGGTTGGCAGCGCACGGATTTGGTAGTGCTGGCCGCACGGCCTAGCGTCGGCAAGACGGCGCTTGCGATTCAGTTCGCAGTGCACGCCGCCAGCCAAGGTCAGCCCGTCTTCTTAGCGAGCCTTGAGCAATCCGGCGCTCAGATTTCGGAGCGCGCCGTCTCGCACATCTCCGGCGTGCCGATGCAGCACATCCTGCAGCCGAAGCGGATGGAGGAACACGAGTGGCCGCGAATCACAGATGCGCACACGCAGATTCGCGACATGCCGCTGATGATCGACGAAACCGGCTCGCTGACGGTGGACGCAATCTGCGCGAGGGCACGGCAGTGCAATGCCGAGAAGCGCCTTGGTCTGATCGTGATCGACTACCTCACGCAGATCCAACCGCCCCGGGCGGAGAAGACAGTCGACGCGATCCAGATCATCACGCGAGCGATCAAGGCGCTGGCGAAAGAGTTGGCGGTGCCCGTGGTCCTGCTCTCACAGTTGAACCGCGACGGCGAGGATCGTCCGACGCTTCGCAACCTCCGCGACTCGGGCGCGATCGAGCAGGACGCGGACATCGTGTTGTTCCTGCACCGACCCGACACGAATCGGCGCGATCTAGTCGAGCTGATTGTTGCGAAGCACCGGAACGGTCCTTGCGACTCGGTGTACCTACACGCGGCGACCGATCGCATGCGCTTCCTGCCGACGGAGGAACGTCCCGCAGCTCCGCAGGCGCCGAAACGCGGTTTCCAAACCTTTCTCGGCAAGAGCGCGTCTGCATGAACATCGAAGACCTTGCCAAGCGAGAGACCGCGAAGCGCGCAGACGAGCGGGAGCGCAATCGCGCGCTGATGAAGGCATGGAACCCCGAGTTCTACCAATTGGCCGAAGACCTGAAAAAGGCCGGCATGTTGGGGAAGCTCGTCATGCTCAACGTGGAACAAAAGGAGGCGGCGTGAGCCAGAAATTCGTTCTGCACGCTGGCGACGCGGATCGTGAGCGTGTCACTTCGAACTGCACTGAGTTTCTCCGCCGCTTGCCATCATTGAAGTCTTGGCAGATCGAAGTATCCGCCTACGTCAAGCCGCGCAGCAGCCAGCAACGAAAGGCGCTGTTCGCTGCCGCCTACAAGCCGATCATGGAGCACATGGGATTGCGCGGCGAGCAGGACAAAGAAGACCTGCACGCATTCTTTTGCGGAGAGTTTTGGGGCTGGCATCCGACGCTGCGAAACAAGCCGATTCGCACGACGACTCGGAACGAGCGCGGCGAGCGTGAGGTGATCGGAGCCAAGGCTGCGCTCGACTTCTACGCTTTCATCCAACAGCGCGCTGCGGAGCAGGGCATCTACGTTCCTGACCCCGATCCCTTTTGGAAGGAGGCGAAGGCCGCATGAAGAGATCTCCGCTCAAGCGCAAAACTCCGCTGCGCGCACGCACGCGCCTACGCCAGCGGTCGACGAAGATCAGAGCAGCCACGTCGACCGAGCGTAGCCGATGGACTCGCATGCGCGACGTCGGCTGCATCTGCTGCCTGATGAACATCCGACGCATGCGGCTCCTGCCGACGGGCATGGTTGTCGAGATGCACCACCTAAAATCCGGCGATCGACGTCGTGGCCACGCGTTCACTGTCGCGCTCTGCCACTTCCACCACCAGGCGAAGTTCTTGCCACGCGACTACCAAGGCTATCGGTTCCAAGCGGTCGACTTCGGTCCGAGCTTGGAGCGCGAGCCGGCGAAGTTTCACTTCGTATACGGCAGCGACGACGACTTGCTGACGTTTCAGAACAAGCTATTGGAGGAGGGCGCGATGTCCGAGGGGTTGGTGCTCGCATGAAGAAGGAAGTTACCTTCAAACAATCGGAGCTCGACTCGTTGACTGACGAGCAAGTCACTGCTCTCAGGGCAGCGACTCAGCGGCTCGCCACGCAATCCCAGCGGGTCGCACAAGGCTATCAGCGGCAAGTGGCCCGACTCGATAGCACCCTGCAGAAACGCGCCGCGAAGGCGAGGAGGAGCGATTGACCTTGATCCTAGCAATCGATCCCGGCACGTTGCAGTCCGGCTTCGTCCTGTTCGACGGTCGCGTTCTGGAAGCCGGCGTCATCGATAACGACGCGATGCTCGAACGAGTCCTGATAGACCGCAGCGACGCACTGGCGATCGAGAACATTGTGAGCTACGGCAACATCGTCGGAGCAGAGACCTTCCAGACAATTCGCTGGACCGGCCGCTTCCAGCAGGCGTGGTCGTGCCCCAACGAAGTCCGCTTGGTTCCGCGAGCCGAGGTCAAGAAGGCTGTCGGACTGCGCGGCTCTGCGAAAGATCGCGACGTCAACGCCGCATTGCTGGCCATCGTAGGGCCTAAGGGAACCAAGTCCGATCCAGGACCGACCTACGGAGTCACTTCGCACGCGTGGGCGGCTCTCGGCGTTGCCTACGCTGCAATGAAGTTGTTGCAGAAGGAGGCGGCGTGATCAAGTTGGAAGACTTCGACCAGGTACGCCGCGACGCTGCTCTGTGGCACAAGCACAAGGACTTACTCCCCCTGGCGCTTGCGGTACTAAACGCAGCGACTCCACTGCTCCTAAACAAGCTGCGACTACAGGAAGCGATAGCGGCCGCCTGCATTGACTTGGAGCGCAGTGCATGAGCGCGCATGGATTCACTCGATACCGCGCGCTGCAAGCCGCCGTCTCGCGCATCCGGTGTTCGTCGCCACTGCACGATCGCGGCCAGCACTGGCTCATGCCGGAGGCTGCTCTGGTCTGGCAAATCTGGGTCCAGGCGCTGACGGACTGCTTCGGATCCGCAGGTTGTCCGCTGATCTACCGCGACTCGGCAAAAAGAACCGCAATGAAGGGAGTGATCATGAAGCCGGACGGCACGGAGGTGAACGCGTTGGAGTTGTTGGGTATTGACGCGAGCTGGGCATACAAGCAGGTCATCGAGGCGCTGGCGTTCAAGGAGGCTGCGTGAATAGCTGCGTTTGCGGTATCCACTTTCTATGCGTAGGGCAGCTATGCGCCCCAATGCCATCTGAGTCCTGCTATGGGGAGCGCGCATGACGATTGGTGACTACGATTTGCGCGTCCGCGAGATCGACCAAATCTTTGCGCTGACGCCACTCCCAGACAATTGCATCGATGCTGCGATTCGGGCCTCTGCCAATTTCGATCCGAGCTTCCCGGGGTGGCAGCTTTACTCTCGTATCGTCCGCGGCGAATCGGTCTACGACCGCCACCTCGACGCATGGGCGCTTAGTCTCGCGCGCGCTCTTTCTCGTGCGAAAAAGGTAAACGGCCACCAGGTCGTGAAGCCGTCCGCCCGAGGGCCGTGGGTCTACGTTGCTGGCCTCGACGCGCTTCATCGGTGCATCACTGGAAACTTCCTCCAATCCGGCGCAAGCATCGCTGACTGTATTGGCGTTCGCAAAGACAAGTACTACGCCATGCGCTCAGCGATTGCAGGAGGCATGTTGTCTGGATTCGAGAACTTTCGGGCGGAGCTCCACTATCAGTACCTGACGGTCCTGCGCGACTCTCGCCGGGCCGCCTGAAAAAGTTTTCGGCACATCGGCGCAGAAACGGGAATCGGCAAAAACAGGGTGGAGAATGGATTGAATCCGGTACAGCCTCCGTCCCCCACCCCAGCAACGACAGAGTCAGGCGAGAGGGCGAGCCAGAACCGGCCGGGTTACTACACGCGAGTGCGGATGGTCCGCAGACGGCCTTCCAAGCCGACGACGCGCGTTCGATTCGCGCCGCTCGCTCCAGTCATGCCGCTCTAGCTCAATGCAGAGCGCCCGTCTCGTAAGCGGGTAGGTGTAGGTTCAACCCCTACGGGCGGCACCACGTCCCCCGCTCTGCTTCGGCATCGGGCTTAAGTCCATCGCCAAGCCATGTGCCGCGATGGCGGTCCGGTTTGATCTCCGGACATTGTCGGATCTGAGAGGCGACTCGTTCGCTGGGTAGGGGCCATCCGGGCCGCATCGGAAAGGTGCGGCCTCTCTATTCACGTCTGCGGCCAAGTTGGTCGCAACATATTGTTTTATAAATCGTTGCGAAGCCAGAGAGGCCGCGCAATCTATTCAAATTCCAGATTCGAGAACATGGAACGAGAGCTTGTCACAGTCGACGAGTCCGGTCTGAGCGCACCACTGCGCCGAATTTTCGGACCGCAAGAGAAGTGGCTCGCCTCACTGCCAAATCGAATCTGGACGCAGCATGCCAACGGACTGTGGAGCAGCGAAGCGCGCGATGACTGACCTACTCGGGCGCCTGACAAACGCGCGCCTTCGCCTTGCTGCGACGGGATTCGTGCAAGTGATCTTCGTCGCGATGAATACGGTTTTCATCTCTCGACACGAGCTGGTAGCGAACACCGTTACGGCATTCGCAATCTCCTACATCTGGACGCACAACGTGAAGAAGATAGCGATTGGAGACGAGCCTGATCGCTGGTTCTATGCGGTCGGTGCCGCGGCTGGAAGCGTGTGCGGAACGATGCTCGCCGGGGTGTTCGTATGACGGACATCGCCAGCACGCTCGCTGAGCGGGGCTCCCGCTACGGAGTATTTGCCGAGCAAGCGACGATTGCCCAGGGCATCAAGCGCGCAATGGCTTGTGGCCGAAACTGGCCTTCGCTTGCCGACGACCAGCGCGAGGCCCTGGACATGCTGGCGAACAAGGTCGCTCGTATTCTCAACGGCGACCCGAACTACCACGATAGTTGGCACGACATCATCGGCTACACGAAACTTGTTGCCGATCGCCTGGCTCCGGAATCCGCGTAGTGGCGTCGAACGACGAGATCATCGCTGCCCTGCGCGAGCACGGCACGAACCGCTCTGCCGCGCGTGCGCTGAGAATCCACCCTAGAACGCTTGAGCGCAGAAAGGCGGCGCTTGTCTCCAAAGGATGGAGTCCTGAGCACGGATACACACATACCGTGCCGGACGGCTTCAAAGTTAAGGGCGTATCGACGCTCTACCGTGACGACGGCTCGATCGCCGCGCAGTGGGTGAAGTCGGCGGCAGACGCCGAGTACCGCGAGCGCATGATTCGCGAAGCGGTTGCCGCATCGATCGAAGACCTACCGAAGCTGCCCAAACGCAAGGCCGGCGCAAGAACGTTCCACGCGGAACTGATGACGTGCTACCCGATCGGGGACGCGCACATCGGCATGCGCGCTTGGCGCGAGGAGTGCGGCGACGACTGGGATTTGGCGATCGCCGAGCGAGTCCAGTGCGGCGCGATGAACATGCTCGTCGAAGGTGCGCCGGCGACCGAGTCGGCAACTATTGTAAATCTCGGTGACTGGTTCCATTACGACAGCATGGCGCCGGTGACGCCGCGCTCCGGGAACATGCTCGACGCGGACGGCCGCTACGCAAAGATGATCCGCGTCGGCATCAAGGTCATGCGCCAGTGCATCGAATCCGCTCTGTCGAAGCATCAGCGCGTGCATGTGGTGAATGTGGTTGGGAACCACGACGAGACAGGCGCTCTCTGGCTGTCCGCCGCCCTGGCGCACATGTATGAGCGCGAGCCGCGCGTGACGGTTGATACGTCGCCAGCCCTGTTTTCTTATGTCGAGTTCGGAAGCGTGTTGCTCGGCTTCCACCACGGTCACACGTGCAAGCCAGACAAGCTGCCCGGCGTGATGGCAACCGACATGCCCGAGGCATGGGGCAGGACGAAGCATCGCTATTGGTGGTTGGGCCACGTCCACCATCAGAGCGTCATGGAGTATCCAGGCGTGACCGTCGAGACCTTTAACACACTGGCGTCGCGCGATGCGTACGCCACGTCAGGAGGCTGGCGCTCGCGCGAGAACATGAAAGCGATCGTGATCCACCGCGATCACGGGGAAGTCGGCCGCAACACTGTTAGTCCTGCGATGTTGGTGTCATGAGCGAATCAGACGACGACGAAGACGACGGCTTCGAGGTTGGCGTAGAGCCACCCGGTTGTGCGCAGCTGGCCGAAGGCGATCTCTACATCCCATCGGTCGACGAGTTCGCTGAAGAGATTGGTGCCAAGGCGCTCCAACTGCGCGACGGAGTTCTTTTCTACCTCGACGAAGCCTTCAAATGGGTGAACGTTGAGGAGCTCGGCAAGGCCAAGGCTGAGAAGCCGAAGTCTGCGACATTGCGTGCGATCAAAGGCAAGCCGGAATGAAGGTACAGGACGCAATCACCGATTCGACGATTGCGAGCTTCGGTAGCAAGGCCACGTATACAGGGGCGGCTTCAGCGGTGTACGGCGGTCTTACGGCAAATGACATTGCTGCGTTCGGCGGTCTTCTGATCGCGGGCATCGGCGCATTGATCCAGCTTTTCTTCAAGCTGAGACAGGATCGCCGCGCCTCCCTCCGAGCTGCGGAAGCCGATCGCCTCGACCAGGAGTTTCATCGCGAGCGCATGTCGCTCCTGTATCGCCAAGAGCGCGACGTCGAATAGCTATGGAACTTCGGAAGGGCCTACTCGCGGCGCTAATCGGTGCCGCGATAGCCATCGCTGCGCCGTTCGTTTCAAGCTGGGAAGGTCAGAGATTCGTCGCGTACCAAGATAGCGGCGGCGTCTGGACTCTATGTGAAGGGCACACGAGGGGCGTCAAGCGCGGCGACACGGCGACCAAAGAACAGTGCAATGCATGGCGCCGGGAAGACTTGGAGATTGCGGCGGACGCCGTAGTGCGCTGCGGCTCGCCTTCGCTGCCGACGAACCAGCTCGCAGCGTGGATCTCCTTCACCTTCAATGTAGGCGGCGACGCTTTCTGCCGCTCCACGGCCGCCAAGCTGATACGGCAGGGCGACTACGAAGGCGCCTGCAACCAGATTCCGCGTTGGGTGTACGTCGGCTCTCTCGATTGCCGGGAGAAATCGAACGGCTGCTTTGGCATCGTTCGTCGGCGCATGGCTGAGTACTCCCTGTGCTGGCCGGACTTCTCCGGCGTCATCGGCGGCGTGTCGTGATTGCTTCGATCGCAGCCCTCGCTACGGCGCTGGCGCTTGGCTGGCTGTGGCACGACACATTCGGAGACGACTGACTATGTGGACTACGTCCAAGGTGCAGCGTGCGCTCGAACTGACGGTGATTCTCTGCGCGTTGGCGCTAGTCGCCTTGATCGCCGGCGCATCGCTCGCGTTCGCCGAGAGCCAGGAAGTCACCGCGCAACCCGAAGTCCTGATCGTCGAGCACACCTATGACGCCATCGTCGAGAAGGCCGGCACGCTGATCCGCTACCAGTACACCGGTGGACGGATGCTGGTCGAGTGGACCGACACGACGGCCGACGGCATCTACCGGAACGGGTTTGAATGATGGGCGCAGCTTCTAAGGCGCCGATCCGTCGCTGGCCAAGGACCAATTACCATGTTGGTTCTTCCCAGATATTGGCTTGAGCTGCAATGCGCCGCAGACGACGCCAACACGAAAACTCGCGGTTCCTCGTTGCTCATCAGTGAGCGGTGCGAGGTCGACAATCAGTGTTGACCCGTTGAGGCCGACTTTTGCTCCTAGGTCCCGCAGCTGCAGGTCGCAGCGCTGCTTGGCTTCATCTAGCCGAGCCGCGAAAGCTTCGGGTGTTTCAGTCAAGGTGCCCGCAAGTTCGAGTTCACACAGATATGGATTCGCGTTCATGTTGAGAAATTCCAGTTCGAACGGATTGACCGCGAGGAAGTCTAGCAGTGCCGCGTGTAACAGCCGGCTTTCATGGCCCACGGGGTTCTGACGAGCCAATGCGTGCATATGTCTACGCCGCCCTGGCTGCTACTGCACTCGCGCTTCTGGCCTGGGCCACGTACTCGGTATTCGAGGCGGGCAAGACGGCCGGCTCGAATGCCTGCGAGGCGAAGCATGCGGACGCTTCCAACAAGGCCACCGCAGAGGTATCGCGTCGCGAACAAGCGAGCGCCGATGTATCGAACACGATGCTCGACTACCTAGCGGCTCAGATGCCCAAGGCAGAGGCACGCACGAATGAGACTGTTGAACGCATCCGCGTCGTCTATCGCGACCGTCCTGTTCCTACTGTGTGTGAGTTCCCTACAGGGGTGCGAGAAGCGCTCGGTGAGGCCATCGACCGCGCCAACGCCGCCGCGCGTTGAGTGCGTACTGCCACCGATAGGCCAATTGCCCCCAGCACCCGACATGGCGCACGCAGCGGAATGGATGGCTCAGGCTGCTGGCGTAGTCGAGCGAGCTGGAATTGCATGGCACGGACACAACGAGTGCATGGCGGCGCTCAGAAAGAAGGGAGTGATTCTGTAGGTAAGTGAACAAATGGGCGGGCCGCCGGAACAGCTCCGCCCGAAAGCTAGCTACTTCTTCTCCTTGTCCTTCTTCGCACCAGGTTGCATTTTTTTGTCATCGTAGCCGGCTTCGCGCAAAGCATCGGATCCATCTCTTTGTAGAGCCCCAATGTTTCCCTTCGTCTTATCAGACATGGCGGGGGCAGATTTGAGCGCGCGAGCTTGCTGGGCGTCTCTCGCAGCTTTACGCGCGTCAGCACTGGCATCTCCAGATGGTTTAGATGCACCACCAATCGCAGTATTCGCCGGACCTGGCTTAGCACCTTTTGCTTCGCCCGCCTTGACCTCGGCAGCTCTGGGCTCTGGGCCGCGGCGCTCCGTACCACCGCGCTGCTCGGGTACGCGCACTTCGCGCGTCCGAGGCTCAGGGGTTCGCCGTTCAGTCCCTTTCGGTGAATGTTCAATGATGTCCTTTCCTTCAATTTCCTTCGCCACGGCAAATGTGGGAAGCAGGCACGCAATCGTGCCCGCCAGCACTAACAGTGCGACTGGTTTCATGACAATTCCTCCCCGCACGGGAATCCGTGCTCAATGAGCGTACACCTGTTTTTGCAGCAAGTTGTTTCAACGCAGAACTGAGAGGAAATAGATCGCATAACGCGATGAATTGCCATGGCAAAAGGAAGGAAGACTGGCGGCGGATCGCGGATGGGATCGCCGAACAAAGTCACAAAGGAATTCCGGGAAACGGTTAGGCAGTTGCTCGAGGACAACGCTGACAATATCGCGATCTGGCTGAAGAAGGTTGCCGAAACGGATCCCGACAAGGCCCTGGACAAGCTGGTGAAGCTGGCCGAGTTCGCAGCGCCGAAGCTCTCGCGCAGTGAAGTCAGCGCGCCTGGCGGCGGACCCCTTGTTGGTCCCACGACGATCGAGCTGGTAGCGGCGGGTGTCGTCGAAAGCAAGGATTGAACTACCGCCGAAGCTAGTCCCAGTCTTCACGGGTGACGCTCGATACCGCGGCGCATATGGCGGCCGCGGATCTGGGAAGACTCGCAGCTTTGCGCGCATGTCGGCCGTGCGCGGGTACATGCTGTCGTCGGCCAACGAGTCAGGCGTCATTCTCTGCGGCCGCGAGTACATGAACTCGCTCGAAGACTCGAGCATGGAGGAGGTGAAGCAAGCGATCCGGGGTGTTCCCTGGCTCGATGCTCACTACGAGTGCGGCGAGAAGTTCATCCGCACAAGGGACCGGCGTATCTCGTATGTCTTCGCCGGTCTCCGTCACAACCTCGACTCGATCAAGTCCAAGGCGAGCATCCGACTCGCCTGGATTGACGAAGCGGAGAACGTCAGCGAGGCGGCCTGGCGGAAGTTGATTCCGACGGTGCGCGAGCCAGGGTCAGAGATTTGGGTCACGTGGAACCCGGAGAAGGACGACAGTCCTACAGACCTCCGGTATCGCAAACGGCTTCCAGCCCGCGCGAAGATCGCCGAGGTCAACTACACCGACAATCCGTGGTTCCCTGCGGAGCTCGAGGAAGAGCGCAAGAACGATAGAGCGCTTCTAGACGACGCGGCCTACGCGCACATCTGGGAAGGAGACTACCTGCGGAACAGCAAGGCGCAGGTCTTCGCCGACAAGTACCGTGTGGCGGAATTCACGCCCGAGTCCGGCTGGGACGGTCCGTATCAGGGGCTCGATTGGGGCTTCGCTCAGGATCCGACTGCAGCTACTCGGTGGTGGATTCACGACGAGTGCCTGTTCCTCGAGTACGAGGCCGTCAAAGTCGGGCTCGAACTCGACGACACCGTGCCGTTCGTCAATCGTCGCATTGCAAGGTTCGAGGACTACACGACTCGAGCAGACAACGCCCGCCCCGAGTCGATCAGCCACACCAAGCGGAAAGGTTGGCCTCGCATCGTTCCTTGTGAGAAGGGCAAGGGCAGCGTCGAGGACGGTATCGCGCACATGCGGAGCTATCGAGAGATCGTCATCCACCCCCGCTGCGTTGAGGCGATCAAGGAGTTTCGGCTGTACAGCTATAAGGTGGATCGGTTGTCGGGTGACGTTCTGCCGGACCTGGTCGATGCACATAACCACGTGATCGACAGCGGGCGCTACGCGCTCGAGCCGATCATGAAGAAGAGGCAGAAACCTACCGTGATCTTTGGAAGCTACTGACCGATGGCAGAAACCCCGGACTCACTGGACAGCGTTTCCAGCGACTACGCTTTCATGCTGCCGTACTGGCGCAAGGTCGACCACATCCTGGGCGGCACTCATGCGATGCGGGAGCATGCTCACGGCAAGGGTGCGCATGCCTACCTTCCGCAGTTCCCCAACGAATCGGACGACGACTATCGCTATCGGCGTGAGAACGCCAGATTCACTGGCATCTTCGCCGACATCCTTGGAGACCTAGCCTCCAAGCCGTTCTCGAAAGAAGTTGCGCTGACAGATGGGCCGAGCGAGGCCTATGCGCCGATCGTGGAAAACATCGATCGTAAAGGCTCGCATCTACACGTGTTTGCGCACCGCGTATTCACCGCAGCGCTTGCGTATGCAATCGACTGGATCCTTGTCGATCACACCAGGACCCCGGTAGGCGCCACAAGAGCCGATGAGAAGGCACTGAAGGCGGGACCATACTGGGTCCGCGTCCCTGCTATGTCACTCAAGGCAGTGTATTGGGCGCAAGTAGAGGGTGTGGAGCAGGTCATCTACGCGCGTATCGATGAGTCTCGTACGCAGTGGAATGGTACAGAAGAAGTTGTCGTCGAGCGCGTGCGCGTACTCAAGCGCGATCCAATCATCGACCTGGAGACCGGGCAACAAATTGGCTGGGAGCCCGCTGCGTTTGAGGTTTACCAGCGCGACAAAGCAGTGGGCATGAACGACGGCGCAGGCGCATGGAGGCTAGTCGAGAGCGGACCAATTTCCATCGGCGTTATTCCTCTGGTTCCCCTGGTTTTGGGCGAGCGGCTGAATGGTTGGGCGGTCAGGCCGCCGCTGCGAGACATCGTTGACCTGCAGATTGAGCATTTCCAGGAGCAGACGAACCTCAAGAACGCAAAAGAAGCCACAGCGTTCCCGATGTTCGCTGGCAACGGCGTTGCGCCGCCCGACAACGGCACGAAGATGAACTTTGGGCCTCGTGCAGTGCTGTTCTCCCCGATGAACGATCAGGGACAGTTCGGCTCGTGGGATACGGTCGAGATTGCCGCGACGTCGCTGCAGTTCCTGTCGGCGGAGATCGACAAGATCGAAGCGGCAATGCGCGAGCTGGGTCGTCAGCCGTTAGTGCAGGGCACTGCTGGGATGACGCAGGCGACAGCGCTCCTCGCGTCGCAGAAAGCGAGCAGTACGGCGCAGGCGTGGGCGACGCTGTTGAAGGACGCACTGGAACAGGCCTTCGTGTTCACGAGCATGTGGCTCAAGCAGCCGGCGCCGAGCGTCTTTGTCGACACCGACTTCCAGGTTGATCCGGGTGCAGACGCCGTTCCGGAACTTTTGCTCAAGGCGAACGAGTCCGGAAAGATCAGCACCAAGACTATGCTGAGCGAATGGAAGCGCCGCGGCGTTCTGTCTCCTGAATTCGACGCGGATGAAGAGGCGCGACAGCTCCTCGACGAGCTTCCCGAAGATGGCGTAGATGCGTCCCTAGCGGTTGCACCAAAACTCACGCGAGCCCAAGCGAACGCCTAGTGCTTGCCCTGGTCCTTGGCGGTGCGTCATGCGTATGGGACGACATCGCAAAGTTCGAGGCCCTCGGACAGTCACCTCAAATCGTTGTCGCGTGCAACGACATGATCGCGGCCTGGGATCGTCCGTTGAGTGCAGCCTGCTCGCTACACGTCGAAAAGCTTCGCGGCTGGCTCAATGAGCGCGCAAAAAAGGGGCATCTGCCTCCAGCCAAAATCCTCGTGAGTGAGGCGGCCGAAGGTTTCGACCGCACGGAACCCTTCTTCAGAGATCAGCTTGCCTCAGGGTCATCTGGCCTATTCGCCCTGAAGGTCGCGCTAGTCGACCTCAGAGCTGACAAGGCGATCTGTTGCGGGGTTCCGATGAATCGGTCTCCCCACTTCTTCGATAGCGTCGATTGGCGTGAAGCTCCTCGCCACTGGCATGGATGGCTGCAGGCTCTGCCGCAGATTAGGGACAGGGCACGCTCAATGAGCGGCAACACGATGCGATTGCTAGGGCCACCCAGCCATGACTGGTTGGCGCATTGAATTCATCTCAGCCGGCCTCGAGCCGGCATTTCTTTGCCCACTGCTCGGACGGGCTGGGCGCTCGGCGCGGAAGCGTCTCCAAGAGGGCGGAAGCCCGAGGAAGAAGGCATGAAACTGAAGTTGGTCGAGTTGGATGGCAAGCAGTACGCCGAGGTGCGCGAAGGCAAGCCCGTATACGTCCATGACGACGGCAAGGAGGTTCCATTCGATGCGACCTCAGCGATTGGAAAGATCGCTGCCCTCAATCGCGAAGCGCAGGGGCACCGAGAAGCGAAAGAGGCTGCAGAGGGTCGCGCCAAGGCGTTCGAGGGAATCGAAGACGCTGACGCTGCTCGAAAGGCCTTGGAGACCGTGAAGAACCTGAAAGACGGCGATCTCGTGACCGTCGGAAAGGTTGAAGAAATCAAGGCGGCAGCCAAACGGGCAGCGGAGGAGCAGGTGGCCGCGGCGGCGAAAGCTTCAGCCGAGCGCGAGAAAGCATTGCAGGCCGATCTCGCCAAGTTTCAGGGGCAGCTCCATAACGAGCTTATTGGTGGCAACTTTGCGCGATCCAAGTTGATCGCAGACAAGTTCGCTATTCCAGGCGATCTGGTGCAGGCCCGCTTCGGTCAGGCTTTCAAGGTCGAGGATGGACGCGTTGTTGCGTACGACAGCGCGGGCAACAAGATCTTCAGCCGCAGTCGCGCAGGCGAGGTCGCCGACTTCGACGAAGCGCTCGAGACGTTGGTCGACCAATACCCGTACAGGGACCAAATCCTCAAAGGCTCTGGCGCATCTGGCAGCGGAGCGGAAGGCGGCGGCAACGCAGCGAACCGCGCCAAACAGGGCAATTTTGGTGGCAGCCGAGAGGAGCGGCTGGCTGCGATCAAGTCGCAATTTCCCGACCTATCGAAAGGCTGATCGGGACTAGCTGTTTCCCCGGATGGGGCGCGGCGCACCAGGGCGGATGCCCTGATCTTCCACCAATCCAGCCCATCCGGGCAAAGACAACGAGGAAATCCAAATGGCACTTTCCGATATGGAAGTGTTCAACAGCTACTTCATGCCGGCGACTATCGAAACGCTGGACCAGATGGTCGACAAATTCAACGCGGCGAGCGGTGGGGCGATCCTGCTCACCACCGACGGGTTCGATGGCGACTTCCTTCAGAGCAGCTTCTACGCGAGCTTGGCCAGCGCACGTCGTCGCGTGGATCGCTATGCGGCCAATGGCAACGTTGCGCCTGTCGACCTTACGCAGCTCAAGCACAACACCGTCAAGGTGGCGGGCGGGTTTGGCCCGGTGCGATACGAGCCCTCGCAGATGACTTGGCTGCGCAAACCGACCGCCGAGGGCATCGAGGTTGCATCTCGATTCTTTGCCGAAGCACTTCTGCAAGACCAGCTCAATACCGCCATTGCGGCGCTGGTGGCGGCAATCGGCAACCAGGGCGCAGCGACCACGGTTGATGTTTCGGCCACGAAGAAGGTCGACTACATCGCGGTGAACGAGAGCCATGCACTGTTCGGCGACCACTCCAGTCAGCTCATCGCTCAGGTCATGGACGGAGTCCAGTTCCACACCTTTATCGGTCAGAACTTGACCAACGCCCAGCAACTCTTTCAGTCCACCGGCGTTCGTGTGGTGGACATCCTCGGAAAGCTGGTCGTTGTGACCGACGCTCCGGCGCTGTATTCCGCCGCAGTCGGAAGTCCGGTGACTCCGGCGAAGCGTCGCGTGCTGTCGCTGGCCCAGGGTGCCGCTACGGTGCACGACGCACGCGACCTGATCTCGAACATCCAGACCAACAACGGTAAGGAGCGCATCGAGACTCTCCTGCAGATGGACTACAGCTTCGGCCTCGGCCTGAAGGGCTACACGTGGGACACCGTCAATGGCGGTAAGTCGCCTACGGATGCTGAACTGGCAACCGGTAGCAATTGGGACAAGACGGCGACCAGCATCAAGCACACCGCTGGAACGCTGGCGATCGGTCAGGCCTAAGCGAGTGGACGTCAGCCGGGCGGGAGATGCGCCCGGCTGAGTCATCTAGGAGGTGAAGGTGCAGAAAGACTTGAAGATCACTTATGAGCCGCATCCGGTGGCGCCCGAACGCAAAGCCGAGCTTCGCGCGGAAGGATTCCGCATAGTCGATATCGAGTTCGCGCCGCCCGACTGGATCGAATCCTCGATCGCCGAAGAGGGCGGGCAGGACTCGCTCGATGTTGGAACTGCCGAGCCTGCGGCGTTGCCGGCCGACGAACTCCCCGGCGATGAGGAACTGCGGTCGGCAATCAAAAATGCCACCGGGAAGGCGCCTCACTGGAGGGTGAAGCGTGACGCCTTGATCGAGCAGTACAGGGCCTTGCAATGAGTCTTGTCGTTGAAGACGGCAGCGGCGTCTACGGCGCTGAGTCTTACGTTAGCGTTGCAGACTGCGCCAGTTATGCAAGCGCGCACGGGCTCGCATTCCCTGAGTCGCCTCTCGCTGACGCCGAGGCTGCACTTCGCCGCGGCACGACATGGCTTGACGGTCAGTTCGGCTTTAGGTTCTCGGGACGCAAGCGAGCAGGGCGGTCGCAATCGCTTCTCTGGCCCCGTACCGGAGCAACTGACTCGGATGGATTCGCTGTCGCCAGCGATATGGTCCCCAACGAGATCATCCACGCGACCTGCGAAGCGGCGATCCGCGAGCGCGCCATACCAGGGTCGCTATCCCCGGACGTAAAAGCGGGAGAGATCATCACGGCCGCATCTGTAGACGGCGCGGTGTCAGTCGAATACGCGAGTGGGGCAGGTATCGATGGTCAGAGGCCGATTTCGACGGTCGTTGACGACATTCTCGCAAGCTTGATCGGGTTACGCCTGAAACCCGGCGCCGCGTACGTCGGGAGGCAGGATCGTTCATGACGTGTATTGCGTGGGACGGCAAGTCAATCGCTGTCGACCGTCAGGTCACGTCGGGCGATCTCAGGATGAGTTCCACCAAGGTTCGCCGTCTGGCGACTGGCGAGATTGTGACCAAGACCGGGAATATTGCCTTGGGCCTGATGATCGAGCGCTGGTATGAGGGCGGCTGTGTCGACGACTTTCCGGAGGCTGTGGACGACGAGTCCGCGACCTTCATCGTGCTAGGGCCGACTGGGGTCAAGTACTACCAGGGACGTCCTGTCGCGATCTTGATCGAAGACGAGATCGCAGCCTTCGGGTCGGGACGTGAGTTCGCACTAGGCGCAATGGCTATGGGGGCCGATGCCCGCCAGGCCGTCGAAGTGGCGAATCGGTTCTGCACAAGCTGCGGGATTGGCGTTGACGTCATGAGGCTCGAACAAGCATGAGCGCGTTCTACGATCGAATGCGCGAAATAGCGGATCGGCTGCTCGGTCCGCAATCGGAGCTCGCGCAAGGGCAGCTCATTCTGCGCAGGATGATCCCTGGCAGCGGTCCGCCGTACAACCCGGGGCCAGCGGCACCAATGGACTACCCGTTGTCAGGGGCCGTCGGCGGTGTAGACCAACAGCACGCAGATGGAACGCTCGTCGTGATTGGAGACAAGCGCGCTGTAGTGGCCGTACCTGAGGTCGAGCCTCAAACTGCCGATAGATTGGTCATCGATGGGGTTGAGCACCAAATAGCGAAGATCGAGAGAAAGCCGGAGGCCGGCGAGGCCGTCGCGTTCGTGATCTACGCCAAGGTCTAGTAGTGGCAACGACTGCGACTGATCTCCTCCGGCGCATGGATGAGCAAAAGCCGGGCATTCTGGCTGCGTTTCTGCGCTTCGTTCGTCGCATCGTCGATGCAATTCGACTTGATGCGCTCGTGCAGCTGCTCGAGCAAGGTCGCCTCGATGAAATACCAGTAGTGCTGCGCCTCCGTGATGAAGCACTGTCTCCTCTCACCGAAGCCGTTCGCACCGCTTTGATAGCCGGCGGCGAGTCAATCGAGGAGCAAGCTGGTATCGGCGCCCTGGTGCAATTCGATGTTCGGAATACTGCCGCCGAGAACTGGATTCGACAGCACAGCGCTGAACTTGTAACCGACATCATGGCCGACCAGCGCAATGCTATTCGCGCCGTTGTTCGCGCTGGCGTAGAGGCGGGTCGGAACCCAAGATCGATAGCACTCGACATCATTGGTCGAGTGGACCAAGCCACCGGAAGCCGCGTCGGTGGAATCGTCGGCCTGACCGAGCAGCAGGCCACCTATGTGTCGAACGCTCGAACCGAACTCGAGCGGCTAAGTGTCGAGTACTTCAGCCGAAAGCGCCGCGACAAACGATTTGACTCAGTAGTACGCAAGGCGATCAAGAGCGGAAAGTCGCTGACCGCGAAAGACATCGACAAGATCGTGTCGCGATACGCGGATCGCTTGCTGCAGCTTCGCGGAGAGACCATCGCGAGAACCGAATCGCTAGAAGGATTCAATGCGGGGCGCGACTTGGCGATGCAGCAGGCAATTCGAGCGGGGACCGTGCGCGCCGAGAACGTAACGGCGTACTGGGAGACCGCCCACGATCCGCGCGTTCGCGAGTCGCATAGGGAAATGCAGGGGCAGAGAGTCCCATTTGGAGAACCGTTCGTGACACCACGAGGCGCCAGTCTGCGATTTCCGGGGGATTCGAGCCAGGGCGCTCCGGCCGAAGAGGTAATCCAGTGCCGCTGTATCGCCCGCTACAAGATCGATTGGATATCGGAGGGGAGAGCGAATGGCTCTTAGCTTTTCAGCACAAGTTGGCGATTGGGTGAAGAAGAGCAAGTCCGCTGCGACGGCGGTCCTTCGCCAGTCCACTTCGGACCTCATTGATGAGGCGCAGCGCGTCGGCCCCAGTGTCGCAAGCCCAACGGGAGGCGAGGGTGGAAAGATGCCAGTTGATACCGGCTTCCTGCGCGCCTCCATGGAGATCTCGTTCGATGGAATGCCCGCAGGCCCTGCACGGGGCGGCGCCCAACCCTATTCATACGACAGTGGCGATGTGACGCTGAAGCTGGCGGGGGTTGAAGTTGGGCGAACCATCTACGCAGGCTGGACGGCTGACTACGCCATCTACGCGGAGGAGCGGTACGGCTTCATGCGATCGGCAGCGCAGAACTGGCAGCAGATCGTGGATCGTGCCGTTGACCAGGCGCGCCGCTGATGTCCTACGACACTGAAATCTACACTGCCTTTGCAGCGAAGATCGATGCCTTTGCGGACGCCCAATCACCCCCGCTTCCTGTCGCCTGGCCTGGTGTTCAC
Source organism: Dokdonella sp. GW821-FHT11D02 (assembly GCF_058808595.1). NCBI lineage: Bacteria > Pseudomonadati > Pseudomonadota > Gammaproteobacteria > Lysobacterales > Rhodanobacteraceae > Dokdonella > Dokdonella sp. GW821-FHT11D02. The sequence goes on along the minus strand of NZ_CM179520.1, from coordinate 3,387,124 downwards.
TTCGTCCCGCCTACGACGGGCGAATGGCTCGAGCTCGCGTGGTTCCCCAATGAAACGCGGAACCTGACTTTGGGCAATGACGGATCGCAGCTGCGTGGATTCGGTCAGGTGTCTTGCTGTGCGCGGCCAGGAAGTGGCATTAGAGCCGTAACCGACCTATCGGGAAGAATCATCGACCTGTTCGCGAAGGGCACGAAGCTCGGCCCGACGACGGTTGAACGCAAGCCTTGGGTGTCGACCGTGCTTCCCAGCAGCGACCGAATCAGTGCTCCGGTCACCGTGCGCTATAGCGGCGGCGTCAGCTCCTAGCAGCAACCACCAACCCGCACGAAGGCCGCCACTGGGCGGCCTTTTTTGTTGCCCCGAATCCGGGTGTGCACATCCGGGCAGCGCCTGCACTCTGCGGGCGAAGCCGCATCTCCGCGGCACCACCATCGATGGAGTTACAGAAATGGCAAATCCGCAGACCAACGCGCATGCAGCGGTAAGCGTGTGCTCGACGGCGCAGAACAACGATCTCACCGAAGTGACCGCGGCGGCACTGACGTGGGTCCTCATTGGTAACGTTGGAAAGATCGGCGAACACGGTTACGACACGAACATGGTCTCGTATTCCGTCCTCGATCGAGATCTCGTGCTTAAGGCCAAGGGTCAAACCGATGGCGGCAACGTCACGATCGAGTGCGCCGAGAACAACGCCGACTTGGGTCAGGTCGCACTGAACACTGTGGCCGACCCGGGCGATAGCGCCAACTACGCGATCAAGATCGCCTTCACCAACGGCGACATCCGCTATGTACGCGGCCCCGTAGGTGGCCCGAAGTACAGCGGTGGCGGCAACGAAGACTTCCGCGTTGCCACCTACACCGTCGGCGCCAACCAGGTCCTCAACGTGCCAGCGCCGTAACCGAACGGCGCGGCATAGGCGATTGCCGAAAGCGGGCGTCTCCCCCGTGAATGCCGCGCCTTCCTTTGGAGACATCCCCGATAGGAGACAACATGGATATCTGTAGCATTTCGCCGTCGACGCGAACGGTCGACATCGTTAGCCCCGCCAGCGCCGAAGCCATCGGACTGAAGATCGAGCTTCGACCGGCCAGCGCGCCGGAGATCGTGCGCGTCAAGCGCGCGCACACCAACGAAGCGCTTAAGAACCGCGGCAAGGTCAGCGCGGAGAAGATGGAAGCGAACGCTCTCGACGTCCTGGTAGCCGCTACGGCCGGCTGGGAATGGAGTGGCGATCTCACGTTCCGCGATGCAAAGCCCGACGCCACGCCCGAGAACATCCGCCGCGTCTACAAAGAGCTGACCTGGGTACGCGCCCAGATTGACGACGCCCTGGGGGACGAGGCCGCCTTTTTTCTCGGAGATGAGGGAAGCGCTGGCTGAGGCCATCCGCTATCACGTTCGCTACAACTCGCGAGACGAGAACGGCGAAACCCGGGCCGAGCGCAATGCTCGGTTCGGGATGTCGCACAAGACACCCGAAGACCCGGAGATCCCGGTTGCGGTAGAGCACGTCTGGGGTTGGTTCTGGCTGCTGTCGTCGCAGCGGAGGCCGGGCCTTACTGGCCCCGATCCACTGGGCTGGCTCGACATTCGCGCCTGGACGGAGATGACCCATACGCCAGTCCTAGCGGAGGAGGTCGATCTGCTCGTGGCGATGGATCATGCGTATCGGGAAGAGGTAAGGAAGGAGCCCGCTACGAGCAGTGCAGCCGGGGGCGAACATTTCTAGCTGATCCCTAATCGTCTCAGTCTGAGGATCTGAGATCGTCGTTTGCGACACTTCGATGTAGGAATTTTCCTACAACCCCTCTCTCTGTCTGCGTACATGCCAGAATCGTCCATTGCGCTATCCTCTTTGTGTCGCAGAGGGGTGACATGAGGGGCTGACGTGATGGGGATTCCGCCGTTTGATGGGTTAGGCTTGCTGCCGCCTGGAATCTGGGATTGCACGCTCGGTGACGTCGCTGGAATGCTGTGCTGGAATGACCATCGGCGCGATCTATGGAGCGACTTCGCAAGATTTATCGCTATCGAGTACCCCGCGCTGAGGCCTGCACCTCTATGGCTAGACGGTAGCTTCGTCACTCGAAAGGACGTCCCGCCCGACATCGACTTGGTTGCTGACTGCACGAATCTTCCTGACGCGGTATCCATGGCGGCTCTATCGTTGCATTGGCAACGCCATGATGAGTTGAAGACCGCTTACCGTGTCGATTTCTACCCTAGACACCCCAACATTCCAATGGACTTGGGCGCATACTTTCAGTATGTGGGCGAGAAGACAGCCCAGCGTTTGCAGCTTGCGCCGAGGCATCCGAAGGGCATCTTGAGGGTGCGGCCATGAACTGGACAGAGTTCTCCAACGAAAAGCTGATGGGACTGCTTGAGAACCTTGTGGCCGAGGGTTCGCTTGCGCAAAAGTTGGGAATCGACGTAACGCCTACGCAAATTGTTGGGGCCAGTCGCGATATTCTGATGGACGTGATCCGCACCAGCCTGCCGCTGGCGCACCTTATGGATTCTTCCGATTTGGTGCTGCACGCTGAAGGGCCTGCAGTTCGCGACGCCGCGCCTCGGCTCTCCGCAGTGAACTGGTTGACTGGCACCGCAGAGCGCGTAATTCGGCGTTTGTCTGGCAGCTTGTTTGACCTTGCTAACCGTGATGCTCAGCGGCTCATGCGAGCACTTGATTTGCGATTGACAGGATTCGCACCTGGCAGCCTGTATGCTGGTTTCGCGGTTGAGGCGCCAGATGAAGGGTTACTTCGGCCGGGAGATGATCCCGTAATACGAGGCGTTCGTGAGGCACTCCGCCAGTTGCCAGAAGTGCCGCCAATGATTGGCGACGATGCGGTATATCCCGAAGTGCGCCAACTCATACCAGATCCCGCCCGTCGAGACGCCACGCTGACTGCTCTGTATCAACTTGCTCCGACCGGTCGCCGTGGAATCCATACGTTGGACCTCACATCGCCGGGCATACCCAGCTCAGAGCTATCTCAGCGAGAGCGTGTAGTGCTTAGGGAAGCGATCGATCGTCCCCAGCTCATGGATCGCAAATCGGGCGCCTTTACCGGTGAGCTACGCGAGATTGATCTAGATGCTCGTCGTTTCCATCTCAGGAACGTTCCTGGGATCGGTGGTCTAAGGTGCATTGTGGGAGACATGGCGCCGAGCGAGGCTAAGCGAGTGATTGGTGAATTTGTTCGCGTGAGTGGTGACTACGAGACTGACCGTGAGGGGCGACCGCGCTTGATGGTCGTCAATGCGCTGCAGGTGCTGCCGCGCGCAGAGCAGGAGAGTGCCGAGCTATTGGTCTAGTATCAGATTGCGCTGATGGCTCAAAGAATATCGGACGACGTTCCACCACTGACCCCGCTCCGGCGGGGTTATTCATTTCTAAGGCTCGCTTCGGCGGGCCTTTTACGTTTCAGAGAGGTCGAACTTGGATATCGCCCAGCTTGGCTTCGCTATCGACTCGAGCCCCGCCATCCAGGCCGCGGAGAATCTCGACAAGCTTGACGCTGCCTCGCGCCGTGTCGAAACAGGCACGCAGCGAATGCAGCGCGAGGTGCAGCAGGCCGCCGCGCAGATCATGGAGTCGACGGATCGCATCAAGGACATGGTGAAGGCGTCTATCGCGGCGAGGGAAGCATCCGGCGGAATCGAGCTAAGCCAGCGCGCTATCGGCGAGCGTGCCAGCGCATCGGCGAAGCAGGTCGCGGAGCTCAATGCTGCACTTGAGGCCCGCGCCAATACCCAAGAGGCCATGCGTGCGCGTCTGAAGGCTTTCGAGGATGCTGAAGCGCGTGTCAATCGCGCTGCGGCCGCCACCACGAGTGAGGTCAAGAAGCAGGCCGACTCCATCTCTGACCTCCTAGGTCGCATCGATCCTGCAGTCAGGAAGCTCGGCGAGCTCGACACGATGGAGCGCCAGCTTCGCGATGCCCGCAAAGCTGGGACTCTCGGTCAAGACGACTACGTCGTCTATGCGCAGAAGATCGGGAAGATGCGCGATGCCGTCTCCGCTGCGGGCGACAGCATGCACGGATTCTCGCTGGCATCTGCCGGAACGCGGCGGGAGCTTGCGAGCCTGTTCGGCGAGATCGCTCGCGGCGACTTCACGGCACTGCAGGGAACGCTCGTCAACCTCGTCGGTCGCGCAGGCGTGCTCACCGGGTCGATTGGCGGTCTCGTCGTTGGCATAGGCGGTCTTGTTGGAGTCTTGGGCGGTCTCGCGGCCGCTTACTTCGCTGGAAGCCGAGAGCAACAGAATTTCGAGCGAATCACGATCTCGACGGGCGGCGCGCTCGGCGTCACTGGCGGACAGATCTACGACACGGCCATCAAGATCGGCGACGCCACCGGACGCTACGGGGATGCAGCTTCCGCGCTCACCAAGTTGGGCTCGAGCGGGAAGCTGACCGGCGAACAGCTCGAACTCGCAGGTCGCGGTGCAGTTGCACTCGCGACGATGACCGGCGAGTCGGTGGACAAGGCGGTTAGTGAGTACCTCAAGCTCGCAGACAAGCCGTCCGAAGCCGTCGTCAAGCTAACCGAGCAATATCACTTTCTCACCGCAGAGGCCTACGAACACATCCAGGCGCTCGAACGGCAAGGTCAGACCCAGGATGCGACGACAGCTGCCCTCCGGGCATTTGCCGACGAATCCGAGCGCCGCGCTGCGGCTGTGGTGGACAACGCTGGGGGGATTGAGCGCGCCTGGAAAGGCGTGCGCGATGCCGTTGGTGGCGCCTGGGAGGCGATGAAGTCGATCGGCCGCACAGACCTGCAGGCGCAGTTGAGCGCCGCGTTCGCAACGCAGTTCGATCTCGAGGAGTGGAAGCGTAAGACTCAGATCGAGGGCATTGGTGGAGCGGTCGCCCGCTTCGATGCCGCATTCCGCCCGCAGGGATACATCGACGAACAGATCGCCGCGAACAAGAAGCTCATCGCGAGCTTGCAAGAACGCGTCGAGATCAACGACGCGGTCGCGATGGGCGAACGTAACATGCGAACTCTCGAAGATGAGGGAGTCAAGGCACTCAACGAGCAGAGCAAGGCGCTCGACAGCCACGCGGACAAGCAAACGAAACTTGCGAAGGCGCTCGAGGAGACCCGCAGGGCCTACGACGCGATCCGCGCCTCGGGGGTGACGCAGATCAACGGCATGTCCGTCGACCAGGCAGAGGTAGAACGCATTCGGCAGTTGAACAAGGAGTACGCCGACACGGAGGGAATCAACGAGCGCAACCAGGCCCTCAAGGGGCTTGAAGCGGCGGAGCGGGGTCAAGCTTCGGCTATGGCCTCAATTGCCAGCATCCTTGAGCGCGTTCGTGGAGAGATGTCGCCGCTCGAAAAGGAGAACCAGGAGTTCACAAAGACGCTGCGTTTGCTGGGCGAAGCTGGCGGCAAGGCGATCACGGAGTATCGCGAAGCCGTAGAGAGGGCCGCAAAGGCGCTAACAGCACTACCACCAGCGCTGCTCACTGAAAAGCAAATACAGGAGCAACTCGCGATAGCGATCAACGCCACCAAGGACGCTCACCAGAAAGCGACGATAGCAATCGGCCAACGAGTTACAGCAACGGACGGCCTCATTCAGAAACTCAGGGACGAGTACGCAGAGATCGAAAAATCTGCAACTCAGAGAGAGCGGTCGAATCGAGGGCGAGAGATTGAGAACGCGCTAGTCAAGGATGGAATCGAGAAGACAAGCGAACTCGCTGATGCGAGAAGGAAAGAAGTCGAAGATCTCGCAGAATTGATTGCGATTCGTCGTGAGGCTCTCGAAGAGCAGAAAGAGGCGGCCCGCGGCTGGGTCAACATCTGGGAGTCGGCAGGCTCCAACATCTCGCAGACCTTCGCGGACATTCTCGTCAACGGTGGGAGCCTTATGAAAGGACTCGCCGATGTCGCGAAAAACGTTGTCGGCCAGATCGTTTCGTACTTCAGCCAGTTGGCGGTCATCAATCCGCTTTTGAACCAGATCTTCGGCCGCTCCATGGCCGTAGGCGGCATGTCGCTGCTGCCGACGATGGCGAACGCCGGTGGACTCTTCGGCGGTCTCGGCGGTCTCGGCGGCACAGCGGCAAGCGGCGGCGGCACCTTTGACATCATGTCGCCGAGTAGCTGGCTTGGCGCGGGAAAGAGTTTGTGGTCTGGATTCTCGACAGGCTTTGCGAAATTCTGGGCTGGTACCAACACGGGATTCACGTCGAGCATCTTTGGTTCGACCACGAATCTCGGCTCGTGGGGCGGCAACGTTTTCCAGCCATCCGGGCTGACGAGTGGACTTGGCATCGCGGGCGGACTCTACGCCGGGTACAACAGATTCCAGGACAGATACAACCTAGCGAGTGGTCTTGCGGGCGGCGCCGCGTATGGTCTTGGAACCTACTCGCTCGCCATGGGACTTGGTTCTGCGGCCACCGGCGGGGGCTTTGCACTGGGAGCAGGTGCGCTCGGCCCAATTGGCTGGGCGGCAATGGCCGCGATGCTCATCGACAAGCTCTCTGGCGGAAGCCTGTTCGGCACGAGCGCGAACAAGTTTCGACGTGGTGAGAGTGATCTCAATGTTGGACCTGGAGGCGCATCCGTTGGAGTCGGCGCGGACTTCACTGGACGAAAGCCGTTGTTCGGAGGCAGCTACCACGAATGGAAAGTTCTGACTCCCTCGCAGGAGCAAATCGACGCGGCAAACGGCTTCTTCAAAGCGCTCCAGGATCAGTCCACGATTTTTGCGAAGGCGTTTGGGCTGACAGTTGGACAGGTCACCTCGGGCACGTTCCGCCAGGAGTTTGACAAGAACGGAAACGTCACTTCGACGAAATCGATCGTCAACGGCGTGGAGTACCAGGGGGAGACGCAAGAGCAGTTCGCGATGCGCATCCAGGCGGAGAGCTATCTCGCCACGCTGAAGCAGATTGGCGTGGATGCGACCGGGTACACGCAGCAGTACATCCGTGACGCTGAGGCGTACGTCAAGGCGGTGCAGGACGTCGCGACTGCGATGCAGTACGCGCAACGCGACTTGAAAAACGGCATCGATGTCAGCGGCGGCAAGGGTCTGCAAGGCGCCTTCGAACTCGCCAAGCAATTCCAGGACGGCAGCGAGTCGATCACCGACACGTACCGTCGTCTGTCCGTTGAGGCGATGAACATCCGGCAGGGCTTGGACATCCTTGTCGGACCTGATTCGGTAGCGGACATCGAAGCGTTCTTGCGCACCGTGCAGGATTTCGGCGAGTCGCTCGGGCAGACCTACGATCGCATCGCGAGTGAAGCGGCGGACCTCGCAGCCGGCACGAAACTGCTTACCGGTCAGTCGACGGTCGCAGAGATCGAAAGCTACATCAGAACGATGCAAGCCGGCGGCGAGACGCTGGCCCAGACGTATCAGCGATTGATCCAGGCTTCGCAGAACTACACGCAGTTTGTCGCGCAGTTCAAGCCGCCGACCACTTACGTCGATTCGTTCCAGCAGTCGCTGGCTGGCGTGTTCGACCAGATGCAAGAGTACATCCGACAGGCGAATGCCTTTGCGAAGGCAGCCGGCTTGCAAGGCGCGGCCACGCAGGATCTGGTCAATATCCAGAAGTGGGCGCTTCAGAAGCAGCAGGAGCTGCTCCTACAGCTTGAGCAAACCGCGCAGGCCGGCGCGTTCGATCTCGGCATTACGACAGTCGGTTCGCTCGATCAGGTCAACGCCGAGATTCAGCGCCTGCAGAACTTGGCAGGCAGCAGCGCGACGCCCGTCCAGAACTTCGGCTCCGCGATGCAGGGTGCGGCGCAGTCGGCCGTGAGCGCAATAAACTTGCTGCTCGGTAATCTATCGCCGCTGAACGATCGCGAGAAGCTCCAGACGGCCCTTGCGGGACTTCGGAGCGGTACTGTCTCGCAGGAGGACGTCCTCGAGATCGGTCGCCGTCTGTACGCCTCGAGCCAGGCCTATAACGACCTGTTCAAGATGGTCCAGCAGTACGGCGGAGTCCAGTCGTCGTCTGGATCGCAAGGTCCGTCCACCTCATCCATTGGTGGTGGTCTTTCCGCAGAGGACTCTAAGCGCCTCGAGGAATTGCTAAAGCAGCGCGACGAGCTCCAGGCAGCGGCGCAACTCGACAAGTACCGGACGCTCGCTCAACAGATCGCCGAGATCGCCGCGGTGAAGGGCCAGGACTGGCAAGCAGTCTTGGCGGGCATGAAGGTCGACATCCAAGCGTTCGAGAATGGCCTTGGGCTCAATGACGAGCAGACTCGCGCATACATCGCGCAGATCATCGCCTCGCAGGACTCGAACAAGCAGAACGCGACCTCGATCGTGGATGCGATCAATCGTCTTGGCGATCGCCTCGACCGTCTCCTGCGCACGAGCGGCATCAACTTCAACTCTCCGGGCGGCGGCAATTCCTATGTCGGAACTTTGGGCCAGAACGACAGCCCTGTCGCTGGCGCGCTCGATCGAATGAACCGCAACCTCGATCGGATCATCGTTCCGCCGAGCCGCAACCGTCGCGCGCCGGGAGTGCCTTATCCATGACGGTTCGTCGTCAGCTCCTCGCCACCGTCATCCCTGATGTTCAGGGACCGCCGCTGGTCCCCGACATCACGCGACAGTTCACGCTAGTCGTCGGCAAGCCAGCGACGGGCTTTGCGTTCGTCGCATCGGGCGGAGTTCCGCCGTACGCATTCTCGATATTGAGCGGAAGCCTTCCGCCAGGGCTGACGACGGCGACGAACGGCGTCGTCACTGGTACCCCGACGACACAGGGTCGATACCCGGTCATCGTCCAGGTGCAGGATTCGGCATCTCAGGTCTCTCCGCCGCGATCGTTCGCGCTCGATGTCGATAGTGGGCTGCGGCAGACTGGATTGAAGATTGCGGTTGGCGCTGTACTGGTCCCGTATTCGCACCAGTTCCGCGTTGTCGACTCGACCGGCAGCCCGACGGGCATCACCTTCACGTCGCCAAGCGGAACGCTACCCGCGGGCCTCACGTTGAGCTCCGGAGGAGTCCTCTCAGGCACACCCAACACAGAGGGCTACTACTACTTCGTCGTTCGCGCCACGAAGGGATCGGCGACTCTCGACATTAATGTGAAAGTCCAGATCAATTCGCCGTTCGCTGCAGTCGGATCAACGGTCGAGATATCCGACGGTTTAAAGAACATGCTCATGGGCGTTCGCGTGAGCGGGCGCATCACGATCCGTTGGGCGTTCGCTCCGATGCCCGTAGGCCGCGAGCCGTATCGCTGGACAATCATCTCCGGCGCTCTGCCTGCGGGGCTGCAGATGGACAGCCTCGGTGTCGTAACCGGTGTTCCGACGGCTGCGACGCCAGTGAACTATGTGCAACCGACGTTCGCAGTCCAGGACGGATTCGGAACGATCATCAATGTCACCTTAGCAGGCGTCAATCGATTGATCGTCGCTGCGCCTGTGAAATCATCTCCGCGAGGTTCGTTTCTGGTGGCGGATGCGACAGGCGCTCCTGTCGGTATCAACTTCCTCGCTCAGATATTCGGCGACGGCAGCGATGGCGCTTGCGTGCTCAATGGGACGAACACTTTTCCGTGGGCGCAGCTCGTAGGATCGCGATATGCGCTGGCTCGGGACGTCTACGCCACTGACATGACGATCTCGCCGGGCGTCAACCTCGTCACGGCCGGATTCAAGATTTACGGGACAGGACGCCTGACCCTCGACGGTTGCCCGGCCAACACAATCACTGCGGCGGATCCGACTAACATCAACGGTGGCAACGCGACATCGACGACTCCAGGCGGCAGTGCTGGCGTGTCTGACGCGACGCTGTGGGGTTCGATCAACGGCGGTCTCGGCGGGGCAGGAGCAACGTCTGGCGCCGGTACGTCTCCAGGACAACCGGGGTTCGATGCTATCCCCGGAAACGGTGGAAACGTCAACACAACGGCTGGCTCGGGCGCTGGCGGAAACGGCTCTGCGGCGACTGGTAGTGCACGTGGTTTTCCCCGCGGCTTCGGCTTCGCCACGCCGGTTCGCACGGCATTCCAGCCGCTGTTCTTCGGCGTCACGCTGATTCGCGGCGGCGCGGGAGGGATGGGCGGCGGCTACGGTGGCAACGACGGCACAAATCGCGGAGGAAACGGCGGCGGCGGCGGAACAGGGGGCGGAGTTCTCGCGATCTACTTCTACGAGATCAGCACGAACGGCAGTACGGCAGCGCGCTGCATCAATGTTCCGGGCGGGAATGGCGGCAACGGCTTCTGCAGCTCGGTCAACGCGAACATCGGCGGTGGTGGTGGCGGTAGCGGGGCAGGCGGCGGATATGCACACATCGTCTATGCGGTTCGTACTGGCGTCGCTGTTGCTGCACTCATCGGCGCGAATGGCGGCAGCGGCGGTAACGGTGCAGTCAACACGCTAAACGCGGCGCGCAACGGCCGCGGTGGTGACGGAGCACGCGGCGGCAACATCACAGCGATCTCCGTGCTCGATCAAACCGTGTCGGTAAGCGCTGCATCCGGAGCACCGCCCACGCAATCCGGCACGGCTGGCGCAGCCGGCTCCACGGCATCTCTCACACTATGACCTCACGCGTCTACTCGACACTGGACCCCAAGTCGGTCGGTCCGGGGCTCTTGCTCGACTCCGGTTTAGCGATTGTCACGACTAGTCAAGCTGGCCTAAGCAACAGCCGCAAGATTCTCGGCACCGTGCCCAAAGCGGCTGGCGACGGAAGCTTCGAGGTCTACTTCTATAGTGACCTGCAAGCGGCGTTAGGCAGTCGCGTTTCGGTAGGCGTGGCGTTAGCCGGCTCACCACTCGACAAGGCTACTGGCGAAGACAACCTGTCCTACGGCTACTTCCCAGGCACTGGCGCGCTGATGTGGAACAACCTCGGGCTTGTCGCCGTGCCAATGGCGGTCGAGCGCCTATGCATCAGCGTGTATTGCTCGGCGACCAACGGCCGCGTCGAGTGGTATGTCTCGGGAAACTACATCGGCGGACTGAACCCGCCGGCAGGGTCCTTCTTCGTGCCATCTATCACGATCAGCGGCGGGGAGGCGGGTGACATCAAAGCCTTCATCCGCTGCGCGCCGCCGCTCGACTTTCCGAAGATCATCGCAGGCTGACGCATGGCGATCCCTCGCTACGACTCCAAGGGCTGGTACATCGACAACACGGAAGGCATCCCGACGATTCGTCTTAGCCTGTACGAGGAAGGGTATACGACGCATCCCGGCGACAATCCGCCCAATGCGGAGTTCAAGCCACGCATCATCAATCCAGAGGGGTTCTTTGTTCGGAAGCGTCCGAGCTGGTGGCCGATCGACGGGCACGGCGAGAAGGATGACGCTGCATACGGCGAACTTCAGATCGACAACAAAGACGGCGCGTACGCATTCCTACTGCGTGCCGACCTCCGCGATAGTCGAATCCAATTCCTAGTCCCTCCGGCCAAGGCGTTCGGTGCTGCGGGAGATTTGGGCGCAGAGCGCGTTCTGATAACGGCGATCCTGGACGATGCGAAGTCCAGCGCCGACGGCATCATCACGCTGACCCTGCGAGACAACATCACGCGCAACGATCGCCAGGTGATGGTGCGCAGGTTCCCGCCATTCGTCGATTCGGGCGTGGCGATGCGCTCACTGCCTCTGCTGCTCGGCGCCTGCTACAACGTCACTCCGCCAGCTGTCGATGTGGCGAACGACGTCTACCAGCTCGCAGACGCGGCGATCACGAATGTCACGGCGGTGCGCGATCAAGGCGCGCTGCTAGACGTCAACGCGGACCCGCCCCAATACAACCCCGCGAGAAACGCGACGTGCATTCAGCTCGATACGGCACCCGTAGGGAAGCTGACCGTCGATTGCAGCTCTGTGGGATCGCAGACGCCTATTCCGGGCAACGCGGACATTCTCGCTGGCGCTGGCCGATTGCAGACCTGGCCGAATCCGGCACTGCCGCCAACAGGGTGGACCTACGGCAATCCAGCCTACGGCACGATCACTCGCTACGACGCGACGAATTCAATCCAGAACTTCGTTGCCGGCATCGCCACGAAACGGCGCTACAGCCCGCAGACCAGCAGCTTCGGGCAGTACATGTCCTATCCGGCCGCTCTTGTTCCGGGCCGCACGTATCGGATCTCGGTCAAGCTGGTTAAGGCCCTTGGCAATTTTGGCCAGGAAGGCGGACTTCTCCTGCGCACCGATCTGACCAGCTCTTCGAACGGCTCAATATCTGGACGTGATCCTCTGACGTCGCCGCTCTTCAGCGCGCAAGACTTCACGTTCACCTATACGTGCCCACCAGGAGCAAGCCGACCTATCTATGTGATCGGCGTCGGCGATCCGGGTTTCGCCTCTGACTTCGTGACGCTTTGGACTGACCTCGTCGTCGAGGAGCTAGGGCAGTTCATCGACTTGCCGATGCAGGGCATCACGCTGACGAGTTTCATCCGAGAGATTCTCGACAACCGAGGCACCGACACTGCTGCAGCTTGGAGCTCGACAGATACGCAGGCGATCGACGCTGCTGCCGGATATACGATCGGCCGCTACTTCAGCGAGGCGCCTAACCGACTCGATGCCATCCAGGAGGCGCTCGACTCGTTCTGCGCCGGCAAGTACACGGATGCCAGCGGTGCGATTCGATTTGTCCGCCTGGAGGACCCGCGTCTTCTGACGCCTACGTTCGACCTCGACGAAACGGTCATCGAAGGCCCCATAGGGTTCTCGATCTGCAACGCGGAGTACCTGACGACTCGCTTCGGCATACGGCGCAATTGGTCGCCTCCCACAGATAGCGACTTCGTGACGGATGAGACCGGGCTGCCACTTGAGCTGCGCGAGCGGTTCAAGCGCACGTCGCAGTTTGAGCGCACGGCAACGATCACACCGGCAGGTCACTACTCGCACGCGATAAACGCACCGGCATTCCACACCCTCATATTCGAGGAAGAGCCAGGTCAGCGCGAAGTAGATCGAGTCGGGAAGATGTTTTCGCCCCAGGTGTATCCCGACGGATTCGTCTCTACTGGTATCCGCCCGATCCTTCGAATTCCTTGCGTCTTCGACAATCCCGATGCCTTCGGCGCAACGATGAAAATTCCGCTCCGAATGGTTCAGCCCGGATCTGTCGGCTTCGTGACCTACGGGGATGAAGGGCTGTTCAAGCTGCCGTTCTTCGTCCTCGGGCCGACGCTCTATCCCGCGGCCGGCAAAGTTGAGTTGGAGGTGCTTCTCTAATGCTTCTCGGATACGGCGGCTACGGCCTGACTTTCTCGATCGCGAGCAGCCCCGCTGGGGCAACGTTCCTCACCGATCCAACCAATATGGCGGACGGTCGCAGCGGAACCGTCACGAGCATACAGTGGCCCGCAGGCGCGATGACGACGGCAAGCTATGTGCAAATCACGGCGACCGTGACATCCCCGCTCGATGCCACTCCGGTGCTTGGACTCATGGGCATCGTCAATGTGCTCGGTTTGCCCGCAGGTACTCTAACGAGGATCGGGCGAAACAATCCCACGCGCATCGATCAACGCCTCGTCGTCGGCGCGCTAGGCGAGATGTCGGCCTGGGTCGTCCCGACAACCGTGCAGGCGGGGACGCAGTTTTCGATTTGGATTTTCAACGATGTGAACGGCGTCGCCAGCATCCCGGCCTCTACCGCTTTCGCGGTGGGCGAAATATTCGCAGGACGCCTCACATCGATGCCCACACTGCGCCGATCGTCACCTGGTAGTGGAATGGTCGACAACACGGGTTGGGATACGACGCGAGGAGGGCAGGCGTACCCACTGATGCGCAAGCCAGTAGAGACGATGGCCGAGACGCTCGGCATCTTCACGCGCAAGGATGTGTACGTCGGCGACTCGATTCTGTCGGGCAGCAACCCAGACACGCCGATCGCAGTTCGTCGGCTGCGCGGACTCCTCGCAACAACTCGACTCTGCGCAGTGTGCGACTACGCGCACGATGGGGTCAACCCGACGACCAAGAGCGCGAGCGGCTACGAGTTCCAGGCCGACTTCCTGCAACAGGGGATGATGCTCGCTCGACCGACCCAGCTCGGCGACCTAAACGAAACCGATAGCCCTTACTTCACGTGGCCGGTGAGGTTCACGCAGGCAACATAGTCAGTCAAACCGATCGCGTGGTTTTGGCTCTCGGCTGGGGAGCACGTACTGCCGCCTCTGCCACGCCCAAAACTAGGAACTCAGAAAATTATCGCGTTCGACGTGTGCTCGCCTCGAAACACGATCAGATCCTGCTGAATATCGGCCACCTCGCCTCCAAGCCCGTATGTGCCCAACAAGCGCTCCGGCGGAAGGTCAGGAGCTACGTTGACGTCATCGCACACCAATTCTGCCTTGGTGTTGAGCCAGACCGTCACGTCGCGATGGGTCCGCGCTACGTTGATGTACTCGGCCATGTACTCGATATCGCCGAACAGTGATCCAATGAATTTTTCCTTGTTCGCTGCGTGCATTTTAGACTCTCCATTTGCGTACTGAGATCGGCGCGCCATGTCGCTGTCTGACTGCATCGAATCGTAGATGGGGCGGTGCCCAAGGAACACCGCCCCGCAGCTCTAGAGCTTCCTACCGAACTCTTCGACCTGCTTCTTCGCATCTTCTGTAGCGATGCCGTAGCGCTGCTGAACCTTGCCGGCTAGGTATTCACTGCTGCCCTCGGCCACCTTGAGGTCATCGTTCGTCAGCTTGCCCCATTGGGTCTTGAGCCTGCCGGTAAGTTGATTCCACTGGCCCTTGATCTTGTCTTCGTTCACTTGAGAATTCCTCGTTTGGTCGTCGCCCGAGACGCCATCATTGGCGGCTCTTGCGACAAAGCGATTCGTAGTTACGGATGTGAGGTAGGGCTTTCTCTGGCTCATCGAGATCGGCCTTAGTGAGTTCCGTCGCGCGGAACAGAGGTGGGTTAAGCCGCGTCCCTTCGGGTGGAAGGGGCATGCTCAGAGATGGGGCGGAGAAGTCTGCAAGGCTGAGGCGCTAGGGGTGACGGCGTGCGTCTTAGCGCCTACCAACACTACTCCAACGGATGTTACGTGAGGGTGATCCCATGTAGATCGCACTTCTTGAGACTGCGAAACGCGATCCTCAAGGCATGGAAACTCCCCGCAAGACCGATCCGAAGACCGGAAAGCTCCTGCCGCCCGGTGTGACCCTCTGCGCGACCTGCGGCGGCTGGCTGCGGCAAGCGTCAGCTTCCGAGACGGTGTCGAGATACGGCGTCTCGTCGTTCCACCATTACCGCTGCATCTCGCAATACGTTCACGAGCCCGTTTACAGGCGCCGCCTTTCGATGGGGTATCGATAGCATGGAAACCATCCACGTCGTGCAGCCGTTCCTGCGTGTGCGCTCCGGCCTCATGCCGACCCAGGTCCAGCAGTTCAGCACACCCGATGCGGCCGCTCGCCGGGCCGAGCGAATCGCCGCCGAGTACGCCGGCATCGTCGCCTACTCGATGGACGTCGACGAGGATGGCGGGGACTACGGCAAGCCTAGGATTCACTTCCGAGCTGGTGATGTGCCCGATCTCGATTGATCGGGCACACCTATGCGTGCCGTAGCGCCCCAGCCCAACCCGCCTAGTCAGCGATGAACACGATCTGGGCGTCGGTGATCTTTCCGTCAACGATGGTGCAAAACAGCCACAATGAGCCGGTATGGGAATACAGGGTGGGTCCATAGTAGGAGCCGCCATTTCCCTGCCTGACAGAAACACCGCTACCTCCACCGCCACCGCCGCCACCACTGACGATCGCCTGACCAGCAGCATTCTTTGCCGTGCCACTGACGTAAGGTGCCGCCCTCGTTGCGGTCGTGGGAAGGACAAAGCAGCCCACATCTCCATTGTTGAAAATGAAGCATTTCTGAGCGGCGCCGAAGGTTGCGGCCAGCGCTGAACTCAAAGCTGCGAGCGCCGCTTCATCGTAGGGTGAAGTGCTTCTGACAGAATATATCTGCGCGGCAATATTCTGCCAGGCGTAGTCACGTACTGCGTCTTGGTTTCTTCCATCGAAGGAGCCGAAAGACGGATTTCTTGGCAGCACGATCGGGGTTATCCCATGGGGACCGCCGGGCGGTATCGCCAGTGCAACAATATCCATGAAATGTATTTCAGCGCCTGCTGACTGGCGGACATCGCCGTAAATCTCGTAAATTATCGGCGGGCTTGGAGGAGATTGGACCTCGTCTTTATTATTGGATAGGTCTTCCTTTTCATGAAACAAGTCCGACTGGATTTGATTTGCGCTAGTAGGATCAATCCCGGATCGCCTAGCATTAACCGTGATCCTTCGCACTTCTCCCGTTTTGCTGTTTCCAACGTAGAATCCCCATATTCCGAGCCTGCCGGCTACTCCTTCAATTGCCGAGCCCTCGAATGCCGATGGCGTGGTGCATGTGTCACAAATAATCCATTCGACACCTGCCTCGGCAGAAGTATGTATAAGTAGAGCGGCGGATATCACGACGAAATACATGAAGGCTTTCATTCAATGCTCCCTGATCCCTGCGTCGAAATGATATCTAATCCTTTCCTTTGTACAGATTCACCATATCCATGAAGTGATCTTCAGCTCCCTTGCTTGCTCTTACGACGGAGCTGGTGGTTATTGAAACAGCGCCTTTGCTGCTAGAGTCAATTTTTACGTCGTAGCTAACCGAGAAAACTTTTCCTGAACTGGTATTCCCAACGTATACCTGATGCGAGCCCTCGGTTTGGTTAGCTTGATCTATTGCAGCTTTCTCAAAGTCGACTGCAATCTCACACTTGTCGCATAATACAAATCCCGTTGGGGGTTCGGCATGCGAAGGGTTGTAAGTGAAAATCAGAGAAAATGCCACGAGAATGTTTATTTTCATAGGTGCACCTACTCATTTTGGCTTGGCTGAATTCCGTGTCGAAATTCTGAATTTTGTGGATCAGAGATTTTAACTTCATCATTGTCTAGCGCGATCCTATCTCACCTTAGGACGCCTGGGCGAGTTGTCGAAGTTCGGCGCGGCGACCTAGCCCGCTGTTGCTGAACAAACGCGCCAAAGTGTCCAGCTTCGCTTGCGGCACTGGTTCACAACGCTGCAGCGGGAGCCTTCCGATTCAAGCAGGTGCGTTGCCTGTGAAGTGCGAAAAGCACAGCGCCTACCTGGGTCATCATTTTTTGACGGGAGCTGGTCGTCAGCGTGGCTGATCGGGCGTGCAATAGCGATAGAGAGGGGTGGTTGCGGTCGCCCCTACTCCATTCCCCTTGACGTCGGGCTGACGCGTCCTGCCGGACGCCTATTCAAGTTAACGATTATTTAACTAAATATACATTATTCACAAACAATCCATGCCCACGCAGTAGACCTGCAGCCCTGTCCCCAAGAAGGGAGGATATGAGCAATAATGGAGGAGGCGAGAGCTAAGTTGAGTTTTTTACACAGTAGATACAATGAGTTACGTGCTTAACTAAAGCTTAACAAATTCGCCAACGACGCGTCATGAGACGGGGCCGGGTGGGCCCTATTTCTTTGCCGAGCCCCCTTTTTCCCGGACAAATATTGTTACCAGAGACACGATGAGCATTTCGAACATTTCAGCGATCATCGTAGAGCAAGGCAAAGTGCTCGACTTCGTAGACGGGCGCACGCAACGCCGAGAAACGCCTGAAGAATACGTCCGTCAGGAAATTGCCAAATCTCTAGTTCGCGAGTACAGATACTCGAAGGCTGATATCGAGATCGAGTTCACCGTCCGTGTCGGAACTCGAAAACCACGTGCAGATATCGTCATCTTCCCTTCTGGCGCGAAACACAATCAGGAATGCGCCATAGTTATCGTGGAGTGCAAAGCAAAAACCATCAAGGCAGCAGACAAGAAGGATGGCGTCGGCCAGCTCCAAAGCTACATGTCAGCCTGCCCGAACGTTACGTACGGCATGTGGACGAATGGAATTGAAAGATTCTGCTACAGACGAACTGAGAAGGCGGGAGGCGTAGAGATCATCGAGGTTCCCGACCTGCCAGAATTCGGAAAAGAGGATGCAGAAGATCGTCCCAAGTTTGTACAGCTAAAACCGGCAACCTCCGACGCGCTTCTTTTCGCGTTCCGCAGGTGCCATAACTACATCGCAGGAAACCAAGGGCTGCAGAAGCCCCAAGCTTTTTGGGAGCTGCTAAAGCTTATCTTCTGCAAGATTCACGATGAGCGCCACAACGACGAGGTTGAATTCTATGCTTCCGCCAAGGAACGTAACGGCGTAAACGGGCCGTTGAAGGTCCAGAAGCGAATTGATGAGCTCTTCAGCCAGGTAAAGGAAGACTACCCGACAATATTCAAGGACTCCGAAGGAGTCGAATTGAAACCGGTCGTGCTTGCGTATCTGGTTTCTCAGCTCCAGATGTATTCCTTGCTGGAGAGTGACATCGATGTAAAGGGTCGGGCTTACGAGGAGATTGTAGGTTCGAATCTGCGAGGCGATCGTGGCGAGTTCTTCACGCCAAGGAACATCTGCAGCATGGCAGTGGCTATGCTCGATCCGAACGAAAAGCAACTCATTTTGGATCCTGCGTGCGGAACGGGCGGATTTTTGATCACCGCCATGAATCATGTCATCGAAAAGATCAAGAAGGCCGAGTTGGCAAAGTGGGAGAACAAACCCGAACGGGCCGACAAAGCGATTCGAGAGCGAATCAAGAAATTCGCGGAGAACTTCATCGTTGGCCTCGACTTCAACCCCGAGTTGGTGAAGGCGAGCAAGATGAACATGGTCATGAACAACGATGGGGCTGGGGGTTTGTTCCAAGCGAACTCCCTGGAGTCGCCATACGTCTGGGATCCTGACCTTCGGAAGCGAAAGCTAGTCGGCAACGTAGATCTGATTTTTACGAACCCGCCGTTCGGCTCGAA
Organism: Dokdonella sp. GW821-FHT11D02; assembly: GCF_058808595.1. Classification (NCBI taxonomy): domain Bacteria; kingdom Pseudomonadati; phylum Pseudomonadota; class Gammaproteobacteria; order Lysobacterales; family Rhodanobacteraceae; genus Dokdonella; species Dokdonella sp. GW821-FHT11D02. The sequence goes on along the minus strand of NZ_CM179520.1, from coordinate 3,368,212 downwards.
AATTCCAGTCACCGACTCGGCAATTCTTGAACAGTACGACTTGGGCCATAACTGGACGTACGATAGGAAGGCCGACAAGTGGACTAAAGGTGACAAGGTCCAGAAGTCGCAACCCCCAGAAATTCTTTTTATCGAAAAGTGCGTTCGCCTTCTCAAGCCAGGGAGCGGCCGGGCCGCAATAGTTTTGCCGGACGGTATCCTTGGATCTCCTGGGCTGGGCTATGTCCGTGAATGGATTATGCGCAATGCGAGAATTTTGGGGAGCATTGACCTTCATCCCGACACATTCCAGCCTTTTGTCAGTGTCCAGACTAGCGTGCTCGTCATTCAGAGGAAGTCTCAGCAACTCATGGATGCAGAGAACGCAGCATCCAGGATGAACGCTTATCCGGTCTTCATGGCTCTCGCGGAGCATGTTGGGCACGACAAGAGAGGTAACATCTCGTACGTTCGAGACGCCGTTGGAAATGAGCGCGTCGAGGAAATAGAAGAACTGATTAAAGATTGGAACGAAGGAATTCCTGTTTTTCGCCGGGAGAAGCGAGTCCGGAAAGTTGTCGACGACAACACTCAGCAGATTGCACAGGAGTTCCAAAGATGGCTGAACGAGCAAGAATAATTCCCGCCCAGCCTAGGCCGCCTGAAGAATGGCACTGGCATTCGTTGAAATCGCGTACGGTTTCATCTGCTGAGTTTGCTTCTGGCGACAGGAGAATTGAAGCTTCAACCTATTTGTCTTCGGGACACGCTATCAGGCGAGCGATTGAACAAAAGGTAGACTGGAAGCCATTTAGTGAGTTTGCGCGCGCATGGGCACCGCCGCGGATAAAGCAGATTTTCGTAGATCGAGAACACGGCGTGCCTTACTTGAATACGAGTCAAGTATTCGAAACTCGTCCAAATCCCCGAAAATTTCTTGCTGCCGGAAAGACAACCAAAGCCGAGAGCCGAATCGCAAAGGCCGGAAAGATTCTCGTGATGGCGTCGGCCTCGCCAGGGCGCACTACGCTCGTTACGGAGGCGCATGAAGGTTCCTTGCTTTCGCATCATTTTATGCGCATCGACCCCAAAAATTCCTCCGAGGCTGGGTGGGTCTATGCCTTTCTTATCTCACCCCAAGGTCAGGCAATGCTTAGCGGATCTCAATACGCGAGCATAATTCGGCACATTGAGCCGCATCATCTGGCAGCTTTGCCGGTGCCAATTGCGAAGGAGTCGGAACAGGAACTATTTGCGACTCGCGTTGCGAATTTGCTGAGCCTTCGAAATCGGGCTTTCCATCTAGCGGAGGAAGCGGACCGTCTCTTTGCGGAAGAGCTGGGGCCTCTTGAGCCACGTCAGAATGAAGATGCTTTCGTAGTTAGTTCGGATTCCTTCCTGCGCAACCGACGAAGGCTGGAGGCGAATTACCACTCTCCCGTTGCGGCGGCAATTGTGGAGCGATTCAAAAGATCTGAACGCCTGGCCGACGTCACGAAACGTGTCTGGTGGATGTCCAGATTCAAGCGCTATTACGGAGATGGGGGTATCCCATACATCAGCGCAGACGAGTTGTTCACCGTCAGTCCCCAAGGCCTAAAGAAGATCCTTGTTTGTCAGACTGACGGTCACTCTGAGTACTTCGTTGAACCCGATTGGATTGTCATGGCCTGCTCGGGACAGACCTATGGAACGAACGGTGCGGCCACCCTCCTTACAGCTCATCATAGCAACACATTCTTTTCCCACGACCTTATTCGAATCGTTGCGGACACGTCCAAGATTCGGCCAGGTTACTTGCTAACGACGCTGACACATCGTACGCATGGGAGGCCACTCCTAATTCGCGAGGCGTACGGAACTAGCATCCCCCATCTTGACCCGGGCGATGTCATGGAGTTCCCGGTCGTCAGGTTGTCCACGAAGACTGAGAACCGAATTGCAGATCTTGCCGAGGAGTCGGCTCGTGCCCGATTTGAGGCCGACTCACTTGAGAGGTCAGTAGCATCCGATGCGGGCCTGAAGATAGATCGATTCATTGCCACGTAGCTGGTGTCGAAACGCTCACCCATACCGCGCGACGGTTCCGAATCTAGTTGCGCAGACGCAGCGACACGCGGGGATCGGGATACCGCCAGTATCCCGATCAGTACCAATACAACAGTTTGAGACTGGGTGGTGTCCTGCGTGCGGTGGTGAGCGCTTCGACTGCGATGGCTGCCACGGCGATAGGGTGGTTGCGACGCCGAGGGAGTGACGGAATTCGCTCTCCGCTTCGCCCTCGCAAGTGATTGATCCTGTTACCATGAAAACGCATGTTTTAAGGGGTTAGATTCGAGCCATTTTCGTCCGTATCTATTTGAATAGCATGGATAAAGTGTCGTTTCTGTTCGTTTGCATGGGCAACATCTGCCGTTCGCCGACCGTGGAAGCGGTGGCGCGAATCGAGTTCGCGCGTGCCGGTTTCGCGGCCGAGATCGCCTCGGCCGGCACCGAGGGTTATCACGTGGGGGCGCGTGCCGATGCGCGCTCGATCGAGATCGCCGAGCGGCTCGGTTATCCGCTGAAGCAGCATCGCGCGCGCCAGGTGGTGGCGGCCGATTTCGAGCGCTATCGCTACGTGCTCGCGATGGATCGGGTCAATTTGCGTGCGCTGCAGCGCTTACGCGCGTCGGCCTCCGGGGTCGAGCCGCAGTTGTTCCTCGACGACGCGGAAGTGCCCGACCCATACTACGGCACGCACGCCGATTTCGAGCGCGTGGTCGCGCTCGCGCGCAGCGGCGTCGCTGCGTGGATCGAGCGGCATCGCGCATGACGCGCGAAGCCGCCGCGGAATTTCCGGCCGACCTGGTCTGGGTCAACGCCGATCGCGCGCCGCGGCTGGCCGAGCAGCGCGGTCGCGTCGTGCTGCTTTGGTTCTTCAGCTACGACGCGGTCAATTGCTGGAATCTCGTGCCGCACTTGCGCCGGCTCGAAAGCAAGTATCACGATGGTCTGGTCGTGTTCGGCCTGCATTGCCCGAAGTATCCGCATCAGCGCGACGACGAGGCCCTGCTGCGTGCGAGCAATCGGCTGCGCCTGCGCCACGCGGTCGCGAACGATGCGGATTTCCGCTTGTGGCAGGCGCACGGTGTCGAAGCGTGGCCGAGCGTGGTCTTGCTCGATGCCGAAGGCCGCCGCGCCGCCAGCTTCTCCGGCGAGGGCTGCGCCGAGGAGATCGACGCGGCGATCGCGCGTCTGCTCGACGATGCCGCGCTGCGCGATCTGCGCGTATTCGAGCCGGCGCTGCCGACCTCGCGACCGGAGCGGCGCAGCGTGCTCGCCTTTCCCGGCAAGCTGCTGGCCGAGGCGCGCAGGCTCTACATCGCCGACAGCGGTCATCATCGCGTGCTCGAATGCGACTACAGCGGTCGCGTGCTGCGCCGCTTCGGCAGCGGCAACGCCGGCTTCGGCGACGGCGACGCGGCACAGGCTTGCTTCGACGATCCGCAAGGCTTGGCGCGCAACGGCGAGGCGCTGTACGTCGCCGACTGCGGCAACCATGCCGTACGCCGCATCGATCTGGTCAGCGGCCGCGTCGACACGGTGCTCGGCTACGGCCGTGCCGGCCGCACGCGCCCGCAGGGCCGCGCTTCGCCGCGGCAGGTGCCGAACTCGCCGCTCGATCTCGCCGTGCTCGGCGACGAGCTGGCGATCGCGGTGGCCGGGCAGCACCAGCTGTGGCGCATGAATCTGCTGACGCAGGAGGTGTCGGTGCTGGCCGGCAGCGGCGAACTCGGTCTCGCCGACGACCTCGGCGCCGACGCGCGGCTGGCGCAGCCGAGCGGAGTCGCCGGACTCGGGCGTCAGTACTTTTTCGTCGACGCGGCGGCTTCGGCGCTGCGCGTGGTCGACGCCGACGGCAGTCGGGTCGAGACGCTGATCGGTGCGGGCCTGTACGAGTTCGGCAATGCCGATGGCGGCCGTGCCGATGCGCGCCTGCAGAATCCGCTCGCGTTGGCGGCGGATGCGCGCGGCGCGATCTATGTCGCCGATAGCTACAACGGTGCGATCAAGCGTTTCGATCGGCGCAGCGGCACGCTGCAGACCTTGCGCATCGATCGCCCCTTGCGCGAGCCGCAGGGATTGTCGCTGCACGGCGACCAGCTCTGGGTCGCCAATACGAACCTGCACGAGATCGTCTGCATCGATCTCGACAGCGGCAACGCGCGGCGCGTGCCGGTGGGCGAGGATTGAGACGGCCGCCGATCTCGTCGCTGCTTCAAGCGACGCGATGCGCTTCGCTCAGATACGCGGTGATCGCTTGCAGGTCCGCGGCATCGCGCAGCTTGGCCACGTGGCTGACTTGTCCCTTGCCGTCGTCGGCGATCTTGAAAAAGCGCGGGTCGGAGACCTGCCGTCGAAGATGAATCGCGAGTCGCAGCGCATCCTTCATGAAAGTCAGGTCGGCGAAGATGCGCGTCGTGCGGAACAGTGCGTAGCGATCCTTGGTGACGATCTCGACCGCCGGCAGCGTGTGAAGGAAGTCCTCCAGGCGTCGATACAGATCGACCAGCTCGTCCGGTTTGCCCGCGAGCAGGGCGTCGCGATCGCCGGTGCCGCAGGAATGGCGCTGGTTGATCTGGCGGAAGGTGCGCTGACACTTGGGGCAGTTCCACAGGGGCATGGGCAGTGCGCGTCCGGTTCGAGCCGCCGGTTCCGCGGCGGCAACATCATCGGGTCGAATGCTAGCCCCAAAGCCGTTTCGGTTCGAAAGATCGGAGAGACGACCGATCCTCGTAGCGCCGAAACGCGCGGTCACGTGGGGCGCGAATGGTTGGCGAGCGTTTCGCGATTGCAACGGTCCGCGCAGGCCGCCGCGTGGCGACGCCGTCGCCGCAGGCGGTTACGATATCCCCATGGCGCCCCCACCGTTCCACAGCAACGACGCATCGACGCTGCACATCCACCCGTTCGGCCGCGCTATCCGCAGCGCCATGAGTCCGCCGGATGCGCCGTAGGCGGACGCGGGGGCGAGCATGAACACGATCGCCGAGCCGTTCGACGGCAAGACCTTCGTCCGCACCCTGACCGGCGCGCCGGGCGTCTATCGCATGTTCGACGCCGACGGCGAGCTGCTCTACGTCGGCAAGGCCGGCAATCTGAAGAAGCGCGTCGGCAGCTATTTCTTGAAGCCGGCGCTGCAGCCGCGCATCGCTTCGATGGTCGCGCAGATCGCCGGCATGGAAACCACGGTCACGCGCACCGAGGCCGAAGCGCTCTTGCTCGAAGCGCATCTGATCAAGACGCTCAAGCCGCGCTACAACATCGTCCTGCGCGACGACAAGAGCTATCCCTACATCCATCTGACCGGCGCGCGCGCGCTGCAAGGCCGCGCCGGCCGCGCCGCAGCCGCGAACGCGCTGGCGGAGGCGGAGACCGAATCGGCGCAAGAATCGGCGCCGCGGCGCCTCAAGCGCGGCGAAGCGGAATCGGAGAACGCCGCTTCACCGTCGGAAAACTTCCCGCGCCTGGCCTTCCATCGCGGCACGCGCAATGCGCCGGGGCGCTATTTCGGGCCGTTTCCGAGCGCCGGCGCGGTGCGCGCCAGCCTCGACCTGATCCAGAAGCTGTTCAAGATCCGCAACTGCGAGGACAGCTACTTCCGCAATCGCTCGCGCCCCTGCCTGCAACACCAGATCAATCGCTGCACCGCGCCCTGCGTCGGCCTGGTCTCCGGCGCCGACTACGCCGAGAACGTGCGCCACGCCGAGATGTTCCTCGACGGTCGCGCCGGCGCGATGATGGACGAACTCGTCGCGACGATGGAGCACGCCAGCGTCGAGCTGAAGTTCGAGCGCGCCGCGCAGATTCGCGACCAGATCGCGGCGGTCAAGCGCGTGCAGGCGAACCACTACGTGCAGGGCGCCAGCGCCGACATGGACGTGATCGCGTGCGCGATCCGCGCCGGCATCGCCTGCGTCAGCGTGCTGTTCTTCCGCAACGGCGTCAGCCTCGGCTCGCGCGATTTCTTCCCGCGCCTGCCGACCGAAGCCGACGAAGCGGTGATCCTCGCTTCGTTCGTGGCGCAGTACTACCTCGATCGTCCGCTGCCGTCGGAGCTGATCCTGAGCCACGCGATCGAGGACGCAGCGCCACTGGCCGAAGCGTTCGGCGAGCGTGCCGGGCGTGCGGTCGAGATCAAGAGCAATGTGCGCGCCGAGCGTGCGCGCTTCCGCGATCTGGCAATCCGCAACGCCGAGGCAGCGCTGGCCTCGCGCCTGGCCAGCCGGCAGACCTTGCTGGCGCGCTTCGAGTCGCTGCGCGACTTGCTCGGATTGGACGAAGCGCCGCGCCGCATCGAGTGCTTCGACATCAGCCACACGATGGGCGAGGCGACGGTGGCGTCCTGCGTCGTGTTCGGGCCGGAAGGGCCGGAGAAATCGCAGTACCGACGCTTCAACATCACCGGCATCACCGGCGGCGACGACTACGCGGCGATGCGTCAGGCGCTGCAGCGGCGCTTCCGTCGCGCCGCCGCAGCCAGCGAGGCGCCGGTCGCAGCGGCGGAGGGCGAGGCGGCGACGAAGATCGAACGTGTCGACGAGTCGCTGGCCAAGCTGCCCGACCTGCTCTTGATCGACGGCGGCAAGGGCCAGGTGCAGCAGGCGGTCGACGTGCTGAACGAACTCGGCCTCGAGGGCGTGCCGGTGGTCGGCGTGGCCAAGGGCGAGGCACGTCGCGCGGGCGATGAAACCTTGATCCTGGGGCGTTCCGGTCGCACCTTGTGGCCTGGGCCGGAATCGCTCGCCTCGCATTTGATCCAGAGCGTGCGCGACGAAGCGCACCGTTTCGCGATCACCGGCCACCGCGGGCGTCGCGAAAAAGCGCGCGAAGCGAGTACGCTGGAGGAAATCGCCGGTGTCGGTGCGCGCCGCCGTTCCGCGCTGTTGCGGCATTTCGGCGGCCTCGGCGGGTTGTCCAAGGCAGGTATCGAGGAACTCATGCAGGTAAAAGGAATCAGTCGAGACCTGGCCGAACGGATCTATGCGAGCTTCCATGGATGACGCTGAACATAAATCGTCGAAGATCACCCTGCCGACCGCGCTGACGCTGTTCCGCATCGCGCTGCTGCCGGTGATGGTGGTGGTGTTTTACGCGCCGTTCCGCGGCTCCAACATCGCCGCCGCCGTGATCTTCGTGTTCGCCGCGCTGACCGACTGGCTCGACGGCTGGATCGCGCGGCGCTACAACATGATGTCCGCCTTCGGCGCCTTCCTCGATCCGGTCGCCGACAAGCTGATGGTCGCGGTCACGCTGTTCCTGTTGGTGCAGGACAACCCGCAGCCGATCCTGGCGGTCACCGCGGCGGTCATCGTCGGCCGCGAGATCAGCATATCCGCGCTGCGCGAGTGGATGGCCGAGATCGGCCAGCGCGCGATGGTGCGCGTCGCCACCATCGGCAAGATCAAGACGGTGATGCAGGTGGTCGCGATCGTCGTGCTGCTGCATCAGCGCGACTTTCAGGAACTGCGTTACTACCGCATCGGCGAGGGCCTGCTGGTGATCGCGGCGATCCTGACGATCTGGTCCGGCCTGCAGTACGTGCGCGCGGCGTGGCCGATACTGCGGGCGCAGAAGTGAAGGCTGCGACTCGTTTCTCAGCCGCGGTGGCGAGTTCAGAGCGCGGCGAGCGGATGTAGGCAACAAAAAACCCGCATGGCTGCGGGTCGATGGACGTCTACGACGTGCCGGTGCTTCGAATTGGAGGCCTGGGTCGGAATCGAACCGGCGTACACGGATTTGCAGTCCGCTGCATGACCACTCTGCCACCAGGCCGGTGACGAAACGCACTCCGTCATTCCGACGGACCATCGACATCGTGCAGAAAAACAAAACCCCGGCGAACCGGGGCTTCGTCTGCAATCTGGAGCGGGAAACGAGACTCGAACTCGCGACCCCGACCTTGGCAAGGTCGTGCTCTACCAACTGAGCTATTCCCGCGTGGGACGCGCATATTACGGTTTGGCGCCGGAGAGTCAATAGTTTTTGCGATCCGTCCAGGATCGCTGCGGCGTCCGGAAGTGTACGTACTTTGCGTGGACAACGACTTCGGCGCAACTGCAAGCGGCCATCCTTGGCCGCAGTTCCGAAATAACTAGCGATTCGTTCGGGATCGTCGCCGCGATGGCGTCAGAGTGCTAGTGACAAACGTAGTCGCCGCCGCTCGAGCCGCCACCGTCGAAGCCGTCGCCGAAGATACGATCGACGACGGCATCGGCATCGCCGATGCGGATCTTGTCGAGGAAGAAGCCGGCGAACTCGGTGCCGCCGTCGCTGGCGAGACGCCAGCGCAGCTTGACCGATTGGCCGGCGAAGCTCGCCAGATTCACGTTGAACGGTTTGAACACCGGTGTCGCGGTGGCGTTGCCCGGATCGGCGTTCGAGCTCGCGGTGGAGACGCCGGTGAACGCGCCGTGCGTGCTGGTGTAGCCGCAGGCGTTGCCCGGTTTGGCCAGCGTATCGGGGTAGCCGCCGTCCGGCGGCAGGTCGGCCCAGGTGGCGCCGTCGTCGGTGGAGATTTCGAGCACGATGCCGTCGAACTGGTATTCGAGGTTGTAGCGCGCTTCGAAGCTCATCGTCGCGCCGGCGGGCAAGGTCAGCGCCGGCGTGGTCGCGCTGAGGCAGACGCTAGTCGGGTAGCTGCCGCCGTCCGCTCCGCTGTGATAGCTGTAGCTGCCGTCCGCGGCGAAGGTGTTGGTGGCCTGCCATGGCGGATCGAGCACGAGATACGTCGCGTCGTCGACGTTGTCGTAGTAGCTCGCCGGATTCGGCCCGTCCGGTCCGCTCGGCGTGATGCCGACCGTCGGTGACGCTGCGCTCGGGTTGCCGAGATTGTCGGTGGCCTTCACGCGGTAGTAGTACGGCGTGCCGTTGCTCACCGCGGTGTCGGTGAACGTCGTCGTCGTCAACGCGCTGGCGATCGATTCGGGCGTGGTGAAGTACGGATCGCTCGCGCGTTCGACCGCGTAGCTGACCGAACTCGACGCCGGGCAAGAGGGATTCGCGGCCGGCCAGCTGAGTGCGACGCTGCAACTCGCGTTGGCGCCGCCGGCGCTGACCGCGCCGCTGCCGAACAGCGGTTGCAGGGTGCACGCCGCCGCCGATACCGCGTCGATGCAGCCTGATGCATCGCCTTCGACGTCGTTCTGGATGCCGCGCACTTTGTAGGCGTAGGAAAAGCCGCCTTGCGTGTGCGTATCGACCAGCGGCGCCGCCGTGCCGTTCGCGACGAAGCGGAAATCGCTGGCCGCAGCGCTGGCGCAGGTGCCGCTGGCGCGATAGAGCTGATAGCCCTGCGCGCCGCTCGTGCCGGTGAAGCCGATCGCCACGCCGTTGCTGTCGTTGGCGGCGACGCTGAGCGCGCTCGGTGCTGGCAGCGCGGCCGCATCGGGCAGGCCGAAGCCGCCGGTGATGGCGAGCGCGTAGCCTTGCGTGTCGCTGTTGGCCTGGCCGTTGCCCGGTATCGCTGCGCCGATCACTTTGACGGTGTAGGCGCCGGCCGCCGGTGTCGCCAGCCGCACTTGTTCGACCGTGTTGATCGCATCGGCTTCACCGCCGGTGGTCGATTGATTGGCGGCGAATACGTTGCCCTTGTAGACGCTGCCGTCGGGTGCGGTCACTTCGAGATCGAGGTTGTTGACCAAGGTGGTTGCGGCCGACAACGAAGCTTCCGGATCGAACCAAGTCAGGCTGACGCGCAGTTCCTTGCCGGCTTCGACGTTGTGAAGGGTGAAGCTGTCGCTCTGGCCGGTTTCGAGGCCGGCCGAGTTGGGGCGATCGATCAGGCGCGTGCGGCGGCTGTCGTCGCCGCCGGCGAGGGTGGTCTTGAACCAGAGATTGGAGTCGAGCCAGGGGCGGCCCCAGCCGCTGTGCTGGTTCGGCCATGGCAGCGGTGTGCCGGCCGAACCGGTGTTGGCGAGATCGATCACGGTCGCGTTGACCAGCACGGCCTTGAGCAAGGCGCCGCTCGGATTGAGCGCATCGGCCGGCGTGCGTTCGCCGCGCGGATAGAAGCCGTCGGCATAGAACTGTCGCACCAGGGCGGCATTGCCGCTGATCGTCGGCGCCGCCATCGAAGTACCCGACAGCAATTTGGACACCGGCGCCTGGATCGTATCGGCGTCGTTGCTGTTGCCGGCGGCGGAGCTGATACCGCCCGAACCGAGCGGATCGTTCGCTTCGGCGCCGGCGCCGGGCGCGACGATGTCCGGCTTCTGGCGGCCGTCGGCACTCGGTCCGCGGCTGGAGAACGCAGCCATCTCGCCGAGGCCACCGTGATTGGTGGCGCCGATGGTCAGCACGTTCTTGCCGTTGCCGGGTGAGCCGATCGTCTGCAAGCAGAGGTACTTGCCGAAGGCGTCGCCGGGAATCGGCTCGGTCTGGCCGGTCGCGCAGGCGCCGACGAGTCCGCCCGCCTGGCCGTCGTTGCCGGCCGAGTAGATCAACAGCATCGTGTCGAGGTCGCGCGAATGCGCGTCGGCGATGGTGTCGCTGCCGGTGTAAGCGCCCTGCGTGGCGCCGCCCCAGCTGTTGTTCTGCAGATGTGCGTCGGCCGCATGCGCCTGATCGATCGAAGCACCGAGATCGTTGATCGCCAGACAGCCGGTGGTGTCGTTGCCGATGTCTTGGAACAAGAGCTGCGCGTTCGGCGCCATGCCGTCGGCGAGTTCGTGATTGGCGGCGGTCGGGGTTGCGGCCAGATACGTCGCCGCGCCGAACGTGCCGGCGGCGTCGCCGACGATGGTGCCGGAGGTATGCGTACCGTGGAACGAGAGCCCTCCGACGCCGCCAGGACAGACCGGACCGTCGCTGTCGTACGCGGTGGAACCGGGCTGGACGAAATAACCGACGATCTTGTTGTTCGGATGCAGGGTGCCGAGCGCGGGCGGCGTGGTGTCTTCGGCCGGCGTCAGCGCGGTCACCGGGCCGCTGCCCTTGTCCAAGGTGGTGAACCAGGCTTCGTTGTGATCGACGCCGGAATCCATGCTGGCGACGATTTGATTGCTACCGAGAATCTGGTGATCCCACAGCGGCGTCGGCGTGCCGACCGCACCGGAGCCGGCGACGTCGCCGCTCGCGTCGCCCTGGATCGCGGCGATCGAGCCGCTGTTGTCCAGCCGCGGTGTGATGAAGGGTTCGATGTAGCCGACCGCGTCGAGCGCGCTGGCGGCGGTGACGGCGCGCGCGAGATCGCCGGCGTCGACGCTGACGCGCAGTGTCGGCAGGAACTTGTCGTCGCTACGGTTGCTGATGCGCAAGTCCGGCAGTTGTGCCTGCAAGGCGTCGGCGACCGCGCCGAGATCGTGGCCGGCGAAACCGGAGATCTCGAGTTCATAGCGCTGATCGGCACCGGCCTGCAGCGTCGCCCGTCGCGTCGTCCACAGTTTCGGGTCGACCTTGAAGCCGGCCTGATAGGCGCCGGCCCAGCGTACGCCGTCGAGCGCGCGCAGCGCGTCCAGGCGCGCGGCGCCGAGCCGCACCAGATAGGCGTTGTTGGGAATGTAGCCGACGATGTCCGCGCCGAGCGCGGCGAAGGCTTTGCGTCCGTCGGATCGTCCCGCTTCGAACTGCACGATCGCCAATCCGCTCGAGGCTGCGGCCGCAGCGCCGGTGACCGACAGGTCGATCTGCTGCGCGGCCGGATCGAAGATTCCCGCGCGGAGAAGGATCAAGCCGGCGTCGCGCCGCGCGGCGGCGAGGTTGTCGACCGTCGGCGGCGCGGCGCGAATCGTATGCACCGGCTGCGCCGCGTGAGCCGACGACAGCGCAGCGGCGAGAGCGAGGGCGAGGGCACTGCGGCGAAGGTGGGCAGAACGTTGGGACGGGGAAGCGATCGAATGCTGAATCGATTTCACGTTGGGCTCCGGGCGAGTCGGTTGTCGCTGAGTTCCGTTGCGAGGTGTGCGGAAGAATCAAATCGCCTGTGTCTGCTCCGGGGGCGAAGCTCCGGTTTTCGACTGCGCCGCCACAGGGGGGAAGGGCGGCTCACGAGACACTCGTGTCGCTCTGCCAGCCGATGGGGGCGGCTGGCAGAGCGGTTTTCACGCCGTGTTCAAGGCACGGCGCCGTCGAATCCATCGGCGAAGATGCCGTCGTTGCCGCCGAAGTCGAGATCGAGGCACCAGGTGTTGAGGGTGCCGGGGAAGAAGGACCCGAGCGAGTCGGTGATCGTCAAGGTCCAATCGCCGCTGGAGGACTGTCCCGCAAACGGCGCGCTGAGCGGATTGAGCGGCTGGTAGGTGCCGGCAGCCGCGCCGAGCAGCGGGCAATCGACCGGCGCGCTCGCGCTGTCGTCGAACACCACGTTCATCGTGGCGGCCGTGCACTGATCGTCTTGGAAGACGGTAACGGAGGTTGCGCCGTGGCTCAGCGAGATGGCGGCACCGCCCAAGGTGAAGCCGCTCTTCTGATCGACGCGCAGGCGTACGCCTTGCACCGGCTGATTCTGCGCCACCGTAATGACGTCGCTGAGTTCGGTGCCGATCGAGGCGGCCGGATTGCGACAGAGCGTGGCGCTGGTGGTGAAGGAGAACACGGCCGAATCGCTGCCACCGCCGCAGAGGTTGGTCGCACGCACGCGCCAGTAGTAGCGCGTGGTCGGGCTGAGGCCGCTGGCCTGCCAGCTGGTCGTGGTCAGTCCGCTCTGGCTGGCGACGATCTGCGCGAACGCCGCATCGGTCGCGACCTCGACCGTGTACGACGCGGCCTGATCGGTGGCCTGCCAGGTCAGGGTCGCGTCGCTGCTGTTGACGTTGCTGGCGCCGTCGGCGGGGCTGCTCAAGCTCGGCGCGCCGGGCGCCGCCGTGAACACCGTCAGGCGCACGTCGGTGTCGTGCCCGGGGCTGTCCTGCGCGGTACCGGCGACGTTGATCGTGTAGTCACCGGCCGCGGCCGCCGCGGTGCCGCCGATCGTCAACGTGGTCGAACCGCCCGGCGTGACCGGATTGGACGAGAAGCTCGCACTGGTGCCGGCCGGCTGTCCGCTCGCAGCCAAGGTGACCGGATTGGCGAAGCCGAGATTGGCGCGCACCTCGATGCTGAAATTCGCCGCCGCCGGTGCGCAAATCGCTTGCGGGCTGTCGCTTGCACGCAGAGAAAAGTCCGGTCCGTCGGCGGTGCAGATCGGGCGCTCGCCGCAGGCGATGCCGTGCGCGTTGAAGGCATCCCAGATGCGGCAGGCGTTGGGCGTGCCGTTGCTGAGATCGCCGTCGTCGTCGTCGACCGCGAGATAGACCGTGTACCAGTTGGTCGCGGCGCAGCCGTTGACGGTTGCCTTCGGATTGCACTGGCCGCCGTCCTGAACTTGATAGGCGCTCTTCGACGGCAGCAGGCTGCCGTACCAGATGCCGTCCATCGCGGCGTAGCCTTCGTCGGTGCCGAAGCGCTGCGCCAAGGCGTTTTTCAGATCCCAGTTGGCCGAGCCGGCGATCTGGCTTTCGCAATGACCTTCGTAGCCCATCGGCCCTTGATAAGGAATGAAACCTCCCACCAGCCACGGACAAGTGAGCTGACCGCCGAGGCAATCGATGCCGCCGCTGGCCTCGACGTTCGCGGGCGTGGAGATCGTGCGGGTGCCCGCCAGCGAGAAGTCGTTCAAGTCGCGCACGCCGGTGCAGGTGGTGCAGCCGTGGCAGACCTGGCCACTGACGAAGAAGCCGGGGCCGATGCAGGAGTCTTTCGTTTCGAGGAAGGCGAAGGTGTCGCCGACCGCCTCGCCCGAACCGTTCTCGCTGGCGGCTCCGCCTTCGTTGTTGTCCAAGCCGTGACCCCACTCGTGCAGGAACACGGCGGCGATTTCACCGGTGTTGCCGCACAGCATCGAAGGGTCGTTGGGGTTCGCGCCGGATTTGTAGAAGTTGATCGTTCCGTCGATTGGGCTGTAGCCGGCGTTGCAGGTCTGATCGACGTTCATGTTCGCCGTGACCTTGCCCTGCAGCCAGGTGTTGTCCGGCAGGATGCCGCGTGCTTTCTCGTTGATGCGGCTCAAGTGATAGAAGCCGGTGCGTGTGGCGTGCGTGTTGCCCGGTCCCGCCGTGTTGCCGTCCGGCGTGGCGCAGTCGGTGCCGCTGCCGGTGCCGAAGGCGAGGTTGCCGTCGGTGCTGTTCGACAACGAGATCGCGCCGCAGTTGTCGACCATCTTGAAGTACTTGCCGTCGAGCGAGGTGCTGGCGGTGCCGCCGGCGTAGTCGTAGATGCCGAGCGTGTCGGTGATCGTGCTCGCCGCGCCTACCGTGACCGCGGCGAACGGAAACGGCATCACCACTTCCGGTTCGAGGTTGGTGGTCGGATAGACGCCGCCGGTGATGGTCGCGTCGGCGTTGAGGTTCAAGTCGCGCACGTCGAGCACGCGGTTCGATTTGGCGTCGACCAGCACCTGCCAGCTGGCGTCGTTGCCGTCGACGCGGAAGACGTAACGCCAGGCGAGCACGTGCTGGTAGCCCTCGCCCTGCTTGCCGCTGAAGGCCGTCGCCGCGGGTTCGCCGCTCACTGCGCTCGGATAGAGACGCAGTTCGCCCGCTACCTGCATCGCCGCCACCGCCGTGTCGGCCGGAAACCCGAGTTCGGACCAGGCCGCGCGGAACGCGCCTTCGCGCGTGGAGGTCGGTGTGGTGTCGATGCGCACGTCGCCGACGCGCTCGGCGCCGAACTGCACGACGTTGCCGTGCGAGATGCGCGCGTAGACGAACGCGCCGTCGACCGGCACCGCGCCGACGTATTGCGCGAATTCGATCGTCCAGAAGCTCTTGTCCTTGCCGTAAGAGCCGCTGCGCTTCGCGTCGGGCCGCAACTGCAGGCCGTCGAGCTTTAGCAAGTCTTTCTGCTGGTCGAGAAAGCGCCGCGCGGCGGCGGTCACGGTGGCGAGGTTCATCTCTTGCGCGGAGGCGACGCCGAACTGGCTCGGTGCGAGACGATTGCCGCGTCCCGGAATCAGCGCGACGCCGCTGCCTTGCACCAGGTTGGGCCGATCGCCGCGCGCGTCCCAGCGCACTTCCCAGCGCCCGCCTGCGCGCTGCTCGAACGCGTCGATGCGCGCGGCGGCGGCGACATCGCTCTTCGCGTTCGCGGTCAAGGACGGCTTCACGTCGAGCGCAGGCGCGACGAAGGCCTGCGCCGGTCGGCGCAGTTGGCTCAAGCTTTCCTGCACGGTAATCGCGCCGAGCGGAAGCGCCGTACAAACGACGGCAATGGACGCTGCGTAGCGCAGCATCGTGCGACGGACCCTCATGATTCGCTCTCCCAGTTGGTGACTGTCGGCGAATACGCGAACACGGCTGGAGCGATCTCCCCTCGTCTCCGTGGCCGTCCACTGCGCGTATGCGGCGAGCAGCGCTGAAAATTTTCGGCAGCAACCCCGCGAGGACGCGGACCATGAAGGTTCCGCGGCTGCCGGCCTGTATCGATTCTTCCCGCGCTCGACCGGCGCAACCGCATCGGAGCGTCCCACAGCGGCGTGTCGAGCGAGTCGGATGCTAGGCCAGCAACGAGGTGGAAATCCGACACGGCTGATGATCGCCAAATGTCGATGCAGTCACATTTCGCGATCGCTTCGCAGCCGGCTTCTTGGTGGCGGTACGAACGGCCAGGTGCAAACGTAACAAAATGATACGGAGGGTCGGGTGGAAGGCTCCCGCAGAAGTCTGGATTGTTCTAATCACTCCCACTCCTTCGCGTCGAAGCACGCATACGACGCATGCTTGGGCCATCGCGCCGAACCCAGCCACGCCATGCCTACGAACTCGCAACAGGAAAGTGACGGCCAGCGCGTCATCGGCCTCGCCGACGAGGAGCTTCGCCTCTACGAAGTCTTGCTGCGTCGTCCCGGTCATACGCTCGATGAGCTGGCCCTCGCCATCGGCTCGCCGCCGGCCGACACCCAGCGTGTACTGCAGGCGATCGAGAACAAGGGCTTGGCCAGCCACACGCTGGAGCAACCGCCGCGTTATCGCGCCGCGCCGCCGGACGTGTGCTTCGGCACTTTCATCGAAAAGCAGCAGAGCCGGCTGCACTCAGCGCGCTCGTTGATCGAGCGGCTCGCCAAGATCCGTCCGCTGCGCGGCGCCGAAGACACCGAAGCGCGCGCCGAAGTCATCACCGGGCATCAGTCCTTGTTGCAGGTGATGGAGCGCTTGTACGCGTCGGCACGCAAAGAGGTGCTGTGTTTCGACCGGCCGCCCTATGTCAGCGATTTGTCGACCCAGGTCGACCAGAAGCGGCAGACGCTGCGGCAAGGCGTCAGCTATCGCACGATCGTCGATACCGAAGCGTTGGCGGTGCCGGGCCGGCTCGAGCACATGCACATTGAGATCGAACTGGGCGAGCAGATTCGCGTCTGCTCGGGCATTCCGATCAAGGCGCTGATCGTCGACCGCCGCATGGCGCTGGTGCCGTTGCACATCGAGTACACCTCGCAAGCGGGTCTGTTGCTGCGTCCGTCGTGGTTGTTCGATGCGATGTATGCCTTGTTCGAGCTGTTGTGGAACCAGGCGGTCTCGTTCGGTGCCGACGGCGCGCGCGACAAAGCGGAAAAAGAGGTCAACGAACTGATGTCGCTGTTGTCGACCGGTATCAAGGACAAGGCGATCGCGCACCAGCTCGGCATTTCCGACCGTACTTTGGAACGCCGCATCAACGAGATGTATCAGCATCTACAAGCGCGATCGCGTTTCCAGGCGGGTTGGAAGGCGGCCATCGCATCGCTGGGAAATTCGCCGGGCGGCAAGACGTGGGAAGAGAAGTCGCGCAGCAGCGCGTTTCCAACCGAGACCGACGTGCCGCCGACACGACGGACGCGCGGCCCGCGTTCGCCGGACGCCTCCTGAGCGATCCGAACGTCACCAACGCGTCGAACGACGGCGGCAATCGGGTTCAGCGCGCCGAGGCAAGCGTCGCCGCGCGCCGCTCGTCCTCGCGCAAGACGTGCGCCAAGGTGTCGACGCTGTCGGTCATGCGGTCGAACGCGTCGGTGATCGCGCCGGCGACGTTGCGCGCGTCCTCGTCGCCGGCAGCGGCTTCGAGCGTGGCGACCAGCGCACGTTCTTCCTCGCGCAGGCTGCCGATCTGCGGCGGCGTGCCGCCGCGCAGGTCGCGCGCGAGCGCAGCCAGGCTCATGTCGATGCGGTCGATGAAGGCGAGCACCGCCTCGCGTTGCGGCAGCGCGCGCGCATCCAGCGTGACCGCTTCCAGCGCCATGCCGGCGCGGATGAAGCGGTTCGCATTGGCGAACACGCCTTCGGCGAACGCGATCAAGATGGGGTCGCGGCGCGGCTCGCCGCGTAGGCGTTCGAGCGAGGCTTGCGCGTTGGTGCGCGCGGCGCGAGCGGCGGTGCGCGTGGCGGCGCGTTGCGCGGCATCGTCGCGCAACAGCACGGCGAAGTAGGCGCGATAGGCGTCCAGCATCGCAGCCAGCGCGGGTCGTACGCGCAGGTGTTCCCAGGTCGGCCAGACCAAATACGCGATCAGGGCGAGCGCGCTGCCGAGCGCGGTGGCGATGCCGCGCGCTTGCAGCATTTCGCCGGCCGGCACGCCGTCGAAGGAGAACAGCAGCACGACCAGGCCGGTCAGCATCATCACGCCGATGCCGTAGTGCACCGTGGTCAGGAGGCGAAAGCCGAACGCGCACAGCGCGACCAGGGCGACGCGTTCCCACACGCCGCCGAACGCGTAGTGGATCAAGGCCGTGATCAGCACCAGGCCGAGCATGGTGCCGAGCACGCGCAGCAGGCCGAAACTGAAGGTGCCGGCGAAATCGGGTTTCAGCACGATCGCCGCGGTCATCGGTATCCAGTAGCCGTGCGGAATGCCGGCCAGACGCTCGCCCAGAATCGCGAGAGCGAGGCAGACGCCGCAACGCAGCGCATGGCGGAACGCGATCGAGGACAGGGTCAGATTCGCGCGCAGCGTTTGCAGCGCATTGCCGGGTCGCATCTCGGCCGGCAGGCGCAGTTCGGCCGCGCCCGCACGCAGCTCGCCGCGGCTGCCGGCGAAGTCGGCATTGCGCGCGGCGGCGCGCAGCTGGCCGCCGAGACCGTCGGCGCGTGCCAGCGCGATGGTCAGCTCGCGCGAGTCCGGTGCCGCTTTGCACATCTCGCGCAGCGAATCGAGCGCGGCTTCGAAGCCTTCCATCGCCGCGGCGGCGCCGTGCGGACTGGCGCCTTGGTCGAGCGCGCGCGCGATCGTCTCCAGCGCGCGCGCGGCGTATTCGAGCACGCGTGCGAGCGTACGCCGCGCATCGCCGTCGGCGAACGCTGCGTGCAGGTCGTTCAGCGCGAGCAGCTCGAGGCGGATGCGTTCGACCAGCTCGGCCAGCACGCGGAAGGTTTCCATCACGCTGCCGCGCGCGCGATGCGCGCCGTGCAGCAGGCTCTCCACGTCGAGCAGCGCCTGCGTCACCGGCGGCGCGCTTTGCGCGTCGCTGCGCTCGCGCACGCTCGCGGCGAGCTGGCGGCAGACTTCGGCCAGCGCCTGGCGCTCCGGCCGATAGCGTTGCAGCGGCCACGCCGCGATCGCGAACAGCATCTGCAGCAAGCCGCCGCCGACGATCAGGGCGGCCGGACCGAGCGCATCGACGGGATCGCGCGGCGTGGCCGCGCTGATCACCAGGAGGATCATGCAGGCGAGTCCGGTACGACCGGCGTTCGGGCCGAGCGCGACCAACAGGCCGCCGCTGATGCCGCAGACCAACGCCGCCAGCGCCAGCAGCAGCGGGTGCGCACCGAGCAGGCTGCCGGCGTAGGCCGACAAACCCGACGCGAGCGAGGCCAGCGCCATGCGCTGCATGCGCAGCCGGTACGGTCCCGGCTGGTCGATGAACATCGTGTTCAAGGCACCGGCCGCCATGCCGAGGCCAATGCCGGGACGACCGGCAGCGATGGCCAACCCGAGCGGCAGCACGATCGCCAGCGTGTTGCGCAGCGCCACGCGCAACGGCACGTCGCGCGGTTTGAGTTGGAGCAGGGCGCTCAGCACGTGCGCACGGCTGCGGCGGCGCGGATGCTGTTCAGCGGTACTTTTCCGGCGCCGGGTTCACCTGGCCGCACGACTTGCAGGTGCGTGCCTCGAGCGAGCGATAGAAATGCTCGAACACGCGCGGGAAATCCTGCTCGATATTCACTAGATGAAAATATTCTTCGTACAGTTTGTGGTTGCAGCGCTCGCAGAACCAGAGCAGTCCGTCCTGCTCGTGCGGCAGGCGTTTGCGTTCGATCACCAAGCCGATCGAGTTCGCCGTGCGCTGCGGCGAATGCGGCACGCGCGGCGGCAAGTAGAAGATCTCGCCGGCGCGGATCGGAATATCGCGCACGCGGCCGTCTTCCTGCACCTTCAGCACCATCTCGCCTTCGATCTGGTGAAAGAACTCGGGGCCTTCGTCGTAGTGGTAGTCGGTGCGCTGGTTCGGACCGCCGACCACCATCACGATGAAATCGCCGTCGACGATGCACTTGTTGCCGACCGGCGGTTTGAGCAGGTGGCGGTGTTCGTCGATCCAGCGCTGGAAACTGAAGGGAGGCGTCAGGCTCATGGCGAACTCGTGCCGGCGACCGCGAGCGGTCGAAGACACGAATGATAACGCGCGCTTCCGGTACCGAACCTCAACGAGGCACGCCGCCGCGGCGGCGCGAACTCAGCGCGGCGTGCTCGGCAGCACCGCGATGCACTTCAGTTCGATCGCGATCGGCGTCGGCAGCGCGGTGATGCCGAGCGTGGTGCGGCAAGGTGCCGTGGCCGGGTCGGTGAAATGCTCGGCGTAGACGCGGTTGTAGATGGCGAAATCGCGCTGCATGTCGGTCAGGAACACGGTCACGTCGACCAAGTCGCGCCAGCTCGCGCCGGCGGATTCCAGCACGGCACGCACGTTGGCGAACACCTGGCGGCATTGCGCTTCGATGTCGTAGCCGATCAGCGTGCCGTCGGCGTCGTGGCGGTTGCCGGGAATCGCGTTGCTGCCCGGCGTGCGCGGACCGACGCCGGAGAGGAACAAGAGATCGCCGACGCGGCGCGCGTGCGGATAGGCGCCGACCGGAGCGGGCGCCGCATCGGTATGAATCGAGGCGCTCATAGCTGCGCCGGCGGCGCGGCGGTGGAGCCGCCGACCGTGATCGTGGTGCTGCCGAGCTGGCGGTTGCCGGCGTCGCGCGCGGTGATGCGGTAGCGATCGGGCCGCAGATAGAGGTCGCTGCTGGGAATCGCATCGGAGGAAGTGCGCACGCGATCTTTCGCGGTGCCCGCCTGCGGGTTGAGTTCGAACACCAGGCGATCGGCCGGGATCGCATCGTCGCCTTCGTTGGCGTAGCGCGCCTCGATCAGGCACGGATAGACGTCCTTGCACAGATCCGCGTTGATGCCGTACGGCGTGCGCAGGCCGCCGATCGTGGCCCAGTTCGGACGCCCGCGACGGTAGTTCTCGGCCGGAAACACCACGCTCACGTCGAACGCCTGCGGCCGCAGCGACCACAGCTTGCCGGCGTCGTTGCGGAACACGATCGGCGCATCGAACTGCACTTCTTGCGCGATGCGACGATAGACCGGGTGATCGCCGCTGACGATGTCGTGCGGAATCATCACGGTCTGCTCGACCGTGATCGGCTCGATGTCGCTCAGCTTGGCGAAGTGCTGCGCCATCGCCGCGCCGTCGAAGTACTTGCCGGCCTTCTGGATGTGGGTGAAGCCGGCGTTGACGATCAGCCGCGCCTTCGGGTGCTGCTTGTCGTAGACGCGCTGGTACAGGTTGCGCGCCTGCTCGCGCTCGCGCGCATCGCCGGTCGCCATCGATTCGGACTCGTAGGCGACCACGCGAAAGCCGAGCTTGAGCGCGGTGCGCACCATTTCGGCGTAGATCGGTTCCTGCGTGTAGAAGCCGGTGTCGGCGGTCGGATAGCCGCGCTTGGTCAGGCCGTCGTCGTCGTGGTACAGCGTCTCGGCGGCGAAGGTGTCGTAACCCAGTTCGCGCAGGCGCGTCAGCATCTGCACGGTCAAGGTGCGCGTCTGCGCGATGTTGTGGTTCTCGTTGAAGAAAATGGCCTGGCGCCCCTTGGCCAGCTCGACGATCGCATCGAGCGCGCGGGTCTGCTTGTAGCCGGTGTCCATCGGCGCTTCGCTGTCGCCTTTTTCCGGCGGCTGCGCGATCGAGAACGTCACGCGCGAACCGGCGTAGTCGCCGACCCAGGTCTGGAACCAACTGAGATACTGATTGAAGATCAGGCGGAAGGCGACGTCCGGATCGCGTTCACGTGCCTCGCGCATGTAGAGGTATTCGGAGAGCAGGCCGGGGCGCTTGAGCGCTTCGGCCATCAGCTTCTCGGATTTGGCCACTGCGGCACGCTGCTGGGTGATCGAGGCGCCGCTGCTCGGCGGCGGCGGTTCGGCTTGCATCAACTGCGTGGCGAGGATCGCGGCGGCGATGCTGACGGACATGGACATGGCTCAATTCCCCGTTGTGGTTCGGCCGTTGTGGTTCGGCCGCTATGGTTCGGCGTCGTGCCCGGTGCTCCGCCCGAGCTGCGCCAGCGCCTGCTCCTGTCGCTCCGCGATCAGGGATGTTTGTTTGACGTCGAGTCCGAGGTCGCGCACGCGGCCGTTACGCAGGCTGTAGATCCAGCCGTGCACGCTGAGTTTCTGGCCGCGCTCCCAGGCGTCCTGCACGACCGTGGTATGACACACGTTGACCGCCTGCTCGATCACGTTCAGTTCGCACAGACGCGCATGCCGCTGCAGCGGATCGGCGACGCCGCGCAGCGCTTCGAGGTATTTCTGGCGCACGTCGGCGACGTGGCGCAGCCAGTTGTCGACCAAGCCCAGGCGCCGATCCTCCAGCACCGCCTGCACGCCGCCGCAGCCGTAGTGGCCGACGACGAGGATGTGTTCGACCTTCAGCACGTCGACCGCGAATTGGATCGCGCTGATGCAGTTGAGGTCGGTGTGCACGACCACGTTGGCGACGTTGCGATGCACGAACACTTCGCCGGGATCCATCGCGATGATCTGGTTCGCCGGCACGCGCGAATCGGAGCAGCCGATCCACAGATACTTCGGCGCCTGCTGTTCGGAAAGGCGTTTGAAGAAATCCGGATCTTGCGCGCGCAAGGCCTCCGACCAGAGGCGGTTGCGTTCGAGGAGATCGTCGAGTTCGGCCATGTCGGTTCCAGCAATCCTTTCCAATCGTAATGAGATTCAGCCCAGGCGCAGGCAGACGTTCTTCGCTTCGGTGAAGAAGCGCAGAGCTTCGACGCCGCCTTCGCGGCCGACGCCGGAATTCTTGACTCCGCCGAACGGCGTGCGCAGGTCGCGCAGCAGCCAGCAGTTGATCCAGACGATGCCGAATTCGAGCCGTGCGGCGACGCCGTGCGCGCGATCGAGGCTGGACGTCCACATCGAGGCGGCCAGGCCGTAGCCGGTGCCGTTGGCGAGCGCGACGGCTTCGTCGTCGCCGTCGAACGGAATCAGGCTGACGACGGGGCCGAAGATTTCTTCCTGGTTCGTCGCGGTGTCGTTGGCGAGGCCTTCGATCACCGTCGGCGCGACGAACCAGCCGTCGGCGCAGCGGCCTTCGACGCGCACCGAGGTGCCGCCGCAAAGAACCGTGCCGCCTTCCGCGCTCGCTCGCTCGATGCAGGCGACGACCTTGTCGTAGTGCGCTTGCGATACCAGCGCGCCGAGATCGCTGCCGGTCTCGCGTGGATCGCCGACGCGCAAGCGGCGCACGCGTTCGAGATAGCGCGCTTTGAACGTGTCGTAGATCGAGCGTTCGACCAACAGGCGCGAGCCGCACAGGCAGATTTCGCCCTGGTTGGCGAAGCCCGAGCGCACGATCGTGTCGAGGTTGGCGTCGGACAGGTCGGCGTCGGCGAACACGATGGCCGGATTCTTGCCGCCCAGCTCCAGCGAAAGCTTCTTGAACTTCGGTGCCGCCGCGGCGGCGATCGCCGCGCCGGTGCGCGTACTGCCGGTGAACGAGATCGCTTTCACCCGCGCATGCTCGACCAGGCTCTGACCGACACCGGCGCCGTGGCCGTGCACGATGTTCAAAACGCCCGCCGGAAAGCCGGCTTCGATGGCGAGCTCGCCGAGCCGCGCGGCCGTGCACGGCGTGACTTCCGACGGTTTCGCCACCACCGTATTGCCGGCTGCGAGCGCCGGCGCGATCTTCCAAGTGAACAAGTACAGCGGCAGATTCCACGGCGAGATGCAGGCGACCACGCCGAGCGGCTGGCGCAAGGTGTAGTTCAAGGTGCGCTCGTCGCTGGCGTGCGATTCGCCGGCCCATTGCGTGATCGCGGCGGCGAAGAAACGCAGATTCGCCACCGCGCGCGGGATATCCAGCTCGCGCGCGAGCTGCACCGGCTTGCCCGAATCGCGCGATTCCAGCTCCGCCAGCGCTTCGAGTTCACCCTCGATGCGATCGGCGAGGCGGTTCAAGCACTGCGCGCGGCGCTCGGGCGAGGTCGCCGCCCAATCCGCGGCGGCGCGCTGCGCTGCCGCGACGGCGGCGTCGACATCGGCCGCGTCGGAGGCGGGGCACTGCGCGAAAACGGCGCCGACCGCCGGTTCGAACACGTCGAGATAGCGGCCGTTGGCCGGCGCTTGGGCGCGGCCGTCGATCAGATTCGCAAGGACGAGAGTCATCGCGCGCAGCTTAGCGGCTCGCGCATCGTCGCGAAATGTCGTTTATTGCGTTCAGCCCGCCGCAGGTCCCGCGGCGGTGTCACGCAACCGGTTGCAAAGCGGGGTCGAGCGCGACGCGCTCGTCGAACACGAAGCAGGCGCCGTCGTAGCCGGCACCGCCGACTTCCTCGAAATAGCCGAGGATGCCGCCATCGAGCTGCCAGACGTGTTCGAAGCCGTTGGCCTGCATCCACAAAGCGGCCTTTTCGCAACGGATACCGCCGGTGCAGAAGCTGACCACGGTCGCGTCCGCCAGCGTTTCGCGTTCGGCGGCGAGGGCTTGGGGGAAGTCGGTGAAGCGATCGATCGGCAGGGTCAGCGCGCCTGCGAAGGTGCCGTGGCGCACTTCTTCGCGGTTGCGCGTGTCCAGCAGCACCAGACGGCGGCCGTCGTCGTCGCGGCCCTGCTCGATCCAGCGCGCCAAGGTCGCCGGTTCGACCGCCGGCGCGCGCTCGGCATTCGGCGCGGCCGTGGCGCGGCGGAAGGTGATGATCTCGCGCCGGCGGCGGACTTTCAGGCGCGCGAACGGCACCGTTTCGCTATGGCTGGGTTTGACGCGCAGATCGGCGAAGCGCGCGTCTGCGCGCAGCGCGGCGAGGAAAGCATCGATCGCCGCAGCCGGCCCGGCCAGAAACAGATTGAGGCCTTCGTCCGCGACCAGCACGGTGCCGCGCAGGTCGCCTGCCTCGGCGGCGTCGCGCAGGCGCACGACGAGCGCGTCGGCGTCGTCGATCGGTACGAAGTGGTAGGCGGCGATGTTGAGGATCATCGTAGGACGGTTGCGGGCAAGGGTGAAAGCGTTTCGATGGATGCCCGCGTTCGCGAGCGTGAGGTCGAAAAAGATCCCGAGCTTCTGCTTCGCGCGAAGCGGACTACAAAGACTTCCAAGTCGTGCTCTAAGTGAAAAGTGCGGCCATGGATGGCCGCTTCTGGACCATCCGACGGCATCAGGCGACACGTGAGCCGAGCCATCCCGCAGCAGCGATCACGGACGATCGCGAAAGTTACAACGACATCATGCGACCGCCGTCGACCGGCACATTGATGCCGTTGACGTAGGCCGCCGCCGGTGTGGCGAGGAAGGCGATCACGTTGCCGATCTCGCTGGCTTTGGCGAAGCGGCCGAGCGGTACCGTCGCGAGCATCGCGTGTTCGATCTCGGCGCCGCTCTTGCCGGTCGCGCGCGTGCGCTCGGTCAGAATCTGTTCGAGCCGCTGCGTCTGCGTGTAGCCGGGCAGCACGTTGTTGACCGTGATGCCGTGCGCGCCGAGTTCGCCGGCCAGGGTCTTGGCCCAGCTCGCGACCGCGCCGCGGATCGTGTTGGACACGCCGAGGTTCTTGATCGGTTCTTTAACGGAAGTGGAGATCACGTTGACGATGCGGCCGTAGCCCGAGGACTTCATGCCCGGCAGCACCGTCTGCAGCAGGATCTGCGCGGCGACCAGATGCTGATCGAACGCGCTGCGGTAGTCGTCGGCCGCGGCGGTGTGCGCAGGTCCCCCCGGCGGTCCGCCGCTGTTGTTGATCAGGATCTGGATCGGCTGCGCGTTGGCGACCGCCTCGACCTTGGCGCGCAGCTCGGCGTGGTCGAGCATGTTGACCGCGACGGTGGCGTGCTGCTGTGCCGCGTGCGTGGTCGGCAGCGCCGCCAGCGCGCTGGCCAGCGCTTCGCGCGAGCGCGCGAGCAAGGTCACGTCGGCGCCGAGCGTGGCCAGTTCGATCGCCGCCGCACGGCCGATGCCTTGCGAGCCGCCGCAGACGAGTGCGTGTTTGCCGGTGAGGTCGAGATTCATGTGTGTGGATTCTCAGGTCGGATCGAAATCCAAGTGCAGATCGCCGTCGCAAAGTACGCCCAAGCCGCCGGTCGCTTCTCGACATTCGTAGGCCGCAGCAGTCGAGCTGCGGAAACTCGCGCTATCTGCGCGATTCAATGCCGCGGCGGCAGCTTCTGCACCATCTGCTTGAGCAGTTCTTCGTCATCGTCACCGCGCGGCGGTTCGATGCTGTCGAGATCGAAACCGAGCGCGGCGGCGTCGTCTTCGTCGAGGCCGTCGAGCGCGCGGAACTCAGCGTCGAGCAGGGCCATGCGCGCGGCCGTTTCGTCGTCGTAGCGCAGGATGCCGCCGTCGTTGTCGAACACCTCGGCGATGCCGGAGTCGAGCACGCTCAGGCGCGCCCAGACCAGGGTGTCGCCGAACGCGGCCAGCCACCATTGCGGCGCGCTCATGTGCCGATGCCGCTGGAGGCGAGGAACTTGACCAAGATCGCGCTGAGCGCGCCGATCGCGATGCCCCAGGCGCCGATGCTGCCGAGCAGGGCGAGCGCGTTGAGGCTGCGATCGTGCAGCTTGCGCCACAGCGCACCGAGGTACCAGCCGAGCGCGCGCGGCGCGAACAGGAAGCCGCCGAGGCGGGCATGTTCGGCCGGGTGGTGGTCGCGCAGATGGACCGCGACCAGCATCCACGTGATGATGTAGGTGGTCAGGCCGGCGACGGCGACGCCGAGCCCGCCGGTGAAGATGAATTGATGCCAGGCGGATGCGTTCATGGTTGTTAGAACTCCGCCGAGCCCGGCGCACGCGGGTAGGGGATCGCATCGCGAATATTGCCCAGGCCGCAGACGTACACGACCAAGCGTTCGAAGCCGAGCCCGAAGCCGGCGTGCGGCACCGTGCCGTAGCGGCGGAAATCGCGATACCACTGGTAGTGCGCCGGATCGAGGCCGAACTGCGCCATGCGGCGATCGAGCACGTCGAGGCGCTCTTCGCGCTGCGAGCCGCCGACGATCTCGCCGATGCCCGGAGCGAGCACATCCATCGCGGCGACGGTGCGGCCGTCGTCGTTGAGGCGCATATAGAACGCCTTGATCTTCTCCGGGTAGTTCATCACCACCACCGGGCGGCCGACGTGCTCTTCGGTCAGGTAGCGCTCGTGCTCGGTCTGCAGATCGGCGCCCCATTCGACCGCGTAGTCGAATTTCTTGCCGGACTTCTTCAGGATCTCGATCGCGTCGCCGTATTCGATGCGTTCGAACGGCGCATTGACGAACGCTTCCAGGCGCGATGCCGCGGTCTTTTCGACGCGGTCGGCGAAGAACGCCATGTCGTCGGCACGTTCGCTCAAGACCGCCTTGAACACGTACTTCAAGAGCTCTTCAGCGACGCGCGCGTTCTCGGCCAGGTCGGCGAAGGCGATCTCCGGCTCGATCATCCAGAACTCGGCCAGGTGGCGCGTGGTGTGCGAGTTCTCGGCGCGGAAGGTCGGGCCGAAGGTGTAGACCTTGCTCAGCGCGAGGCAGTAGCCCTCGACGTTGAGCTGGCCCGACACGGTGAGGAAGGTTTCCTTGCCGAAGAAGTCCTGGCGGAAGTCGATCGCGCCCTTGTCGGTGCGCGGCAGGTTCATCAGATCCAGCGTGGACACGCGAAACATCTGGCCGGCGCCTTCGGCGTCGGAGGTGGTGATGATCGGCGTGTTGATCCAGAAATAGCCGCGCTCGTGGAAGAAGCGGTGCACCGCGTTGGCGAGCGTGTGACGCACGCGCGTGACGGCGCCGAACAGGTTCGTGCGCGGGCGCAGGTGAGCGACTTCGCGCAGGAACTCGGGCGAATGCGGCTTGGGCTGGATCGGGTAGGTTTCCGGATCGTCGACCCAGCCGAGCACCTCGATGCGGCTGGCCTGCAGCTCGAACGACTGCCCCTTGCCCTGCGAGGCGACCAGCTCGCCTTCGGCGACCAGTGCGCAGCCGGAGGTCAGGTGGACGACTTCGTTCTCGTAGTTGGGCAGCGTGTTCGGCGCGACGACCTGGATCGCGTCGAAGCAGGAGCCGTCGCTCAAATTGACGAACGACAGTCCCGCCTTCGAGTCGCGCCGCGTGCGCACCCAGCCGCGCACACGCACCGGCGTACCCGCCGCTACGGCGCCGGACAGGGCGCGCTTCACATCGATGGTTTCCGTGCTGTCGGCCGCCGCCATTGCTTGAAACTCCTGAACGAGGCGCCCATCTTCGACGAGCGCGGAAAGACCCTCGATCATAGCCGAATCGCTGCGCCGGCGAAGACGTCGCCGCTCGCAAGACGCTACAATCGGGCGCAACTCCGAAATCCCCATCCCGATCACCGAATCCCCGCTCTCATGGCCATTCAACTCACCGCCGCCGCACGCCAGCGCATGCAGGACTTCCTCACCAAGGAACCGTCCGCGGTCGGCGTGCGCTTCGGCATCAAGCGCACCGGCTGTTCGGGCTTCGGCTACACGGTGGATCTGGCCAGCGTGATCGCCGACAACGACGCGGTGTTCGATCAAGACGGTCTGCAGATCGTGGTCGATCGCAAGGCGCTGCCGTTCGTCGACGGCACCGAGATCGATTTCCAGCGCCAAGGCCTCAACGCGAGCTTCGTGTTCCGCAATCCGAACGCGACCGGCGAATGCGGCTGCGGCGAGAGCTTCACCGTCGACGCGACCCGCTGATCCGCGTGACCGTTCCGGCTCTCCCCGGCGGCAGCCAGCCCGTGCCGGCGCGTCCCACGACATCTGAAATGGCGTTCCAGGACTTGTGGCCGCATCTGTTGCGCCTGTTGCGCCGCGAACCGGCGCTGGCGATCACGCTTGGTTATCTGCTGCTGGTGTTGGCCGGCATCTTCTACAACGCACGTTTCTTCGCGAAGTTCGGCATTCCGGTACTGACCCTGTCGCAGATCAGCGATTTCCTGATCGCCGGCATCCAGCAGCCGGTCGCCATCGTCTTGGTGTTGTCGACCTTCCCGTTGTGCTGGGTATTCGACCTGACCAACCGGCGATATGTCCTGCGCCGTGCTCGCACCCTCGAGCGCTTGCGCACTCTGGCCGCGCCGAACGGGTGGCAGCGTCTGCGTCGGGCGTGGCTGGAATGGCGCGGGCGGCAGATCTGGATCATGCCGCTGGCGTATCTGGGGGTGGTGGGCCTGTACGGCTGGGCCTTCGTCGCCTTGTATGCGGACTATCGCGTCGATCGCGTGCGCGCGGGCGACGCGGCCCAGGTGCGGGTCTGGCTCGGCGGCAATGCGCTGACACCGGACAAGGCGGAGACCTGGACCTATCTGGGAGCGGTCGCCAACTATGTCTTCGTGTACGACCCCGCGAGCGAGCGCTCGGTGATCCTGCCGGTCGAGAATATCGATCGGATCGAGCCGGTGCGGTCGGTCAAATCCGCGCGCTCGGCGCCTTCGCTTGCGCCAAAGTCCTGATTCCATTAGTATCCGCGCCCCTTTTGCCGTAGATGCGATCGTTCGTGATCGCCTGCGTCGGGAAGCGGTCGTTCTAGACCGCATTCTCCGATGAAAGCGAAAGGGCCTTGCCTCACCGCGTCGCGGGAGGCTGTCGGGCGGAATTCTCCGCTGCGATACCCATGAGGAGTTTCGAATGCGTCATTACGAAGTCGTGTTTCTGGTCCACCCTGACCAGAGCGAGCAGGTGCCCGCGATGGTCGAGCGCTACAAGGCGCTGATCGAGAACGACGGCGGCAAAGTGCACCGTCTGGAAGACTGGGGCCGCCGCCAGCTGGCTTATCCGATCCAGCATCTGGCCAAGGCGCACTATGTGCTGCTCAACATCGAGTGCAGCGCGGCCGTGTTGGCCGAGCTGGAATCGGGCTTCCGCTTCAACGATGCGGTGCTGCGCCACCTGATCGTCAAGCGCGAGAATGCGGTGACCGAGATGTCGCCGATCATGAAGAACAAGGACGACAAGGGCGGCCGCCGCCGCGACGACGAAGGCGTCGGCTTCGGCGACGTGGAAGACGAGCCGCGGCCGCGCCGCGAGCGCACGCCGCGCGAAGAACCCGCTGCTGAAGCAGCAGCCGAGTAAGCGCCCGCCCACGTCATCGAGGAAAAATCATCATGTCCAAGTTCTTTCGCCGCAAGAAGTTCTGCCGTTTCACCGCCGAAGGCGCGACCGAGATCGACTACAAGGATCTGAACCTTCTGCGCCAGTACGTCAGCGAGACCGGCAAGATCGTGCCGAGCCGCATCACCGGCACCAAGGCACGCTACCAGCGCATGCTCGGTACCGCGGTCGAGCACGCGCGCTTCCTCGCGCTCCTGCCCTACAGCGACGCGCATTGATCGTACTTGTCGCGGTCCCGGCGTGAGCCGGGACCGCGGCCCCGCATTCGGACAGCGCAAGCTGCGCCGGACCATCCGACGCTAACGAATTGGAAGATTTATGGAACTCATCCTTCTGCAGAAAGTGAAAAACCTCGGCAACCTCGGCGACAAGGTCAAGGTCAAGCCGGGCTACGGCCGCAACTACCTCGTGCCGCAGGGCAAGGCGACCGCCGCGACCGCGACCAACATCGCCGAGTTCGAGCAGCGCCGCGCCGAATACGAAGCGCGTGCGAACCAGCAGCTCTCCGGCGCCGAAGCGCGCAAGGCGCAGTTCGAGAACCTCTCGGTCACGATCAAGGCGAACGCGAGCCCGGAAGGCAAGCTGTTCGGCTCGGTCGGTCCGCGCGACATCGCCGACGCGTTCACCAACGCCGGCGCCGCGCTCGATAAGAGCGAGGTGGTGATGTCGGAAGGTCCGCTGCGCCACATCGGCGAGTTCGAGGTGCAGGTGCATCTGCACGCCGACGTCAACACGACGGTCAAGGTCGTGATCGAGTCCGACGACTGATCGATTCTCCGCACGAGATCGAGACACGGGCGCCTGCGGGCGCCCGTTTCGTTTCCGCGGGCGACGCGGAAGCGAAAAAAATCGAATGAGACTCCGTGCGCTCGCCATGTGAGAAGCGCACAGGTTTTCCACAGGGTTATTGTCTCGACAGCTGAGACGTCCGTGCGGATGATGCGGAGCCGAACTCCGCGCGTGCATCATGGCCCAGACCGAACGCAAACCCGCCACCATCGAAGCGCTGCGCGTACCGCCGCATTCGATCGAGGCGGAGCAGGCCGTACTCGGCGGCCTCATGCTCGCACCCGATTCCTGGGATCGCGTCGCCGACCGCCTGACCGAAGAAGACTTCTACCGGCGCGACCACCGCCTGATCTTCCGCGCGATCGGCGACCTGTCGAACAAGGGCATGCCCTACGACGCGGTCACGCTCGGCGAATGGTTCCATTCGCAGAGCCTGTCCGACCTGGTCGGCGGCTCGGCCTACGTGATCGAGCTGGCGAACTCGACGCCGAGCGCGGCCAACATCACCGCCTACGCCGACATCGTGCGCGAGAAGTCGGTGCTGCGGCAGTTGATCGATGCCGGCACCGAGATTGCCGGCGATGCGTTCCAGCCGGAAGGGCGCTCCAGCCAGGAGCTTTTGGAAACCGCCGAGCAGAAGGTGTTCCACATCGCCGAGGCCGGTGCGCGCGGGCGCAAGGGCTTCGTCTCGATGCGCTCGGCGGTGAAGGAAGCGTTCCAGATTCTGCACCATCGCTACGAGAACCGCGGCTCGGTCACGGGCCTGCCGACCGGCTTCGTCGATCTCGACGAGATGACCGCCGGCCTGCAGCCGTCGGACCTGATCATCGTCGCGGCGCGTCCGTCGATGGGCAAGACCGCGTTCTCAGTCAACATGGCCGAGAACGCGGCGATGCGGACGAAGAAAGCGGTGGCGATCTTTTCGATGGAAATGTCCGCCTCGCAGCTCGCGTTCCGACTCATCTCCTCGATGGGCCGCATCGACGCGCGCCACTTGCGCACCGGCGACCTCGCCGAAGAGGAATGGCCGCGCGTGACGAATGCGATCACCTTGCTCAGCGAGGCGAAGATCTTCATCGACGACACGCCGGCGCTGAGTCCGGGCGAACTGCGCGCGCGTGCGCGGCGCCTCAAGCGCGAGTACGACCTCGGCCTGATCGTGATCGACTACCTGCAGCTGATGCAGGTGCCGGGAACGAAGGAGAATCGCGCCACCGAAATCTCGGAGATTTCGCGCAGCCTCAAGGCACTTGCGAAGGAATTGAACATCCCGGTGATCGCCTTGTCGCAGCTCAATCGCTCGCTCGAGCAACGCACCGACAAGCGTCCGATGATGGCCGACTTGCGCGAGTCGGGCGCGATCGAGCAGGACGCCGACGTGATCATGTTCATCTACCGCGACGAGTACTACAACCCGGAATCGGGCGAGAAGGGCGTCGCCGAAATCATCATCGGCAAGCAGCGAAACGGCCCCACCGGTGCGGTCAAGCTCGCCTTCCTCGGTCAGTACACGAAGTTCGAAAATCTGGCCAGCGGCAGCTACGCCGGCTCGTTCGAGTGAAGCGCGCGAGCGCGATTGCGCCGAGGTCGGTCGACTGACGCGGCAGCAGGGGAGGGGTGTGATGCAAAGGTTCCTGGCCTGCGTTGTGTTCGGCTTCGCCTTCGCGGCGAGTTACGTGTTTGCGCAAAGCGTGCCGCCGGATCTGAGCCTCGAAACGGTCACCGACCAGGTCGACGCACCGATCGGCGTGCGCGCGCCCAACGACGGCAGCGGGCGTCTGTTCGTGATCAGCCAGGCCGGTTCGATTCGCATCGTCAAGGACGGTGCGCTGCTGCCGACACCGTTCTTGAGCGTGCCGGTCACCTATCCGGGCAACGGCGGCACCGGCGGTTTGCTCGGGCTCGCCTTCCATCCGAACTACGGCAAGCCGGGCTTGGAGCACCGCGACGAGTTCTACGTCGTGTCGATCCGGCCGCCCGGTTGCACGCCCGCCGGCACTTGTCTCGGCACCGGTCCCGACGAAGTGCTCGAGCGCTACACGGTATCGGCCGACAACCCGGATCGCGCGAACCCGAGCGGCACCGTGGTGATGCGCATTCCCGGGACCAACGTCCAGTTCCACAACGGCGGCGATATTCATTTCGGTACGGACGGCTATCTGTACATGTCCTCCGGCGACGGCGGTCAGGAAGGCGGTACCAACGGCTTCGCCGAGTGCTTGTGGAAGAAGCCGGCCGACGGCAATCCGGCCAGCTGCGGCAGCGGTAGCGGCACGCAGTACTACCTGCGCGGCAAGATGCTGCGCATCAACGTCGACAAACGCGGTGTGATCGCGACGGCGGAAATGTGCGGCACCGCGGCCGGTGCGCCGGCCGAGTACGCGATTCCGCTCGACAATCCGCATCTGGGCAGCAGCAACACCTGCGACGAAATCTTCCTGCACGGTTTCCGCAACCCGTGGCGCTGGAGCTTCGATCGCGCCACCGGCGACATCTGGATCGGCGACGTCGGTCAAAGCCAGTTCGAGGAGATCGACCTGCGCACACCGGGCTCGACCGAGCCGCTCGACTACGGCTGGCATTGCATGGAAGGTACTGCGCGCTACAACAGCGCGAACGTCTGTGCCGATCCGTTGCCGCCGAGCGTGCCGCCGTTGCTCGAATACGATCATTCAGGCAGCCGTTGCGCGGTCACCGGCGGCTATCGCTTCCGCGGTCCGATCCCGCTGTTCCGCGGCATGTACGTCTTCGCCGATTCCTGTTCGAGCGAAATCTTCTTCGCCAAGCCCGATGAAAAAGGGGCTTGGGCCTACACGGTCTGGCGCCGGGACGCGAACGGCTACGGTACCTATTCGGGTTTCGGCGAGGACGAAGCGGGCAACCTCTATGTGGCCAATACGGATCTCGGCGTCGTCTACCGTTTCCATTCGGAGCAACAGGTCGCGACTCATCTGGTCACGCCGCAAGCGATCGGTCACGGCTCGATCACGCCTTCGACGGCGCAGACCGTGAACGACGGCGAGGCGATCTCGTTCGTCGTGCAGGCCGATCCCGGCTATGCGATCGGCAAAGTCACCGGCTGCGGCGGAAGCTTGAGCGCCGACACCTACACGACGGCGCCGATTTCGGCGGACTGCACGGTGGTGGCGACGTTCCTCGTCGGCGACCGCATCTTCGCCGATGGGTTTGAGGCGGTGACACCGTAACGACGGCCGACGCATTCACGGTGCCAACGGCTTCCGTCGACCAGCCGCCTCGATGAAAGCATCCGCCGTTACATGAATGGCCGAATTCGACCGACCCGCGCGATGCTCGGCCTTGCGCTCTTTGACGATCGATAGCTGAACGGCGCGGCCTCTGCCGACATCGCCGCGCGCGCGAACAACACCGGGCTGCGACGTTCGACGTCTTTCGTACGTCGTAGCTCGGAGGATTCGCAGGCGCTCAAGGATGTCGACACTTCGCTGGCCCGGCTTTGCATTCGCATCGATCGCTCTAGTCGCGTGCGTGTGCGCGTTCAGTGGATTGTCCGTCAGCAGCTATTGGGCGGACGAGCTCTTCACGCTCTCGGTAATCCAACACCCGGACGGCCTCGCCGGGGTCTGGCAGCGCTCGCTCACCGACGTGCATCCGCCGTTCTACTACATCGTCCTGTACCTCTGGACGCAGCTCGCCGGCTATTCCGAATTCGCGCTGCGGCTGCCGAGCGCGATGTTCTCGATCGCGTCGATCCTCGTGTTCGCGCTCGCCGCGCGCCGCGTAGCGAGTTTCAACGCGGTCGCGTTCGCCTGTGCCGCCGCGGTGTTGTCGTCGTTCTGGTTCGACCAGTCGCAGAACGCGCGCAACTACGGGCTCGGCATGTTTCTGGGTTCCTGCCTGCTGTATTCAGCGCTGCTGCTGCATCGGCGATTGCGCGACCGTCCGATGGAATTTCCGTTCCTGCCGATCGCAGCGCTGGCTCTGCTCGGCTTCGCCGCCAGCTTCACGCATGCCTATCTCTTCTTGTTGTTCGGCTGTCTGCTGCTGTACGTATTGATCACCGAGAACGATCGACGCGTGCGCGCCGCGATCATCGCGATCGGGCTCGTCGTGTTCCTGCTCGACATGGCGTACTTCCATGCGCTGATGCAAAACATGCAACTCGACCCGAACGAGGTCTGGTTCCAGAACGACCGGCGCTTCTTCAGCGATCAATTGCGCCTGG
This sequence comes from Dokdonella sp. GW821-FHT11D02, assembly GCF_058808595.1. Classification (NCBI taxonomy): domain Bacteria; kingdom Pseudomonadati; phylum Pseudomonadota; class Gammaproteobacteria; order Lysobacterales; family Rhodanobacteraceae; genus Dokdonella; species Dokdonella sp. GW821-FHT11D02. Next base: position 3,333,661 of record NZ_CM179520.1, on the reverse strand, counting down.
CGTTCAAGAACATTTCCGAACGCGCTGCGCTGTTCATCGTATTGGCGCTGATCCTGACACGCGTATTCGGACGCAACGCGCGCAGCACTGTCGGTGAGACCGAGTCCGAGGCGCGTTGGGTGACCCGTCTGTGCACCTTCGTCCCGCTCGGCGTCGTCGTGTGCGGACTCGGCGTCTCGCTGTTGCTGACGCCGTCGTTTTCCGGCCGCAACGTGCTGGTCGCGGCGCCACTGCTCTGGTTGCTGTTCGCGCGCTGGTTCGATCTGGTCGATCCGCTGCGTTCTCGCTACGCCGCGTTGACCTGCGTCGTTCTGCTGCTTTTGATGATTCCGGAACTCAGGCAAATCGACGGACGCTGGCTGCCGCGCAATCAGGAATGGCGTGCCTCGGCCACCTTCATACGCGAACTGCCCGGCTGTGCCGGCGCGACGGTACCGGTCGTGTTCCCGTATCGATTCGGACCGCCGACGCCGGCTATGCGGGGGCTGGTCGAGCAGAGTTTCTTCGGTCACTACGCTACCGGGATGGCGGCGCTGCATACGTATGTGCCGGCCGAGTTCGCCACCGCCGCGGACGATGCGAACTCACCGCTGCACGCACAGCTCGAAACGCGCATCCTCGAAGCCGTCGCCGGCGGTTGCCCGGTGCTGGCTTGGGGCGTGCACGATCTGTTGGAGACCGATGCGATCCGACTCGCGGCGGAACTGGCGCGCCAGAGCGAGATCGGCTCGCGCTCGGTCGTGATCCGTCCCTTCGATCACTTCGAGCGGCGAGGCAGTCGCTGGCGGCGAACGCCCGGCGCCTACGTATTCCTGCTCGGCGACTCGCCGGCGTTCGAGTCCGTGGCGGCGGCAAAACTCAAGCCGCCATCGTCGAGCGATGATGGGAGCGACAGCACCGTCGTCGTTGGCCGCACGTATGCCTACGAAGGCGTCGACGCGGGAACGACCTATGCGATCGAAGGGTATTCGGTGCAACGCCGGCTCGCCTCCGGCGCGTCGGCCGAGGGCATGCTGGTCGTACGCCGGACAGCTTGCGACAGCCCTACGCGGCTGGCGGAAGATTCCGCCTGGCCGGACAACACCGAAATGAGTTGCGGCGGCGGAGTCGGCAAGCGCTCGAGTCAGGCCGAGTCGACGCCATTGCCGCAATGCTTCGACGGCCCGGCCGCCGGTATGACCTACGGCTCGCGCCTGTGCCTGTCGAGATCCACCGCCGACTGACGCGCTTCGACGCCGCGGTCGAAGCGGCGACGAGTGTGTGGCTCGACCCTTCGGACGCATCGATCGACCGGTAGCCTCGTCCGCGGCTGCGGGCATTCCGTTCCGTAAGCACTGGCGAGGGAGCGCGTCAGGCTAGCGGTGTCGGCCGTTGCGCTGCCTCCGCTACAATTCGCGCAGCAAACCGGCAATGCGCATTGCCGTCATGAGCCAGATTCTCGCCACGTCCAAGCCTCACGTTCGTCCCACTGCCGAAGTTCAATCCGTGCTGTCTTCTGCTTGCACGATGTCGAGGCGCTCTCATGCTACGCGGCTCATCCATTGTTTGGTCTTTTTTCGTCAGCAGCCACGGCGACGCTGGGTCATCCCGATGACTGTTGCGATGATCCAAAACAAGGCGAGTTCGCTCGGGAAAGCAAGGCGCGCTGATCGAGTCGCCGCTCTGTTCCTACTCCCCAATTCCCAATCCTCAATCCCGGTCCCTCACTGATGCGCCCGACCTGTGCCACGATCCATCTCGGTGCATTGCGCGAGAACCTGCGGCGCGTGCGCGAGCTTGCGCCCGGCTCGAAGATCATGGCCGTGGTCAAGGCCGACGGCTACGGCCACGGGCTCGAGCGCGTCGCCCGCGCGCTCGAAGGCGCCGACGCGTTCGGTGTCGCCGCGATCGCCGATGGCCAGCGCTTGCGCGCAGCCGGCGCCTCGCAACGCATCGTCGTGTTGTCGGGACCGGACGAGGCGGGCGATCTGGCCGAGCTGCGCCGGCTCAAGCTCGACGCGGTGATTCATCATCCGACGCAAATCGAATTGCTCGCCGCCGACGGCGATCCGCGCCCGCTGCGCGTCTGGCTCAAGATCGATACCGGCATGCATCGACTCGGCTTTGCGCCCGAACGCGCGCGCGACGCGTACGCGCGCTTGCGCGCGATGCCGGGCGTGGACCGCGACGTCGCGCTGATGACGCACTTCGCCAATTCGGACGTGTTCGACGATGCCTTGACCACGCATCAGATCGAGCGTTTCGAGCGCAGCGTGTCCGGTCTCGATGGCGAACGTTCGCTGTCGAATTCGGCCGGCATCCTCGGCTGGCCCGAGGCGCAAGGCCAGTGGGTGCGCGCCGGCGGCGCGCTGTACGGTATCTCGGTCGTGGCCGGCAAGATCGGCGCCGATTTCGGCTTCCGTCCGGCGATGACGCTGTCGACACGGCTGATCGCGGTCAATCGCGTGCGTCGCGGCGAGCGGGTCGGCTACGCGGCGACTTGGGAAGCGCCCGAGGACATGTCGATCGGCGTCGCTGCGATCGGTTACGGCGACGGCTACCCGCGGCACGCCGATTTCGGCACGCCCGTGCTGGTCGGCGGCACGCGTGCCAGCGTGATCGGGCGCGTGTCGATGGACTTGATCACGATCGATCTTCGCGACGTCCCGTCGGCCCAGATCGGCGATACCGTGGTGCTGTGGGGCCGCGGTCTCGCGGTCGAGGAGATCGCCGAGCACGCCGATACGATCGGCTATGAACTGACTTGCGGCGTGACGCGGCGGGTACGTTTCGTCGAAGACGAAAACTGAGCGCGTCCGCGACGCGTAAATTCCCGGTTAAGCGACGAGGGAGTAATCGCCCCAGGATGACCCGATGGGTCTCACGCGGAGGCGGGCGATGGCGCGGGATTCCGAAGAGCGAGTGGGAGCGCGAGCGCAGGCCGGCAAGACCTCGCGCGCGGCGCTGTTCGACAGCGGTAGCGCTAGCGGAGCAGCGCGGGCGGCAGCCAGCTTGGCCGCGATCGTTCCCGGCTTGCGCCTGCTCATCGGTCTTTCGATCGCGGCGATCTTGATCGCTGCGCTGTATTTCGGTCGCTCGCTGCTGATCCCGCTCGCACTCGCCGCACTGCTCGGTTTCCTGCTCGACTGGCCGGTGCGTCAGCTCTGCCGCTGGCGCTTGCCGCGCGCGCTGTCGGTCTTCTTGGTCGTCTCGCTCGCGGTCGGCGCTCTGGTCGGCGCCGGCATCTACGTGACCGGGCAACTCACGGCATTGAGCCAGGACCTGCCGACCTACCAGAGCACGATTCGCGACAAGCTGCACGTACTGCGAGAGGCGGCGACCAAGCCGGGCGCATGGGCGGGTGCGCTGAAGACGCTGCAGACCGTGCAGAAGGAAATCGACATCGCTCCGCCGCAAGGCGGTAAGGGGGTGGCCGGCGTGCAGAAGGTCGAGGTGATCGGAGCGGAGTCGCGGCCGACTCGCGTGGCCTTGGATTGGCTCGGCCGCATCAGCGAACCGGTCGCCACCGCCGGCATCGCGCTGTTGTTCGTGATTCTGATGCTGATGGACCGCCGCGATCTGCGCGATCGTCTGCTGCGTCTGGCCGGAGGCGATCTGCATACCGCGACCGACGCGATGGACGAGGCGTCGGCACGCATCGGCCGCTACCTGCGCATGCAGTTCCTCATCAACGCTTCCTATGGCGTGCCGTTGGGGTTGGGGCTGTGGTGGATCGGCGTGCCCGCCGCCGCGCTGTGGGGCTTCGTCGCCGCGGTGATGCGCTTCGTGCCGTACGTCGGACCGATCGTCTCGGCGGTGTTCCCGCTGGCGCTGGCGTTCGCGGTCTCGCCCGATTGGAGCATGGTGTTGTGGACACTCGCGCTGATCGTCGGGCTCGAGCTGGTCTGCGCCAATCTGGTCGAGCCGTGGTTGTATGGATCGAGCACCGGGCTCAGCGCGATGTCGATCATCGTCGCAGCGATGTTCTGGACCGCGTTGTGGGGACCGCTCGGTCTGATCCTGTCGACGCCGTTGACCGTGTGCTTGCTGGTGATCGGCCGCTATCTGCCGTCGCTGCATTTCTTGCACGTATTGCTCGGCAGCGAGAGCGCCTTGGCACCGCCACAGCGCTTGTACCAGCGGCTGCTCGCCGGCGATGTGGAGGAGGCGCTCGATCTCGCCGACGAGGTCGTCGAACAACGGCGCGCAACGAGAGACGGCGCGAGTCGTGTGAGCGACGCGTTGAGCGCCTTCTACGGCGAGGTCGCGGTGCCGATGCTGCGTATCGCCACCGCGCACCATGCCGGCGTGGCCAGTGCCGAGCATCGCCTGCGTCTCGCCAGCGGCACGGCCGAGTTGGTGAAGGAACTGCGCGAGCAATATCCGCCGTCGCCGGACGCACTGGAAGGCACGCCGCGCGTTCTTTGTCTCGGCGCACGCTGGGAAGTCGACGTGCTCGCCGCCGCGATGATCGCGCATGCGCTCGAGCTGCGCGGCCTGGACGCGCAAGCAAACTCGCAGGCGATCTTGTCGGCGTCCAGCTTCGAGTTGCCGCCGGACGGCCATCGTCCGCAAATGATCTGCCTGTCCGTATTCGGCACACAGCCGCAAGCGCGCGTACGCCTGATCGCACGTCGGCTGCGCCGCCGGCTGCCGGGCGCGCGCATCGTTGTCGCGGCATGGAGCGCGCCGGCGGACATGCTTGCGGCGGAGATGCCGCGCCGTCTCGGTGTCGACGCCGTCGTCGCCGATCTCGGCAGCTTGCTGCTGCACGTCGACCATTTATCGACGGCCGGCACCGACAGCGTCGTGCCGATTCCGCCGGACGATGCCGCGCGCGTGCAAGCCTTGCATCTCAGCGGCGCGTTGTCGCCGGCGCACGATGTGCTCTACGAGGACACCATCCGCCGCGTCGCCAACGCGTTCGACACGAAGTATGCGGAGATTTCCTGGGTCGACGCGGAGCACGTGCACAAACCGGCGAGTGCGATCGCCGCCGGTGGCGACGGCGTGCCACGTGAACGGTCCGTATGCGCGCATGTCGTCGGCGCGAACCTCGCCGTCGTCGTCGCCGACCTCGCGCGCGATCCGCGTTTCGCCGACAGTTCACTGCTGCACGAGTACGGCATCCGCTTCTATGCCGGCGCGCCGATCCGCGACCGCGACGGCCGCGCGCTCGGCGCGCTGTGCATCCTCGATGCCGCGCCGCGTGAAATGAAGCCGGCCGACTTGGATCTGCTGGCGCAGATGGCGGATGAGCTGATGAAGCGTGTGCAGGAGCAGGCGGGGAATGGCGGCGCTGGTTGATCGCGTGCGCCGTCTCGTCGCCTGCGACGCGTTCGCGCGACGCTGCGCCGCCGATCGACGACCGTCTCGCCGCTGTCGTTCCAGGTAAGATTTCGAGCCACGCTCAGCGTCGCGAATCGAACCGCGAAGGACGCTGCGGGCTCGACCCGCGAGCGGCGCACACAATGGAACCCCGATGGCCAAAGCCAAAACCGCCTACGTCTGCAGCGAATGCGGCGCCGAGCATTCCAAGTGGCAAGGCCAGTGCGTGGAGTGCGGCGCCTGGAACACGCTGAGCGAATTCGTCGTGCAGCCGGCGGCGAAGCCCGCTGCCGGCGCGCGCACCGGCTATGCCGGCGCAGCCGGAGCGGCCAAGGTCACGCCGCTGGCGACGGTCGCGGCCGAAGCGGAACAGCGCAGCGCGACCGGCATTGGTGAACTCGACCGCGTGCTCGGCGGCGGCTTGGTCACCGGGTCGGTGGTTTTGATCGGCGGTGATCCGGGCATCGGCAAGTCGACCTTGCTGCTGCAGATGCTCGGCACGCTCGGACAGCGTCTGCGCGGCCTGTACGTGACGGGCGAGGAGTCTTTGGCTCAAGTCGCCGCGCGCGGGCAGCGGCTCGACATCGCGCTGGACGGGCTCGATGCGCTGGCCGAAACCTCGATCGAGCGGATCCTGGCGGAAGCGGCGGTCGCCAAGCCCGAGGTGCTGATCGTCGATTCGATCCAGACCATCTGGACCGAGCTGCTGACCGCAGCGCCGGGCTCGGTCTCGCAAGTGCGCGAGTCGGCCGCGCGGCTGGTGCGTTACGCGAAGGAAAGCGGTGCCAGCGTGTTCCTGGTCGGCCACGTGACCAAGGAAGGCGGCATCGCCGGCCCGCGCGTGCTCGAGCACATGGTCGACGCGGTGCTGTATTTCGAGGGTGAGTCGGGCTCGCGTTTCCGCGTGCTGCGCGCGTTCAAGAACCGCTTCGGCGCGGTCAACGAGCTGGGCGTGTTCGCGATGGGCGACAAGGGCCTGCGCGAAGTACCCAATCCGTCGGCGATCTTTCTTTCCACGCACGGCGCGCCGACGCCGGGCAGTGCGGTCATGGTCACGCGCGAGGGCACGCGGCCCTTGCTGGTGGAAGTGCAGGCGCTGGTCGATCAGAGCTCGCTCGGTAATCCGCGCCGCGTCGCGCTCGGACTCGAGCAGAATCGTCTGGCCATGTTGCTGGCCGTGCTGCACCGGCACGGCGGCGCTGCGGTGTATGACCAGGACGTGTTCGTCAACGTCGTCGGCGGCATCCGCGTGCAGGAAACGGCGGCCGACCTGCCGGTGCTGCTGGCGGTGTTGTCGAGCTTCCGCGATCGTCCGCTGCCGGAAAAAACCGTGGCCTTCGGTGAGGTCGGATTGTCCGGTGAGATCCGGCCGGTGCCGAACGGCGAAGAGCGGCTGAAGGAAGCCGCCACGCACGGCTTCCGCTGCGCGATCGTGCCGAAGGCGAACGCGCCGAAGAAGACGAGTATCGGCGACATGGCGATCGTCGCGGTGGAACGTCTGGCCGATGCGATCGCGGCGGTGCGGTGAGGAATCTCGCGCGGGCAGTGTCGGCGCTGCGCGTCGAGGCGGAGGATTCCTCAGACACGCTTCGCGGTCTGTGGAAACTTACTAAAGTATAGAAATGCGCATCACGTCAGCGTTCGTCGCCGCGTCCGTCGCTAGTCTGACAGGCACAGCGGGGAGGGCGGAGCGATGCGCATTCTTTTCCTGTGTACACGGCACAACAGTCTGTCGCAGCGGTTGCAGGTCGAGCTGGAAGACGGCGGTCACGAGATCGTCGTCGCCGAAGTGGCGGCGGCGGAGGAGATGGAGGCCGCCGCGCAGGCAGCCGATCCAGCCTTGATTCTCGCGCCGATGCTCAAGCGCGCGATTCCCCCAACGGTATGGAAGCGCTGGACCTGCCTGATCGTGCATCCGGGGATTCCCGGCGATCGCGGCCCTTCCGCGCTCGACTGGGCGATCCTCGACGGCGCGTCATCGTGGGGCGTGACCGTGCTCGAAGCACGCGCAGAACTCGACGCAGGTCCAATCTGGGCCGACGGCGAGTTCGCGCTGCGCGCGGTCGGCAAGAGCGCCTTGTATCGGCGCGAGACGACGCAGACGGCAGTCGACGCGGCGCTGCGCGCGGTGGATGCCTTCGCGAGAGGACGACGGCCGCCGCGGCTCGGGGTTGCGCATCGGCGTGGACACGAGCGTCCCGCCTGCCGGCAGAGCGATCGGCGTTTCGATTGGAGCGAACCGAGCGCGCGCATTCTCGAATGCGTTCGCAGTGGCGACAGCGCGCCCGGCACGCTGGCGCGGCTCGCCGGCGAGTCGCTGCATCTGTTCGGCGCGCATGCCGAAGAGCGGCTGCGCGGCGAGCCGGGAGCTTTGCTCGCGCAGCGCGACGGTGCGGTCTGCGTCGGCAGCGGCGATGGCGCGGTCTGGTTCAGCCATTTGCGGCGCAAGGACGGCATCAAGCTGCCGGCGATGCAGGTGCTCGGCGAACGCGCGGCGGCGCTGCCTGAATCACCGCTGCCGCCGCAGGAGGAGCCCGGCTACGCCACCTGGCAGGAAATCCGCTATCGCGAACGCGGACGCTTCGGCTTGCTCTACTTCGATTTCCTCAACGGCGCGATGAGCGCCGCGCATTGTGAGCGGTTGCTCGCCGCGTATCGCTACGCCTGCGCACGTCCGACGCGCGCGATCGTGCTCTGCGGCGGCGAGGATTTCTGGTCGAACGGCATCGACTTGAACGCGATCGAGGCAGCGGCGGATCCGGCCGAGGAATCGTGGCGCAACATCCTCGCGATGAACGCGCTGGTGCGAGCGATCGCGACCACCCACGACAAGCTTGTAGTCAGCACCTTGCAAGGCAATGCCGGCGCCGGCGGCGTCACGCTGGCGCTCGCGGCCGATCGGGTCTACGCGCGCGCCGGCGTCGTGCTCAATCCGCACTACAAGCGCATGGGCGGCCTGTACGGCTCGGAGTTCTGGACGTATCTATTGCCGCGTCGCGTCGGCGAAGCGACCGCACGCCATCTGACGGATGCATTGCAGCCGGTCGGCACCGCGCGCGCCGCTCGCATCGGTTTGATCGACGCTGCCCTCGAAGGCGAAGCGCTGATCGAGCGTGTGCTGCGCATCGTCGAGCCGGAGCTAGGTTTCTGGCGCTATCGCGCCGCCCTTGCCCTGAAGGCGCGTCAGCGTGAGCAGGACGAGCGCGCGAAGCCGCTGGATCGTTATGCCGAGGAAGAACTGGCGGAGATGCGGCGCAACTTTTTCGGCGCCGACCGCAGCTATCACGAGGCACGCCGCCGGTTCGTTTGGAAGTTGTGTGCGGAGCCGGCATGCGTCGCGGCACAGGCGCGCGAATCTGCGTGACGACAGCGCAAGCCCGCGCTGCGGGTTTGCGTCAAGCGGTGCGGTGCAAGATCACTTCGAGCACGAACTTCGAGCCGAAGAATGCCAGCAGCAGGATCGTCATGCCGATCAAGGTCAAATTGACCGCGCGGTGGCCGCGCCAGCCGTAGCGCCAGCGGCCGAGCAGGAGCGCGCCGAACACGAACCAGGCCGCGATCGACAGCACGGTCTTGTGCAGGAGATGCTGGCCGAACAGGTCGTCGACGAACAAGATGCCGCTGAGCAGGGTCAGGGTCAGCAGCACGAAGCCGGCGCCGATCAGGCGGAACAGCAGGGTTTCGGTCAGGGTCAAGGGTGGCAGCGCGCGCAGCCACGCGCCGAACTGGCGATGACGCAGCGCGCGTTCCTGCACGGCCAGCAACAAGGCCAGCACCGCCGCGATCGAGAGCGCGCCGAAGGCGAGCAAGGCCACCGTCACGTGCAGCTTGATCTGCCAGTCCATCGACAGCGGCACGGTGCGAGGCGAGGCGAAGATGTCGATCGCGAGCAGCACGGCGGTGAGCGGGAACACGATCACGCCGAGCGCGGCGACCGGCCGCGTCAGATTCACGATCACGGTCAGCGCGGAAACGACGCCGGCGACCAGCGACAGCGCAGCGAAGAAATGCAGGTCCAGGGCGCCGGGATGCATGCCGAGCAGCACGCCGGCGTGCGCGATGAGGGCGACCATGGCGACGCCGTCCGCGCTGCGGTTGAGCGGTTCGCCGCCGCCGAGCAGCGGCCGCGCGAGCAGGCCGGCGGCGATCAGGTAGAGCGTGATCGCGAGCAGGGCGAGGGAGGGGATCAGCATGCTCGCAGTGTCGCATGGAGAGCTGGGATTGGGGATTGGGGATTGGGGATTGGGGGCCGGGATTCGGGATTGGAGATTGGGGATTCGGGAAAGCCGGGTTGTTCTGAAGGACCGAAGAACAAACTCTTCGCGAGGCGCCCGATTAGCCGTATGCGCCCGACGGCAGACGCTGCTCGGCACCTGTGCTTCCCCAATCCCCAATCTCCAATCCCCAATCCCGGCTTCTCGAATACAATGAGCGGCTCCCCGCCGCACCGGTCCGCCTCATGTTCGAATCGCTCAGCCAACGTCTATCCGCCACCGTCCAGCGCTTGCGCGGCAAGGGCCGGCTGACCGAGGCGAACATCCGCGAGTCGTTGCGCGAGGTGCGCATCGCCTTGCTCGAGGCTGACGTCGCTTTGCCGGTGGTGCAGGCGCTGATCCAGCGCGTGCAGGTCAAGGCGCTGGGCCAGGAAGTGCTGCGCAGCCTGACCCCGGGTCAGGCGCTGGTGAAGGTCGTGCGCGACGAACTGACCGCGGTGATGGGCAGCGCCAACACCGATCTGAATCTGGCGGCGGCGCCGCCGGCGGTGGTGCTGATGGCCGGCCTGCAGGGCGCCGGCAAGACCACCACGGTGGCCAAGCTCGCGCGCTTGCTGAAAGAGCGCAAGAAGAAAAAAGTGATGGTGGTGAGCTGCGACGTCTATCGTCCGGCCGCGATCGAGCAATTGCGCACGTTGGCCGCGCAGGTCGACGTGTTGTTCCACCCTTCCAGCGGCGACCAGGATCCGGTCGCGATCGCGCGCGAAGCGCTGGATGCTGCGAAGAAGAACTTCGCCGACGTGCTCTTGGTCGACACCGCCGGCCGTTTGCACGTCGACGCCGAGATGATGGCCGAGATCAAGGCGCTGCACGCGGCGCTGAATCCGATCGAGACCTTGTTCGTGGTCGACTCGATGACCGGCCAGGACGCGGCCAACACGGCCAAGGCGTTCGCCGAGGCGCTGCCGTTGTCGGGCGTGGTGCTGACCAAAACCGACGGCGATGCGCGCGGCGGCGCGGCGCTGTCGGTGCGTTACGTGACCGGCCGTCCGATCAAGTTCATCGGCGTCAGCGAGAAGCCCGACGGCCTGGAGTCGTTCCATCCCGACCGCATCGCGCAGCGCATTCTCGGCATGGGCGACGTGCTGTCCTTGGTCGAGCAGGTCGAGCAGAGCGTCGACCAGGAGAAGCAGCGCAAGCTCGCCGAGAAGGTCATCAAGGGCAAGCGGTTCGATCTCAACGACATGAAGGACCAGCTCGAACAAATGGTCAACATGGGCGGCATGAGCTCGCTGATCGAGAAACTGCCGGGCGTGTCCAACTTGCCCGACAACGTCAAATCGAAGGTCAACGATCGCGAAGTGCATCGCATGATCGCGATCATCGGTTCGATGACGAAGAAGGAACGCCGTCATCCGGATCTGTTGAACGGCTCGCGTCGAGCGCGTATCGCACGCGGCTCGGGCATGCAGCCGGCCGACGTCAATCGCCTGCTGAAGCAATATCAGCAGATGGAAAAGATGATGTCCAAGCTCGGCAGCGGCGGCCTCAAAGGTCTGATGCGGCAGATGGGCTCGGCGATGAAGGGTGCCGGCGGCGGCGGCTTCATGCCGCGCTAACTCCGCGCAGGGCTTTATTTTTCGCGCAGTTCAGCTAAAATGCCCGGCTCCCTCCGGGGCGGCCAGCCACCAGGCTGCGTCCAAGAAAAAAATCCTAGAGAATTCAGAGAGCTACGATGGTCAAGATTCGCCTTTCCCGTGGCGGCGCGAAGAAGCGTCCGTTCTATCACATCGTCGTGACCGACGGCCGCAGCGCGCGCGACGGCCGCAACCTCGAGCGCGTCGGCTACTTCAATCCGATCGCCGTGGGCAAGGAAGTGCGCCTGGAGCTGGACACCGCCAAGGTCAAGGCTTGGATGGATAAGGGCGCGCAGATGACCGACAAGGTCAAGGCGCTGTACAAGGAAGCCGGCAAGCCGGCGGCTGCCGCTGCCTGATGGCATCCGGCGGGGCGGGTGAAAAACTCGTCCTGCTCGGTCGCGTGGTTGGAGTTCACGGCGTACGCGGCGAGCTGAAGCTCGAGTCGTACACCGAGCCGAGACTGCAGATCTTCCGCTACCAGCCGTGGCGGATGCGTTCGGCAGCCGGCGAGAAGACGATCGAAGGTTGCCGTGGGCGTGCCCAGGGCAAGGGCCTGGTCGCCGAACTGCCCGGCATCGCCGACCGCGATGCGGCGGCGGCGCTGGTCGGCACGGAAATCTGGGTGACGCGCTCGGTTCTGCCGGCCGCCAAACCCGGCGAGTACTACTGGTCCGACCTGGAAGGACTCGAGGTCGTGACGCTGGACAACGTATCGCTCGGCCGCGTTTCACATCTGATCGCGACCGGTGCGAACGACGTGATGATCGTGCGGGACGGCGAACGCGAGCGTTTGATTCCGTTCCTGCTTGGACATTTCGTCAGCGAAGTGGATCTCGAAAGCGGCCGCATGACGGTCGATTGGGACCCGGAGTTCTAGTTTTTCTGGGCTTCTAAATTGAAAAGTGCGGACAGGATGTCCGTTCTTGATCTTAGTGCCCAGGGATGAGCACACAAGTACATGCGTATCGATGTCATCACGCTGTTTCCGGATTTCATCGAGAGCAGCAGCAAGATCGGTGTGGTCGGGCGAGCGCGCGAGCGCGGCCTGATCGAAATCGCGACCTGGAATCCGCGCGATTTCGCCGAGGGCAACTACCGTGCGGCCGACGACCGGCCCTACGGCGGCGGGCCCGGCATGGTGATGATGATCGAGCCGTTGCGCAGGGCGCTGACCGGCATACGCGCGGCCAGCGGCGCGAGTGAGGCGAAAGCGATTTACTTGAGTCCGCAAGGAACGCGGCTCGACCAGGCCAAGGTGGCGGAACTCGCGCGGCGCGACCATCTGGTCCTGCTGAGCGGACGCTACGAAGGCGTGGACGAAAGGTTTCTGCAGCACGAAGTGGCCGAGGAGATTTCGATCGGCGATTACGTGCTGTCGGGCGGCGAACTGGCGGCGGCGATCCTGATCGACGCGGTCGGGCGGTTGCAGGACGGCGTGTTGAACGACGCCGAATCGGCCGCGCAGGATTCGTTCTCCAACGGCCTGCTCGATTGCCCGCACTACACGCGCCCGGTGCGCGAGGAGTGGGGCGAGGTGCCGGCGGTGCTGTTGTCGGGCGATCATGCGGCGATCCGCCGCTGGCGTCTGAAGCAATCGCTGGGGCGGACTTGGCTGCGTCGGCCGGATCTGCTGGAGCGGCTGGAGCTGGACAAGAAAACACGCGCATTGCTGGTCGAGTTCCAGCACGAGCATGCGCAGGAACGGACGACGCCGGACGCCGGCGTCGAATCGAAATAGTCACATTATTTGGTGAGTGTCATGAGCAACCTGATCCAGCAATTCGAAGCCGCCCAGATGACCCGTACGCTGCCGGAGTTCAGCCCGGGCGACACCGTCGTCGTCAACGTCAAGGTGAAGGAAGGCAACCGCGAGCGCGTGCAGGCCTACGAAGGCGTCGTCATCGCGCGCAAGAACGCGGGTCTGAACTCGGCCTTCACGGTGCGCAAGATCTCGCACGGCTTCGGCGTCGAGCGCGTGTTCCAGTCGCACAGCCCGACGATCGACTCGGTCGTCGTCAAGCGTCGCGGCAAGGTGCGCGGTGCGAAGCTGTACTACCTGCGTGGCCTGGAAGGCAAAGCGGCGCGCATCAAGGAAGACCTCAGCGCGCACACGAAGGACTGATTCCTTCCCCTATATCCCTCTTGGAGCATCGAGTCGCGTCTGTGCTCCTCGTCAGAAGCGGCCATCGGCAACGATGGCCGCTTTTTTTTGCGATCCGTCCGGGATCGCTGCGGTCGGTAGTCGCATGAGGCTTTAGTCGATCGCGTCTTCGGGGGCGTCTACCCACGGCCTTCCATGGCCGCACTTCTCATGAATTTCTTGCGATCCGTCCAGGATCGCCGTTCTCTTGGGCGTAAGACGAATGGTCGAGAGAATTATGCTTCGGATCGTCCAATCGCAGCCATCCATGGCTGCACTTCTCAATAGCAGCAGATTCTTGGCTGCGCTTTGGGCTCTGAATCAGACGCGCTGTTCTCCCTCTCCCGCTTGCGGGAGAGGGCCGGGGTGAGGGTGATCGGAGTGGCGCGTGCAGCTCTTTGGCCACTCATCGCTGGTCCTCAAAAACCGTCGATTTCCAGATTCCAGCGCTCTAGCGCGTCGAGCAGCGGAATTTGCGCGGCGGGCAAGCTTGGCTCCGCGCGCAGGCGCGCGATCGTGGCGAGGTAGTCTTCGCGCGTCAGCGCGGTCAACGACGTCGCCGTCTCCAGCCGGCGCTGACGGAACGCCTCCCAGCGTGCGCGCTCGTCGGCGTCGAGCGTGTCCGGCCAATTGCGCGCGCGGTAGCGGAACAAGAGTTCCGCATAGCGCGAATCGCGGAACGGGAATATGCGCTCGCCGAGTTCGCGCGGCGGCGTTTCGCGCACCATGCGCAAGAGCTTCTTGTCCGTATCGGGCAGGAAGCCGTCGTAGAGTGCGAGTTCGGCATCGTCCGCCGGCGCGCGCGCTGCGCCGCGCGAGAACACCCGATGCAGTTTCGCGATCAGGCCATCGGCGCCGCGCAGCGTTTCCAGGTGCGCCAGCGCGCGCTCCGAGTCGAGTGCGATACGCGCGAGATCGACCCCTTTGAGGGCGCTCATCGGCGCCAGCGCCGGCGAACGATTGGCGTGCACGGTCTTGAGCGGAATGCGCTCGACGCCTTCGGGCAGGTCAGCGCGTGCGGTGAAGACGCGGTCGGCGATCTCGTCGGCGTCGAGTTCGAGCAGCGGGGCGGGGTCGGCGTCGAGATCGTAGACGATCACGCCGTTAGGCTGGCTCGGGTGCAGCGTCAGCGGCGCGACGATCGCCAGACAGCCGCGGCTGGCCGGATAGCGCGAGGAAACGTGCAGCAGCGGCGTCATGTGTGCGACGTCGAGCAATTCGAACACGCGCTGTTTGCGGCGCAGTGCGAAGTAGAACTCCCACAATCGCGGCTGGCGTGCGCGCAAGAGGCGCGCGAAGCCGAGCAGGGCTTCGACGTCGGACAGCGCATCGTGGGCGCGTGCTTGCTCAATGCGATTGGCACTGGCGAGGTCTTCCAACCGGAAGCTCGGCGTGCCCTCGCTGCGCTGCGGCCATTGGATGCCGTCCGGGCGTAGCGCGTAGCACATGCGCGCGAGATCGATCAGATCCCAGCGCGAATTGCCGTCCTTCCATTCGCGCTCGTAAGGATCGTGGAAGTTGCGATACAGGAGGTGGCGCGTGAATTCGTCGTCGAAGCGCAGCGAGTTGTAGCCGACGTTGCAGGTGCCGGCTTCGGCCATCTGTTCGTGCACTTGCGCGGCGAAGTCGGCCTCGATCACGCCTTCGCGCAGCATTCGTTGCGGAGTGATGCCGGTGATCAGGCAGGCTTCCGGATGCGGCAGCACGTCCGGCGCCGGCCGGCAGAAGATCGACAGCGGCTCGCCGACCGGCTCGAGTTCGAGCGTGGTGCGCAGCGCGGCGAATTGCGCCGGCCGATCGCGGCGCGGATCGGCGCCGGTGGTCTCGTAGTCGTGCCAGAGGAAGGTCGGGCTCATCGTCACGTCAGCATAACGCAGGGTTCTCAATCCGCGCCGGCGCGCCTAAACTCGCAGCGGGTTTTCGGGAGCAGGGTATGGCGGCGACGAGCGACGAGCATCTGATCTGGATCGACTTGGAGATGACCGGGCTCGACCCCGATCGCGACTCGATCCTGGAAATCGCCACCGTCGTCACCGACAAGGATTTGAACCCGCTCGCCGAGGGGCCGGAATTCGCGATCCGCCATCCGCTCGAACGCCTCGAAGGGATGGACGACTGGAATCGCAACCAGCACCGCAAGTCCGGCTTGTGGCAGCGCGTGCTCGAGTCGGACGTCGACATCGCTACGGCCGAGGCGTTGACGGTCGATTTCCTGTCCCATTGGGTGCCGGTCGGCAAATCACCGATGTGCGGCAATTCGATCTGCCAGGACCGGCGTTTCCTGCATCGGCTGATGCCGCGGCTGGAGCGCTACTTCCATTACCGCAACCTCGACGTCTCCACCATCAAGGAGCTGGCGCGGAGGTGGTCGCCCGAGGTCAGCCGCGGCTTCGCCAAGGATTCGGCGCATACCGCGCTCAGCGACGTGCGCGACTCGATCGCCGAGCTGCGCTACTACCGACCGTTCATGGGGCGCCTGTCCGGCACCTCGACGCCGTCGTAGGCGTCAGGCTTCTTTGTTGCGCGCACGCATCACGCGCTGCTTCTCGCGACTCCAGTCGCGCTCTTTGGCGGTGTCGCGCTTGTCGTGCTCTTGCTTGCCGCGCGCGAGGCCGAGATCGATCTTGACGCGATTGGACTTCCAGTACAGCGACAGCGGCACCAAGGTGTAGCCCTTGCGTTCGATCGAACCGATCAGCTTGTCGATCTCCTCGCGATGCAGCAGCAATTTGCGCGTGCGCCGGTCTTCGGCCACGACGTGGGTCGAGGCCGAGATCAGTGGCACGATCGAAGCGCCGAACAGGAAAATCTCGCCGTTGCGCACGATCGCGTAGGCGTCGCCGAGGTTGACGCGACCGGCGCGCAGGCTCTTCACTTCCCAGCCTTCGAGCGCGATGCCGGCTTCGTAGTGTTCGTCGATGTGGTACTCGTGACGGGCGCGCTTGTTCTGCGCGATCGTGCCGGTGCCGCTTTTTTCTTTGGTCTTCTGTTTGGCCATGTCAATTACAATTGAACGATCACGATGATCCAGATCCGCCGCCACGCCCTGGTCCGCCAGACGCCCGAACGGATGTTCGACCTCGTCAACGACGTCGAAGCATACCCGAGGCGCTTTCCTTGGTGCTCCGCCGCGCGCGTACTCGAGCGCGAAGGCGACGACGTGCTGGTCGCGCGGCTGGACCTGCGTTTCGCCGGCCTGACGCAAGGCTTCACCACGCGCAACACGCTCGAACGTCCGCAGCGCCTGCATCTGCACCTGGTCGACGGTCCGCTGCGCACGCTCGAAGGCGAGTGGACTTTCACGCCGCTCGGCGAGGACGGCTGCAAGATCGCCCTGGCGCTCGACTTCGACTACAGCGGACGCCTCGCCGGCGCGGCGCTGCGGCTGGGTTTCCAGGGTTTGGCCAGTCGCATGGTCGACGATTTCTGCGCCGCCGCAGCAAAAAGCGATGTCTGAACCTGTCGCCGCGACGATCAGCGTCGAAGTGGCTTATGCGGAGCCGCAGCGGCAGTTCTTGCGCCGTGTCGACTTGCCTGCCGGCGCCACGGTCGCCGCGGCGATCCTCGCTGCCGGCGTCGAACGCGAGCTAGGTATCGATGCGGCGGAGTTGACGGTCGGCGTCTGGTCCAAGCCGGTTGCGCGCGATGCGCCGCTGCGTGCCGGTGATCGCGTCGAGCTGTACCGGCCGCTGCAGGTCGATCCGAAGGAATCGCGGCGTCGTCGCGCGGCACTCAAGTCCAAATCGTGAAAGCCGAACTCAGCTGCCCTGCTTTTTCTTCTTCTTCTTGTCGTCGTCCCCGCTCTTCTCGTCGGGGTATTCGCGCTTGTATTTCTGCGCGTCCTTGATCAACTGATCGGGGTTCTCGGGGAAATAGTCGCCTTCGATCTTGACCAGCGCGTCGTCCTTGAAATGCAGGGTCAGGTCCTTGGTTTCCATATTGTTGCGGCCGCGGCGCATGGTCGAAACGTAGTCCCAGCGGTTCTGGTCGAACGGGCTGATCACCGCCGGCGAGCCCATCACCAGCAGAACCTGGCGCTTGGTCATGCCTTCCTTCAACGACTCCACCGTGTCCTTGTCGAACAGGTTGCCCTGCTGGACGTCGACGCGATAGAGCGGATTCAGACTCCAGCCACAGCCGGTCAGGACGATGGCGAATAGGGCGAGCCAGGTCAGGCGCATGCGTGTAGGGGTCCAAAGGCCGTAAAAAGGTGAATGATACACTAGGGCCCTGAACCGCAAGGCGAACGCTGGTGGGGACCGGAGGATGAAGGTGGAATCGAACGAATTGCGCAGGGCCGGTCTCAAGGTCACCCATCCGCGCATGCGGATTTTGGAGATCCTGGACAGTCACAACGGCAAGCATTTCACGGCCGAGGACATCTATCGGGAGTTGCTTGATCACCACGACGACATCGGCCTGGCCACGGTGTACCGCGTGCTGACCCAGTTCGAGGCTGCCGGCATCGTGCTCAAGCACAATTTCGAGGGCGGCCAGGCCGTCTACGAACTCGATCGCGGCAAGCATCACGACCACATGGTCGACATCGAAACCGGCAAGGTGATCGAATTCTCCAGCGAGGAGATCGAGCGCCTGCAGCACGAGATCGCCGAGCGGCACGGCTATGTGATCGAAGATCACAGCCTGGTGCTGTACGTACGGCCGGCAAAGCGCAAATAGCGCGGACCCTCACCCCCGCCGACGCTAAGGGGGACGGCGTTACCGACGTAGAGAGCGAACCGCCGAACGTCGGCCGCTTAGCCCTTCGTTCCGAACAGCCGTCCCAGCAAGCCTCGTTTCTGCTTGCCCACGTTGTCGGCGGCCTTGCGGCAGTACTCCGCATCGCTTGCGTCGCCGGAGGCGAAATAGCTCGAGGCGGCTTTCTGGTAGGCCAGTTTCGCGTTGGCGCTCTGGCCGAGCGCTTCGTGCGATTGGGCCTTCTTCAGATGGCCCCAGCCGTCCGCCGGTATCAGACGGATCACCTCTTCGCAGCGTGAGAGCGCATCGGCGTGGCGATCGAGCGATTGCAGGGTTTTGATCAGCTGAACCAAAGCGGCGACGCTCTGCGGTGCCAGCGCGACCCATTGCTCCAGCGACGCTAAGGCCTCGGCAGCACGCCCGAGCTTGACCAGCGCGAGCCCACGCAGGCGGTGTGCGCGATCGTCGCGCGGATTCAAGGCGATGGCTGTTTCCGCATGCGCCTGCGCGCCGGCCGGGTCGTCGAGCGCGAGCAGCGTCTCGCCGTAGTTGCGGTGCAGGTAGCTGAGGTCGGAGTCTGCGGCGAGGCCGCGTTCGAACATGCCCTTCGCTTCGCTGTGCCGGTCTTGCTTGGCCAGGCAGAAGCCGGTGAGGTTGTATACGTCGCCGTCGGCGTCGCCCTCGGCGATCACGCGTTCGAGCAGGCGCAGCGCCTGCTCGTGGTCGCCCGCGTCGATGTGGCGGCGCGCTTCGAGCGTGCGCGCCTCGAGCGACTCGCCGCCGACGGTTTCCTTCCAGCGCGCGAAATCGGCATCGGCTTCCTGCGTGCGCCCGAGCGCTCGCAGCGAGCGCTCGCGTCCGCTGATCGCCCAGTCCCAGTCGGGTTCGCGCAGCAGTACGTTGCTCCATTCCTCCACCGCTTCGGCGTGGCGGCCGAGCATTTGCAGCGTCAGTGCGCGGTTGTGCTGGATCGCGTTCTGTTCGCCGAGCAGGCGGCGGCTGCGGTCGAGGTGGACGATCGCCTTCTCGTACTCGTTGATTTGGTAGTAGTGCGTACCGGCGTTGTAGGCGGTCATGCCGTCGTCGGGACGCGCCGCGGCGAGACGCTCGTAGAACGCCGAAGCTTCCTCGACGCGACCCGCTTCCATCAGGAAGTGCACGGCGTTGTTGGCCGGGCGCTGGCGCCGTGGCCGCACGCGCAGCGCGGCGGCACAGGAGGCGACGGCATCGTCGGTGCGATCGAGCTGAGCGAGCGACCAGCCGCGCGACATCAGGCAGCCGTAGTGATCGGGGTCTTGCTGCAGGATGCGGTCGTACTCGGCGACGGCGCGTGCGTCGTCGTCGATCATCGTGGTGCGCACCCATAGTGCATCCGTACAACGCGGATCGAGCTTGAGCGCCGCGGCGATGTCGGCCACGGCGGCCTCGTCGTCGCCCAGCTTGCAATGCAGGCGTGCACGGGCTGCCCAGGCGCCGGCGTTGTTCGGCGCATCGGCCAGCAGCTGCTCGGCGAGGTGCCAGGCCAGGTCGAGATTGTCGTTGTCCTCGGCGTCGAGGATCGCTTCGATGCGTGGGCTCATGGAGTCGGCGTGTCCGTCTTGGGCGATGGGGAAGCCGGTTCCGCGACCTCGCTGCTGCAGGTGAACGGCTGATCGGCCTTCGGCAGTTCCGGGCTGTCGCAGCGCCAGCTTTGGATGCGCGGCTCGTTTTTCTTGCGCACGATTTCCGGAACCAGTTTCAGGTGCGTGCCGGCGAGCAGTGGGTCGGCCGGGGTGACGGTCAGCGTGCCGGTCGATGCGTCGATTTCGAGCTTTGCGATCGAAGCCGGCAGCGCGCCGTCCCAGCGCTGCGGGAAGCGCTCTTTGTTCGCGGCCCAGTCCTTGCCGATCGCGCGCGCGATGTCCTTCGCGTCCGCCGCCGCCGCGCGCGCCGCATCGCGGCGCGGATTGGGCGTCGCCGTCAGCGCGGCGAAGGTCAGCAGTGCAGCGAGCAGCACGATCACGCCGCCGAGCGCGAAAACGAACCAGCGTGCCAGGCGCAGAAAGCGCGCGCTGCCGACGTCGTTGCGCAGCCGATAGCGGATCGCTTCGACCGATGCACGCGCGGACACGACGTGGCAGCGCATCAGCAGGTTGTGCAAGGAGTGTTCGCCGAACAGCAGCCGCTCGGCCAGCAGCACCGGCAGCGACAGCAAGGGATGCAGCCCGTACTTGGCCAGGGTGCGCAGGATCGAACGTATCAGGCCGGGCGCATTGCCTTGCTGGTCGACCACGCGAATGCCGAGCAGGCGCTTGCCGATCGAACCCTTGCCGTAGCTGTCGAGCACGGCAGGCAACAGGATCATCGCGAGCGTGCCGGCGCAGAGCAGGGCGAACAGCCCGACTCCACCCATGCCGAGGCTCTGCGCGAGATACACGCCCAGCCACAGCCACAGCGGAATCACCAGGGCGAACAGGGCCAGATCGATCAGGGTCGCCGTCACGCGCGCGCCGGTGCCTGCGTAAACCTCGCCGGAGGCATGCGAAAGCGGTGCTTCCGCGGCCTGCTTAGGCGCGGTCAGCGGCTGCTTGCACTGATGGCATATCCGGAAGCCGGACGGATTGGTCCAGCCGCAACTCGCACAGCGCATGTTTCCTTCCTGTTTCCGGCCCGGTGATAGGTATTCACCGTTGTGCGGCGCTTTCGAGCATTTTTTTTGCGTGCGCGAGCGTCTCGCGTGTGATCTCGATGCCACCGAGCATGCGGGCGACTTCCTCGCGACGCGCGTTTCCGTCCAGCGTGTCGATGCGCGTCTGCGTCGAGGCGCCGTCGCTGGACTTGCTCACGCGCAGGTGTTGATGCCCCTGCACGGCGACCTGGGCCAAGTGCGTCACGCACAGCACCTGGCAACGTGCACCGAGCGTACGCAGCTTCTGGCCGACGACCTCGGCGACGGCGCCGCCGATGCCGGAATCGACTTCGTCGAACACCATCGTCGCGATCGCATCGCTGCCCAAGGCGGCCACTTCGATCGCCAAGCTGATGCGCGAAAGCTCGCCGCCGGAAGCGACCTTGCGCAAAGCGCGCGGCGGCTGGCCGGGGTTGGCGCTGACCAGAAATTCGCAACGTTCGGCGCCCTGCACATCGGGGTCCGCGCTGCCGGCGGGTTCGAGCTGGATTTGCAGACGTCCGCCTTGCATGCCCAGCTCGCCCATCAAGCCGCTGACCGCCTCACCGAGCCGATTCGCGCTGGCGGTGCGCTTCGCGCTGAGCGCTTTTGCGGCCTTTGCGTAGTCGGCGGCAAGTCGCTGCTGCTCGGCCTCCAGTCCGGCGATGCTGGCGCCGGCGCCGCGCAGACTTTCGAGTTCTTCGCGCAGCGCGTCCGTATGGGCCTTCAGTTCGGGCATGCGCACGCGGTGCTTGCGCGCGAGTTCGTGCAGTTTGCCGAGCTGCGCCTCCGTTTCGGCCAGCCGTTCAGGGTCGAGGTCGAGCGCGGACTGGTAGCGGGCGAGCGCATCGCTCGCCTCGCCGAGCTGGATCTGCGCCGCGTCGAGCAGTTCGCCGATCGGCGCCAGGCGCGCGTCGAGCGTGACGAGGTGGGCGATCTCGGACTGCGCGCGAGCGACCGTGCGCAGCAAGGCGAATTCGTCGTCGCCGTCGAGTCGCTCGGCCAGCTTGGCGCCGCCTTGCAGGAGCTGGCCGGAGTTGCTCAGGCGGCGGTGGCTGTCTTCCAGCGCGGCCAGCTCGTCCGGCGCGACGGCATGCCGATCGAGTTCGTCGACCTGGTGCGTCAGCCATTCGATGCGCTCGGCATGGTCGGCGCCGCGCGAGAGTTCCCCGATGCGCGTCACCGTGGCGCGCCAGGCGCGCGCGATGCGCGCGACCTCGGCCAGTTCCGGCGCGTGCTCGCCGAACGCGTCGAGCAGCTCCAATTGCTGGCCGCGATCGAGCAGGGCCTGATGCTCGTGCTGGCCGTGGATTTCGATCAGCCCGGCGGCGAGGGTCTTCAGTTGGCCCAGCGTGACCGGGCGGCCGTTGATCCAGGCGCGCGAGCTGCCTTCGCTGCGGATCACGCGGCGCAGCTGGCAGGCACCGTCCTCGTCGAGGTCTTCGGCGGCGAGCCAGTCGCGAAGATCGGTGCGCGCGGCCAGGTCGAACTCGGCCGACAGCTCCGCGCGCTCGCAGCCGTGCCGCACCATCGCCGCCTCGGCGCGGCCGCCGGCGAGCAGCAGCAGCGCGTCGACCAGCAGCGACTTGCCGGCACCGGTTTCGCCGGTGACCACGGACATGCCCGGCCCGAACGCGATCTCGGCCTCGCCGACGATCGCGAAATCCTTGACGTAAAGACTTTCCAGCATCGCCTGAGCAGCCCGGGAAAAAACGCCGCGGCACGCTAGCATGACGACAAGGCGCGGCCAAGGCGGCGGCGCTGCGGCCGCTTCGCGTTGAATCGCGCCTCGGCCGGCCCTATTGATTGCACTGGCGGCGCTTGTTAGCGTCGTTCCGAAGTCGGCGCTGGGGCGCCGCGTGGACCGCGATGATCTCTCCCTTTCTCCAGCCTCCGCTCGATGCGCGTTCGCGCAGCCTGTTGCGTTCGCTGATTGCGCAATACATCGCCGAGGGGCAGCCGGTCGGCTCGCGCACGCTGGCCAAGTCGTCCGGCCTCGATGTCAGCCCGGCGACGATCCGCAACGTCATGGCCGATCTGGAAGAGGCCGGCCTGGTCGCCGCGCCGCATACCTCGGCCGGACGCGTGCCGACCGCTCAGGGCTATCGCGTGTTCGTCGACAGCCTGCTCGAACTGCGCCCTTTGGCCGAGCCGGAAGTGGATCAGCTGCGCCGCGAGCTGCCGACCGACGCCGCCACGCCGGATCTGCTCGGCAGCGCGACCTCGCTGTTGTCTGAGATGACGCGCTTCGTCGGCGTGGTCAGCGTGCCGCGACGCGAGGAATTCCCGTTCCGCCACATCGATTTCGTGCCACTCGACGGCAGCCGCGTGCTGGTGATCCTGGTCTTCACCGACGGCCAGGTGCAAAACCGCGTGATCGCGACGCAGCGCAGCTACGCGCCGGGCGAACTCGAGCAAGTGGCGAACTACCTGAACCAGAACTTCGCCGGCCAGCGCCTGGATGAGATCCGCGTGCGGCTCTTGCGCGAGATGCGCGATGAGCGCGCGCGCCTCAATTCGCTGCTTTCCGCCGCGATCGAGGTCGCCGAGCAGGCGTTCCAGCTCAGCCCCGGCAACGACATGCTGGTGTCCGGCCAGACCAACCTGATGGGCGGCCAGGACGTGGCCGACGTCGACCGCCTGCGCGAGCTGTTCGAGGCGTTTCAGCGCAAACGCGACCTGCTGCAGCTGCTGGAGCGTTGTGCCCATGCCGAGGGCGTGCGTCTGTTCATCGGCGAGGAATCGGGGTTTGCCGCGCTGGACGGCTACAGTCTGGTCACCGCGCCCTACGGCGTCGGCGGCCGCGTGCTCGGCGTGCTCGGGGTGATCGGGCCGACGAGAATGGCCTACGAACGCGTGATTCCGGTCGTGCAAGCGACCGCTGGCATCATTTCCGGCGCCTTGAAGCGCGCCCAGCCGGCCTCATAACGCGGACCGTTGCGGGGATTTCGGGGACGGCTTCAGCCGTCCGGTCATTCCTTGCGGCGATAATCGGTTGAAGCACGCCATCCGCGCGTTTGCGGGCGGCGGATTTTTGGAACGGGCAGTTCGCAAAATCGATGCGGATTTTTGGACATCGCCCACGTGGAGGAACGATGGAAAGCAACGATGCGAAAACGGCGAGTGCGAGCGCGCAGCCGAACGGCGATGACGGTGCCGATAACGAGCTGGAGATTCTTTCGCGCCAATTGGCCGAATGCGAAGGCAAACTCGCCGAAATGCGCGAGACGGTATTGCGCGAGCGCGCCGAACTGGACAACCAGCGCAAACGTTTGCAACGCGATCTCGAACAGGCGCGCCGTTTCGCCAACGAGAAACTGTTGGCCGATCTGCTGCCGGTGCTGGACAACCTCGAGCGCGGGCTTTCGTTGGAAGGCAGCGATTACGCCGGCCTGCGCGGCGGCGTCGAGCTGACCCAGCGCGAATTGGCGCGTGTGGTCGAGGCGAATGGGCTGAAGGAAATCGGCACCATCGGCGAGGCGTTCAATCCGGAGCATCATCAGGCGATGGCAATGGTGGAGGCGGCCGGCCAAGGCGCCGGTCGCGTCGTTGCGGTCATGCAAAAAGGCTACGTGCTGAACGAGCGCCTATTGCGTCCGGCATTGGTATCGGTTTCAAAATAACGCGCTTGAAACAGGGGGGTAGACCCCCAGATTTGGCGGCAGTCACGACCTTCGGGTCGCATCGAATTCAGAGCGGGAGAGTACAGTAATGGGCAAGATCATCGGTATCGACCTCGGCACGACCAATTCGTGCGTTGCGGTCATGGAAGGCAATTCGACGCGCGTCATCGAGAACGCAGAGGGCGATCGCACGACGCCGTCCATCGTCGCCTTCAAAGACAGCGAGGTCGTGGTCGGCGCGACAGCGAAGCGCCAGGCGGTGACGAACCCGAAGAACACCTTCTACGCGGTGAAGCGCCTGATCGGCCGCAAGTTCACCGACGCCGAAGTGCAGAAAGACATCGACATGGTGCCCTACAAGATCGTCGCGCACGACAACGGCGACGCGTGGGTCGAGACCGCGGAAGGCAAGCGCATGCCGCCGCAGGAGATCTCGGCCAAGGTGCTCATGAAGATGAAGAAGACCGCCGAGGATTTTCTCGGTGAAGCGGTGACCGAAGCGGTCATCACGGTGCCGGCCTATTTCAACGATTCGCAGCGCCAGGCGACCAAGGACGCCGGCCGCATCGCGGGTCTGGAAGTCAAGCGCATCATCAACGAACCGACCGCGGCGGCGCTCGCCTACGGCCTGGACAAGAAGGGCGGCGACCGCAAGATCGCCGTGTACGATCTCGGCGGCGGCACCTTCGACATCTCGATCATCGAGATCGCCGAAGTCGACGGCGAGAAGCAGTTCGAAGTGCTGGCCACCAACGGCGACACCTTCCTCGGCGGCGAGGACTTCGACAAGCGCGTCATCGACTATCTCGTCGACGAATTCAAGAAGGACCAGGGCGTCGATCTGAAGAACGATCCGCTCGCGCTGCAGCGCCTGAAGGACGCCGCAGAGCGCGCCAAGATCGAACTGTCGACGGCCCACCAGACCGAGGTCAACCTGCCTTACGTCACCGCCGATGCGTCGGGTCCGAAGCATCTCAACATCAAGCTCACGCGCGCCAAGCTCGAAGCGCTGGTCGGCGATCTGGTCGAAAAGACCATCGCGCCGTGCCGCACCGCTTTGAACGACGCGGGCCTGAAGGTTTCCGACGTCAACGAGGTCATCCTCGTCGGTGGTCAGACGCGCATGCCGAAGGTGCAGGAAGCGGTCAAAGACTTCTTCGGCAAGGAACCGCGCAAGGACGTCAACCCGGACGAAGCGGTCGCCGTCGGCGCCGCGATCCAGGGCGGCGTGCTCGGCGGCACGGTCAAGGACGTGCTGCTGCTCGACGTGACCCCGCTCTCGCTCGGCATCGAGACGCTCGGCGGCGTGTTCACCAAGCTGATCGAGAAGAACACGACGATCCCGACCAAGGCGTCGCAGGTGTTTTCGACTGCGGAAGACAACCAGTCGGCGGTGACCGTGCACGTGCTGCAGGGCGAACGCGAGCAGGCGCGCTACAACAAGTCGCTGGCGAAGTTCGACCTCGCCGGCATCCAGCCGGCGCCGCGCGGCATGCCGCAGGTCGAGGTCACGTTCGACATCGACGCCAACGGCATCCTGCACGTCGGCGCGAAGGACAAGACCACCGGCAAGGAACAGCGCATCGAGATCAAGGCCGGTTCCGGCCTGTCCGAGGACGAGATCCAGCGCATGGTGCGCGACGCCGAGGCGAACAAGGAAGAAGACAAGAAATTCCACGAGCTCGTCGCCGTGCGCAACAAGGCCGACCAACTCGTGCACGCCACGCGCGCTGCGATCAAGGAGCACGGCGGCAAGGTGCCGGGCGATATCGGCCGCATCGAGGAAGCGCTGGCCGATCTCGAAAAGGTCATGAAGGGCGACGACAAGGCGCAGATCGAAGCGCGCACGACCAAGCTGGAAGAGGCCGCGCAATCGCTGCACGCGGCCGCTGGGGCTGCGCCGCAGCAGGGCGGCGAGCCGCCGCACGCGGCCGGTGCTTCGGCCAAGAACGACGACGTCGTCGACGCCGAGTTCACCGAAGTCAAAGACGACAAGAAATAAGGCCGGGATTCGGGACTAGGGATTGGTGATTCGGAAGGGCGACCACCGAACATGAATCCCTTTTCCGGTCCGGACACAATCATGCTTCGTCCAATCCCCAATCCCCAATTTCCCATCTCGGCTCGTCCATGAGCAAGCGCGACTACTACGAAGTACTCGGCGTCGCTCGTGGCGTGAACGAGGAAGAGCTGAAGAAATCCTTCCGCCGGCTGGCGATGAAATGCCACCCGGACCGCTGCCCGGACGATCCGGCGGCGCAGGAGAAATTCAAGGAAGCCAAAGAGGCGTACGAAGTCCTGTCCGATGCGCACAAGCGCGCGTTGTACGACCAGCACGGCCATGCCGCGTTCGAGCACGGCGGCGGTGGTCGTAACGGCTTCAACGGCGACGTCGGTGACATCTTCGGCGACATCTTCTCCGATATTTTCGGCATGGGCGGCGGTCGCGGACGCCCGCGGCGCGGTTCGGATCTGCGTTACCTGGTCGAACTCGACCTGGAAGAAGCGGTGTTCGGCATCGAGAAGCAGATCGAAGTGCCGACCCTGGTCGAATGCGACACCTGCGACGGCAGCGGCTCCGCCGACGGCAAGACCTCCACTTGTACGACCTGCCGCGGCCAAGGCCGCGTGCGCATGCAGAACGGCATCTTCTCGATCCAGCAGGCCTGCCCGCATTGCGGTGGTGCCGGCAAAGTGGTCGCCAATCCGTGCCGCGACTGCCGCGGCGAAGGCCGCGTGCAGTCCGATCGCACGCTGTCGATCAAGATTCCGGCCGGTGTCGACAACGGCGATCGCATTCGCTTGAGCGGACAGGGTGAAGCCGGTCCGAGCGGCACCGTACCCGGCGATCTCTACGTCGAGGTGCGCGTGCGCGAGCACGCGATCTTCCAGCGCGAAGGCGACGATCTGCACTGCGAGATTCCGATTCGCTTCGCCCAGGCCGCGCTCGGTGCCGAGCTCAAGGTTCCCACGCTCGACGGCGAAACGGAGATTTCGATTCCGCCCGAGACCCAGACCGGCAAGCTGTTCCGTTTGCGCGGCAAGGGCGTCAAGTCGGTACGCAGCGGACGTACCGGCGATCTGCTCTGCCGCGTCGCGGTGGAGACGCCGGTGCGATTGACCGGCGAACAACGCGAGCTGCTGCAGCAGTTCGAGGCGACGTTCGCCGGCGAGCGGGCTTCGGCGCATTCGCCGCGCGAGAGCACCTGGCTCGACGGCGTCAAGCGCTTCTGGGACCGCGTAACCTCCTGAGCTACCATCGCGCTCCGTTTTCGCGGAGCGCGTCATGCCCACACCCACTGCCGTCGTCGTTCATGGCGCCACCGGGCGCATGGGGGACGCGATCTTGCGCGTGCTCGACGAGCGCGAAGACGTGCTACCGGTCGCAGCGCTCGTGCGCGAGGGCTCCACTCGCGCCGGCGAGCCGGTGCGGGCGTTGCGGCATGCGCTGCGTTATGCGAGCGGGCTCGCTGCGGAAACAGCGGCGAGCGTGCTGATCGACTTCAGCGTGGCCGAGGCGTTCGATCACGGCCTCGCGCTCGCGCTTGAGCGCAAGCTCGCCTTCGTCAGCGGAACCACGGGTCTCGACGCGCGTCAGCGCGCCGAACTGGCGCGTGCGGCCGAATCGATTCCGGTGTTGTGGGCAGCGAACTTCAGCCTCGGCGTCGCGGTATTGGCGCGGCTCGTCGCCGCGGCGGCGAAGGCATTGCCGGACTGGGACTGCGAAATCGCCGAAGCGCACCACGCCGGCAAACACGACGCGCCCTCCGGTACGGCCTTGATGCTCGGTCGCGAAGTGGCGGCCGCGCGCGGCCAAGACTTCGAGGCCGCGGCGCGTTTTTCTCACGCCAACAGCGCGCGCGGGTCGGGTACGATCGGTTTCGCGTCCACGCGCGCCGCCGACATCGTCGGCGAACACACGGTGCTGTTCGCCACCTCGGGCGAGCGCATCGAGCTGACCCACCGCGCCAGCGACCGCATGATCTTCGCGCGCGGCGCAGTCGCCGCCGCGCGTTGGATCGCCGAGCGAGCGGCCGGATTCTATGCGCTGCCGGATGTGCTCGACGTGCGCTGATGCTCGGCGTTCGTACTGATTGGCTGCAATAGAAAAAAGTATTCTTTTACACCGCGAACGCCGTCACGACCGTCAGAATGGACGGCCTGCCAGTCGCGGCGTATCGTCGCGAACGGATGCAGCCGATGCGGAAAGCACCATCGCTTCCGTTCGGAAAAAGGGGCGATCTGCATCTTCATCCAAACCTTGGGGAGCAATCATGCGAACGATCGGCTGCGGGCGGCGTGATAGCGCGTTTTTTTCATCGACTCTGGCATGCGCTTTGTTCGGATTTTTTTCGCTGACCGGTGCGACACCGGCTCATGCCGGCGTGGGCGCCGGCGCCTACGTCACCGGCACACAGACGGTCAGCGGCAATTTCGTCCCGGGCGGCAGCGCGACCTATACGGTCGTGTTGACCAACAGCGGCAGCACGGAACAGCCGGACAATCCGACTAGCGAGTTCAGCGAATCTTTCATGTGGCCGCTCGGCGTGATGACCGTCAGCGCGAGCAGCGGCAGCGGACGTTTCGTCACCGGCAAACCGAGCATGGTTTTCTGGGACGGAGCGATCCCGGTGGGCGGCAGCGTGACGATCACGTTGACCGGGACGATCGACGCGGACGTCACCGTCGGTCAACTGATTTCGCGTGCGGGTACGGTTTACTTCGACGCGGACGGCAACGGCAGCAACGAAGGATTCAACTCGACCGACGATCCATCGTTGCCCGGCCCATCCGATCCGACCGTATTCCGCATCGCTGGCGCGCAAGCTCCTCCCGTTGCCGCGCCCACTTTATCGATGTGGACCGCTGCGCTGTTGATGATCGGGTTGGCTGGAATCGGCGTCCTACGCCGGCGTTGGCTGTTGCGTTGATGCGGCGGTGTGGCGAGGGCGTAGCAGGCTGCTACGTAGCCCTGTGCCGGCGAGTCCGGCAAGAAAAAAAAGGGGCGCTTGCGCGCCCCGAGGAGAGTGAACGGATGAGCGGTGCGGATCAGAAATAGATCTGCAGGCGCGCTTCGAAAATACGCGGATCGACGTCGATGTCTTTCTTGAGCGAGCCGCCGTAGTACTTGGTGGTGTTGGCCTGGATGTAGTTCGCCTGCACCTTGAAGTGCTGACCGAGGTACCAGTTCGCACCGATCGTCCAGTTGTCTTCCTTGCCGCCGAGCACCGGACCGTCGTTGAGGTCGAGCGAGCTGTAGCGCACGGCGATTTCGACCGCGCCCCATTCGTTGGCCGGACGCACGTTGCCGACGAAACCCTTGCTGTAGGGACGGCTTTCGCCGGTCAGCACCCACGAACCCTGGATGTAGTAGCCGTCGCCTTCGTAGCTCGGCTTGCCCTTCGGGTCGGCGCTGAAGCGCAGGTATTCACCCTGCACCAGGAACGGACCGTGGATCCAGGCGCCTTCCAGGCCCATGCGTTCGATGTCGCCCGGGAAGGCCAAGTTGCCGGTATCGATCAGGCGCGTCGGCGTCATGCCCGACTCGGGGCGGGCGCGGAAGCGTGCGGCCGGGTTGCTGAGAACGCCGCGGCCGTCACGGGTCGCATCGCGGTCTTCCTGCGACCAGGAGATGCCGAGGTGCAGCACATTGCTTTCTTCGCGCGAACCGGCGCCCGGCTGGCGATTGAAGGGGTTCCAGACCACGCGCGCGGCCGGGCCGTCGCCGTCGTTGTCGCCGTTGAGGTCGCCGCCGCTGAAGTAGGCGAGGTTGACCAGCCAGTTCTTGATGCCGGTATAGGTCCAGTCCACACCGATGCGGCGGCCCATGTTGGTCGCCTGCACCGGCGTCGCGCGTTCGAGGAAGGTGGTCGCGCTCGAGCTCGACGCTTCTTCCCAGCCGACCGGCGTCTTGAACTGGCCGAGGCGGATTTCACCGATGTCCGAATTGGTGTAGCGCACGAAGTTGTCGAGCCAGCCGGTGGTCGGCAAGCCCTGGCGCACGGTGAAGTCGTAGCCGATGTTGAAGTCCAGACCCCACGGCGTCTTGCCGTAGACGTTGAACTCCTTGCGGCGCCACGCATTCATGTCCGTCAGCAGCGGCGCGCCGTTCGGATTGGCCGGATTCTTCGTGTCGCCGTTGTACTCTTCGTACTGATATTGATACAGACCCTTGACGCCGATTTCGTAGCCGTCGGCGGTTTTGTACTTGGTCGGCCAATCGTTCAGAAGGTCGTAGGCCATCGCGTTGGTGCCGAACGCGCAAAATAGTGCCGCGGCGATCGCATGTCGCAGTTTCATCCGGTAAGTCCTCGAAGAATGCGGGCAGAAAACTGCCGCGAAGTCTGGGCAGCGCCTGTTACGCTTCGATGACAAAAGAACGTTTACTTAACGCCGGTCGCGCAGGAAACCCGGCCTTGCGACGGTCTCAGAGCGTTACTGTCTTGTGACGATATGCGCACAAGTCCCTGATTGAACAACGCGGACATTCCGGTTTGCGCGCCTTGCAGACGTAGCGGCCGTGCAGGATCAGCCAATGGTGGGCGTCCTTGCGAAACTCGTCCGGCACGACCTTTTCGAGCTTGTCCTCGACGATCCGCACGTTCGCGCCCGCAGCGAGGCCGGTGCGGTTGGAAACGCGGAAGATGTGCGTGTCGACCGCGATGGTCGGCTCGCCGAAAGCCGTGTTGAGCACGACGTTGGCGGTCTTGCGGCCGACACCGGGCAGCGCTTCGAGCGCTTCGCGCGAACGCGGCACGTCGCCGTCGTATCTTTCGACCAGGATGCGGCAGGTCGCTAGGATGTTCTTCGCTTTCGCGTTGTACAGACCGATCGTGCTGATGTAGGACTTGAGCCCTTCCTCGCCCAGATCGAGGATCGCTTGCGGCGTGTTGGCGACCGGATAGAGACGTCGAGTGGCCTTGTTGACGCCGACGTCGGTCGCCTGCGCCGACAGGATCACCGCGATCAGGAGTTCGAACGGCGTCGTGTAGACGAGTTCGGTGGTCGGCGTCGGATTCAGCTCGCGCAGGCGGCGGAACAGCTCGACGATCTTCTCGCGTTTCAATCGGGCTCCTTCAAGCGGCGCGCGCGGCCGCGTGCAATCGCTTCGAGCACGGCCGAGCGGGTGATCGCTGCGGGGCGAGGAGCGACCTCGCTGCCCTTGCTTGGTAGGGACGAGTCGGACGAATCCGATGTCGGTCCGATTTCAGCCGGGTTTTCCTTTGCATCCGAGAGCGCGCGAGTTTCTTCCGCTCGAACAACAGCGCGATCGTCCGCTTCCCGCTCGAGTCGATCATTGCGCGTCTCGTAGCGCAGGCGTGCGCGCGCGGCGCGTTCGAGCACGCCTGCGCGCGCCAACGGACGTTCGGCACTCGCGACCAGGCGAATGCAGTCGACCGGGCACGGTGGCAGGCACAGTTCGCAACCGGTGCACTCGGCCGCAATGATCGTGTGCATGCGCTTGGCCGCGCCGACGATGGCGTCGACCGGGCAGGCGCGGATGCACTTGGTGCAGCCGATGCAGAGCGCCTCGTCGATGACCGCGATCAGCGGCGGCTGTTCGGTGCCGTAGTCGGGGTTCAACGGTTTCGCCGCACGCCCGAGCAAGGCGGCGAGCGCCGCGACGCCTTCCGCGCCGCCCGGCGGGCAGCGATCGATATCGGCTTCCTGGCTCGCGATCGCATCGGCGTAGGCGCGGCAAGTGGGGTAGCCGCAGCGTGTGCATTGTGTCTGCGGCAACACATCGTCGATGCGCGAGGCGAGATCAGCGGCGATGTGCATTCAGCCCAACTCTCGCGGCGCTCTCGCTTCCGCGTCGTCGACCAATCGGGCCAACGCAGCGAAGCGATGCTTCCGCACTAAAAATGTCTTGTCGCACTTCTTGCAGCGATGCCACGATCCGAGCAGTGGGACGGTAAGCAGCGGCAGAAGCGGAGCGAGGGCGGTGAGCCACCACAAGGCAGGCGAAGCGAAAAACGCGACGGGTGCAGCCTGTAAACCGATCAATACACCAAATGCAATTCGTCGCGGCCGCGGGTCATCGGCAGAATTTCCGGCGCAATGCGGGCAGGTCGGTGCGTCAATTTCTTCTTCCGGCAGGGATAAAGCCCCCGCGCGATACGAAAGCAGCAGGTCATGCGCCGAAGACACCTGCGAATCGGACACCATGATTCGATAGCCACCGAACGCCAGCGTGTAAAACCAATCTTGGCGGACGAGCGAAGCATCGAATACCCACGTGTGTATGCCGTGAGCGCGTAACAATGCTCCGACTACATGCGCCTCATCGAATTCGCCGGACCAATACGCGCGCTGCAAGCGGCCTCCGTAGTTTCACCGTTGCACCGGGTTGGACATCGATATTGACGAGTCGTCACCCTCGCTATCGGCAGATCAGTAACGGCGACGAACTCGTTGGACACCGACGCCCGCGGCCATCGACAGAAGAAGCAAGAGCAAACCGACCGCCCAAGGAGACAGTGCGGGAGCGCCGACGGCTGCGCCTTGTCCGTTGGGGATGTCGAGCTTCAGCAGCGGCTGATTGTTGCTGTCGTCGAGATCGCCGATCCGTCCGCCGGTAGCGGCATTGGTCAGTCTGTCCGGGGCCAAGTAACTCTGTACTTCGGCATGTGCGTCCCGCGGTGCCGAAAGGCGGACCAGGCAAGACTGCGTCGAATTGGCTGGCACGACGGGAAATCGGGCGGCAGGAGCGGGACCCCCCGTGAATCCGCATTCGACCTGATCGCTCTGGCAACCGCCGGACAAGTTCGTGTCAACCTGAAGAGGACTGCCAACGCACACAGGTCCTAAACCGAGGGAGACGTTGGCAGCGTCCACTTGCCCGTTGTTGCGTGCATCGAGGCGGAAGACGGTATGCGTCATCCCCTCGTTGTCGACGAGGCTGGAGATCGGGACGGCGCTGACGGAAATGTCGACGAAGGTGCCGACGTCGACACTCCTCATCGCAAAACCGGTGCCGAGGACCATCGCGGTCCAGATCGTAAGGGTATTGTTGATCTCACTG
This sequence comes from Dokdonella sp. GW821-FHT11D02, assembly GCF_058808595.1. Lineage (NCBI taxonomy): Bacteria > Pseudomonadati > Pseudomonadota > Gammaproteobacteria > Lysobacterales > Rhodanobacteraceae > Dokdonella > Dokdonella sp. GW821-FHT11D02. The sequence goes on along the minus strand of NZ_CM179520.1, from coordinate 3,300,367 downwards.
GCGTCACGAGTGATTCGAACCACGCAAGTGCGGTCTTCACCGGGGGCTATCGGAGAGAGTTGGGATACCAGGGTTCGATATCCGCCGGACTGGAAATCGACCTCGAAAGGACCGCAGTCCGGCTGGGATCGTTGCTCCACTCCGTACGTCGATGGAATGACGCTGGTCGAAAGCCGCGGTTCCGTCCATGCGGTCGATCCGCGATTGCTGATGGTGATGGGCATGTCCACATGGCTGCCTGGCGCGATCGAAACGATCTCCTGCGGAGTCGTTATGGCCACATCCGTGTCCGCCGCGATGGCGGAAAGCGATGTCAGAGCCAGCGGTACCAACCAAAACGTCACGAAGCGGCGCGTCATGGCCAACTCTCCCTTCGACGAATACTCGACAGTTTAGCGACTTCGCGGCGGCAAGACCGCGGCGCCTCTACTTCACGCTCATGCCGTGGGCAGCGCCGGCGTCGACGTCCAGCAGGTACAGCTCACTGCCGCCGCTGCCGGCCGACAAGATCATGCCCTCCGACGTGCCGAAGCGCATCTTGCGCGGCGCCAGATTGGCGACGAACACGACATGGCGGCCGACCAGCTTCTCCGGCTCGCCGTAGGCGGCGCGAATGCCGGAGAAGATCTGGCGCTTGCCCAACTCGCCGGCGTCCAGTTCGAAACGCAGCAGCTTGTCCGAGCCGTCGACGAATTCGCAGGCGAGTACCTTGCCGATGCGCAGGTCGAGCTTGGCGAAGTCGTCGATGCTGATGAGGCTGGGATTGGGGATTGGGGATTGGGGATTGGCAACGGCCGAAGGTGCGGCGGCTGGATTGGTCGCGGCGGCGGCCGGCGCCGCGGTTGCAATGCCGGCGGTCGCGGTGGCGGGTTGCAGCGATTCCTTCGAGGCTTCGATCATGGCTTTGATGTTGTTCGCGTCGATGCGCGTGGTCAGCGCGGTGAACTCGGCCAGGTTCGTGCCGAGGCGCGGTTCGGTCGCTGCGTCGAAGCGCGTCCAGTCGTCTTGCAGCAGCGCGCGTGCGCGCTGGGCGATCGACGGGACGATCGGGCTCAGCCAAATCGAGAGCAAGCGGAAGTAGTTCAGCGCCAGCGTGCAGACTCGATGCAGATCCTCGCGCCGTGTCTCGTCCTTGGCCAGTTGCCACGGCGCTTGTTCGGCGACGTAGGCGTTCGCCTCATCGGCGACCTCGACGATCAGTCGCGTCGCGGCGGCGTAGTCGCGTGCCTCGAACAGCGCGGCGCAAGCGGCGAGCTTGGACGCCGCCGCGTCGTAGCGCGCGCGCTCGGCGGCCGGCAGCGCTGCGGCCAGACGGCCACCGAAGAACTTGTGCACGAAGCCGGCAGTGCGGCTGGCCAAGTTCACCCACTTGCCGACCAGATGCGAATTCACGCGCTCCTCGAAACTCTTCAGATCGAGGTCGAGGTCGGCCAGGGTCGGGCCGAGCAGGGTGGCGAGGTAGTAGCGCAGCCAGTCCGCGTCCAGATGATCGAGATAGGTGCGCGCATTGACGAAGGTGCCGCGCGATTTGGACATCTTGGCGCCGTCGACGGTGAGGAAGCCGTGCACGTAGACCGCTGTCGGCATGCGCAAGCCGGCGCCCTGCAGCATTGCCGGCCAGAACAGGGTGTGGAAGTAGATGATGTCCTTGCCGATGAAATGCACCATCTCGGTGCCGCTCGCCGCCGCGTCGGCGCGCTCGACGAAGTCCTCGAAGCGGATCGCTTTCGCGTCGCAGTATTCGCGGAACGAGGCGAGATAGCCGATCGGCGCGTCGACCCAGACGTAGAAGTACTTGCCCGGCTCGTTCGGAATCTCGAAACCGAAATACGGCGCATCGCGCGACACGTCCCAGCTGCGCAGACCGTCGGCGAACCACTCCTGCAACTTATTGACGACCTCGCTCTGCAGGCCGCCGGCGTCGCGGCGCTCGGACAGCCACGCCTGCAGCACGCTCTCGAAGTCGGCCAGACGCACGAACAGGTGATTGGATTCCTTCTCCACCGGCTTGGCGCCGGAGACGACCGAATACGGTTCGATCAGATCGGTCGGGTTGTAGGTCTTGCCGCAGACCTCGCAGGCGTCACCGTACTGGTCCTTGCTGTGGCAGTTCGGGCATTCGCCCTTGATGAAGCGATCCGGCAGGAACATTTCCTTGACCGGATCGTAGAGCTGCTTGACCGGCCGAGATTCGGTATGCCCGGCGGCGACCAGCGCGTTCCAGATGCGATAGGTCAGCGCGCGGTTCGCTTCGCTGTCGGTGGTGGAGTAGTGGTCGTAGGCGACGCCGAAGTCGGCGAGGTCTTTGGTGTGCTCTTCCCACACGCGCGCGATCAGCGCCTGTGGCGTGATGCCCTCGCGCTCGGCGCGCAGCATGATCGAGGTGCCGTGCGCGTCGTCTGCGCAGACGTAGTGGACCTCGTGTCCGGCCATGCGCAGCGCGCGCACGAAGATGTCCGACTGGATGTGCTCGACCATGTGGCCGAGATGGATCCGGCCGTTCGCATAGGGCAGGGCGTTGGTGACGAGGAGCTTGCGGGGCGCGTTCATCCGTGGGCTGGTGTAGGCAAAGCCCGATTATCGCACGCGCCGCCTACGCTTCGGTCTCCGCCTCGGCCGCGACGAAGCCGCCGGTCTGGCGCGCCCACAGCCGCGCGTACAAGCCCTCGCGCGCGATCAGTTCGGCGTGGGTGCCCGATTCGACGATGCGGCCCTTGTCCATCACGACCAGCCGGTCCATGCGTGCGATGGTCGACAGCCGGTGCGCGATCGCGATCACGGTCTTGCCCTGCATCAGCTCGTCGAGGCTGTCCTGGATCGCAGCCTCCGCTTCCGAATCGAGCGCCGAGGTCGCCTCGTCGAGCACCAGGATCGGTGCGTCCTTCAGCAGAACGCGCGCGATCGCGATGCGCTGACGCTGGCCGCCGCTGAGCTTGACGCCGCGTTCGCCCACGTGCGCCTCGTAACCGCGGCGGCCGTCGCCGTCGGCCAGTTGCGGGATGAATTCGTCGGCGCGCGCACGGCGGACGGCGTCGGCCAACGCATCCTCGCCGGCATCGGGGCGGCCGTAGAGCAGGTTGTCGCGGATCGAGCGGTGCAAGAGCGAGGTATCTTGGGTGACCATGCCGACCTGGCTGCGCAGGCTTTCCTGCGTGACCGCGGCGATGTCCTGGTCGTCGATCGCGATGCGGCCGCCTTCGAGGTCGTGCAGGCGCAGCAGCAGGTTGACCAGGGTCGACTTGCCCGCACCGGACGGGCCGACCAGGCCGATCTTCTCACCGGCGCGGATCGCCAGATCCAGCCCCGAGATCACGCCGCCCTTCTGGCCGTAGTGGAAGTGGATGGCGTCGAAGCGCACCGAGCCGGCGCGTACGACGAGGTCCGGTGCGCCGGGTGCGTCGACGATGTCGCGCGGCTGCGAGATCGTCTCGATGCTGTCCTGCACCGTGCCGATGTTCTCGAAGATGCCGTTGACGACCCACATGATCCAGCCGGACATGTTGTGGATGCGGATGGTCAGGCCCGTGCTCAGCGCGATCGCACCGGCGCTGACCGCGCCGCGGCTCCACAGCCAGGTCGCGAGCGCGGCGGTGCCGACGATCAGAAAGCCGTTGACGATCGAGATCGACGCATCCATGCCGGTGACCTGGCGCGTCATGCGCCGGCTGGCGGCGACCTGCTCGCGCAGCGCTTCGGCCACGTAGGCGTCCTCGCGCTCGCCGTGCGCGAACAGTTTCAGCGTGAGAATGTTGCCGTAGCCGTCGACGAGGCGACCCATCAGCTTCGAGCGCGCTTCCGACGCGCGCCACGAGCGCTCCTTCGTGCGCGGCACGAAATAGCAGAGGATGCCGACGTAGACGAACAGCCACGCCACCAGCGGCGCGATCAGCCACAGATCGGCTTCGGCGAACAGCACCAGCGCGCTGGCGGTGTAGATCAGCACGTACCAGATCGCATCGACGATCTGCACCGCCGATTCGCGCAGCGAGTCGCCCGCGTGCATGACGCGGTTGGCGATGCGGCCGGCGAAATCGTTCTGGAAGAAACTCAGGCTCTGCCGCACCACGTGCCGATGGCTGAGCCAGCGCACGCGATTGTCCAGGCTCGGCGCGACCGCCTGGTTGATGAACAAGCAATGCAGGGTCAACAGGAACGGGCGCGCGACCAGCACGACGAAGACCATCCAAGCCAGCGTGCCGGCATGTGTGCGGAAGAAATCTTCGGGTTTGCCGGCATTGACCAGGTCGATCAGCTGGCCGAGGTAGCCGAACATCATCACTTCGGCCAGCGCCAGCAGCAGCCCCGCCACGCAAGCACCGGCGAACACGCCCCAGACCGGACGCAGATGGAACAGGTAGAAGCGCAGCACGCCGCGCGGCGGCGTTTCCGGCCGCGCGTTCGCGAACACTTCGATCAGGGATTCGAACCAGCGCAACATGGCGAGCGGAAAACGGCGAAAGAACCGCCGAGTCTAGCCGCTCGCACGCATCGATTCAGTGCAATCGCATAAAACTAACGTGTCAACGCCATTCGTTTCCGCTGCGAACGAGCGGAAACGATGCGTAGAGGCGAGATTCGATCAGGGTGTCTTGCGCACCCAGGTCTGCGTGCGGCCGAGCAACGAGAAGCCCTTGAAGCCGCGCACTTCGAGCTTCTGGCCGCCTTCGATCAAATGGATCTTGCAGCCGTAGACCTTGCCCGATTTCGGATCGAGGATGCTGCCGCCTTCCCAACCATCGCCGGACTTCTTCATGTCCCAGATGATCGTCATGCCTTCGACCGGCTTGTCCTTGCGCTCGCCCTCGCATTTCTCGCACAGAGGATGCGGGCCACGCTCCGACCACAGTACTTGCACCACCTTGCCGGTCAGCTGATCGTTCGCGACGGCGATCTCGACGATCGATTTGGGCTTGCCGCTTTCGTCGTCGATCGTGGTCCATTGGCCGGCCGGCGAGCTCAGGTCCTGAGCGAGGGCGGGCATGCCGAACAGCAAGCCCAGCGCGAGCGGGGCGACGAAGCGCAGTTGCAGCATGATCGAAACCTCCCAGGATGAGTCGAAGCGGCAAGTTGCCGCCGTGTCGCGTCCGCGTCAAGGCGCGCCGCAGCGGAGCGGCTGGCATAATCGCCCGATTCCCCTTTCGCATTCCGAGCATGAGCCATCCCCTGGAAGCCCGCGTCCGCCACATCCTCGCCGGCGTCGTCGATCCGCACAGCGGTGCCGACCTGATCGCGAGCGGCGCTCTGCGCGGTGTCGGCGTATCGGGCAGCGATGTCTCGGTCGACATCCTGCTGCCGTATCCGGCGCTCGGCGCGCAGGCCGCGCTGGCCGATACGGTCAAGCAGGTTCTGGCCGCCGATGCGGAGATCGCGCACGCCGCGGTCAGCGTGTCCTGCCGCGTCTACGCGCACGAAGTGCAGCAGGGCCTGACGCCGCTGCCCGGGGTCAAGAACGTCATCGCGGTGGCGTCCGGCAAAGGCGGCGTCGGCAAGTCGACGGTGGCGGCCAATCTGGCGCTGGCGCTGAAAGCCGAGGGCGCCAGCGTCGGCGTGCTCGATGCCGACATCTACGGTCCGAGCCAGGTGCGCATGCTCGGCTTGGTCGGCAAGCCCGACACCAAGGACGGCAAGCGCATCGAGCCCAAGTTGGCGCACGGCATCCAGGCGATGTCGATCGGCCTCATGATCGAGGAAGACACCGCGATGATCTGGCGCGGTCCGATGGCGACGCAGGCCTTGCAGCAGATGCTGGGCGAGACGAACTGGACCGACCTCGACTATCTGATCATCGATCTGCCGCCCGGCACCGGCGACATCCAGCTGACCTTGTGCCAGCGCATTCCGGTATCGGGCGCCGTGATCGTGACCACGCCGCAGGACATCGCCCTGCTCGATGCGCGCAAGGCGCTCAAGATGTTCGAGAAGGTCAACGTGCCCACGCTCGGCATCATCGAGAACATGGCCACGCACATCTGTACGAACTGCGGCCACGAGGAACACATCTTCGGCGAGGGCGGCGGCGCGCGCATGGCGGCGCAATACGGCGTGCCGCTGCTCGGCAGCCTGCCGCTCGACATCCGCATCCGCGAACAGGCCGACGGCGGTACGCCGACGGTGGCGGCGATGCCCGATTCCGACCTCGCCGCGCGCTACCGCGAGATCGCGCGCAACGCCGCCGCCAGGCTCAGCCTGCGCTCGCGCAACAAGGCGATCCAATTCCCGAAGATCGTGGTGCAAAACTCATGAATGCAATGGGACAACGTCTGCTCGCCGTCGCCGGTCTGTTGGTCGCGCTGGGCCTCGCCGGTTGCGCCACGGCGCCGCCCAATCCAGGCACCAAAACCGTCGGCAGCACCGACGCCGCCTTGATCGCCGCGGCGCAGCCGGCGATCACCGCCGCCAACGAGCAATGGCCCGGCGCGATGCGTACCCGCGACGCGCGCACCTTGGCGGCGCCGTTCGCCGAGACCGGCACGCTGATCACCGCCGGCGGCAAGGCGATCCAGGGCCGCGCCGCGATCGAGCGTTACTACCGCGAAGCGTTCGAGCACAGCCCTCCGATCACCAACGGCGAGATCATCGACGACGGTATCGCCACTTCCGGCAACCTGCTCTACGTGTGGGGCCACGGCAACTACACGGTCGAGAATGCGCCGGGGCAGCCGAGCGCGAACAGCGGCTATTTTCTGTCCGTGTGGCAGGCCGATACCGGCGGCACTTGGAAGGTCGTGCGGCACCTGACCTTCTAGTCGGTGAGCCCACGCTAGAATTCGTATTTTCCAGCGCGCTGCGCGCGCGAACCGGAGCGTCCGTGAGCATCAAAAGCGACAAGTGGATCCGCCGCATGGCTGAGCAGCACGGCATGATCGAGCCGTTCGAGCCGGGCCAAGTCAAACTTAATGGCGGCGATCGCCTGATTTCCTACGGCACCTCGAGTTACGGCTACGACGTGCGCTGCGCGGACGAGTTCAAGGTGTTCACCAACATCAACTCGACCATCGTCGATCCGAAGAACTTCGACGCACGCAGCTTCGTCGACGTGAAGCAGCCGGTATGCATCATCCCGCCCAACTCCTTCGCCCTGGCGCGCACGGTCGAGTACTTCCGTATCCCGCGCAAGGTGCTGACGATTTGCCTCGGCAAGAGCACCTACGCGCGCTGCGGCATCATCGTCAACGTGACGCCGCTGGAGCCGGAATGGGAAGGTCACGTCACGCTCGAGTTCTCCAACACGACCCCGCTGCCGGCGCGGATTTACGCCAACGAGGGCGTTGCGCAGATGCTGTTTCTCGAGTCCGACGAGGAATGCGAGACCAGCTACAAGGACCGTGGCGGCAAGTACATGGGCCAGACCGGCGTGACCCTGCCGCATGCGTGAACGGACGCCAACGGCGGCTTACCGGTGCGCCGTTGCAGTGGTAGTCTGTGAGTCTTGATTGAGCGGAGCGGACGCGACATGCGAAGTTTCACGGTAGTGCGATCGGCACGGTTGCCGGCGCTGGTGTTGGCGGCGGCAGCGATGTCCGCCTGCAGCTGGTTCGGCGGCAGCTCCAAATCGGTCGGCGTGGTCAAACAGGCGTCCAATATCCCTGCCGGTTTCGACGTGACTCTGATCGCGGAGAAGGACACCCAGTTCGACCTCGACGGCGCGCCGCTGACGGCGCAGGATCTGGAAAGCGCGTTCCGCTATCGCAAGGAAGAAAAGCTGCCGATGTCGACCGTGCTGCTCAAGCGCGGCGAGAAGCAGAAGATCAAGAAAGAACACCAAGCGGTGCTGGTGCGGATTGGCGCTCAGATGGGTTTCAAGGTCTTCGCCGAGGAAGACGAGGGCGTCATCAGCGAACTGCAGGCCGAGGGCAAGTTGGCCGAACAGATCGAAGCGAGTGATACGAAGAAATCGAGCGGGCAATGAACGGAGCGAAGGCGATGAAGAGTCTGATGCGCGGTCTGGTCCTGGCAGCAGGTATGGTCGCGGCCGCCGGCGCGTTCGCGCGCTCGGACATCCGCGACGGCAATGCGTTGGTGCAGCCGATCAAGAGCGACAAGTATTCGATCGACGGCAATACGATGGGCAAGGCCGAGCTGTTCGGCTACATCAGCGATCTGAAAGACCGCGAGACCTTCACCGGCATCGTGCTGAAGAAGGGCGGCAGCGACGAGCAGCGCCGTTCGATCGGCTCGATCGCACGCACGCTGCAGCTGAAGGCGTTCGAGCAGGTCGACGGTGAGCTGAAGCCGATCGACTACCAGCCGGCCGTGGCGCCGCCGCCGCCGCCGATCGAGAACAAGCCCGAAGCGGCGGCGACGCCGGCCCCGGCCGCTCCCGCCGAGGCGCCGCCGGCACATTGATCCGGTGCTGGCCGCGTAGATAGCGCGCGGTTTTCCTGTGTGGGCGCGTCGAGCGCCCTGGCTCATGCGCACGCTGCGTCGCAGCGTTGCGCCTTCCTTTTCCGATGATCCGTCTACGTCTTTCCGTCGCTCTCGTACTGTCCATCGCGGCCGCCGATGCGTTCGCCAATCCGCTGAGCTTCATCGGCGAGACCTATTCGCAGTGGAAGGATCGCCTGTTCGGTTCCGGCCATCCGACGCCGGCGACGGTCGACGCGCCGGCGAGTGGGCCGATTTCCCTGCCCACCGGACAGCCGATGCGGGTGCCGGTCGACGAGCAGGCGCCCACGCGCGAGTTTCCCAAGGGTTCTAGCCGTTATCGGCTGATCGAGCTGCCGCAGCATCTGGACCACGCCGCGGTGCGTTTGCAGGTGCTCGCGACCAGCAATCCGCACGGCCGCGGCAAGGCCGTGCTGAAGCCGCTTCTGTACGTACTCGGTGACGACGACACCGTGCGTGCACCGCTGGAGGCGAAACCGCTGAACCTCGACATCCGTCCGTTCCGGCGCACGCGCCTGCTCGCCTGCGTGACGCTCGACCAAGTGCGGCGCTTCGCGCTCGCGACGACGCCCGATGCGGTCGGCAAGAGTTACGAGTCGGAGCTGCGCGAAGCGGTCAATGCGCCGACGCAGTACGGTTTCTACTACACCACCGACGCGATCAAGACGCGGCTGCCGTACGCCGCCACCGGCGAAGTCATCATCGAAGTGACGCCGGAGAGCGCGGCCGGCAAAGGCTGCTGACGCGGGCGGGACGCGCCTGACGCGCACCCGCTCAGCAGGTGGTTCCGCCGGCGACGTGCAGATCGCGCTCGGTTTCCAGGGCGCATTCGAGCGCCGCGCGCACTCCGATCAACATCGTTTCCAAAGCCATGCTCGGCTGGCCCGGATGACGCGCGGCCTGCGCGGGCAGCCACGGTACGTGCACGAAGCCGCCGCGCGCATCGGGCCAGCGCGTCGACAACAGATGCGCGAGCACGAAGAACACCTGGTTGCAGACGTAGCTGCCGGCGCTGAAAGACAACGCGGCGGGAATGCCGTGCGCGTGCAGTCGCTGCCGTATCGCCTTCAGCGGCAAAGTGGAAAAGTAGGCATTAGGCGCCGCGTCGACGACCGCTTCGTCGATTGGTTGCAGACCGTCGTTGTCGGCGATGCGTGCGTCGATCAGGTTGATCGCGACGCGCTCGAGCGAGATCTGGCTGCTACCACCGGCTTGGCCGAGCGCGAGCACCAGACGCGGGCGATGCTCTTCCAGCAGAGCTTCCAGCAGCGGCAGGGTCGGCGCGAACGCGACCGGCAGGATCGCACCGACGATGCGATACGCGCCGATGCTCTCGCCATCGAGCGCGAGCACGATCTCGCGCGCCGGATTGACGGACTCGCCGCCGAAAGGTTCGAAGCCGGTGAGCAGGACGGTAGCTTGGTCGGTCATCGCTCGTAGCGCGGAAATGGGAGAGAGTCGCGCGATCCGCCGCGGCGCTCAGTGCCCCGGACTCTGCGGCAATCCGTCGCCGATGCTGTAGTAGTCGCCTTGGTCGGCGACGAAGATGTGCTTTTCCAGCCGAGTGCCGGTAGGCGAATCGAACGCGCCCATCGCGATCGAGATCATCTCCCAGCCGCGCGGGTCCCAGAACAAAACCGATCCGCAGGTTGAGCAGAAGCCGCGCCGCACTTTTTCCGACGATTGGAACCAGCTGAGGCGATCGGCGCCCTCGATCTTCAAATCGGTGCGCAAGACATTGGTGGACGCCCAATAGTGACCCGACTGCCGGCGGCACTGCGAGCAGTGGCAGGCATCTGCCGTGCGCAAGGCGCCGGTCACTTCGAAACTCACCGCACCGCACAGGCAAGACCCGCGGTGCGTTTCGTCGTTCGTGGTCGAGACGGTCATCGAAACACCAGCAGCCACAGCAGGACGAAATTGACCGCCAGCAGGGCCAGTGCGGTCGGTATCTGCGCACGGATCACGCCGTACTGATCGGGCAGCTCCAGCAGCACGGCCGGAACGATGTTGAAGTTGGCGGCCATCGGCGTCAGCAGGGTACCGCAGTAGCCGGTCAGCATGCCGATCGCGCCGAGCGCAGCCGGCTCGGCACCGTGTTTGAGGATCAACAGCGGCAGGCCGATGCCGGCCATCATCACCGGGAACGCAGCGAAGGCGTTGCCCATGATGACGGTGAACAGCACCATGCCGAAAGCGAACGCGGCGAGACAGGCGAGGCGGCTGTCGATCGGGATCAGCATGTCGACCAAGGCCGCGACGGCATCGCCGACGCCGGTCGCAGCGAACACGCTGCCCAGCGTCGCCAGCAGCATCGGCAGCAGCGCGATGCAGCCGAGCGTGTCGAGCAGGCGGCGCCCTTGCGCCAGGGCTTGCGGCAGCTGCGAACGCGTCGTGCGCAGCGCGAACGCGAGCGCGACCAGACAGGCCAGACCGAGCGCAATCAAGGTCGCGTGAGCGGTGTCGATCAACGAAGTCGTGCCCCAGCGGAGGTATGGCCCACCGAGCGCGAGCGCGAGCGTGACCAGCGGAATCGCCAGCGCCGGCGCGAACAGACGGTTGCCGAAATGCTGCGTCGGTTGCGGTCCCGCTTCCTCGGTGGACGGCTTCGCCTGCATGGTCCCGCTCGCAGCCAGAAAACCCAGCGCGATCACGCCCAGCCCCATCAGCTGCGCCGGCCAGCGCGTACCTGCGGCCGTGGCGAGTTGCACCACGTCGCCGAGCAGAAACGCAGCGGACAGCACGAACCAGAACGCCGCCATCGACCAGCGCCGCTGGCGCGCGTTCATGCCGGCCGCAACGAGCAGGAAGACGCCGATGAGCCCATAAACGTAGCCGATCTTGATCATCGCGCCGTTTCTCCCTCGTCCCTGCGGCGATTGCGCAGGCCGCGTTGGAACCACGCGATGCGAACCGCGTGGATGACGAACGCGGCGATCGCCGTCGGCAGCGCCCACAGCGCGATGTCGAGCGGCTCCAGATGGATACCCTGGTGTTCGTAGAAGCTCTGGATCAACAGCACCCCACTGAATGCCAGGAAGACGTCTTCACCGAAAAAGCGGCCGACGTTGTCGGTGGCGGCGGCGAGCGCGCGCACGCGGGCGCGCGTCGCTGCATCCGGGGCGTCGCCGGCAGCCGCCGCCTCGCTCATCGGCGCGAGCAGCGGCCGCACCGTCTGCGCATGTCCGGCGAGATCGTACAAGCCGAGCGTCGACAGCAGCTGGCGCAGGCCGAGATACGCGATCAGCAGGCGCGCGAGCGTCATCGAGCGGAAGCCGGCGATCCAGGCTTGCGCACGCTCGCGCAGGCCGTAGTGCTCGAGCAGGCCGATCACTGGCAGGGTCAGCACGAACAAGAGCAGGGAGCGGTTGCTGACGAACGAATTGCCGATCAGGGCGAGCAGGTCGCCGATGTCCATGCCGGCGGCGAGCCCGCTGACCACGCCGGCGATCACGACGACCAGCACCGGGTTGCGCTTCAGCACAAAGCCAGCCACCACTACCGCAACGCCCAGCAACGGCCAGTAGTTCACTCGTGAACCTCGGAGGCCGCTTCGATTCGACTCATTGAACAGGTCTCCCAACGACGACGCCAGCGCCTTCCAACGCCGCGCGCAGGCGCGCCGCGAAGGCTCCAGCGCCGCTGCGATCGCCGTGCACGCAGATCGTGTCGGCGTGCAGCTTCAGCAGACTGCCGTCACGCGCGACGACTTCGCCGCGCGTCGCGATCGCCAGCGCCTGCGCGACGGCCGCATCGACATCTTCGATCACCGCATCCGCCTCACGCCGCGGCGTCAGCGAGCCGTCGGCTTGATAACGGCGATCGGCGAAGGCCTCGTGCGCGACGGCGAGACCGGCACGTTCGCCGGCACGCGGCAGTTCGCTGCCGGCGAGGCCGACCAGGACCAGGCTCGCGTCGAAATCGTATGTGGCTTGCGCGATCGCCGTAGCGAGTGCCGTGTCGCGCGCGGCCATGTTGTACAACGCGCCATGCGGCTTGACGTGGCGCAGGGGCGTGCCTGCTGCGCGCGCGAACCCGGCCAGCGCGCCGATCTGATACAGGGTGAGCGCGTACGCTTCGTCGCTGCCGATCTTCATTTCGCGCCGGCCGAAGCCTTGCAGGTCCGGCAACGAGACGTGCGCGCCGATCGCGACACCGGCGCGTTGCGCGAGCTCGACCGTACGCCGCATCGTGTCCGCATCGCCGGCATGAAAACCGCAGGCGATGTTCGCCGAGGAAACCTGCGCCAGCACGCCGGCGTCGTCGCCCATGCGCCAGGCGCCGAACGATTCGCCGATGTCGCTGTTGAGGTCGATGCGTCGCACGCTCGGGTCACCTGTCATAAGTCGGAAGATTCCATGGCCGAGAACACGAGCCGTACGAGCTCACCCGTTTCCCTTCGTGCTTCAGTCTCGGCCGGTCTCTATTGGATGCGCGCCGCGATCGCCTCGAACAGCCGCGCCAGTTCTTGCTCGCGCCGAAGATAGCGCGTTTGCGCTTGCTCCAGATCGAGCGGCCGAAAATGCAGCAGGTCGCCGGGACGATGCTGGGCCATGCGCGGCAGGTCCACCGCGGCGACCTGGCCGATGCGCGGATAGCCGCCGGTGACCGGGTGCTCGGCCATCAGCGCGATCGGCTGACCGCCCGGCGGCAGCTGCACGCTGCCGAAGGCGAGCGGTTCGCTGACGATTTCGAGCGGCGCCGCCAGCGCGAGGCGCGAGCCGTCGAGCCGGTAGCCGACGCGATTGGAATCGGCGGCAATGCGGAACGCCGTACCGAACAAGGCCTTGCGCGAATTCGTATCGAGAGCGTCGTAGTGGCGGCCGCGGATCAGCCGCAATGGCCTGACCGAATCGGGATCGAACCAAGGCCGCGGGTCGAGCGACCAAGCGCGGCGATGCGCACTCGCGCTCGCGTCGAAGCGGCGTTTGGCGAAGGCTTGGTCGTCCACGTCGAGTCGATCGCCGATCTGCAGCGGCGCACCGAGACGCGAGTTGACGTCGGTCGCCGCGCTGCCGAGCAGCCAGGTGCCGTGAAAGCCGCCGGCCAGCGCCAGGTAGCCGCGTGCGCCGTGGCGTGCGCGACCGAGTTCGAGCACGCTGCCGGCCGGCGCGCGCTCGGCGCGCCAGCCTGACAGCGGTCGTTGGTCGAGCCGCGCCTCGAAGTCGGCACCGGTCAGCGCGATCACTGCGTCGACCTCGAAGCGCAGCCGCGGCCCGAGCAGGGTAATTTCGAGCGTGGCGGCGTCGTCTCCGTTGCCGACCAGAGCATTGGCGAGGCGATGGCAGACCTCGTCCATCGGACCTGTGTGGCCGACGCCGAGCGCGCCGTAGCCATGGCGACCGCGATCTTGCAGCGTGGTCAGAAGGCCGGGCTTGAGCACGACCACGCTCATCGCGCGGCCTCCGCCAACGCTTCGAACTCGTCTGCATCGATTGCGCGAAAGCACACGCGGTCGCCGGGCGCGAGCAGGCAGGGCGGTTCGCGCGTGGCGTCGAACAGCTTGAGCGGCGTGCGGCCGATCAGTTGCCAGCCGGCCGGAAGTTCGGAAGGGTAGATGCCGGTCTGCGCGCCGCCGATCGCGACCGAGCCGCGCGGCACGCGCGTACGCGGTTGCGCGCGGCGCGGCATGTGCAAGGCCGGATCGAGTCCGAGCAGATAGGTGAATCCCGGCGCGAAACCGAGCATCGCGACGCGATAGTCGACCGCCGTGTGACGCGCGATCGTGCTGTCGCGATCGAGCCCCGCGTGCGCGGCGACCGCGTCGAGATCGGCGCCGTAGTCGCCGCCGTAGCACACCGGTATCTCGAGCAGGCGGCCGCCGCGCAGATCCGCTTGCGGCGGCGTGGCGAATACCGCGCGCAGCGCACCGGCCAAGTGTTGCCACGGCGGGCTGCCGTCGCGGCCGGCCCAGAACACCGCGTCGTAGTGCAGTGCGAGCGTGGCATAGGCCGGAATCACGTCGAGTAGCCCGGGCATCTCGACGCGGCGCAGGGTTTCCGCGGCGGCGTGCACGCGCGCGTTGATCTCCGAATCGATGCGCTCGCCGAAGCGCAGCAGCAGCATCGTTTCGCCGATGGGCTCGATCGTGAAATCGGCCGGGTCGGCGTTCACGCTCACGCAAGCCGCTCTTTCAGCGCCGCGCGCAGCTCGCCGATGCGCGCGGCGGCTTCGTCGGCGGCGTAGGGCACGCGTTCGCCGTGGCCCCATACCGGCTGCGGCCAGGTCGCGTCTTCGGCGTAGCGCGCGATCACGTGCACGTGCAATTGCGCCACCACGTTGCCGAGCGCGGCGACGTTGATCTTGTCCGGACGCAGCCGGCTTTCGAACACGCGCGAAACGCTCGCGATCTCGTCGAGCAGCGCAGCGCGATCGTCGCCGTCGAGGTCGATCAATTCGCGCGCGCCGGCAATGCGCGGCACCAGGATCAGCCACGGATAGCGTGCATCGTCCATCAACAGCAGGCGCGACAGCGGCATCTCTCCGATCACGTGCGTGTCGGCGGCGAGGCGTGGATCGAGCGGAAACGGCATCGGTGGTCTGCTCTCAGGCCAGGTTGCGGTCGAAGAAGGCGAGCGCGCGTTCGAGTGCGAGCTTCGCGCTGCCTTCGTCGTAGGCTTTCGGGTCGACCTCGCGGTTGAACGCGTGGCCGGCCGGGTAAACGTAGACTTCCGCTTCAGGCAAAGCGGCGCGGTGTTGTTCGATCGCCTCCGGCGGAATCGAGCCGTCGCGTTCGCCGAAATGAAATTGCAGCGGCGCCTTCGGCTTCTGCCCGAGGAAAGCCGGATTGCGCGAGCCGTAGTAGCTGACGGCGGGCAAGCCGAGGCGGATCGCGGCGAGCAGGGCGACCGTGCCGCCCCAGCAGTAGCCGACGCAGCCGATCTTGCCGGCCGAGGCGATCGCCTCGGCGGCGCTGGCGACGTCGTCGAGCGCGAGCTCGAAGCCGATTTCGCCGATCAGCGCACGGCCGCGCGCGTAGCCGGCTTCGTCATAGCCGAGTTCGACGCCGCTCTCGACGTGATCGAAGAACGCCGGCGCGATCGCGGTGTAGCCGAGCGCGGCGTAGTGGTCGACCACGGCGCGCATGTGCGCGTTGATGCCGAAGATTTCCTGCACGACCACCAGGCCGCCCTTCGGCGTGCCCGCGGCCTTGGCCATATAAGCGCCGATGCAGTGCAGACGCGAGGTATTGAGTTGAATGTGCTGGCCCATCGTGACTCCGTTCGAGCGACGCGTCGCAAGCGTACAGGTTACCCGAGCAGCAGCCCGCCGAGCGGCGGCCGCCAATCGGCCGCGACGACGCCGGGCGGCGGCAACGCTTCGATCGAGCGCGCCTCGCGGCCGAGGAAATGCGCGGTGACCATCGCCTGCACCGCGTTCATGCGCGGCATCGCCGCGTGCAGATCGACCAGGCCGTTGATCAGACGATCGCCCAGTTCCCACCAGGCGTAATGGTGGCGCGTGACGGCGACCAGCTGCTCGTAGGGCAGAAAGGTCGGCGTCGCCCCGGCCAGCGGCACGGTCGCATCGCCCGTGCGCACCTCGCTGCGTTCGCGCCGCGCCGGATCGTAGTCGTCGACCGGGGCGGAAGCGCGCAGGTCGATCTCGATCGCCTTGGCGCTGTCGAACAATGCGGCCTTGGCGAAGGCGGCCGGATCGGGCAAGGGCACCGTGGTCGCGGCGATGCGGTCGACGGTCGGTTCGCCGATGCCGGCGATGCAGAGCCAGTCGCGCGCGGCGACGGCGGCGTCTTGCAGGTTCAGCGCATCGATGCCGGCGCGGTGCCGCTGCGCCTCGTTGAGCATCGCGCGCAGGATGCCGGCGGCATCGTTGATGCGATCGGGCAGCGCGGCGGTTTCGGCCGGATCGCGGCGCGAGTAAAGGCGGATGTATTCGGCGATGGTCTGGTACACGCTCGGCTGCCAGGCCAGCGGCTTGTAGAAGCTGCGCGCGAGTCCCTGCGGCCAAGCCAGCGCACCGGCGTAGCTCGGCAGCAGGTGGTAGACCGCGGGCAGCAGGCGCGCGACTTCGCGTTCGGCCGGACTGACGTCGATCCCGGTCATCGAAGCCTGCCCGGTCGCGATCGACAGCACCGCGTTGGCCGAACCTTGGAACGGCGCGGCCAAGGTTGCGATCTTGCCGATCTTGGCGCCGCCGTACTGAGCCAGATAGCCGGCGATGATCAGGCCGCCCATCGAATGGCCGACCAGGTGCACGCGCGGCTGCTTGCGATAGTCGGAGTTGTAGTAGTGGCGCAGCAGCAGGGTGCGCGCGATCACTTCGTCGATGAAGCCGTCGAGCTGGGTCTGGATGTCGCCGAGCGCGCGGCGCCAGTCGTAGGGAAACGCGAAGACCGGCGTCGGCCGGTCTTCGGCCGGCGACAGTTCGTGGCGCAGGCTGGTCAGGAATTGCTCGTAGATCAGGTCGAACAGCGCGCCCGGCGCGACTCTTGCCGGTTCGATGCGCTCGTAGCGGCGATCGTCCGGGTGCAGGGCGAGGCGCTTGAAGTCGCCGCGCAGGCTGTTGGACACCGACCACACCGCCTCGCGGCTGGCCGGGTATTCGTCGGTCAGTTCGGTGCCCTTGATGCCGGGCAGCAGGATGACGGGGCAGCAAGGGGTGGGATCACTCATCGTCGGGATTCTAGGTGATGTTTACTTTGGTGATCGTGCGCACTTTTGCGATCGTCCATGGTCGCTGCAATTTGAGGAGGTTCGCCGACTTGTAGAGTGCAGCTTCGGAAGCTCCAACCGCGGCCGTCCATGGCCGCACTTTTCACATTACGGTGAGTTTGCCGATACGGCGTGCTGGCGCTGCTAAAATGCGCGGTCCATCCCGTTCCGGATTTCCATGTCACGCCGCAATCCCAAGGTCGGTTTCGTCAGCCTAGGCTGCCCCAAGGCGCTGGTCGACTCGGAACGCATCCTCACCCAGCTGCGTGTCGAGGGCTACGACATCGTGCCGAGCTACGGGGCGGCCGACGTGGTCGTCGTCAACACCTGCGGCTTCATCGATGCGGCGGTGAACGAGTCGCTCGATGCGATCGGCGAGGCGCTGGAAGAGAACGGCAAGGTCATCGTGACCGGCTGTCTGGGCAAGCGCGCCGAGCTGATCCGCGAGACGCATCCGGACGTGCTGTCGATCTCCGGTCCGCAGGACTACGTCAGCGTGATGAGCGCGGTGCACGCCGCGCTGCCGCCCAAACACGATCCGTTTCTCGATCTGGTGCCGCCGCAAGGGGTAAAGCTGACGCCCAAGCACTACGCCTATCTGAAAATCTCCGAAGGCTGTAATCACCGCTGCACCTTCTGCATCATCCCCTCGATGCGTGGCGACCTCGTTTCGCGCCCCGTCGACGAGGTGCTGATCGAAGCGGAGAAGCTGGTCAAGGGCGGCGTGAAAGAACTGCTGGTGGTGTCGCAAGACACCAGTGCTTACGGCGTCGACGTGAAATACGCCGCGCGCGACTGGCGCGGCCGCTCTTACGCGACGCGAATGAAGGATCTGTGCGAAGGGCTGGCGGAACTCGGCGCGTGGACGCGCTTGCACTATGTGTATCCGTATCCGCACGTCGACGAAATCATTCCGCTGATGGCGGACGGAAAGCTGCTGCCGTATCTGGACATCCCTTTTCAGCACGCGAGTCCGCGCATCTTGAAACTGATGAAGCGGCCCGGCGCGGTCGACAAGGTGCTCGCGCGCGTCAAGGCGTGGCGTGAGGCCTGTCCGCAATTGACGATCCGCAGCACCTTCATCGTCGGCTTCCCCGGCGAGAGCGAGGCCGAGTTCGAGGAACTGCTCGATTTCCTGCGCGAAGCCGAACTCGACCGCGTCGGTGCGTTCGCTTATTCGCCGGTCGACGGCGCCAAAGCGAACGAACTGCCGGATCCCGTACCCGAAGAACTCAAGCAAGAACGCCTCGAGCGCTTCATGGAAGTGCAGGCCGAGATTTCCGGCGCGCGCCTCGCGCGCAAGATCGGCACGCGCCAGCGCGTGCTGGTCGACGAGGTTGACGAAGACGGCGCGCTGGCACGCTCGATGGCCGATGCGCCGGAGATCGACGGCATCGTGCGCATCGACGATGGCCAAAAGCTCAAGCCCGGCCAGTTCGCCGAGGTCGAGATCATCCATGCCGACGAACACGATCTGATCGCGCGGCTGGCGGTCTGAGATCGGGCTTCAGCGACGATAGCGAGCGCGCGGTTCGTGCACCGCGCCGATCGTTTCGATGTGCAGGTGTTCACGCAGCCACGCCGCAAACTCGGCCTCGGAAAGATTGCCTTCGGCGAGCGCGATCATCTTCACGTATTTGTCTTCATCGCTGGCGACGAGTTCGCCGCTGTTGAGGGCGATGAAGGCGCGATAGCAGACATGAGCGGTGCGCTTGTTGCCGTCGACGAAAGGATGGTTGCGCGCGAGGGCATAGGCGAGACTCGCCGCCAGATCGGCGAGATCGGGCGGCGGAATGCCGTAGGCGTGGAGTTGTTGCGGTCGCGCCAGCGCCGACTCGAGTATCGCTGGATCGCGCACGCCATCGCCGCCGCCGTGCTCGGCGAGCTGGCGATCGTGGATCGCGAGAGCGAGCGACTTGTCGATCCAGACGATCACGAAGCCGGCGTCATTTCGCCAGCTTGTGCAGCACCGCGCGGTCTTCGCGCATGATTTTCTCGGCGACTTCCATCTGCGCCGCCAGCTCCGGATCGAACACCGTGAGCTTGATGCCCCCAGGCGTTTCCAGCGCATACAACTCGTCGCCCTTGTCCAGGCGCAGCCGCGCGAGCAGTTCCTTCGGCAAGATGACGCCGGCAGAGTTACCGATGCTGGTGATCTTGAGCTTCATGGCTGGTCCAGCCCACTATTCGATGACGTTATAACAAACGTTATACACCGCCTCAGTGCCGAAGAAAAGTGACTTTTTCGACGTCGATTCGAAGAAGCCATGATGAGAAAAAGTGGATAAAGCAAACTAGCCGGCAACCTGCTAGGATTTTTGCCGTCCACGGCAGTCGTCGATGCAGCGCGCAAGTTCAAGCGGTGCGCAAATCGTGAATAGGGTGAGCGCGGTCCGTTCGGATTCGTCGAGTCGAAATTCGCCGGGGAGCGGGTTTCGATGAAACCTCGGGGAGAGTCGATATGTTCGGTTTGACGCAACTCGGCGTCGTCCATACCGCGATCTCGCTGGTCGCCGTCGCGGCGGGTGCCATCGCTTTGATCCGCGACGGCCGCATCGGCTCGCGCAACACGCTCGGCAAAATCTACGTAGCGACGACCGTGCTGACCTGCCTGACCGGCTTCGGCATCTTCCAGCACGGCGGCTTCGGCAAGCCGCATGTGCTCGGCATCGTGACCCTGCTCGTGCTCGCCCTTGCCGCGATCGCCGAATACACGCGCACGTTCGGTCGTAGTGCGATCTACGTCGCGACGGTGAGCTATTCGCTGACGTTCTTCTTCCACTGGATTCCGGCGGTCACCGAAACCACCACACGCTTGCCGCCGGGAAAGCCTCTGCTGCCGAACGCCGACGCGCCGGAGCTGCAGGTCGTCGGGGCCGTGCTGTTCGTCCTGTTTCTGATCGGCGCGACGGTGCAAGTGCGCCGGGTGCGCGCGCAACGAAAGCGCGAATCCATTCCGGTGATGGGCGGAGCGGCTGACCGCGTCTGAGCTGCGAGGGAAATAACACCGAGATCGTTATCGCAGGCGGCCATCGGCTAGCATCGCAAGTTCGGTTCGCGCTGCTTTCGTCACGATGTCGCAAAGCCTTCGTCCTTCTTCGGTGTGCGAGAGCGCGGAAGTCGCGTTCGCGCGCCCGCCGCTGGCCGTGTGGCGCGAATTCGCCGCGCAGCTGATGGACGGGGTATGGCCCGAGTGCGCCGCCCTCGAAACCTGGCGCCGACGCGCGCAAGCGGACGATGGCCTCGAACGTCCGGCCTTCGCCGCGCAGACCGCGCAACTTCTCACCGACGGTTTGCACTACGAACAACGCATCGCCGAGCGCGGCCTGTTGGCGACGCGCGAGGGCAGCGCGCACGATCTTTTCAACGCCTGGGTCTGGCTGCGCCATCCCGCGCTCAAGCGCGCCTTGAACGCGCGCCAGGTCGCCGACATCGCCGAGGTCGGGCCGAAGCGGCGTACGCGCGGACAATGCGCACTCACCCATTTCGACGAAGCCGGCGCGATCGTCTGGCTGGCCGACGCCGAACTCTTGCCGCTGTGGGATGCGCACGACTGGAGCGCCTTGTTCGGCTCGATGCGCGCCGCCTGGGGTCGTTCGATCGCGGTCACCGTGTTCGGCCATGCGCTGGTCGAGCACGTCTGGAACGGACACGACCTGCCGGTCGCAAAGGCGCTGGTGGTCGAAGCGACGCCGGCGGCATTCGCCGCGCTGCGCGTGGAAGCGGGTGCACTGGTCGCGCGCTGGCCGCAGGCGGAGACGCGCCTCGCCGCAGCGATCGCTGCCGGCGAACTGCTCGCCGATCCGCAGGAATTGCGGCCGTTACCGCTGGCCGGCATTCCGGGCTGGCACGCGCGCGACGGCGAGCCCGAATTTCTGCACGAGGCGCCGTGCTTCCGGCCGCTGCGCACAGGGCGCCGCTACCCGCCGCCGTACGTCGGCATCGCTGCGGCTTGATCGGTTCAGCGCGGCAAACGCGCTAGGCCAGCCGCGTTTCGATCACGATCTTCGAGGTCAGCGTGCGATGCACCGGGCACTTGTCGGCCATTTCGAGCAGGCGCGGCTTGTGTTCGTCCGGCGCGCCGATCAATTCGATCTCGCGCTGGATGTGGTCGAGCATCACCGGCTTGTCGGCGCAGTCGCGGCAGTCCTCGAGATAGCGTTTGGCGTGCTTGAGCCGCACGATCACGCGTTCGAGCGGTATCTGCTTGCGCGTGGCGTAGAGGCGCAAGGTCATCGAGGTGCAGGCGCCGAGCGACATCAGCAGCAGTTCGTACGGGCCCGGGCCGCGATCGTCGCCGCCGACTGCGACCGGCTCGTCGGCGACGAGCTGATGGCGTCCGTCGAGTACGTACTGCTCGAACTTGCCGTCGCCGGTTTCGGCGACGACCACGGTTCCGGCGGCAACCGACGGCGGATCGAAATGAGTGCCGCTCATGCCTGCACCAGATCCTGGTATTGAGGGTGCTTGTCGATGTAAGCCGCGATGAAGGGGCATTGCGGAATCACCTTCTCGCCGGCACGGCGCGCATCGTCGAGCACGTGCTGCGCGAGCTTGGAGCCGATGCCGCGCCCGCCCAGTTCCTCCGGCACGATCGTGTGCAGAAAGGTGATGGTGCCGGGCGCACGCTCGTAACCGACGTAGGCGACGCTGCCGTCGATGCTCAGTTCGTAGCGCTGCCGCGCGCGGTTGTCGATGATCTCGTCTGCCATTTGAGTGCGTCTCGTCGGTGGTGGATGCCGCGCGCAACGCGCCGCGGCGACCGCACGATTCTCGCGCAAACGCCGTTCGTCCGCCCGCCGCCGCGATCGGGGAACTTTCCGCCGACTTTGCGGTATCTTTCGCGGCGCCTCGAAGTTTCGTCCACCGTGAGGGCGGTCGACGACCGCCGGACCGGGTCCGGCTCATGCGATCTTCGGAGCGCTTCCAACGGAACCATCCGCTCGGCTCTCGCAGTCGCAGTGGCGTTTTTTTGAGAAGTGCAGCCAGGGATGGCCGCTGGTAGACCTTCCGAAGTCGTGTTCTAAAGGAATTTGGAGCGATTTCGCAGATAACAGCGATCCCGGACGGATCGCAAAAGGAAAATCCAAGATGATCGAAACGAGGCAACTCACCAAGCGCTACGGCGGCTTCACCGCCGTCGACGCGATCACCTTCAAGGTCGAGCCCGGTCAAGTGCTCGGCTTCCTCGGCCCCAACGGCGCCGGCAAATCGACCACGATGAAGATGCTGGCCGGCTTCCTCGCGCCGAGCTCGGGCAGTGCCACGGTGGCTGGCTTCGACGTCGAGAGCCAGCCGCTCGAAGCCAAGCGTGCGCTCGGTTATCTGCCCGAAGGCGCGCCGAGCTACGGTGAGATGAGCGTGCGCGAGTTCCTCGATTTCCTCGCCGACGTGCGCGGCTTGAAGGGCGAGTCGCGCTACGGCCGCATCGACGATGCGATCGCGCGCCTGCACCTTGAACGCGTGCTGGAGCAACCGATCGACACTTTGTCGAAAGGCTTCAAGCGCCGCGTGGGCCTGGCCGGCGCCATCCTGCACGATCCGAAGGTGCTGATCCTCGACGAGCCGACCGACGGCCTCGATCCGAACCAGAAACAAGAAGTGCGCACGCTGATCAATTCGATGGCGCGCGACAAGACCGTCATCATCTCCACCCACTTGCTCGAAGAAGTCCACGCGGTCTGCACGCGCGCGATCATCATCGCCGGCGGCCGCATCCTCGCCGACGCGAGTCCGAGCGAGCTGGAAGCACGCTCGCGCTACCACCAGGCGGTCTCGCTGACCGCCGCGAACGTGAATCAGGCGCGCGAAGCGCTGGCCAAGGTCGCCGACATCGCCGCGATCGAAGTCGATCCGCAGGACAACCGCATCACCGCCTTCCCCAAGCCGGGGCGTTCGATCTTCATCGCCATCGGCGACGTGCTGAAGGCGCAAGGCGTGGAAGTGCGCGAGCTCGCGCTGGAAGCGGGGCGGCTGGACGAGGTGTTCCGCACCATCACCCAAGCAGCCGCCGGCAAGGAGGCGCGCACATGAGCGGCACCAGCACGATCTTCAAGCGCGAACTGCGCAGCTACTTCGCGACGCCGGTCGCGTACGTGTTCATCGTGATCTTCCTGCTGCTCTCGGGCGCCTTCACCTTCTACATGGGCGGCTTCTACGAGCGCGGCCAGGCCGACCTGCAGCCGTTCTTCAATTTCCATCCGTGGCTGTACCTGTTCCTGGTGCCGGCGGTGTCGATGCGATTGTGGGCGGAGGAACGCAAGAGCGGCACGATCGAACTCTTGCTGACCTTGCCGGTGACGATGTGGCAGGCCGTGTTCGGCAAGTTCCTCGCCGCCTGGGCGTTCATCGCGATCGCGCTGGCGCTGACCTTCCCGATCTGGATCACGGTCAATTATTTGGGCAGCCCGGACAACGGCGTGATCTTCGCCAGCTATCTCGGCTCGCTGCTGATGGCCGGCGCCTTCCTCGCGATCGGTTCGTGCTTGTCCGCATCGACGCGCAACCAGGTGGTCGCCTTCATCCTGACCGTGGTGATCTGCTTCCTGCTGCTCCTGGCCGGCTTCCCGCTGGTGCTCGACGCGATCGGCGCGATCGCACCACAAGGTGTGGTCGATGCCGTCGCCGGACTCAGCTTCCTGACCCATTTCACCTCGATCAGCAAGGGCGTCATCGACCTGCGCGACCTGATCTATTTCGTCCTGATGATCGTCGCCTGGCTGTACGCGACTGCGGTGGTCATCGACATGAAGAAAGCGGCCTGAGGAGGGAACCGTCATGGCAATCAATCGCAAAACGCTCTCCGGCACCGCGCTGCTCGTCCTCGGCGTGCTGCTCGTCGCCGTGCTGTTGCTGGTCAACGTGCTGTTCCGCGGCGCGCGCGTGGATCTGACCCAGAACCATCTGTACACGTTGTCGGCCGGCACCAAGAACATCTTGGGTTCGATCGACGAGCCGATCAATCTGTACTTGTTCTATTCCGACAAGGGCACGCAGAACATCCCGCAAGTGCGCGCTTACGCGACGCGCGTGCGCGAGATGCTGCAGGAGATGTCGGCGCGCGCCGGCGGCAAGCTCAAGCTCGAGGTGATCGATCCGCTGCCGTTCTCCGAAGACGAAGACCGCGCGACCAGTTTCGGTCTGCAGTCGGTGCCGGTATCGGCGGCCGGCGACAAGATCTTCCTCGGTCTCGCCGGCACCAACTCGACCAACGGCCAAGCGGCGATTCCGTTCCTGCAGCCGGACAAGGAAGCGTTCCTCGAGTACGACGTCGCCAAGCTGATCCACGAACTGGAAACGCCGAGGAAGCCGGTGGTCGGTCTGCTCTCGGGTCTGCCGATCGCGGCCGGCTTGGATCCGCAAACACGGCAGATGCGCCAGCCGTGGGCGGTCGATCAGCAATGGACGCAGTTGTTCGAGATGCGTCCGGTCGAAGCGGCGAGTTTGAAGGAGGTCGACAAGGACATCAGCGTGCTGGTGGTGGTGCATCCCAAACAGCTGTCCGACGATGCGCAATACGCGATCGACCAGTTCGTGCTGCGCGGCGGCCATCTGCTCGCCTTCGTCGATCCGAGCGCCGAACTCGACGACAGCGGCGCCGATCCGAACAACCCGATGGCCGCGATGATGGCGGACAAGTCCTCCGACCTACCCAAGCTGTTCAAGGCATGGGGCATCGAGTACGACCCCAAGCAGGTCGTGCTCGACCGTGCGCGCGCGTTGCCGATCAGCATCGCCGAAGGGCAGGCACCGGTGCGCCATCCCGGCATCCTCGGCCTGACCGAGACCGACCTCAATCGCGACGAGGTCAGCACCGCCAATCTGGACACGATCAATGTGTCTTCGGCCGGCTTCTTCCAGCTGTCCAAGGACGCCAAGGACACCAAGCTGGTGCCGCTGATCCAGACCACCTCCGAAGCGATGAGCGTGCCGAGCGATCGCCTGCGCATGCTGTCCGATCCGAGCAGCCTGATGAGCGGCTACAAGGCGGCCGGCACGCCGTTCGTGATCGCGGCGCGTCTGTCGGGCAAGTTCAAGACCGCATTCCCCGAACGCGGCGGCGAGGGCGCGTTGAAGGAATCCAAGGACGAAGGCCAGATCGTGCTGGTCGCCGATACCGACATCCTCAGCGACCGTCTGTGGGTGCAGATCCGTCCGTTCCTGGGCCAGCAGATCATGAACGCGTTCGCCAACAACGGCGACTTCGCGGTCAACGCGCTCGACACCTTGGCCGGCTCCAGCGATTTGATCTCGATCCGCGGCCGCGCCACCTCGCAGCGTCCGTTCGCCACCGTCGACGCGCTCAAGCGCAACGCCGACGAGCGCTTCCGCGCCAAGGAGCAGGAGCTGCAGAAGGAACTGTCCGACACCGAGCGCAAGCTGACCGAACTGCAAAGCGCGAAGTCCAAGGACCAGGCGCAGATCCTCTCGCCCGAGCAGAAAACCGAGCTGGACAACTTCCTCAAGCGCAAGCTCGAGATCCGCAAGGAGCTGCGCCAGGTGCGGCGCCAGCTCGACGCCGAAATCGAAACGCTCGGCACGCGTCTGAAGATCGTCAACATCGTGCTGATTCCGCTCCTGCTCACGCTCGCCGCGCTCGCGTTCGCATGGTGGCGCGCGCAGCGCCGGCGCCAGGCACAAGGAGCCCGCGCATGAACCAGAAGACCCTGATCGCACTCGCCGTCGCCGCGTTGCTCGCGATCGTCGTCGCGTTCGTGCTGAACCAGCGCAGCCAGCCGCGCAGCGAGGACGCTGCGCGCACGACTTATCTCGCGCCGGAACTGCGCGAGCACGTCAACGAGGTCGACAAGCTCAGCGTGACCGGCGCCGAGAACAAGGTCGTGGCGACCTTGCAGCGCGGCGCCAACGGCTGGACCTTGGCGGAGAAGGGCGGCTATGCGGTCGACACCGGCAAGCTGCGCGAATTCCTGCTCAAGCTGGCCGATGCGACCTTGGTCGAGCAGAAGACGGCGAACAAGGACAAGTACGCAACGCTCGGTGTCGAAGACCTCGACGCGAAAGACGCGAAGGGCTTGAAGGTCGAACTCGGCGGATTGGCGCAGCCGTTGGCGCTGATCGTCGGCACCGCCAATGCGCGCGGCGGCGGCAGCTTCGTGCGCCGCACCGGCGACGCGCAGAGCTGGCTGGCCTCGGCCACCCTGACCTTGCCCAAGAGCGCGGCCGATTGGCTGAAGAAGGACCTCGCCGACGTGCCGGCGACGCGCATCGAATCGGTCGCGATCACCAACACCGACGGCAACAGCCTCAAGGTGTTCAAAGCGGCCGAGGGCGATGCCAACTTCAAGCTGGCCGAAATCCCGAAGGGACGCGAAGCCGGTTCGGAATTCAGCGCCAACGGACTCGCTTCGACCCTGGCCAATCTGCGCTTCGACGACGTCGTACCGGCCAAGGACGCTGCGCCCGAGGCGAAGGCGGCGAAGGCGCGCTACGCCACCTTCGACGGCGTGGTGGTCGAGGCGACCGCGTGGCAGAAGGACGACAAGCACTACGCGCAGTTCAAGGCCTCGCTCGACGCCGCGCAGGCGGACAAGGGCATCGCCGCGGCGCAGGCCAAGGCGAAGGCCGACTTCGACACCCTGAGCGCCGCGGCCGAGGCGGCCAAGGCCTCGAAGGATGCGCAGCCCGAAGGCGCCAAGGAAGCGCCGATCAAGCCGCTCGCCGTCAGCGATCCGGCCAAGGATCGCGAGCAGCGATTGGCCGCCGTGAACAAGGAAGTCGCTGAACTCAACGCGCATTTCGACGGTTGGACCTACCAGTTGCCGGCGCACAAGTACGCCAACATCGACAAGTCGATCGAAGACCTGCTCAAGCCGGTCGAAGAGAAGAAGCCGGCCGCACCGGCGAAGAAGGGTGGCGGCAAGTAAAAAGCCTCCGATCCCACACGCTGTTACCTCTCCCGCTTGCGGGTGAGGGCGATCGAAGCGCGCCACTCCACTGCTCTCATCCCAAGCCTCTCCCGCAAGCGGGAGGGGGAGCCGCATCTCCGCGTCGCGGAAGGCGTAGGAGAGTTCGTGCGAATATCGCGCGCATGATCTCTCACTCATCCCGTTGGATTCTCGCTACCGCCGCTCTGCTAGGAGCCCTCGCCGTCGTACTCGGCGCCTTCGGCGCGCATGCGCTGCGCGGTGTGCTCGACGAAAAATCGCTGGCGGTCTGGCAGGTCGCGGTCGACTACCAGTTCCGCCACGTGCTCGCCCTGCTCGCGGTCGGCCTGCTCGCGCGGGCGCAGGCGGCGAGCGCGACGCGCGTGTCCGCCATCGCCTTCGTCGTCGGCATCGTGCTGTTCAGCGGCAGCCTTTACGCGCTCGCATTCGGCGCGCCGCGCTGGATCGGCGTGATCACGCCGGTCGGCGGCGTCGCCTTCATCGTCGGCTGGCTCGCCCTGGCTTGGAGCGCCCTGCGCAGCCGGTAAATCCGCTTTGATCCTAGGATTGCAAGCGTTTGATGCGGGCGTATGATTCTGCGTGCGCCTGGTGACGCGCAGATAACGAGCTTGAGGCTCGGCCTAGCGCAACATGCGCCTCATTCAGACTGGGGAGGACGTGCAATGAGTGTGCTAAAGAAAGTCGTGACTGGATCACTGGTTTCGGCTTGCACCGTAGCGGCATCGCCAGCTATCGCTTTGTCCTACTACGTTGGTGGTTCCACGACGGGCGTATCGAGTTTGTCAGGCAATTCGATCAGCATCTCCGGCGGTAGTTTGGCGTGCAAGACAACCTTCACTGCAAGTGATTCATCAGGCACCGCGCAGATTACAGCAGCTACGTTCACTGGAACCGGGTGCTTAGGCGTTAGGCCTTGCGGATTGCCCTGGACTTTGGCCGTTCCGACGAGCACTGTCGGGCCTAACAATTTATACATTCTCGGTGTTTGCCTCTACTTTCCGGCACCGATCAACAAGACGTGTACAGGCTTCCTGAGTGGATCCCTCGGCTCGACGGGCTTGTTCACCTTCGTGGGCACATTGACGGCCCCGGGCTCCACTTGCATCTTCAGATCGACCACATCTTTCGCTTCGAGCCCTATTTTTTCGGTTCAGTAGGCTAGTGCAGCCGTGGAAGACCCTCGTTCGCCGGTCTAACGCACCGACGAGCGATTCTCCAGCGCTTGCTGCTGCAGAGGCCATTCGAGGACGCGCCGCAGTCCAATGCGTCCGCCGTTGTAGCCGCGGCCGAACGGCCTCGCCTCGCGCGCCGCATGAGCGGAGCTTAAGCGGCGCCTATTGCGCGAGGAAGCGTGAATACGTACATTAGTACGTATGAACGACATCGCGCTCACTCCCAACCAGCGCCGCGTACTCGACTGCATCCGCCGGCATTTCGAGCGCCACGATTGCGCGCCGACCCTGCGCGAGATCACCGAAGCGCTCGGCCTGTCCAGCCATAGCTCGGCGCAGGACTACGTCGAAGCGCTGGTGCGCAAGGGTGCGCTGGAGAGAATGCCGCAGCATCGCGGCCTGCGCCTGGTCGAACGTTCACGGGCGCCGGCGGCGGCCTCGCTTCCTCTCGTCGGCCGGGTCGCCGCCGGCAGCCCGATCCTCGCCACCGAAAACGTCGAAGCGCATTACGCGCTCGATCCATCCCTGTTCCCGCGCGCCGACTATCTGCTGCGCGTAGTCGGCGCGAGCATGCGCGACGTCGGCATCCTCGACGGCGACCTGATCGCGGTGCGCCGCAGCGCCGAGGCGGAGGACGGCCGCATCGTCGTCGCGCGGCTCGACGACGAAGTCACGGTCAAGCGCCTGGAACGCCGCCGCGAACGCGTGCGCCTGCTGCCGGCGAATCCGGATTTCGCACCGATCGAAGTCGATCCGGAGCGCCATGCCTTCGCGATCGAAGGCCTGTACGTCGGTCTGCTGCGACGCGACGGCCGGCTGTAAGACGAACCGGCAGCAAGACGAAGACTCCTTCCGAAATTCTGCGCGAGGCCAACGACGATGCTGCTCACCGATTCCTTCGACATGCTGCCGGCTGCGACGACCTCGTTCACCGGCTTCGCGCCACCGCCGCCCGCGCCGCTGCATCTGCGGCGTCCGCCGCGCGACGACGCGGCCCTGACCGAAGTGTTGCAGCATCCGCGCGTCTGGCGCCGCAGCGCGTCCGCGCACAACCGCGTCGATACCTTGCCGACCGGCTGCGACGCGCTCGATGCGGAACTGCCCGGCGGCGGCTGGCCGCGCGGTGCGCTCAGCGAAATCCTGATCGAGCACGACGGCATCGGTGAATTCGGCCTGGTCACGCCGGCCTTGGCCGCGCTGACGCGCGCGCGCCAACGCGTGGTGCTGATCGCGCCGCCCTACATCCCCTATGCACCGACGCTGGCCGCGGCTGGCATCGATCTCAAGTATCTGGTGCAGATCGAAGCGGGCGCGGTCGACGCCTACTGGACCGCCGAGCAATGCCTGCGCGCCGGTTGCTGCGGCGCCGTGCTGAACTGGCTGCCGCAGGCCGACTATCGTCAGCTGCGCCGGCTGCAGCTCGCCGCCGAGAGCAGCGCCGCACTCGGCTTCGTGTTCCGCCCGCTGGGTGCGGTGGCCGAGGCGAGTCCGGCCGCGTTGCGCCTGCGCGTGACGGCCGAAACGGAAGCGATGGGCATCGAAATCCTGAAATGCCGCGGTCGTTTCGGCGAGTCGATGCGCCTGCGCGCATGACTCGGCGAGTGCGTCCGTGTGGGTCTGCCTCCGTTTCGCGCATTGGCCGCTGCGGGCGCTCGGCGGCGCCGACGAGGCGCAGCCCTGCGCGGTAACCGACGGTCAGCCGCCGCGCCAGCGCATCGCGTATGCGAACGTATCGGCGCGTGCAACCGGCGTGCGCACGGGACACGGACTCGCCGCGGCGCAGGCCTTGTGTCCGCGTTTGCAACTGCTGCAGCGCGATGAAGCGGCCGAACGCCACGGTCTCGAGGCGCTGGCCGCGTGG
Organism: Dokdonella sp. GW821-FHT11D02; assembly: GCF_058808595.1. Classification (NCBI taxonomy): domain Bacteria; kingdom Pseudomonadati; phylum Pseudomonadota; class Gammaproteobacteria; order Lysobacterales; family Rhodanobacteraceae; genus Dokdonella; species Dokdonella sp. GW821-FHT11D02. Next base: position 3,270,372 of record NZ_CM179520.1, on the reverse strand, counting down.
GCGTATCGATTCAGCGCCGAAGTCAGCCTGGCGGCGCCGGATGCGTTGCTGCTCGAGGTCGGCCGCAGCCTGAGCCTGTTCGGCGGCTGGCCGGCGTTGCAGCGGCGTTTGCGCGGCGAGCTGCTGGCGCTTGGGTATGCGCATGCGCTGGTCGCGGCACCGAATGCGACCGCGGCGCGCGTGCTCGCCCTCAGCCACGACGGCCTCGCGATCGGCGCGGACGCGCCCTTGCAGCACGCGCTCGGCGCACTGCCGCTGGCGCTTGCCGGTCTCGATGAAGCGGTCGTCGCGGCGCTGTGCGGTATGGGGTTCCGCACTCTGCGCGAGCTGTTCCGCCTGCCGCGCGCCGAACTCGCGCGGCGTGTCGGCCCGGCCGCGCTCGACCATCTCGATCGTCTGCGCGGTTTCGCGCACGCGCCGTTGCTGTGCTACCGGCCGCCGCATCGCTTCGAGCGCCGGATCGAGTTCAATCACGAGGTGCACAGCAACGCGGCCCTGCTGTTTCCGCTGCGCCGCCTGCTCAACGAACTGGCCTTGTTCCTGACCGCGCGCGACGGCGGCGTGCAGCGCTACACGCTCGTGCTCGGTCACGAACGCGAAGCGATCACTCGCATCGAGATCGGCTTGCTGACGCCCTCGCGCGACGCCGCGGCCTTGTTCGAACTCGCGCGCGTGCGGCTGGAGCGCCTCGAACTGGCCGCCCCCGTACAGGCGCTGAGTCTGCGCGCCGACGAACTGCCGCCGTTGTGCCCGCTGCATCACGATTTGTTCGAGCGCACGCGGCGCGAAGCGATGGACTGGCCGGCCCTGGTCGAGCGCTTGCGCGCGCGCCTCGGCGACGACGCCGTGCGCGGCCTCGCCTGCGTCGCCGAGCATCGGCCGGAGTGCGCTTGGCGTTTCGTCGCGCCGGCCGATCCCGCAGCGCTGGCCACGCGGCGGCCGGCGTCGCGCGAGGAGCCCGCCGTACCGCAGCCCTCGGCGCGGCGCCCGTTCTGGCTGTTGCCGCGCCCGCTGCCGCTGCGGCCGGCACCGGCAGCGATCTTGGCCGGGCCCGAGCGCATCGAAAGCGGCTGGTGGGACGGCGGCGACCGCCGGCGCGACTACTACATCGTGCGCATGCGCAACGGCCAACGCGCCTGGGCCTATCGCGGTCTGGGTGCGACCGACGAATGGATGTTGCACGGCTGGTTCGCATGAAAGCACCGCTCGCAGCCGCGGCGGCACGCGGGCGTGTCGTCGCCGTAGGCACCTCGACGCGCGTGACGAATGACGCGGCACGGCCGCGTTTTGCAGAAGATCGCGGCGAAGCTCGTCCCGGAATCGATCCGGCAATGCCCGGCAGCGCGAGATGACGGCAAGCTACGCCGAGCTCCACTGCTTGAGCGCCTTCAGCTTCCAGCGCGGCGCGTCGAGCGCGGAAGAACTGTTCGCGCGGGCGCGCGAACTCGGTTACGCGGCGCTCGCGATCACCGACGAATGTTCGCTCGCCGGCATCGTGCGCGCATGGGAAGCGTCGAAAGACGCCGGCCTGCCGCTGATCGTCGGCAGCGAAATGCGCCTGGTCGAAGGCACCAAGCTGGTCCTGCTTGCAGCGAACCGAGACGGCTATTCCGAACTGTGCCGGCTGATCACGCTCGGACGCCGGCGCAGCGCGAAAGGCGAGTACCGGCTCGAACGCGCCGATCTGGAAAATTTGGGCGAAGGCGTGCTCGCGTTGTGGATCGCGCAAGCGACACCGTCGCCCGAGCGCGCCGCGCAAGCCGGCTGGCTGACGCGCCATTTCGGTGGCCGCGGCTGGATCGCGCTCGAACTGCATCGCGGCGCGGACGATGCGCAGGAGCTGGCCGCCTTGCGCGAACTCGGCGCGCGGCACGGCCTGCCGCTGGTCGCGGCCGGTGACGTGCACATGCACGCGCGCGGACGCCGCGCGCTGCAGGACGTGATGTGCGCGATCCGCCTCGGTTGCACGGTGGCCGCGGCGGGGCAGGCGCTGTTTCCGAACGGCGAGCGGCATCTGCGCCGTCTCGACGATCTCGCCGCGTTGTATCCGCCGGAGTTGCTGGCCGAGACATTGGAGATTGTCGCGCGTTGTCGATTCGGCCTCGATCAATTGCGTTACGAATATCCGCGCGAATTAGTGCCGCCCGATTTCACGCCGGCAGCCTATTTGCGCAAGCTGACTTATCAAGGCGCCGCAGAACGCTGGCCGCAAGGCATGCCCGAAGACGTACGCACACAAGTCGAAAAAGAACTCACGCTGATCGCCGAACTCGAATACGAAGCGTTTTTTCTGACCGTCGCCGACATCGTGCATTGGGCGCGCGATCAAGAACCGCCGATCCTGTGCCAAGGCCGCGGTTCCTCGGCGAATTCGGCCGTGTGCTATTGCCTCGGCATCACTGCGGTCGATCCGGCGCACAACAATCTCTTGTTCGAACGCTTCCTCTCGCGCGAGCGCAAGGAGCCGCCCGACATCGACGTCGATTTCGAACACGAGCGGCGCGAGGAAGTCATCCAGTACGTGTTCCGCAAGTACGGCCGCGAACGCGCCGCGCTGGCGGCGACGGTGATCTGCTATCGCGGCCGCAGCGCGCTGCGCGACGTCGGTCACGCGCTCGGGCTGCCCGACGAGCAGCTCGACCGCCTGACCCGATTGCATTCGCGCGTGCACAGCGACAAATCGCGCGAGGACTGGCTGCGCGAGCGCGGTTTCGATCCGGGCAGCCCGGTCCTGAAGCGCTTGTTCGTGCTGACGCGGCAACTGCGCGGCTTTCCGCGCCATCTGTCGCAGCACGTCGGCGGCTTCGTCATCTCCGAGCGACCGCTGCATCACCTGGTGCCGGTCGAAAACGCCTCGATGGCGGAACGCACGGTAATCCAGTGGGACAAGGACGACCTCGAATCGCTCGGCCTGCTCAAGGTCGACTGCCTCGCGCTCGGCATGCTGACCTGCTTGCGCAAATCCTTCGACCTGCTGCGTCGGCACGACGGCCCCGACCTGGTGCTGGCGACTGTTCCGCAGGACGACGAGAAAACCTACGCGATGATCTGCAAGGCCGAAACGATCGGCGTGTTCCAGATCGAATCGCGTGCGCAGATGGCGATGCTGCCGCGGCTGCGGCCGCAGTCGTTCTACGACCTGGTGATCCAGATCGCGATCGTGCGGCCGGGGCCGATCCAGGGAAACATGGTGCATCCGTATCTGCGGCGGCGCAAAGGCGAGGAGGAGATCGACTACCCGCAGTCGCGAAACGAGCGCGAAGCAGGCACGCAAGCCTCCGCGGTCAAGAAAGTGCTCGAGCGCACGCTCGGCGTGCCGATCTTCCAAGAACAAGTCATGCGCCTGATCGAAGTCGTCGCCAGCTTCACGCCGGGCGAGGCCGATCAGCTGCGCCGCGCGATGGCGGCCTGGAAGCGCAAGGGCGGACTGGAACCGTTCCACGACAAGATCCGCGAGGGCATGCTCGCCAACGGTTACGAAGACGCCTACTTCGAGCGCATCTTCGAGCAGATCAAAGGCTTCGGCGAATACGGCTTTCCCGAATCGCATTCGGCCAGCTTCGCCTTGCTCGCCTACGCTTCGGCCTGGCTCAAGCAGCATCATCCGGCCGCGTTCGCCTGCGCCTTGCTCAACTCGCAGCCGATGGGTTTCTACCAGCCTGCGCAGATCGTGCAGGAAGCGCGCCGCCAGGGCGTGCCGCTGCGCGCAGTCGACGTGACGGCGAGCGAATGGGATTGCACGCTGGAGCGGCACGGCGCAACGCTGGCGCTGCGCCTCGGCCTGCGCCAGGTCGGCGGCTTGTCGCAGGATCTCGCTGCGCGCATCGTCATGGCGCGCGAGCAAGCGCCGTTTCGCGACGTCGCCGACCTCAGCCGGCGCGCGCGGCTCGACCGCTTCGAACGCGCACGGCTGGCCGATGCCGGTGCCCTGCATCGGCTCAGCGGACATCGCCATCGCGCGCACTGGGACGGTGCCGCTGCCGAGGCGCCGACGCCGCTGCTGGCCGCGGCCGTTGCCGAAGAAGCGCGCATCGCGTTGCGCCCGCCGAGCCTGCGCGAGGACGTGATGGCCGACTACGCCACCCAAGGCCTGTCGCTGGCGCGCCATCCGCTGGCGCTGGCGCGTACCCAACTCGCGCGCCGCCGCGTGGTGACCGCGCGCGCGGCCGCGGCCGCGACCAACCGCGGCCGCTATCTGCGCTGCGCGGGTCTGGTCACCGTGCGCCAGCATCCCGGCACGGCCAAGGGCGTCACCTTCGTCACTCTCGAGGACGAAACCGGCGTGGTCAACGTGGTGGTCTGGCGCCAGCTGGCCGAGCGTCAGCAGGACGTCCTGCTCGATGCGATCGTGATGGGCGTCGACGGCGTGCTCGAAGCGAGCGAGGGCGTGCATCACCTGGTCGCGCGGCGCCTGTACGACTACAGCGGGCTGTTGCCCGAACTCGGTTTTCAATCGCGCGATTTCCACTGAAGCGCCGCCGCGCGAACCTGCCGCGCGCCTGCGGTAGTATCGGATGCTCGTGCGAGTACGAGCGATACGGCGAGGCAGGCCGCGCGAGCAGGACTTCGCGCGGACGCGAAAGGCGGCGGAGGCCGACCGATTCTGGCGCTATGCACAAGACCGTCTATCGCTTCGGCGACTTCGAACTCGACCCGAAAGCCCGCGAGTTGCGCCGCGCCGGCGAACTCGTCGCGATGCTGCCGAAGTCGTTCGACTGCCTGACCTACCTGATCGAGCATCGCGACCGCGCGGTCGGGCGCGACGAATTGATTTCCGCCGTATGGGGACGCGCCGACGTCAGCGATCACCTGCTCGCACAGACCTTGCTCGGCGCACGCCGCGTGCTGGGCGACGTCGGCACGAACGAACGCAGCACGATCGCGACGGTGTCGCGCTTCGGTTATCGCTGGGTGGCTGCGCTGGAGGTCTGCGAAAGCGCTCCCGTCGACGCCGCCGCCGAGTCGGGAAAATCGTCCTTCGAGCCGGCGCCATCGGGGCCGGCGAATTCTTCCGACTCGATAGCGCCAGTCTCGGCCGCGCCTGCATCGAACGAGCGTGCCAATCCGCAACCCAGCACGCGGCGCCGCCGTCCGCGCCTGCTGCTGGCGGCGATCGTCGTGCTGGCCGTGGTCGCGATGGGCATCGCCGCGATTCGGCTGCGCCTGCCCGACGCGCCCAAATCCGCGGCGGCCGTCGACACACAAGACGCCTACATCGTGCTGCCGGTGTACATGGCCGATCGCAGCGACCCCGAAAGCGCCTGGATTCGCCTCGGCGGCATGGAATACCTGTCCGCGCAGCTGCGCGAACGCGCTGCGTTGAACGTGCTGCCGAGCAATCAGGCGATCGCGATGGACGGCGAAGAACGCCCCGACACCGACCGCGGCGCAGGCGACGTCCAGCGCGTGCGCTCGATCACCGGTGCGACGCATGTGATCACACCGCGCGCGCAGCGCTCGGCCAGCGCGTGGACATTCGAGTTTGACGTCTATCGCGGCGACGGCTTGGAAACTTTCAGCGGCGCCGGCGCGCGCCCGCTCGACGCGGTGGCGGATGCGACGCGAAGTTTCCTGCGCAGCCGCGGCATCACGTTACCGTCCAAGGACGATGCGCAACCGGAGTTGACCGAGCTGTTGCAGCGCGTCGACGCGGCCTTCCTCAAAGGCGATCTGCGCCAGGCGCGCGCGCTGATCGACGCCGCATCGCCCATGTATCGCGAGAACCCGGAGCTTGCGATCCGCGACGCGCGCGTGGCATTCCGCGCCGGCCAGCTCGACGCCGCCGCCGTCTTGTTCGAGTCGCTGACGGCGGACGAGGCCCGCATCCCGCTGTCGGTGCGCGCGCGCGCCTACATGGGGCTCGGCGGCGTCGCCGCACGGCGCGGAAATTTCGCCGCGGCACGCCCGCTCTTCAGCCAGGCGATCGCGCTGTCGGAGGGCACCGGCTCGCGCACGATCCTCGGCACCGCCTACATGGAGCGCGGCAACGTGCTGCACGCGCTGGACGAATACGACGCCGCGCTGACCGACTTCGGACGCGCGCGCGTGGAGATGGAGCGCAGCGGCGACCGGCTCGCGATCGGCGTGCTCGACGTCAACCTCGCCCTGGTCGAGGCGGGCCGCAACCGCTGGGAAACGGCGCTGGCGAGTTTCGATCGCGGCATCGAGGTCGGTGTCCGCTACGGCGTCGACGACGTGCTCGCGACCGCGCTGCTCGGCAAGACCGACGTCCAGCTCGCGCTGGCGGACAGCGCCGGCGCGATCGCCAGCAGCGAGCGCTTCGTGCCGCTGCTGGGTCGTCTGGACAATCCGATCCTGCTGCGGCGGCTGGCGTCGGTGCGCATTCGCGCTCTGCTCGCGGCCGGCCGCATCGCCGACGCCGAGCGTGAGCTGGATGCGTTTCTCTCGGGTTCCGCTTCGATGCGCGGCGATCCGCAGTTCGACCTGCTGCGAGTCGAGATTCGTATGCGGCGCGGCGAATTCGCAGCAGCCTCCGAATCGGCCGAAGCGATCCTCGCGCGCATCCGCCGACGCGAAGACCCGACCAGCGAAGCCTTGCTGACCCCGGCGCTCTGCGCGTTCGTGACCGCCGCCGCGCGCCGCGGCGCTGCCGCCGGCACGCTGCAACACTGGCTCGACCAGCTCGACACGGCGCCGCCGGACGACTCGCCGCCGTGGGAGCGCGAGTTCTATCGGACGCTGGCGCGCGCGGAGGCGTCGCCCTCGATCGACCTCGCCACGCCGCTGTTCTCCGACGCCTTCAGTCTGGCCGATCAGCATGGCCGCCGCGATCTGCAGGTGCTGGCCGGCGTCGGCCACATCCGCCGGCTGCTGCACAGCGACGGCGGCTCGGCACAGGCAGTCGCCATCGTCGGTCGTCTGACTGCCATCGCCGCGCACGACTATCGCGTCAAGCTAGCCGCCGCCGACGTGTATCGGGCGGTCGGCGATACCGAACTGGCCGCCACGGCGTTGGCGGACATCGCCTCTTTGACTCGCGAACCGGCCGCGCCGCTGGTCTATTGAGCGATCGCAACGGATTGTTTTGCGGGGTCTTGTCGTTTCTTTGGGGCGTTCTTGGGGGCTCGTTGGGGCGTTCTTCGACGGATCGACACACAGTTCTGCGCCGACTCGCCGCTCGCCGCCTCCGCAACGGAGCGCGGCCTGGCGAGCGCCTTCATCTTGGGGATAGCCATGAGTACAGCTCCCGAAAACCCTCGGCGCTCGACGCGCCGTTCGAATCCATCCGACCACGCCGCACGGGTGCCTGCGTCCGCTTCGCGCCGAACGGGTTCAGCAAAGCCTGCTCCGAATCGGATTCTGGCTTATGCCGCTTTGGTCGCGGTCGCGCTCGGCACGCCGGCGATCGGCGCCGCGGCGGCGCCGGGACGCGCCGCCGTACTCGCGGACCCGAATGCTCGCTCGCTGCTGGAGGCCCCAACCAGCAAGCATCCGCCGGGGCCTGCGCAGGCACCGCGGCCCAATCCGCATCCCGCCGGTGCGGCCGCACCGCTGCGAGTCGTCGATGAAGGTTTCGATCGCGTCGATCGGTTCACCCTCGACGGCAAGTTCGGCGTTCCCGGCGGCATCTTCGAGGACGGCTGGCTGCGCCAGAACAACAGCGACAGCCCCGGCACGATGTGGATGTCGAAAGGCACCGGCGACCCGGTCGACGGCGCAGCGACGGCCTTCATCTACCAGAATCCGTTCGCCACGCGGTCGAATACGGGCACGATCAGTTCTTGGCTGCTGACGCCGCCGATCAACTTCACCGCGACGACGAAGCTGTCGTTCTACACGCGCAAATACGTCTATTGGAACGAGGGGGTGCCGGCGCGCATGCAGGTGCGCGCCTGCGTCGCGGCCGATTGCGGCGACGTCGGCACCGCGCCGGAAGACGTCGGCGCCTTTCACGACGTCGTGCTCGACATCAATCCGGCCGAAGCCGACGGCATCTATCCGGAAGAGTGGACCCGCTACGAGCTGAGCGCGGCCGACGGCCTGCCGACCTCCGGCAGCGGACGCCTGGCGTTCCGCCAGTACGTGCACCAGGACGACGGCGTTCTTCGCGGCGACACCGTCGCGCTCGATCGCGTCGTGGTCGAGCAGGGCGAGGGCGATGCCAGCGCGTTGGATTTCGAGGTGACGGTCGCGCGTGCCGATCCGGACAATCCGGCCGCGTGCGGCAGCGCTACCGAGATCGAGGTGGCGGTCGGCGATCAGGTCAATTTCTGCTATCGCATCACCAACCACGACAGCCAGCCGCTGCGCTACCACTGGCTGCGCGACAACGACGTCGGCACCATCCTGACCCAAATGGGCGTGCAGGTTCGTCCGGGTTCGAGCTATCAGTACAACCGCGTCATCACGGTCGGCGAATCGAGTTCGCCGTCGGTGACTTGGACCGCATCGAAAGATCCGCCCGGCTACGTCGTCGACGACAGCCAGCCGGCGCAGTTCGTCGACGTCACCGACGGCACGCCGATGGACACGCAGAACTACGCCTATTCGATGGAACTGCCGTTTCCGGCCGATTTCGATTTCCGTCTGCATCGCGAACGCATCGATGCTCTTTGCATCGGTTACACCTGGGCGGCGATCGAGAACAAGAAAACCGAATTCTGCGATCTGCTGCCGCACTTCGGCGTGCGCCCGTTGCCGGACTCGCAAGCCACGCTTTATGGATCGGTGCTCGGCCTCTACATCACCTCCCTGGTTTCGCCGCTGACGCCGCCGTCCGGCATTTTGTACAAGACGCTCGGGCAGGCGCCCAATCGCCGCTTGGTGATCGGCTACGACCGCGTGCCGGTCGCCTACGGCGCGGGCGATTCGGCCAGCGAACTGTCGGCGCAGATCGTGTTGAACGAAGGCAGCGGCGTGATCGAGTTCCAATACGCCGACGTCTCCTTCGGCATCACCAAAACCTGCGACTACGGCGGTTGCGCCTCGATCGGCCTGCAGCACCAGATGACCGCGCAGCCTTACTCCTACATGCAGCAGAGCCTGCGCCTGGTCGACCGCATCGCCTGGACTCCGTCCGACCCGAGCGTGCACACGCGCACGCGCCAAGTGCGCATCACGGCGCGCGCTTCGGCGCTGCAGCTCGACACCAGCGCGATCGAGGTTTCTGCGGCGGCGGGCGAGACCGTTGCGCGAACGCTCAGCATCGGCAACCGCGGCGACGGTCGCCTCGACTGGTATACCAGCACCAGCAACGCTGCGACCGACAGCCATCTGCCGCGCGGTCCGCGTCTGGTTCTGCCGCTGCACGAGAACACGCCGGGCTCGTTCGCCGCCAAGAAGACGCGCGACGATGCGGCGGTAACGCAGCAGCCGTCGCCGTTGTTGCCGATTGTGCCGGCCGGAGCGGGCGACGAACGCTCGCTGTGGTACTTCGACATCTCCGGCGGTTATCTAGTCAACACCAGTTTGGACGATTCGCAGAGCGGCATCCGTGGTTATCCGAGCTATCGCACGATCACCGGCGCGGATTTCTTCGACGACAATTTCGGCCGCTTGATCGCGCTCGACGCCGCCAGCGGGGAAGTGCTGGCCTACGCGCCGGTCGACACCGCGTCGAGCTTCGCCAGGGAAGAGGTGCTCGGCCACTTCGATCTCGCGGCGGGAGAAACCCTGAGCGGACTGAAGCAGGACCCGACCAGCGGTGCGATCTACGTGGCCAGCTCGAACGGGCAGGGCAGCCGGCTTTGGCGCGTCGACCTCAACAGCATGACCAAGTCGCTGATCGGACCGATCGATGGCGCGCCCGGCATCATCAGCATGGATTTCGACGACGACGGCCGGCTCTACGGCGTCGACGTCGTGCTCGACGCGCTGATCGCGATCGACAAGAGCAACGGCGCTGCCGCGGCGGTCGGTTCGCTCGACGTGTCGACCGGCGGCATGATCTCCGCGCTGGCGTTCGACCCGGCCAGCGGCACTTGGTACCTCGGCACCGTGGTGTCGGGAAGTTTCGGCCAGCTGTTCACGGTCGATCCGCTGACCGGCCGCACGCAATACCTCTCGACCTTGAGCATCGGCGACTCCGCCGCGCAGATCGGCGCGCTGGCTTTCGCTCATGCCGGCAATCGCTGCATTTCCTGGGACAGTGTGCCGTGGCTGAACTTGAGCGGTTGGGGCGGCACGATCGAGCCGGGCGAGGCGACGACGGAGCTTCAGCTGAGCCTGGACGCGACCGCCGCCGGCCCCGGTGTGCACGCGGTCGATCTCTGCGTGCACAGCAACGATCCGGCGCATCCGCGCGTCGCCGTGCCGATCCGCTTCACCGTGGCGGCGGGCGATGCGATCTTCGGCGATGGCTTCGATACGCAAACACGATGAGATAGCGCGCTTCACGAGCGAGCGCAGCGGCGACGACCGCTGCGCTCGAGAACGATGGCGATCCTGCAGCAGCGCGCAGCTCGGCTGGTAGCATCGCCCACTCGTTTTCGCGCTCGTAGTCGCTCATGCCAGACGCCAGATTCGATTCGGCCCTGAACCTGCACCGTGCCGGCCGCTTGGACGAAGCGGAAGCCGGCTATCGCGCATGTCTGCGTGATGGCGTAGCGGAGGCCGCCTCTCCGCTGGCCGCACTGCTGCTGCAGCGCCAGCGCTATGACGAAGCTCTGCAACTGCTCGAACCGCTGGCGGCGGCTGCGCCCGAGAATGCAGACGTCGCCGCCAATCTGTCGATCGCGTTGCGCCAGCAGGGCCGGCTCGAGGAAGCGTTACAGGTGGCGCAGCGCGCGTGTGCGTCGGCGTCGGCGCCGATGGCGGCATGGAACGCTCTCGGCTTGAGTGCGCTCGATCTGGGACGGCTGGAAGAAGCGCTCGCCGCGTTCGATGCGGGTTTGCGTCTCGCGCCCGATCAGGTGGCGCTGCTGCTGCATCGCGCGCACGCGCTGCGGCGCTTGCAGCGCAACGAGGAGGCCGTCGCCGCGTATTCGCTCATCGTGCGCAGTCATCCGCGTGTGCCGGCGGCTTGGCGCGGACTGGCTCAAGTCCAGGCGGCTCTCGGACATGCCGAGGCCGCGCTGCACAGCTGGGAGCAGGCGCTGCAGCTCGCGCCGGGCGATCGTGACTTGGTGTTCGAGCACGCCGTTGCGCTGTTGCAGCTCGAACGCAATGCCGAAGCCGCGCAACGCTTGCAAGCGGCGCTGCGCGAGTGGCCCGACAACGCACAGGCTTGGATGTGGCTGGCGCTCGCGCAGCTGCATCTGGGCGAGTTGGAAACTGCGCGCCGTACGGTCGAGCGTGCGTTGGCTCTCGATCACGACGATGCCGGCATTCGTCACTTCCACGCGGCGATCCGCGGTGAAATTCCGGATGCCGTCGAGAGCGACTACATACGCGGCCTGTTCGACGATTTCGCGCAAAAGTTCGAAGACACTCTCACCGAAAGGCTGCACTACGCACTGCCTGCACGGCTGGTCGACTTCTTGCGCCGACATCGCGCCGAAGACGCCGACGACGTGCTTGATCTGGGTTGCGGTACCGGGCTCATGGCCGAACGACTGGCGCGCGCGGGTCGCCGCATCGACGGCGTGGATCTGTCCTCGCGCATGCTCGAGCGCGCTCGCGCCAAGCAGCTGTATCGCGAGCTGCACGCGGCGGAACTGACCGCATTTCTGCAGGCCAGCTCGGCCACCTGGGAGCTGATCGTCGCCGCGGACGTGTTCATCTACGTGGCCGATCTGCGAATCATCCATGCGGCTGCCTTCGCGCGGCTGTCGCGCGGCGGTTGCTACGCGTTCTCGATCGAGCGCAGTGCCGGCGGCGGCACGGAACTGTCGCCGGTGACCGGACGTTACGCTCACTCGCTCGACCAGGTCGGCCGAGAATTGAGCGCAGCCGGTTTCGTCGATCTCGTCAGCGAAGCGGTCGAACTGCGGATCGAATCGAATCAGCCGGTCGTCGGCGAATTGTTCTTGGCGCGGCGTCCGTCCTGATCGCATCGACACGATGGCGCGCGAGATCGTCGTCGTCGCGCGCGGCCGTCGCGCGCAAAAAAGAAACGTGCAAAAAGAAAAGGGGGATTGCCGTCGCTGCGGCAATACCCCCTTTTGCGCCGTTTCTAGTGTTGCTTACAGCGCGGCGTCCTTGAGCTTCTTCAGCGCGCGGATCTTGACCTTGACCGTCGCTTTCTTGGCTTCGAACCAGCGTTCCTGCTTGGTGAACGGATCGACGCCCTTGCGGCGCGGCTTCGCCGCCACGGCCTGTACCGTGATCTTCAACAGACCCGGCAACGTGAACTGACCGACGCCTTTCTTGTGGACAGCTCCAGCGACGACTTGCTCGAGCGCCTGCAGAACCGACTTCACGTCGCGCTTTTCAACACCACTATTGCTGGCGAGATGCTCGACCAGGCTACTCTTGGAGAGGGCTTCGGTTACGGGCTTGATGCGACTGCCGGATGTCGAGGTTTTCGATTGGGTTGCCATACGTTGGGACAGGGCTCCGTTGGTAGTGTGGATGGACGTCCCGTGCAGGCGTCGAGTGCATGGCGCAATCGACGCTTCGCCCCGGAGACAGGAGCATCATAGCGGCGTTGCGCGGGCATCGGAACGAGGGAACCCCCGGTTTTTTGCAGTAAATCACCGAGTCCGAGGCAAAAAAGCGCGGCAAACGCGCGTTAGGCGAGGGCGGCTCCGCGCCCCGGCTGCGAAAAACGCTCGCAGCCGAGGCGCAAAGCCGGGGCGCAACCTACTTGGTCCGCATCAGCGCGGTGGTGATCGGCGCGGTCGGCGAAGCGCCGCCTTGGGTCAGCCCAATGTTCGCGCTCTGGCCGGCCGCCACGCCGAAGCGCGCGTAGCGCGTGCCGCCGCCGCGCGAGAGCACGAAGTTCAACGGCACACCGTCGCCGAGCGGATTGACCGTCAGCGGAAAGCCGCCGAGGCCGCCGTAGACCGAGCGGAAATTCCAGCTCGGCAGGGTGTAGCGCGGGTCCACGGCGATGCCGGCGTCGTCGGTGTAGAACGCGACCAGGAAATCACGCATCCACTCGTTCGGATCGACCCCCAACACCGTCTGCAGGTTGGCGATGCCCGTTTGCGTGGTGTTGACCAGCGCATTGAACAGCGCGGCATCGCCGGTGTTCTTGCGGTCGATCGCATAGCGCAGGAAGGCGTAGACGTTGGAGAAGTTCGGCGCGGTCACGTCGTGGAACCCGGTCGACAGCGGCTGCTGGCGGAACGGTCCCAGGCGCATGTTGCCGTTGGTGCCGTTCAATTGCAGGAAGTAGGTCCGCATCGAACCGTACATCGGATTCTGGTACGTGTTGAAGTCGGCCACGCGCACCGATGCATTCGGTCCGGTGGTCAGGTTCGTCAGCGCGATGTTGCTGCGCGGAGTCAAGCCGACCGACGCGTTGAAGAACGCCAGTTCCTGTCCCGACCATGCCAGTCCTTCGTCCAGCCATTGCTCTTCCAGCGGCGCGGCGCCGTTGAAGTAGAGGCGGCGCGAGGCGTTGATGAGGTGCTCGAAGTTGTGCACCAGGGTCGGGCCGGCGTTGCCGTAAGTGAACGACACCGTGCGCACGTTGCTGTTCACCGCGCCGGTCGGGTCGGGCACCATCATGTAGAGCATTTCGGCTTGGTTGCTGCCGGGGCAGCTGGCCGCCGCGAACAGATCGCGTTGCTGGAACAGCCCGGTGGCGATGGCGCTGCTCGCCGGCGGCGACAGCTCGTTCAGCTTCTTGGTGAAGAACACGATCACGCCGCCGTTGCCGTCGACGTCGCTGAGCGCGCCGAACATGCCGGTGTAGGTATTCATCATGCCGGTCTTGAGCTGGCCGGAGAGCATGCCGCTGCCGGGCGCTGTGGCGCCGGGCGGGCTTTGTACGAACGAATCGATGATGGCCTGGAAATCGGCGGTGACGAAACCGCCCACGACCGGCGGCTGCCAGACGCCGCTGCCCGGTGCGGTCTCGACCACTTCCTGCACCGCGTACAGCACCTGCTGGCCGGCTGACTGCGGCGTGGTGATGGCTTCGACGCGTCCCTTGCGTATGTCCGGCGTGGCGCCGCAGCCGCCGACCGAGGCGTTCAGATCGATCAACTGGCCGACGGTCAGCGGTCCGGCGTTGAGGCCGTTGCGATGCACCAGCGACGACGCCTCGATGACGTGGCCGGGCGGGAACGCCGAGGCCGCTTCGGCCGGGTGGTAGTCGACGTCGAAGCTTTCGCTCGGCGTCGCCAACGGCGCCAGCGGCGAAGGCGGTGTCGGCGCGATCGGCGTCGGCGGTCCGGTCACGGCGACCACGTTGGTGCCGGTGAGGCTCAAGGTGACATCGTTGGTCGGATCGATGTTGATCGGCAGATAGGTGAACTCGGCGCCGGCGCCGTCGGTGTTGAGGACGCAGAAGTCGGCGCCGCCCGGCATCTGGTCGAGCACGACCTGGCCCACCGTGAGCGCGATGCAAGCGGACACCGCGAAACTCTGCTGTGCCTGCGGCGCGGCGTTCCAGTTCGCATCGCCGGCCTGGTTCGCGTCGATCACGCAGGTACCGCTGCCGACGAAGCTCACCGAGCTGCCGGAAATCGTGCAGACGCTGCTCGCGCTGGCATCGATCGAGAACGTCACCGGCAGGCCCGAGGTCGCCGTGGCGGTGACGGTGTAGGACGCGCCGCCGATGTGGGCGTCAGCCGGCGGGGTCGAGCTGAAGCTGATGGTCTGACTGCCCTTGCCGACGAGGAAGCTCTGCTGCGCCTGCGGCGCGGGGTTCCAGTTCGCATCGCCAGCCTGGTTCGCGTCGATCACGCAGGTGCCGGCGCTTTGGAAGCTGACGTCGGCGCCTGCGATCGAGCACACCGCGCTGGCGCTGGCGTCGATCGAGAAGGTCACCGGCAGACCCGAGGTCGCGTTGGCGCTGACGGTGTAGGTCGCGCCGGCGACGACCGCCGCGGCCGGCGCGGTGGAGGTGAACGCGATCGTCTGCGCGCCGGGTCCGACCGCGAAGCTCTGCTGGATTTGCGCCGCCGGATTCCAGTTCGCATCGCCGGCCTGGTTCGCGTCGATCACGCAGGTGCCGGCACTCTGGAAGGTCACCACGTCGCCCGCGATCGAACAAACGGAGGCAGCAGCGGCGTCGATCGAGAACGTCACCGGCAGACCCGAGGTCGCCGTGGCGGCGACGGTGTAGGTCGCACCGGCGACGGCGGCGCCAGCCGGCGCGGTCGAGGTGAACGCGATCGTCTGGCTGCCGGCGCCGATGGCGAACGACTGCTGCACGCGCGGCGCCGGATTGTAGTTGGCGTCACCGGCCTGGTCGGCGTCGATCACGCAGGTGCCGACGCCGTGGAAGCTGACGCTCGCGCCGGCGATCGAGCAGACCGCGCTCGCGCTCGGATCGACCGTGAACGCGACGGCGAGGCCGGACGAGGCGGTTGCCACGACCGTATAGGGTGTGCCGCCGACGACGGCGGCGACCGGAGCTGTGCTGGTGAAGCTGATCGTTTGGCTGCCCTTGCCGACGACGAAACTCTGCTGCACTTGCGGTGCAACGTCATAGGTCGCATCGCCGGCCTGGTTGGCGTCGATCACGCAGGTGCCGGCGCCGTGGAAGCTCACGTTGGCGCCTGCGATCGAGCAGACCGCGCTCGCGCTCGGATCGATCGTGAAGGCGACCGCGAGACCGGACGTGGCGGTCGCTGCGACCGTGTAAGGCGCGCCGCCGACCACCGCCGCCGCCGGCGCGGTGCTGGTGAAGCTGATCGTCTGCGCGGTCTTGCCGACGGCGAAACTCTGCTGCGCCTGCGGCGCGGCGTTCCAGTTCGCATCGCCGGCCTGATTCGCGTCGATCGTGCAGGTGCCCACGCCGATCAAGCTCACCGTCGAGCCGGCCAAGGTGCACACCGCAGCGGACGCGGCATCGATCGACAGCGTCACGGCGAGTCCGGAACTCGCGCTCGCCGCGACTGTGTAAGGCGGATCGCCCAACTGCGCGCCGTTCGGCGCGGTCGAGGTGAAAGTGATGGTCTGGTTGCCCGGCGCGATCTCGAGCGCGTAGGTGCGTCCTCCGCTGCAGCCGTTGGCGTCGGTGGCGGTGACGGTGGTCAGGAAATGCCCGGCCTGCGTCGGCGTGCCGGCGAGGGTGGCATTGGTGCTGTCGACCGCGCTCATGCTGAGGCCGGCCGGAATACCGCTGGTGATGGCGAAGTCGTACGGCAGGGTGCCGGCGCCGCTGGCGCTCAGCGCCTGGCTGTAAGCAGCGCCGACACTGCCGGCGGGCAGTGCGGTGTCGGGCGCGATGGTGGTGGTGAGGCAGGCCGCGCGTGCGTCGAGCGTGGTCGCGACCAGCACCGCGAGGGCGAGCGAGGGCAGCAATCGGTTGGTCATGGTGCGCGCCCTCACTCGACGTAAAACTGCATCAGCTCGACCGGCGTGGTGTCGTTCAACACCAGCACGAAATGGTCGAGATGAATCGGATAGCTCGCTTGCGACGGCGCCGCAGCGGTGCGGCGCAGATAGCCGCGGATTTCCGCGCTGCCGGCGTTCACCGGCGCGCCGGCGGGCACGAAGCTGTTGTCGCTGAGGCCGTACCAGGCCGCGTCCGCTGCGGTGCCCGGCACGATCGTCTGGCCTTGGCTACCGCCGCTGATGAAGCCGCTGCAACCGGGATTGGTGAACAGGCGGATTTCCACCGTCGCGCTCAGGCTGCCGTCGTCGGCGGTCGTCTCCGGCACCTGGAAGCTCATGCCGTAGTTGACGAAATGGATCAGGGTCGCGCTGCTGAAGTCGACGCATTGCGCCATGCCGGCGGCTGCGTTGGCGACCGAGCCGGCCGCCTGCAACTCGATCCGGGCCGAGCCGGACAAGCTGCTGTTGTTAAGGTCGGGACTGGCCACCCACACCGGCGCGGCACCGCTGCCGGCCGGATCGGGTGCCACGGAGACGAACGCCTGCCACGGCGGCAGCTGCGTATCGAGATTCGCGTTCGGAACGATGGTCTGCGCGAGCGCCGGCGCGGTCGCGAACAGCAGCGAGACCGCGCACAGCGCAGCGATACGCTGCGCACGCGGCATCGCCATACCTCGGCCGTGCAGGCGAGGAGAGCGGATGATCATGATTTTCCCCTGTAGAACGTAAAACGGCATCGAACGGCTTCCCCGCGAAGACGATCGAGCGCCTTCAGTGTATTACATCGTCGTGAAGCGGACGTGGCGGTGGCGAAGCCGGGGTAGTTTTCCACAGATTCTGTTTTTACATTCGCACCTTTACATGCGAACGCTTACATTCACGTACGCGCCGAGCCGTCGCCGCGGGCGTGCATACGTCGGCGATTGCCGCCGAGCGGAGAGATTTTGAAGGCCGATCCGACCGAAACACGCTGGCCGCCGGCCGAATTCGCAGCCTTGCCCGACGGCAAGCGGCGCCTGATCGAAGCCGCCATGCGCCTGGGCGCGCGCGAAGGGACCGAGCTGTCCTCGCTCGGCCTGCGCGAGCTCGCGCGCGAGGCCGGCCTCAACCACAACACCTTCTACCGCCATTTCCGCGACCTCGACGAACTCGGCCGCACCGCGGCCGAGCTGGTGGCCGCGCACCTGATGGCGAAGCTTAAGGAAATTCCGCTCAAGGCCAGACGCGACGCCGACGTCACCGTCGACACGGTCGACTACTTCCTCGATTTCGTGCGCGACCACAGCGAAATCATCATCGTCGGCTTGCGCGAACTGCACAGCAAGGATTCGCCGATGCGCCCGATCCTGCAGCAGGCGGTCGAGGACATCGCCGCCGATCGCGCCGAGCAGATCGTCGGCAGGCAGCTGGCGGCCGGGCTGGATCGCGCCTCGCTGCTGCAGGCGACGCGCGCGATCACTTATTACTTGTTTTACCGCGCGCTCGATTACATCGAATTTCCAGAGCGACACGGCGACATTCGCGCCGACATCGTCGGTTTCGTGCGGGCGCAGTTCATCGGTTATGCGGGTGATGCGAGGGAGTGAGGCGTCACTCCGATTGCCTTCGCCTCAACCCTCTCCCGCAAGCGGGAGAAGGAGAGTCCGATAGTCGGGGCGCTCGGTGAATCGGCGTCGCGACTCAAGCCTTGGCAGCGCGACGCGGACGCCGAATCGCGGTCAGCTTGCCGCTTCCGCCGCCGCCGCAAAAGAAGCGCTCGCCGCCATCGGATTCGAGCCCGGAGACGCCATGGTTGGCCGGCATATCGAGCACTTCCAAGACTTCGCCGGAGGCCGGATCGATGCGGCGCACGTCGCTCTGCTCGCCTTCCCAGGTTCCGTGCCAGAGTTCGCCGTCGACCCAGCTGACGCCGGTGACGAAGCGGTTGGACTGGATCGTGCGCAGCACCGCACCGGTGTCGGGATCGATCTGGTGGATCTTGCGTTCACGATACTGACCCACCCACAGCGAGCCTTCGGCCCAAGCCAGGCCCGAGTCGCCGCCAGCGCCGGGCGCCGGAATCGTGGCGAGTACGCGGCCGCTGTGCGGATCGATCTTCTGAATGCGGTCCTCGGCGATCTGGAACAGATGGCGGCCGTCGAACGCGGTGCCGGCGTGCGCGGCGACTTCGATCGAGCGCTGCGTTTCGCCGCTGTCGGGGTCGAGCGCGTTGAGGCGATCGCCGCTGGCGAACCAGACGTGGCGACCGTCGTAGCTGACGCCGTGCACTTTCTCGATGTCGGTGAAGGGGCCGTATTCGCGGATGATTTCGGCGTTGGATCGTTGCATGGTGGTGCTCCGTAGGTGATGGGTCCTAAGTGGTAGGACGGAATTCATCCTAGTCGCCGTGCAGAGGAGCTGGGAGTAACAAGGTCGTCGCGAATCCCGGCAGCGGCGCACTCAGCCAGCGGCGCGCCCGTGCGCGCCCGAACCAGCGCACCTTGCCGGTGTCGGCGAGCGTATCGAGTGCGCGTTGCACGCTGCGCTGGCTGGCGCCGAGCGCGAGCGCCAGCGCCGAACTCGACCAGGCCTCGCCGTCGGCGAGGAAGGCGAGCACGGTCGCGTGCACGTCTTCGAGCGGCGGCGCCAGCACGGCGACTTCGCGTGCCGCCCGCGGCGCCAGCACGAAGCCGCGCGCGGTTGCATGGATGTCGGCGCAGCCGCGCAAGCAGCGGCGCAGCCGCCCGATCTCCACCCGCAATCGCGCGCGATAGGACTCGTCGATGCGTTTGACGCGGAACGCGCGCTCGACCAAGACCTCGCGCGTGACCTCGGCCGGCCAGGCTTCGCCGAGCGCGCGCGCGAGCGCGAACAGCACCGGGCGCGTGGTAAGCGTCGTGACCTGGCCGCCGGCGCGCACGGCGCGGCGGCAGGCGTCGACGACGAAGGCTTCGGAGGCGAGCAAGTCCTCGACTTGATCGAGCCGCAACAATCGCGCTTCGCCGTGCGCGAGCCGGCGCGCTGCCGGCGTGTCCAAGGCGAGTGCGAGCTGTTCGACTTCCGCCATCAGCGCCGGAATACCGGCCGCGCGTGCCGCCTGCGCTGCACGCACGAGTGCATTGCGCGCGGCACGCGTGCGCAGGCGGCGCAGCGCGATGCCGGCGGCGACCAGCTCGTGCGTGGCTTGCAGGGCGAACGGCAGCGGCGCCGGATCGAGCGCGGCGAGCTTGCCTTCGGCGTCGTCGAGACGGCCGATCAGCAACAGACGCCGGATGTCGAGGTAACGCGCCTGTGCCGCGTTGATGCGGTCGCCGTGCGCATCGAGCACGGCACGCGCGGCATCGAGCGATCGGACCGGCCAGGCGAGGTCGCGCGCGGCGAGCGCGACTTCCGCCTCGGCGACCACACAACGCGCACGCGCCAGCGCCTCCTTCGCGCCGAACGCGCGCGCCGCGCCGCGCAGCAAGACTTTCGCGCGCGCCAAATCGCCCAGTTGCGCCATCGCGATGCCGCGCAGCGCCAGCGCCGGTGCATCCTCGCGCAAGGCGACGCGCTTGAGCGCGCCGAGCGGATCGCCGGCGGCGAGCGCCCGCGCGGCGGCGTTGATCAGCGAATCCATGCGGACCGATTCGGTTCGTTCATCGCGGCCGCGCCGGTCTCGATCCCGCCTCTCTCAATCGCGCCACAGATGTCACTCCCCCCGCGTCGGCGTCCGCCTCTAGTCTGGTTCGCACCGCCTCGACGGCGCCGGCCATCACCGGCGCGAGGCCACCGACGGAGAGCATACGATGACGACGCAAACGACTGTGAGCCGCGACGCCTGGCTGGCCGCCCGGCGCGAACTCTTGCAAGCGGAGAAAGAACACACGCGGCGCGGCGACGAGCTGGCGCGGCAGCGCCGCGCGCTGCCGCGGCTGCGCATCGACAAGCCGTACCGCTTCCACACCGAGCAGGGCGAGGCCACGCTGGCCGACCTGTTCCGCGGGCGCTCGCAGCTTCTGATCTACCACTTCATGTTCGGCCCGGACTATCGCGCCGGCTGCCCGTCCTGTACCGCGATCGCCGACGGCTTCGACGGCTTCGTCGCGCATCTGGCTCATCACGACGTCACCCTGATGGCGGTGTCACGGGCGCCGCTGCCGCAGCTTCTGGCCTACCGGCAGCGCATGGGCTGGAGTTTCCCGTGGGCGTCTTCCGCCGACAGCGAGTTCAACTTCGATTTCCAAGTCTCCTTCACTCCATCGCAGCAAAGCGAGCGCGGCATCGAATACAACTTCGAACGCGAGCCGCCGATGCCGTGGAACCCCGAACAGGCAGGCGGCGGCGCCGCCGCCGAGGACGCGTTCGCCGCGATGTGCGGCGTGGATCGCGCCGTTTATCTGCGCGAGCGGCCGGGCATGAGCGCGTTCGTGCTCGAAGACGGCGTCGTGCAGCACACCTATTCGACCTACGCGCGCGGACTCGACGGCCTCTGGGGCATGTACCAATGGCTCGACCGCGCGCCGCTCGGACGCAACGAGAGCGGCATCTGGTGGCGGCGTCGCGACGAGTACGAGAAGGCCACGGGCGTCGCGCCGTGTTGCGGCTGAACGCAGCGATGGCGGCCGGCGCGGCGATCGCGTCGCCGCGCGCGGCAGCACAAGCCGGATGCGTGCGCCGCGATGCGGACGTTTTCTGCGCAGCCTGCGCATTCGTCTTCGTCCTCGCCGTCGCACTGACGTTGCACGCCACAGCGACGATGGCGGCGATGGGCGAGCAGCCGATGCACGGCGGTTGGACTCTGACGGCGATGTGGCAGCCGATGTGCGGCCAAGCTTGGCTCGATGCCGCCGTCGGCTTCCTCGCTGCGTGGACGGCGATGGCGATCGCGATGATGCTGCCGACGCTGGCGCCGATGCTGCTGCGCTATCGCATAGCGCTGTTGCGGCGCGGCCATGCAAACGCGGATCGCTATGTCGTCTTGGCCGCTGCCGGCTACTTCTTCGTCTGGGTCGTAGCCGGGCTTGCCGTGTTCGTGCTCGGAGCCGCGTTGGTGCAAGCGCTGTTGCAATACGCGGCGCTGGCCCGCGCGGCGCCGATCGCGGCCGGCGCGCTCGTGCTCGCCGCAGGCGCGGTGCAGCGCTCCGCTTGGAAACGGCGCCGGCTGCGCGATTGCCGTCGCGCAGCGGCCTGCGAATACGGCGTACCGGCCGGCGCCGCGGCCGCCGGTATCTACGGCCTGCGCCTCGGCCTGCATTGCCTGCGCAGCTGCGCCAATCTGAACGCGATCCTGCTCGTCGTCGGCATGATGAACCCGTGCGTGCTGGCGCTGGTCACCGCCGCCATCTTGGGCGAGCGTCTGTCGGCGGACGGCGCGCGCATCGCGCAATTGAGCGGAGCGCTCGCGATCGTCGTCGGCGCATTCTTGTTCGCCCGCGCCGTCGCCACGTTCTGATCTCAGTGCATCGACACCGCCGCGCGCAGATACGTCCGCGCACGGACCGGCGGCGCTTGTTCGTGCAGCGCCGCACGCCTACACTGCGCGGGCTTCAGGTGTCTCGCGCTACGGCGCGAGGTGAAACGGGAAGCCGGTAAGAGAAGTGTCTGCGATCGTCCGCGATCGCGCTTTTCAAGGCCGGCGCTGCCCCCGCAACGGTAGGCGAGAAAACCCGACAGTCATCCACTGCGTTCGCGCGGGAAGGAGTCGGGCGGATGCGCAAGCATCGCTCGCGAGCCCGGAGACCGGCCTGAGCGGACATCGTCACGATGTCCCACTCGGGTGTTGCGGTGGGCAACCCGGCGAGCCGATCTGCGCGCCGTGTCGCCCCGATCGTTTCGTCCTGCCTCCGCATCCCCGCCACGCGGGTGAGCGTTACGGAGACAGGACCATGAACGAGTTGCACCGCGTCGCGACCGAAGTCGCGACGGTCAAGCTTCTGATCGACGGCGAGTTCGTCGAATCCCGCAGCACGCAATGGCGCGAGGTCGTCAATCCGGCGACCCAGGCCGTACTCGCGCGTGTGCCGTTCGCGACCGCGGAGGAAGTCGACGCCGCCGTCGCCGCCGCGCAGCGCGCATTCAAGAGCTGGCGCAAGACGCCGATCGGCGCGCGCGCACGCATCTTCCTCAAATACCAGCAGCTGATCCGCGAGCACATGCGCGAACTCGCCGCGATCCTGACCGCCGAGCAGGGCAAGACCCTGCCCGATGCGGAAGGCGACGTGTTCCGCGGCCTCGAAGTGGTCGAGCACGCGGCCGCGATCGGCAACCTGCAGCTCGGCGAGCTCGCCAACAACGTCGCCGGCGGCGTCGATACGTACACGATCCTGCAGCCGCTCGGCGTCTGCGCCGGCATCACGCCGTTCAACTTCCCGGCGATGATCCCGCTGTGGATGTTCCCGATGGCGATCGCCACCGGCAACACCTTCGTGCTGAAGCCGTCCGAGCAGGACCCGCTGGTGACGATGCGTCTGGTGGAACTCGCGCTCGAGGCCGGCATTCCGAAGGGCGTGCTCAACGTCGTCCACGGCGGCGCCGAAGTGGTCGACGCGATCTGCGATCACGCCGACATCAAAGCGGTTTCGTTCGTCGGCTCGACCAAGGTCGGCACCCACGTCTACCAGCGCGCGTCGCTCGCCGGCAAGCGCGTGCAATGCATGATGGGCGCGAAGAACCACGCCGTCGTGCTGCCCGACGCGAACAAGGAGCAGACCCTCAACGCGATGGTCGGCGCCGCGTTCGGCGCGGCCGGGCAGCGCTGCATGGCGGCCAGCACCGCGGTGCTGGTCGGCGAGGCGCGTTCGTGGGTCGCCGACCTCGTCGCCAAGGCGCGCACGCTCAAGGTCAATGGCGGCACCGAAGCGGGCACCGACGTGGGACCGGTGATCTCGTGCGCGGCGCGCGAACGCATCGAGGGCCTGATCGCCGCCGGCGTGGAGCAGGGCGCCACGCTCGAACTCGACGGCCGCCAGCCGCAGGTGGCCGGTTACGAGCAAGGCAATTTCGTCGGTCCGACCGTGTTCTCCGGGGTCAAGCCCGGCATGCGCATCTACGACGAAGAGATCTTCGGCCCGGTGCTGGTGCTGCTCGGCGCCGACACGCTGGACGAAGCGATCGCGCTGGTCAACGCGAATCCGAACGGCAACGGCACCGCGATCTTCACCCAGTCGGGCGCCGCCGCGCGCAAGTTCCAAGAGGACATCGACGTCGGTCAGGTCGGCATCAACGTGCCGATTCCGGTGCCGGTGCCGCTGTTCTCCTTCACCGGCTCGCGTGCGTCCAAGCTCGGCGATCTTGGCCCGTACGGCAAGCAGGTCGTCACCTTCTACACGCAGACCAAGACCGTCACCGCGCGCTGGTTCGACGACGAAACGCTCGGCCACGGCGTCAACACGACGATCAGCCTGAAGTGATGGCCGCCGTCATGGACATGCATGCGCTGGTGCAAAGCGGTGCCGGCCTCAGCGAAGAACAGCTCGCATTCCGCGAAGCCGCGCGCGATTTCGCGCAGGCCGAACTCGCGCCGCACGCGGCACGCTGGGACGCCGAAGCGGAATTTCCGCGCGAGGCGATTCGCAAGGCCGGCGAACTCGGCTTCTGCGGGATGTACGTCGACGAAGCGGCCGGCGGCGGCGGCTTGAGCCGGCTCGACGCCGCGGTCGTGTTCGAAGAACTTGCTGCGGTCGATCCGTCGACCGCCGCCTTCATCAGCATCCACAACATGGCGACCTGGATGTTGACCGCACACGCGCGGCCGGCCTTACGCGATTCCTGGGGTCCCGCGCTCGCCGGCGGCGCCAAGCTCGCGTCGTACTGTCTGACCGAACCAGGCGCCGGTTCCGACGCCGCCTCGCTGCGCACGCGCGCCGTGCGCGAGGGCGAGGAGTACGTGCTCGACGGCAGCAAGGCCTTCATCTCCGGCGCCGGTGCCACCGACATGCTGGTGGTGATGGCGCGCAGCGGCGGCGACGGCCCGCGCGGCATCAGCGCGTTCGCGGTGCCGGCCGACACACCCGGCATCCGCTACGGACGCAAGGAAGACAAGCTCGGCTGGAACAGTCAGCCCACGCGCGGCGTCAGCTTCGACCAGGTGCGCGTGCCGGCGGTGAACCTGCTCGGCAACGAGGGCGAGGGCTTCCGCATCGCGATGAAAGGACTCGACGGCGGCCGCATCAACATCGCCGCCTGTTCGCTCGGCGCCGCGCAAGGCGCACTCGACGCCGCGCGCCGCTACCTCGGCGAGCGGCGCCAGTTCGGCAAGAAGCTGGCCGAGTTCCAGGCATTGCAGTTCAAGCTGGCCGACATGGCGACCGAGCTGGTCGCCGCGCGGCAGATGGTGCACACGGCGGCACGCAAGCTCGACGCGCGCAGCTCCGATGCCACCGTCTGGTGCGCGATGGCCAAGCGCTTCGCCACCGATATGGGGTTTTCCGTCTGCAACGAGGCGCTGCAGCTGCACGGCGGCAACGGCTACATCCGCGAGTATCCGATCGAGCGCTTGCTGCGCGATTGCCGCGTGCACCAGATTCTCGAGGGCACCAACGAAATCATGCGCGTGATCGTCGCGCGCCATCTGTTGAACACCGAAGAGGAGTTGCGATGAGCAACCTAGTCGAAAAAACCTGGACCGGGCTCGCGCTCGAGATCGACGGCCATACCGCCGTCGTCACCCTGAGCAACCCGCCGGCCAATACCTGGACGCGCGACAGCCTTCAGTCCTTGCGCGACCTGGTGCGCGCACTCGACGCCGAACGCGACATCTACGCCCTGGTCGTCACCGGCGAGGGCGAGAAGTTCTTCAGCGCCGGCGCCGATCTGAAGCAATTCGCCGACGGCGACAAGGCGCTCGCGCGCGAGGCGGCGCGCCGCTTCGGCGAAGCGTTCGAAGCGCTCAGCGCGTTCCGCGGCGTCAGCATCGCGGCGATCAACGGCTACGCCATGGGCGGCGGTCTCGAATGCGCGCTCGCCTGCGACCTGCGCATTGCGGAGGAGCAGGCGCAGCTGGCGCTGCCGGAAGCGACGGTGGGTCTGTTGCCCTGCGCCGGCGGTACGCAGAACCTGCCGCGCCTGGTCGGCGAGGGCTGGGCCAAGCGCATGATCCTGCTCGGCGAGCGCATCGACGCGGCTACGGCTCAGCGTATCGGCCTGGTCGAAGAAGTGGTGCCGAAGGGTGAGGCGAAGGCGCGCGCGCTGGCCTGGGCTAAGCAGGCCGAGAAGCAGAGTCCGGTCAGCGTCGCGGCGTGCAAGCGTCTGGTCCAGGCGACGCGCACGCAGACGCACGCGAGCGCGCTGGTGGCCGAGCGCGAGAGCTTCGTCGACTTGTTCGACAGCCTCGATCAGCGCGAAGGCGTCGCCGCGTTTCTGGGCAAGCGCGCCGCGCAATGGAACAACGCATGACCGCGGATCTCGCTGCGCCGGTGCTGTTCGAGGAACGCATCGCGCGCGCCGGCAAGCGCATCGGTTTCGCGACTCTGAACGCGCCGGCGACTTTGAACGGCCTCTCGCTCGAGATGGCGCGCCGGCTCGACGCGCAACTCGCCCGTTGGGCCGACGACGCCGCCATCGCGCTGGTCGTGCTGCAAGGTGCCGGCGAAAAAGCGTTCTGCGCCGGCGGCGATCTGCAGGCGCTCTACCGCAGCATGCTCGAGCATCGCAGCAGCAATGACGAAGACATTCGCGCCAATTCTTACGCCGCCGATTTCTTCTCGACCGAATACCGGCTCGACTACCGCATCCACACCTACGCCAAGCCGCTCCTGTGCTGGGGCCACGGCATCGTCATGGGCGGCGGCATCGGCCTGATGGCCGGCGCCGGTCAGCGCGTCGTCACCGAACGCTCCAAGCTCGCCTTCCCGGAAATCACGGTCGGCCTGTATCCCGACGTCGGCGGCAGCTGGCTGCTTCATCGCGTGCCCGATCGCGGCGGCTTGTTCCTCGCCCTGACCGGCGCGCCGCTCGATGCGGGCGACGCGATCCATGCGGGTCTCGCCGATCACTACGTGCCGCAGGCGATGTACGACACGCTGCGCGACGCGCTGCTCGATGCGTACTGGAGCGGCGAGGCGGCGGCCGATCGCAAGCGCCTCGGTGAGATTCTGACCCTGCACGCGCAGACGCCGGCCGAAGGTCCGCTGCAGCGTCATCGCGCGCTGATCGCTGCGACCTGCGCGCACGATTCGCTGCCAGCGATCGCACAGGCGATCGCGACGCTGGACGCTTCCGACGCCTGGCTCGCCAACGCACAGAAGACCTTCGCCAGCGGCGCGCCCGGTTCGGCGCGGCTCGCGTTCGAGTTGGCGCGGCGCGCCGCATCGCTGTCGCTGGCCGACACCTTCCGCCTCGAATACCTCGTTTCGCTGCACTGCGCGGCGCACGGCGATTTCGCCGAAGGCATCCGCGCGCTCCTGATCGACAAGGACCGCCAGCCGCGCTGGAACCCGGCCAGCCTGGACGCCGCCACATCGGCTTGGGCCGAAACCTTCTTCACCGCGCCGTGGCCGGCCGACGCGCATCCGTTGGCCGATCTCGGCCGGTCCGCACAGGAGACACACGCATGAGTCGCATCGCCTTCATCGGCCTTGGCAACATGGGCGGCCCGATGGCCGCGAACCTGCTCAAGGCCGGTCATGCCGTGCGTGCCTTCGATCTGTCCGCCGCCGCGCTGCAAGCCGCGGTCGCGGCCGGTGCCGACGCCGCGGCGAGCGCGGCCGATGCGGTCGCCGATGCCGAAATCGTCGTCTCGATGCTGCCGGCGAGTCGCCACGTCGAGAGCTTGTATCTCGGCGAAGGCGGTCTGCTCGCACGCATCGCCGACGGCGCGCTGATCGTCGACTGCAGCACGATCGCGCCGGCGACCGCGCGCAACGTGGCCGCCGCGGCCGCCGCGCGCGGCTTGGCCATGCTCGATGCACCGGTTTCCGGCGGCACCGCCGGTGCGGCCGCCGGCACGCTGACCTTCATCGTCGGTGGCGACGCGGCGGCGCTCGAGCGCGCGCGTCCGCTGCTTGCGGCGATGGGCAAGAACGTTTTCCACATGGGCGGCGCCGGCGCCGGTCAGGTCGCCAAGCTGTGCAACAACATGGCGCTCGGCGTGATCATGGCCGCCACCGGCGAGGCGATCGCGCTCGGTGTCGCACACGGACTCGACGCGAAGACGCTGTCGCAGATGATGGCGGTCAGCACCAGCCGCAGCTGGGCCACCGAGGTCTGCAATCCGTGGCCGGGCGTGTTGGAGAACGCGCCGGCCTCGCGCGGCTACAGCGGCGGCTTCGGCAACGATCTGATGCTCAAAGACCTCGGCCTCGCCGCCGAAGCCGCGCTCGGCAGCGGTGCGGCGATTCCGCTGGGCGAATTGGCGCGCAACCTGTATGCGATGAACAGCCGCCGCGGCAACGGCGGGCTCGACTTCTCCAGCGTGGTCAAGCTGGTGGCGAGCGAGACATGAGCACGACGCGCGCGAAGCTGAGCTTGCCCGGCGGTGGCAAGCTGCTCTTGCACTCCTGCTGCGCGCCGTGTTCGGGCGAGTTGATGGAGGCGTTCCTCGAATCGGGCATCGACTACACGATCTTCTTCTACAACCCCAACATCCATCCGCAGAAAGAATACGAGCTGCGCAAGGAAGAAAACGTGCGCTTCGCGCGCCAGCACGGCGTGCCGTTCGTCGACGCCGACTACGACACCGACAACTGGTTCGCGCGCGCCAAGGGCATGGAGAACGAGCCCGAGCGCGGCATCCGCTGCACGATGTGCTTCGACATGCGCTTCGAGCGCAGCGCCTTGTACGCGCACGAGCACGGCTTTTCGACCATGACCAGTTCGCTCGGCATCTCGCGCTGGAAGAACATGGCGCAGATCGACGACTGCGGCCATCGCGCGGTCGCTGCTTACGAAGGGCTGCGCTACTGGGACTACAACTGGCGCAAGGGCGGCGGCAGCCAGCGCATGATCGAGATCAGCAAACGCGAGCGCTTCTACCAGCAGGAATACTGCGGCTGCGTGTATTCGCTGCGCGACAGCAACCGCCATCGGCGCGAGCAGGGGCGCGAGCGCATTCGCATCGGCATCACCTACTACGGCGATTGAGCGCGGAGATCGACACGCGTCCGTTGCGCGCGACACGCGTCTGTCGCGAGCGCGTCATCGATCTATCGCCGCTATGGGAGTCATCGAAAAGAACGATTTGATCTATCAGCGCTAGAATTCCAGACTGCACCTCACGGTCGACTGCACAGCCAGAGGTGAGCCATGTCCAACGAAGCGAAGTGTCCTTTCCACAGCTCCTCCAGCGGTACCACCAACCGAGACTGGTGGCCGAACCGGCTCAATCTCGAAGTTCTGCACCGACACACGGCGAAAGCCGATCCGATGGGCGCGGATTTCGACTACGCCGAGGCTTTCAAGAGCCTCGACCTGGCCGCGGTGAAGAAAGACCTGCTCGCCGTGATGACCGATTCGCAGGAGTGGTGGCCGGCCGACTTCGGCCACTACGGACCCTTGTTCATCCGCATGGCCTGGCACAGCGCCGGCACCTATCGCATCGCCGACGGCCGCGGCGGTGCCGGCTCCGGCCAGCAGCGCTTCGCGCCGTTGAACAGCTGGCCCGACAACGTCAGCTTGGACAAGGCGCGCCGCCTGATCTGGCCGGTCAAGCAGAAGTACGGGCGCAACATCTCGTGGGCCGACCTGATCGTCCTCACCGGCAACGTCGCGCTGGAATCGATGGGCTTCAAGACCTTCGGCTTCGCCGGCGGACGCGAGGACGCGTGGGAGGCGGATGACGTCTACTGGGGCTCGGAGAAGATCTGGCTCGAACTGAGCGGCGGTCCGAACAGCCGCTACTCCGGCGATCGCGAGCTGGAAAGTCCTCTCGCGGCCGTGCAGATGGGCCTGATCTACGTCAATCCGCAGGGCCCGGACGGCAATCCCGATCCGGTCGCCGCGGCGCGCGACATCCGCGACACTTTTGCGCGCATGGCGATGGACGACGAGGAAACCGTCGCGCTGATCGCCGGCGGCCACAGCTTCGGCAAGACGCACGGCGCGGCACCCGAGTCGCACGTCGGCGCGGATCCCGAGTCCGCCGGTCTCGAAACGCAGGGGTTCGGCTGGAGCAACAGCTTCGGCAGCGGCAGCGGCCGCGACGCGATCACCAGCGGACTGGAAGTCACCTGGACTTCGACGCCGACGAAGTGGGGTTACGACTTCTTCGAGAACCTGTTCGGCTTCGAATGGGAATTGAGCAAGAGCCCGGCCGGCGCGCACCAGTGGGTGGCCAAGAACGGCGCCGGTGCCGGCACGATTCCCGATGCGTACGATTCGTCCAAGCGTCACGCACCGACGATGCTGACGACCGACTTGTCGCTGCGTTTCGATCCCGCCTACGAAAAGATCTCGCGCCGCTTCCTCGCCAACCCCGACCAGTTCGCCGACGCGTTCGCGCGCGCCTGGTTCAAGCTGACCCATCGCGACATGGGGCCGCGCGCGCGCTATCTCGGCCCGGAAGTGCCGGCCGAAGCGCTGCTCTGGCAGGACCCGGTTCCTGCGCTCGATCACGCACTGGTCGACGAGAAAGACATCGCGGCGCTGAAGAGCAAGCTGCTCGCGTCCGGGTTGAGCGTGGCGCAACTGGTCTCGACCGCGTGGGCGTCGGCGTCGACCTTCCGCAGCTCCGACAAACGCGGCGGTGCGAACGGCGCGCGCATTCGTCTGGCGCCGCAAAAGGATTGGGAGGTCAACCAACCGCAGCAGCTGGCCCAGGTGTTGAAGACGCTCGAAGCCGTCCGCGCCGACTTCAACGCCGCGCAGTCGGGCGGCAAGAAGATCTCGCTGGCGGATCTGATCGTGCTGGGCGGCGGTGCCGCGATCGAGCAGGCGGCGAAGAACGCCGGCCACACGCTGACGGTGCCGTTCGCGCCCGGTCGCACCGACGCCTCGGCCGAGCAGACCGACGCGCATTCCTTCAACGTGCTCGAACCGGTCGCCGACGGTTTCCGCAACTATCTCAAGACTCAGTACAGCGTGCCGGCCGAGGTCCTTTTGGTCGACAAGGCGCAGCTCCTGAGCTTGAGCGCACCGGAGATGACCGTGCTGGTCGGAGGCCTGCGCGTGCTCGGCGCCAACGCCGGCGGCAGCTCGCACGGCGTGTTCACCGCGCGCCCGCAGACCTTGAGCAACGACTTCTTCGTCAACCTGCTCGACATGGGCACGACGTGGAAACCCGTTTCCGCCGACAACGACGTGTTCGAAGGGCGCGATCGCAAGAGCGGCGAACGCAAGTGGACCGGCACGCGCGTCGATCTGGTGTTCGGTTCGCACGCGCAGCTGCGCGCGCTGGCCGAGGTTTACGGCAGCAGCGACGCACAAGAGAAGTTCCTGCGTGACTTCGTCGCGGCGTGGACCAAGGTGATGAACCTCGATCGCTACGATCTCGCCTGATCGCGTCTTGCTTGATCGTATTGGGCCGGGTCCGCACGGGCCCGGCCGCGGCGGCCACAGCGACAAACGCCCGATCAGCGGCGATCGAGCACCCCGCGCAAGGCGCGTGCGAACGCACGCGCCTTGCGCGCATCCAGGGTCGAGATCGTCACGCGCAAGCCGCGCGCCGGCCGCGCAACTCCGAAACATTCGCCGCCGCGCAAAAGCCAGCCGTGCTGCGCCATCGCCGCCGCGACGGCGCCGCCGTCCTCAGGCAGCGGCAGCCATAGATTGAGGCCGTCGGCCGGCGCGCCGACCGCGATGTCCTGCTCGGCCAAGGCCGCGGCCAATAGCTGCCGACGTCGCGCATAGCGCACTCGCGCCTGTGCGATCTGCCGCCGCACGTTCGCCGACGACAGGCAGGCGCCGACGACGTCCTGCAGCAGATGGCTGATCCAGTGCGTGCCGCGCGCGAGGCGCAGTCGCAGCCGCCGCGACGTCTCCGCGTCGCTGGCGACGAAGGCCACGCGCAGATCAGGGCCGAGCATCTTCGACACCGAACGCACCAGCGCCCAATGCTGCGTCGTCGGCGGAATCAGGTCGTGATAGGGGCTGTCGGCGAGCTGCCAGAAATGATCGTCGACGATCACCAGCACGTGCGGATGACGCGCCAGCACGGCGCGCAGCCGGCGTGCGCGCGTTGCGCTCAGGCTGGCGCCGGTCGGGTTGTGCGCGCGCGGCGTGATCACGACCGCGCGCGCGCCGCGCGCCAGCGCGGCTTCGAGCGCGTCGGCGCGCATGCCATGAGCGTCGAGCGCCACGTCGACAGGGGTGTAGCCGGCCACGCGCAGCGTGTTGACGCTGCTGATGAAGCAGGGGTCTTCCAAGGCCACCGCATCGCCGGCGACCAGATGCGCCGCGAGCAGGCGTTCGAGCGCATCGACCGATCCGTGCGTGAGATCGATTTCGAACGGTCTGCGGCAATCGTCTTGCAGCTGCCTGCGCGCGATCGCTTCCAACTGCGGATCGACCGGCGCCTCACCGTACAGCCGCTGGCGTGCCGGCATCGCCGCCAGTGCCGCCGACAGATCGGGCAGGCAGGCCGGGTCGGGATTGCCGCTGCCGAGATCTTCGAGCGGCGAGCCGGCGACGAAGCCTTCCTGCGCCGCCGTGTCCGGCGGCCTGCGAATGACGGTGCCGCGACGGCCGTGGCCGATCACGATGCCGGCCGCGGCCAGACGTTTGTACGCGGTCGACACCGTATTGCGATTGACGCCGAGCTCGGCGGCCAGCTCGCGCACGGTCGGCAGCGCCTCGCCCTCGCTCAGCCGGCCCGCTCGCAGCAGCGCGCGGATGCTGTCGACGATCTGCGCGGCGCTGCTTCCGGCGATCTCCATCGCGCACCAAGCCATGTTAGAGTTTGGCCTAGGACAATAGCACAAGCGCTGGCGCCGCCGTTCCGCGCCGCCGCCGCATCGAGGTTCCAACGGTGATTGCCGATCCCGACCCCGCCGCTCCCATTCCTGCCACCGCCGCACAGACCCAGCACGAGCAGCACGGTCGTTGGGAGCGCGCCGAAACGGTGGAAGATTTCCGCCGCCATCTGGCCGCGGTGCAGGCGCGCATCGACGCCGCCTGCGCACGCGTCGGGCGCGATCCGCGCGATGTGCGCCTGCTGCCGGTCAGCAAGACCGTCGACGAGGCGCGCATCCGCCTGTCCTATGCCGCCGGCTGCCGCCAGCTCGGCGAGAACAAGGTGCAAGAGGCGTATCGCAAGAGCGAGGCGCTGGCGGATCTGAGCGACCTGCGCTGGTCGGTGATCGGCCATCTGCAAACCAACAAGGCCAAGCTGGTCGCGCGCTTCGCCGCCGAATTCCAGGCGCTCGACAACCTGCGCGTGGCCGCTGCGCTGGAGCAGCGCCTGCAAGCCGAAGGGCGCGCGCTCGACGTCTTCGTGCAGGTCAACACCTCAGGCGAAGCGAGCAAGTACGGCCTGGCGCCGGAGGAAGTCGCCGCGTTTCTGCGCGCGCTGCCCGCGTTTTCGGCGCTGCGCGTACGCGGCTTGATGACCCTGGCCGTGTTCTCGGCCGAAGCCGAACGCGTGCGCCGATGCTTCGTGCGGCTGCGCGAGGTGCGCGACCGCCTGCGCCAGGACGCCCCGGCCGGCATCGGCCTCGACGAGCTGTCGATGGGCATGTCGGGCGACTACGAAATCGCGATCGAGGAGGGCGCCACGGTCGTGCGCGTCGGTCAAGCGATCTACGGCGCGCGCGCACTGCCCGACGCCCACTACTGGCCGGCTGCCGGCGAGGAATCGGTATGACCAACGCTGCCGCACAACCGCTTTCGATCGACGTGGTATCGGTGCAATCGCAAGTCGTCTACGGCCGCGTCGGCAACAACGTCGCGATGCCGACCTTGCAGCGCTTCGGCCTCAGCGCCGCCGCCGTGCCCACGGTCGTACTCAGCAACACGCCGCACTATCCGAGCGTCCACGGCGGCGCCATCCCGCTCGACTGGTTCGCCGGCTACCTCGACGATCTGACCGCGCGCGGCGGCCTGCGCCGCCTGCGCGGCATCGTCAGCGGTTATCTCGGCTCGCCCGAGCAAGCCGCCGTCCTCGCGCGTTGGATTGCGCGCACGCTGGAAACGTCGCGCGAGTTGCGCGTGCTGGTCGATCCGGTGATCGGTGACCACGACAGCGGTATCTACGTCGATCCGGCCCTGATCGCGGCGTACCGCGAGCATCTGCTGCCGCTGGCCGACGGCTTGACGCCGAACGGCTTCGAGTTGGAGTTGTTGAGCGGACGGCCGTCGACCGACGCCGACGGCGTCGTCGCCGCCGCGCGCAGCTTGCTGCGCGGCCGCACGCGCTGGGTGATCGTGACCAGCGCCAATCCCGCCGCGTGGGAAGACGGCCGCATGCAGATCGCGGTGGTCAGCCGCGACGAGGCGCAGTGGCTGACCCACCCGCGCCTCGACATCGCGCCGAAGGGCACCGGCGATGTGTTCAGCGCCGCGATGCTCGGCGGCTTGCTGCACGGCGCTTCCGTGTTCGAAGCCGCAGCGGCGGCGAGCGAGGCCGTGGTGGCGGCGCTGCGTCTGACGCAACGCGCCGGCTGCGCCGAACTGCTGTTGCCCGAATCGCCGCTGGTCGCCTCAGGCCACAGCGCATGAGCGCCTACCGCCTGGTCATTCATCGCGGCGATCGGCTGCTCGGGCATTTCGAATCCGACACGCCGTGGGCACGGCAAGCGGTGGATGAGATCGCCGCACGCTTGAGCGAAGACGACGGTTACCGGCTGGAACTCTGGTTCGCCGACGGCGAGAAGCGCGTGCTCGAAAGCACGCCGGCGGGCCTGCGCGCGCTGAGTTGCGAGCGGCTGTTCAAGCCGCTGCCGCCGGAATCGTGAACCTGCGCGGGAGAGGCGGATGAAGACCCTGGTCGCCTTGCGGCATCTGGCGTTCGAAGATCTCGGCTTGCTCGCACCGATCCTGCAAGAGCGCGGCTGGCGCATCCACTATTACGACGTCGGCGTCGATCCCTTGTGGACGCTGGATCTGGATCGGGTCGATCTGCTGATCGTCCTCGGCGGTCCGATCGGCGCGGAGGAGGACGAGCGCTATCCGTTCCTGACCGATGAAGTGGAATTGGTGCGCGCGCGGCTCGCCGCGCGCCGGCCGCTGCTCGGCATCTGTCTCGGCGCACAGCTGATCGCACGCGCGCTCGGTGCGCGCGTGCAGCCGATGGGCTACAAGGAAATCGGCTACGCGCCGCTGCGCTTGAGCGCCGCCGGACTCGATTCGCCGCTGGCCGCGGTAGCCGAGCAGCCGGTTCTGCATTGGCACGGCGACCGCTTCGAGCTGCCGCCCGGCATCGCGAGTCTCGCCGGCACGCCGCTCTGCGCGAACCAGGCTTTTCAGATCGAGCGGCACGCGATGGCCTGGCAATTCCATCTCGAAGTCGACGCCGCGCGCATCGAGCAGTGGCTGATCGGGCACGCTGCCGAACTCGCGCAGGCGCAGGTGTCGACGCAGCGCTTGCGCGAGGACGCGCAACGTCACGGCGCCGCTTTGCGGCGCGTGCTGGAGCAAGTCGTCACGCGCTGGCTGGAGGGATGGCCGCGCTGAGCTTCGCCTTCGTGCGGGAACGCGACGATGGGCGGCGTCCGTCGCGCGAGACGCGAATCTCGCACGACGAACGCCACCGCTCAGCTAGTCGTCGAAGCCATTGGCGAAGATGCGATCGAGGTCGTCGGCCGGCACGGCGAACAACGTCGATGCTTCGGCCGCCAGATGCGCCGAGTCGCCGGCGTAACTGACGCTCAACGTGTACACGCCCGGCGGCGGCGCCGGCAGGGTGCAGCCGGCGACGCCGTTCGCCGCGGTGATCGCATCGCACGACGCGCCGTTCACGCTGAAATGGAGGCTGGCGCCGGCGACGGCGGTCTGCGGCGTCTGCGCGATGTCGGTCAGGCTCGCCTGCACCTGCGCCGAGCTGCCGGCGCGTGCGCCGGTGGCGCCGACGAAGGCGAGGAAGCTCGCGTGCGGCCCGCTGTCCCAGGTCAGGCGCGCCGGGTTGGAGGTCAGCGCGAGTCCGTCGACCGTCGCGCTGGCGACGATCACGTCCGCGCCGGCGACGACGCCCTGATAACTGAACTGCGCGCGGCCGTTCGCATCGCTGCGGATCAGCGCCGCGCGCGGATTGGCGCCGGTCACGCGCACCGACACCGGCGTGCCGGCCGGCACCACCAGATTGGAGAATGTCGCGGTCAAGCTGCGCGTGTCGCCCTGCTGCGGATTGGGCGCGCTGGTGCGCGGCGTCAGCGTCAGTGCAGGCGAGGGATTGGTGGTGGCGAAGTCGCACACGCCCGAGGCCGGCGTCAGCTTGTACACGCTGTCGGTCGCGCTGCTGTAGAGACAGCCGTCGTTGCCGATCGTGCCGGAGCCGACGTTGCGCACCAGCGGGGTCTGCGTGGTCGGCGTCGCGATGTCGACCAGGTTCAAGAAAAGTCCGGTCGCATCGAGATTGAAGGTCAGCAGCGAACGCGCGGCGCCGCCGGCATCCGTCGCGCCGACGCGCAACCAGTAGCACGAGGTCACGCCGGGCACTGCTTCGACCGTCGGCGGCGACGGTCCGTCGGTCGCGCTGACGCGCATCACCGGCGATTGTTCGCACGGGTTGTAGACGGTGCCGACGTAGAGGGTGCCGTCCGGCGCGAACGAGATCACGCCGTTCGGCGTGCCGGGCAGGGTCGCGTACACGCTCACCTCGGTCGGGCGGTTCGGATCGGTGTCGGACGGATCGCTCAGGCGGAACAGCGAGGGGTTGTCGGAGCCGGCGCCGGTGCAGTTGTCGTCGAAGAAGAGATCGCCGCTGAGCGGATCGAACGCGATGCTGTGCGGGCAGGTGAGATTGGAAGCGAGCACGCGCAGCAGCGCGCCGGTGTTCGGATCGATCTCGACGATGTCGCCGGTGCGGAAGTCGCCGGTGGTGACCGCGTGCGTCGCGTACAGGCGGCCTTGCGTGTCGAACACCGGCGTGCCGAGGGTGGGGCCGAGGTTGGACAGCGGCACGGTGGCGGAGCCGCCTTCCGGTCCGAATCGATACAAGTCGCCGGTCGGAACATGCGCGACGTACGCGTTGCCGGCCGCGTCGAACGCCGGGTTGGTCACACCGGCGCAACCGAAGTTGGTATTGCCGTAGAAGAACGGATACGCGGCGAAGCCGTTCAGATAGGGCGCGATCACCTCGTCGCCGAGCGCGAGCGGCGGCGTCACGCACGAACCGGCGGCGCTGCCGCTGAAACTGACGCTGGCGCTGCCGGGCACCGGTAGGTTGCCGTCGCTGACGTCGACCGCGGTGAAGGTGACGGTCTCCTCGAACGCGTTCGTCGCACTGAACACGATGCGGCCGTCGGCATCGGTGACCGCCGGCGTCGGCGCGACGACCAGCGCACGGCCGTCGTGCGCGAGTTCGACGCGCTTGCCCGGCGTCGGCCGGTTCTGCGCGTCGCGCAAGGTCACCGTGATCGCGGTCGCCTCGCTGCCGTTGGCGGCGACGCTGGTCGGAAACGCCATGATCGAAGCGCTCGCCGCGCGCGGCGTGACGAAGCTGACGCGCGGCGTCTGTGTCAGTGTGGTGGCGCCGACGCGCACGCTGAAGACGAGATCCTCGACGCTGTTGTCGGTCAGCTGGAACACGGCGCTGCCGGTATCGGCCGCGGTGGTCGCGCTGGCCGGCGTCACCGTGGCGTGGCTGCCCGGCGCCGACAGCGTGACGCTGGCGCCGCCGATCAGGTTGCCGAGCGAGTCCGCCGCGCGCACCACAATCCACAGCGGCGTGCTGCCGTCGGCCGGCGCGATCACCGGCAGTGCCAGATCGGCCGGGAAGGTGAAGCTGTCTTCGTCGTAGGCATGCGCTTCGGACACCGCGGCATCGGCGGCGCCGGGCGTCTGCGCAGTCAGGCGCTGATGCAGCCGCGCGAGATTGGGCGAGCCCAGACCCACATGCGCGAAATCGCTGCCCATCGATGCGGCGGTGTGGAACGCGTCGGTGCCGGCCAGTGCGTACAGCTGCGGATTGAGCCAGCCGAGGTTCTCGCCTTGCGCCTGGTTCAACAGCGCGGTGAACGCGGCCCACAGCGGCGTCGAGCTGCTGGTGCCGCCGTAGAGACCGCCGGTCGGGCAGCCGCCGAGCGCGGCCGCGCAGATCAGCACGCCGTTGGCCGGATCGGCGTGGGCGGCGACGTCGGGCAGCGAGCGCATGGCGCCGTTGTGCAGGCCGTTCTGATACGCCGGCCGAGTGTAGTAGCGGCTGTTGCCGAAGCCGCCTTGTCCGGTCGGCGGCGTCGCGGTGCTGCCGTCCCACCAGGTTTCGCCGCCGTAGGTGTAGCCGGGACCGAGCGTCAGCGAGGTGCCGCCGACCGCGGTGAGATGCGGCGCGCTGGCCGGTACGGCGGCGGTGTTGGCGGCGCCGTCGAGGCAGGTGCTGCCGCTGTCGCCGCTGCCGGAGAACACCGAGATGCCCGAGGCCGCCGCGGTCTGCAGGATCGCGTCGATGCTGTGCGCGTCGGCGGCGTTGGTCTGGTCTTCGCAGTAGGCCCAGCTGTTGCTGATGATGTCGACGCCGTCGTCGATCATCGCGTTGAACATCGCCTGGAAGCTGGCGCCGCCGCTGAACGGTGTGTGGTAGACGCCGATCTCGGCGCCGGGCGCGATCGACAGCACGTCGGCGAGGTCGAGCAGCACTTCGTCCTGGTTTGCGCCCGGCACGGTGCCGCCGGCGACGGCGATCGGATGCACCTTGCCGATTTGCGCATCCGGCAGATCGATCAAACGGATGTAGTCGGCCACGTCGCTGGCCGCGTAGTTGTCGTACTCGAGCAGGCCGATGCGCTGGCCGGTGCCGTCGACACCCTGCCAGGCCGGCGCCGGCGGATCGACGCCGATCAGCTTGCCGTAGCCGGCGGCGGTGCCGTTCTTGTTGATGCACTTGGCCAGCGCGCGCAAGTAAGCGGCCTGTGCCGCGGCGCTGCCTTGCGCGGCGTGCTGATAGTCCGGGTCGGCCAGCGCGGTCAGCATGCACACGGTCGAGAACAGCAGGATGTGCACTTCGCGCTGCGACTGCGGTTGCGCGAGGTCGCTCAGGCCCTGGATCGCCTGCACGCGTGCGGCGATCGCCGGCGGCAGGTTCGGCTCGCCGTCGTTGGCGCGGAAGCGGCGGCCGTCTTTGGCGTAGTCGTGGAGGCCGACATCGAGTGCGGCCGCGACCGCCGCGCGCGGCGCTTCCAGCGCGAGCGTCATGCGATTGGTCGAATCGGCGGCGATGCGAAAGCCGTTCGCGGCGAACCAGCTGCGCACGGCGGCGTAGCCGTCCGCGCTGGGGCCGTAGCGGTCCGACACGGCCGTCGGCGTGAGGAAGCGGCGGAACTGCGCCGAGGCCGGGTCGTAGACGTCGGCCAGATAGCGCGCGAAGCCGGCCTCGTCGTCGCGGCGCAGAACCACCGTCAGGCGCAACGTTTCGGCGGCCGCGTCGCTCTTCTCCTGCAAGCGCTGCGCGCTCGTCAGCGCCGGCAGCACGTGGCCGGGCAAGGCCACGCTTTTTTCCGGCGCGGCGATCGCCGCGGCGCAAACGCCGACCAACAGCGCAGCGCCCACCATCCAGCGCGATACGCTCGCGCGAGCGCGTGTAACCAACATGACGACCCCCTTGGCGACGCGGCCACGACGGCCGCTCTGTCGGGGGGAGTGAGCGGGAACACGAAAACATCACGCTGGTGGTCGGGGGCGCTCAGGTCGCCGAGCTGCTACCTCTCTCGCTTGCGGGAGAGGGTGCGCGCGGAGTTCTCACTCCGCGCGCACGCGCAAGCTCCACTCCTGCGCGACCGCAGCATCGCGCTCGGCGGTCAACGAGACGCGATAGTCGCCGGCAGCCAGCGTCGCTGGCGGCAACGTCGCCTCGACGAAGCGATAGACACCTTCGCTGCGCACGCCCAAGCCGTGTTGCTCGAACACCTCGCGCGCCGCAGTGCGAATACGCAAGCTGTAGCGCGGGTCTGCGGCGGTGGCGGTTTCCAGTTGCAGGCGCACTGAGGCGTCGGCGGCGGGCAGCCGCACGGCGACGTCGTTCGACTCGTTCGCGCTGCGCGAAAGATCGGCCAGCAAGACGATCGTCTGCGTGGACGCAGAGGAGGTCGTCGGTGACGGCGCGTCCGAGCGATGCAGCGGCAGGTACAGCACGACCAGCAGCACGGCTGCCGCTGCGGCGAAGGCGAACCAGCCGTTGCGTCGACGGCGCGTTCGCGCGGCGGGCTGGGAGGCCGCTGCAGAGGCAGTGGCCGCCGCCGCGCCGGTCGAAGCCGTGGCGAGCGCGCGCGCGACGCGCAGACGTTCGTGATCGCTCGGCGTCGCCAGCAGCCAGCGCTCGACCGCGCCGCGTTCCGACGCGTCGAGCCGATCGCGCGCGTAGTCGTCGAGCAGATCGGTCTCGATTGCGCGCAGACGCGTGCCGAAGGCTTCGTCCAGCAGCACGCGCCGTTCCAACGCCGCCGTTTGCTCTTCCGGCAATCGGTGCAGCAGCCATGCGCGCAAGGTTTCTTCGCTCGGTTCGGTCATCGCTGGTCGGGCCGTTCTGGCGGGTTCGAAGGCAGTGTCGTGGCGGGCGCTTTCATCACGGCTCCGCATCGCGTTGCAGGCGTTCGCGCACGCAGGCTTCGAGGCGTTCGCGCAGGCGCAGCGCGCGGTTGCGCAGCGCGTTGAGCGAGAGACCGAGCCGGCTCGCGATGCGCTGGCGCGCGCGGATGCGCTCGCCGCCGTCGGCGCCGTAGTAGTCCAAGATCAGGCTGCGCGCGTCGGCGCCGGCCGCTTCGAGACACGCCGACAAAGCCGCCGCGTCGCGCTCGCGCTGCAGGCGCTCCTGCGCGGAATCCTCGTCCTCGGCCGGCCAGTCCTCGTTCTCGCCGCGCTGATAGCGGCGCTCCTTCGCGCGCGCTTCGAGCGCGATCAGGCGCGCGATGCCGAGCACGTAGGCGGCAACCTGGGCCACTTCGACGCCTTCGTCGAGACGGCGCGCGAGCCGGTCCAAAGCGACGTCGGCGAGTTCTTCCGCCTGCGCCGGCGCGTGCAGGCGGAAGTAGCGCAACAGGCGCCGCCGCAGCGCTTCGTAGGCGGCGCCGGGTTCGCCTTCGCTTTGCAGGCGCTGCAGCAAGGCGGCCAGCGCGGCGTCGGCCGCATCCGCCGCCGGCGCGTCGATCGGTCCGTTCATCGCCAGTCGCCCTGCAACACGAAGCCGCTCCAGTAGTACGCCGAGGCGAAGCGCGGATTCTGCCGCAACTCCGCCTGCGCACGCGCCAGCGCCTGCGGCGGTCGCAGCCGATCCTGCAAGAGATATCGATAGAAAGCATGCATGAAGGCGGCGCTGGCGCGGTCGTCGACATTCCACAAGCTGGCGACGACGCGACGCGTGCCGGCGTAGAAGAACGCGCGCGCCAGACTGAGCACGCCTTCGCCGGGAAGATCGGCGCCCTGCGCCGAATCGCAGGCGCCGAGCGTGACCAGTTCGATCGGCATGCGCAGCGCGTAGAGGTCGTCGACGCGCAGGAAACCGTCTTGCGCGCGGCCGGCCTCGTCGTACAGCGACAGCACGATGCCCGACAGCTGCGGATGCCGCGCGTCGAGCACCGCGTGCGTGGCGAAATGCGCAAAGCCGAATGCGGACCAGTCCGCGCGCAGCACCGCCGCGCGATCGGCAGCGAAATCGAGCGCGAGCCAGGAGTGCTCGGCCGAGGCGAGCGCGGCGATCGCCTGCGCCTCCTCGCGCGCGGCGAACAGGCGCGGCAGCTGGGCGATGCCGGCGTCGAGCGCGGCGGTCGGCAGCGGCACGGAAGGATCGCGGCGCGACTGCAGCCGCGGATCGTCCGCGGCGAACACCGGGTCGGCGATGATCGCGGCGGCAGTGGGATCGGCTTGGCGTGCCGGCCATTCGCGCAAGCTGCGCAGCGCGGCGATCGAAGGCAGCGATACCGGCGCCGGTGCTGTCGAGGTGACCTCGCCGTCGAGCAGCAGGGCGAATGGCACGCCTTGCAGCTCGGCATCGGCGACGATCGCGATCTGGCGCGGCCAGCGCGCGCGCAAAGCGGGCGGGAAGATCTGCTGCGCCAGCGCCGTCGCGCGCTCGCGCGTGGCCGCATCGAGCGCGCTCGCGAGCGCGGCGCGGCGTTCGAGTGGCACGTCGATGTCGGCGCGCAGCGGTTGCGTCACCTTGTCGAGCAGCGCCTGCACGGAACTCGCGATCTGAGCGCGCGGCGGCAACACGTAGGACTCGATGGTGTCCGCGCGCAGCACCCACAGATAGCTTTGCGCTTCGCCCAGCCAGAATTCGAGCACGGTGCTCTCGGCGTCGAGCAGCTCGGCGCGCGCGTCGGCGACGCGCAGCGGCGGCGGATGCGCGATCGCGGCGTAACGCGGATTGGCCGTACGCAGGCGGCCGCGCGCGTCGTCCAGATCGCGCAGCGCGCTGGTGATCTCCTCTCTCAGCGCGCCGGCATTCGCTGCGGGCGTGCGCGCCAGGCGCCAGGCGAGGCGGCGCTGGCGGTCGGCCGCTTCGCGTTCCTGCGCGAGCAGCGCCGGATCCACCTCGCGCTCGATCGCGATCGAGCGTTCCGCCAGCATGTCGAGCAGGGAGCGTGCGCGTGCGCGTTCGGCGATCTCCAGCGCACGCGCGGCGTGGCCGGCGTGCGGCGCGCTGCGTTCGAGCGCCATCTCGATGTCGATGGCGAGCGCGTAGTACTCGTGCTGCGAGGCGAAGAAGCCGGTGCGCAGGCCGGGATCGGCGATCGCCGCGCGTTGCGACTCGACGATGCCGAGCGCGCGCTCGATCGAGGCTTGCGCCGCCGCCGGCGCGGCCGTCGCCGCATCGACGCGCGCCAGGCTGGCGTCCGCGGCCGCTTCCGCACTCGCATCGCCGCTGCGGCGCGCTTGCTGCAGCGCCTGCGCGTAGTGCAGGCGTGCCTGCGTCCAGCGCCGTTCGCGCGTGGCGAGATCGCCGAGCGCCTGTTCGGCGGCGACGATCGCGGCGGTCTCGCGCAAGCGGCCGGCGAGCGTGCGCGAGGCTTGCAAGCGGGTGCGCGCGGTTGCCGCATCGCCGCGTGCCGCAGCGACGCGGCCGAGTCCGCGCAGCGCATGCGCTTGCAGGCTGCGCAGGCCGTCGGCGCCGGCGATCTGCGCGGCTTGCGCGAAGGCCGCATCGGCGGCGGAGATGTCGCTGTCGTCGAGCGCGGCGTCGCCTTGCGCGATCGCGGTCTCGGCGGCGCCGGAGCGGTTGTCGCTGCTCGACCACACCGCCTGCGCGCGCGTCCAAGCGGCATGCGCGTCATCTCGTTCACCGAGGCGGTGATAGAGGCTGCCGAGTTCGTTCCAGGCCAATCCTTCGGCGAGCGGGTAGGGTGTCTCGCGCAATTCCTGCAAGGTTTGCCGGTACACCGCCAGCGCGCTGCCGAATTCGCCGCGCGCGAGGTGAGAGCTGGCCAGATTGCTGCGGCTGAACTCGACCCCTTGCGCGTCTCCCGTCGCCTCGGCGATGCGCAGCGCGTCGGTGGCGGTCTGCAAAGCCTTGCGTGTTTCGCCGAGCGAACGATAGACCGCGCTGAGATTGCCGAGCACGACGCCTTCGAAGCGGCGATCGCCGGTACGCCGATACAGCGCGAGCGCGCGTTCGCTCTGTTCGGCCGAGGCTTCGAAATCGCCCTGGTAGCCGAGTGCCGCGGCCAGCGTGCGCCGCGCCACCGCGCGCTCGGCGTCGTAGGCGAGGTCGGCATCGACGCAGCCGCGTGCGAGCGCGCTCTCGGCCGCGCTCTGCGCCTGCCGGTAGCGCGCTTGCGCCAATTCGAGCCGGGCCAGTCCGCTGTCGGCGCGCAAGGCGGCGCAGATGTCGCCGGCGCGCGTCCAGGCGAGCGCGGCGTCGCGATAGCGCTTGCGCGCGGCTTCGGTATCGCCGCTGCCGCGGCCGCTCTCGACGCCGCCGGCGGCGCGGCGGATCGCTTCGGCCTCGGCGTAGAGGCGTTCGGCCTCGGCGCCGCTGCGGTCGCTTGCTGAGATCGCGTGTTCGGTGCCGACTTCGATGGCGAAGCTGACGGCCCGTTCGGGCTTGGCCGCGGCGACGTCGAGCTCCCAATTCGAAGCGGTGTCGGCGAGCAGATACAGACGCAGCATCGCGGCACGGCCGGCTTGCGTCTGCAACAGCGGCATCGCGTCGCCGCCGTTGCGCGCACGCAGATGCAGCATGCCGTCCTGCTGGCGCAGCGACAGCACGGCCGCGCGTCCTTGCGTCAAGGCGATCCGATAACGCGCGTGCTCGCCGGGCGCGAGCTGAACCGAATGCGTGGCGCCCGGATGCAGCGATATCGCGCCGGCATCGGCTTCGGTTGCATGGGTGGCCGGCGCGAAGCAGCAGGCGAGCAGCGCCAGCGGGATGATGCAAGACAGGGGCAGCCGCCATTCGCGCCATCGCGCGAACCGGCTCCCAACGATCCGCCCTCCCGCCCAGCGCTGTGCGCTTCGCATCGGCCGCATCTTCGCCATGGTGGCCACCGCTAGGTGGCGGATGCTTGTTACGAGTAAGCCCCTACGCTGCGAGCGGCGAGCGCGGCAAAGCCGTCGCGCGGGTCGCGTCGGCATCTTCTCACAA
This sequence comes from Dokdonella sp. GW821-FHT11D02, assembly GCF_058808595.1. Classification (NCBI taxonomy): domain Bacteria; kingdom Pseudomonadati; phylum Pseudomonadota; class Gammaproteobacteria; order Lysobacterales; family Rhodanobacteraceae; genus Dokdonella; species Dokdonella sp. GW821-FHT11D02. Next base: position 3,226,460 of record NZ_CM179520.1, on the reverse strand, counting down.
GCGTGTGGCGCCGCGGCGGCGGCTGCGCATGGCCGAAGTGTCACGTCATCGTCATCAGATGCTGATGACATGCCGACGTATTCCGCGACCCACCGGTATTGGCATGGATACGCGTCGATTGCTCGCTCCGGCCCTGGCGACCTTGCTGCTCGCCGGAATCGGTGCCGGCATCTGGTATTCCAACTCGCAGCTGCGCCTGGGCCAGGCGTCGCAGCGCGCGGACGAGGCCGAGCGCGCGCGCCAGGTCACCGCGCACGGTCTGATCGGTTCGGAGAAGGAGAGCTTCTTCGCCGATCCGAAGGTGCAAGAAGTTCTGGCCGCGCAGGGCATCACGGTAACCCCCGAAAAAGCCGGCTCGCGCGCGATCGCGCTGCGCTACGACCCCAAGCAATACGACTTCGGTTTTCCCTCCGGCGCGCCCGCCGCCGCCGCGCTGCGCCAGCAGGCGAAGGCGGCCACGGTGTACACGCCGTTCTACACGCCGATCGTGTTCGCCAGCTGGCGTCCGATCGCCGACATCCTGGTCGCCAACGACATCGCCAGCCGCGAGGGCGATTTCTACTACGTCGTCGACATGCCCAAGCTGATGGCGCTGGTCGAGCGCGGCACGCGCTGGCGCGAGCTGAAGAGCAGCGAGGCGTTCCAGACCAGCAAATCGGTGCTGATCAACTCGACCGACGTGCGCACCTCCAACAGCGCGGCGATGTATCTCGCGCTGGCCAGCTACGTCGCCAACGAGCAGCAGATCGTGCAGAGCCAGGACGATCTCGGCCGCGTGCTGCCGCTGGTGGCGCCGCTGTTCTTGCGCCAGGGTTTTCAGGAAACCTCCTCGGCCGGACCGTTCGAGGACTACCTCGCGCTCGGCATGGGCAAGGCGCCGCTGCTGGTGGCGTACGAGTCGCAGCTGGTCGAGTTCTGGCTCAAGCATCCCGATCGCATCAAGAGCGACATGGTGATCCTGTATCCGCGGCCGACCGTGTACTCCAAGCACGTGCTGGTGCCGTACACGCCGGCCGGCGCGCGCTTGGGTGCCGCGCTCGAGGGCGATGCGCGCCTGCAGAGCCTCGCGCACGACTACGGCTATCGCACCGCGGGCGAGATCAAGGGGCCCGAAGTCTGGGCGCAGCGCGGGGTGAAGGTGCCGGACGTGCTGGTCGACGTGATCGACCCGCCGAGCTACGAGTGGCTCGAACGCATGATCGTCGACATCGAAGGCCGCTTCAAATAGGAGAACCCGCATGACCGCGAATACCGCTACGCCGGACGAATTGGCGCCGCCGCAAGCCTTCGAACTGGAACCGCCGAGCGCGGTTGCGCCGGTGCCGGTGGAGTCGGCCGGCGGCCGCGTGCGCCTGAAGCCCGAAGACGTGCAGGCGCTGGATGCGCAAGTGCGCGACTTCGTCGAGGAGATCAGCGCGCTCGACAGCAACGATCCGAAGTTCCGCGCCACGGTCGAACGCCTGCACGCGATGGGCAACAAGGAGGTCGAAGCCTCGGCCAGCGTGTCCAACCGCATGCTGGAACGATCGGTCAGCACGCTGTCCAGCGGCATGTTCGGCAGCGGCCGCGAGATCGGCAACGGCTTGATCGATCTGCGCCGCACGATCGAATCGCTCGACCCTTCGCGCCAAGGCGATCTGTTCGCGCCGCGCAAGCTGCTCGGGCTGATTCCGTTCGGCAACAAGCTGGTCGACTACTTCGACCGCTACCAGAGTTCGCAGAGCCATCTGAACGCGATCATCGAATCGCTCAAGCACGGCAAGGACGAGCTGCTGCGCGACAACGCCGCGATCGAGCAGGAGAAGGTCAACCTGTGGACGCTGATGGAGCGGCTGGAGAAATACATCTACATCGGCAAGAAGCTCGACGGCGAACTCGACGCGCGAGCGCGCGCGCTCGACGCCAGCGACGTCGAGAAGGCACGCGTGGTGCGCGAAGAGCTTCTGTTCTACGCGCGCCAGAAGGTGACCGACCTGCTGACCCAGATGAGCGTGAACGTGCAGGGTTATCTCGCGCTCGATCTGGTGCGCAAGAACAATCTGGAACTGGTCAAGGGCGTCGACCGCGCTACGACCACTACAGTCGCCGCGCTGCGTACCGCGGTGATCGTGGCGCAGGCGCTCGGCAACCAGAAGCTGGTGCTCGATCAGATCGGCGCGCTCAACACGACTACCGGCAACCTGATCGCCTCGACCAGCGAGATGCTGCGCGAGCAGAGCGTGGCGGTGCACGAACAAGCGGCCTCGAGCACGATCGAAGTGGCCAAGCTGCAACAGGCGTTCCAGAACGTCTACCGCAGCATGGACGCGATCGCCGACTACAAGGTCAAAGCGCTCGATGCGATGCAGCGCACGGTCGATACGCTCAGTGACGAAGTGGCTCGCTCCAAGACCTATCTCGACCGCGTGCGCCGGCAGGAATCGGCCGCCGCGCTGGCGGCGAACGGCGAGGTCGCGCTGTGACACTGGCGCGCCGCTGGCGATGCTGGGCGGCGGCGCTCGCGACCGCCTTCGTCCTCGTCGCCTGCGGCGATGGCGGCCGCGATGCCGCACCGGCGGCATCGAAGGCAGCCGATGCCGCGGCGCAAGCCGACTTGCGCATCCTCGCCGGTTCCGAACTGCGCGAGATCGAGCCGCAACTGGTAGCCGCCGCGCGCAAGGCCGGCGTCGCGATCGCGATTTCCTACGCCGGCACGCTCGACATCGTCGAGCGCATCAACGCGGGCGAGCGCTTCGATGCGATCCTGCCGCCGAACGGCGCTTATCCGATGCTCGCGCTGCAGGACAAGCCGGTCGCGCGCGAGAAGCTGTTCTATTCGCGCGTCGCACTCGGCGTGAAGGAGACCAAGGCGCAGGCGTTCGGCTGGGACGCGAAGGCGCCGACCTGGGCCGACATCGCGCGCGAGGCGAAAGCCGGGCGCTTCCGCTACGCGATGACCAATCCGACCAGTTCCAACACCGGCATGAGCGCGCTGTTCGCGGTCGCCGCGGCGGCCGCGCACAAGACCGAGGACTTGGCCGTCGCCGACGTCGACGCGAGCGTGCTGAAGGATTTTCTCTCGGGACAGGCGCTCACCGCTGGCAGCTCGGGCTGGCTCGCCGAGGCCTACGCCAAGGACGCCTCCGCGCTCGACGGACTGGTCAACTACGAAGCGGTGCTGCTGCGTCTGAACGAACGCTTGGCACCGGCAGAACGCTTGCGTTTGATCTATCCGACCGACGGCGTGATCACGGCGGATTATCCGCTGCTCCTGCTGCAAGCCTCGCAGCGCGCGGCGTGGCAGCGCGTGGTCGACGCGGTGCGTGCGGTCGAGTTCCAGCGCGACGTGCTGCAGGCGGCGTTCCTGCGTCCGTCCAATCCGGATGCGCCGCTGGCGAGCGCCTTGCCGACGCAAGCGGTGGCCGAACTCGCGTTTCCGAATCGTCTCGACGTGATCGACCAGGTGCTGCTCGCCTACCAGGGCGAATGGCGGCGGCCGGCGACGTCGATCTTCGTGCTCGACGTCAGCGGCTCGATGGAAGGCCAGCGCCTGGAGGCGATGCGCGCGGCGCTGAAAGTGCTGAGCGGCGCCGACAACAGCGCCAGCGCGCGCTACACGCGTTTCCAGAATCGCGAGCGCGTGGTGCTGATCTCGTTCTCTTCCGACGTGTCCGAGCCGCAGACGCTGGCCTTCGACCGCGCCTCGCTCGAAGCCAGCAGCCGCGCGGTGCGCGATTATGCCGATGCGCTGGCCGCCAACGGCGGCACCGCGATCTACTCCGCGCTGGCGCGTGCCGAAGAGGTCGCCGCGGCCGAACGCGCGGCCGATGCGCAACGCCAGATCAGCATCGTGCTGCTCACCGACGGCGAGAACAACGAAGGCATGAAGGCCTCGACCTTCCGCCAGCGCTACGCGAAAGCGCCCGTGCGCATTTTCCCGATCCTGTTCGGCGAAGCCGATGCCGGCGCGCTCGGCGAGCTGGCCGATCTGACCGGCGGCCGCGCGTTCGATGCGCGCAAGGCTGCGCTCGCCGGCGTGTTCAAGGACATCCGGGGCTACCAGTGACAGCGCGGCCGTTCCGTTTGCGCTTGTTGTTGTGGCTGTACTCGAACGCGAACATCGCCGGCTGCCTGTTCGCGTTGGCCGGGCCTGCGCTGCTGTTCGCCGGCGTGATCGGCAGCGGCTGGCTGTGGATCACGGCCGGCTTGTACGGGGTGGGCTATCTGTTGGCGCGGCGCGCGCCCGAACTCGATCGGCGCATCGAGGACAGCATGACCACGCAGGAAACGATCGAACGGCTCGACCAGATCGTGGCCAAGGCGCGCCCGCATCTGACCGAGGAAATGAACGCGCATCTCGACAGCGTGCGTACTTCGGTGGTCGAAGTGTTGCCGCGCCTGGTCGGCGCGAGCACGCACGACGACGACTGGTACACCGTGCGCGAGACAGTGCTGCACTACCTGCCTGAAACCCTGGGCAACTACGTCTCGCTGCCGCCGGCGTTCCGCCTGACCCAGCCGCTGCAGAACGGACGCACCGCGCGCCAGCTCCTGACCGCGCAACTCGGTTTGCTCGACGGCAAGCTGCGCGAGATCGTCGGCAACGTCGCCGCCAGCGACGCGCAGGCGCTGCTGGCCAACGGCCGCTTCCTCGAAGCGAAGTTCCAGCAACCCGATTTCCTCGCTCGCTGACGCAGGCGCTCCGGCATGCCACGCACGATCATCGACATTCCGCCGAGCCAGCTGCGCGAGGTGGATCGCTTGTGCAAGAGCTTGAACATCTCGCGCGCCGAAGCGGTACGGCGCGGTCTGGGCGCGTTCCTCGAGCAGAATCGCGACGTGGTCACGCGCGGCTTCGGCCTCTGGCGCGACGTGGAAGCGGCGCCGCGACGCGCGGCGCGCGCGCGCAAACCGGCATGAGCGTGCTGGTCGCGACCGATCTGCTACTCGACTACCTGCGCGGCAGTCGCCAGGCCGCGCGCGTGCTCGAGGCGCATGCGCATCGCTCGATTTCGGTGCTGACCTGGCTCGAAGTGATGGCGCAGGCGCCGCGCGAACGGCGCGAGGTCACGCGTGCGTTCCTGCGTTCGTTCGAGCGCTTGTCGATCAACGAAGCGATCGCCGACGAAGCGCTGCGCCTGCGTGAGCAGCGACCCGAGCTCGATTCGCACGTGGCGCTGAATCGCGCGGCGGCCTCGATGAACCGCCTCGAATACTTGGACGGAAGCAGGGCGGCGCGGAGCTGAGCGCCGCGACTACGACACGCGCGCGGCGTCGGCGAGGGCGCGGCTCGCGATGGCCTTGACCGCCGCCTTGCTCTCCGGCGACGCTGTCGCATTGCCGAGCAGCACGACGCCGCTGCGGTTGGCCGGATCGAGATAAGCGGCCGTGAACACGCCCGGGTCGCCGCCCCAGTGGTTCGGGCGCGTGGCGCCGTCCAGCGGCGAAGCCATCCAGCCGAGGCCCTGGCCGCTGAGCCAGTCGGGCAGGCCGTTCGGCTTTTGCATGTCGAGCATGCGCGCGACGGTTTCGGCTCGCAGAATGCGTGCATCGCCGCTGGCGCCGCCGTTGGCCGACGCTGCCACGAAGCGCGTGAAATCGGCGATCGAGGAACGCACCATGCTCGATCCCCAATCGGGCGAGCCGAGCGGTTGCACCGGCACCAGCTTGCCGTCGACGCGATCGTACGGCGTTGCGCACGACGCCGCGGACGTTTCGGCCAGCGTCCAGTAGGTATGGCGCATGCCGAGCGGCGCGAACAAGCGCCGCCGGCTGCGTTCGCGCAGGTCTTCGCCGCCGATGCGCGTGGCGAGATAGCCGAGCAGGCCGTAGCCGACGTTGCTGTACTCCCAGGCGGAGCCCGGCGCTGTCGTCGAAAAGCATTTCTCCTTCGAGTAATTGCGCCCACCCGCCACCAGATAGTCCTGCAGGAAATCGCGCAGAGGCAGAGTCGCGTCGCGCCCCGGCTGACGGAAGTCGATCTCGTAGTACTTCGCGTCGGACAGGCTCGAGGTATGCATCAAGAGCTGACGGAAGGTGATCGGCGCGTCCGGATGGTTCGGATTGCTCAGCGCGAAATCGAGATGCGCGGCGACCGGCTGGTCGAGCGCGAGCTTGCCTTCCTCGGCCAGCTGCAGGATCGCGGTGGCGGTCACCGTCTTGGTCAGCGAGGCGACGTGGAATACGGTGTCGGCGGTCACCGTCTGGCGCCGCTCGATGTTGGCGTAGCCGTAACCGCGCGCGAGCTGCACCGCGCCACCATGGGCGACGCCGAGCGCCAGGCCCGGCATGTCCGCCGCGCGCATTTGTTCGCGCACGAACGCATCGAACGCCTGCGGTGCCGCGCGCACGCGGCCGCTCTTGCCGGCGGCGAGCAGAGCGAACGCGGCGACACCGGCGCCGAGCAGTTGGCGCCGGCGTGGCAGGAAGGGGTCGGCGGAACGATGACGCGTCACGGGCGTGGCCTCGATGCGGGATGAATCGACGGCTTGATGATATCTGTAGGCGCCTACATAATGTCAAGCGACGATAGATCGGAGGCCGCAATGGACTATCTGCGCAATCTGGGCGGGGCCGGCATCGGCGCGCGGCTGCGGCGCCTGTCGGAAGAAGTCGACGGCGACACCACGCGCGTCTACGCCGCGCTCGGCATCGAGTTCGAGCAACGCTGGTTCGGTCTGCTCAACCAGCTCGCGCTGAACGGCGCGATGACGGTGGGCGAGCTGGCGACCACGCTGCGCATCACGCACGCCTCGGTCAGCCAGTCGCGCCATTCGCTCGAAAAAGCCGGCCTGATCGCTTGCGAGGCCGACGAGGACGACGCGCGCCGGCGTCAGCTCGTGCTGACGACAGCCGGCCGTCGCCTGATCCGGCGCTTGCAGCCGTTGTGGCGCTCGTTCGAAGAGGCGGCGTTGGAGCTGACCGCCGAAGCAGATGGCGTGATCGCAGCGCTCGATCGCCTCGACGACGCGCTGCGGCGACGCTCGCTGTTCGAGCGCATCATGCAGCGCGCGGAAGCCGGCAAGAAACGCTGAGCGGGGCGCGCGGCCTCACTTCGGTTTGCTGTACCAGAGCGCGTTGACGATGATCCAGCGCTCGGCGTAGCGGCCCATGTGGAAATAGTCGACGAACCACGGCGTCTCCAGCCGTACCGAGGCCGCATCGCCGCTGACGTCGAGCACGCGGCAGCTGCGGTTCCACTGCTCTTTCGGTGTTTTCAGCTCGCCTTTGCGGGTCAACGCGACCAGCTCTTCCTTGCTCATGCGGCGCAAGCCGAGCCGTTCGTAGGGCGTGTCGCCGATCACCCGGCGTTTGGCCAGATCGGGATGCAGGGCGCGCGCGACTCGCTCCGGATCGGCTTCGAGCTGGCCGTCGATGTAGTCCAGGCACGTCGCCTCGATCGCGGCGAGCGTCGCCGCATCGACGTTCGACGGCGCGCTCGCCGTTGCCGCGCTCGCGGCGGCGAAAATCAAAGAAGCCGTCAGCATCGTTTCCTCCATCGTCCAGATCGAAACCTTCGCCGCGTGTGCGCGACATTGCGCGCGGCGGCCAATGCCGGCGGCGTACGAGCGCGATTAGAGCGGACACCGCCGCCGAAAGGATCCGCACTGCGACGATCAGTGGCCGCGTTGCGACGAGCCGTTGTTCTGCGCTGTCGCGAGTTGTCGTTTCGCGTCGGAAGGAGAGAGTTCGGCGATACGGATCGATCCGCAAGCGGTTGCCGCGATTGACCCCGTCCCCATATGACTGGGATGTCGCAATTGTCCTTGTTCGATGCCGCCGCCGCCATCGTCGATCACCCGTCCGCGCGGATCGAGTACTGGCCGCGGGCTTGCGATGCGGCCACGGCCGATGCCTGGTTCGCGACGCTGCTCGCAGAAGTGCCTTGGCGCTCGGATCAGCGGCGCATGTACGAGCGCGATGTCGCGGTACCGCGCCTGCGCGCGCATTACGAACTGTCCGATCCGCTCGCTCCGGCAGCACTGCACGAGGCCTTGCAGGCGGTCCTGCGCATCGTGCCGGCGCCGTTCACCAGTGTCGGACTCAATCTGTATCGCGACGGCAGCGACAGCGTCGCGATGCACCACGATCGCCTGGCCGAATTGGTGCCCGGTCATCCGATCGCGCTGCTGTCGCTCGGCGCGCCGCGCTGCATGACGATCGCGCCGATCCGCCCGCCGCGCACGACGCGCAAAGTCGAACTGCAGCCGGGCAGCTTGCTCGTGATGAACTACGACTCGCAGTTGCACTATCTGCACGGCATCCCGAAGGCGGCGGTGGCCGAGACGCGGATCAGTCTGGCTTTTCGCGTGCGCCCGCAGCGCGACGCTGAAACCGGCGCGCGGAGCTGAGTCGCAGCGCGATCCGGCGCGGCGGCCGTCTGCGTCGTTTCATCGGATCCTAGAATCTACGATCCGGCCAAGGTCGTGCGCGTCAGCCAGGGCGCTATTCACTCGCCGGAGTTGCTTGTGCGGGCTGCGCCCAGGCTTCCCAGCCCTGCATCCACGGCTTGGCGCGATAGCGATCCCAGGAATCGGGAAGCACGGTGACGACCGGCCCATCGAGATCGCCGCGCGCCGCCAGCCGCAGCGCGGCGACGACGTTGGTGCCCGACGACCCGCCGACCAGCAAACCTTCTTCGCGCACCAGCCGCTTCACCATCGCGAAACTTTCCTCGTCGCTGACGCGTTCGGCGGCGTCGATCACCGCGCGATGCAGGTTCTGCGGCGGCTCGCTCGCGCCGATGCCTTCGACTTGATACGAACCGTCCGCTCCCGCAATTCCGGTTTCCGCCCAATCCGCCAGCGCCGATCCGAGCGGATCGGCCAACACGATACGCACCCCCGGAATCGCGGCTTTCAGGCAGCGTCCGACGCCGCTGATCGTGCCGCCGGTGCCGGCGCCGGCGACGAAGGCGCCGATGCGTCCTGTGGTCTGTTCGAGAATCTCGACGCCGGTCGTTACTTCGTGGATGCGGACATTCGCCGGATTGCAGAACTGATCGGGCAGGAACCAACCGTTCTCTTCGGACAGGCGCCGAGCGACATTGCGGAAGTTGTCCGGACTGCTCGGCGGCGCATTCGGCGTGATGACGACCTTCGCACCGAGCATCGCCAGTGCGACGCGCTTGTCGACCGACATCTTCTCGGGCATCACGCAGACGAGGCCGTAACCGCGCGCCGCCGCGACCAGCGCGAGCCCGACGCCGGTGTTGCCTGCGGTCGCTTCGACCATAGTCATGCCGGCGCGCAACACGCCGCGCGCTTCGGCGTCGTCGACGATGGCCAAGGCGATGCGGTCCTTGATCGAACCGCCGGGATTGAGATGCTCGCACTTCGCCAACACCGGCACCGGCAAGCCGGCGGCGATTCGGTTCAACGGAACCAGCGCGGTGCGTCCGATGCGGCTCAGCACGCTCTGCGGCGAACTCTTCATGCGGCCGTATGTAGCAAAGCCGTGCATACGGCTGCAAGCGAAGCGGTGACTCGATGCCTCGTCATGGTGTGCAGCGAATTCGCTGACACGGCCTTTTCGTGGCTGACCCGTTGCAGTCCTACACCTATGCCGCAACGCTCGCCAATACTCCGCAGCGTCCGAATCTCGAATGGATCATGTCCGAGAGTGCATCGTCGCTGGACGGGCGCCAGATCGCCGAGGCACAAGCGCAGGGGCGCCGCATCTATGAGCAATGTTGTGCGAAGCGCTGATGCCTGAAGCGGTCTTCCATGTGTTCGGTAGCCGAAAGACTGGTTTGACGGGCTGTCCGGCTGGGTTCACGCTTTCGACGGAGTGCTAGAACACGTCGACAACTACGATCCAGCCGCCTTCCCGCGCACGCTTTCGCGCGGCCGCGCCTTCGTCTACGTCGTCGCCTGCCGCGACGACACGCTGTTCAAGATCGGTTTCTCGCGCGATCCATTGGAGCGCTGGCGCAGCTTGCATCCGCGCTTCTTCGAATTCTTCCATCTCGAGCAAGGCATCCTCGTCGTCACCGACCGAGTGAGCGAAGCGCGCCGGCTCGAACGCCGCTTGCTCGACACCTTTTCCAGCTACCAGTCGATGGCGCCGCTGTCGGTGCGAGTGTCCGCAGGCGGCGATTCGGAGTGGTTTCGCGGCGTGCTGACGGAAGCGGTCGGGCTGGCCGAAGAGGTAGCAGCGGTCGAGGCTTGGCAGTGGCAGCGTCCCGACGAGTGGCTGCGGACTTCGCTGTCGGCGCGCCGGGATGCTCTGTACGCGTGGACGACGGCGATGCTGGACGCGTTCGAGTTCGAGACGCACAACGCGACGGCCGAGTCCGCGGCGAATGCCGCCGTCTACGCGCGTGCGCTGATCGATGCGCTGGATGCGTTCGGCGCGGTCGGCATCGACGTCAGCCCGCACCTGCCCGAGCGTGTTGCGCAGTGGTACGCGGCGCGCCGCTGAGCCGATCCTTCGCGACGCGATGGCATATGCCCGAACCATCCGAAGCGGACTGAAGTTCGCTCCGCGTAGAGCGAGGTATTCGCCCTGCGTTCGATGGCGCGCACACGCACCGGCGCGGCCGCCGGAGCGACGCCCCTTTCTTCACTTCAGTTTCACGAGCCCCGCGAAGGCGCGAGCCAGCGATGCTGCGCTCACGAGAGTGGCAGCGGCGTGAAGACGCCAGCCGATCCGACCTGTCACTTCTACCAGGCTGTGTACGCAGCCCGCCATCGATAGGTTGATGGTCGGGCGCGACTGACTAGCGGCGGCCCGCAGCTTCGCCGCCGCCTGCGAAAGTCCAGTCGCTCGGCGTGTGGTTGAAGGAGTACCCAAATGAAGTCTGGCATTTTCTACACATCCGATACGCGCCGTAGCGCGCATTTTCATCGTCTCGTTCGCACTCGGCCCTGGCGCGCGTTGTGCGCGACGGCGCTGCTGGGTTTTGCGGCGCATGTCGCCGCGGTACCCGTGACGGTACCCAACGGCGATTTCTCGGCGCCCGCCAACGTGGGGGGAATCGGCGGCGGACTTCTCGGCGGCAGCGGCACCAACGTGCCGATCGGCAGCGGCCCTTGGACCGGCACCTACGCCGGCGCGCTCGGACTGCTCGCGCCACCGACCTTGTCGATTTCCGCGACCACACAGAACGCGGCGATCGGCGGGCTGGCCGGCGTCAGTGTGCTCGGCTTGGTCACCAACGGCGGCTACTTCGGCCAGACCTTGGCGGCCAATGTGCAGCCGAACACGCGCTACATCCTCACCGCCGACATCGACGTCGGCCGCGTGCTGCAGCTCGGCCTGCTCAACAATACGCACACCGGTGTGGAGATCGTCGCCGGCGGCACCGTGCTCGCATCGAGCGACACCATCGCGCCCGGCGCGGTCACCTTGGAGCTGCTGCACGGCACCGCGTATCAGCTGAGCATGACCTACGTGTCGCCGACCACGATCACGGCGAATCCGATCGAGCTGCGCTTGTTCGCGCAGCCGCAGGGTCTGTTGACCGCCGATCTGCTGCCGACGATCGCTTTCGACAACATCGCGCTCGACGCCGTCGCGCTCGGCGTGCCGGCATCGGTCGGCAACATCGCCGGTGACGGTCAATCGGCGACAGTGAACACGGTCTTCCCGGTACCGCTCGGCCTGCGCGTGCTCGATGGCGCCGGCAACGGCGTATCCGGCACGCAAGTCACCTTCACCGCACCGGCGGCCGGTGCCAGCGCGATCTTCAGCGCGAACGGTAGCAGCGGTCAGGCGCTCGCGGTGATGACCGATACGAACGGCAGCGTGAGCGTCACCACGACCGCCAATACGGTCGCCGGCGCTTACACGGTCAGCGTGCAGGTCGCCGGCTTGGCCGCACCGCAGATCTTCCATCTGACCAATACCGCCGGCACGCCGACCGACGTGTCGATTCCAACCGACGGCAGCGGCGGCGACGCGCAGAGCACGATGGTCGACACGCCGTTCCAGAAACCGCTCGTCGTCAGCGTCAAGGACGCGTTCGGTAACGGCGTCAGCGCGGTGCAAGTCGCGTTCGCGGCGGCGCCCGCCGGCAACGGCGCGAGCGCGACGCTCTCCTCACCACAAGCGGCAACCGGTGCGGACGGCCGTGCCACCGTCAATGCGCGCGCCAATCTCGTCGCCGGCAGCTACAGCGTCAATGCGAGCATCACCGGCGTGGCCGATACCGCGACGTTCTCGCTGACCAATACGGCGGGTACGCAGTCGTCGGTTTCCGCTTCCGGCGGCAACACGCAGAGCACCGCGGTGACGACGCCGTTCGCGCAGCCCCTGCAAGTGACGGTGAAGGATGCGTTCAACAATCCGGTACCCGGCGTCGCCGTCGCGTTCAGCGCGGGAAGCGCAGGCGGCGCCAGCGCCGTGCTGAGTTCCGCTTCCGCCACCACCGGCACGGACGGCACCGCCGCGGTGACCGCGACCGCCAATACGCAGGCCGGCAGCTACGCGGTCAGCGCCAGCGTCGCCGGCGTCGGCACGGCGGCGACGTTCCAGCTGACCAACACGGCCGGCTCGGTCACGACCATCGTGACCAGCGGCGGCGGCACGCAGAGCACCGCGGTCGATACGCCGTTCCCGCAGCCGCTGGCGGTGACGGCGCGCGATGCCTTCGGCAATCCGGTGCCGAACGTCAGCGTCGGTTTCGCGGCGACGGCCGCCGGCAACGGCGCCTCGGCCAGCTTGTCCTCCAACGCCGCGTTGACCGGCGCCGACGGTGTTGCCAGCGTCAACGCGACGGCCAACGCAACCGCCGGCAATTACACGGTGAGCGCAAGCTCGGGCGGCGCCGCCGCGGCGACCTTCGGCCTCACCAATACGGCCGGTCCGCCGGCGACGATCGTGCTCGGCGGCGGTGGCAGCGGTACGCAGTCGACCACCGTGAACACGCCGTTCCCGACGCCGCTGGTCGTGCGCGTCAACGACAGCCACGGCAATCCGGTGTCCGGCGTCGCGGTCGCATTCGCGCCGCCAGCGGCGGGTGCAAGCGCCGTGTTGTCGGCGACCGGCGCAACGACGGGTGCCAATGGCGAGGCGCAAGTTCAGGCGAGCGCGAACACCGTCGCCGGTCACTATCTGGTGTCGGCGACCATCACCGGCGTGACGGGTGCGTTCGACTTCGATCTGACCAACACCGCCGGCACGCCGCACGACGTCGTACCGATCGGCGGCGACGGCACGATCGGCGGCGGCACGCAGCAGAGCACGCAGGTCAACAAGCCGTTCCCGCAAGCGCTGAAGGTGCGCGTGCGCGACGAGTTCCAGAACCCCGTCGCTGGCGTCGTCGCCCAGTTCGTGGCGCCGACGAGCGGTGCGACTGCGGTGCTGTCGACCGGCGCGCAGAGCGGTTCGACCCTCAGCGTGGCGACCGGTGCCAACGGCGAGGCGACGGTGCAGGCGACCGCGAATTCGACCGTCGGCAGCTACACCGTGGCGGCGAGCGTTCCCGGCATCGCGACGACGGTTTCGTATCAGCTCAGCAACACCCCGGGCAATTCGTCGACGCCGATCGGCAATACATCCCAGTCGACCATCACCGGCGAGGCCTTCGCGTGTGCGCTGATCGTGCGTCTCGCCGATCCGCAGGGGCAGCCGCGCGCCGGCATCGCCGTCGATTTCACGGCGCCGGCTAGCGGAGCGTCGGCGGAACTGTCGTCCGGTGGCGGAGCGGGTGGAGCGACTGCGACGGCGGTGACCGATCTCGACGGCGTCGCTTATGTGGACGCAGTCGCGAACAGCATCCCCGGTCGATATCAGATCTCCGCCCAGGAAGCCGGAGTGCCGACCGCGCAGATCGCGCTGTTCTCGCTGGAGAATCTCGATCCGGCCGATCCGATCTTCCGCAACGGCTTCGATCTCGATTGCGGAGTGTCGCCGTGAGTTAGCGCGGCGATGTGTGGAAGCGCCGGTTTTGAGATTCGATCTCCAAACCGGCCTCTGCTCGAAAGCGTTTCTTTTCGACAACCGCCGCGGCGCGCAAGCGTCGCGGCGGTCTTATTTCTTGTTGACCGCCTTTCGATCTTCCGATCAGCGGTTCACAGCGAACCGGCCGCTCAAGGAAGGATGACGTCCTGCTCCGTGCACACGCCCTGCGCCGGCTCGCTGACCGCGAGCACGTTCCAGCTGGCGTCGTAGACGTACAAGCGCGCGGTCAGCGGTCCCGGATGGCGCGGGCACCAGAATCGGCACGAATTCTGGTTGGTGCAGTCGGCCGGGAAAATCGCATCGAGGCCGATGTAGTCGAACGACCACACCAGGGTGACCGGGCCGCTGTCGCTGCCGCCTTCGCCGAAACAGGCGTTGCTCTGCAGCGAGCAGTCGGCATACGCATAGGCCGCGGCGGATGCCGCGCCGGGTACGGCCAAACTCAACAGGACGGCGAGTTGGGCGGCGATGGCCGCTTTGGAAATACGCTTCATGTCTCTCTCCTTGAAGAACGCGTGATCCCGCCATTTCTGTCGCACGGCACTTCTCGATCCCCGAGGCGGAGTGATCCGAGCGAAACGCGGGCGGCCGCACATGGGCAGGCCGTCCCGATGCTAACAAGACGCCGTTCCCGAATATGTGCCGGCGCTCGCGTCGGAATAACTTGGTTTGCGTCTCCCCGAAATCATCGAATGGAAAGGCGCTGCTTATTCCGGCCCGACGTCGGATGCTCTATCGGAGACGGTATTCCCATTGGAAGATCGAGCGGACAGGACCCGATTATCGCGTTCGCAGTGCCTGCACTACGGAGATTGATCGTGCCGCCCTACGGCGTCGGCGCGCAGCGCTTGAGCCAGACGAAGCTGCGGCCTTCGGGCGTCGGTTCCGGCTCGCATTTCAGCTCTTTGCGGTGCGAGCCGCGCACTTCGTCTTGCGAACACGTCATATGCGTGGGAATGGGCGCGTACAACGACTTCAGCGTCGCGACTTTGGTATCGGCCAAGGCGCGCTGTTCGGGCGTCATGCTCTTTTCCAACGCCTCGGCCATGTTCTGATACTTCGCTAATCCGGAAGCCGCCGCAAGTTTCAGCCAGGCATAACCGGTCAGATCGTCGCGGGCGACTCCGCGTCCCGCCAAATAGAGTCCGCCGAGAGCCGCCTGATTGGGTTGATTGCCGGCGCAGGCCAGCCTTTGGTTCAGTTGGAATGCATCGGCGCTTTTCTCGTCGCGCAGAGCCTGCTCGGAACGCAGCAACATGTCGTAATAATCCCTGCGCGTCACCGATTCGAACTCCGGCTCGGATGCCGGCTCCGCCCTGAGATTGGGACCCGCCAGAGCGAATGCGACAGGCAGCAGACAAAGACCAAGCTTTTTCATAGTCACCTCGTTGAGAGTGTCAGGGCGGCAACGGTCACAGAGCAGCCAGAGCCCTGCGGCCGAGTTCGACGGCAGCGGGATGTCGGGACAAGGATAATCGGCCGCACTCGATTCGACGATCGTTTCGCCACGGGACTATGAAACGTTCTGTGGCGCATTTCCCCCCTCTGCAAACGCGCATCGGGGGCACCTGGAAGATCGTGTGATCCCGCGCCGTCTGCGGGCAACGATGGCTATGTCTTCGGCCGCAAGCAGCAGCCGGGACGCGTCGGGCTCCGGCGATCGAGCGGCCTTCCGCTCGGATCGCCGAAGTCGGCGAGCGACGGGTCTCTACCGCCGCCGCGCCAACACGCTGCCGCTCAGCAGCGACAAGAGCGCGATCAACACCAGCATCCAGCGTGCGTCGAGCGGTACCGGAACGGCGCTGCCGCTGGGGCCGCCGCCGACCACGGTCGGCACCGTACTCGTGTTGTTGCTAGGGGTCGGATCGGCGACCGTCGCCGAGGTCGCGGTGGCGACGTTGGCGATCGTGCCGACGTAGTCCGCTTGCACGAGGTAGCTCACCTGCACGGTCACGCTGGCGCCGTTCGCCAAGGCGCCGAGCGTGCACGGAAAACCGCCCGCGCAGGGCGCTGTGGCCGCGACGAAACGCAGTCCCGGCGGAGTCGGGTCAGCCAGCACCGCATCCGAGACCGCCGACGGACCGTGATTGGTGACGCGGATCGTGTAGTCGATCGCCTGGCCGGGAGTGGCCGTGGCGGGCCCGGTCTTGCTCGTGCCGAGGTCGGCACTCGCCACGACGGTCGCCACCGGCACGCTCAACGCGCTCGTATTGTTGGCCGGGTTGCCGTCGGGTGTCGGCGAGGACACGGTGGCGGTGTTGACGATGCTGCCGCTGGCGTCCGCGGCGACGGCGAAGATCGCGGTCACGCTCGCGCCGGCACCCGCGGCGAGATCGCCGAGCGCGCAGGGGAAGCCGGATTGGCACGGTGCCGTGGCGGAGACGAAGGTCAGTCCGGCCGGCGTCGGATCGTCGAGCCGCACGCTGAGCGCGCTGTCCGGACCGTGGTTGTCGACGCTGAGGGTGAAGCTCGCCGTGCCGCCGGGCAAAAGTTGCGCGGGACCTTGCTTGAGTACGCTGAGGTCGGCGCTGGCGGTGGCGCTCACGCTGGTCGACACGCTGGAGCTGTCGTTGCTCGAATCGGGATCGACGACGCCGGCCGGCGCAGCGACGCTGGCCGTGTTCTGCAGCGTTGCCGGTCCGCTCGGCGCCGTGCCGATCACGGTGACGATCGCGCTGCCGCCCGAAGGCAGCACGCCGATGCTGCCGGTTACGACATTGCCGCTCACGCTCGGTTGCGTGGTGCAGGCGGCGCCGCCGCTTTCGCCTGCACAGGTCGCCGTCGCGGCGCTGATGCCGATGGGCAGGTTGTCGGTGTAGCTGGCGCCGTTTGCCGGGCTCGGTCCGTGGTTGACGATGAGCAGGGTGTAGGTGATCGCGCCGCCCGAGGGCAGTGTCGCCGGTCCCTGCTTGTCGATCGACAGATCCGCAAGTCCCGGGCCGACGTTGGTTTGCGCCGCGGCCTGGTTGTTCGCGCTGTCGGGATCGGGCGTGTCGCTGCTCGCGCTGGCGCTGTTGCGGATCGGGTTGGCGCCGGCGTAGTCGGCGGGCACCGTGTAGCGCGAGAGGATGGTCAGGCTGGCGCCGCTCGCCAGCGAGGTCGCGCTGCACGGATACGCCGTCGTGCAATCGCCGCTGTTGTCGACGAACTGGAGGCCGGCGGGGGTGGCGTCGTTGATCACGACATTCGTCGCGGCGCTCGGGCCGTTGTTGCGCACGACGATGGTGTAGGTGACATCGTCGCCGGGCGTGACCGTCGCCGCGCCGGTCTTGCTGACGGCGAGGTCGGCCAGCGGAGTGCCGTTGAGCGAGACGCTGGCGACGTCGTTGGCCGGATTCGGGTCGGGTGGAGTGGACGCGGTCAGGGCTGCGCTGTTGGTCAGCGCACCGGCTTGCGCCACGTTCGCGACGAGGGTCAAGGTCGCGCTCGACGTCGGTCCCGTCGCGGTCAGCGCGCCGATCGTCCATTGGCCGGACGCGGCGTCGAAGCTTCCCTGCGAGGGCGATGCGGAGACGAAGCTCAAGCCGGCCGGCAGCGCGTCGGTGACGACGACGCCGGTCGCGTCCGAGGGGCCGCTGTTGTGCGCGGTGATGGTGAAGGTCACTTCATCGCCGACGTTCGGCGCGGTCACGTCGACCGTCTTGGTCAAGCCGATGTCGGCCGATTGACCGTTGATCGCGACGCCGGCGGTGTCGTTGGCCGGATTCGGATCGAACTGATCGGTGTGGGTGATCGTCGCGGTGTTCATGATCGAACCCGTTTGATCGATTCTGAGCGTGATCGCCAGCGTCGCCGTGGTGCCGTCGCCGAGCGCGCCGATCGTCCACACGCCGCTGCCGCTGTCGTAGCTGCCTTGCGAAGGAGCGGAGCTGACGAAGGTGGTGCCGGCCGGCACCGCATCGGTGACCTCGAATGCGCTGGCGTCGTTGGGGCCGTTGTTGCTCACGCTGACGGTGTAGGTGACGTTGGTGCCGACGTCGGGCGTGGTGTCGTCCACGCTCTTGGCGACGCCGAGGTCGGCGCTGGCGCCGGCGTTGATCGCTGCGGCCGCGCTGTTGTTGCTGGTATCGGGATCGGTTTGATCGGACGCGCTGACCGTGACCGTGTTGACCAGGCTGCCCGGATCGTCGACCGTCGCGGTGATGGTCAGGTTGGCGCTGGCGCCGTCGGTCAAAGCGCCGACCGTCCACACGCCGGTCGACGCGACGTAAGTGCCTTGCGACGGCGTCGCCGACACGAATATCAGACCGAACGGCAGATTGTCGGTGAGCGCGACGCCGCTGGCGTCGTTCGGTCCGTCGTTGCGAGCGATGATGGTGAAGGTGACCAGGTTGCCGACGAACGGCGCCGGATTGTCGACGGTTTTCGTCACCGCGATATCGGCCGCCGCGCCCACCGCCGTCTGCACCGACGAGCTGTTGTTGGCCGGCGCGGGATCGGTGACGCCAGCTGGCGCGGCGATCGTGGCCGTGTTCGAAATAGTCTGCGCGCCGATCGGTGCGGTGGCCTGGATCGTGATGATGACGCTGCCGTTCGCGGGCAAGCTCGGCAGCGTGCCCGAGACCGTGCCGCCGGCGACGCTGGGTGTCGCGCACACCGCGCCGCCGCCGGCGCTGCCGCAGCTGGCGGACACGGCGCTGAGGCCGGCCGGAAGCGTGTCGGTATAGCTCGCGCCGTCGGCCGCGCTGGGGCCGGCATTGCCGATCGCGAGGGTGTAGGTGAGGGCGCCGCCCGAGGCGATCGTGGGCGGACCGCTCTTCACGATCGACAGATCGGCGACCGGCGTGACGCTGGTGTCGACGTGCGAGGTGTTGTTGGCCGGATTGGGATCGGCCGCACTCGCCGGCGGCGCGATCGAGGCGGTATTCGTCAACGTGCCGCCGTTCGACGGCGCTGTCGCGCTGATCGAGAAGGTGACGCTGGCCCCGCTCGGCAGTGTCGCGATCGTGCTGGTCACGTTGTTGCCGACGACGTCGACCGGGCCGCACACGGCGCCGCCTGCCGAGGTTGCGCAGCTCGCGCTCACATTGGTCAGTCCGCTCGGCAGCGGATCGGAGAACACGGCGCCGTCGGCGGCGTCGGGACCCGCATTGCTGGCGACGACGGTGTAGCTGAGGGTGGCGGCCGCTGCAACAGTCGCCGGACCGGTCTTCACCACCGCGACGTCCGCGCGCGTGATCTTGGTCGTGGCCGAACTGTTCACGGGCGTTGTGATCTGCGCGGTCGTCACGGCTACGCGATTGACCAGATCGGTGCCGGCGCTGATGTCCGCCGGCGTTGCGGTGTAGCTGGCGGAATAGGTCCAGGTTTCGCCGACGTCGAGCCGGTTGTTGCCGTTGCCGTCGCCGCCCGTGAAGGTGACCGCGCCGTTGCTGCCGTTGGGCAGCGTATCCACCGGCGTGACGCCGGTCAGGGTGACGTTGCCGGTATTGCTGACCGCGATCGTGTAGGGGATCGGGCCCGGTGCGGAAATGGCGGTGGCGGTCGTGCTCTTGACCACGCTCATCGCCGGCGCGCGAGTGACGGTGGTGGTCGCCGAGCCGCTCACGGGCGCTGGAATCTGCGCCGTCGTCACCGCGACGTTGTTGACGAGATCGGTGCCGGCGTCGATGTCGGCCTGAGTCGCGGCGTAGCTGGCCGAGTAGGTCCAGGTCTCGCCGACGTCGAGCGCGCCGTTCCCGTTTGCATCGCCCGATACGAGCGTGACCGCGCCGTTGGCGCCGTGGGGCAGGGTGTCCACCGGCGTGACGCCGGTCAGGGTCACGTTGCCGCTATTGCGCACGACGATCGTGTACGCGATCGTGCCTGGCGCATTGATCGAGGTGGTGGTGGTCGACTTCTGCACCGTCATCGCCGGCGTGCGCACCACGCCGGTGGTCGCCGACGAACCCTGCGGCGCGTTGGTCTGCGCGGTGGTCACCGACACCGTGTTGACGAGATTGGTGCCGGCGTCGATGTCGGCTTGAGTCGCGGCGTAACTGGCCGAATAGAGCCAGGCCTCGCCGGGATCGAGCACGCCGTTGCTGTTGGCATCGCCCGAGACCAGCGTGACCGCACCGATGCCGCCGTGCGGCAAGGTGTCCACGGGTGTGACGCCGGTGAGCGCGGCGGCGCCGGTGTTGGTGACGAGGATGCTGTAGGGAATCGCGCCGGGCGCGGAAATCGACGCGACCGGGGTGGACTTGAGCACGCTGAACGAGGCGACGCGATTGCTGAAGGTGCAGGTCAACGACTGTGCGCGCCCGTTGGCGGCAGCGCCGGTGACCGACACCGGCAAGGTCAGATTGACCGAGGTGCCGGTGCCGGTCGCGACCGCGGCGCCGGCGCCGTTGACGCAACTGTAGGTGGCGACGTAGGCGCCGGTGGTGGCCGTTGTCGGCACTTCGGCCACGCTGGTGGTGATTGCGTTGCTCGCGATGTTCTGCGCGACGGTGAGATCGGGCGCGCCGGATGCACTGTTGTGATAGAGCGTACGGAAACCGGTGCTGCCGGTGTCGCCGACCGCGAGGGCGAACGCGGTGCCGCCGATGCCGAGATCGAAGCGACCGCCGTCGCCGGCCGGCAACAGCTGCTTGATCACGCGTATGGCCGGCTTGATCTCGATCATGTAGTCCTCGACCTCGCCGCTGTCGATGCGGCCGGTCGGGGTGGCGGTCGAGATCTGAGTGCCCTGCGTCGCGCGCAGCCGCACATAGCTGCGGCCGGCGGTGGTGGCGATCGGCACGGTCCAGTTGAGCGTGGTGCTGGTGGCGCCGCTGGCGACCGCGTTGCACACGCCTTCGGCGGTGTCGAACACGCCGTTGCGATTGAAGTCGATCCAGCCGCAGACCGTGCCCGCCGCGGTGCCGCCGCTCAAGCTGGGCATGAGCGTGTAGGTCTGTCCGATCATGCCGGTATGCAGCGTCGGCAGCGGCGTGACCAGCCCATCCTCGTCGGCGCCGTCGCCGGCGGCCCCGTTGGCGTCGGCGCCTGCGGCGACCGCGTTCGGGCTCGGCGTGATGGCGGGAGTGTTGTTGAACACATTGGTGTTGTCGGCATCGACGGTGGCGCCGAGACGGATGCCGCCGACGATGTGGCTGGCCGCCTCGCTGCTGTCGTAGCTCGCCGGTGCGTCGCCGAAGTCTTCATCGACCGTGGTCGTCAGCATGTAACCGTCGTCGCCGAGGTCGTTGCCGATGGTGGCGTTGAAGACGTTGCGCGTGCCGGCCATGCCGACATCGAAGGTGAGCGAGGTGTAGGTGCCGTTGATGCGCACGCTGCCGCAGCCGGCAAGCTGGGTGGCCGGCGCGGCGATCGTCGAACAGTTGGTGCCGTTGTATTGGGGGTTGATGAGATCGAGCGAGCTGCCGCCGCCGAGGGTCTGCAGATTGGACGCTCCGGGCAGCACCGTCATCGTGGCGCCCGCGGGCACCGACGAAGCGATCGTATGCACCGTACGCCCGGCGGTGATGGTGACGGTGTCGCCGGTGACGCTGCGCACGCTGCCGAGGCCGACGAAATGCAACACCGGATTGGTCACCGGGCGGTTGAAAGAGACTTGCAAGCTGCCGCGTGTGCACGAGGTGCTGGTCGCCGCATTGCTGGCGAAGGCACAGCCGGCACCTGCGGTTTGCAGTTGGATGCCGGTGGTGGTGGTCGGCACGGGCGGCGCGAACATCGCCGCGGTGGCGCCGCCGAGCGTGGTCAGCGGCACGTTATTGGCGACGATCTGCAGGCTGCCGCCGCTCACCGCGTAGGTCGTCGTCAGCGCCGACGGATACGGCTTGGTCGAGGACGCGTTGAACCCGGTTGCACCGGAGGCGCTCGCATTGTGCAGCTGCGCGGCGAGGGACGAGTCGATCGAGGCGAACGCACCGAGCGACGCCGCCGTGAAAACCGAGATGAAACGCGCTGCCCTGATCATCGCCAACCCCCAGACACGAGACCGACCGCCTGCGGCATTGCGCGGGGGCGCAATTCGTCGGGCGGCCTGGTCGTCGGAAAAATCGATAACGCTGTCGCGCGCCTCGGCACGAGCACACACACCAGCTCACGCCGGCGGATGCAGTCGAAGCACTGGCCCCTTGCCCGTCTGTATATAGAAATAAGCAAGAAAGTGAAAGTTGGAGATCGGCTCCTTTACATCCATTTCCTTCACGGCGCCTCTGCTCAGGTTTCTCTCAAGAGCTGCTTTTTTCGCTCGAGCAGCCGATCGATCGAAAGCGGCAGGACCGAAAAGAAGCGCGCCGCGCGTGATCGCCGCCGAACATGACCTGACCGTATGGCGGCTCGGTCAGGAAGGATTACGTCGCGGTCGTGAAAGCTCGAGTCACTGCCACGTGCGCGAAAGAGGGAGCGTCATGAAACGTGGATACCGCATCGGCGCTTGGATCGGCGGCGCCCTGATCGTGTCGATCGTCGCTGCGATCGTGTTCGTCGCGACCTTCGATTGGAATCGGCTCAAGCCGACCATCAATGAGAAGGCCAGTGCTGCGCTCGGGCGCACGTTCGCGATCGACGGAGACTTGTCGGTGCGCTGGCGCCGAGACTCGGAGCACGGCGATTGGCTGCCCGGCCCGGTGTTCACCGCGCAAGACCTGCGCATCGACAATCCGCCGTGGGCACGCGAAAAGCAGTTCGTCCATCTCGAGCAGGCCGAATTCCGTCTTTCGCTGCTCGGCCTGCTCGTGCATCGGATTTCCGTTCCGCACGTGCAGCTCGGCCGGCCGACGGTGCATTTGGAGAAGCAAGGCGACGGCCGCAACAATTGGACTTTCGCGTTCGCTCACGACGACGCGACGCCGTCGGCCTGGACGCTCGATCTCGGCGACGTTGCGTTCGATGCCGGTCGAATCACGCTGCGCGATCCGGCCGATCGCATCGATGTCGGCGTCGAGATCGAGCCGCTCGGTGCGCCGATCGCCTTCACCGAGGTGATGGGCAAGACGGTGTCGTCCGCCGCGGACAAAGCCACCGCCGATGCGCAGACGCAGGACTTCGCGTTCGGCTTCAAGGCGAGCGGCGCTTACAACGGTGCGCGCGTCGCCGGCAGCGGCAAGTTCGGCGGCGTGCTTGCACTGCGCAGTGCCGGTCGTGCTTTTCCGCTGCAAGCGGATCTGCGTATTGGGGACGTGCGCATCGCCGCGACCGGCTCGATCACCGATCCGCGCAGCCCCGACGCGGTCGATCTGCACTTGCGTCTGGGTGGCGACAGCATGGCGCATCTGTATCCGGTGATCGGAGTGACGCTGCCGGATACGCCGCCGTTCGAAACCGACGGCCATCTGACTGCGGTGTTGCGCAAGGGCGCGAACACATTCACCTACGAAGGGTTCAACGGCCGCGTCGGCGGCAGCGATCTGCACGGCACCCTCACCTATACGCAAGGCGCGCCGCGGCCGAAGTTGAGCGGCAAGCTGTGGTCGGAACGGTTGCAGTTCGCCGATCTGGGTCCGCTGATCGGCTTGGACACCGGCGACAAGAGCAAGGCCTCGGCGGCGACGCCGCCGGGCGGCCGCGACGCGCCCAGGCGCCCGGTCGGCGGCAAGGTGCTGCCGAACGATCCGTTCCGCACCGATCGCTGGCGCGCGATGGATGCCGACGTCGGCTTCAACGGCAAGCGCATCGTGCGCGAGGGCAGCTTGCCGATCAGCGATCTGCAGGCACACGTGATCCTGGACGAGGGCACGCTGGCGTTGGCGCCGCTGGATTTCGGGCTGGCCGGCGGCGAGGCGCGTTCGACCATCCGCCTCGACGGCCGCAAGGGGCCGATGAAGGGCGACATCCAATTGAAAGCGCGCGGGCTCGAGCTGCGTCAGCTGTTTCCGCAGATGAAGACGATGCAGGACGCGCTCGGCGAACTCAATGCGGAGGCGGCGCTGTCGGCGACCGGAAACTCGGTTGCGGCCTTGCTCGGATCGTCCAACGGCGAACTCAAGCTGACGATGAGCAACGGCGTCGTCAGCCGCGAACTGATGGAGCTGGCCGGCCTCAACGTCGGCAACTACGTGGTGGTGAAACTGTTCGGCGATCAGCCGGTGAAGATCAACTGCGCCGCGACCAACTTCGTGGCGACCGACGGCTTGCTGCAATCCCGCCTGGCGCTGTTCGACACCGACAACGCGCTGATCAACATCGACGGTTCGGTCAACTTCGCCACCGAAGCGCTCAACTTGGACATCACGCCGCACACCAAGGGCTTGCGCGTTTTCTCGTTGCGCTCGCCGCTCTACGTGAAAGGAACGCTGGGCCAGCCGGATGTCGGCGTGCACACCGGCAAGTTGCTGCTGCGCGGCGGCGGTGCGCTCGCGCTCGGCGTGTTCGCGACACCGGCGGCGGCCTTGATTCCGTTGATCG
This sequence comes from Dokdonella sp. GW821-FHT11D02, assembly GCF_058808595.1. NCBI lineage: Bacteria > Pseudomonadati > Pseudomonadota > Gammaproteobacteria > Lysobacterales > Rhodanobacteraceae > Dokdonella > Dokdonella sp. GW821-FHT11D02. The sequence continues at coordinate 3,202,241 of NZ_CM179520.1, read as the reverse complement.
CGCCGAGCAAGGGCAAGGACGAAAGTCCTTGCGCGGAGGTGTTGCAGCGGCTGCGCGAGAAGCCGCCGGCGCAGGCGCCGCGGAAGGTCGGCAAGACCATCAAACGCGTTCGGCCTTGATCGGCGAGTCGCGGCGACGGAGTCCAGGTCGGCGCCGCGCGGGATTTCAGCAGTGCTGCCGTCGAGTCATCCTGCAATCCGCACGAGCACGTCGTGGGTCGCGTGTTGCGGCGCGAGCGCGAGACTCATACCGTCCTGCCGAACGCCGTTGACGTCGATCGAATCGGACGCGTCTTGCGTGCGCTGCACGCGTATTCGATAGGTTGCCTCGCCGAAGCGATAGTCGATTTCCAACGTCGGCCATTTCGCCGGCAAGTTCGGTCTCAGCAGCAATCGGTCGCCGTTTCTGGACAGCCCCAGCATCGACTCCGCGATGAGGCGGTACATCCATCCGGCCGATCCGGTGTACCAGGTCCAGCCGCCGCGACCGACGTGGGGCGCGACGGCGAGCACATCGGCGGCGAGCACGTAAGGCTCGACTTTGTAGGTCTCCACGCCTTCCGGATCTTGTGCGTGGCGTGTCGGATTGATCATGTCGAACAGCTGCCAGGCGCGTTCGACGCGGCCGGCGGCGAAGAAGGCCATGACGCTCCAGACGGCCGCGTGGGTGTACTGGCCGCCGTTCTCGCGCACGCCGGGCACATAGCCGCGGATGTAGCCGGGATCGGGTTCGGCGGTGTCGAACGGCGGCTCCAGCAGCCGGATCAGCTGACCTTCCGCGTCGACCAGGTGACGGTCGAGCGCATCCAGCGCGAGTTCGACGCGCGCATCGGGCGCCGCGCCGGACAGCTTCGCCCAACTTTGGCAGATCGCATCGATGCGGCATTCGCGGTTGCGTGCGGAACCGAGCGGCGTGCCGTCGTCGAAGTAGGCGCGCAGATACCATTCGCCGTCCCAAGCATGCGCTTCGAGTGCGCGCTGCAGGCTGGCGGCATGATCGCGGCAGCGTTGCGCGAACGCCGCGTCGCCGCGGCGTCGCGCCAGCGGCTCGAACTCGCTCAGCACGTGATGCAGGAAGAAGCCGAGCCAGACGCTTTCGCCGCGGCCTTCGCGTCCGACATTGTTCATGCCGTCGTTCCAGTCGCCGCTGCCGATCAGCGGCAGGCCGTGCGCGCCGGTGCGCAAGCCGCGTTCGATCGCGCGCCGGCAATGCTCGTACAGGTCCGCCGTCTGCGGCGAGCGCAGCGGCAAGTCGTAGTACGACTCTTCGCTCGGATTGAGCAGGCGGCCTTCGAGGAAGCCGATCTGCTCGTCCAGCACGGCGTCGTCCGCGCTCGCTTCGATGTAGCGCGCCGTCGCCAGCGGCAGCCACAGAAAATCGTCCGAGCATTGCGTGCGCACGCCGCGCCCGGCCGGCGGATGCCACCAGTGCTGCACGTCGCCCTCCAGGAACTGCCGCGACGCGCTCAAGACGATCTGCTCGCGCAGCAGCGACGCGTCGGCATGCACCAGCGCCATCGCGTCTTGCAACTGGTCGCGGAAGCCGAAGGCGCCGCCGGATTGATAGAAGCCGCTGCGCGCCCACAGCCGGCAGCTGATGACTTGGTAGAGCAGCCAGCCGTTGCTCAAGGCGTCGAAGGTCGGATCGGGCGAGCGCACCGTGACCGCGCCGAGCAGCCGGCGCCAGCGCTCCTGCACCGCGTCGAACGACGCGCGCGCAGAACCGTTGCGACGGAAGCGCTCGACCAGGGCGACCGCCTCCGCGCGATCGTGGCCGACGCCGAGGCGGAAAATCAGGTCGCGCGATTCGCCGTCGGCGAGATCGACCGGAATCTGGATCGCGCCGCACGGGTCCATGGCGGCGCCGAGGCGTCCGCTCAGCGTTTGGCGCGACATCGCGGCGGGTTTGCGCAGCGAACCGTTGCGGCCGATGAACTCGGTGCGATCGCCGCTCAGAGTGCGCTGCGCGTTGTCGACGTCGAAGAAAGCGACATGGCTGGGGAACTCGATGCTGTAGGCGTTGCGCGCCATCAAGGCGCCGCTGGCGTCGAGTTCGGTGACCACGTGCATCGCGGTCTTTTCGCGCAAGTCGCCGAGCACCCATTCGACATAGCCGGTGACCGACAGCCGGCGCGCGCGTCCGGAGTCGTTCTTCAGTCTCAGCATGAAGAACTTCACCGGCGCCTGCGCGTCGACGTGCACGCGCAGATGGCTGGTGATGCCCGCTTCGGCGTGTTCGAACACGCTGTAGCCGAAGCCGTGGCGGACGACGTAGCGGCCGCGCCCGGGACTGGGAGAGGGCGTCGGCGACCAATACGCGCCGCTTTCCTCGTCGCGAATGTAGATCGCCTCGCCGCTGGGATCGGCGACCGGATCGTTGCTCCAGGGCGTGATGCGGTATTCGTGCGCGTTGTCGCGCCAGCTGTATCCGGCGCCGCTTTCCGACAGCACGCAACCGAAGTGCGGGTTGGCGATGACGTTGACCCAAGGCAGCGGCGTCTTGTTCGTCTCGTCGACGGCGATGACGTATTCGCGGCCGTCGGGCGAGAAACCGCCCAGGCCGTTGTCGAGCGTGCGCGGCGGCAGCGGGAACGGCGGGCGGTTGCTCGCGTCCGACGCCTGCGTGACGATCAGCTCGGGCACCACGATGTCGCTGCGCACGCTCTTGTCCGCGTTCAATTGCTCCAGCAGCGAACCGGCCTGGTCCGACAGCACGACGCGCGCGATCGATTGCATCAGCACGCGATCCTCGTGATTGATCTGCTCGATCGAGCGCACGAAGATGCCGCCTGGGCGGTCGAGCAGCCCTGCATCCGTGCTGGTGCCGACGATCGCCATGATCTCGTCCTGCAGCGCCTGCCGGTAGCCGCCGCGTTCCTCGTTCCAGACGACCAGATCGAAGGCGAGGCCCTTCATGCGGCAATAGACGTGCGCGTTCACCAGCTGGCGCACCAGATCGAGCTTCTCCGATCCCGACAACTGCACCAGGACGATCGGCAGATCGCCCGAAATGCCGTGGGCCCAGAGACCGGGCTGCGCCAGACGGTTGCTGGCGATCGTCGACGCGCGGGTTCGCAGTGCCGGATCGGCGTACAGGATCGCGCCGGCGAGGCGCGCGTACGCCTGTGCGTCCACTTCGCTGATGTTGATCTGTCCGAGCGCGATGCGGTTGTGCGTCCAGGCGATCTCGATCGCGCGGTCGGCGAGGTGGCGGTCGCGGTACTTCTCGACCAAGGCGATGCATTGCTCCCGGTTCGAGGCGATGCCGAGAACGAGGTCGAGCACCAGCGGCTGGTCGGGATGGAGCAGGACGCGCTGGCGGATCGACACGATCGGATCGAGCACCGAACCCGAGGTTCCGGAGAGGTCTTCGGTCGAGTGCGCCGCGGCGGCGGTGTCGGCGCCGTTGTTGCGTCCGAGAAAGCGCAGGCGATCGGTTTCGAACGAGGTGCGCAGCGATTGGCCGCCGTGCAGCGTCAACAGATGCATCATCCAGCGCTGCGGATCTTCGCTCGAGCGCGCGCGCCGGGTCGCCACGATCGCGTCGCGGTCGGCCAGCACTTCGGTTTGCACGAACAAATTGCCGAAGGCGGGATGCAGCGAATCGGCGATGCCCGACGACAGCACGACTTCCGCGTAGCTGGTGATCTCGATGACGCGTGCAACGCGTGCGCGATTGGTGAGGCGGATGCGGCGCAGCTCGATGTCGTCCTCGGGCGACACCACGATCTGGGTGTGCGCTTCGATGTCGTCGAGGCGGCGGCGAAACTCGACCGAGGACTCGGTGAAGATCGCTTCGGAAGCGTCGACCGCGGTCGCCATCGGTGCCGGCGTGTTCGACCAGACCTTGCCGGTTTCGCCGTCGCGCAGATAGCAGAACACGCCCCAGCAGTCGCGCGTCGCGTCCTCGCGCCAGCGCGTGACGGCCAGATCGTTCCAGCGGCTGTAGCCGCCGCCGCTGTTGCTGAGCATGACTTGGTAATGACCGTTGGTCAGCAATTGCGCCGCCGGCCGGCGCGTATCGGCTTGCGCGAAGACGCGGATGGCGGTTTGCGGCACGTCCTGCGCGGAACGCAGATCGACCATCGCCGGGTTGTTGCTCCAGTTGATGGTGGAGCGCGGCGTGCGTTCCTGCAGCAACAGCATGGTCGCCTTCAGCTGCGGATCGGCCGCGAAGCGCTTCTGCATCGGGCGGTCGAGTACGGCCTGCGCGACGGCGAGCAGGCTCATGCCGTGATGGTGCGCCATGAACGAGCGCACGACGGCGCAGGTCTCGCCGGGCGGTACGCGCTCGCTGGTGTAGTCGATCGCCTCGTAGAAACCGAATCGGGTCAGCCAGCCGTGCTCGGCCAGCCGGCGCAGATTGTGCTCGGCGTCGCGCGGCGACACGGTCAGCGCGAGCGCGCTGGCGTAAGGGGCGATCACCAGTTCTTGCGCCAGGCCGCGCTGCAGTCCCACGCCGGGCACGCCGAAGGCACGGTACTGATAGTTCTGCGCGGCGTCGGTCATGTTGTAGCCCGACTCGGAGATGCCCCAGGGAATGTGCCGGCCGCGCGTGTACGCGATCTGATTCGCGACGGCGGAGTGGCAGGTCTCATCCAGTAGGGTGCCGGGGAACGACGGCATCACCAGCTGCGGCATCAAGTACTCGAACATCGAGCCGCTCCACGACAGCAGCACTTGATGTCCCGCGTTGCGGGTGAGCAGGCGGCCGAGCGAGAACCACGAATCCTGCGACACCTTGCCTTGCGCGATTGCGACGAACACGCCGAGCCGCGCCTCGGACGCGAGCAAGTCGTAGAAGCCGGCGTCGCGGCGCCGTTCGGTGACGTTGTAGCCGATCGTGAACAGCGCGCGGTTCTCGTCGTAGAGGAAATCGAAGTCGACGCGCGCGAATTGAGCGCAACGAACGGCGAGGGCTTCGAGCGCGGCGCAGGCGGCGGATGCGTGAGCGGCGCCGACGCCGTCGCGATCGGTTGCAGCGGCGAGGTCGAACACGGAGGAGGAAAGCTCGTGCCTTGAGGCCGCGACATCTTCGGTTGCGGGCCCGAAGAAGTGCTGAAGATCGGCGAGCAGCGCATCGATCTGCCGGCCGAGATCCAGCGCCGGATCGAACGTGCCCGGCGCGGTCGGCACGCGCAGGTGTTGCAACGATTCCTTCAGCGCCGTCAACGCCGCGAACAATTCGCCCGCCGTTCTGGGCGCCTGCGCTTCCTGCTCGTCGAGCAGGCGCGTCAGCGGCATCCAGCGTTGGCGTGCGGGTTCCGCGTCGACTTCGATCGCCACCATGAGCGAGTCGCGCAAGCCGGCGAAGACCGACGCGTTTACGGCTGGGCTGTTCCTGCGCTCGAGCAAGCCTTGCCGCAGAGTGAGCAGATGGGCGATCAGATTGCCGCTGTCGACGGTCGAGATGTAGAGCGGGGTCAGCGGCTGCAAGGTCGTGGTGCTGTACCAGTTGTAGAAATGGCCGCGATGGCGCGGCAATCGCTCCAGCGTTTCGAACGTCCGCGACAGGCGCTCGATCAATTCTCTCAGCGACAAATAACCGAGATCGTTCGCTGCCAGCGTCGACAGCAGGTACAAACCGATATTGGTCGGCGAGGTCCGGTGAGCGGTCTTGGGGATCGGGTGTTCTTGATAGTTGTCCGGCGGCAGCCAGTGGTCGTCGGCGCCGACGAAGTGCTCGAAGAAGTTCCAGGTTCGGCGCGCGACGTTGCGCAGGAATAGAACTTGCGTTGGCGCCAGTGTCTGCGTGCGCTGGCTCGGCGCCGCGCTCAGTCTCCAGATCAGCACCGGTGACAGCAGCCACGCGACCAACCACGGCAGCGCCAGCGCGAAGCTGTCGCGGTGGAACAGATAGACGCCAAGTGCGATCGCCGTGGCCGGCGCGATCCACATCGCGGCGATGGTCGAGCCGAGGCGATTGCGTTCGCTGGCCTGAACGCTGCTCGATGCGGTCCATTGCAGCAGGTGGCGACGGGAAACGTGGACGCGCCAATAGGTGCGCACGATCGCATCGAAACTGAGCCAGGCCTCGAACGGCAACAGGACCGCGTTCACGACGATCTGCACCAGGCGCTGCGCGGCCTCGCCTAGGAAGCTTTTCAAGCGCTCGAACACGCCGCTTTCTTCGCGCGGGCCGGCAGCCGCCAAAGCGACGTCGACGATCGCCGCCAGCACCAGGATCTCGACCACCAGCGCGGTCCAGAACGCCGGTGTGGGCAGCCACAGCCAGGCCAGCAGCAGCAAGACGAACAGCGCGATCGGGACCAGGCTGCGGCGCAGATTGTCGAAGATCTTCCAGCGCGAGAGCGCGGACAGCGGATTCTTGGCGCGCTGGTCCTGGCCCGTCGGTACGGTAGGGAACAACCATTCGGCGATCTGCCAGTCGCCGCGAATCCAGCGGTGGCGACGTTTGGCGTCGACCAGATAGGTTTGTGGATAGGCCTCATACAGCTCGATGCCGCTGGCCAGCCCCGAGCGTGCGTAGCAACCTTCTAGGAGATCGTGGCTGAGAATGCGATTGTCGGGGAAGCGCTGCTCGGTGACGCGTTCGAACGCATCGACGTCGTAGATGCCTTTGCCGATGAAGGAGCCCTCGCCGAAGAGATCCTGATAGGTGTCCGACACGGCGCGCGTGTAAGGGTCGATTCCGGCGTCGCCGCCGAAGAGTCGCGCATACGGCGATACGCCGCCCAGCGGCAAGGCGCCGGCGACGCGCGGCTGCAGGATGCCGTAACCGCTGGTGACGACCTTCCGCGCGGCGTCGAAGCGCGGACGATTGAGCAGGTGCTCCATCGTCTCGACGAGTTCGCGCGCCGCGTCGCGCGGCAGCTGCGAATCACTGTCGAGCGTGATCACGTAGCGCACGCCGCGCAGCAAATCCGGATTGCCTACGATGCGTGAAAAGCGCTCGCTGCCGCCACCGCGCAGTAAGGCGTTGAGATCGGCGAGCTTGCCGCGTTTGCGCTCAGGTCCCATCCACACCCGTTCGCGTTCGTTCCATTGCCGCGGCCGGTGCAGCAGAAAGAAGCGATGGTTCTCGTAGCGCGCGTTCAGCGCTTCGATGCCTTCGGCTGCCGCGGCCAGGATGGCGTCATCCGCTGCGAGCGCGGTGTCGGCGGCGTCGGCGAAGTCGGTCAACAGGGCGAAGTGGAGATGCTCTTCGCGATTGGCGAGATAGCGCACTTCGAGATCGTCGACCAGACGCCGCGCACCGGCGACGCTGGACAGCAGCGTCGGGATGGCGACCAGCGTCTTCGCTTCAGGCGGGATGCCGGTACGGAAATCCATCTGCGGCAGCGGCTGCGGCGCGACCACGAAGGCCGCCACGCGGCTCGATAGCGCAACGGCGAGCTGGCTGATGCCGATCGAGGCGAGAAAAGCGACCAGGATCTTCAAGCCCACGGCAAGTTCGTCCGCCAGCAGATGCGCCATCACCGGCACCATCAGCGCGAGGCCCAGAGCGACCAGCGACAACAGATACAGCGACAGCGAGGTGCTGCCGGGTCGACTCGACGCCGACACCAGCGTGTTGCGCGCAAGCCTGCAGCGCTCGCGCAGATCCGGGTAGCCATGGCCGACCAGGTAGTAGCCGACGTGCCGCGACGGGTCCAGCGGATCGTCGCCCGTGGATTGCTGCGCCATCTCGACGGCCACGGAGGCGAGCGCCACTTCTGCGATGCCCGCCTCGCGCGCCGTTCGTTCGACGACGTGGCGATACATGTCGCGCGTAGTGAAGTTCATCCGCGCATAGGCGGCGGCAGGATCACCTCGAAGAATGCTTTCGACCGAGCTGACGGATTCGACGAAGGACTTCCAGTCCAGCGCATCGAGCAGGCGCAGGCTGCCGATGCAATTGCTCACCGAAACCTGGTCGGCCGCCTGCTCGTGCTGTGCTCTCTGCACCAGTTGATCGCCGGTCACGCCCGATTCGGCCAGGCGCTGGTCGATCCAAGTCATCGGCAACGACAGCGCTTCACCCAGCGGCTGCAGCCGGCGCGTCAGCTCGGAGACGAACGAACTCGACAGCGGCGGGTGCTCGCGCGCCATGTCGGCGGCGACCAGGATCAGACTGGTCGGATCGCGATTGGCGACTTCGATCATCGCATCCGCCCAGCGGATCGCGAGATTGCGGTCGATGCGATCGGAGTGGACGCTGTAGGCGACGCGGCGGAGATTCTCGACCAGCGCGAGGCGCAGCACGATCGGGATCGCCCACAGCTCGCCCAAGGTCAACGGCACGGTTTCCTGGTAAGCGCGAACGAAGCGGCGCAGCGACTCCTCGTCGAAACGGCCGTCGCCGTGCGAGATCGCTTTCAACGCGATGTCGTACACCCGCGGCAAACCGGCGGACTGGCCCTTGTCGAGCACCGGCAGCTGCCAGCTGTAGCGACGCGGGAGGTGGCGCCGCGCCGTGCGAATCTGCTCGTCGATCAGATAGAGGTTGTCGAGCAGCCATTCGCCCGCCGGCGTGACCTTGTGCTTGTCGCGAATCGCCTCCGCCAGCAGCTTGCAGCATTCGCGAATGACCTCGGCGTTCTCGCCGAGCCTCTGCAGCAGCGGATTGGCGGTCAGACGCGAAGCGCGCGCTTCGTGCTCGTGCGAGAGTTCTCGCCCGCGCTCTTCCATCTGCTCGGCGTTCAGCAGTTCGGCACGCAAGGGCTCCTCGCCCACGGCGTACGACGAAGCCGAGCCTACGCCGCGGCGATTCCGCCAAAATGACGTCAATTTCATCGAAAGAGCACGCCACGAGATCGGACTTCGAGGCTAACACTTCCGACGTGACCAGCGGCCGCAATTGTTCCGGAGCGAGTCATGCTACGTTCGGAAGTGCGCTCTCTGGAAATCCGCGGTGCGCTTTCGCGCTGACGGAGCTGCGCACTACATCCGCGCTTCGTCGCTCGGCCGATGCAAGAGAGAAACGAAGAAATAGCGAGTGTTCGAGGGCGAACGCGTGTATGGTGGACGGGCCGCCGTTCACGTCTCGCTCCGCGTTAGCCTTCGCGGAGATTCTTATACGCTCACGGATCGAGATGCGCCGCGCTGCCTTGAGCCGGCGATGCGCAACGCTGGAGTAGCGATGAAGCCCCAGCTCGAGGCGCAAGTTCCGCACTTTCACTTCCGCCTTCGTCACGACTATTCGATCGGTCCGGCCGCTTTGAAGCGGCTTTGGTCGTCGGTGTGCGGCTACGAAAACGTCACCGTATCGCGCGAAGCCACGCGTACCGCGAACGGTGAATGGACCTATCGCTACTGCCTGAGCGGGCCGCCGTCGCTACTGGACTTCGTGCAGGTGGAGGCGCGCTTGCAGAAGTCCTTGCAGTCGACGTTTCCCGCCGAGCACGTCACGTTGTTTCGCTCCGAGGCGACGTTGTGGCGGAACCGTTGACCACCGACGCGCGCTCGGCCATCGACTGGGTTCGCGCGGTCGAGCCCTATCGCGGATCGAGCAATCGGCGAGCGTGGCTGGAACTCGCGATCACCTTTGCGCTGTTTCTTACCGGATCGGTCGTCATGTACGCGGCGTGGGCGTCGAGCGTATTCTGGCTTTACGCCGCCGCCGCGATTCCGACTGCCGGTATGCTGGTCCGCCTGTTCCTGCTGCAGCACGATTGCGGGCATCACAGCTTCTTCTCCTCTCGCGCCGCGAACGATGCGCTCGGCCGCCTGCTCGGCGTGCTCACGCTGACACCGTATGACCATTGGCGGCGCGCCCATGCGATTCATCACGCCACGCAAGGCAACCTCAGCAAACGCGGCGTCGGCGATGTCGACACGTTGACCGTGGCCGAATACCTGGCCCGCGGTCGCTGGCAGCGGTTGCGTTACCGGCTCTACCGCCACCCTGTCGTGATGTTCGGCATCGGACCTTTGTACGTGTTCCTGTTGCAGAACCGAATTCCGGCCGGCTTCATGGCGACGGGATGGCGGCCGTGGATCAGCACGATGGGCACGAACCTCGCCATCCTCGCAGTTTCGTTCGTACTGATCGAACAGGTCGGCGTCGCTGCGTTCATCGGCGTCCAGCTACCGGTGCTGGTGCTGGCGGCGACGATCGGCGTCTGGCTGTTCTTCGTCCAGCACCAGTTCGAGCAGACTTACTGGGCGACTGCGTCGGACTGGAATGTGCGAGTCGCGGCGCTCGCCGGCAGTTCGCACTACGCGTTGCCCGGCGCATTGGCCTGGATGACGGCGAACATCGGCATGCATCACCTGCATCATCTGTCGAGCCGCATTCCGTTCTACCGCTTCACCGACGTCGCACGCGCGCTGCCGGAACTCGCCGCGGTGAATCGCATCGGCTTTCTCGACGGATTTCGCTGCATACGCCTGACATTGTGGGACGAGCAGGCGCGGCGCCTCGTTTCGTTTCGTGAGGTGCGTGAGCGCGGAGCGGCGCAGCGCTAAGCGTGAGGCCTTCAGCGGAGCCCAGGACAATCGGCACGACCTCTACCTTGCCATAGCGGCAGGTCGTTCACCGCCCTCAACTTGGTGGCACCGTGGGTGAATCGCTACGGCGCAGGACCGTGCCGGCTCCGAGGTCATCGCGATCGAACTGTAGACCTCTCACCGCCATTGCCTGCCCACTCTTGCGATTCCGACAAGATCGGAGAAGAGTATCCGCCACCCAGCGTTCGCGCGGCACGAGCGGCCAGGAGACATCGGTGATCTCGATCAAGGTCAATGGCGTATCCCATGCGGTCGACGCGCCCGCGGACATGCCCTTGTTGTGGGTGCTGCGAGACTTGGTGGGGTTGACCGGAACGAAGTTCGGCTGCGGCATCGCGCAGTGCGGCGCGTGCACCGTGCACATCGACGGTGCCGCGGTGCGCTCGTGCTTGCTGCCGGTCGGAGCGGTCGGCGACCGCTCCGTCACGACAATCGAGGGCGTGGGCTCGAGCGCGGTCGGAGCGAAGTTGCAGAAAGCGTGGCTGGATCTGGAAGTCGTGCAATGCGGCTACTGCCAGTCGGGCCAGATCATGTCGGCGGCCGCGTTGCTGTCGACCCATCCCAAGCCCGGCGACGCCGACATCGACGCGGCGATGGCCGGCAACATCTGCCGATGCGGGACGTATCTGCGCATTCGCGCCGCGATCAAGCAGGCGGCGGAGGCTTGAGATGAAACGCATCGAAGAGAATTCCGCGCGCAGCGAGCCGATCCTCGATTCCGCCGTCGGCGCGCCGCATTCCAGGCGCGCGTTTTTGCGCGGCAGCGTGGCCGTCGGTGCGGCGCTGATCGTCGGTTATCGGGTACCGCTCGCGGCCTTCGCCGCGGGCAAGGAAGACGCGCCGTTCGCGCCGAACGCCTTCGTGCGCATCGACGTCGACGGCGCGGTCACCTTGGTGATGCCGCAGGTCGAGATGGGGCAGGGCATCTATACGGCGCTGTCGATGATTCTGGCCGAGGAGCTCGACGTCGATTGGGCGAGAGTCGCGTTCGAACACGCGCCGCCGAACGACGCCCTGTACAAGAATCCGGTGTTCGGCCTGCAAGCGACGGGCGGCTCCACCTCGGTGCGTGCGTTCTGGAAGCCGCTACGCGTCGCCGGCGCGCAAGCGCGAGCGATGTTGATCGGCGCCGCAGCGAAGCGCTGGAAGGTCGAGGCGAGTGCGTGCCGCGCCGCTGCCGGTGCAGTCTTCCACGACGCCAGCAATCGCACGCTCGCCTACGGCGCCCTGGTCGGCGAGGCCGCTGCCATCGTGCCGCCGACAGAGCCATCCTTGAAGTCGCCAGCCGATTTCAAACTCATCGGCCGATCATTGAAACGGCTGGACACGCCCGACAAGGTCAACGGCAAGGCCGTTTTCGGCATCGACGCGATGCCAGCCGGGGTCCGGTTCGCGATGCTCGCGGCCTGTCCGGTGTTCGGCGGCAAGGTCGCGCACGTCGACGACGCTCGCGCGAAGCGGGTGCGCGGTGTGCGCCAGATCGTCGTGCTCGACGATTTGGTCGCGGTCGTCGCCGACCATACGTGGGCGGCGAAGCAAGGCCTTGCCGCACTGGACGTGCGCTGGGACGAAGGTGCGCATGCGAATGTCTCTTCCGACGCGGTATGGAAGCAGCTGCGCGCGGCCGGCGAGAAAGCCGGCGCGATCGCGCGCCAGGACGGTGACGTCGCGAAGGCGCTCGGCGGCGGCGATCGGATCGAGGCGGTCTACGAATTGCCCTTCCTCGCTCATGCGGCGATGGAGCCGATGAACTGCACGGTGCATCTGACGCCCGATTCATGCGAGGTCTGGGTCGGAACGCAAGTGATGGCGCGCGCTCAGGAGATCGCGGCCAAGATCGCCGGCCTGCCGCTGGAGAAGGTCGTCGTGCACAACCACCTCATCGGCGGCGGCTTCGGACGCAGGCTCGAAGTCGACGGCATCGAGAAAGCCGTGCGCATAGCCAAGCACGTCGAAGGTCCGCTCAAGGTGATCTGGTCGCGCGAAGAAGATATCCGGCAGGACGTGTTTAGACCCGTGTATCGCGACCAGCTGTCGGCGAGCCTCGTCGATGGACGCATCAACGGCTGGTCGCACCGCATTGCAGGTTCGGCCATCATCGCGCGTTGGCTTCCTCCGGCTTTTCAAAAGGGAGTCGATGGCGATGCCGTCGACAGCGGCGCCGACATTCCGTACGACATTCCCAACCTCCAGATCGAGTTTCAGCGCGACGAACCGCCGGCGGTGCCGACCGGGTTCTGGCGGGGGGTGGGAGCCAACAACAATGTGTTCGCGATCGAGAGTTTCATCGACGAACTCGCCTTGAAGGCGGGCAAGGATCCGGCCGCGTTCCGGCGCGACCATCTGGCGAAAACGCCGCGCTTGCTGGCGGCGCTCGAAGAGGTGGTGACGAAATCGGGCTGGGGCCGCGCACTGCCTGCGCGCAGCGGCCGCGGCATCGCCGTGCAGACCTCGTTCGGCAGTTACATCGCGACCGTCGCCGAAGTCGCCGTCGCCGCCAACGGCGACATCCGTGTCCAGCGCATCGTCGCGGCGGTCGACACGGGCGTCATCGTCAATCCCGATACGGTCATCGCGCAGATCCAGGGCGGCCTGATTTTCGGGCTGACGGCTGCGCTGTACGGCGAGATCACGATCGACAAAGGGCGCGTGCAGCAGCGCAACTTCAACGACTATCGGATGCTCCGAATCCACGAAGTTCCGGCGATCGAAGTGCATCTGATCGCCAGCGGCGAGGTGCCCGGCGGCATCGGAGAGGCGGGCACGACGGCAGCGGCGCCGGCGGTGGTCAACGCGATCCATGCGGCGACCGGCGTGCGGTTGCGCCGGCTGCCGTTCGATCGCGGCGCGCTGGCGACGGAGAAAGCGACGTGAGCGCGAAGGCGTTCAAGCGTCTGGCCGCCGTGGCCGGTCTCGGCGTCGTGGTCGGTGTGGGCGTGCTCGCCTGGTATGCGACACGGCCCGGTCCGCTCGCCTTCGCCGGCGGCGAGGCCGTCGCGCTGAAGGCTTACGACGGCCATCCCGCCGGTGTGCCGCAGGACTTTCGCGAAACCGACGTCGTCGCGCGCGGCCGCTATCTGACCGATGCGGCCGATTGCAAAGCCTGCCACACGGTCGAAGGCGGCACGCCGTTCGCCGGCGGCCGCGCGTTCAAGACCGATTTCGGCGTTCTCTATGCGCCCAACATCACGCCGGACGCGGAAACGGGCATCGGCCAATACAACGACGCCGATTTTCTGCGCGCCGTTCATCAAGGCATCGCTCGCGACGGCAAGCGGCTGTATCCGGCTTTTCCGTACGCGTCGTACACCTACCTCACCGACGACGACGTGCTGGCGATCAAGGCGTACTTGTTCTCGCTGCCGCCCGTGCGCAACGTTGCGCCCGAGAACGCGCTCGCGTTTCCGTTCAATCAACGCTTCCTGATGTCGTTCTGGTCGGCGCTGTTCAATCCGGACCGCCGCTTCGAACCTCGCCCCGAGAAATCGGCGGAATGGAATCGCGGCGCCTATTTGGTCGAAGGGCTCGCTCACTGCGGCGATTGCCACACGCCCAGAAATCTCCTGCAGGCGCTCGACAACGGAAACAAATTCGCCGGCGCGCTCACCGGTGGTTGGCGTGCCTACAACATCACAGCGGACGCCGACTCCGGCATCGGCCGTTGGACGGAGGAGGAACTGCGTCAGTATCTCGCCACCGGCCACGCCGCCGGCCGCGGCACGGCGTCCGGTCCGATGGCCGAAGCGGTGGAGCTCAGCTTCGCGAATCTGACCCCGAGCGACATCGCCGCAATGGTCACTTATCTGCGCAGCGTGCCGGCCGTCGAATCGAAGAATTTGCCGGCGCCCAAGCAGGAAATCGCTTCCGCCGATCCCCTGCAAGATCCTCATGCCTCAATCGATGCGCGCGGCCGCGACGTGTTCGCCGGCGCCTGCGCCGGCTGCCACGGCTGGACCGGCGAAAGCGCTTTGTCGACGCGCGCGACGCTGACGGGCGCGCGCGCGATCAACGATCCGAGCGCAACCAACGTCGCGCAGACGATCATCCGCGGCACCCAGTCCGATCCGAAGGACGGACGCATCGCGATGCCGGCATTCGGCGCCGCCTACAACGACGACGAGATCGCCGCGGTGTCGAACTACGTTACGGCGCGCTTCGGCGCGAAAGGCTCCGCATTGACGGCGGCCGACGTGCGCAGATTGCGCGCGGCCGAATAAGATCAACCGACGATTGGACGTCTCATGAACCTACTGCTGTGGATTCTGCAGGGCCTCGCCGCGCTCTTGTACGGGTCGTCGGGCGTGATGAAAGTGTTCCTGTTCGAGAAGATCAGCCACGACGTGCCGTCCTTCGGCGCCTTGCCACGTCAGGCTTGGACGGCACTGGGTATTCTGGAACTCGTGTGCACGATCGGGCTGATCGTTCCCGCCGCTCTTCATTGGCGGCCGTTCTTGACCGTGTTGGCAGCCGCACTCCTCGCGATCGAGAGCCTCGCCTTCGTTTGGGTACACGCGAAGTACCGCGAGATGGCGCCGCTGATCATGAGCGCCACGCTGGGCTTGATCATGGCCTTCGTCGCATACGGCCGGATGGTGCTGCGGCCGATCGTCTGATCAGCCGGTCCATCGAGAGCCCGGCTCGGAGCGAATGCCGGGTCGCGGCAAACGACGCCTCGGCTTCTCACTTCGGCGTCGTCGATTTCGCCGCTTTGCTCAAGTCGGTGCGTGCCTGCCGCAGAATGGATGCCGACAGGTCAGGATCGGCGACGGCGCGCGCCATCGTCATTGCGCCGATCATCGTCGAGAGCATGAGCTGCGCCTCTCTGCGCGCCGCCGCGGGCGTTCTTCCTTCGAGCCGTCGCGCGAAGATATCCACGAGTTCAGCGAACGCAGCCGTCATCGCTGCGCGCACCGCGTCGCTGCTACGCGCCATCTCGCTACCCAATGCAACGAATGGACAACCGTCGGCGACGTCGTCGCGGTGGTCGATCGACAAGTATTCCGTGATCACGGCGGCGAGTCCGCGTTCCGAGGCGGTTCGGCCGATGTCCTCCACCAGTGACGAAGCAGCGTAGGTCAAGGCCTCTTCGATCACCTGTTCCTTCGAGCCGAAGTGCTTGTAGAAGCCGCCGTGCGTCAGCCCCGCCGTCGCCATCAGGTCGGCCAGACCGGTTTGAGCAAGTCCATTCCGACGAAATTGCGCCGCGGCGCCCTCGACGATGCGCTGTCTCGTTTCGGCGGCTTCCTTCCTCGACTTTCGCATGATCTTTCAGTCTCCGAATCTGCGGCGTTGTACGCATTCGAACATGCGGATGTTATACGAAATCTAAACCATTCGGGCGCACTGCTTGACTCTTGGATGTCGATGCACATCTAATTAGATGTCGTAGAACATCCAATCAGACGTCAGACATCCATCCCTACCGAAGAGACCAGATCATGTCCAAGACCATCCTCATCACCGGCGCCAGCAGCGGCTTCGGCCGCGATACCGCGCAGACGCTGGCCGCCGCCGGCCATCGTGTGTTCGGCGCCATGCGCGAGATTGCGGAACGCAACGCGCTCCACGCCGAAGCCTTGCGCAGCAGCGGTATCCATGTCATCGAAATCGACGTGACGGACGATGCCTCAGTCGAGCACGGAACAGCGCAAGTCCTCGCGCAAGCGGGCCGGATCGACGTACTCGTCAACAACGCCGGCATCGGTTCGGCGGGCGTGTCCGAGGCGTTCAGCGCGAATCAGCTGCGTGCGCTCTTCGACGTCAACGTGTTCGGTGTTCAGCGCATGCTGCGCGCCGTATTGCCGGCGTTCCGGCAGCAAGGGGAGGGGCTGGTGGTGAACATCGGCTCGATCCTCGGCCGCGTCACCTTTCCGTTCTTCGGTCTGTACGGCGCCTCGAAGTTCGCGCTCGAAGCGCTCAGCGACAGTTATCGCTACGAGCTGTCGCAATTGGGAATCGATGTGGTGCTTGTGCAGCCGAGCAATTATCCGACCAGCATCTTCGCGAGTGCCCAGCGACCGAACGACACCGCAAGAGCGGCGACCTATGGTGACGTCGGCAAGCTGCCGGCGGCAATGGTGGAGGCGCTGACGCAGTCGTTCCAAAGTGCCGACGCACCCGATCCGCACGATGTCGCACGCGCCATCGCGGCGATCGTTGCCGCAGCGAGCGGCTCGCGCGATGCGCGCGTGGTGGTCGGCCAGGGGTTCGGCACTGATGCGATCAATGTGCAGGCCGCGGCGACGCAAGCGGCGTTGCTCGAAGCCTTCGGACTGCAACAGCTCACAAAAGGGCCGGCGGCTCGGGCGGCTTGATCTGTCGGGGCTGCCGACTTTGGGAAATGCCGGACTGCAGGACGCTGTCGAGCGAACGGCTCGAAGCGTCCGCCGCTATCGATGATCTTATCGTTGGGCGCCTTCATGCCGATTGAAATCTTTCGCACGCGGGATCTCGGATACAGCGCGAGCCGCTCACCGCAGGCGAGGCCTGATTCGATGCAGTCCTAAGACGCTCGCATCGCCTCGATCCCTTGTTCCCACGACACCTCGGGCCGATAGTCCAGCTCACGCTGCGCCTTGGCGATGTCCAGGGTGAAGGGCGGACCGATCAAGCGCAGCATTTGGCGCGTGATCGGCGGTTCGCCGCGGCGCGAAAACGTGCGCCACATCCACTCCATCGCACGCGCCATGATCCAGGCCACCGGCAGCGGCACCGAAGCACGCGGCGGCTCCACCGCGCGGGTTTGCAGCAAGCCGGAGACGACTTGCTTGAGCGTGCTGTCGGCACCGTCGCTGACGAAGTAGGCTTCGCCGCCGCGGCCCTTCTCGATGGCCAATTCGACGGCGTGGCAGACGTTGTCTACGTGCGCGGTGGACATGAGCTGCGAGCCATCGCCCACCCAGCGGAATTGGCCGGCGCGCACCGTCTCGATCATCTGATCCAGCGTCGGCATGCCGGCACCCCAGATCATCGGCGGGCGAATGACCATGGTTTCGAACCGGCCCGGCCGATTGGCGGCGAGCACCAGCGCTTCGCTGCGCGCTTTGGACGCGCTGTATGGCGCCCAGGCGCGCTCCTGTCGCGGCAGCGACTCGTTCGCCTGCAGCATCGGCACCGGATCGCCCATCACCACCGCCGCGGCACCGACCTGCACGAAGCGCCGGACCGACACGGCCGCCGCCGCAGCCAACAGATTCGCCGTGCCTTGCACGTTGGCGCGTTCGAACTCTTCACGATCGCCCCACAGCTTGAAGAGTGCAGCCACGTGGATCACCACGCTGCAACCGCGAGCGGCGGCAATCAACGAGTCTCGATCGTCCAGCGAGCCGCGCACGGCGTGTGCGCCGAGCTTGCTTACAATTCGCACGGCGTCGTCGCTGCGCGCCAGTGCACGAACCTCCCAACCGCGGGCGAGCAGGCGTTCGATGAGCCGGCCGCCGACGAAGCCGGAGCCGCCGGTGATCAAGCAAGTGGAAGTCATAGTGCATCTCGCTATATCGTTGATATAGTATTTGTATAACGTAGATATATGCCTCGTCAAGGGGTCGACGACATTGAGGGCAAAGATGGATACCGAAACAGCGATCCTGGACGCCGCCGCCGCGCTGCTCGAGGCGCAAGGCGCGGCCGGCCTGACCACGCGTGGAGTGTGCGAGGCCGCGGGAATCAAGGCGCCTACGCTTTATCACCACTTCGGCGACAAGGACGGACTCGAGCGGGCCTTGATCCAGCGTGGAATGGCCGAATTCATGCGGCGCAAGCGCACGCCGCCGACCTCGGCCGATCCGTTGGAGCAACTGCGCTCCGGCTGGGACGTCGCCCTCGCGTTCGCGCTGGAGCGGCCGGCGCTGTATGCGCTCTTCGCGCAGCACGTGCGCACTCAGCCGGCCTTAGTGGCCGACGCCTATGCGTTGATGCATGCGCGCGTGCAGCGCCTCGTGGACATGGGGCGCTTTCGCGGGCCGGTGGACGCAGCGGCGCGCGCGGTCTGGGCAGCATCTCAAGGGGCGCTGTCGTTGATACAGCAGGGGGCGGCGCGTAAAGACATCGAAGCAACCAGCAGGTTGCTCTTCGATGCGGTAGTCAACAAGCTGTCACGCTCAGTCGGTTAGGGAATGCACGCAAGTTCGGTAATCGAGAAATCCGCAGAGCGAAACGCTCGATACGGAAGAGCATGCATTCGATGGTCTTTCCGCGGACGAGGAGTTTTGGTGCGGAAATGGCGGTGTATCGATGGGAGCGAATGGCTCGCCCGCGTTCGTTCGTTACACCTGGTCTTTGCGATGGCGGACGACCTGGGATTCGAGGTCGGCCCGCGACCAACCGAAGAATGCCGACTGGACCTGCCCGAGCGCTTGGCGACTTAGCTGAGCCGTAGCAATGCAGCGATCACAGAAGCAACGGCGGAGCTGGCTCGCCATGAAACCTCTGGTGTGCAGTTGCGCATTCATGTCAGGGCTGCGCAACAGCGGTGCAAATTTCGATCTGCCACCGGCTACTTTCGCCATGGTCGAAGGCGGGATCCTCGGGACGTTCTGACAATGGCCAATGGCTTGCTCATGCTCGACTTCGATCAGTTGATCGCAGTGTCCGTGGGCGGTGTTCGCCGCTGGCTCAACAAACAGCGGCGGCTACACAGGTTCGTTGTCCGAGACTGCCACCAACGACTCACCTATGGTCGATTTGTACTTCACAACAAAGCGGACATTCGTGAGGATTTGCGCGAGCTGATTGATAGTCAGCATGGATGTTACGTCGCGCCATCGGAGCATCTTGTACATGTCGCCAGATCGAATAGCCGCACCAGATACGGGAATTTGTCCACCGCCGAGCCCGCGAGTGAAGCCCATGGCTGCCAGCGTTCGCTCCACAAGTTCAAGTTTGTCTCCATCTGGCAGCGGTTGGCCGCCAATGAAGATTTCGCATGTTTCGATGATCGCTGGTCCCAAACCCACATTCTTCAAATCAATGCGAAATCGAGGAGGACTTTCTCGAACCCGAAACTCAAACGTGAGGTGAGGTCGACACATCGCTTGCTGTGCGTCGCGGGCTGCACGCGATTGCCACCACGCAATTCCAACAGCGGCCAAAATGGCCACGACAGAACCTATCGCTTGCACCCAGGCCGCTTGAACTTCCGGTTTCATCGCGCACCATCCAATCCATACGCAGTCCATAGCTCCCCCTTCACCGCGTCGGAAGCCTGCCAAGGCGCCTGTCGTATTTCAAGGTGTATGCAATGGCGCTGGCGCTCGACTTGGGCCAGGAACTGGGCGTCGAACTTTTTGCAGGCGTCGGCGGCGTCAGCTTCGGCTTAACCGAGCCGTATCCTCCCCCGGACGTCGCCGTCAATTACGATCCGCTCGCGATCGGAGTCGATCGAACCAATCGCCCTTTGACGAAGCATTACGCGTGTGATGTGTCCGAAGTAGATCCGATCGTCGCGACGGGCGGCCGGCTGGTTGGCGTGCTCTGGATCTCCCTGGACTGCCGGCACATTCGAAGGCGAAAGGCGGCAAGCCACGCAGCAAGCGCGAAAGGTGGCGAGAAAGAGAGGCTGACTAAAAGGCTGACCATTCGAGGTCGAATCCAGTTGTTTTCAGTCGCCTTCCCAGCATCGGCCCACAAAAAAAACCCGCATCAGAGCGGGGTTTTTTGGACTTCATATGGCGGTGTGGGCAGGACCGCTGCAACCTGTCTCTTCGGTCGAATTCCCTGGAACAGGGATGATTTCAGGGTATTTCGCGTCTCTGCAGGCCGCAGTAGTGCCTGCTTTGTCCTTGTCGTCAGTACCGTGGGCGTCTCCGAGCCGCGATGGTTGCGAGACAGCTATTTCGGAACAGGGAATCGATCAGGGATGGAGCAGGGAAGGATCAGGACTCTGATGTCGACGGTTCGCCGGCGTCGTCGACCTCGGCCTCGACATTCCCGCGAGCAGCCCGGCTCAGCGCCGGAGCTCGATCAATTTCGCCTTGCTGCGAGTTATGCCAGCGGTTGCCCCCGACTCTAGCCACGTCTTGAGATCTGCCAGGACGAATGCAAATCCCTCCGTTGCGTTCAAGGCTTCGGAAACCTGGTCGCCACGGAAGCGATCGTTGATGAGCGTCACCGCCGTCCCACCGTCCACGGGCTCGAAGTCGATCCGCACATGTGATCCATCGGCGAAGTCCCATTCCACAGCCTTCTCTGGGTCGAGCCGCCTGGCGGTGACGTCGCTTTCGACTTCTTTCACTTTGAATGTCCAATGCACCGTATGGCCCACTTCGAGCGGTGCCGAGGCGGCGCCAAGCCAGTAGCTTGTCAATGCATCAGGACGAACGAAGGCGCCGTATGCCTGCTCGGGCCTACAATCGATCCACATCGAAACATGTGCTCGCACATTCGTGTTCATTGTGGTTCTCCTTGCCGGGTCTTAGCCTTTGACGCTATTCGTCGACACCGTAACGGTGCATGTACGGCCACGTACGGCTGGGGCACTGGAGGCCATTAGTTCGACTCATGAAATGTGAGCCTCGAGACTGGACGTCATGCCCTAGGAGTTCTGGCTTACAACGCCGAGAATCGGACGATGACCTTGAAAACAGAGAACCGCCCCAAGAACCAGCATTGGGTTCCGCAGTCTTACCTCCGCAGGTTTGCAACGCCCGAAACGCGCGAGTCGGAGATTCCGAAGATCTATCGCTTCGACAAGACCAAACTGGAAGTCGAGCCACATCTTCGCTCCGTCCGCGAGGTTTGCTCCAGCAACTACTTGTATTCGCCGAAGCTTCCGAGTGGCGAACGCGATTGGTCCACCGAGTCGATGCTGCAGGAGATCGAGGCCGATGCTGGCGAGATGTGGCCGCATTTGGACTCGGGCGATCTCCCTCTCGATGACATCGCGGCTCGCCGCTCGATCGCTCGATTCTTGGCGGCCATGCAGATGCGAAGCATGCGTCTGTTCAAACTTCAGAAGAGTACGATAGAGCTGCGCGACAAGCTCGGATTGCTGCGGCCTGACTATCAACCAGTCGACGGCCTAGACGCACGTGACCCTGGACTAATGTTCTCTGGAACGGTTCAACAGCACACACCGCGCTTAACAGCAGCGTTTGCTGCGAAGCGATGGCTCGTGCTGCGTTGCGACGCAGACCTGTTGATCACAAGCGATCTTCCGTTGATGTTCTTAAGGCCGGGATATAAGACCGGTGGGCCGGGCACGCCTAATACAGTTGCAGCATTTCCCGTCAGTCCTAGGACGCTGCTGTTCATGGATGACCGATTCGACGCGCCGAACGGGTACGGTGCTCTGGATTCCCAGTTGGGCATTGCCGTCAATCAAGAGCTGTGGTCCCGAAGCGTGAGAGATGTCCTGACGGGGCGCCCGCCTGCCGAGATAAGAACTCAGATTTCTCGGCAATGACATCGCGAGGCGATGGCACGTCATGAAGCCATCACGCCCGAGCAGGCAACCATAAGACGCATCACACGTAGAATGCCACGACCATCAATCGCCGCATCTTCACGTCATGACCGCAATCTTGGGCAATCTCGCGCTAGGCGGACCCGAAGTCACCCTGAAAAACGGGCGCCCGTGTCGCTCGGCCATCGCGTTCCAACTCTCGCGTCCTCCACGCCATGAACGGCGCTACGTGCCTTACGACGAAGTCGAAGCAGTGATGTCTCGCTTGCCCGTTCTCGTCGTCCGCTTTGCGAACCCGCGCGACGAGCACGAGCTTCGAACGGAAGGAATCGAAAACGCACTTCGGCTGCTCGATCTCGCCAGCGTTGAAGCCCACGACACCATGGCGCTCGTGCTTCCGCACGAACGGTACGTCGCCGCAACAACGCTCGATAACCGAGTTCTTGTGGAGCACAAGGATGTCACGTTTCTCGGCATGGGTGTCGCAGCAAGCATTATGGTGACTGATGCAGAAGGGCGCCTCAAGCCCGAGCCGGTTACCGAACCTGCAACCTGGATGTCCGCGTACCGTTACTACCGGGAGTCCCAGCTCGCGACGGACGTGTATGCCGCCTATCGCTCTCTTTGGCTGGCCTTTGAAAATCTCCTGACGTTGTTCGTGCCGAAAAATTCCGGCGAACGTGAAAAGGACTGGCTGGCGCGTTGTGGGGCGTGGGTTCGCTCGACTCAGTCTCTGAAGAGCCAGGCCGCCCAGTTCGACCGTGTGATAGACACGCAGTACACGCAGGTGCGCAATCACCTATTCCACGGCAAAGGTGAGCTCGTCCAGGCTGCGAATGCATCCGTGGATCCACGCCGTGTGGCCGACGCCTACCGGGAGCTCGCCCCTCATTGGCGGGCGCTCGCGGCCGAGACATCTAATCTCTCCCGTGGCGGTGGAGTCATAACGTACGAGGGATTCGCACACATGATGAAGCTCGGTCTCGCAAACCAACAAGTTTCGTTCCTGGCACGCGAGATCGACGAGAACGATACCGCCCTGGACGGCGAAGACTTCGACTCGGTCGAAATGCAGGATCACGCCGGACCTGGAGTTGCAAGGTTAGTCGCGCGCTATCGCTCGAAAGGCCGGGTAGACATCCGCGTTGTGGTGGCTCATTCAGAAGAAAAGCTCTCAACGGTGGCACCGATGCTCGGAGGCGTGCTGAGCCTGACGTCAGGCGATGACCTCATCTCAACGCTGTCTTACCGTCTACGTAACAACAACAGCCCGCGTTTCGATTTCGATTGAACGAAGGCCCAACGTCAACAGGGTAGTTGCGGACAAATGTAATCGTGATCCTGGACTGGCCCGGTGGGCGTGATGGAGGTGGCGCTCCTCCGAGTTCAAGATCGGTACTGGATTTTCAGATGTGTTCTGCTCAACTCTGCTCGCGGAGTCCGGGGTGCAGCAACTCCGTCCGTGATTCCACAAGTTAGCGAGGGCAGCTGATGATCAATATTGTCGAAGTCCGTCGCGAGATCATAAGTCGCGGCACCAGTAAGACGAGTGGCCAACGTCGGACTACGCCAAGATTGTTGCCAAAAACGCAAGGTTGTTGATGGGGCAATAAAGCTTGCCTGTCTGAGAGCGTCGAGCTCTACCTAGCACCAGGATCTGTGCGCCTGCGAGTCCTTCCAGATCGGGACCGGTGCCTATGGACTCGAGCCAGTGATCGGCCGTGGTCTCACTTATGCAGAAACTCAGTGAATTGCGGTTTCCCGTATTGATCCATAGGGTTATATCTTCTTCGCCGTACCAGCGAGCGCTGGTGGCGCTTCCCCAGAAACCGTGAAAAACGTCTAGATGTCTATCTGCAAAAGTGTTGACGTTCACGAAAAATCGCGAGATGACCTCTCGCCCAACGCCAGGAATTCGTATTGCCTGTTGCGATGCAGAAAATTCAGGAACGTTGAGCAACAGTTTTAGTAGTGGTCGCAGCCGTTTGTGCTGGAAATTATTTGCATCGCCGCCACCACCTTCAAAGCGTTTACCACGACCACGAGCTCTGCCAGCGGCACCTGCGATTTGTGTCACATCTCTAGCTGAGGTGCCTTGTTCGAGGTCCAGGACAATTTCGCCGTTGTTCCACCGCTGGTCCTCCTGATTTTGGCCGTCCACACCCCATACTCCCGCATCGATAGCAGCGAGCTCACAATTCGGCAGATGGGGACGCGCGCCAAAACAAGGCGCGCGACCATCTATGGATGCAGCTCGAAAAAACGCGCGTTGCCTGCATTCAGGGCAGAGGAGAGCGTTGCGTTTTTCGGCTAGTTCTTCAGGGTCAAGCCGTGCGAACTGACGTGCTTCGTACGTTTCACCATCATCCGTACAAAAGGCATGATCCATGTTCTTTCCTCTCGATAGGCGGCAAGCACAGCCAAATGGGAAGCAAATTCCATGCCGGCAATGCGGATTTGCTCAAAGATCCTTTCGGCGCTGACAGTGGTGACCGCACCGTCGCGCAGGGAGCTGTTTCGGCAGATGACGACGAAGGTGGGCTTCCCCCAGCAGCGCAGACATGTCCCAGCCTTACGCCGCGGCCCTGTTTTGGAAGGCCTCGGGACTGACGCCGCGGAGGTGGGTATAGCGTCGCGTGCGATTGTAGAAGACCTCGATGTAGTCGAAGACATCGGCGCGCGCCAGGTCGTGAGTTTTGTAGACGTGCTTGCGGATGCGCTCCTTCTTCAAGCTGCTGAAGAGGGATTCGGCGACGGCGCTGTCCCAGCAATTGCCACGCCGACTCTTGCTGGGTTGGAGTTGATGAGCGCGGCAGAAGCGTTGCCAATCATCGCTGCCGTATTGTGAGCCTTGGCCCGAGTGCACGATCCCGGCGGGATGGGCGAGCGGTGGTCCAACGCCATCAGTAGTGCATGGAGAACGATCTCGCGTGCCAGCGTCGGCTGCATCGATCGGCCCACGAACTTGCGCGAATGCAGGTCGATGACGACGGCGAGATACAGGTAGCCTTGCCAGGTGCGCAAGTAGGTGATTTCAGTCACCCATGCCGTGTCCGGCGTGTCGACGGTGAACTGCAGTTCGAGCCGGTTGGGTGCGACGATCGAAGGGCGCCCGACCGCGTGTCGTGGCGCCTTGTAGCCTCGAGCGCCTTAATCTTTTGCTGTCGCATCAGACGTGCCTCGCGGTGCTTGCGGCAGGTCTCGCCGGCTTCGCGAAGATCGCCGAAGACGCAAGGTGATCCATACACGCCGCTGCTGGCAGCGTAGGAATCGCGGATCAGCCCGCGCAGACGTTCGTCCTCGATCGCACGCTGCGATTGCGAATGGTGCAGCCATCGATAGAATTCGGCACGCGATGCGCGCAACACCTGGCACATCATCAGCACGCGATACGTCCGCCGATGTTCGTTGATGAAACAGTACTTCACTCGAGCTCCTTGGCGAAGTACCGCGCCGTTTTTTTAGGATGTCTCGCTTTCCGTGCGGCGCAGCCTGAGGATCTCGCTCTTGGCTTCCAGCAGTTCGCTCGCCTGTTTCTCGGATTTGTTCGGTGTGACCACCTTGACCCACTGATACAGGTTATGCGCCGACACGCCGATGCGCGCAGAGACTTCCGAAACGGAATGGCCGCGATCGACGGTCTGCCGAACGGCTTCTTGCTTGAACTCTGGTGTAAAACGCTTGGCGCTCATGGCTTCCTCCTATGCTAAAAATCATAAGCCTGGAATGCCTACGGCGCCGGTGGAAGTCCATTCTTAGTGCTTTCACAGTCTGCGAGAACGGTCCGTAGGACCGAATGCCGGACCGACTGCGCCTCCATCTTCGAGAGAGGGTTCTCCTGAACGCTCAGCGAACAGCGTGCCTCCACTGTCGGCAGGTACATCTCGACGCCCCGTCAGAACTGGCGCGATCTCATTTGGGCGAGTTCTTCTACAACCAACTCCATGGGAAGCTCAAAGAAGTTGAATAGCCTGTAGAGTGGCGACAAGAGAGGGTGAACGATCTCTGGAAGGTTGGGGTCAATCGCTTGTGCATCGACGTGGGTGTTCAACGTGATCGCATCTTGATGCGCAATATCCCGTCCCCACAGGTGACGCCGCCTATTGAGGCTGATCAACGAGCGGCCCGCGAGTCCTTCATACGTGACGAGGAATCGAATAGTCGTTGGCCCTTCAAAAAGATGTTCCGCAAGGCTTCTCGCTTGGAGTAGAACCTCTCCGATTCGCCAGACGGGTAGTGTGATATCGAATGCTGTGCCGGGTTCGAGCTGATCTCGGCCGTTATGTGGCGCGCTCATGCTGTCTTCGTCGTAACCACGGAGGAGATAAGCCATTCCCTGCGGATGGATGCGCCAGAAGTCCGAGTGCGCAGCATCCCGCTGTTCCGGCGGCGTTTGATGATCCCCGCCTAGCCAGCATTCGACGGCGCCATCGAACAGGTAGGGGGTTATTCCCTCCCGCGTGGGCACCCAGAATGGCGGCCAGCCGGTATGGCGCACCACGCTTTGCCTGAGTATGTCGAGGAATTGCGCAGGGGCGATCTGCTTGCGCTGACCGTCGATTTCATAGGAGACACCGAATCGTCCAAGGGGAAAGCGAGGACCTGAATCAGCAGGAAGGGGTGCAATCAGGTGCTCCCACCGTTCCCGGCTCGTTTGCGCCCATGTTTCCAGTAGGAGCGGTTCTGGAGTCTGATCCACTTGGGGAACTGCGCCGGTGATCAGATCCCTGATCTGGTCGAACATCTCGTCGCGGCGATTTCGGAGGCAGCGCGCCAGAAGATCTTCCCAATCTTGCGCGCTCTGAGGCGTCTCGCTGCTCGGTCCGGGCCGCCGAATGTAGATGGCGTTGTTCTGGATAGTATTGCCATTTGGACCCGCGCGTCGCGCTCGAATGGGAACCTTGTGTCCGCCTGGAACGACGACAACGGGGAAGATCGCTCCATTCGGGTTTCGTACGGTGTGCACGGCACAATGAAATTGTGGATCGCAGTAGTTCTTCGCGATTCCGTTGATTAGATCTTGGTTGTAACCGTCGAGTGTCGCAGGACGTCCGGGTGCTTCCACGACGCCCGCAGTCGTCTCTTCCAGTCCAAATGCGATAAATCCGCCGCCATGATTAGCAAGGGCCAGGACCGCTTTCGCGAAGATGGCCTTATCATCGTTTGATCCTTGGAGATCAAGCCAGTTCTTGATTTCGAAGTCGAGCTCCTCTCGAGGGTCGACCAATAAGTCAACAAGTCGTGCGCGGGATACTTCCATAGGTCACATCAATTGAAAACTGAGGTCCCCGGGGCAGTCCAATTATAGGCCGGAAGTGTCTAGGAGTCCGAGCAGTCCACGTATCCGGAGGCGAGGGTTCGAGTCCCGCGCTCTCGAGCGCAGGCGCCATCACTAGTTATGCGGTACCGCGTCCGAGCTTTTGACTTCAACCCCTCAAGCGCGAGATCAGTCGTTTCAGACGTACCCGGTCCTCCGGCAATAGGTGAAAGAACCGCACGGTGAACTTTGGGTCGAATTCGCGGCCAACGCGCCCATCCGGTATCTCGGAAGCTACGCGTTCGAACGCGGGGTTGAATCGACGCACATCCCAGCCGGTTTGCTCAAAGATCTCCTCGGCGCTGACGCTGTCCGGCCCAGACAATACCAGCTCGGCGACCTTGGCTGTATCTGCGATCGGGTCCCGATCGAACGCCGGTCGGTCAAACGTTAGGTAGAGATCGAGTGTCGGGCGAAAACTTGGCAACCCGCCGCCGAGAGTAAGGCTCGTTTCGATGAAGCCATCCACCTCAAGCTCGGCTATCGCTTCCTCGATAGCCGCTTCAGTATTCTCGTTGAAAGTGGCTTGGAGCTTTTCAGTGTCGACGAAATCACGCTGGCCATCGGGGCAATTTTCGGCGACCCACACCCCGATCTTGCGGGCGAGCAACGAGATCTGGAGATCGAGCGCCATGAGATTCTTTGGATCGTCAGGATTCACGGCGGGCTCTTTGAGTGCGAGAGGCAGCGGCGACTGATCGATCGTCGGCGATGGCGAACCGCCCAGCCAGGTGTCGAGTTGGTCCACGACTTTCTGGCTGATCGCGGCAAACTGCCTGATGTCCTCGCCGACGAGTTGCACAGTCTCGCCGACCTTGGCATCGTTCGCGAGCGTCGCGAACTTATCGTCCACGACGCCCAGATTGTGGCCGATGATGTGGCGCTTCTGGATGTTGAGCTTCAGTGCAGCGAGTTCAGGCTCAGCGAGAGCCTTGAACGGGTCGAGGTCGAGTTCCTCGAAGCGCCTGAGCGCCTTATCGATGTTCTGGAAGTCGTTGCTGACCTTGGGGGGCGGTCCGGTGTCGCCCTTCGTCTTTCCATAGAGGTAGATGTAGACAGTTTTCAGCGTTGCCTCGAATGCAGTGAGCACGTCTTCGTGGGCATTGCCCAGGAGCCGATAGGCGAGTTCTTCGCTGTCGGCGTCGACGCTCTTGGCGAGAGACACCTGGTCGTCGACCAGTTCGACCTCGCGCAGGAAATGCAGCCTCAGATTCGGGGCACCACAGTCCGGACAGAAAAGTCCTATCGCGAAGACGCCGTAGTCGCGGCCGCAGTGATCGCATACCAGCTCGCGCATGAGATCTTGGCGAGCAAAGCGCGGCTTCGGTCGGGAGACGCTCCGCTTGAGGTTAGCGGTGATCCTGACCGAACCTTTGCTCGATTGCGCGCCGAAGGCGTTCCTGAGCGTGTCTGCAACAGCATCCTGGACGTCCTGGACTGCCTCGTGCTTGACCAGCTCCACGGTGGCCTTAGTGTCGTCCGGATGCCTGAAGGCATCGTCGTCAGCAATGGTGCCGCTGTAGGGGCACACAGTCTGCGACGTCCTAGGCGCCAGCTTCATCCTTGCCCGCAGCGCATCCGTCAAAGGTATATCGGCAATGACTTGACCGAGTATGAAATGACGTGGATGCGCCGTCTCGTTCGGCGAGAAGCGGTAGATGCGCCCGTCGGGAGTACGTGGCAGAGGAAGACTAAGTCGCATATGGCTGCCAGCACCACCTGTTCGATAGCGATTGAGTCGCGAAAACTTCATGGCGATCCTACCTCCGTTTCGTGTCCGTTCCTCAGTACAAGCTCGTTCGCTCTGTATTGGGAGATATTATCCTGATGTAGAAACACGCGGCTTGGACTGCCCCAGGGATCGTAAGCACTTCCAGCCTACGATTGGACTGCCCGAGATTTTAAGATACTGGCCAACGTCGCGCGGTGGCGCGATCAATTTCGCACACATCTACCAAGCGATCGCTACCGGCACTGAGGTTGAAGGGGGATGACCAGCGTTAGCCACGGGGATGCGGATCGGCTGGCAGAGATCGGGCTAAACTTAGTCCTTTCGGTGCTTCTCGAATATCTGTTCTCGATGGAAAGCGAGGTAGCGACTTTGAGTCCGTCGGACGCAGCGACAATCGCCGTGGTTAGGTCGTGACTCTTTAATTGCGTTTGCTGATCGATGCCGAACGCGGAGAATTCCTAATCTTTAACGAGCTTCTTGTCCTCAGCATCGAGGGTTATCGATGGGGTAAGTACGCCTTCTGCCGTTGCTAACAGAGCAACCTTACTGTCCACCGCATCGTCGTCCTCCAATTGGAGCACGATTTCGACCTTTGTCACTTTCATATGGCGTAGCCGTTGCGCGGCAGAGGAAGGCTTGCGGCAGACCGCCATCGATCAAGGCCTTTGGGGCTGCTTCGGCCGAAGACGAGGCGTCATCGTTGCGACGCGATCGGGAGCGCCCGCGCCGGAAAATGGGGCATTGGGCAATTGTAGATCTGGACGGCAGTCAAGGCCGTTGGTCTTCCGTGCGCCGCGGGCTAGATGTTCGCCGAGGGGGGATTATGATGACGTGCTCGATCGGGTTCGTGGGTTGATCGAGCGGTTGTCGCACGGCCAGATATGTGACGACTGCATCAGTGAGCGGCTCGGACTGTCGGTGCGGTAACACGCCAATCGCAAGACACGGGAGCTAGCCGGCTCAGGTGGATTCGAGCGGCAGAAAGACGTCTGCTCGAACTGTGGTGGCGACAAGCTTGTTATCCGGAAGCGCTGACAGCGCGGCCGTCCGCGTGACCTAGATGACGGAGGATTGCCAGTGGTTGACGAAATGTCGTTCGATGAGCAACTGCGGCTGGAGCGACTAGGGGCCGACGCCGGGGTCAACCCGATGTTCGGCGAGTGGCAGCAACGGTTTGATTTCGCGCCGGTGCCGTACGGCAACAGCGCTGCCAAGCGCGGTGAATTCCGCTCGGCGATCCAGGCGGAGCTGAAGAACCGTTGGCTTTACTCCAATGAAATCCACCTTGAAATCACGCTGCACGTCGACGTGCAGACCGTGCTCGAAACCGACGAGGCCGCCGATCTAGACAATTATGCCAAGTCGATCCTGGACGGTATCAAGGGTCCCAACGGGATCATGATCGACGATACGCAGGTCCAGGCGCTGACGATCAGCTGGATCGACGCATATGGCCCGCCGGCCTTCACGATCGCGGCGAAAGGGTCGCCCGACGACTTTGTGCTGAAGCCTCAGGAATTCTACGAGATGCCGGACGGCCTCTGGTATCCGCATGGCCGTTATCTCTGGAGCCAAGGCGGCAGCGAGGCCTGCGATGACTTCAATCATTTCACAGGTCTGTCGATCATGGAGCTAATGAGCTCGACCAAGCGGCGCGCGCGGGCCGAGATGCGCAAGGGCGGCGCCGATCGCCTCCGCGCCTATCAGAAGGCCATGTATCTCTCGAACAGTGCGCGCGGCTTCCACCGCAGCCGGATCGAGGACGGGTTTCCGATGCATGGCAGGCGGGAATGGCAGGCAGAGCGCGCGCGCTGGGCCGAGGCCGATCCGGAGCGCTCTGTCATACTCGAGGAGTCGCTGCGCGGCATTCGGGAAGGCAATGATAAGCTGATCGCGATGATGGCGAAGCTGTAGGCAGGCTGGAATGGTCGCAGTCTCTTGCGGGATCAACTGTCTCGCCGGCCTGCCACATCGGCGATCGTTGCGGAGCAAGCGCGGAAAAATAACCATCTTCGGTCAAGACGAACTCGTGATGAAGTGGTCAACTCGGGTGGCAGGGAGTAATGGCCGCGCCCGAGGCACCGGAGTATTGTCTTGATCGCGCTAAGCGTCAACGGAACGCCTCGGCATATCGATGTCGAAGCCGCAGCGTGTGCAGGTCGACAATGGGCCGGAGTTCATTAGTGTCGCACTCGATCGCTGGGCCTATGATCATGGCGTCACGCTCAACTTCTCGCGTTCAGGCAAGCCCACGGACAACGCGTTCATCGAATCCTTCAACGGATCACTGCGCGATGAATGTCTCAACGCGCACTGGTTTCTATCGCTGGACGATGCGCGCGAGAAGATCGAAACGTGGAGGAAGGACTACAATCACTTTCGCCCGCATTCGTCCATCGGCGATGTCACGCCTGCTGCCTTCGCCAAGGCGTTTCGGACAACCCAAAAATCGCCGAAATCTCCAACTACGGGTGGCACCAAGACTGGGTAGGGGGAAGTGCTCAGGTAGAAGGGAGATGACCAGCGTTAGCCACGGGGATGCGGATCAGCTGGGAGAGATGGACAAACTAAACTTAGTCTTTTTTTTGCTTCTTGAATATCTTTTCTCGATGGAAAGCGAGGTAGCGGCGCTGATCCGGATGGAACGCGCCGAAGGAACGTGGTCGATCCAAGTCAATCCCGAGCGCCATGAGTACGCCTGGCGGCATGTCTTTGGAAACGAGGAGCTGGCCGTTGTCTAGGAACGAGATCCATCCTCGATCGAACAATAGGTCCAGATGCGGTGCCAGAAGGAGGCCATTCTTACCGTCGACCTTTTCGTCATGCGTGCACTGGCTCCACGGCTTGATATGACTCGCTCTCAGGAACCGAAGGTCACGGATGCCTGTGACGCGGCATCCGTCCTCAATACGAGCCAGTCGATCGCGGAACAGTCGTTGCTTGGTCCGAATTTCGACGGTCGCCTGCGTTGATGTCGAATCTACTGGTTCGTAGGGGCCGTCCGAGGCATTGGTGTCGTAGAACGGATCAGCAGAGGTTGATCGAAGCCGGAAGACAATGACAGTGCGAGGACTACCATGTGTATCAAGGACGTCCCCTTTTTCATACCAACTGTCGAGCACGAAGCGACCCATATAGCGATATGGCTGGCTTTTTCCTAACGCACGAAAAAGAAGAAGCGCACTCCCGTTCTTTAGATGATCTCGAATAGCTAAGTTGCCTCCTTGGAAACGCATGGGGCCAGTCTGGCCCTCACCGACGTAGTGGAAGACACCGTCCTTGTCGTCGAACTCGTCGTCGTAACCGTGACCAAGTCCGCTTTCGCCAGTGAAGAGAATGACAACGGGCGCCCTCTTGGGAGTGGATATCCCGCCCTGTGCCTGTCCATCGAAGCGGCTGTGGATGTCATCCTTTCGATGATATAGAGCGCCGGGATGAAATCCAAAATTCCCATCCTCTCCAGGGTCAATAATTTCATTGCGAAAGCAGATGCCGCACAGCCGGGCGCTTGTTGCCGGCTTCTTTGATCGCAGCCACTGCCGTGCCTCAGCGAGGCTTTTGGCGCCAATCTTATAATAGTCGCCTTGCGTGACCTTGTTAGCCGCCGTTGTCTCAGCGGTTCTCTTCAGAACATCGCAGCTCGCTTTGTGGAGTACGGAGTTGGTCTGGCTGAAGCTATGATCCGTGTTCAAGACAAATCGGTCAGGATGCTTCACACACCATTCGTTGTACTGTCGATCCAACGTGAAGAACGTCAGGTCTTGGGATGGAGAGCGCATCGAACGTCGCTCAAGTCGCCAAAATGTTCGCTCTCGTTGATGCGCCGGACGTCTAATACGATCGCATACACGCTGAAATTCAAGTTCGAGTACTGCATCAGACTCATTCTTGAGGTGAGTCAGCTCATCAATCTTCGGGGTCGTATCGCGGCCGTCCTTGTCCTCACTAGCATGGTGCTTGGCGAAGGTGTTGTGACGATAGCCTGCGAAGCGGCTCGGGCAGAACTCCCAGCGACCACGAACCTTCATCGCGACAAGATTCCGCCCCGCCGGAAGAAGGTCTCGATAGAAGGCCCGTTCTTCCTCAACAATCGAATCGCGATAGGAGCGAAACGTCTCGACATTTTCGTAGAGTTCATCAAGGCTGGTTATGAGCTTCATAGGGTGTCCTCATGAGTATGTCGACACTCGGCCTTTGTTCGGCTTGGACGCGACTGTAGTCGTCGATCACGTTGTGCAGGTGATCAGATGTTGACGCCCATGGCGCAGTATCCAAGCGTAGTATGAACAGGATGCGCCGATCACAGCTCACGATGCCCGATGCTTGGTGGCAGGTCACTGTCGGAGTTCATGCGCTCCGTCTGCAAGGCGATGCACGCGCTGACGAGGATTCGTCGAAGTACTTCGCCCTCGAATTTCGTGCCAACGACCGTCTCCTGTGGAGCGTGGATCTTCAAGGTGACGATGTTCGGGCCGCACGAGAACGTGCTTGCCAAGAAATGCGCGTCCAAGCCACGCAGTTCGGCATCATAGATTTCGGCGGCCTGGTCCGCGCACTCGCGACGGGTCTTCGATGGAGCGTTGACCAAGCCAGGGCGCTGGCTCTCGTATTCGTTTTTCCCAGCCCGTATGCGTCGGAACGCATGACGGACGTAGGCCGTCCTCGCCGCACCGAAGGATCTGTTTCAATCCTCATCGCTCTATGCCGACGCCCACAGGATGCATCCGGCGCTAGTAGTGTTGGTGAGCAGCAGTCCGCTCGAAACGATCATATGCCTGGTCATGGACGCAGCATCGTCGTCGAAACAGCTGCGCTAGGTTCGGAGCATTCAGGCTACGGTATTGACCCTGGAGTGACGGTCGCACGTCAGTTTCAACGTTTTCTGGTTGCGTAAAGGCGACGAGGGCGTTCCGAGGTTGTTGCATGGCAACATACCCGATTCGCTTTTATCGGTCAGCCGAGCGTCAATGGCCACGGTTTGAACCGGAGTTCTCTCATGGCCCGTTTACGCTATTCGTTGACGACCCTTGCCGACATCGATCTCGGCGCACTGATGTCGTTGTGGCTGAAAACCTTCTGCGTCTCGCCGCCGCCAGGCGCCAAGCGCGAGTTACTGGTCCGGTTGCTCACGTATGGCTTGCAAGTTCGGATGCGCGGCGACCTCCCGCGGGTATCTCAGAGGACATTGCTGGCGGCGATCGGAACGGATGGTAGGAATTCGGAGGCTATGTCTGCGCAATCATCGCCAACGCTGCGTCTCGGCGCGCGCTTGGTTCGCAGTTGGAACGGCATTACGCACGAAGTCACAGTGCTCGAGCGTGGCTTTGCTTATCGCGGCAAATCATATCGGAGTCTCAGCGAGGTCGCTGAAGCGATCACCGGTGCGCACTGGTCAGGTCCGCGGTTCTTCGGGCTGAAGAAATCGCGATCGAAGCCGGCCGGGAGGGCTTCCGCATGAGCCGCCCACTTCGCTGCGCCATCTATACCCGCAAGTCCTCAGAGGAGGGGCTCGACCAGGACTTCAATTCGCTCGACGCGCAACGCGAAGCGTGCGCGGCTTACATCCAGAGCCAGCGCCACGAAGGCTGGAAGATGGTTCCAACCCGATACGACGACGGTGGCTTTTCGGGCGGTACGTTAGATCGACCCGCGTTGACCCAGCTCCTCGCCGATCTGGAGGTCGGCAAGATCGACCTGATCGTCGTCTATAAGGTCGATCGCCTGACGCGCTCCCTGAGCGACTTCGCGAAGCTGGTCGAGCGTCTCGACGCGCGCGGCGCTTCGTTCGTTTCGGTCACGCAGTCGTTCAATACGACGACCTCGATGGGCCGCTTGACCTTGAACGTGCTGCTGTCCTTCGCCCAGTTCGAGCGCGAGGTCACGGGCGAGCGCATTCGCGACAAGATCGCAGCCTCGAAGAAGAAGGGCATGTGGATGGGCGGCTACGTGCCGATCGGCTATGACTCCATCGATCGTCGGCTGATCATCAACGAAGGGGAGGCCAAGCGCGTTCATCGCGTCTTCGAGCTCTATCGGGATCTCGGCAATGTCGAGAAGATCAAGGCGACGCTCGCCGCCGAAGGCATCACGAGCAAGTCGCGCACACGCCGAAACGGTGACGAGACGGGCGGCTGCGCGTTCTCGAACGGCGCGCTGTTTGCGATCCTCGGCAATCGCATCTACCGCGGCGAGATCAGCCATAAGGGACAGGTTCACGTCGGACAGCACGAGGCGATCATCGACGAAGCTCTTTGGAACGCCGTCCAGGCGACACGTGATCGAACGCGCCAACGCTCTGCCGGCGAACGCGCGAAGCCGACGAACCCCCTGCGCAGCCTGCTCACCGACGACCTCGGACGACGCTACGAACCGGTTCATACGACGAAGGGCGGTCGTCGCTATCGGTACTACGTCTCCCGCAAGGAGGACGACCAAGGCCACGATCGCAAGCAAGGCCGTATACCGGCCGAAGCACTGGAGCGGCAGGTCGCCGACCGGTTGGCGTCCTACTTCGAGAGCCCCAATGAGATTCTGGACACGCTGACGACCACCGACGACACGACGACCCATCGAGAACATCTCCTGGCGAGCTCCCGGCGGCTTGCGGCCGGCTGTGATAGCGACCGGGCCGATTGGAGCCTCTATCGCGCCGTCCTCACTCGTGTTGTGGTCCGACCGGATGCGATCGAATTGACGTTGGACCGGCAGGTCGTCCGACAAGCATTGGACATGCCGCCAGACGAAGGAGCGACGACGTTCACGCTCCAGATCCGAGCTCGCCTGTACCGAACCGGCCACGATCTGAGGCTGGTTGTCGCCAACGACCCGAGCGGCAATGAGGCCGGCGTCGTCGACAAGACGCTAATCAAGCTGATCGCCCGAGGGCGACGTTGGTACGAGCAGATCACGAGGGGGCAGCGATCGTCCTTGCGCGAGATCGCCCAAGTCGAGAATCTCGATGAACGCTACGTCTCCCGCATCCTCTACGCTTCGCTGCTTGCGCCCGACATCGTCGAAAAGGTTATCCAGGGTCGGCAGCCGGTCGGGTTCACCGTGAAATCGCTGAAGCGGCTCCCGCCACTGGATTGGGACGAGCAGCGTCGTCTCTACGATATGCCGCGCTGAGCGAAGCCTGCTTCTTTGGTCGAGTTTCGCGCGTCTGCGCCGCAACAAGTAGCGGCCACCCGGCACTAACCCACGCCGCTTTGCAGAGGGAAGGAAAGGGAACCGGACTCGCAAAATCGGCCGCGAGAGACAGCGGGCCAATTTCAGAGAATGGCGGCGGGAAAGGCCGGAAAGAGTCAGGTCGCAATCGCGGAAATCGCCGGATGTCGGGCATAAAAAAGCCGGTTTGGAGATTTAGCCTCCAAACCGGCGCATGTGTGGCGGAGCGGACGGGACTCGAACCCGCGACCTCCGGCGTGACAGGCCAGCATTCTAACCAGCTGAACTACCGCTCCGCGTCATTCACATCCGTTCGGCGCATCCAGCGCTTCACGGGGTCGGCGAGTGTAGTGCACTGCGCCGTACAAACCAAGCGGATCATCCTGATCCGTTTCGCCCTTCACCTAATGGCGTCCCCAAGGGGATTCGAACCCCTGTTACTGCCGTGAAAGGGCGGTGTCCTAGGCCTCTAGACGATGGGGACGCTTAGGAAAACCGTACTGCAAAAAACACGAAAACCGAAACTTGGTGGAGCCAGCCGGGATCGAACCGGCGACCTCTACAATGCCATTGTAGCGCTCTCCCAGCTGAGCTATGGCCCCGGGAAAGACGCGGGAGAATAGTGACAGGACGCCCGCTCGTCAACTAACTCGCCGAAGTTTTTCGCATGCGCGCGAACAGGCCGCGCTGCGCCGACTCGGCGGCCGGCGCCGCGGCGGTGACTTCGACGTAGCCGACCGCATGATAGGCGTTGATGAAGTCGGCGACATCGCCCTGAGTGGCGCTGCTGTGGCCGGCGATCTCTTCCAGGGTGGCGGCCTCGCGCAGCATCGCGGTGGCGATGCGGAAGTGTTTGGGAAACTCGCGCTCGCTTTGCGGCCAGGCGGAAAGCCGGTAGCGCGCGGCCGGATCGAGGCGGGCATCGAGCCGGCCGCCGCCGCGCAGCAGGTGCGCCAGCCAGAGCAGGCGAGGGTACGGTTGCGCGGGCAGATTCGCCGCAGCAGTCTCGAATTCGCCGGGTGTCAGCGGCTGGATCTCGCTCGCGGCGATACTGCGCGTGCACCAGCCGGCCAGCGATTTCAAGCCGCCCTCGGCGTACCAGGAGCGCGTGGACGGGTCGAGCAACAAGGCCGGAAGTCCTGCGGCGGCGAGTCGGATCGGCGTGACCGCCGCGGCAGCGCCTTCGAGCAGATCGAGCAGCGAATTGGAGACGGGCGGCACTGCCACTTCGACGACGGGTGCTGCTTCGGCAGGGCGCGGAATTTCCGCAACGGGCGCGTTCGCGCTCAACTGCGTACCGATCTCGTTGAGCAGCGCGACGAAATCCGCCGCCAGCACCGGCTTGGGCAGGCGCAGTTCGTGTTTGTGCGCGTCGGGCTGCGCGGTGCAGGCGGCGACCAGGCGGCCGTTCGCTTTTTCGCGCAGCCAATCCATGTGACCGTAGACCGATTCAGTGTCGATCAGGAGCAGCTCGGCGGCCGCGCGTTCGGCCATGCGCCAGCGGCTGCGCAGGCGCGGTTCCTCCAGCAGCGCGCCGACGCGGGCGCGCAGCGGTTCGTCTGCGCCGACCAGGCAGAGCGTGTGCGTCGTGGTCTTGATCATGCCGCTTCCGTCGAATGTGACGGTGGTGCGGCAGCAAGGAACATGCCGGGCCGGAAACGAGGATGCGCAGCTTCGGCGCCGCGCAAGCTGACGCCGGTTGTCAGACTTGGACAGCCGCTTCGGACGTCGCCGCGATCTGTTCGCGTTGTTGCAAATTCCACAAATGCGCGTAGCGGCCGCGTTCGGCCAAAAGCTCTTCGTGGGTGCCGCGCTCGACCACGCGGCCGTGTTCGAGCACCAGGATCTGGTCGGCGTGCACGATGGTCGACAGGCGGTGCGCGATGATCAGGGTGGTGCGGTGCTCGGCGATTTCGGCCAGTTCGTGCTGAATGATCTTCTCGGTGCGCGTGTCGAGCGCGCTGGTCGCTTCGTCGAACACCAAGAAGGCCGGGTTCTTCAGCAGGGTGCGCGCGATCGCGACGCGTTGCTTCTCGCCGCCCGAGAGTTTCAGCCCGCGCTCGCCGACCGTCGTCTCATAGCCCTGCGGCAGCGACTCGATGAACGCGTGCACGTGCGCCGCCTTCGCCGCGGCGAAGATTTCCTCGCGGCTCGCGTCCGGCCGGCCGTAGGCGATGTTGTAGTAGATCGTGTCGTTGAACAGCACGGTGTCCTGCGGCACGATGCCGATCGCCGCGCGCAGGCTGTCTTGCCGCACGGCGCGGATGTCTTGTCCGTCGATGGTGATGCGGCCGCTGCCGACGTCGTAGAAGCGGAACAAGAGCCGCGCCAGCGTCGACTTGCCGGCGCCGGTGGTGCCGACCACGGCCAGCGTATGTCCGGCCGGAATGTGGAAGTCGACGCCGCGTAGGATTTGCCGCGCCGGATCGTAGGCGAAGTCGACCTGCTCGAAGCGTACTTCGCCGCCGCGGACGGCGAGCGGCGGCGCGTCCGGCGCGTCCTCGATCTCGCGCTGTTCGGCGAGCAGGGCGAGCATGCGCTCGATGTTGATCAGCGACTGCTTGACCTGGCGATAGACCATGCCGAGATAGTTCAGCGGCACCGACAACTGCAGCAGGAATGCATTGACCAGCACGAAGTCGCCGAGCGTCATGGTGCCGGCGGCGACGCCGGCGGCCGCGCGCCAGAGCAGCAGGGTCAGTCCCAGCGCGACGATGCCGGCCTGGCCGACGTTGAGCACGGCCAGCGTCTTCAGGCTGCGGACGGTGGCTTCTTCGAGCTTGATCAGGCTGGCGTCGTAGCGCGCGAATTCGTGGCGTTCGTTGCCGAAGTATTTGACCGTCTCGTAGTTGAGCAGCGAATCGACCGCGCGCTCGTTCGCCTCGGTGTCGGCGCTGTTCGCCGCGCGATACCAGCGCATGCGCCATTCGGTGACGGCGAAGGTGAAGCCGATGTAGGTGACCAGGGTCGCCAGCGTGATCGCAGCGAAGCTCCAGTCGAAATGCGCGATCAGGATCGCGCTGACCAGGGCGATTTCGAGCAGGGTCGGCAGGATCGTGTAGATGGTCCAGTCGAGCAGGTCCGAGGTCGCCGTCATGCCGCGTTCGACGTCGCGCGCGACACCGCCGGTGCGGCGGTCGAGATGAAAGCGCAGGGACAACGCGTGCAGATGCTCGAACACGCGCAGCGTGATGTTGCGCGAGGTACGCGCCAGCACGCGTGCGAACACGATCTGGCGCAGTTCCTGGAACAGTGAGGTCGACAGCCGCAGCGCGCCGTAGGCGAGCAGCAAGCCGAGCGGAATCAGCAGCGGCGAGGGCTTGAGGTCGAGACTGTCGATCAAGTCTTTCAAGACCAGCGGCACGCCGACGTTGGCGAGCTTGGCGGCGACCAGCAGCACCAGCGCGATGCCGACGCGCCGCCGATAGCGCCACACCTCGGGCCAGAGGCGGCGCAGCACGGACAGGGTGGTGGCGGGGGGCGTTGGGTTCATGGACGAATCGATGCTCCGCCGACAGATGTGGCCGCTGCCGCAATTAACAATCCGCACAGGGGCGGCGGCGCTATGATGCCGCCTCTTTCATCGAACGGAGAAACGATCATGCGCTCGATTTCGTTGATGGCCGCGGCCTTGCTGCTCGGCAGCGGTTTTGCGACGGCCGCGCAGGACGCCGGACATCCGGCTTCGCACGCCGCGCCCGCCGCTGCTACCGGCATCGTGCGTGAGAAGGCGCCGAAGGGCGCGAAGGTGTTCTTCATCGAGCCGAAAGACGGCGCCACGGTCGGCCGCGAGCTTACCGTCAAGTTCGGCGTCAAGGGCATCGAGATCAAGCCGGCTGGCGACACCACGCCCGACACCGGCCATCACCATCTCCTGATCGACGCCAAGGAACTGCCGCCGCTGGACATGCCGATCCCCAACGACGCCACCCACAAGCATTACGGCAAGGGCCAGACCGAAGACACCATCACGCTGGAGCCGGGCACGCACACCTTGCAGCTCGATTTCGGCGACACCCGCCACGTGCAGTTCGATCCGCCGATCGTGTCGAAGAAGATCACGGTTCACGTGAAGTAAGTACGGCGCCTACGCGCTCCGATCGGCGTACCGCCTCCAGCCGTTCTCCCTCTCCCGCCTGCGGGAGAGGGTTGGGGTGAGGGCAGACGGGGTGATCTACTCCGAGCAAGCAACCATCCATCGTGCGCTCTCCCATCCCTCGTGTCGTCTGAGGACGATACTCGACCGTGTCTCAGCCCTCGGCCGCTTGTGGCGGCCTCGGCCCTCGCACGCGCCTTCAGCGCGACTGCGCTATCCCTGATCCGTTCCGCATCCTGCGCTGACCTTCAGCCGCCGGAAGCAGCTGTGACCTCTTCCGCGAGCGGAAGAGGTCACAGCTGACGATCAATCGATCGCTTCATCCAACATCAGCGCACGCGCATAGCGCACCGGCGGCGAGCCGAACGACAGCACCGTGTCGCTGTAGCGGCGCAGCGCAAAACCGTCGCCCCAGCGCTGTTTGGTCTCGCCGTACAGGTCCAGATGCTCCTGCCAGCCGACGAAGTAGGTCGGCAGCTGGGTCGAGGTCAGGCGCGCGCGCGTCCACTTGCCAGCCGCCTCGCGTTCTTCCTGGAAGGTCTGCACCGTCATCAGCTTCATCGCTTGTTCGCGCGTCATGCCATCGACGTGGATGGCCTGGTCGAGCAGCGCGTTGGCGACCGCGCGCAGATCCCATTTGAGGTGCACCAGGCGGTACAGCGGATCGTTGTCGAGATAGCCCTCGTCGGCCATCACCTTCTCGGTGAATACCGCCCAGCCTTCGATGAACGGACCGGACGAGAGCACCGCACGCAGCACCGACGGATACTTGTTGGAATGCCACAGCTGCAGGTAGTGGCCCGGCATCGCTTCGTGGATG
The DNA here is from genome assembly GCF_058808595.1 of Dokdonella sp. GW821-FHT11D02. Taxonomy (NCBI): domain Bacteria; kingdom Pseudomonadati; phylum Pseudomonadota; class Gammaproteobacteria; order Lysobacterales; family Rhodanobacteraceae; genus Dokdonella; species Dokdonella sp. GW821-FHT11D02. The sequence goes on along the minus strand of NZ_CM179520.1, from coordinate 3,161,260 downwards.
GTCAGTTCCTCGATCGAACGCGTGTTGTATTCGCGCAGGAAGGAGTCGACCTGTTTCTTGGTCCAGTCGCTCGGGATCGGCGACACCGCGTAGAACGTGTCGAGACCCTTGTCGAGCGGACCGGGCGAATCGCAGTAAGCGAGCGCGACACCGCGCTGGAATTCCGGCATCGGGATGATTTTCAGCGGCGCGTCCGGCAGGCCGACGATGTCCTTGCTGCGCACGAAATCGGTAGCGCGCTTGAGCGCCGCTTCGGCCGTCGCGATGACTTCGTCGCGCTTGGGCCGTTCGGCGTAGGCGAGTTCGAGCGCCGCCTGGATCGCTTTCTGCTGCTGCGCGGGAGTCGGCTTTTCCGGCAACGGCGGCGCTTTGCGCTTGCCGGCAAGCACCTTGCGTGCGATGCCGTACATCTCCTCGCGCGTGCTCTGCAGCGCGGCTTCGGCGCGGCTGCGGATGTCGGCGCGCGTCAGCGGCGAGTTCAAGGCGAACGCGAGCTTGGCGTCGTAGCGTTCGGCGCCGAGGCGGAAGTCGCCCTTGGCCTTGGGCACCAGCTGACGATCGAGCCAGGTCTGGTTCTGCGCGACGGCCTTGCGCAGACCGGCGATCGCTGCCTCGAGCCGCTTGCGGTCGGCCTCGGGCAGTTCTTTCGCATGCGGCGCGATCTGGCTGTCGACCAGGCTGAGCACGCCCTTGTTCTGCTTCGCCACCGTCTCGGCGTGGATCTTCGGCACACGCGCCGGATCGAGGTTCGTGCGCATCTGCTCGAACAGCGCCGGCAGTTTTTCCATGCGCGCGGTGGCTGCGCGCAGGCGATCGGGCAGCGGCGCGAACTCGCGTGCGGTCAGGCTGTACAGCGCGCCGCCGGCGAGCTGGCTGTAGATCATCGGGTCCCACGCCCAACTCTGCAGCGTCTCGGTGCTCCAGATGTCCGAACGCAACTGGTTGCGCAGAATGCTGTAGTCGACCTGATTCGCGCGCGAGAGCGTGCTGCGGTCGATCTGTTCGAGTTCGCTCAGCATGCTGCGCGAGAATTCGAGGCCGCGCTGGCGACCGGCCGCACTGAGATCGTCCAACTCGGCGTCGTAGCGATGCTCGCCGGTTTGCGTCGCTGCGACCGGGGAGAGGCTGAAGTAGCCGTCGAGCCAGCGCTGCGAGAGGTCGGCGAAGCGGGTATTGGCAGCGGCCGCAGCCACCTCGGCCGCGCTCGGCTTCTTCGGCGGTGGAGTGGCGCTGCAGGCGGCGAGCAGAACGCAAACAGGTAATAGGCGCAGCAAACGGTACATCGGCGAGCTCCCCTTCGGCGCGGCTGGAACGGCCGCGCGCGGACTTTATCCCAGCGTTCGTGAAACGTGCATGGTGTGCATCACGGATGGCTCAGCGCGGCGCGGCGAGGTCGATGGCGTAGGTCGCCTTGCCGTCGCCGTTGTCCTTGAGCTGGCGCAGGCCGCGGAGTCCGGCCGCCTTGGCCTGATCCAGCTTGCCGACCGCCGACGCGAACACGACCGGTCCTTTGGTCTTCACCGGCGCGAAACGCCAGCTGCGATCGGAGCCGTCCTGTTTGCGCGTGAGGTGCTTGCGCTGCTTCACCCATTCGATCAGCACGTCGCGGTTCGCGTCCGGCGCCGACAGCACGATGTTGTTGCCGTCGAGTCCGGGGAAATGGCCGCCGCCGCTGGCGCGGTAGTTGTTGGTCACGATCAGGAACGGCTGCGCATCGTCGATCGGTTTGCCGCGATGGCGCAGGTTGCGGATGCGCGAGCCTTCGGGCTGGGTCACGTCGATCTCGTAGCGCAGCTCGCCCTGCAGCACGTCGAAGTTGTAGCCGACGTACTTGCGGTTGACCAGCTCCTGCGGCTCGGTCTGGTTCGGATCGATGCGATTGAAGCGGCCGGCCGAGTGCTCGAGCCAGGCTTTGACGCCTTTGCCGTCGGTCTTCACTGCGGTCAGCGTGTTCGGGTACAGGTACAAGTCGGCCGCGTTGCGGATCGCCAGCGGGCCGGCCGGAATGTCGGTGTAGTCGGCCGCGCCGCCGAAGCCGCCCTTGAACGGCGCCGCCGCCGATAACACCGGCACGTCCGCGTACTGCGGCAGGTTCTTGGCGACATAGCGTTCGACGTACTCGCGCTGCGCGCTGTTGACCGGTTGCAGCGCGCTGACGTCACCGACGTCGGCGAAGTAGCTGGTCATCGCGAAGTCGCTGTCACCAATCGGCGTGGAGACGTAGCGGATCGTCGCCTGATGCACGTCCTCGACCAGCGCGGCGATTTCGTGATCGGGCTCGACGAAGCGGCCGTCGGCTTGCTTGATGCTGCGCACTTCAGAATGTGTCGCCGCCGGATCGATCTGCCAGCGACCGTCTTTGCGCACCAGGGCCAGCTCGATCACACCCAAGCCCTTGCCCCAGAAGCTGCCCATCACCGCCGGCTTGCCGTGCACGAAGCCGCGCTGGTTGTCGACCTCGGGCATGTTGGCGAAGCGCGATTTCGCATTGCCGGGATCGGGGAACGCCGCGTGCGAATGGCCGAGCAGCAGCGCGTCGATGCCGGGTTCTTGCGCGAGGTACCAGTTCGCATTCTCCATCTGGTCGCTGTAGGGCGAGGCGTCGAGCCCGCCGTGCGAGATCGCGACGACGAGATCGGCGTTCTGTTCGCGCAGCTTGGGCAAGTATTCGCGCGCCGCTTCGACCAGGCCCTTGGTGGTGAGCTTGCCTTCGAGGTTGCGCTTGTCCCATTGCAGGATCGGCGGCGGCGTGAAGCCGAGCAGGCCGACGCGCAGATCGTCCTCGCCGGCGCGGCCGTCGGCGCTGCGGTATTTCAGTTTGGCGTTGACCCAGCCGTACGGCGCGTAGATCGGCTGACCGTCGCGGGCGCTGAACACGTTCGACAGCACGAGCGGGTAATTGGGGCCTTTGCAGCGCTGCGGCGAGACGCCGTCGACGTTCATCGGATTCTTGGTGACTTGCGCAAGGAACGGCAAGCCGTAGTTGAACTCGTGATTGCCGACGGTGCCGCCGTCGTAGCCGAGCGCGTCCATCGCGCGGTACATGGCGAGTTCTTCGTCGCAGCCGATCGGCTTGACCAGCGCCTGATAGTCGGCCAGCGCGGTGCCCTGGATCGTGTCGCCGGCGTCGAACAGCAACGAGTTTTCGTACTGCGCGCGCGCCTGCTTGATCAGCGTCGCCAGACGTTCGAAACCGAGCGAGGGATCGTCGGCGAGCTGGTAGTAGTCGTAGCTGCGGACGTTGGAGTGGAGGTCGGTCGATTCGAGCAAGGCCAGCGTCGCGCGCGCGCCTTCGGGCACGGCGGCTTTCGCCGCCGCGGCGGTCTTAGGCGTCGGCGGCGCCGATGCGCAGGCACTCAACGCGGCGGCAAGCAACAGACTCAGCGGCGCGAGGCGGTCGCGCGAAGGGAATCGGATCATGGCGGGCTCGGAGCAGGGCGGTCGAGCGGCTATTTTGCCTGATGCCGTATGACGATCGCGTTCGAGCGGATTTCCCGGATGAAGCGCCGATCCCAAGCATGCCTGCCGTTCTCCCTCTCTCGCTTGCGGGAGAGGGAGAACGCATGTGGCCGGTTCCTCAGAACCGCACCGCCGCTTCCACGCCCCACAACCGCGGCGGCGTGATGTTGGCGCTGGTGGTGCCCAGCACCGAAGTGCTGATGTTGTTGAGACCGGTGACGTAGCGTTTGTCGAACACGTTGTTGACGAACACCGCGAAGCTCCACGGCAAGTTCGGCGACGACCAGCCGACGCGGAAATCCGCGCGCGTCTGACGATCGCCGGTCTTGAACGGCAGGCCGCGGATGCAGGTGCCTTGCAGGGCCGAGTCGGCGTTGCAGCGCTGCTTGCCGGTGAAGGCGCCTTGCAAGGTGAAATCGAGATCGCCGTGGAACACCTGGTGCACGATGTAGTCGAGGCCGAGCGTGCCCGACCACAGCGGCAGGCCGGTGGCCTCGCCGGACAAGTCGCGCCCCTCCGAAGTGAGGTACTTCTTGTAGGTCTGGTTGATGTAGGCCGCGGCCGCGGTCACGCGCAGGCTCTCTGTCGCCTGCCAGCGCGCCTCGAATTCCAGACCTTTCGCTTCCTGGTCGCTCGGAATGATCTGGTACTGCGGCAAGTCCTCGCCGCTGCCGCCGCCGTTGGAGACCAAGGTCAGGTTCGGCAGATTGGAATACTTGTAGTAGTACACCGACGCGTTGAGCAGCAGCTTGTAGTCGGGGAACCAGCTCTTGATGCCGGCTTCGTAGTTGCGCACCGTCTGCGGGCGGTACACCGAAGCGACTTCGAGCGCGTTGAAGCCGCCGGATTGATAGCCCTTGGTGGCCGAGGCGTACAGCATGATGTCCGGCGTCAGCTTGTAGTCGAGCACCACGCGCGGGCTGGTGTCGTTCCAGCTGCGGTTGAGCTTGACCGGATGATTCAAGGTCGAGGGCGTGACGAAATAGATGTTCTGCTGGAAGGTTTCGATCGGCACGCCGAGCGCGTCGAGCAGTCCGAGCGCCTGCAGGCTGAGCAAGGTCCGATCCAGCTCGTTGGCGATGCGCGGCGGCGTGTACCAGCTGAAATCGCGTTCGTCGCGCGTGAAGCGCGCGCCGGTGGTCAGATTGAGGCGGTCGGTGATGTGCCAGATCACGTCGCCGTAGATCGCCGCGGCCGTGGCCACGCCGCGGTTGTTCATGTTCTCCTGCCACGGATCGCCGAGCAGCGAGTACTGGAAGCCGGCGGCTTGCAGGCCTTGCGTCAGTGGGCCGTACAAGCCGCCCGGCGCGGCGCCGATGTTGTTGAGCAGGGTGTCGATGCTGTTGGTGAACAGGTTGATCTGGCTGGTCTGACGGCCGTCGTCCTTGTACCAGCTGACGCCGCCGACCCAATCGGCCAGATCGGTCTTGCCGGCCAGCTTGAACTCCTGCGACCAGCTCTTGTGGCGCTCGATGTTGACGTCGTCGAGGTAGAGATAGAGGCGGTTGGTGCCGTCCTGATCGGCGCGGTTGTAGGTGTGAAAGCGCTGGAACGAAGTCAGCGAGGTGAAGTCGCCGAACGAGAACGGATGCTCGACGCGCAACACGAACGAGTCGAACGTGCGCGACTCGCGATTGTCGTTCACGTCGTTCAATACCGGCGCCTTGCGCGGATCGAGGTAGGTGGTGACATCGGGCACGATCGGCGGCAGCTCGGGATAGTCGGGCAGACGCGTTACGCCGATGGCCGGGCGCGAGGGCTGCTTGAGGCGTTCGTGCTCCCACGCCAGATTGACCACGGTGTCGCCCGGCCCGTTCCACTGCAGTTGCGTGCGCAGGCCCCAGTCGTTGTCTTTCTTGTAGTTGCGGCCGTTGACCGCGTCGCGCAGCCAGCCGTCGCTCTGGTTGTCGACGAAGCTCACGCGCATGGCGATGTCCTGACTGATCGGCAGGTTCAACACGCCGTCGAGATAGCGCTGACCGTGATTGCCCAGGCGCGTGCGCGCCTGCGCTTCGAATTCCGAGCCTGGCGCAACGGTCGCGATCGAGATCGCGCCGGCCGCGCTGTTGCGGCCGAACAGCGTGCCTTGCGGTCCCTTCAGCACTTCGACGCGCTCGATGTCGTTGAACATCATCAGCGCGCCGCCGGTCTTGCCCATGTAGACGCCGTTGGCGTAGATGCCGACCGGCGAATCGGTGCCGATGCCGAAGTCCGAGGCGCCGATGCCGCGCAGGTTGAAGTTCGGCTGCGTCGGCTGTTCGCCGCTGACCGAGAGGCCGGGGATGTACATGTCCATCTTGGCCAGATCGGTAGCGGCGAGTTTGTCGATCTGCGCGGCCGTGACCACCTGCATCGCGATCGGCACTTCCTGCACCTGCTGCGTGCGGCTCTGCGCGGTGACGGTGATGTTGCCGAGCTGCTGTGCGGCGTCGGTCGCCGCAGACGGCGCCGGCGCCGCAGGCGGGGCCTGCTCCTGTGCAGCGGATGCGGCGTCATCGGCAGCGGGCGCGTCCGCTGCCAACGCCGCGCCGCTCGCGCTCAGCGCCGCCGCGCCGGCGAGCAAGGCCACACGCACATGCCTCGCCAAAGGCTTGATCTGGATGTTCTTCACGGCAACCTCCCCTCAGGTGGTTTCTCAAGCATCGCAATTGCCGGGCATCGCGGCGATCCATTCGCGGATCAGCTCGACCCCTTCGCGGTGCGTCGTATTGCGACCCATCTCCGGCATCATCACGCCGGGTTCGTTCGACAGCATGCGATAGACCAGGATCGATTCGTCCGGCTTGCCCGGCACGATGTCGAGCAGGCGATCGCCGGTGCCGCGCCCGGCCGCAACCGGCGGCTTGCAGCGGCCGAGGCGGCGCAGGTCGGTTGCCGCGCTGCGCAGGTCGAGCGCAGTTGTATTGGCCGGGCCGGTCGGGCTGTGGCACTGGCTGCAATTGACGTCGAGATAGGCGCGAGCACGCGCTTCGAGCGGCTCCCGGGTATCGCGCCAGTCCGCATCGCGCGGCAGTTCCGCCGCCGGCAGTCCGCTCAAGTAACCCTTCTCGCTCCAGTAGGCGAGCTGGTTCTTGCTGCCGTCGGCGTAGGCGTAGTCGCGATTGAGATGGCGCGCGCGCGGCCCGAGCGGTTCGATCCGTTTCGCCTTCACGTTCGTCACGTGGCAACCGGCGCACTGGTTCTCGTTCGGCACGACGTAGGTGAAGGCTTCGCGCGCGGCTTGCGCGTCGACCAGCTCGAGCGCGATCGCATCGCCCGTGCGTGCGAGTTCGGCTTCGGTCTGCGCGGCGTTCCAGACGTAGGGAATCGCTTCCCAACCCTGTTCGCGGCGAACCAAGAGGCGTGTTTCGATCAGCCGCACTTGAGACAGATCGAGCGCCGCACCGGTCGCGGCGGCAGCGAAGTCGTGCGAGCTGTCGTAATTGCGTGCGACCGCCTTGCTGCCGTGCGGCTCGTTCGCGACCACGGGGTAGTAGAAGGTCTTGCTCAGCACGGTGCCGACCGGAAAATCGAACGGACCCTCGGCGTCGTACTTCGCCGAGCTGCCCTTGGGCATCCACACCGTGCGGAACTTGTGCGCGTAGTCGCTGAACAGCGGCGTGTTCAGATCGTAGGGCAGCACGTCCGCATTCGTTTCGAGGCGGCCGCCGCGCGCTTCGACCAGATGCCAGTCGCTGAGCTTGGCCGGGCGGCCTTCGGCGAAGAAGTGCACCGCTTGCGGCGCCGGCGTGCAGCCGGCGAGCAGCGCCAGCGCCACCACGAAGCCCCCGGCGAGACGGCGAGTCTGCACGCCGAAGCCGATGCGTGCGCCGGTCGCGAGCGCCGAGGAGCCGGCGGATTCCCGCCGGCGCGGGAATGACGATTGCTCAGAGGCCCGCTGCGGGCCCTTCACGCGCCTCATCAAGCCTTGCCCTTCAGCTCGACTGGCGCCAAGCGCGGCAACTCGCAGTTGAACTCTTCCTTGCCGACTTTGGGTTTGTCGAAGCCGTTCGGACCGTCGACGTTGAGCACTTCGGACGCGCCGTTCTGCACGCAGATGCGTTGCGCGGGCGCGTATTGGCCGTCGGTCATCGCCTTGGTGTCGACGTAACCGTCCCACAAGACGTCGGGGAAGTGCCCGTTGAGGCCGAACATCGACACCTTGAGCGCTTTCCAGTCGAGGCCGTCGGGCGAGTCGCCGCCGCCGGAGAAGCGGTTGCCGTAGATGTAGATCGATTTCGGGTACGGGTCGTAGCCTTCGGTCGGCTTCTTGTCGGCGAAGTTGCTGATGAAATAGCTGGCGATGATCGTGTTGGCGGTGCGGTTGTCGGCGATGTCGTTGTCGAAGATCTCGACCTTCGGGTTGGACATGATCAAGACGCCGGTGCCGGCCGGTACGCTCGCCACCGCGGTGCCTTTGGCGGCGAAGTTGCCGAGGTTGTTGGCGACGACCTTGTTCTTGTACACGCGCGTGTGCTCGCCGTGCAGGGTCAGATCGGGCATGTTGAACACCAGGATGCCGCCGGTGTTGTTGGTCGCGGTGTTCTCGTAGACGTCGGCGCGCACCGAGTTCTCGATCTCGATGCCGGCGACGTTCTTTTCGGCGCGGTTGCGGCGCACGATGATGTCCTGCGACTGGCCGACGTAGATGCCGGCGTCGCGTGCGGCGAAGGACGAGGAATCCTCGATCAGCACGTTCTTGCACTTGACCGGATAGATGCCGTAGGCGCCGTTGTCCTTGGAGGGGCCTGCGGTCCACTCCACGCGCACGTCGCGAATGGTGATGTTCTCGCCGTCGTTGATCTTGAGCCCGTCGCCCTTGCTGTCCTCGATCGCGAGGCGCTCGATGGTGAAGTCGCTGGCGTAGACCAGGATGCCTTCCGGTCCCGACACCTGATTCTTGAACGACAGCACGGTCTTGTCCGAGCCGGCGCCGCGGACGGTGACGCCGTTCGCGCGCAAGGTCAGCACGCGCTGCAGCGAATGCTTGCCGGCCGGAATCTCGATCACGCTGCCGGGCTTGGCGTCGAGGAACTGTTCCTGCAGCTTCTTCTCGAACGCCGCCTCGGCGTCGCTCAAGGGTTGCGGCGGCCCCGAACCCTGGCCGCAACCGGCGGCGAGAGCACACAAGGCGAGAGTGGCGGCGAGCTTGCGCATGATCGAAACCCCTTCGGCAGGCGACGCGGCAATGTGCGCCGAACGAACGTTTGAGGGTAGGGGCCGGCGGGCCAACTTGGGGGGCAAAGCGGCCATTCTCGTCTGGCCGCTGGCGCCACCGGCGCCCTACTCCACCGCGACCCCGCCATGCCGCAGCGCGGTCGGCGGCGCGCCGGTCCAGCGTTTGAACGCGCGCCGGAATTCGCGCGCATCGGAATAGCCGACCTCGCTGCCGATCGCGGCGATGCTGAGCGCACCGGCGCTGAGCAGTTCGAGCGCGCGCTCGGCGCGCAGCTGGTCGTGGATGTCGCGATAGACGCGGCCGGCGGTGGCCAGATGCCGGCGCAGAGTGCGCTCGGACAGGTTCAGGTTCTGCGCGATCTCGCCCAGGGTCGGATGCTCGGCCAGGCGCCGGCGCAGGATGCGCTCGACCGAGGCGATGATCTCGCTCTGGCGCTTGATCTGCGCGGCCTGCTCGCGGCAGATCGCCAGCGCTTGTTGTGCCGACACCGGATGGTGCGTGGGCAGGCGCTGCTCGAGCCAATGCGCCGCGACCACCACGCGATTGCGACTGGCGCCGAAGCGCACGTCGCAGCCGAACAGCTTGCGGTAGCGCGCCGCGTGCGGCGGCGTCGGGTAGGTGAGTTCGAGCCGCTCCGGCTTGAACGCGGCACCGACCAGGTTGCGCGCGAGGTTGAGCGTGCTGGCGAACAGCTCCTCGCACAGGAACACCAAAATCTCTTCGTCGGCGAAGCGCGGGCGCGCCACCAGCGCGACCTCGCGCGCGTCGGCGCGATTCGATCCGCTGTATTCCAGTTCGACGTCCATCAGCGCGCCGGTGATGTCGGCGTACTCGACCCCGATCGCGACCGCCTCGCCGAAGGTGCGCGCGGTCATCATCGCCAGCCCCATGATGCCGAAGGTGCCGCTGGACTGGTGCGTGCCGACTTCGAGGCCGAAGTCGCTGCGCGGAATCGCCCGCATGGCGCGCTTGATGATGACGCTGGCCTGGCGATAGGAGACGCGCACCGAGGCATCGTCGATCTGCGCACGCGTGATGCCGAGGCCGGCCAGCCAGGGTTCGACCGCGACCTCTTCGGCATCGGCGAGCTGGGCCAAGACGGCGAGGATCGTGGTCGGAATCACCGCCGCCGTATAGCGCGTATCCAGTGGCGCGTTGCGGGCCGATGTTCTGGGCACCGAAGTCCTCGGCGAGGCGGGCTGGCGTCCGGCGGCGGAGCGGGAGCGGGCTGGCATCATGCGCGCGATGCTAGCGGTGCGGTCGCAGCAAGTCGCGACGCAGCGCGCAAAATTGCTCGCGCCGGTGAGGCTCGAAGGGTGTCGTGCGGGCCGTCGGGAGCTTTGTAAAAAAGTGGAAAAGGGGGCCGGCGCGATTTCAAGGCAGCGGCGTCATCAGGAAAGCGCCGCCTTCACCTCCGCTCCTCGTGCCCTGCCCGACGATCTGTCCATGGTTGTTGATCGCCAACGGCGTGAGCTGGGTCCAGGCGGAGCGCTGCACGGGATCGGCGATTCGTCCGATCAGTTCGTACTTGTCGCCTTCGACCCAGAGCCAGCCGATCGGAAAGCGGCCATCGCCGTCGTACGGATCCCAGCCGACGATCCAGCGGTGGTCGTTGATCGCGTGCGCTTCGCCTTGGGTGAAGCCTGGAATCTGCAGAAAGCCGAGGTCGACCAGATCGCCTTCCTGCGTCCACAGCACCGGCCGCATCTGCAGATTCGGCTTCAGGCTCAAGCCCACGGCATCGCCGAGGGCGTTCACGGCGTAGGCGACCGTGCTGATCCCGCCGAGCCCGGGCAGATGCTTGTATCGCTTGGCCGCACTGTCGTAGGCCCAGGCGGCGCTGATTCCGGCCGTCGTCACCTGCGAGCCGCAGACCCAGCCGGTTTCGCTGAAGCCGTTGAGCGTGTTCACAAATCCCGGTGCGCTGTCGGGCGCCGACAGATATTTCATTCCGCTCTTCGAACTCCACAAGAAAGCGCCGTAACGGCCGACGTTTCCGGCCACCAGACCGGCCGAGTTGATGCCGATCGCTGTGCCGCTGCTGAGGGAGGTCGCCGGAAGCAGATCGCGCATGCCGGTCGCGCGGCTCCAAAGGAACGGGTGATCGGACCAGCCGCCGGGCGGATAGCGGGCCAACGAGCCCCCGGCGATCAGGCCGTTCGCGCTGATCGCATTGGCGGACCCGCCGCGGTTTTCCGCGGCGAGATGACCCAGATGGGTCAGTCTGCCGCCGTCCCACAAGAAAGGTTCCGGACCGTGCAATCCCTCGGCGGCACCGACGATTTGCCCGACGTCGTTGATCGCGTTGGCGGAGGCATAGCTGCCGCCGAAGCCGCCGAGGTCGACGATCTCATACATCGGCGCGGCCGATCGCGCAGGAGGGGAGGCAGAGGGCGGGGCGGCTGACGCGGACGCTCCTGCCAGCATCAAGGCGAGCACAGTCGCGGCACGTGTGATCATGGCGGGCCTCCGTATGTGCGGGGTCGGCCTAATCTACACTTTTCTTCGTAGATTCGTGAGTCGAACTCGCGCGCTGGCCCGCTTTGTCCGCCATCGACCTCGCTTTGAGTAAACTCCGCAATCCTTCGATTTCCCCGACCCGCAATGACCGTACGCACCCGCTTCGCCCCCAGTCCCACCGGCTACCTGCACATCGGCGGCGCGCGCACCGCGCTGTACTGCTGGCTGGAGGCGCGTCATCGCGGCGGCGAGTTCATCTTGCGCATCGAAGACACCGACCGCGAGCGCTCCACCGACGCCGCGGTGCAGGCGATCCTCGACGGCATGAACTGGCTCGGCCTCGCCGCGGACGAGGGTCCGTACTACCAGACCCTGCGCATGGACCGTTATCGCGAGGTCGCCGCCGACCTGCTCAAAGCCGGCAAGGCGTACTACGCCTACGAGACCAAGGAAGAACTCGAAGCGATGCGCGCGGAGGCGATGGCCAAGGGCCTCAAGCCGCGCTACAACGGCCACTACCGCGATCTCGATCAGCCCCTGCGCGACGATCCGAACCGCGTGCTGCGCTTCAAGAATCCGGCGCAGGGCAGCGTGGTGTTCGACGACCAGGTCAAAGGCCGCATCGAATGGAGCAACGAGGAACTCGACGACCTCGTGCTGCTGCGTTCGGACGGCTTTCCGACCTACAACTTCGCCGTCGTCGTCGACGACATCGACATGCGCATCACGGACGTGATTCGCGGCGACGACCACGTCAACAACACGCCGCGCCAGATCAACATCTACCACGCGCTCGGCGCCGCCGTGCCGAACTTCGCGCACCTGCCGATGATCCTCGGCGCGGATGGGCAGAAGCTGTCCAAGCGCCACGGTGCGGTCAGCGTGATGCAGTACCGCGACGACGGCTTCCTGCCGCACGCGCTGTTGAATTACCTGGTGCGGCTGGGCTGGTCGCACGGCGATCAGGAGATTTTCTCGCTGGCGCAGATGATCGAGCTGTTCGAGGCGGGCGACGTCAACAAGTCCGCCGCACGCTTCGATCTGGAGAAGCTGTCCTGGCTCAACCAGCAATACCTCAAGAGCGACGATCCGCGCGAGATCGCGCCGCATTTCGAATGGCATCTGCGCGCGGCCGGCATCGACCCCACGCGCGGCCCCGATCCGGCCGACGTGATCGTCGCGCTGCGCGATCGCGCCAAGACGCTGAAGGAAATGGCCGAGAAGGCGCGCGTCTGGTACGCGCCGCTGGAGAACTACGACGAACAAGCGGTGAGCAAGCATCTGAAGACGCCGACCGCGCGCGCCGCGCTCGAAGCCGTGCAAGCGCAGTTCGCCGCTCTGGCCGAGTGGAAGGTCGAAGCGATTCATGGAGCAATCGAAGCCGCGGCCGCAGCGATCGGCGAGGGCATGGGCAAGATCGCACAGCCGCTGCGTGTCGCGCTGACCGGCACCCAGGTGTCGCCCTCGATCGACCATACGGTTTTCCTGGCCGGCCGCGACGAAGCATTGCAGCGGATCGAAGCCGCGTTGAAACGCACGGAGTAGAGCGATGGATCAGGCTTGCACCCTGTCGGCGCTGTCGAACCTGGATCAAACCGATCCGGATGCGGTGCAGGCGTTGCTGCAGACCTGCATCGATTCGCTGTTGGATCCGCTGTTGTGGAAGTGGGCGCTGGCGATCACCCTGGTCTGCGCAGTGATCGGCGCCCTGATCGGCCAAGCCAAGGGGCGCTGGCTCGCCGGCCTCCTGTGGGGAGCAGCGCTCGGACCGATCGGCTGGCTGATCGTGGCGCTGTCGAAATCCAGCTTCGTCGAGTGTCCCGACTGCGGCCAGCCGAATGCGCCGGCGGCCAAGGTGTGCCGGCATTGCGGCGTCGACGTGCGCAAGGCGGCGCGGCAGTCGCCGCGCTCGCGCATGAAGCGCGACGACTGGGCCAGCCGAAAGCGCGATTGAGGCACGCGGCCGCGCCCGTGCGCTTGCATTGGCCGCGTCATGCCGCCACTTGGAAGTGTGCAACGCCTTCCCGCGCTATCATTCCGCCATGCCGCACGCCGCCAGCCAGCATTCGCATGACCACAGCCACGACGCCGAAGCCTTCGTCGGCGCGGTCGCCACGGCCTGCGAGTCGCGCGGTCTGCGCCTGACGCCGCTGCGTCTGCGCGTGCTCGAACTGATCGCCGCCGAAGAAAAACCGGTCAAAGCCTACGATCTGCTCGATCGGCTCAAGGACGAGCACAGCGGCGCGGCGCCGCCGACGATCTATCGCGCGCTCGACTTCCTGCTCGAACACCGCTTCATCCACAAGCTCGAATCGATCAATGCCTTCGTCGGCTGTCATCATCCGAGCGAAGCGCATCAGGTCCCGTTCCTGATCTGCGACGTCTGTTCCAGCGCAGTCGAGATCTGCGACGAGCGTGTCTCGCAGCTGCTCAACGAGCAGGCGCGCGAACGCGGTTTCGGTGCGCGCGCGCAGACGCTCGAGGTGCATGGGGTTTGCGCCGACTGCAAAGCGGCAGCGAAGCCCGACTGACGGATTCGAGTCGTCCGCGCCGACCTCTCCCGCGAGCGGGAGAGATGAAATAGCTAGGCGATTCGCGACGGCAGCCAGCGCAGCGCGAACTCGCGCAAGAGCCGCACCTTGGCCGAGCGGCGCAAATCCGGATGCGTGGCGAACCATAGATCGGTGCGGATCTCCGCCAGCGGCGCGCCGATCCGGCTTACATCCGCGGCGGCGTCGGCGAAATAGCACGGCAACAGCGCGCGGCCGAAACCGGCCTGACAGGCGGCCAGCGCCGCCGGCAGCGAATTGACGCGTATCGCGATGCGCGCTTCGGGCACATGGCTGCGCAGCCACTGCGCCGAAGAGAGGTGCGCGAGCGAATCGTCGAAGCCGATCCAGTCGCCGGCCGCGATCGCAGCGGCCGGGGTCGCGGCCGCGACGTAGGTGGCCGTCGCGATCGCGCCGATGCGCTTGGCCGAGAGGCCGTCCGGCATCGTCGCGCTGGCGCGCAATGCGACTTCGGCGTCCTGGCGCTGCAGATTGAAGAACGCGTTCGCCACGATCAGGTCGCAGCGCAGCGCCGGATGCGCGGCGTGGAAGGCGCGGCACAGCTGGGCCGCGACGCCGGCCAAGGTGTCGGGAATCGTCACGCGGATGCGGCCTTCGGCGCGCGTGTCGCGACCGGCCAGCTCGCGCTGCAATTGCTCCACCTCGGCCAACAGCCGCTGCGCACCGGCGATCGCGACCTCGCCCGCTTCGGTCGGCGCGTAGCCGCGCCGGCTGCGCCGGAACAGCGCGCTGCCGATGCGCGCCTCGATCGCGGCAAGTCGGCGGAATGCGCTCGAATGCTCGATGGCGAGCGCCTTCGCCGCCGCCGTCAGGCTGCCGTGCGCGCCGATCGCACGCAGCAGGTCGAGATCTTCCAGAGACAGCCGTTCTTGTCGCATGCGCAAACAATCCTTGTGCGCGCGCCGTGTTGGAACGCCGCCGGCGCGCATCGAAATTGGCGGCTCCACCCAAACAGGAAACCCGCCATGAAACTCTACTTCACTCCCGGCACCTGCTCGCTGGCGCCGCACATCATCATCCGCGAACTCGGTCTCGAGGTGGAGTTGCGCCGCGTGCGTCTCGGCCCCGACGCGGTGGTCGTCGCCGACGGCCGCAACTATCGCGAACTCAGCCCGCTCGGTTACGTGCCGCTGCTCGAACTCGATGACGGCCGCCTGCTCGGCGAAGGCGTCGCGATCTTGCAATACCTCGCCGAGCTGGTGCCCGACGCCGGCTTGGCGCCGGCCGCGGGGACGCGTGAGCGCAGCGAGTTGCAGAGCTGGCTGACTTTCATCAGTTCCGAGCTGCACAAGTCCTTCAGCCCGTGGCTGTTCCACCCCGAGTACGGCGAGCAGGCCGCCGCGGTCGCGCGTGCGCGCATCGCGCAGCGCTTCGCCCATGTCGAGCAGCACCTGAGCGGGCGCGACTATCTGTTAGGCGAGCGTTTCAGCATCGCCGACGCGTATCTGTTCACCATCGCCGACTGGTCGCGCGCGACCCAAATCTCGTTAGAACCGTACCCGGCCTTGGCGGCGTATCTCGAACGCATCCGCGCGCGCGACAGCGTGGTGACCGCGCTGCGGCTGGAGAAGGCAGCGACGGCGGTGCCGCGATGAGCAGTACCGTCGCTTGGGCCATGCTGATCGTCGCCGGATTCGTCGACGTCGTCTGGGCGACGACGATGAAGCTGTCGCAGGGCTACACGCGACCGGGCTGGACCCTGCTCTCGTTGCTGGCCCTGGCGGTGTTCGTGTTCCTGCTCGGGCGTGCGCTGGCGGCGCTGCCGGTCGGCAGCGCGTACGCGGTCTGGACCGGCATCGGCGCAGCCGGCACCTTGCTGGTCGGCGCGTTCGTGTTCGCGGAAACCTTGACGCCGTTGCGGCTCGGCGGCGTCGGCCTGATCGTGCTCGGCATCGTGCTGCTGCACGCGGCGAAAGCGTGAGCCGTGTTCAGCGCGGATCGGGCGGCAGCAGCGGTGCGAGGATCGAAGTCCACAACGCGTAACCGGTGCGATTCATGTGCAGCCGGTCCGGACCGAACAGCTCGGCGCGCGGCTGGCCGTCGGCATCGAGCATCGGCGTGAACACGTCGACGTAGCTGACGTTCTTCAGCCGCTGCGTGTCTGTGCGAATCAGCGCGTTCGCCTCGCGCATCACCGGCAACAAGGCGATGCGCGAGGGGCTCGGCTTGATCGAGACGAACAGGAGGCGCGTCTGCGGCAGTTCGGCGCGCAGCGCGCGCACGAAGGCGTCGAAGTCGGTGCGAACCTGTTCAGGGGTGGCGTCGGAAGCGAGATCGTTGTCGCCGGCGTACAGCACGACCGTGCGCGGCCGGTGCGCAACGACCAGGCGATCGAGATGACGCGTCGCATCGGGCAAGGTCGAACCGCCGAAGCCGCGATTGAGAACCTTGCGGCCGGGAAAGTCGTCGGCCAGGCCGCTCCACAATCGAATCGAGGAACTGCCGACGAAGACGATGCCGCCCGGCACAAGCGGTTGCGCGCGGTCGGCGTCGGCGAAGCGTTGCATGTCCGCGGCCCAGACGTCGGCGGCCGCGCGCTGCGCCGATGCGTCGGTGCCGAGCAGTAGCAGCACGACCAGCACGGCGGCACCGGCGAGGCGGCGAAACCGTTCGCGCGCCTTCCCATGTTCACGTGGTCGCAGCGGGTTCATCGCCGCGCCGCGGCGATCTGCGTCGGGCTCAGGCCGAGCAGGCGGCGCATGCAGCGCGCCATGTGGCTGGCGTGGGCGAAGCCGGACTCCGACGCGATGTCGGCCAGGCTGGCCTCGCCTTCGAGCAAGCGCGCCTGCGCTCGCGCCACGCGCCGCTCGAGCACGAAGCGATGCGCCGGCATGCCGACCGCCTGCTTGAACAGCGGCTTGAAATGCGAGGGGCTGAAGCCGGCGATGCCGGCCAGCTCGGCCAGATTCAAATCCCGGTCCAGATTCGCTTCGATGTAGTCGACCACGCGGCGCAGGCGCCAGGCCGGCAACGCACGCCGAGTCTTGCGCTCCGGCGTCGGTCGGCCCGATTGCAGGGTCAGCAGGCGCGCCGCCAGCGCGCAGGCGAGGCCGTCGGAGAACAGCCGGCCGTTCGGATTTCCGTCCAGATGCTCGGCCTGCAGGATCCAGCCGAGCCGCTCGATGCCCGGATCGCGCATG
This sequence comes from Dokdonella sp. GW821-FHT11D02, assembly GCF_058808595.1. NCBI lineage: Bacteria > Pseudomonadati > Pseudomonadota > Gammaproteobacteria > Lysobacterales > Rhodanobacteraceae > Dokdonella > Dokdonella sp. GW821-FHT11D02. The sequence goes on along the minus strand of NZ_CM179520.1, from coordinate 3,144,473 downwards.
CGAATGGTCGGCGCCAGATCGGCGTGGCGCGTCGACAGTCCCATCGCCTCGGCGCTGTCGCGCATGAACGAGGGCGTCAGATGGATCAGCAGCGCGGCGGCTTCGGCGTCGACCTGCCAGCTGTGTTCGGCCCCGGCCGGCAGCACAGAGCAATGCCCCTGAATCTGCAGATCGCGCCGCGTGCGGCCATCCAGATGGCAGGTCACCAAGGTCGGTTGGCCGAGGTGGAAATCGAGCGTGTGATGGATGTCTTCGGCCATCGGCTCGAGATAGCCGGCCGGCACCGGCACGGTGCGCACGCTCAGCGGCGGCGTCTGTGCGCTGCTGGTGCGAAGCGGAAGCGCTGCAGGGGAGTCCTGCGCGGGCTTTTCGCTCATCGTTCAATTCCTCGCTGCGGGTGGAGCGGGGCGCGTGGGATTCATCCGTTCGTGTCTGCGATCGTCCGTCCGTGCGCGCCGGCGTTCCAGTGCCGATGCCAACATTTCGTCGCGCCCTGCGCAAGCCCAGCACGGAGACCAGCATGCAGCGTAGAGAGTTCCTGAGGTGGAGCGGCGCCGCCGCGGCGAGCAGTGTGATCGCTGCCTGCGCGCTGCAAGCGGGCAAGCGTCACGAAACGACAAGCGCGCCGTGGGCCGGAACCGCGGCGGATTTCCATGCCGCCCGGCGCCTGGCGAAGACCCGCTTCGGCGACATCGCTTACGTCGAGCGCGGCAGCGGCGAGGCGGCCTTGTTCGTGCACGCGTATCTGCTCAACGGATTCCAGTGGCGCGGCGCGCTGGGGCCGTTGTCGGCGCATCGCCGCTGCATCGCACTGGATCTGATGGGCCTGGGCTACACCGAAGTCGCCGCAGGGCAGGGCGTGGGGCCGGATGCGCAGGTGGAGATGCTGGCGGCCTTCCTCGATGCCTTGTCGATCCGGCGCGTCGATCTGGTCGGCAGCGACAGCGGCGGGCAGGTGGCGCAGTTGTTCTTGGTGCGCCATCCCGAGCGTGTGCGCAGCTTGCTCCTGACCAACTGCGATACCGAGCCGGACAGCCCGCCTGCCGCGCTGAAGGGGAGTCTGGAACTGGCGCATGCCGGTACGCTCGCCGAGGTGCAGGTGCGGCCGCAGCTGGCCGACAAGAACAAGGCGCGTGCGGACAGCCGCATCCTTTACACCGATCCGCGCCATCCGACCGACGAGGCGATCGACTACTACTGCACACCGCTGCTCAGCTCGCCGCGGCGCAAGGCCTTGCTGGACGCCTACACGATCGGCCTCGAGCGCAATCCGATGATCGGCATCGCCGCACAGCTCGCGCAAAGCCGCGTGCCGGCCCGGATCGTGTGGGGCATGGACGATGGCATCTTTTCCTCGGCCAGCCCCGACTATCTGGATCGCACGCTCGGCGGCTCGCGCGGCGTGCGCCGTCTGGCCGGCGGCAAGCTGCTGTTCCCGGAAGAACGGCCGGAGGTGATCGTCGAGGAAGCGGCGAATCTTTGGCGCGCCGCCGGCTAGGTCGTCACGACTCGCGTCGAGCCGGATGCGGTGCGCGGAGCCAGGATCAGGCGGCGTCGGCCTCGATCCGCAGCTCGCTGTCGCGATCGAAGTAGTGCGCACGCTCGGCGTCGTAGCCGAGCCGGATGCGCTCGCCGACCTTGGGCAGATGCTGCGGCGGCACGCGCACGATGAGGTCGCAGCCGCCGCAGCCGAGGTTGAGGAAGGCCTCGTTGCCGACCGGCTCGACCGCCTCGACCTTCGCTTCGAGCGCGTCGGTCTCGCCGTCGCGGCGGAAATGCAGATCTTCCGGGCGCAGGCCGACGGTCAGCTCGCGACCGACGTAAGCCGCGAGCTTCTGTCGCAGCGGCGGCGGCGGCGCCAGCGGCAGCTCGACGCCGTCGGCGATGCGCAGGCGCAGGCCGCCGTCGCGTTCGAGCAGCGGCCCCCACAACAGGTTCATCTTGGGGCTGCCGAGAAAGGTCGCGACGAAGGTATTGCGCGGACGCTCGTACAGCGCCATCGGCGCGTCGATCTGCTGGATCTGGCCGTCCTTCATCACGACGATGCGATGACCGAGCGTCATCGCTTCGATCTGATCATGGGTGACGTAGATCATCGTCGCGTCGAGCTGACGATGCAGTTTGGAGATTTCCACACGGGTGGACAGGCGCAGCTTGGCGTCGAGGTTGGACAGCGGTTCGTCGAGCAGGAACACCGCCGGCTTGCGCACCAGCGCGCGGCCGAGCGCGACGCGCTGGCGCTGGCCGCCGGAGAGCTGCGCCGGTTTCATCGGCAGCAGACGTTCCAGATCGAGCATCGTCGCCGCTTCGCGCACGCGCGTGTCGATTTCCGTTTTCGGGGTGCCGCGCAGCTTGAGCCCGAAGGCGAGGTTGTCGGCCACGCTCATGTGCGGATACAGCGCGTAGTTCTGAAAAACCATCGCGATGTCGCGGTCGCGCGGCGAGACCTCGTTGACGACACGCTCGCCGATCGTCAGCGTGCCGGCGGTGATCGATTCGAGCCCGGCCACCATGCGCAGCAAGGTCGACTTGCCGCAGCCGGACGGGCCGACCAGCACCAGCAGTTCGCCGTGCTCGATGTCGAAGGTCGCGTCGGCGACGCCGACGAAGCCGTTGTCGTAGACCTTGCGCAGGTGATCGAGACGAACCTTGGCCATGGTTTCCGGTGCGGCGTGTAAAGAGCAAAAAAGGATTGAAGCACGAAGCGCGCAGAGGACACGAAGGAAAAGATCGACGACTGAGAGGCTTCGCGCTTTCGCTGGTTCTTCCTCGGCGTCTTTCGAGTCGACGCTTCTGCTCCGCCCGCGCCTGGGTTACACTGAATGTAATCGTTTTCATCCGTGCATTTCCAGCATTTCGACGAACAAGGCGAAGCGATGAGCAAGGACTACACTTTCCCGCCGGGTTTTCTGTGGGGCAGCGCGACCTCGGCCTACCAGATCGAAGGATCGCCACTCGCCGACGGCGCCGGACCGAGCATCTGGCACCGCTTCGTGCGTACGCCGGGGATGGTTAAGGACGGCGATACCGGCGACATCGCCTGCGACCACTACCGGCGCTACCGCGACGACATCAAGCTGATGCGCGACCTCGGCCTGAAGGCGTACCGTTTCAGCGTCGCCTGGGCGCGCGTGATGCCCGAGGGCAGGGGACGGGTGAATGCGGGCGGCCTCGACTTCTACGAACGGCTGGTCGACACCCTGCTCGAGAACGGCATCGAACCGCTGCTCACGCTCTATCACTGGGATCTGCCGGCGGCGCTCGACGATCGCGGCGGCTGGTTGAATCCCGACATCGCGCACTGGTTCGCCGACTACGCCAGCACGATGTACCGCAAGCTCGACGGCCGCGTGAAACGTTGGGCGACCTTGAACGAACCCTGGGTCGTCACCGACGGCGGCTACCTGCACGGCGCGCTCGCGCCCGGTCATCGCAACCGCTTTGAAGCGCCGATCGCGAGCCATCACTTGCTGCGCTCGCACGGCGCCGCGGTGCAGGCCTACCGCGCCGAGGGCAAGCACGAGATCGGCTTGGTGGTGAACCTCGAACCGAAGTATCCGGCCAGCGACAGCAGCGATGACCGCGCAGCGGTACAGCGCGCCGATGCCTACATGAACCGGCAATACCTCGATCCGGTGTACTTCGGCCGCTACCCGGACGAGATGAAGGAAATCTTCGGCGAAGCGTGGCCGGAGTGGCCGGACGAGGACTACCAGCTGATCCAGCAGCCGATCGATTGGCTCGGCTTCAACTACTACACGCGCAGCGTGACGCGCCACGACGAAAACTCCTGGCCCTTGCGCGCCAGTGCTGTGCGCCAGCACGCGACCTACAGCGAAACCGGCTGGGAAGTGTTCCCGCAAGGCCTCACCGACACCCTGCTCTGGCTGCGCGAGCGCTACGGCAACCCGAAGGTATACATCACCGAGAACGGTTCGGCCTTCTACGATCCGCCGACGGTCGAGGGCGACACGCTCGACGATCCGCTGCGCGTGGATTATCTGAAGAAACATCTGCGCGCGATCCACGACGCGATCGGCCAGGGCTGCGACGTGCGCGGCTACATGGCCTGGTCGCTGCTCGACAACCTCGAATGGTCGCTCGGTTTTTCCAAGCGCTTCGGCATCGTGCACGTGGATTTCCAAACGCAGAAGCGCACACCGAAGGCAAGCGGCCGAATGTATGCGAAGATCGTCAGCTCGAATGGGCGCGAGCTTGCGCAGTAGCGCTCGGCGAGAAACGAAGGTTCGCTGCGCCCTGTCGCGCAGGGAAGTTCCGAACGAGTCGTCATTCCGTGCAGGCGGCAAGCGCTTCACCACGGCCGCAGGCGGGTCATTTGAAGCGTAGCCGGGTGCTCGCGCTGACGCGCAGGATGCGAGGCTCGGTCGTTCGGAGCTTGCCGGGAGCGGCAAGGATGAAATCCATCGGCTTCTCTCTCCTCTCCCGAGAGAGCGCCGAAGCGGAGTTTCGACCTCAGGTACTGACCGGCAAACGGAGGAACCCTTGCACGACACGCTGCTGCTCTTCGGCGCCACCGGCGACCTCGCCGCGCGGCAACTGTTTCCCTCGCTCCTGCACCTGTTGCGCGATCGGCTGCTGCCGCAGGACTTTCGCATCATCGCGGTCGCGCGGCACGACTACGACAGCGCCGGTTTTCGCGCCTGGCTCGGCGAACGCCTGGCCGATGTCGAGAACGGCGCCGAGACGCACGCCGAACTGCTGCGCCGGATCGAATACGTCGCGGTCGATCTGAGTCAGCCGCAGGCGATCGCCGAGACCTTGCGCGGCTACGCCGAAGGTCATCGCAGCGTCAGCTACCTGGCGACGCCGCCGTATCTGTTCGTGCCGATCGCGCAAGGCCTGAAGGCCGCCGGTCTGCTCGAAGACCCTTCGCGTCTGGTGCTGGAGAAGCCGATCGGCAGCGACCTGGAATCGGCGCGTGCGATCAACGCCGCGCTCGACGCGTGTCTGTCGGAAGACCGCATCTTCCGCATCGATCATTATCTCGGCAAAGCGGCGGTGCAGAACCTGCTCGCGCTGCGTTTCGGCAACACCTTGCTCGAAGCGGTCTGGCATCACCGCTGGATCGAATCGGTCGACATCATGGTCGCCGAAACCGCCGGCGTCGACGGCCGCGAGAGCTACTACGCCGACTACGGCGCGCTGCGCGACATGGTGCAGAACCACGTGCTGCAGCTGCTCTGCCTGATCGCGATGGAGCCGCCGGCCTCGCTCGACGCGGCCGTGCTGCGCGACGAGAAGCTGAAAGTGCTGCGCGCGCTGCGTCCGTTCCGCGCCGACAGCGCACCGACCGATTCGGTACGCGGCCGTTACGAGGCGGGCCTGGTCGACGGCGAACCGGTGCGCGGCTTCTCGCTGCAAGCGGTGCAGGGGCGCGAACCGGTCGAGACCTTCGTCGCGTTGCGTGCCTCGATCGACAATTGGCGCTGGGCCGGCGTGCCGTTCCGCCTGTGCACCGGCAAGCGCCTGGCCGAGCGCGTGACCGAGGTCGTCGTCACCTTCCGTCCGACCTCGCATTGGCTTTTCGAAAAACCGCGGCGCGAGCGCGCGACACCCAATCGCCTGGTCTTGCGCCTACAGCCGCAGGAGAACGTCGAGCTGGAATTGATGAGCAGCCTGGCCGGTCCGGAATGGGGCGCGCTGCAACTGCAGCCGTTGCCGCTGGATCTGTCGATGCCGGCCGTGCAGCGCCGCATCGCCTACGAGCGGCTCCTGCTCGACGCGCTCAACGGCAACTCCACCTTGTTCGTGCGCAGCGACGAAGTCGAAGCGGCCTGGACCTGGATCGACAGCATCATCGCCGCCTGGCGCGAAGCGGAAACGCCGATCCTGCCGTACATGGCCGGCTCGTGGGGGCCGGCCGCGGCGGCCAGCTTCCTGCCGCAAGCGCCGGCGCGCACCGTCGGCGCGCAGCGCGACCGGCGCGGCCCGTGAGCGAGGCCGTTACGGCCGATCCGGTGCTGCTGGCCGACGTCGGCGGCACCAATGTGCGCTTCGCCTTGGCCGATCCCACACGCGCGCAGCCGCTGCTCGGCGACAGCATCCGCCGCTATCGCGTGGCCGACTTCGCCACCTTCACCGATGCCGCGCTGGCCTATCTCGGCAGCAGCGGCGTGCGTGCGCGCCACGGCGTGTTCGCCTTCGCCGGCCAAGTGCGCGACGGCGAGGTGCAGGTCACCAATCACAACTGGTCGGTGTCGCGCGAGCGCGTGCGTGCCGAGCTGGCGCTGGCGGACGCGGTGTTCGTCAACGACTTCGCCGCGATGAGCCTGTGCGTGCCCTTGCTCGACGCCGGTGAAGTGCGCGTCATCGGCAGCGCAGCTTCGCCGGCACTGAGCGGCACGCGCACCTTCGCCATCATCGGCCCCGGCACCGGGCTCGGTGTCGGCGCGCTGCTGTTGCGCGATGGGCGCGCCAGCGCGCTCGAGACCGAAGGCGGCCATATCAGCTTCGCGCCGCGCACGGAAGAGGAGATCGAGGTGCTGCGCCGGCTCGGCGCGCGCTTCGGTCGCGTCTCCAATGAACGCCTGTTGTGCGGCAGCGGTCTTTCGAATCTGCACGAAGCGCTGGGCGAGCTGCACGGCCTCGGCGAGGGCCGTCTGACGCCGGAAGAAATCACCCGCCGCGCCAACGCCGGCGAAGACGCGGCGTGTGTGCGTGCGGTCGAGTTGTTCTGCGAACTGCTCGGCGCGGTTGCCGGCGATCTCATCCTCGCTTTCGGTGCCTGGGACGGTGCCTATCTCGCCGGTGGGCTGACGCCGCTGCTGCTGCCGTGGCTCGATCGCGGCGGCTTCCGCCGCCGCTTCGAAGACAAGGGCCGCTTCGTCGACACCATGCTCACCGTGCCGAGCTTGGCCATCCTGCATCCGGACGCCGGCTTGCTCGGCGCGGCTGCCTACGCGCAGCAAGCGCGCGGCGCGAACGCATGAGCTCGGCGCGTGCGCAACGCGTCGTCTGGCACCTCGCCGCCGACGAACGCGCGTGGATCGACACCGCCGCCGCCGCGCTGGCGCAGTGCCTGCGCGCAGCGCTGGCGCAGGCGCTGCAGACGCGTGTTTTGTTGTCGGGCGGCACCACGCCGGCACCGGTCTACCGTGCACTCGCGGCCGAGCCGCTGGAGTGGTCGCGCGTCGTCGTCGGTCTGGTCGACGAACGCGACGTCGAGCCCGATGCCGACGGCAGCAACGCGCGTCTGTTGCGCGAATCCTTGCTGCGCGACGCGGCCGCAGCGGCGCGCTTCGAGCCGCTGCGCGCGGCGGGGCAGAGCTTGGCGCAGGCGTTGGCGACGGCGAATGCGCGCGCGGCCGATGCCGCGGTCTGCGTGCTCGGCATGGGCGAAGACGGTCATACCGCGTCGCTGTTTCCCGGTGCGGTCGATCTTCCTGCGGCGCTGGCAAGCGCGGAGCCGTATGCGACCATCGACGCCAGCGGTTGCGCCGTTGCCGGTGCTTACGCGCATCGCATCAGTCTGACCCCAGCGGGCATGACACGCTCGGCGCAGCGCTTGCTGCTGATTCGCGGCGCGAGCAAGCGCGCCGTGTTCGAACGCGCGCTGGAAGACGGCGACGCGGCGGCGCTGCCGATCCGCCTCGCACTCGATCTGCCGGGCGAGCCGCTGCATGTGCATTGGTGTGCTTGAGATTGCTCGCGCGAACCTGGGTCGGCGCTGAGCTTTTCTCCTCTCCCGCCAGCGGGAGAGGGGACTACATAGATATTCATTGAGCGAAGAGGAAGATGACGGCCTCCATGCATCCCCGCCTCGAACAAGTCGCCGCGCGCATTCGTGAGCGCAGTGTCGCCAGTCGGCGCGCCTACCTCGAGCAGATCGAAGCGTCGCGCGCACGCGGTCCGCATCGCGCGCATCTGTCTTGCGGCAATCTCGCGCACGGCTTCGCTGCTTGTGAAACCGACAAGGACGCGCTGAAGAACGGCGCCGCGCCGAACATCGGCATCGTCACCGCCTTCAACGACATGCTCTCTGCGCATCAGCCGTTCGAGACCTATCCCGAACGCATCAAACGCGCCGCGCGCGCGGCCGGCGCGACCGCGCAGGTCGCCGGCGGCGTGCCGGCGATGTGCGACGGCGTCACTCAGGGACGCGTCGGCATGGAGCTGTCGTTGTTCTCGCGCGACGTGATCGCGCAAGCGACCGCGATCGCGCTCAGCCACGACATGTTCGATGCGGTGCTGATGCTCGGTGTGTGCGACAAGATCGTGCCGGGTCTGCTGATCGGCGCGCTCGCGTTCGGCCATCTGCCGGTGGTGTTCGCACCGGCCGGGCCGATGCCGTCGGGCATTCCGAACAAGGCCAAGGCGGAGGTGCGCGAGCGCTATGCCGCCGGGCAGGCGACGCGCGCCGAGCTGCTCGAAACCGAGGCCGCCTCGTACCACGCGCCCGGAACCTGCACCTTCTACGGCACCGCGAATTCGAATCAGATCCTGCTCGAGGCAATGGGGCTGCAACTGCCGGGCGCGTCCTTCGTCAATCCCGGCACGAGCTTGCGCGACGCGCTGACCGACGCCGCCACCGCGCGTACGGCAGCAATCAGCGCGCTCGGCGCGGACTACCGGCCGATCGGGCATCTGGTCGACGAGCGTGCGATCGTCAATGCGATCGTTGCCTTGCTCGCCACCGGCGGCTCGACCAATCACACCATCCATTTCGTCGCGGTCGCGCGTGCGGCCGGACTGATCGTGACCTGGGAAGATTTCGACGCGCTGGCCGAGGTGGTGCCGCTGCTCGCGCGCATCTATCCGAACGGCGAAGCCGACGTGAACCATTTCCACGCTGCCGGCGGCACCGCCTTCCTTTTGCGTGAACTGCTCGACGCCGGCCTCTTGTTCGAGCTGACCACGATCGCTGCCGGCGGCGCGCGCGACTACGCCCGCGAACCGCGCTTGCTCGACGGCGAGCTGAGCTGGATCGATGCGGTCGCGCACAGCGCCGACGAAGCCGTGTTGCGACCGGCCGCCGCGCCGTTCGAGCCGACCGGCGGCCTGCGCCTGTTGCGCGGCCCGCTCGGCAGTGCGCTGGCGAAGGTGTCGGCGGTGAAGCCGGAATACCGCCGCATCGCGGCGCCGGCCGTGGTGATGGACGATCCGGCCGAGCTGCGCGCGCGGCACAAGGCGGGCACCCTGCCGCACGACTTCGTCGCGGTGGTGCGCTATCAGGGCCCGCGCGCGAACGGCATGCCGGAAATGCACAGCCTGATGCCGCTCTTGGGCATGTTCCAGAATCAAGGTCGGCGCGTTGCTCTGGTCACCGACGGGCGCTTGTCCGGCGCCTCCGGAAAGGTGTTGTCGGCGATACACGTGACGCCGGAAGCCGCGGTCGGCGGCGCCATCGCACGCGTGCGCGACGGCGATCGGATCGTGCTCGACTGCGAACACGGCCGGCTCGATCTCGCCGTCGACGAAGAGGAATGGCGCAGCCGCCGCCCGGCGGCGAATTCCGCGGTGGCCGGCACCGACATCGGCCGCTCGCTGTTCGCCTTCAATCGCGCCAACGTCGGTCCGGCCGACGAGGGTGCGCTGTCGATTTCCTGTGGCCCGCTGCCCGTGCACGGCGACGACAAGCGTCGCACCGAAACCGAATACGACGTCGGCCGATTGACCGCGTACGCGCCGTTCGAAGCGAAGGATGCCTGATGAGCACTCATACCGATTTCCACGCCAGCCAGGACAAAGCCATCGCAACTCTGCGCGCGGCCGGCGTGCTGCCGGTGATCACGGTCGATTCCGCCGCGCAAGGCGTCGCCGTCGCGCGCGCGCTGGCGCAAGGCGGTCTCGGCACGATCGAGATCGCATTGCGCACGCCGGCCGCGCGCGATGCGATCGCGGCGATCAAGCAGGAGCTGCCCGAAGTCGTGGTCGGCGCCGGCACCGTGCGCGTGCCCGCCGACATCGAACGCGCGCGTGCGGCCGGTGCGGATTTCCTGGTCACGCCGGGCACCACCGCGGCCTTGGCCGAGGCGCTGGTCGAAGCCGGTATTCCGGCGACGCCGGCCGCGGCGACGCCGAGCGAGCTGCTCGAACTCGCCGCGCGCGGTTTCCGCATCGCCAAATTGTTCCCGGTCGGCGCGCTCGGCGGACTCAAGCTGATCCGCCTGCTGCAGGGTCCGCTGCCCGATCTCTTGTTGGCGCCGAGCGGCGGCATCGTCGAAGCGGAAGCGGCGGAGTATCTGGCGCAGCCGAACGTGATCTGCGTCGGCGGATCGTGGATGGTGCCGCGCGAGTGGCTCGCCGCTGGCCGCTACGACGAAGTCGCCGCCGCCGCCGCGCGTGCGCGGCTTCTTGTCGACGGCGTGCTGCAAGCCTAGGCGGCGATCGGCCGCTGGCGGATGAAAGGGCTGTAGCTGGGCGCGTCGGGCTTGAGTGTGCCGTCCGCGCTCCAATCGCTGTCCGTGTTGAACGGCATTTGGCGCGCGTGCTGCGGCGCCAGCAAGGTTGCGCCGAACTGTTCCATCGCTAGTCGTAATAACCGATCCCTCCGCGCGGCGGGATCGCCGTGCAGGTCGCCGCGCACGCCGTGCAAAAGCTGCGGCTGTAATACGTCGTAGCCGACGTAGCGCAGCGCATAGGCGGTCGGCCACAGAATCAGATTGGTATCGCCTTCGCGTCCGTGCGGCGAGCAGGCGGTGGCGCTGGAGCCGGTGGTCACGCACATCAGCGCATGTTTGCCGCGAAACACGCCGGTGTCGAAGCGTCGCTTGCTGCTGTAGGCGTCGCCGTAGACGAAGACGCGGTCGATCCAGCCCTTCAGCATCGCGGGTAGCCCGAACCACCACAGCGGAAACTGCAGCACGAGCAGGTCCGCCCAGGCCAGCAGATCGAGCTGCTCGCGCACCTCGACGGGCAGGCTGCCGCGTTCGGCGTGGTGGCGTTGTTCGGCTTGCGCGTCGAAACGCAGTGGGTCCTTGCGCTTGCGGTAGTGCGCGCCCGATTCGCGCGGATCGAAGCCTTGCGCGTAGAGGTCGACGATGCGCGCTTGGTGTCCGGCCTGCGCGAGGGTCGTGCGCGCGAACGCGGCCAGTTGCGCGTTGAACGAAGTCGGTTCGGGATGCGCGAGTACAATCAGGGCTTTCATGTCGGGCGGTGTCGAGTGAAACAGGGCTGGAATTCTGTGCGCGCGCACGAACCCCGACAATTACGCACCTGGCGGTAACCATGAGATCTCCCGCCGACGCTCGCCCGCACAAGAACGGCGACGTGTTCGATCCGAGTTGCTCGGCACGCGATGCGCTCGAACTGGTCGCGAGCAAGTGGGTCATGCTGATCCTGCCGCTGCTGGCGCAGGGGCCGTTGCGCAACGGCGAGTTGAAGCGGCGCGTCGGCGGCATTTCGCAGAAGGTGTTGACGCAGGCGCTGCGTCAGCTCGAACGCAACGGGCTGGTCGTGCGCGAAGAGTGCGGCACGCGGCCGCTGCACGTCGAATATCGCCTGACGCCGGTGGCGCAATCGTTGTGCCGCACCCTGATCGCGCTCGATCGCTGGGCCGAGCGCCACTTCCTCGAGCTCGATGCCGCGCGTGAGCGCTACGACGCCGAGAGCCGAACGCCGCGCAGCCGGCGCTGAGCGCGCCGGCGTCAGCGCTGCGCCGCGGGCTGCACGATCAGGTCGGCCGGAAGCGTGCGCAAGGTCAAATAGCCGTCGCGCCAAGACACGGCGCGGCCGTCGAGGCGCGCCGCGCCGCCGACGTAGGCGACGGGTGCAGCGAAGACGAAGCCGCCCGGCGGTTTCGTGCCGCTGTCCGCGATGCGCAGGCGCAGCGCCGCGCCTTCGCGTTTGAGCGAATAGCTGAGTGGTCCGTACGGCGTGCGCAGCTTGTCGATCGCGACGCCGTCGCCGGCCATCCATTCCGGCGGTACGCCGGCGGCGAGCACCAGCGCGCGATCGTCTTCGCGCTCGTAGGCGAACAAGTCGAGGGTCGAGCGGATGAAATCGGAGGCGACCCAGCCGTGCGGCATGTCGCCGATGAAGCGCGATTCGCGCGGCAAGCGGCCAACGACTTCGGCCCATTGGTTCCATTCCGATGGGCGGCGATCGCGCAGGAAGAAGTCGATCGCTGCCTGCGCGCGTTCGCGCTGGCCGAGCCGTACGAAGGTGCCGACGGTGCGCCATTCGTACGGCGTGTAGTCCTTCCAGCTCGACGAGTCGCGGCGTTCGACGAAGTGCTTCCAGTAGCGCTCGAAGGTATTGCGCAAGAGATCCTGCGGCAGGCGCGCCTGTTCGCCGCCGGGCGATAGCGCGATAGTGGTCGAGGTCGCGTCGAAGTCGCCGAGTTCGGCCGCGCCGGGCAGGTAGTCGATGCGGTGCGCGGCGACGGCAGTGCGGATCGAGGCGTAGAGATCGTCGCGGAACTGGTCGCGCGAACGGGCGAGCCGCTCGGTGTCGGCGTCCTTGCCGAGCGCGCGCGCGATCTCGACCGCGTCCTTGTAGCCGGTCAGCGCCCAGAAATCGTCCCAGTACGAATGCATCGGTTTGGCCGAATAGCCTTCGTGGCTGATCGAGGCCGGCATCAGGCCGTAAAACGCTTTGCGCTCGCCGCTCCGGTTCGCCTCGGTGCGTTCGCTCGCGCGCAGCTCGTCCATGTAGCGCGCGGCGCTGTCGACGTGCGGCCACATCGTTTCGAGCAGGGCGCGGTCGCCGCTGTAGCGCCAGACCTCGGCGATCAGATGGATCAGCTCGCCGTGGCTGTCGTTCTCCGGCACCGGATCGGAGCCGCGCCGATCGACGCAGCAGGGCACCTTGCCGCTCTTGAACTGATACGGCGCATACCACTGCAAGTAGTCGCGCGCGACTTCGCCGCGGCCCATGCGCAGCAGCGCTTCGGAAGTCATCGCGCCGTCGCGAATCCACGAGCGTGCGTAGGCACGCGTGCCGGGCCGGATCGCAGCGCCGTCGCGATTGATCAGGATGTGCGCGAGCGCGGTGCGCAAGGTGTCGGCGAGCGCGCGCCCGGCGGGCGGCAGGCGCAGGCCGACGTGATTGAGCTTCTCGCGCCAGTCTTGCGCTACCTGGTCGCGCAGGAGGCGATACCAGGCGTCCGAGAAGATCTGGAATTGATCGGCCGGCGCGGCGCCGTCGGGCGGCATCTGCAACACGATCGTGCGCGTGGCATGCGGCTGCAGCTCGATCCGATAGAGCAGGACGCCGGAGGCGAAGCCGGTGTCGTCGTGCACGGAAGCGGTATTCGCGTCGCTGCCGTCGGCGAGATGGTCGACCGCCATGCCGGCATCGAACGCGCTGGCGGTAAAGGCGTCGACGTGATCGAGCGGATAGACGCGCGGCTTGCCGTCGACGAAGACCGCCTCGCGCGCGCCTTCTTGCGGCTTGCGCCAGCCCAGATCGTGGATCGGGCTGATGCCGCCTGGCGTATTGAGAAACTGCACCGACGGATTGACTTGGAATGGGCGCAGGGCGAGCGCGAGCGTGATCTTTCGCGGCTGCGCGCCGTCGTTGCCGAGCGTGTAGCTGGCGTAGAGATTGGAGCCGGGCGTCGTGCTGCCGGGCAAGCTCGTCGCCAGCGTTTCGACCTCGAGCGAGAGTCCGTCGCGCTGCCAGCGCACGCGCGGAATCGGCAGATAGCCGTCGAGCAGGCCGTGGCCGATCTCGACGTCGGCCCAGCTCCACAGGCGCCGCTCACGGCCGTTCGCGTCGAGCAGGAACGGCTCGATCGAAAAGCCGCCGCGCGCGACTTCGAGCGCGCCGTCTTCCGACAGCAAGGCGGTTTCGTGACCGCCGTCGGTGCCGACCACGGTCCAGTAGGTTTGCTCGTCGTAGAAGCCGCGCGGATAGCGGCCGCGCGGCGCGATCTTGGCGAGTTCGGCGAAGAAGGCGTTCGAGGAGGCGCCGAAGGCGAGGCCTTTGATTTCGATTTCGGCGAGCGCGTAATTCTTGCGCGGACCGTCGTGCAGGTTCAGGCGCAGGTAGCGCGTCTCCGCTTCCGGCAGATGCAGCGGATCGACGCCGCCGTTGCCTTGCGTCACGCGACGCGCGCGATGCCAACGCTTGCCGTCGTCGGAGAACTCGACGTCGTAGCGCGATGCGTAGGCGCCGTCGGCCCAGCGCAACAGCAGGCCGCCCAGTTCGCGCGGCGCGCCGAGATCGAGCGTCAATGTCTGCTCGCCGCCGCGTCGGCTGCGCCAACTCGTGTTCGCATCGCCGTCGACGGCGTTCGCGGCGGGCGCGTCGCTTCGTTGCGAACTCGCCTGCGCCAGCGGTCGCGGCCAGCTGGTCGGTGCCGGCGGCAGTTCGCGCAGGCCGAGCCGGTCGAAACAGACCGAGCCGCGGCCGCCGTTGCCGGCGTAGACGGTGAACTCGAGCGCGTCGCTGTGGCGCAGCGTCTTGTCCTGGCTCGGGCCCCAGGCGAAGTCGATCTGGCGTTTCTTGTAGCGCAGTTCCTGCCACTCGTGCGGAAAGGCGAAGTCGGGCCGGTTGACCCACCAGACGTTGTCGCCGCTGGCATCGGCGAGCTTGAATTGCAGGGCGTTGTCGGCTCCGGTGCCGCGCAGGCGGAACGAGAACTCGTAGTTCGGCGGATAGTCGAGCGGCAACCGGCGCCGCATCGCGGCGTAGCCGGATACGCCGTGGAAGTCGAAGTCGAGGCAGAGCGCGTCGATGCCGTCTTCGTGCAGCGGCCGCAGCTGCGCTTCGACCTGGTCGGAGGCGACTGCGCTCCAGGCCTCGGGCGCGTCGAACGCATCGAGCACGCGCGGCGCAGGTTCAGCGGCGCGGCCGAGCGTCGCGCCGAGCAGAAAGACGAAGCCGGCAGCGAGCATGCGCCTCATCCTTTCACGCTGCCGAGCAAGAGGCCCTGGATGTAGTGCCGCTGCAGGATCAGAAACAGCAGCAGCACCGGCACGATGGTGACCACCGAGCCGGCCATCATCAGCTCGTTGTCTTGCACGTGCTCGCGCGAAAGCCCGGCCAGCGCGACCGGCGCGGTCTGCCAGGTCTGGTCGCTGAGCACGATCAAGGGCCACATGAAATCGTTCCAGCTGGCGAGGAAGGTGAAGATCGCGAGTGTGACCACGATCGGTTTCAGCAGCGGCAGCACGATGGTGACGAAGATGCGCAACTCGCCGGCGCCGTCGATGCGCGCGGCTTCGAGCAGGTCGTTCGGAATCGAGCGCGCGTACTGGCGGACGAGGAAGATGCCGAACACGCTGGCCAACAGCGGCACCACCACGCCGCCGTAGCTGTTGACCAGGCCCAGCCACTTCATGATCAGAAAGAGCGGGATCATCGTGACCTGCGCCGGGATGACCAAGGCGCCGAGCAGGGCCTGGAACAAGCGCTCGCGTCCGGCGAAGTGCAGCTTGGCGAAGGCATAGCCGGCAGCGAGATTGAAGGCGAGCGAGAGCAGGGTGGTGGCGGTCGCGATGATCAGGCTGTTGAGCAGGTAACGGCCCATGCCGGCGCGCTCGAACAGCTCGTGGTAGTTCGCCAGCGTAGCCTGTGCCGGCAGCAGCGGCGGCGGGAACGTGCTCGCCTCGCCGCGGTGCATGAAAGACACCGACAGCATCCACAACAGCGGAAACAGTGCGATGAAGGCCAGCGCGATGAGCAGGCCGTTGACCGCCGCGCGCTGCCAGAGCGAACTTCTCATGCGTAGTCTCCGCGACGGCCGAGGCGCAGCAAGAGCCGCGTCGCCAGCAGGATCAGCGCGAACAACAGGAACGCAATGGCCGAGGCACGGCCCAAGCTCCACCACTTGAAGCCTTCCTCGTACATGAAATACAGCACGCTGACCGTACTCTGCAGCGGATCGCCCTGCGTCATCACGTAGGGTTCGGCGAACAGCTGGAAGTAGCCCGATACCGTGATGATCGAAACCAAGAGCAGGGACGGGCGCAGCATCGGCAAGGTGATGTGGCGCAGGCGCTGCCAGAACGAGGCGCCGTCGATGTGCGCCGCTTCGTACAGATCGCCCGGAATGCTCTGCAGCGCGGCGAGCAGGATGATCATGTTGTAGCCGAAGTTCTTCCACACCGCGAACAGGATGATCGCCGGCATCGACCAGTGCGGATCGCCGAGCCAGTCGATCGGCGCGATGCCGAAATGCGCGAGCGTGTAGTTGATCAGGCCGTAGCGCGTGTGCAGGAGATAACGCCAGATCACCGCCACCGCGACCACGGTGGTCACCACCGGCGCGAACAGCGCGGTGCGGAAGAATCCTTTGAACCGCGCGAGCTTCGAATCGAGCAGGAGCGCGGCGCCGAGCGAGGCCGCCAGCGACAGCGGCACGCCGACGCCGACGAAGTAGAAGGTGTTGAGCAGCGATTTCCAGAACAGCGGCGTCTGCAGGATGTTCAGATAATTGCCGAGCGCGACGAAGCGCAGGTTGCGCAGATCGGCCAATGCGTAAAGATCGAAGTCGGTCAAGCTGAGACAGAACGCGGCCAGCACCGGCACGAAGAAGAAGCCGCCGATGACGATCAGCGCGGGCGCGGTGAACAGCCAAGCGGCGCGGCGTTCGCTCATCGCGCCGCCTCCTGCGCGAGCATCCAGCGCCGCTTCTCGAGGATCTGATCCGCGCGCGCGTCGAGGTCGCGCTGCACGCGATCGAGCGGTTCGCCGCCGCGCACGGCGCGTTCGGCGGCCAGGCGCAGTTCCTGCCCGATGCGCTCCCACTCGGGCACTTTCGGTGCCGGCTTTGCGCGTTCGAGTTGATCGCGAAAGGCGCCGGCATAACGATCGTTCGCCAGCGCCGGGGTGTCCCAGGAACTGCGTCGCGGCGGCAAGTCGCCGCAGAGTTCGTGAAAGCGGCGCTGCTGCTCGGGCGCGGACAGGAATTCGATCAGCTGCCAGACTTCGGGTTTGTGTTTGGAGCTGGAAAACATCGCCAGGCTGCTGCCGCCGGCGATCGCGGCGCCGGGGCCGTCCGGGCCGGGCAGCGGTGCCGTTCCCCAATCGTTCTGCAGGCGCGCCGGCAGCCGGCGTTGGAATTCGCCGACGTTCCAGGGACCGGTGATGTAGAACGCGTAGAAGCCTTCGCCGAATTCGTCCCAGACGTTGGAAATCTGCGTCGCGCTCATCGGCGGCGCCCAATCCTGGCGGAACATCTCGACGTAGAACTCGAGCGCGCGACGGAAGCCGGCGCTCTGGAAATTGCCGCGCGTATCGCGCTCGCGCAGCAGCGGATCGGACGATTGCACCGCGAGATTCAATAGCGGTTCGTACTCGTTCAGCGGCAGCAGGATCGCGTATTTTTTCGGCCCGGCATTGCGCTTGATCGCGGCGAGCGCGTGCCGCCATTCGTCCCAGTTGCGCGGCGGTTCGGCGATGCCGGCTTGCGCGAGCAAGTCCTTGCGGTAGAACAAGAGCCGTGTGTCGACGTACCAGGGCACGCCGTAGAGCCGGCCGTCGATGACGTTGGTGTCCCAGATGCCGGCGAAGTAGTCGTCCTGGCGTACGACGGGGGAAGCGTCGACGCGCTCTTGCAAGGGTTCCAGCGCGCCGAGCGCGGCCAGCTCGGGCAGCCAGGTATTGCCGATCTGGCCGACGTCGGGCAAGGCGTCGCCGGCGAAGGCGGTCAGGAGTTTTTCGTGCGCCGCGGTCAAAGGCAGCGCCTGTACCTCGATGCGTATGCCGGGGTGGGTGCGCTCGAACTCTTCGAACAATGCCGGCACCACCTCGGCCTCGCGGCCCATCGCCCAGAACCTCAGCACGGTGACGTCCGGCTGCGTGCGCGTGCACGCGAGCAGCGGCAGCCACGCGAGCAGGGCGAGCAGGTGCCGGAGCCGCTTGCCGATGCGAACGCGCGCCGTTTCGTCGCCGTCACGCGAGGAATGGACGCGCGCGTCGCTCATCGCGCTTTCTTCGCCGCGGTGCCTTTCGCTGGGCTGCCCTCGCCGAGCCAGCCGCCGTCGAAGCCGGCGCGCTCGAGACCTTTGCGGATGTAGGGGTTCTTCTTCATCACGTTCCAGACGAAATCGTTCCTGTAGTTCTCGATCATCGCGATGATCGGCCCTTGGTCGATGCCGATGTAGTCGCTGGCGACCCAGCCGAAGTTCGGCACGAGCTGGCCGGATTTGAGCGGAATGTCGTAGTTGAAGCTCGGATTGAACGCGTCGAGGAAGCCGTACTTGGAATAGATCTGCGCGCCGTAGAGTTTGTGCATCTCCTCCACCGCCGGGATCACGATCTCCGGCGCGAACGGCAGCGAAGCGGCGGCTGCGGTCGGTGCGATGGTACCGTCGTCGAACGCATCGGCGAGACCGGCGCCGCGTGCGGAGTAGTGGCGGAACTCGCGCAAGGAGCCGTCGAAGTCGAGATTGGCGCCTTGCGGGCCGTCGCTCGCGGTCAATCCCCAGATGTTCTCGCCATACAGCTTCCAGCCCATCGGGTTGGCGATCGCGTAGGCGCGCTGCGCGTAGGTGGCGCGGCGGCTGTTCTCGAAATAGTCGAAGCCGCGTTCGCGCATGTAGGCGTCGCGGATGCCGCGGAAGTCGATCCATACGTGCGAATACTGATGGCCGAACTGCGGCGCGAAGCCGAGATATTCCTGCTCGTGGAAGGTGCCCCAGGAGCGGCCGTAGGTCTTGGTCCAGGCGGCCCAGGCGTCGGCACTGATCGGCTGGGTCGGGCTGCCGAGCGCGAGCACGTAGACCAGCATGCCTTCGTTGTAGCCTTCCCAGTCGTAGGGAATGTAACCCTGCTTGGGATACCAACCCATCGAGATCAGCGGCGGCCGCGCCTGCATCCACGGCCACTCGACGCGGCGGTAGAGCGTATCGGCGAGGCGGCGGATTTCGACTTCGTCCGGTTGCGCGCCGTCGAAGTACGACTGCGCGAACAAGACGCCGCCGAGCAGCAGCGCGGTATCGACCGAGGACAGCTCGACCCAGTCGGAAAAGCGCGCGCCGTTCTTCATGTCGAGGAAGTGATAGAAGAAGCCGCGATAGCCGGCCATGCCGTCGTTGCGCGAACCTTGCGGCAGTCCTTCGAGCGTGCGCAGGGTCAGCAGCGTGCGTTGCGCGGCCTGTTCGCGCGTGATGTAGCCGCGCTCGGCGCCGATGCCGTAGGCGGTCAGGCCGAAGCCGATCGCGGCGACGCTGGAGAACGGCTCGGTGTACGGATAACGGTCGGGGATCAGGCCGTTGTCGGGATCGGCGGTATCCCAGAAATAGTCGAAGGTGCGTTTTTCGATGTCGTCGAACAGCGGCGTCAGCTGCGGACGCAGCAGCGGCGTGACGGCGACGTGGGGCGGCTCGGGCGTTTCGCGCTGGCAAGCGAGCAGCGCTAGGGCGACGAACAGGAGCGCGCAGAGGCGGAGTGGGAAAGTTCTTGGCTGGACGGGCACTAGATGGATTATCGGCGTAACGAGTGAACGAAGCTTGGCTGATTCGGCCGGCGGCCCTGGTTCGGGCCGCCGGGAATTCGGTTAGGTCAGGAAGTTCTCCCGACCTTCCTGCGCAGAGGCATCAGAAACTGTAGCGCGCGCTGACCTGGAAGCTGCGCGGCACGCCGGTCATCTTGGTCGGTTGACCGTAGTTGGCGTCGCTCAGCACACCGTTGTAGGCGTACGGATCGAAATTTTTGAAGTTGAACGCGTTGAAGACGTCGCCGCGCAGCGTGAACGACTGACCGTAGGGCAGCGCGAACTCCTTCGACAAAGACAGATCGACCGAACGATAGGCCCAAAAGTGCGGCAGGATGAAATTGCCTTTCTTCGGCGTGCCGTAGCCGAGCAGGAACTGGCAGTTGTAGTCGCACACGCCGTCGACGAAGCGCGAGGCATTGAAACGCGGGCCGGAGCCGAGCGTGATCAGGCTGCTGAACTTGATGTCCCAGGGCAGATCGACGATCGAGCTGAAGACGAGACGGTTCTTCTCGCCGACGTTGTCGTAGGGATAGCCGCTCGGATCGACGTAATCGAGCGAATAGGCGTCGCCGCCGGAGCGGCGCGCATCGTTGTAGGTGTAGGCGATGCTGACGCTCCAGCCCGACTCCTTGGTGTAGGGTTTTTCGATACCGATCAACACACCGGTCGACTGATACTTCTTGTAGGTGTTGATCAGCACGGCGCCGTAAGGGCTGCCAGGCGGGACGTTCAAGACGAAGCCCGGCGCGACGACGCGATTGGCCCAGATCCAGGTGAACTGGTTGTAGCTCAACACGCGGCTCAAGGTCAGCGTGCCGACCCAATCGCCCATGACTTGTTTGACGCCGAGGCTGAACTGGTCGCTGTGCGGCGGCTTGGTCTTGTTGTTGAGCAGGTCGATTTCACCGCCGCCCGGGTTGGTCGTCACCAGCGACTGCAATCCGGGCAGGGTCAGGTACTTCGGATCCCACAGCAGGGTGCCGTTGCGGCCGTCGGTGGAGAAGCGGAAGTTGTAGTACGGATACTGCGAGTGGAACGACTCCTGGATCGGATTGTCGAGCGGCGTGCGGTCGAAATAGCGGCCGGCGCCGCCGAAGATCGTGGTCGATTGGTCGTTGTCCCGGCTCACGTCGTAGGAGAAGCCGAAGCGCGGCTGGTACTGCTTGCGATAGCCGCTGCGCTCCTTGCCGGTGCTGACGTAGTCGCGGCTCAAGCCGAGATATTCGATGATTCCGTACTGTTCGCGCGGCGTGACGTAGCCGTTGTTGTAGGCGTTGGTCTCGTAGTCCCAGCGGAGGCCGAGGTTCAGTTGCAGGCGGCTGGTGAGGTCCCAATCGTCCTGCACGTAGAGGCCGTACTGGTTGTTCGACAGCGCGGCGGATTTGCCGCTCGGCGAATAGTCGATCTGATAGGGGATGTCGGGATTGCCCGAGGCGCTGCCGGTCAGGTCGTAGTAGTAGAGCGGCGCGGAGCTGTTGCTTTCGCTGGTGTGCAGGTTGACGTGAGCGGCCTTGAAGCCGAACTTGACCACGTGCTGGCCGTGCCAGTCGATGCTGTCCAAGGTGATGTCGTCGCGCAGCGTCTTCACCTTCTGCTGCTTGTTCTGGGTCTGGTTGGCGCCGCCCAGACGCGCGATCGTGGTGGAGGTTCCTTGCTGATAGATCTGCGCCGGCAGATCGGGATGCGCCGGTCGCGGGTTGAATTGGTACTTGCCGAAATCGATCAGCAGATCGTTGACGAAGCCATGGCCGCGGTACTGCCATTTGAGCAGCAGGTCGTCGACCTTGTTGTTGCGCACGACCAGCGCGTCCGGCACGGTGAAGGCGTTGCCGGGCGCGGCGACCTCGTCGTCTTTGCGCTTGGTGATGCTGAGGTCGACGTTGTTGTTCTCGTTCGGCTGCCAGCTCAGCTTGCCGAACCAGACTTTCTCGTTGAACGGAAGCTCGTAGGTGCCGTTGTACTGCCGGAAGCGATCGCCGTAGGTCGCGTTGTTGATGTTGACGGTGCCGACGTCGGTCTGCGAATTGCCCTCGAAGCTGACGAAGAATTGCAAGGTGTCGGTGATGATCGGGCCGCTCAGCGTGGCGCCGTACTGGCGCCGTTTGTAATCCGGCTTCGGCTCGCCGTTCTTTTCGGCGAAGTAGTCGTTCTTGACCATGCCCTTGGTCTGCCAGTCGCCATAGACCGAACCGTGGAAGTCGTTGCCGCCGGACTTGGTCACCGCCGACAGGATCGCCGCGCCGCCTTGCTCGTACTCGGCCTTGTAGTTCTGCGTCAGTACGCGGAACTCCTGCACCGCTTCCTGCGAGAACGGATTGCCCTTGCTCGAATCCTGGCCGACCAGGCCGCCTTGCAGGATGTTGTTCTTCAGGCTGGCGCCGTCGATGAAGACGTTGGTCTGGTTGGAGTCCTGGCCGAACGCGCTGAAGCCTTTGCTGTTCTTGTCGGTCGGCGTGGTCACGCCGGGCGCCAAGGCGGCGAAGTTGAGAAAGTTGCGCGAGTTCTGCGGCAGCGAGCGAATCTGCTCGAGGCTGACGTTCTTGGCGACCTCGGAGTTGCGCAGGTCCGCTTGCGCCAAACTGTAGCCGGTCACGGTGACGCCTTCGAGCGTCGTCGTTGCGGTCGAAGCGGCGGCAGGAGCGAGGTCGACCGTGAGAGCCTGGCCGACTTGCGCGGTGACTACGCCGGACGCGATCTCTTTACCCTCCGTAGTCGCCGTGATCTCGTAGCTGCCGGGCCGCATGCCGGCCAGCACGTAGCTGCCGTCGGCATTGACCGTCGTGCGCGTGGTGAAGCCGGTGTTGATTTCCTTCGCCGTCACCACCGCGCCGGCGGCATTGGGTGCGTCGAGCTTGCCGCGCACGGTCGCGCTGACGTTTTGTGCCAGTACGCTCAGCGGCGCCGCGCACAGGCAGCTCGCCAGCGCGCCGACGAGCAGCGGCCGGCGCATGCTCCGCAGCGGTGTGTCGAAGATCTTCATCAGGTGCTCCTCCCAAGGGTAGAGAAACGCAACGAACGTGCAGTGCGAGCCGCGCGCGCCGTTGCTTCAGCTGGTGTCGCCGCGCGCGGAACCCTCGTCGCTGGATTGCCGCACGACCAGGCTGCAATCGAGTTCGCGCGCCAGCCGCGGCAGCGGCCTTCCTTCGATCGAAGCCACCAGTTGTTCCAAGGCCTGACTGCCGAGATCGGCGATGCGCACGCGCATCGTGGTCAGCGGCGGACTGACGAAGCGTGCGATCGGGATGTCGTCGAAGCCGGCCAAGGCAATGTCGCCGGGTACGTCGAGTCCGATCTCCTTCAAGGCGAACAGACAGCCGATCGCCATCATGTCGTTGGCGGCGAAGATCGCATCCGGGCGCGGCGCGATCGCGCGCAGGCCGAGGCCGGCGCGATAACCCGATTCTTCGCTGAAGTCGCCGGCCAGCAGGATCGGCGCCTGCTTCGGCAGCCGTTTCTTGAGCGCGTCGCGATAGCCGCGCAGGCGTTCGTCGGCATCGAAGTTGTGCGGCGGACCTGCGATGAAGGCGATGCGCCGATGGCCGCGTTGCACCAGATGCTCGACCATCGCGCTGGCGCCGCCGTGGTTGTCGATCGACAGCGACAGGTAGTCGCCGCCGGACACGCGCGTGTTCATCAGCACGGTCGGCAGCGCGACCGGCAGGTTCTCCGCCAGCATGCCGGCGTCAGCGTGCGGCGACATGATCAGAACGCCGTCGACGCGACCGCGCAACGCGCGCAGCACCTCGCCGACTTCGGAAGCGGAGCCGTGCGAGCTCGACACCAGCAGATGCAAGCCGCGCGCGCGCGCGGCGGCGTCCATGCCGCGGATCAGTTCGGAAAAGAACTCGCCGTGCAGATCGGGTAGCACCGCGCCGATCGTCTGCGTGCGCTGCGTGATCAGGCTGCGCGCGGCGCTGTTGGGCATGTAGCGCAGGCGCGTGGCGACTTCGACGATGCGCTGGCGCGTATCCGGCGTCACGCTGGCGTGGCCGTTGAGCGCGCGCGAAACCGAGGCGACCGACACGCCGGCCGCTTTCGCAACGTCTTTGATCGTTACGCTCAAGGGTCGATGCACTCGCGGATGTAAACGTTTACATCATGCGTTTCGCTAGACGGCTTGTCATGCTGCGGTACAGCAGGAGTGGTGTTTGCGGACGCGAATGAAGCGCGTGGGAAACGTCGCGAGGTGACGAGATGCTGCGAGAAAACGAAAGACGAGATTCGCGCCTGAAACGAACGTCGCTCGTTAGGACGACGAAGAGCGCCGAGAAAATTTCTCTCGGCGCTCTTCGTGCGTTCGTGCGACGTGTTGCGCTCGGATGAGCCGAGGCGGAGGCCGTCGCGTCAGAACAAGCCGCGCACGCCGACGGCGAAGTTGCGCCCGGCCAGCGGCACTTGATCCTTGATCAGCGAGGTCGACAGGCGTGCGGTCTGATTGGTCAGGTTGTCAGCGTTGACGAAAGCTTCCCAGCTCGAGCGTTCGTTGTTGAAGAAGCTCCAGGCGACGCGTGCGTTGACCAAGGTGAAGCTGGCGGTGTCGGTTTCGAACTCGGCGGTGTGGTCCTGCTTGAAGTAGTGCGTGGCACCGAGGCTGGCGCGCCAGTCGTCGTTGTGCCAGTTCAGCTCGCTGCCCACGCGCGCGGACGGAATGCGCGGCAGGTTGCCGCCGCCGGCCAAGGTCGCGCGCACGGTGTCGCCCCAGACGCGCAGGTCGTAGTGGCCGCTCGGGCTCTTGGCCAGGTGGAAGGTCGCTTCCGCTTCGCCGCCGCGGAACTTGGCGTTGCGTTGTGACCATTGCCGCACCGGCAGATCGTCTTCGACTTCGCCGGTGTCGGCCAGATAAATGAAATCGTCGTAGCGGTTGTAGTACGCGGCGACCTTCGCTTCGACCAGCTCGCTGTGATAGTGCAGGCCGATCTCGGCTTGATTGGCGGTTTCCTTGTTCAAGTTCGCATCGCCGATCTCGAAGGTGGCCGAAGCCGCGTGCGGGCCGTGCGAGAACAATTCCTCTTCGGCCGGCGCGCGCTGTGCGCGATCGAGGTTGAGGCTGAGGTGCCAGCTCTCGTCGAAGCGCCAGGCGAAGCCGGCGGAAAGGCTGAGCGGACTGAAGTCGCGCTTGCTGCCGTTGTCGGGCGTGCTGCTCTGGCGATCGGTGCGCGCGCCGAGCTCGACCTTCAGCGGACCGAATTCGCGCTGCTCGGTGACGAACACGCCGATGCCCTTGGTCGAGGTCGGCGGCACGAAACTTTCTTCGCCGATCGCGGCGAAATCGCGATGGAAGGCCTGCACGCCGAACGCGCCGGTCCAGCCGGCCAGCGGCGCGTGCGTCAGCTGCACGCGGCCTTCGTTGGACTTGTTGGTGAAGGTGGTGCCGGCTTCG
This sequence comes from Dokdonella sp. GW821-FHT11D02, assembly GCF_058808595.1. Taxonomy (NCBI): domain Bacteria; kingdom Pseudomonadati; phylum Pseudomonadota; class Gammaproteobacteria; order Lysobacterales; family Rhodanobacteraceae; genus Dokdonella; species Dokdonella sp. GW821-FHT11D02. Next base: position 3,119,745 of record NZ_CM179520.1, on the reverse strand, counting down.
TCGCCTTCGTATTCGACGTGCTGATAGTCGCTGTGACCGAAACTGAATTCGGCTTTGTCGATGCCGGCGAACGGCGCATTCAGTGCGCCCTTGAGGTCGTAGCGGGTCTGGCCCATCGACACGCGCACGGCCGGTTCGCCTTCGGCCGGATCGCCCGGCTCAGCTGGATTGCCGTAGTTGCTGAGGTAGCGCGACACGGATAGACCGAGATAGCCCCAGTCGCCGAGCCAAGAGCCGCCGACCGAGCCGGCCTTGGTGTGCACGAAGCTGTTGTCCAGCGTGCGTCCGGGAATTTCGTAGTCGTCGGCGTGGCGATACGAACCGTCGGCGTGCAGGGCGAAGCCTTCGCCGCCGGCATCGACGCGGAACATGCCGCTGCCGCCGCTGGAAACACTGTCGTAGCCGATCTGGGTGCGGCCGGTCAGTCCGTTCGCCGGCGCGACCTGCGGGATGCGGCCGTCGACCAGGTTGACGATGCCGCCGATCGCGCCAGAGCCGTACAGCAGGGTGGCCGGGCCTTTGAGGATTTCGATCTGATCGGCGAGGAAGGGTTCGACCGTTGTCGCATGGTCCTGGCTCACGTTGGAGACGTCGGCCGAGCCGAGGCCGTCGGCGAGGATGGCGACGCGCGCGCCGTCGAGGCCGCGGATCACCGGGCGTCCGGCACCGGCGCCGAACGCGGTGGTCTGCACGCCGGGCACGCCGGCCACGGTCTGGCCGATGGTGCCGCTGCGCACGTCGTCGAGTTCGGTGCCGGCCAGTACGCTGACCGGCGTCACGATTTGATCCGCACTTTGGCCGAGCGGCACGGCGGTGACGACGACCTCGCTCAGGCGCGTACTCGCTTCCTCGTTGGCGTGATCACGACGGCTGTGCTGTTTGCCGTCCTCTTTCGTGGTTTCGACATCGGCGGAAGACGAATCGTCGGCGGCGGCGGCGGGCAGCGGGAGGAGGGCGGCGATGCAAGCCGCCAAAAGGGTGCGTTTCATGGAGTCCCCAAGTGATGAATGATCAGAAGCGTTCTTCGATGCCGAGGTAGAAGCCGCGGCGCGCACCGTATTGCGGCGCACCCACGCCGATGCCGGTGCCGTCGCGCAATTCGTACTTGCGATCGGCGATGTTGAGTGCGGCCAGACGCACGTCGACGTCGCCCACCGCGGCCAGATGGAAGACGTGGTCGACCGACAAATTGACCACGTAGTACTGCGGCAGGTGCGCGCTGTTGGCGAAGTCCTTGCGCAAGCCGGAGCCGTACACGTAGTCGGCGCCCAGGCGCGTACCGTCCAAGTCGTAGCTGACGCCGCCCGACGAGGCCAGACGCTGGTCGTGGTCGAGATGCACCCAATGCGTGGCGATGTAGTCGAGTTCGTCTTGCTCGAAGTTGTATTGGCCGGTGACGACCTTCTTGCCTTGCGCGCGGCTGGAGGCGAGATTGAAGAACGCCGACAGGCCGTCGTGATCGTAGTTCGCGGTGAATTCGACGCCGCGCACGCGGCCGAGCGCGTAGTTGAACGGCGAGAAGATCAGCGCCGAACCGAATTGGCCTTCGTCGAGCAGGTTGGTGACTTTGCGGTAGTAGGCATCGAGGCCGAGCGTGACGCTGCTGCCGACCTTCTGCGAAATACCGGCGTCGAAATAGTGCGAACGCTCCGAGCGCGTTTCCGCGTTGACGTTGGTCGGCAGCGCGTTGGTGGTGCCCTGGAACAGCGCGATGTCGGTCGGCGCGATCAGCTCGGCCGGCGGCGGCGTGAAGTAGCGCGCATAGCCGGCGTGCAAGGTCGTCGTGTCGGTGGCCTGATAGACCGCGCCGATGCGCGGGCTGAGCTGACCTTCTTCGACGTAGGCGTCGACCTTGTCGCCGCGCAGGCCGTAGTTCAGCGTCAGCTTGTCGCTGATTTGCCATTCGTCCTGCAAGTACAGACCGTAAGTGCGCGCGTCGATGTGGCGCGCGTTGTCGAGGATCGTGATCGGCGTGGTACTGGTCTGGTTGCCGTCGGCGTCGGCCGGGAAAACCAGCGAGCGATTGTTCGCGATCGGATGTTCGCTGCTCGCGTACAGACCGTAGCGCAGCGTGTGTGCGCTGCCGAGCGGGGTGGAGAAGTCGGCCTGCAAGGTGTTGGCGCGGTTGCTGCGGTCGATCGTGCCGGCGACGCCGTTGAACACCAGATCGCCGATCGGATCGGGTTTGTAATTGACGCTGGTGTAGCGCTGGCCGAGCGAGAGCTGGTAGTTCGTATCGCTGAAGGTTCCTTGCAAGGACAGCACGCCGAAGCGCGTCGCCTCGCGCTGACGCTGATTGAGCCGGCTGGAGTCGACGTCGGTGACGCCGTCGAGCTGGAAGGCCGGTTCCTGGCCCGGATTGTTCGGGATGTCGAAGCGGTTGTCGGTGGCGCCGAATAGGAAGCTCAGGCGCGCCGAATCGCCGAGCAGATAAGACAGATAACCGAATCCCTTGAACTGGTTCGTGTGATCGTGGATCGCGTTGCGCGAGGAGGTCGGATTCTCGATGCCGATGTCGCTCTGCAAGGTGTTGGCGGTGACGAAGCCGCTCCACGGCCCCTCGCTTCCGTACAAGGTCGCGCTCGGGTTCCAGGTGTCGAACGAGCCTGCGGTCAGCCCGACGCTGCCGCCGAAGCCGTCGCCGCTCTTGCCGTTGTTACCCGAGCGCGTGGTGATGTCGACCACGCCGGCGGTGCGGTAGCCGTATTGCGCCGGCAGCGCACCGGTCAAGAACGACAAGCTGTCGATGATGCGCGTATCGAGCGCCTGGCCGAAGCCGCTGATGCTCTCGGGAATGATGACGCCGTTGATGCGGTACTGCAGGTCAGCATGGTCGCCGCGCACGTGCAGCTGGCCGTAGGAATCGTCGACCACGCCGGGAGCGCGCAGCAGCAGCTGATTGAGCGAGGTCGCAGCACCCAGCGGCAGCTGGTCGATGGCCTTGCGGTCGAAGATGTACTCGCTGCTGCCGACATCCGGCGACAGCTGGTTGCGCGCTTCGTCGAGCTTGCCGACCACGCTGACGGTCGCCAGCGTGGTGTCGTCGGTAGGCGCGGACGACTTCTTCGCATTACGCGACTCCGATGCGCCGCCGCTATCGGCGGAAGACAGCGGCGCCGGATCCGCCATGGCGGAGCGGGCGAGGGCGACGGCGATGCAGAAGGCGAGCGCGGACTTCTTCATGGAGCAGGCTCTGGGAACGGGAATTGATATGTTATAGTATAACCATTACCCCGGGTCAGCCCTGCCGGAAGTCACGCTGGGATCGGACGAATCGGTTCCGCATATCTGGGTTATCTTGTAACGTTTCGAGACGAGGCCATGCGCGACGACCCCACTCCATCGCTCTGGATGCGTACCGTCGACCGCTTCGGCGCGACGGCATCGTTCCTGTGCGCGCTGCATTGCGCGGCGCTGCCGCTGGTGATCGCGGTATTGCCGATGCTCGGGCTGGGTTTTCTGGCCGATCACCGCTTCGAGCGGTTTTTCGTCGCCTTCGCCGCCGTGCTGGCGCTGTCGACGCTGATCATCGGCTTCCGCCGCCATCAGCGGTTTCGCGCGTTCTGGTTCTTGTTGCCGGGCATCGTGCTGCTGATTTCCGGCATCGTCATCGACGTCGATCACGCCACCGTCGGCCATGCCGTGCTGGTCAGCATCGGCGGCACCCTGGTCGCGCTGGCGCATCTGGTGAACCTGCGTCTCGCGCACACCCACGTGCACGACGCCGCCTGCGGCCACTGAGCGCGACCGCACTGCGATTGTGTAACGCCGCGCGCGTTGCCTAGTCTTGCCAGGTCCGATCTGGCCGAGTCCGAGCCGGGGTTGCCTCGATGAGCCATACGCACGACCACGCGCACGATCATTTCCATGCCCATGCCGAAGCGGGCGATCGGCGCGAACGCAAACTGCTGATCGCGTTCGCGCTGACCGCGGCGACGCTGATCGCCGAAGCGATCGGCGGCTGGCTGTCGGGTTCGCTCGCCTTGCTCGCCGACGCCGGTCACATGCTGGTCGACGCCGGTGCGCTGATGTTCGCCTGGCTCGGTGCGCACTACGCGCGCAAGCCGGCCGATGCGCGCCGCAGCTTCGGCTATGCGCGCCTGGAAGTGCTGGTCGGTTACAGCAACGCGCTGGTGCAGTTCGTACTGGTCGCCTGGATCGTGGTTGAGGCTTTGCTGCGCCTGGCGCAGCCGCAGCCGATCCTGTCGGGCACGATGCTGGTGGTCGCGATCGCCGGCTTGGCGGTCAACCTGTTCGTGCTGCTGGTGCTGTCCGATCACGACCACGACGATCTCAATACGGCGAGCGCACGCCTGCACGTGATCGGCGATCTGTTCGGTTCGCTTGGCGCGGTGGCCGCGGCGTTGCTGATCGGCTGGCTCGGCTGGCTCTGGGCCGACGCGGGCGTGTCGATTCTGGTGTCGCTGCTGATTCTTGCCAGCGCCTGGCGCTTGTTGCGCCGCTCGGCGCACATCCTGCTCGAAGGGGCGCCGGAAGGCGTCGACGCCGAACGCATCGGCGAGACGCTGCAGCGCGAAGCGGACGGCGTCGCCAGCGTGCATCACGTCCACGTCTGGCAGCTGGCCGGCGGCTACCACATCGCAACCTTGCACGCGCAATTGCGCGAGGGCGCCGACGCCGATCAGGCGATTCACTCGATCCAGCACGCCTTGCGCGAACGCTTCCGCATCGAGCACGCGACCGTGCAGATCGAGACGCAGCCGTGTCCGCAAGGCGGCTGCACGGGGCGCTGCAGCTAGAGATTCAACGCGAGGCTCGATTGTCGAGCCAAGCGGCGGCCGCCTCGCGGCCGAGATCGCGCAGTTCGAGCAGGAAGCCGAGTTCGGTATTGAGGCGCGTCTTCGCGCGATATTCCGACAAGCTGTCGCCCGGTTCGATCAAATGCAGCCGCAGCGACTTCATGCGCCGTCCCAGCGTGCTCAGCGGCACGCTGCCGCGCAGCGCGGCCTGAGCGTGCAGTAAGGAGTCGTATTCGCGCAGGAACGTCGTGGAGAAGCCGAGTTCGGCGATGCGATCGGCGATCTCGCGCGCACTCGAAGGCGGCTCCGGACGCGACAGCGGCTGCACCAGTACGCAGACGATCTGCGCCGCGGCGCAGCGATAGACCAGGGGTTCCAAGGCCGGATTGCCGGCGTAGCCGCCGTCCCAGTACGCCTCGCCGTCGATTTCGACCGCTGCGAACAGCTGCGGCAGGCAGGTCGAGGCGAGCAGCGCGTCGATCGAGAGTTCGTCGTTGCCGAACAACTTCAGCGCGCCATCGCGCACGCGCGTCGCCGCGATGAAGAGCTTGCACGGCGCTTCGCGGCGCAGGCGCTCGAAGTCGAACAGACGCTCGCCGATCGCGCGCAAGGGATTGAGGCCGAGCGGGTTGATCTGCTCGGGAGTGAAGTGATGCGTCCAGCCCGACAGCAGGGCACCGGCGAACGACCAGCGCAGCGGGTTGGACTGCTCGGCCACCGCGTGCCAGAGCGCCTCCAGTTTCGAGCGTGCGCCGTCGCGGCCGTCCTCGACCCAACCCTGCGCCAGCGCCAGCGCATTCATCGCGCCGCTGCTGGTCGCGCTGACGCCGTCGATCGCAAGACTTTGCTCTTCCAGCAGCCGGTCGAGCACGCCCCAGGTGAAGGCGCCGTGCGCGCCGCCGCCCTGCAGGGCGAGGCTCAGGGACGGCAGTGGAGGCATCGGTTCGGGCACGGGGCGCGGATCGTCGAGGCGGCGGCGGAAGAGGGTAATTCTTGCATAGGGCCGGCAGCCTGCTATCCTGCGCGCCCCTTAATACCAATCGGTATCGAAAACGACACATGGGCAGAGGCGACCGCAAGACCAAAAAGGGCAAGATCGCGATCCGCAGCTACGGCAATGTGCGCCCGCATGCGGCCAAATCCGCTAGCGGCGAGAAAACCGCCGTCGCCAAGCCGGCCGCCAAGCCGGCAGTGAAGAAGGCGGCGCCGGTGAAGAAGGCAGCGGCGAAGAAGTCGGCTTGAGGCCTGTCGTTTCCGCTGATGTGCTGCGCTTCTCTCCCGGAGCGCACCGCCGGAAACAGCCTCTGAAAATGCAGACGCCCAACTAATAGCACTTGCGCGATTTTGCGAGTATGATGCGCGCACTGTGTTTGCAAGGGTCACTGTGAATCGTGGCCTGATGCGGTTGATCCTCGGCGATCCGCTCCATCGATTTAGCCTCGCTAGCTCCCTGCAACCCAGTCTCGACGCGGAATGTTCCGCCATCGCGATGTCATCAGTGTTTTCAGGAGTTATGCAAGATGTCCAATCGTCAATCCGGTACCGTCAAGTGGTTCAATGACGCCAAGGGTTTCGGCTTCATCACCCCGGAGAGCGGCCCCGACCTGTTCGTGCATTTCCGCGCGATCCAGGGCACCGGCTTCAAGTCGCTTCAGGAAGGCCAGCGCGTGACCTTCGTCGCCGTGCAGGGCCAGAAGGGTATGCAGGCTGACCAGGTTCAGGTGGTCTAAGGCTTCATTGCCAGTTTTGAAAAGCCCCAGGCGGAAACGCCTGGGGCTTTTTTTTGTGGTTTGTTTTTGCGATTTGTTTTTGCGATCGATCCGTGATCGCTGTGACCTGATGGCTAGCGATGGTCGCTACGCCGCGTCTTCGGACGGTCTACCCGCGGCCATCCGTGGGTGTATTTCTGCGATCGTCCGTGATCGCTGTGGTCTGATGGCTGGCGATGGTCGCTACGCCGCGTCTTCGGACGGTCTACCAGCGGCCATCCATGGCCGCACTTCTTAATTAGTTTGGCGCGCTCTGCAGGGACTGGGTTTTTCCGTCGATGACGGTGTGGGTCTGGCCGCCGACCCAGACCGCTGCCTTGCCGTTCGGATCCTGCGCGTCGATGCGGATCTGGATGGAGGCGTCGCGACCGATCTCGCGGCCCTGGCTGACGCGGTAGCCGCGCGCGAGTTCGCCCTGCGGTTCACGCAGCGCGATCCAGGCCGCGATCAAACCGTTGGCGGCGCCCGAAGCCGGATCTTCGACGATGCCGACGCCGGCCGGGAACGCGCGCACGACCAGGTCGTAATCGGTTGCCGTGCCGTTCGTGCGGCGCGCGAACGCGCACAGGCCGAGCGTGTCGGTCTCGCGTGCCAGCGTGCCGATCGAGGCGTGATCGGGCTGCCAGCCGCGCAGCGCCGCTTCGCTGGCGAACTCGGCTACCCACCAGCGTCGGCCGCCTTCGACGCAAGCCGGCGGCAGCGCACCCAACGCGATGCCGCGCAGCAGGTAGGACAGGATCGGTTCGACGTGCACGCCTTCGCGCACCACGCGCGCATGCGGCGCCTGCACGAACAAGCGACGTTGCGCGCCGCTGCCTTCCACGCGCACCGGCAGCAAGCCGGCGGCGCATTCTTGCAGCAACAAGCCGTCTTGCGCCTGCGCGAAGGCGGTTTCGAGCACTGCGTGCGCACTGCCGATGGTCGGGTGGCCGGCGAATGGGATTTCCTTGTGCGGCGTGAAAATGCGCAGGCGATAGCTCGCCTGCGCCAGAGTCGGCGCTAGCACGAAGGTGGTCTCGACCAGATTGGTCCACGCAGCGAAGCGCTGCATGTCCTCGCCGCTCCAGTCGTCGGCGCCGATCACCACGCCGAGCGGATTGCCGCCGCCGGCTCGCGCGCAGAACACGTCGAGTTGCAGATAGCGCGAAATCGTCATCGGCGGCTTCGTCTGGACAGGGTGGGGGAGGCGGATGATACCGTCGCGCTGCGTTCGTGCCGCGTCTGCGGCGGAAATCCTCGCGCGAACGCGATCCCGTTCCGAATCGGAGAGCCTCGATGCAAAACGCTCGCGACATCGCCGTCATCGTCGGCAGCCTGCGCAAGGAATCGTTGAACCGTAAGATGGCGCACGCGCTGATCGCGCAGGCGCCGCCGTCGCTGAAGCTCGAGATCGTCGAGATCGGCGCGCTCGCTTTGTACAACCAGGATCTGGAACACGACGTGCCGCCGGCGTTCGCCGCCTTCCGCGAGCGCATGCATCGCGCGCAGGGCGTGATCTTCGTGACGCCCGAATACAACCGCTCGGTGCCGGGCGTGCTGAAGAATGCGATCGACGTCGGCTCGCGCCCCTACGGCCACAGCGTCTGGAGCGGCAAGCCCGGCGCCGTCATCAGCGTTTCGCCGGGTGCGATCGGCGGCTTCGGCGCCAACCACCATCTGCGCCAAAGCTTCGTCTTCCTCGACATCAAGGCGTTGCAGCAGCCGGAGATGTACATCGGCGGCGCCGACAAGCTGTTCGACGAGAGCGGCAAGCTGAGCAACGATTCCACTCGCGAATACCTGGGTAAGTTCCTGCACGCCTACGCGGACTGGGTCGGACGCGTGCTGGCGGCGTGATCGGCGCGCGCCGGCGGTTCAGAGCCAGCCGCGCCGCTTGAACCAGAGCAGCGGCAGCACGGCGCTCAGCACGATCGCGAGCAGGCCGAGCGGATAGCCGTAAGGCAGCTTCAGCTCGAGCATGTTGACGAAGTTCATGCCCCAGATACCGGCCAGGATCATCGGCGGAATCGACACCACCGAGGCGACCGTCAGCAGCTTGATGACTTCGTTCTGATCGATGTTGATGAAGCCGAGCACAGCGTCGAGCAGGAACTGCAGCTTGTCGGTCATCTGACCATCGAGCTCCCCCAGCGCATCGAGATCCTTGTGCGCGAGCTTCAGCTCCGCCAGCTGCGCTTTGGCGATCCAGGCCGGTGCGTTTTCCTGAGTGAAACCGATGATGCGCTCGAGCCCGGTCATGGTCTGGCGCGTGCGCGTGAGGTCGCTCTCGAGCTGGCCGATCTGGGTCAGCATGCCGGTCAAGGCGCGTGTGGAATGCTTCGGGCGGCACAACACGTCGGTCGACAGTTCGCCGGCCTTGGCGATGATCGCTTCCAGATGATCGGCGATCTGCCCGATCAGGGCTTGAGCCAGGGTGACGAACAAGGTCGCGCCGTCGCGCGGCGTCTTCGTCGCGCTGACCGCTGCGGCGGCCTGGCGGAAGGTCGCCGTATCGTCGTAGCGAATCGAAACCAGGAACTTCGGCGCCACCAGCAAGCCGAACGGCGTCGGCGGCGCGCCGTCCGCGTGCGCGAAGAACGGCACGTTCAGATGCAGCACCTCGCCGTCCAGGCGCACGCGGCTCGACATCTCGATCGCACGGATGCGCGCTTGCGTCGGCAGGGTCAGGCCGGTGGCTTGCTCGACGCTGCGTACTTCCTCGGCGTTCGGATCGCACAGATCGAACCAGACGCAATCGGCGTCGGCTGCGGCGGCGGGCAGCGTGCGGCCGTCGCCGCCATGGCGGATCAGCATGCGAGGCTCGGCCGTTCGGCGCTTGTGGGCGACATGCGCGCCATCATATCGTGCGCCTCGCCCAAACAGCGCAGGAAGCCCGCTCCATCATGACCGTCACCCTGATCATCATCGCGCTCACCAGCATCATCTCGTTCATGGGATTCAAGGACGAGAAGCTGATCGACCGTCTGATCCTGTGGCCGCCGGCGATCACGCGCGGCAAGGAGTGGTGGCGCCTGGCGACCTGCGGCCTGATCCACGCCGACGTGCCGCACCTAGTCTTCAACATGATCACGCTGTACTTCTTCGGCCGCGTGATGGAAGGGTTCTACGTCAGCCGCGGCGGCGTGATCGGCTATCTGATCTTCTACGTCGGCGCGCTGTTCGTGTCGAGCCTGCCGAGCTACCTGCAACACAAGAACGACAGCCGCTATCGCAGCCTCGGCGCGTCCGGCGCGGTATCGGCCGTGTTGTTCGCCTTCATCCTGCTGGCGCCGTGGAGCAAGATCATCGTGCTGGTGCTGCCTTTGCCGGCGATCCTGTACGCGGTCGCCTACGTCGTCTATTCGATCTACATGGACAAGCAGCGCGTCGACAACGTCAATCACAGCGCGCACCTGTGGGGCGCCGCCTACGGCGTGTTCGCGACGATTCTGATCGAGCCGGGCGTGGTCGGACATTTCCTGCGCCAGCTGACGCAGCCTTCGCTCGGCTTCGGCTGATATTCTCGCGCCCCTTGACCTATCCGGAGACAGCTCGATGACCGTTCACGCCGGCAGCTGCCATTGCGGCAAGATCGCGTTCGAAGTCGATGCCGAGATCGCGGAAGCGATCGACTGCAATTGTTCGATGTGCTCGCGCCGCGGCGGTTTGCTCGCCTTCGTGTCGGCGTCGCAGGTGCAGTTGAAGACGCCCGAATCCGAACTCGGCACCTACACCTTCAACAAGCACCACATCCGGCATCATTTCTGTCCGAACTGCGGCATCGCGACGTTCGGCCGCGGCACCGATCGCAACGGCAACGCGACCTACGCGATCAACGTGCGCTGCCTTCCGGATGTGGACCTGAGCACGCTGCAGATTCACCCCTTCGACGGACGCAGCGCCTGACGCGCCGTTGACGCACACGCCGCAACGCGAGTGGTATAAACGGCCGCAGTTCCGCCCGGTACGGGCCGGAGGAGACGGCGCGATGGCTCGAATCATCTTGCTGCTGATGTTGCTCGCAGGCGGCGCGCCGCTCGCGTTCGCCGCGGACGGCTACGTCACGGCGAACGTGAACCTGCGCGCCGGCCCGGCCGCGCAGTATCCACGTGTGATAACCCTGCCGACCGGCACGCCGGTGACGATCCAGGGCTGCCTGGACGGCTACAGCTGGTGCGATGTGATCGCACGCGGCGAGCGCGGCTGGATCGCCGGCGACTATCTGCAGTTCGAGTACGAGAGCCGGCGCGTCTACGTACCCGACTACGGCGCGCGCATCGGCATTCCGATCGTCGCGTTCGTGCTCGGCACTTATTGGGACGACTACTACCGCCAACGCTCCTGGTATCGCGATCGGCCGTATTGGTCGCAGCGCAGGATTCCAGTGCATCGGCCGCCGGTACATCGTCCGCCGCCGCGGCCGCCCGTGCGCCCGCCGATCCACAAGCCGCGCCCGCCAGTGCGCCCACCGGTGCAGCCGCGTCCGCCGACAGCACGGCCGCCGTCGGGCACGCGCCCACCGGGCGCGACGCGTCCGCCCGGCCGGCCGCCGGTGACGCGTCCACCGGTCCAGCCGAGGCCGCCGGCGAATCATCGTCCGTCGCCGCCGCAGACGCGGCCGGCACCGTCGCGCGACGGCGATCGCGATCGCCGCTGAGGTGCTGCCGCGTTAGCTCTCGCTAGCGCTGCGACTACGTCGCACGGCGCGGTTTCGCCGCGCTTGTTGTAACGTGTGCGAGATGCGGCGCCGCACGGCGTCGAAATCTGCCGTCAACGGAATCGGCTCATGCGCCCGTCCGCCTCGTTTGCCTTACTTCCTCTCGCCTTCGGCGTCAGTGCCGCGCTGGCGGCCGACATCGATCCGGACTTGCGCGTACGCGCAAGCCGCGATGGTGAGGTCGACGCACTGATCGTCTTCGCCGATCAGGGCCGCCCGGCGTTGGCGCCGCTCGATCCGCAAGCCGGCTATCGCGAACGCCGCCGTGTGCTGGTTGACGCGCTGCGCACGCGCGCGGACGCACAGCAGGCCGGCGTGCGTGCCTGGCTGGATGCGCGCGGCATCGCGTATCGGCCGTACTGGATCGCGAACCTCGTTTCGGCTCGGCTCGGCGCCGCTGAACTGGACGCCATCGCGCAGCGGCCCGATGTCGCGCGCGTCGCTTCGAATCCGCGCATCGCTGCGCACTTGCCGCGTCCGCTCAAAGGCCCGTTGCTGGCCGCGGTCGAAGCGATCGGTTGGGGCGTGCAGACGATCAAGGCGCCGCAGGTCTGGGCCAAGGGCTATACCGGGCAGGGTGTCGTCATCGGCGGCGAAGACACCGGCTATCAATGGGACCATCCGGCCTTGAAGCCGCAGTATCGCGGCTGGAACGGCAGCGTCGCGAGCCATGCTTACAACTGGCACGACGCGATCCACGATTCCAGCGGCAACGATTGCGGCAACGACGCGCCGGCGCCGTGCGACGACTACGGTCACGGCACCCACACGGCCGGCACCTTCGCCGGCGACGACGGCGGCGAGCGCCAGATCGGCGTCGCGCCCGGCGCACGCTGGATCGGCTGCCGCAACATGGACGGCGGCAACGGCACCCCGGCGCGCTACATCGAGTGCATGCAGTGGATGCTGGCGCCGACCGACGCCGACGGTCAGAACGCCAATCCCGATCTCGCGCCCGACATCGTCAGCAATTCGTGGACCTGCCCGGTCAGCGAGGGCTGCACGACCGGCGCCGAGATCGAAACGGCAGTCGACAATCTCGTTGCGGGCGGCATCTTCTTCGCCGCGGCGGCGGCGAACGACGGCCCCGGCTGCGGTTCGATCGCCGAGCCGCCGGCGATCTACGACGCCAGCTTCGTCGTCGGCATGACCGATCGCAACGACGCGCTGGCCCAGCTGTCCAGCCGCGGACCGGTCAGCGGTGTCGCCAAGATCCGGCCGGATGTCTCCGCGCCGGGCGTGGAAATTACCTCGAGCGTGCCGGGCAGCAGCTACGGATTGATGAGCGGTACCAGCATGGCGACGCCGCACGTCGCCGGCGCGGCGGCCTTGCTGATGTCGGCCGATCCGACGCTGAAAGGAAATCCGCAGCGCGTCGCCGCGTTGCTGCGCGACAGCGCCGTGCGCAGCGGCATCAGCGATCCTTTCAACAGCGGCTGCGGCGGACTGACGCTGGCGGATTGGCCGAACTATCAGGCCGGCTACGGCCGCATCGACGTGTATGCGGCCGCTCTCGCCGAAGGCCTGGACGAACTTATTTTCAGCGACGGATTCGATGGCTGAGCGACACCACGGCAACGGCCGAGAACACGGCGAAGACACTCTCGTCGTCGCGATTTCCTCGCGCGCACTGTTCGATCTGGGCGGCAGCCACGAGCTGTTCGAGCGTGAAGGCGTCGACGCGTTCGCGCAGCATCAGATCGAGAACGAGAACGAGCTGCTGGCGCCTGGCATCGCGTTCCCGCTGGTGCAGAAGCTGCTGCGCCTGAACCGCGCGCCGCCGGAGGCGCCGCACGTGGAGGTGATCCTGCTGTCGCGCAATTCGGCCGACACCGGCCTGCGCATCTTCAACTCGATCGAACACTACGGACTCGGCATCGTGCGTGCGGCGTTCACGCGCGGCGAGCCGACCTTGCCGTACGTGCGCGCGTTCGGCGCCGACCTGTTCCTGTCGGCCAATCCGGAAAGCGTGGCGAACGCGCTCGCCAGCGGCATCGCGGCCGCGACGATCCTGCCCTCGAAGGCGCCGCAGCGGCAGTCCGAGCAGCTGCGCATCGCCTTCGACGGCGACGCGGTGCTGTTCGGCGAAGAGTCCGAGCGCATTTCGGAAGAGGCCGGCATCGAAGCCTTCCATCGCTACGAGAGCGAACGCGAGAGCGAACCGCTGTCGGGTGGACCGTTCCGCAGCTTCCTCGACGCGCTGCACCGGCTGCAAGCGGCGTTCCCGAGCGAGACCTCGCCGATCCGCACCGCCCTGGTCACCGCGCGCTCGGCGCCGGCGCACAAGCGCGTGATCCTGACCCTGCGTCACTGGGGCGTGCGCATCGACGAGGCGCTGTTTCTCGGCGGCCGCCCGAAAGGTCCGTTTCTGGAAGCGTTCGGTGCCGACATCTTCTTCGACGACTCGGCCGTCAACGTCGAATCGGCGCGGCGCCACGTCGCGACCGGACACGTACCGCGGCGTGCGAGGTCGTCGAAGGCGTGAGCGCGTCGACGTTGGACATACGCGAAGAGGCCGACGGCGCCGCTCGCGCGAGCGACTTGTTTCGCCGCCGCTTCGGCCAGGAGCCGCCCGATTTCCCGCACCACGTGATCGCGTTCCATCGCGACACGCACGGCGAACGCGCGGTCTGCTACGTGCACTTCACCGCCATGGGCGAACTGCTACTCGGCGGCGGTGCCTGCGTCGACAACCGCGCGATGCGCACGATGGAGCCGGCGACGCGCGCGGCGATCCGCGAGCGCGGCGGCCTCTATCGGATGACCTTGGATTGGGCGGTGCGCCACTTCGCGCCGAACTACCCCGCGATCTTCGGCTACTGCGGCGACGCACTGGCCGAAAGAGTCGATTTGCAGGCCGGCTTCGAACGCACCGGGCACGTCCATCTGCTGGTGCACTGGACGCGCGAAGTGCCGACGTCCGAAAAAACGCGCCTGATCGCGCAGGCGCACGCGCTCGGACCGTTCTGACGGCTAGCGCGCGGTTTGCAGCACGCGAACGAGTTCGTCCGGCGATTTCCACGCATCGCCGCAGACGAACCGCGGCAACAGCCAGCGCGAACGGCCGCGTTCCAGCGGCGCCGGTTCGGTGGTGAACGCGGCGCGCAAGCGATGTTCGTCCGCGTGCTTGGGCAAGTAGTCCTCGACCAGGTAAGCATTGCTCTCGCCGTAGGGGTAGGCGAGCAGGCTCGCGCGATGCGGCGCGCAGTGCGCGTCGAGCCAGTCGCTGGCTTGGCGCAGCTGCTCGTCGGCGTCGACATAAGTGTCGATCGAGCGGAACGTGCCGCGGCTGCGTTCACGCCCCGTGCCGGCGGGCAAGGTGTGGTGGTTGTGATCCCAACTGTGGCTCTCGATCGCCAGCAAGCCTTCCTGTTGCGCCGCCGCCCACCAGTCCTCGCCCCACCAGCCGCGTCCGACCAGGCAGGTTCGATCCAGCGTCGTGCGCGCCTCGGGCGAGACGATCACGAAGCTGGTCGCATGCACCGCCGCGCCGGTTTCCGCGATGAAGTCGCGCAGGATGCCGGCGAAGCCGCGCTGCGGGCCGCAGGTCGGATGCTCGATGTCGTGCCAGTCGAACCAGGAGCCGTCGTCGAAGCTGAGCGCGACCGCATTCGCGACGGTGGACTCGGGCGCTACGCCGAGCAGCGCGTCGACGACGTGCGTCAACGGCACGATGTGCAGGCCGCGCCGGTGGATCAGGCGCAGATCCTGCGCCAGGGCGACGTGGTCGTTGTCGGCGTAGTCGTTGCCGGCGACGTTGTTGGAGTGATAGGCGAGAACGGGAATTCGCATCCGCCTAGTATCGCCGCGCCGGCCCGGCCTGTCCGCCGGCGCAGGGCGGACGGGGCGTTCTCCGCCCCTCGCGACGGATGAGGCCGGGCGAGAAGATTTCGCCCCAATCGCTCGCGTCTGCGTCGTTCCGGCGCCGGCATGGCTGCGGATAAGACGCCCCGCTACAATAGGTGGCTTTGGCCGAATCCCGGAACCGATATGCCCGCCGTTGCGCTGAACCCCACCGACCTCTACGACGTCCGCTCCCTGCTCACGGAAGAGGAGCGCATGGTGCAGGACACCGTCGCGCGCTTCACCGACGAGCGCGTGCTGCCGATCATCGGCGACTGCTTCGACAAGGGACGTTTCCCGACCGAGCTGATCCCGGAGATGGCCGAACTCGGCCTGCTCGGCTCCTCGCTGCCGACCGAATACGGCTGCGCCGGCATGAACGGCGTCAGCTACGGCCTGGTCTGCCAGGAGCTGGAGCGCGGCGATTCGGGCATCCGCAGTTTCGCTTCGGTGCAGAGCTCGCTCTGCATGTATCCGATCTACGCCTACGGCAGCGAAGAGCAGCGCCAGCGCTGGCTGCCGCAGATGGCGGCCGGCAAGGTGATCGGCTGCTTCGGCCTGACCGAACCGCACGGCGGTTCGGATCCGGCCAACATGAAGACCAACGCGAAGAAGGACGGCGCCGACTGGGTTCTCAACGGCGCCAAGATGTGGATCACCAACGGCAATCTCGCCCACATCGCGATCGTCTGGGCGCAGACCGAGGACGGCATCCAGGGCTTCATCGTCGAGAAAGACTTCAAGGGCTTTAGTGCGCAGGAAGTGCACAAGAAGATGAGCCTGCGCGCGTCGGTCACCAGCGCGCTGTTCTTCGACAACGTGCGCGTGCCGGAAGCGAACCGTCTGCCCAACGTGAAGGGCTTGAAGGGACCGCTCGGCTGCCTGACCCAGGCGCGCTACGGCATCACCTGGGGTCCGATCGGCGCCGCGATCGCGTGCTTCAGCGAAACCACCGAATACGCCAAGAACCGCACCCTGTTCAATCGTCCGATCGCGGCGACCCAGGCGGTGCAGATCAAGCTGGCCGAGATGGCGCGCCGGATCACCCTGGCGCAACTGCTCTCGCTGCAGCTCGGCCGCCTCAAGGACCAGGGCACGATGCAGCCGACCCAGGTGTCGCTGGCGAAGTGGAACAACTGCCGCATGGCGATCGACATCGCGCGCGAATGCCGCGACATCCTCGGCGGCGCCGGCATCACCACCGAGCATTGCCCGATCCGCCATGCGCTGAACCTCGAGTCGGTCATCACCTACGAAGGCACCGAAACCGTGCACCAGTTGGTGGTCGGGCGCGAAGTGACGGGTATCAACGCGTTCTGAGGAGCGGCATGCGCAACGCGGCGCTGGTGTTCGCAAGCGCGCTGCTGGCGGCGGCGCTGACGCTGTTCGCCTATCGGCATTGGGTCAGCGGCCCCGAAAGCGATCGCTTGCGCCAGGACATTTCGGCGCTCGAACGCGAACAACAGCGCGTGCGCCACACGATCGAAGAGTCGCACGACGTGCTGGAAGCGGCCAACGACCGCATCGCCGCGCGGATACGCGAAGATCTGCAAGCGGCGGCGACGATGCGGGTGGCGATGGTCGAGTACTACCAGACCAACGGACGCATGCCGGCGCGGCAGGACGAGGTCGGCTTGCCGGCGCCGGAGAGTTATCGCGGCAAGACGCTGCGCTCGGCGACGGTATTGCCCGACGGCGTGATCGAGCTGGTCTTCGACGCGGCGTCCGGCGTCGACGGCGGACGCGTGCGCCTGATCGCCGACACCACGCGGGCCGATTCGATGGGCGTGCGCTGGCGCTGCGAGACGAGCGACTACCCGAACATCCGGCACGTGAGTTCGACCTGCGAATACCAGCCGCACGTGCCGAAGATCGCCGCGGCGGCACCGTCGACGGATCATTGAATCGATCGCGTTGGCTGTAACCGGAACAGACCCTTGGAGTGAACGGACGTGAGCGTGGCCGACATCCGCATCGAAACCGAACGCCTGGTACTGCGCCTGCCGCGTATCGAGGACTTTGAACGCTACGCGGAACTGCACACGAACGAGCAAGCCGCGCGCTACATCGGCGGCACCGCGCCGCGCGCAGCGGCGTGGCGCAAGTTTCTGCAGATGCCCGGCGCTTGGGCGGTGCAGGGCTTCGCGATGTTCTCGGTCGAAGAGAAAGCGAGCGGTTTGTGGTTGGGTCAGATGGGGCCGTGGCGGCCGGAAGGCTGGCCCGGCAACGAGATCGGCTACGCCTTCCATCCGGACGCCTGGGGCAAGGGCTACGCGCTGGAATCGGCGGTGGCCGCGATCGATTGGGCGTTCGCCCATCTCGGCTGGGATCGGATCATCCATTGCATCGATCCGGACAATCTCGCTTCGCAGAAGGTGGCGCAACGCCTGGGCTCGACGCGGCAAGGGCCAGGCCGGCTGCCGGCGCCTTTCCAAGATCATCCGGTCGACATCTGGGGCCAGACGCGCCAGCAATGGTCGGCACGGGAGCGCAACGCGTGATCACCATCTACGGCTACTCGCCTTCGGGCAATTGCCACAAGCTGCGCATGCTGCTCGGCCATCTCGGCCGCGAAGCGGGGCGCGACTTCCGCTGGATCGAAACCGACAGCGCCCACGGCGCCACGCGCACGCCGGAGTACTTGGCCAAGAACGCGAACGGCCGCGTGCCGATGATCGAGCTCGACGACGGCCGTCGCATGGTCGAGTCGAACGCGATCCTGGCCTGGCTCGCCGACGGCACTTCGTATCTGGCCGGCGACGCTTGGCAGCGTGCGCAGACCTTGTCGTGGATGTTCTTCGAGCAATACAGCCACGAACCCTATGTCGCGGTGGCGCGCTTCATCTGCGGTTGGACCGCGGCCGACTCGCCGCGCCGCGCCGAGCTGCCGCGCCTGCGCGAGCGCGGCCACCAGGCGCTCGGCGTGATGGAGCGCCACCTCGCCGCGCACGACTGGTTCAGCAGCCTCGGCTACGGCATCGCCGACATCGCGCTGTTCGGCTATACGCACTGCGCGGAGGAGGGCGGCTTCGACCTCGCCGCGTATCCGAACGTGCTCGCCTGGCTCGCACGCGTGCAAGCGCAACCCGGTTTCGTGCCGATGCCGCCGATCGCGGCGGAGAACGCGGCTTTGATCGCGCAGTCGTTGTCGCCGAGTGCATAGCATGGGCGGCTACGTCCCCGTTTCGACGCAACGTGCGACCACTTCGACGATCGCGGGCGGCGGCATCGAAGTCGTGATCCCGGCGAAAACCAACTGGTTCATTGCGCTCTTCCTGCTCATCTGGCTCTTCATGTGGGCGCAAGGCGAGTGGAGCGTCGCAAGATCGCTGTTGCATCCGACGGCGGAGTTGGCGAAGTCCCAGCCGAGTTTGTTCCTAGCGGTATGGCTGATCGGATGGACCTGCGGTGGCATCTTCGCGACCTTTACGCTGCTGTGGACGTTGTTAGGCTGCGAGCGCTTTCGCGTCGCGCGCGACGAAGCCAGCCTGCGCTACGAAGTCCTCGGAATCGGCTATACGCGCCGCTACGATCCTCGCGCGGTGAGCCGACTGCGTGCCGTCGAAGGGGGCGAGGCTCCCTTCGGTTCTCTTGCTCTGAGGCTTCCGTGGAGCTGGCCTCCCGGTCCGCTCGCATTCGACTACGGCGCCAAGACCATTCGTTTCGGTGCCGGTCTCGATCATGCCGAAGCCGCCCAGCTCGTCCAAAAGGTCATTGCGACCGTCCCGTTGTTGAATTCCGAACGTTGATCTCATGAACGCCATCCCCAATCCGATCCCCGCCCGCCACAAGAACGTCAACCGCGCCGAAGTCTGCGACCAGAACTTCGCCGAGTTCGTGCAGAACTGGTCCGGCACGCCGCGGCCGGCGCCGCGCGCCGACGAAGCCGTGCTGCCGGACAGCCTGTGCCGCGCGCACGATTTCCTCGAGCTGTTCGAGTCGCAGCTGATCTCGCGCCATCTCGATCTGATGGCGCGCGTGCTGCGCGTGAAGAACAAAGTGTTCTACACGATCGGCTCGAGCGGGCACGAAGGCAATGCGATGGTCGCGCGCTTGACGCGGCATACCGATCCGGCCTTCCTGCACTACCGCAGCGGCGCCTTCATGGCGGAGCGCTTCCGCAAGCTGCCCGGCATGGACCCGATCATGGATTCGGCCTTGTCGTTCGCGGCGAGCAAGGACGATCCGGCCTCCGGCGGTCGCCACAAAGTCTGGGGCAGCAAGCCCTTGTGGGTGCTGCCGCAGACCTCGACCATCGCCTCGCACCTGCCCAAGGCACTCGGCACCGCGGTCGCGATCGAGCAGGCCAAGCGCATCGCGCACACCTTGCCGGTGCCGGACGATTCGATCGCGATCTGCTCTTTCGGCGACGCTTCGGCCAACCACGCCACCGCACAGACCGCGTTCAACGCAGCGCAGTGGACCGCCTACCAGAAGCTGCCGGCGCCGGCCTTGTTCGTGTGCGAGGACAACGGCATCGGGATCTCGGTGAAGACGCCGAACGACTGGATTCGTGCCAGCTTCAGCGGCCGCCGCGACCTCGACTATTTCTTCGCCGACGGCCTCGATCTGGCCGAAGGCTACGAGCAGGTCGCGCGCGCCGTGCATCACTGCCGCACGACGCGGCGGCCGACCTTCCTGCACCTGCGCACGACGCGCATCATGGGTCACGCCGGCACCGACTTCGAAATCGAATGGCGCAGCGTCGAGGAACTGGTCGCGGTCGAGGCGACCGATCCCTTGCTGCGTTCGGCTGCGATCGCGCTCGAATCGGGCCTGTACACGAAGGAATCCTTGCTCGCGCAGTACGAAGCGGTGCGCAAGAAGTGCTTCGCCGCCGCCGAAGAGGCCGACCGCCGGCCCAAGCTGGACAAGCTCGACGAGGTGCTCGCGCCGCTGGCGCCGTACACGCCGGAGAAAGTGCGCGCCGAAGCCGGGCGCGCCGACTACGCGCTCAAGCGCGCCGCCGTGTTCGGCGCCGACAAGCTGCCCGAGACCTTGCCGCCGCGGCATCTGGCGATCCAGATCAACAACGCGCTGCACGATCTGTTCTGCAAATACCCGGAAGCCTTGCTGTTCGGTGAGGACGTCGCGCAGAAGGGCGGCGTCTACACGGTGACCAAGGGCCTGCACAAGGCGTTCAAGAACGCGCGCGTGTTCAACACCTTGCTCGACGAGACGATGATCCTCGGTCTCGCCCAGGGCTACGCCAACATGGGCTTGTTGCCGGTACCCGAGATTCAGTACCTCGCCTATTTCCACAACGCCTGCGACCAGATTCGCGGCGAGGCGGCCAGCCTGCAGTTCTTCTCCAACAACCAGTACAAGAATCCGATGCTGGTGCGCATCGCCGGGCTCGGTTATCAGCGCGGCTTCGGCGGGCATTTCCACAACGACAATTCGATCGCCGCGCTGCGCGACATTCCCGGCATCGTGGTCGGCTGCGCCAGCCGCGGTGACGACGCCGCGACCATGCTGCGCACGCTCGCGGCGTTGGCCAAGGTCGACGGCCGCGTCGCCATCTTCCTCGAACCGATCGCGCTGTACATGACCAAGGATCTGTACGAGCCGGGCGACGGCCAATGGCTGACCAGCTATCCCGCGCCCGAGCAATCGATGCCGCTCGGCGAAGGCCGCGTCTATGAAGAGGGCGCCGACGATCTGGTCATCTTCACTTACGGCAACGGCGTGCCGATGAGCTTGCGCGCCGCGCGCGAGATCGAGAAAAAGCTCGGTTGGAAGGTGTGCACGGTCGATCTGCGCTGGCTGGTGCCCTTGAACGAAGCCTTCATCGGCGCGCAAGCCAAGAGCGCCAAGCGCATCGTGGTCGTCGACGAGGGCCGCCATTCGGCCGGCGTCGGCGAAGGCGTGATCACTGCGATCGTCGAAGCCGGCCACGGCGCTACGCCGTTGCGGCGCGTGGTCGGTGTCGACACCTACACGCCGCTGGCCGGCGCCGCGTTCCTGGTGCTGCCGGGCGATGCGGACATCGTCGCGGCGGCGGAAGAGTTGTCGCGCGTCTGACCGTGTCGCGGGGTTCGCGAACGCGCTTCAGTCGAAGCCGTTCTCGAACACCGCGTCGAAGCCGCCCGGGGTCATGTCGCTGCCTTGGAAGAGGCCGAGCGGGGTGTAGTTCGAATACCCCGGGAACGCGTAGTAGATGTTGGAGTTGCGCAGGCGGCGGATCAGCGCTTCCGACAGCACCTGGCGGTAGTCGGTGGTGACCATCACGTCGGCGCCTTCGAACATCTGGTCGCCGGCGAGCCCGGCGAACTGACCGTAGGTGCGGCCGCCGTTGACCGCGCCGCCGAGCGCGAGCATGACGTTGCCGTAACCATGATCGGTGCCCTGGTCATCGTTCTCCTGCACGCGGCGGCCGAATTCGCTCATCGCAACCGTGCTGACGCGCTGCGCGAAGTTGCCGGCGTCGTTGGCGAGATCGGCCTGGAACGCGCCGAGCCCGCGCGAGAGGCGGCCGGCGGCGTCGCCGAAGAAATAGTTCTGGCCGTTGTGCGTATCCCAGCCGCCGAGATCGATCGCTGCGTAGCGCAGGCCGACGCCGAGCTTGATCAGCTGCGCCAGCATGCGCAGCTGCTGCGCGAAGCCGTCGTTGCCGTAGTTGGCGCCGGTCGAAGGCGTGTAGCCGGCGAAGTCGATGCCGCGGATCACCTGCAGCGCTTCCAGCGTCTGCCGCCCGGCCGCTTCGAGCGCGCCGGCACCGGACCAGAGCTGCGGCAGCATCGACAGCATGCCCTGCACGCCGGCGGGTGCGTCGCCGTTGTAGTCGGGACTGACGTTCCACGACCAGTTGCCGGTGTCGACGCGGAAATCGCCGCCGTCGGCCATCGTGATCGCCTCGGTGCTACCCAGCAGGCTGGTCGCGGTGAGGCTGCCGACCGACACCGCCGGGATCATCACATCGGCCGGCAGGCCGCTGCTGGCCAGCGCGCGCGTGATCCAGCCGATGCCGCCGCCCTGGCCGGCGAGGCCGACTTCCATGTTGATCTGAGCGTCGAAATGGCTGCGCGTGACCGGTGCCGGCATGCCGGCGCCGAGCACCACGGCGAGACGATTCTGGTTGTACAGAGCTTGCAATTCCGGCGCGGTGGAGTGCACCTGCCACTGGCCGTCGCCGCCGAGCGCGAGGCCGGCGCCTTCGCCCGACAGCGGAATGCGCGTGGCATTGCGCGCCTGCTCGTAGCGGTCGCGCTCGGGATTGCTCGCGCCGGGCGAGATCAGGCTGAGGCCGTCCATGCCGCCGCGCAGGAACACCACCACCAAGGTGTCGTAGTCGTTCGCATTCGGCGCACCGAACACCAGCCGCGTGCCGGGCAGGGTGCCGGCGACCAGGCCGCAGGTTGCGCAGGCTTTGAGGAAATCGCGTCGATCGAGAGAGGTCATCGCCAGTTCCTCAGCGCGCCAGGAAATCGGGACTGCACAGCATCAGCGCCACGGTCGAGCGCAATCGATCTTGCACGTAGTGCTTCTTCAGATCGTTCGCGCTCCAGTCGTTGTGTTCCAGATCGAGCGCCTCGCCGGCGGCCGCGTTCTGGCGCAGGAAATCGACCGCCTTGCTGCGCACGGGCTCGGGTCGGAAGCCGAAGATGCGGTCGCACCAATAGCCGACCACGCTGTTCGCGCTGCGCTCGGCGGCGGCCAGCGCGGCGTTGGTCTGCGCTACCACGTCGGCGACGTAGGGATAGGTGTCGACGTAGCCGACTTCCTGGCGCACCGTGGTCAGGCGCGTCAACAGCTTCCAGCTCATCGCCAGCGCGCCGGTGCTGCTCCATGCCGCGGCGCGGTCGGGATAGCCGTTCGGCGCCGGCCAGTAGAACAGGCGATGGCCGGCCTGCTGCAGGCGCGCGGCGAGTTCGTCGGCGGTCGGCCACTGGTTCGGATAGTCGCGCGTGGTCGGGGTGAAGTCGGCGTCGAGCGCGCGCAGCGCGCCGGCGAAACTGTTGAACGGGCGCTTCACCTTGCCGCCCCAGCTGGTCTTGAATGCGTCGGACAAAAGGATCGCACGCACGACCTGCGCGATCTGATCGGGCGCGGCAGCTTGCGCGGTGAACAGCGCGGCGGTGCTCTCGAGCAGGCTCGACGGCGGGTTGTCGCCGACCAGGCGCCGGCACAGTTTGCCGACCACGTGACGCGCCGTGTTCGGATGCGCGCACAGGCGGTCGAACACGTCGCGGCCATCTTTCTGCGCCGGCTGATCGGGCGGCAGGTAGTGGCCGAGGAAGATCTTGTTGCGGCGGTCGTGCCATTCGCTGCGGTAGACGAAGCTGCCGTCGTTGTCGGCCGGGAACTGCCAGTTGCCGTCCTTGATGGTCCAGCCGGTCAGCGCCGCAGCGGCTTCGTAGACGTCGTTGTCGACGTAGCCTTGCGGGAAGCCGCCTTCGCAATGGATGTCCGAATCGAGGCAGGGCACACCGAGCGGATCGGTCGGGCCGAAGTAGTGTTCGGCGCCGAGCGTGTGCAGTTCGAGCAGCTCGCGTGCGTAGTTCTCGTTCGGCCCCGCGCGCGTGCTGGCGTAGAGGTCGAGCGAATACATCATCGTGGTCGAGCGGCACACTTGTTCGAGCATCTGGCGGAAGTTGCCGAACGCGTTCGCGCGCAGACTGCGATCCAAATCGGGGAACAGCGGGCCGCCGTCGTAGTCCCAGCCGAACACGCTGAAGTGGTCGTGCCAGAAATCGAGCACGACTTCGAGCAGCTGGCGCTCGCTGTAGATCGAGCGGATCGTGGTCGCGCACTCGGCTTCGGCGATCGGCAGCATGCGCACGTTGTAGTCGCCGGTGGCGTGGTGATCGGCCCACAGCTGCGCCGTCGTTTTCGCCAGGGTGACAAAGCCGGCCGCGGCAATGCGCGCGTCGCAGGCGCTGTCGGCGATCGCCGCCGGTGCGAGCTGCCAGTCGACCCAGCTCTGCCAGCGTGCATCGTCGTCGGCGCCGGGGCGCGCGTCGAAGGCGGCCTTGGCCCGTGCCGAGTAGCCGAAGCTCGCTTTCTGCAGCCAGCGCGCTGCCGACGGCGGCGGGCTGCCGGCGAAGGGTTGGTTCGGCGCGGCAGCGACGGCCGGTGCGCCGGCACGGCGCATGGCGGCTTGCGGGCGGCCGACGGCGGCGGTCAGCGCACTGAAGAGACGGCGGCGCGCGGTGAGCGCGGCGGTAGCGGTGGTCATCGAAACACCCCATTGGCCTGACGGCGGCGCCAGCATAGGCGGGCATCGGCGACCGGTTTGTGACGTCCGGCTCAGCCGTCGCGCGGACGCCGCAGAAGGGCTCAGACTACCAGCGGCTCGGGTTCAAGCGACACGCCGTAACGCTCGCGCACGCGCTCGCGGATGCGTTCGGCCAAAGCCCACAACTGCGCACCGCTGGCATGGCCGTAATTGACCAGCACCAAGGCGTGTTGGGCGGACACGCCGGCGTCGCCCTCGCGCAGACCCTTGAAGCCGAGCGACTCGATCAGCCAGGCGGCCGACAGCTTGGCGCCGCCGTCCGCGCTCGGCCAGGCTTGCAGCGCCGGATGCTCGCGCCGCAGCCGCTCCGCTTCTGCGGCCGCGACCAGCGGGTTCTTGAAGAAGCTGCCGGCATTACCCAGCACGGCCGGGTTGGGCAGCTTGCGCGTGCGGATGCGCGCGATCGCCTCGGCGACCAGGGCCGGCGTCGGTTCGTCGGCACCGAGCGCAGCGAGTTCTTCGTGCACGCCGGCGTAGTCGAGGCGCAAGTCGCGCAGGCGCGGCAGTTCGAACTCGACCGCGGTGACCAGATAGCGCTCGCGCTCGCGCTTGAACAGCGAATCGCGATAGGCGAACGCGCACTGCGCGTTGTCGAGACGAACCAGAGTATTAGTGCGGCGATCCCAGGCTTCGACCGCGAGGATGAATTCGCGCACCTCCACGCCATAAGCGCCGATGTTCTGGATCGGCGCGGCGCCGACCGTGCCCGGAATCAGCACCAGGTTCTCGAGGCCGGCGTAGCCGTGCGCGAGCGACCAGCGCACGAAGTCGTTCCAGTTCTCGCCGGCTTCCACGCGCACGTGCGCGGCGTCGTCGCGCGGCTCCAGCACACGGATGCCGCGTGCCGCGATCGCCAGCACGACGCCGGGCCAATCGCGCGTGAGCAGCACGTTGCTGCCTTCGCCGAGCACCAGCAGCGGCTGCGTCTTCAGCGCCGCGTAGCCGAATAGCTCGGCCAGGGCAGCCGGCTTGCGCACGTCGATCAAAAGATCCGCGGTGGCGGCGACGCGGAACGTGTTGCGCCCGGCCAGCGAGGCGCGTTCGACCAGGGTGTAGCCGTCGCCGTCGGCGCGGCCGGTGTTAGCCGCGCGCACGCATCGCCTCGACGCACTCGCCGATCAGGCCCGGGCCGCGATAGACCATGCCGGTGTAGAACTGCACCAGGCTGGCGCCGGCGTCGAGCTTGGCGGCGGCGTCGGCGCCGCTGACGATACCGCCGACACCGACCAGCGCAATCCTGCCGCCGAGCCGCTGCGCCATGCCGCGCAGTACCGCGGTGGAGCGCGCGAACGCCGGCTTGCCGGACAATCCGCCCGCTTCGCCGGCGTAGCGATGGCCGGCGACCGGTGTGCGATCGATCGTCGTATTGGTGCAGATCAATCCATCGATGCCGGCCACGAGCAGCACCTCGGCGATCGCGTCGAGTTCGCTCTCGCTGAGATCGGGCGCGATCTTGAGCAGCATCGGCTTGCGCGCGTGGTGCTGCGCGGCGAGCTGTTCCTGCGCCTCGCGCAGGGTGCCGATGAAGCGCTTGAGCGTTTCCTCTTCCTGCAGATCGCGCAGGCCCTGCGTATTGGGCGAGGAGATGTTGACGGTGACGTAGCTCGCGCGTGCGTACACGCGCTCGAGGCAGTGCAGGTAGTCGTCGACCGCGCGCTCGTTCGGCGTGTCCTTGTTCTTGCCGATGTTGATGCCGAGCACGCCGCCGAACTTGGCGCGCTCGACGTTGCGCACCAGCGCATCGACGCCGCCGTTGTTGAAGCCGAGCCGGTTGATCACCGCTTCGTATTCGGGCAGGCGGAACATGCGCGGCTTCGGATTGCCGGCTTGCGCGCGCGGCGTGGTGGTGCCGATTTCGACGAAGCCGAAGCCGAGCGCGCCGAGCGCGTCGATGTAGGCGCCGTTCTTGTCCAGCCCGGCGGCGAGGCCGACCGGATTGTCGAAGCGCAGGCCGAACGCCTCGACCGGCAGCGATTTGGGCTTCGCCGCGAGCAGCGGATTGAAGCCGGTGCGATAAGCCGCCTCCATCGACAGCAGCGCCAGATCGTGCGCGCGCTCGGCGTCGAGGCAGAACAGGAACGGGCGGGCGAGGGCGTACATTCAGTCGACCCGGCCGGCGTAGAGGCGGGTGTCGTAGCGCAAGCTGACCTGGCCGTCGGCGGCACGACGATCGAACAGTTCGCGCAGCGCCGCGCGCATCGGTTCGTAGTGGGCTTGGCCGGGTTTGGGCGCGTACGAAGACGAACGCGCGCGGCCGAGCAGGCCCTCGAAATCGAGCGATTGCTCGTTGGCGAAGCTCGCCGTTTCGAGAAAGCCGGCGGCGAAGAAACTGCGTGCTGCGGTTTCGTCCGCGCGCGGTCGCGCTTCGACGTCGGCATAGCCGGGGCAGTGCGCGGCCAGTACCGCTTCGTATTCCTGCATGAATCCGTCGCGCCGGCGCAGGTTCCAAAACAGCACGGCCACGCCGCCTGGGCGCAGGATGCGCGCGAACTCGGCGCGCGTCGGCGCCGGTTCGAACCAATGGAAGGCGGTGCCGGCGGCGACCAGGTCGACGCTGGCCGTGGCCAGCGTGGTCGCCTCGGCGCGCCCGTCCACCGCGCGGAATCCGTCGCGGCTGCCGAGCTCGCGTGCAGCCGCTTCGCGCATCGGCGTATTCGGCTCGACCGCCAGCACGCTGCAGCCGGCGTCGAGGAAGAGTGCGCTGGAAAGGCCGGTGCCGGCGCCGATGTCGGCGACGACCGCGCCCGGCCGCAGCCAGTGGCGCGCTTGCAAGTGTTCGACCAGGGCCGGCGGATAGCCGGGGCGGTAGCGGAGGTAATCGTCGACGCGATTGCCGAAGCGTTCGGTCGGGTCGTGCGCGGAACGCTCGCTCACCGTCAGTAGGCGTAGTGAGCGAAGAACGCGAGGCCGCCGAGGAACAGGAAGATCACCGCGAGGCAGGCGAGCACGATGACCACGTGCGCCCAGCCCAAGATCAGCCCGGCCAGCGCCATGCCGTCGCCTTCGAGCGTGCCCGGCGGCATGCGGCGGATCTCGCCGCGTGCGCTGTGGCCGAGGACGATCGCGAGGATCGCGCCGATGATCGGCAGGGCGACCCACGACAGCACGCCGAAGACGAGGCTGGCGACGGCGGTGCCGCTGGTGCGAGGCGTGCTGTTCATGCGGCGCATTCTACCGCGCGGCCGCGCGGCGGGAAGCGTCTCACTGCGCCTCGAAGCCGTCCGAGAAGATGGTGTCGCCGACCAGCTTGATCAGCCCGACGTGGAAGTGCGAATCGGCGTCGAACTTGGCCAGCGTGCCGACGTAGATGCTGCCGTCGGCGGCGATACCGACGGTGGTGGCCTGTTCGCCGAAGTCCGTGTCCGGCGGCAGCGTGCTCGAGGCGACCAGTTTTCCGCCGATTCCGAAGCTTCCGTCCAACTGCCCGTTCGGCGTCAGGCGCGCAAGGCTGGCACCGAATACGTTGTCGGCCGTGGAGGAACTGCCCACCACCACCAGGCGGCCGCGGCTGTCTTCGACGACCTTGAACGGCACGTCGATGAAGCCGCCGCCGAGGTCGAACGGAATGACGATACCGCCGCCGTCGCCGAAGCTGGTATCGAGTCCCCCGCTCGAGGTGAGCTTGAATACGCCGTAGTCCATGTTGCCCGGTGTGGAAGTGAGTGCCATCGCGCCGACGGCAACGATGGAGCCATCGGCCAGCGCGGTCGCGCCGACGCCTTGGTAGGCCTGATAGCTCGCCACGCCCGGGTCGAAGACCAGG
Organism: Dokdonella sp. GW821-FHT11D02; assembly: GCF_058808595.1. Lineage (NCBI taxonomy): Bacteria > Pseudomonadati > Pseudomonadota > Gammaproteobacteria > Lysobacterales > Rhodanobacteraceae > Dokdonella > Dokdonella sp. GW821-FHT11D02. Next base: position 3,091,676 of record NZ_CM179520.1, on the reverse strand, counting down.
GTGCCGCCGTTGCCGAAGCCGTTGTCGAGTTGGCCGTCGGAGTCCAGCCGCGCGAACAGCCAGGCCGCGGTGGAAGGAGTGGGCGCGCCCAAGCCGGTGAGCACGATGTGTCCGTCCGGCACGATCGCCACGTCGAGCGCGAGAGCGGACGGCATCGCCGGACCGAAGTCGATCGTGACCATGCCCGAGCCGTTGAACGAAAGATCGCGCGAGCCGTCCGTGTTCAGGCGCACGACCGCCATGCGCTGGGTGGTGGCATCGATGGTGGCGCGTCCGGCGGCGACGATCTTGCCGTCGCTCTGCAAAGCGCAGCGTACGGCGATGTCGTCGCGGCTGCCGACCGGGCCGATGTCGAACGGCACCGTCGCCTTGCCGTCTCCGCTGAACTGCGGATCGAGCTGGCCCGACGTCTGCAGGCGCGCAAAACCCATGTCGGAACCGCCGCCGGTCGGAGCGCCGCCCGATTCGCCGCACAAGACGATGCGGCCGTTCGGCTGCAGCAGCAGGCTGCCGGGAACGTCGTTGTTCTCGCCGCCGCGGTCGAACGCGATCAGGGTCTGGCCCTGGGTGCCGAAGTTGGTGTCGAGGGTGCCGTTCGGGTTGAGGCGCAGCACGCCGAAGTCCGACGACGGAGACGCCGCTGCCGTGTTGTCGACCGTGCCGGAAACGACCAGCTTGCCGTCCGGCTGCAGCTTGAGGTCGACGAAGTTCGCGAACCCGATCTGCAGGTTCAGCGACGGAAAGAACGCGATCTGCTCACGCCCTTGGTTGCCGAATGAGGTGACGTAGTCGCCGTCACGCGCATGCGCCGCGCACGCCGTCGACGCAGCCAGCGCCGCCAGCACGATTCGCTCGATCTTCATAGTCTTCTCCCCCGATTCCGCCGCAAGACGCTAACACAGGAACATGTCAGTCCAGGAAGGGCAATACGACGAAACGGGCGCGCAGGTGACAGCGCGCGAACGAGATCGACCGAAGCGAGCCGACCGCCGGAAAGTTCAGGCGGTCGGCAGGTCGTCATCGTTGTGAAGCGCTCAGAACTCGAACTTGATGCCCTGCGCCAGCGGCAGCGAGTCGGAGTAGTTGATCGTATTGGTCTGGCGGCGCATGTAGGCCTTCCACGCGTCCGAGCCGGACTCGCGGCCGCCGCCGGTTTCCTTCTCGCCGCCGAACGCGCCGCCGATCTCGGCGCCGCTGGTGCCGATGTTGACGTTGGCGATGCCGCAATCGGAGCCGGCCGCGCCGAGGAAGGCTTCGGCTGCTTTCAGGTTTTGCGTGAAGATCGCCGAAGAAAGGCCCTGCGGGACCGCGTTCTGCTGCGCCAGCGCCTCGTCCAGGGTCTTGAACTTCATCACGTAGAGAATCGGCGCGAAGGTTTCGGTCTGCACCACTTCATCGGCGTTGGAAAGGCCGGTGACGATCGTCGGCAGCACGAAGTTGCCTTTGCCCTCGATCGCCGCGCCGCCGGTTTCGACCTTGCCGCCGCTGGCCTTGGCCTTCTCAACTGCGCCGAGATAGGCGTGCACCGCGTTGCGGCTGTTGAGCGGGCCCATCAGGTTCTTCGCGTCGGTCGGATCGCCGATCTTCTTCTCCACCTGACGATAGGCGCCGACCAGCTTGCTCAGCACCTCGTCGTGAATCGACTCGTGCACGAACAGACGGCGCGTGGTGGTGCAACGCTGGCCGGCAGTGCCGACCGCGCCGAACACGATCGCCGGAATCGCCAGCTTCAGGTCCGCGCTGGCGTCAACGATGATCGCATTGTTGCCGCCCAGCTCGAGCAGCGAACGGCCCATGCGCTGCGCGACGCGCTCGCCGACGATGCGGCCGACGCGGGTCGAGCCGGTGAAGCTGATCAAGGGGATGCGCTTGTCGTCGACGAAGCGCGAGGCGAGCTCGGTGCCGGCGTCGTTGAACAAGAAGAAGATGTCCGGAAAACCGCCGGCTTTGAGCGCTTCGTTGCAGATCTTCATCGCCGCGATCGCCGACAGCGGCGTCTTCGGCGACGGCTTCCAGATCGTGATGTCGCCGCACACCGCCGCGACGAACGAGTTCCACGCCCACACCGCGACCGGGAAGTTGAACGCGCTGATCACACCAACCAGGCCGATCGGGTGCCACTGCTCGTACATGCGATGGCCCGGACGCTCCGAGTGCATGGTGAGGCCGTACAGCTGGCGCGACAGACCGACCGCGAACTCGCCGATGTCGATCATCTCCTGCACTTCGCCGTCGCCTTCCGGCTTGGACTTGCCCATCTCCAGCGCGACCAACGAGCCGAGCGCGTCCTTGTGCCGGCGCAGCGCGTCGCTGCACAGACGGATCGCCTCGCCGCGACGCGGTGCCGGCGTCGTGCGCCAGCTGGCGAAGGCCTGCTGCGCGCGCTGCACGATCGTCTCGTAATCGCTTTCGCTCGAAGCGTGCACTTCGGCGATGACCTCGTTGCTGCTCGGATTGACCGACTGCACCACGCCCGCGTCGGTGGTCTTGGACCATTCGCCGTTGCCGAGGTAGGTGCCGGGATTGGTCTCGGCGAGGCCGAGAGCCTTGAGGATCTGCGCGGACATGGGGGACTCCAGGGTTCGAAAGAAGGCGCGGCCAGGGCGGCGCGAAACCGCTGATTATAGCAGGGGGCGAGGGGAGGCCTGATGCCGATGACGATCGGAGGCCATGCATCGAAGGGATTGCGGCCGCCAAGCGCCGCTACGGCTATCGGCGCTCGTACGCGTGCGCCGGCAGGATCGACCAAACGGGTCTGCCGACGCTAGCGTCGCCGGACACGGCAGTGCGGCAACGCAGGGCGTCTTCAGACAGGGTTCGTGCGGTCGTGAAACACGATAGATTTTTCGAGCGCGAACGTTTTCTCAAGGGGCGACGTATCGCTTGAGCGAGGAGCCAGGTCGCATCGTCCCGCGCATCGATTTCTCGTGCCCGCAGCGCAGCTCTGCAACCTCAACGAGACCGAAGCAGCGTCTTCGCCCGCGCAAACATTTCCTTCTCCTCCTAATCCGCGCAGTGTTCAATCCGTTCCTTCAGAACCTTGGCCCGACTGCTGAACGGCTCGCTGCCCTATCCGTTGATACGAGGTCGAGCAGAACCATTTCACCGGACGCACGATGCTCTTCGAGCGCTCCGAGTACATCCTGTTGTCATCGCTCTTCTCCCCGGCGGCTTTGACATGGGAATGGAGCGGGCAACGGCGGTTACCTGAAGAACAAAGCGATCAGAATAATGACCGGGATCGGAACCCCAAGAAAAAAGAGAAGTAGGGATCTCATGGCTGGCTCCTTGGTACTAAAGCGTTGGTGAAATGTGGGCGAACTTATCGCGGCGACGGCCGCCGAATGTCGCCATCAGGCTTGCCGTAAACGCGCCGCAGAGGAGTGAGATGAACATCCATAGCGCCAAGCCCGAAGCTACCTTTCGCGCCTTGTCCGCAGCGTCCTTTGCTTTCGCCTTGGCGGTGTCCACGGATTCCTTCAACTTCGCAAACGTGGCCTGTACACGTTGTTCCGCTTCCGGCTGTGCGAGGCCGGTGCGCTTGGCAACGAGCTGCCCAAGGTACTGCTTGTCTTGATCGTCTAGGCTTCCATTGGCTACGCCGTTGACAATGATGCGAGCCGCCTCAGCGTGCGTCCGAGCGTCATCTGAACTGACGGCAGTCTCGGTTGAAGTCCCGCGGAAGAGGGAGTCGACGAAGTATTCGGTCGAATCGGTCGCTGAATCACTGCCTTTCGAGATCGCCGCACCAGCTACGGCGCCAACGCCACCAATCGTCGAGCCGGCGACAGAAGCGCCTGTACTCAGCACGCCACCTATGGCATTCGCCAGGAAGGCCGCAACCACAAGAGAGGCGATGCACCAGCTCAAAAACCCATGCGCCGTATCGCGAAAGTACACTTCGTCGGTGTGCACATTCGCCCACTTCACACGCAGGCGCCCCGCGAGATAGCCGCCCATACCCGAGGCAGCCACTTGGGTGAACGTGAGCCATAAGATGGTGGCTACGCCAATCGCCGTAGCGCTCGCTCCTGCACTGCTCCAAGGCGACACGGATGAAAGGCCGAGCCCGAATCCAAGGATGACGAGGATGTAGGAGAGCGCAGCTGCGGCAGCTGAGCCAGCGAACACTGCGGCCCAGCTCACGCCGGTCAGGCTGGAGTCGTCTTTTGCAATCGCGGGTTCCGATCCTGCTACAAGTGTCGCCATGTTGAAGCTCTCCGATAGGGTGATGCGTTAACTACGACTACGGATTGCATGAGGCGCTGATCGGGCTGAACGTTGTCTCCGGCATCAGGGGCAGGCAGCCGCACATGTTCAGCTCGACCAACGAACAAACTGACGCCATCCAGCAGACCGACTAGGCAGCCGAATCCAGATTCGTCTCTTGCTGCAAGGCCCGCGGCGGCACTTCGTCCTTTCGGCCGAGGTTGGTGTCGTTGCCCATAGTCGTAGTCCGAATCGAGCAGGCGAAGCGCCTTGCTAAACGGAGACTGCAAGCTGCAAGCCAAGAAGCGACATGCGTCCGAATGGCCGCGCAGCGCGAAACGGCAGTAGGCCTCAAGATCTCGAAGCGGAATAAATACTGACCCACGAGAAAATCTTTCGCACCTGTTCGTTCGCAGGCTGGATTGATAGTGAGCGTGCCGAGCCGTCAACGTTCTGCGCGCAGCCTGGGTGGAGGAAGGGCTCCTATTCATCAGGCGCGTATAGAGTGGCCGGCGTCCATCCCGGGCAGCAGAATTGGATTCCCTTGAGCATTCGCTCTTTGAAGAAACAAGCTCGCGCGACCAAGCAAATCGGCGGGCTGATGTTGACGGCTCCCATGGTCATTGCTCAGCGCACGTCGAAGATGGCGGCTGCTGGAGGAGTTCTTACGCCTTCCACTGAGCGCGAGATGAGTCGCATGGTGCAGGAAAAGGCGGAGGCCTTCGCCGAATCGCTTGCGGCAATGTCCATCGCCGCCATGCGCTTCAATGCGAAGTTCGCAATGCTATGCATGAATCCGTGGCTGGGCGGCCGGGCACGTGCGGCTGCATTCAGTTCGCTGACACAGTCGGCGCTGGCCGACCTCGCCAGCAGCGGCACTGCGCCGTATGTGCGCAGAGTGAGAGCAAACGCTCGTCGTCTGTCTCGTTAGGCGTGCCGATTGTAGATCGCCGTTTCGGCGCGCTGGATTGGCCTGCGTCGCGGTCGCGCTCCGTAAGACAAGGCCGCACGGTCGTTGCTGGCATGGAAACTACGCGCAGACCGGTCCCACGACCGCGAAGCTTCTCCCGCTCGGTATCACCCTATGCGCAGCCTGCGGCGGCTGGCTGCGTCAGGCATTGGCTGAGCCAGCAGTAGGTGTCCGTTTGATGGCGCCACAAATGACGACGGCTCCACAAAGGAGCCGTCGTGTGCTGCTTGCATGTGTTTCGGTCGATCGGCGCCTACTCGGGATTCTGCTCCGCGATCGGTGGATGCACGATTACGGTGCCACCACCGCCGCCTCCACTACCACCGCGATCGTAGGTCGCATCGTCATAGATCATCTGCCACGGACCAGGCTGCCAACTCGGAGCGCGCGGCGGCGCGCGGTGATACTGCGTGTCCCTGCGGTATCCATCGCACCACTGCCGGAACAAGCAGTCGCCGCCCCCTGACCTCTATCCATCCGGAGTGGAGCTTCGATCGGAAGACCAAACGTTGACGGCATGATCGACCAGTTGCCGCATCCCCACAAGGACGCCCCGTCCATTCCCCAACCGACCGACCGCAGCCAGTCCAGTGCGCATTGCGCTGGCTCCTATGGGGAGAAAAGCGTCGCTGTCGACCAGCTGCGGTATGTCGAAAGAAACCCATCGCCTTTCCCCGTCGACCATCAGAGGCGCGCCTTCGCGAACCGTCGGCCGATTGGGCCATGCGATGCTCTCGGCAAAATGCAACGCGGTGCATGTGTCGAAATCCACTCCCATCAGCAGAATCTTTGCCCTCAGCTGATACAGCTTTCCCAGCGGGGAGCTATTGCCCAACGGGTCATCCAAACGATGATCACTGATGATCTGCATTGCGAGAGGGCCAAGCGCCGCGAACGAGGAGGATGGATGGCCGCTGCGGACTGCGCCCGGCCAGGTGCGAAACAATTCGGCGACTGATCCCATATTCTGTGTCGGGGTGATTTGCGGATCGTAGGCCGGCATGGTGTCGCGGATCGCTCGCAGCCACCCCTCAGGGACAGGCGGTGCTGCCCAATTCGCCGGATCGGTCCAACTGTTCGACTGGGTGGGCATGACGACGGTTCCATCATCGGCTACCGCCCGAAGCAGCGCTTGCACCACGGCGACGGCACCACCGTTGACCCACCCCAGCGATTTCAGGGATGAGTGCACGAGAACGACATCACCCGATTCAAGTCCCAAGGACCGCAACTCAGAATAGAGGCTGTCGATGGTGACGAGCTGCTTCGCGGGGGAGGCGCGATCTTCTGCCTTCATCGGGGTCGCTCAGCCATCGTCGTTTTGCTGGCACGTCGCTGACACGGCTGCAGATGCTTCGCCGAAGGCCTGGCCTAAAGTGCGGGTTTATTGGCGACCCCGGCCCGATTCGAACGGGCGACCTCGCCCTTAGGAGGGGCTTTAAAGGTCCTTTCAGATCAATGGTCTACGGCATAAGTCTTTGATTTATAGTCCTAGTGCGTCCCGGTGTGTTTACGGATACTCTGTCTGCATCACTTACCGTGCACTTACAGGGACGCACTTACGATGCGGGCCAAGCTAACTCTCAAGGTGGTCGACGGCGCAAAACCTCTCGGATCACCCTATGAGATCCGCGATGTAGACATTGCGGGCCTGATGCTCCGCGTACAGCCCTCTGGCGTCAGATCGTTCTACGTTGAACTCGCCCGGGGTGTGCGTGTGCGACTAGGTCGCTACCCGGTACTAACGGTGGACGGTGCGCGCACACAGGCGAAAGCCAAGATTGGCGAGTTCGCCAAGACGGGCGAGCGCCCCGTTCCGAAATCCAAGATCGTCACATTCGGAGATTTCATCACCGATAGCTATGCGTCTTGGATGGAGGCAGAGCGCAAGACTGGCGTGCGTACCATAGCGGTGATCCGGAAGGAGTTCGCCGACCTGCTGAAGAAGCCTATGAGCGAAGTGACAGCCTTCGCTGTCGAGAAGTACCAGGCCGCGCGCCTAAAGGCCGGCATCAACCCTGCGACCGTAAATCGCGATGTCGTGCGCATCAAAGCTGCGATGGCCAAGGCTGTCGAGTGGAAGGTCATCGCTGAGAATCCTCTACGCTCCGTGAAGCGTGCCAAGGGCGAAGATCACAGCCGTGTGCGGTTCCTCAGCAAAGCAGAGGAGAAGGCGCTAAGGAGCGCGCTGGAGCGGCGCGATGGGAGATATCGCCAGCGTCGAGACTCCGGAAACGCGTGGCGTGCTGAGCGCGGCCGAGATGCCTTGCCGGCCATCACGGGTTTCTGCGATCACATCACACCAATGACTCTAGTTGCGCTCAACACTGGCTTGCGCCGTGGCGAACTAACGTCGATCACGTGGGCTGAAGTGAGTCTGCCTGGCAAGCTTGTTACTGTGCAGGCGGCATTCTCCAAATCGGGCAAGACACGTCACGTGCCCCTGAACAGCGAGGCTGTCAACGTGCTGCGCAAGCTTCGGAAGCAGCAGAAGGGCGATGGCCGACTGTTCCCGATCGCATGTCCGAAGAAGGCTTGGAACGCTCTAACCGCCGCGGCCGAGATCGAGAACTTTCGCTTCCACGATCTGCGGCACACGTTCGCTAGCAATCTTGTCATGGCCGGCGTCGACCTCAACACAGTGCGCGAACTGCTCGGTCACGGCGACATCGCGATGACGATGCGTTACGCGCACCTTGCGCCTGAGCACAAGGCGGCCGCCGTGGAGAAGTTGGTTAGTAGAGTTTAGGTAGGCATCAACCGCTACAGATCTAGCTTAAGCCCGCGGGGCGGATGGAGGCGTCTATGGCGGCCTCTGCAACTACACTGGGGTGAGGTTTCAGAGCTACTCTTAGAAGTTCCAGCGGACAAAACGTAGCGCCCGCAGTGTGTGGTCCGAGCGGAGTTCTATATAGGGAATGCGATAGAGAAGGTTGTAGCTGGAGGCCGAAGTTACTAGGAGATCAGAGTGATTCGATCGCTTGCGCTTTTGCTTAGTTGTCTCGTGTGGACCGCTGTCTCCGCCGGTGTCGACGATGCAGCGCCAATTTACGGAGCTTGGCGCATCGATCGAGTCATGGCCGGTGGCACGGAACTAAGAGTTGTCGGAACGATCAAGCTGCAGCTGCAAGGGCTCAGCGAAGAGGGCCTAGTCGTCGGGTACTTGGGCGGTTTGAATAGCCATACGCTCCTATACAAAGCCGACGGATATCGTTTGATTGCGTCCTGCGGGATAAGCCGTACAACACTTTGCACATCGACTCTTCTCGGTCGGCGCATCCGGCGCGTAGATGCCTCGGGGACGGATTCGGTTGGACCGGTGCAAGATTCAAGTTCGATCGACGACGACGCGCTAGCCAAGTTGCTTATAACTAGCGAAGCCTACTGGACCCAGACTAGGTCGGGCATCACGATGGGATTCATTTCGGCGGATACCAAGTTGGAGCTTTCTCCGTTGATCGAGGGATCCAACGAAGGTAGGTGATACCCACCTCTAGTCTCGTTTAGAACGACGCGAAGACCGACTACAGGGGATGCCCGGGTGGCAGACAGCAAAGACACCGACAAGACGCGAAGGGACCTCTATGCTATCTCGATCGGGCTGATCATCTTCAATGTCGCTGGCGGCACATTCGCCTCCGATGCATCAACTGTGTTCGGAGCGGTCCATATCAGTCGCCCTTGGGCTCTTGCCTTGTGCATCTGGATTGCATGGGCATATTTTCTCTGGAGATTCTGGCTTTCCGCTCGTCCGATATTCAAGCCGTACTTCGATGACATAGATTCTGAGATCACCAGAAGCAATAGATGGACCGCTTATAACAAGCGGATTGGTACTCTCTTGGCATCCCTAAGAGATAGACATACAGAATCCCTACCCGAAGAGACTGCATCGGACAGGGGAAGCCTGTTGGTGAATAGCCACACGATTGAAAGGATGATGCGCGAGGGTGATGGCAGGCCCGCTTCCGGGAAGTTTGGCGCTTACTCCCAGCGACTATTGGACCTGGATCTGAGCAATGACTACATGAAGACAATCCACGCGCGGACGCAAATGAGCGTGCAAGATCGGATTCGAATGGTTTCGAAGGCTGCATTTACCGCATCGCTGGCGCGACACGCGTTTTCCGACACGACTCTTCCCTTCTGCGTCGCCTTGCTTGCGCCAGTGCTCTTCATATTGCGGTTGATATTTGGGGTGGTCACTTTCTAGCTCAACCACTAAGCGATCAAGCTCGATGCAGCTAACCATGCATCCTAGTTCAACAATCCAGGATCAGACTCAGCGAGTTATGTCTTTGCGGTATAGAAATTTCCTATGGACTTCTCATAGTCCTTCCAGGATTACGAAAAGTTAGTTGACTCTAGCAGCGTCAACGCATGCCTTCCGTAACAAACACTTCTTCATTTCCCTGAGTCAGATCGCAGGTGAGAATCGAGGTTGAGGTATGGTGCAGCCAACTGCATTCGTTGAGAGCCTTACTGACGAACAGCTAGATGAGGTCTGGTTTGCAGCGCAACCATATATGGGGATCTCCGACGAAGACTCGTTAGCACAGGCGCTTTCCGGTAGCGATATCTCTGCGGCACGAAGCTATCTATGGTGGATACATCGACAAGTTCGTGATGGACGAATCCTTGACGAGTTATCTCGCGACTTCCTGCTCGCCGCCCTTGATCGCTTTTCTGATGAAAAAGGCCTGACTCTTGGGCAGGCCTTTGGCTTGGAGCGAAAGAAGCGAGGTAACCCACCTAGTCGCTTAGGTGTGGTGGGCGCGATCAATGGATTAATTCAGTATCTGCACGATCAGTGCGGGTACTCCCTTGGTGAGTCGACAGATCGCTCGTCCGCATTCGAGGTCGCGGCCGTATTGCTGAAGCGGCGTTGGCGCTTCGATCGAAGTGCATACACGCTGCGCGATCAGTATTGGGCTAAGCGTCATAAGGGGGAAAGCAGCTAAACCCTCTTTTGTTCGGTGTAGCTGAAGTCCCTATCGTGCCCCCAGCGTCCCAATGAGTGGGACGGGACGGAGGCATAGTGTTCAAGTCTTCTTTCTGCGTTTGGATTCTTGGCGATGATCGACGGGCTGACGCTTCTCACCGTCAGAGCGCGCATCTGAATCTTCTCCTTCGAACCGCACCATTCGCATACCAGAGACCTCTTCGTAGGAGTCTTCAAGAGACTCCACGACTCGTGACGCCTGTTTCAACAGGGCGCCGAGCATGGCAATTGCACCTAGGCCCAGTTCTTTGGATGTCGGAGGCTCGCCCATCTCAGCGGGCGCGTCATCTGCTGCTGCAGGAAAAAACAAGAACTCGGCGAAAGACTGGCCAAGCCGATAGACGATTTCCGCGTTCATCGATCGGCCCGATTGCCTAGCGGCCTCGGTAATGCGCGCATGCAGATCTGCGGGAATACGTAGTTGCGAGCGAACTTCTGATCTGTCGTCCATGAGGTGAAGTTTGACACTGTTTCAGTGTAAAGGGTATTGACACTATATCAGTGTTGGCACTATCTTAGTGGCGTTCCGCTGAGTGCCACGGACCTAGGCACAAATCTGACCAACGCAAGGAGACTTATGACAATGCCTATGGAATGCCGCCTCGCCTACACCGTAGAGGCGGCTTGCGCAGTAACCGGCCTGACGCGAACGCGGCTTTACCGCGCCATCGCCGATGGCTCCCTTAAGACGTTCAAGGCCGGACGGCGTCGTATGGTGTCCGCCAAGGCCCTTGAGACATTTATTGCCGAGCTTGAGCGGCAGTCCGAAGGCAAGGGGAGGGCGGCCGCATGATCGAGCGCAGCCAGCGACATCCCCTTAGCACGTTCTCTCGCTGCCCGACCTGCCAACGAGAACCCACGCATACGACGACCTGGGGCGGCCGCACAGGCGATCCCGTGTTCTCGGGAAAGGTCGGCGAGCGTCATCAGCTGTCCTGCACATGCAGGCGCTCTACGGCCCTACAGCCATCCCTCGCAGACGCCGTACGCGAGTGGGGCGAACGCCTGGAGCAGGCGTCTTTGCCGCTACCCAAGCCCCGCAGAAGCTACGTACGGAGGGCCGCATGAAGACCCGCCGAGCAAAGCACCTGCTGATTGGGAAGCTCCTCACCGACAGCCTTAAGCGGTCAGGTCGGCTTCCGACTTCGAAGTCCGTAGCGACCGCCGCGAGCGTCCATCCCGCGACGGCCCGCCGATGGCTTGCTGACTTCCGAGCAGTCCAACCCCTGCAAGCGTCCGCGTTGACGTGCTGGAGCAAGCAATCCGCCGCCGACACGAGCGGCATGACCCGCTAGGAGAACACCAATGGCAGATGGTGGAAAGAGAGGAGCGCAGCAGCACAGCAAGCCGGTGCTGACGTTGAGCGACGAAGGACTACTCGGGTTAGACCGCCAACGATGGGTCAACACCTCGCTGGAGCCGAAGGTTCGTAGCCGCCTCCTCGATGTTGAGGAGCGCGTGTCTGCATCGATCGCACTGATGTCCCTCTTGCGGCGAGACGAAACGCACACGCATGAGGTAGAGGCATGCGGGGGTGTGGACTACATCCCGATTGGCGCGTTCTTTCGAGGCGGATTGATGGCTGCAGCTGGACTGCTGATGTCCGACGTAACGACGGTTCTCAGCGAGGTGAGCGAACTATGCAAGCTCCCCGGAAAGTGATTTCTAGACGTCTGAAAAACAAAGCCCCAACGGCAGCAACCGTCAGGGCTTAGATGACAACTGTCGAAATCTCTAACGAGGAAATTTCAATGAAAGACGCTACGCACAAAGCAGGGGCGACACAACCCGCGACGCTACCTGGCCAAGTGTTGAGGGAGACGCCGGAATGCCCAAGCTCGTATGGAGCAAAACCCCTTCTCGGCAACTACACCGAGGACGCTGAGCAACACCTGTGGTGTGCGCAGGCTCTCGCCAGCGTACTAGTGAGTCCAGAAGTAACCATCGACACATTCAACAACGATATCCAGTCTGCGCTCCGCTACCTATTGCGATGCGAAGTCGTGCGCGCGCAGAGGGCACAGGAAGCACAGCTGTAACTCCCTGGCTCAGCGTGATACCTCCTCGACAACAAAACAAGGCCCCGTCGCTCGGCGGCGGGGCTGAGGAACCCCGATGGAACCACGTTGGAACAAGCGCGCCAAGCTCACCGGGAAAGGGGCAACGGCGAGCTTTCTCTCGATCCCCCACTGGATCACGGACTCACTGGAGTTCGCTGCTCTCAGCGGAAACGAATTGAAGATGTTCATGGAGCTGGCACGTCAGTACCGAGGAAACAACAACGGCGCGCTATCTGCCATGCGAGAACAACTGGCGGCGCGAGGGTGGCGTAACCACGACCTCATCAGTAGCAAGCTCAAGGCGCTGGAGGCGAAGGGCTGGGCTATCAAGACCCGGCAAGGTGGAAAGCATGTTGGATGCACGCTCTACGCTCTGACGATCTGGCCCATCGACGACTGTGGCGGGAAGCACGATTGGCCGGCTGAGCGCAAAGCGAGCCACCTTTGGAAGGAAAAAAGCGCAGGCCTGATTTCCCGGCAGCGAAGGCCTGATTTACAGGCGGCGAGACGCCTTGCAGCCTGATTTCCCGGCAGCGAGAAAACGTAGCTGGACGAAACGGGACGCGAAACGGCAATTCTCGCCGCCTGATTTCCCGGCCACCTTATAGATATATACCAAGCGTGTGCTTTTGCTCCTCGCAGTCAGTTTCTGATCTTGGGCTTCTAAGCATCGCGCGCCGAACGACGAACGAGGAAACGACATGAACCGACATCCGGAGACGACGGCCGACCTCGCCACCCTGCTGCGATGGGCACAGCGCGGACAGGGTTGGGCCTTCCGAGAGTACCCGCCACAGTTCAAGCAACTCGCCGGCGGCTGCGTGTTGATCGTCGTGGTGCCTACGCTGTGGCGACCGATGGTAGGTCCGCGTCCGCGGCCGGTCTGCGCGCCGATCGACCTCGCGAAAGCACGTGCTAAGCGTGTGCTAGCAGATGCGCGCAAGCGTTCGGCAACGGTTCTGCAAGGGTTCGGCGAATGCGAAGACCTCCAGGCATGACAGGTCGCACTCAGAAATCGCCCCGCTTGAGCGAACGACAGCGTCGATCCGCGAGCATGTCCCGAGACGCACGCGAGCAGTTGCGCGCCGATGCTGCAGAGCTTTGGGGCCGCACGCCCGGCCATGTCTGGGAGCCGAGCCGAGACGATCCCGTTGGGACTCCCGCAGCCAACACCTGGGCTCAGCCGCACTTCGCTGAGCACGCGGACTGGCTGAAGCGCAGGGCTACCGAGGCCTGGTCCGACCGATCCCGCATGCGGAACTGCGCGCAGGACTCCGAAGACCTCAATCGCATCCGAAGCGGCCTTGAGCGCCAGCTAGCGCACGCCAACGAACTGCACGTGCTGGTCACGGGCACATCCTCAATCGGAGTTGATCAGATGACCGATTTGAACGCCCCCATCATTCACGACAGCACTGGAGCAACCTCGATGCCAGCGGCCAACGTGCGGGACGCCGTGCGGCATGAAGCGACCGTCGTAGCGCTGAAGCCGCAGATTCGCTTAACAGCCAGTGGAATGACGGACGAGCGCGGAGCCGCCACCTACCTCGGCGTAGCCCCGCGCACGATGCGACGTTGGCGCGACAAGCAAACTGGTCCTGCCTACCACATCCTCGGCGGCCGAGTCTGGTACACGATCGAAGCGCTCGATCACTATCTGGAAATTTGCCGGCGAGATCCGCTCGCGGGATAGGCGGTTTTTGAGCGCGAAGGACCGAGGAGAACTAGCGTCGGGAGAACTAGTACGACATGCGTTTGCCATATCTCGCACTCCGAGCAGATAGCAGGCGATGCTGCAGCCTAGGGCCAACCCTAGATTTCCCGAGCTATCCAACATGCAACTATTGGTGAGAAATCGTTCCCGCCGCATCTAGGAAAGCAGCTATGGATTCGCTCAACGCTCTCAACACGGCAACCAAACGCCTTGATCAGCAGAACCTCGATCCCTCTGCCGCCGTAGCGGCCAATGCTCCACTGGCTCCTACGCTTCAGCCGAACGCTTCGGTAAGCGGCAATGCCAATACGGATCGAACCATTCAACAGGCGGCGCGCAATCCGCGCGGGGGTTCGGATTTCATCTTCGCTGATAGCGGTGTGCAACAGGATGACGCGACGACTGCGCGGGCGGTTGGACACGCTTTGGAGAGCGGCAAATCTCAGCCGGGCACAGGAATTACTGGCGACGACTTGGTGAAAGTCAGCGATCGCAACAATCTTGGGACCGGCGCTCTACGCATGATTCGTGGCCTTCAGAACGATCCGAGAGCCAACGAGCCGGGCGGATCGGTCGAGACGTTCGGGCGCGCTCTACTGGCTCGATCGGAGGACAAAGGTAGACCTGATGCCCAACGCGATGTGGATCGGTTGGGTGCCTATCAAGCTTTCACTTCTAGCAAGGAATTGATCGCGCGGAACCTCGGCTCGGACGATGAACGAGCGGCGGCATTCAAGACCCTCAACGAGTTCAATGCGAAATCTCCTTTCCAAGGCAATTCGAACAGTTCGAACCTCGCGATTCGCGATGCCGACAAAAAGGGATACCTGGAAACCTCCCTGGCCGGCCCCGCTCGGCTGTTCAACAACTACAGCAAGGAACTGACGGACGCTTCCACCAAGGGACTCACTCCGGATACGACGCCATTGCGGCAGTTCCTGGGGCACACTGTCTTCAGTCCGGAGGCACAAGGACTCAAGGTCGATGGCAAAGATTTGCAGGCATCGGCTCGCACGGCGCTCGGCGATGCGGCATCGGAAGTCTTCAAGGGTGTTGAAAACGGAGCGAACGGCTTCGAGAAAGGCATGGCCGCGCGACAGTTCGGCGCGCTCACGGGATCCGTGCTCGGGGGAGCCTACGAGGCGAAGAGCAGTTTCGAAAACGAGAACAAGTTCACCGAGGCGTCACGCAAGCAGTTCGGCGATCTCGTGACCTTGGGCATCAAGGACGTGGTTAAGGACGTTCCGGGCGCGGGACCCATCGTGAAGTTTGCGACGGATCAGGCCGGAAAGACGTTGATTGAGGGTCCTGCGAAACCCAGTTCGACCTTCGCCGACGAATTCAAACGAGCCAGTGCGGAGCAAGTCAATTCGTTGGATAAGGCACGTGGCGCAGACACGCAGCTCACCAATAGCTTCGATCAGGGATTCGACAACGTGATTAACGCTGTCCGTGTAGAGATCGACCTGAAGAAATAGGCAACCAGCGCGCCAATTGATTCTTTTCCACGTCGTGGCGGCTCAACGACCGCCTGGGCGTGACTTTGACGATTGCGAAGTCGGTACTAGCGTCCTCAACATCGGCCAGCCGTTAGTTATGCTCTAACTGAGCTGGTGATGCCAAGAAAATATTTTTGGCCACACACGGCCAATCGCGGCCATGCGCGGCCAGGTTCTCCCGAGCCACTCCTATCTTGAGAGTGGTCCACCAGGAGAACCCCGTAGTGAACGCAACCACCGCATCGCAAACCGTCGCACTTTCACCCGATGATGTTCAAGCGCGTATCGATGACGAACGCCGCCGCCTTTTGCTTGAGCAGAACGTAGAGCAAGAGCTCGCCGCTCAGCGAGTCGCCCCGCTTGAAGCCGGCGACGACGAAGCCCTCGATCGAGTCGAGTCGCAGATCAACGCCTCACGCCAACGCCAGTTCCGAATCCAGGAACGCATCGAACTGCTGGAGCGCCGGCACGTCGAGGCCATCGAAGCACAGAAGTCCGCAGGCTTAGACCTCCTCGCTGCTTGCGCGAACCGTGCCCGACTGCTGGGCGAATCTCTCATCCACGAGTACAGCAAGCTGGCCCCGCAGCTCGCCAGCATCCTCCAGCGCTTGTCCGTCGTCGACATCGCGATCGCGGACTACAACCGACGGCTGGATCGAGAGGGAAGGCCGCACGTCGCCTCGCCCAATGTCATTCGCGTTCGCCCGCGGCGCAGATGGACAGAGGTGGTGAAGAAAATGGTGAGCCCGGCCGAGCGGGGCCACCCTTGGTTCGGCAAGCCATACGTTCAATCCACAAACAGCCCAGAACTTTTCTCTCTCAAAGGCGAGACGATGAAGGGTGCTGTCGAGATCGAAGTTGAGGAAGAGCGAACCGACTGGGGTGACTCTCCCGTCCCCCTCTACGAAGCGGCGATCCTGCCTGACGTTGGCCCCGCTGAAGCGGATAAGGGCCTTGCGACCCTCTGGTCCAAAGACAGACGTCCGGACGACGCCGTCATCTCCGAAGTCCTGCAGCAGATCGAGAACGACGAAGCGATGGTCCCCAAACGGGGAAGACGGGCGACCTCCTGACCGGCAAACGCCGGGGTCCCTGAAAGAGGGAAACCGCATGCGGGGGGCCAGGACCGCAGCCTCTGACCGTTTTTCGGCCTTTTGGGACTTCAGCAGCATGTGGACGATCTCCCATTTTTTGTAAGGTATTGATCTGCAAGGGCTGAAGTTCCTCCTTTGGGCGCTTCGAGCGTCCTGGAGCAAATTGTGGCAACGAATTCCTACGAAGAAGTTTTAAAAATCGTCGTCCGGCAGGAAGGCGATTCGGAGCTTGGGAAGCTCGCAAAGTCCCTACTCGATGCAGGCAAGGCGGGTGGCGCCGCCGAGCGTGAGATCGAAGGCATGGCCGGGGCGCTGGCCAAGCTGTCTCAGCAGAAGGCCGCGGCCGACAACTTCAAGCGGCTGCAAGTTGAACTGCAGAAAACGACGCTGACGCTGACCGAAGCGAAGTCAGGCGTCGCTGCGCTGGAGACGCAGTTCGATCGCACCGACCAATCGAGCCGCAAGGTCGTTTCCGCATTCGCCAAGGCTGACCGGCAAGTTTCTCAACTGACCGAGAAACAGGCGGCCTTGCAGAAGGCCCTCAACGCCGCCTCGGCGGGACTGGTCAAAGCAGGCGTTGACGCCAATCGTCTGGCGGACGAAGAACGTCGCATCGCTGTCGAGTCCGACGCGGCAGCTCGTGCTGTGAAGCGCATCGGCGATCAGAGCGCAGCAGCCTCTGCGAAATCGGTTGAAGGCCTTGGCCGGCTTCGCACAGCGCTGGCGGGGCTCGCTGCCTTCGTGGGGCTGGAGAAGATCAAAGACGGTATCGTCGGTGTCGTCGATGCTGGCGAGCGCATTGACGATCTTCAGAAGCAGTTCGCAACGGCGTTCGGTGGGATCGAGGCAGGAGCGGTGGCGCTGCAGCGCGTACGCGACTTCGCCAAGACGGTGCCCAACTCGTTCGAGGAAGTCAGCGCCGCGGCGATCCGATTGCGGCAGCTGGGGTTCGATCCGCTCGATGGAACCTTGCAGGCACTGATTGACAATCAGCAAGCCCTCGACGCATCGCAGGAAGGTCTGATTGCAACCATCGAAGCGCTCGGCAAGGCAAACGTTCGCGGCGGCGTGAACATGCGCGCGCTGGTGTCGATTACCGAACAGGGCGTTCCGGTGTTCGATTTGCTCGGCAAAGCGATGGGCATCTCGGCCGATCGCGTGCGGCAACTGGCGAACGAGGGAAAGCTGGGCACCGACTCGATCAAGCTCCTCGTCACTGAGCTGGGCAAGCTGCGCGCAGGAGCGGCTGCTGACGAGCTGGGCGACTTCGATGCACAGATGACGAAGGTCAAGGACTCCGTACGGGAGTTCTTCGAACAGATCGCTCAGTCTGGCGCGCTCGATGTGTTTCGCGGCGAGCTCCGCGACTTGAACAACGAGGTTGCCGAAGCTGCTAAGTCCGGTCGACTGAAGGAACTGGCGAAGTCGGTCAGCGACGGAATCGTAGGCACGGCCAATGCGATCAAGACGGCCGTGCGGTTCGTCTACGACTACAGCGGCTCCTTGGTCGAACTCGGCAAGACCTATTTGCTGTTTCGCGGACTCAAGATCGCCAGCAAGTTTCTTGACGACGCTACGGCGATGCTCGCTGCCGCGAAGGCTGCCAAGACGGCAGCCGTGGAAGCAGGAACCGCCACAGGAACCTTCGGCAAGCTCGGTGTCGCGATTCGGTCGATCCCGTCCGGCATCAAGTTCGCTGTGTCAGCTGTCGCTGTGGACTTCGCCTTGACGCAAGTCGTTGCGCTCTACAACGCGATCAATGAATTGGAGGAGACGAGCCGGCGATCTCAGGAAGTCGACAAGGATCGAGCCGACACCTTCACCAAGCTCGGTGAGCGGATCGCCGCAGCCAAGAACGAATATCGCCAGTACGCCGACGTCGCCATCGCATCTGCCGAGCAACTGAAGCAGCAGGGCGCGGACCAGCTCCGCTCCTACGGCGACCAGCTTGCGGGCGCTCAACAGTACTACCGGGCGCTCGTCGCTGAGGCACGAGTCGCAAGGGACGAGGTGGCCCTCGCCGGCGCGAAGGAGAAGCTGGCCGAGGTTGAGACGGAGATCGCAGCGGTTAACGCGCAATTGGCCGTGACATCCGCGGTAGGCGCTTCCGCAGCCTCGGGTCTCACCGCCGGCGCGGCAGCAATGGTCGCCAAGCTGGGAGATGTGAAGGAGGACGCCAAGGCGGCAGCCGAAGTGATCGGGCAAGTGTTCGATGGCTTCGATCTGAAGAAGCCCACGCAGGACGTTGGGGACTTCGCGGTCGCGTTCGATGCAGTCGCAGCGCAGGGCGGCAAGGCAGCCGCTACGCTCGACGCGACGCTGTTGGAGTCGCTCAAGAAACTGTCCGGCGCGGATCTGCTGCGCTTCCAGACAACGGCGACGGCAGCGATCGATGCTGTCGGCGGAAACGCCGAGAAGAACAGCGCTGTACTGAGAGCTACTTTAGAAACTGCGCTCGATCGCCTTGGCGTCAAGGCGGAGGACACCGGCGCCAAGATCACGAAGTCGGGCGCCGATACGATCGCCATGTTCAATACCGTAGCGACCAACGCTCAGGCCAGTGCACAGACGATCGCCGCCGCCTTCGACTCGGCTCTGGCCGGCGTCAAGACCAAGGAGGAAGCGGAAGCCCTCGGCGCGGCTTTGAAGATCGCGGCACAGACCGGCCGCATCGGCTTTGGTGAGATGGCCGCCGCCGGGCGCGAACTGGACGAACGCATCCGGACCATCACGTCGAATCTGTCTCCGCTGAAGTCCCAATTCGACGTGCTCGGCATCCGCTCGCAGGCGCAACTCAACGCGGTTCGGGACAACGCCAGAGAGGCATTTGGTGCCATCGTCGAGGGGGCGCGGGAAGGAACCGCAGCGCAGGAAGATGTGGTGCGAGCCTTCAAGGCGTACGCCGACGCGGCACGCGCTGCTGTTGCGGACAGTAGCGAGGCGCAGCGGCAGCAGGTTGAGGACTATCTGGCAACGCAAGCATCGGTCTTCGGCCTGTCCGATGCGCTGTCCAAGGCGGGCGAGGCGGGCAAAGCGGCCGGTAACAAGACGGGCACCGCCTTTGGCGATGCCACCGACAAGATCGATGACGCTTCGGAAGCGGCCAACAAGTTGAAGGACAACGCTGAAGGGGCAGCCGATAGCGTGAGTGCGATCGGGAGCGCTGCTTCATCCACGTCTGGGAACCTGGCCGGAGCGCGATCCGAACTGCAGAGCGTCGTGATCCTCACGATCGAGCAGCAGCGCTTGTTGCGGAACGCCTGGGAGCTGTACGAGCGCGGCAGCGTAGGTGCCGAAGAATACGAGCGCCGCGTCCGCATCGCGATGACGGGCGTTGACGACTCGTTGCAGAAGCAGGAGGAAAGCCTTCGGCGGTTCCAGGACGCGATCGATGACGTCAACAGCCAGATCGCTCAGCTGTCCGGTGACGACACGGCCGACGAGTCCATCCGGCACGAGCGCCGGTTGCGAGATCTCAAGGACGAATTCGATACCGGTACGACCTACACCACGGAGCAGTACCGGCAGCTGGTCGACGCAGAGAACAAGCTCCACGACCTGAAGCTTGAGAACCTTCGAAAGCAGCAGACAGAGAACTCTACGCGCCCCGATGCTGCCGCCGCCTCGAATCGAGAAGCCACTGCAGGCCCAGGGAAAGGAGCCGGTTCCGTGCCCGCGCCTTCAAACTTCAGCGTCGCGGTAAACGTGCAGGGCGATGTCATCGGCGGATCGGCAGACACGATCGCCGAGAAGCTCGCGCGCCTCGTACGGCCCGAGCTGCAGAAAATTGAAGCCAGGAGTCGATGATGGACGAAACCAGCGAGGCAAGTACCAGCCTTCGAGCCGATAACCCGGCGGACGTTGCCAAGGCCCTAAATGCGCTGAACGAAGCCTTGGATAGTTTGAACAAAAACATGATGGCCGTGACTGGCGTCATCGCGGCCACCATCGGCTTGGCCGCAAGATTGAATCCAAAGCTTCGCGAGGCTGCCGATGACGGAATTCAATGCGTTCGTACCGTGATGCCCGGCCTCGCTCTCGTGGACTTTTTCGAGACTATGGTGCACATGGCATCAGCACGGCCGCCCACTGACGGAGACGGTCTGCCGATCGATGCTGCCGCCATGGCGGAGAACATCATCGCGTTTCGACGCAAGGCGGGCTGACGAGCGTGCGCAGCTCTGGAAGCAGCCCAGCACGCCCATTGCGGTACGACGTCTGCGCGGACTTCTGGCGCCGTCACGGTGACGGACACCGACACGCTGTTTCTGTTCCGCAATGGCTTCGACTAGGCGCTGAGCAGAGCACTGCTCGCGCGCGGCCAAAAGACACACCGCGCCATCGGTTAGCGAGATGACAACGACGCTCTCCGTAGACGAGCGTGGCGCCTCTATCAGTTTGGACTCTGCTTCAGCGCCACAGGGTGTTGGCGAGGCGCGACAGGGGTGGCCCGAACCTCATTCTCGGCCGCGGCAAGCGCTTTGAACGTCGCGCGATCGCTCACGGGCGAAGCGATGGGTCCGCATCTGCTGACGTAACGGTGCCTCTTTTCAATCTTCATCTGAACAACTCTTCGATCATGCGCATAGATAAGGGACATCGTACTTCATCTGGTGTGGCGTAGGCCCGACGATCTCGCCATTGATTTCGGTCCACGCAACTCCATGTCAAAGCGCGACGAGGTTGCAACGACCTCTTTCCTTCTTCCATATCGAACGCTGCGGGCGCACGCTGATCCACGTGCAGTTCGCTCTCTGGTCGCATCGACCTACCGTTCATGATGGTACCGATACCTTGCGCCTGATCTCGCAATTCTCGAGAGATTGGACCATGGGTACGCATACCATTGAACAGCGACGCATGCGCTGTTTCGCGACATTCACGACTTCGGCCCCCGCAGAAGAGATTCGAGTGCTGTTGCAGGAAGACAGGAACTGTAATGGTGCCGAGATACGCACTGTCTGCGACGTTCCTGCGGCGGCGGGTAGGTTTGATATCTACGCCGACGAAAACCGCTTGAACGCGGCGGTCCACACGACTGCATCAGTGTTGTTGGCGCTGGACTCAGCTTCCGATCGGGGCCTGCTGCGTGACTTTCGGGTCTTAGCAGGTGCGCGACTTTCAGCCCCCGGAGCGCGAAGGCGACGCTGGAAAACTTGTCGGTACTATCGCAATCCGAGAGAACAAATAGGAGCGTGATGGAGAACAATGACGCTGACGATCATGTCGGCTTTCGAATCACGAAGTGAACCGCTCCAGAGGAGGACAAGAGACATGGTGACGAAAACAGAAGCAACGATCAGCGATGCGATTGAACAATTCGCGCGAGCGCGGGACAGCCTTTCCACCATGCTCCGAGACATGCTGAATGGCGTTTCCAGGCAGAGCGCAGCAGGGGTGGAGTCAGCAATCGCATTCCGCGACGAAGCGCTCGCGCAATTGAACCGGGCGAACCGCTCCACGCGGCGCGCCGTGTCGAATCATCCTGTGGAGACAGCAATCTTGGTGGGGTTGATTGGGTTCTCAGCCGGCTGGGTCATCAAGCACATGTATGCACGCCGAAATCGCGACTCGACTTCGAGCGCTGTTAAGACCGCGCGCCCGGCTCGTCGAGCGCGTGCGCCACGTGGGAGCTAAGGCGCATGCGTGCTGATCTTGCCGCCAAGTCACAGATGCGTCTTCGCTGAGTCTCTGCCATGAAGCGTTCGTTGAAGGAAGCCGGAACTCTGGAAGTTGGGTCTCTACTAGGAGACTTAAGAGTGCTCGCCAAGACGTTGCGTTCTCACGCCGCTGCTGACGACGTTGCCGTCTGGACCAACGTTGGAGGTGAAGTCTTTGTGAGTCACGCGAGCGGGGCTCCGGCGCTCACACCGGAGTTGTTCGTCGGAAACTATGGGCTGGGCATCAATGCCAATCAGATCTACGATGACCTAACGACCCTACGTAACGAGCGGATCGCTGGCTCGATCATCTTTCCATGAGGAATGCGCGGGCTGGGAGCCTCCCAGTCCGTGCCCTTAAGAAGGAATTCGGCCTGTGCGACTTGGGCCTAAGGATGCGGATTTACTGCATGCGCTAAGATTTATTCTATAAGCGCCTATTTTAAGAAGAAATCTTACACCACATAAGTGGTAGGAATCCATCCAGAAAACGGGATGTTAATACAGAAGACGTTTATAGCCAATCTATGATCTTGTCGCAAACCGAGTACAAAGAACATTTCCACAGCTACCACATCATCGATTGCGTGGTCCGAGATAGGAATATTCTCTACTGGACACTTCTATCGACTTACGACCACTCAAAGCCTGCGCCACCGCCCCACGAAAGAACCACCAGCATCGTCTCATGCTTTCTAGACGAGCCGGAGGATGCTTGGGGCTGGACACGCATGACAGGGATGTCCCTCATGAACGCCGGAGCCTCGCTTAAACCAGATTCCCGATTCGTTGGAGTTGACCTCGCCGGCCATGTTTACGTCATTGGTGGAGGTGAGAATCGCTTAGAGAAGGATATCCCAAATGGAAAGCTGGAAGCGTCGAGGGGCGCTATAACGCGACTAAAGACTCTATTCGGCTGCCTCTACGCTTGCGGAGGTCTACGCAGCCTTTGCTATCGTGAAGGAGCGGAAACCTGGTTGGCTGTCGGGGGAAATCCGCCACTACCGTCAAAAAAGGAAGCCCATAATCGAGTTTGCGGCTTCAATGACTTCGACGCGTTTTCGGTCAATGACATTTATTGCGCGGGTGATCGAGGTAACGTCTGGCACTGGAACGGCAAGACATGGCGCCGCGTGGCCTTCCCCTCCAACATGTACTTGGAATCCGTGTGCTGTGGCAGCGATGGTTATGTCTACATCGGCGCCCAATCCGGCAACGTCTGGCGTGGCCACGATGATCGCTGGGAACTCTTCCACGAAGACAGCCTGAGCCTGCCATTTAGGGACATGGTCTGGTTCGCTGATACGCTTTGGGCGACCAGCGACTATGGCCTGTGGCAGTTGCGCGACGGCAAGATCGTCAAAGCTGACGTGCCCATTGCGATCAGCAACTCCAGCGGCAACCTCTCCGTCAACGATGGTGTGATGCTATTGTCCGGCGAGTACGGCGCTGCGTTGCACGACGGCAACGAATGGACGCTCTTGTTCGATCTGGCGACGCTTCGTTCCGAACACGCCAAGAAATCAACGTAACTCAATGAGGATGGGATGGCATCCCAATTCTGTCAGCCGACCCTACAACAACGGACCCATCGTCGCCTTCTCGATGGATGTCGACTAAGACGGCGGCGACTACGGGAAGCCGATGATCCACTTCCAGGCTGGCGAGGTTCCAGACCTAGACTGACTTAGGCGCTTTTCTTGCCGCTGGTGCGATTGCGCCCCCGCAACTCACGCCGACCAACAGTCGGCGCGAGTCCTACAGTGTTCCCGACGGAATACTTATTGAGGCGGGTAGACAATGACGATGGGCTTCGGGTTGCCGCCACCACCACCGCAGTTTCCGTAGCAACCGCCCGGAGGATTCGACCCGCCCGGCCCAGAGCCACCGTTGCCGGGGCCCGAATCGTTACCGCCGCCGCCACTGCCTGGCGGTCTGATGAGCGGCGGCAAATCAGGCACCTCGCCCGGTGGGGTCTGCTCTCTTCGATTGCTACCTGCGTATTTATTGTCTTGCTGCTTTGTGTAATCCGTACACATGCTGCCGTTGCAGATAATAACTACATCCCCGATTGCGACTCCCGGGTTCAATCTTGCTAGCGCATCTGCCGCGCTAGCATCCGGATTTGGGGCTGCTACCGAACACGCCCCGGTACATCCGTACGGACCCCAGCCAGCGGCGATCACCAAACCAATTACTCCAGCCGTCGCTAGCCCAACTACCAGCGACAAATTGCGTTTCCTCATGATCATGCTCTCCCTGATGTGCTCGTAAGCTATCTACAGCATTGATTGAAGATGCTACTGCCAATACTCTTTGCCTTATTTATTTGGTCGGGTGAAAGTTCTCCTTCAAACATGGTGGATGGGTCGGTCAAATCTGGTCGAACTAGGGTCGCTGCATATCTGTACGCGTAGGCCAGCTGGAGATTCTTTTCTGAGTTGACTCCGTCGGAGTAGGCGCCGGAAAGCGAGATCATGGCCTCGACACTCCCTTGGGAGGCCGCGTTTGTCAGCAATGACAAAGCCTTCTCTTTGTATTCCTGTACTCCTCTGGGATCGCGGAACATGTCCTCAGGGGTAATCAGGTCTGATGCGGAATTCCAGTACAAAAGCTGCGCCGCCAGAACACCCTTCTCCGCAGCACGCTGAAGCCAAAGTCTTGCTTCGTTGGCGTCTGAAACGTCGACTCCTTTGCAGCGATCGGGCGCGGCATCTGCGGCACCGTATCCGCTGGGCTTCCCCTTGTTTACAAGAAGGCAATCGAGAAGGAGCCGAGACAACGTGTAAGCAGATTCAGCGTCGCCGTTTTTGGCGCGCTCACGAAGATCAGGGATCAACGAGCCATAGTCGCCTCGCGGCGGCTCGATGTTGATAGGTGCATCACGGGTTGAGTGGGCGCGCTCAGGGGCGGCTTTGGCCTGCGCAGGGACGGATCGAGTGGCCGCTCCCACCTGAGGGCTATCCAATTGCGCGGGAGGGCGCGTGCTTGCCGAAGGCGGCAGTGCGTCTCTTTGGGCCGGAAGCTCGGGATGGGCTCGGCCGAGAAAGAATAATGCGACTGCGATCGCACCGATACCAGCGCTTACGTAGAGAAGACTGCGATTCCTGTCCATACGTATCTCCTTGGCCGAGCACTCTATCGGCACTTCGCGGACTTAGTATGGCCGTAACGGAATGTTGCAGTTAAGCCTGCTTCCAGTCCCGAGACTGCCTGACCGCGCAGAACCGCCGCTGGGTTCTTGGAGTACGAGCGGGAGCAGGCAAGGAAACGTATGTCCGCGGGGGGGGGCGATAGGAAATCGGGTGTGGGGAATTTGTCCACCCCGATCCAGGAGCCCGGCCGCGCTCGTGACAAGGCTGGCGCGCGCATGGGTGTCTCAGGCCAGACCGTGCACGCCGCATCCAAGGTGATCGAGCAAGCAGTCCCCGAAATCATCGAGAAGTGCAAGTTCGGAGAGATGGCTTTGAACGAAGCGAAGCGCGCGTGATTGATCTGAACCCGGTGGCAAGCGGCAACGCAGAACCTAGCCGTCAGAACTAGATCTTTCCAGGATCCGCGACGACGAGTATGCCCCGCGGTGACGGCCACCATCTGTAACAACGAGGTTGGGCGGTTCCCCAGGCATCGAATTCCCCGCGCCAAGTGCTCGATCCGCAGTTGCTCTTTGCGACGAACTCTTGAACGGTGAATTCTTTCTCAAGGGATACCCCGCTGCGAGCCCATTGTGCGTCGGGAATGTTGTTGAGCCACGAAAAGTCCGTCATGTCGTCTCCGCGCACTTACCCAACACTTACGCAGTAATCCAAGGGGGTTGGGCTAAGTTCGTAAGATATTGAAAACATTGGCGACCCCGGCCCGATTTGAACGGGCGACCTCGCCCTTAGGAGGGGCGCGCTCTATCCAGCTGAGCTACGGGGCCGCGGTGGCGGCAGGCGCGGCGGCAATGATATCCGGCTCGGGCGATTTCGCGCAGCGCCCGGTTTCGTCAGCACCGCGGCCGCCGCTTGCGCGGAGCGGGCGTCGGACGGCGCAGCAAGCCGCGCAGGGCGAACGCGTGCAGCACGCTGAACGCGTTCGAGGTGGCCCAGTAGACGCCGAGTGCGGACGGCGCGAACGCCAAGGTCAGCACCGACACGGCAACCGGCACGAGGATCAACATTGGTGTGTTGGCGGTTTCCGGCAGCAGCATCATGCCGACGTACATGAACGTGCCCGCGAGCAGGGCAAGCAGAAAGTCCGGCTTGGCGAGATTGGCGATCCAGAGGAAGCGCGACTCGAACGCGAGCTTGTGCAGAGCCTGAAACAGCCCGAGTCCGAACACCGTCTGCGCGCCGGCGTTGAACAGGCCGAGCCTGCCGAAGAAGCGAACATCGTGTTCGCGATAGAGCGCGAGAGTGCGTGCGGCGCGTTGGCCGGGATCGTCCTTGTAGCGTTCCTGCAGACGATCGAGCGATGGCTTCAGCCGTGCGAGAGCGAGCCGTCCTTGCTGCGCCTGATAAGCCGCGGCGAGGGAGAGCGGGGACAGCGCGATGCGCGCGAGCAAGGTGAGCACGACGATCGCCGCGGCTTCGGACAAGCCGAACGAAGCGGCCAATCCCTGCATCGCGCTCGCCAACAGATCCGTCCAAGCGGTCCACATAGGAAGCTCCGAAGGTTTGCCGGGAAGCGGAGTATGTGGAAGCGTCCTGCGCCCGCCAACGTCCAGAGGTCATGTCGGCCGGCGCGCGAAGCTCCGCACGCGCGAAGGACGAACCACAGCGCGCTCGCGATCGGCGCGAACGTTCAGCGCGACGCGAACGGCAGCGACGCGGCCCTCGCAGGCTTGCAAACGGATAGTCGATCCGGTACATGGCGGCATGGTCGACGCCGGCGGCGATATCACGGGTCTGCTGCAGCGCTGGCAGCAGGGCGAAGCAGGCGCGGAAGACGCTCTGGTCACCCGTCTCTATCCGTTGTTGCGCCGCCTCGCCGCGCATCGATTGCGGCGTAGCGAGACGATGACCTGGCAGCCGACCGATCTGGTCGGCGAGGCCTACGTGAAGTTGTTCGAACAGCAGGCCGAGTTCAGCAACCGCGCTCATTTCCTGGCGATCGCGGCGCGCGTCATGCGCCGAGTCGTCGCCGATCATTTTCGCGAGCGGCATGCGCAGAAGCGCGGCGGCGACATGCGTCCGGTCAGTCTGGAGGACGTCGACGGCGGAGCAAGCCCCGCGGCCGCCCAATACGTCGATCTGATCGAAGTGGACAATCTGTTGGACGAATTGTCGAGCGTCGACCCGCGCTGCGCGCAGGTGGTCGAGCTGCGCTATTTCGCCGGCATGACCGTAGAGGAGGTCGGCATCGCGCTCGGCTTGTCGGAACGGACGGTCAAGCGCGCTTGGCATTTCGCGCGTGCATGGCTGCACAGCCGGCTGCAGCCGCTTGCTTCCCTTTGAGCGGACCCCTCGTGTCGAACCCCTCCGCTCGCGATACCGAAGAGGCGGCCGAACGCGGCGAGTGGCAGCAGGTCAAGGCTCTGTTCGAAACCTTGGAAGCGCTTCCCGCCGACGAACGCGAACGCCGGCTGCATGCGCTCGGCGCCGGTCACACCGAACTCCTCGCGCAGGTGCGCACATTGCTGCGCTCGCACGATGCGTTACCGGCCACCGGTGACGACCGCGTAGCCGCAGGGGTCGGCCGCGCTCTGGACGGTCTGTGGCCAGAGGTCGAGCCCGGCCGGCGCTTCGGTGCCTTCGTCGTGACGGCCGAGATCGGCCGCGGCGGCATGGGCGCGGTGTATCGGGCCGAGCGCGCCGACGGCACCGTCACGCAGCGCGTCGCGTTGAAGGTGGTGGCGCGCGCCGGACTGGATGCGCAGGCCTCGTTGCGCCTCGCGCAGGAGCGCCGTGTGCTGGCCGCGCTCGAGCATCCCAACATCGCGCGGCTGATCGATGCCGGCGAAGACGATTCGGGCGTGCCGTACTTCGCGATGGAATACGTCGACGGCGTCGCACTGACGGCGTACTGCGACCAGCGCGCGCTGCCGTTGCCGGACCGGCTGCGTCTATTCCGGCAGGTTTGCGCGGCCGTGCAGTACGCGCATGCCAACCTCGTGGTGCATTGCGATCTGAAGGCCGCGAACATCCTGGTCGGTGAGAGCGGCGTTCCCAAGCTGCTCGACTTCGGCATCGCCACTTCGCTCGGCGAGGATCGCCGCAGCGGCCCGCACAGCACCTTCTTGTCTCCGCATGCGGCCGCGCCCGAGCAGTTCCGCCACGAGCCGTGCAGCGTGGCCACCGACGTGCATGCGCTCGGCGTGCTGCTGTGCGAACTCGTCTGCGGTACACGGCCGTACGGCTCGGAGCGAGCCAGCTTCGCCGAGATCGAGCGGGAAGTGCTGAACGATCCGCCGCGCCTGCCGAGCCGTCACGTCAGCGCGGCATCGGCCGCGCAGCGCGGGGCATTGCGCGCTTCGGCGCTGCAGGCTCGCCTGCGCGGCGACCTCGACGCGATCGTGGCGAGAGCGCTGCAGAAAGAACCGCGCCTGCGTTACGCCTCGGTCGACCATCTCGACCGCGACATCGCGCTCCATCTCGACCTGCGGCCGATCAGCGTGCGCCGCGCGCAACCGGCGTATCGCGCCGCGAAATTCATCCGGCGCAACGCGTTGTCTACGGTTCTTGGTGTGTTGTTGGTCGCGATCGTGGTCGGCTTCATCGTCTCGATCGGTCTTAAGAATCGTCAGCTCGCGCAGGAGCGCGATCAGGCGCAGCGGCGCGAGCAGGAGGCGCAGTTCGAACGCGCACGCGCGCAACGGGTGGCGGATTTTCTGGTCGGCCTGTTCCAATCGACCGAGCCCGAGCGCGCCCGCTCGCCCGCGGTCAGCGCGGTCGAGTTGCTGCAGCGCGGTCAGCGGCTACTGGAGACCAGCCTGCGCGACGAACCGTCGATGCGCGCGACCCTGCTCGCCAC
The DNA here is from genome assembly GCF_058808595.1 of Dokdonella sp. GW821-FHT11D02. NCBI lineage: Bacteria > Pseudomonadati > Pseudomonadota > Gammaproteobacteria > Lysobacterales > Rhodanobacteraceae > Dokdonella > Dokdonella sp. GW821-FHT11D02. Next base: position 3,062,514 of record NZ_CM179520.1, on the reverse strand, counting down.
CATCGGCGACGCCTATTTCGCGCTCGACGATCTCGATGCCGCCGAGCGGCTCGCGCTGGCCGCATCGAGTTTGCGCGAAGCGGCGCAACCGCCGGTTGCGGCGGAGCGGGCCGGCAGCTTGCGCCAGCTCGCGCGCTTGGCCAACCAGCGCGGTCGTTACGCGGAAGCGCTCGAAAAAGTTGGGCGTGCGAACGCGCTCGACAGTTCGCCGCCTGCCGACGATCGCGCCGCCGCACTCGCGATCGAAGCGACGGCGCTCGAAGGGCTGGCGCGGCCGCAAGAAGCCGTCGCCCTGCGTCGTCAAGGGCTGCAGATCTGCGAGCGCCTGTACGGCGAGACGGACGTGCGCACGCTGCGTGCCGCGATGCGATTGGCGTTCGCTTTGCGCGCAGCCGGTGAAGTCGACGAGGCGGCTCGCATCATGTCGGAAAATCTTCCGCGCAGTCGCTTCACCCTGCCGGGGGACGAAGTTCTGCTCGGCGAAGCCTCGCTCGATCTGGCCATCTTCGCGCGCGAACACGGCGATCCGGCGAAGGCGCGCCCACTCGCCGACGACGGGCTGGCGATCTATCGGCGCATCTACGGCGACACCAGCTCGCAGGCCGCCGCGGCGATGAACACGCTGGCGACGATCGAGCAGGCGGCCGGCGACTACGGCCGCGCGCGCGCCTTGTTCGAACAAGTGCTCACGATCAAGCGCGCGGTCTTCGGCGCCGCCAGTCCGCAGGCCGCGGCGGCGGAGTACAACGTCGGCCTGCTGCTACTGCTGCGTCTGCACGATGCGCGTGCGGCGGAAGCGCATTTGCGCGAAGCGGTGGAGATCGCGGCCAAAGTCCTGCCGGCGACGCACGCGAACCTTGCCGGCTACCGGCTCGGTCTCGGCTCGGCGCTGCGCGACCTGCACCGGGACGCCGCTGCCGCGGACGTATTGAACGAGGCCCTGCGCGGCTTCGAAGCGAACAAGGCGCCGCGCGGCATCAACCTGGCGCTGGCGCGCGGCGAGTTGGCTTGTTTGAGACCAGCGGGTTCGCGCGATCCCGCCGCCGTGGCGCAACTCGACCAAGCGCTCGAAACGCTGGACCGATTCCTGCCGCAGGATCCGCAGGCCGAGCGCCTGCGTGAGTGCCGCAAAGGGCGCTGAGGCGCGGCCGCTGCGGTCAGTGGAACGGCGGGTCGAAGGTATAGAACGTCGTCATGCCCGGACCCTGCAAGTTGCCGTGGATCACGCCGCTACGCAGGCGCAAGGGCAGGTTCTGGGCGCTTTGCAGGTCCGACGACATCGCATAGTCGGCGACGATCCTGGCTTTACTTTGCGCATTCCAATCGAAGACTTCGGCGGTCACGCCCAAGACCTGCCAATTCCGTTGCGGCAACAGCTCGATACGCAGCTGGTGCGCCGTGGTCGCGATCGCCAACAGGTTTTCTTCGACGATCGGCGGCGGCGGAGTGCCGTCCGTACTCGACCAGTCGGCTGCGGCGTCCAGCCAGACCAAGTGCAGGGCGAGGCGATTGTCGGGGTAGCGAACCAGGTTTCCGGCCAGGACGCGGTCGGCGTTGGCGCTCGAAAAGCTGTCGGCCGCGCCCGAGGTCTGTTGCCGGATGCCGAGCTCGAACACCGTCACTTCTTGCGCGCTGGCGGCGGGCTTCAAACCCAAGTGGTCGAGATCGAGTGTGAAACCGAGCTTGCTGCTGCTGACGACCTCTCGAACGCTCATGTCGTAGTCGGAATAGTCCGCTTCGATCGCGTTGGGGTCGATCACGTCCGTCGATGGGTTGCGATAGGTGACGCGGGTCTGCTGGCACGGGGCGCCGGTCGGAGAGGTCGGCTCGTTGTCGCAGAATCCGTACGCTTGCGCGCCGGCGGCCGCGACGGCGAACGCCGAGCCCACGCACCAGCGAACGAACCCCGGGGCGAGTCGTTGCAGAAGCGGTCGAGTAGCCGCCGCAGCGGCTGGAGCCGGCTTGATCGCGGCGCCGCGTGAGGAGACGATGTGCAACGTACGAAGAAGCGCTTGCATAGGACGCGTGCTCCGCTCGCGATCGAGCCTGGGTTTTGATCGAGCGCGGGCGAGGGGAGGCCGCGCGCCGCCGCCGAGCATACATCCGGCTCTGCCACGGTGCGATGCTAGAATCCGCGGCCGCCGGCGCCAGCGCCGGCAGCTTCGCCCCGCATCGGAACCGCAGGTCCCGCACGCAGGGCGCCGTTCTCCCTCCGGACTCTGCTTGGCGCATGCTGCACGGAAAGAAAATCGTCGTCGTGATGCCCGCCTATCACGCCGAGAAGACGCTCGCGGCCTGCTATGCGGCGATTCCGCACGACGTCGTCGACGAAGTGCTTTTGGTCGACGACGCCAGCCACGACGCGACCATGGCCGTGGCCGAGCGGCTCGGCATTCGCGCGCACCGCCACAGCGTCAATCGCGGCTACGGCGGCAATCAGAAGACCTGCTATGCGCTGGCGCTGCAGGCGGATGCCGACATCGTCGTCATGCTGCATCCGGACTACCAGTACGAGCCGCGCCTGATCACGGCGATGGCGGCGATGGTCGCCTCGGACGTGTACGACGTCGTGATCGGCTCGCGTATTCTTGGGAACACCGCGATCGCCGGCGGCATGCCGCGCTACAAGTACTTCTTCAATCGCGCGCTGACTGCGATCCAGAATCTTCTGCTCGGTTCGAAGCTGTCCGAATTCCACACCGGCTACCGCGCGTTCTCGCGCCGCGTGCTCGAAACCTTGCCGCTGGAAGGCAATTCCGACGACTTCGTGTTCGACAACCAGATGCTGGTGCAGGCACTCGCGTTCGGCCACCGCGTCGGCGAGATCTCCTGTCCGACCAAGTATTTCGCCGATGCCAGCGAGATCAATTTCCATCGCTCGGTCGTGTACGGTCTGGGCGTGTTGCGCACCGGGCTGAGCTATCGGCTGTGGCGCTGGAAACTGGCGCAGCCGAGTTTGTTCGCCGACGCCCCCTCGTTGCGCCTGCGACCAGTCGAGGACGGCGCGAAGGCGGTCGAGTGAACCGGAGCGAGCGCGGCGCCGCTTGGCCTTGGCGGCTGTTGATCGTCGCGGCGATCCTCGCCGGCGTCTTTCTGCGCGTTTACCAGCTCGGCTCGCAAGCGCTGATCGACGACGAATGGCATGCCGTGCGCATGCTGATCCGCGCCGATGCGGTCGGCATCGCGACGCATTTCGGACTGGCCGACTACTGCATTCCGCTGACCTTGTACTACCGCTGGCTGTATGACCTCGGCGTGCTCAGCGAGTGGCAGATGCACCTGCCGCTGCTGCTTGCCGGCATCGCGCTGCTGCTGGTGGCTCCACTGTTGCGATCGCTGGCCGCGCTGCCCACGCGCGCGGTGTGGACGACCTTGCTCGCGCTGTCGCCGACCTTGGTGTATTTCACGCGCACGGCGCGCCCGTATGCGCTGCTCGCGCTGCTCGCACCGCTGGCGATCCTGGCTTTCCGCGCGTGGTGGTTCGGTCGCGAGCGGCGTGTGCGCTGGGCCGCCGTGTACGTCGTGGCGACGTTCGCGGCCGGCTGGCTGCACCTGTTGTCGCTGACCTTCACATTGTGGCCGTTCGTCTACTACGGATTGGGTGCGCTGCGCCGTCTGGCGCAGCCGCAGGCGCGGCGTCAATGCGCGGAGCTGATCGGACTCGGCTTGATCACCGCGCTGCCGTTGGCGATCGTGTTCGTACCGCCGTTCGTCAACGACTGGCATGCGATGGCCGACAAGACCGGCACGCATTCGATCACCTTGGAGAGTTTGTATCGAACCGGCTTGATTCAGTTCGGCGTGGCGGGCGCCTGGCTGTTCGTGCCGCTGTTCGCCTTGTTCTGCCTGGGCGCGTGGCGATTCGCGCGGCGCGACCGCGATTTCGTCGCTTTGATTTTCAGCATGACCCTCGCCGCCGTCGCCGCGATCGCCGCGGCGCGGCCGGCTTGGATCCAGCACGCGCCGGTGCTGGTGCGCTACGCGGTGCCGGTGCTGCCGTTCTTCTTGCTGTTCCTCGCCGAGGGCATCGTCGCGGTGGTCGAGCGCGTGCGCGTACAAGCACTGGCGGCCGCGCTCGCCGCTGCCGCGATCGGCGGCGTGGCGGCGCTGGGGCCGATGCCGGGCTGGTTTATGCCGCGGCCGAACCAGTTCATCGGCCACGCAATCTTCCAGTTCGACTACGACGAACGCGCCAATCCCTACGCGACCCTGCTCGAACTCGGCCCGGTGTCTCCGTTCTATCGTCAGCTCGCCGAGCGGCCGCCCGAGAGCGTGACCCTGATCGAAACGCCGGCCAGCTTCGTCTCCAACTACACGCCCGCTCCCTGGTACCAAGCAATCCACCGGCAGAAGCTGAAGTTCGCGCTGGCTTCGCCGGTGTGCGGCGAGGGTGCGTGGGACGAGTATTCCTACAAGGCGACCGGCCTGCGCTTCCGCCGCGTGCTGCCGCTCGGCGATCTGCTCGAAGGCGCCACTTACGGCGCGCAGTATCTGATCATGCGCCTGCACCCGTGGACCCTGCCGCCGGGGCTGGAGCTTCCGTGGCCGGACATGACCGCCTGCGTCGCCAAAGTGCAGGCGAAGCTCGGCGAACCGGTCTATCGCGACGAGCAAATCGTGGTGTTCGGGCTCGGCGCCGGGGCGCGCGAGGGCGCCCCGGCGCCTCAGCCGTCGGCGGCGGACGCCGCGTCGAGCAGCCGGTAGCCGACGCCGACTTCGGTCAGCAGCCAGGCCGGGCGTGCCGGGTCGGCTTCGATCTTCTTGCGCAGCGAACGCATGTAGATGCGCAGGTACTGCGGCGATTCGGTATGCGCCGCACCCCACACCTCGCGCAGCAGCTGGCGGTGCGTCAGCACTTTGCCGCGGTGGCGCGCCAGCGTCGCCAACAGCTGGTACTCGATCGGCGTCAGATGCACGTCGCTGCCTGCGCGCAGCACGCGGCGCGCGGCGAGGTCGAGCGTGATGTCGCCGATCTCGATGCGCGGGTCTTCGTTCGCGTTCTCGCGCCCGGCCAGATGGCGCTGCATCACACGCAAGCGCGCCAGTAGCTCGCCGATGCCGAACGGCTTGGTCAGGTAGTCGTCGGCGCCGAGGTCGAGCGCGGCGACCTTGTCGGTTTCGCGATCGCGTGCGGACAACACCAGGATCGGCTGCGCATACCACTCGCGCAGACGCGCGATCACCTCGAGTCCGGAAATGTCCGGCAAGCCGATATCGACGATCGCGATGTCGGGCTGGTGCAGCGCCGCCAGCTTGAGGCCTTCGTCGCCGCCGGCGGCGATGCGCAGCGCGTAGCCGTGCGCATCGAGCGCGGTGGCGAGAAAGCGCTGAATCTGCGGATCGTCCTCGATCAAGAGCAGGTTCGTGCGCGCCGCACTCATGCGCCGACTCCGCGCGGCCGCAGCGGCAGGCGCACGCGGAATTCGGCGCCGCCGCCGTCGGCATTGCGCGCTTCGATCGTGCCGGCGTGGGCGTCGACGATCGCCTTGCAGATCGCAAGGCCGAGGCCGAAGCCGCTCTGCGCGCGTTCGTGCGCGCCTTGGTGGAACTTGTCGAACACGCGCGCTTCCTCGCCGTCGCGAAAGCCGGCACCGTGGTCGCGCACGGTCAGCAGCAGATCGGCGCCGTCGGCGCGCGCCGCGACCTCGACCGCGGTGCCCGCCGGCGTGTGCCGCGCGGCGTTCTCGAGCAGGTTCGACAGCAGCTGTTCCAGCATCACCTCGTCACCGGACAACAGCGGCAGCTCGTCTTCGAGCTGCAGCGCGAGCGGATGCGTGGCGAGCACTTCACGCAAGCGCGCGAGCACGGCGCCGACCACCTCGTCGATCGCGACCCAATCGCGGCGCAGCTGCAGGGTGCCTTCGCTGAGCCGGGTCAGGTCGAGCAGGTTGCCGATCAGCCGGTTCATGCGCTCCGCTTCGTGCAGCACGCCGTCGAGCAGCACCTGCCGCTGCGGCGGCTCCAGCGTGCTGTCGCGCAGGGTCGAGGCGGCGCCGATGATCGTCGCCAGCGGCGTGCGGAAGTCGTGCGAGATCGCCGCCAGCAAAGTGTTGCGCAGACGTTCCGACTCGACCTGCACGCCGGCTTCCTGCGCCGCCTCGGCCAGTTGCACGCGCTCCATCGCGACCGCGGCCTGGTTGACCAGCGCTTCGATCAAGTGCATCTGCTCGGGGATGGTGACCTGGCGCGGATCGGTCGGGCGCAATCCGAGCACGCCGATGCAGTTGGTTTCGCGCACGTCCGCCAGCGCGCTCTTGGCGGCACTCTTGAGCGACAGCAGCGGCAGATAGATCGCGCCGGCGCTGGCCAAGGTGTCGGTGTTGAGGCCGGCCTTGCGCCGATGGTCGTAAGCCCATTGCGCGATGCCGAGGTCGTTGCCGGGCACCGGGTAGTGCGCGCGGCTGGCCGGCGCGCGCTCGGCGCCGCGGTCGCAGAAATGAGTCGGGTCGAGGATCTTGCCGTCGGCATCGGGCAGCAGCACGGCGGCTTCGCCGTCGACGCTGGCGAGCACGTGGCGCACGAGGAATTTGGCCAGCTCCTCGACGCTGCGCCGGCGCGCCAGCTCGCGACTGAGCGCGTACAACTCGGCGCTGCGCCGCTCGCGTTGGCGCGCGACTGAAGCCTGCCGCTTGCCGAGCGCGGTCAGATGACTGATCACCAGCGCCGTCGTCAGCATCACGCCGAAGGTGATCAGGTATTGCGTGTCGGATACCGCGAAGGAAAACTGCGGCGGCACGAACAGGAAATCGAACAGCGCCACGCTCAGCACCGAAGCGAGCACCGACGGTCCGCGTCCGAAGCGCGCCGCCACCAGCACGTTGCCGAGCAGGTAGACCATCACCACGTTGGTGCTTTCGAAGCGGCCGACCATCTGCGAGCCGACCGCAGTCGCCAGCGCGATCACCCCGAGCGCTTTCAGATAGGCCGGCCAGCGGCTGCTGCGCATCGGCACGCGCGGCGGCATCGCGCGTTCGTCGCCGGCCTCGCCGTTGATCACGTAGACGTCGATGGCGCCGCTGTTCTGGATCAGCTCGTCGACCAGGGAGGGTTGCCAGCGCGCGAGCCAGCCGCCGCGCAGCGGCTTGCCGACGATGATGCGGCTGACGTTGCGCTGGCGCGCGAAGTCGAGCAGGGTGGCCGGCACGCTTTCGCCGCTGAGGTTGGCGGTTTCGGCGCCGAGCTGCTCGGCCAGCTTGAGGGTCGCCAGGATGCGGTCGCGCGCCGTCTGCGGCAGCCGCACTAGTGCGGGCGTTTCGACGTAGACCGCCAGCCAAGGGGCGTGCATCGCGCTCGCCATGCGCCGTGCCGAGCGCACCAGCCGCGCCGACAGCGGATCGGGTCCGACGCAGACCAGGATGCGCTCGGTGGTGGCCCAGGTCGCCGAAATCGCGTGGCGGTCGCGGTACTCGCGCATCGCCGCGTCGACGCGATCGGCGGTGGCGCGCAGGGCGAGTTGGCGCAGCGCGATCAGATTGCCTTTGCGGAAAAATCCGCTCGCCGCCTGGCGCGCTTTCTCCGGCACGTACACCTTGCCTTCGGCCAGGCGTTCGAGCAGCTCGTCCGGCGGCAGGTCGACCAGCTCGACCTCGTCGGCTTCGGCGAACACTTTGTCCGGCACCGTTTCGCGCACCTGCACGCCGGTGATCTGCGCGACCACGTCGTTGAGGCTTTCCAGGTGCTGCACGTTGACGGTGGTGTAAACGTCGATGCCGGCTTCGAGCAGTTCCTGCACGTCCTGCCAGCGCTTGGGATGGCGCGCGCCGGGATGGTTGCTGTGCGCCAGTTCGTCGACCAAGAGCAGCTGCGGCGCACGCGCGAGCGCAGCGTCGAGATCGAATTCGGTCAGCGCGAGGCCGCGATGTTCGAGCGGCATCGGCGGCAGGATCTCCAGCCCTTCGAGCAGTGCTTCGGTTTCCGGCCGGCCGTGCAGCTCGACGTAGCCGACGACGACGTCGACACCGTCGGCGCGCTGGCGCTGCGCGGCTTCGAGCATCGCGTAGCTCTTGCCGATCCCGGCGGTGGCGCCGAAGAAGATCTTCAGCCGGCCGTGACCGGCGCGCGCGGCCTCGTCCTGCACGCGTGCGAGCAGGGCATCGGGGTCGGGGCGTGGCGCGGACGGAACGGGCATGGGGCATTGTCACACGGCGGCGCCGCGGCTTACGCGAACGCGCTCATCGTTCGCCGCTCGGCCGCCGTAATCGTTGGCGAATGTGACGGAAACGTGCACGCGCCCGGCTCGACGATCGTCGAAACCAGCGGCCGAGCTTTGACGAAGCGCACAAAGAGCGAACCTGTGGCGGGGATAGCATCGAACGGCGGAAGGGACCACTAGTCGTCGAACCAGCCGGAGGAGAGGGCATATGTTCGAATTGAACGGGAATAATCGCTGTCGTCCGCGTTTGCTTGTGTTCTTGTGCGGCATCGCCGCGGCGGCTGCCGCGCAAGCGACTGGCACGGCGACCGAGCCGCTGCAGGTGCAATCGATGCAGCTGCTGGACCAGAACATCGGCTGGGCGGCCGGACGCGAACACGTGTTGCGCAGCGTCGATCGCGGCGCGCATTGGAGCGAGATCACGCCGCCGTCGCACGACGGCCGCACGATCGCGAGCACCTACTTCCTCGATGCGTGGAACGGCTGGGTCGTGCAAGCGGGCGCGGACACGACGTTCAGCGTGGCGGTGACCAGCGACGGCGGCAGCAGCTGGCTCAGCCGCGACTTGGACGTCGCGCTCGAAGCGGGCGCGCGTCCGCTCGCGCTCGATTTCGTCGACCAAGAGCACGGTTGGCTGATGGCGCAACTGCCGTCGAGTTCGAACTTCAGCCGCGGCGTTCTGCTCGCGACCGACGACGGCGGCGCGAGTTGGAATGCGCTGCCGGAGCCGCCGGTGGCCGACGCGATTCGTTTCGTCAGCGCCGAGATCGGCTGGCTCGCCGGCGGGCCAGCTGCCGATCGTCTGTACGTCACCTTCGACGGCGGCCGTCACTGGAAGCGCCAGTTGCTGCCGGATGCGAAGGCGTTCGTCGGGGCAGCGGTGCAATACACCTTGCCGACTTTCCGCGACGGGCGCGAGGGAACGCTTGGTGTATTCGTGACCGAGCCGGATGCGATACGCGCCATCGTCTATCGCAGCGAAGACGGTGGCCGCAGTTGGACGCGCGCACGCGAACAACGGCTCGAACGCGGCATTGATGCCGACAACGGTCTTGTCAGTGCCGTGGTCGATGCGCAGACCTTGATCGTGGCGCCGAGCAGCCGCGATGCCTTGACCGTTGTTTCCGGCCGCAGCAGCACGCGCGATGCACGCTTCTTCGAGCGTCTGGCCGCGGGCGAGGCGGTCAACGCGCTCGATTTCCGCGATGCGCAGCAAGGCTGGCTGCTGGTCGCCAGCGGCCATTGCGCGGACGGCAAGTCGAACTGCAGTCAACAGAGCCGTCTGCTCGCCACCGACGACGGCGGCGTCACGCTCGCCGACATTACGCCGCGAGTCGCGGTATCCAATGAAGCGACGCCGCAACTGGTGGTCAATAGCACCGGCAAGGGCTTCGACAAATGCGCCGCCGGAACCACCAGCCAGATGCAGGCGTGGTGGACGAACACGCCGTGGAGCTACGCCAACATCTACATCGGCGGCAGCAATCGCGGCTGCGCACAAGCCAATCTCAACGCGGCCTGGATCAACGCGATCATCGCGCAAGGTTGGCAGCTGATTCCGACCTGGGTCGGCCCGCAGGCACCCGGCAGTTCCTGCACCAGCTGCGGCGTGATGAGCAGCAACACCACCACCGCGCGTGCGCAGGGCGTGGCCGAAGCGGACGCCGCCACCAATGCGGCCTCCGCGCTCGGGCTCAATCCGCCGACCGTCATCTACTACGACATGGAACGCTACAGCCCGACCAGCAATGCGGCGGCGCGCGCCTTCCTCGACGGCTGGACCGCGCAGATCCACGCACGCGGCAACCGCTCCGGTGTGTACGGCGCGCCGGCCAATGCGGCGGCCGATTGGGCGGCGATCGCCAATCCGCCCGACGCGGTCTGGATCGCTTCGTGGAACGGCAATACCAGTGTGTTCGGGATCAGCGGCCTGCCCGATTCGATGTGGAGCAATCATCAGCGCCTGCATCAGTACCAGGGCGGACACAACGAAACTTGGGGCGGCGTGACCTTCAACATCGACAGCAACAGCGCCGACGGACCGGTGGCCGATCGCTGAGGTGGCCTGCCGCGACCGGGACGGCGCTGGATCGTCCCGGCCGCGGCGTGCGTTCAATGCTTGCCGTCGAGCAGCAGGTTGAGTTGCAGCACGTTCACGCGCGGCTCGCCGAGCAGGCCGAACTGGCGGCCTTCGGTGGCTTGCGCGACGAGCTTCTCGACTTCGCTCGTACCGAGGCCGCGCACTCGGGCGACACGCGCTACTTGATATGCCGCGGCGGCGGGTGAAATCTGCGGATCGAGTCCGCTGCCCGACGCGCTGATCAGATCGACCGGCACCGGTGCGCTATTTCCGGGATCGGCCGCGCGCAAGGTTTCTATGCGTTGCTGCGCGGCCGCGGTCAGAGCCGGATTGGTCGGGCCGAGGTTCGAGCCGGTCGAAGCGGCCGAGTTGTTCGCAAACGGTGAGGTCGCCGAGGGGCGGCCCCAGAAATACTTCGGATCGGTGAACGACTGACCGATCAAGTCCGAGCCGATCGGTTTGCCGTCGACTTCGATCAGGCTGCCGTTCGCCGCACGCGGGAACAGCACCTGGGCCAGGCCGGTCGCGACCAGCGGATAGGCGATGCCGGTGACGACTGTCAGCAGGAGCAGCAGGACACTGGCTTGGCGGATGATCTTCAACATGAGTCTTCTCCCGATGCGTCTTTCCGGCGAAACCGGAACGACCGTGGTCAGAACGTTCCTTGCAACTGCACGAAGCCGCCGGTGCCGCCGACGTCGCGCGTGTCGTTCGCGTTCTGGAAGCTCGCGGTGCGGCGATAAAAGCGCGAGTTGGTCGCATGCGTGGCGACGCCGACCAGCGCCCAGTGCTCGCTGAGCTGATACTTCGCGCCGAGGCCGAAATCGGCATAGCTCGGATCGCGTCCGCCGGTGACGGTCGGTACCAGTAGCTCGGTGCTGTAGTCGGTATAGCCGGCGTGCAGGGTCAGCGTCCATTTCGCGTCGAGCGGATAGGCGCCGTCGAGTTGCCAATACGTGGTGCCCTTGGAATCGTCGCGGTAGCCCTGCTCGCGATCGACGGCGAAGTAGTCGGTCAGCGAGCGGTTCCACTTCAGCGTCCATTGCTTCCACGTCAGCGCGAAGTTCGCTTCGACCGTATTGAACGAGCGCGACGGCAGCCCGGCTTCGTCGAGGTTGGCGCCCGGATAGAGATAGCTGTAGAGGCCCGCGCGCCACGACCAGTCTTCATTGATCGCTCGCCCGTAGCTCGCGTACAGGTCCAGCTCCATCGAGCCGCCGGGATAGCTCTTGTCGCTGACGCTGGAGCCCCAGATGCCGGCGGCGAAGCCGTTCTTCATGGTCAGATCGGCGCCGCCTTGGATCGCGGGCCGGCCCCAGGTCTGGGTCAGTCCGCGAAAGAGATAGTCGGACGTCAACGCGACGTTGCCGCTGACCGTGTACGCGGCGGTCTCGTCAGCCTGCGCGCTGCTGCCTTCGACAAGCGCTGCGAAGGCGAGGGTGCAGCAAAGGATGTTCTTGTTCACACGCATTTCCTTGTTCGAATCGGGATGGGCGCTGCGGCGCCCGCATCAGATGCCGGCGTAGCCGCCGAGCACGTAGTCGTCTTGTTCGTCCTGCGCGGGTGTCGCGATCAGGCTCAGCGTGACCTTGGCGCTGTCGCTCGGATCGAGATAGCAGGTGTCGTTGGCGGCGCTGCCGGTATCGGGTTCGATCGCGGCAGCAGACGGGTAGACGGTTCGCAGCAAGTGAGTACGCATCGGGAGTTCCTCAGGCAAGACCACAGGCGACCAGCAGCATGTCGATCGCCTTGATGCCGATGAACGGAATCACCAGGCCGATCAAGCCGAACACGAGCAGGTTGCGCCGCAAGAGCTGGGCCGCGCTCATCGCGCGGTAGTGCACGCCCTTCAGGGCGAGCGGAATCAGAACGATGATGATCAGCGCGTTGAAGATCACCGCCGAAAGGATCGCGCTCTGCGGCGTGGCCAGATGCATGATGTTGAGCGCGTTGAGCGAGGGATAGGTGCTCGCGAACGCAGCCGGAATGATGGCGAAGTACTTGGCCACGTCGTTGGCGATCGAGAAGGTCGTCAACGAGCCGCGCGTGATCAGCATCTGCTTGCCGATCTCGACGATCTCGATCAGCTTGGTCGGGTTCGAGTCGAGGTCGACCATGTTGCCGGCCTCTTTCGCCGCTTGCGTGCCGCTGTTCATCGCGACCGCGACGTCGGCCTGCGCCAGCGCCGGCGCATCGTTGGTGCCGTCGCCGCACATCGCGACCAGGCGGCCTTCGGCCTGGATGTCGCGGATCAGCTTGAGCTTGGCTTCCGGCGTCGCCTCGGCGAGGTAGTCGTCGACGCCGGCCTCGGCGGCGATCGACGCGGCCGTCAGCGGATTGTCGCCGGTGATCATGATGGTGCGGATGCCCATCGCGCGCAGCTCGGCGAAGCGCTCGCGGATGCCGCCTTTGACGATGTCGCGCAGCTCGATCACGCCGAGCGCGCGCGCGCCTTCGCTCACCACCAGCGGCGTGCCGCCCTTGCGCGCGATGTCCTCGGCTGCTTTTGTCACCGGCGGCGGCAGCTGACCGCCCTGCGCTTCGAGGTATTTCTTCACCGCGTCGAGCGCGCCCTTGCGAATCCGCTGTTCGCCGATGTCGACGCCGCTCATGCGCGTCTGCGCAGTGAACGGCACGAACTGGATGCCGGCGCCGGCGACCTGGCGCTCGCGCAGGGACCACAGTTCCTTCGCCAGCACCACGATGCTGCGGCCTTCCGGCGTTTCGTCGGCGAGCGAGGCGAGCTGAGCCGCGTCGGCGAGCGCGCGTTCGTCGACGCCGGGCGCGGCGTGGAACGCGACGGCCTGGCGGTTGCCGAGAGTGATCGTGCCGGTCTTGTCGAGCAGGAGCACGTCGACGTCGCCGGCGGCCTCGACCGCGCGGCCGGACATCGCGATCACGTTGGCTTGGATCATGCGATCCATGCCGGCGATGCCGATCGCCGAGAGCAAGCCGCCGATCGTGGTCGGGATCAGGCACACCAGCAGCGCGACCAGCACGGTGATCGTGACCGGCTCGCCTTGGCCCGCGCTCTGCACCGCGTACAACGAATACGGCAGCAGGGTCGAGCAGGCGAGCAGGAAGATCAGGGTGAACTTGGCCAGGAGGATCGTCAGCGCGATTTCGTTCGGCGTCTTGCGCCGGCTGGCGCCTTCGACCATCGCGATCATGCGATCGAGAAAGCTTTCGCCAGGATTGTTCGCGATACGCACGACGATCCAGTCCGACAAGACGCGGGTGCCGCCGGTGACCGAGCTGCGGTCGCCGCCCGATTCGCGGATCACCGGCGCGGATTCGCCCGTCACCGCGCTCTCGTCGACCGAGGCGGCGCCGTTGACGACTTCGCCGTCGCCGGGCACGAAATCGCCGGCTTCGACCAGCACGTGGTCGCCCACGCGCAAGTCGGCGGCGGAGCAAACCGCCACCGCGGCATCGTGCTTGGGCGCGGTCAGCTTCTTCGCCACCACTTCGCGGCGCGCACCGCGCAGGCTTTGCGCTTGCGCCTTGCCGCGGCCTTCGGCGATCGCTTCGGCGAAGTTGGCGAACAGGAGCGTGAACCACAGCCACAAGGTCACACCGAGGATGAAGCCGGACGGCGCCTCGCCGTGGCCGCTCAACGCCTGCAGCCACAGGCCGGTGGTGAGCGCGCTGCAGACGAACACGACGAACATCACCGGATTGCGGAACTGCCGCCGCGGCGACAGCTTGCGGAACGCATCGGCGATGGCCGGAACGAGAAGGCTCTTGTCGAGGGCGCTGGTTCGGAGGGTGCTCATGAGGTTTCCAGATGTGCGTCGTTTGCTTTCCCTTCTCCGCGTGGGAGAAGGAGGGGCGGATGAGGGAGAGGCGTCGTCGTCGAGATCGTCGAGATGCCCCGCTCAGCGCGCCGTGCGCGCCGACTGAGAGAGAAGGGCCTATCGCGCGATGACCGAGAGCTGTTCCGCGATCGGTCCGAGCGCGAGCGCCGGCAGGAAGGTCAGCGCGCCGATCACGATCACCGTGCTCGCCAGCAGCACGACGAACAGCGGCGTGTGCGTGGGCAGGGTGCCGGCCGAGATCGGAATCTGCTTCTTCGCGGCGAGAGAGCCGGCGATCGCGAGCATGCCGATGGCGAGCGGGAAGCGCGCCATGAACATGCAGATGCCGAGCAGCACGTTGTAGAAGGGCGTGTTCGCCGAGAGGCCGCCGAACGCGCTGCCGTTGTTGTTCGACGCCGACGACAGCGCATAGAGAACTTCGCTGAAGCCGTGGATGCCCGGATTCGCCATGCCGGCAAGGCCTTGCGGCGCGAGCACGGCGATCGCGGTGCCGACGACGACCAGCGCGCACGGAATCAGCACGACCAGGCTCGCCATCTTCATCTCGTAAGCCTCGATCTTCTTGCCGAGGTATTCCGGCGTGCGCCCGACCATCAGCCCGGCGAGAAAGACCGCGACTACGGCGAACGCGATCAGCCCGTACAGACCGGAGCCGACACCGCCGAAGATCACCTCGCCCAGCTGCATCAGCCACATCGGCACCAGGCCGCCGAGCGGCGTCAGCGAATCGTGCATCGCGTTGACGGCGCCGCATGAGGCCGCCGTCGTGATCGTCACGAACAGGCTGGTGGCGGCGATGCCGAAGCGCGTTTCCTTGCCTTCCATGTTGCCGCCGGCCTGCAGCGCGCTGACGTGCTGATCGATCGGCAGGCTGGTGAAGGCGGGATTGCCGGCTTGTTCGGCGTAGGTGCATGCGATCGCCAGCGGGATGAAGATCACCAGCATCGTCGCCAGCAGCGCCCAGCCCTGGCGGCGGTCGCCGACCATCGCGCCGAAGGTGTAGCAGAGCGCGCCGGGGATCAGGAAGATCGCCAGCATCTCGATGAAGTTCGAGAACGGGGTCGGATTCTCGTACGGATGCGCCGAGTTCGCGTTGAAGAAGCCGCCGCCGTTGGTGCCGAGATGCTTGATCGCGATCTGCGAGGCGGCCGGGCCGAACGGCAGGCTCTGCGCGGTGACCGGCGTTTCCTTCGTCAGGTCTTTTCCGGCGGCGTCCTTGAGCGCGTTGCCGTCGGCGTCCTTGACCGTCTCGACCTGCGTGGTCGGCTGCAGCAGCGGCACGTCTTGGTAGGTCTTGAAGTTCTGCACCACGCCCTGCGAAGAGAGCAGCAGCGCGACGATCAGCGACAGCGGCAGCAGCACGTACAGCGTGCTGCGGGTCAGGTCGACCCAGAAGTTGCCGATGCCTTGCGCCGACTTGCGCGCGAAACCGCGGATCAGCGCGATCAGCACGGCGATGCCGGTCGCGGCCGAGAGGAAGTTCTGCACGGCGAGACCGAGCATCTGGGTCAGATAGCTCATGGTCGACTCGCCGCCGTAGCCCTGCCAGTTCGTGTTCGAGGCGAAGCTGATCGCGGTGTTCATCGCCGAGTCGGGCGTGACCGCGCCGAAACCCTGCGGATTGAGCGGCAGCCATTGCTGCACGCGCTGCAACAGATAAACCACGAGCAGGCCGAGCACGTTGAAGGCGAGCATGGCGACGGCGTAGCGCTTCCAGTTCATGTCCTCGTCGGCGCGCACGCCGGCGAGGCGATAGAGCAGGCGCTCGATCGGCGCACCGAAGCGGCGCACGCGCGTCGGCGCATCGGCGAACACGGCGGCCATGTAGGCGCCGAGCGGCTTCACCGTCAGCAGCAGGACGACGAGATACAGGCCCAATTGCAGCCAGGCGTTCGTGCTCATTCGAACCACTCCGGTTTGAGCAGGGCGAGCGTCAGATAGACGGCCAAGAGCAGCGCGATCAGCGCGGCGAGAGCATGCAGGGCGCTCATCGGCGATCCTCCAGCCGGGCGCACAACCACAAGTAACCGCCGGTCAGGCCGACGAGCAGTGCGAGCAGGAGCAGATAGACGAAATCCATGGGGCGACATCTCGTTTTTGCGAGGCGTCACGATAGGGCGGCGCGCATATGCGCCGCGTAGGGATTCACGTCAGCGGCATAAAGATCCTATAAAGATCGTCCGGCAGGGGGACGATCAGACGCCTCACGCGGCTAGAGGTCATGCGTGCGGACGTAGGCCTTTCTTGAACATGGTTGATGCAGGCTCTACCGGCGGTCGCGGTAAAGCGTCTAGCGATCGTGCGGGAATGCCGATCGTTGCGGACTGATTTAGTCGTCGGTGCGGTCGGCGTTCGGGCCAGCGCCGTCGTCATCGCCGCTGGCGGCCGGTACGAACGGCACCGCAGCGCCCGGCGTGAACGCATGCTGCCAAGCGGCGAGCTTGGCTTCGATGCTCGGCGTGCTCGCGATCTGCGGCTCGGACGCTTCGAGCTTCTCGTCCGCCTCCCATTGCGCGATCGACGTCTTCGCCAGATCGAAGGCTTCGCGGAATGAGTTCGTGCGGTTCAACGCTTCGACCAGGAACGCCTTGGCGAAGTAGGTGATGTCCGAATCGGCGCCGCAGCCGAACGAGGTGCGATCCGCGCGCGCCGCGGTCACGATCAGGCTCGAATCGTCGCGCAGCGCGTCGACGAAGCCGCCCGAATAGCAAGCGTTGACGACCACCACTTTCCAACGCAGAGCCGGCACCGTCTTCAGCGCGTCGGCGAGATCGTCCGGCGCGATCTGATTCAGCGGCAGCGGATCGAGATCGACCAGGAGTTCATGCTCGGCCGATCCGTGCGAAGTCAGATAGAGCAGCAGGATGTCCTCGGCCGGATCCATTTTCTTGGCGATCGCATCGAGGCTGCGTTGCAGGTTGGTCCAGCTCGCCAGCGGGCGCTGCGCCAGCGTCGCCACGTTGTTTTCCAGCACCAGCACGCGGCCGGCCGCGTCGAAGCGTTGCGTGAACAGGCGTTCGACGTACTCGGCTTCGTTGCGGAACACGTTCTCCTGCGCGTCGCCGGCGAATGCGACGACGTAAAGGTCGATCCGGCCGGGTGTCTGCGGCTTGATCTTCGCCAGCGCCGCGTCGAGCAGGGCCGGCTGCTCGTACATCAGCTTTTCGGCGTCGAACGTCGGCTCATCGGCGGTTGCGGGTTCGCTGTCGGCATCGGCCTCGACACTGGCCAATTGCGTCGGCATCAGCACGAAGGCGCCCAGCGACCACCACAACGCCGCGGTGGAAATCAGCCAAGCCAGCAACGCCGCGCCGAAGCTGCGCGCCAATCGGCGCGGCGCCAGCCAATGCGCGAATCGCCACAGCGCGAGCAGCCACCACAGCAAGATCACCAGCACGAGCAGGCCGGCCAACCACAGGCGATCGGAGCCGTCCGCCGCGGACAGCAAGAAATCGAGCGGCCAGTACAGGAGCGCGACGGCGAACACGTTCGCGGCGAGCAGGATGGCAGCCGCGCCCCAGATCACCGTGCGGCCTGCGCTGCGCACCAGCCACCAGGCCGCGATCAGCAGGAGCAGCGCATCCGATAGCGCGATCGTGACGCCGCTGGGGTCGAAATCGGACGCCGCCCACGGCGCCTGCGCGGTGATACCGGCAGCGAGCAGCACGTGCAGTACGACCAGCGCGAAGAACACGCCGGGGCCGGCCGTGATCGCGCGGCCGCGCGGCGCGCGCAGCACGAGCAGGCGCAGGCCGTCGAACAGGGTCGTGGCGAGTGCGTTCAAGCGGATCGGAAAAACTTGAGAGTGGATCGGGGCATGGCACGCGCGCAGATCGTCGCCTGCGTCAGCACAGCGCGCAGCTTAGCAAGATCGCGGCAATGGCGAACGTCGACCCAATCGCGACATGCGAACGCGCGCCGGGCGGCGCGCGTTCGGGGTGGGGCGGCGAAACGAGAAACTACTTCTTGTCGGGCAGATCGGACTTGGACGGCTCGGGCGAGGCGGTGTTTTCTTCGCCGTCGCCTTCGACCGAGGCGCGCATCTGCTGCTCGCGGATCGCGGCACGGATTTCCGACTTGGTCAGGAATCCGTCCTTGTTGGCGTCGATGTCGGCGAAGTGCTCGGCCAGATTCGGATTGCCCTTGCGCGTTTCGGCGCGGCTCAGCTTGCCGTCGTGGTTGGTGTCGGTTTCGTCGAAATCGCGATCGAACGCGGCCCTCTGGCGATCGAGAAATCTTTCCAGCCCGACGCGGAATTCGGCGGCGTCGATGTTGCCGTCCTTGTTGGTGTCGAAGCGCTCGAACGCTTTCTTGATGTAGGCGTCGCGCCGCGTCTTCTGTTCCGCCGCGTCTTCCTCGTCCGCCGCCGTCGCGGTCGAGGCAGGCTGTGCAGGCGCTGCGGTGGGCGGCGGCGCCGCGTGCGCGGCGCCGATGAACAACAAGGATGCGGCGGAGAACACGAGCACACTGCGAGTGGACGCGATCATGGAAACCTCCAGGCGTTTACAGGCGGATGCTGCGGATGCGCGTTGCGATCAACGGCGGCGATGGTCCCAATCGCGGCGGCGATCGCGACGGTCGTAGCGATTGTCGTAGTAGCGATTGCGGTCGTAACGACGATCCCAGTCGCGGTCGCGGCGATGGTGACGGTCCTTGGTCACGACGTTGCCGATCAGGCCGCCGGCGGCCGCGCCGCCGATCGTGCCCCAGGCGTCGCCGTTGGAGAGTAGAGCGCCCGCGGCCGCGCCCACGCCGACGCCGATCAGCGTGTTGCGCGTCTTCTTGTTGGCGGCGAAGGCGGCGTCGGCAAACGTGAAGGCCACCAGCAGGGCGAGGATCACCGCGGCATAGCGGCCACGGCGATTGGTGGTGAGCGGCTCGCTCGGCGGCGAGGCGAAGGGGGAGCGCGCAAGGGTAGAGACGTTCATCGCAATTCCTCCTGGTTGACGGACGTGCCATCCCGCCTTGACGCGAGGCACGCACGAGCCAGCATAACGGAGCTGTGTGAACGGAACCGTAAAAGCCCGCGAATCAACTTATTGTGATCGCGTCGAAGTCGGCGACGCAGGGATGAGCGGAGTTCAGCGGGCATTGCGTGGGCGCGCGCGCGAGCAAGGTCGTGTGCAGTCCGGCAGCGCGTGCGGCATCGAGTTCTTGCACGATGTCGGAGAGAAACAGGATATCCGCCGGTGCGACGCCGATTTCGCTCGCGATGCGCCGATACGAGTCGACTTCGCGCTTGCCGCCGATTTCGGTGTCGAAATAGCCGTCGAACAGCGGCGCCAGGTCACCCGCTTCGGTATGGCCGAACAAGAGCTTCTGTGCCGGCACCGAGCCGGACGAATAGACGTACAAGCGCTTGCCAGCCCCTTTCCACGCATGCAGTCGCGCCGGCACTTCGGCGTAGATGTGCGAGCGGTACTCGCCGCCGACGTAGCCGTCCTTCCAGATCATGCCTTGCAGCGCTTTCAGCGCGGTCGACTTGCGGTCGACGTCGATCCATTCGATCAGAAGATCGATGATCTCCTGCCGACTGGCCGAGATCAGGCCGGCTTCCTTCGCCGCTTCGTGCAGCCAGTGCTGCACCTCGGCCTCGTCGGCGTGCGTCTCGACGAAGGCCGGCAGGCGCTCGCGTGCGTAGGGAAACAGCACGTCTTTGACGAAGCTGATCGAGCTGGTGGTGCCTTCGATGTCGGTGAGAATGATCGATGTCATGAGTGCTTCAAAGTCCGAGAAATCCAGTTAGCTTACGGTGAGCGATATGAACTGAGGTGTCTGCACTCCGGCCGTTCTCGGATGCAGGTCCAATACTCGTCTCTCGCATCTTCGTCGATTTCCACCAATCCTCCGTAGAGCCGATCCTCACCGTTTCGCTTCGGGCCGGAAACCCAATATCTCTCGCCCGTTTCTGCGTCTACGCAGTTGTACTTGTATCCCGGACATTTCGACAGGAGCTTGGGACCATAGCGGAAGGACCGCCGTGATTTCGAGTATTCGATCCAGCCGATGCGGCTCGGTCCGTCCAAGCCCTTACGCTTGTTTTCGATGTACATGAGTCGCCGCACGATGACATTTCCTGCGAACTTGTTGGGGCGAGTCGACAGCTTTCGCCTTTCGACGTCAATCGTGCGGCCGACCCAGAGCCGGTGGATCGATCGAACTCCAGCCGCTGCCGTGGTCGTAGGTCGAATCGTGCGCGGGATGGATCGAGAAGCCGTCGAACGCGAGCAAGCGCAGGATCGCAGCGGGACGCAGATGCCAGCTCGCCCAACTCAGTGGCGAATCGCCGTGCATGTCGCGCGCGTCGCGGCGGGCGCCGGCGTCGAGCAGGCGCTGGATGCTGCGCTCGCTGCCGAACGCTGCGGCGCGATGCAGCGGCGTCTCCGCGCGCGTGCGCACGTCGCGCATGAAGGCGCCGGTTTCGGCGCCGGGCATGGTCACGCGATGAGGATCGGCGCCGTGTGCGAGCAGGATTGCGACGACGTGGTCGTAGGCCGGGCGGTTGGCCTTGCACAGTGCGGCGTGCAACGGCGTTTCGCCGCTCTCGGGCAAGGCGTGATCGACGTCGGCGCCGCGCTCGAGCAGGAACTGGCACAGCTGCCAGTGGCCGTGGAAGGCGGCGCCGTTGAGGTCGAAATTGTCGCCGAGCGCGCTCAGCGATTCGCCGCGATCGAGCAGATGGCGGATCGCGCTGACGTCGCCGTGATAGGCGCACCAGACGATCAGCGGCCGCCCGCGCGAATCGGTCGAGGTCGCGGCATGACCCTGCGCGAGGTAGTCGAAAACGAGATCGGTACGGCCGTCGACGATACGTTGCAGCATCGCTCACTCCCCGTTGCGTTCGAGCGTAGGCGCCCGAATTGCCGCCGCTGCCGCGGCGAAGCTACTTGCCGTGCTCGACGCCGGCGGCGTAGGCGCCTTCGATAGCGCGCTTGGCATCGAGCGGCCGCGCCAGCTGGCCGAAGATCATCGAACTTTCGCCGCGCCCGGTCAGCACCACGTTGCCGAAGCCGAGCAGACGGCCCCAGGCGCTCTGGTGCAGGTCGATCGTCTCGATCGAGGCAAGCCGCAGTTCTTCCGTGCGGCGGCTGACGATGCCGGTCTTGCGCACGACGCGACGGTCGGTCACGCCCTGTTCGATCGAGCGCAGACGGATCCATTCGTACAGCGCGGCGAGCAGGGCGAGGCCGAGCGTCGGAATCGCCAGCAGCAGGAACACGATCAGCCGCCACTTGGCGGTCCAGTGCAGATCGAAGCGCGCGACGACGGTTTCGCCGGGCGCGAGCGACTCGTCCAGATACGACACGGCGGCCTCAGGCGGCCTTGGCCGACTGGTGCGGCGACATGCGCGGGAAATGCTCGGCGATGTCGCTGCCGGTGAAGCTGGCGACCCAGCCCTCGACGTTGGTGAACAGGCGGATCGCGACGAAGTAGGGCGATTCGCTCATGTCGAACCAGTGCTTGGTGCTGTCCGGTACGCCGATCAGATCGCCTTGCTCGCACAACACTTCGTAAACCTTGTCGCCGATGTGCAGGGTGAACTGGCCGGCGCCGGCGACGAAGAAGCGCACTTCGTCTTCGCTGTGCGTGTGTTCGTTGAGGAACTTCTGGCGGAACGCGGCGCGGTCGGGGTTGTCGGGCTTCAGGCTGACCACGTCGACGGCGCGATAGCCTTCCTCGTCCATCAGGCGATCGATGTCTTCGCGATAGGCGGCGATCACCTCGTCCTGGCTCGCGCCTGGCACCACCGGCTTGCTCGCTTCCCATTGTTCGAAGCGCACGCCGACCTGCGCGAGCTCGCGCGCGATCTCGGCATGCTGGTGATAGACCGACAGCGGTTTTTCGTCGACGGTGTCTTGGTAGATGCGCAGACGGCTCATGGCTTGCCTCGCAGAGTCTTCAGGTCCAGCTCGCACGCTAGCAGGAATTCGAACGCTTCCAGATGGCGTTTGGTTTCGCTCATATCCAGGCCCCAGGTGTAGATGCCGTGGCCGTCGATCAAGTAGCCGTGCAGCGGTTTGCCGGCGTCGAGCCAGGCGTCGACCTGCGCCACCAGCACGCTCATGTCCTGCGTATTGGGGAAGACCGGCAGGTCCAGCACGCTCTCGTGCGTGGTGTAGCCGCTGATCGCCTTCTGCAACTCCCAGCCCTCGAAGCGGACCACGCCGGCCTCGGCGTACAGGCGCGAGGCGACTGTCTGTGTGCGCGAGTGCGTGTGCAGCGCCGCGCCGGCCTGCGGGAAACGGCGGTAGATCTGCGTGTGCAAGGCGGTTTCGGCGGACGGGCGCTGATCGGTGCCGACCGGCAATCCCTGCAGATCGACGACCATGATGTCGTCGACGCCGAGCCGCCCCTTGTCGCGGCCGGAGATCGTCACCGCGGCGTGCGCGGCATCCAGGCGCATCGAGAAATTGCTGCTGGTCGCCGGCGTCCAGCCGCGCGCGCCGAGGTCGCGGCCGGCTTCGGCGATCTGGCGTGCGCAGTCTTCCAGGCGACTGCGGTCGATAACGTAGGTGTCTGGGCTCATGCGGCGGTGAGGCGAAGGGCGAGCATTCACTATACCGGAGGTGCATGACCGGCCGCGTTCATACGGCGCCAGCCGCCGGCGTGGCGAAGTCTGTGGCAAAGCCGCACAGCGGCGTGCCTTCGATTCGGACGCGGAGTAAAGTCGATGCGCTTTTCGCGGCAACCATTCGTCCCTCTTGCAGCAACAACCTAGGAACTTCGCTCGTCGGGCCGCGCGCCCATCCGTCCACACAAGGAGCCATCATGTCGAACCCAGCCGAAAGCCAGGCCAGACGCCGTTTCCTGAAACTCGCCGCGACCACCGTCGCGGTCGCCCCGATCGCCGCCACCGTCCTTCCGCAAATCGCTCTTGCACAGGATCTGCCGCACGTCGATGCGGCGACTGACGCAACGGCGAAGGCGCTCAGCTACGTCGAAGACGGTAGCAAGGCCGCCGGCAACGCAGCCTACAAAGCCGGCGACGATTGCGCGAACTGCCAGTTCTTCACCGGCAAGGCCGGCGATGCGTACGGCCCGTGCCAGTTGTTCCCGGGCAAGGCGGTCAATGCCAAGGGCTGGTGCGCCAGTCACGCGAAGAAGGCCTGAGTCAGCTTCGTCTCTTCGCCGGGTCTCGTGATCGAGGCCCGGCGGGGATCGCGCGATCTCGGCAACTGAGATCGCCGGCTGTCACAATCGCCGCTGACCTTCTTGTCGGATCAGCGGCGTGCCGGATTTCCCGTTTCCCGTTCAGCTCGGCCTTGCCGCACTCGTCGGCATCGTGGTCGGCTTCTTGCTGTTGTGGCTGTTTTCGCGCCGCTGGATCGCGCAGGCGCAGGCGGCCGGTCGCGCCAGCCGCGAGGCGGAGCTGGTGCAGTTGGGTTCCGCGCGCGACGCGGCCGTCGCCGAAGCGCAGCGCTTGCAAGGCGATCACGACGATCTGTCGCGGGAACTGGCCGAGCAGCGCAAGACCCTGTTCGCGCTCGGCAACGAACGCGCGAATTTGGCCGGCCGGCTCGAGCGCCTCGCCGAGCTCGACACCGAATTGGCCGGAACGCGAGCCGAAGCGCAGAAATGGCGCGAGGCGACCCAGCGCGCCGAACAGCGCCTGACCGAAACCGCCACGCGTGCGCACGAACAGCACAACGCCGCGGCCGAGAAGATCGCCCTGCTCGAGCGCGTGCGCGAGAGTTTGAGCGATCAGTTCAAGGCGCTGGCCGGCGACCTGCTCGAAGAAAAAAGCCGCAAGTTCACCGAGCAGAACCAACTCCAGCTCGGCGGCCTGCTCGGTCCGCTGCGCGAGCAGTTGGACGGTTTCAAGAAGCAGGTCGGCGAGGTGTACGACAAGGAGAGTCGCGAACGTGCGCTGCTCAAGGCCGAGATCGACATACTGAAGAATCTCAACCAGCGCATCGACGAAGACGCGCGCGCGCTGACGCGCGCGTTGACGCGCGAAAGCAAGACGCAGGGCGCTTGGGGCGAACTGGTGCTGGAGCGCTTGCTGGAAGCCTCCGGACTGCAGCGCGGACGCCACTATGACACGCAGGCCAGCTTCCAGAACGAAAGCGGCGGCCGTTCGCGGCCCGACGTGATCGTGCGCCTGCCCGAAGGCCGCCACATCGTCATCGACGCGAAAGTGTCCTTGACCGCCTACGAGCGCTATTGCGCCGCGGTCGACGACGCCGAGCGCGGGGCGCAGTTGAGCGCGCATCTGGCGTCCTTGCGCACGCACGTGAAGGAGCTGGCCGACAAGCGTTACAGCGATCTACCCGGGGTCAACTCGCTCGAATTCGTGCTGATGTTCGTGCCGGTCGAGGCGGCTTACATCGAAGCGGTGCATCGCGATGACGGGCTGCATGCGTTCGCGCTCGAAAGGCAGGTTGTCATCGTCACCACCTCGACCTTGCTGGCCACGTTGCAGACCATCGCCAGCTTGTGGCGCAACGACGACCGCAATCGCAACGTGGTCGAGATCGCCGATCGCGCCGGCAAGCTGTACGACAAGTTCGTCGGTTTCATCGAGGACCTCAACGAAGCGAGGAGCCGCCTCGACGCGGCGCGCAATGCGCTGGCGTCCGCCGCGGGCAAGCTCGAAACCGGGCGCGGCAATCTGATCGGGCAAGTCGAGAAGCTGCGCGAACTCGGCGCGCGCACGAGCAAGACCTTGCCGGAGGCGCAGGTCGAGCGCGCGCAGCTGGACGAAGTGCAGAGCCGCCTCGGCGCAAGCGGCGAGGTCCCATCTTCGGACGTTTGATCGCGGCGCCGTTCGGCGCCGCCAAGCTGGTGCTTCAGGCGGTCTTTGCAGACTTACCGTCGCGGCGCAGCTTGCTGCGTTGGTAACCGTAGCCGAAATAGATCACGAAGCCGATCACGGTCCAGGCGCCGAGCAGAGCCCAGTTGTACCAGCTCATCGTGCTGAGCAGGAGCAGGCAGCTCAGGATACCGAGCGTGCACACCACCGGCGCCCACGGCACACGGAAGGTGCGCGGCAGGTTGGGCTGGGTGTGGCGCAGGATCCAGACGCCGGCGCAGACCGCGCTGAACGCGATCAGGGTGCCCATCGAGGTCAGCTCGCCGAGCACGTCGAGCGGGAACACCGCCGCGAGCAGAGCGATGCCGATGCCGGTGATGACGGTGTTGATGTGCGGCGTGCAATAGCGCGGATGGATCTTGGCGAACACCGGCGGCAGCAGGCCGTCGCGGCCCATGATCATGAAGATGCGCGGCTGCGCGATGATCATCACCAGCACCACCGAGGACAGGCCGATCAAGGCGCCTAGCTCGACCACCACGCGCAGCCAGGCCAGTTCCGCATGCGCCTTCACCGCGGTTACGACCGGCTCGGTGGTGCCGAGCTGGTCGTACGGCAACAGGCCGGTCAGCACCGCGGCCATGCCGATGTAGAGCACGGTGCAGATGGCGAGCGAGGCGATCGTGCCGATCGGCAGGTCGCGCTGCGGGTTCTTCGCTTCCTGCGCCGCGACCGAGGTCGCCTCGAAACCGATGTAGGCGAAGAACACCATCGAGGCCGCGCGCAGCACGCCGGACCAGCCGTATTTGTCGCCGCCTTGGTTCTCCGGAATGAACGGGTGCCATAGGTCGGGGTTGACGTATTTCCAGCCGGCGACGATCACGATCAGGATCAAGCCGATCTTCAGCACCACCATCGCGATATTGGCGCCGCTCGATTCGCGGATACCGACGTAGCAGAGCCAGGTCAGCGCCAGCACGATCGCCACCGCCGGTAAATTGAACAGCGCGCCGGTGGTGACCAGATGCCCGTCTTGGAACGCGATCGGCGCATTGGTCAGCGCCGCCGGCAACACGATGTCGAAGTGCTGCAGCAGGCTGGTGAAGTAGCCGGTCCAGCTAACTGCGACAGCAGAAGCAGACACGCCGTATTCGAGCACCATGTTCCAGCCGATGAACCAGGCGGCGCCTTCGCCGAGCGTGGCGTAGGCGTAGGAGTAGGAGCTGCCGGACATCGGGATCAAGGTCGCGAATTCGGCATAGCAGATCGCGGCGAAGCTGCAGCAGATCGCGGCGATCACGAACGACAGGATGATCGCCGGTCCCGCGTGTCCGGCCGCGGCCTGGCCGGTGATGACGAAGATGCCGCCGCCGATCACCGCGCCGATGCCGAGGGCGGTCAGACCCCAGGGACCGAGCGTGCGCTTTAAGGACGGACCGCCGTCCTCGTAGGTGGAGAAGTCGGTCTTCTTCGCAAGCAGTCGGTCGAGCATGGGATTCCGTCGGCGCGTTGCACAGCATGGCGCGAAGCCGGCACCGGGATGCCGGCTTCGCGGTCAGGATGACCTGCGAGGCATGGTCAGAGGGCGTTGTTGGCGGACAGCTGGCTGCGGCGATAGCCGTACGAGCGATACACGACGAGGCCGATCGCCGCCCAAGTCACGAACACGAGCTTCGCGGTCATGCTCAGGTTGACGAACAGCAGGATGCAGCCGAACACGGCGAGTG
The DNA here is from genome assembly GCF_058808595.1 of Dokdonella sp. GW821-FHT11D02. Lineage (NCBI taxonomy): Bacteria > Pseudomonadati > Pseudomonadota > Gammaproteobacteria > Lysobacterales > Rhodanobacteraceae > Dokdonella > Dokdonella sp. GW821-FHT11D02. Next base: position 3,035,984 of record NZ_CM179520.1, on the reverse strand, counting down.
GGCAGACCAGCCAGGCCATCGGCGTGCGGAACGGACGCGGACGGTTCGGCTGCTGCTTGCGCAGGATCAACACGCCAATCGACACCATCGCGAAGGCGAGCAAGGTGCCGGAGTTGGAGGTGTCGGCCAGCTTGCCGACCGGGAACAGCGCCGAGCAGATCGCAACCACCACGCCGGTGATGATCGTGATCACGTGCGGGGTGTGGAAGCGCGGATGCACTTTCGACAGCACTTCGGGCAAGAGGCCGTCGCGCGACATCGTGAAGAACACGCGCGTCTGGCCGAACATCATCATCAGGATCACCGACGGCAGCGCGAGAATCGCGGCGACGCCGATCCAGTTGCCGATCGAGGAAAAGCCGAGCATGCGCAATGCGTGCGCCAGCGGTTCCTTGCTGCAGACCAAGGCTTCGGAGGCGGCGCAGGCGGCCGCCATCGCTTCGCTGCCCGGATCGAGCGGCATGCCGTCGGGTCCGAGAATCGGCTGTGCACCGACCGAGCCGGCCGCGCCGTAGCCGACCAGCAGATAGAAGATCGTGCAGATGCCGAGCGAGCCGATCAGGCCGATCGGGATGTTGCGATTGGGATTCTTGGTTTCCTCGGCCGCGGTGGAGACCGCGTCGAAGCCGACGTAGGCGAAGAAGATCGACGCGGCCGCGCCGAGCACGCCGGCGCCGCCGAGCGGGCTGCCCCAGCCGCCGGGCAGGAACGGCTCGAAGTTCGCGCTCTTCACGGCGGGCACTGCGATCAGGATGAACACGGTCAGCGCGACGATCTTGATCGCGACCAGCACGGAATTGACGCGCGCGCTCTTGGAGGTGCCGATGACCAGGAGATAGGTCACCGCCAGCGAGATCAGGAACGCGAGCAGGTTGAAGGTGCCGCCGGTGTAAAGCCCGCTGCGCAGGAATTCGGGCAGTGCCAGCGCGCCGGGCTGGACCAGGCCGAACAAGTCGGTATGCGCGAGCAAGCCGTTCATGTAGCCCGACCAGCCGACCGATACCACCGCCGCGCCGATCGCGTATTCGAGCACCAGCGCCCAACCGACGATCCAGGCGATGAACTCGCCGAGCACGCCGTAGGTGTAGGTGTAGGCCGAGCCGGAAACCGGCAGCATCGAGGCGAGCTCGGCGTAGGCGAGGGCGGCCAGGGCACACACCGTGGCGGCGATCACGAACGCGACCATCATGCCCGGGCCGGCTTTCTGCCCGGCTTCCGCCGTCAGTACGAAGATACCGGTGCCGATCACCGCGCCGACCCCGAGCAGGGTCAGCTGGAGCGCGCCAAGTTGTCGTTTCAGCGATTTCTTTTCTGCCGTTTCAAGAATCTGATCAAGCGGTTTGACTCGCCAGAAAATCATCGCGTCCCCTCAACAGGTTGCCGTACTCGAGCATGGAGCGGGGCAGGATTCGCAAGCCTCTGCCGCCGCTGGAAGTGTGCGCGCAACCGACCTTCGCCGACCTGCACGCGGCGGTAAAATACGCGACCCCCGACAGGGCGGCAAGCAAACGGAAGCCATGGTCGAAAATGCTGCTAAGCGGCAAAACTTGCCGATTCATCAAAGACATTGGCTGGCCGCGCTCGATGTCTACGCGCAAGCTCATCCGCACGAGTCGTCTGCGGTCGAAGTATTTCGTTCGTTCATGGCGACCCGCGTAGACGCTGCTTCGAGAAATCTGCTCGAAGGCCATCTGACCGGCTCGGCCTGGCTGGTCGATGCGGTCGGGCGGCGCGTGCTGCTCACGCATCACCGCAAGCTCGAGCGCTGGCTGCAACTCGGCGGACATGCCGACGGCGACGCCGACCTCGCCAGCGTCGCGCTGCGCGAGGCGGAAGAAGAATCCGGGCTGAGCGACCTCGAAGTGGAACCCGCGATCTTCGATCTCGACCGCCATCGCATCCCCGCGCGCGGCGAGGTGCCCGAGCATTGGCACTACGACGTGCGCTACGTCGTGCACGCGCGCGGCAGCGAGGACTTCGTCGTCAGCGAGGAATCGCACGCGCTGGCCTGGCGCGAGATCGCCGAGCTGGCCGAAGGCGCAGGTGTCGACGAGTCGTTGCGGCGGATGGCGCGCAAATGGCTCGCGCGAACGCCGCGCACCTAGCTCAACGTTCGGCCTGAGCCGAGTGCGCGACGGGATGCGCGCGCTCGGCACGATACGGATTCTGCTTGAGATAGCCGTCGGTCAGAGTGCGCAGGAACGCGACGACGTCGTCGATTTCGCGTGCATCCAAACGCGGCTTCGCGCCGGGCTTCTGATTGTCGAACGGTGCATCGCGATTGAGATTGGCCTGGTATTCGGCCGGCAAATCGTCGTAGGCGATCGTACGGCCGTTGCTGTCCTTGGAGTACCAGCGCGCGGGCGTGATGTCGCGCGTGACGTAGAACTCGACGACCTCGCGCAAGCTGTGAAACTTGCCGTTGTGAAAGAAGGTTTTGCGCAAAGAGACGTTGCGCAGGGTCGGCGTGCGGAACAAACCGCAGTAGTCGGCCTGGCCGGCCTTGTCCTTGCGCTCCGGGCCGCAGGCGCCGAGGTCGAAGAAGGCCGGATCGGCGTTGCGCGGCAGCTTGGGGTTGCGCGGCACGCCGAGCGCGATCAGGCCGTAGTCCGACAGCGCCGGTGCGGTGCCGTCGAGCGCGCGCCGGCTGATGTGGCACTCGGCGCAGTTGCCCTTGTCTTCGTCTTCGAACAGTATCAGGCCGCGCTGCTCGGCGGCGCTGAGCTTGGCGCGGCCTGTGAGATACGCATCGTATTTGCTGGTGTAGGGATTGAACTCGTCGTAGTCCTGTTCGAACGCACCGAGCGCACGCACCACCGCGGTGAACGCGTCGTCGTCCTGCTCCAGCGCGTGCTCGCCGAGCGCTTCACGCAACGAGGGTGCGTAGTCGGCGCTGCGGATCGCGCGTGCGATATCGGCGACGCGATTGGCCATCTCCAGCTCCGACAAGAGCGGCAGGCGCGCCTGGTTCTCGCCGCGATCGACGCGGCCGTCCCAGGTCAGGCCGCCGGTAGGGCCGGCATCGACCGACTCGTCGCCTTCTTCGTCGGAATCGTGGAAGTGATTGCTGTAGGGCGGTATGCGATTGAGGTAGGTCAGGGTCGGCGGTGCGCGCAATCCCTGTTGCTGCAGGCGATCGCCGCCGCGCTGCGCATCCAGCGCATTGGGCGGGTTGTAGCGCAGCGCCGGCGCATGACAGCTGGCGCAGGATTGTTTTCCCGAAGCCGAATAGCGCGGATCGGAAAAGATGCGCCGGCCGACCTCGCGCAGCAGGGCGGCGCGGTGGAACGCCGGATCGCGCGCTGGCGCCGCTGCCGCGGCCGCTGCTGTCGTAGCGAGCAGGCTTGCAAGAACGAGGAGGACGATCGGAAGGCGCACGGGCAGGCGGCAGGACGTGAAAGGCGTGGCTGGTGAGCCGCCAGGCGAAAGCCGCGGCGGCGCGATCCTAGGCGAGCGCGGCGGTCGGCGGTGCGACACGGTGGATGAAGTTTGTTTCACCTTCGCTGCAACAGAAGCGACAAAAAGCAGGCATAGCGTGACAGGGTCGGCAGTCCGGCGCCGCTTCCTTCTCCGTCCCTACAGGGTTTTCCCAATGCACCAGCGAGCTTTGACGCTAGCCATCGGCGTCGCTTTGACGAGCGGCCTTTTCGCAGCGCCCGCGCAAGCCGAAACCAAGGCCGAGGGCCTCGACCAGATCAAGACGATCGTCGTGATCTACGCCGAAAACCGTGGCTTCGATCATTTGTACGGTCGTTTCCCCGGCGCGAACGGTCTGAACAACGTCAGCGCCGAGCAGGCGACCCAGCTCGACCGCGACGGCACGCCGATGGCGGCGCTGCCGCCGATCGCCGGCAACGGCCTGACCGACCCGTCCGATGCGACCCAGATTCCGACCGAGGAAACGCGCGGGCATCCGAACCAGCCGTTCGCGCTCGACGATCCGGCCGGCTACGGCGTCGATTTCAGCTACAAGCTGCACGATCTGGTGCATCGCTTCTACAACAACCAGATGCAGATCGACGGCGGCAAGAACGACAAATTCGCCGCCTGGAGCGATGCCGGCGGCGAAGTGATGGGGCATTGGGATCATGCCGAGTCGATGGCGATGTGGGGCGTCGCGCAGCGCTACGTGCTGGCCGACAACTTCTTCCAGGGCGCGTTCGGCGGTTCCTTTCTCAACCACCAGTACCTGATCTGCGCCTGCGCGCCGTTCGACTTCAAGACGCGCGACAACCAGACCCAGTTCGCCTCCAACATCTCGGCGGTCAACCCGGACGGCGTCTCGCTGCAGATCGATCCGGCCAGCCCCGCTTCGGCGATCGACGGCACGCCCAAGTACGTCAACGACTCGGTGCTCACGCCCGACTTCTACGGCGTCAACACGATGCAGCCGCCGTATCAGCCTTCGTCGAACGCGCCGGCTAACGGTGGCGATCCGACCCTGGCCGATCCGAACAAACCCAACACGCTCAGCCCGCAGACGGCGCAGAACATCGGCGACCTGCTGACGCAGAAGGGTGTCGACTGGGCCTGGTACGCCGGCGCCTGGCAGGCCGCGCTCGACCACACCGCGCCGGCGAACGTGGCCTTCCAGTTCCACCACCAGCCGTTCAACTACTACGCCGATCTCGCGCCCGGCACCGCGGCGCGCAGCGCGCATCTGCGCGACGGCGGCCTCGACGGCGCCGCCTTCCTGCACGACATCGACGCCGGCACCTTGCCGGCGGTGACCTTCTACAAACCGGAAGGCAAGCAGAACCAGCACGCCGGCTACGCCGACATCGCCGACGGCGACGCGCACATCGCCGACCTCATCGCGCACCTGGAAGCGAGCCCGCAGTGGGCGAACATGGTCGTCGTCGTCACCTACGACGAAAACGGCGGCTGGTGGGACCACGTCGCGCCGCCGAAGGGCGACCGCTGGGGCCCGGGCACGCGCATTCCGGCGATCATCGCTTCGCCGTTCGCCAAGCGCGGTTTCGTCGACCACACGCAATACGACACCGCCTCCGCGTTGCGGCTGATCACGCACGTGTTCGATCTGCCGCAGCTGCCGGGCCTGGCCGCGCGTGACGCCGCACTCAGCGCCAACGGCGCGCCGCCGATGGGCGACCTCACCGCCGCGTTGAATCTCGCGCCGGGTGGCAACGTCAGCGCCGTGCCGACGCCGGTCAACAGCGAGTGGATGCTCGAAGTCGAACTGGCCGCGCTGGCGCTGGCCGGTGCCGGCGTGGCGGTACGTCGTCGCGTGGTGTGATCGGATGAGCGGCGCGATGCCCTGATGGGCATCGCGCTGCGATGGACGTCCACGCGACCAGCCTTAAGCTGTCGTAAGACTCTTCACGGATGTAACGCCGGTTGGGCAGTGAAAGGCGACTCCCCGCCGAGACGCCGTCATTTGCGTAGTAAGCGGGAGTTCACGCCGACCTTCGTGCGGCATATGTAGCGCGGCTTAGCCTATCCGTTGCTACATCAAGCCCGCCCGGAAAACTCCCCCGTCGTCGTATTGACCGTGATCCTCTCGCCGATCGTGATGTATTCGGGCACGAGAATCTCGATGCCGGTCGAGAGCTTGGCCGGCTTCGGGCGCTTGGTCGCGCTGGCGCCTTTGAGTTCCGGCGCGGTGTCGACCACTTCGAGCACCACCGATTGCGGCAGCTGCAGCGCCACCGGCGCATCGTCGATCAGCTGGATGTAGCAGCCTTCGATGCCGTCGACGACGTAGTTGGCGGCGTCGCCGATCGCGCTGGCGTCGAGCGTGTATTGCGTGTAGTCCTCGGCGTCCATGAAGACGAAGGCATCGCCGTCCTTGTAGGAGTAACCGACGGCGCGGCGCGTCAGCTCGGTTTCCTTGAGATCGTCTTCGGCGCGCAGCGACAGGTCGAGTTTCTGTCCGCCGGGCACCGAATACATGATGAAGCGGTACGTCACGTTGCCGCCGCGGCCTTGCGGCGAGCTGCGGTCGATGTCGCGGATCTGGTAGACCTTGCCCTCGTGTTCGACGACGTTGCCTTTCTTGATTTCAGAAGCTTTCATGGGGGAGGAGCCGGGATTGGGGATTTGGGATTGGGGATTCGTTAGAGCCTGAGGATCGGGTGGTTCGGAACAATCGGGTCGTGGCTTTTTGCTTGCGCCAATCCCCAATCCCGAATCCCCAATCCCGGCTTTACTTCGGCTGCAGCCGAATCGCACCGTCGACGCGAATGGTGCCGCCGTTGAGATAGCGGTTGTGCAGGATGAAGGCGACCGTGTCGGCGTATTCCTCCGGCTTGCCCAGGCGCGAGGGGTAGGGCACCTGCGCGCACAGCGACTGGTACACCTGCTCGGGCATGCCGTCGACCATCGGGGTGTGGAACACGCCGGGCGCGATCGTCATCACGCGCACGCCGATGCGGGCGAACTCGCGCGCCATCGGCAAGGTCATGCCGACCACGCCGCCTTTCGACGCCGCGTAGGCGGCCTGGCCGATCTGGCCTTCGTAGGCGGCGACCGAGGCGGTGTTGACGATCACGCCGCGTTCGCCGTCTTCGCCGGGCGCGTTGTGCTGCATCAGGTTGGCCGCGGCCTTGGACACGTTGAAGCTGCCGATCAGGTTGATCGTGACGGTGGTGGCGAAGGTCGACAGCGGCATCGGGCCTTCCTTGCCGAGCACGCGACCGGCGCCGAGCACGCCGGCGCAGTTGACCAGCACGTTGAGACCGCCGAGCTGCGCCTGCGCCTGCGCCAGCGTGGCGACGACGCCTTCCTCCTGTGTCACGTCGGCGCGGAAGTAGCTCGCGGCGCTGCCGAGCTCGCGTGCAGCGGCGGCGCCCTTGTCGTCGTTGACGTCGAGCAGGGCGACGCGGCCGCCGCGTTCGACCAGATGCTTCGCCACCGCGAAGCCGAGCCCGGACGCGCCGCCGGTGATGACTGCCTTGACCTGATCGAGCTGCATGGGAGGTTTCCTGCCGAAGAACGGGCGCGGATTCTAACCGACGCCGATGGCCGCGCCGCTCAGTCGACCGTGCGGCGGAAGTCGAGGTCGTAGCGCGCGCCGCCGGTGAGCGCGTGCAGGCGCAGGTTGGTGATGCGGATCGGCGCGCCGGGTTCGAGTTCGGCCGCGTTGGAATCGCGCATTTCGGCCGGGTCGATCAGGGTCACGCCGCCGTTGCCGATCACTTCGAGCACGTTGTCCGGGCCGATCACCGCGGCGGTGGCGGCGTCGAGGCCGAGCCCGAGCGCGAACGGATTGAGCGCCAGTGCCGCGAGCAGGCGGCCGATGCGGTCGCTGGCGTGACCGCCTTGGTCGACCACGATGCGATTGGTCAGGCCGAGCCCGGGTGCGAGGCTGGCGCCGCCGCTGCGCGGCGTCGCGCCTTCGCTGCCGTGTGCGAGCATGTGCTCGCACAACACCGCGGCACCGGCGGCGCAGCCGAGCACGGCCATGCCCTCGGCATTGCGGCGGCGGATCGCGCGCGCGAGCTGGGTGCCGCCGATCAGAGTCGACAGCCGCAACGGCTGTTCGGCCAACAGCAGGGTCAGGTGAGCGTGCTCGACCGCGTCGAGCAGAACGCGCTGATCACCGTCGGCGCGTGCTTGCAGCACTTGCCGGCGCACTTCGCCGGCGCCGGCCTGATACAGCGCCTCGTCGAGCTCGCCGTCGTCCTCGGCCGCGTCGGCCGGCAGCAGCGCGACGACGCGCGGCTGCGTGCCGATCAAGGCGAGGAGGCGGGTCAGCAGCCGTTGCGCCTGCGCGTCGAGGCGCAGATCGCCGGCCGCGATGATCAGGCCGCGATGGCGGTCCGGGGCGAGTTTGGCGGGCATCGGATCGTTCGCAGCGAAAGAGCGGCGAGTATAAGACCGCGAGCGGGCGCCGACGGCGCGGCGGCTCAGGTGAAGCCGTTGCGGCGTGCGAACGCGGCGAAGTCGAGCGAGTCCAGCGCCGGGCTGAACAAATGCCCCTGGCCGATGCGCATGCCTTGCGCGAGCAGGAACTGCCGCTGCTGCTCGGTCTCCACGCCCTCGGCGACCATGCCCAGGCCAAGGCCGCGACCGACGCGGATGATCGCCTCGCAGATCGCGGTGTCGGCGGCGCTGGCCGGAATGCGCCGCACGAATTCGTAGCTGATCTTGAGCGCGTCGACCGGCAGGCGGCGCAGGTAGTTTAGCGAGGAGTAACCCTCGCCGAAATCGTCGATCGTGATCTTCACCCCGACCGCGCGCAGATCCTTGAACATTTGTGTCGTGTCCGGCGTGTCCTCGACCAGCATGCGCTCGATCATCTCGATCTCGAGCGAGTCGCCCGAGAGTTCGTAGCGGCGCAGCGCCGAAATCACCGAATCGAGAAAGGAGTCGTTGAGCAGCTGCCGGTAGGACACGTTGACCGCGATGCGCGGCATCGCCACGCCGGCGTCGCGCCATTCGCGCAGGGTGCGGCAGGCTTCGTCGATGACCCAGGCGCCGATCGGCACGATGTCGCCGGAACTCTCGGCGTGCTGCACGAAGGCGAGCGGCAGCAGCTTGCCGCGCTGCGGGTGGTTCCAGCGCAGCAGCGCTTCGGCGCCGACCAGGGCGCCGGTGACGAGGTCGACTTGCGGCTGGTACTGCAGCGCCAGCTCGCCGCGATCAAGCGCGTGGCGCAGCTGGTTCTCGATCGCGAGGTTGTTCTCGATGCGGCGTCCGGTCGCGACCGAGAAGGCCTGCCAAGTGTTGCGGCCGCGCCGCTTCGCCTCGCTCATCGCGGCGTCGGCGTGCTGCACCAGCTGCTGCGCGCTGCGGCCGTCCTGCGGATGCCGCGCGATGCCGATCGAGGCGGTGATGACGTAGTCCTCGCCGGCGTGCTCGAACGGCCGGCGGAAGCGGCTGTTGATCGTCTCGGCGATCTCGCTGGCCTGCTCCTCGCGCGTCGCGCGCGGCAGCACCACCAGGAACTCGTCGCCGGCGAAGCGGCCGCAACGCGCGTTGGCGGGCAGGCATTCGAGCAGGCGCTCGCCGGCGGCGGCGAGCAGACGGTCGCCGGCATTGGCGCCGAGGATGTCGTTGATGATCTTGAAGCGATCGAGGTCGACGTAGAGCAGGCTCGGGCCGGTCTGGTCGCGCGTGGCGATGATCTGCCGATTGAGTTCGTCGACGATCGCCTCGCGGTTGGGCAGGCCGGTCAGCGGATCGCTGATCGCCTTGCGGCGCAGCTCGATCTCCAGTTGCTTGCGCGAGGTGATGTCCTGGCACATGCCGGAAACGCCCCACACGATGCCGCCGCGACGCAGCGGGTGCGTGGCGACGCCGAGCCAGCGGTGGCGGCCGAGCGGGGTGACGATTTCGTATTCGCGCTGGCGCGATTCGCCGCGCTGCGCCGCCTCGACGTCCTGCGCGACCACCTCGCGGCCGTTCGGGATCAAGTCCATCGCGCGTTCGAGCGTCATCGGCGTGTCGACGGGCAGGTCGAACAAGCGATACATCTCGTCGGTCCAGAGCAAGTGGTCGCCGCTCAGCGAGTACTCGAAACCGCCGATGCTGCCGGCCTGCTGCGTCTGCGCGAGCACGTCGCGCATGCGCTTGAGTTCGGTCACGTCGTCGTAGGCGACGACGACCTGATAGGGCTTGTCCTCGCCGGCGCGAAACATCGGCACGGCCGCGATCGACAGCCACAACAGCTCGCGCAGATGCGGCGCCAGCACGCAGATCAGCGCGCTCTCCACCGGCTGTCCGCTGGCCAGCGCGCGCGCGGAGGGCAGCTGCGACTGCGGCAGCGATTTGCCCTCCTCGTCGTACCAGCGCCAGCCGGGGAAGGCGTCGCGCGAGGCCTGCAGAAATTCTTCTTCGCGCATCTGCAGCATCTGCAGCGAAGCCGGATTGACGTAGACGTAGCGGCCCTGCGCGTCGCGCACGTGCACGCCCTTGTCGACCAGCTTGAGCAGCGAGTGATAGCGCAGGTCGGCGTCGCGCAGCGCGGTGGCGGTGCGTTGCCAATGGCTGATGCCGCGCGTGACCGACAGCACGCGCTTCTCGTTGCCGTCGAGATACACGTTGGAATGCACCTCGACCGGGAAGTCGCGACCGTCGCTGCGGCGGATGCTGGTTTCGATGGTGAAGGCGTCGTTGAGCCGGCAGGTCTCGATGACGTGCTGGATGTGATCGGTCGGCAGCGCCGGGTTGAGATCGACCAGGCTCAGCGTGAGCAGAGCTTCGCGCGAGTGACCGTACAGGCGGCAGGCGGCGATGTTGGCGTCGAGCACCTCGCCGCGCTCGTTGTGCACGGTGACCGCATCGGGAATCGCTTCGAGCAGGCCGCGATAGCGCGAGGCGACCGCCAGCGCCGCGGCGTCCTGCGTGCGCAGCTTGTGTACCGCGTCGAGCACCGCATGGCGCGCACCGACGTCGATCTCCTTGCGCTTGGCGATATCGAGCAAGGTTTCGACCGCGGTCACGGTCGCTTCACCACCGCCGGGCAGGGCCGCGATCCAGGCGCTCACGCCCGCGTCCTCGTGCGATGTCGAGCTGCCCCGCATCGGCCGCATCCCCGACAGGAGTCTGGTTTTGGTGGTTGAGGCGACGTTAGCACCGCGCCGGCGTTGCGGGCGTGAATGAAATGTGCAAGCCGGCCGTTTTGGGTGAGGATCGCCATGCTGATCGCCGGCGCGCTCCGCTCAGAGACTCGCGCGGGCGACGCGGCTGGAGGTCTCGCGGCCGAGCTGGGCGCTGAGCCAGAGCCCGGTCGCGATCAGCGCCGGCAGGTCGACGCCGGTGGCGATGCCGAGGCCGTCGAGCATGTAGACGACGTCCTCGCTGGCGACGTTGCCGGTGGCGCCTTTCGCGTAAGGGCAGCCGCCGGTGCCGGAGACCGCGCTGTCGATCACCCCGACGCCTTCCTCCAGACAGGCGAGGATGTTGGCCAGCGCCTGGCCGCGGGTGTCGTGGAAATGCACCGCCAGCGCCGCCATCGGCACTGCGCCGGCGACGGCTTGCAGCATCGCGCGCGCCTTGCCCGGCGTGCCGATGCCGATGGTGTCGCCGAGCGAGATTTCGTAGCAGCCGAGCGCGTGCAGGCGTTGCGCCACGTGCACGACGTCGGCCACCGGCACCTCGCCTTGATAGGGGCAGCCGAGCACGGTCGAGACATAGCCGCGCACTTTCACGCCGTCGGCGCGGGCGCGTTCGAGCACCGGTACGAAGCGCTCGATCGATTCGTCGATCGACGCATTGATGTTCTTGCGGCTGAATGCTTCGGAGGCGGCCGCGAACACCGCGATCTCCTCGGCGCCGACCGCGCGGGCGCGCTCGTAGCCTTGCAGGTTCGGCACCAACACCGGATAAGCGACGCCGGGCCGGCGTGCGATGCCGCCGAACACCTCGGCCGCGTCGGCCAGTTGCGGAATCCATTTCGGGCTGACGAAGCTGGTCGCCTCGATCGTGCGCAAGCCGGTGGCGGACAAGCGGTCGATCAGCTCGATCTTGGTCGCGGTCGGGATGATCGTCTTTTCGTTCTGCAGGCCGTCGCGTGCACCGACCTCGACGATGCGCACCGCGCTCGGCAGGCTCATGGTTTGGCCGCCTCGGCCAGCTTGACCAGCACCGCATCGGCCTCGACGAAATCGCCGGCCGCGGCTTGCACGGCCTCGACGGTGCCGGCGCGCGGTGCGCGCAGGGTCAGTTCCATCTTCATCGCTTCCATCACCAAGAGCTCCTCGCCCTCGGCGACTTCGGCTCCGGGCTGGGTTTTGACGACGACGATGCGGCCCGGCATCGGCGCCGTCACACGATCACCGCTGGCGACGGCCTGGGTCGCGTAGGCGAACGCAGGCGCATGCGCGTAGTGGTGGCGGCGCGTGCCGTCGTGGATGCCGATGCGCTCGTCGTCGACGCTGGCGTGCCAGCGCCGCGCCACGCCGTCGAAGCTCGCTGCGAGCACGCCGGCGCGCAAGCGCGCGTGCTCCACCTTGCAGCGCTCGCTGCCGATTTCAAGCCGGTAGTCGCCGTCCGCGCCGTGCGCCGCGATCTCGATTCGTTCACCGCGGTCGAGCAAGGCGACGATGCGTTTGCCCGGATGGCCGAGGCGCCAGCCGTCGGCGCGGCTCCACGGCGAGTACGGATCGCCGGAGGCGAGTGCGAGCTGCGGGGCGGTGGCTTCCTCGTGCAGCAGCCAGGCGGTGGCGCTGGCGAACAAGGCGTCGCGGCGGGCGGACGCAGCGCTGTCTTGCGCCGCCCCGACGAATTGGTCGAGGTGGCGGTCCAGATAGCCGGTGTCGATGCGGCCTTCGATCACGGCCGGGTGGCGTACCAGGCGTTCGAGGAACTCGACGTTGGATTTGGGTCCGACCACGTCGCAGGCGGCCAAGGCCTCGCGCATGCGCTGCAGCGCGGCAGGGCGGTCACGGTCCCACACGATCAGCTTGGCGATCATCGGATCGTAGAAGATCGTTACGGCATCGCCTTCGATCACGCCCGAATCGATGCGTACGTGCGGCGATGGCGCCGGCAGGCGCAGGCGCTCGAGCTTGCCCGAGCCGGGCAGGAAACCCTGCTCGGGGTCCTCCGCATACAAGCGCAGCTCGATCGCATGGCCGTTCGCCGGCGACGTGCTGCCGATCAACGAAGCCGGCAACGCCTCGCCGGCGGCGACGCGCAATTGCAGCTCGACCAAGTCGAGACCGAGCACCATCTCGGTGACCGGATGCTCCACCTGCAAGCGCGTATTGATCTCCATGAAGTAGAAGTCGCCGGCCGGCCCGACGATGAACTCGACCGTGCCGGCGTTGACGTAATCGAGCGCACGTGCGGCGGCGACCGCGGCTTCGCCCATCTTCGCGCGCAGCTCGGGCGTGACGAACGGCGAGGGCGTTTCTTCCAAAACCTTCTGGTAGCGCCGCTGCGCCGAGCACTCGCGCTCGTTCAAGTGCACGATGTTGCCGTGGCTGTCGCCGAACACCTGGAATTCGATGTGGCGCGGATGCTCGACGTAACGCTCGAGCAGCACCCGATCGCGCCCGAACGCGTTGCGCGCTTCGCGCTGGCAGCTTTCCAGATGCGCCGCGAATTCGCTCGCCGCGCGCACGATGCGCATGCCCTTGCCGCCGCCACCGTAAGCCGCCTTGATCATCAGCGGAAAGCCGACGCGTTCGGCTTCGCGCGCGAGCAAGGCCGGGTCTTGGTCTTCGCCGGTGTAGCCCGGCACCACCGGCACGCCGCGCGCGGACATCAGTTCTTTCGCGCCGGCCTTCGAGCCCATGCGCCGCATCGAATCGCCGGGCGGGCCGATGAAGACCAGGCCGGCCTGCGCGACGGCGTCGGCGAAGTCGGCGTTTTCGGACAGGAAGCCGTAGCCGGGATGGATCGCTTCGGCGCCGGCGGCGAGCGCCGCCTGGATGATCGCATCGCCGCGCAGGTAGGAGTCGGCCGGACGCGGCCCGCCGATCGGATACGCGCGATCGGCCTGACGTACGTGCTGTGCGGTGGCGTCGGCCTCGGAGTACACGGCGACCGTTTCGATGCCGAGCCGGCGGCAGGTGCGGATCACGCGACAGGCGATCTCGCCGCGGTTGGCGATCAGGATGCTTCCGAACATGAGATCGAGACAGTCCGCCAGATTGAGCTGAACGAGTCTAGCGCGAGCCCTGGTGTCGTGCTACGCCGCCGTGAACGAAATTGTTCGTCGAGATGACACTTTTCGGGAGCTGGTTTCGATGCCGTCATGGCGCCCAGTGATAGGTGAGACCCAACAGCCATTGCCGCGACGGCGCGGCCGAATTGAGATGGCCGCGGTAGCCGAAGTCGAGGTCGAATCCGGGTCGCAAGGTATAGATGACGCCGAAGAGAGCGACGACCGGCCACGTCGTCCGCGCAGGGTCGGTGTTGGAGTCGGCGTCGAGGTCGAGCACGAAGGCGAGGCGCTCGGTACACGCGTACAGCGCAGCCACCGAGACGTGATAGAGATCGCGCCGCAGCTCGCTGCGATCGGGATTGCGCGCATAACCGAGATTCGCATCGAGCGTGAACGGCGCCGCATCGACCGTCGCGACCAAGGTGGCGTGCGTCGCGACCGTCCCGCCGGGCAGACCCAGGCCGCGCTGACTGATCGGGAGCGTCGCGCCTGCGCGCAGCGCCAGCGAGTAGGGGTCGTCGCCGAAGAAGCGCCACTTGAGGTCGAGCGCGGCGTCGCCCAAGCCGTTGACGCGAGCGCTTCCTGCGTTGCGGCTGGACAGCCAGGACGGCTGCACGATCAAGTCGAGCGTGGGCGAAAGTCCGTAGGAGAGCTGCGGTTGGAACACGAACGCGCGGTCGCCGCCGTCGCGGGCCCAGGACTGGCCGAGTTCGAGTTCGAAATTGCCGGCGCCTTGCGTGCCGGTGTCCTCGGTCAGCATCGGATGCCCGGCGCTCGCCGGCGCTGCGGCGGCGAGGGCGGCGATCGAAACGATGGCGACCGCGATCTTCGACCTGCGCTGGGCCACGGCGGCGGAGTCCTCGATGACGCGGCCGACGGTAGTTCGCGCAAACGACAACGGCGTGACGCCGCGCGACTGTCATATTGCGGTGGCAAATACACGGCGAGCTGCCGAGCAGAGTGAGCGGGCCAGCGATGAAAGCTTTGTTGTTGCGCATCGGATCGTGGATTGCTGTCGCGCTGGCGGCGGCGTCCGTGTCGGCGGCGGAGACGACCGTGCTGCACGGCGCCGGCGCGACGTTTCCGGCACCGCTGTACCGGCAGTGGGCCGCGGCGTACGAGAGCGCCGCGGGCGTCGTGATCCGCTACGACGCGGTCGGCTCGGGCGAGGGCATCGCGCGCATCCGCCGCGGCGAGATCGATTTCGGCACTACCGATGCGCCGCTGTCGATCGACGATCTGCGCGAGCAAGGCCTAGCGCAGTTCCCGGTGGTGGTCGGCGGCGTCGTGCCGGTGGTCAACATTCCCGGTATTGCGCCCGGCACGCTGAAGCTCAGCGGCGAGCTGATCGCACGCATCTATCTCGGCCAGGTGCGCAAGTGGAACGCGCCGCCGATCACCGAGCTCAATCCCGACATCGCCCTGCCGAATGCGAACATCACGGTGGTGCATCGCGGCGATGCCTCGGGCACCTCGTTCTTATGGACTTCGTATCTGTCCGCGGTTTCGCCGGAGTGGAAGACCGCGGTCGGCGCCGGCACGCGCGTGGTCTGGCCGCTCGGCGTAGACGGCACCGGCAATGAAGGCGTCGCCTCGTACGTGCGGCGCACGCGCTTCTCACTCGGCTATGTCGAGTACGCCTACGCGAAGGCGCATCGACTCGCCGACGCCGCGCTCGACAACGCAGACGGACAAACGATTCGCGCGAACCTGGCGACGTTCCGCGCCGCGGCCGCTGCGGTCGATTGGAGTTCGCTGGCGGCTGCGCTGGATGCGCCGATCGGCCGCCACGACGGTGCCAGTTGGCCGATCACCGGCGCCAGCTTCGTGCTCGTGCGCACGGACGCGGCGTCGTCAGCGCGCAGCCGGGCCTCGATCGCGTTCTTCGAATGGGCGCTAAAGAACGGACGCGCGAGCGCCGAAGCTCTCGACTACGTGCCGCTCCCGGCCGTCGCGCTCGAACGTGCCGCCGCCGCTTTGCAGCCGACGATCACCGATCGATACGAACCGCGCTGACGGTGGGCCGATCGTCGCGCGAGGCGCGCAGGCGCAGCGGGTCGAAGCTACACCGGCGCGTGACAGACCGCTTCGACGTTGTGACCGTCGGGATCGAGTACGAACGCGCCGTAGTAGTTCTCGTGATAGTGCGGACGCAGACCCGGCGCGCCGTTGTCGCGCGCACCGGCAGCGAGCGCGCTGCGATGGAACGCATCCACCGCGGCGCGATCGGGCGCCACGAAGGCGACGTGGGTGCGCGCGACCGCGTCGTCTTGGCCGATCCAGAAATACGGCTTGCCTTGCGAGCCGAAACCGCAGGCCCAGGCGCCGCCGGTCTGCTCCGGCCCGACTTCCATGACCAAGCCGATGCCGAGCGGTGCCAAGGCCTGTTGATAGAAGCTTTTCGCTTTCGCGTAGTCGGAAACCGGAATACCGATATGGTCGAGCACGGCTGCACTCCCTGAGAACGGCGAGGCGAGCGCAAGCTGCCTCGGTGGCGCGGCGTACGGTAGCATGCTCGGTCAACGCCAGAAGCGCCGCGATGACGACACCTGTTTTCCCCGTCCGTGCCGAACCGTCGAGCCGGATTTCTTCCAACCCCGCCGATTGGAGCGAACTGCCCGAGCAGCCGGCGGCCGCATGGTTGGAAGCCGGCCGCGCGCTGGTGCTGGGACAGAATCTGACGGCGGCCGCGGCGGTGCTTGAAGCTGCATTCGCGCGTTTTCCGGACGATGCGGAGATTTCGCTGGCGCTGGCCAGCGTGCGCTGGCAGCGCCAAGATCACGCCGGCGCGCAGTCGCTGCTGGACGCTTTGCTCGCACGCCAACCCGATCATCTCGCCGCCGCGTTCACCCTGGCCAAGCTGCACGCCGAGCAGGATCGTCTGCCGGCCGCGGAAGCCGCCTTGCTCGCCGCGTTCGAACGATTCGCGCAACCGTCCGATCTCGCTCTGCGCGCGGCCAAGATGCTGGCCGATTGGGGGCGCAAGCCGAAGGCCGCGGAAATCTGCGAAGCGGCGATCGCGCACGGCGCGGACGACGCGATGCTGCATCTGTACGCCGCGGCGTTGCAGGGGCAGCTCGGCGATTTCGAACGCTCGCGCCGGCACTATCTGTTCGCGCTGGAGCACGATGCGAGAACGCTGGATTTCGGCGCGGCCTACGGGCTCGCTTCGATCTCGCGCTACAGCGATCCGCAGCATGCCGACGTGCAGCGCTTCGAACACCTGCTCGCGCAGCCCGGCTTGAATGCGCGTGCGCGCGCGTCGCTGCTGTTCGCGCTCGGCAAGATCCACGACGACCTCGGCGACTACGCGCGCGCCGCGGCGTATCTGCGCGAAGCGAACGGCTTGATCGACCGCGAGGGCTGGTCGCGCAAGAACTGGCGGCGCCTGATCGACGCGCGCCTCGGCGGCAAGCCTTTGCCGGTGCGCCAGCCGGCCGCAGACGAGTGCGTACCGATCTTCGTCGTCGGCGCGCCGCGCTCGGGCACGACCTTGGTCGCCGAACTGCTCGGCCGCTCGCCGCAGGTTCGCAACCGCGGCGAACTCGACTGGCTGCCGCACTACGCCGAACAGATCGCACAAACGGGCCGGCCGAGCGCGGAACTGCTGCAAAAGACGGCCGCCGCGTATCTGGCCAAGCTGCGCCAGGACGAAACCGGAATGCGTTGGTTCGTCGACAAGCAGCCGCTCAATTTTCTGCATGTCGGCTTGATTCGCGCCTTGTTTCCGCAGGCCGCGATCGTCTACTGCCGACGCAACAGCCGCGATACCGCGCTGTCGATCTGGAGCCAGCACTTCGGTTCGACCGAATATCGCTTCGCCTACGACTTCGACGACATCGCCGCGGTGCTGCAAGGCTGCACGCGCTTGATGGCGAGGGCGCGCAGCGACGGCGAGACGCGTCTGTTCGAAGTCCGCTACGAAGATCTCGCCAGCCGACCGCAGGCGATCATGGACGAACTCGCCGCAGCGCTCGGCCTGGCGCCGTTCGATGGCGGCGTGCCCGATCCGAACCGCCATGCGATCGGCACCGCCAGCGTGTGGCAGGCGCGCCAACCGGTCTACACACGCGCGATCGGACGTTGGCGCGCGTATGCAGAGTTCCTGCCGGAGCTGCTGAAGTTCGCCGACGATTGAAGCCTTTGTCCGCGCTCGCGAGCGAGAGCTTTTTGCGGCGACGAGGACGGCTTATTCCGCCTTGACCCAGCCAGGTGCTCGCTTGTCGAGAAACGCCGACAAACCTTGCTGCCCCTCGGCCGAAACGCGCAATCGTGCGATCAGCGCGGCGTTCTCGACATCGATGCGCTCGGCCGATTCGGGCGTCATGCCGGCCATGCGCAGCGCGAGCTGCTTGGCCTCGGCTTGCGCTACCGGTCCGCCTTTGGCGAGGAAGTGCAGGGCGCGCTCGACGCCGGCGTCGAGCTGGCCGGCCGACACGCTTTCGTGCAGGAGGCCGATGCGCGCGGCTGTGGTCGCGTCGAACACTTCGCCGCTGACGAACAGGCGCCGCGCCTGACGCGCGCCGATCGCGGCGATTACGTAGGGCGAGATCACCGCCGGCACCAGACCGAGCTTGACCTCGCTGAGCGAGAACTTGGCGCCGTCGACGCCGACCGCGAGATCGCAACAGGCGATCAAGCCGACGCCACCGCCATAGGCGGAGCCGTTGACGCGCGCGATGGTCGGCTTGGACAGGAAATTCAGCGTGCGCATCAGCCGCGCCAGTCGCATCGAGTCGGCGCGATTGTCTTCTTCGCTGGCAGCGGCCATGCCGCGCATCCAGTTCAAGTCCGCACCGGCCGAGAACGAGGCGCCGGCACCGGTCAGCACAACGGCGCGCACGTCGGCGTCGCGTTCGCAGTCTTCCAGCGCGAGGGTGAGGTCGGCGATCAGCGCGTCGTCGAACGCGTTGTGCACGTTCGGCCGGTTCAGCGTGATGGTGGCGACGGCGTGGCTGCGGACGAGGAGGACGGCTTCGCTCATGAGAAGATCGGGCTGGGCAAAGCGGCGATCATAGCGGCCTCGGCGCGGTCGCGATCCGACTCTCCGCGACGGCCATGCATGACCTTCGAACCATTTTCTCGTCGCAGGCCATTGAAAAGCCTATAATGCGAACCATTCTCATTTGGTGCGATGTCCGAGCGTGCGGCTATCCGAGTTGAAGAAGGGCGCCTCTGCCGTGGTCCGTGAAGTCGAAGATGCTCATGCCGCCGATCCGATCGCGCGTCGTCTGCGCGAACTCGGTTTCGTCGGCGGCGAGCCGGTACGCGTGGTCGCCAGCGGTCCGCTCGGCGGCGATCCGATCTTGGTGCAGATCGGCTACACGCGCTTCGCGCTGCGTCGTGCCGAAGCGGCGCGCGTGATGGTCGACGGAGTTTCCCCTTGAACGCGATAGCCGAGCCCCTGCGCATCGCCCTGGTCGGCAACCCCAACAGCGGCAAGACCGCGCTGTTCAATCGCCTCACCGGCAGCCAGCAGAAGGTGGCCAACTACGCCGGCGTCACCGTCGAGCGCAAGGAAGGACGCTTCACCGCGCCGTCTGGGCGCGTCATGCGCCTGCTCGACCTGCCCGGCGCCTACAGTCTCGATGCGGCCAGCCCGGACGAGGCGATCACGCGCGACATCTGCGAAGGACGTTATCCGGACGAGCCGGTCCCGGATCTGATCGTCTGCGTCGCTGACGCCACCAACCTGCGTCTGCATCTGCGCTTCGTGCTGGAAGTGAAACGGCTCGGCCGGCCGATGGTGCTGGCGCTGAACATGATGGACGCGGCGCGCAAGCGCGGCATTCGCATCGACGTCGCCGAGTTGTCGCGCGCGCTCGGTGTGCCGGTGGTCGAGACGGTGGCGGTGCAGCGCGGCGGCGCGGCGGCCTTGATCGACCATCTCGATCGCAACCTTGCCAGCGCGATGAGCGCGCCGAGCTTGCCCGACAGCGGCGCTCCCGCGGCCGAGCGCGACTTGCACGACCAGGTTCGCGCGGCGCTCGCCGCTGCCGTCACGATGCCGCGCGCGACCTCGAGCGTCGACGACGCGATCGATCGCGTCGCGCTGCATCCGATCGGCGGCCTGGCGATCCTGGTCGTCGTGATGTTCCTGATCTTCCAAGCCGTGTTCGGCTGGGCCGCGCCGTTGCAGGATGCGGTCGGTGCCGGCGTCGGCGCGGCCGGTGCCTGGGTCGGCGGAATGCTCGAATCGATGCCGCTGCTGCACAGCCTGGTCACCGACGGCATCTTTGCGGGTCTCGGCACCGTGCTCGAGTTCCTGCCGCAGATCCTGATCCTGTTCCTCTTCATTCTGATCCTGGAGGAGTCGGGCTATCTGCCGCGCGCGGCGTTCCTGCTCGATCGCATGATGTTCAAGGCTGGCCTAACCGGCCGCTCGTTCATTCCGCTCTTGTCGAGCTTCGCCTGCGCGATCCCCGGCATCATGGCCACGCGCAGCATTCAAGATCCGCGCGACCGCCTGACCACGATCCTGGTCGCACCGCTGATGACCTGCTCGGCGCGCCTGCCGGTCTACACCTTGCTGATCGGCGCCTTCATTCCGCGCCAGACGGTGCTGGGTGTGTTCAATCTGCAGGGCATGGTGTTGTTCACGCTGTACTTCGCCGGCATCGCCAGCGCGCTCGCGGTCGCTTGGATTATCAAGCGCATGCGCAGCGATCGCAGCGAACACGCGCTGCTGATGGAGCTGCCGTCCTACCGCTTGCCGAGTCCGCGCGACGTCGCCATCGGTCTGTGGGAACGCGCGAAGATCTTCTTGCGCCGCGTCACCGGCATCATCCTCGCGTTGACCGTGCTGCTGTGGTTCCTGTCGAGCTTCCCGGCGCCGCCGGAGGGCGCGACGCTGCCGCCGATCGACTACAGCCTGGCCGGCCAGATCGGCCGCTGGATGGAGCACGTGTTCGCGCCGATCGGCTTCAATTGGCAGATCTGTATCGCCCTGATTCCGGGCCTCGCCGCGCGCGAAGTCGCGGTGTCCTCGCTCGCCACCGTGTATGCGATGTCGGCGGTCGGCGAGGATGCGGTCGCGGCGGAACTCGGCACTGCGATCGCCGCGCAATGGTCGTTGGCGACCGCGCTGTCGCTGCTCGCCTGGTACGTATTCGCGCCGCAGTGCATGTCGACGCTCGCGGTGATTCGGCGCGAGACCAACTCCTGGCGCAACGTGGGCATCGCCGCCGGCTATCTGTTCGCGCTGGCCTATCTCGCTTCGTTCATCACTTACCAGGTCGCGAAGGCGTTGACGTGAATACGGCCCTGCTCGTGCAGACCATCGTGATCGCGCTCGCGGTTGCGTGGGCCGTGTGGTTCGCGTTCCGGCGCCTGCTGCCGAAAACCTATCGCCGCTTGTTGTCGCGGCTGACCGCGATGCTCGACCGTCCATCGGCGCCGAGCTGGTTGCGCCAGCAGGCGCGCCGCGCGCAGCCGCTCAGCACCAGCGGCGGCAGTTGCGGCGACGGCTGCTCGACCTGCGGCGGTTGCGCGTCCGCCGCCGCGAAACCGCCGGCCGAAGCGCAGCCGCTGGTCTTTCGTCCGCGCGCGCCGAAATAGCGGTTGCCGTCGCGACGCTCAGTCGAAGCCGCCGGCGAAGATCCGGTCGACCTCGATCAAGGCGCTCTCGCAATCGAGCCGCGGGAAAGACAGGCCGTTCTTCGGATCGGTCACGCGCGTGGGCGAGGCGAGCAGCGCTGCCTTGACCCGTTCGCGCGTCAGGTTCGGTTTGAACTGGAACAGATCGGCAATGCAGGACGCGACCAATGGAGCCGCCTGCGAGGTGCCGCCATAGGTCGAGCTGAAGCCGCTGGTGAACGGATCGATGTCGAGGCCGGTCGCGGTGGTGTAGGCGCCCGGCGCGTACAGCGCGACGCTGGTGTTGCTATTGGTGAAGCAAGTCGGTTTGTCGGCGACGACGACGCTGTCGGTGCAGCCGAGGAAAGTTTGCGCCGGCATCGGCGCATCCCAAACGGCGCCGACCGCCATCACCGCGGTCAGACAGGCCGGTGCGGAGATGCTCGTCGGCGAAGCCTGGTTGCCGGAAGACGAGGTCATCAGCGTGCCGTTGCCGGCGACGGCATTGGCCGCCTGCGCCAGCGCCATCGCCCACGAGGTTGCGCTGTCGCAGGCGCCGGCGAACAGCATGTCGGTGCCGACGCTCATGTTGACGACTTTTGCATTGGCGTGATTGCTGGCGATCCAGTCCAGTGCCGCGACGATGTCGGAAGAGGTGCGGAACGAACCGTTCGCGTCGAGCACGCGCACGATCACCAGCGATGCGCCCGGCGCGCCGCCTTGCGGCGCCTGCGTGCCGTTGCCGGTGATGATGCCGCTGACATTGGTGCCGTGGCCTTCGGCATCGGCGCCGCTGCCGGCACCGCTTTGCGTGTCGGCGCCGTTCGGGCAGCAGCCGACGCCGGGCGTGTCGCCGGAGCAGAAGCATTGCTGACCGACGATGCTGTCGGCGAGATCGACGTGATTGAGCTGCACGCCCGAGTCGATCACCGCGGTTTTGACGCCGTTGCCGACGAAGCCGCGGCTGCGCACGTTGCTGACGTGCGCCAGCGGCGCCGCTTGCAACAGCTGCGCGCGGCCGCCGACGTCGAGGTCGACCTTGATCACGCTTGCGTCCGCGCGCAGCGCGGCGAGTGCTGCGGCGTCGATGTCCAAGCTCAGCGCGGCGACGTTGTCGAAACGCCGGCGCAACGTGTAGTGATCGGCGGGCAGGGAAGCGAGCACGGCGTTCGCCCGGCTGGCGATCGAGGCGCGTCTGGCTTCGGTTTGGTTCTGCGCCGTCGATGTCGATGACGGCTCGAATACCACCACCACGGTAGCGCGTGCCGTGGTCTGCAGTTGCGCTTCGACGTCGGCGCCGATCTTGGTGATCTCCGGCGGTGCGGCGGCGAGGGCGAAGCTCGAGCTGAAGGCGAGCAGCAGCAAGACAGCCGTGCGAACGATCGATAGGTGCATCAGTTTTCTCCCCAACTCGGTACGGAAGAATCCGAAAGCCCGTGTGCGCGCCGGCACTATAGCGCCGGCGCGTGTCAGTGCAACGGCGCTAGACTTGCGCGATGAAGACCGTCTATCAATTGCATCGCGGCACTGCGCCGCTGCTGATCAGCCTGCCGCACGACGGCACCGAGCTGCCCGCGGAACTCGCCGCACGCATGACGCCGGCGGCGCAGCATGTGCCCGATACCGACTGGCACGTGTCGCGCCTGTACGCGTTCGCGCGCGACCTCGGCGCCTCGATCCTCGTGCCGGCGTATTCGCGCTACGTGGTCGATCTCAACCGCCCGCCCGACGACGTGTCGCTCTATCCCGGTCAGAACACCACCGGACTGTGCCCGATCGTTCGCTTCAGCGGCGAGCCGGTCTATCTCGACGGCCAGCAACCCTCGCCCGAGGAAGTGATCGCGCGGGTCGAGCGCTATTGGAAGCCGTATCACGACGCACTGGCGACGGAGATCGACCGATTGCGCGAGGCACACGGCCGCGTCGTGTTGTGGGAAGGCCACTCGATCCGCAGCGTGGTGCCGTTCCTGTTCGAAGGGCGGCTGCCCGACTTCAACCTCGGCACCGCCAACGGCGCCAGCTGTTCGCCCGCTCTGCAGCAGCGGCTGACCGAAGTACTGGCTGCGCAGACCGAGTACTCGCACATCGTCAACGGCCGCTTCAAAGGCGGCTACATCACACGCCACTACGGCGATCCCTCGCGGAATATCGACGCCGTGCAGCTCGAACTCGCCCAGCTCAACTACATGGACGAGGACAGCTTCGAGTACCGGCCCGAGCGCGCGCAGCCGACGCAGAACGTGCTGCGCGAACTGCTGTCGCGTTGCTTTGAGTACTAGAAAAAAAAGTGCATCCATGCATGGCCGGTAGTGCTCTCGAAGCCGTTTGGCCGTGGGGCGGCAGCACGCTTCTCGAAGTACCAAACGCAGAAATACGCAATATTTTTCCAGTCTAAATACACGCCAACACGCTTCGTGAAGATCCCGTTGCGTTCAGCTTCGATATTCCCTGCTGGCCCTAGCGTGCACACCGCGTGACGAGCGGATGTTCCGTTCGACGCACTCAACGACAACCAGGAGAGAAATCCATGCGCATGTCCATCCTCGCTGCCCTGATCGCCGGCGGCTTCGTTGCCAACGCGTTTGCGGCCGAGGGCACGGCAACGGCTGCGAAGGCCGCTGAAACGGCCAAGCCGGTCGCCATCCATGCGGTCGCGCAGAATGCGGCGGCCGTGAAGACGGCGGCGACGCCGGCGCCGAAGAGCGAAGCCACGGCCGCGGTGAAGCAGGAAACCGCCACCGCAGCGACCAAGGCCGAGCCGGCGGCGACGGCGACGGAGAAAGCGGAAGCCAAGACCGCGCCGGTCGAGAAGACCGCGGCGACGGCGCAGCCGGAAGCGGGCAAGCACGGCAAGCATCACCATAAGGCCAAGGCCGAGCCGAAGCCGGCTCAGTAAGCTTTCGCAGCGATGCGTATCAAAACCCCGGGCGCGTGGCGCCCGGGGTTTTTTATTGAGCAAGGTTTTATTGAACAAGGGTTGCGCGAACGTCGTCGCGCGCGGCGTACGTGCAGTTTGCCGCAACCGCGCGAGCGCACCCGTTCGTCAGTGTGCCGCCAGTTTCTTGCGCGCAGGTTCGATCACCGGCAGGAACCAGGCCAGCAGGCCGATCGCCGGCAGGAAGGCGCAGATGCCGTACACGGCCTCGATACCGATGTGATCGGCGAGCTCGCCGAGCACGGCCGCACCGAGTCCGCCCATGCCGAAGGCGAAACCGAAGAACAGGCCGGCGATGACACCGGTGCGACCCGGCACCAGTTCTTGCGCATAGACCAAGATTGCCGAGAACGCCGAAGACAGGACCAGACCGATCACGACGGTGAGCAAGGTGGTCCAGAACAGGTTCACGTGCGGCAGCAATAGGGTGAAGGGCAGCACGCCGAGGATCGATCCCCAGATCACGTACTTGCGGCCGATGCGATCGCCGACCGGACCGCCGACCAGGGTGCCGAGCGCGACCGAGCCGAGGAACACGAACAGGTGCAATTGGGCGTTCTGCGCGTCGAGGCCGAACTTCTGCATCAGGTAGAAGGTGTAGTAGCTCGACAGGCTGGCGAGGTAGAAATACTTCGAGAAAATCAGCGCGCCGAGGATCGCCATCGTGATGACGACCGTGCGGCGCGGCAGCGTCGTGCCGGTCGAGCGTCGTACCGCACGCTGCGCCGGAATCTGCGCGCGATACCAGCCGCCGATGCGGGTCAGGAGCACGATGCCGGCGAGCGCGGCCAAGGCGAACCAGGCGACGCTGCCCTGTCCGCGCGGCATCACTACGAAGGCGGCGAGCAGCGGGCCGAGCGAGGAGCCGACGTTGCCGCCAACTTGGAACAGCGACTGCGCGAGGCCGTGCTGGCCGCCCGAGGCCATGCGTGCGACGCGCGAAGATTCGGGATGGAACACCGACGAACCCGAGCCGACCAAGGCCGCCGCCAGTAGCAGCATCGGGAAGGTGGTCGCCTGCGACAACAGCAGCAAGCCGCCGAGAGTGAAGCCCATGCCGATCGGCAGCGAGTAGGGCAGCGGCCGTTTATCCGTATAGACGCCGACGAAGGGCTGCAGCAGGGAGGCGGTGATCTGGAATGTCAGCGTGATCAGTCCGATCTGGCCGAAGTCGAGCTTGAAACTGTCCTTGAGCAGCGGATAGATCGCCGGCAGCAGCGATTGGATCATGTCGTTGAGCAGGTGACAGGTGCTCAACATCAAGAGGATCGGGAACGCGGTGCGCGCCGCGGCTTCGCTGGCGCTGGGTTCGGCGGGCAAGGCGGGGATCGGTTCGGGAGGTTGCGCCGACGCGTCGGCGACGAGCGAAGAGGCGGTATCCATGTCGCTTAGTAGACAACGCGGCACTTCTGCCCGCATTATCGGATAGGTCAACAATCTTCGAGATCGGGCCAATGCGCAATGTTCATGCGACCAAGGCCGACACGCTGCCGGGTCGGATCGTCGCGACCGCCAACGAATACCCGGTCAACCATCGCGTACAGCGCCATCGGCATCGACGCTCGCAGCTCCTGTACGCGGCCAGCGGCATCATGATCGTCGGCACCGAGACCGGCCGCTGGATCGTGCCGCCGGCGCGCGCGGTGTGGGTGCCGGCCGGCATGCACCACGAGGTGAATTCGCTGGTGCACGTCAGTACGCGCAGCATCTACATCGATCCCGCGGTCGATGCGGCGCTGCCGACGGATTGTCGCGTGATCGCGATTTCCCCGCTGATGCGCGAGCTTTTGCTCGAAACCGCGGACTTGCCGCTGCCGTACGCGAGCGGCTCGCGCGCGGATGCGATCTTCTCGCTGCTGGTGCACGAGATCGTGCGTGCGCCGGTGCTGCCGCTGGACATCCCGATGCCGGCCGACGCGCACATCGCGGCGCGCTGCCGCGCTTACCTGCGCCGGCCTTCGCCGCACGAGACGATCGACGACTGGTGCCGCGACCTCGGCCTCAGCCGGCGCACCTTCACGCGCCGCTTTCGTACCGAGACCGGTGTCAGCTTCGCCAACTGGTGCCGCCAGGCCGCGATCTTCGCAGCGTTGCCGCGGCTCGCGGCCGGCGCGCCGATCACGCCGCTGGCGTTCGATCTCGGCTACGACAGCGCCTCGGCGTTCACCACCATGTTCAAGCGCGTCGTCGGCGTGCCGCCGAGCCGCTATCTCGCGCAGGCTTCGGCGCCGGCTTAGAGCGAACGCCGAACCGCTCTGCGCGAACGAACGACGCGGCCATCGGCTAGCATCGAACTTCCGCGGCGACGAATGCAGAAGGACGATGCGATGCGATTTTCGGAGTTGATGCGCAGTCTCGTGCGCACGGGCGAGACTTGGTCGGTGGAAGTCGGTGAGGACTGGGCGCAAGGCCGCAGCTTGTTCGGCGGTTTGCAGGCCGCGCTGGCGGCGCGCGCGATGCGCGGCGTGGCCTCGATCGAGGCGCCCTTGCGCAGCTTGCAAGTGGCGTTCCTGGCGCCGGTGCCGACCGGGCGGGTGGAATTGCGCGCGCGCGTGCTGCGCACCGGCAAGAACGTGCAGCAGCTCGAAGCGCGCATCGTCGCGGGCGAGGAAACGTTGTGTCTGGCGCTCGGCGTCTACGGCGCGCCGCGTGCCTCGCGCGTGGCCTTGCTGCCGACACAGCCGCCGATCGCCGCCGCAGCGCCGATCGCGATGCCGCGCCTGCCCGGCATCACGCCGGACGATGCGCCGGCGACGATGCCGGCGCCGCTGACTCTGCCGTTCCTGCCCGGCCTGACGCCGAACTTCACCCAGCACTTCGAAATACGTTGGCTGCACGGCAGCCTGCCGCTGTCGGGCAGCCCGGAAACGCGTCAGGTGCTGGAGCTGGATCTGCTCGACGACGGCGGTGACACGATCGACGAGACTCAGGTACTGGCCTTCGCCGATTTCATTCCGCCGATCGCGCTGAACATGCTGACGACACCGGTCAACGGCAGTTCGCTGACCTGGATGGTCGAATTCCTGCGCGATCGTTACGACGACTTGCCGCTGACCGGCTGGCGTGTCGACGCAGAGCTGCTGGCCGCGCGCGACGGTTATCTCAATCAAGGCCTCAGCTTATGGGCGCCCGATGGCACGCCGGCGGCGTTCGGGCATCAGACGATGACCTTGTTCGGCTGAGCGCAATCCGGCGTCGATCCGCCGGCAATCGTTGCGACGATTCGCGCGCCTGTGGATGACTTTCGTCGCTGCGGTGTTCGCAGGCGCGTGTGGCACCATGCTGTTTCGACTCTTACGGAAATCCACGCAATGAACGCGCAGGAAAGCCAAGCCATCCTCACCCTCAGCCTGATGGCCTCGTTCGCCGACGGCAACAAGAGCGAATCGGAGCGCGAAGAGATCCGACGCATCGCCGAAGGTCTGAACGGCGGCGATGTCGACGTCGCGCGCCTGTATCAGGACGTCCTGCTCAAGCGGGTCACGCTCGACCATGCGATCGGCGCGCTCGCATCCAACGAAACGCGCCAGCTCGCGTACGAAATGGCCGTCTGCGTCTGCGATGCCGACGGTGTGCAGAGCGACGCCGAACGTGCGTTCCTGGTCGAGCTTGCGAGCAAACTCGGGCTCGATGCGGCGAGCAGCCGCGACTACAGCGCACGCGCCGATGCAATCGCCGCGGCGCCGCTCGGCGCGCTGGCGACTACCGATTCGCCGCCGCCGGCGGCCGGCGCGCACACCTCTTCGCTCGGCGATGCCGAGATGGACAAGACCATCCTCAACGCGGCGATCCTCAACGGTGCGCTGGAGCTACTGCCCGAATCGCTGGCGACGATGGCGATCATTCCGCTGCAGATGAAGCTGGTCTATCGCATCGGCCAGTCCTACGGCTACGAGCTCGACCGCGGCCATATCAAGGATTTTCTCGCCACCGCCGGCGTCGGTCTGACGTCGCAATACATCGAACAGGCCGGGCGCAAGTTGCTCGGTGGTCTGCTCGGCGCGATCGGCGGCGGTCTTCTCGGCGGGCTCGGGCGGCAGGCGGTCAGTTCCGGCATGAGCTTCGCCAGCACCTACGCGCTCGGCTACGTCGCCAAGCGCTACTACGCCGGCGGCCGCACCTTGTCGACCGAGATGCTGCGCGAGGCGTTTCAGCAGATGCTCGGCGAAGCCAAAGGTCTGCAGGCGAACTATCTGCCGCAGATGCAAGAACAGGCGCGTTCGCTCAATCCGGCCAAGATCCTGCAGATGGTTCGCGGCGGCTGAGCGCCTGCGCGCCGCTCAGCGCAAACTGCGCAGAGCAGACGGCGTGAGCGCGGGAAGATTCGCACTCGCGCCAGTCGCGAACGGATCGTCGTTCTGCGCGCACACCGTTCCGCGCGGCGGCAAGGCGCCGGCATCGAAATAGCGCACGGCGTAGTCGAGCACGCAGGGATTCATGATCGCGCCGTGACCGTCGGCGTCGCGCGTCAACAGACGCGCGTTGCCGAGATCGCGCAGCAGCGACTGCGCCTGCGTATACGGCGCCGCGGCGTCGTGCGTGCTGGCGACGAGCAAAATCGGTTCGGCCCAGAACGGATTGCGGATAGGGCCGCGTAACGCGGCGGCGTCGCGCGCCGGCCACAGCGCATGCACGAGGTCGGTGTAGCCGGTCGCGAAGAACAGATGCGGCAGGCTCTGGTAGGCGCGCGCCGCGTTGTCGAAGTAGCGCCACAGTGGCGTGCGCGGCCAGCGCTGGTCGACCGAAGTCATCGCTTCGTAGAAACTCTGCGCCGCCAGCGCGGCCGGATCGTCGCCGCCTTCGAAGTAGGCGAGCAGGGCACGCGGGTCGCCGTCGTCGGCCTGCTTCAAGCCGCTCGCGAGTTCGCTCCAGTAGCGGCTGTCGGCGATGACGAAGGTGAGCACGTCGCGCAGGTCATCGCCGGCGAGGCGGCGCGCATCGGCCGGGTCGGGCGAGGGCAGGGGTTCACGGTCGAGCTGCGCCTGCAGGCGCGCGAAGGCGGCTTGCGGGTCGCCGTCACCGAACGCGCAACGCAGGCCGGCGTTCTTGCACGCGGCGAGGAAGCGCGTGAGGGCCTGCTCGTGGCCTTGCGCACGTTCCCAGATGTCGAGCAGCGGCCGCTCGTAGTAATCCTGCACGTCGAGCGGGCTGTCGAGCAGCATGGCGCGCGCGCGTCCGGGAAACAGCGTCGCGTAATTGGCGCCGATGATGCTGCCGAACGATTGCCCCAGATAGTTGAGGTCGCGATCGCCGACTGCCGCGCGCAGGCGATCGAGGTCGCGCGCGATGTTGGCCGTGCTCAGATGCGGCAGCAGGTCGCGATTGCGCGCCTGACACAGTTCGACGTAGTCGCGCACGGCGCCGACCAGGGCGCGCTCGTCGGTGTTCGCCGGTCGCGGATACGGTTTGCGGGCGGCCGGATTGCTGCCGCAGGCGACGAAAGCCGGCCGGCTGCGGCCGAGGCCGCGCACGTCGAAGCCGATCACGTCGAAGCGGGCGAACGCCTCGAAAAACGCGGTGGGATAGATGCGCAAGAAAGTGGCGCCGAGACCGGCGCCGCCCGGATGCACGAACAGCGAACCGATGCGGTGTTGCGCATCGAATGCCGGCTTGCGCGTCAGCGCGATCTCGATGCGGCCTGCGTAAGGACGCGCGTAGTCGAGCGGTACCTCGACGTAGGCGCATTCGAAGCCGTCGCCGCAGTCGCTCCACGACGGCGGCGATCGGTCCTCGGTCGCGGGTGTCGTTTTGAGGTCCGCATTCGACGCGGCGGTCGAGGCCGTCGCGGCAAAGGCGAGAGCGAACGCGGCGGCGAGCCGCAAGAACGGACGGAACGGCATGGCATCGACCCCAGCGCAGACGCGGCAATGGCGCCTAAGCTAGCGCAAGAACCGCGGCCGCCCGTCGTGTCGTCGAGCCAAATGCGAACGCGTTCTCAAACTTCCAGCGAAGCGAGGTCGCCCTTGGTCTCCAGCCATTCCTTGCGGTCCGCCGCGCGCTTCTTCGACAGCAGCATGTCCATCAGCTTGGCGGTGCCGTCGTCGCCGCTGTCGTCGGTGCTGCCGACCGTGAGCTGGACCAGACGGCGCGTGTCGGGATGGATGGTCGATTCGCGCAGCTGCGACGGATTCATCTCGCCCAGGCCTTTGAAGCGCGTGACGTTGACCGCGCCGCGAATCTTCTCGCGCTCGATCTTCTCCAGCATCGCGACGCGCTCGGCTTCGTCGAGGCAGTAGAACACCTGCTTGCCGACGTCGACGCGGAACAGCGGTGGCATCGCGACGAACACGTGACCTTCGCGCACCAGCGCTGGGAAGTGCTTGAGAAAGAGTGCCGACAACAGCGTCGCGATGTGCAAGCCGTCGGAGTCGGCGTCGGCAAGAATCACGACCTTGCCGTAGCGCAAGCCGGAGAGATCGGCCTTGCCCGGATCGCAACCGATCGCGACGGCGAGGTCGTGCACTTCCTGCGACGCGAGCACCGAACCGGACTCGACTTCCCAAGTGTTCAAGATCTTGCCGCGCAGCGGCAGGATCGCTTGAAAGTCCTTGTCGCGCGCCTGGCGTGCGCTGCCGCCGGCGGAATCGCCTTCGACCAGGAACAGTTCGGTGCGCGACAGATCGCTCGAAGCGCAGTCGGCCAGTTTGCCGGGCAGGGCCGGGCCTTGCGTGATCTTCTTGCGCACGATCTGCTTTTCGGCCTTCAGCCGCAGCGTGGCGCGTTCGATCGCGAGCTGGGCGATCTTCTCGCCGATCTCGACGTGCTGATTCAGATAGAGCGAGAAGCCGTCGTGCACGGCGTTCTCGACGAAGCCGGCCGCGTCGCGCGAAGACAGGCGTTCCTTGGTCTGGCCGGAGAACTGCGGATCGCCCATCTTCAGAGACAGCACGAAGCAGAGCCGGTCCCAGACGTCTTCCGGCGCGAGCTTGATGCCGCGCGGCAACAGGTTTCTGAATTCGCAGAACTCGCGCAGCGCATTGGTCAGGCCCGAACGCAGGCCGTTCACATGCGTGCCGCCCTGCGCGGTCGGGATCAGGTTGACGTAGCTTTCTTGCGTCAGCTCGCCTTCCGGCAGCCAGGCAACCGCGAACTCGACCGCGCCGTTGTCGCGCTGCACGTGATTCACATACAGCTCGGCCGGCAGATAGTCGGTGGCGCCGAGCATCGAACGCAGGTAGTCGCGCAGGCCGTCCTCGTAATGCCATTCGAGCTGTTCGCCGCTGGCCTCGTCGGTCAGCCGCACGGTCAGGCCGGCGCAGAGTACGGCCTTGGCGCGCAGCACGTGCTTGAGGCGCGGCAGCGAGATTTTCGGCGAGTCGAAGTATTTCGGATCGGGCCAGAAGTGCACGGTGGTACCGGTCTGCTTCTTCGGTACGGTGCCGGTCACGCTGAGGTTGCTGGCGCGCTCGCCGTCCTTGAAGTTCATCCGATAGACCTGGCCGTCGCGCTTGATCGTCACTTCGACGCGTTGCGACAGCGCATTCACCACCGACACGCCGACGCCGTGCAAGCCGCCGGAATATTGGTAGTTGCGGTTGGAGAACTTGCCGCCTGCATGCAGGCGCGTGAGGATCAGCTCGACGCCCGGAATCTTTTCTTCGGGGTGGATGTCGACCGGCATGCCACGGCCGTTGTCGGTCACCGTGACCGAGCCGTCCGTATGCACGATCACGTCGATCGCCGAGGCGTGGCCGGCGAGCGCTTCGTCGACGGAGTTGTCGACGACTTCCTGCGCGAGATGATTCGGCCGCGCGGTGTCGGTGTACATGCCGGGGCGGCGCTTGACCGGGTCGAGGCCGGACAGGACTTCGATGTCGGCCGCGTTGTATCTGCTACTCATGAATGCTCAGCTCGTAGGGAAATGTCCGGCGTGAGTGCCGGTTCGTTCTGTGCGCTCGCGCAGGAGCGCGAAATTCCTGCTGTGGTTGGCCCTCTCCCGCGAGCGGGAGAGATGAAAGCACGGAGAATTGGGAGGATGGCGAGCGTACGCGCAAGGGTCAAGCACGACGCGTGCGACAATAGACCGACGCGATCGCACCGATCGCGACGATGACGATCCCGGTGGCCGTGAACAAACCGCCCCAAGTCCTGCTTTGGCTGGTCGCGCTCGGCGTCTTCATGCAGATGCTCGATTCGACCATCGTCAATACGGCGCTGCCGTCGATGGCGGCCGGGCTCGGTGAGAGTCCGCTGCGCATGCAATCGGTGGTGATCGCCTACGCGCTGACGATGGCGATGCTGATCCCGGCGTCCGGCTGGCTCGCCGACCGCTTCGGCACGCGGCGGATCTATTTCAGCGCGATCGTGCTGTTCACGCTCGGCTCGCTGTTCTGCGCAAGCTCGCGCAGCCTCGATCAGCTGGTGGTCGCGCGCGTAGTGCAGGGCGTCGGCGGCGCCATGCTGCTGCCGGTCGGGCGCCTGGCGGTGCTGCGTTCCTACCCGCGCGGCGAATTCCTGCGCGCGATGAGTTTTGTCACCTTGCCCGGGCTGATCGGCCCGCTGGTTGGACCGACCCTCGGCGGCTGGCTGGTGCAGGCCGCGTCCTGGCATTGGATCTTTCTGATCAACCTGCCGGTCGGCGCGATCGCGGCGGCGGCGACCTTGCGCTTCCTGCCCGACGCGCGCAGCGAGGTCGCGCGCTTCGACCTCGGCGGCTATCTCATGCTGTCCTTCAGCATGGTCGCGATTTCGCTCTCGCTCGACGGTTTGTCCGAGCTTGGTCTGCGCCGCGCTGCCGTGCTGGTGCTGTTGATCTTCGGTCTGGCCAGCCTGGTCGCCTACTGGCTGCACGCGACGCGCACGCCGCGGCCGCTGTTCAAGCTTGCGCTCTTCGGCGTGCACACCTTCCGCGTCGGCCTGCTCGGCAACCTGTTCGCGCGCATCGGCAGCGGCAGCATGCCGTTCCTGATTCCGCTCCTGCTGCAAGTGAGCCTAGGTTACGAGCCGCTGCAGGCCGGATTGATGATGATTCCGGTCGCGCTCGCCGGCATGGTGTCCAAGCGCGGCGTGGTGTCGCTGGTGAAGGCGTTCGGCTATCGGCGCGTGCTCCTGGTCAACACGATCCTGGTCGGCCTTGCGATCGCCAGCTTCGCCTTGATCTCGCCGGCGCAGCCGATGTGGCTGCGCATCGTGCAGCTGGCCTTCTTCGGCCTGGTCAATTCGCTGCAATTCACCGCGATGAACACGATCACCTTGCGCGACCTCGAAGGCGAGCTCGCCAGCGGCGGCAACAGCCTCTTGTCGATGGTGATGATGCTGTCGATGAGCCTGGGCGTGGCCACCGCCAGCGGCTTGCTCGCCGCGTTCGCCAAATGGTTCGGCTCCGAGCACGGCGCGGCGACCTTGCCGGCGTTTCACGCGACCTTCATTTGCGTCGGCCTGGTCACCGCGGCGTCGGCCTGGATCTTCTGGCAGCTCGAGCCCGAGCGCGCGCCGGCGGCGGTACCGCCGCCCTCGGCGCCGCAGGAGTAGGGCGATTGCGAGGCGACTCGCGGGTGTTGCGATGAACCGTTAGAATAGGGATTTCCAGCGGACGGTTTCGCCCATGACCC
This sequence comes from Dokdonella sp. GW821-FHT11D02, assembly GCF_058808595.1. Classification (NCBI taxonomy): domain Bacteria; kingdom Pseudomonadati; phylum Pseudomonadota; class Gammaproteobacteria; order Lysobacterales; family Rhodanobacteraceae; genus Dokdonella; species Dokdonella sp. GW821-FHT11D02. Next base: position 3,002,347 of record NZ_CM179520.1, on the reverse strand, counting down.
CCCTCGTTTTCGTGACCGGCGGCGTGGTGTCCTCGTTAGGCAAGGGCATCGCCGCGGCGTCGCTGGCTGCCATTCTCGAAGCGCGCGGCCTGCGCGTGACGATGATGAAGCTCGATCCGTACATCAACGTCGACCCGGGCACGATGAGTCCGTTCCAGCACGGCGAGGTGTACGTCACCGACGACGGCGCCGAAACCGACCTGGATCTCGGCCATTACGAGCGCTTCGTGCGCACGCGCCTGACCGGTAAGAACTCGATCACCACCGGCAAGATCTACGAGAGCGTGATCGCCAAGGAGCGCCGCGGCGATTATCTCGGCGCGACCGTGCAGGTGATCCCGCACATCACCGACGAAATCAAGCACCGCATCTACGAGGCGACCCAGGGTTACGACGTCGCCCTGGTCGAGATCGGCGGCACCGTCGGCGACATCGAATCGCTGCCGTTCCTCGAAGCCATCCGCCAAATCCGCATCGAGCATGGCGCCGACGCGGCGATGTTCATGCACCTCACACTGGTGCCGTACATCAAGGCCGCCGGCGAGATCAAGACCAAGCCGACCCAGCATTCGGTGAAGGAACTGCGCTCGATCGGCATCCAGGCCGACGTGCTGTTGTGCCGTTGCGAACAGCCGCTGCCGCAGGCCGACCGCCGCAAGATCGCGCTGTTCACCAACGTGCCGGAAAAGGCCGTGATCAGCGCGGTCGACGTCGACGTGATCTACAAGCTGCCGCAGTGGCTGCACGCGCAGAAGCTCGACGAGATCGTGGTCGACCGCCTGAAGCTCAACGCCAAACCGGCCGATCTGTCCGAATGGGACCGCACGGTCGAGGCGATCGAGCACCCGCACGGCGAGATCACGATCGCGATTGTCGGCAAGTACGTCGAGCACAAGGACGCGTATAAATCGCTCGGAGAAGCGCTGCGTCACGGCGGTCTCAAGCAGCACACGCGCGTGAACCTGCGTTGGATCGAGTCGGAAGAGATCGAGCGGCGCGGCGCCGATCAGCTCAAGGACGTCGACGGCATCCTCGTGCCCGGCGGCTTCGGCAAGCGCGGTTTCGAGGGCAAGATCGCCGCCGCACGCTACGCCCGCGAAAACAAGGTGCCGTACTTCGGCATCTGCTACGGCATGCACGCGGCGGTGACCGACTTCGCGCGCCAGGTAGCCGGTCTGGAAGGCGCCAATTCGAGCGAGAACGATCGCAACTGCGCGCATCCGGTGATCGCGCTGATCACCGAATGGACCACCGGTTCGGGCGACGTCGAGAAGCGCGACGAGAACTCCGACAAGGGCGGCACCATGCGCCTGGGCGCGCAGGAGTGCCGCCTCAAGGCCGGCACGCTGTCGCGCGAACTGTACGGTCAGGACGTGATCCGCGAACGCCATCGTCACCGCTACGAGTTCAACAACCGCTATCGCCAACAGTTCGAGGATCTCGGGCTGATCATCGCCGGCAAGTCGATGGACGATCTTTTGGTCGAGATGATCGAGCTGCCAAACCATCCCTGGTTCGTCGCCTGCCAGGCGCACCCGGAATTCACCTCGACCCCGCGCGACGGCCACCCGCTGTTCATCGGCTTCATCCGCGCCGCGCGCGAGCAGAAAGCGGTGCGCGAAGCGCCGCGACTGGCCGGTACGGACACGAAGGAGGCAGTCGCATGATTGCCGCGAGAGCCGTTCTTCAGGCGGGGGAATCCGCGCGATGAAACTGTGCGGATTCGAGGTCGGCCTCGACCAGCCGCTGTTCCTGATCGCCGGCCCCTGCGTGATCGAATCGATGCAGCTGCAGCTCGATACCGCTGGCACGTTGAAGGAGATCGCCGCCAAACTCGGCATTCCCTTCATCTTCAAATCGAGCTTCGACAAAGCCAACCGCACCTCCGGCACGAGTTTTCGCGGGCCGGGGCTCGAAGAAGGGCTCAAGGTGCTGAGCGAGGTCAAACGCCAGATCGGCGTGCCGGTATTGACCGACGTGCACGAATACACGCCGATGGCGGAAGTCGCCAGCGTGGTCGACGTGCTGCAGACGCCGGCTTTCCTGTGCCGCCAGACCGACTTCATCCAGAACGTGGCCAAGGCCGGCAAGCCGGTCAACATCAAGAAGGGCCAGTTCCTGTCGCCGTGGGAAATGAAGCACGTCGCCGCGAAAGCGAAGGCGACCGGCAACGCCGACATCATGGTGTGCGAGCGCGGCGCCAGCTTCGGCTACAACAATCTCGTTTCCGACATGCGCAGCCTCGCCGTGATGCGCGACACCGGCTGCCCGGTCGTGTTCGACGCGACCCATTCGGTGCAGCTGCCCGGCGGCGCCGACGGCAAGAGCGGCGGCCAGCGCGAATTCGTGCCGGTGCTCGCGCGCGCGGCGGTCGCGGCCGGCGTCTCCGGCCTGTTCATGGAAACGCATCCCGATCCGGACAAAGCGCTCAGCGACGGGCCGAATGCGTGGCCGCTCGGCAAGATGGCAGCGCTGCTGGAGACCTTGCTGGCCCTCGACCACGCAGTCAAACGCGACGGCGCGTTGTTGCTGTAGGTGGTGCGAGCGCCTAGAATGTGTATGAAGTGCCGATGAAATACACATCATGCGTACTAATATCGTGATCGACGACAAGTTGATGCAGGAATCGCTGCGCGTAACTGGTCTCAAGACCAAGCGCGAGGCGGTCGAACTCGGCCTACGGACTTTGTTGCGCTTGTCTCGGCAAGAACAGATTCGCCGTCATCGCGGCAAGCTCGCCTGGCAGGGCGACCTCGCGGCGATGCGGACCGACAAGTGATCCTCGTCGATTCGAGCGTGTGGATCGACTACTTCCGGGGCGAGGCGACGGTGCAGACCGAGAAGCTCGATGCGCTGCTCGGCAGCGAACCGGTCGCGATCGGGGATCTGATCCTTGCTGAAATACTGCAAGGTTTCGCCAACGACAAAGATTTCAACGTGGCCAAGGAGCTGCTGACGTCGCTCGTCGTGCTCGACGTCGGCGGCCGTGAGATCGCACTCGCCGCGGCGAAGAACTACCGCGTCTTGCGTGCTCTCGGCGTCACGGTACGCAAGACCATCGATACGATCATCGCCACGCGCTGCATCGTCGACGAGCTCGACCTGCTCTACAGCGATCGTGACTTCGATCCGTTCGTGACGCATTTGGGCCTGCGTTCGGCGCTGGCGGAGGCTTGAGTTCGTTCCCGTTCGAACGTTTTTGTTCTTGAATTCGGAGTAGCACCGCATGTCGCAAATCGCGCAAGTCCACGCCCGCGAAATCCTCGATTCCCGCGGCAATCCCACCCTCGAAGCCGAAGTCACGCTGGCCAACGGTTCGTTCGGTCGCGCCGCGGTGCCGTCCGGCGCCTCGACCGGCTCGCGCGAAGCGGTCGAACTGCGCGACGGCGACAAGGCTCGCTATCTCGGCAAGGGCGTGAAGAACGCGGTCGCCAACGTCAACACGACGATCGCGGCGGCTTTGAAGGGTTTCGACGCCGCCGACCAGCGCGGGCTCGACCAGAAGCTGATCGCGCTCGACGGCACGCCGAACAAAGGCAAGCTCGGTGCGAACGCCTTGCTCGGCGTGTCCCTGGCGAACGCACACGCGGTGGCGGCGTCGAACAAGCTGCCGCTGTGGAAGTATCTGGCCGGCAATCGCGCAGCACGGCTCCCGGTGCCGATGATGAACATCATCAACGGCGGTGCGCACGCCGACAACAACGTCGACATGCAGGAGTTCATGGTCCTGCCGGTCGGCCTGCCGAGTTTCGCCGAAGGCTTGCGCGCGGGCACCGAAATTTTCCACGCGCTGAAGTCGGTGTTGAAGGGGCGCGGACTCAATACCGCGGTGGGCGATGAGGGCGGCTTCGCGCCGAATCTGAAGTCGAACGAAGAAGCGATCGAGACCATTCTTGAGGCAGTCGCCAAGGCCGGCTACAAGATCGGTGCGGACATCTGGCTCGGACTCGACGTCGCCAGTTCCGAATTTTTCAAGGACGGTGCCTATCATCTTGAAGGGGAAGGCAAGGTGCTGTCCTCCGCGCAATTCGCCGACTTCCTCGCCGGCTGGTGCGCGAAGTACCCGATCGTCACGATCGAGGACGGCATGGCCGAAGGCGACTGGGACGGCTGGAAGCTTTTGACCGACAAACTCGGCAAGACCGTGCAGTTGGTCGGCGACGACCTGTTCGTGACCAATACCGCGATCCTGAAAGAAGGCATCGACAAGCACATCGCCAATGCGATCCTGATCAAGGTCAACCAGATCGGCACCTTGACCGAGACGCTCGACGCGATCGCGATGGCCGAAGCGGCGAAGTACGCCTCGATCATCTCGCACCGCTCGGGCGAGACCGAAGACACCACGATCGCCGATCTGTCGGTGTCGACCGCGGCGACCCAGATCAAAACCGGTTCGCTGTGCCGCTCCGATCGCGTCGCCAAGTACAACCAGCTGCTGCGCATCGAGGAAGCGCTCGGCTCGGCGGCGCGCTATGCGGGCAAGAGCGCGTTCCCGAATCTGCCGAACTTCAAGGGTTGAGGCCGCGCGCGAGTGCTGCGCTACGTCGCCCTGATCCTGTTGATCCTCTTGATCGCTCTGCAGGTGCGCCTGTGGAGCGGGCAGGGCGGACTGCACGATGTATGGCGCTTGCGCGAACGCGTCGAGGAACAGAAGACCGAGAACGCCAAGCTGAAAGCGCGCAACGACACGCTGGCGGCCGAGGTCGAGGACTTGAAGCACGGCGACGAAGCGATCGAGGAGCGCGCGCGCGCCGAGATCGGTTTGCTCAAGCCGGGCGAGACGTTCTATCAGGTGGTCGATCCGAACGCGGACAAGTCCAAGGACGGCAAGGGCGATGAGCGGCCCTGAAGTTCCGCAGGGATCGTCGTTGCCGCGCGAGCGCGAACCCGATACGCAGCCTTCGATGGATGACCGCGTTCGCGGGCATGATGTCGACGCGGCGCGGCGTCTGTGGTGCGTGGTGCCGGCGGCCGGCCGCGGCGCGCGTTTCGGCGGCGAGCGCCCCAAGCAATACGTGGACTTGGCCGGCAAGCCGCTCTTGCTGTGGACGCTGGAGCGATTGGCCGCCTGCGAGCGTATCGCCGGCTTGATGGTCGCGCTGGCCGCGGACGATGCGTATTGGCCGGGACTTTCGACGTTGAACGGCAAGCCGGTGCTGACGACGCAGGGCGCGGCCGAGCGCAGCGGGTCGGTCGCGGCGGGTTTGCGTGCGTTGCCCGATGCGGTCGGCAGCGACGACTTCGTACTCGTGCACGATGCCGCACGCCCTTGCGTGCGCAGCGCCGACATCGAGCGATTGATCGAGCAAGGCATCGCCGCCGGCGGTGCGCTGCTGGCGGCACCGCTGCGCGACACGCTCAAGCTCGGCGACGCGCAGGCGCGGGTGATCGCGACCGAGCCGCGCGAAGCGCGCTGGCGCGCGCTGACGCCGCAACTGTTCCGCCGCAACGCTTTGCTCGCCTCGCTGGAGCAGGCCGAGCGCGACGGTGTCGCGATCACCGACGAGGCGATGGCGATGGAGCGCATCGGTCTGCATCCTCTGCTGGTCGAAGGCGCCGAGAGCAACATCAAGGTGACGACGCCGGCGGATTTGGCGTTGGCCGAGTATCTATTGAGCCGGGATTGGGGATTGGGGATTGGGGATTCGTAACAGCAAGAAGTGTTTTACGCTGCTGGTTATCGCTTGCATGGCGGTAGAAGCGTTGTAGCCTGTCTCAATCCCGAATCCCGAATCCCGAATCCCGAATCCCAGCTCCTCCTATGCGCATCGGCCAAGGCATCGACGTTCACGCATTCGGTCCCGGCGATCACGTCGTGCTCGCCGGCGTACACGTGCCGCACGAGCGCGGCCTGGTCGCGCATTCCGACGGCGATGTCGTCATCCACGCTTTGTGCGACGCGCTGCTCGGGGCGCTCGCGCTGGGCGACATCGGCATCCATTTCCCGCCCAGCGACGAACGCTGGAAGGGTGTCAGCAGCCGCCATTTCCTCTTGCATTGCGCGACCTTGATGATCGATCGCGGCTACGCACTCGCCAACGCCGACGTCACCATCGTGTGCGAGCGGCCGAAGATCGCGCCGCACGTGGAGGCGATGCGGCGCAATCTCGCCACCGACTTAGGCTGCCGCATCGGCGACGTCAGCGTGAAGGCGACCACCAGCGAGAAGCTCGGCTTCACCGGCCGCGGTGAAGGCATCGCCGCATTCGCGGTCGTGCTGCTGCAGCGCAGTCGCGCACCGACGACGGTGGCGGCGGATGACCCGGCGCTGCGCGAACTGGTCAGCCGCGTCGAGCTGGACCCGCAGTCTTGAGCGGTAGCGCCTGATGTCGTTGCCGTATGCCTATGGGGCGCCGCCGCTGCGCGGCGAGTTGCGCGTGGAGGCAGCTGATTTCGAGGTCGAGGAGGAACTCGGTTTCGAGCCGAGCGGGCAGGGCGAGCACGCTTTTCTATTGATCGAGAAGATCGACGCCAATACCGAATGGGTCGCGCGCCAGCTCGCTGCTGCGGCCGGTGTCGCGGCGGTCGCGGTCGGCTACGCCGGGCTCAAGGACCGTCACGCGCTGACGCGCCAAACCTACACCGTGCAACTGCCCGGCCGCGCCGATCCGGACTGGCAGGCGCTGACGATTCCGGGCGTACGCGTGCTGTCGGCGACGCGGCACGATCGCAAGCTCAAGCGCGGCGCGCATCGCGGCAATCGCTTCGGCGTTCGCTTGCGTGCGGTAAGCGGCGATGCGGATGCCGCGGAACGGCGGCTTACGGAGATCTTCGCGCGCGGCGTGCCGAACTATTTCGGCGAACAGCGCTTCGGCAACGAGGGACGCAATCTCGCGCTGGCTTCGGCCTTGTTCGCCGGCAGAAGGCTGCCGCGCGAGCAGCGCGGCTTCGCCTTGTCGGCGGCGCGCTCGGAGTTGTTCAACGCCGTGCTCGCCAAACGCGTCGCCGACGGCAGCTGGGATCGCGCACTCGAGGGCGAGGTGTGGATGCTCGCCGGCACGCACGCGATCTTCGGACCCGAGCCGCACGACGCCGACCTCGAGCGCCGACTGACCGCGTTCGACATCGACCCCACCGGCCCGCTGTGGGGCGCCGGCGAGCTGCGCAGCCGCGATGCGGTGCGCGCGCTCGAACTGCAGGCGATCGAGCCGCTTTCCGCGCTCGCGCGCGGGCTCGAACGCGAAGACCTGCAGCAGCAGCGGCGCGCGCTGCGGCTGCGCGCGGAGGGCTTGCGTTGGGAATGGGAAGGCGCCGACCGTCTGCGCTTCGATTTCCGCCTGCCGGCTGGAGCCTTTGCGACCACCGTGCTGCGCGAAGTCTGCAGCTGGGGCGAAGCGCCGGTCTGAGTGCAATCGCGCAACCGCGGCAACATCGAAGCGCCTCATCAGCGTCGTCGATCGACGTAGAGTGGATGCGCGGTCGGCGCCAGCAGCGCGCGACTGCATCCATCACAAGCGGAGGTCGCGATGAAAGTCTTCTTCGTCGGTGCGGCAGTCGTGATGTGTTTCGGGATGTCGGCTTGCGCCGGCGTGGATACGCGAGCGCAGCGGCCGCGCGATCTGGCACAACGGCCGGGTATCGACTACGCCAAGGTCATCGCGGTGAATCAGTGGGCGTTGCGCCGCGGTGCGACTTTGCGTTGGATCCAGTATCCGACGATGCCGCGCGAGAAAGACGGCTGAGAGGATCGTCGGCGGGCGGAGAGCCGCCGCCGCGCGAGGCGGCGACGGCTCCGGACCGCAGCGGTCAAGCGTGGGCGACGCTCGGTTCCGCGTGGTTGATCAGCTTGCGCCCGGACAGCTTGCGCAGGCCGACGTAGAACACCGGCGTCAGGAACAGACCGAACAAGGTCACGCCGATCATGCCGGAGAACACCGTGATGCCGGTGATCGAACGCACCTCGGCGCCGGCGCCGTGCGAGAACACCAGCGGCACGGTGCCGGCGATGAACGCGACCGAGGTCATCACGATCGGACGCAGACGCAGGCGGCAGGATTCGAGCGCCGCTTCGACGATGCTCTTGCCCTGGAACTCCAGTTCGCGCGCGAACTCGACGATCAGGATCGCGTTCTTGCACGCAAGTCCCATCAACACGACCAGCCCGACCTGGACGAAGGTGTTGTTGTCACCGCCCAGCAGTTTGACGCCGGCCAATGCCGACAGCATGCACATCGGCACGATCAGGATCACCGCCAACGGCAGCGTCCACGACTCGTACAGAGCGGCCAGCACGAGGAAGGCGAGCAGGATCGCAAGCGGGAACACCACCAGCGCGGCCTTGCCCTGGGTTGCTTCCTGATAGCTGAGGTCGGTCCATTCGAAGTTCATACCGTTTGGCAGCACTTGCTGGGCGATGCCGGTGATCTTCTCCATCGCCTGCGCGGAGGAGAGCAGGGTTGGATCGGCTTCGCCGAGCAGGTCGGCCGCCGGGTAGCCGTTGTAACGCAGCACCGGATCGGGACCGTAGGTCTGCTTGATCGTCACCATCGAGCCGATCGGCACCATTTCGCCGCGGTCGTTGCGCGTCTTCAGATTGGCGATGTCCTCGACGCTGTCGCGGAACGGACCGTCGGCTTGCGCGATCACCTGCCAGGTGCGACCGAACAGGTTGAAGTCGTTGACGTAGGCCGAACCGAGATAGGTCTGCAAGGTCGCGAACAGCTCGGTCAGCGGCACGCCCTGCGCCTTCGCCTTGGCGCGATCCACTTCGGCGTCGTACTGCGGCATGTTCGCCTGGTAGGTGCTGATCGGAAAGCCCATGCCCGGCGTTTGCGCAACCGTGCCCTGGAACGCGGTGACCGCGTTCTGCAGCGCACCGTAGCCGAGGCTGGCGCGGTCTTCGATGAACAGCGAATAGCCCGAACCGTTGCCCAGACCGAGGATCGGCGGCGGCAGCAGGGCGAAGGTGAAGCCCTCCTGGATGCCGTGGATCTTCTGGTTGATCGAGTCGTTGATCTCCTTGGCGGTACGGTGGCGCTCGCCGAACGGCTTGAGCGGGAAGAACACCAGGCCCGTGTTCGGCGTGTTGCTGAATTGCAGCGCGTTCAAGCCCGGGAACGCGCCCGAGCTTTCGACGCCTTCTTCGGCCAGACCGATCTTCACCACCTTGTTCAACACCGCATCGGTGCGCTCGATCGAGGAGCCTTCGGGCAGTTTCACGCCGGCCATCAGGTACATCTTGTCCTGGATCGGAATGAAGCCGCGCGGCACCAGTTGGAACATGAAGCCGGTGGCGACCAGGAGCAGCGCGTACACCAGGAACACGAGGCCGCGGCGGCCGAGCGTGCGCTTGACCGTGCCCTGATACTTGTCCGAGCTCGCCTTGAAGAAGCGGTTGAACGGTCGGAAGATCCAGCCGAACAAACGATCGATCAGGCGTGACAGGCCGTCCTTGGGCGCGTCGTGCGACTTCAGCAGCTTGGCCGCCAGCGCCGGCGACAAGGTCAGCGAGTTGATCGCCGAGATCACCGTCGAGATCGCGATGGTGACGGCGAACTGCTTGTAGAACTGGCCGGTCACGCCGGTCAGGAACGCCATCGGCACGAACACCGCACACAGAACCAGCGCGATTGCGACGATCGGGCCGGACACTTCGGTCATCGCCTGATGCGCCGCTTCCAGCGGCGTGCGACCTTCTTCGATGTTGCGCTCGACGTTTTCGACCACCACGATCGCGTCGTCGACGACGATGCCGATCGCCAGCACGAGGCCGAACAAGGTCAAGGTGTTGATCGAGAACCCGAGCATGTACAGCGCGGCGAAGGTGCCGACGATCGATACCGGCACCGCGATCAAGGGAATGATCGAGGCGCGCCAGGTTTGCAGGAACAGGATCACCACCAGCACGACCAGAAGCACCGCTTCGAGCAGGGTGCTGACCACCGCCTTGATCGAATCGCGCACGAAGATCGTGGTGTCGTAGGGCGCGCTGTACTCGATGCCTTCGGGGAAGCGCTTGGACAGCTCGGCCATCTTCGTCATGACCGCTTCCTGGATCGCCAGCGCGTTCGCGCCGGGAGCCTGGAAGATGCCGATGCCGGCCGCGTTGTGGCCTTCCATCTGCGCGCGCAGCGTGTAGTCGCCGGCACCCAGCTGCAGGCGCGCGACGTCGGACAGACGCACGATCTCGCCGTTGCTGCCGCTCTTGAGCACGATCTCGCCGAACTGCTCGGGCGTGCTGAGGCGGCCTTGCGCATTGATCGGAATCAGGAAGTCGCTGCCGCCCGGAATCGGCTCGGCGCCGACCTGGCCGGCCGAGACCTGCACGTTCTGTTCGCGGATCGAGTTGAGCACGTCGCTGGCGGTGAGGCCGCGCGAGGCGATCTTGTCCGGGTCGAGCCAGATGCGCATGGCGTAGTCGCCGCCGCCGAAGATCTGCGCGTCGCCGACGCCGGGCAAGCGCGCCAGTTCGTCCTTGACGTTCAACACGGCGTAGTTGCGCAAGTACAAGGTGTCGTACTTGCCGCTCTTGGACGACAGGAACACGACCATCAGGAAGGTCGGCGACTGCTTCTGCACGGTCACGCCTTGCCTGCGCACGTCCTCGGGCAGGCGCGCCTGCGCCTGGCTGACGCGGTTCTGCACGCGCACCGTTGAATCGTCCGGGTCGGTGCCGGGGCGGAAGGTGACGGTGATCTGCAGTACACCGTCGGAGCCGGCGATCGACTTCATGTACATGAGGTTCTCGACGCCGTTGATCGCGGCCTCGAGCGGTTGCGCCACGGTTTCGGCGATCACCTTCGGATTGGCGCCCGGATAGACCGTGCGCACGATCACCGACGGCGGTACCACCTCGGGGTATTCACTGATCGGCAGGATCGGAATCGCGATCAGGCCGGCGGCGAAGATGACGATCGAGAGGACCGCCGCGAAGATCGGGCGGTCGATGAAGAACTTGGAGAAATCCACGTGCGGGTCTCCTTACTTGGCCGCCACCGCGTGCGCAGCAGGTGCTGCCGGCGGAGCGCCCATCGGCACCTCGCTCGGTTTCACCGGGGCACCGGGGAAGAAGATCTTCTGCAGACCGGAGACGATGACCTTGTCGTTGAGGTCGAGTCCGGACTGCACCACACGCAGGCCCTCGACCATGCCGCCGAGCGCGACGTCCTTGCGCATGGCCTTGTTCTCCGGGCCGAGCACGTAGACGTACTTGCGGTCCTGGTCGGTCAGCACGGCTTTGTCGTCGATCAGCATCGCCTTGAACTCGGCGCTGCCCTCGAGCTGCACGCGCGCGTACAGGCCTGGGGTGAACACGCGTTCGGCATTCGGCACCACTGCACGCGCATTGATCGTGCCGGTGGCGGCGTCGACCTGATTGTTGATGAAGTTGACCGTGCCGCTGTACGGGAAGCCGCTGTCGTTGGCCAGACCGACGCGGACCGGGTTGTCCGAGTTGGCGCGGGTACCCTTGCGCGCCAGTTCGGCGTAGCGCAGGAAGGTCTGCTCGTCGGGCTGGAAGTAGACGTAGACCGGATCCTGCGAGACCACGCTGGTGAGCACGGTCTGGTCGGCCTGGGTCAGGTTGCCCAAGGTCAGCAGCGCACGTCCGACGCGGCCGGCGATCGGCGAGCGCACTTCGGTGTATTCGAAGTTGAGCTTGGCGGTCGCGAGCGCGGCTTCCGCTGCGCGTACGTCGGCATTGGTCTGGCCGAGCGTCGCGTTGCGCGTGTCGTAGTCGTCACGCGAGATCGCACCGGTCTTGATCAGCGATTGCGCGCGCTGGTCCTGCGCCTGCGCCAGCTTGGCCGAGGCGCGGGCGCGATCGAGCTGCGCGGCGGCGTTGTCGAGCGCGGCCTTGTAGGGACGCTGGTCGATGACGAACAGGAGATCGTTCTGCTTGACCTCGTCGCCCTCCTTGAACGCGATGCGCTGAATGTAGCCGCTGACGCGGGCACGCACGTCGACCGCGTCGATCGCGGCGACGCGGCCGGTGAAGGCGTCCCACTGACGCACCGGCTTGGACACCACCGCCGCGACGCTGACGTCGGGCGGCGGCGGCATGCCGCCGCCGGCGTGCGGCGCGGCCGCGTTCTTGTTGCAGGCGGCCAGCGTCGCAAGCAGCGCGACGGCGAGCACGGGTGATAGGGACTTGGAGAGACGATGCGTGCGCATGACGATTATTCCCTGAGAAGATGCAAGAGCGGGCGCACCCTCGGATGCCGGCTGGCGGCATGGCTCGTGTCGTGGCGGTGGCTACGACGACGACGCTGAGGCGGCTGAACGCGACATCCTCGTCCAACCCTGCTGCCAGCGTCGTGGCAGGAGCCTCGAACGGACTCCTACCTGCGTGCCGGATGCGCTTCGGCATGCCTTTTTGGGGCGCGCCGAGCGATATCAACGGATTCTTTCAAAAAAAGTTTAGCTTCTCGTTCGCCGCTGCGACGGTGCTCACGCAGCTTGCAGCAGCACGATGACGGCGCCGGTGCCGCCCTGCGCGGGACGGGCCGAGGTGAAGGCGAGCACGTCGGCGCGACGGCGCAGCAGGGTATCGGTCAATTGTTTCAATACCGGCCCCTGCGCTTTCGAGCGCAGTCCCTTGCCGTGCACGATGCGCACGCACAGGGCGCCGTTGCGGCGGCTTTCGTCGAGGAACTGCCGGATCGCCTCGCGCGCGACGGTGCTGGTCATGTCGTGCAGGTCGATCTCGGCGCGCACGCTGAACTGGCCGCGGCGCAAGCGTTGCAACAAGCGATGCTGCTGGCCGGGTTTGAGGTAGGCGATCTCGTCGCCGCCTTCGATGCTGGGGTCGATCGGATGGGTCAGCAGCTCTTCGACCACGCGCGCCTCGTCGAGGCGCGCCTGCACCGGCTCGGGCGCGGGCCGCGGTGCGCTCGGTGCCGGCGCAGGCGCTTCCTTCAGCGGCCTCACGCGCCCGATCGCGCTGCGGAACAGCTGCGCATCGTCGTCGCTGGGATCGTGTTCGCTCATCGTGACGATCGGGAAACTTTGCGTGAGGTTAGCGAGGCGCCGCGGCGGCAGCAATTGCGCGCCATCCCGCGACGACATTGGACTGAACATCGCGTTAAACCGAAGATCGGGGCTCAGTTTTCGTTCGGCTGCGCTGGCCGACGATGCGGCATCCGTCGCGGCGGCTCGTCGCGCGGAATTCGCCGCGAGGAGAGAGAGATGAAGACTTACCGCACAGGTCCCATCCACATGGCCGCCATCGCATTACTGATAGCCGGCATCGGCGCGGCCGGCGCACAGACGGTGCCGCGCGACCGACCCGATCCGCAGGCGGCCGGCGCGGCCAAGCCGGCCGCGGTCGAACAATGGAGCAAGCGCCGCGGCGCCCGCGTGATCTGGTCGCAGGATACGCAGCAATTGCCGAAGGCGACGGTGGCGGAAAGCGCGTCGCGTGTGGACGCCGAGAAAGTGGAAGCGGTCAATCAGCAGTCGAAGGAGCGCGGTCACCGGCAGGTATGGGTCAAATACCCCGATCAGCGCAGGCACGCGACGAGCGCGTCCGCGAAGACGACGAAAGCCGCCGCAGCGACACAGTCCGGCGCCACGCAAACGCGATAACGCGCGCCGCGGCAAGCACCGACGCCGCGCGCCGATGCGCGCGAGCGCCGGTACGAATCCGCTATCATCCCCGCTTCGCCGGACGGAGCGGGCGGCAGCGTCCCTCGACGTAGCTGCCGCGTTCCGTTCGCGTCGCGCACGCCGCTGCGGTTTTTCACGCAGCGCGAGTGCGCAGCAATTCCGAATCGGCACGGATGAAACGCATGCGAGTCTTGGTCAGCAACGATGACGGCGTCGACGCACCCGGCATCCGCGTGTTGCACGAACGACTCGCCGCGGTCGGCGAAGTCACCGTGGTGGCGCCCGATCGCGATCGTTCCGGCGCCAGCAATTCGCTGACCCTCGATCAACCGATCCGTGCGATTCGTCTCGACGACGGCCGCTGGCGTGTCGCCGGCACGCCGACCGATTGTGTGCATCTGGCCTTATCGGGCCTGCTCGACCACGAACCCGACATCGTCGTCTCCGGCATCAACAACGCCGCCAACCTCGGCGACGACGTGATCTATTCGGGCACCGTTTCGGCCGCGATGGAAGGCCGATTTCTCGGCCTGCCGGCGATCGCGGTGTCGCTGGTTTCCCGCGACCACAAGGGCGAGCACTACGACAGCGCAGCCGAAGCCGTATTGCTGCTGATGCGCCGCTTGCTGATCGATCCGCTGCCGGCCGATACCATTCTCAACGTCAACGTGCCCGATCGGCCCTGGCACGAGATCCGCGGTCTCGCAGTAACGCGCCTGGGTAAGCGCCATCGGTCGGCGCCATGCATCGCGCAGACCGATCCGCGCGGTCGCCCGATCTACTGGATCGGACCGCCCGGCGAGGCGGCCGACGACGGCCCGGGCACCGATTTCCGCGCAGTGCGCGACGGTTACGTTTCGATCACGCCGATCCATGTCGACCTGACACGCTTCCAAGCACTGGAAAAGGTCAGCGGCTGGGTCGCCGCGCTGCAGCCGAAGTTCGACGCCGCATGAGGGGCCGATTCGCATGAGTCTGTTCTCGCGGCGCGACTCGGCAACGCGCGGACTCGGCATGACCTCGCAACGCGCGCGCGATCGCCTGATCGAGCGCTTGATCGCCGAAGGCATCCGCGATCGTCGTGTGCTCGACGTGATGCGGCAGCTGCCGCGTCACTTGTTCATCGACGAAGCGCTCGCCTCGCGCGCCTACGAAGACACTGCGCTGCCGATAGGGCAGGGGCAGACGATCTCGCAGCCGTTCGTGGTCGCGCGCATGACCGAAGTCTTGATCCAAGCCAAGCTGCCGCGTCGCGTGCTCGAAATCGGTACCGGTTCGGGTTATCAGTGCGCCGTGCTGGCGCAACTGGTCGAACAGGTCTATACGGTCGAACGCATCGACGAACTGTTGCGCAACGCGCGCCGTCTGTTCCGCAAGCTCGGCATCGCCAACGTGCGTTCGCGCCACGCTGACGGCCGTCTCGGCTGGGACGAGGAGGCGCCGTTCGACGCCATCATCCTGACCGCCGCCGGTACGCAGCTCGAAGAAGTGCTGCTCGATCAGCTGGCGCCGGACGGCTGTCTGGTCGCGCCGGTCGGGCCGCCCGGCCGGCAGCAGCTGGTGCGCGTGCGTGCCGACGCCGAAGGCGAAGGCTTGGTGCGCGAATCGCTCGGCGCGGTCAGTTTCGTGCCCTTGCTCGGGGGAACCGGATGAAGCCTCAACAGGACGTGTCGCGATGAAGCTGTTCCGACCGATGTACGAAACCGCGCTGCGCTGGGCCGGGCATCCGAGAGCCGAACCGTATCTGGGCGGACTCAGTTTCGTCGAGGCGATCATCTTTCCGATCGCGCCCGAGATCATGTTGGCGCCGATGGTGCTGGCCAAACCGGAGCGCTGGTTCCGCTACGCCACCATCAGCGTGATCTGCTCCCTGGTCGGCGCGCTGGTCGGCTACGCGCTCGGCCACTACGCGTTCGCCGCGCTGCGTCCGTTGCTCGACGATCTGGGCTGGCTGCCGCGCATCGATGCCTTGGTGCTGCAGCTGAAAGAGGACGTCGCGCAGCATCCTTGGACCGCGTTCTGGACCTTGGTGGTGGCCGGCTTCATGCCGGTGCCGTTGAAGATATTTACCTGGGCCTCGGGCATCGTCGGGGTACCCTTGTTCGCCTTCGTTGCCAGCATGTTCATCGGTCGCGCCAAGCGCGTGTACTTGCTCGCCGGCGTGATCCGGCTCGGCGGCAAGCGCGCCGAGGACGCCTTGCACCGCTGGATCGAATGGATCGGCTGGATCGCCATCGCATTAGTCGTGCTGGTAATCGTCTACTTCAAGTTTCTTCGGTAAGCTTCTGTCATGAAAAAACATTTCATGATACGGCACGGTTTCTGGCCGATCGCTCTGGCGGTGCTCGCCGGATGCGCCTCGACCGGACCTGCGCCGGTCGAGGATCGCAGCTTCGGCGCGGCTCCGGCGAAGACCGAGCCGAAATCCATCGCGCCTCCCTCCGGCGGCAGCTACAAGGTGCAGCGCGGCGATACGCTCTACAGCATCGCGTTTCGCCACGGCACCGACTTTCGCGAGCTGGCCGGCTGGAACGGCATTTCGGCGCCCTACACGATCTATGTCGGGCAGGAACTCCGGCTCGGCCCGAAGGGCGGCACCAAGCCGGCAGCGCCGCCGTCGCGTTCGCCCTCCACGCCCGTCATCGCGACCGTCACGGCGCCTACGCCGAACAAGCCGGCCACGCCCACGCCGGCGCCGTTCGAGAACGTTTCCTCACCACCGCCGTCCGCCGCTGCGCCGGCGGCTACTCCAGCACCGTCGTCCAGCGCACCGGCACCGACCAACACAGCGCCCGTCGCGGCAGCTCCGGCCAGCAAGCCGATCGAAACGCCGCCGGCCGCCGCATCGGGCGCCAGCAACGTCGCCGGCGAAGTCGCCTGGCGCTGGCCCGCCACCGGCCAAGTCGTCGGCGGCTTCGTCGCCGGCGATCAGACCAAACAGGGCATCGATATCGCCGGCAAGTCCGGCGATCCGGTGCGCGCCGCCGCCGACGGCAGCGTGGTCTACAGCGGCAACGGTTTGATCGGCTACGGCGAACTGATCATCGTCAAACACAGTCCCGGCTTTCTCTCCGCCTACGGCTACAACCGCAAGCGGCTGGTGAAAGAGGGCGATGCGGTGAAGTCCGGCCAGGTCATTGCGGAAATGGGTTCGAGCAGCGCCAGCCGCGACTCGTTGCATTTCGAGATCCGCAAGAACGGCAAGCCGGCTAATCCGCTCGATTATCTGCCGCGGCGCTAGCGCGATAAGCTGGCCGAGTGAGCGCACGCCATTCCCACGACGACGGCTCGGAAGCGCAGGATTCCTCGCTCGAGGGCCTGCTCGATCTGATCGATGCGGTCGAACCACAGGACGAGGAAGCACGGAGTTCCACCGGCGCGTACCTGGCCGAAATCGGACTGATCGCCCTGCTCGGCGCCGAAGAGGAATGGGCGCTGGCCACGCGCGTGCAAGCCGGCGACGTCGAGGCGCGGAGGCGCATGATCGAAGCGAATCTGCGCCTGGTCGTGACCGTCGCGCGGCCCTACGTCGGCCGCGGCGTGCTGCTGATGGACCTGATCGCCGAAGGCAATCTCGGCTTGATTCGCGCGGTCGAGAAATTCGATCCGGCACGGCGCCTGCGCTTTTCGACCTACGCGGTCTGGTGGATTCGCGAGGCGGTGCAGTCGGCCGTGATGAACCAAGGCCGCACCGTGCGCGTGCCGGTGCACGTGCTGCGCGAACTCGCGCAGATCCTGCGCGAAGAACGCGAACTGTCCGCGCGCCTCGGCGCACCGCCGAGTTTGGATCAGATCGCCGCTGGGGCCGGAAAGAGCGTGCAAGAGGTTGCCGAGCTGTTCCGCATCAACGAGCGCGTCGGCTCGCTCGACGCCGCGCTCGAAGCCGGCGAACGCGCCTTGATCGGACAGATCCAAGAAGCCGAAGAGACACCGGGCGCGGCGATCAACACCGAGCGCTTCGCCGCCTCGCTCGCACAACTCGGCGAGCGCCAGCGCACGGTCCTGCAACGCCGCTTCGGCCTCGACGGCACACCGGTGCAATCACTCGCCGAGATCGGCCGCGACCTCGGTATCTCGCGTGAGCGAGCACGGCAGATTCAGAGCGAAGCCTTGCAGCGATTGAGCGTTCTGTTGCGCGCCAGCGAGGGTGAAGAAGACGCGTGACCTTGCGCGCTCAGCCGTCGCTGCGCGGCGGCAGGATGATCGCCGCGACCACACGCCGGCCTTCACCGGCGAGCAGGTTGTAGGTCCGACAAGCCGCCGCGTTGTCCATCACCTCGACGCCGATGCGCTGCCGCAGCAGCGTTAGCAGGGCCGAGCGCGGCGGAAACACCTGGCGCACGCCGGTACCGAGCAGGACCACTTCGGGCGCGAGTTCGGCGATCGCCTCAGCGGCAGCTGCGTCGAGGTTCTCGACCGCATTGACCGGCCAGTCTTCGACCAGACGGTCGGGCGCGAGCAGGAAGCTTCGCGTCAGCGTGCGGTCGATCACCGTCACCGCGTCCGGCGTGCAGGCGCGGAAGAACAGGTAACCCTCGGGCAGGTCCTGCGTGAACTGCATTTACTTGGGCAGCGTGAACTGCGCCCGCTCGGGATTGCGCTTGTAGAAGCAGGCGACCTTGCCGATCGTCTGCACCAGTTCGGCGCCCGAATGTGCGCGGATCGCTTCGATCGAGGCGTCGCGCGAATCGCGCTCGTCGTCGGCGAGCTTGACCTTGACCAGCTCGTGATGCGCCAGCGCGCCGCCGAATTCGGCCAGCAGGGCGGGCGTGACGCCTTTCTGGCCGACCAGGATCACCGGCTTCAGGTCGTGCGCGAGGCCGCGCAGATAACGCTTTTGGGACGCAGACAAGGGCATGAGCGGGAACTGAATGGACAGGGTCGGCGCGGGGCAGCACCGGCCGCACAGGGTATCATGCCCGGCTGTTTCGGCCGAATCCGCGCGGGGCGCTGTAGCACCCATGGCACGCAGCAAATCCAGCAATCGCTGGCTGCAGGAACATTTCAGCGATCCGTACGTGAAGCGCGCCCAGGCCGAGGGCTGGCGTTCGCGTGCCGTATTCAAGCTGGAAGAACTGATCGAGCGCGACCGCCTGCTCAAGCCGGGCATGGTCATCGTCGATCTCGGCGCGGCGCCGGGCGGCTGGTCGCAGGTGGCGCGCGAGCGCCTGGGCGAGAAGAACGGGGAATGGTCGGGGCGCGTGATCGCGCTCGACATCCTGCCGATGCAGGGCATCGGCGGCGTCGAATTCATCCACGGCGACTTCCGTGAAGAGGCTGTTTTGCAACAATTGAAACAAGCCCTTGGCGGCGCCGCGGTCGATCTTGTCCTTTCCGACATGGCCCCCAATCTCAGCGGCATGGCCGCCGTGGACCAGCCGCGATCGATGCATCTGGTGGAATTGGCCGAGGAATTTGCCGCCGCACATCTGCGTCCGGGCGGTTCATTTCTGACCAAGGTGTTCCAGGGCGAGGGATTTGACGATTTCGTAAGGCGCTTGCGTGCAGGCTACGAGCGCGTCAGCATCCGTAAACCGAAGGCCTCGCGAGCGCGTAGCTCCGAGGTGTATGCGCTGGCCGTCGGCAAGCGCGGTTAGTCGAGAGACTGGTAAGGCGACAGGCGTATTCCATGAATGACATGGTTAAGAATCTTTTGCTCTGGGTGGTCATCGCGATCGTCCTTTTGACCGTATTCCAGAGCTTCAATCCGCGCACGGCGCCCCCTTCGGACGTGTCGTACTCGGATTTCACCCAGCAGGTCGGCAACGGCGGCGTCGCTGCGGTCACCTTCACCGCGGAGTTGCCTTCGAAGGCGACGGCCAAGTTGAAGGATGGCAGCACGGTGTCGACGATCGTTCCGATCGACGGCAACCGTCAGCTGCTCGAGCTGCTGGCGAAGTCGAACGTCGAGGTACGCCAGGTACCGGTCGACAACGTGATGCCGCTTTGGAAGATCCTGCTCGACTGGGTTCCGATCCTGATCTTCATCGGTCTTCTCATCTACTTCATGCGCCAGATGCAGGCCGGTGCCGGCGGCCGCGGCGCGATGTCGTTCGGGCGCTCGCGCGCGAAGCTGCAGGGCGAAGACCAGATCAAGATCACCTTCGCCGACGTCGCCGGCTGCGACGAGGCGAAAGAGGAAGTCTCCGAGCTGGTCGAATTTCTGCGCGATCCGTCCAAGTTCACCAAGCTCGGCGGCAAGATTCCGCGCGGCGTGCTGATGGTCGGCTCGCCCGGTACCGGCAAGACTCTTCTCGCCAAGGCGATCGCCGGCGAAGCGAAGGTGCCGTTCTTCTCGATCTCCGGTTCCGACTTCGTCGAGATGTTCGTCGGCGTCGGCGCCGCGCGCGTGCGCGACATGTTCGAGCAGGCTAAGAAGCACGCGCCGTGCATCATCTTCATCGATGAAATCGACGCGGTCGGCCGTCATCGTGGTGCCGGCCTCGGCGGCGGTCACGACGAACGCGAGCAGACCCTGAACCAGTTGCTGGTCGAAATGGACGGCTTCGAGGGCAGCGAGGGCGTGATCGTGATCGCCGCGACCAACCGTCCGGACGTGCTCGACCCGGCGCTGCTGCGCCCGGGCCGCTTCGACCGCCAGGTAGTCGTGCCGCTGCCCGACCTCAAAGGCCGCGAGCAGATTCTCAAAGTCCACATGCGCAAGGTGCCGGTCGCCAGCGACGTCGAGCCGCTGACGATCGCGCGCGGCACCCCCGGCTTCTCCGGCGCCGATCTCGCCAACCTCGTCAACGAGGCGGCGCTTTTCGCCGCGCGCGAGAATTCGCGCGACGTGCGCATGGACCATTTCGAGCGCGCCAAGGACAAGATCATGATGGGCGCCGAGCGCCGTTCGATGATCATGAGCGACGACGAGAAGAAGCTGACCGCGTATCACGAAGCCGGCCACGCGATCGTCGGCCTGTCCGTGCCCGAGCACGATCCGGTGCACAAGGTCACCATCATTCCGCGCGGCCGCGCGCTCGGCGTGACGATGTTCCTGCCCGAGCAGGACCGCTACAGCCACTCCAAGACCTCGCTCGAAAGCCGCCTGGCGAGCTTGTACGGCGGCCGCGTCGCGGAAGAGCTGATCTTCGGCGAGGACAAGGTCACCACCGGTGCGTCGAACGACATCCAGCGCGCGACCCAGCTCGCGCGCGACATGGTCACCAAGTACGGTTTGTCGGAAGAACTCGGTCCGATGACCTACACCGACGAGGAAGACGAAGTGTTCCTCGGCCGTTCGGTGACGCAGCACAAGCACGTCTCGGAAGAGACTGCGCGCAAGATCGACGAGGTCGTTCGCGGTGTGATCGATCGCGCCTACGCGCGCGCCAAGGGCATTCTGGTCGACCACAACGACAAGCTCGAGGCGATGGCGCAGGCGCTGCTGCAGTACGAGACGATCGACCGCGAGCAGATCGCCGCGATCATGAACGGGCGCGAGCCCGGTCCGCCGAAGGACTGGCAGGGCGGCAACCGTCCGCCGCACGCCGGCGGCGGCAGCGCACCGCGCGGCGAAGCGCCGATCGGCGGCCCGGCGGTGCAATCGCGCGTGATCGATCGCGGCGATTGATTCGCCGCGTATCGTAGTTACCGAAGGCTGCCGCGAGGCAGCCTTCGTCGTTTTACGCGACGCGATTCATTCGAGTTCGCTCGTCGCGGCAGGGGAGCTTGCGCACGCGCTCCCGCAAGGATCGCTGCGACAACAAGCGGCTTGCACGTCGTACGGTGTATCGCCTAAACGGGTAGGCAGGTTTTTCTCTCGACCGCCGCGTTCGATGCCGCTCACTCCGTCATCGCGCCGGCGCTTGCAGATACGGCGCGATCAGCGCGGCGAACCAATCGACGAACACCGCCACGCGACGCGAGGCCGGCCGCCGATGCGGATACAAGGCGGTGACCGCCATCGCGCTTGGGCGATGCGTGGACAGCACCTCGATCAGCTCGCCTGCGTCCAACAGATACTGCACGTCGTAGCGCGGCACCTGGATCAGGCCAATGCCGGCACGGCAGCAGGCGATGTAGCTTTCGGCATTGTTCACCACGACCCGGCTCGGTATGCGCAGCGCGCCCGCCGAGCCGATCTCGCCTTCCCACGGAATCTCGCGGCCGGTGCTCGGCGAGGCGTAGCCGACTGTCCAATGTCCGTCGGCCAAATCCTGCAAGCGTTCGGGCACGCCGAAATCGCGCAGGTAACCGGCGCTGGCGCAGTTGATCATCGCGAGCTGCCCGAGCGGCCGCGCCACCAAGCTGCTGTCGCGCAGCTCGCCGACGCGGATCGCGCAGTCGACGCCGTCGCGCACCAAGTCGATCGTGCGATCGGTCGAGCCGAGTTCGAGCTGCAGGCGCGGATAGCGGCGCAACAGGTTCGGCAGCGCCGGCGCGATCAAGCGCCGTGCGATGCGGCTCGGCACGTCCACGTGCAGGCGCCCGGAAACCTGGCGCTGGCGTGTCTGGAACAACTGATCGATGTCTTCCGCTTCGGCCAGCAGCGGGCGCACGCGTTCGAGCAACTGACTGCCGTCGGCAGTCAGCCGCACGCGGCGTGTGGTCCGATGCAAGAGGCGCGCGCCGATGTCCGCCTCCAGCCGTTGCAGCGCGGCGGACACCGAAGCGCGCGGCAGGTCGAGCGCATGCGCGGCACGCGTGAAGCTGCCCATCTCGGCGACGCTGACGAAGATGCGGTAGCGGTCGAGCTTGTCCATGCGGCGGCCTCAGCAATCGATGGGCGATCGCATCGCTTGCGCGATCTTGGGGCAAGCGCCGCCGCAGCCGGGCCCGCGCATCGTCATTTGGTCGTATAGCCGCCGTTGATCAGGATGGTCTGGCCGGTCATCCACCAACCGTCGGAAACGAGGAAGCGGATGAAGGGGGCGATGTCTTCGATGTCGGTCAGGCCGGTCTTGGAGAAGTTCGACAGCGCCGCCGCGGTCTTGTGGTAGGCGACCGCATCGCTGCCTTCGGCCGGATAGAAGAACGGCGTGTCCATCGGACCTGGGCCGACCGCCACCACCGAAATGCCGCGCTCGCCGAACTCCTTCGACGCCGCGCGCGTGAAATGCTCGACCGGCGCCTTGGTGCCGGCGTAGGCGGCGTAGAACGGCGTGTAGGCGCCGAGCAGGGACGTAACCAAAGTCAGGATCTTGCCGTTGTCGTTGACGTGCTTGCCCGCTTCCTTGAGAAAGAAAAACGCGCACTTGGAATTGACCGCGGTCATCTCGTCGTATTCGGCTTCGCTGATCTCGACCAAGGGTTTCTTCAGCACCTTGCCGACCGTGTTGATCGCGATGTCCGGCCGGCCGACCGCGGCGACGGTGTCGGCGAACAGTTTTTCGACCGCGCCGGCACTGGTGAGATTGCCTTGGAACGCGGCGGCCTGCGCACCGGCGGCCTTGATCGCGGCGACCGTCGCGTCGGCGTCGGCCTTGCTCGCCGCGCCGTTGTAGTGGATCGCGACCGCCTTGGCGCCGTGCGCAGCGAGATCGCGTGCGATCAGCCCGCCGAGATTCTTCGCGCCGCCGGCGATCAATACGGTCTTGCCTTGGATGGAATGGTCGGTCATCGCAATCTCCTGGGAATGAGGAAGCGAGGCGGCCCGGCGCCTCTCATGCCAGTCTAGAGGGCGGCGCCGCGCGGATAAGGCGGCGCGACCGGGATGGATTGTCTAGTTTTGCAACACAATCGGCCGCCGCCGGCGAGTTAGCGCGACCGCGGCCGATCGCTGCGGCGGAGCGTGCTTGTGTACCATGCCGGTCGAGCAGGAATGGGCTGGGTACGCGCTGCGATGCAATCTTTGAAGGCGTGTTCGCCGCTACGATCCACGTTTCGAGCGCTGTGCTGCGCATCGGAACGGTCGAGCATCGCGGCACCGACGTGAAGCCTTCCGATCCTCCCCAGCGTTCTCGCTATCGCTTCGGCGGCTACGTGCTCGACCCGGCGACGCGCGAACTGCGCAGCGGCGGTGTGCTGTTCGCGCTGGCGCCGAAAGCCTTCGATTGCATCGCTTACCTGATCCAGCACCGGGATCGCGCCGTCGGGCACGACGAGCTGACCGCGGCGGTGTGGGGGCGAGCGGACGTGACCGACGTCCAGCTGCGCCAGCTGATGCGCAAAGTGCGCCGCGTGGTCGGCGACGACGGTGATCGCCAGGCGGTCATCCGTACGGTCGCGCATTTCGGATTTCACTGGGTGGCGGAAGTCGTCGAGGAAGATGCGACGCGCCCGCTGTTGCCCACCGCAGCAGCGGAAGCGAGCGTGCCGCGAAGTTCGCGCAGACGCTGGCCGCGGATTGCGAGCTGGCTCGTGCTCATCCTCGCGATCGCCGCTGCGATCGGCGTCGGCGTTTTCTGGAATCGCGATCTCTCGCCGCTCTCCGCGCTCAAGCGAACGGCCGGATCGTCGACCGCCGCCATCGCGGTCATTCCCGCGGAAGTCGAAGCGAACGGCGATGCGGACGCCGCGTGGATGCGCCTGGGCTTGATGGATCTGGTCGCGAGCCGGCTGCGCAAGGCCGCGTTTCGCGTGGTGCCGAGTTCGGACATCGTCGCGCTCGCCGGCGGCGCGCCGCAGGACGGCGACTTCGCCGCCAAAGTGCGCCAAGCGACCGGCGCGCAGGACATCGTCACGGCGCTGGCGATCCAGCAGCAAGGCGGTTGGCTGGTCAAGCTCACCTTGCACAGCGGCGATCGCGAGCGCCTGGCGAAGGCGTATTCGCCCGATGTCCTGCTCGCCGCGCGCGACGCCTGCGACCAGCTGCTGGCGCTGCTCGGCAAGGCCAGCCCCGCGCCGGCGACGGACGAAACCGCGCCTTCCGTGGCGGAACTCTTGCAGCGCATCGAGGTGGCGATGCTGACCGACGACATCCGCACCGCGCGCCGTCTGATAGAAGCGGCGCCGCCGGCGGTCGTCAAGCTGCCGTCGTTGCAATTGGATTTGGCGCGGCTCGAAACGGAAACCGACCAGGACGACGCCGCGCGCGCACGCCTGGCGAACCTCTTGACGACCACCTCGGCCGCGGACGATCCGGTGTTGCGCGCACGTGTGCTGACCGCTCTGAGCACCGTGAACATCCTCGATACGCCGACCGCGATCCGCGACTTGTCCGAAGCGATCGACCTGCTCGAAAAGCTCGACGATCCGTCCCATCTCGCCGACGCGCTGGCGCGGCGCGGCATCGCCTATGCGGTGACGGGAGACCAAGACGCCGCGCGCGACGACTTCGCGCGTGCGCGCATGATGTACACGATGGCGAACGATTCGCTCGGACTGGCGAGCGTCGACAACAACGAAGCCGTGCAGGACCTGCGCAACGGCCGCACCGCCGAGGCCTTGTCTCTGCTCGAGCGTTCGGCACAGACCTTGGAGCGGTTCGAAGCGATCAACCGCTTGCTTACGCCGACGATCAATCAGATGTCGGCGCAGCTGACCTTGCTGCAGCCGGCCAAGGCGCTGGCGATCTACGAGAAGATGCGCACCAAGCTGGCTCGCGCGGAAAGCCAGGAGTCGCTGCGTTTCCTCGACTACACCGGTGCCAGGAGCCTGGCCGCGAACGGTCGGCTGGCCGATGCGCGCGCGCTGCTCGCGAGCGTCGCCGCTGCCGCCGATCCGAAGGAAGAAAAGGACCTGCTTGCCTTGATCGGCGGTCTGTCCGGCCAACTCGATCTGGCCGAGCGGCGCTTCGACGCGGCGTTGCGGCGAGCCGGCGATGCGGTGCGCGAGCTGCCCGATTCGACCCGCTTCGCCGTTGACCGCGCCGAAGCGTGGTTGACCTCGGTGCGCGCGCTCAGAGCCGCCGGCCAAGCGGAGCCGGCGAGCGCGCAAACCCAAGCCTTCCTCGCCTGGGCCACGGCGTCGAACAAGCCGACGGTGATCTTGCGCGCGCGTCTGGCCGAGGCGGAACAACACTGGAGTGCCGGCGAGCGTTCAGCCGCGTTGGCGATCTACGAGGCGGCGATGTCGGCGGTGGAGCATCCGGGAAAGCCGTCGGAGATACGCTGGATCGCCGAGTCCTATGCCGACGCCTTGCTCGAGTCCGGCGACCTGGCACACGCCACCGCCGTGGTCGGGCGGGTCGGTCGCTGGGCCGCCAGCGATTTTTCCTGCGCCTTGCTGCAGGCCCGCTTGTATCAGGCGCTCGGCCGCTACGAGGCCTGGCGTATCGCGCTCGACAACACGCGCGCGCTGGCCGGCGAGCGCGCCATTCCCGCTTCGATCCAGAGTCCGCCGCTTGCCGCAGGCGCGCGCTAGAGCGCTGCGCGTGACGGCGGCGGCGCGAGCGCAAATTCTCCTCGAATCATCGGCTTGTACTTCGAGATCACGCGCAGCCACCGCCGCGGGTACGGCGCGGGATTGCGCCGATCGCGCGGCCGTCGTTAGGTTCCGCTGCAGGCGAGCGACGCCAATCGCCGCTTCGCGATGTGCGTATCAAATGAACGTGTAAGAACGAGGGGATCGAGTGGACATCGACAGCAATTCCGCAAGCCGCGCGCGCTCGGCCGCACGCTACGCCAAGCTGGGCATCGCAAGTGTGTTGAGCGCGCAGGCCGCATTTCTGTTTGCCGCCGCCGCGAGCGCGCAGGAGGGAGCGTCGCGCGCGACGTTGACGGTGCGCAGCCATCAAGCCGAAGGCGCAGCGTTCGATCTCGCGATCGGTTTGACCGCGGACGGCGACGGATCGACCTGCGGCAGCGCCACGGCGGTCGAGGTCGAGCGCGGTGACGTGGTCGACCTGTGCTACACCGTGACCAACCGCACTGGCGAGAATCTCGCCTACAGCTCGCTCGAGGACAGCCTCGACGGCATGCTCTTTCGCTACTCGCCGATCGCGATTGCGGCCGGCGATACCTACACCTATCACCGCCGCATCCGGGTGAGCGAGAGCCTCAGCTATGCGGCGACCTGGACCGCGCAAGCCGCCGCGCCCGACTACCTCACCAACGATCTCGCGCCGTCCGCCTTCGTCGACATCCGTTCCAGCGGATCGCGCTTGAACACCTTGGACACGCCGCTTTCAGTCGGCGCGCAGGTGTTGACGCTGCCGTTCGAGTTTCCGTTCTACGGGGTCGAGTCGGATCAGCTGTGCGTCACCAATCTCGGTGTGATGTTCTTCGCGCTGCCACGTTGCGACAGCGCGGGAAACCAGAACCGGCCGCTGAACACCATCCGCCGCAGCGTGATCGCGCCGTTCTGGGATGTGCTCTGGTATCCCTCCGGCGGCGTCTACTGGGAAGTGCGGGGGACGGCACCGAACCGCACCGTGATCGTGCAGTGGGATCGTGCGCATCAGTGGTGCGACGTCTTGAGCGACATGTGCTTCGAGACGAACGACCGCGCCAATGTCGAAGCGCTGCTCGGCGAAGACGGTTCGATTTCGTTCCAATACCTCAGCACCTACTTCAATTTCTTCGACTGGATCACCGACACCGAACCGTTCGACTACGGCCGCAGCGCCGCAATCGGGTTGCGGCACTACGAAGAATCGAGCGGCCAATCCTTCGTCAACCAGTATTCCTACCGTACCGAGCTCACCCACGCCGATCCTTCGGCGATCGCATGGACGCCGACTACGGTGAGCGTGCATTCGGCGAGCGCCGGCGTGGACATCGATGCGGGCAGCTCCACGCTCGACGTGACACCTGCCGCTCTCTCGATGTCGGCGCCTTCGCGCAGCACGCAGCCGGTCAGCGCGACACTGACGGTCGCCAACGGCGGCAATCGCGATCTGGCCTGGTCCATCCTCGGAACGGCGCAGACGGCGCTTGCAGCGAGCCCGCCGGTTGCCCGGCCGCTCGAACGCGCCGTGCTGGCGACGAATGCGCAGCGGCAAGCCGCGCCGCTGCCGGCACGCTCGATCCAAGACTCGCTGGCGACCGATCTCGCCGACGCTCGCGAGCACGCTCCGCAGGCTCCGTCGTCGAACCTGCTCACGGCGGGAACGGAGTGCGCGCAGACCGTTCCCGGCGTGGTGATCCACGACGACGGCAACGCCACCAACGGGTACGCCGGCGGTTCCTTCCTCACCAGCGTCATCGTCGACAAGTTCACGCCGACCTACTATCCGGCCACCTTCACCAGCGTCTGCGTCGCGTTCTCCACCTACATCTACCCCGATTCGCCGGCCGGCGCGGTCGAGTACGAAGTGGTCGTGTACGACGACAGCGGCGATGGCGGCGGCCCGGGCAACGAACTCGGCGCGGTGGCTGCGAACACGGTCGGCACGCCGTTTCCTGGCCTGGCGACCTTCAACGATCGCGTCGACATCTCCGGCCTGCGCCTCAACGTCGCTTCAGGCAGCGTCTACATCGGCGTGCGCTGGCGGCCGGACCAGTCGCCCGACTACACGGTCTATCTCGACGCCGACGAAAACGGCACCGACGGCTTGCCGCCGAATGCGCCCGAAGGCGGCTACTTCGATGCCGGCGAAGGCGTGTTCTATCCGATCAGCCACTACGCGTACGACTACGTCGCGATGATGATCCGTGCGGTCGAAACCGCGCCCGGTTGCGCCGCTCCGATGGTGCCTTGGATGTCCGTCTCGCCGGCGACCGGCGTGGTCGCTGCGAACGCCGCGCCGGATGCGACCGTGGTCACGCTCGATCCCAGCGGCCTCGCCGACGGTGTCTACAACACCAGCGTCTGCGTCGGCAGCCGCTATCGCACGCTGGCGGTACCGCTGCAGTTCAGCGTGGGCGGCACGGTCGATCCGATCTTCGCGAACGGCTTCGAGCCATGACGAAGCGGCCGGCGCGCTGATTGCAGTCGCATTGATGCGCGCCATTCGGCGCCGCGATCGTCGCGAGCTGCGCGATGACCGCGGCGATCGAACGCGCATCGGCGTCGGCAGCGCGAAGTGACCGTGCCGGCTCGCATCGCTCCATTTCAGGAACAGGGGAACCGATCATGGGCGGAATCGAAAGCGGTGCGTGCGAACACGCGTCGATGCCTAGTACTGACGCGCCCGCCGGCGCTCGATGCGCTGCTTCGCGGCGCGGCCGTGGCGAAACGTTGCGCGCGTCGATGCCGTCGATCAAGCCGCTGGCGGCTTGCCTGCTGCTGGCGTTGTCGACGCACGCGGGCAGCGCGACCCTCGCCGCTGCCGCTCCCGCGCGCGAGCACTCGCGACCTGCGCTGGGTTCAGCGCTGCCGGTCACCAGCTGCGCGGACGACGGCGGCAGCGGCACGCTGCGCAACGTGGTGGCGGCGGCCACCAGCGGCGACACCGTGGACCTGAGCCAGCTCGACTGCGCGACGATCACGCTGTTGACCGGCCAGATCGAGGTGCAGGTCGACGACCTGACGATCGCCGGCCCCGGCCGCGAGCGCCTGAGCATCGACGGCAACGACGCCGGACGCATCTTCTTGCACGGCCGCACTGGCACGTTGACCTTGAGCGGCATCACCTTGACCCACGGCCGCGCGGACGCGACGACGACGGCCAGCCCAAGCCCGGAATTCGCCGCGGTCGGCGGATGCGTGTTCGCGAAAAACCTGAGCGGCCCAAGCGGCGCGGTCGTACTCGTCGACGCCACGGTGACGGCTTGCAAAGCCGTCCACGCGGCACAAGTACCGGGCACCATCGCGGCCGGCGGCGGCATCTACGCAGGCAATGCGCTGACGCTCACGCGCAGCACGGTATCGAACAACCTCGCCAGCGGCGTCGGCTCTGCACAAGCCGAGGGCATCGATGCGCTCGGCGGCGGAGTGCGCGCGAGCGGCCTGGTCACGCTGACGGACAGCACCGTCAGCGGCAACCGCGCCAGCACCGGCGATCCGACTCCGCTGCACTTGGCCGCCGGCGGCGGCATCGCCGCATCCGACGTAGTCGCGACGAACTCGTCGGTGACGAACAATTTCGCCGGCTGCGATACCGCGGTGGACGCCTGCCGCAAGAGCACGGGCGGCGGCATCGCCGTGAACGGCTCGGTGCAGACGACGATCGCAGCGAGCGTGATCTCGAACAACACGCTGTCGGCATCGGGCGATGCGTTCGGCGCCGGCCTCTACACCTACACCGGCTCCGCCCCGACCAACGTCGCTACCACCACGATCGCCGGCAATACCGCGTCCAGCGCCGCTGAACAGGCGAAGGGCGGCGGCCTGTTCACCAAAGCCGGCAGCTTGAATCTGTCCGACTCCACCGTGAGCGGCAACACCGCCACCATCGGCGGCGGCGTCTTCGCCGACTACAACCGCCTGACCATCACCAACAGCACGATCTCGGGCAATGCGGCCGGCACCGGCGCCGGCCTCTATCTCGGCGACTACCACGGCTACTACAGCTCGACCTGGCCGATGTCGGTGCGGAACAGCACGATCGTCGGCAATGTCGCCAGTGCCGCTACGGGAATCGGCGGCGTCGTCGACACGCACACCTCGAGCGGACGCAGCACGTTCCAGAGCACGATCATCGCCGGCAACACGGCTCCGCTGGCGGCCGCAGCCGATCTGAGCGCGAACCTGGCAGCGATCGCGGGAACGAACAATCTGATCGCGAACGCGGCCGGCGTCGCCTTGCCGCCGAACACCCTGGCGTCCGATCCGATGCTCGGGCCGCTGCAGAACAACGGCGGCGCGACCTTCACGCACGCGCTCGCCGCCGGCAGTCCCGCCATCGATGCGGGCAACAACGCGGCGAACGTTCCATTCGACCAGCGCGGGGCGGGCAATCCGCGCGTCGTCGGCACCGCGGCGGACATCGGCGCATTCGAGTACCGGCCGAGCTTCAGCGCACCGATGCTCGGGCTGGGTTTCGCGCCCGATACGATCACCGTCGGCGGCGTCAGCACGTTGACGCTCACCTTGAGCAACGGCAACGGCGTCGCGGCCGTGTTGAGCGCGAATCTCGTCGACACCTTGCCGGCGCCGATCGTGGTGGCCGATCCAGCCGCGGCGACGACGACCTGCGCCGGCGGCAGCTTGTCCACCGATCCCGGCGGCACGATTGTCACCCTCAGTGGCGCCGCCGAGATTCCGGCGGCAGGGTCGTGCACGGTCACGCTGTCGGTCACGGTTGCCGAGGCCGGCACCTACACCCACACGATCGCCGCCGGCGCGCTGCAGACCACGCTCGGCAACAGC
This sequence comes from Dokdonella sp. GW821-FHT11D02, assembly GCF_058808595.1. Taxonomy (NCBI): domain Bacteria; kingdom Pseudomonadati; phylum Pseudomonadota; class Gammaproteobacteria; order Lysobacterales; family Rhodanobacteraceae; genus Dokdonella; species Dokdonella sp. GW821-FHT11D02. The sequence continues at coordinate 2,971,723 of NZ_CM179520.1, read as the reverse complement.
GTCGATGCAGCGACGGCGACTCTCACGGCGACCTTGCCGATCAATCAGCCGCCGGTCGCGACCGGCGATCACTACACAGTCGAGCAAGACACGAGCTTGACGCAGAGCGCGCCGGGCGTGCTCGCCAACGATGCGGACGCCGAGGCCGATGCGCTCACCGCGGTGCTGGTCGCAGGTCCCGAGCACGGTGCGCTGAGCTTGAACGCGGACGGCAGCTTCACCTACGTACCGGCGAGCGGTTTCGTCGGCGCCGACGGCTTCCGCTACCGCGCCAACGATGGGCAAGCGGATTCGGAGATCGCCGAAGTCACGATCGCGGTGACCGAACGAGTGAACGATGCGATCTTCAAGAACGGCTTCGACGCGCTCTGACCCGGTTCGCGCCGCGTCACGGCACCTTCGACGCGAGCGCGAACCGCGGTAAGGGTCGCGTTGTGTACCATGCGCGCTCGAAGACGACGGAGAGCAGGCATGCGGCGGATGCGCGCGCGAATTCCTTCGCACGGTGACGCGGCTATCGAAAACCGGGCGGTGCGGCCGTGTTCGTGACCGTGCTCGACTGCAACGGCCGCCCGCTCGCGCTCGATCGGCCGCGTTTGTGCGGCATCGTCAACGTGACGCCGGATTCGTTTTCCGACGGCGGCGATTTTCTCGATCCCGACTCTGCGGTCGAGCACGGCTTGAAGCTGATCGAAGAGGGTGCTGATCTGCTCGATGTCGGCGGCGAGTCGACTCGGCCGGGCGCTGCGGAGGTATCGGCCGAAGACGAGATCGCGCGCGTGGTGCCGGTGATCGCCGCACTGGCGCGCCGCACCGAGGTGCCGATCTCGATCGACACCAGCAAGCCCGAGGTCATGCGTGCCGCGGTCGCCGCCGGCGCCGGCCTGATCAACGACGTGCGCGCTCTGCGCGAAGACGGCGCGATCGACGCCGTGGCCGAACTCGGCGTGCCGGTCTGCCTGATGCACATGCTCGGCGCGCCGAGCACGATGCAGGACGATCCGCAATACGACGACGTCGTCGGCGACGTGCATCGCTTCCTCGCCGAGCGTCTGTTCGCTTGTCAGATGGCCGGCATCGACAAGAAGAAGATCCTGGTCGATCCGGGTTTCGGCTTCGGCAAGACGCTGGAGTACAACCTTGCCTTGCTGCGCGCGCTGGCGCGCTTCCCGGAACTGGCGCCGGTGATGGTCGGGTTGTCGCGCAAGTCGATGATCGGCCGTTTGACCTCACGCCAGCAGCCGGCCGAGCGCGCTGCCGGTTCCGCGGCGGCGGCGCTGATCGCGGTGCAGCGCGGTGCGGCGATCGTGCGCGTGCACGATGTCGCGGTCACGCGCGATGCGTTGGCGGTGTGGCAGGCGGTGGCTCAAGGCGATGCGCCGAGTAAGCCGGCTGCTGTCGCGAAGAAGACTTCGCTCTGGGATGACGACTAGCGCGTCCGCGACACCGGCGCCGTTCGAGCCGGAACGCTCACTCCGCAACGCGTAGCCGGAACCGATACAGATGTTCGTACGGCGGCCGGCATTGGTCGGCCACGCGCGCGGCCTGGTCCTGCAAACGCAGCGGCCGCTCGCGCGGTGCTTCGAAGCCGGTCGAACGCCACACTTGCGCGTACCAATGCGGCGCCCATACGCCGTCGCTGCCGCGCGGCCCGGCCGGCCAGTGCAGCATGCGTTCGGTGAACGCGATGCCGAAGTGCGCGCACAGCGCGCGCAGATGCGCCTCGGGCGCACGCAGGAAATCGTCGGCGTCGAGCACCGGCGGCGCCGCGCCGCTGCGTTCGGCCAGCTCGTCGAACAGGCGCGCCTCTTGCGGTAAACCGATGTCGTCGGCGCAGACGTCGGCGCGCGCCTTCACGTAGGAATGCACCACCTGGGCCGGATCGCGGATCAGGAACGCGTTGCTCAGCGCATGAATCCAATCGTGCTCGATGTGCGGCAGCAGATGGTGGCTCATGTGCTTCTGGTACCAGACCGGCTGCTGCTGTGGAATCGGCCCGCTCAGCGCCGCGGTGACCTTGCGCCAGTCGGTTTCGCCGCTGGCGACGACTTCTTCGCGCATCGGATGATCGATGCCGGTGTGGTCGAGGTAGTGCGCGTACAAGGGTTCGTCGGCGACCGCGCAATCGCCGCGGTTCTCCCAGGCGCGCATCATCGCGGTCGAGATGTTGCGCGGGCCGGACCACATCGCGATGCGCAGCGGCGCGTTCATGCGCTGCCGCCTTGCGCCGCGCGTGCGGCGACGTCGCGTGCGACGTAGGCGCGATAGAGCGTTTGCAGGCGTTCCACCATCGGTCCGCGCCGGCCCTCGCCGACGAGGCGGCCGTCGATCTCGCGCACCGGCACCACACCGGCGAAGGTGCCGGTGCAGAACGCTTCGTCGGCGCCGTAGACGTCGGTCAGGCTGAAGGATTTCTCGTGTGCCTCGATGCCCGCTTCGCGGCATACCGCCAGCACGTTCGCGCGCGTGATGCCGCCGAGGCAGTACTGGCCGGTCGAGGTCCACACCTGGCCTTTGCGCACGATGAAGAAATGGGTCGAATTGCAGGTCGCGACGAAGCCGTGCGGGTCGAGCATCAGGCCTTCGTCGGCGCCGGCCGTGTAGGCCTGGATGCAGGCGGTGATGCAGTTGAGCTTGCTGTGGCTGTTGAGCTTGTTGTCCTGCACGTCGGGATAGCCGCGGCGCACGTGCACGGTGAACAGCTTGAGGCCGCGTTCGAGCGTGGCCGGCAGCGGATTCTTGAATTCGGGAATGATCACGATGGTGGCCGGGCCGATCACCACGCGCGGGTCCTGGTAGGGCGTGCGCTTGATGCCGCGCGTGACCATCAGGCGCAGGTGCACGCCCTCGCGCATGTTGTTCGCGGCCAGGGTGGCGTAGATAGCGCGCGTCAGCGCGGCGCGGTCGAGGCCGATGTCGAGTGCGATCGCCTTGGCGCCTTCGTAGAGGCGATCGAGATGCGCATCGAGAAAGGCCGGCTGGCCGTCGACCACGCGCAAGCCTTCCCACACTCCGTCGCCGAGCACGAAACCGGAGTCGAACACCGACACGACCGCTTCCTCGCGGCGCTTCATCTCGCCGTTGACGTAGATCAGGATGTCGCGATTGCGCGGATCGTCGGCGAACTCGTGAATGCTCTGGGCCATCGGCACCACCTCGGCAGCGGAATCCAAGCGCCGAGAATAGGCGATCGGCGTGGGCTAGGGGCAGCTGGCGCGCGCATCGCGCGAGAGCGCGCAGCCGTCAGCGCAAGACGCGCAAGCGCAGCTGTGCGTAGCCGCCGGCCGTAGTCAGCGCGGTCACGGTCTGCGCGCCGGTGTCGGCGAACGCGTACTCGAACGGCTGCGCGCCGTGCGTGCTGCCTTCGAGTTTGCCGTTGATCAGCCACAGCACCTCGCCGCCGACGCCGAGTGCGCGCAGGCGCACGCTGGCCGGTTTGTCGCTGTTGGGCGCGCGCGCGATCGCGGCGCCGTCGGCGATGCCGTCGATGCGCATCGACTGGCTCGCATCGAGGCCGTCGTCGGCGCAACCGGCGGCGAGCGGCGGCAGGCTGGCGCGCCGGCGCAGCTCGCTCGGCAGCCACGGATAGGCCAGCGAAGGCCAGCGCGCGATGTCCACTTCGCGCACGTTTCCCTTCACGCAGGTGGCGCCGAGGCGTGCGCCGCTGTCGGCGTCGACGCGCAAGTGCAAGAGCCCCGCGCTCCAGCTGCGCGCGTCGCGTTCGGGCAGGGTCGGTGGGATCACGCCGTTCAAGATCCAAGCGCTGTGTTTTTGATGACACAGATCCGGTTTGGCCGGGTCGAAGGCGAGTCCGAGCGGCCAGCAGATGTCGGCTTGGGTCACGCTCGCGGGCGGCGGCTGCGGCGTCGCCGAGACGGCGCTGCGCGGCAGGCTGTCGACGATCTGGAACAGCAGCGGCAACGCGGTGACCGCACCGTATTGGCCCGGCAGTGGCGTGCCGTCCGGTCGGCCGATCCAGACCGCGACGGTGTAGCCGCGCGTGGCACCGATCGCCCAGGCGTCGCGAAAACCGTAGCTGGTGCCGGTCTTCCAGGCCACGCGCGGGCGCGCGCCGAGGTCGAAGGTGCCCGGTGCGTAGCCGGGACGCGGATTGGCTTCGAGGATGTCGCGCACGATCCAGGCGGCGCCGTCGGAGAGCAGGCGGCGTTCGATCGCAGTGTCGTCGGCGACGTAGCGCACGCGCCCGCCGATGCCGCCGCGATTGAAGGCGGCGAACGCGCCGACCAGGTCTTCCATGCGCACGCCGACGCCGCCGAGGATCAGCGACAGATTCGGTTCGGCGCCGTAGGGCAGGCGCAGCTTGAGTCCGGCGTTGGCCAAGCGCGCGGCGAAGCGCGCCGCGCCGATGCGATCGAGCAGGTCGACCGCCGGCACGTTCAAAGACAAGCGCAAGGCCTCGGCGGCGCCGATCGGGCCGTTGTAGGCGAGATCGAAATTGCCCGGCCGATAGTTGCCGAACGACTGCGGCGCGTCGATCAGCAGGCTCTCCGAATCGATCAAGCCGTCGTCGAGCGCGAGCGCGTACAGGAACGGCTTCAAGGTCGAGCCCGGCGAGCGCCAGGCGCGCACCATGTCGACGTGGCCGAGACGCTGCTCGTCGCCGAAGATGGCCGAGCCGACGTAGGCGCGCGCTTCCAGCGTCGCGTTGTCGATCACCAGCAGCGCCGCCGAGGTGCGTTCGGGCAGACGCATGAGGTAGTCGCTGACGCGCGTTTCCAGCGCGCGCTGCAGAGCGGCGTCGATGGTGGTGGCGATGCGCCGCTGCGCCGGCCGTTCGTTGCGCAGCCGTTCGGCCAACAGTGCCGCCGACAGCGGCGGCTGCAGCGAGCGCGCGGCGACCGATTCGATCTGCGCGTCGTACACCTCGGCCGGCGTCCACACGCCGAGTTCGGCCATGCGCGCGAGCACCTTGTCGCGCGCGCTCTTCGCCGCGGCGGCTTGGCGATCGGGCCGCAACCGGCTCGGCGCCTGCGGCAGCACCGCGAGCAGGGCCGCTTCGGCGCGCGACAGCTGCGCCGCCGACTTGCCCAAGTACGCCCACGAGGCCGCTTCGACGCCTTCGATGGTGCCGCCGAACGGCGCGCGTTCGAGATAGAGACTGAGGATTTCGCGCTTGGACAGATGCGCTTCGAGCTGCAAGGCGCGCAGGATCTGGCGCAATTTGCCGGCGGCGCTGTGCGGCGTGCCGTCGAGGATGCGCGCGACCTGCATGGTCAGGGTCGAACCGCCCGAGACCAGTCGCCGATGCACGATCCACTGGCCGAACGCGCGCGCCAGCGCGAGCGGATTGACGCCGGGGTGGCGGTAGAACCAGCGATCTTCGTAGGTCAGCAGCGCTTGGAGATAGAGCGGCGAAACCTCTTCGATGCGCACCGGATAACGCCAGACGCCGTCGCGGTCGGGAAACGCGCGCAGCGGCGAGCCGTCGCGCGCGAGCACCACCGTGCTGCCGCCGTTGCTGTCGGGCAGCGGCAGCGGAAACACGAGGTCGAGCAGCAGCGCGAGCGCGAGCAGCGCGAGCGTCGCGAGGGCGATTCGTTTGAACCAGCGGCGCAGGCGGCTGCTCATCGTTGTCGGGGGCGAGGGCGCGGCGGGAGCGCGCGGTCAATCTTTTGCAAGGGAGGATGGCGCGGTGATCGGGACGGCCATGATGCCGTGTCGGCGCCGTCGATGGACGATTGCTGGCGCGCTGTGCGGGTTTCTTTGCGCGACGGGCCCGAGCGTGTGAGCTCGGGCCCGTCGTTCGATGCGTTGCGACGATTGCGCAATCCCCTGACGCGCCGCTTCAACCGCGGCGAATCAGGGGAGGCTGTTTTCTACTACGGCTGCACGAACGGACACGGATTCGCATCGAAGCCGTCGAGGAACAGAATGTTCTCGACGCCGGTGCTCCAGCCGATGTCCTGGAACAAGGGCAGGGTCAGATCGACCTTGTCGAAAATGGTCGTGTTCAAGGCCGGCTCCATCAGCAGGTTCGGGAACGCGTCGGCGGTGAAGTGCGACACCGACGAGCCGAGCACGACCGGGTTCGGCGCGTTCAGGCGGATGCAGCCTTGCTGCGTACCGGCCAGCGGCGCGCCGGTGAGGGTGCCGAGCGTCGCGTTGACGCCGGGGCTCGGCAGGTTCGCCTTGATCGCGGTGCCGGCCGCCTGCGTCGTGCCGACCGACGGAATCGTGATGGTGGCGTCGCTGCCGCCCATTCCCGGCAAGCCGCTGGCGGCGTTGTTGGCGATGATCACGCCGACCGCGCCGGCCAGTTGCGCGTTCTTCACCTTGATCGCGAACGTGCAGTAGCCGCGGTCGATCAGGGCGATCTTGCCGGCGACGGCGGCGGCGTTGACGAACGGCGTTTCGCAGCCGTCGTTGACGTTGCCGGCGGCCGGATGATCCGGATCGACCACGCCGACCACGCCGTCGTCGACATAGACGACATCGTTGGTGACCGGATTGGTCGCGATGCTGGGGCCGAACTCGGCCGGCTGCGCGTCGTAGTTGCCGACGATTGCGGCGGGCGAATTGACGATCAGCTTGGCCGGCGGACCGACGTACTTCGGCGTCTGCTTGTTGGTGCGCGTGCCGGTCCAGACCAGATGCGGATCGTTGGTCTTGGACGCGTTGCGCTCCGCGTTGGTCATGTCTTTCCAGTACTTCTGCTTCTGGTCGTCGTACAGGTAGTAGCCCCAGATCGGCACGTCGGTGCCGGTCAGCGGCGCGCCGTTGGAGTTGCTGTACTGCGAGGTGAAGCCGAGGCCATGGCCCAGTTCGTGGAACACCACCGGCAGCAGCGGCGTGCGGTCGGCCGGGCGCGGCGTGGCCGGATTGGTGTCGTACCACCAGCCGGCGGTGCCGTTGAGGCAGTCGCCGTCGTCCATGCGGATGTTGAAGGTCGCGCCGATGTCGGGCGTGGTCGGCGCGAGATCTTCGCCGGCGAGCGAGTTGGCCAATGCGACGTGATAAGCCGTGCCGGACTTCGGCGCGTTGGGGAAGTCGGCGAACGCGCCGCGCGGTCCGGCCGAGCCGAGCACGGCGGTGGTGCCGGCGCAGTCCTGCGGGTCCATCGCCGCGCTGACCACGATGGTGACGCTCGAATTGAGCAACTGACCCCACTGCGCGGCGGCGACATTGAACACGCGCAGGCGGCATTGGCCGAGCGTTTCGCCGCTGGCGCAGCCGGCGTTCGGGTTCGGCGCGGCCGGATCGTTGAAGCCTTCGCCGGCACCGTCGGCATTGACGATGGTGATCGTCGCGGTGGCGAATGCCGTCGGCGCCGCGGCGCAAGCCGCGCCGGCGAGCACGCCGAGCAGGGTGCGATGCAAGAACTTAGCGGTCATTGCGCGCCTCCGTTGCCTGATCGTGCGGCGTGCCGAGCGCAATGCCGTGTTCGGCGCAGCGGTATTCGATCGAGCCGTCTGGACGGACCGTCGCGATCATCGTTTCGTCGGCCTGGCCGTTGAATTCGTACTCGCGCATGCCGTTCGCATGCTGGGTCATGGTGACCTTGCTGGCGTCCTGCGCCGGCGCGGTCTGCGCGGCGGCACGCTTCTGTTCCTGCGTCACGGGCCGATCGACCAGCTTTCCGGTTTCCGGATCGATGTAGGCACGCATCGCCGATTGCGCGGCGGCGGGTTGCGGCGCGCTCTTTTTCGCCTTGTCCGAGGCGACGTTCGTATCCGCGAAGGCGGATGCGACCAACATCGTCCCGAGCGCGGCCGCGCTCAGATGCTTCAACGTGAACATGAGTACCTCCCAAGAAATCGATCCCAGCAACGTTGCGCCGACTACGCGCTCTGCGCGCGTCTCATCGGCAACGCATCGATGCTAGCGCATCCGAAATCGCGCCAATCGATGCGACGGCCTGGTCGAATTGCCGTTTTTGTCCAGTTATTTTCGATCGCGCGTGACGATTCGCGTAGCGAAGAAAGCGCTCCAAGGCCGGGCGTCCTGGTCGTTTCGACCGCGCCTTCGCAGATGCGGCGTCGACGCGCATCTGCGAAGGCATCCGTTTGCGCGTCCTACGGTTCGATCACCTTGACCGACTCCGGCACGCTCTTGCCGATGCCGCGCACTTCCGGCTTGTACATGTCCTCGACCAGCGGCGGCGGCACCTGGAACGTGCCGGGCGAGACCGCGCGCACCAGATAGAACACGTTCGCTTTCTGGCCTTTGTCCAGGTGCAGCGCGGCGACGTAGCGGTCGTCGCGGAACTCTTCATGGCGCACGTCGGCGGCTTGCGCGCGATCGGTGATGGTGATGCCGTTGACGACGACGTCGGCCCATTGCTTGGCGTCGGTCAGGTTGAAGTTCTCGATCTCCAGTCCGCCCGGCAGAAGGTCGACCAACAACGCGTCCGCCATCGTCTCGCGCGCTTCGAGCTGGAGGCCGACGATCAGACTGTCGCCTTCCTTCAGCGGCTGCGGTTCCCACGGCTTGCCGTCGAGCGAGTAATAGCGGCGCTGGATCGCGACGTAGTGGTCGTTCGCCGCCGGCGCCGTCTTCGGGATGCCGGCGACGTCGGTGCTGACGTAGAGCGGCAGGTCGCCCTGCGGCGTGAAGCGCACGCCGGCGCCGATTTCCGCGCCGCCGAACGAGCGGCTCCACAGGCGCTCCGGACTGATCTCGGTCGAGTTCGCGCCGATCGCGAGCGAGCCGGCGACGACCTTGTCGCCGTCCTTGATCAGGGTCTTGCCCAGCCGCGCGATCGCGATCTGCTCCTGCGTGCTGAAGTAGAGCGAGCGCCAGCCGTAGCGGCGCTGGCTGTCGGCCGCCTCGCGCTGCTCGCCGTTGAGCGAACGCGCGAGTTCGAACACGCGGCCGTCGTACTCCGGCTTGGACAGGCCGTAGCGATGCACCAGCGCGATCATCATCGCGGTATCGCGCAAGTCCGAGCCGTAGTCGCCCAGATACCAGGGACGCTCGACCTTCTTCGCGAACGCTTCCTCGATCGCCTTTTCCGCGCGCGGCTGGTCACCCATCAGCTTCAGCGCGACGCCGAGATGGACCAGGGGCAGGGCGGTGATCGACTTGCTGCGCTCGTTGTCGAACAGCGCGCGCAAGGTACCGAGCGGCGCGCGGTTGACGCGGGCGAGCGCATAGCTGGAATAGGCCTGGTCGGCGAAGCGCAGGTGATCGCTGTGCTCGTAGCCGTAGTAGGGGTGGCCGCCCGAGAGCAGATCGTCGTTGAGGCGCTTGAGCGATCGCTGCAGCATCTCTTCCGGCACCGCGAAGCCGTCTTCGCGCGCGTCCTGCAGGAACTCGACCACGTAGGGCGTGATGTACTCGTTGACGTAACTGTCGCCGCCCCACATCGAGAAATGCCCGGTCGGAATCTGCATCGACGCGATGCGTCCGATCGCGCCGTCGACGCGATCCTTGCGCTGCTCCGGCGGCAGCCCGTCGACGTGCAGGTTCTGCGCGGTCTGCTCGTCGAGCAGCAGCGCGCCGAAGCCCTTGCTGGTGGTCTGCTCGATGCAGCCGTAGGGATACTTGAGCAGATCCTTCACCACCGTCGCGAACGGCAGCGGCGGCAGGCTCGACACGGTCAGGCGCGCGTTGATCGAATCGGCCAACAGCCCCTCGGTCGCCTCGCCGCCGAGCGCGACCGGCTCGAGCTTGTCCAGCGCACGCGCGGACGAACGCAACACGCTCGGCCAGGCCGCGCGCACGACCATTTCGAAGTGGCGCTCGATCTTGACGTCGCCGCCGCTGGCGCTGACGCCGATCTTGCCGACGCCGTAGCCTTCCAGCGCCGTCAGCGTGAAGTTCAGCGTCGTCTTGGCGCCGTCGGCGAGCTTGACCTTGCGTTCGGCCTGCGCGACCGCCAGCGGCTTGTCGGCAGACACCTTCACCGCGAACTCGCGTTCGCTGCCGGAGAAGTTCTGCAGATCCATGGTCAGGACGCTCTGATCGCCCGGCGCGAGCACGCGCGGAGTCGAGATCTCGGCCACCAGCGGCGCGCGCACGATCGTTTCGGTGTCGGTGCCGCCGTACTGGTTCTCGCCGAACACTTGTGCGGTCACGCGCACGGTGCCGTTGAAGTCGGGCATCTTCAAGGCGACCTGCGCCTCGCCTTTCGCATCGAGCGCGACCACGCCGGAGAACAGATCCACCGTCAGCACCTTGGCGGTCGGCCGGCGCGCCTGCGGCATCGCCGCCAGCGCCATGTCGCCGCCGTAGCGCAGCTTGGCGGCGTAGCCGTCGAAGCTCTCGATGACGCGGCCGTACAGATCGTAGGCGTCGACGCCGAGCGCGCGCTGGGCGAAGAACCAGGCGATCGCGTCGGGCCGCGCGAAGCGCGTGATGTTGAGGATGCCGACGTCCACCGCCGACACCGTCACGTAGGCTTTCTTGCCGGCCAGCGCCGGCGCCTTCACGGTGACCGGCAGATCGGTTTCCGGCTTCATCTGCGGCGGCGCTTCGATCGCGACTTCGATCTGGCGTTCGCTGCGGTCGATCGGCACGAAGGCCTCGCCGACCGCACGCGCAGGGGTGATCTTCTCCACCGCCGAGCCGCCGCGGAACACCAGCGCGGTGACGTAGACGTCGTGACGCTCCCAGTCCTTGGTCACCGGGATCTCGAACGTCGCGCCGGGCTTGGCGTCGATGTTGCGCGAATAGAGCAGATGATCGGATTCGACGATCAGCAGACCGGCGCCCGCCTGCGGCGGCGTCACCGTGACCTTGAGCGTGTCGCCGGCGCGGTAGCTCGGCTTGTCCAGTGCGAGCTTGATCTTGTCCGGGCGCGCTTCGCCGCCGCGGTTGTCGTCGTTCCAGCTCCAGCCGGCGAAGAACGGCAGGCGCGTGGTCAGGCCGCTGGCCGGATCGAGGATCTCGATGCGGTAGTTGCCCCATTCGACCGGCACGTCGAACTTCAGTGCCTTGCCCGCTTCGACGTCGAGTTCGCGCGATTCGGTGTTCTCGAAGCGGTCGGTGTATTCGAAGCGCCAGCCGCTGCCGTTTTCGAACGTCCAGCGATAGTCGCGGTGCTCGCGCACCAGGGTCAGCTTGAGCTTCTGCCCGGCCAGCAGATCGCCTTTGGCGTTGCTGCGGATCACTTCGAAACCGACCCGCGCGCGCGCATCCGAACCGCCCGGGAGATCGAACAGCGGACGCACGCCGACCAAGGCCTCGGCCGGCCATACGGTGCGCTTCACGCTGCGCGTGACGGTGCGACCGCCGCTTTCGTACACGCTGCCCGAGAGAATCGCCGCGACCGGCGCGCCGACCTTGGCGGCATCGGCCAGATCGACCTCGAGATCGAGTTTGCCGTGTTCGTCGAGCTTGTCGTCGGCGACGTCCTTGGCTTGCTTGCTCAGTTCGACGCCGGGGTCGCCGAAGTAGAAGTCCTTGTGCGCGGCGACCGGGTGCTGATCGGCGGCGAGGGTCAGGCGCGCGGTGAAGCGGTTGCCCGAAGCCGGTGCGCCGTACAGATAGTCGCCTTGCACGGCGAGCTTGAGCGCCTCGGCGGGCTTGAGCGTTTCCTGCGTCGTCGCCAGGTCGAGCTTGAGGCGTTCGGGCAGGAATTCTTCGATGCGGAACGTGAGCCCTTGCGCGGCTTCTTTGGACTTCGGATCGGTGCGGAATTCGACCTGCCAGCGGCCGGTCGGCGCATCGGCCGGGATTTCCTTCGACCACTCGAAATAGTTCAGTTCCTTCGGATCGAGCTGCGCTTCGGCGAACGGCCGTCCGTCGGGTTGCTTCAACGTCACGAAGAGCGGCTGCGGCTTGATCGCATTGGCGTCGTAGTCGCGCAGAAGGGCGGACAGGCGGATCGTCTCGCCGGGGCGATACAGATCGCGGCCGGACCAGGCGAACACGTCGAACCAGGTCTGCTTGCGTCCGCCGACCGCGAAGTCGGACAGATCCAAGGCCGGCTGGTTGAACGGCAGCAGGGAAACGTCCTTGCCGCTCTTGGCGATCAGCACCTGCTCGGATTTCAGCGTGTAGGCGATTTGCGCGTTGCCGTCGGCGTCGGTCTTGCCGGTCACCACGCTCTCGCCCTTGGCGTCGAGCACGCTCAGTTCGACGCCGGCCAGCGGCGCGCCGGTCTTGAGCGAGGCGGTGTGCACGAACAGCGTGTCCTTGTAGGCGCGCGTGTGCAGGCCGATGTCGCTGACGAAGAAGAAGCTGGTTTCGTACTCGGGGTCGAACGTACCGGCGCGCTTCATCACGGCGAAGTACAGGCCCGGCTGCCCCAGCTCGGTGATGTTCTGGATCGGCAGATAGTTGAGCGTGCGCTCGTTCTCCTTGCCGGTCAGCGCGAAGCGATTGGCGTAGACCGAATCGGAAATCTGCGCCACCGGCTTGCCGCTGCGGTTGTACCAGTAGCTGGCGTCGAGCTCGTAGCTGCCGCGCTTGCCGTTCTTCTGGTAGGCGGCGAAGAAGTTCGGTACTTCCTTGTCGCGCACGCGCAGGAATTCGACGTCGATTTCCTTCACGTTGACCGAGACCACCGGCAGGCCGCGCGTCTCGCGCGCCGGCAGCACGCTGCCCTGCGAGGCGAAGCCGACCGCCGGCTGCATCGGGCCGGTGTAGATCTCCTTGCTCACTTCGCTGCCGAGCGTCTTGCCGTCGATGGCGGCGAGCTCGCCCTTGATGCGCACGCTGTAGTTCTGGTCCGCCTGGGCGTAGGGGAAGCGCAGCGTCTTGCCGTCCTCCATCAGTCCCCAGCCGCCTTGTACCGCGGCGCCCTTGGCGTCGTTGACGGTGATGAGGGTGTCGAACGCCTGCGTGCCGACGAGCCGCTGCGAGAATTCCAGCAGGATCGCCACTCCGGCCTGATTCTGCTCGGGCCGCGCCGAGGCCAAGGCGAAGCCTTGCGCCTCCTCGTTCTTCTTGGCCGCCTCCGCGGCGATCGGCGCCTTGCCTTGCACCTCCGGCACACCGTCTTTCTGGCGATGGCAGGCGGACATCTGCAGCGACAGTCCGACGAGCAAGACGAAGCCGGCATGCCGCAGCAAGCCAGCGGGCGAACGCAGTTCCATTGAGTACTCCCCAGGGATTTGGCGGGCGAAAGTATACCTGCACGATTGTGGCGACCCGCAGGCAAAGCGAGGCGCGCCGCGGCAGCGGCGCTTGCCGATCGGCGGCGGCTGCGGTGTTACGGCCGCATCGCGAGGCCGCGCCTACGTGATCCCGGCGTGAGGCCTTCGAGAGCGGCGCTCAGTTGAGGAACAGTTTCTCGGTCAGTCGCGTCAGCGGCGTTTCCAGCGTGCGCAACAGCCGTGCCGGCAGGTCGAGCGGCTTGAGCAGCATCTTCACCGTCATGTCGGCCGGAATGTTCCGGCGCAGAAGATCGAGCGCGCGGCCGGTCACGCGCTTGCACTCGGCCTTGTCGTGCGCACGTTCGGGATAGCGCGCGACGAACACGTGCCGCAGGGCGATGTCGCTGTCTTCGTCGCGGATTTCCAAGACGCGCTTGAGCACGGCGCGGAACACGCGGAAGCGGCCGATCGATTCGCGCTCGCGGTAGCGGTTGAAGTGCTGGTAGAAGTGCTTGTAGTGGCGCACTTCGTCGCGGCGGATGTGGTCGGTCAAGGTTTGCAGCACGGGCTCCTCGGCGATCGCGTTGAGCGCGCGATAGAGGCTGGCGGTGCCGGTCTCGACCACGCAGCGCGCGGCCAGTTCGAGACCGCGGCTGCTTTCCAGCTGCGCGGCGGTGCAGACCGCGCCGTATTCGTCCCAGAACGCCTTGAACGCACCGTCCCAGTCGAACTCGGGCCATACCGTACGCACATAAGCGGCGAGCGCGCGGCCGTGCTGCAGCTCCTCCTGTTCCCAATGATCGGCGAGCCAGCCTTGCAGCTCGGCGTCGCCGTCGAAGTGGTCGATCAGATTGCGCGTGTACAGATCCGATCCGCTCTCCACGAAGGACGAGCTGGTCAACAGAAAGAACAGATCCTCGTTCGGCCGGATGCGCTCGACCTCGATGCGGTCCAAGCCGATGCTGTCCAGCGTCCAGGGCAGGGGGTGCGGGTAGCTCATCGATCCACCTGAAAGTTTCAGCCGCCAAATATGACCGAAATGCAACAAAAAACCTATGCCGGAAGCCCCGTTCCGGACGCGAAACCTCAGCTCCGGCGCAGCCATTCCAGGCGCGCCTCGCCGGCGCCGTCGCCGGCCAGCAGGCGTTGCGCGGCCGGCAGCCAGTCCTTGATCGAGCGCTCGAACTGCCAGGGCGGGTTGACGATCGCGGCGCCGCAGCCGTTCAGGCGCAGCGGCGAGTGCTCGGGATGGAGCAGCAGCTCGACCGCCAGCGCCTCGCTCGTGTTCTTGTGCAGCCAGCGGTGGAACGGGGCGATCACCTCGCGCTGCTTGATCGGATACCAGATCGCGTAGATCGCGTTCGGCCAGCGCTTCAACGCCGCCTCGAGCGCGTCCTGGATCGCGGCGTATTCGCCGCCCTGCGCCTCGAACGGCGGGTCGATCAAGACCAGGCCGCGCTTTTGCGCCGGCGGCAGCAGCGCCTTCAAGGCGGCGTAGCCGTCGCGCTGATGCACCGCGCAGCGCGCGTCTCCGCGCAGCAGCGCGCGCAAGGCCGCCGCTTCTTCTTCGCGCAGCTCGCACAGGATTGCGCGGTCCTGTTCGCGCAGCAGTGCGCGCGCCAGCAGCGGCGAGCCGGGGTAGCGCACGATCTTCTCGCCGGCATCGGGGTCGACCGCGCGCACGCTGTCGAGGTAGTCGCGCAGCGCCGCCGGCAGCGCGTCGGCCTTGAGCAAGCGCTGCACGCCGTCGGCCGCTTCGCCGGTGCGCGCGGCTTCCGTGCCGGTGAGATCGTACAGACCGCGCCCGGCATGGGTGTCGACGTAGCAGAACGGCGCCGGCTTGCTGCGCAGCGCGTCGAGCAGGCCGATCAAGAGGGTGTGCTTGAACACGTCGGCGAAATTGCCGGCGTGGAAGGCGTGGCGGTAGTTCATGGGGCGCGCAGCTTGGGGCCGATGGCGCGCCGCGTAAAGCCCGTGGCTTCCGCTCATGCCGCCCGGCTATGACTTCCGCCGCTTGGCCGGCGTTCCGGCGGGCCGCTAGGCTGCGCCCTTTGAGCGGAAAGGGGCGGGCATGCGCGGCGTAGTGAAATGGCTGTTGCGGCTGATTCTGCTGCTGGCGGCGCTCGCCGTGCTGCTGTTCGTGCACGTCTGGTACTTCAAGCCGTACCGGATCGACTGGTTCTACGCGCGCATGTACGCCCAGCTCGCGCTGCAAAGTCCGGAAGGACTGAGCAGCATGCGCATCCTGCCCGCTTGGGCCGATTTCTACAGCAGCAAACTCGACGACCTCTCGCCGGCGCAGGAAGACGAACTGTTCCGGCAACTGCACGCAGACATCGACACCCTGCATCGCTACGACCGCGAGGCGCTCGACCGCGAAGGCCGGCTGTCCTACGACGTGCTCGACTATTCCTTGACCATCCAGCTCGAAGGCGAGCGCTTCCGCCGTCACGATTTTCCGGTCAACCAGATGGAAGGCGTGCAGTCGAGCCTGCCGAGTTTCATGGCCGAGACGCACCAGGTCACCGACGAGTCGGAAGCGCAGGCCTATATCGCGCGTCTGAACCTGTTCCCGACTCAGTTCGCGCAGGTGATCGAAGGCTTGAAGCTGCGCGAGGCGGGCGGCGTGATTCCGCCGAAGTTCACCGTCGAAGGCGTGCTGGCGCAGATGAGCAGCTTCATCGGCGTGCCGGCGCAGCAGAACATGCTGTATGCGACGTTCAAGGAGAAGCTCGACAAGATCGCGCCGGAAGCGATGCCGCAAGCGACCCGCGATGCGCTGCTCGGACGCGTCCAAAGCGCGATCGAGAACCAGGTTTATCCGGCCTACCGCACGCTGATCGCGTACTTCACCGCGCTGCAGCCGAAAGCGCAGAAGAACGAGGGCGCCTGGAGTCTGCCCGACGGCGACGCCTACTACGCCTGGTGCGTGCGCATGCACACGACCACCGACATGACGCCCGAACAGGTGCACACGCTGGGCCTGGCCGAAGTCGCACGCATCGCGGCCGAGATGGACGCCATCCTGCGCGGACGCGGCCTCGCCGAAGGCACCATCGGCGCGCGCGTGCAGCAACTCGCCGGCGCGCTCGATGCGACCTACACCAACACGCCGGAAGGCAAGGCGGCGATGTTGAAGCAGTATCAGGCGATCCTCGACGAGGTGAACGCCGGCCTCGGCGATGCCTTCCACGTGCGGCCCAAGCTTGGCGTCGAGGTCAAGGCGGTGCCGGCGTTCGCCGAGAAGACCGCGCCCGGTGCCTACTACGAACCGGGCGCGTTCGACGGTTCGCGTCGTGGCGTGTTCTTCGCCAACCTGCGCGACGTGCGCGAGACGCCGAAGTTCGCGATGCGCACGCTGGCCTACCACGAAGGCATTCCGGGCCATCACTTCCAGATCGCGATCCAGCAGGAACTCGAGGGCGTGCCGTTCTTCCGCCGCGTGCTGCCGTTCACCGCCTACACCGAAGGTTGGGCGCTGTACGCCGAGCGCTTGGCGTGGGAACTCGGCTTCGAGAAGGATCCGCTCGACAACCTCGGCCGCCTGCGCGACGAAATGATGCGCGCGGTGCGCCTGGTGGTGGACTCGGGCATCCACTACAAGCGCTGGACGCGCGAGCAGTCGATCCAATACATGATGGACAACACCGGCATGGCCGAGTCCGACGTCACCGCCGAGATCGAACGCTACTTCGTCGATCCGGGCCAGGCGCTCGCCTACAAGGCCGGCATGCTGAAGATTCTCGATCTGCGCGAGAAGGCGAAGCAGGCACTGGGACCGCGCTTCACGCTCGCCGCGTTCCACGATCAGGTGCTGACGCACGGCGCGCTGCCGCTGGCCCTGCTCGAACGCGTGATCGACGAGTATTCGAAGGCGCCCGCGGGCGGCTGAGATCCGCTTCGTCTCGATTCGATCGCCGTGCGGCGCCGGCCGCACGGCGAGGGTTTTCCGCGTCGTGCGCGTTCGTTAAAGTGGCCGGCGTCAGCGACACCACGCTCGCCTCGCGAGCGGCTTTCATTCCCGAGGACGGACGGTTTGCGCGTACTTTCCCTGAACGCATGGGCGGGACGGTTGTATCCCGAACTCCTCGACTATCTGCGCCGCGTCGATGCCGACGTGATCTGCCTGCAGGAAGTCTTGCGCAGCCGCGACAGCACGGCGGAGTGGCTCTGGTATCGCGACCATGACGTCGAATACCGGCAGCGCGCGAATCTGTTCGACGATCTGCGCCAGGCGTTTCCCGATCACGACGCGTATTTCTGTTCCTCGATGCGCGGCCAATTGCTCGACGGCGAAACCCCGGTCTGGGCCGAGTTCGGCTTGGCCACCCTGGTGCGCCGCTCCTACGCGGTGATCGGCCAGGCGATGGACTTCGTTCACGGCGATTTTTTGCACGACGGTTGGGGGCCGCATCCGCGGCCGCGCAATGCGCACGTGCTGCGCCTGTTCCGCTTCGAGCAAGCGGCGAGCGTGACGCTGGCGCACGTGCACGGCCTGCGCGGAACCGACGGCAAGCACGACACTCCCGCACGCGCAGCGCAGGCGCGCGCCTTGCTCGACCTGATCGGACGCGTGCGGCGGCCGGACGAGGCCCTGATCGTCTGCGGCGATCTCAACCTGCTGCCGGAAAGCGAGACGTTCGACGCGCTCGCGAGCTGCGGGCTGGTCGATCTGGTGACCACGCGCGGATTCACCGACACGCGCACCTCACACTACCCCAAGGCCGAACGCTACGCCGACTATCTTTTGGTCACTGCGGAGGTCGAGGTGATGGATTTTGAGGTCGTGGCGCAACCGGAAGTCTCCGATCATCGCGCCTTGCTGCTCGAGTTCCGCTGACGCCACGGCCGCGCCGGCGCAGCCCGGTTCGCTGCGGTGATTGCTACCATAGCGGCGGATTCCCTACGCCGAGCCTCTTGCATGTCCACTGCCGACACGATCGCCTTGATCGAGCGTTACTACGCCGCATTCAACCGCGGCGACTGGGAAGGCATGCTGGAGCTGCTCGGCGACGACGTCGCGCACGATCTCAATCAAGGCCCGCGCGAGAGCGGGCGCGAGGCGTTCCGCGCCTTTCTCGCGCGCATGGACCGTAGCTACGCCGAGCGGCTGGAACACATCGTCGTCTTGAGCAACCCCGACGGCTCGCGCGCCGCAGCCGAGTACGTCGTGCACGGCACTTACAAGACCAGCGACGAAGGCCTACCGCCCGCACGCGGCCAACAATACGTGCTGCCCGGCGGCGCGTTCTTCGAGATTCGCGACGGCCGCATCGCGCGCGTGACGAACTACTACAACCTGCAAGACTGGATCGCTCAGGTCAGTGGCTGAGATCTTTTTTCTGAAAAGTGCGGCCATGGGTGGCCGCGGTTGGACCATCCGAAAGCAATGCCTCAAAGACATACGCTAAACATCCAGATTGCGGCGATCCCGGATGGATCGCACAAGTAAACCTGGCCGCTCTGGACTAGCCGATGCAACCGAACTCCAATCTCGCGAACAATCTCTCGAAGCCGCGTTCAAGGACGAACGCAATAGTCATCGGCGGAGGTCCGGCCGGCCTCATGGCCGCCGAAACCGCCCGCGCCGCCGGCCTCGAAGTCGATCTCTACGACCGCATGGGTTCGGTCGGACGCAAGTTCCTGATCGCCGGCAAGGGCGGCTTGAATCTGACCCATTCCGACGCGTTCGCGACCTTCGTCGAACGCTACGGCGAACGCCGCGACGAGGTCGCGCGCTGGCTCGAAGGATTCGATGCCGAAGCGCTGCGCGAGTGGGCGCGCGGCCTGGGCGTCGACACCTTCGTCGGCAGTTCCGGGCGCGTGTTTCCGAGCGATCTCAAAGCCGCGCCGCTGTTGCGCGGCTGGTTGCGCCGCTTGCGTGCGAGTGGCGTGCGTTTCCACGTCAACCGGCAGTGGCTCGGCTGGGACGAGGCGGGCGCCTTGCGTTTCGCCGGCGCGGACGGCGAAGAGCGCGTGCACGCCGACGCGACCGTGCTCGCGCTCGGCGGCGGTAGCTGGCCGGTGCTCGGCTCGGACGGAAGCTGGGCTGGTGTGTTGTCCGAGCGCGGCATCGGCGTCGCGCCGCTGCAACCGGCCAACTGCGGTTTCGACATCGCCTGGAGCACGCATTTCGCCGCGCGCCATGCCGGCGCGCCGGTCAAGCCGGTGGTGCTCGAACATCGCGATTCCACTGGCGCGACGATCCGCCGCCAAGGTGAGCTGGTGGTCAGCGCGAACGGCGTCGAAGGCAGCTTGATCTACGCGTTCGGTGCGCGCTTGCGCGACGCGATCGCGCGCGAGGGCTCGACCGCGATTCGCCTCGATCTGGTGCCCGGGCGCGACGCGGCACGCCTCGCGCGCGACCTCGCGCAGCCGCGTGGGGACCGCTCGTTCGGCGAACATCTGCGCCGGCGCGCCGGCATCGAAGGCGTCAAAGCCGGGCTGCTGTATGAAGCGTTGCCGGCGCAGGAGCGGGGCGATCCCGAACGCGTCGCGAGCATATTGAAATCGCTGCCGCTGAACTTGCTGCGTCCGCGTCCGCTGGACGAGGCGATCAGCACGGCCGGCGGCGTGCGCTTCGATGCGCTGGACGAAAACCTGATGGTGCGCGCGCGTCCGGGCCTGTTCGTCGCCGGCGAAATGGTCGATTGGGAGGCACCGACCGGCGGCTATCTGCTGACCGCCTGTTTCGCCAGCGGCCGCATCGCCGGCACAGGCGCGGCGCGCTGGCTGCGCGCCGCTCCGGTGTAAGGGCAATCGCGCGCTAGCGCGCCGGCACGTCCCACAGATCCTTGGCGATGCGCACGCCCGCCTCGCGGCGCGCGTACATGTGCGCCTCGTGCTGGATTTCGCGATAGCCGAGGCGGCCGTAGAACGCGCGCGCCGCGGTATTGCTGGCGCGCGCTTCGAGGTAGATGCAGCCGACGCCGACGTTCAGCGCGACGGTTTCGAGCCAGCGCATCAAGGCTTTGCCGATGCCCTTGCGTTGCTGTTCCGGTGCGACGCAGAGCAGCATCAAATGCGCTTCTTCGTCCTGATAACGCATGATGCCGAAGCCGAGCAGCGATCCGAGCCGGCGCGCGACCGCGACGTTGACTTCCCGCGCCGCGATCAACTCGCGCACACGCGGCGGCGTCCAGCGCCAGCCGATGCCGTGCTCGATGAAATCGCGCGACAGCAGCGCAATCGCCTGCGCGTCGCTCGCCTGGGCCAGCTCGATGATCGGTTCGGAAAGCATCGCCCTGTCACGATGGTAGCGGCGGGGCGGCTTTCAACCACGGCGCCAGCAGCCGGCGCAACGCGATATGGTGTCGCACGGCTTTGCGCGCCCGGTGCCGAACGGATAACGTAGACGGATGATCGACGTGCGTACCTACAGCGGCGCCGAGGTCGCGCCGTATCTCGACGCGCTGGCGGAATTGCGCATCGCGGTGTTCCGAGACTGGCCCTACCTCTACGCCGGCGACCGCGACTACGAGAAGAACTACCTCGCCACCTATGCGCAATCGCCGCAGAGCCTGTTCGTGCTCGCCGTCGACGGTGGGCGCGTGGTCGGCGTCTCCACCGGCATTCCGCTAATCGATGAAACGGCGGCCTTCCAGCAGCCGTTTCTCGATCGCGGCATGACTTTGGACGATGTTTTCTATTTCGGCGAATCGGTGTTGCTGCCCGAGTATCGCGGTCGCGGCCTGGGTCATCGCTTTTTCGACGAACGCGAAGCCTATGCGCATGGGCTCGGCCGCTTCGCGCTGACCGCGTTCTGCGCGGTCGAGCGCGACGCCGACGATCCGCGCCGCCCGCACGACGCGCGCGCCAACGACGCGTTCTGGAGCAAGCGCGGCTATCGCCGCCAGGACGACATGTTCTGCCGCCTCGAATGGCAGGAGATCGGACGCGACGACGTCAGCTGCCACCGTCTGCGCTTCTGGCTGCGCGCGCTGGACGCCGCTTGAAGCTGAAGATCGCGACGGCGCAATACCGCATCGGCGAGCCGCGCGACTTCGCCGCCTTCGCCGAACGCGTCTCCGCGCGCGTCGCCGACGCCGCGCGTGCCGGCGCGCAGCTGCTGGTGCTGCCCGAATATCTCGCGCTGGAGGCGGCCGCTGCGCTGGACGCCGAAACGCGCGCGGACTTCCGCCGCTCGCTGGCCGGTCTGCAGGCGCGGCACGAAGACTTTCTCGCACTCGCGCGCGAACTCGCGCGCCGCCATTCGATCCACCTGCTCGCCGGCAGCTTCCTGCTCGACACAGGCCACGGCCGTTACCGCAACCGCAGCTACTTCGCCTCACCGGAAGGCAAGCTGGTGTGGCAGGACAAACTGACCTTGACCGGTTTCGAGCGCGCGGCCGGCGTGATCGAGGCGGGCGGTCAATTGAGCGTGTTCGACACCGCGTTGGGCCGGGTCGGCATCGACATCTGCTACGACGTCGAATTTCCGCTCTACGCACGCGCCCAGGTCGAAGCCGGCGCGCGTCTGATCCTGGTGCCGAGCTGCACCGATACCGAAGCGGGCGCGACGCGCGTGCGCATCGGTTGCCAGGCGCGCGCGCTGGAGAACCAGGTCTACGTCGCTTGCGCGGTCACCGCCGGTACTGCGGAGTGGAGTCCGGCGCTCGACTTCAACAGCGGCGCCGCCGCCGTCTATACGCCGATCGATCGCGGTTTTCCGGCGGATGGGATCGGAGCGCGCGCGGATGTCGACGCCGATTGGGCCTATGCCGAACTCGACTTCGATCGCCTCGACGCGCTCCAGCGCGAGGCGCAGGTCGCCAATGCCGACGACTGGTTCGCGCAATCGCGGCCGGCGATTGCGCGCGCGCGCGTGCAGACGCTCTGACTCTCGTCCGTATTCCGCAAACGCCGAGCGACCCCAGAACAAACCCTAGATCGGGTTTGTCCGGGTTTGAAGCGTGCTGAGCACGGCGTAGCCTGAACCGGGTAGTTTTTGCGACAGCGCGGCGTCGGCAGGCGACCCGCGCTGCTTTTTTCTTCCGCGGTTTACGCGATGAAGCCCGCCGGCGTCAGCCACAGCGACACTTCCGCCAGCAGACAACCGATCAGCGTCGCCGCCAGCACGTCGCTCGGATAATGCATGCCGAGCACGACGCGCGACATCGCCACCAGCAGGGTGAAGCCGATCAACAGCGGCGCCAACAGCGGCACGTAGGCGATCGCGATCAAGGTGAAGCTGACCGCGTGCAAGGTGTGTCCGGACGGGAAGCTGAATTCGTCCAGCGGCGCCACGTAGGGCGTGATGTCGGCGTGCGAGCGGAACGGCCGCGGCCGGCGCGTCCAGCGCTTGAGCACGCGGTACAGCGTCGCCGCGACCAGCCCGACCAAGGCCATGTGCAGCGCCGCGCGTTGTCCACGCGTGCCGCCGAAGACGGCGAGCAGGGCCATCAGCCAGTACCACAACACGCCGTCGCCGAGCCGGCTGATGACGCGGAAGAAGCGCGTCAGCGCGCGGCGTGCGCCCCATCGATTCATGGCCAGACACAGGCGGCGTTCGCCGCTGCCGATTTCCAGGCGTTGCCAGGTGGTCATGCCGCCCTCCGCATCGAAAGTTCGCCGAGCAGTTGCGCAAAATGGTTCGCCACGCTGGCCGGGCTGAGCGTCACCACGGCCGCGCGCGCGGCGCGCCGCAGCGGCGAGACCGGCTCCGACGCCTGTTGCGCGACGCGGTCGGCGAGTTCGCTCGCCGCATTGATGAAGGCCGACTCGTCGCCGAGCGCGACGCAGCGGCCGGCCGCCGCATCGTGAATGTGCTCGTGCGCCGCGCCGTAGTCGAACGCGATCACCGGCACGCCGCTGGCGAGCGCTTCGAGGGTGACGTTGCCGAAGGTCTCGGTCAGGCTCGGGAACAGAAACAGATCGCCGCAGGCGTAGTGGCGGCCGAGCTCTTCGCCGCGGCGCACACCGGCGAAAACGATGTCCGGATGCTGCGCCGCCAGCCCGGCGCGCGCCGGGCCGTCGCCGACTACGACGAAACGCGCGCGCGGGTGGCGCTGCTGGATCGCGCGGAATGCGCGCACGGCGAGGTCGAGATTCTTCTCCGGCGCGATGCGTCCGACGTGCATGACGACCGGATCTTCCGGCGCCGCGCCCCAAGCGGCGCGCAAGGATTCGTCGCGCCGCGCCGGATCGAACGCGACGGTATCGACCGCGCGGCGCAGCAGGCGCACATTGTGGAAGCCGTGCTGGCCGAGGAAGGTGACCAGTTCGTTGGTCGGCACCAGGGTCGCCGCGGCGCGGTTGTGGAAGCGGCGCAGATAGGCGAACACCACCGGCGTCAAGAAGCCGAGGCCGTAGTGAGTGGCAAAATCGTCGAAGCGCGTGTGGAAGCCGGTGCAGACCGGCACGCCGAGCCGGCGCGCGGCGCCGAGCGCGGTCAGTCCGAGCGGGCCTTCGGTCGCGATGTAGAGCACGTCCGGCCGATGTTCGGACCAGCGCCGATGCAGCGAGCGATGCGCCGGCAGGCCGAAGCGCAGGCCGGGGTAGCGCGGCAGCGAAGCGCCAGGCAGCAGGATCTGTTCGAAACCGTCCTCGGCCGGCGCTTCCTCGGGCTGGCGCGGGCGCACCAGTTCCACCGTGTGGCCGAGCCCGCCCAATCCGCGCGCAAGCGCCTGCACCGTCAACGCGACACCGTTGATCTCGGGCGGCCAGGTTTCGGTGACGATCGCGACGCGCATGGGCATAGGGACGGGAGTTTTGCCAAGGCTGGGCTCCGTGCTTGAAGCGCGTATTGCGTCGGCGTGGCGATTCGATGACAGTGCTCGCCGCCTCTGTAACGTGACTGTCACAATAGCGTCCTAGCGTGCGCGAATGCCCAGCAATCCAGCTACTTGCGACGGTTTCCTGAGTCGCGGCCTCGTTCTGGCCGCGGCGCGCCGGCGCGCACGCCAGGAGCGCTGGCGCGGTGGCCTCGCGCTGGCCGGCACGGTGATCGTGCTGACCGGATTGCTGGCGATTCCGCTGTATTTGATCGGTGCCTTGCTGCCGTGGTCGGAATTGCCGGCCGACGCCTGGACGCGCCTGCGCGTGTTGTTCAGCGGCAGTCTGCGCGCGGCGGCCTGCGCGATCGCGGTGGCCTTGCCGCTCGGTCTGGCTACCGCGATGTTCACCGCGCACTACGCCGCGCCGCGGCTGCGCGCCTGGATCAAGCCGGCGTTGGAGACGCTGGATGCGGTACCGACCGTGGTGCTCGGTCTGATCGCGACCGCCACGCTGGCGCCGTGGTTGAAAGAACACGTGGCGAGCGTGCTGGCGCTGATCGTGATCGTGCCCACCGTCCTGCTCGCCGCCGGCATGGCGTTCGGCCGGCGCGCGCGGCACGAAGGCTGGCTGGCGTTGTGGCTGCTGCCGTTGCTGGTTGCCGTCATCGCCGCGGTGATCGCGCTGGCGGCACGCAGCGAGGGGCCGACGATCACGCCGGCGACGCCGTGGAATGCGCTGCTGGTCGGTCTCGCACTCGGCGTGGCGGCGCTGCCGACCGTGTTCTCAGTCGCTGAGGACGCCTTGTTCCTGGTGCCGCGCGCGCATACGCAGGCCGCCTTCGCACTCGGCGCGACGCGTTGGCAGGCGCTGACCTCGGTGCTGTTGCCGGCGGCCGGCTCCGGTCTCGCCGCCGCCGCCGTGCTCGGACTGTCGCGCTGCCTGGGCGAGACGATGATCGTGTTGATGGCGAGCGGCAACACGCCGATCGACGGCTTCGATCCGCTCGCCGGCCTGCGTTCGATCAGCGCGGAACTCGCGCTCGGCTTGCCCGAAGCCGCGGCGCACAGCCCGGCTTATCGCGGCCTGCTGCTGGCGGCGCTGGCACTGCTCGTGCTGACCATGCTGCTCAGTCTCGCCGCCGATGCGGTGCGCGAGCGCCTGCGTCGGCGGTTGCGCGGCGGGTCGGTCTCGTGAGGCGAAGCTACGGCGGCGCCGGCAGTTGGCTGATCGCGGGACTCGCCGCGCTCAGTCTGGCCGTTGCATTCGGCTTGCTCGGCCTGTTGCTCGCGACCGGCCTGCGGCCGTTCTGGCCGGCGCCGATCGAAGAAATTCAACTACGCGACGGCCGCGTCGTGCTCGGCGAAATCGTCGGCGCCGACGCCGAGGCGCTGGCCGTGCGCGGCAGCGAAACCGAACGCATCGGCGGCGCCTATCAGCGCATCGCGCGTGACGACATCGCCGCACGCTCGCAGCCGGCCGATGCGACCGTGCTGATACTCGCCGACGGCCGCCGCCTGTATCAGCACGGCGCGACCGCCACGCTCGCCGCAGCCGATGACGTCATACAGATGCAGCTGCAACCCAACGCGCTCGGGCTTTTCGCGCGCTTGGCCGCGTTCGCGCGCTCGCTCGGCCATTTCCTCGGCAGCGCGCCGGCCGGATCCAACCTCGAAGGCGGCGTGCTGCCGGCCTTGATCGGCACGGTCACCTTGGTGCTCTTGATGAGCCTGGTGGCGATGCCGCTCGGCATCGCCACCGCGATCTATCTGCATCAGCGGCGCGGCTTCGGCGCGCGCTTCGTGCGCGGCGCGATCAACCAGCTCGCCGGCGTGCCCTCGATCGTCTACGGCGTGCTCGGGCTCGGCTTGTTCGTGCACGGCATCGGCGCCGGCATCGATCGCTGGTTCTTCGCCGAGCGGCTGCCGGTGCCGACCTTCGGCAGCGGCGGTTTGCTGTGGGCCGCGCTGACTCTGGCCTTGCTGACCTTGCCGGTGGTGGTGGTCAGCGTCGAGGAGGGGCTGGCGCGCATTCCGGCCGCGTTGCGCGAAGGTTCGCTCGCGCTGGGTGCGACGCGCGATGAGACCTTGTGGAAGTTGTTGTTGCCGGCGGCGCGGCCGGCGCTGTTGACCGGCCTGATCCTCGCCATCGCGCGCGCGGCCGGCGCGGTGGCGCCGCTGATGCTGGTCGGCGTGGTCAAACTGGCGCCGGCGTTGCCGCTCGACGGCAGCTTTCCGTATCTGCATCCGTCGCAGCAATTCATGCATCTGGGCTTCGCCGTGTACGACGCCGCATTGGCGAGCACGGACGCCATCCGCGGCGTGCCGCGAGCGTATGCTTGTGCCGGATTGCTGCTCGGCGTGGTGGTCGCGCTGAACCTGTCGGCGATCTTGTTGCGCAATCGTCTGCGCGACCGCTACCGCACGTTGGAGAGTTGATTTGAACGCCGTGCCCCAAGCCGTGCCGCCTGCCGCGGCGCCGATCTCCGCCGTCGAGGAAACCGAGATCGCCGTACGCACGCAGGCGCTGTCGCTGTGCTACGGCGCACGCTGCGCGTTGAGCGAAGTCGACCTGGAAGTGCCGGCGCGCCGCATCACCGCCTTGATCGGACCGAGCGGCTGCGGCAAGTCGAGCCTGCTGCGCTGCCTCAACCGCCTCAACGACGAGATCGGCGAGGCGCGCGTGACCGGCAACGTTTGGATCGGCGCCACCGAGGCGTATGCGAAAGACACCCTGGTGCACGACCTGCGCCGGCGCGTCGGCATGGTGTTCCAGAAGCCGAACCCGTTTCCGTTGTCGGTGCACGACAACGTCGCCTACGGCTTGCGTCTGCTCGGCATCCGGCGCCGGCGCGAGCTGGAGGAGAGAGTCGAAGCCGCATTGAAGGTGGCCGCGTTGTGGGACGAAGTCGCCGCGCGCCTGGACGACAGCGCGCTCGAACTCTCGCTCGGCCAGCAGCAGCGTCTGGTGATCGCGCGCGCGATCGCGGTCGAACCGGAGATCCTGTTGCTCGACGAGCCGGCGTCGGCGCTCGACCCGGCCGCCACGCTGCGCTTCGAGGAACTCCTGCACGAACTCGCGCGCCGTTACACCCTGCTCTTGGTCACGCACAACATGCAGCAGGCGGCACGCGTCTCCAACTACACCGCGTTCCTGCACGAGGGACGCTTGATCGAATTCGGCGAGACCGACGCGTTGTTCACCAATCCGCGCGAACGCCAAACCGAGGATTTCATCACGGGGCGGTATGGATGAGGCCGGGATTGGAGATTTGGGATTCGGGATTCGTCACCCAATCTCCTTAGCGAGCGATTGAATTGCTGCAACCTCGTTCGAAGAAAATGCGATAGTGCAAGCCAGCTATCGAATCCTGAAACCGAATCCCGGCCTTACCACTTCATGGACCGCCTCCATCTAAGCCAGCACATCTCCCGCCAATTCAACAGCGAGATCGAGGACGTGCGCCGCCAGGTGTTGGCGATGGGCGGGTTGGTCGAGGAACAGATCTTGGCCGCGCTGCACGTCCTGGTCGAGCGCGACGCGGCGGCGAGCATGGCGATCCGCGAGCGCGAACAGCGCATCAACGCGGCGGAGCTGGCGATCGACGAACGCTGCGCGTTCATCCTGGCGCGGCGGCAGCCGGCGGCGTCGGACCTGCGCCTGGTGCTGGCGGTGATGAAGATGCTGGCCGATCTGGAACGCATCGGCGACGAGGCCAAGCGCATCGCGAAGATGGCGGAGAAGCTGGTCGGTGAGGAGGGCGGCACCGAAGTGACCGGTGCGCTGAGCGAGCTGGGCGTGCTCGCGCGCGGCATGTTGCGCGGCGCGCTCGACGCGTTCGCGCGTTTCGACGAGCATCTCGCTCTCGAAGTGATGCGGCGCGACCGCCGCATCGACGAAACCTACCGCACCCTGTTCACCACGTTGGTCGCGCGCATGCAGCGTCAGCCGGAGCAGATTCCGGTCGAGCTGGACCGCCTGTGGTGTGCGCGTTCGCTCGAACGCATCGGCGATCGCTGCAAGAATCTGTGCGAGTTCGTGCTGTATCTGGTGCGCGGCAAGGACGTGCGCCACTCGGGTCTGGCCAAGGGCGACTCGCCGCCGTTCTGATTGCGGGCAACGGCAGTCCCGCATCCGCCGCCGCGCGGCGGATGCGAGGGAAGCACGGCTTACTTCGCGCGCTTCGCCGGCGCCTTCTTGGCCGGAGCCGGTTTATCGCCGAGCTTGCGCACTTCGCGTGCGAGTTCCTCGACGCGCTTGGTCAGAGTCGACAATTCTTCGTGGCTCGGGATGCCGAGGCGGCCGAGCGCGCGCGAAACGCGGTCCTCGAACACCTTCTCGAGCTTGTCCCAGGTTTCCTGGCTGCGCTCGCGCACCTGGCCGATGGTCTGCTCGATGTTGCCGCGCGCCTCGCCGACCTTGGCTTCGGTGAACTTGCGCGTCTTCGCGTCGAGCGCGGCGCCTTCCTGCACCAGCGACTCGAACAGCTTGGTGCCTTCCGACTGCGCCTTGGCGAACGCGCCGAGGCCGGCCAGCCAGATCTGCTGCGCGGAATCCATCACGGTTTTGCCGATGCGGCGCGTGTCGCCGCCGGCGTTGGCATTGGCGTTGGAGGTGGTGCGATTCTTCAACTTGGGCTTGGCCATGAGCGGGCTCCGATGCGGGAACGCGGCGGTTGCCGCGAGTGGCTGCGAATGTGCGGCCTCGCGCTAGAGCAGACACACTAGCTTCTGCCGCGCCTCGCCGTTTGCGTGGGTGCCGCATGCAGGGTGTCGCGCAGTTCGTCGAGCACGCGATCGAGCCGGCGTGTCGTGCGCGTGCGGCCGGCTGGCTTACGCACGCCGTCGAGTAGGCCGTGCGGCGCGGCGTCGAGCATTTCTTCGCGCAGGCGCAGGCCGTGGTGCGCGAACAACGTGCCGAGTTCGTCGCGCCGTGCGCCGAGGTCGGCGAGGGTGCTGCGATAGGCGTGTTCGGCGACGCGGCGGCGATGGGCGAAGCTGAAAAGATTGGTGAAGAACATTTCGACGTCGTCGGCGTTCGGCTCGAACAAAGCCAGATCGGCGCCGGCGTAGCGCTGCGGATAACGCGAGGCACCGGCACGCGCGCGCGATTGCAGCAACGCGCGGAAGGTCTGCGACAGCACCGCCGGCAAGCCGCCGTCGAGCAGGGTCGCCGGCGCGCGTTTGCCGCTGGCTTGCGCGCGCGCCGTGTCGATCGGCACCAGCGGGTTCACCCCGAGCACCAGATCGGCGCCGGCGTCGAGCGCGACCGAGGCGTGCAAGGTGTGACGCAACGCGCCGTCGACGTAGTAGCGCTCGCCGATGCGCACCGGCGGGTACATGCCCGGCAGCGCGGCGCTCGCTTCGATCGCCAGCGAGATCGGCACCATATCGAGACCGGGCGCGCCGAAGCGCACCGCCTCGCCGCTGTCGAGTTCGGTCGCGATCACGTAGAGGCGGCGGCCGAGGGTGCGGAAATCGTCGCTGCGGCCGTTCGCTGCGAACAGCTCGGCGAGAAAGCGGCGGATCGGGCCGTTGTCGAACAAACCGGTCGGCAGCAGGCTGCCCAGTCGCAGCAGCGTATCGGTAGCGCCGAGCGCGAACGGATCGCGCGCGAGATCGCCGAGCCAGCCGAGCACGGCGCGCGGCAAGCCGCCGGCACGGCGCAGATATTCGGCGTAGGCCGGACGCAGGAAGTCGTCGGGGCGGAAGCGCGCCTGATCGGAATCGCCGCTGATGAAGATGCGGCAGAGTTCGGCGGTGTCGATGCGATTGGCCAGTCCTGCCGCGAGGAAGGCGCCTGAGCTGATGCCGACGTAGACGTCGAGCGCGCGCAGATCGAGGCCTTCGACCGCTTGTTCCAACGCGCGCAAGGCGCCCAGCTCGTACATGCCGCCGATCGGTCCGCCGCCGGCGACGGCCAGACCGATGCGCGAAGGCCGCCGTGATGTGCGGCGGCGCCGCGCGCTCTGGACGACGAGCATGCGAGTCGCGCCGCGCTCAGGCGATGTGCTGGTCGAGCTGGCGTTCGATCTCGCGTTCGATCACCGGCTTCAGCGCGCCCATCAGGAAACCGAGTTCGGCGCGCACGCGCACGTCGTTCTTCGCCACCGTGATGCGGCCTTTGACGCCGCTGCGATCGAAGTGCAGTTCGTTGCCGTCCCAGTGATGTTCGATGCCGTATTCCTTCGCGATCGCCTTGGCGACTTTCTCGACGGCGGCCTTGGCCGCTTTCAGGCTGCTCGAATGCGAGCGTTGGATGTCGATCACGGCCATGATTTTCTCGCCCGGCGCTGGTACTGGGTCGCCATGATGCCCGAGCCGCGGCTGCGCGCGAAGCGGGCGCGGCGAAGGTGCGCGCCGTTGCTGTGATAAGCTGCGCATTCCTCCAAGCAAATCAAGGCGATGCGACTCAGTTTTGGCAACGGCGAGCACGCCGATTTCGTCGTGGAGGAGGGCAGCGTCAGTTTCGGTCAGGCCGAGGGCAACACCTTCGCGCTGGCCGCGCGCGACGTCGCTCCGCATCACGCGCGCTTGACCGTCGATGCGCGCGGCGCCGTGCTCGAAGTGCTCGATCCGCACGCACGCACACACGTGAACGCGCGCCCGGTGCGCGAGAAAGCGCTGCTGCGCAGCGGCGACGTGCTGTGCCTGGGGCAGGTCACGATCCTGCTCAAGGCCGATCGCGACGACACGATCGAAACCGTGCTGCCGCCGCCGCTGGAATCGAACGCGCCGACACCGCATCCGCCGCGCGTGATCTTGCGCGGTGTTTCCGGCAGTCATTTCGGCAAGACCATCGCAGTCGGACAACGTCTCACCATCGGCAGCGGCGCGGACTGCGGTCTGGTGCTCGACGAGGCGCGCATCGCCTCGCGCCAGGCGACGATCGAACAAGCCGGCAATGCGATCTATCTGCGCTCGATCGCCGGCAAACACGCCTTCGTCAACGGCGTGCGTGTGCGCGACGCGGTGGTGCATCCGGGCGATCAGATCGCCTTCGAGCGCAGCCATTTCGTGATCGAAGCACCGGGGCTGCCGCTGCGCGACGCCGAAGCCGCCGCGCTGCAGGCAAGCGGCGACGCTGCCGCGGCGACCAATCGCGGCAGCGACGGCGCGGTATCCGATTCGCAAGGCGGCATCTGGTGGCTGATCGGCGTCGCCGCGGCGATCGCAGCCGTGATCGCGCTGATGATCTGGCGCGGCGCCGGAGCTTGAGAGCCGCGTTCGTTTCTCACTGCATCGAATCGGGCTGCATCGAATCGGGTTGCATCGAACAGGTCGCGCTTCCGACGCTTCGCCCATAGGCAGGCCGCGCATTCCGCGCTAACGTCGCCGGCGGCATCGTTCTGCGGGAGCGAAGATGCAATCCACCGATGTGATCGTGGTCGGCGCCGGCCTTGCCGGTCTGGTCGCCGCGACCGAATTGACCGAGCGCGGCCGGCGTGTGCTGCTGCTTGAGCAAGAGCCGGCGCAAAGTCTCGGCGGTCAGGCGCACTGGTCGTTCGGCGGATTGTTCTTCGTCGACTCGCCCGAGCAGCGCCGCATGGGCGTGCGCGATTCGCACGCGCTGGCGCTGGCCGACTGGATGGGCACGGCCGCGTTCAACCGCGCCGAAGACCACTGGCCGCGGCAGTGGACCGAAGCCTACGTCGACTTCGCCACGCGCGAGAAGCGCGCTTGGCTGCATGGCTTGGGCATGCGCTGGTTTCCGGTGGTGGGTTGGGCCGAGCGCGGCGGTTACGGGGCGATCGGACACGGCAATTCGGTGCCGCGCTTTCATGTGACCTGGGGCACCGGTCCCGGCGTGCTGGAACCGTTTCTGCGCCACGCGCGCGAGGCGGAACAAAAAGGCTTGCTCAGCTTCGCGTTCCGCCATCGCGTCGATGCGCTTCTGCTCGACAACGGCGTGGTCGCCGGCGTGCGCGGCACGCGGCTGATCGATGACGGCGTGGAGCGCGGCAAGCCGAGTTCGCGCGAGGCCGCAGGCGAGTTCGAATTACGCGCGCAGGCGGTGATCGTCGCCTCGGGCGGCATCGGCGGCAACCACGAGTTGGTGCGCGCGAACTGGCCGCAGCGGCTCGGTACGCCGCCGGCGCAGATGCTGTGCGGCGTGCCGGCGCACGTCGATGGCCGCATGCTCGGCATCGCCGAGGCGGCCGGTGCGCATCTGATCAATCGCGACCGCATGTGGCATTACGTGGAAGGCATCGAGAATTGGAATCCGATCTGGCCGCGGCATGCGATCCGCATCCTGCCCGGTCCTTCCTCGCTCTGGCTCGACGCACGCGGCCGGCGGCTGCCCGTTCCGTTGTGGCCGGGCTTCGATACTTTGGGTACGTTGGAACATCTGCGCGGAACCGGTTTCGACTACAGCTGGTTCGTGTTGAATCAATCGATCATCCGGCGCGAGTTCGCGCTGTCGGGCTCGGAGCAGAATCCCGATCTGACCGGCAAGAGCTGGCGCCAAGTGCTGCGGCGCGCGATCGGAAAGCAAGCGCCGGCACCGGTCGAGGCGTTCAAGCGCCACGGCCGCGATTTCATCGTGCGCGATGATCTCGACGCTTTGGTCACCGGCATGAACGCGCTGGCCGGCTCGGCCTTGTTGGACGCTGCGGCGATTCGCGCCGAGATCGAGGCGCGCGATCGGCAGTTCGACAACCCGTTCGCCAAGGACGGCCAGGTGATGGCGATCCACAATGCGCGCCGCTATCGAGGTGATCGCCTCGTGCGCGTGGCCAAGCCGCATCGGCTGCTCGATCCCGCGCACGGTCCGCTGATCGCGGTGCGCTTGAACGTCCTCACGCGCAAATCCTTGGGCGGCCTCGAAACAGATTTGCAGGCGCGCGTGCTCGGCAGCGATGGCGAAATCGTGCAAGGACTCTATGCGGCGGGCGAAGCGGCCGGTTTCGGCGGCGGTGGCCTGCACGGCTATCGCGCGCTCGAAGGCAGCTTTCTCGGTGGTTGCCTGTACTCCGGTCGCGTCGCCGGTCGCAGCGCTGCGGCCGCGCTCGCATGAAGACGCCGCCGCGCATCGCGATTTGCGGTGCCGGCCTGATCGGCAGCTATCTCGGCGGTCGTTTGCACGCGCAGACGCCGGTGCGCTTCCTAGCGCGCCCGCGCGTCGCGGCGCAGCTGCGCGAACGCGGGCTCGGCGTCAGCGACTTGAACGGGTTTCACCGACACATCGCAGCGCAAGATCTCGACATCGATGTCGCGGGCGATCCCTTGTGCGACGTCGATG
The DNA here is from genome assembly GCF_058808595.1 of Dokdonella sp. GW821-FHT11D02. Taxonomy (NCBI): domain Bacteria; kingdom Pseudomonadati; phylum Pseudomonadota; class Gammaproteobacteria; order Lysobacterales; family Rhodanobacteraceae; genus Dokdonella; species Dokdonella sp. GW821-FHT11D02. The sequence continues at coordinate 2,938,766 of NZ_CM179520.1, read as the reverse complement.
CGGTGCTGCTGACGGTGAAGTCCGCCGCGACCGAAGAAGCGGCGCGCGAACTCGCCGGGCGGCTAGTGCCGGGCACGCCGGTCATCAGTTTCCAAAATGGCGTGCGCAATGCCGAGGTGCTGCGCGCGGCGCTGCCGGGTTTCCCGGTGCTGGCCGGGATGGTGCCGTTCAATGTGATGCAGCCCGAACCGATGCGCTTCCATCAGGCGTCTTCCGGCGAATTGATGATGGAGCGTGCGCCGGGGCTGGAGCCCTTGCTGGCGGTGTTCGCGGCGAGCGGCCTGCCGTTGTCGCTGCGCACGGACATGGCGGCGGTGCTGTGGGCGAAGCTCTTGCTCAATCTCAACAATCCGCTCAACGCGCTGAGCGGATTGCCGCTGCGCGAGGAGTTGGCGCAGCGTGCGTGGCGCCGCTGTCTCGCTTTATTGCAGCGAGAAGGTCTTGCGGGGTTGCGCGCCGCCGGCATCCAGCCGGCGCGCGTGACCGCGCTGCCGGCGCGTTGGCTGCCGGCTGCGCTGTCGTTGCCGGACGGTGTTTTTCGGCGGCTTGCGCCGCGTCTCCTGGCGATCGATCCGCTCGCGCGTTCCTCGACCTGGGACGACCTGCAAAGCGGGCGGCGTACCGAAGTGGACTACATCAACGGCGAGGTCGTCGCGCTCGCCGCACGCCATGGCTTGCGCGCGCCGGCGAACGTGCGCGTGGTCGAGCTGATCCGGCAGGCCGAATCGTCGTATGTGCAGTGGGACGGGAATGCGCTGCTGCGAGAGCTGCGCGAGCTGCACTGAACGGCGTCATCCGCGCACCGGGCGCCGCGTCGGTGCGCTGCGCCAGCGGCGCAACCAGCCGGGCACGCGCGCGGCCAGCAGAAGCAGCAGGATCGCCAGATAGATCAAGGGTTCGCGCACCGCGATCGTGTTGCCGGATTTGACCAGCCACATGAAATGCAGCACGCCGCAGAGGCCGATCAGATACACCAGCCGATGCAGACGCAGCCAGTTCGGGCCGAGCCGGCGCATCATCGCCTTGGTCGAGGTCACGGCGAGCGGGATCATCAGCAGCCATGCGGCGAAGCCGACCGTGATGTAGGGCTTCTTCGCGATCTCCTCGAACAGCTGCGACCAGAAGCCGCCGAGATCGACCGCTACGTAGATGGTCAGATGCACGCTGACGTAGAAGAACGCGAACAGGCCGAGCATGCGCCGATAGCGTGTCAACCAATGCCAATGCGTGAGCAAGCGCAGCGGCGTGATCGCCAGCGTCGCGAGCAAGAGGCGCAGCGCCCAGATGCCGCTGCGATGCTCGAGCTGCGCGACGGGATCGGTGCCGAGCTGGCCGTACAACGTGTCCCAGACCAGCCAGGCCAGCGGCAGCAGACACAAGGCGAAGACGAAGGGCTTGCTCGCGGCGATGCGGTCGAAGCGTTTGCGCGGCGGCGCGGCGCGCACGGTGGCGGAGGCTGGCATCAGAAATTCCGCTGCAGGTCCATGCCTTGGTACAGCGACGCGACTTGTTCCGCGTAGCCGTTGAACGGCAAGGTCTGGAGCCGGTTGCCGAGCAGGTTGAAGCCGCCGCTGCCGGCGATGCGGCGCTCGGTCGCCTGGCTCCAGCGCGGATGGCTGACCGCGGGATTCACGTTGGAGTAGAAGCCGTACTCCTTCGGCGCGGAGAGATTCCACGAGGTCCTCGGCTGATGCGAGGTGAATTCGATGCGCACGATCGACTTGATTCCTTTGAAGCCGTACTTCCACGGCACCACCAGGCGCAGCGGTGCGCCGTTCTGGTTCGGCAGAGTGCGTCCGTACATGCCGACTGCGAGCAGGGCCAGAGGATGCATCGCTTCGTCGATGCGCAGGCCCTCGCGATACGGCCAATCGAGCACCGGATAAGCCAGGCCGGGCATCTGCATCGGTCGCCGCACGGTCGTGAAAGCGACGTACTTCGCGTCCGCGGTCGGCTTGAAGCGCTTGAGCACCTCGCCGAGCGGAATGCCGACCCACGGAATCACCATCGACCAGGCCTCAACGCAGCGCATGCGATAGATGCGTTCTTCCAGCGGATGCGGCTTGAGCAGGTCTTCGAGCGCGAATTTGCCGGTGACTTCGGCTTCGCCGGCGATCTCGACCGTCCACGGCTGCGGCTGGAAGCGGCCGGAGTTCTTCGCCGGATCGCCCTTGTCGGTGCCGAATTCGTAGTAGTTGTTGTAGTGGGTCGCGTCCTGCCAGCTGGTTTGCGCATCGGGCGTGGTGAACTCGCCGCGCTTGGCCACCGTCAGCTCCGGCGGCAGCGCTTCGGGCGGCGAGGCTGCGCCGGCGTCGCGGTTCTTGCCGCAGCCCACGAGCAGGGCCGGCATCGCCACGGCGAAGCCTTTGAGCAGCTCGCGCCGGCGCCGATACACGCTTTCGGAGGTGATTTCGGATGGGCGGATGTCGGCGGGGCGGCGCAGCAACATGGCGATTCCTCGAACGATACGAGCAGTAGACCGCATATGCGGCGAAATGATTTCGCCGCGACGCGTCGATGATCTACCGTCGGGCGTTTCCGCAATAGCCGCAACGATGTGCCGCAGCTGCCCGAATCACGGCAGTTGCCAGTTTGTTGCGGCGCGGCATAATGGGGGTGAAACGTCGGTTCCCCATTCTGATCCCCAGGGAGTGTCGAGTGAGTCGCGAATACAATTTCAGCGCCGGCCCGGCCGCGCTGCCGGAAGAGGTGTTGCGTCAGGCGCAAGCCGAAATGCTGGAATGGAACGGCGCGCGCGCCTCGGTGATGGAGATCAGCCATCGCGGCAAGGAATTCATCGCCTTGGCCGAAGAGGCCGAACGCGATCTGCGCGAACTGCTCGCGGTGCCGGCGAATTACAAGGTGCTTTTCCTGCAGGGCGGGGCGACCCAGCATTTCGCGCAGATTCCGCTCAACTTCGCGCAAGCCGGGCAGAGTGCCGATTACGTGCTGACCGGCGATTGGAGCGAAAAGGCGGCCAAGGAAGCCAAGCCTTACGTCGACGTACGCATCGCCGCGAGTTCCGCCGCGACCAATTACGACCGCATTCCGCCGCGTGCGGAATGGACGCTCGATCCTAACGCCGCCTACGTGCACGTGACGCCGAACGAGACGATTCGCGGCGTCGAGTTCCATCAGATTCCCGATGTCGGCGCGGTGCCGCTGATCGGCGACGTTTCCTCGACCATCCTGTCGCGCCCGTTCGACCTGTCCAAGTACGCGCTGCTCTACGCCGGCGCGCAGAAGAACATCGGCCCGTCCGGCCTGGTCGTAGTGATCGTGCGCGACGACTTGCTCGAGCGCTGTCCGAAAAGCATTCCGAAGATCCTCAACTACGCCGAACACGCCGCGCAGGGCTCGATGCTCAATACACCCAACACCTGGGGCTGGTACCTGGCGGGACTGGTGTTCAAGTGGGTCAAGGCGCAGGGCGGCGTGGCGGCGATGGGCGAGCGCAATCGCGCCAAGGCGGATCTGCTGTACGGCTACATCGACGGTTCGGGCTACTACAAGAACCCGGTCGAGCCGAGTGCGCGTTCGTGGATGAACGTGCCTTTCACGCTGCCGCGCGAAGAACTTGACGCGCCGTTCCTGAAACAGGCCGAGCAGGCCGGCTTGCTCGCATTGAAGGGGCATCGCGCGGTCGGCGGCATGCGTGCGTCGATCTACAACGCGCTGCCGATCGAGGGCGTTCAGGCCTTGGTCGACTTCATGCGTGATTTCGCCAAGCGAAACAGCTGAGGCGTGAGCTGGACCTAGGAAGGCGAAACGTGAGCGGGGAAGCTCGCCGCGGTTCGGTTATTCCTCCTCTCCCGCTTGCGGGAGAGGGGTGGGGTGAGGGCGAGCGAAGCGTTGCGCTCCGATCTCTTTCGCCCGCGCCTACGGCACGACCTCTCCCGCAAGCGGGAGAAGGGAAGAATCTGCTCATTTTCGGATTTTGATCGGCACTCTTCGAATTCTTCGCAATTCCACCTTTCCACTCACGACTCCAGGCCACTCCGTGTTCAAAATCCAGACCCTCAACAACATCTCACGCAACGGTCTCGATCGCCTGCCGGCGCCGCTGTACAGCACGGCCAACCAGGTCGCCGATCCGGATGCGGTGCTGGTGCGCTCGGCCGACATGCACCAGACGCCGATTGCAGCCAGCGTGAAGGCGGTCGCGCGTGCCGGTGCCGGCACCAACAACATTCCGGTGGCGGAACTGTCCGCGCGCGGCGTGCCGGTGTTCAACGCGCCCGGCGCGAACGCGAACGCGGTGAAGGAGTTGGTCGTCGCCGGCATGCTGCTGGCGGCGCGCAACATCGCCGACGCGCTCGGCTTCGTGCGCGGGTTGGAAGCGGGCGAGCACTTGCACGAGAAGGTCGAGGCGGAGAAAAAGCGCTTCGTCGGCAGCGAGCTGGCCGGCAAGACGCTCGGCGTGGTCGGCCTCGGCGCGATCGGCGTCAAGGTGGCCAACGCGGCGCACGCGCTCGGCATGCGCGTGGTCGGTTTCGATCCGCACATGACCGTGGACGGCGCCTGGCAGTTGTCTTCCGACGTGGTCAAGGCCGGTTCGCTCAACGAGCTGTTCGCCGGCGCCGATTACTTGAGTTTCCACGTACCGTTGAACGACAAGACGCGCGGCGTGTTCGGCCTGCCGACGCTCGAAATCGTGCGGCCGGGTGTGGTGCTGCTCAACTTCGCACGCGAGGCGATCGTCGACGCGGCAGCGCTGCGCAAGGGACTCGCTGACGGCCGCATCGGCCGTTACGTGTCCGACTTCCCGGACGGCGACCTGCTCGCCGATCCGCGCGTGATCGCGCTGCCGCACCTGGGCGCTTCGACCGCCGAGGCGGAAGAAAACTGCGCGCTGATGGTGGTCGACCAGCTGCGCGACTTCCTCGAGCACGGCAACGTGCGCAACTCGGTCAACTTTCCCGAGACGCGCATGGCGCGCGCCGGCATCGCGCGCATCTGCATCGCCAACAGCAACCGTCCGAACATGATCGGCCAGCTTTCGCACGTGCTGGGCGAGGCCGGCGTCAACATCGCGCAGATGCACAACGCCTCGCGCGGCGATCTCGCCTACAGTTTGATCGACGCCGATTCTCCGGTGCCTGACACCCTCGTCACGGCGATCGCGGCGATCGACGGCATTCTTTCCGTTCGTGTCATCACAGGCTGATCCGATGGCTGCCAAATCCAAATCCAAGAGCAAGATCGAGACTCCGGCACCGGCGCCTGCACTGAGCGAAGTGCGCGCGCGCATCGACGGCATCGATCGCCAGATCCAGGCGCTGATCGCCGAGCGCGCCGGCTTCGCGCTGCAGGTCGGCAAGGCCAAGGGCAAGCTCGCCGCCGCCGTCGACTACTACCGGCCCGAGCGCGAGGCGCAGGTGCTGCGCATGGTGGTCGACCGCAACGAGGGGCCGCTCGCCGACGAAGTGCTGGTGCACGTGTTCCGCGAAATCATGTCCGCCTGCCTGGCGCAGCAGGAACCGCTCAAGATCGGCTATCTCGGCCCCGAAGGCACCTTCAGCCAGCAAGCCGTGCTGAAGCATTTCGGCCGCTCCGCGCACGGCTTGCCGATGGCGAGCATCGAGGAAGTGTTCCAGGAGGTCGAGGCCGGCAACGCGGATTTCGGCGTGGTGCCGGTGGAGAACTCGGGGCAGGGCACGATCCAGGTCACGCTGGACATGTTCCTGACATCGAACTTGAAGATCTGCGGCGAAGTCGAGCTGCGCGTGCATCAGTATCTCTTGTCGCGCTCGGGACGCATCGAGGACATCGAGCGCATCTATGCGCATCCGCAGTCGTTCGCGCAGACGCAGGCGTGGTTGCGCGGCAACTTGCCGAAGGTCGAGAAGATTCCGGTTTCGAGCAACGCCGAAGGCGCACGCCGCGCGCGCAACGCCGACGACGCCGCGGCGATCGGCGGCGAATCGGCCGGCCATGTCTACGGCCTCAAGAAAGTCATCATGAAGTCGATCGAGGACCATGCCGACAACACGACGCGCTTCCTCGTGCTCGGCCGGCAGATCTTCCCGCCGTCCGGTCACGATCGCACGTCGGTGCTGGTCTTCATCAAGGATCAGCCGGGCGCGCTGTTCAATGTGCTGAGCCCGTTCGCACGCCACGGCATCAGCATGAACCGGATCGAATCGCGTCCCTCGCACCAGGCGAAGTGGGAATACGGCTTCTTCATCGACCTCGCCGGTCACGTCGAAGACGATGCGATGAAGCGCGCGTTGGCCGAACTCGAAGCCCACGCCGCGCAGATCAAGCTGCTCGGCTCCTACCCGGTCGCGGTGCCGTGAACGCGCAGCCGCAGCGGAGCGAGCAGCCGTTCGACGCCGCCCGCCTGGCCAATCCGGCCACGGCGGCCTTGCGCGCCTATGATCCCGGTCACGACCTGCCGGCGCTGCGCCAGCGCTTCGGCGCGGCGATCGCCGAACTCGGTTCGAACGAGAACACGCTGGGACCGAGTCCGCGCGCGCTCGAAGCGATGCGCGCGGCGCTGAGCGAAAGCTATCGCTATCCGGACCCGCGCGGCGCGGCGCTGAAAGCCGCGTTGTCGCAGCAGCTCGATGTCGGCGCGGAGCGCATCGCGCTCGGCAACGGCTCGCACGAACTTCTGATGCTGTTGGCGCAATGCTTCGCCGACCCGGCGCATTCGGTGGTTTTTTCGCAGTACGGCTTCGCCGTGTTCCCGATCGCGACCGCAGCGGCCGGCGCGCAGCCGATTCGCGTTCCGGCGCTGCCACGCGACCACGCCACCGCGCCGCTGGGGCACGACCTCGACGCGCTCGCTGCGGCCGTGCGTGAGGACACGCGCCTGATCTATCTGGCCAACCCGAACAATCCGACCGGCACCTGGTTCGACGACGCGGCGCTGGCCGCGTTCCTTGCGCGCGTACCGCGCGAGGTGCTGGTCGTGCTGGACGAGGCGTATCACGAATTCGCCGACGCGCCGGGCCTCGGCACTGCGCTGTCGCTGGCGGCGCGTTATCCGAACCTGATCGTCACGCGCACGTTTTCCAAAGCGTATGCGCTGGCCGGCTTGCGCGTCGGTTATCTGATCGCCGATCCCAGCGTGGTCGCCGTGATCGAGCGCCTGCGCGAGTCGTTCAATCTCAACAACGTCGCCTTGGCCGGCGCCGAAGCCGCGCTGGCCGATTACGAGTACCTCGAACGCTCGCGCGCCTTCAACGCGAGCGAGCGCGCCTGGCTGGTCGGCGAGCTGGCCGCGCGCGGTTATCTGTGCCTGCCGTCGCAGACCAATTTCGTGCTGGTCGACCTCGGTCGCGACGCCGCCGAATTCGAACGCCATCTGTTCGAACGCGGTGTCATCGTGCGTCCGATGGGCGGTTACGGCCTACCGCAGACTGTGCGCATCAGCGTTGGCAGCCGCGCTGAGAATCAGCGTTTGCTGGATGCGCTGCCGTGAACGCCGCGCGCGTGGATTGGAACAGCGCTCCCGCCGCGTCGTTGCGCGGCGAGTTGACCGTGCCGGGCGACAAGTCGGTCTCCCATCGCGCGATCATGCTGGCCGCGCTGGCCGAAGGCACCTCGCAGATCGAAGGTTTTCTGGAGGGCGAAGACACGCGTGCGACGGCGGCGATCTTCGCGCGCTTGGGCGTGCGCATCGAAACGCCGTCGGCGTCGCGCCGCGTCGTGCACGGCGCCGGCTTGCACGGTCTGGCGGCGCCGGATGGCGCGCTTGATTGCGGCAATGCCGGCACCGGCATGCGTCTTCTGACCGGTCTCCTGGCCGGGCAGCGCTTCGATTCGACCCTCGTCGGCGACGCGTCGCTGTCGAGGCGGCCGATGCGGCGCGTGATCGAACCGCTGCTCGCGATGGGCGCGCACATCGAGTCCGAACCCGGCGAACTGCCGCCGCTGCGTATCCGCGGCGATTCTGCACTGCGCGGTATCGACTACGCACTGCCGGTCGCCAGCGCGCAAGTGAAGTCGGCGGTGTTGCTGGCCGGCTTGTATGCGCGCAGCGAGACGGTCGTGCGCGAGGCGCATCCGACGCGTGACTACACCGAGCGCATGCTGGCCGCATTCGGCTGGCCGATCGAATTCGCGCCGGGTTGGGCGCGCCTTTCGGGCGGCCATCGCCTACGCGCAACCGCAGTCGTGGTGCCGGCGGATTTTTCCTCGGCCGCGTTCTTCCTGGTTGCCGCGACCCTGATCCCGGGATCGCGTCTGCTGTTGCGTGCGGTCGGCCTCAACCCGCGCCGCACCGGCTTGCTCGACGCCTTGCGCCTGATGGGCGCCGACATCCGCGAACACGCCGCACGCGAGCAGGGCGGCGAACGCGTCGCCGATCTCGAAGTGCGCCATGCGCGTTTGCACGGCATCGAAGTGCCGACCGCGCTGGTGCCGGACATGATCGACGAATTCCCGATCCTGTTCGTCGCTGCTGCCGCAGCGACAGGCGTGACCACGATCCGCGGCGCGGCCGAGCTGCGCGTGAAAGAATCCGACCGCATCGCGGTAATGGCGAAGGGGCTGCGTGAACTCGGCATCGCGATCGAGGAAACGCCGGACGGCGCGGTCATCCACGGCGGAACCCTGCGCGGCGGCGAAGTCGACAGCGCCGGCGACCATCGCTGCGCCATGAGCTTCGCCGTTGCGGGCGCGATCGCTGCGGCGCCCGTGCGCGTCGGCGACTGCGCCAACGTCGCGACCTCGTTCCCCGACTTCCTCGACCTCGCGCGACGCAGCGGCCTCGACATCGGCGAAGTGACGCAAGGAATCTGATCACCTCGGCGCGCGGTCGGGTCTTGGTCGGCACGTGCGTCAGCGGCTACCATGCGCCGCAGCTGCCGCAACACGCCGCCCGGATGGCGAAACTGGTAGACGCAAGAGACTTAAAATCTCTCGACCGCAAGGTCATCCCGGTTCGATTCCGGGTCCGGGCACCAAAGTAGCGTCCGGGGATGTCCGAAGAAGTCTGGGAATCCCTCAGAAACCCGCCTCATAGGCGGGTTTTTTGTGCGCGATCGTCCGATGTCATCCGCCTGCATCCGGAGTGTCCTGGAGGTATCAGAGGGGGTATTCTTCAGCCTCTATAGGAATTTGGGGGTATCGACATGGCGACGCACACGGGAACGCTGACTGCAGTCGCCATCAAGAACGCGAAGCCCGGAGACGCCTTAGGAACAAGGCAGTTTCGCGTGGAAAGTTGCATCCGGTATGAAGCGCCAGCGGCTCACGCCGCATCGCCTTCTCTGAAGGCCGCGGTGATCCAATCGTCGAGCCAATCTCGACGCCGGCTTCGTCAGCCGCGCGGAATCAAGAGGAGTTGAGCGTCGTCCAGTTAAACCCCGCCCAGCGCGGGACTTTTTTTACGTGATTAGCTCAAAAGGTCTTCAATATTTTTTGTATTTATCATCTGCGGACTCTAGTTCATGCCGGGAGACGATGTGGTGTTTAACAAGATCCTAGTGCTAATTGTCCTCGTTGCTTCTTTGCTCTCAGTCAGTGCAAGCGCTCAAACCTGTGTATCCCCATTTCCAGCGCGCGCTAACTACCCTATAAAATTTGACACTTGCTCGGGCGGAAACCCATTTCCTGCATATCCCGGCGGAATTCCAAGCCCGCAGAATGATGTTGTCTATAGTTTTTGGACAGGTGGGGTCCCATACATAATGATCACCCTGGAAGGATCAGCATCACTTGCTGCCCCAGGATGGGTCGTACTCGATGCCTGCGATCCAGTGCATGCAAATATTGTTGGGTCGGGTTCCAACAATGGAGGGACTGCGACTGGAAGCGTCGACAATCTTGCCGCGAATACGACCTACTACATTGTGGTAACGACAGATCCTGGTGCGGGGCAGCCGAATACCGCCTGTGGTCAGTACACTCTGACAGTTACCCAATTTCCTGTTGAGCTGCAGAGTTTCTCTATTGAGTAGTGGCAGGCACGATGTTGAGGATATTCCTGGAGAAAGCTCCGCGACAAACGGGGCTTTCTTTTTCCTTGCGGCCTCGTTGATATTGTCAGTAGTCCGATTGGCGCCGCCTGCCGCTCGACCTCCCGAGCCCGTCGCATGACTCAGAACATCTACGACTTCCGCCAATTTCAGCAGGAGCTAGCTGCCTTAGACCGCAAGAAGGACGAAGTTTCGGTTGAAGTTCTAGCTCCCAACCATGGTTCCTCGGAAAGCCGCATGCGGCAGGCGCGCGCCGAGTTCCTCGAGCTGCGGAAGCGCTACAGACTGACCGTCGCGCACGTGATCGCGTTCTCCCCGGAAGAGGAGGGCGTTGCCTACCTGCAGAAGCTCTTGAACGAGCTGGAAGGGAAGCCGAAGCGGCGGGCGAAACGAGCATAAACGCGTTCTCATGGGATGTCGCGCCAGCGAGCGTTAGGGGCGCCCCAGCGAAACTTGCGGCAGCGTTCGAACCCATGCGTCGAAAACATCGCACCGTCACGCGAGATCAATGATTCCGTCGGGATGACCGACAGCCGACGATGCGCCGCGCTCATCAGCGGAACAATCCTCGGCGCCTGAATGGCCGATACTGAGACCGCTTCCACACAAGCAGTCGGTCTAAGCGGCGCATGCTCCGAAAGGAGTCGGCGAGAAATCACTCCGGCCCCAGTTTCCGCATTCGCAGTAACAATTCCGTAAGACATACGAAATCAGCTGCGAGAGCGGTATCGCGCGATGCGATCCAAGGAACGCTGTGCGCGTGTCATTCTCTGCTGATGGGTTTTAGGGAGTAACTATGAAATCTGTGACGAATGCACTTTCGCTGTCAATCGCAGCATTTGCTTGTTCTATGTTTGCCATCGTTCCTGTTTCGCAGGCGGCGGAAACTGAACAGACTGCTGTAGGCGACGAAGTGCTTGCAAACGAAGTCTATGTTGACTGCGCCGTAACACCGCACACCCCGATGAATCGCTGTCAGGTCTCTTACGTGCCTACCGGCACTACATCGATTACATGGGCCATCCAGAAGGTCGCGCAACCCAGCACATGGGGCGAAATCATTGGCTGTGACGACTCCTCTCCGTGCAGCATCAACTGTGGTCGCGGCTACTGGACTATCTACGTCACGGCGTACGATATGAACGGTGATGCGATTGCAACCGGCGAAACGCCATTCTCGTGTGAAGTTCAAGGGACAGTTGAGCGCCCACAGTATTTCAACGGACCTAGGACCCGAGTTTATGCCGGTCAGTGCAATACCATCGGCTCTCACATTAGGTGCACAAGTCCTCAATAACTGAGATCGAGCAAAGCCGAAAACTTAGCACTCGTGACTTGTTGGGCTCCGCTCAAGGCGGAGCCTTTCTTTTGGACGGCAAGAGAACGCTGTTGCAATGCATGCACCTGCTTAGACCCGGGAAGGGCCAGTAGGTTCTGAACTCCTCGGAAAGTATTGAGAACTTTTTCCCACACCTGGGGCAGCGCCAGAACGTGACGTATGTAATCAGCGAGAGGATGAATGCGAGGCTCGTCCCTAGGGCGATCGCGTTGCCTTTGGTCGGCTCTATGGAAAGAACGAAGAGCGCGACCAAGGCTATGACCAAAGCCCAGCGAGCCAGCCGAAAGTTGCGCGACTCGGACGCTGATATGAACTTGGTGGGTCGCTGAGGGTCAGCCACTGCTCACTCTTGAGGGAAGCGTACACATGCGCAGATGTGCTCAGAATGGTAACGCCATTCTTGGCTTCGTCAGCCCTGCCGAAAGCCATGAGTTCCAGTCGGCGCTGTGGCACCGCGAGCTAGGCATAAGGCGCGCGGCATAGCTAACCCTGGAGGGCCGCGCGGGACCGCATTCCGGGGCCGGGACGCATCTGGCCTTCGTCGCCGATCGCCTGGGTCTTCGCAACGCGCGGAGTGCCCAGGCGATCGGCCATTCTAGAGGGGCGGAAAGCCCTGGAAGTTAATAGTTGCCGGCGTTGGCCGCGGAGAAATCTTGGGGTCCCCAACGCCCGCCTGCGCAATCGTATTGCTGCAATTGGACGCCGTTGAAAGTCGCATATGCGTCTAAGCACTTGCCGCTTCTAACATTCACCCATTTTGTTGTGGTTTCAAAATATAGATGGTAGTCCATCTTCTTTGTGCGAATCCATGCTTGGCTTGGATTTGAGTCTTCGCATTCCGTGACAATGACTTTTGCCGCATTCGCGGTCGAGTTGTTTTCGACTGACAAGCATCGGTAATAAAACGGATCTTTGAAGATGAACGTATCCCAGTCTCCTTCTCCATCTTTTCCGATTCCGACTGGACGCCAAGCTTGGTTCGGTGGATAGCCGCTCTGTGGATTATAAGCGCATGTCCATAGCTGGGCGTAGAAATAAGTGGGCGTCGGGATTGTTTGTGGAACATCAACACACTTTCCCGCCCAATTGTTAATTATGGCGTAAGCATGAAATACGCTGGATTGCGCAAAAACTGAGGAGGAGGCGAGCAGAAGCGGAGCAATTATTAGTGCCGGACGAATTCTAATGTTCATGAGTTCTCCAATGAATTTATAAACAGGGGTTCACGTCTGGTTGTCGGGAAGAGTTCGATAGAGGAAAAATCCAAGTGAAACAATGGCTCTGCCGTAGATCTCGTTGTTGCCCGAGTGATTCTGACGGTCAGTTCATGCTTGCCCCACCGATGGGATGCCTACGACAGCAAGCAACTGACGGCTCGCCCCAATTGCGCTGGCGACAGCTAGATTTGCCACAAGGGATCCCGTGACCGCCCCACTGACTTCCTGCCTTCAACGCCGTCTGAGCGGGTTGCTCTGGTCACCGAGTTTCGACGGCTGGCTGACTCGTCGGCTCCCTGCGTCCATTGATGCCTATGCTTGGACTCGCTTCGATCCATGTCCAGGCGTAAGGCACTGAGTTGGTCATCGGTTCGTCAACGGTTCGTCATCGGATTTGGCACAGAGGTGCGGATAGCCAGAAGAAATTACGAAAATGCTCGTAAAGTCATGGGGTTGCCTTGCATTGCGGTTTCCGCTGCGAACTCGGAACCTTTCGGCCCCTTGCTACTCCGCGCGTGGCAAAGGAAGCAATTCTTTGCCTCAGGCTCGAGAGTTCTGATCTCGGCGTCTCGCTGACGTATGGGATCATGAAGGTCCGAGCCCCTTCGCTCAGGCCGAACCCCTCAGCTACATGCCCTCAACGCACGATATCGGCTCCCGTACCTCGTACCTCTATCGCTTCGGCACCGCTGAGTTTGATGAGTCACGTTATGAACTGCGCATCGCAGGTCTCTTGGTCGAGGCTGAGTGGCGCGCATTGGAGCTTCTTGCCTACCTGCTGCGCCATGCGGGCGAGGTAGCAACCAAAGAAGAGCTGCTGCGAGAGGTGTGGTTCGGGCGCATCACGGTCGACAAGGTCTTGCCGAACACCATAGGCAAGCTGCGGCGAGCGCTCGGAGATGGCAATGCGCAATTCATAGTCACGCAAGGAAGGCTCGGCTATCGCCTCGATGGTCCCGTTGAACGCACCGTAGTAGGCCGCGTCCTATCAAGCCGGCTCAACTTCACGCCAAATCAGATCGTTCCACTACGCCCGAGCTTCGCTCTGAAGCATCAGCTCGACGCGAGCCGTTCGAGCGAAGTGTGGTTGGCGGAGCACAAGAAGACACGCGAGAAGCGCGTGTACAAGTTTGGAGTCGACGAAGCTCATCTGCGCTCTCTCAAGCGCGAGGTAACGCTCTCGCGTGTTCTCGCCGACAGTCTTGGCACGGCCACGAACTTCGTGCCTGTCATCGACTGGAATTTCGAGGAGGAGCCGTACTTTATTGAGTGCGAATACGCCGGAGAGTCGCTGGAGGAGTGGAGTAAGACTCACCTAGCTGCTCTCAACCTTACGTCAAGACTACGTTTGTTCCTTCAGGCTGCCGATGCAATCGCGGCCGCGCACAGTGTTGGTGTCCTACACAAGGATTTGAAGCCCTCCAACCTGCTTGTCGCGCCGGACGAGACAGGTTGGCTCCTGCGCGTGACTGATTTCGGAAGCGGCCGCCTGCTCGAACTCGATCGATTGGAAGAGCTCGGGATCACAGGCATCGGACTGACTTCTACACAAAGCTTGCTCGGTGATTCAGCTGCCGGGACCCCGCTCTATATCGCTCCTGAGGTGGTTGCGGGGCAAGCACCTACCGTGCAAAGCGATCTGTACGCACTGGGAATAGTTTTGTATCAGCTCCTTAGCGGTGACCTAAAACGTCCGCTTGCACCCGGCTGGGAGCACGACGTTGAGGACGAATTGCTTTGCGAAGACATTCGTGCGGCAACCGACGGCAGCCCCGCGCGCAGGCTCGCCAGCGTCGCTGAGTTCGCCCAGCGTCTGCGTCAGCTGGAATCCCGCCGCGAACAGGCTGCACGCTTGCGTGAGACACAGACGCAAGTGCAAAGGTCGCAGGAAGCACTTGCTCGCAGCCGAGCTCGCCGGCCGTATATGTACGCCCTGGTCGTCGTACTTTTGGTCGGCGTGATTGCCACGCTCGGGCTGTATCGCGCCGCAACGAAGGCGCGTGATGTGGCGCAACGTGAATTGGAGAGGGCGAACTCGCTGAACCAATTCTTTGGTGAGGAAGTTATCGGCTACATCAACCCGTTCGTCTCGTCGAAAGGAAAGGAAGCAACCTTGAAAGAGGCTCTTCTCGCGGCGCGTGACCGCATTGGCAAGCGAGTCGCTTTGCAACCGTTGGCTGAAGCGGCCATCCGAGGAAGTCTTGTCGCGCCGCTCAACATGCTCGATATGCTGCCGCAGGCAACATCCGAGGCCAGGCTGGCCTTAAGGCTGTATGAGCACGAGAATCTTGAGGCAAGTCGAGATGGGTTGCGCGCGCGTGCCCTTCTCGTACGCATGCTGTCGCGAATGTCTCGATACGATGAGGCCCAGACTGAGCTGAACAAGCTGGAAGAGCTGACAGCGGGTGCAACCGACGCGTGGTCCAGATTCTTCGTCTCCTCGCCGAAAGCCACCTTCTATTCGAACCAAGACGATCCCGCCAAGGCCATCCCTGAGTACGAAATCGCGATCGCCGCAATCGCTGAGGCGGATCCAGCGAACTACTTTGTGCGCGATTCGATGCGAGCGGATTTGATCAGCAGTTTGGCAGCGATTGGTAAGCCGGTAATTGCGACGCAAGAGGGGGAGCGCCTAATTAGTGAGATTGCCGCGCGCGGGGGTGACAACGAGGTCGCAGTTGCTTACGCCAGATACGTAACAGCGCAGGCTTTTGTAGCCGGTGGTGACTTGGCTCGCGCCAGATCTCTACTGATCGAGGCACGGCAGACCGCAACGCAGAAGCTCGGATCTGACCATTGGATATGCCTCTATATAGATGGCGATCTATTTGCTGTGGAAGCGCAGGACGGCAAGTGGCAAGAGGCGTTGACGTACGCCAGATCCGCTCATAGCGGTCTACTGGGAAAATTCGGGGAAAACCACGCGATGACCAACATATCGAGAATGCGGCTAGGGAGGGCTCTCTATATGACAGGAAACGCCCCTGAAGCGGAGGTGCAGCTGCGTGTTGCCCACGAGAAGTTGTCAGCCGGGCAAGCGCAGCTGAATCCTAGGGGACAGCTATCCGGATTCTATCTGGCAGAGGTTGAGATCGATCGCGAAAAATTGGACGAAGCCAGTGCATTGCTCGAGAAGATCGACGAGAAAAACCTAGAGATCGCGGAGCATTCCAATGGGGCGTGGGCGCCACGTTTGATGGCGCTACGCGGTCTGTTGTTCTTCAAACGTGGCGACTTACTTGCTGCTACGCCGTTGCTGAGCGGAGCAATCGAGGCGATGAAAAAAAAATCGCCGTGTACAGAACCGCTCTGCATCAAGGTCAAGGAAGCGTTGATTGCTAGACAGAAAGGGAAGTAGACGTTGATCGAAAGCTAGGCCAGGGAAGAGCCTGGGAATTATGCGGAGACTGAGGCGTAGCGAATGCCATCCCGCATAGATTCAGAGCTCAAGCCCGAGATAGGCAATCGAAGTAACTGCTTGACAGGCTTTCCAGTGCTTGGTACCTACGAGGCGGCGCTTAAGACGATCCTAAGATGCCATGGGCCAATCCAAACAATCCCGAGAGCGCATTCTCTCGGAAGCGGGTAGAGAAGGGGAATAAAAATGTGGAAGTTGCGCTATGCCGGAGTTGTCTTAGTTGGTCTTCTGGGAATTGGTTTTGCGCAGGCCAAGGAGGCGGTGCGCATAGATGCTTCGTCGGATGAGGCGGCTCAAGGAAGTTTCCGACAGATGATGGAACAGCTCGGAAAAGGGCGCCAGAAGTCACTGGCTGTTGCAGTAACGAAGCTCAACCTCACTGGCTCCAAGAACGTTTACGAAGTCGTACGCAATCCCGATCTTAAGTCAATGGGAATTGCGCGCATCAAAGACAAAGTCAGCGGCCTGACAGCGGAGGAGATCATTCAGCTTGGCGATAAAGTTTCCGACGTGAGGCTCCAGTCGATTGGGATGTCTAACTAGTTTTTCAGACGATCGGCTGCCGCACTTCGAAGGTTTTCAGATGCTTTGAGATCAAGCGCTCAAATGTTCGGTATTCGGGCCCTCATCGCTGGGCCCTTTCAGCAGCACGTTGTCATTCCGTCAAGTTGCAGGTCGGCTCCACCAACCATGAGTCGATCGATGCGCCGGGTTCCGTACAGTGGTGCTGCATCGTCGGCGCCGGCCGAGACGGCATTTGCAGTCGGTGAAATCTTCGTGGGACGCCTGACGTTTCTTCCTACGCTTCGCAAGTCATCGCCGGCAACGGGGCTGATCGATCCTACGGGTTGGGACACGACTCGCGGAGGCAAGCCTATCCACTGATGAGGAAGGCGAGCGAGACGATGGCCGAGACGCTCGGGATCTTCAATCGGAAGGACGTATACGTTGGAGGCGCCATCAAGTCTGGAAGCAATCCAGACACGCCCATTGCCGTTCGTCGACTGCGTGGACTCCTGGCGACGTCACGACTCTGCGCAGTCTGCGGCTACACGCACGACGTGTCGGGACAACGGTTGCGAGCGTAGGCGGCTATCCGTTCCAACAAGACTTCATCCAGCAATCGATGATGCTCGCGCGGCCGACGCAGCTAGGGGACATCGCGGAGACGGACTCACCGTACTTCACGTGGCCCGTGAAGTTCACTGAGGCAAGGTAGACAGCCCAACCGATTACGTTGTTTGGGCTCTCGGCTGGGGGAGCACGTATTGCTGCCTCTGCCACGTCCAAAACCAGGAACTCAGAAAATGATCGCGTTCGACGTATGCTCACCTCGAAACACAATCAGATCCTGCTGAATGTCGGCCGCTTCGCCTCCTAGCCCGTATGTCCCCAACAAGCGCTCCGGCGGCAGGTCAGGAGCTACGTTGACGTCATCGCACACCAATTCTGCTTGGGTGTTGAGCCAGACCGTCACGTCGCGATGGGTCCGCGCTATGTTGATGTACTCGGCCATGTACTCGATATCGCCGAACAGTGATCCAATGAATTTTTCCTTGTTCGCTGCGTGCATTTTAGACTCTCCATTTGCGTACTGAGATCGGCGCGCCATGTCGCTGTCTGACTGCATCGAATCGTAGATGGGGCGGTGCCCAAGGAACACCGCCCCGCAGCTCTAGAGCTTCCTACCGAACTCTTCGACCTGCTTCTTCGCATCTTCTGTAGCGATGCCGTAGCGCTGCTGAACCTTGCCGGCTAGGTATTCACTGCTGCCCTCGGCCACCTTGAGGTCATCGTTCGTCAGCTTGCCCCATTGGGTCTTGAGCCTGCCGGTAAGTTGATTCCACTGACCTTTGATCTTGTCTTCGTTCACTTGGGAATTCCTCGTTTGGTCGTCGCCCGAAACGCCATCATTGGCGGCTCTTGCGACGAAGCGATTCGTAGTTACGGATGTGAGGTAGGGCTTTCTCTGGCTCATCGAGATCGGCCTTAGTGAGTTCCGTCGCGCGGAACAGAGGTGGGTTAAGCCGCGTCCCTTCGGGTGAAAGGGGCATGCTCAGAGATGGGGCGGAGAAGTCCGCAAGGCTGAGGCGCTAGGGGTGACGGCGTGCGTCTTAGCGCCTACCAACACTACTCCAACGGATGTTACGTGAGGGTGATCCCATGTAGATCGCACTTCTTGAGACTGCGGAACGCGATCCTGTTGGCATGGGCAGTCCTCGCAAGACCGATCCCAAGACCGGCCAGCGCTGGCCGTGCTGTTGCAGGTAGTTCATCTTGGGGGAGTAGGGTTTCGAGCTATGCCCTTTCCCTAGCTCGGTGCCTGCTATGTTCGACAAGGTCGTAGAGTCTGTCGCTCAGATGTGGTCAACCCATCCCGAAGCCGCGAGCATCGCGCTGCATTGGTCTGCAGTGGAGCAGCAGCTCGAAACTGAGCAGAACGAAGTCGAGTTGCAGCTGGCGAAGAAGATTCGCAACAGAGCTGCAGAGAGGATGCGCTCGCGCGATGGCACAGCTACAAGCTAGTTGAAGGGCCAGGAAGACTTCTTCTCGCTCCTCGGGGAGCCGGTCGCTTGCTTCGCGTTCCCGCTGCGACTGCCGAAAGCCTGTGGTCTCACTTAATGCTGTACAAATACACGTGTGCGTTCAGTTCTTCACGCATCCACGAAAGTCTTCCAGGCGTTATGTGAGTAGGATGGTGAGTAGGGTTTCCGCCGATCCGGCCGGTACTCACAATCGAGCTACTCACGACATGCGACGTGCATCGGCCGACCCGGCGAGACGATCGATTCTCTGCGCCTGGACCTGATCGAACGACTTGGCGATCGTCTGATAGAGACTCGCGAGGTTCCGATGCGGTTCGTTGCAACGGCAGCGGACTTGCCGCCGTAGCGGCGTTTGCGCAGTGTGCGCACTGACAGCAGCGTCACCGTTCGATGTGGCGATGTGGCGGAACCGAGCTGGATTCGGAGACCGCACCTGACTCGATACGAGTTGACGCAGACCTGCAATTGAGCGCAGGAATCGTCGCTGCCCGGGCGAAGCAGCCAGGGCAGGTGGTCATTCCTCGCCTCGAAACCATCGCGCGTCGATTCACTCCGCGCCGTCGAAGCCATCCGCGAATACAGCATCCGGAATCGGATCGGGCTGCAGTTCGAACGCGCCGATGTCCGTTCCCGCGCCGAACGTGCGCACGTAATCACCGCCGCGTTGGTCGTGTTCCGCACCGGTCGGATTGCTGCCGATGTCGAGTGCGGGACTCGTCGCGGCGAGTGCGTGCGTCCAGGTCGGGCCGCCGTTGTCGGCCAGCGGCAGCAGCTGGGGATCGGCGGTGAGGGTATCGGCGGGCACCGTCACTCCCGGATCGGCACCACCGATCAGGTTGTTGGAACCAAGCAAGGTCGCCGTGCCGCCGGGGCTTCCCCAGTTGCCCGCGAACATGTCTGCACCGGCACCAGCCTGATTGCTGGCGATGAGTGTGCTGACGAATTGGTCACCGGTTCTGGGGCTTCGACCTCTGAAATAAACGCCGCCGCCGTTGCCGCCGGCCGAATTGAACGCAATCGTGCTGTTGGTGACATCGATATCCCCATACGCACAGAGTCCGCCGCCATAGGAAGCCTGCTCGGCGTTGGAGACGGTGTTGCCGGAGATCGTGCTCGAAGTCAGGTGCCCACCGTCATTGACCTCCACTCCTCCGCAAATGGCCATGCCGCTCGCCGACACGACGTTTCCACTGAAGGTGCTGTCGGAAATGTCGGCTGTCATTGCGCGGATTGGCCCAACTCCGCCACGAATCCCCATATAGACGCCTTCGGCCCGATTGTCGGATACCGTCGTGCGCGCCAGCACGACCGTCGCCAAGCTGGTATCGCCGTGCAACTGAAAGAGATACAGGCCACCACTGTCACCCCAACCGGCGGGGCCTGTCCCAGTCGCTTCGTTGCCAGTCACGACGGTGTCTTCGAACCGGGCCGCTTCTCCGTAGAAAAAAGTGAAGGATGAATTGACTCCGGCCCCCACTGCCGCCGTCAGCCTTGTTGCCGTTGAGACTGCCTTGACCGAATTCCCGGAAATGACGCTGGACTTCACGCGAATTCCGACGAGGTTCGTGAAGATCGCGCCACCGTTGGAAGAATTGCCGCCGTCGGCATAGTTCGTGTAGGCGATGTTGTTGGTGAAATGGGACGAATCGACGCTGACGGTGACATTCGAGTCGGCCGCGTTCACTCCCAGTCCGCCACCGCTCGAGCGGCCCGATCCGGTGGCCGTGTTGCCGATGACTTGGCTCGATGTCAGCGTGACCGCGGTTGTCGCACCCTCGGGCAGGACAATGCCGATGCCGCCGCCGAGTGCGACCGGCCCTTCCGCCTTGCTGTTGCTGACAGTCGACGACGTCATCTGCAAGCCGTAGGCGAAGATGCCGCCGCCGATGGCGCCTTGCGCTGCGCCGGTGACACAGGAATCGACCGTGACCCGATCCAGCGTCACGGTGCCAAGCGAATACACGCAGCCGCCGTCGTAGTAGCCCGCGTGGGTCATGTCGACATGGCGACCGTGCGCGACGGTCAGATCGCTGATCGCGATCGTTCCCGTTCCGCTGTGCTTGAACACACGGTCGGTGTCGCCGCCGTCGATCGTCAGCGCCTGTTCGCCCGGCCCCTTGATCGTCAGATCCGCGACCGGCGCGACGACCTGGCCATGCTGCAGGCTGATCGTGCTGCATTGGAGTTGGCTGAGGTCGATGACATCGCCGCTGACGGCGCCGGTCACGGCCGCGCGCAAGGTGCCGCTGGCGCCGGCGTCGTCGGCGCAGCTCGTCACCGAGATCGTGGCGGCCTGCCGCGACGGCGCTTTCGCCTCGCGAGAGCGAGCCTGTTCGCGCGCGCCAGCGTAGTGGGCGGCACGCTGCCGCAGCCAGCGTTCGCTCTCGGTCTGGGCGGCGGCGAACTCGGGGAAGTCGCGCGCCACGGTCCGGCGCGGCGAGGAGTCCGGTGCCGCCGAACTCCACGCGGGTTCGCTGGCGCCACCCACGAGTGCGACGGCGAGGCAGGCTGCCAACGGATGGAAACGCAAGGTCCGCTGGCGCCGCGGAACGTTCACTGGATGATTCGCTGATTTCACGGAAGGATCCTCTCGGTCACGAAGCTGCATGCACAACCCCGCGACGATGCATCGACCTCGCGGCACCGTGGCGCCAAACGCGTAGTCAATGCGTAGCCGCCGCGTGAAAAAGCGCGCCGTGATCGTAGAAAACCCGCCGAAGAACGCCGTCAGCCTGAGCCGATCGCAACAGGAGCGACCAGCAGTTCAGCCGGAATCTGGCGTTCGCCGGCAAGCGCCTGCGCCTGCTTCAGCGCGCGCGTCCATGCGTCACGTTGGCCGAGCGCGTGGAACGCGGCGACCTGCAGCAGCGCGCAGTCGAAATCGCGATCGGCCCAGACCGCGACCCGGCTGGCTTGGACGCCCCCGTCCTTCGTTCGTCCCTGGCCGAGCAGCCATTTCGCGTAGGCCTCCGCCGCGATGACGACGACTTCTGGCGTACCGTCCTTCTCGGCCACGGCGGAGGCCTCGCGAAACCATCGATCCGCTTCGGCGGCGTCGCGTTCGTGCGTGGCCCATTCGGCGCGCGCGACCAGCAGGGCAGGCGGCCTTGGCACGCTCATCTCCCATGCGCGATCGTCGCGGACCGGCGTTCCGGCAGCGATCGACGCGCGCTGCCGCAGCAATTCGAGATAAGCGCGACTGGCGTCGTCGGGACCGGATGTATCGGAAAATTTCGCAAGCGCCCGACTCGAAGCGTCGACTGCATCCCGATAGCGGCCCCGCCGGAAAGCCAGTTCCGCCAGCAACGCGTTCCACGAACTCGCAGCGAGCTTGCCCGAGTTGGCTGCGAGATCGCGCATCTCCGTCAGGACCGCCTCGGTGTCCTTGTAGCGCCCGACAGCGATCAGCACAGTGGCACGCTGCGTGCCGATGTACGTGCGCCGATCGGGATCGGCCATTCTATCGCGCAGCGACCACAGGCGCTCGCTCGTCGCGAGCGCATCGCTCCATTGCAGCAGGCGGCTCTGCGCATCGACCAGATTGAGCAGGTTGTTGATCAGCGGTTCGACCGCGCCGAAGGAGGCGAGCACGTCGTTCGCGGCCTTGAAGTACGGCAGCGATTCTGCGGGCCGGCTGCGTCGCAGTTCCAGCCGGCCCCGATACTGGTCGACGCGCGCGACGCCGAGGCGGTCGCCGGCGGCTTCCATCTGCAGGCGAGCCTGGCCGAGATCGGCCAGCGCATCTTCCCAACGCTCCGTGCAGATGCCGGCGAGCGAGCGCGTGGCGAGCGCTTGGCCCGAATCCGCCGGCGACTGACCTTCGGGCAATACGGAAACTGCGCGCGTCGCATCACGCTGCATCGCGACGCAGTCTTCATGACGGAAGTCGACCAGTGCGAGCAGATTCAGCGCGCGCGACTGCAGCACCGGTTGCGCGCGGAGGCCGGCGTCGTCTAGCAAGGTTTTCAGCGATGCTTCGGCCGCATCGAGCCGCCCACCGAGGAAGTCCAGCTGGGCGAGACGGAAACGCACTTCCGAATCGTTCTGCGGTACGACCGATTCGTCGGTCAGGATCGCGCTTGCTGCATCCAGCTTGCCGGCAAGCATCGCGGCCTGTGCCTGCTGCAAACGCTCACGCGGCACGCCACCGCCTTCGGCATCGAGCGGCGGCGCGTGGCCGAGCGCGGCCAGCAGCCGATCCGATGCGCGTTGCAAGGCGGTGATCACCTCCGCATCGTCGGTCTCGATGCGATGCTGGAAACCATCGGCGGTGGCGGTACTCAGGCTGACGTGCCAGCCGGACGGCGATTTCGTCACGCTGCCCTGCACGATCATCGCGGCGCCGAGAATCTGGCGCAGTCGATCCCGCCCGTTCGCACTCTGCGGATCGTCGACCGAATGCAGTGCGGCGACGATGCTGTCCGCCGGCGGCACCGGCAGGCGCGCGTTGCGCAGACGCGTCGCGACCAGATCCATGCCGCCGAGGCGGACCCAGCTCGCTTCGATCGGCGCCGAGACTTCGAGCGGAACCACGACAACGGCGTTGCCTTGCGCAGGTGTCGGCGTGGATGCAGGCGCGGCGCCCTTGCGCGTGAGTACATGCGACAGCGGCACCGCAATCGCGGCTATGAGCAAAATCGCGATGAGCAGCCATAAGCGATTCGAGCGTTTCGCCGTCACCGCTGCCGGCTTGTCTTCCTCCATCTCGGCAACCGGCGCGTGCGTCGGCGCGGATGATGGCAACGCGTCATCCGATTCGAGCGCACCTGACGTGGTGATTTCTGCGGCGGCAGCGTCTACCTCGTCGAGCGGCAGTACCCACCGATAACCGACGCCCGGAACCGTACGGATCGCCTGCTGCGCCTTGGCGTCGTCGTCGACCGCGCGGCGCGCACGCGCAATCAGCTGCCGCACCTGCGCATCGGCGACGTCGAGCTTGCCCCAGATCGCGGAAACCAGTTCGTCGCGCCCGACCAGGCGGTCGCGATGGCGCGCGAGATAGGCGAGGCAATCGAACACCAACGGAGGTACGCGCTGCAGGCGGCCGTCTCGCCACAATTCGTGCGCCGCCGGGATCAGCCGGAAGCGACCGAACCGATACTCGGTCTTGTTCATTCTCGATGGAGACAGCCATGGCAACGGCGTCGCATCCCGGGCGCGCCAGCGCTACGCCAGTGCGTATCGCAAGACGCATGGTATGCCAAGAGACACGGTGGCAGCTCGTGGCGAATGGCGCGCCTGGCCATGAATCGCTGTTCCGATGAAATCGACCAACAGTGTGCCGCTGGTCTGGCTGAAGGGTAAGCGGCCCAGCTCGTCGGGCAGCGCGCTGAAACAAAGACGAGTGCGATGCTCATACGGCTTGTTTATCTACCTACTAGTATGTAGACTACTCGTCATGACCACACTTCCACCCAAAGCCGAAGACATCCTCACCTGCGCCCGATCGCTGATCCTCGCCGGGGGCTACGACGGCTTCAGCTATGCCGATATCTCCAAAGTGGTCGGCATCCGCAACGCAAGCATTCATCACTACTTTCCCAGCAAGGCCGACTTGGTACAGGCCTTGGTGGTCAGGCATCGCGAGGATGCGGAAGCCGGCATCGCCCAATTGGATCGCAATGTCGCCGATCCGGTGGAAAGGCTGCGCGCCTATGTCGGCTACTGGGAGACGTGTATCGCCGACACGTCGGTTCCGTTTTGCGTGTGCGCGCTTCTGGCCAGCCAGCTTCCTGCGCTGCCCGACTCGGTGGCAAAAGAGGTGCGGAGCTACTTCCGCTCACTCGCAAGCTGGTTGGCGTCCGTACTGAGCGCTGCAGCCGCGCAAGACCGGATTCGTTTGCTGGGCAGCGCGGAAGTGGAGGCGGAGGCGTTCATGGCGAGCATCCATGGCGCGATGCTCTCTGCGCGCGCCTACGGAGAGACCCGCATGTTCGGCGTCATCACGAGCCAGCTGTTGGACCGGCTGATTGTCCGGGCGTAATCCCGTCACACCCGTTTCTTTCTGCGCCTCCGTTGTCTACCAACTAGAAGGTAGTCAGAGGCAAAACCTTGAGCATTTGGAGAATGACATGTTCGGAATCTCGCCACTCGGCTGGGTGCATACTCTAGGCAGTCTTCCTGCCATCCCCGTCGCAATCTATATGTTTGCGCGTCACGGACGGATCGTGCCGCGTTCCGTCCCTGGCGTCGTCTATTTCGTCGCGATGCTGATCGGCGCATCGACGGTGTTCTTGGTTGCAAAGCAACCGATTAGCGGCGTCATCGGCGCGGTAACGCTCTTGTTGCTGCTCGCCGGTCACGGCGTCGGTAGGTTTTCGATATTGGGCAGAGCGGCGACCTACCTCGAAACCATCTTCCTCAGCATCACCGCCTTCCTCTTGATGGTGCCCACCGTCAGCGAAATCCTTCGGCGCGTTCCCGACGGTCATCCCTGGGTGACCGACCTGAAATCGCCGCTGCTCCTCGGCGCACAAGGAGTTCTCTTTCTTATCCTGGTCGTCGGCCTGACGGCGCAAATCCTCTATTTGCGCAAGCGAGGAAAGTGGACGGAACCGGCCCACTCGACCGTCGGCACGATTCAACCGGCTGTCGAGAAAATGCTTCGCTGATATCCAAGCCACTGGGCGCGGCAAGCGGACAAGCGCGGACGCTGGCCCGTAGGTCGCACGTCGCGATTTGCGGGCATCAGTCGAGAAGAATTCGTCCCACGGAAGAAAATCTTTCGCGGAGTTCGGCCAAGCGACGTATCTCGGCGAAGCGGAGCACCTAGGTCTGACCGGCTGTTACGCCTAGCGATCGGTCATTGCGAGGCGGCTTCGAGTTTGGCTCGCTGTTTGCTAGCTCGACGAAGCGAAGACGCTCGCATCGGAGATCGGCATGAGCAACCAGGGAAATCATTCAGGCGAGCGGATTCCGCATCGCGAGGATGGGCAAGATCAGAGTCCACCGACGCTTGGCCGCGGCCAGTTGGCGGCTCGGCCCGCTTCGGAGTCAGCGGTTGGCGGCACGCAGCATGGTGTACCGCAGGGAAAGGCGCGGGGTTCGAGGCTTTCACCTCGGCACTGCATACGTAGCCTGCTTCCGGCGCCGCCGGCTCATCCCTCGTTTCTGGGCTGAAGAACTTATGCAGCCGACGAACGACTTGGGGCCCAGCGATCAAGGGAAATGACGAGGGTGATGCGCACCACGGCATGGCGGCGATTGAGCGGATTCTTTGTATCCTAAAGAAATCCATGGCCGCAGAGGGGGCGCATTGTGAAACGGGTCTTGGCAACACTGCTGCTGTTCGCGGCATTCGCCGGCGAGGCTGCCAACGGCGCGGATCTGGAATCGCGGTCGGTCGACTGCGTCGAGAAGATCAAGAAGATTGCAAACGATTCACTGTCGAACTCACCCGACTTCGCCACGATCCGCGACGCGTCGAAATGGCTGAAGGCGCACCTGCCGCCGGCGATCAGAACCAATTTCGTTGACGCCGGCAGGAATGTCTCGCGCTCTCTCAAGGACTGGGAAACGCACGAGATGATCCATGGCCCGTTCTGGAATACCCAAGCCTTGTCCGAACTCTTGTACGGCCAGTTCGCCCCTTTCAATGGGGCTGCCGGGTGCAAGCTGAGCGACGAGTTGGGTGCCGCAAGAGAAATCGTCGAAGACCGGTTGTTCCTTGCGCTTTTGCTGTCGAAGAACGAATCCTTGGATAGCGCATTGGCTGGGAACGGCGTCTCCGATTTCCATTACGCCAAGCGGATGCTCATGTACGGCACGATCTTGGATTTCGCTGGGATCGAGTGGAAAGACGAGCAACTGGCGCAGGTCGTGAAGTACCGGGCACCTGATCTGACCCAATAGAGGGCGGGTGCTGGTCGAGTGGAAACTACCCCGGCCGAAGGCTCTTGCGACGCTGGAACCGAAGAGCGCGGTAGCGGCCGACGCTTGGCGAAGCCATGCACATTCCGTTGCAGAGCAAGCAGAAGTGGGCACTGGCTCTGCAACATCGCCGAGGACCAATGGCTGCTCACTAGGGGCGCCACGCAAGCCGGCGGATGCCTATGCGCGAACTCAGCCAATCGGCGACAGCCAAGGCGAATTGACGACGTGCAAGACGACCACGCAGAAAATCGCAGCGATTCCGCGTCCGCCGAAGCTGCCTAGACGATGCGCGCGTATGAGGTAGTAGGCGCCGCAGAGCGCAATGAAGCCCAGTTCGAACCACCACCAGCCGCTGGGCAGCCAATTCCAGATGCCCAATCCAAGATGCGTCTGGCTGCCCGGCCATAGCGCGAGATCGCCGGGATGCATGAGCAGGTCGAGCAGAAAGTGCGAGAACACGGCGAATGCGATGGCCGCCACCACGGCGCGCCCGTGTCGCACGAACAGCGCTGCGAACAGCGCCGACCAGATCAGGCTCGTCGCTAGCGAGTGCGACCAGTCGATGTAGTCGAGCGAGAAGCCCGGCGGTCTGCCGGGTGCGGGGGAAATGTGCTCGATGCCGGCGAAGAGGAGGGGCGCGAACAGCAAATCCAAGAGGCCTACGCCGATGAGCAGAGCGGTCGTGGGAGCTTCCGGGACCTTGGCCTTGATCGCAAGCCCGACAGCGAAATGTCCGGCATACATGTCAAAGCGCCTTTGTTTTGCGTGGCTTGTCGAGCCAAGCCAACAAGGGAATAGGGACGGCGAAGCTGAGAAAGCAAAGCACGGCGAAAACCTGGGTCGTCATTCTGCAGTCGCTCCGGTTGCCGAGACGTATCGCCAGCCCCGAGTACTTCGCGCAAGCCTGTGACAGCGATGGAGGCGTTCGGCGGATTGTGGCACGCCGCCCGTTGTGCGCCGAAGTTCGGCCATTCCGGAGCTTAGGCAGCTTCCATCCCCAGCCGCTTTCTTTCGTGCGCGAGTACCTTCTCGGCCAGCCGCACGAATGCCTCGAGCTGATGATCGTTGGCCGTCATCGCAGGATCGGCGCGTACTTTCTGCAAGTAGACCTCCATGTCCTGCAGCTGCTGGAGATCGCGTAGGTGTCGTCTGGCTTCCGGTCGCATGTCAGTCCCCTGTTGTCCGGGAAGACTAACGAGGGAAATGTGTACGGTCTGTCTGAAAGTGCTGTGAGTTCGTGTAGGAAATTTCTTACAGTCGAGTGGGCGTTGCCTCCAGCTGGGCAGACGCCAGAAGCCGTAGTGGCCCAGCGAATGGCTTCTCAAACAGCGCGACAGGCGGCGCTGCGCGAACTTGCTACGGCCTACTCTTGGCGTACCGGCTTATGCGTCGAGTCGGCGATCCCGGACCTAAGGGAAAGCTCGTCGACTGGATTTCACCGGTGATATCGGTACGTTTCCGGGCGCGTCGTTCGCTCGCGTATCTGTCATCCCTGAAACGAAAGCATTGTCCGACTATGGAGCTCTACGGGTACGAAATCAGCGACAGCGACGATGCGCGTCCGGCCGCTCTCGCGGAGGTGACGCTCAGCGCCACGCTGAAGGAGCTGCGCCGCATGGATGTAGCTTGCGTCGTCTTAGATTTCTTGTGTGCGGTAGCGAGGCAGGTTCGAAGACACCTCCAATCGAAGGCAGCGCGAACGGTGCGTATCCGTTCGCGCGCTTCGAGGCGCGATCCTTCTAAGCCACCGGCGGCAAGTGCGGCTCGTATCCGGCCTGCGCTCGCTTCATCGCGTCCACCAACAGCTCTCTCTCGTTCGGTGGGATATTGCCGAACATCGCAGGGTAGTCCTGCCACATCTGAGCGATGACGTCAGTCCATGCCGTCCGCAGCGCGGCGGGATTGGGGTGGCTGGCCAGCAAGGATCGAAGCACGGCCTGCACCAGGATGCGTTCGCCCATGTTCTGAATTTCGTAGATTCGCCATTCCTGTTCGCCAGCCATGCCTTGCTCCGTTCGTACGAGGGATTTTAGGGCGCACAGCCTACCGCGACGGCGCCTGTTTGGGAGCGGTTCCTTGCGTCCGAATCGTCGCAGTGCGCACGCATACGGTTAGTACGCGTAACGCTGCGCTCGACGAACGCCAGCCAAGCGGCCGCTTCGCTCGGGCTGTCACCTGCAAGCAGGTCATCGACCCGACCCGACCCGTGCAACTGAACCCGCGCCAACGTGCCGGAACGGAATTTAGGCCCGAGCTACGGAGGGCGGCCTAAGGTTTCTCGCCGTCGTTCGAGCGGCTTCGGCCGGAACGACAGCACGTACTTTTGGGATTGCAGGAGCAGCCATGCTTCATCGCATCGCAGATCTCACCTCGCATAAGAGCGTCACGGGCAAAGAGGAGCGCTCCTACGCCCACGATCCGTGGCGCGGGCTCGACTGATGGCATTGCGCGAGTACCGCCGGAAGCGCGACTTCGAGCGCACGCCGGAACCGGCGAAAGGCGGCGCGGGGCGACGCATCTTCGTCGTCCAGCTGCATCATGCGACGCGCAGGCACTTCGATTTCCGCCTCGAACTGGACGGCACGCTGAAGAGTTGGGCGGTTCCGAAGGGGCCGAGTTTCGATCCGTCGGTGAAGCGCATGGCGGTCGAGGTCGAGGACCATCCGATCTCCTACGCCGGTTTCGAGGGCGATATTCCGGCGGGCAATTACGGAGCCGGCCACGTCGACGTGTTCGATCACGGTACGTGGACGCCGATCGGCAATGCACGCGAATCCTTGCGCAAGGGCGAACTCAAATTCGAATTGCACGGCGACGTGTTGCGCGGTTCTTGGGTGTTGGTGCGCACGCGCAAACAGGGCAAGAAGCAGCAATGGCTGCTGATCAAGCACCGCGACGAGTACGCCGGCACGCGCGAGGCGGACGATTTCGTCGATCCGAATACGGATCGGCCGCTACCGCTCGCGCAGCGCCGTGCCGTGTGGAAGCCGTTGAAGCGCAGCACGCCGAAATCGCCCGCAAAACCGCGCAAGAAAGTCGGCCCGGCTCCGGCGATGCTGAGCGGCGCAAAATCCGCTCGCTTCGTTCCCGGTCCCTTCGAGCCCGAGCTGTGCCGCGTCCAGGCCAAACCGCCGAGCGGCGAAGGCTGGCTCCATGAAGCGAAATGGGACGGTTACCGCCTCCTTGCGACGGTCGAGAAGGGCAAGGCGAAGCTGTGGTCGCGTAACGCGATCGAATGGACACGAAAGCTTCCGCAGCTCACAGCAGCAATCGAATCCTTGGGAATGCGCCAGGCGCAGCTCGACGGCGAGATGATCGTTCTGCGCGAAGGCAAGGACAGCTTCAACGCGCTGCAGGCGCGGCTGGCGGGCGAGAGCGAAGCGGATACGACCTACATGCTCTTCGATCTCTTGTACGTCGACGGCCGCTCGTTGCGCCAAGTCCCACTGGTCGAGCGCAAGGGCGCATTGGCCGCTTTGCTGCAAGCCCGTCCGCATCCGCTCCTGCGCTACTCCGAGCACGCGATCGGGCACGGCATGGAGGTGCTCGCACAAGCCAAGGAACACGGTCTTGAAGGCATCGTCAGCAAACGCGCCGACAGCGGCTATCGCGGCGGACGCAATGGCGACTGGGTCAAGATCAAGCTGCGCGCGTCGGACGAGTTCGTCGTCGTCGGCTACACGCGGCCCAAAGGCGGTCGCGCCGGCATCGGCGCGCTGCTGTTAGCCGAACCGTCGGCGAACGGCGGTTTGGAGTATGTCGGACGCGTCGGCACCGGCTTCGGCAGCGAGCAATTGCTGAGCCTTAAGAAGTTATTGCAAAAAGAGATCGCGAAGGAGGCCACGGCCAGCGACGAAAGGATGGCGCGGCCGGATCGGCGCTTGGCGATCTGGGTCAAACCCAAGCGCGTGATCGAAGTCTTCCACCAAGGGCGTGGCGGCAACGGTTTGTTGCGGCAAGTCAGCTTCAAGGCGTTTCGCGCCGACAAGACCCCCGCGACATTGAAGAAAGAACGCAAAGAGAAAACCATCTCGCGTGCTGAGCAGGGCGCCGCAGCAGCAAAGCCTTCACGTGTGAGCGGCTCGAAGAAAGGCGTATCGACGCTGTCGATCACTCATCCCGATCGCGTGGTGTTCCCCGAGCTTGGTCTGACCAAGGGCGAGGTCGCCGCCTACTATCGCGGTGTCGCTGCGTGGATCGTTCCGCAACTCGCCGATCGTCCGCTCTCGATCGTGCGTTGCCCGGACGGCTCGGGCAAGGCCTGCTTCTTCCAAAAGCATCTTGGAGCAGGTTGGGGTAAGCATGTGCGCGGCGTAGCGATCAAGCAGAAAGAGAAGCGCGAAAGCTATCTCTGCATCGACGACGAAGCCGGCCTGCTCGAACTGGTGCAGATGAATGTGCTCGAGTTCCATCCCTGGGGCGGGCTAGCTTCTGCGCCGGATCGCGCCGATCGCATCGTGTTCGACCTCGATCCGCACCCGTCGGTGGCCTGGAAGCGTGTGATCGAGGCGGCCAAACTCATGCGCGACCAGCTCGAAAGCGTCGGCTTGCAATCCTTCTTGCGCACGTCGGGCGGCAAGGGCTTGCACGTCGTCATTCCGCTGCGGCCTGCGGCACCGTGGGCGGCCGCCAAAGCCTTCGCCCACGCCTTCGCCGAGGCCACTGCGGCGGCACGGCCGCGCGAGTTCGTCAGCGTCGCCGGCGAGAAGAACCGCAACGGCCGCATTTTCATCGACTGGCTGCGCAACGGTCGCGGCGCAACCTCGATCGCCGCGTACTCGTTGCGGGCACGCGCGAGCGCGGGCGTCGCCATGCCGATTGCCTGGGCCGAGCTGTCTCGCCTGAAGAGCGGCGATGCCTACGCCTTGAACAACGCTCTGGCGAAGATCCAGCGCCGATCCGAAGACCCTTGGCGCGATATGGATGCGCTCGAACAAGGTCTGCCCGATCTGGACGGCTAGAACCTGTTTCGGATTCGCGCCTCGAAGTTCCGCTGCGAGGTCGCAGCTTCTGAGATCGCGAAGGGTCATTCTGCACCTGCCCGCCGAAACCCTCCTCGGCGGGCGTCACAGCCACTGTCCCGCAGCCGCTCGTCGTGAGACGCCGGAACTGCGGGAGTTTTTTTGGGGGTACGCTGCCGATCGAGCTGCAAGCGATGCAGCGGATGCTTCGACTCAAGGCCGCGTCAGTCGGCGTATGATCCGGGATCGGCAAGCGGTGGTGCACGGGGCGAATGGTTCCAAAAAGGTACTTGTCCAAGAAATCGAACGCCGCGGGATCGGCGCTCGATATCCACGCTCGTCCGGACGAGCGCCGCTGATGCGCATCACATTCGAACTCGAAGCCGCCGACATCGAGCGTTTTCACGCCGCCTTGCTGCGCGCGCGGCAGGCCACGCGCTGCGCCGACGAACTCGAAGTGATCGACGCGGCGAAGTACGCACTCGATCATCTGAACGTCGGCTCCGCGCCGGCTTACGTGCGCAAGCGTCTGCTCGAAGTGCAGCGGCTGATCGTCATGCTCGAAGACGAAGCTTGGGCCTTGCCCGATCCCGAACGTGCGGACGTGATCGAAACCCTGATCTATTTCAGCGATCCGGACGATTTGATTCCCGACGAGATCGAAGTCATCGGGCTGCTCGACGATGCGATCATGTTGGAACTCCTGCTGCGCCGCCTGCGCCACGTGCGCAAGGCGTATGCGGATTTCTGCGCGCATCGCGCCACGCTTGGCGATGCTTCGGTCAGCGGCGAAGAGCGTCAGCGCATCGCGCGCGAACTCGCACAGCGGCGTGCCGCACTGCACTCGCGCATGCGGCGCACGCGCGGTCGCGCCGCTGCGAGCAAGGTCGCGGCCGGTTAAGCGCCGCGACCCGCCGCGCGCCGCGCGACGATCACGAAACTGTTGAACGGGGTGTTGCCCCACAGCGGAGCGGTCACGGGATCGAGCCCGGCCGCGCGCAGTGGTGTTTCGATCTCCTCGCGTTCGGGATAGTGCACGGCCGTTGAGCGCATCCAGCGCGTCGCGTACAAGAACGATTCTTCCCACACCGTGATGCGAAAGCGCCAGCCGTGTTCGCGCAGCACGTTGCGCACGATCAGCGCCGCGCCGGGGGTGACGCGCGCGGCGGCCTCGCGCAAGAGGCGCTGCTGCGCGGCAGCCGGCAGGTAGTGCAGCACATCGAGCACGGCGACGTGGCCGCGAAACGGCGGCAGGCCGCCGGCGTCGCCTTCCTCCAGTGTGAGGTCCGCATCCCCGCGAGCCGCCGCGGCGCGCGCGGCGGCGATTTTCTGCGCGTCGAAATCGAGCCCGCGGTAGTCGGAGCGGAAGCCGCATTCGCGCAAGTAAAAACCGAGCAGGCCGAGACCGCAGCCGACATCGAGCAGCGGCTGCGGATCGGTGAGGACGATATCGGCGACAGCGGCGTAGACCGGATCGAAGCGCAGTTTGTTGCGCGCATAGTGACGATGCCAGGGGCGCTCGAAACGTTCGGCGATGCGGCGCGCGCTCGCGGCACGCTCGGCGCTGTCCATGGCGGCTCCGGAATGTCGAGCAACGAGCATAACCGAAGCACTCTCGCGTGCTAGTCTCGCGCGCGCTGCGGCGCCGGCGGACGGCGTCTTCAACGGAACGAGGCCATGGGTCTGATCGCCGTATTGCGCGAACTCGACACCACGCAGCGCAAGACCGTGCTCGCCAGTTTTCTGGGCTGGACGCTGGATGCGTTCGATTACTTCCTCTTGGTTTTCGTGATCTCCGAGATCGCGCGCGATTTCCAGGCCGACAAGACCGAGGTCGCGTTCTCGCTGACCTTGACCTTGGCGTTCCGGCCGCTCGGTGCGTATCTGTTCGGACGCCTGGCCGACCGCTACGGCCGGCGGCCGGTGCTGATGGTCGACATCATCCTGTTCGCGGTACTCGAAGCCTTGTCCGCGTTGGCGCCGACCCTGGCCACCCTGCTGATCGTGCGCGCCTTGTTCGGCATCGCGATGGGCGGCGAGTGGGGCATCGGCGCCTCGCTGGCGATGGAGTCGATTCCGGCCAAGGCGCGCGGCGCGATATCGGGCCTGCTGCAGGAAGGCTATGCCGCCGGTTATCTGCTCGGCGGACTGTGCTACCTGCTGCTGTTCGATCACATCGGCTGGCGCGGCATGTTCGCGATCGGCGTGCTGCCGGCCCTCTTGGTCTTGTACATCCGCCGGCACGTGCCCGAATCGCCGGTGTGGGAGTCGACGCGCGGCGAAGCCGGCGCGCCGCGGCCCGGATTGTTCGAAACCATGCGCGGCCGCTGGCGCCTGTTCGGTTATCTGCTCGTGCTGATGATGTGCTTCAACATGTTCAGTCACGGCTCGCAGGATCTGTATCCGACCTTTCTGAAGGAACAGCATCACTTCGACACGCAAACCGTGGCCTGGCTGACGATCATCTTGAACCTCGGCGCCATCGTCGGCGGCTTGTTCTTCGGTGCTTGGTCCGAGCGGGTCGGGCGGCGCCGCGCGATCATCACCGCCGCCTTGCTGGCGCTGCCGATGGTGCCGCTTTGGGCGTACGGCGGCTCGGTCGTCCTGCTGGCGCTCGGCGTATTCCTGCTGCAAGTGATGGTGCAGGGCGCCTGGGGCGTGGTGCCGGTGCACCTGAACGAGCTATCGCCCGACGCCGTGCGCGCGACCTTGCCCGGCTTCGCCTACCAGGGCGGCAACCTGCTCGCCGCCGGCACGGCGCCGTTTCTGACCTGGTTCGCCGCCCAGCGCGGCGGCGACTACGCCTTCGCCATGGCCAGCTTCATCGCGGTGGTCGCGCTGCTGCTGGCGGTGGTTACCGCGCTCGGGCCGGAAGCGCGCGGAACTCGCTTCGGCGCCGGCGGCGGCGCGCCCCCATGACGGCGCCGCGCCGAGCTGCTACGCTCGCGCGCTTTTCTGGTTTGGAGTGCAAGGATGAAGGTCGAAGCGAACAAGGTCGTCTCGTTTCACTACGACGTCCGCGACGGCGGTGAGCCGGTCGATTCTTCGCGTGAACGCGGCGAGCCGCTGGTGGTGCTGATCGGCGCGCAGAACATCATTCCGGGGCTCGAAGCGGCGATGCTCGGCCACGAAGTCGGCGATCGTTTCCAAGTCGAAGTCGCGCCGGCCGATGCCTACGGCGAGCGTCGCGCGGACTTCGTGCAGCGCGTGCCGAAGAAGTATTTCCAGCAGGCCGAGACGCTGCGTCCGGGCATGACCACGGTCTTGCAGACCAAGGAAAGCGGTCCGCGCATGGTGGTCGTGCTGAAGCTCGGTTCCAGCGTCATCGACGTCGATTTGAACCATCCGCTGGCCGGCAAGACGCTCGCGTTCGACGTCGAGATCGTCGACATCCGTGATGCGGCACCGGAAGAGATTGCGCATCGGCATGTGCATGGGGCCGGGGCTCACGAGCATTGATTTTTGCGATCCGTCCGGGATCGCTGTGGTTGGATGGGTAAACGCCAGCTGTGAGCTGCGCATCTTCGGCTGATCTACCCGCGGCCATCCATGGCCGCACTTTTCAACTAAGTGCGGTCCGTCTGGGATCGCTGTGGTCGGATGGGTATGGGCCAGCCGTGAGCTGCGCGTCTTCGGCTGCTCTACCCGCGGCCATCCATGGCCGCACTTTTCAACTAAGTGCGATCCGTATGGGTGGCTGCGGTTGAATGCGTGCGAGTCTGTGAGTCGCTGGATTTTTCACTGATCCAGCGGGCGCTTGCCGTAGACGAAATGCTCGCGCCACCAGGAGCCGTCGAGGCTGTCCAAGCGCACCGTGCCGCCGCTGTTGGGTGCGTGCACGAAGCGGCGCTCGCCGACGTAGATGCCGACGTGGCTGACTGTGCGGCTTTCGGCGAAGAACACCAGGTCGCCCGCTTGCAGCGCGTCGATCGCAAGCTTGCGCCGGCCGACTTCGCTCATCTGCGCCGACGTACGCGGCAGGCCCACGCCGGCCGCGTCGCGGAATACGTAGACGACCAGACCGCTGCAATCGAATCCGCCTTCGGGCGTGTTGCCGCCGTAACGGTAGCGCGTGCCGACCAGGGCGATCGCGCGGAACAGCACCGCGTTGGCAGCGTCGGCGCGCGGCGTGCCGGCGAGCAGAGGCGGTTCGGCGCGGCGCGGCGCACTGCCGCAGGCGGCCAGCAGCGAGACGAGCAGGAAGACTAGAAGGAGACGCGGCGCGGCAGTCACCCGGCTACGTTCGCCGACCTCGCGCCGCGCTGTCAATGCGACGCGGCGGGTTCGTGCTCAGGCACCGCCGACGCAAAGTGTCAGTTTTGGACGCGCCGGCATCGGCGCGGCCGATTCTGCCAGCGGCGCGGCGATCAGCGCGTGCAGGTCTTCCACCGTCCGTTCGAACTGCGACAAGCGCTCGTTGGCGGCGTCGGCCACCGCACGCGGCACCGAACCGTGGTCGATCAGCGCGCGGATCAGGTCGCGTTGCGGCGCGCCGAAATCGGCGTCCTGCAATGCTTCGTCGAGCGCACAGATCAGCGCGGCCAGCCAACCGGCGCTGGGCGCGCGCAAGGCCAACAGCAGTTCGTTCGTCGAGACCTTCATCGGGTCGCCTTGTCTCTTAGTGGATTCGTACAGTCTGCGTTGCAGGTTTGATGCCAATTCAACGCCAGGCGCCGGCGGCGACGAAGCCGGCCCAGTACAAGGGATGAGTCGAATCGCCGCGGCGGCGGCGCGCTTGCAGCGTCGCGCGCATCGCGGTTTGCATCGCAGCCGGGGTGTCGAGTCGATCGAGCAGACGTGCCTGGTACAGCTCGCGCATGAACTCGGCGGTGGCGCGATCCTCGACCCGCCACAGGCTCATCACGACCGTGCGCGCGCCGGCCAGGCGGAACGCGCGGCGCAGCCCGAACACGCCTTCGCCGGCGCGCGTCTGGCCGAGTGCGGTTTCGCACGCCGACAGCACGACCCAGTCGGCGGCGGACAGATTCAACGTTGCGACCTCTTCGCTGGTGAGCAGACCGTCGTAGGCACCGTCGCTGCGCCGTTGCGGCAGGAAGGCGAGCGCCGACAGGCCGGATAGATTCGGCGCGTCGGCCGTGCTGCCGCCGGCGGCCACCGGCTCCAATGCGATGCTGCGCAGCGCATCGCCGTCGCTGCAGCGTTCGCCGAGCGCGAACGCATGCGTGGCCAGATGGATGATCGAACGCGTCGGCATCGCCGCGCGCACGGCCGCTTCGGTCGCTGCTGCGCCGCTCAGGACATCGATCTTGCCGGCGCGGTCTTGCGCGAGTTCGCGCAAGCTGTCGAGTTCGCTCGCGGCGCCGGGCAGTGGATCGAGCGCGTGCAGCTCGACGCCGGGGCAGGCTTTGCGCATCACCGAATCGAATTCGTTCGAGGCTTGCGTCGCAGAGCCGGTCGCCGCGCCCGCCAGCAGCAGGCTGCGCGCTTCGTTCGGCGCGTGCGGCAGCAAGATCTCGCGCTCGTGGTTAAGCAGATGAAACGCCGGACCCGATTCGAGCAGGTAGCGATCGTCCTCTCCGGCCAGGGCGGCGAAGTTGAGCCGATGCAGCGCGGCGGAAGCAACGACGTGGACGCGCTCGACCTGTGCGTCGAATGCGAGCGGCGCGATCAGTAGACGCTGCAGCTCCTTCGCCGAGGCTGCCATCGATGCCGCATCCGTGGTCTTGCTCGAGGCGAGCCGATGCCAGCGATCCACGCCGTCGGCGATCGGTCCGATCGGGCCGAGCTTGAGCGCGCGTGCGCGGCCGTCGTGCCGGCCGAGCAGGGCGAACAGCTCGCGATCCTCGCCGCCGCGATCGTTGCGGTACGACTGAGGCCTGGCGACGTCGATTTCCAAGTAGCGTACGAGAGCGGTGTCCGGCGCGAGGTCGGCGCGCACGCCGGCGAGATCGCCGAGGTCGGCTGCCAGCTCCGATCCGCTTGCGGCGCCGATCGCAGCGAGCCGGCGCTCGCTGCGATCGATGCGGTTCTGGGCACGGTCGAACGCCGCAATGCTGTCCTTCGAGGGATGCTTGGCCGCAGCGACGCGCGCGGCGGACAACGCTCCGCTGGCCGCGCGCCATTCCCGCCAGGCCGCTCCGTTGCCTCCGTCCTTGCCTTTGTTCGCTTCGGCCAGACGCAGCGCCGCGCGGCGTGTGACCATGCCGTCGGCTTCCAGCACGAGCTGCCAGGCTTGCTCGATCAAGTCGGCATCGCCGCTGTCCGTGGCGATTGCGACGGCGAGGCCGCTGTAGTCGCGACTCATACTGGCCAACGACAGCATTTGTCGCTCGCTGAGTTCGCCGAGCGCGGCGTAGCGGGCGCGCATCGACGACCGTTGCGCGCGGCGCAACGCGTCGAATGCGGCGGCGTGGCGTTTCTGCCCCCAACGCGCCGCGGCGATGCCGGCGAGCGCGCCGCTCGGCGTCGTCTCGGCCAGATCGCGCCCTTCGCCGAGGCGACGCAGGAAGCGCTGATACAGCGCCTCGCTTTCGCTATAGCGGCCTTGCCGCAAACGAATTTCGGCCAGGTTCGCGTACGACAGCAAGAGGCCGTCGCCGGGCATCGGCGCCGCTTCGAAGGCGGCGATTTCCTCGTCGTAGATGCTCGCCGCATCGTCGAGTTGACCGCTTTCCTGCAACAGCGCGGCGTGATTGATGCGCGCCATGCGCACCGACAAGGCATTGCGTCCGAGCACGCGCTCGAGCAGCGGCAGCCCACGTCCGTCGTATTCCAGCGCCCGCTTCAGATCGTTGCTGTAGTAGTAGTGCGTGGCCAGGTTGGACAGCAGCGTGGCGTGTTCGAAAGGGTTCAGCGTGGGACGCTGCTCCTGCAGCGAGCCGGCGGTTTCCAGTGCGGTGCGCGCGCGCGCGAAATCGCCGAGCATTTCCAGATTCGTGCCGAGCAGCATCAGCGAGCGCACGTGCAAGCTCTGGTTGTAGGGTTTCGTGCGCGCGGCGATTTCCACGCTTTTTTCCAGCGCTTCGGTGCCGGCGGCGTATTCGCCCCGTTCGCGTAGCGCGTAGCCGAGCAAGCTCAGCGCCCGGCTGTGCGCCGCGCTGTCCGCTCCCGCCAGCGCGATCGAGCGGCGCTCGCACTCGCGCAGCGTTTGCACCGACGCCTCGGTTTCCTGCACGTCGCGCTGCATGCGACCATAGGCGCACAGCGCACGCACCAGTGCGCGCGGACGCTCCGCTTCCGCTGCGCGCAAGGTGGCGAGCGCGCGTGCGGCGCGGCGCATGCCTTGGCGCTGGCGGTCGAACACGTGGTAGTCGCCTTGGGCGGCCAGCAGTTCGATTTCGGCGCGATCGACATCGTTCGTCGCGAGCGCGCGGCTCGACGCAACCGCCGTCGCGATCGATGTGCGGAACGCGCGGTAGTCGGCGCGTTGGAAATCGCGTCG
The DNA here is from genome assembly GCF_058808595.1 of Dokdonella sp. GW821-FHT11D02. Lineage (NCBI taxonomy): Bacteria > Pseudomonadati > Pseudomonadota > Gammaproteobacteria > Lysobacterales > Rhodanobacteraceae > Dokdonella > Dokdonella sp. GW821-FHT11D02. The sequence continues at coordinate 2,900,082 of NZ_CM179520.1, read as the reverse complement.
CGCCGCATGCAGGTTGGCGCGTGCGGACTCGCGCGAAGCGGCGCCGGTCAGTTTGCGGGCCAGCTCGAGTTCTCGCTCGACCGCCGCGGCGGCCTCCGGCAGATCGTGCCGCTCGCTTTCCAGCAGCAGTTCGACGCGCTGATCGAGCGCATGCAAGGTCGGCAGGGATGGTCCGTGGTCGCGCTCGCCGTCGGCGATGCGCTGGCTGGTCAACCGATCGGCGCGATCGTAGTCCTCGACGCGCAAGGCGAGTTCGACTTCATCGAAGTCCACCGTCGCAGCTCGTAGCGGCCCCGCCGCGAAGACGATCGTGCCCAGTGCGATGGCGCCCATCCACCTGCCCACAAAACCCCCGCCGAGCTTCATGTGCTGCCGGACGTCGAATACGTTCGGCGCCTTCATGCTAGCGCGATTGAATCGGATGCGCTTGGGCGTAGTCGCCGCGGCGCAAGCGTAACCAATGCGTTTCGGCGTGCGCGTGCGCTTGTTGCGCCGCCTGCGCGGCCAGCGTGTCGAGGCCACCGGCCGGCATGGCGGTGGGTGCGACGACGACGGCGTCGATGCCGCGATAGCGGCTGTCGTCGGCGAGCGCGACGGTCTTGGCTGGTTTTTCCAGCGCGTTCAGCGCGGCGTCGGCGACGATCAGCAGCACGCGCTCGTCGATGCCCTCGGTCGGCCCTACGCGCCAGTGGCGCGGTTCGGCATCGACCGTACCGGGCAGGTCGAGGGTCGTGCGCGCGGCTTGTGGATTGCCGCTCGTCGCCGGCAGCGGAAACAGCGCCGACACCGCACGGGCGCCGTCTTCGGCATAGACATAGGTCCAGCAGGCGCGTGCGCAGCGCAGCTGCAGATGCAAGGTGTCGCCTTGGCGTACGCGGTCGCCGTCGAACAACGGCGTGCCGTCGCCGCGCAGCCAGCGAACCTCGCTCGCCAGCGGAGCGGAGACCTGTGCGCGCCAGACGAAAGCGGCGAACAGCGCGATCGCCGCAACGAGCGCGGTCGCATACGCGCGCCGGCGCGGCGCCGGCCGCGGATTCAAGGCGGCCTCGAACGCGCCGGCGCTGGCGAAGCGACGGCGTGGATCGGGATCGATCGCGCGTTCGATCGCGTCGAGCAAGTCGCGCGGCAGCTCGGGGCGCAGGTCGCGCAGATGGTGGCGCCTGCCGGCGCGATGCGCGGCGAGGAGTTGCTCGAGATCGTCTCCCTCCACCGGCGCGCGGCCGCCGAGCAAGTGAAACAAGCTGGCGCCGAGCGCGTACAGATCGCTGGCGACGCTCGGCGGTCCGCCATCGAGCACTTCGGGCGCGAGATAGAGCGGGCTGCCGGAGGCGAGCGCTTGCGCACGCTCGCCGTCGCGCTGCAAGGCGACCGCCGAGCCGAGATCGCACAGCACGTAGCGGCCGTCGCGCGTGCGCATCACGTTGGCCGGCTTGACGTCGCCGTGCACGAAGCCGGCGCCGTGCACCGCAGCGAGCGCGCCGCACAGCGCGGCGCCGAGACTGCGCGCTTCCTCGATGCCGATGCGACCGTCGCGGCGCATGCGCACGCCGAGGTCTTCGCCGTCGACGAACTCGCTCCAAATGCCGAGGCGGCCGTCGGCGAGGTCGGCGCCGAGCACACGCAGCACGTTCGGATGATCGATGCGGGCGAGTGCGCGCGCCTCTTCCAGCAGGCGCGCTTCGCGCCGTACCTCGCGCACCTCGCTGCCGCGCAGCTTCAGTGCGACGTTGCGTTCGAGCAGCGGGTCGTAGGCGCGCCAAACCTCGCCGCCGAGGCCGCCGCCGAGGCGCTCTTGCAGCAGCAGGCGCTGGAAGTGCTGGCTGGTAGCGGGCTCGTCGAAGCGGCGATAGGCGCTGACGATCGACTCGATCCGGCGCAGGCCGCGCAGCTGGCTCGGGCCGAGGCGGCGCTCGGCCGTGTTCCAGTCGAGCGCCTCGCGATCGGCGAGACGTTCGACGAAGCGCTGCAATTCCTCTTCATTCATCGCCGAGCACACCGGCCAGCTGCGTCAGCGCGCGCGACACGCGCATGCGCGCCGCGTTCGCGCTGGGCGCACCGATCGCCTCGGCCAGCTCCTCGTGGCTGAGGCCGAACTCGACGCTGAGCACGACCGCTTCGCGCAAATCCTGCGGCAGCGTTTCGAGCGCGCTCTGATAACTGGCGAGGCTGTCGGCGCCGACCGCGTCGACGATCTCCGGCGGCGCATTCGCATCGAGCTCGATGCGCGGAACCTGCCCGCCGCGCGCTTTCGAGCGGCGCAGCTCGTCGAGCACGAGATTGCGATAGATCTGCCGCAGCCAGCGCGTGAACGCGCCCGGGCGGCGCAGATCGAAGTCGCCCAGATGCGCGACCGCGCGCAGCAAGGTCAGCTGGACCAGGTCGGAGGTTTCCGACAGGTCGCGCGCGTGCAAGGGCAAGCGTCCGTGCGCCCAGCGCGTCAAAGCGCCGTGGTAGCGATGCAGCAGGGCGTCGCGCGCCTGCGTGTCGCCTTCGCGCGCGCGATCGAGCAGATCCTGCGTGTCGGCGCCATCCATCCGCGCACCCGTCGAAGCTTCGGCGCGAGTATAGCGAGCCGCCGCGGCGGCGGATTCGCAACGAAGTTTGCTCGGCGGCCATCGCGCGGAATCGGCGTTCAGTCGAAGCCGTCCTGGAAGATGATGTCGCTGTAGAGATAGGGGCGGCAGGCGGAAAACTCCGAACTGGCGCCGTTCGCGCTGCGTGCGATTGCGGTGATGGCTTTGTCGGCGAGGCCGGTGGAGCGGATCGATGCCTCGAAGGCGGCGCTGGTGTAGAGGCTGGGGAACTGCGGATTGGGTGGCGGCGTCGTCACGTTGACACGGCCGACGAAGCGTTGCCCTTCGCCGTAGCCGGAGCCGTCGCAGTCGTCCGATGCGTACAGCTCGACGATGTAGTCGTGGCCGCCGCTCGCGCTCAGCGTGCCGCGCGCGCTGCCGGCGTAGAAGCCGCCGCCGGCCGCGGCCAGCACGGGGAAGTTCGGCACGCCGTCCGGCGCGATGCCGCCGTTGTCGTTCGGCGTGACGCCGTCGCGGCCGATGTCGATACCGAGCCCGGTGTTGCGATAGATCAGGTTCTGCACCAACAGATTGCCGTTGGCGCCATGCTCTTCGGCGTAGCCGAAACCGTTGCCGGCGATGCGGTTGCCGTTGACGATGTTGGCGTCGGCGCCGCTCTGCAGAAGGATGCCGTGGCCGCCGTTGCCGCGCAGCGATTCACTGCCGATCGGCAGGTTGCACAAGAGGGACGGGCAGCGGCCGATCTGGTTGGCGACGAGGTAATTGCCATCGCTGCGCTCGCCCTTCAGCAGCAGGCCGTCGCCGCTGTTGCCGCCGATCCAGTTGTACAGCACGAAGTTGCCGGCGGAGTTGTTGATCGTGATGCCGCTGCCGTTCGCATCGACAGTGGTGCCGTCTCCGCGCAGGCCGACGAAGTTGTTGACCAGGCGGAACAACGCCGAGGGCGCCGTGGTGGTGCCGAGTTCGATCGCCGCGCCGCGCGCGCTGTTGAACACATTGCCCTGTTCCGGATCGAAGCCGCCGATCACGCTGTCCGATGCGTTGAAGCCGGCGACGATGCCGCTCTGCAAGACGTTCAGCGCGACTCGATTGCTGGCTGGGCCGATGAAGCCGCCGAACTGGTTGGCGCTGATCTGGTGACCGCTGCCCGCGAGCAGCCGCAGTGCCGCCGCGCCGGCGTCGAAGTTGGTGCCGCCAAAACCCATGCCGGAGATGTCGACGCTGGGGCTCGAGGCCAGATCGATGGTGAGCAGAGTCGGGACTTCCTGATTGCCCCAAAGACCCACGCAGATCGTGCGCGCGTCGGGCAAGCCGCGCACGCTGCCGGGCTGGCTGTAGCCTTCGATGCGCACGCTGTCGCTGATCGCCTGCAGCTGCTGGTTCTGGAACTGGAAGATCACCTGCGGGCAGGCACCGGGAATATTGAAGCGGATGACCTGAGTGCCGGCGAGCGCGTTCGATTGCGCGATCGCGGCGGCGAGCGAGCCTGTGCCGGACGGCGCCGTGGTGGTGACGAACAGGATCGAGGCGTTGTCGACATCGGTCTCCCACGGTCCGCGATCGATGCCGCTGCCGATCACGCGCGCGCCGCCGCTGATGTCGCTGCCGGGCGTACCGCCGGTCGGTGGATTGATGCCGGCGTCGACCGCAGGCGAGCTTGCGGCGAGTCGATAGTTGCGATTGGGCGAGTCCAAGAACTGCGGATCGAGCGAGTCGTTGCCGAGGTTGATCGACGGCAAGGCTTCGAAGCTGTTGCAGTCGATCGTGTTGCGGCGCAGATGCAGATCGGCCGCGGCGACGTCTTCGACGCGCAGTCCGCACGCGTTGCCCCAGAAAATGTTGTTGTCGATGTCGACCTTGCCGCCGTCGCCGAACACGCACAGACCGGTTCCGGCATTGTTCGCGAACGTGCTCTGCTGCACGATCAGATCGTCGTTGCCGGCATAGGCGGTGGCGGAACAGTCTTCGCCCGCCGCGTTGTCGGCGACGACGACTTGGCGCAGCAGCACATCCGCATTGCTCAGCGTATTGATCTCGAACGCCTCGCTGAGCGATCCGAGATCGCTGAGGCCGCCGGAGTTTTCCACGCGCACGCGATCGAATGTCCAGACCTTGTCCGGCGCGTAGATGTCGAAGTTGCTGACGATCTCGACGCCGTACCCATAACCGCGGAAAGTCACCGACTTGATCAGCAGATTGGCGCGCAACCAAGTCAGCTCGAACCGATAAGCGCCGCCGATCGTCAGCGGTCGGAATACGGTGAGCGCAGGATCGAGCGAGCGCCCGGCTTCCGAGCAGCTCGCGTTCGCGTAGCCGCCGAGGATGGTCAGATCGTGGTCGATGTCGAGCACGTCGATGTTCAGGGTCTGGTACTCGCCGCGCACCAGTTTGATGGTGGTGTCGTCCTCGCGCGCCGACTGCAGCGCCTGCTCGAAGCTCGCCGTGTTGTTGACGCACCAAAGGTTGTCCGCCTGCGCCAGCGGCGCCGCGAAGGCCGCGATCAGTGCTGCCGTTCGGAACAGGAGAGTGGACATGAGGATTCCCTACGGCTCGGTGGATGGACGGCAACAACGCAGCGGCGGCGCGCGAACGCACGCCGCGATCAGGGCAGGAGGAGGTCGAAGCCGTTGCGGAAGATCACGTCGCTGTAGACGTATTGGCGGCAAGGCGAGAATTCGGAGATGCCGCCGTTCGGAACCGCGATGGCGGTCGCGCTGATCGCCTTGCCGGCGAGGCCGCCGGAATGGATCGCCAGGTCGAAGCTCACCGTGCTGTAGAGGCCCGGCAGCGGGCTTGCCGGGGTGGTGACGAGTGTCCAGCCGACCGCGCGTTCACCCTCGCCGTAACCGCTGGCGTCGCAGGCTTGCGATGCGAACAGTTCGATCAGATAGGTCTGTTGCGGCGCGGCGGTCAAGCTGCCGCTGACCTGGCCGTCGTAGAAGCCGCCACCGGCACTGGCGAGCAGGGGATGGTTCGGCACGCCGTCCGGATTGATACCGCCGGCGTCGTTCGGGGTGACGCCGTCGGCGCCGATGTCGATGCCGAGGCCGCCGTTGCGATAGATGCGGTTGGACGAAAGCGCGTCGCCCGCGCTGTCCGTTTCCATATAGCCGTTCTGGCCGTTGCCGGCGATGGCGTTGCGGTAGATCTGGTTGGCGGCGGCGCCGAGTTGATTGCGCACGCCGTGGCCGCCGTTGCCGAGCAGGATCTCGCTGCCGGTCGGATTGAGGCAGAGCGGGCAGCGGCCGATCTGGTTGTTGCGCACGATGTTGCGTCGCGTGCCTTCGCGCAGCAGGGCCACGCCGTCCTGCGTGTTGCCGCTGATCCAGTTGCCGTCGACCAGATTGCCGGCGGAGTTGGCGATGTAGACGCCATAGACGTTGGCGTCGACGCCGATGCCGTTGGGTCTGAGGCCGATGTAGTTGTTGAGGACCTGCAGATTGGCTGGGTCGGTGGTGGTGTCGCGAATCTCGATCGCCGGCGCGCGTGCGCTGTTGAACACGTTGCTCGACTCCGGATCGAATCCGCCGAGATAGCTGTCGCGCACCGAGCCGGTCGCATAGATGCCGTTCTGCAGCACGTTCAGCGCGATCGTCTGGTTCGGCGGCCCGATCGCGCCGCCGAATTGATTGCCGACGATCCAGTGCGCGCCGCCGGCGTTGAGGCGGATCGCGGCGGCGGTCGGATTGAACGTGGTGCCGCCGAAGCCGAGGCCGGAAACGTCGAGGCTGGCGCTGTCGTTGCTGACGCGCAAGAGATGATCGCGCGCCTGATTGCCCCACAGTCCCACGCAGATCGTGCGCGTGGAAGTCGCACCGGCGACGCTGCCGGGCTGGCTGTAGCCTTCGATGCGCACGCTGTCGGTGATGTCGGGCAACAGGCTGCCGAGCGTGATGAGACGCGGGCAGGCGCCGGGAATGTCGAAGCGGATCACTTGGCGGCCCGGCGTCGCGTTGGCCAGCGTGAGCGCCGATCGCAGCGAGCCGTCGCCGACGTCGGCCGTCGTGGTCACCACCAGATCGGTCGCATTGGGCGAATTGCTTTCCCACGGACCGCGGTCGACTGCGGCGCCGAGTACGCGCGGCCCGCCGGTGATGTCGCTGCCGGCTTGACCGCCGGTCGGCGCATCGACGCCGGCATCGATCGCGGGCGAGCTGGCGAGCAGGCGGTAGTCGCGGCCGGCCGCGTCGCGGAACTGCGGATCGAGCGAGTCGTTGCCGAGGTTGACCGCCGGCAGCTCGTCGAAGGTGTTGCAGTCGATCGTGTTGCGACGCAGGCGCAGGTTCGCGCCGCTCACTGCGGCGACGTCGAGGCCGCAGCCGTTGCCGGAAAAGATATTGTTGTCGAGATCGACGCGCGTATCGCCGTCGCCATTGAAGGCGTCGATGCACAAGGCGTAGTCGGCGTTGTAGGCGAAAGTGCTCTGCTTGACCACGACGGCGTTGTCGTCGGGAGCGATCATCGCGGCGCAATCGATGCCGGCCCATTCGCCGGAGACGTTGTCGGCGATCACGACCTGCTGCAGGCTGAGATCTGCATCGCCGTGGGTGCTGACGTACAGCGCGTGATGGGGGCCGCCGATGTCTTCGACGAAGCCGCCCGAACCTTCGATGCGCACGCGGTCGAGTGTCCACTGGTCGTCGGCGCCGAACAGCGGGTCGGGCGAGATCAAATAGACGCCTTTGCCGTAGCCGCGCAAGGTCAGCGACTTCAACAGCAGACTGCCGTCGATCACCAGAAAGAGGCGGTCGGCGCCGCCGGGCGTCGCCGCTCGCAAGGTGGTCAACGCCGGATCGAGCGAGCGGCCGGCTTCGCTGCAGTTCGCATCGGCATAGCCGCCGAGTAGGCTCAGATCGTTCACGATCGGATGATCGCTGTCGTTGCCGAGCCAGCCCGCCGTCGTATAGGTGCCTTGGCGCAGACGGATCACGCTGTCGTCGGTGAAGGCGAGCGTGGCGCGATCGAGCGCTGCTTGCAGGCCGGCCGAATCGTGCACGCAATACTCGTCGGCGCGCGCGAACGCGACGGCGAAGAGGCTGCACAAGCCCAGCAGGAATCGAGCGGGGAACGGATTCATGGCGATCTCGCGGCGTTCGGGATTGCCTTGTCAACGCGACCGGGCGCGGTAATCGCACTCGGCGTCGCCTCGAAGCCGTCGTCGAACAGGTGATCGCGATCGAGTTCGACCGCACCGATGTCGGCTGCTGCGCCGGACACGCGTGCGTTCGGCGCGCCGCGCTGGTCGTGGGCGAGATCGAGCGGATTGCTGCCTGCGTCGATGGCCGCGCTGTCTGCGCGCGGCGCGCGCACGTAGGCGGTCGGGCGTCCGTGCAGGAACACGGCGATCTCGCGCAGGCGCGGATCGACGTCGAGCGTGTCGGCGGGAACGGCGAGCAGCGAAGCGCGGATCAAATTGTGGCTGCCGCTCACGCTGGCGCTAGGACCGCCGGCGAGATCGGCGGCTTGTGCGCCGCCGTCGGCGGCGTTGTTGGCGACGATCGAACTTTCGATGATCGCCGTCGTGCGCACGTACACGCCGACACCCGCGCCGGGTGCCGTCTGCAGGTTGTGCGCGACGGTGCTGTTGTAGAGCGTCAGCGCGCCTTGCGCGTTGAGCCCGGTGCCGCCGGTGGAAGGGGAAGCGCCGCGCGAAAGATTGTCGGCGATGGTGCTATTGCTGACGCGCATCGGCATCGCGGCGTTGGCGTCTTCGGCGCACAGGCCACCGAAGTAGTCGGCGCTGTTGGCGACGATGCTGGAACCGACGATCGTCGCGTTGGCGGCCGCTGCGGCGCCGCAGCTGGAGAATCCGGCGGCCACGGTCGCGCCGGCGCTGTTCTCCACCAAGGCGCTGTACTTGGCCGTGAGGTGTCCGCGCACGCGCGCGCCGCCGCCGCTGGCAGCTTGCGGGCTGCGCGCGATGCAGTCGGTCAAGGTGACGTCGTTCAGCAGCACGTTGCCGTGCGAATAGAGGCAGCCGCCGCGCGCCGGATCGTCGTCGAGATAGTTGCGGCCGCCGCGGATGCCGAGGTCGTGAAAGCCGATCGTGCCGTCGCCCAGATGCACGAACACGGACGACTGCCGGTCGGCGTCGATTTCGATGCGCTGCGGCGGGCCGACGAGAGACAAGTCGTCCAGCGTGGTCGCGATCGCGCCGGTGCTCAGCGTGATGCGGCTGCAGGAAAGCTGGCCGAGGTCGATGATGTCGCCGCTGGCGGCGAGATCGCGCACGGCCGCGCGCAGGCTGCCGGGGCCGTCGTCGTCGCAGTTCTGCACCAGGATGCGGGCGCCGCTGAGTTGCATCGGCGCGGCCGCGAGCGGCGCCGCTGCGACGCTGAGGCCGCAGGCGAGTGCGATCGCCTGCGCCAGGCGCTGCGGCGTGCGGAAAGCGAGGACTGAGCTGGTTGCGTAGTCGGACACGTGGCGCCTCGCGTTAGCGGAACTTCTCGCTACAACGCGGCAGCGGGCACCGATCGCACGTCAGTCGAAATCGTCTTCGAAGATCACGTCGAAGGCCGGCGAGAATTCGCTCGAGTAACCGTCCGCGTCGGTCGCCGTCGCGACCAGCGGGATCGCCTTCGCGTCGGCCGGCAGGGTCAACACGATGCTGCGCGGCTGCTGCGCCGAGGCGGCCGGATAGCTGTCCTGGCCGAGCAGGGTGCCGCTGCCGCCTTGCACGTTCTCGTAGAAATCGATGCGCAAGGGATAAGCCGCCGCGCTCGCGCTCGAATCGACGCGATAGCTCACGCTGAGCTGGTCGCCGCTGCGCTGGACACTGAGGATCTCGGGCCAGTTCTGGCCGCGATTGGCGCCTTCGTCGACGTCGCCCGGGTCGTTCGCGCTCGGGCCGTTCGAGGCGATGTCGACGTTGGCGCGACCGACGCCGCGGTTGTGGTGAATCAGGTTGCCGCGGTTGTCGAAACTCTCGCCGACTCTCGCGTCGCGACTGAAGATACCGGCACCGTAGTTGTACGCGATCAGATTCGCTTCACCCGCGCCGAAGCCGCCGAGAATCGCCGTAGCGGCGTCCTGCGTGCTGCGCCAGAACACGATGCCGCCGGAGAATTGCGGCGCGGCCGGATTACCGTTCGGAATCGCGCGCGTGCCGCTCCAGTCGGTACCGATGAAGTTGCCCTGGATCAGCAAGCTGGCGAAGGTGTCGAAGCCGGCCGATCCATACAGGCCGATGCCGCCGCCGCGATGACCGGAGATCAGGTTGCGCGCGGCCGCGCTCGCGCCGCCGATGCGCACGTTCGGCTGTGCTGTCGGACTGGTGGAGACGACGATGCCGGCGTTCTGATTCGCGCTGCCCGGCAACTCGCGTTCGCCGGCGGCATCGGTGCCGATCAGGTTGCCTTCGATCGTAGTGCGGTCGTTGCCGACGGCGATGGCACCGTTGCCGCAGTTGGCGATCAGGTTGCGTTCGAGCGGCAACAGGCCGCCGATCTGTGTGGTGCCGACCGTGCCGAGGCAGGCGGCCGACGAACCGGGCTCGGCTGCGTCGCCGGCGACAGTGGTGCCGAGGTAGCAGCCGTGCAGGGTCAGGCGCGAGTTGGCGCTGCCGCCGCCGATCTGCCATTGAAACCCGTTCAGCACGATTCCGCGCAGGGTGATGTCGACGACGGTGCTGCCGCCTTCGAGCACCAGGCCGTAGCCGCTGCCCGAACCGTGAATCTCGATTTGCAGGCGGCCGTCGAGGCCGCCTTGTTCCGGCGTCAGCGCATTCGGCCGGCTGCCGGGCTGGGTGTAGCCGTCGATGGTCAAACTGCCGCGCAGATTCGGCAGGCGCGTGATCGGGGCGATGCGGAAAGGTCCTTCGCCGGGAAGCGCGAACGCGATGGTGTCGGCTGTGGCGGTCGCATTCGCGTCGTTGATCGCCTGGCGCAACGAGCCGGCGCCGCTGTCTTGCGTGTTGACGACGGTGAAGGTCGCCGCATCGGCGCGCTCGCCGAATGAGGCGGCGAGCACGGCGGCGATAACGAGAACGAAGCGAGCGCACGCGGGAGGAATGCACGCCTCGCGCACGCGGCGAAACGCGACGCCAATGACGGTGTCGGAAGATCGAGACATGGCGGCGCTCCGGTGCGAAAGTGGCCGTGATCTCGGCAACAACGCAGCGCAACGGAGGATGCGCACAGGATGGCCGCGGAGGTGTCGCCGTCGCGGCTCATGCGAAGCAGCAGGCGCCGTGCACGAAGCACGACGCGCGGAGTGTTACGACCTCAACGCGGCGGACGCGGTCCGCGTCGGCGATTGCCGTTGCCGCCGGGGGGACGACGATCGCCGGAGGAGTTGCCGTCGTAGATCGAGTTGCCGGGCGAGCCGCCTTGCGGACGGCGCGGTCCTTGCGGCGGGCGCGGGCCGCGCGGCGGGGCCGGGCGCGTGTTGCCGTCGTGCACCGAATTGCCGGGTGTGCCGCCGCCGCGGAATTTGCGTTGTCCCTGCGGCGCGTTGGGACGCGGCTGGAACTGGCCGGCTTGGAACGAAACTTCGGCACCGGGCTTGGCGCCGCGGCGCTTGCGGCCGGGCTGGCCGGCGCTGTCGGGGAACCAGCTGCGCAATACGGCGGGACTCAGGCCCGGTTCGCTGTAGGCGTTGTTCTGGCGCTGCCCCTGACCTTGATGCCCTTGCCCCTGATGTCCTTGCCCCTGTTGCCTCTGGCCCGGCTGTCCTTGACCCGGGCGGCGGCCCTTCTGGCCGCCGGGTGCGCCGCCGCGTCCGGGCGGACGCGCCTGGCCGCCCTTGCGCGGAGCGCCGCGCTGTTGCGGAGCGCCGCGTTGCTTGCGTCCGGGTTTGCCGGCGCCGGGGCGCCAGCCGTCGTCGCGCACGCGATCGAACGCGGCGAACTCGCGCGCTTCTTCGTTGCGCGCACCGGTCCAGGCTTGCTGCGTCTTCGGGCTCGGTCGGTATTCGGTCGGCGCGGCGCGGCGCTGGCCGATCACCGGCGCCAGCGTCAGGCGCGGCTCCGGATTGGGCGTGCCGTTGCGCCGGCGCAGCTCGGCGACCTGGGTCGGATCGAGTTCTTCATAGCGGCCGCGCAACAGGCCGCGCGGCAGTTCGATGTGGCCGTAGCGGATGCGCTTGAGGCGGCTGACCATCAGACCCTGCGATTCCCACATGCGGCGCACTTCGCGATTGCGTCCTTCGCGCAAGGTGACGCGGAACCAGGAATGGCTGTTGCCACGGCTGACCACGGCGATCTCGTCGAAACGCGCCGGGCCGTCTTCGAGTTCGATGCCGGTGTGCAGGCGCTCGATCGTCTCGTCGGGCACTTCGCCGTGCACGCGGCAGATGTATTCGCGCTCGATTTCCGAACGCGGGTGCATCAGGGTGTTGGCGAGATCGCCGTCGGTGGTCAGCAGCAGCAAGCCGGTGGTGTTGATGTCGAGGCGGCCGACCGCGATCCAGCGCGCGCCTTTCAGCGCCGGCAGCTGTTCGAACACGGTCTGACGGCCTTCGGGATCGTCGCGCGTGGCGACCACGCCGTCGGGCTTGTTGTAGAGCAGTACTTGCGCGTGCTCGGCGTTGTCGGCGACGACGACGAAGCGCTTGTTGTCCATCTCGACGCGATCGCCGCTGCGCACGCTCTGGCCGAGCGTGGCGACGCTGCCGTTGAGGCTGACCTCGCCCGCTTCGATGCGCTGCTCGAGCAGGCGGCGCGAGCCGAGGCCGGCGTTGGCGAGCACTTTGTGCAGGCGTTCCTCGACGGCGACGGCGCCTTCGGCGGCGGTCGAGCGCTTGAGTTTCAGGATGGAGCGGTTGGGCGTGGTCATGCGGCGGGTTCCGTGGTCTTGCCGGAGGTGGCGCCGGCGGGAAGCTCGGCGCGCGCGGTGGCGGTTTCGGCGTCGTCTTCGACGGCGGGGGTTTGAAGGTCGACGTCGGTGGCGTCGGCGGTGGCGGCGTCTGCGGACGCGGCGGGTTCGGAGTGGAGCGAAGGGGCGGCTTCTTCATCCGCCGCGGGAGCTTCTTCTTCGGTCGGCGCTTCGGCGCTCTCGCTTGCTGCTGGTGCTGCGTCGGCGCTTTCTTGGTCGCCGGCTGCGTCTTCCGCGTCCTCGCTATCGTCGAGCGCGATTTGCGCCGGGATTGCGCGCTCGCCGTCCAAGGCCAGTTGCGGATCGACGTCTTCGAAGTCGCGGATCTCGCTCAAGGCCGGCAGCTGATCGAGCGATTTCAAATTGAAGTAGTCGAGAAATTGCTTGGTGGTGCCGAACAGCGCCGGCTTGCCGGGCAGGTCGCGGTAGCCGACCACACGCGCCCAGTCGCGTTCTTCCAAGGTGCGGATGATGTTGGTGGAAACGGCGACGCCGCGGATCTGTTCGATCTCGGCGCGCGTGATCGGCTGTCGATAGGCGATCAGTGCGAGCGTCTCGAGCAGGGCGCGCGAATAGCGCGTCTGCCGCTCGGTCCAAAGCTTCGCCACGAATGGCTGCACGTCCTGGCGGATCTGGTAGCGGAAGCCGGAGGCGACTTCGACCAGTTCGACGCCGCGCTCGGCCGCATCGGCCTGCAGTTCGGCGATCGCCTGAGCGAAATCCTCCGCCGACGGCATCGCGAATTCGTCGAACAGGCCGGAGATCTGCGGCAGCGTCAACGGCTGCGCGGAAGCGAGCAGGGCCGCTTCGATGATGCGTTTGAGTTGGGTGATTTCGAGCATTCGGATAGGAGAGAGTGGAATCGTCGGCGGTATCGGCCGGCTGCTGTCGTTTCTGCTGCGGACGGAATCCTTCGGGCCCCCTGCAGCACGATTGAGATGGATGCTGGTTCGCGTCGCGGCGGCGGAATGGAGTGGTCGGTGGTCCTGGTAGGTGGATCAGCCCGCGGTGGCGAGCGATTTCAGGTAGATCGGCGCCAGCGCTTCTTCCTGTACGATCTCGATCAGCTGTTCTTTGGCCAGCTCGAGCAGGGCCAGGAAGGTGACGACCACCCCGTGGCGGCCTTCGCTGACGTCGAACAGGTTTTCGAAGCGGTGGAACTCGCCGTCGCCGAGCGTGCGCAGCACATCGCTCATGCGGCTGCGCACGTTCAGCGCGTCGCGCTGGATCGCGTGATGGCCGTACAGCTCGGCACGGTGCATCACGTCTTTCAGCGCCAGCAGCAATTCGCGCAACTCGACCGGCGGCGGCAGCCGGATCACGTTGCGATCGTCCACCTGCACGTGCGCGATGGCGAAGTCGCGCTCCTGCCGCGGCAGCGTATCGATGTCCTCGGCCGCCTTGCGGAAGCGTTCGTACTCCTGCAGGCGGCGCACCAGCTCGGCGCGCGGATCCTCTTCGACGCCGTCCTCGCTCGGCGGCCGCGGCAGCAACAGACGCGACTTGATCTCGGCCAGGATCGCGGCCATGACCAGGTATTCCGCCGCCAGCTCGAGCTTCAGCTCGTGCATCATCTCGATGTAGTCGACGTATTGCCGCGTGATCTCGGCGATCGGAATGTCGAGGATGTCGAGATTCTGCCGGCGGATCAGGTAGAGCAGGAGGTCGAGCGGTCCTTCGAACGCGTCGAGGATGACCTCGAGCGCATCGGGCGGAATGTACAGATCCTGCGGAATCTCGAGCAGCGGCTGGCCGTGCACGAGCGCGAGCGGGATCTCCTGCTGCTGCGGCACCTGCGCAAAAGCGTTGCTCGGCGGATCTGGCGTTGGCTGCTCTAGCGTTTGGTTCATGCTCGATCCCATGAGCACCGGCCTGAGGTATGCCTCAAGCTCCCCTCGGCGCGGGTCATGCGAAGATCTTGGTCAGTCGCGACACGCCGGGGCGCGCCGGGCACAACCCGGGCGGAACGCGGCGTCTGCAACGAAGAATGCCCGGATCCTGCAATCCGGAGCGTCACACATCGTTCCAAAGGTTCGGGAGACCGCGACAGGGCGGGCACGTCGCCGCGGCGTCTCGCGCGGGAACTGCGGTCTCTCGATTCGAGCCTAGCGTACGGGCAAATGCGCCGGCGTGCAACGGCGCCCGCTGTGGCGGCGGACTCTCAGCACTCGGCGCATCGGCTACCATTGGCGTTTGGTCGAGGGAAGGTTTCCGCATGTGGTACGCGATCAGCGGCACCGACAACGCCGACTCGCTGGCGCGTCGCGCGTCCGCACGCCCGGCGCATCTGGAGCGGTTGCAGGCGCTCAAGCAGGAAGGGCGTCTGCTGTTGGCCGGGCCGTTTCCGGCGATCGATGCCGAAGACCCGGGTCCGGCCGGCTTCAGCGGCAGCCTGATCGTGGCCGAGTTCGACGACCTCGCGGCGGCGCAAGCCTGGGCCGACGCCGATCCCTATGTCGCCGCCGGGGTCTACCGTGAGGTGCTGGTGCGACCGTTCCGCAAGGTGCTGCCGTGAGTCTGCGCGTCGAGCAGATCCGCACGCGCATCGAAGCGGCACTGGCGCCGAGCGAGCTTGAGATCGAGGACGAAAGCCATCGCCACGCTAAGCATCCCGGTGCACGCGACGGCCGCGGCCATTTCCGCGTCCGCGTGGTCAGCGTGGCGTTCCGCGGCCTGGCGCCGCTGGCGCGCCATCGCGCGGTCTACGCCGCGCTCGGCGAATTGATGCAAACCGACATTCACGCGCTGGCGATCGACGCCCGCGCCCCAGAGGAGGAATGATGAAACCCGCACTACTCACCACCTCGATGCGTCTGTCGCTGGCGACCGTCGCGCTGGCCGTACTCGGCGCCTGCTCCGGCGGCCAAGGCGGCGGAACGGCCGCTGCTCCGCCCGCCGCCGCCGGCGGACCGGTTGTCGTCACGGTCAATGGCGAGGCGGTGCCGCAGCGGCTGCTGGATGCCTTCGCGATCGCGCGCGGGATGGATCTGTCCAACCCGCAGCAGCGCGAGCGGGCGCTCAAGCAGCTGACCGATTTCGTGCTGCTCGAGCAGATGGCGAAGAAGGATGGCTACGCCAACGATCCCGAATACGCCGCGATGATCGAGTTGGGACGTCTGCAGGCGGCTTCGTCCGCGGCGATGCGCCAGCTGCAGAAGACGGTCGCGGTCGAAGAGGCGGCGGTGCGCGCCGAATACGACCAGCAGACCTCCAAGGGCGCCGGCACGGCCTACGATTTCAGCCAGATGGTCTACGCCGACGAAGCGACGGCGAAGAAGGCGGCGACCGCGATCAATGCCAAGCCGTTCGACCAGACCCTCGACAGCTACCGCAAAGACGCACGTTCCGCGCGCAACTACAACAAGACGCGCTCGACCCAGCTGCCGCCGCCGATGGCCACTGCGCTGGCGACGCTGAAGGCGGGCGAGACGACGAAGGTGCCGGTGCAGCTGCCGCAGGGCTGGGCGATCCTGCATTTGACCGCGATCAGCGAGATTCCGCAGCCGCCGTTCGAGCAGGTCAAGGAAGGCATCAAGCGCACGCTGGCCAAGCGTGTCAGCGACGAGCGCATCGCGAAGCTGCGCGAAGGCGCGACCATCGTCGCGGCGGAGCCGCCGCCGGCACCGTCGCCGGCCGCGACCCGTCCGGCCGGCGCGATGCCCAAGCCGATGTTGCCGGGGCAGGCGGCGGTGACGCCGGCCGCTGCGACCGACGCGCCTGCCCCGCCGCCGGCCGCCGCGCCGACGCCGGCGAAGGATTGACGATCCTGCCGTTGCACTTGTTTGGTCCACCGGCGTTGCGCCGCGGGCGCTCGCTTGCGGACAATGCGCGCAAGGATCTCGCGATCCTTGCGCAGCCCCTACGCTCGCTCCGCTTTCGTCCGTGCGCCCGCCGCTGGCGCGCGCGGTCCATGCTTCGCGCCGCCGCTGCCGGCCGCGCCTTCGATACCCTTCCCGCATGCGTCTGACTACGATCAAACTGTCCGGCTTCAAGTCCTTCGTCGATCCGACGACCTTGCACCTGCCGACCAATATGACCGGCGTGGTCGGTCCGAACGGCTGCGGCAAGTCGAACATCATCGACGCGATCCGCTGGGTCATGGGAGAGAGCGCGGCCAGCCGCCTGCGCGGCGGTGCGTTGACCGACGTGATCTTCTCCGGCTCCTCCGGCCGCAAGCCGGTCGGTAGCGCGCAGGTGGAATTGCTGTTCGACAACTCGGACGGCCTGGTCGGCGGCGAATACGCCGGCTACAACGAGATCTCGGTCAAGCGCCTGGTCAGCCGCGACGGCCAGTCGCAGTACTTCTTGAACGGCGTGCGCTGCCGCCGCCGCGACATCACCGATCTTTTCCTCGGCACCGGCTTGGGTCCGCGCAGCTACTCGATCATCGAGCAGGGCATGATCAGCGAGATCGTCGAGGCCGATCCGGAGCAGTTGCGCAGCCACCTCGAAGAGGCCGCCGGCATCTCCAAGTACAAGGAGCGGCGCAAGGAAACCGAAAGCCGCATCAAGACCACGCGCGAGAACCTCGACCGCGTGCGCGACGTGCGCGACGAGGTCGACAAGCAACTGGAACACTTGAAGCGTCAGGCGCGCACCGCCGAGCGCTGGCAGGCGCTGAAAGAAGAACAGAAGAAGAAGGAAGCCGAGGTCAAGGCGCTGAACCTGCGCGCCGCGCAAGCCGAACTCGACGGTCATTCCGGCAGCCTGCGCAAGGCGGAGCTGGCGATCGAGCAGCAACTGGCCGAGCAGCGCCACACCGAGGCGGGGTTGGAGACCGGGCGCGAGAAGCATCAGGTCGCGGTCGAGCACATGAACGCGGTGCAAGCCGAGGTCTATCGCGTCGGCGCCGAGATCGCGCGCGTGGAACAGCAGATCCAGCACAGCCGCGAACTGGCCGAGCAGCTCGAACGCGCGCGCCAGGAAACCGACCGCGCGCACGGCGAGCTGGCCGAGCACATCGACGGCGACCGCCGCCGTTTCGAGGAGCTCGGCGCGCTCCTGGCCGAATCCGAACCGCAGCTGGAAACGCTGCGCGAGGCCGACGAGAGCGCGACCGAAGCGCTGCGCAGCGCCGAGACCAAGCTCGCTCAATGGCAGGAGCAATGGGACGGCCATACGCGCGAGACTTCGCAGGCGGGGCAGGCGGCCGAGGTCGAGCGCACGCGTCTGGATTATCTGGACAAGCAGGCGCTGCAGTCCGACCAGCGCCGCAGCGCGCTCGAAGGCGAACGCGCCGCCGCCAACATCGACGAGCTGGCGCGCGCGCTGGAAACGCTCGATCAAGAACACGGCTTGTTGCGCGAACAGGTCGAGACGCATACCGAGGCGCTCGACGAGCGCCGCCACGCGGCTGAAGCCGCGCTCGAACTTGAACGCGCGACGCAAGCTGCGCTCAGCCGCAGCCGCGGCGATCTGGAAAGTCTGCGCGGCCGTCTCGGTTCGCTCGAAGCCTTGCAGCACGCCGCACTCGGCGACGCCGGCGGGGCGATCCAGGAATGGCTCGACCGCCTCGGTTTCGGCGGCGCGCGGCGCTTGGGCGAAGCTTTGCAGGTCGAAGCCGGCTGGGAACGCGCGGTGGAAACCGTGCTCGACGGCTGGCTCGAAGCGGTGCTGATCGACGATCCGCTCGCCGCAGCCGGCGATCTCGGTGCGCTCGGTGAGAACGATCTGACTTTGATGGCGTCGAGCGCTGGCGGCGTCGAAATCGGCACGAACTCCTTGGCGGCGCGCGTGGCAGGCCCCGCCGCCGCGCGTGCGCTGCTCGCACGCGTGCACGCGGCCGATTCGCTCGCCGCGGCGCGCGAGCGCCTGGCCGTGCTGGCGCCGGGCGAATCGGTGGTCACGCCGCAGGGCGAGTGGCTCGGCGCCGGCTTCCTGCGCGTGCAGCGCGGCACCGGCGCGCAGGTCGGCGTGCTCGCGCGCGAGCGCGAGATCCGCGAACTCGGCACGCGCATCGCCCAGCTCGAAGAAGAAATCGCCCAGCACGCCGATTCGCTCGACCGCGGCAAGCAGGATCGGCTGGAAGCCGAACGTGTGCGTGACGACGCGCAGCGCGAGCTGTACACCGCGCATCGCCGCCTGGCCGAAGTCGGCGGGCAGCTGCAAAGCCAGCGCGGCCGCATCGACAGCGCACAGGAGCGCCTCGGCCGCGTCGCACGCGAGCTGGAGGAAGTGATCGGCAAACTCGACGCCGACCGTGAGCTCGCGCACGCGGCGCGCGGCCGGCTCGAAGTCGCGGTGGCCGAGATGGGCGATCTGGAACAGCGCCGCCAACAGCTCGACGGCGAGCGCCGCCAGCTGCTCGAAGCGCGCGAAGAAGCGCGCATGAATTCGCGCGAAGCGCGCGAGACGGCGCATCAGCTCGCGTTGTCGATCGAGTCGCGCCGCGCCGCGGTGGTCGCGCTGGAGCAGTCGCTGCAACGCATGCACGTGCAGCTCGCGCAATTCGATACGCGACGCAGCGAAATCGCCGCGCAGCTGGCGGTCGGCAGCGATCCGCTGGCCGGGCTCGAGAGCGAGCGGCAGACCTATCTGAGCCAGCGCCTGCTGGTCGACAAGCAGATGGTCGAAGCGCGTCAGGCGCAGCAGGAACAGGACGCCGAATTGCGCCGGCTGGAGCAGGAACGCCATCGTTTCGAGCAGAGCCTGAACGAGCAGCGCGAACAGGTCGCCGAGCTGCGCCTGCGCGAACAGGAACACCGGCTGCGCGCGCAGTCGCTGACCGCGGCGATCGCCGAGGCCGGTTTCGAGCTGCAGGCCTTGCTCGACGCCTTGCCGGCCGAGGCCGAGGCGACGCAGTGGCAGGCCGATCTGGGCGAGCTGGAACAGAAGATTCGGCGCCTCGAACCGGTCAACCTCGCGGCGATCCAGGAGTACGAGGAACAGTCGCAGCGCAAGACCTACCTCGACGCGCAGCTGACCGACCTCGGCACCGCGCTGGAAACGCTGGAAGGCGCGATCCGCAAGATCGACAAGGAAACGCGCGCACGCTTCAAGGAAACCTTCGATCGCGTCAACACCGGCTTCCAGGAACTCTTCCCGCGCCTGTTCGGCGGCGGCCACGCACATCTGGAACTGACCGGCGAAGACTTGCTGTCGACTGGCGTGTCGATCCTGGCGCGTCCGCCGGGCAAGCGCGTCAGTTCGATCTCGCTGCTGTCGGGTGGCGAGAAGGCGATGACCGCGGTGGCGATGGTGTTTTCGATCTTCCGTCTCAACCCAGCCCCCTTCTGTCTGCTCGACGAGGTCGACGCGCCGCTCGACGAGGCCAATGTCGGCCGCTTCTCGGCGATGGTGTCGGAGATGAGCGAGCAGGTGCAGTTCATCTTCGTCACCCACAACAAGGCGACGATGGAAGCCGCACGACAGCTGTGCGGCGTTACCATGCGCGAGCCGGGCGTATCGCGGCTGGTTCAGGTCGATCTGGCCGAAGCGGCCAAGCTCGCCGGCGCCGCCTAACGGCGCGCCGCGAACGCGCGCGCAGGCGCCGCGTTTGTCGCATCGGGCCGATGCGTGCATGATGCGGCGGCACGTTCGGATGGCTGGAACGTCGGTCGAATCGGAGCGAGGCAAGCAAGATGGATTGGAACCCCGCAGTCGGCATCCCGCTCGTCGTTCTCGGTGCGATTGCACTGCTGTTGATCTACCTGTTCGGGCGGCCGAAACGGCCCGAGCAAGGTGAGCGCCGCGCGGCCAAAGCGGCCGCTGCCGGCGGCGAGCGGATCGAGCCGGTGTTCGGCGACCCGGACGCGCAAGGCGAACCCTCACAAGGCGAACTCGACGTCTCCCTGCAAGCCGAACTCGAGCGCCTCGGTTCGAACGCGGGCGAGGAGGGCGCCGCACGTGCGCCGGCGCGATCCAGCGTGGGCGCGCGGCCGGTCGAACGCCAGATCGAACGCATCGTCACCCTGTACGTCGCCGCGCGCGCGGGCGAGACCTTGGCCGGCGCCGACGTGGTGGTCGCGGCGGAGAAAGCCGGCCTGCAGTTCGGCGACATGGGCATCTTTCATCGCCTCGTGCTCGGCCGCAACGCCGAAGGTCCGGTGTTCAGCATGGCGAACATGGTCAAGCCGGGCAGCTTCGACATGACCCAGCTCGACGCGGTGCGCACGCCCGGCGTGACGCTGTTCATGACCTTGCCCGGTCCGCTGCCGGCCTTGGACGCGTGGGAGATGCTGCTGCCCGCCGCGCAGCGGCTGGCCGAATTGCTCGACGCGCAAGTGCTCGACGAAGGCCGCAACGCGCTCGGCCGCCAGCGCATCGCGCATCTGCGCGACGAACTGCGCGCCTGGGACCGGCAGCAGGAACGCAATCAGATCCGCCCGGGACGCTGAGCTGGAAATCCGCGCTGCCACCTCCAATACGATAGAGTGCGCGGCAGGAGACCCAACGCCATGAAGATCGTCGTCAAATCGCTCGCCCACCGCGCCGCCAAGAGCGCCATGGTCAAGATCAAGCGTGTGCGCGACGCCGAAGGCAAGCTGGTGACGGTGCGTGCGGTCGATTCGGGCAGCCCGCAGTTCGGCAGCGCCTTGCGCAGCGTGTTCGCCACCAATGTGAGCAAGGCGCGCAAGGACAACCGAGCCGTGACCGGCGTCCGCGATCGTGCTCCCGCCAAGCGCTGATCCGCCCTTACTGCTGATCATCGCGGGACCCAACGGCTCGGGCAAAAGCAGCGTCTACACCGGCGTCAGCATCGAACACATCGGCCGTTCGGTCTGGATCATCAATCCGGATCTGCTGGCGGCGCGCATCCGCGATGTCGAAGCCGAGGAGCTGCCCGCCGCGAACCTCGCCGCCGTACGCCGCATCGAGACCTGGCTCGAATCCTCGGTCGAGGCGCATCAATCGGTCGGTGTCGAGACGGTGCTGTCGACACCGAAGTACCGGCGCCTGGTCGAGCTGGCCAAGCGCCGCTCCTTCGAAGTCAGCCTGATCTACGTCGTGCTCGATTCGCCCGAGCGCAACGTCGAGCGCGTGCGGCTGCGCGTCGCCAAGGGCGGTCACGCCGTGCCGGAAGACAAGATCGTCGACCGCTACCGGCGTTCGCTCGAACAACTGCCCTGGTTCCTCGAGGCGGCCGATCGCGCCTGGATCTACGACAACTCCGGCGCGGAACCCAAGCTCGTCGCCGAAAAGATCGACGGCGTGGTCAGCCTCGACGAAGCCGCGTTGCAGCCGATCCGCAACGCGCTCGGCATGGAGTGAAACGGCTGCGCATCGCCGGCGGACATCGGTGATCCGGTGTGACAAAAGCTTCCGATTCATTGCGAACGACGTTTTGATCCCGCCTTGACGAGACCCAGACGCGGCCCTAACGAAACCGGAGTGCGCCGCTGCCGCACGCGCCGCAATCTCGATCACCACTGCAACGGGGTCGACAGGGGTTCTTATGCAATGGGGTTCTAAGTTCGGGCCGGGAATCGCGCTGTGCGCGGCCTTAGTCAGCATGCCGGCCGCGGCGGTCGACGGCGCGGTGGATTCGAGTTTCGGTGACGCCGGTATCGCCTACGTGGCGCCCGATCAGATCGAAGCGATCTCGTTCAAGCCGAGCG
Source organism: Dokdonella sp. GW821-FHT11D02 (assembly GCF_058808595.1). Taxonomy (NCBI): domain Bacteria; kingdom Pseudomonadati; phylum Pseudomonadota; class Gammaproteobacteria; order Lysobacterales; family Rhodanobacteraceae; genus Dokdonella; species Dokdonella sp. GW821-FHT11D02. Next base: position 2,878,179 of record NZ_CM179520.1, on the reverse strand, counting down.
CCGCGATCGCGCTGCCGGACGGCAAGCTCCTGTTCGCCGGCTCCCGCTACAAGCAAAGCGACAATCCGTTCGAACCGGAAATCCGCGCGATGTTCGCGCGGCTCAACGCCGACGGCAGCGCGGACGCGAGCTTCGGCAACATCGAGATTCCCGGCGTACTCGTACTGCCTAGTCTGGTCTCCGGCCAGCGCATGCAGGAGATCCATGCGATCCAACGCCTCGCCGACGGTTCGGTGGTGATCGCCGGCGATGCCTACGGCGCCTTCACCCCACGCGGCTTCGTCGCCAAGATCGACGCCGCCGGCGAACTCGATCCGAACTTCGGCGACAGCGGCGTCGCCGCGATGCCCGATCGCTTGCGCCTGTCCGCACTCGGTGTCGACAGCCAGGGGCGCCTGCTCGCCTGCGGCGATGCGGTGGAAGGCACGCTGACCGTCAGCGTCGTCGTGCGCCTGCTGCCGAACGGCGACTTCGATTCGAGCTTCGGCGAAGCCGGCATCACGCACATTCCGTGGTCGGGCGGCGAGAACTTGTGGGGCGAACTCGACGCTTTGGCGGTGACCGCCGGCGACGGCGTGGTCGTCGGCGGCAACTACGAAATTCCCGGCAAGTGGGGACACTACGGCCACGACTACGCGATCGCGCGGCTGGACAAGGTCGGCCGTCTCGATCCTGCGTTCGCCGGCGTCGGTTGGCGCGTGTTCCACGATCCGACCGATGCCTCGACCTCCAACGCCGTGCAGCAGCTGGCGCTGTTGCCGGACCGCCGCGTCGTGTTCGCCGGCTATCACATCTCGGGTGAGAACCAGAGCAGCCTCGTGCTCGGTGCGCTGCTGCCCGATGGCAGCACCGACGCCAGCTTCGGCGACCTCGCCACACCCGGCTACTTCAAACCGCAGCCCGCGCCGGATGCGCAGACGATGAACCCGACCGCTCTGGTGGTGCAGCCGGACGGCAAGCTGATCGTCGGCGCGACGTACTACGTCGAGGGCGATCACAAGCAGCTCTTCTATGCGCTGCGCGCCACCGATAGCGGCCGGCTCGATGCCGGCTTCGCCGACCACGGCGTGATCCTGGCCGACGTCGCACCGGGCGGCGTGAACAGCGAACTCAGCGCGATCGCCCTGCAGACCGATGGCCGCATCGTGCTCGCCGGTCGCAGTCTGCGCACTGCGGACTGGAGCATCGGCGACCTCGCCGCGATGCGCCTGCTCAACACGCTCGAACCGACCGATCGCGTTTTTGCGGACGGCTTCGACGCCGACTGATTCCGCCCGCGCCGCGCGCAGCGCGCGGCGCCCATTTCCCGGAGCGATTTCGATGAGTCCGTTTGCAACGGCGCTGGCTGCGCTCGGTTTGCTTTTCGGCGCGGCGAATGCTGTCGCCCTTCCTTTCGGCGGTGACGCGTGCGACAGCGCGACGCCCGGCATCGTCGTCCGCGACGACGGCAGTGTAGAAACCGGCTACTCCCTGACGGTCTGGGTGGCGCACCGCTGGGAGTTCGCCGAGAAATTCACACCGGCAAGTTACCCGGCCACGTTCTCGAGCGCGTGCTTCGATTTCTTCCAGGAAAGCGGCGTGCCCGCGCTCGACTTCGAGATCGTGGTGTGGGACGACGACGGCGTCGACGGTACACCGGGTACCGAACTGGGCCGTCTCGCCGCGACTGCGCAGCCGATCGGCCCGCAGTCGGGCGCGACACCGAGTTTTTTTCGTTTCGATCTGACGCCGATGGCGTTGAACATCGACAGCGGCAGCGTCTACGTCGGCGCGCGGCTGCCGTCGACGCCGGCCGCTGGCGGTTGGGTCAACATCGCCGCCGACACCGATGGTGCCGCCGATTCGAGCGGCTACGACCGGCACGACGGCAATGGCTGGCATCTGCTCGCCGGTGAATTTCCTGGCTACAAGACCCTTTTCATCCGTGCCGTCGGCGGCGCGCTCGGTCCGGTCGCGCCGGCGCTGGCGCTGCGTTTCGAACCCGACTTGATCCAGCCCGGGGCAACGAGCCGCTTGCACGTTCAACTGCGCAACATCAGCCAGCCGACCGCCGCGGTACTCAGCGCGGACTTGATCGACGCGTTGCCGGCCGGCGTCGTCGTGGCTGCCGCGCCGAACGCGACGACGAGTTGCAGCGGCACCCTGTCGGCCGAAGCCGGCGCTGCCAGCATCCGGCTTGCGGCCGGCGCGCAGATTCCTGCCGCCGCCACCTGCGAAATCGTGCTCGACGTGACGTCGTCCGCGCGCGGACGCCATCTCAACTCGATTGCCTCCGGTGCGCTGGCGACCGACCACGGCAACAACCTCAATCCGGCCGAGGCGACCTTGCAGGTCGGCTATCTCTTCCCGCAGCCGTACTGCGACATTCCCTTCCTGTGGGCAGTGGAGCCGATCACGCGCCTCGCGTTCGCCGGTATCGACCACACCAGCGACGCCGCGATCGACGGCTCGCCGCCGCTGGAAGACTTCACCGCCTTCGTCGGCGAGGTGATGCCGGGCGGCACCTTTCCGATGCGCGTGGAAGGCAGCACCGGCGCCACCAACGGCCATGTCGTCTCGGCCTACATCGATTGGAACCAGGACGGCGATTTCTTCGACGCGGGCGAAGCGTACGCGGTCGGCTCGCTGGTCGACGAGAACGCGACCGGACGGCCGGCAACGGCGGACATCGCGATACCGGCGGATGCGCTGCCCGGCACGACGCGGCTGCGTATCGTGCGCGACCAGGAGAATTTCCCGGCGGTGGATGCCTGCTACAGCGACAACTTCGGCCAGGCAGAGGACTACACGTTGACGGTCACGCGCAACACCGCGCCGACCGTAGCGAAGCAGTTCGTGCCGTCGGTGGTACCGGCTGGGGTGCCGAGTCGGCTGACTCTCACGCTGACCAATCCGCAGAAGACTGCCGCCGCGCTGACTGCTACGTTCACCGATGCGTTCCCCGCCGGCGTGGTGGTCGCGGACGCGCCGAACGCGAGCACGAATTGTGCGGACGGCACGCTGACCGCGGCCGCCGGTAGTGGCGCGATCTCCCTCGCTGCAGGGGCGAAGATTCCGGGCAATGGCTCGTGTGCGATCGAGGTCGACGTGCAGTCGGCGATCGAAGGCCGCTACACCAACGAACTCGCGATCGGTGCGTTGAAGACCGATCACGGCGACAGTCCGTTCCGCGCCAGCGCGGAACTGAAGATCGGCTACACCTTCCCCGAGCCGTATTGCCGTATCGACTTCCCGGGTGGGATCGGCCCGATCAGCCGCGTCGCGTTCGGCGACGTCGACCAGTCTTCAAGTGCGGAGGTCGATGGTTCACCGCCGCTCGAGGATTTCACCGCGGTGCGCACGCGCGTGGCGCCCGGCGGTTCGCTCACGATGACGGTCGAAGGCAATACCGGCGGCGATTTCGACGCCGTCGTCGTCGCTTACATCGACTGGAACGGCAATCAATCCTTCGCCGATGCCGGCGAAGCCTACGAGATCGGCACCTTGCTCAATTCCGACGGGAGCGACGGCCGGCAGGTACGTGCGCAGATCGCGGTGCCAGCCGCCGCAGCGCTCGGCACGACGCGTCTGCGCGTGACCAAGAACTTCGGTTCGGCCGCCGCGCCGTGCGGCAGCTTCGGCTTCGGCCAGGCCGAAGACTACAGCCTGCTCGTGGCGGAGCCGGTGCTCGACGGCATCTTCTGCGACGGCTTCGACGGTGCTGCGAGCGGTGTCTGCGGCGGCGCGCACCTTGCGCCGCAGCGAAAGTAAGGCGCACTGCCGGCCCGCCGGCAACACGATGGAAATGCGCCGTCAACGCGAAGCGAATGCTGCCGCGCGCGCTGCGGCGCAGGCTCCGTCGCGAGTAGACCGTCGTGGCGGCGCGGCGAGGAAGCGGAGCGCTGAGTTCGGCTCACATCATTTCATTCATCAGGGGGTTCGCTTCATGGCAGGACGAATCAATACGCTGCAGCTTTCCTGCAGCCTCGGCGCCGCCTTGTTGGCTGCGCCCGCATCGGCGTTCGACGGCGGCGGCGCGCCGCTGGTGCGAATCGCTTCGTGGCAGGTGCATCCCGCTGCGCAGGCATCGGAACCGCTGTTTCGCGGCGTCGACGGCAGCTTTCCGCGTGGAGCGAGTCCAGCCTCGATGCTCGGTGCCCCAGCGTGGCAGGAGCAGAAATTCGTCGCCGCCGACGGCGCGGCGATGGAGCAGTTCGGATGGTCGGTTGCCGTTGTCGGCGAGGCCGCCTACGTCGGCGCTCCGTTCGCGACCATCGACGGCAATGCACGCCAAGGCGCGGTCTACGTCTACGCCAAAGTCGACGGCCGTTGGACTCAGGTGCAGAAGTTGGTCGCCGGCGACGGCATCGGCGGCGAGAATTTCGGCGCCTCGGTTTCCGTGCACGGCACGACGATGCTGGTCGGGGCGATCCGCACCACGATCGGCGGCAACGTGGACCAGGGCGCCGCCTACGTGTTTAACCGAGCCGACGGTTCGTGGAGCGAGGCGCAGAAGCTGGTGGCCGACGACGGCACGGCCTCGGACGACTTCGGCTACGCGCTGAAGATCGAAGGCGACACGGCGATCATCGGCGCGCCGTTCGTGAACGATCGTCAGGGTGCCGCTTACGTGTTCCAGCGCGCGGGCGGCAGTTGGGCGCAGACGCAGAAGCTGCTCGCCAGCGACGCCGCGGCGGACGATCTGTACGGTGCGGCGCTCGCCTTCGAGGGTTCGACGGCGCTGATCGGCGCACTGTCCGCCACGATCGGCAAGAATGCCGACCAGGGCGCGGCTTACGTGCTCACGCAAACCGACGGCCATTGGAACGAAGCGCAAAAGATCGTCGCCGATGACGGCGCCGGCAGCGACCGCTTCGGCACCGCGGTCGCGTTGTCGGGCAGCACCGCGCTGGTCAGCGCGATCGGCGCGACCATCGGTGGCAACGAAGGGCAGGGTGCCGCCTACGTATTCAGCGCTGCCGGCGGCAACTGGACTCAAAGCGGCAAGCTGGTCGCCGCCGACGGTGCGGCCAGCGACAACTACGGCTACGCGGTCGCCTTGCGTGGGGACACCGCCTTGGTCGGCGCGCCGTTCGCGACGGTCGGCGAGAACAGCGCGCAAGGCGCCGCCTATCTTCACGGGCGCACGAACGGCGCTTGGGCCGCGGGGGCGAAGTTCGTCGCCGGCGACGGCGGCGCGACCTCGTTCTACGGTTGGTCGACCGCGCTCGAGCAGGATCTCGCCCTGGTCGGCGCGATCGGTACGACGGTGAGCGAGAACCCGTTTCAGGGCGCCCTCTACGCCTACTCGGCGGGGTCCGCGGACGCGATCTTCTGCAGCGGTTTCGAAGACGCAGAAAGCGGAGCCTGCACACCGTAGCCGAGGCGCCGCAGTGGTCGTCTCAGTGCGCGTACGCGTGTGCGAGCGAGTTCAGATGCGCGCGCTCGGCTTCGCGCAGGAACGGTGCGATCAACATCATGATGCGATGAATGCCGCGATTGAGGTCGGTCTCGTCGGCTTCGGCCTTGCCTCCGCGCACGGCGGCGAAGCTCATCCAGAACGTCGCCACCAGCAGCACGTTCTCGGCCAGCGCGCGGATCTCCGTGGCGCTGGCCTTCATCGCGCCGGCGGCGACCAGTCCGCGCAGCAGGCCGGTCGTGCTCGCTTCGGCACGCGTCATGATCCGCGCGAAGCGCAGCTTCAGCTTGCGGTTGCGCGCGAGGATGTCGACCAGGTCGCGATAGACGAAGCGGTACTGGCGCAGCGATTCGAACACCAGGTGCAGTTGCAGCCAGATGTCTTCCAGATCCGGTGCGCGGCCTTCGGGTAGCAGCAAGGCCTCGTCGAGGCGCGCCTCATAGCGCGCGAACAGGTGCTCGACGATGTCGTCCTTGTTGCGGAAGTGGTAGTAGAGATTGCCGGGGCTGATGCCCAGTTCGTCGGCGATGTGGTTGGTGCTGACGTTCGGCTCGCCCTGCGCGTTGAACATCGCGAGGCTGGCGTCGAGGATGCGCTCGCGCGTGTGCCGGGCCATGCGCGGCCTCGCTGCGGCCGGAATGCGAACGTCGTCAGCCGGCGAGCTTTTTCACCAGGTCGACGTATTTCTGCTGCGCGTCTTCCGCCTTGGTGCCCTTGAGCTTGGCCCAGGCCTCGTACTTGGCGGTGCCGACGAAATCGAAGAAGCCCGGCTTGGGGCCGGAGACGTCGCCGTCCGATCCTTGCTTGTACAGCGCGTAGAGCTTGAGCAGGGTGTCGTTGTCGGGGCGTTCGGAAAGTTGCTTGACGTCTTCGGCGGCTTTTTCGAAGCGGGCTTTGAGATCGGACATGGACGCTCACCGGGCGCTGCGCGCGTTGTGGAAGCCGAGCTTACAACACGTCGCGGCGCTCTGCTCGGACGTAGCCAGCGTCGCCGATCCGGGTCTATGCTTGCCCGCACAACGAGACGGGAGGGCGTGCAGCATGACTTACTTCGTCACCGGAGCGACCGGCTTCATCGGCCGGCATCTGCTCGAGCGGCTGATCGAGCGCAAGGGCACGATCCATTGTCTGGTGCGCAAGGAATCGCTGGCGAAGTTCGAGGAGTTGCGCGAACGGCTCGGCGTCGACGACAAGCGTCTGGTCGCGGTGATCGGCGACTTGTCCAAGCCCAAGCTCGGCGTGACGCCGGCGGCGCAGCGCGCACTCGCCGGCAAGGTCAAACACTTCTTCCATCTCGCCGCGTTGTACGACCTCGCCGCCGATGCCGACAGCCAGATCGTCGCCAATGTCGAAGGCACGCGTCACGCGCTGGAACTGGCCGACGCGCTCAAGACCGGCTGCTTCCATCACGTCAGCTCGATCGCGGCGGCCGGGTTGTACTCGGGCGTGTTCCGCGAAGACATGTTCGACGAGGCCGAGGAACTGGATCACCCGTACTTCCGCACCAAGCATGATTCGGAAGGACTGGTGCGCAAGGAATACGCGCGGCCGTATCGGGTCTATCGCCCCGGCATCGTGATCGGCGACTCGCGCAGCGGCGTGATCGACAAGATCGACGGCCCGTACTACTTCTTCCGCATGATCAAGAAAATGCGCGAGGCGCTGCCGCCGTGGATGCCGACGATCGGCTTGGAAGGCGGTCGCCTCAACCTGGTGCCGGTCGATTGGGTCGCTGCCGCGCTCGATCACATCGCGCACAAGCCGTCGCTGGACGGCCACACCTTCCACCTGACCGACCCGGCGCCGCGCCGCATCGGCGAAGTGCTGAATCTGTTCGCGCGTGCCGGCCACGCGCCGCAGATGACGATGCGCCTGGACGCGCGCATGTTCGGCTTCGTTCCGTCCGGCGTACGCGCCGCGCTCGGCAATCTGCCGCCGGTCAAGCGCGTGCTCAACGTGCTGCTGCGCGACCTCGGCATTCCGGCTTCCGTGATGAAGTTCGTCAACTATCCGACGCGCTTCGACAGCCGCGAGACCGAGCGCGCGCTGAAGGGTTCGAAGATCAAGCTGCCCAAGCTCGAGGATTACGCCTGGCGGCTGTGGGACTACTGGGAGCGCCACCTCGATCCGGACCTGTTCGTCGATCATTCGCTCGGCGGCAAGGTCAAGGGCAAGGTCGTGGTGATCACCGGCGGCTCGTCCGGCATCGGCAAGGCGGCCGCGTTGAAGATCGCATCGGCCGGCGCCAAGCTGGTGATCTGCGCGCGCGGCGCGGATGAGCTGGCCGAGACCAAGAAAGAAGTCGAAGCGGCCGGCGGCATCTGCCACACCTATCAAGTCGATCTGGCCGATCTCGCTTCCTGCGACAAGTTCGTCGCCGACGTGCTGGCCGACCACGGCCATGTCGACGTGCTGGTCAACAACGCCGGCCGTTCGATCCGGCGCGCGATCGGCGCCAGCTTCGACCGCTTCCACGACTTCGAGCGCACGATGCAGTTGAACTACTTCGGCGCGCTGCGGCTGATCATGGGATTCCTGCCGAAGATGGCCGAGCGTCATCGCGGCCACATCGTCAACATCTCCTCGATCGGCGTGCTGACCAATTCGCCGCGCTTCTCCGCCTACGTCGCTTCCAAGGCCGCGCTCGACGCGTTCTCGCGCTGCGCGCAGGCGGAGTATTCCGACAACGGCGTCAGCTTCACCACCATCAACATGCCGCTGGTGAAGACGCCGATGATCGCGCCGACCAAGATGTACGAATCGGTGCCGACGCTGTCGCCGGACGAAGCGGCCGACATCGTGATCGAAGCGATCGTCGAACGCCCGGTGCGCATCGCCACGCGGCTGGGCATCTTCGCGCAGGTGTTCTACGCGCTGGCGCCGCGCGTCTACGAAATCGTCATGAACACGGCGTTCCGCCTGTTCCCCGATTCGTCCGCCTCCAAGGGCATGAAGGGGCGCGACGAGCTGGAGCAGCCGACTACCGAGCAGGTCGCCTTCGCCGCATTGATGCGCGGAGTGCATTGGTAGCGAACGAGCGTTTGCACGACGCCGTCGGGCGTCGTGCGCTCGTTCGCTGGCGAGCCATGGTCGAAGCCGCCCTCAGGCGGCTGAGGGCGAGGCAGGAAGCCGAGCGGGGGAGCGCCAAGGACGGCTGGTAACGCGCAGTCCATCGGAGCCGGGATTTGCGCCACTGAGCGCTCGTTGACCACGAACGACGAGCCGCCAAAGCAATACCATCGCAATCCGCCTACCTGGGTACGAGCAAGCACAACCATGGCGGCCAATCCCACGCATCCCGCGCGCCGCTACGCGTTCGTCGGCTTCCTCTTCGATCCGCGTGCGCGCACGCTGACGCGCAGCGGCGAACGCATCGCGCTGCCGCCCAAGTCGCTCGAATGTCTGGCTTACCTGCTGGAACACCGCGATCGCGCGGTCGGTCGCGATGAGCTGATCTCGGCGGTGTGGGGGCGCGCCGATGTCGGCTACCCGGTGCTGGCGCAGACCTTGTGGAAAGCGCGGCGCGCGCTCGGCGAAGGCGGCGGTGAGGCGTCGATCGTGCGCACGGTGTCGCGTTTCGGCTACCAATGGGTCGCGCCGGTGGAGTCGATCGACACGCCGTTGCCGGCCGCGGAAACGGCGGTGACCACCGATACACCCGCCGTGGTGCCGTTGTCGCCGGCAGAACACCTGTCGCCATCTCGCTCGCGCAATCCGCGGCGGCGACTCCTGCTCGCCGCTTTGATCGTCCTCGTCGGGATGCTGCTCGCCGCCGCGCTCTGGCGCGCGCGGCCCTTGTCGACGCCGCCACGCGTCACGCCGATAACCGATAGCACGATGACCGAGCCGAGCGCGCGATTCCTGGTTCTGCCGGTCGCGCTCGCCGCCGACAGCAGCGACAGCGCCTGGGTGCGGCTCGGCGTGATGGACTATCTCGCCGCGCGCCTGCGCGAGAGCGGTGAGGTCGCGGTGATGCCGAGCGAGCGCGTGCTCGCGTTGCTCGGCCAGCATCCGCAATTCGATCCTGGCGATCCGGCGCAGCTGATGCAGCTCAAACTGGTCGCCGGAGTGTCCTACCTGATCGCGCCGCGCGCCGAACGCGTCGACGGCAGCTGGAAGCTCAGCTTTGCCGTGTACGCCTCCGATTCGGTCGAGTCGGTCGACGCGCGCGCGGTCAATCCGTTGCAGGCCGCCAACGAGGCGGTCGATCGCGTGCTGCGCGTCGCCGGCATCGACGCGCGCCAGCTGGAGCTGCCGTCCGATCCGCTGGGCGAGTTGTTGCAGCGTATCGAGGCGGCAAGTCTCGCCGGCGACCACGCGCGCGCGCTCGAACTGGCGCAGTCGGCGCCGCCCGCGCTGCAACAGGACGAACGCCTGCGCGTGAAGATCGCGCAAGCCGAGTTTCGCCGCGGCCGGCTCGACGAGGCGGCGGCCGGCTTCCGGCGGCTGTCCGATTCCGCCGCATCGCTCACACCTACCACGCGCATCGCGGCGCAGCTCGGCCTGGCGGCGATCGCCGAGCGGCGGCAACGTTATGCGGAGGCGATCTCCGGCTACGGCGAAGCGCTGAACTTGCTCGGCGCACGCGGCGATCCGGCCCAGCTCGGCCAGGCGCACATGATGCGCGGCCTGGCCGAAGGCTACCTCGGCCAGGTCGACGCCTCGCTCGCCGACTTCGGCCGTGCGCGAGTGGCGATGGCGCGTGCCGGCGATCCGGCGATGCTGGCCAATCTCGATACCGTCACCGGTTTGGCCGAGCGCGCGCGCGGCCGCTACGCCGACGCGGCGGCGGCGTTCGAGCGCGCGACCGATGTGCTCGAACGCTTCGGCATGAACGATCGTCTCGCCAACGCGCTGATCGGCGCGACCGGCGCGCGCCTGGCCTTGCTCGAGTTGCCGCGCGCGCTCGCGCTCGGCGAGCGCGGCTGGAAGCTGGCGGCGCGCCTCGACAATCCGATCCTGGTGCGTTATCTGGCCGTGGTCCACGGCAACGCGCTGCTCGCCAACGGCCATTTGCGCGAGGTCGAGGCGCTGCTGCAATCGCTCGGCACGGTCGCTGCAGTCGACAGCGCCGAGGCGGTGCCCGATCTGTTGCTGTTGCGGGTCGATCTGCTCACCGCCCAAGCCAAGCCCGCGTTTGCGCCGGAGCAGCTGCCGCTGTGGCTGCAGCGCATCGAGCATCCGGCCGAGCCGACCTATCGCACCAGTCTCGGCGGCGCGATGCTGACGCTCGTGGCGGCCGCCGCGCGCGCCGACGACGCTGCGCTGGCCGAGCGCCTGCTGCAGCATCTGCGTAGCGGCGACGGCAGCGGCGACAAGCTGTATCCATTGGCGTTGGCTTTGCTCGAGGCCGAGACAGCGGCGTTGCGCAAGGACTCGGCCGCCGCCGCACGTTTCGCGGCGGCGCTAGCGGTGGTCGACCGCGATGCGTATCCGGACGCGCTGGTTTCCGTCTGCGTCGCCTGGGCGCGGCACTTGGAAGGCGCCGGCGATCGCGAAACGGCGACCATGCTGGCCGGTCGGCTGGCGCCGTTCGTCGAGCGCGATTTCCGCGCCGCGCGCGCCGCGGCCAAGCTCTATTGGCTGCTCGACGAACACGACCTCGCCGCCGCCGCGACCGTCGCCGCGGCTCGGCTCGCCGGCGAGCGCGATCCGCAAGGCTCTCTCTAAGTCGCTGATTTCCGACGCGGAGATCGCTCTTGTGTGCGTTTTGACGGCGCGGAGATCGTTTGGAGACGATTTTCTCAGGGCGCCTTCGCGCCGATGACCTAGCGTCGCTCGTCGTCTGCAAGGCCGCTCCGCACGACGGAACGGCGCTATCGGGGAAAGCGGCGCTGCCCGCACAAGAGGATCGAGAATCATGACGAGACAATGGAGTCTGCTGGCCGCGCTCTTGTACGGCGCCACGGCGATGGCGGCCGGCGCGAACCTGCCGCTGGTCGTGAACGAAGGCTTCGAGGAATTCGGAGCGGTCGGCGTCGGCATCTACGCGAACGGCTGGATGCGTCAGGACAACAGCGAGTTCGCGGCGCGCTACGGCGGCCTCGGGCACAGCTGGCATCGGCAATCGCCGTACGGCTACTTGGCCTACGATGCGCCGCCGCAGTCCTTCATCGTGCCGTTCAATCCGCAGGAGGTGCCGCAAGACGGCATCGTCAGCGCTTGGCTGTTGAGCCCGCCGATCGCGTTCGGCGAGTCGTTCTCGCTGTCCTTCCACGCCCGCAGCTTCATCGATCCCGAACTCACCCCCGCCATCGACCGCCTGCAGGTGCGCCTGTGCGGCAGCGGCGCCTGCAACGACGTCGGCGACGGACCAGATGACGTCGGCGGTTTCGACACCGTCCTGCTCGACATCAACGCGGACGAAGCCGAAGACGGCTTTCCGGGTGAGTGGACGCCGTACACGGTCGGTCCCGGCGCCGGCGTGCCGACCAGCGGCGTCGGCCGCATCGCGTTCCGCTACTACGTGCGGCAGACGCCGACGCATCGCGCCTCGGCGCGGCTGGGTCTGGACCGGGTGGTGATCGGGGCGAATCCGCAGGGCTCCGCCGGCCTGCGCCTGGCGGTGACCGCGACGCCGTACGACGCGGCCGCGCCCGACGCCTGCAACGGCTCCAGCCGCGTCGAAGCGACCCTCGGCGACCGCCTCAATCTCTGCTACGAAATCGTCAACGACTCGGCCGAGACCTTGCGCCACCACTGGCTGCGCGACGATCGCGTCGGCACGATCCTGAGCGACGATTCGCGCGAGCTCGCGCCGGGAGCGAGTTATCGCTACCACCGCACGATCACGGTCGGCCGTTCGGAGACCCTCTCGGCCACCGCGACGGCGCAGACCGAGCCGCAGGACTACCGCTACGACGACAGCCAGCCGGCCGACTACATCGATGCGCGCGACGGCGAGACGGTGGCGCCGGACGAGGTCGCGTCGATGCCGTTCGACTTCCGCTTCTACCGCAAGGCGATGGATCGTTACTGCATCAGCAACGACGGCGTGTTCGCGGCGGTCTCCAACGAGCAGTGTCCACAAACGCCCTTGCTCGGCGCGATTCCGGTCGCCAACGCCGACTACATTCAGAACAGTCCGTTCGCGGCGGTCTATGCGGCCAAGCTGTGGCCGCGCTACGGCTCGATCCATCGCAAGCTGATCGGCGCTGCGCCGAACCGGAAGCTGGTGATCCAGTGGTATCAGAAAGTACCGACCACGATTCCGCCGGGCCAGGTCGATCCGACCCTCGGCCTCGACGCCGAGCTGATCCTGCACGAAGGCAGCGACCAGCTCGAATTCCAGTACCGCAACACGCGCTTCGGTGCGCTGCCGCAGGAAGACGACGGCGGCAATGCCAGCATCGGTCTGCAAAAGGATCTGCACGGCGTCGGCTATTCGAATCGCACGCCGAGCCTGCAAACGGTGCGCCGCATCGTGTGGACGCCGACGACGCCGTCGGTGCACGTCGATTCGCGCGCGCTCGAGATCGTCGGCCTGGCGCCGCAACTGCGCAGCGCCGATTCGGTTGCCGCGAACCTGCCTACGCACGGCCGCGGGCGCGTTCAGTTCGACATCGGCAATGACGGCGAGGGCCGGCTCGACTGGTCGAGCGGCATCGCACCGGCGAGCCATGGCTTGTTCCCGCTGAGCGCGCCGACGCGGGCGCAGCGCGATCCGCTGCTGACCGGTACTGGGGAAGGCGAGACCCCGCTGTATGCATTCGATCTCAACAACGATTTCAGCGGAATCGGCTTCGGTTCGTTGATCCGTTTCGCTCCCGCGCATCCGGACTATTCCTTTGCGGACGGAGCGAAGATCGTCGCCAACCTCGACGGCCGCTTGATCTTCGCCATCGCGTTCGCCGACGACGATTTCACCCAGCTCTACGCCATCGACCACTACACGCACGAGCTGCTGCGCTGGCGCACCGCGATCGAGCCCAATCCGACCGCGCCGCCGTACGAAGTCATCGGTACGGTGCCGCTGCTGCTGAACCAGATCGCCGGCATGCGCCAGGACCCGACCACCGGCACGATGTATCTGGCCACCTCGGAAGGCGAGGGCAGCGCACTGTGGACTCTCGACCTGGCCACCGCTTCGGTGCAGCCGGTCGGCACCATTGCGAACGCGCCGCGTCTCGCCGATCTCGCCTTCGATACGCAAGGCCAGCTCTACGCCGTCGACGACGCGTTGAATTCGCTGCTGATGCTCGATAAGCACACCGCCGAGGCGGTGGTGATCGGCGCGCTCGATCCGGATGCGGTCGGTTCTCTCGCGCTCGACTACGACCCTTCGATCGGGCAGTTTTATCTGCTCTCCTCGACGGCACTGTCGGCGCACGGCAGCGGCGCGCTGTGGACGGTCGATCCGGCCAGCGCCGCGACCACGTTCAAGGCGGAAATCTTCGGCATCGACCGCGCCTGGGCCGTGTGGCAGTCGCTCGCGGTCGCCCGGCGCATGAACGCCTGCACCGCGCCGGAGCAGGTGCCGTGGCTGTCCTTGTCCTCGTCGAACGGCTCGATCGCCGCCGGCGGCGCCGCGCAGACGCTGAGCATCGACTTCGACGGCAGCGCGCTGGCCGACGGTACCTACAGCGCGAATCTGTGCCTGTACAGCAACGACCCCATGCAGCGTCGGCGAACCTTGCCGGTGCAGCTCTCGCTCGGCGCGGACGCTTTGTTCGCCGACGGCTTCGATTCCATCCCATAGCGCCGCCACGGCCGCCAGCGGAGAACCTCATGCGTGCTCACTGTCATCGTCTTTCCTTTCCCTCGCGCCTGCGCCCGCTCAGCGCTGCGCTGCTGCTCTTGCTCGGCCTGCCGACCTTGCAGGCCGCCACCCTCATCGTCGACAGCGACGCCGACGGTTCGGTCGCCGGCCGCTGCACGGTACGCGATGCCGTCGCCGCTGCGAACACCGATGCGGCGGTCGCCGGCTGCGCTGCCGGCAGCGGCGCCGATACGATCGAGTTCGCGGCCGGCGTCGACTCGATCACCTTGACCAAGCAAGCCGGCGGCAGTCTTTCGATCACCGGCGAGTTGGTGCTGGACGGGCAGGAGCGCCGCGTCGAATTGCGCCGCGGCGCCAACGACGCGACCTTCCGCATCATCGACACGCGCGAAAGCGCGCCGCTCACCTTGCGCTCGATGAAGATCAGCGGCGGCCGCTTGGACGAAGCCGACTTGTACGGCGGCGGCGCCGGCGTTCTGGCGCGCGGAAACCTCAGCGTCGAAAGCAGCGAGATTTCCTCCAACGTCACCAACAAATTGCAGGGACGCGGCGCCGGCATCCTCGCGCGCGCCGGGTTGGAATTGATCGACAGCGTCGTCAGCGGCAATGCGACGACCGGCCAGTCGTCTCCCGGCGGCGGCATCTATTCCTACTACCAGCCAGTCTCGCTGACGCGCAGTCTCATCACCGGCAACGCCACGCTCGAAGTCGGTTCGCAGGGCGGCGGCATTGCGACGCGCCAGGTCGACGTGACCGTGATCTCGAGCACGATCGCCGACAACTGGACCAGCGGCGACGCCGGTTTCGGCGGTGGCTTCCACGTGCCGCTGGCGACGATCACGCTGACCGACTCGACGGTGTCGGGCAACACGACCGAAGGCAATGGCTCGTGGGGCGGGGCCGGCTACGCCTACCTCGTCAAGGCCAGCGGCAGCACGATCTCGGGCAACTCGACCAGCGGTTATGCGTCCTACGGCGGTGGAGTTTTCAGTACCGTTTCGGAAATCAGCAACAGCACGATCTCGGGCAACTTCACTTCCGGTCCCAATTCCTGGGGCGCAGGCCTCGTTTTCATCCTCAGCTCGAATGTCAGCAACAGCTCCATCGTCGGCAACCGCGCGCAACAGGCGAGCGGCGGGGGCGTGACCGTCTGGGGCGTCGACCCGTCGGCGAGCATACGGCTCGACAGCAGTCTGCTGTTTGGCAACGGCGCGAGCGGCGATGCCGACGTCGCGCTGATCGATACGACTGGGGAGATGGGATCGATCGCGATCGTCGGCGACCACAATCTGATCGGAGCGCTGTCCGCCACGGCGACGTTTCCGGCCGATACGCTGCGCTGCGATCCGCTACTGATGCCGCTGGCTACCAACGGCGGCGCCACCCTGACGCACCGGCTCGGTGAAGGATCCTGCGCGATCGACGCCGGCAGCAATCCCGCGGCGCTGGCCAGCGACCAGCGCGGCGGGAGCTATGCACGCAGCTTCGGTGCCGCCACCGATATCGGTGCGCTCGAACATCAGCCGGCGGACGAGAAGCTGTTCGCCGATGGCTTCGACCCGCGCTAAGCCGCGTTCGTGCGCGCCGGCTCGCCGCCGGCGAGCGCGGCGTCGTCCCAGCCAGGACGCGGCTTGAAGCGCTCGCCGTATTTCTGCGCGAGCGTTTCGAGCTTCGCTTTCAACGTACTCGGGCCGACGTCGCGCACGTGCTGGATCGGGCCGCCGCGGAACGGCGCGAAGCCGGTGCCGAAGATCACGCCGGCATCGAGCAGTTCGGCGTCGTCGACGACGCGGTCGTGCAGGCAGGCGACCGCTTCGTTGAGCATGGGCAGCAGCAGACGGTCTTCGAGATCGTCCGGCGCGACGTAGCTCGGATCGACGTCGGGCTTCTGCGGCTTGCCGTCCTTCCACACGTACAGGCCTTCACCGTCCTTCTTGCCGCGCTTGCCGCTTTCGACGCGCTCGCTGAGCGTGGCTGGAATGTCGAGGCCGAGAAAGGGGCCCAGCTCCTTGCCGACCGAGGCGGCGACGTCGAGGCCGACCGTGTCGATCAGCTCGATCGGTCCCATCGGCATGCCGAACTTCTTCGCCGCCTTGTCGATGACCGGCCCCGGAATGCCTTCGCTGAAAGCGCGTGCGGCTTCGAGCATGTAGGGCATCAGGATGCGGTTGACCAGGAAACCCGGCGTGCCCTTGACCGGCACCGGCAGCTTGTCGATCGCCTTGCAGAACGCCAGCGCGCGCTTTTCGTTCGCCGCATCGAGATGGTCGTGGCGGACGATCTCGATCAGCGGCATCAGCGCGACCGGATTGAAGTAATGCAGGCCGAGGAAGCGGCTCGGCGCGGCGACCGCCTGGCGCAGCTCGTCGAGCGGAATGCTCGAGGTATTGGTCGCCAGCAGTGCGTCGGCTTTCAGCTTCGGCTCGTCGGCGCGGTAGAGCGCTTCCTTCGCTTCCGCGTTCTCGAAGATCGCTTCGATCAAGAGATCGGCCGACGCGATGCCGGTGCCTTCGACGTCGCCCTTCAGGCGCGCCAGCGCCGGATCAATGCGATCGGGTGTCTTCAATTTCTTGCCGAACAGTTCGCGCGCACGGTCCAGCGCCGACTGCACGTACTTCATCTCGCGATCCTGCAAGGTCACCTGGAAGCCGCGCAGCGCGCACCACGCGGCAATGTCGCCGCCCATCACGCCGGCGCCGACGACGTGCACGTGCTGGATACCGTGCTCGGCGCCACCGGCCAGGCTCTTGAGGCGTTCCTGCAGGAAGAACACGCGGATCAGGTTGCGTGCGGTCGGCGTGGTGGCGAGCTTGGCCACGCCGCGCGCTTCCAGCTTGAGCCGCTGCGTGATGCTGGAGCCGCCGCGGCGCCAGGTTTCGATCAGCGCGAACGGAGCGGGGTAGTGCTCTTTACGCGCCTTCGCCGCGGTCTGCTTGACCAGCATCGGCGCGAGAATCTGGCGTGCCGGCCAGGTGTTGGTGGCCCAGGCGGTGGCGCGCTGCGCGAACGGGCGCTTGCGCGGATGGCGGATCAGCTCTTTCGCGGTTTCGAGCAGAAGATCGGGCGAACTGAGCGCATCGACCAGACCGATTGCCTTGGCGTTCTCGGCCGAGGCTGCGCGTCCGGTCAGCATCAGCTCCAGCGCGGCCGGCGCGCCGATCAAGCGCGGCAGGCGCGCGGTGCCGCCCCAGCCGGGGAAGATGCCGAGCTTGACCTCGGGCAGACCGATGCGCGTGGACGGATCGCGCGCGGCGACGCGAAAGCGGCAGGCCAGCGCCATCTCGGTGCCGCCGCCCATGCAGGCGCCGTGAATCGCAGCGACGGTGATGCAGCGCAGCCGCGCCAGCTTCTGCAACACGCGCTGGCCGTTCTCGATCGCATCGAACACGCCGCCGCTGCGCTCGTAGCCTTCGAACTCTTTGAGATCGGCGCCGACCACGAAGCCGGCCGCCTTGCTCGAGCGGATCACCACGCCTTTGGGCGGCTCGAACGACAGGCGTTCGACGATCTCGGAAAGCTCGTCGAGTACGGCGCGCGAAAGAGCGTTGACCGAACTGCCGGCGCGGTTCAGCGCGAGCACCACGATGCCATCGTCGTCGCGTGCGGGGTGCCAATGCTGGAAACGCAGGCCTTCGAACATGACCGGCTCCGGGAAGCGTCAAGGGGATGGCTATAATCCCGGCTAGCCATGCGCCGGGTCAATGCGATCCGCAGCACCGTCCAGGGGCGGCGCTCCGATCCGATCCGAACGCGGCGTCGTCGGCGCGCCGATAACGGTCGCAGCGAGGGCCGGGCGATGTGCCGTAGCGTCGGCGCCGAACAAGGACGGGGAGCGCTTTCCCGGTCCGCCAAGGGGGAATGCGTGTGCTCGACAAGCAGGCCGAATCGTCGCTGACGCAGAAACTGCTCGATCGCATCATGCGCTCGCCGCAGCATTTGATCGCGCTGGATACGCCCAACGTCGCCGAGACCTTGGTGCAGATGCGCGTGTTGGCGATGCGCGGCGGCACTTCCATCTACGTCTGGGATCCGGAAGGGGGCATCGATTCGCTGCGCGAGAGCGGCTTGCACGTACCCGGTTCCAAGCGCATCGGCGACGCCTTGCGCTACGTGCTGCAGAGCATGCACTTCGGCATTTATCTATTTGTGGATTTCGGCGAGCATCTGCGACCGGCCGACACTGTATTGCTGCGACGCATTTCGCGCATGCAGAGCGCGAACGAGCGCAAACTGGTCTTCGTCGGCAACGGCTTCGAGTTGCCGGAGGAACTGGAAGGCATGTTCGAACGCATCGCCGCCGCCAACCGCGAACAGCCCAAGCTGAAATTGCGCGACGGGCGCTGGGTCGAGTGACGGAAGCCGAAGACAGCGGCGCCGTCCTGGTTGTCGCGAGCGATCGCGAGGACCGCCGCCTGCTGTTCGATGCGCTCGACGCGCAAGGTTTCGACGCGATCTACTCGGCGCGCGACCTCGGCCAGGCACGCGGTTTCCTCGAGCAGGACCCGCAGATCGACCTGGTGCTGCTGGAGTTCCAGGGCGAAGCGGTCGACGCGCTCGCCTTCTGCGGAGAATTGCGCCAGTACCGCCCGGGTGCACCGGTGCCGGTGATCGGGCTCTTGGCCGGCTCGCCCGGCGCGCTGCGCTGGCGCCGCGGCGGCGAGCCGCCCGGGGTGGTCGACTGGATCGCCTTGCCGGCGGTGGCCGAAGACGCACGCAAGCGCATCCGCAACGCGATGAGCGGACGCGACCAGCGCGTACCGACCTCGATCAGCGGCGGCGTCGACCGCTACCAGTTCGCCTTCGACGGCAGCTTGGACGAGCTGGCCGTGGTCGATCCGGCCAGCGGCCGCATCCTCGACGTGAACACCGCCTTCGTGCAGCGCTCGGGCTATTCGCGCGCGCAGCTGCTGGCCGGCGACATCGAGAGCTTCGACGTGGCGCTGACGCCGGAGCGTCGCGCCGAAGCCGCTGCCACCCTCGGCCGCGAAGGCGGCGTGCAGTTGCGCGGACGCAAGCCGCGCGCGGACGGCTCCACTTATGCAGTCGACGTGCACATGCGGCTGGCCGTGCAGGACGGCCGGCTGGTGCATTTTTATCTGTTTCGCGAACTGGGCGAGCTCGGTCGGTATCAGGAGGCCTTGCACGCGCTCGGCCGCGTCGCCGCCGCCGGTGCCGGCGGCGACAACTTCGACACCGCCGTGCAGGCGATGGTCGACTGGCTCGCACTGGACTACTTGGCCGTGGTCGAAGCTTTGCCCGAGCACGTCGGCGAAGTGCAGCCACTGAGCGTGTTCCACCGCTTCGGTTTGGCCGAAAGCATGCCCGATCCCTTACGCCAACCGAGCCTCAAGCGCGTGCTCGGTGGCCGCGAAATCTTGTTGACCACCGACGCCTGGAGCGCGGTCGGCGACGATGCCTTCGTGCGCGAACGGCGCTTCGAGTGCCTGATCGGCCTGCCTCTGATCGGCGAACGCCGAACGGGCCTCGGCGCCTTGCTGATGGCGCGGCGCGAGGCGCTGGAAGCGACCGACGCGACCATCGAAGGATTGCGCGTGTTCGCTCATGCGCTGGCGGTCGAGCTGGAGCTGCGGCGTGCGCGCGAGCAGGGTCGGGTGACCGGACTGATGGACCCGCTGACCGGTCTGCCGAACCGGCTGCTGTTCAACGATCGCCTGAATTCGGCGATCCACGAAGCGCACCGCAGCAGCGAGATGTTCGCGGTGATGTTCGTCGATCTGGACCGCTTCAAGACGATCAACGACTCGCTCGGCCATCCGGTCGGCGATCAGGTGCTGGTGGCGGTCGCCAAGCGTCTGCGTGCCAGCGTGCGCGCCTCCGATACGGTTGCGCGCTACGCCGGCGACGAGTTCACCCTGATCCTGCGCCACATCGTGCAGCGCGAAGACGTGGTACGCATCGCCGAGAAGATCGTGCGCGCGATGGAGGCGCCGCTGACCCTGGCCGGCGGGCTCGAACTCAGCATCACCGCTTCGCTCGGTCTCAGCTTCTATCCGGACGACGCCAGCGACACCGAACGTTTGCTGAAGTACGCCGACATCGCGATGTACTCGGCCAAGGGTATGGGGCGCAACAACTTCCAGGCCTATGTCGCGGTGCCGGAAGAATCTCATCAGCAGCGTCTCGCGCTCGAAGCCAAGCTGCGTCAGGCGGAGAAGAACGGCGAATTGCGCGTGTTCTATCAGCCGCAGATCGACGGACGCAGCGAAGACATCGTCGGCATGGAGGCGCTGATCCGCTGGGAGCATCCCGAGCTCGGCATGATCAGCCCCGGTTTCTTCGTTCCGCTGGCGGAGGAGTCCGGCCTGATCGTCCCGATCGGCGAATGGGTGCTGCGCGCCGCCTGTCGCGACGCGCACCGCTGGCACATGCGTTTCGGCTTGCCGCTGCGCATCGGCGTGAACTTGTCGGCGCTGCAGCTGCGCCAGCCGAACCTGGTCGCCCTGGTCGAGTCGATCGTGGCGGAGACCGGCCTCGATCCGCGTCTGCTCGATCTGGAGGTCACCGAAAGCATCAGCGTGAAGACCATCCCGCGCTTGCTCGAAACCTTGCACGGGCTGCGCGAGCTCGGTTGCGCGATCTCGATCGACGACTTCGGTACCGGGCAGTCCTCGCTCGACTACATCCGTCGTTTCCCGGCCGATCGCATCAAGATCGACCAGGCCTTCGTGCGCAACATCGGCATCGATCCGGACGACGAGGCGATCGTGCAGGCGACCATCGCGATGGCGCACAATCTCAATCGGGAAGTGGTCGCGGAAGGGGTGGAGATCGAGCAGCACTTGGACTTTCTGCGCGAACAGGGTTGCGAGGTGCTGCAAGGCTTCCTGTTCTGCCGGCCGCTGCCGGCGGCGAGCTTCGAGAACCTGCTGCAGGAGCGGGAGCGATTGCTCGGAGGAAGACAACAGGCTCCCCCCGCGCACGGTTGAGCGGGATTTCGGGCGGCCCCATCTAGCCTTGCCGCCGTCGCGGCTGCGGCGGGCGACTGGATGCTCGAAATCCGCTCGAACTTCTACGTACACTGCAGTCCCTGCGCCCCGTGCGCGCCCGCACGGCCGTGGTTCGCCCGTCTCGAAGGCGGGTTCCTGCGCGTTGGCGCCCACGAAACTATTTGCCCCGGCCATGGTCAGTCGAATATGCCTGACCGAGTCGGCAACGAAGGAGAACGGCCCGGATGGGCGAAAGCGACTTGGATCAAGCGCTGGTCGAGCGTGTCCAGAACGGCGACAAGCGCGCGTTCGACCTCTTGGTCAGGAAGTACCAACATAAGCTGGTCAGCGTCATCTCGCGCTACGTCAATGACTGGAGCGAGTGTCAGGACGTGGCCCAGGAGGCGTTCGTGCGCGCTTATCGCGCGATCGGTTCGTTCCGCGGCGACGCCCAGTTCTATACCTGGATGTACAAGATCGCGATCAACACGGCCAAGAACTACTTGGTGTCGCAAGGCCGGCGACCGCCGACCGAGGACGTGGCAGTGGAAGACGCCGTCTTGTTCGACGGCGCCACCCGTCTGCACGAGTCGGCGACGCCCGAACGCGAACTCATGCGCCAGGAAATTGAACGAACCGTGTTCGCCACGGTCGAAGCCCTGCCCGAGGAACTGAAGACGGCCATCACCCTGCGCGAAGTGGACGGCCTGAGTTACGAGGAAATCGCGGAAACGATGAATTGCCCGATCGGAACGGTCCGTTCGCGCATCTTTCGCGCCCGCGAAGCGATCGACCAACAATTGCGCCCGCTGTTGTCGGAAGGAAGCAAGACGGCATGACCCAAGACGCCATGAACCAGACGATCAACGAACAGCTATCGGCTTTGATGGACGGCGAACTCGAACGCGATCAGACGCGTTTCCTGCTCAAGCGCATCGAAGCCGACCACGAGCTGCCGCAGCGCTGGACGCGCTACCACCTCGTACGCCAGACCCTGCGACGGCAGGAAATGCCGACCTTGTCGGTCGATTTCACCGAGCGGGTGATGGCGACGATCGAAATCGAGCCGACCGCCCACGCACGCGTGCAGCCGGTATGGCTGCGCTGGGGCGCCGGCGGTGCGATCGCGGCGTCCGTCGCGGTCGTCGCCTTGATGCTGGCGAAACCGCCGACCTCCGAGCCGGAACGCTCCGGACTGGCCGCAAGAACCCCGACATCGCCGGCTTCCACGCAGCTGGCCGCGGCACCGGCCGCACCCGTTTCGGTCGCACCGCGGACGCAGGCCGGCGCTGATTTCCGGCCGCCGCTGCTGGCGCCGGCGACGCCGATCGAAACCGCACCGGCCAACTTCGGCACCGATCTGACCCAGCCGATCGCGACCGATCCGCGTATGCAGTCGTATCTGATCCGTCACTATCAGACCGCCGGCGCGGCGGGCCAGACCGCCTTCGTGCCGTACGTGCTGCTGGTCGCACCGCAACGCGAATCGGTACAAGCGGCCGGCGCACAGACTCCGCAGAACCGCTGATCGATGCGCAAGCTCTTCGGCGGTGTTGCGAAGACGTATTTCGAAGAGGCCCTCGTTCTTAACGACGACGATCGTGGGCCTGGCGTGTACGCAATAGTCAATGGTGCGCGCGACGAGGGGCGAGGGCGCTTCGGGCACGTCGCTTTCGTTCTGTATTTTGCGCTCGCGCTCGCCTTCGGTCTGATCTCGACGCGGCTGCACGCGCAAGACGAGGCTGTTGCAGAGAATTTGTTGCAATCCATGTCGGCGGCATTGCGCACGCTCGACTATCAAGGCGTGTTCGTCTACGAGCACAACGGAGAAATCGACGCGTTGCGCCTGTTTCACGAGGGCGGCAATCAAGAACGCGAGCGATTGATCAGCGTCAGCGGTCCGCGCAGCGAGGTGCTGCGCGACGGCAGCCTGATTACCTGCGTGCAGGATGGCCGCCCGACCGTGCTGTTCCCCAATCGCGTCGGTTCGCGCCTGCTGCCGCTGGTGCCCGACACGCGTGGTCGCGCCTTCGGCAAGCTGTACGCGCTCGGCTTGGACGGCGAGGACCGCGTCGCCGGGTATCGCGCGCAGGTCGTCGAAATCCTTCCGCGCGACGCTTACCGCTACGGTTATCGGCTCTGGCTGGAGCAGGATTCCAAACTGCTGCTGCGTTCGACCGTGATCGATTCGGCGCGGCGTTCGCTCGAACAGTTCATGTTCGTCTCGCTCGACATTCACGCCAAGCCGAAAGCCGGTGATCTCGCGCTGCCTCCTGGCATCGGGGTTGGCGCCGCACCGGACGAGGCCCCGCTGACTTCCGCGCCGCGCTGGCGTATCACTGACCCGGCGCCGGGTTTTCTGTACTTGCGCGGGTATCGGCCGACACAGGAGCCGAGTCAGGCGGAGCACTACGTTTACACCGACGGCATCGCCAATGTTTCGGTGTATGTGGAGCCGCGCGACTCCCGCCAGGCGCCGGCGCAGGACAGCGCGTTGAAGCGAGGCTTGCTCAGCGTCTACTCGCGCGACGATGGCGATTGGAAGATCACCGTGCTCGGCGACGTGCCGCAAGCGACCGTGCAGCGCATGGGGCGCTCGGTGCAACCCGTCCCTTCTTCGGCGCCGTAGTTTCGATCTGAAGCGAGTCTGAGCGAGATGGACTGCATCGCTCGTCGCGGCGGAACTTTGCGCGGTAGGCTTCATCCAAGCGCGCAATCCGGGTCGTAGCGGCCCGTTTCATCCAACCAGGGAAACAAGAGGTGGTGTCATGACGTACATGAGGAGCGGGACGCTCTCCCGCTGGTTCGGCGCGGTGGCGTTGGCGAGCGTGCTGGTCACGCCGGCGATGGCGGTCGACCTGCCCGATTTCACCGGACTGGTCGAGAAGTACGGCCCCGCCGTCGTCAACGTGCAGGCGAGCGGCAATCCGGACAAGCAATCCGACCAGGATCAAGGCCAGGGCCAAGGTCCCGATCAGCAGGACGTGCCGGAGATCTTCCGCCGCTTCTTCGGTCCGATGCCCAATCCGCGCGGCGGCGAGCGTTTGTCGATGGGCTCGGGTTTCATCATTTCGCAGGACGGCTACGTGCTGACCAACAATCACGTCGTCGACGGCGCCGACAACGTGACCGTGCATCTGCCCGATCGCCGCGAATTCGACGCCAAGGTGGTCGGTACCGATGCGCAATACGACATCGCGTTGTTGAAGATCGAGGCCAGCGGCCTGCCGGCGGTCAGCGTGGGCGATTCGAAGATGCTCAAGGCCGGTCAATGGGTCGTCGCGATCGGCTCGCCGTTCGGCTTCGACCACTCGGTCACCGCCGGCATCGTCAGCGCGGTAGGCCGCAACTTCGGTGGTATCGACCAGCAGTACGTGCCCTTCATCCAGACCGACGTGCCGATCAATCGCGGCAACTCGGGCGGTCCGCTGTTCAATTTGGCGGGGCAGGTCGTCGGCATCAATTCGCAGATCTTCTCCAACACCGGCGGCTTCATGGGCGTGTCGTTCGCGATTCCCATCGACATCGCGATGAATGCGGTGGACCAGCTCAAGACCAGCGGTCGCGTCACCCGCGGCATGATCGGCGTGCAGATCCAGAACGTCGATCGCGACAAGGCGAAGGCGCTCGGCCTGCCGCGCGGCGGCGGTGCCTTGGTCAACCAGGTCACCCCGGGCAGCGCCGCCGACAAGGCCGGCGTGCAGCTCGGCGACGTGATTCTCGCGTTCGCCGGCCGCGACATCGTCACCTCGCCCGATTTGCCGCCGCTGGTCGGTTCGACCAAGCCCGGCACCAAGGCCGACCTCAGCATCTGGCGCGACGGCAAGACCTTGACTATCCCGGTCACGGTCGGCGAGCAGCCCGCCGACGGCAAGTCGCTCGCGAACGCGCGCGACGGCGCCACCGGCGCGGCCAACAATCCGCTCGGCATCGTGGTCGAGGAAGTAAGCGCGGAGCAGCGCAAGCAGCTCGGCATCACCGGCGGCGACGGCGTGGTGGTCACGCGCCTGACCGGCGCCGGCGCTCGCCGCTCTGGTCTCGCTCCGGGCGACGTCATCCTGATGGTCGGGCGCAAGTCGGTGAAGTCGGTGAGCGATTTCACCGCCGCGACCAAGGACGCCAAGCCGGGCGATTCGGTCATGCTGCTGGCACGACGCGGCGATCAGACGCAATTCCTCGCCGTGACCGTACCGAAGGCGAAGAGCGGCTGAGGCAGGTGCGGGCCGGCGCTGCGGGCGCCGGCCTGTACTGCCCTCGAAAAACGGGACCGCGAGGTCCCGTTTTCTTTTGTTGGCGCCATCGGACGCAGGATTCTGCGATAATCCGGCGATTGTGCCGGGCGTCCGCCACGGCCACAGCAGAACCGATGCTTCATATCCGCAATTTTTCGATCATCGCCCACGTCGACCACGGCAAATCCACGCTCGCCGACCGCATCATCCAGCTGTGTGGAGGTTTGACCGCGCGCGAAATGGAAGCCCAAGTGCTCGACAACAACCCGATCGAGCGCGAGCGCGGCATCACGATCAAGGCGCAGTCGGTGTCGCTGCCTTATACGGCGCGCGACGGGCAGACCTATCAGCTCAATTTCATCGATACCCCAGGCCATGTCGACTTCAGCTACGAAGTCAGCCGCTCGCTGGCGGCCTGTGAGGGTGCGCTGCTGGTCGTCGACGCGGCGCAGGGCGTCGAGGCGCAGTCGGTCGCGAACTGCTACACCGCGGTCGAGATGGGTTTGGAAGTGGTGCCGGTGTTGAACAAGATCGATCTGCCGACCGCCGATGTCGACAAGGTCAAAGAGGAGATCGAGGCGGTCATCGGTATCGATGCGACCGACGCGGTCGCGATCAGCGCGAAGACCGGTCTCAACGTGGTCGACGTGCTGGAAGCGATCGTCGCGCGCATCCCGCCGCCCAAGCCGCGCGACACCGATCGGCTGCAGGCCCTGATCATCGATTCCTGGTTCGACAACTATCTCGGTGTGGTCTCGCTGGTGCGCGTGATGCAGGGTGAGATCAAGCCGCGCGACAAGCTCTTGGTGATGTCGACCGGGCGCGCGCACGAAGTCGATTCGGTCGGCGTGTTCACGCCCAAGCGCACGGTCAAGGATGCCTTGCGCGCCGGCGAAGTGGGCTGGGTCACGGCGTCGATCAAGGACGTGCACGGCGCGCCGGTCGGCGACACGCTGACGCAAGCGAACAAGCCGGCGCCTAGCCCGCTGCCGGGTTTTCAGCAGATGCAGCCGCGCGTATTCGCCGGCCTGTTTCCGGTCGAAGCCGACGATTATCCGAGCCTGCGCGAAGCGCTGGAGAAACTGCGCTTGAACGATGCCGCGCTGGTGTTCGAGCCGGAATCGTCCGAGGCGATGGGCTTCGGATTCCGCTGCGGCTTTCTCGGTCTCCTGCACATGGAGATCATCCAGGAGCGGCTCGAGCGCGAATACGATCTGAACCTGATCACGACCGCACCGACCGTGATCTACGAGGTGCTCAAGACCGATGGCAGCGTGATGTCCTTGGACAATCCGGCCAAGCTGCCGCCGGTCCAGTACATCGAGGAGATACGCGAGCCGATCATCGTCGCGAACGTGCTGACGCCGCCCGAGCACATCGGCAACGTGATCAAGCTGTGCGAGGAAAAGCGCGGCGTGCAGCGCTCGATCCACTACATGGCGAGCCAGGTGCAGATCAGCTACGAGCTGCCGCTGGCCGAGGTCGTGCTCGATTTCTTCGACAAGCTGAAATCGGTTTCGCGCGGCTACGCGTCGATGGACTATCACTTCGAGCGTTTTCAGGCGGCGCCGCTGGTGCGCGTGGACGTGCTGGTCAACGGCGACCGCGTCGATGCGTTGAGCCTGATCCTGCATCGCTCCAGCGCCGACCGGCGCGGCCGCGAGCTGGTCGAGAAAATGAAGGAGCTGATTCCGCGGCAGCAGTTCGATGTCGCGATCCAGGCTGCGATCGGCGCGCAGATCATCGCGCGCTCCAGCGTCAAGGCGCTGCGCAAGAACGTGCTGGCGAAGTGCTACGGTGGCGACATCACGCGCAAACGCAAGCTGTTGGAGAAGCAGAAGGAAGGCAAGAAGCGCATGAAGCAGGTCGGCAGCGTGGAGATTCCGCAAGAAGCGTTTCTGGCCGTGTTGCAGATGGACAAATAGAAAGGCTGGGATTCGAGATTGGGGATTAGGGATTGGACGAAACAGGTTTGCCTTCGCCCAATCCCTAATCTCCAATCCCCAATCCCGGCTCCGAAGGAGCCCCGATGGACTTTGATTTTGCATTGCTGCTGGTGGTGCTGACTGCCGTCTCCGGCGTGATCTGGCTGCTCGATCGCTTGTTTCTCGCGAGTGCGCGCGCACGCCGCGCACACGCGTTCGAATCGATGACGGCGCTGTCGCAAGAGGAACGCGATGCGCGTTCGCGTAACGCTTTGCGCGAGCCGATCGCGGTCGAATACGCGCGCTCGTTCTTCCCGGTTTTGTTCGTGATCCTGCTGTTCCGCTCCTTCATCGCCGAGCCGTTCAAGATCCCGTCCGGATCGATGATGCCGACCCTACTCGTCGGCGATTTCATCCTGGTCAACAAGTTCGCTTACGGTCTGCGTCTACCGGTGCTGAACAAGAAAATTCTCGCAGTGGGCGAGCCCAAGCGCGGCGACGTGTTCGTGTTCCGCTACCCGGAAAATCCGAAAGAGGACTACATCAAGCGCGTCATCGGCCTGCCGGGCGACGAGATCAGCTATCGCAACAAGGTGCTGTACGTGAACGGCGAGGAGATCGCGGAAACGCCGCTCGGACCGTACGTAGGACCGGGCGAATCCGGCCGCAGCATGGCCGGCGCCCAGGTCAAGCTGGAAAAACTCGGCGAAGTCGAGCACCGCATCATGGAATTCCCGCAGGTCTTCATCGGCCACGAAGGCACCTGGAAGGTGCCGCCGGGCCAGTACTTCGCGATGGGCGACAACCGCGACAACAGTCAGGACAGCCGCTTCTGGGGTTTCGTACCGGAGCAGAACCTGGTCGGCCGCGCTTTCGTGATCTGGATGAATTTCGATAACGGCATCGACTTCAGCCGTATCGGCACGCTGATAAAGTAGCGCCGGGCATCCAAAACAGACGGGGAAGGCATATGATCGGTCGGAGCAGGGTCGGGGGCATCACGCTGATCGGTTTCGTCATCGTGCTTTGTGTGGTCGGCTTCTTCGCTTACATGGCGATGCGGCTGGTGCCGATATACACCGAGTACTTCGGCGTGGTGAAGTCAATGGAAGCGTTGCGCAAGGAACCGGGTATTGCGCAGAAATCGATCGAGGAAATCCGCCGCGATCTCGATGTGAAGTTCGATACGCAATACGTCGACGACAACAGCATTCCGCCATCGGCGATCCAGCTCGTGCGCCAAGGCGGCGCTGCAACCTTGCGCATCGCCTACGAAAAGCGCGTGCCGTTCATCTACAACCTCGAGCTCGTCGGCAAGTTCGACAAGTCGGTCAGTCTCAGCGGCCCCGGTGGCGACTGACCGGACCCTCGGACACGCGTTCGCCGATCCCGCGCTGCTCGAGCGCGCGCTGACGCATCGCAGCGTCGGCCACGCGAACAACGAACGCCTCGAATTCCTCGGCGACGCGCTGCTGAATCTGTTCGTCGCCGAGCTGATCTACGAGCACTATCCGCGCGCCGACGAGGGCGAGATGACGCGTCTGCGCGCCGCGCTCGTCAATGGCGGCACGTTGGCCGAGATCGCGCGCGAACAAGAGCTCGGCGAGCGCCTGCGTTTGGGTCCGGGTGAGCTCAAGAGCGGCGGTTTCCGGCGCGAATCGATACTCGCCGATGCATTGGAAGCGCTGATCGCGGCGATTTACGCCGATGCCGGCTGGTTGACCTGCCGCGATACCGTACGGCGCCTGTTTGCGGCGCGTGTCGCCGCCGGCGCGAATACGCCTAAGGACGCCAAGACTCGATTGCAGGAGCTGCTGCAGGCGCGCAATCTGCCGTTGCCGGTGTACGAGCTGGTCGGCAGTTCGGGCGAGGAACATGCCCGCATTTTCGAAGCGACCTGCGGCATCGCGAGTGCGCGGTTGCTCACGCGCGGCAGCGCATCGAGCCGGCGCGCTGCCGAGCAGATCGCTGCCGAGCAAGCTCTGGCCGAACTGGAAAGGAATGCCGACAATGACTGAACCCACCTCCGCGCACCGCTTCGGCCGTGTCGCCTTGATCGGCCGTCCGAACGTGGGCAAGTCGACCCTGCTCAATGCCTTGCTCGGCACGCGTCTGAGCATCGTCACGCCGAAACCGCAGACGACCCGCCACCGCATCCTCGGCATCGTCACGCGCAACGACGCGCAAGTGGCCTTCCTCGACACGCCCGGTCTGCACCAAGGCGGCACGCGCGGCCTGAACCGCCAGCTCAATCGCGTCGCCCGGCAGGTGCCGGACGAGGCCGACGTGCTGGTGCACGTCGTCGACGGAGTGCGCTGGCGCGAGGAAGACGAGGACGTCTGGAAACTGATCGCACCGCGCGCCGCGTCGTGTCTCTTGGCGGTCAACAAAGTCGACAAACTCAACGACAAGGGCGCCTTGCTGCCGTTCGCCGCCGAAGTGACGCGCGAGCGCGGCTATGCCGGCGTGCATTTCGTCGCCGCACGCCGCGGCGACGGCGTGAAGGCTTTGTTCGACGACGTCGTCGCGCGCTTGCCCGAGGGCGCGGCCGAATACGCCGAGGACGAGTACACCGATCGCAGCGAACGTTTCCTGGTCGCCGAGCTGATTCGCGAACAGCTGATGTTGCAGCTCGCAGCCGAGCTGCCGTATGCGACCACGGTCGAGATCGAACGTTTTGAAGACGCCCCCGAGATCAGCCGCATCGGCGCTGTGATCTGGGTCGAACGCGACGGCCAGAAAGGCATCGTGATCGGTGCCGGCGGCGCGCAGCTGAAGAAGATCGGTAGCGCCGCGCGCCGCGCGATCGAGCAGGTGCTCGACCGCCGCGTGCATATGGAGTTGTGGGTGCGCGTGCGCGAGTCCTGGAGCGACGACGCCGCCGCCTTGAAGCAGTTCGGATACGGAGAGTGAAGGCCGCAATGGGGCGGCGCCGGCTCGCCGCCGTTTTCCCACGTCATCCTCGCCGCTCATGCAGATCGATCAGCAACCGAGCTACATCCTGCACGCGCGGCCGTATCGCGAAACCTCGCTGCTGATCGAGGCGTACACGCGCGATCACGGCCGCGTCGGCCTGGTCGCGCGCGGCGTACGGCGCGAACGCAGCCGCCTGCCGCGCGGCGTGCTGCAGCCGCTGCAGCCGTTGCTGTTGAGCTGGGTCGCGCGCGGTGAGTTAGGCACTCTGAGCGCTGCCGAAGCCGCCGGTGCATCGATCGTGCCGGCTGGCGAGGCCTTGTTCGCCTCTATGTACGTCAACGAGCTGGTGCTGCGGCTGAGCGGCCGCAACGATCCGCATACCGACGCGTTCGCCGCCTACGCGCTGTGCCTGGCGCGGCTGGCAGACGAGCGTACGACGGCGTGGACGTTGCGCCGGTTTGAGCGCGATTTTCTCGCCGATCTCGGCTACGCCTTGGCGCTGACGCATGCCGCCGACGGGCGCCCGCTCGATGCCGACGTCGACTACGCCTACGACCCGGACGCCGGCGCCTTGGCCTGGCGCGACGGCACGCGCTGGCCGCGTGTGCGGGGCGCGGCCTTGCTCGCATTGGCGCACGACCAGATGCCGGCGCCGGAGCCGCTCGCGCAATTGCGCCGGCTCGTGCGTGCCGTGGTGAGGCATCTGCTGGGCGGCGACTTGAATGCGTGGTCGATGCGCACGCTGCCGTCAGGTCGCGAGAGCTGATCTAGAAATTCGATTCAGGCCAGCAGCGCGCGAGTGCTGACGCAGGCCTCGAGCAGATCGTCGACGGCCGCTTGCGGCCACGCCGCCGCCGCGAGCGCGGCGCGCAAGTGCGTACTCGCCTGGCCGAGTGCACGCGCGCCGCAGAATCCCGCCGAAGCGTCGAGGCGATGCAGGCGTTCGCGCAACGCGGCGACGTCGCCCGCAGCAGCGAACGCCGCGATCTCGGCCGGCAACGTCTCGAGTTCGCCGGCGAGCAAGCCGCGCAGCGCGGCGACGATCGTCGCATCGCCGCCGGCCGCGCTCAGCGCTTGAGCGTCGTCGAGCACGGCGGTGGCCGCCGCTGGCAACGGTAGGTGCCGTATCAGCGCCTGTCGCAGCTCGCTTACGCTCAAGGGCTTGCCCAGCACCTCGAGAAAGCCGGCGGCGAGCAGGTCGGCATGCGCGCGTTCGTCGTCAGCTGCGGTGGTGGCGAGCGCCACGGTCTGTCGCGAGGCGCCGTTGCCGGCGCGCAGTGCTGCCAGCACATCGGCGCCGCCGAGCCGTGGCATGCGCGCGTCGAGCAGGAGCAGATCGAATTCTTCCGCGCTGGCGAGGGTCAGCGCTTCGGCGCCATCCGCCGCGCTGCGGCTGTCGTAGCCGAAACCTCGCAACGCCTCGATGAAGAAGCGCAAGCTGAGCGGATTGTCGTCTGCGACGAGGATGCGTGGTGCGGACATGCCGAGCCATGGAATCGCGTTGACTGGCAGAATGGTCGCCGATGCGAGTCCGGTCAATCCGCAGCGTTTGGATAGGGGCGGCTGCCGGTGTGCTGGCGCTGACGGCCGTGGCCGCTTCGGCGCGGACGCTGACGGTGGCGGCCGCGCGCGTGCAGAACGCCGAGGCGGAGCTGCGCGATCTGCATATCGACGTCGTCGAGCGGGGCCATTCCGCCTCGCTGCACCTCACCGCCGCGCGCCTCGTCGCATCGCGGCTGGCGCTGGATGGCCGCTTGGAATGGCGCTGCGAAATCCGTCGTGACGGCGCGGCGCACACCTGCGCAGGCCCGGTCAGTCTGGGCGAGACAGGCGCCGAGCAGAGCGCCGATCTCGAATTGCACTTGGCGCGCGAACAGCTCGAACTGCGCCTGAGCCGCGCCCAGGCGCGCGTCACGCTGACGATTCCGTTCGCGGCCGATGCAGCCTATGCAGCGTCCTTGCAACAGGTGCCGGCGAGCTGGCTGAAAAGTGCCTTGGCGCACTCCTGGCGCAGCGGCGAACTGCGCGATGGCGTATTCGACGCAAACGCCAACGTGCACGCCGACGGCCGCGTCGACGCCACCTACGCGGTCACCGGCCTCGACTTCAACAGCGGCGACGGCACCGTCGCCGGCAGCGACCTCGCGACGAGCGGCCGGCTGCAAACCGCGCCGGATGGCGAGGACCTGCATCTGGTCGCCGACACCGAGCTGCGCGGCGGCCACTTGCAGTTCGGCGCGGCGCGGATCGAACTCGAGCAAACGCAGGTCGCCGCGACGATCGACGCGGTGGCTCGAGCGGACGGCCGCTGGGATATCACGCGTTTGGGTTGGAACGACGCCGAAGCCTTGGTCTTCGAAGCCGCCGGCGTGCTCGAACCCGCTGCGCTGGCGCCGCTGCAGGCGCTCGATGTGCGCCTGCAACGAGCCGTGTTCCCGCTGGTCACGCAACGCTATGCGCGCAGCGTGCTGGCCGAGCAGGGGCTCGGCAGCTGGAAGCTGAAGGGCGAGTTGGCCGGCGAGTTCGCGCTCGATCGCAGCGGCTTGCAGCGATTGGCGCTGACGACCGCCGGATTCGACGCCAGCGACGGTGCCGGCCATGCCGCGCGCGGCATTCGCGGCGGCATCGACTGGGCTCTCGCCGGCGAACGGCCGGCGGCGCCGTTGAGCTGGACCTCGCTGCGCCTCGCGAATCTGAATCTACCGGCCGCCAGCTCGCGCTGGCAGTCGCGCGAGGGCGCCTTGCAGCTGGTCGGCGAGTTGCGCACCAAGCTGTTCGGCGGGGAATTGAAATTGTCGCGCAGCGTGCTGCACCCCTTGGCGCGCGACGGCGAGCGGCTGTCGACCCGCTTCGCCGTGCAAGGGATCGGCTACGACAGCGCCGACGGCACGCTCGGCGCCGCGCACCTCGCCGCCGACGGCGAGCTGCGCGTGTCCGGACCGAATGCGGCGCCGATGCTGCAGCTCGAAGCGAATCTGCGCGGCGGCGAAGCGTTGGCCGGTGCGGTCTACCTCAAATTGCCGACGACTCCGGTGCAGGTGCGTGTCGACGCCGGCTGGGACGGCAGCGTCTTGGCGCTGCGCGAACTGGACTGGCGCGATGCAGGCACGCTCGAATTCGGCGCGCGCGGCGAACTCGCGCCGGGCGCGGCGCAGCCGCTGCGCGCCTTGCAGATCGACGTGCGTGCGGCGCAGCTCGGCCCCGCGCTCGATCGCTACGCGCGCAGCTGGCTCGCCTCGAAAGGCTACCCCGAGCTGCACGGCGAGGGCGGCGTTTCCGGCGCCCTGCATTTCGATGCCGATGGCTTGCAGCGTTTCGGCTTCGATGCGCACGGCGTGAGCCTGCGCGACGGCGGCGGCCGTTTCGCCTTCGTCGGCGTCGACGGTGGCGTCGATTGGCAATACCGCACCGACACGCCGGCGACCACCTTGGCGTGGCGCTCGATCGAGCTGTTCAAGATTCCGCTCGGCGCCGCCGCGGCGCGCTTCGAGTCGCAGCGCAGCGCGGTGGTGCTGGCGCAGCCGTTGTCGGTCGGCGTGTTCGGCGGAGAGGTGCGGCTGGAAAAACTCAGCCTGCTGCCGCGCTCGCCGCGCGGCGAGCGTTACGCCGGTTCGTTCGCGGTGGCGGGCCTGGAGATGCCGCAGATCTCGGCCGCGTTCGGCTGGCCGAAGTTTCCCGGCAGCTTGTCCGGCGGTATCCCGGAACTGGTGTTCGCCGGCGACACCATCGAATTTCGCGGCGGTCTGGATCTGTATGTGTTCGACGGTCACCTCGGCGTCAGCGGCCTGACCCTGGAGCGGCCATTCGGCGTCGCACCGTCGCTCGGCGCGAACATTCATTTCGAGAACTTCGATCTCGAGCAATTCACCAGCGCGTTCTCGCTCGGCGGCATGAGCGGGCGCCTGTTCGGCACGATCGAGGGCCTGCGTCTGGTCGATTGGAGCCCGGTCGCGCTCGACGCCTGGTTGCGCACGAAGGGCGGCGGCCGCCTCAGCTACAAGGCGGTCAACGACATCACCGCGCTCGGTGGGGGCGGCGGCCTGTCGAACAATATCCAGACCATGGCGCTGAAGGTGTTCGATACCTTCGGTTACAACGCCTTCGGACTGCGTTGCCGGCTGACTAAGGAGGTCTGTTTGATGGGCGGCATCGATCCGCTGCCGGAAGTACCGCCAGGGCCCGATTCGGCCGCCGATCGCTACACTATCGTCGCAGGTTCAGGCGTGCCGCACTTGGACGTCGTCGGCCACCGCCGCCGCGTCGACTGGCCGACCCTGGTCCGCCGCGTCCGCGAATCGATGCAAGGCCAGGGCCCGATCGTGAAGTGAAGCAGCAGGGCAACCTCTTCCTTGAACAGTGCGGCCATGGATGGCCGCTTCTTGATCCTCGCATTCAAGGACGAATGCATGAACATTCAACAGTGCGGCCATGGATGGCCGCTCTTGATCCTCGCGTTCATGGATGAACGCAAAAACACAGGACAGTTATGAGAAAGCTCATCACCGGCTCCACCCTGTTCATCGCGCTCGCCGTCCTCGCCGCCTGCGTGACGATCAACGTCTACTTTCCGGAAGCCGCCGCGGACAAGGCGGCCGAGCAATTCGTCGACAAGGTGCTGGACACGCCGGCGCAGAACCCGACCCCGCCGAACGAATCGCAACAGCCGCCGCCGGGCAAGTCGCCGGGCGCGATGCTGCTCGACTTCCTGCTGCCGAGCGCGTACGCGCAACAGGCCAACATCAGCATCCAGACGCCGCAGATCCAGGCGATCCAGGCGCGCATGCAGCAGCGCTTCGCCGCCTCGCTGTCCAAATACTTCGCCAGCGGTGCGATCGGCTTCAGCAACGACGGTCTGGTCGCGCTGCGCGACGCCGCCGCGGTGCCCTTGCCCGAGCGTCCGGCGCTCAACACCGCCGTCGCCGACGAGAACCGCGACCGCCAGGCGGTCTACCGCGAGATCGCGGTCGCCAACGGTCAGCCCGGCTGGGAAGCGCAGATCCGCAGCACGTTCGCCAAACAATGGGTACAGCAGGCGAAGGCGGGTTGGTACTACCAGGACGCCGGCGGCGCATGGAAGCAGAAGTGAGGCGGGGCAGATCGGAGAGGTTCGATTGGATGTGATCAACCAAGAAGACAACCCGGTCGAATGGGCTCTCTTTTTCTACGAGCTGCAAGATGCGCATGAGCATCTCGGCAATCTATTGAAGGAGATTTCAGAGGCCGACTACTCGGAAGACAGCCTCAGAATTGATCTTGGTCATGTTTACGCGCATCTCAATCGTGCGTGGCATCGCCGAAACGCGAAAGATGACATCCTCGACTCCGAGTGGGACACTGCCAGCCGGTTCCCTGACGACATCGAGCCGGTCGGTTGACGTCTTACGCCGCCAAGCAGCTCGAACGACCCACCCTTCTATTCGAATAACGCCTACCCCAAGCGGGTGGGCATAGTGCGTTCACTATGCAGACAACCGAAGTCGACATCACCGATCTCTCCCACGACGGCCGCGGCGTCGCGCGCATCGACGGCAAGACCGTCTTCGTCGCCGGCGCGCTGCCGGGCGAGCGCGCGCGCATTCGCATGGTCAAGCGCAGCCGCAGCTTCGACGAGGCGAAGGCGGAGGAATTGCTGACGCGCTCGCCGCTGCGGGTCGAACCGCGCTGCGAACATTTCGGCACCTGCAGCGGTTGCTCGCTGCAGCATCTCGCGCCGGCGGAACAGATCGCCGCGAAGCAACGCGTGTTGGCCGAGAATTTCGAACGCATCGGCAAGGTCGCGCCGATGCGTTGGCTCGATCCGTTGACGGATCAGCCCTGGGGCTACCGGCGCAAGGGTCGTCTGTCGGTCAAATGGGTGGCGAAGAAAGAAAAGGTTCTGGTCGGCTTTCGCGAAGACAACCCGCGTTTCGTCGCCGATCTTTCGGTCTGCCACACCTTGCTGCCGCAGGTCGGCGAACGCCTCGCCGCGCTCGGCGAGCTGGTCGGTGCGCTGGACGCGAAGGCGCAGATCGCGCAGATCGAGATCGCGGCCGGCGACGATACCGTCGCGTTGACGTTCCGCAATCTGCAGCCCTTGTCGGAACACGACCGCGCCGCCTTGACCGCATTCGGCCAAGCGCATTCGATCGCGATCCTGCTGCAGCCGGGCGGACCCGACAGCGTCACGCCGCTGTGGCCCGAGCAGGTGCCGCTGTCGTTCCTCATTCCGGAAGCCGACATCGACATCGCGTTCCGGCCGCTCGATTTCATCCAGGTCAACGCCGGCATGAACCGGCGCATGATCGCGCGCGCGCTCGAACTGCTCGATCCGCAGCCCGACGACAGCGTGCTCGACTTGTTCTGCGGGCTGGGCAACTTCACGCTGCCGATCGCGCGTCGTGTCGGCAGCGTAACCGGCGTCGAAGGCGAGGCGGCGCTGGTCGCGCGTTCGCGCGAAAACGCGACGCGCAACGGCATCGCCAACGCGGAGTTCTTCGCCGCCGATCTGGCTGCCGATCAGCGCGGCACGCCGTGGGCGGCGCGCGGTTACGACAAAGTGCTGCTCGATCCGCCGCGATCCGGCGCTGCCGCCGTGTTGGACTATCTGCCGCGCAAGGAAACGCAGTGCGTCGTCTACGTCTCCTGTCATCCCGGTTCGCTCGCGCGCGATGCCGGCGTGCTGGTCGAACGCCACGGTTTCAACCTGACCGCCGCCGGCGTGATGGACATGTTCCCGCACACCGCGCACGTCGAATCGATCGCGCTGTTCGAGCGTTGAGGCCGGCATGGGCATCGAAATCGAACGCAAGTTTCTCGTCGTCTGCGAAGCCTGGCGCAGCGAGGTTTCGCACAGCGAGCGCATGGTGCAGGGTTATCTGGCCGGGCCGCCGGCTGCGCGCTGCTCGGTGCGCGTGCGGTTGGCCGGCACAGCGGCCTTCCTCAACATCAAATCGGCGACGCCGGGCGTGCAGCGCGACGAGTACGAATACCCGATTCCGGCGGACGACGCGCAGCGTCTCCTGACGACCTTGGCCGGCGATGTGGTGGAGAAGGTGCGCCACTACGTCGACGTCGACGGACATCGGTTCGAGGTCGACGAATTCGGCGGCGACAATCGCGGCCTGATCGTGGCCGAACTGGAACTCGAGCGAGTCGACGCGCCGTTCCCGCGCCCGGCCTGGCTCGGCCGCGAGGTCAGCGAACTGGTGCGCTACTACAATCTGCATCTCGCCGCGTATCCGTATTCGCGCTGGAGCGAAGCGGAACGTCACGCGAATGACGCCATTTGAGGTCACTTTGACGACATGCTGATCATTGGAATTCCCGGCAAGACCCTGAGCGAAGCCGACCGCGCGCAGCTGGCCGCGCCGCAAGTCAGCGGCGTGATCTTGTTTTCGCGCAACTTCGAAAGCCGCGACCAGGTCGTCGCGCTGATCGACGACATCCGCAATGCGCGGCCCGATCCGTTCCTGCTCTGCGTCGATCAGGAAGGCGGCATGGTGCAGCGTTTCCGCGAGGGCTTCACGCGTCTGCCGCCGCTGTTGCGCATCGGCGAGCTGTACGCGCGTGATGCCGCGGCGGCGATCCGGCGGGCGGAAGAACACGCCTGGCTGATGGCGAGCGAGATGCGCGCGATCGGCATCGACCTCAGCTTCGCGCCGGTCGCCGACCTCGCGCGCGGCAATCGCGCGATCGGCACGCGCGCGTTCGACGCCGACCCGCAGATCGCCTCCGAGCTGGTGCAGGCGTATCTGCGCGGCATGCATCTGGGCGGCATGGCCGCCACGCTGAAGCATTTTCCCGGTCACGGCTCAGTCGCAGAAGACACGCATTTCGACGCCGCCGTCGATCCGCGCACGCTGGAAGAACTGCTCGCGACCGACCTGATCCCGTTCGCCGACGGCATCGCCGCCGGCGCCGAGGCGGTGATGATGGCGCACGTGACCTATCCGGCAGTCGACCCGCTTGCGGCCGGCTATTCGCGCATCTGGATCGAACAGGTGCTGCGCGGCGAGCTGGGCTTTCGCGGCCTGGTCATTGGCGATGACATCGGCATGGCCGCGGCCGAATCGGTCGGCGGCATCGGCGCGCGCATCCGCGCGCATCTGGCCGCCGGCTGCGATCTGCTGCTCGCCTGCAATCCCTCGATCGTGCCCGAATCGCTCGCCGCCAGCGCCGACTTGCCGGCCTGCGATCCAGAGCGCGTCGCGGTGCTGCAAGGCGCGGTCGCGCAAACCTGGGACGCGCTGGTGAAAAACCCGCAGCGCGACGAATTCATCGCGAGCGTGACTGCGCTCGATCGTTCGACGGAGTCCGCATGAGCCACGACCTTTCCACCGCGCTCGCCCACGCCGACTGCATCCACGACGAGCCGGCCCTGCGCAGCGCGATCGCGCGCCTGGGCGACGAAATCGACGTCGCGCTGGACGGCCAGTCGGCGGTATTCGTCACCGTCATGCAGGGCGCGCTGCCGTTCGCGGGGCAGCTGGCGACCGCGATCCGCTCGCCGCTGGTGTTCGACTACGTGCACGCGACGCGCTATCGCGGCGCCACCAGCGGCGGCGAACTGACCTGGATCAAACGCCCGGCGACCCAGCTCGCCGGTGCCACCGTCTTGCTGGTCGACGACATTCTCGACGAAGGCCACACGCTGAAGGCGATCCGCGATTTCTGCGTGGCCGAGGGCGCCGCGCGCGTGCTGCTCGCGGTGTTGTGCCAGAAGAACCACGACCGCTGCGTCGCCGGACTCGGCGCCGATTTCGTCGGCGTCGAAGTGCCGGACCGCTACGTGTTCGGCTACGGCATGGACTACTACGAACAGGGCCGCAACCTGCCCGCGATCTACGCCATCGACGGCTGATCTCGACCACGGATATCACTCATGAGCATCGACCTGGCTTTGATCGGCGGCACCGGTTTGTACAAGTTCCCGGGCCTGCAAGACGTCGAGCGCTACGCGACCGACACGCCCTACGGCCATCCCTCCGATGCGATCGTGCTCGGCCGCGTCGGCGCGCACCGCATCGCGTTCCTCGCACGCCACGGCGAAGGCCACACGATTCCGCCGCATCGGGTCAACTATCGCGCCAATCTGTGGGCGCTGCACGATCTGGGCGCGCGCCGCGTGGTCGGCGTGAACGCGGTCGGCGGCATCCGCGCGGACATGGGGCCGCGCGTGCTGGCGGTGCCCGACCAGATCATCGACTACACGCACGAACGCCTGACCAGTTTCTCCGACGTCGCCGGTGCCGAGGTCAAGCACATCGACTTCAGCGAGCCGTATTCGGCCGGCTTGCGCCGCGAGCTGCTGGCCGCGGCTGCGCGTGCCGACATCGCGATCGTCGACGGCGGCTGCTACGGCGCGACCCAGGGACCGCGCCTGGAAACGCGCGCCGAGATCGCGCGCCTGCGCCGCGACGGCTGCGACCTGGTCGGCATGACCGGCATGCCGGAAGCGGCGCTCGCGCGCGAGCTGGAACTGGAGTACGCCTGCATCGCCCTGGTCGCGAACTGGGCGGCCGGTTGCGGCGACGAAGCCGAGATCAGCCTGCCGGAGATTTACGCCAACCTGGAAGCGGCGACCCGGCAGGTGCCGGTGCTGATCGCGGCCCTATTGGCCGGTCACTGAGCGGCGGCAAGCCGTACACCGGACCTGCTTCACATTTTGCGTAGTACCCCGCTTGATTTTCAAAGTTAATTAATAGTTATATTGGACCGTGCAGTCGCGTACGGTCCGCGG
Organism: Dokdonella sp. GW821-FHT11D02; assembly: GCF_058808595.1. Classification (NCBI taxonomy): domain Bacteria; kingdom Pseudomonadati; phylum Pseudomonadota; class Gammaproteobacteria; order Lysobacterales; family Rhodanobacteraceae; genus Dokdonella; species Dokdonella sp. GW821-FHT11D02. Next base: position 2,838,324 of record NZ_CM179520.1, on the reverse strand, counting down.
GTACTCGCGTCCTGAGACCTCGACGGCACGCATTCCATCGCAAGGGGTTTCATCGATGCTAACCGGTACCGTGAAATGGTTTAACGATGCCAAGGGGTTCGGGTTCATTGCGCCCGAGAGTGGCGGGGAGGACGTATTCGTTCATTACTCGGCCATCAATTCGCAAGGTTTTCGCACGCTGCAACAGGGGCAGCGTGTCAATTTCGAGATCGTCCAAGGCCCTAAAGGGCAACAGGCGTCAGGCGTATTGCCGGTCAAATAAGACGATCGTACGAAGCCTTACATAGCCCCGCTGATGCGGGGCTTTTTTTTGCTGCAATGGCGGCGCTTTGTTGCGCCGTTACCGTCACGTTACCGTGCCGTTCCCGCTCCGTGCCGACGCCTGCGCACCGGTTCACTAGACTCTCGCGCTTCCAATCGTCTGCTTGGAGTCATTCTGGTGCGTCTTCCGATCTTCCGCCCTCGCTTCGCCCTGCTGGCCGCCGCATTGGCCGCTCCGTTCGCATCCGCCGCCGAATGGCGCGTGGTGCTGAGCTCCGACAACGCCGGCATCGCGCTGCCGCAGCTGCCGCCGAGCAGCGAGAACTACAACATCGAGTCGGCCACCCTGGCGGACCGCGGACCGCCGCTTTTGAGCTTCGCGCGCACGCGGCCGAACCAGCCGAACGAGCATTGGGTGGAGAAGGGCGGCCAGCTGGTGCCGATCGCGCGCGCCGGCACCACCGATGCGAGCGGTCCCGGCCGCAGCGGCGCCGAAGCGGGCCATGTCTTCACCAGCGTGCAGGAAAATCGCGACGGCTTCGGCACCAATCACCGCGTATTCGCCGCCATCGCCGGCGCGCCGGGTTCGTCCAACAACGCGCAGAGCGTGTGGCGCTGGGACGGCACGCGCAACATCGAAATCGCGCGCAACGACGCCGGCGAAGAAAGTCCGCTCGGCCCCGGCTTGCCGCCGGGTTGGAAGTTCTATTCGCTCAAGCCGTTCGGTTCGTTCCGCAGCATCGATGCGCGCGCGTTGCCGAACGGCGAGGCGGTGATGAGCGTGCAGATCTACGGCAACGGCGCCGGCAATATCCGCGATGCGGTGATCCACCATCAGCCCGGTGTCGGCAATCGCGCCTGCCTGTTCGCCTACGACGTCGGGCCGGACTGGTCGCCCGGCGTCGACGGCATCGGTCCGTTCGCCAGCGGCGCGGGCGCCGACAAACTCGCGGTCAGTCCGCGCGCCGAGATCTACTCGGTCGCCGGCACGCGCGGCGTCGACGGCGTGCCGGGCAGCGCACGCGGCGGCATCTGGCGTCTGTGTGACGGCGCGCCGCGCGTGATGGCGCTGACCGCCGACAGCGGCGCTCTCGGTCCGGGCATGGGTTCGGCCACCTTCACCAGCATTTATCCGTCGCTGGCGACCGGCCGCGCCGGCGAGGTGCTGTTCACCGCGAAAGGCCAGGCCGATTCCGGTGCGTTCCTCGGCTTGTTCCGGCACGCGCCGGACGCCAGCCACGCGCCGGTGCTGCTGCGCGGTGCCGAGGGCAATCTCGGCCCGAAAGTCGCCGGCCAGGTGTTCCAAGACGGCGACTTCGAGTACCAAGTGCAAGCGGCCGGCCGCTACGCCGCGCTGAAGGCGGCGATCGCGCCGGTCGGCAATCCGCAGCAGAAGACCACCGGTCTGTGGCGCATCACGCCCGAGGAAGGCGCCACGCCGATCGCCCTGATCGGCGACACCGGTGCGTATGCGCCGGCGCCGGGGCGCACATGGGAGAGCTTCTATCGCTGGTCGGTGTTCGACAACGGCGACGTGGTCGTCTACGGCAGCGTCACCAGCCCCCTCGAAGCCGCGATCTGGCGCCTGCGCGCGGGCCAGCCGCCGCAGAAGATCCTCGGTTACGGCACCCTGGTCGACGTACCCACCGCCAGCGGCGTGGTGCAGACGCCGGTCCGCATCATCTACTCGGCCACCACCAGCAACGTGAGCTCGCCCGGCGACGACGGCGTGTTCAACGCGAACGGCTTCGTGCTGCAAAGCGTGGAGCTGGAGGGTTACGACGACGCCGTGATCGTGCGCGGCAACGCGATGGATCGCATCTTCGCCGACGGTTTCGGTTACGAGTGAAGTCCGCACGGCGCGCTGGCATTCACGCCGGCGCGCCGCTTGCGTCGTAGAGCTCGCGCAGCGCCGCGGCAAAGTCGGCGGCCTGCGCGCGCGCATCGCACAAACGTGCCTGCACCGCACGACGCTGCTCGGCGCGTCCCGCGCGCAGCGCGCTCGTATCGGCGGCGAGCGCGACGGCGCGTTCGACGTAGTCGTCGTGGTCGCGCGCGACCCATTCCGCGCGGCCGAGCCGCCACAAGAGACTTGCACTCTGCCGGCTGACCAAGGTTTCGCCCGCCAGTGCGACCGCCGCCGCGCCCATCCACAGCGCATCGCAAGTCGTCGCGCAGCCGGAGAACGGGAACGGGTCGAGTGCGATGTCGACCCGGCGGTAGGCTTCGAGCAGATCGGCGTACGGACGTCTGCCGTACAAGCGCACGCGTTCGCGCGCGACGCCGTGGCGCTCGAAGCGGGCAAGCGTGAATTCGCGCGTGGCGTCGTCGTCGAGCAGGCGCGTGCCGAGTTCGAGTTCAGCCTGCGGCACGCGACGTAGGATCTCCGCCCAGCTCGCGATCACCGCGTCGTTGAGCTTGGCCAGGCGGTTGAACGAGGCGTAACGGACGCGGCCGTCGCCGGCGTATTCCGCCGCGGGTGAGAATTCCGGCGGGGTGTAGCAAAAACGCCCGGCCGGCAGATGCAGCAGGCGTTCGCTGTAGCGTTGGCTGGAATCGATCGGTGTCAGCCAGGTGTCGCTGAGCCAGGCATCCATCGACGGCAACGCGGTGGTGTCGAACCAGTCGAGCCAGGAGAGCTGCACCGGCGCGACGCGCTGCGCGAGCACGCGTGCGCGATTCCAGGTCGAATGCCCGGCCAGATCGACCAGCACGTCGAGGTCGAGTTCGCGCAGGCGCTGCAGCAAGCGGCTGTCGTCGAGCCCGGCGGCATCGATCCATTCCTCGGCGAGCGCGCGCAGACGCCGCGTCGCCGCATCGTCCGCAGGATGCAGCGCGATCAGCAGGTGGCGATGTCGCGTGCGATCGAACGCGCCGAGCAGGCCGCCGAGGAAGGTGGCGACCGGACCTTCGTCGAAGCGCGGCGACAGCCAGCCGACACGCAGCGCGCGATCCGCTCGGGAGCTCCGCGCACGCACGAACGGCGCGCCGAAGCGCGGCACGTGACGCCGCACGAAATCGCAATGCGCGGCGTACAGGGCCTCGTTGTCCTGTTGCGGGTCGTAGTGCATCAGCACCAGATGCCGCGCCGCAGTGTCCGCATCCGCATCGGGCAGCAGCTCGCGGTAGTGGGCGAGGCCGGCTTCCACTTCGCCACGATCGATCAGTGCGGTCGCCAGCACCGCGCGCGGCGCGCGCGCTCGCGGCCGCAGCGCGAGCGCGCGTTCGCTCCAGACCAAGGCGGCGCCGAGCGCGCCTTGGTTGTGCAAGGTCTCGGCCAGCAGCAGCGCGCAGGCGTAGTCCTGCGGCTGGCGTTGCGCGCGTGCCTGCAGCAACTCGGTCCGATGCAGCCAGGCGCCGGCGGCGGCGAAATCGCCGAGCGCACCGCCGAACTCGTTGCCGGCATCGAGCAGGCTCGGATCGCATGCTGTGGCCAGCGCGGCATCGAAGCGTCCGTCGTGCAGCAAGGCGCGCACCAGGGCGCAGCGTGCCAGCAGGAGCTGCGGATGGTGCTCGAGTACACCGGCCAGTTCGACCGCAGCCGTTGCGTACTGCGCACGGAAGAGCAGGGCGAGGCCGAGATAAACGCGTGCCGCGACGTTGCCCGGCTCCAGCGCAAGCGCTTCGTGTGCCGCGGCCAGCGCCTCCTCAGCCCGTTCGGCAGCGAGTGCGGTTTCGCAGCGGCGAAGCGCGTCCATGACGGCGCGCTGTGGCTTGGGAGTCGGATCAGATTCAGTCACGCTCGCAAGATAGCGCATGGCGTGCAGCGTCCTCACGTAGCACGCTTGTTTCGCAGCAGACGCAGTTACCTCTCTCGCAAGCGGGAGAGGCGGAAAGGCGTCGCATCAAGCCGCGAACTGCAAGCGCGCCAACTCCGCATACAAACCGTCTTCACGCACCAGTTCCGCATGCGTACCTTGCGCGACGATGCGGCCGCCCTCCATCACCACGATACGGTCGGCGCGCTGCACGGTGGCGAGGCGGTGGGCGATGACCAGGGTCGTGCGGCCGCGCATCAGCCGTTCGAGCGCCTGCTGCACCAGATGCTCCGACTGCGCATCCAGGCTCGAGGTCGCCTCGTCGAGCAGCAACACCGGCGCATCGCGCAGCAGCGCGCGCGCGATCGCCACACGCTGCTGCTGACCGCCGGACAAGCGCACGCCGCGCTCGCCGAGGTAGGTGTCGTAGCGATCGGGCAGCGCTTCGAGGAAATCGTGCGCCTCGGCCGCGCGCGCGGCGGCGAGAATCTGCTCGCGCGTCGCGTCGGCGCGTCCGTAGCCGATGTTGTCGGCCGCGCTGGCGCCGAACAGCACCGGATCTTGCGGCACCAGCGCGAACGCACCGCGCAAATCGGGCAGCGCCAACGCGCCGAGTTCGACGCCGTCCAGCGTGATGCGGCCGTGCTGGGGTTCGTGGAAGCGCAACAGCAGCTGGAACACCGTGCTCTTGCCGGCGCCGGAAGGTCCGACCAGGGCGACGGTCTGGCCGGGTTCGACCGTCAAGTTGAAATCGTGCAGTGCGGCGCGATCGGGGCGCGAGGGATAACGGAATTCCACGCCCTCCAAGCGAATCGCTCCGCGCACCGGCTGCGCCAGCACGTGCGGCGCGGCGGGCGAGCGGATTTCGGTGCGCGTGTCGAGCAGCTCGCCGATGCGGCCGAGCGCGCCGGCCGCGCGCAGGATGTCGCCCCAGACTTCGGTCAGCGCGCTGACCGAGCCGGCCACCAGCACCGCGTACAGCACGAACTGGCTCAGCACGCCGGCCGCCATGCTGCCGCCGATGACCGCCTGCGCGCCGGCCCACAGCACCGAGGTGATCGCACCGAAGGTCAACAGGATCACCATCGCGGTCAGTGTGCCGGTCATCGCGATGCGCTTCTTCGCGGCAGCGAGAGCGCGCGCGACCGCGTCGGCGTAGCGCGCCGATTCGCGCGGTTCGCGCGTGTAGGCCTGCACGGTGTGCATCGCGTTGAGCGCTTCGCTGGCGGTCGCCGAGGTCTCGGCGATGCGGTCCTGACTTTCGCGCGCGAGGTCGGTCACGCGGCGGCCGAATATGACGATCGGCAGGATCACCGCCGGAATCACCAGCGCGGTGAAGCCGGCCAGGCGCGGGCTGGTCGCGACCATCGCGATGGCGCCGCCGACCAGGGTGACGACGCCGCGCACGGACACCGAAAGCGTCGAGCCGACCACCGTCTGCACCAGCTCGGTGTCGGCGGCCAGGCGCGAAACCAGCTCGCCGCTGCGGGTGCGCTCGAAGAACGCCTGGTCCAAGGTCAGCAGATGGTCGTACAAGCGCCGGCGCAGGTCGGCGGCGACGCGCTCGCTCAAGAAGCTGATGAAGAAGAAGCGCCCCGCCGTCGCCACCGCGAGCACTGCGGCGACGCCGAACAAGCCGAGGAAGCTCGCATTGATCGCGGCCGCGTTGGCCTGGGTGAAGCCGTTGTCGATCATCACGCGCACCGCTTGCGGCAGAGTCAGCGTGGCGGTCGAGGAGACGGCGAGGAAGCCGAGCCAGCCGGCGACGAGGCCGCGATACGGCTTGAGGTACGGAAACAGGCGCGTCAGATAGCGCAGGCGGCGCGGCGGCTCGGCGGATTTCTCGTTGCTTGCGGCGAGGGTCATCGGGGCGCAGCCGGCAAAAGACGGTTCGAGTTGCGGGTAGGGGCGGGTCGGTTCAAGTGTCGGCCTCGACGATAGCGCGGCCACGCGACAAATCGCGCAGCAGCACGGTCAACGCTGCGACGCGTTCGCGCGGCAGCTCCAGTTCCAATTCGGCGCCGTCGGCGGCGGCACGCTCGCCCAGCTTGACCGCGGCGAACTCGCGCAGGCGAGTATGCAGGCTCGCGGCGCTGGCGAAATCGCAGCGTACGCGTATCGTGACGCGTTCCACCAACGGGCGCTTCGCCGCCAGGCGCAGGCATTCCGCCGCGCAGCCACCATACGCGCGCACCAGCCCGCCGACGCCGAGCTTGACCCCGCCGAACCAGCGCGTGACCACCACCGCGACGCGGTCCAGCCGCTGGCCTTCGATCGCGGCCAGGATCGGGCGGCCGGCACTGCCGCCCGGTTCGCCGTCGTCGTTGAAGCGATAGTGGGTGCCGAATCGATAAGCCCAGCAATTGTGCGTCGCCTCGCGCACGCTGACGCGCGCGACGAAGACGAGTGCCGCGGCGGCGTCGTCGATCGGTGCGGCGTGGGCGAGGAAGCGGCTTTTCTTGATTTCCTGCTGCAGGCGCGCGTCACCGTCCAAGGTCTGCGACGCTGCCGTCATGGTTCGAGCGCGCGCAACTCGGGCGACAGCTGCCAGTCCGGATGGGCGCGGCGGAACAGCTGCAGGCTCTCGATCGCCTGCTGACGGCGGCCTTGGTGCAGCAGTTGCTCGATGCGCGCGAGCCAGGCTTCCGGCGCGAGCTGGGTGTCGCGGCGCAGTTCGGCTGAGCTGGAGAGAGCTGGCGTGCCCGCGGAGCGTTCGTATTTGGGCGAGGCTTCGTCCTGCGCGGCCTGCTTCGAAGACGCGGCGGCGCGCGCGGCGGTGTCTGCGGAAACAGAGGCATTCGCCGCCGCCTCCTGTTCACCGGCGAACGGCGCCGCGGCAGGTTGTGCGGCCGGCGCGCTGTCCGGCTCGAGCGGCGGCGCCGCGACCGCAGCAGGCGGCGGCGGAGCCGCCGGAGCCGGCGCGCGGCGCATGGATGGGGCGTTTTTCTCTGCCGCCGGTTTGTTCACGCGCGCTTTCGGTTCAGCCGGCGCGGATTGCGGCGCGGCGGGCATCGGCGCGACCGCATCGGCGGCCGGCGCGCTTTCGTGGCGGCGCGCCGGCGCGTCGATCGGCTGCACCGGCACCACGTTCGGTGCGCTGTGCGGCGCGCCATGTTCCTGCTGACGCAGGCCTTCATGTCCGGCGTGCCAGGCGATTCCGGCCGCCAGCACCAAGCCCGCCGCGGAACCGAAACCGACCAGCCAGCGTTGCCGCCGCGGCCGCGTGCCGTGCACCGCGCGCGCCGCTTCGGCGAGCACGCTGCGATCGAGCCGCCGCGGCGGATCCAATCGCGGCAAGCGCCGGTACAACGCGCCGAGCTCGCCGCCGTCGTCGGCGAGCAAGCGCTCGAGGTCGTCGTCGGGGCGGCGTGCGTTCACGTCGAAAATCTCGCGCGGATGCGCGCCAGCGCATAGCGCAGGCGCGACTTCACCGTTTCGCGGCCGGCGCCGGTGATTTCGCCGATCTCTTCCAGGCCGAGGCCGCCTTCGATGCGCAGCAGAAACGCGACGCGCTGTTCTTCGGGCAGTTCTTCCAGTGCGATCTGCAGCCGGCGGCGCTGTTCGAATTCGCTCAAGGCGCGCTCGGGCTGTTCCGATTCGGGCGCGTCCAGCGTGCGCAGCACAGCTTCAGTTTCCTCGCTCGACGCTTGCGGGCGCTGGCGCCGGAAGCGATCGACCACGAGGTTGTGCGCGATCTGCAGCAGCCAGGTGGTGAACTTCGCTTCCGGCCGGTAACGCTCGCGCGCGGCGATCAGACGGCTCCAGGTGTCCTGGAACAGTTCGTCGGCATCGGCGCGCTGACGCAGGTTGCGCAGCAGGAAGCGGTACAACATGCCGCGGTGGCGCCGGTAGAGCATCTCGAAAGCGAGCAGGTCGCCTCCGGCGTAAGCGAGCATCAGTTCCTCATCGGTCTTTTCGGCCCCCATATCCGCCAGAGGGTACGGCAAACGGGCGCGGGCCGTCACGGGTGGAGTAGAGCCTGTAACGCGGGCGGGCGCCCGGCGGGGTTCGGCTCGGCGGACGAGCCCGTACAATCGCCAGATGACTTCAAAGCGAACGGACGTGCTGATTCTCGGCGGCGGCGTGATCGGCCTCGCTTGCGCACACTACCTGCTCGCCGCCGGACGCAGCGTGACCGTGCTCGAACAAGGCCGCATCGGCAGCGGCAGCTCGCACGGCAACTGCGGCACGCTGACGCCGAGCCACGCCGCGCCGCTGGCGCAGCCGGGCATGGTCGGCACCGCGCTGCGCTGGCTGCTCAAGCCGGACGCGCCGCTGCGCATCAAGCCGCGCCTGGATCCGGCGCTGCTGCGCTGGCTGCTCGGCTTCGCCGCGCGCTGCAATCCGCGCGATTTCGAACGCGCGACGCGGGTCAAGGCACCGTTGCTGGTGCGTTCGCGCGAGCTGATCGAAGCTCTGGTGCGCGAGCAGGGTCTCGACTGCGAATTCGAAGCGCTCGGCACCATGAATGTATTCCGCGACGCGCACAACTTCGAGCAGGCGCAGCGCTCGCTGCCGCTCTTGGCCGAACTCGGTATCCGCGTCGACGCGCTCGATGCGAACGCCACGCTCGCGCGCGAACCCGCGCTCAAGCCGGGCGTGGCCGGCGCGCTGTACAACCCCGGCGATGCGCAGCTGCGGCCGGATCGCTACGTGGCCGAGCTCGCGCGCAGCGTGCGTGCGCGCGGCGCCGTGCTGATGGAAGGTGCGCGCATCGACGGCTGCGTGCGCGAAGGCGCACGCATCACGCGTGTCGCGACGACGCAAGGCGAGTTCGAGGGGCGCGAGGTGGTGCTCGCGCTCGGCGCGTGGTCGCCGCCGTTCGCACGCCAGCTCGGCCTGCGCCTGCCGATCCAGCCCGGCAAGGGCTATTCGATCACCTATGCGCGGCCCGACCTGTGCCCACGCATTCCGCTGACCCTGAAAGAGCGCAGCGTGTGCGTGACGGCGTGGGGCTCGGGCTATCGCCTGGGCAGCACGATGGAGTTCGCCGGCTACGACAGCAGCCTCAATCGCACGCGGCTCGATGCGCTGCGGCGCGGCGCGGCCGAATTCCTGCGCGAGCCGGAGGGGGCGAGCGTAGTCGAGGAGTGGTACGGCTGGCGGCCGATGACCCCTGACGATCTGCCCATGCTCGGCCGCGCGCCTGCTTGCGAGAATCTGCTGCTGGCGACCGGGCATGGCATGCTCGGCGTCAGCTTGTCCGCGATCACCGGTCTCTTGGTCAGCGAGGTGATCGTCGGCAAGTCACCGTCGTTCGACCTGGCACCGTTTGCGGCGGCGCGGTTCGGTCGCTAGCTCGAAGGGGGATGCGCATGGGATACCTGGGTCGCGCGCTGGCGCTCGCATTCGCATGGAGCAGTCCGATCGGCCTGCGCGCAGCGCACGCGGCATCGGAAGCGGAAGCGGCGGTCGCGTTCCAGTGGGGCGTGCGCATTCCGATGCGCGACGGCGTCGAACTCGCCGCCACGTTGTACCGGCCGCGCGAGCAAGCAGAGCCGCTGCCGTGCCTGTTCACGCTGACGCCCTACATCGCGCAGAGCTATCACGACAAAGGGACTTACTTCGCCGCCAACGGCTACGTGTTCCTGACCGTCGACGTGCGCGGCCGCGGCAACTCGCAAGGCGAATTCACGCCGCTGTTGCAGGAGGCGAAGGACGGCCACGACATCGTCGAATGGCTGGCGCGGCAGAGCTACTGCAACGGCAAGGTCGCGATGTACGGCGCGTCCTACGTCGGCTACACGCAATGGGCGACGGCGAAAGAGCTGCCGCCGCATCTGAGCGCGATCGCACCGGTGGTCGCGGTCGGTCCGGGCCTCGATTTTCCGGTCGGCAGCGGTTTGTTCTACACCTACGCCATGCGCTGGCTGACCCTGGTCGACGGCCGCGCCGATCAAAGCGATATCTTCGCCGACAGCAAGTTCTGGGTGCCGCAGTTCCGCCGCTGGTACGAGGCGCATGCGCCGTTCAAGGAACTCGACAGTTATCTCGGCCATCCTTCGCCGACGTTTCAGCAGTGGATCGCGCATCCCTTGCGCGACGCGTACTGGGATGCGTTCCATCCGACACCGCAGCAATACGCGCAGATGAGCCTGCCGATCCTGTCGGTCACCGGTCACTACGACGGCAATCAGGCCGGTGCCTTGTCGTTCTATCGCGACCATCTGCGCTACGGGCCAGAGCAGGGCAAGGCACGGCACTATCTGGTGATCGGTCCGTCCGACCATTTCGGTACTCAGGAACCGCACGCCGACGTCGGCGGTTTGCATTTCGGCCCGGCCGCGCTGATCGACATGAACGCGCTGCACAAGGCCTGGTACGACTGGACCTTGAAGGGCGGCGCCAAGCCGGAATTCCTGAAAGACAAGGTCGCGTTCTATGTCTCGGGGGAAGAAGCCTGGCGCTACGCGCCGAGCCTCGCAGCCGCAACAGCGACGACGCGCGACTGGTACCTCGACTCGGACGGCCGCGCCGACGACGTCTTCCACGCCGGAAGCTTGCGCGCGGACCAGCACGGCAGCGGCAAGCCGGATCGCTACGTCTACGATCCGCTCGACCTGAGTCCGCTCGATTACGAAGCGTCGTCCGACCGCTTCGATCCGGCGTTTGCGCCCTATGTCGACCAGCGCCGCATATTGGCCGCGGCCGGCAAGCAGCTGGTTTATCACACGCCGCCGCTGCAACAAGACACCGACATCGCCGGCTTCTTCGCGCTGTCGGCGTTCATCGCGCTGGACCGGCCCGATACCGATTTCATCGCGACCATCCATCAGATCAAGCCGGACGGGAGCAGCGTGCTGCTGAGCCGGGACCAGCTGCGCGCGCGCCATCGTACGAGCCTGCGCGAGCAGACCCTGGTGCCGCCCGGCGCGGTGTCGCGCTACGACTTCGAGCGCTTCAGTTTCATCGCGCGACGCTTGAGCCAGGGCAGCCGTTTGCGTCTGGTGCTGGCGCCGGTCAATTCGATGGCCTACCAGAAGAACTACAACACGGGCGGCGTGATCGCCGAGGAATCGGGCAAGGATGCGCGCACGGTCACAGTTACGCTCTATCACGACGCGCAGCACCCCAGCGTGCTGCGCATGCCGCTTGCCTCGCCCTCGTCGGTGCCGGCAAAGTAACCCGCCCGCCGCATCGGCGGATCGTCGAGGAATCGCATGCGATACACACTGGCTGTCGGATTGGCGTTTGCCGCTCTGCTGATCGGCGCGCCGGCCTTGGGGAAAGACAGCAAAGCCGAGCCGCCCGCCGCCGAGGTGCAGTTCCAATGGGGCGTCAAGATTCCGCTGCGCGACGGCGTCCATCTCAACGCCACCTTGTACAAGCCACGCGAGCAAGCGCAGCCGCTGCCATGTGTGTTCACGCTGACGCCCTACATCGCGCAGAGTTACCACGATCGCGGCATGTACTTCGCCGCCAACGGCTACGTGTTCCTCACCGTCGACGTGCGCGGCCGCGGCAATTCCGAGGGCGAGTTCACGCCGCTGTTGCAGGAAGCCAAAGACGGTCACGACGTGATCGAATGGCTGGCGCAGCAGCCCTACTGCAACGGCAAGATCACCATGTGGGGCGGTTCCTACGCCGGCTACGACCAGTGGGCCAGCGCGAAGGAATTCCCGCCGCATCTGGCGACCATCGTGCCGGTCGCATCGCCCATGCCCGGCGTCGACTATCCGATGGCGCACAACATGTTCTATTCCTACGACACGCAGTGGCTGACCCTGGTCAGCGGCCGCGCCGGGCAGGAAAAGATCTTCGGCGACGGTAGCTTCTGGGGCACGCAGTTTCGCCGCTGGTACGAGGCGCAGGCGCCGTTCAAGGAACTCGATCGCTACGTCGGCAATCCCTCGCCGCACTTCCAGACCTGGATCTCGCACCCGCTGCAGGATGCGTATTGGGACAGCTACAACCCGACCTCCGAACAGTTCGCCAAACTGAGCCTGCCGATCCTCAGCATCACCGGCCACTACGACGGCGACCAGCCCGGCGCGCTCGCGTTCTACGACCAGCACATGCGCTACGGCTCGGACGCGGCGAAGGCCAAGCACTACCTGATCATCGGCCCGTGGGATCACGCCGGTACGCGCACGCCGAAGGCGGAAGTGGCCGGTCTGAAATTCGGGCCGGCCTCGCTGCTCGACATGAACGCCCTGCACAAGGCCTGGTACGACTGGACCATGAAGGACGGCGCCAAGCCGGAGTTCCTCAAGGATAAGGTCGCCTTCTACGTCAACGGCGAAGAAGCCTGGCGTTACGCGCCGAACCTGCAATCAGTGACCGCCAAGCGCGAGACCTGGCATCTCGATTCGGTCGCCGCGCGCGCCAACGACGTGTTCGCTTCGGGCGAGCTGCAACGCGATCGACCCGGCCGCGGCCAGCCCGATCGCTACGTCTACGATCCGCTCGACACCAGTTCGGCGGCGTGGGAAGTGGAGGAGTCGGAGAACGCGCTCACCGACCAGCGCGGCGCACTGCTGGCCGGCGGCAAGGCCTTGTTCTATCACACGCCGGCGTTCGCCGCGGACACCGATCTCGCCGGCTTCTTCAAGCTGTCGGCCTGGATCGAACTCGACCAGCCCGATACCGACATCGGCGTGTCGGTGTACGAAGTGAAGCCGGACGGCAGCGTGGTCTTCCTCGCCGGCGACGCGATCCGCGCGCGCTATCGCAAGAGCCAACGCGAGGCGCAGCTGGTCAAGCCGGGCGCGATCGAGCGCTACGACTTCGACACCTTCACCTTCGTCGCGCGCCGCATCGCCAAGGGCAGCCGCCTGCGCCTGGCGATCGCTCCGATCAATTCGATGTACGCCGAGAAGAACTACAACGCCGGCGGCGTAGTAGCGGAGGAATCGGGCAAGGACGCGCGCAAGGTCACGGTCAAGCTCTATCACGACGCGGCGCGACCGAGCGCGTTGTCGCTGCCGATTGCGGCAGCCTCGTCCGTGGTGGCGAAGTAATCGAAGGGCGCGCGTCTTGCGCGCCCGTTGCCGTCATCCCGCTCTCGACTCCGATCGGGAAAGCTGAAGCCGACCTCCGCGTTCGCGGAGATGACGTGCCCTTCAAGCAGACGGCTCAGCGGCGTGTGTGCGGTGCCGGAAACGCGAGACGTCGAGTCTTCACTCGACGTCCTGCGTCAGCTCGACCGACAACGCGAACGTACGCCGCTCGCCGGGCCGGATCGCGCCGACGCCGACCAGCTTGCGATCGATTTCCTCGCCACGCTCGTTGCGGATCGAGAGCACCATCGAATACTCGGAGAAGCCGCCTTTGGACGGCTGCTCCAAGGTGCCCTCGACGCGCAGTGCGGACGAAGTCCGGCGCTTCCCGGTGGCCGCACTGAAACGAAGATGGTGCTGGCACGACGGACAAACGTCCGCACTGGCGAGGATGGTCGCCTTGCAGTGCGGACAGACGCCGGTGACGCGCGCTCGCTGTGCGGTCACGACGCGGCGCCGTTCTCCGCGCCGTTGCGACCGGCCTTGGCGCTCTTCTCGTCCCAGCCGAATTCGACTTGACCGCGCATGCGCGAACCGGCGGCGACGGTCAGCGAGCCGGCTTTGAGATCGCCGATGAGGACGCCGCTCTGCTGCAGCTCGACTTGCGCTGCCGAATCGATGTTGCCTTCGAGTTCACCGGCGACGATGACCTTCTTCGCGCGCACGCCGCCGGCGACCTTGGCGTCCTTCTCGATGCTCAGATCGCCCTGCACGTTGACGTCGCCCTTGAAGCGTCCGGCGATGCGCACGTGGCCGGCGCCTTCGATCTTGCCTTCGATCGCGATGTCGGAGGCGATCAAGGACTCCTTCGCTTCGCTGCGTTCGCTGCGGTAAGCCGGAGCGGGCACGTAGTCGACCACCGGCGCCGTCTCCTTCGGCGCAACCGGCAGCGGCTCGGGCGTGTAGGCGGGCGTTTCTTTCTTCGGCGAGGGCTGGTTGAAGATGGCCATGGTGCTGCGTACTCCGCTTCAGGGGACGAGGAGGGTAGTGGGCGGGTCGTTCCGCCGCCTGTGAACTTACTCACGAAATACGCATTAAGCAATTGATGAATAACGAAATATTTGCACCGTTAACAAACGAGAGTATGAGTCGGTGTGGCTTCCTCGGAGCGGGGGTTGCGCTAGCCCGTCGCGCTCCCGCGCCGGCCTGAGCGGCATCGTTATGGTGGCGCCGCCGCGGTCGCGGCGGCGAGCCGCGGCGGTCTTGCCAGCCACGGCTCGGAACGCCGGTCCGTACGCTACAGTCGGACGATTCCCTTTCCGACGATCGCAAGGACGGCCGCGTGGACGCACACTCATTCGACTTGGTCGTACTCGGCGCCGGCTCCGGCGGCATCGCCACGGCGGTGCGCGCGGCGCTGCACGGTGCGCGCGTGGCGGTGGTCGAAGCGGGCGCGCTCGGCGGCACCTGCGTCAATGTCGGTTGCGTGCCGAAGAAGGCGATGTGGCTGGCGGCCGAGCTGGCGCATATTCAACGGATCGCGCGCGAGGTCGGCTTTTCCGCGCCAGCAGCGACGCTGGATTGGAATACGTTCGTCGGTCGTCGCGAGCGCTACATCGAGAATATCCACGCGAGCTATCGGCGCCGCTTCGCCGAGGTCGGCGTCGAGCTGATCGCCGCGCGCGCAAGCCTGCTCGCGCCCGACCGCGTTCTCGCCAGAGCGCGCGAACTGAGCGCTAAGCACGTATTGATCGCGACCGGCGCGCGGCCGTCGCGGCCGTCCATCCCCGGCGCCGAACACGGCATCGATTCGGACGGCTTCTTCGCGCTGCGCACGGCGCCACGCCGAGTCGCGATCGTCGGCGGCGGCTACATCGCGGTCGAGCTGGCCGGCGTGCTGCACAGCCTCGGCGCGGAAACCAGCCTGTTCGTGCGCAAGGGCCGCGTGCTGCGCGAGTTCGATCACGAATCGACCGACGTACTCGCGGCGGCGATGCGCGACGACGGCATCGATCTGCGCTTGCGCTGCGAGGTCGAGAGCGTGCGACGCGAAGCGGACGGTTACGCGCTCACCCTCGCCGGCGGCGAAGTCGTGCGCGGCTTCGACGAGCTGATCTGGGCGGTCGGACGGCACCCGAACACGGCAGGGCTGGGTTTGCGCGAGATCGGCGTCGAGCTCGACGCGCAAGGTCACATCGTGGTCGACTCGTGGCAGAACACCGCCGTCGCCGGCGTGCACGCGGTCGGCGACGTCACCGGCGGCATCGCCTTGACGCCGGTCGCGATCGCCGCCGGCCGCAAGCTGGCCGATCGCGTATTCGGCGGCGATGCGCAAGCCAAGCTCGACTCCGCCAACGTGCCGACGGTGGTGTTCGCGCATCCGCCGCTGGCCACGGTGGGTTTGAGCGAGCAGGAGGCGCGCCGGCGTTACGGCGATTCGGTGCGCGTCTACCGCACGCGTTTCCGCCCGATGCTGGCCGCGCTGGCCGAACGCGAACGCCGCACTTTCATGAAGCTGGTCTGCGTCGGCGACGACGCGCGCGTGGTCGGCGTGCATCTGGTCGGCGCCGGTGTCGACGAAATCCTGCAGGGTTTCGCCGTTGCGGTGAAAGTCGGCGCACGCAAGGCCGATTTCGACGGCACCGTGGCGATCCATCCGACCGCCGCCGAAGAGTTGGTGCTGATGAGCGAACCGGGCATCGCGTTCGCCGGCGCGGCCGATTGATCAGCACGATTGATCGTCGCGATCGAACGCGCGAGATCCCCGGCTCAACGCGACCGCTGCCGGCGCGGCAGCGAACCGCGGTGGACCCACAGATCCACACTCCACAAGGTCATCGGAACCAAGACGAAGAAGGCCAAGGGCGGCAGCTTGTGCAGCAAGGCGGCTGTTACGCTGACGAGGCCGAATGCGAGCACGAACCAGAAATAACGGTCGCTGCGCGTCTCCATCAAAATCCGCCTGACATAACGTTCGAGCGCGAACACGTTGGCGACGATGAACAGCAGCACCGAGACGGTGCGCCAGACCATCGCCATGCGCCCGCCGGTGGCTGCCGCGGTCGTCAGCAGCTGCGCGACCAGTGCACCCGCAGTCATCAAGGGAATGAAGCCGAGCCGCCACCAGGCGGCAGGCCCGCTTTGTTCGTTCTGCGCGCGGCCCTGCCACTTGCCGATGCCGCTCCAGAGGAGATAGATCGCCCACGGAGCGAGCACGGCGAGCGAAATCTGCAGCAAGAAATTCCGCAGCGAGTCTCCGCTCTTCCACGCCAACGGGCCGAACAGCACGGCGCAGACGGCGATCAGCACGGCGCAGCGCGCAGCGCCGATCGCCGTGCGCGCGAGCGAGATGCGTTCCTGATCGCCGGCCCGGCGCCAAAAAAGCAGATGACGCTGGCAGCCGCGCTCGGACAGCTGCTGCGCTTGAGCTGGATCGAGACTGCGCAGGAACGCGGCGATCCGGCGCGGCCGCATCGGCAGCAAGGCGTGCGACAGCGCGGATGTCCAGCGAAACGGCCGCGCGAAGTCGGCGAGCAAGGCGGCGAAGCCGGCCTGTTCGAATCGTGCCGCGACGTCGAGCGGCGGCCGCGAGCGGTAGCGTTCGCGTTCTTCGAAGTACCAGCGCTGCTCCATGTACGCGCACAAAGCCCGCCACTGCAGCGGATCGACCTCGGCGTGCACCTGATCCAAGTCGAAGAACGCGAGCACCGCCTCGGCGCAGTGTACGGGCATCGCCGGGCTGTGCTCGAACAGCGCGGCCAAGGTCAGGCGTCCGACGGCGGCCTTGGTTTGCAAGGCGAACAAGTCGGGCCGGCGCGCCAGCCATTCGCGCAATGCCGCCGCGTCTCCGTTCGCCGCGCAGTCGCTCAGCTCGACGAAGAACGCAGGGAAATCGACGATCGCTTGCGCAGCATCCGCGGGCAGGCGGATCGCATTGGACGGCTCGGACTCGAAGAACTCGTCCTGCCAGGGGACGTGTGCGGCCGCGGTCCGCGGTGTCGGCTCGGCCGTATCGCGATCGAACGATTCGGTCTGCCAGGGAATGTGCGCGGCTGGAGTTTTCGGTGTCGCATCGATCCCCGCGGGATCGAGCGATTGGGTCTGCCAGGGAACCTGCGCGGCCGGATTCTCCGTGGCCGGTTCGGTGGCCTCGAGGTCGGGCGATTCGGTCTGTCGATGCAAGTGCGCGGAAACATCCGCGCTGATCGGCGCGTACAGCCGCTCTTCTTCGGCGTAGTCGCCACGCAGCCAGGCCAGGGCCGCGCGATACGCTTCGTTCAATCGCTGGAAGCCGGCCGGGTCGTTGTCGGGCCGCGTCTGGCGCAAGCGCGCCGCGTACGCGCGTTTGATCGCTCGTTCGTCCGCGTCGTCGTCGAGTCCGAGAAGTTCGAAGGGAGTGGTCACGCCGAACGATGATAGACGCAAGTCTCGCGCCGGCGAGAGGCGTTCGCGCCGAAGCTGCGACCGGCGTCCGAGCTCGCCGGCTCAGCCGGCGTCGGCGTACTTCTCGCGCAGGAGTTTCTTGTCCAGCTTGCCGACGCTGGTCTTCTCGATCGTCTCGACCACCAGCACGCGCGCCGGTACCGCGTAGCGCGAAATCACGCCGTCCGCGCTGAGGCGCAACAGATGCTCGCGCAACTCGTCCTCGCTCGCGGCGTGACCGGCGCGCGCGACCACCAAGGCGAGCGGGCGTTCGCCCCAGCGCTCGTCCCTGACCGCGAACACGGCGGCTTCGAGCACCGCCGGATGTTGCGAAATCAGATCTTCGATCTGCACCGAGGAGATCCATTCGCCGCCGGTCTTGATCACGTCTTTGATGCGATCGGTGATCTTCAGATAGCCGCGCTCGTAGTAGCCGATGTCCTGCGTGTGCAGCCAGCCGCCTTGCCACAAGGCGGCCGAGCCGTTCGCATCGGCAAGATAGCCTTGCGTCAGCCACGGCGCGCGCGCGACGACTTCGCCGGTGCTGCGGTCGTCGTCGGCGACGTCGCCGAGCTCGCCGTCGACGACGCGCAGGTCGACCAGCGGAATCGGCGCGCCGCTCTTGCAGCGCAGGCGCAGCTCCTCTTCGTCCGACAGCGGACCCTGCGACGGATGCACCTGCGCCAGCGCCAGCACCGGGCAGGTTTCCGACATGCCGTAGCCGCTGAACACGTCGATGCCGCGCTCGCGTGCGCTGCGCGCGAGTCCGGGCGGCATCGGCGCGCCGCCGATCACCGCCTTCCAGCGGCTGAGATCGACTTCGCGCGCCTTCGGCGCGGACAGCAGCATCTGCAGGATGGTCGGCACGCAGTGCGAGAAGGTGACTTTTTCGCGTGCGATCAGGTCGAGCAGCGCGTCGGGCAGGTAGCGGCCCGGATAGACCTGTTTGACGCCGAGCTGCAACGCGACGAACGGGATCCCCCACGCGTGCACGTGGAACATCGGCGTGATCGGCATGTAGACGTCGCCGCTGTGGAAGCGCTGGCCGTCGGCCGGGCTGGCGAAGGCGGCGGTCGCCGCGAGCGTGTGCAGCACGAGCTGGCGATGGCTGAAGAACACGCCCTTCGGCGCGCCGGTGGTGCCGGTGGTGTAGAACGTGGTCGCGCGCGTGTTCTCGTCGAAATCGGCGAAGGCGTAGTCCGCCGCGGCGGCCGCGAGCAGGTCCTCGTATTCGCCGGCGAAGCCTGTGTCCGATGGCAGCGGCTGGCCGTCGTCGCTGATCCAGATCAAGCGCTCGACCGTCTGCAAGCGCGGCGCGATCTCGCGCAACAGCGGCAGGAAATCGCTGTTGACCAGCAGCACCTTCGCACCGGCGTGATTGATCGTGTAGAGAATCTGCTCGGGCGACAGACGCACGTTCACCGTGAGCAGGACCGCGCCCATCATCGGCACCGCGTAGAAGCTTTCGAGATAGCGGTGGCTGTCCCAATCCATCACGCCGACGGTGTCGCCGAAGCCGACCTCGAGAGCGGCGAGCGACGAGGCCAGCCGACCGACACGTTCGCGCAGCTCGCGATAGCTGAAACGCCGCAGTTCGCGATAGACGATTTCCTGCTCGGCGAAGCGCCGCAGCGGCGCGCTCCACAACTGCTTGACCAGCAGCGGGTAGGCGTAGGCGTCGGGGGCAGGCAACGCACGGTTCATGGGCGACTCCAACTGGGCGAGGCCGATGGCCCGAGCCTAGCAGAGTCGATCGCAGCGGCGCCGCGCCTCAATTCGCCCGAAAGTCCGCCCCAAATGACGAAACTCCCGCGCGAGGCGGGAGTTTCGCAAAGCGACTGCTGGACGGGACGGCTTATTCGACGCCGCCGACCGCCGCTTGGCCGATCTTGAACATCACTTCGGTGTTGTCGAACACACCATGGAACAGACTGGCGCCGCGGCCGAAGGCAGACAGCGGGATGTCGGTGCCGGTGTGCACGGCCTGGTCGCCGGCGACCTGGCCGACCACGAGGAAGCCGACGTCCTTGTTGCGCAGGCTCGGATTCTCCGGCGACTGCGACGGCGGGAACGGCTGCTGCGTGTCCTTGGTCGGGAACGCGTTCGGCAGCCAGGTCTCGTAGCGGTCCGCGTTCGCGCCGTAGCCGATCAGCATCTTGCGGTCGACGTTGGTGGTGGTCGGATAGCCGTCTTCGGCGATCGTGTACTTGGGGAACTTGGCCGCTTCGTAGACACCGACGGCGTCTTTGCCGAGCGCCGGATTGGACTGCAGCTCGACGGCGGTCTTGACCGAAGCGCCGATGATCGCGGCGCCCGAGCACTCGTGGTCGGCGGTGACGATGACCAGCGTGTCGGGGTTCTTCTCGGCGAAGGCCTTGGCCACCGCGATGGCGCGATCGAACTCGATCACTTCCAGCGGCCAGCGGTCGCTGTCCATCAGGTGCGCCTGCTTGTCGATCGAAGCGCCTTCGATCATCGCGACGAAGCCGTTCGGATTCCGCGACAGCACCTTCAGCGCGGCGTCGGTCATCTCGTCCAGCATCGGCTGGTCGGGGAAGCCGAACGCGTCGACCACGGTGCGGTCGCCGCGGCGGCCGGCGATCTTGTCGTAGGCGACGTTCATGTTCGAATAGGAGAACAGGCCGAGGAGCTGCTTGGTGTTGCCGCGGCTGATCACCTCATCGAGCGTGGTCTTGTCCGGGGCGTAGGCGAAGCCGGCGCTCTGGAAGTCGGCGATCAGATCGCGCTCCGGATCGAGCTTGCCGGCGCTGGCGCCCCAGCCGGCGACGATGTCGGGCGCCATCACGTAGTCGTTCGCCTTGCGCCGCTGCGAGCCGTTCGCCGGCTGCGGGCTGACGCTGTTGGATTCGTTCGGCAGGAACCACTTGCGGCCGCCGCCCATCAGCACGCTGAGGCCGGTCAGGTGACGGTCGTCGAGGAACTGGTCGACGATGCCGGTGCCGTTGCCGCGCGCGCTGGTGTGGACGCCGTTGGAAGCCGGCGTCGCGTCGAACACGTCGGCGGTGGTGACCACGCCGAGCGCCTTGCCTTGCAGGTTGTGCAGGTATTCGGACAGGTACTCGACGCGCGGGTTGTCGAACGCGTCCAGCGTATCGTCCGGGAACACGCCTTCTTCGTTGTTGTTGGCCTTGTTGCCGGTGACGTAGTTCTGCATGCCCGGCGCCGAGTCGGTCACGATCGAGTTCAGCGACGCGGTCATCACCATCCCGGTGTAGGGGAAGGTGTCCATCGTCAGCTTGCCCTTCGCCTTACCCTGCGCGTAGCCCTTGGCCATGATGCGGCCGGCCGTGCGATGCGCTGCGCCCATGCCGTCGCCGAGCATCACGATGATGTTCTTGGCCGCCTTGCCGCTGGTCGCGTCGACGCCGACCACTTCGAAGTTGCCGACCGCCGTGATCTGCTGGCCGTCGCTCTGGCGCGCGATCACTTTCAGCTCGTGCACGCCGGCGCGGCCGTTGGAGTAGCCGCGCAGCGAACCCACGGCGGCGTTGGCCGGCAGTCCGGCGACCAGCTTGCAGCCGGAAGCGCCCTTGGTCTTGCCGGTGGCCGCATCGATGCAGGTTTCCGCCGGGCCGGTTTCGGTGACCAGGCTGGTGCGGCCGTTCTCGCGCCCGTAGACGTAGTTGCCGTCGACGTAGAAGGTGAAGCTGGTGACGGTCTGGTTCGCATCCGGCTGCACCGTCGCCTGCAGGTCGAACATCTGTCCGGGCAGGAAACGCGCGATGACCGGGCTCTCTTCGCCGGAAGAGAACAGTTCGCTCGGCGGCGTCAGCCGCGACACTTTAGCGGCGTAGGCGTCGAGGGAGACGCTGCCTAACGTGGCCAGTATCAGCGTCGGTAGCGTCTTGCGGAGAAGTTGCGGAACGCGCATCGGAATAACTCCTGCTGGTGATTCGGAATGGGAGAAGGGAACGCTCAGCGCGTCTTGCTCGACGACTTCGCCGTCGTCTTCGCGTGGCGCAGCAGGACACGTTCCGGTTCGCGGTCGAGTTCGAGCACGGCCGGCGCGACGCGCCCGGCGCCGGGCATCTCGCGCGCACCGGCGCGCAAGGTGCCGGTGAGCTGGATCAGTCCGGCCAGCGGCGGAATGACCGCGCTTTTTTCCTTCGGCAAGCTGACGAAGATCGCGCTGGCCGGAATGTCGTCGGCATAGGCGTCGTCGGCGTCGCCGGCGACCACCGGCAGCGGCGACAGGATGAAGCCGCCGGCGATGGGCGGCTCCTGCTGCACCATGTAGCCGACGATGCGCACGCGCTTGCCGTCGAGGCCGCTCAGCTTCTCGGTCGGTTCGAGACCTTTCGGGCCGACCGGCAGCTTGAACAGCTCGCGGAACTTCAGATCGGTGACACCGGCCGGCGGTACACCGAGCTGCTTGCTGACCGCGAGCGAGGCGGGCGGCAGGGTCGCCTGCGGCGTGTTGGCGACGGCGTCGCCGCCGACGAAGAAAGGCGCAGCCAAGAGAGCTGCACCGAGCGCGAGAACGCGTGCAAGAGCGAGAGATGACATTCGACCGACCCGTTGAAGCGCGCGGCTGGAGCGCCGTGCGCGAACGGCGTCACACTAGAGAGCCTGCATGAAACTTAATTGACGCGGCGATGACAGATCGGCGTGGCTGGCGCTTCGGGTCTTTGCGGCCCGTGCGAGATGATCGCGTCGCTCAGCGCTCGCTGAGGGCGACTCCGAACAACGAAGCGCGCAGATTCCCGCGCTGACGCCACAGATCAGCCGACCATAACGCGACCGCGATCGCCGCCGGGATTTCGGCATACACGGCACTGCCGGCCAACAGCAGCACCATCGCTTTCAGCAAGGGCACGAGGAAGATCAGGCGCCAGCCCACGAAACCGCTCAGCCAGCCGAAGGTGTTCAATCCGGCGCGGCGCCGGTAGCGCAAGAACGCGACGACGGCGGCGAGGCTGGCCACGCCGGCCGCGGCCGGCGTGATCCAGGTCGGATTGCCGCTGCGACCACCCGACACATCGAATTGATGCACCGCGACCGCGACGATCGCCAACAGCGGAACGAAGGCCAGACGCCACCAAGCGGGCAGGCCGGGGCGATCGTCGCTCTGCGCGGCACCTTGCCACTGCATCAAGGCGATACCGAGGTAGTACATCACGCCGCCGACGCAGGCGTAGGCGACCAAGCGCGTCATCAACGGCGATTCGCCGGAGAGGTACAGGGCGCTGTCGATCAGCACGCCGAGCAGCAGAGCGAAGGCGAAACGCGCGGCAGTGACCGCGATGCGCGCGAAGCGGAGGCGCGTGCGATCGCCGGCGCGCCGCCAGAACACCAGGCGCCAGCGGTCGAACCGCGGCGGCAGTGTCTCGATGCGTGCGTCCTCGAGCTGTCGCACGAAGTTCGCGACTTCGGTCGGCCGGCCCGGCGGCAGCGCGTTCCACAACACGGCGAACCATCGGAACGGTCCGGACACCAGCGCACGCAGCCGCTCCGCCTCGAGAGAAACCGGCGGCTGCGTGGCGCGCAGCAAGGCATTCAGCTCGCGCGTGTCGCGTTGCTGCAGCAGCCACTCCATGTGCAAGCGCCGGCGCAACACGCCCAGCTGCAGCACGTTCTGTCCCGACAGCACATGATCGAGATCGAAGAAGGCCAAGATCACATCGAGACCGCGGTCCGGCAGCGGCGGCGCCCACCGGTACAAAGCCGGCATCAGCTCGCGCGCGGTCGCCGCCTTGATCGCCAGCGACCACAGCGGCGGCTGCCGATGCAGCCAGTCGCGCAGGGCGTCGGCGTCGCCGTGCGACGCCTGTTCCGCCAGCGCGTGAAAGAACGCGTCGAAATCGAACGCGATGCGCGGCGACGCGCCCAGCTCGGGCAAAGCTCTGGACGAGGTGTTCGGTTGCGTTTCACGGTCCCAACCGATCTCGACCGGCTGCGCCAAATTCGGCGGTGTCGGCGTGGGATCGGGCGTCTGCGCCCAGCTCAGTTCCAGTGCCGGCGTCTCGGGCACAACCGGCGGCGCGGGCGCTTCGGCTGGTTGCTCGACTTCGGTGCGCTCGAAACGCAGCTCTTCGTGATAGGAAATCAGCGGCGGCGCATCGCCGGCGTCGCGCCGGCGCAGCCATTCGAGCGCGTCCTGATAGGTTTCGTTGAGGTGCTGGAAGCCGATCGGGTCGACATCCGGACGTACCTGGCGCAAACGCAATGCGTAGGCGCGCTTGACGCTGCGCTCGTCGGCATCGGGGCGCAGGCCCAGGCGGGTCAGCGGCGTCGACACCTCAGCCGCCGGCTTCCAGACGTTCCAGCGCTTGTTCCAGATTGCGGCGCAGCTCGCCGATGCGCTGCTCGTCCTGGCTCGCGAGCACGGCCTGGAAATCGCCGATCCACTGCTGCAAGGCCGGCCGTTCACGCAGATGTTCCTCGTACAGACGTTCCGCGCGCGCCAGCACCGCGATGTTCTCCTGCTTGTCGCGCGGATGGATCTTGAGGTCGGCCAAGGCCGCCAGGCGCGTGCGGATCTCTTCCGGGCTCAACAGCCCGGGATTCTGTTCCAGCACCAGTTCGTAGGTTTTGCCGCTGGCGAGCACGGTCGCTTCGACCTGCAGCACGCCGTTGACGTCGTAGGTGAAGCGCACCTTGATGCCGTTTTCGTGACTGGGCACGTTCGGCGGCAGCTCGAGCACCAGCTCGCCGAGCTTGACGTTGCGCGCGACCAGTGGATTCTCACCCTGATAGACGTCGATCGACAGCTTGGTCTGCTTCTCGCGCACCGGATAGAACGTGTCCTCGCGGCTGACCGGCACGGTACTGTTGCGTTGGATGATCGGATGGAAGAAGCCGGCGTGATGCTCGCCGTCTTCGTGCTGGCGCGACACCTCGGTGCCGAGCGTGTACGGGCAGACGTCGGTCAGGATCACTTCTTCGAGGCGCGCGTCGCGCGCTTTCAGTCCCGCCGCGACCGCCGCGCCGCGCGCGATCGCTTCGTCCGGGTTGACGTGGCGCAACGGCAAGCGGCCGAACATGCGCGAGACCATGCGCGCGACCAGCGGCATGCGGCTGGCGCCGCCGACCAGCACGATCTCGTCGAGCTGCGCCGGCTGCAGACGCGCGTCGCGCATCGCACGTTCGAGCGGCGTGCGCATGCGCTGGATCAGACGCTCGGCGAGCCGCTCGAAACGCGCTTCGTCGATTTCCCACGGCGCTTCCTTGCCGCCGACGCGCACTTCCAGCCGCACGCGCGCGTTTGCGCTGAGCTCGCGCTTGACGCGTTCGAGCCGGTGGCGCAGCTGGCCCATCTCCGCGGCCGACAGCGAGCGCGCGTCGATGCCGAGATCGGCGCGGCAGGTGCTCGTCAGGAGTTCGAGGAAATCCTCGCCGCCGAGGAAATTGTCGCCGGCGCTCGCGTGCACTTCGACCACGCCGTCGAACAATTCCAGAATCGACACGTCGAAGGTGCCGCCGCCGAGATCGAGCACGAGAAAACGGCTGCCTTCGCGCCGCTCCTGCAAACCGTAGGCGAGCGCTGCCGCAGTCGGTTCGTTGATCAACCGTTCGACGCGGATGCCGGCGAGTTCGCCGGCCGTGCGCGTGGCCTTGCGCTGGGTGTCGGAGAAATAGGCCGGGACGCTGATCACCGCTTCCTCGATCTTGTGACCGAGCGCGGCTTCGGCGTCGGCCAGAAGCGAACGCAGCAGCAGCGCCGACAGTTCTTCCGGGCGGAAGCCGCGCGCGCCCAGCTGCGTCTCGCGCGCGCTGCCCATCCAGCGCTTGAAGGTCGCCACGCTGCGCTCGGGATGCGTCGCCAGACGCTCGCGCGCGGCCTGCCCGAGGATGAACTCGCCGTTGTCGTCGATGCTGACCGCCGACGGCGTCAACAATTCGCCGAGCGCGTTGGGGAACAGGCGCGGCTCGCCGTCGACGAAGGCGCCGATCAGCGAATTCGTAGTACCGAGGTCGATGCCGACGATCATGATCCGTCCCTGTTCAGTCTTTTATGAGAAGTGCGGCCATGGACGGCCGCGGTTGGACGTTCCGAAGTCATAGCCCGTGCCGGCAGAGCAATCGCCGGCAAGATCGCAGCGATCAAGGACGATCGCAATACATACCCGAGAGAAGTGCGGCCATGGACGGCCGCGGTTGGACGTTCCAAAGTCATAGCCCCTGCAGGTAGAGCAATCGCCGGCAAGATCGCAGCGATCAAGGACGATCGCAATACATACCCGAGAGAAGTGCGGCCGTGGATGGCAGCGGGTGATCTTTCCGAAGCCTTCGTTCCTGCAGGCAGAGCAATCGCCTGCAGAATCGCAGCGATCAGGACGATCGCACTACATCCGAAACACGCCGAAGCGACCCGCTTCGATCGGCGCGTTCAGGGTCGCCGAAATCGCGAGGCCGAGAACGCGGCGCGTATCGGCTGGATCGATGATGCCGTCGTCCCACAGACGCGCGCTGGCGTAGTAGGGATGACCTTGGCGCTCGTACTGCTCGCGGATCGGCGTCTTGAAGGTTTCTTCCTCGTCCTTCGACCACGACTTGCCGGCGGATTCGAGACCGTCGCGCCGCACCGTCGCCAGCACGCTGGCGGCTTGCTCGCCGCCCATCACGCTGATGCGCGCGTTCGGCCACATCCACAGGAAGCGCGGCTGGTAGCCGCGGCCGCACATCGCATAGTTGCCGGCGCCGAAGCTGCCGCCGATGACCACGGTGAACTTGGGCACGTGCGAGCAGGCGACCGCGGTGACCATCTTGGCGCCGTCCTTGGCGATGCCGGCTTGTTCGTATTTCTTGCCGACCATGAAGCCGGTGATGTTCTGCAGGAATACCAGCGGCACGTTACGCTGGTTGCACAGTTCGATGAAATGCGCGCCTTTCAGCGCCGATTCCGCGAACAGGATGCCGTTGTTGGCGACGATGCCGACCGGGTAGCCGTGGATGTGGGCGAAACCGCAGACCAGGGTCTTGCCGTAGCGCGCCTTGAATTCCTGCAGCTCCGAGCCGTCGACGATGCGCGCGATCACTTCGCGGATGTCGAACGGCTTGCGCGTATCGGCCGGCACGCAGCCGTACAGCTCTTCGCTCGCGTATTTCGGTTCGACCGGTGCGCGCAGCGCCAGCGCGACGGCTTTCTTGCGATTCAGGCTGGCGACGATGTCGCGCGCGATGGCGAGCGCGTGCGCGTCGTTCTCGGCGAAATGATCGGCCACGCCGGAGATCGAGGTGTGCACATCGGCGCCGCCGAGCGTCTCGGCGTCGACCACTTCGCCGGTCGCCGCCTTCACCAGCGGCGGACCGCCGAGGAAGATCGTGCCTTGCTCCTTGACGATGATGGTCTCATCGCTCATCGCCGGCACGTAGGCGCCGCCGGCGGTACACGAACCCATCACCACCGCGATCTGCGGAATGCCGAGCGCGCTCATGCGCGCCTGGTTGTAGAAGATGCGGCCGAAGTGATCGCGATCGGGAAACACTTCGTCCTGCAGCGGCAGGAAGGCGCCGCCCGAATCGACCAGATAGACGCACGGCAAGCGATTCTCGAGCGCGATCTCTTGCGCGCGCAGATGCTTCTTCACCGTCATCGGAAAATAGGTGCCGCCCTTGACGGTGGCGTCGTTGGCGATGACCAGCACCTCACCACCGTGCACGCGGCCGATCCCGGCGATCAGGCCGGCGCAGGGCGCGGCGTCCTCGTACATGCCGTGCGCGGCCAGCGGCGACAGTTCGAGGAAGGGCGAACCCGGATCGAGCAGGGCGCGGATGCGTTCGCGCGGCAGCAGCTTGCCGCGTTCGGTGTGCTTGGCACGCGCCTTGTCGCCGCCGCCGAGCGCGGTGCGGGCGAGCACGGCGCGCAAGTCGTCGACCGCCGTGCGCAGATGCGCGGCGTTGTCGGCGAAATCGGGGCTGCGCGGGTCGAGCTTGCTGTGAATCGGCGTCATGCCGGAATTCCTTGCTGCGGACGGCGCATGAAAGCACAGCGCTCGATCTTGCGGAAGCGAGCGCGCACGCAGCAGTCGAAACAATACGGCCCTGGATGGCCGCGGTGGCTCAACCGAAGGCCTAGCCTGCTATGGGATCGTAGCGCTCATCGCCATGGCGCCCGCGCAAGACCGCACGAGCCCATAGAACACCGGCCGCTCGAAGCGGCCGGTGCGGGGTGAATCACTTCTTCTGCGGGTCTTTGTCGTCGACGGCGTCCTTCGCCGCGTCCTTCGCATCGCGCGCGGTATCGGCGATGTCGTGGCCGACTTCCTTGGCGCCTTCCTTGATCTCGCGGCCGGCGGCCTTGGTCGCTTCCCAGCCGGACTTGGCGGTTTCGGCGACGGCTTGGCCGGCGGCGCTGGCGCCTTCCTTGATTGCGGTGCCGGCATGGCCGGCTGCTTCCTTGGTGGCGTCGGCCGCTTCGCCGGCGGCCTGCTTGGCCTTGTCGCCGGCGCTTTGCGCGGCGTCGCCGGTCTGCTGCGCCGCTTCGTTGACCGCCTTGCCGGCGTCGTTGGCGGCTTGCTGGGTCGCTTCGGCAGCCTTGCGTGCGGCTTCGGCGGTGGCGTCGGCGGCCTTCTGCGCGGTGGCCTTGGCGTCTTCCGCGGCTTGCTTGGCCGCTGCTGCAGCCTTGTCCGCCGCTTCCTTGGCCTGCTGTTGGGAGTTTTCGCTGCATGCACCAAGCGCGGCGACGAGCGCGACGCCGAGCAGGAGCGGTTTCAGGTTCGTCTTCATGGTTGCTTCTCCCCGTGATGGGCGGACACCCAAGTCCGCGCTGAAAAGCAGCGGCGCCCGGCGATGCGGGCGCCGCTGCGGTAAACGCTGCTCAGACCAGTTCGATCGCGATCGCGGTCGCTTCGCCGCCGCCGATGCAGAGCGCTGCGACGCCGCGCTTGCCGCCGCGCGCCTTCAGCGCGTGCAGCAAGGTGACCACCAGACGCGCGCCGGAGGCGCCGATCGGATGGCCGAGCGCGCAGGCGCCGCCGTTGACGTTGAGCTTGTCGTGCGCGATACCGAGATCCTTGATCGGTGCCATCGCGACCACGGCGAAGGCTTCGTTGACCTCGAACAAGTCGACGTCGGCGACCTTCCAGCCGGCCTTCTTGAGCACGTTCTCGATCGCGTTGACGGGCGCGGTGGTGAACCACTGCGGTTCCTGCGAGTGGGTCGCATGCGCGGCGATGCGCGCGAGCGGCTTGATGCCGCGCTTGTTCGCTTCGTCCGCGCTCATCAGCACGGTCGCCGCGGCACCGTCGGAAATGCTGGAGGAACTGGCCGCGGTGACGGTGCCGTCCTTCTTGAACGCGCCTTTCAAGGTCGGGATCTTGGCGATGTCGGACTTGCCCGGCTGCTCGTCGGTGGCGACTTCGACCTCGCCTTTGCGCAAGGCGACCTTGACCGCGACGATCTCGGCGGCGAACGCGCCGGAGGTGATCGCGGCTTGCGAGCGCTTGACCGACTCGATCGCGAAGGCGTCCTGCTGCTCGCGCGTGAAGCCGTACTTCTCGGCGGTCGCTTCGGCGAACACGCCCATCGACTGGCCGTCGTAAGGATTGGTCAGGCCGTCCCAGGCCATGTGATCGACCAGCTTCGCGTCGCCGTAGCGCAGGCCCGGGCGCGCGTTGACCATGTGCGGCGCATTGGTCATCGATTCCATGCCGCCGGCGACGACGACTTCGGCCGAACCGGCCTTGATCAGATCGTGACCCAGCATGATCGCCTTCATGCCCGAACCGCAGACCTTGTTGATCGTGGTGCAGCCGGCCGCCTTCGGCAGGCCGGCGGCGAGCGAAGCTTGACGAGCCGGCGCCTGGCCGAGATTGGCCGGCAGCACGCAGCCCATGATCACTTCGGTGACGTCGGCCGGCGCCACGCCGCCGTGTTCGAGCGCAGCCTGGATCGCGGCGGCGCCGAGCGTCGTGGTCGGCACGCCGGTGAACTGGCCGAGCATGGAACCAATCGCGGTGCGCTTAGCGCCGACGATGACGATATCGGACATGGAAAACCTCTTCGGATGGCGGGCGCGGAAAGCGCCGAGGGGGTCGTTCGATTATCGCGCCGGCGCTGCGCTGCGGCAAACCGGGCGCTGGCTTGGTCTACAGTTGCAGTTCGCCGTGAGCGATCGGTGTGCGCGAGACGGGCGGCAGGCCGAATGCTTCGGCGAGCGCGATGACCTCCAATTGTTCGGTCGCCCCTTCGGCAGGGCTTTGAGGCCCGGACACAAGAGGCGCGAAATCCTGCGATGACGAGGCGCGCAACCTTTGCTCAGCTATTTGGATCAGCCAGGTTACGGAGTCCATTGAATTCCTTCTCGTGATCGAACAGGACGAAATAGCCGCGTACGCGGTCGAAGTCGAGCTTATCCCAGTTCGCGCTCATGAGGCGCTGGATGTCGACGAGGTCCTGCAGCCGCTTAGGATTGTTGTGAAAGGCTTGAATTTTCAGGCCGATCAGATCTTCGGCTTGGATCACGGGCATCGAGCTGCCAGCAAATTCGACGGCATCCGCACGAGCAAGCATATCGATCGTGATCGGTCGGCGCGCATGCTGGAAGTCGGTGCGGATGCCGCGGTCGACGTAGCTGCTGAATTCCTCACCCTCGATGATCACCTCGGCCCCACGATCGTGCATGAAGGCGCGCACACGCTCGACCATGTCGCCGTTGATCAGAAAGTCGACATCGATGGTAGCGCGCGGAAAGCCGCGCGGACCGAGTGCGAGGCCGCCGATCAACGCGTAAGAAATTCCATTCGCTTCGAGAGCTGCGCTTAGTTCGAGCAGTAGATCGCGAATCGACGAAGGCGGCATCGTTACGTCAACTCTTGCCGTGAAACAACTCACGCCCGATCAGCATGCGGCGGATCTCGTTGGTGCCGGCGCCGATTTCGTAAAGTTTTGCGTCGCGCAGGATGCGGCCGGTCGGGTACTCGTTGATGTAACCGTTGCCGCCGAGCGCCTGGATCGCGTCGAGCGCGACCTGCACCGCGCTCTGCGAGCAATGCAGGAGGCACGAGGCGGGATCGATGCGCGACTTCACACCGGCGTCGTAGTTCTGCGCGACCAGATACGCGTAGCCGCGCGAAGACTGCAGCGCGGTGTACATGTCGGCGATCTTGCCTTGCATCAGGCCGAAGGTGCCGATCGGCGCGTTGAATTGCTTGCGTTCGCGCACGTAGGGCAGGGCGACGTCGAGCGCGGCTTGCATCAGGCCGATCGGGCCGCCGCTCAGTACGAGCCGCTCGGTGTCGAGGCCGCTCATCAGCACGCGCACGCCTTCGTTGACTTCGCCGACGCGATTGGCGTCGGGAATCTCGCAGTTGTCGAACACCAGCTCGCAGGTATTGCTGCCGCGCATGCCGAGCTTGTCGAGCTTCTGCGCGGTGCTGAAACCCTTCATGCCTTTCTCGACCAGGAAGGCGGTCATGCAGCGCGAGCCGGCCGGGCGGTGCGCGGTGCGCATGTAGACCAGGAGCACGTCGGCGTCGGGGCCGTTGGTGATCCACATCTTCGAGCCGTTGGCGACCCACACCTCGCCCTTCTGTTCGGCGCGGCAAGTCATCGAGCCGACCACGTCGGAACCGGCGCCCGGTTCGCTCATCGCCAGCGCGCCGACGTATTCGCCGCTGCACAGTTTGGGCAGGTACTTCTTCTTCTGCGCCTCGTTGGCGTTGTGGAAGATGTTGTTGACGCAGAGGTTGGAATGCGCGCCGTAAGAAAGGCCGACCGAGCCCGACGCGCGCGAGATCTCTTCCATCGCGACCAGATGCGCGAGATAGCCCAGATCGGAGCCGCCGTAGTCGCCCGAGACGGTCACGCCGAGCAGGCCCATTTCGCCGAGCTTGCGCCAGAGGTCGGCCGGAAACGCGTTCTCGCGGTCGATCAGGTCCGCCCGCGGCGCGATCTCCTTGTCCGCGAACGCACGCACGCTTTCGCGCAAAAGGTCGAGATCTTCACCGAGGGGGAATGGGCGCATGGATCGTTCCGTCGTGGCTGGCGAAACGAAATGATATCCCCGACGGCGTGTTCGCGCGCGTGGACGGATGCGGCCACGCCGTTCAGCCGCGAGGATCGAGGCGCCGGAACCGCAGCTCCGGCGCCTCGATGCGCGGGCGGGCTCAGGCGGCTTTTTCCGCCTTCACCGCCAGCTGGCTGCGGATCGGCAGCTCGCGGATGCGCTTGCCGGTCGCGGCGAAGATCGCGTTGACCAGCGCCGGCGCGACCGGCGGCAGGCCGGGCTCGCCGACACCGCCGAGCGGTTGCGAGAAATCCTCGTGCGCGATCAGGTGCACGCGAATCTCGCGCGGCGCTTCGTTCATGCGCAGCACTTGGAACTGATGGAAGTTGGTCTGTTCGGCGCGTCCGTTCTTGAAGCTGATCTCGCCGTAGCGCGCGAGCCCGAGCCCCTGGATCACCGCGCCTTCCATCTGCGAACGCACGCGGTCGGGGTTGACCTGCGGACCGCAGTCGATTGCGATATCGACGCGCGGCACCGCCAGCGCGCCGTCTTCGCCGACCTCGACCTCGCACACGACCGCGGTATAAGTCACGAAGCTGCGATGCGCGGCCAGGCCGAGGCCACGTCCTTTCGACAGCTTGCGGCCCCAATCCGCTTCCTTCGTCACCGTCTCGATTACACGGCGCCAGCGCGCGATGTCGATCGGATGCAGGGCGGGATCTTCGCCGTAGTTCCACCAGCTTTCCTCGCCGACCAGCTGCGGCACGACTTTGCGATCGGCGCCGAGCAGTTCGAGTAGGAAGTCTTTGTGGTCGCGTCCCGCTGCGTGCGCAAGCTCAGCGACGAAGCTCTGGATCGCGAACGCGTGCGGCACGTTGTAGACCGAGCGGAACCAGCCGATACGCGTATGCGCCGCCGCTTCCGGATTCTCGATGCGCACGTTGGGGATCGCGAACGGCAGGTCGGTGATGCCCATGCCGAGTTCGAACGCGGCTTCGTGCTTGGAATCGGGGCCAAAGGTCGAATTGATCGACGGCGCCGCAACGCGATGCAGCCAGCCGCTGACCTTGCCGGACTTGTCCAAGGCGGCTTCGAAATGCGAATGCGCGACCGCGTGGAAATAGTCGTTGACGAGATCGTCCTCGCGCGTCCACGTCACCTTCACCGGCTTACCCAGTTCCCTCGACAGCAGTGCGGCTTCGATGATGAAGTCGGGTTTGGACTTGCGCCCGAAACCGCCGCCGAGCAGGGTCACGTGCAAGGTGATCTGGTCGATGCCGATGCCGAGCGCCTTCGCCAGTTCTTCGCGCGCGCCTTGCGGCGCTTGCGTGCAGGCCCACACTTCGCAGCGCCCATTCTCGAATCGCGCCAGCGCCGCCGGCGGTTCCATCGTCGCGTGAGCGAGATGCGGCACGTAGTAGTCGGCGCTGAGCTTCTTCGCCGCGGCGGCGAAGGCCTGGTCGACATCGCCGTCGTTGCGGATGCGCTTTCCCGGGGCTTTGGTGGCGGCTTCCAGTTGCTTGCGATAGGCGGTCGAGTCGTAGCCGGCGTTGGGGCCGGCGTCCCATTCGATCTTCAACTGCGCGAGCGCCTTGATCGCGCTGCCGGTGTTGTCGGCCACCACCGCGATGCCGCCGAGCGGTTGATAGCCCGACGGCAGCGGCGTGGTCGTGAGCGGCACGATCTTGACCACGCCCGGCAGCTTGTCCGCCCCGGCCGCGTCGAACGAAGCGACCTTGCCGCCGTACACCGGCGGGCGCGCGACCACCGCGAACAGCATGCCGGGCAGATGCGCGTCGATGCCGTACTGCGCGCGGCCGCCGACGATATCCTCGCCGTCGATCAGCGCGGTCTTGCCCTTGCCGATGTAGCGGAATTCGCTCGGCGCCTTCAGTTTCAGCGCGTCGGGCTTGGGCGTCGGCAGCGACGCGGCCTTGACCGCGAGTTCGCCGAAGCCGAGCTTGCGCCCGGACTTCGCGTGCACGACTTCGTGCACGCCGGCTTTGACTTCGCTCACGTCGACCGCCCAGGCCGCCGCGGCGGCGGCTTCGAGCATCGAGCGCGCGGCCGCGCCGGCGCGGCGCAGCGCGAGAAAGCTCTGGCGCACGCTGCGCGAGCCGTCGGTGTTCTGGTTGCCGTACTTGGGCTCGTCGCCGGGCGCTTGCTTCACCTTCACGCGCGCCCAGTCGGCACCGAGTTCGTCGGCCACGATCAAGGCGACGCTGGTGCGCACGCCCTGGCCCATCTCGGAGCGGATGCAGACCACGCTGACGCTGCCGTCGGCCGCGATCTCGACGAACAGATGCGGATCGTCGCGCAGTCCGTTCGGCATGCCTTCGCCGCCGTACTTGGACGCTTCGGCTTTCTTCTCCTGCGCCTGCGCGAGGCGCGCGAACGCGCCGCCGCCGAAAGCGAGCACCAGGCTGCCGGCGCCGAAGCCGAGCAGGAAGCCGCGCCGGCTTTCGTTGACGATGAGCAGCGGAGCGGGAGTCTTGCGCTTCATTTCGCACCTCCTTGCGCTGCGGCTTGCTTGATCGCCGCGCGGATGCGCGTGTAGGTGCCGCAGCGGCACAGATTGCCGGACATGTTCTGGTCGATATCCTCGTCGGTCGGATTCGGCTTGGTGTTCAAGAGCCAGGCCGCTTGCATGATCTGACCCGGCTGGCAGTAGCCGCACTGGGCCACGTTCAGTTCCTGCCACGCTTGCTGCAGCGGATGTTTGCGTTCGGGCGACAGGCCTTCGATCGTGGTGACCTGCTTGCCGGCGGCGGCCGCGACCGGCGTCACGCACGAGCGCGTCGCCTGGCCGTCGATGTGCACCGTGCAGGCGCCGCACAGCGCCATGCCGCAGCCGAACTTGGTGCCGGTCTGGCCGAGGGTATCGCGCAGATACCAGAGCAGGGGCAGGGTCGGATCGCCGTCGAAGCGTTGTTCGGTTCCATTGACCGTGAGCGTGATCATGTCCACCTCGTCGTGGGATGACCGCGCGTTCGTCCGATCGATGGAAGACCGCGCGGTCTGCCTGCGTCGCGACTCGCGGCGGGCATGGCGCCATCGCGCGTAGTCGACTGCGCATCGGCGCAGCCGGCATAGCCTAAGCGATATCCGCCGCAGCTGCCGCTTCGGTGAAACGACTTTCATCGATGCGCATCGGCGGACGTGTTTCCTTTTCCATTCCTATATTCGTATCAAGGTTTTCAAACCTTCGTGTCAGCTCGCTCGTCGCGATGACGTAACTCTTTTTGACACGGTGAAGAGTCGGATCCTGGCCGATCACGAAGCGTAGCTCGCAACTCTCGACAGCGGCCCGCAGCGCCGCAGCGCAAGCGCAAAGACGTTCGACGCGGCAACGCCGCGCCGCGGCCGTCGCTCGCCTGCGCATCGCGGTGGGCCGCGACGCGGAAAGGGCACGGCGGAACGAGTGATCGACGTCGTCCGGCAGCGTGTCAGTTCGTTCCAATCGACTACGTCTAGGAGAACGTCATGCAAAACGCACGAGCAAGACGACCGTTGCAAACCTATGGGGAGGACAAGTCATGAACAATCGGAGTTCTAACTGGGGCCGGCGGATCGCGCAGACCCTCGCCGCCGTCGCGCTGTTGAGCGGCATGGCGGCGACGCAAGCCGCCGAGACCGGCATCACGATCGAAGCGGTGGATGCGTATTCCTGCGGCGCGCTGTCGAACGACATTCCCAACGTCGACAACTTCCGCAGTCGCATGCTGTCGATCGCCGGCTACACCGCCGGTCTGCGGTACACCAACGGTCTGGTCTATCCGACCGATTTCACCGATCCGGACGTGGTGTCGGGCGGCGGTGACACCTTCAACTTCGACCGCACCGGCGACGCTATTTCGTACTTCAGCGGCCACGGCACCTGCGACGACCAGACCAACACGTCCTGCACGACGACGGCCGGCTGCCCGAATGTCGCCGGCACCGAGAAGCGCTGCCTGCGCTTCACCGACAGCCCGCTGGCCGGCCGCTGCGTGTACTCGCGTCCGCGCAACATCGTGGTCGACCGCACCGGCACCTCGTGCCAGTTCGTCAACTACTCGACCGGTCCGGTGCGCTGGGGCGAGAGCCCGGTCTCCGGCACGTTCGGCGGCGCCGGCACCAACGGCGGCGTCAACCTCGCCGTGATCGACAACAGCTGCGGCATCACGCCCGATTTGTGGGGACCGGAGCTCAATCTCGCCTTCGCAGGCGTCTCCACGATCGCCTTGATCATGCCGACACGCGTGGGCAGCGACACCGCGGACGTGGCCGGCCGCGGTCGCGCGTTCGCCGATCGTTACGTCGCCAATCCCGGCTCGGCGGTAGCGCCGGCGTGGGCGGAATCGATCAACTCGGTCACCGGCGGCTCGGGCTGCGCATTTGGTGGCGGCAATCACGGCGTGGTCGGCTGCGGCGCCAACATCTCGATCTCGCGCGAGACCGATCAGGCGCGGGTGCTGTGGGCCAATCGCACCGAGAACTGGGCGCAGCTGCGCGATCCGGCCAACGACAGCATCAGTCGCAATTGGGTCGCCTGGATCTACACCTGCAACTACGACTGCAACAACCATCCCTTCATTTTGAACTGACGAGGTCGCTATGAAACGGCTAATGATTAGTGCGGGCCTCGTGCTCGCAGGCCTCTCCAGTGCAGGGGCCGCCGAACAGGCCAGCTTGCAAGGGCAGGCCTACCGGCTGACGTTGGAAAGCTCGCGTTTCGACGTCGGGCCGAACCGGCGCGACGAAACGGAAGGTCTCTACACACGTGCGGTCGGCGACCGCGGCGCGTTCATGGTCGACACCGTCACCGGTGCGACCTTGGCAGTGCCGAGCTTCGCCGCCACGGCGCTGCCGAAGGGCGAAGTGGCGAGCTTGCCGCAGCCTTTGACCAAGGACCCCGAGCGGCACAGCGCCGCGGTGCGCGACTATCTGGTCGCCACCGGCGTGCCCAAGTCCGAAATCAGCGGCATGCACGTGACGACGACGATGGCGGGCTCAGGTCCGGCCGACGAAGGCGTGACGAAGTCGCACTCGACCTTGCTCTGGTACACCTCCCACCTCGAGCGCTCGCTCGGCGGCATTCCGGTGGAAGGGTCGTACGCCTACGCCGCGCTCGATCGTTCCGGCAAGGTCATCAGCGAAGGCGTGTACTGGCCGTCGATTCCGGCGGACGTGGTCGCCCGCGCGATGTCGCTGCAGAAGAAGCTGGCCGCGCCGGCCGCGCGCGCGGCCTTCGTGCAGAACGTCAAGAAGGTGTCGCCGGAAGCGGAGACCGAGGCCGGCGAGGTCAAGATCGTGCACACCTCTTCGGGCTATCACGGCCAGTTCGAAGCGAAGGCGGTGTACAGCGTGATCGCGCGCAGTGCGGTCGGCGAAGTCGGTCGCGGCAAGGCGCGCATCCTGCGCTTCGACGCGGAAGGCAAAGCCTTGGCGATGGCGGACGAAGTCGCCGCCGGCGCGAATTCGGCCAAGCAATAGCTTCGGCGAGTGTGAAGAAGGAACGGCGGTCGGCCTCGAGCCGGCCGCCGTTTTCTTTCGCGTATTACTTCGTCGCGGCCTGCGCTCTGCGCTCGAGCAGCAGCGGCGAGGCCAGGGTGCAGTCGGGGTGCATGCGATTGAGACTGTGGATGATGCCCGCCACACCGATCATCAAGCTCGGCGTATAGGCCTCGCGATCGATCGTGGCCGATCCGGAAAAGCGCGGCTCCAGCGCCGAGATGACGCGAGCGGTCAGCGTCTCGCGGTCGATCGCCGAAGCCTCGGGATCGATCGCGATCATGCGCGCCGTCAGCTCCCAGGCCGACAAATCGCCGTGGCACAGCGTATGGGTGAGACCCCAGGAATGCCGCGAGGCGGCAACGGCTCGGCGCAGGTCGCGCAGATGACGCTCGTCGCCGCTGCGCAGGTAGAGATCGCCGGCGGACAGGCCGATGCCGACGCTGCCGTTGCACCAGATGTGCACGCTGTCGCCGGCCGGCGTGCGCCGGTTGTCCCAGTTGCCGAGCGCGTCGTCGAACAGCGAATCCTGGAACGCGAACACCGCATCGGCGAGCGCGCTCCAGCGCGCACGATCGGCGGCGCTGCCGGCATCGGCCAGCACGAGGCGCTTGAGCGCCCAGGCGATGCCCGCCGCGCCGTGCAGAAATCCGCCCGAAGGTCCGCTGAAAGCGACGGTGGTCCAATGCACGCCAGCATCGGTCAGCGTGATGAAAGACTCCGCATGGCGGCCCGCTCGCGCGGCCAGGGCGAGCCAGCGCGGATCGGCGGTCGCTTCGGCGAGAGCGAGCAGGGGCGCAATCGTTCCGCAACAGCCATCCATGATGTCGAGGTAGTTGTCCGCTTCCACGCCGTCGCGTTCCAGCCTTTCCGCGCAGGCGACCGCATGGGCGAGCAGCGGCTCGCGTTGCAGCAGGTCGTACAGAGCGAGCCAGGACCAGATGTAGCTGCCGCTGCCGTTGAAGCCGCCCACGGTTCTGGCTCTCTTGCCGTCGGTCATGGCCGCGAACACCTGCAAGGCGCCGTCCAGAACCTGATTCACATCGGCGACGAAGTCGGCGCGTCCTTGCTCGACCTCATGCCGATAACCGGCCAGCGCCAGCGCCACGCCGCTGATTCCGGAGTAGAGGTCGGGTTGCAACGGCTTCACGTGCCAGGCGCCGCTGCTGTATTCGGGTGAGATCCAGGTGGCCGAGCCGTCGCTGCCGCGCACGGCCAATTGCAGAAGATGCGCGACCGCTCGGGCAGCCAGCTCGCGACGGCGCGCGTCGAGCCTCGCCGCATGCGCAAGCGACAGGAGATGCGCGTGGCCGCTGTCCGCGGGCGGCGCGCCGATCTCCTCGTTCAACTTGGTCGCCACCAGGGCGCTGCGGATCAGCACTTCCTCCAATTCAATGCGCATGCCGCGCCAGTCGGCCAGGGCCTCCTCGATGCGCTCGTGCGTCAGCTCGGCGACGAAGATCGGAATGTCGCCGTAGCGCAGATCGTGGATCTCGCCGTCGACCTCCTCGGGCGACGACGGCGCGCTGCGCGCATCGGCCTCGTCGTAGGTGAACAAGCCGCGCGCGCGTTCGATCGCTGCCGCTTCGTTGTGCAGCGAGGCCGGATGCCACAGCATCCGATCCAATTCGCCGTAGATCATCGTCGGCCGCCGAATCTCGCGCACCTGGCAGCCGCGGAACGCGGAGAGCAGAACCGCGAGTTCGCCGTCGGCGTCGATTTTGCGCAGCGATCGGGTCGTTTCGAGAAAGGCGCTGCTGATTTCGTCCCAGTAACGATGCAGTTCCGGTTTCGCACTGGGATGATTCAGCGCCGACTTCACGTCGCTGTCGACGATCTGCAGGCGAGCGTCGGTGGTGCCTTCGGCGGCGATGATCGGCACGCGGATTTTCGGCTGCTCTCCCTGCAAGGCGCCGGCCGCGGACAGGTCCACGTTGCCGAAACCCAGGATCGAGGCACGGAACGGCACGATGCCGGTCCGCAACACCGAGTTTTGAATCATCCGCTCCGCGAACGCGTGCGCCTCGCCGTAGCTCGAGGTCGCGCTCGACCAGACTGGCGTGAACAGGCTCTCGACGTCGACCACGATCGGCAGCGGTCCGGAGGCGATCAGATTCTCGAAATGGATGTCGGTGCCGCCGAGCAGGCGCAGGATCGCGAGCCAGTGGCCGAGCCCGCGATAGAAGGTGCGCATTTCGTCTTCGTCGCCGCAGTAGCGGTGAACAATGAAGGCCGCCCAGCCGTACTCGCCGCGGTCGATCACCTTGGGCGCGCGTATGCGGGAAGAGGCGTCGCCGAATACGCGGCGCAGAAATGCATCGAGCGCGTCGTCGATACGCAACGAGCGCGGCTTGTACATCACATCGCCGCCCTCGAACGAAAGACGCGCCACGCTTTGCCCGCCGGCGTGCGAGTCGCCCTCGCCGAGCATGACGTCGGTCAAGCGCCCCGGCGTGCCGCCGAGCAGCGCGGCCAACGCTGCACGATCGGCGATGTAGCGAGCGAGCAGCGCTTCGATCGCGCCGCTGCGACGATCCAGCATGCCTTGCAGCCGCGGGCGCAGCGGCGGGTAGCGCAGGTCCAGATGCGCGGCGAACTCGGGGCTGAGAGCGTATTGGACGAATTGCGCGAACTGGCCCGGATCGTCTTCGGCGCTGAGCCGGCCGGCCAGTTTGGCCGCGTGCAACTCGAGCAACAGCACGCGATTGAGCTTGGTCTGCGCGCTCTCGCGCAGGGCGCGCGCTGCGGCTTCTTGGATGAGCTGCGCTTCGTCGGCGTCGATGGTTGCCGACATGCGCTCGAGGACAGCGCCGAGCTTCTCGCACGCAGCGGAAACGAAGTGTTTGACGATCGGAGCAAAGCCGTCAGAGGTACGGCTCTGAACCGTCATGGACTTCCACTCCCGGCGAGGCGTTGAGAAAGGATGAGCCTTCCATGCCCGCAGGGTACGGCGGCAGCGACATCGAACGTCGCCTGCGCGAGGAAGGTGGCGCGCAGTTCAACCGAACTGCGCGCCGGTTACAGCGTAGCTCTCAGCAGCACTGCGTCGTGAAGACGCACGTGCGCAGCGTCGAGCTGCCCGCAATTTCAATGTTCGAATCGGCCGTCGCGGCTTTGGTCATCGCCTCGCCGTACATGTAGAGCGGACCTGCGGGATTTGCCAGGCCGCCGGCGTCGTCTGCGCCGCTGAGCCACTGCGATACGGTGCTTTCATCTTGCATGGCATTCCTCCTTTCGTGATCCCAAATGGATGCCACGAGGCAAGCGCCCTGCGGGCGCGAACGTCATGGCTCGATTGCGCGGAATTTTCGTTCGGATTGACGCCTTGGACGGCGCATCCAATATTTGAAAACACCGCTTCAAAACTGTGCGCTCGGCTGAACGGCTTGTCAACGCCGAGCCCCACGTCCGGCCCATCCGGCCGCTGGCGCCAGGCGCTA
The DNA here is from genome assembly GCF_058808595.1 of Dokdonella sp. GW821-FHT11D02. NCBI lineage: Bacteria > Pseudomonadati > Pseudomonadota > Gammaproteobacteria > Lysobacterales > Rhodanobacteraceae > Dokdonella > Dokdonella sp. GW821-FHT11D02. The sequence goes on along the minus strand of NZ_CM179520.1, from coordinate 2,798,102 downwards.
CTCTTGGCGGCTATGTCGTCCCGCGCCTACCGCTTCGGCAGCTTCGTCCTCGACCCGGCCGCGCGCGAGCTGCGGCGCGACGGCGTGCGCGTCGCCACCTCGCAGAAAGTATTCGATTGCCTGGTCTGGCTGATCGCCCATCGCGAGCGCGCGGTCGGCCGCGACGAGCTGATCGCGGCCGTGTGGGGCCGCGTCGACGTCAGCGATACGCACTTGGGCAAGACGATGTTCCAGGTGCGCCGTGCGATCGGCGACAACGGCGACGAGCAAGGCATGATCCTGACCGTGCCGCGCTTCGGCTATCGCTGGATCGCGCCGACGCTGGATCTCGATGTGGCAGCGGCGCCGGCATCCGTGTCCGATCGATCCGCTTTTATAGAGCAGGGCGGTGATCGAATTTCCGGCCGCCTCGGCGTTGCCGCTTCGGAAGTTTCGAGCAAACGCACCGCGAACGCGGGCGCCAGCGCGACGCTCGACATCGCCGCACGTCCTGCGCACCAACGATCGGTCGCGCCGGCACGATCGCGCCTGCGCTGGATCGGCTTCGGCGCCGTCGTGCTGCTGATCGCGCTGGCTGCCGGCCTGCTGCATCGCGCTGCGATCGTCGCGCCCGCGCCGAGCGCTTCTGCGCCCGTCGCGAGCAGTACGGGCGCCGCCACCATCCTGCCGGCCTTCGTCGAGGCGGAAGCGTCCTCGACCTGGTTGCGCCTGGGCATGATGGAGCTGGTCGCGCAGCGATTGCGCGCCGGTGGCATCAACGTGGTTCCGAACGACACCGTGATGGCGGCGGCGCGCGGCGCCGCTGCCGCCGGCAAGGACGAGGCCGCGTCGATCCCGAGCCTGATCGGCACCGACGGGCCGGTGCTGGTGCCGCGTCTGCGCCACGATGCGGCTGGCTGGAGCGCGCGCCTGGAATGGCGAGTGCGCGGCGCGCCGGCGCAAACGGTCGAGGCGCAGGCGGCCGATGCGATTTCCGCTACGCAAGCAGCGGTCGATCGGCTGTTGGCGGTCCTCGGCCAGCCACCGCAACAGGACACTGCCGCTTCCAAGCTCATCGGCACGCCCGACGCCTCGACCCTGCGCGTGGAAGCGGCTCTGCTCGACGACGACGCGGTCGTCGCGCGGCGCGAACTGGAAGCGTTGCCGGAAATCGCGCGGGCCGCTCCGCGCGCGCGTCTCCTGCTCGCGCGCATCGAGCTGAAGGAAGGCGCGTTGGATCAGGCGCTGCGCCATCTCGACGCGCTGGCCGCGGAAACGCGCGAAGAAACCGATCCGCTATTGCGCGCCGACGTGCTGCTGGCGCGCGGCCACGCCGCACTGTTCGACCCGGCTGACACTAGCTCGGCCGTCAGCGTGTTCGGCGACGCCTTGCGCCTGCTCGAAGGCCGCGGCAGTGCGTCCGCGCTGGCCGTCGCGTATGCCTGGCGCGGCATCGCACTGACCCGCAGCGGACGCTACGACGACGCACGTGCCGACTTCGCCAGCGCGCGCGTGGCCTTGCAGACGATCGGTGACACGCTCGGGCTGGCGCGCGTCGACGCCAACGAAGGCATCATGGACGTCGCGCTCGGGCGCGGCGTCGCGGCGCTCGGCTTGCTCGAACGTGCCGGCGAGACGTTCGAACGCTACGCCCGCCCGGTCGATCTGGCCCAGGTGCTCAACGCCGAAGTCACGGCGGAACTGTCGGCGCTGCGGCCCGACCGCGCCATGCGCGCGGCCGAGCGCCTGCGCGAGCAGCTGCCGCGGCTGCCCGGCGCGTTGACGCGCAGCCTCGGCGAAGGGACGTTGGCCGGCGCGCTGGTCGCGAACGGGCGCTGGCGCGAGGCGACCGAAGCGTACGAGCGCGCCGAAACGGATGCCGAGCAGGCCGGCGAACGGCGCTGGCAGGGCGAGCTGGCCGGCGAGCGCGCGCGCCTGGCGTTCGCGCAGGGCCGACCCGACGCCGCCTACGCCGGCGCCGAGCGTGCGGTCGATGCGCTGACCTCGGCCGACAGCCTGCGTGCGCGCGCCATCGCCTGGTTGTTCGCGGCGCGTTCCTTGCGCAGCCTCGGTCGCGACGGCGAAGCGGCCGCCAGCGTGGCGCGCTTCGCCGACTGGGCGCACGCAGCAGAGGATTCGACCGTCGCCGCCTACGCCGAGTTGGCGCTGGCGGAGCAGGCTTGGGCCGGCCGCAACCGCAGCGCGGCCGTTGGCCACTACGAAGCCGCGCTGCGTGGCGTCACGCGCAGCGGCGTCGCGGCCGATCTGCGCGAAGTGGCGAACTCCTACGGGTACGTCTTGCTCGCCGACGGCGAAACGGCCAAGGCGGCGGCGGTGATCGGCCAGCTCGCGCGCTGGGCCGAGTACGACTACACCTGTGCGCTGGCGCAGGCGGCGCTGTATCGGGCGCTGGGTCAGCCCGAGCCTTGGCGCAATGCTTTGCAGCGTGCGCGCGAACTGGCCGGCGAGCGACCGATTCCGGCCGCGCTCGCGGCCATGCCGGCAACCGCAGCGCGCTAGCTCGCAGCGCCGGCGCGGCCAGATCGGGCGTCCCGCGGCCGGCCAGACGCGGTGGTAATGAAAGAGTAATGACGCCGGCAAGGGCCGGTAACGCGCAGGGCGGACGTCTGCGTCAGCGTGCCGGGCTGAGGCGAATTCGCCTGGCGCGACCTTGGGAGTACGACGTGAAAAACCGATTCGACCGATGTTCCAACCTGCTCGCGGCATGTCTGTTCGCGCTCGGCCTGAAAGTCGGCAGCGCCGCCGCAGCGGCACCGGACATCGTCCAGTTCAAAGCACCGGCCGGGCGTGCGGCGGCGAGCGCGGCGCCGTGCCGCGAAGGCTTCGAAGACATTCCGCATCTGTACGACGCCGGTAAATGGCTGCGCTTCAATCGCAGCGGCGGCCGCGACACACCGGTCGGCTCGCCCTCGATTTTCTGGGACGGCCTCGGCACCGACGCGCTGCCGGCCGGTTGGGAGAACGTCGCGATCGGCGCGCAGACCGGAACGCCGCTGTCGCGCGTGATGTCGGCCGGCTTCACGCTGGGCGCTTACGACGACACCGTCAGCTCCTGGCTGCTGACGCCGCCGCTCGACTTCGCGCCGGGCGCGACGCTGAGCTTTTGGACGCGCGCAGTCGTCAACAACATCGGCGGCTGGCCCGAGCGCCTGTACGTGCGCCTTTGCAGCGGCGATGACTGCAGCGACGTCGGCGCCACGCCCGACGAGGTCGGCGCGTTCGGGCAGACCCTGCTCGCGATCAATCCGGATCTCGAGCCGACCGATCTGTGTCTGGAGCAGGACCCGACCACATGCGCGTTCTATCCGCTCAACTGGCGCCGCTACACGGTCGCGCTGCCTGCCTCCGGCCGCGGCCGCGTGGCGTTCCACAATCACTACCCGAACAACTCCACCGCCTGGACCGGTTATGGCTTGGCGGTCGCGATCGACACGGTCGAGCTGGAGGGCGCGCCGAGCTGCCCGTTCCTGGCCGATGCGATGTTCGGCGACGGCTTCGAACCGCCGCTCGATCCCGGCGCGCTGACGCAGAACCTCGACAACCGCAACGTCGAACCGAGCATGAGCGTGGTCTGCCAGTACGCCGCCTCGGGGTTCTACACGCGCAACGCCTGGCTGCGCCGCTTCGACTTGCACGGCGGCAACGGTCTCAACGGCCGCGTATCGATCAGCGGCGTCGATGTCGGCATCGACGCGGCCTCGGGCAGCCAATACGTGCCGGTGCGCCTGTACTCGATCGCGCACGGAGCGGAACTCAGCTACGCCAACCTGACCCTGGTCGGGCAAGCCGAGCTGCCGGTCGACAGCACCGATTCGGCTCTCATCCGCAACGTGCCGGTCACCGGCGTGATCGCCGACGCCGCCGAGCAGGATCTGGTGGTCGAGGTCAGCGACGAATACGGCGAGGCCTACCGCGCGTTCTTCGTCGGCATGAACCATCAAGGCCAGACCGCGCCGACCTACTACTCCGGCGCCTGCGGCATTCCCGGCGACCAAGGCATCTTCACGCCGGTGATGGACGGCATCGTCGACTTGGCGCAGTTGGTATCCGCCGCGGACGGGTCGCGTTTCTACGGCCCGAACGATGCGATGGTGCTGACCGTGCACGTCGCCGAACGGCCGACCGGCGCACCGGGAGACGTCAGCGCGGAGCGGGTGATCCGTTAGCGGGTTTGCGAAAACGCACAAGCCGCCCGATGAGCTCGGGCGGCTTGCTTTCAGCGGCTTGCGAATTACTGCCCGCGCATGCGGCCGAGGAAGCGCGGCGTATGGTTGCCCATCGTCGGCAGCTTGATGCGGCCGATCGCGTTGATGCGCTCTTCCGCCATGCGGTCGGCGGCGAGGTAGGTCGGGATCGAATCGCGCTGGGCGATCTCGAAGATGCGGCCGACGTTGAGGTAGATCGTGCGCATCATGCGCATCGCGCGCTCGCGGTTGTAGCCGTCGATTTCGAGCGAGATGTTCATCACGCCGCCGGCGTTCACCGCGTAGTCGGGCGCGTACAGGATGCCGCGCTTCTCCACCTCGACGCCGATCGCGTTGTTGGCGAGCTGGTTGTTGGCGGCGCCGCAGATGATCTTGCACTTCAGGCGCGGCAGGGTCGCTTCGTTGACGGTGCCGCCGAGCGCGCACGGGCTGTAGACGTCGGCGTCGGTGTCGTAGATCTCATCGAGGCCGACCGCGGTGCAGCCGTAGTCGTCGACCGCCTGCTGCACCAGCTGCTTGTTGATGTCGGTCACGTAGACCTTGGCGCCTTGCTCGCGCAGGAGCTTGATGAACTCCATGCCGACGTGGCCGGCGCCCTGCACGGCGTAGCTGTACTTGCCCACTTCCTCGTTGCCGAACTTGTGGTTCAGCGCGGCCATCAGGCCCTGCAAGGTGCCGTAGGCGGTGAACGGCGAGGGATCGCCGGAGCCGCCGTGCACTTGGTGCACGCCGGTGACGAACTCGGTTTCGCGGAACACCCATTCCATGTCGTTGACGTCGATGCCGACGTCTTCGGCCGTGATGTAGCGGCCGTTGAGCGAGCCGACGAAGCGGCCGAAGGCACGGAACAGCGCTTCGGACTTGTCCTTGGCCGGATCGCCGATGATGACCGCCTTGCCGCCGCCGAGGTTGAGGCCGGCGACCGCGTTCTTGTAGGTCATGCCGCGCGACAAGCGCAGCACGTCGTTCAGTGCCTCCGCTTCGCTCTTGTACGGCCACATGCGCAGGCCGCCGAGCGCCGGACCGAGCACGCTGTTGTGCACGGCGATGATGGCTTTGAGGCCAGCATCCTTGTTGTGGCAGAACACGACCTGCTCGTGAGCGGTCTCGGCGATGGTTTCGAAAATCATGGCAACTCCGGATGTGGCGCTGGGCGAGGGGCGGGCGAGGGTGCGCCTGCGGTGAGGTGACGCGAAGAATGCGCCGTATCGCGCTGATTCTTCTGACCAGTCCTCGCCGCTGTCGTCGGCCGCGGGGAAAAACGGCGCGTAGTTTAGAGCCTATCGCGATGTTCTGCGCAGCACGCCGTCGCGGTGGCGGATCGCTTACGGCGCTGCGCGCCTCGGGCCGATCGCACGACTGCGTCGCAGGCCCGGCGCGGCGCGGTTGTCGCGCGCCGGCCGGCGGCGCAAGATCGCTCACCGCCTACCTCACGCAGGAAGCCTCCATGTCGTTCTTCCACCGCCGTTTCTCCTCCTTTCTCCTCGCCACCTGTTTCGCGCTGCCGGCGCTGGCTGCCGCCGACGGGTCGGGCGATGCCAAGGTTGCCGACGCCGTGTTCGCCGCCTATTCGAAGATGCTCGAATCGCACTTCGCGGTCGACATCGAATCGGTCGACGACAAGGGCAACCAGGTCAAGGCGCTGGCCGAATACGAAAGCCTGTCGCGCTTCCACGTGAAGACCGATCGCGTCGAAGTCATCAGCACGCCCGAAGCGACCTGGATCAAGGTCGACAAGGCCGGCTGGACCAAGTCGTCGGCCGACATGGCCGCGATGGCGAAGCAGTTCGTGCCGAAGTCGGCGGCCGATCTGCGCGCCGCCTCCAGCAATCTGAAAGACGAGGGCGCCACGGTGTGGAACGGCCAGCCCGTGCACGCCTACAGCTACGACACGCTGATCAAGGCGATGGACACCGAAGTGAAGGCGCACAACAAGGTGCTGATCGACGCGAAAGGCCGCATCGTGCATTCGGAAAGCGACGGCGAGACCGGCGGCATCAAGTCGCGCTCGACCCAGGACATCCGCTACGACGACAGCATCCGCGTGGCGCCGCCGAAGGGCTGATCCGGCTGGGTTGAATGTGTAGCACGGTCGTGCTATTTATTCGCCATGCAAGTCGATGCTAGAGCCGCCACCGCGAAGGGCGCCGCCACCCGCAACCACATCATCGAGCGCGCGCTCGAGCGGGTGCGCATCGACGGCTTGGACGGCCTCTCGATCGGCAACGTGGCGGAAACCGCGGCGATGTCCAAGAGCGGCGTGTTCGCGCATTTCGGCTCGCGCGAGGAATTGCAGCTGGCCGTGCTCGACGCCGCCGCCGAGCGCTTCACGCGCGATGTATTCGTGCCGGCGCTGCGTGCGCCGCGCGGCCTCGCGCGGCTGCAGTCGATCGCTACGTACTGGCTCGACTGGCTGCGCCTGAGCGAAGGCGGCTGCCCGATGGTCGGCGCCGCGATCGAGTTCGACGATCGGCCGGGCCCGGTACGCGAGCGCGTGGTGTTCTACGAAGAACGCTTGCGCGCCGAACTGGTGCGCGCCGTGCGCATGGCGGTCGACACTGGCGAACTGCGTGCCGACACCGACGCCGAGCAGGTCGCGTTCGAGCTGTTCGCGATCGCGCTCGCCACCCATCACGACCATCGCCTGCTCGGCGACCCGAGCCCGCGCGGCGACCGCGCGATCCGGCGCCTGCTCGACTCCTGCCGCATCTGAATTCGAACGAGGTTCCCCCATGGCCACGCCCGCGACCAAAAAAAGCACGATCGTTCCAAAAAATCTAGCATTCGCAGCCTTGCGAGCGCGCTACGCGCTCGGCGCGCGCATCGCGCCGCAGAACACGGCGCGCCGCGCCTTGCGTCTGTTCGGCACGCCGTTGGCGTCGAGTCGCCAGCGCGCACGTCAAGCCGATACCGGCGGCGCGGTCGCGTCGGTGCTCGACAGCCACGGCGTCGCGCTGACCTGTTACGTCTGGGGCGATCCGCAAACGACGCCGTACGTGCTGCTCGCGCACGGCTGGTCCGATCATGCGTTGCGCTTGTTGCCGTGGGCGCGCGCGCTGGGCGCGGCCGGCTACGCGGTGGTCGCGTTCGACCAGCCGGGGCACGGGCGCAGCGCGCCGGGGCGCGGTTATCTGGTCGATTTCGCGGCGCACACGGCGGCCGTGGTGGCGCGCTACGGGCCGGCGGCGGCGATGGTCGGGCACTCCTTCGGCGCGGCCGCGGCGGCACTGGCGATGTCGGAAGGCACGCCGATCGCGCGTGCCGTGCTGATCGCGCCGCCAGCCGACGTGATCGCGGCGACCCATCGCTTCACCCAGGCGCTCGGCATGCCGCCGTCGATCGCGCAGCGCATGTGCGCGCTGGCCGCCTCGGAGATCGGGCGCGAACTCGAATCGTTCCAGATCCAGCATCGCGCGCCGGCGCTGACGCCGCCCGCGCTGATCGTGCACGACCTCGACGACCGCGAAGTGCCGTGGTCCGAAGGCGAGCGCTACGCGCGCTACTGGCCCGACGCGCGCCTGCTCAGCACCAGCGGACTCGGCCACCAGCGCATCCTCGGCGACGCCCACGTGATCGAAGCGGTCTTGCGCTTCCTCGGCGGCGCCGTCGTCGGCGAGCGCGTGATCTCGACCTTCGAGCTGCCGTTCGGCGTGGCCTGACGCGGCGCCGTTCAACGGCGCTCCGTGCGTGCATCGCGTGAGCGCCGCCATGACCGGATCCTGACGATTCCGCCTGACGTGGCGCCGAGGAGCGCGGCAGGCACCGCGCGCCGCGTAGAATAGGGGTCTGTTTTCAGCAAGCCGGATCCGCGCCATGAGCACTCCCGCCAAGCACGTCGCCACCGAAAGCGCCGCCGAACTCAAGCCGCTGCGTTTCGTCACCGCGGCCAGCCTGTTCGACGGCCACGACGCCGCGATCAACATCATGCGCCGGCTGATCCAGGCGCAGGGCGCGGAGGTGGTGCATCTGGGCCACAACCGTTCGGTCGAAGACGTGGTGCGCGCCGCGCTACAGGAAGACGCCGACGCGATCGCGCTGTCGAGTTATCAGGGCGGTCATGTCGAGTATTTCAAATACATGGTCGACATGCTGAAGGAGCGCGGCGCCGCCCACATCCGCGTGTTCGGCGGCGGCGGCGGCACCATCACGCCGGAGGAGATCCGCGAACTCGAAGCCTACGGCGTCGAGCGCATCTACCACCCCAACGACGGCATGAAGATGGGCCTGGTCGAGATGATCGAGGACGTGGTCAAGCGCGCCCGCGCCGCCTCCGACGCGCACGCGGCCGGCGAGCCACGTGCCGAGGTACCGCCGGCTCAGGTCGCGATCGACGACGAGATCGCCGTCGGCCACGCGCTGACCGCGATCGAGGAAGGCCTGCACGACGAGCACCAACTCGAACGCCTGCGCAAGGAATGGCAGCTCGCCGGCGGCAAGACGCCGGTGATCGGTATTACCGGTACCGGCGGCGCCGGCAAATCGAGCGTGGTCGACGAGTTGCTGCTGCGCTTCCTGCACGCGTTCCCGCACATGCGCATCGCCGTGCTCGCGGTCGACCCGACCCGCCGCCGCAGCGGCGGCGCTCTGCTCGGCGATCGCATCCGCATGAACAGCCTGCGCAACCATCGCGTGTTCATGCGCTCGATGGCGACGCGCCGCCAGCACGCCGCCACCAGCGTCGTGCTGAAGGACTGCATCGCGTTCCTGAAAGGGCAGGGCTACGACCTCGTCATCGTCGAGACCGCCGGCATCGGCCAGAGCGATTCGGAGATCGTCGATCTGGTCGACTTCCCGATGTACGTGATGACCAGCGACTACGGCGCCGCCAGCCAGCTCGAGAAGATCGACATGATCGACTTCGCCGAGCTGATCGTGCTGAACAAGTTCGACAAGCGCGGCGCCGAAGACGCGCTGCGCGACGTGCGCAAGCAGTGGAAGCGCAACCGCGTCGCGTTCCAGACGAAGGACGAGGACTTGCCGGTCTATCCGTCCATCGCCAGCCAGTTCAACGATCCGGGCGTGACCTGGATGTTCACCAATCTGTGCCGGTTGTTGCGCGAGAAGCTGCATGTCGGCGCCAAGGTCGAAGGCGCTCCGGCCAAGCTCGACTGGACGCCGGCCTTCGACACCACGCTGAAGGAGCCGCGTGCGACCGTGCTGATTCCGGGCAGCCGCGTGCGCTATCTGGCCGAGATCGCCGAGCAGGGGCGCAGCATCAATGCGCGCATCGAGTCGCAGGCGGAGATTGCCGATCGCGCGCAGGCGCTTTGGAAGGCCATGAAAGAGCTCGGCGATGCGGAATTGCCGGAGCCGCTCGACCTGCACCGAGGCTCCGCTTCCCGAAGCTCCAATCCCGAATCCCGAATCCCGGCTCTCTACAACGATGCCATCCAATCGCTCGACTCCGAAGCCGTGCGTCTCTTGCGCGAGTGGCCGGCGCGGCTGAAGTCGATCACCGATGAAGTCGGCGAATACGAAGTGCGCGGCAAGGCGATTCGCGTCGAGAACTACCGCGAATCGCTCTCGCACCAGAAGATCCCGAAGATCGCCGCGCCCACCTACAAGAGCTGGGGCGAGCTTTTGGTCTTTCTGCAGAAGGAAAACCTGCCCGGTTACTACCCCTACACCGGCGGCGTCTACCCGTACCGCCGCACCGGCGAAGACCCGATCCGCATGTTCGCCGGCGAAGGCACGCCCGAACGCACCAATCGCCGCTTTCATTATTTGAGCCAAGGCCTGCCCGCCGCGCGCCTGTCGACCGCGTTCGACAGCGTGACCTTGTACGGCGAAGACCCGGCGCCGCGCCCGGACATCTACGGCAAGATCGGCAATTCCGGCGTCAACATCCCGACGCTGGACGACATGAAGAAGCTATATTCCGGCTTCGACCTGTGCGCGCCGACCACCTCCGTCTCGATGACGATCAACGGCCCCGCGCCGATGATCCTCGCGATGTTCATGAACACCGCGATCGATCAGCAGGTCGAGAAGTATCTGAAAGAAGACCCCGCGCGCTGGGCCGCCGCCGAAAAGCAGATCGCGCAATTGTTCGAAGGGCGCGAGCGTCCGCGCTACCACGGCGACCTGCCGGCGACCAACAACGGTCTCGGCCTCGGCCTGCTCGGCATCACCGGCAACCAAGTGGTCGACGCCGACACCTACGAGAAGATCAAGGCGCACACGCTCTCGACCGTGCGCGGCACCGTGCAAGCGGACATCCTGAAAGAAGACCAGGCGCAGAACACCTGCATCTTCTCGACCGAATTCGCGCTGCGCATGATGGGCGACATCCAGCAGTACTTCGTCGACCGCAAGGTGCGCAACTTCTATTCGGTCTCGATCTCCGGCTACCACATCGCCGAAGCCGGCGCGAACCCGATCAGCCAGCTCGCCTTTACGCTCTCGAACGGCCTGACCATCGTCGAGTACTACCTCGCACGCGGCATGAAGATCGACGACTTCGCGCCGAACCTGTCGTTCTTCTTCTCCAACGGCATGGACCCCGAATACACCGTGATCGGCCGCGTCGCGCGGCGCATCTGGGCGCGCGCGATGCGCGAGCGTTACGGCGCCAACGAGCGCAGCCAGATGATGAAGTACCACATCCAAACCTCCGGCCGCTCGCTGCACGCGCAGGAGATCCAGTTCAACGACATCCGCACGACGCTGCAGGCGCTATACGCGCTGTTCGACAACTGCAATTCCTTGCACACGAACGCCTACGACGAAGCGATCACCACGCCGACCGAAGAAAGCGTGCGCCGCGCCGTCGCGATCCAGATGATCATCAACAAGGAACTCGGCCTCAACTTCAACGAGAACCCCTGGCAGGGCAGCTTCATCGTCGACAAGCTGACCGACATCGTCGAAGAGGCCGTGTACAAGGAGTTCGAGGCGATCAGCGAGCGCGGCGGCGTGCTCGGCGCGATGGACACCATGTACCAGCGCGGCAAGATCCAGGAAGAAAGCCTCTACTACGAGCACAAGAAGCACGACGGCAGCCTGCCCTTGATCGGCGTCAACACCTTCCTGCCGAAGGAGCACGGCGGCGAAGTGGCCACCGAGATCGAACTGATCCGTTCGACCGAGGAAGAGAAGGGCCAGCAGATCGAGAACGTGCGTGCGTATCAGAACAACCGCAACCGCCTCGCGCCGGTCGGCGAGACCTCACGCGAACACGGCACCGACGTCGACGAAGCCGACACCGGCACGCACGACGGGCATGGCCTGCGCTATTTGCAAGACACCGCGCGCAACCGGCAGAACGTGTTCGCGGCCTTGATGGAGGCGGTGAAGACGCACTCGCTGGGGCAGATCAGTCATGCGTTGTATGACGTGGGTGGGGAGTACCGGCGGAATATGTAACCGCGGCGACTTGCGATGTCATTCAATGTCCGCCAGATATTCGCCGCTCTGAACGACGCGCAGGTGGACTACGCCAAGCTTCGGCAGATCCGCGACGCCGAGCGAGGTGAGTCATGACAATCGGATCGAACGAACTGTCGTTCTCGCTTGCCGATGCCGGACGAGCCCAGTTGCAAGCCTGGTCGAAGCTGAGCACCCGTACGAAAATCGAGTTCTTCGAGGAAATGATTGAACTGGCGTACTTCAGTGGCGCCTTGTCGCCGCAACGTTTGGCGCTGCGGGATGCAACGAGCTCGGAGAAGCGGCGGGAGGAATGACTTCCGTTGCTCTGGCGCTAACCATCTGGCTGTGACGGTCCGCTGTCGGAGTAGCGCGGCGCGGACATCGACCGCATCATCGTTCCATCGACCGAAGACTCCAAGCGGGCCCAATGAAGCGATCGTTCTTCGGTGAACTAAGCCGCCGCAATGTCATCCAGGCCGCCGCGCTCTATCTGGCCAGCGGCTGGCTGCTCGTGCAGATCGCGACGCAGGTGTTTCCTTTTTTCGACATCCCCAACCGGGTCGTGCGCGCCATCGTTGTCGCCGTGATCGCCGGCTTTCCGGTCGCGCTGATTTTCTCGTGGTTCTACGAGTGGACTCCGCAGGGATTCAAGCGCGAGGTTTCCGCCGACCAAGACCTCGACGTGCAGCGGCCGCGCTCGCGCCGCATCGATGGCGCGATCATCGGGGTACTTTCGCTGGCCGTCATATTCTTGCTGGTGAATTACTTCATGCCGCGCGGCGAATCGGCACAGAAAGAGGCGCGCCGTTCGATCGCTGTTCTGCCTTTCGAGAACATGAGTTCCGAGCCGGACAACGCCTACTTTGCCGACGGCATCCAGGACGAGATCCTGACGCGTCTCGCAAAGATCGGTGAGCTGCGGGTCATCTCGCGCACTTCTACGCAGCGGTATTCCGCCAAGGGCGGCAACGTGCGTGACATCGGTCGCGAGCTCGGCGTTGCGATGGTGTTGGAGGGCAGCGTGCGGCGCGTCGACAAAGCCGTACGCGTTTCCGTGCAGCTGATCAGCGCCACGAGCGACGAGCAAGTTTGGGCCGAGAGCTACGACCGCAAGCTCGACGACGTGCTCGGGGTCGAAAGCGATATTGCGCAAGCCGTCGCCTCCACGCTGCACATCCAACTCAGCGGCGGCCAGGCCGCTGTCGTCGCGGCGCGGCCGACTGCGAACGCCGAGGCCTACGATCTTTATCTGCGGGCTCTCGCTGCCGAAACGCGTGCGGCAGGGCTCGCCTATGACAGGCACCACGTCGCAAGCCTGTATGAAGGCGTCGTGCGATTGGATCCCCAGTTCGCGCTCGCCTGGGCGCATCTGGCGATCGTGCGCAGCTACATGGTGTTCAGCTTTTTTGACCGCTCGGCGGACGACGCGGCGGCGATGAAGGCTGCCGCGAAAGAGGCCGTCGACAAAGCTCTGGCGCTCGATCCCGAGCTCGGTGAAGCGCATCTCGCGCTGGGGTTTTATCGCTTCCGCTGTTTGCGCGATTTCGCCGGCGGCCTGGTGGCTTTTGAGCAGGCGCGACAACGGTTGCCCAATAACGCGGAGGTGTTGGCCTCGATCGCCTACATCGAGCGCCGGCAAGGAAACTGGCGTGAATCCTTGGAGCATCTGAATGCGGCGACCTTGCTGGACCCCCGCGATTTGGCGCTGTTCTCCGAGCTCTCTGCTACCTACGGTTCGTTGCGTGATTTCACCAACGCGCGCCGTGCACTCGATCGAGCGCTCGAGATCGAGCCCGATTCGATGAGTCTGTTAGGACTCAAAGCTCAGACCTATCAGGATGAGGGAAATTTGGCGGAGGCCGCACGACTTCTCAAGCGCGTGCCGGTACGCAAGGAAGATTTCTACAATTTCAGCATTCACATCGATCAGCTGCTCTACGAACGACACTTCGATGAGGTGATCGACACGATCAGCGGCGTGCTGTCGAAACCCAGCGACGACCTCGTCGCCATCGAAGCCTATTGTCGAATCGTCGCCGCCTCCGCGCAGCGATGGAAAGGCGAGAGCCAGCAATCGCAGGCTAATTTCCAGCTGGCGCTCAAGGCGGGGCTTCGCGTGCGAAAAAGCGAGGCGGACGACGTGCAGCTCGCCCAATTCTTTGCGGTCGTTTACGCAGGACTTGGCGACAAGGAGAACGCGCTCGCCATGGCGAAGCGGAACGTCGCGCTGAATGCGGACGATTCGGTGGCGCTGCCGAGAGCGCAGGCTCTGCTGGCACGAGTGCAAGCCGACTTCGGGGATCAGGATGCCGCCGTCGCGGCGCTTCCGCACTTGCTCGAGGTTCCTGCGGGCCCGACCCTCGCGGAGCTGCGTTTGCATCCGATGTGGGACCCGCTGCGAGCGAATCCGCGCTTTCAGGCCCTGATCGCGCCCGCAAACGGGGCCGGGTCCACGCACTGATTCGCCGTCACACCGCCAGCCCCACGTCCCCCTCGACAACCGTCTGCCGCATCCGCGGCGCTTCCCCCGCCCGCCACAGCGCCACTTCATGACGCACGCGATAGCGCAGCGGACCGCCGTCCTCGCGCGGGCTGCGCTCGATCGGGCGCGGGATGCAGACGAACTCCGTCACCATCGTATTTGCATCGACGCGGACCGTGGCGTAGCCGTGTCCGCCCATGTCGACGAAGGACAGATGCGGCGCCAGCTCCGGATTGCTCGCCGCGTGCGCCTTCTGCAAGTCGCCGCTGCGCGCGTATTCCAACGCGGAGCGCACGCCGTGACGCAACAGCAGGTTGACCGTCGCTTGCGGCGCACCGCCATCGGGATTGGCGACGTACAGCGGACGCAAGGGATCGTCCTTTTTCAGATTGTGCTCGTTGGCTTCGACCATGCCCGGCGAAGAGATCGAGCCGCCGACGAAGGTAACGCCGACCGGTTCGAACGCGGCGGGCGGCAAGGCCTTGGCGGCGTAGCCGGCCCAGAAGCTGTGGCGATCGCCGGAGACGATGGCGAAACCGGTGATGCCGGCATCGCGCACGGCGTCGAAGATCTGCGCGCGCTCGTGGTAGGCGGCGCCCCAATCGTAGGTGGCGAGTAGCGCGAAGCCTTCGCCCGACCATGAGCCCAGCGCGGTCGGCAGATGCTGCGGATCGACGCGCCAGTCCGGCGTGCCCTGCGAATTGCCCCAGATTTTCCAGGTCGCCTTCGCGCTGCGCAGGCGCTCGAGGAACCAGGCTTTCTGCTTCGCCCCCAACACCGTCTGCGCGGCGTCGCCGGCGCGGTAGTTGGCCACGCTCTTGTCGCCGAAGGACAGCTTCGATGGCGGATGGCCGTTGGCGTAGTCGCGGCCGCCGTCGAGCTGCCGCCACAATTCTTCGGGGACGAAACCCAGCGTGTCGCCTTCGAACAGCGGACCGATTTCGTCGTGCGAGGAGGGATCGCGCGAGCGGAAGCTGTGCTGGTCGGTGAGGATCAGGTCGATGTGCCGGCCCCAGCGCAGCGCGCGATAGGCGATGAGGCTGTCGATCGCGGCCAGGTTGTTGGCTTCGCGTCCGAGGCCGTCGTCGTCGAAATCCTTGACCAACGTGTCGACCACCTGCGGCACGTTGAACGTGTCCAGGCTGGAGCCCGGCGGCAACACGCGCGCCGGCTGGTATTCGAACCAAGCCTGATTCGCCGCGACTTTCAGCGTCTGCGCCGGCACCCAGCCTTCCGTGCCGGCGAATTCCTGGATCGACTGCCAGCCGTTCCAGGAAAATTCGTGGTTGTCCCACATCGCCACGAACGGCCAGCGCGCGCGCGCGTCCTGCAAGTCCGGGTTCTGCAGGTAGGCGTGGTAGAGCGCGCGGTAATCATCGAGCGAATCGGGCGCCCAGAAACGGTTCTTAGCCACCGTCTTGCCTTTCGGAAACTGGATAGGGAAGGTGATGAGGCGGTCGTAGCGATGGCCGTTCTTGACCTGGTCTGGGTACTGCACGACCTCGTAGACGAAATCGCCCAGGTGCAGCACGAAGCCCAATCTCTCCTCCGGCGCGGCGCGTTCGTCTTCGAAGATCATGCGCCGATAGGCATTCAGATGACCCTCGCAGACGTCCTGGCAACTGACGAAGGCGAAGCGCGCAGGCCGTGCGTCGTCGGGGTTCGGCGCGGTCAGCGTGCGGCCGATGCGGCTGCCGTTGCCGTCCGCGTCGACGAAGCGGTACCAGTATTCGCGTGCCGGTTGCAGATCGCCGACCAGCACACGGCAGGTCCAGTCGGACTGCGCTTGCACTTTTGCCGTGGTCGTCGCGACCACGCGCGCGAAGGCTGCGTCTTCGGCGATTTCGACCAGCAAGCTGGCCTCGTCGCGTCCATCCGCGTAAGGGCGTCGCGTCCACAGCAGAACGCTGTTCTCGTCCGGATCGCCGGAGGCGACGCCCTGCGGATACAGCTCGCGCCGTTCGCGCCAGCCGCTGGCTGAACGGCGCACGGGCGTGCAGCCCAAGGCCAGCGCGGCGCCGAGCGTGGCGGCGAGTTGGAGGAATCGGCGGCGATCGAGTTCCGGCATGTGGTTGCTCCCCTGCGGCGACGGTCGCGCTAGATCGATCGTCCGCCGCAACGCTAGTCCCGGCCGAGCGGGCGTGAGCGTGCCGGAAGTCGGCACGACTTCCGATCTACGCGGGAACGGAGTCAGCTTCATCGACCCGGAGAAAGGCTTCGTGCGCGGCCGGCGAGCGGGGCGAACGCCTGCGTAGCGTTGGGTTTGGGCGGCGAGCGGATGCGCAAGTCGTCGCGGCCGCCTGCGCGTTGCTGTTTCGGCCCCGCCCGCGACTGGGTACGATCGCCAGCCACCGTCACGAAACATCAGGGGAGAGAATTCATGCGTCCGATCGTCCTGGCGATACTTGGCCTTGCGGCAACCTGTGCCGGTCCGGCGTGGGGGCTCGACATCAACGGCAAGACGATCGGCACGCCGATCGATCAGCTGGCCAAGTCTTACGGCAAGCGCTGGACCTGCGACACCGCGACCGACGCGCGCGCGGGCGACAAGATCTGCCGCAAAAGCAAAGCCGTGGACGAGTTCCCGCGCATGCAGAACGAATATTTCGCCGGCAAACACGTCGCCATCCTCTATCGCTTTCACGACGATCGGCTGGTGCAGATCCGCGTCACCGGACTCGCGAAGGACCGTTACGACGAGATCCTCGACACGCTGACGAAGGCGCACGGCGCACCCAAGCCCGAAGCGGGCAGCGCACCGGACAACGCGGGGAAATCGCCCGATGGCAGCGCCGCGCGTTGGGAGAGTGAGGGCGCCGTTCTCGATCTCTCCAACAAGCTGCCGAAACCGTCCGAGCTGAGCCTGTCGCTCTACGACGCGGCGTACTGGAAGACGGACAGCGCGGCGCCAAAGGCCGACGGCGGCTGATGCCGGAAGCGTCGGAACGAATGCGCCGTTGTCGCCCGGGCAGATAGTCGGCCTCGGGTTGCGGCGCAACTTGAACGCCGCTCGCATTTGTTGCCTACTCCATCCATCGACGCTTGAGGGGGCGGAGATTCGGGATGGAGTCCTCGGCTGGATGCCGGTGTTGGGGAACACCGCACAATCGTTTCCGTTTCGTGCTGATCGGCGCCATCGCCGTCTGCGTCAGCGCGTGCCAGCGCCAGGCCGCCGATACCGCGTCTGAAAAGTCTCGCCCGCAGCAAGCCGGGCAACCCACCAATCCTTACGCCACAGCCGGCCATATCGCCGGCACTCAAGCGGCGCTGCTGACCGGCAATCAACAAGCCGCCCGGCAACACGTCGATGCAATGGCGCCCGATTTCTCGCGCTCGATCCGCCTGCGCGACGCCAATCGCCCGATCAACCGCGAAGCCGCGCGCGCTGCGGTGCGCCCGCTGTCGGGCGTGCGCTCCGCCATCTGGCTCGACGCCGACAACCTGGCCGTGATGGTCGACGGCCAGAAGTACCGCGACATGGCCATGATCGACCGCATCTGCGTGGCGCTGGAGCCGCTCGGCGACACCTTGGGCGTGGTGGTGAATCTGCAGGATGCGAAGGCGCGGAACGGCGACGAGGCGACGACGCTGTCGCGCAATTGTCAGTTGCCGGAAGGGCAGAGGGCGTTGCTGCAGGCGAAGCGGCAGGTGGATGTGGTGGCGCCGGAGGTTAGGGAGGCGTTTATGGGGATGCAAAGGAAGTGATGGAATTCTCAGTCAAGTAGGGCGCTCTGACGTCGTTCGCGATGCTCGCGGCGTTGATGGAAGCGAAGATGTAATCGCTGAGGCGGATCTCGCACGTGCTGATAACGTGGTTGAGTGAGCGCCGACCTAACGTGCAACCAAGCAGAGACAAAATAGTGACTTACAACTTCATTCATATCTCCGATGTGCATTTCGCGCCTGGCGCGTACGATCGCAGGCCGGCATTTCGGCCGTTTCTGGAAGATCTCCCAGGACAAGTTTCACAGATGAATGGAGAGACATTCTTACTGCTCTCTGGGGATATTGCTGGCGCAGGCTCAAAGAACGAGGATTTTTTATCATTCCTTGAGCAACTAGATCCTCTTCTAACAGCGGCTGGTATACCGAAATCTAATCGTATCTGCGTGCCGGGCAACCACGACATATCTCAGAAGGTCGTTGAAGATAACTTTTTAGATCATGAATCGATTATAAATATGAACCTTGATGAGGATTCATTTAATAATTATATAAGAAAACACAGCACTGTTTTTGATGAAAAATTTGAAGGTTATCTCTCATTTGAGAAATCCTTTGCAGGTTATGGCGTTGGGTCTTCACATGTTGGGGGCGCTGGCTATTCAATCACGGATGATTTAGGTGTTTTTTGTGCTAATTCAGCGTTCTTTTCTTCCGGAGGATTAAAATATCGTGGAAAGGCAATTTCTGACTTCCAACGGTTAGCCGTTGGGACGCGTGACTTAGCAAATTGGCTGCATAAAAGTACTCATAAACTGCGAATATTCGTATGTCACCATCCATTGAATTGGATGACCGATTGGTGTCGTCGTGAGCTTCGCGATAAGTTTCTTAGCTTCGATCTCTGTTTTTTTGGTCATGAACACGATCAAGATGTGGTTGATGAACAGAGGTCGACTGGTAGAACTCTAAGGTTGAATGCTCCGGCGCTTCTAACTGACAAGCGCAGTCCAATGGGATATTCGATTACAAGCATAAAAGTAGATGGATCAAAATCAGTTCTTTATCGACAATGGGATCAAAAATCTCGATTCGTCCTCGGTACAACAATGTCCGGAACCGATTCCGGAAGAGTTGAGTTTGGTCAGTCGTTAGCTCAGGTTAAGTCAAGTTGCTGTGACGTCGCACGGCGTTACTTTTCCGACGGTTTATCTAGTGCACTGCGTACATTTGGTCGAGATAAAAGTTCGCGCTGGGTTGACCCTGAGATATTTGATTGCCCGGAAACCGAGCGCGGGCGTCCCTCGAAGGCAAAGTATTCTATTAATGATATTGTCTCACAGCCTGATTCATTAGTGTTGACTGCTCCACCACAGTACGGATTAAGCTGTGTTGGCTGGCAATTATGTAATGCTGGCCTAGGAGATAATTCGTTATGGCTTAGAGTCGATCTCGCGACGACTAAGCAACATCGTGTACGTCAAGACTTGAATTCTCTCTTGTGTACATTTGGCGGAACGAAGAAGCAGGTTGTCGGAATCGTAGTTGACTCTTGGAGCCGGGGAATAAATAACGCTAATAAATGCATCGAGGCAATAATTAAGGAATTTCCTGATTCAAGGATCGTAGTTTTAGCCTCTGAATTCGCACCAACGCTGCGGGCATCAGAGGCCGGGCTAATCGGCGGAAGAGTTTTTCGTTCATTATATTTATGGGCCCTAAAAAGACAGGCGCTCAGAAGGATAGTCTGTAGTTACTGCGAGGAAAATGATCTTGATATCGACGTTGAAATTTTATTCAATCGTGTTTTATACGATCTTGACGCGTTAAACCTTCCGCGAACGGCATTAAATTGTCTCACATTGTTGCTTGTGTCTGGTGATGAATCGGAATCCATAGTGAATAGGGCGGAAGTCATTCGAGGTGTTCTCAATATAGTCTTTCAATCAGCGGCCTCTCTGACTTACAGATCACGTGCAGACTTGAAGGATTGCGAGCATCTTCTTGGAAATTTTTGCGAGTCGATATTGAAGGGTAGTGATCAGTTATTCACTCGTGAAGATTTTATAAAGCGCGGTAATATCTTTTGCGATCATATGCTTGTGGATGTTGATGTGTCTGGAGTAATGGATTTACTTGTTGAGCATTCAATAATTGTTAAGTTTGGTGCAAAATTTGGATTTAGGTTTTCCTATTGGATTTACTACTTTGCCGCAGCAAGGATGCATCACGATTCTGATTTTCGAAATTATATTTTTACCGACATGCAATATACGAGATTTCCTGAGGTTATTGAGTTCTATACGGGCATTGATCGATGTAGAAACGATGCCCTTGTGTCACTAAGCGATGATCTAGATAAGCTGCAGTCTAGCGTTGGCGGAAAAGCCAATATTTCTAACCCGTCTAATCTTTATAGTTTCTTTCGTTGGACTGCGAGACAGCTTGGCGAAGAGAGGATGCTTGAGTACTTGCATAATGATGTTTTAAATTCTCATCTTCCCCAGAATGTAAAGGATGACTTTCTTGATCGTTCATATGACCCTTCCAGGCCATATGACCAAAGAATTCGTTCGCTTCTTAATTCTTACTCATTCGATAACTTATGCGCTGGGCTTCGAGCTAGTGCGCGGGCCTTGCGAAACAGTGATTATGTTTCACCAAAGGGAAAGGAGAGGCTCTTTGATGTCTTGCTGCGCTGCTGGGAGCAGGTGCAAAGTGTCCTCGTGCTCATTTCTCCTATTTTGGCGGAACAAGGTAAGGCTGAATTCGACGGTACGCGCTTTGTCGTAGATGAAAAACTTCGCTCTGAGGATGGTGCGATAACAAAGATTTGGAACGTCATACCATTCAATGTATTAAAATGGTTTGGTCCTGATTTGGCGTCGGCAAAAATGGGGCCGTTATTATTTAATAAGTTATTGTCTGAAACAGATGAGCTTAGGAAGCACAATGTGGCGTTGTTAATTGCAACTATCCGGCCAAAGAAATGGCAGAGCGCAATTGGTAAGTACGTGGCGTCATTGGATAAGGATTCATTTTATCTTTATGATTTATTTACGATGTTCGTGGACGAGTATCGTTTTGAGTATTTGGACGATAGGACGCGAGATGATGTTTCTGGAATGGCGAAGATCATACTTTCTAAGCATCTCTATAATACAGATAAGCCGAACGCGAACTTGCTAAGTAGGATTGATATTGGCTCTGCGGCATCTGGCATATAAAACTAACGGCGGGACTAACGGAGCAGAGTCACTTACTTAAAGCTCTGGGACCGTTTAGCGACGTTGTCGATGAGCTCGTTGACCAACCCTAAGTGCGTTGGCACTATTGGTCTGTTGCGAAAATTGCGCAGCCGGGTTTGACAGCTCGAATCACAAGGCGCCCCAGCGCCCGATGGCGTTGGATTCCATCATCGAACGAGGAATCCGACATGTCCCGCTCTAGAAGAGGATCTTCGCGTTCTGCCATTCTCGTCGCGCCGCGCAAGCGCGTCACCCGATCACTTCCCGCTCCTGCAATTGAGCCGGAAGTGAATCCCTCGAAGCCCAAGGCGCTTCCTGACCTCTCGTCTTCGCCACGCAAGCGCTTCCGCGCTCCCACGCGCTGCAAGATGGGTTCCATCTATTACGACGAGCATCGCGGTTTGCATTGGTTTGGGCGCGCCGTACCACGTCTGCGGCTGGGCGGGCGCTGGCTGGAGCAGTGCGGATTCTCAGTTGGCGACGACCTGCAGGTGACGGTCGGTCAAGCTACGCTGCTCATCAGCCGCCGCGGGAATGACAGCTGATTGAGTGCTTGGAAAGGCCGCAGCCGCAAGGTGGATACGCCTTGCGGCTGGACTTGAACGAAGAAAATCTATCGTCCCATCGCCGCCGCATCATCCAACCAATTCGCTCCCTTGTTCTTGAGAAAGAACACATACACGACCAGCGACACCGCAATCACCACGGTCGCGTACACGGCGAATAGCATCATCTGATCGGCACGCAGCGCAGCCTGGTATAGCAACGGCGCCGTACCGCCGAACGCGGAATTGGCCAGCGCATAGCCGAGCCCCACGCCGAGCGCGCGCACGTGGGTGGGGAACAGCTCGGCCTTCACCACGGCGTTGATCGAGGTGTAGCCGGTCAGGATCACGAAGGCGATGGCGAGCATCGCGAACGCGGGCAGCCAGCCGCTCTGCTGCGGCAGCGCCAGCACCAGAAATCCGGTGTAGAGCACGCCGCCGAGGCCGAAGAACACCAGGAGACTCTTGCGGCCGACCCGGTCCGACAACCAGCCGCCGATCGGCTGCAGCAGCATCAGCACGGTCAGGGCGATCAAGTTGATGACGACGCCGGTCATCGCGTCGTCGCCGGCGAAGCGGCTCTGGATCATCTTCGGGCCGACCACGGTGTAGGTGTAGAACGCGACGGTTCCGCCGGCGGTGATCAGAAAGCACAGCAGCAGCGGCCGCCACTGGTGCACGAACAGTTCGCGCAGCGAGCCCGCGGCGCGCGCTTGGCCCTTTTTAGCGGCTTGGATGGCGTCGGAGCCGAGCGATTCGTCCATCGTCCGCCGCATCCAGAACACCACGATGGCGGCGAGGCCGCCGATGGCGAAGGCGGCGCGCCAGCCCCAGTGCGAGATCTGCGCGGCGTCGAAGAGTTGCAGCATCACGAGCAGGGTGAGCTGCGCCAGCACGTGGCCGCCGACCAGGGTCACGTAGTGGAACGAAGACAGAAAACCACGCCGGCCGGGCAGGGCCGCTTCCGAAAGATAGGTGGCACTGGCGCCGTACTCGCCGCCGGTGGCGAAGCCTTGGACTAGCCGCGCCAAGAGCAGAATCATCGGCGCGGCCAGGCCGATGCTGGCTTCGGTCGGCGTGATCGCGATGGCGAACGAGCAGCCGGCCATGATCGTGACCGACACCGTCAACGACAGACGGCGGCCGTAGCGGTCGGCGAAGCGGCCGAAGAACCACGCGCCGATCGGCCGCATCAGGAAGGTCATGGCGAAGATCGCCCAGATGAACAAGGTGGCGTTCTTGTCTTGTGGCGAAAAGAACTGCGATTCGAAATAGCCGGCGAAGACCGAGTAGACGTAGACGTCGTACCACTCGACCAGGTTGCCGGCCGAGCCTTTCAGCGTGTTGGAGACCGAGCGGCGCAGGCGGGTGCGGGTGTCGGCTTCGGGTGCGGCGGCAGTCATGTCGGAACGGAGCCGGGTTCGGTCAAGGACGGCTCATATGACGTGAACCCTCACTGCGGCACAAGAGGGCGATCGCTCGCAGGCCGCTTCCGGACCGGGATACGGTTCCAGCGTCGCGCTGACATCGATGCGCCGCCTGTTGATGCTTGCGACAACGTTCAACAAGGCGGCACGTTATTGAACTTTGTGGAAGTAGACGGAGAGTAGGGATCAGCGCCGGTCTTCCTGGTCGGCGAATGAGATCGGATTGAAACGGCTGACGGACGGGATCGACACCACGTCGTCGAGCCGGGTTCGGCAATCGCCGCAGGTTTGCTCCAGCGAGTTCGCTGGAAATGAGCCTCGCCCCGTTTCGATCGCGAAGCGGAGTACGATGCCGCCCCGGGGCGATTTCGAATCTTGCGGACTCAATGGGGAGAGAGCGCCATGCGTCGCTCGTTGGTCGTGCTGTTTACGTCGGCGCTGGTGCTGACATCCGCGCCCGCGTCGGCGCTCGATGCGATCTTCGCCGACGGCTTCGAGTTCCGCGATTTCCCCGCCCAACCGATCATCGACGACGGCACGCCCGCGGATGCGCCGCCGTTGTTCGGCGGCACGGTCGGCGCGCCGACGGGCGGGCCTTGCCTGGCCGATCCGCAGATCGGAACCTTGTTCCCCAACAACTGGCTGCGTCCGCGCTTCGCGTGGATTCCGAGCGGTAGCGAAAACTTGTTCGAGCTGCGTCTCAGCGCGAACAACCAAAGCAACGCCTTGCTGGTCTACACCACCGCGTCGTCGTGGACGATGCCGGCCAACCTCTGGGCCGCGTTGTCGCAGCACACGGTCGACACTCCCATCACCGTGACGGTGCGCGGCGCGACTTACGCATCCGGCACGCTCACCAGCGGGCCGGAGCTGGGCTCGAGCGGCGCCGTGCGCATCGCGCCGGTCGCCGCGCCGGGCGCGATCGTGTACTGGACCAACACCAGCAACGGCATGCGGCTGCGCGGGTTCCGCATCGGCGACGAGAACTTGAAGGACATCCTCGCGCCGGCCGACGCGGGCGCCGGCTGCTTCGGCTGCCACACCTCGACGCCCGACGGCGCTTACGTCGGGTTCTCGGCGGGCGAGGGCGGCGGCGCCGGGCTGGGCCTGTTGTCCGCCGACGGGCAGCATCTCACGCCGTCTTTCATCAGCAGCAGTGCGCAGACGCTGATGGCGCGCCAGGATCAGGACGCACCGTCGTTCTCCCAGCTGCACTGGATCGGCGGCGACCGCATCGCGCTGACGATGTACCAGAACAACATCATCTGGACCGACCTCGAAGCGACTTCGGCCGCGCAGGGCAGCGGCTGGGGTTTCCTCGCGCGCACCGGCGAGAGCACGAATGCGGCGTCGGCCTCGTTCGCGCACTTCAGCGACAAGGTGGTGTACGTCTCGACGCCCGATGCGGTAACCACAGGCGTGACGGTCACCAATGGCGATATCCACGTGGTGCCGTTCAACAACCGCGCGGGCGGCGCACCGGTTACGGTCGCGGCAAGCGGCGACAACGAGTACTACCCGGCGTTCTCGCCCGACGATCGTTACATCGCCTACAACCGCGCGCCGGCCAGCGCGAACAGCTACAACAACGCGCAGGCCGAGGTGTACGTGGTCCCCGCGATCGGCGGCCAGCCGCTGCGGATCGCCGCCAACGATCCGGTTTCATGCACCGGCCGCAGCAGCCCGGGCGTCACCAACAGTTGGCCGCAATGGGCGCCGGTGCCAGGCAACGACGGCGGCCGGCGGTTCTATTGGATGACCTTCTCTTCGACGCGCGCCGGCAGCGTGCCGCTGATCTATGTAGCGCCGGTGGTCGACGACGGCACCACGCTGATCACCTATCCCGCGCTGTATCCGTGGAATCAGGCCGCCGGCGACGCCAGCCATACGCCGGCCTGGGGCAACTTCGCGATTCCGTTCTGAGCGGGAGTCTGTTCTGAGCTGCGGGCTTCGGTTGCAATCGACAGCTGTAGCGACGTCCTGGGTGTTGTTGTCTGAACCCAGCACGATTCGTCGCGCGGATCGTTCAGACGCTGCTGCTTCGCGTCTCACTAACTTGGAGAAAAATCCGCGGAGCCCGCCATGCACAACGAACAGGCCATTCCGAACGCGACCGCCGACGTCGCCGCGCTGATCGAAGGCACCGATGTGGTCATGTTCACCACGCGCAACGGCGAGGGCAGCTTGGTGAGCCGGCCGCTGGCGGTACGCAAGATTCCTTTCAATGGCAGCGTCTGGTTCCTCACCGCGCTCGACAGCCGCAAGATCGGCGAGTTGGAAGCCGATCCGCGCGTCAACCTCGCTTACGTCAACGCCGGCAAGGGGACCTACGTTTCGATCGACGGCCGCGCGCACGTGTCGGTCGATCGAGCGCAGATCGCGGCGCTATGGTCCGACGCGATCGACGCGTTGTTCTTCCCGGCGGGAAAAGACGATCCGAACCTGGCCGCGCTGCGCGTGGACGCCGACACCGCCGAGGCCTGGACCTCGGCCTCGACTTCCGTCGGCCGCGCCTTCGACTTCGTCAAAGCGAAGCTGACCGGCGATTCCGCTGCGCTGGGCACGCAGCAGCATTTCGATCTGCGCACGGGCTTGCGCACCACGACGAGTCGCTGATGGACTCAGGTTCACTGACGGCGAGGTCGCCGGAAGCGAACCTGGCCTCGTTTCGGCTTAGCGATACCGACCCGGTCCGTTCCACACCTCTTCGCCCAGGTGATAGACGCGGTCGACATTGATGACCTCGCGGGCGTCGCCGATGGATTTCAATTCCGGTGAGTCCATTTCGACCATGCGACACGGGCTGGAGCCGCGGTGCAGGGCTACTTCCAGCGGGCAGACCATGAGCCTCCGCGTGCCGGGCAGTGGGAGAAAGAGTTCGGTCATGCCTTGATCGCGCCAGGCGCGCAAACGGGTTTCGTTGACCAGTTCGTAGTAGACGTGGAAGCCGTCCAGTTCCATGTTGGGCCCGGCCGGCGGCGGACCGTCGCTTCGCCCGCGGTTGCTGCCGAGCTTGGCGGCCAGTGCCGCGCTCGCGCGTGCGTCGTCGTCCGTGCGCATGCCGGGCGGCAGTCCCACCGCTTGCGGGCGATTCGTATAGGCGGGTTCGGGCGGGGCCTCGGTCGGTTGCGGCTCCGCGGGGGGCGTGGGCTCGGCGGCCGGCACGACCGGAGTGGACGGAGCACGCTGGACGGCCGGCGGCGCCTTGGGCTTCTTGGGCGGCGGCGGCTTGCGCGGCGGCTCGGGCTCGGGCGGCGCTGGCGAACCGCCCGGCTGGTCGATCAGCGTCACGTCCATCCGGCCGCCGTCCGCTTCGCCTTGCGGGGCGGAGGTGCTCATCGGCGGCGGAGGCGGCGGCATCACCAGCAGGACGAGCAGCATGTGCAGCAGCGCCGTAACGAGCACGGCTATCCCGCGTTGCAGGCGCTCGGTCCGGTCCTGGGCCGGTTTGACGGCCCGGCGCGACGCCCAGCTCATGCCGCCGGAAAGGGATGGACGCGGCGGGCCTTCATGGTTCTTCCGAAAAAAGGGGCAGACACGAGTGTTTGGAAAACGGGGTCCGGAAACCCGAGTCGGGGTGCGCGGTTTTCAGCTTGACCGCCGGCACATCGGCGCGGAGCGCGTATCGGTGCGGACCTGTCCTACGCGCGCCGCGCGTAAGAACGGAGTCAGGTTGATTTTGCCGTTCGGGCGACCTTAGCGAAATCGCACTTCGCCGTCAGCTTGCTTTACGCAGCCACTTTACCTCAGCCGGTATCGCCCGGAATGCGTTCCACGCGCTGCCGATACGCCCGCACGTTCTCGCCTTTGACCCGCGTCTCGCGCGTGCGCGTCACCTCGCCGACCTTGTCGTCCGAGCCGGTCACCGGCTTGGCTTCGACCGCGGTCTCGCGCTCGAAGGCGTGCGACTTGTCGGTGTTGCGATAGTACTTGTACAAGGCCCAATACAAGGCCGCCGCGCCGCCCGGGCCGATGGCGAGCAGCAAGAATCCATTGTCGTCGCTCATGAGGAGTGTCCCAAAATCCAGAGTACGACGCCTTCGAGGAAGGTGCCGACGGTGATCGCGGTCATCAAGAGCTTCCACTGCTGTACCGGCACGCTGCCCATCGTTTCGCCGGTACGGCCGTTCACCGCGATGTAATGCAGAAGGCCGCCGTTGCGGCCGGGCTGGTGATACGAGTACAGCCACACCGGCAGGTACATCGAGACCCAGCGCGTGCCACGCACGTCGAGGCGTTCCTGCTCCCAGCGCACGCCGCGGCCGTAGCGGTTCACCGACGACTCGACCTGGGCGCGGGCGATCGACAGCAGTTGGTCTTCCACGCGCGGGCGCAGCTGCTCGACGTCGCTGTCGCGCTTCTCCGAGGTGAAGCCCGACAGGTACGACGCGTTCCACTTCACCGCGTTCTTGGTGTCGAACGGCAGGATCGTGTTGATGATGTTGTTGGTGTTGACGCGGGTGTCGAGATTGCCGCGTTCGACGGAGGATTCCAGCGGCAGGTCGTCCACGGTGAAGTCGACGTGGCGTTCGACCCGGTACACGTCGGCGTCGTAGTACGTTCTCTTGTTGTCGCCGCTGCCTTCGGTGTAGCTGCGCGTCTGGATCTCGCCGCGGCCGACCACGTCGGCCCCCGCATTGGCGTCGACGATCATGTAGGGCAGGTAGACGCCGACGACGTTCTCCGGCGTGAACTGTTCCTTGAATTCCTTCAGTGCGAACAGCCGTCGCTTGTCGACGAACTGGCGGATGCGCGCGACCGCGTCGTCCTTCTTGATGTGAAACGGCAGCACCGCGTCGGGCACCGCGCCGTTAGCGATCTGCTGGTTGACGCCGAGCACGCTGCGGCACCAATGGCAGCGCGCCGTCATCGCGTTTTCGGTGTTGACCGTCACTTCGGCGCCGCAGCCGCCGCACTTGAAGGTCATCACGCTGGCAGCGTCGGCCGCGATGTCGCGCGCGCCCGAGGCGATGATCGTGCCGTGCAGCTGATCGAGGTCTTCGCCGAGCCCGAATTCCTCTTCCACCCGCGCGCCGTGCCACTGATTGCGGCAGTACAGGCAGATCAGGAGGTCGCTGCCGGCCTTCTGCCGGATCTCGCTCGAACCGCATTTGGGGCAGCGATTGACGCCGTCCTTCAGCTCGGCCGCAGCGGTGTCGATGGCGACCGGGTCCGGCGCCAGCACTTCGTTGCGGATCGGCTCGGGCAGTCTGGCCGGGTCGAGCGGGAAGCTGCCCGGCAACGGCGGCACGTCCTGCGGCGAGCCCGGCCCGGGAGGCGCCGGGGGCGGCGTGGTGGCGTTCGACATGGGTGTGCGCGATCCGTCGTTTACAGACCGAGCGCCTTGGCCTTGAGCGAGTCGTAATCGGCTTGCGTGATCAGGCCGAGATCGAGCATCTCCTTGGCCTTCTTCAACTTGGCCACCGGATCGTCGGCCGCCGGCGCGGCCGGCGCCACCGGCTGTTGCAGTCCGCCGATGCCGCCCATCATGCCCGAGGCCATGCCGATGCCCATCATGCCGGCGGCACCGCCGTTCTCGCCGGCCGATTGCATGCCGGCGGCGACGCTGGCTTGCAGGTTGGAGTTGCCGCGTGCGCCCGACAGCGCGTCGGCGCGCTGCACGTTCTTCAGCAGTTCGCGCGTGTTGGCGTCGTATTCGATCGAGACGATGGCGGTCTTGACGATGGCCAGGCCGCGATCGGATTTCCACTGATAAGCCTGTTCCACCGCATCGGACAGGCTCTTGGCGAAGCCGATCGAATCCTGTTGCAGCTTGGTGATGCGATTGCCCTTGCCGGGATCGTTCGTGTACGAGCTGAAGGCCGGCGCCAGCGAACCCACCACTTCGTTGAAGAGCTGGCCGGCGGCGGCGTTGTCCATGTCGGTGAAATCGAACACCTGGCCCGGTTGCAGGTAGGTGGCCGGCACGAAGTTCTTCACGAACAGGATCGGGTCGACGATCTTCAGCGTGTAGGAGCCGCGCGTCACCGCGCCGACTTGGGTGTTCAAGAAGCCGTCGTCCCAATAGATTTCCGACTGCGTGCCGAAGCGGTTGTCCGGCAGTTCCTTCAGCGAGACGAAGAAAGCGGCCTGTTGCGAGCCGGGCTGGCCGCCGAACTTGAAGCGCTCCCAGGACTGCTTGATCAGCGAATCGACCAGGCCGCCGCCGGAAAAGATCGACTGCGAGTTGAGGTCGTCCGAGCGCCATTCGTAGCCGCCCGGCTCGGCGGCGAAGCCGGTGATCTTGCCGTCTTGGAACAGCAGCAGACCGTAGCCTTCGGGCACGACGATCTTCGAGCCGTTGGTGATGATGTTCGACGATCCCTTCGTGTTCGAGCCGCGTCCGGCGTTGGTGCCCTGCGGCACCGCGGCGAACAGCGCCGCCGTCGCCGGCAAACCGCCCGGAACGGTGTAGAAGTCCTTCCACTGGTCGGCCAGCGTGCCGCCGATCGAACCCACCACTGCCTGCACAAGACCCATGACTACTCCTGCAATTCTTGGCCAGGCACCGTACCCGCCATTTCGGACGAACTATACGTTCCCGGGCGCCGAAGGGTGACACGGGAAAACAAAAATAATTCGGGCGGAGCGGGGCCGAGCGGCCTCGGTCGCCGCATCCCATAAGGCCGATCGATTGCCGAGGCGCGAAAGCCGCTCGTGTTCGCGCGCGGCTCCCGATGCGACCATTCGGACGCGACCTGCATCCGTATCGGGAATCTGGATGGTTTGGAGAGGATCGAGCATGCCCGCACACGCCCCGCTGTCCGCTTCGCCGCGCTCCTTGCGCCGGCGCGTCTTGATCGCCGGCTTGTTCGCCATCGGCTTGTCGGCGTCCACGCCGTTCGCGGCGAGCGCGACCAACCCCTACGCCGGCGCGATCGATACGCTGGCCGACACCTTGGCGACGCGCTTCGTCGATCCGGCCACCGGCCGACGTTACGCCGACACGCTGCGCGCGAATCTCGTCGCGGGTAAGTACGAACACGTCGGCGACGCGAAGGCGATGGCGCAACGCCTGACGCAGGATCTGCAAGCGGTCGCCGCCGACGGCCATCTGCGCGTGAGCGCCGATCCCGGCCCCGACGCCGGTGGCGCGCGCCGCATCGAAGGCGCGAAGCCGGAGCGACCGCGCGATGGCGCGGCGCCTAAACGCTCGCCCGCGGGAGCGCCGCCGCAGGCGGCGGCAGCGATCGATCCGCCGAGCGTCGCCGAGACGCGCTGGATCGCCGACGGCGTGGCCTATGTTCGCTTCAACCAATTCGCCGGCGAGCCGGCCTCGGTGGCGGCGTTGCAGGCCTTCGTGCGCGACTACGCCGGCGCCAAGGCGATCGTGATCGACACGCGCACCTTATTGCGTGGCGGCGGCTTGGCCGAAATGGATACGCTGTTCCCGCACCTGTTCGAGCGCGAAACCGTGCTGGTCGAAATGGCGACGGCGAGAGGGAACGGGCAGGAAGGACGGCCGCCGACGGTCGGCAACACGCTGCGCGAGGTAGCGGGGCCGGCCGGGCTGCTGGTGCTTCAGCACGTGGCGATTCCCGCCGGGCCGGATCATCGCCTGGCCCAGGCCAAGGTGTTCTATCTGACCTCCAAGCGCACGCGCTCGGCCGGCGAGCACTTCGCGCTGGCGCTGCAGCGCACGCATCGCGGCACCATCGTCGGCGAGCGCACGGCGGGCGCCAATCATTTCGGCGGCGTCGAGCCGATCGGCGCCGGGCTGGCCGCGTTCATTCCGGTTGGGCGCACTTACGATCCGGATACGGGCAAGGATTGGGAAGGCGGCGGCATCGTTCCCGACGTCGCCGTGCCGGCGGACCAGGCTTTGGACAAGGCGCTGGCGCTGGCGAAAGGCTGAGCCGCGCACGACACGGCGGCTACCGTGCGCACATTCCGCATGCCGTTGCCGATCTCGCCGTCGATGCAGGGAATGACCAGCTTCGGCGAACGCTGACGTTCAGCCGAGGTCGCCGGAGCAGGGCAAGGTTTTACGTGGAGCAGCGACAACCCGAATGCCGCTGCCGGCAGCGTTGGATTGTTCGGTCGCAAGAGACTCGACCAACGATGGGACTACGTCTTCGCCAGCGCTCCCGATCCAGACACGAAAATACGCATCGAAATCGTCGCCGCGCAGCTCGTGTTCGATCGGCCGGTGGACGGGGTCTGGTTGAGCGATCACGCGGGACTTCTGGTCGACATCGAGCTTTCGCGGGTTTAGCCCGCGCCTTCGGTGCAGAAGGCGAGGCGGCGCTTCTGATCGGCGATGCAGTCTGGAGTGCCTTGCCTCAGGCTCGCACCCATTCGTTGTTCGCCGAGAGATTCGCGTTACGCAAGCGCGGCCCGCAGCGCGCTATCGCCGCCGTCGCGCTGCGCTTGCGTCGCCCTTCATCGCTTCCCTGAGCACGGCGTACACATGCTTGTCGCCGAGCTGCGCCACGTTGAAGCGCAGAAACGAAGCGGCCGATTGCGCAACGCTGAACACATTCCCCGGCGCGAGCACGACGTTCTGTTCCATGCAGCGCCGCGCCAGCACGGCGGAGTCTTGGCCGTCGGGCAGGCGGCACCAGAGATAGAAACCGCCGCGCGGTTGCAGCCACGGCACGATCCCGAGCGGCGCCAGCCGGCTGGTCGCTTCCTTGCGTGCGCGCGTCAGCCGTTGGCGCACGTCGTCCATGTGCTTGCGGTAGCTGCCGCCGGCGAGCACGCCGGCGATCAAGGCCGTCGCGACCGAGCTGGGGCCGCCGAAGCTGGTGGCGACTTGCAGATCGACCAGTCCTTCGATCCAGTCCGCGCACGCGGCGATGTAGCCGCAGCGTACCGAGGCGGACAACGTCTTGGAGAAGCTGCCGATGCGGATGACGTGATCGAGGCCGTCGAGAATCGCTAGGCGCGGCGAGGCGGACGGTTCGAAGTCGGCGAAGATGTCGTCCTCGACGATGGTCATTCCGCGCGCCGCCGCCGCGCTCAGCACGCGATGAGCGGTCTGCGGCGAAATGGTGCCGCCGGTCGGATTGTGCAGCGCCGAGTTGGTCAGATAGAGGCGCGGGTTCTCTTCGAGCGCGCGCTCGAACGCGGCGATATCCGGCCCGGTCGGCGTGAACGGCACACCGACGATCTTGACCTGATGCGCGCGCAACAGCGCGCGAAAATTGAAGTAGCAAGGATCGTCGACCAACACGGTGTCGCCGGGCCGCAGCAAGAGGCGCGCGATCAGATCGATCGCCTGCGTTCCCGAGGCGGTCAAAAGGATCTGTTCCGGCGTCGCCATCAGGCCCTCGTCGGCGAAGCGCCCGAGCAGCAGACGGCGCAGCGCGAGCGAACCGCGCGTGCTGGCGTAGTCGGTCAGCACGGCGTCGTCGGCGCGGCTCAGCGTGCGCAGTCCGCGACGCAGTGCGGCGTTCGGCATCCAGTCGGCCGGCAGCCAGCCGCAGCCGGGCTTGAGTGCGGTCGTATCGGCATCGAGCGATTGGCGCGAAACCCAGAACGGATCGACGTCGCGTTCGCGCGACGGGCCCTTCTCGGCCAGGGCCATCGGCGGCAGGTTGGCGCCGGTCACGTAGAAGCCGGCGCCGCGCCGCGCGCGGATGACGCCTTCCGCTTCCAGGCGGCCGTAGGCCTCGACCACGGTGGAAGGCGAGACGCGCATGAGCTCGGCGAAGCGGCGCACCGAGGGCAAGCGCTCGCCCGCAGCGAGCGCGCGATTGGCGATCTTGGCGCGGACCGCGTTCATCAGCGTTTCGGTGCGAGTGGCTTCTGCGTCGGCCACGATCGATTCCCGTCTTAGTGTATGACTTAGTTTACCCATACAGTTCGTCGAAACTGTACTCGACTGTGGCTACCCGCACGCGGCCCGCACCGCTACTTCTAGACGCTCGAACTAGCGAGGGCGTATGGAACGAACGACAGCGGGTTGGGGCAGCGGTTTGGCCGGTGTGGTGATCTTCAGCGGGTCGCTGCCGGCTACGCGTGTTGCGGTGGCGGACTTCTCGCCGCTGTTTTTGACCTCGGCGCGTGCGGTGATCGCTGCGGTATTGGGCGCGGTGTTCCTGCTCGCGCTGCGTCAGGCGCGGCCGCAGCGCGGCGACGTTCTTTCGCTGATCTGGGTGGCGCTCGGCGTGGTGGTCGGTTTCCCGTTGCTGACGGCACTGGCGCTGCAACACATTTCCACCGCGCATTCGATCGTCTTCGTCGGGCTGCTGCCGCTGGCGACGGCGATCTTCGGCGTATTGCGCGGAGGCGAGCGACCCAAGCCGGTGTTTTGGGCGTTCTCCATCGCCGGCGCCGCGGCAGTCGCCGGTTTCGCCTTGTACGGGAGCCGCAGCGGAACCTTGATCGGTGATTTTTTGATGGTCGCGGCCATCGTGGTGTGCGGGCTCGGTTACGCGGAAGGCGCCACGCTGTCGCGCCGCCTCGGCGGCTGGCAAGTCATCTCGTGGGCCTTGCTGCTGGCCCTGCCGATGATGGCGGCGATCGCGCTGTTCACCTTGCCGCAGGCATGGAGCGGCATCGGTAGCCGCGCCTGGATCGGACTCGCCTACGTGTCGATCTTCAGCATGCTGGTCGGTTTCGTGTTCTGGTATCGCGGCCTCGCCTTGGGCGGCATCGCGGGCGTCGGCCAGTTGCAGCTGTTGCAGCCGTTCTTCGGCTTCCTGTTGGCGGCAATCTTCCTCGGCGAGCCGATCGCCTGGAGCATGATCGCGTCGACCGCGATCGTGGTGCTATGCGTGGCAGGGGCGAAGCGCTACGCCTGAGTGTTTCGTCGGCGTCTGGGTCTAGTGTCGATGCGGACTTGAAGTTGTGCGCCAGGCCTTCATGTAATATCGTAAGTTACATGAAACGAGATCGCGGCTTTGGATGGTCGATCTCGCTCGCTCACAACCCCTGCATTCGAGTCCGATGAACACGCCGACTTTCGATCACGACTACTGGGACCGGCTCTGGTCGACGACCTTGCGCGAGCACGCCGACAAGGTCGCGCTGCGTGCGCCGAGTGCGTATCTGACTGGAGAATTCGCAGCGCTTGCGCCGGGCCGCGCGCTCGACGCCGGTTGCGGCCACGGTGCCGAGACGCTCTGGCTGGCCGCGCGCGGCTGGCAGGTCGACGCGGTGGATTTCGCGCCGGCCGCCTTGGCGCACGCACGATCGCTGGCCGAGCGTGCGGGGCCGGCGATCGCGGATCGAATCGACTGGATCGAAGGCGATCTCGCGTACTGGACGCCGGCAACGCAGCACTACGATCTCGTCGTTTGTTTGTACGTTCACGTCGCCGGCTCCGTCGAAGCGTTCGTGCAGCGGATGGCGGCCGCGGTCGCGCCCGGCGGCAGCTTGTTGCTGGTCGGCCATCGGCCGATTGATCCGGCGAGCGGCGCGGCCACTGCCGCGGCGAACCAGGTGCAGGTGTCGGTGCCAGCGGCGCAGGCCGCGCTCGATGGCGATGCGTGGGAGTTTCTCGTCGCGGAAGAGCGGCCGCGCGCGATCGTCGGAACCGGCGTGGATGCCATCGTCCGCGTGCGCCGTCGCGTGCGCGAATCGGGTTGAGGCGAGCATGAAGAAAGACAGCCGCCTTTCCTCCGTCCTGCACGTGCTGCTGCACATGGCGCACAGCGAGGTGCCGCTCACCTCCGAAGCGCTCGCACGCATGCTCGGCACGCATCCGGTGGTGGTGCGCCGTGTGCTGTCGAGTCTGCGCGAGTGCGGCTATCTCGCGTCGAGCAAAGGCCACGGCGGCGGCTGGGTCATCGCTTGCGATCTGCACAAAGTGACCTTGCTCGACGTCTACCGCGCGGTCGGCGAACCCACCGTGTTCGCGATGGGGCATCGCGCGGAGAACCCGCCGTGCCTGGTCGAGCGCGCCGTCAACGAGGCGCTCGACGGCGCCTTCCGCGAGGCCGAGGCGCTGTTGGTCGCGCGGCTCGGCGAGGTCACCTTGGCCGATCTCGCCGCCCACTTCGACCACGGCATGAAAGAGCACCGCAGCCGAACACGCAGGAGCGATCCGCATGCAAAACGATGAGTCTCGCCACCGCTTCGACGCGATCGTCGTCGGCGGCAGTTATGCTGGCCTGTCGGCGGCGATGCAGCTCGCGCGGGCGCGCCAGCGCGTGCTGGTGATCGACGCCGGCATGCGGCGCAACCGCTTCGCGCCGGCCGCGAACGGTCTGATCGGGCAGGACGGCCGAGCGCCCGCGGCGATCGTCGACGACGCGCGCACGCAGGTGCTGGCCTATCCGAACGTGCAGTGGCTGCACGGCAGCGCCATGCGTGCGTCGGGCCGCAGCGAGGATTTCGCCGTCGAACTCGACGACGGCCGCCGCTTTCACGCACGTCGCCTGGTGCTGGCGACCGGCATCGCCGACGAACTGCCGCCGATCGACGGCTTGCAGGAACGCTGGGGTCGCAGCGTGTTCCATTGTCCCTATTGCCACGGTTACGAACTCGATCGCGGCCGTATCGGCGTGATCGCGGTCGGTGAGCTGTCGCAGCATCAGGCGCTGATGCTGCCCGATTGGGGCACGACGACCTTTCTGGTCAATACGGCGTTCGAACCGAGCGACGAACAGCGTGCGGCCTTGCAGCGTCGCGGCGTTGCGTTCGAGTCCGCGCGCATTGCGCGTGTCGCCGACGTCGCCACGGTCGAGTTCGAGGATGGCCGCCGCCGCGAGTTCGACGGCTTGTTCGTCGCCGCGCGTACGCGCGTCACCAGCCCGTTGGCGCAACAGCTCGGTTGCGAGTTCGAATCAGGACCGCTCGGTGAGTTCATTCGTACCGACGCGCTCAAAGCGACCACGGTCGCCGGCGTATTCGCCTGCGGCGACGCCGCGCGCGGCGCGCACAGCCTCGCGTTTGCGATCGGCGACGGCACTCAGGCGGGTGCGTCCGCGCATCGGTCGCTGATGTTCGACTGAGCGATTGTCGAGCGGGCGCTGCGCCTGCGCTCGTGCGGATGCACGCGGTGCCGCTGCGGCAAAAAAAACGGGAAAGGCGAATTCGCGCTTTCCCGTATCAAGATCCTACCAGACCTGGGGCTTGCGGCAAGCCCCGGCTCTTGCTGCCCAATCGCCGGCCTCAGCAGCAGGGCCTGCGCATGTGGGAGCCGAGCCGATGAACCGCTACGTATTGGATTTGCACGAGATCGACCGTAACCAGCTCGCGCTGGTCGGTGGCAAGGGCGCGCATCTGGGAGAACTGTCGCGGATCGAAGGTCTGCGCGTACCCGCCGGCTTCTGCGTGACCACGGCCGCGTTCCGGCGGATCGTGACGGACGCCGCATCGATCGACGAGCGAATCGAACGCTTGTCGCATTTGCAGCCGGACGATCGCGCGGCGATTCGCGCCCTCAGCGCGGAGATCCGTGCGACGATCGAAGACATCGCGATACCAGAAGACGTCGCGACCGAGATCATCGATGCGCTCGCTCGGCTCGGCGAGCAAGCCGCTTATGCCGTGCGCTCCAGCGCGACGGCAGAGGATCTGCCGACCGCTTCGTTCGCCGGCCAGCAGGACAGCTATCTCAACGTTTCCGGGGCGGCTGAAATTCTCAGGCACGTCAGCCGCTGCTGGGCGTCGCTGTTTACCGAACGCGCCGTGAGCTATCGCCTGCGCAACGGCTTCGATCAACGCCTTGTGCGCATGGCGGTGGTGGTGCAGCGGATGGTGTTGCCGCAAGCCTCCGGCGTTCTGTTCACGGCCGATCCGGTCAGCGGCAATCGCAAGCTCGCTTCGGTCGAGGCGTGCTTCGGTCTCGGCGAAGCCTTGGTTGCCGGTTTGGTGAATGCCGACGTCTACACCGTGCGCGACGACGCGATCGTGAGCCGGACGATCGTCAGCAAACTGCTGGCGCTCCACGGTTCGCCGACGGGCGGGACGCACGAGCACGCCGTCGAAGCGGAGCGGCAGACACAGCCGGCGTTGAGCGATGCGCAAGTGCTGCGGATCGTGCAGCAAGGGCGGCGGATCGAAGCGCATTTCGGCTGCCCGCAGGACATCGAGTGGTGCCTGCTCGACGACGACATCCACATCGTGCAAAGCCGGCCGATCACGACCTTGTTTCCGATCCCGGCTGCCGACGACGGCGAGAACCACGTCTACCTCTCGGTCGGCCATCAGCAGATGATGACCGACCCGATGCGTCCGCTCGGAATCTCGGTACGGCAGCTGACGAATGCCGGCATGCGCGAGGCCGGCGGCCGCTTGTTCGTGGACGTCAGCCGCGCGCTGGCAGCGCCGGCGAGCCGCGCCGGCTTGCTCGAGCTGATGAGGAAGTCCGATCCGCTCAGCAAGGACGCGCTCGAAACCTTGATCGAGCGCGACTTCATCCGCTCGCTGCCGCAGCCGGCGACGAGTGCGGCCCCGGCTACCAGCGCGCCGGCCGCGATCGAGACCGATCCGGCCATCGTCGAGGCGCTGATCGCGAAGAGCCAAATTTCGATCGCTGCTTTGAAGCGCGAGATCCGCAGCAAGTCGGGGCCGGCGCTGTTCGATTTCCTCCTGGCCGATGCGCAGGAGATGAACCGGCTCCTATTCGAGCCGCTGAACTACCAGGCGATCATGGCCAGCATGGAGGCCACCTGGTGGCTCAACGAGCACTTGCTGGACTGGCTGGGCGAGAAGAACGCGGCCGATGTGCTGACGCGCTCCGCGCACGGCAACGTGACGTCTGAAATGGGCTTGGCCCTGCTCGACGTCGCCGACGCGATCCGTCCGCATGCGGACGTAGTGGCCTTCCTGCAGCAAGCCGAAGGCGAACACTTCCTCACCGCGTTGGACGGGATCGCAGGCGGACGCGCAGCGCGCGCGGCCATTCAGCGTTGGCTCGACACCTACGGCATGCGCTGCGTCGGCGAGATCGACATCACCTATCCGCGCTGGAGCGAGAGCCCGTCGATGCTGCTGCCGATCCTGCTCGGCCATATCCGCAACGCCGAGCCGGGCGCCGCCGCGCGCCGTTTCGGGCAGGGTCGGCTCGAAGCGAGCGAAAAGGAGCGTGAGGTGCTGCGACGCCTACGTGCCTTGCCCGACGGCGAGGACAAGGCCGTGCAGACGCAGCGCATGATCGAGCGCGTGCGCACCTTCATCGGCTATCGCGAGTATCCGAAGTACGGCCTGGTCTGTCGCTACTTCGTCTACAAGCGAGCCTTGCTGCAAGAAGCCGAACGCCTGGTGCGAGCCGGTGTGCTGAGGGAGAGGGACGACATCTTCTACCTCACGTTCCAGGAGCTGCACGAGGTCGCACGCGCGCAGCAAGCGGACGAAGCGCTGATCGGCCGGCGCAAAGAGGCGTTCCAGTCGTACCGCGCGCTGACGCCACCGCGCGTGCTGACTTCGGAAGGCGAGTGCCTCAGCGGCGCGTACCGGCGCGAGAACGTGCCGGCCGGCGCGCTGCTCGGGCTGGCCGTGTCCGGCGGAACGGTGGAGGGGCGGGCGCGTGTCGTCCTCGATCTGGAGCAGGCCGATCTCGCGGCGGACGACATCCTGGTCACCGCCTACACCGATCCGAGCTGGACGCCGCTGTTCGTCGGGATCAAGGGCCTGGTCACCGAAGTCGGCGGTCTGATGACTCATGGCTCGGTGATCGCACGCGAGTACGGCTTGCCGGCGGTGGTCGCGGTCGAGCGCGCGACGCAGCGGATTCGCGACGGGCAGCGCATCCGTGTGAACGGAGCGGATGGATACGTCGAAATCCTGCCCTAGCTTGGGCGGTTCGGAGCTTGCGTCATCGCGTCGGCGGGGGTCGGAGTGCGCGCCGCGCCTGTCCGGCGCTCGCGCCGGACAGGCGGCAGTCATCCGCTCGCGCACGAGATCGCCTAAAGTCGAGCCTTCCCACACTCCGATCTTGAACTACGTGCTTGCGAAGGCGTCCAATGGACCCAAGCTTGGCGACAAGCATCGCCGCCGAGCGAACGCAGGACCGAGGAGTCAACCGTGAAAGCCTTTATCGTCGCGAACCTGAGCACCCTTGCCCTAGCCGGCGCGGCTTTTCTTTACGCAGGCGCCGCCGCGGCGCAGGTGCCGGCGACCGCCTCGACTTCGGCAGATCAGGCCGCGACGACGGCTCCCTTGAAGCTGCAGCTGCCCGAACAGGACTCGCAGCCGTTTCCGCAGGCCGGCGGCGCCGACAGCCCCGGCGAGTATTTCGGCGACGGCAAGGACAATGGAGTCGAGATCCACGGCAGCGTCACCACCGGCATCGGTTACTCCAAGGGTTACGGCACCAGCAAGATGAATGCGGTCGAGCTTCACATCAGCAAGCCGTACGGCGATGGCAACACGTTCGACATGCACATCCATG
The DNA here is from genome assembly GCF_058808595.1 of Dokdonella sp. GW821-FHT11D02. Taxonomy (NCBI): domain Bacteria; kingdom Pseudomonadati; phylum Pseudomonadota; class Gammaproteobacteria; order Lysobacterales; family Rhodanobacteraceae; genus Dokdonella; species Dokdonella sp. GW821-FHT11D02. The sequence continues at coordinate 2,758,879 of NZ_CM179520.1, read as the reverse complement.
CGGAGAAGACCGAAGGGCCGGGTTTCTCCCCCTACAACTATCCCTACGGCGCCTACTACGGGCCGCGCTACCGCTAGGCGCGATACCGAAGAAAAACGGGGGCGGAGTCGCCCCCGTTTTCGTTCAGGCTGACGGCGTTACGGTCGGTTCTCCATTCAGCGAGGACGCGCCGATGACCCCCGCCACCGTCCGCACCAAGGTTCAAGCTTTCTTCAAACGCTACGCCGCGACCTATGCGCGCGCCCTGGCGGACAAGCCGGGCGTGGATGTCGCCGTATCGGATGCCTACGCCGACTATTTCGTCGAATCGAGCCCGACCGGCGTGCACGGCGGCAAGAACGGAATGGTGTTCCGCTTCATGGCTAAGCGCGGCTTCGCGCGCTACCGCAAGATCGGCGTGCAGTCGATGGAGGTCGCGCAGCTCGACGTGACGCCGCTGAAAGACGGTCGGCACGCGATGGCGCAGGTCAGATGGGATTCGCGCACGCGGCGCCGGACCGACGGTCGGCTCGTCCGCATCGTGTTCGAGCATACGTACCTGCTCACGCTGGCGGGCGGCAAGCCGCGAATCTTCGCCTACATCGCGACCGACGAGGCGGCTATCCTGAAACGTCACGGCCTGATCTGAACGCCGAGGCGGCACGCTTGCGATGAGGTTCGACGAGCTGTTCTATCGCGAGATGGTCGATTCCATCCGGCGCGCCGGCTGCGCGGAAGGCATGCACGTCGTTTCGGAAGTCGTCATCGCCGAAGCGAACGTCGCCTTGTGCACGTTCCACGGACGGCGCTTCAACGCCAAGTTCGACCTCGCCTACGGTTCCAGCATCGAACCGGTCGATCGGATGACGCGCGAAGAAGTGGCGCGGATCGAAGCGATCGTGGTCCACCACGCCGAGCTGCGCAGCTAGCCGAATCGGGTTGAATCGGCTCACGGCATTGCGTGAACAACACCATCGTCGAGGTAGGATGCTCGCGTCTCTCACGATTCGGCCGCCATGACCTCCATCGTCGTCCACCATCTGAACAACTCGCGCTCGCAGCGCGTGCTCTGGTTGCTGGAAGAACTCGGCCTGCCTTACGAAATCGTGCGCTACCAGCGCGACGCGCGCACGATGCTGGCGCCGCCGGAGCTGCGCAAGGTGCATGCGCTGGGCAAGTCGCCGGTGGTCGAGTGGGACGGGATCGTGCTGGCCGAATCGGGGGCGATTCTGGAGACGCTGACCGAACGCTTCGCGCCGGGGCGGTTGGCGCCGCCAGCGAACACGCCCGAAGCGCTGCAATATCGATATTGGCTGCACTACGCCGAAGGCTCGGCGATGCCGCCGTTGTTGCTCAAGCTGGTGTTCGATCGCATCGGCTCCGCGCCGATGCCGTTTTTCGCGCGGCCGATCGTCAACTCGGTTGTGCGCAAGGCCTTGGACGGCTTCGTGCTGCCGCAGATCGAGCAGCATCTCAACTATCTCGAAGGCGCCTTGCAGCGGAGCGCCTGGTTCGCGGGCGCCGAGTTCAGCGCGGCGGACATCCAGATGAGCTTCCCGATCGAAGCAGCGCAGGCGCGCGCCGGGCTCGATGCCCGCCGGCCGCGTCTGATGGCGTGGCTCCAAGCCATCCACGCGCGTCCGGCGTATCAGCGCGCGTTGGAGCGTGGCGGCCCGTTCGAATTGCTCGGCCGCGCGTCGTCAACGTAAGTGCCGAATCGTGGTGTGGAGAACTTCTTATCCGTGCCCGCGGCGGGAGAGGGCAGCCGCGGTGGTCGGCCTGTTTGACTCGCTTGCGACGAGATGCGAGAAGAACGCCTGCGCTTCCCGCCGGGACTTTCCGATGATTCGACCGCTAGCCTCATTGTTTGCGCTGCTCGCGATGCTCGCGGCGGCTCCCGCCGTCGCCTCGGCGGCAACGCCGTCGCCCGCCGCGCCGGCGGCGCGCGAGATCCTGCTCGTGCGCCACGGCAACTACACGCCCGATGCCGCGATCGACGAGAAGATCGGCCCGCCGCTGTCGCCGATCGGCGTCGCCCAGGCGCGGCTCGTCGCTGCGCGCCTGCGCAGCGAGCTGGCGCGGCCGGATGCGCTGCGCGTCAGTCCGATGCAACGCGCGCGCGACACGGCCGCGGCGATCGGCGCGGAATATCCCGGCCGTGCTTTCGAGGTGATCGACGATCTCGCCGAGTGCACGCCGCCCACGCGCCGCGCCGAGATCATGGCGAAGGAGAAGCCCGAAGATGCAGCCGCATGCAAGGCGCGACTGGATCGCGTGTTCGCGACCTATTTCCGCCCCGCCGAGGGCGCGGCACGCAGCGAAGTGCTGGTCTGCCATGGCAACGTGATCCGCTATCTGGTCACGCGTGCGCTCGGCGTGGATACGGCGGCGTGGTTGGAAATGTCGGTCAGCCACGCGAGCATCACGCGCATCCGCATCGAGGCGGACGGACGTTTCAAGGTGATCGCGGTCGGCGACATCGGCCACATCCCGCCGAACTTGCGCACCGGTGCCAGCGGCGAGGGCGAGCGCAGCCTTGCAGTTCCTGCGCTCGAGCTTGCGCCGAAGTCCAGCGGTGCGGGGAATTGACGGAACGCCGGCACGTTTTCGCGCGATCGTCGACCGCGGCTCGTGCGAACGAGCCGCCTCGTCAGAGTTGCCGGTCCTCGACCTTGAAGCGTCCGTTCGTGACCGCGATCGAACCGCCTTTGTCGTCCTTCAGCCGGAACGCGAACGTGCCCTCGTAGACCTTGCCGTTCGCGCGCACGATCTCGAAGCGGTTCTCCGCGCTGTCTTTGTCGAGTAGGTATTCCGCCTCGGGCGAGCCGCCCATCGGCTTGCTGCCCTTTTCGAAGCGAACACTGCAAGTGCTGCGTTCGAACGCTTTGTGGTCGAGCGCGAGCGGCTTGCCGTCCTCGAAACCGTCGCAGACGATCGACAGACGATCGACGCGTGTCTTCGGCGGCGGCCACGCGGCGGCGCCCTTGGTCGAAGCGCTGAGCGAGAAGTTGCCCGCGATGGGAACCAAGGTGATTTCCTGGTCGCCGGATTCGAACGCGATCTCGCCGACCTGGGCGGTCAGCGATTGGACTTCGCTCGCGTTCGCCGAAGCGAAGGCGGCGAGTGCGAGCAGGGCGAGATGAGATAGCGAACGTGTCATGGCGGCTCCGGCGGTGCGTTGGGGCCTCGCTGGAAATGCGATGGCTTCGGGGAGAAGTACGCAGTCCGGTACCGGAAAGGGGCAGAAGGCGACTAGGCCTTTTCTAGACGGAAGACCGAGCCTCGCCGTGCGCTTCGCCACGCCGAACGACACGTGCGATGCAATCCGCGATCCGCGACCACAAACCAGCCGGAACGTCGTGCGCCATCCCCTCGATCAGCACGAACTCGGCATCCGCAATCGCCGCGGCGGTCGCTACGCCTCCGCTCGGTTCGCAGACCGTGTCGCTGCTGCCGTGGATCACCAGGGTTGGAATCGCGAGGCCGCGCAAACGTTCGGTGCGGTCGCCGGAGGCGACGGTGGCGGCGGCTTGGCGTAGGAGTGAGGGCAGGTCGTGATCGCGATCCCAGGCGAGACCAGCGGTTTTCGTGATCGCCTCGGGCGCGGTTGGGTAGGCTGGAGAGCGATAAATCGGCGCGCGGTGCAAGGCCAGCTCGATCGCTGCTTCGCGCGTCGTCGCCGGCGCAGAGCCGAACAAAGCGTCGCGCGTTTCGGGCTGCATCTGCCCGACGGCGGGGTTGCCGGTGGTGGACATCATCGAGGTCAGCGAGCGCACGCGATCGGGATGTTCGATAGCCAGCACTTGTGCGATCGCGCCGCCCATCGAGGCGCCGACCACGTGCGCCGCGTCGATGCCGAGCGCGTCAAGCAATCCCACGGCATCGGCAGCCATGTCCGACAGCGTGTAGGAAACCGATGACAAGTCGCCGGCCAGCGCAGCGGCGAGGTCGGGCTTGGGCGCGTCGTGCAGGTGGGTGGAGCGGCCGCAGTCGCGATTGTCGAAGCGGATCGGCTGCAAACCGTGCGCCAGCAAGGCGTCGATGAAGCCGTCGGCCCAATGCACCAGCTGTCCGCCGAGCCCCATGATCAGGAGGACGGCGGGATCGGCAGGATCGCCGTGGCGCTCGTAAGCGATCTCGATTTGCGCCGTCCCCACCGCGCGCGCAAAGCGTTCATTCGGCATGCCGATCACTCCTGCGCGAGCGCGGCCAGTGCGCGGTCGAGATAGCGCGTGAGTTCGGGATCCCAGCCGGCGAGATTGCGCGGAGGATCCACCGCGCGCAGACGCGCCAGCGCCTCGACCACGCGCGCGTCGCCGTCGGCGAACGCCTCGATCGACGCGCGCGCTTGCGCGGCCAATACCCGCACGCGTTTGCTCGACGGCGCGTCGCCGGCTTCCATGCAAGCGCGCAACGCTTGCCCCAGAGTGCGCCAGCGAGCTTCGGCACCGTTACCCGCTCCGTGGCGGCGGCGCGCGCGTCCGTGCCGCTCCACGCGCGACATCGCCTCCAAGGTCGCGAGCAGGGCGTCGGTGTTCGTTTCGCTGGCGGCGTTGGTGATGCTGCGCAGCCGATCGCGCAGCGTCGTCACGCGCTCCACTTCCGCTTCCAGATGCGCCAAATGCGCACGCAGCAGGTCGGGCAGGGCGGAGCCGTCGTCGATGATCTTGCGGATTTCCACCAGCGACAGCCCCAACCCGCGCAGCGCGCGAATCCGATACAGGCGCTCGACGCCGGCCTCGTCGTAGAGCCGGTGGTCGCCGCTGCTGCGGCCGGCGCTGGTCAAGAGTCCAGCTTGCTCGTAGTGGTGCAGGGCACGCACCGTGACCCCCGTAATGCCGGCCAACTCGCCCACGCGCCATCGACGCTCGCGCATGTTTCTCTCCTCCGATCGTGCTGTGGCGCGCACGATAAAACCTTACGCTGGGGGAGGTTCAAGTGTCCGATTGGCGTGTACCTGAACCGATCGGCAGAACCCGCTGTCGATTTCGCTCATGCTCGCTCGTCGTATCCGTATCCAAGCCAAGGAGACGCCCCATGCCGCTCGCCCAGCCGATCACGCCCCACCTCTGGTTCGACACCCAAGCCGAGGAGGCCGTCGAGTTCTACTGTTCGGCGTTCCCCGATTCGCGCATCGACGCGAAAACACGCCTGCGCGACACGCCGTCGGGGGATTGCGACGTGCTGCAATTTCAACTGTGCGGCCAGCCGTTCATGGCGATCAACGCGGGGCCGCATTTCCGCTTCAACCCGTCGATCTCGTTCTTCGTCAATTTCGATCCGTCGCGCGATGCGCAGGCGCGCGAGCATCTCGATGCGCTGTGGGCCGCGCTGATCGACGGCGGCGAAGCATTGATGCCGCTCGGCGAATATCCCTTCAGCAAGCACTACGGTTGGGTGCAGGACCGCTACGGTCTGTCTTGGCAGCTGATCCTGTCCAAGCCTGAGGGTGAGCCGCGGCCGATGATCGTGCCCTCGCTGATGTTCACCGGCGAGGTCTGCGGCAAGGCGAAGGAGGCCGGCGCGTTCTATCGCAGCGTGTTCGACGGTTCGCGCGAAGGCTCGTTCGTGCCGTATCCGGCCGGGATGGAGCGCGATCGCGAAGGCACGACGATGTTCTCCGACTTCCGTCTCGGCGAGACCTGGTTCGCCGCGATGGACAGCGCCTATCCGCACGGTTTCCAGTTCAACGAGGCGATCTCGTTTCTCGTCCCGTGCCGCGACCAGGCCGAGATCGATCGTCACTGGGCGCAGCTGTCGAGCGTGCCGGCGTCGGAACAGTGCGGCTGGTGCAAAGACCGCTTCGGCCTGTCCTGGCAGATCTCGCCGATCGCGATGCACAAGATCTTGGCGTCGGGCGATCAGGGGACGGTCGACCGCGTCACGCAAGCGTTTCTGTCGATGCACAAGGTCGACCTGGCCAAGCTCGAAGCGGTGGCCGCCGCAAAATAGCGGTCAAGCGGCGGCGGCGCGCGATGCGCCGCCGCAGCGGTGCAAAGACGGCGAGTCTCGGCTCAGCCTTGACCGGCGTCCGCCGTCACTCGCCACACGGCATTGCCGACGTCGTCGGCGATCAGCAGCGCGCCTTCCTGATCCTGCGTCAGGCCCACCGGCGCGCCGAACAACTGCTTTTCGTCGTCGGAATGAAAGCCGGTGACGATGGGTTCGGGTACGCCGACCGGTTTGCCTTGCTGGAACGCGACGTAGACGACGGCGTAGCCGCTCAGCGGCGAGCGGTCCCAACTGCCGTGCTCGGCGACGAAGGCGCCGCCTTGGTACTTGGGCGGCAACGCGTTCTTCTGCGAAAACCACAAGCCGAGCGCGGCGACATGCGAGCCGAGTGCGTAGTCGGGCTTGATCGCGTTGGCGACCAGGTCGGGGCGCGGCGGCTGCACGCGTACGTCGACGTTCTGGCCGTAGTAGCTGTAAGGCCAGCCGTAGAAGCCGCCGTCCTTGATCGAGGTGAGATAGTCCGGCACGAGGTCGGCGCCGATCTCGTCGCGCTCGTTCGCGATCGCCCACAGCGTGCCGGTGGTCGGTTCCCATTGCAGTCCGGTCGGGTTGCGCACGCCGGCGGCGTAGATGCGGCTGCCGCGCGTGGCCACGTCCACTTCGAGTACGGCGGCGCGGCGGTATTCGACGTCGAGGCCGTTCTCGCCGACATTGCTGTTGGAGCCGACGCCGACGTAGAGCTTGCGTCCGTCCACGCTCGCCAGCAGCGCCTTGGTCCAATGGTGGTTGATCGTATCGGGCAGGTCGGCGAATTCGGCGGCGGGCGCTGCGATGCGCGTGTCGCCTGGCTGATAGGGGAAGGTCACGATCGCGTCGGTGTTGGCGACGTACAGCGTGTTCTCGATCAGCTGCACGCCGAACGGAGAATGCAGATGCTCGACGAAGACGTGTTTGTCCCACTCGCCGCCGCCGTCCTTGCGCCGCAGCAGGGTGATGCGATTGCCGCCTTTGCCGCCCTTGCCCGACTGGTTCTTCACCTTGCCGGCAATCCATTGTTTCGGCGTCGTCACCGGTTCGCTGCCGGGACCGTTCGCTTCCACCACCAGCACGTCGCCGTTGGGCAGGGTATAGAGCTGGCGCGGATGCAGCAGGTCGCCGGCGATCTTCTCGATCTTCAATCCCGCCGCGACTTTCGGAGTCTGGCCCGGTGCCCAGCCGACGCCGTCGGGCACTTGCATCGGCGGCACCAGGAAATTCTGCGGCGCCGGCAGCGGCGGCGCGCTGCCCGACTGTTGCGCGGGCTCGAGGGCGGCCTTTTCGGCGCAGCCGGCCAACGCGAGGGCGAGGGCGAGCAGCGGCACGCTGCGGCGAAGAGCGTCATTCATGGCCGTATCTCCCGGCGGATGCGTGCTGCACGGCGACTGCCAGCCGCGCGATCGACAGCAGCGCGACGGTGCAGACCGACAGCCAGACCGCGGTCGGGATGATCGCGTAGGCGTCGCGGCTGTGCACGAAGGCGTTGAAGATCGCCGCGACGATCGCGAACAGGTTGAGCCAGAAGTCGAACTTGTCGGTGCCCGTCGCGAACCGCCGCGAGGTGATCCACACCTGCGCGAGATTGATCAGGCGGGGCAGCACCGCGAACAAGAGGCCGAACACGATCAGCCAAGCCGCCGCCTTGTTCCACAGCATCACCGCGCTGCGCGCGTAGATCACATCGAAGATCAGCGCGGCGACGAAGCAGCCGAACGGGATCGGGTTGAGCAGGCCGTACAGACCTGCGGCGACGACGTTACGTCGGGGTTGCGGACGGAAACTCATGAGCTGCTACCTCGCTGGCAGAGCGGAACGAGCAAGAATCCGCACCGGCTGCCGGCACGGGACGCGTACACAATACTGCAAGAGGACGAAAGTAAAAAAATCGCAGACGCCGTCGGACGAGGACGTGAAAACGCGACGCCGATCTCCGATTGCGGCCGGCGCATTGCTAGCATCGCCGGCCCGCGCCGGATTCACGACGCATTTCGTAATTCACCCATGAACGCCATCCCGTCGTATGCGCAGGCACGCTGCGCCGTTGCGCGAATCTTCGCGCTGCTCTTGGTCGCGTTGGCGCTCGCCCCCTGCGCGCGCGTGAGCGCGGCTGCGCAGGGCTGCTCGTCGGCCACGTTCTACGTCGACCAGCTGCGCGGCGGCGACCGCGGCCTCTACGTCAACGGCCGTCAGTTCGCCTACGCGCCGGGCGATCGCTTCGTGCTGCGTGCCGCAGCCAGTCCGTATTCGTATCTCGCCTTCCAGTACGTCGTCGGCACAGCCGAATGCCCGATCACCATCGTCAACGAAGGCGGTGTCGCGCGAATGACCAAGGGCGTCGACATCCTCGACAGCAGTTACGTGCACGTCACCGGCAGCGGCAGCGGCGACGCCTACGGCATCGAGATCAGCGACCCAGGCAACGGCGGCGTCGCCGTGCACGTGCACGGCCGCTCCGACCACGTCGAGGCCGAGCGCCTCGACATCCACGACAAGACCTACGGCTTCTGGGTCAAGCACGAGGCCGACTGCGACCCGGCCTACCAGTATCCGAACTGGGTGATCGACTCGATCTCCATTCACAACAACCGCATCGACACGATGGGGCAGGAGGGCATGTACCTCGGCTCGACCGACCCCAACGGCACGCGCCCAGTTACTTGCAACGGGGTGACGATCACGCCGCGTCCGCTGCGGCTCGGCAACATTCGCGTGTCCGACAACATCGTCAATCGCACCAATCGTTCCGGCATCCAACTCTCGGGCGCACAGTTCGGTCGCAACGAGATCGATCGCAACCACGTCACCAATTCCGGTTACGAACTCAACGACCAGCAGGGTAACGGCATCGTGCTCGGCGGCTACTCGCACGCTGACATTCATCACAACACGATCGACAACACCTACACGCTCGGCATTTTCAGTCTCGGCAGCGGCTACACCCAGATTCACGACAACACCATCAGCCGCAGCGGCATGCTGTCCGATCCGCCGGTACCGTCCAGCGACGGCATCCTGATCGACACGCGTTCGACCGATCCGCTCGAACGCACTCTGGTCGACATCCGCAACAACCGCATCTCGCAGGTGACCGGCTCGGGCGTGCGCTTCTACAAGACCTTCGACAGTTACGACCGGCCGAACGTGGTGTGCGGCAACGACCTCGACGTCAACGTCGCCGCCGGCATCGCCTGGATCGACGTCTGCGACATCCTGTTTCGCGACGGCTACGACTATCTGCGCTAGACGCTCGCGGCGTGCGCACGAGCGGCTATGCTGGCGCCTTTCCGATCGTGGGGCGAATCGCATGAAACGAGGCATTCTGGCGCTGGGACTGGTTCTGCTGGCGCCGTTCGCGCAGGCGCAGGAAACCGTGTTCGACACCCATGTGCATCTGCGCGAAGGCGAGACCTCGCTGCGCGCGTACGAAGCCGACGTCGCCGCCGGCGGCCGGGTGAAACTCGCCGGTTTCGCCGGCATGTGGTTCGGCGGTCCGCAGCAAGCGTTGCAGGGCGATCCGGCGGCGATACGCAAGAACAACGACGCGCACCTCGCGCTCGCGGCCAAGCACGCCGAGATGCTGCCGGTCGCCACCGTGCATCCCTACGACGGCCAGGCTGCGCTCGATGAGATCGTTCGCGTCGCCGCGCGCGGCGTGAAGGTGCTCAAGCTGCATCCGCACACGCAGAAGTTCGACGCCGCCGACCCGCGCGTGCTGGCCCTGGTGCGCAAGGCCGGCGAACTCGGCCTGATCGTCCTGTTCGACAACGCCAACATCCTGCCCGGCGACAGCGAGCGGCTGTTCAATCTCGCCGTGCAGGCGCCGAAGACGAGGTTCATCTTCGCCCACATCGGCGGCATGAACTTCCGTTTCTGGAACATGCTCGCCTTGGCGCGCACGGCGAAGGACTTCTTCTTCGACAACGTCTATTTCGACATCTCGGCGACCGTGGTGCTGGTCGCCGATTCACCGATCGAAGACGAGTTCATCTGGACCTTGCGCAACGTCGGTATCGATCACGTCCTGCTCGGTTCCGACTATCCGCAACTGTCGTTGGCGAAGACGGTCGACGCACTCGACCGCATCGGCCTCACCGATGAGGAGAAGGCGAAGATTCGCGTCGACAACGCGCGCAAGCTGTTCGCGCGCTAACCGTCGAAGCCGTCGGCGAAGATCGCATCGATCTCGCCGATGGTGCCGTACACGTCGCGCGTGTCGCTCGCGCTGCCGACCGTGTAGCCGTTGCCGGACGAGTCGTCGGCGTTGCCGCCCTCGAAGCTGAGCCCGTGCGCGAGTGCGACGGCCTCGTCGGCCACGAACACCGCGCCGCCCTTGCCCTGGCCGTTGACGCCGGCATTGCTGGAGTTGATGCCGCTGTAGCCGCGACCGGCGATGCAATTGACGAAGCTCACGTTCTCCAGCCGCAAGCTGCCCGAGAGCGCGAACACGCCGCCGCCGAGACCGGCACCGCCGCCGCCGCCGCCGGCGATGTTCGACAAGTCGGTCGTGTCGGAACCGGCGCCGCCGAATTGGCCGCCGGCGCCGCCGCTGCCTTCGGCCGTGGCGGAACCTTGGCCGCCGCTGCCACCGCCGCCACCGCCGAAGCCCCCATCACCGCCGCCTCCGGGCACACCGGCGATCAGGCCGTAGCCACCGCCACCACCACCGCCCCCGAAACCGCCATTGCCGCCGGGCAGCCGCTGTTGGTACGCACCGCCGCCGCCACCACCGGCGCCTTCGCCGCCGTTGCCGGCCGGATTGTTCGCGTCGGCGACGCTGCCGCCGATACCGTCCAGCGGCGCGCCGTCGGCGCCGGCAGTGCCGCCGCCTTCGACTGGATCGGCCGCATCCAAGCTGAGGCCGCCGCCGCCACCGCCGCCGGTGTTGAACGCGTCGCCGCGGCTGCCGCCTTCGCCGCCGAGCGCGGTGCCGTTGCGCACGCTCAAGTTCCGCAGCGACACGCTGCCGCTGTAGAGAAATACGTTGGCGCCGAGGCCGGCGCCGCCGCCGCCGCAGCCGGTGCGCTGCTCGCAAGCGCCGCCATGGCCGCCCTTGGCGGCGCCGTCGGCGAGATCGATCGAGCGGACTTCCAGATCGCCGCCGCGCACGAGCAGCAAGCGGTGGCGCGCCTTGCCGTCGGCGCCGCTGATGGTGAGCCCGCCCGCGGCGGGGCCGACTAGAAGGATGGCGGAGGTGATCGTCGGTAGTGTTCCGTGCAAGGTGATCGTGCCGCTCAGTGCGGATAGATCGAGCGTGTCGGCGCCGTCGCCGCTCTGGCCGAGATCGGTGGCGGTGTCCGCATTGGCCGCGTCGATCGCTTCGCGCAAGCTGACCAGACCGTCGCCTGGCGTAGCGTCGTCGGCCAGGCTGTTGACGGTCAGCGTGGCGGCGGTGGCGAAATCGGAAGCGAGCGCGAGCGTAATCGCGGCGGCGAGCGCGCGAAGGCATGAACGGTTCATCGGTCCCCCTGAGGACGTGCGTTTTAAAGAAGTACAAACCTGCGCATCGAGCGCGAGCGCAAGCTTAGCGGCAATCCGTCAATTTCGTGTCGTCGCGGACGCGAACGAGCGGCGAACGCCGCTCACTCGCCGTCCACGGGATCAAGGCACGATGAACGTGCGCGTGCTGCGCTTGGCGATACCGCTGCGCAGCCAGTCGCGGAACAGGACGTTGAGCTGCGCCGTGCCGCTGTCGCGTTCGATGTCGACGCCGCGCACCGACAGTTCCACCCAGGGTCTTCCGTCCGGATCGGTCTTGCGATAGAGGCCGATGAAAGCCGTCGAACTCGCGGCCTTGCCGCAGCGCCGATCGCCGCCGGCCTTGGCGCCGGCGTTCATCGCCTGCATCAGTGCGCGCGCCATCGCCAGATCGTTCGGCCAGTCGGCACGCGCGAGCGCGGCAAAGGTGCGCGCGACCACCTCATCGGAAACCATGATGTTGGCTTGCACGCTGAGGCGATCCTTGCTCATGACCCCTTTCGCGCCGGGCACGTCGGCGCCGGTGTAGGTGCGCGGCCGCGCATCGTCGCCGCTCGAGAGCGGACGTATTGCTGGCGTTCGGGCGAGTAACCGGAGGCTGGATCGGAGATGCGCGCGAGGATGGTGTCGAGCGGCACGCCTTCGTCGAGCATCTTCAGCGCGGCCGCACGCGCATCGCCGTTGCTTGAGGCCTGCACGATCACCACGCCCTTGCCCGGCAGCACGGCTTGTATGCCGTACACGCCCTCCGAGCACGAGGCCGCGGTGACGGCGATGGTGCCAGAGTGCGCGGATTGATCGCGGCGATCGACCAAGTCGCCTGTGCCGGTGCGCTGAAGCCGGCACCGGCGAGCAAGGTCAGCGCGAAGCGTTGCAGAGCGGAAAAGCGGAGTCTGGACATGCATTCCTCCGTAGCAAGGATCGGGCGATGTGACGTATCGGAAGCAGACATCGAGGCTAGGATGCGAGAGCGATGCATTCGGTTGATACGAGGCGACTTGCTGCGGGCGCGATTCGCAGCGGCGTGGCGCAACCGGAAGCGAGCCTCGCGTATCTAAGGCGCGACCGGGCCGTCGTGCCCCCTTCGCCGGACCTGATCGTGCCGAAATTCGCCGCGTGCTCCTGCGCGCTTTTGCTGTCGCTGTGCTGCCTGCGCACCACGGCTGCAACACCTTCGCCGACGGAGGCGCCGAACGTCGCTCCCGAGCTGATCGCACCGTTTCAACAAGCGCTCGAAAGCGCGCTGCGCGTACCGGGCGCGGCACCGGCGATGGCCGCCGCTATCGTGCAAGGCGATGCGCCGCCGTGGCTGTGGGTGCAGGGGCAAGCGCGTGCCGATCGCGCGACGCCGGTGGATGCGGACACACGCTTCTACATCGCCTCGCAGACCAAGTCGTTCATCGGCTTGCTTGCCGCGACGCTTGATGTGCGCGGCGAGTTTCCGCTGACCACGAGCTTGGCCGACGTCTGGCCCGACTTGCGCTTGCCGGCACCGGCGGATCCGCAGCGTATTCGCATGGCTGATCTGCTATCGCACCAGGAAGGCCTGTCCACCGACACACTGAACTTCCTCACCGCCTACGTGCGCGACGTATCGGCCGCGCAGTATCCGCGACTCTTGGCGAGTGAAGTCGGTACGCGCGCGGCTGGTTTTCGTTACGCCAACATCGGCGACCTGATCTACGGCGCCGCGCTCGAAGCGCGCACCGGCCGCAACTGGCGCAGCGAACTCGAACGCTCGGTGCTGCGCCCGCTGCAATTGGATCAGGTGTCGGCGCGCAGCTCGGACGTGCCGGCCGCACAACTGAGCTGGAGTCATCAATGGGACGGCGCGCGCTGGCGCGTACTCGCACCCAAGCCCGATTCCTTGATGCACGCCGCCGGCGGACTGGTCGCCTCGCCGCGCGCGATGGCGCGCTGGATGCAGGCGAACCTTGGTATCGGCGAGGCGCGTGGCGCATTGCCGGCCAGCGTATTCGAGCGCTCGCAACAGCCGATCGCGCAATCCAAACTCGCCGACGGCGAGATCGATTGCAGCGGCTACAGCCTCGGCTGGTACCGCTGCCGCTATCGCGGCCAGGAGGCGCTGATGCATCCCGGCTCGTATGCCGGTGCGGTGTCGGTGACGGTCTTGCTGCCGTCGGCGCGAGCGGGGCTCAGCCTGATGGCCAATAGCGACAGCGCGATGGAAAGCCTGCAGTTGGAATGGATGAAGGCCTTCATCGGCATCGCGTCCGGCCAGCCGGACGAACTCGAACGTCTGCGCAAGACGATGCAAGCGTATCCGGCGAATGTCGCTGCCAAGGCGGCGAAGCGGCGCGTTGCCATCGAGAACGCGCGTGCCGATGCGCAGTGGGGCGGCTGGAGCTGGCGACCCGATGCGGCCGCGCTGCGGGCCTGCAGCGGCCGCTATGAAAACGCGTTGTACGGAACGATGCGAGTGGAGCGCAGCGGGCAGGGTCTGATCGCGCGCGTCGGTGCATTGGAGCTGCAGCTCGAACCGGCGCAGACCGGACTGTTCGCTGCCACAAGTCCAACTCTCGATCCGCCCGAGCCGTTGCGTTGCGAACCCGATGAGCGCCGCATCGTTTGGCGCAAGCAGGAGTTTCGCGGCTGAGAGGCAGTCATCCAAACGCGCCGCTTTCCGTTTGTTGCGGCTAGCGACTCGCTCGCCAGCGCGAAAGCGCGAAATGGACCGCCGTTTTTCATGCTCTCGTTGTACTTTCGTACAACGGCGCCGCCGTGCGAACGGGACTAGGCTTTCCGCAGTGCCCATCCGGGCCGATCGGAGGAAACGGCCATGTCCCGCATCGCACGCGGCCTCGCCGCACTGTTCGCGCTCGCAGGCGTCGCGCTCGCGCAAGCGGCCTGCGTCGACAACGTCGTGCTGGTGCACGGCAACAGCGGCAGCCCGTCGGACTTCGTCAATACGCGCGCCGAGTTGCTCGCGCGCGGCTACGACGGTGCGCAGATCTTCGCGCCGTCCTGGGGCACGGCCTGCGCGGCCTGCAACGATCACTACGGCAGCGAGGAGACGCCGGTCGAAGACGCGATGATCGACGCGATCGCGTCTTCGTGCACGGGTCGTATCGACGTGATCGGCCACTCGATGGGCGCCACCCTGGCCGCGCGCGTGATCGACCGCGTCGGTCTGGCCGATCACGTCGACGCCTTCGTCGGCATCGCCGGCGCGTTCCGCGGTCTGCGCAGCTGCGGCAGCTATCCGTTCAACGTATGGACCAGCACCTGCGGCGTCTGGGGTCTGTCGATCGGCAGTCCGTTTCTCGACGGCATTGCCGGCGAACGCTTCGGCACGCGCATGTACTCGCTCAAGTCCTACCTCGACGAAATCGTCTGCGCCACCGGCGTGTGTACCCTCGGCGGCGTGCATTCCTCCTCGATCGAGGGCGAGGACGGGACCACCACCTACACCTACGGCCATTACGGTTTGCTCTGGTACACGGCGGCGCGGCAGGTGGACCTGATCCAATAGCGGCGCGGATGTTCGTTCGGTACGTCGCCGCCGGCTTGAGCCTCCGGCGGCAACATGCCACGATCTTGCCGATGGCTCCCCGATCTCCCGCGCCGCAGCGTCTGCGCGATCTCGTGCGAATGCGCCGTGCACGCGATCGCATCGACCGCGAATACGCACAGCCGCTCGATGTCGAGGCGATCGCGAGCAGCGTGCACATGTCGGCCGGGCACTTCAGCCGCGAATTTCGCGCCGCCTACGGCGAGTCGCCGTACTCGTATCTGATGACCCGCCGCATCGAGCGCGCGATGGCGTTGTTGCGCGACAGTCCGCTCAGCGTCACCGAGATCTGCTTCGCGGTCGGCTGCTCGTCGCTGGGCACCTTCAGCACGCGCTTCACCGAACTGGTCGGACAGTCGCCGAGCGTCTATCGGCAACAGGCGCTGCACGCGCCGGCGGAGTTGCCGCCGTGCGTGGCCAAGCAAGTGACGCGGCCGATCCGCCAGCGCGAAACACCGGCCGACGAGCCGCAGCCGGCGTGACGGTCCTCTGCGTGCCGCGCTTGGGCGCGGCGCGTTTCCAGCCTAGACTCCGCCAGTCCAAAGGGAGGTCGATGCGATGCGTATTCGTTCGTTGTGGATCGGTGCGGCCGCATGCTTTGCGTTCGCCTCCGCGACATCGTCGTCGCACGCCGCCGAGCCGGCCGCGAACACGCCCGCCGCAGGCTACGACGCCGCTTTGGCCAAGCGCGTCGGCGCCGACGAACGCGGCATGCGCAAGTACGTGCTGGTGGTGCTGAAGACCGGCGCCAAACGCATACCCGACGGCCCCGAACGCGATGCGATGTTCGCCGGCCACTTCGCCAACATGGAGCGCTGGGCCAAGGCCGGCCAGCTCGCCTTGGCCGGCCCGTTCTCCAAGGACCCGTCCGGCTGGCGCGGCTTGTACATCTTCGCGGTCGAAGACATCGAACAGGCGCGCCGCCTGGTCGAAACCGATCCGACCGTCAGCAAGGGCGAGCTGGTGCCCGAATTCCACGACTGGTACGGCAGCGCCGCGACGATGCTGATACCCGAGTGGCACGAACGCCTGCAGCCGCCGGCGCCGAAGAAACCCTGAGCGACGCTGCACGGCTCCGACAGGCCGTCTCAGGACGCCTGCGGATGCCGTTCGAGCCAGCGCGCCAAGCGCTCGCGATACAGCGCGAGCTCGTCGGCATAGAGATCGTAGACGCACTGCGCGCAACCGCTGTCGCAGCAGTCGCTGGGCAGTGGCGGCTCCGGCGGCAGCGGGCGGGGGTCGTCGTCGGCGAGGCTCATTCGGGCGCGAGCTTAGCAAGCGACCCGAAACTGCAGTTTCGGCAAAGTGCCAACAAAGGCCAGATTGGTCACACTAGGCCTGCTGACGCATGCCGCATATTCGACACCCTGGGGACACTTCATGGCTACCTTCGACAGCACCAAGCTGCCGCTGAAAGACCTGCTGAAAGACATCGTCGACGGCAAGATCCAATTACCCGATTTCCAACGCGGCTGGGTCTGGGACGACGAACACGTGCGCAGCCTGCTGGTCAGCTTGGGGCGCTCGTTCCCGGTCGGCGCGGTGATGCTGCTCGAGACCGGTGGCTCGGTGCGCTTCCAAGTACGGCCAGTGGAAAACGTGCCGACCGCAGGGCTGGCAACGCCCGAAAAACTCATCCTCGACGGGCAGCAGCGGCTGACGACCTTGACCCAGGTGCTAAAGCTGTCTGGCCCAGTGAAGACCTCCACCGAGAAAGGCAAGCCGGTTGACCGCTGCTATTACATCCACATCCCTACGGCGCTGGCCGGTGCGGAATATTTGGAAGATGCGATCGTCGCCACCGACGGCAGCCGTCAGCTACGCAGCGACTTCGGCCGCAAGCTGGAGCTCGATCTGTCGACGCGCGAACTGGAATGCCGACAACTGTACTTTCCGTGCTCGGAAATTCTCGAAGCGATGGGCTGGCTGCAGGATCTGTATCAGTTCAATACCGAAGCAGTCGCGCAGTTCTTCTCGTTCAAGAAACAGGTGCTCGACGCCTACAGCGAATACCAAATCCCGTTGATCGTTCTGAAGAAGGAGACCAGCAAGGAAGCGGTGTGTCTGGTGTTCGAGAAGGTCAATACCGGCGGCGTGCCGCTGTCGGTGTTCGAGCTGGTCACCGCCAGCTATGCAGCCGACGGCTACAACTTGCGCGACGACTGGTACGGCAGCGAACTGCGGAAGGTGTCGTCGCGTCATAAGCGCCTGGCGCAGGAGCCGATTCTGCGCGGTGTAGAGAACACCGATTTCCTGCAGGCGGTGACGATGCTACACACGCTGGCGCAGCGGCGCGCCGACATCGAGGCGGGCAAAACCGACAAGCAGGTGACGCCGGTCAGCGCCAAGCGTGCCTCGGTATTGGAGCTGCCGCTGGACGCCTACCAACGCTGGGCCGATCCGGTGGAGCAGGGCTTTCTGCGCGCGGCCAAGTTCCTGCGCCAGGAATGCCTCACCTCGGCGCGCGACCTGCCGTATCGCACCCAACTGGCGCCGCTGGCGGCGATATTGGCGATGATCGGCGGCGCCGAACGTTGGCGCGAACCACGCATTCAACGCAAGCTGGCGCAGTGGTACTGGTGCGGCGTGCTCGGCGAGTTGTACGGCGGCGCGGTCGAAACGCGCATCGCCAACGACGTCGAAGAAATGCTCGCTTGGATCGAGAACGACGAGGCCAAAACGCCGCGCACCGTCGCCGATGCAGCGTTCCGGATCGAGCGGCTCACTTCGCTGACCTCTCGCCTGAGCGCCGCCTACAAGGGCATCAATGTGCTGGTGCTGCGCGAGGGTGCGCAGGATTTATTCTGGAAATCGCGTATTCGCGACCTCGAAGCCGACGAAGTCGCGTTGGACATCCATCACATCTTTCCGCGCGACTGGTGTGAGCAACGCGAGATTCCGCGCAGCCGCTACGACTCGATCATCAACAAGACGCCGATTTCCTATAAGGCCAACCGCACGATCGGTGGTTCCGCGCCGTCCGCATATCTGGCCGCGTTGCAGGTGCACAAGCAGGTGCAAATCGACGCTGCTGGCATGGATGTTCTCTTGGCCAGCCATCGAATTCCGGTTGCCGAGTTACGCGCGGACGACTTCGACGGCTTCTGGGAACAACGCCGACGCAACTTGCTGGCGCTGATCGAAGAGGTGATGGGAAAGAAGTCCTCGTCGGAGCTTGATTCCGACTGATCCTCTTCATCCGGAACAACCCTCGTCGCCGGCAGCGCAACCTGCCGGCGACGAGGCGATGCCGCTCAGCGCGCGCTGCCGACGATCAGATGGTCGAACACACCCCAGGCGTAGCGTCCGTCTTCACCCGGTTCGGGTGCGCGCATGCGCAGGCTCGTGATCGGCTTGCTGGTGACGAAACCGCGGAAGTCCTGCTGTCCGTTGGCGACGAAGGTCTCGCTGCTGCCGTCCGCGAGCGTCAACACGATCGTGGTCGGCGGCTGCAGGTTCATCACGACGCTGCTCGGGTCTTGGAACAATTGGCCCCAGAAGTTCGCGCCGATCGCCGTCACCGGTGCGCCGGTGAAGGTGATCGTGAATTCGGTTTCCGGATCGGGCGACACGCCCGACAACACGCCCGAACCCGGGAAGAGATACATGTCGCCCACCGTAGTGTGCGGCGTGACGCTGATGGCGTAGCCATAACCGCCGCCGCCGAAGTTCAGCGGGCCGTTGACGTAGCCGGTGCGCAGACCATTGAACGCGTTCTCGTAGCCGCCGGCGTAGCGGGTGAGGAAGGCCGAACGTTCGTCGTAGATGCGCAGCGACTCGCCGCAACGGCCGTCGCTGGCGTCGTCGAAGCCGTTCGCGAAAATGCGATCGGTCGCCGCGCAGCCGTTCGCCGCGACGCTCAGGCGCAGCGGAATCGCACGCATGGGCTGGGCCGCATCGTTGCTCGCGACGCACAGCAGTGAACTGTAGTCGCCTGCGGCCAGACCGTTGGCATCGAAGGTCAGCGCGACCTCGTCGCGTACGCCGCCGGGTGCGCTGCCGCTGCTGGTGCCGAGACTCAGCCAGCTCGGCTGCGACGGCGTCGTGCAGTCGCCGCCGCTGCCGAAACTGAGCGCATACGTCAGCGTGCCGGTGCCGGCATTGCCGATCTCGATCGGCTCGATCCGTTGCATGCCCGCATTGATCGCGACCGCCAATTTCGCCGGCGTCGACACGCTCGCTGCGGTCGAAGTCAGACGCACATCGTCGATCCACCAGCCGCCCGCGGCGTCGGCGCTGCCGCTGCAGTCGCTGCCCAGGCGCCAGCGGAACTGTGCGGTGTGGCCGACGGCGGTGCTCGGCAGCACCACGGTGGTGACGTCGAAGCCGGCTTGCGTGCCGCTCCACGCGGCGCGGCCGGCCAGCGGATTGGCATCGGCCGAACACTGCGGACGCGTCGCGAGTGCGGGCCCGTAGCCGCCGCTGCTGAACTGGCCGCCGACGGCGAGGATGTCTTCGAACGCGCCGCCGTCGTAGGCGATCTCGAGCACGCCGCCGTCGTAGCCGCTTTCGGTGAGGTAACGCTGGCGGAACTGCAGTTCGGCGCCGTCGGCGGGAATCGCCATCGAGGCGCTGGTCAGCAAGGCTTCGCCGCTGGCCGCCGCAGTCGCGGCGTAGGCGGCGTTCGGCGCGCTGTCGGCGGTCGTCGCTTGCGTGACCCACGCCGTAGCCGCGCCGGCGATGTCGGTATTCCAGCCGGCCGGCAGCGCGGGCGCTGTCATCGTATCGAACGTCCACACGCGCGCGGCGCCGGCGTCGGTCATGCTCAAGGTCAAGGTCGCCTCGTTCGGCGCCTCGCCGTTGCCGTCGCCGAGCACGTTGACCACCACCGGCAGATCGCCGGCGTAGTCGACCGGTACGTCGACGTCGATCAGCACGATCTGCTCTTCGCCCGGCGCAGGTCCGCCAGCCAAGCTGCCGCAGCCATCCAATGCGGGGTAGCCGAGCTGGTACCAGCCGCCTTCGCCGCTGCCGACGCCCATCACGCTCGGATACACGTCGGAGCAGAAGCTGAAGGTGTTGCGCTTGCGCACCGCCGACAAGGTCACTCCGGCGGGCATGGTGAAGTACAGCGCGTCGGCGCCGGCGAAGCCTTCGGAAATCAGGCGCAGGTCGAGCAGATAGCTGTTGGTGCGGCCGCGCACGTAGGTGGTCGGCTCGCTGCTGCCGGTGACGGCGATGTCGGCACGTGCCGGCAGCGCGACGGCGGCGCAGGCGAGGGCGCCGAGCAGGGCGGCATTGCGGATCGATGCGCTCATTGCACGCTCCCGACGACGAGGTTGTCGAGCGAGGGCCAGCGATCGGGCGATTCGTCGGGCACGGGCGGGTCGATCTGCACCGCGTCGATGAAGATGCCGGCGATCGGTGCATCGGCGGTCGAGACGAAACCGCGGAACGAGTCGGGCGTGGCCGCTTCGATCGTTTCGGTCGCGCCGGTGCTGCCGTCCTGCATCAGCACCGTGATCACGATCGAGCCTGCGGTCGGTTGCACGAAGAAATCCGACGGCCAGACGTTGCCGCCGATCGCGGTGATCGGCGGGTCGTTGATGCTGGTCAGCACCGAAATCGGATCGCCGATGCGATCGGTCGAGATGTAGCCGGGACCGTTGTAGAGCGTGTAGCGCGGAAACAGTCCGGTGAAGATGAAGTAGTTGTAGCCGGCGCTGCCGTCGGTGTAGTGGATCGGTTGGCCCGGTCCCGGCGCGATCTCGCTGAAGTCGTGCGCGGCGTAGCCCGGCGCGAGCGCGGCCAGGAAGGCTGTGCGGTCCGTGTAAATGGTCAGCGCGCCGCTCGGTGCGGCTTCGAGGCCATTGGCGAAGACGCGATCGGACAGCATCGGAGCGATCGTTGCAGCCGACGCGGTGGCGTTCGCGCCGGAGCGCGAGACGGCCGCGGCGGCGGGGAGCGCGGGCAGCGCGAGGGCAAGCAGGGCGAGCCGTAACACGGGAAGTCGTTTCATGGATACTCGTGGTCGCAGGTGGACATCCGCACGCGTAGGGAATCCTCGCGGCGCGGTCGGGTAAACGCCGCCTTCTACGACGCGCCGCCACAGCGCGTCCATTCCGCCCGCCTTACGATCCGCTTCCGTCTTGCTTCCGCGCCGATTGCGTCAGGTTTTTCAACACGTTGGCGGATGCGCGCGGGGCCGGCGCGGCGCTCAGCTCGGCTGGAATCGAGCGTTCGCCGGCGAGCCGTCGCGCATTGGCGAGCGCGCTTTGCCAGGCGGTCGACTGGCCCAGCGCATGCGCGATGCGCAGTTGCAACACGGCGCAATCGAAGTCCTCGTTGGCCCAGGCGCCGATTCGCCCGCCGGCTGCGGCGGCGTCGGCGGCGCGATCCTGCGCGATCAAAAAGACCGCGTAGGATTGGATCACTTCGGCCAGCGCGAACGGCACGCCGCCAGCTTCGGCCAACTCCAACGCTTGCCGATAGGCACGCTCGGCCTCGTCGGCGCGGCCGAGCCGTTGCGCGCGCTCGGCCTCGACCAGCCGGCGATACGGCGCGCCGCTGCGCGAGCCGGCATCGGTCTGCGCCGACGGTGCGATCGCCGTGCCGGGTGCGGCCGCGCTCGGCGGCAAGGCGCGCTGCCGCCACAAGGCCGACTTCGCGCGCAAGGTGTCGTCGGTGTCGCCGGGCAGCCAGGCGGTCGGCAGCGCGCCGGCCTCGCGCGCGGCGTCGGCGTCGCGGCCTTCGCGCAGAGCGAGTTCGGTGCGCAGCACGCGCAGGCGTTCGTCGTCGCGCGAGACGGCCAGATAGGCCTGATCGCCGCGCTCGATCTGCGTCAGCAGCTCGTGCAGTTCGCGCAGGCGTCCGCAGGCGAGCAGGATGCGCGCGCGCATCAACGACAGCACGCGATGCAGCAAGGGATCGCCGCCGGCCGCGCTGAGCGCCCAGGCGCGGTCGCTGCTGGCCAAAGCGGCGTGATTCTGCAATTGGTCGAACTGCACGTCCTGCAGGCCGATCAGCGCGCTCTTCAACGGCCGCTTCGCACCGAACAGCTCGAACTGGCGCGCGGCTTGTTCGTAGCGGCTGCCGGCCTGCGCGAGTTCGCCGCGCATCGAATCGAGCACGGCCAAGGACAGGTCGACGCGTGCGACCGCCAGCGCATCGCCGCTTTGGCCGAGCAGCACGCGCGCGCGGCCGAGATCGCTGGCTGCGGCGGCGTAGTCGAGCCGATGCGTGGCACTGGCGCCGCGGCCGAGGTAGGCCTCGCCGAATGCGTGCACGTAGGTTTCGGCGCCGGGTACGGCGAGTGCGGCGTCGAAGTCGGCGCTGGACTCGGCCAGCCGGTTGAGCGGCAGCCGCGCGCTACCGCGGGTGATCAGGGCGCGCATGCGCAGGTACGCGTCGTCGTGATCGTCGAGCCGTTCGAGCAGCTGCGTGACGATCGTTTCGGTGACGTCGAAGTGCCCTTGGCGTGCCTCGATCTGCGCCAGCAGCAGACGCAGCTCGGGATCGTCGCGCAAGGGTGCGGCGGCTTGCTCGAGCAGGCTGCGCGCCTGGCCGGCGTCGTCGGCCAGCATCGCCGCGCGCGCGCGTTGCAGCACTTCGGCTTGCGCCGCATCGAGTGGTTCCGACGGCGGCGCGCGGCCGAGTGCGAGCAGCAGGCGATCACTGGCGCCGCGCAGCGCTGCCATCAAGTCGACGTCGCTGGCCGTGCTCTGCAACGGCGGCAGATCGGGCGCCTCGGCGTGCAGGGCGACTTGCCAGGCCGAGCCGATTCTTCCGACGCTACCGTCGACCAGGAGTTCGACTTTCGCCTGCTGCCGCAGCCGTCCGGCGCCGCTGTCGCTATCGCCGCTCGCGGCCATGACGACGCCGAGCGTCGCCTCGCTCGGCTGCACTGCCAGACCCGCACGACGCAGGCGATCGGCGATCAAGTCCATGCCGCCCAAGCGCACCCAGGCCGCGTCGGCGCCGGCTTCCATGCGCAGCGGCAGCACGGCGATGTGCGCATCGGCGGCGTAGTCGGCGGCACGCGGCAGCGCCACCGGCGCGCGTGTGGCATACCAGCCTGCGGCGATCGCGCCGACCGCGAGCAGCAGACCCGCCGCGAGAGCGAGCGCTCGCCAACGGCGCGACGCTGGCGTGGCGGCAGAGCCGGAGGGAAGGGCGGTTAGCGCGTCGAGTGGCGCCGGCGCCGGCAACGGCGCGGCGGCAGCTTCCGCAAGCACCGGCACTGGCGCTTGCGCCACGCATTCCGTCGGCGCGACCCAGCGATAGCCGAAGCCGGCAACAGTGCGGATGACGTCTTGGCGTTCGGCCTCGTCGCCGACCAGCCGGCGCGAGCGCAGGATCAGCTGGAACAACTGCGTGTCGGAAACGTTCGCGCGCCGCCACACCGCTTCGATCAGTTCGGCGCGGCCGACCGCGCGCTCGCGCTGCTCGAGCAGGTACAAAAGACAGGCGAACGCGCGTGCCGGCGCGTCGAGCAGCTCATCGCCGCACCACAGTTCGCGCTTGGTCGGATCGAGGCGGTATTCGCCGAAGCGGTAGATCGGGGACTCCATCGCTGCCGATATGCGTCGCCGCGGCGCGCCTGTCAATCGAAGCGTTGCCGCAGCGGTGGCCGAGGCCGCTCGTTGCGCACGTCCGTGGCGCTCAGGCGCGCTCGGTTGCGATCGCGCCGGACGTGGCTGGGCGACGGCGCCAGCTTGGCCGCTTGCCGTAGGTCAGCGCGCGCCACAGCCACTCCACCGGCCCGAACTGGAAGCGGTGCAACCACCACGCGCTGAACGCCATCTGCGCCGGGAAAATCACAGCCAGCGTGGCGAGCACGCCGAGCAGTCCGAAGCGCGGTCCGATACCGGCGCCGACGCCGTAGAACAAGGCCACGCCGAGAATGCTCTGGGTCAGATAGTTGGTCAGCGCCATGCGGCCGGTCGGCGCGAACAACGCCAGCCAGCGCCGCAGCGATGCGTGCAGCCACAGCCAGGCGAACGCCATCGCGTAGGCGATGCCGAGCGCGAGCGGACCTGCGCGCACCGCGGCGCGGATCGCATAGCGGCCGAAGCCGGCGTTCAGGGCCGGCCACTGCGCACGCCAGTCGGCTTGCACGGTATCGAGCGCGGTCGCCAGCACACCGATCAGCAAGGCACCGAGGCCGATGCGCACGATCAGCCGGCGATGCGTCTCGGGCCGTTGCAGCAATCCGATCCGCCCGGCCCAGGCGCCGAGCAGGAAACGGCCGAGCACGAAGAAGACCAAGGCCCAGTTCGCCACGCGCGCCCAGTTGGCGACGGCCACGTTCGCGTTCCAAGCCGCGGCGGGCGAGGGCGAGGCGAAACCCTGCAGCGCCAGCGCATACACCTCGCTTTGACGCGGCCAATCGCTGAGCAGTTCGCGCATCGTCGGCAGCAACAGCGGCGGCAGCAGCAAGGCGAACACCAGACCCGCGCTCCACAGCATCCACGCCGGCGCGTGGCGCCACGGCAGCAGCAGCAAACCGACCGCGGCGTAGGTGAACAGGATATCGCCCCACCACAAGAACCAGCCGTGCAGCGCGCCGATCGCGGCGAGGATCAGCAGCCGCCGCGCGAAGCGGCGCGGCGAGGCGTCGGCGCGATCCATCTGCAAGGCGAAGCCGAGGCCGAACAGCAGCGAGAACACGGTCACCGCTTTGACGTCGACCAGCCACGCCATCGCCGCGGCAATGAGCGCATCCGCGCCGGCGCTGGGCAGCGCCGCGCGTGCCTTGTCGTCGAGAAATTCGTACAGGCTCAGCGAAACCAGGTTGACCAGGAACACGCCGGCCAAGGCGGCCCCGCGCAGGGCATCGATCAGGTCGTGACGTTCGCGCGCAGGCGCGGTCGGAATAGGGGGCATGCAGAATTGTCGCTACAGGGTAGGCGACGCTAACAGCGCATGCGCACGATCGGCCTAGCCCGATAGTCACGTCGCTCTCGATTCGTTCGATGACGATTCGCGTTCGCGCAATCGGTGATACGCGTTTCGGCGACGCAGGCGACCGAGCGGGCGAAGGTCCACATGCAGCGCCGTTCTTTCGCGATCATGCTGCTTCGCAGCATAATGCCGTCCATGGAATCGATCCCGCCGCTGGCAGCCGCACCTCCCGCTGCCGCCGTGTCGCGCCGGCACCGCGCCCTGATCCTTGCCGCGCTCACGCTCGGCGGCTTCGCCATCGGCACCAGCGAATTCTCCGCGATGGGCTTGATGCCGGACATGGTGAAGACCTTCGGCGTGACCGAGCCGCAGGTCGGCCATATCATCAGCGCCTATGCGCTCGGCGTGGTGGTCGGCGCGCCGCTGTTGGCGATCCTCGGCGCAACCTTGCCACGCCGTACCTTGCTGCTCGCCTTGATGGCGTTCTACGTGCTCGGCAACCTCGCCAGCGCAGGCGCGCCGGACTACCTCAGCATGATCGCCGCGCGTTTCGTCGCCGGCCTGCCGCACGGCGCCTACTTCGGCGTGTCCGCGTTGACCGCGGTCGCGATCAGCCGGCCGGAGGAGCGCGGCAAGGCGGTCAGCCTGACCATGTTCGGTTTGACGTTGGCGATCCTGCTCGGCAATCCGCTCGCGACCTGGATGGGCCAGACCATCGGCTGGCGCTGGGCCTTCGTGATGGTGTCGGCGGTGGCGCTGACCACGGTCGCGTTGATCGCCCTGTTCCAACCGCGCGATCGCATCGAGCAGGCGCCGCGCGTGCTGGCCGAGTTGCGCGCGTTCAACCGCCTGCCGGTGTGGCAGGCGCTGGCGATCGGAGCGGTCGGCTTCTCCGGTCTGTTCTGCGTGTTCAGCTATCTGGCGCCGACCATGCTGCAAGTGACGCGTGTGTCGGCCGGTTGGATTCCGCTCGGCCTGGCCGGTTTCGGGCTCGGCGGTGTGATCGGTAATCTCGGCGGCGGCTGGTTGTTCGATCGTCTGCGCTTCCGTGCGGTGCCGGTGATCCTGCTCGGCGCGGCGGTGATGTTGTCGCTGTATCCGCTCGCGGCCGGCTCGCTTTGGACGCTGCTGCCGGCGACGGTGGCGGTCGGTTTGATGGGCGGGCTCGGCGCGGTGCTGCAGACGCATCTGATGGACGTCGCCGGCGAGGCACAGACCTTGGCGGCTGCTTCGCACCACGCCGCCTTCAATGCCGCCAATGCGCTCGGTCCCTGGCTCGGCGGACTTGCGATCAGCGCCGGCCTCGGCTGGACCTCGACCGGCTACGTCGGCGCGATCACTGCGCTGCTCGGCACCGCGATCTACGTCTGGGCCGCAGCGACCTTGCGTCGCCCGCGGCCGCAGGCGTGCCCGACTTAGCCAGCGTTTCGCTCAGTGGCGGCGCGTCTTAGCGCCGCGCCGGGTCGCGAACACGCCGTCGAGCGCGAGTTCGGTGGCGAAGCCGGCGTGTTCGAGCCGGCGCGAGACTTCCCTCGGCACGTCGCGCCCGCTGGTCTTGCGGTTCGGCGTGCCGGTGTAGTGAAACAGGCGGCCGTGCGCGCGCAGCACGCGCGCGAGCTGACCGTAGAACGCCTGCGAATAGAGTTCACCGGCGATGCCGAAACGCGGCGGGTCGTGCAGGACGGCGTCGTAGCCGGCGTCGGGCAAGGTCAGGATGCGCTCGGCGATGTCGGCCTGTTCGAGGCGCAGCCGGCCGCCGGTTTGCGCGTCGTGCGGATCGGGCGACCACGGATTAAGCCGGCGCAGCCACAGCACGTCGGCGTTCTTCTCGAACGAGTCGATGCGCGCGACGCCGTCTTCGAGACAGGCGCGCGCGAAGTAGCCGAGCCCGCCGCAGGTATCGAGCACATGGCGTCCGCGCGGCGCGACCAGGGCGACCTTGCGCTGCGCGTCCACATACGGCGAAAGCTGCGCGGTCGGCAGCATCTTGATGCCGTCGATCTCGAAGGTCGGCGCGCCCCATTCGGTCGGCACCAGCTTGATCAGCGCGCCGTCGTAGCGCTGCGCCGGAACGAAGGCCGCGCCGTCCCAGACGTAGATCGTGCGCTCCTTCAATGCTTGCGGCCACGGATAGTCGCGCTCGCGCCAGCGCCAGCCGTCGGCGGACAAGCTCACCTCGTCGCGGCTGCGGCCGAGATCGAACGAGCCCGACCAGCTCGCCGCGCCGGCAGCGAGCGCGGCCTGCATCGCGGCGACGATCTCGCGCGTGAGCACCGCGCCGGTGTAGCGATCTTGCGTGGCGGACATCATGCGAGGCGAAATCGTCGCGAGTACGGAAACCGCGATGGTAGCGGTTGCGCCGGCGAGTTCGTTGCGTGCGTTCAGTCGAAGCCGTCGGCGAAGATCAAGGCGCGCGGCCGGAAACCGGCGACGATGGACGCGGTGACATTGCCGACGCGATGGTTGTCGCGCTGGTTCGCGATGCCGGTCGGCACGCCCATGAAGGCGATGTCCGGGTTGGAGAACTGCGCCACGCGCGGGCAGCCGCCGACGCATTCGTCGGGGTAGGACATCACGGTGCGGTAGCTGTGATCGACGTAATGGCCGAACGCCCACGGGAACAGCGCCTGCGCCGACGGCACGCCGTTGGCGGGATCGTGCTGCATGCCGAGGTTGTGGCCGTGTTCGTGCGCGTAAACCAGATCGCCGACCGCGCAGCTGCGCATCGTGATCTGCACCGCGTCGCCGGCGAAGCTGCCGTCGAGGCTGTCCATGATGAAGCCGGCGCCGCAGACGTTGATGCTGTTCTCGACCCACAGCGAGGCGAGATCCGCGCCGACTTCCTCGCGCATGGCGACGCCGGCCGGATCGACGCGCAGCCATTCGAGGTCGTATACGTCGACCTCGTCGCGCGGAAACGGACGGATGCCGGCGAGATGGAAGCGCGCGGTCATGTCGCTGTTGGCGAAGGCGAGATTGGCGCTGTCGACCGCGGCGTGGATTTCCGCTTCGACGTTGGCGAGCGAGCCCATCGCGGCCAGCACTTGCGGCGAATAGACGATCAGGACATCGATCGGCTCGTCGGCGCCGGCGGGCGCGGTGGCCGCGATCTTCGGTGCGGGCAGAATCGTATAACGCATCAGTGCGTCGCGCCGAAGTCCGCCGCCGCAAGCGGGAAACGCCGACGGATCGAGTTCGACCAGCGCCGAACCGCCCGCCGGCAGCGGCACGATCTCGTAGCTGCCTTGCGGCGTCTGCATCCAGCCGGCCAAAACATCGCGGTGCATGGTCAGCGATACCGCGTAGTCCGGCGCGCCGTCGAGCCGCCCTTGCCACAACCAACCTTCGCGGCGGTGTTCGAACGCGCTGCGCGTCGCGCTGAAGGGCGTGCCGAATACGTCGAGCAACAGTCGCTCGTTCGCGCGTGCGTCCCAGTGACTGGGCATCGATACGCGCTGCGCGCGCCGGGCCGCGGGTTGCACGTGCGAGGCATCGACGCGCTCGGCGCTAAGCCAGATCGGTGTTTCGGCAGCGAGCGTGGGCACAGCGCCCAGTGCGAAGACGAGTAGCAGCGAGCGCATGGATCCCCCGAGGCCATGGCGGCACCGGAGGTGCCATCGGGCGGCATGATCGCCGAGGCCGCGATTGGCGTCGACATCGCGTCGGCGTCGCGGCGCTTGATGCTAGAGTTCTCGGATCATTCCAACGATGGCGACGCGGCAATGAACTCAGCACCTTATCCGATCGGCGTGCCCGGCAAGGCTTGGGGCGATGCGGAAAAAGCCGAATGGCTGTCGCGCCAGACGCGCCAACGCAGCTACGCCGACGACGTGCTGAGTGCGGTCGAACGTCAGCGCGATCGCTACGACGTGGTCCAGTACGGCGAACTCGACTACGCGCCCGAGCGCTATCCCTTGTTCGCGATCCGCAGCCGCGACTGGCGCGAGGTAGTGCCCTACGCGCTCGTCACCGGCGGCGTGCACGGTTACGAGACCAGCGGCGTGCATGGCGCGCTCCAGTTCGTCGATCGCCACATGGCCGACTACGCCGGTCGCGTCAATCTGCTGGTGGTGCCGTGCATCAGCCCGTGGGCGTACGAGCGGATTCATCGCTGGAACCCGCACGCGATCGATCCGAATCGCTCGTTCCGCGCGAACAGCCCGGCGGGCGAGTCGGCTGCGCTGCTGGATTTGGTCGCGCCTTGGCGCGAGCGTTTCCTGGTGCACGTCGACCTGCACGAAACCACCGACACCGACGAGTCGGAATTCCGCCCGGCGCTGGCGGCGCGCGACGGTCAGCCGTTCGAGCCGGACGGGATACCGGATGGGTTCTACCTGGTCGACGATGCCGACGCGCCGCAGCCCGGCTTCCAGCAGGCGATCGTCGAGGCGGTGGCGAAGGTCACCCACATCGCGCCGACCGACGCCAAGGGCGAGATCATCGGCTCGAAGGTGGTCGCGCCCGGCGTGATCCGCTATCCGCTGCGTTCGCTCGGCCTCTGCGCCGGCGTCACCGACGCGCGCTACAAGACGACCACCGAGGTCTATCCCGACAGCCCGCGCGCGACGCCCGAGCAATGCAACGCGGCACAGGTCGCGGCCGTGTGCGCGGCGCTCGACTACGCCTTGGCGCAAGGCGCGAACTAGCGCGTAGCGCGTCAGCGCTTGGCGCCGTCGCCTTGCGTCAGCGGCAGCACATACTGCACCAGGCTCAGCGCGGTCTTGCCCGGCTCCTCCCACGGAATCATGTGGGCGGAGCGCTCGAACCAGACGCCTTGCTTGTAGGGGGCCTGGACCTTGCGCAGCCAGGCGTCGGTCGGCGCCGAGGGCGTGGTGTAGTCGTGACGGCCCATGAACATCAGCACCGGAATCGGGAACGAGCGCACGCCGCTCTGGTCGACGCTCAAGAACTCGTCCAGCACGCGGCCTAGCGTGAACACATTGCCGGCGTCGATCGCGCAACGCGCGGGATCGTCGTAGTCGGGCGACAGCAGCGGCGCCTTGAAGAAGTAGTCGGAGCTGTCGCGGTACGCGCTGAGGCCGCCGTAGAACTGCGCCCATTTGCGCGCGACGATGATGCGTTCGCGCGTGATCGGCCGATCGCCCGGATAGGGGGCGATCGTCTCCATCTCCTTCACTGCAGCGCTGTTGCCGCGCGCTTTCGCCTGCTGCAGGCCGTAGTCGAAGCTGAGGCGCTCGTTCTCGCGCGTGTTGATGACCTGGCCGATGCCGACGTAGGCGTAGAACAGATCCGGCCGCTTCAACGCCGCGCGCATGCCGATCACCGTGCCCCAGCTGTGCGCCATCAGGACCAGCTTGCGCTTGCCGTAGCGCTGGCGCACTTGTTCGGCCAGCTCGATCACGTCGTCCACGTAGCGCTCGATGTGCAGGGTGGCCGCGAGTGCGTCGGAGTGGTCGCCGACGTAGGTCTTGCCGGCGCCGCGCTGGTCGTAGTTGACGACGGTGAAGTACTCCTCGATCGGCCGCTGGAATTGCCACAGCGTCGGGATCACCGGCGAGGCCGGGCCGCCGTGGATGAACAACACGACCGGATTCGCCTTGTCCTGGCCGCGCGCGTTGACCCAGTGTTCGACGCCGCCGGCGCGCAACGCGTAAGACTCCTGCACGCCGTTCGGCGCCACGATGCGATCGAGGTCTTGCACGATCGCGCGCGCATCGGCGTAGCGCGAGCTGTCCTTGCATTCGTCGGCACGCGCAGGGGCGAGCGCGGCGAGCAGCAGGGCGAGAGCGGGAAGTGTGAACAAACGAGTCATGAGGCGCTCCGAAAACAGGACGTCATAGTACGCAGATACCTCGGCGCTTTGATCGGATGCAGCCCGATTGCCGGGCGCGACGGTTGCGCTACTATTTCTCGCAGTCGTGCGGCGGCACGCGGATCGACCGCTGGGTTCGCCGACGCGAGGCCTCTCTTTCCGTTTGCGATCGTCGCCTATGCTGCTCTCCAATCCGACCTACGATTTCCTCGACAAGCTGGCCGATTCGGTCACGCACGCGCACTCGCTGGAGCAACTCGTGCGGCCGTTGCTGGAACTGCTGCAGACGGTGACCGGTCTGGAATCGACCTACCTGACCACGATCGACGATGTGGCCGGCGTGCAGCACGTATTGTTCGCGCGCAACAGCCGGCGGCTGAAGATTCCCGAAGGTCTGTCGGTGCCGTGGGAAGGCACCTTGTGCAAACGCGCGCTGGAAGAGGAGTGCGCCTACACCGACGACGTCGCCAGCCGCTGGGGCGATTCCGAGGCCGCGCGTGCGCTCGGCATCGCGACCTACGCCAGCACGCCGGTGCGCACCGGCGACGGCATCTTGTACGGCACGCTGTGCGCGGCCAGCGACGAACGCAAGCCGCTGGTCGACAGCGCACCGAAGGTGCTGCAGATGTTCTCGCACCTGATCGCGCAGCAGGTCGATCGCGAACGCACGATGCATTCCTTGCGTCAGGCCAACGATGCGCTCGCACTCAGCGCGTTCACCGACCCGACCACGCGCCTGCCCAACCGCCGTGCGCTGATGGAGGAAATGCGCCGCCGCCAGGATTTGCATGCGCGCGACGACGGCGCGTTGCTGGTCGCCTTCGTCGATCTGGACGGCTTCAAGGCGATCAACGATCGCTACGGGCACGAGCTCGGCGATCGCTTTTTGACGGCCATCGCGCAACGCCTGCAAAGCGCTCTGCGCGAAGATGGCTTCGTCGCCCGGCTCGGCGGTGACGAATTCGTCGCGCTGGCGAGTGCTCAGCGCGCGGCGGCAGGCGAGGCGGTCGCTTCGTTGCGCACGCGCTTGCAAGCGGCGACCAGCGGTGCGTTCCGGCTCGACGGCGCAACGCTCGACTATACGGGGCCCAGCATCGGCGTGATCGCGGCGGCATCTTGCAATGACGATCCGGCGGCACTGCTCGCGCTGGCGGACGCGGCGATGTACGAGATCAAGCGTGCGCGCAAGGCGGCTGCGCGCCACTGAGCAGCACGCGCCGCGCGCGGCTCGGCTATGCTGCAACGCCCGCCATACGCCGCCGCCACGAGATGGATGCGTTCAATTATCTTTCGGTCCTGATCTCGCTGATCCTCGGCCTTGCGATCACGCAGGTGCTGAAGGGATTTCGTGGCTTGATGCAGTCGCGCACGCGACTGAAGAACTATTGGCCGGCGGTACTGTGGGCGATCCTGATCGTCGTGATCGCCGTGCAGTCGTGGTGGTCGATGTACGGCCTGCGCCACTACACGGATTGGACCTTCGTCGGTTTTTCCGCCGTGCTCGCGCAGACGATCGTGCTCTATCTGCTCGCCGCCTTGGTGCTACCGGATTTCTTCGGCGAAACCGCGGTCGACCTGCGCGAACACTACTACGGACATCGGCGCTGGTTTTTTGCGTTGCTGGTTCTATTGATCGTCGCAAGCATCGGTAAGCAGTTGGTGTTGCAGGGCGTATTGCCGTCGCGCACCGATCTCGCCTTTCATCTCGCCTTCGCTGCGATGGGCATCAGCGGCGCTGTGATCGCGCGGCCGCGCTACCAGGAATTCCTCGCGCTCGCTGCGGCTCTGCTGATCGGCGCCTATATCGCGCTGTTGTTCACGCG
This sequence comes from Dokdonella sp. GW821-FHT11D02, assembly GCF_058808595.1. Lineage (NCBI taxonomy): Bacteria > Pseudomonadati > Pseudomonadota > Gammaproteobacteria > Lysobacterales > Rhodanobacteraceae > Dokdonella > Dokdonella sp. GW821-FHT11D02. The sequence goes on along the minus strand of NZ_CM179520.1, from coordinate 2,726,466 downwards.
GTTGGACTAATCGCAGCGTCGACGCGGGCACAACGCTGCTTCCCGAGATGCCTCGCTAAAGCTCGAAGTCGTCCGCGAAGATGCGGTCGCCGGGTGCAACGTACGATGCGGTCAGGATGAAACCGCTCAGTGCCGTGACCGAGTGAACGGTGGCGGTATAGCTGCCGGCGGCAGGACGACTTCCGATCGCGCAGTTTTGCACCGAGGCCGCTTGCGCCGATTCGCATAGGACTTGCCCTCCGAGCGCGACCGAAACATAGGCCTGGCCGCCGTCGTCGGCGATCAGCGCGAAGTGCAAGTCCTGCGCGCCCGGCGGCAATTCCAAGGTGAACAACTGGCGCGTGTCCTCCTGCGCGGGGAGTCCGCTCGTGGTGACGCCGTTGATGAGCGGCACGATGCCGTTGTCGACCGAGATCGTTTGGATCGTGTTGTTGGGCAGGCCGCCGTTGTCGGTCACCGTCAGTGCGACCGAGTATTCGCCGACCGTCGTGTACGTCCTGACCGGATTGGTCTGATCGGACGTGGTGCCGTCGCCGAAGTCCCAGCGGCGCGAGGCGATGCTGCCGTCGCTGTCGGTCGAGGTGTCGGTGAAGCTGACCTGCATGCGGTCGGCGCTGTAACTGAAGCCGGCGACCGGCGCTTGATTGACGCCGCCGCCGTCGTGCGTCTTCGCCAGCTCGCCGACGAAGGCGAGGCCGAATTGCGCGAACTTGACGCTGTATTCGGCCGAGTTGTTCATGTTCGCGAGCGTGTCGCCGGCGCTGTGGATGAAAGGGAAGTCGCCGAGGTCGCGCGGATTGTTCGGGTCACGCGGCTGGCCGGCCTCGAACACCATGCCGGCCGGATAGCCGGCTGTCGTCCACGAGGCGTGGTCCGAGCAGCCGTAGCCGCAGGCGAGCGGGGAGCGTACGAAGCCGAGCGGCGCGAGGTACTCGTCGAACAGCTCGGCGAAATAGGTCAGCAGGGCGGCATTGGAGTTGTCGCTGACGATTTGCAGATCGTAGGGCGCGCCGTTCTTGTAGTTGGTCATGTCCAGCTGCAGCACGCCGATCACATTGATGCCGTCGCTGCGGAAGCGTTGCGCGATCGCGTCCGAGCCGTTCAGACCGACTTCTTCGGCGGCGTAACCCATGAACTTGACCGTGCGCTTGGGCTTCCAGCCGCTGGCCAGCGCGATGCGCGCGATCTCGGTGATGGTGGCGATGCCGGAAGCGTCGTCGTCGGCGCCGGGAGCGATGTCGTTCGCGGTCGGGAAGCCGGTCGACCAGTTGATCGAATCCAGATGGCCGCCGACGACGACGACCTCCTTGGGCAACTCGGTGCCTTGTACGGTCAGGATCACCGACGGCTGGGTCGAGCAATCGGTGCAGCCTTCGAACAACGCCACGCTCGCATCGGTACGGCTGCCGATCAGCGCCTGCCAGCTGTCGCGTATCCATTCCGCCGCTTGCCGCCCGGTGGGCGAGGCGTAGTAGCGATTGCGATAGGCGGACAGCGTCGCGATGGTGGCGCGGATGTTCGCTTCGGCCACTTGCGGCAGCCACGCGTCCACCGTGGCTTGGTTGTCGATCGTATACAGCCCGCCGAGCGGCAGCGCGATCGCTTGCGCGGTGCGATCGTGCGCGATGAAGGCTTCGGCTTCCGGCCGGCTGGCGAAGGCGAAGAATCCGCCGCAGCGATTTTCAACTTCGTGGATGTGGCGGCCGATGGCGCCGATCTGCGCCGTATCGACCTCGGCGACGACGAGATCGCGGCCGAGCGTATCGACCCAGGCGGTCGCCTCGCGCGCGAGCACGCGCGAGGCGTCGAAGCTCTGGCGGGACAGGACTACGTAGCGCGTATCGCCGGATGCGTCGGCCGGTGGCGCCGTCGCTGCGGCGCCAGGCTCGATCGGTACCGAAGCCGCAGCAGCCTCGATAACGAATCCGAGGGCGAGCGAAACCGATACCAGCGTGCGAACGAGCTTCATGTTGTCCCCGGCGGATAGCGGCGCTGCGTGGCGCCGAACGTCGCATCATCCTACCGAACTACGGCCGGATTGCCCTGCGCCCGCGCCGGTGGACCGTACACTTTCCCGCAAGTGTCCAGTGGTGGACGAGTTTCCGATTACCGCGGAGCCGCCGACCCCGCTCGTGTTTTCGACCGGTAGCCGGGCGCGCTTTCCGCGCCCCTCTACGCGAGCTTTTCGGCGCGCGGCCGAACCCTTATACTGCGCGACCCGCACGGCGCCCCCGCCGCGCGATGCCAGCCGAAGTGGCGGAATCGGTAGACGCAGCGGACTCAAAATCCGCCGCCCTTAAAAGCGTGTGGGTTCGAGTCCCACCTTCGGCACCATCCTAAGCACCGCGGCCCACTGATAGGTACGGTCTACCCTTAAGCTCCTGCAGCTTTGGCTGAGAACATCGTCTGCTTTCCGTCGCAAGGCGGCCCGGCGAGGCTCGGTAGAGCTCGCGCCAAAATCGGTATCGCTGACGATTCCGAGCACGATCAATTCGCCTGCCACCCCGTTTGCCGCGCCGAGCTCTGCCAAACGTCGTCTCGTCACATTCCAGCACCCCTTCAAAGGGAGAGTGTAGATGCTGGTCCCAAGCACAGGTCGCACGGCAAAGGCGGCAGAACCGCTCCATCGACGGCGCGCTAGGTGGGCGCCGGAAGCGCAGCCCTCAAACCGCTACGCCGAGCGCGAACATGTCCAGAAGACGAGACTTGGCATAGGGGCTCAGACGTGCCGAGTCCACCAGCGAAGTCCAGGTGTAGCGATACCGGCACATACGATACTTCCAATGCCCATCGCTAAAGCGATGGGCACGAGCAGCAGCACAACGACGGCATCGTTTCATACGCGGACCAGCCTAGAGTTGGTCCGGTTTGCTTAGGGATTACCAAATGGAAAGCCCGCCTTACGGCGGGCTTCCCTAACGAAACAGGCGTCGCTTAAAGGGCGATGTACTGAACGTATCCTCGAGAATCCACAATCAGAAGGCCGATAACACGACCATTCGTGCGCATTACATTGTAGACAGCCCCTCCGCCAGGAAGGTCCCGAACGTGCTCAATGATGATGTCGGCTGGAGCTGTTTGGATCGTAGAGTCCGCTTTTTCGATACCGTTCTTTGGCTCTTCGTTGAGAGCATCGATTGTTTCTTTTGGGGCTGCAACTACCTGACCAGATACGGTATAGATAAACAGAGCGCTTACAACGCGACCGGTTTCCCGACTGTTCACGATTGTGGCAGCAAATGGTACGTTTTCCTCAAACGTCTTTGTCTCCGTTGTAACTTTGTTGGTCGAGGTGGCAAGAGCGGTTCCAAGGCATCCAACGGCGAGCAACCAAAAAAGAAACACTATTTTAAAGCGCTTCATACTTACTCCCTATTCATCCATAAAATATGGCTTACCATGCCTGCCTCAGCGAGAGGCCGCATACCTATAGCATTAGGCAGGTTATTGGGCAACCTTCGCATGCAAATCGATACAGTGATTTTGTCTATAGCAAGTCTTAAGCCGAATCGACACGCATTGTGTATACGAATAACAAACAACGAACGCAGCCCACTTGTTCTGATTAGGATTGTCTTCGTCTGGCGGGCACACTCGGTCGTTCCAAGAAAAACGTTCTTCAGACGCTCGGGCGGCTTCTCGGCTAGGCGAGTCGCTTGCCATCTCCACTTGAAGTCTCTCATTCTGACCTCTTTCAGGGCGTTGTCAGTCGTATCCAAAACCATGTGTCTCGCCCTCCCAAACCAAGCGACACCCCGCAAGCTATATCGCTTTCTCTGATGCTTGACACTCGTCTTATCCATCGCAGCGACTAAATGAAGTGTCCGTAGTAGTGGGGTAGAGCCCGACTTGGCTGCAAGGTACAAGAGCCGCTCGAGTAGTTCGGGGAGCGTGTGTATTCCAGCCGCTGATCTATGACGCCACTAGCCAGACGAGTATCGATAGCTAGAAACAGTAGAACCTAGATGCGAACATAGTCCTTACCTGTTTTCTTGGGGTCTTAGGCGTGAACCGTCTAGCAGTGCTTCCAGTGGCTGCCCGCCTAGGGCGCGAACTGGCTAGTAAGTGACATTGTGAGTAGCTTGATCAGCTAGTGGTGGCAGCTCCAAGTGGTTTCTCGGCATGTGAGCCCCACCTTCGCGCCATCCAAGAATCTCGATACGTTCCGCTGCATCCCGCGGAACATCGACGAGACGAAAACCCTGCGGAAGACGCGGGTTTTTTTGCGCCCGGCGCTCGCTTCCATCTCGCCTCGGCCACTCGAGCGTCGGCCAGTCTATCCCGGCGAAACCGCCCGCGGGACTGAACAAATCGCCCGATCCAAATGATCTCCGGCACCGGATTGATGGGTATGATCCGAGCCGCAACGGGGGTTGGCATCTGCGGCGATCCATCATCCAGGGCGGCTATGAACAAGCAATCGGTTGTGATCGTAGTCGCGGCGGTCGTCGCGGCGGTGTGCGGCGCGTTTTGGTATCGAGGCGAACTCGGCAAGCAGGGCGGGATGCGTGGCGATGCGGAAGAGCGCGAAGGAGGGCGCCCGCCGGTAGAAGGGGATTACTGGGCCACGCGTCTCGCGTACGCCGGCGATCCGCACAAGATGCGCTTCGAGCCGACCTGGCTGCTCGAGGCGGCGAAACAAGACAAGCGCCTCGCCGCCGCGACACCGGCGGGCGCGCGCAGTTATGCGCGCTCGCCGGACAAGGCCTTTGCGCTGGATCCGAACGTATTCACCTTGCTCGGTCCCAAACCGCTGGCCGGTGAAGGCTTCGGCAAGGGCAACAACGCCGGCCGCACCAATGTGATCGTCAGCGATCCGACCGATCCGAGCGTCGCCTGGATCGGGTCCGACGGTGGCGGCGTCTGGAAGACGACGAACTGCTGCTCCGCGGCGACGATCTGGCAGATCAAGACCGATTTCCCCGAGATCGCGAGCATGGCGATCGGGGACTTGACGCTCGACCCGAACAATTCCAGCGTGCTCTACGCCGGCACCGGCGACCTGCGCTTCGGCTCGTTCTCGTTCGGCGCCGCCGGCATTCTCAAAAGCACCGATAAGGGCGAGACCTGGAGCTTGCTCGGTGCGGACGTATTCAACCCGTTGTACGGCCCTTCCGCGGGCGGCTTTCCGCAGTACCAAGCGATCGGCAAGGTGGTGGTCGATCCGAATCGCTCCGACAACGTCATCGTCGGCACCAAGACCGGCTTGTACTTCTCTTACGACGCCGGTGCGAATTGGACCGGCCCTTGCTACACCAACGCCTACGCCAGCGCGACACCGCCGCAACGTCAAGACATGACCGGCTTGATCGCGGTGAACCGCAGCGGCAGCACGGTGCTCTACGCCGCAGTCGGCACGCGCAGCCAGCCGACGCCGGTGCAGCCGGATCTCGTCAACAACGGCGCCAACGGCGTCTATCGAGGGAACATGCCGGCGAGCGGATGTCCCGCACTGTCCGACTGGAGCCTGCTGGCGAACGGTTTCCCCAGCGGCACCGGCAACGGCACGCCTAACACTTCGCGCGGGCGGCTGGAAATCGGTGTCGCGCCGAGCGATTCGTTCACTCTTTACGCGATGTTCGCCAATCCCGCCAATAGCGGCATTAGCGGCATTTGGAAGACGACCGACGGCGGCGATCATTGGGTGCAGACCGGCCAGCCCGGCGATCCGGGTTCGCAGATGTGGTACGACGCCGGCATCACCGTCTCGCCGACCGATCCGAACGTGGTCTTCATCAGCACCGTCGATCTGTTCCGCACCACCAACGGCGGCGGCGCTTGGACCAATCTCACCGGTGCCTACAGCGGCGGTCCGGTGCACCCGGACAATCACGCGCGCGCGATCGTCGGCGGCGACGCGAACAAGGTGCTCAACGGCAACGACGGCGGCGTCTACTACGTCGACAACGCGCTCACCGCGAGCTCCTTCAACAACGCGAATTGGATCGCGCTGAACGACTCGCTGCCGACCATCGAGGTCTATCACGGCGACATCACCGCGAACTTCGCGACCGCGACCAGCTCCGGCGTGACCGCGGGCTTCCAGGACAACGGCAGCGCGACCGCCGTCTTCTCCGGCACGCCCGCCGCCAGCGCCTGGAACGCGACCTACGGCGGCGACGGCATCGTTTCGCGCATCGAGCCGATTCTCGGCCAACGCTGGTACTACTCCAGCCAGAACGGCGATGTCGTGGTCAGCACGGACGGGCCCAACGGACAGGACGCCAGCGCCGCGGGCAACTGGAGCGGCGACACGCTGAGCTTCATCTTCCCGTTCGACATCTATCGCTACGGCGCACTCGACGTCGCCGGCAGCGGCTGCACCAGCACGCAAGGCTGCACCCATCTGATCGCCGGCTCCAACCGCGTGTGGGAAACCACCACCGGCGGCGTCAACGGCAGCGGCTGGAGCGCCAAGACCGCCGATCTGACCAAGGGCACGCTGCAAGCGCGCTCGTTCATCAACAATTTGCACTACGCCGTCAGCGATCCGCGCGTCGCCATGGTCGGCACCAACGACGGCAACGTGTATTACGTGTTCGGGCTCGGCAGCACGACCGCCGCAACGGCGGTCAACGTGACCGGCGCCAACGCGGTGTTGCCGAACCGGCCGATCATGGACGTGGCCACCGATCCGCTCAATCCGCTGGTCGGCTACGCCGCGATCGGCGGCTTCACCGCGAATGCGCCGGCCACGCCGGGCCACGTGCTGCAGGTGACTTGCAACGCGCAGTGCGCGAGCTTCAGCTGGGTCGACAAGAGCGGCAACCTGCCGGACATTCCCGCCAACGCGGTCATCGTCAATCCGAACATCCCCAAGCAGGTCTTCGTCGGCATGGACTGGGGCTTGTATTTCACCGATGACATCACCGCGGCGACACCGGTGTGGCAGCGTTTCGAGGGCTTGCCACACGTGATGATCTGGAGCCTGTCGATCGACCGCGGTTTCACCACGCTGGCCGCCTACACGCGAAGCCGCGGCGTCTGGGCCTGGCCGTTGCCGGTCGGCGAAGGCGGGGACGATGCCGATCTCGCCGTCACGCTGACGCCGCCGAGCGGCGTCGAAGCCGGCATGGAATTGAGCTACACGATTCGCGTGACCAACAACGGCCCCGCCGCGGCGGCGAACGTGCAGCTGACCAGCGCGCTGCCCGCGGGCCTCGCCTTCAAATCCAACAGCGGCGACTGCACGACGGCATTCCCTTGCAGCTTCCCAACACTGGCCGCCGGCACGACCCTCACCGTGACGACGCGCGCCTGCGTCGCGCGCAATCGAACGGGTCCGGCTACGCTGGCCGCGTCGGCGAACTCGGCCACTACCGATCCGATCGTTACGAACAACAGCGCCACGGCGGAGGTGCCGTCGATTCCGGTGTTGTTCGCCGATGGTTTCGATTGTCCGTAGCGGCGCAGCTTGCAAACTTCCTCAGCCCTGCGCGCAGCCGGTTTCTCGTGCTGCGCATTCGCCAGACCTCGCGAGCCGCGTCACCGCGCGGCTCGCGCCTCCAGCCAAGGATACTCATGAAGACGATCGCCCTGACCTCGGTTCTGCTCGGGCTCGCCATGGCTCACGAGCCAGTTGCGCACGCGCAGTCCGCGCCGCTCGCTGACGCCGCGCAGCCGAAGCAGGATCCGCCGCCGCAATTGCCGCGCGTGGAAGTACGCGATCATCGCTCGCAAGACGACACGCGCCCCAAGCTGCAGCACATCATGCGTGAGGTGGACGGTCCGTTGATCACGGTGACCAAGAAAACCTCGATCACCAAGGTCGACAATATTCCGACCGTCGTCGACAACAACTTGCGCAACCTGTTCGCGCAGACGCCAGGCCTGTACTACTCCGAGCAGCAGTCGCCGGGCCAGTTGAATCTGAGCTACCGCGGCATCGGCAATCCGCAGGAATCGGAATTCGTGACCGTGCTGCTCGACGGCATTCCGCTCGAAGGCGACTGGATCGGATTTCCGACCGTGTACACGTTCCCGCCGCCGCAGGCGCTGTCGGAAGTGCAGCTGATCCGCGGCGGCAGCTCGCTGCTGTACGGGCCCGAGCCGCCGCCGGTGGTGAACCTGGTCAGCAAGAAGCCGGTTGCGGATCGCCAACTCGCCGGCTACAGCGAGAACGTCGTCGGCAGCAACGGCCTGTTTTCGAGTTTCAACCAGGTATCGGGTACGTCGGGCGAGTGGGACTATCTCGCCGACGCGCACTACCGCAAGAACGACGGCGAACGCGACAACGGCGACTCCACCCTGCGCGGCGCCGACTTGCACATCGGTTATCGGCCGGACGACACCGCTTACACCGCGCTCGATTTCCACGCCTACGACCTCGACACCGGCGATCCGGGCAAGCTCACCTATCCGCTGTTTCGCGCGGACGAGCACACGGTGACGACACCGGATAATCGGCTGTGGACGCAGCGCTATGTGCTGAGCCTCACTCACGACCGTCATTTCGACGAGCACACCCAACTCGTGCTCAAGGCTTGGTACGGCTATCAGGATCAAGCCTCGCGCTCCGAAGCCGCTTCGCCGCCGGCGAATCCGCCGGTGTCGACGACGTTGCAGGACGAACAGTTCCGCTTCAGCGGCATCGATGCGCGCCTCCTGCACCGCTGGGGTCGCGGCAACGCGTTCACGATCGGCGTCACCGGCTACCACTCCGATGCGCCGTTTCGGCAATGGTCCGATCCCAATCTGCGCGTCGATCAATACGCGCGCACCGGCACGCCGATCTTGCGTCAGCAGCGTTCGACCGACTACGGCGCGATCTTCGCCGAGAACGTGTTCCGCTTCGAAGGCGGCTGGCACTTGGTGCCTTCGGTGCGCCTGGACTATGAGAACGTCGACATCGACGAGAGCGTGCACGGCGTGCGCCCGCCGAGCGCCTTGGTCAATCGCAGCGTCGATCACCGCGTACCGCTGTTCGGCCTCGGCTTCGGCAACGATTTCGGCCGCGGCAACGAGACCTATTTCAACGTCTCGCAAGGCTGGCGTCCGGTGCGTTACTTCGACATCGGTTCACCGTTCGGCAGTCTCGACCCGACCGGCGCCAACGATCCCGATCCGACCAAAGTCGTTTCTTGGGAAGCGGGCGTGCACGGCACTCCGCTCGACGGATTGTTCTACGACGTCAGCTTGTTCTGGGTGAACGTGAAGGACCGCATCGAAAGCCAGCCGACGGGCGTCGCGAACAATACGATCAATGTGAATACCGGCGACACGCGCCACCGCGGGTTCGAAGGGCAGATCGACTACGACTTCCTCGCTGCGCGCGATCGGCACAGCACGCAACACTTCTCGGTGTTCGCGAACCTGAGTCTGCTCAACGCGCGCTTCACGGCGACGCGCAATCCGGCCAACCTCGGCAACACGCCGGCGTTCTCGCCGAAGTACTTGGCGCGCGTCGGCCTCGTCTACCGCGAGGACAACAAGCTCAAACTCGCGCTGTCCGCAGTCTCCGCGGCAAGCCAGTACTTTCAAGATTCGAACCTGCCGGTGGGCACGCCCGCCGCGATCAACTACATCCCGGCCAAGGTTCCCTCGTACACGATTGCGGATTTCTCCGCCGACTGGTGGGTGCTGCCGCACGTGCGCCTGCTCGGCGGCGTGTCGAATCTGGCCGATCGCAAGTACTACAACCGCGTGTTTTCGAGCGGCCTCGAGCCGGGTATCGGCCGCACCTTCTACGCCGGCGGCGCGTACGACTTCTGAATGCCGGCCGCGACGGGCAACCGATCCGAACGATCGGTTGCCTGCCGGCTTCCGCCGCGTCGTCTCGGTCTGACAGACTAGGATTTCAGGTCGGCGAACTCGCTGCGATTCTTCGGTTCGGCGGCGATTGTTCGCCTCAGAAACGCCAGTCCAGCGTCATCACCGCATTGCGGCCGACTTCATCCAGGCCCGAACCGTGCTCGCGATAGCGGCGATCGGCGAGGTTTTCCAAACGCAGGGCGAGCGTCGCTTGCGGCGCGAAGTCCCAGCCGACGCGAACGTTCCAGGTGTTCCAACCCGCGGTGCCGGCCGGGTTCACGCGCGGATCGTCGAGGTCGCGCGGACTCAAGCGGTCCTGGCGCGCGGCATAGAGCGCCCAAGCGTCGAGGCTCCAGTTCGGCGCGAAGTGCCACTCCGCGCCGAGCCGCCCATTCAGCGGCGGAACGCGGTCGGCGTCGTAGCGATCGCTGGCGTATTTCTCCACGCCGCGCGTGAGATTGAGCACGCCATACGCGCTCAAGCGTTCGCTCGCGACCCAACGCGCGCCGATCTCGGCGCCCCACAGCTTGAGCTCGGTCACGTTGCGGTTCTGCACCAGAATGCGTCCTTCGGCGTCTTCGCCGATGTCGACCGAAGTGATCTTGTTCTTGTAGTTCGAGCGCCACAAAAAGGCTTCGGCTTGGAAACCGGGCTGGTCGAGCTTGACGCCGACGTCCCACGTCACCACGGTTTCCGGCTTCAAGTCCGAATTGGGAATCGCGAAGCGGCCGCCGGGGCGATCGCCGAACACGCCGAGATCGAAAATGTTCGGCGCGCGAAAACCGCGGCCGAGATTGCTGACCAAGCGGATCGTATCGGTCGCTTTGAAGGTCAGTCCGAGGTTGCCGGTGAGGTCGTCCGGATCGAGCTGAGTGCCGATGCCGTCGTTCGCCGGCAGTTCGATTTCGAAGCGGCTGTAGCGTGCGCCGAGGTCGAGCTGCCAACGCGGCGCCAACTCGACGCTGTCGTTGAGATAGAGCGCGAAGCTGTCCATGGTCGAGCCGTTCGGAAAACGCGGCGCGCGGATCGATGTGGCGCCGCTGCCGAGGCTGACGCGCGTGCGGCGGCTGTCGACGGTGTCCCAGTACGCTTCGAAGCCGTAGGCCAGCGCGTGGCTGCCGATCTGCTTGGAAAAGTTGCCGGTGAAGCCGCGCAGACGATCGCGATTCTTCTCGAGGTCGCGGTTGGAGCTACCGGCGCCGCGGCTGCGGCGATCGTCGTTGATCTCTTGGTAACCGAGATGCAACTCGGCGATGTCGAACACCGCGTTCGCCGCATTCCAGCGATAACGCGCGTGCGCGAGCAGGCGGTCGTTCGGTTCGAAATAGAACTCGTCCGAGTTCGCAGCTTGCTGATGGAAGCCGGCGACGAGTTCGTCGAAACGTGGCGTTTTCGGCTGCTTCAAATACTGGAGGTTGAACATCCACTCGTGTTCCGGCGCCGCCTTCCATAACAGCTTGGTATCGGCCGCCCAGGCACGGAACTGCGTGTGCGGCAGGCGCGGACCGTCGCCGCGGCGACGCTCGCCGACGTCCTGCCAGGTCACGCCGCCCGCAATCGAGAAATCCTCGCGCCCGGCCGCGCCGTCGAGGCGCGCGAGCTTGGACAGGTCGCCGCTGGCGAGTTGGGTGCGGAAGTGACCGCGTGCGCCCCAATCGCCGTCGAAGCGCTGCTCCGGCGTGATCACCTGCACCACGCCGCCCATCGCGTCCGAGCCGTACAAGGTCGACGACGGGCCGCGCACGAGTTCGATGCGCTCGACGTTCTGCGCATCGACCAAGGCGAAGTACTGGTTCGGCGAATTGCGGAAGAACGCGGTGTTGAGGCGGAAGCCGTCGACCAGGTGCAGCACTTCCGAGCCCTTCAGCCCGCGCACGATCGGAATCGCCTGGCCCGGCGTGGTCGATTGCACGAACGCGCCGGGCTGCCCACGCAGATAGTCCGCGACGGTTTGCGCAGCGCGCGTGTCGATGTCGTCCGCACCGACCACGGTGACGGCGTTGGAAACTTCGAAGCCGGTTTCCGGCCGCCGCGTGGCGGTGACCTGGGTCCGCTCCAGCGCGATCGCCTCAGCGCCATCGGTATCGCGACGGCGTGTTTTCGATTCTGCCGTGACTTCCGCGACTTCGCCGAACGCGGCTTCCTCGGCTCCGGCGGGGGCTGCGGCGGCGGCCATCAAACAGGTCAACAGAGGACGATGCATCTATCTCTCTCCTCGGAGCTAGTCGGGATGCAAGAAGGGTTCGGTCCGTCGAAAAACTTGGAATGCAACTCGTGCGCAGCGCGCCTCATCAGCGCGTTGCGCACGCTCGCATCGTCGTGCGCGCGCTAGCGGGCTTCGAAGCCGTCGACGAAGATCGTGTCCGTGTCGGTGATCTCGTAGCTGCCGGTGATGGAGAAATCGCTGAGGTCGGAATACGCATTCACGATCGCGGTATACGTGCCAGGCTGCGGCGCAGGCGTGCCACAGCTTTCGTCGGCCGTCGCCCCGGCCGATTGGCAGATGACTTGGTTGCCGAGCTTCACCGTGAGGTCGGCGTCCTCGCCGGCGGCACCGTCGACGACGAAGTTCAAGTTGGTCGCACCGGCCGGAACCTCGAGCGTGTAATACAGATCGTCGCCCTGAGGCGCGTGTTGTCCGGTTTGGGCGACGCCGTTGGTCAGCGGAATCGGCGGTGCCGCTATGCGTACGAGCTTGGAGTAGCTGCCGCTAAGGCCGCCGTTGTCGGTCACGCTTAGGCTCACCGTGTAGCGTCCGTGCGTGGCGTAGGTGTGGACCGGATTGGCGTCGGTGGATCCGCTGCTGGCGTCGCCGAAGTTCCAGCTGTGCGCGACGATGCTGCCGTCGCTGTCGATCGAGCGGTCGGTGAAATTCACGCTGAGACCATTCATCTCGGCGGTGAAATCGGCGGTCGGCGGTAGGTTCGCGCTGCTGCCGCCGAGCAAGACGCGCCAAGCGCCGCGGCTGTAGGTGCCGGCGGTGAGAACGTGCGGGTTGTCGTCGATCTCGAGATCGACCACCACCACGCCCAGCGGCATGCCGGTCGAGAACGCGGCGAAGTTGTCGCCGCCGTCGATGCTCTCGTACACGCCGATGTCGGTGGCGACGAAGAGCCGATCGGTATCGAGCGGATCGATCGCGACGCTGTTCGCCGGTACGTTCGGCAAGCCGTTGCCGACGGCGGTCCAGGTCGTGCCGCCGGTGACGGATCGGTACAGACGCGAAGCACCGAAGCCGGCGCGTGTGAGGAATACGCGCTGTGCATCGAGCGGATCGATCGCGATGTCCGATACGCGGCCGCCGGGATAGTCGCCGCTGACATTGGTGAACACCGGCGTCGGCACGCCGGCGTCGGCGCTGGTCCAGATCTTTCCGCTGGAGGTGCCAACGTAGGTCGTCGTCAGGCTGCCGTGCAACTGCGGCGTGACGACCACGACGTCGCTGCCGAGATTGGGCGAAATCGCGGTCCAGGTGTTGCCGGTCGTGGTCGTGCGATAGACGGTGTCGGAAGCGACGAACAGCAAGCTGCCGGCGGTCACCAGCGGCGTCACCCAAGGGAAGTTCCCGCTGGCGACTAGCCCGGTGGTCGGCATGCCGCTGTAGCTGCCGTTGCTGCCGCCTTGCAGCGAGCGGACGATGCTCGGCAGGCCGTCGTTCGGGTAGCTGGTCTGGAACACGATCGACGGATCGTTCTGATCGAACGCATTCATGAAGCCGTCGCCGCTAGCGAACGTGAGATCCCACAAGAGGCTGGTGCGGCGGCCGGAAGAGCCGTTGTCTTGCGCACCGCCGAACACGACGTTGGCGTCGCCCGGATGCACGGCGATGTCGTAGAACTGGGTGATGTTGAGGTTCGAGTTCATGTTGCGGAACGAAGCGCCGTCGTCGTCGCTGCGCCAGATGCCGCCGTCGCTGCCGATCCAGAAGCGATCCGCATCGCTGCGTGAATAACGCACCACGTGCGTGTCCTGGTGCACGCTCTGATTGCTGCCCCAGGGATCGGTCAGCGGCGTGAACGTGGTGCCGCCGTCGGTCGAGCGCGCGGCGCGGATGGTTCCGACCAGGACCGTGTTCGGGTCGGTCGGATGCACGGCCAGAGTTTGGTTGTAGGTGCACTGACCTTCGCAGAGCTTGCTGTTGCGTTGCGTCCACGTGGCACCGCCGTCCGCGCTGCGAAACAGCCGGCTGCCGGCCGAGCGCCCCGCCAGCGCGTACAGCACGTTGCTGTCGCTCGGCGCCATCGCCAGGCGCAGGCGCGATCCGGTTGCGGTCAGGCCGCTGCTGGAATCGACCCAGGTGATACCGCCGTCGGTCGACTTGCGCACGCCCGTATTGATCAAGCCGGCGTAGACCGTCGCCGTACCCGGCACGAAGACGATGTCCTCGACGCTGGTGTTGAGCACCTTGGTCCAGGTCAAGCCGCGATCGCCCGAGCGATAGACGCCGGGGTTGGCGAGGGTGCCGCTTGCGCCGCAAGCGCCCGCGCCGCCGGCGAGGATCACGGCGCTGTCGGTCGGTTGCACCGCAACGGCATTGACGATCGACAAAGGCATCGCGCTGGTGCCGCTGCCATTGCGCGCGCTCCACGTTTCGCCGCCGTCTTCGCTGAGGTAGACGCCTTGGCCGAAGTAGCCGGCGCAGCCGCCGCCGTTCTTGTCGCCGGTGCCGACCCAGATCGCGCTCGGGTCGGCTGGATCCAAGGTGATCGCACCGATCGGCAAGGTGCCGACGTCGTCGAACAGCGGTGTCCAGTCGATGCCGCCGTTGCTGGTCTTCCAGACACCGCCGGCCGCGGCGCCGATGTAGACGGTGTTGTCGTCGGTCGGGTGCGGAGTGATGGCGTTCAGGCGTCCGGCGACGCGGCCCATGACCCAGTCGGTCATGTCCATCGAGGAGGGCCCGAGTTCCTGCCAGACCTCGCCGCCGCTCAGATGGCGCGCCTGCGTGATGCGGCGCTGCAGCTTCAATTCGTTCGCCGCGTTCGCACGCAAGCGCGACGCGTCGGCCGTCTGACGCAAGCCGCGCGTCAGTTCGAACCAGTGCTGGCGCTGCTCGATCTGCCAGCTCTCTTCACGTGGGTTCTCGTCTCTTTCCCTTTTCCGCTCGAACGCGGTCGCCGGCAACACGGCGAGAAACGACGAGGCGGCCAGCGCGAGCCGGCACCAGACGGTATTCGACATGAGAGCCTCCCCAGATCCCCAGCTTCGAACTCGGAGCCTGCCTTTCCGCCGTCGAAAAAACCAGAGTCGGAGGTGACTATGTGTAGCCGGCTGATCGAAACGGCTCAAACGTCCGGTTTGTCCCGGTAGCCGAAGGACCGATCACTCAATACGTGCAAGGGATGGAATGAGTCGCGTGGGCATGGATCGATGCCGGCCTGACGACGTTTCATTCAGAGGAGACGATCGCGTAGATGTTCCGCCAAGCGGCGAGCAGCGACGGCGAGAGACGAGAACTCACGCCGCCGGCGGCCGCGAGCGGCAACTTTCCGCGGAGCAGGGGAGTGGCATCGCTTAGGCGATGCCGACCTTGGTGTCGATACGATGAGGGAGCCCCTAGAACGCTTCGCGCTTAGCGCACGAGACTCGCGTCGATTCAGCGCTCGGCAACGTCGAACGCAGCAATGGCGCGCTTCAAAAGCGGTTTCTCCAACGTCGCCCAGCGCTCGTTGGGCTTGCCGTTCGTGGTCACGTCCTCGTAAGCGACGTTGCTGGGCGCCATGTCCTCGCCGTAGAGCAGCATGAGTTCGCGCCGCCCGTATCCAGTGCCTTGCGGATCGTCGAGCAGCCGCACCAGGCGCGCCGTCATCATGCCGGGCGGCATCGTGTAGCCGGCATTCTTGATGATGTTGCGGAAGTGCTCGGTATCGGAAGCCGGCCGCGGTGTTCGTGTCGTCAGCGCGGGCTCGGTGCTGAGCCAGATCGTGGTTCCCCACAGCGTGGAACGTTGATCGGTGTCGGCGTAGTGCATGCGATCGTCCGGCTTGCTCGGCAGGTTCGATTCGAAATGCACCCAATAGAAGCGGCGCACGCGGTGATCGGCGTCCGCCTCGACGTAGATGTGCATTTCGCAATCGCTGAGTTCTTTGAGGATGAAGCGATCGGCGCCGAGATAGGTCGCAGCGGCAGGCACGGTCACGCGCAAGGTCGGTTCGGCCGGATAGGTGACGACATTGCGCTGCACTTTTCCGACCACCGGCAGCGCCTGCGGTGCGGCCAAGGCCAAACTGAGCGACATCAGAGCTGACCAGAACACGGTTGATCCTTTCTCAAAGTTGAGCGCCGCCCGGTGACGACAGGCCGGCTTCGATGATTCGCCGAGAGGGGCTGGAAACGCCGGTCCGAAGGCGCATCGGCAGTGATGCGCGAGTGAGGATGCGGGTCCCAGTACCCGCCGCGAGCTTAGTCGCAGATTGGGGCGATATCAAACCGCAGGCGGCTGTGGTTCGAGAAATCCGGCGCGCCTTCCGACGAGGCAACACCGAACTGTGTCGGTGTGCGCGTTCCGCATTCGGCGATGTCATTTCGTTACCGCTTCGTTTCCCATCCGTGCCGACTTGGCGGCGGCTAAGCGGAAAGCTGACGCACCTGCCTCCGCCGCAGCCGAGCCACTCCCATCCCACCAGACTCCCCAGAGGCCCCCCATGTTCGTCAGTCCGACTCGTACGGCGCTGTTCTCTGCGCTCATCCTTGCCCTCGGCGCGTCCGCCCACAGCGCGAACGCCGCTGCCGTGACCGTTGCCGCCGCACCGCTGCAGATCGACGCGCTGGACGCCGCGCGCGCGGATGCGCGGCGCCTGATTTTGCAGGTCGGTTCCTTCGATCCGACCACGCAGCGCATCGACGTCTCCGCCGTCGGTGCCGCCGACGCAGCGATCCCGACCGCCTATGCGATCGTGCAGCTCGACGCCGATCGCCTCAAGCAAGCGCGGCGCGAGCTGCTCGCACGCGGCGTGACCTTGCTCGGCTACGTACCCAACAACGCCTACTACGCGCGCCTCGACGGCACCACGCTGGAGAGCGTGCGCCGGATCGCCGGCGTGCGCTGGGCTGGCGCGGTACAGCCGGCGTTGAAGCTCGACCCGCAGTTGTGGCGCGCACATCGCACGGACACCACCGCGCTGCAAGAGGACGGCAGCCGCGAGATCATCCTGCACGCCTTCGACGGCGTTTCCTCGGCGCAGATCGCCGCGACCTTGCGCAAGCGCGTGGCTGGCGTTGAGATCACCGCGCGCAGTGAGCGCCAGGACACTGCGCCGTACGTGCGTGCGCGGGTGGACGCAGCGCAGCTCGACGCGCTGGTGCAAGAGGCGAGCGCGATCGACGGCGTGCGTTACGTCACGCCGTGGGTGCAGTCCGTATTCACGAACGCAGGTTCGGTCGGCGCGATCCAGGGCAACTCCACCGCGGCCTGTGCCGGCAGCGGCACGGTGTGCGGTCCGAGTCCGGTATGGGATCAGGGGCTGCTCGGCAGCGGCCAGATCGTCGCCGTGGCCGATTCGGGCACGACGCCGGACGCAGCCTGGTTCGCCACGCTCGACAAGGGCAACGGACCGCATACCGAAGTGACCTTCGCCGACGATCCGCCACCGATCCCGCCGGCGATCGGCCGCTTGTATCCGGACAACAAGATCATCGGCTACTGGACGCAGCCGGCGAACGTCCCCTACGACTACTACGCCGGCCACGGCACGCACTCCACCGGCACGATACTCGGCGATGCCGCCGGCACCTTCGGCGCCGTCAACTTTCTGCCGTCTACGCCGCTGCTCTCTAATCACGATCTCGCCGACGGCATGGCGCCGAACGCGCAGCTCTTGATGCAGGACATCGGCAGCACCGACCCGCGCGCCGCCAACACCGGCGACGTCGATGCTTTGCTCGAGCAAGCGCACGCCGGCGGTGCCCGTTTGCACAACAACAGCTGGGCCGGTGCGGGCGGCGGCGTCTACGTCGGCGACGACGCCAAGGTCGATCGCGTCACGCGCCGGCACGAAGATCTGCTGGTCGTATTCGCGGCCGGCAACAATCCGAACGGCACGGTGCGGACCGCCTCGCCGGGCAACGCCAAGAACGCAATCAGCGTCGCCGCACTCGAACACGCCGGCAGCACGCAGCACGCCGCTTACTCCAGCCGCGGGCCGGCCGCCGACGGTCGCATCAAGCCGGACATCGCAGCACCTGGCTCCAACATCGTCTCTGCGCTCAACACGACTGAGGTCGATCCGGTTTCGGCGGTCGTGCGCGAACCGCAGACGCAGGTCAAGTCCGGCACCTCGATGTCGACGCCGACCTTGACCGGCAACGCGGCACTGGTGCGGCAGTTCTTCACCGACGGTTTCTATCCGCGCGGCGAACGCACCGCCGCCGATGCGCTGCATCCGACCGGTCCGACCTTGAAGGCGGTGCTGCTCAACGGCACCAATCCGCTGGCCTCGCCCAATTGGCCGACCGTCGAAAACGGCTGGGGCCGCGCCTGGCTCGACGGCAACCTGTGGTTCAAGAACACCACCACCGGCGGTGACGACAGCCGCCGCCTGCGCTTGTTCGAACGCGTCAACGCGGCGGGCTTGGAAACCGGCGAGGCCAACGAGTACGTCATCGACGATGTCGCCGCCGGCCTCGAACTGCGCGCGACCTTGGCTTGGTTCGACGTCGAAGCGGCGCCCGGTGCGGCGTCGACCTTGGTCAACAATCTCGATCTCGAAGTCGTCGCGCCGGACGGCACGGTGTATCTCGGCAACCAGTTCAGCGACGGCGTGTCGGTACCCGGCGGCACGGCGAACGCGAAGGACACGGTCGAACAAGTGCGGCTGCCGACGCCGGTGGCCGGTCGCTACACGATCCGCGTGAAGGCGGACAACGTGCCGGGCGATGGCAGCGACGGTTCCGATCGACAGGGTTACGCGCTGGCCTTGTCGGGTGCTTTCGGAATGTCCGGCGCGACGCCGTTCCCGGCGCCGACCGCGCTGACCGAAGCGAGCAACGGCGCCGACGGCGTCGGCGTCGGCTTCACCGCCGCGGACGGCGCGCAAGGCTTCCAGCTCTACCGCGCCGACGGCGATTGCAGCGCCAACGCAGCCGACTTCCACCTGGTCGCCAGCGGCGCCGCATCGCCGCTGCTCGACGATCGCACGCAGGGCGGTTCTTCCTACGCCTATCGTGTGCGTGGCGTGTCGGGCGACGTCGAAGGGGAACTGTCCGAGAGCTGCGTCGCCGTGGTTTCGCAGGATGCCTGCACGCGCTTGCCGACCTTCGACACCCGGTCGTTGCTGGGCGACGGTGCCAATGCGAGTTGCAGCGTCTCCCTGGCCTGGGCCGAGGCTGCATCGCAGTGCGTCGGCACGCAGACGATCGCCTACACCGTGCAGCGCGACACCGATCCGTATTTCAGTGCGCCGACCACCCTGGCCGACGATCTGACGGTGCCGAGCTACACCGACAGCGCCGTCGCCAACGGCACGCCGTACTTCTACCGCGCATTCGCCACGGACGGATTCGGCAACACCAGCCAAGTGACGAGCACGGTCGCGGTGACGCCGGCCGGCAGCGACGGCCCCGATCCGGTCCACTATCTGGACGACGTCGACACTCATGCCTATTCGACGCTCCAGTTGCCCTGGCAGGTCACGCGCACGGCGGCGAGTGCAGGCAGTCTGAGCTATCACAGCGCTCGCGACGGCGGCGTCTATCCGTCCAGCGTCTGTGCCAGCTTGGAGACGCCGGCGCTGCGGCTGCCGGCCGACGCCAGCCTCAGCTTCAAGGCGCAGTACAACCTCGAGTTTCAATTCGACGGCGTGGTCACCGAGATCTCGACCGATGACGGCGCGAGCTGGAGCGATCTGCCGCCGACCGGCGGCTACCCGAGCACGTTCGCCAAGACCGGCACACCGCCGACCAACATATGCGGCTACGCCGCGACGCACGGCGCGTTCAACGGCGTCAGCACGGCGACCAATCTGGCCGATCCGGCCAACCGCACGGCCACGCCGGTGTTCCGCGCCTTCGATGCGGACTTGGCCGCCTATGCCGGCCAGACCGTGCGCATCCGCTGGCGCTTCTCCTCCGACAGCGGCTCGGAGTACGCCGGCTTCTGGCTCGACGAAGTGCGCATCGGCGACGGCAGCACGGCCATCGAGGCGGTGTTCGCCAACGGCTTCGAGGAAGGCGACAGCAACGACTACGTCTGCCACTGAAACGGAGTGACTGACGCGAGAGGACGGTCGGACCGCGGCAAGGGTCCGACTTTCTCGCATCGATTCGTGGATGCGGTTGCCTGCGCAACCGCTACGACGTAGTCCCGTTCGATATCGATGAGGGTCGCTGCGGACGCAGAGCGCAATCCATCGCCTGCGCTATCGCGGCAGGCGGCGTGCGTCCAGAGCTCGCACATCTCGATCGAATACGTCGCGTTTGCGATGCGCCGCAGCTGGCCGGTCGGTCAGTTCGGAATGACGCAGCCGCGTATTGGGCCTCGCGGCTGCCGGATGTCCCTCAACGACCGCCGCGTTTGCGGTCGGAGTGCAGGGAGACTCGGATCGGAGAACCTTGCTGCATCGAACCGTTCAACGCCGCGATCGCTTCTCGCCCTTGATGTCCTTCCATCTTCAGCTCGGCAAATCCCTTGCATTCGCCGTTGAACAGGTCTTTGGCCATCTTGAGGCCGAACACCTTGCCGTGGCCCGAGAAGATCGTTTGCAGGGCGTTCTCGGTCATCGAGCGTGGGAGACCTCGGACATCTATGGTGATCATGGAATTTTCCTATATGGACACTGAAAACAATGGGCAGTGCACCAACGCGTAACGATGCGCGGAGTGCGCCGGGCAATGCAGGAAACGGCCTGCGGACTCAAAGTCGTTGCAAGACGACGGACATCGACGGATAGCGAGCTCGCAGAGACAAGGTCATGCGCGACTCGGCGGAGGTCATGTTGAACCCGAACGTCGGAGGATATAGGCAATAGAGATACTTGGAAGTTCCGGAAGCGTTGCTTCCCACCCACTTGCGCGAAACCCGCACTTGATCGTCGTTGCACGCCTCCGACCACATGCGGTGGAGCGCCTCGTGTCCGATCGAGTGGTTGTCCAGAAGTCGGAACTGGAAGACCGGTGACGGCAGTCTCATCGCCCCTCCATGTGCAGCTGCGCAGCGATACGGCGCTGAAGTCGCGGTCGGCGACGGGCTCCTAGCCGATGGGCGCTAGATAGGCGAATTGCCTGACGACCATACTCCGATTCGTCGGTCCGCGCTCGCGGAGCCGCGGCTCCTCGCTCGGAGCGCTCGCGATTTCAGCAGGTGGAAAGCAAATTCACCCGGACGGAAAAGCTTTCTTGTCGTTCGTGCATGCGGCGATCTCAACGCCTCGACGAAGCGGCGGATGCGTCAATGTCGTTCTGCTTGCAGTCAAGTTGCGAGGAACACGATCTGTATACATGTATCCGCCAACGCGACAGGAGAGATTCGATGCCACGCGGCGACAAATCGAGCTACAGCGACAAACAGCGACGCCAGGCGGAGCACATCGAGGAGGGTTACGAGAAGCGTGGCGTTTCCAAGAAAACCGCGCAGAAACGTGCCTGGGCCACCGTGAACCAGCGTGATGGTGGGGCTGAGGGCGCGGTGGCGAAGAAGAAGGCCGTCAAGAAAACGGCAGCGAAAAAAGCATCCGCGAAAAAGACCGCCGTCAAGCGCACAACCAAGAAAACCACAACGAAGAAGAAGACGACGCAGCGCAGTTCGGCGAGCCGTTCGGCGGCGGCGAAGAAAGCCGCTCGCACGCGTGCTCGCAAGCGCTAGCGAACCTGTACCACAAGTTCGGCAACGAGAAGCGGCTCCTCCGCCGCCCCTACAAGGAGCGATTCATGCGTGCGATTTTGTTGATCATCCTGCTGCTCTTGGTCATCGGTGCACTACCGGCGTGGCCCTACAGCACCGGTTGGGGCTACTACCCGAGCGGTGGCGGCCTGTTGCTCTTGATCATCTTGTTGCTTCTGCTTTTCCGCCGCTAGGCGTTTGGATCGACGATGCGTTCTGGCACGTGACCGCTGCGTGCTTGCATCGATTTGATCGGCGCGTTCGACCTTCCCGGAGCAGCGCGGCTGCTCCGGGAATTGCACAACTTCGACGCGAAGCGTCGTCTTGTCCCACATCGCTCATATGCAGCTGATGCGCCGGGTTCTATGACGACGACATCGCGATTCGACTGCCGCATGTCGCGTCAATGGCGACGCAAACGAGCGAACGAAAACAGCGAAGCGCAGGGATGCGTGCGGCCGGACAAGGCGGCGACGAGCAGCTCCGCGCCGATCAAACTGTAGGTAATGCCGTTGCCGCCGTACGCCATCGCGAAATGCACGCG
This sequence comes from Dokdonella sp. GW821-FHT11D02, assembly GCF_058808595.1. NCBI lineage: Bacteria > Pseudomonadati > Pseudomonadota > Gammaproteobacteria > Lysobacterales > Rhodanobacteraceae > Dokdonella > Dokdonella sp. GW821-FHT11D02. Next base: position 2,704,357 of record NZ_CM179520.1, on the reverse strand, counting down.
CGGTCCGTGCTGCTCGTGCGGGCCGAAGAACGGCAAGCCATCCTTGGTCTCGGCGAAGGTTCCGGCCCAGGCGAACGCCGGCGCGAAGCTCAAGTGGGGAAACAGTCGGCGGCCTTTTTGCGCGAGCTTCTCCGCTTTCTTCAGCACGCGTGCGTCGCGTCGCATCGGAATGTCGATCGCGTCGTCCTCTCCGCCAACCAGAATGCGTCCGTCCGAGGTGGTGCGCAGGTACAAATAGGGTCGCGCAGATTCCCACAGCACGCAGCTTCGTAGCGGTCCGGCTGAATCCTCCAGTGGATCGGTGACGTAGGCGTAGCTGCTGCGGTTGCGCGCGACGCGCTCACCGATGTGCTGCTGTGTTTCATAGCCGCCGGCGATCACGAGGTGGCGGCTGCGTATGCGCACTCCTGTGTCGGTGAGCGTGCGAACCATCCCGCGGCCGGTCGAGAATTCCGCCATCGACGTGCGATCGAATACCCGGCCGCCGGCACGAACGATCGCGGCCAGCAGGCGATGGGTCAAGCGATACGGATCCACCGAGGCCGCGAGCGCAGTCAGCAGCGCCGTCGGTGCCTCGAAGCCGAATTGCCGCTGCACCTCGTCGCTGTCAAGCAGGCGGACATCGAAACCGTGCTTCTGCCGCAGCGCCGCTTCGCGTCGCAATCTCGATCGGTGGTACCAGTGGCTCGCGTAGTAGAGGCTGTACTTGGATTCGAAGCCGGTATCGCCCCATCTTCTCGCCAGGCGGCGAAGCTTGGGTATCGCGTCGGCGCAGGCGCGGTAGGCGAGCAGGGCGTCGTCGAGTCCGTAGAGCTGTGCCAGATCCTGCAATTCCGTATCGATTTCGTATTGCAGCAGCGCGGTGCTGGCGGCGGTGCTTCCCCAACCCGCTTCGCGCCGATCGATGACGGCGACGCGATGGCCGGCACGTTGCAGATGCCAGGCGATCAGCGCGCCGGTCACGCCGGCGCCGACGACGAGGACATCGCAGTCGAGGTTCGCGCGCAAAGCAGGGTAGTGGGCGAGGAGCCCGTTCTTGACGATCCAGAAGGGGTAGCCGCTTTTGAGGTCCATGGGCTTCCGCCTCTTCTGTGATGTCCCACGTCCAAGAGATGTCCGATATCTCTAAGTCGGATGCCGATCGATGGCACGACGCGGCGGACGATTGGATGTCGCCAAGATCGCGCGTTGGGATTCGCGACTCCCATTTCACTGCATCAAAGAAAAGAGCGGCGCCTTGCGGCGCCGCTCGTTCACACGGACAGGGCGTTTACAGCCTGCGATCGAATTCCTCGACCTGCTTCTTCGCTTCGTCCTTGGCGATGCCGTAGCGCTCCTGGATCTTGCCGGCCAGGTATTCGCTATTGCCCTCGGCGATTTTCAGATCGTCATCGGTCAGCTTGCCCCACTGGGTCTTGAGCTTGCCGGTGAGCTGCTTCCATTGGCCTTTGATCTTGTCTTCGTTCATAGCTGTCTCCTTGATTGCAGAGTAAGGGCGAGGCCTTGCCTCATTCCTTCGACTTCAAGCCCGAAGCATCGACGCGCTTGACGCCCTTGACGCTTTCGGTGGCGGCAACGGCCTTCTTCACCGAGACATCGGTGGCCAGTACGCCGGTCAACGTGACGATGCCGTCGACGGTCTTGACGCTGATGTCCATGCTCTTCACGCCGTCGGTCGTCGCCAGTTCGGATTTCACTTTCGTCGTGATCCAAGTGTCGGTGACCGGCTGGTCCGACTTGGTCGGATCGTTGGCGCCGTCAGGCGACGCGGCCTGGGTCGAAAACGTTGCCGCTCCGAAGAGCAGCGCAGTAGCGAGCGAGACCGCAGTAATAGAAGCACGATTGGTCATATCGAATTCCTCGAATGGGCCGGCCAGCGGGATGCCGGAACATCGACATCGCTGCGGCGTGAGAAACCTTAGACCATGGCCCGCACTCTCCGATGAACAACGGAAAGTTCACGACGGCTGCGATTCATCTAGCGAACGGCGTCGCGATGAAGCGCGCGGAAAATGCCGCGCGTATGCAGCCATAGGAATACAGATCAGCAATGAAGCAGCCGCGCGCACGCGACTGCTTCATCGTGAGAGTTCGCTCCGCGATGACGCGTGCGAGGCGAAGAAACCTCAGTGCCCGCCGCCGCCGCCACCGCCGATCTTCGCCACGAACGGCGGCCGTGTCAGCCATAGAACAAGGATCAGGCCGAGGAAGATCCAGCCGAGCACGTAGAACAGTTCGTTGAACGAGAGTTGGTAGGCCTGCATGTTGATCGTGCGTTCGAGCATCGCGTAGGCCGTGTCGGGGCTGCCTTGGCCGAGCGTGGCGATCGCCTCGCGCGAGCCGCTGTCGTACGGCGTCACGTTCTCGGTCAGGCGAGCGTGATGGAAGATCGCGCGGTTCTGCCACATGTAGGCGGTGATCGACGCGGCGAAGCTGCCGCCCATGTTGCGGATGCAGGTCGCAAGCCCGGTACCGGCGGCGATTTCGTGCGAGTGCAGCGGCGACAGCACGATCTGCGTCAGCGGCATGAAGTAGATCGCGACACCGAGGCCGGCGATCAGCTGCGCCATCGCGACGTGATAGAAATCGACGTCGAGATAGAACTGCGAACGCAGGAAACAGGTCGTGCCGAGGATCGCGAAGGAGATGCTCGCGACCATGCGCAGATCGAAGTTGTTGACGTAGCGGCCGACCAGAGGCGTGAGCAAGACCGGCAGGATGCCGATCGGCGCCGCGGCCAGACCGGCCCAGGTCGCGGTGTAGCCCATGTACTGCTGCAGCCACTGCGGCACCAGGATGTTGATGGCGAAGAACGCGGCGTAGCCGAGTGTCATCGCGAAGGTGCCGGCGGCGAAGTTGCGGTGGCGGAACAGACGCAGGTTGACGATCGGTTCCTTGTCGGTCAGCTCCCAGATCACGAACACCGCCAGTGCGATCACCGAGACGACGGCGCAGATCACGATGAACTGCGAATTGAACCAGTCCTCTTCGTTGCCCTTGTCGAGCAGGATCTGCAGCGCACCGATGCCGATGACCAGGGTGGCGAGGCCGACGTAGTCCATCTTCGGCCGCATGGTGACGTCGGGACGCTTGCGCATCTGGTTGAAGATGACGAACGCGGCGAACATGCCGACCGGCACGTTGACGAAGAAGATCCACGGCCAGGAATAACTGTCGGTGATCCAGCCGCCGAGGATCGGCCCGACGATCGGTGCGACGATCACCACGGTCATCAACAGCGATAGCGCTTGCCCGCGCTTGTGCGGCGGGTAGATCGAGAGCAAGAGACTTTGCGTGACCGGATACATCGGACCGGCGACCGCGCCTTGCAGCGCGCGGAACGCGATCAGCATCGGCATGCTCTCGGCGATGCCGCAGAGGAACGAGGTCAGGCTGAACAGCAAGGTCATGCCGATGAACAGGCGCACCTCGCCGATGCGTCGTACCAGCCAGCCGGTCAGCGGCAGCGCGATCGCGTTGGATACGGCGAAGGAGGTGATGACCCAGGTCGACTGGCTCGCGTTCGCGCCGAGATCGCCGGCGATGTGCGGCAGAGCGACGTTGGCGATGGTCGTGTCGAGCACTTGCATGAAGGTCGCCAGCGACAGGCCGATGGTCGTCAGGGCGAGGTTGGCGGGGCGGAAGCTTTCGGTGGCCATGGAGAAGTCCTACGCAGCGAAGCGGACGCGCGCGTCGATGCGGAAACGGAAAGGGCGGAGCAACGGGCCGGACGCTCGGCGCCCGGCCCTGGGACTGCGGATCGTGCCGTGCGCGTCCTCCGCGCTCAGCGCTGCGAAACTTCCCGCTCGCCGCGGCCGCCGGCGCCGGCCACGTTGTCGTGCACGATGCGCTCGATCTCGGCCTCTGCGCCCTGCACCTGTCCGGTGTAGATGTCGGTGCTGAACTTCGGTTCGCTCGGCGCTTGCGCCGCCAGCGAGAGGCCGGTGCTGTCGTGCAGGTCGACTTCGGCGCGCATCGACAGGCCGATTCGCAACGGACTCTTTTCGACTTCGCGCGGATCGAGCGCGACGCGCACCGGCAAGCGCTGCACGATCTTGATCCAGTTGCCGGTCGCGTTCTGCGCCGGCAGCAGCGAGAACGCACTGCCGGTGCCGACGCCGAGGCTCTCGACCTTGCCGTGATAAACCGCTTGGCCGCCGTACAGATCGGAAACCAATCGCACCGGCTGGCCGATGCGCATTTCGGCCAGCTGGGTTTCCTTGAAGTTCGCATCGACCCACACCTGCTTGGCTTGCATCAGCGGCACCACTGCCATGAGCGCGGTGCCGGGCTGGATGCGCTGGCCGACTTGCACGGTGCGCTGCGCGACGTAGCCGTCGAGCGGTGCATAGATTCTCGAGCGCACGTTGTTGAGCCACGCGCTGCGCAAGTTCGCCGCGGCGGCGAGCACGTCGGGATGCTTGGCGATCACCGTTTCGTCGACCAGGGCCTTGCTCGTGCTCAGCTGCTGCTGGGTCGAGGAGAGTTGGCTTTCCGCCGCGGCCAGCGCATCGCGCGCATGCGCCAGCTCTTCCGCCGAGATCGCGCCGGTGGCGGCGAGGCCTTTGCGGCGGGTGAAGTCGGCGCGCGTGCGATCGAGCGCGATCTTCTGCGCGGCGACCAAGGCCTGTCCGCTCTCGACGTTGCTGTACAGGCCGCGCACCTGGCGCACGGTGCGCGCGAGGTTCGCTTCGGCCTGTTGCAGCGCGATGCGCGCATCGCTGCCGTCGATCTCGACCAGCACGTCGCCCTTGTGCACGAGGTCGCCGTTGTCGGCCTGGATCTTCACGACAGTGCCGACGACCTGCGGCGTGATCTGTACGACGTTGCCGTTGACATAAGCGTCATCGGTGCTTTCGTGCCAGCGACCGACCAGGTAGTACCAGACGCCGACGCCGATGAGAGCGAGGACGACGATCAGGAGTACGAGGCGCAACAGCAGGCGGCGCCGACCGTTACCCGGCGCAGCGGCTTCGTTGACGGTCGGATTGGCAGTGCTCATGGCGGGAATCTCGAGGAAGATGCGGGAAAGAAGAAAGGCGTTCGCTTACGGGGCCGCACCGGCGACCGGCGGCGCGGCGCCGCCGGCGTCGAAACCGCCGCCGAGCGCCTGCACCAGCAAGACCGAGGTGTCGACCTGCTGCGCATCGAGCGCAGCGGCGCGCTGCTCGGCGGTGAGCAGCTGCTGCTGCACGCTGAGCGCGTCGAGGTAATTGCCGATGCCGGCGCGGTAGCGTTGCTGGCTGAGATCCCAGGCCGAGCGCGCCGCGGCGACGGCGCGCTGCTGCGCGGCGATCTGGGTTTGCAGCGAGGCGAGGTTGGAGAGCTTGTCGGCGACGTCGTTGACCGCACCGACCAGGGTCGAGTTGTACTGCGCGACGACCAGGTCGTAGCCGGCGTCGGCGTTGTTGAGATCGGCGCGACGGCGGCCGCCGTCGAAGATCGGCAGGCTGATCGCCGGCTGCACCAAGTAGAAGCGCGCGGGCAGCGAGAACAGGTTGTCGACGGTGGAGGAGGTCAGCCCGGCGAACGCCGACAAACTGAGATTGGGCAGGAATTCGGTCTTGACCGCGGCGATGTTCTTGCCGCTCGCCTCGACGCGCCAACGCGCGGCGACCAGATCGGCGCGGCGGCCGATCAGATCCGCGGTGAGATTGGGCGGCAAGGCCAGCGCGGCCGGCTGCAGTACGTGCGGACGCGCGATGTCGAGACCGCGGTCCGGCCCCTTGCCGAGCAGCACCGACAGCGCGATGCGCGCGGAGTCGATCGCTTCGCTGCTAAGCGCGACCTGCTGCTCGGCGCTGGCGATCTCGGTTTCGGCCTGCTTGACCTGCAGCTGGTTCTCGATGCCGGCGCCGACGCGCTGCTTGACCAAGGTGTAGGCGGCTTTGGCGCGCTCGAGCTGGGCGTCGGCGACGTCCTTCTGCGCGAACGCGTAGCCGAACTGCACGTAGGCGCGCGCGACATTGACCGAAAGCGAGAGACGCGCGGCATGCGCGTCGATCTCGGCGGCACGGGCCTGGCCGAGCGCGGCTTCCCACGCGGCGCGCTTGCCGCCCCAGATGTCCAATCCCCAGCTGAAGCTGGCGTAGACGGTGGGATAGGAATTGAAATGACCGCCGACGGGCTCGGGTGCGGCGGTGGTCGGCAGACGCACGCCGGCGACGTTGGCGGCGGCGTTCACCGTCGGCAGGCGTTCGGCGTAGCGCGTGTCGACCTGGCTCTGCGCTTCCTTCGCGCGCGCGTCGGCGCTGGCGAGGTCGGGATTGTCTTTCAAGGCTTCGGCAATCAGCGCATCGAGCTGGGTGTCGCCGAGCCGCGTCCACCAATCGGCGGCCGGCCACGCCGCCGGTGTGGTCGTGACTTTTTCGAAGCTGCGCTCGCCGTGCAGCGTAGTCGGATCGATCGGCGCGCCGTCGGTGTGCAGGCCGCGCGTGCTGGCGCAACCGGCCAGGAACACGGCGGCGGCGAGAGTCAACGGAACGAGTCGGGTAGAGGAGCGCATGGGGCGATGTGGTCCGTGAGATTCAAAAGGTTTGGCGGTCGAGCGCGTCGCGCACGCGGCAGAGCAGATTCAGCAGCTGGCTGCGGTCGGCGGCGTCGAGGTCGTGCAGGGCCAGGGCCTGCATCTGTTCGGCGTAGGTGCTCATCGTCTGCCACAGGGCTCGGCCTTGCGGCGTCAGCTCGATCGTCAGCGCGCGGCGGTCTTGGCCGTGCGGCTCGCGCCGCAGGTAGCCGCTCTGTTCGAGCTGATCGAGCAGACGCGTCATTGCGCCCGCGTTGTGATCGAGATAGCGCGCCAGTTCGCCCGGACGCTGCGGCCCGTACTTGTCCAGAATCTTCACGACCAGGTACTGGCTGAAGCTGATCTGGATGCCGCTGGCTTCGAGCTGGCGCTCGATCAGGTGCTGGCAGCCGTCGCGGATTTGACGAATCAGGAGCGCGAAGTTGCCGTCGTCGCGAAAGCTGCGTAGGCCGCCGATGGTTTTCATGCGCGGCTTAATATTGCCTAGGCAACTTTTTTCAAGGCAATTACAGACTATGAAGTTTATTTAATGCGGCTGCGCAAGCGAGAGCGCCGCGGCGAGCCCGGGCGAGTCGAACGGAAAGGGCGTTTGCTAGGCCAGGTTAGGTGTCTGGCTCACTAGCAAAAACAATTACTTGCGGCGTATTTCGGAGAATGATGTGCAGAGACAAGCGCCGCGGCATGGCATCGAGCCAAGCCGTGTGCGCTGGAGTGCCGGCTAGATGACCCGGATCAGTGCCGGGTCAGTGCGTGCGGTCGAGCGAAAGCTTGCGTTCGTCGCGTGCGTACCAGCCGCCGTCGGTGGGCTGGAAGACCGAGCACGCGTTCATCGCGCCGCGGTAGATGTGCAGCGAGACCGCGATCGCGTCTTCGCTGGGATTGCGGATCGTGTGGTACTCGTGCGGCGGAATCAGGCTGCCGGCGGAACCGGGCCCGGCATTCATGGTGCCGCGCGATTCGAAGCGGTAGCGATCCTCGCGCGTTTCCATCAACTCGTAGGGCGTGACTTCGAGGAAGCCTTCCCACACGCCTTCGACGCACCACATGCCGGCATGGTCGTGGATCGGCGTGCCTTGGCCCGGGCCCCAGGTCATCGCGATGATGCTGTAGCCGTGCTGATCGCTGCGGTACAGCTCGCGCCTTGCGTAGTGGTCGTTCGCGCGTTCGAACACGCAGTCGGGCAGACGCACGTTCGGATCGCGAATCAGACGGCACAGCGTCGTGCGCAGAGCGTCGGCGATGGCCGCCTCTTCGCGCTGGCGCACGGCGCGGTCGACTTCGTCGACCAGGTGGCGGGCGCCGGGGAAATCGAGCGACAACATCAGGCAATCTCGACAGAAGGAAACGTCATTTGCATTCTAGCCTGCGGCCAGGAAACGCGCGATGGCCGCGCCGAAGCGCGCGATGTCGACCAGGAAGGCGTCGTGCCCCTGCGGGCTGTCGAGGGCGACGAAGTCGACCGCGACGCCGCCGGCGCGCAAGCCGTCGGCGATCTGCTCCTGCTGCGGCAGCGGGAACAGGATGTCGGTCTCGACGCCGATCACCAGCGCGCGTTCGACGTCGATGCGTTTGAGTGCGTTCTCGACGCTGCCGCCGCCGTGTTCGCTCAGGTCGAACCAGTCGCTGGCGCGCGAGAGATAGAGGTAGGAATTGGGGTCGAAGCTGCGCACGAAGCGGCGCGCGTGGCCGGCCAAGTACGATTCGATCTGGAATTCGACCGCGAACGGCTCTTCCTCGCGCTGCTCGGCGTCGAGGCGGATGCGCGCGAAGCGGCCGACCCATTCCATCGCCGAGCGGTAGGTGATCACGCCGAGCTTGCGCGCGATCGACATGCCGGTCTCGGGGTAGTGCGCGTCGTCGTAGTGCCCCTGCTGCCAATTCGGATCGAGCCGGATCGCTTCGCGCTGCAACGAGCGGATCGCGATCGCGAACGGCTGCGCCTGCGCGGCGGTCGAGATGCTGATGTGCGTACGCGCGCTGCCCGGATGCTGCGCCAGATAGGCGAGTGCGGTCATGCCGCCCATCGAGTTGCCGAGCAGGCAGGAGAGGCGTTCGATGCCGAGGCAGCGCACCAGCTCGAAGCTCGCGTTGGCGGCGTCTTCGAGCGTGAGTTCGGGGAAGTCCAGCCGGTACGGCTCGCCGGTGAGCGGATTCTCGTCGGCAGGTCCGGTCGAGCCTTTGCACGAACCCAGCGTGTTCGCGCAGATCACGAACCAGCGCTCGGTGTCGATGTGCTTGCCCGGGCCGAGCATCTCCTCCCACCAGCCGGGCGAGGGATCGAGCGCATTCGCCGCGGCGTGCGCGCTCGGCGACAAACCGGTCAGGATCAGGATCGCGTTGTCGCGCGCGGCATTCAGTTCGCCCCAGGTCTCGTAGGCGAGACGCGCGCCGACGAGTTCGCCGCCGCGCTTCATGCGGAACGGCGAAGACAGCGCGAACCAGCGGCGTGCGTCGGACATGCGGGGAGCGGGATCGGGCGGCGCGCTAATGTAGCGGCAGCGCCGCATTGCGCCAACCCGTGCGCTGCGCCGACCGGGTGCGATCGTTTCAGCCGCCGCTGCCGGCGGCGCCGAAGCCGTCGGCGAAGATCACGTCGCTCCATTCCACCGCGCCCATGTCGCAACCGGCGCCTTGCGGGCGTGGCAGGCCGCGCTGGTCGACGCTCGCGCACGAGGCGGCATCGCCGCTGTCGATCGCGGCGCTGCCGGTGCGCGGAAACAGTGTCGGCGCGAATCCGCCGTTGTCCTGCAAAGAAGCGAGCCGCGGATCGGCATTGAAGGTGCTGGCGCAGTCGGTGGTGCTGTCGAAGGATTCCTGCACGGCGCTGCAGCCGCCTTGCAGAAGGCTGTAGCGCAGTGCGAGATGGGTTCCTACGCCCGCATTGAAGAGGTTTTCGCCTTGGCCTTCGGCGCTGTTGTCCCACAGGATCACGTGCGTCAGGACCGGTCGGCTGACGCCGCCGCCGCCGATGCCGCCGGAGCTGTGGATCGCGCCCCCGGCGTTGCCGGAGCGATTGCCGCTGAAGGTCACATGGTTCAGTAGCGGATTGGCGATGCCGCCGCTGCCGTCGATCATGATCGCGCCGCCGCTGTTGCCGGAGCTGTTGCCGCTGAAGGTGACGTTGAGCAGAGTCGGGCTGTTGTCGCCGCCGGTGCCGTCGATCGAAAGCGCGCCGCCGTTGTTGATGGCGTGGTTGCCGCTGAAGGTGACGCCGGAAATCAGCGCACGGCTATGCCACCAGAGAAACACCGCGCCGCCCTCCAGTGCGTTATTGCCGCTGAAGTGCAGGTTGCGCAGGGTCGGACTGCAGTCGCCGTCGCCCGGATTGAACTGGAAGCCATCGCACAGCAGACCGCCGCCGGCGCTGTCGGGATGGTTATCGCCGCCCTGGCCGGCGGTGATGACGAAGCCGTCGATCACGCTGGCGGCGGTGATCGGGTGCGGCCGCTGGCCGTCGAGGTCCAGCACGTGGTAGCTGTTGCCGCCGACGATATCGGCGGCGGTTTCGGTGACGCCGAGGGTTTTGATGTCGTCGTTGCCGATGTCGCCGGAAAGAATGCTGCGATTGCGTTTGGGATTGCGCTGCTCGCGCGCGGTTTCTGTACCACCGAACCCACCATAGAGCTGGAGCTCGCGCGCGATCGCGAAACTGATGCTTCGATCCGTCGTCGATGGCGTGTAAACCCCGCCGGCGACCCAGATTTCGGTGCAGGCCGTTGCCGCCAGCGCTTCCTGCAGGAGCATGGGGCTGCTCCAGCTCGTGCCGTCGCCCACGGGTGTGGCGGTGGTCGTTACCCGGCAGACCTCGGCCTTGGCAACCCCGGCGCAGGCGAGCGCGCAGAAGACGAACAAGCTTCGCGGAGAGGGGAGTAGACGCGCAGTGCGGGGGACGTCAGTGACGGAGGGCATCAGGCATTGGCCTCATCGTTCGAGAGAAGTGATCGGCTGTCGGATCGCCCGTAGGCATGGCTTTCTGAGCGGACAGGGCGTGTGCCGGACCTGGTGGTGCGGCGGCAGGGCGGAGCGATGCGTAATCGCCCGAGAACGTGAGAGGCGAGAGCTGGCGTTGTCTTGCGCACGCGAGTTACGCTTCATTCGCTTGCAAGGGTCGGTGTGAGCGTGCGCTCGAGGCGTCGTCTCACCTCGCCATCGCCCGATGCCGCAGGCGCCGACCTCTCCCGCGAACGGGAGAGGTCAGTGCGGAAAGGGCCTCGCTTCAACCCTTTGCGATTGCTTTTTCGAGGCGTTCGACGCGCTTGGCCGATGGCGGATGGCTCGACACGATGCTGCTGGCGCCACCGCCCTTGCCGCCGTCGAGCTTTTCGAGCTTCTGCATCGCGGTGACCGCGGCTTTCGGGTTCTGGCCTTTCTTCTTCAACAGAGCCAAGCCGTACTGATCCGACTCCAGTTCATTGCCCTGCGAGTGCTGCGCCTTGATCACGTTCTCGACCACGCCGCCGAGTTCGGACGACGCGATCGCGCCGGCCGCATTGCCCTGGCTGGCGACGCCCTTGCGCGCGGCTTGGGTCAGATACGCGGTCTTGAAGCGCGACTTGGAATGACCGTACTTGACGTGACCGATCTCGTGACCGATGACGAAGCGCAGTTCGTCGTCGTCCATCAGGTCCATCAGGCCGGTGTAGACGCGCACCGAACCGTCAGGCAGCGCGAACGCGTTGACCGTATCGGACTGATAGACCTTGTAGTTGAGCTTGAGGCCGTCTTCGTTGGTGTAGCCCGATGTGATCTTGGCCAGGCGCTGGGTGTACTTGCTGCTGGCCGGCAGCACCTTGCTCTTCTTGTCGTAGGCGAGTGCCGATTCGGCGCCGAGCTTGGCGATGTCGGCATCGGACAAGGTCAGGCCTTTGACCGCGTCGGAGCCGGCTTCGAGCAGCTTGCCGCTGTCGCTGCCGCCCTTGTTGCCGCCGAGCAAGCCGCCGATGCCGCCGAGCACGCCTTTCTTGTCGTTGTCGGCGTGCGCGATCGTAGCGACGGTCGCCAGCGCGACTGCGGTGGCCAGCGCGAGCTTGCGGATGTTCGTATGCATGAGCAGTTCCTTCTTCCCGTTGGAACTCAGGAACCTAGCATCGCGAGAAAGACGCCCGCAATCGGGGCGCTCCCCAGCTTGCGCCGGCAATTGAAAAAAAATGATTCGCCGCGCGCGTGCGTGCGCGCCGCGGCAGCTCAGGGGACGATCTGGTCGATCGTCAGCGCGATCGGCTCGCGGCGATCGGTGGGCAGCGGCGCCGACAGCGTTTGCAGATCGCCGCTCTGCGGCATCGCGTTACCGGATTTCGACACGCGTGCGCCGACCACGACCTGCGGAAACTTCGACAACTTCATCGCCGGCATCATCGCCATGCTGTCGTCGAGCGTCACCGTGAGCGGCAACTGGCTCGCCTTCAGGCGCTGGATCGCGAGCGGCATCGGCGGGCCGCTGGCGGCGCGCGCGAACACGAACAGCGTCGCCTGCGCATCGAGCTTGTCTTTCAGCGCTGGCGCGAGCGCGACGCTGACGCTGAGCCGCGGCGATGCCGCCGCGTCGGCCGCAGTCGGTGCCGAGGCCGATTCGGACGGTTCCGCCGCGGCCATCGCCGGTGCGGACGGCTTGCCGTCGCGCTTGGCTTCGGCCTCGGCGATCTGTGCCTGCACGCTCTGCGCGACTTCCGAGCCCGGCTGCAGCAGCGGCAGCAGCGTGTTCCAGCGCGCGATCGCCGCGTCGTAGCGATTCGCTTGATAGTCGCTGATGCCGAGCAGCCAAAGCGCGCGCTGATTGTTCGGCTCGCTCTTCAATGCCGCTTCGAGCAAGGCGCGCGGTTCGCCGTCGATGCGCTGGCCCGGCGCGGACAAGGCCAGCGCTTGTGCGTATTCGATCGCCAGCGTCGCGTTGTCCTTGCCCAGCTCGTAGGCGCGCTTGAACGCGTCGAGCGACTCGGCGACGCGGCCGGTCGCCTGATAGGCACGGCCGAGCAGAGCCCAGCCTTCGACGTCGTCGGGCTGTTGGCGCAGACGCTCGGCCAAGGTCGCGATCGCCTTTTCCATTTCCGGGCCCCGATCGCCGCCGTGCGGCGCCGACGCGGCGGCGAGATTGGCCGCGTCCAAGGCCTGCGGCGCGCCGACCAGGCGATACAGCGCGATCGCCGCCGCCGGCAGCAAAAGCGCAGCGAGCAGCAGCGTGCCGAACGCCAGCCGCGACGGTGCCGCTTGCGGCGCGTTCGCCGCCGCGCCGAGAGCGGCACGCTTGGCGGCGTACTCGTCGGCATCGACGACGCCTTCGGCCAGCGCGAGTTCGAGCGCACGCAAGCGGCGCGCGGCCGTGTCGGCCACCGGCGCGCTGCGCGCGTGGCGCAGCAGCGGCACCACGACGAAGGCCAGCGCGGCGCCGACCATCAGCGCCGCGAGCAGGAAAAAAACAGTCATCACCAGTCGTCCTCGAGATCGTCGTTCGCGCGCGCCGCGGAAGCCGCGGACGGGCGCGCTCTGGCACGCCGCCGCACCGTCACCGCCACCGCGACGGCGCCGCCGGCCAGCACCAGCAAGGGGCCGAACCAGAGCATCCAGGTGGCGCCGCGCAGGGGCGGGTCGTACAACACGAAATCGCTGTAGCGCGCGGTCAGCCACTGCTTGATCTGGTCGTCGCTCTTGCCCGCCTGCATCTGCTCGAACACGTCGCGGCGCAGATCGGCCGCCAGTGGTGCGCTGGAATCGTTGAGGCTTTCGTTCTGGCACACCAGGCAGCGCAGCTGCTTGGTCAGGTTCTGGAAGCGCAGCTCTTCGGCGCGATCCTTGAACGGCAGCGGGTCGACCGCGGCCAGCGCAGGCGCGACCGCGGCGATCACCAGCGCGAGCGTGAAGATTCGCCAGAGGCGCGAACACCAGCTCATCGCGGCGCCTCCTTCATCTTCGCGATGCGCGGCAGCAACTGCGTCGCGATGATCTCGGGCGTGATCGGACTGATGTATTTGTAGACGATCACGCCTTGCGCATCGACCAGGAAGGTCTCGGGCGCGCCGGTCACGCCGAAATCGATGGCGACGTCGCCGGGAAGATCGGCGATCACCAGATCGTAGGGATTGCCGTACTGCACCAGCCAGCGCTTGGCGTCCTCGGGCGCATCCTTGTAGTTGAAGCCGACCAGCTTGATGCCGAGCTGCTTGCCGAGGCCGCGCAGGATCGGATGTTCCTCGCGACAGGCGAAGCACCAGCTCGCGAACACGTTGAGCAAGTACGGCGCGCCGGCGAGATCCTGGTTGGTGATGCGGCGTTCCGCATCGTCCAGCGTCGGCAAGGAGAACGCCGGCGCCGCCTTGCCGATCAAGGGCGAGGGCACTTCCTGCGGATTCTTGTACTGACTCCACCAGACGCCGAAGCCGAGCAGGGCGAGCAGGAGGACGAAGCCGGCGAGCGGCAACAGGCGGGCGTTCATGCGGGGGAGCCGGGATTGGGGAGTGGGGATTGGGGATTGGTGACGGCGAGAGCGGCGCGATCGTCCGCGCTTTCCCGAATCCCGAATCTCGAATCCCGAATCTCGGCCCTAAAGCGCCGATCGCCGGCAGCGATCAAGCCGCCGAGCATCATCAACAGCGCACCGAGCCAGATCCAGCGCACGAACGGTTTGACGTAGATGCGCACGGCCCAGGCGCCGTCGTCGCCGACCGCCTCGCCGAGCGCGACGTAGACGTCGCGGAACAGGCCGGGATCGATCGCCGATTCGGTCTGCACCTGCTCGTTGCGCGTGTATTTGCGCTTCTGCGGATGCAGGCTCGCGATCACCGCGCCGTCCTTCGACACCGTGACCGCGCCTTGCTCGGCCGAATAATTCGGGCCCGTCGCCGCTTTGACGCCGTCGAAGCGGAAACTCAGTGCGCCGATCTCGACGCTCTGGTTCGGCTCCAGGCGCACGTCCTTCTCGACGCTGGTCGCCTCGACGATCAGCACGCCGGCGAGGAACACCGCGACGCCGAAGTGCGCGCAGATCATGCCGAGCATCTCCGGCGTGAAGCGGCGTCCGCGCGGCGCGTTGCGCCAGCGCGCGAGCGCGTACAGCGCGATGCCGAGCCCGACCCAGAGCGCGGCGGCGACGCCGAACAGCGCCTTCCACGGCAGCTCGTGCGCGATCAAGCCAGCCGCGATCGCCGCCAGCACGGCCACCGCGGCGGCCGGCCGTAACGCACGCAGCGCGCCGCCGAGCTGGCCCGTGCGCCATTTCAGCATCGGTCCGAACGGCAGCAGCGCGACCACCGGCAGCATCAAGAGCACGAACATGAAACCGAAATACGGCGGCCCGACCGAGATGCGGCCGAGGTCGAACGCCTCGCCGATCAGGGGATACAGCGTGCCGAGCAGGACCATCGCCGCGGCGCAGGTGAACATCAGGTTGTTGATCAGGAGCGCGGTCTCGCGCGAGACGGCCGCGAACGGTTCGCCGCCGGCGACCTTCGGTGCGCGCAGCGCGTACAACAAAAGCGAACCGCCGATCACGATCGCGAGGAAGCACAAGATGAAAAGACCGCGCTTGGGATCGGCCGCGAACGAATGCACGCTGGTCAACACGCCCGAGCGCACCAGGAAGGTGCCGAGCAAAGACAGCGAGAAGGCGAAGATCGCCAGCAGCAAGGTCCAGGCGCGGAACGAACCGCGCTTCTCGGTCACCGCCTGCGAATGGATCAAGGCGGTGCCGACCAGCCAGGGCATAAACGAGGCGTTCTCGACCGGATCCCAGAACCACCAGCCGCCCCAGCCGAGTTCGTAGTAGGCCCACCAGGAGCCGAGCGCGATGCCGAGCGTGAGGAAGGCCCAGGCGACGTTCGTCCACGGCCGCGCCCAGCGCACCCAGCGCACGTCGAGTTCGCCGCCGAGCAACGCCGCCAGCGCGAACGCGAACGCGACCGAGAAGCCGACATAGCCGGTGTAGAGCATCGGCGGATGCACGATCAGGCCGAAATCCTGCAACAGCGGATTGAGATCGACACCGTCCGCCGGCATCGGCAGCTCGCGCGCGAACGGGTTGGAGGTCAGCACGGTGAACAGCAGAAAACCGAAGCTGATGAAACCGAGTACGCCGAGCACGCGCGCGATGAACTCGTCCGGCAGCTTGCGGCTGAGCGCCGCCACCGCGACCGTCCAGATGTTGAGGATCAGCACCCACAACAGCAGCGAGCCCTCGTGCGCGCCCCACACGGCGGAGAAGCGGTAGTACCAGGGCAACAGCGAATTGGAATTCTGCGCGACGTAGGCCACCGAGAAATCCTGCGTGGCGAACGCGTAGGTCAGGATCGCGAATGCGAGCGCGACGAACACGGCCTGCCCGGCCACCGCCGGCCGCGCGACCGCGATCAGCGCGCGATTGCCGCGGTGCGCACCGAGAATCGGCAGCACGCATTGCGCCACCGAGAGCAGGAGGGCGAGGATCAGGGCGAATTGGCCGAGTTCGGGCAGCATGGCGGCAACGAGGCGAAGGCAGACGGGAAGCTTAGCCGGTTGAGGCGCCGCTGGCGCGGATGGACGGGTCGGGCATGCTGTCGCGGCGTTGTCGAGGGCCGGTGATCAGTATGGAATGCGCACGCCCGGATCGCCCTTGGGGAAATCCTTGGTGTTGCGCGTGACCAGCAGCATCGCGTGCTGCTGCGCGCTGGCCCAGACGATCGCGTCGGGCAGCTTGATGCGATGCGCCTTGCGCAATTCCACTGCACGCGCGGCGACCGCATCGTCGAGTTCGATGCGCTCGAATCGGCTCAAGAACTGGCGCGTCGGCGCTTCCAGCTTGCCGCTGGCGCCGACCATGACTTCCATCCAGGTGACGATGCTGATGGCCTGTTCGCCGTAATGGTCGAGTTCTTTCTTTGCGGCGGGGACCGCGTTGAGATAGTCGATCAGGATGTTGGTGTCGAACAGCGCCTTCACCATTCGGCGCGCACTTTCTTCTGATAGGCCAGGCCGTCGACCTTGCGCTCGCCCCACAGCCCGAACGCCGATTCGTCGCTGTCGCGGCGTCGCACGAGGTATTCGGCGATCGCCTCGCGTACGAGCGAGGCGCGCGAGCGCTGTTCGCGCTCGCTGAGCGAGTTCAGCCGTTCGAGTTCGTTTTCGGGGATGTCGATCAAGGTGCGCATGGCACCGATGATATGCGATTTGTATATCAGATACCAGCGAAGAAGCCGCAAGCCTACGGCGTCGCCGCCGGCGGCAGCGCGGCCAGATAGCCGGCCACCGCCTGGATCGACGCGTCGTCGAGCGTCTGCGCCACCCCGTGCATGATGAAGTCGTTGCTGGAATCGCGCAGCTTGCCGTCGCGATAGTTCTTCAAGCGCTGCACGAGGTAGTCGCCGTTCTGCCCGCGCAGTGCCGGCCAGGCGCGGTAGTGCGGCGGTCCCGCGGCCGGGCCGGTCGCCTCGCTGCCATGGCAGCCCTGGCACGGCGGCGCGCCGCGAGCAGGATCGCCCTGCGTGTACAAGGTTTCGCCGCGCGAGCGCACGGCGGCATCTGCCGGCGGCAGCGGCGAGGGCGTGTGCGTCTGTGCGGCGAAGTAGACGGCGAGGTTGCGGATGTCCTCGTCCGTCAGCGGCAGCGCCAGCGCCGTCATCGGTGAATCGGGCCGCGTGCCGCGCTTGAACTTGTGCAGTTCGCCGGCGAGGTAGTCCGCGCGCTGCCCGGCGAGTTTGGGGAAGGCCGGCACGATGGCGTTGCCGTTCGGTCCGTGGCAGGCGACGCAGACCGCCGCTTTGGCGGCGCCGGCGGCGACGTTGCCGTGGATCGGGTCGACTTGGCGCTGATCGATGAACGCGGCGGCTTCCGCGGCGGCGGCCGCTCCGAACGCGCTCAGATTCATGGAGGCGGCGAGCAAGACGCAGCGGAGCGAGTAGTGGGAATTCATCGCTGCGCTCCCCTAGAGCTTCACGTTGACCAGCACGCCGACCAGGTTGTTGCTGTAGCTCTGCGGACCGCCGTCGCTGTAGAGCATGCCGCCGATGAAACGGCTCTGGTCGAAGCCGAGGTAGTGCCAGTCGTCGACGCGGCCGCGCTCGTAATAGTCGAACAAGCGCAGCGAGACGCGTTCGACGATCGGAATCGTCACGCCGAGGTTGAACGAGTTCACCCGGTAGATCATCGGCGAGAACGCGCCGCTGCCGGGACCGGGGCCGACCGTGGTCGGGTAGGCGAGCGCATCCGGGCCGGCGTAGCGGTAGCTGTCGGTGCCGCGCGAGTAGATGTAGTTCCAGCCGGCGTCGACGCGCACGCGCCCGATGCGATGATCGAACAGCGCGCCGGCGTAGTAGTCGCGCTGCTTGTCGCGCAGCCACCACTGCGCATT
Organism: Dokdonella sp. GW821-FHT11D02; assembly: GCF_058808595.1. Classification (NCBI taxonomy): domain Bacteria; kingdom Pseudomonadati; phylum Pseudomonadota; class Gammaproteobacteria; order Lysobacterales; family Rhodanobacteraceae; genus Dokdonella; species Dokdonella sp. GW821-FHT11D02. Next base: position 2,686,520 of record NZ_CM179520.1, on the reverse strand, counting down.
GAACGGATAGGTCGTACCGCCGAGGCCGGGGTCGGTGCCGGCGCCGTTCTCGAGCGCGTCGTTGACGTTGGACATCTTCAGATTCGAGCGGTCGTAGCCGAAGAACGCGCTCAGGTTGGTCGTCGCCGCCGGTTGCCATTCCCACTGTAAAGTTGCGCTGCCGGTGTCGTAGTGCTGGCGGCCGATCTGCGCCTCGTAGGACTTGCGGTCGATGCGCGCCGACGCGCTCAAGGTCATGTCCTCGCGCAGCGCCAAGGTCGCCATCACATCGAGCTTGTTCTGGTCGTAGCTGGACATGTCGTACTTGCGCATCGCCGAGGTGGTGATCACCGGCGTGCCGGTCGCCGGCGGGAAGTAACCGGGCAGGCTGGCCGAGACGAATTGCCCGTACGGGTCGTAGTCGTAGCCGTCGCCGGTCTGTTTGAGGAAGGTGTAGTTCACGCGCAGCGTCAGCGCGTCGAGCGAGCGGTTGACCCAGGTCAGCTTGACGCTGGAGTCGTCGATCTCGCTGCGCTCGCGATTGGTCGGCTCGTAGCGGTTGTAGCCGAAGGTGAAGCCGAGCGTGTTCTTGTCGGTGAACTTCCAGTCCGCGCCGAGGTTCGCGTCGACCGTCTGGATGTCGAGCGGAATGTTGTGGATGCGCATGCTGCCGACGTCGGTGACCGGCCCGACCGGAAAACCTTCGCCCGGGATGATGCTCGGCTGCGAGCCGTTCTCGGCGATGTAGCCGTACTGCCCGGTGAGCGGGTTGTACAAGGTGTAGCCGCCGCTGCGGTAGTCCTGACGGTCGTACTTCACGTTGCCGCGCAGCGACCATTCCGTGCTCGGGTTCAACACGATGCGTGTGTCGAACATGCTGGTGTCGATGCGCATCTTCGCCGTGCGCCGCGACAGCGCCGCCGGCGTGTTCCACTGGCCGCAATCGCCGAGCAGCGGATTGGCCGGACCGAGTTGCAGGTTGCCGAAACCGACGCCGAACACGCCTTGGCAATCGATCGGCGGAATCAGCGTGTCGTCCTGCTCCATACGTCCGCCGGCCGCGCTGACCGAGACCTCGCCGTTCCACGGCAGCTTGCGCGTCAGGCTGGCCTGCAGGTTGTGATAGTCGTTGTCCGGTTCGGTCGACATCTGCCCCTGATACACCGGCGCCGACAGCGCACCGGGCACCGGCGAGGCCATCACGAACGGTGATTCAAACGTGTAGCGCGTGTTGGCGTCGCGATAGAACGATCCGCTGTAGCTGAGATCCATGCGCCACAACGCGCCGGCGTAGCGGAAGCCGCCGTTGACGTTGATCGTGCTGTCGTCGATCGGCTTGACCGTTTCCATCGAGCCGCCGAGCCCGGGGAAGAAGAACGAACCGCCGTACGGCCGCGCGCCTTTGCGCTGCTCGTCGGTGACGTTCGCATACGCGGTCCATTGCGGCGTCAGAAACACGCTGTAGTTCAGCCCTTGCTTCTCGCGCGTGACTTTCAGCGTGCGCTCGGGCGCCGCCGCCGAGGCGGCAGCGATCTGCGCCGGCGAACTGCCGCCTGGGGTCAATCCGCTCGGCAAGGTCAGCCGGTTCGAGCCGACGCCGTTCCAGATCGGCTTGGCGTTGCCCGACACGATGTTGGGCATGTCGCGCAGGAAGGCCTGGATCTTGTAACTGCCGGCGCGGCCGAAGGTGGCCTGGTAGTACTCGTCGTCGTCGTTGAGGCGGCTGGCGCGGAAGTTCGCGTAGCTGCCGTCGGAGGGGCGTTCGAGCGTGTAGTCGAGCAAGCCGAGGATCGGTCCTTCGTCCCAATCGGTGTAGCGGTTCCACAGCGAGTTGCGCCGGTCGCCGGTCGGGATCATCAGCACGCCGACTTCGAGCGTGCCGTAGCCGCGCCAATCGCCGTACTGCTCCGGCTGCGGCGGCGTGTACGGGCCGAGATAGAGATTGCCGGTCGGCGAGCGGTTCTGGCCGGGCTTCAACCACGAAGTGCCGTTCTCATCCGGCGTTTCGCTCTTGCTGCCGGCGGTCGGATCGAGCTTGTTGCCGCGCCAGGTGTCGATGCCGATGCCGCTGTCGGCGAAGACGGGAGCGCACAGCATCGCCGCCGCGATGCTCGCGGCCAGCGGACCTGCGCGCAGCGCGCAGAGCGTTCGCAGAACGACTGCGCAGTGGCGAGCGAGGCGAGTCATGCACGGCCATCGGCGCGCGATCGCCATGGATGTCTGCCTTTGCCGATGCGAGGAGAAAAGGCCGCTGGTCGAGTTCGTCATGGCACGCCTCCTTCCTCGTCACTCGTGCAGCTTGGGACCCGACGGCGCGTTCGAGCCGTGGATGTTGGCGTGACAGGTGAGGCAGCCGCGGCCCATCACGCGGAAGTCCGGGTTGGAGCCGGTGCCGGTCGATTGCATCGTGTGCAGGTTGTCCGGATGGCGTTGCGCGGTGTGGCACTGCTGGCACAGGAACGGAATCGGCGCGACCAGCAAGGTGTTCTGGTTGGAGCCGTGCGGACTGTGGCAGTTGAGGCAGTTCTCACGCACCGGCGGATGCTCGAACAGGAACGGCCCGCGCTTCTCGGCGTGGCACTGGTAGCAGGTCTCGTTGACCGTATTGGTCTTCAGCAGCGGACTGGTCAGGCTGCCGTGCGGGTTGTGGCAGTCGACGCAGCTCATCTGGCCTTCCGGCAGCGGCATGTGCGAGCGGCGGTTGAACTGCATGCGCACGTCCTGGTGGCACTGCGCACAGGTGTCGTTGATCGACGCCTTGGCCAGCGAACCTTCGACCGAGAACTTCGCCATCGGGTTGTGGCAATCGCTGCACGACAGCTGGTTGCGCTGATGCACCGAGCCGAGCCAGTGATCGCGCGGCCCGCCTTCGTGACAAGTCAGGCAGGTCTTGGTCTGCACCTCGATCGGCGTGCCGCCGCTCTTGGTGTAGGCGATGATCGAGCCGCGCGTCAGCGGCGCCTGCGCGTGCTGCGAACCGGGACCGTGGCAGGTCTCGCACACTGGAATCGAGGCGTCGGCCTTGTTCGCCGCATGCAGGCCGAGCGCGTGCAGGGTGTGGGTGAAGTGGTCGGCTTCGAGCTGATGGCAGGCGGTGCAGGTGCGTTCGCCGACCGGGGTCGCGTCCGGAAAGGCCGGGTTCACCGCGACCTTGGCCTTGGCGAAGCCCGGTGCGGCGAGCAGGCTGCGACCGGACTGCACTTCCGCGCTGGAAAGATCGCCGGCCGGCAGGTTGCGCGACAACTCTTCACGGTTCTGCTGCGCCTGAGCCGGCGCCAGCACACACAGTGCGACCGCGGCGGCGACACGCAGGAAGCGGGCTCGCAAAAGCATCTCTCGACGTCTCCCTGGCTGGCTGGCGCAACGGCTTGCTGGCTTGGGTCTTGCCGAAGCGGTGTGTTCGCGACCGACGCTTCGCCCTTCGTGCGCTGCGTCGATGCTCGATCGAACTTCACCCTTCGTTAACGTCCGAGTGTGTTCGCCCATCGCGGATTTGAGTAGGCGCATCCGGCGAAAACATTGTTCGCCAATCGGAACGATCGCGACGGGCGGTCGAAACGCGGCCTGCTTTCTCATGATGCGCAGGGGCCGAGTGCGCGGCGTCGCTTCGATGCCAGCGGCCGAGGAGGGCAGGCGGCGCCTCCTTCACATCCTGCTAAGCTCCCGGCGTTGTCGTTCGCGGGAGCTTGGGCCTTGAACGATCTCAATGACCTGTTCTATTTCGCCAAAATCGTCGAGTACGGCTCGTTCAGCGCTGCCGCGTCGGCGCTCGGCGTGGCGAAATCGGTATTGAGCCAGCACCTCGCGCGATTGGAGGCGCAGCTCGGCGTGCGCCTGATGCAGCGCGATACGCGCAAGCTGCAGATCACCGAGGTCGGCGCGCGCTACTACCAGCGCTGCCGCGCGGTGCTGCTGGAAATCGAACGCGCCAACACCGTCATCGACGATGCGCGCGGCACGCCGCGCGGCGTCGTGCGCGTGACCGGTCCGGTCAATTTCGTGCAGACGATCCTGGCCCCGCTGCTGGCCGACTTCATGCTGACCTATCCGGAAGTCGAGATCGTGCTCGACCTGACCAACCGCGAAGTCGATCTGATCGCGGAAGGCTACGACGTCGCCTTGCGCATCGCGCCGGGCATCCGTCCGTCGTCGCTGGCGGTGCGTTCGTTCGCGCTGCGGCGGCACCAGCTGATCGCAGGGCCGGACTACATCGAGCGTCACGGCCTGCCGCGCACGCCCGACGATCTGCGCGGCGCGATCGGCCTCGGCGGCCTGCTCGATCTGGGCCGTGGCAACCGCCACAGCTGGCGGCTGACCGGCAAGGACGGTAACGTCAGCGAGATCGCGTTCACGCCGCGTCTGGTCACCGAAGACATCGTCATCATCAAGCACGCCGCGATGAGCGGCTGCGGCGTGGCCGAGTTGCCGGCGATCCTCTGCCGTGAGGAAATCGCCGACGGCCGTCTGATCGTGTTGTTGCCGGAATGGTCGCTGCCGGAGATGACGCTCTACACCGTCTTCCCTTCGCGCAAAGGACTCGCGCCGGCGGTGCGCTGCTTCATCGACTATCTGTCAGAACACTTGCGCGACGCGCTCGACAGCGCATTCGCCGGGGCGAAGTCGGCCAACGAGCCGTGGCCGCCGGCGCCGCCGCGGTTGCGCGTCGCGTCGTCGGCCTGAGGCTACTGTTTGCCTTTGTCGAGGTGCGCGGTCTTCGCTTTGGCGATCGCGTCGGCGACTTCTTTCGGCATGTAGGTTTCGTCGTGTTTGGCCAGCACTTCGGTCGCGACGAAGCGGCCGTTCTCGAGCGCGCCGGTGGCGACCACGCTCTGACCCTCGCGGAACAGATCGGGCAGGATGCCGGTGTACTCGACCGGCATCTGCTTGAAGCGGTCGGTGACGACGAAGCCGACCTTGAGCGAATCGCTGGCGCGCTGGATCGATTGCTCCAGCACCACGCCGCCGAGGCGGAAACGCGCCGCGGCCGGCGCATGCCCGGCGTCCACTTCGCTCGGCGAATACAGATAGGTCATGTTCTGTTGCAGCGCGAGCACGGTCAGGCTGGCCGCGACGGCGACCGCGGCGAGGATCAGCGAGATCAGGATCAGGCGGCGTTTGCGGGTCGGGGTCATGCGGGATTCTGGTCGGCAGGGGCGCGCGCGGCGCGGCGTTGCGCGCGGCCGCGGATGTCGGCCAGCACGCGGCGGCGCTGCGCGCGCGGTGCCAGCGCTTCGATCGCCAGCACCACGAAGAACACTGCGTAGGCCGGCCAGATGTAGGCGCCGTAGCCGCCCATGGAAAGGAATTCGCTCATGTTGGCGATCTCGGCGCTATCGGCGCAGCGAAGGAAGCGCCCAGCCTACCAAATTCCTCGGGCATCACCGCCGCCAGCAAGGGCATGCTGCGGCGAAGCGCCGCGCAGCGGCGCCGGCGGCCGAGCCGGGCGCCGCTGCGCACGCCGGGGCATCAGGGCGTGCCGTCGAAGCCGTTGCGGAAGATCACATCGCCGCGCGGCGCGACGCGCAAGGTCGCGACCATCTGCCGGCCGCGCTGGGCTTCCGGCACCGAGGTCTGGTTGAAGTAGCGCACGTCGCCGGCGAGCGAGAAGCTGTCGTCGCCGTTGGCGACGATGCCCCAGAAACCCGAATGCCGCGAGCGCGCGCCGCCCGAGCTGTCGGCAAAGGCGTAGCCGCGCCAGGATTCGATTGCACCGGTATCGGCGTCGATCACCGCGACTTCGCCGTCGACATTGTCTTCCGGGCAGGGCTGTCCGACCGGGCAGAGCACGCCGGGACTGTAGATGTTCAGGCCCGACACGCCGAGCTTGCCGTTCGACTGCACGATGTCGGTCGGATAGTCGGCGCGGATCGACTGCTGCCGCCAGCCGAGGGCGCAGGAGACGACGTCGGTCTGATCGCTGCCGCCGTAGCGCACGTGGCCGTTGATGCCGAACGTCGACACGCTGCTGCCGGTTTGCCCGAGCTTGAGCACTGCGATGCCGTTTCGACACGGCAGCTCGAGATCCGCCAGCACGAAGATTTCGTCTTGCGAGATCACGCCGAGGCCGGCATCGACGGCCAGCTTTTGGCCGCCGCTCTGGCCGCTCGCGGCGAGGGCTTCGGTGGTGTAGATGCCGTTGGTGGCGAAAGCCGTGCGCGGCGTGCCGTTGGAATTGAGGCTGGCGGCGAACATGTCCCAGCCGGCGGGCCATCCGATCGTTCCGGGCGGCGGATCGGGGTGCCAACGAGAACCGGCGACGTAGATGCGCGGCGTGGACGTCGGCGTGGCGCGACCGCCGAGCGCGATGCCGCCGAACTGGCAGAAATCGCCGGCCGCGCAGAGGTTGCCGAAGGCCGGTTCGAGCGCGTCGACTTCGCTGGTCAGCGTGCTGTCGTTTTCGACCTTGAAGCGTGCGAAGCGCGGCCGGTAGATGCCGTCGACGATGCCGGTGCCGACGTAAAGCAGGGTCGTCAGCGTGGGGAACATGCCGTTGTCGTACAGCGCGATGCCACCGCCGGCGACCGTGCGCGAGCCGTCGTCGGCGTAGGCGTCCGAGTCCATCGTGCCGCTGCTTTGCAAGGCGCCGTCGCTGCCGAACACGTAGACCTCGACCGCGGGCACGGCCACCCACACCGGCAGCGGCGGATTGCCGCCGACCAGTTGGAGGCGGAAGTTCTCGGTGTCGGCGAGCACGAACAGGCGGTCGCCGAAGCGGTAGATGCCTTTGACGTCCTTGACCTCGCCGCAGCGATCGACGTTGAGGCAAGGCGTGATGACGTACTGGTTGTTGTAGTAGCCGTCGGTGCCCGGATTGCTCCAGGTCTGGCGGATGCCGGCTTGGTTGTAGCGCACCAGCCCGAGTTTCTGGCGGCCTGCGGCGGCACCGACACCCGGCACCACGGCGGCGGCGACGATGTCGCCGTTGTCCATACGCGCGATCTTCTTGCCGACGCGGTAGTCGTAGCTGACGGAAGCGAAGTTGTCGGCGCCGATCAAGCCGTGGTTCCAGGTCGGGTCGGGGACATAGTCGGCGGCCCGTGCGGTCCCGAACAGAAGCGCAGCGGCGATCAGCAGAGCCGAGTGGCCGATCAGGTGCAATCGACCTGCGGCGATAGTGGATGAGCGATACATGGTGTTCTCCTCGCGAACAGCGGCAAGAGCCGCATCGCCAGGGGATACGCAGGTTTCCGCTCAGACCGGACATGCGTTCCCGCGAGCGCAGGCACGCATGGAAAATCGCTGAGAGAGAATCGACCTTCGCCCGCCGCCGAGTCACTTCCGCTGCGCGCGGAGTGGAGCGGCTTGGAGCTTCGCTAAGCGCGCTCGTCGAGCGCGATCTTGCGCACCCAGTCCTTGCCCGCGTCCAGTTCGAGCAAGCCGATGCGCGTGCGCGCGAGCAAGCTGCCGAAGAACCACAGGTGCGTCGCCAGCGCCATCGTCAACAGCGGCCAGATCATCGCCGAGTCGATCTTCGACGGGCCCATCAGGCGCACGGTCGAGCCCTGATGCAAGGTGTTCCACCAGTTCACCGAGAAATGCACGATCGGCAGATTGACCACGCCGATCAGGGCGAGAAAGCCGGCCGCGCGCGCGGCTTGGCGGCGATCCTCGATCGCGGCGTACAGTCCGATCACGCCGAGATAGAGGAACAGAAGCACCAACTCCGAAGTCAGGCGCGCATCCCAGGTCCACCAGGTGCCCCACATCGGCTTGCCCCAGAGCGAACCGGTGACGAGCGTGATGAAGGTGAACGCGGCGCCGATCGGCGCGCTCGCCATCGCCAGAATCTCGCTCAGCTTGATGCGCCAGACCAGCGCGATGAACGCATTCGCCGCCATGAAGAAATAGGCGAACAGACTCATCCAGGCGCACGGCACGTGGATGAAGATGATGCGGTAGGCATCGCCCTGCTGATAGTCGCGCGGCGCCAGCACCAGGCCGCCGTACAGAGCGACCAGGCCGAGTACCAGCGCGACGCCGTAGCACCACGGCGCGAGCGCGCCGGCGATGCGGTAGAACGTCGGCGGCGAGCCGATCTTGTGGAACCAGAGCGTCAGCGCATTCATGAGAGCGAGATTCTAAGCGCCGCCGCGCACGCCAGCGGCGCCAGCACCAGGGCCAAGGCCAGCGCCGCCGCCAGCCACAACAGCGGCGCCAGGAACGGCAGGCCGACCTGCGCCGCATTGCAAGCGCCCGCGCCGAAGATCAAGACCGGCACGTACAACGGCAGCACGAGCAAGGCCAGCAGCATACCAGAGCGATGCATGCCGACCGTCAGCGCGACGCAGACCGCGCCGATCAAACTGAGCAGCGGCGTCGCCAGCAGCAGAGCGGGCAACAGCACCCAGCGCACCGCCGCGTCCAGATGCAAGAGTTCGCCGAGCAGCGGCGCGGCCGCGATCAGCGGCAGCGCCGTGGTCAGCCAGTGCACCGCGATCTTGCAAGCGAGCAAGAGCGAGAGCGGATGCGGCGACAGCACCAGCTGTTCGAGCGAGCCGTCTTCGTAGTCGCTGCGGAACAAGGTGTCCAGCGCGAGCAGACCGGCCAACAGTACGGCGACGAAAACCACGCCGGCCGCGATGCGGCGCAGCTGCTCCGGTTCGGGACCGAGCGCGAGCGGAAACAGCGCGATCACGATCAAGGCGAACAAGATCGGATTGACCGCATCGCCGCGCCGCCGCCAGACCAGGGTCAGATCGCGCCGGATCAGCGCCGCACACGCGGCCGAGGTCGAGCCGGGCTTCATCGCGCGCGCTCCGCCGTTGTCGCGACATCCGCAGCAGCGTTCGCGCTTCCCGGCTGCAAGCGCAGCCGGCGCGGCGTGCCCGAGGTGTAGGCATAGGCGCCGTGCGAGGTGATCAACGCCGCACCGCCGCCGTTCGCATGGCGTTCGAGCAGGCGATTGACCAGCTTGATGCCGTCCAGATCGAGATTGGCGTAAGGCTCGTCCAGCAACCACAGCGCGACCGGCGCGAGCAGCACGCGCGCCAGCATGACGCGCTTTTTCTGGCCGGCCGACAGCTGCCGCGTCGGCACTTCGGCATAGCCGTCGAGACCGACCCCGGCGAGCGCGCTCAGCGGCGAGATGCCCTTGCGCTGACCGTGCAGGCCGGCCGCGAAACGCAGGTTTTCCAGCGCGCTCAATTCGGGTTTGAGTCCGCCCTGGTGCGACAGCAAGGCGACTTGCGGCGACAGCCGCGCCAAGGTCAGCGGTTCGCCGTCGAGACGGATCTCGCCGGCGCTCGGCGCGAGCAGGCCCGACAGCACGCGCAGCAAGGTGGTCTTGCCGGCGCCGTTGTCTCCCTCGATCAGCACCACCTCACCAGCATGCAGGACGAAATCGAGCGGTCCGAAGATCGGCTCGTCGTTGCGCGCGAAGGCGAGCCCGCATGCTTCGAGCAGGGCGGGGCGTTCGGGCGGATCGCGGAAGGGGGCGGAAGTGGGCGGCATGCGGCGCGCATGCTAGCGGCAGGCGTGTCGCAGCACCATGCGCACGATGTCGCGCGCGCGGCGGCGATGCTCAGCCGGCAGCGGTCGGCTGCTCCATGGTCGATGCCAGCAGCGCGCGCGCCGCCTGCCAGTCGCGCTTGATCGTGCGTTCGTTGAGGCCTTCGAGTTCGGCGATCGCGCCGAAGGTGAGGCCGCCGAAGAAATGCAGCTGCACCACGCGCGCAGCGCGCCCATCGATCTTTTCCAGCTCGTTCAAGGCCTGATCCAGCGCGAGTACTTCGTAGGCTTGCGTGGGCGCATCGGGCACCTGCTCGTCGAGCGTGACGAAGGCGGCGCCGCCGCCGCGCTTGTCGGCGCCGACGCGGCGCGCGTGATCGACCAGCACCTGCCGCATCGCGCGCGCGGCCAGCGCCATGAAATGCTGGCGGCTGTGCAGCTGCAAGCCGTCGGCGACGCTCAGTTTGACGTAGGTCTCGTGCACCAGGGCGGTGGTCGACAGCGTTTCGCCGCGACCGCCGAGCTGACGGTGCGCGCAGCGGCGCAATTCGTCGTAGAGCAGCGCGAACAGCCGATCTTGCGCCGCCGCGTCGCCGCGCTCCGCAGCGCCGAGCAGCTCGGTGACGCTCTCGCTCATCGCTCCTGCCTGACTCGCCCCGTGATGGGTCGAGCATCGCCGCCGCGCGCGGCGGCGTCAATCGCGGCGGACGGCGCGCCGCTCTTCGCGGCGATCGCAGCGAGGCGCGCCTCGCATTCGCGCACGGCCGGATGGTCATTGCCGACCAGAGCGGCATACGCCGCCCGCGCCGCCTCGTAGTGCGACGCGGCGGCGGCCGTGTGCGCCATGCTCAACTCCGCTTCGGCCAGCGCGAACTCGGCCTGTGCCCACAGCATGTTCCGGCGCGGTGTGGTCTGGTGGCTGCGCGCCACCGCGTCGACCACTTGCGCATAGCCACCTTCCTCGCCGAGATCCATGCGCGCCAGGCCGAGGCCGATGTCGAGACTGGCCAGGTCCGAATGCGCCGCGCCGACGACCTTGAGCAAGGTCGGCCGAATGCGTTCGAGCAATTCCTTCGCGCGCGCCGGCTCGCCGAGATCGCGCAGGCTTCTGCCGAAGGTCGCTTCGGCCCACAGGCGCGCCGGTTGATCGGGCGGCGCGTGCGCGGCGTACCAACCGACCACGCGTTCGTAGGTCGCGATCGAGTCCTGCTTTTTCCCGGCCAGCTGCAAGGTGTACGCGAGATTGTTCAGTGCGCGCAGCGCCGCGGGATTCATGTCCGTGGGCGTGGTCTGCGCGAGCGCGAGCGCGTGCCGCAGCGCCGCTTCGGATTCGGCGTAGCGGCCGAGGTCGCGCAGCACCCAGCCGCGCACGGCTTCGATGCGTGTGTCGAGCGGATCGGCGGACGCCGTGCCGGCACGCCATTGCAAAGCGCGGCCGAGCGCCGCCAGCGCGTCGTCGTAGCGGCCGAGTTCGGCGTAGGCCGATCCGGTCAAGGTTTCGATGCGCGCCTTCAGCGCGGAATCGTCGCCGCCGGCGAGCCCGGCGCTGGCGCGTTCGAGCAGATCCACGCCGGTGTCGAAGCGGCCCAGGCCCATGTAGCTCTGCGCCATGGTTTCGTACAACTCGGCTTGCAGTCGCGGCTGACCGGCAAGTTCGTCGGCGACTTGCGCGGCGCCGCGCTCGAGCAATTCGTCCGCGCGCGGCACCACGCCGCGCGCCTGCTCCGGATCGGGCGCCTGGAACAGGCCGATTATGAAGCGTTTGACGCGCTCGGCGGTTTCGGCGCGTTCGAGCGCGACGCGCCCCTGCGCGGCGGCGACGCGCGCCTGCCACAAGGCGACACCGGCACCGCCGAGGATCGCGACCAGCGCCAGCGCGGCAGCGCCGACGATCACCGCGTGGCGGCGCACGAACAGGCGCAGCCGGTAGGCGTTGCTGTCGGCGCGCGCCTGGATCGGATGGCCGTCGCGCCAGGCGCCGACATCGCCGGCGAGCGCTTCGACGGTGGCGTAGCGACGCTGCGGATCGGCGTCGGTCGCGCGCGCGACGACGATCGCGGCGTCGCCGCGCAGACGTGCCGCCGACACCGGCGCGCGTTCGTCGGCGTCGGCCTGCGCCTGCGCGCGCGCCAGCCAGCCGGACAGCGTGCCGCTGGTGCGCGCCGTGCCGAAGCGCGCACCGGTCAGAAGCTCGAACAAGAGCACGCCGAGCTGGTAGACGTCGGTGGCCGTCGTCGTCGCGTCGCCGCCGAGTTGCTCGGGCGCGGCGTAGGCGCGCGAGACGAAGCGCCGCTGCGCCACGGTCTGTACTGTTTCGCCGTCGGCTTGGAGCAGCTGCGCGATGCCGAAATCGAGCAGGCGCGCGTGGCCGTCGGCGTCGACCAGAACGTTCTCCGGCTTGATGTCGCGATGCACGACCAGATGCCGGTGCGCATGCGCGACGGCGGCGCAAAGCTGCAGGAATACGGCGAGGCGCGCGGCCAGGTCCGGGCGTGCGCGGGCGAGCCACTGACGCAGGGTCTGGCCGTCGACGTACTCCATCACGAAGTAGGGCAGGCCGTCGCTGCTGACGCCGCCGTCGAGCAGGCGCGCGATGTTCGGCTGCGCCAGCCGCGACAGGATCTGCCGCTCACGCCGGAAGCGGGCCAGCACGGCAGCCGTGTCCATGCCGCGCTTGATCAGTTTCAACGCGCCGAACTGCACGTAGCCGTCGCCGTCGCGCTGGGCCAGATAGACCGTGCCCATGCCGCCGCTGCCGAGCGTGCGCACGACAGTCCAGGCGCCGACGCGCGCGCCGTTGCTCAAGCCGGTGTCGGCGTCCGCTTCCTCCGACAGGCTCGCGGCGAGCGTGCCGGCGTCGCCGTCGAGCACGCCGGCGCGCGGCGGCGCCAGCAATGCGCGCAGCTCGGCGGCGAGCGCGGCGTCGCCGGCGCAGCGTTGCGCGATCCAGCGTTCGCGCTCGGCTTCGTCGAGGTCGAACGCTTCGCGCAGCAACGCCAACAGCTCGCGCCGGTGCTGCAGCGCTCGCTCAGCTTCCTCGGTCATTGCGTCCTCCCCGCAACGGCAAGCCGCGCGGTGGCACCGCACGCTTGTGCGCCGATTGTGCCTGATGACGCGCCGTGCGGCGGAATCTCAGGCCGGATGCGGTCGCACGCCGCAATACAGCGAGATCGAACCGGTCGCGGTGGGAAACACCGCGGTCTCCTCGACACCGGCGAAGCCGGCCTCGCGCATCAGGATCGGCAGGACGCCGTCGGCATTGGGTTGCGTGTCGGCGCGGCCGTCGACTCTTTGCACGATGCCGAACAGCCGCCGCATCAGCGGCGTGCGCTGCCAGCCGTAGTCGGCGATGTGGATTTCGCCACCCGGCGGCAAGGCCGCGAAAATCGCGCGCAAGCCGGCGCGTTTTTCCGCCAGCGGCACCTGGTGGAAGACCAGGCTGGAGACGATCTTGGTCACGCCGCTGCCGGCGAGCAGGCTTGCCGCGTCGCGCAGATAGCCGAGCGAAAGCGGCGCGGTGACCGCGGCGGCAGCGAGTTTCTTGCGCGCACGCGCGAGGATCGCCGCATCCGGATCGATGCCGAGCAAGCGCGGCGCCTGCGCAGCGCGGCCGAGCAGAAGCAGGAACGAAGCGGTGCCGCAGCCGAGGTCGGCGACGACGTCGTCTTCGCGCGCATCGAGTTGACGCAACAAAGCGGCGCGCCAGACGCGCTCGCGCGTGAACGCGGCGACGATCAGGTCGTACGGCCACAGCAGCGGTGCGGCGGGGGTGAAATCGCGTGGAGCAGAAGACGTCGTCGGAAACATGCGTGCGGGCCTCTTCGAAAGCGTTTCCAGGAGGTTCGGAGCGAACGCAGTGCCGCTGCGGTTCGGCAGTCGCATCGATGACAGCCGACGGCACTGCGTCGATGTGAGTACAATACGAGCCATCACTCGTATTTCATACTCGCATTTGCGGAGCGGCGCGCATGGTTCGCAATCCGACCACCCGGCCCAGGAAAACGGCAGTGCAAGCGCGTTCGCAGCAGACCGTCGACGCCCTGGTCGAAGCGACCGCTCGCATTTTGAAGAAGGACGGCTTCGACAAGGCGAGTACCAATCGCATCGCGCTCGCGGCCGGCGTCAGCATCGGTTCGCTGTATCAGTACTTCCCCTCGAAGGAAGCTTTGGTGGCGGCGGTGATCGATCGCCACATGCAGGAAATCATGCAGCTGGTGCGCGATTCGCTGGCCAAGGTCGCGGCGCAGCCGATCGAGCGCGGCGTGCGCGAGCTGGTGTCGGTGATGATCGAAGTGCATCGAGTCGACACGCGGCTGCACCGCGTGCTGGTCGAACAGACGCCGCGGGTCGGCCGGCTGCGCGAGGTCGAAGCGGTCGACCGCGAAGTATTCGCGCTGGTGCGCAGTTATCTGGCGAGCCGCAGCGAGATCGAGGTCGCCGATCTCGATCTGGCCGCGTTCTTCTGCGTGACCACGGTGGAGGCCTTGACCCATGCCGCCGTGCTGCATCGTTCGGACGTGCTGGTCGACGACAAAGTCGGCGCCTTCATCGACGAGGTGACGCGCCTGATCGTCGGCTATCTGCGCAGGCGCTGACTCCAGCGCTGCGCTCGTACATCGCTCAGGCCGGCGCAGCCCATTCGAGATCGGCATTGTCTTCGATCGCGCCGCGCCAATCCCTGCGATACAGGTGCAGACGCACTCGATGATCCTGCGCGACCTCGACGGCCGCGTTCTGCTCGAAATCGCGCGCGAAGCGGTCGAGCGCATCACGTGCGAGGCCGGTGACGAGCAGGCTCGGTTCCGTCCAATGCTCGCCCGGGATGCGGCCGTGGCCTTCGAGCCAGCGCGCGCCGGCGTTGCGCAAAGCGACGCGCAGCGCGTTCATGCGCTTGGCGTTGCGCGCGTCAGGCAGCGGCTGCGAATAGGGGTTGCACGCGCTCAGATAGAGCGCGCCGGTGTCGGCGCCGATCCAGCTGGCGATGTCGTTCGGTGCCGGCGTGCCGATGCAAAGCACGTCGACGCGACCGTCGGGCAGCACGACTTCGTAGCGCGTGCGCAGGTACAGCCCGACCAGTTCGCGCACGCGCTCGGGCGGTTCCTGCGGTGCGCTCACACCAGCGGCGTCAGGCGCTCGCCGACCAAGACATCGGCGCGCGCGAGGTCGATTTCGTTGATGCTCGTCTTGCCGTCGGCGAGCTCGCGCAGCAGCGCGTCCTGGATGCCGCCGCGCGCGAACGCTTGCGCGTAGGGCATGCGCGTGAAGGTGACCATCGAGTAGCGCGGCACGAAACGCTGCGGATGGCGCTCGGCCAGCACGCGTCCCAACTCGCGCCGCAACAAGAACCCGGCGTCGGCGACCGAATCGCGCATCTCGACATAGTTCTCCAACGCCATCGCCGCGATCGCTTCGGCGTTCGGCCGGCGTCGGCGCTCGAACTCGGCGAACGTCCAGGCGAGATCGTCGTGCTGCGCGTCGAGCAGATCCGCCAGCTCCACCGCGTCCTCGAAGCCGCAATTCATACCCTGGCCGTGGAACGGCACGATCGCGTGCGCAGCGTCGCCGAGCAGCAGCGCGCGCCGATCGAGGTGCCAGCGATCGAGGTACAAGGTCGCCAGCACGCCGACCGGATTGGCGGCGAAATCGGCGTCGAATTCGGGGATCAGCGGGACCAGGTCGGCGAAGTCGCGCTCGAACAAGGCGCGCGCCGCGGCCGGCGTCGTCACCGTGGCGAAGCTCGGCTCGCCTTGCGAGGGCAGGAACAGGGTGACGGTGAAGCTGCCTTCGGCGTTCGGCAGCGCGATGCACATGTAGTTGCCGCGCGGCCAGATGTGCAACGCGTTGCGCTCGATCGCGAAGCGTTCGCCGCGCGCGAGCACAGTCGCCGCATCGGGCGGCAGCGCCGTGCTCGGAAAATCGGGCAGCGCCGGAATCTCCAATTCTTTGTAGCCGTGACCGAGTTCGTCGATGCGCTCGCCGAGCGGCTGTTCGCGCTGCATCGCGGCGCGCAGGGCGGAGCCGGCGCCGTCGGCACCGAGGACGAAGGCGGCCTCGTGCTCGTGCGCATCGCCGTGTTGGTCGTCGCGAAAGCGCAGCTGCACGCCGCTGCCGAATTCGGCGCTTTCCAGGCGGCGCGAGAAGTGGAAGCGCGCGCCGGCGCGCTCGGCTGCGTCGATCAGGGCGATGTTGAGGCGCCCGCGGCTGATCGACCAGATCACTTCGCTGTCGTCGCGGCCGTAGCGCAGCAGTTCGGTGTGGCCGTCGCGGTGATGCACCATGCGGCCGCGCATCATCACCGCCAGCTGCATGACTTCGTCGGTGAGGCCGGCCAGGCGCAGACCGTGCAGTCCGCGTTCGGCCAGGGCCAGGTTGATCGAGCGGCCGCCGGCGTAGCCGGCTTGGCGCGGATCGGGCCGGCGTTCGAACACCTCGACCGCGAAGCCGCGTTGTGCCAGCAGGGTCGCGAGCAGGGCGCCGACGAGGCCGCCGCCGACGAGGGTGACGGTCGGCTTGCTCATGCGCGTGCGGCCCAGTGTTTGACCGCGAGCACGAAACGCAGGCAGTCGATGCGGCGGTTGTACAGCGGTGTCGGCGCGGCGCGGATCACGTCCGGCTCGCGCCAGTCGACCACGATGCCGTGCGCGTGCAGATGGTCGTACAGCGAGCGGCCCGCTTCGCGCGGACCGCGCACGCGCAAGCTGAGCTGGCAGCCGCGACGCTCCGGCTCGCGCGGCGTGGTGATCTCGATCACCTCGGCGAGTTCGGCGCGAATCAGCGCTTCGAAATAGCCGGTCAGCGCGATCGATTTCTGGCGCAGCGCGGCGATGCCGGCGCGGCGGAAGATCGACAGCGACACGCGCAGCGGCGCCAGCGCGAGGATCGGCGGATTGCTCAGCTGCCAGCCGTCGGCGCCGGGCGTGGCGGCGAACTGCGGTCCCATCTGGAAGCGCGTGCTCTGATCGTGGCCCCACCAGCCGGCGAAACGCGGCAGCTCGGCGCGTGCGTGGCGCTCGTGCACGAAGCAGCCGGCGACCGCGCCGGGACTGGAGTTGAGGTACTTGTAGCTGCACCAGACGGCGAAATCGCAGCCGACGTCGTGCAGCTGCAGCGGCAGGTTGCCGACCGCATGCGCGAGATCGAAGCCGACCGCGCAGCCTTTCGCGTGCGCCGCGGCGGTGATCGCGCGCAGGTCGAAGGCCTGGCCGCTCAAGTACTGCACGCCGGGCAGCAGCACCAGCGCGATGCGTTCGCCGTGCTGGTCGAGCGCACGCAGGATCGCGTCCTGCGAAATCGCGCCGCCGGCTTCGTCGCTGTCGAGCTCGATCTTCGCCTCGGCCGGATCGTAGCCGTGGAACCGGATCTGCGAGGCGACCGCGTGATGGTCGGATGGGAACGCGCTCTTTTCGATCAGGATCGCGTGCCGTTCGCGCGTCGGCCGATAGAAGCTGACCATCATCAGATGCAGGTTCGCGGTCAGCGAATTCATCGCCACGACTTCGTGCGGCAGCGCGCCGACGACGGCGGCGAGGTCTTCGCGCACGAGTTCGTGATAGGGCATCCATGGATGCTTGCCGCGGAAGTGCGCTTCGACCGCGAGATCGCGCCAGTCGTCGAGTTCGTCGAGCAGGGCAGCGCGCACCGCGCGCGGCTGCAGGCCGAGCGAATTGCCGCAGAAGTAGGCCTGTTCGGCGCCGTCGGTGTGATGCGGGATCAGGAATTCGTCACGCAGCGGCGCCAGCGGGTCGCGCGCGTCGAGGGTGAGGGCTTCGGATTCGTGCGGAGTCATGTCAACCAATACATTACGGAGAATAAGCGCCGCTGTTCCTCCTCTCCCGCAAGCGGGGGAGGCGAACGGTCTTGCAGGAGCCGCAGCGCCTCACTTCAACGACGCAACCACCGCATCGCAGGCGCTGTCGAACTGCGCATTCCAATTCGCCGGCGTGCTCTCGATCAGCGGCCGCTGGCAGCGCACCTCGACCGCGACCTCGCCGGTCAGGTAGTAGCTGTCGCGCAGCAGATAGCGCGTCTTCGCGCGCTGCACGAAGTACTGGTGCACGGCGGCGTTCTTGTTGGTGCCGTCTTTCTGATAGCCGCCCTGCGATTCGGCGCGCGCGTGCTCGTCCTGCACGAAGCCGGGGAACGCAGCGGCCGCTTTCAGCTGGCGCGTCTTCACCACCACGGTGGCGCTGTCCTCGCTGCCTTGGGCCGCCGGATCGGGCACCTGGAACGCGACCGCCTGCGGATTGCCTTCGGCTTTCTCCATTACCGCGCTCCAGCCCGGCGGCACGCGGAAATGCACCTGGCCGTCGTTGAGCGTGAAATCGGTCTTGCCTTGCGCGAAAGCGTTCGCGCTGGACAACAGCAGAAAGCACAGAAGTAGCCTCACAGGATCACTCCGTATCGTCGGCGAATCGGGCGTAGGGCAGGCCGAGCCATTCCAACGCGGTGCGGTGGAACAGGCGTGCCTGCTCGGCCGGCGGCAGACCGAGCGCGGCGATGCCGCTGCCGGGCTCCTGCTCGCCGAGCGGGAAGGGATAGTCGGTGCCGAGCATCACGTGCGCCGGTCCGACCACGTCGA
The DNA here is from genome assembly GCF_058808595.1 of Dokdonella sp. GW821-FHT11D02. Taxonomy (NCBI): domain Bacteria; kingdom Pseudomonadati; phylum Pseudomonadota; class Gammaproteobacteria; order Lysobacterales; family Rhodanobacteraceae; genus Dokdonella; species Dokdonella sp. GW821-FHT11D02. The sequence goes on along the minus strand of NZ_CM179520.1, from coordinate 2,668,516 downwards.
GCAGATAGCGCAGCGCGGCCTTGTCGTGCACGCAGGAATCGAAGTACAGGCGGTCGAGGTATTCGCGCGGATTGCGCGCGTTGTCGGTCGCGACCAGGTCCGGACGCATGCGGAAACCGTGCTCGATGCGGCCGATCGTGTAGGGAAACGCACCGCCGCCGTGGGCAAGGCAGACTTTCAGCCGCGGCAGGCGTTCGAGCACGCCGCCGAAGATCAGGCAGCAGGCCGCGCGTGATTGTTCGGCCGGCATGCCGACCAGCCACGGCAGCCAATACTTCGGCATCGAGGCGCCGCCCATCATGTCCCACGGATGCACCAAGATGGCGGCGTCGAGTTCGGCCGCGGCCTCGAAGAACGGGAACAGTTCGGGCGCGTCGAGGTTCCAGTTCTCGCAGTGCGAGCCGATCTGCACGCCCTGCAGCCCCAGCTCGTCCATGCAGCGTTCCATTTCCTGGATCGCCAGCCGCGGCGACTGCAGCGGCACCGTGCCGATGCCGGCGTAGTGGCGCGGATAGTCGCGGCAGAGGGCGGCGGTGTGGTCGTTCAGGTGGCGGTGCAGCTCGAGCGCCTGATTCGGCTTGGCCCAGTAGGAGAACAGCACCGGCACGGTCGAGACGACCTGCACGTCGACGCCGAACTTGGCGTAGTCGGCGATGCGCACCTCCGGGTCGAACGCGCTGGCCCAGACCTCGCGGAAGAATTTGCCGTCCTTGTAGATGCGGTGGCGGCCTTCGGTTTGCACCATCACCGGGAAACGGTCGTCGCCGTATTTCTCGGCGAAGTTCGGCCAGCTCGGCGGCAGGATGTGGGCGTGGGTATCGATCTTCAGCATCCGCGGAGTTTAACCGGATGCTCACACCGGCGCGGCGTGTCCGACTCGACGAATCCTCGCGCCGGCGCGCCGCACGCGCGGCGAAACGCTGCGCGAATGCTGCGCGAATGGATCGCGAGTCCGCTTTGCGGCAGCTCGGACTAGCGTCGGCGGGTTCGCCTTGGGGAGCGTGCATGCCGCAACTGCTGCGGCTTCCCGAACGCGGACTCGCATCCCATCGAAGGAGTCAGCCCGCAATGCGTCTTTCCTCGTTAGCCGCTGCCGTCGCCACGCTCGCCTGCGGTTCCGTACAGGCCGGTACGTTCGTTCCACTCGAGACCCCGCAAGGGCAGGCGGTCAAGTTCTCGCAGAACGGCGAGTACCTGTCGATCTTCGTCAGCCAGACCAGCGGCGTGCGCTGGACGCGCACGACCGGCGTGGAGGAGCCGCTGAGCGGCCTCAATTCCTCCAACGGCGTCAACAACCTCGGCGTGATCGCGGGCTCGATCGGAGTGAACGGCGGCTCTCAAGTGGAAGGCGGCACCGACGTTCCCGCCGCGCTGCCGATCGGCGCCGCGGCGCCGACGCAGCTGCCGCTGCCGGCCGATACGGACAACGCCGACGTCTACGACCTGGCCGATGACGGCTCCGCCGTCGGGCTGACCTGGACCACCAGTTTCAGCATCGCGCGTGCCTACTACTACGCCAGCGCCAATCAGACGATCACGCCGTTGCCGGTGTCCGATCCGGGCGAAGCCTCGCGCGCGAACTCGATCAGCCCGGACGGCGGCGTGATCGCCGGCTGGAACGACGACCCGAATACCGGCTTTCGCCGCGGCGTGGTGTGGAAGGACTTCGTCGCGAGCTATCCGAGCGTGACGATCGACGGCACGGCGTTCAACGTCGGTGAAGCGTCGATGGTCAGCGGCAACGGCCAGTGGGTGGTCGGCAGCGACTATCCGAGCCCCGACGGCGGCGCCGCCTGGCGTCTCAACGTCGAAAGCGGCGAGCTGACCGAGATTCCGGGCATGCCGTTCGCATTCGGCGTCAGCGACGACGGCAAGACCGTGGTCGGCGCCAGCGGCTTCTTCGACTTTCCGCCGCGCGCGGCCCTGATCTGGACCGAAGCCGGCGGCACTGTCCAGTTCACCGACTACATGAGCTCGCGCGGCATCGAGTATCCGTCGGACTGGAGTTTCGAAGGCGGCCTGACCGCGATCTCCGGCGACGGCAGCACGGTGGCCGGCTGGACGCGCGCCAGCCCGAACGGCATGCAGTCCTTCCTCGTCACCGAGGTCGACGCGCCGGCCGACGCGATCTTCAAGGACGGCTTCGACGGCGCACCGGCAGCCAACCCGGTGCAGGACGGCAGCTTCGAAGCCAGCGGCGGCGGTGCGGGTCCGTGGACGTCGACCTCGACCGCGTTCGGCACCGCGCTGTGCGCGCTCTCTTCGTGCGGCACCGGCGGCGGCACGGCCGCGCCGCGCACCGGCAGCGTGTGGGCCTGGTTCGGCGGCGTCGATGCGGGAACGCCGGAAGAAGCCACGGCCTCGCAATCGGTGACGATTCCGTCCGGCGGTCCGCAGTATCTGAACTTCTGGCTGCGCATCGGCGCCGTCAACGGCGGCGACTCCAAGCTCGTGGTCAGCGTCGACGGCACCGAACTGGCGTCCTATCCGGAACCGGCCGCGGCCGAAGCGGGTTACACCCAGCGCAGCGTCGACGTCAGCGCCTACGCCGACGGCGCCGCGCATGCGATCGAGTTCCGCTACGCCGAAACCACCGGCAATCCGTCCAACTACAGCCTCGACGACGTCACTCTCGACGCCGCGCAGCCGCCGCTGGTCGCTCCGACTCGCTCGCCGCAACAGCCGAATGCAGCGGTGACGTCGCGCCGGCCACGCTGACCCGCCTACGAACACTCCGACCGTGCCGGGCAAGACCGGCACTTTTCTCCCAGCCGAGGCGCGCGCCTCGGCTTTTTTTTTGCGCGTGGGCCGCCGGCGAAAGGGCGTATAGTTTTGACGGCTCGGCTCGAACTGTAAGGAGGAAATCGTGGATGCAACGCAATCTCAAATCGCTCATCAGGCGGGCGAAGCGGCGGCCATGCGCGCGTTGATCGGCGCCTTGATCGCCACCCACCCGGCTCCCGAGAAGCTGCGCCAGACCATCGCTTCTTGCATATCGACCCAGATGACTCTGGTGGATTTGCAGCCGAACGATCTTGGCTACGAGGCGATAAAGTCCTCCTTCCACGACACGCTGCTGGCGTTTCTCGACCAGCTTCCCAAGTCGTCGATGGCTTCGGCCTGACGCAAAAGCCCGCTCCAGGCGGGCTTTTTCTTGTTCGGCTTGCTACGGCTGCGCGATCTCGGCCGTTTGCGGCGGCGACTCTTTCGCGCGCTTCCGAGGTTTCGCCGACTGCGCGTTTCTGGGGCGGAAGACGCGCCGCATTGCGACGATCGCATCCAAAATTGATGCGGATGTAGCGCGTCAGGAACACGCTGATCGGATTCCCAGAATCTGTGCATCGTGCGCGCATGGCGCGCGAGTTTCGTTCGGTGCGCGCGCCGCTAACGTGAAGCTCCCGCCGGCAGCGCATGGGCAAGCAGTTGCGGCTGCGGCGGTCTTCGCGTGTTCGCGCCAGGAGCCGCTCCCTCATGCGTCCTTGTTCGTCTCTCGTTTTTCTGGTTTCGCTAGTCAGCGGCTCCGCTGCCGCCGCCGGCGAATTCATTCCCTTGCACACCGCCGCGGCACAGGCGGCCAAGTTCTCGCAGAACGGCGACTATCTGGCGCTCTCGACCGGTGATGCCGGCGGCGCGCGCTGGTTGCGCGCGAGCGGCACGGAGGAAGCGGTTACCGGCATGAGCTACGTGCGCGGCATCAACAATCTCGGTGCGCTGTCGGGTTCGGTGGCGCGGCCGGGCGAGATCAATGCGCCGGCGCTGTCGCCGCTAGGCGCGTCCGCACCGAGCGCGCTGCCGCTGCCGGCCGATCTGCAGAACGCCTATGTCGACGACGTCGCCGACGACGGCTCGGCGGTCGGGCTCACCTGGATGAGCGACTGGAGCGTGGCCAGGGCCTACTACTATTCCGCCGCGAGCGGCACGGTGACGCCACTGCCGGTCGACCAGCCGGCCACGGCGTCGCGGGCGAATTCGATCAGTGCCGACGGCCGCGTCATCGCCGGCTGGAGCGACGAGGCCACTACCGGCTACCGTCGCGGCGTGGTGTGGAAGGACGGCGTCGCCTCCTATCCGCTCGCGCGCGTCGACGGCGTCGAGCGCAACGTCGGCGAGGGCGTCGCGGTGAGCGGCAACGGACGCTGGGTGGTCGGTCATTTCTTCCCGCGCGACGAGGCGAGCAGTGCTTGGCGGCTGAATGTCGAAACGGGTGAGGTGATCGAGATTCCGGACATGCCGTTCGCCTTCGGCGTCAGCGACGACGGCCGTACCGTGGTCGGTTCCGGCTCGTACTTTCTGTATCCGCCGCGAGCCCCCTACGTCTGGACCGCGGCGCACGGCACCGAGCTGTTGACCGATTTCATGACGGCGCGGGTGATCGCCTATCCGTCTACTTGGGGCTTCGAGGGCGGGCTCACGGCGATCGCGGGCGACGGCCTCACCGTCGCCGGTTGGACGCGCACCGGCGCCGAAGGCATGCAGTCCTTCGTCGTGAGCGGCATCGACGCGCCGATCGATGCGCTGTTCGGCAACGGCTTCGACAATCCGCCGATTCCCAACCCGGTCGCCGACGGTAGCTTCGAAGGCAGCATCAATGGCGATGGCCCCTGGCGTTCCAGCTCGAGCAACCGCGGCACCGCCTTGTGCGCGCTGGTTTTCTGCGGCGACGGCAGCGGCAGCGCCGGGCCGCACGGTGCGGCGATCTGGGCCTGGCTGGGCGGCATCGACGGCGTGCCGGAGGAATCGTCGGTGACGCAGACGCTGACGATTCCGGCGGGTGCGCCGCGTTACTTGAACTTCTGGTTGTGGATCGGCCACGTCAGCGGCGGCGATTCGATCTTGCGCGTGCGCATCGACGGCCGCGAAGTCGCTTCGTATCCGGAGCCGGACGAGGCCGAGGCGGGCTACACGCAACGCAGCGTCGACATCGGCAGTTACGCCGACGGTGCCGAGCACACGCTCCAATTCCACTACAGCGAGAGCGCCGGCTATATATCCAACTACAACCTCGACGACGTCAGCATCGATCCGGAGCCGGCGCCGTAAGGCATCGTCCGGAGCCGCCATGCGTGCTCCGCCGAGCAGAGCATCGTCGTACGCCTGGCCGAAGCAGGCGTCGACCTCATGCAAGCCGGGGCTCAGGCCCCGGCTTTTTTCGTTGCGAGCGCGATCTCGCTTAGGCCGGCAGCCCAGCGCGCGGCGCTTGTGCACGGAAACGCGCGCACCATTGCGCGCTGATCTCGTCGCGCTGCACGTCCAAGTGCGCCGTCGTGTTCGCAGGCGCTGCGCTGTCGAGTTCGACCTCCAAGTGAGCGGCGACGGCCGCAACGGCCGCCGCCGGTGCGGCCACCACGTCCTCGTACACCAGCCGCAGCGGCGGCTCGCGCAGCGAGGCGGCGAGTAAATCCCACCATGCATCGAACGCGCGGATGCGTTGCAGCGCATTCGCAATGCTCTCGAAATCGTAGGCCGGCTCTTTCGCTTCGACGTCGCTCGCATACCAACGCTGGGTTTGCCGCGCGCGCGCCAGCGAGACAGCCTGCGCGACGGAGTCGCGACGTACGAGCCGGATCGCGCGGCCGTCGCGAAACAGTTCGTGGAACAGCGCTTTGTGCCGGCACTGGATCTGGTACGCGAAATGGGCGAACAGCTTGACCCCGAATACGCCGTTGGGCGAGGTACGCCGGCGTTTGATCGCGCTCCAGTAGTGTGCGAAGGCGCGTGTGTCGCCGCCTCGCAGCCGACGCTGCAAGCGGTCGAGATTCAGATATTCGAGCGGCGCGCCGAGGCGTTGCGTCTGCCACAGGGCGAGCGAAAGAAAGGTGCTGCCGCTGCGCGGGCCGGTCATCAAAACGTAGCGCAGGCGCGGTTCGTTTTGGCGCAGCGGAAAATCGTAGGCGTCGCCGTACAGCGGTTTCATCGCCGTGGTGGAGGCGAGTGCGGGTAGCGGCAGGCTCTGCACCGACATCAGCCCGCGCCGGCGCAATCGATCAGAAGCAAGCCGCGGCTGTGCGCGGATTCGCCTTTGCGTTTGCTGTAGAGGATGGAGAAAAACGCTACCGATTTGAGCAACAGGATCGGATCGGCATCCAGCGGCACGAAGCGCGTGTCGATCGACTGCTGCCGGAACTGCTCTTGCAGCGCTCGCAACAGTTCGACCTCGTGACCGCGTCCCTCGGCGCTGCGAAACAACCACACGCTGTCGAGATCGCGCGGCGCGGGTCCGGCGAGTTCGACAAAGCTGCCGCCGAGCAGGATCGCATCCACCGCAATACCGGCGGCGAGCGCATCCGAAAAGCAGCGTTGAAAAGCGGCCACCAACGCCGCGCGGCCGGGCCAGCTTGACGCGCGCTGCACGAACTCGGCGTAGGCGACCACGTAAGGCGTCGAATTGAACGGCGTGCTGCGACGCTCGCTTGTGCCCAGCACCGGAAATCCGCGCTCCGCGGCGCGGCTGAAATGACGGTGCAGCGTCTGTCGCCACTCGCTCACGATTCGCCCCGCGTCATCACACGCGGGGCGATCGCGCAGGCGACCTCGACCCAATCGCTCAGATACGCGCAGACCGGCGTCCAGTCCGCGCACAGCTCGGCGATGCGCACGCGAATTTCCCAGCCGTGGCCGCAATGCCAGGACACGTCGTAGAACGGCAGATAGGTGAGTGCTTGCGGGCTCGCGATGCGCAGCAGCGCATTGCCGAGGATGCGGCTGCAGCGTCCGTTGGCGTCGAGAAACGGATGCAGGTTGGTGATCGCGATCATCGCGACGGCAGCGGCGAACAGCGGATCGCGCGCGAGATGCCGGCGCAAATAGTCGTGCAATTGCGCCAGCTGTGTCGCGATGTGGCGATGAGGCGGAAAGCGCAGACGCGCGCCGGTGGCGTCGCCGTGCAAGGCGACCGGGCTGGTGCGAAAGCCGATGCCGTCGCCGGCTACGCGGCCGATGCGCTCGATCGCGGCGCTGAAGTCGTGCGGATCGGCTGCGGCGAGCGCTTCGCGCAGCGAGGCGACGCTGCGCGCGCAAATCCGTGCCTCGCGCGCCGTGCGGCCGGCGTCGTAACGCTGTGCGCCGCTGCGCTCCAGCGCCTGCGTCGACAACGGATGGCTGAGCGCTCGCCACAACACAGGCTCGCGCGGCGGCCATGGTCGCGCTGCGCCGTCCGTGCAGGCGAGGCGCGCGGCCAACGCGTCGCCGTCGATCGAGCCCAGGCGATCGAACGCATCGGCCAGTGCGACACCGGTGGCGGGGCGCCAGAGGTCGGGGTCGGGAAGTTGCAGCAGCTCGCGGCGGAAGCGGCGGCTGCGCCGATCGGGCGAATGTTCCCAACCGCCGACGCCGCGCAGGTCGTCGAGCTCGGCCGCACCGTCGCTGAGAGGTTCGGGCGCTTGCGCCGGTGCGGAGCTCATTCCGCCAGCAACTCGGGGGTTTGCAAGGCGGCCAGCGCCATCGTCATCAGGTGCTGGACGTGGTCGGCACGCACCTCGAAGCGCACGAGATTGCCGGTAACGCCGCCGATCGCGCGCTGCGGATGCGGAAAGAAGGCGGCTTGCTCGGAACGCATGCGCAGGCCGGCGCAGAAGCGCAACGCGGCCAGTGCGGCGGCACGATAACGCTGCCAACGCCGCACCTCGCCGAGTTCGCGTGCGAGGCCGGCGGCGCGAATGGTCGCTTCGGCGTACACCGTCGAGGCGACGTTGGGGTAGGCGCCGGCGACGCGGAAGCCGCCGTATTCCGCGGCGAGCGGATCGCTCAGGTCCTGGCGAGGCAGCAGCCAGTCGATCTGCTCGAACGCGAACGCGGCGTAGTCGCCGCCGTGTTCGAGCCGCGCCATGCGCGTCCACACATCGACATGCCAACCGACGAAAGCCGCCGCAGGCGCGGCGCGAAAATGCTCGCGATACGGCGCGAATGCGCGGCGGCACGTCAGCAGACATTCGCGCGAGCCGAGTTCGGCCGCGTGTACCAGCGCAAGCAAGGCTTCGCCGGGGTAATAGTCGACCGCCGCGCCGGCTTCGCGCGCGCTGCCGAAGTAACAGCGGAAGCGGCCGTCTCCGTCTTGCGCCGAGCGCACGCTGGCGAGCAGGGATTGTGTTTGCGCGGCGTAGCGCTCGCGCAGCGCCGGCGCGAGCAGGGCCAGCGCCAACAGCGCGGTCGAGCCGAGCTTGCCGGTGCCAGATGCCTCATCGCCGAGTTCGGGCACGAGCAAACCGCCGTCGGCGCCGTTCGTGCAGCGCGCGAGGATGCCGTCTACTGCGCGTGTGCCGCTGTGCAGAGCCGTCGCGCGCGAGGCCGCCGAGCACGCTTGCGCCACGTGCGCCATCGCGTAGGCGCAGCCCGAGCTGCGCACGGTGTTGGAGCGTTCGGCGCTGCTGCTGCCGCGCAGCGGATAGAACAGATAACTGTAGCTGCCGTCGCTGTGCTGATTGTTGGCGAGATAGCTCAGGCCCTGATCGATCCAGCGACGCATCGACGCGGCGGTCGGCGCCTGCGCGTCGAGCCGCCGCAGGCCGTGCAGCTCGACGCCGCCGCCGTTCGGGTCGCCGCAGAGGTGGCGCCAGCGGGTCTGGCTGACCCGGCAAGCCGATTCGCGCCAAGCGCCGGCGAACAAGCCGGCTTGCTCGCAGGCCGCATCGAGCAGGTCGGCCGGCCGCCGATACCCACGTTCGAGCACCTCGGCCGGCTTGATGTCGGCGCTGGCGTCGGCCCATTCGACGCGAACGCCGCAGCGGCCGGAGAGGAGTTCCCGCGCGGATTCGCGGCGTGCGAGCGGGATCGGTTCGGCGGCGGTCTGCAGCCAGATTTCCACGTCGATCTGATCAAGCTCGCAGGCGACCACGCGTTGCGTGCGTTCGTCCGCACAGGCGCGGGCGACCGCGTCGGCCAACTGCGCTTCGGCGCTCGCGCCGCGGCCGGGCATCGAGGCGCGCAGAGCGCCGCGCGTGCGCAGGCCGACGTCGAGGCGCGCGAACGCGGGCAGATGGAACGCGGCCGTGGCCGCATGCGGCGGCACGCCGTCACGCAGCAGCGCCGTCAGCATGCGCCGGCAGGCGTCGACGATCTGCGCGGCAGGGAGAGTGTTTTCGTTCGACGCCGAAGACGGCGCGGGCGCAAGCACGGCTTCCATTCCTGCCCCCATCAGCGGCGGTCGGAGCGCCGTTCGTTCTTGTACCAAAGCGCCAGCGGGAACGAGGCGAAGGCCGCCACCGCCGCCAGCACCATCGTGAAGGTGTTACGCGCGGCCGGGATCAGCAGCATCGGAACGATCAGCACGATGGCGGTGATGCGCAGCGATCGCACCAGCGAGTCGCGGTCGAGCGCGCGCAGCTCTCGGAGACCGACCCAGCCGAGACCGATCAGCACGATGCAGCTCACATACAGCGCCGAGCTTGCGGCGCTGGGTTTGATCGCGGCGTGCTGCCGCAGCACGAAGTGCGCTGTTGCGGCGACGCCGAACAGCGCGAGCGCGAGCAGGCAGTTGCGCGAGAAGCGGGACAGAGTCATGGTCGTTGCCTCCTTGTGAAGTGAGGAGTCGAAGGCAGCGTTCCTTCGCTGCGGGTAGTTAGCGGCGCTTCCGCTGCGACTCACGAGCGGTGCCGTTTGCTGCGAATCGGACCGATCGCTGCCGATCGGTCCGATTCGTCGATGCCGGCTCCCTGGCGCTCAATCTCCTAGCCAGCTCACTGACACTGCGAGTAGCAGTTCTGCGGGATCAACGCGACGCAGTTGGAATGGTTGGTGTCGGCGGTATTGACCTGTGCCCAATACACCGCTTCCGCCGCCGCGAGGCAGAGCAGAACGCCGGGGCCGGTTTCGATCGTCAGCGCACACAGGGCGTCGGCTGCCACTTCGGTCGTCTGCGCGCTGTTGTAGGCGTCTTCCTGGGTCGCATCGCAGGTCTGCGTATAGGTCGACTCGCAGGTAGTGCAATCGTCGTCGCCGTCGTCGTCGTCATCACCGTCGTCGTCGTCGTCGCCATCATCATCGTCGCCGTCGTCGTCGTCCCCATCGTCGTCGTCGCCGCCCGAGTCGCCGGACATGACCAGCATCGAGGCGAGCGCGGCGGGAATGTCGCCGTTGGAGGTGCTGGCGATCTGCGTTGCGGCATAGGCGCTGAAGCCTGAGAAGGAGCCGATCAAGCCTTCGCCGCCGAGCGGGTCCAGCCAGCCGTCGTCGATCGAGGTTGATGCGGTGACACCGGCCGGAGTCTTACCAGCGGCTGCGCCGGCGGCGAAAACGGCATCGCCGTTGGCGGCGCGTACGATGCTGGAGTTGCCGTTGGTCTGCGTCATCTTCGTCGCGCGACCGTTGGCGCTGTCGTACTCCACCGCGTAGTCGCGGCCGAGTGCGTCGACGTAGCGGCTCAACGCGCCATCGTCGCCATAGGCGAAACGGCGGCTTTGTCCGCTCGAATTGACGATCGCCACGATGCGTCCGCTGGCGTCACGCTGCGCGCGCGCCCAGTCGCCTTTCGCGTTGGCGACCTGCACCAGCGCGCCGCGCGAGTCGCGCTGGAAGCTGAACTGGCGTCCGGCCGAGTCGGCCCAATGCGTGACCTGGCCGCGCGCGTTGCGCACGCAACTGGCGCGATAACCCGATCCGAATTGCTCGGCGAGCAGCAGGCCGGCGTCGTCGTATTCGTATTGAACGTGCGGCGTCTGGCTCGGCCCGATGCTAGCGAGCTGACCGGCGGCGGTGTAGGCGAACGCGTGATTGCCTTTGGCGCCGCTGAGGGAGACGAGCAGACCGTTGCGATACGCCGCCGTGTAGGCGCGCGCCTTGCGTGCGCTCTGCGCTTGCACGGTGCCGGCCTTGTCGTCGTAGACGTAGGCGACCGGTCCGGCCGGATCGACCGCGTTGACGAGCCGTCCCTGCTCGTCATAACGCCACTGTTTCCACTTCTTGCCCTTGGCCGACAGCACCGGACGGCCGGCGGCGTCGTAGGCGAACTGGTGGATGCCGTCGGCGTCGGCGACTTGGCTCAAGCGCGCATCGGCGGCGTAGTCGGCGGTGACGGTTTTACCGTCTGTGGTGGTGGCCGAGACGAGCTGGCCGTCGGCGTTGTGCGAGAGCAGGATGCGGCGGCCGCCGGCATCGTTGAGACCGGTGCTGCCGCCGGCGGCGTAGTCGTAGCGGATCGTGCCGGCGATGGTGGTCGTGCTCGACACGCGGCTGCCGGCGTAGGCGACGCTCAGGACGTCGGTGCCTTCCGGATCGACGATCGCGCTGAGCCGATCGGCGCTGTAGGCGTAGGTCCACGAAGCGCCTGCGACGTCGACGACGCTACTCAAAAGATCGCCGTTGTAGTCGAAGCGAACCGTGCGTCCGGCGCTGTCGATCAGGCTGGTCAGGCGTGCGACCGCGGTTTTGTCGTTCCAGACGAAGTCGATGCGGCGGCCGCCGGCGGAACTCTCGATCGACTGGATGCGTCCCGCTTCGTTGCGCAAGATCGTGACGCGGCCCGCGGCGCCGTAGTCGTAGCCGCTCAATCGATACGTGCCACTCTGCAAGCTGTAGATGCGCGCGATGTTCGCGGCCAGCGTTTCGCGCAGCGTGCGTGCGTCGACGCGCGTGAGTGCGAAGCGCGCGCCGAGCCCCGGCTTGGCCGCGGCGTAACCGCCGGCGGTCGCGTCGAGTTCCAGCGTGTCTCCGGCGGCGGTGACCAAGGTCGCTTTCTTGCCGCTGATGCTGACGCGATCGTCGAAGGCGAGGGTCCAGCCTTTGCCGAGGCCGGCATCGAGCGAGGAGGCGCCGTTGTAATAGCGCTTGAGGCTGATTCCCGGCAATCCGCGCAGGTGGATGTCTTCGACCGCGAGCGCGAGATTACCGGTCGCCGATTCCACGTATTGGATGGTCACGCCGGCGCGCGAAGAGCGGCGCATCGGCAACAACGAACGCGGCAGCGCGACGCGCTTGAGTTGCGCAGCCGAATCGAGCACGTTCGCATAGATCTTGCGCAGCGAATCGGTGCTGGCGCAGGTGGCGCAGGCAGGTTCGGTCGCACGTGCGCTCTGCGCGGCGGCGCCGAGCGCCGTGAGTATCGAAGAATCGAGGATCGGTACGAGTAGCGATGAGGCGATGACCTTGAACGACTCTCTACGAGTGACCATAGAAACTCCGTTGTCGATTATCGAATAATCGGCAGACAAGGGCGTTCTGGGACGATAGGTCGATGCGAATGCTGTCTGCGCGATGCCAGATTCCGGGGAAGCGCTGCGCGTTCTACGCCGACAACCTGTCGGCTTGCTGACGAAGAAGTCGGCTTACGACTCTTTACGTATGTTTTGTGACGCGCGACCGCTAAAGGCTGCGATCGTGATTGCGCGCCGTCGGCTAGCGTTGAATCGCGCTCGGCGCGAGCGCTGTCTTCGGTGCCTCTCGAAGGGATGTCGTAAGGCGCGAACGCTGATGCCTTCGATCTCGCCGAGACGGCGGAACGAAGGGAGCGACGTTGCAAAAAAAAAGCCCCCGGCTGTGGCCAGGGGCTGGTTTGCTCGAATACGAGGAAAGCGAAGATTCGCCGAGCGACGCTCGCTCAGGCTTCGGCTTCTTCCTTGTACGCATCGATCGGAATGCAAGCGCACATGACGTTCTTGTCGCCGTAGACGTTGTCGACGCGCGACACCGGCGGCCAGTACTTTTGCAGCTTCAGCGTTGGCAGCGGGAAAGCGGCCAGCTCGCGCGGATAGGCATGCGTCCACTCGCTCGCGCTGACTTGCGTGGCGGTATGCGGCGCGTGCTTGAGCGGGTTGTCCTCGCGATCGAGGCGGCCGTCTTCGACCGCACGAATCTCTTCGCGGATTTGGATCATCGCGTCGATGAAGCGATCGAGCTCGTGCAGCGATTCGCTCTCGGTCGGCTCGACCATCAAGGTGCCGGCGACCGGGAAGCTCAAGGTCGGGGCGTGGAAGCCGAAATCGATCAGACGCTTGGCCACGTCTTCGGCGCTGATGCCGGTGGTGTCTTTCAGCGTGCGCAGGTCGAGGATGCACTCGTGCGCGACCAGGTCGTTGCGGCCGGTGTACAGGGTCGGGTAGTGCGGTTCGAGGCGCTTGGCGATGTAGTTCGCGTTGAGCATCGCGACCTGGGTCGCCTTGCGCAGTCCGGCCGTGCCCATCAGGGTGATGTACATCCAGCTGATCGGCAGGATCGAGGCGGAGCCGAAGTTGGCCGCGCTGACCATGCCGACGTCGCCGCTACCACCGAGCGTCCTCGGCAAGAAAGGCGCGAGATGAGATCTCACCGCGCACGGGCCGACGCCCGGACCACCGCCGCCGTGCGGAATGCAGAAGGTCTTGTGCAGGTTCAGATGCGAGACGTCCGAGCCCCATTTGCCGGGCTTGGCCAAGCCGACCAGCGCGTTCATGTTGGCGCCGTCGGTGTACACCTGGCCGCCGTGCTGATGCACGATCTCGCAGATCTCGACCACGTCTTCCTCGAACACGCCGTGCGTGGAGGGGTAGGTGATCATGATCGCGGCGAGGCGATTGCTGTATTTCTCGGCGTTGCGGCGAATGTCGTCGACGTCGACGTTGCCGTTGGCGTCGCACTTGGTCACCACCACGGTCATGCCGCACAGATGCGCGGAAGCGGGATTGGTGCCGTGCGCCGATTCGGGGATCAGGCAGATGTCGCGATGGTCTTCGCCGCGCGAGCGGTGGTAGGCGCGGATCGCGAGCAGGCCGGCGTATTCGCCCTGCGCGCCGGAGTTGGGCTGCAGGCTGACCGCGTCGTAGCCGGTGCATTCGACCAGCATCGCCTCGAGGCCGTCGATCAGTTCCTTGTAGCCCTGCGTCTGCGCGGCCGGCGCGAGCGGATGGATGTTGCCGAACTCGGGCCAGGTCACCGGAATCATCTCGGCGGTGGCGTTGAGCTTCATCGTGCAGGAGCCGAGCGGGATCATGGTGCGATCCATCGCGAGGTCCTTGTCGGCCAACGCGCGCATGTAGCGCAGGAGTTCGTGCTCGCTGTGGTGCGTGTTGAACACCGGATGCTGCAGGAACGTCGAGCGGCGCACGAGCGCGGCGGGGATCGCGTCGCTGCTGGCGGCGTCGAGCGCGTCGATGTCGTCGATGCGCGCACCGAACAGTGCCGCCAGCTGCACGACGTCTTCGCGCGTGGTCGTTTCATCGAGGCTGATGCCGACGCGGCCGGGATCGCCGGAGTAGTTCAAGTTGATGCGTGCCGCGGTCGCCTTCGCGTGGATCGCGTCGGCGTCGACGTCGGTCACGTCGAGCGTATCGAAGAAGTCGGCACCGACGCTGACGCCGGCCTGGCGCAGCGCGGCGGCGAGGATCGCAGCCAGGCGGTGCACGCGGCGCGCGATGCGGGTCAATCCGTCCGGGCCGTGGTAGACCGCATACATCGAGGCCATCACCGCCAGCAGCACCTGCGCGGTGCAGATGTTGGAAGTGGCCTTTTCGCGGCGGATGTGCTGCTCGCGCGTCTGCAAGGTCAGCCGGTAGGCCGGCTTGCCTTCGGTGTCGATCGAGACGCCGATCAGGCGGCCCGGCATCGAGCGCTTGTAGGCATCGCGGCAGGCCATGAAGCCGGCGTGCGGGCCGCCGAAGCCGAACGGCACGCCGAAGCGCTGCGAATTGCCGACCACGATGTCGGCGCCGAACTCGCCCGGCGCCTTCAGCAAGGTCAGCGCGAGCAGGTCGCTGGCGACGGCGAGAATGCCGCCGCGCGCGTGCACGGCGTCTGCCACGGCTTGGTAGTCGCGCACGCCGCCGAAGGTGTCGGGGTATTGCAGCAGGGCGCCGAACGCATCGACGCCAATCGCGTCGCCGTCGCTGCCCACATGCAACTCGATGCCGAGCGGCTCGGCGCGCGTACGCAGCACTTCGAGCGTCTGCGCGTGCACGTTGTCGGCGACGAAGAAGACGTTCGACTTCGACTTGGCCGAACGCTTGGCCAGGGTCATCGCTTCGGCCGCGGCGGTGGCTTCATCGAGCAGGGAGGCGTTGGCGATCTCCATGCCGGTGAGATCGGCCACCATGGTCTGGAAGTTGATCAAGGCCTCCATGCGACCTTGCGAGATCTCCGCCTGGTACGGCGTGTAGGCCGTGTACCAGGCCGGGTTCTCGAGGATGTTGCGCAGGATCACGTTCGGCGTGTGGGTGCCGTAGTAGCCCTGGCCGATGAAGCTCTTGAAGACGTGGTTCTTGTCGGCGATCGCGCGGATCTTCGCCAGCGCTTCGACTTCGCTGATCGCCTGCGGCAGTGCCAGCGGCGCGGCCGACTTGATCTTGGCCGGAACGATCGCGTCGGTCAGCGCATCGAGCGAGCCGTAGCCGACCGCGCGCAGCATTTGCGCGATCTCGGCGTCGTTCGGACCGATGTGGCGTTCGACGAAAGCGGAATGATGTTCGAGGTCGCGCAGCGACGGCGAGGCGGTCTGGGTCATGGAGGCGTCCGGAATGCGTACGAAGCACGTGCGAAGCCGCACGCGGGCGCCCCTCTGTCCTTTTGCCTGAGAGTTTGGAAGCGTGCCGTCACGGCGCGCTGCTTGCCCCTTCGGCGCCGGCGCACGCTAGGCGCCGCCGGTCTCTCCAGAGTGTGTGCACGCGCCGGTATCGAGCCTGAGCGATTACGGGCGGTTGCGCCTTCGGCAGCGGCAGGGCCGCTTCTCCCGGGGGCGTGCATCGACGGCGAAGTATAGCCGGTCCACGAGCGCCAGTCGCCGCGGAAATCGCGCGCCGCACTCCGCCCCGACGGGACGGAGTGCGGCGGCGAGCGGGCTTATCGCGTGCCGCGCGCTTGCTCGAAGCCGTCCGCGAACAGACGGTCGTTGGAGCAGCTCACCGTGACGTCGGTGACGTTGGCCGCAGCGATCGTGCCGCTGGCCTTGTCGAGCTCGCATTGCAGGCCCGACGGTTGCGCCTTGATCACGACCGCATAGCTGGCGCCGTCGTTCAGCGCGGTCGGGAAGGTGAACGGCCCGTCGCCGCTGATCGGCAGGGTCTGCGCTTCGTCGTTGAGGGTCAGCACCAGGCCGCTGCCGGGCAGGCCGCTGACGTTGCCGCCGACGGTGTAGGTCGGCGTCGCTTCGCTGACGCTGACCGTGTAGTCCTCGGCCTGGCCCCAGCCGGCCGTGTTGCACGCGGTCGGGTAGCTGGTCGAGGTGGCGTACTTCTTCACCACGCGCATGCGTGTGGTGCCGAGCAGCGCACCGGCGGGCACGGCGATGGTACCGGTCGCCTGGCGGCCGTCGGTGCCGGTCGAATTGCGGATCGACCCGATGTCGTAGTTCTCGCCGGCATCGAAGCTGCCGTTGTGGTTCCAGTCGATGAAGGCCGAGATGTAGGTGGAGAAGTCGCCCGCGGTATTGCCTTCGACCGCGATCGCGGCACTGCTGCCGCGCAAGAAGGCGCCGGCGATGGCGGTGAAGTCCTCGAGCGCGGGGCTGCCGTTGACGGTCGGGCTGCTCGGGTTGTCGATGCCGCCGACCAGCACGCGCGTGATCGGCTCGACCGCGTTGGAGAAACCGACCGGGCAGTACGGCTCGGGGAAGGTCACGCCGGTGGTGAAGGAGAACACCGGCGAGCTCGCGCTGTTGCCGCAGGGGCTGTTCGCCTTGACGCGCCAGTAGTAGGTCGTCAGCGGTTGCAGCGGTGCCGTCGGCGTCCAGGTTGCGGCGCTCGGCGAGGCGCTCGCGACGATCGTCGTGAACGCTTCGTCGCTGGCGACTTCGATGGTGTAGGTCAAGGCGGACGCATCGGCGCTCCAGCTGAAGACCGGCTGGCGTGCGATGCCGGTGGCGTCGTCGGCCGGGGCGGTCAGGCTCGGCGTCGCCGGCATGCCGACGGTCAGCTGCAGCTGCACGTCGGCGGAATGGCCGGGGCTGCCGGTGGCGGTGCCGTTGACCGTGACGGTCGCGCTGCCGGCGACGGCGCTGCCGTCGGCGGTCAAGCTCAGCGTCGCGCTGGTTCCCGGAACGACCGGGTTGGGCGTGAAGGTGGCGGTGACGCCGCTCGGCACGCCGCTCGCGCTCAGGGTGACCGGATTGGCGAAGCTCATCTGCGCGCCGATGTCGATCGTGTAGCTGGCGCTGCCGGGCGCGCAGGTGGCCTGCGCAGGGTTGGGGACGCTGAGCGAGAAATCCGGCGCGTCGGCCGAACAGACCGGACGCGTGCCGCAGGCGATGCCGTGCGCGTTGAACGCGTCCCAGATGCGGCAGGCGTTGGGCGTGCCGTTGCTGAGATTGCCGTCGTCGTCGTCGGCCGCGAGATAGACGGTGTACCAGTTGTTCGAGCCGCAGCCGTCGATCTGCGCGGAGACGTTGCATTGTCCGCCGGAGGTGACGCGATAGGCGCTCTTGGACGGCACCAGCGAGCCGTACCAGATGCGGTCCATTTCCTGCCAGCCGTCGTCTTCGCCGAACTTGTCGATCAGGGCCTGGGTCAGGTCCCAGTTCGCCGAGCCTGCGATGTAGCTTTCGCAATGGCCTTCGTAGCCCATCGGACCCTGGTACGGGAAGATGCCGAATTGCAGGTAGGGACAGGCCCACTGGTCGCAGTCGGGGCCGCCGTTGTCCTTAATCAGGGCCGGCTTGGCGATGGTGGCGGCGCCGTGCGTGCTGAACGCTTCGAGATCGCGCACGCCGGTGCAGCTGGCGTCGCAGTTGTGGCAGGCCTCGCCGGGCGTGAAGTTTTTGCCGATACATCCATCCTTGGTTTCCAGGAACGCGAAGGTGTCGCCGACCGCTTCGCCGCTGCCGTTCTCGCCGGCGGCGCCGCCGGTGTTGGTGTCCATGCCGTGGCCCCACTCGTGCAGGAACACGGCGGCGATCTCGCCGGTGTTGGAGCAGCCGCCGCCGGACTTGAAGAAGTTCACGGTGGTGCCGTCCCAGCCGGCATTGCATTGGTCGTTGACGTTCATGTTCGCGGTGACCTTGCCCGCCAGCCAGGAATTGCTAGGGTGGAAGGTCGCCGCTTTGCGATTGATATTGGTCAGGTGATAGAAGCCGGTGCGCGAGGCGTGCGTGTTGCCGGCGCCGCCGCTACCCGGCGTGACGCAGTCGGTGCCGCCGCTGACGCCGAGCGCGAGATTGCCGTCGGTCGAGTTCGACAGCGAGATCGCGCCGCAGTTGTCGCTCATCTTGAAGTACTTGCCATCCAGCGCGGTGCTGGCGCTGCCGCCGCTGTAGTCGTAGATGCCGAGCACGTCGGTGATCTTGCTGCCGCCGTTGTTGACCGCCGCGAACGGAAACGGCTTGACCACCTCCGGATCGGTGTTGGTGGTCGGATAGATGCCGCCGCTGACGGTGGCGTCGGCGTAGACGGCGAGGTTGCGCACTTCGATGATGGAGCCGGTGTGCGCGTCGAACAGCACTTCGTAGGTCACATCGTCGTCGTTGACGCGGAACACGAAACGCCAGGCGAGCCGGTGCGCGTAGCCGGCGCCGGTCGCGCCGCTGTAGCTTTCGCCCGAGCGTTCGCCTGCCAGTGCCGTCGGCAACAGCAGCAGTTCGCCGGCCTCGCGCGTTTCGATGATTTCAGTGCCGGCGGGGAAGGCGAGTTCGCGCCAGGCCGCCTTGAACGCGTCGGCGCGCGCGATCGACGGGCGCGTGTCGATGCTCACGGGAGCGACGCGTTCTTCGCCGAACTGCACGACGTTGCCGTGCGAGAGGCGGAAGAACAGGTTGGCCCGATCCACGCGCACGCCGCCGGCGTACTGCGCGAATTCGACGAACCAATGCGTATCGCCCTTGCCGTAAGGCACGCTGGCGGTCGGATCGAGGCGGAAGTCGAGGCCGCGCGTTTGCAACAGATCCTCGTTCGCCGCGATGAAGTCGCGCAGTTTCGTTTCGACCACGGCGAGGTCGATCGCCGCATCGGCGGCGAGGCCGAGGCTGGCGGCGGTCAGGCGATTGCCCTTGCCCGGCAGCAGGGGCACGCCGCTGCCCTGGATCAGGTTCGGGCGATCGGCGCGGCGATCCCAGCGCAGTTCCCACTGGCCGCCCTGACGTTGTAGGAATTCGGCGGCGCCGCTCTTCAGCGGAACGTAGC
The DNA here is from genome assembly GCF_058808595.1 of Dokdonella sp. GW821-FHT11D02. Lineage (NCBI taxonomy): Bacteria > Pseudomonadati > Pseudomonadota > Gammaproteobacteria > Lysobacterales > Rhodanobacteraceae > Dokdonella > Dokdonella sp. GW821-FHT11D02. The sequence continues at coordinate 2,649,512 of NZ_CM179520.1, read as the reverse complement.
GGCCGGCTGCGAGCTCCAGGCTCGGCTCCAGATCCGGCTGCACCTGCAACTCAGGCGCCACGAACGAGCGCGACAGCTTGGTCTTGAGACCCTGGCTCGGTTCCACCGGCTGGATCGCCGAGGCGGGCGGATTGATCAGTGCGACGCACACGCTCGCCGCAAAAACGGCGCACAGCCACTTGCCCCGGCCCTTGCCGCGGCCGGGCCTGTCGTGAAAAACGGTTTTCATCGAAACCAACTCCCCAAGAGTTCGATACGGACGGGACGGCGGCCGTTGCAGCCGAAGTCCAGGCGGTTCCTCGCTCGCTCTACCCCGGGCGGAACCTGCGTGCGCGATCCTACACCGGCGCGCCGCGGCAGACGGAGTGCGGCGCATCACAAACAAAAAACCCGCCTGGCGGCGGGTTCATTGCAATGCAGGCGATATTCCGAAAGAACGCTCGCCGAATTTTGGTGCCCAGGAGAGGACTCGAACCTCCACGGTTTTACCCGCTAGTACCTGAAACTAGTGCGTCTACCAATTCCGCCACCTGGGCCTGCCGGAAGGCAGGGCCGACCGGGGGCGCGAACGATACTGGCGCGGCTACGTGCTGTCAACGAATCGCGCTTGCAATCGCCGGCTTGCTCGGCGACGCTGCGGGCCGAAACCAAAGGAATGACTTTGAAACGCAGAAAGACACCTCAAAAGCGCGCCGCCGGCGAACGCGGCAAGCGCGGGCCCGGCCAGCGCGTCGGCAAGCAGAAGGCGTTGCCGGCCTGGATGCCGACGCCGGCGCCGCCGCTCAAGCGCGGCAAGACCGCCGCACCGGCGATTCACGATCCGCACGCCGAGCGCGAGGCGAGCCGCTACGAGCGACCGATCGCCAGCCGCGAAGCGATCCTCGGTCTGCTCGAGCAGCACGGCGAGCTGATGACGGTGGAGGCGATCGCACACACGTTGCAGCTGACCGCGCCGACGGATTTCGAGGCGCTGACGCGGCGCCTGGGCGCGATGCTGCGCGACGGCCAGCTGATCCAGAACCGCCGCGGCGGTTACGGCGTTGCCAGCAAACTCGACCTGATTCCGGGTGCGGTGCTCGCCAATGCGGAAGGCTACGGCTTCCTGCGTCCCGAAGACGGCGGCGAAGACTTGTATCTGTCGCCGGCCGAGATGCGCAAGGTGCTGCACGGCGACCGTGTGCTCGCCAGCGTGGTCGGGGTCGACCGTCGCGGCCGCCGTCAGGGCGCGATCGTCGAAGTGCTCGAGCGTCGCTCGCCGCGTCTGGTCGGGCGGGTGATCGAAGAGAACGGCCTGGTCTTGGTCACGCCGGACGATCGCCGCCTGCACCAGGACATTCTGATCGCGCCGGGCAAGGAGCGCGGCGCGCGCTCGGGTCAGATCGTGATCGTCGAAATCACCGAGCAGCCGACCGCTCAGCGCGGACCGATGGGCCGTGTACTGGCCGTGCTGGGCGAGCGGCTGACGCCGTCGCTGGTGGTGGAGATGGCGATCGCCAGCCACGACTTGCCGCACGAATGGCCGGCGACGGTGCTGCGCGACGCGGCCAACGTCGCGCCGGAGGTTGCGGCGGCCGAGATCAAGGGCCGCGTCGATCTGCGCGCGACACCGCTGGTCACCATCGACGGCGAGGACGCGCGCGATTTCGACGATGCGGTCTACGCCGAGCCGAACGCGAACGGTTTCAAGCTGATCGTCGCGATCGCCGACGTTTCGCATTACGTGCGCACCGGCACACCGCTGGACGAAGAGGCGTACAACCGCTCGACCTCGGTGTACTTCCCCGGCTTCGTCGTGCCGATGCTGCCCGAAAGTCTCTCCAACGGAATCTGTTCGCTCAATCCGAAGGTCGAGCGCCTCGCGATGGTGTGCGAGATGCAGGTCGATCAGGACGGCGAGGTCGCGCGCTCGAAGTTCTATGCGGCGGTGATCCGCTCGCACGCGCGCCTGACCTACACGCGCGTGTGGCAGGCGATCGGCGAGAAGAACGCCGACGCGCGCGACGAGTTGGCCGGCGTGATGCCGCAGCTCAGGCATCTGCATCAACTCTACAAACTGCTGGCGAAGGCGCGGCAACGGCGCGGCGCGATCGATTTCGAAAGCCGCGAGGTTGCGTTCCGGCTCGGTCCGAACGGAGAAGTGGTGCAGCTCGGCGCTTACGAGCGCAACGACGCGCACAAGCTGATCGAAGAATGCATGATCGCGGCCAATGTGGAGGCGGCGAAATTCCTGCAAAAGCGCCGCATCCCGACGCCGTATCGCGTGCACGCACCGCCGCCGGCATCCAAATACGAGGATCTGCTCGAATTCCTGCGCGAGTTCAAGCTGAGCCTGCCGCCGCACGACCAGGTCACGCCGGGAGATTTCTCGGCGCTGCTGAAGAAGGTGCGTAAGCGTCCCGACGCGAGCCTGATCGAATCGGTGCTGCTGCGTTCGCAGAGTCTGGCCGTCTATCAGGCCACCGATCCGGGGCATTTCGGCCTCGGGCTCGACTCCTATACGCACTTCACCTCACCGATCCGGCGCTATCCGGATCTTTTGGTGCATCGTGCGATCCGCTACGCGCTCGGCGGCGGCAAGCCGGCCGGTTACGAGTACAGCCCGAGCACGATGGCGAGCTTGTGCGTGCATTGCTCGCACAACGAGCGCCGCGCCGACGAGGCCGAGCGCGACGTCGACGAGCGCTACAAATGCGCTTGGATGGAGAAGCACGTCGGCAGCGAATTCGAAGGCATCGTTTCCGGCGTCGCTTCGTTCGGCCTGTTCGTCGAGCTGGTCGAATCGAAGATCAGCGGCTTGGTACACATCAGCCAGCTGCCCAACGACTACTACCATTTCGACGCGACGCGACGCTTGCTCGCCGGCGAGCGGCGCGGATTGAAGTTCCGCCTCAGCGATCCGGTGCGCGTGCAGGTGCTGCGCGCGAGCTTGGAGGATCGCAAGATCGATTTCCGGCTGGTCGCGCGGCCGTAGCTCGAACGGCACGCGAGCAACCCGGCGAACCGAATCTCGTTGGGCCTCGTGCCGCCTTCATTGATCGGCGCCGGAGGGGGCGGCCTGCGTATGAGCGGCTGCTTGCGGGTCGGCGCGATTTCTGCGGAAGCTCTCGTTCATGCTCGACGCAAAACTCGATCTCCTGCTGAACCTGCATCGTGCCGGCCGCTTCGACGAGGCGGAGTCGGGCTATCGCAAAGCCATGCAAGAGCGCACTCCCGGCGCCGATTTCCTGTTGGCCGTGTTGTTGCTTCAAAGGGATCGGAACGAAGAAGCCGCCCTCCTGCTCGAGCCGCTCGTCGCCGCCGAGCCCGACAATCCCGATCTTGCGCTGCACCTGTCGACCGCGTGGCGGAACCTGGGTCGATGGGACGACGCGCGCCGCATCGCGCGCCGAGTTTGCGACCGCGCGCCGGACAACGTCGCGGCCTGGTACACCTTGGGACTCGCCGCTTTCGACGCGGAAGCATTCGACGAAGCGTTGGCAGCGTTCGAATCCGGCCTCGCGTTGTGGCCCGAGCACGCCGCGCTGCGCCTGCAACGGGCCCATGTACTGCGCCGCCTGCATCGCGACGAAGAGGCGATCGCGTCTTACACGGAGCTGTTGCGCGACAGTCCGCGCGTGCTGGCCGCGTGGCGTTGCCTGGCCGACGTGCAGATCGCTGCCGGATTGATCGAGGCGGCCTTGGACAGCCGCCAGCGAGCACTGGCTCTGGCGCCCAAGGATGCCGATGTCGGGCGGGAATACGCCGCGACCTTGCTGATGAGCGGCGGAGCCGCAGAGGCCGCCGCTCGCTTCGAGGGGCTGATCCGAGCCGAGCCGGACAAGCTGCGCTCGTGGATCTGGTTGGGCCGAACGATGCTCAAGCTGGACCAGAAAGCGGTGGCGCGGGAAGCATTCGCGCGAGCGCTGCTGCTGGAGCCGGATCACTCGGTCGCGCGGCATCTGCACGCTGCAACGATCGGAACCGTTTCCGACGCAGCAGACGACGATTACATCCGCGAGCTGTTCGACGACTTCGCCCATCGATTCGAAACCACTCTGGTCGATCGGCTGAACTATGCGGGGCCCGAGCAGCTGGCCGATCTCTTGCGGCGGCAGTCGGCCGACGCCGCAGCCAGCGTGCTCGACCTCGGCTGCGGCACCGGTTTGGCCGCGGAAAAGTTGGCGCGAGCGGGGCGTCATATCGACGGCGTCGACCTGTCTCCTCGCATGTTGGAGCGTGCGCGCGCCAAAGGCTTGTACCGGAGCCTGCACGAGTCGGAGATCTTCGCGTTCCTGCAGGCGTCCTCTGCGACATGGGAGTTGATCGTCGCCGCCGATGTCTTCATTTACCTCCCCGTGCTGAAGGCGGTGCATGCGGCCGCATTCGATCGTCTGGCGCCGGGCGGCTACTATGCGTTTTCGGTCGAGAAGAGCGACGGCGACCAAACCGAGCTCGTCGCGGAAACGGCGCGCTATCGCCATGCGCCGGAACAGATTGCAGGCGAGCTGGTGCAAACGGGATTCGCCGTAGTGGCGCGCGAGACGGTGGATCTGCGCTTCGAGCGGAACAAACCCGTCGTTTGCGAGTTGTTTCTCGCGCGCCGGCCGATTTGATCGTTCGCGCGGCGGTCTGGTCGTACGGCCGAACGAGCGGGTGTTCGATCCACTGCGCCGAATCGGCGGCGTGCCAGAGATAGCTTTCCAAGATTTTTCATTCCAGGTATTTGCATGTCCAACGAACTCCTGATCGGCATCCACGCGGTCGAAGCTGCGCTGAACCACGACGTCGGCAATCTGATCGAGCTGTACATCGAGACCGGCACGCAGAATGCGCGCGTGAAGGAGCTCGGCGAACGCGCGCGCGAGCTCGGCGTGAAGCCGCATGCGCGCGATCGCGCTGCGCTCGACCGCATGACCGGCGGTGCGCGTCATCAAGGCGTGGTCGCGCGTTACGACGCGCCGGCGGCGTTGCCCGAGACCGCTCTGGCCGAACTGGCCGAGAAGGCCGGGCGCGAAGCCTTGTTCCTGGTGCTCGACGGCGTCACCGATCCGCACAACTTCGGCGCCTGCTTGCGCAGCGCCGAAGCGGCCGGCGTGACGGCGGTGCTGGTACCCAAGGATCGCGCGGTCGGCGTCACTCCGACCGTGCGCCGCGCGTCGGCCGGTGCGGCCGATCGCGTGCCGATCGTCGCTGCCACCAATCTCGCGCGTGCGCTGAAACTGCTCAAGGACGCCGGCGTCTGGTTGGTCGGCTTGGCCGGCGAAACCGCGCAGCCGCTGTATGCGATCGATCTCAAGGGACCGATCGCGGTCGTGCTCGGCGGCGAAGGCGAGGGTCTGCGCCGGCTCACGCGCGAAGCCTGCGATTTCCTCGCACGCATCCCGATGCGCGGCGAGGTGGAGAGCTTGAACGTGTCGGTCGCGACCGGCATCGTGCTGTTCGAAGCGCTGCGGCAGCGCCAGCCGGGCTAGGCGCGCGAGGCCGGGGGTGGATTAACCCCATTTTCCGGCTTCCGGCGATTACGGAGTCGTCACTCCAGCGACGAGACCTCATGTACGCAGCCGCCGCCTCCGACGATTGGTTCGGAACAGAACGGGATTTGGTGCTCGCGCATGCGGCTTGGCGCGAGCGCAAGGCGGCCGTGGCCAGTAGCGCGCAGGCCGACAGCGACGAAGTGCTGATGAGCGCCTACGGGCGTGGCGATCCGCACGCGTTCCGTACCTTGTACCTGCGTTATCACGACAAGCTGCATCGTTATCTGTTGCGGCTGGCGCCGAGTCGCGACGAAGCGGAAGAAGTGTTCCAAGAGGTGTGGATCTCGATCGTCCGCGGTCGCGAGCGCTACGCGCCGCGCGCACCGTTTGCCGCCTGGTTGTTCGCGATCGCGCACCGACGCGCTGCCGATCGCTGGCGCGAGCTCGGCCGGCATGCGCCCGATGCCTGCCATCGCGCCGAGCACGAAGGCGACACGTGGGAAGAACAGCTGCCGCCGATCACGCATACGCCCGAACGCGCCACCGGCAACGAGGCGCTCGGCCGAGCGCTGATCGATGCGATCGCGCAGTTGCCGCTGCCGCAGCGCGAGGCATTCCTGCTCAAGGCCGAAGGCGGCTTGAGCGTGGAGGAGATTGCTGAGGCGACCGGTGTTACGCGCGAGACGGCCAAGAGTCGCCTGCGCTATGCGCACAACCGGCTGCGCGCTGCCTTGGAGGATTGGCGATGAACGACGAATCGCTCGACGATCTGCTCGCCCTGTATCGACGCAACGCGCGCGAGGCGCCGTCTACCGACGTCGACGAGCGCATCCTGCGCGAGGCTTCGCGCCAGCGCAGCACGCACGTCACCTGGATCTGGACGGCGGCAGCGCTGGTCGCCGGCGTGCTGCTCGGAATCGTCGGCTACGTGTTGCGGGTGGCTCCGCCGGTGTCGGCGCCGATGACGACCGTAGCGGCTGGATACCAGGACGGGCGCATCGCCGCTTATCTGCTGCACATGGACATGCGCGCACCCAATTCGCCGATCGCGCAGTACTTGTTGACCGATCCGGCGCGGATGAGCCTCGCGGCCGAGCGCTGATTTTCCTGCCCGATAGATAGACGGAGAAACGACGATGAACAAGATTCTGCGCTGGGTGTTCCTGGGCGCTTGTGCGATTTCGTGCGCGGCGCACGCCGACGTTCCGGCCGGCTGGGGTGCTACCGGCTCGGCACCGAAGGACTATCAGATGGACACCGAGACCGGCGTCCGTCGCCCCGGCGACAAGAGCGCCTTCATTCGCGGCACGAAGGAGAGCACCGGCTTCGGCACCATGGCGCAGATGATCGATGCCGAGGCGTATCGCGGCAAACGCGTGCGCTTGTCCGCCTTCCTGCATACGGTGGGCGCGGATCGGGGGCAGATGTGGATGCGCGTCGACGGTAGCGACGACCGCTCGCTTGGCTTCGACAACATGGACGACCGTCCCTTGGTCGGCGACACGCCGTGGAAGCGCTACGAGATCGTGCTCGATGTACCCAGTCAGGCGAGCGCCGTCGCGTTCGGCTTCCTGCTGGCAGGCAAGGGCGAGGTCTGGGCCGACGATTTCAAGTTCGAAACGGTCGGAACGGACGTGCCGGTGACCGGCAGGAATATGCGCCGCCTCGCACGCGAGCCGATGAATCTCGACTTCTCGGAGTAGGGCGCTGCGCCGGCGGCTCGGTCGACACCGCAGGGCAAAAAGAAACCGCCTCGAGGGCGGTTTCTTTTTTTCGGCAGGGCCGCCGACGCTTGCTTCGAAAAGGACGATCGCCTTTCAAGGACTACCGCATCAGCGCGGATCGTCGACCGTCGCCATCGTCGAAGTGGTGTCGCCTTTGCGGCGGCTCTGCGCGATGTGGGTACCGTGTACGAGAAAGTAGACGTTCTCGGCGATGTTGGTGGCGTGATCGCCGATGCGCTCGAGGTTCTTCGCCATGAACAAAAGATGCGTGCACGGCGTGATGTTGCGCGGGTCTTCCATCATGTAGGTCAGAAGCTCGCGGAACAGGCCGGTGTACTGCTCGTCGAGTTCCTCGTCGCGCGTCCAGGCGTCGAGCGCGCGGTCGGCGTCGTTGTCGCGGTAAGCGGCGAGCACTTCGCGCACGAGATTCTCGGCCAGACGCGCCAGCCGCGGCAGAGCGTAGGCGAGCTGCACCGGGGCGGACTGATTCAGTACGATCGAGCGCTTGGCCACGTTGGCGGCGTAGTCGCCGATGCGTTCGATGTCGGCGCCGATGCGCAGCGCGGCCAGGATCTCGCGCAGATCGCGCGCCATCGGCTGGCGCAGCGCGAGCAGGCGCACGACGTCGTGGCTGACGTCGTGTTCGAGCGTATCGATTGCGGCGTCGGCCTGCACGACCCGGCGCGCCGAGTCGCTGTCGCGTTCGAGCACCGCATCGATCGCCGCGTCGAGCTGGGCCAGCGCGAGTTCGCCCATGCGCTGGATCTCGCCGGTCAGGCGCTGCAATTCTTCGTCGTAGCTCTTGACGATGTGTTCGCTGGTGGGGGCGCTGGTAGTCATGTCTCGTCTCGCTGTCTACCTCGCCCGCTTGCGGAAGAGGTCGCCCGCAGGGCGGGTGAGGGAAGTCGGAGTGGGGCGATTCACGTGCTCGCCCTCACCCAAGCCTCTCCCGCACGCGGGAGAGGGGAACGATGGATCAGCCGAATCGGCCGGTGATGTAATCCTCGGTCTGTTTCTTGGTCGGCTTGGTGAACAAGGTTTCGGTGGCGCCGAACTCGACCAGCTCGCCCAAGTACATGAACGCGGTGAAGTCCGAGCAGCGTGCCGCCTGCTGCATGTTGTGGGTGACGATCGCGATCGTGTAGTGATCTTTCAACTCGGAGATCAGCTGCTCGATCTTGCCGGTAGCGATCGGATCGAGCGCCGAGGTCGGCTCGTCGAGCAGGATCACTTCCGGCCGCAGCGCGATCGCGCGCGCAATGCACAGGCGCTGCTGCTGGCCGCCGGACAGGCCGAGCGCGCTCTGCTTGAGCTTGTCCTTGACCTCGTTCCACAGCGCGCCTTGCGTCAGGGCGAGTTCGACGCGCGCATCCATCTCGCTGCGCGAGAGCTTCTCGTAATGGCGGATCGCGTAGGCGATGTTGTCGTAGATCGACATCGGAAACGGCACCGGCTTCTGGAACACCATGCCGACCTTCGAACGCAGGCGGTTCAACGCGTACTTCGGATCGAGAATGTTCTCGCCGTCGAGCAGCACTTCACCCTTCGCCTCGAGCTTGGGATAGATCGAGTAGATGCGATTGAAGATGCGCAGCAGGGTCGACTTGCCGCAGCCGGACGGGCCGATCAGGGCGGTCACGCGCTTCTCGGCGATGTTGAAGTTGACGTCCTTCAGCGCGTGGAAGCCGTTGTAGTAGAAGTTCAGATTGCGAGCGGCCATCTTGGTCGCGCCGGCCGGCGCGACCTCGCGGCCGGAGGCGCCGAGGGTCGGGGTGGCGATGGCGAGGCGGGCGTCAGTCATGGCTGGATTTGTTCCTGAGCAGGATGGCGCGGGCGAGCAGGCTGAGCACAAGCACGAAGAGCGTGAGCACGAGTGCGCCGGCCCAAGCCAGCGTCTGCCACGATTCGTAGGGGCTGCCGACGAACTGGTACATCACCACCGGCACGCTGGCCATCGGCTTGAGCAGGTCCGTGCTCCAGTACTGGTTGCCGAATGCGGTGAACAGAAGCGGTGCGGTCTCGCCGGTGATGCGCGCGAGCGCGAGCAGGATGCCGGTGACGATGCCGGGCAGGGCGGCGCGGTAGAGCACCTGCACGGTGACCTTCCACTGCGGTACGCCGAGCGAGAGCGCGGCTTCGCGCATCTGGCTCGGCACCAGGCGTAGCATCTCGTCGGTCGTGCGCACGACCACCGGGATCACCAGCAGGGCGAGCGCGATCGCACCGGCCAGCGCGGAGTACTGCTTGAACTGCATGACGATGACGATCGCGACGAACAGGCCGATCACGATCGACGGTGCCGAGATCAGAATGTCGTTGATGAAGCGCGTGACGGTGCCGATGCGCTTGGCACCGGCGTACTCGGCCAGCCAAGTGCCGGCGGCGACCCCGAACAGCGAGCCGATCACGATCGCGATCAGGCAGATCACCGCGCTGCCGAAGAACGCGTTCAACAGACCGCCGACCGCCATCGGCGCCGGCGTCATCTTGGTGAACAGATCGACGTTGACGCCCTTGAGGCCGTAGCTGATCGTGGTCCACAAAATCCAGAACAGGAACACCAGGCCGAACAGCGCCGCAGCGCAGCCGAGCACGAGCGCGATGCGGTTGACCACGGTGCGGCGGATGTACAGGCGGCGTTCGACGGCGGCCGCTTTGGCGGCCGGAGCGGAGGCGCTAACGGCGGAACTCATGCGTTACCTTCCTTGCGCGACAGGCGCAGCAGCATCAGGCGGGCGGCGGCCAGCACGACGAAGGTGACCAGGAACAAGACGAAGCCGAGCAAGAGCAGCGAGGAGCGATGCAGGCCGGTTGACTCGTTGAAGTCGTTGGCGATCAGGGCCGCAATGGTCGTGCTCGGTTCCAACAGAGACGGGGTGAACTTGACCGAGTTGCCGACCAGGTAGGCGACCGCCATGGTTTCGCCGAGGGCGCGACCGAAACCGAGGAAGACACCGCCGACGACGGCCGTGCGTGTATAGGGCAGCACGATGTCCCACACCACTTCCCACTTGGTCGAGCCGAGCGCGTAGGCCGATTCCTTCAGGCGCGTCGGCACCGTCAGGAACACTTCGCGCATGACCGAAGAGATGAACGGGATCACCATGATCGCGAGCACGAAACCGGAGGTCAGCATGCCGATGCCGAGCGGCGGACCGGTGAACAGCGGACCGATCAGCGGCCACGAGCCGAGGTTGTCGTTGAGCCAGGGGGCGATGTGTTCGCCGACCAGCGGCACGAACACGAACAAACCCCACATGCCGTAGATGATCGAGGGAATGCCGGCCAGCAGTTCGATCGCCGAGGCGACCGGACCGCGCAGCCAGTTCGGCGCGATCTCGGTCAGAAACAGCGCGATGCCGAAGCTGACCGGCACCGCGATGAGCATCGCGATCAGCGCGCTGACCAGGGTGCCGTAGATCGGGATCAGCGCACCGAATTTGTGGTTGACCGGGTCCCACTCGGCGGAAAAGAAGAAGCCGAGGCCGAACTCGGCCAGCGCTTCGCGTCCGCCCCACAGCATCGACAAGGCGATGCCGATGAGGGTGAGCAGGACGAAGATACCCGCTGCGGCGAGCAGGCCGCGGAACAGCGTGTCGGCGCGGGCGTCGCGCTCGGCGCGCCGGCTCGCATCGATGACGGCTGCGGGAATCGCAGCGCCGGCTGCGGGGGAATGAGCGGACATGCAGGAATTCCGTAGGGACGGGATGTACGCGGGTGGGGTGCGCAGGCTGGAGACGCGCTTTCAGCGGCGCGGAAGCGGCGTTTTCATGCCGCCACTGCAAACGACTCCCCAGTCGCAAAATCGGACGGCGGACGTTTCCGTCCGCCGTCCCTCACACTTGCTTACAGCTTGACTTCGGCCTGCCAGTAGCTCTCGATCTGCTCGACCAGCGCTTTGGGCAGCGGTACGTAGTCGAGTTCTTCGGCCTGCTTGCCGCCGTTCTCGTACGCCCACTTGAAGAAGTCGAGCACCGACTTCGCCGCGGCCGAATCCTTCGGCTGCTTGTAGACCAGGATGAAGTTGGTCGCGGTGATCGGCCAGGAGTTCTCGCCCGGCGCGTTGGTGATCACGAGAAAGAAGTCCTTCGCACCCTTCCAGTCGGCGCTGGCGGCAGCGGCCTGGAAGCTCGACAGGCTCGGCAGCACGAACGCGCCGGCCGAGTTCTGCAGCGCGGTGTAGGTCATCTTGTTCTGCAGCGCGTAGGCGAGTTCGACGTAGCCGATCGAGCCCTTGATCTGCTTGACGTAAGCGGCGACGCCTTCGTTGCCTTTGCCGCCGACGCCGACCGGCCACGACACCGTGGTGCCTTCACCGGCCTTGGCCTTCCATTCCGGCGAGACCTTCGACAGGTAGTTGGTGAAGTTGAAGGTGGTGCCCGAACCGTCCGAGCGATGCACGACGGTGATGTTGGCGTCGGCCAGCGTTACGCCCGGATTGACCTGCGCGATCGCGGGGTCGTTCCACTTCTTGATCTTGCCCTGGTAGATGTCGGCCAACAGCGGGCCGGTGAACTTCAGCTTGCCCGCTTCGATGCCTTCGACGTTGACGACCGGAACCACGCCACCGATCACCGACGGGAACTGCGCCAGGCCCGCGTCGTCGAGTTCCTGCGGGGTCAGCGGCTTGTCCGACGAACCGAACGAGACCGTGCCGGCCTTGATCTGCGTGATGCCGCCGCCGGAGCCGATCGACTGGTAGTTGATCTTGTTGCCGGTGGCGTTGTTGTAGCTGTCCGACCACTTCGACAGGATCGGATAGATGAAGGTGGCGCCAGCGCCGGTAATGTCGGCGGCCTGCGCGGAGGCGGCCCCGAGGACGGTCGCCAGACCAACGGCGACAAAGCGGGTCTTGATCGAGGTGAGCACGCGGAGACTCCTCAAAGCAGTGGGAAAGCGAACACGCCGTTAAGGCGGCTCCGCGCTTTGTAGGCTCGCGAGATTGCGAAACGATGAGAGATTTATTTCAGTAATGTTTCATGACGCGTTCGTGCCGCCGTTGCGGCTCGCGTTGGATCATGAAATTCAATCACTTATGTCGACGGATTGGAGTGCGTCAATATGACGACAGCGCACGCTTCAGTCGCCGCTGATCGTATCGGGACCCTTGCCGGCGGTCTTTTCGTACTGACCCTTGCCGACCCGGCGGTACTGCGTGAAGCCGTGTTTGGCGATGTGGTTTTCGCGCAGGACATGCCCCTGGCCGGCCACGACCTGGGGTGCGCTGAGGACACGATGCACCGGCGCGCCGCAATCGGGGCACTCCGTCAAGGCTGCGTCGGCGAGCCGTTGCAGGCGATCGAATCCTTTGCTGCAAGTCGCACAGGATTGCTCGGTGCTGGCGGCGTATTCGTAGATCGGCATGAGGGGAAGATGCGCCCGATGCAGGCTTCGATCAAGCGTCCGCGGCCAGACGCTCCAGCGGCATGCGGAAGCGATCGTCCATCTGCTTCCAGCGATTGATCACGCCGCAGAAGAGCTCCGCCGTTCGTTCGGCGTCGTACACGGCCGAGTGCGCCGCCTGCGCGTCCCAGCGCTGGCCGGACGCTTCGACCGCGCGGCTGAGCACGGTCTGTCCGTAAGCCAGGCCGCCGAGCGTGACGGTGTCGAAGCAACTGAACTGGTGGAACGGACTGCGCTTGTGCGCGGTGCGACGGATCGCGGCGTTCAGAAAGCCGAGATCGAAAGCGGCGTTGTGGCCGACCAGGATCGCGCGCTGGCAATCGGCCTCGCGCATCGCCGCGCGCACCGGCTTGAAGATCAGATCCAGCGCGGCGCGCTCGGGCAGGGCGAAGCGGAACGGATGATCCGGGTCGATGCCGGTGATCTCGAGCGAACGCGGATCGATCTCCGACCCCGCAAACGCTTCGACATGGGTCGACACCACCGGCTCGGGGCTCACCCAGCCTTGTTCGTCCATGCGCACGACGACCGCCGCGACTTCGAGCAGGGCGTGCCGCTCGCAGTCGAAGCCGCCGGTTTCGACGTCGACGACGACGGGCAGGAAACCGCGAAAGCGCTGCGCCATGCGCGAAGCGGGGGAAGGCGTGGTCATCTCGCCAGCATAGCAAGCTCACCACCCCATTGCGTGAGCAGGCATCTACTTAGGTCGGCTGTCTTAGATCGGCTGTCATAGAACAGTGCGGCCATGGATGGCCGCTCTAGATTTCGGGGAAGAGCGAACGCGTAAAGTGGTTCGACTTTCGAGGCGCAGCGATCATGGACGATCGCAACGGTAAGCAAAAAAAAGAGGCGGGGTTGCCCCCGCCTCGAGATGCTCAATGGAACGTTACGACTACGGGATCGTGATCGCCGCACCCGACTTGTCGTAGACGTAGCGCGTGATCGTCGCCGGGAACCCGCCCGGTGCCGTCGTGTTCAGCCGCACATAACCGTAGTTCGTCTGGTTGGTGCCTTCGTTCTTGAAGCGAACGCCGAGGTAACCACCGGACACTCCCGCCTGCCAAGGCGCGGTTGTAGCGGCCGCCGTTTCACGGGTGAAGATCGAGGCTGGGCCGATCGTGGCGCCCGACGCGAGCACGGTATAGGTTCCACCCGTTGTCGCGCTGGCGACGCCGGCGTTTTCCGGGAAGCTGGTTCCGCCCCAGAAGAAGCCGAACACATTGCCGGTCGCGAGGTAGGCGTTGAAGTCCCACCCAGTTACGGCGGTGGAGCCGTTGGCACCCGTCACCCAGTTGATGTACAGGCCGTCGACTGTTGCCGGAACAGTAATGGATACCACGCCGCTGTCGACGATGTTCGGATTGCTACCACCCGTCACGGTCAGCGCAGCCGTTGCCGCCGCCGTATTGTTGCCGAGGCTGGTCTGCAAACCGCCGACCGGAATCGTGTTGGTGTAGCTCGCGGCTGCGGCCGACTGCACATCGACCTTGACCGTGCACGAACCGGTAGCCGGAATCGTCGCTCCCGTACCCAGCGTCACCGAGGCCGCACCCGCCGCGGCGGTGACACTGCCGCTGCCGCACGTGGTGGAGGCGTTCGGCGTGGTCGCGACGACCAGGCCGCTCGGGAACGTGTCGACCAGGTTGGCACTCAACGTGGCCACACCCGCCTGCGTATTGCTCAACGTGATCGTCAGCGTGCTGGCCGTACCCGTAGCGACGCTGGTCGGTGCGAACGCCTTGGCCACGCTCGGCGGTACCGGAGGCGCCGAACCGACGGTGAACTCGACCGGCACGGTAACCGTGCGGTTGGCCGGATCGTTGCTGAACACGCAGACATTCGCGTCGTACACGCCATTGGTCAGGGCCGCTGCATTGAGCGTGACCGTCACCGGCGTATCCGCACCCGGCAGCGTGGTGCCGCTGGCAGGGTTGAACGACAGCCACGGCACGTCGGCCGGATTGGCGCACGGACCGGAGGCGACCGCCGGAGCCAACGCGACCAGCTGCTGCGCACCGTCGCCGGCGATCGGCGAAATCAGCGTCGCCGCGCCGGTACCGACGTCGACCGTGTACATGTTGTTGGTGCCAGCGCCCTGGTCGTTGCCGGAGAAGTACAAGATTCCCGTCGACTGGTCGAACGCGAGGCTGGACACGTACTTGGTGTCGATGCCGAGCGAGCCGATGCACTGCGTGTCGCCGTTGGTCTTGTCGATCGCGAGCAAGCAGTCCGCATCGAGGTCGACGCCGTACATCTGGCCAGCCGAATTGATCGCGATCGAGCTGATCGTGTTGCCGGCGGCATCGCCGGTGATCGCCGCGACGTCGGTCGTGTTGCCGGTGACCGGATCGATCGTGTAGAGCGTCTGGCCGCTGCTCGGGCCGATGCCGTACAGGACGTTGGTCGACGGATCGGAGGTCATGCCCCAGACGTCGCCGCCACCAGTGCTGGCACTGATCAACGTGATCGCGCCGCTGGTCGTGTCGATCGACTCGAAGCCGGTGTCGCCCAGCAGGTACTGCTTGCTGAAGTCGTTGTTGATGAACGCACCGCCCCACATCGTGCCGAGGCTGCCAGTCACCGGGATGTCGGTCAGCGTGGTCGGCGCAGCGGCGTCCAAGGAGACGTAGCTCGTCGCATCACCGGCGATGACGCCGTAGCTCGGCACCGCGGCCGTGCCGAACGGCAAGGACGCATGCTGCTTGGGCTTGCTCGGACGATTCTGATGCTGCTGCAGCTTGGGCACCTGCGCGCCGCTGTGCTGGCCCATCGGGATGACGAAGCGGCGGGTGCCGGGTGCCGACGGGAAGTGCGCGTTGGACGGCGCTTCGTCGAGGGTCCAGGTCAAGTTGCGCGTACCGATGTTGCCGATCGTCAGCGGCACTGTGGTGCTCGCACCGGCCGCGGCCGAGCCGCTCAGAGTGGCCGGATCGACGTCGATGATCGGCGCGCCCGAGTCCACCGTGACCGTGTCGGTGCTGGTGAAGATCTGCGGCGTAGTTGCCGCCCAGTCGATGCCGGAGTTGTTGGAGATCGACGCCGTCTGGAACGAGAACTGATTGGCGAGGGTCGCACTGCCTTGCAGGCCGATCGTCGCGCAGACGCCGTTGGTGCAATCGTCCGGATCATCCGTCGTGTTGCCCAGACCGCTGTACGCGACGTCCTTGTACTCGAAGGAGATCTTGCTGGTGGCTTCGTCGAAGATGACTTCGAAGGTGGCGCCGTCGGTGTTCTGCGAGCCGTCGTAGTGATAGCGGTCGAACCATTCGACGATGAACTTGCGGTTCGGCGCGGTTCCCTGTGTGGCGTAGTACACGTCGCCGTTCTCGGCGTCGAAATCGTCCCACAGCGGCAGGATCGCAGCATCGGTGAACGCCGTGCTCGGCAGTTCGGTGTTGTCGAACAGGCCCGAGGTCGGGCAGGTCGTCGTGCCGAACAGGATGTAGCCGTTGTTGCCGACGCAGATGTTGTTCGACGAGGTGCCGTAGAAGTTGAACGAGAACGGGATCTGCACTGCGGCGGACCCGTCATCCGCCAGACCGAGCGCGGTGCCGGTCGTGGTGATGTCGATGAATCCGCCGCTGCCGCCGCCGCTGCATGCGGTGCCGTCGAAGCCGTCGCAGAAGATGCGGTCCGAGACGCCGCCGCCGGTCACGGTCGAGGCGTAGCCGGGCGGAAGGTCCTGCGCGGTCCAGGTTGCGGTGTTGATTTCTTCGGACGAGCCCGCGGTGACGATGCGGTTGTACTGATAGGTGGCGCCCGCCGCCAGCGGCTGATTCAACAAGCTGAAGATCGAGCCGTTGATGTTGTCGCTGAGCGAGTGGAAGTTGAGCGCGCCGCTGGTGTTGTTCTGTACCTTGTAGCAGAAATTGACCTGGTCGCCGGCAGTCACCGAGAGCGTGTCGACGGTGCCGCAAGCGCCCGTGCTGGTGTCGCTGCCGAGGGTGACGGTCAAGCAGATACCGCCCGCCGTGCATCCGCCGCCGCCGCCGTTGACGCTGCCGAGGATCTGGAACGCGTAGTTCGTGTCGCCGTCGCCGGCTTGAAACGGGTTGCCGCCGAGGTTGCCCACGCAATCGGACATGTTGGTCCAATTGGAGCAGGGCGTGTTGTAGCCGCCGGCTTCCTTCCACTTGCCTTCGCCACCGATCGTGGCGGCCGAGCTGGTCGCCCAGAAAGACTGCGGCGGGAAGTTGAAGACGGGGGTGACGGACAGCCAGTAGGTGCCTGCGGCCGGCAGGTTGCACGGCGTCGCCAGCGAGATCGAGACGTCGGCGAAGACCTGACCGGTACCGGTCACCGGGCCGAGGGTGCCGGCGGAACCCGATGCATCGCAGGTCGGCGTCGCCGCCGGGCTGCCGCTGCTATCGGCGAAAATTTTGACGTTGTAGACCGCGTCGGCCGGCACCGGCTCGGCGTTGAAGCTGAGACTCGCCTTGATGCCGGTTACGGTCCAGCCGTTGGCGTCGGAAATGACGAAGTCGTCTGCGCCTTCCGAGTCGTAGCCCGGCGAGGCGGAATCGATGAGAGCCTGAGCGCCGCCGTCGAGCGTGGTGGCGGACTGATCGTAGAGGACGGTGCCCTGCGGAGAGTTCGGGCGAGCTTGGTGGTGATTGCGGGAATTCGGGTCTGCTTTGCGGGTGACATCTTGTTTTACGTCACTTGCCGTTGCAAAAGCCTGCGCCGTCAGGGCCGCAGCAATACTTACAGCTATTGTAGTTTTGCGCATGATGTATCCCCATTGGTTGACACTGGTACAACAGGTCGAACCTAACAGAGCATGAAGGGGGCTGCAACAAAGTTTGAACTCCTTCGACAACGTACGGTCACGGCCGCGCAAACCTTGCTGCAATGCATTGCTGCTAATGCAGTTCCAGCTCCATTGCGCCGAGCCTGAACGGCGTCGCCGCAGCCCTAGCGGGAGGCGTGCGGGAGCAGTTTTTTGCGCCATTCACCCAACCACGTTTCGTAGTCGGGGACGCGCCTCGTGTCGCGCTGCAGCGCGACGCGGACCTGAGCCGCGCTGGCGGTTCTGACCGGGCGATCGTGGTCGTGGAAGGCGAGGCAGCGGGCATCGAAATCGAGGTGCAGGAAGGCGAGCAAGCGCCGCACTTCGGCTTCCAGATCGACCTGCAAGGCTTCGAGGGATTGTTCGTGCACGCGCTCGCGGTGATGCGAGCGCCAGTGGCGCATCGCCTTGACGTGGCTGCCGAAGTAGTCCGCTATATCGTCACGGGAATAGCTGAACGCCTGACCCGCGTTGAACCACTGGCGGTAGCACGAAAGCGCCGTTTCGAGCGCGTCGCGCCGGCTGTGCACGAAGCGCGCAGCCGGCAGCATCGCGGCCGCGGTGCCGAGATAGAGCCAGTTGTCCAGTCCCTTGTCGGTATGGATCGCACGTCGATCGCGCCAACTTTTCGTGCGCTCGAGGTATTCCTCGCCCAGCCGCCGCCAGTCCGCCGCATCCGCTTGGGCGGCCCAAACCGGAAACGGCAGGCCGCGCCGCTGCGACTCCCTCGCGATGACCGCGGGTAGGTCGGGCAACTCGCCGGCCCCCTCGATCTGGGGATGCGCGGCGAGGATCTGCTCGACCAGGGTGGAGCCGGAGCGCGGCAGGCTGACGATGAAGATCACTTCGCCACCGAGCGGTGCCGGCTCTTGCGGCAAGGGCGCTTGGAACGCCGCCAGAATGTCGTCGACGTAGCGATTAAACATCGCCGCGTTCCACGGCACCTCGGCGCGTCGCAAGGCATTGGCTTGCTCGAGGACGCGCCAAGCCTCGTCGTAGCGTCGATGATCTTCGAGTGCCTTGACCAAGGCGAAGCCGAGCAAGGCGCGATCGCCGGTGCGCGTAGACGAGGCGAAGCCGCCTTGCAGCCGGTCGAGGTCGTCAGCGTCGAATCGCACCGTCTTCAGATTGGCCAGGCCCCACCAGGCGAGCGCGGCGTGCGGCTCTCTCTCCAAGGCGTGCCGATAGGCCGCGACTGCATCGGCGACGCGGCCGAGCGCTTTCAAATTGTCGGCGTACACGATGCGCGCGGCGACGTGCTCGGGAGCCAGCGCCAGCGCACGCGTCAGCGCTTCGTCGGCCGACGCCGAGCGAGCTTGTGTCTTCAGCGTTTTGCCGAGGTTGTACCAGGCCGCCGCGAGCGTCGGCGCGAGTTCGACCGCGCGGCGGAACTCGGCGACGGCGCCGTCCAAGTCGCCGGCCGCACGCAGCGCATTGCCGAGATTGTTGTGCAGCAGCGCGTCGTCGGGACGCGCGGCGAGTGCACGGCGCAAGGCCGCGATCGCGCCGTCGGCATCGTTGCGCAGGATGCAGGCGATGCTCCACAAACGCAGCGCTTCGGGGTGATGAGGTGCGAGCGCCAGCACGCCGCGCAACATCGGTTCCGCCGCCTCGGCGTCGCGCTGTTGCAGCCGCTCGGCCGCCGTCGTGAGCAGCCGCGCCGCTTCGGCCGAGAGACCGGCCGAGCGGTCTGGCGTGGCGGTAGAAGCGCGCTTGCGTGTCACTCTCGTGCGGACGAAGCGGGTCGCAGCAGATCCAGCAGGGAACGAGCCGGCAGATGATTCGGCTCGAGCTCGAGCGCGCGCGTCAAACTGGCTTCGGCCGCCGCGCTTTCGCCCAAAGCGTGTTGCGCCGTGCCGAGGTTGAACCACGCAGGGGCGAGTTCGGGCGCGAGTTCGGCGGCGCGGCGGAAAGCCGCGGCGGCGCCGGCCAGATCGCCCGATTCGCCGAGGGCGCCGCCGAGGTTGTTCTCGATCAGCACGTCGTCGGGACGCAAAGCCTGTGCGCGCCGGAGCAAATCGATCGCCTCGGGGTAGCGGCGCAATCCGTGAAACGCCAGCGCCTGCATGCGCAGCAGCTCGGGATGTTCCGCTGCGAGAGCGAGCGCGTCCTGCAGCGAGCGCGCGGCGAAACCGTACTCGCCCAGTCCCATCCAGCGTTCGGCGCGTGCGAGCAGCCGCGCCGCGCCGTGCGGGAGATCCTGTCGGCGCGAGTCCACCGCAGGCAGGCTGGGTAAGGACTCGATGCTCGTGCTGGCGTCGGCGGCGTTGCTCCAGACCGCATAGCGGTTGGTCACGCGGTTATCGACCATCGGTTCGCTTCTCCGTCCGCGCCGGCTCGGGCGCCTTGTCAGTTGGGGATCGATACGCCATGGGCGATCGGCTCACGCGCGGCCCAGCGCGTGCGCGAGCGGTGCCAAACGTTCGCCGTAAAGCGGCGCACGCGCGGTGTTCCGGCGCAGCGGTTCGCGTACTTGCGCGGCGCTGAGCGTGTGGATGTTGCGGCGCGTGCGGTGGAAGCGCAGGCAGGCGTCGTCGAACGGCAGATCGCAGAACGCGAGCAGGGCGCGCACTTCGGCTTCCGGCGCCGCCAGCAGCTTCTCGTGCGACTGCTCGCGGATCGCATGCGGATAACGCGCGTGCCAAAAACGCATGCTGCGATCGTATTCGCGCCAATAGGCGACCAGCTCGCCGAGGTCGTAGCTGTAGGGATGGCTGCCGCGGCTGAACATCTGCCGGTAGCAGGACAGACAGGTCTCGAGCGCGTCGCGGCGAGCGTCGACGAAGCGGGCACCCGGCAGCATCGCCATCGCGGCGCCGAGCAGGCGCCAGTTCGACAAGGCTTTGTCGGTGAAACGCGAATGCGACCGGCGCCAGCGTTGCGTGCGCTCCAGATACTCTTCGCCCAGACGGCGCCAATCCTTCGGCGTCGCCTGCGGTGCCCATTCGGCCAGCTCACCGCCTAGGCGTTTGGATTCCGCCTCCACGATCGCCGCCAGGTCGGGCAATTCGCCGGCGCCTTCGACCTCCGGGTGCGAGGCCAAGATCTGCTCGATCAGGGTCGAACCCGAGCGCGGCAGGCTGACCACGAAAACGACTTCCTTGCCCATCGACGCCGGCGCTGCGGTACGCAGCGGCCGCGCGAAGGCACGCATGACGGCCTCGTTGCGATCGCGGAATGCGGCAGCGTCCCACTGCAGGCTGCGGCGCTTGACGGCATTCACCGTGCCGAGCATGTCGAACGCCTCGCCGTAGCGGCCCTGATCCTCGCGTGCCTTGACCAAGGCGAAACCGACCAGGACGCGCTGTTCTTCGCTCAAATCGCCGCGCGCAAAAATCTGTTCCAGCCGCGCCGTATCCTCGGCGGTGAAGGCGAGCGTCTTCATGTTCGCCAGCCGCCCCCAGGCTTCGATCGCGTCGGGTCGATCCAGCTCGAGCGCCTGCCGGTAATGCGCCACGGCATCGTCGCTTCGTCCCAGCGTACGCAGGGTGTCGGCGTAGCTGAGCCGCGCTTTGAGGTGTTGCGGATCGCAAGCGAGCGCGCGCGCGTAGGCTTCGTTCGCTTCGCCCGGATTTTGTGTCGAGGCGAGCGCGCGACCGAGGTTGTACCAGGTCGGCGCGAGCTCCGGCGCCAGCTCGCAGGCACGGCGCAGCGCGACCAGCGCAGCGTCCATATCCCCCTGCGCGCGCAGCGCCGTGCCGAGATTGGTCAGGATCAACGCATCGCCCGGCGCCAGCTCCAGCGCGCGTCGCAGCGCCGAAACCGCTTCGCTGGAGCGCTTCTGCGCCTGCCGGGTGACGCCGAGCAGGCGCAGGAACTCCGCATGGTCGCCGGCGGCGGGCTGCGCTTTGCGCAAGGCGGCATCGGCGTCGGCGTAACGCTGTTGTTCCAGCGCGGCGCGCGCTTCGCGCAACCATTCTCGAACGGCGTGCGGCAGCCCGGCCGAGCGCTCGTCGAGCGAAGGGGCCGCAGGTGAAGGATTGCCGACGGCCTCACTGGCAGAGGCGCGTTCGGGTGCGGAAGGGTTCATCGCCGAGTCGTCATGCATGCGGCGGCAGCATAACAAAGCCGTCCATGCTCATCGCCTCGATGCGGACTCGCGCGCGATGCCGAGGGCGTCGCGCAACGGGTCGAGCTGTGCGCCGTAGCGCGCCGTAGCGATGCCGCGACGCACACCGCGGCGCGGCAGGCAATCCGCTTCGAACGGCAGCCGGCAAAAATCGAGCAGGGCGCGAATCTGCGGTTCCGGTTTGGCGGCGAACTCTTCCTGAACGAATTCGTAGATTCGCCCCGGATAGCGTGCGTGCCAGAAGAAGGAAAGGCGATCGTAGTTCAGCCAATACGCGGCCAGATCGTCGAGCGTGTAACTGAACGCATGGCGGTTGACCGCGGCGAACGACTTCTTGAAGCAGGCCCAGCACGCTTCGAGCGGATCGCGCCGCACGTTGACGATGCGCGCGCCGGGCAGCATCGCGCGCACGGCGCCGAGCAAGGGCCAGTTCGACAGGCTCGCATCGAGATGGCGCGGCCGCGCCAGGCGCCAGCGCTGAGTACGTTCCAAGTATTGCTGCCCCAGACGCTGCCAATCGGTTGCGCCGGCGTCGCCGACCCAGAGCGGGAATGCGAGTTCGCGCCGAGCGGATTCTTCTTGCAGCACAGCCAGCAAATCGCCCGGCTCCTGCGCGTCTTCGATTTCGGGATGCTGCGCCAGCAGCGTACGCAGCTCTTCCGCTCCGCATTGCGGCATGCCGACCAGGAAGATCGCCTCGCTGCCGAAGTCCGCGGCGGCTGCGGCGGGTGGCCGCTCGAACGCCTGCATGATCGCATCGACGTGGCGCGACAGCGCGGCGGCGTCCCAGTTCGCCTGGCGCCGGCGAATCGTGTTCGCGGCGACGTACAAATCGAACGCCTGCTGCACGTGCCCACGGTCTTCCAGCGCACGCGCCAGCGCGAGCGCGCCGTCGCTGCGTTTGTCCTCGGCGAGGTCGGCACGCGACAACAGAGTTTGCAGACGCGCGACTTCCTCGTCGTGGAGCGCGGTGGTGTCGAGTTCGGCCAGCCCGACCCAGGCGGTGGTGGCCGTCGGATCGATCGACAGCGCCGCGCGATAGGCGGCCGCGGCCGCGTCGGGGCGATCGAGTTCCTTCAGCACGTTCGCTTGCGCGATCCGGATCGGTGCTTGCTGCGGCTGCAATGCGACCGCGCGTGCATACGCGGCTTCCGCGCCGGCATGGTCGCGTTGCCGATGCAGCGCGTTGGCGAGGTTCAGCCACGCCGAGGTGAGCGTCGGATCGACTTCGCAAGCGCGGCGGAAACCGTCCAGCGCCGCATCGGCGTGGCCGGCGTCGGCGAGCGCCGCGGCCAACGTATTGATCAGCACGGCGTCGTTGGGTCGCACGGCGAGGGCGCGCCGCAACGCGTCGATCGCTTGCGCGAAACGGCCGCGCGCCTGCGCCGCGATGGCGAACAAGCGCAACGCTTCCGGATGCGCCGGCGCCTCGGCGAGTACGTGTTCGAGCGCAGCGTCGGCGGCGTCGAATTCGCGTCGCAAAAGATGCTGGCCGGCGCCGCGCAGCGCTCGCACCGCATCGGGCGAGAGGCCGGCGAGGCGCTCGGGTTGCGTGGCGGCGAAGTCGCTCGGCGCCGATTCGCTGGCTTCGTCGATCGCCTCGTTCGCGGTGCGCAGTGCTTGGCGCAAGGGATCGAGCAGTTCGCCGTAGTGCGCGCTGCGCGCCGTGTCGCTGCGCAGCGGCTGGCGCACCTGCGCCGCGCTGACGGTACGCACGACGCGCCGGGTTTGATGGAAGTCGAGGCAGGCCGGGTCGAACGGCAAGCCGCAGAATTCGAGCAGGGCGCGGATTTCGGTTTCCGGATCGGCTTGCAGCGCCTCGTAGCTCTGTTCGCGGAAGCGGTCGGGATGCAGTCGGCGCCACGACGCGCTGAGGCGATCGTGATCGGCCTGGTACTGTGCGATGCCGTCGAGGTCGTACAACGCCGGCAGACGCTGCGGACCGAACGACTGCTTGAAGCACGACCAGGCGGTTTCGAGCGCGTCGCGGCGGCAATCGATCACGCGCGCGCCCGGCAGCATCGCCAGAGCGGCGCCGACGAAAGCCCAGTTCTCCGGCCGTTTGTCGGTGCTGCGTGGCTTGTCGGCGCGCCAGCGCGCGGTGCGCTCGAGATAACGCCGGCCCAGGCGCTCCCATTCCTGCGGTGTCGCCGAGGCCGCCCACGCCGGAAACGGTTGGCCGCGGCGGCGCGCTTCCTCGATCAGCACGTATTCGAGATCCGGCAGCTCGTTGGCGCCGGCGACCTCAGGATGACTGGCCAATATCTGCTCGATCAAGGTCGAGCCCGAGCGCGGCAGGCCGACGATGAAGATGATCTCCTCACCGAGCTTGGCCTCTTGCGCGCGCGCGGTGCCGGCACCGAACACTTCGGCAATGGCGTCGACGTGACGCCGATGCGCAGCGGCGTCCCACGGCAGCACGCGCCGCTTCAATGCATTCGCCGCGGTGAAGGTCGCATGCGCGTCGGCGTATTCCGCGCGGTCTTCGAGCGCCTTGCCGAGAGCAAAGCCGATCGTCGAGCGATCGTCCTCACCGAGTTCGGGGTCGGCCAACAGCGCCTGCAGCTGTTCTTCTTCCGCTTCGTCCAACGCGACTGTCTTCAGATTGGCCAGGTCGATCCAGGCGTGCGCCAGCTTCGGACGGCGCCGGATCGTCTCGCGCAACTGCGCAGCGGCGGCGTCGGTATCGCCGAGCATACCGAGCACCTCGCCGTGCAGCAGGCGTGCCGGCACGTGGTCGGGCGCCACCTCGAGCGCGCGCGCGAGCGCGTCGGCGGCGGCGCGGGTGTCGCCGCCGATGTCCAACTGCTTGCCGTAGTTGAACCAAGCCGCGCCGCTGTTGGGCGCGACCTGCGTCGCGCGGCGGAACGTATCGAGCGCGGCGGCGTCCTCGCCGAGGCCCGCCAATGCGCTGCCGAGATTGCCGAGAATCAATGCGTCGTCGGGCCACGCGGCGAGCGCACGGCGCTGCAGCGCGACCGCCTCGCGTCCGCGTTGCTGGCGTTCGAGCAAGATGCCGAGCAAGCGCAGCGCTTCAGGGTGATCGGGCGCTCGCTCCAACACTTCGGGCAGGCTGCGGCCGGCTTCGTCGAGTCGGCCGGCTTCGAGCGCGAACGCGGCACGCTGCAGCGTCTGCACCGCCTCTTGTCCCAATCCTTCCACGCGGCTCGCCGCGCTGTGGCGTTGCGGTGCGGATTGGGCCTTATCCATAGTGGAAGAAAACAAGGTGTGAACGAGAACGGGCGTAGGTCGTCATCCCGCTATCGTAGTCGAAGCGAGCGACCGGCCGCATCGGCGACGCTCACCGCCGCCGACGCAAATGTTTGGTCGGCAGCGGCTTGCGGGCGAAATGCGCGCCGAGTAGTGTCGCCCCCGAACGGGTGACCGCTAACGACGAGGCGACGACGATGCTCTGGCAGAAAGGTCGTGCAAGCGACAACGTAGTCGAGGACGACGGTGGCGGTGGTGGCGGCGGCGGACCTCGCTTCGGCGGCGGCCGCGGGCTCGGTATCGGCGGCGTCATTCTGGTAGTCATCGTCGGGCTCTTGTTCGGCAAGAATCCGGGCGAGATCCTGCAACTGCTCGGTTCCATGGCCGGTGACGGCGGCACGCAAATGGCGCCGCAGCAGACCAGTCCGGCCGGCAACGATGAGCAGACGCTATTCGTCAAAAAGGTGCTCGGTTCGACCGAAGACGTTTGGGGCCAGATGTTCCAGCGCAGTGGCCAGCAATATCCGGCGCCGCGTTTGGTGCTGTTCCGCGACGGCGTGCAATCGGCTTGCGGTGCGGCGTCGGCGGCGATGGGTCCGTTCTACTGTCCGGGCGATCGCCAGGTGTATCTCGATCTCGGCTTCTTCCAAGAAATGCAGACGCGCTTCCAGGCCGCCGGCGACTTCGCCCGCGCCTACGTGATCGCGCACGAAGTCGGTCACCACATCCAGAACCTCATCGGCGTGATGGACCAAGTCGAGAACCAAGCCCGCCGCGGTACGCCGATGGAAGGCGCCAGCGGCTTGTCGGTGCGGCAAGAACTGCAGGCCGACTGCTTCGCCGGCGTGTGGGCGAACCATGCGCAGCAGCAGTTGAACTGGCTCGAAGCCGGCGACGTCGAGGCCGCGCTCAACGCGGCGAACCAGATCGGCGACGACGCGCTGCAGAAGCGCGCACGCGGCTATGCCGTGCCGGACTCGTTCACGCACGGCAGCTCGGCCGAACGCGTGCGCTGGTTCCGCCAAGGCTTGTCCAGCGGCGACATCAAGAGCTGCGACACGTTCGCTGCGACGCAGCTCTGAGACACCAGCTCAAGAGCGCAAAAGCGGTCGACACGAAGAGCATGAAGGGCAGCCGGGATTTCCGAGTGCTGCCCGCGTGATCTTCGTGTCCTTGGCGCTTCAGTCTTTCGGCTTCGCGCTGGTCACTGCACGCACCGGAATCGGCACGTTGCACAGATCGATCTTGCCGGCCGGCTGCTTGTACCAGTCGTCGCGCCGATTGCGCCGCGACTCGACCAGCGCGGTGAAGGTCGACGTGTCGGTGCGCAGAATCTCCAGCGGCGTGCGTTCGGATTCGGGCAGGTCCGCGGCGAGCCGCACCGACTTGACCGGCGTGCGCTGCTCGGGTTTTTCGTAGAAGCCGAGCGGGCCGCTGCCGCGCGGCAGCGCTGCCAGCCATTCCATCCCTTGCACGACGCGGCCGACCAAGGCGATGTTGCGATCGAGCTGACGCGGCGCCTGGCCGATCACCACGTACAACTCGGCGCCGCTGCCGCTGTCGACGCTGACGTCGCGGCCGGCACCGACCATGCCGTAGCAATGCGCCAGCCAGGTCTTGCCCGCTTTGACGTCACGCGCGACCGGCAAACCGTCGGAGAAGCCGACCTCGGGCGCGTAGACGTCGCCATCCGGCAGCTTCGTGAACGGCAGATCGCGTGCGATCGCGCGCTCGAACTCGGGCGCCAGGGTGCGGCTCGCCGTGCCGTACGCGTGCGCCTTGCTCTTGTCTTCGGCGTCCGGATCGCCCCATTGCGTGACGAAGCCGTCCTGCACGCGCAGGATGGCGAGACCGTCGAAATAGTGCTCGTGCGCCATCGTGCGCAGGTTCGCCGCGTGCAGCGGCGCGTAGGTGGGGGCTAGCTCGATCACGACGCGGCCGGCGGCGAGGTCGAGGTACAAGGTGTTTTGCGGATCGAGCGCGCGCCAGTCCGAAGGCTTGGACGCTTCCAGCACTTGTTGCATCGTTTGCGGTTTCGATGCCGGTGCCGCCATGGCGCAGCAGGAAGCGAGTGACAGCGCGGCGCAAACGCCGCGGAGTGCGTTTCGCATGAGCTTCTCCAAAGAGGCCCGACGCGATATCGGGCGAGACGGATAGCTTAAGGCTGGTGGAAGCGCCGGATGAAATCGCGCACGTCGGGATAAACGATGTCGCGCCAGCGACGGCCGCTGAAGATGCCGTAGTGGCCGGCGCCTTTGACTTCCAGGTGGCTGCGGTTCTTGGCCGGAATGCCGGTGCAGAGTTCGTGCGCCGCCTTGGTCTGGCCGAGGCCGGAGATGTCGTCGAGTTCGCCTTCGATGGTGAGTAGGGCCGAGCGCTTGATCGCGGCGGGCACGACGCGTTCGCCGGCGACGATCCACTCGCCGCGCGGCAGTGAGAATTCCTGGAACACGGTGCGGATGGTGTCGAGGTAGAACTCGGCCGGCAGGTCGAGCACGGCGTTGTATTCGTCGTAGAAGCGGCGATGCGCGGCGGCGTCGTCGAGATCGCCGCGCAGGAGGTCCTGGTAGTAGTCCCAGTGCGCGGTGAAATGCCGGCTCGGGTTCATCGCGACGAAACCGGCGTGCTGCAGGAAGCCCGGATAAACCCGGCGGCCCTTGCCCGGATAGTTCGGCGGCACGTCGAACACGACGTTCGTCTCGAACCACGAAAAGGGCTTAGTGGTGGCGAGGTCGTTGACCTGGGTCGGGTGTTTACGTCCGTCGATCGGGCCGCCCATCATGGTCAGGCTGAGCGGCGTGGTTTCGCCGGCCGCCGCCATCAGCGCGACTGCGCCGAGCACCGGCACGGTCGGCTGGCACACCGACATCACGTGCAGCTTTTCCGCGCCGATGTGGCCGATGAAGCGGCGCACATAAGCGACGTAGTCGTCCAAGCCGAACGGGCCCTTGTCCAGCGGCACCATGCGCGCGTCGACCCAGTCGGTGATGTAGACGTCGTGGTCGCGCAGGAGGGTGCGCACGGTGTCGCGCAGCAGGGTCGAATGATGGCCCGACAGCGGCGCGACGACCAGGATGGTCGGATCGTCGCGGAGCTGCTTCAGCGCGGCCGGATCGTCGCTGGCGCGCTTGAAATGCAAGAGATGGCAGAACGGCAACTCGATCACGCGTTCTTCGATGACCGCGGCTTCGCGCCCGTGCGCGTTGACCGAGGTGATGCCGAAGGTCGGCTTCTCGTAATCCTTGCCGAGGCGATAGAACAATTCGTAGCCGGCGGCGACGCGGTCGATGCCCGGCAACTTGCCCAGCCAGTTGTCCGGCGCCGACAACGCATGCGCGGCCGCGCCCGACCAGGTCACCCACGGATTGAGCAGGGCGCGGTTGATTTCATGCAAGTGGTACAGCATCGACGACTTCCTGTTGCACTGCGACACGCGATTCTAGGTCATCGAAGGCGTGCGTGACACACACAGAACGTAGCCATTGGTCGCACAGACAGGCGGCCCCTGAATAGATCGCGAGCGTCTGCCACGACCTTCGTCATGCGTCGGCCGGACATGAGTGTGCGAACATCGGGCGGTCGTCGTGCCTCCCCGTTCGAGCCCGAGCCGACCTTCGTCGCTCGCCCGCGCGTGGCTGTTTTTCGGCCGGCTCGACGGCTTCGATTGGCTTTGGACAGCGGGAGCGGGAATGGCGAACAGATGGGTTTGGGCGGTCGCGTGTGCGATCACGAGCAGTGCAGCTATCGATATGGTATGGGCGCAGAACGAGGCGGCGCGGGCGATTCCGGCGCCGATCGACGCAGCGTACGCGGGAACGATTCGGCTCCAAGTCGACGCCAGCGACATCGGCCGCCGCATCTTTCGCGTGCGCGAGGAGATTCCGGTAGTGGCCGGGCCGCTGACCTTGCTTTATCCGCAGTGGCTGCCGGGCAACCACGCGCCGCGCGGCCCGATCGACAAGCTCGCCGGCCTCGCGATCCGCGGCAACGGCCAGCTGATCGCATGGAAGCGCGACCCGCTCGACGTGCACGCGTTTCATCTCGAAGTGCCGCCGGGCGTGGCGACGCTGGCGCTCGAATTCGAGTTCCTGTCGCCGCAGGAATCCAGCCAGGGCCGCGTCGTGATGACGCCCGAGCTGTTGAATTTGCAGTGGAATACCGTCGCGCTGTATCCGGCCGGTCACTATTCCAGCCGCATCACGATCGCGCCCAGCGTGAAGCTGCCGAACGGCTGGCAGTTCGGCACCGCGCTGGAGCGGACGGAAGGCAGCGGCAACGCCGTCGGTGCCGACGGCACGGTGGCGTTCAAGCCGGTCAGCTTCGAGGTATTGGTCGACTCGCCGATGTTCGCCGGCGCGCACTACAAGCGCATCGATCTCGGCGGCGCGCCGGCGCCGGTGCATCTGAACCTCGTCGCCGACGAGGCCAAGAGCCTCGATTTCAAGCCGGAGCAGATCGAGGCGCACAAACGCCTGGTGCAGCAGGCGCGCAAGCTGTTCGCTTCGCAGCACTACGACCACTACGAATTCCTGCTCGCGCTGACCGACGAGCTCGGCAACATCGGCCTCGAACACCACCGCTCGAGCGAGAACACACGCCACCCCGGCTATTTCACCGATTGGGACAAGCGCGCGCCGGGGCGCGACCTGCTGGCGCACGAATACACCCACTCGTGGAACGGCAAGTTCCGCCGCCCGGCCGATCTGTGGACGCCGAATTTCAACGTGCCGATGCAGGACTCGCTGCTGTGGGTCTATGAAGGCCAAACCGAGTACTGGGGGTCGGTGCTGGCCGCGCGTTCGGGCTTGTGGACGGCGGAGCAGGCGCGCGACGAGCTGGCCCAGGTCGCTGCGATCTATGCCGACAATCGCCCCGGTTTCGCCTGGCGCAGTCTGCAGGACACCACCAACGATCCGATCGTTGCGCAGCGTCGCCCGCTGCCGTATCGCAACTATCAGATGAGCGAGGATTACTACTCCGGCGGCTTGCTGTTGTGGCTGGCGGTCGATGCGAAGCTGCGCGAGCTGAGTCGCGATCGCCGCTCGCTCGACGATTTCGCCGCCGCGTTCTTCGGTGTCGAAGACGGCAGCGCAGCGGTCAAGACCTACGTCTTCGACGACGTCGTCGCCGCGTTGAACGCCGTGGCCGCGCACGATTGGGCCAAGTTCCTGCGCGAGCGTCTCGATGCGAACGCGCCGCCGTTGGACGGACTCGCCGCCAGCGGCTGGAAACTGGTCTACACCGACAGCCCGAGCGAATACCAGAAGAACCTCGAGAGCGAGCGCAAGGTCAGCGACTACGCCGCCTCGCTCGGCCTGATGGTCGCCGGCAACGGCGGTCGCATCAACGATGTGCGCTGGGACGGACCCGCCTTCAAAGCCGGCATCGCGCCGACCAGCACGCTGATCGCGGTGAACGGCCGCGAGTTCTCGTCCGAGCGCTTGAAGGAAGCGGTCGCCGCCACCAAGGACGGCAAGGGCTTGGAGCTTCTGATCAAAAACGGCGAGGACTACAAGAACGTGCGCATCGACTATCACGGTGGACTGAAGTACCCGCACCTGGAGCGCATCGCCGGTGCGCCGGACCGGCTCGGTGCGATCTTGGCACCGAGAAAGTGATCGCAGCCCGCTTCGGATGACGACCTTGCCCCGTATCGGCGCGCAGCAGGCGCGCCTGCTGCACCTCGCCGCGCAAGGATTGCTGGCGCGGCCGAGCCGACGCGCGCGCAAGGCGGACGTGCTCGCCGCGATCACGCGTATGCGCGTGCTGCAGATCGACACGATCAATGTCGTCGCACGCAGTCCGTACCTGGTGCTGTATTCGCGCCTGGGCGCGTATCGCAAGGAATGGTTGGAGGAATGGCTGGCCGAGGGCGCGATCTTCGAATGCTGGGCGCATGAAGCGAGCTTCGCGCCGAGCGCCGATTACGCGCTGCATCGGCAGCATTCGCGCGACAGCCGGCAAGGGCATTGGGCAATGCGCATCGCCGCGCGCGCGAAAGAACACAGCGCGAGCGGCATGGACGGACTGCTCGCGCACGTGCGCGAGCGCGGCGCGGTGAAGTCGTCCGACTTCGAACGCGGCGAAGGCAAGAGCGGCGGCTGGTGGGGTTGGAAAGAAGAAAAGCGCTGGCTGGAGGCCTGGTTCGCGCTGGGCGAGCTGATGATCGCGCGGCGCGAAAACTTCCAGCGCGTGTACGACCTCGGCGAGCGCGTGCGCGCGACGATGCGCACGAACGGGCACGCCTCCGTCAGAGACGAGGTATCCGAAGAGGAGATGCGGCGCGAGTTCACGCTCGGCGCGGTGCAGGCGCTCGGCGTCACGCAGGCGCGTTGGATCAACGACTATTTCCGCAGCGGGGGCAAGCTGAAGGATCGCGACCTCGACGCCTACGTCGACAGCGGCGAGCTGCTGCGGATCGAAGTGGACGGCTGGAAGCAGCCGGGCTACGTGCACCCCGATCACCGTGACGCATTGACCAGCGCCGTCGCCGGCCGCCTGCGCTCGACGCAGACGACCTTGCTGTCGCCGTTCGATCCGGTGGTGTGGGACCGCGAGCGCGCCGCGACGATGTTCGGTTTCGACTATCGCATCGAGTGCTACACGCCGGCGCCCAAACGCCGTTACGGCTACTACGTCTTGCCGATCCTGCACCGCGGCCGCCTAGTCGGCCGGCTCGACGCCAAGGCGCACCGCGCCGACGGCATCTTCGAGGTCAAGACGCTGTATCTGGAAGACGGTATCAACGCGGACGCGGCACTGGCCGCGGCCGTGGCGGACGCGATACGGCGTTGCGCCGACTGGCATGCGACCCCAGAAGTGAAGCTCGGCCGCTGCGAGCCGAAAGCGTTCAAGCGCGACTTGCAGCACGCTCTGGACGCGTAGGGCAGGGCGGCCAGGGCGCTTCGGCATCGGCGCAGTCTTCGCCTGCCGGAGCGCTGTTCGAGCGGCATCGATTGCGCGAAACTGCCGCGGCGTCGGCGACGGAGTGCGGGATGATCGATGAGGTGTTGGCGGTGTCGCTGCGACTCTCGGCCGCGGTTCTGGTCGGCGGCCTGATCGGTCTCAATCGCGACCTGCACCACAAGCCGGCCGGGGTGCGCACGCATGCGCTGGTCAGTCTCGGCGCCGCGTTGGTGGTGATCGTGGTGATGCCGCCGGGCGGCGATGACAGCCACCGCTACGACGCGCTCAGCCGCGTCGTGCAGGGCGTATTGACCGGGATCGGATTTCTCGGTGCCGGTGTGATCCTGCGCAATCCGGACAAGCAGCACATCAGCGGCCTGACGACCGCTGCGACGATCTGGCTGACCGCTCTACTCGGCGTCGCCTGCGGCGTCGGTTTGTACCTGCCGCTGGCGATCGCGTTCGTGCTCGGCGCGATCGTGTTGCTGCTGGGCGGTCGGCTGGAGCGCGCGTTTCGGCGACGTTGGTCGCCGAAACTGGAAGAGCCGCCCCCGCAACCGCCCAAAAACTAGGACAGCGTCGTGGCCGAGCCGCACGAATGCGAAATCGCCAAGTTGCGCCCTACCCAGATCACGGTCGGTTTGATCGAGGTCGAAGACAAGCGCCGGCATCTGCAGGCGTTGGGGCACCACGAACGCAAGGAGTACTTGAAGGCGCGGCCGATTCCGGCGGTGCTCGGTGCCGACCAGCGGCTCTACATCACCGACCATCACCACCTCGCGCGCGCGCTCTCCGACGGCGGCTACGACAGCGGCTTTTTTCTGATCGAAGCCGACCTTTCCGCGCTCGCCGAGGAAGCGTTTTGGAAGACGATGCAGGAGCGCCGCTGGGCGCATCCGATCGATGCGCAGGGACAGCGCCAGAGTGCGGCGGAGATTCCGCATCACGTCGACCGCCTGCTCGACGATCCGTACCGCAGCCTGGCCGGTTACGTGCGCGAGCGCGGCGGCTACGCGAAGACGCCGACCGCGTTCGCCGAGTTCGCCTGGGCCGATTTCTTCCGCTCGCGCGTAGTCATCGGACCCAAGCGCAGCGACTTCGACGCAGCGGTCGAGCGAGCACTAGTGCTCGCGCACAGCGGCGAGGCGAGCAAGCTGCCAGGCTATCTCGCCGCAGCGACGTCGCGTTGACGCGACGTTCGCTGCGCAATGCGATCGATCAGGCCGGGCGGCTCTGACGACCGCCGCCACCGCCGCGGCGACGCGGCTTCTTCTTGCGCGCACCGGGGTTGGCTTCGTTGCCGTTGGAAGCGTGCGGGCGGCGCGCATGCCGCTGCGTCCGCTGCGGTCGGGCCGCTGCCGGTTTCTGCGTCGGCCGCGCGGTGCCGTCGGCACGCAGCGGGCGCGAGGGTTCGAAGCCGGGCACCGCGGCGATTTCGATCTCCTGCTTGAGCAGGCGGCGAATGTCGCGCAGCAAGCCTTCTTCTTCGTGCGAAACCAGCGAGATCGCCAGTCCCTCGGCACCGGCGCGGCCGGTGCGGCCGATGCGATGCACGTAGTCCTCGGCCACCATCGGCAGATCGTGGTTGATGACCATCGGCAGCTGATCGATGTCCAGGCCGCGCGCGGCGATGTCGGTCGCGACCAGCACGTTGATCTTGCCGCTCTTGAAGTCGGCCAGCGCACGCGTGCGCTGGTTCTGGCTCTTGTTGCCGTGGATCGCGGCCGCGCGCAGGCCGGCTTTCTCGAGCACCTTGGCCAATTTGTCGGCGCCGTGCTTGGTGCGGCCGAACACCAGCGTCTGGCGCGCGTCGTGCGCGAGCAGATGCAGGAGCAGGTCGCGCTTGTTGGCGGCGTCGACCGGGTGCACGCGATGGGTGACGGTGGCGGCGACGCTGTTGGGCTTGGCCACCTGGATCTCGACCGGCTCGCGCATGAACTCGCTGGCCAGCGCCTTGATCTCCGGCGCGAAGGTGGCCGAGAACAGCCAGGTGATGCGGTTCTGGCGCGGCAGATGGCTGAGGATGCGCTTGATCGAGGGCAAAAAGCCCATGTCGAGCATGCGGTCGGCTTCGTCGAGGATCAGCACTTCGACGTGCGACAGGTTCACGCTGCGCTGCTGTACGTGATCGATCAGCCGGCCGGGCGTGGCGATCAGCACGTCGACGCCGCGGCGCAAGGCTTCGACCTGCGGCTTGATGCCGACGCCGCCGAAGATCGTGGTCGCGCGCACGCCGAGGTGCTTGCCGTAACCGCGCACGCTGTCGTGCACTTGTGCGGCGAGTTCGCGCGTCGGCGTCAGCACCAGCGCGCGCGGCGTCTTCGGCTGCGCCTGTCCGCGGCGGGCGACGTAGAGCTGCTGCAAGAGCGGCAGCGCGAACGCGGCGGTCTTGCCGGTGCCGGTCTGCGCGCCGGCGAGCAGGTCGCGTCCTTCCAGCGCGGCCGGAATCGCGGCGGCCTGAATGGGGGTGGGCTCGCTGTAGCCTTGTTCGGCCAGCGCGCGCAGCAGCGCGGGCGCAAGCCCGAGGGTTTCGAATGACATGTGAGGAACTCCGTTGCTTGAGTCCGCGTCCGGCCGTGCGGGATGTCGATCGGTGGGATCGAACATCGTCGACGCGAGGCGCGGTATTCCGGCTTTGATGAAGCCGAAATGGCTCGCAGCGTTCCCAGGAACCGCGCTACGAACAGGACGATGGTCGGATCGCAACGGCCCGAATGGCCGTGGATTCCGGGTTTGGCGCGACGAAGGCCGAGCGGCGCGGAACGTTTCGGAGGGAGCCTTGCGGCATCCGGCAGGCCGGCGTTCCTAAGGGAAAATCGCGAAAGCGGCGCAACAAACTGCGCGCAGGATACACCAGACGCCGCCCCCGGGCCATCCGCCGCGCGTCACGTTGACCACCGTTCAGGTCGAACATAGGCTGGCGTGCCCCTTCCTCTAAGACGCATGCCGCAATGGCCGCTCCCACGCTTGCCTGGTTCTATCTCGTCCTCGCCGGCCTCGCTGAGATCGGCTGGGCGGTCGGTCTGAAGTACACCGAAGGCTTCACCCGGCCGCTGCCGACCGTGTTGACCGTGGCCGGCATGATCGTGAGCTTCTATCTGCTTTCGCTGGCGATGCGCAGCATTCCGCTCGGCACCGCGTACGCCGCCTGGACCGGCATCGGCGCGGTCGGCACCGTCATTCTGGGCATGCTGCTGTTCGGCGAGTCGCGCGATCTCGCGCGCGTCGGCTGCATCGCACTGATCGTCGGCGGCGTGGTCGGCTTGAAGTGGCTGAGCGGCGGAGCTGCGCATTGAGCGGTAGCGGACGGTCGATGATGAATTGGTGCGCGGCCGAGCGATGACGCAGAACGTTCCTGTCGTGGAAGCCAGCGTCCGCCTCGACCTCTGGCTCTGGGCCGCGCGTTTCTTCAAGACGCGCGCGCTGGCCAAGCAGGCGGTCGAGGGCGGCAAGGTCGAGGTCAACGGCGCCGCCGGCAAACCGGCCAAGGCCTTGCGCGTCGGCGACGTGCTCAAGATCACGCGCGGCGAAGAGCGCTTCGAGGTCGAGGTGGCCGATCTCGACGAACGTCGCGGCCCGGCGGCGGCGGCGCGCCGGCTCTATCGCGAGACCGAAGCGAGTGCGGCTGCGCGCAGCGCGGCGGCGGAGCTGCGCCGCCTGCAAGGGGCCGGTTACGCCAAACCGCCGACGAAGCCGGACAAGCGCGCGCGGCGGCTGATCCGCGCGCTCGGCGACATCGACGCGCTCTGATCCGGCGTCGGGTCAGAGCGACGCCGCGGTCCCGGCGGGTGGTGTATCGACAACGGCCGGCGGCGCTTGCGCCTGCACGATCAGCGCGGCGATGGCGTCGGCCTGAGTGATCGGGATCATGTGGCCGCCGTCGAGCAGGTGCAGTCTCGAGCCGGGAATCGCGTCGGCCAGACGCTGGCCGTGCAATCGATAGTCGAGCACCGGATCCTGCGTGCCGAAGACGATGTCCACCGGCAGCTTCAAACCCTGATAGCGCGGCATCATCGCGGCCAATTCGGCGGGCGCGGCGACCATGTCGTCCGAGGCGGTGACGAATTCCTGCGGGCGTCCGGCCAGCGCGCCGCCGCCATCGACGTCGAAATTGGCCGGCGGTGGCTCGGGCGCGAACACGCCTTGTAGCAATTGATCGTGCTTGAGCTTGCCAATCGGCGTGGCCAGGGTCCAGGCGATCACCTCGCGCGCGACCGGCGATTGGATGTTCAGATCCTTGAACACAGCCGGCGGCTCGTGCGTTTCCTGGCTGGCCGGCGAGATCAGCACGAGGCCGCCGATCGCGTCGGGATGATCGAGCGCGAGCGCGAGCGACAGCGCACCGCCGAGCGAGTGGCCGACCAGCAGCGGCTTTTGCAGATCCAGCTTGCGCATGAATTCGGCGATGATCGCCGCTTGCGCGAACAGATCGGGATGATCGCCCGACAAGCGGATCGAATAGCCGCAGTCGGGTCGATCCACCGCGATCACGCGATGATCCTTCGACAAGCGGTCGATCAAGGCGTGGAAGTTGCGCAGATTGCCGCTGAGCCCGTGCACCATCACCACGATCGGTCCCTGACCGCGATCGACGTAGTGCAGACGCGCGCCGCCGACTTCGATGAAGCGGCCGAGCGGCGGCACCTGCGCCTCGGCTTGGCGTGCGCTCCACCAGGAGAACAGGGCCAGGCCGACCACGGTCAGGCCGAGCAGGGCGGCGACGCTACGGATGATCTTCATGCAGTCCCCTTGCGAACCTTCAACGCCACGCCGCCGCGTACAACGCGTCGCTGGCGACGAACGGATCGTGCGTGCGTTCCCAGGCTTCGAGCCAGTTGGCGTAGTTGTGGATGGTCGGCTCCTGCGTCGGATGGAAGCCGGGCTTGAAGTAGCGCAGCAGCTTGCCGGTCAGGGCGCCGTAGATGCCTTTGCGCGGACCGTGCAGCCAGAGCGCATTCTTCAAGTGCAAGCCGATACGCTGCCAGCGCGTGTAGCCGTCGGCCGCCAGCATGCGGTCGGTGACGCGATAGGTGAAGCGCATCATTTCCTTGATCGCGAACGCCATCGCGAGTGAACGTTTGAAGTAGCCGACCTTGGCCACTTTCTGCATGACGTCGAAGGCGACCGACTTGTGCTCCATTTCCTCGATCGCGTGCCAGGCGAACATGGCGCGGACGCGCGGCTCGGTGCCTTCCATCACGTAGGCCTTGGAGAAGTAGGCATAGGCCATCATCGCGGTGAAATGCTCGAACGCGGCAGTCAGCGCGAGGTTGAATTCCGGCGAGTATTGCCGCGTCCAACGAGCGTTCATTTCCTTGACGTCGTCGGTCAGCTCGTCCATCGGCATGCCCTGACGTTCGAGCATCTCGTTGTAGCGCGTGTGGGCGAGGCCGTGTTGGCCTTCCTGGCGCATGAAGTCGCGCACTTCCTGCAGCATCACCGGATCGACGACGCCGTCGCGGAATGCGCGCACGCTGGTGATGAAGTAGCGCTCACCGTCGGGAAAGCTCGACTGCACGGCGTCGAAGACGCGCGTCTTGTAGACGTCGCCGCGGAACCAGTACTTCGGCATCGACTCGTCGAAACCGAAATCCAAATGCTCGCGCGGGATGATCGTTTCGTGTTGTCCGAGTGGCTTGTTCATGGCAAGGGCTCCGGTGCGGGTCCGCTCATCAGCCGCGCGGCAGCGGCGACGAAACGGGAACGGCGTGCGCCTTGTGCGTACGCCGGTGGATCGATTCGATGACGGTTGCGTAGCCGGACGGAAACAGCCGCTGAATCTTGTCGAGCACGACCGCGTCGGGCCCGACCAGTACGCGCCGGCGGTCGCTACGCACCGCCTTGAGGATCGTGCGCGCCGCGGCGGTGGCGCTGGTGATGAAGTGCTTCTCGAATTCCTGCGCCGACTTCGACGGATCGACGCCGAGCGCGGTGACATTGGAATCCACGCGCGAGTTCTTCGCGATCGCGGTCTTGATGCCGCCGGGATGCACACAGGTGGCCGACACGCCGCAATGCATCAGGTCCAGCTCCTGGCGCAGCGATTCGGTAAAACCGCGCACGGCGAACTTGGCCGCGTGATAGGCCGAGGCGCCGGGCGAGGCGAGCAGGCCGAACAGGCTCGACGTGTTGACGATGTGGCCGTCGCCGCTCGCTTTCAGATGCGGCAGGAACGCTTGGGTACCGTGCACCACGCCCCAGAAGTTGATGTTCATCAGCCACTCGAAGTCGGCCAAGGACATCGCTTCGACCGTGCTGGCGAGACCGACGCCGGCATTGTTGAAAATCAGATTGATCTTGCCGTGCTCGCGCGCGATCGCATCGGCCCAGGCGAACACCGCGGCGCGGTCGGCGACGTCCAGCGCCGTCGTGCCGATGCGCAGGTTGCCGTTCGCACGCTGTGCCAGCGCCTGCGTTTCGGCCAGCCCGACCTCGTTGACGTCGCTGAGCGCGAGGTGGCAACCCTGCTGCGCCAGTTGCAGCGCCAGTTCGCGCCCCATGCCCGAGGCGGCGCCGGTGATCGCAGCGACTTTGTCCGTGAAGGTCTTCATGCGGCCGCCTTGTCCGCGTCGAGCGCGGTGTCGGGAGCGGCCTGCGAAAAGGCCAGCGTGCCGTCGGCGATCGCGGCGTGTTTGAGACTGAACAAGTCGAGCAGATAGTTCTGCCGCAACTGCCACGGCGCATGCGCGCCTTGTTGCGGGAATTCGCTGAGCGCGCGTTGCACGTAGCCCGAGTTGAGGTTCAACAACGGCAGCGACGGTTCGAGCTTGCTCGAGTCGGCTTTCGGCACGACCTGCGCATAGCCGTGCCGGTCCATGTGTGCGAGTACGCGGCAGACGAACTGCGAGGCGAGGTCCGCGCGCAAGGTCCACGATGCGTTCGTGTAACCGACGCAGAAGGCGAGGTTCGGCACATCGCGCAGCATCACCCCCTTGTACGTGTGCGAACGCCCGAGTTCGAGCGGCCGGCCGTCGACGCTGATGCGCGCACCACCGAAGGCTTGCAGCTTCAAGCCGGTGGCGGTGACGACCACATCGGCCGGCAGCACTTGGCCCGACTGCAGACGAATGCCGTCTTCGGTGAAGGCCTCGATGCGGTCGGTGACGATCGACGATTTGCCGCTGCGCAGCGACTTGAACAGATCGCCGTCGGGGACCAGGCAGAGGCGCTGGTCCCAGGGTTCGTAGCTGGGTTGGAAATGCGTGTCGAACGCGTAGTCCGCCGGCAGGAATTGCTTCTGCGCGTGACGAATCAGCCGCTTGAACGCCTTCGGCGCGCCGCGCGCGAAGGCGAAGAAGAACATGGTCAAGGCGACGTTCTTGGCGCGCGCGATGCGATGCGCCGTGCGCGCCGGCAAATGCTTGCGCAGCCAGATCGCGACGCTGTCTTTCGCCGGCAGGCTGGTGACGTAGGTTGGCGAACGTTGCAGCATGGTCACGTGCGCGGCGGTCTCGGCCATCGCCGGCACCAAGGTCACCGCGGTCGCGCCGCTGCCGATCACGACCACGCGCTTGCCGGCGTAGTCGAGGTCGTCCGGCCACTGCTGCGGATGCACCACCTGGCCGCGGAAGTTCTCGCGACCTGCGAAATCGGGCGCGTAACCGTCGGCATAGTCGTAGTAGCCGCTGCAGACATAAAGGAACTTGCAGCGGTATTGGCGGCGTTCCTTCACGGAGCCAGCCTCGACTTCGACCAGCCAGCTTGCTTCGGACGACGACCACGCCGCCGAGACAACGCGTTGCTGGTAGCGGATCTTGCGATCAATGCCGAATTCGGCGGCGGTGTCGCGCAGATAGTTGAGGATCACGTCGCCATCGGAAATCGACTTGTCCGCCGTCCACGGCCGGAACGAGTAGCCGAAGGTGTACATGTCCGAATCGGAGCGGATGCCCGGATAACGGAACAGGCTCCAGGTGCCGCCGAGTTCGCTGCGGCTTTCGAGGATGGCGTAGGACTTGTCCGGAAGCCGGTTCTGCAGGTAGTAACCGGCACCGATGCCGGACAAACCCGCGCCGACGATGAGTACGTCGAGATATTCGGCCGCCATGCGACTTCCTCGGAATCCCAGACTTGCAACGTGGTGGGAGCTTGCGCTGCGCGAAGGCAGCCGACTTGACCGAGCGCGACAATGATTTGACACTGCGCGACATGACCACGATGTCGCGCGCGGCCTCCCTACGCGGCTTTCCGGAGCTGGTAACCCGCCTCGGCGGCGATCCGCAGGCGCTGCTGCGTCAGCACCGGCTCAACCCGAGTGTGCTCGACAACGAAGACGCGCTGATTCCCTCGCGCGCCGGCATCCACTTGCTCGAAGACAGCGCGCGCCTGTTGCAGTGCCCCGATTTCGGTCTGCGCTTGGCCGAGTTCCAGGACGTCTCCACGCTCGGGCCGTTGGCGATCGCGATCCAACACGCGCGCAGCGTGCGCGAGGCCGCCGCCAGCGCCTCGCGCTTCATCTTCATCCAAGGCACCGACATCGCGTTCACCGTGCAGGCGGACGCGACCAATCGCGCCTATGCCGAACTGCGCTTCGATTTTCTCGAATCGCAGATGGCGTACTGCCGCCAATCCACCGACCTGGCGATCGCGTTGACGCATCGCATCGTCGGCCTGCCGTTCGGCGGCAGCTATCCGCTCGATCGTGTGCTGCTGCCGCACGAGCCGCTGGCCGCGCCGGCCGTGTATGCGCGCTTTTTCGGCGCGCCGGTACGCTTCGCCGAAGCCTATGCCGCCTTGCGCGTGCCGGTCGCGTTTCTCGATCAACCGTTGCCCGAATTCAACGAAACCCTGCGCACGCTCGCGGTCGCCTATCTCGAACGCAATTACTCCGATCGCGAACATTCGCTGTCCGCTCGCGTGCGCTTGATCCTGTCGAAGAGTCTGGGCAGCCCGCAATCGGAAATCGCTGGCGTCGCCGGCTTGCTCGCGATGCATCCGCGTACCTTGCAGCGTCAGCTGGCGGAAGAAGACGCGACCTTCGAAGCGCTTCGCGACCAGGTGCGCCAGCAGGCCGCGCTGCGCTATCTGGTTTCGACCGAACTGGCGCTGACCCAGGTCGCCATCCTGCTCGGGCTGTCCGAGCAATCGGCGCTGACGCGCTGCTGCAAGCGCTGGTTCGGCAAGACGCCGTCGCAAATCCGCCAGGAAGGAGCGGAGCCGCAGGACGCCGCCTCGGCAACGACGTCCCTCGACTAGTCCCGCGCCATCAGCCGCCGCCTCGATGGCGGGCTAGGGCGTCTTCGGTTTTACGGCGGCGGCCTTCTCCTCGGCGATGCGCGTATCGAGCGCCTTCTCGGCCTGCTCGGCATACAGACGGCATGCCTGCGGATCGATGAACGGATTGGGTTGCGCCTTCTGTTCGGCCTGGCGCAGCTTGCGATCGAATCCGGTGACGTCCGGATGCACCGAGATCAGGATGTCGCACGGCAGCGCGGCGACCTTGCGGATGCTGGCGCGAAAGCGCTCGCTGAGATCGCCGTGCGTCGCATCGGCGAGGTAGTGGAAGCCCGGCGCTGAGATCGAGTTGAGGCTATCGGCGTAGACCAGATCGAGGCAGCGTTCGCCTTCGCAGGACTTCCAGGTCCAGCTCGTGCTGCCCGGCGTGTGCCCGAAGGTGTCGTGCGCGGTGATCGCGAGCCGGCCCAGGCGCAACACCTCGCCGTCGCGGATCTCGCGCACGGGACCGGTGACCGGCGGCCCTTTGGCTTCGTCGGCATAGCCGAACTGCGGATCGTCGGGAACCGCGTGGCCGAGCTTCAATCCTTGCGCACCGGAAACACTCGCCACCACCGTCGCGCCGCTGTCGCGTTGCAGAGCGGGGATGCCGCCGGCGTGATCGTAGTGCGCGTGCGAGTTGAGTATGTACTTGATGTCTTCGACCTTGAAGCCGAGCCGGCGAATGTTGGCTTCGATCAGGGGCACCGACTGCGGCAGCGCGCCGTCGAGCAGGATCAAACCCTCGTCCGTGCGGATCAGGATCGAACTCAGGCCGGCGACGCCGACGTAGTAGGTGTCGCCGTAGATCTTCATCGGCGTCTGCGGTCCGTTCCATTTGGTGGACCACTTTTCGAGGATCGGCTGCGTCAGCGGGTCCGTCTTGTGCGAATCGGGCTTGCCGGCGAAGGCGGGTGCAGCGGTGAGGAAGGCGAGGGCGATCGCCAGCGTCGTGGCTGGGGTAAGCGTCATGCGAAGTCCTGCGGAACGGGTGAGTCGGGTGCCGTCGGCGACGGCGCGAAGCGCGAGTTTGCGCGAGCGATATAGCGAAGTGCGGGCGTCAGATGGCGAAGGTCTGGCGCCTGTCGGCTGGCTTGACTATCGAAAAATATATCTTAAGATACGTTTTACGACACTCAAGGAGACGTCCATGCATCACCATTTCTTCGATCGCGCACGCGATTGCGCGGACCACTTCGAACAAGCTCTGTGGTTCGGTCGGCATCGCCGCGGGCCCGGCTTCGGCCCATTCGCTGCCGGTTTCATGGGCGGCCCTGGTCTCGGCGGGCAGGGCTTCCGCGCGGGACGCAAACTCGGCTCCAGCGAATTGCAGCTGGTCCTGCTCGCTCTGCTCGCTGCACGTCCGAGCCACGGCTACGAATTGATCAAGGCGC
Source organism: Dokdonella sp. GW821-FHT11D02 (assembly GCF_058808595.1). Lineage (NCBI taxonomy): Bacteria > Pseudomonadati > Pseudomonadota > Gammaproteobacteria > Lysobacterales > Rhodanobacteraceae > Dokdonella > Dokdonella sp. GW821-FHT11D02. The sequence goes on along the minus strand of NZ_CM179520.1, from coordinate 2,607,351 downwards.
TGGAAGAACGCTCCGGCGGCTTCTACAGCCCCAGCCCCGGCATGATCTATCCGGCGCTGACCTATCTCGACGAAGTCGGCTACACCGAGGTCGAGGTCGAAGGCGCCAAGAAGCGCTACAGCATCAGCGCTTCCGGCCGTGAATATCTCCAGCAGCATCAGCAGGCGGCCGACGCGATCCTGACCCAGCTCGAGCGCATCGGCGCGCGCATGGGACGCGTGCGTGACGCCTTCGCCGGCGACGACGAAAGCGATGAGGAGGCGAGCGAGGAGCGCGGTGGCGGGGGTGCGGCCGAGGTTTGGTTCGCCTTGCGCGAGCTCAAGCACGTGCTGCGCGGCAAGCGCCACGCCGGCCTCAAGGAAGCGCGCCGCATCGCTGCGATCCTGCAGCGCGCCGCCGCCGAGATCGCCGGTCGCGAGGGATGAGCGCGAACCTCGCCGATGCGCTCAGCGCTTCCGCGTCGAGCGTGTTGTGCGATGCGCGCATCGAGGCGGTCGTCGCCGCGATACGGGCGACGTATCGGCCCGCCGCCGCTGACACCGCGCCCGACGACGCAGCACTTTCCAGCGCGCGCGGCGAGCTGATGTATCTGCTCTGCCGCGCCTTGCGCGCACGCTGTGTCGTCGATGCCGGCGCCTCGCTGCTGTCGATCCTCTATCTCGCCGCCGCGGTACGCGACAACGGCGGCGGACGCGTACTCGCCGCACAAATCGCGCCTGGGCGCGTCGCGGCGACGCGCTGTCATTTACTGGCGGCCGGACTCGATTCGTTCGTCGAACTCCGCCCCGCGACGATCGGGCATGACCTCGACGATGTCGACTTCGTGCGCATCGGCCGCAGTGAGGCGATATCTGTTGTCGCCCAGCCGATCTTGCGACAACTGGCGCCGCGCCTGCAGGGCGGCGCGATCGTGCTGCTCGATCACGCCGAGGACGGCTCGCGCGCCTGGCTGCGCGATCCGCTCAATGGATTTCGCGCAATGGGCTTGTCGCTCGACGGCTATTGCGAACTGGCGGTTCGGGCGCGTTGATTCGCGGCGTTGCCGTCAGATCAGCTTCTTCAGCCGATACAGCGCATCGAGCGCTTCGCGCGGACTCAAAGCATCCGGATCGAGCGCACGCAACGCTTCTTCTGCAGGCGACGGCAACGCCGGCGCGAACAGACCGAGCTGCGGTGAAGTGGGTGGAGAGGGCGCTGTCGACACGGGAGCTTCCGCCAGCCGCGCCAGGTGCTGGCGCTCGAGCGTTTCGAGATAGGTGCGCGCCTGTGCGATCACCGGTTTGGGCAAACCCGCGAGCGCTGCGACCTGCAAGCCGAAGCTGCGGTTGGCCGGACCTTCCTTGACCGCGTGCATGAAGACGAGCTGGTCCGCGTATTCGACCGCGTCCAGGTGCACGTTGGCGATGCCTTCGTAGTCGGCGGCGAGTTCCGTCAGTTCGAAGTAGTGCGTGGCGAACAGCGCGAACGCGCGATTGGTCGCCGCCAGCGCGACCGCGCTCGCGCGCGCCAGCGCGAGCCCGTCGTAGGTGCTGGTGCCGCGGCCGACTTCGTCCATCAGCACCAGGCTGGCGGCGGTCGCGTTGTGCAGGATGCTCGCGGTTTCGCTCATCTCGACCATGAAGGTCGATTGCCCGCGCGCGAGGTCGTCGCCGGCGCCGATGCGCGTGAAGATGCGGTCGATCGGCCCGATCGTCGCGGCATCGGCCGGCACGTAGCTGCCGACGTGGGCGAGCAGCACGATCAGCGCGGCCTGGCGCATGTAGGTCGATTTTCCGCCCATGTTCGGGCCGGTCACGATCAGCATGCGGCGGCCTTCGTGCAAGTCGAGATCGTTCGGTTCGAACGGATCTTCGCGCACGCGCTCGACCACCGGATGGCGCCCGCGCACGATGCGGATGCCGGCCGTATCGACCAGCTGCGGCGCGCTCCAGCGCAGCGCGTCGGCGCGCTCGGCCAGCGTCGCCAGCACGTCGAGCTCGGCCACTGCGGCGGCGGCTTGTTTCAATGCGGCGAGGCGTTCGATCAAAACATCGAGCAAGGACTCGTACAGCGCGCGCTCGCGCATCAGCGCTCGTTCGCGCGCGGACAGCACTTTGTCTTCGAACGACTTCAGCTCTTCGGTGATGTAGCGCTCGGCGCCTTTCAGAGTCTGCCGGCGTGTGTAGTGGGTCGGCGCCTTGTCCGCCTGCGCCTTGCTCAGCTCGATGTAGTAACCGTGCACGCTGTTGTAGCCGACTTTCAAAGTCGGCACGCCGGTGGCGGCTTTTTCGCGCTCTTCGAGATCGATCAGGAACTGGTCCGCATTGGTCGACAACAGACGCAGCTCGTCGAGTTCGGCGTCGAAGCCGGGACGCACCACGCCGCCGTCGCGCTGCAGTACCGGCGGCACGTCGACGATCGCGCTAGTCAGATGCTCGGCCGTATCGGCATGTTCGCCGATGCGCTCGAGCAGCGTCTCGATCAGCGGCGAGGCGAGCGGAAACGCCCGTTCCGCTGCGTCTCGTCGGTCTCGCCCTGAAGCGATGAAGCCGTCGGCTACGGCGGCCGTCAGTGCCGGCAGGGACGACAAGCCGTCGCGCAAGGTCGAGAGGTCGCGCGGACGCGCCGAGCGCAGTGCGACGCGCGCGAGGATGCGTTCGAGGTCGCCGATGCCGCGCAATACTTCGCGCAGGCTCTCGAAGCGGCGCCGTTCGAGCAGCGTGTCGATCGCCTGCTGGCGCCGCTGCAGCACACCGCGGTCGCGCAACGGTCGCAGCAGCCAGCGGCGCAGAAGCCGCGCACCCATCGGCGTCACGGTCGAATCGAGCACGCCGAGCAGGGTGTATTCGTTGCTGCCGCTGGCATGCGTATCGAGTTCGAGATTGCGCCGCGTCGCGGCATCGAGCGTGATGGTTTCGCTGGCGCTTTCGACCGCGAGACCGGTCAGATGCGGCAGGGCGGACTTCTGCGTTTCCTCGACGTAGCCGAGCAGGGCTCCGGCGGCGGCTACCGCGAGCGGCAGCGCTTCGACGCCGAAGCCCGAGAGATCGCGCGTGCCGAAAAAGCGCGCCAGTTCGCGCTGTGCGGTCGAAGCGTCGAAGTGCCAGGGAGCGCGCTTGCGCAAACCGCGCAGAGCAGCGACGAACTTCGGCCAGGCGACGTCTTCGCCGACCAGGGTCTCCGCCGGCGCCAGCCGCGCGAGCTCAGCCGACAGCGCCTCGGCGTCGGCCGCTTCGCTGAGCAGGAAACGGCCGCTGGAGAGGTCGACCCAGGCGAGTCCGTAGGCGCCGTTGCTGCCGGCCGCGATCGCCAGCAACAGATTGTCGCGACGTTCTTCCAGCAAGGCCGCGTCGGTGACCGTGCCCGGTGTGACCACGCGTACGACCTTGCGCTCGACCAGGCCTTTCGATGCGGCCGGATCGCCGATCTGTTCGCAGATCGCGACCGATTCGCCGAGCCGAACCAGCTTGGCCAGATAGCCCTCCGCCGCGTGGTAGGGCACGCCGGCCATCGGAATCGGCGCACCGGCGGAAGCGCCGCGCTGGGTCAGGGTGATGTCGAGCAGGCGCGCGGCCTTGCGCGCGTCGTCGTAGAACAATTCGTAGAAATCGCCCATGCGGAAGAACACGAGCGTGTCGGGGTACTCCGCCTTGGCGGCGAAGTATTGGCGCATGAGCGGCGTGTGGTCTTTGTGGGAGTCGTTCGGGGAAGTCAAGACGTCTTATCCATTGATATTATTGATTTTGTTTCCGCTATTGCCGTCACCTGCACGACGTTGCCGTCACTTTCACGCTCACCCCGGTAGCCCAGTCGTAGCCCAGTGGTCTACGATCGCGGCCATTCGCCCTCCGCTGGGCTACAGGAGCACTCCGATGAAGATGGAACTCACGCAGACCATCGTCCTGCGGCAGCTGTCCATCGACCGCCGCCCGGCCCTGGAGAACGGCTCGGTAGTTTACGTGGACAACCCCTCGCGCACCCCTTTCCTGGTGTTCGACACCCACCGCGAGGCGCCCATTGGATTCGGCGTAAAAGTCGGCGCAACCAAGAAAACATACGTCATCCAACGCCGCGTCGGCGCGCACGTGGTGAAAGCCAAAATTGGCGACGTGGCGGACTATCCAAGCATTGCGTTGGCCCGCACGGCTGCGGCGGAAATGGCGAGGGCAATGGTCGCCTCAGGCCGCAACCCCAATGCCGTGCGTCGGGAGCGGGCGGCGTCTTTGGCGTCCCATACCCTGGGGGCAGCGCTTGCGGCGTACCGAGAGCACCTTGCCACGCGCGGCAACAAGCGCGCGACGCCCGCCACCCTCCGCGTTGTCGATGCAGCCATCCGGCATTTCGCAGACTGGTCCGAGCGGCCCTTGTCTCGCCTGACGTCGGAGGAAATCAAAACGCGGTTCGCCGCGGGCATTCAGCGCGCTGGGACTTCGTCGGCCACCGATCGCGGCCGTTCGGTGACCGAACAACGTTTCCGATGGGCGTCCGCGGCCGTTCGTCATGCGTTGCGAAGGGAAGAGCACGAGGCGCACGCCGAGGGGCGCGAGCCACGGCTTCGGGTGAACCCGTTTTCCGTGCTCAACTTCGAGCGGTTGCTCCGCAGCAAGGCGGATTTGGAGAGAGACTACAAAGTGCGACTCGCTCGCAATCCTCTGGGCGTTCGCGATGGAACACTCGGGCGATTCCTCGATGCCATTTGGGCGCGTCGCCCCCGCAGCCGCATTGGGTCCGATTACCTTCTTTTGACCCTGCTGCTCGGGGCTCGTAAAAATGAGACTGCCGCCCTCCAATGGTTCGATCGCCTGTCGTACGCCGAAGCGGCGCGCACGTCGTACGTCGACCTCCATCGCCGCCTCATCCGGTTTCACGGCACCAAAAATCGCAGCGACCACGAGCTGCCGATCGCCGACGGTGCGTTGGAGATCTTGAAGCAGCGCTACGACGAGCGCGCCACGGGCGAGTTGTACGTGTTCCCCGTGCGCAGTTCGAAAAAGACCACGAAAGCGGTCCACTACAGCGATCCCAAAAGCATTCTCTCGTACCTTCGAACCGACGCCGGTTTGCCTTTGCTGAGGCCCCATGATTTGCGTCGAACGTTTGGTCGGGTGGCGGAGGAGACCACGTCGGATCGCATGGTAAAAAGGTTGCTCAACCACTTGGACCCTCGCAACGCCACAAGCGGCTACACCGATCCCGAGTGGCCGCGCGTCGTGGAGGTCTTACAGAAAGTCGAGTGCGCCATCCTGGCGGCCGCACCGATGGTGTACAACGCACTCCTGCCTAGCAGCACGTACCCCAGGATGACGCTGCGCGATGACGAAGCTCGAAACGCTCCGCAACCTGGCTGATCTCGCCGAGCAGCTCGCTCGACTACCAGACAACGCACAGGTGGGCGCGGGAACGGCGGCGCTCCTCATTTCTCTCGATGACCCTCCGTCGCAGCGGACGATGGAGCGCTGGCGCCAGGCCCGCAACCGCTCGGGGGAGACCGGGCCACCGTTCACCGCCGGCCCAGGACGCACCTCCGCCGTCAGCTACAACGTCGGCGCCGTCAGGGCATGGCTCCGCAGCCGTCAGATGGCGACGACGATGGAGGTGGCTGTGCGCCAAGGCCTGGCTTTCGGGTCCTGGGCCGACGCATCCCGGCCCGAACCATGGGTCTCGCACGGCGGAAAGATACGGGAGCACCTGTTGCGAGCGAGTGCCGAGGCGGTGGCCTTAGCGCTACGAGGAGAAGGCGGCCACGTGATCGAAGTTCACGGATTGAGCGAGGCCATCCTGGACGAGTCCTGGGAGAAGGGGTCCGCTCGCGAGCCCTACCAAGCGGCGCTGCGCGCCATTGCCGTCGAAACGGAACGCCGGGTCGACGCGCTGGCGCTTGCCGAAGAACTCGAAATCGAGTTGCCCGCACCCGAGTCTGCTGTGGAGAAGTGTGAAGGGTGCGGGAAGCCGGCGCACCCAGGACGGCCCTGCCGGCTTTAGATCTCCCCAGCGAGGCTTGAAAGCGGGGTGTGGCAGGCCTATTGTGCCGATGTGGCTCACGAAAAACGCCCCATTGATGCCATCCGAGCGATTCGCAAGCGCTTGGAGGATCCGTATGCGTACTCCGAGGACTTAGAGGAGCATGCACGGTCAGCGCTCTACCGGTCGGGAAATCCCTACGCGACGCTTGCGGGATGGGATGGCGTTGACGATGGCATTCCGAGCGAAGCCATCGTGGCGCCCCGGGCCAAGGCACCGCCAGCACCGGCTCGGTCCATAAAAACAGAGCTGTCGAAGGCCGATTTTCGATCGGAATGCCAACGTATATTCCTCCCGTACGTGCCGCCGCATCTGCCGCGGCGCATCCCTCAGCATCAACGCGATTTCATCGCCCGCAACGAACGCCGCTCCCCTGGCGTTCGGTTTCGTTTGGCGCAGTCACTGAAGCGGTACGACCTTTCAAGCACTCCAGGCATTTCCCCGCAGTTCAACCGCGAGCTGTCCATCGAGATAAGCGATCTCAAGCTTCGTCGTCTCGAAGCCGAAGTGCCCGACGACGATTGACGAACGCATGGCGCTGACGCGGACGCAGGTCGGGGGACTGGCAGCGGCGTGTTTGGCGCTGGGCGAAGAAGCGTCCGATAAGCAAGGTTTTGTTTCAGTTCGTGAGCTTCTGCATCGGTTCGATGCGGAACTCGTCATGCGTCCTCTCTTGGTAGAAGCCATGCTGTGCGAAGCCGCGGAGACCGCGTCTGTGGTGGACCGATCTTCGCGGTGGCGTTTGCTGGTGGATAACGAAAAGTACGAAGTCACTTCGACGCAGGTGGACGAGGAGAGCCCGGCGGCGCCGCTCCCGGAACGTTTCCGCAACACCGTTGCCCACGAGCTCACACACTCCCTGGCCTTTCGTGGAAAGGAGTTCGGGGTGGCACTGACGTTGCCGACACGTGGGCAGGGGGAGTCTGCCGGCGATTTGGTCGCGGACATCGAGCGTCGAACGGAACAGCTTTCTCCTTTGCTGTTGATGCCCGACTCGGTGGTGGACCGATGGTTCCCCAGCACGCTCGCCCGCTTGTCCATCGAGCATTTGATGAGCGCCCGAAAAGGCATGGCGGTTTCGCGTCATCTGCTCGTGCAGCGGCTCAATCTGTTGGCGGAGTACGGAAACCGGCTTTTCATCGAACGTCAGTGCTTCCAGGACGCCGCGGTGGGCGTGGGCACCTGGACCCGCGAAGGCGGCGCAGTATTCTCCGGATGGCCGCTTTTTGCGAAGTTTCAGAATGGCGAGCCCCCCGCGTTTGTCTCCATGCTTCGCAAGGTGAAAAGCGTCGGGGCATCCACGATTGTCGATGAGCCGACGTTCGTCCTCAACGGCGGAGCAAGCCGCTCGGTTGTGCTGGAAGTTCCAGCGGTGAAGCCCAGCCGTGGAGCGCTATCGGTGGAACTTTCGGTCGAACCCGTTCGTGCTCGGCCCGGTGCCACGTTCTTGTTTCTCGCACAGGGCATTCCCCTGCCAAAGGCAGGCGAGGCCTGACCGCCCACGCAGTCCTTCGCGTCAGCTTCGCCGTGTCGTGCTTGCGGAAGGTCGTTTAGCCGGAGCTGGTTTCGTCTTCGGGCTTGCTGACTCAATGCGCTTTTCCAGCCGGCGCGCAAAATCGACGAAGGGCAAGCCGTATGCGGCCGCGAGCTCGCGCACCTGGAGCAGCGTCCCGGCGCGGTTCCCCCGTTCGATGTCCGAAAGATAGGTCTGCGGACGGCCCAGTTGTTCGGCAACCTCACCCTGCGTCATGCCGTTGGCCAGCCGGAGCTCCCGCAAGAGTGCCGCAAGTTCCCGCTGCGCCGTGGAATAGAGAGAGGGTTTCCGCATCGGTCCTCCTGGGAGGACCGAGAAAGTAGAACTGAATTTCGTATATCTGAAATTCAGATTTATATCTGATTTTCAGATAGCATCCTCGGCCATCTCGACCGGGAGGAATGTGCATGGACAGGAAGGATGGGGGCGGTTGGCTCGGTGTGGTGATGGCGTGCGCACTCTTGATCAGCGGTTGTGGAACCTCCAGCGCGTCGATGGACGGCGGCGTTGTGGAGGCCCAGGGAAACGCTCGGCTCTCCGGACGTTTCGTTGACGGGAGCGGCGGGGGTTTCGAGTTCTTGCCCAACGGTCGCATGACCGTTGTTGGCCATCCCGAGTCGTTCGGCAGCTACACCCGTTCGGGGAATCAACTGGTTCTTAAGCTGCCTGGTGGCCAAGGGGCCATCGGTGCTGTGGAAGGACCTGACGAAATCGCGCTCATCATCACGGGCGACCCCGGAGGCAAGCGGCGCTTTCATCGCGAAGGTTCAACACCGACCGGCGAGCGCACGCGGCTCAATGGCCTCGACCGGTCGCTCCCCCTTGAGACGTACACCGACATCACCGGGGATGGCAGCAGCGAGGGCATGGCGTTCGTGCGCGTCGCACTCCAGGATCCGCCGGCGACGGCGGACGAAACGGCTACGTGGCTCATGGACGCGGGAAATGAGCCCGACGCGTTCAAGCGGAACGAACGCATCCAGGTCGAGCTCCCACCGGTCGCCGCACGTTTGGATTCGTTGAAGGGACAGCGGTACTTCAAGCTGCGCCTGACCGCGGAGCGCTTGATGTACGAGGGCGGCCACAAGGACCCAGGCCGGCGTTTTCCGTTGATCGACGGAACGCTGGGTGGCCGGCTCGTCGGGCCGTACGACCTGGCGCGAAAGGGATTCCCGTCCGACTGCTTTGCCGCGCAGCAGTTGGGGGGAGCGGGCGCCGCACGAGACCAACCCACGGTGACCCTTCGCTTCAGCGAAGAAGAACGGGTGCCGAGCACGTGCCTGCTTCCCATCTCGGACGAGGCCCTCGCGCGCTCGATGGAGTCGGCTCGGGTCCAGCACGCGGCCCCGCTGACCGTTGTGGACGCAACGCTCTACTTCTACGTCGTTCGCCTCTCCAACCCCCACACGCTTTCCGCGGTGTTGACGCACGCGACAGTCCAATACGGCGTGGTGCCGACGCCAGGACAAGCAGTGGAAACCGTGGGTCCACTTATCGAGGTCGGCTTCCCCCAGCCAGGTGTTCGCTAAAGCCCTGGCCGAACCACTCAAACGCCATCCTCATTCCGCTGGGAAAACCGCGATGCCGTCCGTGTTCTCATCGATGCATTGGGCCGTTGCCGGCGCGCTCGCCGCTGTTTTGACGGTGCGGCTCGCTGCGGCATCCTCGCCTTCTGACGGCGCCTTTCAACCGGCGCCGGACATGAGCTTTGCGCGCTACGCCGGGGCGGCCACGCTCCTGGATGATGGAGCCGTGGTGCTTTACGGCCCGTCACACGACGGCGATCGGTACGACCCCGTGGGCGAGCGATGGATCGAGACCGCGCTCATCCCGAACGCCCGGTTCAACGCGCATTTTTTCGCACTGCCCGACGGTTCCGCTCTCCTCATGGGCGGCGACGTTGCCGATGCACGAACCGTTCGCTACGACACGCCGACGATGAGATGGACCTGGGATGCGGCCATGTCGCACGGTCGTCGCTACGAGCAGGCGGTGGCGCTGGCGGACGGGCGCCTCCTGGTCGCCGGCGGCTACGGGCCGGACGGGCGGCCCACGGCGAGCGCCGAGGTGTACGACCCCCGCACCGGTCGGTTCACGGTGACCGGGGCGATGCCGCGACCGCGCGCGGGCGGCGTCGCCGAGCTCCTACCCGACGGCCGCGTGCTGGTCGCCGGCGGGGTCGATGCATCGGGTCTGGGCGATCCATGCGCCGTGGTTTACGCACCTGCCTCCGGGAGCTTCTCCACCGCCGCGTGCTTCCACAACACCATCAACGGCGTGTTCGTACCCGCTTCTGCTCGACTTGCCGATGGACGCGTCCTGGTGCGAGGAGGCTACAGCTACGTCGGCGGGGGGCAGCGGGTGTCCGACGCCGCGGAGGTCTACGACCCTGTCACCCGACAATGGAGTGCGCGCATAGCCTCGCCGCGCGCGGAGTGCACCCTGACGAGCCTTGCGGACGGACGGGTTCTGATCGCGGGCGGGAGCGATGATTGGGGCAGGCCGCTCAGCGACACCGAGCTTTTTGACCCCACGCTGGACGCACTGCGTCCAGGGCCCTCGATGGTCACCCCTCGGTACGGGCACACGGCAACGCGGCTTGCCGGCAACCGCGTGCTGCTCGCAGGCGGGCAGTCGGGCGGAGGCGAGTGGACGGCTAGCGCGGAGGTCTACGTGGGCGATGCCGTTTTTGCAGACGGCTTTCAGCACTGACGTCTCGTCGCAGGCCATCGGTGTCATTCCGTCGACTCCACAACGACGCCTCTTGCGGAACACCTTTGCACGGCCTGGGGTGCGCACAACCGCGCTGCGGTCGTCCTCTTCGTTTCCGTCCGTGGGATGCGCCCGCCCCGTTTCGTCCGAGCCGCTGGGTTTCCGCGGCGCCATCCCGAGCGCCGAGGGAGCAATACCGATGGTGCGCGACGCGACAGGCAGGTACCGCAAGTCCCCACTGGCCGAGGCCGACATCTTGGCCGCCGCCGAGGACATCCTTCGAGCCCGCCTGCAGCGACTCGGCACACTCAGCTCGCCCCAGGAAGCGTTCGCCTTCTTGAGAGTCCGCTTGGCCGGCCTGCGCCACGAGGAGTTCCACATCGCGTGGCTGGACCAGCGCCACCGCGTGGTGGCCGTAGAACGGCTCTTTCGCGGCACCATCGACACCGCCGCTGTGTACCCGCGTGAAGTCGTGGTGTCCGCCCTGCAGCACAACGCAGCCGCCTGCCTGCTCGCGCACAACCACCCATCGGGTACGCCGGAACCCAGCGCAGCCGATCGGGCCATCACCCTCCGTCTCAAAGAGGCATTGGCGGTCATCGACGTGCGTGTGGTGGACCATGTGGTCGTCGCAGCCGAGGGCGTTGTGTCGCTGGCTCAGAGGGGATGGGTGTGAGCCCGGCTCTTCAAGTTCAATCGACGTGCGCACGTCGGTTGTTAGTAGCTCATGCTGAAGAAGGCGAATCGTGCCCTTCAAACGCGGCGATGCACCGGCAGTAGTCCTGGAGGGCACCCAGATCTTTCGTCTCGGGCAGCGGAAAATCCCTGCACGGCCGGCCTTGCGTCATCGGGTAGAACCAAGACTCGCCGGCTCGACGCGGCCACCGCGCGATGTGCGATGCCGCGAAGTCATCGATGAACTGGAAGTGGTGGGTCGGCGTGAATGCCCGCCACCGTTCCTCTAGGACCTCGATGTCGGCGTTCGGTTTGTCGATGACTTCGACGTGTTCGATCTCCCGCTTCGAGAGCGCGGTCCACGCAGCCTTCAACCGTTGCTTTGCTTCCTCGTCGGACGTTGGCGCGCCGTACCCGAAGATCGTCAGGATCATCCCGTTTGCGAACGCTTCCGATGCGGCTGCCCATTCGCCGGCAATGAACGGGTCACTGGCGTAGTCCTTCTTTTCGACTGGGTACAAGAGCGGCGTGTCCTGCATGACGTCGCCACACTTCGGACAGCGGTCGCCGTCGACGCCAACGTGGTCTGCGTGTGCGGGGCATTTCGCAACGCGCACGCAGCCGTGGAGGTAGTGAACCTTGGGCGAGGGCAGAACGCGTCGATTGCGTTCAACGGCGTCGAACAGAAAGGGATCCCAGTTGAAGGTGAAGATGGTGTCCTCGGGACGCAACGCCAGCACGAGGCGGTCGTAGAGGGTTGCTGTATCCGGCAGACGCATGGCCGCAAAGTACGAGCGGACTTCCTGTTCCACCCTGTGGCACAGTTCCGTGTGTCGTGCGCTTTCGCTCAACGCCGAGTAGATCACCTCGAAGTTTTCGGCGGTGCCATCTCCGAGCAAATCGGGCGCTTCTCGTTCGAGCACCGAACGAAGCTCCACGACGTCGATGAAGTCGCACATCTGAGGTAGTCGTCGCCCACCCGGTTCGCCCTGTGGGAACGCCGCGCAACTGGCGCCAGCGCCGAGAAGCACGACCTGTGGCCTCAGGCCAAGAGGGTGTTCGATGAGGTCTTCCGGACGGACGACGAGCGCAGCCATCAGCGCCTTTGCGCGACGATTTCTGCGATGCGGGTGCGAATCCGACTCGAAACCTGATGGAGCACCTGGTCCACACGGGGATCGCTTGCTCCGCGCCCGCCCTCACGTGATTCTAGGGCTCCTTCGAACGACGAAGCCAAGCTCTCCATCTGCTCGCACGTGTGGTCCGCGAGGTGGCTGCGGACGGCGTCCAAGGTTTCCGGGCCGTCCCCAGGTCCTTCACCGAAGGCGCTGGCGTACAGCGCGAGCAGCTCATCCGAGGTGCTGCGCAAGGCCTGGATGGTGGCGTTGCTCATCTCGCCAATGGCGGGGCCCGTCAACGTCGAAAAGCCGCGCGCTGCCGTCCGCTCGATGATGCGCTGGAACTCCTTCGACAGCGTCCCAATGCGTTGCTCAACCAGCTGCTCGCCGAGCGCCACGGTCTGGCTGTATTTCGGGTCTTTCGAGTTCATGGGTCGTCTCCGTCATCCATCTTCCTGTGGCGGTGCGTCCTGCCCATTTCAACGCTTGGACCCATCTGGTGCCCGACCTTGATAGGGTGCGTGCCCGAGCCGGGCGGGGAGGCGCAGCGATGCAATCATTCCACAATATCCACCTCGGACTGTCTGGGTTGGCGCTCGATGCCGACGTGGACCTGGGCGAAGGCATGTGGGTTCGGCCCACGTACGCCCACATCATGGGGCCGTTCCTCGCCGCGTTTAAGCCGGCTCCCCCAGGGCAACACCACCCTGCGCCGTGGAAAGCACTGTCGGGTGGCTTCTCGTTCGACGTTTCCGCAGAGCTGTTCGTGCCCGCCGCGTTGGGCACGGACGAGGCGGACCGAATGGGGGTGGCGCGGACTGTGCTGTTCCTCCTCCGGCTCGGGGGCGATCCGGCCATCGTCGCCCCCGTGCTGTCGAGCCATGCGTTCGCCGAACTGCCGAATGTTCCAGACCACGAAGCACGCGTAGTGCCGTTCGAGATCCAGCCCCGTCGGTTTCCCTTGAGCATCTCGGAAACGCTCGACGCGCCTCCGGTGCTTCGGTGGGTGGCTGGACTCTGGCGGACGACCCGCCAGCTTCAGGAAAGAGCCGAGTTTCGGCTTGCGGCTGAAGCCATCGACACGGGGCAGTTCCTGAGTGACCCCGCCTTGGCAATGGTGTCGCTCTGGGGCGCTCTTGAAGCTTTATTCGTGCCCACGTCCGCCGAACTCAAGTTCCGTGTGTCCGTCCTGCTCGCTGCATACCTGGAGCCGCCGGGTTCGGCACGAGCCGAACTTCAACGGTCGGCGGCGAAGCTGTACGACAAGCGCTCCGCGGCGGCACACGGGCGGCGGGGCCAGCACGCCGACGGCCTGCTCGAAACCTTCAACTTGGTTCGCCGCGTGATGCTTCGTCTGGTGGAAGAGGGCAATGTGCCAACGCGCGAAGACCTGGAAAAGAGACTGTTTGGTGGTTAGGGGTGGCTGGAGCGCATCGTGATCTGCCCCCGTTCTGCCTGATCCGCCGATCGTGCCCCCACCCGCGCGTACCGCGGGGATTGGAGAAGCTCGATGAAAACGCGAAGAAGACGGTCAGCGTCTGTGGTCTGAACCCGAGCCATCACGGCATGGGTTGATCACCTGGGGAGCGCGGAAACGCGACGTTCATCCGCCCCGTTTCCGACACTCAATAACCCATGCAGCTCCTAAGCCCTATTGATGCGAGAAGACGGGCGGCCTGTCCGGAATCGAAGCCGTATCCGAAGCCACGTCGCGGCGCTCCTCCGTTGGAGCCGTTGGATCGACCTGCCCCGATGGACCCAGAGACGCGAACCATTCTTGCCCTCGTTTCCGAAGAGCGAGCCGTACTGTCGGAGACGCCTCGACGCGATCCCTTGAATCCAGCAAGAGCCCAATCACTTCCACGACGGTGAACTCCCCGCAGCCTGCGGCCAGCACCGCGCCGCCAAGCTCCAGGCGTCGGCGCATTTCCTGACGCCGCGCCCGTTGTCGGGCCGAGTTGGCCTCTCGTATTTCGCGCATCAGCTGCCTTGCCTTCAGTGCGGCCAATCGCTTCGTGGCCGCAGCGACTCGTTCGTTGAATCGGTCCGATGCGGAACTCACCGTGGACGCCTCCGGCAGCGAACCGTGGCGTGTTCTGACGGACCTACCTCTTCGACGAGCGCAATCGGCTCTTGGCCTGCCGACTCGTCGTACTCGGGAGTGGTTTCGCTCGATGTACTTGAGGCTCGGTCGGCGTCGCGGCGAGCGCGTCGGCGCGCCTCTATGGCTGCGCGCAATCGCAGCTCATTCTCGGTGGGCTTGTACGCAGGACGGGGTCCGCGCCGTCGGGTGTCTTCGTCGAGCACGACCCGAACCAGGGAGGCCGTTCGGTTTGCGAAATCATGGAGGCAGATGTCATCCGCGGTCATCAAGAAATGCGGACGCTGATCGAGTTCGGAGCGGTAGCACCACACGAGGTGATCGAGGGCGAAGCCGGCTTCAAGAAGGGCGGCGCGATGTTGCGGTTCGTAGGCGGTCATGGAAGGTCCATTGGTTGAAGACACTCCCTGGGTATCCGATTGAGCGGCGGCCACAAGGGCATTTGTTGTGCGCACGACGGTTCGCATAATGGGGTCCGGGCCCCTGTGACGCAGTTCACGTCACGCAGCGGTACGCCGATTCCGCGAACGTCGAGCTCGAAGAAATCGCCGCAGTGGGCCGGAGCGCTCAGCCGCCGGTGCGAAGGGGGCCGAAGAGGACGACGTTCCAACCGAAGCAAGAGCGCAAGGATGCAAACTCCCTCCGGGTTTTGCTCAGCCCCTTGGCGGGGCCGCTGCGCCGGAGCTGCGCCCCGGACCCCGACGCTCGCGCGCCGACATGAGTGCAAAGGAGCGTTTGGCCTTGCCAAACCGCCAAACTCTGCTAGATCAGTAGAAGCACCGTTTTCGGAGGCGACATGCTCCATCCACTCGACTACTTGAACTTTGTTCGAACTGCTGAGCGAAGGCACAGGGCGTTGCTTGCTCGCATCGCGCTCAACGCACTGCACGACCCCATCCGCTACCCGGTCGATCTTTCGGAAATCTTCAAGCTATACGGTACCAACCGAACTATGGTCGCAGGACTGTTGAACTGGGTTGGATGTTTGCCGGCCGAGGACATTTCCTGGGGCGAGCAAAAAGTCCGGGGGTTTATCGACCTCGTACACACGACAGTGCGGGATGAGGCGGTCAGCCCTTTTCGACCTTCTGTTCGCGCCGTACCGATAACCGTTGTGCCAATCCGTCCAACGCCAGCTTCACAGGATTCCCATTCCTGAACTTCTGAACTAGCCGGATCAAAACAGGTATTTCAATCCCCTCCAAGCGAAGGCGGCGGCACATCTCAATTTCCCAAGTCCCTATTCCAACGCCGAGTTTCTTGAGTTCGCCGCTAAGCTCTCTAGTGACGTTCAACCAGTCTTCGCATTGTTGTGATTCTCGCTTCCGACGAGCTTCGGACCATTCCAGCTGCGAGAAATAGTCACTTGATCTTTGCTCTGCGTTTTTCCGACCGGTCCGTATGAGAATGACTATGTCTTCAACTTTCACTCTTCCGAGAAGAAGGCGTCGACACACCTCAGCTTCCTCAACTCCGATGGGTTCGAGTTCAAGCTTGAGAGTAAAGAACATCCGAAGCCATCGGCGTGTTCCGGCGATGTGAAAAGCGATAAGTTCCGGTGCCCAAGGTTGAGCGCACATCCATTCTGCGAACCAGAGCTCCTCGTCTGAAAAAGGGGCGGAGCGCGGAGAATGAAGCAAAAGCTCCGACCAAACGCTCCTAGCACACGGGGAAATCGCCATTGAAGTCTCCGGCTTTGTTGGCGGACCATTGTATGTTCGATCGCTGGACGAGGCTGGCTCGCACATTTCTCATTTGCAGTGAGCTATTTTGGCAATCTACTACTCCCGCCTCTCCCTCGTCTCCCGTTCCCGCGGCCACAGCGCGGTCTCGGCGGCGGCCTACCGTGCAGGTGTCCGCCTTCACGACGAACGGACCGATCAGGCTCATGACTACTCGAAACGGAAGGGCGTCCTTTCAGCGGTGATGCGGGCTCCAGCACGCGCTTCGTGGGCTTTGGATCTCCTTTCCGTCTGGAACCGTGCGGAGCGAGCCGAAGTTCGACGTAACGCCTGCACGGCGCGCGAACTCCTCGTTGCTCTGCCGGCGGAGCTGAGTGAGAAGCAGAACCAACGATTGGCGCACGAGATCGCGCAGGATCTTGTCGGCAGGTACGGCGTTGCAGTTCTCGTGGCGGTCCACCGCCCCGACGCGCACGGCGACGATCGCAATGTTCATTGTCATCTCTTGATGAGCACCCGCGTCGCCGGGCCCGATGGGTTCGGCGCAAAGGTTCGCATCCTCGACGATCGCACCACCGGCCCCATCGAAGCCGAAACGATGCGCGCCCGCGTAGCCGAGCGCATCAACGCCGCCTTGACCGTCTCGGGCCACACGGCTCAGGTGGACCCGCGCCGGCTGCGGGATCAGGCGAACGACGCGGCAGATCGCGGCGACTTCGATGCCGTCATCAAGCTCTCTCGCACGCCGACCCTTCA
Source organism: Dokdonella sp. GW821-FHT11D02 (assembly GCF_058808595.1). Taxonomy (NCBI): domain Bacteria; kingdom Pseudomonadati; phylum Pseudomonadota; class Gammaproteobacteria; order Lysobacterales; family Rhodanobacteraceae; genus Dokdonella; species Dokdonella sp. GW821-FHT11D02. The sequence goes on along the minus strand of NZ_CM179520.1, from coordinate 2,590,773 downwards.
TGAGGGCAAAGAGGCATCCGCGTTGGCACGCCGCGGCCTTTCGAGCCCGGTCGTCGTCGAGAACGCGGCGCGGCGAGCGGACAACGCTATGGTGAGCGCATGGGCATCGAAACGAGCGCAGAAGCTCGGGCGAGCAGCACAGAAGCGAGCTGTCCGATGTGTCCGTCGTTCGACGGCCTCAACGGGCGCGGCGGCTCCCCGGCTGCGCACCTTGAGCAAGGGTCTCGGTCCACTCAACGCGATCACGCGTGCAACGGGCGCCGACGCCGAGTTGCTCAACGAGCAGGCCGCGCTGGCGCATTCTGCTGCGCGAGCGGCGCGCGACGCCTCCGAGAAATACCTCGACACGTTGGCGCGCGAAGCCGATCGGCAAGCCGAAGAGTTGCGGACGTACTTCGCGCAAGTGCGCCAGTGGTGGCCGGCCGCGCCGCTGCAACCGACCGGATGGACAGCGAACTCATTGGGTGCGTGCCCGCTGCCTACGTCGGTCCTGGAGCGCGCAATAGCGGCACAGGCTGCTTACCATCGATCGCACCAACGCCACGCATCGGTGCGGCGCCAAGCAGCGCGGGCGGAGCTTCGCACGGCGAAGGCGCGCGCTGAGGTAGAGCGTTCCGAAACGGCAAGGCCGAGTGTGATGAGGCCGCTGAGTCGGCGTGACTGGGCGGAGCATCGCCGCCGTCAGCGCGCGTTGCTTGCATCGGTCGAAGGTCAGGAACGCCGAGCGCGAACGCAAGTCGGTGCGCTGGAAGGCCATGCAGCGGCACGTCACCTCGAATGGGCTGCGGCGCATGGAGAGCTTCTGCGCGAACTCGATGCCGCATATCGGGAGAAGCAGCGACGCGCTCGTCATCCCTCTGCGTCGAAGGAAAGGAGCGACAACCCGGCATTGCGGGACGGCGTGGAACGCGTGCTGTCGGCGAGCCCAACGCCACCTCCGGCAGCGCGTCCGGAACGTGCAAGGCGCAAGTTGTCACCGCGCTGAACGTGCATCCCGGCGCGAGTCCCAAGGGGACTTGACTGCCGGTGCAACCTGCATACGTTGGACTTCATTGTGTCCAGCGGGAAGCCCTTTTATGGAGTGCATTCGACCCATCGCGACGCTGATCGTGGAGCGTCCTAAATGGTCGAACGCCGTCATAGCCAACCGGTTCGGTTGCGATCGCCGCCGTGTGCGCCGCTACCGTCAATTGCTCAAGGGAGCCGACCCCTCGGCGGTGGTGGCATGCGATCCCGATGTCCTGCGCGACGTGTTGAATGCGCGGCCCGGGGCACCACAGCGCTACACGCCGCCTGATTTTGCGCAACTGGAACGGGATCACCCCGGCGCTACCGGACGTAAGGCATGGCGGGCGTACGCGGCGCACGAGCGAGAGCGTGGCGCTCTTCCAATGGGGTACTCGCAGTTCATGCGCCTCAGGCGCGACGCCTCCGGGGTGTCGTCGTGAACGCCGGCGATGCGCTGCCGCCTCCGAGTGACGCGAGGATCGGTCCTGATGCAGGTGGTCGCAAGGCCGAGCCACCCGCACACGCAGCTCACGTCTGCGCGCTGACGACGGTCACCGGATCAGGATTGCGCCCCGCACGGTACTACGTCATCTACCGCGCCGCGAACGAAGGCAACACTCTTGACCCGTTCGTTTCTCTGCTTCAGTTTTTCATTGACCGCGGAAAGGTGAGTCAATTGCCGTGGCAGCGCACGCACGCGCGCAGCGTGGGGTTGCTTCTCGATCACTTGGCCACACACGGCGACTCGGTGGAGTCCGCGCCAGCCAACGCGCTTCAGCGCTTCGTCGATGACTTGGCCGCCGGAACCGTGGGGCTCGATGGGCGCGATCCCAGCGGTTTGCACTGGCCGCCCCATTCGCCGGCCATCGTCGAGGCACACCTCGCTCGCATCACCGCATTTGCGGATTGGCTTTCCGAACGCACCGGAAGTGCGCCGCTCAACCCGTGGCGGAGCGCTCGCCCGGAGGAGCGGATCGTGCAACTGCGGCGGTTCGAGCGCCGTGCCAAAGGTTCACTGCTTGCGCACGCCGCGTACCGCGCGCACGAAGCCATCTCCGCGGGGCGCGTGCGGACCATCCAAGCGCCGCGACAAGGGCGCAGCACGTTCGACGAGGTGCGTGCGTTCAATGAGGAGGCGTTCCTGCGGTTGCTGACGCACGGTTGGTCGAAGCGCGCACCGGTAGGAGCGTCGCTGTCCGCACGCTACCGCTTGCGCGATTTGATGCTGACGATCCTGATGCACGGGGGTGGTCTGCGTGCGTGTGAGCCGTTTCACTTGTTCGTGGGCGACGTGATCGAAGACCCGGATCAACCGGGTTCGGCACTCGTGCATCTGTTTCATCCCGAACGGGGCGAAGCGCCGTACGACGCGGGTGGCATCTGGCGCGATCGCGAGCACTACCTGCGGGACCGCTGGGGGCTACGTCCACGAAACCTGGAAGCCGGTGCGCGGCAAGCGGGCTGGAAAAATCTCGCGCTGACCGACACCCGCCGCAAGGCATCGCAGGTCTATTGGTTCCCGACGCATTGGGGGCAGGTGTTTTGGACCCTCTATCGAGCCTATATCCGCCATCGACCCGACGCTCAGCATCCGTGGCTGTTCGTGAGCGAGCGTCCGGGCGAGCGAGGCCACCCGTACACCGTCGCGGCGTTCGAACAGGCACACGCTCGCGCCGTACGCCGCGCCGGTTTAATTCACGGTAAGCGACACGGCACGTCGCCGCATGGACACCGGCACGCGTACGGGTTGGCCTTGGCCAACGCAGCGATTGATCGCCGAATTGTCCAACGCGCCCTTCACCACAAAAGCCCGTGGTCGCAGGACGTGTACACCGCCGCACAGGCGGCTGAAGTAGCGCAGGTGCTCGACATGGCGTCGAAGCGCATGAGCGGTCTGCCGGTGGAGCTGGCGGGAGAAATCCTTTGAACTCGCCTCCGATCCGGTGGGAGCATCCCGCGGCTCCACATTCAGAAAAAACGGACGAGCGCCCCTTCCCGCGGCGGGAAGATCCCCGCTTTGGATGGGCCGCGACCGACAAGCGGCTTGATGCGTGGCGCAGAGCGCTGGCGCAATGGGTTGGTCAGCGGTTGTCGCGGAAGGCTGCGGTAAAGAGCGGCAACGCACTCCTCGACTTCGTGAGCGAACGACCGCAGGAGCGTGCGTCACCGGAGGTGCTGTGCCGGCGCGATGGTGCGCTTTTGACGTCGTTCAACGCATGGGTGAGTGGCACGCCGAAGGATCGGAAAGAAATCGTCAACCTTGCTCACGAGTTTTTCGATTGGTACCTCGACACGCATCTCAGCGCATCGGATGACCACGGTCGTCTGATCCGAAGCCCTTCCCATTTCAACCCCATTGCGAGGCGTGTGGCTCCGGCGAGCGACGCGGAAACCAGTCGGGATCCACTGCCCACGCGGTATCTGCGGGAGCTTCGTCAGATTCTGCTGGCGAACGATTGGGAGTGGGCTAAGAAACAGAAGGTGGACTGGGTCGAGTCCCTCGACACGCACACGGGCGAGCGCGTGCGCACCTGGTGCCCGGTTCGGGCATCGGCCATTGCGTTGAAGCTCCTGCTTCCCCTGCGCACGTTCCAAGTTCGCATGGTGGACTCGGGAGAAGGCGACTCGCTCATGCACTCGGACGCCGGCTGGGCCCCCAACACGGGGCGCCATGCGCCGGCTGGGAAGCGAGACGTTCGACGCGGCTTTCTGCGGCGGTTCGTCGACACCGCGACGGGTGCGGAGGTCACCGGATTCTTCGTCAACACGAACAAGACCGCGGACCATCGTGCCGGGGAGGCCGACCACGGCTACGACATCCCGTGGGAACAGCGAGAGGCGATCACCATCGTGGATGCATTGGCGGCATGGCAGGCGCGCTTCAACGCCGTGGATGGTCCGCTGGCGTGGCGTGACGTCGCGGATCCCGAGGTTCGGTTGTCCGGCACGCAGCGGTGTGGGAGCGCGTACTTCCTGATGCGTCTTCCGCGGAAGCACGATTCACGGCAGCCGGTCAGCGATGGTGCGTTGAATCGGTTTTGGATTTCGTTGCTGATCGAACTGGAAGACCGGGTGGCCGCGCGTGGTCAAACGCGCCCTGACGGCAGCCGCATCCGCTTCGTCACGGCGACCGAAGCGGAGAAGAAAAGCACGCCGTTGTTTGGCCTCCATTCGTTGCGAGTAAGCCTGTTGACCGCCCTGGCGACCGAAGGGGCTGTGCCTTTGCACATCCTTTCCAAGGTCGTCGCGGGCCACGCGTCCGTGGTGATGACGTTGTACTACGTGAAGACCAACCCCGCGGATCTGTCGCGCTGCCTGACTGAGGCATCACAGAAGGTCGAAGCGGGCGAGCAGGCCGACTTCATCCGTTACCTCGCGTCCGAGCAGCGCAAAGAAGAAGGGGTTGTTAGTAACGACTCTGCCGGGGTCGCTGCGCTGAGTCGTACGGACGCCGGGCTTTGGAAAACCGTGTCCACCGGTGTTTGCCCGGTGGGCGGCACCCGCTGCGGCGATGGCGGGCCGCGGTTGTCGGGCAATCGCCACGCTCCGGTGCCCGGTGGCGCATCGAACTGCGTGAGCTGTCGATTCCACGTGACCGGACCGGCTTTTTTGCCAGGGCTGCTCGCCCGCTTCAACGCCGCCAGTCTGTCGATGGAGGGGGCGCGCCGCGAACACCGTGCAGCGGAGGCGGCGCTCGCGACAGCGGAAGACAACCGCTTCGATCGCGAGCAGGAAGGAAAGGAAGGAGATGTGCTGGAGCTGGCGCGTGCGAACAGTCGGCTGGAAGCGGCGGAAACGCGCTTGGCTGCCGCGGTCACGGCCATGCAGGCCAGCTACGAGCTCAGCGAACGATGCAAGACCGTCGCGCGCACCCATCGAGGCGGCCTCAATCTGGTGCTGGCGGGCTCGATGCCCGACTTGGAGATCGCGGTGCGCGAGACCTCCCAGGTGGAGCTGTGGGACGCGGTGTGCCAATCCGCGCACGTGCATCCGTGCCCTGAAGTCAGTGAAGCCACGCTGCGCCGCGCACAGGCGATCGACCGGCTGCTGATGCGCCACGGAGCGCCGCCGCTCCTCATGAACCTTCCCGACGACGTCGCACTGGCTGCTGGCAACGAGATGATGCGGTGGATGAGTCGGCAGGTCGGAAGAGATACCGCGCTCACGCTGCTCGACGGCCAGGCAGTCGGGTCGACGGACGTGGGGCAGCTGGTGGCGGACATGGTCGAGCATCTCGCGCATGACGCTGCAGCGGCACCCCCGCTGCAACTGGAGTGCACGCGATGAACGGGCATGCACAGGAGTCGCCCGAAGCGGTGCTGCAACGACTGCGGGCGCTGTACCCCGACCCGCGGCGCCGCCGCTCGTTCGACGTCATCGATGCGGTGTGCCAGGCCCAGCACGAGCACGGGAGTCGCGATTACACCCTGGTGACCATCGGGCGGCTGTCATCGGCCCGGAAAGGGCCCACGCGCGCAGCCATCGCGAATCCGGCCGGCGCTCCTTACCGCCAGCTGATCGCGGCGCACGAACGCGCTCGCGCTGCTTCCGGTAAAACTTCTCCAGCAGCGCACAACGAGGAAGCCGAGTTGTTGGCTGGCCTGAAGAATCCGCTGCACCGCGCCCGCGTGCGCACGGCGTTGGCCGATGCGCGACGGTGCGCGGAAGAAGCAAAGCGCTGGCGGCTCAAGGCCAATGCGCTGCAAGCCGTTGCGAATGCGTCCGCCACCCTGACCTTGGAGCCGGCATCCACCGCCGGTGAACTGCCAATGGCGCATCCGGGACACCGCATGCGGTTGGATCTTCTGCCCATCGAACGGGCTGCTTTGGCCGATGCGCTGAACCCCCGCCGCTTGGCCTCCGTGGGCCTACGCGTTGACAGCCGTGGGCGTGTGCTCGACGCCGCAGGCAAGGCCGTCTTACCGATCGGCTTCGCGACCATGCTGGTCAAGGTGGCGGCAGCGGCCGGTATAGAGGTCGGTGACCGTCAGTTCGGTGACGTCACCGAGACAAGTCCCTGATCCTTTGAGATAAGTGAGTCTGTTACTAGGGAATCCTCCCGTTTTCCCTAGTAACGTAAGGTCACCGAAAGTGCGAAGGGTGGGGTTTCGGACGTTCCAAAAGGGGCAGGTTGGCAAATGTTCAGAATGCGCTACGCTGGTCGCAGGAATTGGGCTAAGGGAGCGACGCGGTGAACGATTTCCTTTCAGGACAGAAAGCCGCTCAGGCGCAAGCCGAGGCGGAGCGAGCAGGACGGGAGCTTGCGGCACGACTCAAAGATGACCGCCGAGTCGGCGACTTATTGAAGCTGGACTACAGCGAAGCGTTGATCGTCATCCATGACTTTTTTCGCCAAGAGGTCGGAGGCGTGCCTCTGGGTTGCTTTCTCGTTGCAACGCGCATCGCACCAAACAGCCAGCCGAATCCATCTCAGGAGGACACGTCGCTCATCCTTATGCGCGTACTCGGTCCTTCCATGCTCCCGAACACCATCGAGATGGACCGTGATCGCTTTGAGGCGGCAAAACGATCCACGGCGCGCGCGGACGTGCAGTGGGATGATGAAAAATCAACGGACCAGTTCACGCTCAACCTCCTGCGCTATTCAGGGTTGCGTTGCCGCATCCTGGGCACGTTCTTGCTGAAAGAAAACGAACAGCGAGAATGGAAGTTACTGTTCGGAGCTGACCTAGCGAATTTTTACTCCGGTCGCGGGATGAAGGTGTACAAGCCGGACGCCGCCCTTCTGGATTTCATAGTCAACTTCATGCGGCCACGCCAAGATCGGCCGGCAATCGGCGATGCGCGCATTCGTGTTGGGCGCGTGCGCTATGCCGCAAGCGAGCGCGACAGCGATGTCACCCATCTCAGTGCCGTCAGCATGGATCCAACGGATCTGCTGGCGCGCCGAACGGCGTTGTTCGGCATGAGTCGGACCGGCAAGTCCAATACGACAAAGATCATTGCGTCCGCCGTGTTTGGGCTGCGCAACCGTGACGTTCGGGTGGGTCAGTTGATTCTCGATCCGAATGGGGAATACGCCAACGACAATGTCCAGGACCGCGGTTCGCTGAAGGCTGTTGCGAACCCCACATATACGCCCGGAGCCCTCGCAGGAGATGTCGTAACCTACGGGTTGCATCCACACCCCAATGATCCGCAGCGTCGAATCATCAAGCTCAACTTTTTCGGAAACGAACCCAGCGACTGGCGGAATCGGGAGAACGTTGAGCGATCTTTGGTCGGTTTGATTCGCGGCAAGGAAGTGCTCGATACGCTGTTGAGCGATCAGTCTTCACAATACTTCTCACAGTTCCGCGCTCTGCGTCTGGACGTCCCCAGCGAGTGGGACGAAAGCACACAATCCCGTTACCGTAGGGTCATCACCGCCTACCGGGCTCTTCTGTCCAGTCATTTAGCCCCGCCGCCGGCAATGGCGCAAGCAAATCTCAAACGCCTCACCAATGAGGAATTGCGCACCGCGCTGTCAAAATCTCCCGGCCATGCGGCGATTGCGCAGACGTTTTCGCAAGAGTCTGCACATTGGGATGCCACGCGCGCGGCATGGCAGAAGCTGAGTGAGGCCATCCATGATCCGAAGTCTCCTTACGCTGACTTCAATCGTGCGTACGCGGCCAAAAAAGAAGGGCGTGATTGGCACGATCACTCGCTTATGGCCGTGTTGGATTACATCACCAAGCCCGGTGGCGTGCGCCTCATTTCCCGCCTGAGCGAATACCATCATCCATCCAGCACGTCCGACTACGCCGACGACGTCGTAGCCGACTTGCGCGCGGGCCGCTTGGTCATCATCGATCAGTCGACCGGTGATCCCCTGTTGAACAAAGCCGCATCTGACCGGTTGATGTGGCACGTTTTCAACAGGCAGCGTGAGGATTTCATCAATCCCAAGCGCGACAGCCAGGGCGGGCTGATTCCTCCGCCGGACGTTCTCGTCTATGTGGAAGAAGCGCACAACCTGTTGCCAGCCAAGAACGACGACATAACGCTCATATGGTCGCGCATCGCCAAAGAAGGTTCGAAGTTCAAGATCGGTCTGGCATACGCAACGCAAGAACCCAGCTCCATACAGTCCAACATCCTTAAGAACACCGACAACTGGTTCATTGCGCATTTGAACAACGCAGATGAGCTGCGCGAACTAAAAAAATACTACGACTTCGACGATTTCGCACAGCAGATTTTGGCGGTCCCAGAGCCGGGGTTCTTGCGCATGCGCACGCTGTCCAATCCGTACACAGTCCCCGTTCAAATCGATCCATTTGTGGTTGCAGGGAGTTCCGATGCCCTTTGACCACGAGTTTGCGACCGGCGAGAGCTTAAGCTCTCTTCAGTCAAGCGCGGCTTTCAGGGAGTTTCGCGGAAAAATCCGATCACGCAACGGCGCGGCTTCTGCTCTGCCGAGTCAGCTGGCGCCGATTCGAACCGATTGGCGGCCGCATCGCGTCATCGCCATCGATGGATCGACCGTGACAGCGCCAGTCGAGAATGGCTTCCCACTGGCCGAGGTAAGTCTGATGAAGGTCTCGGTCGTGAGCATCGACATCGCGAAACTCTTGGAGGGAAACAGCGGAACAATTCCACATCCCGCCGTTTTTTACGATATGGAAAAGGCTTCTACTTTCGACAGCGTGTTACCAGGCGCAAATATCGTGCGCCCTGACGAAGAAGGTGATACGCCAAAGCGATTTTTTAGGCATTCGGTGTTTCAGGCGTTTGGCGGAAAACTTGACGAGAAACATGAAACGTTACTAGAGACGGTGCGCAATATCGTCGGCACACATCGATCCGTTGCGCGGCCGCCTTCTTGCCCCGTCGATGACTGCGATTCGGAGCTATTGCCAGGGGTGAATGAGTATTCGTGCCCTTGCTCGCGAGCCGAACGTCTCTTCGAGACAGATGCTTTCCGGTTTTCAGAGCGATTCAACGAAGTGGCCAGCAATGGCGAATCGCACGGCGAAGTCCGTCACGTGATCGAAGTTGTTTCGTTGTTCAACATGCTCCGGTTCTTCACTAAGGATGAACTCGGTTTTTCTTACCTTAGAAACAGCGTATTCGTGCTCGATGGTCCTCTTGCGCTGTTCGGCCACCCGGCATGGCTTGCGCCCTATCTTCGTGAGGAACTCAAACGCATCAATGACCTCTGCCTGAACCGAGGCTTTGAACTTGCGGTGTTCGGGTTTGAAAAGTCAGGCGCGTTTGTCGAGCATTTCGATCAGCTTGATCGAGACGAAAAGAAGGGACCACGTGGCCAGTTTGCCCCTGGAACTGTCTTTTCCTTAGACGCTGACTATATCAATTGCAACATCACCATGCGGCCTTCGGGTTCCAAGCCACATGGCCAAGACACGTACTTTGGTAGGAAGCTTTTTTACAAGACCCGTGCAGGAGAACATGCGGTGATCACCGCCGCAATGGTCAATGCGGCGTCCCGCAATTTCCACCGGTGTGACGCTGCTTGCTACCCACGATTGGGCGATACACTCAATGTCCTGGACGTGCTGGCAACTTACCTTTACCGAGATGGATTCATGCCGCTGGTACGTGCGAATGCACATGCGGCTATTCCGCTCAAGCGCGGTGCGGATCTCATCCAAGGCCTGTTCGGAAAAGGCACGCCCATCGTCAAGGCGGCGCCATGACGACGGTGTTCGACGCCAACACGCGATGGGCGAAGCTGGGGCCCTACTATGCAATGTTCCCGGTCGACTTCGTACGGCGTATTGTCGACGAGTTTTCACCGCCGGGGTCAGCAGTGCTTGACCCATTTTGCGGCCGGGGCACTGTGCCGTATGTCGCGGCAACATCCGGGCGCCAGGCCGTGGGAATCGACATCAATGAGGTGGCCTATGTTTATTCCGCGGCCAAGACGCAGCCAGAGCTCCACGTGCGGAATGTTATCGGTCGCATCGACGAGATCGCGCGCGAGGTAAGACAGTCAGATCGTCGCCCAGAAAATGAATTTCAGAAGTGGGCATGGGCACCGAGGGTGCTGGGTTTCCTACGCGCCGCTCGGCGCGAACTTGACTGGCAGAATGATCGCTGCGACCGCACCCTGATGGCGTTGATCCTCATCCATCTCCATGGCAAGACTGGGGGGGCTGTGAGCAACCAAATGCGTCAGAGCAAGAGCATGGCGCCCGATTATGCGGTGCGATGGTGGCGAGAACGCAATATGGAACCGCCTGATCTGGATCCTGTGGCGTATTTCAAAGCACGCGCAGAGTGGAGATATGCGCGCGGAGTTCCCAAGCGGTCTGAAAGCCGCATCGCGTGGGGTGATGCACGGACCGTCTTGCCCGCGGTGCGGCGCCGATTTTCGTTGTTGCTGACATCGCCCCCGTATTGCGGGGTCACGAACTACCGTCTCGATAACTGGATTCGCTTGTGGATGTTAGGAAACCCCGCCTTACCCGTTCACGAGTCTGCGTACCGACATGTCAACCGTCTAGCCTACAAGGAGATGCTTGAAGGCGTGTTTCGAGCCTCGCACGGCTGCATGTTCGAGGATGCGGTGGTATACGTGCGGACGGACAGCCGTCCGTTTACGCTTCAAACAACTAAAAACGTTCTGGCCGACATTTGGCCGGAACACACTGCGTATCAACGAAGTGAACAGCCAGCCAAGACTCAGACCCATCTGTTTGGTGACACGAGCGCGAAACCTGGGGAGACTGATTTGTTACTGCTGCCCCGAAGCGTGCGGCGCCCGCACGGATTCCATCGATGGCCTGATCGCATGCCCGCGCTTCCGCGAGCTGCTTGAGATTCGCGCATCTGAGGATGCGAACTCACAGCGATAGATTTTAGTTCGAAACGAACGCGCAAGGCCGATTGTAGGATGCAGCGCGGTTAGAACATTGGTTCGCGGTCCTCGGTGCGTCGATACTGCCAGCGGCATGCCGGCGCAGACGAGGCTTCGGCAAAGTTCAATGAAAAAAAGCGGTGCCGCCGTGCGCACGGCGGCACCGCCGCGGGTCTTATCGCATCGTCGCTCATCACGCGAGTCATTTTTTCTCCTTGCGGGACGCGCGCGATGCAGGCTTCGACTCGCGCTTGCCTTTCATCGGAGACGTTTTGGTCTTCTTCATCGGTTTCTTCGCGCGCGGGGTCTTCTTTGAGCTGATAGTGCGCTCAGTCGGATCCGGAGCAGCGTCGTCATTGGCCGCTGACCCCTCATCGAACACAACGTCCAGCTGATTGCCCAAAGCTGCCCACCCCGGCCGCGCGGTGCGGCAGAACAGCTCGACTCTGGCCGCGTTGGGGTACAACCGCTCAAGCTCCTGGGCGAAGTGGGCTGGCTTGCGCGAATGCAACGTGACGGTCTGGTCGTCGATGAACACGCTCTTCATCGCGGGCTTGGCCGAACTGAATCCCTGTCCGCGGCGTCCCATGAGCAGCACTTCGTGCGTGGGCCGAATGGCTGAGTTGCTCGGGCAACCCCTGCGCTTCACCCAGACCGCATGCGTGACGTACTCGAAGCCCCACGCCTTCATGACTTCCAACGCGTCGGTGAGCAGACAGTTCGGCGTCCACAGCCACAGCACCGAATCTTTCGCGGAAATTCGGTCGACCGGCAAAGCCTTGATGTCGGGCAGGTCCATGGTGGGATAGTGGCGCCCCGGCGCAGCACTGTACGTGGCCGGCCCCCTGACGTCGTAGTTCCAGGGTGGGTCGGCCAACACCACGCTGTACGCAACGCCCTCGATCATCAGTTGGTCGATGCACGTGGCGAGATCGCCTTCCGGCAAGACGGCCGTGCGGGCTTTTGCAGCGATGGCGCGGCTTTCTACGGTGCGAACCGCCTGCGGCAAGGACATCGTGCCGGCCAGCACTTTGGCATGCACGTCGTCGACGAGTTTGATTTTCCGATAGCGATCGAGCGTATCTGCGCTGAGCCCCATCGTGCGTGCCGCTTCCGCTCGACTGATACCCGAACCGCCGCCGTGTTGATTCGCGCCCTTGCGAAGAGTCGCCAGCGTATCCGCAATCGCTGCTCGGACCCCCAGCGTGAGCTCGCGGCGGCAGCCGTTGAGTTCGAAGAAGCTGCGACCGAGCAGCTCGGCGTCGGATGTCGTTTCCTCGGACATCGGCAAGTCGACGATCCACGCTTCGCGGCCCAAGGCCGTGAGGGCGTGCAGCCGGCGACGACCGTCCACGATCTGACCACCTCGGCGGAGAATCGGGGACAGCTGCCCGTGGGCGGTGAGGCTGCGGGCGAGCATCTTGTCCGCGTCGAAGTCCATCGAGGGGACGTGGGCGAGCACCGCAGCCAGGGTGTCGGTCTGGGCCGAGGTGGCGAGCACCGTCGGAGTCTTCTTGTGCGTGTTCATGGTCGCGTTCCGGCTAAGCTGCCCATCGCAGCGACCGTCTTTTTAAGGACATGGGCCGGCCGGTTATGCAACCCGAAATACCCCATGGTTTCCTACGCAGATGCTGGAAGGCTTTCAACCCACCGCCTTTTCAAGCTCCGCAAAGAGCGGACGCCCCGCGCGCACGCCCTCCTACTCATTGCGGAACCTCGCTTGGATTCGGTACCTCCTGGATTCACTCGACCATGTGCAGCATTGGTCAGGCGCCGTCGACAGCCGTCGCGACGCGCAGACCAAGAAAGCAGAACAGCCGTCCATTCCGCCTCTGCCAATGGGTTGGAGGACACGCCCCATCGATGCGGAGCTGCTGAAGCAATGTTTTTTGGCAATGAGCCCGATCCCTGGGGAAAAGCTCAGGCGCTCGCCCTCACAGCTCGATGAAGTGTTTGGGCCAGTGTTCGGAGGCGCTGAAGGCACGGGGGGACGGTACTTCTCCGACCGAATCGCGCGTGGCCTCGCGAGTCCGGACGCCACGCGTCTTCAGCGGCTCGATGACCTCGTGCCCGGATCGCGTCGAGCGTTCGAGAACGAACCTGCCGGTGTCGACCCGTGGTTCTATGACGCGCTCGATTTCACCAGCCCGTGGTTCGCCAAGATGTTCCTTTGGCGGGCGTTGGATCCCTCGATGGAAGATCCGGGGTGGGATGAGCTGCTGGAGCCCGACGGTGGTCTGGGCCAAACCGAGTTCACGGACGCTGTGCGGGCTCACCAGTTCGCCGACTACACGGTGTCGGCCGCCGATGTCCGCACATTCGAAGCGATGATCGAACACGCTGCCGCGCTGGCTACCTATCCTGATCTTGCCAGCGCCCCCGGCGAAGAGATCGACGCCGCCATTGCCCGCCTGTTGACAGAAGCCCCGGTCGGGGGTGGAAGAGTCTCGATCGATCTTTCCAAGGGCGTCGGTCGCCTGTCCCCCGAATGGCAGTGGGTGACTCTGTCCAACGCAATAGCAGCACGGCGGGTGTCGTCCATGCTGGGCGTGGCGCAGGACCTCACCGTTTGGTGGCTCAACGGGGTGCATCGGAGCCTCACGGTGGCCTTTCGTGAGCTCGAAGAAAAAAGCTACGCGCGACTCCCCAAGGGCCGATCACCCGTCGATGACGTGGTGGAACGCGTGTTGTAAGTGCGCCTGCCGCTCCAGCGGCAGCCACGTCGTGTGGAGTGTTGATTTGCTCTTTCACCTGACCCCCGATTTACTTCGGTCGGGCCCATGCAATGTAGCGACGCTGGCCGGTGGTGATTTCCGGGGTTGGCATGTCGGCGCCATACGGCTGCCGCTTGTTTCCCTGACAGAGGCACAGGCGAAAAACCCAGCAGCGATGCGCTGCCCGCCGACACCGTCGCGCCAATCGATCTCATTGGTAGGCGTGGAGTGTGAGCTCGCCCATCCGCGTGGCATTGATACACTCGTCGGCGCGAGGCACTCATGTACACGGCCCCTGGGTGGGAGTGCCCACGGCGATGACCAGCGACCCGTTCGGGCGGCTGGTGTGTGCTACAAAGGGTTCCCGTATTTCCCCAGCGCCGCCAATCTTCAGCCTTGACATAGACATAGGGTGACGCCATGATGATGTCATGCCCTCAAGGGGCAGCAGCATTTAGGGTCGGCCAAACCGTGGAGCTTGCGAAGCAAGTTAAGCGGCTAAGCCGGCCCTCCCTCTTTCTGGGGCCATCGTTCGATGGCCGTTGACCCGGCGGAACTTTCCGCCGAGGCTGCCGACGCTGCGCCGGTGCAAGTTGGCCGGGACCAGCCGGCCAGCCCCGAGGTTCCTACCGCCGAATCGACCGAGACTCGTACGCGTCTTGTGGGTATCAGTGCCGACTTCATTCGTGCGGCGTGGAATGCGTTTCTAAGTCCCGAGTCGCCCGACTCCTTTCAGCCGCGCACCCTGGACTTGATTCTCCTGGTTCAAGAACTGCACCGTGTGTGCGTGCTGGCGAAGGGGAACGAGCAGTGGGCGGCGCATCTCAAGCACATCGCTGAAGAAATCGGCGAGACCGCTCGGAAAGAGAGTGTGTTTCTGAAAAGCCATCCCTACCTCGACACCGCGTTGCGCTCGGTGGTCGAAGATGTCAAGCAGGGGGCCAAGGTCAAGAAGCTGGAAAAAGCGCTCGATGTCATCCGCCGCCTCGAACCTGACGTGAGTGCCTTAGGCCAGGATCTCGTGGCGCTTTCGTCCACGAACGAAAAAGAACGGTTCCTTCATCGGGTTTCGACCGTCATCACCCATATTCACTTCCAGGGCTTGGCCGCGGAGTCGCGGGCCGCCCTATTGGCGGTGTCAGACGAGCAGGCTGCGGCGCCCATTATCGACGCGCTGGTCGCTCCGCTGCGCAAGGCAACACGCGTGTTCACCTGCTATCTAGCCATCGACGACGCCCGGTCGGCCGTGTGGCAAGCATCGCGCACATCCGAGTTCAAACGCGTCCGTCCGAGTATGTTGAAGAACAACCCCGAGTCTTCATTGTGGGTCGCCGACTTCAAGGACAGGACGTTGCTCCAAGTAGACATTCCCGCTGTCTCATCGACCAAGGCTGCGGAGACGGCCCTGACGAAGGTGTCGACCTACCTCAATCTCTTCAACCTCTACGTCAATGCGTCGGTGTTCCGAGCCAACACCCGCATCCTCGTTGTCGACAACAACGTCTTCTCTGTGGAAGACATCAAGGCGAGCAAGTATTTTGGGTTGTTCCCGCGCAGCAACTACCAAGCCAAGGCCGCTCTTCGTTACCGTCAAGCCGGTGAGCATTTGTCAGGGCGGCTTTCCAACGCCTTGGAGTGCTACTCGCTGGCCCTGGGTTCGGCGGACTCGCGCACCGCCATCATTAACCTCTGGACGGCTATGGAAACCATCACCGGTTCCATCGGCTCGACCAACATCGGTGAGCGGGTCGCCGAGAAGTTGGCGCCAGTCGTCGCCATGCGGCGAATGGACAAAATCATCACCTACCTCGCATTCTCCGCCCACAAGCATATCCAGGCTCGAAAACTGGAGGTGGACGAGACCATTCTTCCCGTATCGACCGCGAATCGCATCGCACCGGACGACGTGCTGACAGCGCTCACCGGGCCGAGCGGTAACGCCCAAATCATGCACTTCTTCAAACTGCTGACAGACGCGCCGCTGCTCGTTCACCGCTTTTTCGCAGTTTGGTCAGAGTTCAACGAACCGAAGAAGTTGGGTCAGGCGCTGCGGCAATCGGAGCAGCGCGTGGCGTGGCAAATATTCCGGATATACCGTGCGAGAAACATCGTAGTCCACACCGGCGAGCAAGACCAGTTGGTTCTGCGATTGCTCCAGAACGCTCAGTATTATGTTTCGACGGTGGTGGCTCGAATCCTTCGCGATTTCGATTTGAAAAAATCGTGGGACCTTGATGTCGCGTTGGCACATGAGGCGCTTCGATACAACTACCTGTCGGACCGACTGGTGGCCCGGGCAGGTGAGGGCCTCACGTTCGGCGACATCCTGGATGAGAAGAGCCGCACCGCGGACCGCCTCGTCTGGCCATCGGCACCACAGCAATGACCTAATGCTGCGACGCATTCATTGGTATGCGAGCCCGTGCTAAGGCGCCCTGCTGGAGGGGCGAGCCAACGCGTCTTACCGCTCGACGCAGCCGTCCTGTTCATCCCTGGCCGCATCGAAGGCGGACAGGATGATTTGGCGCGTCGCCGCCTCAACCGAACGTACGTGCTTGGCCCGTAACCAGCCGGTCACAGATGTGCCGTCGCCGAGGGGATCGGTGTACTCGACGAGTACCCAATCTCTCTGAGTGCGGCGTTTGCGCAGGATTTGTCCGGGGGCCACTGTGCTGACGATGCGCTGCTTCGTATCGGGCCCCCGAAGCAGGGCCACCTCCTTCAACGACACCAGCATCGTGTCGGACGCTGGAGGAGGTGAGGCGAACGTGATGCGTGCTTCGACATGAGCCGACGGACCAGAGGCCGTGCGGATGGCCTTTGCAGCCGTTTTCTTCGTGGCCGCGGAAGGCTCCTGGGCTTTTTCGTACCAGTGTTGAAATATCGGTTGGCCGATGGTCTGCGTGATCGTCATCAGCATGGCGACGAGCGTCGAAAGGAAAAACAACTTCCATTGCGAGGGGCCGCCGGTCAGCAGGCCCTTTTCTGCCGCGGCCACGAAGGCTGCTGCCAGTGCCTCTTCGACGGCCGCCCGCACACTATCCAGGTTCGCTTGTTCGGCCGCGTCGTAGACGTTGTCGAAATCGAAGTCCTGGTCAGCCTGCAGGTCGTCGTACATCCGAGACGACGCAGCCTCGGCAGCCGACCGAATGGTTTCGAAGTCGATGCCGCCGAAGATGCCCTGAAGTTGATCGGCGTAGTTCTTCGGCAGGAGCGCTTGGACTTGCCGGGTCAGTTGTTCGGCAAACTTGACGGACTCGGGCATGGCGTACTGTTCGGCTGCAGCGCGCAGCGCCGCCGTTCCGCTCAGCTGTTCTGCCGCGTAGCCGGTGAACGCCTTTGTGTCGAACATCCGACCCCACTGCTTCGAGAGGTCTTCTCCGAGAAAGTGATGGGCGCCGAACATCTCGCGCACCGACAACGATTCGGCGAGTGCCTGAAGGTTGTTCGGATCAAAGGCCCGCGTTTGGTTGATAGCTTCCTGGAGGAGGCGCTGACTGCCTAACGCCTGGATGGCATCGACTTGGGGTGCCATAAGCCGGCGCGCTTCTTCCTGCGCCCAGAGCTGGCTTCCTAATGTGGACGCCAAGTTCGCCTGATTGCGGTTCCATCGAGAGACGGTGTCCTGCAGTTCGTCGATCCACCGCGGTTGCCGCCCGATCCCCAGCTGATCCTGGATGTTCTGGATGCTTCCGAGCCCACTAAATGGGTCAAAAAGATTCTTGCTCACGCTCCCTCCTCGACGTCACCCCTAGCAAAAAATCAGTGGGGATTCTGAGAGCTTTTTCAACGAGCGCGCGCTGAAGAACTGGCCAGCAGCAACATACCGGCTAACCCCCGACTTTCTACCAATAATGTAGCCCAGTCTTGTAGCCCAGGTTCTACGCGTCTATTGGATTGTATTAAAGCGCCTTATTTATAGGCCTTTTCGATGATGGACGCCGTTACTGGCGCATCAAAGGCGTGTGCAGAGACAGGTCGGGCGCGTTCATCCGATCGGCGCGAACGAGGGGCCGGCTAGTGTAGCCGACCGCCTCCGCGCTCAGGTCGGCGCTTGCCTCGTCGCTAGCGCGGCGACGAGGCGGTGAGATCGTAGTTCGGCGGCGGCGTGGTGCCCATCAAATGCTCGACGAAGTAGTCCCACATCCGGCGCAGGTAGTAGTCGTCGGTGCGGAAGAAGTTGTGCGTGCGGTTGGGCAGATACACCAGATCGAAGCTCTTGTTCGCCTTGATCAAGGCGTCGGCCAGCTGCAAGGTCACCGACGGCAGCGCGTTCTCGTCCATTTCGCCGTAAGCGAGCATCAGGTGGCCGCGCAGGTTTGCTGCGAGCTTGCCGTTGTCCATCGCGGCGAAGTTGTTCGGCACGCTCTGCGGCGTCGGGCGCACGCGGCGGCCGTCGCCGTAGTCGGGAATGCCGAGCAAGCCTTCGAGCCCGTCGTAGAAACCCTGATAGTTGTGCGGACCGGCTGAGGAGGCCGCCACTTTGTAGAATTCGGGGTGCGACAGGATTGCGCGCGCCGAGGTGTAGCCGCCGAAGGAATGGCCGTAGACGCCGACGCGGTCGAGATCGAAGCCGCCGTAGCGTTCGGCCAGCTGGCGCAAGACGGCGATGTGGTCCTCGATCTGCGGATCGGCGAAGTTGCCGTAGCCGACGTCGGCGAAGGCCTTGGAGCGTCCGCGCGTGCCGCGGCCGTCGATGGTGACGACGACGAAGCCGAGCTGGGCCAGGCTCGAACGCGCGACGGGATTGAAGGTCTTTACCGCTTCGGCGTAGCTGCGCGAGGCGTTCATCATTTGCGGGCCGCCGTAGAACGCGTCGATGACCGGGTATTTGCCGTCGCGCCGGAAGCCGGGCGGCAGGTAGACCAAGGCGTACAGGTCGGTCTTGCCGTCGGCGGATTTCGCGCTCATGCGCTGCGGCGCTTGCCAGCCGGCGGCGAGCACCTTGCTGACGTCGGCTTGTTCGAGTGTCATCACTACGCGGCCGTCGTCGCTCGAACGCAGCAGGGTCAGCGGTGCGGTCGAGACGGTCGAATAGCTATCGACGAAATAGCGTCCGTCGGGCGAGAACGCGCGGCCGTCGGCGGCGCCGTCGAACAGGCCCGGCAGCGGCGATTCGATCTCGTGTTCGGCGTTTTCGGGTGTCAGCAATCGTGGGCGGCCGCCGTCGAGCGAGACCCGATAGAGATGGCGATAGTACGGATCGCGTCCCGCCTCGCGGCCGCTGGCGGTGAACCAGAGCAGGCGCCGTTTGGCGTCGACATGGATGAGGTCGCGCACGAGCCAGTCGCCGGAAGTCAGTGCGCGCTTGAGGTGGCCGTTGCGCAGGTCGTACAGGTACAGATGGCCCCAGCCGCTTTTCTCGGAGAACCAGACCGCTTCGTTCGTTTCCGGCAGCACGCGCACGTTCGGGGCGCTGTAGAGCAGATTGTTCGGCAGCACGCTGGTCGCGCCGCTTTCGTCGACGATACGTCGCGTCTTACCGCTGGCGAGATCGAGCGCATCGAGGCTGAGGCGAAGGCCGTCTTTGCCGCGGACCAGCGCGTAAGCCTCGCGGCCGTCGTCGGACCAGGCCAAGGTCGCGGCCGGATCGAACGCGGCGCCTTCGCCGAGATCGAACACGCGCTTGCTGCCGTCGCGCGTATCGATGGCGAATGCCTCCGCGCGCGGTTGGCCTTCGTCGCCGAGCAGCGGCATGCGCAGGTTGTAGACGATCGGGCGGAAGCTGCCGTCCTGCGGCACCGACTCGACGAACGGATACGAGGCGAGCGCACGTTCGTCGATACGCTGTCCGAATACGTAGCGGCCGTCTTTCGACCAGGCCACGTCGATCGGCGGCAGCGGCGTCTTGTTGCGCAGCTGCGGCACGCTCGCGAGCGAGGAATCGGGCAGCTTGCCGTAGGAGAAATACGCCTCGCCGTCGCGGCTCAGCGCACGTTCGCCGCCGTCTTTGCGCAGCCAGAGATTGTCGTTGCGCGCGAACAGCTGTGCGCTGCCGTCCGGCGACAACAAGGCGTCGGCGGGTGCTGGCTGCGGGTTCGCGACGGTGCAGACGTAGCGTTCCAGATCGCAGCTCAACACCTTGCCGTCGGTTGGTTTCAACGTCGCTTGCAGGCGGTTGTCGATGCGCTCGACGCGATCGATCTCGAAGCTCCCCTTGCGCACGCCGTCCGGTGCTTTGGCGGCGGTGAATGCGGCGAGCAGCTGCGCGCGATCGAACAAAGCGGCGCGCCTTGCTTGACCGGCATCGATCAAGACGTATTCGGTGCCTTCCGCGCCGTCGCGGCGATACCAAAAGCGCGGCTCGTCGCCGATCCAATGCGCGGCCACGCGTCCGTTCCGTACCGCGCCGGCGAGGCGCGAGTCGAGTACTTTTTCCGCTCGCGCGTAGTCGGCTGCGGTTATGACGGACGGCGCTGCGGCAGCAGTGCTGCAGAAGCCGGCGAGTAGGAGACACGATGACGGCCAGACACGATGGGGCATGAAAGAGTCCTCAGGATCGTGGAGTGCGCGCAGGGCGTCGGCGCGCGGCGGAATCGGCGTAACGGCGAACGATGTCGGTGCCGAGCAGTCCTTCGTAGTACAGCGGCTTCAATCGCCGCCGTTGCGCCGGCGTTTCGACGATGCGCATGGCGTAGTAGCCGACCTGGTGGAAATAGGTGATGCGCGCGCGCACGAAGGCCTGCGATTTGGCGTAGCCGAAGCGGCGGAAGATGCCGGCCAAGAGTTCGATGCGGCGCGTGTCGATCTCGCGTACGGCGGTTTCGGTCTGCGGCGCGGTGCGCGCCCAGTCGCGCACGGCGGAGTCGTAGGCCGCGCTGAAGCCGGTCTCGTCGATCCACATCGCGACGATCGCTTCGAACTGCTGATAGGGGTCGTCGCCGGCGGCGGCAACGGCGTCGAACCACGGCGAGGTGTTGCTGGTGCGCCAATGCTCGAGCAGCGCTTCGAGCAGGTCGGAGCGGTCGCGAAAGTGCCAATAGAAGCTGCCGCCGGTGACGCCGAGGTTTTTCGCCAGCGCATCGACCTTGACGCGCTCGACGCCGCCCTCGATCAGCGCCGCGCGCGCGGCGTCGAGCCAGCGTTGGCGATCGAGGCTTCTGCCTTCGCGTCCGGTACTGCTGCGTAGTCGAGTGGCTCGCATGGTGCACGGCTCCTTGCGTCGATCCGTAGACTACTCTATGGTCATTCAATAGACATGTCTATGGGGGATGCGATGCGTGGAGTGCGGTTGGCTTTGATAGGTGCCTTGTCGATCTCGGGCGTTGCGATTGCAGCACCGGCAGAAGCGGGCGGCTCGGCCGCACAAGCACGGCTGGCGCGCGTAGCCGACAACTTCTGGCTCGCGGCGCAGCAAGAGAACCTGGACGTGGCCCGCCTCGCCGGATATATGCCGTCTCATCTGCCGCTGCCGTCGGCGGCTCGCTGCGAAGCCGATGCGCGCGCGGCCAAACGCGGGCTCGATCAGCTCGCCGAGGTCGATGCGAAGTCGCTTGCCGCCGGCGATCTCGTCACGCTCGATGTCTTGCGTTGGGAGTTCGGCCAACGTGTCGAAGGTGCGCGCTACTGCTGGCTGCAACCGCTGCTGACACCGTATTCGACGCCGTTGAATTCGGCGCAACGCTACTTCACCGGCTTCGCGCTGAAGCAGCGCAAGGATCTCGATGACTACCGCCGCCTGCTCGGCGAGGTGCCGCGGCTGGTCGCGGCGATGGAAGCATTTACGCGCGGTCAGGCCACGCGCGGCATCGTGTTGCCGCGCGACGAGCTGCCGGCGGTGCTCGGCCTGCTCGATTCCTATCTCAGCACGAAGCCGTTCCTGGTCGGCGACGAACGGCTTAGCAAGCTCGATGCGAAGACGGCGCTGGCCTTTCAAGCCGAGGTGAAGCGCCTGGTCGACCAGCGCATCGATCCATCGCTGCGCTCCTTGCGCGACTACCTCGCCGGCGCGTACCGGGAGAAGGCGCCGGTCGCGGTCGGCTTGTTCCAGTATCCGCAGGGTAAGGACTACTACCGCTATCTGGTGCGCTACCACACGACGCTGGAATTGACGCCCGAAGCGGTGCATGAACGCGGCTTGAAAGCGGTCGCCGAGCTGGAGGCGCGCATGCTCGCCGTGCGCGGCAAAGCCGGCTTCAGCGGCAGCGAAGCGGAGTTCCGCCAGTTCCTGCGCAACGATCGCCGTTTCTACGCCGCAACGCCGGAAGAGTTCGAACGACGCTTGGCGAAACCGGTCGAGCAGGCGAGCGCCGTGCTCGATCGTTACTTTCCGGTGCGGCCGAAGGCGCCCTACGGTCTGCGGCGGCTCGATCCTGCATTGGAAGGTTCGCAGACCTTCGGTTACTACGATACGCCGACGCCGGAAGAGCCGAAGGGTTACTACAACTACAACGCCTCGCAGCTGGATCAACGCTCCTTGCTTGAGTCGCGCTCGATCATCCTGCACGAGCTCTTGCCCGGACATCATCTGCAACTGTCGCTGCAGATGGAGAACCGATCCATTCCGGAGTTCCGCCGCTTCGGCTCGCCGACCGCTTATGTCGAAGGCTGGGCCACCTACGCCAGCCAGCTCGGCGTCGAGATGGGGTTGTATGACGATCCCTACGATCTCTACGGCCAGCTCGCCTCGGACCTGTTCATGGCTGCGCGCCTGGTGGTCGACACCGGTATGAACTACTACGGTTGGTCGCGCGAGCGCGCGATGGCCTACATGCGCGAGCATCTGACTCTGTCGGAGGTCGAGATCGGTTCGGAAACCTTGCGCTATGCGGTGGACATGCCCGGGCAGGCGTTGGCCTACCGGATCGGCTTCGAGGAATGGATCGGTCTGCGCGAGGGCGCCGAGCGCCGCGCGGGCGCCGCGTTCGACCTGCGTGCGTTTCACGGCTGCGTATTGGAGCAGGGATCGATGCCGTTGGGCGTGCTCGAACGCTACATCGACCGTTGTCCGGCGGCGGGCGGGCGCGGCGCTACCGACGGCGCGCCACTGTCCGCGGCGATACCGGCGCCGACGAAGGACTGAATCGCCGAGTGAGCGCGGCACTATGCGCGCCGCTGCTGGCGTTCGGACGTGCCACGAACCGCAGCGTGGAAGGGTAGGCCGCCCGGTTGCGCGCACCGCTGCGCCAGTGCGGCCTATTCGCGGAGCGGAAACGTCATGGATATCGGCGTCGCGCTGCCTTCGAGCAGCAACGTGGCGCGATCATCTTCCGTCGTCAGCACCGAGATCGCGAGCGAGGCATCGGCCGACGTTCGCGCCCAAGGCGACACGCGCTCGATACTGTTCTCGTCGCGTACGAACAACCGGATGAGCGGCGTGCTCGCGTCCTGCCAAGTGCGCTGCACGCCGATGGCATGGCCGTTGCCTTGGACGGCGAGCACTTCGTCGATGGCGCGGCCTGTCGCAGCAGGCAACGCGAAAGCGAACGTGCGGGTTCCGGAAAGGATCGCCTCGGCATCGTTCGCCGTCATCGCTGTGCCGGAGGCGTAAGGCCGATCGAAACCGTCGCGCAGCAGCACCAGCGTGGCGGTGTGCACGATGCTCTGCGTGGAGGGAGCGCCGACATCGAACGTGAATGCCGCTTCGGGTTCGGGGGTGTCGTAGCGCACGGGGGCACTGACGCGCCAAGTCAGGCTGCGGCCGGGCGGAATCGTGACGAGGTCGTGCAGGGCGCCGTTTCCGTTTTCGGCGCAGGTCGCGCCGGCACCGGCACCGAAACACTGCCAGTGAGCGAAGGTGTCGTCGAACGCGGCCGATAGCGTGGCGGCGACCGCAACTTGCGTGGCGGTGCCGAGGCCGGTGTTGCGCAAAGTCACGGTGAAGTCGGCGACGCGTCCGTAGCGTGCGTAGTCGTGGATGTCGGCGAAGCTCGCTACGAGGACCGCGCGTTCGAGCACCGCGATCGACGCGGACGCGGAAGAGGTGAGGAAGTTCGCATCGCCCGAATAGGTCGCCGTGAGAAGACGCTCGCCCGCAGTGGTCGGTGTCAGCGTGCAGCCAGCGGCGCTGCCGATCTCGAAGCTGCAGGAAACCTTGCCGTCGCTGATCGACACCGAGCCGTTCGGCGTACCGGCTCCGGGCGCCACCACGCCGAGCGTGATCCCGACCGCCACCGGAGCGCCGATCAGGCTGGATGCGGGGGCGGAGACCGTCATCGCCGTGGCAGCGCGGTCGACGACAAACGCACTTTCCGCCGAATTCGACGCGGCGATCGAACGGTCCGGGTCGCCCGCGTAGTTGACGCTGAGCGCATGGACGCCGACGGCTAATGTCGAGGTGGCGAACTCCGCCGTACCAGCCACGATCTCGCCGACGCCGAGCAGGTCGGCACCGTCACGGAATTCGACCGTGCCCGAGTCCAGCGGCGCACCGGCGTAATCGAAGACCTGCGCCGTCAACGTTACCGATTGGCCGAACACGGCGGCCGGCCCTGGCGTGACGAGCGTCGTCGTGCTGCCGCCGTCGACGACGAGGTCGAACGCCGCCATGAGGGTTGCGTCTCCCTTGCTGCGCACGCTGATCGTGCGCGGTCCCGGCGAGGCGAAGCTCATCGCCAGGTTGACGCGGCCGTCGCTGCGTTGGGTTTCTCCCGGCATCGTGTCGGCTGCGACGCTGCTGGCGAACAGCCATTTCGTGGTGTCGTCGATGTTGGCGTTGACCGGGTCCTCGACTTCGAGCACGAACGGGACTTCGGCGTCGACGGGCACGCTCACCGAGCCGGCACCGGCCGGGAGCGTGACGCGCGCGGGGCCGGACAACGATGGCGAGGGCAAGGGGAGGTTGGTGAAGTCGATTTCGGCGCGTGCGTTGTGGCCGGGCATGCTGATGACCGCCTTGTACGTACCGACCTCGCGATTCGCTCGCCGCACGCTGATGTAGTAGCCCGGCGCGTCGGCGATGCCGGCGGCGAGCGCCTGCTCGTCGGGGTTCGGATCGGCTTCCAGATCGACACTGGCTCCCGCCTTCGGCACATCGATGTGGATCGGTGCCGCGTAAGGGACGTTGGTGTCGCCTTGCAGTGAACGGATGTCGACGATCAGCGTGTTCGCCGCGTACGGCTGTCCGGCGCGGGCACGCAGTGCGAGCGTGGGCGCGTCGCACTGCGCGCCGGTCACAGAGGTGCCGATGCAGTACTTGATCGCTCGTGTGCTGTCGTTGATGTCGAAGGTGTAGAACGAATTGGTCGGCAGCGGCACGATCACCGTCTCGAATCGCGGCGAGCGCGCCGTTTGCGCGTTGTAACGGGCTTCCAGCGTGACAGGGCCTTGCACATTGGTCTTGCCGGCGACGGCGAAAGAAACGCTCAGATCGTCGGCGGCGTAGGACGACCGCAGCGCAGCGACATAGCCGGCGCTGAGATCGGTGACCACCGGTTGCGAGGGCAGGTCGCTGGCCAATCGATTACTCGCGATCAGCGCGCTCGCCGGCGGCTCGCTCCAGCCGTTGTTCCAGGTGATGACGCGATTGTTGTTGTTGGGATTATTGAGCCGGCCGACGCGATACCAGTCGATGCGCGCCGGATCTTGCGCGGAGAACGGCACGGCCGAATCGACGCTGCTCGTCATCGTCATCTTGTAGCTGCGCGTGCCGAATTGGTTGAGGAAGGTGCGGACGGTGGCGCCGGCGGTCGGAATGCCGCGCGGCTCGGCCAGCGCATAAGCGATCTCGCTCGGCATGCCGTTCGCCAGCATCTGCGCATCCTGCGAGAAGTCGCGGCCCGCCAATGACGGGTCGGTTTGCGAGTTCTGCACGCTCGAGGTGATGAAGGCGCTGGAGGTCACCGCGGCGGCATCGGTCAGGGTCACCAGCAACTGCGGCTGCGGGTGGTGGACGAACGCCTGCCCCATCACCTTCTCCTTACTGGCGAACAGGAACCGGCCCCAGTCGTTCGCTTGCGGGTCGCGCGCCGCGCGGATGCGCAGAATGCCGGCGTAGCCGTTGCGCAAGCGATCCTTGACCAACTCGGTGACGTCAAAGCTGTAGTAGCCGCGCTGCGTGATGCGCAAGGTCTGTGTTGGAGCGTCGGCGTCGGCGGCGAGCGCGGTACCGGCCACCGTCTGGGTACAGACAGCGGGTGCCGATTCGTCGGCGAAGCAGTCGACGCCCGGCGTGTAGGCGCCGTCGATCGCGAGATAGCCCGGTTGCTCGACGGTGTCGACGAACAGCACCAGTCGCGCTCGGAACACTTTTTCCGGCGTCAGCGTGTAGGTTTCGCTGCCGATCGTGGCTGCCCCGTCGGCGATGGTGAGTTTCGACAAGACCCCGTTCGGTAGCGTGTCGAGCGAGAATTTCAACTCGGCGTAGGCGTCTTCGCCGACCAGCAGGTTTTCATCGAATGGCCGGCCGGCGCCTGCGGCGCCGGTATCGCGCGAGGTGTCGGCGATCAGCGGGGCGTGGATCCACATCGGGCCGCTGCCACCGCAGCCGGTCAGCAGCAGTCCGAGGACTCCGAGCAGCCACCAACCGCCTGTTACCGAGCCCTTCGTCGCATTGGTCGCCACGGCTGCCTTTCCCCTGATCCGCTTGAAGAGGGTTCGCAGCTACTGGATTGCGGCTGAGAACGATCCCTCGATGGCAGGAACGCGCAAAGTGGCGACGCCGCGGATCATGGGCGGGCGGCGGAATGCCGGGTCGGCTGAAGGCCGAATCGTGACGCCGCCGCCGCTCGACATTCGGCTGCTGCGCAGCACGCGCCGCAGGCCTGCAAAAGCGCCGTCTCGAACTCGAAGATTTTCATTGCTTCGACTGCGCGTATCGAATATCTTGTGTCCATTGCGGTAGCCCAGCCCAAGATGCTGGGTTCAAGGGAATCCGGTGCGAATCCGGAACTGCCCCGCAGCGGTGATCGGGAACGACCGACGCAGCACGCACTGAGCGAAGGCTTGGGAAGCGGCGTCCATTAGGTGAGGAGAGGCTTCCTCGCGCCCGAGAGTCCGAATACCTGCCGCAATCGTCGCGCTTGCGCGGCGTCTGGCTTCAGGCCCTCGCGGGACGGGCTGGCCGAGAACCGTCGACGTTCCTCTTGGAGCGACGGTCCTTCGACCTTTCGTTCCGCCGGGACTGAATTCGCTCGCGGGAGCGAAGGCCGGCGGATCGCGGAATCGTGTCTCACGCCGTGCGTCGCCGTGCCTTTCTCCTTAGCGAGTTCGATCGCTCGTAAAGGAGTACACGCATGACCACCTCTGAAATTGCCGCCGCCCCGATCGCTTCCCCTGCCGACGCGCCTGCGGCGCAACAACAGCCCGGCTTCAAGCTGACCGCGCCGCACGCGGGACCGGTCGCGATGCAGGTGACCAAACGTTCGGGCGCGCAAGAACCGGTCGACCTCAACAAAATCGTGCGCGCGGTCACGCGCTGCTGCGAAGGTTTGGCCGACGTCGACGCGATGCGCGTCGCGCTAAAGACCATCAGCGGACTTTACGACGGCGCCACCACGCGCGAACTCGACGAGTTGTCGATCCGCACCGCGGCTTCGTTCATCGCCGAGGAGCCGGAATACTCCAAGGCGGCCGCGCGTCTGCTCGCCGGCTACATCGACAAGGAAGTGCAGGGTCTGGGCGTGTACTCGTTTTCGCAGTCGATCCGGCTCGGCTTCGACGCCGGGCTGATCAACGAGCGCGTACTCAACTTCGTCGAAGCCAACGCGCGCAAGCTCAACGACGCCATCGACGCGCGTCATACGCTGCGCTTCGAATACTTCGGCCTGCGCACCTTGTACGACCGCTACCTGCTCAAGCACCCGAGCAAACGCCAGGTGATCGAGACGCCGCAGCATTTCTGGCTGCGCGTGGCCTGCGCGCTGAGCGAGAACGTGCCTGAAGCGATCGAGCTGTACCAGCAGTTCGGCGCGCTCGACTACGTTCCCAGCTCGCCGACCCTGTTCAACGCCGGCACGCGCCACGAGCAGCTGTCGAGCTGCTTCCTGCTCGATTCGCCGGAAGATTCGCTCGAAGCGATCTACGACAAGTACCGCGACGTCGCGTTGCTGTCGAAATTTTCAGGCGGCATCGGTCTGGCCTGGCATCGCGTGCGCTCGGAAGGCTCGCTGATCCGTTCCACCAACGGTCTCAGCAACGGCATCGTGCCGTGGCTGAAGACGCTCGATTCATCGGTCGCGGCGGTCAACCAGGGTGGCAAGCGCAAGGGCGCCGCCTGCGTCTATCTGGAACCGTGGCACGCCGACATCGAGGCGTTTCTGGAGTTGCGCGAGAACACCGGTGACGACGCGCGCCGCACGCATCACCTCAATCTGGCGAACTGGGTGCCGGACCTGTTCATGCGTCGCGTCGACGAGAACGGCAGCTGGTCCTTGTTCGATCCGAGCGAAGTGCCGGATCTGCCTGATTTGTGGGGCGCGGCGTTCGAACACGCTTATACGCAGGCCGAAGCGCGCGGGCTGGCGAAAAAGACGCTGCAGGCGCGCGATCTCTACGCGCGCATGATGCGTACGCTGGCGCAGACCGGCAACGGCTGGATGACCTTCAAGGACGCCTGCAACCGTGCCTGCAACCAGACCGCGCGCAGCGAGAACGCGGTGCATCTGTCGAATCTGTGCACCGAGATCATCGAGGTGACCAGCACTGGCGAGACTGCGGTCTGCAATCTCGGCTCGATCAATCTAGCCCAGCACCACGACGGCAGCGCGTTCGATTTCGACAAGCTCGCGCACACGGTGCAAGTCGCGGTGCGCCAGCTCGATCGCGTGATCGACCTCAATTTCTATCCGATCGCGACCGCGCGCGCATCGAATCTGCGCTGGCGCCCGGTCGGCCTCGGCCTGATGGGCTTGCAGGATTTGTTCTTCGCTCTGCGCCTGCCGTTCGACGGCGCAGCGGCGCGCGATCTGTCGGCGCGTATTTCCGAAGAAATCTATTACTGGGCTCTGCGCACTTCGCTCGAGCTGGCGCGCGAGAAGGGCGCGCACGCGGCGTTCGCGCAGACGCGCGCGGCGCGCGGCGAACTGCAGTTCGATGCTTGGAAGGTGACGCCGCGCGATACGGTGCGCTGGGACGCGCTGCGCGAGGAGATCAAGGCGCACGGCTTGCGCAATTCGCTGTTGATCGCGATCGCACCGACCGCGACGATCGCCTCGATCGCCGGCTGTTACGAATGCATCGAACCGCAGCTGTCGAACCTGTTCAAGCGCGAAACCTTGTCCGGCGATTTCCTGCAGGTCAATCGGTATCTGGTCGACGAGCTGAAGCGGCTGGGTCTTTGGACCGCGGAGATTCGCGATGCGATCAAGCTCGCCGAGGGTTCGGTGCAGTCGATCGCGGAGCTGCCAAATGAATTGAAGGCGATCTATCGCACGGTGTGGGAGCTGCCGATGCGTTCGCTGATCGACATGGCCGCGGACCGCGGCGCTTACATCGACCAGAGCCAGTCGCTGAACCTGTTCATCGAAAGTCCGAACATCGGCCAGCTGTCGAGCATGTACATGTATGCGTGGAAGAAAGGCTTGAAGACGACCTATTACCTGCGTTCGCGTCCGGCGACGCGCATCGCCAAGGCGACGGTCGATGCGAATGCGGCGGCAAAACCCTACAGCGACACCGAAGCGGTGGTGTGCTCGTTGGAGAACCCGGAGATGTGCGAGGCCTGCCAGTAAGACGTCGATGGTCGCTGTGGGAAGAGGCATGGAGCGCTACCGAAATCTGAGCGGCACCTCCGGCGTCGTCGCCTACCGGATCGACGACGCCGGCATCCTGGTCCAATTCCACGACGGCAAGAAATATCTCTACACCGAAGCCAGCGCCGGTTCTGCTCATCTCGCCCAATTGAAGCGGCTCGCCGTGGCAGGGCGGGGCCTCAACACCTACATCAGTTCGCACTGTTGGAGTTCGTACGCATGGTCGGGACGTTGATTCATCCGTTCCGCCGAACGAAGCCGGCTGCACAAGGAATTTTTCAACAATGAGCAATCAACTTCTCGATCCCGGCTTCGACCTGACGCTGCGGCCGATGCGTTATCCGCAGTTCTACGAGATGTATCGCGCCGCGATCAAGAACACCTGGTCGGTCGAAGAGATCGACTTCCAGATCGACCTCGGTCATCTCGCGCAGCGCATGACGCCGGCGGATCGGCATTTGATCGAGCGCCTGGTCGCGTTCTTCGCCACCGGCGATTCGATCGTCGCCAACAACCTCGTGCTGAACCTGTACAAGCACATCAACGCGCCCGAAGCGCGCATGTATCTGTCGCGCCAGTTGTTCGAAGAAGCTCTGCACGTGCAGTTCTATCTGACCCTGCTGGACAACTACATCCCGCAACCGGAACGGCGCGCGCAGGCGTTCGCGGCGGTCGAGAACATTCCCTCGATTCGCGCGAAAGCCGAGTTCTGCCAACGCTGGATCGACTCGATCTACACCCTGGAACGCATTTCGAACGACGCCGAACGGCGCCAGTTCCTGCTCAATCTGACCTGTTTTGCGACCTGCATCGAGGGCTTGTTCTTCTTCGGCGCGTTCGCCTATGTCTACTTCCTGCGCTCGCGCGGCCTGTTGCCGGGGCTTGCCGCCGGTACCGCCTGGGTGTTCCGCGACGAATCCGCGCACATGGGCTTCGCCTTCGAAGTCCTGCGCACGGTGCAGAGCGAACAGCCGCAGCTGTTCGACGCCGAGTGGGCGACGCAGGTCGAAACGATGATCGCCGAGGCGGTCGACTGCGAAACCGCGTTCGCCGAAGACGTGCTCGCCGGCGGTGTCGTCGGCATGACGGTGAAGGAAATGCGCCAGTACCTCGAATACGTGGCCGACCGGCGGCTGGAAATGCTCGGTCTGAAACGTCGTTACGGCGCGCGCAACCCGTTCCCGTTCATGGAGCTGCAGGATGTACAGGAGTTGACCAACTTCTTCGAGCGTCGAGTTTCGGCTTATCAGGTTGCGGTGGAAGGCGAGGTTGGCTTCGATCACGCGTTCTGAGGCGATGCAGATCGGTCGCGGCGCGCTCTGCCAGAAGGACACCAGATCGCAGCCGGCCGCGATCCGATGCGCCGGAGCGATTGACGGCGCTGACCTCGGTTCGTAACATCCCGCGTCTTCCCGAGGCGACCCGGTCGACGGAAGCAGCGGCGGGGTATAGCGCAGTCTGGTAGCGCGCCTGCTTTGGGAGCAGGATGTCGGGGGTTCGAATCCCTCTACCCCGACCACCCGACGTGCGGCGAATGCGGCTGATGATGCGCCCGTAGCTCAACCGGATAGAGCATCGGCCTTCTAAGCCGACGGTTGCAGGTTCGAGTCCTGTCGGGCGTGCCAGTTGAGCGACGCGAGGCGCGTGCGCAAGCCGGAACGCCGGAGAGGAGGGCAGGGAAGAACGCAGGCGGGCGGCGATGAGCCGACCGGAAAGCGTAACAAGGATGGTTGCAGTACGAGTTTTCGTGGTGGGCGTAGCTCAGTTGGTTAGAGTACCGGATTGTGATTCCGGTTGTCGGGGGTTCGAATCCCCTCGTCCACCCCAAATTGTTTCGCTATACTTGGCAGTTCCGGTCGGTGCGTCGAAGGTACCCCAACCTTCCGCCCTCAGTCGCTCCCGCCAGGGAGTACGAACGAGGGTTGCGCGACAAACTGCCGAGTTGGTTTGATGCAAACGGGGGCCGTTAGCTCAGTTGGTAGAGCAGGAGACTCTTAATCTCTTGGTCCTAGGTTCGAGTCCTAGACGGCCCACCAATTTCACCGCGCAACGTCGAGTCTGCGCGCTTGCGGGTAAAGAGTGTCGATCCGGGCGAAAGTGGCGGAACTGGTAGACGCGCTGGATTTAGGTTCCAGTGGGGCAACCCGTGAGAGTTCGAGTCTCTCCTTTCGCACGCCGCCCTACGGACCGCTTCGCTGCCCGGTCGCGCCCTCGTCGCCGCGCTCCGGCAATCCCGATTCGTAGACACCGAGGCGAAACTTCCGCAGGAACGTTCGCCGGCCTATTGAGGTACACCCGATGCAAGTTTCGATCGAAAACGTTGGCTCCCTCGGCCGCAAGCTGACCGTCCGCCTGCCGGCCGCGCGGCTGGAAGACACCATCCGTTCGCGCATCCAGGAAATGGGGCGCACGGCACGTCTGAAGGGTTTCCGTCCGGGCAAGGTGCCGACCAAGGTCATCGAGCAACGTTTCGGTCTCCAGATCCGCAACGAAGCGCTGTCGGAGATGATCGGATCGAGCTTCCAGGAAGCGGTCAATCAGGAAAAACTGCGTCCGGCGGTGCAGCCGTCGATCGCCACCAGCGGATATCCCGAGAACGGCGAGATCGAGTACACCGCAACGTTCGAAGTGCTGCCGGAGATCGGCAAGCTCGAGGTCGGTGAGCTCGAGATCGTCAAGCCGACCGCCGAGGTGACCGACGCCGATGTCGACCAGATGATCGAGACGCTGCGCCAGCAGCGCCGCAGCTGGACGCAGGTCGAGCGTCCGGCGCAGGACGGCGACATGGTGCTGTTCGAGTACGTCGGCGAGGGCGAAGGCTTCCGCCATCCGGAAGAAGGCTCCGATCGCGTCGGCATCGTGATCGGCTCGAACGCGTATTCGCCCGAGCTCGAGCGCGTACTGAGCGGCAAATCGACGGGCGAAGAGTTCAAGGCGAACGTGCAGTTCCCGGAAACCTTCCGCATCGCTGCGCTGGCGGGCAAGTCGGCCGACATCGCCGGCAAGGTGATGCGCGTGCAGGAGCCGCAGCTGCCGGCGATCGACGAGACTTTCGCGGCCAGCTTCGGCGTCAAGGACGGCGGCTTGGACAAGTTCCGCGAGGACGTGCGCAGCAACCTCGATCGCGAACTGAAAGGCGTGTTGATGGGCCGCCTGAAGGCCGGCGTGGTGGAAAAGTTGGTCGACGCGCACCCCGAACTCGATCTGCCGCAGAGCATGATCGAGAACGAAGCGCGGATGCTCGCGCGCCAGGCGAATGCGCCGGGCGATGACGCTTTCGTCGCGTATCTGCCGGCCGCGCGCCGTCGCGTGGCCGCCGGCCTCTTGATTTCCGAGCTGGCGCGCCAAAACGACATCCGTCTCGATTCCCGCCGTGTCAGCGAGTCGCTGGCGACGATCGCCTCGACCTACGAGGAGCCGGAAAAGGTCGTTGAACTCTATACGCGCGATCCCCAATTGATGAATGCGCTGCGCAACCGCGTGATCGAGGACCAGGTGGTCGAATGGATCGCCGAACACGCCAAGCACAGTGAACAAGCCTTGAGTTTCAACGAAGTCATGCGTCCCGGCGCCTGAGCGCCGGGTACCTAGGAGTACCCATGTCCAGCCAGAATTCGCCGATCCATGGTTTGAACCTCGTGCCGATGGTCGTGGAGCAGACCTCGCGCGGCGAGCGGGCATACGACATCTATTCGCGCCTGTTGAAGGAGCGTCTGGTGTTCGTGGTCGGTCCGATCGACGATTACATGGCCAATGTGATCGTCGCGCAGTTGCTGTTCCTGGAATCGGAGAATCCGGACAAGGACATCAACCTCTACATCAACAGCCCCGGCGGCGTGGTCACCGCGGGCCTGGCGATCTACGACACGATGCAGTACATCCGCTGCGACGTCAGCACGATGTGCATCGGCCAAGCCGCCAGCGCAGCGTCGCTGCTCTTGATGGCGGGCACCAAGGGCAAGCGTTACGCCCTGCCCAATTCGCGCGTGATGATTCACCAGCCTTCGGGCGGTGCGCAGGGTCAGGCCACCGATATCGAGATCCAGGCGCGCGAGATCCTTTATCTGCGCAACCGATTGAATCAGATCTACGTCAAGCACACCGGTCAAGCACTCGAGCAGATCGAGCGCGACATGGAGCGCGACCGCTTCATGAGCGGCGAAGAGGCCAAGACCTACGGTCTGATCGACTCGGTGCTCGAGCGCCGCCCCGGCGACGTCGCGACGACCCCCTGACCGCCGCTGAACGTTTTAACAGCGGATTTTTCACTTTCCTGAAGCCACTGCGGATCGGGCTGGGCGCCCGGTTCCGCTGTGCTATTCTCGGCCCAAATAGCGGGCGACTCCGAGGCGGAGCATGACAGACGAGCGGCAAAGCCGATCGGGCGACAACGGCAAAATTCTTTACTGCTCGTTCTGCGGCAAGAGCCAGCACGAGGTACGCAAGCTGATCGCGGGCCCGTCGGTGTTCATCTGCGACGAGTGCGTCGAGCTGTGCAACGACATCATCCGCGAAGAACTCGAGGAAAAAGCGGCCAGCGCGCGCAGCGATCTGCCCAAGCCGGCCGAGATTCTCGACGTGCTCGACCAGTACGTGATCGGTCAGTCGCGCGCGAAGAAGGTGCTCGCCGTAGCGGTTTACAACCACTACAAGCGACTCGAATCGCGCGGTCGCAACGAAGAAGTCGAGCTCGCCAAGTCGAACATCCTCCTGGTCGGACCGACCGGCTCGGGCAAGACCTTGTTGGCCGACACGCTGGCGCGCCTGTTGAACGTGCCGTTCACGATCGCCGATGCGACGACCTTGACCGAAGCGGGTTACGTCGGTGAGGACGTCGAGAACATCATTCAGAAGCTCCTGCAAAAGTGCGATTACGACGTCGAGAAGGCACAAACCGGCATCGTCTACATCGATGAAATCGACAAGATTTCACGCAAGAGTGAGAACCCGTCGATCACACGCGATGTCTCCGGCGAAGGCGTGCAGCAGGCGCTGCTCAAGCTGATCGAGGGCACTATCGCATCGGTGCCGCCGCAAGGCGGGCGCAAGCATCCGCAGCAGGAATTCCTGCAAGTCGACACGAAGAACATCCTGTTCATCGTCGGCGGCGCGTTCGCCGGGCTCGAGAAGATCATCCTGCAGCGCTCGGAGTCGACCGGGATCGGCTTCAACGCCGAAGTGCGCAGCAAGGATCGCCGCGCCGACACCGGCAAGTTGCTCGCCGATGTACAGCCGGAAGACCTGATCAAGTTCGGCCTGATCCCCGAATTCGTCGGCCGCTTGCCGGTCGTGGCGACGCTGGAAGAGCTCGACGAGACGGCCCTGGTCAAGATCCTGACCGAGCCGAAGAACGCGATCACCAAGCAGTTCAAGCGTCTATTCGAGATGGAAGGCGTGGAACTCGAGTTCCGCCCGGACGCGCTGACCGCGGTCGCGAGCAAGGCGATCAAACGCAAGACCGGTGCGCGTGGTTTGCGCACGATCCTCGAGCAGGTGTTGCTCGACACGATGTTCGAGCTGCCGTCACTCGAACACGTCAGTAAGGTCGTCGTTGACGAAGCCGTCATCAACGGTCAGGCCGAGCCGTACCTGATCTATCGCGGCAACATGCAGACGCGTGCGGCGGCCTCGTCGGAATAGGCGATCCGCGACCCACAGCCGGCGTATCGCCGCCGGCTCGCCCTGCAAGGGGTCGCCTTGCAATCCGCTTCAGAAATCCTTACTTGACGATACGGCAGCGTGGGTACACGCTGCCGTAAGCGTTTTGGCGTGGCGTTTTTCCATTCCTCCAATTTCCACAGGCCGATGACCGACAAGCCGATCAAATCCACCCCGTCTTCCACCGACCTCGCCGAGCTGCCGGTACTGCCGCTGCGCGACGTCGTGGTGTTTCCGCACATGGTGATCCCGCTGTTCGTCGGCCGGGAGAAATCCGTGCGAGCGCTGGATATCGCGATGGAGAGCGGTCGCAAGATCCTGCTAGTCGCGCAGCGCAGCCCGGACGTGGACGAGCCGGGCGCCGGTGACTTGTACTCGATCGGCACGATCGCCAGCGTGCTGCAGCTGCTGAAGCTGCCCGACGGCACGATCAAAGTGCTGGTCGAAGGCACCGATCGCGCCGAGATCGCGACCTTCGGCGAGCGTAACGGCTTGATGGTGGCGCACGCACGCGTGCTCGAAGCCACCTACACGCGCAGCGAGCGCGAAGTCGAAGTGATCGGCCGCCAGCTGGTCGGCCAGTTCGAGCAGCTGGTGAAGCTGTCGCGCAAGATTCCGCCGGAGCTGATGTCGACGCTGGCCGGCATCGACGATCCTTCGCGTCTGGCCGACACGGTCGCTTCGCACATCGCCGTCCGCGTGGCTGAAAAGCAGAAAGTGCTGGAGACCGTCGACGTCGCCGACCGGCAGGAACTCCTGGTCGGCATGGTCGACGGCGAGATCGACGTGCAGCAGATCGAAAAGCGCATCCGCGGTCGCGTCAAGACGCAGATGGAGAAGAGCCAGCGCGAGTACTACCTCAACGAGCAGATGAAGGCGATTCAGAAGGAACTCGGTGATTCCGAGGATTCGCCCAACGAGCTCGAGGAGCTGGCGCGCCGCATCGGCGAGGCCGGCATGCCCAAGCCGATCGAGACGAAGGCGCGCGCCGAACTCAACAAGCTCAAGCAGATGTCGCCGATGTCGGCCGAGGCGACGGTCGTGCGCAACTACATCGACGTCATGCTCAGCGTGCCGTGGAAGAAGAAGACCAAGGTGCGCCGCGATTTGAAGCGCGCCGAAGAAGTGCTCGACGCCGACCATTTCGGCCTCGAGAAGGTGAAGGAACGCATTCTCGAATACCTCGCCGTGCAGCAGCGCGTGAACAAGATGAAGGGCCCGATCTTGTGCTTGGTCGGACCGCCCGGCGTCGGCAAGACCTCGCTCGGGCAGTCAATCGCGAAGGCGACCAACCGCAAGTTCATCCGCATGTCGCTCGGCGGCGTGCGCGACGAGGCTGAGATTCGCGGTCATCGCCGCACGTACATCGGCTCGATGCCCGGTCGCATCATCCAGAACCTGGCCAAGGCCGGCACCAAGAATCCGTTGTTCGTGCTGGACGAAATCGACAAGATGTCGATGGACTTCCGCGGCGATCCGTCGGCGGCCTTGCTGGAAGTGCTCGATCCCGAGCAGAACCACACGTTCAACGATCACTATCTCGAAGTCGACGTCGACTTGTCCGAGGTCATGTGGATCGCGACCGCGAACTCGCTGAACATTCCGCCGGCTCTGGCCGATCGCATGGAAGTGATCCGCATCCCGGGTTACACCGAGGACGAGAAGGTCAACATCGCCGATCGCTACCTCGTGCCCAAGCAGCTCAAGGCGAACGGACTCAAGGCGAGCGAGCTGTCGATCGCCGAAGCGGCAATTCGCGACATGATCCGCTACTACACGCGCGAGTCCGGCGTGCGCAGCCTCGACCGCGAGATCTCCAAGATCTGCCGCAAGGTGGTCAAGGAACTCAGCCTCGCCGCGGCCAAGGCCGCCAAGAAGGGCAAGGACGGCGAAGAGCGCAAGCGCAAGGTCAACGTCACGGCGAAAAACCTCGACGACTATCTTGGCGTGCGCAAGTTCACCTTCGGTCGTGCCGAGCAGCAGAACGAAGTCGGTCTGGTCACCGGACTTGCCTGGACCGAAGTCGGCGGCGACCTGCTCAGCATCGAAGCGACCGTGGTGCCGGGCAAGGGCAAGCTGATCCACACCGGCCAGCTCGGCGACGTGATGCAGGAGTCGATCCAAGCCGCCCTCAGCGTCGTGCGCGCGCGTGCCAGCCGGCTCGGCATCGATTCGGATTTCTATCAGAAGTTCGACATCCACGTGCACGTGCCGGAAGGCGCGACGCCGAAGGACGGCCCCAGCGCCGGTATCGCGATGTGCACGGCCTTGGTTTCGCTGTTGACGAAGGTACCGGTGCGCTCGGAAGTCGCGATGACCGGCGAGATCACGCTGCGCGGCCGCGTGTTGCCGATCGGCGGCCTCAAGGAGAAGCTGCTGGCGGCTCATCGCGGCGGTATCACGACGGTGATCATTCCGGAGGAGAACCGCAAGGATCTCGCCGACATTCCGAAGAACGTGACGCAGTCGCTGGAGATCCATCCGGTGCGCTGGATCGACGAGGTGCTCGACATCGCACTGGAACGGCCGCTGCCGCGTGCGCGCGAAGAAGGCGAGGCACCGATCGCGCGCGAAGAAGCGGTGGTCGAGACGCCGGCGCGTCCGCACTGAACATGCGCTCGACATCGCCGCTGCTTGCGGCGATGTCGAGCGATCGCGCCATTCGACACCTCGATCGCGACGATGTCGGCGATCGCAGCGAAGTCAAAAAACTCCCGCCTTCGATCGCGTCTCCCTGTCAAGGGAGCATGCGAAAAATTCACTTCCTGGGTTAGCTCGAATGGCCGCAAACCCGCGCCACGCCTTGTATTGCGTGCCCTGGGGGGCGCTGGTATAAAGGGCCCGCCGCGATCCGGGCGATGCAAAATCCGGGCGATTGCGGGGTAGCGAAGCGCAAGAATTCGAGGCGGAAGGACCTCCCGAATCGCGTTTCGGCTCGATCAAATTCACTGCGGGGCGAGCGTCCCCGAGATGGGAGTCAATACATGAATAAAGGCGAATTCGTTTCTGCCATTGCCGATGCGTCCGAGCTGACCAAGGCCGATGCCGAGCGCGCGGTCGAAGCCATGTTCAAGGTGGTCAAGAAAACCTTGAAGGCGGGTGAGTCGATCTCGCTGGTCGGTTTCGGCACTTTCGT
The DNA here is from genome assembly GCF_058808595.1 of Dokdonella sp. GW821-FHT11D02. Classification (NCBI taxonomy): domain Bacteria; kingdom Pseudomonadati; phylum Pseudomonadota; class Gammaproteobacteria; order Lysobacterales; family Rhodanobacteraceae; genus Dokdonella; species Dokdonella sp. GW821-FHT11D02. Next base: position 2,552,802 of record NZ_CM179520.1, on the reverse strand, counting down.
CGTGCGCAAGCGCGCGGCGCGTACTGGTCGCAATCCGCGCACGGGCGCGACGATCAAGATCAAGGCTTCGAAGGTTCCGGCGTTCAAGGCCGGCAAGGCGCTCAAGGACGCGCTCGGCTGATACGATCCGCGCCCCGCTTCGTCGACTCCGGCGAAGTCGGCCGGGTCCAACGAAAACGATCCGGGTGCTTAGCTCAGCGGTAGAGCGTCGCCCTTACAAGGCGAGGGTCGGGGGTTCGAAACCCTCAGCACCCACCAAGTCGCAGCGGATGCCGAATGCGTTCGCTGGAGCGGAACCGGAACGATCCAAGTCCGGTTGAGCGTCAACAGCGAGGGCGCCCACGTGGCGCCCTCGGCTTGTCGGCCTCCCGTGCGGCCTGTGTTCGCGGCCGCCGACCGCGTAGAATTCGCGCCCCGGACGAGTCGCCCTCGGCACCGGCGGCGTCATAATCCAGAACAGGTCCCCGTACCCATGCTGCAGCTGCTCCGCGGAAAGAAATCCAGTCTGTTCGTGAAGATCGTCCTCGTGGTGATCGTGATCGGCTTCTCGTTCTTCGGAATCGAGTCGTATTTCATCTCCAACGTCGATACCAGCGTCGCGCGTGTCGGCAGCAACGAGATCAGCCAGGACCAGTTTCGCGAACGCTACAGCCAATATCGCCAGCGCATGCTGCAGATGATGGGCGGGGCGGCCAACATCGACACCTCGTTCCTGGACCGGCCCGAAGCCAAGCTTCAGGTACTCAATCAGATGGTCGACGAGCGCGTGCTGCTGGATGCGAACGAGAAGCTCGGCGTGTCGGTCCCGGCGCAGCGCATCCGCAGCGAGATTCTCGGCATCGCCGCGTTCCAGAGCGAAGGCAAGTTCGATCCCGACCAATACAAGATGTTGCTTGGAGCGCAAGGCATGACGCCGGCCGGTTTCGAGCAGCGTTTGCGTGACGACATCGCCGTGCGCGAGCTGCCGACGCAGGTGACGGCGACCGCGCTGGTGACCGACGCGGAAATCGACGCTTATTTGCGTCTGAAGGATCAGCGTCGCGATTTCCACTACGTCAAACTCGACAAGCCGGCGGCCACCGACGCCGAGGTTTCCGACGCCGACATCGACACCTATTACAAGGCGCACACGACCGACTTCATGACGCCCGAGCGCGTCGCGCTGGATTACCTCGAACTCGACGGCTCCAAGCTCGAAGTCAATCTGACGCCGGACGACAGCGTGCTGAAAGAACGCTATGAGAAAGAGAAGGCGCGCTACGTCACCGCCGAGCAGCGTCTCGCCTCGCACATCCTGATCAAGGTCGACGGCAAGGGCAGCCCCGAAGATCAGAAGCAGGCGCTGGCCAAAGCCGAAGCGATCGAACAGCAGATCAAGGGCGGCAAGGCCTTCGCCGACGTCGCCAAGCAGGAATCAGCCGACCTGGGTTCGAAGAATCAGGGCGGCGATCTCGGCTGGCTCGACAAGGGCGCCACCGACGAGGCTTTCGAAACGGCGCTGTTCGCCCTGCAGAAGGGCGAGGTGTCCAAGCCGATCCTGACCGGCGAGGGCTACCACCTGATCGAGCTGCGTGACCTCCGTCCGGGCAAGACGCGCAGCTTCGAAGAGGTCAAGCCGGAGCTGGCCAAGCAGTACGCAGATTCTGAAAAGGACCGCGTCTACGCCGAAAAGGCCGGCCGCCTGACCGATCTGGCTTATCAGAACCCGGCCTCGCTGGAGCCAGCGGCGAAGGAACTCGGTCTCACAGTGCAGAAAACCGCGCTGTTCGGACGCACCGGCGGCGACGGTCTCGGCGCGAATCCGGCCATCGCCAAGGCCGCGTTCTCCGACAGCGTGCTGGTACAGAACAACAACTCCGATCCGATCGAAGTCGGCCCCAATCGCGTCGTCGTCGTGCGCATCGCCGAGCACAAGCCGTCGGCGCCGATTCCGTTGGAAGAGGTCAAGAGTTCGGTGCGCGGCAAGATTCTCGCCGAGCGCGCCACCAAGCAGGCGAAAGAACGTGCCGATGGCCTGTTCGCCGACCTCGGCAAGGGCCAGACGCTCGATCAGATCGCCACCGCGCAGAAACTGAAATTGGAAGAGCAGAAGGGCGTCGGCCGTGATGCGGCGGTGCCCGAAAGCGCGCTGGTCAAGGCGGTGTTCGCGATGCCGCGCCCGGCCGAAGGCAAGTCGCAGCAGAAGCTGATCGAACTCGGCGGCGACAACTACGCGCTGGTCCAGCTCGATCACGTCGTCGACGGCGATCCGTCCAAGCTCGATGCGAAGACGCGCGAAGCGACGCGCACCACGCTGACCGACGGTCTCGGCTATGCCAGCACGCGCGAGTTCGTCTCGGCACTGCGCAAGAACACCAAGGTCACCATGTCGCAGGCCCGTCTCGAAGAGTAAGCGAGCGCTGCTGCGGACGTTCCGCCTTCGCACCAAGAAAAAGGCCGATCAATCGATCGGCCTTTTTTTTGTTCCTGAGCGCTCCGACCCGGAAAGATCAGAGCGCGCGGCGATGTCTTCGACATTCGCCTGCGCGCACCCCTATCTCAAATTCCGGTCATACCGAGCGTGTTGTAGCCGGCATCGACGAAGGTCACCTCGCCGGTGATGCCAGACGCGAGATCCGAACACAGGAACGCGGCGGTGTTGCCGACCTCGTCGATCGTCACGCTGCGGCGCAGCGGTGCGTTCTGCTCGACGTGGTCGAGCATCTTGCGGAAGTTCGCGATGCCCGCTGCCGCGAGGGTCTTGATCGGGCCGGCCGAAATCGCGTTGACGCGCGTGCCTTCCGGGCCGAGGTTGTAGGCGAGATAACGCACGTTCGCCTCGAGGCTCGCCTTGGCCAGGCCCATTACGTTGTAGTTCGCCAGCGCGCGCTCGGCGCCGAGATAGGTCAACGTCAGAATGGCGCCGCCGCGATCCTTCATCAGCGGTCGCGCGGCCTTCGCCATCGCGGCGAGGCTGTAACTGGAAATGTCGTGCGCGACGGCGAAATTCTCGCGCGTGAGGCCGTCCAGGAATTCGCCCTGCAGCGCCTCGCGCGGCGCGAAGCCGATCGAGTGCACGAGGATGTCGAAGCCGTCCCACTGTTTGCCCAATTCGGCGAACAGCGCGTCGATGTCGGTGTCGCGGGTGACGTCGCAAGGCAATACGATGTTCGAGCCGAACGCCGCGGCGGCTTCGTCGACGCGATCCTTGAGTTTTTCATCGACGTAGGTGAAGGCGAGTTGAGCGCCTTCGCGATGCATTGCATTGGCGATGCCCCAAGCGATCGAACGCTGGCTGAGGATGCCGGTGATCAAAGCGCGCTTGCCGTGCAGGAAACCCATCTGTCCTCCGAAAACTGCGTAGACGGTAAAGCCGCGCAGTGTAACCGAGTCAGTCCGACGCGAGGCCGAGGCGCAGGCGCTCGCCCAGACGCAGCGTCCCGTTCGCGCGCGGATTCCAGCGCCGCAGATCCTTCAGCGCCACGTCGTAGCGGCGCGCGATGGCGGACAGGGTGTCGCCGGCGGCGACCACGTGCACGCGCGGACGCCGCCCGCTGTCCTTGCGCGTATCGGCCAGCGGCTCCGGCTCGCGGCCGGGCAGGAGCAGCCGCGTGCTGCGGCCGACGGTCGCGTTCTCGTCGATCGAGTTGGCCAGCGCGAGCACTGCGACCGGCACGCCGATCTGCGCCGCCCAGCTGCCGAGGCCGCCGCTGTGCGCGACCGGCTGTTCGCGCCATTCGCTCCAGTATGCAAGCGGCACCGACTGCGCCGCCGCTTGGAAACGCTCGACGTGCGTCGCCGGCAGCAGCAAGCTGCGGCCCGCCTCGTTCGCCATGCGATTGCGCCGATGCCCGGCGTTCCAGCGCTTGAGGTCGTCCGCATCGACGCCGGCAAGGCGCGCCGCCAGGCGCAAATCCATCGCCGCCTGCAGATCGACGCTGCGCAGGCGATCGTCCGCACTCGGCTCGGGCAGTTCGATGCCGAAGCGCTGCGGGTCGTCGACGATGCAGGCGAGCGCGAGCAGGCGGTCCAGATGATCGTGGGTGACCGGATTGAACGCGATCTTGCCCAGCTCCTCCGCCGACAGCGTGCGCGGGTCGCGCTCGCCGAGCAGCTTCTTGACGCGGAACTCGCCGCTGTTGAACGCCATGTTGGCGAGACGCCAGTCGGCGAATTCCTTGTGATAGCGCTCGATGAGGTCGAGCGCGGCGCGCGTGGAGGCGAGCGCGTCGAGCCGGCCGTCGTAGTTCTTGTCGATGGTCAGGCCGACGCTGCGTGCGGTATCCGGCGTCATCTGCCACATGCCGGCCGGGCGATCGCCGCTGCTCGCGACTGGCTGGTAGGTGCTTTCGACGTAGGGCAGCATCGCGAACTCGCCCGGCAGGTCGCGTTTTTCGACTTCGTCCGCCACCAAGAGCAGTAGCGGCATCGCCTGCTCCCAGCTGGCGAGGAATGCACGCGAACCGCGCACGTAGTTGCGCGCCCAACGTTGCACGCCGGGCCGATACTCGCAACCTTGTAGAGCGAAGCGCGCGCGCAGGCGTGCCCATGGCGAGTTCGCTTGCGCGGGTGACAGCGTCACCGGCGCGGTTTGCTGCGAAATGTCGCCGACGCGCGGCGCCGGTGCCGGCGTCGGTGAGGGGAGGGCGGGCGGGGCAGGCGGGCGCACCGAGGGTGCGCTACACGCGGCCAGTACGGCGACACCGACGCCGAGCAGGCCGCCGCGCAGGCGCTTGCACGATCCGCGCATCACGCGGCGGGTGCCTTGAAGACATCTTTGCGCCGCCGCAGCTCGGCAAAGCGCGCGACGCGATCGTCACTTTCGAGCGCCGCGGCCAAGGCTGCGGAATCGACGCGCAAGAACGGATTGCAAGCGCGCTCCTCGGCCAAGATCGACGGCACGGTCGGCGCGCCATGCGAGCGCAATTGCTCGGCTTGTGCGCTGCGTGCCTGCAGCGCGGCGTTGTCGGGATCCAGCGTAAGCGCAAAAGCGCAATTGGCCAAAGTGTATTCGTGTCCGCAGCACACGCGCGTATCGCCCGGCAGCTCGGCCAGGCGATCGAGCGAGGCCAGCATTTGCTGCGGCGTTCCCTCGAACATTCGCCCGCAGCCGACACTGAACAACGTGTCGCCGCAGAACAGGAGGCCGTGGCCGTAGTAAGCGATGTGGCTGCGCGTGTGACCGGGAATCTCGATCACCTCGAACGCGAGCTCCGGTTCGGACAAGCGTACGAGGTCGCCTTCGCCGACACGGATGCTGGCGGCGGCGATGCGTTCGTCCGCCGGCGCATACACCACGGCGCCGGTTTCTGCGGCGAGCTCGGCCGCGCCGCCGACGTGATCGGGATGATGATGCGTCAACAGGATCGCACGCAGATTCAAGCGTTCGCGCACGAGTGCCGCGCGCACGGGGGCGGCCTCGCCGGGGTCGACCACCACCGCGGCGCCCGCTGCGTCGGCAAGCAGCCAGATGTAGTTGTCGGCTAGGGCAGGGAGGGCGGTCAGGCGCATGGGCGGCGCGAATATAGCCAGGGCGTTTGCGGTCGAGGTTAAGCCGGCATTAGCCGGGCAGGGGCATTCATGTAAAAAGTGGAATAGGCTGCAGACCCCGCTCCGCGGCGGAGGCTATGAACGTCGTGCGGCCCGCGCTGTCCGTGAACGGGTACACTTCCGCGGTCCTTCTTTCGCTTCGTTCCGTGATCACCGGTCCCGACAGCCTTTTCGCCTTTCCCGACGTCACTGCGCTGTTGCGCGACGAGCTGGATCGCGTCGCCGAACACGCGGCGCGCCAGCCGAACGGGCGCGCGCTGGTGCTGCAGGCCAGCGCTGCGAATCGGGAACTCGCGGTCGACACGCGCCACCTTCTGGCCGTGCGCGCGCATGCCGAGCGCGACCGGCTCGCCGGCGACGTCATCTGCGCCCCGAACGCATTGCCGTGGGAAGACGAGGCGTTTCGCCTGATCGTGGTGCAGCATTGCGCCGACGCACTGCCGGCGGCGGAGGGTTTCACCGAAGAACTTGCGCGCCTGCTCGCACCCGGCGGCGTGATGCTCTGGTTCGCCTTGAATCCCTGGAGCCCGTGGCTGGCCTGGCTGCACTGGCAAGCACGCGGCGGTCTGCCCTTGCCGCATACGGCACACGCGGAACTGGCGCGCCGGCGCTTGCTTAAGCGGCAGTTCGCGCCGGTCAGCGTCGACTATCTCGGCGCCTGCTGGCCGCCGCGCGGCGTGCCTTCGGCGCTGCACGAACTGCGTGTGTTGACCCTGCTGCGCGGTGCCTACCTGCTGACCGCATCCAAGCAGCGCGCGGTGCTGACCCCGCTGCGCCGTCGCTTCGCGCGCGAGCGCGTGGCGCTCGGCCCACGCCTGGCCAGCCCGAGCCACCGCGCCTGCGCATGAGCGAACTTCCTGCGGACGCCGAACGCGTCGAGCTGTATACCGACGGCGCCTGCCTCGGCAATCCCGGTCCGGGCGGCTGGGGCGCCTTGCTGCGGTTCGGCACACGCGAAAAAGAGCTTTCCGGCGGCGAGGTGTTGACCACCAACAACCGCATGGAGCTGATGGCTGCGATCGCGGGCCTGGAGGCCTTGAAGCGGCCCTGTACTGTCGTCCTCACCACCGACTCGCAATACGTCAAACGCGGCGTCGAGGAATGGATGGCGCGCTGGCGCGCGAACGGCTGGCGCACCAGCGACCGCAAGCCGGTCAAGAATCAGGATCTGTGGGAGCGTCTGTCGGCCGCGCTGGTCAGCCATCGCGTGAAGTGGCAGTGGGTCAAGGGCCATGCCGGCCACGCCGAGAACGAGCGCGTCGACACGTTGGCGCGGCTGCAGGCGCTGGCGTTCAAGGAGTAATGGAACAGCGCATGAGACAGATCATTCTCGATACCGAAACGACCGGACTTGAAGCGCAGCGCGGCCATCGCCTGATCGAGATCGGCTGCATCGAGCTGGTGCAGCGGCGCCCGACCGGCCGCACCTTCCACACCTATTTGAATCCCCAGCGCGCGATCGACGAAGGCGCGCGTGCGGTGACCGGCATCGAAGACGATTTCCTGCTCGACAAGCCGCTGTTCGCCGACATCGCGGCGGAGTTTCTCGAATTCATCGACGGCGCCGAAGTGATCGCGCACAACGCCGCGTTCGACGCCGGCTTCATCGATGCCGAACTCGCGCGGATCAGTGCAGGACGCTTGGCCGATCGTGTGCAGGTGCTCGACACGCTGGCACTGGCGCGCGAAAAATTTCCCGGGCAACGCAACAGCCTCGATGCCTTGTGCAAGCGGCTCGGCGTCGACAACAGCCATCGCGAGCTGCACGGCGCCTTGCTCGATGCGAATCTCCTCGCCGACGTCTATTTGGCGCTGACCGCAGGGCAGGGGCAGCTCGGTTTCGCCAGCGAAGCCGATACGGTGGAAACGCTGGTGGTGGCGACGACCTTGCACATAAGCGTGCGGCCGCGCGTACTGCGCGCCGGCAGCGCCGAACTCGAAGCACACGAGCTGCGCCTCACGGCGCTCGACAAGAAAAGCGGCGGCAGTTGCCTGTGGCGACAGCCGTCCGACTGAGCGGACGGCTCAGCGCGCGCGCACCAGCACGACGGTGACGTTATCCGAGCCACCGCCATCGAGCGCGGCGATGACGAGGTGGTCGACGCACTCCTGCGTGCTCAGATCCTGGCGGCCGACGATGCCGGCGATCGAGGCGTCTTTGACTTCCTCGGTCAACCCATCGCTGCATAAGAGCAGCTGCATGCCCGGGCGCAGCACGCCGCGCACGCTCTCCACGCGCAGCGCCTGCGGATCGGTCACACCGAGCGCCTGCGTGACCACGTTGCGATGCGGATGGCTGCGTGCCTGTTCGCTGGTGATCGCACCCTGGTCGACCAGTTCCTGCACGTAGGAATGGTCCTGCGAAAGCTGCTTCAAGCCGCCGTCGCTCCAGAGATAAACGCGGCTGTCGCCGACCCAGGCGACCTCGAACTCGCCACTGTCGGGAATGCGCAGCGCGGCGATCGTCGTACCCATCGGCAACGACTCGGAACGACGCGTGGAATGACGGATGATTTCTTCGTCGGCCAGCTGAATCGCCCGTACCAGCTCGACGCCTTTGCCGACTTCGCGCACCAGGGTGTCGCGCGCGAGCGCGCTGGCGACCTCACCGTGCTCGTGACCGCCCATGCCGTCGGCGACCAGCCACAGACCGAGATCGCCGTCGGCGTAGTACGTGTCCTCGTTGTGCTCGCGCCGCAAGCCGACGTGGGTGCTGTGTCCGTATTCGATCATGCGCTAGGCGGGCCCGTGAGCGGCATAGGATGCCGGTTGGTTCGGGCCGCGCGCAATACGAGGCGGTATCTGGCAAGACGATACTTTTCGTGTCTGAGCGAAATCAAATAGTTGTCCGGCAGCGGTTCGCGTCGAAGACCGTCGAGCTTGGGCTTAGGTGTGCCTGGTTCCTGGAATTCGTTTCGTCCTGCCAACCGCATCTAATGTGTGCAATGTGTGCAATGTATAGTTTGTCGGCGTTATGTCCAAAAATTTTAGCGCTTGCGGTCTGCGGGTAAGTGGTTGTGTAGACAGCTAAAAGTATTCCTGCGGCGGTGGCGAGCTTGCGCCATATCGCTTTAGCAGCCGGGGATAGCGCCCGTGCCTCTTCGATCATTCCGATCACGGCGCCGAGCTTCATATGCGTGAGTTTCGCGATTTCGGCAGCGGCGACTACGTCGGGCTTCGCACGACCGTTGCGCCAGTTGCTGACGGCTGACTTGACGACGCCGAGTTTTTCAGCTAGTTCCTTATCTGATTCGAGCGAGCATGTTTCCTTGACTTTGTCAAGGAGATTATTCACTGCGTCCAAGGTGCAAGCCTCTTGACCTGAGAGTTCAAGCCCAATATACAGGCGCCACGGTGCAACGGTCTTGCACTGCAAGGGGCGCAGCATGAATGGTTTTGAAGCTCTCGTCGCAGCAGTCCTGCTCGCGATCTTTTCGTTCCTTCTCGGGTTGCTATGGCGACCGGCGCGGCGCGTGTCTGCGCCCCTGCCGATCCGGCCTGCTGCGTCGGTCGCCTCCGAGGTGTCGCCATGACGAGCGAGGAGGGCGTCGTTAAGACGAAGCGCATCCGCGACCTCGGCCGCGAGTTGCAGCAGATCGCGCTAGACCTCGCGAACGAGGGCGAGGACGTAGCGTCCAAATTGGCGCTCAGGGCAGCGCTCAAGGCCGTTTCGTACGTGCCGCCGAAGGGTGCAGACGGTGCCCGCTGATGGCAGCTCTTCTGGGCTTGTCCCTTCTACAACAAGTGACACGCCGTCGCTCTCGCCAGAGGGCAAGGCGTTTCACGATGGTCTTCTTGAAATCGATCGCTGTAAGTCGCGTGCAACGCGCATGCGTAAGTCGATTCTCACCGGCGCACGTCTCCTGGTCGAGGAAGGATCGCGCGGCGGTTTTCGTGGCCGTTGGGCGATGGTCACCGCGACGTACCGCCAAGACGCGGAGTGGAAGCCTCGACAGGTCGCAGACCTTCTCAAACACGTTCGCCAATGGCTCGGCCGGCGCGGCGTTTCAGCTCGGTTCGTCTGGTGCCTCGAACTCACCAAGCGGCGCGTGCCGCATTACCACGTCCTGATATGGCTACCGCGCGGACTCACGATCCCGAAGCCCGACAAACGCGGGTGGTGGCCGTGGGGCATGACTCGCGTCGAGTGGGCGCGGCGCGCTGTGGGCTATGTCGCGAAGTATGCGAGCAAGGCGACACCGGACGCGATGGCTGCACTGCCGAAAGGCGCGCGCACGCATGGTGTTGGTGGGTTGATGCAGGAAGGGAAGAGGGAGCTTCGCTGGTGGAAGGCCCCTCTATTTTCGCGCGATGCCCTTGGCGTCGCGGCTGACATTCGGAAAGTGGTCGGCGGGTACGTCGATCGGTGCAACGGCCTTTTTCTCCGGTCGCCGTGGCACGTGCATATCGGTGACCGGGGACGTGTATTCGTCTGGAGAGAGCAATGCGAGTCCTGATCAAAAGCAGCAATCTGCGTGAGCTTCAATCGCGTAAAACCGGCCGTACCTACTTCGTGCAAACCGCAGCGTTGGAGTCGGCAAACGACTTTCCGTCGCCGTTCGACATCCTGCACGACGACGCCAAGAAAGCGTATCCGCCCGGCCCATACGAGTTCGCGCCTGATGCGATCTACGTCTCGCGCGACGGCAAGTTGTCGGTGTCGCCGCGCTTGGTGCCGTTGAAGACTTCTCCGCAGAAGGTGGCCTAAGTCGTGCTGGTGCAGGTCTGCCCGGAATCGCAATACGACGCCGCGACGCAGACCTGCGCCGGCCCGATTTGGGTCGAGTATGCCGGGGGTTTCCCGCCGCTCTCGGCGACGGAAGGGGTTCAGATTTCTGCCGCGATCGTTGGCGTTTGGGCCATCGGTTGGGCGATCCGTCAGTGTGCGCGGGTTCTACGGAGGTGAGAAATGGGTACTGCGAAGTTGCGCAAGTTTGGTGTTCTTTCGTTGGCGCCGTTGGGTGCCGCGCTTGTTCCTGTGGCAGCGATGGCACAGGACAGCGGTTTTGCGACCGCTGTGACGGGCACGATCAACAGCACGAAGTCGGACGTCACGACGATCGGCATTGCGGTTCTCGCCGTGATCGTCCTGATTGCCGCGATCGGCTGGGTTGCCCGTTCGATCAAGAAGTAATTCGGCGGTGGGGTCGGGGAGCCTTCGGGCTCCCCTTTTTTTTCGGGGGAGTGCTATGGAGGTAAAGACGTATGGCCGGCTATTTCGTTATGTTGGCTATCTTGCCTGCGTGTTGGTTGGCTTTCTCGGACTGAGTGCGCAAGCAATCGACACGTCGCAATGTGGATTTTTGGCGTGTCAGGCTGGCGTGGTGAGTCATACGATTGCCGCTGGTAGATGCACGGACGGTCGCGTTGCTGCGAGATTTCGCTGCGAAGGGCGTGCAAATGATGCGGTCGATTTGAAGCAATCCAATCTGCAATCGTGTACTGGTCCGGAAGCGTGGAGCGCGTTCGTAACCATCGAAACGTTTCAGGCGTGTAACTGTGCAGCGCAGCCGCCAATTCCGGCTGGTGAGGCCTGGTCTGGTGGCGTGTCAGGAAACTGCGTTGCTGGGTGCAAATACATCCCGGAAACGCCGTCCGTTTGTTGGGGTGCGCCGCACCCACCTGGGAGCGCTGGTGGCGCAAAAGTATGCGATGGCGCTCGTAAGCCGGACGGCAGCAACTGCGATCCTTTTGCCGAAGAACCGGGTGATCCCAGCAATCCGACGTGCAATAGCGACGGTGATTGTTTGGGCGGCGACAGCAAGTCGCACCCGCCGAAGTTCTGTGGGACGTTCAACGGAAAGTACATGTGCGTGCCGGCCGACGACGGTCCTTGCGCGGGTGGTCGCACCGAAGGTTGGTTGTGCGCTGGCAGTCCGAATGCGCCGAAGCCGCCGCCACCACCTGATAGCAAGCCTGGGCCGCCGCCCGCGAATCCGGACGAGACGGGCCCGCCCGATCACGTCGCGGAAGGTGCCAGATGTACGGGCTCGAACTGTGTGCCGGTGGAGATCACGCATTACGGCGGGTGTCCTCCAGAAGGCTGCGTGCAGCCGCACGCGTGCCCTGCGGGAACGCATCAGGGCGCGAACGGTGCGTGTGTAAGCGACGAAGGGCAGTGCCCTGACGGCTCGCAACCGGTGAATGGCGAGTGTCCCGCGCCAAACGCGAATTGCCCTGACGGCACGAAGCCGGTTAACGGTAAGTGTGAAGCGCCTTGGGCGAACTGCCCCGATGGTTCAAAGCCACGTGATGGCTACTGCATGCCGCAGCAAGGGCTGTGCGCGGATGGTAAGCCACCTCCGGATGGGCACACTTGTCCCGCGTCGTACGCGCCTTGTGCGGACGGTTCTCAGCCGGTTGGTGGGAAATGTCCGCCGACGCTTGGGCGGTGCCCCAATGGGTCGCAGCCGGTAGACGGTAAATGCCCGGTAGGCAGCGACTGCGATCCGGCGACGGACCCAAATCACTGCGAGGGTGATGACAATCATGCAGGCGGTGGAGAAACGTGCGCCGCGCAACCGTTCTGTTCGGGTGACGAAGCGCTGTGCAACATCCTCGCGCAGCAGTGGTCTACGCGATGCGCTGTTGAGAACCTCGGCAAGGTGACCGGCGAAATTCCGACAGGTCATGAAGGGGAAAGCCCCGGCGATACGAACGTCATCAAAGACGTCGGCGCGGACATGCTCACGCGAGTTTCTTCAACGGGGTTTCTGGGCGGTGGCAATTGCCCGCGACCTCCGGCGTTCTCGGCTTTCGGCACGTCGTTCGATTTCGCGGAGGTGTCGTGGTGGTGCGATCTCATGACCGCACTGAGCGCGATCATTCTGTTTATCGGCGGCGTGATCTCCATGCGCATTCTGATTGAGGGTTGACCATGCCTGCGATAATTCTTGCTTTAGTTGGTCTGTTCTGGAACGTCGCTCGCTCGGTTCTTCCGTCGATCGTCGGAAAAATCCTGCTCACGTTGGGCCTCACGTTCGCGACGACGACGCTCGTTTTGCCGGACCTGATCGCGTTTGTGCAGAGCCACGCGAGCGGCCTTCCGGCCGACGTCGTTGGCTTGTTCGCGTATCTCAACGTCGATAAGGCCGTCACGATGATGCTCTCGGCCGGCGTCGCTCGCACGGTCGGCAAAGTGGCGCTCTCTACGAGGGCCGCAGCGTGATCTACCTGGTCACTGGCCAGCCTGGCCACGGCAAGACCCTTCGCGCTCTGTGGATGGCGCGCAAGGAGCGCGAGGAAGGTCGAGTCGTGTACGCCTGCCGGGTTCGCGGCCTCGATCACGAAGCGACCGGGTTCAAAGAGCTCGTATCCCTCAGTGAGTGGCAATCGTTGCCGGATGGATCGGTGGTTCTCGTCGACGAGTGTTACGAGGACATTCCGGCGCGAGGGCAGGGCAAGGGAATGCCCGATTGGGAGAAGGCGTTGGCGACGCACCGGCATCGCGGCTTCGACTTCATCTTGATCTGCCAGCTGGGGACGCAGATCAGCACGTTTGTGCGCGGCCTGGTCGATCGTCACGTGCACGTGCGGCGCAAGTTTGGGTTCGAGAAAGCGGTGCTGCTCGAATGGGATCGCTACCAGTCGAACGTGTCGAGCGACGCGGAAGGGAAGAGCGCACGCAGGTCGATGTGGTCTTACCCTCGCGATGTGTTCGCGCTGTACCAATCGGCTGAGGTGCACACGGTCAAGCGATCGTTGCCGTGGCAGGTCTTGGCGATTCCGGTTCTCTTGATCGTGGTGGCCGGCTGCTTGTGGTGGGTCTTCCATGATTTCGAGGCGAGAGGAAAACCGCAGAAAACGCCGGGTGAGAGCGCCGCGCCAGCGGCGCGTAACCCGGCGTCTCCGCAACAACCGACTGCGCCGATGACGGCCGAGCAGTATCTACAGCAGATGGTGCCGCGTGTGCCTGGCATGCCATGGTCCGCTCCTTGGCACGACGCTGCGAAGCCCAAGGCTGAGCCGGACATCTTGTGCGTGGCGAGCGAGATCAAGGGCTGTCAGTGCTACACCGAGCAGATAACGCGCTTGAAGGTGTCGATCTTGGACTGCTACCAGATCGCGAAGAACGGCATCTATAACCCGTTTCGTGCGGCGGCCACGCGATCACTCAATACGCGGTATGAGGCTGAGCGGCCGACGTCGGTCGCGTCAACGCACTAACGACAACGGATGGTCGGATCGTTCTCGACGACCGTTACGCCGTTGACGATCTTCTTCGTATACGCAACGTTGCCTAGGCATTCGTAGCCCAAGGTCTTTGCAGCTGCCGGCGTGTAGTTGTCCGGTTGTGGCTCACGTCGTAGACGCTGACGCCCTTGATCTGGGGCCGATCGGGCGTACTGGGGTGCGGCTGCGCCTGCGACGGCGATCGTTCGCGGATCTCCCGCGCCTCCTGCAGACGGTGTTGCTGCAGTAACCGTTGGCGGTGTCGGCGGTGATTCGAGCCGCCACCGCATGACCTGTTGCAGGCCGTAGCTAATTCCGACTGTCAGGATCGCGCACGTGGCGATCAGAACAGCCAAGTCCTTTCCGTTGGGCTTAGGGATTTTCACGCCGACGTCTCTCACGAGCTCGCAAGTTTTCCAGACGATGCAGCGCGGTCAGCATTCGCGGCGTGAAGCGTATGCCGCCTGGTCCGATCAGATGCCCCTTACTGACACGCCAGCCTTTCCACCAGTCGGCCGGCAGGATGAGACGCCCCTCGATCTGTTCGTGAAAGCGATCGCGTGCACACCAGTTGAAGGGCTTGCCACGCTCAACACAAGGCGGCTTGTCCATGCCGGACGGCTCCAAAGATACTGGATCGTAGTGACAGCAATCGACGTGCCACCCACCGTCTAACGTGCGCAATGTATATTATGTAAAATAATAAATGGAATCTCTCTAACGTCTAATTCCGCCCCCTCAGCGGTCAAACAAAATCCCCAGATAAATAGTCGGCGCCCTTGCCGACATCGAGGTTCGCGCATCCAGCAGCACGAATTCTGCGTATACGCAGAACCCACTGCCCAAGGACGCCCATGCAGACTTCAGCGTCCAGACGCATCCGGCGCCTCCTTGTCCTGTGTGGAATCGCCCTGGCGCTCGACGCTGGCGCCGGCGGCGTCCCGGCAACGCAGCTCGCCGTCGTGCGGGTCGTCGGTGAAACCGATATCGATCAGCTCGCGCAGGCCGATGCGGCGTCCGCCGGCGTGGTGACTCAGGAACAAATCGAGAACCGGCCGATCTCGCGTCCCGCGGAAGTGCTGGAGGTGGTGCCTGGTCTCGTCGCCACCCAGCACAGCGGCGACGGCAAGGCGAACCAGTACTTCCTGCGCGGCTTCAATCTCGATCACGGCACCGATCTGTCGACGTTTATCGACGGCGTGCCGAACAACCTGCGAACGCACGCTCACGGCCAAGGCTACAACGATCTCAACGGCCTGATTCCCGAACTGATCGACGTGATCGAGTACCGCAAGGGCCCCTACTACGCCGAGGACGGCGACTTCTCCTCGGCCGGATCGGTGCGGATCCGCTACAAGGACCGCCTCGACGACGATATCTATCAGATCACCGACGGCGAGCACGGATATGCGCGAGCGCTGTTCGCGCGATCCGGCTCCGTGGGTTCGGACCGATGGCTCGGCGCGGCCGATCTTGGCGTCTATGACGGGCCTTGGGACAAAGCACAGGACGAGCGCAAGATTTCGCTGCTCGGTCGCTACACCGGCGGTGACGCAGACTTCGGCTATCACTTGAACCTGCTGATCTATCGCAATCGCTGGCAATCGTCGGACCAGATTCCTCAGCGCGCAGTCGACGAGGGCCTCATCGACGCGTTCGGCCAGATCGATCCGTATCTCGGCGGCGATACCTCTCGCTACACGGCTTCGGGCGATCTGCACACGAGACTCGGCCCCGGGCATCTCATCGTCACCGCCTATGCTGTGCACTACGCGCTGAACCTCTATTCGAATTTCACCTACTACCTCGACGATCCCGTGCACGGCGACGAGTTCGAGCAGGCCGACAGCCGCAACTATTACGGCGGCGCAATGAAGTACGTGCAGGGCTGGAGCGGCGGCGGCATCGAGCAGGAGCTTTCCGTCGGTTTGGAGACGCGGTACGACGATATCGGCACGGTCGGCCTCTACCACACACAGGCGCGAGAACGGATCGGCACGGTACGCCACGACTCGGTCGGCGAAGCGTCGATCGGCGGTTTCGTCAGCTATTCCGTGCGCTGGAATCGCTGGTTCCGCAGTGTGATCGGAGCGCGCTACGACTACTATCATGCAAGCGTCGACAGCAACATCGCGCAGAATTCGGGGCGCGCTACCGATACCCGGCCAAGCCCGAAGCTGAGCCTGATCTTCGGCCCATGGGCGAACACGGAACTGTTCGTCAATGCCGGCCGCGGCTTCCATTCGAACGACGCGCGCGGCGGAACGCTTCGCGTCGACCCGAACGATCCCAGCCAGCCGGCCGCATCGCAAGCCTTGCTGGTGCCGACCACCGGACGCGAAATCGGCTTGCGCACCAGCCCGGCCGATCAACTCACGCTCACCGCGTCGCTGTGGCACTTGAAGATCGGCTCGGAACTCGTCTTCGCCGGCGACGGCGGCACCACCGAGCCTAGCTACTCGTCCACGCGTCGTGGACTCGAGTTGTCGGTGTACTACCGCGCGCTGCCGTGGCTTCTGATGGACGCTGACTACGCCGCTTCGCACGCGCGATTCAGCAAGGCCAATCCGGCCGGCACGCGCATTCCCAATGCGATCGAGCGTGTGGCCTCGGTGGGCGCCCAATTCAGCGGGCCGGGACGCTGGTTCGGCGGCGTGCGCTATCGTTTCCTCGGGCCTGCGCCGCTGGTCGAAGACGACAGCGCCCGCTCGCGTTCAACCACGACCGTGAACGCTGAATGGGGATACCGCTTCACGGATCGGCTGAGAGCATCGTTGGAAGTATTGAACCTGTTCGACAGCCGGCAGAACGACATCACCTATTTTTACGAGTCGCAACTGCCCGGCGAATCCAGCCCGACGTCGGACTTCCACTTTCACCCGCTGGAGCCGCGGCAGATACGCCTGACCTTGCGCGGCACGTTTTGAGCGGATGCGGCGCGAACACGCTCGCGCCGCAATCGGAACGTCGAACTTCTATCGGAACGAATAGACGACTCCGAGCGAGAACAGATTCGCGTCGCTCTTCAAACCCGTGAGGTCGTTACCGAGATTCGTGTATCGAGCCCATTCCGCCCGCAAGCCGAGGTTCGGCGTAAAGGCATACGAAGCTCCCGCCGCGTAGGCGAGTTCGGTGCTGGTCTTGCTTTGGCGTTCGGCACCGCTGATCAGTTCGACCGAGCCGTCGCCGCGGTAGGAGGTGCGCACGCGGCCGCGAAATGCGCCCACTCGTGCATAGAGAGCGAATTGGTCGGCGATCGGCAGCTGCCCGACCAGACTGAGTTCGGCGCCTTTGACCTTCGCGTTGCCGCTCAGCGAACCCGTCGGCTGCACCTCGGTGCGGAACCGGTAGCTGCCGAGGTCGACGGAGGCGGCTTCGACGCCGAGGTAAGGCAGGAACTGGTAGCCGACGAACGCGCGATAGCCAATGTCGTTGTCGTCGCTGGTGGTCTTAGCACTGTCGAAGCCCAGGTCGAGGAACTCGTCGGCTTTCTTGTCGCCATCGATGGAGATATCGGAGCGGCCGACACTCCCGCCAAGATAGAGCTGAGCGTGCGCGGGAACGACGGCGATCGCGGCGATCAGTGCGGCCAGTGTCTGCATACGATAGTGGTTCATGGAAATTTCCTTCGACTTGAGGATCGTACGGCCACGCCGGCCGAGGGCTCCGCTCTGGCTGATGGGTTGGATCTAGAACGGCATGACCTTCAGGTTGAAGCTGCGTTCGACCAGCCAGCCGAACGCGAGTGTTGCGATGACGATCGAACCGCCGCGCAGTGCGAGCGGCTGGTACAACCGGCTTGCGCGCATCGCGTAAGCAAGCGGTATGAGAATCGCGACGAGGATGAGCTGCCCGATTTCCACGCCGAGGTTGAAGCCGAACAAGGACAGCGCGAGCGCCGACCCGGGCAAGTCGAGATCGAGCAGCACGCTGGCGAAACCGAAACCGTGAATCAGGCCGAACGCAAACGCCACCATCCACCGCTTCTGCGGCAGGATCGGCACCACGTTGTCCACCGCAGTCACCAGCACCGACAGCGCGATCAGCGACTCGGTCAAGCGCGAAGGCAGTTGCACCCAATGCAAGGTCGCCAGGCTCAAGGTGATCGAATGCGCCAGCGTGAACGCGGTTACCGTCTTCGCGACATTGACGAGCGCAACCGACAACCGCGGCACCGGCCCCCATACACGGCCCGCGCGGCCGAGCACGGCCGGAAGCAGCAGCGCGACGAGGAACAGGATGTGGTCGTAGCCCAGAGCGATGTGACGAACACCATCGGCGATGAAGCTCCTCAGCTGCGACCACGCCGACACGCCCGAAGACGCGAAACTTTGCTGACGCTGCTCGGTGGAAAACACCGCCGTGGTGACCGCCTCGCTCGCCGCGCGTTCGAGTTTCAACAGGCCACGATGCTGCGCGTCTTGCTCGAACAGAAGCTGGTAGACGACCGTGAGCCTTTCGATCGACTTCGGGCAGCGGCCCGAAAGATCCAGCACCGCGTAGGCACCGTCGGTGTGGCGATCGATTTGATACCCGTTCGCGCTCAGAGTGCAGGCCAGTCCGTCCGCGCTCAACGAAAGATGCTTCACCGCATAGCTTTCGATGTCGGGGAACCGTGTCCTCACCTCGCGCCAGTCGATGCGTCCGTCGTGATCGCGGTCGAGATCGAGCACGACGTCCAGATCGCGCAGCGCGATATCCCAGCGTCCGCTGACCGCGCTGTTCTCGGTGCGCAGCGTCAAGTAGCTGTCGCTCGGTTTGTGGGCGCTCGCGCAAGCCGCATACGCCAACAGCAGAATCGCAACGCCTTTGAACCAGAGCAGGCTCACAGCGCACGCACTTGGCGGACCAGCTCGGCCAAGCGCGCGTCCTGCAGATGCGTGCGATCGATCCATCCGAGCAGCGATGAGACGGATTGCGGGTCACGCGCCGCCAGTGCGCTTTCGAGCGCGATGCGCGCGTCGAGCGGCTCCTTTTGCACCGTCCAGTTCTGCAGCGCGAGTGCAAGCGCCTCTTGGGGCTGATTCAGAATCGCCAATGTGAAGCGCGCTTCCTCACGCAGATGCACGCGATCGCCACGAGCGCGCAGTGCGGCGAAACGGTCGGCGAGATCGCTCGCGCTGCGTGCCGCGTCGACCGACTGCAGCTCGCGATCGGCTTGCGCGCGGCGCAGCAGCAGCACGTCGACCGGCGTGTCCGCCGCAATCAGGCTCGCGACCTCCGCTGGCCTGCCCGAGTCGAGAAGAAAGTCCGCGTAGCCGGCAATCGCATACGTGTCCTTGTCGTCTGCAGCAAGACTTCGCCGATACCAACGTTCCGCGTCGGCCGGGCGATCGATGCGCTGCGCGAGTTCGGCGGCGAGCGTGGTCGCCCATGCCGCGATACTCGCCGAATCGCCGAGCGATCCGGGGCGCGCGAGCAGCGCGTCGATCGCCGCATACGCTTCGGCGGCACGACCGGTCACGCCGTCGAGTGCTGCGGTGCAAAGTACGCCGACGGAGTTCGCGGCTACCGATCGCAGGTGCCCACAACTTCGCGCTGCTGCCGCGAAATCCCCGGTGACTTGCTGCACGGTCGCGAGAGTGAGCCATGCCTGCGCGTTGCCCGGGTCGCGCGCGATGGCTTTTTCGAGATCGGCGCGTGCAGCGTCGAAATGATGGCTGCTCTGCCGAATCGTCGCTCGCAGCAGCAGCACCGGCACGGCCGGATCGGCCTCGCTCCACCACGGAGCCAGCGCCGCTTCGGCTTGTCCAAGGCGGCGTGGGTCGGCTTCGCGCCGTGCATGCTCGACATCGAGTTGCGCGAGCCGCAAAGCAATGTCGAGGTTTTTAGGATCTCTTGCCAGCAAGGTACGCAACGCACGCGTCACGCGATCGGCGTCACCGCCCTGCCACGGCAGATATTCGACCACCTCGTCGTCATTGCTCGGCGTATACGGTGCCGCAGCGGCGCAGCCGATGACGAGCGCCGCGATCCACGCAGTGGCAATACCGAGCTTCGGCGGCCTCATCTCGGATACTCCCCTTCAGCGCCGCCGTTCGTGCGAACGGCGGCGCTGCTCGAGTTACGGCGTGGCGGGATTGGGAGACAGACCGTTGTTGCCGTTCGGCGAACCCGGCAGTGGCGTCGTCAGATACGGAAATCTCGCGTCGAACTGGCTGTCTTCGACCAATACCCCGTCGGTGTAAGGAAGCACCGCGCTGCCTGGCTTGTTGCTGCTCGGCGGCAGCAGATACCCCATCGCGACGCGCAGCTCGATGTCGACGACGTCATCGCCGGGGCGGCGGCCATTGGGAAATCCGGCCGGGTCGCAGCCCGGATTGCTGAGCGTCAACGCTCCATCGACGAAGCAAGCCGCTGCACCGAGGCTGTTCTGACTGCCCTTCGGCGTCACAGGCAGCGCCGTGTTGAGCCGGATCATTTCCGATGCGACGACGTTCTTGGGCTGGTTCACGCTCGGTACGCCGGTCAGGAACGCAGCAACGAGGTCCACGCGCGGAAATACCGTCGGTGCCTTCACGCCCTCCGCGCCGAACAGCACTTCGAGCAGTGCGGGCAAGGTCGGATTGGTGACATAGGTGGCGAATTGCGCGTCGTCTTTCGGTTCGCTGGCATTGAACGTGTCCTTGTCCTTGAGGCCGATGACGATTTCATTGACCAGCGGCATACCCAGGCGGGACACCTGCACCAGGTTGCGATCGAGGATCAGCTGGCGCAGCGGCTCGTTGCTGACCAGCCGCGATCGCGGCAGGCTTGATGTGCTCCACACGCCGATCACGGGATCACCGCTGGTGACACAGGCGATCGGCAGTTCCAATGCGATCGCGGTGACGTTCTTGCCCGCCGTCGCGTTGGTCGATCCGGAACGGCTGCCGAGCACGCGCGCGGCCGGGATGTTCACCAGATCGAAGATTTCGCCAAGATTGACCCCGAACCCTTCCTTGCGCTGTCCGACGAACACTTTGCCCGGCGACGAACAGCCTGGGATGGTCGTCGAGAAAATGTGCGCCGCGGCATAGCCGGCATAATCCGCGATCGATTTATTGCCCAGATTGTCGATTGGTTTGGCGAACTTGGTCGTGCCGTCGGCTGCGTTGACCAACATGCCGGCGACACCGCCGGGTTGCCGGCGCGGACCCTTGATTTCGGTCACCGTGTAGGTTTCTTCGTCGTTGCGCGCCGAGGCATCGCCGGCACTGATCGCGCCGGCATTGCGCAACGGGATGGCGACGTTCTGGCCGCCGACGTTCAGTTCGATGTTCTTGAGTTGGTACTGGAACTTGAACTGGAACGTCAGATCTTCGCGTGCGTCGCCGTTGTTGTCGATGTGGATCTCATAGATGCCGTCGGGATCCATGGTGAAGTAGTTCGGTCCGCCGAACGGATCCTGCAGCGGATCGTAGTTGGCGACGATGGTGATGAAGTCGGCGCGGCCCGGCTCGTAGCTGCGGAACGCATAGACGTCCGTACCGTCCATCTTCGGATACTGCGTAATGGCCGGTGCCTCGCGATGGCTGGAGGCAGCGGCCGGTAGCGCCGCGATACCGAAACAGCCGGCGAGCGTCGCCGCGAAAGCGGCGCGTAGCGAATTTCCGAGGGAATGCTGTCGCATGTCGCTTTCCTTGGTCGAAGAAGAACGGTTTGGTGGGATGGCGCGATGAACGGTACGGACGCGAGGGCGATCCGGATGCAGTGGCTGCGCAAATATTTACGGCGAGTTGTCGAGCTGCGTGTCGCGCCGCTGTGCTTTGCTCGAGCGAGTGCCGGCTGAGGGCGCCCATTCAGGATGGGCGCGGCCGGCGCTGACGATGAAGGAGCGCTGCGCGTTCGCAGACGGGAGCGCTATTCGTTGGACTATGCGATTCGCACTGGCATCGACTCGGCCGGATCCATGCGCATCCGATCGCGACCGGCGGCCGTATATCGAATCATCGCCCGCTCGAAACATCCCTGATGGAGCCCGACGCCATGAAGCCGACGCGTGTGCCGCTCGTACTCGCTCTGTCGTTCGCCTCGAGTTGGAACGGCGCCTGGGGCGCTGCGCCGATCGAACCGGTGCGCGATGTGGATTTGCCGCGCTTCATGGGGCGTTGGTATGTGATCGCCTCGATTCCGACTCGCTACGAACGCGGTGGGCACAATCCGGTGGAAACCTACGTTCGTAACGCGGACGGCACCATCTGCACGTCGTTCCGCCATCGCCCGGGCAGCTTCGAGGCGCCGGTGAAGTTGCTGCATTCCACCGCCAAAGTGCTGCCCGACAGCGGCAACGGCGAATGGCGGGTTCGCCTGTTCGCTGTTCTGAGCATGCAATATCTGGTTGGCTGGCTGAAGCCCGACTACAGCCAGACCTTGGTGGTGCGAGACGCGCGCGACTACCTCTGGTATATGGCGCGCTCGGCCGAAGTCTCCGAAGCCGACTATCAGGCCATGCTCGAGCGCGCCAAGGTCTTGGGTTACGACGTCAACCGCATCGAGAAGTCGCCGCAACGTTGGCCTGAAACCGCAGCGGACAGCGAGACATTCACGGGCGAATGTTCGTGACGTAGCGAAGCCCCCTCTTCTGCCTGCGGCCGCAGGCAGTCGCCGATCCGCTCCCACCGATAGACGATTCGAGACCGTCGACGGCCATCCCGCTCTCGTATGCCGCGCGAGCCCGCGCGCGATTCCTACAGTCCGACCAACGGCTGAAATGCACGCGCCAGCCAGCTAGGAAACCGCAGCCGCGCATTCAACGCGGCGACGCAGATACAAGGCACGCCGGGCGAAGTGACCGGCTGGTGCTCGGTCTCGCTGTCGAGGTCCGCCATATCCCCAGCGGCGAAATGGCCGAGGCTGTCGTCGTAGGCGCCCTTGAGGATCTGGGTCAGCTCGACTCCGCCGTGGCTGTGCAGAGGCATGCTCTTGCCAGGCGCGATCTTCAGCAGAATCAGGGTGTCTCCGCTGGTGCGCGCGGCGCGGATCATGTGCACGCCCGGCGCCATCCAGCGCCAGCGCAGCCCACTCCACGAAGAACCGAAGTAGGAGTGCAGCGACCGCGGCAGTCGATCCGGGTCGGCCGCGTCTTCGGCATGCCTGGGCGCCAGCGACGTCACGAGCTCGACCGTCGGCACTTCTTGCAAACGGCTCAGCATGTCGGCGCGCAAACGCGCGGCGCTGGCTAGATCCGCTTCGGTCGGCTGCTGCTGTTTCAACAACGCACCGCCGATACGCTCGGCCTCGGCGAGTCGGCTGCGGCAGTCCCGACATACCTCGAAATGGGTGGCGGCGACGGCGGCCATCTCGGGCGACAAAGCGCCCGCGGCATAGCTGAGCAAGGTGGCCTGGTCGAGGTGATGGCGCGGTGTCATGCCGTCCCCCTCACGCTGCGCTGCAGCCGGAGAAATGCGCGACGCAAGCTGGATTTAACCGTGCCCAGCGGCATGTGAAGCTCGTCAGCGATTTCCTGGTGCGATTTGGCTTCGAAGTACGACATGCGGATCAGGCGCGCCTGCACCGCCGGCAGGCGCTCGATGCGAGATTGACATTCGGCGTGGTCGGCGTGGCTTTCCGCCGATGAAAAGACATCCTCTTCGATTTCCGACACCCGGTCCAGATCGTCCTGGACTGGGCCCCAGTCCGGTTCCCGGCGCACGCGATCGATGTGCAGGTTGCGTGCGATGCGGAACAACCAGGTGGACAGGCTGCTGCGCGCGTCGTCGTAGATCTCGGCGCGCTGCCAGAGCCGAAGCAGCGCCTCCTGCGCCAGTTCCTCGGCCACCGCCTCGGGCGAACCGAGGCCGCGCAGATACAGGCGCACGCGCGGCATGAAATGGTCGTAGATGCGCATGAAACTGTCGCGATCTCGCTTGCGCGAAACGGCGCTCATCTGGCCGGACCAGTAGCTCGCGTCATCTTTTCCTGGCGATTGACCGGTTGCCATGGCTCTCGCGATATCGGATGGCCACCGTTTCACGCGGCTGATGTTGCTCATGGTAGGACAGAACGAGGCTGCACTGGGCGGATTGCACCAGCCGATACGGCGAACCGCGACGCTTGGATGCATTTTTCGGCGGACCGCATCTATTTGCCTCTGACACACGTAAGTGTCTCAGTCACGCCCTCGATCGCCGCCATGCCCGACTTCGACCCATCTGCTGCCGCGTCGCGCGGCATCACGCCGCGCCTTCGCCGCAGCGTGCATCGATGGTTCGACGCAGCCGGCGCGCAGGCCGACCTCGACGTCGCGTCAGCCGACCGCATCGATTGGGTACGTGCCGTCCCGTTCTTCGCCATGCACTTCGCATGTATAGGGGTGCTGTGGGTGGGTGTGTCTCCGGTCGCGTTGATCACGGCGTCGGCGCTGTATGCGCTGCGCATGTTCGCGCTGACCGGCTTCTATCACCGCTACTTCTCGCACAAGACCTTCCGCACCTCGCGCGGTGTGCAGTTCGCTTTTGCACTGATCGGAGCGGCGTGTGTGCAACGCGGTCCGCTGTGGTGGGCCGCGCACCATCGTGCGCATCACCGTCACGCGGACACGTCGTTGGACCCGCATTCCCCGGGCGTACGCGGCTTCCTGTGGAGCCACATGGGCTGGTTCCTGACCGCGCGCGCGTTCCGCACCGACCTCGAACGCGTCCGTGACCTGGCGGTGTACCCGGAGTTGCGCTGGCTCGATCGCTACGACATCGTCGTGCCGGTCTTGCTGACCGTCTCGCTGTACGCCCTTGGCGCCGTGCTGCAACAGCTGGCACCCGAGCTGCGCACCAGCGGCGCGCAGCTGCTGGTGTGGGGATTTTTCGTCTCCACGGTCGCGCTGTTTCATGCGACGGTGACGATCAACTCGCTCGCGCATCGCTACGGATCGCGCCGCTACGCGACACGCGACGACAGCCGCAACAATTTGTGGCTCGCCCTGCTCACCTTCGGCGAAGGCTGGCACAACAATCACCACTTCTTTCCCGGCAGCGCGCGCCAGGGATTTCGCTGGTGGGAAATCGACCTGACCTGGTACGGGCTAAAGCTGATGGAGCGACTGGGTTGGGTGCACGACTTGAAACCGGTGCCGGCCTGGGTTCACGCGAAGGCGGCGCCCTGACATGCGCATCGCCGTGATCGGATCGGGCATCGCCGGCTCGGCTTCCGCCTGGCTGCTCTCGCGCGAGCACGAGGTGACGTTGTACGAGGCGAATGACTATCTCGGCGGCCACACGCACACGCACGACATCGAGCGCGACGGTCGCCGCTACGCGATCGACACCGGCTTCATCGTGCACAACCGCGCGCACTATCCGCTGCTCACGCGGTTCTTCGACGAGCTCGCCGTCGCCACGCAGCCGACCACGATGAGCTTCTCCGTGCAGAACCAAGCGACCGGCCTGGAATACAACGCGACCTCGCTGGACGCACTCTTCTGTCAACGGCGCAACCTGCTGTCGCCGCGCTTCCTCGGCATGTTGCGCGATGTGTTCCGCTTCTACCGCGAGGCGCCGGCGTTACTGGACTGCGAAGACGACGGTCCGACACTCGGCGAATACCTGGCCGAGAAACGCTACGGCGCTGCGTTTCGCGACGATCATCTGGTACCGATGGCGTCCGCGCTGTGGTCGTCGTCGCCGCGGCAGATTCTGGCGTTTCCGGCCGCCTATCTGGTGCAGTTCATGGCCAATCACCAGATGTTGCAGGCGAGTGGCCGGCCCGAGTGGCGCGTGGTTTGCGGTGGCTCGGCCAGTTACGTGAGCGCGTTGAGCCGCCGTTGGAGAGTGCGCGAACGCCGGCGCTGCCCCGTCTATGCGGTTCGTCGCGACGCAGCGGGGGTCACCCTCGACAGCGTCGCAGGTCAAGACCGCTTCGATCACGTCGTGCTCGCCTGCCACAGCGATCAGGCGCTGGCTCTGCTGGCCGAGCCCAGTGAGCGAGAGCGCGCCATCCTCGGCTCGATTCCGTATCAGGTCAACGATGTGATCCTGCACACCGATGCGCGCTTGCTGCCGACGCGGCGCAAGGCTTGGGCCGCATGGAACGCCTTCATGCCGCGCGCGTCCGACACACCTTGCACGGTGAGTTACTGCATGAACTTGCTCCAGGGTATCGCTTCGCCCGATCCCTTCGTCGTCACGCTCAATCGCAGCGAGGCGATCGATCCGGCCAAGATTCTGCGACGCATCCGCTATCAGCATCCGTTGCACACGCACGCGGCGGTGGCCGCGCGCCGGCGCAAGGCCGAAATTCAAGGAACCGCTCGCGTCTGGTTCGCCGGCGCCTATTGGGGATGGGGTTTTCACGAGGACGGCATGCGCAGCGCGGTGGAGGTGGCGCACGCGCTCGGCGTGCACTGGGAGCGAACCCGCGCTCCTGTCGCGACGGACATTGCAGCGTGAACACGGCGCTGCGCAGTGCGGTGTACGAAGGAACGGTGTGGCATCGGCGCCACCTTCCTACCTCGCACGCGTTCTCCTACCGCCTGGCTCAGTTGTATCTCGATCTCGACGAGGTCGATCGCGTTTTCGAGGCCCGCTGGTTGTGGTCGAACGGTCGCCGCAATCTCGCGCAATTCCGCCGCAGCGACTATCTCGCGCCGAGCGAGGTGCCGCTGGCCGAAGCGGTACGGCGGCGAGTGCAGCAGGCGATCGGCCGCCGCCCGCTCGGCCCGATCCGCCTGCTCGCGCACTTGCGTTACGCCGGTTTCGTATTCAACCCGGTGAGCTTCTACTACTGCTACGCCGAGGACGGCGACACGCTGGATTGCATCGTCGCCGAGATCACCAACACGCCCTGGCGCGAACGCCACGCTTACGTGCTCACGCGAGAAGCCGCTCGCGTGTCCGGCTCGCTCTTGCGCTGGGACTTCCCGAAGGCGTTTCACGTCTCGCCGTTCATGTCGATGGAGCGCCGCTACGACTGGCGTTTCAGCGTGCCGCACGAAGACCTGCACGTGCACATGAACGTGCTGGACGGCAGCCGCCGCGAATTCGACGCGCACATCCGCATGCGCCGTCTGCCGCTGAGCGGCGCTTCGCTCGCGCGCGTGCTGTGGCGCTATCCGTTGATGACTGCTCAAGTCGTCGGTTCGATTTACTGGAACGCGCTGCAGCTGTGGCGAAAGCGAACGCCTTTCCACAGCCATCCACGACTCACGAGGAATCCACCTTGAACGCCATCGTCCAGCACGACCGATCCGCTTCCCTCGCCGGCTTGGATCGTCTGCTGCGCCAGCGATTGCTGGCGCGGCTGGCCGAGTTCGGAGGCGGCCGGCTGACAGTGCGAGACGCTCTTGCTACGCAACGGTTCGGAACGCCCACCGAGCAATGGACGGACCTCAGCGTAGACCTCGAGGTACTCGACCCGGACTTCTATCGCGCCGTCGCCACCAATGGCAGCGTCGGCGCCGGCGAGGCCTACATGGACGGCCAATGGCGTTGCGACGACTTGGTCGGGCTGATCCGCCTGCTGCTGCGCAACCGCGATCTGCTCGATCGCATGGAAACCGGATTGGCGCGGGTCGGCGGCCTGGCGATGCGCGTCCTGCATTCACTGCGCCGGAACACGCGACGCGGCAGCCGGCGCAATATCGCGGCGCACTACGATCTCGGCAATGAATTCTTCGGGCTGTTCTTGTCGCCCGACCTGATGTACTCCTCGGCTTGCTGGGCCGACGAAGACGACACGCTGGAGGCGGCTTCCGAGCGCAAGCTCGACCGGATTTGCCGCAAGCTCGCGCTGAAGCCGAGCGATCGCCTGATCGAAATCGGCACCGGCTGGGGCGGCTTCGCCCTGTATGCGGCCGCCCACTACGGTTGCCACGTCATTACGGCGACGATTTCCCAGGAGCAATACGTGCTGGCGCGCGAACGTGTCGCCGCCGCCGGGCTCGACGATCGCATCGAGGTGCTGCTGCGCGACTACCGCGATCTCGAAGGCCGCTTCGACAAACTCGTGTCGATCGAGATGATCGAGGCGATCGGTGCCGATCATCTCGATACGTATTTTCGCCAGCTCGGTCGCTTGCTGAAGCCGGACGGCCTCGCGCTGTTGCAGGCCATCACGATCGAGGACCATCGCTACGCACGCGCCGTGCGTTCGGTGGATTTCATCAAGCGCCACGTATTTCCCGGCTGCTTCATCCCCTCCATCAACGCGATGCTGACGGCGAAGACGCGCAGCAGTGACCTCGCTTTGATTTCGCAGGAAGATCTCGGCGACTCCTATGCGCGTACGCTGCACGCTTGGCGCGAGCGCTTCATGGCGCAACTGCCGGCCGTGCGCCGGCAAGGCTTCGACGACCGCTTCATTCGCCTGTGGGAGTTCTACCTGGCGTACTGCGAAGGCGGCTTCCGCGAACGTTCGATCGGAGTCTCGCAACTGCTGTTGGCACGTCCGCAGTGGCGGCACGAACGACGGACCGCCGCTGCATGAGCTTCTGGCTGATCCTGCTCGCCTATCAGGCCGTGTGGTTCCTCGCGGTCGCCGGTGCCGGCCGTGGATCGTGGTGGCCCGGAGTCGCCGCCGCTTTCGTGTTCGTGGCCGCGCGCGCCGCGACCTCTTCGCATCGTCGCGCGGAACTGCACCTTGCCGCCGCCGCTTTGGCGATCGGCTTCGGCTTGGAATGCTGGTGGGTGCGCTCGGGCCTGCTGAGCTACGCGGTTGCGTGGCCCTTGGCCGAAGCGCCGGCGTGGCTGATGGCCTTGTGGCTGGCGTTCGCGTTCACCGTGATACCGCTGTTCGGTTATTTGAGAACACGTCCGGTTCTGGCTGCGGTGCTCGGCGCGATTGGCGGCCCTTTGGCGTATCTCGGCGCCGCGCGTGGCTGGCAGGTGGTGCGCTTCCCCACTCCACTGTGGCCAAGTCTGCTCGCGCTGGCGGCCGGCTGGGCGGTCGCGTTGACGCTGCTGACCTCGTTGGCCCGACACGGACTGCGCACCGACGCCGCGCGGAGTTCTCCATGAGTCCATGGTCGGCACTGTTGCTGGTTGGCTTGCTCGCGATGCCGATGATGTTGCTCGGCTGGCTGTGGCAGCGACGTCAAGCCAACGCCGGAATCGTCGATGTGCTGTGGGCGTGCGGCCTCGCCGGCGCAGCCGTGCTACTGGCGCTGCTCGGTACAGGAGCCTTTCCGATACGCATCACTCTCGGCGTCCTCGGCGGATTGTGGGGCGCGCGCCTCGCTCGGCATTTGTGGCGACGCGTGCGGAGTGAGCCAGAGGACGGCCGCTATCGGGCGCTGCGTGAACACTGGCGCGGCGATCAGCGCAAGCTGCTCGCGTTCTTCCTGCTGCAAGCCGTGTCGATTCCGCTGTTCGCGTTGCCGTTCCTCGCCGTCGCCACGAACCGGGCGAGTTCGCCGGCGTGGCTGGTGCTCGGTGTCGCGGTCTGGCTGCTGGCGGTGATCGGCGAAGCGACCGCCGACCTCCAGCTTGTGCGTTTCCGCGCCGATCCGGCACAACACGGCCGCACCCTGCGCCACGGATTGTGGCGCTATTCCAGACACCCGAACTACTTCTTCGAATGGCTGCACTGGTTCGCCTACGTAGCACTCGCCGTCGGCTCGCCGTTGGCGTGGCTGGCTTGGTGCGGACCGCTGCTGATGTTCTTGTTTCTTCGATACGTCAGCGGTATTCCGTTCACCGAGGCGCAGGCGCTGCGCACGCGCGGTGAGGACTACCGCGCCTATCAGCGCAGCACGCCGATGCTGTTCCCATGGTTTCCCAAGCATGCCGACGACGCAAGGGTCGAACGATGACGACGACGAACGTGGAAGCCGAGGATCTCGTCGCCGACCATGCCGCGCCCGGCCTGCTCGGTCTCGCCGAGCGCGGACTCGTACCGGACGCGCTGATACGCCTGGGCATACGCCGTCTGTGTGCCGAGCGCTTGCGCGCCGAGCGTGTGGGTGGCGCTCGTGCGCAGGGTGAGCGCCAAACGCAACGTCTCCTAGCGCTGCAGCAGAGCGCCGTGGCGATCGAGACTGCGGCCGCGAACGCCCAGCACTACGAGTTGCCTCCTGCATTCTTCGAACACTGCCTGGGTCCGCGCTTGAAGTACTCGTGTTGCCACTACGCGCGCGGCGACGAGTCACTGGCCGAGGCGGAAATCGCGATGCTGACCCTGTACGCCGAACGTGCCGAACTGGCCGACGGGCAGCGCATCCTGGAACTCGGTTGTGGCTGGGGGTCGTTGACTTTGTGGATGGCGGAGCGCTACCCGAACGCGTGCATCACTGCGGTGTCCAACTCGAACAGCCAGCGCGGCTTCATCGAAGCGCGCTGCCGCGAACGCGGCCTGAGCAACGTGCTGGTGCTGACGCGCGACGTGAACTCTTTGGCCCTCGACCCCGCCAGCTTCGATCGCTGCGTCTCGGTCGAGATGTTCGAGCACATGCGCAACTACCGCACGCTGATGGCCCGCATCGCCCACTGGTTGGTACCGGGCGGCAAGCTGTTCGTACACATTTTCGCGCACCGCGACCTGCTGTATCCGTTCGAAACCGCCGGCGCCGGCAACTGGCTCGGACGGCATTTTTTCACCGGCGGACTGATGCCCGCAGCCGACACATTGCTGCATTTCCAGCAGGCACTCGAAATCGAACAGCGCTGGCTGGTCGACGGGACGCACTACGAGAAGACCGCCAATCAGTGGCTGCAACGGCAAGACAGCCAGCGCGATCGGGTGATGGCCGTGCTACGAGAAGCGTACGGCGAAAGCGCTGCTCTGTGGTTTCAGCGCTGGCGCATCTTCTGGATGTCTTGCGCCGAGTTGTTCGGCTATGCGCAGGGTCAAGAGTGGTTCGTCGCGCACTATCGCTTCGAGCGTCGGAGCGATCACGTGCCTTACAGCGCACCGTGCACATTGCACGGTGCGCATGACGTGTCAGGTGAGAACTGAGATAGCGGGATGCCTACGTTTCAAGCCGCCGTGACTTCAGCGTCTAGAGCATACGCGGCCGGTCGATGGCGATAACCCAAATGGCCGGCGGCCGCAGCGATCAAACCACCGAGCAGCAGGACGATGAGCGTGCTCCACGCCGCCTTGGAGATCTGATCGGCGGAAACTTGAGCGACTTCACGAGCCTTACGCTCCGCTTGCGCCTTGAGTTGCTCGTACTTGGCCATGGCGTTGGCGTAGGTCTGCGCGTAGCGATCTACCGTAGCGCGAGCCTGCTCCGGTGTCTGGTCGGTGCGGGCAGCGATCAGGTTCGCGAGCGCCTCCTTGTCGGCCGCATTGAGGGCGGTTTCGCCGCGTGCACGTACGGTATTGAACCAATCGGTCAACGCCTGGCCCGCGGCCTGCGGATCGCGCGCGGCTGCATCGGCGGTCGCCGCAGCATCGTTGGCGTCGCGCTGTGCCTGGTCTTTCAAGCGAGCGGGATCGAGTTCGGCCTTACCGGTCTGACGTAGAGCAGTATCCAGTTCGCGCTTGAGGCTGTCCCAGTCCAACTCGACACCGTTCTCGCGCAGCCGGTCTTTGATGCCGGAGGCAACTTCGGGCGCGGCGGCGGCGACGCCCTGCCCCACCACGCTCAAGCCCTGGCCCGCGGCCCCTGCAACCGTGCCCGTCACGCT
The DNA here is from genome assembly GCF_058808595.1 of Dokdonella sp. GW821-FHT11D02. NCBI lineage: Bacteria > Pseudomonadati > Pseudomonadota > Gammaproteobacteria > Lysobacterales > Rhodanobacteraceae > Dokdonella > Dokdonella sp. GW821-FHT11D02. The sequence continues at coordinate 2,521,561 of NZ_CM179520.1, read as the reverse complement.
GCTGACGACCGACGCAAGCAGCCAAACCGCCATCAGCGTGGTTAGCGACCAAGACAAGACTCCGTGCAAAGCGCCTTGAGCGAGGGTTGAGCGACCCGCGACGTAGGCACCGGCAAAGATCGACAGCAGGGTCGTCGCGCTCAGCCAAAGGCCGGTTCCTGCAGCAAATCCGGACAAGGGATGCGCATCGTGCATTGGGTCGATCGCCGATGCGCCGATCGCCGTGCCGAGCACGCTCAAGATCAGGTAGACGATCAGTGAAATCAGTCCACCGGCGAACACGGCTCCCCAAGAAATGTGTGTGGAGCGTACGCGTGCGACATAAGTATTCATGGCGAACCTCGCGAGAAGAATGCTGGAGACGGCGATCGTCGCGGCCCATCCGTGCCGACTCCTGGGTGGTGTCGCGAGCCGCCGATCGAGGGGCGGTAGTATGCTCACCGCGCCGCTCGCGCTCGCCGCGCAAATGCACCTCTTTCGATGGTGCATTCGCTTCATTCGGTGATGAACTCTCCTACGCATCCTAGGCAGACCACTCAGGCTCTGGGCACCGGCCAATGAACGATCTCGTCCTGCAACGCCAGACAGACCGGCAGCAGCTGCAACACATCATCCGTGGCCTCAGTGATGGGGTGATTCTGGTCGAGCCCGATCAACGGATCGTCTGGGCCAACGACGCGGCCTTGCAGATGCACGGGGTCGACAGCGTAGAAGCGCTCGGCACGAGCGTCGCCGAGTATCGCCGACGCTTCGAGCTGCGCTACCGCAATCATCACCGGCTGGACGAAGGCAGCTATCCCATCGACCGAGTCATCGCGGGCGAGGTTTTCACCGATGTCGTGGTCGAGGTCACGCCGATCGGCGACGAAGAGAATCGCTGGGTGCACCGCGTGCGCAGCCTGGTGCTCACGGACACCAATGGAGCTCCCGACTGCCTGGTATTGATCCTTGCCGACGCCACCGATTGGGCGAGCGCAGAGCAGCGCTTCGAGAAGACGTTCAACGCCAACCCGTCGCCAGCGGTGATCTGTCGCCTCAGCGATTTGCGCTACATCAAGGTCAATGTCGGATTTCTGGAGATGACCGGCTACGAGCGCGATCAAGTGATCGGCCACTCGGTTTACGAATTGGATGTGCTGGAGCGCGCGCAGAACAAAGATCTCGCCGTCGAGCGGCTGGCACAGGGCACGACGATTCCGCAAATGGAAGCCGAGCTCGGCCTGCCTGATGGGAGCACCAAGTTGGTGATCGTCGCCGGTCAGCCGATCGAAGTCGGCGAAGAGGCGTGCATGCTGTTCACCTTCATGGACCTGGAGCCGCGACGCAAAGCCGAAATCGCCCTGCGACAAAGCGAAGAGCGTTTCGCCAAGGCTTTCAAGATGACCCCCGTACCAACGCTGGTGTGCAGCGCCGACCATCTGCGCGTACTCGAAGCCAATGACGCGTTCTTTGCCGCCACTGGCCGCGGCCTGGAGGAAGTGACCGGCAAGGCATTGGAAGAATCGGGCGTATTCGACGACGTCCGTGATGCCGAGGAGGCGGCCGCCACCCTGCTCAAACGCGGCAACCTGCAGAACGAGGAGTATGTGATCGCGCACAAGGACGGCAGCACGTTGGATTGTCTGGTGTCGGCCGAGGCCGTCACCATCCACGGCGCCGACTGCTACTTGATGGTGCTGCTGGACATCAGCAACCGGAAGCGCGCCGAACTCGAGCTGGTGACGGCGATCGAGACCGTGATGCAGGATGCATCGTGGTTCAGCCAGACTCTTATCGAGAAGTTGGCCAATGTCCGTCGAACCCGTGCACCCCACGAGCGGCATGTCGCGTTGGCCGAGTTGACCGCGCGCGAGCGCGACGTATTGGGATTGCTCTGCGAAGGCATGGCCGACAAGGAAATTGCGGCGAGCCTCGGGCTGGCACCCAACACGGTGCGCAACCACGTCGCCGCGCTGTACTCCAAGCTGGATGTCCACAGCCGCAGCGAGGCGATTGTGTGGGCACGCGAACGCGGCTTCTTCGGCCGAGCGACGGACAAGCCCGCGCCGCGCCCGCGGTCGCGCAAGGACCGGCGTAAACGCACTAGCTGACTTAGTTCATTTTCAGCTGTTGCGACTCACCTGCGTTTCCTACAGTCGCAACCGATCCGGACGCGGTTGCTCCGGACGTTCGACTCTCATGAGGTGTTTCATGGACAAGAATCGTATCGAAGGCGTTGCGAAACAGGTCAAAGGTTCGGTCAAGGAAGCGATCGGCAAGATGACCGGCGACACCAAGACGGAACTGGAAGGTGTCGCCGAAAAGAACATCGGCAAGGCCCAGGCCAAAGCCGGCGAGCTGGCGGACAAGGCTCGTTCAAAGCTGGACAAGTGACGATCTAGGTCGGACTCCGGGGCGATCGTCCCTCGCAGGCGATCGCTCTGGATTCTGTACTCCGCTGGACATAACGGCGGAGGCAGAAGCGAACGAGCCGTTCAGGAGGAATGCTCGTTCGCGTTGGCGTCCCGGCAACTTAGTCCTTCTCCGCCTCCCCCGCCTCGCTTCTCAGCAATGCTTCTTCTGACGCCCTGCTCATCCTGGCGGGCCCGACGCGTGAGAAATGCCTTGCGGCCAAGGCGCTCACCGCCAGCAACATGAGCACCAGCATCCAGCGTGCGTTTATTGGCGTCGGTGCCGGCGTATTGACCGGCGTGTTGACCGACGTGGTGAGCATCGCGCAGTGGTTCGGCGCCGCGGCGCTGTCCGTGCAGGTGTTCGGGTTCGGCGGGGTGCCGCCGTTGAACGGATCACCGCCACCGCCCACCGAAGCGTGATTGACCGCGCTCGGCACGGCAGCGGCACCCACCGTCACCGGCAGGCTGATCGCCGAGCTCGCTCCCGGCGACAAGTTCAGCGTCGTAGCGCTCGTGCAGGTCACCGTCGTGCCGCCGTTCGCCGTGCAGCTCCAGCCGTTGCTCGTGGTTGGGTCGGACGCCAGCGTGATGCCCGCCGGCAACGTGTCCAGCACGCTCGCGGCGCCGCTCGTCGGCGCCGTGCCGCTGTTGCCCACCGTCAACGTGTACGCGGCGCTTTGGGCCACGATGAACGATGTCGGCGTGGCCGACTTGGTTACGTTCAAGCTCGGCGCGCCCATCGGCGTCGTCGAGGTTGCGCTGTTGTTGCCAAGCGTCGGGTCCGGTGTGCTACTCGTCGTCGTCGCCGTGTTCGCGAGATTGCCCGCGAACCCCGCCGCGAGCGCACCTGAGACCGTGAACGTGCGCGTCGCATTCACCGCCAGCGTGCCGAACGTGCAGTTCACCGTCTGGTTCGTCGGCAGGCACGATGCGCCGTCCGGGCCGCCCACCGTCACCGGCGTCACCGCGGCTGGCACCGCATCCGCCACGGTGACGTTCACCGCCGGGTCCGGGCCGTTGTTGGTCACCGTGATCGTCCACGTCACGTTCTGGCCCGGCACCGCCGGGTTCGGCGTCGCCTGCGATTTGGTGATCGCAAGATCCGCAGATTGGGCTCGATTGGTGAAGGTGCAGGTGATCGGCCCGGCAGTATTGGTGGCCGCGGCATCGAGCAGGACGCTGCCGCCCGTGCTGCCGTTGACGGTCGCGGTTGCGGTACCCCCGCTGCCCATTCCGGTGCAGGCAACATTGCTGAGGGCGGTGTTGGCGGCCGCGGCCTCGGTGATGGTCGTCGCGGTGCCGGCGGCGAGCAAGGTCTGGGTGGTGCCGCTGACCGGCGTGCCCACGGTGGCGGCCGTGGTGGTGATGGTGTGCGCCTGAATTCCGTTGTCGCCGCTGAACTGGAAGGTGCCGGTCGCATCGGTCGTCTGGCTAGTCTTGCGCACGATCAGCTGCGGGCAGGCTACGGTGAAGCTGGCGCTGGCCGTGTTGTTGCTCGGGTCGATGTCCAAAAGACCATCGGGGGCGGAAAAATCCGCGGTGGCGGCGTTGTTCACGGTGCCGCCGCAGGTGGCCGTGGTTGCCACCGTGCCGGTGATGGTGAAAGTGAGTTGACCGGCGGCCGCCAAGGTGTAGCCCCCGGTGATCGCCAGATTGCCCGTGCCGCTGGCGGCTGGGCAGGTGGATCCCGACGTGGCGGTGCAGGTCCAAGTGGCGTTGGCCAGCTCCGCGGGGAACGTGTCGGTGATGTCCGGCGCATTGGCGGCGTCGATGGGCGGCGACTGATCGCCGGGGTCGGTCGGATTGGTGTCGTTATTGCGCACTGCGACCGTGTAGCTGACCGGCTGGCCGCGCAGCACCGTGGCCGCCGATACCGTTTTCGTCACCACGATGTCGGCGGGCGTGGACACCAGCGCATTGCGTACTTCGTGGATGTTGGTTGAGCTGAGCGCCGAAGCGGCGAAGCCCAGGCGCAAGGTCGCGGGAGCGGTATAGGGGAAATTCAACGCATCTAGAAATGTCGACAGGGTGCCGCCTGTGGGGCCCAACAGCACCGTGACGCGATACCCGCCTGAGCCATTGGGTACCAGGAGCATGCGTACACGTCGGCTTGTGGGCCGGGCGGCAGCGTTGGGTGAATCCAAATCGGTCACCGCAGCCATCCCTACGAGCGGATTGGGGCCGGTCGGAGCCGGAACATCTGCCGGCCCGCGCACCACCACCTGGTCGGGAGTCGTGCCGGGGCTACCGGAGTGGCAAAAGTTCACCCCAGTGTTGCTCCCCGAGAAATCGCCGAACTCATCCAGGCCCACGCCTAGGTAGCCGCCTGCTCCGTTGCAATAGCCCAAAGCACCGCCGATGCCCGCGCCGGCCATGTTCTGAGTGGCGTCGTACAAGAACATCGACAGGCCATCCGCTCCGCTGCCGCCCCAGCTGACGTAGTCGAACTCCGCCACGACACCCATGGCAGAGGTGAACGAGCCGTCTTGATAAAGCGCGCGCCCCTGTTGGTTCGTCGAGTTGGTGGTCAACCGCAACCAGCCGCTGCCTATGGCGTCATCGATACCCACCGGAATCGCCCCGTAGCCGCCGGTGAGGATGCCACTGTCGTTGGTGCCGGCGTTGTTGGTGCCCGTGATCGTCCAGCCGGGCTCGGTGTTATTGGTGAAGGGGGAGTTCACCTTGAACTGCGCCTGCGCAGCCGGTCCGAGCAGTAGCATGCTCGATGCGAGCAAGCGCAGGCCAAGTCGACGGACTCGAGCCCTTTCCGGACTTTGGCCTGCGGGGACGATGCCGCAAACGCGGCTCTGCGGATCCAAGCCGCCAGGATGTCCGAAAGAGAGTGTCAGCCGATTCACAGATCCCCCTGGCATTTTCAGATGTTGGGATTGCGGCCCTGGAGACTGCGGGGAGCCGGTGATCACCGTTTCGTTTGCAGGCGTGGATAAATCCACTATTTCGGTGGGCGCTGTAACCCATAGCACAACCATCGCTGCCTGATACGTCTACTGCCACACAGTCGGAGCAGGCATTCGATTGACTACGAGTTCAGCGAGCAGCGCCGACGCATTCGATGCATTGCCGGGCCATCGACCGGGCCACAGCCCTCTCCCTCCTCGAATGGCAGCAAGCTGGTCCGCGAATCGCCGAGTTGCTTTGAGCGCCATGCGCGAGCGACCACACGAATTGGCACACCAACGCCGAGCAATGCCGCTCCCAGCTATCTCTCACGTTGGAAAATTGGGCGTTTCACAATGGGAGAACCCTTTCATCTTCCCCTCAATCCCCTAAGATCCACGCGTATGTCTTTCACCCTCCCCGGCTTTGACCTGGCTGCCTTTGTCACCGCCACGCTAGCCGAAGATCTCGGCATTGGCCTTCCCGGTGGCGGGCGCGACATCACCTCAGAGAGCGTCATCCCAGCGGACGCGCGTTTTGCCGGGGTGATGGACAGCCGCGAGGCGATCACCGTCGCAGGGCTACCTTTGGCCGCCGCCTTCTTCCGCCATCTCGACCCGGCGTGTGAGATCGAAATGCTTGTGCAGGATGGGCAAAGCGTCACTCCCGGGACCGCGCTGATGCGGATCGCCGGCAACGCCCGCGCCCTGCTCACCGCCGAGCGCAATGCTCTCAATACCGTCCAGCACCTCTCGGGCATCGCGACGATGACGCGCGCCTATGTCGATGCGATGCACGGCCGCGCCACGCTGCTCGACACCCGCAAGACCATTCCCGGCCTGCGCGTGCTGGAGAAATACGCGACGCGGATGGGCGGCGCGACCAACTACCGCATGGGTCTGTGGGATGCGGCGATGATCAAGGACAACCATGTCGCGGTGGCGGGCGGTGTCGGCCCAGCGGTGGCGCGGGCCAAGGCGGCGGGCGTCGAGCGGATCATCTGCGAGGTCGATCGGATCGACCAGATCGAGCCGGCGATCGTCGCTGGCGCCGCGCATATCCTGCTCGACAATATGGCGCCGGCGATGCTCGCCGAGGCCGTGGCGCTGGTGGCGGGCCGTGCGGCAACCGAAGCCAGCGGCGGCGTGCGGCTCGACAACATCGGCGCGATCGCTGCGAGCGGAGTGGATTACGTCTCAGTCGGGCGGCTGATGCAAAGCGCGCCTGCGGCGGATATCGGGCTGGATTTTGAGCTGGCGTGATGGGATTTATGCGAGGGCGCGTTTTCGATTGATGTCTGGGACGGCGTCTGCTCGCCAACCCTGCCGCGCTCGCTATTCTTGGCGCGATCCTTCCTCGCCTTCCTAGATCATCGAACCGATCGTGCCCTCGTCCAGGCCGCAGGTGGCAAGTGGATCCGCGAAACATTGGACTGCTTTCAGCGCGCCGGAAGAACGACCGTAGAACAACCGCGTCGCCACCAGGAAGCGGACGCTTCGCCATGCATCGGAAGCGGTCATCGTGCTTGTGCTGGAGCACACCCGCGGCTTGATAGAGTGTGACCACTCGCTCGCTCGCACGCGCCTGAACTGAACCACTTATGCGCAAGCTGCCTTCCCAAAATCTGCCGGAACCGCAGAGTTTTCGATCATCGAAAGAACTTCGCGCGTGGCTGACGAAGGAACACGCCCGAACCCCTGCTTTGCTCCTGCGAATCTACAAGAAAGACTCGGGTGTTCCATCGGTCACCTATGCCGATGCGCTCGACCAGGCGCTCTGTTTCGGTTGGATCGACGGGCAAAAGTGGCCGCTTGACGCGGACTCTTGGCTGCAAAAATTCACCCCGCGCAGGGCAAGAAGTCGTTGGTCCAAGATCAATACGGCGCATGTGGATCGGCTTGCCAGGGAGGATCAAATGACGCCGGCGGGCCTCAAGGAAGTAGAAGCCGCCAAAGCCGATGGGCGTTGGGCCGCTGCGTACGATTCGTCCACTAGCGCAACGGTGCCTCCGGAGTTCGTCGAGGAGCTGGCACGCAACGCCAAGGCGGAGCAGTTTTACGCGACGCTCAACAAGACCAATCTGTACGCGATTGCCTACCGACTGCAAACGGCAAAGCGCCCAGAGACCAAGATCAAGCGCATCAAGCTCATCATCGACATGCTCGCGCGCGGCGAGAAATTTCACTGACCGCCGAGGCCCGCGCCTCGAAGCACTGCATCAGCGGTGCTTCGTGTTCGCCGAGATACCGCCGGCCTTTGCCAGCGGCATCGCCGCGCGGCCTACCGCTTCCCGTCTCGTTCGAATCCGTCGGCAAAGATGCGATCCGCAGCGCTGCCGACCAGCACCCCGCCTCTCACCGTGGCCACGGCGAGTCGACCGTCGGGAAGCCGCGCCGATGCGGTGATCCAGTCCGCCGAGCCGGACCAGCTCGAGGTCCAGACGCGGCCATCGATGCTGCGATAGACGTTTCCGCTCGTTCCGGTCGCGACGAAGCCGTCGGCGTTAGCAGACAGGCCGACAATATCCGTCGGTGCCGCGTCGACGGGCGTCCACGAGATGCCATCGGTCGACACGACGAGCGTCGATACGTTGCCTGCCGGCCCGAACGCTTGGCCGAGCGCGACATAGGTGCCGTCGCGGTAGGCGATGTCGGTGAGATAGCTCGCGCTCGTGCCGGTAGCGCTTTCCGACCAGGTCGCCGCATCGGACGAAAAGAACACCGAGGTCGAGAAGCCGGCCGAAATTGCTACGAACTTGTCGCCGGCGAAGACAATGCGGCCGAGCGGCTGCGACAGCTCGACGGGTTGCGATCGCCAAGTCGAACCGTCGTCGTTGGAGATGAGCACCTCGGTCGCGTCGCCGTTGTACGCCGCGCTGGCGACGAAGAGACCGTTGCCGTACGCGACGCCGTACAGTCCGCTGACGGCGGCATCCACGGCGGAGAGATCGGCGCGCGTCCAGACGGCACCGTCAGTCGATGAGTACGCCATCGGCACGAAGGCGCCGTCGGCGGAACGGTTGGTCGTGCCCACTGCGACCCGGTGCGAAGCGCCGGATGCGAGGCCCGCGAATCCGCCGCCGGCGAAGTCGCCTTCCACGGTCAGCACCTTCGACCAGGTCGCGCCGTCGTCGAACGACGCGATCAGCGCGGCGCTGGAACCGTGGACGCTGTCGCCGGCGCCCGTCCCCGCGGCGATCAGCATGCCGTCCTCAGCGAGGATCGACGACAGCCGCCAGGCCGGCGATACCGGCGTGATCGCGCCAAAGCTCGACGCGCCGGTCCTGGCGTAGAGGCCGCCGCCCAAGTTGGGCAAGCCGAATACGGTGTCGCCTGCCTGCGCCAGCCGGACCAGCGGAATGCGGTCGACGAGCCCCTCGCCCGTCCAATCGAGGCCGTCCGCGGAGCTCATGACGGCCGCCTGCACGTCGAGCGCTTCGGGCGGATCGTTGAGGCCGGCGAGCGCGATGTAGCGTCCGCTGGCCGGGTCGAACGCGCCGGATTTGAAGTACACCGTATTGCCTTCGTGCGCTGCCGTGCTGCCGGCGCTCCAGCTCGATCCGTCGAGCGAGGTCAGGCTGAGGCTGTCGAAAGTGTCGCTCGTGGCGAACGCGACGAAGCGGCCGCCGGCATAGACGAAGCCGCGTCCGAACAGCACGCCGTCATGTCCTGCGAACGGACCGAGCGGCACCCGCGTCCACGTCGCGGCATCGACCGACGTCAACACCGCTGCGGACGAGGCGGCGCCGATCGGATCGATGTCGATCCATGCCGCATAGACGCCGTTGCCGAACGCGACGCCCTGCAAACTTGGACCGAAGACACCAGGCGTCAAGCCCGTGTCGACTCGTGTCCACGTCGCGCCGTCGGCGGAGGCGATCATCGTCAGTTCTCCACAAGCGACGAAGCCCGAGCTTCCGTGCGCGACGGAGCGCAAAAAGGTCGTGGTCGGCGTGCTCGAGCGCGTCCATTGGCGGCCGTCCGGCGATCGCCACACGGCACCGCCCTGCCCCACGGCGACGAAAACGCCGTCGCCGTAGGCGACCGCATCGAGCGCTTCGCCAGGACCGCCTGCGCGCACCAGCGACCATGCGCGACCGTCGTCGGAGTAGAGAATGCTGCCGCCGTTGCCGACGGCCACGTAGGCGCCGGCGCCGTGCGCGACCGCGCGCATGGCATTGCCGGTCGGCGCAGGAAGCTTCCAATCCCACGCGCCGGCCGACGCCCCCGCCGCGCCGAGCGACAAGACGAGCACTACGCAGGCGAGCGCACCCACAGTCCACTTCCGGCCCGGCGCCGGCAACTCTCGCATTCTCAAATACGCCACGATCGTCAATCTCCTCACGATGGAAAACGCGCACGGCGGGCTGCCGTCCGACTCGTCGGGAGAGACGCGTAAAACGTCGCGCGACGCGATCACTTCGAAAAAGAGCCGGAAGAATATCGGCTAAGGTGCTGTTTCTACGGGAGGCAGGCGCGCATGCAGCGCCGCCCAGCGCGCACTGAACTCGGGAAACCTCGCCGTGCCGGCGACGACGATCGGCTCGATCGCGGCCAGCTCCGCGCGTGCCTCGTCGATGCGGCCGCGCCGGATCGCGACATCGACGAATTCCAGTGCAACCCACGCCGCGCTCGGCCCATCGTCGCGCACGCGACCGGCGGCGCGGCGCAACGCGGTTTCGGCCGCGTCCCAGCGGCCGCCCTTCGCATACGCGCGCCCGAGACGGCCGTCGGCCGCGGCGATCTTGGCGCCGTACTCGCCCCAGATCGCGCGCGCCATCGAAGCGGCTTGCTCGAGATGCGCGATTGCCGCGTCGATGCGGCCGTCGGCGAGCTCGTACTCGGCGAGCTGGGTCAAGGCGCCGAAGCTGTCGAATTGCGCATGGCCGTGCAGGCTCGAGAACAGGCGCTCGACTTCGCTCGCGAGGACGATGGCGCCGGCGTTCGCGCCGCGGCGATGGAACGCCGCCGCGATCCACGCCAGCGTCGCCACCGGCACGAACGATCGCGGGCCGAGCAGATCGATCTGCTCGCCGTACACATGTTGCAGCTCGGCGAGCACCGAAGGCGTGGGCACGGCGGCGGTTTCGTCGCGGCAAGCGGCGACGGCAGCGGCCGCCCATAGCACGTCGGGATGCCGCGCCGGCAGCGCGGCGCGCAGGCGCGCCGACGCGCTGGTGGCGAGATCGCACGCCGCCGAATCGCGCTCGGCGAGCAGCAGCTGCGAGAGTTGGATTTCGATGCGCGAGAGCCGCGACGGATCGGCATGCGCCTGCTGCATCTGCGCCAGCAATGCCCGATAGGCGTCGATCGCTTCCCGTGCCGGCGCGAAATCCTCGAGTGCGCGCACGGCGGTATGTTGCGCGCCGATCCGCGCAGGCGGCGGACTGCCGAGCCGTTCGTGAAGAGCTAGCGCCTCCTCGGCCAGCGCGTGAGCCGCACGCGTATTGCCGGAGGCACCTTCGACGCGCGCACGTATCTCCAGCACGCTCGCCATCGCGGCGCTGCGCGCGAGGCCCGCGGCATCCAGCACGGCCGCGCCCGCGTCGAGCAAGCGCCGCGCGGCGCGATGGTCGCTGAGGGAAAGCTGCACGTCGGCGAGCGCCGTCATCAGTCCGACACGGATGTCCGCGGACAGGTCGGTGCGACCCACCAGGCTGCGCTCGGCGCTCGCGAGCACTTCGCCGACGCGCATGTCGCGCGTGAGCGCCGTGCCGGGGTCGGCGGTCTTGAACAGGTCGACCAGGAAGTGCGCGGTGGTGTCCGCGCGATCGCGGTCGTGCCGCGCGGCGTCGCGCTCTCGCTCGAGGTCGCGCGCCTGCAGCGCCAGCGCCGCGACCAGCGCCACGGCGGTCGCGAGCGCGAGCGCGCTCGCCGCGACGGCGATGCGATGGCGGCTGACGAAGCGGCGCACGCGGTACCAAGTCTGACCGCTGCGCGCCGACACCGGCCGGCGCTGGAGATGCGCGCGCACGTCGTCGGCGAGACGCTCGACCGAAGCGTAGCGCTCATCCGGCTTCTTGCGCAGCGCCTGCAGCACGATGTTGTCGAGATCGCCGGCGAGGGCCGCTGCCAGCACACGCGGCGTCGCGCAGCCGCGCAGCCGCGCAGCCGCGCACGGCGCCGCGTTGCGCGACGAGGCTCGGCGCCAGCGGCGGCGAGTCGAGGATGTGCTGCTCGAGCTGGCTCGGCGTCAGCTGCGCGAGATCGAAGATCCGCCGCCCGCACAGGAGCTCGTACAGCACGGTACCCAGCTGATACACGTCGCAGGTGACGCCGAGCCGTTCGCCCTTGATCTGCTCCGGCGCAGCGTTCACCGGCGAAAAGAATCGTTGCTGCGTGCGCGTCGCCGCACCGCGGTCGAGCGAGCGGGCGATGCCGAAATCGATCAGCTTGGGTACGCCTTCGGGCGTGACCAGGATGTTGTCGCCCTTGATGTCGCGATGCAGGACCAAGTTCGCATGCGCGAACTGCACCGCAGCGCAGACCTCGAGGAACATCGCGAGACGCGCGGCCACCGACAGCGCGGCGCCGTCGCAGTATTCGCCGAGCGCGACGCCGGGAACGTATTCCATCGCGTAGTACGGCGCGCCGTCGTCGGTGTCGCCCGCACCGAGGAAGCGCGCGATGTGGGTATGTTCGAGCGCGGCGAGGATCGCCCATTCGCGCTCGAATCGCGGACGCGTGCCGCTCGCCGCGAGCACCTTCACCGCTACCGGTGCGCCGTGTCCATCCTCGGCGAGGTAGACCACGCCCATCCCTCCCCGCCCGAGCTCGCGCCGCACCTCGTAGCGGCCGATGCGGCTGCCGGCCTTGTGCGACGGAGCCGCAGCGAGTTCGGCGACCATCGCGAGCAGCTCGCGGCGCGAGCGACCGGTATCGGCGCGATCGTGCTCGGTGAAGAGAAGCGACAGCTCGCCGCCGAGCGCGGCATCTTCGGCCGTCACGCGTGCGAGAAAGCGCGTGCGATCGCCGGTGGCGAGCAGGCAGCCGGCGTCGAACAGCGCGCGCAGCCTGGCGAAGCGGCTCGCGCCGTCGTCGCGCTGCGCGCTCGCCGGTGCGCTCACGGCGCACCGCCGGCGGAATGAAGCCGTGCATGCAGCCAGGCGCGCGCGAAGCGCCAATGGCGCACCACCGTCGCCGTGCTCAGCTCGAGGGCTGCCGCGATCTCCTCGTTGCTCATGCCGCCGAAGTAACGCGCCTCGACGATTTCGGCGGCGAGCGGGTCGTGTTCCGAAAGCGCTTTGAGCGCGGCGTCGAGGGCGAGGCCGTCGACGATATCCATCGATGCGGCGAACTCGGTGCCCTCGCCGTCTCCCTCCGGTAGCGTCATGCGCAGATCGCGATCACGTTTCGCCGCGCTGCGGTAGCGCAGAACGTCGACCACGACGCGGCGCAGGACGCGCGCGAACAGCGCGAGGAAGTGCGCGCGATTTCGCAATGGCGTCGACTGCTCGACGAATCTCAAATACGTCTCGTGCACCAGCTCAGTCGCGCGTAAGGTGAGGCGGCCGAGCGCGAGTTCGCGCCGAGCCAGCGCGCGCAGCATGGGATAGAGCAGCGCGATCAGACGCTGCTCGGCATCCGGATCTCCTGCGCGCCAGCGGCCGAGCAGACGCGTGACTTCGTGCGACGGGCTGCCGGCCGCTGCGTTCGGGGGAATCGGAAGCATCGTTGACGTCTCGGTCGACATGGGAGGCTGAAGAGCCTGCAACGTTGGAGAGCACCTGTCCCGCGCCGCAGCCGTCCGCTCGGGACGCAGCCGAGTGGCGAAACGTTTCGCGGTCTCGCCACTATCGCGCCGCAGGCTGCGCTGCGGGGCTCGGCGGCGTGGCCTTGCATTGCTGGCGTCGCTACCCGGTCGCCGCGAGGTGGCAACGAGTCTGGCGCTGCCGGTATCGTGCGGACCTCCTCGATAACCGACACTCGGACGACGCCGACCGATGAAGCGCATTCTCTACAGCGGCACCCGCAACGCATCCAGTTGGGCACTGCGAGCTTGGTTGGGACTTCGCGAAGCCGGCGTGCCCTTTGAAGAAGTCGTTGTGGACATCCGCGTTCCGCAGCGATTCGACAACCTGGCGGCGATCGCGAAGTTCTCTCCTCCTGGTGCGGTTCCCGTGCTCACCGAGGGAGATGTCGTCATCTACGACTCCCTGGCCATCATGGAGTACGCGAACGAATTGGCCGACGGGAAGCTGCTTCCCGCTGAAATCAAGAAGCGGGCGCACTGTCGTTCGCTGCTTGCATGGCAGCACTCGGGGCTATCGAACATCTGCCCGAGGCTGTCATTTGAAGCCTCTTTCTACGTTGAAAAGCGGGCAATGACGAGCGAGGAACAAAAACAGGCTGCGCGGATATTCGCGGTGTGGGAAGAGGAACTCGCCGACAGCGGCGGACCTTTTCTGACTGGACAATTGTCGCTGGCCGATTTGATGTTCGTTCCGACGATTCAACGTTTGACCACGCACATGGAATACAAGACCGCATGGCCGCTGACCCATCTCTGGATAGAGCGGATGCTGGCGCTGGAGTCCGTGTCCGAGTGGCTGACTGAAGCCTACGCGATGCCGCCAGTCCGATTGGACGACTACTTCGAGTAGCGGTAGCCATCGGCAGGCCGAGCGGCTCGAAGTTTTCGAGGAGCCTTCGGCAGGCGTGCTCAACTTAAGCTCGACCTAAGCTGGCCACGATATCGTGCCTTCATCAGGCAAGAGGCTCACGCACGCATTGTCGTCGATGACGTCTCTCTCTTCGGGTTGCGGCGCGAAGCCGCGCAAGCCAGTAGCGACGATCTCACGCAGCTTATGCCCACATCTCGACGCGCCGGTTCAACTCACAGAAAGTTGGGCGATACGCGCCGGACGAGCGCAGCGTTCTCCATCGCCGAGGAGGCGAGCAAGACGTCGCCCTACGACGCAGCCAACAAGGTTGCGTCCGTCACGATCGGCTTCTGGATACTCAAGATTTGCGTCACGACGCTAGGCGAGACGGCCGGCGATCTTTTTTCCATGACGTTCGGAATCGGCTACGCGGCGAGCTCGCTGCTACTGCTGGGATTTTTCGTCGTAACCCTGATCGCCCAGCTCCGCGCAGAACATTTCTACCCGCCGCTCTACTGGGCCGTCGTTCTGGCGACGAGCACCGCGGGTACCACCGTGTCCGACTTCATGGATCGTACGCTCGGTCTTGGCTACGTCGTTGGAACAGCGCTGCTGATCGTCGTTTTGCTGTTCGTCCTGGCGTTGTGGTTGTGGAACGTGGGCACGCTCTCCGTCGAGCGAATACGCGGACCGAAAGCGGAGGGCTTTTACTGGAGCGCGATCCTGGTGTCGAACACGCTCGGCACGGCGCTCGGCGACTGCCTCGCAGACAGCTCGGGCCTCGGATTTCTGGGCGGCGCTTCCTTGGTCGGTGCGGCCATCGCCGTGCTTGCTTCGCTGTATTTCCTGCCGCGGGTGAACCGCATCGCATTGTTCTGGGCCGCGTTCGTGCTGACTCGCCCGTTCGGCGCGACATTCGGCGACCTTTTGACCAAGGGCCACGACCTCGGTGGTTTGGGTTTCGGGACGGCCGGCTCTTCTGCTGTCCTGGCGACCGTCCTCGTCGTCGGCCTTCTGATCGCGCAACGTACTAGCCGCACGAAAGGCTCCCCATGAAGTTTCCTTCCGGGCGGTGGTTTGCACTCGGCTCGGCGGCGTTCGCCGCGCTTACCGGCTGGACCCTCTGGCCAAGGTCGCGCCGATCGACAGACTCATCATCCTGTTTGCGATCGCGCTCGGTGTGCTCTTACTTCGAATGCGGCACGATGTTGTCGTCGAAGCGCAGCCTAGCTTGGCTCGTTCAAGCGTCGAGTGCGGCAGAAGCCACCTCGCCGTCGATCCCTACAGACGACTCAGGCGGAGCGCTCTCTTAACGCGTTGACAACAACGAAAGGACGACTGAGAATCGTTCGCATATTCCGGCGGGGAAGCGCCAGCGTGGGTATACCTTGGGGCAAGCGAAGCGCGTTGGCGTCCTTGTCCAACGCGCAACGGATCGTTGTAGTCGCGCTGCTGCTTTGCAGCCCGTTCCATCTTGTTCGAGCGGACAGTAGCCTGACCGCCGCCTCACTCGGTCGCGAGATCTTCTTCGATACATCGCTCTCCGCATCCGGACAAATGTCGTGCGCCACTTGCCACGACCCCGCGCACGCGCACGCGCAAACGAACGCGTTGGCCGTGCAATCGGGCGGTGCGAACCTCGACGTACCGGGATTCCGCAGCGTCCCTTCGCTCCGCTACATGACGACACAGGCCTTCTTCTTCGATAGCGAAGGCACTCCGACCGCCGGCTTCAATCGCGACGGCCGCGCCGCCACGCTGATCGATCAAGCGGAGCGTCCGTTCCTGGCCGCACATGAGATGGCGAATGGCGACGCCGCGACGGTCGCCGGCAAACTGGCGGTCGCCAGCTACGCAGACGATTTCAAGGCGCTGTTCGGCGCACACGTTTTCGACGACGCCGACGCGGCTTTCCTGAGCGCGCGCTTCGCCATTGCGGCGTACGAGAAATCATCGGCGGAATTCCAACCGTTCGATTCCAAGTACGACCTCTTTCTGCAAGGCAAGACCATGTTGTCGCCATCGGAGCTGCGTGGCTTCGCGGTGTTCAATCGGGCCGACAAGGGAAACTGCGCCGGCTGCCATCCGAGTAGGCGCGGCAGCGACGGATCGCCTCCCCTCTTCACCGACTACACCTACGACAACCTGGGTGTGCCGCGAAACGTGCAGATTCCGGCCAATTCGGATCCAGCCTACTTCGATCTCGGCCTATGCGGACCGGAACGGGCCGATCTCGATGCACAACGTGATCTATGCGGCGCATTCAAGGTGCCCACCTTGCGCAACGTCGCGACGCGACTGGTGTTCTTTCACAACGGCCAGTTCACGAAACTGCGCGACGCGCTCCGCTTCTACGTCAGACGCGACACCAATCCCGAGGAGTTCTACTCGCTGGATGCAGGCGGCGCGGTCCAGAAATTCGACGATCTACCCGTGGAACTGCATCGGAACGTGAATACCGAAGAGGTTCCCTACGACCGCCATCCCGGTCAGGCACCGCGCCTGGACGACGGCGAGATTGACGATTTGATGGCGTTCCTCGGCACATTGACGGACGGCTACGACCCGGCGACCGACACCGCTGATCCAGCGCGTAACGTGCCTCCGGCACCGTGACGAAATCTCAGGGAGAAGATCATGTTGCGTAGTTCCGTGCCGCTCGCGGCACTTGCCGCCGGCTTGCTCGCCGCATTGCCCGCGCATGCAGACGAAGAGAGTCTGCGTAAGGAGCTCGATGCGCTGCGCGCCGAGGTCGGCGCCTTGAAAGCCGAAGTGAACGCGCTGCGCAACTCGCCGAAGGCGACAACCCCTGCGGCGAGCCAGAGCAGTGTGGCGAGCACGCCGCCACCTACGACTGCGGTGGCTCCGGCACTCGCCGATCGCAACAGCACGAGCGGCGATATTGCCGCGGCTCCAGCCTCCGGTTCCGGCATCGCCGTGAACGACAGCACGCGCCTTTGGGGCTACGGCGAACTCAACTACAACCGCCCGACCGGCAAATCCGCGAACACCCAGGCGGATGTGCGCCGCGCTGTGATCGGTTTCAGTCATGCGTTCGATGAAGACACGCGTGTCTACGGCGAGCTGGAATGGGAGCACGCCGTGGTCTCGGCCGACGACTCGGGCGAAAGCGAAGTCGAGCAACTGTATGTCGAGCATCAGTGGAATCCGGCCGTCGCGTTCCGCGCAGGTCTAACTTTGATTCCGTTCGGCTTCCTCAACGAACGCCACGAACCGACCAACTACTACGGCGTCGAGCGAAATTTCGTCGAGACGGCGATCATCCCGTCGACCTGGCGCGAGGGCGGTTTCTCGGCGCTCGGTACCACCGACTTCGGTCTGAGCTGGAACGTCGGCATCGTCACCACACAGGATCTCAACAAGTGGGATCCGACCGATCCGGAATCGCGCGCTTCTCCGCTCGGCGCGATTCACCAGGAACTGCAGCTGGCGAAGGCGCACGATCTGGCCGTCTATGCGGCGGCGAGTTGGAAGGGGATTCCGGGTCTTGAGTTGGGCGGCGGTGTCTTCACGAGTGACCTGGGGCAAGGTCAGAAAAACTCGTTGGCGGACGACTCGCGCGTGACGATCGGTGAAGTCCATGCGCGCTGGCAACCCGGACCGTTCGATTTTTCTGCGCTGTATTCGCGTGGAAAGATCACCGATACCCAAGCTCTCAATCTGACCTTCATCGGCAGCCCGTATCCGGTGCCGAAGTCGTTCTGGGGCGGCTACGTGCAGGGAGCTTGGCGTGTCTGGCAAAAGAGCGATTCGTCTCTCGCGCCGTTCGTACGCTACGAAGAATTCAATACCGCGGCTTCATACGCCGACGTTCCGCTCGGCCTCGGTGTGCCCAACGCCCCTACCGAGAAAGTCTGGACCGTGGGTCTGAACTACTACATGACGCCGCAGGTCGTCTTCAAGGTCGACTACCAGCATTTCAACCTGACCGATGAGCTGCTCGGCTACGACACGCGATTCGACGTCGGCGTCGGCTATCAGTTCTGACCATGGCGAGTTCACCGCGAGCGCGTTGGCTGTTGCCGGTCGGTTTGTTGAGTGTACCGGCCTACCACGCGGCCTACGCGACGCAATACCTCAGTGTCGAGGAAGCGCAGCGCGCTGCGTTTTCTGAGGCGAGCGAGTTTCGCGCGCAGCCGCCGATCGACGCAGAGACGGCCACCGCGCTCGCCGCACCGGGATGGTCGCCGCAGATCTGGCAAGCGCGCGCCGGTGAACGTAGCCTCGGTTGGGTGTTGGTGGATCGTGTGATCGGCAAGAGCGAACTGATCACCTATGCCCTCGCATTGGACGACAAGGGCGCGATCAAGTCGATCGAGATCATGGAGTATCGGGAAACGCACGGGTCCGAAATTCGTCTTCCGGCCTGGCGCCGCCAGTTCACCGGCAAGACGGCACAGGATCCGGTACAGCTCGATCGGGACATCAAGAACATCTCGGGTGCAACGCTGTCATCTCGGCACGTCACCGAGGGTGTCCATCGGTTGCTGCAACTGTACGAGCGTTCGCTCCGTTCCGTGAGCTGAAGCGCGATGCGCGAACTTGCACGCGCGCGTCCCCTGCTCGGGACTTTCGTCGAAGTTCGCGCCGCCGGAATGCCCAGCGCGGACGCGCTCGCCGCTATCGAGCGGGCCTTCCTCGAGATCGGTGAAGTTCACCGATACATGAGCTTCCACCAAGCGGACAGCGATCTCTCGCGCCTTCATCGCGCTGCCAACGGAAAGGCGATCACCGTAAATTTCCGCACCCATGAAGTGCTTGCGCGCGCGCTGCATTTCGCGCAAGCGTCGAATGGATGCTTCGATCCGTGCGTGGCAGCCGAATTGGTCGAGCTCGGCTGTCTGCCGCCACCGCATGCGGCGCGAGAAACGGAGATCGGAGCGACTTGGCGCGACATCGATCTGTCGGACCGGCGGCGGGTTCGGCTTCGGCGCCGTCTCTGGATCGACCTGGGCGGAATTGCCAAGGGTTATGCGGTCGACCGCGCCATCGACATTCTCCGTGACGCCGGTGCCGCGTCGGCTTGCGTCAATGCCGGCGGAGACTTGCGGCGCTTCGGCGCGACAGCGGAGGCGGTCGAACTGCGCCTCACACCGAACACAGACATCCGAGTCCCGGCACTCGAGGTCGCCGATGGTGCTGTAGCCACCAGCATTGCGACCCCGGCGAGGCGGCAATCGGCAGGCAGGTTGGCTGCTGCGCACGTTCACGGCCGCACGAGGAGATCTCTGCGCGCGGGACGTTCGGTCAGCGTCGTCGCGGCCGACTGCTGCACCGCGGACGCGCTGACGAAAATCCTGCTTGTCGACCTCAGGATCGGCAAGCGCCTGCTGCGCACGCATTCCGCCAGCGCCTGCGTCTATGACGAACGGCGTGGTTGGTCCATGCTGCACCGCTCATGAAACCGCGCCGTTCGCATCCTTTCACGCATTCCCCAGGTCGCGGCCGCCTTTCTCGGACCCGAGAGAGACTGATCTACGCAGTCGTCGGCGGGCTTTGGGCGAGCGGTGTGGGCTGGCTGGTGTTTCGATACTTTCTTCGGCCCGTAGGCGAGTTTGGCGAGCTTCCGCATCCGCTGGAAGCTTGGTGGCTGCGGCTTCACGGCCTGGGTGCGTTCGTCTTTCTGTGGCTTCTCGGCGTGCTCTGGGTCACACACCTCGTCCCCGCCTGGCGCGCTCAACGGCGCTGGAGCGGCATCGTGCTCGCGTCGATCACTACGTTGCTGGTCGCGACTGGATACTTCCTCTATTACGCAAGTGAGGGTTTTCGCGACGTCGTCGGACTGATGCATTGGATCGTCGGCATCGCACTGCCGCTGCCGTTGCTGTGGCACTCGATTCGTGGACGTGCGAAACGCCGAACCTGACGTTCGCTCCGACAGAGCGCAGCGAGCAGTACGATCGCGGAGCCCTGCGGCATTGCCTGGAGCAGCGCCGTCGCTTTCCAAATCGTCGTTCGCGCCTGCCTCGCGCCACCTATGGGAGTGGCAGGCTTTCATCGCCCCGCACTTCAGTGACGATGAATTTTCTGCGGCGTTTCCTCTCCAGGTGCTTGGCCTTGGAGATCAACTGAGCGTAGAACGCCGAGTATTCCTGCTCGGATATCTCGCGGTATCGGCGCCCCGGCTTGAGCACGTTCTGAATGAAGCCATCGACTGTGGGCTTCTCGACCGTTTGCGTGTGCATGCGGTTGTTGGCGCGATGCGGAGCGACGATGTCGATCGAGAAGTCAAACAGAGTCCCTTCGATCTCATGCCCCGACTCGCATTCGCGAATGGCCACCAATCGGGTTGCATCGGACGTATCGAAGCGAATGGATTCCGCGGATATGCACTCGGCAGAGATGAAGTAACGAGGCATGCGTCGTTGCAGCGAGGTCGATGCGTCGAGGATAGCCGCTAGAAGCCGTTTGAGGCATTCGACGCAACGCCACGAATCTTTCCAGCGACTGTCGTCCGTCTTGGTGAATCGAAGTCGTCTCGGTGCGTGGCGGGGTGACGAACTGCGTTTGGGCAGGCAAAATAACTGATAACCATTCGCATTTGAGCGCCATGCCCTCGCACACCCGATCCTTCGCTTCATCCCGTTCTATCGCTACTGGTCGCACGGTGCTGGCCGGCGCCTTGCTCGTCGTCCAGCTGACGCCGCTCCGCGCCGCCGAAGCGAATGCGGAAGCCGCGGACAAAGAACGCGACAAGAACACCGTCGAGCTGGAAGCCGTGGTGACGACGGCGTCGGATCCGGGCTATACCGTGCCGAGCAGCGCGGCGGCGACGAAGCTCGATCTCTCGCCGCGCGATACGCCGCAGTCTTTGACCGTGATCACGCGCCAGCGACTCGACGATCAGAATCTGACTTCGCTGCGCCACGTGCTCGACAGCACCACCGGCATCTACTCGGACGCCTACGATTCCGAGCGCGTGTTGTTCTTTTCGCGCGGCTTCGTCATCGACACGCTGATGGTGGATGGTGTGCCTGCGTTGTCGTCGTTCGACACCGGATCGATCAACGAAACCTTGGACACGTCCCTTTACGACCGCATCGAAGTCGTGCGCGGCGCGACCGGACTCACCAGCGGTGCCGGCAGTCCTGCGGCCTCGATCAATCTCGTGCGCAAGCACGCCGACAGCAAGACGCCGCGCTTTGCGGCCGACCTGACCGCGGGCTCGTGGCGTGATGGGCGTGTCGAACTGGACGCGAGCGCGCCGCTGAATGCGGACGGCAGCCTGCGTGCGCGCGGCGTCGCCGTGTACGAGGATCAAGGCTCCTACCAAGCGCTCTACCACAAGAAAACCGCTGTGCTGTACGGCATCGTCGACTGGGACGTAACGCCGGCGACGCTGGCCTCCGTCGGATTCGACCATCAGGCCAACCGTCCGCGCTCCAATACGTGGGGCTCTTTTCCGCTGTTCCTTGCGGACGGGGCGCCGGCGAACTGGCCGCGTTCGGTGACCACGGCGGCGGACTGGACGTTTTGGACGCGCCGCACCGATACGGTCTTCGCGGAACTCAGGCACAGCTTCGACAACGGCTGGACGGTGCAAGCGTCGGCGGACTGGCGACGCTTCCGCGAAAGCGCGGAGCTGCTCTATATGTCCGGGTTCCCGGACCCCGAAACCGGCGAGGGCTTGACTGCGTCCGCTTACAAGAACCGCGGCAACGTCATCGAGCGCGCCGTGGACTTGTATGCGAGCGGCCCGTTCGAAGCATGGGGCCGCCAGCACGAACTGGTGGTCGGCTACAACGGCTCGCGATCGACCAATACCGGAACGGAAAGCCAGCCACTCGGCGAAGAGCTGCCCGCCCCCGGCAATTTCTTTCACTGGGACGGCTCCTACCCGCGGCCCGAATTCGGGCCGGCCACGCCCCTCAACAACATCTACACGACGCAAAACGGGCTGTACGCAGCAACGCGCTGGTCGCTGGCCGATCGCTTGAAGCTGATCGCCGGCGCGCGTTACGCAACGTGGAAGGTCGATTCGGTCTACGCCTACGACACGCCCAACGCGTCGACCTACGACTTCAAGCGCACGATCCCCTACGCAGGTCTGATTTACGACCTCAATTCCACCTACTCGGTGTTCGCGAGCTACACCGGCATCTTCAAGCCGCAGAACGCACGCGACATCAACGGTCACTACCTCGATCCGATCGACGGCAAGAGCTATGAGATCGGCATCAAGGGCGAACATTTCGACGGCCGCTTGAATACGGCGCTCACGCTGTTCGACACCCTGCAGAACAACGTCGCCGCGCCGGTGTTCGATCCGGAGACGGGCGAACCCGTGCTGCTGCCGGATCATTCGCAGGTTTCGCAAGCGCTCGACGGTACGCGTTCGCGCGGCTTCGAATTCGAAGTGGCCGGTCGCCTCGCCGAGGATTGGCAGACTTCGTTCGGCCTGACACGCACGCTGATCCACGACGGCAGCGGCAAGCCCGTGCGCACGTTCATTCCGCGCACTCTGCTGCGCTGGTTCACGACCTGGACGCCGACCACATGGATATCCGGATTGACCCTCGGCGCCGGCGTCAACTGGCAGTCGGAGAGCAGCACCTTCGTGAGCTCGCCCAACGACGGCACGATCTTTCGCCAAGGCAGCCTGGCGCAGGTCAGCCTGATGGCGAAGTACGATCTCTCGACACACGCCTCGCTGCAGTTGAACGCGAACAACGTATTCGATCGAAAGTTCTATGTGCTCGACGAGTACGACAACACCTACTACGGCGCTCCGGCCAACGCGTCTCTCACCTTGCGAGTGACTTACTGAGCCGCGGACACCGATGGCATCACCGACCGTGTTGCCAGCTTTTGTAGACGAACTCCAGACTGTATCCGTCGAGGTCTCTGACTTGGGCGGCGTAATAGCGCGGGTCGTAGTGAAGCTGCGGTCCAGGAGGATGGATCTCGGTCGCTCCTGCCGCCATCGCTGCGGCATGGGCTTGATCCACCATCGCTTCGGAATCGGCCACGAAACCGACATGAGCGGCAGCGGGCGCCGCCACTCCTTGTCTGAGCCAGAAGAACACCCGGCCATTCGCACCAAATCCCTTGAGGTCCGGGTGGCCGGGCGGTCCTAGGCGGCCGTCGTAGTCCAGACGAACCGTGATGCCGAGCGGCGCGAGTACGGCTGTGTAGAACTCGATCGAACGCGCGGTGTCGCTCACCGAAAGAAAAACGTGGTCCAGCATGGCAGTGCTCCTGTTCTGCGGCGCACGCAAGTACCGGCCGATCAAACCTCGCACGAAGCTGCCGATCCGCGCGCCGAATGGGCTGCGTTCCGTGCCGGGAAACTGAGAAGTAAGAGCCGCACAGTACGCGCAATGCGGATGCGCCACTATCCGCTTGGTCACGCCACCGAGACAAACTGAGTGGGTCGTAGTGCGAGCTGAGCCACGACACGCCCACTCTCATCGCAGAACTCCACTTCATACGCCTCGTGCGGGTCGGCGAACACGGCGACGATCGCACCGACAAGTCCTTTGGGGAGTGACGGACTTGGAATGTCGTCGACTAAGCGAACGACGTCATGGATCTGCGGCTTCATAGGGAAGCGTCCTGCTCTCGAGTTCGCCGGCATCGGCCAGCTGTCGCAAAACCGAATCAATGATCGCGGCGTTGAGTTCGCTGACTACGATCATGTGCGTCTCGCCGAGATGCAGGCGAGCCTGCGTTCCCTCGACGAAGTCGCCGATCTGCGCCAGAGCGACAGGCGTGACGAAGAACAACCAGCGCTTACCCGCAGGGAAGTCGATCGTGACCTCGACGGAGCCCGTCTGAGCGGTCTCGATCGGATCGCCGATGGTGTAGGGAAACATCGTGCAGCTTCTCTGCCGGCGAATCTCGAACGCTCAGAAGCCAAGGTCGCTCAGACTGGGGTGATCGTCCGGCCTGCGGCCGAGCGGCCAGCGCAGACGGCGCTCGCTTTCGGTAATGGGGTGCTCGTTGATGCTGGCGTGACGGGTGTGCATCAAGCCGTCCGCATCGAATTCCCAGTTCTCGTTGCCGTAAGCGCGGAACCATTGGCCGCTGTCGTCGTGGAACTCGTAGGCGAACCGCACCGCGATGCGGTTGCCGCCGAACGCCCACAGTTCTTTGACCAAGCGATAGTCCAGTTCGCGCGTCCACTTGCGCCGAAGCAGCGCCACGATTTCGGCACGGCCGGTGGCGAACTCCGCGCGGTTTCGCCAGCGGCTGTTCTCCGAGTAAGCGAGCGATACCTTGTCGGGATCGCGCGTGTTCCAACCGTCTTCCGCGAGCCGGATCTTTTCGATGGCGGTGTCGCGAGTGAACGGAGGCAAGGGAGGTCTGGACACGGCGCTTACTCCTATCGTGATCGTGTGGGCTGGTCGCAAGCAGCTCGCTGCTACTTCGCCTTGCCGACGATCAAATTGTCCATCGCGGCCCAATCGAAGTCGAGGTCTGCCGGCGGCGGCATCGGCGTCGTAAAGGCGATGCTGACGATCGGTTGCGTCGAGGTGTAGCCGTGGAAATCGTCCGCGCCGGTCGCGGTCGCGTCGAAGGTTCGCGTACTGCCGTCGCTTAGAGTGAGCGTCATCGTGAGTCCTGATTGCGACAGCGGTGTTCCGCTGCCGCCATCGACGCCGTAGAAGTTGCCGCCGACGGCGGTGACGGGTTCGCCGGTGAACGTGACGACGATCGAAGCGACCGAGTTGCCGTCCGAGAGTACCCCCGGATAAAACCAAAGGTTGTCCGGTTCCGGTGACGAATCGACCGTGTAGGCGATGCCGGAGGTCTTGTCGTGATAGTCGCGTGCCGGCTCCTGCGCCACGCTTTCGCCCAGCTCGTCGAATCCGTTCTCGTAGTAGCCCGCGGCGATTCCGCCGAGGAACGCCGTGCGGTCGGTGTAGGCTCCGGGCAAACCGACGACCGTGGTCGAGCTCTCGAAGCCATCGCAAAAGACCGCGTCGTCGACGCCCTCCGGGCAGGCGGAACTCGTCGTCGCAGCGGTCACCGTCAGCACGAGCGGAACCTGGATCAACGCATGCGTCGGATCGTTGGTCGTGAGACAAACGACAGCGGGGTACACGCCCACCGACAAACCGTTCGCCGTCGCGTTTGCGGTGAGCGTGATATCTGTACTCGAGCCGGCACCGATCACGCCGCTCGCGGGCGAAACCAAAAGCCAAGGTACGGCCGCGCCGGAGCAATCGGTGCCGGTGGTGGCTGCATAAGTCAACGATTGGCCGCCTTCGGCATTGGCGAGCTGGATCGCCGCCGCCGCGGTCTCGTTTTCAGCGGCGATCAGCGACAAGGCCAGCGAATCGGGCGATGCCGCGGCCGCGGGCGGCGGCAGCGAGCCGAGACCGGAAACCGTGACCGCATTGCCGTCTCCATCGAAGGTCGCATCGATCATCGTGGCCGGAAACGCCGCGGTGCCGGTCGTGCGCAATTGCACGTAGCCGTAGCAGACGCCGCTCGCCACCGGATTGGGCAAGCGCCCGTCGCAGTTGAAGCGCACGCCGAGCGCCGCGACGGTGCCCAGACTCCATTCGTCTGCGACTTCCGATGGGAAGTCTTGAAACGTGCTGCTCGGACCGATCGTGTCGCCGTCGTGCAGCGCCAGCGCCAAGCCGTCGGAATCCACCGCAATCGCGGCGCTGTGCATGGCGAGAGGCCAAGCCACCATCCCTCCCCCGCCGTTGGAGAAGTTGACGTCGTAGTCGCCGCTGAGCGAGCCGTTGTCGTCGTACGCGCCAGTGACGAGGTTCAACGAGGTTCCGAAGAAACTGTCGTGGATCAAATGATCGATGTCGACGTGAACGACGCCGTTGCTTTGCGACCGGGCAAGTCCACTGCCGGCGAGCAGTCCACCCACCAGCGCGAGATTCAGAACAAGACTCATGCGGGACTTCATTCGACATCTCCTTGGGCGCAGGTCGGAACCCGGCGGATCTCCGGGCAAGTGAGCACGCGAGACGCTCGCCCGTTCGCCAAGGCGTTCAGGCATCGACAGCTTTGAGGGCCTCCGCCGAGCGACGTCGCCGTCGACATCGGACACGGCGTTTCGGCCGCCGCGACGACGGATCGAGCCTTAGACGACTGTGGTTGCAGCTAGGCGGGTGTGTCCATTCCAAAGGACTTCCGATTCGCTTCCGTCCCGCTTCGGTGGACGGAAGTGGCCTAGTTTCTTGACCCAGCTTCGCGGCGAGATCAGATCGAACAGCCACGGCGGCCGATGGCGGGTATCGAATCAGGCATCGGGCCAGCGATTCTTCAGCATCGCCGGCAGTAGATCGGCGAGCAGGTCACCGGACCCTGCGCCGCCGCGCAGCTGGCCGAGCTTGCCGTCGAGCGCGAGGTGGGCGAAGCCGTGCACTATCGACCACGCCGCCAGCAACTCGGCGCGCGCCGGCGCATCCAGCGCGCGCTGTGCCGGCAAGGAGCGTATCGCCCGGATGGTCTGCTCAAGCTGCAGCAAGGTTCGGTCGCCTGCGGCCTGCAAGGCGGCGTGATCGTGGCTCAACAGGTCGTGGCGAAACATCAGGTGGAATCGGCCCGGATGGGCCAGCGCGAAACGAACATAGCCGATCGCCTGCATGCGCAACCGTTGGGTCGGTGTGCCGGCGGCAGGATCGACGTCCAGGTACTTGGCCAGCTCCTCGAATCCGAGCACGGCCACTTCCGAGAGCAGGCCGGCGGCGCTGCCGAAATGGTGGGCTGGCGCAGCCGCCGACACGCCTGCGCGCCGGGCCGCTTCGCGCAGGCTGAAACCCTCGACGCCGTGCTCGGCGAGGATGCGGTCGGCGGCCTCGATCAGAGCGGCTTTCAGATCGCCGTGGTGATAGCCCTTGACGGGTGCGGCTTTGCGGCCGGTTTTCTGACGAGTCTGCCGGGTCATCTTGACGGTGTTCAAATTTGACGGTAGCGTATATTAACACTGTCAAGATTGGAGAGCGACATGAGTACGGTCTTGAAAGGCAACAACGGAGCGGCAGCCGCAGCGGGTGAGCGCAACTGGACCGAGCGAGATATTCCGGATCAGAGCGGTCGCACCGTCCTCGTTACCGGCGCCAACAGCGGACTCGGCTATCTGACCTGCTTGCATCTCGCCGAGCACGGCGCGCATGTGATCATGACCGCGCGCGACATCGAGAAAGGTCGCCGTGCCCACGCCACGCTGTTGGCCACGCGCCCCAAAGGCAGCGCCGAACTGCGCCAACTGGACCTGGCGGATCTCGAGCAAGTGAAGACCTTCGCCGACGACTTGCTGCGCGAGAACGGCGGTCTGGATCTGCTGATCAACAACGCCGGCATCATGATGCCGCCGCACTCCCTGACGCGGCAGGGTCACGAGCTGCAGTTCGGCGTCAACCATCTGGCGCATTTCGCTCTCACCGGTTTGCTGCTGCCGCTGTTGCGCAAAAGCGCAGACGGCCGCGTCGTCACGATCAGTTCCGACCTGCACAAACGCGGGCGCATTCACTTCGACGATCTCACCGGCCGCCGTCACTACGGCCGCGTTGCCTACTACGCGCAGTCGAAGTTCGCCAATACGCTGTTCGCGCTGGAGTTGGATCGCCGCCTCGAGGCCGCGCATTGGCCGGTGAAAAGTCTCTTGGCGCATCCCGGCTACGCCGCGACCAATCTGCAAATGAGCGGCCCCAGCGGCGTGCTCAAATTGTTCATGCGCATCGGCAACCGCTTTTTCGCCCAGCCCGCAGAAATGGGTGTGCTGCCGCAACTCTATGCCGCCACCGCGCCGCAAGTCCGCAGCGGGCAATTCTTCGGACCCGACGGCCCGAACGAGATGAAAGGCTATCCGACGCTGGTAGAACCCGTGAAAGCAGCACGCGATGCAGCGCTCGCCGAACGCTTGTGGGTGCTTTCGGAAGAACTCACCGGCGTGGGCGTGAATTGGCGTGACGTGGCATCTGAAGCAGCGGTCTAGATCGCGGCCAGGTCGTCACCGCTGCGCCCTTCGATCAAGCGGAAGCCGGCGCGCGGAAGTATCGCCACAGAAGTCCCACGATCACTTCGCAGCCGAGCATCAACATCAGAATCTTGAAGGCCAAGGCCGAGGCGTTGGCTGCCGGAAGAATGCCGCCGGCGATGTGGCCGACGCCGATGAAAAGACCGTTCCAGAGGGCGATTCCCGACGTCGTAGCGAGCGTGAACGCCTTGGTGTCGGCTCGGAACAAGCCTGCGATCACCGGCGAGATCAGCCGCAGAGTGGGAACGAGCTGGGTGCCGAACGCAAGCGCGTGCTGATGCGCTCGGAACGCAGCCATGGTGCCGTCTACACGCTTGGGCGACAGGCCGAGCAAGCGGCCGACTCGGATCAGCAAGCGATACGTCTTCTCCTCGCTCAGAACGCGTGCGCACCGGAACAGAACCAGGCAACCGATCGCGCTGCCGATGCCGGTCCCGGCAACGGCGGCCAGTACTGTCCAAGCGCCGTTGGAGGTGGCGATGCCGATCGCGACGAGTACGCCGTACGACGGCAGGATCGGCACGAAGCGTTCCGCGATACCGAGCGCGATGAGGCCGAATACGCCGTATTCCGCGACCCACTGAATGAGAGTGCCGAGCGGGTCCATTGCATTCGTCTCCGGCTTCGTCGAGCGCGATGTGAGGCATCACGCCTTCATGGATCTCGACGGTCGCGGCATTCTGTCTCTCAGTTTTTAGTTTTTGTTTAACGGTGCGAATGCGGTGCGGTGCGCGAGCGGATTCGCGTTCGCGCGACGACGAGAATGCGTACGTGTCTGTTTCGTGGATCAGCGCGATGGCGGAGAGCTTTGTCGCCGCAAATACGCTTCGACGGATGCTCCCCACTCGCTCGAACCGTTGTGCCCGGCGAACAGGTGATGCCCGTCGTTTTCGAACGCCGGCGCCGCAACGAATTCGGCCTTTCCGCCCGCCGCGCTGAACGCTTGATACATCGCAGCGGCCAGCTGGGGGCCGAAGAAGCTGTCGTTCTTGGCGTAGATCCAGAGCATCGGCGTGCTCGCCGTGCGGCCGAACTGCCCTGCCGCATCGACCAAGTTTTCCGGATGGCAGTTGTTGTTCGGCATGTCGTGCATATGGCCGCCGCGTCCTCCCGCCATGTTCACGAAGGCCGCGACGTTCGGATGATCGATGCTGTCGTAGGCCAAGGTTCCCCATCCGCCGGCCGATTGTCCGACCACGACCGCATTGCTCGGATCCACGCCGGGCAAGGTCACCGCGTAGTCGACGATGGTCTTGATCTCGCGCGCCGTCTCCAAGCCGGCGCGGCGATAGCTTGTGCTGTCGCAAGCGCCGTAGCCTTCGCTCCAGGGACCGCCGGTCGCGCCATAGCCGAGCCTGAGCGCGACCACCACGGCGTAGCGCCGATGCACGAACCACTGCACCGACTCGTCGTCGCAACTCGGTAGAGCCATATGCGGCCGCGCATCCGGCCGCGGCGGAGAACCGTGATTGATGACGACCAGTCGCGGGCGTTCGACGCCTTCGGGGCGACAGATTCGCCCCTGCATTTCCCACAATTTGCCGGTCAGATCGACGATCGGAATCTGGATCGCCTGACCGTCATTTTTGGCGAAAAGGCCGGCCGCGCACTGAGAAGAGAACAGCACGACAGCGAGAGATACGAGCAAACCGATCTTGCGCATGGCCGATTGCCTCGCCGGTCCGATGCATCGTTCGCGATACGCCGGCTGTGAAGGAATGCCTATGCACCCTACTCCGCGAAGCTTGCTGGAAGCTTGCAACGAACCGATTCGGCTCGTTGCCGCTCGTCGACTCTGCGTCAATCTTCGTGAGCGCTGCGCGCATCGAAATCGTCGCGCGCTTTTCTGAAGGCCACGGCGTTATCGATGACCCAAGTCCACAGCGGCATCATGCCGAGCAGCAGGCCGCGACCGAGTTTCGTCAACGCGTAGTCCACGCGCGGCGGCACTTCGCGATGATCGCAACGCACGATCAAGCCGTCGCGCTCCAGCTGGCGCAGGGAGCGCGTCAGCATGCGCTGGGTGACGCCCTCGAGTTGCCGCGCCAACTCAGCGTGTCGCAGCGTTCCGTGCACGCCCAAGGCGTGCACGATGCCGAGCGACCAGCGATTGCCGGCGTGCGCGAGTACTTCGCGCTTCAAGCCGTCCTCGTCGTCCGTCAACGCTTCGCACGCGGCCTGCGAGCGCGCGATCACTGCTTCGAAGTCGATTTCATCGATCGGTATCACGCGTGTGCCTTCTTCTGCTTTCGGGGCGGGCGCCCCACCATGACGACTCGCTTTTCATGGAGACACCCATGTCGAACGCTCAATCCAACGCCGATGCCATCCTGGTCATCGGTGCCGGCGAACTTGGTATGGCGATGCTACGCGCCTTGTCCGAGCCGAGCGCGTCTCATCGAGGATCATTGAACGTCCTCCTGCGCCCCATCGCGGTGCAGGAAGACCGCGCTGCGCAGAACCGCCAGGCAGCCATGCTGCGGTACATGGGCGTGAACATCGTGCGTGCCGACCTGGCGGCGGAAACGGAAGACGGCCTCGCAGCGATCTTCGCCGACTTCGCAACCGTCATCTGCTGCACGGGCTTCGTCGGCGGTCCGGGCACGCAACGCAAGATCACCGCAGCCGTGCTGAAGGCCGGCGTCGAACGCTACGTTCCGTGGCAGTTCGGGGTCGACTACGACGCGGTCGGACGCGGCAGCGGCCAGCCGGTGTTCGACGAGCAATTGGACGTGCGCGACCTGCTGCGCGCGCAGTCGCGCACGCATTGGATCGTAGTCTCTACCGGCATGTTCACCAGCTTCCTGTTCGAGCCTTCGTTCGGCGTGGTCGATTTCGAGCAGAATCGCGTGCACGCGCTCGGCCGCTGGGACCACCGGCTGACGGTGACGACACCCGACGACATCGGCCGCCTGACCGCCGCCATTCTGGCGCACGAGCCGCCGCTGGCCGATCGGGTGGTCTTCGTGGCGGGAGATACCTTTTCGTACGCGCAGCTCGCCGACACGGTGGAAGCGCATCTCGGGCGACGCATCGAGCGCGTGCTGTGGGACATGGACACGCTTCGATCGGCGGCGGCCGAACATCCCGAAGACGGCATGCGCAAGTATCACTTGGCCTTCGCGCGCGAAACGGGCGTGGTTTGGGACATGCAAGACACTTTCAACTTCGCGCAGGGAATTCCGGTAACTGACGTAGCCGCCTGGCTCGTGCAGCGCGAAGCGGCGTAAAGCACCTGCGTACTTCGGCGCATGATCGAGATCCATCGACGATGCGTCTAGCGCAGGAAGAAATCCACCGGCGTGATCACCTCGACCGGATCTCCCGCAATCTCCACCGGCGGCGGCGGCAACGGGCTCGCGCGCTGCACCGCAGCCAGCGCTTCCGTGTCCAAGGGCTCGTGCCCACTGCTGCGCGCCAAGCGGACCGAGAGCACGTTTCCTTGCCGATCCACCGCATAGCGTATCTGCGCGCTGCCTTCGTAACGCCGCCGCTGCGCGGCACGCGGATAGCGCTTGAACCGTTCCAGCTGCCCCAGCACTTGCGCCTGCCAATCGACCATCGCCTGGCTGGCGCGGCCCGACAAGGTTTGCGGCGCGGCGTAGCGGTTCGCAATCGGTGCTTGCACGCTCGGCGGTGCGCTGGTTTGCGCAACATCGCTTGCGGCGTTGTCGCGGCTCGGAGCGGCGGCCTGCGACGGAGCCGTGAGTTGTGCATCGCTCGTAGCGAGAGAACTCTCTTGCGCCAGCGCAGGCAGCGGCTCGGCCTTCGCTTGCTTCTTCGGTGCCGTCTGCAATCGCGCCGAGTCCGCTGTCTCGGACAGGGTTTGCGACTGCGCTGTGGCTGTCGGAGATCGCTTCGGTTTCGATTGCGCTTTGTGCTGCTCCTGTTGCGGCGGCCCCGGCAGCACCTCAGAGTGCGGCGCTGCCGGGGCGACAGCGAGCGGCGCCAATTCCATCCTCACGGCATCGGCCGGCTCGGTTTGCGGCGGCAGCGGCTGCGACGAACGCCACAGCGATGCCGCGGCGAAGATCAGCGCATAAGCGATCAACACCACGCCGAGGCTGCCGCCCCAGCGCAGCGCGGCGCGCTCGTTCTGCCATGCCCTCATTCCGCGCCCTGCTGCAGTTCGACCAGCGCCACCTTCAGATAGCCGGCCTGCCGCAGCACGTTCATCGTTTTCATCAAGTCGCCGTAGGGCACGGCTTGGTCGGCGCGCAGGAAGATGCGCTCGTCGCGATCGCTGCCGGTCAGCGCATCGAGCTTCGTCTGTAGCTCAGTAGGCGCGATTTTTTCTTGGCCGAGGCTCAGGGACAGATCGGCTTGCACGGTCAGATAAATCGGATCGCGCTGTTTGGGTTGCGGCTGCGCGCTGCTCGACGGCAGTTCCACCGGCACGTCCACGGTCGCCAGCGGTGCGGCCACCATGAAGATGATCAGCAGCACCAGCATCACGTCGATGAACGGGGTGACGTTGATCTCGTGCTGCTCGTCCAGCTCGTCGTCTTCGCGGCTGGTGCGGATCGCCATGCCCACCTCAATGCGCCGCCACCGCCGCGAGCCCGCCCTTGGGCGCTTCGCGGCGGTCGAGATCGCGCGACAGCAGCTGCTGCACCATGGCCGAGAGATCGCCGAGACCGCCACGCAACGCGGCCAGACGGCGGCTGAAATGGTTGTAGATCACGACAGCCGGAATCGCCGCCGCCAAGCCCAGCGCGGTGGCGAGCAAGGCCTCGGCAATCCCCGGTGCGACCACCGCCAAGGTCGTGGTGTTGGAGCGCGCGATGCCGATGAAACTGTTCATGATGCCCCACACCGTGCCGAGCAAGCCGACGAACGGCGCCGTCGCGCCGATCGTGGCGAGAACGCCGGTGCCTACGCGCAAGTGACGCGCGTAGGCGGACTCGCATCGTTCCAATCGCGACGCCAGACGCTCCTTGATCCCAGCCTTGTCCGACAGCCCCGCCGACTGCTGCAATTCGCTGCGCGCTTCGTCGATCAAGTCACGTGCGATGCCGCTACCGAGCTGCGCGTCGGCCTCGGCTTCCGACAGCCGCGCCGCGCGAGCAAGCACGGCGCGCGCCGCGCGCAAGGAGCGGCCGACTTTGTTCAACTCCCAGACCTTGGCCAGAAGGACCGTCCAAGTGACGATCGAGGCCAACGCCAGCCCGATCATGACGGTCTGCACGACCCAGTCGGCGTGCTGGAACATCTGCCAGGGGCCGAGATCGGGCGGAAGTTCGAGGTTTGCGCTTTGCATGGGGTCAGTCCCAGTCGTCGGAGCAAGAAGGAAGAATCGGTGGCGGCAGCAAGCCGGCTTCGCGCAGCCGGCGCAGCACGCCGCGAAACGCCGTCGGCGACACGACGTAGCCGTGGTGGCATGCCGCCGCGTGCAGATTGCCCGGCGTCAATGAACCGTGTTCGCGCAGCACTTCGGGTGCGAGGCGCAATGCGGCCAGGCGCGCCGTGGTTACCGTCAGCCCGGCCGCACGCAGGATGCGCGCGTGCGGCGAAGGCGCGTCCGTAGCGGGAGCGGCGCGATCGAAGTCGCGGCGGATCGGGAATTTCGCGCTCACGGTTCCGGCCTGCACCAAAGCCACAGCAGCACGCAGGCCATGCAGCCGAGGATGATCGCCACGCTCGGACGATGCGGAATGGTCCATGCCGAAAACGTGCCGGCAATCGCCATCGTGGCCGTCGCTGCCCATTTCGCGCGACGCGGCAGCTTGCCCGCCTGCCAATGCGCCAGCAGCGGACCGAACAGCCGATGCCGCAGAATCCACGCGTGCAGCCGCGGCGAACTGCGCGCGGCGGCCCACGCCGCCAGCAGCACGAATTCGGTGGTCGGAAGTCCCGGCGTCACTAAGCCTACGAACGCGAGGCCGAGGCAGAGCACAGCGAAGGCACGCAGCATCCAGCCGCGCAGACCGCCGCTCGTGGCCGGCTTCATCGGCATGTATAACCTCGGCAAGTGCCGGCAGGAATTTCCGCGAACACATCCGCGTCAATGAGCCAGAACTGGACTTCGCCCCGATTCACAGCGCCGCCGCCTCGGTCGTGCGAACGTCCGCCAGAGGCAGCTCCTCTTCGACGTAACCGAGCACGGTACGGAATGCCTCTTCCGCTCCGCTCGACGCCTGCTCTTCTTGCGCCGGCGACAGAGAGACGGCGTCGAGCGCGGCGGTGAATTCGCGCCAATGCCGGGCGGCGCCGTCGGGATGCGCAGCGAGATGGCGCGCGCCGAACTCGCGCCGCAGCCCGAGCTTGTCCTGTGCCAGCTTGAACAACACCGCGCCGCCGAGGTTCGAGCCTTCGGCGACGTACAACCAACCCAGCGCAGTCGGCAGCGGCGTATCGCCTTGCAAGCGCGGCGCTGCCGGCGCCGGCAGCGCGTGGCCGAGATCGCGCAGATCGGCGGCGATCTGCAGCATGCGTGCGCGTTCGCTCAAGCCCGGCAGCCGTTGCGCCAG
The DNA here is from genome assembly GCF_058808595.1 of Dokdonella sp. GW821-FHT11D02. NCBI lineage: Bacteria > Pseudomonadati > Pseudomonadota > Gammaproteobacteria > Lysobacterales > Rhodanobacteraceae > Dokdonella > Dokdonella sp. GW821-FHT11D02. Next base: position 2,487,226 of record NZ_CM179520.1, on the reverse strand, counting down.
CCGTGCGTCGGAATACAACACGTCGACGTCGCGGTGAAAGCGATATTGCACGCGCAGGAATCGCGCGAACTGCTCGCGGCTGCCGAAGATGTCGGCGCGCATGATGCGTCGATCCAGCAGCGCGTGCGTGGCCTGCGTCGCGCTCTTCAGGCGTTGGCTGCGCGTGAGCTGCGAAACAGCGGGACTTGGATCGGCGATGGTCGGGTTCATGACGGAGGTTCGCGAAAGTAAGCGGAGGCGGCGTGCGCGTGACGGGGCTCGCGCTCAGAACGCGCGTTCGAGCTTGAGATTGACGACGTTCTTGTCGTAGCTGTACAGCCAATCGACGTTGCTGTTGACGGTGTTGTGGCGCAGCGTCAGGAGCGGCGTGAACCCGGCGAAACTCCAACGCGTCGCTTTGATCATCAAGGTGTAGTTCTGTTCACCGTCGTTGCGCTTGGCATCGAGCAGCGGCGTGTAGGCGTCGTAGTCGCGGCGACGATACGAAGCGAGCGCGGTGACGCTGAATCCTTGCGGCCATTGCAGCGTCGCGCCCAGGCGCACCCCTTTCTGCAAGTACGCGTTGGCGTGATCGGGTGCGGCGCTGTCGGTGAGGTCGACGCCGCCGAACAACGTCCAGCGCGTTCCCACGCCGCGAAAATAGGTGAGATAGACCGAGCGCGACGGGCCGTCGTAGTTGCGCGCATAGGCCTGGCCGCGATAGCGCATGTCCTTCCAGTCCCCTTCGAGCTTGAGCATCGATCGGGACGACAGCGTCCAGTTCCATTCGCCGTGCGCTCCGAACGCGCCGTACAGCGCCTGGTTGCCTGAGGCGTAGTAGTCGAACGACGGTGCGAGCAGCACGCTATGGCGCGCATTGCGATAGCTGTAGCCGGCTTGCGCTGCGAAGTTGAGTTCGTTGTAGAGGCTTTGCTCGCGATGCGCCTGGCCGAACAGCAGCGAGCGCACATACAGCCCGTGATGGCCGCGCAGCGACCAGCGCTTGTTCAAGGTCGCGTCGTAGTCGAGGCCTGCGGCCGAGATCGAATCGGGCGTCTTGCGATCGACGATGCACTCGTTGCCGATGTAGAACAGGCATACGTGACTGGCCGAGGTGCGGTTGACGTTGTCGTTCCACGTCGGACCGAGCGAGAACGAGCCGTCCCAAGCGTCGCGGTCGAGCAGGGCCTGACGAAACGTCTCGATCGAGCGCAATACGCCGGCGTTCTTCGCATCGGCCGCATCGAGCGACGCGACGACGGCATCGAACAGCTGCTCCGCCTCGCGATCCTGCTGATCCTCGAACAAAGTGCGTGCCAGCTCCAAGCGGCCGAGCAGGAAATCAGGCTGCAGCGCCAGCAGCGCGCGATACTCGCGCAGCGCGTCGGCGTAACGGCCACCGGCCCGCGCCAGCGTGCCCTGCGCGTAGTGCACCAAGAGCGGATCGCGATCGGGAAGTTCGAGATACTCCGCCAGAAAGCGTTGCGCCGACGACCATTGCCGGCTCTGCAGCATCAGATGCAAAGCTTGACCGAGGTCGTTCGCATTGTGTCCGACGGCGTAAGTGCGCCCGTCGATGGTGAGCGTCGGACGTTCGTCGCCCTGCCCGTCTTTCAACAGTTCCTGCTCGCGCTCGATCGCTTGCAGCTGCGAGCCCTGCTCGAGCAGCCGGCGCGTGTCTTCCTGGCTTTGCGCCTGCGCCAACAGCGGCAGCATCAGCGCACACAGCAAGGCGAACGCGCCGTCAACGCGGCGTCGGCGCGGAGAACAGATCGCGGCTGCGGCGGCTGCGCGAATGAGGGAGATCGGAAAACTTCGCGCTCGAATCTTGGGCATCGGTACGGACGGCAATGGACGATCGCCACGAACGAACGAGCCGCAGGCCACACCTGATCTGCAGATGCCCTGTCGCCGATCGCTGCGTGCTGGAAGACAGGGGCGGCTGCGGCCCGCCCCTGCCCGTTCTTGCGGGATGGAACATCGGATTTCCTTGGGTTGGCGGCACCGCCGGCGGCGGAGCTTGCTGCCTGGGAAAGCCGTCGGCGGATCAGTTCTTGACGCCGCCGAAAGCCGTGTTCTTGCTGCGATCGGCGAACTTGACGACGCCGGCGACGGCAGCCGCGCCGGTACCGAAGAAGTCGCCGTTGAGAACGCCGCCGGTGCCGCTGACGCTGCTCACCGAGACGTTGTTCGCGCCCAGCTGCACGCGCGCGCCGTTGACCGTGATGTTGCCGCTGGTGAAGGCGATGTCGCCGGTGGAGCTGGCGGTCTTGCTGCCGAAGTTCGCCGTGAGAGTGCTGGTCGGCAGCACGCTGGTGGACGCGTACGCGTTGTTGATCGACTTCACCGTGTAGGTCGCGGTGCCGCTCGGCAGAGTCGTAGCGACGTTGCCTGCTTCACCGGAGTAGTAGACGGTGTGCTGGCTGCTCGAGGAGCTGCCGGTGTTGGACCATTCGCCGAAGTAGACGGCTTGCGAACCGGCCTGGGCGAAGTTGAAGTAACCCAGCGCGGCGTGGCTCGGCGGCATCATCGCCGGCGTGATGCGCGTGACCTTCGGGCTGGCCGCGGTGCCGGCGCCGGTGGTCGTACCCATGCCCTGCAGGCCCGAGAAGCTGACGCGCGCGCCGTTGTAGAACGCCTTCACGCCGATCGCCGGATCGCCGGCCTGGCCGCCGTGGTCGTCGACGGTGGAACCGCTGGCGCCGCCGACCGAGATGTAGGTGTCGTCGCTGGTGCCGCTGTAGACCGCCGCCTGCGCGGCGCCGGCGAAACCGGCCAGCGCGAGGGCCAGCATCGAAATTTTCATCGTCTTCATATCCAACTCCGTTCGTTGAGTATCGATGTTCGGGAAAGAGGCATCCTTGCCGTTGGCATTGCTCCAAAAGCGTCGCTGTCAGAACCGATAGTTCATGCTCAGCTTGAACGTTCGTCCGGGCGCGGCCATTGCCGAGCGCGTCAACGGATCGATGTAGTAGAGGTTGCCGAGGTTGGTTCCGACCAGTTCGAAGGAAAGGTTTTCTCGCGGTCGGTAGGACACGTAAGCGTCGTAGGTGACGATGCGATCCCATTGCATCGGCGTGTTGGCGTAGTAGCTGACGATGGTCTGCGTGCCGTAGTTGTTGCGATAGGGATTGTCGAAAGCGCTGTAGTAGACGACGCGCCCGCCCACTTCGAGCTTGCGCTCGAGGAAGCGCATCCCGGCCATCAGGTTCGCGCTCCACTTGGGGATGGCTTGAGTGACGACGTAGCCGCCGACGAAACCGTTGTCGACGCAGTTGGGAACCGCGCCGGTCACCGGATCGAGCAGCACGGCCGAATGCTCGTCGCAGACCTTGTTCTCGATCGTGTGGGCCGCGCTCAGATCGGCGAAGTAGCGTCCGTCGTCGTAGCGGCTCTGCATCTCGACGCCGCGCAGGATCTGCCGATCCAGATTGCTGAACATCAGGTTCGGATCGCGCTCGATCACATCGCGCGTCTTGTGGTGGTAATAGGCCAGCTTGAAGTCCGCGTGGCCGTTCTCGCCGACGTCGAGCAGACCGGAAAGATCGTGCACGTAGCCGAGTTCGTAGCTGTAGACGTGCTCGGGCTTCAGATTCGCCGCGGGGATCGCGGCCGAGAATCCGAGCGTGCTCTCGAACAAGCTCGGATAGCGCCGCGCCTGGTTGTATAAAAAGTAGAGACGGCTGGAGTCGTTGAAATGCACCGCGGCGGAGAACGACGGCGCCCAGCCGTTGCCGTTCTTGCGCGCCGCCGCGACGACGCGCTTGGCCGTGGCGATGTCCGAGCTGCCGTCGGCGGAAAGGCCATTCGTCGCGGAAAGCCGCCGATAGTCGATACCGTCGAGCGCGCCGTTGAGGAAGATGTTGTCGCCGCGCGAATACCTGCCGTTCTTGTCGGCGTGCCACTCGACGATGTGCTGCTGGGTGTAGACCGCATTGTCCATCGCGTTTTCGAGCTGCTGTCCGCTCAGCCCCTGCGCGATGAACTCCTGCCGATACGCCTCGATCTGCGCTGCGTCGAGGTCCGGATTGGCGGTGTAGTAGCTCAGCCCGTAGAAATCCCAGTACGAGCGCGTGCTGATATTGGTGTAGCCGTCCCTGGCCATGCCGTCGACGAAATCGTCGTAGGCCCAGAACGATTGATAGCGCAGACCGCCGCCGAGGGTGAGCCAGTCCTGCTGTCGCCACTCGACCTTGAGCTTGAACTCCTTTTCTTCGCGCCGGCCGGCGCGCGGGAACATGCGGAAGTTCCCGTTGATCGCGGTGTCCCAGTAGTCGTCGTCCGAACCCAGCTTTTCGTGCTGATAGTTGCCGCCCAGGCTCAGCGTGAGATCGTCGGACAGGGCGAAGTTGTTGCTCACGGTGAGGCCGCTGCGCGTGTCGTCGGCATTGGCCAAGGCGGTGTTGCGCAGGAAATCGCTGTTGATCGAGCGCCCACCGGTGCCCGCGTCGTTGGGCACGTAATAGGGGCTGGTATCGTTCGGACGGCCGCCGGCGCTGTAGGTGTCGCTGACGGTGTCGGTGCGCCACAGGTTGGCGTAGAAATCGACCCAACGACTGCCGTCCGGCCGCCATTTGTATTCGAGGTTGTAGGCCTTGGCGTCGACGCGGCTCAGCGGCCACTGCGGCACGCCGTGGCTGGCCGTGTCCACCCACGCGATGCGCGAGGGAAGAATCTCGCCGTAGTGCGAAAGCGTCTTGCGCACGCCCAGTTGCAGCACCTGCTCGTCGCTGATGCGATAGGTGACCTTGCCCAGCCACGACTCCATCTCGCTGGAGGTGTTGGGCACTTCGTCGCCGGGCTTGTAGATGTTGGCGAGAAACGGGATGTAGTCCCAACCTGCCTCGACCGGATGGGAGTAGTAGCCGCTGCCGTTCTTGCCGGCGAAGTGATTGCCCTTCTCGCGATAAGCGTAAGCAGCCAGCACATCGAAACTGCCTTTGCGCCAGCCGAGCGCGGCGCGATAGGCGTAGTCGTCGCCCGACAGCAGATGATTGCTGCCGTCGCTGCGCGGCTGCACGTACAGACTCGGGTCGTAGTAATTCCAACTTTGCGTCGGCCAGCCGGGGATGTCGCGATAGCGCTGCCCGGTCAACAGCTTGGGCAAGCGCGGCGAGACCGCGTTGTCGCTGCCCTCGACCTTGATCTCCGCGCCGAAGCCTTCGCCCTTGGCGAGAACGTCGTCGACGTCCAGCGTGTTGATGACGACGGCGCCGCCGACCGAGGTGTCGACGTTGCGAGTCAGCTGCGGCCCCTTGATGACCTGAATGCCGCCGATCAGATTCGGATCGATGTAGTTGCGGTTGTTGGCGCCCATGTAGCCGCGCCAAACGGTCAGCGCCTGCTCGGTGCCGTCGATGGTGACCGGCACGCGCCCCGGTCCCTGGATGCCGCGGATGTTCGGATCGAGCGCGCCGCTGTTGCGCGCATCGCCGCTGTAAACGTTGACCATGCCCTTGAACAGGTCGGCCGGTGCGGCGCCCTTGTAGCGTTCGATCTGCTCCTTGCCGGCGTAGACGCTGGACAGATCGAGATCGTAGACGCCGTCGTATCCGCGCACATCGCGCTCGGCGCCGCCGGTATCGTCGGCACGTTGACCGGCCACGCTGAGCGCATCGGTGACGACGGCGGAATCGCCGGGCGCTGCGGTCGATGCCGCCTCCTCCACCATCACGATGCCCGGTTCGCGCCAGCGCCAGGCGAGGCCGGTGCCGGCCAGCAACTCGGTCAAGGCCTGCGCGGCGGTGCGACGGCCGGCGATGTTCTTGCCCTGCAATCCCGCCACCGCGTCCGAGACGAACAGGATGCGCACACCGCCTTGGTCGGCCAGGCGCGTCAGCGCGGTATCCAAGGGCTGCGCCGGGATGTCGAAGTTCAGCGCAGGCGTCGCCGCAGCCGCAACGGCGGCCGACTCCTGCGCCAGCAGCGGCTCCGACAAGGCCCAGGTGATGCCGGCGGCGAGTACGGAACGCAGGCGCGAGCGATGACGCGAAGAAGCAGAAAATCTCATGAGTCCGATCGAGGTTCTATGGAGGAGCGAGCGCCTGCATTCGTGGGCGTCCCCAGCAAATGCAAATGACTCTCATTTCCTATAGACGAATCGGCCTGGGCAAACTTGCAGCGGCGGCTTCGCGGCAGCGTCGATTTTTCTCGCAGGTACTCGTACGGCGGACCGCGGCGCGGCAGTCAGCGAATCAGGGTCAACAACGGCAGCCGCACGATATCGGCACGCGCCAGCGTAGCGACGGCGTCCAGCGACGCGTCCGGATCGTCCAGGTCGAACACGCCGCTTAGTGGCAGACGGCGAAGTCGATCGCCGACCACGACCACGCGACCGGCGACATAGCGCTCCAGTTCCGCTGCGATCGCCGCCAGCGACTGGCGATTGAAGATCAGCTTGCCGCGCACCCAAGCGGTCAGCTCGTCCGCATTCACCGCCTCGATCAGGCCCAAGACATCCGCGCTGAAGGCAAGACGCTGATCATCGCTGACGGTAGCCACGCCGGCCGCATTGCGTACCTCCACCGTTCCGGACAGCACGGTGAGCGTGCTGCGACGCGACTCGCAACGCAGTGCGTAATGCCCGGACGAGGCCCGGATCACGCCGTCGCGGCAGCGCGCGACGAAGGCGCGCTGCGGATCGGCTGCGATCTGCAACATCAGCTCGCCCGCCGCCAGCGAGACCTGGCGCGAGGTCGGCGAGAAATCCATCGAGAACGCGCTCGCCGTGTTGAGCCAGGCCTGCGAGCCGTCGGGCAACGCGCTGCGGCTGCGCTGGCCGACGCGCGTGCTGCGATCGGCGAAGAGGACGCTCGGCGATCCGAGCAGACCGCTGCCGGCAAGGCCCGCCACGCATGCCGCCGCGGCGCCGCCGGCGAGGAAGGCGCGCCGGCGCATGCCGCGTCTCGGCGCAGCGGCCAGGGCCTGGGTCCAGCGTCGATGTTCGGCCGCGACCTCGGTGTGCCCGACCTCTTTCAACAGCGACTGCGCCTGCCGCAAAGCCTCGGCATGCGCCGGCGAGCGCCGGCTCCATTGCTCGAGGCTGCGCCGTTGCCCCGGCGTCGGCTCATGCCCTAGGCGAACGAGCCACTGGATCGCTTCGTCGCTGAGCGTGTCGTTGCGGAATTGGAAGCGGTCGAGCATCGTGGCGTGGCCATGGGCTGCGCGGAACGGGCGGATGGCGGCAGGTACAGAAGACTCCCCTCTTCCTAACAAGACGATCGGCTCAGGGGAAACTTGCAGCGATGCCGACTCACGGCGTCAACGCCGGACGGTCAAGGCTCGGCCAGACGCTCGCGGCAGTGCCGCAGCGCCTGCGCGAGATACTTGGCCACCATGCTCTCGGACACCGCCAAGCGACTCGCGATTTGTACGTGCGACAAGCCGTCTACGCGAAACAACAGCAGCGCCAGCCGCGCGTTCGGCGGCAGTTCGCGCAAGGCTTGGTCGAGCTGCCACAAGCGCGCTTGCGCGAGGGTTCGGTGCTCGGGACCCGCAGCCGGATCGGGCAGCGCGACATCGGGCTCGCCTTCACTCGCCGTGCGCAGATCCCGGCGCGCGGCGTCGATGGCGAGATTGCCGGCCACGCGGTAGATGAAGGCGCGCTGGTCGCGAATCTCCTCCTCGCGTTCTTGCCGAGCCTCGCTGTCGAGCAGACGCAGATACGTGTCTTGAGCGATGTCCTCGGCTCGTTCGGCGTCGCCGCCGCGCCGGCGCAAGTGGCGCACCAGCTCGTCGTAGAAGCCGAGGAAGCTGTCGATCAAGCGCGAAGGAGGACGCGTCACTGGACGCGAACTCGATCAGGACACGCCGTTCGCAAACGGAAGGACGCATCAGCCGCGTGCGCGGCAGCGGCCCGTGGGCCGCGCAAGGAAAAACAGTGGCGTGCAAATTGCGCCATGCGACGATCTCCGACGTTCAACAGTCGTCGGCGGGCTCGTCGCTGGCTGACCTCCCTATCATAACCTTCCAAGGCACGGATCGCGCTCGGCTCGCGTCGCTTGCGTCACGCGTGCTGCGAAAACGCGCCGCGCGCTTCGTCGTTTCGGGCCGCTGCGACGAAGCATTCGCTGATGGGTTCAGTGACCTGTCATCGCCCGCGCTGCACGCTGTAAGGAAACGCGCGAGCCTTTCAAAGTTCTGTAAATCCGTTCGACAACCTCGCCTGGCGAATGAATACTTTTTCGGCGCGGTAACCTCCCGTTTGCTTCGATGCGATTCGTCCACCCAGGAACGACGACCATGCGAACCCTGACGCGAAATCGACCGGCTTCTTCCTCTCGCTCGCGCATTGCGCGGCAATTCGTGCAACGACGGCCTGGACTCGGATTTCTGGTTCTGAGCGGTGTTTTCTTGTTCGCTCCGATTGCCCAGGCGAACTGGCAATACACCCGCTGGGGCATGAACAAGGACCAGGTATTTCTGGCTTCCAACGGCGCGCTGTCTCCGGTGTCCGCACGTCGCGCCGGCACGCCTTATGTCGGCCTGCGCGGCAAATACACGGCCGGGGAACACGCATTCAAAGCGGCGGCGTTGTTCGATGAGGGCGATACGCTGGTCGGTGTCGCGCTGTCGCAGGATCTGCCGCGCGAATGCGCACGCACGCTGCGCGATCTGCGCGACAAGTACGGTGCGGGCGAAGAACTGAGCAGCCCGCGCGAACCGCTACGACTGCGCTGGAACGATGCCGCTTCCGGCAATCGCATCACCTACGACGAGTCCGGCCGGTCGTTGTCGCCAGAAGCCGGCGCATGCACGCTCGTTTACGGGCCGCTGTCGAACGGTGTGGATGGTCTCTAGCCGAATGTCGGTCTCAGTTCGCAAAGCTCGCGAGGGCGATGTCCGCTCTCGCCCTCAGAGCGCGCCGTCGATCTCGGCCTGCGCGATCCCGTACTTCGCCATGCGCTCTCGATGGTCGGCGCAGCCGAGGTAGCGCCGAACCGTAGCGAATGGCGAGCTGCCGGGGCAGCTACAGTTTTTCACTCGATCGACCAATACAGATTCCGGTACCGATTGAATGTGGTCGCGTCCACGCCTGTGCATTCGCGAGAGCCCTGCTCTGTTCACATGCCGCCGGCCGAAGGCGCGGAGACTAGCGCGCCGCGACCGCCTGGATTTCCACCAACAGATTGGATTCGACCAAACCGGCGACGATGACCGTGGTGGTTGCAGGGGCGTGGCCGGCGACTCGCCGTTCGCGCTCGCGCCGATAGAGAGGCACCAAGTCCGACCGCGTGAGGAAGCAGTCGACCTTGACCAAGTCGTTCTTGTTCATGCCGGCATCCGCGAGCACGGCGAACAAGTTGTCCCAGGCCAAGACGATCTGCTTTTCGGCGTCGTCCGGAACCACGCCGTCGGGCGTGATGCCGACTTGCCCGGACACATACAGCCAGCGCGCGCCGGCCGGCGCCGATGCGCCGTGGCTGTAAGAAGAGAACGGCGGCGCGATGCCGGCAGGGTTGTGCAATTGAATGCTCATCTGTGTGCTCCGATGGATCGAACGAACTCGGGAATATTCCGTGCGAGGGCCGAGTCGCACCCACGCTCTCAGGCCGATCCGTGCGCGTCTCGCGGCTCGCCGAACCATCGCGAAGCCGCCCGCGTAGCACCTTCGTCGTCAGACGACGCCTCGGCGACCCAAGCGACGATGCCGTCGGGGCGCACCAGTACGGCGCTCACCCCGAGCCGCTCCGTCACCTCGCCCGCGACGTACGCGATGCGCCCGCTCCAGCGACCTGCGAGTGCGCGCAATGGTGCATCGACCTCGAAGTCGAGCAACAAGCCCCTGCCCTGGCGCAGCAGCGCGCCGAGCTTGGTGCCATCGGCCCATTCGAAATCGGGCGCGCTGCGGCCGACCAGCGGATGCTCGTCGCCGAGATCGTAGCGTAGGGAAATGCCCCACACGCGCTCGGCGAAGTAAGTCGCGCCATCGCGCGTGTCGATGAGGTCGCGAATGATGGCTTCGAGCGCGCGCGAACTCGGGCTCGGCCGCATCAGCGCGACTTGCGCGCGCGACCAATCCAACACTTGCGCTCCGACCGGATGCCGTTCGTCGTAGTAGCTGTCGAGAAGATCGGGGGGCACTGCGTCGCGAACGACGGCGCCGAGCTTCCAGCCGAGATTCATCGCATCGCCGAGCCCGAGATTCAGCCCCTGCCCGCCCAAGGGCGAATGAATATGGGCGGCGTCGCCGGCGAGCAACACGCGTCCTTTGCGGTACGCGCTCGCTTGATAGGTGCGATCGGTCCAGGTCGTGGCCAGCCGCAGCGCGGTCAGGCGCACGTCGGTGCCGGAGATGTGACGCAGCACCGCCTGCACGTGCTCGAGCGTGATCGGCTGGGTTCGATGGTAGGCACCGCCGTCGAAGGCGAGCATGGCGATGGTGCCCGGCTGCGACTGGAAGTACATGCCGGTCGGCGTGTAGTGGCGGCCCAGGCTGAGCTTGTCCGGGTCGGCAACGTCGACTTGCACGGAGTAGCCGGTGAACTCGGGATCGGTGCCGACAAACTCGAAGCCGCCCGCCTTGCGCACCCGACTGCGGCCGCCGTCGCAGCCGACCAGCCAGCGCGCGCGGAATGCTTCGCCGTTCGCGCGGACGACGACGTCTTCGTCCGACTGCTGCAGGTCTTCGACAGCGAAACCGCGCCGGATCTCGACACCCATCGCGTCCGCTCGCGCGGCCAGGACGGTTTCGATGTGCGCCATCTCGACCGCTGCGTTCGTGTCGACCGGGCTCGGCAGCCGATGGCGCCACTTGGCGCGGTCGATGTTGGCGGAGTGGAAGGGAATGCCGGCGAAGTGGCCGACCTGGCGGCGCGGTTTTTGCGGTGCGCCGCCGCTCGAATCCTCGCTGGCGTGCGGCGCCACGATCTCGTCGAGCAAGTCGCGACGATAAAAGGCTTCGAGGCTAGGCACCGAAAGCCCGCGCATGCCGAACGGCAGCCGCTTCAGCGGCGAACTCGGATCTTCGGCCTGTTCCAGCACCAGTACCGACACATTCGCGAGCCGCAGCTCGCAGGCCAGAAACAAGCCGACGGGGCCTGCACCGGCAATCACGACGTCGTAGATCATCAATCTGCTCCAAGAACGGGTTCGCTGGAGCGACGTGTCGAACGACGATCGCACTCGGACGAACCCAAGACGCAAACGCGCCGGGAACGTCGAGGTATCTCATTGCGACCACGCAAGGATAAGAGCTTCCGCGAGCGGAAGGGCTTGGGCCTACCCGAACCAAGCCTGCCTTTTTCGACCGCGGGAATTTAGCACTTCTCGTCGATTTTGGCTGCGCCCCATCCGCGACGTGGCGCCGCACGATGAATTGCGTAGCGATCCTGAGCTAGCGCTCGAATCCGTTCGCAAAAATCGCATCGGGAGGAACGGGCAACAGCTCCCAACCGAAATTCGAAGGCACGGTGTCGTAGAAGAACAGCGAACCCAGCGGCCGCTCCGCCATGTTGTCGTGCGGATCGACGTTGACGAACAGTATGTTGCTCGAACTGCCAATCGCGATCGGATCGAATAGCGCGGCACCGAGCTGATTCATTTGCGCCACCGTGCCGGCCGACGGGTCGTCGAAATTGTCGTAGAAGACGCAGGCCCACAAGGTTCGCGTTGCATCGAGCCAGAGCGTCTGCATCGCGATGTCCAGCTGCACGATCTGCATCGCGTTCGCGGGGATCGTCACCGGATGGGCCGCACGGACCGGGGCGCTGACGCGCCTGCGCGGGGCTCGAAGATCGTCGCTTTGGTAGAACACGATCGTCGGAGTCACGCGCATCGCGACGTTGTTCTGGTTGGCGATGGTGAAGCGCACGCGGCCGAGATCGATACTGGGCGCGCCTCCCCCCACGGTCAGGTCGTCGCAGCCCATGGTCGTGCTGAGGCCGATCGGAAAGGCCGCGGTGTTTCCGAACGGCGCGATGACGCCGGAGAATCCGCTGAGATTGGAATAGTAGGCGGTGGGATCGACGGCCACGTTCGAAGGACGCGACTCCACGCCGGCAGTAACTTGGTCGAGCGGAACGACGGCAACGACGTCGACGCGACCGACGGCCGTGGTGTCCGCATCGTTCGAAGCGGCGGCGGGCGGCAGGGTTTGCCCGCCATCGGCGGCTGCGAATGCCGCCAATAAGAAAGACGCGAGAGGAAACGGCATCGGAGGTCCTGCAAGCTCAGGCGACGAAACCGGCGGTTACGTCGGTTCGGGCCATTCGCTGACATCGACCTTCGGTCGAAACGATCGAGTGGACGCTACCGGTCGACTATTTGCATGCTCATCGACCGATCCAAAGCCGCAGCAGCCAGGCCACCGCTCCGACCACGGCGACGCCGCCGATCCACAGCGCGACGAACCAGGCCAGACGCTTCCACAACGGTTCGCGCCATTCGCCTTGCGTCGCCATCAGTGGTAGCCCTCGTGGCCGACCTTGCCGCGGAACACCCAGTACGACCAGCTGGTGTAGGCGAGAATGATCGGAATCAGCACCGCGGCACCGACCAGCATGAAGCGCAGGCTGGCTGCCGGCGCCGCAGCATCCCAGATCGTCAGCGCGCGCGGCACGACGTAGGGAAACATGCTGATGCACAAGCCGACGAAAGTCAGCAGGAACAAGCCGAGCGTGAGCAGAAACGGCGACAGTTCGCGTCGCTTGCGCAGCGCGCGCAGGAACGCGTAGCCGAGGATCGCGGTCAGCAGAGGCACCTGCGCGGTCAGCAAGACCGCCGGGTAGGCGGTCCAGCGGCTGTAGTAGTCGAAGCGCAGCCCGATCGTCGCCACGCTGACCAGGACGATGCCGGCCAGCAAAGCCAAACCCAGCCGCGGTGCGATCCGATACGCATGCGCCTGCGCCACGCCTTCGGTCTTCCAGATCAGCCAGGTGGCGCCGAGCAAGGCGTAGCCGATCACGACGCTGGCGCCGGTCAGCAGCGAGAACGGCGACAACCAGTCGAGCCAGCCGCCGGCGTAGACGCGATTCTCGACGTGGACACCTTGCAGCAACGCGCCCAAGGTCACCCCTTGCGCAAACGCCGCCACGGTGGAGCCGAGCGTGAAGGCCAGATCCCACCACGGACGATGTGCAGGATCGCGCCAGCGCGCTTCGAACGCGACGCCGCGAAACACCAGCGCCAGCAGCATCGCGATGATGGGCGGATACAGCGCTGTCATCACCACGCCGTAGGCCAGCGGAAACGCGGCCATCAGCCCGCCGCCGCCGAGCACCAGCCAGGTCTCGTTGCCGTCCCACACCGGCGCGATCGAATTGATCGCCTGGTCGCGTTCGCGACCGGGTGGAAAGATCGGGAACAGGATGCCGATGCCGAGATCGAAACCGTCCATGGCGACGTAGGCGAACACCGCGAACAGGATGATCGCCGCCCACACGATGGCGATGTCGAAGCTCATGGCGTGCCTCCCTTGGCCATCTTCATGCCGGGGCCCGGCGTGAGGCCGGCGGTGCGGATCGGGCCGTCGCCTTCGGCCAGCGGCTCTTCCTGGATCTGCACGCCCTTCGCCATCAAGCGCAGGATGTAAGACGTGCCGAAGCCGAACACGATGAAGTACACCACGATGAAGGCAAGCAGCGACGCGCCCACGGCCGGCGCGGCCAGCGGCGACGCACTCTGCGCCGTGGTCAGCAGGTTGTAGACGGTGAACGGCTGCCGCCCGACTTCGGTGGTGACCCAGCCGGCCAACACCGCGACGAAGCCGGACGGCGCCATCGCGATCGCGGCACGATGCAGCGCCGGCCAGTCGTACAGCCGCTTGCGCAGGCGCGCGAGCAAGCTCCACGCGCCGAGTGCGAGCATGGCCAAGCCGAGCCCGACCATGATGCGGAACGACCAGAACACGATGCCGACCGGCGGCTGCCGATCGAGCGGAATCGTATCCAACCCCGCCAGCGGCGCGTTGAGATCGTGCTTGAGGATCAAGGACGACAGCTTGGGAATTTCGATGGCGTAGTCGACCCTGCGCTCGGGCGTATTCGGAATGCCGAACAAGATCAGCGGCGCGCCGTCGGGATGGCTGTCGTAGTGACCCTCCATCGCCATCACCTTGGCCGGCTGGTGTTCGAGCGTATTGAGACCGTGCTGATCGCCGGCGACGATCTGGATCGGCGCGACGATCGCGGCCATCCACATCGCCATCGAAAACATCGTTCTCGATGCGGCCAGCGACGGCGACAACTCCTGCCCTTCGCGCCGATCCTTCGCCGCACGGCGATCCTTCAGCAAGTGATACGCGCCGACGCCGCCGACTGCCATCGCGGTGGTCAAGTAAGCCGCGATCAGCGTGTGCGCGAGGCGGTAGGGGAAGCTCGGATTGAAGATGATGTCGAGCCAGCTGCCGGCCGGTACGAACTGGCCCGTTTCGTTGATCGCGTAGCCGGTCGGCGTGTGCATCCAGCTGTTCGCGCTCAAGATCCAAAACGCGGAGATGAAGGTGCCGAGTGCGACCATCAGCGTCGCCAAGAAATGCAGGCGCGGCCCCACTCGCTTCATGCCGAACAGCATCACACCGAGGAAGCCGGCTTCGAGGAAAAACGCCGTCATCACCTCGTACGCCATCAGCGGCCCGATGATCGGCCCCGCCTTGTCGGAGAACACCGCCCAGTTCGTGCCGAACTGATACGACATGACGATGCCCGACACCACACCCATCGCGAACGCGACCGCGAAGATCTTCAACCAGAAACGGAACAGGTCGAGATAGACCTGCTTGCGCGTCTTCAGCCACAGCGCTTCGAGCACGGCGAGGAAACTCGCGAGCCCGATCGAGAAGGCCGGAAACAGGAAGTGGAAGCTGACCGTGAAAGCGAACTGGATTCGTGCGAGCAGGACCGGATCGAAGTGGTCGAACATGACGGCTTCCTCGAAGGACTTCGCTGCGATCGGCGCGGCGCCATCGACCCGGATTTCAGCTCCCCGGACCGCTCGCCGACGCCGCGTGTTGCGGCGCTCGGATCGAAAGAGCTTGCGTCTTGCTGCCCGCGGGATGGCAAGCGCGCAACCCACGGTCAGTAAAGCTCGGCCCTATCGGGAACGCAAGCGCAGAACGGGGGCCGCGACATTGTGCGACGTGCGCGCCTTTGCCTCATCGACAAGACAAAGCGAGCGACAACGCGTGCGCCGCCGCGGCTCGATGGCGATCGCGCGAACGGACATTCTGCGGGCGATAGATGGCAAGACGGCCACCGATGAGGCGCACGCAGGCGCTTGCGCAGTCGAAACTCGGGCGATTGCGCCGGCGCGCTTGTTCGGACTACGGCATCGGCGCAGCCTGCGCCGGCCCATCCATCGAGCGGGATCGACGATGCACAGGATTTGTTGGCTTCTCGTTTTACTTTTCGGAACGCCGCTCTCGATCGCGGGCGAAGCCGGTGCGCAAGCGAATGAAGCGGCACCGACGAAGTCACCGCCAGCCCAAGTCAAAACGGTTCGTCTTTGGCAAGCGCCTGCCGGACTGAAACAGGTTCCGATCTGGCCGAACGGCGCACCCGGAACGGAGAGCGGCGCGCGTGCGCCCGAGAGCGTCTTGACCGTGCAAACGCCGCAGGCGATCGGAGGAACCGTCTCCGAAGCGGTGTTCGACGTTACCGATCCGACCATGACGATCTTTCCCGCCGAGGGCCGCAACACCGGCGCTGCGATGATCGTGTTCCCGGGCGGCGGCTTCAAGGCGGTGGTGATCACCTCCGAAGGCACCGAGATCTGCCAATGGCTCGCCTCCAAAGGCATCACCTGCGTCCTATCCAAATATCGCGTTCCCAAAAGCGCTCACCATTGGGACGAGAACTGCCGCTGCGCCGTCACGCCGAAAGTGCCGCGCGCGCTGCAAGATGCCCAGCGCACGATCAAGCTGGTGCGCGCGCAGGCCGAAAGCCTGCGGATCGATCCGCACAAGATCGGCGTGATCGGTTTTTCCGCCGGCGGCTATCTGGTCGCGCAGACCAGCAACCTATTCGAGCCGGCTTATGTGCCGGCCGACGCCGTTGATCGCGTCAGCAGCCGCCCGGATTTCGCCGTCGCGTTCTATCCGGGCCATCTCTGCCGCCGCGGCGGCAAGCTCGATCCCGGCATCCGCGTCACTCAACAAACGCCGCCGACCTTCTTGCTGCAGGCTTGGGACGATCCGGTCGACGAAATCTGCAACAGCACGCTGTACGCACGCGCGCTCGACGCGGCCGGCGTGCCCGCCGAAGTCCATCTCTTCGCCAAGGGCGGACACGCCTTCACCTTGCGGCCCACCGAGCATCCGGTTGCGGTTTGGCCTTCCCTGCTCGAGCGTTGGCTGCAGGGCATCGGGATTTTGCCGGCGTCGATCGATACGACGCCCACGCAGCCTTCGGTTTCGCCGTCGCAAAACGACGGCGCCTAGTGCGTGCCGCCCGCGATGAACTTGGCGAAGAGTTCCGCTGCCGGCGCCGCGTGCGTCTCCAGCAGCATATGCCCGCCGTCGAGAATGTGCGACTCCATCCGCGGCAGCTCTTGCATCCAGGACAAGGTCTCCTCGATCTCGAAGTACACGTCGTGGCGTCCCCACACCATCAGCGCGCGCGGCTGCTGCTCGATCAGATAGCGCGAGATTTGGTCGAACCGCGCGACGTAGTTGCCGTAGTCGGCGAGCAGTTCGCGCTGCATGTCGAGCCGGCCGGGCAGGCTCATTACGCGCCAATCTTCTTCCCAGCCTTGCGGCGATATGTGCGCCGCGAACTCGGGCGGCACGCCGGCGAGATACTGATCGCGCGTCCCTTCGTAGGTCAGATGGCCGGTCACGGCCGCTGTCGTCTCTGCATTGGGATTGGCCCAGAAGGCGAATACGTCGTCCCACTGCTGACTGAAGCCCGAGCGGTGCGCATTCGCGTTCTGCACGATCAGACCGAGCACCGCATCGGGCTCGTTCATCGCCACGTGCAAAGCGGCCGGCGCACCGAAGTCGTGCAGATACAGATAGCGCGGCCCGACGTTCAGCGCCGCCAACAGCTCGAACATCGCCTCGCCGTAACCCTCGAACGAAGTTTTCGCCAGCGGTTCGGACGCACCGAAACCCGGCAGGTCGGGCACGATCAGGTACGCGACCTGCGCCAGCTCGGAGACGACGTCGCGGAACGTGTCGGCCGAACTCGGCAGGCCGTGCAGCAACAGCACGGCCGGCAAGGAAGGATCACCGGCCGATGCATAGGCGAGCCTGCTGCCGCCGGACAAACGCAAATATTTTCGGCTCAGAACGGGCATCGCCACCTCCTGCCGTTTGCGCGCGTCAGCGCTGAAGCTCGATCAGTTTCGTTTTGCCCGCCGTGATTCCCGCTGAGGTTCCCGACTCGATCCAACTCTTCAGATCGGCCAGCACGTAGGCGAAGCCTTCCGTCGCGTCGAGCGCCGCGGCGTGCGGATCGGCGATGTCGGCGGCCAGATCGTGCAGCACCGTCACCGCGCTGCCGCCGGCGATCGGCTCCAGCTCGATGCGCACATGCGATCCGTCCGACCAATCCCATTCCAAGGTGTGGGGCGGATCGAGCCGTGTCGCCGTCGTATCGGTGTGGGCGCCGGCGACCTTGAACACCCAGCGCACGCTGCGCCCCAGCGCGAGCGGCGCGTCGGCCGATGCGAGCCAAAAGCGCGTCAGCGCGGCGGGATCGATGAAGGCCGCGTGGATACGCGCAGGTTCGCTTTCGATCCACAGGGAAACGCGCACGCGCCGGTTCTCGCTCATTGCCGCCTCTCCGTAAGCCCGATGACCGAAATGCTGCGAGGCGGCAACTGAGTCGCGGGTGAACCCTGCCGCCGCGGTGAAAGCTCGCATTCGGCTTCGGCGCCGACGGACTTCTTCTCGGCACGTTGTTATCGTTCGCCGCCACGAACCAATTGGTTCGTTGAAATGCACTTGCCGCCCTGCTCTTTTACGCGCACTCGCTCGTCCCTCCATCCCGCCATCGGAGAACCGCATGCGTTCGATACTCTGGAGTTGGATCGTTTGTGCCGCCTGGATGGCGACGTCCGCGCAAGCCGGCGAAGTCGGCGACTATCGCGCGCTGCCGAAGGATCTCGCCGCCGCCGCGACCGCCTACGACCTGGCGCAATTCAAATCCGACCGTGCCGAACTCGAGCGCTTGCTGGCCGACGACTATGCGGTGGTGGACGCGGACGGTAAGACGCATACCAAGGCGGACTCCATCGCCGATGCGACCGCACCCGGGAGCAAGACGCTCGCGGTCGACCTCACCCAGCCGGTCACGCGCGTCTGGCGCGACGGCGCGGTGCTCGGCGGAATGGTCGATGCGAAAGGGCTCAATCGCGGCAAGGAGTCGACCATCCACGCGCGTTTCGTCGACGTCTGGGCCAAACGCAAAGGGCATTGGCAGGTCGTCTTCACGCAAGTGACCAAGGCCGATTGAGCATGGTCGGATCGCTTTTGCTCTCGCCGGCATCGGATCGGATCGATGCCAATCCGTCGCACGAAGGCCGTGCGAAGGCGGCTTGCGCGTGACGGACGAGCCGAGCCAACCCGAAGTCGCCATCGGCGAGCAGATCGAAATACGCTTCGACGCGCGGCTGTGCATCCATTCGCGATTCTGCGTATTGCAAGCGCCGGACGTCTTCAAGGCGAACACGCCGGGCGAGTGGATCTTTCCCGATCAAATGCACGCGGCCGCGCTCGCGGCGGTCGCGCGCAATTGCCCCTCGGGCGCCATCGCCTATCGCGCCAAGGATGCCGCGCTCGACGAGGTCGATCCGCCGGTCAATACCATCCGCACGCGCCAGAACGGGCCCTACGCGATCGATGCGCGCATCGAGATCGCCGGTCATCCGTCCGCTGCACCGATGCGCCGCCGCACGTTGTGCCGCTGCGGCGCGTCGCGGAACAAGCCGTTCTGCGACGGCAGTCATGCGGAGGTCGCCTTCCAAGCCACCGGCGAGCCCGACACCCTGCCCTATCGTCCGCTCGACCCGCGCGCCGGCCCGCTGACGATCACCCCGATGAAAGACGGTCCGCTCGAAGTCGCAGGACCGGCCGAGCTGGTCAGCGGCACCGGACGAACCTTCGCCAAGACCACGCACGCCCTGCTCTGCCGTTGCGGCGGATCGAGCAGCAAGCCGTTCTGCGACGGCACGCATGCGCTCAACGGCTTCAGCGATCGTCCGCCAGCGGAACGGCCGACGCCGCATCCGAACCTGCCCTCGCTCGCGATATGGGCCGGCGGGCGCGAGAAGCTGAAGGCGCTGACCGTCGCGTTCTACGCCAAGGTGCCGCACGATCCGCTGCTGGCGCCGGTGTTCGAACACATGGATCGCCGTCACGCCGAACGCGTCGCCGACTTCATCGCCGAAGTGTTCGGCGGCGCGCCGCTCTACTCCAGCGAAGGCGGCAGCCACATCGGCATGATCGCCAAGCATCTGGGTCGCCGCATCACCGAAGCGCAGCGCGCGCGCTGGGTGGAGATGATGCTCGAGACCGCAGTCGAAGTCGGCCTGCCGGCCGATCCCGCGTTTCGCGACGCGTTCGTCGGCTACCTCGAATGGGGCTCCAAGCTCGCGGTCATCAACTCCGCCGAGGGAATCGAAAAACCCGAAGGCGAATGGCCGATGCCGCGCTGGGGTTGGGGACCTGCGCAAGGGCACCGCGAGGCCGGTGACCGCTCGAACGACGCCGACAAGTGATGGCGTCGTTCGCTGGCTCTCGGTTCGCTCGCCCTCGCGCCGCCGCAGCGCCTATCATGCGCGTATGACCCAGCGCGGCAGAACCTACGGTTGCCCGGTCGAGTTCGCGCTCGACACGCTCGGCGGCAAATGGAAAGCGGTGATCTTGGCGCGGATCAAGCAAGAGCCGTTGCGCTATTCGGAATTGCGCCGGCTGATTCCGTCGCTGTCGGACAAGATGCTGACGCAGCGTCTGGCGGATCTGGTCGAGACCGGCTTCATCGCATTGCAGGCCGGTGCCGACGGCAAGGAGCGCTACGCGATGACTGCCAGCGGTCGCGAGCTCGCCGCTCCGCTGCAGGCACTGTACGACTGGGGCAACAAGCACGGACGCACGTTCGGCGTGCGCTTCCGCACTGACACCGAGCGCGCCTGACGCGGCGATCGCAGCGGTGCTCAAGCGCTAAAAAGTGTGCGCAGCGCGCGCTCGAGATCGCGCGTTCGGAACGGTTTGGTCAACACCGATGCCGAGGTCGGCTCCGTTTCCGCCATGCCGCCGTAGCCGGTCACGAACAGATACGGAATGCCGCGTCGCGCCAGCACGGCGGCGACGTCGACCGAGGAACGTCCGGCGAGATTGAGGTCGAGAACCGCCGCATCGGCGTCGACCGATTCGGCTTGCGCGAGAGCTTGTTCCAGCGTCGCCGCGCTGGCCGCGACGACGCAGCCGATCTCCTCGAGAAAATCCTCGAGCAAGATCGCGATCATGCCTTCGTCTTCGACCACGAAGATGCGCTTACCGGCCAGCTCAGGCACGCGACCCCTCCCCGCCGGCGTGTGCGCTCGGCGCACGACGCTGCCGCATCTCGAGCGTCGCTTCCATCGTGCAGCGCAGTCCGCCGGGTGCGAAGTCGAGCTCGACGCCGCCGCCCAAGTCCTGGCTCAAGCCGCGCGACAGCAGGCGCATGCCGAAGCCGCGACGCCGCGGCGCGCGCACGGGTGGCCCGCCGCGTTCGATCCAGCGGATGCGCAACAACGGCGGCGCGGACTCGGGCACCAGCTGCCAAGAAAGGTCGACCGTGCCGCCCGCGACCGACAGCGCGCCGTACTTGATCGCGTTGGTGACGAGCTCTTGCAAGGCCATCGAAAGCCCGATCACCTGACGCGGCGACAGCGACACCGGCGGACCTTGAATCGAAAAGTCGGCACGCCCTTCGAGCCGGTGCGGCCGCAGCGCGTCGGCGACGACGCGCGCGATCGGCGCGTCCTCCCAGTGCTCGCGCGTCAGCGTGTCGTGCGCCTTGGCCAACGCGATCAGGCGCTGGTCGAGCTGATCGCGCGCGAGCTCGGAACCTTCAACCTCGCGCAACGACTGCCGCACGATCGATTGCACGATCGCGAGAGTGTTCTTGACGCGGTGATTGAGTTCGTCGAGCAGCAGCTTGCGATGTTGTTCGGACTGCTTGCGCGCGGTCACGTCGGTGGCCATGCCGAACCACTCGACAATGCGGCCGTCTTCGACGATCGGAATCGCGCGCGACTGGGCCCAGCCGACCGAGCCGTCGATGCGGCGCACGCGATGCTCGAACTCGAAGACGCTCTTTTCGCGCACGGCGTTCTCGATCGCGCGAGTCACCTCGGCGTGGTCTTCCGGCAGGATGTATTCGGTCAGCCAGGCGATGCTCGGCCGCTCGAGGTCGGCGAGAAAGCCGCGGCCGTCGAGGTGGCGCATCTCGGTCCAGTCCGCGCTCATGCGATAGACCACGTTGGAAGACGCGTTGACCAGGGCGCGGAAGCGCGCCTCGCTCTCGCGCAGCGCCGATGCTTCGCGCCGGCGCAAGTCGACCAGTCGAAGCGCGTTGTTCGCGCGCGCGAGCAGCTCGTCGGCGGAGAACGGCTTGGTCAGGTAGTCGTCGGCGCCCGCGTCGATGCCTTCCACGCGCGCGGCGTCGCCGGCGCGTGCCGAAAGCAGAATCACCGGAATGCCTTGCAGACTCGGATCGGCGCGCAGCGCGCGCAGGAAGCCGAAGCCGTCCAGGCGCGGCATCATCACGTCGGTGACGACCAGATCGGGCGGCCGGGCGGCAACTGCGCGCAGCGCTTCCTCGCCGTCCGACGCGACCACGACTTCGTGATGCATCGCGATGCGCCGCGCGATGTACTCGCGCATGTCGGTGTTGTCGTCGACGACCAGCACGCGCCGCCGCGGCACGTCCGTCTCGAGGTAGTCGGGCGGCGAGTCGACTTCGAGCGCGTCCGGCGCCGGAGCGGACAGCCAGCGCGTCGCTTCCTCGACGTAGGCGCGCGGGCGAATCGCGGTGGAGAGGCGAGCTCGTTCGGCGCGTATGCGCTCGGGCGGCAGGTGCGAGGATCCGCTCGGAATCGTGACGCGAAAGGTGCTGCCGCGGCCCTCGCTGCTGTCGACCTCGATCGTGCCGCCGTGCAAGCGCACGATCTCGTGCACCAGCGCCAGGCCGATGCCGCTGCCCTCGAACGAACGCCCGCGCGCCCCGCTGATGCGATGGAAGCGCTTGAACAGGTTCGGCAGTTCGTGTGCCGCGATGCCAGTTCCGGTATCGCTGACGCCGAGCACGACGTACTCGCCTTCGCGCCGCACGCGCACGGAAATGCGGCCTTCGAAGGTGAATTTGAATGCGTTGGAAACCAGGTTGAGGACGACCTTTTCCCACAGCTCGCGATCGACGACGGCGATCACCGGTTGCGCGGCATCGATTTCGAGGTCAAGGCCGGCGCGTTCCACCAGCGATCGGAAGTTGCTCGCCAGCTCCGCGCTCAGCTGCGCCAGGTCGGTCGGCTCGTACACGGCATCGGCGCGACCGGCCTCGATGCGCGAGAAATCGAGCAGTGTGTTGACCAGCTTGGTCAGCCTGAGCGCGTTGCGATGCGCGACTTCGATCATTGCCCGGCGCGCGACCGCCTCGTCCGGCACGACCCCACCGAGCAAGTCCTCCAGCGGCGCCAGCAGCAGCGTCAGCGGCGTGCGGAATTCGTGGCTGACGTTGGAGAAGAACACGGTCTTCGCGCGATCGATCTTGGCCAGCGCTTCCGCGCGATGCCGCTCGGCCTGGTAGGCGCGCGCGGTCGCAATGGCGGCCGACACCCGCGCCACCAGCAGATCGAGGAAGGCCAGATAGCGCTCGTCCAAGGCCAGCCGCGCACTCACGCCGACGACGAGGAAGCCCGCTAACTGGCCCGGCGGCGACGATTGGATCGGCGCGACGAAAGCCTTCTGCGGCGGATCGGACCAGGGACCGGGCGGCACCTCCTCGAAGCGCTCGGACAGCGCTTCGACGATCACCGGCGCCTGCGTGCGCGCGACCTCGTCGAAGCGCCAGCAGTTCGACGGCGTGGCAAGATCGATCGATATCGGCGCGGCCGGCGCACCGCCGGCGACGCCGGTCGCGCCGGCGAGACGGGCGCGATTCCCTTCGCTTTCGCAGAGGTAGATCAGCGCGAACGGGATGTCGAGCGGGTATGACGCGAGCGCCTGCGCAATCTCCGCACAGACTTCCTCGACCGGCCGCGCCGCCCCGCTGTCGCTGCCGACGTCGCGCAAGATGGCGAGGCGCCGTTCGCCGATCACCTTCTCGGTGATCTCGTTCACCGTCGCCAGCACGCCGCCGATACCGTTCGGCGCGGTGTCGTCCGGAACCGGACTGTAGGCGAATTGGAAATGGCTTTCTTCGAAGAAGCCGTGGCGATTGATCTCGAGCTGGATGTCGTCGGTCCAACTCGCCGGACCGCCGTGGAATGGTGTGTCGATCAGCGGTGCGAGCACGTGCGCGACTTCGGTCCAGACCTCACGAAACGGGCGACCGAGCGCCCACGGATGCTTGGTGCCGAGCACCGAACGGTAGGCGTCGTTGTAGATCGACAGATAGTCCGGCCCCCACCAGAGCAAGTGCGGGAAGCGGCTCGCCAACAGCACGCCGACGATCATCTTCAGCGCCGGCGGCCACTGCTCGGGCGGTCCGAGTGGCTTCTGCGCCCAATCCATCGCGCGCATGCGTTCGCCCATCTCGCCGCCGCCGGCGAGGAAGGAAAGACTGCGGTCGGAAGTGCTGCCGGACAACTCGGCTCCCTCATCGAATGCGTCGCGGTCTCGAGGTTCCGGTAGCGAGACCAGGGTGGCGCGAAGGGCGCCAAAGATGCCATCTCGGGCGCCGCCGTGTCGAGACGGTTGGCGCCGCCCGCGGTGCGTCGCATTCGATCACACCGGCAGCCGGCGCAACGCTGAAAATCGCAACCGTTTGGCCGGCTAAATCACGGCGGCTGACGTCGAGGCGGATCGACGATCGCGTCCCCGACGGCTCTTCCTGGGCGCCGGATAGCGCCCTGCTTGAGCGCGGCGCGCCGGCCCCCATTTCCAGCGCATGCTCGAATCCGACTCCCCTTGCGGCGGCGACCCGGTCCCCGCCGATCAGACTCGCGACAGCCTCCCCGCCGATGAAAGCGCGGCGCTCGACGCCTACTCCCGCGTCGTCACCGGCGTGGTCGAAACGGCCGCCAATGCGGTCGTTTCGATCGCGGTATCCGGCCGCAGCGGCCACGACGGCCGCGCCCTGCCCGGCGGCGGCGGTTCCGGTTTCCTGTTCACGCCCGACGGGCTGATCCTGACCAATTCGCACGTCGTGCATCGCGCGCGACGGATCGAGATCGCGACCACGGCCGGACAGAACTTCGCCGCCGATCTGATCGGCGAAGACCCGCATACCGACGTCGCGCTGCTGCGCGTCGCCGCGCCGCAGCCGCTGCCGACCTTGCCGCTCGGTTCGGCGCGCGCGATTCGCGCCGGCCAACTGGTGGTCGCGATCGGCAATCCGCTCGGCTTCGCCTGCACCGTCACCGCCGGCGTCGTCAGCGCACTCGGCCGCAGCCTGCGCTCGACCGGCGGACGTCTGATCGAAGACGTGATCCAGACCGACGCGGCGCTCAATCCCGGCAATTCCGGCGGCCCGCTGCTCGATGCCGGCGGCCGCGTGATCGGCGTCAACACGGCGATCATCGCCGGCGCGCAAGGCATCTGCTTCGCCACCTCGATCGACATCGCCAACCAGGTCGTCGCCGAGCTGATGCGGCACGGTCGAGTGCGTCGCGCTTCGCTCGGCATCGGCGCGCAGAATCTGGAGCTGTCGCGACGCTACGTGCGCTGGTTCGAATTGCCCGCCGCCACCGCCGTGCGTGTGATGGAAGTGAGCGACGACGGCCCGGCCGCACAAGCCGGCTTGCAGAGCGGCGATGTCGTCGTCGCCTTCGGCGGCCAGCCGATCGACGGCATCGATGCGCTGCATCGCGTGCTGAATGCCGATGCGATCGGTCGCGCCGCGCAGATCGAGGTGCTGCGTCGCGATCGGCGCGTGCGCCTGGATGTCGTGCCGCGCGAACTCGTCGGCTGATTCGACCTCGCGCTGGGCTGCGCGGAGCGCCGGAGGAATCGCTAACCTCGCATTCCAAGCATCGCGACATCGGCCGCATGTTGTGAACGAACGCGGCGGCAGGTTCGGAACGATCAATCTTCCGCGGAGCTTCCATCGGCGATGCCACCGGCGCCGCCAACCCAAGCTTCGAGGCGATCCAGCAAGGGCCGCTGCCCGGCGAGAATCTTCGTGCGGGCTTCCGCCAGCGAGAACCACGCCACGCGATCGATCTCCGGAAACGTCTGCAGCTTGCCGCTGCGCGGCGGCCACTCGATCTCGAAAGGGTTGCTGCG
The DNA here is from genome assembly GCF_058808595.1 of Dokdonella sp. GW821-FHT11D02. Classification (NCBI taxonomy): domain Bacteria; kingdom Pseudomonadati; phylum Pseudomonadota; class Gammaproteobacteria; order Lysobacterales; family Rhodanobacteraceae; genus Dokdonella; species Dokdonella sp. GW821-FHT11D02. The sequence goes on along the minus strand of NZ_CM179520.1, from coordinate 2,461,881 downwards.
CAACGCAGCCACGTCGAACTCGCCCTCGAGCGCGAACGCTTCCACCCACTTGCCGCCGGCCTGCCGGATGCTGCCGAGCGAATGGATTTCTCCGACCACGGGCATGCCGAGTTCTTCCTCGAACTCGCGCCGCGCTGCCGCTGCGGCCGATTCTTCGCCGACCAATTCCCCTTTCGGGATCGACCACGCGCCGTCGTCGCGGCGCTGCCAGAACGGACCGCCGGGATGTGCGAGCAGGACGAGCCGTTGTTCGCCCTCGTTCCGGTACATCAAGATGCCCGCACTGCGCTTCGGCATAGATGAGCGGATGTCGCGCCCGCTTCCGTCGACAGGAATCTCATTATGACGGCACGCGCTCGATTCGTACGGACGACGATGGCGGTTCGGATCTCGGCAAGGCGCCCGCGATGCACTTCGACTCCACGAAAAGGGAGGGCCGCACGCGGCGGCCCTCCTTCCAACGAGATCGAACAACCAAGCAATCGTACTTACTGCACCGTCAACGTCACATCGTCGAGTACGAACGAGGTCTGCAACGAAGAATCCTCGGCACCGAGGAAACGCACCTGCACGGTCTGGCCGATGTAGGCGGACAGATCGTTCGTGTGCACCGCGTAGCCGGTGTTCTTGTTGAGGTTCGAGTAGGTCTGCAGCGTCGCCAGCACCGTGCCGGACGAGTTCAGCACCTGCACCTTGAGGGTGTCGTAGGCCGTCGTCGTGGTGGTCTCGGCAGTATCGATATGCAGGTAGTACTGCAGCGTCGCCGAAGTCTTGCCGGCCGTGATCGTGACCGGCTGCGCGATGCTCTCGCTGTGGGTCGAACCGTAGCCGTCTAGCCAGACGAAGTGCGTACCCGCATGCGGCGACTCGCCGGTGCCGCAGGCGGTCGTGCAGATCGAACCGGTGGTACCGGTCCACGGCGCCGTGCCGCTTTCGAAGCCGGTGTTGGAGAACAGCTGCGTGCTGCCGCCGCTGCCCGTGCTGACCGTCACCGATTGCGTCTTGGTGTTGGACGCATTGCCATTGTCGGTCACCGTCAGCGTCACCGTGTAGGTGCCCGCGGCCGCGTAGGTGTGGCTCGGGTTGGTCGCGGTCGAGGTGCCGCCATCGCCGAAGTTCCACGCGCGCGACGCGATGGTGCCGTCGCTGTCGGTGGAGGAGTCGGTGAAGCTCGCGCTGAGGCCGCTGGTGGTGACGCTGAAGTTCGCCGTCGGCGGTACGTTGCTCCCACCGCCGCCGAGATGATTCAGCGCCGAACTCAGGACCATGCTGCCGCGGCCGCTGGCGAGGTCGTAGCCGGCAGCGGCGGAAATGCCGTTACTGCCCGAGGTCACGTCGTGGAAATCGCCGGCCGGCAACTGATACAGCAAGGGCGCGGCGAAGCCGAGATTGCCCTTGATCGCGATCACGCGCGCCCACAAGCCGGCGAAGATCGGCGAGGACAGGCTGGTGCCGCCGACCTGCTGCGTGCTGGTGCCGTCGACGACCAGGGCGCCCGAGCTTGGATCGCCGTCGAAGGCGACGTCGGCGACGCCGCGATGCGCGCCGCTCCACAGCGTCTGCCAGCTCGGCTTCGGTTCGATCGTGCTCTGGCTGCCGCCCGAATCGCTCCACACCGTTTCGCCGTTCCACGAGGCGCTGGCGCCGGTGGAAGCGTCGAGCCGCGTGCCCGATACCGCGACCACGTAGGGCGAGTTCGCCGGCCAGCTCGCCTTGGTGCCGCCGTCGCCGCATTCGTCCGCGCCGGAGTCGCCGGTCGAGAACGAGAACGTCTGGTTCTGCGCCACCGCTTGCGCCAGCGACTGATCGCCGGTCGCGATCAGGCCTTCGCTTTGCGCATCCGCTTCGCAATAGCCGAGCGAGCCGTTGACGATCTTCGAGGTGTTGTCGGTCACCGCGGTGTTGATGCCCGATGCGATCGCCGAGCCGCTGGTCACGTTCGGCATCATGTAGAACACCAGCGCGCCGACCTGGCCGCCGCCGGCACCGACGATGCTCTGACTGTCGAGCTCCCACTCGGTGACGCCTTGCGTGTCGCTGTTGGCGGTGCCGACCGTCTGCGTCGTCACGGTCGAGAAGCCGTTGTTGGAGGTGAAGCGGTTGAGCGAACTGATCACGCGCGAGAGATTGCCGTCGGCCAGGATACCCACGCGCACGCCGGCCGCGGTGGCGACGCCGCTGCCGCCGTAGATCGAAGAGAACTCGGCCGGGTTATGGCCGACGATCGCATTGGTGACCGGGCCGCTGTTGTCGAGGAAGCGGTGCATCAGGTACGGGCGCGTCACGTCCTGCAGACCGAGAATCGCGAGCACGTCGCCGGCCAGTTCGGCCGGCACCGAGGCCGGTTCGCTGTTGGCGTAAGCCTCGCGGCCGTCCTTGGTGACCACGCGCGACAGCCGCGTGGCGAAGGCCGACTGCACGACGTCGGCGCTGCCGTCGGCGGTGATCAGCAGACGGTTCGAGGCCAGCTCGATGTTCTTGAAGCCGGATTTTTCGAGATAGTCGATCACCGCCTGCGCACGTTCCGCGGTCGGCGCGTGCGCCGCCAGGAACTCGGCGCCGGTCATCGCCGGTGCCGTCGTGCTGCGGGTGACGAAGTTGCGCGACGCGATGCGCGCGTCGAGCTTGGCGCGATCGCGCATGCGCAACGATACGGTGATGTGGATCACCTTGTCGTTCGCCACCACACCGCTGAACTGCAAACCTTCCGGCAGCGTCTTCGCCGGCGTCACCTTGCCGGCATTGCTGTCGATGGCCGCGCCGGTCGCCGCTTGCGCCGCGGTGCCGCCGCAGGCGAGCACGATGGCCGCCGCCAAAAGGTTCCGATGCAAGATCCGAATCGTCGTTTGCATTGCTGACTCCCTCCAATGCGAATGGTCGTTGCGCGCAACACATACCGGGCGCGGCCTTCTGCCGGCTCCGCCGTGCTGCGCGTCCTCTTGCTTGGTGCAATTTCCAAACGTGAAACGATTACCCCTGCAATCGTCGAAGGCGCTCCCATCGCCTCGCCCCGGCGAGGCGATGGAAGGCGCACAAGGGCTTGTTTGCTGCGTGAAGCGGAGGCCCGACGTCGACTGCGTCGTCGTTGCTATCACCCGAAAGCTGTCAACAACCTGACAGATTGCGAGACACGCCCCGAAGTGTGCGTCGCTTCCCAATGTGCAAAAGCACATCGCTCGTCGCGAGTCGTGCGAATGCATCGGCGAGGCATTGCGCGCTCCGCGCAGTCGCGCATCGACGGCGCGTCTTGCGATTCGCTTTTCGCACACGCGCGGACGTGCGAGTGACATGCGCGGCGAAGTCTGGCTCGCACCTGAGTGCGCCTGCGAACAGTTCAGCCGTTCATCAAGTTCGTGACGCCATTCTCGTATTCGCCCATAGCTCACCATGGAGGCTGTCGTGAATATCGTTCTCGGTGGCACCGGCCACGTCGGCGCGGCTACGGCACGCGCGCTACTCGCACGTGGCGAGCCGGTTACGGTAGTGACGCGCGAGGCGGCGCACGCGACCGCATTGAAGCAAGCCGGTGCGGAAATCGCGGAAGCCGACGTGCGCGACGTGCAAGCCCTGCGTGCCGTCTTCCGCCAAGGCCGCCGCGCCTTTCTTCTCAATCCGCCGGCGGCGCCGTCGACGGATACCGATGCCGAGGAACGCGCCAATCTCGCCGGCATCGTCGAGGCGCTAGCCGGCTCCAAGCTGGAGAAGGTCGTGCTCGCGTCAGCCTACGGCGCGCGACCCGGCCAGCGCTGCGGCGACTTGACCGTCTTGTACGAATTGGAGCGGCGCGTGCGCGCACAGCCGATTCCTGCGGCCATCAATCGCGGTGCGTACTACCTGAGCAACTGGGACGGCCTTCTCGACGACGTACGCGCGACCGGCGTGCTGCGCAGCTTCTTTCCGGCCAACTTGTCGATCCCGATGGTCGCGCCGGCCGATCTCGGCGAGATCGCCGCGCGCCGTCTGCTCGAATCGAAAGGCGAGACGGCTCTGCGTCACGTCGAGGGTCCGCAGCGCTACACGCCGCAGGATGTCGCCGACGCCTACGCGCAGGCGCTGGGCATCGAGGTGCGGGTGGAAAGCGTGCCCGCCGAAGCGTGGGAAAGGGCCTTCCGCGAACTCGGATTTTCCGAAGCCGCGGCGAAGTCGTACGCGTGCATGACCGCAACCGTGGTCGAGGACATGGCGATGGCGGAAGACCCTCTGCGCGGCAGCACGACCTTGCAGGAGCACATACGCGGCGTGGTCGAATCGAGTCGTGCCGGAGCGGCTCGGTAAACATTGCCGAGCACGTGAATCCTTCGCGCGAGCGCACTGAAGGCCGCCAATCGGTGCGGCCTTCAGTGTCGCAAAACGAAAACGCTCAAGGAGACGGCGGGTACTCGTGCGTCACCGTGCCCGCGGCGTCCAAGAACTTCAGGCTCGGATCGTCCGCCGCGTCGACGCCGAGGCGCGAACGCTCGTTGCCGGCCTGGTCGTTGAGGCTGAAGATGTTGCGGCTGGAGTCGGGCGCGTCCGGATAGTTCTCTTCGCTCAACAGCGTGCGCAGCTTCGCCTCCGGATGCGTGGCGGCGAATTCCTCCAGGCGCGCCTGCTGCTGTTCGGGCGGCAGATGGCGGATGTCGTCGCGCAGATCGAGATATTCCTTGATCGACCAGCTCGGCGTATCCCAGATTTGCATCTTCGCGATCTGGTTGGTGCCGTCGCTCCTGGCGTCGATCGCGAACATCTGGTCCTGATCGTACGCGTCGAAGCTGAGATGGCCCCAACGCAACTTGTTCGCCTCGCCGGCCTTGCTGCCGCCGAAGGTGAGGCCGCCGCTTTCGGTTCCTTGCGCGTCGTAGAACAGCATGCCGGCCGCGTTCGACGGTTTGCGGTTGCCGTAGTCGGGATACTCGTGGCCGGCGACGATCACGTTGGGGATCTTGCGGTTGTTGGACAGCACCATGCGCAAGGTGCCGTCGGGCTCGATGAAGTTGATGCGTTGTACGGTCAGGGTATCGAAGCGCGCATCGCGACCGCCGCTCTCGGTGAAGCCGCTGAGCAACATCGCGACGCAGGCCAAGGTCAGCGCGCCGGAATACACCACCAAAGCTTTCTGTGCATCGAACATGGTTTCGCTCCTGATCGAAGGGCGACGGCGGGATCGCCGATCGCCGGTCTCGCGTGCTCGTCGACCGCGCGAGCGGCGTCGACGAACGCGAACTGCGAAGACGCGCATCCGGAGTGGATGAGCGAGGGCGAAGAATTCGCCGCTTGCGCGATGCTCGCACTGCACCGTGGACGCGACCGCGATGCGGGTAGCGAATTGCACATGCGGCCGCTTTCGATTTGGTGCGTACGTTCAGCGGCGTCGAGAGCGCGTGAAATCAGAGCTATGCGATGCAATCGATACGAGCAGGTCTTCGCACAACGCCGACGCTTGCCGCGGCCCCGCTTACGACTTGCGTCGAGGCGACGAAGCCTTGCGTGATGCCGGCGACCGCGTACGCGCCTGTTCGATCAGGAAATCGACGAAGACGCGCACGCGCGAGGGCAACAGACGGCCATGCGGATACATCAAGCTGACCGGCCGCGAGCGTCCACCGAAGGACTGCAAAACCTCGACCAAACGACCGGCAGCCAAATCCTGCTCGACGATGAAGCGGTAGGTTTGGAACAAGCCGGCGCCCGCCCTGGCCAAGGTCACGCCGGCGAGCACGTCCTCGGCGCAGACGTAGTGGCCGGCGGTAAAGATTTCCTGCTCGCGGCCATTCTCGGCGAACAACCAGGAAATCGGCCGTCCGCTGCTGGGCAGATCGAACTGGATGCATTCGTGCCGTTCGAGGTCTTGGAGGTTCCGCGGCGATCCCGCCTCTTGCAGATAGGCGGGGCTGGCGACCACCACCAGTACCGCTTCTTCGAGGTGGCGCGAAACCATCATCGAATCGGGTTGCGCGCGAAAGCGGATGGCGAGATCGAAATTCTCCTCGCGAAAGTCGACGTTGCGGTTGCTGATGTGCGTTTCCAGCTTGATCTGCGGATATCTGGCACGAAACGCGGGCAGCAGCGGCAGCAGACGGTAGTGCCCGTAAGTAGTCGGCGCGCTGATGCGGATCGTGCCCGCCGGCTGTTCTTGTTCGCCGCTGATCCTGCGCTCCGCCTCGATCAGCTGATCGAGCGCGGCGCGGCTCTGCTCGTAGTAGACCTTGCCGCTTTCCGTCAGCCGGATGCGCCGCGTGGAGCGCACGAACAAGCGCGCCCCTAGGCGCTGTTCCAAGCGCGCGATCGAGCGGCTGACCGCCGCAGGCGTGACGCCGGCGGTCTTGGCCGCCGCGGTGAAGCTGCCCGCCTCCACCGCGAGGCAGAACAACTCGATGCTGCCGAGCAGGATGTCGTCGAAATGTCGCTGCATATTCTTTACACCATGTATCAATACAAGTGTACCGAATCCGATTTTTTATACGTTACGACATCAATACATTGCCTCCCGACGGCGGGAAAGAGTCCGTGCCGACATCCAATCACGCATCGGGAGACGTCTCATGAGCAGCTCAAATAAACGCACCGTGGTCATCACCGGCGCCAGCAGCGGCATCGGCCTGGGCCTGGCCGAAGCCTTTTTGAATCAAGGCGACAACGTCGTCGGCAGCAGCCGCAGCGCCGAGCGCTTGCGCAGCGCTGCGGAAAAGCTGAACGCGGGCGAGCGCTTCTTCGGCGTCGTCGGCGACGTCGGCAAGCCGGAGTCGGCGCGACAGCTGTTCGAGCAGGCGATCGCCCGTTACGGCAAGGTCGACGTGCTGATCAACAACGCCGGTCTCTTCACGCCCAAGCCGTTCGTGCAGTTCACGGTGGAAGAAATCGAAGAGAACATCTCGACCAATCTCAAGGGCGTCTTGTACGCCTCGCAGCAAGCGGCCAGCCACATGAGCGAGCGCAAGAGCGGCAAGATCATCAACATCACCGCGGCCATTGCGATGCAGCCGCTCGGCGACGTGCCGGCCCTGCTCGCGGTCGCGATCAAGGGCGGCATCAATCAGGCCACGCGAGCCTTGGCGCTCGAACTCGCGCCGCACGGAGTGACGGTCAACGCGGTCGCGCCCGGCATCATCGATACGCCGATGCATGCACCGGAACATCACGCCGCGCTGGCACGCTTGCATCCGCTGGGTCGGATCGGAACCAACGCCGACATCAATGCGGCGGTGCTCTATCTCGCCCAAGCCGACTTCGTGACCGGCACCGTGCTGCCGGTCGACGGCGGCTTCAGCGCCGGCCGTTGAAGCAGAGCAATCGACCCCATCGTCCTTGAGGAGCGCAGCATGCCTTTCGTCAGCATTCGCATCACCCGCGAAGGGAACACCGCCGAACAGAAGGCCCAGGTCATCGCCGAAGTAACCCAAACCCTGCAGCGCGTGCTGCACAAGCCGCCCGAATGGACGCATGTCGTGATCGAGGAAGTCGATACCGACAATTGGGGCTTCGGCGGCCTGACCACTACCGAGTTTCGTCAGCGCGCGAAGCTCAGCGCGTCGTAACGGCGTGCTGCGTTCGCCGCCGAGATTCAGCCGTCGCGCCGCTCCGCCCGTAGCAAGCTGCGCCGCCATTGCGCCAGCGCGGGCCGGATCGCTTCCGCATCGATCGTGCCGTAGCCGCAGACCAGGGCTGGCGACGGTGGCGTAAGGGCGTAGTCGGTGATCGACTGCGCGCCGGGCAGGCACTCGGCCATCGACGCGAGTATCGCCGGAGCGCGGCGCGGCTCGAGCACGCGGGCGGCCAGATGCAAGCCGGCCTCCGGCGCAATCGCTTGCAGCCAGTCGCCGAGGAGGTCGTGCAGGCCTTCGAGCAAGGCGTCGCGCCGTGCCGCGTAGATCGGGCGCATGCGACGTACGTGGCGTGCGAGATGACCCTCGCGGATGAACGCCGCGAGTACGGACTGGCTGTGCGGATCGCAGTGCGGGTCGACGCACGACTTCACCGCGAGCAGCGCCTCGCGCGCCCATGCCGGTGCCACGATGAAGCCTTTGCGCAGCGCCGGAAACAGGCTCTTGGAAAACGTGCCGACATAGAACACGCGTTGGTCGCGATCGAGCGTCTGCAAGGCGTCGAGCGGGCGCGGACCGAAACGGAACTCGCCGTCGTAGTCGTCCTCGATCACGACGGCGCCGGTCGCGCGCGCGAAATCGAGCAAGGCGCGGCGGCGGCGCAGCGAAAGCACCACGCCGGTCGGCGACTGGTGCGACGGCGTCACATAGATCACGCGCACGTCGCGTTCGAGCCGATCGACGCACAGCCCCTCCTCGTCGACGGCGATCGGCACGATTTCCGCACCGGCCGCGAGGAACGCGGCGCGCAGCGGCGGATAGCCCGGTTCCTCCACCGCGACGCGCGTCTGCCCCGAGCGCACCAGCAAGCGGGCGAGCAGATCGAACGCCTGCTGCGCGCCGGTGGTGACGACGACGTCCTCGCCCGTGCACGCGACCGCGCGTGCGAAAGCGACGTGCTGCGCGATCGCTTCGCACAACGCCGGCAGGCCCTGCGTCGGACCGTAGGCGAACGCCGCCTTGGCCCAGGCGCGTTGCGCGCGTGCGCTCAGCCGCTGCCAGGTCGCGAACGGGAAGTACCGATGCTCGGGCATGCCCAGACGAAAGCTGCGCGCCGGCAGCGAGCGGCTCGGCATGCCGCGCAGCGCAGGTGTCTGCCAGATCGGATCGATCGGTATGCGTGCGTGGGATCTGGGCGCGGCACGCGGCGAAGGTTTGCGCGCCGCGTGCGCCGTCACCACCGCCTTGGCACCGCGTCGCGTCGCGACGTAACCCTCGGCGATCAGCAAATCGTACGCGGCGATCACCGTATTGCGCGCGATGCCGTAGGCCGACGCGACGCGCCGCGTCGACGGCAACTCGGTGCCGGCGCGCAAGCGCTGGTCGAGGATCGCGGCGCGCAGCTGCGCATGCAGGGAACGCGTGCGCGTGACGCTGCTGCGGCCGTCGTCGAAGCTCAACGAGAACTCGAAAACTGGTTCCTGCAAACTCATACAAACTGGCTCATTACTGGAACCACGACGAGTCTACAGTGCGACCCTACCAGTGCAAGCCGAACGAGCGAACCCGATGCCGGCATCGATCTGCGAAACCTGCGGCACCCAACACGCGGAGGCGCCCTCGCCGCCCGCCCGCTGCGACATCTGCGAGGACGAACGCCAATACGTCGGCTGGAGCGGCCAGCGCTGGCTGAGCCACGACGAACTCGCCGCCACGCACGCTTTGCGCATCGACGACGACGCCGGCCTGCTCGGCATCGCGATCACGCCCGACTTCGCGATTCCGCAACGCGCCCTGTTGCTGCCGACCGACGCCGGCAACCTGCTATGGGAATGCGTCAGCCTGGTCACCGACGCCGCGCTCGCCGCGCTGCGCGCACGCGGCGGCGTCGATGCGATCGCGATTTCGCATCCGCATTTCTACTCGTCGATGGTGCAATGGAGCGAGGCGCTCGGCGGCGTGCCGATCCTGCTGCACGAGGCGGATCGGCATTGGGTGCGGCGTCCGTCACCGCTGATCCGTTATTGGAGCGGCGATTTCCATCGCCTGTCTTCGACGGTCACCTTGATCCGCTGCGGCGGCCATTTCGAAGGCAGTACGGCGCTGCATTGGCGCGACGGAGCGCGCGGCGGCGGCGCCTTGTTCCCGGGCGACGCCTTGCAAGTCGCGCAGGACCGTCGCCACGTCGGCTTCATGTACAGCTACCCCAACTACATTCCGATGCGAGCCAGCGCGGTACGCGCGATGCGCGCGCGCCTGGAAGGATTGCCGTTCGAGGACGTGTACGGCTTTTCCTGGGGCCGCAACATCATCGGCGGCGGTCGCGCGGCCGTCGACGCCTCGTTCGCACGCTACCTCGAAGCGGTCACCGCCTGAGCGCGGCTTTGCGACCTCAAGTCCCTTATGGAGATTCCGATGAACGCCCTGCTTCTCGCCGCGCCGCAGGCGGCGCGCACCTACCTGCCGGCGCAGTTCGCCGCCAGCGCAACGATACCGTGGATACCCGGCGGCTCGGCCGGCAAGGAGAGCAAGCTGCTGCACGTCTTCCCCGACGGCCGCGGCTTCGTCGAACTCTTGCGCATGCAACCGGGGGTATCGATGCCGCTGCACCGGCACAGCGGCGAGATCCATGCCTGGAATCTCTCCGGCTATCGCAAGCTGTGCACGGGCGAAGTGATCGGACCGGGCGACTACGTATACGAACCGTCCGGCAACGTCGACTGGTGGACGATCGTCGGCGAAGAACCGATGACCGCCTTCATCGTGGTGATGGGCGAAGTCGAATTCCTGCACGCCGACGGCAGCGTCCGCGCGCGCGCTTCGGCGCAGACGCAGGTCGAGGAATATCGCACCTACTGCGCAACCTACGGCCTGCCGCTGCGAGAGGGATTCGAGCGATGAAGCGGACGATCGGAAGTGGATACCGCCGCGCTTCGTTCCGGCCTTGGTACTTCGGCGCGCTCGCATCGATCGTGCTCGCCTGCGCACCGTTCTCTCCGGCGGCGCAGGCCGAAACCGGCCAAGCCTTCGCCGAGCAGACCGGCGCCAGCCTGATCGGACGCGAAGTGCCGCCGCTGGTGCTGACCAGCATCGACGGCCAGCGTATCGATCTCGGCGCCTTGCGCGGACACAAGGCGATCTACCTTAAATTCTGGGCGACCTGGTGTTCGCCGTGCCGCGAGCAGATGCCGCATTTCGAGAAGGCACAGCGCGGCGCCGGCGACGATCTCGCGGTGATCGCGATCAACGCCGGCTTCGACGACAGCGTCGAGCAAGTCCACGCGTTCGGCCGCGAATACGGCCTGACCATGCCGATCGTGCGCGACGGCGACGGCCGCCTCGGCGAAGTCTTCGGCTTGCGCGTGACGCCGCAGCACATCATCGTCGGTCGTGACGGCCGCATCGCCTACGTCGGCCATCTCGCCGACGCCAAGCTCGACGCCGCGCTCGCGGCCGCTCGCGCGTCCCAGCCGAAGGCGATCGCGACGGCCGCGGCCAAGCCACTCGCCCGCGATCCTGCACCATCAGCCGTGCTCACGACGATCGACGGCACCACGATCGCACTCGCCGATCCTTCCGGCCGCCCCACCCGCCTCGCCTTTTTCGCGCCCTGGTGCGAAAGCTACTTCGAGAAGACACGCCCGCAAGCGTCGAGCGGCTGCCGCGCGATTCGCGAACGACTGACCTCACCACCGAAAGGCGAGCGCTGGATCGCGATATCGCTGGGCCTGTGGACCTCGGCGGACGATCTGCGCGAGTACCGCGAGAAGAATCACGTGGACGTTCCGCTGGTGCTCGACGCCGATGGCTCGTTGTTTCGGCGCTTCGGTGTGCGGGAAATGCCGGCAGCGTTCGAACTTGATGGACATGGTGGACCGCGTCAGCTCGAGGTCGCTGCGCTCAGGCACTAGCGGCGGCGTAGTCGATGCATGGCGGAAGCGGAATAGTACGGGCTCGCACCCGCTCAAATGTGCGAGTCGTACGCAAGACGCTGACTCAATCGACTATTGCGGAATCCGCCGCCTCGCCACGCTGACGGCGAAGTATCGGTTCTGAGGATTTCACCGGCGGCGGTGTCGTCGACACCGCCGCCCCTTGCTTCTCGGCGAAGGCGAACCTCGCCGTCGATCAGGGATCGAAACCGTCCTGGAAGATGAAGTCCGGCGCCGCACACGAGCCGGGACCGACCACGCACTGCGCCGGCGCGATGCTCGAAGTCAGCGTCATGCCGGACGAGGTGATGGTCGCGCGGTTGATCGAGAACGCGGTGAAGTCGGTGCCGTGATCGTCCGCCTGCCAGCCGATCGTCGCACTGTCGCCGTTCGCAGCTGCGGCGTTCTTGTAAACGATGTCGAACAGGTTCGAGTTCTCGTGGAACAGCACGGCGAAATTGACGTTCGGTCCGTTGCCGACGATGCGCCCGCGCCACTCGACTTTGAAGACGCGGTTCGGCGCGGTGCCGCTGACCTCGGTGAAGACGCCGGCGGTTCCGGCGCGCAGGTCGAGATCTTCCCAGTAGGCGAACAGCGTCGGCGCATTCACCGGAAACACACCGCTCTCGCCGCCGCCGCTGCCGAACGCCGGCAACGGCGTGTTGCCCCACGCTTCGGTGCCGCCGGAGGAGACGAACTGGATGTTGCCGTTGGTGCTCACGCGCAGCGTGCTGCCGCCGGCGATCGGCGTGTTCATGATCGAGAAGTCGAAATCCGCCGGCACCGTCACCGAAGCGATGGCGTCGTCGGCACGTGTGCCGGCCACCAGGGTGCCGGTGCTCGAGATCGTGCCGCCGCTGCCCGCGGTGAAGGTGTAGGTGGAAGCCACCGCCCGTCCGACCGGCAGACTGAAGTCGAGCGTGCGCGAGCCGCCGCCGGCGTAGGTCACGGTCTGGGTGAAGTCGATCGTGCTGAAGCAAGTCAACGTGGAATCGGTGCTGATCTGGTAGGCGGTCGTGTTCGCACCGCTCGCGGCCGCGGCGAGATCGGCGTAGCTCGACGCGCCTTGTGTGATCGTCACGCCCGGCGTGGTGGTCGCGAGCGTGCTCGAAATCGCCGTCGCGCCGCTGGCGCCTTCGTTCTTCAAGGTCACCGTGGCGGCGTTGCACTTGTTCGGTTCGATCAGGTTGTTGCCGCTGCTCACGGCGGCGCCGCCGAAGTTCAGAAGCGGCTCGGGCGTCGTCACCTGCACAGTGAACTCGCGCGTCTCGACCGCGCCGCAAGTGTCCGCCGCGCTCGCGCGAATCTTGTAGTAGCCGTATGTCGTTGCCGGCGTGGTGGTCACGGTGACGGTGCCGTCCGCCGCAATCGATACCGTGCCGCCGCCGGGCAACGTCGTCGGCAGCACCGACACGCCGACGTAGTTGCCGTTTGGATCGCCGGGCGCCGCCGACGGCGTGAACGTAGCAGTGGTGCCGCGCGTCATGATCTGGCCGGAATAGGTGCCGAGCGTCGGCGCCTGGTTCGTGCTGACCTGCACGTTGACGAAGCCGGTGGTGGTCGAGCCGGCGCTATCGCTCACGGTCAGGCGCAGCGGATACACGCGACTGCCGTTGGTCGGCGCGACCAGCGCGCACGAGGCCGCCGCCGTCAGCGAAACCGTGCCGGCGTTGTTCGCCACCGACGCGGTCAGTTCCTGCGGTACGTCGGACAGCGCCAGCTGCAGGGTGCCGGCGGCATCCTGCGTATCGGCGACGGTGGCGACGTTCGCACTGCCGGCCGGGCTGCCCTGCCGCACGGCGAGCGGACCGGTGACGGTGATCGTCGGCGCGGTATTGGTGCCGGTGATGGTGAAGTTCGCATCGGAAATGTCGAAGTACACGTTGCCGATCGCTTCGACCTTCACGCGCGCCTGCGTCGTCGCCGCGGTGTCGGCCGGAACGGTGACGTCCGCGCTGCCGTTGTTGGGCACGCTCGCGGCCAAGGTCTTCGGCCAGGTGTAGCCGCCGTCGAGCGACAGCTTGATTGCCACGTTGGCGGTGTTGACCGGCGCCGCATTGGTGTTCGCCACGTTCCAGCTCACCGTCTGGGTGGAGCCGGCGGCCCAGTTCACCGCGGTGTTCGGCACGGTCACGGCGAACGGACCGGCCGTATTGTTGACCGTGAGCACGGTGGCCGCTTCGTTGGTACCGCCGCCGCCGGCGCGGTTGTCGCGCACGGTCACGCGGAAGTTGAGCGTGCGGCTGGTGGTCGGCAGGAGTTCGCCGGTGTAGACGTTCGGCGAGGTCGTGCCCGGCAGCGGCGCGGTGGCCGGCACCACGTTGGCGTTGTTGAGGATGAAGCGCAGGCTCGGATAGGTGCGCGACGGATCGGGCGTCGGATCGAACGCGCGGAACAGCGGACGAGTGCCGTTGTCGGCCAGCGCGCCGCCGGTGGTCGACGCACCCAGATCCATCTCTTCCCACAAGTAGGTGATCGGATCGCCGTCGGGATCGCTGCCGCTCGCGGTCAGCGTGAACGGCGTGCGCGCGGGTATCGTGAACGCCGGCGCTGTGCTCACGGTCGGTGCGGTATTGCCGGTGGCCGAGGAAACGCCGCAGCTGCCGTCGCCGGCGATGTAGGTGAAGATGCGGTTCAAACTGGAGCGATGGAAATAGTCTTCGCTGTGCGGCTGCAGGTTCTCCGAACCGCAGATGCCGGCGTAAGCCATGACCGTGATGCCCGAGCCCGGCTCGTACGCGTCGGACTCTTCGCGATTGCCGCCGCCGCAGCTCGACACTTCGCTGTTGAACGTATGCGGGCCGCCGAACTGATGACCCATTTCGTGCGCGACGTAGTCGATGTCGTAAGCGTCGCCGGTCGGCGCGCTCGAGCCGGTCACGCCGTTCGCCTTACCGCCTTCCTGGCAGACCACGCCGAGGCCGGCGATGCCGCCGCCACCGGTGCTGAAGACGTGGCCGATGTCGTAGTTCGCGCTGCCGATGTAGCGGTCGATCGCCCACTGGTTCTCGTCCAGCAGCGAGCTGCCGTCGCTGTTGGTGAACGGATCGGTAGCGGGGTCGGTGTAGATGTTGAGGTCGGTGTTGTCGACCAGCACCATGCGCACGCCGACTTCGCGCTCGTAGATGCCATTGACGCGGTTCATCGTGCCGACCATGCCGGCCAGCGCGTCGGTGACCGAGCCGCCCTGGAAGCGGGTGTATTCGCCGGTGGCCGACAGCGCCAGGCGATAGGTGCGCAAGGTGTCGCCGGAGGCGGTGTTCGGCGTCGGCGATGAAGCGATGTCCTGCACCGGTTCGTTGTGCAGCAAGCCGCGCGTGTCGCGCACGGTGCACTGCATGCGCTCGCCGCTGCGTATGTAGTCGCGCTTGGCGTAAGCGATGTAGTGCGAAGTGTCGTTCTTCTGATACGGATCGACGTAGACGGCGCCGGCGGCGCTCAGAATCTGCGCGCGAAAACCCTTCGGGGTGAGATCGAAGCGCAAGGTCGCGGCCGGATCGGTGATGCCTTGGCCGAGATAGGTGCGGATCTGCGGATACTTCGCCGCGAGCCCCGGCTGCATGATCGGCGATTCGACGACGCGGAATTCGGCGTACTGCCCGTCCGGCAGCGGCAGCGTGAGCGTCACCGGACTCTTGCGCACGTCTTGCGCCGATTCCTGCGGCGCGTCGGCGAGCAAGGCCGCCAGGCGCGTGCGGTCGAGCGTCAAGGTGCGATAACGCGAAGGCACGATCGAGCGCGCCGCAACGCTCTGTATGCTGGTTTCGGCGACGTCTTGCCAGAGGCCGCCGCCGGCCGCGCCGGCGGCCGCTTGACCGCTCTGCGCCCAGGCGCCGTTGACTGCGGCCGCACATGCCAGGCCGATCAGGAAGCAGCTGCGATTTCGTTTCACGTCATTTCCCCAAAGTGCGGTGGCGCGCCGCGACCGAATGCGCCGGCGGGCAAGTCCCCCGACTCGCCAGAACGGGCTAGTGTAGTCCGAGCCGCCGGCTCGGGGCCTGGACAAACTCACCGACTTTTCCAGTGCGGCTGCGGCGCGGTGTTGCGGAATCGAGCGCCGATGCGCTCACGCTTTGGCCGGCAGATACGGCGCGCCGCCTGTGCGGCCGACGAATTTGTATTGGCCGGGCGGCAAGTACAGCGGAAAGATCGACGCTTCCTCGCGCCGCAGATCGCGCGCCGTCCATTGCGCGGCGTGCGCGATGTCCTTGACGAAACGGCTGCGCTGCGCGCGGTTCCAAGGACCGCTCAAGTAGTGGTTCAAGACCGCGCTGACCCGCATCGAACCCGCGTCGAGTTCGTGCAGCAGGGCCTGCAGCTGCATCGACGCCGCCGCGTCGCGTTGCAGCGCCCAGCGCAGATAAGGATGCAGCTGCACGCTCTTGAGCAGGCCGACGTGACGGAACACGTCGGCGAAGATGCGCATCTGATTCACCGCTTCGTCCAAGCGCCGGGCGCGGCAGTGATCGAGCAAGCCGCGCATCGCCGCACGCGCGGCGGCGTGATCGCGCGTCAGCTCGGTGACCAGGGTGGGACGGAAACGAACGGGGAAATCGGCGGAGTCGCGGTCGAACGAGTGCCTGGCGAAAAATCCAGGGTTGCTGGTGGCTTCCTTACTGAAGAAGGTGAAGCGCATGCGTACTGACCATGGGTCGACATTGATAAATGTAGACGTTTCAGTGATCGAGTGCACAATTCGCGAAGCAGCGTCACAAATGTTGAACAAGATGTCACTTCGGTGAAGTCGCCGCTGCGGAATGAGCTTCTGCCGCAGTCTGCGTTGCGAGCCGCACCCTCCTATGGTGTAGTGAATCGCTGCACGTGCAGCGGCCTATCGAGGTGCGTTCTCATGGATCCAATGACGAATGCGACAGAGTCTCCGCTACGCCGTCCGCTCGGACGTCTGCTGGCGCTGGAACTGAAGCCCGAAGAATTCGATGTGGAAATGTTGCGCAAGGGCCAGTTCCTCACGCGCTTCGTCACCCAGCGCGGCGATCCGCCGGACGACGTGTTCTGAATGCCACCGAGCCCCCTGCGAAGGGGGCTCTTCATTTCGGAACGGAGCTTTGATCGATGACGCGCAGCGTGCACATCCTCGCACCGCCCGACGATCCGCACGCGCAGGTTCTGTCGTGGGCGCTGGCGCGCTTGCAGATGCCGGTGCGCACGAGCGGCAATCTGGCGCAATGGGAGGGTGCAGCGCTGGCGGTCGAAATCGACGGCGACGCGCAGTCGCTGTCGGTGCCGCCGCCGACGACCGTGTGGAACCGGCGGCCGCGCGCGCCGCTGCCGCCGCCGATGGATGCTGCCGACGCGGCGTATGCGGAGACCGAGTGGCTCTCGTTCCAACGCAATCTCGAAGCGGCGGCGACCGCGGTCCTGCCTGCGTTCTGGGTCAACCCGCCGGCCGCGGCGCGCGCGGCCGAGAACAAACTCAGCCAGCTGATCGCCGCGCGCGAAGTGGGCTTGCGCTTTCCCGAGACGGTGATCGGCAACGACGCGGCGGCCGTGCGCAAGTTGGCGCTGCGTTGCGGCCCGCTCGTGTTCAAGACCTTCCGTCCGCACATCTGGCTCGACGGCGAGGACGGCAAGCCGCTCGCGACCACTGCGGCAAAGCTCGACCCCTCGAACCTGCCCAACGCGGAGACGATCGCGCTCTGCCCGGGCATCTATCAACGCTATGTCGACAAGAGCGCGGATCTGCGCGTCACCGTGGTCGGCGATCGCAAGCTCGCGATCGCGATGCGCAGCCGCGAAGGAGCAGCCTACCTCGACTGGCGCGTGCACAGCCTCGACGCCGGCTTCAGCGCCGAAACGACGACGCTGCCGGCCACCCTGGATCGGCGCATCGATGAGCTGATGGCCAAGTTAGGCCTGGTCTTCGGCTGTCTCGACTTCGTGCTCGATCGCCACGGCGAGCTGCAATTTCTCGAGATCAACCAGGCCGGACAATTCTTGTTCGTCGAAGAACTGCTGCCCGACATCGGCATGCTGCGGCTGTTCGCCTCCTTCCTCGTGGCCGGTGCGCGCCACTACACGATCGCGACGGACCCGCAGTTGACCTTGGCGCGCTGCCTCGCCGAGACGGCTTGAAAGGATTCACAACGGCAGAAGCGCACAGATAAACAGTAAAGAGTCCGGTACCTCAAGCAGTCGCACATACGCGCGCCAGTCGACGAAACGCGCAGACGGTAGCGGCAGCGGCCAGCACGAAGCCGGTGCCGGTGAACCAGAACGCTGCGTCGGGGCCGCCGACCCAGATCAGCGCAGCGGCGCTCGCGCCGCTCTGCCATTCGGCGCGACCGTGCAACCACAGATCGACATTCGAATAGACATTGCCGAGCGTGTGCAGCACCACGGCAGGCAGGATCGATTGCGTCCGATACGTCACCGTGCCGTACAGCGCCGCCACCGCGACGTAGTAAGGCCACAACACCGGCGTGAAATCCAAATGCGCCACGGCGAACATCGTGCCGGTGACCAGAATCGCAATCGGCAGGCCGTAGCAGCGCTCGATCGGTCCCTGCATGTAACCGCGGAACGCGGCTTCTTCGATCACGCCGGCGATCGGCGCTGCCGCCAGCAGCAGGGTGAGCACGGTGATCGGCGGCACCTGCGACAGATCGGGCAAACGCTGCGGCGGCAGCGTCACCAGGCGATTGGCAAAGTGCAGCGCGGCCACCAGCGCGACGATGCCGAGCACGCCCGCAAGTAAGGCCCAGGCCCATACACGAGCGCTGAGGCGGCGAGCGCGCAACAAGTCGCGCCGCTCGGCGGCGGTGGATAGCGGCGGGCCATTCCCGTCCAAGTAGCGCCAGAGCACGATCAGGTAGATCGCGACGACGACGACCGCCCATGGGATTTCAGGGTGATAACGCAGATTCAAGGCGAACAGCGCATTGCGCGGCAGGGTGCCCGCCAGCATCACCGCCATCCCGAGCAGGATCGCGCGCAAGGTCGTGCCGAGGCGAGAGGCAGCTTGCGACGAACTCTCATTCATAGCGGCCACCCCGCTCTTCGGCCGTGCTGCCGTCACCCATCCGTTTCGGTCGGATCGGACGTCCGGAAACCTTCCCGCGCCTGCGGCGACGCCCCAAGACGCGTCGTTGCCGCGCCGGAAATAGTAATCAATTCAGCACACAACGACGGGCCGTGCGGCTTCCGATCGACTCCCGCGCGAAATCGTCATGCTTCGTCACGCAGGGGTCACGAATCGGTCAAGACTGGTCGCGGCCGCCACGGCTGCAATCGAGCTTCCCTTCCTCCAGCTCGCCGACGCCATGATCCGACCCGCCGCGAACCGCCGCTCTCTTCTCCGTCAGGCCCCGCTCGCGGTCGCCCTGGCGCTCGCGCTCGGCGCCGCCGGCGGCGTCACTACGGCGGCGCCGACGGCCGGCGGCGCACCGACCCGGCTCGCACCGCGACCGCAGACCAACGCCGAGTTGGCGCGTCAGCTGGCTCGTTACGTCCCCGCGGCGCAGGCGCCGACGCGTCCGGCCGGCACGATCACAGTGGCCAACTGCGACGACGCCGGCAACGGCTCTCTGCGTACAGCGATGGCGCAAGCGGTCAGCGGCGACACCATCGATCTCAGTACTCTGCAATGCAGCACCATCACGCTGACAAGCGGCGCGCTGTCGACCGCGGCCGACGACCTGACGCTGAGCGGTCCCGGCGCCACCCGCCTCGCCATCGACGGCGGCGGCAACGACCGCATCCTGGTCCACACCGGCACCGGCACGCTCAGCCTCGACGGCTTGACCCTGCGCCACGGCACTTACGTCTACGACCGCCCGCTGGAAGGCGGCGGCGAGGCCAACGGCGGCTGCATCGCCTCGACCGGCGACCTCACGATCAGCGCCAGCGCGATCGAACAGTGCAGCGCGACCGGCGTCGCGGTGATGGGCGGCGCGCTGCGTGCGGCGGGCGCCTTGCATCTGACCAACACGACCATTCGCGGCACCACCGCCACCGCGACCACCACCCTGCTCTCCTCGACCGCGCGCGGCGGCGTCGCTTACGCGCGTACGATCTACCTCGACGGCAGCACGATCAGCAGCGCGACCGTCAGCTCGAACACGACTCGCGCGTTCGGCGAAGCCAGCGGCGGCGCCCTGTTCGGCATGGCCGGCGTCGAACTCAAGCACAGCACGGTGAGCGGCATCGAGGTCAACGTGACCGCCGCCAAGAGCACGTATGCCGCCGGCGGCGGCATCGCCACCTTCGGCGCGGCGCTGATATCGGACAGTACGGTGTCGGACAACTCGGTGCGCGGCATCCCCGGTGCGGGCGGCGCCGCTCCCTACACCTACCGCAGCGCGATCGGCGGCGGCGGCATCTACATCATCGGCATCTCCGAGCGGACGATCGATTCGCGCATCGTCAACTCGACCATCAGCAACAACTCCGCCGTTGCCGACGGCGATCCGGGCGAATACACCTACGGCGGCGGCGGCGCGCTGGCGAGTACGAGCCCGTATCTGCTGCACGTGACCAACTCGACCTTGTCCGGCAATCTTTCCAACATCGGCGGCGGCGGTGTCTATCTGCGTCGATTCGGCTCGATCGCGCTGGCCAATGCGACGATCGCCGATAACAGCGCACCGAACGCCGGCGCGATCGAGAACCGCGGCACCCGCGAACTGGTCAGCGACAGCAGTCTGATCGCCGCCAACCATCTGACCGGCGCCAGCGGCGGTACCGAAATCGTGTCGTCGCAGCCGATCAGCGGTGCCAACAACTTGATTGCTTCCGCCGACGTCGCCCTGCCCGCCGGCACCTTGACGGCCGATCCGCAACTCGGGCCGCTGGCCGACAACGGCGGCCCGACCAGGACGCACGCGCTGCTGCCCGGCAGCCCCGCGATCGATACCGGCAGCGACACAGTCCAGCTCGCTACCGATCAACGCGGCGAAGGTTATGTGCGCAGCGCAGGCGCGGCGCCCGACATCGGCGCGTTCGAGCTGCAGATGAACGACAGCATCTTCGCCGACGGCTTCGACGGCTGACGCAGGCCGCCATCGAAAGCCCACGCACCGACATCGCGCCGTCACCGAAAGCCGCTAGCGTCGTCGCCTGCGACGGGGGTGACGCATGCGGAATTCAATCGTCTTGATGGCGCTGTTGGCGCTCGGCGTCGGTGCGGCGCATGCCGCCGATCATCAGGTGCGGGTCGGCGCCGACGGCAGCAACCGGATCGTCCCCGAGAACACGGACGTGGCGGTCGGCGACACCGTCACCTTCGTCAACGACGGCAGCGAGCACAACGTCGCCAGCGTGGCCGGATCGGCATTCGCGTTTCGCTGCGCCGTAGACTGCGCGGCGGGCGGCGGCCCCAGCGCCACCGCCTGGACCTCGACCATCACCATTCCGGCCCAGGCCGCGCACCGCAGCGTGCGCTACTACTGCGAACGGCACGGCCTGGGCATGTCGGCGACCTTGACCGTCACCAATCCGGTTCAGCTGCAGTCCTTCGCGATCGATTGATCCGCTGCGCGGCGAGTCGCGCCGGCAATCGGCCTCGTCGCGGGAATTCCTTTCCTCTTCCGTGAAACGATTGCCGCCATCGCGCGCCGTCGGCGGCGCTTTCATCGTGCGTACAGCGCTGGCACATCGCGTGCTTGGACTTGGCACTCCCGAGCATGTCCGCGGCGCGCGTCTCGGGATGGTGCTATCGGACGCCGAGTGAGGAGAAGGTCGTGAATTCCTGGGTCGCTACATCCGATACGTTGCCGCACGAAGGCGACGCCGTCCTGTTCGTGGTCGAGCGACGTTGCATCGTGCTGTGCGGCGTCTATGCCGAATGCACGTTCAAGTCGCGCTGGTCGTGCTATTCGCCCGGCGACATCAGCGAATGGTGCCGGCTCGACGCCGGCGCTGACGCCGACGAGCGGGCCTACGGCGAAGCCGCGGCGGTTCGCCGTGCGCAGGAACGCGCCGCCGCATTGGCGGCCTGACCGACGCTTTGCACATCGAACGTGCCGAGTGCTTGGCGCCGGCACGACGTCGTTCTTCTTTGCATGGGATGGAGCCGATGTTCCGGTCCGTCCGTGAAGACGAAAGAATTTCTTCTTCGCGCCCTTTCCTTCTCGTTTTACGCAGCCAGACAGCGCGCTGCGCCCATTCCGGCAGCACTTGCGCGGTAAAAGGGTCCGAGGTCTGGTGTTCGGAGGCGTGCCGCGATCAGCAGCAAGGCTACGTACAAGCGAGCGCGACGTGCATGTGCGATCACGCCGCCTGCCGGCACCGAGATTCGCGCTACGCCCGATCTTCCGCATAAGGCGCGAGAATGGGCGTACACACTCGCGTACCTGTGCTGCATCGATGCGCGACCGCGCGCGCCGGTATGTGGGAAGATCGCCGAGTCTTCATTTCGCCGCTCTGGCGCGATCCGCGGCGAGCCATCGGGAAAACCCAGTTTTGCACTCGGTACATTTCTACGACGAAGACGAGGTCCTGCTCGAAACGCTGTCGCGTTTCGTGACGGCCGCCTTCGAGCGCGATCACGCGGTCGTCGTGATCGCGACCGCGCAGCACAGCGCCGCGTTGCGCGATCGTCTGATCGCGGCCGAATTCGACCCGAGCGCCCTCGCCGCCGCACATCGCTATGTCGAACTCGACGCGCAGGCGACGCTTTCCGAGCTGGTGACCGGTGCTGCGCTGGACGAAGCGGCATTCGAACGCATCGTCGCCGCCCCGATTCGCACAGCCGCCGCTCGCTACGGCGGCGTGAGCGCCTTCGGCGAAATGGTCGATTTGTTGTGCGCGTCCGGTCGTCCGCAGGCGGCCCTGCACTTGGAGCGATGCTGGCACGAGCTGTGCGAACGCACCGGACTCGACCTGCTCTGCGCCTACTCGATCGATCCGTTCTTGCACGCCGACGGCGAGCGTCTGCTCGAGCAGATCTGTTCGGTGCACGCCGAAGCGCCGCAGAACCGCACCGCGGCGCCGCTCGAGACCGAGCAGACGCGCGCCCACGTGCTCGAGCGCGAGGTCGCCTTGCGCCGCGCCCTGCACAAGCGGCTCGCGCGGCGTGACCGCGAATTGAACGACTTCCTCGAGAACGGTGTCGAGCCGCTGCACAAGCTCGACTCCGACGGCACCCTCTTATGGGCGAACCAAGCCGAGCTCGACCTGCTCGGCTACGCGAAAGAAGAATACGTCGGCCGCAACATCGCCCAGTTCCATCTCGATCCCGGCCTCGTGCACGCGTGCATGGACAGCCTGCGTCGCGGCGAGGCGCTGCGCAACGTGCCGGCCCGTCTGCGCCACAAAGACGGTTCGATCCGCCACGTGCTGGTCAGCTCCAATAGCTTCAATGCGGACGGACGCTTCGTCTACGCGCGCTGCTTTTCGCGCGACGTCACCGAGCAGGTGCAGACCGAACAGCACCTACGCGAGCAGCTCGACGCGTGGGAAGTATTGCGCCGCACCGGCGGCGCGCTGACCAGCGAAATCGACATCGAACGGCTGGCGCAGACGATTACCGATGCGGCGTTGGAAATCACGCACGCGCAATTTGGCGCGATGCTCTGCCGCGACGGCGACGCCGTCGACGCGACGCCGTGGGTGCGCGCGTCGGCCGGCTTGCCGTTCGATGTCCCCGACGAGTTTCATTCCTCGCTGAGCGCGGAGATCCTGTCCGCTTCCTTGCGCGGCGAACGCACGGTCCGCCGCGACGCGAGGCCGAATACGGCGCCCGCCGGTAGCGGCGGATCGATTCACAGCTATCTGTCGGTGCCGCTGGTGTCACGCCCCGGGCGGGTCCATGGCGGCCTCTTCCTCGCCCACGCCGATCGCGACGCCTTCACGCGACGCGACGAACTGATCGTCGAGGGCATCGCCGCGCAGGCCGCAATCGCGATCGACAACGCCTACCTGCTGCAGGCGCAGGAACGCTCGCGCGGAGAGCAGAACACGTTCAGCGAAACGCTCGAGCGCCGCATCGTCGAGCGCACCGAGTCACTGCAGCGCAGCGAGCGCCAGCTCGATCAGTTGTTGTCCGGCATCGCCGACTACGCCATCTTCCTGCTCGATGCCGACGGCCACGTGCTGACCTGGAACACCGGCGCCGAGCGCATCGAAGGCTATGCCGCCGCGGAAATCGTCGGACAGAACTTCGAACGCTTCTACACGCCCGACGACCGTGCCGCCGGATTGCCGCGGCGCGCACTGGAGACGGCCCGCGCGAACGGCAAGTACGAGACCGAAGCCTGGCGCATGCGCAAGGACGGTTCGCGCTTCTGGGCCAGCGTGCTGCTCGATGCGATCCACAACCGCGACGGCGAGGTGATCGGCTTCGCCAAGGTCACGCGCGACATGACCGAACGCCGCGCGATCGAAGAGCAGCTGCAGCAATCGCAGCGGATGGAAGCGGTCGGGCGCATGACCGGCGGCGTCGCGCACGACTTCAACAACCTGCTGACGATCATCATCGGCAACCTCGATGCGATCTGTCGCGACGTCGAGCTGCGGCCGAAGCTGCGCACCGCCGCCGAGCACGCCTTGCGCGGCGCTCAGCGCGCGACGGCGTTGACCCAGCAGCTGCTCGCGTTCTCGCGCCGGCAGCCGCTCGACCCCAAGCCGACCGACGTCAACCGCCTGGTCGCCGGCACCGCCGAGCTGCTCAAGCGCACCTTCGGCGAATCGATCGCGATCGCCACGGAGCTTGCGGCCGATCCGGCCGTCTGCGAAGTCGATGCGGCGCAGCTGGAGAATGCGCTGATCAATCTCGCGATGAACGCGCGCGACGCGATGCCGACCGGCGGCCGCCTGACCGTATCGACGGCCAATACCCGCGGCGGAATCGCGCCCGGCGCGGGCCGCTCGCTGGACTGCGTGACGATCGGCGTCTCCGATACCGGCGTGGGCATGAGCGCCGACGTGCGCGAGCATGCGTTCGAACCGTTCTTCACCACCAAGCCGGCCGGCCGCGGCACCGGGCTCGGGCTGAGCCAGGTGTACGGTTTCGTGCAGCAGTCCGACGGCCTGATCACCTTGAAGAGCGAACCCGGCTCCGGCACCACGGCCACGATCCGCCTGCCGCGCCTGGATGTCGGTGTCGTCGAAACCGACGAAGCGAAACCCAACGATGCGCCCGACGGCAGCGGCAAGGTGCTCTTGGTCGAGGACAACGAAGACGTGCGCCGCTACGCCGCCGCTTTGCTGCGCGAGCTCGGCTTCGAGGCGATCGAGGCAGCCAGCGGCGAGGCGGCGCTGGAGTTGCTCGAACGCCATCCCGCGCTGCGTCTTCTGTTCACCGACGTCGGCCTGCCCGGCATCGACGGTTTGCAGCTGGCCGAGCAGGCGCGCCGTAAGCGGTCCGACTTGAAAATCCTGTTCACCACCGGCTACGCGCACCATTCGGTGGCGCTGTCGGCACGCTCGGACAGGGACAGCGGTTTGCTGCGCAAGCCGTACATGCGCGCGCAGCTCGCGCAAAGCATTCGCGAACTGCTCGAAGACCGCATCGAAAACGCCCAACGGCCGCGCGCGCTCTTGGTCGAGGACGACGCGATGCTGTGCGAGTTCACCGCGCACATGCTCGAGCGGATGCAATTCGACGTCACCACGGCCGACTCGGTCGCCGCCGCCTTGCGCCTGATCGAGAGCGATCGCCACTTCGACTTCGCCTTGATCGACCATCTGCTCGGCGACGGCGACGGTACCGAGATCGCGCGCCGCTTGCGCGCCGCGCTGCCGCCGACACCGGTACTGATGACCAGCGGTTACGGCGATCCCGAACCGGACGACAGCGTCGAAGTAACGATGGAAACGCTGCCCAAGCCGTACGGCTACGACACGCTGGCCGATGCGATCGCTCGGCTCGGCATTCGATCCGAGCGCTTCACGCCGCGCCGCCCATGATCGGCAGCACGATGCATGCCTCGTATTTCTCATCGCGACAGCTTGCCGATGAACGAGATCGGCCGCCGCGCCACGGCAAGATTTTCAGAGTGTGGGAAACATCGACCGCATTCTTGATGTAAACGATCAACGGCGCCGCTGCGCCGTGCGCAGGAAGCGCAGCACGGTCCGCTCGACACGATCGAGGCCCGGACGCGTGCCGACGATGCGTTGGTGGATTCCGCGCAAGCGTTCCGTCGCGCTGCCTTCGGCAGCCTCCAGAATCAGCGGATGGATATAGGCGCGCCGGCATACCGCCGGCGTATTGCCGAGCGCGTCCGCCGCTGCTGCGATCGCCGCCTTCAAATCCACCGTGCCCGAGCTTTCCGCGATGATTTCGCGCGCCACCACCACGCTGGCCGACCAGGTGCGGAAGTCCTTCGCGCTGAACTCGCCGTGCGCGATCTCGCGCAGGTAGGCGTTCACGTCGGTGGAAGTGACGCGATGGATGCGCTTGCCGTCGGCGTACTGGAACAGCTGCTGCCCCGGCAGATCGCGGCAGCGGCGCACCACCGCGGCGACGCGGGCGTCCTCCAGCGCGACGTCGTGATGATGGCCGGACTTGCCGCGAAACACGAAGCGCACTTCGTCGCCGGCCACTTGCGCGTGACGATTGCGCAAGGTGCTCAGTCCGTACGAGCGATTCGCCTTGGCGTACTCCTCGTTGCCGACGCGGATCTGCGTGCGGTCGAGCAGACGCAGAATCGCGGCGAGCACCTTCTCGCGATGCACGCCGCGTTTGCGCAGGTCGCGCGCGATGCGCCGGCGCAGGCTCGGCAGTGCTTGCGCGAACTCGAGCGTGCGCACGAACTTGCTGCCGTCGCGCGCGTTGCGCCAGCCGGCGTGATAGCGATATTGCTTGCGCCCGCGCTGGTCGCGGCCGGTCGCCTGAAGATGTCCGTTGGCGCTGCGGCAGATCCACACATCGGTATACGCCGGCGGGATCGCCAACGCGCGGATGCGCGCCAGCACGCGCGGGTCGCGCAGCGCACGGCCGCGCGAGTCGAGGTAGACGAAACCCTTGCCGCGGCGCCGGCGCGCATAGCCCGGCTCGGTGTCGCTGACGTAGCGCAGCTTCGCGGCGGCAGCAGGCCGCGTCTTCGCGCTTGCGGTTTTTCGATTCGCGTCAGTCATGCGCAGGGTTGCGGCGGTGAATCATCGGTCCCGACTTTCTTGCGTCTCGATCCTTCGCTCGCAAGGGAGGGAAATTCGACCGCACCGGCGGTATTTCTTTCTCGCTTTTCCCAAGTCCGCAGACTCGATCCCGGCCCGCAGCAACGATCGAAGCTGGCGCGATGTGCTGGCATGTCGCTTGCTCAATCCTTCTCATCGCTTCTTCCGTGGAGAGACCTCGTGAAAATCGCGCGTGCTCGATAGCGGCTCGAAGCTGCAGGCCTTCGCGCAGAAGACCTTGCCGACGCTGGAACAGCATTTGCGCATGGCGCGCGAGCTTTCCGCCGAGGCCAAAGCCGACAAGACGAAGGAGCCTTGAGCGGCGAAACATCGGTTGCATGACGGTCAGCGCGCTTCTCTCCCCCCGCTTGCGCGACCGATCTCGAGGACCGCAAGGACGCGGTCCTTTTTTTTTAGCGTCCTTTGGGCTTGCGCTGCGGCGTCGGAGCCGTTTCTTCCTCGTCGATCTCGATGTCGGTGCTCTTGCTCGGATCGGGCGGAATCGGCTGACGCGGGTCGCTGGCGTCGCCCTCGCTCGGCGATTCCCTTTTCTTCGGTACGGGCGGATGCGGCGGGCGCTTCGTGCTGTCGTTCATTCCAGTTGATTCCCATGAAAGCTGACGCGGCGAGATCAGCTACGCCGACGACAATGCCGGCGTACCTCGTGAATCGCTGCGCTCGCCGGCCACCGATCGCGGTTTCGAGGCGCTGCTCGGCAGCCTCGCGTTCGCGTGTGGAGGCGAGGAACTCAGTCCAGCAACCACACGCGCTCGCGTTCGCTGCGCTCGTGGCGCAAGTCGTCGGCGATGTCCGACGGCTCGGCGCCGCAGGCGTAGGTGCCGACGATCCAATGCAAGGGCACCGACGGCAGTACGTCGACGCAGGCGCAGTGCACGCGGAATTCGTCGTCGACCCAAACCGTGATGGTCGAGCAGGCGGATGCGCGCGAGACGGCGGCGGCGAGCTTGCCGGCATCGTCTTGCAAGGAGCCGATCGCGAACATCGCCATTTCGTTGCGACGCCGCGGCGCGGCACGGCGCGCGCCACGCTCGGAAACATCCGCCGCGAGCGGCGGCAGCGCGGAATGGTCAATCGCCGACATGGCAGCTCTCCCGCACGTCGCGACGGACAGCGTGCTCGCGGACGGATGGATTCGTCGCCGCGATTGGGCGGCGGTGGCGGTCGCCATGGATCAGTGCGGTGTGCATCATCGGTCTCCCTGAAGGCGGTGCGCGTCGTGGCGCTCGTTCAGCTACGCATCATTCGTGCCACGCGGCAGAAGGCCGCCAATACGCGAAGAAAGGCCGTGAATGCGGTAGCTTTTTCCTTCCGAGTGAAAATATTTCCCCGCGCTGCGCGCCTGCGCTGCGCACCGTCGGCGCAGGCTCGGCGCACGCGTTTTTTAAGAGAAATACAACGCTTGCTTTACATCGATCACATACAAGAAGAAAGTACATTGCTCGTATATTTTTATCATTCATCGTTTCGTCAAACGCGTCCGTGCGATCGAACGACAGTCGTCCGACTACCCGATGCGCACGGCCGCGCCGGCCCATCCTTCGAAGGCGGTAAACGATGAGCTATTCCAGTCACACCGGCAGCGTTCTCCTGGTCGACGACAACGCCGAGTTCTGCTCGATGGTGTCCGAGGTCGCGAACTTAGCCAGTTGCAAGATGACGTCGGTGGACACGCTGGAGCTGGCTCGGCGTGCGGCGACCGAGAACGAGTTCGATCTGCTCTTGGTCGACATCTCTCTGCCGGACGGCAACGGGCTCGATCTGGTCGACGAAATCGATCTCGCCTCGCACGGCAAAGTGGCCGTGGTCACCGGCATGCCCTCGATCGAGACGGCGGTACGCGCGGTGCGCGCGCCGATCGTCGAGTATCTGGTGAAGCCGATCTCCACCGACGCGTTGACCAAGTTGATGCAGGGCGCGCACGCACGCGCGCTGTCGCGGCAACCCGCACCGACGCAGCGATTCGGCGGCATGGTCGGCCAGAGCGCGCCGATGCAGACCCTGTTCGACCAGTTGCGCCGCGTCGCGCCGCTCGACGTGTGCCTGTTCCTGCACGGCGAGAGCGGCACCGGCAAAGAGCTGGTCGCGCGCGCGCTGCACGAGCTGAGCGGCCGCAGCGGCCGCTTCGTCGCGGTCAATTGCGGCGCGATCGCACCGGATCTGCTGAGCAGCCAGCTGTTCGGGCACGAGCGCGGCTCGTTCACCGGCGCGGTGCAATCGCATGCCGGCTTCTTCGAACAGGCCGAGGGCGGCACGCTGTTCTTGGATGAAATCACCGAGATGCCGCTGTCGCTGCAGGTGTTCCTGCTGCGCGTGTTGGAAACGCGCAGCCTGACCCGCGTCGGCGGCACGCGCGAAATTCCGATCGACGTGCGTGTCGTTGCCGCCTGCAACCGCGATCCGCTGCAGGCGGTCGAGAACGGCAACCTGCGCGCCGACCTCTACTATCGATTGAGCGAATTTCCGATCGAAGTGCCGCCGCTGCGCGATCGCCGCGACGACATCCCCCTGCTCGCCCGGCACTTCCTCGAGCGCCTCAACGAGCGCTACGACACCGCGCGCCGCTTCGACGCCGCCGCGCTGCGCCAGCTCTCCGAGCGCAGCTGGCCGGGCAACGTGCGCGAGCTGCGTCACGTGGTACAGCGGCACTACATCCTGACCGACGACGACCTCATCACCGTTCGTCCCGAACCGCCGCCGCGCCCGATCACCGAGAGCGACGGCTCGATTCGTTTCACCGTCGGCATGAGCTTCGACGTGGTCGAGCGCGAGATGCTGCTGAAGACGTTGGCCAGTTGCAACAACAACAAGCGCCAAGCCGCGCGCGCGCTCGGTATCACCGCGAAGACGATCTACAACCGCCTGCTGCGCTATCGCGCGCAAGGACTCATCGACGACACCCTGGTCGGCACGCCGCCGGACGAGGGCGACAGCGAAAGCTGAGCGGCGCTCAGAATCGCTCGACGAATTCCAGCGCTACTCCACTGGTGCGCGCGGCCAGCACCAAATGGTCGCGCACCTCTTCGGCAGCCGCATCGCTTTGCGCATGCACTTCGAGGTCGTGGAAATCCGTACCCAGATCCTCGACCAGTCCGAGCGAACTGGAATCGTCGCGCAGATGATCGCTTTGGTCGGCGACTTCCTCGATGCGGTCGACCCGCTCCAGCGATTCGAGCGTCTTGATCACTCGCTCGACCGCGCCGGCCGTGCCGGTCAGACGGACGCGGACGAGCGGCATGTCGATTTCTCCTGTCTTGCGTGCGACGGTTCGGCTGGAACGAATCGGTTCGGCATGGCTCTATCCGCAAGGAAGTCGGATCGAGTCTTCCATGTTCCGTGCCAAGCGGTCAGAGCGTCGGCGTTCCGTTCGCCAGCGGAAACAGCAGACCGATGGTCGTGCCTTGTCCGGGCACCGTTTCCAGCCGTACCGAGCCGCCGCTGCGACGGGCGGTGTCGCGCACTTGCGCAAGACCCAAGCCGCCGGCGTCGGCCTGGCTGCTGAAGAAGGTTTCGAATGCGCGGCGACGTACGGCGTCGGGCATGCCCTCGCCGCTGTCGCTCGCGCTCAACAGCAGGAAATCGCGCTCGCCGGCGATGTCGGAGTGCTTCAGATTGCGCGTGGTCAGCAACAGGCGCCCATTCGCAGCCATCGCGGCACGCGCGTTCAGCGCCAGATGCCGCAGCGCCGTGCGCAAAAAACGCGGATCGCAGCGAATGCGCGCATCGGCCGCATCCAGCCGCAATTCCAGTGCGGCCGCGCCGAGCACGCTACGCAAGTCGCCGCTGCAGGCTTCGATCACGGTGTGCGCGTCGAGCGTGCGCGCGTTCTCGCAGCTGTGCGCCGCCTGCGCCATCGCGGTGGTGAAGCTGCGCTGGCGTTCGATCGTCTCGATCACGCCGGCAAGCAGGCGCCGCGCGCGCGCGTCCCCTTCGATCTGCGCCGCCAACTCGACGCCGGTCAGAACGCTCGCCAATAGATTGTTGATGTCGTGGGCGAACTGGCCGACGAGCTGGCCCAGCGTTTCCAGTTCGGCTACGGGGCCGGCTTCCGACGCGGGCGCGGGGGAATGGCGGGATCGCGCGTCCATGCTCGCCATCCTAACGCAAGGGGTGTAGTCGAGGCGTGAGCCGATGCTGAAAAGCTCGACGGGATCGAAAAAATCAGCCGCGGTTACGGCCGTTTCCGCTGCGTTCGCGACACGCTGCATACATGTGCTGCTGCCTGCCGCGGTGAGCACGACCTAACTTCCGGTCTGGCTGTGCGGCGCCCCTAGCGGTTTGGACTGCGGCGAATTCTCCTGCCGCAGCACGATCGACAGCAGCACCAAGCTCAGCACGGCGAGAAATTCGCTTTGCCAGTTCTGTGTCGACTCGAACCAGAATTGCGCACCACCGAGATGTTCGAAGAAGCCTACAGCCGGCTGGCCTTGCGCCAAGCGCTCGGCCACCTCGTATCGCCAGCTGCCGTAGGCGTGGCCGCCGAACGCGAAGAAGAAGAGCGAGAACAGCGCGATCGACAGCGAATTGGCATACAGCCGGCGACGCCACCCGCCTGCCCTCACCGGACCCGGCACCTCGCCTGCATCGACGCTTTCGTCTTCCTCCTGCGGCGACATCGGCCGCGATTCGGCCGAGCCGCGCTGACGCAGCCACACCGTGAGCAGCACGTACATGCCCATCTGCAGGAACTCGCTTTCCCAATTCTCGAACAGTGCGGAGAAGAAATGGCCACTGCCGAGATAGGCCGCGAGGCTCATTGCGGCTTGATGGTGACGAGCCAGCTCGTCGTTGTAGACGCGCTGTCCGAACGCAATCTGCGCCGCCAGGCAGATCAGAAACACCGTCGCCAGCGTCAGCGACAGACCGTTGGATTTCCAGAACGAGCGATCGGCCGACGTCATCGACGGACTCCTTACGCTGGTCTACGAGAGACGAACCTCGGGCGCACCGACCGACTCTGTCGTGGCGTCCCGCCTTTCAAGCACCGACCCATCGGCGCTCGAACCTCATCCGCCGGGCTCCGCCTTCATTCGGCGCAATCCTCGACCTCGTTCAACGCGCAGAGGCAGAGCGTCGGCGGATCGTGGCATCGAGTCGCAGGTGCAACCGCTATGCCAGAACGCAGCGAAATGACTGCGTGTCGCGAAGGATTTTGCAGCTACCGCGTCGACGCTCGTTCATCGTCGCTGCGTCTGCGGGTGGCACATCAATTGCTGAACCCTAAGACAAGTCGCAGCGAACGATTCCGGAGGATTCGCCATGACCTTGCACGACAGCCGCTACACCATCACCGACGCGTCAGTTCCGACGCGCAACGAGCGGAAGGAAAATCGCAAACAGATATTCGAAGAAAACACGTCGTTTGCACGCTCGCGGCCGTCGTCGCTGCCCGAGTCATCGCGCAAGTCTCGCGAGAACACTCCGAGCGATCAGCGCACCCGCGCACCGAAACAAAGCACGGCGACGGAGAGCCCGCGAGCTGCCGCCGCGCGCAAAGCGCAGCGCAGCAGTACACCGAGCAACACCTCCGCACGCCTGCGTGCGCAGTTCAACCGTACGCGCAAAGCGAGACTTTCAATCGCCTCGCCGCCGTGATGGCGCGCGACAACGCACCTCGATCGCGATCTCGACATCGCTGAAAGCGATTCGGATATCGCCGGCAAGTCGTGCCATAGCGGGAAATTCTTTCGCCATCGCGCAAAAAATTTCGCCTCCCAAACGACTATGAACACGCTTTTCCGCCGTGCAGAGCCATGGTGCGCTTCCTGCATCGTTATCGATGTCGCACCGACATCCACAGGAGATCACGCATGAAAGCCAAGCCGTCCTCGATCGTCTCTCTCACTCTCGCCGGCGCCTTGCTGATCGGCGCCGCCGCAGCACCGGCACTTGCTCTCGCCGCGAACGAAGCCAATGACGGACAGAAGTCCGATCAACCGGTCAGCGACACCTGGATAACGACTAAGGTCAAGTCGGACCTGGCCACCACCGACGGCGTCAAGAGCATGGACATCAGCGTCAAGACCGTGAACGGCACGGTCACGCTGACCGGCACGCAGCCCGACAAGGCCGCGATCAAGAAAGCCGTCGCGGCAACCCAAAGCATCAAGGGCGTCAAGCATGTCGACGCTACCGGCTTGATCGTCCAGAAAGAAACGGCGGAGCAGAAATGAACAAGGACCGCATCCAAGGCCAGTGGCGTCAGTTGGCCGGTACGCTCAAGGAAAAATGGGGCCAGCTGACCGAAGACGATCTCGACGTCGCCGAAGGCAATCGCGAATACCTGGCCGGCAAGATCCAGGAGCGCTACGGCATCGCCAAGGAAGAAGCCGAGCGGCAAGTGCGCGAGTTCGATCGCACGTTGTAGGTCTCGCAACCGCTGCGCATGCCGGCGTGCCGCGGCCGCCGGCACGCGTTGCGAGCCGACCGCGTACCACTACATCATGGTGACCCGCATGCTGCCATCCTCTCGTGCCGCTGCGCCGCACCCTCTGCTCGCCCGGCTCCACTACGCGCGGCGGCTGACCGACTCGCTGCTCGCCTGCGCTAGGCCGAGCCGTCTGTTGGAACGCCCGATTGCCGAACGGCATCGCTTCATCTTCTACCTCGGCCATCTCGACGCGTTCGATTGGAACCTGCTCGGCCGGCGCCTCGGCTTGAATGGCACGCACCCGTTCGACACGTTGTTCGATTTCGGCATCGATCCGATCGCCAGCGGCCTGCCGCAGGAAGAGGCGTATGCGTGGCCGCCAGTGCACGAGATCGACGCCTATCTCGCGGCGCGCCGCAACTCGCTCGATCGTGCATTGCCGCCGGCGCTCGTCAACGACCGCCGCGATCGGCAAACGCCACCGCTGAGCTTCGTGCTCGAGGCGGCGATCGAACATCGCCTGATGCACGCGGAGACGTTGGCTTACATGATCGATCATTCCTCGATCGAGCGGCCGCTGCGCCGGCGGCCGACGCGGCGCCAGCCGGAAACACGCTTCCGCGCCGTGCCGGCGGGCACCGCCACCCTCGGCCGCGAGCGCGACGACTGGCGCAGCTTCGGCTGGGACAACGAATACGCCGCGCATTCGGTCGCCGTCGATGCGTTCGAGATCATGCAGTGCATGGTCAGCAACGGCGACTACCTGCGTTTCGTCGACGCCGGCGGCTATCAAGAACCGGCGCTGTGGTCGCCGGCCGACTGGCAGTGGCTCCGCGCGCGCGACCTGACGCATCCGCTGTCGTGGCAGCGACACATCGACGGGTGGTACCAGCGCACGCCGTCGGAACACCTGCCGCTGCCGCTGGACTGGCCGGTCTACGTCAGTCACGCCGAGGCGAGTGCCTACGCACGTTGGATCGGCGCCGCGCTGCCGACCGAAGCGCAGTGGCATCGCGCGGCCTACGGCGACCCGGACGGCGTCGAGCGCTTCTATCCTTGGGGAACGGCGCCACCGTCGACGCGCCACGGCAACTTCGATTTTCTCGACAGCCATCCGCACGCAGTCGACGCGCACCTCGACGGCGCCAGCGCGTTCGGCCTCGTCGGCTTGCTCGGCAACGGTTGGGAATGGACGTCGACGCGGTTCGCCGCCCTGCCCGGCTTCGAGCCGTTCGATTTCTATCCCGGCTATTCCGCCGACTTCTTCGACGACCGCCACTACGTGCTCAAGGGCGGTGGACCGTTCACCGATGCCGCCTTTCTGCGGCGTTCGTTTCGCAACTGGTTCCAACCGCACTATCCCTACGCCCAGGCCGGCTTCCGCTGCGTGGCCAAGCCATGAACACTTGCGCCGAGAAACTCTCGGGCCACGGCGCGGAGGGCGTCTTCGAACGCTTCGCCGCCGACGTGCGCAGCGGACTCGGCGGCAGCGATCGCAAGTCGTTGCCGCCGCGCTATCTCTACGACGCGCTCGGCTCCGCCTTGTTCGAAGCGATCACGCAGCTGCCGGAATACGGCGTCTGGCGCGCCGAGCGGCGCCTGCTGCAGAGCCATGCGGACGAGATCGTCGCGCAATGCCCCGCGCCGGCGGTGATCGAACTCGGCAGCGGCAGCGCCTCCAAAACGCGGCCCTTGCTGCGCGCATTGTTGCATCGGCATGCGGTTTCCTACAGCGCCGTCGATCTCTCACACACGGCGCTCGAGGCCAGCCGCAGCACCTTGCAGGGGCTAGAAGGCTTGTCCATCCAGCTGCTCGAAACCGACTATCTGAGTGGCGTGGAGCGCGCCTCGCAGCAGCGCGTCGACGGCGATCGTCTGCTGGTGCTGTTTCTGGGCAGCTCGCTCGGCAATTTCGACGCGGCCGAGGCGCTGCACTACCTGCGCCGGATCCGCCTGGCTTTGAGAAGCGGCGACGGCCTCTTGCTCGGCGCCGATTTGGACAAGCCGAAAGCGCAGCTGCTGTCCGCTTACGCCGACCCGCTCGGCGTCACCGCGGCGTTCAACATGAATCTCCTGGTGCGCATGAATCGCGAACTCGGCGCCGACTTCGAACTGGCGCAGTTCCGCCACCTGGCGTGCTTCGAGGCCTCCACGCGCGACGTGCAGATGCACCTGCAGTCGCTGTGCGCGCAGAAGGTCCGCTTCGCCGATCTCGGCTTGTCGATCACGCTGCGCGAAGGCGAAACCATCCACACCGAAAGCAGCCACAAGTACCGCGTGCAGGAACTCGATGCGCTGGCCGCTGCGGCCGGCTTCCATCCGCAAGCGCATTGGCGAGACGAGGACTGGGCTTTTCTCGACGCGTTGTATGTGGCCGTCTGAGAGTGCCGTGCCCGTCTCCCGCCGCTAGGCGCGTGCCGGACCCGCGTTGAAGACCAGGCGAAAACACGCGCCTCCTGCTCGATCCTCGATCGAAACACTGCCGCCGTGCCGCTGCATGACCTCTTCGACCAAACTGAGACCGAGCCCGGCGCCGCGGCCCTCCTTGTGTCCCTTGTAGAACGGTTCGAACACGCGGTCGCGCAACTCGCGCGGGATGCCGGCGCCTTGATCACACACCTCGAGCCAAGCAGCGCCGACCGTCACCGACAGCGTTCCCTTGCCGCCGCCGTGATCGATCGCGTTCTGAATGAGATTGGTCAAGGCGCGTTCGATCGAACGGCGATCGGCGAGCACTTGCGGCGCGGCCGTCGCGGCGAAGAACTCCAGTTGATAACCGGCCGCGAAGACGAGAGGACCGATGTCGAGCACGACGGTGCGCGCGAGCTGCTCGAGATCGACCGCGGCGAATCGCTCGCCGCCGGCGCGCAGGCGTTGCAGGTCGAGCATCTGCTCGACGATGACGCCCATCCTCGCCGCGTCCGTATCCAACTGTGACTTGATAGGCGACTGCGGCAAGGCGCCGATGCGCGCATTCAAGATCGCGAGCGGAGTGCGCAGCTCGTGCGCGGCGTCGGCGAGAAAGCGCTGCTGGCGCTCGTAGCCGTCGTCGAGTCGGCCTAGCGCACCGTTCACGGCGCGCACGAGCGGTACGACTTCTTGCGGGATATCTTCGGCGGTCAGACGCCCGCCGCGCTTCTCGACGTCGATCGCGTCCGCCTGCCGTGCCGCGCGCTCGATGCCGGCGAGCGTGCGGCGTACGACGAACGGCGTCGCCACGAACGCACCGATCGCGACGACGACCAAGATCGGTAGCGCTTGCTGCAGCAGAACCAGCGAAATCGCATAGAAAATCAAGAGCGGCGACATCCGCGACGCCGTGCCGGTCACGAACTGCACTTTGCCGGCGGCGGAGTCGGCCCAGCGCATGCGCGCCGTCGGCCGCTCGGGGTCGCCCATGTTCCAGCCGAGCCGCGCCTGATTGACGCGATCGAGCACGCCGCCGAGATCGACGTATTCCGGCGGCACCTCACCCTCCGACAACCGATTGCCTTGGCGGTCGCGGATGACGAACCACAAATCCGGTGCGCCCTCGCGCAGCGTACGCATGGCCGCCGTTTCGGTCAGGCGCAGCTTCCCGTCGGCATCGCGCGACAGCGCCTCGCGCAAGGTTTCGACCGTGCCTTCGGCGGTGGAAAAGTCGAACAGCAAGCCGGAGCCGGACAGGATGGCGACGATCGCGATCAGGACCAGCGATTGCACCAACAGAAGACGGCGGAACAATTGTTTGCGCAAGGAAGGCGCGGCCTTGTCGCTCATGATTGCTCCTGCAGCAGATAGCCGACGCCGCGCACGACGTTGATGACGACGCCGGCCTGCGCCTCGGCGAGCTTGCGCCGCAGCCTCGAGATGTGCGATTCGAGCGAACCGGATTGGACGTCATCATCGAAGCCGAACACCGCCTCCATCAGGGTCGACCGCGGCACCATTCGACCGGATCGGCGCATCAGGCATTCGAGCACGAGCAGCTCGCGGCGCGGCAACTCCAGCGCAAGGCCGTTCACGCGGACGTCGTTGAGGCCGAGATCGAAGGCCAGCTTGCCGGCGACGATGACCGAATCGCGCAGCGCCGTCGGGCGGCGCAGCACGGCGCGCAGGCGCGCCAGCAATTCCTCGAACACGAACGGCTTGGCGATGTAGTCGTCGGCGCCGGTTTCGAGTCCGTCGATGCGATCGGGCGCCTGCCCCTTCGCGGTCAACACGATGACGGGCAGGGAATTGCCTTCGTCACGCAGCTTGCGCAGAAGCTTCATGCCGTCGCCGTCGGGCAAGTTGCGGTCGAGCAGCAATGCGTCGTGTACGCCGTCGCGCAGGGCGGAGTGCGCCTCGGCGAGCGTGCCGACATCGTCCATCAGAATGTGATGGCGGGAAAACGCGGCGCGCAACGCATCGACCAGCCGCGGCTCGTCTTCGATCAGCAAGAGCCGCATCGATGCTCCCCAGCTCGCAGCGTGGCAATGGCGGCAACCCTCAGGCGTCGGAATTGCGCACGATACGGTAGACGCTGGCCGGAGGGATATTGCGGTAGGTGTGGCCGATCCGGTGCGCGCGCAGGTTGAGCCGGTCGAGAATCGAACGGCGGATCGGACATCGCGGCCCGTAGGTGAATTGATAGAAAGCGCCGGCCGGCCCGAGCTGGGCGAAGCTGCCGCCGACGATGTCGATGACGATGTCCGGTTTCATCGAGAGCAGCGGCAGGCCGCTGACCACCGCGCCGAAGTATGCGCCTCGCAGGAGATCGCTGTGAGCGAGCCGGCGCGCGTCCATGCGCAGGACGCGCGCAGCCGGAAAGCGGCGGCGCAGCATCGGCACGAACTCCTCGCCGACCTCGACCAGGCTGAGGTCGTGCTCGGCGACGCCGCGCGCCAGCAGCGCCCGCGTGAAGACGCCGGTGCCGGGGCCGAGTTCGAGCACCGGGCCGGTCGCCGCCGAGATCTCGCTCGTGATGAGGTTCGAAAGTCCCGTGCCGGACGGAGTGACCGAGGCCACACGCAGCGGCGCGGCGAGCCAGGCGCCGAAGAAACGGATGCTGTCGGAAAGGAGCACGCGAAGGTTTCCACTGTCGAGTGGGCCCATTAGCGCGCCACAACATTGCAGAAGTCTGGCGTCGATTCCCGGCCGTTACGCCAGCTCCACGCAAACTTCAGCGGTTATCAAGGCGGTCCCGAAGCCACCCACGGAGACCGCTGCGTGCCCAGATCCGCCACCTTGCCGACGAACGGATTGCGTAGCGCGGCTGCGTTCGCGTTGTGGCCGCTGCTCTACGCCGGCGGTCTGTGCGGCGCCTATTTCGCCTTTCACAGCGAGCGGCCGATCTTTTGGTTCAACGTAGCGTACCTCTCAGTGGCGGCCACGATCGGACTGTTCGAGCGCCTGATGCCGTACGAACGGACTTGGTTCGACCCCGACGGCGAGGCATTCAACGACATCGCACATACCTTGATGTCGAAGGGACTGGTTCAGGTCGTCGCGGCACTCGCCGCCTCGTTCCCGTTGCTGCTGGCGATGTTCGCGCAGCCCTCGCTCGCGCCCGACATCGGGCTGTGGCCGGCGCAGTGGCCGTTGTTCGCGCAAGTCGTGTTGGGTTTGTCGATCGCCGAGCTGGGTCTGTACCTGGCGCATCGCGTGGCGCACGAGCGGCTGACGTTCTGGCGCTTTCACGCGCTGCACCACAGCGTCGTGCGGCTGTGGGTGATCAATACCGGACGCTTCCACATCGTCGATTCGGCGCTCAAGGCCAGTGTGAGCCAGATTCCGCTGTATCTGCTCGGGGCTCCGCTTGAGGTCTTTCTCTGGATCGGCGCGGTCACCGCATTCACCGGATTGCTGACCCATTGCAACATCGCCGTCCGCACCGGCTGGCTCGACTACGTCTTCAGCACGCCGCGCCTGCATCGCTGGCACCACTCGCGCCGGCTCAGCGAAAGCAATACCAACTACTGCGAAAACGTGGTGCTGTGGGACCAGGTCTTCGGCACCTACTACAACCCGCCCGGCCCCTCTCCGATCGACATCGGCATCAGCGGCACGATCCCGAAAACGCTGTGGGCGCAGATCGCGCAACCGTTTTCCGCAGCGGGCCTGCGTCAGATCCTCGGGCGCAGGCCGGCATCGGCACGCGACGACGGCGAGCGACGCGATGTCCCTCCCCACGTCGGCGCCATTCCCATTCAACCGGAGTAGCTCATGAAGAACGTACGCATTCTTGCTGCAATCCTGCTGTTCGTACTCGGCGCATCGGCGGCGCAAGCGCAACGCGTCGACCCGGCCGACGAGGAGTACTCCGCGCAGCGATACCCCGAACGCGTCGATCCCTGCACGGACGGACGCTTCAGCGACGGCCGCGCGCGCAGCTGCGGTGAGCTGTTGGAATGGCTAGACGAGCGCGACGCGCACTCGCGCCGCTGGGATCGTCACCCGCCGCATCGCAGCGACTACGACCCTTGCCGCGACGGCCGCGTCAGCGACGGCCGGCCGCGGACTTGCGGCGAACTCAAGCGATATCTTCGGACCAAGCGTTGGAGATAGGCTGGCGGCCGTCGCGAGGAGCGCGGTGCGAAGAAGCCGTGTGTAGTGCTCTGTGGATCGGCCGAGCCATCACTCGCACAGCACGCGCCGAATCGCCTCGAGCACGGTGCTGGCGCGGAAGGGTTTGTCGATGAAGGCGGCAAAGCCGTCGTACAGCTCGCGCAACAATTCCACGCGCGCTCCGCTCATCATGATCATCGGCACCTCCGGCCGCAGCGCGTGCATCATTCGCGCCGCCGTCGGCCCGTCCATCACCGGCATCATCCAATCCATCAGCACCAGGTCGGGTTGCTCGGTGCGGAACAGTTCGAGCGCCTGCTTGCCGTTGCCGGCCACCACGGTCCGGTACCCGGCGTCCGAGAGCAAGGTCTCGAGGATGACCTGGATACCGTGCTCGTCGTCGACTAGCAGAACCTTGTGCACGTCAGCTCCGTCTGCCCTCGCCCTCGTCGAGAGGACCGGCCGGGGCAGGCGCTACCGAGATGACGTTGCGGCGCGCTTGTCCCTCGAGCAGGCCTTCGACGCGGCCGAAGGTGGCGGCCACTTCGATGCCCGCCGGTGTGATGGAAAATTCCTGCAGATTGGCGTCGAACGCGCTGTCGCGCACCTTCAGGATCGCCAGCAGGCGGCGCAGCGACGCATCGATTTCGACGTAACGCAGTAGAAGCATGTTTTCCGCCAGCATCGAGATGCCGTCGATCGAAGCCTGCGTTTTCGCGGCGAACAATTCCGCCTGCTCCATCGCGAACAGCGAAGTGCAGCCGAGCGCGCGCAGCTCGTTGGTCAGCGCGGTGACGAAGCGGCTCAGACGCGCGGGTTCCGGTGCGCTCAGACGAAAACCGTCGATGCCGTCGACGAACAAGCGGCGCACGCCGCGTTCGCGCACCAGGTCGATCAGGCGGTTGCCGAGGCGATCGAGAATGCGCTCCGTCGGCGCTTCCCAGCTGATCGCCAAGTGTCCGTCGTTCTGCAGACGGCTGAAGTCGAGGCCGAGCGCGTCGGCCTTGTGCAACAAGCGGCGCGGCGTTTCGTAGAAGCCGAAATACAAGCCCGGCTCGGCCGCCGAACTGCACCCGAGGAACTGCAAACCGAGTGTGGTCTTGCCGCAGCCGGAAGGCCCGAGCATCAAGGTCGTCGTGGCCGCCGGCCAGCCGCCGCCGATCAAGCGATCGAGCGCGGCGATGCCGCTGGAAAGACGCCCGCTCGCGAACGGCTCATCGTCGTGCGATTCGCCGTAGACCGCCTCGACCCGCGGGTAGGCGACCACGCCGTCACCGGTGATCTGTATCGCGTGGCGGCCGTCGAGATAGTCCGATCCGCGAAACTTCTTCACCTCGATGTGGCGCAGCGATTGCGCCGCCGGCACGCGACGCGTCAGTTCGATCACGCCCTCCACCATCGTTTGCTCGGGCAGCACGACCGCATCTTCCGCGCTGGTCAACAGCAGCATCGAGCAATCCATCACCGTGGAGATCGACTGCAGGTCGTGCACGAACTGCTTGAGATGGGTGTTGGAAGCGGTCATCTGCTCAGCCGCCGTCAACCCGTCGAAGATCAAGAGATTGGTGCCCAGACGCTCGATCTCGCGCCGGATAAGCATGGTCAGGCCCTTGAGCCCTTCCTGATCGAGCGTCTGGTAGGCGCTGACGTAGTACAGCGAGGACGGCACCGCCGCGGTGTCGTAGAACGACAGCGAGCGCATGTTGCGCATCATCCGCGCGTGGTTCTCGGACAACACCGTCACGTACAGCACGCGGCCGTTCTGGCGGATGTGCTCGAAACACACCTGGTGCGCCAGGATGGTCTTGCCGGTGCCGGGTACGCCTTGCACGATGTAGACCGCTCCCTGCAGGAACCCGCCGCCCAAGATCGCGTCGAGCCCGGGCACGCCGCTGCGGAATCGCGCCGAATCCTGCTCGCGCCCGCCCGATCCCGTTGTCATTGATCATCTCCGAAGGACACTAGCGGCGAGTGTAACGGCGAAGCCGGCGCACGGAAGCTGTCGTCTGCCGAATCCGCCGACGAGCCGACCTGCTCTTCAGTGCGCGTTGGCCTCCCCGTGCCACGCGCAGTCAGCGGCGAGGCTCAGCTGCGAGATTCGCCGGCGCCATCGCCGCACTGCGGATGGCCGCAGCCGCAGCGACTCTCGCCGCTCTTCAGCGGGCTGCCGGTGGCGTTAGCACAATGCGGACTGCAATAGGTCTGCCCCGCCGGCACTTGGCACGAGCAGCCCTCGTGCGCGCAGCTCTGCTCGGATTGATCGACGATCATGGCGTCCTCCACCGATGGCGCGGTCGCCACCGCAGGGCATTGCTTTGCAACGGCGGCAGGCGAATTCGCTGACATCGTGATTCGTGCAAGACCTGCGCCATGCGTCCGTGCGTGAGCGGGAATTCGCGCGGCATGGTGCGCTCGGCGCAGCGATCGATGCGGAATGGAGAACGCGGCCGGGCAATGTTTTCCGCGGCACGAAATTTTTTCCCGCAGCACGACTCGATCGACCTGCTATCACTCGCCGATGCGATCCGATGCCGGCAAAGCCTGCTCCAGAGTTTCGAAGTCCGGCCATGGCGGTGCGCGCAGAGCGGCCGCGCGCCGCTTCGCCGCGGCGAGATCGTAGGCAGCCGCTCCGCCCGCGGCAGCGAGCTGCTCCCAGCGCAACGGCACCACCACCGGCGCGCCGGCGCGTGCACGCAATGACCAGCTGGCGACGCTGGTGGCGCCGCGCGTATTGCGCAGCCAATCGATGAAGATGCGGCCGTGCCGCTTTTCCTTGCTCGCGCTCGCCACGTAAGCCTGCGGACTGCGCGCGGCCATCGCGCGCGCCACCGCCTCGCAGAACGCTTTGACCTCGTCCCAACTCGGCCCCGGCGTGATCGGCGCGACCACGTGCATGCCCTTGCCGCCCGACAGGCGCACGAAGCTCTGCAAGCCCGCCGTGCGCAAGCGGCGCCGCACCTCGCGCGCGGCCGCGACCAGGGCCGACCACTCGATGCCGGGATCGGGATCGAGGTCGAACACCAGCCGGTCCGGCCGATCGAGCGCATCGATGCGCGCGCCCCAGGGATGGAATTCGAGCGTGTTCATCTGCACCAGTTCGAGCAGGCCGATCTCGTCCTCGATGTAGACGTATTGATCGCTGCCGCCGTCTTTCTCGCGCAAACGCACCGAATGCACGTGCGCGCCGAGCTTGCCGGAGTCGTGCTTCTGGAAGAAACACGAATCGCCGGCGCCGCCGGGACAGCGCAGCAGCGACAGCGGCCGCCGTGCGATCTCCGGCAGCAAGCGCCCGGCGACGGCGCGGTAGTAGTCGGCGACGTCTCCTTTGCTGTAGGACGTGCCGGGATACACGCGCCGCTCCGGATGCGTGATCGTCACTTCGTCCGCGCCGCCGCGCGCTGACCGCGCGGTCGGCT
Organism: Dokdonella sp. GW821-FHT11D02; assembly: GCF_058808595.1. Taxonomy (NCBI): domain Bacteria; kingdom Pseudomonadati; phylum Pseudomonadota; class Gammaproteobacteria; order Lysobacterales; family Rhodanobacteraceae; genus Dokdonella; species Dokdonella sp. GW821-FHT11D02. The sequence continues at coordinate 2,419,019 of NZ_CM179520.1, read as the reverse complement.
TACGAGTTGCGCTCATGCCGACCTCCTCTGCGTCGATGCCTCATCCTCGCACGCGCAGACGTACGGTGCAGGTTAGGACGCCGGTATCAAGCCGAACGGCGGCGGCGCCGCGGCGCGGACTTCTTCGCCTTGGTCGATTTGGCCGCCGTTTTCTTGACTGCGCGCGCCGCGCGCGGCTGTTTCGATTCGAGACTCTTCTTGAGCAGCTTCATGAAGTCGACCACATTGGTCGCCTCCTCCGCCGCCTCTTCCTCGTGCGGCGGCTGCACCGCCTTGCCGCTCTTGATGCGTTTTTGGATGACCTCGTGCAGGCGCTCGCGGAATTCGTCGCGATAGTCGGCCGGATCCCACTTGCCGGCCATCGAATCGACCAGCTGGCGCGCCATCTCGAGTTCCTTGCGCGTGACGCGGAAGTCGGCGACGCGGCCGTGCGGCAGCTCGTAGTCGTCGAGATCGACCATCTCCTGCGCATAGCGCAACAGCATCAGCACCAAGGCGTCGCCTTCCGGGATCACCGCGGCGAGATACTCGCGCGTACGCACGACCACGCGTGCGATGCCGATCTTGTTCGCCTGCTTCAAGGTTTCGCGCAGCAGCACATAGCCTTTCTGCGCCTTGCTGCCGGGCACCAGCACGTAGGGTTTTTCGTACTGGCGCGGCGTGATCGAGCCGGCGTCGACGAAGGCTTCGACGTCGACCGATTCGTGACTCTGCGGCGCGGCCGCGCGCAGGTCCTCGCGCTCGATCACGACGTAGTTGCTCTTGCGGTACTCGAACGCCTTGACCACGTCCTTCCACGGCACTTCTTCGCCGGTTTCGCTGTTGACGCGTTCGTAGCGAATGGGCGAGTTGTCGCGACTGTCGAGCATGCGGAAATGCAGATCCGTGCGGCGCTCGCCCGACAGCAGCTTGACCGGTATCTGCAACAGGCCGAAAGAAAGCGTTCCGCTCCAGATCGCACGCGCCATACCCGCCTCCGATTTCGTCGCGCGGCGCAGCGGCCGCACTCACAACGATGCGATCGCCAGCCTGAAGCCGGCCTGACGTCGCCGCCCCGCTCAGATGCGCCCGAGCAGTGCCAGGATCACCACGATGATCAGGATCGTGCCGAAGATGCCGCTCGGGTAGTAACCCCAGCCGCGGCTGTAGGGCCATGACGGCAGCGCGCCGAGCAGGAGCAGGATGAGCACGACGAGAATGATCAAGGACATGGTGAACTCCTTTGCGAGTGAAGTGGCGTTGAGCGTTCACGACTCGTGCCAACGCGCTCCGCGGCCACCGGCGCGTGTAGGCCGTGGGCAAGAATGGGAAAAAAATGCACGAGGAGAGACTTTCTTCCTATCCGTGTCCAAGCGGCGGACGCAGGCGCCGGCACGATCAGGCCGACTTCGAACGCCCGCGCGGGAGTGAGTCGCGGTCCGCGGCGTAAGCCGGCGGTACATAAAAGCAGCGGCACTCGGCCGGTACTACCCGACTGGACTCGGAACCACCTTACTGCCGTTCGATCACCTGAGAGCGACGTCGTGATCCGTCGCGAGCGCCTGGTCGTCAGGCCACGCGGATGCGCGCTTCACCGCTCTGCAGCATTCCGATCCGTGCTGGCGCGAAGCCGCCGCGAACGAAGGCTGCGGATACCTGATTGACTGCCGCGGGCGCACAGGTCACGAGCAATCCGCCGCTGGTCTGCGGATCGGTCAAGAGCGTTCGATGCACGGGGTGCAGCGACGAGGCGAGTTCGATTCGATCGCCGTAGGCCTGCCAGTTGCGCGAAGACGCGCCGGTAGCGACGCCCTCTTCAGCGAATGCCTTGGCGGCAGGCAGCAACGGAACGGCTTCCATCTCGACTTGCGCCGCGAGTCCGCTGGCGCGACAGATTTCGAGCAGATGGCCGAGCAGGCCGAAGCCGGTCACGTCGGTCATGGCGTGAACGCCGTCGAGCGCGGCGAGTTCGACGCCGGCGACGTTCAAGCGCGTGGTCGTGTCGATCAGCGCGCGATAACCGTCTTGGTCGAGCAGACCCTTCTTGTATGCGGCGGAATAGATACCGACACCGAGCGGCTTGCCGAGCACCAGCACGTCGCCGGCGCGCGCCGCGGCATTGGTGCGGACGCGTTGCGGATGGACCAGACCGATCGCGGCCAGTCCGTAGATCGGCTCGACCGAGTCGATGCTGTGGCCGCCCGCGACCGGAATGCCGGCTTGCGCGCACACCGCTTCGCCGCCGCGCAGGATGTCGCGGATGGTTTCGCGCGGCAGGCGCTCGACCGGCATGCCGACGATGGCCAGCGCGAATAGCGGACGCGCGCCCATCGCGTAGATGTCGGAGATCGCGTTGGTCGCAGCGATGCGGCCGAAGTCGAACGGATCGTCGACGATCGGCATGAAGAAGTCGGTGGTGGCGACGATCGCCTGTTCGTCGTTGAGGCGATATACCGCGGCGTCATCGGCGGTGTCGCGACCAACCAGAAGATCGGTGAACGGTCCGGCTGCCGGCAGGTCGCGCAAGAGTTCGCTGAGTACACCCGGAGCGATCTTGCAACCGCAGCCGCCGCCGTGGGAGAGCGAGGTCAAGCGCGGCGGTGCAGTGTCGATGGAATTCATGGCCTGGTTCGAGCGATTTCTTCCGATGATCGTGGAAGGTCAGTGCGAGATTCCCTCACCCGCCGCTACGCGGCGACCTCTCCCACAAGCGGGAGAGGTGAAAGCAATGCTTCGGCAAGATTCCGAAACCTCTCCAACGAAACCAGCTGTTAGTTGAAAAGTGCGGCCATGGATGGCCGCTCTAGACCCGCCGAAGCAACCGACCAAAACACCAACTCGACCGGCCACGAAGCGGCGATCAAGGACGATCGCACATATACCTGATCGCACCAACACATGGCGGAAGGTAGCAGGAGTCGAACCTACCAGGGAGCGATCGACGCCCCCTACCGGGTTTGAAGCCCGGCCGCATCACCGGATGCGCCTGCCTTCCGAATTGCGGGACGAGACGATCGTTCACTTCCGCTCGAACCAGCCGCTGTCCGCGCGCACGATGCGCGCGTCGCGCACGCGGCGAGTGTAGCCAACGCGATCGAAGAACTCCAAGATTTGGATGGTGCGCTTGCGGCCGAGGCCGAGCGCGTCGCGATACTGCGCCGCGTCGAGTTTGCCGTGCTGCACGGCGAGTTCGCGCAGGATCTCGGCCAGCCTCTGCACGCATTCGCCGGCGTAGAACAGATCGTGCACGATCTGGTACAGCGCGCCTTGCGCCGCACTCTTGCGCAAGACCGTTCTGACTTGTTCTTCGGCAGCGCCGGTTTGCCGGGCGAGATCGCGCACCCAGGGCGGATCGAAGCGGCCGGCGACCAGCAGCGGATGCAGGCGTTGCAGCAACACCTGCTCATTCTCACTGAGATCGATGCGATACCCAGGCAGATGCAGCCACGGACCGTTGCGTCGCACGGCCTGCTCCGCTGTCAGCTCCTCGAGCAGACGACGCCAGATCGCATCGCTCAAAGACGGCTCGACCCGACGGCGCAGATGCGCGCTGTCGATGCCGGCCTGGTCGGGATGTTGCTCGTGGAAATCGCGCAACGCGGCCAGCGCACGCTCGCGCAAGGCTTGCCAATGCGTGACGAGAACGATGCGCGTGCCGCTCACCGTATCGACGCGCCGCGCTTGCTGCGGCAGCGCGATGTCTTCCGGCGCGCATGCGCACAGACGCACCAGATCCTCCAGCGCGATCCCGTGCGGCGCCTGCTCGAGCACAGGCAGCAGGCCGTCGCCCGCCAGCCATCGCTCGATCGCGGAGAGCCAGGCCAGATGCGCCGGGCGCTTGCGCTTGCGTTCCGGCGCACAGGCGTCGAGCACGACGCCGCCGCCGACGGTGTGCAGCGCCTGCGCGTCGCGCACGATCAAGCGGTCGCCTGCGACCGCGCACATCGGCTCGGCGAAGACCAGCTGCACGCGCCCCGATTCGCCAGCGGACAGATGCTCGCCGTCGAGCAAGATCACATGCGCGACTTGCCGCGCCGTACCGACATGCACGTGCAGCGGCGCCCAGGTGCGCAAGACCGTCTTGGCTCCGTCGAGCAGATTCAAGCGCACGTCGATGCGCCGGCTCGGCCGCAGCAGACGCGCATCGGCCAGCCAGTCGCCGCGTGCGAGCGCATCACGATCCACGCCGGCCAGATTGAGTGCGCAACGCTGCCCGGCTCTGCCGCTCGATTCTTTCCGGTTCTGCGCGTGGATGCCGCGCACGCGCACGGTCAGTCCTTTCGGCATCACGCTCAAGCTGTCGCCGAGCCGCACGCGGCCGGCATGCACGGTGCCGGTGACCACGGTGCCGTGACCGGCGAGGCTGAAGACGCGATCGACGGCGAGGCGGAACAGTCCTGCCTCGCTGCGCCGCGTGGTGTCCGCCGCCACGCCGTGCAGATAGCTGCGCAAGGCGGCGACGCCGGCATCGGCCGGCGCGGTCGCATCGAGCGGAAACACCGGCGCGCCGCGCAAGCCGGTTGCGGCGAGCAGGCTCTCGATCTGCGCTTCGACCTCGCGCACACGCGCCGCCTCGACGCGATCGACCTTGCTCAACGCGACCGCGCCGCGCGTGACGCCGAGCAGATCCAGGATCGCCACGTGCTCGCGCGTCTGCGGCATCACGCCGTCGTCTGCCGCGACCACCAGCAAGGCGAAGTCGATGCCACCGGCGCCGGCGACCATCGTGTGCACGAGGCGCTCGTGGCCGGGCACGTCGACGAAGCCGAGCACCGGGTCGCCGTGCACGGCGGCGTGCTCGACGGCGACGTAGGCATAGCCGAGTTCGATCGAGATGCCGCGCGCCTTTTCTTCGTCGAGCCGATCGGTGTCGACGCCGGTCAGGGCGCGCACCAGGCTGGTCTTGCCGTGATCGATATGCCCGGCCGTGCCGACGATCACAAAAGACGCCACTGCGCGACGAATTCCTCCTCGTCGCGTTCTTCCAGACAACGCAGGTCCAGCCACAAGGCTTTGTCGGCGAGACGGCCGAGCAAGGGACGCGGCAGACCGCGCAAAGCGATCTCGAGTTGTTGCAGGCTGGCGCGCTTGTCCTTGCGAGCGCGCACGCAATAGCCCCAGCTCGGCAAGCGATCGACCGGCAAGGCACCGCTGCCGATCTGGCTTTGCATCGGCGCCGTCGCGACCTCGTAGCGGTCCTGCAACGCCTCTTGCACCGGCGGCAGCAAGCGCTGCGCTTGTTGTTCGATCGCCGCTTCCGGTCGGCTCAAAAGACGCAGCGTCGGAAGATGTTCGGGCAGGCGCTCGGGCGCGCGATACAGCAACAACACCGCTTCGAGCGCAGCCAGCGTCGCCTTGTCCAGCCGCAGCGCACGTTTGAGCGGATTGCGCTTCAAGCGTGCGATCAGCTCCGCACGGCCGGCGACGATGCCGGCCTGCGGACCGCCGAGCAGCTTGTCGCCGCTGAAACCGACCAGGTCCGCACCGGCCGCCAGCGTTTCGCCGACGGTGGGTTCTTTCGGAAGCCCCCAACGCGAAAGATCGAGCAGGCTGCCGCTGCCGAGGTCGACCGCCAGCGCGAGCCCGCGCGCGTGCGCGAGCGCGGCCAGCTCGGCGACGCCGACGCTGGCGGTGAAGCCGCTGATCGCGTAGTTGCTCGCATGCACCTTGAACAGCAGCGCGCTGCGCGTGCCGATCGCGTCGCTGTAGTCGCTCGCGTGCGTGCGATTGGTGGTGCCGACCTCGACCAGCTTGGCGCCGGCGCTGCGCATCACGTCGGGGATGCGAAACGCGCCGCCGATCTCGACCAGCTCGCCGCGCGAGACGATCGCTTCGCGCCGGTTCGCCAACGTGTTCAACAAGAGCAGCACCGCCGCGGCATTGTTGTTGACGACGGTGGCCGCCTCCGCGCCGGTCAGTTCGCAGATCGCCCGCTCGACCGCGGCCTCGCGATCGCCGCGGCCGCCGCTGTCCAAATCGAATTCGAGGTTGACCGGTGCGGCCATTGCGCACGCTGCCGCTTCGATCGCCGTGTCCGGCAGCAGCGCGCGGCCGAGGTTGGTGTGCAAGACCGTGCCGGTCAGGTTGAACACGCGGCGCAGATGCGGCCGATCTGCCGCGTCCAGCCGGGCACGCACCGAATTCGCGATCATGTCGGCTTGCACGGCGTCGCGCGCCAGCGTGCCGGCAATCGCCTGCGCACGCAGACGATCGAGTTCGGCGCGCAAGCCGGCGACTACGCGCGTGCGGCCGTGGCTCTGCAGCAAGACTGCGAATTCCGCACTGCCCGCCAGGCGGTCGAGCGACGGCAAGTCGCGCACGCCGGCCGCTTCGGCTTGCGTCGCCATGCCGCTCACGCCTCGGCGGCTTGCCACAACAGCGGATTGCCGCTCGCGCGGGCGTAGCCGGCGTCGGCCAGCAAGAGATCGAGCGCGAGGCTGGCGAGGTCGTCGGCGATCGGCTCGACCGCCGGATCGTGTTCCTGGTAGAGGATCTTGCGATAGCCGTGGCAGGCCTCGCAGGTTTCCGCGCGCACCGCCGCGGTGCCGACGGATTCGTCCGTGCTGGTCGCCGCGCTCAGCGAGTAGTACGCGATGTCCTTGCCGGAAGAGTCGCACTGGCTGCATTGCACGCGCACCTTGTGCCACTCGCAGGCGCACAGCGAGCAATGCAGATAGCGATACCCCTGATACGGCGCTTGCGCGCGCACGATGCTGGCGATCGGTAGGCTGCCGCAGAGCGGACAGACGCCGGCCACGTCGAGCGGCTGCACCGCCTCGGCGCGGAAGCGGCTCGACTGCGCCACGCCGTGCACTTGCAGCGCCGCCATCAGAAACGGCGCGGCCGCCGCATCGACGGCGCCGTCGCGCGCGCCGAGCAGGACCGCAGCCTGCTCGCGCAGCGGCTCGGCCGGCAGCGCCGCGACGCGGCGCGCGAGCTGCGCGACTTGCGGCGGAAAGCCGGGTTGCGCCGCGATCGATGCGCAGATCGCGACGAGCGCATCGCGCCACGACATAAGCTCGGGCCAATCCGTCGCCGCCAGCGGCGGCATGCGGTGTTCGTGCGCCGCGGCGAGCCGTTCCGGCGCGAGGTCCGTGGCCGGATAGTCGATCAGCGCGGCGTGTTGCGCATCGGCCAGCGCCGCGCAAAGACGCAAGTAATCGGCGATCTTGCTGTGCGCGGCCAGCGTACGCAGACGCGCCGCCCGTTGCGCGAACAGGTTTTCACGCTGCGGCAAACGGATGCGCGGGATCGAGCGCTGCGCGAGCGTTTCGATCTGGCCGGGCTCGAGTATGCGCTGGCTCATGGGCTGGCCGTCGATGCACCAGCCTCTATCCTCGCCGCTGCCGCGGCGGGCGTCCAGCCTCGCGGATGCGGAGCGACTACTTGCGCTCGTTCGCGCCGCCGACGACTTCGCGCAGCCAAGCGCGATGATGCTTCCAGGCCCAGCCGCGGCTGACCGTGCCGCGCGTCATCGCGCGGACCGAGCCCTTGACCCAGATCGCCGCGTAGATATGCACCACGATCGCGCAGATCAGCACCAGCGCGCAGAACGCGTGCAGCAGCGAGGCGAAGCGGATCACCTCGATCGAAAAATAAAACGCGAAGTAGGCGCGCCAGATCACGATGCCGGAGAAGAGCAGCCCGATCAGGCACAACACGATCGTATAGAACAGAAGCTTTTGCCCGGCGTTGTACTTGCCGACCTCGGGCAGGTGTTCCTCGCGGTTCTCGACCACGTCCTTGATCTGGCGCAACCACTGCCAGTCGCGCGGCTGCATCACGTTGTCGCGCCAGAGCTTGAGCGCGAGCAAGGCGAACGCAGCGACCATGACCAGGCCGATGAACGGATGCAGGATGCGCGTCCACGGACCGCCACCGAACAGTTCGCTGAGCCAGAACAGCGCCGGATGGAACAAGGCCAGGCCGGACAAGGCCAGCAGCACGAAGCTGATCGCGACGATCCAGTGGTTGATGCGCGTGGCCGCCCGATAGCGGACGATCGACTCGGGTTTGCGCGCTTCGCTCATGACTTCTTCTCCAGTTCACGGCGCGCGGCTTCCTCGTCGGACTCGTCGGTTTCGTTCGGACCGATGCCGATGTAGTGCAGGAAACCGGCCGCGGCGGTGGCGAGGATCGCGAGCAGGCCGAGCGGCTTGGCGATACCCTTCCACAAGCCGACCATCGCGCTGATCTTCGGCTGCTCGGGCAGGCCGCTGTAGAGCTGCGGCTGGTCGGCGTGATGCAGCACGTACATGACGTGGGTGCCGCCGACGCCGGCCGGGTCGTACAGCCCGGCTTGCTCGAAGCCGCGCGATTTCAGATCCTCGATGCGCTCGGCCGCGTGCTGCTTCATCGCGTCCTTGGTGCCGAACACGATCGCGCCGGTCGGGCAGGTCTTCACGCAGGCCGGCTCCAGGCCGACCGCGACGCGATCGGAGCACAAGGTGCACTTGTACGCCTTGTGGTCCTGCTTGGAGATGCGCGGGATGTTGAACGGGCAGCCGGTGATGCAGTAGCCGCAGCCGATGCAGTTCTCTTCGTGAAAATCGACGATGCCGTTGGCGTACTGCACGATCGCGCCCGGCGAAGGACAGGCTTTTAGGCAACCCGGATCGGCGCAGTGCATGCAGCCGTCCTTGCGGATCAGCCACTCCAGATCGCCCTTGGGGTTTTCGTATTCGGCGAAGCGCATCAGGGTCCACGACTGCCCGCTGAGATCGTGCGGGTTGTCGTAATGGCCGGTGCAGGTGCCTACCTCGTCGCGCAGGTCGTTCCATTCCATGCAGGCGACCTGGCAGGCCTTGCAGCCGATGCACTTGGTCACGTCGATCAGCTTGGCGACCTGGCCGGTGTGTGCGCCGCGCGCTTGCGGCTCGGGCAGGGTGGTGGCCGAGCGCCGCACGATGTCGAGCGATTGCAGTGCCATTTCGCTGCCTCCTAGAGCTTCTCGACCTTGACCAGGAACGACTTGAACTCGGGCGTCTGTGTGTTGCCGTCGCCGACGAACGGGGTGAGCGTGTTGGCGATGTAGCCCGGCTTGGCCACGCCCAGGAAACCCCAATGGATCGGCACGCCGACGGTGTGCACGCGCTTGCCCTCGATCGTCAGCGGTTTGATCCGCTTGGTCACCATCGCGACCGCTTCGATGTGGCCGCGGTTCGAGCTGACGCGCACGCGACTGCCGTTGTCGATGCCGAGTTCGTCGGCCAGGGCCGCGCCGATCTCGACGAACTGTTCCGGCTGCACGATCGCGTTCAGGCGCACGTGCTTGGTCCAGTAGTGGAAGTGCTCGGTCAGGCGATAGGTGGTCGCCACGTGCGGGAACTGCGCGGCCTTGCCGAACGCGGCGCGGTCGTCGGCGAACACGCGCGCGGCCGGATTGTTCAGCGCCTGCGGCTGGTTCGGATTGAGCGGATTGTTCGCCAGCGGCGTCTCGAACGGCTCGTAGTGCTCGGGGAACGGTCCTTCGGCCATGCCGGCGCGGGCGAAGAAACGCGCCACGCCTTCGGGGTTCATGATGAAGGGCCCCATGCCGCCGTCGGGATTTTCGTCGGCCTTGAAGTCGGGGATGTCCGCGCCGCTCCAGGCGCTGCCGTTCCAGGCGATCAGCTTGCGCGCCGGATTCCACGGCTTGCCGTGCGGATCGCAGGAGGCGCGGTTGTACAGCACGCGCCGATTCGCCGGCCACGCCCAGGCCCAGTTGATGGTCTGGCCGATGCCGGTCGGATCGGAGTTGTCGCGCCGCGCCATCAGGTTGCCGGTCGGTCCCCAGGCGCCGCAGAAAATCCAGCAGCCGCTGGCGGTGCTGCCGTCGTCGCGCAGTTCGGCGAAGCCGGCCAGCTGCTCGCCGGCCTTGCGCAGGATCTTGCTCGCGTCCTTCGGATCGGCCAGATCCTTCAGCGCGCTGCCCGAATATTCGCGCGCCAGTTCTTCCGGCGCCGGACTGTCGGGCTGCGCGTACTTCCAGGTCAGGTTGAGGATCGGCTCGGGGAACGCGCCGCCGTCCTTGCGATACATCTCGCGCAGGCGCAGGAACAAGCCGGCCATGATTTCCAGATCGCTGCGCGCCTCGCCCGGCGGCTCGGCGCCCTTCCAATGCCATTGCAGCCAGCGCGAGGAATTGGTCAGCGAACCGTTCTCCTCGGCGAAACAAGTCGTCGGCAAGCGGAACACTTCGGTCTGGATCGTCGTCGGATCGACGTCGTTGAGCGCGCCGTAGTTCTTCCAGAACTCGCTGGTCTCGGTCGCGAGAGGATCCATGATGACCAGATACTTGAGCTTGGAAAAACTCGCGCTGAGCTTGGCCTTGTTCGGCGCGGCGGCGAGCGGATTGAAGCCTTGGCAGATGTAGCCGTTCATCTTGCCCTGGTTCATCAGCTCGTAGGCCTGCAGCATGTCGTAGGGCTTGTCGAGCTTGGGCAAGTAGTCGTAGGCCCAGCGGTTGTCGGCGTTGGCGGCGTCGCCCCACCACGACTTCATGAAGCTGACGAAGAACTTGCGATAGTTCTGCCAGTAGCTGAGCTGGTTTGGCCGCAGCGGCTTGAGCGCACGCGCGCCGATGTAGGCCTCGAAGTCCTGCTCGCCCTCGTTGGGCAGGGTCATGTAGCCGGTCAGCAGGTTGGACATCAGGCCGAGATCGGTCAGGCCTTGGATGTTGGAATGCCCGCGCAGCGCGTTCATGCCGCCGCCGGAAATGCCGATGTTGCCGAGCAGCAGCTGCACCATCGCGCCGGTGCGGATCATCTGCGAGCCGATCGAATGTTGGGTCCAACCGAGCGCGTACATGATCGTCATGGCGCGATCGGGCGTCGCGGTCGAGGCGATCATGTCCCAGATCTGCAGCACCTTGTCCTTCGGCGTGCCGCAGACACGCTCGACCATCTCCGGCGTATAGCGCGCGTAGTGCTGCTTGAGCAGGCTGTAGACGCAGCGCGGATCGCTCAAGCTCGGATCGGTCTTGACGTAGCCGTCTTCGCCGCGCACGTAGTCCCAGCTCGACTTGTCGTAGCTGCGCTTGTCCGCGTTGTAGCCGGAATAAATACCGTCGGTGAACGCGTATTCGTCCTTCACGATGAAGGACAGGTCGGTGTAGTTGACGACGTACTCGCGCTGGATCTTGTCTTGCGTCAACAGATGGTTGATCAGTCCTCCGAGGAAGACGATGTCGGTGCCGGTGCGGATCGGCGCATACACGTCGGCGACCGAGGCCGAGCGCGTGAAGCGCGGATCGACCACGATCAGCCGCGCCTTGTTGTGCGCTTTCGCTTCGGTGACCCACTTGAAGCCGCACGGATGCGCTTCGGCGGCGTTGCCACCCATGATCAGAATCAGATCGGCATTCTTGATGTCGACCCAGTGATTCGTCATCGCTCCACGGCCGAACGTCGGGGCAAGACCTGCCACCGTCGGGCCGTGTCAGACACGTGCTTGGTTGTCGAACGCCAGTAAGCCGAGGGAACGTGCCACCTTGTGCGTGAGATAACCGACTTCGTTGCTCGAAGCGGAGGCGGCGAGCATGCCGGTGCTCAGCCAGCGGTTGACGGTGAGGCCGTCGGCATTCTTCGCGCTGAAATTCGCGTCGCGGTCCGCCTTCATCAACTTGGCGATGCGCTCGAACGCGTCGTCCCAAGAGATACGCTGCCAGCGGTCCGAGCCCGGCGCGCGGTATTCGGGGTATTGCAGGCGGCTGTCGCTGTGGATGAAGTCGACCAGGGCGGCGCCCTTGGGGCACAGCGTGCCGCGATTGACCGGATGGTCGGGATCGCCTTCGAGGTGAAAGATCGAGGCCTGCGCGTTCTTGGCACCGTCGCCGAGGCCGTACATCAGGACGCCGCAAGCGACCGAACAGTAGGGGCAGGTGTTGCGCGTTTCGGTGGCGCGGGCGAGCTTGAACTGCCGCACCTCCGCCAACGCTTCGCCGGGTGAGAAACCCATCAGCGTCAAGCTCGAACCCACCAGGGCGGTGCCGGTGACTTTCAAGAATTGACGTCGAGTCAACGCGGACATGACGTTCTCCTCGATCGAGCCTGCGCGGGCTTCCGTTTCCGCTCGGCTCCTCCACGCATCGGACGGAGTCGTGTCCGATGGCCTCGGATGTACAGCAAGAACAGCACGAAACGGCTGCGAGTATAGGTCAATTTCCGCAACCGAGTGCCAGCCTTCAGGTCTGCGGCGCGCATCGCCGATGCCCGTCCTGCGCGTCGATCAGGCACTACGCGAACGCTTGCGCGCGAGACCTTTCAGATACGCGCAGAACATGTCGGCCATCGCTTCGCCATAAGCGTCGATCTCCGCCTCGGTCCTCGGCGTTTCCGAGAACTGCTTGCCGACCGCGCCGAGCGTGGTCGTGATCAGGTCGCCGGCCAGCGCGCGCACGGATTCCGTCGCATCCGGCAGCGCCTGCCGCATGAAGACTCGGACCGCGCGGCTGGCCGAGGCTTTCGCCGCTTTCGCCTCGGGTGCGTCGCGGTAGAGCGGCGCGGCATCGTTGAGCGCGACGCGCATCGCGGCCTCCTCGCATTCCGAACGCAGGAACGCGTGCACGAGGGTGCGCACGCGCACGAGCGGCGGCCGGCCGGCGTCTTCGAGGATGTCGCGCAAGAGATCGCTGGTCTGCCGCCATTCGTCGCTCTGCAGACGGAACAGGATCGCCGCCTTGTTCGGAAAGTACTGATACAGCGAGCCGATGCTGACACCGGCCTTCTCCGCCACCCGCGCGGTGGTGAAACGCTGCGCGCCCTCCTTCGCCAAAACCTGAGCCGCCGCTTCCAGCACGGCGGTGACGAGTTCGGTCGAGCGCGCCTGTTTGGGCTGTTTTCGCGAGGAAATTCGCGGATTCCGTGGTTCGTTCATAGGGCGTCCGCAATGCGAATAGAAAACCTGACGAATCCGTCGCATTCTAATCCGGCCTCGAGGCATCCGCACTCGACACCGATGGAGAACCGCATGACCACCCTGACCACAGCGCCGCTGGCGCCCCTGCTCGAGCGCCTGTTCGACGACGACGCGCGCGCCTCGCCCGCGGCGATTCCCGCCCTCGCCGCGCTGTCGGACGACGAGCACGAGCGCCTGATGCGCAGCAAGACCGAGTACCGCGATTTCTACGCACAACTCAAGGACGTTCCGCTCGCCGTCTCGCGCGAAACCGGCACCCTGCTCTACCTGCTCGCGCGCAGCAGCCGCGCGCAGACGATCGTCGAATTCGGCACCTCGTTCGGCATCTCGACCCTGCATCTCGCCGCCGCGTTGCGCGACAACGGCGGCGGCCGTCTGATCGGAAGCGAGTTCGAGCCGTCCAAGGCGGCGCAGGCGCGTCGCAATCTCGCCGCTGCCGGCGTAATCGATCTGGTCGAGATCCGCGAAGGCGACGCACTGCGCACGCTGGCCGTCGACCTGCCGCCGACCATCGACCTGCTCCTGCTCGACGGCGCCAAGGCGCTGTATTCGGACATTCTCGATCTGTTGCAAAGCCGCTTGCGACCGGGCGCGCTGATCGTCGCCGACAACGCCGACTACTGCCCCGAGTACTTGCAGCGCGTACGTTCGCCGGCGTCGGGCTATCTGTCGATTCCGTTCGCCGAGGAGGTCGAGCTGTCGATGCGGCTCGGCTGAGGCGGCAATCACGCTCGCCGCCGACGGCCGATCGGTCGTCGGCGGTGGGCGTCGCGGGCGCAAACGCGAAAACGGCCTGGGTTAGGATGGCTGTCGACTTCGTCAGGCGCCGATCGCATGAGCCAGCCCATCCAACACAATCCTCGATGGACGATCGCGGTGCCGCCGCTCAGCATCGCCGTGCTCGCGCTGTCGTGGGCCGCGCCGGGACTTCCCGGCCTCGTCGCCCTGCTCGTGCTGGCCCTGATCGGCAGCGTGATCGCCTCGGTGCATCATGCGGAGGTGATCGCCCATCGCGTCGGCGAACCGTTCGGCACCTTGGTGCTGGCGCTCGCGGTCACCGTCATCGAGGTGGCCTTGATCGTCTCGATGATGCTGTCGGGCGGCGAAGCCACCGCCGGCCTCGCGCGCGACACCGTGTTCGCCGCGGTGATGATCATCCTCAACGGCATCATCGGCGCCAGCTTGCTCGTCGGCGGCCGCAAACATCACGTGCAAGGCTTCAACCTCGACGGCATCAACGCAGCCTTAGGCACCCTGACCGTGATCGTGGTGTTCACCTTGATCGTGCCGAACTATTCGACCAGCGCACCCGGGCCGGTCTATACCAATAGCCAGCTGATCTTCGTCGCGGTGGCGACGCTGGTGCTGTTCGCCGCGTTCACCGTGTTCCAGACCATCCGCCATCGCGACTACTTCCTGCCGCGCAGCGAGGACTCAAGCGATCCGGACGAGCACGCCGCGCAGCCGACCGCGCACGAAGCCGTGGTCAGCCTGGTGCTGCTGCTGGTCGCGCTGGTCGCGGTGGTGTTGAGCGCGAAGGGCATCTCGCCGTCGATCGAAGCCCTGCTGCTCGCCGCCGGCGCGCCGGCGGCGACGCTCGGTATTCTGATCGCAGCGATCGTGCTGATGCCCGAGAGCGTCGCCGCGGTGCGCGCGGCGCATGCGAACCGTTTGCAGACCAGTTTGAATCTGGCGATCGGCTCGGCCATCGCGAGCATCGGCCTGACCGTGCCCACCGTCGCGGTGCTGGCGGTCACGATGGGCTGGCCGCTGGCGCTCGGCATCGACACGAAGTCGACCGTGCTGCTGGTGCTGTCTTTGTTCGTCGTCTCGATCTCGCTGCGCACCGGCCGCACGACGATGCTGCCCGGCGTGGTCCATCTGGTGATGTTCGCCGCGTATCTGTTCTTGAGCTTCGTACCGTAAATCACACAGAGCAAGATGCTAAGGCGGCGATCTCCCGATCGCGGAGACCGCCGCCTTCTAGGCACGAGTGGAACGGCCGGATCTCAATTCAGCGGTGCGGCCGGGGTGACTGAAACGTCATTCCACGGAATCGTCTCGGCGAGCTCGGAGGTCCGCGCGCGCTCCAGCGTGAACGAGACATCGTCCAGCCCGTCGAGCACCGCGCGCACTTGACCGGCGGCACTCTTGAGATCGAACGACTTGCCGTCGGCCACCGTCAGTTCGACCGGTTGCGCCGCCTGGCCGCGCCGCGTGAATTCGATGCGCACGCGCGTCGCGTCGCCGTCCGGCGTCGCGGTCAAGGCGATCTCGCGCCGATCGTCCGGCGTGCCGTAGCGGATATGCGCCGGCTTGCCGTACTCCTGGTAGAACTGGCTGACGCGCGCGGCCGGCACGAACTCGGCTTGAGAATCGATTTCGGAGCGTTCGATCGTCTGCGCGTACCCGAAGTTCTGATCGGCAGTGGCGTAGAGGCGCGGCATCACGGTCGGCAACGACGCGGCCTCGTCGTCCTTTAGTTCCGGCGTACGAGGAATGGCGGTCGCCGTGTCGGTATTCAGGCTGACGCCGGTGGTGTCGAATTCGATCGTCTGACTCGGATCGTGCCCGGCGATGTGCACGCTGAAGCCGATACCGGTGTAAGCGCCGGCCGTCTGTTGTGGAGCCGCGTGCGCGGGCTGCGCCTGCCAGGCGACGTAGGAGCCGGCCGCGCACAAGGCGGCAGCGAACAGCCAACCCGCGCTGCGCCGCAGCGGTGTCGGCAAAGGATGTTTGAGCATGAGGATTCTCTCTTTCAAAGGATGGACGGCGGACCAATGGCAACCGGCCGGCAGAGGCAGCTCCTGCCATCTCTGCTCGGCCAGTTGCGTCTTCAACATCGCGTCGGCATAGGGCCGGCGCGCTTCCGGAAAACGGGCGATCACCGCCGCATCACAGGCCAGCTCCTGATCGAAGCGAAGCTTGGCCGCGGCGAAGTGCAGCAAGGGGTTGAACCAATTCAGACAGCGCAGCAGCGTGACGAACGCGTTGATGCGTGTGTCCCAGCGCGTCAGATGCACGCGCTCGTGAGCGAGCACCAGTTCGCGCTCGCGTGCGTCGTAGCGCCGATCGAAATCCGCCGGCAGCACGATGCGCGGACGCAACGCGCCGATCAGCGCCGGCCCGTGTTCGGTCGCGGCCGAGCGCAGCACTTCGGGTCCGAACGCGGGTCCGAGCGGATGCAAGCGTCCGAGGCTCTGGCGATAGCGGCGTTGCTGGCGTGCGAAGGCCGCGGCCGTCGACACGCCGCCGACCAACCAGAGCGCCGCCAGCAGCAGCGAAAGATCGGGCGCGACCGCCGTGAGCAGCGACTCCGCCACACCGGAGGCGGCCGCGGCGGTATCTGCCGGAACGTCGCCGAAACCGATGATCGTGCGCAGCATCGGCTTGGTCGGCGCCGGCAGCAGACCCATCAGCAAGGTCGCGGGTACCAGCGCCCACAGCGCGTAGGACGCCTGCGCGCCGAACCAGCGCCGCACCGGTACGCGCAGCGCGAGGACGAGCAGGATGGCGAGCGAACCGGTCAAACTCGCCGTGAGCAGATTTCGTAACAGGTCAGCGGTCACGGTCGAGCTTCTCGATCAGGGCGCGGATTTCCGCGAGGTCCTTCTTGCTCAGCTTGGCGCGCTCGGAGAAGTGCGCCACCAGCGGCGCGACCCGACCGTCGAACAAACGGTCGAGCAGGCTCTTGCTTTCGGCATGCACGTAGTCGGTGCGCTTGATCAGCGGCCGGTACAGATAGCGGCGGCCGTCGCGCACCGCCGCGATGGCGCCTTTGTTGAGCAGGCGGTTCAGCAAGGTCTTCACCGTCGCTTCCTGCCAGCTCTGGCTGCCCTCCAGCGCCGCGCAGACTTCTTCGGCGCTGCGCGGCGCCGACGTCCACAGCACTTCCATCACCTGGCTTTCCGCTTCGCTGATGCGCATCTTTGTTTACTCGTGTAAATTATGATCGAAGACTACATCTGTAAACGTAATTGTCAAGCGGCTTGCACGGGGCGTTGTCTTCCGTTCATTGCGTTCAGGTCGCATCATCGGCCGCTACCTCGACCATGCGAGATCCACATGAACGACGCCGCCGCGCAACCGCCCGCCGAAGACATCCTCGTCGATGGCCGCTCGCTGCTCGAACTCGCGCGCACGCTCGGCGCGATCCGCGTCGCCGTGGTCCACCCCTGCGACGAAACCAGCCTCGCCGCCGTGCTGGATGCGAAAGCGGCCGGCCTGATCGATCCGGTGGTGATCGGATCGCGTACGAAGATCGAAGCGGTCGCGCAAAAGGCCGGCTTGGATTTGGCCGGCCTCGCCATCGACGACGCGCCGCACAGTCATGCGGCCGCCACGCGCGCGGTCGAACTCGCCGCCGGCGGGCGCGTCGAGGCCTTGATGAAAGGCAGCCTGCACACCGACGAGCTGATGAGCGCCGTACTCGAACGCGACGCCGGCCTGCGCACGGCACGGCGCGTTTCGCATTGCTATTTGATGCAGACGCCGGCTTATCCGCGGCCGTTCATCATCGCCGACGCGGCGATCAACATCGCGCCAACCTTGGAAGAAAAGGCCGACATCGTGCGCAACGCAATCGAGCTCGCGCGCCTGATCGGCGCGGCGACGCCGCGCGTGGCGATCCTCGCTGCGGTCGAGACGGTCAATCCGCGCATGCCGGCCACGCTGGATGCGGCAGCGCTGTGCAAGATGGCCGATCGCGGCCAGATCGCAGGCGCCCTGCTCGATGGTCCGCTCGCGTTCGACAACGCGATCTCGAGCGAAGCGGCGCGCATCAAGGGCATCGAGTCGGAAGTGGCAGGGCGCGCCGACATCTTGATCGTGCCGGATCTCGAAAGCGGCAACATGCTGGCCAAGCAACTCGAATACCTCGGCGGCGCCGCCAGCGCCGGCATCGTGCTCGGCGCGCGCGTGCCGGTGATCCTGACCAGCCGCGCCGATTCGCGCGCGACCCGCGTCGCCTCCTGCGCGTTGGCGGTGCTGGTGGCCAACCGCTACCGGACCGCGAAGCCGTGAGCGAACGCATCCTGGTTCTCAATTGCGGCTCTTCCAGCATCAAGTTCGCGTTGTTCGATGCCGCCACGCGGCCGCTGCCGCGGCAGCCGCTGTGGAGCGGCAAGGTCAACGGCGTCGGCAGCGGGCAAGCCACTTTCGACGAGAGCGGCGCGCCGCAGCGCGCGCTCGCGCTCGATGCCGAGCGCCCGTACCACGCCGCGTTGAAACACATTCGCGAGCGCGTGCAAGCGCAGCTCGACGGCGTGCGCCTGCTCGCGGTGGCGCATCGCGTCGTGCACGGCGGCGCCAAGTACTTCGAACCGGTACGCGTGGATGCGGCGGTGCTGGCCGATCTGCGCGGCTACATTCCGCTCGCGCCCTTGCATCAGCCGTTCGCGCTCGACGCGATCGAGGCGCTGCTGCAGGCGCAACCCGCGCTGCCGCAGATCGCCTGCTTCGATACCGCCTTCCACCACGACATGCCCATCGTCGAGCAGCTGCTGCCGCTGCCCTATGACGCTTGGCAGCGCGGCCTGCGCCGTTACGGTTTCCATGGCCTGTCCTACCACTATCTCTCGATCGCCTTGGGCGAGCGTTACGGCGAGCTTGCGCGCGGCCGCACGATCTGCGCGCACTTGGGCAGCGGCGCCAGCCTATGCGCGATGCGCGAATTGCGGAGCGTCGCCACCACGATGGGGTTTTCCGCGCTCGACGGTCTGATGATGGGCACGCGCTGCGGCGCACTCGATCCTGGCGCCCTGCTCTATCTGATGCAGATCGAACGGCTCGACGTCGACCAGGTCGCCGACCTGCTCTACCACCGTTCCGGCCTGCTCGGCGTTTCCGGCGTTTCCTCCGATCCGCAGCAGCTGCTGCCGAAGGAATCGGAAGACGAACGCGTGCGCCTCGCGCTCGCGCTGTACGTGCGCCGCATCGTGCGCGAGATCGGCGCGCTCGCCGCCGTGCTCGGCGGGCTCGACCTGCTCGTCTTCAGCGCCGGCATCGGCGAGCACAACGCGACCTTGCGCGCGCGCATCTGCGGCGAACTCGGCTGGCTCGGCATCGCGCTCGACGGCGAACGCAATGCGCGCCACGCCGGCACCATCTCGACCGACACCAGCAGCATCCTCGTCGCGGTCGAACCGACCAACGAGGAGTGGATCGCCGCGCAGTGCGCCGCCGCGGTCTGCGCCGGCTGAGCGCGGCAGGGCCGCACTCTTGACGGCATCTCGCGAGATGCGTACGGTGCGCACGCCAATGGTTTTATCTTTCTATTCGAATAGAGAGATGGATTAAAAGGGAAGCCGGTGCGGTCGCAAGACCAATTCCGGCGCTGCCCCGCAGCGGTGTGTGGAAACGACCTTCGCCAACAGCACTGGCCCGACCGGGCCGGGAAGCGGCGGACAGTAGGCGGAACGCGTCAGCGTTCCTCGTCCACGAGCCCGAAGACCTGCCTTGGCCGGAGAGAGATCTCCGTCTGACCTGGAGCTTCCGCGGGGAAGCGGCCGGAACGTTCGCGCGGGCGCTCGCTCGCGTGCTGCGTCCCTGCGCGCCCTCCACGCCGTTCCGGATCGCCCGCGGGGGCGAAGGTCGCTGGCGTGACGGCGTGCCTCGCAAGAGCGCTGCCGGCGCGCGGTTCCTTCGTTCCTCACTGCCCATCACGCATGAGGAAACGCATCCATGACACTCGTTAGCAATCTCGGCTTCCCGCGCATCGGCGCGAAGCGCGAACTGAAATCGGCGCTGGAAGAATATTGGCGCGGCGAACTCGCCGCACCGCAACTGCTGGAAACCGCCGCCGAGCTGCGCCATCGCCACTGGCGCCTGCAACGCGAAGCCGGCACCGACCTGGTGCCGTGCAACGACTTCTCGCTGTACGACCACGTGCTCGACACCGCCTTTCTGTTCGACGCCATTCCCGATCGCTACCGCGCGCTGGCCGACCGCGATCCCTTGGCCGGCTACTTCGCGCTCGCGCGCGGCGTGCAGACCGACGGCTTCGATCTGCCCGCGCTCGAAATGACCAAGTGGTTCGACACCAACTACCACTATCTCGTGCCCGAGCTGCACGCCGCACAATCGTTCCGCCTGCGCGGCGACAAGCCGATCGCCGAATACCTGGAAGCCAAACAGCTCGGCCTCGAGGCGCGGCCGGTGTTGCTCGGTCCGGTCAGCTTCCTGCTCTTGTCCAAGACCACCGACGGCAGCGACCGCCTGCACTTGCTCGACCGCCTGTTGCCGGTCTACGCCGAGCTGCTGGCGCGCCTGAAAGCGGCCGGTGCGAGCTGGGTACAGATCGACGAGCCCTGCCTCGTGCTCGACCAGGACGCCGACGACCACGCCGCGTATCGGCATGCGTATGCCGCGCTGGCCGCCGTCGAGCGTCCGCAGCTGATGCTGACGACCTATTTCGGCGCGCTCGGCGACAACCTCGACCTCGCGATGGAACTGCCGGTCGACGGCCTGCACGTCGATCTGGTGCGCGCGCCGCAGCAGATCGACAGCGTGCTCGCAAGCCTGCCGGCCGAGCGCGCGCTGTCGATCGGCGTCGTCGACGGCCGCAACGTCTGGCGCGCCGACCTCGACCGCGCGCTCGAACTCGTGCGTCACGTGGCCGAGCGCGTCGGTGCCGAGCGCCTGCAGCTGGCGCCGTCGTGCTCCTTGCTGCACGTGCCGGTCGACAGCAAGCTCGAAACCGAGCTGCCGGCGAACCTGGTCGCCTGGCTCGCCTTCGCGCGACAGAAGCTGGACGAGTTGCGTGTGTTGGCCGATGCGCTCAAAGGCGCGTTCTACACCGCCTCCACACTCGAACTCGCGCGCGAGCGGCTGCAAGCGCGGCGCAGCTCGAACAAAGTGCACAAGCCGCAGGTCGCCGCACGCGTGGCCGCGCTCGACGCGGCGCAGACGCGCCGGCAGTCGCCCTACGCCGCTCGACGCGATGCGCAAGACGCCTGGCTCGACCTGCCGCTGTTCCCGACCACCACGATCGGCTCGTTTCCGCAGACCAAGGACGTGCGTCAGGCGCGTGCGAAGAACCGCTCCGGCAAACTCTCCGACGCCGACTACGACGCCTTCCTCGCCGCCGAGACGGAGCGCTGCGTGCGCTTCCAGGAAGAGATCGGCCTCGACGTGCTGGTGCACGGCGAGTTCGAGCGCAACGACATGGTCGAGTACTTCGGCGAACAGCTCGACGGCTACCTGTTCACCCAGAACGGCTGGGTGCAGAGCTACGGTTCGCGCTGCGTCAAGCCGCCGGTCATCTACGGCGACGTGCAGCGTCCCGAGCCGATGACGGTCTATTGGTCGCAGTACGCGCAGTCGCTCACCGAAAAACCGATGAAGGGCATGCTGACGGGACCGGTGACGATGCTGCAGTGGTCGTTCGTGCGCGACGACCAGCCGCGCGCGACCACCTGCCGCCAGATCGCGCTGGCGCTGCGCGACGAGGTGCTCGACCTCGAACGGGCCGGCGTGCGCGTGATCCAGATCGACGAACCCGCGCTGCGCGAAGGCTTGCCGCTGCGCCGCGCCGACTGGCCGGCCTATCTGGACTGGGCGGTGGAGTGTTTCCGCATCAGCGCCGCCGGCGTCGCCGACGACACGCAGATCCACACGCACATGTGCTACTCGGAGTTCAACGACATCATCGACGCGGTCGCCGCGATGGACGCCGACGTAATCTCGATCGAGACCTCGCGTTCGCGCATGGAACTGCTCGATGCGTTCGTGCGCTTTCGCTATCCGAACGGCATCGGCCCGGGCGTGTACGACATCCATTCGCCGCGCCTGCCGTCGGTGGCGGAGATGAGCGCGCTGCTGCACAAGGCCGGCGCCGTGCTCGACGCGCGCCAGCTCTGGGTCAATCCCGACTGCGGTCTGAAAACGCGCGGCTGGCCTGAAACGCGTGCCGCGCTCGCGGCGATGGTCGAAGCGGCGCGGCAACTGCGCGCCGCGCAAGCCAAGGCGGCCTGACCGACGAGGCCTCGCCGCGCGCCTGCGCGGCGAGGCCTCGTGTTCGCATCCGGCTGCGGATTCGCCATCATTGCGTTCCGCTCGAGCCGCCACGGCGGCGGCTTTGGAACGGCCCATCCGACTTGTCAAAAACTGCCGTGCGGAGGTTTCGCTTTCAAATCGTGTCGCCGCCTTCTAGCATGGCGCGGCACTCCGATCCGAAGCGGGCGTTGCCTCGAGAGGTCACCCATGCCGACCATGACGATGCTGTGCGTGCTCATCCTCGCTACCTTCGTTCCGGGCTCGATCGAAGCAAAGGAACAGCTCGGCGAGCGCTTGCTCGACGCGTCGGCGAAAGGAAATGCCGATGTGATTCGCCACCTGCTCGGCCAGGGCGCGAACATCGAGTCGCGCGATCGCAACGGACGCACGTCCTTGCTGATCGCCACGCATGCCAACCACGTCGACGTCGCCAAGATCCTGATCGACGCGGGCGCCGACGTGAACGCGAAGGACGCGATCTACGACAGCCCTTATCTCTACGCCGGCGCACGCGGTCATCTGGACATCCTGCGCATGACCCTGAGCCACGGCGCGAATCTGCAAGCCACCAACCGCTACGGCGGCACCGCTCTCATTCCCGCGGCGGAACGCGGCTACGTCGAGGCGGCGCGCCTGTTGATCGAGGCCGGCGTCGACGTCGACCACGTCAATGGCTTGGGCTGGACCGCCTTGCTGGAGGCGATCATCCTCGGTGATGGCGGCAAGCGGCATCTCGACATCGTGCGGCTGTTGATCGAGGCTCGCGCCGACGTGAGTCTCGCCGACGGCGAAGGCGTCACGCCGTTGCAGCACGCACGGCAGCGCGGCCAGAAAGAGATCGCGCAGCTCCTAATCGACGCCGGGGCGCGCTGATCGCGCGGCGGCGAACTAGAAATTCCACACCGCCGAAGCCAACCAGCGCGCCCGCCCCGGCCGCACGCCGCGATTGTTCTCCCACCAGTAGTACGGCGCATCGCCGCTGCTCCAGACGCGCGCGAGGTAGAGATCGACCTCGCCGATGCCGTAGCTGAGGCCGACGTTGCCGTAGCGGTAGTTGGCGTCGCCGCTGCGCGCCAGATAGGCGTAGCCGAGGCCGAAGTCGGCGGCGAGGCGGCCGGCGATCGGCTGGCGGAAGCTCGCTTCGGTCCAGGCGGCGAAGCCTTTGCGCTCTGGAAAGGTGTAGGTGTAGACGGCGGTGCGGTTGGGCGACAGCGCCACGCTCACGCTCCAACGGCCATCGTAACCGACCGCGGCACTGACTTCGTCGTAGCGCAGCTGGTTGCTCCAAAAACTCCACGGCTGTTCGTAATGCGCCACGCCGACCTTGGCCGCCCAGTTCTCGCCCAGCTGCCAGCGTCGGTCCACGCGCAAGGCCAGCTGCGCCGCGGCGCCTTCGTATTCGGCGCGCTCGGCGCTGGCGTCGACGCCGATCACCCAGTCGGGGCCAAATTCGTAGCGCAGATCCGCCAGCCAGGCCGGGCGGTCGAGAGTCAGGCTGCGGCCGCGGTAGAGATTGTTGCTGGCGAAGCCGAGCGAACCGCCCCAGCCTTCGGCCGCCAGCACGGACGGCGCGAATGCGCCCGACCACGCGCCCAGCACCGAGCACATCGTCGCCGCGACGCCGCGGGTGCGCATCGTGCTTGCCGCCATGCCTGTCCCATTGAGAATTCCGCCGCGCCGATCCTAGCGGGTTCGGACGGCCGTTCGGCCGTTCGTCTGCGCGATCCGTGCTTCGCACAACCTTTTTGTTCACTCATGGTACATACGGCCAAGGCATCCGCACGATGCCGGAGACCCGTCCTTGAACGCAGCCGACCCCGATCGCCCCAGCCCCCCAGCGCACGAGGAGGAAGCGCGCGCCAGCGCCGCCGCCCTCGATCTGGAGTGGCTGCGCCGCGTCGCCGGTGGTGATCGCGTCGCGTTCGAGCGGTTGTATCTGCAGCACCACGGCCGCCTGACGCGCTTTTTGGCGCGCCATACCTCGCGGCGCGATCTGGTCGAAGAGATCGTCAACGAGACGATGTGGGTGGTCTGGCGCAGCGCCAACGAGTTCCGCGGCGACGCCAAGGTGGCGACCTGGATCATCGGCATCGCCTACCGCCGCCTGATGAAGGCGCTGCGCGACCGCCCCGAGCCGCTGGATTGGTCCGCCGCGGCGAGCGAAGACGTCGGCGGCGGCGCGGCGGAAGCCGAACAGCGCGAGCTGCGCGACTGGGTCCGCCACGGCCTGCTCGCGCTGCCGCCCGAACTGCGGATGACGATGGAGCTGGCCTACTATCTCGGCCAGTCCTGCGAGGAAATCGCCGCGATCATGGACGTGGCGGTCGGCACGGTGAAAGCGCGCCTGTTCCACGCACGACTGCGCCTGCGCAATACGCTGCCCGCGCTCGGCGGCGAAGCAACCAGCGCCGCGCCCGCGGCGAGGACGAAACGATGAACACGCCCACCCTCTCCCACCGTGAAATCTGGGACCTGATTCCCTGGGTCGTCAACGGCAGCGCCGGCGCGACCGAGCGGGAAACGCTCGAACGGCACTTGGCCGAATGCGCCGACTGCCGCGACGAGTACGCCTTCCAATGCCGTCTGCACGCCGGCATCGCGGCCGAAGCGCCCGCGCCGGTCGAAGCCGATGCGCAGGACGGCCTGCGCCGGCTGCTCGCCCGCATGGACGCCGAAACGGCAGCCGCGCCGCTGCGCAACGAATCGCCGCGCACGCAGGCGGCGCGCGGCTTCCGGCTCGGCGGCCGTGCGCTGATCGCGGCGGTGGTGGTGCAGGCGATCGGCCTGGCCTTGTTCGCCGTCGTGCTGTTGCAGCGCGAACGCGCACCGGCTTATCGCACTCTGACCAGCGCCCCCGCACACGCCACCCAAGCGACGATCCGCCTGGTGCCGGCGCCGACCCTGACCCTGGCCGAATTGCAGAAGATGCTCGCTGCCGAAAACCTGCGCATCGTCGAGAGCAACGCCGGCGGTTCGATCTATGGCCTCGCTTCGGAAACCGATGCGCCCACCCTGGTCACCGCGGAGCTGATCGAACGTCTGCGCCGCCAGCCCGGCGTGCTGCTGGTCGAACCGATCGGCGCCTCGCCGTCGGCGCATTGATGAAACGCATGCGCGCCCGTCTGTCGCCGCGATTCGCACGCATCTTGTGCGGCGCCCTCGCATGCGCCGCGTGGCTGTTCGTGCACAGCGCCGGCGCGGCGACGCCGACGGCGGCCGCACCGCCCAGCCGCGGCGACGCCGAGCGCATGCTGGTGGTGGCGATCGCCGACAAGCCCGATCCGTCACCGGCGGTCGGCGCGACTCCGCGCGGTTACGCCGGCCTGCCCAACTACGGCGGCAGCACGCGCAGCCGCAGCGGCGCGACGCGGCTCGCGCGCGATTACGCGTTGCACGAAGTGTCGGCCTGGACGATCAATCCGCTGCGCCTGCGCTGCATGCTGTACCAGATTCCCGCCGATGTCGATCGCGACGAGCTGTTGGCGCGCCTGCGCCGCGACGCGCGCGTGCAGCTCGCGCAGCCCTTGCAGCAATTTCAAACGCTGACCGCGCCGCCGACGAGCGCCCCGGCGGCGCCCGCCGCGGACAGCGCCTACAACGATCCCTACGTCGGCTTGCAGCGCGGTTTTTCCGCGATCGGCGCCGATCAGGCGCAGCGCTGGAGCAACGGCAGCGGCGTGCGCGTCGCGCTGATCGATGCCGGCGTCGACGCCGGCCACCCGGATCTGCGCGAGCGCATCGCCGCGCAGCGCGACTTCGTCGACGATCCGGCCATGCCGGCCAGCAACGATCGCCACGGCACCGAAGTCGCCGGCGTGATCGCGGCGGTCGCCAACAACCGCCTCGGCATCGCCGGCGTCGCGCCGGGTGCACGCCTGTATGCGTACCGCGCTTGCTGGAGCGCGCAAGCCGGCGGCACCAGCGCCAGCTGCAATTCGTTCACCCTCGCGCTCGCGCTCGGCGCGGCGATCGACGCCGGCGCGCAGATCGTCAACCTCAGCCTCGGCGGTCCGTCCGACCCGCTGCTCGAACAATTGGCCGGTTACGCCGTCCGCCACGGCGCGATCCTGGTCGGTGCGGTGCCGCCGGACAGGCGCCTGGACGGGTTCCCACTGAACGTGCCCGGCGTGGTCGCGGTCGCCGACGCCGATCAAGCGCATCCCGGCGGCGCCGTGCTCGCTGCGCCGGGGCGCGACATCCTCACCCTCGAACCCGGCGGCCGCTACGACTACGCCTCCGGCAGTTCGCTTGCCGCCGCTCACGTCAGCGGCGCGATCGCCTTGCTGCTGCAGCTCGATTCGCGCCTGCGTGCGAGCGATGCGATCGCCCTGCTCGGCGGCGGCGCGAGCGCGGCGACCATCGACGTCTGCGGCGCAGCCGCAACCCTGCGCCACGCCAACGACGCCTGCCGCCGCAGCCCGCTCGCCGCTGCGGCGGCGCCGCCGATTCCGCGCGGACGCTGATCGCCGCCCCCGCGCCAGCTCGAGCGCAACGCTCGACCACGCTCGGCCGTCCTCTCAATCGGCGTTCTTGGGGATTGCGCCGGTAACGACCATCGGCACTGCGTCGCGCGCAGTGGAGCCGTTACCATCGGTATCCTTCGGACCGTTCGGGGCGCGTGGCGCCGCGTTCTCGTCCTGCGTAAGGATCGACCCGCTTGGCGCAATTACGTTTCGAACCCTTCCTGCTCGACCCGGCCCGACGCGAACTGCGCCGCGGCGAGGATCTGTTGAGTCTGCCGCCGAAAGTATTCGACTGCATCGCCTACCTGGCCGAGCACCGCGAGCGTGCGGTCGGCCGCGACGAGCTGATCGCGGCGGTGTGGGGTCGCACCGAAGTCACCGACAACCTGCTCGACCAGGTCATGCTGCGCGCGCGGCGCGCGCTCGGCGACACCGAAGGCGATCGCCGCATGATCCGCACGGTGCCGCGCTTCGGCTTTTCTTGGGTCGCGCCGACCACGCTGGTCGAAGAGGACACGGAAAGCCCGCCCGCGCCGCCCGAGCCAGTCACCGTGCCGGAAGCCGCAGCGCCCGTTGTCGTGACTCGACTGCCGCCGGCGCCTGCCGCGACGCGAACGCGCAAGCCGCTGTACGCCGCCGCTCTGCTGCTCGCGCTCGCGGCGGCTGCAGTAGTGGCCTGGATCGGCTACGCACACCGGGAGGCGCCGGCGCCGACCGCATCCACGCATCTCGCCCTGCTGCTGCCGGTGACGATCGCGGGCGATCCGCGTTACGCCTGGGCGCGGCTCGGCGCGATGGACTTGATCGCCGACCGTCTGCGCGGTTCCGGCCAACCGATGCTGCCGAGCGACAACGTGATCGCGCTGCTGCGCGGCCGCAGCGACACGCCGAGCGACGCCGAGTCCGCGCGCGAACTGGCGCGCAGCACCGCGACCAGCCTCGTGCTCGACGCGCAGGCGCAGCAGGCCGGCGGCTACTGGCGCGTGACCATTCGCAGCCTGCACGGCCGCGACCCGCCGCTGCTCGCCGACGGCGAGGCGCGCGACCTGCCCGAAGCCGCGCGCGCCGCCGCCGACCATGCCGCACGCGCGCTCGGCCTGACGCCGCCGAGCGACGGCGATTTGTTGCCGCCGCGCGAGCGCGCGCTGGCCGGCCTGCTGCAACAGGTCGATGCGGCCAAGCTGGCGGACCAGCCCGACACCGCGCGCGCCCTGCTCGACAGCCTCGACGCCGAGCAGCGCGCGCTGCCGGAAGTGCGCCTGCGCCGCGCCGGCGCGGAGTTCCAAAGCGGTCGCCTCGACGCCGCGCAGAGCGAATACGAAACGCTGCTCGGCATGACCTCGGTCAAGGACGATCCCTTGCTGCACGCGCGCGTGCTCGCCGGCGTCGGCAACATCTACTTGCGCCGCGACGACTATCCGCGCGTGGAACGCTTGGCCGAGCAGTCGATCGCCTTGCTCGGCGATCTGGCGCCGTCGGTCGAACTCGGCAACGCCTACGTCGGCCGCGCGATCGCACGCAGTGCGCAATTCCGATTCGACCAGGCGGTGACCGATTTCGCGCAGGGAAGAGTCGTGTTCGAAAGCGTCGGCGACCGGTTCGGCATCGCGCGCGTCGACGCCAATCTCGGCATTCTCGAAGCGCGCCGCGAACGGTACGCCGAAGCGCTGCCTCTGCTCGACAGCGCCGCCGAGCGCATGGCGACCTTCCACGATTTGAGCAGCGAATTGTTCGTGCGCGTGGCCGCTTCGTACGCGCATCTGTCCCTGCTCGATCCGGCCGCCGCGCTGGTCGGCGAGCCGCGTCTGCGCGAGTTGGTCACGCGCGAACCCAATCCGCAGTACGCGCGTTACGCGACCTTGGCGCGCATCGACGCGCTCGACGCGAACGGTCGGATCGCCGATGCACGCAAGCTCCTGCAAGGCGTGCTGAAGGAAGCGGAAAAGGACGCCGACGAAGCCCTGCTCGGCTCTGCCCGCATCATCGCCGCGCGCATGGCCTTGGCCGCCGGCGATATCGGCGAGGCGGTCACTCTCAGCACGGCCGCACTGGCCAAAACTTGGGAAGCGGAAACGCCGCGCGAACGCGCGAATGCCTGGTTGCTGCAATTGCGCGCGCAGATCGCGCAGCGCTCGCCCGAGGCCGCACCGAACGCGATCAAGATGAACGAATGGGCGACCCGTGACGGAGCACCCGGCGCGCGTCTGTACGCGGCGCTCGCCGCGGCCGAACAAGCGGTCGCCGCCGGCGATGCGGCCGCCGCGTCGGCCGCATTCGAAAACGCGCTGGCGCAAGCGGAAGCCGCGCGCGTGCCGGAAGATCTGCTCGATGTGTGCGACGTCTACGCCGGCTGGCTGATCCAACGCGGCGATCTTGCGCGCGCCGGTGCGGTCGCCGCGCGCGTCGCCAGTTGGGCACCGCGCAGCTACGACGCGGCCTTGCTGCAGGCACGCCTGTATCACGCTCTGGGACAGCCGGCGGCGACACGCAACGCGATCGCGCAAGCGCGCCGCCTCGCCGGCGAGCGCGTGCTGCCGCCGAGCCTGGACGACCAGGCGACCGTGAAGCGCTGACTTCGCGGCGACCGTCGCGCCGGCCAGCGACATTGCGATCGCGGCCATCGTCCGAGCGATGCGAGCGAGCGATGCGAGCAGCGCGCTTTCGCGAACGGTTTCGACGCACCGTGCGGCGTGACCGAGCGCGATGGGAGACGCCGAGCGCGCGCGGCGGCGTCGCGATCACGCGGCCTGCCGACGATCCAAGTCCTTTGTTCCGCTTGAAGTTAAGGGACAGCGAAGGCACCGCAAAGGCGGCGCGAATGCAGCGCCGTCGGCGCGTCATCTAGGTTCGTTAGGGCCGTGCCTCGCTGTTGCCGCTGGGGTGGTAAGCGGGCGCGCTGCGTCACCACCCTTTCGCTATCGAGAGAACGTCATGCCTGGGGAAACCTCATCATCGAGACGACGGCCGCCGCGCCGTCGCGTCTGGTCCACATTCGCAGCCACCGTCTTGTGCTGCGCCGCGCTGGTCTTCGGCAGCGGCGTCCTCGCGGCCGGCAAACCGATCGTTTCGACGGCGCGCACGCTGCCACCGTCGGGCACCGGCGCCGATCCCGCATCCAATCCGAACGGCGTCGAAATCGCCGCATCCCTGCAACGCGAACTGCGCGCGGGTGCTACGCGCGATTTCGCGATCGAGCTGCGCGAACGCGCCGATCTGTCGGCTGCGTTCAGCATGGATTGGATCGAGCGCGGGCGTTACGTCTACGAGCACCTGCACGCGACCGCCGAGCGCAGCCAGTCCGGTTTGCGCGCGATGCTCGATCGCCGCGGCGTGCGTTATCGCTCGTTCTGGATCAAGAACGCGATCGTGGTCGAGCAAGGCGACCTGGCGACTTTGCAAGCGAGTGCGCTCTTCAACGAAGTTGCGCGCATTCGCGAAGCGCCGCGGCTGCGCATGGCGCGCTCCGACTCGAGCGCGGCCAAGTCGGTCGCGCTCGAGGACGTCGATGGGATCGCATCGAACATCGCCCATGTGGGCGCCGATCGCGTCTGGGCCGGCGGCATCACCGGCGACGGCGTCACCGTCGGTCTCATCGACGAAGGCGCCTTCCACACGCACGAGGCCTTGCAGCGGCAGTACCGCGGCAATCTCGGCGGCGGCCGCGTCGAACACGACTACAACTGGTTCGGGCCGAGCGGACATCCCGACACCCCGATCGCCGAAGGCGCGCGCGGCATCCGCGCGCTCGGCACGATCCTGGGCGACAACGGCGCCGCCGATCCGGCGCAGCGCAAGCGGATCGGCATGGCGCCGAACGCGAAATGGATCGCCTGCTACGGCTTGTTTATGGACGGCGGTACCGAGTTCGCCCTGCCCGAATGCGGCCAATTCATGCTGGCGCCGACCAAGACCGACGGCAGCGCGCCCGATCCGGACCGGCGTCCGCAGGTGGTCAACAATTCCTGGAACTACCAGAGCTGCAACGGCGACAACGGCTTCTTCCGCGAGATCGTGGAGAACTGGGTCGCCGCCGGCATCTTCCCGGTGTTCGCGGCCGGCGACGCGGCGAGTTGCAGCCTGCCCGAACCGGCCGGCCTGTCGACCGTGTGGAGCCCCGCTTCGCTCGGCGCCGCGTTCGCGGTCGGCTCCAGCGGCAACCACGACGGTCTGTACGCGCGCCATTCGCTGTGGGGTCCGAGCACGGCGAGCAGCGCCGGTCTGCCGCATTATCCCGACCCGCGCGGCTGGCCGACCTTGAAGCCGCAGGTGATCGCGCCTGGTATGGACATCGTCTCCGCCGCCGACGGCCTCGATGCGTACTCCGCCATCAACGGCACCGCGATGGCGGCGCCGCACATCAGCGGCCTGGTCGCGCTGATGCTCGAAGCCGGCGACTGCCTGCGCGGCGACTACGCCACGCTCGGCACGCTGATCATGCAGACGGCGCGGCCGATCGACTATGACACCGGCGGCTCGCCGCCGCCCGGCCCCGGCAACGTGCCCAACTACGCTGCCGGCTGGGGCGAGATCGATGCGCCGGCTGCGGTCGAGGCGGCGGCGCAGGCATGCGGGCCGCACGGCATCGTGCGCGGCACCGTCAGCGACGCCAACGGCCAGCCGCTCGCCGGCGCCAAAGTCGAAGTCTTCGCCGACGAGAACGTGCGCATCCACCAACGCACGACCGAGCGCGACGGCAGCTATGTCTGGAGCCTGCCGGTGAACGCGAGCGGCTACACCATCCGCGTCACCAAGTACGGTTATCTGCCCTATCGCGAGAACGGCATGCTGGTGCAGAACGGCGCCACCATCGTGCGCGACGTGCCGCTCGCGATGGCGCCGACCTACAAGGTCAGCGGCCGCGTCACCGACGCGACCACCGGCTGGCCGCTGCACGCCAAGGTGGTGATCGGCGGCTATCCGGGCGAGCCGATCTGGACCGATCCGGCCAGCGGCCGCTATTCGATCCGCCTGGCCGAAGGCGTGCACTACCGCTTCGACGTCGACAGCGACATCCCCGGCTACAAGACGCAGACGCGCGAAGTCGACTCGATCGCCGGCGGCACGCAGGACTTCGCGCTGGACGCCGACCGGGTCGCTTGCAGTGCGCCCGGCTACGCCTACGCGACGACCCGCCTCAGCGAAGGATTCGAGAACAACGGCAGCGCACCGCCGAGCGGCTGGACGCGTTCGAGCAACGGGATCGGTTGGATCTTCGGCGGCCAAGCCGACGTCACCACCAGCTACTTCTACGTCACCGAACACGGCCGCTTCGCCGCCGCCAACGACCAGCTCGGCGCCAACAACGGCCTCGACAACGACGGCAGCGTCGACTACCTGCTGACGCCACCGCTGAATCTGCTCGGCCTGACTGAGCCGGTGCTGTCCTACCAAAGCTTCTTCTATCCGTCGGGTGTGCTGGCGCGAGCGGAAGCCAGCATCGACGGTGGCGCGCACTGGGTCGCGCTCGGCGTGCCCAAGATCGTCGCCGATCGCGAACCGTGGACGCGCGAAGCGGTCAGCCTGCGCGAGGTCGTGTCGGCGAATACGCGCATCCGCTTCCACGCCGACGACGGCACCGTACCCGGCGATCCGCATCGCCTCGCCGCGGGCTGGGCGATCGACGACGTCGTCGTCGCCGCCAATTGCATCGCGCCCACCGGTGGCGGCCTGGTGTTCGGCCACGTGCGCGACGCCAACGACGGACGCGCTCTGGACGGCGCCGTGGTCAGCGTCGAGGGCGGTCTGCTCACGACCACCACGACCAGTGCCGACCCCGCCCTCGGCGCGGGTTTCTACGCCGTCCATGCGGCCGCCGGCACACGCACCGTGAGCGCACGGCGCGGCACGCAGCCGGCCGGCTACGGCGACGCCAGCGCGACGCCGAACGTGGTCAACGCCGCCAACACCCTGGCCGAGCTGGCGCTGCCGGCCGGGCGCTTGCGCGTCTATCCGACCCAGATCGCCGCCGAGGTCGAACTCGGCACGACCAAGAACGTCGCGCTGCAGATCGGCAACACCGGCACGCGACCGCTCCAGTACGGCTTCGAGCAGGCGGCGATCGAAGAGCACTTCGAGGGAGGTTTTCCGCCGCCGGGCTGGACCACGCAAACCCTCAGCGGCGGCTGCCACTGGGGGCCGGTCGACTTCGATCAGATCTACAACTACGCCGGCGGCGACGGCAATGCCGCCGCGATCAACCCGCGCTTGTGCGCCGAGGGTGGCGACGTGGACGCCGTGCTGACGTCGCCGCCGCTCGATTTGAGTGCCAGCCAAACCGCGTCGATCGGCTTTTTCCTGTCCCTGTACGAAGGCCCCGACAGCTGGCCGCGCTTCGACGTCGAGGTTTCCGCCGACGGCGGCGGCAGCTGGACCTCGGTCTACAGCGAGACGCGCGAGAACAACGGCGGCGGCCCCGGCGCGCTGATCGAAACCGACATCAGCGCCTTCGTCGGTTCCAGCGACGTACGCGTGCGGTTCCACTACAAGGCGACGCCGCCTTGGAGCTGGGCGGTGATCGATCAGGTGCATCTGTTCAATACCGTCAACTCGAGTCCGATCCTCGACCTGGCGCCCGATGCCGGCGCGCTCGCGGCGGGCGAATCGCGCAACCTGCAGGCGACGTTCGATGCGCGCGCGATCGCGCAGCCCGGTGTCTACGACGTCGACATCCAGATGATCACCGACACGCCGTACTACTGGGCGCTCGGCGATGTGGTGGCGAAGATGACGGTGACGGCGCCGGCCTCGTGGGGCGTGCTCGCCGGTAGCGTGCGTGGCCTCGGTTACTGCGAAGCCGATCCGCACGCGCTCGGCGACGCCACGATCAAGATCGTCGATCGCAACGGCACCGTGCATGCGACCAAGAGCGCGCGCGACGGCAGCTACAGCTACTGGCTCGACGCCGCACGCGGGCCGTTCACGCTGACCGTCTCCGCCGCCGACCACCTCGACGCGAGCGGCGAGTTCGCCGTGACGGCGGGTGCGCAAGCGAGCGCCGACTTCGGCCTGCGTCCGCTGCGCGCGTGCGTGGTCACCGATCCGGCCAACGTGAGCGCGCAGGTGGAATCGGGCAAGAGCACGCAGCGCTCGTTCGACCTGATGAACACCGGCGCCGCCGCTGCTGATTGGACACTGAGCGTCGGTGGCGACCCGAGCATCAAAACCTTGGTGCCGTGGA
This sequence comes from Dokdonella sp. GW821-FHT11D02, assembly GCF_058808595.1. Classification (NCBI taxonomy): domain Bacteria; kingdom Pseudomonadati; phylum Pseudomonadota; class Gammaproteobacteria; order Lysobacterales; family Rhodanobacteraceae; genus Dokdonella; species Dokdonella sp. GW821-FHT11D02. The sequence goes on along the minus strand of NZ_CM179520.1, from coordinate 2,385,509 downwards.
TACAGACCTCGAGCCGTCGCCTCGACGAATCCGGCGGCTTCGCCTGCCACGGCGCGTTCACCACGCAGAACAGCTGGATGCGCAAGTTCGATCTGGCCGAGCGCAATGCGCCCGGCGAGGAAGTGCTGCTGACCCGGGTCAACTTCGGCGCCGACCTCGCGTCCTCGCTGCAGGGTACGCAAACGATCTCGATCCGCGTGCACGAACTGGTGGGCGAGCTGGTCTTCGCCAACCTGCGCTTGCTCGGCGAGAAGAGCTTGCAAGTGGGGGCGATGCAGCAGCAGCCGCTGAGCGTGAGCTTCGATCCGCCGCTGGTCGCGCGCGGCGACAGCGTGCTGGTGGTGGAGATCCGGTCGCCCGACGGCGTCGCCACGGGCTCGAATTTCTATCCGGGCGGCAACGAAGCCGAAGAAAGCGCCCCCGCCTACTGGGCCTCGCCCGATTGCGGCTACGACGAGCCGGTCACCTTCGCGGAGGCCCATTTCACCTGGCTGCGCCTGGTGCTCGACATCGAAACCAAGGCCAGCGATCCGTGCGGCGCCGGCGCCACGCCGGTCAACTGGCTGGCGCTGTCCGCCGCCGGCGGCAACATCGCCGCCGATGCGACGGTGCCCCTGCAGGCGACGTTCAATGCCGGCGGCCGCGCGGATGGAAGCTACCGCGGCGCGATGTGCCTGACGCCGGGACGCGGCTCGTCCTATCCGCGGGTGGTGCCGACGACCTTGCGCGTCGGCCAGGGCGGCGATGCGATCTTCGCCGACGGCTTCGACGGGTCGTAAAACCAGCGGGCGCTCCGGCCGTGGTCCGGAGCGCCTTTCTTCTCGCCAGGATGCGAGGATCGTCGTGCAAGTGACTGTTTTCCCTTCGAGCTAAGGGACAGCGAAGGCAGCGTAAAGGCGGCGCGAATGCGCCGCCGCGAGCGCATCGCCTAGTTTCGGAAGGTCCTGCCTCGGCCTTGCCCCATTGCCGGCACGCAGGTTGGCATCGACCATCGCTCTCCGAAATCGAGGAACCGTCATGCTTTTGGAACACCTCTCGCCGCTGCGGCTGTGGTTGCGCGGCCGCCGTTGGCCCGGCTTCTGGGCTACGGTCCTCGGCGCTGCCGCGCTGACCTTCGGCAGCGGCGCACTGTCGGCCGCCGGTCGCGGCGTCATCGCCATACCCGATTCGCATCAGCCCGGCAGCGCCCCGATCCTGCACCGGGACGGCGTCGAACTGTCGGCCCGACTCGAACGGCAAGTGCGCGATCTCGGCCAAGCCGACTTCGCGATCGAGTTCAGCGAGCGCGCCGATCTGTCGGCCGCCTCCAAGATGGCCTGGAACGAACGCGGCCGCTACGTCATCCAGCGCCTGCGCGAGACCGCCGAACGCAGCCAAGCCTCGGCGCGTCGGATGCTGCAGGCGCGCGGCGCCCGCTTCGAGCCGTATTGGATCAAGAACACCATCCTCGTGCGCCAGGGCGATCTGGCCACGCTCGCCGCCGCCAGCCGCCTCGACGGCATCCAGCGCATCCGCGAGTTGCCGACGACTAAGCTGGTCGAACCCGATCGCGCCAACCAGCAGGCGCGCGCGAACGGGACCGCCGACGGCACCGGCGAAAACATCAGCCACATCGGCGCGCCGCAGGCCTGGCAGCAAGGCGTGACCGGCAACGGCGTCACCGTCGGCATCATCGACAACGGCTTTCTCTACACCCATCAGGCGATCGTCAAGCAGTACCGCGGCAACCACGACGGCGTCTTCGATCACGACTACAACTGGTTCGCTCCCGGCCGGCTGCTGCCCGAACCGACCGTGTTCGACAATCCGCACGGCACGCACGTGCTCGGCACCATCGTCGGCGACGATCACAACGCCGTCGCCGCGCAGCGCAACCGCATCGGCGTCGCGCCCGGCGCGCAATGGATGTCGTGCATGGGCATCGACTTCGAAGGCAACAGCGCGCCCTTGTTGCTCGGCTGCGGCCAGTTCATGCTGGCGCCGACCAAGACCGACGGTACCGCGCCCAACCCCGACCTGCGCCCGCAGGTGGTCAACAACTCCTGGTCGGAAGGTACTTGCGACGGCACCGCCACGCCGTTCTATGCCGATGTCGTCGATGCCTGGATCGCCGCCGGCCTGTTTCCGGTGTTCGCCGCCGGCAACACCTTCAGCTGCGACCTGCCCGACGCGCATTTGTCCACCGTCTCCAGCCCCGCTTCGCTGGCGAGCGCGTTCGCGGTCGGCTCCAGCGGTAACCACGACGGCCAGTACGCCAGCCATTCGCTGTGGGGACCCACCACCGCCGTCAGCCCCGGCCTGCCCAACTATCCCGATCCGCGCGGCTATCCGCAGCTGAAGCCGCAGGTGGTCGCCCCCGGCGTCGACATCCGCTCCGCCGCCGGCGACAACGACAGCGGCTACATCACGATGACCGGCACCTCGATGTCCTCGCCGCACATCACAGGCTTGGTCGCCTTGATGCTGGAAGCGGGCGAGTGTCTGCGCGGCGACTATCCCACGCTCGGCACGTTGATCATGCAGACCGCGCGGCCGATCCCCTACGACACCGCCGGCGATCCGGCGCCGGGACCGGGCAACGTGCCCAACTACGCCACCGGCTGGGGCGAGATCGATGCGCCGGCCGCGGTGGTGGCGGCATCGAACGCGTGCGGTCCGCAGGGTGTCGTCGCCGGCAAGGTGACCAGCGCAAGCGGTGCGCCGGTCGCGGCGGCGCGGGTCGAGTTCTTCGTCGATCCGAACGTCAAGATCTACCAGACGCTCACCGATACCGACGGCAGCTTCCGCCGCCGCCTGCCGCAGTCGCTCAGCGGCGGCTACACGGTGCGCGTTTCGGCCTACGGTTACCTGCCCTCGTCCGAAGCCGGCCTGTTGATCGCCAACGGCCAGACCACGCAACACGACGCGCAACTCGCCGCAGCGCCGGTGCACAAGATCAGCGGCCGCGTCACCGACGCGCAGACCGGCTGGCCGCTGCACGCGCGCGTGCGCATCGGCGGCTACCCCGGCGCTGCGATCTGGACCGATCCGGTGACCGGCGGCTACTCCGCGCGGCTGGCCGAAGGCACCGCGTATCGCTTCGATATCGACAGCGACATTCCCGGCTACCAGGCGAGCACGCGCGACCTGGCGGACCTGTCGCAAGGCGGCACGCAGGACTTCGCCTTGAACGCCGACGTGATCCGCTGCGAAGCGCCCGGCTATCGATTCGCGCAGACCTTGCTGCAGGAAGACTTCGAACACACCGGCAGCGCGCCGCCGGCCGGCTGGAGCCGTTCCAGCTCCGGGCTCGGCTGGTTATTCGGCGCGGCGGCGGATCTGTCGGGCGGCGAATTCCACTTCCCCGAGCACGGGCGCTTTGCGGCAGTCAACGACGAGCTAGGCGCCGGCGGCGGTTGGGAGAACGACGGCAGCAAGGATTTCCTGAGCATGCCGGCGCAGAACCTGGCCGGGCTCGTCTCTCCGGTTCTGCGCTTCGCCAGCTACCTGCCGATGGACCGCCCGCGCGCCACCGTCGAGGCCAGTACCGACGGCGGCGCGACTTGGTCGACCGTCGGCGCGGTGACGTCGACGAAGGGCGGCGGCTGGACGCAAGAAGCCGTGAGCCTGAGCGGAATCAACTCGAACAACGTGCGCCTGCGCTTCCATTCCGACGACGGCACCACCGACGAACCGGGCAGCGGCTTTCTCGGCAACGGCTGGGGCATCGACGATGTGCGCATCGGCGCGAATTGCGTCGCGCCGACGCAAGGCGGCTTGGTCGTCGGCCAGGTGCGCGACGCCAATACCGGCGCGCCGTTGAACGGCGCCGCGGTCAGCGCGAACGGCATCACCCTCGCGACCGCTTCCAGCGGCGACGCCAGCGTCGGCGACGGCTTCTTCGCGCTCTACGCACCGGCCGGCGCACCGTTGATCGAAGCGAAGCGCGGCACGCTGCCGGCCGGCTACGGCGACACTTCCGCCACGCCGAGCGTCGTCAACGGCAAGACCGTTCGCGCCGAACTGGCGCTGCCGGCCGGGCGCTTGCGGCTGTTCCCGAGCGGCCCCAGCGGTTCGGTCGAACTCGGCCGCACCGCGACCGTGCCGTTCACCGTCACCAACAGCGGCACGCAGGCGTTGAACTTCGGCTTCGAACAGGCTGCGCTGGAAGAACATTTCGAAGGCAGCGTGTTTCCGCCGGCCGGCTGGCAAGTCCAGGGCACGGCCGCGCCGTGCGGCTGGCGCCAGGTCGATCCGTCGCTCGATCCCAACTACGCCGGCGGCGACGGCAAGGCGGCGACGATCCGGCTGTTCCCGTGCGACAGCAGCACGCGAACGGATGCGTCGCTGATCACGCCTCCGCTCGACTTGGCCAGCAGCCACACCGCGTCGATGGGCTTTTTCCTGTCGCTCTCTCCCGGCGCTGGCAATACGCCGCGCCTGGACAACGACGTCTCGCGCGACGGCGGCAGCTGGACCACCGTGTCGACGATCGCCAGCGATACCAGCGGCGACGGTCCGGGCACCTTGATCGAACTCGACCTCACGCCGTTCGTCGGCTCCGCCGACGTGCGCGTGCGCTTCCGCTATCAGGGCACACCGCCCAACGGCTCGGTCACCGTCGATCAGGTGCATCTGTTCAACGGCGTCAGCATGAGCCCCTGGCTCAAGCTCGCGCCGGAAAGCGGCGCACTCGCCGCCGGGGCCAGCCGCAATCTGGATGCAACCTTCGATGCGCGTGCGATCGCGCAGCCCGGCGTCTACAGCCTGCCGATCCGTGTCGCCGAAGACACCCCGTACGACTGGCCGTTCGGCGACGTCGAAGCGAGCATGACCGTGACCGCACCGGCCAGCTACGGCTCGATCGGCGGCGCAGTGCAGAGCCTCGGCTACTGCGACGCCAGTCCGACGCCGCTCGCCGGCATCGCAGTGACGATCGCGCCCGCCAGCGGAGCGTCCTACTCGGCCGTCACCGACGCCGACGGCAACTACCGTTACTGGGTGGAAGCCGCGCGCGGACCGTACACGGTGAGCGTAGCGGCGCCCGGTCACGTTGCCGCCAGCCGTTCGATCGCGGTCGACGCGGGCGGCAGCGCGGACGGCGCCTTCGGGCTGCGTTCGCTGCAATCGTGCTTGCTGACCGACCCGGCTGCAGTCAGCGCGAACGTAGCCAGCGGGCAGAGCGTGCAACAGCCGTTCACCCTGCTCAACGCGGGTGCCGCGGCCGCCGATTGGACGCTGCGCACGGGTGGCGATCCGAACCTGCTTTCACTGGTGCAGCTGTCGCAGACCAGCAGTCCGGACCCGTTGCAGAACGCCAGTTTCGGCTGCGTCGAGCCCGGTACCGAATTCGCGCTGGAGAACAGCTGGATGCGCGTCTTCCCGTTGGCCGAGCGCGGCCTGCCGGAGCGCCAAGTGATCGTCAGCGGGCTTAGCTTCGCGGTCAACAACGCCGACGCGGCGAGCGGCACACAGTCGATCGACGTACGCCTGCATTCGCTCAGCGGCGAGCTGCTGCTGAAGAACTTGACCTTGCTGCGCGAGAAGCGCGTGGACGTCGCCAACATCGGCGCGGCGCAGCGCATGAGCGTCGCGTTCGACCAGCCGATCACCGTTGCGGGCGATACGGTGTTGGTGGCCGAGGTGCACGTGGCCGGCAACGGAGAAGCCGCGTTCACTCTGGGTGGCAATCGTCAGGACGAAAGCGCATCCGCCTACTGGCTCGCGCCAGCGTGCGGCGCGTACGAGCCGACCGCTTATGCCGACCTCGGTCAGCAGCTGGCCGAGATCCACACGATCCTCGAGATCGACACCCAAGCCAGCGATCCCTGCGGACCGCACGCCACGGCGGTCGACTGGCTCGCACCGGCGCAGGCGAGCGGCCATCTCGCCGCCGACGCCAGCGCGCCGCAGACGGCGACGTTCAATGCCGGCCAGCGCAGCGACGGCCGTTACGAAGGCACGATGTGCATCACGCCGGGCAAGAGCGCAGCGCCGACGGTGGTACCGGTCAGCCTGAACGTCGGTCAAGGCGGCGACGCGATCTTCGCCGACGGCTTCGACGGAGCCTGATCTTCGTGCAAGACGACGCGCCGGCCGCACGCAGCGGCCGGCGCGTCGAATGCGGCATCGGTCCCCGCTTCTCTTTTCACCGCCTCCCTTTTCGCATTCGACTTGCGAGCTGCCGCCGCCGTTGCATCGCGGCGGCAACCTTTCGGCTTCGATCCGGTACCTAGGGTCGTTCGTCCAGCCGAAGGATCCGCATTCATGCCGTTGCCCGGAGGTAGTCGCGTTGCGCGTCGATTCCGGCGCGCGCTGAAAATCGGACTGCTTGCGGCGACGCTTTCTTTGGCGGCGTGGCTGGCCTTGGCACAGGCGAGCGCGGCCGATACGGACGCGGCCTCGGTCGCGCTGCCGGTCGCACCGGGCTTCGCCAAGGCGAAGGTCGCCGCCAATCCGAACGCGCCCGACGCCACGCCGGTCGGCGAAGCGACCTGCTTCGCCTGCCATCAGCTCGAAGCCGAGCACTTCACCCACACCCTGCACGCGCTCGGCCTGCATGCGGCGAACAAGGCCGACGGCTCGATTCCGGTGTGCGAGACCTGCCACGGTCCCGGTTCGCTGCACGCGCAGGCGCCGCTGACCAAGGGTTACATCCTCTCCTACACCAAGAACGGCGGCACGCCGATCGAGGCGCAGACCAAGACCTGCCTGACTTGTCACGAAGGCGGCGCGCGCGATCACTGGCTCGGCTCGGTGCATCAGCGCAACGGCCTCTCCTGCAGCGACTGCCACAACCCGATGGCGAAGTTCTCGGTCGAAGGCTCGCTCGCCAAATCTTCGATCAACGACACCTGCGCGCAATGCCACAAGGACGTGCGCCTGCAATTCAACCGCCGCTCGCACATGCCGCTGCCGGAAGGCCAGATGAGCTGCGTCGATTGCCACAATCCGCACGGCAGCTTGACCGCGTCGCTGCTCAAGACCAACACGGTCAACGAGACCTGTTACCAGTGCCACGCGGAGAAGCGCGGCCCGTTCCTGTTCGAACACGCGCCGGTGCGCGAGAGCTGCCTCAACTGCCATACGCCGCACGGCTCCAACCAGCACGCGCTGCTGGTCGCGCCGATTCCGTTCCTGTGCCTGCAATGCCACACCCAGTTGCAGCATCCCAACGACTTGCACACGCCGCAGTCGCTCGGCAACGGCATGCACCCGGACGAACGCATCATGGGCCGCGGCTGCATCACCTGCCACGCCAACATCCACGGCTCGAATGCGCCGTCGGGGCCGAAGTTCCACGAATAGGGATCGGAGGCCGTGATGAAGCGCATGACCATTCGTCTCCCGTCGTCATTTCCGCGCCGTTCGGCTGCGCTGCCTGCGCGTCTGGTCGCGGCAGTGACGGCGGCGTGCTGCTCGTTCGCGTGGGCCGACAGCGGCGTCGGGGTCGACAGCTGGCGCGCGACCAAGCTCGATCCGAGCGCCGGCGCGAACGTCGAAGGCTGCGACGAGCGCGGCACCAGCTGGCTGCTGCCGGGGCAACGGCGCACGCCGAGCGGGAACCTCTACGCCTGCCCGCCGGCGACCGATCCGATGCACGAGCGCGGCGACTGGCGTTACGGCGGCGTGTTGCAGTTCGGCTATATCGGCAGCGGCGGCGACGATCGCAACGCGCTGTGGAATCGCTACGCGTTCTGGGACAACGGCGCCGTGCTCGGCTTGGCCGCGGTCGATGCCGAGCGTCCCGCCGACGGCAGCTACGCCAACCTGCGCGCGACGCGCATCAGCGACGACGACCAGTACTACAAGCTCGCCTTCGGCCGCGCCGGCAGCTATCGCCTGCAAGCTTCGCTGCGCGACATCTCCAACGCGCTCAGTTCGAACGCGAAACCGATCTGGAACGGCGTCGGCAGCAACACGCTGACCTTGCCGGCCGCACTGACGCCGGGCGCGAGCACGCCCGAACAAGTGGCCGCACTGTCGGCGGCGACGCCGGAGCGCACGCTGAAGGTGAAGCGCTCCAAGCAGACCTTCGGCTACAGCAGCTACCTGACGCCGCAATGGAGCGCTTACGCCGATCTCAGCAACGAACAGCGCAAGGGCGCGCGACCCTACGGCGGCACGTTCTTCTTCAACTTCCCCTTCCCCGACAACGGTGGCGTGCTCGAAACGGTCAAGCCGATCAACGACTCCACCGCGAACGTGAACCTCGGCCTGCGCTACGCGGGCACGCGCTGGCGTTTGGATTTCGGCTACTCCGGCTCGTTCTATCGCGACGCCAACCGGCGCTACACCTTCCAGATGCCGTTCGCGCTGCAGCCGGTGGTGCCCGGTGCGGTTGCGGCGCCGCTGACCACCGGGCAGATGTCGACCGAGCCGGACAACGACTATCACAACCTCAAAGCCGCGCTGACACGCAAGCTGCCTCTGAACGGCGAGTTCTCCTTGACCGCGTCGGTCGGCCGCATGCGCCAGAACGATGCGCTGATCGCGCCGGTCGACTGCCAAGGCGTGTTCGGCATCGGCCGCGGCGGCAGCTTGCAGCTCGGCCCGCAAAATCCTTCGCTGTACGACTGCTCGCAGTGGAACACGCCGGCCGCGCTGTCGCGCCGCAGCGCCGACATGCAGATCGACACGACCTTGCTCGACGCGCGCCTCGCGCTGCAGCCGCTGCGCGATCTCAGCGTGCGCGGCGGCGTGCGCTTCAATCGCGAGGACTATCGCAACGGCTATCTGATGCTCAATCCGCTCACCGGCCAGTACGGCTACGTCAGCGAGAACGGCAGCCAAGGCAGCGTGGTGCCGGGCGAGAGCGGCATCTGGGACCCGGGCGCGAACGCGGCCAGCCTGACGCGCATTCGCAGCCTGCCGCTGGATCAGCAGACGATCGATGCGGATGTCGGCGCGGACTGGAAGCTCGGCGAGCGCAATACGCTCGGTTTGACCTATGCGTTCAATCGCTCCGAGCCGAGCCATCGCGAGCGCAGCCGCGTCGACAGCGACAGCCTCAAGCTGACCTGGGTCAACCGCAGCTTCGACTGGCTGACCTTGCGCGCGAACCTGAGCTTCATCAAACAGGATGGCGACCGCTACGACTACGACCCCTACGAATTCACCTGGTCGAGCAGCCTGCCCGGCTTCCGCGCGCCGTTCGCCGGGGTGCCGGCGCATACGGTCGAGGCGATGCGCAAGTACGACCTGTCCAGCCGCGACCAGCGCAAGCTGAGCTTGATGGCGACGGTCGCGCCGCGCGACGACATGACCATCAGCGCATCGTTGCGCGGCGATTGGAACGACTACGACGCGCAGATCGGCCGCCAGGGTTATTCGACCTTCGGCGCGACGGTGCAATGGGAGTGGCAGCCGACGCCGCATACGCAGGCCAGCGTCTACTACGGCTACGACCGCTCGCACTTACGCGAAGCGAACGTCAACGAGCTGAATGCGAACGGCGTCGATCCGCGCCTGGGCGGCTCGACCTATCCGCTGGCCGGACGCTGGTGGGTGAGCGATTCGCAGCGCAACCAGAACGCCGGCATGAACCTGCGCCACGACTTCGGCCGCGTGCGCCTGGAAGCGGATTGGAGCAGCCTCAACGCGCGCGGGATCACCGCCTACTCCTACGCTTCTTCGCTCGCGTTGGCATGGGCGGATACGGTGCCGAACGACGATGCAGGCGCCGGTGCGTTCGCACCGATGCGTTATCGCGTCGACACGCTGAGCTTGGCGCTGGTGATTCCGCTGCTCGAGCGCGTTTCTCTGCGCGCATTCGGCATGTACGAACGCGGCCGCGTCGCCGACTGGCACTACGCCGGTTTCGACGCGCGCCGCGTGATCGATCATCGCGTCTACACCGACGGCGGACCGGACAGCTACGACGCGTATCTGGCCGGCCTCCTGCTCGACGTGCGCTTGTGAGGCCGGCGATGAACGCTGCGATCCGCCCTCTTCTCTTGCTCGTCGCGCTTGTCGCGCCCGGTGCCGGGGTGCCCGCGGCCGAGTGGATCGACCTGCGCGGCGCGACGCCGATCCATGGCGATGCCGCCGCCGGCGCGACCAAGGCGACCGTCTGCATCGCCTGCCACGGACCGGCCGGCAACGCGATCGTGCCGGCGTTTCCGCGCCTGGCCGGCCAGCGCGCCGACTATCTCTACTGGCGTTTGGCGAACTTCAAGCGCGGCGCCTATCCGCAGTCGGCGATGACGGCGCAGACGGCGAATCTCAACGACAGCGACCTGCGCGATCTGGCCGTCTATTTCGCCGCGCAGACCGCGACGCCGGTCGCCGGCGCCGCGGCTTCGGCTACGCGCGGCGAAGCGCTGTTCCGCCAAGGCGATCCGGCGCGCGGCACGCCGCCCTGTCAAGGCTGTCACGGCAGCGATGCGAACGGTCCGGCCGATGCGCGCCTGCGCAACTGGCCGGCGCTGCGCGGCCAGCATGCCGACTATCTGGTCGCGCGCCTCAAGGCTTATCGCGACGGCAATACCGCCGCCAGCAGCAACGAGTTCGTCATGCGCGGCATCGCGCACAGCCTCGACGACGACGCCATCGCGGCGCTCGCCGCCTGGCTCGCTTCCGCTCCGCCCTGAACCCGATTCCTCGAGGAGGTGTACCGAACCGATCCAACGTTCCGCTCGGCCATCCAACCGCCGTCCCCATCGAAGGGGCGCTCACGGCGGATCGCAACACCCTGCAAAGTTCATCACGAAAGATTAGGAGGACGCATGAAACCCCATCCCGCTCTGCTCGTCATCGCTCTACTGGCCTCCGGCTCCGCCGCGGCCGCGAATCACAACGTCTCCGTCGGTGGCAACGGACAGCTCGTCTTCACGCCGTCCAGCGTCGACGTCCTGGTCGGCGACACGGTCACCTTCACCAACGCCGGCGGCTTCCACAACGTCGCTTCGACCAATCAGGATCCGAACGCCGGCTTCACCTTCCGCTGCGCGGTCAACTGCACCGACAACAACGAAGGCAGCAATGCGGCGTGGTCCGCCGTGGTGACGATTCCGCCGTCGGCGGGTCACGCGGACATTCCGTATCTGTGCGAAGTCCACGGGCAGCAGATGTCCGGCATCTTGCACGTGACCAATCCGGTCTCGCTGCAATCGTTCGAAATCGACTGACGGCTACGCTCTACCGGTTCATCCCCACTGAGCGACACTCGCCACCTCCGCACGAAGCGCCACAGGCTCGTGCGGAGTTTTTTTGGCAGACCGGTACTTTGGCAAACCGACGCGCCGCGGACTCTTGCTCAGCCTTTGCCGTTGCCGCTCTTGGCCGCCGCAGTCTGCGCCGGTTTCGCCGCCTCGGCGATGCGCACTTCGGTGCCGCTGACGACACCGTCGGGCGGGTTCTCGATCACGCGGTCGCTGGCGTCGAGTCCGGCGCCGATCTCGACCACCTTGCCCAGATCGCGCGAAATCGTCACCGGCTTGAGCACGACCTTGTTGCTCGCATCGACCGTGGCGACGCTGACGCCTTTGGCGTTGATGATCAGCGCGCTGCCCGGAACGCTGAGGGTGCCGTTGTCGCCTTTGAGGTCGAGCCGCACGTTGGCATAGCTGCCGGGCAACAGCTCGCCGGCGGAGTTGTCGACGCTGAGCTGCATCAAGGTGGTGCCGCTGGCGGCGTTGACCGCTTGCGAGGACGACTCGACCGTTCCGGCATAGGTTTTTTCCGGATGCTCAGGCACGGCGATCGTCGCCTTGGTACCCGGCGGCACGCGCGGCACGTTGTTCTGCGGCACGCTGACGTAGACGCGCAGTTTCTTGGTGTCCGACACCACGAACAATTCCTGCCCGGCCGCGCTGCCGACGTTGACCAGCGCGCCGACATCGGTGTTGCGCGCGGTCACCACGCCGTCGAACGGCGCGACGATGCGTGCGAAACCTTTCATCGCGAGCATGCGGTCGACGTTCGCTTCGGCCGATTTCACCAGCGCCTGCTTGGTCTGCGCGTCGCTGGTCTTCTCGTCCGCCGCCTGCTTGGACACGGCGCCGGTGGCGACCATCGCCTGCCAGCGCTTGGCGGTGGTATCGGCCAAGGTTGCGTTCGACTTCGAACTGACCAGGTCGGCGCGCGACTGCGCCAGCTGCTGATCGACGTCGGGCGTTTCCAAGGTGGCGAGCACTTCGCCGGCTTTCACGGTGGCGCCGATGTCGTACTTCCAATCCTTCACGTAACCGGAGACGCGCGCGTAGATCGGCGCGCGCTGCCACGCCTCGACGCGGCCCGGCAGTTCGAGACCGGCGGTGTTGACGGCGTTGGAGGGTGGATTGACCGCAACGGTCGGCAGCGCCTGCGCCTGCGTCCATTCGTGCAGGCGCGAGGATTCCGAAGCGCGCACGATCAGACCGTGCGCGACGATCACGCCGGCGATGACGATCGCGGCGAGACCGGTCAGGCGCAGCCCTCGGCGCGAGACGGGTTGAGTGGCGTCAGACTGCGACATGAGGCTCTCCGAGCGTAGCGTTTGGTGCCGGATGCGATTTCTCGCCGTGGCGCCGATGGATGATGCTGAAGACGACGGGTACGAAGAACAGCGTCGCGATGGTGGCGAAGATCAGGCCGCCGATGACGGCGCGGCCGAGCGGCGCGTTCTGCTCGCCGCCTTCGCCGAGGCCGAGCGCCATCGGCGCCATGCCGATGATCATCGCCAAGGCGGTCATCAGGACCGGACGCAGACGCACGAAGCCGGCTTCGAGCGCGGCCGCGGTGGCGTCGCCGAGCTCGTCGAGTTTTTCGCGCGCGAATGAAATGACCAGCACGCTGTTCGCGGTCGCCACGCCCATGCACATGATCGCGCCGGTCAGGGCCGGCACCGACAAGCTGGTGTGGGTGGCGAACAGCATCCAGACGATGCCGGCGAGCGCCGCCGGTAGCGCGGTGATGATGACGAACGGGTCGCTCCAGGACTGGAAGTTGACCACGATCAGGAAGTAGATCAGGACGATCGCGCCGAGCAGGCCGAACAAGAGGCCTGAGAACGCGCTGTTCATCGTCTTCACCTGGCCGAGCAGGACCACGTTGGCGCCCTTGGGCACCTCTTTCGCGTTGGCGTCGATCACGCGCTGCACGTCGGCGGCGACGCCGCCGAGGTCGCGGTCCTGGGTGGTGGCGAAGATCTGCACCATCGGCCGGATGTCGTACTCGCTGAACACGCCGTTGACCTGGGTGCGTTCGAGATCGGCGATGCCGCCGAGCACGGTGGTGGTGCCGCCGGGCGCATTGATCGAGACGTTGCGCAGCGCTTCGAGCGAATCGAGCTGGTACTGCGGCGTCTGCATCACGATCGGATAGGTCACGTTGGTGGCCGGATTGAGCCAGTAGGTAGGTGCGACCTGGCTGGAGCCGGCCAAGTTCACCACCAGGCTGTTGGTCACATCGCGCGTGGTCACGCCGGCGTACTGCGCGCGCGAACGGTCGACGTTGACCTTGAACGCCGGCGCGCCGCCGGACTGCTGGATGCGCGCGTCGGCGATGCCGGGAATGCGGCGGATCTGATCGAGCAGCTTGTTGGCGTAGGCGAAGTTCTCGGCCAGGTTGTTGCCGCGAATCTGCAGGTCGATCGGCGCCGGCGCGCCGAAGTTCAAGATCTGGCTGACGATGTCGGCCGGCAGGAACGAGAAGGTCATGCCGGGGAAACGCCGTGGCAGCTCTTCGCGCAGGCGGCGCATGTAGTCCGCCGTCGGTGCGTGATCTTCGGCCAGCGCGATCTGGATGTCGCCGTCCTGCGAGCCGATCGTGCCGGTGTTGTTGTAGATCGTGTTGATCGAGGAAATGTAGGTGCCGACGTTGTCGACCATCGCGCGCAGATCCTGCGGCGGAATGATCTCGCGGATCGCCTGTTCGACCTCGGCGAAGCGCGCCGCGGTTTCCTCCACGCGCGTGCCGACCGGCGCGCGCGCGTGCATCAGGATCTGGCCGGCGTCGACGAACGGGAAGAAGTTGCGGCCGAGGAACGGCACCAGCAGGAACGACGCGACCACCACGACCAGAAAGCCGCTGACGAACACCTTGCGGTGCGCCAGCGCGAGGCCGAGCAGGTCGTGATAGCTGCGGCGCGAACGCTCGAAGCGCGCCTCGAAAGCGCGCTGGAAGCGCACCAGCGGATTGCGCGAGCGCGGCAGCGGCGGATTGGTGCCGTGCTCGTCGGTGTGCATGGCGTGCGGCTTCAGCAGATAGTTCGCCATCGTCGGCACCAGGGTGCGCGAGAGCAGGAACGAACAGACCATCGCCGCCATCACCGCTTCGGCCATCGGCACGAACAGGAAGCGCGCCACGCCTTCTAGGAAGAACATCGGCACGAACACGATGCAGATGCACAGCATCGACACGAACGCAGGCGTGACGATCTGCGCGGCGCCGTCGAGGATCGAGGTGCGCACGTCCTTGCCGTGTTCGAGATGCCAGTTGATGTTCTCGATCGTCACGGTGGCGTCGTCGACCAGGATGCCGACCGCGAGCGCGAGACCGCCGAGGGTCATGATGTTGAGCGTTTCGCCGAGCGCGGACAGGATCATGATCGCGCCGAGGATCGACAGCGGAATCGAGATCGCGATGATCACGGTCGAGCGCCAGCTGCCGAGGAAGAGCAGGATCATCAGGCTGGTCAGCGCCGCCGCGATCACGCCCTCCTTCGCCACGCCGCCGATCGCGTTGCGCACGAACACCGACTGGTCGCCGATCGCCTTGATCTCGAGGTTGTCGGGCATCGACGGCTTGACCTGCTCGAGCATGTCCTTGATGCCGTCGACGATGGCCAGGGTCGAGGTGGCGCCGCTCTTGAGCACGTTCATCAGCACCGAGCGGCCGCCGTCGACGTGCACGATATTGGTCTGCACCGAATTGCCGTCGCGCACGTTGGCGACGTCGCGCACGTAGACCATCGCGCCGTTGACCGCCTTGATCGGCAGGTTTCCCAAGTCCTTCAGGTCGGACGGCGCGTTGTTGAGATTGAGCGCGTATTCGAAGCTGCCGATTTTCTGCGTGCCGACCGGCGTCAGCACGTTCTGCGCGGCCAGCGTATTGGCGACGTCCTGGCCGGTCAGGCCGCGCGCCTGCAGCGCGTCGGCGTTGAGGTCGATCTGAATCTGGCGCGACTTGCCGCCGAACGGATACGGAATCGCCGAGCCCTGCACGGTGACCAGGCGCGTGCGCAGCTGGTTCATCGCGAGGTCGGCCAGGTTCTGTTCGGTCAGGCCCTTGCCCGACAGCGCCAGCTGCAGGATGGGTACGGTCGAGGCGCTGTAGTTGAGGATGAACGGCGGCGTGGTGCCGGCCGGCATCTGCCGCAACAAGGTCTGTGCCGCCGCGGTGACCTGCGCGTTGGCGGTGGCGATGTTGACGCCGGGGTGGAAGAAGATCTTGATGATGCCGAAGCCGGTGTAGGAGTTCGCCTCGATGTGCTCGATGTCGTTGACCGCAGTGGTCAAGACGCGCTCGAACGGCGTGGTGATGCGGCCTGCCATCTGATCCGGCGGCAGGCCGGTGTACTGCCAGGCCACGCCGATCACCGGAATGTTGATGTTGGGGAAGATGTCGGTCGGCGTGCGCATCGCAGCGAGCGGGCCGATGATGAGGATCAACAGGGCCATCACCACGAACGTGTACGGGCGCGACAGCGCGATGCGGACGATTCCGATCATGGGATACCGAATCAGGGGTTGATGCAGCGCGCAAAAATAGGCGCCGCGGCGCATCAGGCCAAGGCCTGAACGGATTAAGAATTCTTTACTCTTGCCGCGGCTTACCTACGCGACCGTAGG
Source organism: Dokdonella sp. GW821-FHT11D02 (assembly GCF_058808595.1). Taxonomy (NCBI): domain Bacteria; kingdom Pseudomonadati; phylum Pseudomonadota; class Gammaproteobacteria; order Lysobacterales; family Rhodanobacteraceae; genus Dokdonella; species Dokdonella sp. GW821-FHT11D02. The sequence goes on along the minus strand of NZ_CM179520.1, from coordinate 2,369,757 downwards.
GTCAGAGCAGCGAGGACGTCGCCATCGGCCGCGTCCAGCACTGTACGCTGACTCTCGCGCCGCCACCCTCGTTGTCGCCGATCTGCAAATGGAACCCGTGCAGACGCACGATCGCCGACACGATGCTGAGACCGAGACCGTAACCCTGCGCCGGCAGCTCGCGGTCGCGCTCGCTGCGGTAGAAACGCTGCAGCACGATGTCGCGCTCCTCGCTCGGAATGCCCGGCCCGCTGTCGAGGATGTCCACGCGCGTGCCCTGCGTTTCGATGCTGGTGCGCACGCAGACCTTGCCGCCGGACGGGGTGAACTTGATCGCATTGGCGACCAGATTGCTGAACGCCTCGAACAAGAGGTGCGGATCGGCATGCACCGAGGTATGCGTCGGCGTCTCCACGCGAAACGCGATGCCGTGGTCCTCGGCCAGCGGCGCGTACAGCTCGTGCACCTGGCGCAAGGTCGCACCGAGGTCGACGCTGCCGAAGCCGGCGCGGCGACGCAGGTCTTCCAGCTCGGAGATGCGCAACAGCGCGCGAAACCGGTCGAGCAGCGCGTCGACGTCGCCGACACAGCGCTCCAGCATCGGGCCGCGGTCCGCACACTGGTCGCCCTTCTGCTGCAAGCGATGCAGCTGGGTGCGCAGCCGCGTCAGCGGCGTGCGCAGATCGTGCGCGATGTTGTCGCACACGCCCTTCACTTCGCCGATCAGGCGCTCGATTTCGCCGAGCATTCGATTGACGATGCCGGCCAACAGATCGACCTCGTCGCCGCGCTTGGACACCGGCAGCCGCCGATGCAGGTCGCCGCGCGCGATCGGCGCGACCGCGGCTTCGATCTCGCGCACGCGCCGCATCGGACGCAGGCTGAGCAGCAGCCCGCCGATCAGCCCGGGAATCACGGTCAGGGTCAGGCCCCAGAACAAGGCGTGGCGCAGGATCGTGCCGACGCGGTCGATCACGCTGGTGTCGCGTGCGATGACCAAGAGCTCGCCGCTCGGCAGCCGCTTGGCCAGGCCGCGCGCGCGCTGCGGATCGCGGCCGGCGCGCTGCAGCCCCTGCGGCAGCTCGCGGATGAGACCGTCGGCGGGCAGGTCGGTCGGCGCTTTTTCGATGTTGCCTTCCAGATACGAGCCGTCGGCGCCGAACAGGCCGAGCGACATCACGCCGCGCAGGTCGAGCGCACCGGTCGCTTCCAGCGCCTGTGGCAAGCGGTCGCGCTCGATCGTGGTCAGGTAGTGCGCGCGCTGCTCGACGATTTCGTCGACGATGTGCTCGAGGTAGCGCGAGGTTTCCCAGTAGACCAGGCCGATCAGCAGGCTGCTCCAGACCACGAAGAACGTGCCGTAGATCAAGATCAGGCGCGCCGTCGCCGAACGCCAATGGTCGCTGAGTTTCAAGGGGATGCCCCCACCGCATTGCGCATGCATCGCATGATATCCACACCTCCGCAAAACCGCGTGCACGCGTATCTGCGGAGGTCGGCCCGTCATCCTGTGCGCCAGCACATGGGCGCCGGCCGCGGGCCGATCAAGCCACTCCGAGCATGTAGCCCGAGCCGCGTACGGTCACGATCAGCTGCGGCAGGCCGGTCGGGTCGACCTTCTTGCGCAAACGGCCGATGTGCACATCGATCACGTTGGTGCCCGGATCGAAGTGATAGCCCCAGACCGCCTCGAAGATCATCGTGCGCGTCAACACCTGGCCGGAATTGCGTACCAGAAATTCGAGCAGACGAAACTCGATCGGCAGCAGTTCCAGCTCCTTCCCGCTGCGATGCGCGCTGCGTTCGATCAGGTCGAGTACCAGGTCGCCGACGCGCAAGACGGTCTCGCGCTCGGTCGCCTGGTGGCGGCGCAGCAGCACCTCGATGCGCGCGACCATCTCGTCCGGCGCGAACGGTTTGGTCAGATAATCGTCGCCGCCGGCGCGCAAGCCGCGCACGCGCTCGTCGACGTCGCTGAGCGCGCTGATCATCAACACCGGCGTCTGCACGCCGGCCTTGCGCAAGGACGTGACCAGGGCGAGACCGTCCAGCTCGGGCAACATGCGGTCGAGCGTGATCGCGTCGTAGGCGCCGCCGACCGCGCGCTCCAGCCCCTCGCGACCGTTGTCGACCCAGTCCACTTGGTTGCCGCGGCTCTGCAGTTCGGCCACGATTTCGCGAGCGGTGACCGCGTCGTCTTCGATGGTGAGTACCTTGGGCATGCCGCTACGCTAAGGATATTCGGCGCGGAATCAAGGCATGCGCGGGCAAGCGTCGCTGTCGATCGCGGGCTCGCCGCGACGAAAATTCGCTCGTGGGCTTGGCACGGCCCAGGAATTTCCTTACAATTCCGCGTTTTCCGTGTCCAGAAACCGTCCGCGAGGCGTCCCATGAAAGTGTTGTCATCTCTGAAGTCCGCAAAACAGCGCCATCGCGACTGCAAGGTCGTGCGCCGCCGCGGCAAGGTGTTCGTGATCTGCAAGAGCAATCCGCGTTTCAAGGCTCGCCAGCGCTGAGCTAGCGCTGCTGCCGGATTGCTGAAAAGGGCCGCTCTGCGGCCCTTTTTGTTGCCGGCTCGACACGGTCCGGGCTGCCGGCGGATCGCCGCCTTTCGCGCTCGCGCTGAGCGCCGAACCGGCAATTGCGGGAGTGGTCATGGAACCGTCCGCAGGCTTCTGCTACAAAGTCCGCGTCCGAACGCTGTGTCATCTCGTTTTATTCAACCAGAACAGGGGACTGCGCCATGTTTGTGAAGTCCGTTCTCGCGACGGTGTCGGCCTTCTGCGTGGCCTCGCTGCCGGCTCCGGCCGCCCATGCCGACAGCCTCGACGTCAACGCCAAGGCCTCGCGCTCGGCCAGCAGCCTGCCCGGCCGCGGCCTCAGCATGGCCGAGGTCGAACGCCGTTACGGCGCGCCGCTGGAAAAGCTGCCGACCGCCGGCGGCGACGCGCCGCGCCATCCGCCGATCAACCGCTGGCGCTACCAGGGCTATACCGTCTATTTCGAGCGCAGCCGCGTGATCCACAGCGTGCGCGACGGCGCCGCGCGACCGAAGTCCTGAGTCGATGAGCGAGCGTTTTCGCCTGCCTGCGGAGTGGGAGCCGCAGGATGCGGTTCTGATCGCCTGGCCGCACGCGGCCACCGACTGGGCCGCCCGTCTCGATCGTATCGAAGCCGCCTATGTCGGCCTGGCCGGCGCGATCGGGCGCTTCCGGCCGCTCTTGATCTGCGTCGCCGATGCCGCCGTGCGCGCCCGCGCCGCCGCCCTGCTCGCACCGGTCGTCGATACGACGCGCGTGCGCTACGTCGAAACCGCCTACGACGACACCTGGCTGCGCGATTCGGGGCCGCTGACCCTGGTCGACGGCACGCATTTTCGCCTGGTCGATTTCCGCTTCACCGGCTGGGGCGGCAAGTTCGAGGGCGGTCGCGACGATCGTCTGATCGAGAACCTGGTCGCGCGCGGCCTGTTCGGCACGGCCGATCATCGCCGCATCGACTGGGCGCTCGAAGGCGGCGCGATCGAATCCGACGGCGCCGGCACGCTCTTGACCACCTGGCGCTGCCTGCATCAGCGTCACCCGGACATGACGCGTGCGCAAATGGACGCGTTGCTGAAGGACGCACTCGGTGCCGAGCGCGTGCTCTGGCTCGAGTACGGCTATCTCGAAGGCGACGACACCGACGCGCACATCGACACTCTCGCGCGTCTCGCGCCGGACGATGCGATCGTGTTCCAGACCTGCGACGATCCGACCGACCCGCATTACGAAGAGCTCGCGCGCATGCGCGAGGAGATCGAGCGTTTGCGTACCCGCGACGGCCGCCCGTATCGCCTGCATCCGCTGCCGTGGGCGCGCGCCATCGTCGACGAGGATCGCCGCCTCGCCGCGTCCTATGCCAACTACCTGATCGTCGACGGCGCCGTAATCATGCCGGCTTACGGCGACCCGGCCGACACCGCCGCCGCGCAAGTGATCGCCGCAGCGCATCCGCAGCGCGAAGTCGTTGCGGTCGATGCACGCCCGCTGATCTGGCAGAACGGCAGCGTGCACTGCCTGACCATGCAACTGCCGGCCGGCGTGCTGGCGCGCTGAGCCGGTTCAACCGCGGCGCTGTCCGAAGTCGCCCGCCGCATTGGCCGGCTGCGCGACCGTCATGCGGAAGGTGCCGCGGCCGGCCTGCTTGGCCGCGTACAGCATGGTGTCGGCGCGCACCAACATCTCTTTCGCCGTGAGCGCACCGCCGCGGCACAGGCAGACGCCGATGCTGACGCCGACCGAAGTGATCAAGGCTTCGCCGCGCAACTCGAACGGCCGTCGCATCGAGCCGACCAGCTTGCCGGCGATGCGCTCGGCGTGGCGCGCGTCGGAGATCGCTTCGATCAGCACGGTGAACTCGTCGCCGCCGAGCCGCGCGACCACGTCGGAGGCACGCACCTTGTCGGCCAAACGCGCCGCAAAGGCGCGCAGCAAAGCATCGCCGGCGGCGTGGCCGTGGGTGTCGTTGATCTGCTTGAAGCGGTCGACGTCGAGATAGAGCAGCGCAAGCAAGGAATCCTGGTCGCGCGCACGCGCGATCGCGTTGTCGAGACGCTCGTGGAAGCCGCCGCGATTGAGCAGCCCGGTCAACGTGTCCAGCCGCGCCAGATGCAGCAGGCGCCGCTCCTCGCGCTTCTTCGCGGTGACGTCCTGCAGCATCGCGTGCACGGCGATCACCTGGGCCGAATCCGCGCTCAGTTCGGGAATCAGCGTCGTCTCGGTGCTGCGCACCTGCTCGCCCTCCTCTTCCTCGTATTCGAACGTGACTCGCTCGCCGCGCAGCGCGCGCCGCAGGAATGGCAGCCGATGGCGATAGCGCGCTTCACCGAGCACCTCGCGCAAGGTACGGCCGACGATCTCACCTTCGCTCTGGCGCTTGCGCCGGTAGGCGTCGTTGGCGAAGACGATGCGCTGCTCGGCATCGACCGAAACGATCATCAACGGCAGCGCATCGGCGATCGTGCGCAGGCGCCGTTCGCTCAATTCGCGTTCGCGCTCGGCCGTACGCAGTTCGGTGATGTCCTGCGCATAACCCATCACCCGGCGCACGCCGTCGGCGTCGGTGAACACGCGGTTGCGGTATTGCCACAAGCGCTCGCTGCCGTTCGCACCGCGTACGCGCATCAGGCCTTCGTCCGCGCCGGCCTGTGCGATGCGCCGCAGATAATCCTCCGCTTCGGCGCGCAGCCGTGGGCCGAGCAGCTCGCCCAAGGTTCGGCCGAGCAGTTCCGCCACCGTGCGTCCGATCGACGCGGCGGCGGCCGGATTGACCGCCAGCAAGACACCGTCGAGATCGTGGATGCAGATGTAGCCGGCGCTGTGCTCGAACAGGTCGCGGAAGCGCCGTTCGCTGGTTTCGATCGTGCGAATCGCGTGGCGCTCGGCGGTTACGTTGCGCGCCTGCACCAGGCGCGCGTGCGGCCCCCACAAGCGCACCGCCTGCGCGCTGACCTCCATTTCGAATTCGTTGCCGTTGCGATCCAGATGGCGCCACAGACCTTCCGGATGGTGCGGCGGCAGACCCGAGGCGATGTGCGAACGCAGCCGCTCGCCTTCCGTCGGCACGCGGATGTCGGCGATGGTCATCGCCAGGAATTCTTCTTCGGTATAGCCGTAGAAGCGGATGGCGATCTGGTTCACCGCGAGGAAGCGCAGCGTGCGCGCGTCGTACACCCACATCGGATGCGGGTTCAGGTCGAACAGCGTGCGCAACTGCGCCTCGCGCAGGCGCATGTCGCGTTCGAGCCGCCGGCGCGAGGCCGCGTTGCGCAGGACGCGCCGCAGGATGCGCACTTCCACTTCGTCCGGACCGATGCAATCGCTGCCGCCGGCGTCGAGCAGGGCGACGCGGAAGCGCTCGTCCATGCGCGAGGTGACCATCACGATCGCGCTGTCGGGCGAAAGCATGCGCAGCTGCCGCACCGCATCGAGACCGTCCGAGCCCGCGTACGGCGACGCCAGCAGCAGCACTTCGCAGAACGACGCCCGCACGCGCTCGAGCGCGGCGGCGAGGTCTTCGCGGTGCTGCACCGCCAAGGCCAATCCACAGCTGCGCAGCGGCTTTTCGATGCGCCGCGCCTGACTGGAATCGGCGACGATCAGGACGTGTAGTACGGTCATATCCCGTGACCCTGTGCCAGCCTCCTTCCTACACCGCTCGCCGACGAGCGACAAGGGCGGCACGCGAACCGCGGACATCGATCCGCGCTACCATCGCGGGCTCCGAAACACCACGAAACAAAATGAAACAAAAAACCCTCCAGGTCGCCCTGTTGCAGGAAACCGACCGCGGCAGCCGCGAGGCCAATCTCGATGCGATCGAGGCCGGCTTGCGCGACGCCGCCGCGGCCGGTACCGAGCTGGTGCTGTTGCAGGAATTGCACAACGGACCGTACTTCTGTCAGCACGAGAGCGTGGACGAATTCGATCGCGCCGAATCGATCCCGGGGCCCAGCACCGAACGCATCGGCGCGCTCGCCGAAGAACTCGGCCTGGTCGTGGTCGCTTCGCTGTTCGAACGCCGCACGGCCGGGCTGTATCACAACACCGCCGTGGTGTTCGACCGTTCGCGCGCGATCGCCGGCCGCTATCGCAAGATGCACATTCCCGACGACCCCGCGTTCTACGAGAAGTTTTACTTCACCCCCGGCGATCTCGGCTTCGAGCCGGTGCAGACCTCGGTCGGCCGCCTCGGCGTCTTGGTCTGCTGGGACCAATGGTATCCGGAGGCTGCACGCTTGATGGCGCTGGCCGGCGCCGAGCTGCTGCTGTATCCGACCGCCATCGGCTGGGATCCGGCCGATGCGCAGGACGAAAAAGACCGCCAGCGCGATGCTTGGATCACCGTTCAGCGCGGGCACGCGGTCGCCAACGGCGTGCCGCTGCTGGCCTGTAATCGCACCGGCTTCGAAGCGGCGCCGGGCGAGACCGCCGGCGGACGCGGTATTCAGTTCTGGGGATCGAGCTTCGTCGCCGGACCGCAAGGCGAATTCCTCGCCAGCGCGGCGATCGACGGGCGCGAACTGCTGCTCGCCGAGATCGATCTCGCGCGCAGCGAAAACGTGCGCCGCATCTGGCCGTTCCTGCGCGATCGCCGCATCGACGCCTACGCCGACCTGACCAAGCGGTTCCGCGATTGAACGCCTCCGTCTCCGGCGACGCGCCGATGTCCTCCCTCGATTCCGGCGCCGACGCGCTGGCCGAACAACCGATCGCGCGCGTCAAACGCGGCGAAGTCGAATATGTCTTGCTCGGCACCGCGCACGTGTCGCGCGCCAGCGTCGACGCCGTGCATGCGCTGCTCGAACGCGAGTCGTTCGATGCGGTCGCGGTCGAGCTGTGCGACCCGCGCTACCAGTCGATCCGCGATCCGGAAGCCTTCCGCAAGCTCGATCTGTTCCAGGTGATCCGCCAGGGCAAGGCCGGCTTGGTTGCAGCGAATCTCGCGCTGTCGGCGTTCCAGCGCCGTCTGGCCGAACAGTTCGGCATCGAGCCGGGCGCCGAAATGAAAGCGGCGATCGAAGGTGCCGACTCGCGCGGGCTGCCGATCTGGCTGATCGACCGCGAGATCGGCGTGACCTTGAAGCGCGCCTATCGCAGCGTCGGTCTGCTCGACCGCCTGTCGATCGTCGGCGGCCTCGGCGCCGGCCTGCTCACGCGCGAAGACGTCAGCGAAGACGAGATCGAAAAGCTCAAGCAGGGCGACTTGCTCGGCAGCATGTTCAACGAGTTCGCGCGCGAATCGCCGCCGCTGTACGACGCACTGATCGGCGAGCGCGACCGCTACATGACCGCGCGTCTGCGCCAAGAGGCCGCCGAGAGTACGGCCAAGCGCGTGCTGGTTGTGATCGGCGCAGGTCACTTGAGCGGCATCGAGAAAGAACTCGCGCAGCAGAACGAGATTCCGCAGCCTTTGCTCGAAAAACTGTCGCGGCTGCCGCCGGCTTCCTCCTGGCCCAAGTGGCTGGCCGCGGCGGCCTTCGTCGCGATCGCTGCGGCGATCGGCTACGCCTTCACGCGCAGCGCACGCAGCGGCATCGAAGCGCTGCAGACTTGGGTCCTGTTCAGCGGCGGCTTCGCCGCACTCGGCGCGATCGCCGCCGCCGCGCATCCGCTCAGCGTGCTGGTCGCCTTCATCGCAGCGCCGTTGAAACCGTTCCGGCCCGGCATTCCCGCTTCGGCGTTCAGCGCCGGCGTCGAAGCTTGGCTGCGCCGGCCGCGCGTGGCCGACTTCGACAGCCTGCGCGACGACGTCGCGCACTGGAGCGGCTGGTGGAAGAATCGGATCGCGCGCACGCTGCTGAACTTCCTGTTCGTCACGCTCGGCACGATGATCGGCAGCTACGTGGCGGGATTCCGCATCATCAAGAATCTTTTTTGAATACTCACCGGTGCGATCGTCCCTGATCGCGAAAGTCAAAAGGCCGGCCCGGCCGCACTTCTCGATTCCCTATGAAACTACCTACATTCCTGAGCAAACCGCGCTGGCAGTCGAAGGACCCCGCGGTACGCCGCGCCGCGGTCGCGCACGACCAAGAATCCGAACTGCAGGCCGAACTCGGACGCTTCGCGCGCGAGGACGCCGACGCCGGCGTGCGCATCGCTGCGATGCGCCGCCTGGCCGATCCCGGCCTGGTGCAAGGCCTGATGCAGGACGATGCCGATGCCGAAGTGCGTCGGCAGGCACGTGCGCTGTGGTTCGAGCTGATGTCCGGCACGCATGCGGGGGCGCCCGCGCTGGCCGATCGCCTGCGCCTTTTGAAGGCGCAGGACGAGGCCGAGCTGATCGAACATCTGGCGCGGCGCGCACGCGAACCGGAGCTGCGCCTGGCCGCGCTGCAGCGCAGTCAGCGCCCTGCCCTGCATGCCGAGCGCGCGCTCGAAGACGCCGACGCCACGGTGCGCGCCGCCGCACTCGAACGCATCGACGACGAGGCGCAGCTGTTGCGTCTGGCCGAACGCGCGCGCAAGTCGGACAAGCAGATCAACCGCCTCGCGCGCGAACGCATCGAGGCGTTGCGGATCGGACGCGGCGACGACGCCACCTTGGAACAACGCGCGCGCAGCTTGTGCGAGCGGCTTGAACAGCTCGTACGCGAGCCGCGCGGCAGCGCGGCGGAAGACGAAATCGCCGCGCGTTGGAACGAAATCGAATCGCGCATCGGCGCCGGCTTGCGGCAACGCTACGAAACGGCGCGCGGCCTGCTCGTCGCGAGCCGCAGCGAGCGCGTGGTGCCGCAGCCGCCGATCGAACCGCCTGCCGTCGAAGCAGCGCCGGCTCCGATTGATTCCGTGGAGAACACGGAAACCGATTCCGCTGCGACCGAGGCGGAAGCCACGGCCGATCCGGCCGCGCTCAACGAACTGATCGCGCAAGCGCGATTCGTCGCTTCGCTCGACAGCGTGAACAGCGAACGTCAGCTGCAACGCGAACGCCAACAGGCGCAGCAAGCGCGTCTTGAAACCGCACTCGCGGCGCTCAGTACTGCGCTCGAAAGCGGCGCCAGCGCACAGGCGCATGCGCGCAAAGCCGAGGTCGACGAATTGCGCCGGCAGAGCGAAACGCCGCTGCCGCGCGCGCTGGCGCAACAGCTCGCCGCCGCCGAGCAACGCTACGCCGAACTCCACCGCTGGCAGTTCTGGGCCGACGGCCAGCGCCGCCGCCAGCTGTGCGAGGACATCGAAGCGCTGGCGCAAGCCGGCCTGCATCCCGACGCGGTCGCCGTGCGCGTGCGCGACGCGCAGACCGAGTGGAACCGTCTCGACGCCATCGAAGGTCCCGAATCGACGCGCCACGGTGCGCTCGCACGCCGCTTCCACGCCGCCAGCCGCGCCGCACTGGCACCGGCGCGCGCCTATTTCAAGAAACGCCACGAGCTGCGCGAATCGCAGGCTCAACGGATCGGCGAAGTGCTCGAACGCGCCATCGTTCATGCGGCCGAAGGTGCGCAGGCGCCGGCGGCCACTGCAGCGCGACGTGAGGTCGCGGCGGCGTTGCGCGACCTCGACCGCGTCGAGCCGCGCGAGCGCAAGGCCTTGGCCGAGCGCTTGAAGCAGGGCTTGGCCGCACTCGATGCACGCATCGCCGCGCACGACGACGACATCGCAAGCGCCAAGCAAGCCCTGATCGTACGCGCGCAGGCGCTGACCGAGCCGACGCTGCAACGCGGCGCCGTCGCGGCAGCGCGCGAGCTGCAGCAGCGCTGGCAAGCGATCGGCCATGGCCGGCGCGACCGCGACCAAGCGCAGTGGAAGAGCTTCCGCGCCGCGCTCGATGCGGTGTTCGGACGTCTCGACAGCGAGCGCGCCGAACGCTCGGCACGCGACGTCGAAGCGCGCGGCCAGGCCGAAACCTTGTGCGCCGAACTCGAAACGCTCGCCGACGATGCGGCCAACGCCGAGCGCGCGGCGGTAGCGCGCATCGAAGCGGCCTGGGATGCACTCGGCCGTCCCGACGAAGCCTTGCGCAAACGTTTCGACGCCGCGCGCGCGCGTCTGCGCGACGCTGCCGCGAACCGCGAACGCGCTGCGCGTCACGCCCGTTTCGCGCATTGGCTGGCGCGCTACCGTTTGTGCCGCGAGGCCGAACACGCGGCGCCGGCCGACGAATCGTTGCGCGAGCGCTGGCACGCTGCTGCCGCGAGCGACATCGCAGGCGCCGCCCTGAACCGGCGTTTCGAGAGCCGTTTCGACGATGCGATGGTGGCGCCGGACGGCGACGCCGACGCGCAGATCGATGCGTTGATCGAACTGGAAATGTTCGCCGGCGTCGACTCGCCCGCGCAAGATCGCGAGCGCCGGCGCGCGTTGCAGGTCGAACGGCTTTCGGCGCGCTTGCGCGGTGGCGCCTCGACCCAGCCGCAACAGGAGCTGGCGGTGCTGCTGACGCGCTGGAGCGAACTCGGTGCGGCCGACGCTGCGCTCGACGCGCGCCTGGAGCGCGCGTTCGAGGCCGCCGTGGCCACCCTGCCCTGATGAATCGCCGCCGTCGCTAGGCGGCCCGATTCATTCGCTCGAGCAGCAAGGGCGACGGCAGGTCGCAGTCGGGGTGCATGCGATTGAGGCTGTGGATCGCGCCTGCGAGGCCAGTCATCAGCCCCGGCGTGAAGGCGGCGCGAGTCAGGCCGCCGACCATGCCGTTGTGTTCCTCGATCGAAGAGACGACCTGCGCGATCGGCGTGTCACGCTCGATCGCGCAGCCCTCGCCGTCGACCGACGCGGCACGCACCAGGAGTTCCCACAGCGACAGATCGCCGTGACAAAGCGTGTGCGTGATGCCCCACTTGTCGCCGGCGGCACCGACCGCGCGGCGCAGCGTTCGACGATGGCGAACATCGCCGGTGCGCGCATACAGATCGGTGGCGGCGAGACCTAGGCCGACGCTGCCATAGCACCAGATGTTGAACGCATCGCCGCCGTCCTGCTCACGTGCGTCGAGCCAGTTGCCGAGTTTTTCGTCGTAACGCGATTCTTCGAGCGCGAACGCGCCTTCGGCGAGCTTCCGCCAGCGCACGCGATCGGCTTCCTCGCCGGCGCCGGCGAGGATCAGCCGCGTCAGCGCCCAGGCGATGCCTGTAGTACCGTGCGCGAAACCGCCGACCGGCGCATTGTCGGCGCGTGTCGGCCAGCGGCAACCGCGATCGTCGACGATCGCGCCCGCTTCCAGGCGCCGGCCGGCCTGCGCGGCCAGCTCGATCCATGCGCGATCGCCGCTCGCTTCGGCCAAGCCCAACAGCGGCACGATCAAGCCGGCGTAACCGTCGATCAGGTCGAACTGCGCCTCACCGACGTCCAAGCCTGTCGCACGCAAGGCTTCTGCGCGCGCGACCGCCTGCGCGAGCGCGCGCGGGCAACGCATCAAATCGGCCAGGGTCAGCCAAGTCCAAATCTGCGCGCCGTAGCCGCTGAAGCCGCCGACCGTGGTCGGTTTCTGCGTGGCCTCCATCGCTTCGAGCACGCGCCGCGCGCCATCGAACGCCTCTTCGATGCCGGCGACCGCATCCGCCCTGCCGCGTTCGACCTCGTGCCGATAGCCGGCCAGAGCGATCAAGACGCCGCCGAGGCCGAAGTACATACCCGGCTGCAACGGACGGATCATCCAGCCGTCCTTGGTGATCTCCGGGCTGATCCAGGTCACCGAGCCGTCGTCGCCGCGCACGGCCGCCTGCAGCATGCGTTCGACCATTTCGGCAGCGAGTCGGCGCCGGCGCTGCTCGAGCTGATCGGCGTGTGGGCGGCGCGCGGCGAAGCGGCGCTCCTCGCTCTCGATGCGATCGTCCATGTGGCGGTTCAGATCAGTCGCGACGAGCGCGCCGCGAATGGTCAGCTCTTCCAGCTCGACGCGCATGCTGCGCCAATCCGTCAGCACGCTGTCGACGTCGGCCGCGCCAAGCCGCCTACCGAAGATCGGTACGTCGCCGTAGCGCATGGCCTCGATTTCGCCGGCGATCTCCTGCGGGTCGGACGGTGCAATCGGATCGAGCGCGCCGCCGCGGGCGAGCAGGCTGCGCGCACGCTCGATCGCCTTGGCTTCGTCGTGCAGCGAGGCGGGATGCCACAGCATGCGGCCGATTTCGACATAGGTCGTGGTCGAACGACGGATCTGACGCACGTGGCAGCCGACGAAGCCGCCGAGCAAGGGCGCGAGTTCGCCGCTCGCGTCCAGACGCTGCAGACGGCGAGTCCCCTCGAAGAATCCTTCGCTGATGCAGTCCCAATACGCGGACACTTGCGGACGCGGATCGGGGTGGTTCTGCGACGGTGCCATCTCGACGTCGACGATGCGCATGCGCGCCTGCGGCGTGCCGTCTTCGACGATCACCGGCAGATGCACGGTCGGCTGCTGGTCGGGCAGTCCGCCGGCGGCGGAGATGTCGACGTTGTCCAAACCGAGTGCCTGCGAGCGGAACGGCACGATGCCAGTACGCAGCACCGAGCCGCGCACCAAGGTGAGGGCCAGATCGTAGGCGTGGCCGAACGGCGACGCCTTCCAGTTCGGATTGGGTACGAACAGACTTTCGACGTCGATGACGACCGGGATCGGCCCCGCCGCAATCAGATTTTCCTGGTGAATGTCGGTACCGCCGAGCAGGCGCAACACCGCCAGCCAGTGGCCGAGTCCGCGATAGAACGCGCGCAACTCGTCATCGCCTTCGCAATAGTGATGCGTGACGAAGCCGGCCCAGCCGTAGTCGCCGCGGTCGATCACGGCAGGCACGCGAATGCGCGCGTCCGCGTGGTCGAAGAGCTTGGCGAGAAAACTGTCGAGTGCCGCGTCGACACGCAGCGAGCGCGGCTTGTACATGAGCTGGCCACGCTCGAATTTGAGTCGCGCCACGCTTTGGCCGCCGGCGTGCAGGTCGCCGAGACCCAGGCTGATTTCGAGCAGGCGTCCGCTGGGGCCGCCGAGCAAAGGCGCCAGCGCAGCGCGATCGTCGAGCAAGCGCTGCAGCATCGCTTCGAGCGCGACGCGTTGCCGATCGAGCAGATGTTGCAAGCGTTGCCGCAGCGGTGGGTAGCGGCGATCGAAATGCTGGTCGAAAGCGGGCGACGAGGCGCGCTCGAGGAATTGCGCGAAACGCGAGGCATCGTCCGCCGCAGTCAGCTCACCGGCACGTTTGGCCGCGTGCAGTTCCAGCAGCAGCACTCGATTGAGTTTGAGCTGCGCGTTCGCGCGCAAGGCGTGATCGACATTGCCCTGGATCAACTCGCGCTCTTGCGCATCCAAACGATCGGAGCATCGTTCGATGAAGATACCGAATGCGTGGCGTTGAGAGGCAGTGAATCGATCGATGATGGGCGCGAAGGCGTTCGGCGTTATGGCGTCCGTCATGCGATTGGGATTTTATGGATTGCGCGAATGCAGCGGGACGTGAACGTCGGCACGCAGTCGGAATGCTCGCGGCGACTGCGTGCCGGCGCAAACGAGTTCAACAGCAGCAGCAGCCGCCGGTGAACGAGCAGCTCGAGCACGTCGCCGTCGTTCTCGGGCCAACCGAACCGAACACTTCGGTTTCGTTCAACGCGCCTTCCATCGCCTGCTCGCCCTCGACGTACAGAGGACCTGCGGGATTTTCCCAGCCGTCGACGCTGTCGCTGCCTTCGAGCCAGCCCGAAACCACTTCGTCGTTCTGTTGCATGGCGTTACTCCTCCAGTGTGATCCAATGAGATTCGGCCGATCACCGTTCTCCGCAAAGAGAACTGCGAGATACCGAGCGTTTTTATTGGAAATCGCGGAGCCGCACTCGAAACGACATCAGTACACGAACGGGCACTCTTGAGCAGGCGCCGCCCAATTAGACTGGACCCGCCGCAAAAGGCTGTCAATTGGAAAAAATCCTCACCGAATATGGTGTTTACGCCGAGTTGTGAACGCGATCACAGCGACGAATAACGAGGCGTAAGCGGCAGGTTCAAACGCGGCGCCGATCGAGCGATCGGCGCCGATACGTTTACGGCACAGAAGCAGCGACCGCGCCGCGGCGCACACGACCGCCGCGTGCGTCGGCGATCACGCTGCGTGCCCACAACCGCGAATCGTCGAGCAGCGAGTAGATGCACGGCAGCGCGAGCAGAGTGACGATGGTCGAGAAAGTCAGTCCGCCGGCGATCGCGCGCGCCATCGGGAAGTACGGCGGGCCGTTGCTCCAGGCTTCGGCGCCGGCGAAGGTCAGCGGCAGCATGCCGAGGATCGCCGTCGCCATCGTCATCAGGACCGGCCGCAAGCGCTCTTTCGCACCGAGCACCAGCGCCTCGGTGCGCAGATGGCCTTCGTGGCGCAGCTGGTTGATGTGCACGATCATTACGATGCCGTTGTTGACGACCACGCCCATCAGGATCAGCACGCCGATCGCGGCCATGATCGAGAAGGTCGTGCCGGTCAGCCAGAACAGCCAGTACACGCCGAAGATCGAGAACACGAAGGTCATCAGGATCGCCGCCGGGAAAATCAGCGACTCGAACATCGCGCACATCACGACGTAGACCAGCACCAGGGCGATCAACGTGTTGAACAGCATCTGCTGGCCGGCGTTCTCGTCGCGATCGAAACCTTCGCCGAAGCTCCAGCGGTAACCCGGCGGCAGCGCCAGCGAATTCATCGCCTTGGTGATTTCCTCGCGCGCCTCCGGCATGGTCTTGCCTTCGGCCAGATTCGCATTGATCTTCAGCGCAGTCATGCGGTCGACGCGTTCGATCGCCGACGGCGTTTCGCGCGTGTCGGTGCGCAGCATCGACAGCAGCGGGATCTGCGTGTTGTCCGGCGCGCGCAGCTTGAAGTCGGACAGACCGGCCAGGCTTTGCGTGTCGGCACCCTGGAAGCGCAGCCAGGTCGACAACTGCTGGTCGCCGGCGTGGAAGTCCTTCAGCGGCATACCGCGCAGGGCGATCTGGATGTAGTTCGACACACTCTGCGCGTCGAACCCGTATTGCTTGGCGCGGATGCGGTCGACTTGCGCGGCGACTTCGCGGTCGCCATTGCCTTTCTCGGTGCGCACGTCGCGGAGAGACGGCAGGTGCGACAACACCGGCAGCACGCTGGTGCTGAGCTCCTTCAACTGCTCCATCGAATCGCCGACCAGCGAAATGTCGACACCGCCGCTGGTGCCGCCGCGGAAATCGAAACCGATCTTGCCGACCGCCAGCTGCGGCAGGCCTTTGCGGATGTCTTCCTTGATCTCGGAGACCGGCCGCTGCTTCTTGATTTCGCGACCGAGCACGCGATCGATCAAATTCTGGAGCGCGCCGCCACCGGCGTCGGTCAAGAGCACGCGCGTCTGCGCCTCGCCGTGCTCGCTGTACCAGGTGTAGACCGATTTGATTTCGAAGCGCTCGCGGTTCTGATCGAGGAATTTCTCGACCTGCAGCACCGCCGGCTTGAGGTCCTGCAGCCGGTAGTTCGCGTTGAGCTGATACCACAAGCGCAATTGGCGCGATTCGCCGTCGTCGAACATATTCGACTTGGTCTGCGTGATCGGTATCACGCTGGCGACGACCAGGCCGAGTACGGCCGCGACGGTCCAGCGCCGATGATGCAAGGTCCACTCGACCACGCGGCCGTAGCGCTCGCGCAGGCGCGAGATCGCGCTCTCGCGACCGAGGAATTTCGGCGGCGGCAGTTTGGAAGCGAGCATCGGCACCAAGCTGACCGCGACCAGCCAGGAAGCCAGATGCGCGATCGACATCGCGATCGCGACCTGGGCCAGGAAGATCGAGATGTCGTTGGTCTCGCCGAAAATGTTGGGCAGGAACACGACGATGCTCGACAGCGTGCCGGCGGCGATCGCGATACCGACTGCTTGGGTACCCTGCACCGCGGAATACCAGGCTCGATCCGGATACTTCTCGCGATATTGATAGATGCTCTCGACCACCACGACCGCGTTGTCGACCAGCATGCCCACGGCGAGCAACAGACCCATCATCGACAGCACGTTCAAGCTGATGCCGAGGAAGTACATGCAGCCGAGCGTCATCACGAAGCAGATCGGAATCGCCAGCGACACCATCAAAGTCGAAGGCCAGTCGCGCAGGAAGAAGAACAGCACCAGCACCGACATCAAGGTGCCTTCGAGGCCGGCCCTGCCGAGTTCACGCAAGGAACCGGTCACGCTGTCGGCTTGGTTCTCCATCGCGTAGACCTGCAGGCCGCTGAGTTCCTTCGAGGCCTGAATGCGCCTGACCTCCTCCATCACCTGGCGCCCGGTGTCGACCAGGTTCGCATTGCGCTCGCGGAAGATGTCGATGCCGACCGCCGGCTTGCCGTCGAGCCGGCGCGCGAATTCGAGCCGTGCAGGACGCAGGGTGACATTGGCGATGTCGCCGAGCTTGAGACCCTTGGCGTCGAGCGGCACCGAGCGGATGTCGTTCAGATCGTTCCATTGCCCTTGCGGCTGCACGCGGAAGCGCTTGCCGCCGGCGCTGATCTGTCCGGCGGAGACGGCGAAGTTCGCCTTCTCGAGCTTCTTGTACAGATCGTCGAGATTGAGGTTGTGCGCGCTCAAGCGATCGGACGACAGCTCGATCTGCACTTCCGGCTTGCCGATGCCGGAAATGTCCACGCGCGCGACGCCGGGAATGCGCTCGAGCGGACGCTTGATCTCGCGCTCGATCAGCTCGTAGGCGTTGGCGAGGTCGCCGCCTTCGTTGGCGATGCGCAGCTGCAGCATCGGATCGTCGGTGGTGGAGAACTTCAGCACGTGATAGCGCTGCAGATCGGACGGCAGGTCGGCGCGGATCGCATCGATTTTCTCGCGCGCCTGCACCGCCTTGATCGCGACGTTCTCGCCCCACTTGAACTCCATGATGATCTGCGCCGACTCGGCGTCCGACGTCGAGCGCATGCGCTTGATGCCGGGCAGCGTCGCCAGCGCTTCCTCGACCGGTCGCGCGAGCGTGCGTTCGATCTCGGTCGGCGTCGATCCCGGGTACGGGATCTCGATGAACAAGAACGGCACGTCGATGCTCGGAAACTGCTCGAGCGGCAGCCGGAACGCCGCGATCAGCCCGACCGCGACCATCGACACGAAGAACATGATCGCGGTGACGGGACGCTTCAGGCTGAGCTCGGCGAGGTTCATGCAGGCTCTCCGGCGACGTCGGTTTCGGCCAAGCTCTCGACGCTCTTGCGATGGCGCAGGCCGCGTTGCACGTACCACTCGTCGCCGCGGCGATCGAGCAAGTCGTACACGACCGGAATCACGACCAGGGTCAGCAGAGTCGAAACCGCCAGACCGCCGATCACCGTCAGCGCCATCGGTGCGCGCACTTCGGCGCCTTCACCGACGCCGATCGCAAGCGGCATGAAGCCGATCAAGGTGCACAGAGTCGTCATCACGATCGGCCGCAGACGCGATTCGGCACCTTGCGCCAGCGCTTCGCGTTTGGGAACGCCGGCCTCGCGCAGTTGATTCACCCGATCGATCAGCACGATCGCGTTCTTCACCACGATACCGACCAGCATGATCAAACCGATGAACACGACGACCGAGATCGCCGAGCCGCTGAGCTTGAGAGCGAGGATCGCGCCGACCGCGGCGAGCGGGATCGAGAACATGATGACGAACGGATGCAGCAGCGATTCGAACTGCGAAGCCATCACCAGATAAACCAGGAAGATCGCGAGCCCGAGCGCGAACACCAGTGACTGCACCGAAGAATCCAGCTCTTCGCTTTGGCCGCCGATGCGCGTCTTCACTCCGGCGGCGAGCGGATGGGTGGCGACGATGTCGCGGACTTCGGCCACCGCGCTGGACAGATCGCCATAGCGCAGGTTCGACGACACGATCGCGACGCGCTCCTGGCTGACGCGATGGATCTCGCTCGGCCCTTCGCTGGCGACGACGTCGGCGACGGCGGAAAGACGGATCGGCGTGTCGTTGCTCGACTGCGCGGTTTCGTTCGCCTTGGTGGTCGCGCTGGAGGTTGCCGACGAAGACGTACCGCTGCTCGCCGTAGTGCCGGTGTTGCCGTTCGAAGCGGTGCCGGGCGCCGGCACGTAGCCGATGACGAGGTTGCGAATGTCCTCGACGCTACCGCGGTCGGAAGCGCGCGCGCGCACCAGCACGTCGATCTTGCGGTCGCGGAATTCGTAGCGCGTGGCCACTTCGCCCTTGACCTTGCGCACGAGGCGATCGGAGATGTCGCGCGTGGTCAGGCCGAGCGCGGCGGCGCGGTCCTGGTCGAAGCGCACCTGGATTTCCGGATAGCCGCCTTCGACGGTCGACTTCACGTCGGTGAAGCGCGGCGAGGCTTTCATCAGCTCGGTCAGGCGCTGTCCGCCCTTGGCCAGCGCGTCGAGATCGTAGCCGCGAATTTCGATTTCCAGTGGCGCCGAGAAACTGAACAGCTGCGGCCGCGCGAACTTCATGCCGGCGTCGGCGCGCGTCATGCCCTCGCGCAGACGCTCGATCTCGGACGCTTCGATCGCCTTGCTGCCACCGTCTTTCAATGCGATCGACAAGCGCGCGATGTTTTCGCCCGATTCGGTCGGGTTCGCGTCCAAACGCGTGCCGGCACCGGCGACGCCGTAGATCGAAGCGACGCCCGGATCCTTGGCGTGCCGCTCGGAAATCTGCGCGACCAGCTTGTCGGTTTCCACCAGCGGCGTGCCGGGCGGCAGCGTCACGGTCATGTCGAAGCGACCCTGCGCCAGCTGCGGGATCAAGTCGAGGCCGAGCGTCGGCACCAGCGCGAGCGTGCCGGCCAGAGCCGCCATCGCAAGTCCGAGCACCCGCCACGGATGCGCCAGCGCGCTCGGCAGCGAGCGATGATAGAACGCGGCGGCGCGATCGTAGGGCCAGATCACGAAGCGACCGACGAAGCGCAACGCGCGCCCGAACACCAAACCGCAGAAGCCGGCGATCGCGGCGATCAGCCAAGCGAATGCGCGCGGCACGGTGTGGCCGAGGAATTCGCCGAACGCACGTGCGGCGAGCGTCAGGCCGCGCAAAATCCGGTTGCTCGGCAACGGCCGCGGCGACTTGGGTGGCTCTTCGCGATAGGCCAGCGGCGAACGTCCTTTCAGCGAGGCCAGCATCGGGATCAAGGTCATCGAGACCAGCAGCGACACCAGCATCGCAAAGGTGATGGTCAGCGCCTGATCGCGGAACAGCTGGCCGGCGATGCCCTGCACGAACACCAGCGGAAAGAACACCGCCACCGTGGTCAGTGTCGAGGCGGTCACCGCCATGCCGACTTCGGCCGTGCCGCGCACCGCCGCTTCGAGTATGGGCACGCCCTTCTCGCGCAGACGCGCGATGTTCTCAAGCACGACGATCGAGTCGTCCACCACCATGCCGGTCGCCAAGGCGAGGCCGCCCAGCGACATCACGTTCAAGGACAGGTGCAGCTGGCCCATGAAGAAGAACGTCGCGATCAAGGAGACCGGCAACGACAGCGAGATGATGAAGGTGCTCCACGAATCGCCGAGGAAGAAGAAGATGATCAGGATCGCCAACACGCCGCCGAGCAAGGCATCGAACTTGACCTCGCTGAGCGCGTGCTCGATGAAGATCGACTGGTCTTCGATCGTGGTCAGGGTGGCGCCGCTGGGCAGACTGTCCTTCAGCTTGGCCAGTTGCGCCTTGACCGTGGTCGCGACGCTGACCGTGTTGGCATCGCCTTCCTTGTAGATCGCAAGCTCGATCGCCTCGCGCCCGTCGATGCGCACGATGCCTTCGCGCTCTTTGAAGCTCTGGCTTACCGCCGCGATGTCCTTCACGCGGATCGGCACGTTGCCGTCGATCTTGACCAGGAGCTCGCGCATTTCGTCGAGCGTCTTGAACTGGTTGATCGTGCGCACCAGGAAACGCTGGCTGGCTTCCTCGATGCGGCCGCCGGACGCGTTGACGTTCTCTATCTTCAGACGCGTGATGACGTCGTTGATGTCGATGCCCAGGCGCGCCAGTTTCTGCTGGTCGATGGAGACGTCGATCTCGTCTTCCAGGCCGCCGCCGACCTTGACCGCGGCGACGCCAAGCACCGGCTCGATGCGCTTCTTCAGATCGTCGTCGGCGAAGCGGCGCAGCTGCTTGAGCTGCGCTTCGGTCGTCTCGCCCTGCGCGGTGAGGCCGAGCCGGATGATCGGATCGGTCGACGGATTGAAGCGCAGCAGCAGCGGCTTCTTCGCTTCGAGCGGCAACTGCAGGGTGTCGAGTTTGTCGCGCACCTCCAAGCTCGCCATGTCCATGTCGGTGCCCCAGGCGAACTCGAGCACGACGTCGGACTGGCCGGTGCGCGAAACCGAATGCACCTTGCGCACGTTCTTGACCACGCCGACCGCCTCTTCGACCGGCTGGCTGATCAGGTTCTCGATCTCAAGCGGCGCCGCACCTTCGTATTCGGTGCGCACCGTCAGCGTCGGATAGGACAAATCCGGCAGCAGGTTGACCTTCAGGCCGAAAAGCCCGATCACGCCGAACAACACCATCGTCAGCGTCAGCATGCCGATGGTGACGCGCCGGCGCGTGGCCAGCTCAGGCAGGTTCATACGGCTTTTCCGGGTGTGACGGCGGAAGCGACGGCCGGCTTGTTGGCGTCGTCGAGGATTTGCACCTCGGTGCCGTCGCGCACGGCGTTGCGGCCGATCGTGATGACGCGCTCACCGTCCTTGAGGCCGTCGCGAATCTCGACGCGATCGCCTTCGACGTAACCGGTCTTGACCAGGCGGCGCTTGGCGACGAAGTTCGGCGCCGCCGGCTGGACCTGCTCGGCCGCTACCGCTTCGCCGGGCTTGCCCTTCTTGGCTTCGGGCTTGTCCGACTTCGCCTTCGGCGGCGCCGGCTCGATGATGAACACCGCGCTCTCGCCGTCTTCCTCGACCAAGGCCGTGCGCGGCACCACGAGCGCGTCGTGACGCTGGTCGTAGGCCACTTCGATACGGCCGAACATGCCCGGCTTGAGCGTACCGGTCTCGTCGCGGAACTGGCAGGTCGCGCGGAAGGTGCCGCTGGCGGCTTCGACCACCGGAGCGATGCGCGCGATCGTGCCGGTATAGCTCTTGCCGCCGAGCGCGTCGACCTTCATCTGCACCGACTGGCCGGGCTTCAAAGTATCCAGATCGCGTTCGGGCACGTTCAGCACGGCCTCCAGCGGATCCATATCGACGATCTGGAACAGGTTCTGGTTGGTCTGCACGAGATTGCCGAGCTTGATCGAGCGCTTGGCGATCACGCCCGAGATCGGCGCCACGATGCGCGTGTAGGACACATCGAGTTCCGCGCCGGCGGCCACCGCCTTCTGCGTTTCCAGATCGTATTTGTCGCGGTCGTAGTCGGCGCGCGGGGTGATCTTCAGCGCCAGGCCTTTCTCGGCCTTTTCATAGGCGGCCAGCGCTTTCTTGTAGGTCGCGCTCGCCTGCGCCAGCTTGTTGCGCGCACTGTCGTCGTCGAGCTGGGCCAGCAGCTGGCCTTTTTCGACGCGCTGCCCCTCCTCGACCAGGATCTTCAACACAATGCCGGTGGTCTTCGTCACGACCTGCGCATCGCCGACCGCTTCCAATGTGGCGGTGCCCGAATAGTTCGCAGTCACCGACTGATGCTTGGCGGAAGCGACTTCGACCGGGATCGCGGTCTGGGCGCCGGTATCGGCCGCCTTGCCGGCCCCGCCGCCTCCGCAAGCCGCCAAAGAGAAGGTGATCGCCGCGGCGAGCGCGGACCAGCGGGCACGATGGATCGCCCGGCGAAGGGAACTTGGCATGCGAGTCGGATGCATAGGACTGGAGTCCGGAGGGGAATTGATATGGTGTTATACTAAACTACATCACTATCTATGTGCAACTGCCGCTCAGGCAGCGGAAGTCGGTCCATCAAATTCATTCCCGAAGCACGCCGTTGACCGGATCGTCGATCTCCCAGGACACGATCCGCGGCTTCGAGGTTGCATCGTCAGCTTGCTCTTTCATGCGCAAGATTGCGTGAGCCGGTAGTCACGAGCGCGTGCGCACTCGACGTTCCGCAGTAGATGCGCGAGGTGCGGAAAAGGTTGCGGCAATTTGTCGCCCGAACGCGCCGCGCTGCACGTGCAGAGCATCGCCGCGCGGTGCAACGGGTCCGAATTTCTGAACGACACGCTATACTCGCGGGGTTTACGTCCGCACGATCAAACCCGGTACCCCACATGATCCGAGCTTCCTTGCTGGCCATCGCCTTGCTGACCCTTTCGCTGCCGTGCGCCGCCGCCGTCGAAAAGGGCGACGCCGCTGCCGGCAAGATCAAGGTGTACACCTGCTCCGGCTGCCACGGCGTCACCGGCTGGAAGAACGCCTACCCGAACTATCACGTGCCCAAGATCGTCGGTCAGAACTACGACTATCTGGTCGGCGCGTTGAATGCGTACAAGAAGGGCGAGCGTTCGCATCCGACCATGCGTGCGCAAGGCGAGAGCTTGTCCGAGCAGGACATCCGCGACATCGCCTCTTACCTCTCCAGCATCACGCCCTGAGTTCGGGCCGTACCGGGACAGTTCTCGACATGAAGCGCTTCTTCGCACCGCTGTTGATCACGACGATCGCCCTCTCGACCGGCACCGCTTTCGCAGCAGCGCCCGACATCGAAGCCGGCAAAGGCAAGGCTGTGGTCTGTCAGGCCTGCCACGGCGCCGACGGCAATGCCGGCACCGATCCGCAGTATCCGCGCCTCGCCGGTCAGTATCGCGACTACCTCGCACGCGCCTTGCACGAGTACAAGAAAGGCGAGCGCAAGAACCCGATCATGGCCGGCTTCGTCACGACGCTGTCGGATCAGGACATCGAAAATCTCGCCGCTTACTTCGCCAGCCTGCCGGGCAGCAAGATCGGCGATCTGCACGGGCACGTGCAGGGCGAGTGAGGCCGGGATTCGGGATTCGGGATTCGAATAGCAGCTTGCGCTGTTTGAAGCGACGCTGTTCGCGTCAGCTTCCCTGCGAGTCCCGATTCTCCACTCCCGATTCCCGCTTGCGCATGTAGGGATTGGTGCCGCTGGCGTGATCGGTCGCGTCGGCGACGCCGCTGACTTCCGGCACACGTTGCTTCAAGGTGCGTTCGACACCGCCGCGCAAGGTCGCATCGACCATGCCGCAGCCGTGGCAACCGCCGCCGAACTGCAGCACGACGATGCCTTCCGCCGTCACTTCGCGTAGGGAGACGCGGCCCCCGTGGGAGGCGAGCTGCGGATTGATCTCCGACTCGATCACGTAACGCACGCGCTCGACCACGCTGGCATCCTCGCCCGGCACCGAGCCGCGCAACGCCGGCGCGCGGATGGTGAGTTGGCCGCCGGTCGGCGAGCGGTCGTAGTCGATCGTCGCGCCGTCGAGAAACGGCACGCTGGCCGCTTCGACGAACAGCGAGTAGCCCTCGCATTCCACTTCCCATTCGCTGCCGTCGCGATCGTTCGGCTCGGAAAACTCGAGCTGACAGTCGCCGCGCGGCGTGCCCGGCTCGACCGCGCGCAAACGAATGCCCAGCCCCGGCAGCGCTTGCTGCTCGATCAGCTTGCGGAAATGGTCTTGCGCGGTGGCGGAAAGCGAAATCATGAGAGGCTCTTCGTTGAGAAGACGGCCGGAGTGGCCGCTCTTCTACGGACATGGACGGTCCGCAGTGGATGTTTGGAAGGTGCGGCCGGAACGGCGCTTTTCCATGGACAGGAACGGCTCCGTCGATACAGGACCAGTTTAGGTCTGAATCGATCGCGCGTCATCCGCAACTATACTTCGCCTCTCGCACGTTCCCATGCGTGCTCGCTACGAGCCTAGACGATGATCGACCTCAACTCGCTGCGCACGCAGCACTGCCGGCCGCGCAAGGGTAAGGATGCCGGCTTGTCCGCCGACGAAATCCGCGCCGGTCTCGCCGTTCTGCCGGGCTGGCAGACCGATTCGAGCGAAGGCGAAATCCGCAAGGAATTCCGCTTCGCCGACTATTTCCGCACGATGGCTTTCGTCAATGCGGTCGCTTCGATCGCTCACCGCGAAGACCATCATCCGGATCTCGAAGTCCACTACGACCGCTGCGTGGTGCGCTACTCCACCCACGATGTCGGCGGCCTGTCGCTGAACGATCTGATCTGCGCGGCACGCGTCGAGGATCTGCTGGTCGCCTCGTAAGCCGGATCAGCGGACAGTTCGAGACACCCGGCACGCTCGAGGAAATTCCCTTCGGTTTTTCCTTCGCGTACTTCGTATTTCAAGCTTCCGCTTTTTCCTCGGAGCCGCAACGCGCGACCGCCGCCGGAATCGCATTCGGCGCGTCGATCGTCAGCACGCGCGGATGGCCGCTTTCGACCGTGTGCTCCATCTCGTGTTCCCAGGTCACGTGGTAGGGCATGTGAATACCCCACCCGCCCAGCTCGATGACCGGTTCGATGTCTGAGCGCAACGAGTTGCCGACCATCGCGAAACGCGAGGCCTCGCTGCCGCATTCGGCGATCACGCGTGCATAGCTGCGGCGATTCTTCTCCGACACGATTTCGATGCGCTCGAACAAATCGCCGAGACCGCATTGGGCGACCTTGCGCTCTTGGTGGAACAGATCGCCCTTGGTGATCAGCACGATGCGATGCCGTTCGGCGACCGCCTCGATCGCGGCGCGGATGCCCGGCAGGAGTTCCACCGGATGTTCGAGGATGTTTTTGCCGAGCACGACGATGCGGTGAATGTCGGCGGCGGAGATCGCGCCGTCGGTCAGCTCGATCGCGGCCTCAATCATCGACAAGGTCATGCTCTTCGCGCCGTAACCGAACAGCGCCAAATTGCGCCGCTCGGCTGCATGCATGCGGCTGCGCACCTCGGCGTCGCCGATGTCGATCCAAGCGCCCAGAATACGCTCGAACTCGGTGCCCGCGTGCTGGTAGTAGCCTTCGCTGTGCCACAGCGTGTCGTCGCCGTCGAAACCGACCAGCTCGATCATTTCCTCATCCTCTTCAAGTCGCTCGCAATCGATCCGCCAGCCTGCCGAGCGTGCGCAGTGCCTCTTCTATTTTCGCATTCCACGGTAGACCGCAGCTCAAGCGCAGGTGATGACGATATTCATCGCGGTTGGAGAACAAATGCCCAGGCGAGGTGCCTATGCCTCGCGCCAGCGCCATTTCGAACAGCGCCTGCGCTTCAATCGCATCCGGCAGCTCCAGCCACAAAGCCATGCCGCCGGCCGGTTCGGACACACAGGTACCGGCCGGCCAATACCGCGCGATGATGTCGCGGTAGCGCTGCGCGTTCGACGCCAGTTCGCGCCGCAGCCGGCGCAGTGCGCGCTCGAAGTCGTGGTGCTCCAAATAGTCGGCGATCGCGAGTTGCGGCAGGCTCGCCGTCGCAATACTGGAGAAGCACTTCGCGCGCAGCAGCTCTGTGGTCCAGCGCGAACCGAAAACCCAGCCGACGCGCAGCCCGGAAGCCAAGGTCTTGGAAAATGAGCCGCACGTGATCACGGTGCCGCCACGATCGAAGTGGCGCAGCGGCGCTGGCCGTTCGCCGGAATACGCTACTTCGCCGTAGAGATCGTCCTCGATCAGCACGACCTCGCGTGCTGCACAAGCGGCGACGATCGCACGCTTGCCGGCGTTCCCGGTCAGACTGCCCGTGGGGTTGTTGAAGTTCGGCACCAATACCGCCGCGCGCACGGCGTGGCGCGACAGCAGTTCCTCCAAGTGCGCCGCATCGATCCCCTGACCGGCCCGGTTGCGCACTTCGACCACCTGCAAGCCGAGCGCGGCGACTGCCTGCAGCAGTCCGTAGTAGGTCGGCGTCTCGAGCAGTACGACATCGCCTGCGCGCGTCACGCTGCGCAGCGCGAGACTGATCGCTTCCATCGCACCGGCCGTGACAACGATCTCGTCCGGTTCGACATCGACGCCGCACCACGCATAGCGGCGCGCAATCTGCACGCGCAGATCGGGATGCCCCTGCGGCACGGCGTAGCACAAGGCTTCTGCGCGTCGCCGCCGCGTCACACGCGCCAAAGCGGCGGCGAGGCCCGCTGCCGGCAACAGTTCGAGCGCCGGCGTGGTCGCGTGCAGCGCCACCAGATCGGTGCGCGCGAGCACATCGAGCACACCGAGCAGGGCCGGATTACGCATCGGCCGCGGAGCGCGCAGCGGCTGACGCGGCGTCCGCTGCGGCAAGGCCGGTGCCGCGCCGCGCACGTAGTAGCCGGAACGCGGACGCGCCTCGACCAGGCCTTCGCGTTCGAGCTGCACGTAGGCTTCGACCGCAGTCGCAAGACTCACCTGTTGTTGCTGTCCGATTCGGCGCAAGGACGGCAGCCGTTCGCCGGCGCGCAGCACGCCGCGGCGGATCTGTCCGCGCAAGGATTCGGCGAGGCGTTCGTAGAGCAGGCTCATTCGACGTATCTGTATCGGTCAACTTCTATTCTAACTGCATCTGTATCGATGGCGCCGCGCCGCCTAATCTGACCTTCTGCCGCCTCCCCGAAGGTCCGATCCGATGCCTCCCGCCTCGCCCCGCGAAGTCCACACCGCCCTGCTCCAGCTCGTCGTCGCCGAAATTCTGATCGGTTCGGTCGGCGTGTTCGCGCACGAAGGCGGCCGCGATCCGATCACCACCGTATTCTTCCGCTGCGCCTTCGGCAGCCTGTTCCTGATCGCCTGGGGCGTCCTCGGCGGTCACTTCCGCGGCTTGCTGCAACAACGCCGGCTGATCGGCGCGGCTGTGCTGAGCGGCGTGCTGCTGGTGCTGAACTGGATCGCCTTGTTCGCCGGCATGGCGCGCTCGTCGATCGGCGTCGCGACGATGGTCTACCACTTCTTTCCGTTCGCGATGCTCGGCCTGGCCGCCCTTTTCTTCGGCGAGCGCACGCACCCCGCCGACCTGGCCTGGACCGCGCTCGCCTTCATCGGAGTCGGCCTATCCGCCGATCCGTTCAAGCTGATCAGCAACGCCGATGCCAGCTACCTGCTCGGCATCGGCCTGACCTTCGTCGCGGCCGTGCTGTGCGGCGCCTCGTTGCTGATGTCGCGGCGGATCAGCCGCGAGCGGCCGCTCGCCGTCGTGCTGATCCAATGCCTGACCGGCGTCGCCATGCTGGCGCCGTTTGCCGACTACGCCGGCACCTTGCACCTCGGATCGCACTGGATCTGGCTGGCCGGCCTCGGGCTCGTGCACAGCGGCATCTGCTACGTGCTGTTCTATTCGGCTTATCCGAGATTGTCGGTGGCGAAGATTGCGGTGCTCGCCTTCATCTACCCGCTGGTCGCCCTACTGCTCGATTTCGCTCTCTACGGCCATGCACTCAAGCCGGTGCAGCTGATGGGCATCGTCCTGATCGTGCTCGGCACGCTCGGGGTCAATCTGAAATGGCATCGAGCACGGCGGACAGCTCCACTGCCAGCGGCGCGCTGAAGCTGTATTGGCGATCGCCCAAGGAAAACTCGAAGCGCGCCGCGTGCAGGAATAACCGCTTCAATCCCTTATCGCGCATGGTTCGATTGAATTCTCGCTCGCCGTACTTCTCGTCCCCGGCCAACGGATGGCCTAAATGCTGGGCATGCACGCGGATCTGGTGTGTGCGCCCGGTTTCGAGCGCGACCTCGACCAGGCTCGCGTCGGCGTAGCGCTGCAACTCGCTGAAGTGCGAGCGCGACGGCTTGCCGTCCGGATCGACGCGCACCATGCGCTCGCCGCCTTGCAGCACCGACTTGCGCAGCGGCGCATCGACGGTCAGCCGCGCCTTCGGCAGCGCTCCTTCGATCAAGGCTAGATAACGCTTCTCGACGCGCCCCTCGCGAATGGCTGCCTGCAGCGCGGTCAAGGCCGAGCGCTTGCGCGTCAGCACCAGCACACCGCTGGTGTCGCGATCGAGCCGATGCGCCAGCTCCAAGGTGTCGCGTGGTCGCGCCGCGCGCAGCAGCTCGATTGCACCGAAGCTGACCCCGCTGCCGCCGTGGCTGGCGACGCCGGCCGGCTTGTCGATGACGAGGAAATCGCGATCCTCGTGAATGATCGCTGCCTCGACCCGGCTCATCTGCCGATCCGGCGGCGGCACCGTCTCGCCGCGCTCGGCCAGACGCACCGGCGGAATGCGTACCTCGTCGCCGCCGGCCACGCGGCGATCCGGCTTGGCGCGGCCGCCGTTGACGCGCACCTCGCCGGTCCGGCAGATGCGGTAGATCAGGCTTTTCGGTACGCCCTTCAGATGCCCGGCCAGGAAGTTATCGAGGCGCTGACCGTCGCGATCCGCCGGCACCGTGACCAGTTGTGGGCGCGGCGAAGGCCGCTCGGCTGCGCTCTGCGGAGTTCGCTCGTCTTCACGCGGCCTCTTGCTTGCTCGGCCCGCGGCGTCCGGCGCTGACTCCTTTCTCTCCCGCCCCGCAGACGGAGGACGGCGGCCGCGGCCATCCGGCGCCGCCTTCCTTGTCGAGCCTGCGTCGCGATTTGTCACCGAAGTACGTGTCTTCATTGAAAAAAAAGTCCGGGGCCTGTTATGCTGCAAGTGCGTGTCGCGCCGTTCCCTGCCCCATCCGCGGGAGTACGGAACAGCCAATGACGCACTCGTCCATTGCGTCCTTTCGCGCCCTGCGTTCGCGGTGACTCCATCGGAGCGCGGCGCCGGGGCGAACGGTCATCGTAGTGGCTCGGGTCGCGGATTGCTCGCCGTCGGAACGACGGCGCGGGTCCGCGGATGCGCGCAACCCCATGTACGCCGGCGCGCGGAAGCGCCGGTTTTCGAGGCGCACCTGCCGCCGTCGGCCCGCGAAATGCGGGCATCGCGCAGCGCGACAACGCGCAGCGCCGACGACAGTCGAGCGCTTACACAGGAAAAAACGACAATGAAACGTATGTTGATCAACGCGACCCAGCGGGAGGAGTTGCGTGTCGCGATCGTGGACGGACAGAACCTTTACGATCTCGACATCGAGATCCCGTCCAAGGAACAAAAGAAAGCCAACATCTACAAGGCCCGCATCACCCGCGTCGAACAATCCCTCGAAGCCTGCTTCGTCGACTACGGCGCCGACCGCCACGGCTTCCTGCCGTTGAAGGAAATCTCCGAGCAGTACTTCACGCCGGGCCTGAACCCGAACAAGGCCGGTATCCGCGAATTGCTCAAGGAAGGCCAGGAACTGGTCGTCCAGGTCGAAAAGGAAGAGCGCGGCAACAAAGGCGCTGCGCTGACCACCTTCGTTAGCCTCGCCGGCCGCTACATGGTGCTGATGCCGAACAACCCGAAGGCCGGCGGCGTTTCGCGCCGGATCGAGGGCGAAGACCGCGCCAACATCAAAGAAGCGCTGGACCATCTGCAAGTGCCCGACGAAATGGGCCTGATCGTGCGCACCGCCGGCCTCGGCCGCGACGCCGAAGAGCTGCAGTGGGATCTCGACTATCTGCTGCAGCTGTGGAAAGCGATCTCCGAAGCCGCCCAAGCGCGCTCGGCGCCGTTCCTGATCTACCAGGAATCCAAGCTGATCATCCGCGCGCTGCGCGACTACCTGCGCAACGACATCGGCGAGATCCTGATCGATCACGAGGAGCTCTATCAAGACGCTCGCGAGTTCGTGCAGCAGGTGATGCCGAACAATCTGCGCAAGCTCAAGCTGTATCAGGACACCACGCCGCTGTTCTCGCGCTTTCAGATCGAGACGCAGATCGAGAACGCGTTCGAACGCAGCGTACGCCTGCCGTCGGGCGGCTCGATCGTGATCGACCAGACCGAAGCGCTCACCGCGATCGACATCAACTCCTCGAAAGCGACCAAGGGCAGCGACATCGAGGAAACCGCGTTCAATACGAACTGCGAAGCCGCGGTCGAGATCGCGCGTCAGCTGCGCATCCGCGACGCCGGCGGCCTGATCGTGATCGACTTCATCGACATGGATTCGCCGCGCCACCAGCGCGATGTCGAGGAAAAACTCAAGGAAGCGCTCAAGCTCGACCGCGCACGCGTACAAGTCGGCCGCATTTCGCGTTTCGGCCTGCTCGAGATGTCGCGCCAGCGTCTGCGCCCCTCCTTGGGCGAATCGACCCAGATCGTCTGTCCGCGCTGCGAAGGCCATGGCCGCATTCGCGGCGTCGAATCGCTGTCGCTGTCGGCACTGCGCCTCGTCGAGGAACACGCGATGAAGGACAGCACCGGCCAGGTGCTGGTGCAGGCGCCGCCGAGCGTCGCCAACTTCCTGCTCAACGAGAAGCGCCGCCAGCTCAGCGAGATCGAAGCGCGTCATGACGTCAACGTCATCGTCGTCGCCGACGAGCAGCTGGAAACGCCGCATCTGGAAATTCAGCGTCTGCGTGCCGCCGACATCGGCGAGGAGACGCGCCCGAGCTATCAACGCACCACGCCGGTAGCGCCCAAGCCGCTGCCGACGATGCTGCGTCCGAGCGAAGAACCCGAACAGCCGGCCGTCGCCGGTGTGGTTCGCGCGACGCCAGCCCCCGAACGCCCGGAACCGGCCGCGCCGACTCCGGTCGCCGCGCCGGCACCGGTCGCCGCCAGCGGCGGCCTGCTCGCGCGCTTCGTCGGCTGGTTCCGCGCCAAGCCCGAACCGGTCTCCGCTGCGCCGACGCCGGCACCCGCCGCCCGCCCACAGACGCCTGCACGCCCGGCGCAGCAACAGCGCAACGCGCAACAAGGCAATCGCCCGGGGCAGCAGCAACCGCAGCAACGCCGCCAGGAAAACCAGGGCCAGCGACGCGACGGCCGCGGCGGTGGCGAGCAGCGCAACGAGCAACGCAACGAACAGCGCGGCGGCCAAGGCCAGAAGCAGCCTCAGCAAGCGCAACAACGCGGGAATCGTCGCGATGAGCGCAATCGCAACACCGGCGAGCAGCCTGTCGTCACCGAGGCGCGTACGTCGACTCCGCCGCCGCCTTCGCGTCAAGCCGACGCCGCACCAAAGCCGACCACCCCCGCGCCGATTCCGGCGACAAACCCCGCAGCCCCCTCGTCCGCACCAACAGCCGAGCTAGCCGCGCCCGTGCAGCCGCAGACGGCCGCGAACGCCGAGCCGAAACCTGCCGGCGAACGCGACGAGATGCGCTCGCGCCGCCGTGGTCGCCGTGGCGGTCGCCGCCGGCGTAAGGATGGCACTGCGACGGACGCAGGCGCAGTCACCGGCTCGCTGACGCAGACCGATCTCGACGTCGATTTCGACGACGAAGACGATACGCCGTCGAGTGCTGCGGCCGAAACGCCGCGTAGTACCGGCACCCCGGCTGCGAGTACCGAAGCCGCGCCCCAATCCGCTCCGCGCATCGCGGCCAGCGTCGAGCCGAAACCTGTTGTGGTGACGGCTGCGACCGCTGCGGTCAGTTCGTCCGCGCCGACGACGCCAGCTGCCGAGACGACGACCGCGCCGGTTGCGCCTGTGACTCTCCCCGCTTCACCGCCTCCAGCCGTGCAGCGTCCGGCGGCGACAACGACGTCTCCGGCCGCTCCCACAGCCGCACCCGCGGCAGCGCCTACCGGCGCGGAATCGATGACGCCGCCGCCCGCTCCGCCGGCGACCGTACAGGCCGCAGTGCGCGCGGCGATTCAGTCGATCCCGGCGACGGTGACGGCACCGCCCGCAGTGGTCGTAACGCCTTCCACACCGGCGCCGACCACACCGGCAGTGGCGACTCCGGTCGCCACCGCCGCGCAGCCACCGCTCTCGGACGCTCCAGTCAAGATCGCCGCGGCGCCGACTGCAGTGGCACCGAGCGCGCCTCCCGCGCCCAGTGCACCTGCTGCCAGCGCACCTGTTGCATCGAGCGCCGCTCCGCCCGCACCCGCGATGGAACGCGTGAAGGCGGAACCCGCCGGCAGCAGCGAAGCGGAGCCGAACCGCGGTCAGACGCTCGAACTGCCGCTGTCGCGGCCGGCTCCGACGCCGACGGAGGCTGCGCCCAAGCGTGAAGAACCCAAGCCCGCTTCCGCACCGAAGTCGGACGGATCGGAGTCCGAACCGAAGACCGACTGAGGCGAACGATGCTCGAGACTGCGCGCAGATCTGCGCGCAGTCCGATCGGATCAATCGCTCAAAGCGCGTGCACGGTTGTCGAGTACACCGTGCATATGCGCCAGATGCGACAGTGCGACCGCATTGTCGACGCCGAGCTTGTCGAACAAGCGGTACTTGTAGGTCGCCACGGTCTTCGCGCTGAGCTTGAGCAAGCCGGCGATGTTCTGCATGTCCAAGCCTTGCGCGAGCATCAGCGCGACGTCGAGCTCGCGTGCCGAGAGCGCGTCGAACGGCGAAGCCGGATTGCCGTCCAGCACGCCGAGCGCGAGCACTTCGGCCACGTCCGGCGACAGATAGCGGCGACCGCCGGCGACTTGGCGCACCGCACGCACGAGCTCCTCCGCCGCGCATCCTTTGGTCAGATAGCCGCTGGCGCCAGCCTCGATCAGGCGCTTCGGAAATGGCGCTTCGTTGACGACGGTCAGGATCACGATCCTCGTCGTCAGCTTGCTCCTGCGCGCACGATCGGTGAGCTCGATGCCGGTCAGGCGCGGCATGTGCACGTCGACCAAGGCGACGTCCGGTTTGATGCGCCGAATCAGCTCCAAACCTTGCTCGCCGTCGGCCGCCTCACCGACGATCTGAATATCCGGATACGGCGCCAAAATCATGCGAAAGCCGGTACGGACCAACTCGTGGTCGTCGACCAGGGCGACTTTGATCATGCTCCCTTTCCTCGTCCCTTACCCCGGCCGCAACACGAAATCTGCGCTCAAAATCGCATTTGCACGAGTGCATGGTTCTGCGATTTATCGGATGCACTGTAGTACGATATTCGGCCGTCCGTGAAGGACGGTCTCCAGTTCCCTCCAGGGTGCGA
The DNA here is from genome assembly GCF_058808595.1 of Dokdonella sp. GW821-FHT11D02. Lineage (NCBI taxonomy): Bacteria > Pseudomonadati > Pseudomonadota > Gammaproteobacteria > Lysobacterales > Rhodanobacteraceae > Dokdonella > Dokdonella sp. GW821-FHT11D02. The sequence continues at coordinate 2,336,487 of NZ_CM179520.1, read as the reverse complement.
GTCCAGCGATCCCTGCATTCAGATCAACTCCGGAAGCGTGGCCGAGCGGTTTAAGGCACCGGTCTTGAAAACCGGCGTGGCAGCGATGCCACCGTGAGTTCGAATCTCACCGCTTCCGCCATTTGCCGCTGCAAGCTTACGGGGCAGCCTCCCCACTCTCTCCGTCCGTCCCATCGTCCTTTGCGTCACTCGATCGCACGAATACCGCTACGGATACGAATCTCTTCGTGTTAGAACTCGCGAACTCGCAACCAAAGAGCAAGCCAGCGACATGAGCACGACGAGCGACGCGCATTTCTGGGATCGCACATCAAGGAAGTATGCGCTGGCCGCGGTCGCAGATCCGGCCGCCTACGAGCGCACGCTGGAGCGAACCTCCGCCCTCTTGCGACGCAGTGACGAAGTACTGGAACTGGGCTGCGGAACGGGCACGACGGCGCTGCGACTCGCGCACGGCGTTCGGCACTATGTTGCGACCGACATCTCTGCCGCAATGATCGCGATCGCCGAGCAAAAGCACGCCGCGGCGCCGAGTCCGAACCTGACTTTCCGCGCCGCGACCGCCGAAACGCTAGCCACAGACACGGCGTCGTTCGACGCAGTACTCGGCTTCAACTATCTGCACTTGGTGCGCGATTTGCCCGCGACTTTGCGCTGCATTCACGGCCTGCTCGCGCCGGGCGGCTTGCTCGTCTCCAAGACGCCCTGCGTCGGCGAGATGAACCCGCTCATCCGGCTCGCCTTGCCCATGATGCGCGCGATCGGCGCAGCACCCTATGCAGGCGTATTTCGGGCAACGGATCTGCAACGGCAGCTGGAAGCCGCGGGTTTCGTGATTCTCGCTATGGAAAATCACGCGACGAAGGGCAATGACAATCGCCCCTACATCGTCGCTCGCAAGAAGTAGCTCGCTGGCCGCCGATCGGATTGGGCGCTACAGAAATGAACGGCTGGAGGCGCCGTTCGACTGCACTGCGAATCAGCGGCTCGCCGTCTTGCGTTCGGCACCGCGGCCGCCCTTGCTCGAAGGTCCGGCAGAAGGCTGCGGATCGAGATCGTTGAGCAGCGCACGCAAGTCGACCGAAATCGTCGAACCGTTGCCGCCGAGATCGAGCGCACCCATCGCACGCTTGGACAACGCAGCGCGATCGAGGTACAACTCGCGATCCAACTCCGGCGGACGTACCGAGCTGCACAGATTCCGATTGACACGCAGCAGGCTGGTGCCGGAACGCTGCCAGGGATGGTCGGGCGAGAGCCGCTTGACCATCACGCTTTCCAGTTTGACGACGACCGTGTCGCCATTCATTTCGGTACAACGACCAATGCCGATATCGTAAGACATAGCAATCCTCTTCAACGGAATTTCCCGAATCGGGCGACCGCTGCGCCCGATCCAAGGCACGCGAAACGTGAAGTTTCGCGTGGTAACTCGCGATTATGACAGATTTGCCAGTAAGATTTCGTTATTCGACGCTGACTTAGCTCGAAGCCGGCACTCGAACGATGTAATCGACCATATGGTCGACGATCGCGGCGGGACTTTTCATCCAAGCAAAATGATCGGCCGCTATGCCGCCGAGATCCGGCGCCGACAGCTCGGGGGTTTCGATCTTCGCTCGTGGCATCTTGCCGAGCAGCCAAGCGAGCGAGGCCGGCGGACCGAGCCAATCGTCGCTCAACCGCAGCGCCAGCACCGGCATCGACAGAGCGGCCAGGTGTTGCTCGAAGTCCTCCGCCATGCCGACGGCGGCATATCGCCCGCTGCGGCCGCTGCGCGCCCAATCCGCGATCAAGGAGCGCGCCTCGTTGCCGCCGAAGCCGACTCGCCGGCCCGGGAAATGGCCGCGCAAAGCGGCGATCCACGGCGCCAACACGACCATCGGCCCGACCATTCGACGCCAAGGGAAACAGCGCCAATACGGCGCGCCGCTGGCGATCATCAGCAAGCCGGCGAATTCATCAGGATGCAAGGCGGCGTACAGCGAAGCGAGCTGGCCGCCGAGACTGTGCCCGCCGATCCAGACGCGCGCGTCGGCGAAGCTGCCTCGCGTGGCGGCGAGCGTGGCCGGAATGTCGAGCGTCAGCAATTCGCGATAGCCCCAATTCGATTCACGTCCGGCGCGTCGATCGCTGGAACCGATGCCCCGCCATTCGTGCAGCGCGACGGTGATGCCTCGCGCCGCCATGGCCCGGGCGAACGGCAGATAGTTGCGTGCGGCGACGCCGAGCGCCGGCAACCACACGATCGCGTCGCGCACCGTTGTGGACGGCTGCAGCAGATGCAGGTCCGCCGCCGCACCGTCGCCGGCAACGGTGCGCACGATCCGTTCTTCGATGGATGCGCCGGCGGATTCGGTCATCGGCTAGATGTAGCCGGAGTCGGGCTGCTCCGTCAACGCAGCACCTGGCGTGTCCAAAAGATCGGCGTCGTGCCGCCAAAACGTGCGATCGAAGATCAGCAGCCGCGGATCGCGCCGATGAAACTTCGCGTAGACCGCCTGCGGCACAGCGTCGAACGTCGGCAAGACGATCCGCAACTCCCGAGCCCCATACTCGAAAGCGTATTCGCGTCCGAGGCGATCGACGATCCGCGCCGTGTGCGGCCGGCGCGGCGCGGCTGCCGAGATGCGCACGACTTCGTCGCGCAACGCGATCAGCAACAGCAGGTCGTACCGCCCCAGCGAAGACGCCGGGTAAGCGATGCGCAGCGGTGACCATGCTCCGATCGGCGGCACCGTTGCCGCTGATGGTTCGAAGCGATTCGGCAAAGCCGCCAAGGCGAGCAGGCGTTTACGGCTGAGCGCCAGTTGACTCGCATGCGCCGCCATCGCTCTCTGCTTCGCTTGCGCATCGCGCGGCGGAACCGAGAGCAAGCGAGCGTCGGCGTGGAGTTTTTCGCCGTGAACGACATAGCCCAGGCGCGAGCAGCGCAGACCGCTGCGCAACAGCGCGAGATCGGCGATGACGCGCAGAGCGCTGTGGTCGGGGTGGCGGTCGGCCAGCGTCGGGGCGACCAGATGCGTCGGCGCGAAGCGCACGATCTCGTCGGTCAAGGTCGCAATCGGGGCGTCGTCGCGCATCAGCAAAGCGGTCAAACCCTGATCCGGCCAGCCGAGAAAGCGCGCCGCAGCCGCATCGCCGACGCCGAGCTGCTGCAGCGCCGCCCGCGCCTCGCCGCGCCGTCGCGCGCCCCAGCGCGCGCGTTCGTGCGCGCCGATGCGCCAGCGCCGTTCCAGCCAGCGTTGCGGCCAGGGATTGTTGTCGCCGTCGGTGGCGAATACGACGCGCAAGGTCGCTCCGGCCGCCAAGGTGGTCTGGATCAAATCGCCAGCCGCCAAGGTTTCGTCGTCCGGATGCGGCGCCAGCACGAGGACGCGATCCTGTGCCGAAATGTCCATTTCTGCCGTCATCGACGACCCGCCCGCTCCGTATCGAAGTGACGCCGTCCGTGCGGCGCATACACAAGATTAACGTAAGCACGCCCCGGTTGATCCGCCAGCATGCCGTTGAAAAGACCCATCGCGGCATTCATCGATGGTTACCGCGGCGGCAGGAAAGATGCCTGGCCGCTTTTTTTTGCAGACAGGCTTGCGGGCAGATTCGATGAACGACAGCGACACCGGCGTGACACGCCTGCACGAATACCGCGACCAACCCGGAGATCACCTCTACCGCGCAGCGATCCTGTTCGGCTTTGCCGCGGTGTTGTACGTCAGCTGGCGCTATCCGCTCTTTCACGGCGTGGTGCGTTCGGCACGCCATCACGAATGGGGGCGCTACGTGGTCGGCCCCGCCTTCGCATGGGCTGGCCTCGGTCTGCTGATGCTGGCTCTGCGCACCGTACTCTGGTTTCGCTATCGCACACCGCCGCTGGCGGATTTCGACTCGGCGCCGACCATGACGGTGGTGATTCCCGCCTACAACGAAGGCGCGATGGTGGCGCGCTCGATCGCCTCGGTGGCGCAGGCGCGCTATCCACGCGAGCGGCTCGAGATCTTCGTCGTCGACGACGGCAGCAGCGACGATACCTGGCAGCACATCGAACGCACCGCGGCGGACTTTCCCGGCCTCGTCACCACCCTGCGCTTTCCCGACAACCGCGGCAAACGCGCCGCGCTCGAGGCAGGTTTTCGGCGCGGCCGTGGCGACGTCGTGGTGACGATCGACTCGGACAGCGTGATCGAACCGGACACCTTGCTCGCGATGGCCGGCCCATTCCGCGACCCGAAGGTCGGCGCGGTGGCCGGCAAAGTCAGCGTGTTCAACCGCGCCGACGGTTGGATCCCGCGCATGTTGAAGGTGCGCTTCGCGCTGTCGTTCGATTTCCTGCGCGCCGTGCAGAGCACTTACGGCACCGTCTACTGCTGCCCCGGAGCGCTCGCTGCCTACCGTGCCGACGTCGTACGCCATGTACTCGATGCCTGGATTCGCCAGCGCTTCCTTGGCCGCGCCTGCACCTACGGCGAAGACCGCGCGCTGACCAACGACATCCTCAATCAGGGTTACGACTGCGTCTATCAGCGCGCCGGCGTGGTGCACACCTTGGTGCCGACCACCTACCAACGGCTGTGCAAGATGTACCTCCGCTGGGACCGCAGCTACGTGCGCGAGGAGCTGCGCTTTCTTGGCCGCGTGGTTTGGAAGCGCCCGCCGATGGCGCGCGCGATGGCGCTGGCTGAATTCGTCGTCGGCAACCTGCGTTTTCCGGTTGCGTGGGCGACGCTGTTGCTGTTGATCGCCCTGATTCCGCTGCAGCCGGAAATGCTGTTGCGCTTCTTCTGCGCCTTGCTGCTGATGTCCGCGCTCCACATGCTGTACTACCTGCGCAGCGAGCGGAATTGGGATTTCGTCTACGGCATCGGCTACGCGTTCTTCTCGACCTTCGCGTTGTTCTGGATCTTCCCGTACGCGTTGTGCACCGCGCGCGCGCAAGGCTGGCTCACGCGCTGAGCCTCAGCGCAGAGGCTGATGCCGGACCTGCCCGGCCCCGCGCACCACGAAGCGCTCGATCGTCAGCGCCTCCGCGCCCATCGGACCGTAGGCGTGCAGACGCGTGGTCGAGATGCCGATTTCGGCGCCGAGCCCGAGTTCACCGCCGTCGCTGAAGCGCGATGACGCATTCACCATCACGACGGCGGAACGCAGTGCAGCGACGAAAGCGTCCGCCGTCGCGCTGTCGCGCGTGGCGATGACTTCGGTGTGATCGGAGCCATGACGGCGGATGTGTTCGATCGCCGCATCGAAATCGTCGACCACTCGCACGGCGATGATCAGGTCGAGGAATTCGGCTGCGTAGTCGGCTTCAGTCGCCGCAACGACATCAGACGCCAACGCGCGCGTGCGTTCGCAGCCGCGCACTTCGACACCGCGTTCGCGCAACGCCGCAAGCGCGAGCGGCGCGAACGCCGGCGCGACGTCCGCATGCACGAGCAGGGTTTCGAGCGAGTTGCACACCGCAGGCCGCGTCGTCTTGCCGTCGATCAAGAGGCGCAAGGCGAGGTCGAGGTCAGCACTGGCGTCGACGTAGAGATGACATACGCCTTGGTAGTGCTTGATCACCGGCACGCGCGCGTGCTCGGCGACGAACCGGATCAGACTCTCGCCTCCTCGCGGGATCGCCAGATCGACTAGATCGCTCAGCTGCAACAGTTCGAGCACGGTTTCGCGGCGCAGATCCTCGATCAGCGTGATCGCCGCTTCCGGCAGACCGCTCGCGCGCAAAGCGTCGCGCAACGCCGTCGCGATCGCGCGATTGCTGTGAAACGCCTCCGAGCCGCCGCGCAGCAGCACCACATTGCCGGCCATGAAGCACAACGCCGCCGCATCGGCAGTGACGTTCGGGCGCGCCTCGTAAATCATCGCGATCAAACCGAGCGGAATGCGCACGCGCTCGACCTGGATACCGTTCGGCCGCGTTTCGCATCGCGTGACCTGGCCGACCGGATCGGGCAGCTCGGCCACCGCGCGCACGCCGGCCGCGACTGCGGCCAAGCGCGCCGAATCGAGCCGCAGCCGATCGAGCAGATGCTCGGCACGACCTGCCGTTGCGGCAGCGCCGAGATCGAGCGCATTGGCGGCAAGGATCGCCGGCGCCTGGCGCTCGAGTTCGTCGGCCATGCGCGCCAACGCCGCGCGCTTGGCGCTGCTGGGCAGCGCAGCGATCCGCGTCGCCGCCGCGCGCGCTGCCAGAGCCAGTTCGCGTACCGATGCGCTCATGCCATCGCCTCCTCGAACGCGACCAGATCGTCGCGGCGGATTACGGTATCGCCGTAACTGAAGCCGAGAATCGCCTCGATCTCACGCGTATGCCGCCCGGCCAGCCGACGCACCTCGCCGGCGGCGTACTGGCACAAGCCGCGCGCAATCAGCTGCGCGACATCGCCTTCGACCGTGGCGATCTCGACGATGTCGCCGCGGGCGAACTCGCCGTCGACGCCGACTACGCCTCCGGGCAGCAAGGAAGCGCCGCCGAGCACGGCGCGCGCCGCACCGGCATCGACGCGCAAGCGCCCGCCGGAACCCGGCGCATGCCGCAGCCAGTACTTGCGCGCGGCGAGGCGCGAGCCCGAGGCGAGAAAATGCGTGCCGCGAAAGCGGCCTTCGGCGAGCGCAGCGACGGTCGCGGCCGCGCTGCCGTTGAACAATACCGTGGCGATCCCGGCCTTGGCCGCCTTGGTCGCGGCTTCGAGTTTGGTACGCATGCCGCCGGTACCGACGGCGCTGCCGCTACCGCCGGCCATCGCCAGCACTGCCGGTGTGATCGCCTCGACGCGATCGATCGGCTGTGCCGACGGATCGTGTTGCGGATGCGCGCTGTACAAGCCGTCGACGTCGCTGGCGATCAAGAGCAGATCCGCATCGACCAGGGCGGCGACGATGGCGGCGAGATTATCGTTGTCGCCGAGCTTGAGTTCTTCGACCGCGACGGTGTCGTTCTCGTTGATCACCGGCAGCACGCGCAGACGCAGCAGCTCGAGCAAGGTGTTACGAGCATTGAGATAGCGGCGGCGATTGCGCAGATCGTCGTGACTGAGCAGCACCTGCGCCACGGCAGCGTCGAGCAATCCCTGCCACAGACCGATCATGCGTGTCTGACCGAGCGCGGCCAGCGCCTGACGCAACACCAGTCCGCCGCCGCGCGGTGCATCGGCCGGCACACGCGAGCGTCCGGCGGCGACAGCGCCGGACGATACCAGCACGACCTCCTTGCCGGCCGCGCGCGATGCCGCGATGAACGCGGCGAGGCCGCGCGCATGACGTTCGGACAGCGCGCCATCGGTGCCGGTCAGAAGGCTGCTGCCGACCTTGAGCACCGCCCGGCGCCAGCTCGGCATCGATTGCTCAGCGAAACTCTGCGACACCGGATTCTCCGATCGGCTTTGATTGGCTGTCCTTGCGCATGTGCAAGGACAATGGATTCCCGCTTCGCGCGAATGACGGCGCGTCGTCCTAGCTTTCGTTCAATGCTTGCAGTCGTGCACGCAACGTTTCCAGCTGCAGATCCGCCGTCGCGCCCGGCGAAACGCGCGCGGCCAGACTCGCTTCCGGCGTCCTGCCCTGCCCTGCGTCGGCGGCGGCCTCACCCGCGCGCCGATACGCTTCGCGGAACGGCACGCCGGCGGCGGCCTGCTCGATCGCGACGTCGGTCGCGTACATCGACGGCTCGATCGCGGCGCGCATCGCCGCTGCGTTCCACTCCAGCCGTGCGAGCAGATCGGGCAATAGTTCCAGCGCTGCGAGGCCGCGGTGGAAACCGTGGAAGATGGCGCCTTTGGAGAACTGCAGATCGCGTTGGTAACCCGACGGTAAGGACAACAGATGCTCGATCTCGCTGCGCGCAGCGGCGACGCTGGCGTAGCTGGCGCGCATCAGCTCGACCACGTCCGGATTGCGCTTGTTGGGCATGATCGAGCTGCCGGTGGTGTATTCCGCCGGCAGGCGCACGAAACCGAACTCGGCGGTCGTGAACAAGGACAGGTCCCAAGCCAGGCGGCGCAAGTCGAGCAAGGCCGCGCCGAGCGCGTCGAGCGCGCCGATCTCGAACTTGCCGCGCGACAGCTGCGCGTAGATCGGATTGATCTGCAGGCGCGTGAAGCCGAGCGCCTGCGTCGTGTGAGCGCGATCGAGCGGCAGATTCACGCCGTAGCCGGCGGCGGTGCCGAGCGGATTGGCGTCGATCCAGGCGAGCGTGTCGCGCGCACGCTGCGCGTCGTCGATCAGGCTTTCCGCGAAACCGGCGAACCACAACGCGGTCGAGGACACGACCGCACGTTGCAAGTGCGTATAGCCCGGCAGCGGCAGCGCTTCGCGAGCGGCGCGCTCGAGACAGACCGCGGCGGCAGCGCGGCAATGCGAGGCGAGCTCACGCAACCGAGCCTTCAGCCACAATCGCGTCGCGACCAGGATCTGATCGTTGCGGCTGCGTCCGCTGTGCACCTTGCGGCCGGCGTCACCGAGTCGTTCGGTCAAGCGCGCTTCGATCGCCGAATGACCGTCCTCGTAGCGTTCGTCCAGTACGAATCGAGCCGCGCGGAAATCCTCGGCCAGCGCATCGAGTTCGCGCTCCAGCGCGGCGGCTTCTTCTGCATCGAGCAGACCGATCTTGGCCAGTCCGCCGACATGCGCCTTGCTCGCCTCGATGTCGTGCAGGAAGAACTCGCGATCGAGCACGACGTCGTCGCCGGCGAGGAAGCGCATGATGCGTTCGTCGGTACGCGTGGAGGATTTTTGCCAGAGCAGGTCGGTCATTGGGGAGAGCCGGGATTCGGGATTCGGGATTCGGGATTCGGGATTCGGGATTCGGAGGAGAGCCTAACGCGTGCTCGTCGCCATCGCTGCGGTCGGAGTGGCGAGGCGCCGCTCCAGCTCGGCCAGGCTGTTGACGAACCAGATCGTGGAGCCGCGATTCGTCTCGCGCACGAAATCGCGCAAGGCTTCGCTGGCGGCGAGCTCAGTCGACAGGTCGCCAAGAATGGCGAGGCCGATGCGGTAGTTCACGAACTTCTGCGCCACCGCGCCGGCGAGGCCGCTGCGCAGGCGAAAAAAATCCGCACCCAGGCGCGAGGACGGCAGGGCAAGCCAGCTCGCATCGCTTTCCCAGGCGGCGCTGAGAAACGCGCTTACATCGGCTTCGCGTGCAAGCGTAGCGCCGTTTTCTGCGCAGACGAGCACGCGAACGCCAGCGAGATCGTGCACGGTATCGTCATTCACGACTGACGCCTCGTAGCGGATGTCCGCTCTACCAGCCGCGCGACCAGATCGTCGCGCGACAGCTCTTCGCGCTCGCCGCTCGCACGTCGTTTCAACTCGACCGTGCCGCTCGCCAGTCCGCGCGGACCGATCGCGACCTGCCACGGCAAGCCGATCAGGTCCATGTTGGCGAACTTCGCGCCGGCACGCTCGCCGCCGTCGTCGTCGTAGAGGACGCGCACACCAGCGGATTCCAGACGCGCGTAGACCTCATCGCAAGCCGCATCGACGGCGCTGTCGCCAGGCTTGAGCTGGATCAAGCCGACGTCGAACGGCGCGACCGCGTCCGGCCAGACGATGCCATTCGCATCGTGGCTCGCCTCGATGATCGCGCCGAGCAAGCGCGACACGCCGATGCCGTAGGAACCGCCGTGAACCGGTTGCGAGGATCCGTCCGGCAAGGTCACCAACGCGCGCATCGGCTCGGAATACTTGGTGCCGAAGTAGAAGATCTGGCCGACCTCGATCCCGCGCGTACGCAATCTGCGCTCGGCCGGCACTTCCTGCTCGAAACGTGCGGCATCGTGCACGTCCGAGGTTGCGGCATAGAGCGAAGTCCAGCGCCGGATCGACGGCTCCAGGTCAGCGTCGTAATCGGTCTCCGCGCCCGGCACCGGCAGATCAAGCGCGGCTCGATCGCAATAGACGTCCGACTCACCGGTGTCGGCCAATACGATGAACTCGTGCGAAAGATCGCCACCGATCGGGCCGGTTTCCGCTCGCATCGGAATCGCGCGCAATCCCATGCGCGAGAAGGTGCGCAAGTACGCGACGAACATGCGATTGTAGGAGCGGCGTGCACCGGCCTCGTCGAGATCGAACGAATAGCCGTCCTTCATCAGGAATTCGCGCCCGCGCATCACGCCGAAACGCGGCCGCTGCTCGTCGCGGAATTTCCACTGCACGTGATAGAGATTCAGCGGCAGGTCGCGATAAGAACGCACGCCGGCGCGGAAGATCTCGGTGACCATTTCCTCGTTGGTCGGCCCGTACAGGAGTTCGCGCTCGTGGCGATCGCGCAGGCGCAGCATTTCCGGCCCGTACGCGTCGTAACGGCCGCTCTCGCGCCACAGATCGGCGAGTTGCAGGGTCGGCATCAAGAGTTCCAGCGCGCCGGCACGATCCATCTCCTCGCGCACGATGCGCTCGACATTGCGCAGCACGCGCAGGCCGAGCGGCAGCCAGGCGTAGATGCCGGCGGCCTCCTGACGGATCAGCCCGGCGCGCAGCATCAACCGATGCGAGACGATCTGTGCCTCGGCCGGATTGTCTTTCAACGTGGGCAAGAAATAGCGGGAAAGACGCATGGAACACCTCGATCGGTAGGAAGGGCTGCGAACGTCGTGCGCGCAAGCGTCACGGTCGCGGAATTCCCTCCATCTCCTCCAAGCCGAAGGCGCGATTGAGGTTCTGCAGTGCCTGCGTCGCCGCCCCCTTGAGCAGATTGTCGAGCGTGGCGACCACGACCACGCGCTTACCACCCGGTGCCAGCGCGAAGCCGCCGATCTCGACGTGATGCTTGCCGGCGATCGCGCTGACCCACGGCGCTTCGTCGACGATGCGCAGCAACGGTTCATCGGCATAGAAGTCGCGATAGCGCGCGCGGATCGCCTCCACCGTCGTCGCCTGCTGCAACCACAGATTCACCGTCATCGTGATGCCGCGAAAGTGCGGCGCGACGTGCGGCATGAATTCGACCGGCAGGCCGAGCTGACGCGTCACCTCGCGCTCGTGCATGTGATCAACCAGCGCATACGGCATCAGGTTGTCGCGCAGCTTGCTCGGGTCGTTCTTGTCCGACGGCGTCGTGCCGGCGCCGGAATAGCCCGACACGCCGAAGCAGACCGGCGGTGCGGCGAGATCGCCTTTCAGCGGCGCGATCGCCAACTGCATCGCGGTCGCGTAGCAGCCCGGATTGCTGATGCGACGCTGGCCGGCGTAGCGCTCGCGCGTCAGCTCCGGCAAACCGTAGTACCAGCGTTCGTCGAAGCGAAAGTCGGCGGAGAGATCGACCACAACGGTATCGGGCTTGGCCGCATCGATCGCTGCGACGAGTTCGGCGGCCTTGCCGTTCGGCAGCGCGAGCACGACCGCATCGGCACCCTGCGCGGCGACTTCGCCGTGCGACGGATTGCGATAGCGCAGCTCGCCGTCGAACTCGGCGACGTGGTCGGCTACGCGTTGGCCGTCGAGCTCGCGCGACGAGACGAAGGCGAGCCGGAACGAAGGATGTCCCGCAATGAGCCGGATCAATTCGGCGCCGGTGTGGCCGCGCGCGCCGACGATGCCGACCGTTTGTGTCGTTTCACGCACGGGCTTTCTCCGCGTTGACCGAGATCGCGCGTGGCGAAACGGGCGACATCCGGAAGGCCGAGATAAAGAGTGGCAGCGCGATCGACATGGTCAGGAGTCCGACAAAGTGGCAGGCCGCGTACGGCAGTGCTCGACGCAGCGTTCGATGTCGGCGAATTCCTGGAAGCCGTACCAATACACCTTCCAGCGCGGCTCCTTGTAGCAACCGTCCGATTCGGCGTAATAGAACTGGTTGATCAGGTTGTGGTGGCGCGAGCGCCAGAACAGCTGCGGGTTGTCCGCGCGCATCACCTGCCAGGCCGCACGCCCCAAGCCCTCGCCTTGGGCATCGTCGGCGACGGCGAACTTGTCGAGATAGGTATAGCCTTCCTCGCGCGTGAGAATCAGCGCGGCGCGATAGTTCTCGCTGAGATAGATTTTGTGCGGCCGCGTGCGCTCGAAATAGTCCGCCACCAGCTTGCGTCCGAAACTGGCTTCGATCAGTTCGCGCAAGCGGTCGCGGTCGATGCCGTTCCAATCCTCGTGCACGTCGACGCGCTCGCCGCGACGCACCAGCGTGCCCGAGCCCTTGTGCGTGAACAGTTCTTTCGCAAGTTCGTCGGGCTTGGTGATCGATACCGACGAGGACAGCGGCAGATGATCGAGCAGTTCCTTGATCTGCTCGATCTTCACGCGCATGCCGCCGTTGATCCAGGGTTGCGCGATCAAGCCTTCGTACTCGGTGCTGAGGTTGATCGAGTCGATGACCTTGCCGTTCGCGCCGAGCAGGCCGCCGGTGCCGGTCAGGAAGATGATCTTGTAGGGCTTGAGCACGCGCACGAGTTCGTTCGCGGCGAAGTCGGCGTTGATGTTGAGGATCTGACCGCCGGCGGTTTCGCCGAGCGAAGCGATCACCGGAATGGAGCCCGCGCGCAGCGAAGCTTCGATCGGCGCCAGATTCACGCGCGCGACGCGGCCGACCAGATCGAGCGTGTCGCGGTCGATGAACTCCGCTTCGAACACGCCGGACAGGATCGAGGTCGCGCGCGCATCGCCTTCCTGCAAGGCTTCGACCAAGTTCAGGTTCTGCGTTTGGAACACGCGGCGCACGATCGCCAGCGTCTCCGGCGTGGTCACGCGCAGGCCGTTGACGGTCTGCTTGACGATGCCGGCGGCGGCCAATTCCTCGTCGAGTTGCGGGCCGGCGCCGTGTACGACGATCGGTGTCAGGCCGACTTGCTGCAGGAAGGCAAGCGAGGAAGTCAGCGCGTCGAGGTCGTCGCGCAATACGGCGCCGCCGACCTTGACTACGGCGAAGCGCTTCGCATCGAGCTGCGAAAAGCGCTTCAGATATTGTTCGATCTCGCGCGCGCTGGCCATGCTCGAGAGCAGGCGCACGATGGTCTGGCGAACTTGGATGTGGGTTTCGATGTTCATTCCTGCATTCATCCTTGGGCGCTGGCGTCGAGAAATAACGATTCCTGACCGCTCTTCTCGATGATGCGTTGGATGTTTTCGGCGTAGCTCTGCAGCTGATCGAGCGCTACCCACTCGTCGGCCGAGTGGGCCTGCGCGATATCGCCGGGTCCGTAGACCAGGGTCGTATAGCCGGCTTGCGAGAACAGGGCGGCTTCTGTCCAGAAATCGACCGCATTGCCGATCGGGATATCGAGTGCGTCGGCGAGATCGCGCGCAGCGAGCCGGCGCGTTTCCGCGTGAGCGACGTCACCGCCGGGCAAGGGTCCGCCGTGGAACGTCTCGGTGAACTCGACCGCAGCCGGGGCGGCGAAGCTGCGGAACGCCGCCAACAACTCGTCCGTGTCCATCGAAGGCAGCGGCCTGAAGCCGAAGCGCAGCTCCGCCGTCGGCGCGATCACGTTGGCTTTGATACCGCCTTCGATACGGCCGATATTGAAGCGCAGGCCGGTCAGTCCGCCGAAACGCGCATGCGCGAGCGAATCGACATGATCCAGCGCGCGCGCGCTCCAACGCACTGCCTGGTGCAAGGCGCTGTCGGCCGCCTTCTGCTCGCCGGACGCATGACCGGCACGGCCGGCAAAGCGCATCAGCACCGAACTGATGCCGCGATGCGCGAGCACCGCTTCGCCTCGCGTCGGTTCGGCGACGATGACGGCTTCGAAAGTCGGGATTGGAGATTCGGGATTGGAGATTGGCGGAAAAGACTTGAGAAAGCCGGCAATGCAGCGAGCGTCGTTGGCTTCTTCGTCGCTGCTGAAGAGGAAAGCGCAGTCACCCGGCGTTGCGTTCGCCGCCGCTACGAAGGCGGCGGCGGCGCCCTTGATGTCGCAGGCGCCGAGGCCGATCGCGCGGTCGCCGTCGACGCGCAATTCGAACGGACTAGCGCTCCAATGCGGTGAGTCCGGCACCGTGTCGAGGTGCACGTTGAACAGCAACTTCGGCCGCCCGCGAACCGCCAACAGGCTGACCGCACCGGCGCCGTAGTCGGTGGTCGTGCAATCGAAGGCCACGAGTTGCTCGCGCAGGTAGGCGAAAATGCCGCCCTTGTCGATCGCGCGAGGCGGGTTGCGCGTATCGAACGCAACCAGCGCGCGCAGGTGACGCAGCGTGGTATCGAGCAGTTCGCTCATGCAGCGCCGCCCTTGTTCACCTCGGCCCACAAGGTGCTGCTCATGCCGAACAGCTTGATAAAGCCTTCCGCCTCGGCGACACCCCAGTCGGCCGCCTGCGCATAGGTCGCGCCCTTGGCGTTGAGCAGATGCGGTGACTCGATCGCGACGGCATCGACGCGGCCGCCGGCCGTTTCCAGAACGATCTCGCCGTTGACCATGGCCTGACTCGAAGCGAGGAAGGCTTCGAGATCGGTCTTGAGCGGGTCGTGAAAGAAGCCTTCGTAGACCAGTTCGACCCACTTGCGCGCAACCTCGGGCTTGAAGCGATTCTGTTGCTTGGTCAGCACCGCCTCTTCCAGCGCGCGATGCGCGACCAGCAGCGCGGCCAATCCCGGCGCCTCGAACACGATGCGTCCCTTGAGGCCGATGGTCGTGTCGCCGGTATAGAGTCCGCGACCGACGCCGTAGGGCGCCAGCAATTCGTTGAGTCGCGCCAACAGCAGGTGGCCGGCGATCTTCTCGCCGTCGAGCGCCACCGCTTCACCGCCGACGAAACTCAGACGCAGACGCAGCGGAGCCGACGGCCATTCTGCGCGCGGCTTGCACCAGCCGATCGCGCCGGCGCCGGGCGCCTGCCAACGATCGATCTCACCGCCGGACATGGTCACGCCGAGCAGATTCTCATTGATCGTGTAGTTCTTCTGCTTCGCGCGCACGCCGAAACCGCGCTCTTCCAAATATTTCTGTTCGTAGGCGCGTACTTCGGTGTGTTCTTTCTGGATTTCTCGAATCGGCGCGACGATCTCGTAGTCGCCTTGCGCCTTCACCGCGAGATCGAAGCGAACCTGGTCGTTGCCCATGCCCGTGCAACCGTGCGCGATCGTGCGCGTGCCGAGCTCGGCAGCGCGTGCGAGCGCCGCGTCGACGATCAGATATCGATCGGAGACCAGCAGCGGATACTGACCCTGGTAGCCCTCCCCGGCCCAGACGAATGGCTTGACGAAGCCGTTCCAGATCGACGGGCCGCCGTCGACGGTGCGATGCGAAGCGACGCCGAGTTCCTGCGCGCGCTGTTCGATGAAGGCGCGCTCATCCGCATCGACGCCGCCGGTGTCGGCGAAGACGGTGTGCACGGCGTAGCCGCGTTCTTTCAAATAGGGCACGCAGAAACTGGTGTCGAGGCCGCCGGAAAACGCCAAGACGATGTCGCGGTTGGAAGACATGGTTCGATTCCTTGAAGTCGGTTAGGCGTTCGCGAGCTGCGCCATCACGGCTTTCTGCACGTGCAGGCGGTTCTCGGCTTCGTCGATCGCGATGCAGGACGGCGAGTCCATCACCGCGTCCGTCGCCTTCACGTTGCGCCGCAGCGGCAGGCAATGGCTGAACACGCCGCGGTCGGTCAGCGCCATCTTGGCCTCGTCGACGATGAAATGTTTGTGCGCGTCGCGCATGGGTTTCTCGTCAGCCCAGCGGCCGAAATACGGCAAGGCGCCCCAGCTCTTGGCGTAGACGACGTGAGCGCCGCGATAGGCGCTTTGCGGATCGTGGCTGACCAGGAGCGAGCCGCCGTTCTCCTCGACGTTGCGGCGCGCGAAATCCATGTAGCGCGAATCGAGCACGTAGTCCGGCGTAGGACAGAGCAAGGTGACGTCCATGCCGTAGCGGGTCGCGATTTGCAGCGCGGAGTTGGCCACCGCGGTGTTGAGCGGACGCGGATGATAGGTCCAGGTCAACACGTACTTCTTGCCGCGCAGGTCGGCGCTGCCGAAGTGCTGCTGCAGGGCGAGCACGTGCGCCAGCTCCTGCATCGGGTGAGTGATCGTTTCCATATTGATCACCGGCACGCTCGCGTACTTGGCGAAGGCGTGGATCACGCGATCTTCGCGGTCGACCGACCAGTCCTGGAATTTCGGGAACGCACGCACGCCGATCAGATCGACGTAGCGCGACAGCACGCGCGCGACTTCCGCCACGTGCTCCTCGGCATCACCGTCCATCAGCGTGCCGAAGTCGAACTCGATCGGCCATGCGTCCTTGCCTGGCGCCAGCACGATCGCATGTCCGCCGAGCTGGAACGCGCCGAGCTCGAAGCTGGTGCGCGTGCGCATCGAGGGATTGAAGAACAAGAGCGCGATCGACTTGCCTTTGAGCTGATCGCCGAGCTTGTCGCGCTTGAACGCAGCGGCTTGCTCGAGCAGCGCATCGAGCTCGGCGCGGGACCAATCCTGGGTACTCAAAAAATGTCGAAGCGCCATCACCCATCCTGCTGTCAGTTGAAATGTCCGGCCACCAGGGGCCGATTCGTTGTTCGCACGGAAGAAGAAGAAGCCGTGTATCCGTAAATCAGGCAACCGCTTTCAAGCACGCCAAACAAAAAAACCCGGCGCAAAGGCCGGGTTTTGTCGTCGAAACGTGTTGCAGACGTGCGACAGCCTACCCGGCGGAATGGTCGGGTTCCGGTCGGCGCGCGCGCGAGGTCATACCGGCGGCCATGCGGGCGCTGGTGACGATCTGCGGCGAGAGAGCGGCGGTCTGCATGCGACGAACGTTACCGACAAATCTGCTGCGACGCAATACGTCGCCGCCCCGCATAGCAAACGACCGGCCGAGGGCCGGTCGTTGCGGAAGGCTCGCAGACGAATCGACTATTCCGCGGGTTCGACGCTGACGCGTACGCGCAGCCGGTCGCCCGGGTCGTAGTTCAAACGCGACATGTAGACGTCGCCGCGGTATCGGTACTGCACGTCGTAGCCGACGACGCGACGTTCGTCGCCGACGTCTTCGACCATGCGGCAATGGCGTTCGGTGCCGGCGTAGTATCGGTCGTCGCCTTGAGCGACGTTGTTGCCGACCGCACCGCCGATGACCGCGCCGGCAACGGTGGCGGCCTTGCGCCCGTCGCCCTTGCCGACCGTATTGCCGAGCACGCCGCCAACGATCGCACCGAGCACCGTTCCGGCTGCGCGATTGCCGCCGCCGTCGACGCGTCGCTCGACTGGCACCTCGTCGCACACTTCGCGCGGCCGGCTCGCCACGCGGTCGTAAATCGGATCGACGCGCAGCACGTCGGCCCAGGCCACCTTCACGTTGTCCGGGCCGTCGGGACCACCCCGGTCATAGCCGCGATCCTGCGCCTGCGCCTGGGTTCCCGCCAGGGCTGCCACGATCACGGCGAACAGCATCTTCTTCATTACAGTCTCCAGCGAAAGACTCTCTCTGTATGGGATCCACCACCGATCGGCGCCGGTTCGGGTGTCCAACCTTGCAGGGCTTTCACACTCTCGGCGCGGATTACAACAGCCAATCGCTGAACCCACGCCTAAGCCATTCCTAACATTCAGAAAACTGCTTTCGATCGGGTATCGCCGGGAGGCCCTGCTATGATCGAAGTTCGACCGAGAGCGACCCGATGCCACTGCGATTGCACAACAGCCTCACCCGCCGCACCGAGGACTTCGTCCCCACCGATCCGAGCCGCGTGACCATGTACGTCTGCGGCCCGACCGTCTACAACTACGTCCACATCGGCAACGCACGACCGCCGGTGGTGTTCGGTCTGCTCGCCCGCCTTTTGAAACGTCTTTATCCGAACGTCGTCTACGCTCGCAATATCACCGACGTCGACGACAAGATCAACGCCGCCGCGAAGGAAGCCGGCGTACCGATCGAACGCATCACCGCGCGCTATACGGACGCGTACCGCGACGACATGGCCAAACTCGGCGCCGACCCGCCCGACGTCGTCCCGCATGCGACCGCACACATCGGCGAGATCGTCGCAATGTGCCAGCGCCTGATCGAAAGCGGTCACGCGTACGCAGCGGAAGGCCACGTGCTGTTCGACGTCGCCGCATTCGCCGACTACGGCCGCCTCTCCGGCCGCTCGACCGAGGACATGATTGCCGGCGCGCGCGTCGAGGTCGCCCCCTACAAGAAGAATCCGGCCGACTTCGTGCTGTGGAAGCCGTCGACACCGGACCTGCCCGGCTGGGACAGCCCTTGGGGCCGTGGCCGCCCGGGCTGGCACATCGAATGCTCGGCGATGGCGGAGAAGCATCTCGGCGACACCATCGACATCCACGCCGGCGGCAACGACCTGATGTTCCCGCATCACGAGAACGAGATCGCGCAGAGCACCTGCGCGCACGGCGGACGCACGTTCGCACGCTACTGGCTGCACAACGGCATGCTCACCTTCGACGGTAAGAAGATGTCGAAGTCGCTCGGCAACGTGCTGGTCCTGCACGACTTGCTCGAGCAACATCCGGCCGAAGTCCTACGCTTCCTACTGTTGAAGGCGCACTACCGCCAACCGTTGGATTGGTCCGATACGACCTTGCAGCAGGCGCGTGCGACCTTGGACGGCTGGTACAACCTCTTGCGCGACCTCGCCGACGTGCCGATCAACTCCGAATCTGTAGTTGGCGCGAGCGAGGTCGAAGCGGCTCTGCTCGACGATCTGAATACACCTGCCGCGTTCGCCGTGCTGGCCGGACTCGCCGACGTCGCGCGCGCCGCCAAGACGCCGACCGAACGCAGCGCAGCCAAGGCGGCCCTGCTCGCCGGCGGCGAGCTGCTCGGTCTGCTGCAACAAGATCCGGAGGTCTGGTTCAAGCAAGCCGTCGGTGCCGACCTCGACGTTGCGGTAATCGAAAACTTGGTGGCCGAGCGCACCGCGGCCAAACAGGCGCGCAATTTCGCCGAATCGGATCGCATCCGCGATCAGCTGCTCGCGCTCGGCATTGTTGTCGAGGACACTGCGCAAGGGCCGCGCTGGAAATTCGTGAAGTCCGATGAACGCGCAGCTTGAGCCGCTCGAGGCCAGTGCCGAACAGGCGCAAGCGACGATCGCCGAAGAGTTCGCCTTCTTCGGTGACTGGACCGAACGCTATCAGTACTTGATCGACCTCGGCCGCAAGCTGCCGCCGTTTCCGGAGTCCGACAAAACGGAGGCGAACAAAGTCCAGGGCTGCCAATCGCAAGTCTGGTTGGTCGCCGAGGGCGATGCGCGCCGGCTGGAATTTCGTGCCGTCAGCGATTCCTCGATCGTTTCCGGACTGATCGCACTGCTGCTGCGCGTCTACTCTGGCCGCTCGGCTGCGGAAATCCTCGCGACTGAGCCGCGCTTCGTCGAAGCCATCGGCCTGTCCAAACACTTGTCGCCGACGCGCTCGAACGGACTGGCGTCGATGCTGTCCACGATTAAGCGCCTCGCTAGCGAACAACTCGCCTAAAATCGAGCGCCGATCAAAAACGGCCACGCCGAACTTGGCCGCGCGGATTTCTCGGCGCTTACTGGCTCAGTTCGAAACAGGCATTGGCGACCGGATTGCCGCCGAAACTGCCTTGTACTCCGACTGGATCGTGGAACGGCGCGGTTACCGGCGCATACGTGACGAACATGTTGTCGAGCGAGCTGCCCAAAGTCGGCGGATCGCACAGGCCGACGCCGAGACTGCTGTACTGGCCTTGAGTGAAAGGCGCGCCGTTCTGGTCGACGGCAGTTCCGTTGGCATCGTCGAACATCTCACACACCCAGATCGTGGCTTCGCCGTTCGCGTCGAGCGGCAGCTCGATACCCAATGCGCTGACATCGGCCGAAACTTGCGAAACCACACCAGGCGGCAATGTGACCGGCCCGAGCGTCACTCGGTCGATCAAGGTCGTGGGGTCGCCGGGCGGACCTGGATAGAACAACACCGTCGGCGCTGCTTTGATAGCAACCATGTCGTAATTCATGGCCAGGAACGTGATCTCACTCAACGTATACGAACCGTTCGGATCGCCCGGCTGCAAGCTTGCGTCGTCGCAGCCCATCGCACTCAGCAAGCCGGTGCCGCCAGCCGGCTGCGACTGACCGGCCTGCGCGCCGCCGAACACCAGTCCGCTTCCGAGAAAGGTCGTGATGTTCGAATAGATCGGTGTCGCGTTGATCACGTTTCCGGATTTGTTCCCCGGTGTCTCCACGCGAGTCGATTTCACGACCTTCAACGGAACATCTGCGGCCTGCGCGTAGACGCCGGCCAGGGTTGCTGTCAATGCAGCAGATAACATGAGGCGAATCTTCATGGATACTCCCGTCTCTACGTCGCCACGTCACGTTTCCAACAAGCGGCGCCAGGCCGAAGAGAACACGGCCACGCGAACGTGGCCGTGGGAACGCTCCGATTGATACCGCCTTATTGACTCAACTCGAGGCACGCATTGGCCACCGGAGTGCCGCCGAAGTTGAACTGCGTGCCCGCGGGGTTCCCAAACGGCGTCAGAACCGGCGCGTTGCTGTTGTAGAGCTTGTCGGTAGAGCTACCGACCGTCGGTGGGCTGCACAAGCCGAAGCCCAGATTGTCCATCTGCGCTTGCGAGATGTGCGTGCCGGCGGCGTCGATCACGACGGTACCGTTGTCGTCGTCATACATCGCGCAAGCCCAGACCGTCGCGGTACCGGTCGCGCTGAGTGCGAAGGTGATCGGCGGGGTCAAGGTACTGAGATCTGCGCTGATCAGCTGAACGGAGCCGGCGGGTATCAAGTCGGCGATGCCGAACGGCGAGAACACGACACCATCGATCAGAGTGCCCGGTCCGCCATTGCGACCATCGGGCAGATAGAAAAACAGCGTGGTAGCCGCATCGAGACCCACCGTATCGAAATTGGCGATCGAGAAGCTGACTTCGTTGAGCGTGTACGTGCCGCTCGCCGGGCCGGCTGCCACGGTCACGTCGTCACACGCCATCGTCGTGAGCAATCCGGTGCCGCCGCTCGGCTGTGTCTGCGCGGGCAGCGTGCCGCCGAAGGTCATCCCCGAGCCTGAAAACGTGGTGATATCCGAATAGAACGGTGTCGCGTTCAGCGACGGAACGGACTGCGTCTGTGGCGTCCCCAAACGACTGGTCTTTACGACCTTCAAAGAACCGTTGGCCGCTTGTGCGGCCGATCCGGCAATACCGACGATCAATGCAGCAGACAGCATGAAGTACGTCTTCATTGAAATCTCCCTAGTCATTGAATTCGCGATTACGAATGCACCCCAGGCGGCACTCGTCCGCATTTCGCACGTTGCGAGCAATGCGGATGGGCGAATCTAGTCGCGGCAAACCCCTTGTTCTGCGCAGTGGCGCACACTGAGGTCCGGTGAATTATTTTTCATTCCTATACAAAATCACACTCTGACGACATTGAATGGAGTGGGAAATTGCGCGCTCGACGAATTGGAGACGGACCACTTCGATGTGTCTTTGCGAAATCGAAAAGCACACGCATTCGCACACGCCGCGGCAGGTGGCTTCAATTGGGCGGTACATCTCCGAACAAAAAAATGCGCCGTTCCGACGCATCGCTCGATTCTCTTGGTGGACCCGGTATCGAATGATTGCGACTGCGCCCAATCACCGAGGAGGCAGCGATGGGGCTCGCTTTTCGCTCTAGCGCAGCCTTCGATTCGCCTCGTACACGCGCAAATGCGCCAACGCCGCACCGAGCAGCGGCGTATCGAGCCCGAACGCGATCGCACGTGCTCGCAGGTCGCCCAGGATGTGCTCGCCTTCGCTGCGCGCGCCGCGTTCGAGGTCGCGCAGCATCGAGGACTTCAGCGGCGAGCCGGATGCAGTCAGGATACCGAGTGCGCTCGCCTTCGCTTCGGCGCCGAGCGCGTATCCGCTGCGTGCAGCGACTTCGGTGCATTCCGCATACAGACGGCGAACGAGATCACCGCCCTCCGCCGTCGCGATGATCTCGCCGACGCTGCCGCGCATCAGACAAGTCGCTCCGGCGAGGCTGGTGATGAAGGCGAACTTGTCCCACATCGCGCCGATTACATCGTCGCTTCGTGTGGCTTGCGGACCGATCGAACGCAGCGCCGCGTCGAGCGTCGCCGGTACCGCAACGCCCGCCTGACGACTGCCGTAGGTCAAGCGCTCCAGCGCACCGAACTGCCGGATCGCGCCGTCCGCCTCCAGCGTCACCGAAATATGGCAAAGGCCACCGAGCACGCGCTCGGCGCCGAAGGCCGCATCGAGTGCATCCAGATGGCGCAAGCCGTTCAGCAGCGGCAGCACGCGCGTGCCCGCGCCGACAGCCGGCGCGATCGCGGTGATGGCCGATTCGAGATCGTAGGCTTTGCAGGAAAGCAGGACCGCGTCGTAGCTGCCGTCGACGTCCGTGATTGCGCGAACGGGTCGCACGAAATCCCCGCGCCCCGAGAAGACGCGCAGACCGCGCTCCGCCAGCAAGGCGGCGCGCGCAGGCCGAACCAGAAACGACACGTCGCTGCCGGCTTCGACCAGGCGCGCTCCGAAGTAGCCGCCGATCGCACCGGCGCCGAGAATCAGAATACGCACGGCTACATCGTATGCGTCGGCCGTTCCTGGGTCAGGATGCCGGCCAGAATCGATTCGATCTTGGTGCGCGCGGTGTCGCCGTCGGAGGAATCGTTGAATTGCACGCCGATGCCGGCGAGCCGGTTGCCTTGCGCACCGCTCGGTGTGATCCAGACGACTTTGCCGGCGACCGGCAGGCGATCCTTTTCGTCCATCAGCGAGAGCAGGATGAACACCTCGTCACCGAGGCTGTAGCGCTTGGTGGTCGGCACGAACAGGCCGCCGCCGCGCACGAACGGCATGTAGGCGTTGAACAACGCGCCCTTGTCCTTGATCGCCAGCGACAGGATGCCCTGCCGCGGTGCACCGCTGGTTGCCGGCGTCGCCATCTCTCAACCTCTCCCCGCATTCGTCGAACGCCGCGGCCAAGTACGCAACAGATCCAGCAGGACCAGTTCCGGACGCAGCGGCGTCGCGAGCAAGCCGCGCGCACGATTCGCGCGGTTGAACCACGCGGCAAGCTTGGGGATTTCGCCGCGCCCGGTCAAGCCGAGTACGTCACTGTCCGCCTGCGCGAGACGGCTCGCCTGTTCACACGCGTAGGCGGCGGCAAACCAAAGCCGCAGCTCGGGCCGGTCGGCGACCCAGCGTTCTGCGAGCTCGGCCGCGTTGCGCCGGCCTTGCGCGAGTGCGGTCAGACCGTCGGCGCAGTCGCGCTGCAGGTCCAAGGTGTCATCGCCGCTCCATTCCAGCGCCAGACCGGGATTGCCCAGGCTCGCGGCCAGCGCAGCCGCGGCGCGCTCGGGCTCGATGCGCTGAGCGCGCAACCAGGCCAACGCTTCGTCGTGCGAGGGCGGCCGAATCTCGATGCGCTGACAGCGGCTGCGAATCGTCGCCGGCAGGCGCGCCGGTTCGTCAGCGATCAGCACGATCACGGTCGCCGGCGTCGGTTCTTCCAGCGTCTTCAGCAACGCATTCGCCGCCGCGGCGTTGAGACGGTCGGCCGGGTCGATCAGTGCGATCTGCAAACCGCCGAACTGGCTCGCCATCGCCAGGCGCTGTGACAGCGCACGGATTTGGTCGACCGTGATCTCGGTGCGCGGCTTGCCGTCGTCGCGCAGCTGGAAGGTGACTCGGACCAGATCCGGATGCGAGCCGGCCACACGCAGCTGGCAACCCCGGCAAGCGCCGCAAGCGCCGCCATCGGCGTCGCGCTGCGTACACAAAGCGGCGGCGACGAAGGCCTCGGCCAGTGCGCGCTTGCCGTATCCGGCCGGCGCCGCGAGCAACAAACCGTGATGCAGCCGCTGCGCGGCGAGCGCGCCGGCGAGCACTTGCCAGCTGTCGGCCAGCCAGGGCTGCAGTTTCACCGCACTCCCCTGACGCGGTCGACGAAGGCGTCGATCGCGGCGCAGGCGGCCGCGCGCACGACTTCGACCGGATGGCTCGAATCGATCACGCGAAAACGTTCCGCTTCGGCCGCCGCGCGAGCGCGATACGCCGCTCGCACGCGCTCGAAGAAATCCGCCGCCTCGCGCTCGATGCGATCGGCCTGGCCGCGCGCGCCGGCGCGGGCAAGCCCGTCGGCGACCGGCAGATCGAGCAACAAGGTCAGATCCGCCTGCACCGGCGCGGCCCAGGCTTCCAGCGCGGCGATGCGCTCGAGCGGCTGGCCGCGACCGCCGCCCTGATAGGCGTAGCTGGCGTCGGTGTAGCGATCGGACAGCACCCAACGTCCGCTCGCGAGCGCCGGCCGAATCACCTCGTGCACGTGTTGCGCGCGCGCCGCGAACATCAGGAGCAGTTCGCTCTCGGCGCAGAGTTCGCCGCGCGCCGGATCGAGCACGAGTGCGCGCACGGCTTCGCCGAGCGTCGTGCCGCCCGGTTCGCGCGTGACCAGCACCTCGATGCCGCGCTCGACCAACCGTGCGCGCAACGCGTCGAGTACCGTGCTCTTGCCGGCACCCTCGCCGCCTTCCAGCGTGATCAGCTCGCCCGGATAGGTCGACGCGTTCATGGATTGCGCCGCAATTGGTACTTCTGCACCGCACGCACGTGTTCGCTCAGGGTCGGCGTGAATTCGTGGCTGCCGTCGCCGCGCGCGACGAAGTACAAGGCATCGCCCGGAGTCGGGTGCATCGCCGCTTCCAGTGCGGGCACTCCCGGCAGCGCGATCGGTGTCGGCGGCAGGCCGTCACGCGTGTAAGTGTTGTAGGGCGTATCGGTTTCCAGATCGCGCTTGCGGATATTGCCGTCGTAGCTGGCGCCGATGCCGTAGATCACGGTCGGATCGGTCTGCAGGCGCATGCCGAATTTGAGCCGGCGCAGGAACACGCCGGCGATCAGCGGGCGCTCGTCGGCGCGACCGGTTTCCTTCTCCACGATCGAAGCCAGGATCAGCGCCTGATAGGGGTTGTCGAGCTTGACGCTGTCCGCGTCGCGGCCCGCCCAGGCCTTGTCCAACGCCTTCTTCATCGCAGCGTACGAACGGCCGAGCACGTCGGCGTCCGATTCGCCCTTGATCCAGGCATAGGTTTCCGGCAGGAACCAGCCTTCCGGCTTGCCGTCGGCGATGCCGAGCTGGTTCCCGATGTCGGTATCCGACAAGGCTGGCAAGGTTTGCGCCAGACCGCTCTCGTTGGCCAGCGCGAGACGCAGCTGTTTGAACGTCCAGCCGTCGACGATGGTGAAGCGGTGCTGCACGACTTCGCCGGCCGCCATGCGGCGTAGCAGTTCGCTCGGCGTGAGGCCCTGCGGCAAGGCGTACTCGCCGGCATGCAGACGTCCGCCGACATTGAGCTCACGGCCGAGCGCCCGCCAGCGCAGATCGTCGAGCCAACCTGAACCGGCAAGGCCGTCGCGCCGCAGCTGCGCGACGATGTCGCGATAGCTCGCGCCGCGCGCGACATCGAAGTTTGCGTCGGCGCGCGCGATCGGCAGCGGCGATTCGGTGAAGCGGCGGTAATCGTGCCAGCCGAACGCCGCGGCGGCGCCGAGGCCGATCAGCAACAGCACGAACAAGCCCCACAGTTTCGCGCCGCCGCGAACGACGCGTGGACCCGATTGGAATTTCGATGTCGGCATAACGCGCCAGCTTAGCCGGATTCGATGTCGCAACCCATCGCTGCGCATCATAGGTCGGTCCCCAGCGCGCGCAGCAGTCCGCGCGCCTTGGCGCGCGTCTCGTCGAGCTCGCGCGTCGCCTCGGAGTCGGCGACGATGCCGGCGCCGGCACGGAAACGGATGCTCTCGCCGCGCTGACTGAGGGTGCGGATCAGGATGTTCAAATCGAGATCGCCGTCGCGATTCAGATAGCCGAGCGAGCCCGTGTACGCACCGCGGCCGACGCCTTCGAGTTCGGCGATGATGCGCATGCAACGCACCTTCGGGCAGCCGGTGATGGTGCCGCCCGGAAACACCGCGCGGATCGCCTCGCCCGGGCTGACGCCGCTGCGCAGACGCCCGCGCACGTTCGACACGATGTGGTGCACGTGCGCGTAGCTTTCGACTTGCATGATCTCGTCGGCGACGACGCTGCCCGGCACGCAGATGCGGCCGAGGTCGTTGCGCTCCAGATCGATCAGCATGACGTGCTCGGCACGCTCCTTCGGATGACCGACCAGCTCGCGCACGCGCGCTGCGTCGTCGTCACCGGCGAAGCGCGCACGCGTACCGGCGATCGGCCGCGTCTGTGCGCGCTCGCCTTGGATTTCGAGCAAGCGCTCGGGTGAGGAGCTGACGATCGCCCAGCCAGTTTGCTGCAGCAAGCCGGCGAACGGCGCCGGATTCGCGCGCCGCAACGCCGCGTAGAGCGCAGCCGGCGCCGGCGCGGTCGCGCAGCGAGCACGCCATTCGCGCGACAGATTGACCTGGAACACGTCGCCCGCGCGCAGATGCGCGTGCACGCGCGCGACGCCGTCTAGAAAATCCTGCGCTGCGTCTTCCTCGATCGCGTCGACCAGCGGAGCCGCCGGCTGGAACGGCGCCGCCGCATCGAGGTCGGCTTGCATCGCATCGAGCAGTGCGGCGTGGCCGTCTTCGGCGACCAGCACGGTGCGACCGCACTCGTGGTCGAGCAGGATCGCCGCCGGACAACGCAGCGCCAGCGCAATCGGCAAACCCGACTCGCGCGGCTGCGGCAAGGTCAGACTGGGCTCGACTTCCTGCGCGAGTTCGTAGCCGAGATAGAGCAGCCAGCCGCCGCGAAACGGCAGCGTCGACGCGGAATCGCGCTCCGTTCGCTGCGTGCGCCAATCCGCATCCAGCGCATCGAGGAAATTCGTGCCGCGCGGCCGATCGCTGTCGTCACGCACGTCGCCGTGAACGTCCAGCCGCAGCATCGCCTGCGGGAAGGCGAACAGGATGTCGTGGCGCGCGCGCGCATTGCCGCGTGCGGCGCTCTCGAGCAGGCCTGGGTAGCGTTGCGGGTGAGCGGCGGCGAGCGCCAGCAGGTCGTGGCTGCCGGCGATTTCGCGCACGAGGGTGCGCATGCGCGAGGCGTCGGTCAGAGGCGACGGAAGATCAAGGTGCCATTGGTGCCGCCGAAGCCGAACGAGTTCGACAGCACGATGTCGGACTTGGCCTGACGCGCCGTGTGCGGCACGAAATCGAGATCGCAGCCTTCGCCCGGTTCGTCCAGGTTGATCGTCGGCGGCAGCACACCGTCGCGCAAGGCGAGCACCGAAAAGATCGCCTCGACGCCGCCGGCCGCACCGAGCAGATGGCCGGTCATCGACTTGGTCGAGCTGACCGGCAGCCGCTTGGCGTAGTCGCCGAAGCAGCGCTTGATCGCCTGCACTTCGGTGATGTCGCCGACGCCGGTCGAGGTCGCGTGAGCGTTGACGTAATCGATCTGCTCGGGGTTGAGCTTGGCGTCGGCGAGCGCGGCCGCCATCGAGCGGCGCGCGCCGTCGCCGTCTTCGGACGGCGAGGTCATGTGGTAAGCGTCGCCGCTCATGCCGAAGCCGACCAGCTCGCAATAGATGCGCGCGCCGCGCTTGACCGCGTGTTCGTATTCTTCGATGACGAGTACGCCGGCACCGTCGGACAGCACGAAGCCGTCGCGATCCTTGTCCCACGGGCGGCTCGCTTTCTCCGGCTCGTCGTTGCGCGTGCTCATCGCGCGCGCCGAGCAGAAGCCGCCCATCGCGGTGCCCACGGTGGCGTACTCGGCGCCGCCGGCCACCATCACGTCGGCGTCGCCGTACTGGATCATGCGCATCGCCAAACCGATGTTGTGCGCACCGGTGGTGCAGGCGGTCACGCAGGCGATGTTCGGCCCCTTCAGGCCGAGCATGATCGACAACTGGCCGGAGGCCATGTTGATGATCGAACTCGGTACGAAGAACGGCGAGATCTTGCGCTGGCCCTGCTCGTGGTAGGTGATCGCGGTCTTCTCGATCGTGTAGATGCCGCCGATGCCGGCGCCGACCGCCGCGCCGATGCGCTCTTCGTCGTGTTCGTGCGGATGCAGGCCCGCGTCCGCCAGCGCCTGCACGGAAGCGGCGATGCCGTAGTGGATGAACGGGTCCATCTTCTTGATTTCTTTCGGCGCAATGTATTGCGCCGGATCGAAATCGCGGACTTCACCAGCGATACGAGTCGGGAACGAGGACGCATCGAAGTGCGTGACCGGGCCGATGCCGCTCTTGCCGGCGACAATGTTCGCCCAGGCCGTGGCGACGTCGTTGCCGACGGGGCTGAGGATGCCGAGACCGGTGACGACGACGCGACGCTTGCTCATGGGGTGTTTCTCGAATTCCAGAGAGATCGAAACGAATCGATCTCATTATCGGAGGAGTACGGCCAAGAATGGCCGCCTCCGGACGATCGCGAAGGGGGATGCCTGCAAACAGGGTCGCGCTTCGTGATGGCAGCGATCGTAGGCGATCGCAAAACAAAGCTGCGCCTCGTGGGCGCAGCGTCTTGCAGCTTGGTGGCCGGATCAGGCCTTGACGTGCGCTTTGACGTAGTCGATCGCCTGCTGCACGGTGGTGATCTTCTCGGCCTCTTCGTCCGGGATCTCGCACTCGAATTCTTCTTCCAGCGCCATCACCAGTTCGACCGTATCCAGCGAATCGGCGCCCAGATCGTCGACGAACGACGCGTTCGGCGTCACTTCCTCTTCCTTCACGCCGAGCTGTTCGACGACGATTTTCTTGACGCGTTCTTCGATAGTGCTCATGTGTTTCTCATGCCTCCCGAGGGGAATTCGTGCGGTACGCGGAGTGCTGCGCGGTCCGCGGCGGGCGCCATGCCCGAAGCCGCGGCATTGTAGTGGAAGCTTGAGCCGGGAACTACTGGAGGGCCCGCAGGCCGTGTCGGCGGTCGCCGAACGCTGCAGTCACCGATTCCGGCCAGCGCCACACCGTCTCACGCCATGTACATGCCGCCATTAACGTGCAAGGTCTCGCCGGTGATGTAGGCAGCCGAAGGCGAAGCCAGGAACGCGACGGCTTTGGCGATGTCCTCGGCAGCGCCCAGGCGCCCGAGCGCGATCTGGCCGAGCAAGGCGGTGCGCTGCTCTTCCGGCAGCGCGCGCGTCATATCGGTATCGATGAAACCCGGCGCCACCACGTTGACGGTGATGCCGCGCGAGCCGATCTCGCGTGCCAACGATTTCGAAAACGCAATGATGCCGGCCTTCGCTGCCGCGTAGTTGGCCTGCCCCGGATTGCCGACCAGGCCGATCACCGAGGCGATCGAGACGATGCGGCCCTTGCGCGCCTTCATCATGCCGCGCAGCACGGCCTTGCTGGCGCGATAGACCGAGGTCAGATTGGTGTCGAGAATCGCCTGCCAGTCTTCGTCTTTCATGCGCATCAGAAGCTGGTCGCGCGTGATGCCGGCGTTGTTGACGAGGATCGATACGGCGCCGAACTCTTTGCCGATCTCCTCGATCAGACCTTCGATCGCGCCGCTCTCGGTCACGTTCAAGGCGCGGCCTGCACCGCCGTGTGCGGCGAGGCGCTCGCCGATCGCTTGCGCTCCGGCCGCGGTCGTCGCGGTGCCGATCACCTTCGCACCGAGCGCGGCGAGTTCGTCCGCGATCGCCGCGCCAATGCCGCGGCTCGCACCGGTGACCAGCGCGACTTCACCTTCCAGCAGCTTGCTCATGTTTCCGCCCATGCGTCGATGCAATCGCACATGATCGCAAAACGGCGCGCGGCCATCCATGTTTGCGCCAGTGGCGTGTGCTCTGGGCGTCGAAATCGGTTACTGCGCGTGTCGACGTCGACGATCGCAGGCAAGACTCGTGCGTGGAGTCAGCCGCGCCAATCGGTCAAAGCAGCTTCGAATTCCCCCGGCGTGCCGAGCGCGCGGCCGTCGAGGGATTTGTCGATGCGCTTGACCAGTCCGCTCAACACCTTGCCGGGACCGCATTCGGCGACACGCGCGACGCCGGCCGCCGCCAACGCTTGCACGCACTCGGTCCAGCGCACCGGCAGATACAACTGCCGCACCAATGCCTCGCGAATTTCGGCCAAGCCCGCATGCACGCGCGCATCGACGTTTTGCACCACCGGAATGGTCGGCTGGCTCCAGGCATACGCTTTGATCGCCTCGGCCAGCCGGTTCGCCGCCTCGCGCATCAAAGGCGTATGCGAAGGCACGCTGACCGCGAGCTTGACCGCCTTGCGCGCGCCGCGCTCGGCGAGCTTGGCCAAGGCGGCGTCGACCGCCTGCGCGTGGCCGCCGATCACGATCTGACCGGGCGAGTTGTAGTTCGCCGGCGCCACCACGTGGTCGCCCGATACCTCGCGGCACACTTCCTCGACCACTGCGTCGTCGGCGCCGAGCACCGCCGCCATCGCGCCGACGCCTTCCGGCGCCGCCTCTTGCATGGCCTGGCCGCGGATGCGCACCAGATGCGCGGCGTCGTGCAGCGAGATCGCGCCGGCCGCGACCAGCGCCGTGTACTCGCCCAAGCTATGTCCGGCAAGACGTGCCGGCGTCGCCCCGCCCTCACGCTGCCACAGACGCCAAACGGCGACGCCTGCGGCGAGCAAGGCCGGTTGTGTGTATTCGGTGCGATTGAGCATCGCCTCGGGACCGCCTTGCGACAGCGCCCACAAATCGACGCCGGCGCCTTCGGACGCTTCGACGAAGGTTTCGCGCACACCGGCATGCAACTCGGCCAGTTCGGCCAGCATCCCGATCGACTGGGAGCCTTGGCCGGGAAAGACGAAAGCGAGCGCGGAAGACGTATTCATCTCAGAGAAGTCCCGTGGCGAAATGGTTGTTGTAGAGGGCAAGGCCAAGCCAAATCAGAATCAGCGCAGCGAGGCCGGCTGCGCTGATGCGATCGGAGTGATCTTGCACGAAACGGCCGCGCGGATAGCGGCCGGCCGTCGCGATCAGCAGGGCCATCCGGCCGAGGTTGAACAAGGCCAGATCCCAGACGCAGGCGATGACGGCCCTTCTGACGACGGCAACGACGGCGTCGGAGACTTCCGACAGCATCGCGCGATTCGATCAGTACTTGAGCAGGGCCGACGACCAAGTGAAGCCGCCGCCGAAGGCTTCCAACAAGAGGGTCTGGCCACGCTGCACCCTACCCGAGCGCACGGCTTCGTCGAGTGCGAGCGGCACCGAGCCGGACGACGTATTGCCGTGGCGATCGACCGTGACGATGACGCGGTCCATCGACAGCTTCAGGCGCTTGGCGGTCGCCTCGATGATGCGCAAGTTGGCTTGATGGGGGATCAGCCAGTCGACGTCGGATTCGTGCATGCCGGCCGCTTCGAGCGTCTCGCCGACGATGCGGTCGAGCGTCTTCACCGCGACTTTGAACACTTCGCTACCGGCCATCATCACGCGGATGCCGTGATTGGGCTCCTGCTCGATGAAACCGGCGGACACGCCGACCGGGTTGTACAAGAGATGCTTGTAAGCGCCGTCGGCGTGCAGCTTGGTGGTCAGGATGCCGGGCTCGGAGGACGCCTCCAGCACGACCGCGCCGGCGCCGTCGCCGAACAACACGCAGGTCGAGCGGTCGGTCCAGTCGAGCATGCGCGAGAGGGTTTCCGAACCGACCACCAGCGCCTTCTTCACCTGGCCGCTGCGGATGAACTGGTCGGCCACGCCGAGCGCGTACATGAAGCCCGAGCAGGCGGCGTTGACGTCGAACGCGGCGCAGCCGTTCGCACCGAGCCGGTGCTGCAGCAGGCAGGCGGTCGAGGGAAAGATGATGTCGGGGGTGGTCGTGCCGAGCACGATCAGATCGATCTCGCTGGCCTTGACCCCGGCCGCTTCGAGCGCGTGGGTGGCGGCATAGAAGGCGAGATCGCCGGTGGTTTCACCGTCGGCGGCGCGACGGCGCTCGCGGATGCCGGTGCGCGTGGCGATCCATTCGTCGGTGGTGTCGACGAGTTTTTCGAGATCGGCGTTGGTGACGATCTTTTCCGGCAGATAGCTGCCGGTTCCGGCGATGCGTGAGTAGATCAGGGCCGTTCTCCGTGACGACAAGAAGCGTCGATTCGCGTTCGCGCCAGCGCCGCCGGACGGCGGACACGGTCGCTACGTGGCGATCCCGGCCCTGCGAATCAACCTCGACGCAGGCTCCTTGCCCGCGGCCTTCGCTCGCGCGCGCGATGCCTCAGCATCGCGCCGGCGCCGGCTCAGTCTTCTTCGCGTACCGGGGTCTTCGAATCGATGACCTTCTTGCCGCGGTAGTAGCCGTCCTTGGTCACGTGGTGACGCACATGCACTTCGCCCGAGGTCGGATCGGTGGCGAGCTGCTTGGCGGTGAGCGCGTCGTGCGAACGACGCATGCCGCGGGTGGACGGGGTTTTGCGACTCTTGGCAACAGCCATGACACTCTCCAATGATGATTCGTAACGGCACTCTCGGTGCCCGGCGGCCTTGCGGACCGCCCTAATGCTTCTTCAAGGCGCCCAGCACCGCGAACGGATTGGGGCGTTCCTCTTCGACGGCGTCGTCGGCCGCGTCCTTCCATTCCAACGGCGCGCCCGGCTTGAGCGGCACCACCGGCAACGCCAGGATCAGCTCGTCCTCGACCACTTCCGCCAGCGCCAGTTGCCCATCCGGCACGAGCAAGGGCTCGTAGCCTTCCGGCAGCGCCGCCTCCTGCTCCTCGCGCGCGATCAGGCCGAGGCGCTGATCGATCACGACTTGATGCACATAGGTTTCGAGCGTGCGCTGGCAAACCAGCGGCAAGCCGGCCTCGACGTGCAGCGCGAGGTAGGCTACGCCCAATTCCTTGCCGAATTCGATCGAATAGCGCGCCGCGCCTTCGCCATTGGCGAGGCTGCCGCGCAGACGCTGCATCGACGCCAGCGGCAACGAGCCTTCGAAGACCCGCTGCGCCTGCACCTGGCGCGCAATATCCACGCGATCTGGCAGGGCTGCTGACATGGGCGCGCGATGGTAGGTGCGGACCCCCTCGCTGTCAACCTGAATCGGCGCCACCAGGCCACTTCCGCGGCAGCGCCGGCTGACGCGCCGATGCCGACGTGTTATCACGCGGCATGCCCATCGACCTCGTACTCGCCTCGACCTCGCGCTACCGGCGCGAGCTGTTGTCGCGCCTCGGCCTGCCGTTCCGCACGCTGGCGCCGGAGGCCGACGAAACGCCGCAACCGGACGAGACCCCGCGCGCGCTGGCCGGCCGCTTGGCGCAGGCGAAGGCCGCCGCGGTGGCGGCGAGCTGCCCCGAGGCGTTGATCATCGGCAGCGACCAAGTCGCCGAACTCGACGGCCGCCCACTCGGCAAACCCGGCACGATCGAGGCGGCCACGGCGCAGCTGACCGCCTGTTCCGGCCACAGCGTGCTGTTCCATACCGCGCTGTGCCTGATCGATACGCGCGGTTCGAACCTCGCGATCACGCTCGAATCCGACCTGACCCGCGTGGTTTTCCGCCCGCTCACGCCGCCGGAGATCGCCCGCTACCTCGCCGCCGAACGGCCGCTCGACTGCGCCGGCAGCTTCAAGGCGGAGGGCTTGGGCATCAGCTTGTTCGAACGCATCGAGAACGAAGATCCGACCGCCTTGATCGGTCTGCCGCTGATCGCGCTGGCGCGAATGCTGCGCAAGGCCGGCGTGGCACTGCCATAACTTGCATTGCGTCTCAGAAAACCAACCTTCAAAGCCGGAACCACACGGGGCCTGTAGAACACGAAGGAAACCAGCGACTCGCCCTTCACCTGTTTCGTGTTCCTCGCCTTTCACTCTCCACTCCTGGAGTCTCCATGCCGGAAGCGATCACCCCGATGCCGACCGAACTGCGCGACTCGCTCGCGCGCGCGATCGCGCAGGTCAACACCGTCGTCCTCGGCAAGCGGCGCGAGATTCGCCTCGCCTTCGTCTGCCTGCTCGCCGGCGGTCATCTCCTGATCGAGGATCTGCCCGGCGTCGGCAAGACCACGCTAGCGCATGCGTTGGCGGCCACGCTGGGGCTCGGCTTCCAGCGCGTGCAGTTCACCTCCGACCTGTTGCCGTCGGACATCATCGGGATCGGCATTTACGAGCGCGAAGCGAACCGCTTCAAGTTCCATCCCGGCCCGCTGTTCACCCAGCTGCTCCTAGCCGACGAAATCAATCGCGCGATGCCGAAGACGCAAAGCGCTTTGCTCGAGGCGATGGCGGAAGAACAAGTCACCGTGGACGGCACCACGCACCGGCTGGCGCCGCCGTTCTTCGTCGTCGGCACGCAGAACCCGCTCGACTTCGCCGGCACCTATCCGCTGCCCGATTCGCAGCTTGACCGCTTCATGCTGCGCATGAGCCTCGGCTATCCCGATCGCGAGGCCGAGCGCGCGATGCTCGCCGCCGCCGATCGCCGCGGTGTGTTGGAGGCGCTGTCGCCGTGCCTGGCGCCCGAACAGATCCTCGAACTGCGTCATGCCTGCGCGCAGGTGTTCGCCAGCCCTGCCCTGATCGCCTACGTGCAAGCACTGCTGGAAGCCAGCCGCCAGCACGCCGACATCCGCATCGGCCTGTCGCCGCGCGCCGGATTGGCCCTGCTCGCGGCGGCGCGCGCACACGCGCTGCTCGGCGGGCGCGCGCACGTGATGCCAGAGGACGTGCAGGCGGTATTCGCTTTCGTCGCCGCACACCGCCTGACTCCCGGTGCGAGTGCGCGCGCCGATCGCGACAAGCTCGCGCTGCAGCTGCTCGAAACGACGCCGGTCAGCTGATGAACGCCGGCGTCGCCGCCTTGCGCGCCCGCCTGCTCGCCGCGGCCGAGCAGCGCTTGCCGGCGCTGACGCGCCTGCGCCGACCCGAAGCGCTGCCGATCGCACTCGATCGCCGCCGTATCTACGTGCTGCCGACGCGTTTCGGACTCGCCTTCACCCTGCTCTTGTTCGTGATGCTGCTCGGCGCGCTGAACTACAGCAACAACCCGGCCCTGCTCTTGACCTGCATTCTCGCCGGCGCTGCCGGTGCCAGCCTGTTCTTCGGGTTTCGTACGATCAGCGGGCTCGCCTTGGTCCGCCTGCGCGCCGACGAGGCGCACGCGCAGCAGCCGTTCGATGTGCATCTGCGCTTCGCCGGCGGCGCGCGCGCGCGCGCCAGCCTGCGCCTGCGCCGCGACGGCATCGAAACCGCGTTCGCGCTGCCGGCAGGCACCGAAGAAGACGTCGCGCTGCGCATCGAGAGCGCCGAACGCGGCTGGTTCCGTCCGGGTCGCGTGCGCGTTTGGACCGAGTACCCGTTGGGACTTTTCCAGATGTGGAGTTGGCTGCATCCCGCCGCGCAGTTCCTGATCTATCCGGCACAAGAGTCGCCGGCGCCGCCGCTGCCGGCCGGCGACGGTAGCCACGGCGAGCAGATGAACGCCGGCGCCAGCGAAGAACACGCCGGCTTGCGCGACTATCGCAGCAGCGATCCGTCGCGGCTGATCGCGTGGAAGCCATCCGTGCGCCACGACACCCTGCTCGTGCGCGACGTCGAACGCCGTGCCGGCGAGGCGCTGACCTTGGACTATTTCGCCTTGCACGGCCTCGATGCGGAAGCGCGCATCCGCCGGCTCGCCGCCTGGGTCGCTGCGGCCGAAGCCGAACAGCGCCGCTACACCTTGCATTTACCGGGCGAGGCGATCGGTCCCGGACTCGGCGCGCTGCAACGACAGGCTTGCTTGCGCGCGCTCGCCCTGCTACCCGGCGGCAGTGCATGAGCGATCGGCTCGACACGCGCCAGTTCGAGCTGCTCGCCGCGACCGTCGCTGCGACTTTGGCGACGCATCTGACGCATTTGCCTCTGTGGCTGTCGTTGGCGCTGGCGGTCATCCTGCCGCTGCGTGTGTGGACGCGCCGGCGCGGCGCCGCTGCGGCCGGTGTTTGGATCCGCCTGCCGCTGACCGCCGCGCTGCTCGCCCTGGTCCTGGTCAGTTTCGGCAATGTGTTCGGGCGCGAGCCCGGCAGCGTGCTCGGTGCCGGACTGCTCGGCCTGAAGCTGTTGGAAACCGAACGCGTGCGCGATGCGCGCGTCGCACTCGGCTTCGGCGCGTTCGTGCTGATGAGCGCCCTCTTGTTCGCGCAATCGTTGCTGTTCACTCTATTGATCTGCGCCGTGCTCGGCCTGCTGCTGGCGGCGCTCGCTTCCCTGCAACCGGCGCCGCTGCCGACGCGCAAACCGTTGACCGCGCAATTGCGCTTGGCCGCTGCCCTGCTCGGCTGCAGTCTGCCGCTGGCCGCGGCAGCGTTCGTGCTGGTGCCGCGCCTGGGCGCGCCGCTGTGGGGCTCGCCCGGCAACGACAGCGCGCGCACCGGTTTGAGCGAGCGCATGACGCCGGGTCAATTCAGCGAACTGCTGCTGGACGACACGCCGGCCTTCCGCGTCGATTTCGGCGGCGTCGTGCCGCCGGCGCAGCAGTTGTACTTCCGTGCGATCGTGTTGTGGGAATTCGACGGCGCGACCTGGTCGCGCGAACGCTTGCGCGGCGCGCGCCAACCCGAAGAGGTGCAAACCGAAGGCGACCTGCTCGACTATCGCGTCGTGCTGGAACCAACCGGCCAGTATTGGCTGCCGACGTTGGACCTGCCGCTGGCGGCGCCGCCGAATGCGCGCCTGCTCACCGATCGAGTCGCGATCGCCGATGCGCCGATCGCGCAACCGCGCGAATACCGCGTGCAATCGGCGACCCGCTATCAGCTCGCGCCGACCTTGGACGGCGCCACGCGCAACCGCGCGTTGGCGCTGCCCGACAGCTTCAATCCGCGCGCGCGCGCGCTGGCCGAACGTTGGCGCAGCGAAGGCCGCGACGATGCCGCCGTCGTGCGCGCGGCGCTCGATCTGTTCCACGCCAGCTTTCGCTACACGCTCAGTCCGCCGCTGCTCGGGCGCGATTCGGTCGACGACTTCCTGTTCGACACGCAGCGCGGCTTCTGCGAGCACTATTCCTCGGCCTTCGTTTTCCTGATGCGCGCGGCCGGCATTCCGGCGCGCGTAGTCACCGGTTATCAGGGCGGTTGGTGGAGCGGCAAATCCTATTTGCTGGTACGGCAGTCCGATGCGCACGCCTGGGCCGAGGTCTGGCAAGCCGGACGGGGCTGGGTGCGCATCGATCCAACCGCCGCCGTCAGCCCGGTGCGCATCGAGCGCGGCGCCGCGGCCGCCCACGGCGCCGCGGACTGGACGCAGGCGCAATGGCTGCGCGATCTGCGCAACCATCTCGACGGGGTGAACCGGCTCTGGACCGAAGGCATCATCGGTTTCAATGCATTGCGGCAGAAAGGTCTGTTGACCCCATTCGGCGTGCCCGAAGCCAATCCCGGCGACCTGATGCTGGCGCTGTCCGCCGCGCTCGGCATCGCGATGCTGCTGGCTACGCTGTGGGCGATGCGTTCGAGCGTGACCGCGCCAGGCGATGCGCTCGAACGAGCTTGGGGAGAGTTGCGCCGGCGCGTCGCGCGCCACGGCTTCGCCGCACGTCCCGAACAAGGTCCGCTGGACTGGTTGCATCAGATTCGCACGCAAGCGCCCGAAGTCGCCGCCGGACTCACCGCGCTGGTCGAAACCTATACCGATCTGCGCTACGCGCGCGCGACGGCGGACACGGCGGAAGTGCAGGCTTTCGCTCGCCGTGTCCGGCGCTATCGAACGCAAGGACTTGTAAAGAAGCTCGACCGACGCGACGTCCCATGATCGAGTGCCGTCGAAGTACTATCGAACACGCAACTCCGCACCCTGCGTCGCGGCTGATCGAGGTCAACATGAACAAGTCCAATTTCCGCATCCCCGCCATCGTCCTGCTCGGCGGCGCACTCGGCGCCTGCGCCACCGTGCCGCAACCGCTGCAAGGCCAGTACGCCAACGTCACGGCGCGCGAGGCGGCCGGCAGCGTCAACGGCCAGAACGTGCGCTGGGGCGGCGACATCATCAAGGTCGAGCCGAAGGCTGACATCACTTGCTTCGAAGTCCTCTCGCGCAAGCTCGACAGCAGCGCGCGACCGCTGTCGCGCGACCCCACCGATGGCCGTTTCATCGCCTGCCGCAGCGGCTTCTACGATCCGGAAGAATTCGAACGCGGCCGCGAAGTGACGATCGCCGGCCGCCTGACCGGCACCGATCGCGGCAAGGTCGGCGAGTACGATTACAGCTATCCGCACGTCGCGGCCGACACGATCTATCTGTGGCCCAAGCGGCCGCTGGTCGTGCGCGACTCCTACGATCCCTGGCGCTACGGCTACGGCCCGTACGGACCGTGGGGCTGGGGCGGCCCGTATTGGGGTCCGTTCTGGGGCGGCGGCGGCACGTTGATCATCCGCGACCACGGCCATCCGCGCGGACGCTGAGCGCCGGTTATATCCAAGCCGACATAGCGAACCAACCGATCGTCCTGTAGCCGCGGCTCGCGCCGCGCAGAATGGCGGGGTCGTCCGAAACCGGAGCCCCGCGTGCGCCATCGTCTCGTCTGCTCGTTGTTCGGCCTCGCCCTCGCCTCCTCGGGCGCCTCCGCCGAAACGACTCTGTTGAACGTCTCCTACGACGTCATGCGCGACTTCTATCGCGACTACAACCCGCTATTCGTCAAGCACTACGAGGCGACGCGGCACGAGACGATCGTGATCCAGCAATCGCACGGCGGCTCCAGCAAACAGGCGCGCGCGGTCGTCGACGGTCTCGACGCCGACGTCGTGACGATGAACCAGAGCCTGGACATCGACGTGATCGCGAGCAAGGGCAAGCTCGTGCGCGCTGACTGGGCCAAGCAGCTGCCGAACGACTCGGCGCCGTTCTCCAGCCTGCAGGTGCTGATCGTGCGCAAGGGCAACCCGAAGGACATCCACGGCTGGAGCGATCTCGCGCGCAGCGGAATCAAAGTAATCGTGCCGAACCCGAAAACCTCCGGCAACGGCCGCTACACCTATCTCGCGTTGTGGGGCTACGCGCTGAAGCAACCGGGCGGCGACGCGGCGACGGCACGCACGCTGGTGGCGAGCGTATTCCGCAACGTGCCGGTGCTCGACAGCGGCGGCCGCGCGGCCACCACGACCTTCCTCGAACGCGGCATCGGCGACGTGCTGGTCACGTTCGAGAACGAAGCCGGACTGGTCGCGAAGGAATTCGGCCAGGGTGGTTTCGAAGTGATCTATCCGGCGCAGTCGATCCGCGCCGATCTGCCGGTCGCAGTCGTCGATGCGGTCGTCGACAAGAAAGGAACGCGCGCCGCGGCGGAAGAATACTTGCGCTATCTGTGGAGTCCGGACGCGCAGGAACTCGCCGCCAAGAATTTCCTGCGTCCGCGCGACGGCGCCGTCGCGGCCAAGAACGCGCAACGCTTTCCGCCGGTCGATCTGTTCGGCATCGAAACGTTCGGCGGCTGGGCGCAGGCACAGAAAACCCACTTCGACGACGGCGGCGTGTACGACCAGATCGCAGCGGAGATCGCGACGTTGAAATGAGACGGCGGGCTCGCCGACGCGCGATGCCGCGTCTACGCAGGAAACTCGAGGCCCGCGTTCAACCCGGCGGCCAATGCATCGCGCGCCCGGCGAGCAAGTGCAGATGAATGTGATACACGGTCTGACCGCCGTCGCTGTTGCAGTTCATCACGACGCGATAGCCGTTCTCGGCGAATCCCTGCGCCTTGGCCCAACGCGTCGCCGCCAGCACGAGCTTGCCGACCAGTAGCGCATCGGCATCGGTGAGATCGTTCAAGGTCGCGACCGGCACCTTCGGAATGAACAGCACGTGCACCGGCGCTTGCGGGTTGATGTCGCGGAACGCGAGCACGTGGTCGTCCTCGTAGACGATGTCGGCGGGAATCTCGCGACGGATGATCTTGGCGAACAGGGTGTCGGGCATGGGGGCCGGGATTCGGGATTCGGGATTCGGGATTCGGGAATCATAGAACAGCTCTCAACCAATCCCGAATGACTCGTCGCATCCTGCGACTCGCCCTTCGAGCCAGCTGCTTTGTTCGTTCCGGCATCCTGCCTCCACAGTCCCAATCCCCAATTCCGGCTTCAAAGCTCTTGCCGGCCCCCGAACGCATGCGCAAGCGTGCCGCGATCGATGAATTCGAGTTCGCCGCCGAGCGGAACGCCGTGCGCGAGGCGGCTGGCACGCACGCCGGCCGCGCGCGCGAGCTGCGACAGCATGTGCGCGGTCGCCTCGCCCTCGACGGTCGGATTGGTGGCGACGATCAGCTCCTGCACCTCGCCCTCGGCGAGCCGGCTCGCCAATAGATCGAGCCCGAGTTGCTTCGGGCCGAGCCCGTCCAGCGGCGACAGCCGGCCGAGCAGGACGAAATACTGGCCGCGGTATCCGGTCGCCTGTTCGATCGCCAGTTGATCGACCGGCGTCTCCACCACGCAGAGCAGACTGCGGTCGCGCGTGGGGCTGGCGCAGAACGTACACATCGCCTCTTCGCTGAACGTGCGGCAGCGCGTGCAGTTGCCGATGCGCTCGACCGCCAGCGTCAACCGCTCGGCCAGCTTGCGTGCGCCGTCGCGATCGCGTTCGAGCACGTGAAACGCCATGCGCTGCGCACTCTTCGCGCCGACGCCGGGCAGGCAGCGCAGAGCGTCGATCAGGTCGGCGAGTAGCGGAGAAGAAGACATTGAAAAGCCGGGATTGGGGATTCGGGATTTGGGATTGGCAAAGCATCTAGGATCGGGGTTTGATCTTCGGCTTCTCCGAATCCCCAATCCCCAATCCCAAATCCCGGCTCTCAAAACGGCAACTTGAAGCCGGGCGGCAGGTTCATGCCGGAAGCGAGGCCGCCGAGCTTCTCCTGGTTCAACGCGGCGATCTTGTTGACCGCATCATTCACCGCCGCGGCGACCAGATCTTCAGCCATCTCCGGATCGTCGGCGAACAGCTTGCGGTCAATGGTGACGCGGCGCACTTCGTGGCGGCCGCTCATCAAGACGCTGACGAGGCCACCGCCGGCTTGACCGGTGACTTCAGTGTTGGCGAGTTCTTCCTGCGCGCGCTTCATTTCTTCTTGCATGCGCTGGGCTTGTTGCATCAAGCCGGCAAGCGGACCTTTCATTTCATTCACCTTTGTTTGTGCGATCCGTCCGGGATCGCTGCAACCTGCAAGGTCGCGACTATCGAGAACGATTCAAGCTTCGGAAAATCTACTCGCGGCCATCCATGGCCGCACTTTTCATGAGAAGCACTCTTCGACATGCGCTTCAATTGTCAATCGGGCGGACGCTATCGGGGATGACGCGTGCGCCGAAGGTGTCGATCAGCGACTGCACGACCGGGTCGCCTTGCACGGCCGCCGCAGCGGCTTGCCGGCGTTCGTGGTCGGCGCGCTGGCGCTGTTCGGCCGGGCTTTCGGCGCCGGTGTTGGCGCGCTCGAAGCGGACCTTCACCGCGCGTCCGAGCGCGGCGCCGAGGCGCTGCTCCAGCGTTCCCACCAACGGCCCTTCGGCCAAGTGTTCGTGGCTCGACCGAATGGCGAGCCGTACCAGCTGATCCTCGATCGCGATCAAGGTCGAATTGCGTGCGAGTTCGCCGACCGGCCCGCGCAGTTCGGCGCGGTCGATCAGTTCAGGCCATGAGAGGCCGGGATTGGGGATTGGGGAGTGGGGATTGGGAGAAGCAGAAGCGGGTGCTTTCTCTTCCATTCGACGTGAAGGAGTCGATGGGGCGGTTGGAGCCGTATCAGTCGGCGGGGCCGATTTAGGCATTTCGACGCGTCGCTCAGGCACGGCTGTAACGCTCGAGGGAGCGCTTTTACCAATCCCCAATCCCGAATCCCCAATCCCGGCTCCACCCGGCACGAACG
Organism: Dokdonella sp. GW821-FHT11D02; assembly: GCF_058808595.1. Classification (NCBI taxonomy): domain Bacteria; kingdom Pseudomonadati; phylum Pseudomonadota; class Gammaproteobacteria; order Lysobacterales; family Rhodanobacteraceae; genus Dokdonella; species Dokdonella sp. GW821-FHT11D02. Next base: position 2,294,827 of record NZ_CM179520.1, on the reverse strand, counting down.
CCAGCATGCGCAACAAGCTCATCTCAAAACCGACGCGCGGCGTCGGCGCCAGCGGCAGATCGCGCCGGCCGGTCACCGCGATCTGGTACCACAGCTGCACGTCCTGCGCCGCCACGCGTGCGGCCAGATCGCGCGAATCGACGCCGTCTTCGTCACCGATGTCCGGAACCAGCTGGGCGAGCTGGATGCGGTGCAGGAGTCCGGCCAGCTCGTCCAGCACTTGAGCGAAATCCGGCGCGAAACTCGCGATGCGTTCGATCTCGGCCAGAAGGCCGGCGCCGTCACCGGCGGCGAGCCGGTCGAGCAGCACGCGTACCTTGGCGCGCTCGACTGTGCCGAGCATCGCGTGCACCTCGTTCGCGTGCAGCGCGCCGCCGCCGTGCGCGATCGCCTGATCGAGCAGCGACAGGCCGTCGCGCAGCGAACCATCGGCGGCGCGTGCCAGCACGTCGATGCCTTCGCTGTCGAAGGCGATGCCTTCGGCGCCGAGGATCGAGCGCATCTGGCCGACGATCTGCTCCGCCGTCAGGCGCTTCAGATTGAACTTGATGCAGCGCGAAAGCACCGTCACCGGCAGCTTCTGCGGGTCGGTGGTGGCGAGCAGGAATTTCACGTGCGGCGGCGGTTCCTCCAGCGTCTTCAACAAGGCGTTGAAGGCGCTTTTGGACAGCATGTGCACTTCGTCAATCAGATAAACCTTGTAACGACCGCGCGTCGGTGCGTACTGCGCGTTGTCGATCAGTTCGCGCACGTTGTCGATGCCGGTGTTGCTGGCGGCGTCGATCTCGAGCAGATCGACGAAGCGGCCGGCGTCGATCTCCACGCAGGCGCCGCATTCGCCGCACGGGTTGGAGGTCGGTCCGTGTTGGCAATTGAGCGATTTGGCGAAGATGCGCGCGATGGTCGTCTTGCCGACGCCGCGCGTGCCGGTGAACAGGAAGGCGTGGTGCAGGCGTCCGCTGTCGAGCGCGTGCGCGAGCGCGCGCACGACGTGCTCCTGGCCGACCAGTTCAGAAAAGCGGCGCGGCCGCCATTTGCGGGCGAGAGCTTGGTACGACATGGGAGATTCGCGAAGAGAGGGTCGATTGTAGCAAGCCGGGCCGAGCGCCCGCCGTTACTTAGGCGTTTACTTGTGCGAGGAGGGTCCGGCGAGTATCCTGCGCGGCCGCTTCGAGGGCGAGAGGCGAGGCTCAGGACGAGTCGATCCATCTCGCCAGCCAGAGACCATGGCAACGTTTTTGCGGAGAGGTGTCCGAGTGGTTGAAGGAGCACGCCTGGAAAGTGTGTAAACGGGTCAAACCGTTTCGCGGGTTCGAATCCCGCTCTCTCCGCCAATTTGAAAAGTGTGCCTTCTCGTAAGGATCACCGATCCTTCGATAGCCGCGTACAACGCGCACCGCCAGTTCATGGCGGCTCCGTCGGTTCTCCCGCGACGATAGCTTGCGAATCCCGCCAGGTCCGGAAGGAAGCAACGGTAGTGAGTGATTCGGGTGCCGGGATGTAGCTGGCGGAGCTGCCACCCCTTCGATTCCGAACAAGTTCGCCGGCGAGCCACGCTCGCTGCCGGGCGCGCATGCCGATCGCATTCGCAATGCCCGACACGGCCGCGGCCGCACGCCGCCGCTGCGAATCGCACGGCCGATTCACGATACCCCATCGTACTGTGCGCATCTCCATCGCTATGCCATAGTGCCGCGCCCGCGCGCCCCGGCAGGCCGCGGGTTTTCGTTACGCACTCTTGGGGAATCGCAATGCTCAGCAAACGCTGGTTTTCGCTCGCGACGAAGGTCGCGGGCCTGGTTTCGATAGCCACGCTGGCGGCGTGGTCGGCGACAGCGGCAGCCGCGCCCGCTTCCGCTCAGTTCTGGCAGAACGTGCAAGCGCGTCAGCTACCGGCCGATGCGCCGCAGGCCGCGGCATACCGCTCGCTGCAACTCGATCTGGCCGGCCTGCGCGCGCACGTCGCCAGTGCGCGCGTCGGCGGCGCCGCCTTCGAACTCGCGCTGCCGCAACCCGATGGTCATTTCGCACAATTTCTGGTCACCGATTCCGGCACGATGCCGCCGGCCCTGCAAGCGAAGTATCCGCAGATCGCCAGCCTCGCCGGCAGCGACGCGAACGGACGCAAGGTGCGCATCGATCTGTCGCCGTCGGGTTTCCAGGCGATGGTGTTCGACCGTGACGGCATCTGGCTGGTGCGTCCGGAATCCTACACAGGCGGCAATCGCTACCTGAGCTTCCGACGCAGCGACCTGCCGGCGTCGAGCGAGCCGTTCCAATGCGGCGTGCACGATCAAACACCCGATCCGGCCGGCCAACACCTGCTCGGGCAGCCGGCGCCGATGACGCAGACCGGCCAGACCCAGCGCGACTATCGCGCCGCGGTCGCCGCCAACCACTTCTACGTGACCAAGGTCTGCCCCGGCAATGCGACGGTGGAATGCGGCCTGGCGGCCGTCGTCACCGCGATGAACCGAGTCAATCAGGTCTATGAGACCGAGCTCGCGGTACACATGACCTTGATCGACGACAACGATCAGATCATCTACCCGACGGCGGCGGGCGACCCGTACTCCAACGATGAGGGTGCGCTCGACGAGAACATCACCAATTTGAACAGCGTGATCGGCGCGGCGAACTACGACATCGGCCACGTGTTCACCACCGGCAGCGGCGGCGTCGCGCTGCGGCCGTCGGTATGCACGGCCAACAAAGCCGGCGGCACCACCGGCCTGCCCAACCCGGTCGGCGATGCGTTCTGGATCGATTTCGTGGCGCACGAGATGGGTCACCAATTCGGCGGCAACCACACCTTCAACTCGAGGACGGGCAGCTGCGGCGGCAACAATCGCGCCGGCTCGGCCGCTTACGAGCCCGGCAGCGGCTCGACCATCATGGCCTATGCCGGTATCTGTACGACCAACGATCTGCAGCCGCACAGCGATCCCTACTTCCACGCCAAGAACCTGGCGGAAATCAGCACCTGGATGGCCGGCACCGGCGGCTCTTGCGCCGCCGACACGCCGAGCACGAACGCCGCGCCGGTGATCGACACTGCCAGCCTGCCGACCGGCTACACGATCCCGATGCACACCGCCTTCGTGCTGAAGGCCGCGGCTACCGATGCCGACGGCGCCGACGTGCTGAGCTACAACTGGGAACAATACGATCTCGGTCCGTCGACCACGCTCGCGCAAGGCGACACCGGTGCCGGACCGATCTTCCGCTCGTTCAATGCCAGCACCGACGGCACGCGCGTCTTCCCGCGCATGCAGACCGTACTCGGCGCGCCGCTGGCCTTGGGCGAAGCGTGGCCCACGACCACGCGTGCGCTGAACTTCCGCCTGACCGTGCGCGACAACCACGACGTTCCCGGCACGCCGCAATTCGGTGCGACGCAAAGCAGCGACGTGCAGATCCAAGTCACCAATACCGCTGGTCCGTTCCTGGTGAAGCGGCCGAACACGGCGCTCAACTGGGGTCGCGGCGAGACGCACGCGGTGCTGTGGGACGTCGCCGGCACCGATGTCGCTCCGGTCAACTGCACGGCGGTCGACATCGATCTTTCGGTCGACGGCGGCAGCACCTGGCCCGATTCGCTCGCCGCCGCTGTGCCCAACAACGGCCGCGCCGATGTGGTCGTGCCGCAGCGCCCCGACACGACGCAGGCGCGCGTGCGCGTGCGCTGCAACGGCAACGTGTTCTTCGACGTATCGGACGTGAATTTCAAGATCGCCGCGGTCGGCGATCCCGATCCGGTCGCCGCGACCGCCAACGTCACTCCGGCCAATCTCTCCTTCGAACTCGACGCCGGCGCCAGCTCGACGCAGAACCTCGCCATCGCCAATACCGGCGACAGCAGCACCACGCTCAACTACACGATCGCCGAATCGAGCGATGCCTGTGTCAGCACCGCTGACGTCGCCTGGGTCAGCGCCGCACCGATCAGCGGCGACGTCGCCGGTGGCGCCAGCGCGAGCGTCGTCGTCAGCGTCGACAGCAGCGGCCTCGGTATCGGCACGCATACGGCCAGCCTGTGCGTGAGTACCAGCGACAGCGCGCATCCGAGCTTCACGATTCCGCTCACGCTGACCGTCAACCAGCCGGAGAACGATGCGATCTTCAAGGACGGCTTCGACGGTTCGGGCAGCGTCGCCTGCAAACCGACTCAGCTCTTGAACGACCCGAGCTTCGAGCTCACCGGCGGCGGCGGCGAGATCTGGAGCGGCGACGACAGCAGCAGCAACGCGCCGCCGATCTGCGACGTCTCCTGCAACTCCGACGAGACCTTCATGGCGCGCACCGGCGACTGGTTCGCGTGGTTCGGCGGCTGGGACGTGGCGAACACCTCCTGGCTGAGCCAGAGCGTGGTGTTCCCGCAAGGCCAGCCGCGCTGGCTGAACTACTGGATGGTCAACCTGATCGGCATCGACACCAGCGCGAGCCTGAAACTGAGCATCGACTCGAACCTGGTCCACACCTTCACTCCGGCCACCGGCGAGACGGCGTACAACGTGCACAGCGTGGAAATCCCGGCCGCCTATCTCGACGGTCAAGCGCATGTGGTTCGCTTGGATTGGGCCGCTGACGCACCGGGCGGGGCGACCGGCGAAGTGATACTCGACGACGTCACGCTGGACTGCGCGGCGACTCCGGCGCATCTGCCGCCGTCGCCGCCGTTGCAGATCGGCAAGCGCGTACGCCGCTGAGCGGAAACGCTGCAACAACGATCCCGCGAGGCCGCGCGCCTCGCGGGATCAGTTCGATGCGACCGGCGTGTTGTCCGGGTGCAGCCAGCCCGATTCGCCGTCGGCGTAGTGTTCGTTCTTCCAGATCGGCACGCGCCGCTTCACCTCGTCGATGATCCAGCGACAAGCCACGAACGCGGCGTCGCGATGATCGGCGCTGACGCCGACCCAGACCGCCAGATCGCCGATCGCGAGTCGGCCGATGCGATGCACGCAGCGCGCCTCACGTACGCCGAAACGTGCGACCGCTTCGGTCAAGATCGCCTCGCCCTCGCTGGCGGCGAGCGCGGCATAGGCTTGATAGTCGAGTTGCCGCACGGCGCGCCCGTCGTTGTGATCGCGCACCCAGCCCTCGAAGCTGGCATACGCGCCGGCCGAGGTGTGGTCGAGCGCGCGACGTTCGACGGCGAGGTCGATCGCGCTTTCCATCAATGAAAATCGGCTCGCGTTCACTCATCCCCCACTGACGGGCGGCAGGAATACGATTTCGTCGCGATCGGCCAGCGCGTGATCCCAGGCGACGAAAGCGCCGTTGACGGCGACGCGCAAGCGCTCGGCCGTAAACGGGAATCGATGCACGGCGGCGACTTCCGCATACAGCTCGCGCGGCGTGCGCGCGACGCTGTCGAGCAATTCCTCGGCGCGGCCGGCGCGGTCGGCAAGACTGGCGAAGTACAGCAGCGTATAGCTCATGCCGCCGCCCTGCCCCGCCGCACGCGCCGTTTGCCGCCGCTCTTCTCCACGAGATGCAGACCGTCGATGACGATCTCGTGCGAAAGCGCCTTGCACATGTCGTAGACGGTCAACGCCGCCACGCTGGCGCCGGTCAGCGCTTCCATCTCGACGCCGGTCTTGTGCGTCAGCGCGACGGTGCAGCGGATGCGCAACTCGCGCTCGCCGGCGAACTCCACCTCGAAGCGGCAGTTTTCGATCGGCAAGGGATGGCAGAACGGAATCAGCTCGTGCGTGCGCTTGACCGCCAAGGTGCCGGCAATGATCGCGGTGTCGACGATCGGCCCTTTCTTCGAGCGCAGGCCCTCGGCACGCAAGGTCTGCGCGACCGCGGCCGGAAAGCGCACCAACACTTCGGCCACCGCCTCGCGTCGCGTCGCCGTCTTGGCGCCGACGTCGACCATCGCGGGACGCCCCTGTGCATCGATGTGACTCAATGTCCGGCTCGCCATCTCAGCCCCCGATCGCGTACATCTCGACGTGCTCGCGCGGAGCCGGCGCCGTCTCGCTGCGCAATTCGCTGTAACGGTCCTCGCGCGCGCCCCACACGGCGCGGATCAGGCCGCTCAGTTCGGCGTCGCTGGCGCCGGCACGCAAAGGCCCGCGCAAGTCGTGACCGCTGCCGGCGAACAGGCAGGTGTAGAGGCGGCCGTCGGCCGACAGCCGCGCGCGCGAACAGTCGCCGCAGAACGGTTCGGTCACCGAACTGATGAAACCGATCTCGCCGCCGCCGTCGGCGAACGCGTAGCGGCGCGCGACCTCGCCGTCATAGTTGGCTTGAAGTTCGACCAGCGGCCAGCGCGCGGCGATGCGTGCGCGCAGTTCAGCGCTCGGCACCACCAGCTCATCGCGCCAGTCGTTGCAGGTGCCGACGTCCATGTATTCGATGAAGCGCACGATGTGGCCGCTGCCGCGGAATCGCTCGAGCAGTTCGAGCACTTCGCCGTCGTTGACGCCGCGCATGACCACCACGTTGAGCTTGAGCGGACCGAAGCCGACCTGTTCGGCCACGGCAATGGCATCCAGCACGATGCCGATGTCGCCGCGACCGCCGGACATGCGCCGGAACGTCTCCGGCACCACCGTGTCCAGACTCATCGTGATGCGCTGCAAGCCGGCCGTGCGCAAGGCCTGCGCCTGCACTGCGAGCAGGCTGCCGTTGGTGGTCAAGGCGATATCGTCTATGCCGGGCAGCGCGGCGAGCCGGCGCACCAGTTCGGGCAGGTCGCGCCGCAGCAGCGGCTCGCCGCCGGTCAGGCGCAACTTGTGGACGCCGAGGCCGGTGAACAGGCGCGCGAGGCGCTCGATTTCCTCGAAGCGCAAGCGTTCGTTCTTGCTCAGAAACTCGTGATCGCGCGGATAACGCTCTTCCGGCATGCAATAGGGACAGCGGAAGTTGCAGCGGTCGACGACGGAGATGCGCAGGTCGCGCAGCACTCGCCCGCGGCGGTCGCGCGGCGGCGCCGATTCCAGTCGCAGCGGAATCGCCGCGCCCATGCTCAGGCGACCTCGACCGGCTCAACCGTGCGCAAGGCCGGCGCCAGCGCGACCGCCTCGTCGCGGCGCGCGACGCGATAGCCGCGCGTCTCCATCATCGCGGCATCGGCCAAGCTGGCGTAGTGATAGAGCATCAGGCGGCGACGCAAGTCGGGCGGATATTCGCGCTCGAGATCGTCGACGCCGGTGTGCGAAGGATTGCCGATCGCGCCGCAGTCGTGCGCGACCAGCTCGTCGCGCGCGGCGTAGTGCGCGAGCATCTCCGGCACCGGCCGCGTATCGCCGGTCCAGACGAAACTGCCGGCCAAAGACAGGCCGAACGAGGAATTGGGCGCGTGGTGGCGCGTGGCGAAGACGTCGAACCACAGACGCTCGTGCCAGAACCCGCGCGACAGCGGCACCAGCGTAAACGCGTCCCAGAAGTTCGCGCCGCCCTCGGCCAGCACCTCCGGGTAGTCGGCCACGCGTGCCTGCAGCAGCGGCACCAGGGCCGCGTGCGCGTACAAGCGCACGCGGCCGCGCAAGGCGGCATCGAAGTAGACGCGATAGAACAGCCGCTCGAGCCCGCCGACGTGGTCCATGTGCGTATGCGTGATGTAAACCGCGCGCGGCGCTTCGCCGTAGCGGTCCAGATACGCCGACAGCGCTTCCGCGCCGCAGTCGATCATCAGCGCCGGCGCGCCGTCGCGCTCGAGCACGCCGCAAGCCGAACCGAGTTCGGGCGCCTGCGCGCTGCCGACGCCGAGGAAGCGCAACGCGAGATTCACGACAACACTCCGCCCGAATGCGACGACCGCTGCGGCCGCGCCATCGCCTCATGGTAGCTCGCCAGCAACGGATGCCAGAAGCTGGCATCGAAATCGCCGCGGCGGCCGGCGCCGAGTTTGTCGAACGAGCGACGCAGGCGCGCCAGATTGGCCTGCTGCCAACCGAGCGCCGCCTTGCGCAGGCGGCCGCGGTCGAAATCGATCAGCCAGACCTTCCCGCCGGCGTCGGCCAGCACGTTGTGCGCGTTCAGATCGGCGTGCCAGACCTGGGCCTGGTGGAATCGCGCGATGGTACGGCCGACCTCGTGCGCCAGCGCCGGCGTCAGCGCGTCGCCGGCCAGGCATTCGGCCAAGGTTTGCGCGTCGACGATGCGGCGAGTCAGCAAGTCCGCGCGATAGCGCAGACCGTCGCGTTCGTAACGCGCCGCGACCGGATGCGGCGCCGGCAAACCGGCCTCGACCAGCCGCGCGAGCAGCTCGAACTCACGAAACGCGCGCGTGCGCGCGCCGCCGGTCCACAGATAACGATCGGCGCTGAGGCGCGCGACCAAGCCGCCGCGCTGGTAGTGGCGCAGCACGCAGGCACCGGCCGGCGTGTCGACGAAGACGGCGCCGCCGCGGCCACCGCTCGGCATCGCAGCGCCGCCCGCAGCGCGGTCGAACCAGCGTTCGTCGGCCACGCCGAGCGCGCGGTCGTACACGATCGCCCCCGTCGCCGTCGATTGAACTTGCGCCTCGATCATGCCTCTGCCAAGTTGCGGCCCTCGCGGGCGCACAAGAGGCGGCCGCATTCCGAACCAGATGGTAGCAAGCGTTACATGGATCAAGCTGCAATCGCGGGCGAAGCGCCCGAATCGCTCTGCCTGCTGCGCACTTCGGCGCTCGGCGACGTCACCCACGTGGTGCCGCTGGTGCGCACGCTGCAGGAACATTGGCCGCAGACGCGGCTGACCTGGATCATCGGCAAGCTCGAGCAGCGCCTGATCGGCGATCTGCCCGGGGTCGAATTCGTCGTGTTCGACAAGGCGGCCGGACGCCTGGGACGCCGCGCGGTGCGCGCCGCGCTGGCCGGCCGGCGCTTCAGCGCGCTGCTGCACATGCAGGTCTCCTGGCGCGCGAATCTGCTCAGCCGAGCGGTGAACGCACCGCTGCGCATCGGCTACGACCGCAAGCGCTCGAAAGATCTGCACGGACTTTTTATCAATTGCCGCATTCCGGCGCGCAGCGGCGAACACGTGCTGGACGCACTGGCGAGCTTCCTCGAACCGCTCGGTCTCAAACGCAATGGCGCACCGCGTTGGGATCTGGCCATTCCGGACGAAGCGCGCGTGTTCGCCGAGAAGCACCTGCCCGGCGATGCGCCGACTTTGCTGGTGAGTCCGGTATCCAGCCACCGCCTGCGCAACTGGCGCGCCGAGCGTTACGCCACCGCGATCGATCACGCCGCGCTCGAACTCGGTTGGCGCGTCGCTTTGTGCGGCGGGCCGAGTGCGTACGAACGCGAGTTCGCCGACACGATTCTGGCGCAGACACGCACGCGCCCGCTCGACCTGACCGGCAAGGACACGCTGAAACAGCTGCTCGCCCTGATGCAGCGCGCCAGCCTGGTGCTGTGCCCCGATTCGGGGCCGATGCACATCGCCAATGCGGTCGGTACGCCGGTGCTAGGCCTGCACGCAGCCAGCAATCCGCACCGTTCGGGCCCCTACTCGGACACGCGCTGGTGCGTCGACCGCTACGACGCGGCCGCGCGCAAATACCGCAAGAAACCCGCCGCCGCACTGAAATGGGGAACCAAGCTCGAGCACCGCGGCGTTATGGATCTGATCGAAGTCGACGACGTGATCGAGCGCCTGCACGCGTTCGCCGAGTACCGCAACGCGACTCAGCGATAGTCCTGGTAGGACTTTTCTTCGATCAGGCTGGAGCCGAGCTTGTCGTTAATCGTGCGCTTGATCGCGGCGCGCTCGTCGTTGGTGACGTAGACCGAGCGCGCCAGTTCGATGAATTCGGCGTCGAACGCCTTCGCCTTCTCCTTCACGCGGATACGGTCTTCGATGTCCCACAAGGCCTCGTTGACGGCGCGCAGTTGCGCACGCTCGGCCGCGATGTCGGTGCGCGAAGCGGGGTCGGCGTTCCACGTCGCATCGAGCAGATCGAGCTCGTTGCGCACGTTGGTGCGCTTGCTTGCGTCGCCGATGCGTTCGGCCTTGATTTCGAGGATCGTGATCTTGTCGATCAGCTCGCCGTGGGAGATGGGGATGGAGATCGTGCTCATGCGCGAACCGGAATGGGTCGAAAGAGCGCGGATGATGGTGGGGGTGGGTCGAACCGTCAATCGCGTTGGGCGCCGGCGCACGACGCCGACGCCTTCGAGTTCCGCGGCAAGCGCCGACCCGCGTATTTACACGAAGCCGGCCGGCAGCGACAACGAGGCCATTCGCCCGGCGATGCCGCCGGATCCATTGTTGTTCTCGTAGACCACCGCGACGGTGTCGTCACTACGCCGCGAAGCGCCCGGATAGCCGCCGGTGAATGCGTGGACGCCCGTCACGATCCACTGGATCGAAGCGGACGACCACAGCCCGATGCTGGTGCAGAGCGTGTTCGAGGCATCGTCGGTGCCCTGGTGGAACACGATCACCCAGCCACTGCCCAATACCGCCACGGCCGGTCCGTCGCCATCGCCGAGCGTCTGCTCGTCGCCGAAACTGATCGACGAGGAGGAGACGGCGGCATTCATCGTGTAGATCGTGTCGTCGCGCACGTGCGCGACGACCAGGTTCGAGTGGCCGGGGACGGCGCAGGCGAACGCGTTGTCGCCCTTGGCGTACTCCGTTTCGCTGCCCGACCATTTCACGCTGCTGCTCGAGATCGTGCCGAGCTCGTAGTAGAGGGTGTCGTTACCCGAAGACTGGTCGCGATGAAGTTCGTAAGCGGTCGAACCGACGACGGCGAGCGCCGGGTTCTCGCCTTTTTCGTACTTGTCTCCGTCGTCGGGGATGCTGACCGAACTGCCCGACAAGGTCATCAGGTTGTAGTAGAGGCTGTTGTTGCCGTTGCCGCCGTGCACTTCCAGCACGTCCGAGCTTCCCCACATGGCCAGGGCCGGATCCTGACCGCCTTGGTAGGAACTGCTCTGCGCCGAGCTCACGCTCATGCTCGTCGCGCTGGTAGAGATCGTGGTCTCCCACAACGCGTCCTCGCCCGAGGTATCGACACACACCACCACTCCATAGCCCGAGCTTGCGACAGCCACCGCCGGTCGCTGCATCCCACTCGCGATGGAAACGGCGCTGCCGAAGCTCACCGCCGGCAGCGGCGGAAGCGCGCCGAGCAAGGTCGAAGACGACGGCGCGATCGACCGCGTGCTGGCCGCGAGGCTGTCGAGATATTGGACCAGCACATTCTGCATGGCGCCCTCCTCGCCAGAGGTGTCGCCGACGCTCGGCACGTTGTCGCCGAACAGCGCGTCCGTCATCTGCCAGAACATCGCGTTGAGGTCTTGTTCCGAGGACGCCCATACCGGCGGCGAGGAGTAGATCGAGCCGTTGCTGAATTGCACCACGCCCGAGGCCATCAGTACGTCGCCGTCGGCGGCGAACAAGAGCGTGAGCGCGGCGAAGCAGGATTCGTCCTGCGTGGTCATCTTGAAACTGAGCAGGGTGGCGTTGCCGCCGAGCACGTAGACAAGGTCGGGCAAGGTCACGCTGTAGTAGCCGGTGGTCTGGCCGCCGGCCGTCCAGGTGATGGTGGTGGTCATCTCGCTGTCGAAGTAGCGGTAGCTGCCGGGGTTGTACAAAGACTGTTCGTATTCGGCGGTCCAGGTCCGGCCGAGGCGCATCAGGTCCGGCGTGCTCATCGCGGCCACGTCGGTGGCGATCGCCGGCGTGATGCTTTGCAGAATCCGGGTTACCGTCTCGGAGACTACCGTCGGAAAATAGAGCCGGCCACCATCGTCGGCCATCTTCGAAATCGCCGTCACCGCGAAATTCCACGCTTCCGTCGTGTAGCGGACGATCGAGACCAGCTGCACCGCCCAGCCGATCACGGGGATCCTCTTCAACGCAGACCGGATCAAGGTGATGTAGGGCGAAGGCAGCGGCTCGAGCAGGTCCTGCATCAAGCTGTTGGGCACCGGAACGGTCGCGGTCGCCCAGGTGAAGCCGAGTTGGATGTCCGCCGGCAGCCACATGTTCAGCGCCTGCGACCAGAACACCATGATCGCGATGGCGGCGTGATCGTCCTCCGCGGCACCGCGGATGTGGTCGACGGTGGTGGTGATCGTCAGCGTCGGGTATTCGCTATTGCCGTCGAGCTCGGCGCGGGCGGCCGCGATGCGCGCGAGTTGGTCGGACTGCTGACTGCCGCTGAGGTTCGCGTCGACCCAATCCTGCAATTGGTCGAGAATCTTTCCGTAAGTCGTGATCGTGGCCTGCGGCAGCAACCCGAAGCCCTTCCCCACGGTCGGCATCCACAGCCGATATTCGCTGCCGGCCGAGATGAAGTAGAGCGCTTGGTGGTTTTTGTCCGACCAACCGGGATCCTCGCCCGTAGCCTGCTGCAAATCGAAGTAGCGCTGCGCGAGCTGATTGGTGTCGAGCGAAAGCGGGTTGCTGGTGTCGGACATCGCAGCTCTCGGGAGACGGAGGTGCGCGGACGATAGTCCGCCAGCGTCCACCCTTGCCATCCGGCTAGCGGCGTTATGTGAAGGTCATCGCGAACAGGCTGGGAGGCGCTCGGCATATCCTGTGTCTCGCCCTACGGGCGGCTTCGCCGTTCAAACCGGCAGTCCTGCCGGTTTGTCGAACCGATTGTCGAACACGTGGGTTCGAATCTCGCCGTCTTCGGACGAGTAGCAGCGGACTTGATCTTTCAAACTGGCGGAGAGGGTGGGATTCGAACCCACGTTACGGCAAAACCGTAAACCGGATTTCGAATCCGGCGCATTCGACCACTCTGCCACCTCTCCGCGGAACCATCCGGCGAACTCGAGTGAAAGTTCGCCTACGCGTCGTTCGTCGTTGCGACGAGAACGGCTTCCCGCGGCCCGGAGGACGCAACGGAAGGGCGCGGATGATACGGGCCCGCGCGGTGCGAAACAACCCGTCCCACTGCAACTCGGTCCGGCCGCTACAAATCCCGCGCGACGCGGAAGCCGACGCGGGCGCTGCGCGCCTCGGTGGCGGCCGCCAAACGGAACGCCGAGCGCACCTGGTCCGGGTCGCTGCCCCAGGAGCCGCCGCGTACGACATGCCGCTCGCAGCCTGGGTTGACCCAGGCCTTGCTGTCGCGCGGCGCGCGCACGTAGTTGTCGTGCCAGCAGTCCTCGACCCACTCGGACACGTTGCCTTCCATGTCGTAGAGGCCGTAGGCGTCCAGCGCGAACGTCTTTACCGGCGCCGGTCCCCAATAGCCGTCGCTGTAGCGCGGGAACGCGCTCGACCAGCTGCGCTTGGACGGCGAACGGTCGCCCTCGCCGGTGAAATTGCCGACCACCTTGTCCGGCTCGCCGTCGCCCCAGGGATAGCGCGTGTTCGAACCGGCGCGCAACGCGTATTCGAACTCGGCTTCGCTGGGCAGGCGATACGTTTTGCCGGTGCGTGAGGACAGCCAAGCGAGGTAGGCGGTGGCGTCGTTCCACGACACGTTGACGACCGGCAGGTCGTCGCTCGCGCGCTCGCCGTGATAGTCGTTCTGCCAGCTCATGCCGGCGCGGTTGACGATGCGCCCGGTGCTCTCTTCGTAGACGGCGGCCCCGCCGAGCTTCTCGGCGTCGGTGGTGTACTTGCTCGCGCGCACGAACTCGCGGAACTGACCCACGGTGACTTCGCTCTGGCCCAGCGCGAAGCCGACCTCGATGCGCACGCGGCGCTGCGGCTCTTCGTTGTCGGTGTGACCGATCTCGTCGGCCGCCGACCCCATGACGAATTGTCCGGTCGGCACCACCACCACCGCCGGCGCCGTGCCGGCGATGTCGAGGAAGCGGTCGCGGATGACCTGGCCCGGCTTCATGCTCGCGTACAGGCGCGCGTTGCGCAGACGCTGGTTGAATTCGTCGAGCCCGGCCAGGTCGGCGCTGATCGACTGCGCCTTCTTCGCCAGCTCTTCGCCGAGATCCGCATTGCCTGAATCGAGCGCCGAGCGCGCTTGCGCCAGCACTGTCTCGGCGCGCTGGCGGCGAATGCCTTCGATGCGCGCGCGCGTGTCGAGCAGTGCCTGCGAGCCCGGTCGAATCGAAGAGGCCAGACCGAGCATGCGGTCGGCGTTCTCGAAGTTATCCTGTGCCGCCTCGTTCAGGGCGTGGTCGAGATAGCCGCGCTCGATCTCGGCCAAGCCCGCATCGACGAGCCGGTTGCCGGGGTCGAGTCCGGCTGCCTTGCGATAGACCGACAAGGCGTTTTCGTCCGCCGGCTCCGTCACGTGGCCGTCCTTCATCAGTTCGGCCGCGCGCGTCAGCATCGGCAGGATCTCGTGCAAGGTCTTCAGCCGCGTGCGCGCGGCGGCCAGCTCGTCGTCCGCATGCGGCAGCTCGGCGTACGCGGTGAGGTAGCGCTGCGCCGTGTTCTCGTCGCCGCGGTCGATCGCCGCCAGTGCCCAATCGCGCAAGGCGCCGCCGATACGTTCGAGGCCGGCCTCGGCTTCGGGATTGCCTTCAGCTTCGGTCAGCACCGAGTGATACAGCGTGATCGCGCCGTTTTTCGGATCGAGCAAGGCGCCCTTCTCTTCGGCCGTACGTGCGCGCTTGAGCAGGGCCGCCACTTCCTTGCTGGTCGGTGCCGGCGGTCCCATCCGGATCGCATCGGCGAGCGAGGTGCCGATCTCCACGGCGGGCCCCTCCTCGACCGTTGCTTGGCGCGGCTCCGGTGCGCGCGACTGCACCGCGGACCAAGTGCTCGGCGCGCGCGAGGCCGACGCGCCGACGGCGACCTTCGGTTCCGGCTGCGGCTGCAGATGCAGCCAGCTCGGGAAAAAGCGATACGCCAAGGCGAGCGCGAGCAGCGCGATGCCGGCGGCGCCGCCGAGGGTGTGCTGCTTGCGTGCGACTTCGCTACCGGGCATGGTGTTTGGATTATCCGCGCTCGTCGCCGTCGTTTGAAGCGATGCGACGCGCGCATCGCACGAACAATGAGGAAATCGCCTTGGCCGATTGGATCGACTCCGACGCCGCGTTGCAGCGCCTGCTCGAGGGCGCGCCCGCGACGCTCGGCCTGGACACCGAGTTCATGCGCGTGGACACGTTCTGGCCGAAGCTCGCCTTGGTGCAGGTCGAATGCGACGGCCGCATCGGCCTGATCGACCCGACCACCGCCGTCGACGCGGCACCGCTGGCCGCGCTGCTGGCCGACCCCGCGCGCGTCTGCATCATGCACAGCGCGAGCGAAGACCTCGAAGCGCTGATCACCTGGAACTGCACGCTGGCGCAGTTGTTCGACACGCAGATCGCCGCCGCGTTCGCCGGCCTCGGCGCCGGACTCGGCTATCAGAAATTGGTCAGCGAACTGCTCGGGGTCGACCTGCCGAAAGCGGAAACGCGTTCGGATTGGCTGCGCCGGCCGCTCAGCCCGCAGCAGCTGGAATACGCCGCGCAAGACGTGCTGCACCTGCCCGCGCTGCACGCCGAGCTGTCGCGCCGCCTCGAGCAGCGCGGCTATCTGGGCTGGTTCGCCGAGGATTGCGCGCGCCTGCTCGAACGCGCGCGCCAGCGCGAGCCCGATCCGGAACCGCAGCAAGGCCTGCGCGGTGCAGCCGAATGGCCGCGCCAACGCCAAGCTCTGCTGCGCCGCCTGCTGCGTTGGCGCGACCGCAGCGCCCGCACGCTCGATCGGCCGCGACCGTGGCTGCTCGACGATGCGCACGCGCTCGATCTCGCGGCGCGGCCGCCGGCGGACCTGGACGAACTGGCCGAGCGCACGCGCGGCCTGCGCGCCTTGCGCAGCGCGCAGCGCGCGGACCTGTTCGAGCAACTGCAGCAGCCGCTGGCGGCGGACGAACTCGAGTTCGCGCCGATTCCGCGTGCGCCTTCGCTGGGCGAGAAGGGTGCGATCACGGCGATGAAGAACGCCGTGGCCGCGCGCGCGAAGGAATTGGACCTGCCTGAAGGCCTGTTGTGCGCGCGCCGGCACCTCGAAAGCCTGCTCGCCAGCGGCCAATGGCCGGCTGCGCTCGAAGGCTGGCGCCGTGGCGTGCTGCACGACGCCTTGCTCGCGTTGTTGCCGAACGAGTCCGCCTGATTTCTTAGCGAACTGCTTACACGCGCTCGACCGACATCGGCCACACTGCGGCGATCTCGGTACGGAAAGGCTCTTGTATGCGTCACCTTCGCTTCGGTTTCGGCCCTGCCCTGGTTCTCGTCTTCGTCGCTGCGAATGCTCATGCGGAAAGCGACGCGCAGGTGTACGAGAACGCCTTCGAGCGCACCGCGCGCGTCTGCCCCGGCCACGCCACCGAGCGCAGCCGACCCGGCATCAAGGCGATCCAGGTCGGCGCCTTGCGCGTGCTGGCCAAACGCGAGGTCACGCTCTGCCCCGATCGCCGCCTCGAAGCGGACACGCCGGTGGTCTGGTACGGCAACGCCAGCGTATTCGCCTGGAATCCCGAGGCGACCGGCGCGGTTGCCGTGCTGGCGACCAAGGTCGACGCGATGACGCGCAAGGAAGACTTTCCGGTCGAAACGCGCGTGTGGAAGGCCGACGGCAGCGAAGCCAAGGGCGTCACCGTGCCCGCCTTCGAAGTGAGACCGCTTCCCGCCGCCGCCACACGCTAGCGATCGCCGCCGCGGCTCCCGGTTGACAAACCCCGGGGCGCTGCAGGCACACTCGGCTGCATGAACGCAGCCCGCGTC
This sequence comes from Dokdonella sp. GW821-FHT11D02, assembly GCF_058808595.1. Taxonomy (NCBI): domain Bacteria; kingdom Pseudomonadati; phylum Pseudomonadota; class Gammaproteobacteria; order Lysobacterales; family Rhodanobacteraceae; genus Dokdonella; species Dokdonella sp. GW821-FHT11D02. The sequence goes on along the minus strand of NZ_CM179520.1, from coordinate 2,278,238 downwards.
GCCACGACGACGATTACCACGACCACGACGACGATCGTGGAACGGGTGCCTGCGCGCAGTTGATTCAAACCGCAACGGCCCCGCCCTCCAAGGGATGCGGGCCGCGACGCTGAAGCCCGACTCCCGCGAATCGGGGCCTCCGACGAAAGGAGGCCGTTTCATGTCCCAAGCCGCTGCCACCGCCGAGCCCGCGCTCGCTCCGGTTGCCGATGCCGTATTCGCCGCGCACAAATTCGGCGGTTCCAGTCTTGCCGACGCGAGTTGCTTTCGCCGCGTCGCGGCGATCCTGCGCACGCAAACGGGAACGCATCAGCTGGCAGTGGCCTCGGCGATGCGCGGCACCACCGACGCCTTGATCGCGCTGACCGAAGCGGCCGTGCACGGCGCACCGGCGTGGCAAACCGACTGGCAACGGCTGCGCGAGCGCCATCTCGATACCGCACGCGAACTGCTCGGCGGCTCGGCAGCCGAAACGCTGGCCTGGCTCGAGGCCAGCTTCGCGCAACTGTCCAACCTGCTCGGCGCGCTGGCCGTGCTCGGCACGCCGAACTGCGAGGCGCTCGAAGCGATCCAGGGTCTGGGCGAAGTCTGGTCGGCGCACCTGCTCGCGCGGCTGCTCGCGCACGAAGGCGCCGATTGTGCCTTCCTCGACGCGCGCGAGGTGCTGGTGGTCAGCCATGGCGAACTCGGTGCGATTGTCGATTGGGACGAGAGCGCGCGCCGCTACGCCGACTGGCGCGCGCGCCACGCGCAGCGCTGGCTGGTGGCGACCGGCTTCGTCGCGCGCACGCACAGCGGCCGTGCCACTGTGCTCGGGCGCAACGGCAGCGACTATTCGGCGGCGATCTTCGCCGCACTCAGCGGCGCCGGCGAGCTGACCTTGTGGGGCGATACCGACGGCGTGCTGTCGGCCGATCCGCGCCTGGTGCCCGACGCGACGCCGTTGCCGAGCCTGAGTTACGACGAAGCCTGCGAGCTCGCCTACTTCGGCGCCAAGGTCATCCACCCGCAGACGCTGACGCCGGCGATCGCGCGCGGCCTGCCGGTGCGCATCCGCAACACCTTCAAACCCGAGCACGCCGGCACCACCATCGGCGCGGCGAACGCAGAATCGTCCGCGCTGCCGCCGGTCAAGGGCATCAGCGCGGTGCAAGGCCTGGCCGTGCTGACCCTCGAAGGCGCCGGCATGATCGGGGTACCCGGCACCGCCGAACGCACTTTCGGCGCGCTGCATCGCGCCGGCGTGTCGGTGGTGATGATCTCGCAAGGCTCGTCCGAGCATTCGATTTGCTGCGTCGTGCGCAGCAGCGACGCGGCGACCGCCGAAACCGCCTTGCAGCGCGCGTTCGCAGCCGAGCTGGCACGCGGTGAAATCCATCGCGTCAGCGTCGCCGGCGACATCAGCGTGCTGGCGGTGGTCGGCGACGGCATGGCCGGCACCCCCGGCGTCGCCGCGCGTACCTTCGGCGCGCTCGCGCGCACCGGCGTCAACATCCGCGCGATCGCGCAGGGCGCTTCCGAACGCAACATCTCGGTCGCGGTCGCCAGCGCCGATACCGCACGCGCGCTGCGCGCCGTGCACGCGGCGTTCTGGCTGTCGCCGCAGACGCTGTCGATCGGCTTGATCGGGCCGGGCAAGGTCGGCGCGGCCTTGCTGCGCCAGATCGAAGCGGCCAAACCACGCCTTTTGCGCGAACATCAGCTCGACCTGCGCCTGCGCGCGGTCGCGACCAGCCGGCGCATGTGGCTCGGCGAAGCCGGCGCGGCGGCGCAATGGCAGGAGCGCGCCGACGCCGACTGCGATCTCGACGCATTCGCACGCCACGTGCAGGCCGAACACCTGCCGCACGCGGTCATCCTCGATTGCAGCGCCAGCGGTGCGGTGGCCGAGAACTACGCTGCCTGGCTCGACGCCGGCATCCATGTGGCGACACCGAACAAGCAGGCCGGCGCCGGCCCGTCGGAACGCTGGCGCGCGATCCGCAATGCCACCGCCAGCGGCGCGCGCTTCCGCTACGAAGCGACCGTCGGTGCCGGCCTGCCGGTGATTTCGACTCTGCGCGACCTGCTCGACACCGGCGACGAACTGCTCGCCGCCGAAGGCATCTTCTCCGGCACGCTGGCCTGGCTGTTCAATCGCTACGACGGCAGCCAGCCGTTTTCGAGCTTGGTGCGCGAAGCGCACGCGCTCGGCTACACCGAACCCGATCCGCGCGACGACCTTTCCGGCACCGACGTCGCGCGCAAGCTGGTGATCCTCGCGCGCGAAGCCGGCGCCGCGCTGGAACTGGCCGACGTCACGGTCGAAAGCCTGGTGCCGCCGAGCCTGCGTGGTCTTGACGCAGAGACGTTCATGCAGCGCCTGGACGAACTCGACGACACGATCGCCGCGCGCTACGCCGCGGCCCGCGAAAGCGGCCAAGTGCTGCGCTATGTCGCGCGCCTGGATCGCGACGGCAAGGCCAGCGTCGGCCTCGTCGCCGTTCCGGGCGACCACGCGTTCGCGCATCTGCGCCTGACCGACAACATCGTGCAGTTCACCACGCGTCGCTATCGCGACAATCCGCTCGTCGTACAAGGCCCGGGCGCCGGTCCCGAAGTGACCGCCGCCGGCGTGTTCGCCGACTTGTTGCGCATCGCGGCTGCGCTCGGTGCGAAGTTGTAAAGCTTGCCTTCTCCCGCTTGCGAGAGAAACCAACACTCTAGAACCTGATCGAGAACGGAGAAGTCCTCTTGAATCACCAAGCCACCGCCTTCGCCCCCGCCAGCGTCGCCAACGTCGGCGTCGGCTTCGACATCCTCGGCCATACCGTTGCCGGGCCCGGTGACCGGGTGACGGTGCGTCGCGTCGCCGAGCCGGGCGTGCGCATCGTCGCGATCCGCGGCAATTCGCAGCCGCTGCCGTTCGAGCCGGAACAGAACACCGCCGGTACCGCCCTGCTCGCGATGCGCAAAATGCTCGCGCTGCAGTTCGGTTTCGAGATCGAGATCGACAAAGGCATTCCGTTCGGTTCCGGCATGGGCGGTTCGGCCGCTTCGGCGGTCGCCGCCCTGGTCGCAGCGAACGCGACCCTGGACAAACCGCTGCCGCGCGCCCTGCTCTACTCGTTCGCGCTGGAAAGCGAATACGCGGCCAGCGGCAGTCGCCACGGCGACAATGTTGGGCCGCTCCTGCTCGGCGGCCTGGTGCTGGCGACCGCGGATCGGTTGGTGAAGATTCCGACGCCGCCCGATCTCTACTGTGTGCTAGTGCATCCGCACGCGGTGCTGGAGACGCGCGAGGCGCGTGCGGCGCTCGGCGGCCACTACGCCTTGTCCGAATTCGTCGCGCAGAGCGCGAACCTCGCCTTGCTGCTGGCCGGTTGCCACGCCGGCGATAGCGAGCTGATTCGCGCCGGCTTGCGCGACCAGCTGATCGAGCCGCGGCGCGCGCCGCTGATTCGCGGCTTCGGCGCCGTCAAGCAGGCGGCGCTCGACGCCGGCGCGCTCGGCGCCAGCATTTCCGGCGCCGGACCGAGTGTCTTCGCCTGGTGCGAAGGCGAGCGCGCCGCACAAGCCGTGGCCGAACGCATGCGTGCCGCGTTCACCGCCAGCGGACTCGACAACGAAGCCTGGATTTCGAGCGTGAACGGCCCGGCGACGGAGCTGGTCGCATGAACTACCTCAGCACACGCGGCGAAGCACCTGCGCTCGGTCTCGGCGCCGCGCTGGCGGCTGGCCTCGCCGCCGATGGCGGCTTGTACGTGCCGGCGAGCTTGCCGCCACTGCGTGCGACCGACTTCGACGGCTGCGACACGCTGCCTGCGATCGGCGCGCGCCTGCTGCAGCCATTCTTCGCCGGTGATGCGCTCGAACGCGAACTCGACGCGATCTGCGGCGACGCGTTCGATCTGGCCGCGCCTTTACGCTCGATCGATGAACGCAGTTGGCTGTTGGAACTGTTCCACGGCCCGACCGCTGCGTTCAAAGACTTCGGCGCGCGCTTTCTCGCTGCAGCATTGGCGCGGCTGCACCGCGATGCCGACGCGCCCCTGACCGTGCTGGTCGCGACCTCCGGCGACACCGGTGCCGCGGTCGCCGCCGCGTTTCATCGCCGGCCCGGCTTTCGCGTGGTGATCTTGTATCCGGACGGACGCGTCTCGCCGCGACAAGCGCATCAGCTCGGCGCGTTCGGCGACAACGTCGCCAGCTTGCGCGTGGCCGGCTCGTTCGACGACTGCCAGGCGCTGGTGAAACGCGCGCTCGCCGACGCCGAACTCAAAGCCGCCGCGCCGCTGACCTCGGCCAACAGCATCAGCCTCGGCCGCCTGCTGCCGCAGATGAGCTATTACGCACAGGCCGCGTTGACGCATTGGCGCGCCCGCGGCGAGGCGCTGAATTTCGTGATTCCGACCGGCAATCTCGGCAACGCGCTGGCCTGCATGCTCGCGCGCGCCTGTGGGCTGCCGATCGGCACGATCGCGCTGGCGACCAATGCGAACCGTGTGCTGGCGGAATTCTTCGCCGGCGCCGACTACGCACCGCGCGCGAGCGTGGCGACGCTGGCGAACGCGATGGACGTCGGCGCGCCGAGCAACTTCGAGCGCCTGCGCTGGCTCTACCCGGACCCGACCCAACTGCGTAACGCGTTCCGCGCCGAAGCGGTCGACGACGACGAGATCCGCGAGGTGATACGCCGCAGCCGCGAACGCTATGGGACCCTCGTCTGCCCACACACGGCGACCGCGCTGCGCCTGCTCGAGCGGCTGCGCGCGCAGGGCGATACACGCGAGTGGGCGATCGGCGCGACCGCGCATCCGGCCAAGTTCGAGACGGTGATCGAGCCTTTGATCGGCAGCGCGATCGAGGTGCCGCCGGCGCTCGACGCCCTGCTCGCCCGTCCGAGCCGCAGCGAAGCGATCGCGGCGGACTACACCACCCTGCGCGCACGGCTCGCCGCTGTCGGCGAGGCCGCCTGAACGCCGCATGCGGGTGCAGACTTGGCGTCATCGCCGGCAGACGCTATGATGCGCGCCCTCGCGGGCTCCTCGCCCGCGACGTGTGGGGCGGTAGCTCAGCTGGGAGAGCGTCGCGTTCGCAATGCGAAGGTCGGGAGTTCGATCCTCCTCCGCTCCACCACTAAAGTTTTCGATCCAGGCCACCTTCATAGGTGGCCTTTTTCGTTGTAGATGCTGGGTAGGTGCGCGGAGGCGACATCGAGCATCTGGCGCGAGGAGTTCGATGTTTGTGAAATTGCGCTGCCTCGTCGCTACAAATGGTGGCCGTCGCCGTGAAGGATGCCCATCATTGCGGCCTCTGGAAAGCGATAGTTCTGATAGCTAAATTCTGCGCCGCACCATACTGCGACGTTTCGGGCGCACCGCGACGAGCTTCAGGTGTACGTCCCGAACCGGCGCCAGAGTGAAAGCCTCGGCTTCCACACTTGAGATTTCGAGAAGCCGACTGCGATAGACGCGTGGCGAGACGATGTTGCTACCACTTCGCTCATAGTCTTCGCCTCGCTTGGCCACTCCCAAGCACGCCCGCTATACATGGAAGCACCATTTGGCGCTTGTGCACCTGCTTTATTTCGGATTCAGACGCTAAGATACCGATTGTGCGCGGCATGAAGCCATGGATCAGAGGCGAAGCGGCGTCAAGTTCGCACTATTCCAATAACCTGGCGCATTCCAAACGCAAGGTCCTCAGCGCTCTTTGGCAGACTGAACAAACTTATATATTTGCACAGGCATATCCATAAATCATTAGCTTACGTCTCGAAGAAATATAATATTCATACTTCCAGACGCGATACGGAGATCGAGGGCAATGAATATATTTTTTATTGGTGGAACTCTAACGATTTCGCTTCTCGTAGCGCCATTCGCTCGCTCGGCGGACATTCCGTGCGACGGCTGTAGCTATGCGCAAATGTTTTCTCGGGCCCAGAGTCAAGGTAAGGGCACACACAGAATCTACAGCTATTCAACGGGAAACATTTATAGATTCTCAGTTACATGCCCCGGTAATATACCTGAGGGAACTGGCGGGACAACAAACAGTAAAAGCTTACCTGACCAAGATACAAACACTCTGGATACCACAGAATCCGTTCAAAGTGCATGCGCCTTCAATAAGCCAGTGGAAGTAGAAGAGATTCCACTTGACGCCGCGATGGCAGACGCATGGCCAAAAATATTGGAGTTCATCCAATATCGGAACGCCAATTATCCTGGATCCTTATACGATTTCGAAATAGATTCGCGAGAAGACCGGCAAAACTACGTCAACGATAAGACCGTGTATGGGGTTATCGGAGACTATCCCGCGCGCACGGCATTGTTTACCGATATCTCTCGATATTACTCTCCGATCCAGAAATTTATTGCAGCTGTTTCGTCTGCCGCACGCGCCCATTTCACGAATTTTTCCAATACCATTTTGATTAAGTTTACCTTCAAAGATGGCACCAGCATTGTAATTAAATTCGACTATACAACCCAGCAATTTGAGTTCGTAAAAAACTCCGCTCGACAGCCCAATGGTACAACACCAATGGTTGAAGCGAACACGAGTGAATACGCTGGAAATTACCCCTACGGTGGGGGAGACGGCGGCGCCTACGCAAGATACCTGCGCGACTCCGGCGTAAATGTAGTTGAAGGCGGCGGGCTCGTCACGATGTCTTGCTCATGGACCGGCGAAACACTGACCTGCAAAATACCTAAAATGAATAATTAATCAAAGTTTCTACATCATAAGCTGCACCACGCTCAACGCGTGGTGCAGCGCCTTTCTGATCTCTTGATAAGTCATGCTCGTTACAGAGTTTTTGAACCAGCCGCGCATTTAATCGCACTCGCGTCTGCGCTGATCCGCTTCGCTGCTCCTGAAACCGAATTCTGCGCATGCAATTCGCGCCGACTCCATTCGGCTTAGACCTCCTTACCCCACTCGACTCACGTCACCGCTGTGGGAGCACGCTTATTCCGTCGGCTCGAACCCGTCGCGAAAAATCGCGTCCGGCATCGACGTGAAGCGGACCGAATCGAAGGTTGCCGTCGCCACCGCCGCCGCATCGAGCGCGTCGACGGCGAGACCGGCAAACGACACCAACGGCACGGCGGCCGTTTCGGGTGAACCCAACGGCGACCAGTCGACGCCGTCGAAGGAATAGCTCGCCGTCACGATCGTCGCGGCGGTCTCGTCCGAGCGCTGCAACCGGAGAAAGATCGGCGGCACTGCCGGCACTGCGATGCGCGAACTCTCTCGGCCCTCGGCGTCGCGCCAAAGGAAAGCGACTTCGCCGCTCGTCGTCGCAACCAGTGCGGCAGAAGCGGCACCGGCTAGCAACGATGAGCGCAAGACGATGCCGGCGCTGGCCTCGACACCGCTAGCCAATGTGGCGACACGCGCCTCGACGGAAGTGACTGGTTCGTTTCTATAGACGAAATGGAAGGCGTCGGCGGAGCCATTGAATCCAGCCCCTCTGCCGCTCACTGCAAACGCGGCAGCCGCGTTCGAATGGATCGCGCTGCCCGATTGCGCCGCTTCGCCGACGTTCGTCTCCAGCCAAGCAAACGGCAGGCTGTCGACATCGACATTCGCGTGACCTTGGAACGCGAACCACTGCACGTTCAACCCCGGCGTATAGACGAGATAAACGTCGTGCGCGCCATCCACACTGGCCACGCTGCAAATCGTGTCCGCATAGCTCTGCCAGTCGTTCGTCGCCGGCGCCGTGCAGGTGCCGAGCAAGGGGCCGTCGGCGGCGTCGATGTGCACGGCGATTTTCGCGCCGCCCTCGGGGCTGGCGACGCGCGTTTCGAACGAGCGCATGCCGGTGAGGTCGATCGCGTCGTACTTGCTGAACGCGCCATCGCCGATGCCGCCGAGGTCGAGGCCGCCTTCGCTGCAGGTTTCGGTTTCGAGGCCCGACGATGCGTCGAAATCCGAAGCCTGAATCGGAAACGACGCCGCGCTCGCGCCGAACGGCAAGGCGAGAGGATCGCCCAGCACGACGTCTTCCCAGCCGACGAAGCGCGAGGCGGCGTAGAAGCTTTCGGCCAAGGTGTAGCCTGAGAAATAGCGATGGAGCGCGACCGAAGGCGAAGCGATCGCTTGCAGCAGCGGCTCGTTGACGTAGCCCTTCACCCCGGTGATGCCTTGCGCGACGAGATCGGCGACCAGCGACTGGCCGCCCGAGGTCGGCAGGAAGGTGCGCGCGCTGGTGGACACCGCGGTGTCGCCGATCGCGCCGGGCACGAACGCGAGCGAGTGGTAGGCCGCGTCGGTGTAGGAAGGATCGTTGCTGCCCCAGGAGAAATACCCGAGCAGCCGCTGGCTGTTCCCGACGAAGCCCTCGTCGCGATCGAACAGCGCGGGCACGGCCGAGGCTTCGAGCAGATCGCCGGCGCGCGCGAGGTCGCCGTTCCAGGAGCCGTAGCTCGACTCGGCCGGAATGTCTGTCGTCACCGGCAGCGGCTGCACGGTCTTGTCGTCGAAACCGAAACCCGGCTGGGTATCGAGCAGCACGGTCGAGTAAGGCTCGATGCCCGCCTCCGCCGCAATCGCGCGATCGACCAAGGCGATCGCATCTTCTTGCGTATAGCCGTCCAGCCGCGTGACGAGGTAACCGCCGAACGCGGCGTGCGAGAACGGCTGCGCCGCCTTCCAGTAGCGATTCAGCCAGCCGTACCCTTCCGCGCCCGAGCCGACGATCGATATCCGTGTGGTATCGGGGCGTGCGGCGTAGTCGATCGCTGCCAGATAGCTGTCGACGGAGGGGTGCAGGTTCTGGTCGCTACCGAAGTCCTTCGAGCCGGTGAGGCCGCCGTCGATGCGGATCGGCACGCCCTTGGTCAGCACGATGAAATTGATGCCGGAATGCGTTTGCAGATAGGCGGAAACCGGCGTTTCGATCTGCTGCGCATAGTCGGCGATCGAAATGGTTTCGTCGTCGCTGTCGAGTGCGGCGTCTTGGCAGTCGACGGAAAGCACGTGGGTGATGCCGCGCGCACCGGCGTAATAGTCGGCGATCGCCGAAGACACCGGGCTGGCCGAGTTGTAGACGAGCAGGACTTCGTCGGCTCGATTCGCCGATACCGGCGGAACGGCGTGCGCCTCGACGAAGACGGAGCACGACAAAACGAAAAAGAACAACACCCTGAACGCGGTGGACGTCATCGAGCTTTCCTTGCTGTCGGCACGCGGCGGCTTCCTTTCTGGACGGATTCTTCCGGGTAAAGACTCGGCGCCGCCCGCACGCAATCGAGCCGGCGCACAGACTCAATTCTGTCGCGCAACACCGGGTTGTGGAAGCGTCGGCGAGAGAAGGCACCGAAAGCGTGTCGCGTTTCCGCATGAGGGCGCAAATACGGACGCCTGCGGCTTGGCGCAGGCAACAGACCGTCGGAGGCCGGCGATCCTTTCAGCCGGCATGCAAGCGGTCGCCGCTTCGAGCGTCGCGGCTCGAACCGCTGGGCGTCTTACGACTCGCGGATTCGGATCATGCCTCCGGCCGGTCGAGATACCCGACTCGAGGCTCGGCCTGAACGGTTCGCGTCTCGGTTCCATCGGATCGCTCGCGATAGACCGGAACCTCGGCCAAGCAGGATCTGAACGCTCGATCCAACAAGGTCGGACCCAGGGCTTGCAGCAGGAATTGCGTGGACCGCTCGACGCATTCGGGTTCGCCGTGCGACGGCAGCGCTCCGTGTTCGAGATTGCGCGCGAGCTTCAGCAGCAACATCAAGGACTGCATCCCGTTGGCGGCATGATCGGTGACGACTACGCGGCGCAGATAGCGGCCGAAATCCGCTTGGGATGCGAGGGTTTCCACCACCGATCGAGTGAACACATTCAGCGCGATCGCGCCGCTCGCGGCCGCGCTCCGATCCGCATCGGCGGCGGCGTGCACGAACATCGACCGCAGCCGGCTGTCGACCGCCTGGAGCAGTCCGAGCTTGTTCTGGAAATAGTGAGTGATCAGCGTAACGGACACGTTCGCTTCGCGAGCGATGGCTCGCAGCGACGCGCGCGCGTAGCCGTGCAAAGAAAACAAACGCACGGCAGCCAGCAGGATGCGGTCTTTGCTGCCCGGCTTGCGAGAGCTCATGTTTGTCGAATTCCAATCAGCGGACCCAGCTCGAACGCGCACTGCGGATCGACCGCTTTCATCCTGGCGACGAGATTTCCGCGAAACGAGGTCCATCAGGACCCCGGAAACGTGGCCCCGAATGGGGGGCCACGCTCCTTTCAATCGCGCCGATGTCAGCGGCGGCGCGAGCCTTCCGTCGCGTCGATCGTCATGTCGTCGATGTAGACGTCGCCGTCGTCGCTGCCGGTCGCGGCGTAGTCGAAGCGGATCTCGTGCGCCGCGTCGTCGGCGTAGGCCGACACGTCGATCGACACGTTGACCCACTCGGCGTCCAAGCCCGTAGCGATCACATCCAGCGTCGACAACGCGGTTCCGTCGACCGACACCATCAAGGTCGCCGTACCGCCCATAGGCAGCTGGTCGATCTTGCGCCAGAAGTTCAGATAGCGCGGACTGCCGCTCGCAATCGTCACGCTCTGCAGCCAATGCTGGCTGCTCGCCTGCACCCAGCCGCCACCCCACGCAACGAAGTCACCCGTGTGCGCACCACCGTCGCCCAGCGTGGTGCTGCCGGACGTCCAGAATGGAGTGCCGCCGCTGGAATTGTCGTCGACACCGGTCCAATTCGGATTTTCTTCGGAGTCGCCCGTGGTCGCCTCCAAGCTGGGATCCTTCACCGGCTGCTCGGACGGACCACTGCCGGCCCCGTCGAAGCCGTCGCAGAAGATCTTGTCGCCGTTCGAGCAAGGCTCGACCACCACCGCCTGCACCGTCACGTTGACCGGCACGGTCACCAGCGGGTTCGCAAGGTCGTTGCTGGTCACGCACAGGTTCGCCGAGTAGCTGCCGGCCGCCAACGTCGAAGCATCTACCGTGACGGTGGAAACGCGCGAGATGCCTCTCGCCAAAGACCCGCTCGCCGGCGATACGCTGAGCCACGGCACGTCGGATGGATTCTCGCAGGCGGGCGTGCCGCTGCCGGGAATCGCCAAGGCCACCAGTTGCGCATTGTCCTGCGTCGTGCCGACCGCGGTCGCTTGGCCGGTGGTCACATTGACGATGAAGACGCCGATGGACGCATTGGAGAAGTACAGCGTGCCGCTGGCCGGATCGAAGGCCAAACCCGACAGATTCGTCGCGTTGACACCGAGCGAGCCGATCACTGCCGTATCGCCATTGGTCTTGTCGATCGAGACCAGGCTGTCGGTATCGCGGTCGATGCCGTACAGACGGCCTTGCGCATCGGCCGCGATCGCATTGATCACGTTGCCGGCCGAAGCCCCGGTGATCGCCCCGATCCGCGTGGTGGCGCCGGTGACCGCATCGACCGTCGACAGCTCCTGATCGCTGGTCGGGCCGATCCAATAGAGCTTCTGCGCGACCGGGTCGACCGTCATGCCCCACACGTCACCGCCGCCCGCGCTGCCGGAAATCTCCGTCGCGACGCCAGTGCCGGTGTCGACCGAGAACAAACCGCTGTCGCCGAGCATGTACAGCTTGCTGCTGTCGCCGTTGAGGAAGGCCGAACCCCAGAACGGTTGGTCGTTGGCCGAACCCACGTCAGTCAGCGTGCCGGGGGTGTTCATGTCCAGCGATACCAAGGTCGCGGCACCGGTGTTCTGCGCAAAGCCATTGACCGCCGTGCCGAACGGTAGGGACGAGCCGATCTTGGGCGAAGCGGAGACTGCCGAAGCGCGCGGCGCGAGCTTCGGCTCACTCGCATGCATCGCTCCGATCGGTGCGGCTTGGCGCAGATCGCGCGGGAAATGGCCGCGCGCGGCATCGAGCAGGGCTCGCTTGGAGGCGTTCGGAGTGCGTGCCTTCGCTGCCGCTTCGGCGATCGAATAGGTCAAGATGCCGCTACCGACACCGGTGTTTTTCACCGTCAGCGTACCCGTTCCGCTGGCGCCGGCGTCGAGCGTGATCGCCACCGGCGACGGCGTCACTTCGATGGTCTGCGAGTCGTCCACCTCGAAGTTGACGATGACCGTGCAGTCGGCCGTCACGGCATTGGTCGTGTAGGTGGCGAAGAGCTCACCGGGAACCTGCGGGGTCAGCGTGCCGCCGCAGGTGCCGCCCACGTCGGCGACGCGGTAGCCGCCGAGGAAGTACGGCGTCAAAGTGAAACTGCGGGTGTCGCCGGCTTCGACGGTCAGTGGAACGTCCGGCGCGATGGCGCCGGACGGTGTGCCGACGCTCGGCGTCACCGTGAAGGTTTGGCCCTGCACAGGGCAGCTGCCGTTGAGCTTGCCGCGAAAATAGCCGGACGTTGCGGGATCTTGCGCAATCTGCGTGAACGCGCCGGTCGTCGTGTCGAAGCGTCCCCAGGCATTGATGCCGTTGCCGAAATAGGCGATCGAATAGAGCGAGCCGTCGGTCTTGTCGAAGGAAATGCTGTTGTCGAACTGCGCATCGATGCCGGTCGGGCCGATCGCGGTGCGAACTGCGGTTTGCGGATCGACGCGATAGAGCGTGTCGTCGCGTACGTCCTCCGCGAACAGCTCGCCTTGGCAGTTGAACGCAAGGGTGGTGATCCAGCCGAGGCCCATCTCGCCGACCAGGGTCATCGCTCCGGTTTGCAGGTCGAGGCGGTAGAGCTTGGAGATCGCGTCGTCGGGCAGGTTCTTGATCGTAGCGACGTAGGCGCCGCCCGTGACCGGATCGATGGCGAGGTCGAGCAGGAAGTCGTAGTCGCCGTCCGATTGCATGCCTCCTCGAGGTGTCGCTGCGCCTTCGCTGTCGATGACTCCCCAATCCATGCCCGGCCGCACATACCAGATCTGGCCGTCTACGGAGATGTCCATTGCGTTCAGCGCCGGCAGAGTCGCGCCGACATGAACGAGGCTGCCGTAGAAGTCCGCTACGTTGAACGAGTACCAGGCTCGCATCGGCGGCCCGGACTGTTGCTCAAAAAAGAACCCCGTCGTCGAATCGCCCATCGGCGCGCCGCGCAGCAGCGGTGCGTTCGGAACCGTGGGAACGTGTTCGGGGCGGCAGTCGCCTTGCCGGTACGGTCCAGTATTGAGACAAGTCTGCGCACCTGCTGGTGCAGCGGCGAAAGCGGCCGCTAGCAGGAAAAGATAAGACTGCATGAAGGGAATTCTCCGGAAGGTCAGACGATCCATCGATGGTGAAACCCACTCCCCGTGGGTCGCCCGACAATGGCGAAGGAGCACCTTCCGCGTGTCACGGAGCCGCTATGGAACTGCTATGGAACTGCAACAAAATGCAACGGCCGCGGCGAAGCCATTCGACTACAAGGGGTTGCCGCTTCATTCGGTCTGCCGTCGCCGGCTCGGACGACGCGCAGCGAGTCGAGCCTCTCAAGACATCGCCGAGATCGCGCTCAACTCCTCCAAGTCCAGATCGCGCTCGAGTTCGTGCAGGACGTGGTCGTCCATGTCGCCGGCACGATAGAGCCGGAACAGCTCGGCGCGGCCGACCGCATTCGCCTCGAGCACCAAGTTGAAGTGCGTGCGCAGACCCGGCGAGTAGTGCTCTTCGCGTCCGGGATAGTCGCCGAGCATCGTCGCCTTGCGCTGATAGCGCTCGAGCAGCTGCGGATGCACGAGATTGCCTTCCGCGTCGTAGGCACGCTGCTTGATGAGTTCGAACTGGACGTTGGCGATCGCAGCTTCGACGTGACTCATGGTCAACCGTGCGCGGCGGTACGCAGGCTCGGTCGGACCGGCCCATTGGATCAGCGCGCGCAACGTCGTGCCCTGCAGCAGGATGGTGGCGAAGATCACCGCGAACGCCGTCATCAGGATGAAGTCGCGCCCCGGAAAACCCTCGGGAAGGCTGAGCGCCAAGGCGAGGCTCACCACACCGCGCACGCCGGCCCAGCTCAACACGACCGCGCCGCGCGGACCGAGCGGTTTGAAGCGGCGCAGGCCGAGCGCGCGGCCGAGCAGGATCGCGACATCGGAACCGAACACCCAGACGAAACGCGTCAGCGTCAGGGTCAGCAAGATCAGCAAGATCGGCACGCCCATCGCGTCGATGACGACGCCGAAGCCGCCGGCGCGCTCGACCACGCCGCGCAGCGAGAAGCCGATCAGCATGAACACGGCCGCTTCGAGCAGGAAGATCAGCACCATCCAGAACGCGGTGCCGCGCACGCGCACTGCGGCCGACAGAATGGTGTGTTGGAACCAGCCGCAGATGAGGCCGGTGATCACGGTGGCGATCACCCCGGAGACGTGCAGCGACTCGCCGAGCAGATAGGCCGCCCATCCAGACAAGGTCGAGGCGGCGATGATGAGGTAGTCGTCGCCGAGGCGGCGCACCAGCAGAACCCAAGCCGCACCGACCGCCACCCCGACCAACACGCCGCCGATCGCCAGCAGGAAGAAACTCTGCACCGCCGCCGTCGTGCTGAACGCGCCGGTGGTGGCCGCCACCACGGCAAAGCGGAACAGCACCAAGCCGCTGGCATCGTTGAGCAGGCTTTCCCCCTCCAGCAGGATCAACAAGCGCTGCGGCAACTTCACGCGTTGCAACACCGCACGCACCGATACCGCGTCGGGCGGCGAGACGATCGCGCCGAGCGCGACACAGGCCGCCCACGGCAGCGCAGGAAACAGCGCGTGCGCGACCACGGCGATGACGAAAGTGGTGAAGAACACCGCACCCAGCGCGAGCGACGCAATGCCGATCAGATGCAGACGTAGATGTCGCCGCGTCATGAACCAGGCGCCGTCCATCAGCAGCGGCGGCAGGAAGATGACCAGCACCAGCTCGGGATCGAACGAGACCGTCGGCAATCCCGGCAGAAACGCCATCAGCGTGCCGCCGACCAGGAGCGCCACCGACGGCGGCAGGCCCAGTCTGGCCGCCAGGTAGTGCAACGCGATGATCGCCAGCAGCATCACGATGGCGAGTTCGAACAGCTGCGTCGAGGTCATGAGTCCCTCCTCCGTCGACTCAAACGATTCATCCTAGCAGCGCTCGATGCGTGTGCCGAGCCGGTCTTTCGCAAGATCCGCCGCGCGTGCGTCCATGCCTCATACGGCGCAGACGCACGGCTCGTCAAATGCGGCAAAATCGCTTTTTGCCGACTCCTGGGAAAATCCGATGAAGCCGTTCGTATTCTTGCTGCTCGTCTCGGCGCTGGCCGCCACCGAGCCTGCCGTGGCGCAGTGCCAGCGCGGCGCCTACGCCTCCGGCAAGGGCGATTTCGTCGTCGTCGCACCGCCGGCAGAAGGCGCCACGGGATCCACGCGCTACTTGTTTCTGGACGGCCGCCGCGGCGCCGTCGACGCCAAGGACGCGCCGGTCGCCTGCGTCGGCGAAGCGGTGAGCGTGCGCGGCGCCGACGGCCGCAGCGCGACCTGGCAGCGACTCGCATTGCGTGAGACGAACACGACGTTCAGCAGCGCCGCGACGACCTTGGCCGGGCAGTTGATCGAGCCGATCGCCGATTCGAACGCACGGCCGCCGTTGGTGGTGATGGTGCACGGCTCCGAACGGCGTGCCGCGATCGGCAGCGTCTACGCTTACGCGATGGCCGCGCAAGGCATCGCCGCGTTCGCCTACGACAAGCGCGGCACTGGCGCCTCGGAAGGCGAATACACGCAGAACTTCGAACTGCTCGCCGACGACGCCGCCGCCGCACTGGCCGAAGCGCGACGCTTGGCAGCAGGCCGTATCGGCCGCGCCGGCTATTACGGCGGCAGCCAGGGTGGCTGGGTCGCGCCGCTCGCCGCCACGCGCTCGCCGGCGGATTTCGTCGCGGTCGGCTTCGGCCTGGTCGCCTCGCCGATCGAAGAAGACCGCGATCAGATGCTCGGCGAAGCGGCCGCAGCCGGCTTGGACGAGACGGCGGTCGCGGCGATCCAGAGACTGTCGAAGGCGACGGCGCGTGTGGTCTCGACGCATTTCGGCAGCGGCTTGGAGGAATTGGAACGGCTGCGCCGCGAACTGGCCGGCAAACCTTGGCTCGATAAGATCCACGGCGAGTACAGCGGCGACATGCTGCGTACCAGCGATGCCGACCTGCGCCGCATCGGCCGCGCCCGCTTCGACAATCTCGAGCTGATCTGGGACTACGACGCGGTCGCCGCGCTGAAGCGCCTGAAAGCGCCGCTGTTGTGGGTGCTGGCCGGAGAGGATCGCGAAGCGCCGATCGCGCAGACGCGCACGGTGCTGAAGGGATTGATTGAAGCGGGCCGGCCGATCGATTTGTATCTGTTCCCCGATACCGATCACGGCATGATGGAATTCACCACCAACGCGGACGGCTCGCGCACGATCACGCGCATCACCGACGGTTATCTGCGTCTGCTCGCCGACTGGATCAAGCGCGATCTGCATCCGCCGTACGGCCGCGGCCATACGGTGGAGTGAGGTTTTTCGCGCCGCGCGCGGCGAGCAGCCGATCGACCACAGCGGCGAGGAACAGTACGAAGAACACCGGCAGCGGGTGCAAGTAGCGGAACGAGACGATGTGCGAGCACAAGAGCTGGCCGAGCACGAGGCCGAGCGCGAGCAAGGCCAGCAGCAGGCTCGGCGCCGGGTGCGTCGCCCGCTGCAAAATCAGCATCGCGATCGCCAGCGGAGCGAGCAGGAACAGGCAGACGATCAGCCACCACGAGGCATGCTCGAAGTAGTCGAAGATCGGCGTGTCCCGTTGCGCGACGTCGGTGTAGTCGTAGTGGAAGCGGTCGCGCAGGAGCTGCAGCGTCGGCGCATCCGTGAACGGCGAGAAGCCGAGGTCGCTGCGCATGCGCTCGACCCGCTTGGCGGTGTCGAAATAGTCGCGGAAGGTCCGCAGGCCCAGACGCAACAGGCCGAACGGATCGTCGCTGATGGCGCGATCGGCCAAGACCGCCGCGACCTCGCGCGTGCGCGGCCCGGCCTCCTCGCGCAGCACCGCGATCAGGCCGCCCGGCGACCAGATGTGCGATTCGCGGTAGAACGGATCGTCCAGCGGCAGTTTCACCCGCTCGAGCAAAGCCGGATCGACACCGGTGCCGGCGAAATGCGCCGGCTTGAGCAAGGGCACGACCAGGCCGAGCCGGAAAATGCCGGCGTCTTGCAGGTAAGCCGGCCGGTCGTGGCAGCCGCGGCCGTAGAGACGTTTGTAGGCGTCGTGACAGCCCCAGGTGACGATCACCGCGACGAGTAGATGCACGATCACCGCACCGACGCGCAAACGCGGCGTGCCCGCCGTTCCGCGCAGCGCGGCCAGGATCAGCACCGCAGCAGCCGGCATCGACAACGCCACCGGCACCAGTCCGACGCGCAGGCTCGCCAGCGCGACCCCAGCCAGAATGACGGCGAGCAGCCACAACAATCGGCCGCTGCGCAGATAGAGCAAGGCGACGCAGGTGATCGCGACGAGGCAGAACGTACTGCTCGCCTCGGTCATCACCATGCGTTCGTAGAACAGCTGGCTCGGCTCGATCGCGACGAGTAACGCCGCGGCGGCGCAGAGACCGAGCCGCACGCCGAGCCCGAAGTGCAAGATCGCCATGACCCCGGCCGCGACGGCGACGCCGAATCCGGTCTGCAGCAATAACAGCGAGAACAAGGAATCGGAACGGCTGGTGATCGCGCGGATCAGCAGCGGATAAGTGAAGGAACGATCGGACGGCACGCCGCGTGTGATCGCGCTGAACAGATAAGTACCCGAGTCGCCCATGAACAGGCGCACCTGCGGGTCGAGCATCAACAGGCAAAGCTTGACCAGCACGACGCCGAGTACGGTGCTGACCAAGGCCAGCCAGCGCAGCGTGGTCGGCGTACTACGAGCATCCAAGCGCGCGAAATCCGTCGAGAGCGGCGACGCTTCGTGCGCGGGGGAATTCATCGTCTTCCTTGAAATTTTGCCAAAATCCATTCGTACTGAAGCAGTCGTCAGATGCGTGGAGCGGCTTGCGTCACGGCGGCGTGCGCGGTCTTGGCAACACAGACGCGGAAGCACTGCGGATCGTCGCGCGGCACTCGGAAAAGCGAGACGAGCGCGCCGGGCGCCTCTCGTTCAAGATGAATGTTCGCGCACAGGAACTCCCGCAACGGAGCGCGATTGCGCCCGCTGTTTCGTAGGAAGGAAGTTTCTTTTGCGGCAAGCCGGATCGTCGCCGGCGGCCGTCGCGGCCCGCCGATCGCGCACCGCTTTTCTTTCGGTTAAAGCTCGCCGGTTTTTAGGCCGAGCGCACCGCGTTCGAGCGTGGCGCATCGCCGATCGCGACCGGCCCGCGCCACTGGCGCAGCACGCCGCGGACGAAGGAAATGTCTTCGCTGTCGAAGCGGCTCGCGCCGGGCAGCGCCGTCCACGGCAGGTTCGGATTCTGGTGGTGGGTGCGGTGCAGCGGGAAGTTCAAGAGGACCCGATGCAGCCAACGCGGCGCGGTCAGGTTCAGCGCGTGGTCGCGCTGCTCGACCGGCGTGCCGTGATGCGGCGCGTGGTCGAACTGCGAAGCGAGAAAGGCGCGGATCGACAGGAAGCCGAGCACCAGCCAAGCCTCGCCGCCGTACAGCAGGAGCGCGGCGCCGTACAAGGCCAGCACGCCGAGCGAATCGAGGCGGACTTCGCGCAGGCCTTGCTCGCTGAGCAGGTCGCGCTCGAGCATCGTCGCCATGCCGGCGCTGCCGTCGGGCAGGTCCGGGCAGGCTCGACGCAGCGGCGGCAGCAGCCACGAGCGCGGCAGCCAGCAGACGAACAGCATCACCAGTTCCGCCAGATACAGGCCGAAGCTGATGCGGACGTAGTGCGCGAGATAGGCCAGCCAGCGCGGCTGCTGATCCGGATCGTAGATCTCGTCGCTGCCCCACGGCGTGCGGTTGTAGCGGTGGTGGCGCAGATGGGCGAAACGCAAGGCGCGCAGCGGCGCACCGAACGCGATCGCCAGCACACGGCCGCCGATCTGATTCCAGCGCCGCTGCGGATGCAACAAGCCGTGGATCGCTTCGTGCACCAGCGCCCACAGCGTCGGGCTCAGCAGCGCGACCGCTGCCAGCGCCGCCGCCGTCCACGCCAGCGGCAGATGCAGCAGCGGCAGCGCGATCAGCACCAGAAGATGCAGAGCGAGCAGCGCGCCGCCGAGGGCGACGTTCAAGCGAGCCGGAATCCGGGACGAAGCGGACTTCATGCAATCCCCTGTCGAGAGCGCTCGAGCGATCGGCGCGAGCGGAAGAAGCCGACCAACAGCTCGGCGGCTTCTTCGCGCAGCACACCCGTCGTCAGCGCAACCCGATGATTGTGCCGTTCATCGCGCAGGATGTCGAAAACGCTGCCGGCGGCGCCGGTTTTCGGATCGTCGGCGGCGTAGATCACGCGTGCCAGACGCGCATGCACGATCGCGCCGGCGCACATCGGGCACGGCTCCAGCGTCGCGTAGAGTTCGGCGCCGAGCAGGCGATGATTGCCGATCCGATGCCCGGCCTCGCGCAGCGCAATGATCTCGGCGTGCGCGCTCGGATCGTGCGCGCCGATGTTGCGGTTCCAACCGGCACCGACGATGCGACCGTCGAGCACGATCACCGCGCCGACCGGCACCTCGCCCCCCTCCTCCGCGCGTCGCGCATAGGCGAGCGCCTGCGCCATCCAGTGGCGATCGCGTTCGTCCGCATCGAGCGGAGCGGTATCGTCGGAAACGTCCATGAGCGAAGGATACCAAGATCGCCCACCTTGCCGATCGGCCCGAGCGACCGCATACCTCTGGGCCCCATTGTGCGAACACCTGCATGGACGATCGAATTCGCTTGCGCGCCGCCCGTGCGGAAGATGGCGATGCGCTGGTGCGCCTGCTCCATCGCAGCTGGCAGCGCGCGTTCGCGCCGCACCTGCCCGACTCCTCCTCGCAGCGATTCTTCAGCGCCGCGGTCGCCGAAAACTACGTGGCGACGGCGTGGCGGGAGATCACGCTGGCCGTGCGCGATCACGAGGTCGTCGGCCTCGCCCATGCGGACGGCGATCTGATCACCTCGCTGCACGTGGAGCCGACGCTGTGGGGCCACGGCATCGGCCGGCGACTGCTGCACGAAATGGAACGGCAAATCGCCGAGCGCGGCGACCGCGTGGCGCGATTGCAGGTGGAAGGATTCAACCGGCGCGCGCTCGATTTCTATCGCCTGGCCGGATACTTCGAGATCGCGCGGCGCGCGGACGAAGAGCTCGGCTCCGGCGGCAACTCGATTTTTCTCGGCAAGCCGCTTTCAGTCGCCGCCGGGCGCATTCGTTCGTATACGCCGCGCGATCGCCTGGCTTGCTTGTCCCTGTTCGACAGCAATGTGCCGAAGTCCTTCGCCGCCGTCGAACGTACCGATTTCATCGAGCTGCTCGACGACCTCGGCGGACCGTACCTGTTGATCGAGGACGACGATGGCGCCCTCCTCGCCTGCGGCGGCTTCCAAAGCGACGACAAGGACGCGTCGATCGCCGCACTGTGTTGGGGCATGGTGCGCCAAGACCTGCATGGACAACGATTGGGCGAACGATTGCTGCGTGCGCGGCTCGATCTGATCGCCGCCAATCCCGCTTTCCGGTCGGTGGTGATCGAGACGACGCCGATGAGCCGCGGCTTCTTCGAGCGCTTCGGTTTCGTCGCGACGCGTGTGCAGCCGGACGGTTTCGCACCGGGCTACGATCGCGTCGACATGACCCTGCTCCTCGCTCATTACAGAGAGCGACCGGCGCATCCTGCTCAAGAAGCATCTCGATCGAGGAACTGACGCCCGCGATCGTCGCAAGCCCGACTCACGTCTGCCTCGACTACACCGCGATCCCGGCGAAACGCTTGCGATATTCCGCCGGAGTGACGCCGACGTGCCGCACGAAGGTACGGCGCAAGGTATCGGCGTCGGCGAATCCGCAATGCGCGGCGACCTGTTTGGGCGCCTCGTGCCCGTGTTCGAGCAAGCGACGCGCCGCGCTCACCCGCGCCGCTTCCACCCAAGTTCCCGGCGTGACGCCGACCTCGCTGCGGAACAGTCTGGCGAAATGGCGCGGACTCAAGTCCATACGCTCGGCGAGCTTGGCGATGCTGTGATCGAGTGAAGGATGCGCGGCGATCCAGCGCTGCAGCTCCTGCAACGCGGCACGGCCGACCGGCACCGCTTCGCCTTTGCGGCTGAACTGCATCTGCCCGCCGGGGCGCTTGAAGAACATCACGAGCTGGCTCGCCACGCGTTTGGCGATGTCCTGACCCAAATCCTCGCCGACCAGGACGAGCGCCAGGTCGAGCCCGGCGGTCACGCCCGCAGCAGTGCGCACCGGCCCGTCGCGAACCTCGATCGCGTCCTGCTCCACCTTCACGCGCGGGAAGCGCTGCGCGAATCGCTCGGCCACCGCCCAATGCGTGGTCACGCGTCGGCCGTCGAGCAAGCCGGTCGCGGCGAGGAAGAAAGCGCCGCTGCAGACCGAACCGAAGCGGCGCGCGCTCGGCGCTCGGCGCCGCAGCCACTCGACGACCTTGCGATCCACCGGCGCTTCGGCGGCGTCGGGACAGCCGGCGACGAGCAGCGTGTCGATGGCTTCCTCGACGTCCCGTCCGATGACCCGGTCGGGCACCAGCCGTATGCCCGACGAGCTGCGAATCGGGCCCGGCTCGCGCGCCACCAGCACAAGCCGATACGCCTCGTAGCCGGCCTGCGCGTTGGCCTCGGCGAAGACATCCAAAGGGCCGGAGACGTCGAGCAGCTGCGCCCCGGGCAAGGCCACCATCGCAATCGTTTTGGTCTTCTTCGGCATGGATGTCCGTCGCGGCAGGGATTTGTCCGTTCTAGACGCATTACGACGATTGAGGACAACGTAGCCGAATTCTATCTTGACCGCTACCCAACTCTCCGGAGCAACCCATGACACGCATCGCCAAGGACGCCGCCGTCCCCGACAGCACGCTGGCACGAGCCATCACTCAATACATACGCGACCAGGAAACCGAATTGCTCTTCAACCATTCCAGTCGCGTCTATCACTTCGGTGCGTTGGCCGGCATCCGCCTGGGGCTCAGCTTCGATCGCGAGTTGCTCTATGCGGGCGCGATGTTCCACGACCTAGGTCTGATGCCCGGCCATGCCAGCAAACACGAGCGCTTCGAAGTCGACGGCGCCCATGCCGCACGCGATTTCCTGCGCAGCCACGGCATCTCCGAACAGGACGCGTACACCGTCTGGACCGCCATCGCGCTGCACACGACGCCGGGGGTGCCGCAGCACATGCACCCCGTAGTCGCCTTGGTCACCGCCGGCGTCGAGATGGACGTACTCGGGCTGACGTACGCACAGTATCCCGACGCCGAGCGCGAAGCCGTCGTCGGCGCGTTCCCGCGCACGCCGACGTTCAAGGAAGACATCATCCAGGCCTTCTACGACGGCATCCGGCAGAAGCCGGAAACCACCTTCGGCAACGTCAAGGCCGACGTCATCGCCGACAAGGAGCCGCATTTTCACCGCGGTAATTTCTGCAGCGTCATTCGCGGCTCGCGCTGGCAGGGCTAGCCGACTTCCCCCGCGGCGCCGGCTGCGTCGGAGGTTTCTCACGAGAACGGTGCGCTACCGTGAGGAGTTATGTTCCTTTCGATGGCAACCCCATTTTCTCGAGCGTCAGCGTTTCGTCGGCGCGCCCCCAGCCGCCATCGGCGACCTCCTCGACCAGGACCATGGTGAACGGACGAACCTTCTCGCCGAAGTACTCGACGAACATCGCCGTGGTGCGATGGATGATCTCCTCTTTGCGTGCGTGGTCGAGGATTCCTTCCGGGAATTTGTAGTTTGCGAATGGCATGGACTTGCTCCGTTGGTGGTAGGACGGAGCGAATTCTTCTTGTTTCCATGAAGACAATAAAGGAGGATGAATTCGCATCTGAATTCAATCGAACTCAACAATCACGACGATGGATCGCTTCGATTCCCTCCGACTTTTCGTCCGCATCGTCGAAATGAGCAGTTTCAGCCGAGCGGCAACCGCGCTTGAAATTCCGCGCGCGACTGCCACCCACGCCATCAAACAGATGGAAGCCAGACTGGGCACTCGGCTGCTGGAGCGCACGACTCGACATGTTCGTCCGACGCTGGACGGACAGGCGTTCTACGAGCGCTGCGTGCACGTGCTCGGTGAACTCGACGACGCCGAGTCATCGCTGCGGCACGTGGCATCGAACCCACAGGGGGTGCTGCGAATCGATATGCACGGCACGCACGCCACGAAAATCGTCTTGCCCAGAATCGACGATTTCCGGTCGCGCTATCCGGGCATCGAACTGGTCGTCAGCAGCGGAGACCGGCTGGTCGATCTCGTTCGCGAGGGAGTCGACTGCGTGATCCGCGCCGGTGACCCGCGCGATTCTTCTTTGATAGCTCGGCGCCTGGCCGTCATGCCGCAGATTCTTTGCGCCAGCCCCGAATACCTGGCCCGTTTCGGAACTCCCCGACACCCGGACGAACTCGTCGCGCATCAAGTGGTGAAGTTCTTCGCCAGCAGCGGCGCTCTGAGCTATCCGCTGGAGCTACTGATCGACGGTCGGCTCGAGGAGTTCGTGCTTGATGGATGGATGTCGGTCAACGATGCGGAAAACTACGTTGCCTGCGCGTTGCGCGGTTGCGGCCTGATCCAGCTCCCGCGTTTTCACGTGGAAGACGAACTTCGCGCGGGACGCTTGATCGAAGTGCTCGGAGCTTGGAAGAGTCCCGGTTTGCCGCTGGCGGCCTTGTATCCGTCGCAGCGTCAGCTGTCGCCGCGCGTTCGCGTGTTCGTCGATTGGCTCGGCAAGCTGTACGAAGAAAAATTCGGGGATTCGGTGGACCGATCCGCGCAGTGAGTTCGTGCAGAACGCACCCGATCAAGCAAGGCTTGCGTCACTTCTGCAGACCATCCCTAGTTCTGCACAGCAAGCGGCGAGGCGATCCGAAGGACTCATCGCGCGAAGACCGGGGTCGAGAGACCACAACCGATTTTGCGCGATCAGGAGGCGTTCCTTCCGACTGCGGTCAGCCCTGCGTCGACGAACCGAATCATCCAGCGAATGCTTTCGTCCGGATCGTTGCCCCATTGAAAAGCGTTGGCGGCCTGGAGCAGCGCGTAGCCGTGGATCATGCAGCGCAGCATGCGGATTGCATGGTCGAGTTCGTCGGGTCGGATACGGTAGCCGGACAGGACGGCGCGGATAGAGGCGATCACCCGAGTGGCGGCAGCAAGCAAGGGGTCGTCGTCACCCAGAAACTCCGCACCAGTGGTGGCGCTGTAGCGCCCCGGGTGACCGACGATGTAGGCCTGAACTGTTGTGAATAGTGCGCCTATCGCGTCCGCTTCGGATTTGCCTTGGAGTGCATCTCGCAGTGCATCGCCCAGCTCGGTCATCGCCAAGGTCGCGATGCGACGCTGGAGGTCACCGATGCCATCGACGTGCTTGTACAGCGCCGGCGCTTTGACTCCCAGTCGATCAGAAAGCGCAGCAAGGCTCACTGCGCCAATGCCGGCCTCGTCGGCGAGTTCGGCACCGGCGGCCACGACTTCGGCGGTATTCAGGCCCACTCTAGGCATTGCCGCCTCCGGCCAGGAACGGCAGCAAGACATCAGCGACTTGCTGTGGATACTGTGCGTGGGGGTAGTGGCCTGCGCCCTCGATCATCTTGTATCGCCCCAGACCGGTGGGTAGCAAATCAACGATTGCGGCAGCTTCGGCCTCGGGGTCCGGGAAGTCCGAATCACTGCGCCCCATCACAACCAACACCGGGCACCGGACGTTGGTCAGCTGCGCGGCGGCCTCTACCGGCTTCGAGCTGCCCATCTTCTGGGCCGCCTTCGCACGGCCGTGTTCGCGCAGGTTCGCTTGTAGTGCAGCCAGCCAGGCGTCCCAGTCGGTCGGTTTGCGTCCTGGGTATGCGACATCGAGGTACTTCGACCAGGCCGTGACACTTCCGGTGAGGATGAATCGTGCCAGCAGGAACGCACCGCGGCGGTAGTTGTGGTCGTTGCGCAGCAGCGCGGATAGGCTGATTTTCGGGGGCCGGGTAAACGGGCCGATCTCGGCGATCGCGCTCACCAGATCGGGGTTCGTCGCGGCTGCGATCGTCGCAGCTCCACCCGAGAACGACTGGCCGACGATCGCCGCTGGGCCACCCAACTTTCGGATGACCTCAATCAGATCACCGGCAGTGTCTGCGTGGCTGTACGAATCCCAGCCGATGCTGGATTCACCATGCCCCCGGAGATCAACGCTGGCGACGCGATATCCCGTTTTGGCGATCAGCGGGGCGAGGAATCGGTAGGTGTTACGGGTGTCAGCCATGCCGGGGGATAGCACCACCAGCGGCCCACGCCCGATCACCTGATAAGCGATGCGTCCACCCGCAACTTCCACATAGTCAGTCCGGTCCGTCTGATCGTCCATCGCCGCCTCCTTCGTCGTACTTTCCAAGCCAATGATACGACAATAAACCAAAAAGTTACTATTAATAACTTTCTTGTTGGAAGCCGTAGCACCTCTTGTCGGCGATCAACGGAACCTATGCAGCGATGTCTTTGGCTTGGGCCGTCTTTGCAGACCATCGGGCGAAAGCAGGCAACGCCTAGCTAGGTCAGAACGCGCCATCAAGGCGCGGGCTGTACCGCCGCTTGGTAGAAAAGCCCCTTAGAACTTCTTAGACGGAAATCTGGAGATAGGCGAAGGCCAGAGACAGTGCGGGCTTCAGCCTGTTTTCGAGGCCAGGATTGCCAGAGAGCGCCTGATGAAATCGCAAAAAAAAAGCCCGCAATGACGCGGGCTTAGGTGTACTTTTGTGCTATTGCGTGACAGCCGCTGGCAGGCGGCCAATCATTCCCACTCGATCGTCGCCGGCGGCTTGCCGCTGATGTCGTAGACGACGCGCGACACCTTCGGAATCTCGTTGATGATCCTGCGCGAAACGAGGTCGAGGAAGTCGTACGGCAGATGTGCCCAATGCGCGGTCATGAAGTCGATCGTCTCGACCGCGCGCAAGGCGATCACCCACTCGTAGGCGCGCGCGTCGCCGACCACGCCGACGGATTTCACCGGCAAAAACACCGCGAACGCCTGGCTGGTCTTGTCGTACCAGTCGGCCTTGCGCAGCTCTTCGATGAAGATCGCGTCCGCGCGCACGAGGATTTCGGCGTATTCGCGCTTGACCTCACCGAGGATGCGCACGCCCAAGCCCGGGCCTGGGAACGGATGGCGATAGACCATCGTGCGCGGCAGGCCGAGTTCGACGCCGATGCGGCGCACCTCGTCCTTGAACAGCTCGCGCAGCGGCTCGACCAGCTTGAGCTTCATCTGCTCGGGCAGGCCGCCGACGTTGTGGTGCGACTTGATCACGTGCGCCTTGCCGGTCTTGCTGCCGGCCGACTCGATCACGTCCGGATAGATCGTGCCTTGCGCCAGCCATTTCACGCCGTCGAGCTTGTGCGCTTCCTCATCGAAGATCTCGACGAACAGGCGGCCGATGATCTTGCGCTTGGCCTCCGGGTCGTTCACGCCGGCGAGCGCGGCGTAGTAGCGCTCGGCCGCGTCGACGCGAATCACGTTCACGCCCATGCCGCCGTTCGCCGATTCGGCCGCGAACATCGCCATCACTTGATCGCCTTCTTGCCAGCGCAACAGGCCGGTGTCGACGAAGACGCAAGTCAACCGATCGCCGATCGCGCGATGCAAGAGTGCCGCGACGACCGAAGAATCGACGCCGCCCGACAGGCCCAGCAGGACGCGATCGTCGCCGACCTGCTCGCGCACGCGCGCGATCTGGTCCTCGATGATGTGCGCGGCGGTCCACAGGGTTGCGCAGCCGCAAATCTCGGTGACGAAGCGTTTCAACAGCGCCGTGCCCTGCTTTGTGTGGGTGACCTCCGGATGAAACTGCACGCCGTACCAGCGCCGCGCTTCGTCGGCCATCGCGGCGACCGGGATGCGCTCGGTGCGCGCGGTCACGACGAAGCCGGGCGGCGCCGCGGCGACGTGGTCGCCATGGCTCATCCAAACGTCGAGCGCCTGCGCCGGCGCGTGATCGGTCAAGCCGTGCAGCAAACGATCGGCGGACACGACGTCGACTCGGGCGTGACCGAACTCGCGCGCATCGGCCGCCTCGGTCGCGCCGCCGAGTTGCGCGGCGAGCGTCTGCATGCCGTAGCAGATGCCGAGGATCGGCAAGCCGCTGTCGAACACCGCCTGCGGTGCTTTAGGTGCATCCGACAGCGTGGTCGATTCCGGGCCGCCCGACAGAATGATGCCCTTGGCGCCGAATTTCGCGATTTCGGCCGGGTCGTGATCCCAAGCCCAGATCTCGCAATAGACGCCGATCTCGCGCACTCGGCGCGCGATCAGCTGCGTGTACTGCGCGCCGAAGTCGAGGATCAGGATTTTGTCGGTATGGATGTTCTGCATGGCGCTCAGGATGAAGGCGATCGACGAATGGGAACGGCCCGGCGCACCCAGCCGATGCTGAGGACGTAACGCGTGCCTCGGACGACGCGCGTAACGCTGTGCTCGCAGGCGTCGGGACGGAAGAATTTGATGCGTCGGCTGGCGAAGATCGGCGTGGCGCAGACGAACTCACCGCCTTCCTGCGCTCGCCTGATGACGATGTTGCAACGGTAGTGACGACCCGCCGCGACCGGATCGGTATGCGGCGGGATCTCGCTGCCTGCGCGAAAGCGCAGCACATACAGATCGAAAGGCAGCGGCCACATCGACTGCAACAGCAGCATCTTGTCGTAGCCCGACCGCTGCCGGCCCGTGCGCCAGCGGAAGGCTGTGCGCAGGTACTCGCGTAGCGGCGAGAGCGGTTTCAGGGGCTCACTCCGGCCGATAGTTCGGCGGCTCCTTGGTGATGGTGACGTCGTGCACGTGTGATTCGCGCACGCCGGCCGAGGTGATGCGCACGAACTGCGGCTTGGTCCGCATCTCTTCCACCGTGGCGCAGCCGACGTAACCCATCGCGGCGCGCAGGCCGCCGCTGAGCTGGTGCACGATGTTGCGCAGCGGCCCGCGATACGGCACGCGACCCTCGATGCCTTCCGGCACGAGCTTGTCGGCATCGCCCTCGTCGTCTTGGAAATAGCGATCCTTGGAGCCTTTCTGCATCGCGCCCAACGATCCCATTCCACGATAACTCTTGTAGCTACGGCCCTGATAAAGCTCGACTTCTCCGGGCGCTTCCTCGGTGCCGGCGAAGAGCCCGCCGATCATCACGCAGTCCGCGCCGGCGGCCAGCGCCTTGGCGATGTCGCCCGAATAACGGATGCCGCCGTCGGCGATCAGGGCCACGTCGCTGCCTTGCAGCGCGGTCGCGACCATATCCACCGCCGACACTTGCGGCACGCCGACGCCGGCGACCACGCGCGTGGTGCAGATCGAGCCGGGGCCGATGCCGATTTTGACCGCGTCCGCGCCGGCATCGGCCAGCGCCTTGGCGGCGTCGCCGGTGACGATGTTGCCGGCAATCAGATCGATCTTCGGAAAGTGCTTGCGCACCCAGCGCACGCGCTCGATCACACCGGCCGAATGGCCGTGTGCGGTATCGACGATCAGCGCGTCGACGCCCGCCTCGACCAGTGCAGCGATGCGCTGCTCGGTATCGCCGCCGACGCCGACCGCAGCGCCCACGCGCAGGCGTTCGCGATCGTCCTTGCAGGCGTTGGGGTTGTCGCGCGCTTTCTGGATGTCCTTGACCGTGATCAGGCCGCGCAGGCGGAACGCGTCGTCCACCACCAACACTTTCTCGATACGGTGCTTGTGCAAGAGCGCCAGCACCTCTTCGTCCTCGGCGCCCTCCTTCACCGTCACCAGACGCTCTTTGCGCGTCATGATGTTCTTGACCGGATCGTCGGGCTTCTTCTCGAAACGCAGGTCGCGATTGGTGACGATGCCGATTAGCTGTTCGCCATCGACCACCGGTACGCCGGAGATGTTGTTCGCCCGCGTGATCTGCATGACCTCGCGGATCGAGGTCTGCGGCCCGACCGTGACCGGATCGCGAATCACGCCGGCTTCGAACTTCTTGACCAGGCGCACTTCGGCGGCTTGGCGTTCGACCGACATGTTCTTGTGGATGATGCCGATGCCGCCGCATTGAGCCATCGTGATGGCGAGGCGCGCTTCGGTCACCGTGTCCATCGCAGCGGACACGATCGGCAGATTCAGGCGGATGTTGCGGGTCAGACGAGCGCCGAGGTTTACGTCGCGCGGCAGCACGGCGGAGAACGCGGGAACCAGGGAAACGTCGTCGAAGGTGAGAGCTTCGGAGAGTATGCGCATGCCCTATTTTACAGACTGCGCGGCGGCCTCGCTACTCGGCCGTGACAGCCGCGTCGCGATGCCGCAAGGACGGCGCCGCTGCGGCGGCCAGCGCGTCGACCCAGCCGAACGCGTGCAGCAGCCGATCCCAGCTCGCATCCAGCGGCGCCTCGAAGCGTAACGCCGCCCCCGTCAGCGGATGCACGAAACCGAGCCGCCACGCGTGCAGCAGCAGCCGATGCACGCCGTAGTGCTGACGGATCAGCCGATTGTGGTCGCCGCGACCGTGGCTGGTATCGCCGAGCAGGTGATGCGAAACGTGATGGAAATGGCGCCGGATCTGGCGATAGCGGCCGGTCTCGGGCCGTACCTCGAGCAAGGCGTAGCGCTGCTGCGGGTATTTGCCCTGGGCGATCGGCACCTCGACCGTCGCAAGCCGCTGCCAGCGCGTCAGCGCCGGCTTCGCCTCGCCGCGCAGGCTCGCGCCGGACAACGGATAGTCGATCTCGCCCTGCTCCGCCGGCCAGCCGCGCACCACGGCCAGATAGGACTTCTCGACCGTACGCGCCATCAGCTGCCGACCAAGCTCCGCCGCGGATTCTTGCGATCGCGCCACCAGCAAGACGCCGCTGGTAGCGCGATCGAGCCGATGCACCGCATGCAGACGGCCGTCGACCTGCAAGCGCAGCCGGTCGATCAGATAGTCCTCATCGGCGCCGACCAGGCGGCTGCGATGCACGGCCAGGCCGGCCGGCTTGTTCACCACGACCAATTCGTGGTCGAGAAATAGGAGGTCGAGCGGGGCTGCCGGCGAATTCATCGGGTGAGCTTAACGGCAATGATCCCTGTGACGGGTCTTTTGCGTACGTAGGGGCACAGCGCCGTACGCACGGCGTCCACGTCAACGGGAGGCCAACACCATGTTCATCCGCACCGCTTCGTTCACCCTCTTGATGGCGGCCAGCGCCGCCGCCACTGCCGACAGCGAGATCGACACCAGCTTCGGCATCTTTTCGACCGGACACAACGTGATCTCGATCAACCAGGGCGGCGAAGACACCGACAACGTCGCCGAAGTCCTGACCGCACCCGACGGCTCGCTGTATTTGGTCGGCACCTCGAGCGTGGCGGTCGGCCAGTCGCGCATCTCGGTGGTCCACCTGCTCGCGAACGGTCAGGTCGATCTCGATTTCGGCGACGACGGCCGCTACGTCGGGCCGAGCGGAATCGGCAACGTCACCGCCACCGCCGCCGCGTTCAATTCCGCCGGCGACATCATCGTCGCGGGCACGCGCCATCAGCAGGGCGGCGACGACGATTTCACCGTGTGCAAGTTCCGCGGCGCCAGCGTGACCCAGTTCAGCGCGCTCGGCACTCCCTGCGCGACGGTCGACTTCGACCTCGGCAGCAGCTCGCGCGACACCGCGCGCGACTTGCTCGTCCTCCCCGACGGCCGCTTCGCGCTGGCCGGATCGGCGGTCGTGAACGACACCACCGAACACGCCGCGGTCGCGGTGATCAAGCCCGACGGCACGCCCGATACGAGTTTCGGACCGGGTGGAAAACGGCATTGGCTGAACGACAACTTGCGCATTTCGCGGCTGTACGGCGCGGCGTTTCAGAGCGGCGGCATCCTCTACGCGGTGGGCGAGTCGTTCAAGCAAAACAGCGCGGATTTGATGACCTACGTCACGCGCATCACTCTCAACAACGGCACGCTGCTCGGGGATGCTTACGAACTCTTGGGAACCGCGCATGGGCCGGCCTATCTGCGCGACGTCGCGATTCGTCCCAACGGTGAGGCCGTCGCCGCCGGCGGCGTGCTCGAAGACGGCCAGATCAGCGGCGTCGTCGTGCGCTTGTTGCCCACCGGCGCGCACGATCCGGATTGGTCCGCCGGCAACGGCTTCGCCCCGCTGCGCGCCGGCAATCGTGTCGAATTCTCCAAGCTCGTTGCGCAAACGGACGGCAAGTACCTGGTCGCCGGCACGCTTTACGAAAACAACAGCAACACCACCTCGTTGTTCGTCGCACGCTACACCGCGAGCGGCGCGCGCGACGTGAGCTCGTTCAATCTCCTGCTCGGCTATCGCGAAATCGATTTCCAGACGCCGGGCGTGTTCGACAACGGCGCCGTGCTCACCTTGCAGAACGGGCGCCCGGTCGTCGCCGGAGCCGTGCAGGCCTCGGCCGGAACCAACGATTTCGACTTCGGCGTGGCGCGCTTGCGCAACGACCTGATCTTCTCGTCCGGCTTCGGTAACGGCACGGAGTTCTGAGCGCGCCAGCACGCAGCGACTGTGGCCTGAGCGGGCTTCCGCTCAGGCCGCCGCGTCGAGTTCCTTGCGCAGAAACGCGCGCGCCGCGCGTGTGTCGCGCTTGATCGTCGGTTCCGACACGCCGAGCAGCTCGGCGATGTCGCTCACTTCGAGCCCGGCGAAGAATCGCATTTCGACCACCTGCACCAAGCGAGGATCGAGCGTGGCGAGTTTTTCCAAGGCCCGATCCATGCCGACCAGCTGGCTGGTCTGTTCGTCGATCGGCAACGCGCTGCCGTCCAGCGAGTCGATCGGTACATGATCGGCGCCGCCGCCACGGCATTCCGCCTGACGGGCGCGCGCGTAGTCGATCACCACCTGGCGCATCGCGCGTGCCGCAGTGGCGAAGAAATGCGCGCGGTTCTCGAACGCGCCGTCGCGCTGGAAGAGCTTCAAGTACGCCTCGTTGACCAGCGCACGCGTATTGAGCGTCTCGCCGCGGCGATGGCGGGCGAGCTCCGCCCGCGCGATGCGCACGAGGTCGTCGTAGGCGATGCGCAGGGCGCGTTCACGCGCCGACGCGTCCCCTGCGCTGGCGGCAATGGCGCCGGTCAACTCGGCCGATGGATCGGACATGGGTCCCCCTCCCGCCGCCATAGTATGCGCCGCCGACGCTGCGCGTCAGTGACCGCCGTGAACGAGTACACATTTTCCCATTGCCGGCGCCGGCGTACCATGTCCGCAGGGGCCGGAGCCATCACTCCGCGGTTTTGCGCAGCGTAAGGAGCCGCGCTTGGACACTGAACGCTGGCGCCGTGCTCGCGCGCTGTTCGACCGTCTGGTCGATCTTCCCGCCGCCACCTGGCCGTCCGAACTCCTCGCCGCCTGTCCTGACGACGCCGAAACCCGCGACGAGGTGCTGGCCCTGCTCAGCGCCGATGCGGCGGAAGCCGGCGGCGACACCCTGCCGGTGCTGGCCGCGTACGCGCCGCAGGCGGCCGCCGATCTGGCCGAACGCATCGATCAAAACAGCGACGGTGAGCACGCCGGGCTGCGGCTCGGTCCGTTCCGTCTGATCCGCGAAATCGGGCGCGGCGGCATGGGCGCGGTCTGGCTGGCCGAACGTTGCGACGGCGCCTTCGAACAGCGCGTCGCGATCAAACTATTGCGCAGCAGCTGGGACCATCGCAGCGGCCTGCAGCGCTTCGAAGCCGAGCGCCGCATCCTGGCCGGACTGCAGCACCCCAACATCGCGCACTTGATCGACGGCGGCGTCGGTTCCGGCGGCAAACCGTGGCTGGCGCTGGAGTACGTCGACGGCGAAGACCTGCTGAAGTGGTGCGACCATAGACGCTTGGGCGTCGATGCGCGTCTGCGTCTGCTGCTCGACGTGTGCGCGGCGATCGCGCATGCGCACCAGCGCCTGGTCGTGCATCGCGATCTGAAGCCGTCGAACATCCTGGTCGGCCGCGACGGCACGGTCAAACTGCTCGATTTCGGCATCGCCAAGCTGCTCGACGGCGCCGAGCACGAAGCGACCGCAACGCGCGTGTTCACACCCGAATACGCCGCGCCCGAACAGGTGACCGGCGCGCCGCTGACGACCTCGGTTGACGTCTACGCGCTCGGTCTCTTGCTGCACGAACTGCTCGCCGGACGCCGCGCTCAAGCGGCCGATCGCGCGGGGCCGGCGCAGGAACCGAGCCGGCCGAGCAGCGCCGTCGCGCGCAGCGATGCAGCCGCTGAGATCGCCACACAACGCGAATCGACGCCGCGACGCTTGCGCCGCGCGCTGCAAGGCGACCTCGACGCGATCGCGCTGAAGGCGCTGCGCAGCGACCCGGCGCAGCGCTATGCCAGCGTCGGCGAACTCGCCGCCGACCTGCAGCGCCACCTGCGCAATCAACCGGTGCAGGCACGCCGCGGCAGCTGGCGCTATCGCGGCGGACGCTTCGCGCGCCGCCATCGCTGGGTGCTGGCGGCATCCGCCGCCGGCGTGCTCGCGCTGGTCGCCGGCCTCGGCGTCGCGCTGTGGCAGGCGCGCGAAGCGCGCACGCAACGCGACACGGCGCAGCAGGCGCTCGCCTTCATGACCGACTTGTTCCGCAATGCCGACCCCGGCGAGCGCGGACGCGCCGACCTCGGTGCGCGCGATCTGCTCGACGAGGGCGCACGCAGCATCCGCCACGCGCTCGCCGGTCAAGACGAAGCGCGTGCACGGCTGCTGCTGGCGATCACCTCGGCCTATCTCGCACTGACCCTGCCCGATCCGGCCGAGCCGCTCTTGGCCGAAGCGGAACGGATCGTCGCTGCCGGCGACGATCCCTTGTTGCGCGGCGAGGCGGCGCTGTTGCGTTGCACGCTGCTGATTTACCGCGAACACGCCAACGACTGCACGCCGGTATTGCAACGCACCGATGCGTTCTTGGACGAACGCGACCCCGAGCAAGCGGCGCTGATCGCGCGCGGCCTCTACCTGCGCGCGCGCGGGCTGCTCTTGTCCAACCGCCACGAAGAAATCGTCGCGTATTCGCGGCGTGCGCTCGGCTTGCTCGACGACAAACCGACACGACGCGAGCTGCGCGCCGAGCTGATCGACACCCTCGCCTTCTCGCTGGTCAAGCTCGACCGTCCGGCCGAAGCCGAAGCCGCCTTGCGCCCGCTGGTCGCCGAACTCGCCGCCGACGGCGACGCTCCGCGCGCCTTGGCCGAGGCGCAGGACACGCTGGCTGGCGCCCTGTTCGCACAGAAGCGCAACGACGAAGGTCTGCAGCTGCGCATCGAGTCGTTGCACACGTTGGAATCGCTGTACGGGGCGGACCACCCGGTCTTGATCGACAACCTGATCAATCTCGGCATCGCGCACTACCGCGCCGGCCGGCTCGAACCGGCCGAGAACCTGCTCGAACGCGCGGTAGCGGCGGCACGCAAAGCCGGCGCGGCACACGCGACTGCATTGCTGGCCGCGCTGACCAGCCTCGGCACGGTCGAGTTCGTGCGCGGCGGCGGCGATGCCGACGCGCGTGCGCATCTCGACGAGGCCGTCGCACTCGCCGACAATCTGAAACGTCCGATGGACGGCGGCCGTTCGCTGCGTTGGCGCGCAATCCTGTCGCTCGCCGAAGGCCACTACGCGCCGGCACGCGCCGACCTCGAGCACAGCCGCGACCTGCTCGCTCCGCTGTATCCGGCCGAGCACGTGACGATGCTGACGACGCATACCCTGCTGCTGGCAGCCGAGTTCGCCGCGGCCGGCACCGGAGCGGGCCAGCGCGGCCGTTGCGAAGAAGCCGATTCCCTCGATCGTCAGTTCACCACCGTCGCCGGCGAGAACGATCCGGATGCGCGCGTCGCGCATGTGCTCGCGCAGGTATGCCCGCAAGCGCCGGCGCAGGCCGCGGTCCAGCTGCAAGCGTTCGGCGATGCGCTGCCCGCCGACGACTACCGCCGGCGACTATTGCGCACGATCGCCCAGGGCTGGGCCAAGCCGCTGCAGGCCGCAGCGGCTAACGCACCAGAGCCAGCGACAACTCCGGCCAGTAGGTGATCACCAGCACCGCCGCGAGCAAGATCAAGAAGAACGGCGCACTCGCGCGGACCAGGGTCAGCACCGGCTTGTTGAAGCGCATGCTGGCGATGAACAGGTTCATGCCGACCGGCGGCAGGAAGATGCCGAGCTGCAGATTGGCCAGGAACAGAATGCCGAGATGTATCGGATCGACGCCGTACTTCAGCGCGACCGGCAACACCAGCGGCACCAAGATGATGATCGCCGGGAAGCCTTCGAGCAGCATGCCGAATATCAGCAGGAAGGCATTCAGCACGAGCAGGAACATGCCCTTGCTGGTGATGCTGTCCTGAATGGCACCGAAGAGTTTTTCCGGCACTTCGGCGTCGATCAGCCAGTTGGTCAGCGCGAGCGAGAAGCCGAGAATGATCAGCAAGGCGCCGACCAAGAGCATCGCCTCGCGCGCGACCTTGGGCAGTTTCGCCAACGGAATCTCGCGCCGGATGAACACGGTCACGACAGCGACGTACAGCGCCGTCGCCGCGGCGGCTTCCGACGCCGCCAGCTTGCCCGAATAGATGCCGGCCAGGATCACGAACGGCAGCGGCAGCTCCCACGCCGCGCCCTTGAGCGCTTCGATCAATTCACGTCCGCTGACCGGCGCGCGCGTCACGCCGACGCGGCGCGCATGCCAGATGCTGTAGATCGACAGCAGCACGACCATCAGCGCGCACGGCAGCACGCCGGCCTTGAACAGCGCGTCGATGGTGACCGGCGGCGTGGTGTGGAACTGCTGCGCAACCACGCCGTACAGAATCAGCGGCATCGACGGCACCAGGATCAAGCCGAGACTGCCCGAAGCGGTCAGCAATCCCAGCGAAAAGCGCTCGCCGTACTTCTGCTGCAACAGCGCCGGATACAGCACGGCGCCGAGCGCGACAATGGTGACGCCGGTGGCGCCGGTGAATGCGGTGAACATCGCGCAGGCGAGCACCGCGACGATGGCGAGCCCGCCGGGCAGCCAGCCGAGCAGCGCATTGGTCACTCGCACCAGACGCTGCGGCGCCTGGCTCTCGGCCATCAGATAGCCGGCCAAGGTGAACAGCGGGATCGCGATCAGCGCCGGCATGTCGGCCAGGCGATAGAACTCGACCGCGACCGCGACGCCCTCCTGCCCGGCGGCGTGGAAGCCGAGCAGCGCGACCGCCGCGATCAGCGCGAACAGCGGCGCGCCGAGCGCGGCGAGAACGAGCAACGCGACGACGGCGAGTAGGATCATGACAGCTCCGGCGCCAGCACCGGCATCTCGTCGCTACGCGGTGGCAGGAACGCGCGAAACGCGAAGCGCAAGGCGAGCAAGCCGAAGCCGAGCGGGATGATCGCCTCGATCAGCCAGCTCGGAATGCCGGCGATCGTGTTGCCGCCGCCGAAATCCAGTTGCACCAGACCGTAGCCGTACCAGGCCATCGCGGCCGAGATCGCCGCCGCGAACAACAAGGTCACCACGCGCATCGCGCGACGCGCTCTGCCGTGCACGAAATGCGCTAGCACGTCGAGGCCGATGTGCTTGTCGTCGCGCGCGGCGGCGAGCGCGCCGAGCATCGCCGCCCACAGCACCATCGCGCGCAACAGCGGGTCGGCCCATTCCAGGCCGGTTTCGAAGAAATTGCGCAGCACGATCTGCGCGCCGGCGAGCACGACCATCGCCAGCACCAGCAAGGCGATCAGGCCGGTCTCGATGCGATCGAGCCAAACCAGCGCGCGACCGGCCGGCGCGGTCATTTGCCCGATCCGCCGCGCGCTTCGGCCAGGGTGGCATCGAGCGTCTTCTGCACCTCGGCCGAAAACGTGCCGCTGGTGGAGAGCTGCTTGTTCGCGTCGGCGCCGATCGCTTCCCAGTTCTTGCGTTCCGCGTCGCTCGGCGCGCTGAAGGTGATGCCCTGCTGCTGCAGTGCGCTGCGCGCGGACGCGTTGTCGCTGCGCGCCTGCTTGTCGATGCGCTCGAACGCGCCGCCGATCTCGTCGCCCAGCACTTTCTGGTCGGCGGCGGACAAGGCGTCGAACGCCTTCTTGTCCACCGCCAGCTCGCCGATCACGTAGATCACCGGCAGATCGGCGACGTGCTTGATCTTGGTGTGCCACTGGAACGCGATCGCGCCGGCGGTGGTGTTGGCGGCGGTGTCGATCAGGCCGGTCTGCAGGCTGGTGTACACGTCCGACAGCGGCAGCGAAATCGGCGCGACGCCGGCGGCCTTGAACGTCGCCGCCGCGATCTCGTCGCCCTGCGGCACCCACACCTTGGCGCTCTTGAGATCCTCGCGCGTCTTCAACTCGCGTGTGCTCATCAGATAGGCGAAGCCGCCGCCGCTGATGCCGAGCAGCTCGAAGCCGTTCTTGCGGAACTGCTCCTTCAACAGCGGATCGACCTTGGCGCGCACCTTGTCCACTTCTTCCTGCGTGCGGAACAGGAACGGCACCGTGTAGATCTCGGCGTCCTTGGTGATTGCGCTGGCTTCGCCGCCGGTGAAGGCGCCGCCTTGCAGCTGGCCGATCTTGATCTTGCGCAGCACGGTGGAGTCGTCGCCCATCACGCCGCCGGGGTAGAACTTGAGTTCGACGCGGCCTTCGGTCTTGCTCTTGATCGTCTCGGCGCTGGCACGCATTTCCTTCATCCAGCTGGTCCCGTCGGGCGCCAGCGTGGCGATCTTGATGGTGGCGGCGTGCGCGCTGACGCCGGCGAAAGCGAGCGCGAGTGCCACGGAAAGCTTGTTGAAGTGATTCATGGTCGTCCTCGTGGAATGCCGATCGGGTTTTCGTCGCTGCGCTCCCGGCGCAGTCGCGAGATCGCGATCGATCGTCAAAAGAAATCCTTGCCCGATGCGAGCAGCTTCTTCGCGCGCTGCTGGGCCAGGCTGTTGATCAGGGTCAGTCCCGGAGCGTGCGGGTCGGCCGCGATCGCCTCGTTCAACAATTTGTCGTGCAGCGCCTGGTCGAACACCAAGCGCGCGTAGCGCTCCGCATACAGCACGCGCACCATCTGGTTTTTGCCGCCGGAGATCGCCAGCGCCTTCTCGAAGAACGCCTTGCCCTCGTCCGGCTTGCCGCCGAGCGACGCCGGACGCAAGGTCGCCAGCACGCCCAGATACATGTACGGCTCGCCCTGTTGATAGTTCGGATCGAGCGCGACGACGCGTTCGATCAGGAGCTGCACTTTCGGAATGTCGGCGATCGACTTCCAGTCGGAGCTGTTGTTCTGGATGCGCCCAGCCCAGGCGGAAGCGAGGGCGTACAGCACACCGACGTCGTTCTTGCCGGCCTTGGCCACTTCCGCTTGAAAGCCCTCGAACGGCTGGTCGATCTGTTTGCACAGTCCGGGCAACTGAATGCAGGTCGCACGCTGCGCATAATCGAAGCTGCGCGCGGACAGACGCGTCGCGCGTTCCGGATCGTCGACGAAGCCGCCGGCATACGCTCCGTACAGACGCGCGCCGGCACCGAGCATACCGACGTTCTGCGGGTCGCCCTGGATCAAGCCGTCGATCAACAGCAGCCAGGCCGGAATGCCGTCGCGCGCGGTGGCGATGTCGTCTTGCTCGAGCATGCCGGCGGTGAGGTTGTCGGCGAACTTCCGGCTCGCATTGCTGACGATCGAGGCGCAGCCACCAAGCGCGAGCAAGGCGATGGCGAGGCCGAATCGTGGGGCGGAAAGTCGTGTCATGGCGGCGGGATTCTCGTCGGCGCGCGTGGCGTCTGGCCGGCGCGCAGGGTGGCATGGCATGCGTGAACGCAGGTTGAGGTCAGCGGCGGTCGAAGAAGGTTTCGGCGGCTTCCAGCGTGTTTTCCATCAGGGTCGCCACCGTCATCGGCCCGACTCCGCCCGGCACCGGCGTAATCCAGGAGGCGCGCTCGGCCGCCGGCTCGAATTCGACGTCTCCGACCAGACGCCCATCGTCGAGGCGGTTGATGCCGACGTCGATGACCACCGCGCCGGGCTTGATCCATTCGCCCTTGACCAGTCCAGGTCGGCCGGCAGCGACGACGACCAGATCGGCTTGCTCCACTTCCGCTTGCAGATCGCGAGTGAAGCGATGACAGCCGGTCGTAGTGCAGCCGGCCAAGAGCAATTCCAAGATCAGCGGCCGCCCGACATGATTGGACACGCCGATGACAACCGCCTTGCATCCGCGCACCGGCCGATCGGTATGCGCGAGCAGGGTCATCACGCCCTTCGGCGTGCACGGCCTGAGGCCGCGCTGGCGCAAGGCGAGACGGCCGACGTTCTCGGCTTGGAAGCCGTCGACGTCCTTGCGCGCGTCGATGCGATCGATCAGCGCCGTCGCGTTGATGTGCGCCGGCAGCGGCAGCTGCAACAGGATGCCGTGCACGTCGGGATCGGCGTTCAGACGATCGATCAAGGCGACCAGCTCGGCTTCGGGCGTGCTCGCCGGCAGATCGAAGTCGAACGAGCGGAAACCGACCTGCGCGCAAGCGCGCCGCTTGTTGCGCACGTACACCATCGAAGCCGGATCGGCGCCGACCAGCACCACCGCCAGCCCCGGCGCCGGCAAGCCGGCAGCGAGGCGCTCCTTGACACGGGCAGCGACGCCGTCGAGCACGTCGTCGGCGATGCGGCGTCCATCCAGCAATCGCGCGGTCATTGGGAACCTGGTGTAAAACGCGCATTATCCCATGTCCGCCCCGACCCGCTCAAACGGCGGCGCTCCGCAACGAGAGGCAGTCCACATGACCGATACCCGCACCGAACTGGAAGCCGCGGCGTTCCGTCGCTTGCTCGAGCATTTGCGCACGCGCACCGACGTGCAGAACATCGATCTCATGATCGTCGGCGGCTTCTGTCGCAACTGCCTGGCCGACTGGTACCGCGATGCCGCTGCCGAACGCGGCATCGAGATCGACAAGGACGCCGCGCGCGAACGCGTCTACGGCGAACCGTTCGCGCAATGGAAGGCGAAACACCAGCCTGAGGCGACGCCTGAGCAGCTGGCTGCGTTCGCCGCAGCGCAGGCCAAGCATGCGTGATACGTGAGAGCTGAGAAAGTGAAACGCGAGACGCGCGAAGAAAAGTGCATTCGAAGCAATTTTTCTTCGTGTGCTCGCGCGCCCTTAGCCGACGTACGTCGCGATCACCTCGACCGCGATCAGCCGGCGCAAATCCGGGCGATGTCCTCGTAACCGGCAAAGTGGGCTTGCGCGCCGCAGCCCGGGCAATCGGGGTCGCGCGGCAGGCGCAGTTCGCGGAAGCTGCCGGCGAGCGCATCGTGGCAGAGCAGACGGCCGACCAACGGCTGGCCGATGCCGAGCAGGAGCTTCAAGGTTTCGCTCGCCTGCAAAAGGCCGATCAGACCGGGCAGCACGCCGAGCACGCCCGCTTCGCTGCAATTGGGGGCCTCGGCCGCGGATGGCGGCTGCGGGAACAGGCAGCGATAGCACGGTGAATCCGCGCGACGCGGATCGAACACGCTGAGCTGTCCGCTGAAGCGATGCACCGCGCCGTAGATCAGCGGGATGCCTAAGCGCAGGCTCGCTGCGCTGAGCAGGTAGCGCGTCGGGAAATTGTCGGCGCCGTCGACGACGACGTCGTGATCGCGCAGCAGAGTTTCGACATTGGCCGCCTCCACGCGCTCCTGCACGGTATCGATGCGGACGTGTGGATTGAGCGCGCTCAAGCTCAGCCGCGCCGAATCGGTCTTGGCCATGCCCACGCGGGCGTCGGTGTGCACGACCTGACGCTGCAGATTCGAACGCTCGACGTGATCGTCGTCGATCAAGCTGATGCGGCCGACGCCGGCCGCTACCAGATACAACGACAGCGGCGCACCAAGGCCACCGGCGCCGATGATCGCGACACGCGCCCGCGCGAGCTTGCTTTGCCCGGCGACGCCGACCTCCGGCAGCACCAAATGTCGCGCGTAACGCTCGGTTGCGTCCAAATCGAGTACGCCCTGCTCGACCGGCAGCTGCTCCTGCCGCCAACGCGCGATACCGCCGCGCACCGACAAGCTGTTCGCGTAGCCGAGCGCGCGCAAGGTCTCCACCGCGAGCAGCGAACGTCGTCCGCTGGCGCAGATGGCGAGAATCTCGCGCTCGCGACTCGGCGCGATCTCGGCGATGCGTTCCTCGATCGCTCCGCGCGCGAGGCCGATCGCGCCGGCCGCGATGCCGGCCGCGCGTTCGTCGTCTTCGCGCACGTCGAGCAGCAGCGCGCCCGCGCGCTGGCGCGCGAGCGCATCGATTGGATCGATCTCGCGGGGATCGGTGCTGGGGGATGCAACGGAAGTGGGCGATGCGTTCATGAAATCAGCCTAGTCCCGGCAGCGGCAGCACTTCCACTACGCTGCCGGCGGCGAGCTCGCGTGCGTGCTCGGGCACGACGATCAGCGCATCCGCTTCGGCCACGCCGCGCAGCATGCCCGAACCTTGCCGCTCGAGCGGCGTCGCCCACAAAGCACCGTCGTCGCGCGGCTCCAGACTCGCACGCAGGAACTCGGCGCGCTCGTGCTTCTTCGTCAGCGCGGTCGCGAGACGCGCGCGCCAGACGCGCGTCTCCGTCTGCGCGGCGCCTTGCAAGGCCGCTAGCGCCGGTCGTACCAGCGCGAGGAAGGTCGCCATCGTCGACACCGGATTGCCGGGCAGCGCGAACGCGAGCGCGCCGCCGATTTCGCCGAACAACACCGGCATGCCGGGCTTCATGCGCACCTTCCAAAAATGCACGCGTCCCAGCTCCGCGACCAGTCTGGGCAGGAAATCCGCTTCGCCGACCGAGACGCCGCCACTGCTGACGATCACGTCGCAACGCTCGCCTGCCTCGCGCAAGGCGGCGCGCAAGACAGCCGGATCGTCGCGCAGATGCGCAATCGGTTCCGGCTCGATGCCGCACTGACGCAGCAAAGCGCCGAGGCTATAGCGGTTGCTGTCGTGAATCTGTCCGAAGCCGAGCGCTTGCGTCGGCGGCACCAGTTCGTCGCCGGTCACGAACAAGGCGACGCGCGGCAGGCGTGCCACCGTCGCTTGCGCGAAGCCCAAGGAAGCGAGCACGCCCAAGCGCGCCGGCGTGAGTCGATCACCCGCGTGCACGGCGACGTCGCCGGCACGATAGTCTTCGCCGGCCGGCCGTACGTTCGCACCGGCGATCTCGCCTGCGGTCACCACTACCGCATCGCCTTCGAGGCGCACGTTCTCCTTCATGACCACGCTGTCTGCGCCGCGCGGCAGCGGCGCGCCGGTGGTGATGCGCACGCATTCGCCCGGACCGCAGGGCGGCGCCGATACGGCACCGGCGAGCACTTCACCGACCAGGCGGAAGCGGCGCTCACCGCTAGCGGGCAGGTCGGCACCGCGCAGGGCGAAACCGTCCATCGCCGAGTTCGCGAACGGCGGTTGATCGTGCGGCGCGACCGCGTCGACGGCGAGCACGCGGCCGAGCGCACGTTCGAGCGCGAGCGATTCGCTCGGCAAGCGCCGGCCTGAGCAAGTCGCGAGCACGCGCTGTCGCGCTTCGGCGACCGACAATCGCATCGCGAATTCAGCGGACGGCGTGCTCGGCGGCATAGGCGGCGAAATCTTGCGCGGTATTGAGATTGCGAAAGTGCGCGTGGCGATCGGCGAAATCAAGTTCGCGCGCGCCGACTGAGTCCTGCCAAGGCCAGACGCCGTGGCCGTGGTCGAGCGCCACTGCGGCAGCGCTCGCCAGTTCGCGCCGATACAGAGCGAACAGAGGCTGACGCCGCTCGCCGTCGTGCGCGACGACGGCCGGCACGCTCGCGGCTTCCGCTACGGCAAGCAGCCGCGCGGCGAAATCGCGCGGCGGCTGCGGGCAATCGACCGGAAGAGTCGCGAGCCAAGGCGATGCGCAGACGGCGAGCGCCGCCGCGACGCCGGCGAGCGGGCCGCGGAATCCTTCGGTGCTGTCGCGGATCGTTTCGGCGAATGCGGCGTAGTCGTCCGCATGCCGGTTGGCGACGATCAGCACGCGTGTCGCGTCCATCGCCGCGACCGCTTCCATCACATGTGCGATCAGCGGCCGGCCGAGCAAGGGCTGCAATCCCTTGTCGCGTCCGCCCAGCCGCGTCGCGGCGCCGCCGGCCAGAATCGCGATCGTGATCGGCGCCGTCATTGCGGCGTCCGCCGTCAGCGCTTGCCGCGCCGCGCGTTGCGGATCATGCGCGTGCGCCGGCGCTGTTGGCCTTCGGTCAGCTCGTTGCGTTTGCCGGCGTAGGGATTGTCGCTGTCGCGGAACTCGATGCGGATCGGCGTGCCTTCGAGCCGGTAGCGCTTGCGGAAGAAATTTTCCAGATAGCGCCGGTAACCCTCGGCGATGTGCTTGGTGCGCGCGCCGTGGATCACGATGGTCGGCGGATTGGCGCCGGCCGGATGGGCGAATTTCAGTTTCGGCGTG
This sequence comes from Dokdonella sp. GW821-FHT11D02, assembly GCF_058808595.1. Lineage (NCBI taxonomy): Bacteria > Pseudomonadati > Pseudomonadota > Gammaproteobacteria > Lysobacterales > Rhodanobacteraceae > Dokdonella > Dokdonella sp. GW821-FHT11D02. The sequence continues at coordinate 2,234,788 of NZ_CM179520.1, read as the reverse complement.
TGTCCGCGCACCAGCGGCGGCTGATAGGCCTGATAGGCCGCTTCGACCGCGCGCGTCAGCTCGGAAGAGGTGAACTTGTGGTTGGAGGACGCGTACGCGCGGTTGATCGCCTTCATCAACTCGCCGATACCGCTGCCGTGCAGAGCGGAGATGAACACCTGACGCGCCCACGCCGCGAAATCGAGCTTGCGCGAGAGCGACGCCACGCACTGCTCGCGCTGGTACTTGTCCATGCCGTCCCATTTGTTGACGGCGATGACGAGCGCGCGGCCGGATTCGAGCACGTGGCCGAGCAAGGCGCTGTCCTGATCGGCGACACCCTCGCGTGCATCCAGCATCAGCACCGTCACGTGCGCGGCTTCGACCGATTGCAGCGCCTTGATCACGCTGAACTTCTCCAGCGCGTCTTCAATGCGCGCACGGCGGCGCACGCCCGCGGTATCGATCAGCGTGTAGTGCTTGCCGTCGCGCTCTAGCGCGATGCGGATCGAATCGCGCGTGGTGCCCGGCAGGTCGGAGGCGATCACGCGCTCCTCGCCGAGCAGCCGATTGACCAGGGTCGATTTGCCGGCATTCGGGCGGCCGACGATCGCCACGCGAATGCCGTCGTCGGCGGCGACTGCGAGCGGATCGGCTTCCGGCGCCGGCAATTGCGCGGCGATTTCGTCGAGCACCGGCGCCATGCCGCGTCCATGCGCGGCGGAAACGCCGAAGACGGACGCGAGACCGAGCGCGGCGAATTCGGCCAGTGCGGCGTGCTCCTCGAGCCCGTCGACCTTGTTCACCAGCAACAGAGTCGGCTTGGCGGCACGCCGCAGGCGATCGAGGATCGCGCGATCGGTCGGCAGAAGGCCGTCGCGCGCGTCCACCGTGAGCAGGACGACATCGGCCTCCTCGATCGCCAGTTCAGCCTGGCGCGCGGTCTGCGCGTCGAGTCCGGCCGCATGTTCGATCAAGCCGCCGGTATCGACGACGACGAAATGCCGTTCCGGCAGCAGCCGGCACACGCCGTAATGGCGGTCGCGCGTGACGCCCGGCAGATCGTGCACGAGCGCGTCGCGCGTGCGCGTGAGCACGTTGAACAAGGTCGACTTGCCGACGTTGGGGCGCCCGACCAGGGCGACTACCGGAAGCATCGAAAGCTCCACAATTGAAAAGTGCGGCCACGGATGGCCGCCCTTGCGCAGCATTTGCGCGGAATGCTGCGGATCGTGCGAACGCCTCCGAGAGCAGCGATCAAGGACGATCGAGAAGTTACTGCCGCGCGCGGTACGCGCCGATGCGTCCCTTCACGTCTTCGAGATAGACCACGCCTCCGGCCACCAGCGGCGCGCCTTCGACCGGCTTCTTGCTGAGGCGTTCGCGCGCGGCGAATTTACCGTCTTCCAGGCTCAACCAATGCAGATAGCCTTCGACGTCGCCGACCACGGCGTATTTACCGTCGATAGCCGGCGCGCTGAGCCAGCGGTACTTCAATTGATCCTGCTTCCAAAGGTTCACGCCGGTTTCGCGGTCGAAAGCCCAGACGTTGCCGTCAGCGCCGACCACCACCACCGTGGCGCCGCTGACCGCCGCGCCGACGTAGCTGGAGAGGTCGCGCTGCCACAAGGGGCGACCGCTGTCGAGCGCGAGCGCGGCAACTTGGCCCCGATAGCCGACCGCATACAAGTTGTTGCCGTCGCTGACGAGAGCGCCGTCGACGTCGGCCAGACGTTCCACTTCGGTGCGGCCTTCCGCGCCCGAGAGGGTCTGCGTCCACACCTGCGCGCCGTCCTGCAGGCGCAGGGCGACGACCTTGCCGTTGTCGAAGCCGTCGTAGACGTTGCCGTTGACGATCAACGGCGCGGACGAGCCGCGCAGGCTCAGCGCCGGCACTTGCTGTTCGAAGATCCACTTCGCACTGCCGTCCGCCGCATTCACCGCGCTGAGACGGCCGTCGTTGGTGCGCACCACCACGGTATCGCCTGCGATCGCCGGCGGCGCGATGATTTCCGAGGTCATCTGCACGTGCCAGCGCTCGCTGCCGTCCTGCGAGGACAGTGCGTAGAGCTGACCGTCGAGTCCGCCGACCACGAGCAGGTCGCCCACCACCGTCGGACCGCCGCTCCAGCGCAGGGAGTTGTCGCCGCGGCTCCAGAAGCGCCAGCCGCTGCCCGAGCGCTGACCCAGGCTCTGCTGCCACAGCGTGCGTCCGCTCGCTGCGTCGAAAGCTTCGATGCGGCCGTCGATGCTGGCCGCGTACAGGCGGCCGTCGACCAGGCTCGGCGCGAGACGCGCGCCGGATTCGCCGGCACCCTTGCCGATGCCTTCGTTCCAGATGCGTTCGATCTGTACGGTGGGTGCGAATTCGGTCAAAGGCGTCGGCGGTTCGACGTTGTCCTTCTTGCCCAGACCCTTGATCCAGTTACAACCGCTGAGCGCTGCGCCGAGCGCAACGACGAGAATGAGGGAGCGCTTCATGAGCCGAGCTTCTCCTTGGCCGGCGCGCTCGCCGGCGCCGCGGCCGGCGCACCGAGATCGTCCAGTTTCATTTGTACGTAACTGCGGTTGGGCGCCTGCGGATCGAGATTGGTCAGCGCGCTTTGATACGCATTGCGCGCGTCGTCGAGGCGACCGAGCTTGACCAGCGCATCGCCGCGAATCTCGTTGCCGAGTCCGGCGTATTCACCCTTTTCGATGCCGTCGAGCAAGGCGACGGCGCCGTTGGCGTCGTCCTGCGCCAGCTTGACCTGCGCCAGGCGCAAGGAAGCGAGCGCCTTCAGGCCACCGACCGCAGCGTTCTGACGCGCCCAATCGAGCGCGCCGGCAGCGGCGGCCAGATCGTTCTTCTTGGCCGCGAGGTCGGCCTGGTACATCGCCGCGAACACTGCATAGGCGGTGCTCGGATAGTCCTTGCGCAAGGCCTCGGCGATCTTGCCGACGTCGTCTTCGCGCTTCGCCTCGACCGCATCGCTGAGCGCCTGGAACTGCGCCGCGGCTTCGAGCGACTGCCGCCCCTGCCGCGCCTTCCATTGTTGCCAGCCGAAAATCAGCACGATGCCGAGCAGGACGCCGACCGCGATCGAGATCGCGTTCTCGCGCAACCATTTGCGCACCTGTTCGCCCTGCTCGTGTTCGTCGAGATCGTCGAAAGCCATGCCTTACTCACCTAGGAAATGCACGAAAGCGCGTGCCGTGCCGTAGGGCTCGGCCCGCGGACGGGACAGCGAAGGGTATCAGGAAACCGCGACGCCGCGGCCGCTGGGCGCGGCCGCGGGTGTGTGCGAGTTCAGCCGCGATTACTGCTGCTCGACGCGGCTGACGCTGCCGTCGAACAGCTTGACGTGCGCGACATTGCCGCGCTGAAACGGAGTCAGCTCGATCAGCTTGCCGTCGGAGCGCACTTCGGCGCCCTGCACATTGCCCAAGCGCACCGAAACCGGACCGTCGCTGCGATAGCTGCGCTCGCTGCCGGCGGCGAGAGTGCCGTATTCGAGCCGCTGCCCGTCGGCACCGAGGATTTCGACCCAGCTCGCCTGGCTGAGCTTGAGCTGCAGCGTGTGCGAACCGGTACCGATCGCCTCGTCCGCAGGCTTGGGCGGTTCGGGCGTCGGTGCGGCAGCGGTCGTGAACGGCGTCATCGAAGCGATCACCGGCGCCTGTTCGGCTGGCGCGGGCGGCGGCGCGGCGGCTTGGGTCTGCGCTGCGCCGGTCGAGGCTTGCGCCGACGCATCGGCGGCGATGTCGGTGGTCGTAGTCGACGCCGGCGTATCTTGTGCGGACGACAGCTCCTGCGCCGGCGTCACGCTGGCCGGCGGATCCAGCGGCGTCGTGCGCGCGAGGTTCTGCTCCAGGCCGCCGTGGGTGGCGAGCCAGACTGCCGGGACGACGATGATCGCGGTCAGGATCAGGTAGGTCGCGCTGACCGAATAGCGGTCGAACAGGTAGCGCGAACGCGAGATCGTGCCGGTCGCCACCAGCGGCGCCGGCTGCGTGTGCGCATGCGCCACGCTGGCGACCTGTTCCACCGGTACGCCGACCAACTTGGCGTAGCTACCCAGATACCCGCGCAAGAACACGCCTTGCGTGAGACCTTCGTAATCGTCGCTTTCGAGCTTGCCGAGCAGGCTCAAGGGCAGCTTCAAGCGCGCGGCGACATCGGGGCGGCTCCAGCCGCGTGCCTCGCGCGCAGCGCGCAGACGCTGGCCGAGCGAGCTGGTGTCGGCGTCGGTATTCACATCGTCATGCGCAGCCACGGCACCCCCGCCATGCGCCTGTTCTGGATTGAATTCGTTCATTTCATAGGCCTCTGCGGCTCTCATGACGTCGATATCTCCGGACAATGGCAGCGTCATTTGGCCGCCCCCCTCGCTTGCAGAGCCGGTCGCCTGCACGTCGTGCGCGTGCTGATCGGCTGCCGGACTCCCCCCTGGTGGTGGAACACCCGTCATCGGCTGACGGTTACTTACGGACATCACGAAGACCCTTGCACGTTCAACGAACGCGCCTGCTCCGACTCCGGAAAAGCCTGCAGCAGGCGACGGGTGTAGTCACCCGCCGAGCTGCCATTGCCGAGCCGGAGTTCGATATTGCGACCCAGCATCAGCGCGTCGGGGCGCGGCTGCGTTGCGGTCGCCTCGAAGCGCTGCATGAACCCGCGCGCTTTCAGATAGTCGCCTTTCTCGTACAGCAGCGAAGCGAGCTGGATCAACGTCTCGCCGTCGTTCGGATTGCGCTCCAAGGCCAGACGCAAGCGCTGCTCGGCTTCGTCGCGCTTGCCTGCTTTGGCCAGGCAGGTGCCGGAATTGGTCAGCGCGACCGCAGGCGTCTGATAGAACGGATCGGCCAGCGCACGATCGAAATACGCTTGCGATTCGTCGTAGCGGCCTTGCCGGCACAGGAACCAACCGTAGTTGTTCGCCTCGCTGCCGCCCTTGGGCTTCAGTTCGACGGCACGCTTGTAGTGTTCGCCGGCCTTGGCCGGGTCGTTGATCGTTTCGTACAGCACGGCGATGACGGTATGCGCATCGACGTAGCTGGAATCGTATTCCAGCGCCTTGGTCAGATTTTCCAGCGCAACCTCGAGCTTGCCCTGCTGCAAGTACTTGTGGCCGAGGTCGGTGCGCGTGCGCGCGGCTTCTTGCTTCTGCGTCGCCGCGCTCTCCTTCTTCACGGCACCGATCGAGCCGTTGCCGCAGGCGGCGAGCAGCAGCACGGCTGCCGCCAGTCCGCACGAGCGGAGCGCGCGCTCAAGCCGCATCGGCCACTCCCTGCTCCAGCTTGCGCCGGAATTCGGCCTGCCGGCGCGTGCGGTCGGTGACCTGACCCTTGAGCTGGCCGCAGGCCGCGTCGATGTCGTCGCCGCGCGTGCGCCGCACCATGGTCAGCACGTTGGCGTCGAGCAGGATCTTTTGGAACGCGCGGATCACGCTTTCATCGGAGCGCTCGAAGCGCGTGCCGTGGAACGGATTGAACGGGATCAGATTGACCTTCGAGGGCACCTTGCGCATCAACTTGATCAGCTGACGCGCATGCTCGGGCTGGTCGTTGACGCCCTTCAGCATCGTGTATTCGAACGTCACCGTCGCGCGCGGACGGCGCGCGGTGTAGCGCAGGCAGGCGTCGAGCAATTCTTTGATCGGGTATTTCTTGTTCAGCGGCACCAGCTCGGTGCGCAGCTCGTCGTTGGGCGCGTGCAGCGACACCGCGAGCGACACGTCGCTCGCCTCCGACAGCTTGTCGATCATCGGCACCAGGCCCGCGGTGGACAGCGTGACGCGCTTGTTGGCGAGGCCGAAACCGAGGTCGTCGCGCATCACGCTCATCGCGGTGACGACGTTGTCGAAATTCAGCAACGGCTCGCCCATACCCATCATGACAACATTTGTCAGCTTGCGCTGATGGTGCGGCACGTTGCCCAGATGCCGCGCCGCGACCCAGACCTGGCCGATGATCTCGGCGGCGGACAGGTTGCGGTTGAAGCCTTGCGTCGCGGTCGAGCAGAACTGGCAGTTCAGGCCGCAGCCGACCTGCGAGGACACGCACAGCGTGCCGCGCGAGGTCTCCGGAATGAACACCGACTCGATCGCGTTGGAGCCGTCCATGCCGAGCAGCCACTTGTAGGTGCCGTCATTGGCCTGCTTCTCGAACAAGGTCTTGGGCGGCACGATTTCGGTGGCCGCAGCGAGCTTTTCGCGCAGCGCCTTGCCGACGTCGGTCATCTGCGCGAAATCGGTGACGTGGCGGTGATAAATCCACTTCATCACCTGATCGGCGCGATACGGCTTCTCGCCGAGCTGCGCGAAAAGTTCGCGCAGCCCGTTGCGATCGTAGTCGAGCAAATTGGCCTTGGCCGTCGTCACGGGATACTGTTCGCTTAAAGGTCCGATGCTTAGCGCGGACACAGTTCCGTTTCTGAGAAGAAGTACGCAATTTCCACTTTTGCAGTTTCAATCGCGTCGGAACCGTGCACTGCATTGGCGTCGATCGAGTCGGCGAAGTCTGCACGGATCGTGCCCGGCGCGGCCTTCTTCGGATCGGTCGCACCCATCAGGTCGCGGTGCTTGAGGACGGCGCCCTCGCCTTCCAGCGCCTGGATCATGACCGGGCCGGAGATCATGAAATCGACCAGCGCCGCGAAGAACGGACGTTCACGATGCACGGCGTAGAAGCCTTCGGCCTCGCGCCGCGACAGGTGCTTCATCTTCGCCGCGACGACCTTCAGCCCGGCCTTCTCGAAACGGGAGTAGATCTCGCCGATGACGTTCTTGGCGACCGCATCGGGTTTGATGATGGAAAGAGTGCGCTCCAGCGCCATGCAGAGTATCTCCGGGGGATTGAATCGAAAGGGAGGCGGCGAATCGCCGTTGTAGCGCCAAATCTGCGGCGATCCGCAGGCTTAGCCCACATTATCGCGCAAGATTCTAGCTAATTTCGACGCATTTTGACACCGTATGCCGTGTCAATTTGACCTCGCCCGCAAGGCGACTTAGTATTCAAACGATCGTTTGAGCCGCACTGGATTGCGTATGCCTCCGAGCCAGCCGAGCTTCTCCACCAAAGAGCGCATTCTCGGCGTCGCCGAAACCTTGTTCGCGCGCCACGGTTTCGCCGGCGCATCGCTGCGTCAGGTGACCGCAGCGGCGAAGGTGAACTTGGCCGCGGTCAACTATCACTTCGGCTCGAAAGAGAGCTTGATCGAAGAAGTATTCCGGCGCCGCTTGGACGAACTCAATCGTCATCGCCTGGCCGCGCTCGCCGCCGTTCTCGCGCGACCGCAGCACACGCTCGAAGACGTGCTCGACGCATTCGTGCGCCCTGCACTCGAGCAATCGATGGACAGCGGCGGCGGCGCCGCCTTCGTGCGCGTGCTCGCACGCGCCTACGCCGAACACGACGAGCGTCTGCGTAAATTCCTGTCCGACAACTACGGCCACGTGCTGCGCGAGTTCGCCACCGCCTTCCTGCAACTGTTGCCGCACTTGGACAAGGAGGAGCTGTATTGGCGACTGGATATCGTCGCCGGCGCCCTGACCTATGCGATGGCCGACTTCGGCGTGATCAAGCGGCGCGGCGAAACCTCCGAAGCGACCCATCGCGAGCGGACCGCCGAGCACTTGATCCGCTTCGCTGCCGCCGGTTTGCGAGTTTGATTTTTTGCGCTCGTCCGTAAGCGCCGTGTCGCCGCGGCACGAACCGTTTCCGGCGCGCAAGGTTTCCGTATCGTCCAGCAGCGGCCAATCTTGACCGCACTTCTCAAGAGTCTTTTAACTTGGAGTCTTCCATGAGTCTTCCGCCCCTTCGCATCCGCAAGGCTGCCGTCCTAGGAGCCGGCGTCATGGGCGCGCAGATTGCCGCGCACCTGGCCAATGCCGACGTCGAGACATTGTTGTTCGACCTGCCGGCCAAAGAAGGCGACAAGAGCGGCATCGCGCAGAAGGCGATCGCCAATCTCGCCAAACTCTCGCCGGCGCCGCTGGCCGAGAAATCGAAAGTGGCCGGCATCCTGCCCGCTAACTACGACGAGCACCTGGAGGCGCTGCGCGACTGCGATCTGGTCATCGAAGCGATCGCCGAACGGCTCGACTGGAAGCTCGATCTTTACAAGAAGATCGCACCCTATCTCTCTGATTCTGCAGTAGTAGCGAGCAACACTTCCGGCCTGTCGATCAACTCGCTGGCCGATGCGTTGCCGCTCGACCTGCGCGCGCGCTTCAGCGGCATCCACTTCTTCAATCCGCCGCGCTACATGCACCTGGTCGAGCTGATTCCGGATCGCGAAACCAACCGCGACGTGCTCGCCGGCCTCGAAGCCTTCCTCACCACCACGCTCGGCAAGGGTGTGGTCTACGCCAAGGACACGCCGAACTTCATCGGCAACCGCATCGGCGTGTTCTCGATCCTCGCCACCATGCACCACACCGCGCAGTTCGGCCTCGGCTTCGATCTGGTGGACGCTCTCACCGGCCCCGCGATCGGACGCCCGAAGAGCGCGACCTATCGCACTGCCGACGTGGTCGGACTCGACACCATGGCGCACGTGATCAAGACCATGGCGGACACCTTGCCCAACGATCCGTGGCATGCGCACTTCCAGGCCCCAGCGTGGCTGTCGGCGTTGATCGCCAAGGGCGCGCTCGGCCAGAAAACCGGTGCCGGCATCTACACCAAGCGCGGCAAGGACATCGTCGTGCTGGATCTGGCCAAGCAGGACTACGTCGCTTCCGGCGCCAAGCCGAGCGAGGAAGTCGCCGCGATCCTCGCGATCAAGAATCCGGTGGAGAAGTTCGCCAAGCTGCGTGCATCCGGCGACGCGCAGGCGCAATTTCTGTGGGCCGTGTTCCGCGACCTGTTCCACTACAGCGCCTACCACCTCGCCGACATCGCCGAGACCGCGCGCGACGTCGATTTCGCGATTCGCTGGGGCTACGGCTGGAAACTCGGCCCGTTCGAGACCTGGCAGTCCGCCGGCTGGCGCGAGATCGCCGGCTGGATCGCCGAGGACATCGCCGCCGGCAAGGCGATGAGCGCGGCGCCGCTTCCCGCATGGGTCGGCCAGGTCGACGGCGTGCATCACGCCGCCGGCTCCTATTCGCCCAAGACCGGCAAGGACGAGCCACGCTCGAAGCATCCGGTCTACGCGCGCCAGCTGTTCCCCGACGCCCTGCTCGGCGAGAAATTCGACAGCGGCAAGACGCTGTGGGAGAACGACGGCGTGCGCTTGTGGCAGCTCGGCGACGACGGCGTCGGCATCGTCTCGTTCAAGACCAAGATGAACACCGTCAACGACGCCGTGCTCGACGGCATCCAGCAGGCGATCGACTACGCCGAGAAACATCTGAAGGGCCTGGTGATCTGGCAGACCGGCGATGCGTTCTCCGCCGGCGCCGATCTCAAAGGCATGCTCGGCTCGGTGCAGGCGGGCAAGATCGACCTGCTCGAATCGATGATCGCGAACTTCCAGCGCACCAGCCAGCGCATCAAGTACGCGCTGGTGCCGGTGGTCGCGGCGGTGCGCGGCCTCGCCCTCGGCGGCGGCTGCGAATTCCAGATGCACAGCGCGCGCACCGTCGCCGCGCTGGAAAGCTACATCGGCCTGGTCGAAGCCGGCGTCGGTCTGCTGCCGGCCGGCGGCGGCCTGAAGGAGATCGCCGTGCGTGCCGCGCAGCGCGCGTCCGACGGCGATCCGTTCCCCGAGATCAAGCGTCTGTTCGAGACGGTCGCCCAGGCCAAGCTGTCGGGCAGCGCGCTCGAAGCCAAGCAGCTCGGCCTGCTGCGACCCGACGACATCGTCGTGTTCAACGCGTTCGAGCTGCTTTACGTCGCCAAGCGCACCGCGCTGGCGATGGCAGAAGCCGGCTATCGCCCCGCCCTGCCGGCGAACGCCGTCACCGTCGCCGGCGACGTCGGCCTCGCGACCTTGCGGATGGCCCTGGTCAACATGCTCGAAGGCCGCTTCATCTCCGCCCACGACAACGAGATCGCGACGCGCATCGGCGACGTGCTCTGCGGCGGCGCGATCGAGCGCGGCTCGCAAGTCGACGAACAGTGGCTGCTCGATCTGGAGCGCAAACACTTCTTCGAACTGGCGCAGATGCCCAAGACGCAGGAACGCATCCAGCACACGCTGACGACGGGCAAGCCGCTCAGGAACTGAGATTCGGGATTCGAGATTCGGGATTCGTAGAAGACACATTCACCGGGGTGCAGCGGCGAAAAGGGATGGAGAGGACGGCGGCTCGGCTTTGCCCAATCTCCAATCCCCAATCCCCAATCCCGGCTTTCGGAGAAAGCCAATGACCAAACAAATCCAAGACGCCTACATCGTCTCCGCCGTGCGTTCGCCGGTCGGCAAGGCGCCGCGCGGCGTGTTCCGCAATACCCGCCCCGACGATCTGCTCGCGCACGTGCTGCGTGCGGCGCTGGCGCAGACGCCGGGCGTCGACGCGACGCGCATCGGCGACGCCATCATCGGCTGCGCGATGCCGGAGGCCGAGCAAGGCATGAACGTAGCGCGCATCGGCGTGCTGCTCGCCGGCCTGCCGGACGTGGTGCCCGGCGTCACCATCAACCGCTTCTGCTCTTCTGGTGTGCAGGCGATCGCGATGGCGGCCGACCGCATCCGTTTGGGCGAAGCCGATCTGATGATCGCCGGCGGCACCGAATCGATGAGCATGGTGCCGATGATGGGCCACAAGATCGCGATGAACCCGGCCGCCTTCGTCGACGACAACGTCGCCATCGCCTACGGCATGGGCATCACCGCCGAGAAGGTCGCCGAACAATGGAAGGTCAGCCGCGAAGACCAGGACGCGTTCGCGCTCGCTTCGCATCAAAAAGCACTGGCTGCGCAGGCCGCCGGTGAGTTCGCCGACGAAATCGCCCCGTATACGCTGGCCGATCACTATCCCGATCTCGCCACGCGCACGATCCGCGACGACGCGCGCACGATCGCCGCCGACGAAGGCCCGCGCAAGGACACCAGCGCCGAAGGTCTGGCCAAGCTGCGGCCGGTGTTCCGCAACGGCGGCAGCGTGACCGCCGGCAATTCCTCGCAGATGTCCGACGGCGCCGGCGCCCTCTTGCTCGCCAGCGAACACGCGATCAAGGCCTATGGCCTGACCCCGCTGGCGCGCTTCGTCGGCTTCGCCGTCGCCGGTGTCGCGCCGGAGATCATGGGCATCGGCCCGATCGCGGCGATTCCGAAAGCACTCGATCAGGCCGGCATCAAGAAAGACCAGCTCGACTGGATCGAACTCAACGAAGCCTTCGCCGCGCAGTCGCTGGCGGTGATCCGCGACATCGGCCTCGATCCGTCCAAGGTCAATCCGCTCGGCGGCGCGATCGCACTCGGCCATCCGCTCGGCGCGACCGGCGCGATCCGCGCCGCCACGCTGATTCACGGGCTGCGCCGACGCAAGCAGAAGTACGGCATGGTGACGATGTGCATCGGCACCGGCATGGGCGCGGCCGGGATTTTCGAGGCGGTGTGAGCGAGAACCGTAGCGCTCCGAGCGCATTCGCCTCCGACGAGGGCGAATGACCGGGCGCTGCGCTTGCCGTTGCCGAGCAGCAGCGACGAAGATGGGGCAGCCGCCGCCCGCGGCTGCCGTTTCGACGACGAGGTCCGTCTCCATGCGTTTGCGGCTTCCGGCTCTGTTCGCCTCGTTGATGCTCGCCGTCGTCGCCCCCGGTCACGGCGCCGAACCCGCTGCCGCCACGAGCGCCAAAACCGAGGTTCGATCAGGAGCCGCCATGGACACCAGCCGCATCACCGATCCGACCGTCCGTGCCGCCGTCGATGCCTGGCAGGCCGAGGATCTGCAGAAATGGCTGTCGTTCTTCACGCCCGATGCGATCTTGCTGGACGACGGCAAACCGCGCGATTTCAAGAAATTCTCGGCGGAGATCGGCAAGGAACGCTTCACCCGCATCGAGCGCGTCGAGAACGGCGGCAGAGACGTCTACGGCCAGTTCCACAGCGATGCCTCGGGCGATTTCCGCACGTACTTCAAATTCCATCTCGGCGCCGACGGCAAGTTCGACCGGCTCGAAATCGGACAGGCGAACTGAAGCGGCGCGACCGCATCGAGCGGGTCATCCGCGCCTGTCTGGGGCGCCACCGCCATTCCGCAGCGCCGGCAGCCTGAGCGCCGGCAACTCCACACCGCTCGCGCCTTTGCGCGCGATCTACCGGTCGAATCGCACACAATCGCCTCCGAGCTGAATCCGATCGACGCAGTCGGCGCATCTAAGCCTTCGAGTTCATTCACAGGAAGGCATTCATGCATCGCCCCGCTTCGCTCGTTTCGGCCGTCTGCAGGACGTTTCCGGCTTTGCAGCCGCTGGCCCTGGCCGCTGTTCTGGCGTCCGCACCGCTCGCTGCCGCAGCGGCAGGCACGTCGTTGCCGGATACGCCCACCGGTCGCCTCGCCGGTCAGTTGCTCCATCGCATCAATACGCCGGCCGACGGCCCGATTCAGCCGTGGGCTTCCGGCCTCCTGTCGCCCGCGATGGCGCAGGATGAGCGCAGCGGATTCCTCGCCGAACTCGTCGTCGCGGCGCGCGACAGCGGCGGCCTGGAGGTGGTCGACGTGCGCAACAATCCGCGCCAGCCCGACATGCTGCAAGTCGCGGTCAAGGCGCGCCGTGGCAGCGCGATCGGCCTGCTCGTGCTGGCGGCCGATGCGAAGCAGTCCGACCGGCTCGGCCAGGCCAGCCTGTTTCCGATGGACGATCCCGCCCTGTACGCCGATTGGCCGAAGGACAAGGTGTCACACGAGCGCTTGGCGCAGGTGGCACGCGCCGCATTGGACAAACTCGTCAGCGGCGCCGATTTTTCAGGCTGCCTGACGATCCGCAGCGCCAAGGAGACGATCCTCGACGAATGCCGAGGTTTGGCCGAAAGGTCGTTCGGCGTACCCGTCGATCAGCAAACACGCTTCCACATCGCCTCGCTCGGCAAAATGTTCACCGCCGTCGCCGTCGCCCAGCTGGTCGAGGCCGGTAAGCTGTCCTGGGACGCGACCCTGGCGCAGCTGCTGCCCGAATACACCGATCGTGAGGCGGCCCGCCGCATCACCGTGTGGCAGCTGCTGCACCACACTGCCGGCCTGGGCGACTTCATGGTTCCGGAGTATTTCCAGAACCGCGAGAAGTTCGTCGATCCGGCTGACTACCTCGACCTGATCGCGCGCCAACCCAAGCTGAGCGAACCCGGCAAGGACTGGAACTACAGCAACGCGGGCTACGTCCTGCTCGGACGGATCGTCGAGAAGGCGTCGCACGAGGGTTACTTCGACTACGTGCAGCGTCACCTGTTCGCGCCGGCCGGCATGACGGCGAGCGGCTTCGATCGCCTCGACGAGATCGTGCCGAAGCTTGCCGTGGGCTATTACCACGAAGGCATCTTCTCGCCCGAATGGAAGGCGGCGTGGTTGAAGCTCGGCGCCAAGGCGAGTCCGGCCGGGGGCGGCTACTCCACCAATACCGACCTGCTGCGCTTCGCCCAGGCGCTGCGCGAGGGTAGGCTGCTCAAGCCGGCCACCGTCTCGAAGATGTTCGAAGACGCGGTACCGGCGGGCCCTGGCGCCTACGCGGCCGGCTTCGGCGACCGCCTCTCGCACGGCGCCCACATCCGTGGCCATGCCGGCGGTATCGAGGGAACGACGGCGAATCTGCAAATCGTCTGGGAATCGGGCGCCGCCGTCGCCTTGACCAGCAACCAGGGACAATCGCAGAACTGGATGCTGGCCGAACGCATCGCCGACCTGCTCGCGGCCGAAACGGCCGCGCACTGAGTCCCGCGCCGGCGCGGCCGCAGGCATCTCCTCGAGTACCTCACGGAAGCATCGCAATGGAACCTTTTTTTTTGCTGATCCCGCTGGTCGTGATGGCCTCGCCGGTGCTGATCGCGCTGATCGTGCTGAGTTATCGCTACCGGCAGACGCAAGCGCGCTACCGCACCTTGCTCGAACTCGCCGACAAGGGCGTCGAGCTGCCGCCGCACCTGTTGACCGAACCGCGAACGCTATTCTCCGAGCGTCGCCGCGCGCTGGTCCTGATCAGCGGCGGCGTCGGCTTGATGCTGACGCTGGTCGCCCTGCCCGGCGGCTTCGACGGCCTCAGCATCCGCAGCCTGTGGGGCTTGGGTCTGCTGCCGCTGATGACCGGCCTGGGCTATCTCGCCAGCTGGTGGCTGAATCGCCACGGTCAGACGCGTGACTGACAGCGGCGCCGGATCGGGCCTGGAAAAGGCCCTGATCGCACGCGTCCTGCTGCATCACGACCAGCGCGCCTTCGAGCAGTTGGTGCGCCGCCATCAAGGCATGGTCCGCGCGCAGCTGCGCCGCCTGATGCAGGGCGACGAGGCGGCGGCGGACGACCTCGCCCAGGAGACGTTCCTGCTTGCCTGGAAAAAGCTGGAGCAATTCCGCGGCGACGCGCAGTTCTCCACCTGGCTGCACCGCATCGCCTACAGCTGCTTCCTGCAAGCGCAGCGCAGGCCGGCGCGATCGGAAAGCGAAGCAGAGCCGGACGCAGCCGAACCCGCGCTCGCGCCGACGCATCAGGCCGACCTGCAGATCGATCTCGCACGCGCGATGCGCCGCCTGTCCGCCGCGGAACAGGCCGTGCTGCTGCATTGCTTCCAGCTCGGCCTCAGCCACGAAGAAGCCGCCTACGTGCTCGACATGCCGCTCGGCACGGTGAAAACGCACGCATCGCGCGGCAAACTGAAACTGCGGAACTGGATGAGCAGCTGGCACAGCGGTCGTCCTCACGGAGAAGCGCGATGAAACCCCAACACGACGACCTGCTCGAGAAGCTTTTGCGCGATAGCTTCGAAGGACCGGTGCCCGACGACGGCTTCAGCGATCGTCTGATGCGCCGTCTGCCGCCGCGCCGGCGGCGAGCGTCGGGATCGTTGTCGATCGCGGGCGTGTGCATCGGGACGATCGCCTGCTGGCTCAGCCTGCGCTCGGCGTCCGTGCTGCAAGCCGGTTGGACCGACTGGCTGCAGGGCCACGCTTCCTATGCCGCGGGCAGCCTGCTGCTGGCGGTGGCGTTCCTTGCGCTGATGAGCCTGGGTTGGACGCTGGCCGAGACCGAAGACTAGGTGCGGCCCGGCGCCGCGCGCATCAGGCCATGCGGGTGCCGTTCGGCACCGCTCGCTCGATCGCCGTGACGACGACACCGTCGTCGGTCGGAAAGCCGGTCAAGAGGAATTCGGACACGAACGGGCCGATCTGCTTGGGCGGGAAATTGATCACGCCGACGATCTGACGGCCGACGAGCTCCTCCGGCGCGTACAGGTTCGTCACCTGCGCGCTGGTCTTCTTCTCACCGTACGGGCCGAAGTCGACCCAGAACTTGTAGGCCGGCTTGCGCGCTTCCGGAAACGCCTCGACGCGCAGCACGGTGCCGGCCACGATCAGCACTTTCTCGAAGTCGCTCCAGCTGATGGGCTCCATGCGTTTTCCTGGGGTCACGAAGAAGAGGTCGAAAGGGCGAGCACGCAGAACACGGCGAAGGCTGGCTCAAAGAGCTTCCTTCTCACGTTTTCACTGCCTGCTATGAGGTCAGCGCCTGTCCGCCCCCGGCGGCGTGGCACCCGCGCGATCGAGGCCGACTTGAACCCAGCCGAGGTTGATGCCGATCCGCATCGCCTGCGGATTGGTCCAGGCATAGGCCAAGGCGTGGCCGTCGGTATCGTCGAGGATCGATAGTTTCAACACCGGCACGTTGCCGTCGCGATAGGTCAGCCGCTCCAGCGCAAGCGAATAGCCCGAGCGCTTGCCGTCGCGCCACAGCAAAGGCGCGCGCCCGCCTTCGCTGCCGAGGCGGACGTTGCGATTCATGTGCCAGTCGCGGCTGTCGGCCGCCGCGTTCGGTCCGCCGCCGTTGATCGCGGCCCAGCCGCTGAAATAGGCGACGCGGCGCGCATCGGTGCGCGCCTGCGCGCCACGCGCCTGATCGGAATAGAGACGCAAGCGCAGCCATTCACCCTCGGCTTCCAGCGCGATCGGCAGCAAGGCCGTCTGCGCGCCGATGCCCGGAGCAATCGCGCTGCAGGCGGCGAGATCGGCCTTCGAGCGCGTCACTGTCGACGACGCGTCGCCGCGCAAGGTGCAGGCTTCGAGCGGCGTCCATTGCTGCGCATCGAACATCTGCCCGCCGGTCGGCGCGGCGACCAAGGCGCGATGCGGCAACCACGTCGCAGCATCGATGCGGCGCATCGCCCACGCCGCCGACATCGGCGGCACCGCGTCCAGCCGCACGTGCCAGATCGCCCACTCCGCGCGTGCGGTCGGCTCGATCGCGACGATGACGTGCGCCGGCGGACTCGCTCCGTTCTCGCGCGCAGCCCAGACTTGTTCGTGATTGTCGTACTGCCCTTCGATCGAGGTCGGCGCGGACGACGACGGCTCCGAGGTGTGCGGCAGCGATTGGCACGCCGCCGTCACCGCCAGCGGCACGAGCAACAGGAATCGTTTCATCGCACAAGGATAACAGCCGCACCGATTCGGCGATGAACGGCACATCGGCCGCAGCGCCGCTCGACTATAGTCGCCGCGTGCAGGGGGAACCGCCAATGACCGCCGAAATTCAACGCGCCGACGTGCCGCTGCGCCGCATCACTGCGATTGTGCTGATGCTCGCCACGCTAGCGGCCGTGTGGTCGATTTATGCCTTGCATCAATGGATGCTGCAGCAAGCTGCGACGCTGTCGGTCGAACAGATGACAGCGCGCTTGCGGCATTGGATCAGTCTCGCCATGACCGCGATCGGGCTCTGCCTGCTGTTGCTCGCCGCGCACTCGGCGCGCACCGCGCGGCGGGTGACCGAGCAGCAGCGCTGGCCGCTGACCGACGCGCGCTTGCTGCGCGACACGCCGATCCGTCGCGGCAGTGCGGCCTTGCGGCTCGGCCGAATGCTGAACGGCGTCGCGCTCGTGCTGGTGTTGTTCGCGCTGGGTGTAGGTTGGATCAGCTGGCGCTTGTTCGCGCTGCGTTGAACGCGGCGGCAAGCCGCTACAGCCGCGCGAACGCCTGTTCGAGATCGGCGATCAGCACGTCCGCTTCCTCCAGTCCGATCGACAGACGCACCAGGCTCAACGGCAATCCGCCCGGCGGCTGCAGCGGCGCATCGGGCGGATAGACCGCGCAGACCGGGAAGGCGAGCGACTCGTAGCCGCCCCAGGACACGGTCATCAGAAAGCGCGTGAGGCCGTCGCAGAAACGCTCGACGGCAGCGACGTCGGCGGCGTCGAGTTCGATCGTCAACAAGCCGCTGGCGCCCTTCAATTGCTGCTCGGTCAGTGCGAGTTGCGGATTCGCCCGCGCACGCGGCGAATACACCTGCCGCACGCGCGGATGTGCTTCCAGGTAAGCGAGCACGCTCGTCGCGGTCGCGGCCACGCGCTGCATGCGGATCGGCAGCGTGCGCAAGCCGCGAATCATCAGCCAGGCGTCGTGCGGTGCGAGGATTGCGCCGAGCGTCATGTACGGACCGCGGAACACCTTGCCGATCAGCTCGGCGCTGCCGCACAGCGCACCGGCGACGACGTCGCTGTGGCCGTTGAGATACTTGGTGGCCGAATGCGCGACCAGGTCGATGCCGAGCGCGAGCGGCGACTGGTTCAGCGGGGTTGCGTAGCTGTTGTCGCACAGCGTGCGGATTCCGCGTGCACGTGCGATCGCGGCGACCGCGGCGAGATCCTGTTGTTCGAACGTCATCGAGTTCGGACTTTCCAGCACGATCAGGCGCGTGCGTTCGGTCAAAGCGGACTCGAAATGGCCGACATCGGTGCCGTCGACGAAGCTGGTCGTCACGCCGAAGCGGCCGAGCAGATCGCGCAGCACCGCGCGTGTCCAGCTGTAGGGCCGCGCAACGCAGACGACGTGATCGCCGCCGTCGACGCAGGCGACCGCCGCGGCCGACATCGCCGCCGCGCCGCTGCCGAACATCAGGCAGTCTTCGGCGCCCTCGAGCGCGGCGACTTTCTTGCGCAGGATCTCGACGGTCGGATTGTTGCCGCGCGTGTAGACGTGATTGCCGAGTTCGTCGCGGAAGCCTTCGCGCATCTTCGCGACGCTGGGGAACGCGAAGATCGAGGACTGCACGATCGGCGGCGCGACCGCACCGAAGTAGCGTTCGCGCTCTTCGCCGAGGTGGTTGAGGATGTAAGAGAGATCCATGCCTGTGCTCATGGCGTCGCCGCGATCCGGCGCAAGTGCAGACGGCTGGTTTCTTCGCCGGAAGCGCCGCGATAAGTTTCCGCGCGCTCCAAGCTGCCGTCGGCGGCGGCGCTGAACAGGAGCCGGTGCAGATGCGAGGCGCCGTCTTTCAGATTGGTCGCGTCGAGATACTCGAAGACGAAGCCGTCGCCGCCGCGCAAGACCAATCTCGGCTGGTTGCCCTGCGCGCAGTAATGCGTCGCCAGCACGCGTTCGCCGTCGCGATGAAAGATCGTCATCGTTTCCGCGCGCGTGCCCGGCTGCCAGGTTTCGACCAAGGCCGAACCGCGCGAGATCGTCTTGTAGTTCACGCGCAAGCTGGCGCCGCTCTCGGTCTGCCCCTGCCATTCGCCGACCGCGAGCGTCTTCAGGCGCTCGAAGCGATCCGCCGCAGGCGGCTCGGCCGCCTGCGCGGTCGACAGCGCGCAAAGGCCGGCCAACAGCAGCGACAGCCCTCTCATGCGAACGAGGCGCGGATCAGCTCGCGCGTCGCCGCGCCGATTTGCGCATCGTTGAGAGCCATGTGCAGGGTCGCCTGCACCAGCCCGAGCTTGTTGCCGCAATCGAAGCGCGTGCCCTCGAAGCGATAGGCCAGCACCGCCTGTTCGGCCAGCAGGCTTTCGATCGCATCGGTCAGCTGGATTTCGCCGCCGGCGCCGGGTGTGGTCTTCTCCAAGTGCTCGAAGATGCGTCCGGGCAGCACGTAGCGGCCGACGATGGCGAGATTGGAAGGCGCCACTTCCGGCTTGGGCTTTTCGACCACGAGCTTGATCTTCGCCGCGCGCTCGGACACCGGCGTCGCGTCGACGATGCCGTATTTGTTGGTCTGCTCGCGCGGCACTTCCTCGACCGCGATCACGCCGGCGTCCTCGGCCGAAGCGAGCTCGGCCATCTGCCGCAACGCTCCCGCGCCGGAGTTGGTGATCAGGTCGTCGGGCAGGATCACGCCGAACGGCTCGTCGCCGACCACGGGCTTGGCGCACAACACCGCGTGACCGAGGCCGAGCGCCTCGGGCTGGGTCACGAACACGCAGCGCACGTTCTTCGGCAACGTTCCTTGCACCATCGCCAGCAAGTCGTTCTTGCCCGACTGCGCCAGCTTGCTTTCGAGCTCGTAGGCTTTGTCGAAATAGTCGGCGATCGCGTGCTTGTAGCGGTTGGTGACGAAGATCAGCGTGTCGGCGCCGGCATCGACCGCCTCGTCGACCGCGTATTGGATCAGCGGTCGATCGAGCACCGGCAGCATTTCTTTCGCGACGACCTTGGTCGCCGGCAGGAATCGCGTGCCCAGACCCGCGACCGGAAAGACGACCTTACGCAAGCGCTTGCTCATTCCCCATCCTTCTCGGTTTTCGGAACTTCGCGCAACGTGGCCTGCGCCACGATGCGCTGGAAAATCAGTGCGCGGCTGCAGCGCAGCCTTCGCATCGATGCGTCGATACGCGAGCGGCTCATCCGGCCCGGCTGTCGAGCGCGACGATCGTCGCGCTGGTGGTATTGCCGCCCGCGGCGAACTCCGGCAGCAGCTGCTCGACCACGCGGCGCAAGCTGTCCTCGTCGAATTCGCGCGCGGCTTGTTCGCCGTGGCGCAGCTGCGCCAGCAACAGGCTCCAAGCCATGCTGCGCGGCTGCGCCAGGAAGATCTTCGCATGCGCGGTGTCGCTGTAGCGTTCCTGCGCGTGAAACAGCTCTTCGAACAGCTTCTCGCCCGGACGCAGGCCGGTGTAGACGATCGCGATATCGTGGCCTTCCTGCGGCCCGGCGAGACGGATCATCTGCTCGGCCAGGTCGCGGATCTTGATCGGCTCGCCCATATCGAGCGCGAAGATCTCGCCGCCGTTGCCGAGTACCGACGCCTGCAGAATCAACTGGCAGGCTTCCGGAATCGTCATGAAGTAGCGGGTGATCTCCGGGTGGGTGACCGTGACCGGCCCGCCGGCCTGAATCTGCTCGCGGAACCGCGGCACCACCGAACCGGCCGAGTCGAGTACGTTGCCGAAGCGCACCGTGATGAAGCGCGTCTGCGAAACTTGCGCGAAGTTCTGGCAGAAGATCTCGGCCACGCGCTTGCACGCGCCCATCACGCTGGTCGGGTTGACCGCCTTGTCGGTCGAGATCAGCACGAAGCTCTCGACGCCGCTGCGATCGGCCGCTTCGGCGATGACCTTGGTGCCGAGCACATTGTTGCGGAACGCTTCGCGAATCTGCCCTTGCAACAGCGGCACGTGTTTGTAGGCGGCCGCGTGGAACACGATCTGCGGCTTGGCGGTGGCGAACACGCGCTCGCACGCGGCGGCGTCGCCGCAATCGCCGAGCCAGGCGTTGAATAGCAGATCGGGAAAATCGCGGCGCAGTTCCTGCTCGATCGTGTACAGGTTGAATTCCGACAGCTCCAGCACCGTCAGCGATTCGGCGCCCAAGCGCGCGATCTGCCGGCACAGCTCGGCGCCGATCGAACCGCCGCCGCCGCTGACCAGCACGCGTTTGCCGGCCAGGCGGGTGCGGATCGCGGTCCAGTCGAGCTGCACCTGCTCGCGGCCGAGCAAATCTTCGATCGCGACCTTCTTCAGTTCGTTGAAGCCGGCGCGGCCGGCGACCACGTCTTCGAGGCGCGGTACGGTGCGGAACGGCAGCTCGCTGTTTTCGCACAACTCGACCGCGCGGCGCATTTGCACCTTGTTCGCCGCCGGCATCGCGATGACCAGCATTTCGGCGGCCGTCTCGCGTGCGAGCTGCGGCAGCTGTTCGAGGGTGCCGAGCACCGGAATGCCGTGCAGGCGCGCGCCGCGCAGCTGCGGGTTGTCGTCGAGGAAGCCGACCGGCGCGTAGCGGTTCTCGCGCTTCAGATCGCGCACCAGCGCCTCGCCCGCCTTGCCGGCGCCGAGCACCAGCACGCGCTGGCTGGGCGTGCGCGTGGTGAAGTCGAGCCGGCTGTCTTTCCAGTAGCGATACAACAGGCGTGGCCCGCCGAGCAGGATCGCCAGCACCAAGGGATAGATCACCAGCACCGTGCGCGGCACGGTGACGAGGCGGTTGTAGAGGAACAAAGTGATCGCTGCGGCGAACGCGCCGAAGATGCAGGCGCGGAAGATGTTCCAGATGTCGGGCACGCTGGCGAAGCGCCAGAGGCCGCGATAGAGCCCGGTCCACCAGAAGATCAGGCCTTGCGCGGCGAGCACCAGCCAGACTTCGGTATCGAACAGCGAAACCGGCGAGGGGTTGGGCGCCAGCGACCAGCGCAGCATGCTGACCGCCGTCCAGGCCAGCCAGACCATCAGCATGTCGTGCGCGACGACGGCGAGGCGCGGGTGGATGGCGGCGATCAGCTTACGCAGCATGCCGACCTCGCCCGCGCGCCGCGGCCAGACACCAGCGCTTGCCCGAACACCAGGCCGCGAACGCGAGCGCATACACCGCCGCGACGACGGCGAGTGCGGAAGCGGGCGACAGCGCGGGTGCGGAAGAACGATTCATCCAATACACGACAGGCAGCACGAGCAGGAGGTTCCAGGCCAGGTACAGCGCAACGACGCGTGCGTGCGAGAAACCGTTGCGCACCAGCCATTGGTACAGATGTTCGCGGTGCGCACTATACCAACGCCGGCCGCGCAGCATGCGCGAAAGCAAGGTGCAGCTGGCGTCGGTGACGAAGGCCGAGACGACGACCGCCACGCTCGCCGCGGCGTTCCAACCGTGGCCGGCCAGGACGATCGCGGCCAAGGCAATCGCGAGTCCCAAAGCACCGCTGCCGACGTCGCCCATGAAGATGCGCGCGCGCGGGAAATTGAACGGCAGGAAGCCGAGCACCGCGGCGGCGGCAGTCCCCGCCGCGAGCGCCGGACCGGCGTCGCCGGCGCACGCGAGCAGCACCGCGAAGACGCCGAGGCAGAACAGTGCCTGCATCGCCAGCAAGCCGTCGATGCCGTCCATGAAGTTGTGCAGGTTGATGCTCCAGACGACGAACAGGCCGATCACCAGGAAGGCGCCGCCGTAGCCCCACCAGACGTTGCTGGTCGTGCCGGGCGAAAGCGCCTGCTCGACCAGCACCGGCACGAACAGCAGCAGCACCGACGCCCAATGCACCAGGATGCGCACGCGCGCGCTGAGCGGGCGGTGATCGTCGATCCAGCCGATGGCGGCGACGAGAAGCAGCGCCGCGACCACGAACAGGTGCAACGGAATCCGCAGCACGAGCGGAACGCCGAAACACAGCACGATCGCCGCGACGATGGCGATACCGCCGCCGCGCGGCGTCGGCACCGAGTGCGAGCGGCGCCGGCCCGGTTCGTCGATCAGGCGCGCGCGCATCGCGTAGCGGATGCTGAGCCAGGTCAGCGTCGCCGACAGCAGCGCAGCGACGGCCATCAGCGCGATCGCGACGCTGGGCGTTATCGACGCCATGCAGGCCTATTCGCCGACCACGCCGTGGATCGGCCGCACCGAACCCCAGGTCTTGCAGCTGGGGCACTGCCAATGATGCGCCTTCGCGCCGAAGCCGCAGCGGTTGCAGCGGTACATCGCCTTGCCTTCGACCAGCTTGCGCGTGAGGTCGCGCAGGATCAGGAAGTTGTCGCGCGCATCGCCGCTGGCGGTGTGCAGGTTTACGTCGATCAGCGCCATCAAGGCGCGCACCGAAGGCCGCTGGCGCAGGATGCGGTTGAGGAACTCGACCGCGGCCGACTCGCCGCGCGTGGTCGCATAGAGCTTGGCCAGCGCCAGCACCGGCGAGACGCCCTGGTAGCGCTCGGTGATGCCGAGCAGGAACTGTTCGGCGCGCTGCATCTGCTGCGCGCGCGCGTAGCAGTCGAGCAGCGGCGAGAGGATCTCCGGCACGTAGTCGACGTCCTGTTCGGCGACACGCTCGAATGCGTGGATGGCGGCGTCGAGATGGCCGGCGGCGGATTCGATGTGGCCTTCGATCATGCTCGCGCGCACGCATTCGGCTTGCGCGGCGAACGCGTCGGCGACGCGCGCGCGCGCCTCCTCCGCGGCGCCCTGCGCGCGCGCGTGTTCGGCCAGTTCGCAGTAGAACTGCGCGATCGTGGCGCCCTGCGATTCGCCGCTGAGCTGCTCCAGCCGGCGCGCGTGCTCGATCGCCTTGTTCCAGTCGCGTTCGTGCTGGTAGATCGCGATCAGATGCTTCAGCGCCGACGGCGCCAGCGCATCCATCGCGACCAGATCGGTGAACAGCGTCTCGGCGCGGTCGAGCAGGCCGGCGCGCATGTAGTCCTCGCCCAGCTCGAGCAGGGCGACGGTTTTCTCGTCCTGACTCAGGTTCGGCCGCGCGATCAGGTGCTGATGCACACGGATCGCGCGATCGACCTCGCCGCGGCGGCGGAACAGATTGCCGAGCGCGAGATGCGTCTCGACCGTGTCGCGGTTGATCTCGGCGAGCTTGAGGAAGACCTCGATCGCCTTGTCCTGCTGTTCGTTCAGAAGATAGTTGAGGCCGCGGAAGTAGCTGGTCGACAGCTCGCTCACGCGCGCACCGGAGGTACGCTCGCCGCCGCGGCGGCCGAGCATCCAGCCCGACAACGCGGCCACCGGCAGCAGCAGGAACAACAAACCCAGTTCGTTCATGCCGGATCCGTTTTCGCCGCCTGCCCCGCGCGCGCCTCGCGCAGCTCTTGGCGCAAGCGGCGCAACTCGCGGCGCTGCCGCGCGGTCGGGCCGAGCCAGGCGACCGCGCCGCCGAGCAGCCAGCCGATCAGCAAGCTCGCGAGCAAGACGAAACCGATCGGCGCTTCTACGCGGAAGAAATGGAAGTCCAACGGCGCCGAGGCGGCATTCAACGCGCCGAACCAGGCGCCGGCGACGACGACGAGGAGGATCAGAAGGATCAGGATCAGACGCATGGACGGCAGTCGGACTCGGACTGACGCCGCCGGATGCGGCGGCGCGTCAACGTTAGCATGCCGGGCCTCGCGCGGGACCGCGCGGATGGCCTGCTGCGTGGCGCGGTTCAGGCCGGCTCGGCGCTCTTGGCCGATTCGTTGACGCGCTCGCGCAGCTCCTTGCCGGGCTTGAAGTGCGGCACGTGCTTGCCCGGCAGCGCGACCGAATCGCCGGTCTTGGGATTGCGCCCCATGCGCGGCGGACGATAGTGCAGCGAGAAGCTGCCGAAGCCGCGAATCTCGATCCGCTCGCCGCTCGACAGCGACTGGCTCATCTGCTCCAGCACGCTCTTCACGGCCAGCTCGACATCGTTGGCGGCAAGGTGTTTCTGCCGTTCGGCCAGGGCCTCGATCAGCTCCGACTTGGTCATCGCGGTATCAGCTTTGCTTCTCGTCAAAAAAAGCGCGCATCGACCTCGATGCGCGCATCATGCGGAGCGGTGCGCGGAACCCTCCGCGCACCGCGATGTTGCATCAGCGGTTGAGCTGTTCCTTCAGCAGCGCGCCGAGCTTGGTGGTGCCGCCCGAAGCGCTCTGGTATTCCTCCAGCGTGGTCTGCAGCTCGTCCTCGTCCTTCGCGCGGATCGACAACTGCAGGCTGCGGCCCTTGCGGTCCATGCCGGTGAACTTCGCTTCGACCGAATCGCCGACCTTCAGATACTGGGTCGCATCCTCGACGCGTTCCTTGGCGATGTCGTTCGCACGCAGGTAGCCCTCGACGCCGTCGCCGAGATCGATCGTCGCGCCCTTGGCGTCGACTTCGCGCACGGTACCGTTGAGGATGCTGCCGCGCGGATGCGCCGCCATGAACTGGCCGAACGGATCCTGCTCGAGCTGCTTGATGCCGAGCGAGATGCGCTCGCGTTCCGGATCCACCGCCAGCACCACGGCCTCGATCTCGTCGCCCTTCTTGAAGTTGCGCACGAGGTCTTCGCCGGTGGTCTGCCAGGAGATGTCGGACAAGTGCACCAGGCCGTCGATGCCGCCGTCCAGGCCGACGAAGATGCCGAAGTCGGTGATCGACTTGATGGTGCCGGAGACCTTGTCGTTCTTTTTGTGGATCGCGGCGAACGCTTCCCACGGATTGGCGCTGGTCTGCTTCATGCCGAGCGAGATGCGGCGACGCTCCTCGTCGACGTCGAGCACCATGACCTCGACCTCGTCGCCGACCTGCACCACCTTGGCCGGGTTGACGTTCTTGTTGGTCCAATCCATCTCGGACACGTGCACCAGGCCTTCCACGCCCGGCTCCAGCTCGACGAAGCAGCCGTAGTCGGTGACGTTGGAGACCTTGCCGAGCAGACGCGTGCCGGTCGGATAGCGGCGTGCGATCTGCACCCACGGATCCTCGCCCAGCTGCTTGAGGCCGAGCGAAACGCGGTTGCGCTCGCGGTCGAACTTGAGCACGCGCACTTCCAGCTCGTCGCCGACGTTGACGACTTCGCTCGGGTGACGCACGCGCTTCCACGCCATGTCGGTGATGTGCAGCAGGCCGTCGATACCGCCGAGGTCGACGAACGCGCCGTAGTCGGTGAGGTTCTTGACCACGCCCTTGACCACCGCGCCTTCCTGCAGACGATCGAGCAGCTGTTCGCGCTCGGCGCTGAATTCGCTCTCGACCACTGCACGACGCGACACGACCACGTTGTTGCGCTTGCGGTCGAGCTTGATGATCTTGAACTCGAGCTCCTTGCCTTCGAGGTAGGACGGATCGCGCACCGGGCGCACGTCGACCAGCGAGCCCGGCAGGAATGCGCGGACGTCCTTGATGTCGACGGTGAAGCCGCCCTTGACCTTGCCGGAGATGCGGCCGGTGATCGCCGCGTTGGCGGTCTGCGCCTCTTCAAGCTCGTCCCATACCAGCGAACGCTTGGCCTTTTCGCGCGAGAGCATCGTCTCGCCGAAGCCGTTTTCGATCGCGTCGAGCGCAACCTTGACGTCGTCGCCGACGTTGATCTCGAGTTCGCCGCGGTCGTTCTTGAACTGTTCGATCGGGATGATGCCTTCGGACTTCAGGCCGGCGTTGACCACGACGACGTCGTTGCGGATCTCGACGACGGTGCCGGTCACGATCGCGCCGGAGCGCAGTTTGGCCAGCGATTGGCTCTGTTCGAACAGTTCAGCGAAACTTTCAGTCATGTTGATTTCCAAGGGAATGAACAGGCCGACGTCCGTTCCGGATCGCCAACCCACCTTCATGGATGCGGAAACGCCCGCATCGAACGCGTGCCGGCACGCTGCCGGACTTTTGCCCTTGCGGGCGAGGTGTTGCGTTTTTGCGATCGTCCTCGACCGCGAAGCTCGAGCAGCGGACGTCCTGTCCGCACTTCCCAACACAAAGCTGCAAAACCCAAGTCAGGCGGACTGAACCACGGCCAGCACGCTGGCCACGACCTCGTCCACCGAAATTCCGGTCGTATCGACGATCAGCGCCCCAGTCGCCGGTCGAAGCGGAGCGACCTTGCGGTTCGCATCGCGTTCGTCGCGCGCTTCGATCTCGCGCAAAAGGGTTGAAAGTGTAACAGCCAACCCCTTTTCCTTCAACTGCTTATAGCGCCTGCGTGCGCGCTCGTCGGCGCTGGCGGTGAGGAACACCTTGTACGGGGCGTCGGCGAAAACCACGGTGCCCATGTCGCGCCCGTCCGCAACCAGGCCCGGCGGCTTGCGAAACGAGCGCTGTTTGTCGAGCAAGGCGGCGCGTACGGCCGGGATCACGGCGATCGCCGAGGCGGCCGCCCCGCAGGTTTCGGTGCGGATTTCGTCGGTGGCGTCGTGGCCGTTCACCACCACGCGCGTCTCGCCGCCGTCCTTGGGATCGCGGAAAACGATCTTGGTCGTCTCCGTGCAGCGCGTGACCGCGGCGGCGTCGGACAAGTCGATGCCGGCCATACCGGCGGCGTAGCCGACCGCGCGGTAGATCGCGCCCGAATCGAGCAGATGCCAGCCGAGCGCATCGGCGACCGCGCGGCTGATGGTGCCCTTGCCGGAGCCGGACGGGCCGTCGATGGTCAGTACGGGAACGGGTTTGTCGGGCTTGCTCATGCGCGCTCGCCGCCGGAAACGGTAGATTTTACGCACTTCGCGGCGGGCGGTCTGCCCTGCTGCCCGCCCTCCCCCGCAAGCGGCGGCGGGGGAATGACTCCGTCAGCCGTAGCGCGCGAGCGTCGCCGCGGCGTCGGCCGGCGTGATGTCTTCGCTCCAGTCTTCCATCAGCGGAATCAGCATGAGCTTTTCGAACTCGGCGTCGAAGCGCTGCACGATCGCATCCGGATCGCGCACGCGCCGGCTGTCGCCGATCACGCCGAAATAGACGCGGCCGTTGTAGCTGAGGATGGACAAGCCGAGGCCGATCGAGCCGGTCTGCGGCACCCAGAACATCAGTTCGCGCACCTCGACCCCGGTCAGATACAAAGGCTGCTGCGGGCCGGGCACGTTGGTGGCCACCGCCGTCGCCTTGCGGCTGAACAGTTCCAGCGCCGGCTGCTGCAGCACCGCCGGTCCCATGCCGAGCGCGGCGAGCAGGCCGAACGCGACGATCGCCTGGCGCCGCCCTTTCAGCTCGCGCATGCAGGCGGCGACGCGTTCGAGGCGGCGCAGCGGGTTCGGCTCGCCGATCGGCAGATCGAGAAAGACCAGCCCGAAATGATTGCCGAGCTTCTTGGCGTGTTCGAGCGGGCGCAGGTTGACCGGCACGGTTGCGCGAATGGTCAGGCCGTCGACGTCTTCGCCGCCCTCGCGCAAGTAGCTGCGGATCGCGCCGGCGGCACAAGCCAGCAGCACGTCGTTGACGGTGCAGCCCATCGCCTTGCCCAGCAGCTTGACCTCTTCCAACGGCAGCGGCTCGGCCCAGGCGACGCGCTTGGTCACGCTGAGCTCGCCTTTCAGCGCGGTCGGCGGATCGTCGGACAAGGTCAGCGCGATCGCCAGTTCGCGCGTGATCTCGCTGCCCTCGTGCGCGATCTCGGCCGCCGCGCCCGGATCGGCCAGCATCTGCGCGATCTTGCTCCAGGTCTTCTCGCCGACCGCGAGCGCCTTTTGCAGGCCGCCCTGCATCGGTTCGAGCAGACGCTCGAGCACGCTGCCGCGGTCGCGCTTGAGCCAGGTTTTCGCCAGCTCCGCATGCGCTTCCGGCTGCGGCGCGGTGTCGGTCAGCGACAACAGCACCTGCACCAGGGCGAGGCCGTCGGCGTAGCAATGGTGGATGCGCGCGATCAGTACGCTGCCTTCGGTGCCATCGGGCGCGCGGTAGTTTTCCACCACGTGAAACTGCCAAAGCGGCTTGGAGCGATCGAGCGGCGCCGAGGCGAGTTCGCTGACGAAAGCCTCGAGCTCGCTCTTGCCGGCCGCGCCCGGCAACGCGGCGACGCGCACGTGCGCGTCGATGTCGAACTCGGTATCCGTTCTCCAGTACGCGCCTTTGACGCCGGTCTCGGCCCGCTGGCGGAAGCGGCGAAAGGCGAGAAAGCGTTCCAGCAGCAGCAGCTTGAACTTGGCCGGATCGAGTGAGCCGGTGAACATCAGCACGCCGGTGATCATCATGCGGTTGGTC
The DNA here is from genome assembly GCF_058808595.1 of Dokdonella sp. GW821-FHT11D02. NCBI lineage: Bacteria > Pseudomonadati > Pseudomonadota > Gammaproteobacteria > Lysobacterales > Rhodanobacteraceae > Dokdonella > Dokdonella sp. GW821-FHT11D02. Next base: position 2,206,130 of record NZ_CM179520.1, on the reverse strand, counting down.
GGCCGCTCCATGCGCAACCAGGCGGTGTCGACCTTGGACATCGCCTCGCGCCCGCCGCGCTCCGCATCGATCATGGCGCCTCCCCATGCCTCCGGTACGCGCCGGAGACTTCGAGCCCTAGCATCCGGGCGACCCGGCGAAAACGCAACCGTGACACCCGCGCCCGCTCGAACTCAGGACAGCACGAACGAACGCATCGAAATCGAGGCGAGATCGAATCCTTGGTTGAACCAGGCGAGTTCGTCCGCCGCATCGGCGACGCCGAGCGGAAACAAGAGCGGCAGGAAATGCTCGATGGTCGGATGCGCCATGCGCATCAGATCGCCGAGCCGCGGTGCCTCGACGACGGCGCCGAAATCGCGCCGATCGAGCGCTGCGGTCATGCGCGCGTCGAATTCTTCAGCCCAGTCGTAAGTCGCCCCGCCCGGCCGCAGCAAGCGCAGGTTGTGCACCAGGTTGCCGCTGCCGACGATCAGCACGCCGCGCTCGCGCAGCGGCTTCAATTCGCGCGCGAGCTCGAACTGCGCCGCCGCGTCGCGCGACAGGTCCAGCGACAACTGGAACACCGGCACGTCGGCGCGCGGGAACATGCGCGCCAGCACCGACCAGGCACCGTGATCCAGACCCCACTCTTGATCTGGCCGCACCGCCGTCGTGTAGACCGAAGCGATCGTCGCCGCGGCCGCTAGCGGGGCGCCAGGCGCCGGGTATTGCTGCGCGTGCAGCGCGGCCGGGAAGCCGCCGAAATCGTGGATGGTGCGCGGCCGCTCGCCGACGTGCACGAGCGTGGCGCCGCGCGTCATCCAATGCGCGGACACGCACAGGATCGCTTGCGGCCGCGGCAGGCGCTCGCCGAGCTCGCGCCACTCGCGACTCCAGCGATTGTCCTCGATCGCGTTCATCGGGCTGCCGTGGCCGACGAACAGGGCCGGCATGCGCGGCGTGGCGGGCAGATCGGCGAGCGTGGTCACGTCGAGATCCTCAATAACCGACGGTGAAACGACGGCGACTGTGCGCCGGCTTTTCGATCTCGTCGACCAGCGCGACCGCATAGTCTTCAAACGAGATGCGACTGCCGTGCGCGCCGACCAGGAGCTGATCGCCGCCGAGGCGGAACTTGCCGGTGCGATGGCCCGGTTCGAGCACGGCCGAGGGTGACAGGAAGGTCCAGTCCAATTCCGGCTCGGCGCGCAAGAGATCGAGGAAGCGGCTGCCGGCGAGCGCCTCGGGCTTGTACATCTCCGGAAAATCCGGCGTCGTCACCAAGGCCACGCCGGGCGCGACCTCGAGACTGCCGGCGCCGCCGACCACGAGGTAGCGCCGGGCGCCGGCATCCTTGACCGCATCGATCAAGATTCGCGGATCGCTGGCGCTGAAGTGCACCGCGCTGACGACGATCTCGTGTCCGCGCAGCAACGCAGCCAAACCGGCGCGGTCGAACACGTCGCCGGCCTTCGCCGTCACGCCGGGAAGCGCGGCGATCTTGTCCGGATGGCGCGCGATCGCGGTGACCGCATGGCCGCGGTCGGTCAGTTCTTTCAGGATGCGCGTGCCGGCGTTGCCGGAGGCGCCGATCAGGGCGAGGCTCATAGCGGTTTCTCCATCAATGAAAAGGAAGATGCCTGCCGCCCGAACGGAACAAGGGTCCGCCGCGGCGACGAAGGCTGGTAGTATCCAAAAATCATCTGCACTCCTTCGGAAACTATAGGGTCGCCTGCCGCCGCCGTGAAGAACGCACCGCAAACTCACCTGGTTACCGCGGAGAAACCGCCCACGAACGCGGCCACGCCGTGGGACGTGTACGCCTCCGATTGTCCGACCCGGATCGTGCTCGATCGCGTCGCCGACAAATGGGCCACCCTGGTGCTCGGCCTCTTGAGCCAGCACCCGTGGCGCTTCAACGCGCTGCTGCGCAAGATCGAAGGACTGTCGCAGAAGGTGCTGTCGCAGACGCTCAAGCGGCTCGAGCGCGACGGACTGGTCAGCCGCACCGCGTTCGCGACCGTGCCGGTGACGGTCGAGTACAGCATCACGCCGCTCGGCGGTACGCTGGCGCATTCGCTCAGCGCGCTGATCGCCTGGGCCGAGCAGAACATCCAATCGGTGCAGGCCGCGCAGCGCGCATTCGACGCGAAACAGCACGAGCCGCAGCGTCCCACGGCGGACGCCTAAACCCTTTCGACCCGCGACGCACAACCGGAACCTCTTCATGCACCACGGCGCCGAAATCTTGTTGGCCTTGTTCGCAATCTTCGTCGCCGCGCAGATCGGCGCCGAACTCGCGCAACGGCTGAAACTGCCCGGCGTCGTCGGCGAAATCCTCGCCGGTTGCGCGATCGGCCCGGCCGCGCTCGGCTTGATCGGCAAGGACCAGATCGCGAGCGGCATGCCGCTCGACGTGCTGGCCGAGATCGGCGTGGTGTTGCTGTTGTTCTCGGTTGGTCTGGAGACGCGGCTGGACGATCTGAAGAAGGTCGGCAAGAGCGCCTTCCTGGTCGGCGTGCTCGGCGTGATCGTGCCGTTCGTGCTCGGCGCGCTGTGGGCGCACGGCAGCGGCTTCGAATGGACCAAGTCGATGTTCGTCGCCGCCGCCTTCGTCGCGACCTCGGCCGGCATCACCGCGCGCGTGCTGCAGGAACTGGGTGTGCTGACACGCATCGAAAGCCGCGTGATCCTCGGCGCCGCCGTGATCGACGACATCCTCGCCATGCTGCTGCTCGGCGTGGTCACGTCTCTGCAGGGCGACGCCGGCGTCAATGTCGCCGGCTTGTTACTGGTGCTAGCGCAGGCGATCGGCTTCGTCGCGATCATCGGCTGGGTCGGTACGCGCGTGATGCGCAAGCGCGCGCATTGGCTCGATCGCCCGATCAATCCGCTGTCGCCGCTGACGATCGCGCTCGCGATCTGCCTCGGCCTCGCCTATCTGTCGACCGAGTTCGGCCTCGCCGCGATCATCGGTGCGTTCCTGGCCGGCATGATCGCCTCGGAAATGCACCAGCGCGAAGAGCTCGAACATCAGATGCAGCCGCTGCTGGCGCTGCTGACGCCGTTCTTCTTCGTCATCACCGGCGCCAAGATCGACCTCGCCGTGTTCGCCAGCGGCGCCGCGCTGTGGGCCTTGCTGGTCGTGACCGTGATCGCGATCGGCTCCAAGCTGATCGGCGGCTTCCTCGGCGCGCTCTCGCTCGGTCGCCGCAGCGCGCTGATCGTCGGCGTCGGCATGGTGCCGCGCGGCGAGGTCGGCGTGGTCATCGCCAGCCTCGGCCTCGCCGCCGGCGTGTTCACCGATCAGACCTACGCCGTGATCGTGGCGATGTCGCTGCTGACCTCGATCGTCACGCCGCCGGTGCTGTCCTGGCTCTTGCGCGCACCCGCGGAGCCGGCGTCCGACACGCCGCGTTAGGCGGTCTTCATGTGCTGCGAAATCTTCGCCAGCGCGATCGTCAGCGCCGCGCCGCCGAGCGTCTTCAGCAAGCCGGAATGCTGCGCGTAGAAATCGCTGAGACCGTCGACCACGCTCGGATCGTGCCGCTGCGCTTGAGTGACGGCGACCTGCACCTGCTGCGGATCGACTTGCTGCGCCTGGTCCGGCGTCACCGTGGCGACCGCGCCGCCCTGCCCGAGCAGGCCGCCGAGCACCGCGCCGGCGTTCGGACCGAGCGCAGCGGCCAAGTGGTTTAGCAAAGCTGCGCGCTGCTCCGGCGTCGCATTGGCGAACATCTGCGCGACCATCTGGCCGACGTCCGGCGTCGCGTTCGATCCGAACGCCGCGCCGATGCCCTTGCTGAGCACGTCCGGCGGCACGTTCTGCGCCACGTGGCCGAAATCGTCCGCCGCGGAACCTGCATTCGCTTGGCCGCCTAGATAGCGATTGAGTATGTCGTTGAGTAGCGCCATCGTCGTGCTCCTAGGCGGTCGGGCCGCGGCTCTTGATCGCGATGTGATAGACGAACAGCAAGACCAGCGCGCCGATCAGCGCGCCGATGAAACCGGCCGATTGCCCGGCTGCGTACCAGTGCAAGGCGCGCCCGACGAAGGTCGCCACCAGCGAACCGGCGATGCCGAGCGCGGCGGTCAGGAAGAAACCTTTCGGCCCCGGTCCGTGGGTGAAGAACTTCGCCAGCAAGCCGACGACGAAACCGATCAGAATGGTCCAGATCAAGCTCATGAAGTCACTCCTCGCGTGCGCTGAAACGCATAGCCGAGCCGGCGGCTGGCACGATGAGCACGCTACGCAGGAATGCTTACGCGATCCTTTCGATACCTTTGTTCACAGCATCGCTCAGCGCGACAAGGCGTCGGCGTCGTAGCGCTCCATGAAGCGCTCGGGCGCGGACAGCGGCGCGAAGCCGTATTGCGCGTACAAGCCGTGCGCATCGCGCGTCGCCAGCAGGAAGCGGCGGATGCGTTGCAGGTCCGGATGGCTCAGAGCGAACTCGACCAGACGCTTGCCGAGCCCGCGCCCGCGCGCCTCGGGCACCACGAACACATCGGCGAGATAGGCGAAGCCGACGCCGTCGGTGACGACGCGCGCGAAGGCGAGCTGACGCCCGTCTTCGTAGATACCGAAGCAGAGCGATTGGGCGATGGCGCGTTCGACCAGTTCGCGATGGATGCCGCGCACCCAGTACGACTCGCCGCTCAAGAAGGCGTGGATCAGGTCGATGTCCAGGCGCGCGCGATCCGTGGAAAATACCAGCGCGTCCGCGCCGCGTTCGTGGTGATCGCCCATGCCTCTGTTCTCGTTCGCGCCGGGTCGAACGCTAGCACGAGATCGCGCGCGCGACGCTCGCACAATCGTCACTGGAGTACCGATGCATCCGATCCCTTGCACACTGTTCGCCTCGCCTTCGCCATGCCCGCCTTCGCTCAGACACCGGCGCCGAGTGCCGCGCCACCGCAACTGGCGATGCTCGAACTCAAGCAGGAAGGCGTACGCATCCGCTATCCGGCCGGCAAGGCGAGCACGCCGGAACGCCGCGCCGCCTACCTCGACGCCTACACCGAAGCCGGCGTACACGCCTCGCAGCCGCTACGCTTCGATCTCGGCCGCGGCCTGCCGTCATCAACACTGACGTGCGACTCCGGTCCGAACGACGATCCGACCTGCCGCCTCTTGCTCGACGCCGAAGATCCGCGCAGCACGATCTTCGAAGCCGCCGCCAAAGACTTCGTCTTTCGCGCCGACGGCGACATCTACGTATCCGGCCAGAGCGATTCGATGTACGACCGGCGCCGGCTGTTCCGCTACGACGGCAAGCGCTATCTCGAAGTCACCCAGCCCTTGCGCTACGTCGGCATCGAGGCGCGCACCAAAGCGCCGCTGGCGCTGACCGCACAGCGCGGCGGTGACATAAAGCAAGCATCGATCACGCTGGATGCCGGTGCCGCGCTGACGATCCTGCTCAACGCGACCGACGGCGAAGACGTGCACGGCCACAGTCCGGATTACTTGGTGAAGACGCGCGAAGGACTGGTCGGCTGGGCGCGCATTCCGCGCCTGCCCGATGGCCGCACGATCGTCGAAGGCCTGCAGTTCGGCGGCGATTGAAGCGTCGCCGCTGCGAGCGCCGGCGCGCTGGCGCTCATCGCTTCGGCAACGCGTAAGCGAGCACGTAGTCGCCGATGGTCGTGCCGAGCTTGGCGTGGCCGCCCACCGCGACGACCACGTACTGGCGCCCACCCGACTCGTAGCTCATCGGCGTCGCCTGCGCGCCGGCCGGAAGCCGCGCTTTCCACACTTCCACCCCGCTCGCGCTGTCGAACGCGCGCAGGAAGTTGTCGGTGGTCGCACCGATGAAGATCAGGCCGCCGGCCGTGGTCAGCGGACCGCCCATGTTCGGCGCGCCTTCGATGTCCCAGAACGGCCACGGTGCGCGGTCGCGCGATGTGCCGAGCGGCTTCGACCACGCGATCGTGCCCTTGTCCAGATCGAGCGCGACCAGCTTGCCCCATGGCGGCGCCGTGCACGGCGCGCCGAACGGCGACTTCAGCAAGCTGCGCCGCATCGCATACGGCGTGCCGCTCTGGCGCGCGAATTCCCAACCCTTGTACAAGCCCGAGTCGTATTGCGCGTCGAGTTCGGCGCGCGGGATCAGCGCGACCACGAACGGCAGATCCATCACGTTTGCGATCAGAAGCTTGCGCTGCGGATCCCAGGCGCCGCTGCCCCAGTTCGAGCCGCCGGCGTAACCGGGCCGCTCGATCGTGCCTTGCAGGCTCGGCGGCGTGAAGATGCCTTCGCTGCGCAACGCGGCGATCTGCTCGCGACAGGCGTCGCGATCCCAGAAGCTCACGCCCCAAGCGTCCTCCGGCGTCACCTTCGCGTGCGAGACCAAGGGCGGCAGCGACGAGAACGGCTGCGTCGGCGCTGGCGTTTCGCCTTCGACCGTGCCTTGTGGCACCGCGCGCTCTTCGATCGGAAAGACCGGCTCGCCGTTCTCGCGATTGAGCACGAACACCTGGCCGGTCTTGGTCAATTGCACCAGCGCGGGAATCTTCGCGCCGCCGCGATCGAGCTCGATCAGCATCGGCTGCGAGGCGGTGTCGTAGTCCCACAAGTCGTGATGGATCAGCTGCCGGCCCCAGACCAGCGCGCCGTCGGCCACGCGCAAGGCGACCACCGAGTTGGCCCAGCGGTTGTCGCCGGGCCGCATGCCGCCGAAGAAATCGGGGCTGGCCGAGCCGGTCGGCACGAACACCAGGCCGCGCTTGGCGTCGAGCGCGAACGGCGCCCAGGCGTTGGCGGCGCCGGTCCAATGCGCGGCCTGCGCGTCGATCTCGCCGAATTCCGGATCGTTCGCCGCGGCCGGAATCTTCGCCGCGCGCGGGATCGGATCCCAATGCCACAAGAGCTTGCCGCTGCGCACATCGTAGGCGCGCACGACGCCGAGCTCGAGATCGGTGCCGCCGTTGTCACCGATCGAAGAACCGACCACGGCGACGTCGCCGGCGATCGCCGGCGGCGAGGTGACCTGGTACTGGCCCAGACGCCGCGCGCTCGCGCGTACGCCTTTGGATAAGTCGACCTCGCCGTTCGCGCCGAAATCGGCGCAACGCTTGCCGCTCTTCGCATCGAGCGCGAGCAGGCGCGCATCGATGGTGGCGAACAAGATGCGTTCGGCGCACGCCGTAGGCGGGTTCGCGCTTTCATCGCGCCACCAGCTGACTCCGCGCGTGGTCATTTCCGAATAATCGCGCGAGCGCTCGACCTCGGCATCGAAACGCCAACGCTCGCGCCCACTCGCCGCGTCGAGCGCGAACGCCTTGCCGGTCGCGGTATTGAAGTACAGCGTGTCGCCGATCTTCAGCGGCGTCGCCTCGAACGTCAGCGCCTCGCTCGCGCGCTCGAAGCCGGCGCCGAGTTCGCCGGTGCGAAAGGTCCAGGCGAGTTCGAGTTCGGCGACGTTGGCCGGGGTGATCTCCGCCAGCGGCGCGTGCCGCTGACCGCGGCCGTCGCCGCCGTAGGCATTCCAGTCGAACGTCGCCGATTGGGCCGAGGCGGCGCCGATCACGGCCGCTATGAGAAGAATACGCATCGTTCTGCTCCGATTGAACAGCGCGATTGCAGCGGGCGTGCACGACGCGCGCAAGCAAAAGGTGACGACGCGGACGCGCCGCGGGACGAACGGGAGCCTTACGCGGTCGGGAACGTCGGCGGCAGCAAGGCGCGATAGCGCCGGCTCAACATCAGCTCGCTGCCGTCGTGCAAGCTCAGCTTGAGATCGCCGTGCGCCCACGGCGCGATCGCGGCGACGAAATCGGCGCGCACCAGATGCGAGCGATGCACGCGCAGGAACTCGCTCGGATCGAGGCGCTGCGCCAAGCGCGAAAGCGTCGCGCGGATCAGATGCCGCCGTGCCGCCGTATGCACCTCGACGTAGTTGCCGGCTGCGCTGAACCGGCGCACCTCGGCCAGCGGCACGATCAGCGAACGGCCGCGCTCGTGCACGACCAGGCGTTGCAGCCGCGGCAGGCGCGTCAAGCCGGTGTCGAGCCGGCGCAGGCGCTCTTGCGCCAAGGCGGCGCCGTCGTCGTCATTGCGTCGCTCGGCCAGCCGCTCGCTCACGCGCGCCAGGCTGCGCGCGAAGCGCTCGCGATCGAACGGCTTGAGCAGATAGTCGAGCGCCGCCACTTCGAACGCGCGCAATGCGTGCTCGTGATACGCCGTGGTGAACACGACCAGCGGCAGCGGCGACGGCGCGCGCGCGAGCAGGTCGAAGCCGTTGTCGGCACCTAGGCGGATGTCCAAAAACAGCAGATCGGGCTGGCTCTCGCGCAACGCGACGAGGCCGCCGGCGAGATCCTCCGCTTCGGCCACCACGCGATAGCCGGGCTGTTCGGCCAACAGCCGCCGCAGCTTGGCGCGCGCCGGCGGTTCGTCCTCGACGATGGCGATGCGAATCTCAGTCATGACGGCGCCACGGCAGCTCGATCTCGATGCGCGTGCCGCCGCCCGCGCGCGCGGCGATTGCGAAGCGATGATCGCGCGGATAGCACAGTTCGAGCCGGCTGCGAACGTTGGCGATGCCGACGCCGGGTGCGCAATCGGGCGCGATGCCGCTGCCGTCGTCCTCGATCGTGCAGAGCAGACGATCGCCGCGCGTCGCGATCGTGACTTCGACCCGCCCGCGCCCACTCGCCAGTCCGTGTTCGAACGCGTTCTCGACCAAGGGCTGCAACAGAAGGCGCGGAATGCGCGCATCGCGCGCCTCCGCCGCCACCGCGATGTGCGTGCTCAGCTTGCCGCGGAAACGCTCGCGCATCAGCTCGAAATAGCGCTCCAGCCAGACCACGTCGTCGGCGACGCGCACCTCGGCCTCGCCCGATTCGCTCAACGCCGCGCGCAAGAGATCGGCGAACGCGGCGATCATGCGATCGGCCGCATCGACGTCTTCGTGCATGCGGTTGGAGATCGCGTTCAAGGTGTTGAACATGAAATGCGGCTCGATCTGCGCGGTGAGCTGGGCCAGCCGCGCGGCGCCGAGATCGCGCTCGAGCCGGATCACGGCGAGTTCGTGTGCACGCCGTTCCTGCCACCAGCGCCAGCCGACGCCGATGCCGACGATCATCGCGTAGGTGATGAGATCTTTCTGGAATTCGTAGAACAGACCCAGGCGCCAATCGCCGAAATCGTAGTATTCGCCATGAGCCGCGTAGACCAGCTTGCGGATGCCGACCATCGTCAGCGTATGCAGCAGCGAGAACACCAGCGCGGCCGGCAAGTGCAGCGGCAAGCGCCGCAACCAGCCGGCACCGGACAGCGGCACCGCACGTTCGAAACGCAGCAAGGCGAGCGCCAGCAGCGCCATCACAGTGGCGCTGCTCAATTCCCAACTCAAAGGTTTCCACGCCGCCAGATCGCTGCCGGCATTGCGCAGGCCGATGATCGCATTGACGCCGTGCCACAGCCCGAGCGCGAGCCAGACGCCGGCATAGACCAGCCAGAACCTGCCGTTTCCGCTCGCTGCTTTGCCGCTCTTCATCGCTCATCGTCGCCGCGCCGAGGGCGCGATTGCAACGCAGCCTCGGTGCAGCGACAAGATCGGCGGGACCGGCGGGACGGCCGCTGCCGCGAGCGGGACCTCAGACGCGTTCGAGCAAGCCGACCGTGCCCGAGCCGCCGTCGGCGCAGAGCGAAACGATGCCGCGCGAGCCGCTCGGCATCGCGGCCAGTTCCTTCGCCGCCTGGCTCAGCACACGCGCGCCGGTCGCGGCGAACGGATGGCCGATCGCGATCGAGCCGCCGTGCGGATTGACTCGCTCCCACGGAAACGCGCCAAGATCGGCGTCGATACCGGCTTGCTGCTTGCGATAGTTCGCATCGGCGGCGAGCCGCAGATTTGCCACGACTTGTGCCGCGAACGCTTCGTGCACGTTCCATGACGCGATGTCGGCGAAACTCAGGCGATGTCGCGCGAGCAAGCGCGGAATCGCGCGCGCCGGCGCCATCAGCATGCCTTCCTCGCCCTTGAGGTAGTCGATCGCGGCCAGCTCCCAGTCGACCAGACGCACCGTCGGCTGCAGGCCGAGCCGGGCCAGACCTTCACCGTCGGCGATCCACAACGCGGCGGCGCCGTCGGTCAGCGGCGAGGCGTTGCCGGCGGTGATGGTGCCGGCGACCGCATCGAACGCCGGCTTCAGCGCGGCGAGCCGTTCCGCCGAGGTGTCGCGGCGCGGCAGGTTGTCGACCGCGACGCCGTCGAACGGCAGGATCAGGTCGTCGAAGAAGCCTTCGTCCTGACCCTTGATCGCGCCTTGATGACTCGCCAGCGCGCGCGCGTCCTGGTCCTCGCGCGAGATGCCGAAATGCTTGACCGTGTCTTCGGTGTGCTCGCCCATCGAACGGCCGCTCTTGCGATTGGCCCAGCCGCGCGCCGGCAAGTTGAAATCGCCGGCGGAGATCTTCGCCAGGCGCTCGGCGGCGGCGGCCTTGTCCTTGGCGAACAAGAACATCAGCTCGTCGGCGACGCGCTGCTTCAGCGCGATCGGCACGTGGCTCATCGACTCGCTGCCGCCGACCAGGGCGAGGTGCGCACCGCCGCGGCCGAGCATCGCGCCGGCCTCGATCGCGGCCATGAAACTGGTCGAGCAGGCGAGCGTGGTCGAGAACGCCGGAATGGTCGGATCGACGCCGGCATCGAGCACGACTTCGCGTGCGATGTTGGAGACGTCCGGATGCGTGATGACCTGGCCCCAAACCAGGAAGTCGGGCCGCGCGCGTGCCGCCATCGCCTGCACCAGCGGCACCGACAGGTCGATCGAAGAATGTTTGGCATAGACGCCGCCGGCCTTGACGAACGGCGTGCGCAGACCGGGAACGAGGTAGATGTCCGACATCGCATTACTCCTTGACGAATGAGGGGAACGACGAATGAGGGGAACGCTGGCGCTCGAATCGTGCGATAATATGACGTCAATCATATTAAAAACCAGTCCCGCCGCAACGATGCGTTACGACGCCGAGCACAAACAGAACACGCGCAAGACCCTGCTCAAGGCCGCCGCCGCCGCGATCCGCCGCGACGGCCCCGATCGCGTCGGCGTCGCCGAGGTGATGGCGAAGGCCGGACTCACCCACGGCGGCTTCTACGCGCATTTCGCGTCCAAGGACGCATTGGTCGCGGCCGCCATCGCGCAGATGTTCGACGAACGGCAAGCGCTGGCGCTGGAGGCTGCTGCCGGCCGTGACCCGACCGAAGTGCTGGACGCTTACGTCCGCTTCTATCTGTCGCGAACGCATCGCGACGCCAGACACAGCGGCTGCCCGATCGCCGCACTCGCTTCCGACCTGCCGCGCCTGAACGCCGACGCGCGCAAGCGCTACGCCGAAGGCACACGCCGCATCCACGCGCTGATCGCCGCGCAATTCACCCAACTCGGTCACGCCGACGCCGACGCGCAAACCGATTCGCTCTTGGCCGAACTGGTCGGTGCGCTGGCGATGGCGCGCGCCGAAACCGACCCCAAGCGCTCCGACGCGATCCTCGCGCATTCGAAACAGGCGCTGCGCCGCCGCTTCCATCTGGAGAATCCCGCATGAACCTCGTCGCCGAATTCCCGCCCGGCCTGACCGGCCTCGAACAGCTGCAGAAAATGATCGCCCTCGGCGGTCGCCCGCCGATCGGCGACACGCTGGATTTCAACCTGGTCGAAGCCGGCGACGGTTTCGCCGCGTTCGAAAGCACGCCCAGCCTGCGCCTGTACAACCCGATCGGCAGCGTGCACGGCGGCTACGCCGCGACCCTGCTCGACTCGGCCTGCGGCTGCGCCGCGCATTCCAAGCTCGTGCCGGGGCAGGCGTATACGACGCTCGAACTCAAGATCGCCTATCACCGAGCGATCACGCAGGACACCGGCAGACTGCGCGCCGAAGGACGCGTGCTGAGCTTCGGTCGCCGTGCTGGGTTCACCGAAGCGACCTTGAAGGACGCTGCCGGCAAGCTGTACGCGTCGGCGACCTCGACCTTGCTGGTGTTCGAGCGGGCGCCGTGAGCCGCCTTTGAAAGGCGCGGAACGGCGATTCAGTAGAGTGCAACTTAATCGACGTTAGCAGTCATTTTGCCGAAGTTGACGATTTTTTCATTGCTGACTGCGCGCTGACGTGTGCGCCCGAAGCGGTCGCACGCAGCGCCGGCTTCGGATATTGTGCAATGCAGCACATGACTCCCTACCACTCCCCTACCCGCCCGCCGCGCCGCGAGCGCCGCCTCGCACCCCAGCGAGCGACGCACGAAGGCGAGCCGTTCGATACCCTCGACGGCCGCCGCCTGTGGCTGCGCCCGATCCGCCCCGACGACGTCGACGCGCTGCAACGCGGCTTCGCGCGGCTGACGCCGGAGCAGATTCGCTTGCGCGTGTTCTACCGCATGAACGAGCTGTCGCCGCAGATGGCGCATCTGCTCGCCAATGTCGACCCGGAGCGCGGCGCGGCCTACGTCGCGGTCGATGCCGACGGCGAGATCCGCGGCGAGGGACGCCTGTACGTCGACCGCACCCTGGACAGCGCCGAGTTCGCGCTGATCGTCGATCCCGCGCTGACCGGCCAGGGCGTCGGCCGCGCCTTGCTGCGGCGCTTGATCGCCGAGAGCCGGCGCCGGAATTTGCGCGAGCTGTGGGGCGTGGTGCTGACCGAGAACGCCGCGATGCTCGATCTCGCCAGCCGCCTCGGCGCCGAGCGCGAGGCGATCGCCGGCGAGTCGGATACACTGCGCGTGCGCTTCGATCTCTCCGATCCGCGCCTCGCCACCGGCTGACGACGGCTCACACGCTCGCCGCGCGGGCCTCGGCCTGAGTGCGGCGGTGCTGCAAGCGCTCCTGCAGCCGCTCGAAGTAGAGATAGATCACCGGCGTGATGTAGAGCGTCAACAGCTGCGAGGTGATCAAGCCGCCGACCACGGCGAGGCCGAGCGGCCGCCGCGCTTCGGCGCCGGCGCCGAAGCCGAGCGCGATCGGCAAGGTGCCCATCAGCGCGGCGAAGGTCGTCATCATGATCGGACGGAAGCGGATCACGCTGGCGTCGACGATCGCCTGCGCCGCCTGCTCGCCTTCGCGCTGCTTCTCCAGGGCGAAGTCGATCATCATGATCGCGTTCTTCTTGACGATGCCGATCAGCATGATCAGGCCGACCGCGCCGTACAGGTCGAGATCCTTGCCGAACACCATCAAGGTCAAGAGCGCGCCGAAGATCGCGGTCGGCAGGCCGGACAAGATCGTCAGCGGATGGATGAAGCTCTCGTACAAGATGCCGAGCACGAGATAGATCACGAACACGGCGAGCAGAAGCAGCACGCCCATGCCGGCGACCGAGGATTGGAACGACTGCGCCGTGCCCTGGAACGACGTCGTGATCGTCTCGGGCATCTTCAGTTCGGCGACGACGCGATCGACCGCGGCGACCGCGTCGCTGAGCGAGGTACCCGGCGCCAGATTGAACGACACCGTCGTCGCCGGCACCTGGCCCAAATGATTGATCGTCGCAGCGCCGACCGAGCGGCCGGTGCGCGTGACCGCCGACAGCGGTACCAGCTGCGCGGTCGGCGTCGCGGTGGCGTCGCCGGCGGTGGTCTTCGGCGGCAGGGTCGGCGTGACGTAGATCGACGACAGCACCGAGGTGTCGGCCTGCCGTTTCGGATCGACCTGCAGCAGCACCCAGAACTGATCCGAGTCGGTGTAGATCGTCGACACCTGCGCCGGACCGAACGCGTAGTACAACGCGTTCTCGATCGCCTGCGGGGTGACACCGTAGGCCGCCGCGGCATCACGGTCGAGGGTGACGTCGAGCTGCGGATTGGCGATCAGCATGTCGCTGGTGACGTCGAGGAAGCCCGGCTGCTTGACCAGGGCCGCGACCAGCTTGGGCGTCCATTCGAACAGGCGCTTGCTGTCGGTGTCCTGCAAGGCGAACTGATAGGCGCTGTTGGTCAGGCGGCCGCCGATGCGGATCAGCGGCAGGTTCTGCGGAAACGCTTGCAGGCCGGCGATGCTCTGCAGCTTCGGCCGCAGCTGCTGCACCACCGCGTCGGCGCTGTCGCGCTCGTGCGGCGGCTTCAGGTTCACGATGATGCGGCCTTGATTCAAGGTCGAACTGGCGCCGCCGGCGCCGACGAAGGCCATCGTGTTGGCGACGTTCGGATTGGTGCGGATGACCTCGACCGCGGCGCGCTGCTTGGCCAGCATGCCGTCGAAGCCGATGTCCTGCGCCGCCTGCGTGAACACGAACAGCTGGCCGGTGTCGTCGTTGGGCAGAAAACCCTTCGGCACTTTCACCACCATCGCCGCGGTCACCGCGACCAGCACGATGAACAGGGTCAGCATGCTGCGCGGATGCCGCACGCAGGCCTCCAGCGTGCGCCGGTAGAAGTCCTGCGCGGCGTCGAAGGCGCGCTCGCTCCACTGATAGACGCGGCCGTGTCGGATCGAATGCGGCGAGCGCAGCCAGCGGCTGCACAGCATCGGCGTCAGGCTCAACGAGACGAAACCGGACACCAGCACGGCGGCGACGATGGTCACCGCGAACTCTTTCAAAAGACGCCCGACGATGCCGCCCATGAACATGACCGGGATGAACACCGCCGCCAGCGACAAAGTCATCGAGACGATGGTGAAGCCGATCTCGCGCGCGCCGTCGAGCGTGGCGGTGAGCCGGTCCTTGCCCATCTCCATGTGGCGCGCGATGTTCTCCAGCATGACGATGGCGTCGTCGACGACGAAGCCGACCGCCAAGGTCAGCGCCATCAAGGACAGGTTGTCGATGCTGAAGCCGAACGCGTACATGATCGCGAAAGTGCCGACGATCGACATCGGCAGCGCCAGCGACGGAATCACCGTGGCCGACAGGTTGCGCAGGAACAGGAAGATCACCAGCACCACCAGCGCCAGCGCCAGCAGCAGGCTGAACTTCACCTCGGCGACCGACTCGCGAATGCTCTGCGAACGGTCGTAGATGACGTTGAGATCGGCGCCGGCCGGCAGCGAACGTTCGAACGCCGGCAGCAGCTTCTTGATGTCGTCGACGACCTCGATCGTGTTCGCGCCGGGCTGCTTCTGGATCGCCAGCACGACGCCGCGCTCGCCGTTGAGCAGCGCGCCGCCCTTGTCGTTCTGCACGCCGTCGTAGACGTTGGCGATGTCCTTCAGGCGCACCGGCGCGCCGTTCTGGTAGCTGACGATCAGATCGCCGAACGCGGCGGCGTCGAACATCTGGCCGTCGACCATCACGTTGTAGACGCGATTGGGACCGTACAGCGTGCCGGTCGGCAGGTTCACGTTGCCGCGGCCGACCGCATCGGCGACGGTGTCGATGCCGAGCCCGCGCGCCGACAGCGCGTCGGGATTGAGGTCGATGCGCACGGCGTATTTCTGCGAGCCGTACACGTTGACCTGGGCCACGCCGCCGACCATCGAGATGCGTTGCGCCAGCGTGTTCTCGGCGAACTCGTTCAAGGTCGACAGGCGCAGCGTCTTGGAGGTGAAGGCGATGTAGAAGATCGGCGAGTCGGCCGGATTGACCTTG
The DNA here is from genome assembly GCF_058808595.1 of Dokdonella sp. GW821-FHT11D02. Classification (NCBI taxonomy): domain Bacteria; kingdom Pseudomonadati; phylum Pseudomonadota; class Gammaproteobacteria; order Lysobacterales; family Rhodanobacteraceae; genus Dokdonella; species Dokdonella sp. GW821-FHT11D02. Next base: position 2,190,616 of record NZ_CM179520.1, on the reverse strand, counting down.
CGGAAGGTCGGCGGCGTGGTCATCTGCGTCGGCAGCTGGCGCAACGCGGCCGAGATCGCCGCCTGCACGTCCTGCGCGGCGGCGTCGATGTTGCGGTCGAGCGCGAACTGCAAGGTGATGTTGGTCGAGCCGAGCGCGCTCTGCGAGGTCATCGAATCGATCGCAGGGATCGTCGAGAACTGCTTCTCGAGCGGCGTCGCCACCGCCGAGGCCATCGTTTCCGGCGATGCGCCGGGCAGGCTGGCACTGACCGAGATGGTCGGGAAATCGACGTTCGGCAGCGCCGCAACCGGCAGCGAGCGATAACCGACCACACCGAAGACCAGGATGCCGATCATGACCAGCGCGGTCATGACCGGGCGGCGCACGAAGATTTCCGAAACGTTCACCGCGCCGCTTCCGCGGCCTGGCCGACGCGCGCGACAGACGACTCGTCGATCTTCAGGAGCGCGCCGTCCTCGACTCTCGACTGGCCGTCGAGCACCACCGTTTCGCCGGCGGCGAGGCCGCCTTCGATCACCGCCTGGCCTTCGACCACGCGCGCGATCTTGACCGCGCGCTGCTCGGCGCGCTGGTCGGGCTTGACCACGAAGACGTAGGTTCCGTTCGGACCGTTCTGCACCGCCGGATCGGGCAGCACGACCGCGTTGGTGTCGTGGCCGAGCGTCAGGCTGACGCCGACCAGCTGCCCGGGCCACAGCAGATGTTCCGCATTGGCGAATTCGCCGCGCAGCTTGATCGTGCCGGTGGTGCTGTCGACCGCGTTGTCGATGAAGGCGACCTTGCCTTCGATCGGCTGATCGAGCCCGATCACGTTGGCCTTGACCGCAAGCGGCGCCTGCTTCTGCGCCGTCAGCACGCGCCCGAGCGAGGCGCTCGGCAAGGCGAAATTGACGTAGATCGGTTCGACCTGATTGATGACGACGAGCGGATTGGTGTCGTTCGCCCGCACCACGTTGCCGGGCTGGATCAGGATACGGCCGATGCGACCGGCGATCGGCGAGCGGATCTCGGTGTAGCCGAGCGTCAGCTTGGCCGCGGCGACATTCGCTTCGTCGACCTTCACCGCCGCCTGCGCGACACCGAGATTGGTGCGGTACTGCTCCATCTGGTCGGCCGAAACGTAACCCTTGGCGGCGACGTCGCGATAACGCTCGACCTGCGAGCGCGCCTGCGTCAGCGTCGCCTGATCCTTCGCCAGCGCCGATTGCGCCTGCTGCAGTGCCGCCTGCGCCGGGCGCGGATCGATGCGGAACAAGAGCTGCCCCTTGGCGACGTCGGCACCGTCCGCCACCAGCGATTCGAACAACTGCCCGTCGATCTGCGCCTTCACCGCGACGCTGTTGATCGTCTCCACGCTGCCCGGCGCCGTCGCCAGCACCGGCATGTCGCGCACGATCGCGCGCGTCACGCTGACCGGCACGGCTTGCGCCTTCGGCGGTGCGCGCTCGTTCGAACAAGCCGCAACGACGCTCGCCAGCAGGGCGAGCGCCATGATGCGGCTGCGTGGAAAGACGCGTCGTCGCATTCCTCGAAATCCAATACCCAGAACGATTTACATTGTGAACGATCGCAGCAACCGAGGTTCCGCGAGCCCCGGTAAACCCAAGTAAAGAGACGCCATGACTTTCGGCCCGCGCCAATTGCGCCGGACTTGCGGCGCACCGAACCGATCGCGATCATGCCGGCTCACGATGCTCGCCGATCTCCTCAGCCGCCGTGCCGCCCGCAACGGCGCGCTCGCCGCGTTCACCTTGCTCGTCGTCGCGCCCGCATTGTACGGCGCAGCGACGATGGACTACGCGCGCGACATCTTCGTGGCGCTGCGTTTGTGGCAGGGGCAGGAATTCCCGTTGACCGGCCCGCTCCTGAACGGCGCCTCGTTGCACCTGGGGCCGATCTGGTACTACCTACTCGCAGCGATACTCGGCTTGGACGGGCGCAGTTGGCTGGCCACCTCGCTCGTGCTCGGACTGCTCGCGGCGACGCAGATTCCGCTCGCCTATCTCGCCGGCAAGGCGCTGCACGATCGCCGCGCCGGGATGCTATGGGCGGCCTTGCTGGTGCTTCCCGGCTGGGGCGCGTTCAACGCGCTGCTGCCCTCTCACCCGCAGCTGGCGCCGCCGCTGATGCTCGCCTTCGTGCTGTGCGCGATCCGCTACGCACGTCGCGCGCGCAACAAATATCTGTTCGGCATGGCCGTGTGCTTCACTCTCGCGCTGCACGCGCATCCCGCGGCGCTGGCCTTGTCCTGGCTCGGTCTGGCGGTCTGCGTGCGTGCGCTCGCACGCGGCGAGTGCGGCTGGCGCGCGCTGGCCGTCGCGGCGGCGATCGCGTTGGCGCCGCTGCTGCCGTCGGTGTACGCGGACGCGACGCACGGCTTCGCCGATCTCGGCAACGCGAACAGCTATCTCGCGAACACCGGTTTCCTCGCCAATCTGGCTTCTTCCGGAAGCTTGTTCGCGGCGACGATGGTCGGCGGCCTGCGCTATTGGCTGGAGACGATGCTGGCGTGGCCGTCCACCGTCGTGCAGCTCGTGCTCGCGCTGGTTCTGGCGCTGGGCGCGCTCGGCGCGTTCGGGCTGATTCGATTGGGCCGCGTGCCGGCCACGCGTCCGATCGTGCTCGCTGCCGTTTCGACCTTGGCGATCAGCACGATCACCATCGCTACGCTGCGCGACATCACGCCGTTCTACATGGCCGCGCCGCTGTACGCGATCGGCGCCGGCGCGTGGGCACTCGGCCTGGCCGGCCTCGGCGCATCCGCGTTCGCCGCGAGCGCACGCGCCTCGATCGTCCTCGGTGCGTTCGTACTCGCCGTCTGCGCCGGCCACGCCGCCGCGCGCTTGCAGGTGCGCGGTGCATGGCCGTTCGGCTGGTGGCCGCTGCTCGACGTCAAACAGGCGCCCTCGCCGAGCCAACCGTTGCTGCTGATGCCGGCCTATGCGATGGATGCCAGCGGCCGTTTTCTCTGCTCGCAGCCGGCGCCGAGCCTGCACGGCGTCTACGCCAGCCACGTGCTGATGAACTACCGGATCGAGATGCGCCTCGCCTGCGGACGCAGCGACGCGCTCGCCGGCGGCGCCGAAGCCGGACGCGAGCATTGGCTCGGCCTGTCGCGTGCGCTGTTCGCGCAGCTCGACACCGAACCCGAACACCGCCTCGGTCCGCTCGGCCTGGTGCGCGCGCAGCCGTTGCCGCCGGGGCGCTCAATCGCAGCGCAGACCGCACCGATCTATCCGGCGCATGCGATCTCGCCGACGACGATGCAGGAGTCGCGCACGCAGCTCGCGCTCGGGCCGGAGGAGTATCTCGTCGTCAGCAATCTCGCCTGGACCTTCGGCAACGCTTACGAAAGCGAGGTCAGCATCGACGGCCGCAGGCTCCAGGCGAAGGCGCGCGACGCCGTTTCCACCGTCTACGCCTGCGACGCCTGCAGCGCGAACGCCCCGGCCCGAATCGACTTGCTCCTGCGCAGCGGCAGCCCGGACGCGCTCGACGTGGTCGTCTTCCGCGCGCAGCGCGCCCCGATCGATTAAACTGCACGGCTTGGTTCGCGGCCGCTCGCGCCGCCACCGCGCCACTCCCGAACGCATGTCCTCGCCGCTGATTCGCCCGCCTCTGCCGACTTCGGCCAAGCAACGCCGCTACTGGTCCGCGCCGCACGGTTCCGCGCTCGCGCTGAGCTTGGCCGAAACCGCGCGCGCGCACGCCGGCGTGGTCGTCGCGGTCGCCTCCGATACGCACGCCGCGCACGCGCTCGAAGCGGAGCTTTCGGTGTTCGCCGGCAGCGAGGTCGAGGTGCTGCAATTCCCCGATTGGGAAACCCTGCCCTACGACCTGTTCTCGCCGCATCCGGAAATCGTTTCGCAGCGCATCGCCACGCTCTACCGCCTGCCGGGCCTGCGCCGCGGCGTGCTGGTCGCCTCGGTGGCGACGCTGATGCAGCGGCTGGCGCCGCGCAGCTACGTGACCGGTTCGGGGCTGGTGCTCGAGGTCAAGCAGAAACTCGATCTGCTGGCCGAGCAGCGCCGCCTCGAAGCTGCCGGCTACCGCAACGTGCCGCAGGTGCAGGAACCGGGCGATTTCGCCGTGCGCGGCGCCCTGCTCGACATCTTCCCGATGGGCAGCGCCGAGCCGTATCGGATCGAACTGTTCGACGACGAGATCGACTCGATCCGCAGCTTCGATCCGGAGACGCAGCGCTCGGCGCACAAAGTCGAATCGGTGCGCCTGCTGCCGGCGCGCGAATTTCCGCTGACCGAGGAGTCGGCGAAAGCGTTCCGCAACACCTTGCGCGAACGCTTCCCGATCGATCCGCGCCGCTGTCCGCTGTACCAGGACATCAAGGAAGGCGCCTCGCCGGCCGGCATCGAATACTACCTGCCGCTGTTTTTCGCGCGCACCGAAACCTTGTTCGACTATCTCGCCGACGACGCCCTGTTCGTGCTCGGCGAAGGCGTGCTGGAAGCGGCCGAAACGTTCTGGACCCAGACCGGCCAGCGCTACGAGCAGCGCGCGCACGACGTCGAGCGTCCGGTGCTGCCGCCGGCCGAGCTGTATCTGCCGCCGCAGCAGTTGCGCGAGCGCCTCAACCTGGTGCCGCGCGTGGACATCGTCGCCAAGGGCGCGAACGAACACGCGGTCGACCTCGGCACGCAGCCGGCGCCGTCGCTGCCGCTCAATCGCAAAGGCGAAGAGCCCGGCGACGCGCTGCGCCGTTTCCTGTCCGCCTACAGCGGCCGCGTGCTGATCGCGACCGATTCGGCCGGCCGCCGCGAAGGGCTGATCGAACAGCTCGCCGCCGCGCAGCTGCGCCCGCAAACTTATGCCGGCTGGCGCGAATTCGCCGCCGACGGCAATCGCTTCGGCATCGCGGTGGCACCGCTCGAACAAGGCTTCGCCTTGAACGAGCCGGCGCTGGCCGTGCTGACCGAGCGCGAGCTGTATGGTGAGCGCGTGCAGCAGGTGCGCCGGCGCAAGCGCGCCGCGCGCGATCCGGAAGCGGTGCTGCGTGATTTGTCCGAACTCTCGGTCGGCGCGCCGATCGTGCATATCGATCACGGCGTCGGGCGCTATCAAGGCCTGGTCAAGCTCGACGTCGGCGCGCGCCAGAACGGCGACGGTCCGGCCGAGTTCCTCGCCATCGAATACGCCAAGGGCGACAAGCTGTACGTGCCGGTGGCGCAGCTGCAGCTGGTCTCGCGCTACTCCGGCACCGCGCCGGAACTGGCGCCGCTGCACGCGCTCGGCGGCGATGCTTGGGAGCGCGCGAAGAAGAAAGCCGCGCAGAAGGTGCGCGATGTCGCCGCCGAACTGCTCGCGATCTACGCGCAGCGCGAAGCGCGCCAGGGCACCGCGATCGTGGTCGATCGCGAGATGACCGAACAGTTCGCGGCCGCCTTCCCGTTCGAGGAAACGCCCGACCAGGCCACCGCGATCGAAGCGGTCACCGCCGATCTCGCCGCGGCGCGGCCGATGGATCGCGTCGTCTGCGGCGACGTCGGCTTCGGCAAGACCGAAGTCGCGCTGCGCGCCGCCTTCGTCGCCGCCACCGCCGGCAAGCAGGTCGCCGTGCTGGCGCCGACCACGCTATTGGCGCAGCAGCACTATCAGAATTTCCGCGACCGCTACGCCGACTGGCCGATCCGCGTCGAAGTGCTGTCGCGCTTCAAATCGAAGAAGGAAATCGGCAGCGCACTGGAAAAGCTCGCCGCCGGCCAGATCGACGTGATGATCGGCACGCACAAGCTGGTCCAGTCCGACGTGCGCTTCAAGGATCTCGGCCTCGTCATCATCGACGAAGAGCAGCGCTTCGGCGTGCGCCAGAAAGAAGCGCTGAAGAAGCTGCGCGCCGAGGTCGATCTTTTGACCCTGACCGCGACGCCGATTCCGCGCACCCTGAACATGGCGATGGCCGGCCTGCGCGATCTCTCCATCATCGCCACGCCGCCGGCGCACCGCCTCGCCGTGCAGACCTTCATCGGCCCCTACGATCCGGCGCTGATCCGCGAAGCGATGCAGCGCGAGCACGCGCGCGGCGGCCAGGTCTACTTCCTGCACAACGACGTCGAAACGATCGAGAAGACCGCGCGCGAACTCGGCGAACTGATGCCCGATGCGCGCATCCGCTATGCGCACGGCCAGATGCCCGACCGCGAGCTCGAACAGATCATGCTCGACTTCTACCGCCAGCGCTTCAACGTGCTGGTGGCGACCACGATCATCGAATCGGGCATCGACGTGCCGAGCGCGAACACCATCATCATCAACCGCGCCGACCGCTTCGGACTGGCCCAGCTGCATCAGCTGCGCGGCCGCGTCGGCCGTTCGCACCATCGCGCCTACGCCTACCTGATGGTGCCGGAAGGCCGTTCGATCACCGCCGACGCGGAGAAGCGCCTCGACGCGCTCGCCTCGCTCGACGAACTCGGCGCCGGCTTCACCCTCGCCACGCACGATCTGGAAATCCGCGGCGCCGGCGAACTGCTCGGCGAGGAACAGAGCGGCCAGATCGAAGAGGTCGGCTTCTCGCTCTACACCGACATGCTCGACCGCGCCGTGCGCGCGCTCAAGCAAGGCAAGGTGCCCGACTTCGATCTGACTCAGGAGCACGAGGCCGAAGTCGAACTGCATCTGCCGGCGCTGATTCCGGACGACTACCTGCCCGACGTCAACACGCGCCTGACCTTGTACAAGCGCATCGCCAGCGCGCACAACGAAGAGCAATTGCGCGAACTGCAGGTCGAGATGATCGACCGCTTCGGCCTCCTGCCCGATCCGCTCAAGCACCTGTTCGCGGTGACCGCGCTGAAACTCGCAGCGACCCCGCTCGGCATCCGCAAGCTCGAACTCGGCGCCAACGGCGGCCGCGTGATCTTCCGTCCGCAGCCGGCGATCGAACCTCTGACCGTGATCCGCCTGATCCAGTCGCAGCCGCGCGTGTACGCGCTCGACGGCCAGGACAAACTCAAATTCAAGATGCCGCTCGAAGGCGCCACCGAGCGCCTGCGCGCGGCCAACGACCTGCTCGCCGCGCTCGGCGCGCGCAAAGCGGCCTGATGCCCGACGATTCCATGTCCGACGATCCGAACGATTTCCTGCACCGCTTCCAACTCGAACGCGCCGGTGTGCGCGGCGCGATCGTGCGCCTCGAACGCACCTGGCAGCGCGTGCGCGCGAACGGCGACTACGCCGATCCGCTGGCGCAGCTGCTCGGCAGCACGCTGGCGGCGAGCGCGCTGTTCACCAGCCCTTTGAAATTCGAAGGACGCCTGTCGATCCATCTGCGCGACAGCGGTGCGCTGCGTCTGTTGTTCGCCGACTGCACCCACGACGGCGTCTTGCGCGGCATCGCTCGCATCGACCCGAGCGCGACACGCACACCGCGCCTCGAGCCCGGCGCGCGCCTCGCCATCACGATCGAGAACGCCGCCACCGACGCGCGCTACCAGGGCTTGGTGCCGGTCGAAAGCGACGACCTCACCCGCGCTTTCGAGAGCTACTTCGAACGCTCCGAACAATTGCCGACCCGGCTCGTGCTGGCGGCCGACGCCGAACGCTGCGGCGGCCTGATGCTGCAGCAGATCGCGCTCAGCGGCGGCGCGCCGCTCGGCGACGCCGACGGCTGGAACCGCGCGCAGCATCTCTTGGCCACGCTGACGACAGAAGAGCTGCTCGACCTGGCGCCGGAACAGGTGCTGCTGCGCCTGTTCCACGAAGAAGACGTGCGCCTGCAACCAGCGCAGCCGCTCGCGTTCGGCTGCACCTGCTCGCGCGAACGCGTCGCCGACATGCTGCGCTCGCTCGGCCGCGAGGAAAACGAATCGGTGCTGGCCGAACAAGGCTCGGTCGAGATCACCTGCGAGTTCTGCAACCGCCGCTACGTGTTCGACGAGGCCGACATCGCCGCGGTGTTCGCCGCGGACGCACCGACGGACGCGCCGCCGACGCGGCATTGAAGCCGATTCCGCGTCTCGCAAAAAAAGCCGAGGCGCGAGCCTCGGCTTGAGAAAGAACGTCACTCTCGCGCGGCGCTGTCGGAGCGTTCGAAAAGAACTAGCGCAGCTGGCCCGGCGGGGCCATAGCAACCAGCCGTTGCGCCGCTGCAGACGGCGGATGCAACGGCGCCGGCGCGGAATCGATGCTGACGTCATCGAGGTTGTAGTAGGAATAAGTGCCGTTGTAACGGAACTCGATAGCATGCGGCTCGCCATCGGCGTAGGCACCTATGTCGACGCTGCGCTGGGTGTAACCGGCCTCGGCCTCGGCCGGTTCCGGATACGATGCGACTTCGGTGCCGTCGACGCTGACTACGAGTTCCGAATCGAGACCGCCGACCTTGCCGATCCATAGCCGGAAGTTCAGATACTGCGGACCGCCGGACGGAACCGTCACCGACTGCGACACCGTAGATTCCTCAAGAACTCCTGGACCCACGAACCAGGCCCAGGCGCTGTCGGTGCGCGGGCCGGCGCCGCTGTCGCCGCACCAACTGATGTCGCACAAGGGATCGACTACGATCGAGGTCGAAGTCCATGGGCCCGCACCGCCGAAGCTGACTTCGAAGCCTCCATCCTGCACAGGATTGGTCGGCGCGATGTCGTCGAAGCCGTCGGCGAAGATGGCATCCACTGCGCTCAGGGTGTCGGCGAACTCCGTGACGACCACGCTCTGAAAAGCAATCCCGATGTCGGCATTGGGACCGGATGTAGGGCCCCAGACGTAACCGGGCAGCGAGGGCGGCTGCGCCTGCGTCACCATGCAGGTACTGCCGTCCGCGATCGGGGCGATCGTCGTGCTGCCCGCGGTCGCGCCGGCGGGTATCGTGATGCGCGCGCTCGTATTCGCCGCGGCGATCGGCGTGACGGCCTTTTCCGAATGCGTGCAGGCAACCGTGAAATCGAAGCTGGCGTCTACCGGAAGCGGCATGCTCACGGTTTTGTCGATCTGCAGGCCGCCACTCAGTAAGGAGACGGCATAGATCATCTTAAATATGCCGGGTTGGTCGACGGAGAATCGGTAAGGTTCTGGCTGATCCCAACGATACCCGGCGGGAGGATCGGTAGGAAACGATATCCGCATGTCGCAAGTGTTGGGTACCGTAACTTCGAACTCTGCACTACTAGGCGTCAAGAAGATGCCTCCCTCATCGGTTCTGAGGGCCACCGAAGTCACCGGTGGCTGTCCTCCCTCGCCTGTGCAGTCCAGGCTGAAGACGATTTCGGCGTTCGGAGCGGCACCGAAATATAGGCCGCCGGCGGCGAAGACAACGGTCACGGTGCCGGCTTGGCCATGTGCAATGTCGGTCGCTGCCAGCACCGTCATCGCCATTGCTGTCGCCAAGACCAGACCGCGACGGCGCCTACTGCGCGACGCCGCCGGAGCATTGTGAAGAATCGTGTTCAAAAACCGATTATTGCCGCGTACTTCATCCGTCATTTCCAACCCCCATCAGTCATTAACTCCAAGCAGATCACGCACCGATGCATCCCTCGACGCGATCGATACGGCTGCAGACACAACACCGAACTCACGAACATCGCCTGACGGCCGTCCATCTCGCACGACCGTCGCGATGCGCTAAATTAGGCCGGCGCGACGCGGTAGAGCCTTTGGGGCTCGTGGTTTTTTCGTGTGAGTTTGTTGGGAGCCGTGTTGGAACGTTCATCGACTGCGCCGGATGAGTACCCGGCCCCGTTCGCTTTCGGTCCGTTCCGGATCGACCCTGCCGAGCGCACGCTGCGGCGTGACGACGCGCCGGTCACGCTGACGCCGAAAGCCTTCGATCTCCTGCTCGCCCTGGTCGAGGCGCCGGGCCGCTTGCGCACGCGCGAAGACCTGCTGCAGCAGGTCTGGCGCGGCAGCGTGGTCGAGGAAACCAATCTCAGCTGGAACATCAGCGCGCTGCGCAAGGCGCTCGGCGACACCGGCGAGAAGCCGCTGTACATCGAGACCGTGCGCGGCCGCGGCTACCGCTTTCTCGCGCGTCCCGCGGCACCAGCCCGCGACGGTGACGTCGCGAAGCGCGCGCAAGCACCGACACATGCTGGCTTTCGCTTCGGACGAATCGCCGCGCTCCTTCTGCTCATCCTGGCCGCGATCACCGCGGCTGCGTTCGCCTACCGCAGCTTACGTGCGCCCGCCGTATCGCCGCGGTCGCTGGCCGTGCTGCCGTTCGCCGACCTCACGCGCGACACCGACGCCGCCTACTTCGCCGCCGGTGTGCAGAACACCATCCTGACCAAGCTCGCCGCCATCGGCGAACTACAGGTGATGTCGCGTGCGGCGAGCAAGAATCGCGACAATCATTCGGGCGATCCGCGCGCGACCGCCGCGCAGCTCGGCGTCGCCGCGCTGCTCGAAGGCAGCGTGCTGCGTGACGGCGATCGTTTCCGTGTCAACGTGCAGCTGATCGACGGCCGCAGCGGCCGCCATTTGTGGGCCGAGTCGTACGCGCGCGGGATCGAAGACCTGTTCGAGGTCGAGAGCGACATCTCCGAACAGGTCGCAGCCGCGCTGAAAGCCAAGCTGCTGCAATCGGAAGCCGAGCAAGTCGCCTATGTGCCCACGCGCGACGCGCAAGCCTACGACGATTTCCTCAAGGCCGAATACCTGGCCGAACAGGTCGGACACGTCGGCGCCGGCGACATGCGCGATGCGGTGTCGCGAGCGCGCACGCTGTACCGGCAGGCGACCGCGCGCGATCCGCGTTTCGCGCTGGCGTGGGCGCGGCTGGCCTATCTCGACAGCCTGGCTTACTGGTTTCACCTCGACTCCGATCCGGCCCGCATCGCGGCCGCCGAGGAGGCGGCGGCCACTGCCTTGCGCCTGGCGCCGGAGCTGCCGCAGGCGCGCCTCGCCAGCGGCTACGTGCACTACTACCGCCACCGCGACTACCCCGCCGCGCTGGGAGAATTCGAACGCGCGCAGCGCAGCCTGCCCGGCGATGCCGACATCGGTTTCGCGATCGCCAACGTGCAGCGCCGGCTCGGGCGCATCGAACAGGCCATCGCCGGCTACGAGCGCATCGCCGCGATCGACCCGCGCAATTCGCGCTGGCCGATGGCGCTCGGCGATTCCTACGCGATGTTGCGCCGCTACGATCTGGCGCAGAAGGCGTACGACCGTGCGCAATCGGCCGACCCGGACAATCACGGTCCAGCGCTGTATCGAAGCCTGGCACTGCTCAATGCCGGCGACCTCGCCGGTGCGCGCCGGATCCTCGATGCCGTACCGGCCGGCTTCGATCCCGGCGGTTGGACGACGGCGCTGCGCTTCATCGCGCACTACCAGCAACGCGATGCCGACGCGGCACTGGCTGCGCTCGCCGCGGCACCGGCGTGGCTGGAAGCGGTCTACCTGCCGACGACGACGCCGAGCGATCTCCTACGCGCGCAAGCCTTCGCGCTGAAGGGCGACGCTGCGCAGGCACAGGCCGCGTTCGCGCGCGCGCGCGAAGCCCTGCAGGAACAGCAGCGCACGCGCGGCGACGAGCCGTCGCTGCTGATCCAGCTCGCCCTCGCCCAGGCCGGCCTCGGCGAACACGAGGCCGCACTCGCGAACGCGCGTCTTGTATTGGAGCGCTTTCCGGTTGCGCGCGACGCGATGGACGCGCCGATGTTTCTCGCCGCGCTGGCCGAAATCGAAATCGCCGGCGGCCGCCTCGACGACGCCGCCGGCCATCTGCGCGAACTCTTGCGGCTGCCGGCCGGTCACGTGATGTCGGCGCAGCGGATCGCCGGCGATCCGCGCTTCGAGCCGGTGCGCGAGGCGTTGCAGAACGTTGCCGATTCGCGCTGATCGTCGCGCGATCGTTGCTTGCCGGCTCTGCCAACGACGGCTTCGCTACGACCGGGCGCTGCGCTCAAATCGGCGCACCCGGCGGAATCGGCGGCAGCGGCCGCAGCTTGACCGACTTCGGATCGGCGAGATATTTGCGGATCGTCTCCGCCGCCGCCGCGCGGCTCGCCGCCGGCGCGCCGTCGCCGCCGCGCTTGGCCAGCCAGACCTGCCAATTCTGCAAGGACGCGCGCAGCTCGGCGTCGACCTGCGCATGCAGCTGGCCGCCGTCGAGCGCATTCAAGGCCGCATCGAGTACGACCCAATTCGCCGCCGTCTGCACCGCCGCCGCGGCCGGCGCCGATGCAGCCGCATCGTTCTGCCAGGTGCCGTGGAAGATCGCCGCGAGCACGTCAGCGACGCCGGGTGCGTCGGCGTCGCGCGCGTGTTGCCAGGCGAGACGATTCAGCCGCGCCGGCGCGAACAGGAACTGCAGGGTCTGCGCGGAAGCGGCCTCGACCGCGGCCAGCGGATCGAACAGCGGCGCGGTCTTGCTGGCGAAGTACTCGCGATTGCGCGCGTAGTCGTTGCCGGGCGGCGTGACCAGGTCGAGCACGTTCGCCGGCAACGCGAGTTCCGCAGCGCCGAGCGTCGCGACAAGGCGTTCGAGCGCGGCGCGCTGCGTCGCCGCCGGTACTCGCTTGGTTCCGGCGCGGCGATCGCCGGCCTCTGCATAAACGTAGTCGGCACCGGCGAGCAGACGCGCGACCGCCTCGGTCTGATAGCGGTGCAACAGATACACCGGCACCAGGCGCGCTTCGAGTTCGCCGCTCTGCCGATCGGGCGGCAGCACGCCGAGCGAGAAGCCAGCCAACGCCTTGCGGCGCAGCGCGAGCACGTCGTCGAAAGCCTTCAGCGTGTCGGGACCGAAATCCCACAAGAGGCCATCCGGCTCGGCGTCGCCGGGCGCGCGTGCGTCGGCGTCGCTGACGTAGCGGAAACCGGCCGCTGCAATGTCGGCGCGCAGTTTCGCCAGCGCCGCCGCTTCGCTGCCGGCCGCGAATTGCGCGTAGCCGTGCGCGACCAGGAAATCGTCCCAGGGACCGACGCCGACGCCGTAGGCATCGGCCAGCGACACCGCGCCGTCGGCGAGTTTGAGCAGCGGATGCGGATAGTCCATCACCGATCCGTTGCCTTGCCGGCTCGCGGCGAAGTTGTGCGCGAAGCCGAGCGCGTGGCCGACTTCGTGCGCGGCGAGCTGGCGCAAGCGCGCCAGCGCCATCCGTTCCGCCGCGTTCTTCAGTTCGCTCGCGTTCGCCTTGTCGTACGGCGCGAGCAGGCTTTCGGCGATCAGGATGTCCTGGCGCACGCGTTGCGAGCCGAGCGTGACGTTGCCGCGGATGATCTCGCCGGTGCGCGGATCGACGATCGGCTGGCCGTAGGACCAGCCGCGCGTGTAGCGATGCGCCCAGGTGATCAGGCTGTAGCGCACGTCCATCGGATCGACGCCTTCGGGCAGCAGCTCGACTCGATACGCGTCCTTGAAGCCGGCTTTCTCGAACGCGCTCTTCCACCAGTTGGCGCCTTCGAGCAAAGCCGAACGCACCGGCTCGGGTGCGCCGCGGTCGAGATAGAACACGATCGGTTTCTTCACCGCGCTCTGCGCGGCGGCGGGATCGGTCTTCTCCAAACGAAAGCGCGGCTGCACGCGGCGGTCGATGCTGGAAGCGAGCGGCTGCGCGAAGTCGTACCAGCCGACGCTGAATGCGCCCGAGGCCGGATGATAGGCGCGCGGCGCGTAGCCCGGCGGCGGCAAGCGCACCAGGCTCAGGTGTTGACGCAGGCTCAGACTGGCCGGGTCCATCGCGACGTCACGCACGAACTGCTCTTCACCCGGCCCCTTGAAGGTCAGCAGCGCTTCGAGTTCGGTGTTGTCGGGAAAGCTCTTGGCGTCGGCGAGCGCGACGGCGCTGCGTTTGTCGTCGACCTCGTAGCGGCCCTGCTTGGTCTCGGTCAGGCGCCGCGCGATGCCGTGGCGGTCGGACAAGAGCAGCGAGCTGACGTCGACCAGCACCTGCGCCTCGGCGCCCTTGCGTTCGGCCACGACCTCGCCGGACCACAGCACCGATTCGGCGAAGGCTTGGCGCACGCTGAGCGCTTCGTCGGGATTGTTCGAGACGGCGCGGAATTTGGTGTTGTCCTCGACCAGCAGTACGCGCGTGCCGACGCGGCGGAACTCGACCAGATGCGAATCGCCGCTCTGGCCGCGATCGAGACCGACGTCGTTGGAGCCGAGCCCCCACGGCAATGACGTGACCAGCAGGAACGGCTGCTCGAATTCGCGCACACCGAGCAGTACGCGGCCCTTGGTCTCGTCGCGATAGACGTCGAAGAAACCCTGCACGCGCGCCATGCCGCGCGTGGCCGCGGCGATATCGGTCGTCGGCTTCGCCTCGGTCTTGCCCGCCGGCGCGTCGGCCGCCTGCACCGCCACCGCGAAGATCACGGCGAAGGCCGCGCCCAACAGTCGTCCACCCTGCTTCATCTCGTTCGCCTCGCTCGCCCAGCGTGTCAGTGTGCCCGCTCCGCCGCCGCAGCCCATGCGCCGAAAGGCATGTGGTTCAAGGTTGGCGTCCCGAGGGCGGCCGTTTGCCCTCGCGCTTCCATGCGACCAGCGCATCGAAGGCCTGGCCGATCTGTTGCGGTGTGAACACGCAGTGCCCGTTGGCGGCGACGTACTGCTGCACGAAGCGGTCGCCGCGGCCGGCGGCTTGCGCGCGCATCGCGTAGTCGAACGCGGTCGAGGCCAGCACCAGCGGATCGCCGACGTCGTGTAGAGCCAGCAGCGGCTTGCTCAGCTTGCCGCTCGGTGTGTACCAGCGCGCCAGATAGGCCGCCGCGCGCGGCTCGGCGCGATAGCGCGCGACGCCGTCGTTGAGCGCGACGTCGTCGCCGCTGCCGGTGTAGATCAGATCGGCGTTGCCGAACGGATTGCCGCCGGCGCGACGCTGCAATTCACCGATCAGATAACCGGCGAAGCCGATCACGCTGGACAGATCGCGCGCATCGCCGGCACCGTTCAACGCGCGCAGTGCGGCGGCGGCTTTCGGATTGGATGTCAGCGCGGCGTCGATGCGCGCTTCGAGCGCATCGGTCGGCTGGTAGTCGGTCGGCACCGGCACCAGCGGCCCGAGCAGATTCGGAAAGTAGTAGTCGAACGCGGCGCGCAGGGCGAAGTCGCGCGCGAGAAAGCGATCGGCCGGCGCCAGCACACCGCACAGCGCCAGCGCGCCGTCGTAGAGTTCCGGTTTGGTCTCGATCGTCATCGCGGTGAGCAGACCGCCCATCGACATGCCGACCAGATAGCTTTCTTTTGGCGCACCGTATTGGGCGACGAAGTGCCGGCGCAGCGCTTCGGTTTCCGTGCCGGCCTGCTCGACCGCCCAGCCGCCGCGCGAATAGCCCGACTGGATCACGGCGAAGCCCTGCGCCAGGATCGGATCGAACATCGGCGAGACGCGCTGCTCGGAACGGAACGTGATCGCCTCGGTGTCGTAGCCGTGGAAGAACACCACCAGGCCACGATTCCAGTTCGGCGGCACGTCGATGCGATAGGCGGCGCCGTCGAGCTGGCCGATCTCGAGCGGCGGCGGCGCGGTTTTGGCCGGCTCGCGCGCTGCGGCGCCGATCGACAACAAGCCAATCGACAACAATCCGATCGACAGCCGGAAAACGCAGGCGACGCGCACCCACCCGCGAGGCGAACGAAACGCCATCGCCGCCTCAGGCACCGGCCGCGTCGAGACGGCGGCGCAACTCGGCGACCTCTTCGCGCAAGCCGGCGAGTTCGGCTTCGAGCTGCTCGAGGCGTTCGTGCGCGCCGCCGCTGCGCGCGGGCGCCGCGGCCGCGGCTTGCGCCAGCGCGTCGACGTCGACCGCGCCGCCGAGCAGATGCATGTAGCGATCTTCGCGCTGGCCCGGGGCGCGGCCGATGCGCACCACGTAGGCGGGTTCGCGCTGGATCAGGCGCTCGAGCGTGTCGCGCAAATCCTCCACGCTCGGAAAGTCGGCCAGCCGCTCGGTGCGCGTGTGCAATTCGCTCAGGGTCTGCGGCCCGCGCAGGAGCAAGGCGCAGAGCACGCCGCGCTGGCGCGCGGTGCTGCCGTAGACGGTGTCGAAGCGATGCTCGTAGCGCAGCACGCGCTGCGAGGAGGTTGCGATCTTGACCAGCAAGCGCCGCTCGAGCAGGTTCAGCGCATGCCCGACCGCGCCCGGCTCCAGATTCATCACCGGTTCGCGGCTGGTCTTCTGATTGCACGCCGCGACCAGCGCGTTCAAGGTCAGCGGATACACCTCGGGCGTGATCGCGGCTTTCTCGATCAGGCAGCCGAGGATGCGCGCTTCGGTGGCATCCAGCGGCGGCAGCGCCGGCGTCCCTTGCGTCGTTACGTCTTCCACGGTCACCGCCTTCGCTGAAAAGGCGTCAGTGTATAGCGTCGCCGCGCGAGCGCCGCGAAGCGCATCGCCGTCTCAGCGCGCGGCGGGCGGCGCCGGATCGAAACCGTCGGCGAAAATGGCGTCGCTGCCGCGTTCGATGCGCAAGTTGTCCCAATGCGCGGCGTAGATCGCGAAGCCGTAGATGTAGCCCGGCTCGAAGGTGGTGAAGGCGACCTCGTCGACCTGCGCCATCACGTCGGCGAAGGTGACGCCGGCCGGCAGCACCGGCGCGCCGGTCTGCGGATCTTCGGCGCCGTAGCCGCCCCAACCGTCCGGCAGCGTCGCCGACGCCGGCGCGAAGCTCACCGAGTAGCTGCCCCACTCGGGGTTCGCCTGCAGGGTGCCGATGCGCGTCCACACCGCGGCCCACGGATAGTCGGGCGGCGCCAGCGCGTGGCTGCGGAATTCGACGAACAAGCCCCGCTCGACTTCGTTGCCGTCGTAGGTGATCGAATCGGTCTGCGCGTCGAGGCCGATCGTGAGGCTGGGGTACTGGGTCAGGTCGCCGAGGAAGGCGGTGTTGGAATCGGTGCGGAATTCGATGCCGGTCGCTTCGAGCAGGAAGTGCGCGCTCGCACCCGGATGGCCGCCGTCCGGCACCACCGTGGCGTTGCCGTCCCAGCCCTGGGCGCCGTCATCGAAGGTCACCACGGTCGATTGCGCGGCGGCGTGGCCGGCGAGCAGCGCGCCGCTCAAGCCGAGCATCAAGAGAGATCCGTACTTGCCCATCGCAGCACCTCGTCGGGGTCGTGTCGTGAAAGCCGCTGCGCGCGCCTTAGCGCACGCAGCGGCCGGTGGGTTACTCCGTCTCGAAACCGTTGCGGAAGATGCGGTCGGACGCCAGCGGGCGCATCAGGAACGCGCGCCCCGGAATGCCGTCGCGAATACCGATACCGACGATCTCGTTGCGTGCGTTGATGCCGAGCGGCGCGGTCAGATCGCTCCAGGCTTCGCGCTGGGCCGGATCGGCGATCAGCGCGCGCAACTCGTGCTTGGCACCGTCGACCCACAGCCAGCCGATCGGATTGCCGGCGCCATTGTAGTCGTCGGCGCCGACCACCCAGCGCGCTTCGTTGAGCGCATTGGCGGTGCCGGGAGAGTAGTCCGGCACCGGCACCACGCCGAGATCGACCAGTTCACCCTCGTGCGTCCACAGCACCGAATGCGGGGTGAAGTTGGCCTCGCGGCTGGCGCCGACCACATCGCCCGCATTGTTGATGCGGCGCGTCTCGGTGGTGCCGCCGAGCGAAGCCAGCTCGCGGATGGTGTCGGTCTTGCTGTCGTAGACCCAGCCGATCAGGCGCGTGCCGGCGGCGTTCCATTCGTAGCCGCAGACCTGGCCGTTCTCGTTGATGCCTTCGGCCGCACTGCCGACGCCGCCGAAGCCGATGTTCTTCAGACCATCCGCCTGCGACCACAGGAACGCGCCGGTGTAGTTGCCGACGACCTGGCCGGCCGAGTTGACGTCCCAGGCTTGCGACATGTTGTCGGTGCCCGGCGTGAGGTCGATCAGGCCGTCCTGCTCGGACCAGAAGAACGCGTGGCTGACGCTGGCGCCGGGGAAGCCCTGCATCGGCGTCATCGTTTCGCCGACCAGGTAGTCGTTCTCGCTCATGCCGCGCGCGACGCCATAGTCGGGCGCGTGGCCCGGCATCAGGCTGCCGAGATTGGTCAGGTTGCCGTCACGCCAGAGGAAGGAGTTGGGCACCTCGTTGGAGGCGTCGGCGGTGCCGGCGACGTGGCCGGCGTCATTGATGTCGTGCGCATTGGCGAGCTGGCCGCCGAAGGTGCCAAGGTCGACGATCTCGTATTGCGGCGGCTGCACCGGCTCGGGACGGACGTCGCGATCGACGCTGAGATTGTCCAGGCGCACGTCCGCATCCATCGGCACGTAGGAATAGCCCGGCTTGGCGGTGGTGAACACGACCTCGTCGACCTGCGCCAGCACGTCGGCGAAGCTCACTCCGGCCGGCAGCGCCGGCTCCAGCGTGGTCGGATCTTCCGCACCGGTGCCGGCCCAGCCTTTCGGCAGCGTGGTCGAGCGCGGATCGAAGGTCACGCTGAACGTGCTCCAGTCCAGACCGGTCTGCAAGGTGCCCAAGCTCGTCCACACCGATGCCCAGGGGTAGCCCTGGTGGGCCAAGGCGCGGCTGCGCAGCTCGACCACCAGATCGCGCGTGATCGGGTTGCCGAGCGCGGACAAGGATTCGACTTTGACGTCGACACCGAAGCGCACGCCCTTGGACGTGCTGAAGTCGCCGACGAAGGCGGTATTCGTGTTCGACTGCAACTCCACCGCATCGACGCTGAGCGCGGCCAGATGCGTGTGCGCGCCGGGATGGCCGCCGTCCGCCTCGATCGGCAGGTCGCCGCCGGCCCAGACCCAGCCTTCGGCGCCGTTGTCGAAACCCACCACCGTGGGTGCCGCCGTCGCGGAGGCGGCGAGCAGCAGCCCGAGGCTCGATACGGCCCCGAGCAAAGTATGTCTTGCGTACATCAGAACTCCCGTCTTTGATCGTCCGGTCCGCCCAGGCGGACCGGACTGCTGGTGGAAATGAGGCGCGTCACCAGGAGACAGCCCGATCCTGCGTCGGCTGCCGGCTTGGCGCATGCGTGAACGATGCGAACTCGATGTGCGAACGATGTACCCCGCGCCCGTCGCGAACGGCTCGGGCGGGCCTCGTTCAGTCGAATCCGTCGGCGAAAATCGCGTCCGGGCGCAGCGGACGCATCAGAAAGGAGCGGCCGAGGCCGTCGCGCACGCCGATGCCGACGATTTCGTTGCTCGCGTTGATGCCGAGCGGGGTCGACAGATCGCTCCACGCCTCGCGCTGCACCGGATCGGCGATCAATGTGCGCAGCTCGTACTTGGCGCCGTCGACCCACAGCCAGCCCATCGGCAGCACCCCGTTGCCCTGATAGTCGTCGGCACCGACGATCCAGCGCGCCTCGTTGAGCGCATTGGCGGTGCCGGCCGAGTAGTCCGGCACCGGCACCACGCCGAGGTCGACCATCTGGCCGTCGTGCGTCCACAGAATCGAGTGTCCGCGCCGGTCGGTGTCGAGGCTCCAGCCGACCACGTCGCCGGCATTGTTGATGCGGCGCGTATCGGAATAGCTGCCGAGGGTGGCCAGCTCGCGGATCGTGTCGGTGCGGCTGTCGTAGACCCAGCCGACCATGCTGCCGTCGGCCTTGCCCTCGTAGCCGCAGACCTGGCCGTTTTCGTTGATGCCTTCGGCCGAGCTGCCGACGCCGCCGAGGCCGATGTTCTTGAGGCCGCTCGCCTGCGACCAGATGAAGGCGCCGGTGTAGTTGCCGACCACCTGGCCGGCCGAGTTGACGTCCCAGGCCTGCGAGGAATTGCCGGTGCCGGGCGTGATGTCGATCATGCCGGTCTGTTCGGACCAGAAGAACGCGTGGCTGACGCTCCACTGCGGGTTGGCCGGGTCGGGCGTCATCGACTCGCCGACCAGGTAGTCGTTCTCGCTCATGCCGCGCGCGACGCCGTAGTCGGGCGCGTGCTGCGGCATCAGGCTGCCGAGGTTGACCAGGGTGTCGTCGCGCCAGAGAAAGGCCTGCGGCACCTGGTCGGAGGCGTCGGCGGTGCCGGCGACGTGGCCGGCGTCGTTGATATCGTGCGCATTCGCCATGTCGCCGCCGAAGGTGCCGAGATCGACGATCTCGTATTGCGGCGGCGTCTGTGCCGCGGGCTGGGCCGCCAAGGCGGCGGCGAAGCTCAACCCGAATGCCGAAACGGCACCCAACAAGCTGTGTCTTGCGTGCATCACCACTCCCGTATCGTTCGTCCGGCTCCGTCGCGCGGGCTGGATCGCAGGTATGAAAAGCCAAGCGCCACGCGGGCGCCGCCCAATCCTGCGGCCGGCCGCATCGCTGCTGCATGCAGCAACGATGCGGACTCGATGTACGAACGATGCACTTGGGCCCGAATACGGCCCGGCGGGAGGCGATCCTCAGTCGAAGCCGTCGGCGAAGATCGCATCGCCGCGCAGCGGGCGCAGAAGAAAGGCGCGGCCGGGAATGCCCTCGCGCGTGCCGATGCCGACGATCTCGCCGCGGTTGTTGATGTCCAGCGGCGTGTTCAGCTCGTCCCAGCGGTCGCGCTGCTGTGCGTCGGCGATCAGCAGGCGCAGCTCGTGCTTGGTCCCCTCGATCCACAGCCAGCCCTTGGTCGGCACGCCGTTGCCGTCGTAGCTGTCCTCGCCGACGACCCACTGCTGGTCGTTGACGCTCTCGGCCACGCCTTGGCTGAAATCGGGCACCGGCAGGAAACCGAGGTCGACGATGGTCCCGTCGGGCTGCCACAGCACCGGCCGCACCTGGTTGTTCGGGCGCGTCGAGGAGCCGGCCACGTAGCCCTCGTTGTTGATCGAGCGCGCCCCCGAAGTCGGCTTGCCGAGGTTGGGCAGCTCGCGGATGCCGTCGGTATTGCTGTCGTAGACGAAGGCGGCGAACTCGAACGCCGCGTTGTACTGCTCGCCGCAGACCAGGCCGCTCTCGCTGATGTCCTCGGCCATGCCGGCGAAACCGACCGGCGCGCCGGGCAGGCGCAGCATGGTGACGCCGCCTTCGCGCGTCCACAGGAAGGCGCCGCCTTCCTGGCCGAGGATCTCGCCAACCACTTGGCCGGCCGAATTCACGCCCCAGGCGTAGGAGCTGATGATCGTGCCCGGGCGCGGGTCGACGTCGATCATGCCGCCCTCTGCCGACCAGAAGAACGCATGCGCGATCGAGCCGACTCCATCGGGCGAAGGCGCCATCGAATACCCGGCGACCAGCCCGTTCGCGCTGATCGAAGCGGCGATGCCGTGGCCGTGATCGCGCCCGGTGAGCAAGGTGCCGAGGTCGGTCAAAATGCCGTCGCGCCAGAGAAACGGCAGTCCGACCAGATTGGTGTCTTCCGCCGTGCCGACCACCTCTCCGGCGTCGTTGATCGAATGCGCATTGGCCAGCTCGCCGCCGAAATCGCCCAGATCGACGATCTCGTAAGCCGGCACCTCGACCCGCGGCCGCGCCGTCGCCGGCAGCGCGGCCGCCGCCACGGCGAGCGCTACGGCAGCGATCGTCATCGACGCCGGAAAACCCTGTTTCACGTACATCGCCTGCCCTCGTTCGTCGCCCGGCACACGCTTGGCCCGGCTGCTGCACCATGCTCGGCAGCGCTCGCCGCGGCAGCATGAGGAATCGGTGCAGCGACGATGTGCGATCGATGCGCGCCTGCTACGAACGCGTTACAGACGAACAAATCACGGCGGTTGCGTCGACGCCGACTGGCGTGCGCGCAGCAGGCTCTGCTCGGCTTTGCGCGCGGCGTCGTCCTGGCCGATCGCGCGAAACAGGCGCGCCTGCGCACCGGCGGCACGCGGATCGTGGTCGGCCCACATCGCGATGCGGCCGCTGACCGCGCGCGCGGTGTCGAGCTGGCTGGCGTCGATCAGCACCTCGAGATAGGCCGCGCCGACCGCGACCAGGTCTTCCGGAACGTTCGAGCGCTCGGCCGCCTGCATCGCCAGCGCGAACTGGCTCAGCGCCGGCTCGCGCCGGCGTTCCGCCTCGGCCTGCTCGGCCGCGGCCAGGTTGGCGTACATGCCGAGCCACTCGTCGCCGGCACTGTCTTTGGACAAAGTCTGCGTCGTGCTCGCCGCATCGGCGAGGCGGCCGCTGCCGCGCAGGGCGCGCGCGTGCAACACCTGCCCGCGCGTGTAGCCGGCCGGATCTTCGTTGCGCAGCGCCGGCGTCAATGCTGCTTCGGCCAGCGCGGCGGCCGTCTTGGCGTCGCCACGCAAGAACGCGATGCGCGCGGCCAGAAGGCTGGCGTGCGAGCGCGCGATGCCGTCCTGGCGCAGATCGGATTCGTTGCGGATGCGCGCGATCAAGGCTTCGCTGTCGTCGGTGCGGCCGACGCCGAGCAGAGCCGCCGCGCGCGCCGCGGTCAGGGTCCAGCGCATGCGCTGGTTGCTGGTGTTGGATTCGGGCGGCCAGAAGCGCTCGCTGGTCGCCAGCGCGGCGTCGGCGTCGAGCAGTTCGGTCTCGGCGGCGAGCTGCTGCGCCAGCGCGTAGGTGCGTCCTTCGCGCACGCCGAGCCGCTCGAACTGGCGCGCCGCGTTCTTCAGGATCGGCAAGGCGTCGGCCGGGCGGTGCCGCATCTGCTGGAACTCGCCCAGGTTCACATCGACGCTGGCGACGCCCAGACCATCGCCGACCGCTTCCAGCTCGGTGCGCGCGCGCGACAGTTCGGCGGTGCCCTCGTCGAAATGCCCGCGCTGCGCCAGCACGGTGCCGCGGCCGAGCCGAGCCATGCCGAGCGCGGTGTGATCTTCTTGCCCTTGGCGCAGCGCGATCGTCTCCTCATACAGTTCGAGCGCGCGGTCGAACTGGCCGCGGCGCACGTGCGAGGCGGCCAGGGTCAGCATCGCGCGCGCACGCACCGCGTCGTCGTGCCCCGGCGGCAGGCGGTCGAGCAAGGCGTGCAGGCGCGTTTCGACCGCCACGTTGTCGCCGGCGCGCAGCTCGATCTGTGCCATGCGCTGCTGCACTTTCGGTTCCTGTTGCAGCGCGGCCGGCGCGCGCGCGACCAGATCGCGCGCCTGTTCGAGCTGGTCGGCCAGCATCGCCGCGCCGGAACGCTGCAGCAGTTCGTCCAGCGCCGGCGAAGCCGACGCCGTGGCCGTACTCGGTGTTCGTCCGAGCTTGCGCAACAGGGCGTCGGCGGCCAGGCGCGCCGCTTGAATCGCGTCGTCCGCCTCGGCCTCGGCCGCCAACGAACGCTGCGTGCCGCGCCCTTCCAGATGCACTTGCCAGCGGCCGTTCTGCAGACGCACGCGCGGCAACACGCGCAAGGTGGCGAACTGCGCCAGGCTCGCATCGTTGAGCAGGGCCTCGCCTTCCAGCGCCGGCCGCTGCTTGAGCAGACCGACCACGCTTTCGCTCGGCGCGGTCGGCACCGCGCCGTCGCGCAATTGGTTGGCGACCAGGTCCATCAGTCCGAAGCGCAGCCAGCGCCATTCGTCCGGCGCGTCGATTTCGGCCGGCAGCACCAGCACCGGCGCCGCCGGCACCGTCTCGGCGGCGCGCGGCACGACCGCCGCTTCGCGCGCCTGGCGCAGCCACTGCAGGCCCGCGACCGCAGCGAGCAGCATCGCGGCCGCGATGCCGAGCGCGAGCCACGGCCGCCGCGGCGACGCCGGCCGCGGCAGCGGCAGCGGCGCGGTGGTCGCGCCGTCGATTTCCACAGCCGGCACCGACGGCAACGCGGGTTCTTCGATCGCAGCGACCGGCTCCACCGCGATCGGCGCCGCCTCCGCCGCGCCCGACTCGACCGTGGTCGTGCTGCCCCAGCGATAGCCGAAACGCGGCACGGTGCGCACCGTGCGTTGCTCGTTGCCGGTGTCGCCGAGGCCGCGCCGGATTTTCACGATGGTGTGGCTGAGCAGCGCTTCGCTGATCTCGGCGCGGCCCCACACGGCGGCGATCAGCTCGTCGCGGCCGACCGCGCGCTCGCGATGCTCGATCAGATAGGCCAGGCAATCGAAGGCGCGCGCCGGCAGCGCGATCGGTTCTCCGGCCTTGCGCAGTTCGCGCGTGCCGGGGTCGAGCAGGAAATCGTCGAAGCGGTAGATCATTCGGTCTAGGTTAGCGGCTTGCGCATCGCCGCGCGCGCACCCATTCAGCAGCGAATACACTTGGACGTTTGCCGGACTCCGATCGTTGCCGCCGATGAAGACTTCGCCCACCCCCGCTTTCCTGTTCGATCTCGACGGCACCCTCGTCGACAGCGTTTATCAGCACGTGCTGGCCTGGCAGGAAGCGCTCGATCTAGAAGGCATCGTGCTGTCGGTCTGGCGCATCCATCGCCGCATCGGCATGAGCGGCGGACTGATGCTGAACGTGCTCGCGCGCGAAAGCGGCATCGAAATCGACGAGGCGCGCGCCGAGCGACTGCGCCAGCATCACGCCACCGCCTACAACCGCCGTTCCGGCGCGATCCGGCCGCTGCCGGGCGCGCGCGAGCTGGTGGCCTGGCTCAGCGCATCCAAACTGCCGTGGGCGATCGCGACCAGCGGCCGCATGGAGACCGCCGGTCCCGTCTTGCAATCGCTCGGCGTCGATCTCGCGCACGTACCGGTGGTCACGCGCGACCAGGTCCGCTACGCCAAACCCGACCCGGACCTGTTCCTGGCCGCGGCCGAGCGGCTCGGTGTGACGATCGAGCAATCCACCGTGGTCGGCGATGCGATCTGGGACATGCTCGCCGCGCGGCGCGCGCGCGCGCTCGGCATCGGCCTGCTCTCGGGCGGCTATTCGGCGGACGAACTCGAACGCGCCGGCGCGTATCGCGTGTTCGACGATCCGGCCGACTTGCTCGAACACATCGACGAAGTCGGCGGTCGACGCTGATGCAGGCGAACGCCGCGCCGGCGTCCTCCTCTTCGATGCTGCGTCTGACGGCGGCCGAGCCGCTCGCGATCGGCCATCTGCGCAAGGTGTACCAGCATCCGCTGGAAGCGGATTTCGTGGTCAAGGTGATGCGCGAGGATGCGGTCGAAGCGCGCTGGGGCGCCGGCGGCCGCTGGTACAAGAAGCTGGTGCGCGCGCGCCAGTACGCCGGTTACGTGCGCGAACTGAAGGAATACATCTCCGCGCAAGCGCGCTTCTCGGCCGGCAACGCGCCGATCGCGCGCATGGTCGGCTTGGCCGAGACCGATCTCGGTCTCGGTTTGGTGTCGGAGAAAGTGCGCGGCGTCGACGGCGAACTCGCGCCGACCCTGGCCGCGCTGTACGCGCGCGAGGGCGGCTTCAGCGCGGCGATCGAAGGCGATCTGAGCCAGCTCCTCGCCGGCCTGCTCGCCTGCAACGTGATCGTCGGCGACATGCACGCATGGAACATCGTGCACGGCGTCGATTCACGCGGCGGCCCGCGCTTCGTCCTGATCGACGGCTTCGGCGAAAAGCACGTGCTGCCGCGCTCGTCGATGAGCCGCCGCCTGAACGCATGGAACACGCGCAAGCTGTTCCGCCGCATGCGCGAACAGCTGGTGCGGCTGGTGCCGTTGTAAGCCGCTGCGAACGAACGCGCCGCCGCTTACGGATCGGCGCCGTTCTTGAACGCTTCCTCGTCCTTGCGCGTGACCGGAATGCAGTGCGGCTTCACCGCCTCGATGCCGAGCAGCCACCACTCGCGACGATTGGCGCGGCCCACGCGCATCGCCTTCGACTGATCGACGCAGTCGCCCATCGCTTCGTCGAGAATGAAGATGCGACGTTTGTCGGGCGCGTCGGCCAGCCAATGCACGGCCTCGTCGTACTGGCGGTTCCAACCGGCGACGAAACCGAATTCGCGCACCGGTCCCGTCGACATCAGAAGATTCTGTTCCTTCCACGCGACCAAGCCGATCTCGGTATCGGGACCGGCCATCTCGCGCGCGCGGCGCATGACGCCGGCGGCCGAGCTGGAGTCGTTCAACAGCGGATACGCCCACACGCTCCAGACGATCCACAGCGCGGCAATGCCGGCGAGCAGCGCGTGCGCGCCGCGGCGCGGCCGGAACCATGCCGCCGCCAGTACGAAGGCGGCGCCGATGGTGAGGAACATGCCCCATACCGCATGATCGAGATCTTCCAGTTCGCGCCGCTGCAGCATGTCTTCGAAGCGCGCCGAGTGACCGAGCATCGCCCACAAGCCGGCGCCGAGCACCATCACGCCGAGGCCGAGCGCGATCGCGAACGCGCTGTTGCGCAGCCAGCGCGACTGCGCGATCTCGACCAGATACGGCGACATCGCCAGCACCACCATCGGCAAGGCCGGCATCAGGTAGACGTCGCGCTTGCCGGTCGGAATGCTGAAGAACACGATCGCGATCAGCGCCCAGATCAAAGGCAGCATGACGCGCGCCTCGCCGAGTCTTAAATCACGCCACCAGCGCGGCACCGCACCGAAGTAGGCCAAGGACAGCGGGAACCAGTTGAACAGCACGATCGGCAGGTAGTACCAGAACGGCTGCGGGTGGTCCCACGACTTGGCGTAGCGGCCGGCGGTCTGGCGGAAAAACAAATCATCGACATAGGCCTGGTATTCCGGACCGCCGCGTGCCTTCGCCACCAGCAGCACCGACAGACCCCAGGCGAGGATCGGTGCGAGAAAGGCGAGCGCGCCGCCGAACCAGCGCAGCGCCGAATTCGAAGTGCGTGTGACGCCGTCCCAGCCGCGCCAGCGCGCGAACAGATACGGCAGGAACATCAGCAAGGCGAGGATGCCGACGCCCTTGGTGATGACGCCGACACCGGCAGCGAAACAGCCGAGCCAATACGCGCGCCAGTTCGGCCCGCGCAGGAAGTGCAGCAAGAGGCCCCAGTTCGCCAACGTGATCCAGCCCATGATGACCGGGTCGATCTGCGCGCGCTTGACCTGGTACATGAACTGGAACGCGAACAACACCGCGATCCCGGCGTACAAGCCGGCACGATGGTTCCACAATCGCCGCCCGAGGTCGTAGGTCAAGCCGAGCGTCAACAAGCCGGCCAAGAGCGACGGCAGCAAGAACGCGATGCGCCAGTTGCGCACGACCTCGTACGCGCTCGCCTGCAACCAGAACATCACCGGCGGCTTGTCCGAATACAGTTCGCGGCCGCGATGCGGAAACAGCCAGTCGCCCGACTCGACCATCTGCTTGGCGGTCAGCGCGAAGCGCGGCTCGTCCGACGGCCACGGATCGCGCAGGCCGATGCCGATGCCGAGCAACACCAAGGCGAACAGCATGAACAGCCAGAACTGGCGACGCTGCACGGCGGCGGGAACGTCCGGCGAATCGGTGCGTAGCATGGCGATCGACGCATGAGGCGGGGCGCGCATGGTAACAGCCCTACCTTAAGTGACGATGGCGGCGAGGCGCGGCGCCACGATCGAGCCGAAGCGCGCAGAGTGAATCGTCACGATGCGACGCCGCCACCGCGCTGCAACGTATGAGCTGCGTCTTGGCCGTCGCGCTACGTCTGCGACGCAATGCGTTTCGATGCGAACGAGTACAAAAAAATTGTGCAGTGCATCGGAAAAAACGTTCGTTCGTTCTCGCAAAAAATCCGTTTTGCTCCTTGAAGGATCGACACTCTGCCCGCACACGCTCAACACGCCGCAGCGAATTTCGCGCGTCGTGTGAACGCTGCGACACGTGCGCAACTTTCACTGAAATCGCAGGTCCGAAACAGCACGCGATCGCGGTTAACTGGCTCGCAACGCTGCGTTAACAGTCAACAGATCGCCGCTGCGTATCGTTCGCGTCATTGGCAATCAAGGAGTAGTACGTCATGCGTCACCAGCGCCATACCGAAGTCAACGTCCTCGGCTACCGCATCGAACGCGTACGCCAATACGATGCGAGCGGCGAAACCGCGATGCAGTGGTACGAAGTGCTGGCGCCCGAATCCGCCCACCTGCTCGGACGCTTCGCGCATCGCGCCGAAGCCGAGCGCGAAATCGTCACGCGCGAACTCGCCGTGCTGCCGCGTGCGGCGGCGTAGCCGTGCGCAAGATCGTCATTCTGCACAATCCCCGTTGTTCGAAATCGCGCGCCGTCCTCGCCCTGCTGCAACAACGCGGCATCGAGCCGGAAGTGGTCGACTATCTGACCACGCCGCCGTCGGCGCATGAGATCGAACGGATCTTGGGCAAGCTCGACTTGCCGCCGCGCGCGCTGATGCGGCGCGAGGAGCCTGACTACGTGGAATTGAATCTCGACGACCCGTCGCTGACGCGCGCGCAACTGGTCACCGCGATGCACGAACGGCCGAGCCTGATCCAGCGGCCGATCGTGCTGGCCAACGGCAAGGCCGCGATCGGCCGCCCGCCGGAGAACGTGCTGGCGATTCTTTGAGAGATCGCAGCGGCTTCGTTGGAAAATCCTTAAAACGCAGTGAAGAATTCCTTCTTCACGCACGAACTCAACGGACGATGGTGAAGTCGTCCGCATCCATCCAGGCCGGAAAGCGCTCGCGGTGTCCCGCCAGCGCCGCCGGATCGAGCGTGACGGTGACGACCTGCTCCTGCGCACCGAGTTCGAGCAAGGGTGCGCCGAGGAAATCGAGCGCGACGCTGTCGCCCGAGTAATGCAGGTCGTTGCCGTCGACGCCGACGCGATTGACGCCGACGCAGTAACTGAGGTTTTCGATCGCACGCGCACGCAGCAGCGTGCTCCAGGCGTAACGGCGCGCGCTCGGCCAGTTCGCCACGAAGATCAGAAGATCGTAGTCGAAGCGCTGCGCCGCGCGGTCGTAGCGGTTGCGCAGCCAGACCGGAAAACGCAGGTCGTAGCAGACCTGCGGACAAATGCGCCAACCGTTCAATTCGACGATCAGACGCTCGGCGCCGCCGACGTAGCGCTCGTGCTCCTTCGCCATGCGGAACAGGTGGCGCTTGTCGTATTGCAGATGCGTACCGTCAGGCCGCATCCAGAGCAGCCGGTTCACGCAACGCTCGCCCTCGCGCACCACCACGCTGCCGGTGATCGCGGCACCGGTTTCGATCGCCAGTTCGCGCAGCCATTGCACGCCGGCGCCGTCCATCGTCTCGGCGTTGCCGAGCGTCTCGTTGGTGAAGCCGGACAGAAAAGTCTCCGGCAGCACGACCAGATCGCTCTGCCCTTGCACAGCGCGCACGAGCGCGCCGTAGTACTCGCGGTTGGCGGCCGCGTCGTGCCAGCGCGTTGCGCCCTGCACCAGCGAGACACGTAGCGGTTTCATCGTAGTCATATCTGGCTTTTGTTTTCCTTGTGCGGTCGTCCTTGACCGCGAGAGTCAAAAAGCGGCCATTTACAGCGCGCGCAAACGTTCGGCCGCTTGCTCCAAAGTCGCGTCGCTCTTGGCGAAGCAGAAGCGGATCAGGCGCTGCTCGGCCGGTGGGGTTTCGTAGAAGGCCGAGATCGGAATCGCGGCGACGCCCGCGTGCTTGATCAGCCATTCGCAGAACGCGAGGTCGTCGGCCTGGCTCAGCGCCGAATAATCGACCACCTGAAAGTAGGCACCGGCGACCGGTAGCAGCTTGAATCGGGTCGGCGCCAAGAGTTCGCGGAAATGATCGCGCTTGGCTTGATAGAACGCTGGCAAGTCGAGGTAGTGCTGCGGATCTTTTTCCAAGATCTCGGCGAACGCGACCTGTGCCGGGGTGAAGGTGCAGAAGGTCAGGTACTGATGCACCTTGCGGAACTCGGCCGACAGCGCGCGCGGCGCGATGCAGTAGCCGACCTTCCAACCGGTGGTGTGATAGGTCTTGCCGAAGGAGGAGACGACGAAGCTGCGTTCGGCCAGTTCCGCATGGCGCAGCACGCTATGATGCGGCGCGCCGTCGAACACGATGTGCTCGTAGACCTCGTCCGACAACACCAGGATCTCGCTGCCGCGTACCAGTTCGGCCAGACGATCGAGATCGGCCGCGCTGAACACCGAGCCGCAGGGATTGTGCGGCGTGTTGATCAGGATCAGACGCGTCTTCGGCGTGATCGCATCGGCGATGCGCTGCCAGTCCGGCGCGAAATCGCGCGAATCGAGCGGCACATGCACGGCGCGGCCGCCGTTCAACTCGATCGCCGGCTCGTAGCTGTCGTAACAAGGGTCGAGCACGATCACTTCGTCGCCGCTGCGCACGACCGCGGCGATCGCGGCGAACAGCGCCTCGGTCGCGCCGGAGGTGACGGTGACTTCGGTGTCGGGATTGACCTTGCGCCCGTACAGGCGCTCGGTCTTGCGTGCGATCTGCTCGCGCAAGGCGGGCACGCCGGTCATCGGCGCGTACTGGTTGCGGCCGCCGTTCATCGCCGCCGCGAGCGCGTCGCGCAAGGCCTGCGGGCCGTCGAAATCCGGAAAGCCCTGCCCCAGGTTGACCGCCTTGTGCTCCAGCGCGAGCTGGCTCATGACGGTGAATATCGTCGTGCCGACCTTCGGCAGTTTGGTTTCGATCTGCATCGCGCGCGTTTGGATGGCTAAATGAAACGCGATGGTAGCACGCGGCGGTTGCGCTTCCTGCAAAGCCGATCAGCGCACCGTCTCGCGCTGCTGCAGCCACGCCTGCAACACCGCCAGCACGTCACCGCGCGCGGGCTCTGCTTCGTTGAGCAATTCGTGATAAAGCCCGTCGAACTCGTGCACGGTCAAGCGATCGCTCGCCGCCACGCGTGCGAAATCGCGGCTGCCCGACGCATCGACCAGATGATCCTCGCCGGCGAACAAGAGCAAGCTGGGCAGGTTCAGCTTTTCCGCATCGGCGATGCAGCTCGCGCCGCCGCGGAAGATGAAGTCGGCCAGCCGCGGCGTGATCCAGCCGTGGCGCAGCGGATCGTTGCGGTACGCCGGCGCGACCGCGGGATCGTGCGACAGCTTGTCCGCCGGCAGCTGTGCCGGCAGCGGCAAGTCCGGCAGCCAGCGCGCCAGCTGCGCGGCGAGCGACTTCAACCAGGCCGCCTCGTGCGTGCCCAGTGCCGGCGAGGACAGGATCAACGACGGCGGCGCGAGGCGGCCGTCGAGCACCGCGCGCAGCGCGACCAGACCGCCGAGGCTGTGACCCAAAAGTATCGGCGCAAAACCGAGCTCGGCCGAATAGTCGGCATACACCGCCGCCAGATCCTCGAGCAGAGCATCGCCGGAAGGAATGCCGCCGCGCCGTCCACCGCTGCGACCGTGCCCGCGCTGGTCGTAGCCACGCACTGTGTAGCCGAGCCGGTTGAACCAGCGTGCGGTTTCCTCGTAGCGGCCGCAGTGCTCGCCGAGGCCGTGCACGAGCAGCACCGCGGTGCGCGCTCCGGGCAAGGGCCAATCGCGACGGAAGCAGGCGGTGCCGTCGCTCAGCCGCAAAGATGACTGCTCTGCAGTGCTCACTGGATCGGTAGCCCCATCGCCTGTTTCACGCGCACGATGCGCGCGATGCAGGCGACGAAATCGAGGCCTCAGTCTACGTCGGCATGCAGCGTGCTGAACATCGGCTGCGCCGCGCCCTGCACTTCCACGCGCGCGATCGCCCAGTGCACGAAGTGCGCGAAGTAGCCCGACTCGGCCGACATGTGCCAGCGCAACTGCACCGTGTGTCCGGCCAGCGAACTGCCGAAATCGAGCGTATCGCTGCGCCAGCCGCCGGAGGCGCCGGCGAAGGACGCGCTGCCGCTCGCCAGGTACGAATCGGCGGTTTGCCAGTCGCCCTCGTCGACGCGGACCTCGAGCGTACCGCTGCCGGGTCCCGAAGCATCTCCCGGCAAGTGATCGAACTCGTACTCGTGGCGCAGGGTGACCCGCAGCGGCTGATCGGCCGATACCTGGAACGGCATGCCGACCAGATGCACGTCGGTCGCCGCGCGCACGTCGCCGACCACGTAGGCCGGTTGGTCCAGATACGTACTGCGCTGCCAATGGATGTTGCAGGTGTAGTAGCAGCTGTCAGGAAAGTCGTATTCGCCGAGCACCGATGTCCAGTCGGCGGCGAAGGCTTGCGCGCTGGACAGATCGTCGACGAAGCCGTCGCGTACCAGGTCGTAGTTGACGCGGAACGACGGCTGCTTGCGATCGGACGCTTCGAGGTGGCGCTGATCGCTGGCGACGACGTCGAACGCGAGTTCGGCCGCCGCCTGCGTGCTCTGCACGCTCACCGCAAACGTCGCGGTGTAGGTGGCGTCGGCGGCCAGCTCGATGTTGCTCACCTCGCGCGGACCTGCGAATGCGAAGTCGCCGGACTGCGCACGCGCGCGCACGCGAATCTTGCGCAGCGGCGAGAAGCCGCTGTTCTTCACGGTCACGCTGAGGGTGCCGGTTTCGCCGCGGTCGAGCGCACCATCGCCGTCGCCGCCGGCGTTCTCGGTCAGTTTGACGTCGACGATGCTGAGCGCGCGCTCGCTGTCCTCGAAGCGCTCGATCGCACCGCGCATGTCGACCGCATAGCGCGGCGGCGCCAGCGCGCCGGCGCCGAGGCCGCGTTCGGCGAAGCCGGCGCGGCACAGGCGGTAGTCCGCTTCGCTGTCGGCGCGGATCGTGAACAGCAGCATGTTGCGCGCTTCGATGTAGTCCGCGTCGGCCGGCACCAGCTTGAGCGCGGCGACCAGATTGGACAGGAAGCGGTCGCGTACCTGATAGAAACGCGACGGCGGTGCCGCCGCGATCAGCTTGCGCGAGCACTGCCACAACGACTCGGTCCAGACTTCGCCGGCGGTGTGGACTTCCGCATTGGTGTTGAAGCGGCCCTTCCAGTCGTAAGGCTGGGTGCTGTCGGGCAGCGGGTGGTCCATGCTGACGTTTTTGAAGGTGAGCGGATTGATCTCAAGATCCGCCGAGTGCGGGAAGCGGCGGATGCCGTGGTAGTAGGTTTCGTCCGGATAGCCGAGCGAGCCGGCCGGCGGATACGGATCGAACGGCGCGTCGTAGTCGCGATTCATGTAAGCGCCGATCGCGTAATTGGCGAAGAACGGTGGCTTGCCCGGCAGCGCGTTGCGATCCTGCGGACGCACGGTCAGGATCAGGCCGACGAAATCGGCGATGCCTTCGTTGAGCGCACCCTGCTGCGCGTTGTACTGCATGTGAGTGAGGCGGCCGAACATCGTGTGCGCCCATTCGTGCGCGAGTACGCCGAAGTCGAGTCCGCTGACGTCGCGTTGGGTCAGGCTGTAGGTGTTGATGCCGAGGAACAGGCCGGTCGTGTCGCCGTCGAATTCGGACGTCGCGGCAAACGTGGTGGCGACACCGGCCGATACGTGCAGCGGATCGCCACCGACGCCGCCGCGGCCGTAATTGTCGACCTGCATGTTGCCGGCGTTCTCGTCGTAGCCGAGATCGTAGAACAGATCGTGCAGCCAGTTCACCGCGTAAAACGCCTGCACGATCTTCGCGTTGAGCTGCGCCGAATCGGCCGGAATCGGCACCGCCAAAGCGCCGCGCGGGCATTGGAAGAAATCGTTGCGCGTGTCGCTGGCGTCGAACGCGTAATCGAAGGTGCGCGAGGACGTGGTCTTGGCGCGGAAGTCGCCTTGCGCCGGCTTCATCAGCAGCCAGTCGTCGTCGACGTCGTCGGCGCAGTTGCCGTCGGCGTCGACCGGGTCGGCATTGAAGAATGCATCGACGTTGTTGCCGCTGGTTTCGGTCGCATCGTCTGCCAGCCACGGATCGCGCGTGCTGATGCCGGCATGGCTGCGCGTCAACAGGTTCATCGGCGCCTGCACGTTCGGCAGATAGCCGCTGCGCTCGCGCGTCGGATACGGGTTGGTGAAGCCGTACGGATCGACGTAGGGATAGCCGCTCGTGTCGGCGAACACGCGGTAGCGGAACGGCCGTTGCAGATCTCGGATGAGATCGTTGCTGGAGAGGATGCGGCCGTCGTCGTCGGCGACGATCACGGCGCGCGCGAGCGGCCGCTCGACGCCGGGTTGCCGTCCGGCGATCTGCGTGTGGTACGCCGCGATCAAACCTCGCGCACTCGGATACCAGACGCGGTGCACACGCGAATCGACCGCCGGAATGAAGGTCGGTGAGCGCTCGAAACGGAAGTACGCGTCTTGCCCTTGCGTCTTCAACGTATGCAGCGGGCTGGCTGCGAGCAGGCCGTCGACGGCGACCGCGGCCGAGCGCAACGCGGTCGCCGCATCGCGCGCGAATGCCGTGCGCGGCGCGTCGACAGCGGCGGCACCGCCGGCGATCGCACGCAGCGCGAGCGTGCGGTCGAGCAGCACGCTGACGCGTGCGCCGTACACCTCCACACCATCGACGCGCTGCGCGAACTGCACCACATACGGGCCGTAGCGCGTCGCGTGCACCTTGATGTCGGCATCCGCCGTATCTGCGATGGCGGCGGAATTCGCCTCTCGCGCCAGCGCGCCGCGCGCGGCGGCGACGATCGCGGCACGCGCAGCGATCGGCTGCGGATCGAATCGCGCTTCGGCGGATGCCTCGGCAGCGGCTGCCTTGGCTTCGATGGCCAAGTCGCTGCCGCCCTCTTCGAGCCAGCCCGGCTGAGCCTCGAGCCGAATCGGCTCGCTGCGGCTGCTCGCCGGCAGCGCACCGCCCGCGGCGGCACCGACACTGCCGGCGCCGGCCAACAAACCGACCATCAAACCGCAAAACGATCTACGCATCGTCGATTCCCCAGTAGCGGAACACCGAGGAGCCCGGCGTTCGAATGACGAACACAGTGGCCGACACAGCGCCGCCCCGCCGCGTTCCCGAGCCAGACCCGGAACGGCGTCGACGACGGCCATGCGCTTCGACCCGCGTGCTGACTACCCCATGTTTCGTACGCAGACTACTGCCGGCTCCAGGGAAAAGCCATTGCGCAGCGCAGCGTTTTTTTCGTGATCGACCGCGCAGCGGCTGCGGCAGCGAAGCACGCTGCCGCGGCCATGCGATCCGTCAGGTGCTCGCTAATTCGCATCGGCATGCAGCGTGCTGAACATCGGCTCGGCCGCGCCCTGCACTTCCACACGTCCGATCGCCCAATGGCTGAAATGCTCGAAGTAGGCGGGATCGATCGTCGCGTGCCAGCGCAGCTGCACGCGCCGTCCGGCCAGGGCCACGCCGAAGTCGAGTACGTCCTCGCGCCAGCCGCCCGAGCTGCCGGCGAATTCCGCCGTACCGGAACTCAGATAGCTGGCTGCGTCGTGCCAATCGCTGCCGTCGACGCTGATTTCGACCTTGCCGACACCGGGCCAGCTGATATCGCCGGCGAGCCGATCGAGGTCGTAGTCGTGCCGAACGATGACGCGCAGCGGATCGCTCGAGGCGAGAAACGGCTGGCCGGTGAGAGAGGAATCGATGCCGGCGTGCAGATCGCCGATGACATAGGCCGGCGCACCCGCATATGAGGCGCGCAGCCACGGCACCAGGCAGTAGTAGTAGCAGAAGCTGCCGTCGTAGTCGCCGAAGGTCGAGCTCCAGTCGGCAGCGAAGTTCTCCGGATTGGCCAGCGTGTCGACATAGCCGTCGCGCACGCGGTCGTAGTTCACGCGGAATGCGGTTTGCTTTTCGGCGCGCGCCGCCGGCTGGCGCGTGTCGTGCACTTCGATCGCTAGAGGCAGTTCGACCGGCGCCTGCGTGCTGACCACGCGCACGTCGATCGTCGCGCTGGTGGTCGCTCCCGACGCCAACTCGATCGGACCGATCTGGCGGCCGCTCGGAAACGCATAGCTGCCGCTCGGCGCATCGACGCGCAAGCGCAGCTTGCGCAACGGCGAGAAGCCGCTGTTCTTGATCGTCACGCGCACGCGACCGCTTTCGCCGCGATCGAGCACGCCGTCGCCGTCGCCGCCCGCCGTTTCCTCCAGCGCCACGCCGACGATACTGACCGCGTGTTCGCGGTCGGCGAAACTCTCGACGGTCCCGCGCAAGTCGATCGAGTTTCGCTCCGGCGCGATCGCACCGGCGCCCATGCCGCGCTCGGCGAAACCGGCGCGGCAGCGGCGATAGTCCGCCTCGCGGTCGGCGCGGATCGCGAACAAGAGCGCGTCGCGCGCCTCGGTGTAGTCGGCGTCCACCGCCAGCAGCTTGAGCGAGGCGACCAGGTTGGCGAGAAAGCGGTTGCGCGTCTGCTCGAACCGCTGCGGTGGCGCCGCCGCGAGCAGCTTGCGCGAGCATTGCCACAACGCCTCGGTCCAGACTTCGCCGGCGGTGTGCGGCTCGGCGTTGGTCAGCGCACGTCCTTTCCAGTCGAACCCGCGCTGGTTCTGCGGCAGCGGGTTGTCCATGCCGATGTGTTTGAAGGTGAGCGGATTGATCGTGAGGTCGGCCGAGTGCGGAAAGCGGCGGATACCGTGATAGTAGGTGTCGTCCGCATAACCGGGCGAACCGGCCGCCGGAAACGGATCGTCCGGATAGTCGTAGCCGCGGTTCATGTGCGCGCCGATCGCGTAGTTGCCGAAGAACGGCGGCTTGCCGGGCATGGCATTGCGATCCTGCGCACGTACCGTCAGCAGCAAGCCGACGAAGTCCGCGATGCCCTCGTTCAACGCGAACTGCTGCCCGCCCATACCCAAACCGGTCAGTCGGCCGAACATGGTGTGCGACCACTCGTGCGCGAGCACGCCGAAATCGAACGCGCTGACGTCGCGGTACGGATCGGTGTAGGTGTTGATGCCGAGGAACAACGCGCCCGGCACGCCGTCGTCCACCGAAACCGTGGCGAAGGTCGTGCTGACGCCGGCCGAAACGTGCAGCGGATCGCCGTCGACGCCGCCGCGTCCGTAATTGTCCTTCTGCATGTTGCCGGCGACCTCGTCGAAGCCGAGGTCGTAGAAGAAGTCGTGCAGCCAGTTGGTCGCGTAGAACGCTTGCACGATCTTGGCGTTGAGGCGGGCGGAAGCGCCCGGCAGCGGCTGCGCCGGCAAGCCGGGCGGGCATTGCAGGAAATCGTTGGCGCTGTCGTTCGCGTCGTAGGCGTAGTCGAAGGTGCGCGGCGCCGACAACGGCGCGCGAAAGTCGCCTTGCGCAGGCTGCACCTGCCAGTAGTCTTCTTCGCTGCGAACGCCGCAGCGGCCGTTGGCGGCGATCGGCTCGCCGTTGAAGAACGCATCGACGTTGTTGCCGCTCGTTTCGGTCGCATCGTCCGCCAGCCACGGATCGCCGGTGCTGATGCCGGCGTGGACGCGCGACAGGACGTTCATCGGCGCCGGAACGCTGGGCAGATAGCCGCTCGGCAGCCGCGTCGGATAGGGATTGGTGTCGCCGTAAGGATCGACGTACGGCATGCCGTTGGCGTCGGCGAACACGCGATAGCGGAACGGCTGCAGGTCGTACACGAGGTCGTGGCTGGCAAGCACGCGTCCGTCGTCGGCCGCGACCAGCACCATCTTCGCCAGCGGACGTTCCAGCCCCGGCCGCTGCCCGGCGATACGCACCTGGTAGGCCGCGATCGGCGCGTCGCCGCTGGGGTACCAAACGCGTTTGGCGCTGGCCTCGCCGTCCGGCACGAAGCGCGGCGAGCGCTCGAAACGGAAGCGCTCATAGGCCGATCCGTCGCGCGGCAGACTCTGTAGCGGCGCCGCCGCGAGCAAGCCGTCCACCGCGCCTGCGGCCGAACGCAGCGAGGTCGCCGCATCGCGCTGGAACGCCTGCGCCGCCGTTGCGGAGGGCGCGGATGCGATGCCGCCGGTGATCGCGCGGACGCGCAAGTCGCGGTCGAGCAGCACGCTGACGCGTGCGCCGTACACCTCGACCCCGTCGATGCGTTGCGCGAAGCGGACGACGTAGGAACCGTAAGCGGTCGCGTGCACGGCGACACCTGCGGCGCCGTCCAAGGCGGCATAGGTTTGCGCGGCACTCGCCGCGAGCGCCTGACGCGCAGCCGCGACGATCGCAGCGCGGTCGGCGATCGGTTGTGCCGCCGCGCTATCCGCTGTCTCCGACTTCGCCGTCAGCTCGTCGGGCGAGTCTGCGTCGTCCGCGCTCTCGTCGAGCCAGCCGGCCTGCGGCTGCAGCCGTAGCGGTTCGGCAGCGGTTGCCGCGGTGGCCCCGAAACAACCGAGTACGGCGGCGGCGATGAGTGTGGTGCGTAGGTTTTTGCGCATGTGCAGGTCCCCAGCAGCTAGCGAACGAGGCAGGCTCGCGCCGGCGACTGCGGACGCATCGGCTCGCGCCGATACGTCCGTGACACCGACTACCTGTTATTTCGTACGTAGACTACTACCAGACTGCACGAGAAATATACAAGCGCTTCAACCCGCGCTCGTTCAGGCCGACGAGCGCCCCAGCAGCACGCGATTGACGCGAGCGACGAACGCCGCCGGATCGGCCAGCTGGTCGCCGGCCGCGACTTGCGCTTCTTCCAGCAGGAGCAGGCCGAGATCTTCGGCGCGTGCGCCGTCGGCCTCGTCGGCCAGCGCGCGCAGCAGCGGATGCTGCGGATTGATCTCCAGCACCGACTCGCTGCCGGGCACTTCGTGGCCGGCCTCGCGCAGGAGCCTTTGCATGTGCAGCGCCATGTCGTGCTCGCCGAGCACGATGCACGACGGCGACTCGGTCAGGCGATGGCTGATGCGCACCGCGCCGACGCGCTCGCCGAGCAGGCCGGCGAGTTTTTCCACCAGCGGCTGCGCGGCTTCCTCGGCTTGCTTGCGCCGTTCCGCCTCGGCGCCGTCGGCGGCGACGTCGAGTTCGCCCTTGCCGGCGTGGCGCAGCTTCTTGCCGGCGTACTCGCCCAAGTAACCGATCATCCATTCGTCGATGCGATCGCCGAGCAGCAGCACCTCGACGCCCTTCGCGCGCAGGCCTTCGATCAGCGGGCTGCCCTTCGCGGCCGTGTAGGAATCGGCGGTGATGTACCAGATCGCGTCCTGCCCGGCCGGCATGCGCGCGATGTAGTCGTCCAGCGACACCGTCTTCGCCTCGCCTTCCGAGGCGGTCGAGACGAAACGCAGCAGCTTGGCGATGCGTTCGCGGTTGGCGCCGTCCTCGGCGATGCCTTCTTTGAGCACGTTGCCGAAGGCCTGGGTGAATTTGACGAACTTCTCGGGCTCGTCCTTGGCGAGTTTTTCGAGCAGGTCGAGCGTGCGCTTGACGCAGGCGGCACGAATCTGCGCGACCAGGCGGTTCTCCTGCAGGATCTCGCGGCTGACGTTGAGCGGCAGGTCGTCGGAATCGACCACGCCGCGCACGAAGCGCAGGTACGCCGGCAGCAGCTGCTCGCTCGCGTCCATGATGAAGACGCGGCGCACGTACAGCTTCAATCCCTTGCGCTCGTCGCGTCCGCTGAATACCGCGTCGAACGGCGGCTTCTCGGGTACGTACAAGAGCAGGCTGTAGCTCTGCGAGCCTTCGACGCGGTTGTGCGTCCACGCCAGCGCGTCGTTGAAGTCGTGCGACAGCGACTTGTAGAACGCCTGATAATCCTCGTCACTGAGTTCGTTCTTCGGCCGCGTCCACAGCGCGGCGGCATGGTTGACCGTTTCCAACTCGTCGGTCGGCGTGCCGTCCTTCTGCTTGGGCAGGCGGATCGGGAACGCGACGTGATCGGAATAGCGCGTGATCAGGTCGCGTAGCTTCCAGGCGTCGAGGAACTCGCTCTCCTCTTCCTTCAGATGCAGGATCACGGTGGTGCCGCGCTGCGGCGCCTCCACGCTCTCCAGCGTGTACTCGCCGCTGCCGTTCGATTCCCAGCGCACGCCCTCGCCCGCCGGCGCGCCGGCCTTGCGCGTGATCAGGCTCACCTTGTCGGCGACGATGAAGGCGGAATAGAAACCGACGCCGAATTGGCCGATCAGCTGGGTGTCCTTGCGCGAATCGCCGGACAAGGACTCGAGAAATTTGCGCGTGCCCGAGCGCGCGATGGTGCCGATGTTCTCCACCACTTCGGCGCGCGTCATGCCGATGCCGTTGTCGCGGATGGTCAGCGTGCGCGCCTCCTTGTCGGCGACGATCTCGATGCGCAGCTCGGCGTCGTCGGCGGTCAGCGCCGCGTCCGACAGCGCGGCGAAGCGCAGCTTGTCGCAGGCGTCGGACGCGTTGGAGATCAGCTCGCGCAGGAAAATCTCCTTGTGCGAGTACAGCGAATGGGTGACCAGATGCAGCACCTGGGAGACTTCGGCCTCGAAGGCGCGCGTCTCCGGCTGAGCATTCACGGGCGTGGAACTCATGCAAACTCCTCGGTATTTCCGGATCGACGCGAGATGAGGCTGCGGACCGGCGTTTCCAACCGCCGCGCGAGCGCGCGGCCGCGACAGCCGCCGATGATAGCGGCCGCGGCGAGCGCCGCGCCAATCGCGATGGGATGTATCTGCGGCCGCCGGCTGGAATAATCGGCCGTCTTGCCCGGAGTCGACCATGGCCGCCGCCTATTTCTCGAAGAAGACCTTCGCCTTTCTGCGCGCGCTCGCCGCGAACAACAACCGCGCCTGGTTCGCCGCCAACAAGCAGCGCTACGAAGAGGAGCTGCGCGATCCCTACCTGCGCCTGATCGCCGACCTGCAGGCGCCGCTGGCGAAGATCAGCCCGCACTACCGTGCCGATGCGCGCGCGCAAGGCGGCTCGCTGTTCCGCATCCATCGCGACACGCGCTTCGCCAACGACAAGACCCCATACAAAACCTGGGCCGGCGCGCGCTTCGGCCACGAACGCCGGCGCGAGATCGAAGCACCCTCGTTCTACATGCACATCCAGCCGCGCGACTGCTTCGCTGGCGGCGGCATCTGGCACCCCGAGCCGACCACCCTGAAGAAGATCCGCGAATTCCTCGCCGACAACCCGGCCGCCTGGAAGAAGGCCGTGCACGGCAAGGCATTCGAGCAGCGCTTCGAGTTCTGGGGTGAGCGGCTGACGCGGCCGCCGCGCGGCTACGATCCGGCGCACGAGCTGATCGAAGACATCAAGCTGAAGAACTACGCCGCCGGCCAAGGCTTCGCCGAAGCCTTGGCCTGCACCGACGAGCTGCACCCGTATCTGATCGATACCTTCAAGCGCATCGCGCCGATGATCGACTACCTGTGCGCGGCGGTCGACCTGCCGTTCTGAGGCACCGAACCGCAACGCAGCGCTCGGGCGTGCCTCGCGGCAGCCCGAGCGCGGATCAACTGCGCGGCGCTCTCAGGATCACCGTCGCGGTCATTCCCGCCGCCAATACCGTGTTCGCCGGCAGATGCTCGGTATCGATCGCGATGCGCACCGGCACGCGCTGCGCCAGGCGCACCCAGCTGAAGGTCGGCGTCACGTTCGCGAGCAGGTTGGCGCCGGTCGGATTGTCGATGTCGCCGATGCCGCGCGCGATGCTCTCGACGCGGCCGCTCATTGCCGTGTCGCCGGCCATCAGGCGAATCTCGACGGTATCGCCGACGTGCACGTACGGCAGCTTGGTCTCCTCGAAGTAGCCGTAGATC
This sequence comes from Dokdonella sp. GW821-FHT11D02, assembly GCF_058808595.1. Classification (NCBI taxonomy): domain Bacteria; kingdom Pseudomonadati; phylum Pseudomonadota; class Gammaproteobacteria; order Lysobacterales; family Rhodanobacteraceae; genus Dokdonella; species Dokdonella sp. GW821-FHT11D02. Next base: position 2,149,508 of record NZ_CM179520.1, on the reverse strand, counting down.
CAGTACGAATTGCGGTCGATCAAGGCCAGCCGCGCGCTGCCGGCCGCCGCGTAGTCGCCGGGGTGGATGTCGAGGTTGGTGACGTGGCCGTCGACCGGTGCGCGCACTTCGGTGCGTTCGAGGTCGAGCTTGGCGCGATCGAGCGCGACCGTCGCCTGCTGCACCGCGGCCAGGGCCGAATCGCGCGCGGCGGCGGCTTGGTTGCGCGCGGCTTGCGCCTGCTGCAGGGTCGCGTGCGCCGAACTCGCGGTGGCGGCCGCGTCCGAGCGCATTTCCGCCGAGATCACGTTGCCCGGCATCTTCTGCCGCCGCTCGGATTGCTCGGCGGCTTTTTGGTAGTCGGCGCGGCGCGCGGAAATCGTCGCGCCGGCCGCCGCGTCGCCGGCTCCGGCGGCGCGCGCCGACGCTTCCGCCGCGGCGAGGTTGGCTTGCGCCTGTTCGACCGCGTAACGGAAGCGCTCGCGGTCGATGGTGAACAGGAGTTCGCCCTTCTTCACTTCCTGGTTGTCGCGCACGGCGACCGCGCTGACGATGCCGGACACGTCCGGCGCGATGCGCACCACCTCGGCGCGCACGCGCGCGTCGCGCGTCCACGGCGAGTACATGTAGCGCTTCCACAGCGCATGCGCGACCAGGGCCGCGACCAGCACGATCAGTGCCGTCAACGCGAAACGCAGGATCGATGGGAGTTTCATGGCGGGTCTCTCGAACGAAAAGTGTGCGACTAGCGCATCCACAGCAGCCCGAGCACGCCGAACAGGCAGGCGAACAGGGCGAGGCGGAACAACGGCGGATGCCAGACGTGGCGATACAGGCCGAAGCGGCCGACCAGCCAGTCGAGCGGCCACTGCAGCAGCAGGCTGAGCAGGAACACCAGGAGCAGCCCCGGCACCAGGGCGTCGAAGAGAGCGATCTCACGCGGCATGCGCATTCTCCGTTTGCACCGGCTCGACATAGCCGGCCAGGGCCGAGCCGGCATCGAGCAAGGCCAGCCGGATCAGATGCATCTGCGCCAACAGGCGCGGTTCTGCGGCCGCTTCGTCGATCGCGGCGGCGAGACGCTCGCGCGCCTGGCGATATCGTTCGCGCGTCGGTGCGCTGTACAGCGCGGCGAGCGCGGCCAATGCCGCTTCGATGCGCTGGCGCAAGAACGAGGCGATCTCGCTCGCCGCCAGCGCGCGCCGCAACTCGATCACCGCGCGCCCGGTTTCCTGCACCGCCAGCGACCACGCCAACAGCTCGCGCGACTGCGCACTGCCGCCGCGCGTGTGCGCGACGATCTGCGCCGCGGCGTCACGGCTGGCGCTCTCGAAGCGCGGCAGCAGGCCGCGCAGCGGTGCGGCGCAGGCGTGCACTAGCTGCAGGCGCAGCTTGCGCAGCAGGCGGCGCTGCAGCCACGGACTGTCCGAAGCGCCGGCGAACAACATGAAGGAGACGCCGGCGCAGCCCACGCCGAGCAGCTGGCCGAGGCTGTCGTTGATCGCATGCAGCGCGTCGTAGTGCATCGGATTCTTGGCTCCGATCGTGTACACCAGCGCGATCAGATAGCCGGCGCCGACGCCGGGCCAGGCCGGCCGCGCCGCCAGATAGAAGCCCGGCATCAGGAACGGCAGCAGCGCCACGGAAAACAGCACGAAGCCGTCCATCCGCACCAACACGCCGTACACGCACACCAGCGCCGCCAGCGTGCCGAGCGCATAGCCGGCGAGCATGTAGCGGATCGCGCGCAGCGGATCGGGCACCGTTGCCATCAAGCCGCCGAAGATCGTCGCGATCAGCATCGCGCCGGCGCCTTCGGGCCAGGCGCTGGCGAACCAGAACGCGCCCATCGTCAGCATCGTCGCGGTCACGCGCAGGCAGGCGATGCCGGCACCGGCCCAGTCGTTGGAATGACTGAACGGCGCGGCCGCTTCGGTCGGGCTGCGCAGCGCTTGCGGCGAGGCCATCACGGCGTAGGCGTCGGCGTAGTCGCGCAGCTCGGCGCTGATGCGCACCAGCAGTTCGGCGCCGGTGTCGAAGTCGAGCCGGTCGGCGCGTTCGGCCAGGCCCACGCGCAACGCGGCGACGCGTGCCGGCAGCCGTTCGCCGAACGCGGCGAGACGTTGCGTCAACGCCTCCGCCTGCGTGCGCATGCGCGGCGCGCTTTCGAGCGCGGCGAGTTCGGCCGCCAGATCGCCGGCCAAAACCATCAAGCGCGAACGCACCTCGGCATGCGCCGGGCCCTGCAGGCGATTCAACAAGTGATGCAACGAGTGATAGCTGGTCGAAGCCGCCATGAAGGCGTGGTTGACCAGGCGCAGACGCGGACTGCGCAGGCGCACACCGGCATCCTCGAACACGACCGAACTGCGCTGGTTCTCGATCTGCACCACCTCGCGCACGTAGCGCAGATGCGCCTTCTCCAACTCGCCGCGCGGCAGCGCGCCGCGCAGGCTTTCGCGCACGAACAACAGGAAGTTGGCGAACTGCGCGCGCACGCTCTCGCGCAGCACCTCGCCCAGCCGCTGCGGAAACAGCGCGTCGCTGACCACGCCGGCGACGAAGATGCCGAGCATGACTTCGCTGACACGCATCACCGCCGAGTCGAACACCGCCTGCGGATGGTTGACCACCGGCAGCGCAACGATCGCGGCGGTGTAGCCGGCCAGCACGAAGCCGTAGGATTTGAAATTGCGCTGCAGCGCGGCGCCGCCGGCGCACACGCCGATCCACAGCGCCATCGCCAGCAGGAACAGCTCGCGCTGCTGCGGGAACGCACCGACGATGGCGAACGCGGCGGCACAGCCGACCAGGGTGCCGAGCGCGCGGTAGAAACTCTTGGCCAGCACCATGCCGCTCTGCGGATGGATCACGATCGCGACCGTCAGCATCGCCGTGCCCGGCTGTTCGAGGCTGAAGCGCATCGCCAGCCAGCCGGTCAAGAGCACGGCGATGGTCGCCTTGGCGACGAACAGCCAGTCCAGCATCGCGCCGCGCAGCCAGGCGGCGATCTCGCCGGAGCGATGCGCGGAGAACGTGGATTGGACCTGAGCGTTCATCGTGCGATCGCGCCGCTCAGACGGCCGGCTCGGCGTTGTCGAGCAGACGCTTGAGCAGCTGCTCCAACTGCGTGCGCTCGTCCGTGCGGAAACCGCTGGTATAGGTCTCCAGCAGCGTCGACATCGTCGGCAGAAGCGATTCGATCAGCGCCTGGCCCTGCGGCGTCAACGACAAAACGATCTTGCGCCGATCGCCGCCGGGATCGGCGACGCGGTCGATCAGTCCCTTCTCGGCCAGCGCATTGCAGATGCGCGTGATGTTGGCCGACTTCTCGCCGGTGGCGCCGCCGAGCAGCGACGGATTCACCGCGTTGTCGGCGCTGCCGTACAACATCATCAAAAGGTTGTAGTCGGTGTGATTGAGGCCGTGCTCGCGCAGCACGACGTTGGCCGCGTCGTGCACCTGTCCGTAGATGTGCTTGATCAGGCGCACCAGCACCGCAGCGTCGCGCGGAAAAGCGGGGAAGCGCTGGCAGGTGTGGCGGATGCGGGTTTCGGTGGCGTCGAAGCTGCTCATGGTCAACGGCTGCGAGGGAGTGCGGGTATCTTACTTATAGATTGTTTATAAGTAAACTATAAATATCTGAACTAACCCGAGCTGTTCGGCTGCGTTCAGCGCAGCGTCCGAAAGCGGACGCCCGCTCTGCATCGAGGGTTCTGCAGCTCGCGCTGCGGACCTCCGGCGGCGCCGGGATCGGCTTCCGTGATCTCGACAATAAATCCGTAAGTCATTGTTCGTGAAAAGAGTTGGTCGCGAATCGAGGCGAGCCGGAAGCGCGGCTGCGGTGCTTCGAGATCGGTTGGCACAGTCCCTGCTGTAACCGGGCATGGACATCGCCCGCCCCGAACTCAAGCAGCGCAAAAAGCGCCGTCAACTCACCCTCGCCGCCGCCGCCGGCGGCCTCCTCATCGTCGCCGGCATCGGCCTGGCCAAGCTCGGCCCCGCCCTACCCTCGGTCGACCGCAGCAGCGTGCTGGTCGACACGGTCAAGCGCGGCGAACTGCTGCGCGAGGTGCGCGGCCCCGGCACCCTGGTGCCGAAGGAGATCCGCTGGATCGCCGCCGAGACCGCCGCGCGCGTCGAGCGCATCGTGGTCAAGCCCGGTGCCGCGGTGCAGCCGGACACGGTGATCTTGGAACTGAGCAATCCCGAACTCGAAGACCAGCTGCTCGCCGCCAAGGCCGCCGTGACCGCAGCCGAATCCGACCTCGCCGCCAAGCGCACCGACCTCAAATCCAAACTGCTCGACGAACAGTCCGCGCTGGCCGCCGCGACCAGCGAATACGAAACCGCGCGCATGCAGGCCGAAGCGGAGAAGCCGGTCGCCGAAAAAGGCGTGATCCCGGCGGTGCAATACAAGAAGAGCCTGGTCACCTTGGAGCAGCTGAAGACGCGCATGACGATCGAGCAGCAGCGCGTGACCGAATTCGGCCGCAACATCTCCGCCCAGCTCGCCGCCGAACAAGCGCGCCTCGATCAGCTGGTCGGCACGCGCGAACTGCGCCAGCGCCAGGTCGACACCCTGCACATGCGCGCCGGCATCGCCGGCGTGCTGCAGCAAGTGCCGGTGGAAGAAGGCCAGCAGGTCGCCGCCGGCGTCAATCTGGCGCGCGTGGCGCGGCCGGGCGAGCTGATGGCCGAGCTGCGCATCGCCGAAACGCAGGCGAAGGACATCGTGCTCGACCAGCCGGTCAAGGTCGACACGCGCAACGGCGTGGTCGCCGGCAAGGTCTTGCGCGTCGATCCGGCGGTGCAGAACGGCAGCGTGCAGGTCGACGTCGAACTGACCGGCAAACTGCCGCCGGGCGCGCGCCCGGATCTGTCGGTCGACGGCACCATCGAGATCGAACGCCTGCCCGACGTGCTCTACGTCGGCCGTCCGGCCTTCGGCCAGCCCGACTCGGAAGTGCGCTTGTTCCGCGTCGAACCCGCCGACGGCGTCGCCGCGCGCGTGCCGGTGCGGCTGGGCAAGAGTTCGGTCAACCAGATCGAAGTGCAGCAAGGCCTCAACGTCGGCGACCGCGTGGTGCTGTCCGATACCAGCGCCTACGATCAATACGACCGCATTCGCCTCAAATAACGTCCGCCTGAAATGACATCCGCCTGAAATGAATCAACGCAACGGATGCCGCCCCGAACGCATCCGTTGCCGCCCGATCCGCATCCTATCCCTACGCCACCAGACGCCGAGCCCATGAGCAACGACAGCCTGATCCACCTCGACGCGATCAAGAAAGTGTTCCTGACCGACGAGGTCGAGACGCACGCGCTCGCCGAAGTCCATTTCGACATCGCCCGCGGCGAGTACGTCTCCATCACCGGCCCGTCCGGCTGCGGCAAGTCGACCTTGCTGGCGATCCTCGGCCTGCTCGACACCGCCAGCGGCGGCTCCTACCGCCTGAACGGGCGCGAGGTCGCCGACATCGGCGCGAGCGAGCGCGCGGCGATCCGCAACCAGGAAATCGGCTTCGTGTTCCAGGCCTTCAACCTGATCGGCGACCTCACCGTGTTCGAGAACGTCGAACTGCCGCTGACCTACCGCGACGGCGTATCCAAGGCCGAACGCCGCGATCGCGCGGTGCACGCGCTCGAGCGCGTCGGCATGGCGCATCGCGTGAAGCACTATCCGGCGCAGCTCTCGGGCGGTCAGCAGCAGCGCGTCGCGGTCGCGCGCGCGCTGGTCGGGCAGCCCTCGATCCTGCTCGCGGACGAACCGACCGGCAACCTCGACTCGAAGAACGGCGAAGCGGTCATGACCCTGCTGGAAGAGCTGCACAAAGCCGGCTCGACCATCTGCATGGTCACGCACGATCCGCGCTACGCCGATTTTGCCGGGCGCAAGATCTTCATGTTCGACGGCCGCATCGTCGATGAGGAGACCATGCACCGCCTGCGCCATGAAGAAGATCAGCGTCTGATCCGCCCGGCGCGGGTCAACCTTCAAGCCGCTGCGGCCGCCGCGCAGGGATAACCGCCATGGGATCGGTCGCCTATCTACGCCAGGCCTTGCGCAGCTTGCTGCGCCATCCGGGCTTCAGCCTGTTCTCGATTGCGACGCTGGCGATCGGCATCGCGACCGCCGTCACTTTGTTCAGCGCGGTCAACTCGCTGCTGTTGAGTCCGGTGGCGGGACTGCGCGAGGCGCAGCGCCTGGTCGAAGTCACCGGCCGCGCCGATCGAGGTAGCTACGACACCTTCTCCGCGCCCGACTACGCCGATCTCGCCGCACGCGCGCACGACGTCGCCGAGCTGGTCGCCTATCGCTACGACGCGATGAACGTGATCAGCGGCGGCGAGCCGCAACGCACCACCGGCGTGGTCGTCAGCGGCAATTATTTCTCCGTCCTCGGCGTGACGGCGTATCGCGGCCGCCTGCTCGCGGCCGACGACGACAAGACCGGCGCGGCGCCGGTGGTGGTGGCGAGCTTCGCCGCCTGGCGCAAATTCTTCGACGGCGACGAGAACGCCATCGGCAAGCCGGTTTCGATCAACGGCCAAAGCTTCACCCTGGTCGGCGTCAGCGCGCCCGATTTCCGCGGCACGCTGACCATGCTCACCCCGATGTTCTTCGCGCCGCTGCATCAGCTGCCGCTGTTGCAGCCGGCCGCCGCGCAGCGGCTCGAGCAACGCACCACGAGCTGGCTCGCACTGGCCGCGCGGCTCGCTCCGACGGCGACGCCGGAACTCGCGGCCGAGCGGCTCGGCGTCGCCGCCAACGAACTCGAAGCGAGCTATCCGCGCACCGATCCGCGCGGCAAGATCACGATCGAAGCGGCGGCGCTGCGCGGCGTGCCCGGATTCGTGCGCGGCGCCCTGCTTGCCTTCTCCGCCTTGTTGTTCGCCTTGACCGGCCTGCTGCTTCTGCTCGCCTGCGTCAACGTCGCCTCGATGCTGCTCGCGCGCGGCGAAGCGCGCCGCGGCGAGATCGCGCTGCGCTACGTGCTCGGCGCGACGCGGCGCCGCATCGTCGCCGGCCTGATCGGCGAGAACCTGCTGCTGTCCGCGCTCGCCGCAGCGGTCGGGCTCGCTCTTGGTGCAGCCGTCTGCAGTGTGCTCGCACGAGTCGATCTGCCGACGCCGGTGCCGATTACGATCCAGATTCCGATCGACGCCGCGGCTTGCTTTTTCGCGATCGCCTGCGCGCTGTGCTGCACGCTCGCGATCGGCCTGCTGCCCGCGCTGCGCGTCTCGGCGACCGCGCCGGCCGCGAACGAGGCGCTGGCCGCCACGCGCTCGACTGCGGGCCGCTCGCGCTTAGGCGCCAGTCTGGTCGTCACGCAGATCGCGCTGACGATGGTCTTGCTCGTCGGCGGCGCCTTGTTCCTGCACGCCTTGCAGCGCGCAGCGACCATCGACCTCGGCTTCGATGCGCGCAACGTGCTCGCCGCCGATTTCGACCTCGAACCGAGCGGCTACGCCACGCCGCGCCGGCTCGCGCTGCAGGACGAGTTGCTCGAACGCGTGCGCGGCCTGGCCGGCGTCGAGCAAGCCGCGCTGGCGGCGGAAGTGCCGCTCAATCTCGATCGCATGATGTTCGGCGATTTCCAACTCGACGGCGGCCGCATCACGCCGTTCGCCAATCTGATCTCGCCGGGCTTCTTCGCCACTCTGCGCAGCGAGTTGCAAGGCCGCGACTTCGACGCGCGCGACCGCGCCGACGCGGCGCCGGTATGCATCATCAACGCGGCGCTGGCGCGCCGGCTGGCGCCCAACGGCGACGTGCTCGGACGCAGCTTCGCCTTCGGCGATTCCGGCGAAACACCCAAACACCTGACCGTGATCGGCATCACGCCGAACGGCCGCTACTCGTCGCTGAGCGAAGCCGAAGGACCGTTCCTGTTCCTGCCGCTCAGCCAATGGCCGCATGCGCGCACCTCGCTGCTCGTGCGCAGCACGCAGCCGGCAGCGGCGATCGCGCAGCACCTGCGCGAGACCTGGCGTGCGCTCGATCCCGGCGTGCCGGCGCCGTCGATCCGTGCGTTCGAGCAGATCCTCGGCCTCTCGCTGCTGCCGCAAAAGATCGCCGGCATGGTTTCCGGCGCGCTCGGTCTGGTCGGCCTCTTGCTCGCCGCGATCGGCCTGTACGGTTTGATCTCGATCCAGGTCGCCCGCCGTACGCGCGAGATCGGCGTACGCCTCGCGCTCGGTGCGAGTCCGCGCCGCATCCTGCGCGAAGTCCTGCGCCGCGGCGCGCGTTTGTCGGCGCTCGGCCTGCTCTGCGGCGGCCTGCTCTCCGCCGGCGGTGCCGTGCTCGTATCCGAACTCCTGTTCGGCCTCGATCTCGGCGCCCTCGCCGCCTTCTTCTTCGCGGCCGGCGTACTCGGTGTCACCGCCCTCGGCGCTTCCTGGCTGCCGGCGCGCCGCGCCGCGCGCATTCAGCCGGTCGAAGCACTGCGTTACGAATAACGGACCCCGCCATGAACGATCTTCGCCTCGCCCTCCGCCAGCTGCTGAAAACGCCCGGCTTCACCCTCGTCGCGGTGCTCACACTCGCGCTCGGCATCGGCGCCTGCTCTGCGATGTTCGGCATCATCAACGCGGTGCTGCTCAAGCCGCTGCCGTTCAACGAGCCGCAGCGCCTGGTCTGGATCGAGAACTCCGATCCCGACCAAGGCATGTCCGGCCGCACCACGATGGTCGACAACCTGCTCGACTGGCGCCGCCAAAGCCACTCCTTCGAACAGCTCGCCGGCTACAACGCGTTCTTCGATTCCAACCAGTACACCCTGCTCGGCAAGAGCGGGCCGCAGCGCGTACGTGCGGTGCAGGTCACGCAGAATCTGCTCGACGTGCTCGGCGTACGCACCGCGCTCGGGCGCAACTTCGCCGCGGAAGAAGCCGCTTCGCTGGAAGCGCCGAGCGTGATCCTCAGCCACCGCTTCTGGCAGCAGCAGTTCAACGCCGACCCGAACGTGGTCGGCCGCGAAATCACGGTCAACAACCGGCCGGTGCCGGTGGTCGGCGTGCTGCCGGCTTCGTTCGACTTCGATTCGGTGTTCGCGCCGGGCGCCAACGTCGACCTGCTGACGCCGTTCCCGCTGACCGAAGAAACCGCGAAGTGGAACAACACGCTGTTCGTGGTCGGCCGGCTCAAGCCCGGCGTCACTCCGGGTGCGGCGCAGACCGAACTCGACACCATCAACGGCCGCCTGCGCCGCGAACACACCGAACGCGGCGTGTTCGGCGCCGCGGTCAGCACGATCGAGCAGCACGTGCGCGGGCCGTTCCGCTCGGCCGTGCTGATTCTGTTCGGCGCCGTGCTGTGCGTGCTTTTGATCGCCTGCCTGAACTTGTCCAACCTGCTGCTGACGCGCGCGCAGGCGCGGCGTAAAGAGACCGCCGTGCGCGTCGCGCTCGGCGCGAGGCGTGCGCACGTGATGCGGCAAGCGCTGGCCGAGAGCCTCGTACTGGCGCTCGCCGGCGCCGCGCTCGGTGTCGCCGCGGCGGTGTACGCGACCTCCGGCCTGGCCGGCCTGCGCGCGTTCGACATTCCGCTGCTGCAGTCGGCCAGCATCGATTCGAGCGCTCTCTTGTTCGCGTTCGCGATCGCCTGCTTGGCCGGTACCGCCTGCGGCGCGCTGCCGGCGCTGCAGATGTGGCGCAGCGACGTGAAGAGCGCGCTCAGCGAAGTGGGCAGCGGCGGCAACTCCAGTCGCGACGCGGCGCGCGTGCGCCGCTCGCTGGTGGTCGCGCAGATCGCGCTGGCTTGCGTGCTGCTGGTCGGCGCCGGACTTCTGATCCGCAGCTTCGTCGAAGTGATGAACGTCAAGATCGGCTTCGAGCCGCGTCAGGCGATCTCCTGGCAGCTCGATTCGTCGCGCAATTTCCGCGACCTGGACGAGCGCGCCGGCTACTTCGACCGCATGGTCGAACGCATCCTGGCAGTGCCCGGCGTCGAGTCGGCCGGCCTGAGCGACTCGCTGCCGCTCGGCCGCAACCGCACCTGGGGCGCGGCCGCCGAAGGCGAGGTCTACGCGAAATACCAATACCCCACCGCCTCGCCGCGTCTGATCGACCACCGCTATCTGCAAGCGATGCACGTTCCGCTCGTTTCCGGCCGCTATTTCGACCAGCGCGACGGCGGCAGCGCCGCGCACGCGGTGATCGTCAACCAGACCATGGCGCGCACACTGTGGCCGGGGCGCGATCCGCTCGGCCAGAAGGTCATGAGCGGCGGCGGCGACGGCGCCAACTACGGCGTGGTGGTCGGCGTGGTCGGCGACATCCCGCGCCGCATCGAGGAAAAGGCGCACCCGGAGATGTATCTCGATCTGCGCCAGAACGAAGACTGGGGCTCGGTCGCCTTGGTGTTGCGCAGCAGCCGCCCGCTCGGCTCGCTGGTGCCGGCGGTGCGCGCCGCGCTGCACGAATTCGATCCGGAGCTGGCGAGCGAGGACTACGCCACGCTCGACGACGTGGTCGACCGCACGGTCGCGCCGCGCCGCCTGACCACGTCGATCCTCGGCGCGTTCTCGTCCTTGGCCTTGCTCCTGGCCGGGCTCGGCGTCTACGGCGTGATCGCCTACTCGGTCGGACAGCGCACGCGCGAAATCGCGATCCGCGTCGCGGTCGGCAGCCGCCGTCGCGACGTCGTGCGCCTGATCCTCGGCGAAGGCGTGCGCATCGCCGCGATCGGCATCAGCGTCGGGCTGCTGGTCGCCCTGCTCGGCACGCAGCTGATGCGCAGCCTGTTGTTCGGCGTCAGCGCGTTCGACCCCGGCGTGTTCGTATCGAACGTCGCGATCGTGTTCGGCGTCGCCATGCTCGCCTCGCTGATTCCCGCGCTGCGCGCCGCCGCCACCGATCCGGTCTCGGCGCTGCGCTGACGCTCGCCGTCGATCTCGCCCAGGAAATTCATCGTCCATGACTGCCTTCCTTTCCGATCTGCGACTGGCGTTTCGCTCGCTGCGCGCGCAACCGGGCTTCGCCATCACGGCGGTGCTGACCCTAATGCTCGGCATCGGCGCGGTCGCCGCGATCTTCACCGTCTACGACGCGGTGCTGCTCAAGCCGCTGCCGTTCGCCGAGCCGGAGCGCCTGGTGCGCGTGATGCGCACGCAGCCGCCGGTGACCAACAGTCCGGTGTCGCCGCCGGTGTTCCGCGAATGGGCCGAGCGCAGCGGCAAGGCGTTCGAGGCGATCGGCGGCTACGTGCCGCAGACGATGAACCTGACCGGCAGCGGCGCAGCCGAACGCTTGACCGGCTACACCGTCACGCCGGGATTTTGGAATGTGTTCGGCCAGCCGCTCGCGCTCGGCCGCAGCTTCGGCGAGGCGGAAGAAAACAGCAACGAACGCGTGGTCGTGCTCGGCGATGCGCTGTGGCGCACACGCTTCGCCGCCGACCCGGCGGTGATCGGCCGCGACGTCGACTTGAACGGCGAACGCTGGCGCGTGATCGGCGTCGCCGCCGCCGGCTTTCGCTATCCCTCCGACGCGAAGTTGTGGGTGCCGACCTTCCTGCCGGCGAAGACCGCTGGCCGCAACAGCAACTCGCTGTCGCCGGTGGCGCGCCTCGCGCGCGGCGTGACGCTGGCGCAGGCGCGCGAGGTCATGCGCGGCATCACCGATTGGGAGAACGAGAACTTCCCGCCCGAGAGCGGCAAGCTGCAGGCGCAGGTCGAACGCCTCGACGAGCTGGTCGGCCAGCGTCTGCACGGCTCGCTGTCGGTGCTGCTCGGCGCCGCGCTGCTGGTGCTGCTGATCGCCTGCGCCAACCTCGCCAGCCTGATGCTGACGCGCGGCCAGCTGCGCGCGCAGGAACTGGCCGTGCGCAGCGCGCTCGGCGCCGGCCACGCGCGCCTGATGTGCAACGTGCTGGCCGAAGCGATCCTGCTCGCCGGCGCCGGCGCGCTCGCCGCGCTCGGCTTCGCGCAACTCGCCGTGCAAGCTCTCTTGCGCCTCGCGCCCGATCTGTTGCCGACCTACAACGCGCCCGGCGTCGACGCGCGCGTGATCCTCGCCACCGCGGCGCTGGCCCTGTTCACCCTGCTCTTGTTCGGCCTCGCGCCGGCGTTCCGCGCCGGTCGCGCCGATCCCGCGCTGGCGCTGCGCGGCGGCAGCCGCGGACAGATCGGCAGCCGCGGTCAGACGCGCGCGCGCAGCGTGCTGGTCGCGGTCGAAATCGCGCTGGCGATGACCCTGCTCGCCGGCGCCGGCCTCCTGATCGACAGCCTGCGCCAACTGTCGAAAGTGGATTCGGGTCTGCACCAGCCCGAGCAGGTGCTCAGCGCGCGCTTCTCGCTGCCGGTGCCGACGGCGCAGCCGGGCGAAGATTTCAGCGCCTGGTACCAGCGCGCCAAGAACGCGCTCGAACCGCGCATCGAGGCCTTGCAGACGCGTCTGCAAGCGCTGCCTGGCGTGACCGCCGCCACCATCACCAACTTGTTGCCGGCGTCCGGCCAGACCGGCTGGAACGGCCTCGTCGAAGTCGCCGGCCGCGAGCTGCCGAAGGATTCGATCGCCGAATTCCGTTTCGTCGATCCCGACTATTTCCGCGTTTTCGGCATTCCGCTCGAGAAGGGCCGCGTGTTCGATCAGGCCGACGGCACGCGCGCGCTGCTGCCGACCGACGTGCTGGTCAATCGCACCTTCGCCGAGCGCTATCTGGGCGGCGGCGATGCGCTCGGCGCGCAGGTGAGGGTGTACGACGACATACCCAAAACCGTCGTCGGCGTGGTCGCCGACGTGCGCCAGGGTGGCCTCGACGAAGCGCCCGATGCCGAGGTCTATTTCCCCACCCGCACCGCGCCGGTCGGCGATCTCACGCTGGCGCTGAAGACCGACGGCGATCCGCTCGCACTGGCGCCGACCTTGCAACGCGCACTGCGCGAAAGCTTCCCCGACGTGCCGCTGTACGCGCTGCGCACGATGGACGAGGTGACTGGCGAGACGACGCGCCTGCGCCGCTTCAACATGACCTTGATGAGCGCGTTCGCGGCGACCGCGCTCGCGCTCGCCGCGATCGGCTTGTACGGCGTGATCGCCTGGATCGCCACCCAGCGCCGGCGCGAGATCGGCGTGCGCCAGTCCTTCGGCGCGACGCGTGCGCACATCCACAGCATGATGCTGCAAAGCGGACTGCGCATGATCGTGCCCGGCCTGCTCGCCGGCCTCGGCGGCGCGCTCGCGATCGGCCATCTGCTCGGCGCGCATCTTTACGGCGTCGGCAATGCCGATGTGCGCGTACTGGCCGGCGTCGTGCTGCTGCTCGGCCTGGTCGCGCTCACTGCCTGCCTGATTCCCTCCTGGCGCGCGCTGCGCGTCGCACCGATGGACGCCCTGCGCAATGACTGACCCGATCCGCAACCGCGCGCACACGCGTGCCGAACGGAGCCGCCATGTTTGAGCGTCTGTTTGCCGCCCTCGGCCATGCCGCGCGCAGTCTGCGCGCGCAGCCGCTGTTCCTGCTGACCTCGGTGCTGACCCTGGCCTTGGGCACCGGCGCGCTCGGCGCCATCTTCACCGTCTACGATGCGGTGCTGCTGAAGCCGCTGCCGTATGCACAGGCCGAGCGCCTGGTCGACATCTCGCGCCAGCAGCCGCCGGTCTCGAACGGACCGGTGTCGCGGCCGGTGTACTTGGAGTGGCGCGAGCGCAGCGCGGACGCGTTCGACGCCTTCGCCGGCTATGCCGCCTCGACCATGAACCTGACCGGCGCCGGCGACGCCGAACGCTTGAGCGCGTTCGCGGTGACGCCGGAGTTCTGGCAGGTGTTCGGCAATCCGATCGCGCTCGGCCGCGGCTTCGGCAGCGAAGAAGAAAACAAGGACGAACGCGTCGTGGTGCTGTCGGACGCGCTCTGGCGCAGCCGCTTCGGCGCAGCCGCGGACGTGATCGGCCGCGACGTCAGCTTGAACGGATCGAGCTACCGCGTCATCGGCGTCGGCGCGCCCGGCTTCGCCTATCCGGCGGCCGCGCAAGTGTGGACGCCGACCTTCCTGCCGAGCAGCACGGCCGCACGCTCGACCCACTACTTGAGCATCGTCGCGCGTCTGCGCGAAGGCGTCGGCATCGACGCGGCCAGCGCACGCCTGGCGGCGGCGACGGCGTGGCAAGCGCAGACCTATCCCGACAATCACCGCGGCCTGACCGCGCAGGTGCAGTCGCTGCGCGACAGCTTGAGCGGCCGCTTCGACCGCCCGCTGGCGATGCTGCTGCTCGCTTCGGCCCTGGTGCTGGCGATCGCCTGCGCCAACCTCGCCAGCCTCATGTTGGCGCGCGCTCAGGCACGCTCGCGCGAATTCGCGCTGCGCCGCGCGCTCGGTGCCGGCCACGGCGATCTGCTGCGCGGCGTGCTGGCCGAAGCGGTCCTGATCGCGCTGGCCGGCAGCAGCCTCGGCCTGCTCGCCGCACAACCGGCCATCCACGCCCTGCTCGCGTTGGCGCCCGATGCCTTGCCGATCGCGCCGACCTTGGCGCCGGACGGTCGCGTCATCGCGGTGGTCGCCGCGAGTGCGCTCGCCGCGTTGCTGCTCGCCTGTCTCGCTCCCGCGCTGCGCGCGACGCGCGCCGATCCGGCCGACGCGCTGCGCGGCGGCGGTCGCGACGCCGGCGGTTCGCGCGCGCAAGGCCGTTTGCGCGCGGTGCTGGTCACGGCCGAGATCGCGCTCGCCTTCACCTTGTTGGTCGGCAGCACGCTCCTGATCGACAGCCTGCGCCGCTTGTCCGCGGTCGATACCGGCGTGCGCGCCGAGCAGGTGCTGACCGCCGCGGTCGCCCTGCCGGTGCCGGCGCAGCAGCCGGGCGAGGATCTGCTCGACTGGATGGCGCGCGTGAAGAGCGTCAACGCCGCGCGTATCGACGCGATCCTCGCACGCGTGAGCGAACTGCCCGGCGTGCGCAGCGCCGCCTTCGTCGACGCGCTGCCGATCAGCGGCGGTGGCGGCGGCAACGGCTGGTTCCGCGTGCCCGGCTACGAGATTCCGGCGGAACAGGCGCTGGTCGAATTCCGCTTCGTCAGCCCGAGCTACTTCGACACGCTCGGCATTCCGCTGCGCGGTGGCCGTACGTTCGATGCGCACGACGGCGAGGAAGCCGGCTTCGGCACGCACGTGCTGGTCAATCAAGCCTTCGCCGATCGCTACCTCGGCGGCGCCGATCCGGTCGGCAAGTCGATCGGCGTGCTCGATCAGACCATGAAGACGATCGTCGGCGTGGTCGGCAACGCACGCCAATACGGCCTCGAACGCGAAGCCGAACCGGAAGCGTATTTCCCCGCGCGCAGCTATCCCGGCGGCGAGCTGAGCTTGGCGCTCAAAGTCGACGGCGACGCGCTCGCCTTCGCCACTCCCCTGCGCCGTGTCTTGAAAGAAGTCGCACCGGACATGCCGGTATTCAACCTGCGCACGCTGGACGAAGCGACCCATCGCACCACCGCCTTGCGCCGCTTCAACCTGAGTTTGATGGGCGTGTTCGCCGCCGTCGCCGTGGCGCTCGCCGCGATCGGCCTGTACGGCGTGATCGCGTTCTCGGTCGGCCAGCGCCGGCGCGAGATCGGCGTGCGCCAGGCGCTCGGCGCGGCCGCCGCCGACATCCGCGTGCTGATCCTCGGCAGCGGCCTGCGCATGATCGTGCCCGGCATCGCGCTCGGCCTCGGCGGCGCGCTCGCGCTCGGCCGTCTGATCGCCTCGCAACTGTACGGCGTCGGCGCGGCCGATCCGCTCGTGCTCGCCGGTGTCACCGCGCTGCTCTTGTCGATCGCCCTCGCCGCTTGCGCGATCCCGACCCTGCGCGCGACGCGCGTGGCGCCGATGGAGGCGCTGCGCAATGAATGATTCGCGCGCACGCCATCGCCCGTGCATGACCGCTACCGACGTTTTCCCGCTGGAGACTCGCACCCCGTGAACGCTTTCAGCAACGATCTCCGGCAAGCGCTGCGCAGCCTGCTCGCGCGGCCGACCTTCTTCCTCACCGCGGTGCTGACCTTGACCCTCGGCATCGGCGCGGTCGCCGCGATCTTCACCGTCTACGATGCGGTGCTGCTCAAGCCGCTGCCGTTCGCCAATGCGGATCGCATCGTGCGCGTCACGCGCGAGCAGCCGCCGGCGACGCTGAGCACGATCTCCGGGCAAGCGTTCGCCGAATGGCGCGACCGCAGCGGCGAGGCATTCGACGCGATCGGCGCCTTCGTGGCCGAGACGCGCAACTTGACCAGCGCCGGCGAAGCGCAGCGGCTGACCGTCTATCGCGTCACGCCGGGATTTTGGAACGTGTTCTCCCAACCGCTCGCGCTCGGACGCGCGTTCGGCGAACAGGAAGAACAGCAGAACGAGCGCGTGGTCGTGCTCGGCGATGCCTTGTGGCGCACCCAGTTCGGCAGCGACGCCGCGGTGATCGGGCGCGACATCGCGCTCAACGGCGAATCTTTCCGCGTGATCGGTGTGAGCGCGCCCACGTTCCGCTATCCGGCCGATGCGCAGGTGTGGATTCCGACCTTCCTGCCCGGCAACACCACGCGCACGCGCAACATGAACTGGCTGCGCACGGTCGCGCGTCTGCGCGAAGGCGTTTCGCTGGCGCAGGCGAAGGCGACCATGCTCGGCATCTCGAGCTGGCAGGCGCAGACCTATCCGGACGAGCACACCGGCATGAGCGCCGGCGTGCTGCCGCTTAAGGACCTGCTCAACGGCGACGTGCGCACGCCGCTGCAGATGCTGCTGATCGCGGCGGCGCTGGTGCTCTTGATCGCCTGCGCCAACCTGGCCAATCTCATGCTCGCGCGCGGACAGGCGCGCGAGCAGGAGCTGGCCTTGCGCAGCGCGCTCGGCGCCGGCCAGACCCGCTTGATGCGCCAGATGCTGGCCGAGTCCCTGCTGATCGCGCTGGTCGGCGCGGCCTGCGGTTTGGCCCTGGCCAAGCCGGCGATCGTCGCGCTGACCGCACTCGCGCCCGATCTGCTGCCGGCCTACAACGCACCCGCGGTCGACTGGCGTGTGATCGCCGCGACTGCGGCCGTCGCATTGGCGACTCTGTTGCTGTTCGGCCTGCTGCCGGCTTGGCGCGCGGCCAAGGCCGATCCGCTGCACGCACTGCAAGGCGCCGCGCGCGGCCAGACCGGCACGCGCGCGCAGATGCGTGCGCGCGCCGTGTTGGTGGCCGCGGAAATCGCGCTGGCGCTGACCTTGCTCGCCGGCGCCTCGCTCCTGATCGGCAGCCTGCGCGAACTGGCCAAGGTGGATTCCGGCGTCGGCTCGCCGCAGGTGCTGACCGCTTCGTTCTCGATCTCACTGCCGGTGCAGCAGCCGGGCGACGCCGCCGACGAGTGGGCGGCGCGCGCGATCGGCGAACTGGCGCCGCGGCTGGATGCGATCGAGCAGCGTCTGCGCCAGTTACCCGGCGTCGCCGCGGTCGCCTTGGCCAATCGCTTGCCGGCCTCGGGCGACTGGGGCTGGAACAGCCGCTTCACGATTCCGGGGCGCACGCTCGACGACAAGGCCTTGGCCGAATATCGCTTCGTCAGCGCGGATTACTTCCGCGCCTTCGGCATCCCGGTCGAAGCCGGCCGCGCGTTCAGCGCGACCGACGGCGCGAACTCGCTATACCCGACCGAAGTGCTGGTCAACCAAGCCTTCGCCGACCGCTATCTGGCCGGCGCCGATCCGCTCAGCCAGACCATCACGATCTTCGGCGACCAACCCAAGCGCATCGTCGGCGTGGTCGGCAACGTGCGCCAGGCCGGGCTCGACCAGCCGCCCAACACCGAAGTCTATTTTCCGGTGAGCAAATCCGCCGTCGGCGATCTGGTGCTGGCGATCAAGGTCGAGGGCGACGCGCTCAGCTACAGCGAACCCTTGCGCCGCGCGATGCGCGAAGTCGCGCCCGACGTGCCCGTGTACTCGATCCGCACGATGGACGAGGTGACCGGTGCGACCCAGCGCCTGCGCGAGTTCAACATGATCCTGATGAGCGCGTTCGCGGTGGTCGCGATGCTGCTCGCCGCGATCGGCCTGTACGGCGTGATCGCGTTCGCGGTCGGCCAGCGCCGGCGCGAGATCGGCGTGCGCCAGGCGCTCGGCGCGGCCGGCTCCGACATCCGCGCGCTGATCCTCGGCAACAGCCTGCGCATGATCGTGCCCGGCATCGTGCTCGGCCTATTTGGCGCGCTCGCGCTCGGCCGTCTGATCGCCTCGCAACTCTACGGCGTCGGCGCGGCCGATCCGTTCGTGCTCGCCGGCGTCGCCGCGGTGCTGCTGGCGGTGGCCTTCCTCGCCTGCGCGATCCCGACCCTGCGCGCGACGCGCGTGCCGCCGATGGAAGCCCTGCGCAATGAATGACTACGACGCTGCCACGGAGCGCGGCCGATGAGCTACATCGCCGAACTGCGCTCCGCCTTGCGCCGCCTCGCGCGCGCGCCGGCCTTCTCGATCGCGGCGATCGCGATGCTCGCGCTCGGCCTCGGCTTCACCGTGGCGATGATCTGCACCGTCAACGGCGTGCTGCTGCGCGGCCTGCCGTTTCCGCACGGCGATCGGCTGGTCGCGATCGGTGCCGACAATCCCGCGCAACAGATCGCGCGCGCCCAGCTCAGCGTGGCCGAAGCGGAGCAGCTGGCGCGCGGCACCGCGGGTCTGGAGGCGTTCGGCTACTTCCAGTGGACCGGCGTCAGCGTGCTCGAACAAGGGCATGCGCGCGAAATCCCGGCGCAGTTCGTCAGCGCCGGCTTCTTCGCCACGCTCGGCTTGCAACCCGTGCTCGGACGCGTGCCCAGCGACGCCGATATCCGCGAGGGCCGGCCGCTGGCGGTGATCTCCTACGAGGAATGGCAGCGCAGCTACGGCGGCCGCGCCGACGTGCTCGGCCGCCGCATCGAAGCGATCGGTCATGCGCCGCTCGAAATCGTCGGCGTGATGCCGGCGCAGATCGCCGCCTACACCGGCGAAGCGGATCTGTGGACCGCGCTGTTGCAAAGCGAGCTGCCGCAGGACGGCGCGCGCCGCCTCGACCAGCGCATCCTGCAAGCGGTCGCGCGCTTGCAAGAAGGCGTCTCGCTGCAGCAAGCGGACGCCGCCCTCTCCTCGCAGCTGAGCGCGTTGCACGAAGCGCATGGCCGCGGCGGCAATGACGGCTGGCAGCTGCATGCGAACCGTCTGCTCGATCTGCTCGTCGGTGACGCGCGCGGCGCGCTGTGGGGCGCGTTCGCGTTGGCGCTGGCGGTGCTGCTGATCGCTTGCGCCAACGTCGCCATCCTGGTCGATGCGCGCCAGCTCGCGCGCCGCCGCGAACTCGCCGTGATGCAGGCGATCGGCGCGAGCGCGAAGCGCTTGCGCGGCGGCCTGCTGCTGGAGCTGTCGCTGTTGGCCTTGCTCGCGCTCGCCGCGGGCATCGCGCTCGCGCTGGGCGGCATCGCCGTGCTGCGCGAACTGGCCGCCGGCAGCGTGCCGCGCGTCGACGGCATCGCGATGGACTGGCGCGTGCTCGGCGCCGCCGCCCTGCTCGCCTTCGCGCCGCCCTTGGTCGCCGCGCTCGGCGGCAGCCTGCGCTTGCGCGGCGAGCCCAGCGATGCGATCCGCGGCGGCGGCAAGGGCGTGGTCGGCGACGGCGCACGCCATCGTCTGCTGCCGGCGCTGGCGATGGCGCTGTCGACGCTGAGCCTGATCGCCGCGCTCGGATTCGGCATCGGACTGTGGCGGCTGCAGCGCGTCGACGCCGGCTTCCGCGCCGATGGCGTGCATGCGCTGGCGCTGTTCCGCGAAAGCCTCGGCACCGACAGCGGCAGCGAAGGACCGCCGCAATGGACGCGCTTCGCCGACGAAGTGTTGCAGCGTCTCGCCGCCGTGCCCGGCGCGGACGGTGTGGCCTTGACCAGCGGCGCGCCGATCACCCAGCTCGCCGCGCAGCGCATCGACGCGCGCACGCCGGGCGGCGAGGACACGCCGGTGCAGGCGCTGGTGCGGCGCGTCTCGCCGAACTATCGCGACGTGCTCGGCATTCCGCTCGCGGCCGGACGCGATTTCGGCGCCGACGACCGTGCCGGCACGGAGCCGGTCGCGATCGTCAACCGCACCTTGGCGCGCCGCTTGTTCGGTGATGCGTCGCCGCTCAATCGCAACATCGATCTGCCGCTCGGCCGCGGCGGACGCACGAGCTACCGCGTCGTCGGCGTGGTCGAAGACATTCGCAACGACGGCCTGCGCGCGCCGCCGGCGCCGGAAGTGCTGGTGCCGTTCGCGCAGGCGCCGCGCGTGGCGATGACCTTCCTGCTGCGTGCCGCGCCGTCGCTGGAAGGCGTCGACGCGGCGATGAGCGCGGCGCTGTGGAGCGTCGATCCGCGCCAGAGCGTGACGCTCCAGTTCGAACTCGGCCAGCGCGTCGCCGTGGAACTGCGCCCGGCGCGCTTCTTCGCGCGCGTGGTCGGCGCGTTCGCCGGCGCCGCGTTGCTGCTGGCCGTGCTCGGCGTGTATGCCGTGGCCTCGCTGCAGCAACGCCGCCGCGTCGGCGAGTTTGGTCTGCGTCTGGCGATCGGCGCTACGCCGCTGCGGTTGGCGACGACGATCCTGCGCGACAGCCTCGCCGTCAGCGCGATCGGCATCGGCGCCGGCCTCGCGCTCGCGGCGGTGGCGACACGCTTGTTCGATACCAGCGGCATCGTCGGCGAGCTGGCCCTGCCCAGTGCACTCGCCGGCGGCCTCGCCGCAATGGGCCTCGCCGCCGTCGCGGCCGCCCTGCTGCCGGCGCTGCGCGCCGCACGCGTGCCGCCGATGGAGGCGCTGCGCGATGGCTGATTCGATCTCCCTTTCTTTTGCCGGAAACCGCCGATGAACCCGATGCAGGACCTCCGCTTCGCACTGCGCAGCCTGCGCGCGCACCTCGGCACCGCCAGCTTCGCCACTCTGACCTTGGCCTGCGGGCTCGGTGCGGCGCTGGCGATCCTCGCCGTGGTCGACACCTTGCTGCTGCGCGCGCTGCCGTATCCGAACGCCGATCGCGTGGTGCAGTTGAACGAACTGGCCGACGACGGCCACGCGATGAACTTCGCCAAGCCGAACTACGACGACCTCGTCGCCAACGTGCCGGCGCTGGAGGCGACCGCGTTCTACGCCGCCGGCGCCGACACCATCGGCAAAGGCAGCGAATCGACGCGCGCAGTCATCGCGCTCAGCGGCGACGGCTTCTTCAAGACGCTCGGCGCGCAGCCGCAGCTCGGCCGCAGCTACGCCGCCGGCGAACGCGAGCGCGTCGCGGTGATCGGCTACGCCTTGTGGCAGAGCCTGTTCGGCGGACGCGCCGATGCGCTCGGCGCGCGCCTCGACGTCGCCGGCGAGCCGTACACCGTCATCGGCGTGATGCCGGCCGAGTTCGCGTTCCCGGAGGGCGCCGCGGTGTGGGCGCCGTACCCGACGGTCGATTCCGGCCCTTCGCGCACGGCGCACAACTGGAAGGCGATCGGCCTATTGCGCTCGCCCGACGCCTTGGCCGAGGCGCAAGCGGCGGCGAATACGTTGGCGACGCGACTCAAGCAGCAGTACGGCGATCAGACCAATGCGGTCGCCTTCGGCGTCACGCCGCTGGCGCAGGCGATCGCGGCGCCGGTGCGCAGCGCCCTGCTCGTGCTTTCCGGCGGCGCCCTGCTCCTGCTGCTGATCGCGGTCAGCAACGCGTTCAACCTGTTGCTCGCCTTGGCCGCCGCGCGCAGCCGCGAGTTCGCCGTGCGCAGCGCGCTCGGCGCGAGCCGCTGGCGGCTGCGCCAGCAAGCCTTTCTCGAAAGCCTGCTGCTTTCGGCCGCTGCGGCTGCGCTCGGTCTCGCGCTCGCGACGGCGGCGATCCACCTGCTGGTGCGCCTGGCCGGCAGCACCTTGCCGCGCGCGGCCGAAGTCGGCGTCTCGTCCGGCACCGCGCTGGCCGCAGCGATCGGCGCGGTGCTGATCGCCGCCGTGCTCAGCTTCGCCCAAGCCGGCAACGGGTCGGCGCTGGCGCAGCGCCTGCGCGAATCGGGGCGCGGCCAGACCGATGGCCGCCGCCAGCTGTGGGCGCGCAGCGGCTTGCTGATCGCGCAGACCGCGCTGACCACCGCGCTGCTGGTCGGCGCCGGACTGCTCACGCGCAGCTTCCTCGGCCTGCTCGCCGTGAATCCCGGCTTCGATCTCGACAGCGCGATCGACGTGCGGCTGTCGTTCCCCGGCACGCGCGACGACGCGCAGAACACCGCGATGACGCAGCGCATTGCGAACCTCATGGACGAGATCAAGCGCCTGCCCGGTGCCGACGCGATCGGCGGCGTGAACGCTTTGCCGCTGACCAGCGACGGCGCCGACGGTGCGTTCTGGGATGCCAGCGTGACGCAGATCGGCGCGGCCATGCCGCCGCAGCTCGGCTACGCCGAATTCCGCATCGCCAGCGGCGGCTACTTCGACGCCGCCGGCATTCGCCTCGTGCGCGGACGCAGTTTCGACAGCCGCGACCGCGCCGACGGCGAGCACGTCGCCGTGGTCAGCGAGGCGGTCGCGCGCCAGACCTGGCCCGGCCGCGATCCGATCGGCCAGCGCATCCAGTACGGCAACATGGACGGCGACATGCGCGCGCTGACCGTGATCGGCGTGGTCGGCGACGTGCACGAACGCCGCCTCGAACGCACGCCGACCGGCACCGTCTACGTGAACCTCGAACAGCGCCCGAAGGCGTTCACCGACTTCGACCTGGTGGTGCGTTCGAGCGCGCCTCTCGGCGCGATGCTGCCGGCGCTGCGCGGCCTGCTCGAGCGCAGCGCGGCAGATCTGCCGCATTCGTTGCGGCCGCTGGCCGAGCTGCGCGTGCAGGCGACCCAGCAGCGGCGCTTCAACTTGGTTCTGCTCGGCAGCTTCGCCGTGGTCGCGCTGGTGCTGGCGAGCAGCGGTCTGTACGGATTGATGGCCTTCGTGGTCGGCCGCCGCGAAAACGAATTCGCGCTGCGTCAGGCGCTCGGCGCCACGCGCCGCAGCATCGCCCAGCTCGTGCTCGGCAGCGGCTTGCGCACCGGCGGACTCGGCATCGCGGCCGGACTGCTGCTCTCGCTGGCGGTCGCGCAACTTCTGCGCGGCCTGCTCTATGGAGTGCCGGTGAACGATCCGTTGACCTTGGCCGGCGTCGCCGCGCTGCTGCTGGTGACGATCCTGTTCGCCTGCCTGCTGCCGGCGCGGCGCGCTTGCGCGGTGGCGCCGCGCGAAGCGCTGTCCTGACCTTGCGGAGAACCGCCGATGACCACCTGGCTCGATGAACTGCGCCGCAGCGCGCGCAGCCTGTTGCGCAAACCGGGATTCGCCGCGCTCGCCACCACCACGCTCGCGCTCGGCGTCGGCGCCGGCGCGGCGGTGTTCGCGCTGATCGACGCGGTGCTGCTGGCCCCGCCGCCGTATCCGCAGCCAGACCGGATCGTCATCGTCGACAAGGGCGACGGCCATCCGTGGTCGACGATCTCGCCGCAGCAGTACCAGCAACTGGGCGGCGTCGAAGGCGTCGAACGCCTCGGCGCGATGTTCGCGCCGAAGGACGTCAACGTCGCCGGCGGCGGCGATCCGGAGCTGGTGACCGCCTGGCCGGTGGACGCGGGCCTGCTGCCGGCGCTCGGCATCGCGCCGGCGCTCGGACGCAACTTCTCCGCCGAAGAAGATCGCCCCAACGGCGCGCCGGCGGCAATCCTCGGCCATGCGTTCTGGCAACGCCACTTCGGCGCCGATGCGAACGTGATCGGCCGCAGCGTGCTGGTGGACGGCGTCGCGACGCCGGTGATCGGCGTGCTGCCGCCGACGTTCCGCCTGCAGGGCACGGCCGACGTGCTGCTGCCGCTCGCGCTGCCGGCATCGAGCCAGGATCGCGCCACCAACTTGCTGGCGGTCGCGCGCCTCGGCGCCGGCATCACGCCGGCCGCGGCCGGCGTGGCCATCGATGCGCGCCTGCAGTCGCGTGCCACTGAGCTCGGCTTCGCCAACGCATCGTGGCGGCCGCGTTTCTCGGCGATGCCGCTGGCGCAGAACCTGAGCGCGACGGCGCGGCCGGTCTTGCTGCTGTTTCTGGCCTGCGCTGCCGGCGTGCTGCTGCTGGTCGCGGTCAACCTGTCGAACCTGATGCTGCTGCGCGCGCTCGCGCGCGGACGCGACGGCGCGGTGCGCTCGGCACTCGGCGCCTCCGCCGCGCAGCTCGCGCTGCCCGCTCTCGGCGAGGGCCTGGCGATCGGATTCTCCGGCGCGCTCGGCGGCCTCGCTCTCGCCGCCGTTGCGTTGCAGCTTGCACGCGCGTGGCTGCCGCCGGATTGGATCGGCGCAGGAACCGGCCTGATCGACGCCGGCACGGTCGCATTCGCGTTCGGCGCCGCCATCGCCGTCGCGCTGATCGCCGCCGCGTTCGGTCTCTGGCGCAGTCGCGGCACCGGCGCGGCCAGCGAACTCGCCGCCGGCACGCGCGCAGGTCCGAGTGCCGGCGTGCAGCGCTTCAGCCGCACGCTGGTGATCGCCCAGGCCAGCCTGGCGACGCTGCTGCTCGCCACGTCGGCGCTGCTCGCCCATTCGCTGTGGAAGCTCTCGCGCGTCGATCTCGGCTTCGACGCGCGCGGCGTCCTGACCTTCCGCCTCAATCCCGCGCCGGCGCTGTATCCCGACACCGCCGCGGTGCAGCGTCTGGTCGAGCGCTTGCTCGAGCGGATGCGCGCCGAGCCGGGCGTGCGCGACGTCACGCTGACGACGGGCTTGCCGATCGGCTCGCAATTCAACGTTTCCGTCCGCCTGCCCGACGGCAGTTCGGCGCCGGAGGCACCGCAGTACGCTGCGGTCAGCGCGCATTCGTTCGCGACCTTCGGCATTCCGCTGGTCGCCGGCCGCGACTTCGCCGATGCCGATCGCGCCGGCGCCGAGCCCGTCGCCATCGTCAACGCCGCGTTCGCGCGGCAATACCTCAACGGCAACGCGCTCGGACGATCGATCAAGGTCGAGGACGGCGAAAACCTGCCGATGCCCGAGATGCGCATCGTCGGCGTCGTCGGCGACGTGCACAAGTTCGGCCCGCAGGAAGAAGCGCCGCCGACCTACTACGTGCCACTGGCGCAGGTTCCCGACGGCCTGTTCGGCCTGGTGCGCCAGTTCGTGCCGCTGAACGTGGCCGTGCGCGTCGACGGCGAACCGGCCGCGTATGCCGAGCGCATGCGCGCGGCGCTGCGCGAGATCGACGCGCGCCAAGGCGTGGCCGGCCTGCGCCTGTTGGAGCGCGACGTCGCCGATGCCACCGCCGTGCAACGCGCCAACGCCGCGTTGACCGGCCTCTTCGCAACGCTCGCCTTGCTGCTCGCCGGCATCGGCCTGTATTCGGTGACCGCCGTCGCGGTCGCCGCGCGCCAGCGCGAGTTCGGCGTGCGCGCCGCGCTCGGCGCGGCGCCGGCGCGCCTGCTGCGCGGCGTACTCGGCAGCGGTCTGCGCGACGTCGCTCTGGGTCTGGCGATCGGGCTGGTCGCCGCGGTCGCCGCCGGACGCCTGCTCGAACGTTTCCTGTTCGGCGTCGCCGCGGCCGATCCGTGGGCCTTGTCGGCGACCTTGCTGGTGCTGCTCTGCGCCGGACTCGCCGCGACCGCGCTGCCGGCGCTGCGCGCCGCGCGCACCGCGCCGATGCAAGCGCTGCGCAGCGACTGATGCGCAGCGCACACGAATCTCGTTCGCGCGCGCTGCACGCGAGCCTCAATTTCTCCTGCCGACGATGGATGCGATGAGCATGGCCGACTTCCGCTACACCTTCCGCCGCCTGCTGCGCGCGCCGGCCTTCAGCCTGACCTCGGTGCTGCTGCTCGGCCTCGCCTTCGGCGCCTTGGCCTGCGTGTTCAGCGTGGTCTACGGACTTTTGTACAAGCCGCTGCCGTATCCACAGTCGGAACGACTGGTTTCGCTCGGCTCGCGCGTGCTCGGCATTCCGTTCGATATCGGATTGTCGATCCCGCTGCGCGACGAAATCGCGCACAACGCGCGCACGCTCGACGGCGTCGCCGCCTACCGCACCAGTCAATCGACCCTGCGCGACGAAGCCGGCCGGCGCAGCGGCTCCTTGAAAATCGCCCTGGTCGAGCCGGGCCTGCTCGGCCTGGTCGGCGCGCAACCGGCGCTTGGCCGACTGTTCGCCCCGGAAGACGTCGCCGCGGGCGCGGCTCGCAGCGCGATCTTGTCTTGGGACGAATGGCAGCAGCGCTACGCCGGCGCGGCCGATGCGATCGGCCGCAGCTTGCGCATCGACGGCGAGGACTACCGCGTCGCCGGCGTGCTGCCGCGAGGCTTCGTGTTTCCTTCGCGCAGCACGCAAGTATGGCTGCCGCTGCGTTTCAGCGAGCAGGAACGCGCGCGTTCGCGCGCCGGCAACTTCGACGGCACCCTGGTCATCGGCCGCCTGCGCGGGGACGCCGATGCTGCTGCCGCGCAGCACGAAGTGACGACCATCGCCAAGGCGATGCCGGAGCTCGACGACGCCTTCGGCAACAACATCCAGCTTCGCATCGAGCCCTTGCGCGTGCTTTGGATCGGCGAGCGCAGCACGGCCTTGCTGCTGATGCTGCTGGCGGCGTCGCTGGTGTGGCTGGTGACGGCGGCCAATGTCGCCAATCTATTCCTCGCGCGCGCATTGGCGCGACGGCACGAAGCGGCGCTGAGCGCCGCCCTTGGCGCCTCGCCTTCGCGGCGCGCGTGGACGGCCGCGATCGAAGCGGCGCTGTTGTGCGGTGCCGGCGTGCTGCTCGGTTGTGCGCTGTTGCCGGGCGGCTTGGCGCTGTTGCGCCATCTCGACCTGCTGCCGGGCGGAACGCCGCAGGCGATCGGCATCGACCTGCCCACGCTCGCTCTCCTGTCGCTGCTCGCGCTGGCGCTGTGCGTGGCGCTGGTCGTGGCCGGCCTGTCGGTGCAGCGCGGCAATCTCAACGCGGTGATCCGTCACGGCGGCTCGCGCCAGACCGCCGGTCAGCTGGCGCAGACGGCGCGCAAGTCGCTGGTGGTGGCGCAGGTCGCGTTGACCGTCGCGCTCTTGTTCGGCATCGGCGTGCTGCTGCGCAGTTCGCAGAACCTGCTCGCGCAAGACGTCGGCTTCCAACGCGACCATCTGCTCTACGCCGGCCTCGACGATCTGGTTGCCGACGACGCGACGGCGGAACTGCGCAACGCGCGCCTGAGCGAACTGGCGCAACGCGCGCGCGATCTCGCCGGTGTCTCGGCCGCGGGGCTCGGCGCGATGGTGCCGTTCGGCACCAGCATGGCGACCACCAACTACGTGCCGCCCGGGCTGGACGACATCAAGGAAAAGCCGGTCGGCTACAACCAGCAGATCGACGCCGGCTACTTCGGCGCGCTCGGCGTGGCGCTGTTACGCGGACGCAACTTCGATGCCGCCGAAGTGCGTGCGCGCGCGCCGGTCGCGATCGTCGACGAGTTGTTCGTCAAGCGGCACTTCGGCGACGCCGATCCGATCGGACGTCATTTCAAGATCTCCACCGGCGCCGACACGCCCGAGCGCGAGGTGACCATCCTCGGCGTGGTGCCGACGCTGAAGCAGCGCTCGCTCGACGAAGCGCCCGATCGCCCCTCGATCTACCAGCCCGATCCGGCGCCGCCGCACGCCGCATTGGTGCTGCGCACGACGGTCGAGCCGAGCTCGCTGGTCGAGCCGCTGAAAGCCTTGGCCGGCCAGATCGCACCGGCCGATTCAATCGGTCCCGTAGTCGCCTTGAACCAGCTCATCTCCGACACCCTGCACGAGCGCGAGCGCCTCAACACCCTGCTCGGCTTGCTCGGCGTGATCGCCTTGCTGCTGGCCGGCGTCGGCCTGTATGCCGTGCTCGCCTACACGGTACGTCAGCGCGTGCCGGAATTCGGCGTGCGCATGGCGCTCGGTGCCGACAGCGCGCGGATCTTGCGCACGGTGCTGCGGCAAGGCCTGCTGCTGATCGGCGTCGGCCTCGCGATGGGGCTGCCGCTGGCCTATCTGACCACGCGCCTGCTCGCTTCGCAGTTGTATGGTGTCGGCGCGTTCGATCCGCCGACCTTGGCCGGCGTCGCCGCCGTGCTCGGCGCGGTCGGCATCGCGGCGTGCTGGCTGCCGGCACGGCGCGCCGCGGCGACCGATCCGGTGGTCGCGCTGCGCAACGAATGAACCCGTCTTCTTCGCTTCAGGAAATCCCGATGATCCGTCTCGAAAACGTCGAAAAATCCTTCCCGCTCGCCGGCGGCCGCACGTGGGTGTTGCGCAATGTCGGCCTCGACATCGGCGAAGGCGAATTCATCAGCGTGATGGGGCCGTCCGGCGCCGGCAAGAGTTCGCTGTTGAACGTGCTCGGCCTGATGGATCACGAATGGCAGGGCTCCTACACGCTCGACGGCACTCAAGTGGAAACCTTGAACCCCAAGCAGCGCCAGGCCCTGCAGCGCGAGAAGATCGGCTTCATCTTCCAGCACTACCACCTCATCGACGATCTGAAGGTGTCGGAGAATCTCGACCTGCCGCTGCAATACCGCGACGTGCCGGCGAAGGAGCGCGCCGCGCGCGTGGCCGACCTGCTCGATCGTTTCCAGATCGTCGGCAA
This sequence comes from Dokdonella sp. GW821-FHT11D02, assembly GCF_058808595.1. Taxonomy (NCBI): domain Bacteria; kingdom Pseudomonadati; phylum Pseudomonadota; class Gammaproteobacteria; order Lysobacterales; family Rhodanobacteraceae; genus Dokdonella; species Dokdonella sp. GW821-FHT11D02. The sequence goes on along the minus strand of NZ_CM179520.1, from coordinate 2,120,959 downwards.
GAAGGACTTGTTTCCGAGCCAGCTCTCCGGCGGCCAGCAGCAGCTGGTCGCGGTGGCGCGCGCGGTCATCACCCGTCCGCGCCTGCTGCTCGCCGACGAGCCGACCGGCGCGCTGCATTCGAGCCAGGCGCGCACGATCATGGATCTGTTGCACGAGCTGCATAAGGGCGGCATGACGATCGTGCAGGTCACCCACAACGAAGCGTTCGCGCACGAAGCGCAGCGTGTGGTGCGGCTGGCCGATGGCTGGATCGAGAAACCGGCCGGCGCGGTATAGTCCCCGCCGCACTCGCATCGGATCGCGCAACCGTCGACACATGGCCACTCTCACTCCCAATCTGCTGATCGCCGACGACCAGCGCGACATCCGCGAGGCGCTGCGCCTCTTGCTGAAGGCCGAAGGCATCGGCTGCAGCGCGGTCGACGGTCCGGCCGCGGCGGTCGAAGCCTCGCGCAAGCAGCGTTTCGACGCCGCCTTGATCGACCTCAACTACACCCGCGACACCACCTCGGGCGCCGAAGGGCTCGATCTGTTGCGCGAACTGAAGAAAGTCGACGCCGAACTGCCGGTGATCGTGATGACCGCCTGGGGCACGATCGACCTCGCAGTCGAGGCGATGCGGCTCGGCGCGGGCGACTTCGTCGAGAAACCGTGGGACAACCAGCGCCTGGTCAGCGTCGTGCGCAACCAGCTCGCGCTCGGTCAGGCGCGCCGCAACGAGCGCCGGCTCGCCGCCGAGAACGCCTTGCTGCGCGCCGGCGACGACGAGGAATTCGTCGCCACCTCGCAACCGATGCGCGCGCTGCTGGCGACCCTGCAACGCGTCGCGCCGTCGGATGCGAACGTGCTGATCCTGGGCGAGAACGGCACCGGCAAGGGCGTCATCGCGCGCAAGCTGCACGAAGCGTCGCGCCGCGCCGCCGCTTCGTTCGTCAAGGTCAACATGGGCGGCATTCCGGAAAGCGTGTTCGAGGCGGAAATGTTCGGCCACGTGCGCGGCGCCTTCACCGACGCCAAGAGCGACCGCATCGGCCGTTTTGAACTCGCCGACGGCGGCACCTTGTTCCTCGACGAGATCGCCAACATCCCGCCGGCACAACAACCGAAACTGTTGCGCGTGCTCGAAGACGGCGAACTCGAACGCGTCGGTTCCTCGCGCACGCTGAAGGTCGACGTGCGCCTGGTCTCGGCCACCAACGCCGATCTCGCCGCCGATGTCGCGCGCGGCGCGTTCCGCAAGGATCTGATGTTCCGTCTCAACACGGTCGAGCTGCACCTCCCCCCTCTGCGCGAGCGCGGCGAGGACATCGCCCAGCTGGCGCAGTCCTTCCTCGCGCGTTTCTCCGCGCGCTACCAGCGCGAGGGCCTGCATTTCGCGCCGTCCGCGTTGCGCGCGCTGCAGAACTACAGCTGGCCCGGCAACGTGCGCGAGCTGTCGCACATCGTCGAGCGCGCCGCCTTGATGGCCGACGCTCCCCAGCTCGACGAAGACGCGCTGAACTTGAAGCCGCCGGCGCCGCACGACATCAGCGGCGCCGCCGCGCTGGCGGCGAGCGAGTCGCTGACGGTCGAGCAAGCCGAGGAACGCATGGTGCGGCAAGCACTCGAACGCACCGGCGGCAACATCCAGCGCGCCGCCGGCCTGCTCGGCTTGAGCCGCCCTTCGTTGTACCGACGCTTGCAGAAATACGGCATCGAGTCCGGCGATTGATGCCGCGCTGGAGCTATGAACGGCGTCTGTTGGTCGGCCTGCTCCTGGTCGCCCTGCCCGGTCTGCTCGCGTTCGCCGCCGCCGCCGAATTCGCGTTCGACGCCAGCTGGAAAGCGCTGACCGCGTTCTTCGCGGTCGCGGCGACCACCTTCGTGCTCGCCTTCACCCTGCAGCGGCGCGCGGTGTTTCCGCTCTACACCTTGTCCAACCTGCTCGAAGCCTTGCGCGAAGGCGACTACAGCCTGCGCGGCTCGCGCGCGCAGCGCGGCGATGCGGTCGGCGAAGTGGTGTGGGAGATCAATGCGCTGGCGCAGACCCTGCGCGAGCAGCGCCTGGCGGTGGAGGAGCAGAGCGCGCTCTTGACCAAGGTGATCGCGGCGCTCGACATCGCCGTGCTGAGCTTCGACGCCGAAGGATTTCTGACTCTGGCCAATCCGGCCGCCGGCCGCCTGCTCGGGCAGCCGTCGGCCGCGCTCGACGGGCGTTCGGCGCAGGCGCTCGGCCTGGCCGGCTTTCTCGACGAAGACAACTCGCGCGTGATCGAACACGCCTTCCCCGGCGGCAGCGGCCGCTGGGAGATCCGCCACGCACGCTTCCGCGCCGACGGCCGCCGCCACGATCTGTTGGTGGTGACCGATCTCAGCCGCACCTTGCGCGAAGAAGAACGCCTCGCCTGGCAACGCCTGCTGCGCGTGCTCGGCCACGAACTCAACAACTCGCTGGCGCCGATCCGTTCGATGGCGGCGACCGTGGCCAAGCTGATCGCGATGGAACCGCCGCCGGAGGATTGGCGCAGCGATGCGCGCAGCGGACTCGAAGTGATCGGCGATCGCGCCGAAGCGCTGGCGCGCTTCATGGCGCGCTACACCGCGCTGGCGCGGCTGCCGCCGCCGAGCCGGCGCGAGGTCGCGTTCGACGAACTGGCGCGGCGCAGCGCGCGTTTGGAGCAGCGCGTCGAAGTGAAGATCGGCGCCGCGCCCGAGCTGCGCGCCGAGCTCGATCCCGACCAGATCGAGCAAGCCCTGATCAACCTGATCCGCAACGCCGCCGATGCCGCGCTGACCACCGGCGGCGACGTCGCGCTGCGCTGGCGCGAAGAGAGCGGCGACTTGATCGTCGAGGTGATCGACGGCGGTCCCGGCTTGCCGCCGAGCGAAAACTTGTTCGTGCCGTTCTTCACCACCAAGCCGGGCGGCTCGGGCATCGGCCTGGTGCTGGCGCGGCAGATCGTCGAACAGCACGGTGGCGAACTCACGCTGGAGAACCGCGCCGACGCGCGCGGCTGCGTGGCGCGGCTGCATCTGCCGCTGCACTGAGGGCGTCCGCGTTCGAGCAAGTCGCGCGCCCTCGCCGCGCGACCGATGTCATCCAATCGCCTGCTTCGACGTAGCCGGCGGACTGCACTCACCCGAGCGCAGCCCCTGATGTCTTCGAAGAGGTCCCGTATGTTTCGCCATCCCCTTGCGCTCGCCGTGCTCGCCCTGCTCGGCGCCGCCAATCTCCACGCCCAGACCGACGCTCCGTTCGAGGTCGAAATCGCCAGCGCCGAAATCGCCTTTCCGCAGCAACAGCATATGCATGCACCCGCCGTGGTCGGCGGCGACGTTTCCTATTCCAACGTGAGCAACTACAGCGGCTCCGGCGCCTGGTTTTCCGGCGCGGTGCAGAGCGGCGGGAACATCGTCACGCCGATGGTCTGCGACGATCTGACCCTGTCCGCCGGCGGGCGCAGCGCGGTGCAGCTGGACGGACTGGTGTTCACCACCTACAACCGCAACGGCGTCGACGTCGACGTGCGGCCGACGCTCGAATTCTTCCGCAACGACGGCGACGGCGGCGGACCCGGCACGCGCTTGGGCCGGATCTTCTTCTCCACTCCGATCACCCTCGCCGCGAACAACGTGCAGACCGTCACCCTGCCGGTCAAGCCGATCCACGGCCTCGCCTTCGACGCCGGCGCGCCGATCGTGTGGGCCTGCCAGTTCTACGACAACGGCGGTAGCTCGACCACGCTTGCGCAGATGAACAATCTCGGTGCCGGCGTGTTCACACCGGCCGACGTCGGCAGCTCGCAGGATCGCTACTTCCTCACCAGCATTTCCGGCGACACCGTGGGGAACCGGCCGCCCGGCAGCATGGGCTCGTTCAACGGCAATCCGCTGGCCAACTTCGGCTGGGAACTGCACACGCCGGTGTTCGGCAACGGCTTCGAGCAGCCCTAGCGCTTCAGGCGTCCGCGAAGGCGAACGCGAGTACGTCGCGGATGTCGTCGGTCTCGGCCAACCCCATCAGCAACCGCTCGATACCGAGCGCGACGCCGGCGCAAGCCGGCATCGCGTCGAGCACGGCGAGCAGGCGCTCGTCCAGCGGCAACTCGCGCTGGCCGCGCTCGCGGCGGCGTTCGTTGTCGCGCTCGAAGCGCGCGCGCTGCTCGGCCGCGTCGTGCAGTTCGTGATAGCCGTTGGCCAGCTCGAACGGTCCGAGATACAGCTCGAAGCGCTCCGCCAGCGGCGGCTCGCCGGCGCGGATTTTCGCCAGCGCGCACTGCGAGGCGGGGAAGTCATAGATCACGTTGACCTCGTCGCGCGCAAAGCCGGGTTGCAGGCGATGGGTGATCAAGAGATCGAGCCAGTCGTCGCGCGTGAGATGAGCGCCGTCGATGCGCACGTCGGAAAGCGGTGCGCGCAGTTGTTCGATCGAAGCGGTGAACGGATCGAGACCGAGTTCGACGGTGAACCATTCGCGATAGCTGCGCCGCGTCGCCGTGACGCGGCGGCCGAGCAGGGCCAGCGCGGCCTGCACCAGCTCGACCGTCTCTTCGATCAGGCGGTGGTGGTCCCAGCCGACGCGATACCACTCCAGCATGGTGAATTCGGGATTGTGGCGGCGCCCGGCCTCGCCGTTGCGGAACACGCGGCCGAGTTCGTAGCAGTCGCCGACGCCCGCGGCGAGCAGGCGCTTGAGCGGATATTCGGGCGAGGTACGCAGCCAGCGCTCGCGCGAGCCGGCGTCGACGTGGCCGCCGAAGCCGGTGACGAAGCTCTCGATGTTCGGCTCGGTGTTGCCGGCGACGCTCAAGATCGGCGTTTCGACTTCGAGCACGCCGCGCTCGGCGAAGAATGCGCGGAGGCGGGTGTACAGCCGCGCGCGCAGTTGCAGCGCGTCGCGGGCTTCGATTCGGTTCGGACGGGAGGGTGCGGCCGGCTCGGACGGCATGAAGGTCGCTTCGACTACGATGCGGCGACGATGACGCAATCGCCGCGCGACCACAACCGTCCGCGGCGCGCATCGCTCGCAAGCGACACGCGCCGCGCACGATTCAGCGCGGCAGCCCGCCGGCGGCTTCGAGAAACGCGTACGCGGCGGCGCGATCGGAATAGTTCAAGCGGATGATGTCGCCGATCGCCGCGCGCTTGTCGGCCGCGCGCTCGTAGTACGCCTGGCACAGCGCGTAGCCGACGTAGTAGCCGAGATCGGCGACGCCGAACGTGTTGTCGGTGTCGTTGTAGAGCCATTTCCCGTAAGCCGTCTTGTCCATGTCCTTGGCGAACTCGCGCAAGATCTCGCGCGAGTGCGCCGGACCGTAGCTCACGTAGGGCAGCTCGGGCAGTTTGCCGGTGACCTTTTCGGCGATGAAGTCGGCGCCACCCTCGCCCAGCGCCTGCCCGAGCAGAGTCGCGTGCGAACCATCCGGCTGCTGCGTGTGCACGTACTCGTGCACCATCAGGAGGCCGAGCTTCTTGCCCGGCTGGGTCGCGAAATAGGTGGTCAGGCGCTGGCGCAGCGCCGGCGGCAGTTCGGACAAGTCAACGCGTTCGTTGCCGGTCGCGATCTCGGCGCCGATCAGCACCTTGTCGCCCTCGGTGGTGCCGCCGGACGTCATGCAGCCGATCACGACGTACGCGCTGGCCGGCCGCAGCTGCGGATAGAGCGCGCGAAACTTGCCCAGTTCCCGATCGATCGACGGCACGTCGATCGCCGACGTGTTGGCCCGCACCGATTTCCAGAAACGCGGATAGCGTTCCAACGCCTCTCGGTATTTGTCCGCCGTGCAGCCTTTCTTCTCGACGAAGGCTTTCAGGCCTGGGCTGCCGCGGTCGAGGTATTCGGTTTGCAGCAGACGCTGCTTCTGCGCCGGATCGGATTCGCGCTGCACGCGGTCGTAGACGCTCCAGAAGCGGCCGACGTCTTCGCTGATCACTCGCGGCGCGGCTGCGGCGCAGACGGACGCAGACAAAGACAAACCGAGCGCGAGCGGCGCGATGCCACACAAGAGCGAAACGGAAAGACGCATGCGATCGATCCTGGCCGAGTGAAGAGGATGCGGCTCAGATGCGCATCCGCTCGGGAAGGATTAAAGGGCGCGTCTGGGCAGGCGTGAGGTGCGGCACACCGATTGCCCTCACCCGACACGCTACGCGCGTCGACCTCTCTCGCGAGCGGGAGAGGTGAAGGCGCCGGGCCCGCACTACACTGCCCTATCCATCCGGCCGGCTCCGCCCATGCGCAACCTCGACTTCAGCTCCTGGCAGGCCCTGCTGTCGACCCTGCTCGGCATCGCCGTGATCACCTTGATCGGCGTCGGCATCCGCCTGCTCGCGATGCAGACGATCCAGCAGCGGCGCGAGCGCGAGAATCGCCAGATCAACGAGCGCCTGCGCACGCTGATCGCGGCTTACAAGACGCTCGGCGGTTCGTTCAGCGGCAACCTCGCGGTCGATCCCACCCATCTGCGCGATCTGCGCCGCCGCACGGCGGAGCCGGTCGCGGACGACGCCGCGGACACGGGCGCGCCGGCCGGCAGCGATCGCGCGCGGCGCATGCGCGATGCGGTCGAGGCGGCGCTGTCGGACATCATCCTGCTCGGCACCGAGGAACAGGTGCGGCTCGCCGCGCGCGCCGCGACCGAGCTGGCCGAGGGCCGCCCGATCCACACCCACGAGCTGGTCGTTTCGCTGCGCGACTTCGTGCGCGAAGCGCTCGATCTCGACGCGGTGCCGGCCGGCCTTGCGATTCCGCGCCAAGGACCGACTCGCCCCGGCAGCAGCGGCGGTGGTGGCGGCAACCGCGGCAAGGGCGAAGGCGATGCGAAAGGCGGCGGCGGCCGCGGCGCGGGTGGCGGCGGTGGCGGCATGGGCGCCGGCATGGGCCTGGGCGCCGGCATCGGACTCGGCTCGAGCGGCCTGCACGAAAGCGGCGACGACGAGGCCGACAAGGGCGCTGCGCGCTGAGTCCGCTCGCCGGGGCGACCGCGCAAAGTATAAAACGCGAGGAATTTTCCGGGCCGGTTGCTAGACTTGGCCGGGGGATTCCATGAGTGCAGTAAAAACCGGCCCCGCCGTCTCCAGCCCTGACTTGACCCAGCTGTTGCACGAATGGCGCAACGGAGACGGCCGCGTTTTCTCGGCCTTGATCGAACAGGCCTACCCCGCTCTCAAACGCATCGCCATGCAGCGCCTGGACCGACAGAACGGCGCCGCCACGCTGTCGCCGACCGAGCTGGTGCACGAGACGGCGCTGGGGATGATGCAGTCGCCGATGGACTTCGCCAATCGCGCGCACTTCTTCGCCACCATGTCGCTGGCGATGCGTTCGATCCTGGTCGATCGCGCGCGTGCGCGTGCCGCCGACAAGCGCGGTGGCGATTGCGTGCAGGTCAGCCTGTCGCGCGTGGATGCCGCCGACGACGCGGCGGTGGCGGTCGATCTGCTCGCGCTGGAGCAGGCGCTGACCACGCTCGAAGCGCTCGATCCGCGCTGCGGCCAAGTCATGCACCTGACCTATTTCGGCGGGCTCGAACAGGACGAGATCGCCGCCGTGCTCGGTGTTTCCGTGCCGACCGTGAAGCGCGATCTGCGTTTCGCGCGTTCCTGGCTGCTGCGCGCGATCGGCGACGGTTCCGATGGCGATTGACGCCGAGCGTTACCTGCGGCTGCGTGCGCTCTACGACGCCGTCTCCGATCTCGAACCGGCCGCACGCAGCGAAGCGCTGACGCAGCTGGGTGCCGACGCCGCCCTCGCCGCCGAAGTGCTCGCCCTGTGCGCCGCCGGCGACCGCGACCGCACCGGCGCCTTGACCGCCGCGCGCAACCGCGTGCTCGACAGCGTGCCGGCGCCGCGGCCGGAAGTCGGCGCAACATTCGGGGCGTGGCGCGTGGTCGCCGAGATCGGCCACGGCGGCATGGGCCGCGTCTATCGCGTCGAGCGCGGCGACGGCAGCTACGAGCAGACCGCCGCGCTGAAATTCATCAAGGGCGTCGCCGGCAGTGCGGCGATCGCGAACTTCACGCGCGAACGCCAGCTGCTGGCCAACCTCAACCACCCCAACATCGCGCGCCTGCTCGACGGCGGCACCAGCGCGCAGGGGCAGCCGTATCTGGTGATGGAATACGTCGCCGGCCGCCCGATCGACGAGTACTGCCGCGAGCACAAGCCCGGCCTGAGCGCGCTGCTCGACCTGTTCGTCGCCGCCTGCGCGGCGGTCAGCCATGCGCATCGGCAGCTGATCGTGCACTGCGACCTGAAGCCGCCGAACATCCTGGTCGATACGCGCGGCCAGCCGATGCTGCTCGACTTCGGCATCGCGCAGCTGGCCGAGCGCGTCGCCGACGACGCCGGCAAGACCGCCGCCGACGGCTCGCCCGGCTACACGCCGGGCTATGCCAGCCCGGAGCAGCGCCGCGGCGAGCGCGTCCGCGTCGCCAGCGACATCTACAGCCTCGGCGTCGTGCTGCGCCGCATGCTCGAGGCGGCCAAGCTCGCGGCCGGACCGGAACTGGCCGCCATCCTCGCGATGGCGATGCGCGAAGACCCGGCCGCGCGTTACGCCTCGGTCGACGCGCTGTGCGACGACCTCGCGCGCCTGCGCACGCATCGCCCGGTGCGCGCGCTGCCGGCCACCGCCGGCTATCGCAGCGCGCGCTTCCTGCGGCGTCACTGGCTGGCGTTGGTGATCGTCGCCGGTATCGTGCTGTTGTCGGCCTTGTTCACCTGGAAAGTCATCGCCGAAAACCGCCGTGCGCAGGCGGCCGAGCAGAGCGCGCTGGCCGAACGCGATCGCGCGCGCCAAGCCGAGAGCGAGGCGCGCGCCTCCGAGACGGCCGCGCGCGAAACCAGCCTGTTCCTGACCTCGGTGTTCGAAGGCGCCAATCCCGACGCCGGCAGCGGTACCGTCTCCATCGCGACCCTGCTCGACCAGGCCCTGCTGCGGGTCGAGCGCGATCTCGCCGACAAGCCGGCGACGCAGGCGCAGATGTCGGCGGCGCTGGCCAAGGTCTTGTTCGTGATCGGCCAGCACGAGCGCGCACGCGCGCTGTACGACAAAGCGATCGCGCTGGAGCGCGGCCAGCACCGGCCGCTGGTGCTGGCGCAGATGCTGATCGACGACGCCGACATGTCCTTGCGCTACACCGAAAGCGTGCGGCTGTTCGACTACGTGCACGAAGCGCTGCGCCTGCTCGAACAAAACGCCGCAGAGGATTCGCCGGCGCGCGTGAAGCTGACCCTGACCGCGGCCAAAGTGCTCGGCGTCGACCAGCCGGACGCGGCGGCGCGCTTGTTCGAGCGCAGTTTGCCCTTGATGCGCAAGCTCGAACCCGACAGCGTGAATCTGTCGATCGATTTGGGCAACTACGGCTGGCTCGAACGAAACCGCGGCAACTACGACCATGCCGTCGCGCTGCTCGAGGAGTCGGTCGAGCTGCGTGCGCGCGTCGACGGCGACAACCACGCCGAGTATGCGCAAAGCCTCGAAACGCTGGCCAACACCCTCACCTTGGCGCGCCGCTTCGCGGAAGCCGAGCCGTTATTCCTGCGCGCGCACGAGCAGCACCGCCGCGCCGGCGACATGGACAGTCGCGGCGGCGCCTGGTCGCTGGACCAGTACGCGACCATGCTGTACGAGGCGGGGCGCTCGATCGAAGCGCTGCCGCTGTACGAGCAGATTTTCTCGACCGCGGCGCGCAAAGTGTCCAAGGACGACGACTCGCTGCTGATCTGGCGGCAGAACTTCGCCAAGAACGCCGCCCTCGCCGGCGACGCCGAGCGCGCCGAACGCGCCATCACCGAAGCCGTCGCCGACGCGCGGCGCCGCGGCGCGGCGGACTACATCCTCGCGCGTTTTCTGCGCATGCAGGCATTCATCCTCGGCCTGACCGCTTGCGTCGACGGAACTGATGCGGCGCTGACGGCGGCCGCGTCGCTCTACGCCGCGCGCAACAAACCCGACGACGCCGATTTGAACGCGACCAAGGTCGAACGCGCGCTCTGGCTCGCCTCGTGCGGACGCGCCGGCGCAGAGGCCGTGCTGGACGAAGTGGCGCCCTATCGCGCCGCGCTCAAGCCGCAGCCGTCGTGGCAGTGGAAGCAAGCGAGCGCGCTGGCGCGCCTGCAACGCGACGGCGACGCAGCGGCGCTCGCCGCGTTGCAAGAGGCCGAAGCCGGCGCCACCGGCGTGTTCGCCGCCGGCGACCCGCGCATCGCGCTGGCCCAGCTGCCGCGCGCGCAGTGGCTGCACGCGCACGGCCGCGCCGAAGAAGCGGCGAAACTGGCCGACACCATTCTCGCCGGCGTCGACGGCAAGTTCGTCGCGGCCTCGCCCGTGCTCGCGCGCATCCGCGCCTTGCGCCAGGCGCGCTGAATCGCTCGGCGCCTGCGCCGTACCTGCCGGCCCGAGGCTGGCACGCGCTCCATCGACACACCGTGATCCCTGGCGGCCCCGAATTACGAATATCGGGACAACGTTGCCATTGCTCGACTCCAGGGGAAAAGATCGTGTTCGATCGCGTTGCCGCTGCGCCGTCTCGTCGTGCGCCGAGTTTGCCGTTGCTCTCCGCCGTCTGCGCGCCAGCGCAAGCCGCATCTGCGCGTTCGCACTGCGCACTCCGCCTCGGCCTCGCCGCCGCACTCGCGCTGGCGCCGTTCTCGGCCGCCTTCGCGCAGCTGTGCGATACGCCGTCGGCCGATTGCGAGATCCTCGCCGACCGCACCTACACCGATCCCAACGTCTACGACTACAACAGCAAGAATTCGGTCACCGTCATGACCGTAGGCACCACGCCGCGCGTCACCGTCAACCAGAACGGCGGCACGGTGCTCGCCAAGTCCTATCAGCTGTGGAACAACGCCTACTACAACATGAATAGCGGCACGGCGAATATTTCCGGCAGCTTCATCGTAGCGATCTACAGCTGGGGCGCGATCACCTCGGCGGCCACGCAGAGCGGCGGCACCATCAACCTCGGCGGCGATCTGCAGCTTTCCCTCTACAACGGCAATACCGGCAGCTACACCCTCAACGGCGGCAATCTCAACGTCGGCGGCAAGGTGTCGCTGATGCCCTACACGCCAATCGGCGCTGCGGCCTACGTCTACCTCAACGGCGGCACGCTGACGACGAACGAAATCCGGCGCGACGGGACGAATGGCCAGCAGACCGTAGCGGAGCTGCGTTTCAACGGCGGCACCCTGCGCGCGAAGGACACCGACAACCCGAACTGGATCAACTTCAACAACGGCTTCGACTATCTGCATCACATCACGCGCTTGTCGATCGACGGCGGCGGCGCGATTTTCGACACCAACGGCCGCAGCATGGGCATTCCGATCGCGCTGCCCGGCGGCGGCGGCCTGACCAAGCGCGGCGCCGGCACCCTGACCTTGTCCGCCGCCAACGGCTACGGCGGCAACACCACCGTCGAAGCCGGCACGCTCGCGCTCGCCAACGCCGGCGCGGTGCAACCGAGCACGGTGATCTTGAACGGCGGCGCCGTTTCCTTCGTCGGTATCACCGGCGCAAACTTCGGCGGCCTGGCCGGCTCGCAGCCGCTGGCGCTGCAAAACACCGGCGGTGCGGCGGTCGCGCTCGGCGTCGGCGGCAACGGCGCCAGCACGAGCTACTCGGGCGTGCTGAGCGGCGCAGGCGCGTTCGCCAAGAACGGCGGCGGCACGCTCACATTCGGCGGCCAGAACACCCACAGCGGCACCATCGCGGTCAACGGCGGAACCTTGCGCGTGAACGGCGTGAGCGGCAGCGGCGCGCTCACCGTCGCCAACGGCGCCACGCTCGGCGGCAGCGGCCGCGTCGGCGGAGCGGCCACGGTGCAGAACGGCGGCCACCTCGCGCCCGGCAACAGCCCCGGCACCTTGACCTTTTCCAGCGGCCTCAGCTTGAACAACGGCGCCGTGCTCGATCTTGAACTGGGCAGCAGCAGCGATCTCTTGCGCATCAGCGGCGGCAGTTTCGCCGGCAGCGGCAGCATCCGCATCAATCTCGCCGACAGCGGCGGCTTCGGCTACGGCAACTACACTCTGATCGATTTCAGCGGCGCGAGCTTGAGCGGCCTCGACGCCGACAACTTCACCCTCGGCACGACCATCCCCGGAAACTATCTCTACCGACTCAGCCGCTCCGACAGCAAGCTGATGCTCGCCGTAACCGCGCTGCCGCCGGCGGTGACCGCGGTGAGCGTGCCGGCCGACGGCAACTACGGCATCGGGCGCGCGCTCGACTTCAGCCTGCGCTTCAGCAAACCGGTCAGCGTGACCGGCACGCCGCGCCTGCAGCTGGTGCTCAATTCCGGCCCGATCTCCGCCAACTACGTGAGCGGCAGCGGCGGCACCGATCTCTTGTTCCGCGCCACCGTCGCGAACGGCAACAACGACCCCGACGGCATCGCCTTGGCGCCCGTGCTCGACTTGAACGGCGGCACCCTGCGCGACAGCCTCGGCACCGATGCCGACCTCGGCATCAACGGCGCGCCCTCCACCGCCGGCGTGAAAATCGACGGCTTCGCGCCGAGCGCGAGCGCGATCCGCCTGGTCGGCACGCCGCCGCCCGAGAGCGTGACGATCAATTACACGGTCAGCTTCAGCGAAGCGGTCAACGGCGTCGACGCTGCCGATTTCACGGTCGAGACCATCGACGGCACCGCCACCGGCGTGGTCGGCAACGTCAGCGGCAGCGGCAACAGCTACACCGTGGCGGTGAAGGACATCGGCGGCGTCGGCCATTTGTTCCTCACGCTCAAAAGCAGCGGCACCGGCATCGCCGACCTCGCCGGCAACGCGATCGTCAGCGGCTTCCGCTTCGGCGATTCCTTCCTCGCCAACGTGCAGCGGCGCTGCTACGTCAAAGCGAGCGCGATCGGCGCCAACGACGGCAGCAGCTGGACCGACGCCTACCGCGACTTGCAGACGGCGGTACGCAATGCCGCCTGCGTCGAAGTCTGGGCCGCCAAGGGCGTGTACAAACCGGGCACGGCGATCGGCGACAGCTTCCGCCCGCGCTCGGCGCAGAAACTCTACGGCGGCTTCGCCGGCAGCGAGAACTCGCTGGCCGAACGCAGCTCCGCGACGATCGCCGCGAATCCGACCGTGATGTCGGGCGACATCGACAACAACGATGCGGTCGACGCCGACGGCATCGCGCGCGACGCCACCGCGATCGTCGGCAGCAACAGCGTCAACGTCGTGCTGATGAACAACGCGCTGCCGACCGGCTACGGTCCCGACACGGTGATCGACGGCTTCGTCATCACCGGCGGCGACGCCAGCAACGGCGCATCGGGCGGTGGCCTGCGCTGCGACGTGCCCACGCCGAACTCTTCGTGCAGCTTCACCCTGAGCAACCTGGTCTTCAGCGGCAACCGCGCCTTGACCGGTGGCGGCTTGGGCGTGTCGGGCAACAGCGGCCGCGCCGATCCGGTGATCTCGAAAGTCTTGTTCCGCGGCAATCGCGCGACCCAGGTCGGCGGCGCGGCGACCATCGGTGTGAGCAATGCGAGCGGCAGCGCCAGTCCCGCTTTCTCCAACGTCGTCTTCAGCGACAACCGCGCGCCGAACTGGGGTGGCGCGATCGATCTCAACGTCAATCTCGGCTCGGTCACGCCGAGCTTCGACAACGTCACCTTCAGCGGCAACCTCAGCGGCGCGCGCCGCGGCGGTGCGATCGCGAGCCAGGCCTTCGGCGGCGGCACCGCACGTCCGACCTTGCGCAATTCGATCCTGTGGAACAACGGCGTCGACGCCGGCGATGCGGAAATCGTGCTCGACGGCAGCGGCAGCGCGGTGCTCGATCGGAGCGTCGTGCGCGGCGGCTGCCCCGGCAGCAGCACCTGCACCAACCTGATCACGATCGATCCGAAACTCGGCTTGCTCGGCGATCACGGCGGCGCGATCGCCTCGCATCTGCCCGGCATCGACGGCAGCGCGATCGATGCGGGAACCTGCACGTTGGCGGACGACCAGCGCGGCGTAGCGCGCCCGCAAGGCGCCGGCTGCGACATCGGCGCGGTCGAGTACCGCCAACCGACGCTCGATGTCACCATCAACGGTGACGGTCGCGTCTCGGCCGGCGCCGCACCGATTCCTCTGAGCGGCGCCATCACCGATTGCGCCGATCATTGCAGCGCGACCTACGACGGCGAAGCGGCGCCGATCGTGACGCTGACCGCAACGCCGTCCCTGTATCAGAGCTTCACCGGCTGGAGCGGAAGTTGCAGCGGCAGCGAGCCGGTCACGGTGATCGCGCTGAGCGCGGCCGCGAGTTGCAGCGCGAATTTCGAGCCGATCCTGTACACGGTGTCGCCGAGCGTCGACGGCGGCAACGGCAGCAACGGCAGCATCGATCCCTCGCAGCCGGTCATCGTCACCGGCGGCGAGACGACACAATTCACGCTGACGCCGGACCCGAACTATCACCTCGCCTTCGTCGACGGCAGCTGCAGCGGCGCGCTGTCCGCGACGGACGACACGATCTACGTCACCGACCTCATCGACGGCGACTGCAGCGTCGTCGCGCATTTCGCGATCGACCAGCACCTCGTCACGCCGAGCGTCGGTGAGGGCCTGGGCACGATCAGTCCGTCCGCACCGCAGCCGGTCGATCACGGCGCGGCGCAGCAGTTCACCCTGATACCGGCGCCGAACTATCACGTCGACGGCGTCGACGGCAGTTGCGGCGGCAACCTCGCCGGCAACGTCTACACGACCAATGCCGTCACGCAGGACTGCACGGTCGTCGCGCGTTTCGCGATCGACCAGCACACCTTGACCGCTAGCGTGGACGGCGGCAACGGCACGATCGCACCGGCCGGCGCGCAGTTGGTCGATCACGGCGCGACGCGGCAGTTCGTGCTGACCGCGGACGCCAACTACCACATCGACAGTGTCGACAGCAGTTGCGGCGGCGCTCTGGCCGGCAACGTCTACACCACCGGGGCGGTGACGCAGGATTGCAGCGTCGTCGCACGTTTCGCGATCGATCAGCACACGTTGACTTCGATTGTGGACGGCGGCAACGGTTCGATCGCACCGGCCGGAGCACAGCTGGTCGACTACGGCGCGACGCGGCAGTTCACGTTGACGCCGGATGCGAACTATCACATCGACACGGTCGGCGGCAGCTGCGGCGGCACGCTCGCCGGCAACGTCTACACGACCCATGCCGTGACGCAGGATTGCAGCGTCGTCGCACGCTTCGCGATCGACCAGCACACGTTGACCTCGAGCGTTGACGGCGGCCACGGCGCGATCGCAC
Source organism: Dokdonella sp. GW821-FHT11D02 (assembly GCF_058808595.1). Lineage (NCBI taxonomy): Bacteria > Pseudomonadati > Pseudomonadota > Gammaproteobacteria > Lysobacterales > Rhodanobacteraceae > Dokdonella > Dokdonella sp. GW821-FHT11D02. The sequence goes on along the minus strand of NZ_CM179520.1, from coordinate 2,105,710 downwards.
CGGCCGGCGCGCAGCTCGTCGACTACGGCGCGACGCGGCAATTCACGCTGACGCCGGACGCGAACTACCACATCGACCGCGTCGACGGCAGCTGCGGCGGCGCGCTCGCCGGCAACGTCTACACGACCAGCGCCGTGACGCAGGATTGCAGCGTGATCGCGCACTTCGCGATCGATCGCCATACCGTCACGCCGAGCGTGGCTGGGGGGCACGGCACCATCAGCCCGTCCGAATCGCAGCTGCTCGATCACGCATCGACCTTGCAATTCACGCTGACGCCGGACGCGAACTACCACGTCGCCAGCGTCGACGGCAGTTGCGGCGGCAGCCTCGCCGGCAACGTCTACACCACCGCCGCGGTGACGCAGGACTGCACGGTGATCGCACACTTCGCGATCGACCGCCACACCGTCACGCCGAGCGTGGCCGGCGGGCACGGCACGATCAGCCCATCGGCAGCACAGCCGGTCGATCACGGTTCGACCCTGCAGCTCACGCTGACGCCGGACGCGAACTATCACATCGACCGCGTCGACGGCAGTTGCGGCGGCAGCCTGGCCGGCAACGTCTACACGACCCATGCCGTGATGCAGGATTGCAGCGTCGTCGCGCACTTCGCCATCGACCGCCACACGGTCACGCCGAGCGTGGACGGCGGCCATGGCACCATCAGCCCATCCGAAGCGCAGCCGGTCGATCACGGCGCGACGCTGCAATTCACGCTGACGCCGGAGACGAACTACCACGTCGCCACGGTCGACGGCAGCTGCGGCGGCACGCTCGCCGGCAACGTCTATACGACCCATGCCGTCACGCAGGATTGCACCGTGGTCGCGCACTTCGCGATCGACCGCCACACGGTCACACCGAGCGTGGCCGGCGGGCATGGCGCGATCAGTCCGTCCGAGGCGCAGCCGGTCGATCACGCATCGACGCTGCAATTCACGCTGACGCCGGACGCGAACTATCACATCGACCGCGTCGACGGCAGCTGCGGCGGTGCGCTCGCCGGCAACGTCTACACGACGAATGCCGTGACGCAGGACTGCACCGTCATCGCGCACTTCGCGATCGATCGCCACACCGTCACGCCGAGCGTGGACGGCGGCCACGGCACGATCAGCCCGTCCGAAGCGCAGCCGGTCGATCACGGCGCGACGCAGCAGTTCACCTTGACCCCGGAGACGAACTACCACGTCGCCAGCGTCGACGGCAGCTGCGGCGGCACACTCGCCGGCAACGTCTATACGACCGCGGCGGTGACGCAGGACTGCACGGTGGTCGCGCATTTCTCGATCAATCGCCACACGGTCACGCCGAATGTACTCGGCGGACATGGGACGATCAGTCCGTCCGAAGCGCAAACGGTCGATCACGGTGCGACGGTCGAGTTCAGCCTGACGCCGGCGCCGCACTATCACCTCGACACGGTCGGCGGCAGCTGCGGCGGCACGCTGGTCGACAGCACCTACACGACCAACGCAATCGTCACCGATTGCAAGGTCGAAGCGCACTTCGCCATCGACACGCACACGATCGGCGGGCGCGTGCAGGGCCTGCTCGGCTCCGGCCTGGTCTTGCGCCTCAACGGCAGCGGCGATACACCGATCGCAGCGAACGGCAACTTCACGCTGCAACCGGCGCTCGACGATCTCAGCAGCTACGCGGTCACCATCGCGCAGCAGCCGAGCGCGCCGACGCAGCGTTGCGAAGTCAACGGCGGCAGCGGCGTACTCGACGGCAGCGACGTCACCAGCGTCGTGGTCGACTGCGCGCCGCCGGTACCGCATCTGGTGCTGTCGGTCAGCGACGATCGCGGCTACGCACGCTATGGGCGGCTGGTGAACTACCTGGTCAAGATCACCAACGACGGCAGCGGCGACGCCGAAGGCCTCAGCCTGCGCGACTTGCAGCCGGCGCAGCTCGACAGCAGCGCGATGACCTGGATCTGCATGGACGGCGGCGTCGGCGCGAGCTGCACGCCGAGCGGCAGCGGTCCCTTGCTCGACACCGCCGTGTCGATTCCGGCCGGACGTTCGCTGGCCTGGCTGGTGACCGCGCCGGTGCGCCCCGACGCGGTCGGCGCCACGGTCGACTACGAGGTCGAAGTCGAAGGTCCGGTCACCGCGAACGCGATCGACAGCGACCTGCTCGTCCTCTTGCGCAGCGGCTTCGACGTGATCGGCAGCGACGGTGCCGAATCGACCGGCACCGATGGCGTTTGCGGTGCGGCCGCGCCGCAACGCCGACTCGACGCGAGCACGAGTTTCGCGTTCGACCTCGCACCGGGCGCGAGCGAATACGTCGTCACGGTCGTACGTGCGCAGGCACCGAACGGCAGCAGTCTGCGCGTCGAACGGCTCGACCTCGCCGCCGCCTCGCGCGTACGCCTGGTGGTGACGGCGCGCGATGGAACCGAACGCGCCAGCGCCTGGGCGGATGCCGACGCAAACGCGCTGCTGGTGCTCGGCATCGCCGCGGCCGGCAGCGAGGCGAGCTTGCTGCTCGAAGGCGCGACGACGCCACTCGCCATCGATCTGCCCGCGGACGCCGGCACCGCTTTCAGCGTACTGGCACTCGGCAGCGACTGCCGTTGAGCCGATCGCGGCGCGCGCACTGCGCGCGCCGCGACCGAACGACTACTCGTGCTCGGCCAGGAAGGCCTGCAGTTTCGCCTCGTCCCAGACGTCGACGCCGAGCTCGCGCGCTTTGTCGAGCTTGGAGCCGGCCGACTCGCCGGCGACGACGAACTGCGTTTTCTTCGACACGCTGCCGGCGACCTTCGCCCCCAGCGCTTCGAGCCGCGCCTTCGCTTCCTCGCGCGTGAGCGCGCTCAAGGTGCCGGTGAGGACGACGGTCTGGCCTTCGAGCGGGCCTTCCGCAGCGGCCGCGCCGGCCGGCACTGCCGCCTGCAGCTGCGCCAGCGCGCGCACGCAGCGTTCGAGCAAGCGGCGGCCTTCGTCGGCGTCGATGAAGCTGCGCAAGGCGGTTGCGGTATCGGCCGGCAAGCCGGCGGCGGTCAAGGCGTCGAGGTCAGCGGCCAGGATCGCTTCGATCGAGTCGAACGCGGCGGCGAGCTGCTCGGCGCGCTTGGCGGTGAGCTTGGGGATTTCCACTTGCGCCAGCACCTTGCCGAGCGCGAGTTCGGCGCGCAGCTTGGGCGAAGGCGCGTGCGCATCGGCGATCTCGACGCCGCGCGCGAGCAGATCGTCGACGACTTTCTGGTTGCCGGGCTGTTCGAGGAAGGCGTCGATCGCGCGCGCGACTTCACCGCCGATGTCGGGCACCAGTTTCAGCAGCGGCCACGGCAGATGGCGGATCAGGGCGAGCTGGCCGAACCAGGTCGACAGCGCCTTCGCTGTGCTCTCGCCGACGTGCTCGATGCCGAGCGCGTAGAGGAAGCGGTCGAGCGTGGTGCGGCGGCTGCGCTCGATCGCCTCGATCAGGTTCTCGGCCCACTTGGTTGCGATCTTGCCGGCCTTGACTGTCTCTGGGGTGGTGCCGTCGCGTTCGTCGCTGCGGCGCTTCATCTCGAGCAGATCGTCGAGCGTCAGCTTGTACAGGTCGGCGACCGAACCGAGGTAGCCGAATTCGCCGAGCGCTTCGATGTAGCGCTCGCCGAGACCGTCGATGTCCATCGCGCGGCGCGCGGCGAAGTGGAACACCGCCTGCGTGCGCTGCGCGGCGCAAGTCAGGCCGCCGGTGCAGCGCGCGACCGCCTCGCCTTCTTCGCGCACGATGTCCGAGCCGCAGATCGGGCAATGCGCCGGCATCGTCCACGGCCGCGTGCGCGGCGGACGCTGTTCGATCACCACGCGCACGACTTCGGGAATCACATCGCCGGCGCGGCGCACGATCACGGTGTCGCCGACGCGTACGTCGAGCCGCGCGACCTGATCGGCGTTGTGCAGGGTCGCATTGGTCACGGTCACGCCGCCGACGAACACCGGCGCCAGACGCGCGGTCGGCGTGGCGGCGCCGGTGCGGCCGATGTTGACGTCGATCGCTTCGATGCGGGTTTGCTGTTCCTGCGCCGGGAATTTGTGCGCGATCGCCCAGCGCGGCGTGCGCCCGACGAAACCGAGTTCGCGCTGGCCGGCGATGTCGTCGAGTTTGTAGACGACGCCGTCGATGTCGAACGGCAACGCGTCGCGCTGCGCGCCGATGCGCGCGTAGTAGTCGAGGCAGCCGGCCGCGCCGCGCGCGGTGTCGACCAGCGCGCTGACCGGAAAACCCCATTCGCGCAGGCGCTTGAGCATGGCCGAATGCGAATCGGGTACGCGGCCGCCTTCGACCACGCCGAGCGCGTAGGCGTAGAACGCCAGCGGCCGCTGCGCGGTGATGCGCGGATCGAGCTGGCGCAGGCTGCCGGCGGCGGCGTTGCGCGGATTGACCAGCGGCTTGATCTTGCCGTCCGACTCGCGCGCCTTCTCGTTGTAGGCCTCGAAGCCCGCGCGCGGCATGTAGACCTCGCCGCGCACTTCGAGCACGGCCGGCCAGTCCTTGCCGCGCGATTTCAGCGATCCGTCTTCATTTTTTCCGCTGCGCAAGCGCAGCGGAATGGCCTTGATCGTGCGCAGATTCGCGGTGACGTCCTCACCGCGCGCGCCGTCGCCGCGCGTCGCGCCGCGCACGAAGACGCCGTCTTCGTAGCGCAGGCTGATCGCGAGGCCGTCGAACTTCGGCTCGACCGAGAACAAGGGTTCGGCAATCTCCAAGTGCTCGACGATGCGGCGCACGAAGTCCTCGACTTCCTCGGCGCTGAAGGCGTTGCCGAGCGACAGCATCGGAATCTCGTGCAGCACGGTCGCGAACGCGGACGAGGGTGCGTTGCCGACGCGCTGGGTCGGCGAGTCCGGCGTCGCCAGCTCTGGATGTTCCGCTTCGAGCGCTTCCAGCTCGCGCATCAGCTTGTCGTACTCGGCGTCGGGAATGTCCGGATCGTCGAGCACGTGGTAGCGGTAGTTGGCGTCTTCGATACGCGCGCGCAGGTCGGCAGCGCGTGCGGCGGGTTCCTGGCGGGATTTGGGCGGAGTCATGCGCGGAGTTTAGAGCGTTTGGGGCGAGGCTCGCTGTCGCGAGAGGCCGTGCCGCACGGCGGCGTGACGCACCGCTGCAGTTGTTGGCAGACTGGCCGCAACATCTGCCAACAGGAGGCTGCGATGGCGAAGAAGGACTGGGCGGCGTTTCCGCATCCGGACAAGGCGTACGACTATGCCGGCGACAAGCTGGCCAAGGCCTGGGCTCGCCTGCATGCCGGCGATCAGGAACCGTTCCCGGACGACAAGCGTCTGGCCGCCCTGCTCAAAGCCAATCCCAAGCTCGGCAAGGATGCCGGCGCCCTCGCCGCCCAGCTGCAGGACGCCTGGCGCGCGTTCCACCGCGGCGATTTCCATGCCGCCTACGAGCAAGGCGTCGCGCTGAAGGCGCTCGGCGCCTCGGTCGCGATCAAGGCGGCCGGTATCCACGCGACCTATCTGGTCAGCGACGACAAGACCAAGGTCGCGCGCTATGAGGAACTGGTGCGCCTCGCCAACGAGGCGATCGCCGCGCTGCCCGACGAAGCCAACAGCCACTACCGCCGCGCGTTCGCGATCGGCCGCCTGAGCCAGGCCATCTCGATCACGCAGGCGCTCGCGCAAGGGCTGGCCGGCAAGGTGCGCGAATCGCTCGAGCGCACGCTGGAGCTGGCGCCCAAGCACGCCGAGGCGCAGACCGCGTTCGGGCTCTATCACGCCGAGATCGTCGGCAAGGTCGGCGGCATGCTGGCCAAGCTGACCTACGGCGCCAACGCGGTCGACGCCGAAAAGCACCTCAAGCAAGCGCTCAAGCTAACCCCCGATTCGCCCATCGCCTGGATCGAATACGGCAACGGCCTGCTCCTCCTGCACGGCGACAAGCGTGAGGACGAGGCGGCCGAAGCCTACGACAAGGCGGCCAAGCTGAAGCCGCAGGACGCGATGGAAGCGCTCGACGCGGCCTGGGCGCGCGAGCAGATCGAGTAGCGCCGAGCTAGTGGCTGTGGCCGCGCCAGCCGTCGAACAGGCGCGACACGCCCACGCACGCGAGCAGGGCGAGCAGCCACGGACTGGCCAGCTTCTGCGCATACGGCAGTAGCGGCTGCAGCCAGTCCGAGCCGAACAGCACGATCATCGCGCCGACCGCGAGGCCGAAGGCGGCCACCAGCACCGCGACCAGGCCGCGTTCGAAGCGGCGGTCGCGCGCGCGCGCCGCCTCAGCGTCGGCTGCGAGCCTTTGCATCACCCCGGCGGCGAAATCCGCCGGCAGCGCCTGCGGCAAGGGCTGCAGCAAGCAGCGCGACAACTGCCGGTAGCGCAAGAGGTGCGCGTCCGCGTGCTCGCTCGATAGGCCCAGCCGTTCCTCGCGCAGGGCGCGCTCCTGCAAGTCCCATTCGCGTTCGAACGCGGCGGTGTCGGGGCGGGATGGTGTGCTCATGCGGCAGCTCCGATTCTGGCTTCCAAGACCTCGCGCAGACGCAGGCGCGAGCGGAACAGATGGCTCTTGATCGTACCATCGGCGAGGCCGGTAATCCGCGCGATGTCGGCGATCGAGGCGTCTTCCAGGTGATACAGGGTCAGCACGGTGCGTTGCACCGGCGGCAGCGCCTCGATCGCCGCGTGCAGGTGGCGTGCCTGCTCGGCGTCGGCGCAGGCGGCTTCGAGGTCGAACTCGTCGCCGACGCTCTCCATCAGATCGATCTCTTCTTCCGTACCGGCCGACTCGACCAGCGGAATGCGCTGCTTTTCCAGGTGGCGCAGCGCGATCGAGTAGGCGACCCGGCCGATCCAGGCCTTCAGCGCGCTTTCGTAACGGTACTGATGCAAGGACTGGTGCACGCGCAGGAAGGTCTCCTGACACAGCTCGCGCGCGTCTTCGGGGTGGCGCACCATGCGCTGGATGATGTGCCAGCACAGGCCCTGGTACTCGCGCACCAGGCGCTCGAACGCGCCGGGCGTGCGCGCGAGCACGGCTTCGACCAAGGCACGATCCGGGTTCATGTGCGGGCATCATCCATGGCGGCAGCAGATACGTCGAGCGCGGCGGCGGTTGCAAGCCGATTGCTATGAACCGGTCGTCCAAGCGAATCGCCCGCGATCGTTGCGGTTCCGGCGCCGCCACCGGACACTGCAACCGCGCCGGCCGCCGCCGTATCTCAGTGGGCGAACCCAACACCGCGAGACCGCCATGGAATTCGAAGCGCTGATCCCGATCGTCCTGTTCGTCTGCATCACCTACTGCGTCAAGCTGGTCGTCGACGCGCGCCTGCGCAGCAAGATGCTCAAGGAGGGCGGCTCGTCCGAACTGATGCGCACCGTCGTGCAGAGCGAGCAGCAGCAGCGGCGGCATTCTTCCCTGCGCTCGGGGCTGATCCTGACCGCGGTCGCGATCGGCTTCGGTGCGATCCAGGCCTACGGCTGGAACGAGATCAATGCCGGCGTCGTCGCCGTACTGGCCGCCGCGACCGGCATCGGCAATCTGGTGTTCTACGCCATCACGCGCCGACTGGACTGAACCTGCGTTTCAGCGCTACCGCGCCGGGCGGCGCGCCGCTAGTATCCGCCGGTTCTCCGCGCCGGATCCGCCATGCGCCCATCCCTGCTCGCTTTCGCACTTGCCGCCGCTGGTCTCACCTCGGCTCATGCCGAGGAATGGATGGTCGAGGCGCACTATCCCGACCGCGCCAGCCTGGTTCGCGCCACCGCGCTGTTTCAGCACGTGGCGCTCGACAAGCAGCGCCAGGTCCTGCGTGTGGATACCGACGAGCACGGCATCGCTGCGCTGGAAGGCGCCGGGCTCAGCGTCACCATCGACGTCGCCGGCACCGCCCAATTGCGCGATGTGCAGACGCGCATGCAGAGCGCGTTGCAGCTGCAGGAAACGCCGCTGACCGACGGCGGCTATCCGAGCATTCCCGGTTTTTCCTGCTACCGCACGGTCGAAGGCACCTACCAGACGATGGACGACCTGGTGGTTGCGCACGCCGGGCTGGCCGAAATCCACTCGATCGGCCCGACCTGGCAAAAGACGCGCAACCCCGCGCAAGGCTACGAGATGCGCGCGCTGCGCGTGACCAATCTGGCCACCGCCGCGGCCGATCCGCAGCGTCCGACGATGGTCGTGTTCAGCTCGATTCACGCGCGCGAGTACACCCCGGCGGAGCTGTTGACGCGCATGGCCGAATGGCTGGTGGCCGGCTACGGCAGCGATCCGGAAGCGACCTGGCTGGTCGATCACGTCGATTTCCGCTTCGTGCTGCAAGCCAATCCGGACGGCCGCAAGAAAGCCGAAACCGGCATCGGCTGGCGCAAGAACACGAATACGATCGACGGCGCCTGCGCCGGCACGCCGAACGATTTCTCGCAGCCGGGCATCGACCTCAATCGCAATTTCCCGTTCCACTGGAACACCACCAACGGCGAGGGTTCGAGCGATTGGACCTGCGACCAGACCTTCCACGGTCCCAGCGCCAACTCCGAGCCGGAGACGCAGAACCTGGTCCGCTACGTCGCCGGCGCACCCGGTATCGGCGGCGTCTACAGCGGCGGCGCCCTGCCCGACCGCCGCGCCGACGATCTGGTCACGGCCGCGCCGAACGATTACGCCGGTCTGTTCTTCGACATCCACAGCTTTTCGCAATTGGTTCTGTGGTCGTGGGGCGACACCGAGGCATTGGCCCCCAACGACGCCGCGCTGCGCGCGCTCGGACGCCGCCTGGCCTGGTTCAACGGCTATACGCCGCAAGCCGCGGTCGAGCTCTACCCCACCGACGGCACCACCGACGACACTTTCTACGGTCTGCTCGGCGCGCCTTCGTACACGATCGAACTCGGCAACGCGTTCTTCGAATCGTGCAGCTCGTTCGAAGGGACGACCTATCCGAAGAACCTGGCCGCGCTGAAGTACGCCGCGCGCACGACCGCTTTTCCGTACCAGCTGCCGCTCGGGCCGGATGCCTACGGCCTCGCCGTCAGCGCACCGGCGCAAGGCGCCGGCGGCCGCTACGTGACGCTGACCGCGACGATCGACGACCTGCGCTACAGCCAGAGCAACGGCAACCAGACCACCTACGCGATCCAAGGCGCCAGCGTCTATATCGACAGCTTGCCCTGGCAAGCCGGCGCGACGCCGATCGCGCTCGGCGCCAGCGACGGCAGCTTCAACGGCAAGACCGAGAACGTGCGCGGCGACATCAGCTTGAACGGCCTCGCGCCGGGACGGCACATCCTCTACGTGCAGGGCGTCAATGCGCGCGCCGGCGGTACGCCGGGCGCGCCCGAGGCGGTGTTTCTCGACGTGCCGGCGGCCTCGACGATTACCGTTGCGACCGAGGTCAACGGAAACGGCACGATCGCGCCGGCGGCACCGCAGACGGTCGCCGCGGGCACCGCCCTGACTTACACGGTCGAGCCTTCGCTCGGCTCGCACGTGCTCGGCGTCGAGGGCTGCGGCGGCAGTTGGACGCCGCCGACCTACACCACCGCCGCGCTGTCGGCCGACTGCACCGTGCAGGCACGCTTCGAACCCGACTTGCACACGATCGGCGGCAGCGTCGCCGGACTCGAAGGCACGGGTCTGTTGCTGCGCCTCGACGGCACCACCGATCAGCCGGTGGCGCCGGCGGCGACGACGTTCGTGTTTTCTTCCAGCGTGCCTTGGGGCGAAACCTACGAAGTCACGATCGCGGCGCAGCCGACCGCGCCGGCGCAGACCTGCACGCTGCAGAACGACCACGGCACCGTCAGCGGCGACGTCGCCGACATCGCGGTGAGCTGCGTGACGGACACGAACGACACGATTTTCGAGAACGGCTTCGAGCGCTGAACTGCCGTCGCGACCGGCGCTTAGAGCAAATTGCGTTCGGTTCGCCGCGCGCTGAACGAAGCCGCCCTCAGCGCCCGGAAATGCCGTAGCCGGCCGGGCCGCCCGGCGCAAACCGGATCGGCGGCGCCGCGCTCTTCAACGCATCGCTTTCGATGCGGAACAGCGACATCGAACGCTCGGCCATGCTTTGCGCGAACAGCGTGCGCGAATCGTCGAGGAAGCCGACGCCTTGCGCCCAGGCGCCGAACGGCGCTTCCGCCATTCGGCGCAGCCGTCGATCCGCGATGCTGAGCACGACCAGCTTGCTGCTCGGCGACTGGAACGGCGTGCCTTTCGCAACGGTGCTCATGTTCTGCAATGCGGCCGCGGCGTAACGGCCGTCGGGCGAGCAGGCGATGCCTTCCGGCGAAGGTCCGACGCTGGCCGTGTCGATCACGCGCGGCGTCTCGCCGCCGACGTCGAGCAGGCTGATCGTGTCCGCATCGCCCGTGACTTTGCCGTAGTTGGCGACCACCGCCAATCCGCTGCGGCCGCAATAGGCGAGCGCGGTCGGCCACACGCCGACGCTCATGTCGCGCAACGCCGGTGTTTTCAAGCGTCCGCCTTCGATCGCGAAGGCGCCGACCCGGCCGAGGTTGGGGAAAGAGATCAGCGCGCGCCGGCCGTCCGGACTGAACGCGGCGCCGAGCGGACCGCTGCCCTTTTCCAGCGCGAGTTTTTCGACGATGCGCGCGCGGCCGTCCGCGATCGCCAGCACCGTCACGCTGTCGTCGGCGGTGTGCGGCACCAGCACCAATGTCGCGTCCGGACTCAGCGCCAGCGACGACGGCGCGGCACCTAGCGCCAGCGTCTGCACGACGCGGAAGGGCGAGGCGGACAGATCGATCACGCTCAAGGCGTCACTCGGGGCGAGCTTGCTCGGATCGGCCGGGTCGATGCGTACGAAGGCGGTGACCAGCGCCAGTTTGCGATCGGCGGACACGGCGACGCTCGAGGGCGGCCCCTGGAAACTGGTCGGTGCGTCGACACGGCCCAGCTCTTTCGCTTTCGCGCCGGAGAATTCGAGGAAAACGACCGCATCGGCCGGCGGCGACGGCTGCACCTTCAGATCGCCGTCGATCAGGGTGGCTTTGGGATCGAGCGCGACGCCGACCAGTTGCGCGACCGCCAACGACGGCAACGCCAACAGCAAAGCGAACCACGGACGGATGCAGCGCATGGACACCTCGGCGCAAATCGGAGCGAGCGGGCGTGCCGTCGAGCGGCGCCTTTCGACGCGAACGACGCGCAAGCCGGGCACGAGCGCGCGATGCTAGCACCGCGTACCCGTTCTTCCGCCGTCGCGATTCGACGATTCGTTCGCTTTCGCACGAAGCGACACGCGGCTAGTATCCGCCGACTCCCGCCGGACCCCTGCCATGCGCCCTGCCCTGCTTGCGCTCGCCCTCGCCGCCGCCTGCTGCACGAATCCGGCCCACGCCGAACATTGGATCGTCGATGCGCGCTACCCCGACCGCGCCGCGCTCGCGCGCGCCGCGGCGCGCTTCCAGCACGTCATCGTCGACGACGAGCGCCGCCTGCTGCGCGTGGAAACCGACGACGCCGGCGTGCGCAAGCTGAAAGACGCAGGACTGGAAGTCACCGTCGACTTGGTCGCCAGCGCGCGCATGCAATCGCTGCAGGCTCGAATCGAGACGGCCGACAAAGACGGCTTGGGCCTCGCCGGCATTCCCGGCTTCGAGTGTTATCGCACGGTCGAGGAGACGTATCAGACGATGGATCGGCTGGTCGCCGACCATCCCGACATCGCCGTGGTCGACCTGCTCGGCCCGACCTGGAAAAAAGCGCATAACCCCGCCCAGGGCTACGACATGCGCGCGCTGCGCATCACCAATCTGGCCACCGCGGCGGTCGATCCGGAGCGTCCGCGCATGGTCGTGTACAGCTCGATCCACGCGCGCGAATACGCACCGGCCGAAGTGAATACGCGTTTCGCCGAGTGGTTGATTCAGGGTTACGGCAACGATCCCGAAGCGACCTGGCTGGTCGACCACAACGATTTCCGCCTGATCCTGCAGGCCAACCCGGACGGCCGCAAGGAAGCCGAACAGCAGATCTACTGGCGCAAGAACACCGACGGCGTCAGCGGCAACTGCGACGGCAACGCCGCGGTCGACACCGACGGCGACGGCGTCGACCTCAATCGCAATTTCCCGTTCCACTGGAACATCGTGCCCAACGACGGCGGCTCCAGCAGCGACGTGTGCGACCAGACCTACCGCGGTCCGCTGAAAGCGTCGGAGTCGGAGACGCAGAACCTGTTCGCCTACGTCGCCGGCACCTGCAACGCGGCCGGCGAATGCAACGGCGGCGTGTTCGCCGACCGCCGCCACGGCTCGATGGCCGGCACCAGCGGCCACGACGACGGCGACGCCGCGCCCGACGACACCACCGGCTTCTTCATCGACATGCACAGCAATGCCGCGCTGGTGTTGTGGCCGTGGGGCGATACGCCGAGCGCGGCGCCGAACCGCGACGCGTTGCGCACGCTCGGCCGCCGCCTGGCCTGGTTCAACGGCTACCGGCCGGAGCAGTCCGACTCGCTCTACCCGACCGACGGCGCCACCGACGACACCATGTACGGCCTGCTCGGCGTGCCCGGCTTCACCATCGAGACCGACGGCTCCGATTTCTTCCAAGACTGCGGCTCGTTCGAAGCGAGCACCGCGCCCGACAACGTCGCCGCGCTGCGCTACATCGCGCGTGCGCTGCACGCGCCGTACAAGCTGCCGGGCGGCCCCGATACCTTGAGCGTGACGGCGACGCCAGACTTGATCGCCGCTGGCGACCCGATCGAAGTATCCGCAGCGCTCGACGGCGGCCGCTACAACCAGTCCAACGGCAGCGAGCCGGTGCGCAACATCGCGAGCGCGGCCGCGTACGTCGACGCGCTGCCGTGGGACGGCAGCGCGCAAACGCTGGCGCCGACCGACGGCACGTTCGACACGGCGGTGGAAACGGCGAGCGGCTCGCTCGACAGCAGCGGCCTGGCCGAGGGACGTCACCTGATCTACGTGCAAGGTGTCGATGCCGACGGCAAGGCCGGCACGCCGAACGCGGCCTTCGTCGAGGTCGCGCCGGCCGCGGCGATCGCGAAGCTCGACGGCACCGTCACCGCGCGCACCGGCGGCACGCCGATCGTCGCCAGCATCAGCGCCAGCAACCCGACCACCGGCGAGCAGCGGACGACGACCAGCCAGGCCGGCGACGGCCATTACCTGCGCACGATGCTGGCCGGCACGGTCGACGTGCACGTCAGCGCGCCGGGCTATCTCAGCGAACAGCTGAGCGGACTCGCTCTCGCCGGCGGCGCCACGACCACGCGCAACTTCCAATTGCTGCCGACCTGCACCCTGCTGCACGACGATGTAGAAAACGGCGCCGGCGGCTGGACCGCACAATCGCCGTGGACGATCGTCGACAATCTTGCCGGCCATCCGGGCCACGCCTGGAATACACCGAACTACGGCGACAACCTCAACCGCTCGCTGACCTCGGCCGGCGTCGATCTCACCGGCTACAGCGAGATCGCGGTGGACTTCGACGACCGCTGCGCGACCGAAGCCGGCTACGACTTCGGCTACGCCGAGTTCAGTGCCGACGGCGGCTCGACCTGGACCACCTTTTACAGCTGCAGCGGACGCAACAGTTGGCAGTCCAATCACTACGAACTGCCGGCAGCGGCGAACGGCGCCAGCGCATTCAAGCTGCGCTTCCGCCTGGAGTCGGACACCAATACCAACGGCGCCGGCTGGGCGGTCGACAACGTGCGAATCGAAGCCGGCGGTGACGCCTGCCGCGCCACGCAGCAGGTGGATACGATCTTCGAGAACGGGTTCGACGGTGGTTAGGGAAACCAGCTATCCGCGAAGGCCGGCCGTTCGCGGCACAGCCTTCGATGGATGCGCGCTGTCGCGCGCGTCATGCCGGTTCGATCGTGCGGTAGTTTTTTAAGCGACGAGCTGGCCGCTAGCGACCAGCTCGCACACCGTGCGCACGTCCGCATCCATCGCGCGGTCGCGCGCCATGAAGGCGACGCGCTCGCGGATTTGCGCGCGCGCGCGTGCCACGGCCGTGCCGGGGTGGAAGTCCTGCGCTTCGGCCAAGGCTCGGGTCAGCGCTTGCACTTCGTTCTCGAACTGCGCACGCGTCGGATGGCTGGCGTCGGGCGCGTTGGCGATCTTCGCCGCCAGCGCGCGCCAGTCGCCGCGCTGCGCGAGGCGGCGGGCGGCGTTCAACATGTCCTGGCGGTAATCGAGCGCTTGCGCGGCGGTGTACAGCTCGAGCGCGAGCACGTGACTGAGATCTTCGGTCATCTCGAGCACGTGGCGCGCTTCGTTGGCGCCCATCGAGACGTGGTCCTCGGCGTTCGCGCTGGTCGGAATCGAATACACCGAGGCCGGGTGCGCGCGCGTGGCGAGATCGTTGACCAGGGCGGCGGCGGTGTACTGCACGATCATGAAGCCCGAGTCGGTGGCGTCTTCGTTGCCGATCAGAAAGGCCGGCAGGCCGTCGTTGGTGGCCGGGTCGACCAGCTTGTTCAAGCGGCGCTCGGAGATCGAGGCCAGCACCGGAATCGCCGCCTTGACGTAGCTCATCGCCAGCGCCAGCGGCATCCCATGGAAATGACCGGCCGAGATGACCTGGTCTTCGATCACTTCGGCGGCTACGGCGTCGGGGAAGATCAACGGATTGTCGGTGACCGCGTTCAGTTCGACCTCGATCACGCGCGCGGCCTGCGCCAGCGCATCGCGCACCGCGCCGTGCACTTGCGGCATGCAGCGCAGGCAGTAGGCGTCTTGCGGCTGGTGCTTCTTGCCGCCCTTGAACGGCAGGAAGCGCTGGTAGAACGACTCGCGACCGTGGCGCTGCGAAGCAGGCACCCAGTCCCAGCTGATGTCGAAGCGCTGCTGGCGATCCTGCGGATCGCTCCAGGCGTCGGCCAGCCAGGTCTTGAAGCGCGGCACGAAGTGATAGGCGATGTCGGCCAGGGTCGAACCTTCGAGCAGCGTACGAACGCGCGCGGCGGTTTCGACTTGCCCCGGGTGCGGACGCAGCGCGTGCACTTCCGGCTTGAACGCGCTGACGCGGCCGGCGAACGCATCCAAGGTCATCGCCGCGGCGAGATCGGCGGTGGCGAGCAGGGTTTCCAAACGATCGAGCGCGAGCACGCCGCAGGCGAGCATCTGCGCGGTGCCGTTGTTGAGCGCGAGGCCTTCCTTGAACGACAGCGTGATCGGTTCGAGGCCGGTGCGGCGCAGCGCTTCCGCGCCGCTCACGCGTTCGCCGCGATGGAACGCTTCGCCGCCGCCGAGCAGCACGATGGCCAGATGCGACAGCGGTGCCAAGTCTCCGCTGGCGCCGACCGAGCCCTTCTGCGGGATCAGCGGCACGATGTCGCGATTGAGCAGTTCGCTCAGCGCGCGCAGGGTCGAGACGCGAATGCCGGAATGGCCGCGCATCAAGGTGTTGATGCGGATCGCCAGCATCGCGCGCACGACATCGGCCGCGAACGGCTCGCCGACGCAGACCGCGTGCGTGATGACAAGGTTGTGTTGCAGCTCTTCCAGCAAGGTGCCCGAACTCGGCTCCGGATTGCCGCCCGGCAGTTCGTCGCGCGCGCGATGCGCGCCGAGCAACTTGTCCGCGTTGCTGCCGAAGCCGGTGGTGACGCCATAGATCGGCTCGCCGCCCTTGACCTTGTCGGCGAGGAAATCGGCCGCGCGCTGCACGTGCGCGAGCTGCCCTTCGTCGAGCGCGACGGCGACACCGCCGCGAGCGATCGCGACGAGCTGCTCGCGCGTCAGGCTGTTGCCGTCGAGGGTGATCGTTTTGGTTCCCATGTCATTCCGTTCCAGACGTCCGTTGTTTTCGTTTCGGCGCCGCTGCGCCCTGCTTCTTCGAAGCTTTCGCGCGCGGATTGAATTCCAGCGCCAGCCCTACCCAGTACTCAAGCGCTTTGCGGGTTTTGATCGCTTCGGGACGAACGTAACCGTAGCCCCGATAGTGCCGGCCCCGCATGATCATCGGCCGGTAGCCTTCCCGGCTCTCGACCTTTTCCTGCAAGAGGGGATCGAAGCGCAGCATCAACTCATTGCCGCTCGCGCAGACGCACATCTTGCCGTCGACCATGAAGGCGAGCCCGCGAAACATGCGCTTTTCCTCGACCCGCGGCTGCTGCGCCAGCAGTTCGCGGAGGCGCGCGGCCAAGGCTTCGTCGACTGGCATAGAAGGAATTCTCCGAAACGCCGGCGCCGCGGCTGCGTCGGACTAGCTGCGCGGCATCGCCGCCATCTGTGCGATTTCCACGCGCAAGGTTTCCGCCAGCTCCGCGCGCGCGACTTCGAACTGCTCTTCTTTGCGCAGATCCTTGACCGTGACGACGCCTTTGGCGATTTCGTCCGAGCCGAGCACGAGCACGAAGCGAATGCCGGCACGGTCGGCGTACTTGAACTGCTTAGCCAGCTTGCCGGGTTCGACCACCGCTTCGGTGTTGATGCCGGCGCGGCGCAGTTCGGTCGCGAGTTCCAGATAGCGCGGCAGCTCGTTCTCGTCCATCTGCGCGACCAGGGCCTGCACCGTGCTGCGGCCGCCTTTGAGCAAGCCCGCTTCGCGCAGCTGCCAGTACAGGCGCGTCGCGCCGATCGAAATGCCGACGCCGGGCAGGCGCGACTTGGTGTAGTGACTGGCGAGATTCTCGTAGCGGCCGCCTGAGCAGATCGAACCGATCTGCGGGTGGTCGTTCAAGGTGGTTTCGTAGACGGTGCCGGTGTAGTAGTCGAGCCCGCGCGCGATGGACAAGTTGAGCGCGTAGTGCGATTGCGGCACGCCGAACGCTTCGATCAGGGTCAGCGTCTCCTTCAATTCGGCGCGGCCTTGTTCGAGCGCCTCGCTGCCGGCGCCGAGCGAATCGAGCTTGGCCAAGGCCTCGGCCAGCGAGGTCGAGCGGAACGCGACGAAGTCGAGCAGCTTCGCCACCGCCTCGGCTGACAGCGCGAATTCCGCGCCGGTCAGAGTCGCGCGCACCGCGTCGACGCCGCGCTTGTCGAGCTTGTCGACTTCGCGCAGCACCGCCGCTTGGCGTTCCGCATCGCTGAGGCCGAGCCCTTCCAGCCAGCCGCGCATCAGCTTGCGGTTGTTGATCTGAATCGTGAAGGCGCCGATGTCGAGCTCGCGGAACACGCTGTAGATCACCGCCGGAAGTTCGGCGTCGTAGCGCACCGACAGCGCGTCCTTGCCGATCACGTCGATGTCGCACTGGTAGAACTCGCGGAAGCGGCCGCGCTGCGCGCGTTCGCCGCGGTAGACGCGCTGGATCTGGTAGCGGCGGAACGGGAAGACCAGATCGTGCTCGTGCTCGGCGACGTAGCGCGCCAAGGGCACGGTCAGGTCGAAACGCAACGCCAGCTCCGGCACCTCGCCGTCCTTGGCCGCCTGCAAGGCGCCGGTGGACTGCACGAAATACACCTGGCGCTCGGTTTCGCCGCCTTCCTTGGTCAACAGCACGCTGGAGAATTCCATCACCGGCGTTTCCACCGGCAAGAACCCGTAGCGTTCGAAATTGCGCCGGACCGCATCGAGCATGGCCTGGAACTCGACCTGGTCGAGCGGCAGCAGTTCGAGCACGCCCGGCATCGTGCGGGCTTGAGTGACAGCCATGGATTCCTCATCGCGAAGGCGGCGCCGAGCGGAGCGCCGCAAACGCAAAGCCTACCAGAACGCGACTTTGCGGCACCGCCAAGATCGCAGGAAAAAACAATGGAGTGCGCAACGCGCCGGCGCCTTGCGCCAGGCGCCGCCGCTAGAGTCGTGCGCTTGCGCAGTCTCGGAGAACGCTGGTGCGATCGATCCTCTTATGCCTCGGCGTCATCGCCTCCGGCGCGACGGCGTCCGCCGCCGATGCACCTCTGGTGCCATATCCGGAAGGCTATCGCGACTGGCACCACGTCAAAACTCTAGTGGTGCAGCCGGGCAACCCGATGTACGCGGCGGTCGGCGGCATCAACCACACCTACGCCAACGCAAAAGCGATGCGCGGCTATGCGGACGGAAATTTCCCGGAAGGCTCGACCCTGGTCTTCGACACGATCGAAGGACACGACGCCGACCACGCGATCACCGAGGGCAAGCGAAAAGTGATCGGCGTGATGACCAAGGACAGCAAGCGCTACGCCGCCACCGGCGGCTGGGGTTTCGAGAATTTCGAAGCCGGCGATCCGAAACGGCCCGTATTCGGAGCCAAGGCAGCCGCGGCGTGCTTCGCCTGCCACAACCGCCCCGGCACGCGCGACCACGTCTACAGCCGCCCGCGTGACTGAGCCCCGAGCGACCATGAGCGGTGCTGGGCGCCGTCTCGAACGACTTTGTTGCACCCTTTCGGGAGTGCCGTTAGAATTCGCGGCCCGCTACGGCGGACAGTCGGGGTGTAGCTCAGCCTGGTAGAGCGCTACCTTCGGGAGGTAGAAGTCGCAAGTTCGAATCCTGTCACCCCGACCAATCTTTTTTAGCGAGAAAAGCCACTCTCACCGAGTGGCTTTTTTCGTTGTGTCAACGCCGTGTCAGCAAAACGCGCCCAAGCACACTCCCTAATGTAGGAACTTTCCTACACCTTCCCGCGGCATGTTCCGATTCCCTTGAGGCTCCACTGAGGCATCATTCTCGTGCCGCGTCGGTGGACGCGGTTGGGGGAGCAAGATGCTTGCTGCAGCCGTCTTCGTGCTGATGCTCATCGCCGAGTGCGCCTCGACAGGCCCCGGGATACCGAGCGACCTGCAGTGTCTCCCAGGCGTGGGGAGAGAGGCAGCATGAGAATCGGAACCTTGATCGTCATTTGTCTATGTGCGTTCGCCAGTATGAGCGTCGCGCAGGCCGATCCGTTGCCGCTGTTCACCAATGTCACCCTGTCCGGCGACGGCAATTCACCCCCACCTGCCGATTCAGTGGCCCTGTACGACTCAACCCTAGACGTAGCTGGCATGGCGAAGACGCCGAATGAAGTCGTCGTGAGGATCCCTCGTGCTACCGGCGATGTGCTCGCGACGATCCATTTGAAGTCGATGGACCGGCGCGAAGGATTCACCGAACGCGATCCGTTGGGATGCGGATCGAACAATCCGCCGCCTGGAGCCTGCGAGATCATCCCGTATCCGGCTTTGCCAGCGAATCAGTTTTCCTACACGTGGGTAGGTGCGGGCGATAACCAAGATCTGCGCCTGACGATCCATCGAGGGTATGCGGTGGGCGTGTTGGTCGGACCTGGCTATCGGTTCGAAATACGCTGGAACAAGCTCAAGGAATTGCGCCAGAGTTACTTCCGCACGGACGACACCTTGCCGCCGCCACAGAGGCCGGCGCCCAACCGGGTTTCACCTGTTGAGGTGCGCCATGTTCCGGTAATAAGCGCCGCTGCGGCCCAAGCGGCGACTTACACCCGGATCGAACCGAAAGGCACAGCCGGCGCTGGCGTGACCGACGTCGATATGCTCGTGCTGATCACCGAGGAGGCGAGACGCCAAGCGGGAGGAAACCCTACGGATTGTCGCGACATGACCGGCGCGCTGGCCTACGTGCAGCAGAATGTCAATTCGATCAATACGGCGTTCCGGGACAGCCTCATTCCGGCTCGAGTTGGTGTGGTGACGGTGACGAGGCTGACGGGGTATTCGTTGATTCCAGACGATGGAGCGTATACTTTTGTCAGACAAAACCTTCAGAATATTCAAGACAGCGCCAATATTGCTGCGTTTCGAGATTTCATCGGTGCAGATGTGGTTTCAACGATATTCGACACACAGACCCGCCTTGGTCCCTGCGGCGTAGCCTTTATACAGCGAGCGAATTGCGGCACTTCGGGTGGCATCCCGGGCTGTGGGATGGGTACACAATTTTCTCAGTTCACTCATCTTCTGGAAACGATCCAATGCAATACGATGGATACGTTCACGCACGAACTCGGCCATGTGCTCGGCGCTGAGCATGACCGATTCAACACGAGCGCGAGCGAGACGACCGCATCGTTTCCGTACTCGTTCGGCTACGGCTATGGCTCGGGCGAGCCAGACGGCTTTGAGACGATCATGTCGCAACGTGGCTTCGATATGCCTGAGTATTTCCCGAGGCGTCTGCTCCAATTTTCGAATCCGAATGTGCTGTTCCGCGGCCGTCCAACCGGCGTGACTGTGGGCCAGACCGGTCAGTCTTACAACGCACAGACGCTCACAAACCTGCTGCCAGGAACTGCTGCACTACGTGGGCGCCCCAACATCATTTTTGCAAGCGGCTTCGACGAACAGAGCGCGTGCCCTGGGATTTCGTATTAAAAGGAGCACTGCATGTTTTTCGTCCATTCAATTGACCGACGAAATCTTTGTCTAATGTTTCTTACAGCGCTCGTATTAAGCACGCCGATAATGGCGGGTGAGCGGGCGAAAATCGATTTGTCGATCCAAGTTGACATGGCACCGGAGACATTCACTCCGGGTGGCCACAACATATTCTCCGTTACACTACACAACGCCGGCCCAAGTAACGCCGGTGAATCCAGTCAGAATGAGCTGCCCGTCTATGTTTACGGCAGTTCGATCATCTTCCCGTCAACGCAACCCCCGCCCCTCGAAATTCTCGAAGTCATTCAGGGAGGATGCTGGCTGGATCGCTGGTCCGAGCCTTTGCCGGGCGGAAACTGGGTCGTGCAATTCAGCTATTCGTTTCCCCCGCTTGTCGCAGGCGAGTCGCACACTTGTGCCAGCGATATTGCATTTGCCACGTTGGCGACTATGGACATCGCCACAAATTGGCGCGTGAACAGTCCGCTCGATGACGACATCAACGTTGCCAATGATCGCGTTGATTTCACATTCGTGGCCGCGTCGCCAAAACTACCAGCGGCAGTAGCATCAGGATCAGCGTGGAGCTGGTTGACCCTTGCATTCTTACTAGTCGGCGCCGCGCTCCGTCACGTAACCTCTGTGAACTTCAGCGGCCATGTGGAGTACGGCGAGCCCTCTCGTTTAGCTCGCCTAGCTGCGATGGTCGGGCTAACATCATTCCACGCTGGATGAAGTCCCGCTGGAACTCATAGTCTCTAGTGGTTGGAGCGATCCCGTCGTGCGTGTAGTCGCCTACCGCGCGGAGTCGTGACGTCGCCAAAAGTCCACGCAGCCGGCGAACCAGGTCGGCGTGTCTGAGTTGTTTCCAGACCTGATTGCGCTCTTCATGCCATTTTGCGACTGAACTCGACGACGCTCTCCACAAAGGCTGCATCAATTCGTAAACCGTCGCCGTCAGTGGGTGGCGGTGCAGATGCCATGCGCACCATCTTCTCGAAGAAGTCAACAAGGCCGACTCCGGCATAGCGCCGCGGGCGGCTTCGATTCCGACCTCAGCCGCTGCAAGCAACGCTGGGATCGCTCTAGCGGCCCAGCCCGTAGTGGTTCCGAACAAGGTGGTGAGCGCCGTTACGTTCTAATCCACATTGGGTGGTGTTCCCGACAGCGAAGCGGGCGCCCAATCTTCTGAGCTCACGCACCTCCTGGAAACGATCCAATGCAATACGATGGATACGTTCACGCACGAACTCGGCCATGTACTTGGCGCTGAGCATGACCGATTCAACACGAGTGCGAGCGAGACGACCGCATCGTTTCCGCACTCGTTCGGCTACGGCTATGGTTCGGGGGAGCCAGACGGCGTTGAGACGATTATGTCGCAACGTGGCTTCGATATGCCCGAGTATTTCCCTAGGCGTCTGCTCCAGTTTTCGAACCCGAATGTGCTGTTCCGCGGCCGTCCAACTGGGGTGGCTGTCGGCGGGACCGGCCAGGCTTACAACGCCCAGACTCTGACGAGCCTAACGCCCGGGACCTCTGCATTCCGCACGCGGCCCACATCATCTTCGCCAGCGGCTTCGATGAACAAAGTGTGTGCCCTGGCGTTGTGTACTAAAAGGAGCGCCGCATGATTGACATCAATTCGATTGGGCAGCCTGCTTTACGACTGGTGTTTCTTGCCACGCTCGTCTCTGGCACTACAGCAATGGCGGGCGAACGCGCTCAAGTCGATTTGTCGATCAGCGTTGACATGACGCCAGCGACATTTGTACCCGGTGGCGGGAATACTTTCTCGATCACGGTGCACAACGCTGGACCGGATGACGCGGGAGCAAGCCGCCCCAACGAGCAACCGATTGCTATCTACGGCAGCTCGATCATATTCCTGTCGACCCAGCCACCGCCGCTTGATATTTCCTACGCGGTGAATGGTGGGTGCTATCTCTTTCGATTTTCCGAGCCATTGCCAAATGGTAACTGGGTTCTATCGTATTCCTACCGCCTTGATCCCATTCCAGCCGGACAATCCCGCACGTGCACCAGCGCCATCGAGTTCTCACCTTCGACGACCACAAGTATCGAAACCAATTGGCGAGTGAAGTCGTTGGTGGACGAGGAAATCGAACCAAGCAACAATCGCTTCGACTACACCTTCGTCGCGGCACCACCAGTACCGCCAACTCCCGTTCCGGCGGGGGCGCTTTGGGGCTGGCTAGTGATGGGGCTGGGCTTCGTTCTCGCCGCGCGTCATGCGACAACGCGCAATGACGCTCGCTCTAAGTCGCCCCCCCCCCGCGAACTTCACGGTCGACGTGAAGTACGGTGAGTCGGCCTGGGGGATGTCACCTAGCTGCGTCGGCCGTGCGCGCGGCATCGATTGCTGGATGAAGTCCAGTTGGGACTCGTAGTCTTGGTGCTTTTGCGGGTGGCCCCGGTCTACCGTCCGAGTAGTAGCACAGCGCACAAAGGCGCGACGCCGACCAAGCGATCAAGCCTGACGACGAGGCCGTGAGCGCTAGCATCCGCCTTCGCGAACGGCTGGTTTCGCTTGTGCGATGCACTCCATACGACGGCCATCGGAAGTACAGAGCCTTGCAATGGTGCAACGTTGCACTTCGGGCATGTCGAAAACGCGCCCCGTCGCCTCTACCGACAGATTCACGCCAGAAATTTGCCGCTTGCCGCGGCGACAATGGCGACCCGCGCGTGCTCCGCCCGCTCCGTCTCACGATGACGAGCCGAGCTTCGCATTGCGCCGATAAGAGTTGCCTTCATGCCGAATCGTGTTTGTTCCTTCGCCGCCGCCTTCGCCCTGCTCCTCGCGTTGCCGCACCTCACCGCGGCGGCGGAGCCGCCGGAGGGCATCCACGCGACAGCCACTGACGCCGCGGACGCGGGCGCGCAGCTGCCGGGTGCGGTCACGCGCTGGCTGGTCGGCCGGTTGGTGACGGACGGCAAGCTCGCTTATGTCGTCACGCGCGCCGACGCTACCGTCGAGCAAGACCGCAACGACCGTGAAATGCGCACGCACACGAAGCTCGATGTCGTTGCGCTCTACCCGCTCGGCTACGAGGCGCCGGCGTACGGCGACAACAGCGCCACGCCCGTCGATGCCGGGATACCGTCCGACTCGTCGTGCGGGACCATGCTCGAATCGACGTCGCGATTCGATGACCGTGCACCATTCCTGGTCCTGAAAGACGATGCCTTCGTCGCACTGAATACCGCGACGGCGAACACGTTCGCGAACCTCGCACCGCTCGCAGCCGGTACGCCGACGACGCATCCGATCCGGTTGGGGGACAAGGATCTCGGCAAGCTGCACCGCTGCGCCACCGATTTGCTGGCGCGCATCGCGAAACAGCCGCTGGCCAAGGTTGAACTCGGTACGGGAGACACGTTGCTCGCACAGGTGCCGGTTACGCCGGATGCCGAGTGGACCGCCGACACGCTCGGAACCCTATCGAAGATCGTGATTACACCGAAGAGCGGATCGGCGGCGGACTACTCCATCGACGTGAGCGTGAACTCCAAGATGGTCTGCAACGACCTCGTGCTCGTGAGCTGGAAGCACGGCCGTTCGATCCCATGGCTGCTCCAACGCAGCGGCAATACGTTCGAGGTGAACGATGCGCCACTCGGCAAGGAGGCACCCAAGTTTCCGACTTACACCACGGCGGAACTTCAGGCCGGCATCGAGGACGCGCGTCGCTTCTGGAACATCGACCAGCCGGTCGATCCAGCCAGTTGCCACGACATGCTCACGGGCGAGACCTACACCATCCGCAAGGGCGGTCAGATCGCGCAGCGGATCGAAGTCGGCTATGCAAAGCCCGCGCCGATTGTGCCTTTCGACTGCGAGAGCGATGACAAGCGCGCGAGCCTCGCCGTGCACGTGGCCAGTGACCTCGGGTATCCGATATCGGGCTGGAATTCGAGCGACTACATGCTGTGCAAAGCCATGCCGGACAAACCGGGCACCGCCATCCTCGCGCTCGCCGTATTGCAGAAAGGCAGCGAAGATCCCGAAGGCAGCGGCGACGGCCTCTACGATCTCGATGTCTCGCTCGTCGACATGCGCACGCGGCAGGTGCTCGCCCGTTCGCTGCAGAAGGCTGCGTTCACCTCGGATGCCTGGCGCTTCAGCGGCGTGCAGATCGATACCGGACGCTACAGCCTCGCAAAGAACGTGCGTGCTTTCGGCATACGCGCCACCTCGGGGCCGTCGTCGCGGTACACGCCTGCCGAAGACCGCACGTTGAGTCTGTATGTCCGCGAAGGCGAGCGCTTGCGCAGTGTGGGCGGCCTGCTGACCTATGCGGTTCGCGGCGAGAACAGCGATTCCTGCACATCGACCCTGTCGACGCTGGAGCGGACGATCGACGTCGCAGCGACCGCCAGCCACGGCTTCGCCGACTTGATCGTGACGTCGCGGATCATCAATTCGACGGAGCACGACGACAACGGCAACTGCAAGTCCATCGAGAACGTGCCGACCGTGACGCGCACGACGCTGCACTACGACGGCGAGCACTACGTCATCGCTGACGCGCTGAGTCAGTTCCCATAAGCACGGGCGTAAGGGTTGGCGCGCCGCGCGAAGGCGGCGCTCAAGGCCGAACGGCACGACGTCTTTGCATGTTACCGTCGCAGTGCGATGCCAAGATAAGAGCGCTACCGTCCATCTTCGGGGAAACGATGAAGCTCGCCGTGGTCACCCTGCTGATCGTCTCATTGAGCGCTTTCTCGATCGGCGTGGAGGCACGTCAATCGGCAGGCACAAAGTCCGCCAAGCCGTCCGTCGCATCAGCGAACACGCCGGACTGCTCCGATGTCGAGTGGGAAGTTCGCAAGAGCGTCGATGAGGTCAGCGGCGCCGAGCAGTGCAGTGTCTACACCACTTCGGTGCTCGGCAGCAGCAACGGCAGCCCGATGTTCTTCGCGACCAAGATGCAGCAAATCTTCGTGGTGATGGGCCAGAGCTACCCGGGCGAAGCCGTCGCCATCCAGATCGACAAGGCCAAGGCGCATCGCTTCCCGGCCAAAGGTTCGTCTCTCAAGACAACGCGGGCTATCCTGGCGGAGTTGCGCAAAGGCAAGATCGTGAAGACGCGATACGTGGCATGGCCGCAGCGCGTCAGCCGCGACAAGGCGATTCCGATCTGCGACCTCCCGGCGAAGATCGCGGCGTGCATCGAAGCGGTGCAAGCGCAGCCACAAGCCGGAAAGAAGTCGGCGCGTTGATCGTTTCGTTTCGAAGTTCAAACGGCGACGTATTCGAGAGAGTTTCAAGTCCGTTTCGCCGAGCGAAGTTCGACTTCAACTACGGCGACCAGCGCTTGTCCGCACCGGCAAAAACACCAAGGCCGACGCGCTGCGCAGCGCGTCGGCCTCGTAGCCGCAATGGGGCACTCTTACGAGTGCCTTCAGCCGGCGATTAGTGTTTCGTCGTGCACGCCGCGTACTCGTCGCGCGAGACCTGAGCGTTCGCGTCGGTATCGCAGCGGCTGAAGTTGCGCGACAGCCAGGCGTTGGTGGTGGCTTGCTTCTCGGTGAGGTAGCCGATCTTCTTGGGATCGAGTCGGTCGAACGAGAGCGGCGTCGCCGTCTGCGCGTTCACGCGTTGCTGCTGCCCGACCTGGTTGCCCCAGTCCCTTCCCTGCTGGTTCAACGGCAGTCCACCACCAGACCCTGCGAATGCCGCTGGAACGGCCGCGGCGAAGGCAAGAGCGACTGTAACGATCATCGAAATCCGCTTACTCATGTCACCCTCCATCGTAGTCGGGACGCAACGATTGCATCCTTCGACATGGTGCAGATGAGTATCGCGCCGATCGATTCAATATCGGATGACAAAACGTACATGCTTCTTCGTAGATCCGGTCATTCGAACCGTCCAAGATGACGCTCGCCGCAGGGGCTCTACTGGATGTGAGGTGGTCCGGTGGGCGGGACGAAACGCCGGAACCGCACAGAAGTTGGCAAAAAATATCTTAATATCAAGAACTTAATAAACTCGCCCCAGCTCGAGGACACCCGCTGCCCGTTCGATGAGGCCGCGACCGAACCGGGCCGTCATTCGGTATTCCCAGCACGGTCCGGCGCGCAGAGCGAAGATCATCCGCCGCGCTCGCTGCGCCGCCCCACTTCGGGCATATACTCGCGCGGTAGGCAAATGGGGGCCGTATGCGCATCATCCTCGCGCTGGCTGCGTCGATTGCGGCGACGACATCGTCGCTGGCGGGCGCCACTGGTCTGATCATCCACGACCTCAGTGGATGGGATTACTTCTACGTCGGGCCCATCTTCAAATACGAGCCGAGTCCGCTCGAGGGTTACGCCGAGATCGGCGTGCGCCTGGCCATGCTCGCGCCGAAACCGGTTCGCAGCGACATCGTCTTCGCATCGGATTTCGAGCCGATGAGAAAATGGCGATGGGTGGTCGCGCTCGATCGCGGCGTCCCGGGTTCATGGGTTTCGGGTCAAGGTTACTGTTCGTCGAGCTACGACGGCGTCACCTTGGTTCTGACTTGCATCAACGCGAGTTCCGAGTCGTTCGATCCCACGCCCGAGGATTGGGCGTACGTCTTCGGCGACGAAGGTGGCGGCTAGATTCGCCGATCCGGTCGATCGGGCGAGATCGAATCGTGCCGAGCGTCACCGACTCGGCGCAGCGTTTTCGAAGGCGTCGCGAAAGATCGTGTCGCCGACCTGCGCTCCCGCAAGCGTAGCCACGGTTCCCAGCGTGGTTTGCACGGCGTTGAAGCCGAGCTCGAAGTCGTCGTCGGAGTAGCTATCGTAAACATCCGTCGACCGGTGCCAATGCGGATTGTTCCAATCGTCATTGCCACGACGGTTCTCGCGCACGCTCAGCGATGCCACTTCATCCCTGAACGACCCATCGTCGGTCGATGTGCTGTTGTTGTAAGCGGTCGAGGGATACCGGGAAGCGTATTCGCCGTTCCAGTGATGCCAGAGTAAGGCCAGCGCACGCGATTCCTCCACCTTCTTCCCCCGCCAACTCCATTCGACATCCAAGTCCGCAAACGGGCTCTGGGCGCCCATCGTAATTCCGAGGGGACCGTGGTCGTACAGCAGCATGTCGTGCTGCAACATGCCGAGCCAGGTCGGCTCCGGATACAGGCCCGAGCTGGGCGGATCTTCGATGCCCTGCAGGCGTTTGCGCTCTTGCACGTAGAGGAACGAACCGTCGTATCCCCATTCTTCGTAGTCCCAAAAAATCAGTCGAATCGATGTTTCCGTTTCGACGTCCGGCGCAGAGAGCACGCGTGCGATCTCCAGCAGCAGGGCGACGCCGGAGCCGTCGTCGTCGGCAGCGCCGCCGCCGCCCTTGCCGTCCAGATGCGCGCTGAGGATGTACATACGATCGGGGTGCAAGGTGCCGATCTTCGTCACGTACAGATTGGAACTGGGGCGCCGAGTTTCATCCGGAAACGGATGAACGTGATACTCGATCGTGTAGCCCAGCGCGCGCAGCTGATCCGCCACCCAAGCTTGCGCACTGGGGAATCGCGGCGATCCCGCGGCACGGTCACCGAAAGACGCAATCGACCGAATGTTCGCTTTGAAGCGATCCAGTTCGAGGCGATTGACCAGAACGCGAGGCGCGCTGGTCGCGGCTACGGGGCTATCGCTCGTCACCACCACATCGTCGATCAGCAACGTGGTCTTTGCTTCGACAGATCCGCTCTTGTTGTTGTAGACGCCGAGCTGCCACCTATGGTCTCCGGCCGCCAGCGCTCCGACCGGAATCACCACTTGCTGCCAACCGGTGCTCGGAGAGAACGTACTTCCCGAACTCGCCTCTCCGCCGAGATGGTCGACGTAGGTCTTGTTGCCGCGCCCGAGGATCTTGCCGTCGACCGCGACCAGTAATCGGCTGAATTCGTTGTAGGTGTGCCTGGCGCCGATCTCGAGCTTGTAGCGAAAGGAGATCGAGACCGCATTCGCCGGAGCCGCCAAGTTCATCGCATAGCACCAGCCGCCGGAGGCGCCGCGAGTCTGACCCGCCGCCACGCCGCCGAGCGTGGTTCGCAGCCCGCCGCTGCCCTTGTAGCCGTCCGCATCCCAACTGCCGGAGGCATAGTCGGGCAGGTTCGTGCCCAAGAACGGATCGTCGCAGTAGACGAATCCGTCTTCGCCGGTCTGGAAATTGGCGGACAGCAAGGTCTCCGCGCCGGCTTGGCCGAACGCGATGAAAAAACCCAAAACCCCGATGCAGCGGAGCAGCGGCTTCATACGACTCCTTCGTCGATCGACCCAGGACACGGCGCGGCGTCTTCCGCCTGCATGGCAGCAACACGACGGCGATGCGTCGGTTCTTTGCGCGAGGAAATCTAGTGCGAGCCTGCGGCCGAGTCGGCACGCTTCGGTAACGACGGAGTATCGGAAAAGTAACGCCGCCCGAACTCGCTTCGACAAGAGGCGAACGAACCTGCGATCGGCACCGCTTCGTCAGACCGC
Organism: Dokdonella sp. GW821-FHT11D02; assembly: GCF_058808595.1. NCBI lineage: Bacteria > Pseudomonadati > Pseudomonadota > Gammaproteobacteria > Lysobacterales > Rhodanobacteraceae > Dokdonella > Dokdonella sp. GW821-FHT11D02. Next base: position 2,076,995 of record NZ_CM179520.1, on the reverse strand, counting down.
GCCGCTTCCGGACAAGGAAACGCTGCGGTAGCGAACCTGAATCACTGGCTGGTGGCAGTCGCCCGCGTCGGTGTCGACGGCCTGGCTGTAGGCGACCACGCCGGCCGACTTCTCCGACAGCAGTCGCGCTCGCCGACCCGATCGATCTTGCGAGATCGATCCCTGCTACGCGTCACCGGCGCGCCGTGGCGTTTTCAAAGGCATCGCGGAAGATCGTATCGTCACGCATTCGCGCCCCGACGAGCGTAGCCACCGTTCCCAGCGTAGCCTGCACGGCGTTGAAGCCGAGCTCGAAATCGTCGTCGGAATAGCTTTCGTAGACGTCCGTCGGCTGGTGCCAATTGGGATTGTTCCAGTCGCGAGTACCGCGGCGGTTCTCGCGCACGCTGATCGATGCCACCTCGTCCTCGAAATACTCGTCGTCGGTCGCCGTGCTGTTGTCGTAGGCGGTGGAGGGATAGCGGGAGGCGTACTCGCCGTTCCAGTGATGCCAGAGCAAGGCCAACGCCCGAGATTCCACGGCCTTGCGTGCGAACTTTTCCCATTCGACGTCCAAGTCCGCAAAAGGGCCCTGCGCGACCAGTGGATCGCCATCGGGACCGTGGTCGTACAGCAGCAGGTCGTGCTGCAACATACCGAGCCAGGTCGGCTCCGGATACAAACCCGAGCCGGTTGGATCTTCGATGCCTTGCAAGCCGCCACGGTCCTCCACATAGGTACGAGCGCCGTCCGATCCACGCTCTTCGTAGTCCCAGAAGATCAATCGAACCGAAATCCCGGTTTCGACGTCGGGTCCGGCAAGCACGCGTGCGATTTCCAGCAGCAGGGCGACGCCGGAACCGTCGTCGTCGGCAGCTCCGCCGCCGCCGGTGCCATCCAGATGCGCGCTGACGATGTACATGCGATCGGGCTGCGACCTGCCGATCTTCGTCACGTACAAATTGGAAACGGGCGGCATGCTCGAATCCGGGAAGGGATGAACGTGGTACTCGATCGTGTAGCCGAGGTCCCGCAGTCGATCCGCCACCCAAGCTTGCGCATTGACGAATCGTGGCGATCTCGCGGCACGATCACCAAACGACGCGATCGACTGGATGTTCGCCTTGAAGCGATCCAGTTCGAGGCGATCGACCAGAACGCGAGGCGCACTGACCGCGGGCGCAGGATTGTCGCTGGTCATCACGACATCATCGATCAGCAGGGTGGTCGTTGCGCTGGGAGCTCCGCTCTTGTTGTTGTAGACGCCGGCCTCCAATCGATGCGCTCCGGCCGCCAGCGCGCCGATCGGAATCACCACCTGCTGCCAATCGGTACTCGGAGAGAGCCTATTGCTGGGGGGCGAATAGGCATCTCCGCCGAGATGGTCGACATAGCTCTTCTTGCCGCGCCCAAAGATCTTGCCGTCGACCGCGATCAGCAAGCGGCTGTATTCGTCATAAGCATGCCTGTCGCTGATCTGCAGCTTGTAGCGAAAGGAAATCGAGACCCCGCTCGCGGGAGCCGCCAGTTTCATCGCATAGCACCAGCCACCGGAGGCGCCGCGGGTCTGACCCGCCGCCACGCCGCCGAGCGTGGTTCGCAGTGCGCCGGTTCCCTCGTAGCCGTCCGTCGCGGTCCAACTGCCGGAGGCATAGTCGGGCAGGTTCGTACCTAAGAACGGATCGTCGCAGTAGACGAATCCGTCTTCGCCGGTCTGGAAATCGGCCGACAGCAAAGTTTCCGCGCCGGCTTGGCCGCACGCGATGAAAAAACCCAAAACCCCGATGCAGCGGACCAGCGGCTTCATGCATTCCCTCGTCGATCGACCCAGGACACGGCGCGTCTCTTCCACCTGCGCGGCAGGAAGACGACGGCGACGTCTCGGTTCTTTGCACGAGAAAAATCTAATGCGAGCCGGCGAGCGAGTCGCCACGCTTCGGTAACGACGGAGTATCGGAAAGGTAACGGCGCACGAGCGTGCTTCGACAAGTAGCGAGCGGCGCCGTGCTCGGCACCGCTTCGTCGAGCGGCGCCGCTTTTAGGCAAAGGCAAGCTGCCGCAGCGGGCCAGGAATCACCGGCTGGTCGCAGTCGCCCGCGCCGGCGTAGACGGCTTGGTTGCAGGCGACCGCGCCGGCCGACTTCTCCAGCAGCAGTCGCGCTCGCCGCCCCGATCGATCGTGCGAGATCGAACCCTGCTGCGCCTCAGCGGCTCCCGCTGGGGTTTTCAAAGGCGTCGCGGAAGATCGTATCGTCGCGCACCCGCGCTCCGACGAGCGTAGCCACCGTTCCCAGCGTCGCCTGCACGGCATTGAAGCCGAGCGCGAAATCGTCGTTGGAGTAGCTCTCGTAGACATCGGTCGGCCGATGCCAGTTGGGATTGTTCCAATCGTTGGTATCGCGACGGTTCTCGCGCACGCTGACCGATGCCACCTTGTTCTCGAACGACTGATCGTCGGTCGACGAGCTGCGGTCGTAAGCGGTGGAGGGATAGAGGGAGGCGTACTCGCCGTTCCAGTGATGCCAGAGCAAGGCCAACTCCCGAGATTCCGCTGCCTTGCCCGCAGACTTGTCCCATTCGACATCCAAGTCTGCGAAAGGGCTCTGCTTGACGGGCGGATTGTGATCGGGACCGTGGTCGTACAGCAGCATGTCGTGCTGCAGCATGCCGAGCCAGGTCGGCTCCGGATACAGACCCGAGCCCGGCGGATCTTCGATGCCTTGCAGACCGCCACGGTCTTGTACGTAAAAGCGAGAGCCGAGCAAGCCGTTCTCTTCGTAGTCCCAGAAAATCAATCGAACCGAGATCCCCGTTTCGACGTCCGGCCCGGCAAGCACGCGTGCGATCTCCAGCAGCAATGCGACGCCCGAACCGTCGTCGTCGGCGGCTCCGCCGCCGCCGGTGCCGTCCAGATGCGCGCTGACGATGTACATGCGATCGGGCTGCGACCGGCCGACCTTCGTCACGTACACGTTGGAACTGGGAGGCGAGCTCGGATTCGAGAAAGGATGAATGTGGTACTCGACCGTGTAGCCGAGCGACCGCAGCTGATCCGCTACCCAAGCTTGCGCATTGGAGAATCGTGACGTTGACCCCGCGCGATCGCCGAAAGACGCGACCGACCGGATGTTCGCCTTGAAACGATCCAGCTCGAGGCGATCGACCAGAATGCGGGGCGCGCTGACCGCGGGCACCGGGTTGTCGCTCGTCACCACTACGTCGTCGATCAGCAGCGTGGTCTGCGCCTTGGGCGCTCCGCTCTTGTTGTTGTAGACGCCGAGCTGCCACCGATGATTTCCGGCCGCCAGCGCACCGATCGGAATCACCACTTGCTGCCAATCGGTAGTCGGAGAAAGCGTATTGGAAGAATAGTCATCTCCGCCGAGATGGTCGACGTAGTTCTTCTTGCCGCGGCCGAAGAGCTTGCCGTCGACCGCGATCAGCAAGCGGCTGTATTCGTCGTAGGCGTACTTTTCGCTGATCTGAAGCTTGTAGCGAAAGGAAATCGAGACCCCGCTCGCTGGAGCCGCCAGTTCCATCGCGTGGCACCAGCCGCCGGAGGCGCCCTGGGTCTGAGTCGTAGCGAGGTCGCCGAGCGTGGTTTGCAGTGCACCGGTTCCTTCGTAGCCGTCCGTCGCGACCCAGCTGCCGGAGACATAGTCGGGCAGGCTCGTGCCTAAGAACGGATCGTCGCAGTAGACGAATCCGTCTTCGCCGGTCTGGAAATCGGCCGACAACAAAGTCGCCGCGCCGGCCTGGCCGCACGCGATGAAAAAACCCAATAGCCCGATGCAGCGGAGCCGCGGCTTCATGCAGTTCCCTCGTCGATCAACCCAGGACACGGCACGGCGTCTTCCGCGTACGCGGCAGGAAGACGACAACGTGTCGGTTCTTCAGGCGAGGGAATCTAGTGCGAGCCGGCGGCCGAGTCGGCACGCTTCGGTAACGACGAAGTATCGGAAAGGTAACGCCGCCCGAGCGTGCTTCGACAAGCGGCGAGCGGCGCCGTGCTCGATGCCGATTCGTCAGGCCGCACCGATTTCGGACAAGGGTACGCTGCCGTAGCGGGCCAGGATCACCGGCTGGTCGTAGTCGCCGGCGTCGGCGTCGACGGCCTGGCTATAAGCGACCACGCCGGCCGACTTCTCCGACAGCAGCCGCGCTCGGCCGAGCGCGTCCTGGTCGCTGCGGCAGATCACCGCCCGCTCCGGCCACAACTCCCCGCCGACCGCCTTGTAGGTCTCGACCACGTAAATCATTTGCATAGCGCCTCCTGAGCCGGGCGCGCAGACTGCGCGCGCGGCGTCTCAGAAGCCGCGACGAAACGGCTAGCCTGCGACCAGCTCGCGGTATTCCGGGTGGCGCGCCAACCAGGCCACCGAATAGGCGCAGTTCGGCGCCACGCGCCAGCCCTCGCTGCGTGCGGCGTCGAACGCCGTCTTGGTCAGCGCGGCGGCGATGCCGCGCCCGCCGACCGCGTCCGGTACACCGGTGTGGTTGATCGCGAGAACGCCGTCGCGAAGGCGATACTCCAGTACGCACAACACGCCGTCGACGGTGGTCTCGAAACGACTCTGCGCGTCGTTGCGGGTGATCACGTAGTCCTGTGCCATGACAACTCCGATTCGGACGAAAGTGCGAGGCTAGCCGCTTTCGCTCGCGGGTGTAACCTTCGCCATCGCCCTCGTCGAGAACGCCATGTCACGCTTCGCCGCCCATACCACCGCCACGGTCGTTCCCGGCTTGCGTTACCGCAATGCGCTGGCCGCGATCGAATGGCTCTGCCGCGCCTTCGGCTTCGAGAAGCACGCGGTTCACGCCGACGGCGACACCGTGCACCACGCTCAGCTGACTTTCGGCAACGGCATGATCATGCTCGGCTCGGTCGACAACGACAGCGTCTGGGGCCGGCGTATCGTGCAACCCGATGCCATCGACGGCCGCGAAACGCAGGCGCCTTACGTCGTCGTCGCCGACTGCAAGGCGCACTACGACCACGCAAAGGCTGCCGGCGCGGTCATCGTCGACGAATACGAAGTGAAGGACTACGGCGGCGCCGGCTACAGCTGCCGCGATCTGGAAGGACATCTGTGGAGCTTCGGCAGCTACGATCCATGGGCGAAAGACTGACCCTCGCACGCGAGCGATTTCGCAGCGCGGCGTTCGCGCTGCTGCTCGCCGTGCCAGCCTGGTCCGCGCCGGCTTGGGCCGATCGCTACGACGACGCGGAGGCGCTCTACGCCGCCTTGCGCGAACAGCCGTCGGAACGTGCCACCATCGGCGGCGCCGCCATCGACATCGTTTTCGCCGACGGTGCCGCGGGACTCGACCGTGCGCGCGTGCGCCGCTGGATCGAAACCAGCGCGACCGCGGTGACGACCTACTTCGGCCGCTTTCCGACTACTCGTGTCGGCTTGTTGGTGATCGCCGAAGACGGCGACCGCGTCGTCGCCGGCACCACCTACGATCATCCGAGCCCGGCGATCCGGCTGCGTGTCGGGCGCGGCGCCGACGACCAGACCTTGCGCCAGGACTGGATCCTGGTGCACGAGATGGTCCATCTCGCCCTGCCGATGGTGCCGCACCGAAGCAACTGGCTGCTCGAAGGCAGCGCCACCTACATCGAGCCGATCGCGCGCGCGCAGGCCGGCCAGCTCGATCCGGCCGAAGTCTGGCGCTGGACCTTGCGCGACATGCCCAAAGGCCTGCCGCAAGCGGGCGACCGCGGCCTCGACCACACGCCGACCTGGGGCCGCACGTATTGGGGCGGAGCGATGTTCTGGCTGCTCGCCGACGTGCGCTTGCGCGAACGCACGCATGGCCGCCTAGGCGTGCAGGACGCGCTGCGCGCGGTCAATCGCGAGAGCGGCGGCAACATGGCGCGCTGGACGGTCGAGCAAGTCATGACGGCCGGCGACCGCGCGACCGCAACGCAAGTCCTTTCCGAGTTGTACCGCGAGATGGGCGGTGCGCCGATGCCGGTCGATCTCGACGCGCTGTTCGCGCAGCTGGGCGTTGCTTTGCGCGACGGCCGCGTCGTCTTCGACGAGCGCGCTCCGCTCGCCGCGATCCGGCGCCGCCTGACCGCACCGCCCGACGACGCGATCAAAGCGCGCTGACGATTGTCTGGCGCACGACTTCAGCGGCGTTCGTCGCGACGGTTGCCGATGATGATGCGGGCGTGACGCTGGTAGGTGAAGTACGACCAGATCCACTCCCACAACACGGCGATGCGATTGCGAAAACCGATCAAGAAGAACACGTGCGCGATCAGCCAGAACAGCCAGGCGAACATGCCCGACAGACGCAGGCCGCGCAGGTCGACCACCGCGGCCAGGCGGCCGATGGTGGCGAGATTGCCGTAGTCGCGATAACGGAACGGCGCCGGCGCACGCCCGGCCAGGCGCGCGCGTATCGCCTGGCCGACGTAGCTGCCCATCTGCTTGGCCGCCGGCGCCACGCCGGGCACCGGCTTGCCGTCCTGCGTCAGGCTGGCGAGATCGCCGATCACGAACACTTCCGGATGTCCCGGCACCGACAAATCCGGCTCGACCTTGACGCGTCCGGCGCGATCGCGCTCGGCGCCGAGCTGCGCACCGAGCGGCGAGGCCGCGACGCCGGCCGCCCACAGCACCGTGCGCGCGACGATGCGGCGCTCGCCGAGCATCACGCCGCGCGCGTCGATCGCAGTCACCGCCTGCCCGGTCGACACCTCCACACCGAGCCGCTGCAGCTGCGTGCGCGCATTCTCCGACAAGGATTCGGGCATCGACGGCAGCACGCGCGGTCCCGCTTCGATCAGATGCACGTTGGCCGTGCGCGGATCGCTATGACGAAACTCGCGCGGTAGCGTGTGTCGTGCGATCTCGGCCAGGGTCCCAGCCAGTTCGACGCCGGTCGGACCGCCGCCGATGATGACGAAGTTGAGCCACTCGGCGCGCAGCGCCGGATCGTTCTCGCGCTCGGCGATCTCGAACGCTTCCAGCATGTGGCGGCGGATGAAGAACGCATCGTCGAGCGTTTTCAATCCGGGCGCGTGCGCAGCCCATTCGTCGTGGCCGAAGTAGGCGTGGCGCGCACCGGTGGCGACGACGAGAAAATCGTAGTCGAGCGCGTGCCCGGAAAAACTCACGCGACGTGCGCCGACGTCGATGCCGGTCGCTTCGTCCATCAGCACCGTGACGTTGCGCTGCCCGCGCAGAATGTGGCGCAACGGCGCTGCGATGTCCGGCGAAGACAAGCCGGCCATCGCGACCTGGTACAGCAGCGGCTGGAACAAGTGGTGGTTGGTGCGATCGACCAAGGTGATGCGCACCGGCGCCGAGGCCAGCGCGCGCGTCGCCCACAGCCCACCGAAGCCGCCGCCGAGAATCAAAACGTGCGGCGTGTGCGCCGTCGAAGCATCGGATGCGTTCATGCGCTCATTCTGCCCGATCACCCGACGTCGGCGGCAGCGGACTCGCACGCGCGGCCAGCGCGCGATCGAGCGCGACGATCAACAGACCGAGTGCGACGAACAGCACGCCGATACCGACGCCGTTGCGCAGCACCGTGGCGAGCCCGAGCGCGTCGACGTCGAGGAACGGATACGGATACCAGTGCGCCCAGGCGCCTTGCAGTAGCAACCAGCCGAAGAAGGCGATCGGAAACAGTAGCCAGCGCAGCGGATCGCTCCAGCGCAACGCGCCGTGCTCGACGCCGAGCAGCCACCACGCCAGATACGAAAGCGGCGTGCCGTAGTGCAGCACCTTGTCGACCAGCCATTGCGGGCCGGTCGGCATCCAGGTCGATCGCAGCAGGAAGAAGTAAATCAGGCCGGCCACGGCGATGAATAACGCGACACCGCCACGCAACGATGCGGCGGCGAAGAAACGACGAACGCGCGAGTCGCGCCGGCCGAGCGCGAAGCTCGTCGTCAGCGCGACCAGGACATTGCTCAGAATGGTGAAGAAGCTGAAGTAGCGCAGCGTGGCGAGCGCGGGACCGAAATCGTCCCAGGTACCGACCACGAACAGAAAGTACTGCACGATCAGCGCGGCCCAAGCGACCGTGGCGATCGCGACCGCGAGCAGACGAGCGGACTTCGACATGCGAGCTTCGCTTTCGTGACGGAACGCCTCATCATAGCCGCAGCGCATTGCGGCGGCGGTGATGGTATCGAGCCTCACCTACGCCCACTCGGAGCAGCGCACAAAGCCACGCAAATCGAACTAAGCCTCTATCGATCGGACCGCCCCGATGCCCAAATCCAAACCCGCTCCCGACCTGTTCGCCACGTCCTCCGATGCCGGCGCCGGCGTGCGCGTCGGCATCGGCGGCTGGACCTATGCGCCGTGGCGCGACAACTTCTATCCGGCCAAGCTGGTGCAGCGGCGCGAACTCGAATTCGCCAGCCGCGCCTTGACCACGATCGAGATCAACGGCACCTACTACGGTGCGCAAAAGCCGGCCGTGTACGCGAAATGGCGTGCGGAAACACCGGACGGTTTCGTCTTTTCGCTGAAAGCGCCGCGTTACGCGACCGAACGGCGCGTACTCGCCGACGCCGGCAAGACGGTCACCGATTTCATCGAGGGCGGCCTGGCCGAACTCGGTGACCGCCTCGGCCCGATCAACTGGCAGTTCCGGCCGGACAAGGCGTTCGACGCGGACGACTTCGGCGCTTTTCTCGATTTGCTCCCTCCCAAACTGGAAGGCCGCGCGCTGCGCCACGTGGTCGAAGTGCGCCATCCGAGCTTCCGCAGTACTGAGTACCTCGAACTCGCTCGCCGGCATCGCGTCGCGACGGTGTTCACCGATTCGCCGAAGTACCCCTCCTTCGCCGACGTCACCGGCGACTTCGTCTATGCGCGACTGATGTGCAGCGACGCCAAGATCGCGAGCGGCTACGCGCCGGCCGCGCTCGATCGCTGGGCCGCGCGTGCGAGCGCCTGGGCCGCCGGCGGCGAGCCGGATGATTTGCCGCGCGTGCTGCCGGCAAAGGCGCCGGCCGCACCGCGCGAAGTCTTCCTCTATTTCATCAACGGCGCCAAAGAGCGCGCGCCGCATGCGGCGATGGGTCTGATCGAGCGTCTGCGCAAGAACGGCTGATCCGCAACCCGCATCGCCTCATCTGCCGCGCAGGCGCCGCTCCCTCGTCAAAGCGGCTCGTACGGCTGCGTCGCCATCGCATGTTCGAGCGATTCCAACACACTCGGATCGTGCCGAAACATCACCTCGTCGATCGCGGCGAGCGGCACCGCCGTGCAGGACGCATTGGTGAAGAACGCACCACGCAACGTGCCGAGTTCGGCCAGCTCGACGCGCCGAGTGACCGAGGTGATGCCGCGCAGGCGCAATCCGGCCTGCAACAGCTGCATGGAAATGCCGTTGAGCATCGGCGCGTCGGGCCAAACCACGCCGTCGCCGTCGAAGAAGCCGACGTTCCAGATGCTGCCTTCAGCGATCGCGCCATCAAAGCCGACGAACAAGGCGTCGTCGTAACCGCGCGCCTGCGCCAGCCGGCGCTGATGGAACAGCCCGAAGGTGCCGACGTGCTTGATGTGTGGCGCTTCGCGCAAGTAATTCACGCTGCCCACGCGCAGCGGTGTGGCCGCGATGGTGCGCGCCGCAGCGGTCGTGATCAGCACGTCCGGCGCGGCCGGACGCAAGGGGTAGTCGCGGTCGAAGGCGCGCGAGAACACGTTCACGCGCAAGGACAAAGTGGCCGCGTCACCGGCGGCGCGACGCATCCAGGTGCGCAGCTCGTCGGGATCGAGCGCGTGGCCGAACAGTTCCTGCGTCGCCTGCTGCAGACGCCGCAGATGCAAGCCGAGCCCGCGCACGCCGCCCTCGCGCACCTGCATCGAGGTGAAGTGGCCGTAGTTCTGCAGCACCGGCGCGCGCAGGTCGTCGAGCGTGGCCGGTTCGCCGTTGAGTTCGATGCGAGGGTGCTCGGTTCGGTTCATCGCGCGATTGTCGGGCGCGCAGACCGGCGAGAGCAATCGGAGCCAGCGCGGCGTTCGCGGCCGCGCTAGGATGGCGGGTTCGACCCGCTACAAGCCGCCCTCGCCGACCTCGATCGCCATGCCTCTCTCGCCTACCGCCAAAGCCCAATGGCAGATCCACTTCTGCGTGCTCCTGTGGGGCTTCACCGCGATCTTCGGCAAGCTGATCACGCTCGACGCGCTGCCGCTGGTGTGGTGGCGCATGCTGCTGGTGGTCGCCGCATTGGCGCTGCTGCCGCGCGCGTGGCGCGGGCTGCGTGCGATTTCCGGCCGCGCCAAACTCGCCTATGCCGGCATCGGCGTGCTGGTCGCGCTGCATTGGCTGACTTTCTACGGCTCGATCAAGCTCGCCAACGCATCGGTCGGCGCGACCTGCATCGCGCTGGCGACGCCGTTCACCGCACTGATCGAACCCAAGCTGGCACGCCGCCGCTTCTCGATGCGCGAACTTCTGCTCGGCATCGCCGTGCTGCCCGGCGTCGCTCTGGTCGCCGGCGGTCTGCCGAGCGAGATGCGGCTGGGTCTTTTGGTCGGCACCGTTTCGGCGGTACTGGTCGCTTTGTTCGGCTCGCTCAACAAACGCATGGTCGAGCACGGCGACGCGCTCGCGGTGACCGGCCTCGAACTCGGCGCCGGTGCGCTCGCGCTGATGCTGCTCGCGCCGCTCTTGGCGCTGCTGCATCCTGCGCTCGGCGGCGATCCCTTCGTGCTGCCGAACCTGCGCGACGGCGCCTACCTGCTCGCGCTGGCGCTGGCCTGCACCTTGCTCCCGTTCACTTTGTCGCTCGTCGCTCTGCGTCACATGAGCGCGTTCGCCGCTCAGCTGGCGACCAATCTCGAACCGGTCTACGCGATCGTGCTGGCGGCGATCCTGCTCGGCGAACAGAAAGAACTCACGCCGATGTTCTACGCCGGCGCGGCGATCATCCTCGGCGTCGTGTTCGTGCATCCGCTGATCTCACGCCCGCGCAGGATCAGCCAGCCGGAGCTGCTGGCCACGGCCGAGGCGAAGAGCGTCGCTGAATGAGATCGCCCGTCCCCGGCCTTGTCGATTTCGCCGACCGCGGTTCGTCGCATCCTAGAAGGCCGCCTCCCGGCGGTCCCTGAGCAGGAGCAAGTCATGTCTTACGTCGACGGTTTCGTCCTCGCGGTCCCGAAAGCCAATCTGCCGGCCTACCGCCGCCTCGCGCGCCGCGCCGGCAAGGTCTGGCGCGACCATGGCGCACTGCACTACGTCGAATGCGTCGCCGACGACGTCAAAGCCGGCAAGGTCACCTCGTTCCCCCAGGCGGTCAAGCTCAAGCCGGGCGAGGTGGTGGTGTTTTCGTGGGTCGTGTACAAGTCGCGCGCCGAGCGCAACCGCATCGTGGCCAAGGTGATGGCCGATCCGCGCCTGGCCGACATGAGCGATCCGAAGAAGCTGCCGTTCGACGGCATGCGCATGTTCTGGGGCGGCTTCAAGCCGATCATCGACCTCTGAGCGCAGCGCCGCTCTGCGCAGCGCCGCTCTACAAACCCGATGCCTCTTCGATGCATCGAAGAGGCATCTGCTCCTACGACTTCGGAAAGCGGCTTTGAATCGTTCCTTCGTTCGCCTGTTCATCCTTGCTTCGCTGCCATTCCTGAGTCTGCCGGCCTTGGCCGAGCCGGCCGCGACGCCGACACCGACGCAAGCCGCCGTCGCCGCCTTCGTCGACGTCAACGTGATTCCGATGGACAGCGAGCGCGTGCTGTCGCATCAGACCGTGCTGGTGCGCGACGGCCGCATCGAGGCGATCGGCGCAAAGCTGCCGGTTCCCCAAGGCGCGCGCGTGATCGAAGGCCGCGGCCGCAGCTGGCTGACGCCGGGCCTGGCCGACATGCACACGCACGCCGACACCGGCAACGAGATGAAGGTCTACCTCGCCAACGGCGTGACCAGCGTACTCAACATGGGCGAGGCCTCGAACGGATTCATCGGCCAGGTGCGCCCGGCGATCCACACCGGCAAGCGGCCGGGGCCGCACGTCTACGCCGCCTTCGTGGTCGACGGCTCGCAGCGTTACGGCCACTTCACCGTGACCAACGCGGACGAAGCGCGCTGGATCGTGCGCCTGGCCAAGACCAACGGCTACGAGTTCATCAAGGTCTACAACAATCTTTCCGCCGAGGTGTTCGCGGCGCTGATTGAGGAATGCCGCGCGCAAGGTCTGGCCGTGGTCGGCCACGGCGTCACCAGCGTCGGCTTGCAGCGCCAGCTCGACGCCGGCCAGTTGATGGTCGCGCACCTGGAGGAGTTCCTCTACGCCTACTTCGCCGATCCGAACGTGGACAGCGGCGATGCACCGCCCGACGTGCAGCGCATTCCCGCCGCGGTCGAATTGCTGCGCCGCGATCGCGCCTTCGTCACCGCCGACCTCGCCACCTACGCCGCGATCGCGCGGCAATGGGGCAAGCCCGAGGTCGTCGCCGGCTTCCTGCAGCGGCCGGAGACACGCTACCTGGCGCCGCAGCAGCGCATCGAATGGGCCGGCAGCGGCTATGCCAAGCGTCAGGGCAGCCTCGATGCACGATTGGATTTCTTGAAGCGCTTCGCCAAGGCACTGAGCGACGCCGACATCCCGCTGATCGCCGGCACCGACGCGCCGACCATCCCCGGCATCGCCTCGGGTTATTCGCTGCACGAGGATCTGCGCGCGCTCGAACAAGCCGGCCTCAGCCGCTATCGCGCGCTCGCCACCGCCACGCGCACGCCGGGCGAGCTGATCCGCCGCGCGGCGCCGACAGCCGAGCCGTTCGGCACGATCGCGCCGGGCCAGCGCGCCGATCTGCTCTTGCTCGAGAGCAATCCGCTCGACGACCTCGCCGCCCTGCGCAAGCCGCTCGGTGTGATGGCGGCCGGCAAGTGGTACGCGCGCGCCGATCTGCAAGCCTTGCTCGACGAGGTCGGCGCCAGCTACGAGCGCGCCGTGCTACCGCGCCGCGAAGCCGGCACACCTTGACCTCCGGCGCATTCCCAGCGCCCATAAAACGGACTAGTCTGGGCGGATGGCCGGGGTGAACGACGACAAGACGCAGGTGCTGATCCGCGCGGTCGCGCTGCTGCAGCTGAAGCTGTGGCTCGGCGCTGCGCGCGATCTGGCGCTGGTACCGGTGACCCTGATCGCCGCGCTGATCGACATCATCTTCTTGAAGGAAAGCGAGCCGCGCTATCTGCGCCTGGTGTTGCGCTGGGGCGAACGCTTCGACGAATGGATCGACCTCTGGTCGGGTGCGCGCGCCGACGGCGAGCCTTCGCGCGAGAACGTCGACGCCCTGCTCGCGCGCCTGGAAGACGCGGTGCGCGATCCGCAGAACGGCGCGCGCCGCGCGCGCGTGCTCAAGCGCTGGGCCGAGCGCCAGGCCGCACGTGCGCGGCAGCGCGCGGTCGGCGAAATCCAGGCGCGTCTCAGTGCGAGGTCCGAGCCGGGATCGAGCCCGGTGCGGCGCGAATAGGCGGCTGCCCGACCGCACACGGCGTTGTCGAAACCGCCTTCGAGAATTGCGCCGCTCGGTCGGATCGCGTTGAAAATCTGTCGCGCCCATCGCGCGTTGCCGGCCGTCGCCTTGTTCCCACCGACGGCTGTGAAGGTCCCGTTAAACGCCGGACCACACTGACATCGGATCGAAATCCCCGTGCGAACTCTCGGCTTGCCGGCGCGTCTAGGAAGCGGTCGATGCGTCCGGGCGTCGATCTGGCTCGCCCTCGCTCGTCATACGGATGAACCCCTTCCGATCATGAGGCCTCGCGATGAAACTGGTGGTAGGAACGTTCCTGACCTTGGACGGTGTCATGCAGGCGCCCGGCGGCGCGGACGAGGACCGCAGCGGCGGTTTCGAACACGGCGGCTGGCTGGTACCGCACTTCGACGAGCGCATGGGCGAGCTGGTGGCCGGCTGGTCCGAGGCGGCCGATGCGATCCTGCTCGGCCGCAAGACGTACGAGATCTTCGCCGCCCATTGGCCGCACATCGGCGACGAAGACCGCATCGCGGCCAAGCTGAATCGCGTACCCAAGTACGTCGCCTCGCGCACGCTCGACACGCTCAGCTGGAACAACTCGACGCGGCTCGGCGCCGATCTCGCCGCCGAGGTCGCAAGGCTCAAGCGCCAGCCCGGCCGCGAACTGCAAGTGATCGGCAGCGGCGAGCTGATCCAGAGCCTGCTGCGGCACGACCTGATCGACGAATTCCGGTTGTGGGTGTTCCCGCTCGTGCTCGGCCGCGGCAAGCGTCTGTTCGGCGCCGGCGCGATGCCGAGCGCGCTGACCTTGACCGATACGATCATGTCGAGCACCGGCGTCGCGATCCATCTGTATCGCCGCGTGGGCAAGCCGAGTTACGGCTCGTTCCAGCTCGAGCAAGCGCGCCCGGACGAACTCGCGCGGCGACGCGCGCTGACCGCGTCGTAGCGGACTTCGCGCCGAACGAAACGCGACTCGCTGCGTTTGCGCGAGTCGCGCGCTCGTGTATGATCCGCGCCCTCGCAACACCTGTTCGAGGCTTGCCGCTATGAAAAGTGTCTTCAGCATCTAAATAGCGCATCGGCGGACGCCCTACGCGTCCGCTCGTTTTCTTTCGCGCGCCCTCTGCGCGCGCACGCCTCGGATCAATCCAATCATGTCATTTCCTGCCTTTCGCGCCGGCAAGGCCGCGATCGCGTTCATTCTCGTCACCGCCATGCTCGACATCGTCGCCATGGGCATCGTCATCCCCGTGCTGCCGCCGCTGATCGAACAGTTTTCCGGTTCCAGCGCACGTGCCGGCATCATCAACGGCGTGTTCGTCGCGTTGTGGGCGCTGATGCAGTTCGTCGCCTCGCCGATCATCGGCTCGCTCTCCGACCAGTACGGCCGGCGACCGGTGATCCTCATCTCCACCGCCGGCCTCGCCGCCGACTACGTGCTGATGGCGGTCGCGCCGAACCTCTGGTGGCTGGCGTTCGGACGCATCGTCGCCGGCATCACCTCGGCCAGCTTCACCACCGTCAACGCCTACATGGCCGACATCACCACGCCGGAAAACCGCGCGCGCGGCTACGGTCTGATTGGTGCCGCGTTCAGTGCCGGCTTCGTCGCCGGTCCCCTGCTCGGCGGCGTGCTCGGCCAATGGTCGCCGCGGGCGCCGTTCTGGACCGCGGCCGCGATGAGCGGCATCGCGTTCCTGTACGGCGCCTTCATCCTGCCCGAGTCGCTACCGCCGGAACGGCGCATGCCGTTCTCGTGGCAGCGCGCCAATCCGCTCGGTGCGCTGCGCTTGCTGCGTTCGCACGCCGAGCTGAAGGGCTTGGCGGTGGTGAATTTCCTGCTCTACTTCGCCCACCACGTGTTCTCGGCGGTGTTCGTGCTGTACGCCGGCTATCGCTACGGCTTGAACGCCTGGCAGGTCGGCCTGCTGCTGGCCTTGGCCGGCCTGCTCGAACTGATCGTGCAGGGTGTGCTGACCGGCCCGGTCGTGAAACGCTTCGGCGATCGCCGTGTGATGGTGTTCGGCCTGATCGCCGGCAGCATCGGCATCGCCTGCATGGGGTTGGCGCCGAACGCGCTCATGTTCACGCTGGCGCTGATCCCGAACGCGGTGTGGGCGTTGGCGATGCCGACCTTGCAGTCGCTGATGACCCAGCGCGTGTCCGAGTCGGAGCAAGGCCAGCTGCAAGGTGCCAACAACAGCGCCGGCAGCATCGCCGGCGTGATTTCGCCGCTGTTCTTCGGCAGCGTCTACGCCGCCTCGATCGGACCCGAGGCGCCGTTCCCGCATCCGGGTGCGGCGTTCCTGATCGCCGCGCTGGTGTTGTTCGCGAGCGCCTTGATCGGCGCGCACGTCGCGCGCCGTGCGGGGCGAGAGGCGATTGCCGCAGCCGAGTGAGTCAGTCGTACCGCGCCCGTTCGGCGCGTCGTGCCGCTGCGTTGCCGTGTGCAACGCAGCGGCCGGCGCCGTGCTCAGCGTGGATCGAAATCGTCGTGGAAGATCGCGTCGAACGCGTTCACGTAGACGTGCTGCAGCGGATCGGCGCAATCGGTGCGCGCCGACAGCGTCCAGGCGTTGCCGGAATACGCCGCGATCCAGCGGTGTTTGCCGGGCGTGGCGGTGGTGAACGGTGCCGACGTGATGGTCGTGTTCGCATCGATCGGCGCGCTGGCGAAGAACAGCGAGCTGCCGCCGCATTGCGGCTGGCCTGGACCGTACAGGGTGAAGGTGACGCGCGAAGCGGTGTACGTGGTGCCCGAGACGCCGGCGGCGTCGACGACGTTCTGTCCGACCTCGATGTCTGCCGAGGCGAGGCCGGAAATGGCCGCTGGCGTCGCGCGCACGCGGCCAACCACGCCACCGCAAGTATGGGTGAAGAAGCTGCAATTGCCGCTGCAATCGTTGTTGGACTCGCACGGACAGCCGTCCGCGCTCAGATCGCCGCCGCTGCCGGGCATCACGCAGATCGGCGGATCGACCGTGGTCGCGCCCGAACAGCGGAACGTGCTGCCCTGACAAACGCCGACGCAGTCGGAGTTGGCGCTGCACGGGCAGCCGTCCGCGCTGACATTGGCCTGATTGCCCGGCGCGGCGCAAATCGGCGGATCGGGATCGGTGGCTCCGGAGCACAGGTGCGTCGAACCGAGACAGACGCCGAGGCAATCGGAATTGCCGGCGCAGGGGCAGCTGTCCGAGCTGAGATTGTCGCCGTTGCCGCTGGGCAGACAGACACCGAGCGGCGTGCCGGCCTGGGCGAACGGCGGCATCGACAGAGCGAGCAGAACCACGACGAGCTTGCACACCACGGCACGGATAGCCATGACGCTCCCTCCCCAGGGATACGCGTGCAGGATAGCAACAAATTGATTTTGCGCAGAAGTGTTCGAGTGAGACTCGACAGCCTTCCTCGCCCGGACTACACGCCTTCGCGTCGCAGCGACCAGAACGGAATGTCGCGGCATAAACGAAAACCGAGCTGCTCGTACAGATGCAGCGCGCGCGGATTCTCGTAGCTCACGTGCAGGAACGGCAGCCGCCCTTGGCGCAGCGTGTCGTTGCTCAGCATCGCGGTCAGCCGCCGCGCGTAGCCGCGGCCGGCGAAATCGGGATGCGTGCAGATCGCGCTCATCTCGCGCGCGCTGTGCGTACCGAGCCGCTCGCCGATCATCGCGGCGAGCCGCGCGCCTTCGTAGATACCGAAGTAGCGCCCCATCTCCATCGTGCGTTCGCGAAAATAGTGCGGATAGACCAGCGCGGTCAGCGCGAGCACGTCGCTGCGATGCTCGGCCGACAACTCGACGATCGGCGGTCCCTCGACCTCGGCGACCGGCGTCTCGCAGATCATCTGCGCCAGCGGCCGGAACGCTTGCAACGTCCAGCCTTGCGGCAGCTGCGGTACGACGCCGAGCAGATAGACGCTCTCGCCCGGGGCGACCAGAGCTTCGAGATCGTTCTGCACATCGGCCTGTGCCACGGGCACGCCGAGAAACGGCGCGTACGGCGGCGGATAACGCAGCACTTCACCCGAGCGCAGGGCCAAGTCGGCATGGATGCTGGTCAACGCCGACCAGAACGGATTGTCGAGCCCGGTTTGCTTCATCCGAACATGGTGTCGGCGCTGGCGCGGCCGGTCAATGCGTCGAGCGGCAGGTGCACGCTAAGCTGGCGCTAGCGTCGATGCGGAGGAGCGAGCATGAGCGCAGGTCCCGAGATCGCGGCGGAGGTCCTGATCAAGCTGCGCGCGATTTGCCTGGGCCTGCCGGAGGCAGCCGAGGAAGCGGCCTGGGCCGGAACGCGCTGGTGCGTGGCGAAGAAGAACTTCGCGCACGCGCTCGTCATCGACGCCGGGTGGCCACCGGCCTACGCCGAAGCGGCCGGCAGTTTGGGGCCGCTTACGGTGCTGACCTTCCGCCTCCCGATCGCGCGACTCGAACTGCCGAAATTTCGGCGTGCGCCGTTCTTCAAACCGGTCTGGTTCGCCGACATCCTCGGCTTGCGTCTCGACGCGAATGCGGACTGGGACGAAATCGAGGAATTGCTGACCGAGAGCTATTGCGTGCTCGCGCCGAAGAAGCTGGCGGCTCTGGTCAGGCCGGCGTAGCCGGCGCATCCGTTCGATCCGAACGAGCCGAATCGTCTGCGTTGCCGCTCCGATACGGCGCCGCCGGCTCCGTTCGCGCGTGCTACGCTCATAGGATTCGCTCCATCTCCGCACTGCTTGAAGGGGAACTCGCATGTCGCGCTATCGCAGCCAGAACGGCCAGTTGCTGCCCGAAAAAATCGTCCGTGACGCGATCGTCGTTGGCGTCGTCGCGGCGTTGCTGTGGGTGTTCTGGCCGTTCCGCCAGGTGCCGACCGGCTCGCGCGGCGTGCGCACGCAATTCGGCGCGATCAAGGGCATCGAATCGGAAGGCCTGGTGTTCGTGCCGCCGTGGCAGAACGTGAATCTGTTTTCGGTGCGCGCCGAGGCGGCGCACATCGACAAGGCCACCGGCTCCACCAGCGACACCCAGCCGGTCGACACCGACCTGACCGTGCGCTACTCGATCCTGCCCGACCGCGTCAGCGAGGTGTACGAGAAGTACAGCCACAACGGCGACCTGTCCTCGTACGTGCAGACCGCCACGCAGGAAGTGTTCAAGGCCGTCACCGCGCGTTACAACGCGCCGGATTTGATTTCCAAGCGCGCGCAAGTCTCCAACGACATCCTCGAGCACCTGCGTCAGAAGCTGGAAAAGTACGGCGCGCAAGTCATCAACATCGACATGCGCACCTTCGCCTTCTCCGAGAGCTACATGAAGGCGATCAATGACAAGGTGACGCAGGAACAGCTGCGCCTCGCCGCCGAGAACAAGGTGCGCACGGTCGAAGCCGAGCAGAAGCAGAAGGTCGCCGTGGCCGAAGCCGAGGCGAACGCGCTGAAAGCACAGGCCGACGGCGAAGCCTACGCGACGATCAAGGCCGCCAACGCGCAAGCCGAAGCATTGCGCGTGCAGAACGAGGCGCTCGCGCGCAGCAAGGAAGTGCTGGAACTGCGCCGCATCGAAGTCGAGCGCACCAAGGCGGAGAAATGGAACGGGCAGCTGCCGACCAATATCTATGCGGGCACGCCGATTCCGTTCTTCGATCCGCAGAAGAGCAACTAACGAGCGACTCAATCCGCTACTGCTCAATGGCGAGGCGACCACGAGCACCTGCGCGCCGCCTCACGTTCGAGGCACCGCCTCGTAGCCGTTGCCGCGGCCACTCAGCCAGTTCACACCGCCCTTGCCGACGCTGCGCAAATGCGCCGACGCGGCGAGAAACAAAGGGTGACTCAGATCCGCGTCGGCAAGAAGACGTCGCCGTCCGTCCACCTCGACACTCAGAAAGTGCGCCTCGTCCGGCGTATGGGTATAGCTGCGCGCGGTGAAGCAGATATTCCCTTCGACGAAGCGATAGACGTCGTACTCGTAGTGGTAGTCGTAGTTGCCGTCGGCGTCGGGATCGCTGGCTTCCAGTTCGCGAGTGCATTCGACGTGCATGCAACACCGGCTCCACTGCGGGCTATGAGCGACCAACGGCGATAGTAGCGCTCACCGCCCGCTCCGGCTCGAAGCAAAGGGCAGCCGCGTTGCCGCGGCCGCCCGCCTCTCTCCTCAGACCTTCGCCTGCTTCCATCCCCCGCGCGAGAACAGCCACAGGGTGAACAAGCCGACCGAAGTCTCCGACACGAACACGCCCCAAAACACGCCCAGTTCTTTCCAGCCCAGATGAATCGCCAATAGATAAGACAGCGGAATCTGGATCAGCCAGAAGAACACCGCGTTGATCTTGGTCGGCGTCATGGTGTCACCGGCGCCGTTGAACGCCTGCACCGTCACCATCCACCAGCCGTAGATAAAGAACGAGTACGACAGGATGCGCAGCCATTCGGCGCCGACCTTGATCACTTCCGCATCGGTGGTGAAGAAGCCGATCAAGGATTGCGGGAAGGCGAAGAAGAACACCGACACGACGATCAGGTAGGCCATGTTGTACCAACCGATGCGCCACACCGACGCCTCGGCGCGACCGGCGTGGCCGGCGCCGAGGTTCTGTCCGACCAGGGTCGCGGCCGCGTTGGACATGCCCCAGGCCGGCATCATCGTGAACATCATGACGCGGATCGCGATGGTCGCCCCGGCCACCGCCTCGCTGCCGATCG
Source organism: Dokdonella sp. GW821-FHT11D02 (assembly GCF_058808595.1). Classification (NCBI taxonomy): domain Bacteria; kingdom Pseudomonadati; phylum Pseudomonadota; class Gammaproteobacteria; order Lysobacterales; family Rhodanobacteraceae; genus Dokdonella; species Dokdonella sp. GW821-FHT11D02. Next base: position 2,056,860 of record NZ_CM179520.1, on the reverse strand, counting down.
CGGCGAGGATGCGCATGAGGAAGATCCATGCCGTCATCGCCACGATCATCTGGCCGATGCCGCCGAGCGACGTACGCACGATGTTCCACAGCATCGCGCCGCGCCAAACCAGCTGCTGCAGGCTGACCCGAATGTGCTTGCCGCTGTGGAACAGCATCCACAGCTGGAACAGCACGCCGCAGCCGCGCCCGATGTTGGTGGCGATCGCCGCACCCTCGATGCCGAGCGCCGGTATCGGACCGAAGCCGAAGATCAGCAGCGGACACAAGAGGATGTTCAAACCGTTGGACAACCACAGCACGCGCATCGCGATGGCGGCATCGCCGGCACCGCGGAAGATCGCGTTGATCACGAACAGCAGGAGGATCACCGCGTTGCCGCCGAACATCCACTGCGTGTAGCGGTAGCCGTGCTCGATCGCCCACGCATCGGCTCCCATCAGGCGCAGCATGTCCTTGGCGTAGAAAATTCCGACCAGCGCCGGCAGCACCGACACCAGCAAGGCGATGAAGATCGCCTGCACCGCAGTGATCGCCGCGTCTTCGCGTTTGCCCTCGCCGATGCGCCGCGCGACCACCGCGGTCACCGCCATCGAAAGGCCCATCGCCACCGCGTAAAGCAGGAACAGGTAGCTCTCGGTCAGACCGACCGTGGCGACGGCCGAGGGGCCGAGCTTGGAGACGAAGAAAATGTCGACCACGGCGAAGGTCGATTCCAGCACCAGCTCCAGCACCATCGGCACGGCCAACAGGAACACGGCGCGGCGCAACGGGATCTTGGTGTAGTCGGCGTCGGTGCCGCGGACGGCGTCGCGCAGCTCACGCCACAGCGATTGCGGTGGATGGACGGCGTTGTCGGCGGACTGGGGCGCCGGCGTTGGTTGGCTCATTGCACACTCCTTGGCTTCGATCGCACCGGCGCGGGGTAGAGGACGAGGCCCGCAATGGTCGGTGATGACGGTATGACGATCCACCGAGGGCGGAATCGACAGGAAACGGAATCGGTTTGTCGATTCGGCCAGCGGCGACGACCGGCGCCACTCCAAACGCATTCCGATCTCGTTCGATATGGGTCTTTGGCCGAACCCCAGCGCGGCTGCGGCCCCGTTACCTGAGTTTTCCCTATCTGGAGATTTCCAGTATGCGCACTCGCTCCGTCTTGCTCGCTTTCGGCTGCTTGCTGGGCGCCGCCCTCGGCCAGGTCGCCACGGCGCTCACTCCTGTCATCCCCATAGTCGCCCATCCCGGCGCATCGCTGCAGCAGATCGAAAGCGCGTATGTCGACGCCTACGAGCAATCGGGCTTCCGTCTCGCCGATCGGCTTGAGCGGGATGCTCTCGCAGGGACTCGCATCGTCCATCTCACCTTCGAGCTCACTGGTACCGCGCAGGCGGACAACGCGCCGGGCACGATGCTGGAAATCGTCTGCGACGATTCGACGCCCAGTTGCGGAGTGATGCGGCTCAGCTTCGTATTTCCTGCGGCCGGCGATCCCGATCCCGTCGTGCGCAAGCGCGGGGAAACGACCTTGGCCGTGGCCGATGCCGCGGCGCTGGCGAAGGTTCGCCGGCGTTTGGGCGTGAGCTTGCCCGACATGCTTCGGATGGTGATTCCTGCGCGTTGATTCGAACGCACCACCGGTGCTGCCTATCCGAACCGTGCCGGTCGCCGCCACCGTCAGCAAAGGCGCGACCCCACCGCTCGCCTGTTCTTCTAGAACCAATAGTCGGCGACGCAGCGACCGTCACGCGGCAGATCCTCGAACGTGTCCAGCCCGTCGAAGTGATCGATAGGAACGGCTGCCACCGCAGCGGGCTCAGCCAAACGCAGATTGACCGCGATCCGGCGGCGCCCCTCTTCGTCGAGGCGCTTGCCGCGCCAGAACACGATGCAGCCGCAGGTGGGGCAGAAATGGAAATCGAGTGCTTGACCTCGCGCGAACGGCTGTGTCGGGCCGGAGACCGTAATACCTTCGTTCTCGTAGTCGTAGGCCCATAACACGCCGTAGCGCCGGCAGGCCGTGCAATTGCAGGCCGTCGCACCATCGGGCGTACCTGCGAACGTCCAATGCACCGAGCCGCAGAGGCAGGATCCTTCGATCACGGTCGCGCTCCCCAGTTTTCGACGATTCAGTGCCGAGTGACGACGATCGGCTCGCCGCGCGTGATGATCATGGTGTGCTCGTACTGCGCCGAAAGATTGCCGGGCGCGCCGACCAGGGTCCATCCATCAGAGGTCTCGGTGACGAGGCGGCTTTTCGTGGATAGAAACGGTTCGATCGTGATCACCATGCCCTCGCTCAAGAGGCGCTCGTCGGCCGGATCGAAGTAGCCGGGAATGTGCTCGGGCGCTTCGTGCAAGGCGCGGCCGACGCCGTGGCTGCCGAGGTTTTCGATGACGCGGAAGCCGTAGGTCTTGGCCGTGTGCTGGATGGCGGCACCGATGCCGTTGATCGGCCACCCGGCACGCGCCTGTCGCATCGCCTGCTCGAGCGCGATGCGCGTGGCGTGGCACAAGCGCGTCTTCTGCGCATTGGTCGGCGGCACCACGCGCGTGCCGCCGGTGTCGGCGAAGTAGCCGTCCAGTTCGGCGGAAACGTCGACGTTCAACACGTCGCCGGGACGGATCACCCGATCGCCCGGGATGCCGTGCGCGGCCTCCTCGTTGATGCTGATGCAGGTCGCGCCGGGGAAGTCGTAAGTGAGCATCGGCGCCGAGCGCGCGCCGTGCCGTTCGAGCAGGCGTGCGCCGAAGGCATCCAGCTCGCGCGTGGTCATGCCGGGCTCGGCCACGTCGAGCATCTCGTGCAGCACGCTGGAAACGATGCGGCCGATGCGCTTGAGTGCGACGACGTCGTCTTCGGTTTCGATGGTCATGGGGTGGCTTGGGATCCGAGTTACCCGCCAGTATCGCCGACTTCACCTAAAGGAAGTACAACACCGCTGCCTGCCGGCGCCGACGAAACGTTGACACGATCACGACCGACACCGTCATCGCCTTTTGCACATCCCTCGACGAAGGCGAAGGTCAGCTGCCCTTGGCCCTCGCAAATGCCTCGAGGAAAGGCACAAGGTCGTCGGAGATCTTGGTTTCTGTGTTCTCAGACCGTTTCCCGTCCACGAGATCGGCCGAATAGCCGCTTATCCTCGTCGGAGCGCTCGATTCGTCTTTGCGCTCGAATTGAAACGTACCGATCCCCTGAAACGAGCTCTTGCTGCCGGTCTTGTCGCACTCATAGGTATACGTCAGTACGCCGGCCTCGGCATCGACGGTTTCCGCCAACGACCTCCAGAACGCGTACGTCACCCCATCGGCTCGGTAGGCTTGTCCGCGGACTTTCAGCGAAGACAGCGTTTGCTCGAAATGCTCCACGGTATAGATGACCGAGTTGTCGGATGCCGAAAAACTTCCGATCCAAGTTCCGTTCAGATAGGCCGCACCGAGAATATGTTGCTTCACGAACTTGAACCGCTTCGAGATGGCCAGGAGGAACGAAGCGAGCAGCTTGTAGACGCCAGCCGATAGCAGCAAGGCGCCGATCGGCTTCACGTACGGCGCCACCAGCGGCATCCCACGGATCGCGGGAACCGCATACTCGATGACGAAATACATCACCGTGACCGTGGCCATGGTGACGTACGAATGGAAACGATGCTCGGATTTCATAGCCCTCCCCTATAGCCTTCGCGGAACTGTGCGCCTCGTCGTGTCGAGCTCGGCAACGCCGAGCCTCGCCGAAAGCACATCGTCAACGGTCTCCCGTACCGCAACCTCCAGCAAACTACGAGAGATGGTTCGTACTTTTCAAAAAATCTTCGGCCCAATCCCAGCTACACCGTAGTCCTACTGTTGCCACTCGCGCCTGAGTTGGCAAATGCCGAGAAATCCAGGGTTACACATCATGCGATCACCGCCCACGGCAGCTCCGAAGATCCCCTATCGCCGTGCGTGATGTGCGTACGCACGCGTTTGACCCTACGCCGGGATTGCTGGACGATGCGCGCCCACGTCCAAGCGCAAGCGGAGGGCGAAACAGGGGTTACGACGATGAGCCTTCGCAATTCGACCTCGGTCGCAGCGCTGGTATTTGGCATTCTTCCCGCGCTCGCCACCGCCAGCGAGCCGGCTCCGCGCCTCTATGCGACGTGGAATCCTGAGGACGCGAGCGAGCGGCTCGAAATCTCCGCCGATCGCCTGACGATCAGCAATGGCAGCCGTGATTGGGGCAGCGCCCGTGCAACGCTTTCCGTCGACACGGGCGTTTGGTATTGGGAGACGACGTACTCCCACACCACGATCGGTCTTTCGGATGTTCAATCCGGTCTCGCCTACTCGGACTGGAATCTCGAAGCGCCGCCCGGCGCATTGGGCAATGGCGCACGCGCGGTCGGCACCAATCGCGCCGGCGACATCCTCGTCGGCGGCCAGGTGCTGGCCAACGTCGCGTCGGTTTCGAACAATGCGGTGGTCAGGCATCTGCTCGATGCGGATACGGGCGAGTACCAAATTGCGAACGCTGCAGGGCCTTGGGTTTCCGCGACGCCCCTTCCGGGATTCTTCAGCCAGACACCGCAGTTTCCGATCGCCAGCGCCGTGGGCCAGATCCCCTCGCCCATTTCCGGCATCGGCTACGTGACGGCGAATTTCGGTGCGTCGCCCTTCGTCTACGAAGTTCCCGCCGGGGCGCATCCTGGCATTTTCGTCGACGATCTCATCCTGCGGGATGGCTTCGAACTTCCGCAGTAGCCGCGTGCGCAAGAATTGGGGTGAAGCCCACTATCGAGTCAGTTCCGGTGGCCAAGGCCAAGTGGAACCGTGTCCTAACCTCGTCTCATCACGCTCTCATCGGCTAACTACCGAAGCCTGAGACCAGGGCAACTAGGACAATCCCGAAAAACACCGATGCGGTGATCGCACCGATAAGAACCGAAGCAAAACCGGAACGCGCGTCCGGCGGAGCCGAGAAATAGCTACACACGCTTGCGATAACACCAGTGGCGGCAGACCCGAGAAAGGCTGGAACGTAGCCGCCCGGATTACCCAAACGGTGAGCTTGAAGGTAGTGGTTCAGAGTGATGGCAAGGATGGCGGCGCTGCTCAGCGAAGCAACAGGGATGGACCAACGCGAGACTTGTTTCATCGAGCGAAGCCCGAGCATGGAGTGAGGGTCATCCGACTAGGTGCTCCGACTTCATTTCTCTAATTATCGAGTGCGAGGATGAGCCATGGCGTCCCGAAGCGATCGCGCACGAGTCCGAATGCGGACGACCATGCCACTTCGGAAAGCGGCGTATCCACCTGCCCGCCCTCCGCCAAAGCGTCGAACAGACGATGAGCCTCAGCATTCGTTTGCACATGCAGCGCGATGTTGAATCCGCGCATGTCCCTGACGTCGTCCTCGGGCATGTCGTTGGCTTGAATCACGTTGTCGCCGAACTGCAACTGCGCGAATCGAATGCGCTCGGCACCCGCGGGCTTCGACCCCGGCGGTAGTGGCGGGTCTTGCGCCGTGCCCATAGGGTTCACCACCTTGATCTCGCCCTCGAACACCTTCGCGTAGAACTCGAACGCTTCGCGGCACTGACCATTGAACTCGAGTTGGACTATCGCTTTCATCACCGCCTCCGTTGGGTCGCTCGCACCGCCCACGCTGGTGAGCCGCGCTTCGAACCTAAGTCGTCGTACGTGAACCCGAGCCTGTTTGCGCAATCGCGATCTCGGCTCCGCGGCTGAATCGGTTCAGTCGCAACATCGCCGGCAGGAACGAGCGGCTACGCGGCCGAGTCGAGATTGGTCCGATCGCCCGCCGTGGGCGGACTGGAAATGACCAGGAACTCCACGTCCGCGGCGCCCTTGTTTCTGAAGCGGTGAGCGATCCCAGGCTCCACGTGCACGCCTTGCATGGGGCCGAATGTGACCTCGCCGTCCGCGAACTCGATGGTCGCCGTGCCTGAGAGCACGTAGAAGAACTGCCTGGCCTTCGTGTGGAAATGCCTCGTCTCGCTCGCGCCGGGCGGCACTCGTTCCTGGATGACGCTGAGATCGGCGGACTTGAGCAGATGCCAGCCGTCGCAGACACCGCCCCAGACGTAGTGATCGGCGTTGCTCTTGTCGGACGGGCGCATCATTTCCTCAAGTTCCGGCTTGAATTGGGCGGATGGTGATCGGCAAGCGCCGCGAAGAAAAGATACTCTGGCCCCGATCTTCTCCTCACCAAGGACACGACTGAAATCATGACGCAAAGCACATTGCTACGAATGGACAACATCGGCATCGTGGTCGAATCCCTCGACGATGCCGTCGCCTTCTTCACCGAGCTCGGCCTGAAGCTGGAGGGACGCGCCAGAGTCGAAGGAGAATGGGCCGGGCGCATCACCGGCCTCGGCAATCAGCGCGTCGAGATCGCCATGATGGTCACGCCCGACGGCCACAGCCGCCTCGAACTCTCGCGCTTTCTCGCGCCGCCCGTAATTTCCGATCACCGCAACGCGCCGGTGAACGCGCTCGGCTACCTGCGCGCCATGTTCGCCGTGAGCGACCTCGACGACGTGCTTGCCCGACTCTACAAGCGCGGCGCGCAGCTGGTCGGCGAAGTGGTTCAGTACGAGGACGTGTATCGGCTCTGCTACATCCGCGGGCCCGAGGGGCTGCTCATCGGATTGGCGCAACCGCTCGGCAAGAATTCGTAGCGGCTGCGGAACAATCCGCTGGCGTCACAGACCGCAGCGTCTACTGCGCCGGCGCAGGTGCAGCAGGCGCAGGCGCCGCGCCGCGCGGCTTGGGCGCGGCGTTCTGGTTGTCCATGTCCGAGTAGATCAGCCACGGCTCGCCCGGCGCTCGTCGCAGAGTGAGGGTGAACTTTCCGACGTCACCGGGTTTGTCGCCGTAGCCGTAGCCGCCGACGATGTAGGCGATCGTGTCTCCGGCGGCGAAAGCGAGTGCGCGCAAACGTAACTGGCCGCCTCCTTCGCCTTCGTAGGAAGCCCGGATCGCGGTGCGTCCGCGTACCGGCGGACGGTTGCTTTGCAGCACGAAGCCGTCCTCCGCGAACAGCGCGGACAGAGCCGCCGCGTCGCGTGCGCGCCATGCGCGTTCGTAGTCGCGGAGGACTCGGTCCAGCTCGGGGGGTAGTGCGATGCTGGGAAGGTCTTTGGTGGTGTTTGGTGCCGGGGCGTTCTGCGCAAGCAGCGATGGCGCTACCAGCATCAACGCGAAGACGATGGCAGCGAGTATCGGACGGCTCATATGTCTCAATCCCTTCGGAGTGTTAACGATCTAACGCCTCAGTGAAGCCGCGTCGCGACGTGACATCAGCTCGAGCTAGTTGCTAGACAGCCGGCCGAAACGAGATCCGGGTCACTTATCCGATCGTTGGGGTGGCAGCTACTCGACACAAACCAACTGCGCCTTGCCGTCGACGACGTGCAGAACCCTGCATCGCTCGACGGCATTGTTTGAACATTCCCCTCGCACGGCCTGGCCAGCGTTTGAGTCGAAGGGCGCCGAGCAGAACCGTTCACATTCCCTATCGTCAATGCAAGCCCTGCCAGTATCCGTACGATCCATGTTGGCCGACTTGGATGACGGCACGTGAATGACGGCAGGTGCAGACGCACAGCCGGATAGCGTTGCGGCGAGTATCAGGACGATCTCGAGTAGCCTTCGTGCAACGATCATCTGCGCTCTCGAGTGGGCTGGTTCTAGCGACGAGAAAGAATCTTCTCGTGTTCATCAGGAAAGACGGCAGCGGAACGCTCTTGGATCGCACGAAAATAGGCAAAGTAACGCATCGCGTACTTGTTACCCAATGGTGCCGAAGCCACCATGGCAGGCCAAAGCTCGTCAAAGCCGACCTTCCGAAGCAAGCGAGCGTACTCTCTGAACTCGCGCGGTGTGTCCCCAGCGGCCAGCATTTCTGCGACACGGTGCCTGATACGGGCACCAAGTGCTCGCGGTAGCTCTATGCTCTTCAGCGCTCGCGCCGTCTGGCTCTTAAGCGCTCGGCCAAACGGAAATCGGCTGTCCTGCTCGATGAACTCCACGCCAAGTGTGGCGCAAGCCGGATCACCCACCCTGATGCCCTCTATCACCGGCTCCATGATCGGATAGATCCAAGTTATGCCGGTACGCGTATAGATCTTGGGCAGTATCCGTCTAGGCGTCCGAACACCCAACTCGCGGCAATGCTCCAGATATCGCTCTTGGACGGCCTCGACGCTCCAATCGTCCTTGTTGTTGTAGTCGCGAATGAACATGCACGCCCCCAATTCTTCGCGAACCCAGCGGTCCGCTTCGACACATCGTTAGACGCCGCCCCGCTTGCCGAACACCGCGATCTTTACCCGAATAGGCGCAGAAATCTCCCGGAACGCGGCAAGCATGAGCTCCAACGCCGAAGCCTGCTCGTAGCCGCCGGAACCCGCACCCAACACCGGGAAGGCAACGGACGAAAAGCCACGCTCCGACACGAGCGACATGGCCGAACGGACAGAGCCTTGAATCGACGCAGGCGACGCGCGCCACAGCATGTCGATGCCGGCGACGTGAACGATCGCCTTGAACGGCAGACGGCCAGCAGAAGTGATGACCGCGCCGCCGAGCGGAATCGGGCCGGCACGGCCAACCTCGATAAAGGGCCTGTAGCCGGCGCGGCGTTTGATGGCGCCTGACACGCCTTGACGCAGGAGGAGCCACCACGGAATGATGTTGCGGTTCCAGGCGTTGACGATGACGTCGGTGTCTTGGTCGAGCAGGTCGCCGTTGACGATTTGGGGCTACATGGAATGTTGGTGGTTAGCGTCAGAGATAAGCGACTGCAGCTGCGATGAGATGTTTTTAGAAAGTTACTCTGCCCCCAATCCTGGACAGCTCATCGACGCGTGCACCAGCCGCCTTAGCCCTATCTATCATTCTCGGGTCTGCGTGATCGAGGTGGCCGTGGAAGACCAGATTTCTATACTTACTAATTTCCATCAGCTCTTCCCGAAAAGTGCTATCAATGCGCTCATTTAAAAGCAAAGCATCCACCATTTGTCGGAATGAGTAGCTCATTCTTCCAGCGCCTCTACTCGGCACATACAAGCGCTGATCGCGCAAATAGTCACGAATAGAGCGCTCGAGCGCGACAAACGCTTTGAAGAACTCATTCGAAGGCTGTGACTGTTTGTCTTCACCGGGCATCTCTTTAAGCTCGGCCTTCGCGGCTTTCCGGTATTTATCAGGATCAATTAGGTTAATTACAAACCAAAGCGCGCCAACTATCGATGCGCATACAAGAAGGCCCGCTAGACCTTGCACCCAGAGAGGAATAGCGTAGTCGCCGTTCAAGTAAACAATCAGAAGGCAGAGAACGATGGAGCTTCCAGTGACGACGGACAAAACGGTTAGCTGACGATGAACTTTTCTCTTGAGTGCGACTTCAACGTCTTCCAAAGACTCGTCGGCCGCGCGCCATGAACGCAAAAGGTCACTGCCGAGTGTGTATCCGGTCAAGAGGACGGCAATGAAGGCCGCCACACTCTGAGCAGCAGCAGTGAACGTCCAATAGATATTGTCAGTAACAGACATTCTTTCCCTCAAAGATCTAACGCTTTAATTGACGGGAGCCACGGTGAGAAACTGAGTCACCTCCTTGTCAACCATATCGCACGAAAGCCGCGATTCCGTTCCGCCCTGACAACAAAAAAAACGAATCCGCCTCCAAATGAATTCATGGACGGGCCCGATAGTTGACCTGCCACACGCCAAGCGTTAGCTTACATTACTAGGTGCTCAACACACCTTACCCGCTAGCAGTGCCCGCGGCTGTCATCGCGGATTTTTTACGCCCATAGTTTTTCTATGGTCGAGTAGCGTCCAGTGATACAAGACCCGGCTTGCCGGGGAAAGCTGGGGGCCGTCTAGCGGCGGTGTTGAAGTACTCGGCCGCCCTCTCAACAAGGGCGTGAGTCAACGAACCGCTAGGAGGCCACCATGGCTGCTCGAACCCGTCCCTCTCTCAAGCACCGCCTACTCACGATCAGCTATAGCTTCTACACGCACCGCCGCAGTCGCCGGCCAAAACGATTGCCGGTTCCCTACCTGCGCTTGCGTGGTCACTGGCTACGGCAAGCCGGGTTTGCCGTTGGTCAGAAGGTAAGCATCCAAATAGCCGACGGATGCATCACGATCGTTCCTATTTCTGTGAGCTGATCCGATCTCGGGCGGATGGACCGAAACCACTTGGTCCATCCACCCAGCATCGAACTAAACAGCATAAGAGGAATTGCGGACAAGCCTACTTGAGTTAGCGCTAACGATCCGTGCAACGGAGAAAGGCACTTTGCCCTCGTTTGCTTGCTTTGGAAAGTTAGTCTGACCCTGTTCCTTGGACATTTCCTATGGGAGTACGGGTCACAGGTATTCTCTTAGTGCGCGCAACTAATCTATAGTCGCGCAGCCAGTCTTGGGGATCTGGTCTGAAGGGGGAGCGATGCAGCCGCAAAGAAAAGAGCTGGAAACCGGTCTGTTGTCGGTGGACTTGGGGAATTTCCGGATCGGGGATCAGGAAACCACGCGTGATGCCTATCACGCGATGATCCTAGAAGAAGGCGAAGACATCGCCAACCTGGCCGACGACATCATCAAGCTGGGACTCAGTCCGGCCGAGCTGTTCATCGTGTGCCCGGACCCGGACAAGAAGGGCCGTTTCGTCGTATGCGAAGGCAATCGACGGATGACCGCGATCAGGCTTCTGGAAAACCCAGCGCTGGCCTCTGGGACAAGCGTGCATACTCGGTTCGTTGCACTTGCCAAGCAGTACGCGCTCAAGCCGCTCAAGCGAGTCAGCTGCGTGGTCATGGACGACAAGGAATCGGCCTTCGTGTGGATCGAACGCAAGCATCGCGACTTGGGCGGGCGAGGCGTTGCCCAATGGGGTGCAACAGCCACCGGTCGGGCCGACGCGTTCCGCGGCAAGATCCGCCCATCCCGCGCGATCCTGGATCATCTCCGCGCGCGTCGCCTGCTTCCCGGGACGCTGGAAGCGTCCTTGAGCCGACAGACCACGAACCTGGATCGCGTCTTCCATATGCCATACCTCGCCTCCGCCCTCGGCGTGAAGATCGAGAAGAATGGCGCGATCACCTATGACAACGGCGACCAGAAGCGGGGCGACGAGTTGCTGCTGCGCATGGTCAAGCGCATGGCGGTCGCCGGCTTCACAGTCGACAAGATCCGGCACCTCTCCGATCGCAAGGACTTTATCGACGAGTTCGCCGACCACGCGGTGTTAGCCGACCCGACCGATGAACCACCCCATAGTGGGACCGCCAAGCACAAGACGACAAAGACGACCAAAACCAAGCAGCGTGCCGCCTCGCCGCTGGCGCGCACCACCTTGGCCTTGCGTGGTCGAGAGTTCATCCTGGTGATCTCAGAGCCACGCTTGAATGCGCTGTACGATGAGGCGCGGCACCTGAATCCGGACAACTTGCCCAATAGTGCGGCGATCCTGACCCGCGTGTTCCTGGAGCTGAGCACCGACCACTACCTGACCGAGGCCAAGGCCCCGCTGCCAAAAGCGCACGCCGACAAAGGGCGACGCTACTGGTCCGACATCGGTATCTCACTCAAGGAAAAGATCAGCGTCGCACTGAAGTTGCTGGATCCTGCCAGCAATGATCCGGCGCTGAAGGAGGTACGCAAGGCCTTGTCGACCAGCGATGTGCTGCACTCCGTGCAGGCACTCCACGACTTTATCCACCACATCAAGTCCGACCCCGATTCCAAGGAGGTCAAGCGCATCTGGGCGCGTTGGCACCCGTACCTATCCCTGCTGTTCGACACTCTGCAGACGCTCAAGAAATAGCGCTGGCCATCAGTGTCCATTTTTGCTATCTAAGCCCTGGCAAACACCTCGGGGAGCGCCCATGCAGTTTAATACTCCTTTACGCTACCCCGGCGGCAAAGGTCGGTTGTCGCAGTGCGTCGCCGACGTCATGGAGACCAACGGCCTGACCGGTGGTCACTACGTCGAGCCCTACGCTGGCGGGTCCGCGGTCGCGTTGTCGTTACTGACGCTCGAGTACGCATCGCATGTCCACATCAATGACCTCAACCGGTCTGTGCATGCGTTCTGGTTGGCCGTGCTCAACGATACCGACCGCCTATGCGCGCGCATTCGCAGCGAACGAGTGTCGATGGCGCATTGGCACCGGCAGCGGGCGGTCCAGCAGGATCCCAACGCCGACAGCCTAGACCTCGCCTACTCCACCTTCTTCCTCAACCGGACCAACCGGTCCGGGATCATCATGGGAGGTGTCATTGGCGGCAAAGAGCAGGACGGCCCATGGAAGTTGAACGCCCGCTTCAACAAGGCCAATTTGATCTATCGAATCGAACGCATTGCCGCACTTCGGCACAGCATCTCCTTGCATCGACTCGACGCAACCGACTTGATCGCTCAGCTACTTCCTACCCTGCCGAAGCGGTCGCTGGTTTATCTCGATCCACCGTACTATGTGAAAGGCAAGGGTCTGTATGAAGACCATTACCGCCACGACGACCATGCGGCCATCGCCGAGCAGGTCGCAACGATCCAGCAGCATTGGATTGTGTCCTACGACAACGTGCCCGAGATCCGTAAGATGTACCAGGCCTATCGCTATCGCACGTTTGGTCTACGCTACAGCGCTCAAAACCGCTACGAAGGCGCCGAGGTGATGTTCTTCTCCAAGCAGCTACGTCTCCCTTTAGAGATCGTTCCTTCTCGAGCCGAGGCTGCGTAATTCCCCGGTGTGCTGCGACTTGCTGCGAGAGCGGGGTCAGAGTCACTTCTCCCCCACCTCACCCCATCGGCAACTTAACCCCCTGATCCCTCGCACACCGCTGCGCAATCTCATACCCCGCATCCGCATGCCGCATCACGCCCGTGCCCGGATCGTTCCACAGCACGCGCGCAATGCGCCGGTCGGCCTCCTCGCTGCCGTCGCAGACGATGACGACGCCCGAATGCTGTGAATAGCCCATCCCTACGCCGCCGCCGTGGTGCAGCGACACCCAGGTCGCGCCGCCGGCGGTGTTGAGCAGCGCATTGAGCAAGGGCCAATCGGACACCGCGTCGCTGCCGTCCTTCATCGCCTCGGTCTCGCGGTTCGGGCTCGCGACCGAGCCGGAATCGAGGTGGTCGCGGCCGATCACGACCGGCGCCTTCAGCTCGCCCTTGCGCACCATCTCGTTGAAGGCGAGGCCGAGCTTGTGACGCTGGCCTAAGCCGACCCAGCAGATGCGTGCAGGCAGACCTTGGAACTTGATGCGCTCGCGCGCCATGTCGAGCCAGTTGTGCAGGTGTGCGTCGTCGGGGATCAGCTCCTTCACCTTGGCGTCGGTCTTGTAGATGTCTTCCGGGTCGCCCGACAGCGCCACCCAGCGGAACGGGCCGACGCCGCGGCAGAACAGCGGGCGCACGTAAGCCGGCACGAAGCCGGGGAAGTCGAACGCGTTGGTGCAGCCTTCGTCCTTGGCCATCTGGCGGATGTTGTTGCCGTAGTCGACGGTCGGGATTCCTTGCGCGTGGAAGGCGAGCATCGCCTCCACGTGCACGCGCATCGATTTCTTCGCCGCGTCGCGCACCTTCTCGGGATTGGTCTTCTGCTCGGCCAGCCAGTGCTCGACGGTCCAGCCGATCGGCAGGTAGCCGTGCACCGGATCGTGCGCGCTGGTCTGGTCGGTGACGGCGTCGGGCTTCACGCCGCGCTTGACCAGCTCGGGCAGCACGTCGGCGGCGTTGCCGAGCAGCGCGATCGACTTCGCCTCGCCCGCCTTCGTGTACTTGGCGATGCGCGCGAGCGCGTCGTCGATGTCGCTGGCTTGCTCGTCGACGTAGCGCGTCTTCAGACGGAAGTCGATGCTGCTCTGGCGGCATTCGATGTTGAGCGAGCAGGCGCCGGCGAGCGAGGCGGCCAGCGGCTGCGCACCGCCCATACCGCCGAGGCCGGCAGTGAGGATCCAACGCCCTTTGAGCGAGCCGCCGTAGTGCTGGCGACCGAGTTCGACGAAGGTTTCGTAGGTGCCCTGCACGATGCCCTGCGAGCCGATGTAGATCCACGATCCGGCCGTCATCTGGCCGTACATCATCAGTCCCTTCTTATCCAGCTCGTTGAAGTGCTCCCACGTGGCCCAGTGCGGCACCAGGTTGGAATTGGCCAAGAGCACGCGCGGCGCGTCCTTGTGCGTGGGGAACACGCCGACCGGCTTGCCGGACTGGATCAGCAGCGTCTCGTCGTCATTGAGTTCGCGCAAAGAACGCAGGATCGCGTCGAAGCACTCCCAGTTGCGCGCGGCGCGGCCGATGCCGCCGTAAACGACCAGCTCGTGCGGGTTCTCCGCCACCTCGGGATCGAGGTTGTTCTGGATCATGCGGAACGCGGCTTCGGTCAGCCAGCTCTTGCAGGAAAGTTCGCTGCCGCGCGGCGCGCGGATGGTGCGGGTGGTGTCGATGCGGGTCGGGGCGTTCATGGCGGATCTCCGTGAGGCAGGCCGCGATTATAGGCATCGACCCCACGGCGGGGTTCGCGGTTTGAGGTTTGCAGCGCGCTTTTGCGTAGAGGGAGAACACCTCCCAACCGAGCCCGCCACGATGCGCCTCTTGCTGTCTGCTGCTTGTCTCTTGTCGACCCTCGCCTGCTCCAGCGCCCGCGCCGAGATGGCGCTCGGCGGCTTCGCGCCGCAGATCGCCTTCTTCGCCGCGAACGCGCAAGGCAGCGATGCGCCGCTCGACCTCCTAGCCGGCGCCGACACGCAGATGCTCGAGCCGAACTTCGGCGTATACGAGCCGAACGAGCAGCTGATCTACGTGTCCGACTTCAACGGCCGCGCGCTGCGCGTCTATCCGGCCTTCGCACGCGGCGACGTCGCGCCGCTGCGCGTGCTCAACCCGCCCACGTTCGGGCAGACGCGCGCGAGCGCGCCGGTGTTCGCGCAGGACGAGATCGGCGTGATCGTCTCGAACTGCTGCATCGCGACCTACCCGCTGCACGCAAGCGGCGACAGCACCTTCGCCATCCGCACCATCAACTGGGGCGGCCTGCCCGGCAGCGCCACCGATCTGAACAACCCGCTGTCGCTGCGCTACCTGCCGGGCAGCGACGAATACGTGGTGTCGGAATACGATCGGCTGGTCTTCCACGCGCGCACCGCCGGCTCCTACGATGCACCGACGCGGCGCATCACCGGCGCCGCCGTGGCCAACTGCATCAGCCTCGCGCACGACCCGATCGCGCATCGCTTGTTCGTGCTGTGCCAGGCGCCGTGGGACGGCAGCAGCGATGTCACCCACGTCCGCATCGGCGTGTTCGCCGACGACGCCAGCGGCGAGGCGACGCCGCTGTACACGATCGAGGGCGACGCCACCGGGCTCGACCTGCCGCCCGGCTACTACGTCAACGGCATCGGCCACGATCCCTATCTGCGCCGGCTGATGGTCGCCAGCGGCAGCGGCTCCGGCGACCCGGCGCAGAACCGCGTCGTCACCTTCGCCGACGACGCCAGCGGCAACGTCGCACCGCTGCTGCAACTGAGCGGCAGCGCGCTCGGCGGCAGCTCACTCGGCACGCCGTTCGCGGTGCCGACGGACGCGATCTTCGCCGACGGTTTCGACGACTAGCGCCTGCGGTCTCGCCGCCCTGCCGTGCGAACGGCCAGGGCGGCGAGCCGCAACACCGCGACGACTACGCCGCGCTCACGACGACAGCCGCGGCAGCACGAACGCGAACGCGGCGCCGAGCGCGAAGGCAGCCAGCGCGAGGCCGTACAGCGCCGTGCTCCAGCGACGCAAGCGTCGGCACGAGCGCGCCAGCGCCGGATCGGCCGGACACGGCAAGCGGCGCGCGCGCCACAGCATCACACCGGCCAACACGAGCATCGCCGCGGCGAAGCCGAACACCAGTGCCTTGTGCTCGCTCAGCCAGATCAGTTGCGGCACCGCGCCGACCAGGCCGGCCAGCGCCGCGCCGGCACCGAGCGCGACCATCGCCGCCGGCAGCACGCAGCAGAGCAAGGTGCCGCTGCTGGCCAACAGCGCCGCCGTCGACGCCCACAGGTTGCTGCGCAGCGACGCGCTCATCGGTGTTTCTCCTGCAAGCGCGCGCGCACCGCATCGAGCGGCTCGTCGACGCGGCGGATCGCCTTCACCGTGTAGCCGGCGTCGGTCAGCGCGTTGCGCAGCACTTCGTCGCCGATGTCCTGCCCCGGCTTGGTCGATACCGCCACCAGCCGTTGTTCGAGGCTGACGACGAGGTCGTCGGTGGCCTCGAACGTGCGCAGCTTCTTCTCGATACCCTGCGCGCAGAACGCGCAGACCAGACCGTTGACGTCCATTTCGATCGTCGCCGCTTGCGTCGTCGCGGCGAGGGACATCAGCACGGCACCCAGGATTTTCACAATCGTCTTCATGATGATTCGCCTCAGAAATTGAACATGGCCATGACTTGCGGCTTGCCGCCGTCGGTCACGCCGGCTTCGACCCAGGTGCCGCCCTTGAACAAGCGCAGCAGCAATGCCGTTTCTGTCCCATCGTGCAGACGGCCGGTGTAGCGGCGCGCCTGCACGACGAACCAGGTGGCTAGGTCGCGATAGTCGTGCTCGTAGGGCGCGAGGCCGAGTTGCAGCGTGTCGATGCGATGCGAAAAGGCCGCGCTTTCCCACAGGTCGCTCTTGAACGAGCCGTAGACGCGGCGCGTTTCGTAGTCGAACTGGAAGCCGGCGTTGCGCGCGAGGCGACTGCCTTCGAAGGTGTCGCCTCGACTGCGGCCTAGACTGCCCCAGACGAACACGTTCGCCTGCGCGGCATCGAGGTTCCAGCGCTTGACCAGGTAGTTCGCGCGCACGTAGTCGATGTCGCGCGAGCGCCGCTCGAGATCGCTGTCCAGACGCAAATGACCGCCGCCGGCGGAGAACCAGTAGGTCGGCGCGTAGAACGCCTGCGCCTCGAGCATGGTGCCGGCGCCGTACTCGGCCATCACGGTGGTGCCGTTCGCGAACGCGATCGGCTTCGCCTGCGCCGTCACGGCGGCGCAGGCGCACAACAGGGCCGCCGCGCGGCGGCCCGAGAATTGAAATTGCATGACTCCTCCACGGAAAAAACGCGCGCGAACGCGCGCAGCGGCGACGAATCGCCGTCGTCGAACGTGGCAAGGAATCAGGCGATCGGAGGTCGCGTCTGCGGCAACGCGATCCAGCAGCGCGTCGCGACGGCCGCATCGGCGGGTGCCGGCTGCGGCACCTGCTTGGGCTGACTCAGCGAAACCGATGCGATGAACAGCGGCGCGCAAACCTGCGCGCAATCGGAGGCGTCGTGACAGTCGCCGCAGCAAGGCGCCGACGGCGCCAATGCATCCGCGTGCCCGCAATGCTGCCCGCTCGCAGCGAGCAAGGGCGCGACCGCACCGACCCAGCCGGACGCGACGAGCAGCAGGGCGAACAGAAGGATCAGGGAGCGCCGCGGTTTCATCAGCGGCGCAGCTTACGCCGCGGTGCGTGGCGCGTCGACCGTGCCGATCGATTTGCGCTCCAGCACCGACGAGCGATCCCGACGTGTCCATCGGGCTATTGCGCATCCGCGATTCTTGTATACACTGTACACATGAAGCGAAACGACACCGACGAACGCATCCGTGCGGCCGCCCGGTCCATCCTCGATCGCGAAGGCACCGGCGCCGTCAGCATGCGCCGCGTCGCCGCCGACGCCGGCATCACCGCGATGGCGATCTATCGTCACTACCCCAGCCGCGAAGCGTTGCTGCACCGGCTGGTCGACGACACCTTCGAGGAAGTGGCCGCGCGCTGGACCGCGAAGCGGCGCAGCCGCGATCCGCTGCAACGCCTGCTCGAATTGCAGGACGGCTATCTCGACTACGCGATCGATCACCCGCACGCGTTCGACTACGCCTATTCCGTGCGCCGCGCCGACGCGCGGCGCTTCCCCACCGACTTCCGCGCGCGGCGTTCGCCGACCTTGAATCTCATCGCCGACACGCTCGCCGAAGGCATGCAGAGCGGCGTGTTCCGCCAGGACGACATCTGGGACGTGGCGATGTCGCTGTGGGGTCATACCCACGGCCTGATCTGCCTGTATCGCGCCGGCCGCTTCGACTATTCCGAACGCGCATTCCGCGTGTTCTTTCGTGCTTCGCTAGGGAGACTGCTCGATGGCATCAAACAATGATCGTCTGCGTTCCGTCGCCGCTTTCGCCGCGACGGTCGCGCTGTCCGCCGTGCTGTGGTGGTTCGGTTTCGGCGTCACGCCGCTGTGGTGGGCGACCTGGCTGGCGCCGCTGCCGGTGCTGGTCTATGCGACGCGCGCGAGCGGCGGCGCGACGTTCCTCGCCGCGTTCCTGGCCTGGGTCATCGGCGGCCTCAGCGTGCTGAGCTACGCGCAAAAGATCCAGTTGCCGGCGACCATCATCGTGCTCGGCGACGTGGTGCCGGCCTTGATCTTCGCGCTGGCCGCGCTGCTCTTTCGCACTCTTGTGCGACGCGGCCGGCCGGTGCTCGGCGCGCTGGCGGTGCCGGCGCTGTTGATCGCCTACGACTACCTCAGCGCCAACCTGTCCCCGCACGGCACCTTCAACAACCTTGCCTACACGCAGATGGATGCGCTGCCGGTGATCCAGATCGCCGCGTTGTGCGGCGCCTGGGGCATCACCTTCCTGGTGTTCCTACTGCCCGCCGCGCTGGCCGCGTTCGGCGCGCCGCAAACCTCGCTCGCCAGCCGGCGCGCGCTGATCGTGACGATCGCTCTGGTCTACGTGACCGCGTTCGGCTACGGCGGCTGGCGCCTGCAGACGGCGACGGCGGAGAACGTCGCCGCGCCGCGCATCGGCCTGGTCTCGCTCGCCGGCAAGGTGCGGCCGCCGTTGACCGATCCGGCCGGCGAGAAGCTGCTGCAGCGGTATCTGGTCCAGCTGGAAAAACTGGCCGACCAAGGCGCCACCACCATCGTGATGCCGGAGACGGTATTCCTCGTCACCACGCCGGACATTCCGGCACTGGCCGAGTTCGCGCACCGCCGCGGCGTGCGCCTGATCGCCGGCGTCGGCTACAGCGCGGCGGGCGAGCCGTCGCGCAACGCGATCTTCGCGTTCCCTGCCGACGGCAACGCGCCGGAACGCTACAGCAAGCAGCATCTGTTGCCCGGCTTCGAAGACAACTACACCGCCGGCACCGAATCGAAGATGCTGGCGACGGAGCCGAGCACGGGCCTTGCGATCTGCAAGGACATGGACTTCCTCTCGCTCGGCCGCTCCTACGCCGACCTCGGCGCCAACCTGCTGCTGGTGCCAGCCTGGGATTTCGAGCTCGACGGCTGGCTGCACGCGCGCATGGCGATCCTGCGCAGCGTCGAGAACGGCTTCGCCCTCGCGCGCACGCCGCGCGACGGCACCATGACCTTGAGCGACGACCGCGGCCGCGTCGTCGCCGAAGCCTCGAGCACGCACATCGAAGACACCGCGACCCTGGTCGGCAATCTGCCGCTGCGGCATACGCGCACGCTGTACTCGCGCTGGGGCGATTGGTTCGCCTGGCTTTCCGTCGCGGTCCTGTTGGGCGCGCTCGTGATGGCGTTCAGGCCGCGCGCCAAGCCGTGACCAGAACCTACGCCGTGCCTGCGTTTGCCGGCACGGCGTCGGCTCATACTCGATGCACGATCACCAGGCTCGCCGATACTGCGGCGGCGCTTCGATCGTCACGCCCAGTTGCTGCGCGGCGCGGCGCGGAAAATACGGGTCGCGCAGCAACTCGCGCGCGAACAGCACCAGATCGGCGTCGCCGCGCGCGAGGACCGCATCGGCCTGTGCCGCGTCGGTGATCAGACCGACCGCGCCGGTGGCGATGCCGGCCTCGCGACGGATGCGCGCCGCGAACGGCACTTGGTAACCCGGCTCGGCCGGCACTTTCGCGTACGGCACCAAGCCGCCGGACGAGGTGTCGATCAGATCGACGCCGTCTTGTTTCAGCCAGCGCGCGAGTTCGACGCATTCGTCGATGTCCCAGCCGCCTTCGACCCAATCCGTGGCCGACACGCGAACCAAGAGCGGCGCCGGCTGCGGCCACACCTCGCGCACCGCCGCGACCACCTCGCGCAGCAGACGCGCGCGATGGGCGAGCGTACCGCCGTAGTCGTCCTCGCGCCGGTTCGACAGCGGCGACAGGAATTCGTGCAGCAGATAGCCGTGCGCGGCGTGGACCTCGATCACGCCGAAACCGGCCGCACGTGCGCGCTGCGCGGCGGCGCGGAAATCGCCGACGATCTTGTCCAAGCCGGCGCGATCCAAGGCCTGCGGCACGGCGTAGCCGTCGCCGAACGCGAGCGCGCTCGGCGCCAGCGTGCGCCAGCCGCCGTTTGCGGCGTCGACCGACTTGCCGCCGCGCCAGGGCAGGTCCGTGCTCGCCTTGCGGCCGGCATGCGCGAGCTGCACGCCGGGCAAGGCGCCTTGCTCGCGCACAAACGCGGCGATGCGCGCCCAGGCCTGCGTCTGCGCGTCGTTCCACAGACCGGTGTCGGCCGGCGAGATGCGGCCTTCGGGCGACACCGCGGTCGCTTCGGTCAGCACCAGCGCGGCGCCGCCGACGGCGCGGCTGCCCAGGTGCACCAGATGCCAGTCGTTCGGCACGCCGTCGACGGCCGAGTACTCGCACATCGGCGACACCGCGATGCGATTGCGCAGCAGCGCATCGCCGATCACCAGGGGTTCGAACAGACCCATCGCAAACTCCGCATTCATGGAGAGGCGCGGCCACGACCGCCGCGGTTGGATGTTCCAAAGCCTTGTTGCGCCGGCCGTTGAAGCGGCTCAGGCGGCCGAAGAACGAAGCGGCCGAGATGGAGACGCGAGGGCCGAGCGCAAGCATCGCGCTCGCATGAGCTCATGGAAAAAAAGATAGGAAACCGGGGCCCGGCGAAGTTTCCGAAGCCGCTCAATCTGTTGCCGCGCATCGTTCGCAACGGAGTGCATCCGTACGCGCAAGTTGCCCCGAATCCTTAGCGGGAGCTTAACGGCGATTGTGGTGCAGTCGGGTCATTCGCTTTCCCGGGGTAAGACCATGCTCGCAATCGACCTCGACGTGACGCGCAGCGTCCGTGCGTACATGGCCGCGCAACTGGACAACGCCGAGTTCTCTCTCGACCGCCTGCATCGCGGTCTGCGCGAGGCGGTGTGGTACTCGCCGAAAGATCGGCGCACCCTGCGCACGCTGTGCGACCAGCGCCCGAACGAGTTCACGCGCTGGATGTACGAATGCGAACGCGACGGCCGCTACACCGGCCTGATCATGGTGTGGCCGGCCGGCTATTCGACGCCGATCCACGACCACGCCGGCCTGTGGGGCATCGAGATGGTGCTGCAGGGCGCACTCAGCGTGGAAGACTACGAACTGGTCGCCGAGGCGAGCGGCGAGGCGCAGCCGCGCTTCATCGGCACCACCTTGCTCGAGGAAGGCCAGTCCTGCGGCTTCCTCGGCACGCAGGGCCATGCGCACCGCTGTGCCAACCTGTCGGCACGGCGGCCGGCGGTGACACTGCATGTCTACGGCGGTCTGCTCGAAACCTATCGCAACTTCGATGCGCGCCGCGGCGGACGCTACGTCGCGCAACCGACTGTCGCGCGGATCGACGGCCGCATCGGCACCGAGCAGGCACGCCGCGCGTAACCGCTTCACCCTGACAAACCGTCATCGCAATCGGCGAGGATAGGCGTTTCGCCGTGGAAGCCTTGCGATGCGTCTGCGTACCCTGCTGGTCCTGGTCTGGCTGCTCGTCGCTGTCGGCTGCGCGCCGATCCAGCCGACCAAATCGGGCGCCGCGACCGATGCGGTCATCCTGGTCTCGATCGACGGCTTCCGCCCGGACTATCTGCAGCGCGGCTACACACCGACTTTGAATGCGCTGGCCGCAGGCGGCGTGCGCGCCGAAGCGATGCAGCCGGCGTTTCCGAGCCTGACCTTTCCGAACCACTACACCCTCGTCACCGGCCTCTATCCGGACCATCACGGCATCGTCAACAACCGCATGGTCGATCCCGCCAGCGGTGCGCGTTTCGTCTACAACGACGCCAAGACCACGGCCGATCCGAGCTGGTGGGGCGGCGAACCGGTCTGGGTCAGCGCGGAGAAGCAGGGCCTGCGCGCGGCGACCATGTTCTGGCCCGGTTCCGACGTCGCCATCGGCGGCGCGCGGCCGAGCCGCTGGCTGCCTTTCGACGGCAAGATGACGCCGGACGCACGCGTCGATCAACTGCTGGCCTGGATCGACCTGCCGCCGGCCGAGCGCGCGCGCTTCTACACCCTGTACTTCGAGCAAGTCGACCACGCGGCGCACGAAAGCGGTCCCGATTCGGACGAGGTCGGCGCGGCCTTGCGCGAGGTGGACGCAGCGCTCGCGCGGCTGGTCGAAGGATTGAAGCAACGCGGGTTGTTCGAGCGCGTCAATCTGGTGATCGTGTCCGATCACGGCGGCACCGCGACGTCGCGCGAGCGGCTGATCTACATGGAGGACCTCGTCCCCGACGCCGACGCCCAAGTGGTCACTCTCGGCATTCTGGCCGGCTTGAATCCGAACCAGGACAAGACCGCCGCCGTCGAGTCGACCTTGCTGCGCAAGCACGAGCACATGCGCTGCTGGCGCAAGTCCGAAGTGCCGGCACGTCTGCACTACGGCACCCATCCGCGCGTTCCCGCCCTGCTCTGCCTCGCCGACGAGGGCTGGCTCATCACCACGCGCGAGTACCTCGCTTCGCGCAAGCGCTTTTCGCTCGGCGACCACGGCTACGACAACCAGGACGCGAACATGCGCGCGCTGTTTCTGGCTCACGGTCCTGCGTTCCGGCGCGGGCTGGTGGTGCCGGAGTTTCCGAACGTCGACGTCTACCCGCTTTTGATGCACCTGCTCGGCCTCGCGCCGCAGCCGAACGACGGCGATTTCGCCGCCGTTCGGCCGATGCTGCGCGAAGCGGAACGCGTCACGCGTTGAGCCGGCCCATCATCGCCGCGGTGTAGCGCGCGCCGGCCGCCGCCTGCGGCGGGAAGATCGCATCGATCTCGGCGAGTTCCGCCGCGCTCAGTTCCACTTCGAGCGCGGCGATGTTTTCCTCCAGCGTGGCGATGCGCCGAGTGCCCGGAATCGGCACGATGTGCGGATCACGCGCGAGCGTCCAGGCCAGCGCGAGTTGCGCGGCGGTGACGGGGCGTGCGCGCGCGCTCTTCACTTCGGCCAGCTCGCGCAGCTTCTCGACCAACGCAAGGTTCTTGCCGAAGTTCTCGCCCTGGAAGCGCGGGCTGCTGCGGCGATAGTCGTCGGCGGCGAAGTCGTCCGGGCTCTTGATCGCGCCGGTCAGAAAGCCGCGACCGAGCGGGCTGTAGGGCACGAAGCCGATGCCCAAGCGGCGACACGCATCGAGCGTGCCCTGCTCTTCCGGATCGCGCGTCCACAGCGAGTACTCCGACTGCAGCGCGGTGATCGGATGCACCGCCTGCGCGCGCTCGATCGTCTGCGCCGAGGCTTCCGACAACCCGAGATAGCGCACCTTGCCTTCGCGCACCAGATCGGCCATCGCCCCGACGCTTTCTTCGATCGGCACGTTCGCATCGACGCGGTGCAGGTAATACAGGTCGATGTGGTCGACGCCGAGGCGCGCGAGGCTGCCTTCGCAGCTCTTGCGCACGTAGTCGGGACTGCCGTCGAAGCCGCGTGCGGTCGGCTTGCTCGGATCGCGCACGATGCCGAACTTGGTCGCCAGGAACACGTCG
This sequence comes from Dokdonella sp. GW821-FHT11D02, assembly GCF_058808595.1. Lineage (NCBI taxonomy): Bacteria > Pseudomonadati > Pseudomonadota > Gammaproteobacteria > Lysobacterales > Rhodanobacteraceae > Dokdonella > Dokdonella sp. GW821-FHT11D02. The sequence goes on along the minus strand of NZ_CM179520.1, from coordinate 2,033,080 downwards.
TCGCGACGCGCAGCGATCGCTTTGCCGACCAGCACTTCGTTCGTGTGCGGACCGTAGGCATCGGCGGTGTCGAGGAAGTTCAAGCCGAGATCGAGCGCGTGATGCAGGGTCGCGATCGACTGCGCGTCGTCGTGCTCGCCGTAGAACTCGCTCATGCCCATGCAGCCGAGGCCGAGCGCGGAAACTTTGGGGCCGTTCGGGCCCAGGGTACGGAATTTCATGGGGCTATCTCCTTGCTGTTGTTCTCTAGTCCCAACTCATCCGAAGCAGGACTCTCATTCTTCCGCTCGCGGAAGAAGCCGCGCCGAAGGCGCGGGTGAGAGGGAATCGGAGCACACCACTCCGACCGCCCTCACCCCAGCCCTCTCCCGCAAGCGGGAGAGGGCGAAAGGCAGGCCGCGCGGACCCGCCTTGGAGGTGAAGAAACCCTCACGCCGCGTTCTTGAGCGACGCCATGTCGATCACGAAGCGATACTTCACGTCGTTCTTCAACAAGCGCTCATAGGCCTTGTTGACCGACTGCATGTCGATCATCTCGATGTCGCTGACGATGCCGTGCTCGGCGCAGAAATCGATCATCTCCTGCGTTTCGGCCATGCCGCCGATGGCGGAACCGGCGATGCTGCGGCGGCCCATGATGATGCTGCCGCCCATCAAAGCCGGCGTCAGCTCGGTCAATGCGCCGACCAGCACCATGTTGCCGTCGCGCTTGAGCAGGGCCGCGTACGGATTGAGGTCGTGCCCGTTCGGAATCGTGTTGAGCAGGAAGTGGAAGCTGCGCGCATGCCGCTTCATCGCTTCCTTGTCGGTCGACAGCAGCACTTCATCCGCGCCCAGGCGCACCGCATCCTTGGCCTTCTCGGGCGAGGTCGTGATCATCACCACGTGCGCACCAAGCGCCTTGGCGAACTTGATGCCCATGTGGCCGAGACCGCCGAGGCCGATCACGCCGACCTTCTGACCCTCGCCGACCTTCCAGTGCCGCAGCGGCGACCAAGTCGTGATGCCGGCGCAGAGCAACGGCGCTGCGCCCTTGAGATCGAGCGTGGGCGGAATCTTCACCACGAAGCGCTCTTCGACCACGATCAGGTCGGAATAGCCGCCGAAGGCCAGCTCCTCGCTGCCGCGCAGCTTGGAGTTGTAGGTGAAGGTCGGGCCGTTCTCGCAATACTGCTCGAGATCTTCGGCGCAGGACGAGCAGGTGCGGCAGGAGTCGACCATGCAGCCGACGCCGGCGTAATCGCCGACCTTGAACTTCTTCACTTCCGCGCCGACCGCGCTGACGCGGCCGACGATCTCGTGCCCCGGCACCATCGGATAGAGCGAGTTGCTCCAGTCGTTGCGCGCCTGGTGCAGGTCGGAATGGCAGATGCCGCTGTAGAGAATCTCGATCTGCACGTCGTGCGGACCCGGCGAGCGGCGCTCGAAGGTGAACGGCACGAGATCGGAGTGCGCGTCGTGCGCGACGTATCCCTTGGCTTTCAACATGACAACATCTCCATTAGTGGAAAAGATTCGGCGAACGGGCGCGGCTTCGACCCGGCACGCGTTCAAACGTTCAAGAGCCGCATGCCGTCGTCGTGGTAGCGCGCACCAGCGGCGGCGTCCTTCGGTACGGCTTGTGCGATGCGGGCCAGATCGTGGGGCGTCAGCGCGACGTCGGCCGCGGCGAGGTTCTGCTCCAATCGTTCGGGACTGCTGGTGCCTGGAATCGGCACGATGTCCGATCCCTGTGCCAACACCCAAGCCAACAACAGTTGTGCCGGCGTGCAGCGTTTTTCAAGAGCGATCTCGGCGATGCGTGCGGCGATCGCGCTGTTGCGCACCACGTTCGCATCGGAGAAACGCGGGTTGGCGCGGCGCCAGTCGTCCTTGGCGAGATCGTCAGCGGACTTGAAGCGGCCGGCGAGGAAACCGCGTCCGAGCGGACTGTAGGCGACCAGCGCGATGCCGAGTTCGCGCAAGGTCGGCAGCAGCGCGTCCTCCGGTTCGCGGCTCCACAGCGAGTATTCGCATTGCACGGCCGCGATCGGATGCACCGCCTGCGCACGGCGCACGGTTTCGGGCGCCGCTTCCGACAGGCCGAGCCAGCGCACCTTGCCCTCGCGCACCAGATCGGACATAGCGCCGACCGTTTCCTCGATCGGCGTGGCCGGGTCGATGCGGTGCTGGTAGTAGAGATCGATGCAGTCGATGCCGAGCCGGCGCAACGAGGCCTCGCACTGCCGGCGCACGTATTCGGGCCGTCCGTTGACGCCTTCGCGTTCGACTGGCACGTCGCTGTCGCTGACGATGCCGAACTTGGTCGCGACGATCACGCCGTCGCGCCGGCCTTTCAGCGCCTTGCCGACCTTCGCTTCGGAATCGCCGTAGACGTCGGCGGTGTCGAGCATCGTCACGCCGAAGTCGAGCGCGCGATGCAGCAGCGCGACCGCGCCGGCGTCGTCGCGCGCACCGGCGGAATAGATGTCGCCGATGCCCAGGCTCATGCAGCCGAAGCCAATGGCCGATACCGCGGGGCCGCCGCGGCCGAGAATTCGAGTTTGCATGTCGTACATCTCCTATGAAAAACCGTCCAAAATAATCCGGTTGCGCCAACCCGGTTCGCGCGAGCGATCGGCTCGCTCAGCGTTCCTGATCGGTCGGCCGCATCAACATTTCGTTGATGCTGACGTGCGGCGGCCGCGTGACGCAGAACAAGATCGCCTCGGCGACGTCGTCGGGCTGCAACTGGCGCACGCTGTCGGCCCAGGCATTGATCGCGCTTTTCACCTCGGCGTGGCCGATGTGATCGCGCAGCTCGGTCGCGACCAGGCCCGGCTCGATCACGCTGACGCGCACGCGGTCCTGGTACACCTCGCGCCGCAACGCTTCGGAAAACGCGACCACGCCGAACTTGGTCGCCGAATACCCCGCCGCCATCGGATTGGCGATGCGGCCGGCGGTCGAGGCGATATTGACGATGTCGCCTTCGCGCCGCTCGCGCATGCCGCGCAGCGCCGCCTGGGTCGAGGCAATCAGGCTCAGCACGTTCAATTCGAGCATGCGCCGCCAGCGGCCGAGATCGGCCTCGGTGACCGGTTCGAGATACATCACGACGGCGTTGTTGACGAGCACGTCGAGGCGGCCGTAGTGCGTTTCGGTATCGGCCACGATGCGCTGCGCCTCGCGCTCGTCGAGCAGGTCGGCCGGCAGCACCAGCGGCTCGGCACCGAGCGCCTGCAGGCGGCCGGCGAGTTCTTCGAGGCGGTCGCGCCGACGCGCGGCGATCGCGACCTTGGCGCCGGCCTCGGCCAGCGCGATCGCGGTCGCCTCGCCGATGCCGGACGAGGCGCCGGTGACGAGGGCGATGCGATTTTTCATCCGTCCACCCATGGGACAACCTCCTGTCGTTCGGTGTTGCGCATCCTGCGCCTTGCCATTGCCGGGAAAAATCCCCAGCATCCGCATGCACCATGAAGCAGCCCTTCACAATCGAGCCGGACCAGCTGCCGGCCCTGCTCGTCTTCGCGCGCGTCGCCAAGCACGCCAGCTTCACGCGCACCGCGCGCGAGCTGGGCGTGTCGCCATCGGCGTTGTCGCAGACGATCCGCACGCTGGAGACCCGCATCGGCGTACGCCTGCTCAACCGCACGACGCGGCGCGTCGGCCTGACCGAGGCCGGCGGCAGCCTGCTTGCGCGCATCGGCCCGGCGCTGGCCGACATCGACGGCGCGCTCGACGACCTGCGCCAGCAGGGTTCGCGCCCGGCCGGCACCCTGCGCGTGACGATGCCGCGCGGCGTCGGCAGCGTGCTGTTCGAGCCGCACCTGGCCGACTTCGTGGCCGCCTATCCGGATATCCGCCTCGACGTCCTGGTCGACAGCTCGCTCAACGACCTGGTCGGCGAGAACCTCGACTGCGGCATCCGCCTCGGCGAGAAGGTACAGCGCGACATGATCGCGCTGCCGCTGGGGGGCCCGCAACGTTCGGTCGTAGCCGGCGCGCCGGCCTACTTCGCGCGCCGCGGCCGGCCGCAGCACCCGCGCGACCTGCAGACCCACGACTGCCTGCGCTCGCGCTTCAGCAGCGGCGGAACGATCTACCGCTGGGAGTTCTGCGAACGCAGCCGCTGGTACGAAATCAATGTGGAAGGCCCCTTGATCAGCAACGACGGCGGCCTGCTCACGCGCGCCGCGCGCGACGGCATCGGCCTGTTGCACACGATGGAGTTGGTGTTGCGCTCGGAACTCGAATCGGGCGCGCTCGAATGCGTACTCGAAGAACACCTGCCGCCCTACGACGGCTTCTATATCTATTACCCCAGCCGCGCGCAGCTGGCGCCGAAGCTGCGCGTGTTCATCGATTTCATGCGCGAGCGGGTCGGCTGAGTCGCGACACGTTCCCTGTCACAAACTGCGGTCAAACGCATTTCCGCCGGCACCGTTGTCGTTTCGTCAAAATCGCCCTGTAACGTCGGCGTCATGCAAATCCTGATGCTGTCGGACGTGTACTTCCCACGCGTGAACGGCGTATCGACTTCGATCCGCACCTTCGCGCGCGAACTGCAACGCCTCGGTCACGAAGTCACCCTAGTCGCGCCGGCTTACGGCGAGGGGGCGGAAGACGCCGAGTTCGAGGTGTTACGGCTGCCGTCGAGCCGGATCTTCTTCGATCCGGAAGATCGCCTGATCCGCCGCGCCGCCCTGCGCACGGCCGCCAAGACCTTGGCCCAACGCCGCTGGGACGTGATCCACGTGCACACGCCGTTCCGTGCGCACCAGCTCGGCGTGATGCTGCGCAAGGCCGGCGCGGCACCGCTGGTGGAGACCTACCACACCTACTTCGAACCCTACGCGCGGCACTATTTTCCGTGGCTGCCGGACGCGCCGCTGCGTTTCGCCGCGCGCGCCATTTCGCGCCGGTTGTGCCGCGAAGTCGATCATCTGATCGTGCCGACCGAGCAGATGCGCGAGGTGCTCGAACGCTACGGCATCGCCACGCCGACCACGATCATCCCGACCGGCATCGACCTCGACGAATTCCAGGGCGGCGATGGCGCGCGCTTCCGCCGTCTGCACGGCATCGAGCCGGAACAGCCGACCCTGGTCACGGTCAGCCGCCTCGCCGCCGAGAAGAACATCGGTTTCCTGCTCGAGGTCGCGCAAGTGCTCACTGCGGAGTTCCCGAACCTGGTCTTCGTCGTCGCCGGCGAAGGGCCGGACTCGCAGCGTTTGCAGGCGAAGGCGCGCGCACTCGGGCTCGAACGCCAGCTGCGCTTTCCCGGCAACCTCGACCGCCGCACGGCCCTGCTCGACTGCTATCGCGCCGGCGATGCGTTCGTGTTCGCCTCGCCGACCGAGACGCAGGGCTTGGTGCTGATCGAGGCGATGGCGCTCGGTGTGCCGGTGGTCTCGACCGCGGTGATGGGCACCGCCGCCGTGCTGCGCCAGGCGCGCGGCGCGCGCATCAGCACCGAGGACGTCGCCACCTTCGCCGAACACGTCGCCGCGCTGTTGCGCTCGCCCGCGCTGCGCGCCGAACTCGGCCAGGCCGCGCGCGCGGACGCGCAGGCCTGGAGCGCGCCGGTGCTGATGCGCGAAACCGTCGCCTTGTACGAGCAATTGGCGACACAGCGCACGCTATGACCTTTGTCGCTTGCATCGCTTTGCAGCGCCCCATCAAATAGAGCGACGGCCGCCTGCGGCCGCATGTTCGCTCATCGACCGCACTGGGGATTGCCTGATGAAACGCATGCTCGCGCTGGTATCGCTCGCCGTTCCGCTGCTCGTCACACAGATCGCGCTCGCCGCCGAAACGACCAAGTACACCGCCCTGGTCAACGGCGGCAAGACCCGCGCCGGACACCAAACCGTGACACGCGGCGAGGACGGCGCCACCAGTCAGGTCGAGTTCGTGTTCAAGGACAACGGCCGCGGTCCGGAACTGAAAGAAGAATTCACCCTGTCCAAGGACGGCACCTTCAGCGCTTACCACGTCGAAGGCCAATCGACCTTCGGCGCCGCGATCGACGAGACCTTCAAGCGCGAAGGCGACAAGGCGAGTTGGAAATCGACCTCGGACAAAGGCGAGCAGAACGTGTTCGGCGGCGCGCTCTACACGCCGCTCGGCGGCACGCCGGAGGCCTTGTCGATCGCGATCGGCGCCTTGTCAAAACGCAGCGACGGCAAGCTGCCGCTGATTCCGAGCGGCACGCTGTCGATGCAGAAGCTGGTCGATTCGGAGATCGAGAAAGACGGGGTCAAGCGCAAGGTGCAGCTGCTCGCGCTGACCGGCGTGGGCTTCACGCCGAACTTCGTCTGGGCCACCACCGACGAGACGCCGCGCCTGTTCGCGCTGATCTATCCCGGCTTCTTCCAGCTGGTCGAGGACGGTTGGGAAAAGAATGCGGCCGCGCTCGAAGCGCAACAAAAGGCGGCCGAGAAGAACCTCCTGCTCGAGAAGCAGCAGCGTCTCGCCCACCCGCTGAGCGGTTCGACCCTGATCCGCAACGCGCGCGTGTTCGACAGCGAGCGCGCCGTGCTCGGCGCGCCGAGCGACGTGCTCATCGACGGCGGCCGCATCATCGCGATCTCCGCCACCGGCAAGGAGAAGCGCAAAGCCGATCGAACCCTCGACGCCGGCGGCCGCGTGCTCCTGCCCGGCCTGTTCGACATGCATGCGCACTTCGGCGCCTGGGACGGCGGCCTGCACCTCGCCGCCGGCATCACCACGATCCGCGACATGGCCAACGACAACGCGACGTTGCAGCAGTACATCGCCGACGAGAATCGCGGCACCCTGCTGGCGCCGCGCATCGTGCCGGCCGGCTTCATCGAAGGTGAAAGCCCGATGTCGGCGCGCAACGGTTTCGTCATCAAGAATCTCGACGAAGCGAAGAAGGCGATCGACTGGTACGCCGAGCACGGCTATCCGCAGATCAAGGTCTACAACTCGTTCCCGAAAGCGATCCTGCCCGAGACGACCGCCTACGCGCACAGCAAGGGGCTGCGCGTCAGCGGCCATGTGCCGGTGTTCCTGCGTGCGCAAGAAGTGGTCGAGCAGGGTTACGACGAGATCCAGCACATCAATCAGGTGCTGCTCAATTTCCTGGTCACCGACAAGACCGACACGCGCACGCTGGAGCGCTTCCAGCTGCCGGCGGACAAGGTCGCCGGGCTCGATTTCGATTCCAAGCCGGTACAGGACTTCATCGCCTTCCTGGCCGAGCACAAGACCGCGATCGATCCGACCCTGACCACGTTCGACTTCATCCGCCAGAAAGACGGCGATCTCTCGCAAGCCTACGCGGCGGTGGCCGAGCACATGCCGCCCGACGTGCGCCGCAGCTTCCTGCAAGGCTCGATGAAGATTCCCGACGAGGCCACCGCGCAGCTGCACGAGAAGTCGTACGCCAAGATGATCGAATTCGTCGGCCGCATGTACAAGGCCGGTGTGCCGATCGTGGCCGGCACCGACGCCCTGCCCGGCTTCACCTTGCAGCGCGAACTCGAACTCTACGTGCAAGCCGGTCTGACGCCGTCGCAGGTGTTGCAGATCGCGACCTTGAACGGCGCGCGCTACTCGCGCGTGGAAGAAGACCGCGGCGCGATCAAGCCGGGCTGGCGCGCCGACCTGATCCTGGTCGACGGCGATCCGACTAAGAACATTTCCGACATCCGCCAAGTCGCGCTGGTGATCAAGGGCGACAAGGCCTACTACCCGAGCGAAGTCTACGAAGCGCTCGGCGTGAAGCCGTTCGCACCGGCGCTCAAGCTGCCCTGAGTAGGGCCGCCCGTGTTCGCACGGGCGGCGTCTCTCCGGCGCGACTGCGGCTGCCGCCGCGCCGTCGATACATCGCAACGCAAATGCGCTTGCAGTCGCCGACGCTGCAGCCGACGATGGCCGTCAGGCCTGTCCATCTCGATGCTTAGGGGAAAACGGATGAAACGCACACTCGCGCGCGCAGCGTTGACGCTGCCCTTGCTCGCTATCGCCTGCGGCGCACTCGCTGCCGAAACCACCCGGTACACGGTCCTGGTCAACGGCGGCAAGACCCGCGCCGGACACCAAACCGTGACGCGCGGCGAAGACGGCGCCACCACCCAGGTCGAGTACGTGTTCAAGGACAACGGTCGCGGTCCCGAGCTGAAAGAAGAGTTCACCCTGGCCAAGGACGGGACCTACACCGCCTATCGCGTCGCCGGCCAATCGACCTTCGGCGCGGCGATCGACGAGACGTTCAAGCGCGAAGGCAGCAAGGCGAGCTGGAAATCGACGTCGGACAAAGGCGAGCAGGACGTGTTCGGCGGCGCGCTCTATACCCCGCTCGGCGGCACGCCGGAAGCCTTGTCGGTCGCGATCGGCGCTTTGTCAAAACGCAGCGACGGCAAGCTGCCGCTGATTCCGAGCGGCACGCTGACGATGCAGAAGCTGGTCGATTCGGAAGTCGAGAAGGACGGCGTCAAGCGCAAAGTGCAGCTGCTCGCGTTGACCGGCGTCGGCTTTACGCCGAACTTCGTCTGGGCCACGGCCGACGACAATCCGCGTCTATTCGCCTCGATCTCGCCGGGCTTCTACCAATTGACCGAAGACGGTTGGGAGAAAAATGCCGCCGCGCTCGAAGCGCAGCAGAAGACGGCCGAGAAGAATCTGCTGCTGACGATGCAGCAGCGTCTGGCGCATCCGCTGGCCGGCTCGACCCTGATCCGCAACGCACGCGTGTTCGACAGCGAGCGCGCCGTGCTCGGCGCGCCCAGCGACGTGCTGATCGAGGGCGGCCGCGTGATCGCGATCTCCGCCGCCGGCAAGGAGAAGCGCAAAGCCGATCGAACCCTCGACGCCGGCGGCCGCGTGCTCCTGCCCGGCCTGTTCGACATGCACACTCACTTCGGCGCCTGGGACGGCGGCCTGTATCTGGCCGCCGGCATCACTTCGATCCGCGACATGGCCAACGACAACGCGACCTTGCAGCAGTACATCGCCGAGGAGAACCGCGGCAGCCTGTTCGCACCGCGCATCGTGCCGGCCGGCTTCATCGAAGGCGAAAGCCCGATGTCGGCGCGCAACGGCTTCGTCATCAAGAACCTCGACGAAGCGAAGAAGGCGATCGACTGGTACGCCGAGCGCGCCTATCCGCAGATCAAGGTCTACAACTCGTTTCCGAAAGCGATCCTGCCCGAGACGACCGCCTATGCGCACAGCAAGGGGCTGCGCGTCAGCGGCCACGTACCGGTGTTCCTGCGCGCGCAGGATGTGGTCGAGCAGGGTTACGACGAGATCCAGCACATCAATCAGGTGCTGCTCAACTTCCTCGTCACCGACAAGACCGACACGCGCACGCTGGAACGCTTTCTGCTGCCGGCGGACAAGGTCGCCGGGCTCGATTTCGATTCCAAACCGGTGCAGGACTTCATCGCCCTTCTGGCGCAACGCAAGATTGTGATCGACCCGACGCTGACGATCCACGAATTCCTGTGTCATCGCGAAGGCGAGATGCTGCAGGCCTACGCCGCCGTCGCCGATCACATGCCGCCCGACGTGCGTCGCGGCTTCTATCAAGGCCAGATGAAGATTCCCGACGAGGCCACGGCGCAGCGTTACGCCAAGTCGTACGCAAAGATGATCGAGTTCGTCGGCCGTCTGTACAAGGCCGGCGTGCCGATCGTCGCCGGCACCGATACGCAGCCGGGCTTCGCCCTGCAACGCGAGCTTGAACTCTACGTGCAAGCCGGCATGACGCCGGCGCAGGCCTTGCAGATCGCAACCTTGAACGGCGCGCGCTATTCGCGCGTGGAAGAAGACCGCGGCGCGATCAAGCCGGGCTGGCGCGCGGATTTGATCCTGGTCGACGGCGATCCGACTAAGAACATTTCCGACATCCGCCAGGTCGCCCTGGTGATCAAGGGCGACAAGGCCTACTACCCGAGCGAAGTCTACGAAGCGCTCGGCGTGAAGCCGTTCGCGCCGGCGCTCAAGCTGCCCTGAGTACAGCGACTGTCCGCCCGTGTCCGCACGGGCGGCAGCTCAGTCCGGACGCGCGTAGCGCATCAAGGTCACGCCGCAGGCGAATGGTCGCGCTTCCACGAGGCGCAAAGGCAACGTGCGCCCGATGTCCTTGAGCATGCCGCGGCCGCGGCCGAGCACGGCCGGATTGACCAGGAAATGGAATTCGTCGATCAGTCCGGCCGCAGCCAAGGCCGAAGCGAAGGTCGGGCCGCCGTACACCAAGAGATCCTGGCCGGGTTCGCGTTTGAGCTGCGCCACCTCCTTGGCGAGATCGCCGCGCGCCAGCACCGTGTTGGCCCAGCGCGGCTGGTCCAGCGTGCGCGTGAAGACGACCTTGCGCATCGCGACGATGCGCGCGGCGAAGCCTTGCCGCGCATCGCCGGAGGTCGAAGCCACCTGCTGCCAGTGTTCGTAGAAACCCTCCTCCGCCATCACGCGGCTGAGCAGGATCGTATCGGCCGAGGCGGTCAGCGCCTCGTGGTGGCGGCGCAGTTCCTCGTCCCAGCTCCACGGCGCGCCCCAGCTCCACACCATCCAACCGGTGTCGCCGTTCGCATCGGCGGTGAAGCCGTCGGCCGAGACCTGCATTTCCAACTTGAGTTTCCGCATGACCGCCCTTTCACGTAAAGACGGCCGCGCCGTCGATGAGGTTCGCCCGAACGCCGCCTGCGCCATGGCGCAGAAACGGCGACGCCGCGCCGGCGACCGGCGCGGCGTCGATGCGACCCGGCGGCGATCGCGTTATTGCTTGACCAGCTCCACGCGCCGATTCTTCGCGCGGCCCTCTTCGCTGTCGTTGCTCGCGACCGGTGCGGAAGCGCCCATGCCCTGCGCGCTCAGCCGCTCGGCGGCGATGCTGTAGTCCTTCACCAGCGCGGCGACGATCGCGTCCGCGCGCCGCTGCGACAGCTTCTGGTTGTAGTCGGCCTTACCCTGATTGTCGGTATGCCCGGTGATCGACAGTTTGAGGTCGGCGTGCTGCTTGAGCAGCTTGGCGATCTCGTCCAGCTGCGGCTTCGATTCCGGCTTGATCTCGGCCTTGTCGAAGTCGAAATGGATGCCGTAGATCACCGCCTTGCCGGTGCTCAGGATGTTCTGATCGAGCGCGCTCGCATCGAGCGTGACCATGCCGGTGTCCATCGGCTTGGCTTCGGTGATCGCCACGTAGACGCCGGCGACCTTGGGCGCATGGAACTCGAGATCAGCGGCCAGCACGGCAACGGTCACCTCGCCTTGCGGCCGCGCCAGCTTGGCCACCGTGTAGCGCACCTGATCGGCATCGGTGAAGCCCTGCCGCGCCGACAGCGTATTGGACAGATCCAGATGCATCTTTTCGACCGCGAAGCCGGCGAAATTGGGCCCGCACGCCTCGTCGCCCGAGCAGGACCAGGTCGTCTGGAAGCCGGCCTTGGTCAGCGCCTGCCGGTAGTTCTCGAACACTTCCAGACCGCTGCGTCCTTGCGGCGCCAAGTAGTACAGGCGCGTGCGCTTGCCCGACAGCGTGATCGTCTTCGGCGCCACGGTCTCGCCGTCTTCGTTCTTGCTCGACGCCGCGACCGCATAGGTCTGCTCGTCGAACGCCACCTGGTCGTAGCCGACCAGGGCCGAGCCCGGATAGCGCGACATCAACGCGTGGTCCTTGCAGCCGTCGCAGTCCGACAGCGGCTCGTCGTCCTGCGCATACGCCATCGACGCGAACAACACCATAGCCAGACCCAATAACTTGTTCATGAGCGCTCCCTTTTGAAAACGGTTCATACGAAGGCCGCGAACGATTCGCCGCGCGAGACTACGCGGCGTCGCCCTTTGCGACCGCGACGCAAGCCACGACTTGGGGCGCTTGATGATGCCCCAGGCTGCGTCGCCGGTTCGTATACGCTCTTTTCCCGCCAGCGCTGACATTGGGTGCGCGCGGGCGGCGGCACTGTATGACAGCGCCGCCGCGCCCGGACGGACGCGATCGACGAAACGGGCGTCCGCCGCGACGAAGCGAAGGCCGGGAGCCGGCGGCGTCCTGTTCCGATGCGGTCAGACGTGCAGGAAGCGCCCGCCGCCGAACGACCAGTTCTCCCAGCGCGTCTCCTTGAACGCGATCATCACGTTCTCGGCGTTCAGGCGCAGCGGCGCGGCGGTGACCCCGGCGATGACGTCGGCGACGATTTTCTTCTTGACCTTCACGCTGCGCCCCTCCGACAGCAGGATCTCGATCAGCACAAAGTCGCCGTCGCGTTGGGACGTCAGATCGGGATAGCCGGGATCGAAGCGGAAATTATCCGGCGATAGTTCGAACACGCGCTGGAAGCGGTCGGTTTGCGGCACGCCCGACGCGACCAAGGCCGCGTGTACGGCGGCGAGCACGCCGGATTTGAACTCGTCCGGCTTGGGCGCGACCACGGTGAGAGTGACCAGAGGCATACGTTTCTCCTTTTTCTCAGTGAGTGCCGCGCGTTCAGACGCGCGGGTCGTACAAGGTCTTCAACGAAACCGCCAGCGCCGCCAGACCGAACACAGCGGCCAAGAGGCACACGCCATTCCAGCCGCCGTAACGCCAGGCAAAACCGGTCAAGGCAGCCGAAGCGGCGCCGCCGATGAAGAACAAACCGGTGAACAAGCCGTTGAGCCGGCCGCGCATTTCCGGGCGCAGCAGATTGACCGCACGCCGGCCCAAGGTCTGGTCGCCGACCACGCCGACGTCGAGGCCGATCGCCGCGACGCCGAGCAGGATCAGCGCGAAGGTCGGCGCCAGATCAGCGATCGCCGCCGCGAACGCGGCCAGCGCCATCGACTGGATCGCCAGCGCGTGCAGGCCGATCAAGGCCGGCTTGGTCCAGCCGCGATCGCCCCAGCGCCCAGCCAGCGGCGCGACCACGGCGCCGCTGAGGCCGGCGAACGCGAACAGCGCGATGCCGCGCGCGCCGAAATGGAACGGCGGCCGCGCCAGCTGCAGCGCGATCGTGGTCCAGAACATGTTGAACGCGGCGAACATCAGCGCCGAGGTCGCGGCGCGCACGCGCAGCACGCGCTCTTCGCGCACGAGCTGCCAGAGCGAGCCGATCAGCGCCCGATAACCGATGCCGCCCTGCGGCCGGCGCTGCGGCAAATCGCGCACGAGCGCGGCGACCAGCACGATCAGCAGCGCCGAGACCAGGAACATGCCGCGCCAGCCGAACGCCTCGGCGGCCAGGCTGGCGAGCGGCCGCGACAGCAGGATGCCGACCATCATGCCGCCCATCACGTCGCCGACCACGCTGCCGCGCTGCGCTTCCGGGGCGAGTGAGGCGGCCAACGGCGTCAGCACCTGCACGCTGCTGGTGGCGGCGCCGGTCGCGAACGCCGCGACGAGAAACCAAGCCGCCGACGGCGCCATCGCCGCCGCGCACAGAGCGACCACGTCGAGCGCCAGCATCGCCAGAGCGAGCCGGCGGTTCTCGACCAGGTCGGACAACGGCACCAACAGGATCAGCCCCGCCGCATAACCGAGCAGCACCGCCAAAGTGACGAAGCCGGACAGGCGCGCATCCAAACCCAGCGCCGGCCCGATCACGTCCACCAACGGCTGCGAGGAGAACAGGTTCAGCACGATCACACCGACCGCGAACGCGAACAGGCGCGTCGGCAGCGGCCGCTCGGCGGCAGCATGGCTGCGAAGGACGGTGTCGATTGGGGCCGAGGACATGCGAATTCCCTACTTGACATGAAGTCAGCGAACTCTATGCTTGTCTCGCATAGTCTTCCAATGAATAATTTTCAAGAACGTTATGCGCAATACGCATCCAAGCATTTACGCGAGGCAGCCATGAACACACGCGACATCGAAGCCTTCCTGGCCGTGGTCGACGCCGGCTCGATCAATGCCGCCGCCGCGCGCCTGCACTTGACCCAGCCAGCCGTGACGCGGCGCGTGCAAGGTCTGGAGGAAGCACTCGGCGTGCAGCTGCTCGATCGTCTGAGCAAGCCGCTCAAACCCACCAGCGCAGGCCACGACGCCTATCGGCTCGGCCGCCGCGTGCTCGGCTCGGTGCTCGATCTGCGCTCGGGCTTCGGCAAGGACGCGGCGGTCAACGGCGAATTCCGCCTCGGCGTCACGCCGTCACAGCAGGACGACGCCCTGGCGGCGCCGCTCGAGGGTTTGAGCAAGGCCTATCCGCAGCTGCAGATGATCGTATCGACCGCGTGGTCGCACGAACTGGTCGAACAGGTCGAATCGAACCGGCTCGACGCGGCTCTAATCTACCTGCCCGGCGACAGCGCAATCCCGCCCACGCTGCAAGCGCAGGCGATCTCGGACGGACGCATCGTCGTCGTCGCGCCGAAAACGTGGGAGCTGCCCAAGCGCGCGCGACTCGGCGACCTCGCCGAACATTCCTGGGTGCTCAGCCAGGACGGCTGCGGCTACCGCCGCAGCCTGCGCCAAGCGTTCGCGCGCAGCGGCCAGCCGCTGCGCGTCGCGGTCGAGATCTTCAACGCCGAACTGCGCATGGCCCTGATCGCGCGCGGCCTCGGACTCGGCCTGACCACCCCGGCGCTGCTCGAACGCAGCCGCCATCGCGGCGCGATCGACGCGCTCGAAGTGCGCGACTTCAAAGCCGAGATCCGCTACTGGCTGATCCACCGCGCGGCGAGCGGCCGTCTCGCGGCTCCGCTGGAGAATCTGGTCGCCGCGTTGCGCCGCGTGCGGCAGCTGTGACTCTGCCGTCGCGCATCGACGCGCGCTAGCTGGCTGCGGCGAGCCGCTCCACGACCTCGCGATAGCGCGCCGCAATCCGCTCCTCGTCGCGATGGCGGAAACCGCGCACGACCCATTCGCCGCCGACCATCGCGTCGCGCACGAGATTGGCGTTGCCGGCGAAGATCCAGCTGTCGATCGCGTGTTCGGCGTCGCGGCCGGCCAACAGCGGCGAGGTTTCGTCGAGCACCAGAAGGTCCGCGCGCGGCGCTTCGCCGGTGGTCGCCGCGAGGCGACCGATGTCGACGCCGCTGGCGCGCGCGCCGCCGGCCAAGGCTTGCGCGAGCAGGCATTCGCCGCTGCTCGGCTGCGCCGCGGTGGCGGCGACGTTGCGGTGCTTGGTCGCCAGGCGTTGGCCGTATTCGAGCCAGCGCAGTTCTTCGATCGGCGAGACCGAGATGTGGCTGTCCGAACCGATGCCGATCGCACCGCCGGCGTCGAGGTAGGCGGTCAGCGGGAACAGGCCGTCGCCGAGATTGGCCTCGGTGGTCGGACACAGACCGGCCACCGCGCCGGTGGCGGCGAGCCGGCGCGTTTCGCGTTCGCTCATGTGGGTGGCATGGACCAGGCACCAGCGCGCGTCGACCGGCGCATGGTCGAGCAGCCAATCGACCGGGCGCGCGTTGCGCAGAGCGAGACAGTCCTGCACTTCGCCGATCTGCTCGGCGATGTGGATGTGGATGACGCGTTCGCGCGCGGCGTCGCTGGCGAGCACCGCTTGCAGCGCGTCCTGCGGCATCGCGCGCAGCGAATGCAGCGCGATGCCGACGCGCAAGCGCTGCGATTCGAGCGTGCACAGGCGTTCGAGCAGGCGCAGGTAGGAGTCGACCGTATGGCCGAAGCGGCGTTGCCGCTCCGACAACGGCCGGCCGTCGAAGCCGCCGGTCATGTACAAGGTCGGCAGCAGGGTCAGGCCGATGCCGGCCTCTTCCGCCGCGGCGATCAGCGCCAGCGACATCGCCGCCGCATCGGCGTACGGCCGGCCGTCCGGTTGATGATGCAAATAGTGGAATTCGCAGACCTGACTGTAGCCGGCCTTCAGCATCTCGACGTAGAGCTGGGCCGCGATCGCCTGCAGGTCGTCCGGGCCGATGCGGCCGGCGAACGCGTACATCACCTCGCGCCAGGTCCAAAAGCTGTCTTCCGGATTGCCGCGCCGCTCGGCCAACCCCGCCATCGCGCGCTGGAACGCGTGCGAGTGCAGGTTCGGCAAGCTCGGCACGACGTAGCGGCCGAGGCGTTCGGCGCCGTCCGCGTCCGGTGCGGCGGCGGGAGCGAAGCGACCGTCCTCGACCTGCAGGCGAGTTCGCTCGCCCCAGCCGTGCGGCATCCATGCGGAATCGGCAAAATACGCGGGCATCGAAAGTTTCCGTAGTGATCGAACGCGCGCAGCCTAACCAGCGGCGGCGCGTCTCGCCAGATGGAGTAGTCATGGTGACGCCGCAATGGGATGGTCTGCTGCTCGACGCGAGCCTGGCGACGATGGACGCGAACGGCACGCCGTACGGCCTGATCGAGCGCGGCGCGCTGGGCTGGAAGGATGGCGTCATCGCGTTCGCCGCCGCGCAAAGCGAACTGCCGGATCGGCCCGAGCGGCTCGCCAAG
Source organism: Dokdonella sp. GW821-FHT11D02 (assembly GCF_058808595.1). NCBI lineage: Bacteria > Pseudomonadati > Pseudomonadota > Gammaproteobacteria > Lysobacterales > Rhodanobacteraceae > Dokdonella > Dokdonella sp. GW821-FHT11D02. The sequence continues at coordinate 2,016,762 of NZ_CM179520.1, read as the reverse complement.
GAAATCCTCTCGGCCGCGGGTGCGTTGGTCACACCGGGCCTGATCGACTGCCACACCCACCTCGTGTTCGGCGGCGACCGCGCCGGCGAGTTCGAGCAGCGCTTGAACGGCGCCAGCTACGAAGAGATCGCGCGTGCCGGCGGCGGCATCCTGTCGAGCGTGCGCGCCACGCGTGCGGCCGGCGAAGACGAACTGGTGGCGCAGTCGCTGCCGCGCGCGCGCGCGTTGCGCAGCGACGGCGTCACCACGATCGAGATCAAGTCCGGCTACGGCCTCGACCTCGACAACGAACTGAAAATGCTGCGCGCGGCGCGGCGCATCGGTGCCGAGCTCGGCCTCGGCGTCAGCACCACCCTGCTCGCCGCGCATGCGCTGCCGCCGGAGTTCAAAGAACGCGCCGACGACTACATCGAGCTGATCTGCACGGAAATCCTGCCGGCCGCGGCGCGCGCAGGGCTGGCCGACATGGTCGACGCGTTCTGCGAGCGCATCGCGTTCTCGCCGGCACAGACGCGGCGCGTGTTCGAACGCGCGCGCGAACTCGGCCTGCCGATCAAGCTGCACGCCGACCAGCTCTCCGATCTCGGCGGCGCCGCGCTCGCGGCCGAATTCGGCGCGCGCTCGGCCGAGCATCTGGAACACACCAGCGAAGCGGGCGTGCGCGCGATGGCCAGCGCCGGCACCGTCGCCGTGCTGCTGCCGGGGGCGTTCTACGCGTTGCGCGAAACGCGCTCGCCGCCGATCGCGCAGTTCCGCGAATACGGCGTCGCGATGGCGGTCGCCAGCGATCTCAATCCCGGCACCTCGCCCCTGTTGTCGCTGCGGCTCGCGCTGAACATGGCTTGCATCGAGCTGCGCCTGACGCCGGAAGAAGCCTTGCGCGGCGCCACCGTGCACGCCGCGCGCGCGCTCGGGTTGGACGATCGCGGCACGTTGCGCGTCGGACAGCGCGCCGATTTCGTGCTCTGGAATGCACGCCACCCGGCCGAGCTGTGCTACTGGATCGGCGGCGGCCTGGCGCGCGACGTGCGCATCGCCGGACGCGCCTCGTGACGGCCTCGCTCGCGATCGAAGTCGTCGATGAAGTGATCGACGCCAGCATCCGCTGCGACGCCTGCGAAGCGGCCTGCTGCCGGCTGCCGGTGCTGCTGTTGCCGGGCGATGTGGTGCCGGTGTGGCTGACCGACGTCGACGAGTACGGTCTGGAGCACATGGCGCAGCGCGACGACGGCTGGTGCACCGCACTCGACCGCGACAGCATGCGCTGCACGATCTACGCCGAGCGCCCGCAGGTCTGCCGCGATTTCGCCATGGGCGGCGCCGGCTGCCTGATCGAGCGCGCCGAGTGGTACGGCGCGCCCACGCATGGCTGAGGCGGCGGCGCAGGCGTTCGACGCGATCGTGATCGGCGGCGGCGCCGCCGGGCTGATGTGCGCGCTGGTCGCCGGCCAGCGCGGCCGGCGCGTGCTCGTGCTCGAGCACGCCAATCGCGTCGGCAAGAAGATCCTGATGTCCGGCGGCGGCCGCTGCAACTTCACCAATCTCGGTGCCTCGCCGCAGAATTTCCTGTCCGCCAATCCGCACTACTGCAAGTCGGCGCTGGCGCGCTACACGCCGGCCGACTTCGTCGCGATGGTCGAGCGCCATCGCATCGCCTATCACGAGAAAGAACTCGGCCAGTTGTTCTGCGACGACTCGTCCAAGCAGATCGTGCGCATGCTGCTGGAGGAGTGCGCGGCCGGCGGCGTGCGCATCGAAACGAGCTGCGCGGTCGCCGGCATCCGCCAGCGCGAACGCGGCTTTCGCGTGACCACCGCGCGCGGCGACGCCGAAGCACCGTCGCTGGTGGTCGCCAGCGGCGGCCTATCGATCCCGAGCATGGGCGCGAGCGGCTTCGGCTACGAACTCGCGCGCCGCTACGGCCATCGCGTCCTGCCCACGCGCGCCGGTCTGGTGCCGCTGACCTTGAGCGGCAAACCGCTCGAACGCCTCGCCGATCTGGCCGGCGTGTCATTCCCGGTCGAAGCGCGTTGCAACGGCGCGCGCTTCCGCAACTTTCTTCTGGTCACTCATCGCGGCGTCAGCGGGCCGGCGATCCTGCAGATTTCTTCGTACTGGAATCCCGGCGACGAACTGCGCCTGGACCTGCTGCCCGATCGCGACGCGTTCGAATGGCTGCGCGCACAGCAAGCGGAACGCGCGGGCGCGGAACTGCGCAGCGTGCTCGCCGACGCCCTGCCCAAGCGTTACGCCCAGCGATTGTGCGAAACCGCGTTCGCCAACAAACCGATGCGCCAATACCGCGAGAGCGAGTTGCGCGTGATCGCGGCTCAATTGGCGGACTGGCCGCTGATCGCGAGCGGCACCGAAGGCTACCGCACCGCCGAAGTCACTCTCGGCGGCGTCGACACCGACGAACTGTCGTCCTCGACCATGCAATCGCGGCGCGTGCCGGGTCTCTACTTCATCGGCGAAGTGGTCGACGTGACCGGTTGGCTCGGCGGTTACAACTTCCAATGGGCTTGGGCGTCCGCACACGCTTGCGGCAACGCGCTGTAGTCGGGCGCGGAACCTGACTGCGCGGACGGGGTCCCATTTCTTGGGGGCTACTGAGATTGGAGGTGCCGCATGTCCGTCGTGCAGATCCGTTGCCCCAACTGCCAAGCCGAATTCGTCGACAGCCGCACCGATCGCAACGACGACGACCTCGCGCGTTGCCCGCGCTGCGGCACCGACATCGCCGCGCACTTGATCGAAACCACGCCGGTCGCGACACACGGCCGTGGACGCGTGGTGCACGCCGAGCCGATCGTCGCGACACCGCTCGAGGATGCTGCGATCGAAATCCGCAGCCGCTCGAATCGATAACGAAATGTATACGCCATCTTATTGATTCGATAGCGGAAAGATTCACAGCCGATTCAATCGTGCGATGCCATGGTGAAGTTCCGACTCGCACGGAACCCGCTCACGATGAAGAGGATGCTGACGAGGATGGCCGTGATGGCGATGACGCTCGCTGCGCCGCTGGTGTTCGCGCAATCGCACAACGAACCGATGAACGAGCAGCAGCAAGTTCAGCGTAACGAGCAGGAAATGCAGAATCGCACCAGCGAGCAGGCCGCGATGACGCCGGTGCCGTTCGATCAGCTCGACCTCAAGCAGGTCGGTTATCTGACCGAGCAGGATGTGGTCAACGATCCGTGGCTGTCGCGTAATTTCCGTCAGTGCGATACCGACCTGAACAAACAGGTCTCGCGTGCTGAGTATCGCAACTGCACCGCGACGGCGAAGCGTCCGATGGAAGAAGGCTGATCTTCGGCACAAGGTTGCGCATGCGAGCGACTGCTCGCGTGCGCGCCGGCATTTCGGGTCGTTCAGTGCGCGGTATCCACGCGCAATCCGGCCGCCTTCCAATCCGGAAAGCCGTCGCGCAGGCGGCGCGCACGCAGCCCGCATGCGCGCAGCATGGCCAGCGCCTGCGTCGAGAGCACGCAGTACGGGCCGCGGCAATAAGCCACCACTTCGCGCCTCTTCGGCAACTCGTCTAAACGCCGCTTCAACTCGTCGAACGGGATGTTGATCGCGCCGGGCAAATGACCGAGTTTGAATTCCTCGTGCGGCCGCACGTCGAGCAGGGTCACGCTGCGTTCGCGTAGGCGGCGCAGCAGTTCGCTGCGCGAAATCGCCTCCATCTCCTTGCCAGCCGCGGCGCCCTCGCGCGCCAGCTCGCCGATGCGAGCGCGCTGGTGTTCGGCGTACTGGCGCAGCGCCGTCAACACATTCGCGATCGGGCCGTCGCCGAGACCGTACAAAACTTGCTTGCCGCTGCGCCGCGCCTGCACGAAACCGCCGCGCTTGAGGTGCTGCAGATGCTGCGAGGCGTTCGCCACCGACAAACCGCTCAGCTCGGCTAGCCGCTCGACCGCGCGCTCGCCTTGCGCCACATGCTCGAGCAACGCCAAGCGATGCGCATGGCCGAGCGTGCGCGCGAGCGCGGCGAATTCGGCGAAGGCATCGGCTTGGATGTCACGAATGGGCATGCCGCACGATGCTAGCACGCAGCTTCATTCAATAGAAAAATTGAATGATATGATCCGCGCGTGCCGGCGACGGCGAATCGGAAGGAGCAAGATCGTGGACAAGACTTTCCTCGTGCAAGCGATCCTCATCGGCGCCGGCGCGACCGCAATGGTCGACCTGTGGGCGCTGAGCATGAAACGTTTGCTCGGCGTCGCCGGCCTGGACTGGAGCCTGGTCGGCCGCTGGTTCGGCCATCTCGCGCGCGGCCGCTTCACCCACGAGAGCATCACGCGCGCGGCGCCGATCCGCGGCGAGCTGGCGCTCGGATGGAGCGCGCACTATCTGATCGGCATCTTCTTCGCCGCGATCCTGCTGGCGATCTTCGGCCAGGCTTGGGCGCGCCAGCCGACCCCGCTGCCGGCCCTCCTGGTCGGCATCGCGACCGTCGTCGCTCCGTTCTTCGTGCTGCAGCCCGGCATGGGCGCCGGCATCGCCGCATCGAAAACGCCCAAGCCCAATGCGATGCGCCTGCGCAGCCTGGTCGTGCACACCGTGTTCGGCCTCGGCATGTATCTGTCAGGGCTGCTCTGGGCTAAGGTGCTGTGGAGCTAGACGCCGACTGCAGCGCCGCGTAGATCGCGTCCTTCTCCGTCCACAGCGCGTTCATCCAAGCCTGGAAACGCGCGCGGAATTCGGCGTCGTTCTGGTAGTCGCCACGCAGAAACTCAGGCGGGATCGGCCGCTCGCGCACGTCGATGCGCACTTCGCGCACGCGGTCGGCGAAGAGGTCGAGCAAGGTCGGACGCCGATCCGGATAAACCACCGTCACATCCAGAATCGTCTGCAGGCCCTCGCCCATCGCTTCGATCACGAAGGCGATGCCGCCTGATTTCGGTTTCAGCAGATGCCGGTACGGCGAGGCTTGCGCCTCGTGTTTGGTCGCGGTGTAGCGCGTGCCTTCGACGAAGTTCATCACCGCGACCGGAATCGAGCGAAACTTGGCACAAGCGCGCCGCGTCGCCTCGACGTCGCGCCCGGCCAGCTCCGGCCGCCGCTCGATCTGCTCGCGCGTGTAGCGCCGCATGAACGGGAAATCCAGCGCCCACCAGGCGAGCCCGAGCAAGGGCACCCAAAACAGCTCGCTCTTCAAGAAGAAACGCAGCAGCGGAATGCGCCGGTTGAATACTTTCTGCAGGACCGGAATGTCGACCCAGCTACGGTGATTGGCCAAGACCAGATAGTGCCCGTCGCGCCGCAGGCGCGCGTCCGCAGCGACGACGAAGCGCGTGTGCGTGCAGAGATCGATCAGGCGGCTGTTGACCTCGATCCAGCTTTCCGCAATCGCGGTCAGAGCATCGGTGCAGGCGCGGCGTATCGCGGCGATCGGCAACACCGCCTTGATCAAGGTGATCGCGAACAGCGGCAGCACATGCAGCACGGTGCTGAGCGCGATCAGGATCGCGGCCAGCGGCAGACGCAGGAAAACCGGCAGCACTCGCATGCGTTTCCAATCGATCGTCGATCGGCCCAGCCTAGCGGCGAATCGTTGCCGTGGCGAGCAGAGCCCTGATCCTCTTGCGGTGCAATCCCCTGCCTGCGCTACGCTTGCGCCCGCGGCTGCATCGCGGCCAGCGATCACTCTGGGGAGAAATTTCGATGGACAGTTCTTTTCTGCGCCGGCTCGCGCTGGCTTTTGCGCTGTGTGCGAACGCCGCCGGCTGGGCGCACGCCGAAGACGAAGCCACGCCCGCAACGCCCGCCGATACGGCCGTGCACGAGGCCTGGCAGACCGCCGCGGGTGCCGTGCAACGCGGCCCGCAGCGCGTCGCCTTGGCCCATCAGGCCACGCTCAATTTGCCCGAAGGCTACGGCTTCGTGCCGCCGGCGCAAGGCAAGGCGTTGATGGAAGCGATGGGCAACAGCATCGGCGACACATTTCTTGGCTTGATCCTCCCGCTCGGCGATGAGGAATGGATGGCCACGCTGGACTACGAGTCGGCCGGCTACATCAAGGACGACGACGCCAAGCATTGGAAGGCCGACGAATTGCTCGACGAACTCAAGCAAGGCACCGAAGAGGGTAACGAGCGCCGCGTGCAGCTCGGCTTCTCACCGCTCGAAGTGACGCATTGGATCGAACCGCCCGCCTACGACGACGCCACGCAACGGTTGGTCTGGTCGGTCGAGCTGCGCGAAAAGAACGCGCCGGCCGGAGCGGACAACACCGTCAACTACAACACCTACGTGCTCGGCCGCGAGGGATACGTTTCGCTCGACTTCATCAGTTCGCAGTCGCACATCGACGCGGAAAAGCCGATCGCCAGCCAACTGCTGGCGTCGATTTCCTTCGATCAAGGCAAACGCTACGCCGACTTCGACGCCACCACCGATCGCGTCGCCGGCTACGGCCTCGCCGCTCTGATCGGCGGCGTCGCGGCGAAGAAGCTCGGCCTCTTGGCGCTGGCCGGCGCGATGTTCGCGAAGTTCTTCAAGCTGATTGCGCTCGGCGTGGTCGCGCTCGGCGCGATGCTGAGGAAATTCCTGTTCGGCAAGAAGTCCGCTTCCTGAGGCAGCCGGCAGCGTTCCGGCTTCCGTTCTTCGAGCGCGGCACCGGCTTCGGCCGGCGCCGCTCTTGCGTCCGAGCATTTATCTGACTAGAGTCAGACAAATGCAGAACGACATCGACAGCATCCGCACGTTCAACCGCACCGTCACCCAGCGGCTCGGCGTGCTCAACGAAAAATTCCTCGGCCGCGATCGCCCCTACGTCGAGTCGCGGCTCTTGTTCGAGATCGGCAAGAACGGCGCGACCGTGCGCGAACTGCGCCAGCGTCTGGGCATGGATTCGGGCTTCGTCAGCCGCCTGCTGCGCGCGCTGGAAAGCAAGCAATTGGCGACCACGCAGGCGTCGGCGGAGGACGGCCGCGTCAAATACGTGCGCCTGTCGCGCGCCGGGCTGGCGGAGCTGCACAAGATCGACACGCTGTCGAACCAATTGGCGCAGTCGATGCTGGACGCCTTGAACGGCGAGCAGGCGCAGCGTCTGCTGACGGCGATGACCGAGGTCGAACGCCTGTTGCGCGCTTCCAGCGTGGAGATCGCGCCGGAAGATCCGACCGGCACCGATGCGCAGTGGTGCCTGCAACAATATTTCGGCGAACTCGACGCGCGCTTCGGCAGCGGCTTCGATCCCGCGCACGCCGGCGCCGTGTCCGACCTCGGCGACTACGTGGCGCCGCGCGGCAGCCTGCTCTTGGCGCGGCTGTACGGCAAGCCGGTCGGCTGCGGCGCGCTGCGCCGGCTCGAAGCCGGCGTCGGCGAGATCAAGCGCATGTGGATTTCACCGGACGCGCGCGGCCTCGGTCTCGGACGCCGCCTGCTCGGCGAACTCGAACGCGCCGCGCGGGCGCGCCGGTTGCACACGATCCGTCTCGACACCAACGGCTCGCTGGCCGAAGCCTTGCGGCTGTACCGCTCGTCCGGTTACGCAGAGATCGAGCGCTTCAACGACAACCCGTACGCGCAGCATTGGTTCGAGAAGAAGCTGCAATGAGAGCGCTCAGCTCCGCCGCAGCGCTTCGGTCGGGTCCAGATTCGACGCGCGCCGCGCCGGCAAATAGCTCGCGAGCAAGCCGACCGCGATCATCAAGAACGACATCGCCGCAAACGTGATGAGGTCGAGCGGCTGCACGCCGAACAGCAGGCTGCTCAGTGCTTGAGTGCCGGCCAGCGCCATCAGGATGCCGATCGCGATGCCGATGCCGATCACGCGCGCACCCTGCCCGACCACCATCGCGCGCACCTGTCCGACGCGCGCGCCGAGCGCCATGCGCACACCGATCTCGCGCGTGCGCTCGTCGACGACGTAGGACAACACCGCGTACAAGCCGACCGCACCGAGCACCAGCGCGAGCACCGAGGCGATGCCGAGGGTCAGCAAGGTGAAAGACAACTGCAGCATGGAGTCTTCGATCAGATACGCCATGGTGAAGACGCGATACATCGGCGCTTCCGGCGCGACCTCGCGCACCAGCGCGCGCACTTCGGGCGCGATGCTGTCCGCGCGTGTGCTCTTGAGCACGTAACCCGGCGAGGAAACCTGACGCCCGCCCTGCGGGGTGGTGTCGACCAGCGGAAAATAGACGACCGCTTCCGCCGGCGTCTGCAGACTGTCCTGCATGACATCGTCGACCACGCCGACCACGGTTTCCCACGCGGTCTGGTCGCGACGCTGCAGCCGCTGCCCGATCGCATCGCGCCCGGGCCACAGCGCGGCCGCGGCCGACTTGCTGACGATCACGTTGCCGAGCGATGAGCTGTGGTCGTCGGCGCCGAAGGCGCGGCCGGCCAAGAGCTTGATGCCCATCGTCTTGAAGTAGTCGCCGGCGGTGAAGGTGTAGTGCAGCAGCTTGCCCTCGTTGGTGTCGGCGCTCATCTGCTCGGTGCGGATCGGCATCATCGAGGTGTTCTCGTTGAGCGGCACGTTCTCGATCAGGCCGACCGACTCCACCCCCGGCAACGCCGCCAGGCGATCGAGGAAGGCGAGATTGAAGCGGGCGAACGACGGCGCATCCTTCAGCTCGGGCCGGCTCGGCGCGATCTGGAAGGTCAGGATGTCCTTGGTCTGATAGCCCGGATCGACCTTGCGCAGCTCGTACACGCTGCGCATCAGCAAACCCGAACCGATCAAGAGCGCCAGCGCCAGCGCGGTCTGGCCGACCACCAGTCCGTTGCGCAGCCAATGCTGCTGATAGGTCGATCCGCGACCGCCTTCGCGCAGCCGCGACAGATCGGGCGAGGAACCGCGCAAGGCCGGCAGGCCGCCGCAGATGAGCGCGGACACCGCCGCGGCGATGGCGGTGAACGCCAGCTCCGCCCAACCGATGTGCACTTCATCCAGCCGCGGAATGCGCGCCGGCGCCGAACTCAAGAAAATCGGCAAGGCGATCATCGCCAGCACCACGGCAACGCCGGCGGCGAGTGTGGCCACCAGCAGCGCCTCGGCCAGGTGCAGGCGCAGCAGGCGGCTGCGCGCGGCGCCGATCGCGCGCCGCACCGCCATTTCCTGGTGCCGTCCTTCGATGCGCACCAGAAACAGATTGGCCACGTTGGCGCAGGCGATCAGCAGCACCAGGCCGGTGGCCGCGAGCAGCACCCACAGCACGCCGGAGTAGTTTCCGAGCAGCGCGTCGTCGAGCCGGCTCACCACGGTGCGATTCTGTTCGATCAAGCGCTTGTAGCCTTGCGGCCCGCCGAAGCGTTCGGGCAGGCGCGCGGCCAGCGTGGTCAATTCGTCCGCGAGGGTCGGCATGGCCGCGGCCGGCGCGATGCGTCCGATCATTTCGGCGTCGAAGCGGCCGGGCCGGGTGATGTTCGCCGCGCGCACCGTGTTGGAGATCCACAGCGCCGTATCGTTGCGCGGAAAGCGGAAATCGGGCCCCATCACGCCGATCACCGTGCGCTGCTTGTCGCTGATGTCGTAAGTGCGGCCGATCACCGCCGGGTCCTGCCCGAACCAGGTCGTCCACAACGCGTGGCTGATCACCACGCTGCCGTCCTCGTCCTGCTCGGTCGGCAGGCGGCCGAGCATGGGCTTCACGCCGAGGGTCGAGTACAGCGAATTGGTCGGCTGCGACATGCGCACGCGCTCGACGCGCTCGCCCACGCGCAGGGTCGAGGTGAAGCTGTCGTACATCGCGACGTCCTGCAGCAGGCGCGACTGCTCTTTGTATTGCAGGAAGAATTCCGGCGCGACGCCGAGATCGCCCGGCATGCCCGACCCCGGCGCCGTCGCGGTGATGTAGACGAGGCGGTCGGGATCGGTGTACGGCAAGCGGTCGAGCAGCACCGTCTTGACCACCGCGAACATGCCGGCCAGCGCGCCGATGGCGAGGCCGAGCATGCCGACCGTGGTCAGGGTGAATGCCGGCGAGCGCCGCAGCGTGCGTGCGGCGTGACGCAAATCAGCCATCCAGTTGCTCGATCCCATACGATCCTCTGCTGCTGGCCGCCGCGCGGGACGACCGGGTTTGATGGCGCCGCTCTCGTCACACGCGACCTCGCGAGCGATGGAGCAAGCGCCGTGCCACTCGACGACTTTCATTCCAATCAACCACTTGCAGCGCAGATCCGTTCCGCCGTGTTCGCCAGCGAGCGGTCTTCGTCCGGAAGCGGACAGTCGGTTGGCAGCGTGGTCGAGCGCCCGGAGATGGCTTCTATGAAAAGTGCGGCCAGGGATGGCCACGGTTGGACTTACCCAGCAGGATGTCGGCCGGACGGCGATCGAGCCCCCAGGTCGCGGCGATCTATGGACGATCGCAAAAGTACATGTAGAGAAGTGGTGCCCGGCTCCGACTAACCCATGAACGCACCCATTCCGGGGGCGCATCGAAGAGGAATACGCCATGAAGTACATGCTGATGATGCACGCGCCGAAAGAAGGCTGGACCACCGCCGGCATCGGCACCTGGGCGCCGGAAGACATCCAGGCGCACATCCGTTTCATGATGGACTTCAACAGGAAACTGAAGGCGTCCGGCGAATTCGTCGACGCGCAAGGCCTGGCCGGCCCCGAGGAAGCGAAGATCGTGCGCGCCCGCGCCGACGGCACGCCCGACACCGACGGCCCGTTCGCCGAGACCAAGGAATTCTTGGCCGGCTTCTGGCTGCTCGACGTCGACAGCCCCGAGCGCGTGTACCAGATCGCCGCGCAGATCTCGCTCGCGCCGGGCAAGGGCGGCGCGCCGCTGTACCTGCCGCTGGAAGTGCGCCAAGTGATGAGTGCGCCGCCGGTCGAGTGACGATGGCCGCCGAGAACCGCGGCTTCGGGCCCCTGCTGCGCGAACTCGCGCCGCAGGTGCTCGGCGCGGTGGCGCGCCGTTTCGGCGACTTCGCCGCCGCCGAGGACGCGACGCAGGAAGCCCTGCTCGCCGCCGCCCTGCAATGGCCGACCGAAGGCCGCCCGGACAATCCGCGCGGCTGGCTGATCCAAGTCGCCGTGCGGCGCATGACCGACCAGCGCCGCGCCGACTTCGCGCGGCGCCAGCGCGAAGCCTTCCTGTACTTGTACGAGGTGGGTGAGGAAGCGGTCGAGCCGGCGTTCGACGAAGACGGCCTCGATCGCGAGGACAGCCTGATCCTGCTGTTCCTGTGCTGCCATCCGGCGCTGACGCACGCGTCCGCGATCGCGCTGACTCTGCGCGCGGTCGGCGGCCTGACCACGGCCGAGATCGCGCGCGCCTTCTTCGTGCCCGAGGCGACGATGGCGCAGCGGATCAGCCGCGCCAAGCTGACCATCCAGAACTCCGGCCTGCCGTTCGAGCTGCCCGACGAAGGCGAACGCGCGCAACGCCTGACCGCGGTGCTGCACGTGCTGTACCTGATCTTCAACGAAGGCCACACCGGCAGCGCCGGCGCCGACTTGCAGCGCGTCGACCTTGCCGGCGAAGCGATCCGCCTGACCCGCGCGCTGCACGCGCTGCTGCCGCGCGAGACCGAAGTCGCCGGACTGCTCGCTTTGATGCGCCTGACCGACGCGCGCCGCGCCGCGCGCAACCACGCCGACGGCGCGCTGATCCCGCTCGACGAACAGGACCGTTCGCTGTGGGACCACGACGCGATCGCCGAAGGCATCGCCCTGATCAGCGCGACCTTGCCGCGCGGCGCGGTCGGCTCCTATCAACTGCAAGCCGCAATCGCCGCCGTACACGCCGAAGCCGCGCGCGTCGAAGACACCGACTGGGCGCAGATCCAGGCGCTCTACAGTGTGCTGATGCGCCTGTCCGACAACCCGATGATCGCGCTCAACCACGCCGTGGCGGTCGCGATGACGCAGGGCGCGCAAGCCGGCCTCGCCCTGCTCGACGCGCTAGCCGCGAGCGGCAAACTCCCCGGCCACTACCGGCTCGACGCCGTGCGCGCGCATCTGCTCGAAAAGAGCGGCGACGCCGCCGCGGCGAAGGCGTGCTATCTCGCCGCCGCGGCGAAGACCGCGAGCGAGCCGGAGCGCAACTACTTGCTGATGAAGGCGGCGCGAGCGCAGGCGTGAGTCGTAGAATGGATTGCCTCGACGATCTCGACAAAGAGCGATGCAGTGAAATCGAAGACCGATTCCGATCGATGCGCTTTCCTCAGGCTCGGCCGCGCGCGCGACCTGCTGGCCGACGTGCGCGACGCGAACGTGTCGATCGAGGACGCCGCACGCGAGGCGGGTTTGTCGCCGTTCCACTTCATCCGGCGCTTCCGCGCCGTGTTTGGCGAAACGCCGCACCAGTTCCGCACGCGCGAACGGCTGAGCGCGGCGCAGCGCTTGCTCGCGCACGATCGTACGGTGACCGAGGTCTGCCTCGACCTCGGCTTCAGCAGCGTCGGCTCGTTCAGCACGCTGTTCGCGCGCCGCATCGGCGTCTCGCCCGCGCGCTACCAGCGCAGCCTGCGCCGCTCGGTCCACATTGCGGATTGGACGCCGCATCCGCCGAACTGCCTGCTGTGGATCGGCGGCTGTGATGCCACCGCAATTTTCGAGAAGACGCGGCGCCGGCATTGAGCGATGCTCGCCGTCTTCGCGAACTCTTGAGGAGGCAAGCCGGTGCGGATCAAGCTGATCAGTATCTTCGTCGACGACCAGGACAAAGCATTGCGCTTCTACACCGAGATGCTCGGCTTCAAGAAGAAGCACGACATTCCGATGGGCGGCCCGCGCTGGATCACGGTCGTCTCGCCCGACGGCCCGGACGATCTCGAACTCGTGCTGGAGCCGAACGGACATCCGGCCGCAAGCGCCTACCAGGCGGCGCTGCGCAAGGACGGCATTCCGGCCACCGCGTTCGAAAGCACCGCGATTCACGAGGAAGTGCAAAAACTCCAGCAACGCGGCGTGGTCTTCACGCTGGAGCCGCAGGCGGCCGGCGACGTCGTCATCGCGATCTTCTCCGACACCTGCGGCAATCTGATTCAGATCTATCAGAAGAACGCGTGAAGCGGCGCGCGACCGGCAGCTACAACAAGCCCAGCTGCGTCGCCTTCAAGGTCGCCGCCGCGCGCGTCGAACAATCGAGCTTGCGGAACACGCTTTCGACATGGGTGCGCACCGTGCTCGGACTGATCGAGAGCTTCTGCGCGGCAACCTTGTTGCTCGCGCCGAGGCTGATCCAGCGCAGCACGTCGCGCTCGCGTTCGCTGAGTAGCGCGGTCTGCGGCAAAGCGGGCGGCGCGAGCTTGGCCGCACGCGGCTTCTTCAGCAAAGCGCGCACGACCTCGAGATCGTAACGGCCGGCCGCCGCTTCGGCCGTCAGCATCGCATCCGCCTCGTGTTGCGCGTACGCGTCGCGCCACGGACGCGCGACGCGCAGAGCCGCCAGCGCGGCCGCGGCCGCGAGCAGGCGGCCCTCGATCGGAACGACTGCGGCCTTGGCTTCGCGAAAATAGCCCGAGCCGTCGCAGCGTTCGTAGGCGTACGAGGCGATCTCCGCTTCCGCCGCGAGCGAGCCGATCTGCCGCGCCGCGCGGCCGGTCCAGTACGGCACCAGGCGCACGCGTTCCCAGGCGGAGTCGGCGAGTTTCGCCGGTGTGTCCCAGATCATGTTCGGCACCGCGGCGCGGCCCATGCCGTGGATCAGTGCGGCGCGATACGCTCTCTGCTGCGCCGCCGGATCGAGGCCGAGTTCGAGCGCGGCGCTCTGCGTCAGCTGCGCCACCTCGCGCGAGTAGCCGGTCATCCACGGCAGTTTCAGATCGATCACGTGCGCGAGGATCTCGAGCGAGGTCGTGCGATCGGCGAACGCATCGAGTGCGCACGCGCCGGTCAGGAGCGGATCTTCCTGCAAAGCCTGCAGCCAGTGCGCGGCATTCGCGATCGTGGCTTCCGCGAGTGCGACCGGATACAGCGTGCCGGCGCGCTGGGCGATCAGCTTGCAAGCCTGGTCGAGGCCGTAAAGACGGCTGAAGATCTCCAGGTCGCCGGCGAGCGAGGCGGTGTAGACCGTGGTCGGTACCTCCTCGCCGCGCAATCCGTCCGGCGCGCCGCCGCCGTCGTGGCTTTCGAACAAGTGCCGCAGCGCGAATTGCGTCGCCTCGTCCAGTTCCAGCTGCTGCCCGATGTCGCCCGATACCTCGCAGTGGATGCGCGAGAGCGAGGTGAAGGCCGAGCCTTGGCGCGCCGCGCCGGAACGGAAGCCGCTGACGGATGACTGATTCGCCAGCAGTGCCTTGCGCCCGCCGACGTCGTCGCCGAACAGCTGCGCGAACTCGGGTGCGTTGGCGGTGCAGCCCGACCAGCGCAGCAAGCTGACCGCGACGGCGCGCGCGCAGGCTTCCTCGTCGGCGCCGACGGCGCGAGCGAGTTGCCCGGCCATCCAGGCGGCACGCGAGGAGTGATCGATCGGCTGGCCCATGGCGAGGTCGCCGACGAAGGCCAGCGAGCGCATCACATCCAACAGAGCAACGGCGGAGAGGTTCACGGAGAGGCGCACCCAGTAGGGGCTGAAAGTCTAGCGCCGCCGCCCTCGCCCGCCGCTCGGTCATTCGACCGATGGTGGGAGAGGAAGGCGCGGAGCAACCTAAGCCTCAAGGATGGACCGCCAAATCCACCCTCGACCCAGCAGTCCCACGCCTCAACCACTTTCCAGGAGAACCCTCATGAACCTCAAGACCCTCGTCCTCGCCAGCGCCGCCGCCTTGTCCGCATCCGCCACCGCCGGCGCCGCCGATCCGAAACCGGCCGCACCGGCGATCAAGAACGTCGTGCTGGTGCACGGCGCCTTCGCCGACGGCTCCGGCTGGCAGAAGGTGTATCAGCTGCTGCAGAAGGACGGCTACCACGTCAGCATCGTGCAGAACCCGACCACCTCGCTCGCCGACGACGTCGCCGTGACCAAGCGCGCCATCGCGCAGCTCGAAGGTCCGGTCGTGCTGGTCGGCCATTCCTACGGCGGCGCGGTGATTTCAGAAGCCGGTACCGATCCGAAGGTCGAGCGTCTGGTCTACATCGCCGCCTTCGCGCCGGACAAGGGCGAGTCGGTGCAGACCCTGATCGCCAACCCGCCGCCGGGCGCGCCGGTGCCGCCGATCCTGCCGCCGCAAGACGGCTTCCTCTTCCTCGACCGCGCCAAGTTCGCGGCCTCATTCGCCGCCGACGTGCCCGCCGAGGAAGCCCACTTCATGGCCGACTCGCAGGTGCCCTGGGGCGTGCAGGCGCTCGCCGGACAGATCACCGCCCCGGCCTGGCGCACGAAGCCGAGCTGGTACCTGGTCGCCACCGAAGACCGCATGATCCCGCCGCCGGCACAGCAGACGATGGCCAAGCGCATCGGCGCGAGCGTGGTCGAAGTGGCCGGCAGCCATGCGATCTACGTGTCGCAGCCGAAAGCGGTGGCCAAGTTGATCGAGCAGGCGGCGCAGGGAAAGAAATGAGCAATTGACGAGCGGGATGCCGCGCGCCCCACTTCGTCTCGCGGAAATCGAATCGCCGCTCTCACTTGGGGAGCGGCTTTTCTTGTGCTCGCAATCCGGCCGAAGCCGTTGGCGCAACCGAACCAAGACAGCGCTGCCGCTCCGATCGACGAGATAGCCGGTCAGCGAAAGGCGTCGCAGCGCTCGTGACCCGTTTGCGTTTCATAGAACCGATCGACGCTGGCCGACGACAGAATGCATACCCACGTCGCTTTCTCGCCGTCGATGTACTCGCCCTGCTTCAGCGTAACGAACGTGGGCTTGATTCCCGGCCCAAGAAACAGCCGCCGCGGGTTGTCGGCAAGGAACCGATCGGCATTCTCCACCTGATAGATCGCCGCCCCGGCCAGTCCTCGCGCGTAGCGTTTCGCCTTCGACGACGGTAAGCGACTCTGATCGAACTGTCCTGCGTAACGAAGAACGAGCCGGCCGCGGAACGCTTCATAGCTCAGATAAGAATTGCCGAACGTCGCGGCCATGCCGATCCGCTTGCCGTTGTCCGATCGCGGGATGGCGTGCAAGGTCACCGGTTTGTCGAGCCGGTCGAGCTTCCATTCCTGCGACAGCGCCGGGCCGCTGACGAGCAGCAGTCCAAGCAGCGCCGCAGACACGGTCTGTGCGAACGATGTCATGGAATGCTTCACTCAATGCGTTACGGACTTACGACGGTATCTTCCGGCCGCACGATTAGCCACTGGCGCAAGAAACGACTCAGCCAAGCCGGGAAGCGCAGGCGCGGGGTCCGCAACGACGCCAGCGCATCGTCGTCTGCGCATATGTCGACGCTCCTTGGCTGGGCTCAAAGCGGGCTTCGTAGCGGCTCTCATCTTGACGCCCTGCGATTGGTTCGCGCCGCGCACCACGGCGATTCTTTGCACATGTCTATTGGGCGATTGCGCCGATCTGTAACTTCCTCCGCACCGAGAACGCCCCGGCAACGGGCGCTTCCCACCATCGGAATTGAGGAGTCCCGCATGTGCTTGTGCCACCCCGGTAACGAATCACACCCCGGCCACGAATCGGTTCCGTCGCGCTACGCGACGCGGATCGGCGACATCGACGTGATGGTGATCAGCGACGGCGCCATGGCGATACCCGCCGACATCTTGGGCATCAACGTCGATGCGGCCGTGCGCGATGCCGCGATGCGCGACAGATTCCTGCCGCCGGTGATCGATTGGGGGCTCAACGTCGTCGTGGTGCACAGCGGCGGCCGCACGATCCTGATCGACGCCGGCGTGGGCTCGGAGATCTCGAACGCGACGCGCGCCGGTCGGCTCGCCCTGCGATTGGAGGGCGCCGGCATCGATCCCTCGTCCATCACCGACGTGGTGGCTACGCACATCCACATGGACCATATCGGCGGCCTGCTCGACGAGCGCCTCAGAAGTCGGATGCGCGCAGACCTGCGCATCCACGTGTCCGGCACCGACGTGGAATTCTTCGAGGCACCCGATTTCTCGCACAACACCTTCGGCGGCATTCAAGACGTCATCCGCTCGAGCGCGCGCAAGTTCCTCGATGCGTACCGCGGCGAGCTGCGGCCGTTCGACCAAGAGCACGAGGTCGCGCCCGGCGTCGTCGTCACGCGCACCGGCGGCCACACGCCCGGACACAGCGTGGTGCGCGTGGCGTCCGGCGGCGAGCGGCTGACCTTCGCCGGCGATGCCGTGGTCCCGGCCGGCGTCGAATACCCCGAATGGGAAAACGCCTTCGACCACGAACCCGAAGACGCGACCGGCGTGCGCGTCGGGCTCTTGCGCGAGGCGGCGAAGACCGGCGAGCTGTTCTTGGCCAGCCACTTGTCGTTTCCTTCGCTCGGTCGCGTCGCGGTCGCCGGCAACGCGTTCCGTTACGTGCCGATCAACTGGGCGTACTGAACGCTGCTCGTCACGCCGCGATCGACGATCCAAACGAAGCGATCACCGAGTCCGTCTCACGTCGCCATGCGCTGCGACTCCCGTTACGAGAGTCGCAGCGCGTTCACCAGCGCCGACAGCGCGGCCGGCTGATGCCGGCGGCTCGGGTAGTAGAGAAAGAAGCCGGGAATCGGCGGCGTCCAATCCTCCAGCACACGAATGAGCCGCCGCTTGGCGATGTCCGCCGCGACCTGCTCCTCATAGACCAGACCGAGCCCCGCTCCGGCCAGCACCGCCTGGATCACCAAGTGCGTGTCGTCGATGATGAGCGGGCCGGACACGCCGACCGTGACCGACTTGCGTCCGCGCTCGAACTCCCACCGATACGGCCCGCTCGGAAGGCGCAGCGTGATGCATCGATGATCGGCGAGATCGCTCGGCTTGTGCGGAATGCTTCGTGACGAGAAATAGCCGCGCGATCCCACCACGGCCAACCGCAGCGGCGGCGTCACGCGCACCGCGATCATGTCCTTCTGGATGTACTCGCCGAGCTGGATACCGGCATCGAACTCGCCCGCGACGAGATCGACCGGACCCGTCACGGTGACGACGTCGAGAACGATGTCGGGATAGGCCTCGGCGAAGGCCGTGAGCCGCGGCAGCAACACCATCACCGCGGCCGAACGCGACATCACGATGCGCAGCCGACCCGCAGGACGGCGCCGCAAACTCTGCGCCCGGTCCAAAGCCTGCGCGATCTGCTCCAACGCCGGCGACAGATCCTGCAACAGCGCAGCACCCGCCGCGGTCGGCGCGACGCTCTTCGTCGTTCGAGCCAGAAGATGCAACTCGAGCCGCTGTTCGAGCCGGCGGATCGTATGGCTCAGCGCAGATTGCGAAACACTCAGCTTCGCCGCCGCGCGCGTGAAGCTTCGCTCCCGCGCGACCGTCGCGAACGCCGCCAGCTCGGTCAGTTCGTTTCCCATCATTGATGAATACTACTCATGAGGCCTCCCTTCGCAACTGGGCTACTGCCATAAGTCGCCCCGCTCTAGGCTAGCTCGACAATCACGATTCGAGGGCCACTATGGATTCCGATGTTTCCGCTTTGCGAGCGATCGCGCAGACCTATTTCGACGCCGCCTACGAAATGGACGCCGAGAAATTCGCGTCCCTGTTCCATCCGTCGAGTTCGGTGACCAAGATCGGTGAAGACGGCGAGGTGAGTGTGACGCCGATTGCGGCGTGGTTGGCCGCCGTGCGCAATATCAGAGCGCCTAAGGAACAGGGGTTCGAACGTGACGATCGGATTTTGTCGATCGATGTCGAGAAGGGGCTTGCGGTGTTGAAAGTAAAGCTACGGGTGCCGCCGCGGGTGTTTACGGATGTGTTGTCGTGCTTGAAGATGCGTGGGGTGTGGAAGATTGTGCAGAAGGTGATGACTTCGGAGGCGTGGTAATCATCCGATTGAACGATGCATCTGCAGCCGATCCGCGCTAGAAGAGGTCGTTGTCGTGGTTGCGTCCTGCAGGGATCAAGCGCCCTCGACGCGAACGACACGGTCGATGAACGGCTGCAATAGGCCATAACCGAACAAGGAGATCACGGGAGCTGGAAGTCCCCTGTCGGGGGCACAAGGCATCCTCTACAGAGGGAGATACAGATGGCGCTTAGCGAGCGCGCCCATAAGAGTGCCGCGACAAAGTAGTCACACCAAAGTATGTGGTGAAAGGGGGACGGATGTACTTGGCTCAACTCAGCATTTCGAATTTCCGAAAGTTTAAGGAACTCCAAGTCCGGTTTCAGCCTGGGCTGAACATCATTGTGGGTGCGAACAACGTGGGCAAGACCGCCGTCGTCGATGCGCTGCGTGCGTTGCTTGCCGGCCACGACGAACCGCCACCGCGACTGGACATCGATGACTTGCACCGCCCAAAGGAAGGGAATCCAGCTGGCGACATCACGTTTCACTACGTATTCCGAGACCTCTCCCTAGACGACGAAGCAGATTTTCTGGCGGCACTGAAGCCCGACGACAATAGGAACCTGGAAGCGCATATCTATGTTCGCTATTCCGGCGCGGACGCCAGCGGGCGCCTTCGCATCAAACGCTGGTGTGGCGAACACGAAGACATTGGCCTGACCTCCGACATGCTGGAAAATCTGCGGGGCGTCTATCTGCAGCCGCTCCGGGACGCTGCGCAAAGCCTTCGACCGGGTCGTGCCAGCCAACTATCGCGGCTTCTGCAGATGCTGGCTGACGATGCCGGCCGCGACGGGATCAATCAGGCGCTGAGCGAACTCGATCAGAACCTCAGGACACACGCACCGATCGTCAATACGCAGAACGCAATTGCTACCCGCCACGCGTCCATGCTGGGCGAGCAGTTGGCGCAAGCGCTGGAGGTAGGGCTGAGCGCCAGCGATTTCCAGCGGCTGTCCTCCCGGCTTTCCATCCTCGTCGACAACTTCGAGATTGAACAGAACGGACTAGGTTTCAACAACCTGATCTTCATGGCGGTCGTGCTTAGCGAACTTGTAAAGAACGCCGAAGCCAGCTACCGGGGCTTGGTCATCGAGGAACCGGAAGCCCATCTGCATCCTCAGCTCCAATCCATCCTGCTGCGATATCTCGAAAGCATCCACACCAACGAAGGCGAGAAGTCAGTCCAGCTTTTCGTCACCAGCCACTCCCCGAACTTCGCCAGCATCGCGGATCTGGATTGCCTGACCTGCTTGGTGGACACCGGCACCGCGGTCGAGACGTTCTTCCCCAGGACCGTCGAGTTTGCGGCCGACAAGCGTGAGAAACTCAAGCGTTACCTGGACGTCACTCGTGCAGAGCTGTTCTTCGCCCGCCGCGTCATCTTCGTGGAAGGCGCGGCCGAACTTATGCTGATGAACGTGCTTGCGGCCAGGGCAGGTTTCGACCTGCGCCAGCACGCGGTGAGTCTCATTAGCATGGAAGGACTGAACTTTGACTCCTTCTTGCCGTTGTTCGGCGAGCAGGCGCTAAAGGTCCCCGCCGCACTGATCACCGACGCCGATCCCGCACAGGAACAAGACGGTGATGGCATTCCTCAGACGCTATATCCGGCGCTTGGAGATTCAGTAACCGTGTCCGCCAACACCGCGAAGATGAAGGAGAGGGAAGACCACTACGTCAAGGTCTTCCACGGCCTGAAGACGCTGGAATATGACCTCGCCCTGCATGCCGACAATCGCACGGCGATGCTGTCGGCACTGAAGGAATTGCATCCCAAGATCGGCGAAGCGGTGCAAGCGGCGGTCGGGGCAGCGGACGGGGACGCAGCCAAGGCAAAGGCCCTGTTCACCGGCATGTTCGAACGCCCGCAGGGCAACATCCAGAAAGGCAAATTCGGCCAGGCACTCGCGCAGATCCTGGTCAACCCGGAAACCCCCTGCGTCGTACCCGAATACATCCGCGAAGCTATGGCGCACGCCTGCCAATGCGAGACGCCTACCGCATGACTGCCTTGTCTGACGAGCAGCGCGCGGTCGTCGATGCGCCGACAGGCCCGTTGTCGGTAATCGCATGCGCTGGTAGCGGCAAGACGCGGACAGCCGTACACCGATTGGTCGAGATGCGGCGGCGCCTGGGAGAACAGCGGGGGCGGGTTGCACTGCTCTCGTTCTCCAATGTCGCCGTTGACACCTTCCGCGAAAACTATCGGCATCTCGCACAAACCCTGCCGACCACCGTCGGAAGGGACAGAGTCGACATCGACACACTGGATGCGTTTATCACGACCCACGTCCTGAGGCCGCACGGGCATCGCACGATGGGCGCGCAGCAAACGGCATACCTGGTTTCTGGAAGCGAGCCATTCCTCGCAGGCTTCACGTTTATGACACCGCAGCGGTTTCCCCTGAGCATCACGATGATGCGCGTTGGATTCCGTAACGGCGACTTTCATTTCTTCTATAGCGTCCACAGTCAGAGTGTGGATTTGAACAGTGCGGCAGCCCTGAACCTCATCGCCCGCCTCGGCAGGACGGGCGCATATACGCATGACCTCGGTCGGTACTGGTGTCAACGAGCCTTGCGCGAGCAGCCAGCCATTCTCCGGGCACTGGTTCGTCGCTATCCACATGTCCTGATTGACGAATCGCAGGACATCGGCCCTTGTCACCAAGCCATCCTCGATCTGCTTGCAGGTGCTGGAATGGAGATTTCCCTGATTGGCGACCCCAATCAGGGCATCTACGAGTTTTCCGGGGCGGACGGCAGGTTCCTGACCGAGTACGGAAATCGCGCAGGCATCCGTTCGTTCTCGCTCACCAAGAACTATCGCTCGGTTCCCGCGATTCTCGCTCTAGCCAATCAGCTATCGAACCGCAACGACACTCACGATAGGGATGCGCCCGATACGGTACATGGCGCCTTCTTCATCTCTTATCGCGGCAACGACCGGGATCAATTGATCGAAACCTTCGAGGCGACCGTCACGGCAGCCGGACTCGATCACAGTCGTTGCGCCATTCTTTGCCGCGCGGTGAAGCTGGCAGATGAGCTCTCTGGCGCCGATACGCCCGTCGGGCGCGGACTCGTCAAGGGATTCGCCCTCGCTTCGATCCTCCGGGACAAGCGTCGTCACTACAGGCGCTCCTTCGAGGCGCTGGCGCGCTGCATCGTCGGCCTGCTGGACAGTCCGCCGGACAACCTGCTTGTGGCGTTGCTAACCCCGTCCAGGTATCCCGAGATACGGCCCCTGCGGCGGCTTCTGTGGCAGTTTGTCCGAGATCCGGATACGGGGCTGCCTCCGTCCACGTTGCTCGCTGACACTGAGTGGCTTCCCCTCCTGCTTGACCGCGTGCGCCAGATGCTGGCCACCCTCCAAAACCAGTTCGGGCTGACTCCCGTCAATAGCTTGGGGGCTAAGCTGACACGACGCGACCTGCCGCATGCTTCGCTTGTAGCCGCGGACGACCTCGGAACTCAGCGCAATACCCGGATCCGGATTGATACCGTACACAAGGCCAAAGGGGAGAGCCTCGACGCCGTGCTTTACGTAGCGACGAAGGAACATATCGAAGCGATGCTGGACGGTGTTGCGACCGAAGTCGGCCGTATTGGCTACGTCGCCGTCACGCGGGCCAGGAACTTGCTTTGGCTCGGCGTCCCCGCGGCTGCCCTGCCGGGTCTTCGCCAGCGCTTGCTGGACGCTGGGTTTCGCGAGGTTGGCACAGCTTGAGGGCACACTTGCTTTCAGCAACATGCCGTGAATCAGACCTGCGGTAGCCCGTCGGTGGATGGGCTAAAGTGGCCACTCAATAGCGGCCAATCTTGCTTTCACTTGGTTTCCATATTCTGGCTCTATCTGCAGCGCGAAGGATACAAGCCCCTGCAGGTGATTCCGCAAACCTGTAACCGAGGCGAAACCACGCGCCCGCACATGACCCACAGGACCTATGGCTGGGTTCTCAAGGTAGTACAGATGCTGACGGAGGTTTGCTTTGAAATCACGAGGCAACTTGGGCGACGTTCCATCCACCAAGAGACCCAATGCCAGCTTTCGGCCTCCCGCAGGAGAAATGGCTGTCTTGGCGGAATTTGCACCCAAACCCCACTTCCCGAGGGCCGCAGTAACCTTACCAACAACTGCGCGCGCATTTAATCGACTGAAATCGTCTCGACGCGTGGACAGTAGCATGTCGTCGGCATACCGTGTGTATGTCAAGCCAAAAGCCTTTGCCACTGAAGCGATTTCCTTATCAACTTCTTGAACCGCTAAGTTCGCCAACATGGGGCTGCTCGGCGCTCCTTGCGGCAGATGTCCTATGCGCGGTCCGGTTGTCGGATTCCAAGCTTCGTAGCTAGGAATCGCAGTCCACTTTTCTCGATCCAGATGCCAACGGCGGGTACTGCGTATCCGCGACTTGCCGCCCATACGCGTACAAAGTCGCGCAAACTCGAAAGCGACCAAGCGTTGATAGCCCAAGCTGTGAAAAACCCGATACACAGCAATCTCGTTGATTGACTCGAAGAAGTTCCTTATGTCGATCTTGATAAGCCATCGGCAACCGCAATGGCCAGCAACAGCCTCGTAAAGCGTATCTCCCTTCGAGAATGCGACGCTGGCCTCGTGAGGTTTGGCGTACGCAAGGATTTTTTGAGTGATCCAGCGCTGAACCTTCAACAGTGCTGGCTCCGGCACTGCGATCGTACGGTAACGAATCCAGCCGTTCAGGGGTCTCTTGTGAATCCTGAAGGTGGTGTATGGGTCGAAACTCTCCCGGGATGCGTATTTCCTCAGGAGACCATAGGGTGTATCGGACAAGTGAGCCAGATGCCGCAATGAAAGCACCGGCGGAAGCTCAGGGTTCACCCGCAGCACGCACTCAGCAGCGGCAATGGCGTTTTCGACCACCGCGGGATTGACGCCAGTCTTTAGAGCACCGGCTCGAAAGGATTGAGAGCGCCAACGTGTCATCTACTTCGACACCTTCGGGTGAGACGCGTCGCGCTGTGAAGCAAGTCTTCGCCGCGTCCGCTCGCGGGCACAGCGCGACGCGCCTTGCTTCAAGCGGACGCTAGGTCTAAGAGCAACAGAACTCTGCGCTCCAAGACGAGCAGTAACGTGTACCGCTCGCCAGGGCCGGCTTTTCACCAGCTCAACTAGACGGATCACGTTGGCGCTCTCAATGACTTGGGATAATAAGGCTCTTCAGGAACGCTAGGAAAGCCTGGCTTCTTGGCGGGGACTATTCGCGCCCGCCTGAGTTCGGCGTGGCCCTCATCCGCAACACGGTTTCTTCCATCAAGCCACCCCAGCTTGAGTCCTCGGGCTATCGCCGCTTCGACTTCAAACAGAGTGAGCCTTGTCTTTCTGGAGACGGCTTCTGGCGTCCGCGGAGGCTTGCTCAACGCGGCCATGACCAGAAGAAGGTTACGCTTGCCGGACGGGACGGCCTTCAATTCTGGGTGAGCTAGCCTGCTCTGCCCCATCTTTTCCAGACGCGCACGTACTTCCTCGGCTGCGTCTTCAACGGTGAAGTCGGCTCGAGTGCTCGTAGTCAATCGAACCGGGAACAGCGGCTCCCAACCACTGGCCTTCTTGAACAGCATTGCAGGGCAGTTGTTCGGTGCTCCATGAGCGAAGGCGATCAAGGCGCCCACTTCGCCAAATCCCATCGCGGGCATCTTCTTGTCAGGTTTCTTTCGCTCACACAAGCTGATGACTTCTTGCCTGTCTGCCGGACTCAGGCTGGTGGAAACAGTAGGGCACGCACATACGGTCGACACGAGGGGGGCTGATGGATGCGACTGCACCCGCTTTATCCCTTTCAGCGAACCAGAGTAGGCAACCACCTCAAAGCCCATCCCGTTGCTGGCCCGCAATGACCACCAGCTCCTCACGGAGCGCACGCGCCAAGCTGCTTGTAGGTACTTCCATGCGCGATCGCCGGAACCTATGAAATCGGTGACCAACATGAAGCGACGAATGGACTTCTTACGGATCGTGTCTGGCCCGGGATGGTTGATAGCGAGACCTTTGCGTTCACGACAGATTTCCGTGACCAACTGGGCGACAATGCCTTCGCTTCCCACGTCGGGATCATATCGACGCGTGGGCGCCACGGGTGCGGGACCGACTCCATGCGCTCTTTTTGGACGACGGGTGGATTCCTTGAACAGACGATGGGGGATGCCCTTTCGGCTTGGAAGCTCTCTCTCCACGTAGATCCCGACGGGACCTGATTCGGCATCAAGGCGTCGGAGGATTGCACTTCTTAGCCGCTCGGCGAACTCATCGCGAGAGACCAGCAGCATTTCTTCGAGAATCGTTCTCGCTATCTGCTGGTCGGGGGGATCAAATTGCGACAGCCAGGCTTGGGTAGTCGAGGCCTTCAAGAAAGTCGCGTTGCCTGCCATGCAATGCCCCCAATCTCACTCATCTAGTCAGATGCTGGTTCTGTTGTCATACCACGGACGCCCGCTCAATACTAACCAAGGTGCGAAGCTCTTCGATTTTGAATAGCGCGGATTATTTGAGTTAACAAGTTAAATGTCTGCTTTGGATCGAAAGCTGCCCTTGACTGCAGGCGAGAAGGTTCTCTAGTCACCGCCGCTCGCCGGCGGCAGCAACCGGCCAGAACTGGAACCAATTGACGTGAGCGCCTGATCGACCCCGAACCTCGCTAGTACATTTCACGGGAACTGAAAGTCCAACCTGCAAGAGAAAGAAACCGCTCGCCAATCTCACGCAGCGCTCCTTCCTTGGGTGTCCAGCGAGCCGCCACGTGATACTTGACGGTAGCGGCCTCGACGATCCACTGGGATCCATCCATGCCGGTCCTGTCGTCATGCGGCGGAAGATTCCAGAAGTCGTTGCGCAAGATCAGCGCTTCGAGCTCCTCGAATTGTGCGACCGAGAGAGAAGTACTTTTTCTTCGCAGTACCGCGCCCGGACTGTAGCCGCCAGCGCCGTCGAGCTCGGTGGCGAACAGCTTGAATTGACCGTTCGCGGCTACAACGCGAATCGCAACGGGGTGATGGAATGTTCGCAGCCAGGTGAAGCGATATGCGCGGGTTGTGCGCGACGGCGCGAGGACGGGTTCGGCCATGACGCGGAGGTGCGCGGAGTACCACTGGTTGTCGAAGTCATCCGACGTCGTCGAACTCGGATTGAGAGCGCCTTGGGGGAAATAGAGTTTCGTGTCGGTATCTGCTTTCGCGGCGGCAAGAGAGAAGGCGAATGCGATGTAGATGACCCATCTGAACATCGTCGCACCCGACGCCGAGAAGATATCGCCGCACCCTACCACTCCGGACGCGTATCCGCTTCTGGGCTGAGGACGAAAAAGAACCGGTGGGAGGTCGACGCAGTAACTTCGTGTCGCGGCGTCGCATCTCGGCGGTATCTAGGCACGCAGAACCTCCCCCGCCGCCTCTCGTACCACCTGCCCCACCCTCCGCAACATCTCCGACCGCACCCCCGCACACTGCCAATACAACACCACATCCAGCCACCGCTTGCGATCGAGCACCACGATCGTCTTCGCCTGCAAGGCCGGCGCGATCAGTGATTCGGGTGCGAGGCACCAGCCGAGTCCGCGCGCGGCGGCTTCGACGAAGCCCGATGATGTCGGGATGTAGTGCATCGGCGGCGCCAGCCGCGCGCGCGTGACGCGGCGCACGTAGCGCCATTGCAGTTCGTCCTTGCGGTTGAACACGATCATCGGCGCGAGCGCGAGTGCGGCGGCGTCGACGCCGTTCGCGAAGTAGCGCGCGGCGAAGTCCGGTGCGGCGATGGCGTAGTAGCGCATGGTTCCGAGCGGGTGCACGTTGCAGCCTTGCAGCGGCGTCGCGGCGGCGGTGACGGCGCCGAGCACGGCGCCGGCGCGCAGGAGATCGAGCGTGTGGTCCTGGTCGTCCACACGCACGTCGAACAGATAGCCGTAGTCCCGATGCAATCGCGCGAGCGCGGCGAGGAACCAGGTTTCGAGCGAGTCGTCGTTGACCGCGATCGCGATCGGGCGTGCAGCGGCCGCGGCGGTTTTCTCCGGTAGAAAATCGGACAGCGCTTCGGCTTCGAGCGCCTGCATCGGGCGCACGCGGCGCAGCAGGCTTTCGCCAGCCGGGGTCGGGCGGCATGGCGTCTGGCGCAGGACCAGTACTTGGCTGAGGCGATCTTCGAGCGCCTTGATCCGCTGCGAAACAGCGGAGGACGTGACCGACAGGCGGCGCGCGGCGGCGTCGAAGCTGCCCTCTTCCAGCACGGCGGTGAAGGCGGCGAGTTGCGGATGGATCAGGTCCACGGCGCTACCGGATTAGATTTTCTTCATAGCTTACAGAATAAGTAGTTTGTCTTAATCATGTCGACGCGCCAGGCTGCCCCGCCTCGTTGCCGGAGTCGCCATGTTCCTCGCCGCCGCCACTGCCGGTTTCGTTGCCGGTGCAGGTCTCATCGTCGCGATCGGTGCGCAGAACGCGTTCGTTCTGCGTCAGGGTTTGCAGCGCCGTCACGTCGGCCTGGTCGTCGCGGTTTGCGCGTTCGGCGACATCGCGCTGATCGTTGGCGGCGTCGCCGGCATCGGCGTGCTGGTGCGTGAGTGGCCCGGCTTGCTGCAGCTGTTGCGCTTCGGCGGCGCGGCCTTTCTCGGCGCGTATGGGTCGATGGCGGCGCTGCGTGCGTGGCGCGGCAGCAGCGCGCTGGCGCCGACGGCTGCCGGCGAAGCGAGTCGGCGGCGCGTGCTGCTCGCCTGCCTCGCCTTCACCTTCCTCAATCCGCACGTGTATCTCGACACGATGGTGCTGCTCGGCAGCCTGTCCACGCGCTACGCCGGCACCGCGCGCTGGGCGTTCGCGTTCGGCGCGTGTTGCGCGAGCGTGCTGTGGTTCTCGAGTTTGGGCTACGGCGCGCGCTTGCTGTTGCCGGTGTTTCGCAATCCGCGCGCATGGCGCGTACTGGACGCGCTGATGGCGGTGTTCATGCTGAGCTTGTGTCTGCTGCTGTTGTTGCGGCCGATCGACTGATTGAACGGCGTGACTCGGCGTCTCGCGACTTCGACTGAGAAAGCTCGGCGCGACCGCGATGACGTCATGCCCGCGTTCGCGGGCATGACGCCGTTCCGAGTTTCCTAGACCCGCGCCCGGCGCGCGAACAGCGCACCGATGCCGGCCAGCAGCACCAGCAACAAGCCGAGCGCACGCGGATCGCCGACCGGTACCGGCTTCGCTTCGCCCGTGCCCGGCTGCTGCGGCACACCGAGCGCGACCGGATCGACGATGACACCGTTGGCGGCGCCGTCAGCGTCGAGCGGACCGCCGTCGACGATCGTGTAGACCACGCTGGTCGCGCCCGACGGCGCCGCCGTGATCGTGGCCGGCGCCGCTGCGGCACTGAGCTTCCACAGCGCCCAACCCGGCGGCAGCGACGGGAACGTCAAGGTCACCGTCAGGCTGGTGCCGACCGTGCACCCTTGCGCGCGCAACGCGACCGCCCCGTGCGGGAACGAGACTCCGCTCGGCAGCTGCAGGCCGCTCATCGCGACGAACCCGCTTTGTGCCGGATCGAGCGAGCATTGGCCGCCGGCGATCAGGATCGTCGCCGGGCCGCTGCCGGTGGCTGTCGAGCCCGTCAGGCGATCGGTCTCGTCGTCGGTGTTGCTGCCGGCGATCGGCGCCAAGGCGACGCCTTGGTAGACCGGATCGGTCGAAGCGACCGGGCCGGGCTGGATCGTGTAGGCCACGTTGCCGTCGAAGGAGAGGTCGTCGACGCCGGTGACGGTGACCGTCTGCGGTGTGTTCCAGTTCGCCGCGGTGAAGGTCACGCTGGCCGGCGACACGCTCGCTTCGCTGCTGTCGCTCGAAGCGATCGGGATCGTCACGTTCGCCGTCGGCTGCGTGTTCAGCACGATCGACAGCGTGGCGCTGCTGCCGCTTTCGCTGGTGGTGATCGGGCCGCTCGGCGTGATCGAGACACCGCTGCTGTCGTCGTCGGTGTTGGTCACCGAGACATCGGCCGCGTCGACGCCGTTGTAGCTCGGATCGGTGCTGACCGCCGCAGCCGTGACGATGCTGTAGGCGACGTTGCCGTCGCTGGCCGAGTCGTCGACGCCGGTCACCGTCGCGGTCTGCGCGGTGTTCCAGTTCGCCGCGGTGAAGGTCAGGCTGGCCGGCGCGACCGTGCCTTCGCTGGTATCGCTGCTGCTGAGTGCGATGGTCACATTGCCGGTCGGCTGCGTGCGCAGCACGACCGAGAAGGTCGCCGTGCCGCCCGCTTCGGTCGTCGTCAGACCCGCCGTGGGCGAGACCGTGATGCCGGACGCGTCGTTGTCGGTGTTGGTCAGCGCCACGTCGGCGGCATCGACGCCGTTGTAGTTCGCATCCGCACTGACCGCCGCCGCCGTGACGATGCTGTAAGCGACATCGCCGTCGGCGAGCAGATCGTCGACGCCGGTGACCGTTACGGTCTGCGCCGCGTTCCAGTTCGCCGCCGTGAAGGTCACGCTGGCCGGGGCGACCGTGCCTTCGCTCGTATCGCTGCTGCTGAGCGCGATGGTCACGTCGCTGGTCGGTTGCGTGTTGAGCACGACGGTGAACGTCGCCGTGCCGCCCGCTTCGGTGGTGGTGAGTCCGGCGGTCGGGTTGACCGTGATACCGGCGCTGTCGTCGTCGCTGTTGGTCACCGACACATCGGCCGCATCGACGCCGTTGTAGTCGGTATCCGCGCTGACCGCGGCGGCGGTGACGATGTGGTAGGCCACGTTGCCGTCGGCGAGCGCGTCGTCGACACCGGTCACCGTCACCGTCTGCGCGGTGTCCCAGTTCGCCGCGCTGAAGGTCAGGCTGGCCGGCGCGACCGTGCCTTCGGCGGTGTCGTCGCTGCTGAGCGCGATCGTCACGTCGGCCGACGGCTGCGTGTTCAACACGACGGTGAACGTCGCCGTGCCGCCCGCTTCGGTCGTGGTCAGACCGGCGGTCGGGTTAACCGTGATGCCGGCGCTGTCGTTGTCGGTGTTGGTCACCATCACGTCGTCCGCGTTCAGGCCGGCGTAGTCGGTATCGGTGCTGGTCGCCGCGGCGGTGACGATGCTGTAGGCGACGTCGCCGTCGATGATCGAGTCGTCGACGCCGGTAGCGGTGACGGTCTGCGCCTGGTTCCAGTTCGCGCTGGTGAAGGTCACGCTGGCCGGAGTGACGGTGCCTTCGCTGGTGTCGTTGCTCGACAGCGCGATGGTGACGTCGGCCGACGGCTGCGTGTTCAGCGCGATGGTGAAGGTCGCCGTGCCGCCCGCTTCGCTGGTGACCAGGCCCGCGGTCGGCGAGACGGAGATCCCCGCCACGTCGTCGTCGCTGTTGCTGGCGTCGACGTCCGCCGCGTCGATGCCGGCGTAGGTCGGGTCGGTGCTGGTCGCCGGCGCGGTCACGATGGTGTAGGCGATGCTGCCGTCGACCATCGCGTCGTCGACGCCGGTCACGGTGACCGTCTGCGCCGTGTTCCAGTTCGCGCTGGTGAAGGTCACGCTGGCCGGTGCGACCGTGCCTTCGCCGGTGTCGCTGCTCGACAGCGCGATCGTCACATCCGCGGTCGGCTGGGTGTTGAGCACGACCGTGAAGGTCGCCGTGCCGCCCGCTTCGGTGGTGATCAAGCCGGCCGTCGGCGCGACCGTGATACCGGCGGTGTCGTTGTCGGTGTTGGTCACCGCGACGTCGTCGGCGTCGATGCCGGCGTAGTTGGGGTCGGTACTGGTCGCCGGGTCGGTCACGATCGTGTAGGCGACGTCGCCGTCGTCGATCGCATCGTCGACACCGGTCACGGTGATCGTCTGCGGCTGGTTCCAGTCCGCCGCGGTGAAGGTCACGCTGGCCGGCGCGATGGTGCCTTCGGCGGTGTCGCTGCTCGACAGCGCGATGGTCACGTCCGCGGTCGGCTCGCTGTCGAGCACGATATTGAACGCGGCGGTGGTGCCGGCTTCGCTGGTGACCAGGCCGATCACCGGCGTCACCGTGATGCCGGCGGCATCGTCGTCGATATTGGTGACGGCGACATCCGCCGCATCGCGGCCGGAGTAACCGGCGTCGCTGCTGGTCGCCGCAGCGGTGACGATGGTGTAGGCGATGTCGCCGTCGTCGAGCGCGTCGTCGACGCCGGTGACCGTCACCGTCTGCGCCGTGTTCCAGTTGGCCGCGGTGAAGGTCACGCTGGCCGGGCCGACCGTACCCTCGTCGGTGTTGCTGCTCGACAGCGCGATGGTCACATCGGCCGTCGGCTGCGTCGCCAGTGCGATCGTGAAGGTCGCGGTGCCACCGGCTTCGGTCGTGCTGAGGCCGCTGGTCGGCGTCACCGTGATGCCGGCGGTGTCGTCGTCGGTGTTGCTGACGCTGACGTCGGCGCCGTCGCGGCCGGCGTAACCGGCGTCGCTACTGGTCGCCGGTGCGGTGACGATGGTGTACGTCACGTCGCCGTCGTCGATCAGATCGTCGACGCCCGTCACCGTCACCGTCTGTGCCACGTTCCAGTTCGCCGCGGTGAAGGTCATGCTGGCCGGTGCGACGGTTCCTTCCGTGGTGTCGCTGCTCGACAGCGGAATGGTGACGTCCGCAGTCGGCTGCGTCGCCAATGCGATCGTAAAGGTGGCCGTGCCGCCCGCTTCGGTGGTGGTGAGCCCGGTGGTCGGGCTGACGGTGATGCCGGCAATATCGTCGTCGATGTTGGTGGCGCTCACATCAGCCGCATTGCGACCGGCGTAGCCCGGATCGGTGCTGGTCGCCGCGGCGGTCACGATCGTGTACGCGATGTCGCCGTCGTCGACGAAATCGTTGACGCCGGTCACCGTCACGGTCTGCGCGACGTTCCAGTTCGCGGTGGTGAAGGTCAGGCTGGCCGGTGCCACCGTACCCTCGGTCGTATCGCTGCTCGACAGCGGAATGGCCACGTTGCCGGTCGGCTGCGAAGTGAGCACGACGGTGAAGATGGCGCTGGCGCCCGCTTCGGTGGTGACGAGCCCGGAGGTCGGGCTGACCGTGATGCCGGCGGTGTCGTCGTCGGTGTTGGTGACGGTCACATCGGCCGGATTGAATCCCGAGTAGCCGGCATCGCCGCTGGTCGCCGCGGCGGTGACGATCGTGTAGGCGATGTCGCCGTCGTCGACGGCGTCGTTGACGCCGGTCACGGTGACGGTCTGCGCGGTGTTCCAGTTCGCGTTGGTGAACGTCAGGCTCGCGGGCGAGACGGTGCCTTCGGTGGTGTCGCTGCTGCTGAGGCCGATGGTGACGTTCGCGCTCGGCTGCGAGTTCAAGACGACAGTGAAGGTCGCGGTGCCGCCGACCTCGGTGGTGACCAAGCCTGAGGTCGGACTGACGGTGACGCCGACGGTGTCGTCGTTGACGATCGTGCCCTGCCCTTGCGCGTCGGTCACGGTCGCGTTGGTGACGTTGGTGACGTTGACCAAAAAGGTCTCGTTCGGCTCGACCGCGAAATCGCCGTTGACCAGCACGCTGAAGGCGTAGGTCGAGCTGCCGGCCGGAATGGTCTGCGCGGTCAGCGATTTGGTCGTGTAGTCGCTCGGCGCGGTGGCGGTGCCATTCGCAGTCGCGATGTCGAACGTGACGCCGCCGGCGCCGGCCGGGGCCGACAGGCTGACGGTGAAGGTGTAGTTGGTCGTACCGGTGTTGCCTTCGTTGAGGCTGACGTCGTTGATGCTGAGGTTAGGGAGCGCGACGCCGGTGCCGGTCAGCGTGATGTCGAACGGATTCTCGTCCGCATCGTTGTTGGCGATGTGGATGGCCGCGCTGCGCGCGCCGGCGCCGCCGGGGGCGAACTGCACGGTGAACGTGGTCGTACCACTCGCTGCGACCGGCGCGGTCGGGTTGGCGGTGACGGTGAAGTCACCGGCGTTGGCGCCGTCCTTGGTGATCGTCAATCCGGTCAGATTGGCCGTGCCGGAATTGCGGATGGTGAAGGTCAGGCTGGTGTTGCTGCCGACGTTGACGTTGCCGAAGGCCTTGCTGCCGCCATCGGCGATATCGGTGCCGGCCGGTTGCTCGACGGCGATCTCCGGCGCCGCTACCGGCGTGTCGGCGAACACGCGTAGGAACAGATCGTCACTACCACCGGTCGCGTTGTTCTCGTCGCGGATCAGCACGGCGAAGCCGTTGCCGACCTTGGTGATGGTGGCCGGGACTTGTTCGTCGATGGTGCCGGTCGGCTCGGTGTCGTGCACGCGAATGGTCGCGTGCACCGGCGTGCCGGCGTTGTTGTACAGGCGCACCCAGGTGTCGCCGCCGGTGGTCGGCTGATTGCCGTTGCCTTGGTCGCTGTTGGCGCCGTCGTCGGTGTTGCGCGCCGAGTTCCAGGTCACGGCGAAACCGCCGTTGGTGGCCGCCAGCTGCGGGCCGTTCTGACTGCCGCTGCCGTTCGGATTGATGTCCGAATACGGGAACACGACGCCGGTGCGCGCGGTGCCGTTCGCATTGAATACGCGGATCGGCGCGGCGTTGGCGCCGCCGTCGAGCGAAGTGCCGGTGCCGTTGTTGGCCGAATCGCGCACCTGCACGGCGGCGACGAAGCCGCCGTCGTCGAGCGCGATCAGGCTGCGTATACGGTTGTAGTCTTCGAACAGCGCGTCGGCGGCGGTGCCGGCGATCGGGAGGCTCGGTCCTGCAGCCGCGCCGGCGGCGGTGAATGCGCGCGCGTAGTAGTCGTCGGTGTTGCCGGTGGCGTCGTCGTCTTCCTGCCAGACGATGGCAAAGCCGCCGCCGGTAAGGCCGACGATGGCGGCGGGGTATTCGCTGTCGTCGGTGCGCACGTCGTTCACGCGTACCGTGGTGCTGGTGCCCGCGCCCGAATCGTTGAAGGTGCGCGCGTAGGTATCGCCGCCAGTCGTATTGTTGACGCCATTGCCGACGTCGACGAAGCCGGGGTCGTTGGTATTGCGGGTCGAGTTCCAGGTCGCGACGAAGCCGCCGCCGGCGAGCGGCGCGAGCAGCGGCGCGTTCTGGCTGCCGCTGCCGTCGGGATTGATGTCGGCGTAGGGCCGCACCACGCCCGACACCGCCGCGCCGGACGCGTTGAACACCTGCACATAGCCGGCGCTGCCGCCGCCGTCGGTGCTGACGCCGCTGCCGTCGTTGTTCTGATCGCGCGTGCTCCAGGAGACCGCGACGTTGCCGTTGCCGAGCGCGATCAGGCCGCGCACGGTGTTGTAGTCCTTGTAGAACGCGTCGTGCGCGGTGCCGCCGAGGCGCGCGCTGGCTGCCTGCGGCACGCCCGCGGCGGAATAGACACGCAAGAAATAGTCGGGCGTGTTGCCGGTCGCCGCGCTCGCGTCGCGCCAGACGACGGCGAAGCCACCGCCGCTCAAGCCGACCACGGCGACCGGCTCCTGTGCATCGGGCGTGCCGCTCGGATCGTTTTCGTTGATGTGGAAAGTACCGCTGACCGGCGTACCGGTCGCGCTGTAGACGCGGCCCCAGGCATCCCCGCCGTCGAAGCCGTCGTCGTAGGTGTCGCCCGGACCGCCGATCGAGTTCCACACGATCACGAAGCCGCCGCCGGTGAGCGCGGCGACCTGCGGTGCGCTCTGGTAGCCGGTGCCGTCGGCATTGATGTCCAGATACGGTGCGATCACGCCGGAAATCGCAGCGCCGGTCGTGCCCGACAGGACCTTGAAGAAGGCGCCGCTGAATTTGCCGTTGCTACCGTCGGGCGAATTCGGATTCACCGAGGTGTTCGCCTCCGCACCCCAGCCGACCACGACGTTGCCGCCGGTCAAGCCGACCATCGGACGAACCGCATTGTTGGTCTGGTAGAACGGGTCGTGGTCGAGCACGCCGCCGGCGCCCACTCTGACCAAGGGCCCGGCCGGATCGCCGGGAGCTGCGAAGGCCAGGCCGCAGACGGTGACGAAAACCGATACCAGCGCCGCACGCAGCACGCGACGGCGGCCGACAGAAAACGATACGGACATGAAACTCCCCCTAGGAGCAGCGCCCCGCTGCAGCGCGCCGTTGCGAAAGACTCGATTTTAAAAGGTAACAGATGCAAGTGTGACGAAATACACTAATTCTTCGAAGCCTCACCCGCTTGCGGTCTTCACGTCGTTTGCATGCCGTTTTTGTTTGCGCGCCGGGGCCGGCGATCGCTACGGCACGGATGAGCGCCGCGGTGCGCATGCGGACCTTCGGGCGTGCTTCGGGTGAACGGCCTTCGGCGGTCGCGAGGCGCTTCCCGCGTTCGCGGGAAGCGCCCTTCGATGGCTCCTCAGACCCGCGCCCGGCGCGCGAACAGCGCACCGATGCCGGCCAGCAGTACCAGCAACAACCCGAGCGCACGCGGATCACCGGCCGGTACCGGCTTCGCCTCGCCCGTGCCCGGTTGCTGCGGCACACCCAGCGCGACCGGATCGACGATGACGCCATTCGCGGCGCCGTCAGCGTCGAGCGGACCGCCGTCGACGATCGTGTAGACCACGCTGGTCGCGCCCGACGGCGCCGC
This sequence comes from Dokdonella sp. GW821-FHT11D02, assembly GCF_058808595.1. Classification (NCBI taxonomy): domain Bacteria; kingdom Pseudomonadati; phylum Pseudomonadota; class Gammaproteobacteria; order Lysobacterales; family Rhodanobacteraceae; genus Dokdonella; species Dokdonella sp. GW821-FHT11D02. The sequence goes on along the minus strand of NZ_CM179520.1, from coordinate 1,981,466 downwards.
CGTGATCGTGGCCGGCGCCGCTGCGGCACTGAGCTTCCACAGCGCCCAACCCGGCGGCAGCGACGGGAACGTCAAGGTCACCGTCAGGCTGGTGCCGACCGTGCACCCTTGCGCGCGCAACGCGACCGCCCCGTGCGGGAACGAGACTCCGCTCGGCAGCTGCAGGCCGCTCATCGCGACGAACCCGCTTTGTGCCGGATCGAGCGAGCATTGGCCGCCGGCGATCAGGATCGTCGCCGGGCCGCTGCCGGTGGCTGTCGAGCCCGTCAGGCGATCGGTCTCGTCGTCGGTGTTGCTGCCGGCGATCGGCGCCAAGGCGACGCCTTGGTAGACCGGATCGGTCGAAGCGACCGGGCCGGGCTGGATCGTGTAGGCCACGTTGCCGTCGAAGGAGAGGTCGTCGACGCCGGTGACGGTGACCGTCTGCGGTGTGTTCCAGTTCGCCGCGGTGAAGGTCACGCTGGCCGGCGACACGCTCGCTTCGCTGCTGTCGCTCGAAGCGATCGGGATCGTCACGTTCGCCGTCGGCTGCGTGTTCAGCACGATCGACAGCGTGGCGCTGCTGCCGCTTTCGCTGGTGGTGATCGGGCCGCTCGGCGTGATCGAGACACCGCTGCTGTCGTCGTCGGTGTTGGTCACCGAGACATCGGCCGCGTCGACGCCGTTGTAGCTCGGATCGGTGCTGACCGCCGCAGCCGTGACGATGCTGTAGGCGACGTTGCCGTCGCTGGCCGAGTCGTCGACGCCGGTCACCGTCGCGGTCTGCGCGGTGTTCCAGTTCGCCGCGGTGAAGGTCAGGCTGGCCGGCGCGACCGTGCCTTCGCTGGTATCGCTGCTGCTGAGTGCGATGGTCACATTGCCGGTCGGCTGCGTGCGCAGCACGACCGAGAAGGTCGCCGTGCCGCCCGCTTCGGTCGTCGTCAGACCCGCCGTGGGCGAGACCGTGATGCCGGACGCGTCGTTGTCGGTGTTGGTCAGCGCCACGTCGGCGGCATCGACGCCGTTGTAGTTCGCATCCGCACTGACCGCCGCCGCCGTGACGATGCTGTAAGCGACATCGCCGTCGGCGAGCAGATCGTCGACGCCGGTGACCGTTACGGTCTGCGCCGCGTTCCAGTTCGCCGCCGTGAAGGTCACGCTGGCCGGGGCGACCGTGCCTTCGCTCGTATCGCTGCTGCTGAGCGCGATGGTCACGTCGCTGGTCGGTTGCGTGTTGAGCACGACGGTGAACGTCGCCGTGCCGCCCGCTTCGGTGGTGGTGAGTCCGGCGGTCGGGTTGACCGTGATACCGGCGCTGTCGTCGTCGCTGTTGGTCACCGACACATCGGCCGCATCGACGCCGTTGTAGTCGGTATCCGCGCTGACCGCGGCGGCGGTGACGATGTGGTAGGCCACGTTGCCGTCGGCGAGCGCGTCGTCGACACCGGTCACCGTCACCGTCTGCGCGGTGTCCCAGTTCGCCGCGCTGAAGGTCAGGCTGGCCGGCGCGACCGTGCCTTCGGCGGTGTCGTCGCTGCTGAGCGCGATCGTCACGTCGGCCGACGGCTGCGTGTTCAACACGACGGTGAACGTCGCCGTGCCGCCCGCTTCGGTCGTGGTCAGACCGGCGGTCGGGTTAACCGTGATGCCGGCGCTGTCGTTGTCGGTGTTGGTCACCATCACGTCGTCCGCGTTCAGGCCGGCGTAGTCGGTATCGGTGCTGGTCGCCGCGGCGGTGACGATGCTGTAGGCGACGTCGCCGTCGATGATCGAGTCGTCGACGCCGGTAGCGGTGACGGTCTGCGCCTGGTTCCAGTTCGCGCTGGTGAAGGTCACGCTGGCCGGAGTGACGGTGCCTTCGCTGGTGTCGTTGCTCGACAGCGCGATGGTGACGTCGGCCGACGGCTGCGTGTTCAGCGCGATGGTGAAGGTCGCCGTGCCGCCCGCTTCGCTGGTGACCAGGCCCGCGGTCGGCGAGACGGAGATCCCCGCCACGTCGTCGTCGCTGTTGCTGGCGTCGACGTCCGCCGCGTCGATGCCGGCGTAGGTCGGGTCGGTGCTGGTCGCCGGCGCGGTCACGATGGTGTAGGCGATGCTGCCGTCGACCATCGCGTCGTCGACGCCGGTCACGGTGACCGTCTGCGCCGTGTTCCAGTTCGCGCTGGTGAAGGTCACGCTGGCCGGTGCGACCGTGCCTTCGCCGGTGTCGCTGCTCGACAGCGCGATCGTCACATCCGCGGTCGGCTGGGTGTTGAGCACGACCGTGAAGGTCGCCGTGCCGCCCGCTTCGGTGGTGATCAAGCCGGCCGTCGGCGCGACCGTGATACCGGCGGTGTCGTTGTCGGTGTTGGTCACCGCGACGTCGTCGGCGTCGATGCCGGCGTAGTTGGGGTCGGTACTGGTCGCCGGGTCGGTCACGATCGTGTAGGCGACGTCGCCGTCGTCGATCGCATCGTCGACACCGGTCACGGTGATCGTCTGCGGCTGGTTCCAGTCCGCCGCGGTGAAGGTCACGCTGGCCGGCGCGATGGTGCCTTCGGCGGTGTCGCTGCTCGACAGCGCGATGGTCACGTCCGCGGTCGGCTCGCTGTCGAGCACGATATTGAACGCGGCGGTGGTGCCGGCTTCGCTGGTGACCAGGCCGATCACCGGCGTCACCGTGATGCCGGCGGCATCGTCGTCGATATTGGTGACGGCGACATCCGCCGCATCGCGGCCGGAGTAACCGGCGTCGCTGCTGGTCGCCGCAGCGGTGACGATGGTGTAGGCGATGTCGCCGTCGTCGAGCGCGTCGTCGACGCCGGTGACCGTCACCGTCTGCGCCGTGTTCCAGTTGGCCGCGGTGAAGGTCACGCTGGCCGGGCCGACCGTACCCTCGTCGGTGTTGCTGCTCGACAGCGCGATGGTCACATCGGCCGTCGGCTGCGTCGCCAGTGCGATCGTGAAGGTCGCGGTGCCACCGGCTTCGGTCGTGCTGAGGCCGCTGGTCGGCGTCACCGTGATGCCGGCGGTGTCGTCGTCGGTGTTGCTGACGCTGACGTCGGCGCCGTCGCGGCCGGCGTAACCGGCGTCGCTACTGGTCGCCGGTGCGGTGACGATGGTGTACGTCACGTCGCCGTCGTCGATCAGATCGTCGACACCGGTCACCGTCACCGTCTGCGCCACGTTCCAGTTCGCCGCGGTAAAGGTCAGGCTGGCCGGCGACACCGTGCCTTCGCTCGTGTCGCTGCTCGACAGTGGAATGGTGACGTCAGCGGTCGGCTGACTGCCGAGCTCGATGGTGAACGTCGCCGTGCCGCCGGCTTCGGTGGTGGTCAGGCCGCTGGTCGGCGTCACCACGATCGAGGCGGTGTCGTCGTCGGTGTTGCTGACGCTGACGTCGGCGCCGTTGCGGCCGGTGTAACCCGGATCGCTGCTGGTCGCCGGTGCGGTGACGATGGTGTAGGTGATGTCGCCGTCGTCGACCAGATCGTCGACACCGGTGACGGTGACCGTCTGCGGCACGTTCCAATTGGCGGTGCTGAAGCTGACGCTGGCCGGCGCCACGGTTCCTTCCGTGGTGTCGCTGCTCGACAAGGCGATCGTCACCGCCGCGGTCGGCTGGCTGCCCAGCACGATCGTAAACGTCGCGGTGCCACCGGCTTCGGTGGTCGTCAGGCCCGAGGTCGGCGTCACCACCACGGCGGCGGTGTCGTCGTCGATGTTGGTGACGGCCACGTCGGCGGCATTGCGGCCGGCGTAGCCCGGATCGGTGCTGGTCGCCGCGGCGGTCACGATCGTGTACGCGATGTCGCCGTCGTCAACCAAGTCGTTGACGCCGGTCACCGTCACGGTCTGCGCGACGTTCCAGTTCGCGGCGGTGAAGGTCACGCTGGCCGGTGCCACCGTACCCTCGGTCGTATCGCTGCTCGACAGCGGAATGGTTACATCAGCGGTCGGCTGCGAAGTGAGCACGACGGTGAAGATGGCGCTGGCGCCCGCTTCGGTGGTGACGAGCCCGGAGGTCGGGCTGACCGTGATGCCGGCGGTGTCGTCGTCGGTGTTGGTGACGGTCACATCGGCCGGATTGAATCCCGAGTAGCCGGCATCGCCGCTGGTCGCCGCGGCGGTGACGATCGTGTAGGCGATGTCGCCGTCGTCGACGGCGTCGTTGACGCCGGTCACGGTGACGGTCTGCGCGGTGTTCCAGTTCGCGTTGGTGAACGTCAGGCTCGCGGGCGAGACGGTGCCTTCGGTGGTGTCGCTGCTGCTGAGGCCGATGGTGACGTTCGCGCTCGGCTGCGAGTTCAAGACGACAGTGAAGGTCGCGGTGCCGCCGACCTCGGTGGTGACCAAGCCTGAGGTCGGACTGACGGTGACGCCGACGGTGTCGTCGTTGACGATCGTGCCCTGCCCTTGCGCGTCGGTCACGGTCGCGTTGGTGACGTTGGTGACGTTGACCAAAAAGGTCTCGTTCGGCTCGACCGCGAAATCGCCGTTGACCAGCACGCTGAAGGCGTAGGTCGAGCTGCCGGCCGGAATGGTCTGCGCGGTCAGCGATTTGGTCGTGTAGTCGCTCGGCGCGGTGGCGGTGCCATTCGCAGTCGCGATGTCGAACGTGACGCCGCCGGCGCCGGCCGGGGCCGACAGGCTGACGGTGAAGGTGTAGTTGGTCGTACCGGTGTTGCCTTCGTTGAGGCTGACGTCGTTGATGCTGAGGTTAGGGAGCGCGACGCCGGTGCCGGTCAGCGTGATGTCGAACGGGTTCTCGTCCGCATCGTTGTTGGCGATGTGGATGGCCGCGCTGCGCGCGCCGGCGCCGCCGGGGGCGAATTGCACGGTGAAGGTGGTCGTGCCGCTCGCTGCGACCGGCGCGGTCGGGTTGGCGGTGACGGTGAAATCGCCGGCGTTGGCGCCGTCCTTGGTAATCGTCAATCCGGTCAGGTTGGCCGTGCCGGAATTGCGGATGGTGAAGGTCAGGCTGGTGTTGCTGCCGACGTTGACGTTGCCGAAGGCCTTGCTGCCGCCGTCGGCGATGTTGGTGCCGGCCGGCTGCTCCACCGCGATCTCCGGCGCTGCCGCCGGCGCATCGCCGAACAGGCGCACGTACAGATCGTCGGTGTTGCCGGTCGCATTGTTCTCGTCGCGCATCAGCACCGCGAAGCCGTTGCCGGATTTGACGATCGCTTGCGGCGTCTGCTCGTCGACGGTGCCGGTCGGCTCGGTGTCGTGCACACGGATCGTCGCGTGCACCGGATTGCCGGCGTTGTTGTACAGCCGCACCCAAGTGTCGCCGCCGCTGGTGTTGTTGCTGCCGTTGCCTTGGTCGCTGTTGGCGCCGTCGTCGGTGTTGCGCGCCGAGTTCCAGGTCACCGCGAAGCCGCCGGTGGTGGCGGCGAGGCGCGGAATGTTCTGGCTGCCGCTGCCGTTGGGGTTGATGTCGAGATAGGGATAGATCACGCCGGTGCGCGTGCTGCCGTTGGCGTTGAACACGCGGATCGCCGCGGCATAGCCGCCACCGTCGACCGAGGTGCCGCTGCCGTTGTTGGCCGAGTCGCGCACGCGTATGCCGGCGGCGAAACCGCCGTCGTCGAGCGCGACCAGGCCGTAGGCGCCTTCGAAATCCTCGTACAGCGGATCGGCAGGGGTGTCGCCGATCAGCACGCTGGCCGCGCTCGGCACGCCGGTCGCGCTGAACGCGCGCACGAAGAAGTCGTCGCTGTTGGCCGCGGTTTCGTCGTCCTCGTACCAGACGATGGCAAAACCACCGCCGCTGAGGGCGACCATGCCCCAGGGATATTCGCTGTCGGCGGTGCGCGATTCGTTGACGCGCACGGTGCCGCCGGTGGCCACGCCGGAGTTGTTGTAAGTGCGCGTATAGGTGTCGCCGCCGGTATCCGCGCCGAAGCCGTTGCCGACATCGGAGTTGGCGCCGTCGTTGCTGTTGTGATTGGAGTTCCAGGTCACGGCGAAGCCGCCGCCGCTGAGCGCCACCACCAGCGGTATTCCCTGATTCCCACTGGCGTCGGGATTGATGTCGGTGTAGGGAGCGATCAAGCCGGAAACCGCCGCGCCGGAGGCGTTGAACACTTGCACGAAACCGGCACCGGCGCCGCCGCTGCCTTCGACGCTGCTGCCGCCGGTTCCCTCGCGCACGGCCCAGGCCACGGCGACGTTGCCGTTGCTCAGTGCGGCCAGCGAACGGCCGTAGGTGGAATCGCTCACGTCCTTGAAGAACGCGTCGTGCGCGACGCCGCCCAGGCGCACGCTGGCCGCCTGCGGCGTGCCGTTGGCGGAATAGACGCGCAAGAACAAGTCGTCGGTATTGGTGTTGGCGCCGGGCGCGTCGTTCTGGTCTCGCCACAGCACCGCGAAACCGCCGCCGGTCAGCCCGATCACGGCCGCCGGCTCTTGCAGATCGGGGAATCCGTTCGGATCGTTCTCGTTGATGTGGAAGGTGCCGCTGGCCGGCGTGCCGTCCGCGTTGTAGACGCGGCCCCAGGCGTCGCCGCCGAAGTTGCCGTCGAGATAGGTGTCGCCGGGACCGCCGGCCGAGTTCCACACGATGACGAAGCCGCCGCCGCTGAGCGAGGCGAGCAAGGGCACGTTCTGGCGGCCGGTGCCGTCGGCATTGATGTCCAGATACGGCGCCACCGGAGCTGCGCTCAGCGCCGCTCCCGTGGTGCCGGAAAAAATCCGGAAGAACGCGCCGTATTGCTTGCCGTTGGTGCCGTCGGGGGAATCGGGATTGGACGGCGGCATTGCCGTGCTGTGGCGAGCGCGCCAGCCGACCACGACGTTGCCGCCGGTCAGGCTGACCATCGCGCGCGAGGCGATGATGTCCTTGAAGAACGGATCTTGGTTCAGCACGCCGCCGGCACCGACGTTCTGCAGCGGACCGAGCGGATCGCCGGGAGCGGCGAAGGCGGGACCGGAAACGGCGACCAAAGCGAGCAGCAGCGTCGAACGCAGCCGGCGACGGCAGGCGACGAGAAACGATACGAACATGAGACTCCCCCCGGAGCAGCGCGCCGTTGCGGCGAGCCGTTGCGCAAGGGTCGCCTTAAAAAGTTACAGATGCAAGTGTGACGAAGCGCACAAATCGAACAAAATATTTTTCGCTGCGAAATTCACGATCTCTATACGCTGCAATTGCTGGCGAGCCGGCTCGCCGCTCGCCCGGCCGGATCGGCGCAAGCGGCGGCCCGGTTCGCGCTGCCGCCCGGCGACCTGCGAGAATGCGGGATGAACGCCTTCTCCTCGCTCCCGCTCGCCTCCTCCCTGCAACACTCGCTCGACACGCTCGGCTACGTCGAAATGACGCCGGTGCAGTCCGCCAGCCTGCCGGCCCTGCTCGAGGGCCGCGACCTCATTGCGCAGGCGCCCACCGGCAGCGGCAAGACCGTCGCCTTCGCCCTCGGCCTGTTGCAGCGGCTCGATGCGAGCCTGGTCAAGCCGCAGGCGCTGGTGTTGTGTCCGACGCGCGAACTGGCCGATCAAGTCGCCAAGGAAATCCGCCGCCTCGCCGCGGCGGTGCCGAACTTGAAGGTACTGCTGCTGACCGGCGGCATCCCGCTCGGGCCGCAGCTGGCGAGCTTGCGCAAGGATTCGCACGTCATCGTCGGTACGCCCGGGCGCGTGCAGGAACTGCTCGAAAAAAAGGCGCTGTCGCTCGCGAAGGTGCGCACGCTCGTGCTCGACGAAGCCGACCGCATGCTCGACATGGGTTTTGAGCCGGCGATCCGCGAGATCGTGCGCTTCCTGCCGCCGCAGCGGCAGGGCCTGCTGTTTTCGGCGACCTTTCCCGAAGACATCCGCCGCCTCGGCCGCGATTTCCTGCGCGAACCGGTCGAAGTCACCATCGGCGGCGTCGAGGAGCGCCCTGAAATCGAGCAGCGCTTCTACGCGATCGAATCGGCGCGCAAGCCGGCCGCGCTGGTCGCCCTGCTCGGCGAAGTGCAACCCGACTCCTGCGTGGTGTTCTGCAACACGCGGCGCGAAGTGGACGAGGTGGCCGAGGCCTTGAGCCGCGCCAACGTGCACGCGCTCGCCCTGCACGGCGACATGGAGCAGCGCGACCGCGACGAAGTGCTGGTGCGCCTGGCCAACCGCAGCTGCCGCGTCTTGGTCGCCAGCGACGTCGCCGCGCGCGGACTCGACGTCAAGGACCTCGACACCGTGGTCAACTACGAACTGCCGCACGACGCCGACGCCTACCTGCATCGCATCGGCCGCACCGGCCGCGCCGGCCGCAAAGGCCTTGCGCTGAACCTGGTCGCGGCGCGCGAAACGCAGCGCGCCGAAACGATCGCCACGCGCGACGGCGCGCCGCTGCGCTGGGACACGCTGAAAGCCGGCGCAGTGGCGGCGCTGCCGGCGCCGATGGCGACCTTGCGCATCGACGCCGGCCGCAGCGACAAGCTGCGCCCCGGCGACATCCTCGGCGCGCTCACCGGCGAGGCCGGCCTGGTGGCGGCGGCGGTCGGCAAGATCGACGTGTTCCCGACCCGCTCCTACGTTGCGATCCGGCGCGAAGACGCCGCGCAAGCGCTGGCACGCCTGCGCGCCGGCCGCATCAAGGGGCGCAACTTGCGCGTGATGCGGATCTGAGCCGCGGCGATTGCAAGAGCATCCGCATCGCCGCGTCAAATGCGATTCACCATCCAACGCGTAGGCTGCGCCGGTTTTTCCGACAGGATCAGACGGATGTTGCGTAGCGTCGTTTTCTTCCTCGCCACGGCCGGCGCGGCGTTCGCGCAGGCACCCTCCCCGCCCGTCGCGAGCGCGGCCGCCAGCGTCGACACGCCGGTGATGGACACCGTGCTGGTCACCGGCGAGCAGCCGGGACCGGGACTTTGGAAAGTGTCCAAGGACGATCACACCCTGTGGATTCTCGGCACCTGGTCGCCGCTGCCGGCCGGCATGACCTGGCGCTCCAAGCAGGCCGATGAGCTGATCGCGCAATCGCAGGAAGTGTTGACCGCGCCGCGGCCGAACGTGGAGATCGGCTTCTTCCGCCGCCTGACTCTGCTGCCGGCACTGATCGGGGTGCGCAAGAATTCCGACGGCGACAAGCTCGAAGACGTGCTGCCGCCCGAACTGTACGCGCGCTGGCAGGTATTGAAGGAGCGCTACATCGGTCGCGACCGCGGCATCGAACGGCAACGCCCGATGTTCGCCGCGCGCGAGTTGTATCGCAAGGCGATCGGCAAATCCGGCCTCAGTTTGAAGAACGACGCGCAGTCGTTGGTGCGCGAGATCGCCAAGCAGCACGGCGTCAAGGTCAGCGAGGTCAAGGTCGAGATCGAGGTCGACGATCCGCGCCAGGTCATCCGCGAATTCAAAAGCTCGCCGCGCGAGGCCGACATCGCCTGCCTGCGCGCGACGATGGATCGCCTCGAAACGGATCTGGCCGCGATGAAGCTGCGCGCGAACGCCTGGGCCAGCGGCGATCTCGACGGCTTGCGCGACCTGCCCTACGTCGACCAGGACCAGACCTGCATCAGCGGCGTCGCCAGCGCGCCGGGCCTGCGCGAGCGCATCGCCGCGGCGCAGGTGCGCATCGCCGAGGAATGGAGCAAGGCCGCCGAAGGCGCGCTCGCGCGTAATGTCAGCACCTTCGCCGTGCTGCCGATGAGCGAACTCAGCAAGAGCGACGGCTGGCTCTCGCGCCTGCGCGCGAAGGGCTACACGGTCGAGGCGCCGGAGTGAAAGCGGCGCCGGACGAGGCTGCGGTGATCGCCGCGACCCGGCGCTGGATCGAACGCGCCGTGATCGGCCTCGGCCTGTGCCCGTTCGCACGCGCGCCGTACGCGCAGGAACGCGTGCGCTACCGCGTCAGCGCCGCGCGCGACACCGACGCGCTGCTCGCCGATCTGCGCGAAGAAGCGCAGCGTTTGATCGCCGCCGACGCGCGCACGATCGAAACCACCTTGCTGATCCATCCGCACGTCCTCGGCGATTTTCTCGACTACAACGATTTCCTCGACGCCGCCGAAGCGGCCCTGGTCGAACTCGACCTGGATGCCGAACTGCAGATCGCGAGCTTCCATCCGCACTACCAGTTCGGCGACGCCGAGATCGATGCGATCGAGAACTGCACCAATCGCTCGCCGTATCCGATCCTGCATCTGTTGCGCGTGGCCGGCGTCGAAGCGGCGATCGAATCGATCGCCGATCCGGGCGCGATCTACCGGCGCAACATCGACAGCTTGCGCCGGCTCGGCCGCGCCGGCTGGGACGCGCTGTGGAACGACGCGCGGGATATTTCAACTCGACGCGAGAGCGACTAGGATTTGCGCGGACGCGCGCGGCCATCCAGCGCCGAGCCGTCGTAGCCCCGTCCGTTTATTTCGAGGAGGCCTGTATGAAAGGCTTGAACCAGAAGAAGACCGAAAAGAAGAAACCGGAAAAATCGCTGAAGGAAAAGCGCGCCGAGAAGAGCGCCAAGAAGGCGGCGAAAGGCCGCTAGTGGCGCGTTCTTCGGGCTGAAGCCGGCCGCTTGGATCGGCGACGCGCTGAATATCGCCGCGTCGCTGATCGAATCGATGCTTCGGCTCGTTTCATCGTCGTTTCGCGCACGGACGCGCGAACGATGGTTTCGCAGAAAAACTTCCGCACCCGTGAGCCGCTTCAGTCGGCCGCTCCGAACACCGCCAACATTCCCGCATACGGCTTGACCATCATCGCCGGCGCGCCGGCGTAGCCGTCCGCATCGGTGTAGATGCGCGACAAGGTGCCGTCCAGATAAAGCGCCTCGCGGCAGCCAAGCTCGTCGCGGAACAGGCGCGCGAACGCGTGGAACGTGACCGGCGCGAGGCTGACCGCGAACAGCGCCTCGTCCGCCGTGCGCGCGCACACGCCGCTGCGCCACTTCAGGCTGTCCGAATCTTCCTCGAACAGCGGATTGATCTCGCCGCCGACCACCAGCATCGGACCCGATTGGGTGGCCACACGCGCATCGACGCCGCGGCCGTTCCAGTCGCCGGTCGCCACCACGGCGGCGCGGCCGCGGCGATCGATCGAGAACACGCCGTTGGGCTGCATCGAGAAATTGCCGGCGCGCGCGTTGCCCTTGGTCGTGTTGAGCGGACGCAGGGTCTGGCCGTCTTCGACGTACAAGCCGAGCGGACGGAACTGGCGGTCGTAGATGCCGGCATTGGTCGCGAACAGGAGCTTGCGTCCCTGCCCCTCGCCCCAGCGCTTGAGCGTGTCGATGCTGGCGAACGCGTTGCCGCCGTCGTCACGCCAATGCGCTTCGAGCGCGTCGTGCTTCAAGTCGACGCGGACGACGCGATAGTCGATCGCGTCCACGTGCAGCATGCGGCTGTCGAGCGCCGCAGCCGAACGCGCGGCGCCCGCCAGCACGGCCGCCAACACCACGGAGAAAACCCAACGCAGCTTCATGCACCGATTGTCGCTCAAAGCGGGCTTGCGATTGCGTTAACCGCGGCGACGATCGAGCAACGGCTACACTGTCGCCCTCTTCCCGAACGCGACCCCGCCCATGCCTTCGTTCGATGTGGTTTCCGAAGTCGACAAGCACGAACTGACCAATGCGGTCGATCAGGCCAACCGCGAACTCGGCAACCGTTTCGACTTCAAGGGCAGCGACGCGCGCTTCGAACTGGACGATTCGGTCATCACGCAGTCGGCGCCGAGCGAATTCCAGCTCAAACAGATGATCGACATCCTGCGCACGCGCCTGGCCGCGCGCGGCATCGACGTGCGTTGCCTTGACGCCGCCGACCCGGAGGTCAACCTCGCCGTCGCCAAGCAGCGGATCACGGTCAAGCAAGGCATCGAGCAGGCGGTGGCGAAGAAGATCGTCGCGGCGATCAAGGCGGCCAAGCTCAAGGTCGAAGCGCAGATCAACGGCGACAAGCTGCGCGTGAACGGCAAGAAGCGCGACGACCTGCAGATCGCGATCGCACTCTTGCGTAAGAGCGAGTTCGAAGTGCCGCTGCAGTTCGACAACTTCCGCGACTGAGCGCAAACCGCGCACGCACCGATCGCGGCGGAATCCGCGCCGGTGCACTACCGCAGCTCATGCCGACGCTCTAGCGCGGCGCTAGCGAACCGATAGGACCGCGCTTCAAGGCGGCGAAATCGGCACCGCCGATGCCGCTGGAGGCGTCGCCAGTGCGGCCGGCACGATGCGTTCGCCGGCCAGCGCCTGCGCGTTGCGCAACGCCTCCGCCCAGCTGTCGCGGCGGCCATAGGCGTGAAACAGACGCAGTTGCACCAAGGCGCAGTCGTAGTCGCGCTCGGCCCAGGCGACGACGCGGCCGGCCACACCGGCGGCCTGGTCGAGGCGTTCGTGCGCGATCAGCCACGGCGTCCAGCTCTCGGCCACCGTGCACAGCTCGGCCGGAATGCTGTTGTTCTGCGCGCTGGTGAAGGCGCGTTGGAACGCGGCGGCGGCCTCGCCCTCGCGCCCGCCGCGCGCGGCCCATTCGGCAACGGCGATGTTGAAGGCCGGCGCCGCGGTGCCGGCATCGGCGGCGGCCAAGCGCGGCTCGATCGTGCCGGGCTCGGCGCGACCGGCGGCGATCAGGGCGCGTTGACGCAACAGCACCAGATGCGCGTAGCGATCGAAGGACGGATCCACCGGCCAGGTGGCCAAGGCTTGCTCGGCTGCCGCGGCGGCTTCGGCGGCGCGCTGCGATTGCCAAGCCAGATCGGCCTCGAAATCGTAGAGATAGCGCTGCGCCTCCGCGCGGACGTTCGCGTGGCGCTCGCGCAGCTCCTTGCCGAGTCGCTGCGCTTCGTCGATGCGGCCGAGCGCGAGCAGCACACGTCCGCGCCGCCCACCGACGAGCAGCGCCAGCGCGGCGTCGCCGATGCGTTCGCGCAACGCCCACTGGCGGTCGCTGGCAGCGAGCGCCTCGGGCCAGCGCAGCAGCTGCGCGTACGCATCCAGCTGCGCCGTCGATACCGTCACCACGCGCTCGATCGCGCCGAACGCCTCGAAGCGTTCGATCGCACCGCTCAGATACGGCAAGGCCTGCTCGAAATGACCGCGCACCGATTCGAGCCGGCCCAGGTTCGCGTTCGCCTCGGCCACGCCCAAGCTGTCGCCGAAGCTGCGGTAGACGGTGATCGCGTGACCGAAATCGGCGGCCGCTTGGTCGTAGTGTTGCTGACGCAAGCGCACCAGGCCACGGCCGTTCAAGGCGCGCGCGAGTTCGGGCACGTCCTGGCGATCGCGCAGCGCGGCGATCGCAGCGTCGTAGTCGGCGCCAGCGCCGGCGAAGTCGGTGCGGCGGAAACGCACGTCGGCGCGGCCGCTCGCTGCGCGCGCCAACCGGCGCGGATCGGCCCGCACGGCCGCTTCGTCGAGCAGCTTGCTCAGCATGCCTTCGGCGACGTCGGGATGACCGCCGCGGAATTCGACTTCGGCCAGCAGCATGCGCGGCTCGGGCGCGTCCGCGTCGGCGCCAGACTGGAGCAGGCTGCGCGCCGTCGCCAATTCACCGGCGAGCAGGGCCGAGCGCGCCTGCTGCCAGCGTTCCTGCGGCGCGTCGTCCTCGACCGCGCCGCTCGGCGGCACGCGGCCGAGCGCCGCGGCGATCAGATCGGCCGCACGCCGCGCCGCGGTGGACATCTCGGCGTCCTGCGCTTCGCTGCGATGCGCGACGCCGCTGTTGTCGACAGCGTCGAGCTGCACGTTCCAACCCTGCGCGGTCTTCTTCGCCGCGCCGTGCACGCGCAGGCTCGCACCGAAAGCTTGTTCGATGCGCTTGTCGGCTAGCCCGGTGTCCTCGTCGCCGACGCCCTGCAGCGCCGCCAGCACGCTTTCGGCGGCGGGCACAGGCAGGCTGGCGCCGCGCAACCGGTCGGCGACCAGAGCCATCGCGCCGAGCCGCACCCAACCGAGTTCGCTGGTGGCGTCGACCCGCAGCGGCAGCACCACGACCGCCTGCACGCGTGCGGCGTCGCGGCGCTCGGATACCGCCGGGCCGCGCAGGAAGAAGAAGGCCGCGAACGCCAGCGCGAGCGCCGCGACGAGGGCGAGCGCGATGGCCGTTCGCAGCGCTCGGCTCTGGGCTGGCGGCGCCGCCGTCGATGCAGCCGGCGTCGGCAGTGCAGACGATTCCGGCGCGCTCGGCACGGGCGCGGGCGCTTCGACCGGCGCCGTCGCCGGCTGCTCGACCGTGGTCGCGGCGATCCAGCGATAGCCGAAGCCCGGCAAGGTGCGGATCGCGGTCTGCGTCTGCGCGTCGTCGCCGATCGCGCGGCGCACGCGCGCGATCAGCTGGCTGACCTGCACGTCGTCGACGTCGACCCGTCCCCACACCGCACCGACCAGTTCGTCGCGCCCGACCGCGCGCGCGCGCTGTTCGATCAGATAGGTCAGGCAGTCGTACACGCGGCGCGGCAGCGCGATCGGCGCGTCCTCGCGCCACGCTTCGCGCAGGGCCGGTGCCAATCGAAACGGCCCGAAACGGTATTCCATCCGCCAACCTCGCACTCGACAGCAAGCGCCTGCGACGGCCAGCGCACCGGCCTACTCTAGCGAGCGGCGTTGCATCTGTATTGACGCGCGGCGGCAGCGACACGGGCTGCCGCTCCTGTACTCGTCCGCCTGGCTCAAGCAGCCGGTTCGGACTCGAATACCGCCGCGATCTGCGCCGCATCCAGCGCCTGCCAGGCGCCGGACGGCAGGTCGCCGAGCGCGAGCGCGCCGATCGATTCGCGCCGCAGCGCGACCACGTGGTTGCCGACCGCCGCGAACATGCGGCGCACCTGGTGGTAGCGGCCTTCGCGGATCGCCAGCAGCGCCTCGCGCGCGCCGAGCGCGGTCAGCTGCGCCGGCGCCAGCGGCGTGGTTTCCGAATCGAGCATCAGCGTGCCGCTGGCGAACAGCGCGGCCTCGTCGCCGCGCAAGTCTTCGGCCAAGCTCGCGCGATAGCGCTTCACCACCTGCGCGCGCGGCGAGATGATCCGGTGCAGCAGCGCGCCGTCGTCGGTGAAGAGCAGCAGGCCCGAGGTGTCGCGGTCGAGCCGGCCGACGCTCGACAGCTGCGGATCGCGCTGGCGGAAACGCGGCGGCAACAAATCGTAGACGAGACGGCCGGCGTCCTTGGTCGAACAGGTGTAGCCGACCGGCTTGTGCAGCATCAGCGCGAGGCCGGGCGGCGGATCGAGCGGCTCGCCGTCGAGGCGGATCGCGGCGTGCTCAACCTGATCGTCCGCGTACAGCACCTCGCCACTCGCGTCGGTGACGCGACCCTCGCGGAACATCGCCGTGACTTGCTTGCGACTGCCGTAGCCGAGATTGGCGATGCGTTTGACCAGCTTCATGCGCGCGCGGTCAGTTCTTGCTGCGGGTGAGCAAGTCCTTCAGGCCCGCGAACGGATTGCTCGTCGCCGCGGCCGCCGCCGCTTCGGCGTGATCGCCCTCGACGTGGTCGATGTAGCGCGAGTGCTCGTTGTCGTGGCAGTACACGCACAACAGCTCCCAATTGCTGCCGTCGGGCGGGTTGTTGTCGTGGTCGTGATCGCGGTGGTGCACGGTCAGCTCGCGCAGGTTCTCGCGCGTGAAGCTGCGCGCGCAGCGGCCGCACACCCACGGATACATCTGCAGTGCGCGCTCGCGGTAGCCGTGCCCGCGCTGTTCGGCGGCGCGGCGCGCCTGGGCGACGATGCGGTCGAGTTTGCCGTTGTCCATGTGAAGTTCGTTGATCGCGTACACGCGGCACGCTCGGCCGCGGCGCGACGATAGCGCAAAGCCGCCGGCGCGGGCGACCCCGGCTGCCGCGCGACCGCGTTTACTGGCACTCTGCCGAAAACCACACCAACCCACCGATGACCGCATCGATACGCTGGTTCCCGCTGTTCTGCTCCGCCCTGCTCGCCTGGAGCGCCGGCGCTGCGGCGGCCGACGCTGCGCTCGCTTCCAACGCCGACATCGAAGCCTCGCTGCGCGAGCTGCTGGTCGCCTCGCCGTACAAGCTGTCGGTGCAGGCGCGCGCCGGGACGATCCGCTACGTCTTGGAAGCGCGCGCGGGTGCAGCGGCCGACGCGGCGTGGAGCTGGCCGGAAACCTTCGAGCAGCACGCGCAGACGCAGGGCGCGCGCACGCTGCTGACGGTGTGCAGCGACTGCGGCCGCGAAACGGCGCCGTCCGCTGCCGAGTTGAAGCGCTATCTCAGTGCCAACGCTTGGGTCGACAGCGACGCGGCGAGCGTACGCGCGTTCGCGCGCCAGGCCGGCGGCGGCGCCTCGGTCGACTCGCGCATGAGCGCGCTGGTGCTGGCGATCCAGAAACACATGAACGGCGCGATCGACTATCGCCGCTACGCCGGCGCGAGCGAGGCCTTGGCCTCGCGCGAGGGCGACTGCACCGAGTTCGCCGTGCTACTCGCTGCCGCCGCGCGGGCGCGCGGCATTCCGGCGCGCGTGGTCGCCGGGCTGGTCTACGACAGCCGCTTCCTCGGCCGGCCGCACGCCTTCGGACCGCATCTGTGGGTGCAGGTGTGGACCGGCGAGCGCTGGCGCAGCTACGACGCCGCGGTCGGCCGCTTCGACGCCGGCCACCTCGCGCTCGCCCTAGGCGACGGCCGGCCCGAAGATGCGCGCGGCGTGATGGAACAGATCGCGCGCCTGCGCATCGTCGACGCCGCCGGTGTGCTGCCGGCGGCGGACGAAGGCAAGGCGATCAAGGATTCGTCGACGCCGCTGCCTTGACCATCGGCAGATCGGGCAGGTCCGAATCGTCGACCCACTCGGCGGCGTGCGGATCGCTGACGCCGCCGGTGATCGTTACGCTGCTCAGCGACTGAGCCGCTTCGGCTTTCGCCTTCTCGTCGCATTCGGGACCTTTGGATTTGTCGCCGAACAGGCCGGGCTTTTCGACCGAACTTTGCGCCGCGTTCGCGGCCGGATCGTTCGGCAGCACCTCGATCGCCAGCGCGGAAGCGGAAACCGACATCGCCAGCGCCGCACCGAGCCGCACGCCGAGCCCGCGCGCGACCGGACGGCGCCACGACACGCAGATCGAGCCGTTCGCCTGGCGCAGCAACGCGCGGCGCTGCGTCTCGTCGAGCGCATCGAGCGCGTGCACGGTTTTCTCGCAGCGCGCACAGTAACCGTCGATGCGCTCACGCTCGTCGATGCCGAGCGGACAGGGTTGATCGATCTTCGGAAAGCAGGCCATGGGCAACTCCGTTCGTGGCGACGCCGGCGGCATCGTTCTACCACGGCGATTTGCAACGGACCAGATCGCGCGGCGGGGTTGAGGCACGCGATCGAGGCGTCGAAGACGTGCCGCCGTACGCTTCAATGCAGCAACAAATCCTTCATTGCCCGAAGTAGACTCCGCGCGACCAACCACGGGAGGGGTCTCATGTCTCTGATGTCGTTCTGGCTGCCGATTCTGTTGTCGGGGGTCTTCGTTTTCTTCGCCAGCGCGGTGATCAACATGGCGCTGAAGTTCTGGCACATGCCCGATACCAAGGGTTTCGCCAACGAGGACGAGGTCGCCGCGGCGATCCGCCGGAACCAGCCGGCGCCCGGCGTCTACATGCTGCCGTTCTGCGACCCGGCCACGTTCAAGGACCCGGCGGTGCAGGCGAAATTCAACCAAGGGCCGGTGGCGAAGGTGTACCTCAGCGCGAACGGCATGAAGAGCCTCGGCGCGCACCTCGGCGCCTGGTTCCTGCTTTGTCTGGTGATCTCGATCGCCTGCGCCGGCCTCGCCGCGCACGCACTGCCGCCCAACCCGGGCACGCACGCGATCTGGCACACGGTGGGCCTGGCCGCCCTGCTCGGCTATTCCTTCGGCGAGCCGACCAATTCGATCTGGCGCGGCCAGCCCTGGGGCGTTTCGATCAAGTACGCGATCGACGGGCTGGTCTACGCGATCATCACCGCGGCGACCTTCGCTTGGCTGTGGCCGGCGGCGTAACGAACCCGTTGCGGCCATGAAGAAACCGGCGCATCGCGCCGGTTTCCGCAAGCCACGCCCGGAGTCAGGCCGACATGTTCCTCAGCCGCTCGGCCACGATGCCGGCGCGGCCCGCGTCGGCAACGAGGCCGGGCAGCCCGTTGAGAAAATCGCGATGACCGAGCAAGTCGGCGAAGCCTTTGCGTACCGCATCGCGTAGCGCCGCCGGCGCATCCGCCAGCTCCTGCGCCAACTCGGGCCGACCGTCGACGATGTTCAGGATGTCCTCGATGTCGTGACTCGCGAGAACGTCTTCGTTGCCGCGTCCGGCGAATGCGGCGAGCTTGGTCGCGACGAAGGCAGGCGCTGCGATCAAGCGAATTTCGACGCCTTCGCCCAGTGCGACGTGTTCAGCAGTTCTGACCGCTTCGGCATACCAGGGATTGGAAAAACCGAGCACGGCGGCATCGATGGGCATCAGATCGAACAGCACGCCGGAATCGATGTGAATCCATCGGCACACGATGCCGCTTTCGACATCTCGCCGAAAACCGTGCGCAGCCAACTCTTTCTCGATCCTCTGGAATCGCGGCAGGCCGTCGACGTCGACGATCGCATCGACGTCTTTGGTCGCGCGGACTCCTTCCGCTGCGGGATCGGACAGCAGGAGTTCCGCCGTCGCCCCACCGACGAACACGACCCGTTCGCACAGCTCACCCAGCGCCACTGCGATCACGCGCAGGTTGGCGAGATTGGGCGTATCACGCGGCATCGGCGTTCTTCAGCCGTTCGTCGAGCAGTTTCGCCGCCAGTGTTCGCTCGCGCGCACGACCGCTGCGCAGGGCATCGACCAAGGCGAGCACAGCGTGCAGGGAGGGATCGGCCAGGGCGGCCGCTGGCGCATTGCGACACAGCGGAGACAAGCTCGGTCCCTTCGACTTTCCTTCCGCATGCGCCCAGACCGGCGCCTCGCCCGGCGCGCTGCTGATGTGCTGCGACAACGGCGGCGCACCGAACGACGTCGGCACGCCGCGGCGCGGCGCGCCGAGCGTGGCCGGAAACGCGTAGCGCACGCCATGCACCGCGAACTCGAACAGTGCGCTGCGCACCGCTTTCCATTCGCCGCGCGATTCGGATGTCGCGAGCCCTGCGAGCAAGCTGCGCTGAACGCTGCGATGAACCTGCGAAGCGCTCATCTGCAGAGTTTCGCCGAGGCTCGCATACGTCCACGAGCGCTGCGCATGAACGGCACGCTTGAGCACGACCAAGAGGTCCTGCGGCTTCAACTCCACGGCACGCATTCCATATTCCGGAATATGGAATATCGAGAAATAATACAGCCCTGTCAACTACCTGGCACGAGAATGCGGCAGATGCAAGGCGTGACTCAACGCGCGTTGCGCTTGGCCTTCGGCGTGTAGTCGGGCACTTGCTTGCCGGCGGCCGCCGGCTTCGGCGCAGTCGCTTTCTTCGTCTCCGCCGCCTTCCTCGTGTCCGACTCGCCGCCGCCGTTGGAGCCGCGCGAACGCAGCCACGCGGCGTACTCGTCCAGATCGCCGTTGAACTCCTCGACCTTGCCGTCGGCGACGCGCCAGTAGGTCTCGCAGACCAGGCCGGTCAGATGGCGGTCGTGCGAGACCAGCACGATCGCGCCGTCGAAGTCGCTGAGCGCTTCGGCCAGGGCTTCGCGCATCTCCAGATCGAGATGGTTGGTCGGTTCGTCGAGCAACAGCACGTTCGGCTTGCGCCAGGCGATCAGCGCGAGCGCGAGACGCGCGCGTTCGCCGCCGGAGAAGCCGTCGACCACTTCGAACGCGCGCTCGCCGGGGAATTGCCAGCGGCCGAGGTAGTCGCGGAAGTCCTGCGTCGACACACCCGGCGCGATCTCGCGCAAGTGATCGATCGGCGTCTGCCCTTCGTGCAGCGATTCCACCGTGTGCTGGGCGAAGTAGCCGAGCACCATGTCCGGGTGCGCGGTGCGCTCGCCTTCCAGCAGCGGCAGTTCGCCGACCAGGGTTTTGACCAGGGTCGACTTGCCGGCGCCGTTCGGACCGAGCAGGCCGATGCGGTCGCCCGCTTCGAGGCCGAACTTGACGTTGCGCAGGATGGTGACGTGATCGCCCTCTTCCGGCACGTCGTGATCGGACGGGCCGGCGTGCGCATTGCCGTCGAGCCGGTAGCCGGCGTCGACCGCGTTCAAGCGCAATAGAGAATGCGGCAGCTTGGCCGGTTGCGCGAAGTTGATGCGGATCTCGCGCTCGGCGCGCACCGCTTCGGTGCCGGCCAGCTTGGCCAGACGCTTGACGCGCGACTGCGCCTGCTTGGCCTTGCTCGCCTTCGCCTTGAAGCGGTCGATGAAGGCTTGCAGATGCGCGCGTTCGGTCTGCTCTTTCTCGAACGCGATCTGCTGTTGACGCAGGTGTTCGGCGCGCTGGCGCTCGAAGCTGGTGTAGTCGCCGCTGTAGAGCTTGGCGCGCTGTTCGTGCAGATGCAGCGTGTGCGTGCAGAGGCCGTCGAGGAACTCGCGATCGTGCGAGATCATCAACAGCATGCCGGGATATTTCTGCAACCACTGCTCGAGCCACAGCACGGCGTCGAGATCGAGGTGGTTGGTCGGTTCGTCGAGCAGCAGCAGATCCGACGGCTGCATCAGCGCACGCGCGAGGTTCAGGCGCACGCGCCAGCCGCCGGAGAATTCCGACACCGCCATGCGATGGGTTTCCGGACGGAAACCGAGGCCGTGCAGCAAGCGTCCGGCGCGCGCCTCGGCGTCGTAGCCGTTGATCTCGGCCAGCTTCTGATGCGCGGCGGCGACCGCGTCCCAGTCTTCGGCCGCGCTCGCGGCTTTCTCGGCTTCGAGGATCGCGTGCACTTCGTCGTCGCCGGAGACGACGAAATCGATCGCCGCATCCGGCAACGACGGCGTTTCCTGCGCCACGCTGGCCAGACGCAAGCGGTTGGGCAGATCGATGTCGCCCTTGTCCGGCTCGACCTCGCCCGTCACCACCGCGAACAGGCTCGACTTGCCGCAGCCGTTGCGCCCGACCACGCCCACTTTGGCGCCGGCGTGCAGGGCGACGTCGACCTCGGACAAGAGCAAGCGTTCGCCGCGGCGCAGGGCGAAGTTTCGGAAAGCGATCATGACGGAGGACTTCGGAACAAAGACGCCTATTGTAGCCGGTCGCTCAAGCCGATTCCGCCGCGCTCGCGCGATCTGCGGCGAGCGCCGCCGGCTCAGCCGGCTTCGACCGCAATCGTGCCGGCGTAGAGCAGCGCGGTTTCATTTCGCCGCGTATGCGCGCCGATCGTGACGCGCGCGCCGGCCGTCGCCGACCCGAGCGCATGCGTGAACTCCCAGCCGGCCGTGGCCAGGCGTGGATCCGCGAACGCCGCGCTCACGTCCGGCCGTGCCACGCCGGTCATGCAGGTATGACGCTGCCCGTCGATCTCGATCTCGACGCGCTCCACCGCGCCGTCGTCCAGCGACGCCGCCCAGCCTTGCAGGTGCAACCGGCCGTCGGTGCTGAGGCGAGCGCGATCCAGCCAACCCCAAGGGCCACGTCGAAACTCGGACAAGACGGACAGATCGCGCTGCGGATCGGCGGCGACGATGTACAGATCTTGCTCGTGCGCGAGCGCCTTCGGCAGCCGATGCACGGCACGCCGGTCGGCGACCGCCGCGTGCACCGCGTCGCGCACGAAGGCGGCGTCGGCATAGGTGGTGCCGTAGATGTCGGTCGCGAGTTCCGCGTTCTCGCTCGCGTGCGCGTAGAGGAAGCCGCCAGGCGGCGGCATTTGGCCGGGCGGCAGCAGGGCGACGTCGCGCACGCTGAAGCAGAGCGTGCCGCGCGGCGTCAGCAGCGCGAGCAGACGCCGCAGCCAGGCATGGAAGAGCGTTTCGGGCAGGTGCGAGAACAACGAGGCGACCCAGATGAAATCGAAGCGGCGCTGCGGATCGAAGCGCGCAGGATCTTCGTGCGAGGCGATCGCGCGCACGCCGAACGCATCGGCCGCGAACGCGACCGCGTCGGCTTGCAGTTCACTGGCCCAAATCTGCTGCGGCGGCAACGCGAGTGTGAGAAAACGCAGCAGGCGCCCGTAGCCGCACGCGAAATCCAGCACCTCGAGCCCGCTCGCTTGCTCGCCGTACAACAGCCGCAGGATCTGCTCGGCGCTGGCGAACTGCTGCACGGCGATGCCGAAGTACTGGCTGAAGGCCGCGCCGGCGTCGCCATGATGGCGCAGCGAATGCAGCAGCATCTGATCGCGCGGATGGATGGACGTATTGAACGCCGGCAGCGCCGATTGCGGGTCGATGCCGCGGCAATGAGCGAGCACCGCGCGACGCCAGCCGTCGTCGGCGCACATCGCGCGAACCTGATCGAGCTGCGACTGTTCGATTGCCTGCACGCCCACTTCCCCGCTCGTAAAAGAAGCGAGTATAGGCGCGGCGGCTCGGCTTTCTGCGGCGATCAGCCGACGCCGGCGAGACGCTCGCGCGCTTGCGCCGCGATCTCGAACGAACGCACGCGCGCGGCGTGATCGTAGATGTTGGCGGTCAGCATCAGCTCGTCGGGGCGGAAGCGCTCGACGAACTCGGCGATGCCGCGTTCGACCGTAGTCGGAGCGCCGACCACGGCGCAGGCCAAGGCTTGCTCGACGCCGAATTTCTCGGTCGGCGTCCAGTAACTTTCGATGTCGTCGATCGGCGCCGGAATCAGCCCGGGCCGGCCGCGGCGCAGGTTGGTGAAGGCCTGCTGCAAGGTGGTGAAGAGGCGGCGCGCCTCGGCGTCGGTTTCCGCTGCGACCACGTTCAGCGCGAGCATCGCGTACGGCTGCGCCAGATGCACGGAAGGTTGGAATTCGCGCCGATACAGATCGAGCGCCTGCGCCATTGCGTCCGGCGCGAAATGCGAGGCGAACGCGAAGCGCAGGCCCAGCGCCGCGGCGAGCCGCGCGCTGAACAGACTGGAGCCGAGCAGCCACACCGGCACCTCGATGCCGGCACCGGGTACCGCGCGCACCGGCTGGCCCGGCGCGGCGGGGGCGAAGTAGCCGAGCAATTCGACCACGTCGTTGGGAAACGCTTCGGCGCTGTCGAAGTAGCGGCGCAGCGCGCGCGCGGTGGCCTGATCGGTGCCGGGCGCGCGGCCGAGGCCGAGGTCGATGCGGTTCGGATACAGCGAAGCCAAGGTGCCGAACTGCTCGGCCACCTGCAGCGGCGCGTGATTGGGCAGCATCACGCCGCCGGAGCCGACACGGATGGTCGAGGTGCCGCCGGCGACGTGGCCGATCAGCACCGCGGTGGCCGCGCTGGCGATGCCGGGCATGTTGTGGTGCTCGGCCAGCCAGTAGCGCAGATAGCCGAGGCGTTCGGCGTGGCGCGCGAGGTCGAGCGTGTTGCGGAACGACTGCGCCGCATCGCTGCCTTCGCACACCGGCGCGAGATCGAGAACGGAGAAAGGAATCACGGCGAAGTCCTGACCGACGAAGCGGACGAGATGAAGGCGCGGCCGCCTTTTTCAAACGTCCACCCGGATCTGCGTCGATCTTCCGCAGCACTTGACCGCCCTGCGCGAATTGCCGCATAAGTTCGCGTTCGCTGCACGTGTTCGGCCATGTCGCTGTATCGATTCACCGGCTTCGCCCTCGATCCGAAAGCCCGCACGCTGCAACGCGCAGGCGAGCCGGTCGCGGTCGAGCCGCGCGTGTTCGATCTGATCGTCTACCTGATCGAACAGCGCCAGCGCGCGGTCGGCCGCGACGAATTGATCGCCGCCGCCTGGGGACGGGTGGATTGCAGCGACGCAACCCTGGCGCAAGCCGTGCTGAAGGCCCGCCGGCTGCTCGACGACGACGGCCATGCGCAGCGAGTGATCCGCACGCTGGCGCGCTTCGGTTACCAGTGGGTCGCGCCGATCGCGCTCGAAGGCGACACCGCCGCGACGCACCTCGTCCCTGCCGGGCTCGCGAGTTCTTCCGATTCGCCGCCCTCTGCCGCTGCATCCGCAATCGTCGCCGACGCATCGCTGCGTCGCTTCGGTCTGCGCCGCCGGAGCGTCGCCGCCGCGTTGATCGGCCTCGCGGCAATCGCGGTTCTGACCGCATGGATTTGGCGCTCGCCGACGCATGACGCCGTGCGCGCGCGCCCCGTTCCCGGCCTCGTGCTGGTCGCGCCGGCCACCGTGCGCAGCGCGATCGCCCAGGATGGCTGGATGCGCCTGGGCCTGATGGCGATGAGCGCCGACGCGCTGCGCGACCTGCCCCGACATTCGCTGGTGCCGAGCGAAAGCGTGCTGGCGGCCGTGGCGGCCGCGCCGAACGCCTCGGCGCAACATCTGCGTGAAGCGACCGGTGCGAGCACCGTCGTGCTGATCGAGGCGCAACGCAGCCTGGCGCAATGGACGCTCAACGCGACCCTGCTCGGCGCAGACGGACAAGCACAGGTAGTCAGCGCCGAGAACGGCGACGCGGCCGCGGCGGCGGCAGCGCTGGCCGAACGCATCCGCGCCGCGCTCGGCGGCGGCGATCGCGGTGAGTCGTCGAGCACGCCGGAGGTGCTGGCGACCGCGGCGCGCATGCAGGCCGCCATCCTCGAAGGGCACGCCGAGCGCGCGCTCGATCTCGCCGCGGCCTCCGGCGTCGAGGCCGAACCCGAAGTCGCTCTGTTGCGCGCGAAGGCACTCAATCGGCTCGGCCGCGCCGATGTCGCGAGCACCGCGATGCGCACCTTGATCGCGCGCGCCGGCAGCGCACATCCGTCCTGGCTGCCGACCGCCTGGAGCACGCTCGGCTACGGCGAACTGCTGCTCGGGCACGCCGACGCCGCGCAGCAGGCGTTCCGCACGGCGATCGCGCAGGCCGGCGGCGATCGCGCCGAACTCGCGCGCGGCTGGCGCGGCCTCGGCAACGCGCAGGCGGCCGGCAGCGCGTATGCAGACGCCGAAGCCAGTTTCCACCGCGCACGCTTCGAGCTGGGCGAGGACGGCGATCGCCTGTTGCTGGCGCACATCGACGACGATCTCGGCACCACCGCCGCACATCGCGGCCGCTACGACGAAGCGATCGCGAGCTACCGCCGCGCGGCCGACGCCGCCGCGGCGATCGGCGCCACCGAGATCGAACTCGGCGCGCGCATGAACGTGGCGCTGGCGCTGGACGAAGAACTGCGGCACGCCGACGCCTTGGCCGTCTGGCGCGAGCTGCTGCCGCGGCTGAACGCGCTGGACTATCCGGCGATGCAGCGCTTCGCCACCGTCCACTACGCCGAAGCGCTCGCCGAAAGCGGCGCCTTCGCCGCGGCACGCACCGAACTCGATCGCGCCGCCGACAGCACGACCTCCGACAACGCGCTGTCCGACGCGCGCCTCGGTGCGCTGCGCGTCGAGCGGGTGCTTGGGGACGAGGCGGCAGTGCGCGCGCCGGCGCTGGAGATCGCGCAGAAAGCGGCCGAGCCGGGCACGCGCATCGGTGCGGCGTCGGTACGACTGATGAGCGACCTCGCCGTCGACGACCTCGCCGCCGCACGCGCCGACGCAGCCTTGCTGACTGCGGCCGGCGAGCCGCTCGACGGCCCGACTCTGTCGCTGGCGCTGGTAGCGCGCGCCGCCCTGCACCTCCGCGACGGCGACATCAATGCAGCCCAGGCCGACTATCGAGACGCGCTCGCCCAGGTCCGCGACAACGGCTCGCCCAGGCAACTGCGCGACGTCGCGATTCCCTATGCGAGCCTGCAACTGGCGCAGGGCAACGAAGACGCCGCGCGCATGCTGGCCGGGTTGATCGAAGCACACGCCGACGACGACTTCGCGTCCACCTTGCTGCTGGCGCGCCTCGCCGCGGCACGCCAGCCCGCCGCCGCGGCACATCTGTACGAACGCGCCCGCAAATTGGCCGGCGCACGGCCGCTGCCGCCGCTCGATGCACCGTGGCGCCCTGCGCTGGCCGTTACTGCGACGCTGCACTGAGCGGCCGATCCGCCGGCGCGGGTGCTGCGCCGGCGCCGAAAAAATCCAGCCGCGGCCGCATGTTGATCGATTCTTGATCGTTCCTTGAAGGCACGGCGGCGGCGGCGGACTAGCCTGCGCACGCTTTCGCAGCGCCGCTTCGCGCGGCGCCCGCTCCCCGCCCTATGCAGGAATTCCTTATGCCTGTTTCGATTCTCCGCCGTCCGGCCGGCTCACCCTTCCGCCTCGTCCCGCTGGCCGCCGCGCTGGCCGCCTCGCCCGCTTTCGCCGACAGCTATACGGCGGCGGACTACGCCAGCCTGGTGCAGGCGATCGATGCCGCCAATGCCGCCGACTCGCGCAGCGCGCCGCATACCATCGCGTTGAGCGCCGACATCGTGCTCGACGGCCCGCTGCCGCCGCTGTTCTGCAACGCGACGATCGACGGCCAGGGCCATACGCTCGACGGCGGCGGCCGGCAGCGGCTGCTGTTCGTCGGCGTCGACGCTGCGACGCAGGCCGACCTCGCGCAACGAGTGCCGCAGAGCGCGCTGGCTGCGAGGATCACTCTCGCCGTGCACGACCTGACCTTGTCCAACGGTACCGCCGCCGGCGGCACCAGCGCCGGGCAAGGTGGCGGCGGCCTCGGCGCCGGCGGCGCGCTGTTCGTCAACGGCGCGGCCGACGTGACGCTGACGAACGTCGTCTTCGCCGGCAACCAAGCCATCGGCGGCCCCGGCGGCCAGGGCTCGGTCGCCGGCGGCGGGGGCTTGGGCGGACGTAGCGGTCGCGGCGGTGGCGGCGGAATTTTCGGCGTCGGCGGCAGCAGCGGCGCCGGCCTGTTCGGCAACGGCGCGCTGTCCTACGCCGGCGGCGAGCACGATCCCGGTGGTCCGGGCGGCGGCGGCTACACCGGCAACGGCGGCGACAGCAACAACGCGCTGCCGCAGAACGGCAGCGCCGGGTTGTTCGGATTTTCCGGCGGCGGCGGCAGCGGTGCCGGCGACGGCACGGTCGGCGGCGACGCGGGCGCCGTCGACGGCGGCGGTGGCGGTGGCGGCGTCAACTCGGGCGGCGGTGGCGGTGGCGGTTTCGGCGGGCTGGCCGCGACGGCGTCCGACCCGGACGCCGGTTCGCAAGGCAACGGCGGCAACGGCGGATTCGGTGGCGGCGGTGGCGCTTCCGGCGGCTTCGGCGGCAGCGGCGGACGCGGCGGCTTCGGCGGCGGTGGCGGTTACGGTCCGAACGCGGACGATCCGGACGCGGCCGCCGGCGGCTTCGGCGGCGGCGGCGGTTTCGGTGGTCACGGCGGCTTCGGGGGCGGTGGCGGCGGCTACGGCGGCGCCGGTGGATTCGGCGGCGGTGGCGGCAGCGGCAACGCGGCGGGCGGCTTCGCCGCCGGCGTCGGCGGCAACGCCGGTGCCTTGTCCACCGGCGGCGGCGGCGCCGGCCTCGGCGGCGCGGTCTTCCTGGTCGACGGCGGCACCTTGCGCATCGCGGGCGAGGGAACGTTGTCCGGCAGCCATATCGAGGCGGGCCCGGCCGGCGCCATCAACGGCGACAGCAGAAGCGCGGGCGACGGCAAAGCGTTCGGCGACGGATTCTTCCTGCAGGGCGGCAGCGGCAGCCTGATCCTGTCACCCGGCGACGGCCACACCTGGACCCTCGCCGATGGCGTCGCCGACGAAGCCGACAGCGATGCGACGAGCACGAATCGGCGCGGTCTCAGCGTGGACGGCGGCGGCACCGTCGTGCTGCAAGGCGCCCACAGCTATCTCGGCTCGACCCAACTCGGCGTCGCCACGCTCGAACTCGACGGCAGTCTGGCCGGCGCCGTGGCGGTGACGGCCGGACCGCTGCGCGGCAACGGCGCGGTCGCCGGTCTCAGCGCCGGCGCCGGTGCCACCGTCGCACCCGGCAACGGCGCCGATCCGTACGGCGCACTCGCCGTGCACGGCGACGCAAACTTCGCCGCGAGCGCACGCCTGGCCGTGGTCGCCGATGCCGCGTCTTCCGAGGTCTCGCATTTGAGCGTGGACGCAGCGGCGGTGCTAGACGGAGCGATCGTCGCCGTCGATTTCGGCGGCGGCGTGCCGGCGATCGGCACACGCTACACCCTGCTCGAAGCGGCGTCGGTGTCGTCCGCGAAGACGTCGCTGGCGCTGCCCGCCGGAATCTACGGCAAGCTGGATACCGACGGCGGCCGCCTGCTGCTGGAAATCACCGACCAGCCCGATTCGGACACCATCTTCGCCGACGGATTCGACGGCGGCGCCCCCTAGCCTCGGTCCTCGTCCGGCTGCGGCCGCTCGCGCGTCAGGATCGCCGCCGCGGGCGAATCGCCGACGAGTTTGCCGTCTACGATCGACAGCGCGACGTCCACGGCCGGCCGCTGCACCGCGCGGGTTTTCAGGTCGATGCGGCCGTCGCGGTCGAGCCGCACCAAGCGCACGTCGGCGATCGACAGCGGCTTGCCCGCTGCCAGCTGCGTCGCCGGCCGCCGCGGTAGCACGATCCACGCACCGCCGGCGGAGTCGCCCGAGAGCCGGCCGCTGCCGTCGGCACCGATCAGCAGCGCGCTCTTCTCGTCGACGCCGATGCCGAACACGTTGCCGGCCTTGTGCCCGGCAGCGGGCGCATCGAGCCGCGCGAGGAAGACGATCAGCCGGCCGAGGCGATGGCGCTCGGAGAAATGCGTGTCGGTGATGACCTGCTCGAGGTAGCGGTAGTGCAGAAAATCGCGCTCCAGCGTCACGCCCGCGTCGAACGGATCGGCCAGTGCCACTTTCGATTCCATGCTGCCGCCGTCGAGTGCGCCGTAGCTGTAGCGGCCGAGCACCGCCAGACCGGCGCTGGAGCCGCCGATCGGCCGGTTCGCGGCGACGTGGGCGTCAAGTGCCGCCTGCACCGGCGTGCCCTTCCAATAACGGATGTAGTTGGACTGGTCGCCACCGGCGAGGAAGATGCCGTCGGCGTTCTTCAGCGCGGCGATCACGCGCGCATCGGAGGACGCCTCGCGGTTGTGGAAGACGATCGTCTCGGCCGAGGTCACCGGGCCCCAGTCCTTCACGAACGACTCGCCGTAGTTGCCGTCGTCGGGGTCGTAACTGTCGTCGGCGGTCGCGCGCAGGATCACGATGTGGCCGCCACCCGCGTGCTGGGCGATGAAGCGGAACGCCTCGTTCAACCGCCCGCCGCCGCCCATCAGGGCGAGGCCGAATTGGGTGTGCGCGGCGCGCGGCCGGGACGGATCGCCGCTGACGAAGTAGTCGAAGTTGCGATCGCGGTAGCTGTGCGCCTTCGCTGCGGTATCGGCGCCGGCGGAAGGCGCGAAGGTCGCGGACGCGGCCAGGCACAGCAAGGTGGCGATGACGGAAAGGCGCATGCGGCAGGGTCCTGGTGGCGATGACGGCGACGCGGGCGGCTTTCCGCGCCGATCCGAATCTTTGATTGAGACGAGTCCGGCGCGAATTTTTGAAATGCGCGGCTTGCTTCACCCTCCCCCGCTCGCGGGAGAGGGCTGGAGTGAGGGCAGTCGGGGCGCAGCGCTTCATTGCGATGTCTCCCATAACACTCGCCGCCAGAAGACAGCCGCCGATCCGGCAAACCGGAGGCGCAGGTTTCACGCTATCGTCGGAGCGGGAAGTACCCGCCGCGATTTCAATCCGAGCGCGGCCATTCGTCTTGGTTTGCACGCAGCATGACGGACCCCAGCTTGAATCCGGCGAGCAGCCAGCACGAAACCGAGCGCACAGGTCCCGTCGCGGGCGCCGCAGCGGCGCATGCGGCGCAGGTGGCGCGCCTGTTCAGCGAGCACAACCGCACCCTGATCGCGTTCCTCTCCAGCCGTCTCGACTCGATCGCCGAGGCGCAGGAAGTCGCGCAGGAAGCCTATGTGCGCCTCTTGCGTCTGGAACACCCCGAGCAGGTCGGCTTCCTGCGCGCCTATCTGTTCCGCATCGCCTCCAATCTCGCCGTCGACCGCCTGCGCCAGCGCAACGCACGCGCCGACACGGCAGCGGACGAGCCGCTGGCCGAGTTGTTCGAAGACTGGCTGACTGCGCCCGCGCCCGATCGCCGCGTGCTGGCGGCCGATCAGTTGCGCCTGGTGCGCGAGGCGCTGCGCGAGCTGCCGCGCAAGACCAGCGCCGCCTTCGTCATGCACGCGATCGAAGGCCGCGGCTTCGACGCGATCGCGCGGACGATGCAGCTCAGCGAACGCATGGTGCGCTACCACGTGGCGCGCGCGATGGCGCATTGCCGCGAGCGCCTGGATGCCGAGGAGACGCTCTGACATGGACCGAAACCGCCCCGACCCGAATTCCCCCAAGGCGCTGCACGGCGCCGCCCACTGGTGGGTGCAGCTGCGCGATCCGCGCCGCGACGCGCGCACCGAACAACAATGGCTGCAATGGAGCGGCGCCGACGCGCGCCATCCCGACGCGTTCGCGCGCGTCAGCGAACTCGGCGCCCAGCTCGGCGCGCTCGACGCCGAAACCCGGCAAAGTTTCGTGCGCGAATTCGCGCCGGCGCCGCCGCGGCGCTGGTGGCCGTTCGCACTCGCCGCCTCGTTCGTGCTCGCCGCCGTCAGCGCCGGCGTGCTGCTGCGCGAGCATCTGCGCGCCGACGCGGTCGAAAGCGCCAGCTACGCCACCGCGGTGGCGGCCGATCGCGACATCGCCTTGCCGGACGGCTCGCAGATCGCGCTCGGCGGCGCCACCCAGCTGACCATGCGCTACACGCGCGCGCGCCGCGACGTCGACCTCGGCGCGGGCGAGGCGTACTTCCAGGTCGCGCACGACACCGCCCGGCCGTTCATCGTCGCCGCCGGCAAGATCTCGATCCGCGCGGTCGGCACCGCCTTCAACGTGCGCCGCACCGGCGAGCGCGTCACCATCGCGGTCGCCGAAGGGCGCGTGCGGGTGGCGGGCAGCGGCGGCACGGCGATCGGCAAGGTCGCCGCGGCCGATGCGCTCGAAGCGGTGGCCGGCCAGCAGATCTCCTTCGATCCGCACGCGTCCGGCCTCACCGTCAGCGCGATCTCGCCGACGCGCGCCGCCAGCTGGCGCGAGCATCGGCTCGAATTCGTCAACGAACCGCTCGATTCGGTGATCGCCAACATCAACCGCTATTCGACGCGTCCCTTGATGCTCACCGACGCGCGGCTCGGCGCGTTGGCGTTCACCGGCACGGTCGATCCGGGCGCGCTCGATGGCTGGCTGCGCGCGCTGCCGAAGGTCCTGCCGGTGCGCGTCGGCGGTGATGCCGCGCAGGTGACGATCTCGGCGGCGCACGCGGCGCGCTGAAGCGTTCCGTCCGCGATTTACCAGGACTGCTGAAAGCCGGCGGATGCGCGCGTTGGCGCGCACGACGCCGGCGACTTCGCTCCGATCGCGACTCCACCGAGCGCGCATTTCAAAATCCGGCCGATGATCCGTCATGGCTCTCGAGCCGCGCCGTTGCCGCGGCGACGGGGATGTTCATGGGCAATCGCGCGGTTTCGCCGCACAAGGTACTTTCGTTTCTCCTGACCGTCGTGCCGCCGCTCGCCGCGCTGCCGTTCGCGGTCACGGATGCGCGCGCGCAGAGCGCACCGGCGGCGGTCGATTTCGCGATCGCGCCGCAACCGCTGGCCAGCGCGCTGATCGAATACTCCAAGCAAGCCCACGTGCAGGTGCTGACCGCCGGCGCGAACCTCGAGAACGCGCAATCGCCCGGCGTCAGCGGCAAGCACAGCGCGGCGACCGCTCTGCACAAGCTGCTGCAAGGCACTGCGTTCGGTTCCGAATTCACCGATGCGAGCACGGTCGTGGTCAAGCCGGCGGCGCCGCGGCCGGCGACGGCGGAGCCGGCGGCGAAGGCGGCCGCACCGAAGAAAAACGACGATCCGCCGCAGGAGCCGCCGGCCGAGTTGCAGAAACTCACCGTCACCGGCTCGCATATTCCGCGCGCCCAGGTCGAAGGACCGGCGCCGATCACCACCATCACCTCCGACGACATCCGCCGCGCCGGCTTCGGCAGCGTGCCCGACGTGCTGAAGTCCTTGACCCAGAACGGCGGCGAGACACAGAGCCAGCAGTCGGCCAGCGGCGCGCACTTCACCCCCGGCGCGGCCCAGGTCGACCTGCGCGGACTGGGTCCGAATCACACCCTGGTGCTGGTCAACGGCCGCCGCATCGCGGATTTTCCGTTTCCGTTCCAGGGCACCAGCAATTTCACCGACGTCGCCAGCATTCCGCTGGCGATGATCGATCGCGTCGAAGTATTGAGCGGCAGCGCTTCGGCGATCTACGGCTCCGACGCGATCGCCGGCGTGGTCAACTTCATCCTCAAGACCCAAGTCGACGGCATCGCGCTCGACTATCGCGCCGGCACCACCGAGCACGGCGGCGGCAGCTCGAACCGGCTGCAACTGGCCAGCGGCTGGAGCGCCGGCGATTTCAGCATGGTGCTCGGCGGCGAACTGCTCGACCAGAAGCCGCTGTGGGCCTACGACCGCAACATCCAAGATTCCACCGCCGACAATCCGACCACGGCCGCGCCGCTCGGACGGCGCACCTTCCTGCGCTACGACCCGATCGAGGACATGTACGTCGATCCGGGCCGCGCGACCTGCGATGCGCTGTCGTGGCTCAACCGCGGCAGCACCTACTACGCCAGCCGCCCCAACTACGGACTGCCCGACGGCGAAGGCGGCTACGGCCCCGGTTATTTCTGCGGCAGCGACAAGTCGATCGGCTACGGCACCATTCTGAGCAAGCGGCGCAGCGCGAACTTGTTCACGTCGCTCAACTATCGCTTGAACGACAGCTTCAACTTCTTCACCGACCTGCAGTACGGCTACTCCAACACGAAGGTGTTCCGCGACGTGCTGGCGTGGGATTTCCAAGACGCCAACGGCAGCTCCGACGGCGTCTTCTTCAATCGCCGCACCGGCGCGCTCGATTCGTGGTCGCGCCAGTTCACGCCGGAGGAAATGGGCGGGCTGGAGAACGGCTACATCCGCAACGTCTCGCACAACTACACCTTGACCAGCGGACTCAAAGGCTTGATCGGCGAGTCGGACTGGTCCTACGAGGCGAGCTTCAACCACTCCCAATACACGGCGAAGGCGAAGTTTCCGGCGATCATCGCCGGCCGCGCCAACGATCTGTATCTCGGCCCGCAGCTTGGCGTTGACGAGGACACCGGCTATCCGATCTTCGACGCCGATCCAGCGCGCCTGTACCGGCCGCTGACGCCGGCCGAATACGCCTCGATTTCGTCGAACATCGTCGACAAGGCGAAGTCGCGCGCCGAGAACTGGTCGCTGACTTTGAACAATCCGTCGCTGTTCGAGCTGCCGGCCGGGCCGGTCGGCTTCGCCCTGGTCGGCGAGTTCGGCAACCAGGCGTACGAGATCAATCCGGACCAGCGCGCGCTGGTGCCCTACTTCTACAGCATCCAGGAAGTCACCGGCGCCGGCTCGCGCTCGCATTGGGGCACCGCGTACGAGTTCCGCGTGCCGGTGTTCGAATCGCTGCTGTTGAGCACCGCCGGCCGCTACGACAAGTTCGAGTACGGCCAGGGTGGCGACGGCAAGTTCACCTGGAGCCTGGGCCTGGAATGGCGTCCGTTCGACA
The DNA here is from genome assembly GCF_058808595.1 of Dokdonella sp. GW821-FHT11D02. NCBI lineage: Bacteria > Pseudomonadati > Pseudomonadota > Gammaproteobacteria > Lysobacterales > Rhodanobacteraceae > Dokdonella > Dokdonella sp. GW821-FHT11D02. Next base: position 1,948,050 of record NZ_CM179520.1, on the reverse strand, counting down.
GCCTGCTCGTGCGCGGTTCGGCCGGCACCGGCTTTCGCGCGCCGGATCTGCATTACTTGTTCGCAGGTCCGAGCGGCTTCCACACCAACCAGCCCGATTACTATCGCTGCCGCACCGAAGAGCCGGACGAGCCGATCGGCGACTGCTCCTACGGCGATGAGACCATCCTCGGCCGTCGCAACGGCAACCAGAAGCTCGAAAGCGAAACCAGCAAGTCGGCCACCTTCGGCTTCGTCTATTCGCCGGCCTCCAACATCGACTTCAGCATCGACTACTTCAACATCCGCATGAGCAATGCGGTGCTCGATCTGAATATCAATACGCTGTTGCAGACCGAAGCGGACTGCCGCATCGGCCAGACCGCCAACGGCACGCCGATCGACATCAACTCGCCCACCTGCCAAGCCGCGATCGCGCGCGTGCGCCGCTACGCCGCCGACAATCCAGTCAACCCGAACGGACTCGAAGCGGTGTCGGTCAATCCGATCAACGTCGCGCGCGAGCGCACCTCGGGACTCGACCTCGCCGGCCACTACCGGCTCGACACCGACCGCCTCGGCAGCTTCGATTTCCGCCTCGGCTACACCCTGGTCATCAAGCACGAATCGCAGCAGTACCCGGGCGATCCGACCGTCAACCAGTTCGACGTCGACAGCGGTTACGACATCCCGCGCACCAAATCCAGCGCGACCGCGACCTGGACCTACGACCGCTTCACCACCACCCTGCACGGCCAGCGCCTCGGCCACCTGCCCAACTACGACGAAGACGGCCGCATCAACGCCAGCACCTTGTACAACGCGACCATCGGCTATCGCTTCAACGATCGCGCGCGCCTGACCTTCACCGTCGACAATCTGTTCGACACCAAACCACGTCGCGACAAGGGCTACGCCTCGTACCCGTACTACGACATTTCCTGGTTCGACGCGGTCGGGCGGCAGTTCTTCGTCGACTTCAACTATCGCTTCGGCGGCAGCGAACCCTGACGCGTTCGCGCATCGTCGTCGCACGCACGCGCGACGACGATGCAGACAAATGCGGTGGCTTGGGCGCACACTTCGCGGCTTTCCGCCGCCGTGATACGCCATGCGTGATCTGACTACCGGTTCCATCACCGATCATCTGCTGCGGCTGGCCGCGCCGATCGCGATCGGCATGCTGTTCCAGACCCTGTACGTGCTGGTCGACTTGTACTTCGTCGCGCAGATCGGCGATGCCGCGATCGCCGGCGTCGCCACCGCGGCCAACGTGCAATTCGTCGTGATGGGACTGAGCCAGGTGCTCGGCGTCGGCGCGATGGCGCTGATCGCACAAGCAGTCGGGCGCAAGGATCAAGCCGACGCGAACTTGATCTTCAATCAGAGTCTGCTGCTGGCCGCCTCCTTCGCCGCGTTCACCCTGATCGCCGGCTACGGTCTGGTCGATGCCTACACGCGCGGACTCGGCGCCGACGAAGCGACGCGTGCGGCCGGCACCACCTACCTGCATTGGTTCCTGCCCGGCATGGCCTTGCAGTTCGCGCTGATCGCGATGGGCTCGGCACTGCGCGGCACCGGCCTGGCGCAGCCGGGCATGATCGTGCAGGTGCTGACGGTCGTGTTGAACGCGCTGCTCGCGCCGATCCTCACCGCCGGCTGGTTGACCGGACGGCCGTTCGGCGTCGCCGGCGCGGCGCTGGCCAGTTCGATCTCGGTCGCCGTCGGCGTGGTGATGATGGTGGTGTACTTCGTGCGGCTGGAGAAGTACGTCGGCTTCGACACCAAGCTGTTGCGCCTGCACCTGCCGACCTGGAAGCGCATCCTGCGCATCGGCCTGCCGCCGGGCGGCGAGTTCCTCATCCTGTTCCTCTACATCGGCCTGATCTATTGGCTGATCCGCGGTTTCGGCGCGCACGCGCAAGCCGGCTTCGGCGTCGGCTCGCGCGTGATGCAGGCGATCTTCCTGCCGGCGATGGCGATCGCATTCGCGGTCGCGCCCTTGGCCGGACAGAACTTCGGCGCAGGTCTGATGCACCGCTTGCGCGAGACCTTCCGCAACGCGGCACTGATCGGCAGCGCGCTGATGCTGGCCCTGACCCTGCTCTGCCAATGGCGGCCGGATGTGCTCGTGCGCATATTCACCGCCGACGCCGAAGTGGTCCGCGTCGGCGCCGAATTCCTCGGCATCATCTCGTGGAACTTCGTCGCGCAAGGCCTGATCTTCAGCTGCGCCGGCATGTTCCAGGCGCTCGGCGACACCTTGCCGTCGCTGTACGCGAGCGCGACGCGCGTGGTGATCACCGCGATCCCGGCGCTGTGGTTGTCGTCGCGTCCGGGCTTCGAGCTGCGCCAGCTGTGGTATCTGTCGGTGATCACGGTCAGCGTGCAAGCGCTGCTGTGTCTGTGGCTGCTGCGCCGTGAGATGCGCCGCCGCGCCGTCGTGCCGCCGGTCGCCGCGTCCGCTTGAGGACGCGGCGCGTTTACAGCGTCGCGCGAATCGTCGCCGCCAACAGTGCCGGCGCCCGCGCGGGATCGACGCCGTCGTCGTCGACGATCACGTCCGGCCGCACCGGATTCGCGCAGCCCGAACCCGACGGCCGGATGAAGACGCGGCTCGGCGTGAACGCTCTGAGCCCCGTCTTCGGCATCGCGATGTCGGTGACGCGTCCGGTCTGACAGCCGAGTGCACCGCTCTCGCGTCCGGCGATTTTGGCGATGCCGAAATCCTGCGCGGCGACCACGAACTGGATCGCCGCCGAATAGGTGAACGGCCCTTTCAGCACGTAGACGGGACCTGCGAAACGCAGCGGATTGTGCGCCGACGGCGTGATGCGCTTGTCGTACGCGCTGCGGCGCACATCGCCGGCGCGCTCACCCGGCTTGACATCGTCGGCCGGCACGCGCTTGGCGAAGCCGGACACGTGGATGTACGGCTTGTCGGTGAGGTATTCCATCAAACCGTTCTGCCACAGGTCGTCGTCGCCGCCGGCGTTGTCGCGCACGTCGACGATCAGCGCGCGGATGCCTTGCGCCTTGAACTCGGCGAACGTTTTCTTGCTGAATGCGGCGAAGTCCTCGCGATACTCGGCGCCGAAACTGCCGGCCTTGAGATAGCCGATGCCACCCTCGAACACGGCACTGGAAAATTCGTTCGCGGCCGAGCGCGAGGGCGGTACGTCGCTGCCGAGCAGGGTGAGCAGCTGCGGACACGCTCCCGGCGCCGCCGTTTCAACGACGTAGCGTTCGGTATCGCCGTACAACATCCAGTACAACAGGGCGAAGCGCCGCGCGACCAGCGCGCGGCGGAACTCCGGCGTATCGCCCTCGGTACGCTCCAGCATCGCGGCGACGATCTCGTCGGCGCTGCGGCCGTTGATCGCGAGGACGCGGCTGCCGGTCGGAACGGCTTGCGCCATGGCCGCTGCGCGCACGCGCAGGCCGCCGTCGTCGGCGAAAGCGACCTCGAACGGCAGCAGGCGCCCGCCGCCGCGCTGGTAGTCGGCCGCGCGCTGGCGGTAGTCCTTGATCAGCAGGCCGCTGTGGCCGTCGCGCAGGAACGGGGTCAGACGCGCGAACGACTGCCACGCCTGGCGCTCGCTCATCGGTGCGACCAAGCCGGACTCGATTTCGCTGCGCATGCGCTCGAATCCGGGCCGGTCGATGCGCAGCTCGGGATCGGCGTTCACCTCGCGCAAGCCGGCCAACCAACCGGCGAAGTCGGAGCGCAAATCCGCGGCGGAAATCAGCGCGCCTTCCTGCAAGCGCGGCGGCGGCAAGGCTGCCAGCGCGGCGCGCGGGTCGAGCACGGCGCAGCTAGTCGCATCGGCGCGCGTGGGCGTGGTTCTGCTCGCACAGGCGCCGAGCAGAATCGCCGCGGCGAACGCGACGGCGAGTTTCAAGATGGAAAGATCAGGCACGACGCAGACTCCTTTTCTTCGCTGGCGGCGCGGCGGTCGCGCGCTCGGTGAGCGGACGGCGCTGCAGACGTTGCATCGCCTCTTCCAGCACGGCGATCAGATCGACGCCCATTTCCTCGAACAGCTCGCGCATCGCCGCCGCGCTCGCCGCGGCGAGCTTCTCGATGCGCGCGATCTCGGCGCGGCCTTTCGCGGTCAGACGGTACGGCCGGCGGCGGCCGTCGGCCGGATCGGCGCTGCGTTCGATCAGTCCGAGGCGTTCGAGTGGCGCCAGCCGCGCGGCCAGCAGCTGATGCGGCTGGTCGTCGCTGCGCGCCATCTCGGCCAGCGTGGCCGGGCCGCGCTTGGCCAGATACAGCATCGCCGAATGGGTGTGCTCGGGCGCGACGATGTCGAGCCGTTCGGCTTCCTGCGCGGTCTGCCGGCAAATCTGGTCGCACAGGCGCGCCGCCAGATGGGCGACGAAGGCCGGTCGCAACTCGCCGAGAAAGGCCAACGGGGCTTCGCTCATGGCAACTCCAAATAATTGCGCAATTTTATGCGCAATTATTTGCATGAATCAAGCCCCACTCGCGTGGCGGCCGAGCGAGCTAGCCGGATGATTTCAGCGCGGGCGCTGCGCTTCGCCTTCGTCGCGCAGGCTGAACGGTGTGAAGTGCGTGCCGCGGTCGTACACGTCGATGCCTTCGCGGCGCTTGAGGAAGCCGACCACGGCGTAGGTCACCGGCGTCAGCACGACTTCCACCAGCACCTTCATCGTCCAGTTGAACGCGATGACCTTGAGAATGGTTTCGCCTTCCCACACGCCGATGAACGCGATCGGGTAGAAGGTCAGGCTGTCGATGCCCTGCCCGACCATGGTCGAGCCGATCGTGCGCGTCCACAGCCAACGGCCCTGCGTCCACAGTTTCATCTTCGCCATCACGAACGAATTGGCGAAGTCGCCGAGCCAGTAGGCGATCATCGAGGCGAGCACGATGCGCCAGGTGGTACCGAACGCGACTTCCAACGCCGGCTGCAACTGCACGTTGTACGGCTCGCTCGGACTCGGCGGCATGACCAGGATGACCCAGGTCATGAAGCTGGCGAACAGGAGTCCGCCGAAGCCGGCCCAGATCGCGCGGCGCGCGCGCGAGTAGCCGTACACCTCGGTCAGCACGTCGCCGAAGATGTAGCTGACCGGGAAGAACAGATTGCCGACGCCGAAACTGAGCGCGCCGAGCAGGGGCAGATCGATCGTGCCGACCTTGGCCGGGCCGATCAGGTTCGAGCACAGCAGCACGGCGACCATGCCGCCGACCAGAAGATCGTAGTAGCGAAAGCCGCGAACGCTCGCGGCAGCGGATGGATTCATCGTCGGCTCCGGCTCGGACGTGCGATGGTAGCGACCGCGTCGGCGCTTGCGAATACGCACGGCCGTAGCAAGATTGATTCGCGCGACGAGATGCTCGAAACATCGCGCCTCTCCCGCTTGCGGGAGAGACGGAACCGCAGGCGCTCAGCGCCCCACATCCGCCGTCGCGCGTCCGATCGCCACCGCCGCGGGCGGCTTGACCAACTCGTCCGGAATCGCACGCTCCATCGCCAGCGCTCGCGCATGCGCCAGCGCACTGCGCCAGGCCTCTTGTTGACCGAGCGCGTGATACAGGCGCGCTTGCAGCAAGGCACTGCCGAAATCGACCTCGGCATATCGCGCGAGCTGACCGACCACGGGCGCTGCGCGGATCAACTCGCCGCGTGCGATCAGCGAAGTCGCCCACGATTGCGCCACGTCGGCGACGTCGGCCGGCACGTTCTGCGCATTCGCCGCGCGCAAGGCGTCTTCGTAGGCGCGGTCGGCCTCGGCGTAGCGGCGTTCTGCGGCGGCTTGCTCGGCCGCGGCGAGGCGTGCGTGGATCTGGAAGGTGGTATTGCCCGATGGCGCGGCCCAGGCGGCGTAGCTCGAGGTCAGCTTGCCCGCTTCGGCGAGACGGTCCTGCGCATGCAGCGCGCGGATCGCGAGGAACCAGGCTTCCGAACGCGCGCTGGCGAATTCCGGTGCGCTCAAGTTCTCCATCGTCGGCGCGCTGAGCGCGAAGGCCGCGGCCGCGCGGCCGCGCGCGAGTTCGAGCACGGCGCGCTCGTTCGCAGTCAACGCGGCGAGTTCGGCCTCGCGCGCCGGATCGATGCCGCGCGCGAGTTCGCCGAGCAGCATGTCGGCGTCGCTCCAGCGGCCGTTGTCGACCAAGGCCTGCGCGCGCCGCAACTTCAACAGATGTTCGAGATCGGGGCTGGGCAGCTTGCCGAGCAGAGCCAGGCTGCGCTGGCTGACCGCGAGCGCCTCGAGCGGCTGCAGCAGCACGCGATGCGCGACGACCTGGTTCGCCAAGGCGGTGACCCACTCGCTGGAAATGCCGAAGCGTTCGAACTGACGCTCGGCGCGCTGGAAGCTTTCGAGCGCGTCGGCCGGATGATTGCGCACGCCGTTGAGTGCGCCTTCGTTCAATTCGACCTGAGCCAGGCTGAGCGCATCGCCGGCCAGCTGCAGCGCGATGCGCGCCTGCGCGAAATCGGCCATCGCCGCATCGACCTTACCCTGCAACGCGCGCGCGACACCGCGGCGCATGTGCGTCTTGCCGAGCAGGGCCGCCTCGCCGCGACCTTCCAACGCGCTCAGCGCGCTGCCGAGCGCCGTTTCCGCTTCCGCCGCGCGGCCGAGCCGCACCAGCATCGCGCCGCGGCTGCTGGCGATGCTCGCGCGCAGCACCGGATCGCTCTCCGGCGGCACTTCGGCGAGCAAGCGCGATAGATCCTGTTCCGCCACGTCGAAGCGCCCGGCACCGGCTTCGACCTGAGCCAGACGCAGGCGCAGCGGCGGTGTGCGGCGCTGCTCGGCCGGCGCCGATTGCAGCAGGCGCCGCGCGCTGTCGAGGTCGTCGGCGAGCAGGGCGGCGTCGACGCGCGAGAGCAGTTCTTCCGAGGGCAGCGAGGCCGGCACCGGTGCCTCGCCCTGCTTGCGGCCGAGCAGATCGAGCAGACGCTCGCTCGCCGCGCGCGCGGCCGCGATCGCGTCGCTGCCGTTCGCGGCGACCTCGCGCGCAGGCGGGTCGCGGTCCTGCAATTCCAAGCCGACGATCCAGCCTTGATCGGTGCGACGCGCGCTCGGCAGCACCAGATAGCGCGGCTTCAACGCGGCGCGCACCGCCGCCGGTGCTTGCGCCGCGTCGCCGTCGGCACGCAGCGCCGACACTACGTTCTCGCTCGGCGCGACGGTTTGCCCGGCCGCACGCAAGCGCGTGGCGACGAATTCCATCATGCCCAGGCGCAGCCACGAGAATTCCGCGCCGGCGTCGACCTGCGCGGGAAGTACGACGATCGTGTCGGTCGCGATTGCATCGGATGCACTCGCCGGTAGCGTCGCCACTGCGTTTTTTGCCGCCGGCGGCTCTGCGCGTTCGCGCCAGAACCCGAACGACAACGCGGCGATCGCCGCGACTGCCGCCAGCGCGTAGACCAACGTGCGCCAACGCACAGTCGCGCGTCGCGGTGCGACTTCGCTCAGCGTTTCGCGCGCCGGCGCGACGACCGGCGCCGCGTCCGCGATCTCCTCGTCGACGACGCCGACCTCGGCGACCCAGCGATAGCCGAAGCCGGCGACGGTGCGGATCGTGTGCTGCGCGTCGCCCGAATCGCCGAGCGCGCGGCGCGCTTTCAGCATCGCCTGGCCGAGCTGGCTGTCGGCCGTGTCCGCCCTGCCCCACACCGCCGCCATCAGCTCGTCGCGGCCGACCGCGCGTTCGCGATGCTCGAGCAAATACGCGATGCAGTCGAAGATCTTCGGCGACAACTGCAGCAGCCGGCCCGCCTCGCGCAGTTCGCGCGCGGCGAGATCGATCTCGAAGTGATGGAAACGCAGGCGCTGACTCACCCGCGCGAGGGTAATGTCCTCGCGCGGGTGTGACCAGGGCGCGCGGTCATGTGCGCGCGCCGCAATCGGATCGAGTCCGCGCCACGCCGAAGCCTGCCTCAGCGCGGCTTCCATCGCGCGTTCAATCGAAGCCGTCGGCGAACACTCGATCGGGCACGCCGGCGTCGCGGGCGCTGAAGTAGCCGCCTTGCGAACCGGCGTAGTACAGCAGCGGCGCGCCGGTCTTGGACAAGGCGAGCTCGGCCGGCATGCCGGCATTGTCCAAGCCGCTCGCGAACGAGACGAAGCTCGCGCCGCGATCGGTCGAGCGCTGCACGCGGTCGCGGCTTTCGAGCGCGATGTACAACGTTTGCGCGTCTTCCTGGTCGCAGGCGATGTCGCGCACCGCGTTGCCGGTCCAGCCGGTCGAGGTCCAGGTGCCGCCGGCGTCGCTGCTGGTGTAGATCGTGCTGCTGCTCCAGGAGTCGTACACCGACAGATACACGACGCCCGGATTGGCACGCGAGGAGCACAACCGCGGCGAGCGTGCGAAGGTCGGCAAGCCGTTCAAGGCGACATCCCAGTTCAAGCCGCCGTCGGTCGAGCGCACCGCGCCGCCGGCTTGCGCGGAGTCGGAGCCGTCGTAGGCGCCGACGATTTCGGCGCCGGCGCGGCCGGGCACGAATTCCAGATTCACCACTTTGTCGAAATCGTTGCCCGCATAGGCCTTATCCCAATTCTGACCGGCATCGGCCGAACGCCACACCGTGCTGGCCCAGCCGGCCACGCCGAAGTCGCCGCCGCCGAGCAGGATCAGGTTCGCATCGTCCGTACCGAAGGCGATGCTGAAGAGATCCGATTCGTACAAGTCGCCTTGATCGGGACCGAGGCTGGTCCAGCTGCCGTCGCTCTCGCGCCGATACAGACCTTCCGGCGCGATCGTGGAGGGTCCGGTGGAGAGCGCGTACAAAGTGCCGTCGGGTGCGTAGCGCACCGTGCTGTAGCGCGTCGGCGGCGCGCTAGCCGGAGTCCAGCTGGCGCCGCCGTCGGCCGAGGTCAGGATGCCGCCGGCATTGTTGCTCTGGAACGCGACTGCGAGCTGGTTCGCATCGGTCGGGCTGGTGTCGATCGCGAGCAGGTTGAACTCGGAAATGCCGATCGAGGCCGCGGCGAAGTCGGTGCCGCCGTCGACGGAGCGGTAGACGCCGAGCGAACTCGCGCCGAGCAGGAGCTGGGTCGACGAATTCGGCGCGAAGCGCAGCGATTGCGCCGAAATCTGCCCGGTGCCGCCGATCGCGGTCTGCCAGGTAGCGCCGCCGTCGCTCGTGCGGTTGATGCCGGCGCCGTCGGTGGCGACCAGGATGGTCTGCGCGTCGCTGCGGTCGACCGCGATGTCGGTGACCACTGCCAGCGGCCAGCCGGCGTCGTCCATGCGCGTCCAGTTCGCGCCGAGATCGTCCGAGCCGTACAGGCCGACATAGGACTGACCGAACAGCTGACCGCCGCCGACCAGAAGGCGCGCGCCGGCGATGGCGGCCGCGCGCAAGGGACGACCCGACGGCAGGCCGCTGCTGCGATCGGTCCAGTTCGCGCCGCCGTCCGTGCTGACCCACACCTCACCACCGCCGAGCGCGCCGCCGAACGCGGCGAGTACGGTGTTCGAATCGGCCGGATCGAGCGCGATCACGTTGCAGCTCATCGGCATGTGCGGCGGTGTCTTGTCGGTCCAGGTGAGGCCGCGGTCGGCCGAGCGCAGCACGTTGGCGCCTTGGTTGCCCTGCGCGTCGGCGACGCCGGCCCAGACCACGGCCGGATCGGCCGGATCGAGCGCGACGTCGAGCACCTGCTGGTTCGGTCCGATGCCGAGATCGCGCTGAGTCCAGGTCGCGCCGCCGTCGCTGCTGCTCCAGACGCCGTTGTCGGTGGCGAGATAGACGTCGGCGCCGCTGCCGAATTCGATGTCGTACACGCTGCGGCCGTCGAGCGCGGTGACGCGCGACCAGGTCGCGCTGTCGTCGGTGGAGCGGTACAACGTGCCGCCGGTGCCGGCGCCGCTGGTCGGCGCGATGCCGGCGAGGACCAGGCCGGGCGTGCTCGGCGACGCGGCGACGTCGGCGACATCGCCGCCGTAGGGTCCGAGCAAATGCCAATCCGCCGCCGTATGGCCGCGCGGTGCCGGCGCGTCCGAAGCGGCTCGTGCTGTGGGCGGCAACAACGGGCGAGCGCCGGACCAGTCGCCGGCACCGGCGCGCGTGGCGTCGAAACTCGATCCGCCGGCAGCGGAAACGGCCGACGACGCCAGCACCGTACCGGCGAGTGTGGCGATGAGAGGCAAACTGCGAATGCTCATGTAGGAACCCCCAAGGTTTGTATCGTTCTAATCGCCGACGAAGGCGCGAGCCGCGGCGTCTCGCCGTGATCGCCACGACGGTGTCCGTGAGGGTGCGGACAAAAGCGCAGACGCGCGTTCGGCAAGTGTTTGCAACGTGTTTTCGATATGTTTTCGACGGATCGCAAAATCGTTTGCCGGACGAATTGCGCCGATACGTTCAGGAAACCGCGGTTGCATGCGCCCGCGCCGCGCTCGATCATGCTTGAACGTCCATGGAGGATGACCCTGATGTCCCTGATGCCGAAAACCGCCGCCACGCTCGCCGTAGCCGTAGCCCTGTCGTTCAGCGCGTCCACCACGCGCGCCGCCGAAACCCGTCTGATCGACACGCCGATCGACTCCACCCAGCGCACCGCTCTGTCCGGCCATCGCGTCGGCTGGGCCGACGCCGCCAACGATCGCGGCGAAGTGCCGGCCGCGACCGCGCTGAACCAGCTGCACCTGGCGCTGAAGCGTTCGCCCGAACGTCAGCAAGCTTTCGACGCCTACTTGCGCGAACAGCGCGACCCGACCTCGCCCAACTACCAGCGCTGGCTGACGCCGAGCGAAATCGGCGAGCGCTTCGGCGCGAACCAGAGCGACATCGACGCCGTCTCGGGCTGGCTGCGCAGCCAGGGCCTGCAGGTCGACTCGGTGTCCAACAATCGCCTGCGTGTTCAGTTCAGCGGCAGCGCGGCGGCGGTCGCCGCAGCATTCGGCACTCAACTGCGCTACTACCAGACTCAGGCCGACGAGAAACGCATGGCGCCGACCGCCGAGCCGCAGATACCGACCGCGCTGGCGGGTGCAGTCGAGTCCGTGCTCGGCCTCGCCCCGGCGCGCTTCCAGCGCCAGTACCGAAGCGGCGACGTGCGCAGCGCAAGCGCCGGCGCGCAACCGGCAATGACCAACTGCGACGGCAGCGACTGCTCGCATTTCGTCACGCCCGGCGACTTCGCCAAGATCTACAACCTGCCGTCGACGTACAACGGCAGCGGCCAGACCATCGCGATCCTCGGCCGCGCCCGCGTCTACAACGCGGATATCCAGAACTTCGGCGCGCGCACCAACGTGACGATGAAGATGCCGACCGTGATCGTGCCGCCGGACGGCGTCGATCCGGGTCCGGCGGCGACCACCTGCTCGACCACCGGCACGCCGAGCTGCAGCAACCCCAGCGACGTGGTCAAGGACCAGAGCGAGGCGACTCTGGACGTGACACGCGCCGGCAGCGTGGCGCCCGGCGCCGACATCAAGCTGGTCGTCAGCGCGGCCAAGGACAACGTCGACGGCATCAACTACGCGATCGATTACGCGATCGACCACGAGCCCTTGGTGGCGAACATCGTCAGCATCAGCTTCGGCTCCTGCGAAGGCGCCAATTCGCAGGCGACCGCGAACGCGCTCGACCAGCTGTTCGCGCAAGGCGCGATGCAGGGTCAATCGATCTTCGTCTCTTCCGGCGACGCCGGCGCGGCCGATTGCGCCGACTACTTCAAGCCGCCGACCAGCGGCCTCAGCCGCAGCATCAACGTGATCTGCTCGTCCGGCCACGTCACCTGCGTCGGCGGCACCAGCTTCGGCCTCGGCACCGAGCAGTACTGGAGCACATCCAACAGCACCGGATTCGTTTCCGCCACCGGCTACATTCCGGAAGGCGCCTGGAACGAACCGATCGACCGCAGCGGCAACTTCCAGGTCGCCGGCACCGGCGGCGGCGTCAGCGGCTACATCGCCAAGCCGGCGTGGCAGACCGGTCCCGGCGTGCCCACCGGCGCCGGCCGCAAGGTGCCGGACGTCTCCTTCGGCGCCTCGACCAAGAACGGCTACTTCGATTGCATGGCCGCCTCGCAAGGTTCCTGCGCGGTCGGCAGCGACAACCGGTTCAACTTCCTGGTCTCCGGCGGTACCTCGGCGTCGGCACCAAGCATGGCCGGCGTCACCGCGCTGTTGAACCAGAAGCAAGGTTCGGCGCAAGGCAATCTGAATCCGACCCTGTACACGCTCGGCGCCAGCTCCGCCAACGGCGTCTTTCACGACGTCACCGTGCAGAGCAGCGGCGTCAGCAATTGCGCGATCGGTACGGCGAGCCTGTGCAACAACACGCTGCCGAGCGCGAATTCGCTGTCCGGCGGCCTGCAAGGCTACGCGGTCGGCGCCGGCTACGACCTCGCCACCGGCCTCGGTACGATCGACGTCGCCAACCTGCTCGCGCGTTGGAGCGCGGTGCCGAGCGCGGTCAATCTCGACCAGCACGGTCTGACCGGTTCCTGGGCGGATTTCTCGACCCAGAACCAAGGCCTCGTGCTCGAGGTGTATCCCGACTTCTACGGTGCCGGCAAGGGCATGCTGTTCGGCGGCTGGTTCACCTACGACATCGTCGCCAGCGGCGGGCTGCGCTGGTACACCGTGCAGGGGCAAGTCGACAGCAGCGCATCCAGCGCGACGGTGCCGATCTATTCGACCGAAGGCGGCCGCTTCAACGCCTCGCAAGCGACCACCACCAATCCGGTCGGCTCGGCGACCGTGCAGTTCGGCGACTGCTCGCACGGCAAACTCGACTACAGCTTCAGTGACGGCAGCGGCCGCAACGGCACGCTCGACCTGACCCGATTGACCGCGCCGGTGACCTGCTCGGCCAGCGGCAACAACGGCAATCCGGCCTCGAACTATCTCTTGTCCGGCGCCTGGGGCGGCGGCGGTCACGGGCTGGTGTTCGACATCAACCCGATCCAGAACGTGTTCTTCGCGGCGTGGTACACCTTCGCCGTCAACGGTCAGGCGAACAGCGGTCCGGCGGCGCAGCGCTGGTTCACCCTGCAAGCGACGATGACGCCGGGCACGCGCACGCTGCAAAACATACCGATCTACCTCTCCAGCGGCGGCGCGTTCGACCAGAACGTGCCGACCACGATGACCACCATCGGCTCGGCCGATATCGTGTTTCACAGCTGCGGCAGCGCGACCCTGACCTACACCTTCCAAAGCGGCAGCGGCTACCCCAGCGGCACGCTGAACCTCGCGCGCGTCGGACCGATCCCGGCCGGCTGCACGCTCTGAGTCGCGTTCGACGGCCGCCGCACCTCGCGGCGGCCGTCGCCGTCTGGCCCGCCGACGCGCCGGCGAAGTATCCTCAGCGCCCTCGCGCCGGCACCGTGCCGGCCGTCAACGCAGGTGTCCCATGGGCAGAGGCCCGAGCATCGAGAATCGCAAGAACGCCGAGGACGCACGCCGCGGCAAGATCTTCACCAAGCTGATCCGCGAAATCACCATCGCCGCGCGCGGCGGCGCCGATCCGGCCGGCAACGCGCGTCTGCGCGTGGCGATGGACAAGGCACTGTCGGCGAACATGTCCAAAGACACCATCGAACGCGCGATCAAGCGCGGCTCGGGTGCCGACGGCGCCGACAACATGCAGGAAATCCGCTACGAGGGTTACGGCCCTTCGGGCGTCGCGCTGATCATCGACACGATGACCGACAACCCGGTGCGCACCGTCTCCGACGTGCGCCACGCGCTGTCCAAACACGGCGGCAACCTCGGCACCAGCGGCTCGGTCGCGTTCCAGTTCCAGCGCATCGGCGAACTGGTGTTCGACACCGCTGCGCCCGGCGCGGAAGACAAGCTGCTCGAAGTCGCGCTCGACGCCGGCGCCGACGACGTGCAGAGCGCCGACGGCCGCAGCACCGTGCTGTGCGCGCCGGACAGTTTCGAAGCGGTGAAGAAGGCGCTGACCGCCGCCGGCTTGACGCCGCTCGACGCCGACGTCGTGATGCGCCCGGAAAACCGCGTCGCGGTCAGCGGCGAAGCGGAAGAAACCCTGCGCGATCTGCTCGATTGGTTGGACGAGCTCGACGACGTGCAGGAGGTCTACCACAACGCGGCGCTGCCGGCGGCATGAGCGAAGACGAGTCCGTCCTCGGGCGCGACTCGCCACCGCCCGATGCAGTCGTCGCCTGGGGCGAGCTGCCCGATCAGGTCGCCGACCTGCGCTACGGGGATGCGCGCGCCGCACGACGGCCCTTGCTCGCGCTCGTGCACGGCGGCTTTTGGCGTCCGCAGTACGACCGCGCGCACACCGGCCCGATGGCGACCGCGCTCGCGGCCGCGGGCTGGACCGTCGCTGCGCTCGAATACCGCCGCGTGCCGGGTTCGCCCGATCTCAGCGTCGGCGATGTGCGCGCCGCGCTCGCCGCGCTGCCGGCATTGACCGAGGGCCACGACGGCGACGTCGTCGCGATCGGCCATTCGGCCGGCGGCCATCTCGCCCTGCTCGCGGCGGTGCAGCCGCCGACGCCGCGATTGCGCGGCGCCCTCGCGCTGGCGCCGGTGGCCGATCTGCGCCTGGCGCAGGAGCTGCAGCTCGGCGGCGGCGCGGTGCGAGCGTTTCTCGGCGGCGATGCCGCCGCGCGCGCCGACCTCGATCCGTCGCGGCTGGCGGCGCCGCGCATCGCGACCACGATCCTGCACGGCGAAGACGACGCCACCGTGCCGCTCGCGCTGGCGCAGGCGTATTTCGAGCGCCAGCCGCAACTGCGCTTCGTCGCGCTGGCCGGCTGCGGCCACTACGAGCCGATCGACCCGCTCAGCCGCGCATGGCCGCGCGTGCTGGCCGAAATCGAACGCTTGAGCCCGGCTCAGTCCGCGCCGTTGGCGTAGAGCTGGACGATCTCGTACAGGAACCGGCGTCCGTCCAGCAGCGACTTCACGCGGATGCGTTCGTTGAGCCCGTGCGCGCGGCTGCCTTCGGCGTCGTGGAACATGCCCGACAATCCGTAGGTTGGCGTGCCGGCTGCGTTAAGAAAACGGCCGTCGGTGGCGCCGGTCGACATCGTCGGCACCACCGCGACGCCCGGCCAGATCGATTCGGCGACCTTGCGGATCGGCTCCAGCATCTGCGGTGTCAGCGTCGGCACGCGCGATTTCGCGCCGGGATCTTCGGTGCCGCTGATCGCGATGCCGTCGTCGCCGATCGCATGCGCCAGCGTGTTCTTCACCGTTTCCATCGGCACGCCGGGAAGGATGCGGCAGTTCACGTTCGCACGCGCGCGTTGCGGCAGCGCATTCGGTGCGTGGCCGGCCTGCACCATGGTCGCGACGCAGGTCGTGCGCAGCATGCTGTTCCAGCCCGGATTGAGCGCCCACAGACGCTCGGCGGCGGCTTCATCGGGCGGCTCACGCAGGACCGCCTTGATGTCTTCGACGGCCGCGTTCGGTGCCAGTTCGAGCTGCGCTTTGAAGTAGGCGCGCGTGACCTCGTTGAGCTGGATCGGGAAACGATACGCGCCGACCTTCTCCAGCCCCGCGGCGAGGCGGTAGATCGGATTGCTCGGCTTGGGGCGCGAACTGTGGCCGCCCGCGTCGGTGATCTCGAGCGTAAAGTCCTGATACGCCTTCTCGCCCGCCTGGACCTGCAGCGCGACCGGCTTGCCGGCCGCGTCGAGTTCGCCGCCGGCGCCTTCGTTCAAAGCGAATGCGGCCTTCAACGTGTCGGGATGCTGCTCGATCAGCCACGACACGCCGTTGAAGGTTTCCGACGTCTCTTCACCGCAGGTCAAGGCGAGCTTGATGTCGCGGCGCGGCTTGAAGCCGGCCTTGCGGTAGCGGATCAGGCTGTCGACGAACACCGCCGCCATGGCTTTGTCGTCGCTGGCGCCGCGCGCGTAGAACCAGCCGTCTTCCTCGGTCAGCTTGAACGGATCACGCTGCCAGTCCTCGCGGTGCGCCTCGACCACGTCGATGTGCGCGAGCAACAGGATCGGCGCCGCCTTCGCATCGCTGCCGCGATAGGTCGCGAGCAGGTTGCCGTCCTTCGGCCGCTGCGGCGGCACCAGCACCTGCACGTCGGCCGGCGCCAGACCGCTGGCGAGCAGGCGCCGCTTCATCGCATTGGCCGCTTCGGTGCAACTGCCGACCGACAGCGTCGTATTGATCTCGACCAGCTCTTTGTACAGCGAACGGAACGCCGCTTCGTCGGCGGCGGGCGCCGCCACGACGCTGCCGCTTCCCATCGCCATCGCGACGGCTATCGCGATCCGCTTGCACGCCTTACTCATCGCCGGCCCTCGCTTCGATCAAACGTCGAGGGTGGAACGGCGCCGGCCAAACATCAATAGGACCAATGGCGCAGGCGGCGGCGAATTGCTGCGCCGTTGCTTTCGCCTTTCCCTCTCGCGCTTGCGGGAGAGGGGAAGGCTCGGCTTTCGGTGTATGACTCGAGCGAACGCCTAGCGCCGCTTGGAATCCTGCAACAGCACCTCGCGCGCAGCCGCGCGCAGGCGCTCGAGCGGCACGTCGGTGAGATCGGGCGCGGCAGCGGTGACGCCGTGCGTGCCGAGTTCCTCGCGCAAGGCAGCCAGCACGCGCTTGTTGGCGTAGGTGTGCGGCGACTCCTTGTCGTCGCTCTGGCTGGCGGCGAAACGTTGCAACAGTTCGGTCGTGGTCGTGCGCGACATCCACAGCTCGGTGAACTTGGCGCGGTACTCCAACTCCCAAGCCTCCAGTTTGGGGAAGCGCTTGAGATCGGAGAAATGCTGCGTCTCGTGGCCGAGCAGGCTGGCGCGGAAGCGGTCGGAATCGAGCTTGCCGTCGAACCAGGGCACGACCGCGTAGATGCGGTCGTCCGCCGCCCAGCCGCCGGCCGAACCGCGGCCGCAACGTGCGTAGTAGCTCCAGCCGCGGCTGACGAAATCGTCGAGCAGCTGCGCATCGACGCGAAATTCGCTGTCGGGCAAGACGACGCGGTAGGGCTTGGTGGTCTCTTTGCGCCAGACCATCAGCTCGCGCAGCGGCGGCGTGCGACCGAGCTGCGAATGGAAGCCGTGTTCGCGCAGACGCTGGCCCAGGCGTTCTTCCACGACATCCCATTCTTGATCCGCTTTGCCCAGGTCGGGGCTGCCCTGATGAGAGTCACCGAGCAGACCGCGCAGCTTCTGCAGCAAGGCGGCATCGAGCGCATCGCGCGTGGCCGGCGCCTTCAACGCGTGCCACCAGTAATCCTGGTACGTCGCCAGCAGCTCGCGCACGAACGCGTCCGTGACCGCGCCGGCCAGATACGGCGGCGTGTCGCGCTGGAAGCGACCGAACAGGCAGGCGCGATAGTCGGCGTCGACGCCGGCGAATTGATCCGCCGCGACCGAGCCGACCGCTTCGAGCGTGCGCGAGGCATCGCCTTGCAGCGCCGCGCTGGTCGACGCGTCGATCGCCTGCCGCGCGGCCGGCGTGGTCGCCGGTTCGATCGCCGCCGCGGCGAGCGGCAGGCACAGGAAACACACCAGCGTTTTCGTCCAAGACGACGCGTGTCGCATCGTTTTCTTCCGGCAAGCCTTGCGGCGTTGCGTCTATTGCAGCGCGGCGCGGCGTGCCGCGTATTGAACGGATTTGATCTCGCGCCGCAATGCCTGCGGCGGCTGCCCGGCGTGCAGGCGCGCGATGCGGGTGAAGTGGCTCTGGTCGCTGAAGCCGGCGCTGAGCGCGACTTCGGCCAGCGGCGCCGGGCCGGCGAGCAGGCGCAACGCGCGCCGCCAGCGCAATTCGCGCCGCAACGCGCGCGGCGGCATGCCGTAGGACGCCGCCAGCACGCGGCTCGCGTGCGCGGCGGAGATGCCATAGCCGCGCGCGATCTCGGCGATCGGCCGATCGTCGGCGCCGAGCGCGGCGACGAATTCGCGCTGCCACGCGGGCGCCGCCTCGGCTTCGTAGTTCGCACAAGCAGCACGCAGCTCCTCGAAGCGCTCGGGCGCGCGCCGGAAAACCTCGATCGCTTCGCGCAAGTTCGGCACCAGCCAGGCTTGCGCCTGCGCGAGTTCGGTCGCGTGCGGCAAGGCCAGATTGATCACGCGCGCGTCGGAGCCGGCGAAGCGATTGCCGTGCGCGTGATAGCGCGGATGCAGCAGCAGCACGCCGGGCCGGCACGCCAGCGGGCCGTCGACGCTGTTCTCTTCGTAGCCGCCTTCGACCACCAGCGCGGCATAGGCGCCGCGATGCCGGTGCGTCGGCAGCGCGTCGCCGCGCCGGTGCCGGGTTTCGTAGGAGGTCAGCATGCGCTCAGCCTAGTCGCGCGGCGCGGAGCGCGACAGCGCCATTGGTCACTGGCCGCAGCCAGCCATCTCACCACGCGCTGCGTTCGGGCAACAGGCCGCGCAGCTCGACGTCGGTCAGGTTGCGCCACTGGCCCATCTTCAGCGCGCCGAGCTTGATGTTGACGATGCGCACGCGCCGCAGCTGGGTCACTCGATAGCCGAACGCCGCCGCCATCAGGCGAATCTGCCGGTTCAGGCCCTGCGTCAGCACCACGCGGAAGCCGAACTTGGCGATGCGCGCGGTCTTGCACGGCTGCGTCACCTGGCCGTGCACGCGCACGCCGCGCGCCATGCCGGTGAGGAATTCCGGCGTGACCGGGCGGTTCACCGCGACCAGGTATTCCTTTTCGTGGCGGTTCTCGGCGCGCAGGATCTCGTTGACGATGTCGCCGTTGCTGGTCATCAGGATCAGCCCTTCCGAATCCTTGTCGAGGCGGCCGACCGGAAAGATGCGCTGCTGATGGTCGACGAAATCGACGATGTTGCCGTCGACTTCGCGCTCGGTCGTGCAGACGACGCCGACCGGCTTGTACAAGGCGATGTAGACGTGCTTGCGCGTCGCGCTGGCGGCGCGCCGCGCCAGCAGAGGCTGGCCGTCGACCAGGACTTCGTCGCCCTCGGCGACGATCGTGCCGATGCCGGCGGCGCGGCCGTTGACGCTGACGCGCTTCTCGGCGATCAGCCGATCGGCTTCGCGGCGCGAGCAGTAGCCGGTCTCGGCGATGTGTTTGTTCAGACGCATCCGGCCATTTTAGCCGGCTGCGCACGTTCGTGCCGGCGGCCTCAGCCGACGTCGTAGAAGAACTGCTCGCTGACGATCTTGTCCTCGTGCACGCGGTAGACGCACACCTCGCCCATCGTCATGCGGCCGAACTGCTTCATCGTGATGTCCATCGACATCGTCACGCTGAACCAGTTGCCGGCGATCAGCGCGTCGCTGACGGTGAGGCTGTGCAGGGTTTCGGTACGTTCGCGGAACTGGCGCCCCTTCTCGCGAATCGCGTCGATCCCTTCGACAGTGCCGAGCATGCCCTCCGGCAAACCGTCCGGTTCGATGCTGACCGCGTTGGCGGCGTACAACTCGTCCTGTGCTTGGGCGAACTCGCCTTTGCGGCACAGCTCGACCAGGCGCGCGGCGATGCGTTCGGTGCTCATGACGTCTCCTGTTCGCTCGAAAGGGGCAGCATAGTCCGCTGCGGTGACGCGTGCATGTCGCCGGCCGCTCGGCCGCGGCGTGCATCCTGTCCGAGGCGCCGCAAGCGCACGTGCAAGTCGCGCGTACAACGTGTAAAACGCGGCACTTGCTCGTTCGTCCAGGTTCGCGCCATGCGCCGTTTGCTGCTCTTGTTCCTCGCCGCGGGATTGGCCGCCTGCCAATCGGTTCCGCCGCCCAAGACCCCCTCGACGCCGACCGTGACGGGCGCGGCGATCCGCGGCCAGGCGGTCTACCGCGAACACCTCGTGCTGGCGCCGGGCGCGACCTTGGAAGTGCAATTGATCGACGACCGCGGCGCGACCTTGGCGCAGCAGACCTTCGGCGAGCTGCGCCGGCCGCCGTACGAGTTCGCGCTGCCTTTCGATGCGAGCAAGATCGACGCGACGCGGCAGTACGCACTGCGCGCGAACCTGCGCGCCGCCGGCGGCCGGCTCGAATTCATCACCGATGCGCGCGTGCCGGTCGATCCGGGCAAGACGCAGCGCGTCGAGCTGCCGCTCGTACGCGCCGCGCTGTCCGCCGGCGAACGCTGAGCGAACTCAGCGACGATCCGCCGCGCTCGCATCGCGCGCGGCGCGGAATTCCGAGTCCTTCGACCAGTCCGGCCAACGCTTGGAATCGGCCAGTTCGCTGCCGAGCTTGTAGAGCAGGCCCAGATCGCGTGCCATGCCGGTGAAGCTCCAGCTGGCCTGCCACTCGTCGCCCTGCTGGTGATAGCGGTTGGCGGTGTAGTCCTTCGCCGCCGCTTCGCCGGCCGCCTTGCCGCCGTTGACCAGGTCGTCGCCCGAGCCGAACGACACCGCCGGCACGCCGCGCTTGGCGAACGGGAAGTGGTCGGAGCGGAAGAAGTAGCCGGCTTCGGGATGCGAATCGGGCGTGTAGGTCAGCTTGAAGCTCTTGCCGTCGGCGATCAGAAGATCGAGCAGGTCCGATTTCGCACTGCCCGAGGTGGTGAAGTCGCGCGCGGGGTCGCCCGGATCGAGCGCATCCATGTTGATGTCGGCGACCGTCTTGCCGAGCGGATAAAGCGGCTTGGACGCGTAGTACTCCGAACCGAGCAGCCCCTTCTCCTCCGCCGTCACCGCCAGGAACACGACCGAACGCTGCGGCTTGGGCGCCGCCGCGAACGCGCGGCCCATCTCGATCAGCGCGGCCACGCCGGTGCCGTTGTCGACCGCGCCGTTGTAGATCTTGTCGCCCTTCTTGTCCGCCTCGCCGACGCCGAGGTGATCCCAGTGCGCGCTGTAGATCACCGTTTCGTCAGGCCGCTGCGTGCCCTCGATGCGGCCGACCACGTTCTGCGAGGTGATGACTTTCTGATCGACCGCGTAGTCGGCCGAGAGCGTGGCGCCCTTCAGTTCGACCGGTTTGAACTCGCGCGTCTGCGCCAGTTTCTTCTGCGCTTCGAAATCGAGGCCGGCGCGCTTGAACAGATCGACCGCGAAATCGCGCTGGATCCAGCCTTCCATCTTCGGATGCACCGCCGCGCCGCTGTCGCGCACGACGTCGAACATGGTGTTGGTGTTGGAGTTCTTGACCGTGTTCCAGCCGTAGGACGCCGGCGCCGTCTCGTGCACGATCAGGATGCCGAGCGCGCCCTTGCGCGCGCCTTCTTCGAACTTGTAGGTCCAGCGGCCGTAGTAGGTCATCGCCTTGCCGCCGAAATCGCCCTTGCCGCTTTCGAAATCGGGGTCGTTGATCAGCACGATGCCGATCTTGCCCTTCAGATCCACGTCCTTGAAGTCGTTCCACTTGCGCTCGGGCGCATCCACGCCGTAGCCGAGGAAGACCAGCGGCGCGTCCTTGATCGAGACCGACTTGGAGCCTTCCATCGCGGCGCGCACGGCGAGCTGCTCGCCTTGGGTCAAAGCCTCGCTCTTGCCGCCGACGCCGAGCGCGAACTTCGGCGTGCCGCTGATCTCCGAGCGCGCCAGCGGCACCGCCTGGGTCCAGGCGCGCTGCCCGTCCTTGAGATCGCCGCCCGGCTGCAGGCCGGCCGCCTTCATCTGCGCGATGATGAATTCGACCGTCTTGGTTTCGCCCGGCGTGGCCGGACCGCGGCCTTCGAACGCGTCGGAGGCGAGGGTTTTGACGTCGTCGGACAGGCGCTTCGGATCGAAGGTCGGCGCTTTTTCGGCGAACGCGGACGACGACAAGGCGACGGCGATGCAGGATGCGAGCAGGCGTTTCAAGAGCGGACCCTCCGGAGCGGAAAGCGTTCGATGCTAGCCCCGGCTCCGCGCGAGGTCCAGCCGCACTGCGGGGTAACTGTTTGCGATCCGTGCGGGATTGCTGCGAGCTGCCGGTCGCCATCGAACTTTTGGCGCGACGACTTCGACGCTTCCGGCCGCGGCCTTCCGCGGCCGCATGTTTCGAGCACCGCGCGCAAAACCTGCAGGAGACGAATGTGCGGTATCGATCCGCATCGTGCGTGCGCGCTCGCATAAGATGCCGCGATGACCGCTTATACGACCCGCTTGCTCACGCTGCGCTTCGGCGCGCACGAACTGCACATCCGCGCGCTCAGCGATCTGCAGCAATACGACGACGCCGACGGCAGCGCCGAGCGCGCCGGCATCTCCTCGGCGCAATGGAGCTTGTTCGGTCACGTCTGGCCGGCCGGCTGCCTCTTGGCCGAGGCGATGAGCCGCCATCCGATCGAAGGCAAACGCATCCTCGAACTCGGCTGCGGCCTCGGCCTCGCCAGCCTGGTGCTGCAACAGCGCGGCGCCGACGTGCTGGCCAGCGACCATCATCCGCTGGCGCCGACGTTCCTGGCCGACAACGCCGCGCTCAACGGCCTCGCGCCGGTGCCGTACCGCGACTTGCAATGGACGCAACCGGCGCACGACCTCGGCCAGTTCGATCTCATCATCGGCAGCGACATCCTGTACGAACGCGGCCACGCTGCCCAGCTCGCGCCGGTGCTCGAACGTCATGCCAAAGCGCAGGCCGAAATCGTCATCGCCGACCCCGGCCGCGGCAACAGCGCGCTGTTGACGCGTGCGCTGCTCGCGCAAGGCTATGCGGCCGAAGAATGGCGCGGGCCGATGACGCCGGAAGAGCCGCCGCCGTTTCGCGGGCGATTGTTGACGTATCGCCGCACGGCCAACGCGCCGGTCCTGGCGAACTAGCGCGACATCAGGAACGCCGGCAACGCGAGCAAACCGAGCAGCAACACCGCGGTCAGCAAAACCAGCAACAGGCGCAACGGCTCGTCGCGCAGCATGGTCCACCAGGTCGGCGCGCTGCCGTCTTCGCGCGCGGCGGCGTACTCGGCTTGCGCCTGCGTGCGGCGGCGTTCTTGATAGTCGTCGAGCACGCGGCGCGCGGCCGGCGCGGCGTCTTCGTCGGCGATCCAGATCGCGCCGGCGGACACGCCCCAGCGGCTCGGCGGCGTTTCGTAGAACTCGATGCGACGCTCGTTCAGCAGCGCGCGGACTTCGTCCGCCTCGTCGTCGGGCACGTGGCGCAGGTTCAACAAAAGGCTGGGCATGCGCGCATCGTAGCGCGCGGCGGTCAGCGCGGTGCGGTCAGGCCGAGTGCGCTGCGCAAGCGCTCGCGATAGCCGCGTCCGGCGGCGACCCGCGCACCGCCGCTCAAATGCAAAAGATGCCGGCCGCCGTCCAAGATTTCGATGTCGCGCACGGCGTCCACGCGCACGATCGCCGAGCGATGCACGCGCACGAACTGCGGCTCGGGCAGGCGCGCTTCCATCGCGGCCATCGTCTCGCGCAGCCGATAGCTGCGGCCGCCGGCGTGTACCTCGACGTAATTGGCCTGCGCCGTCACGCGCTCGATCTCGGCCAGCGCGAGCAGGTGCACGCCGCTGCCGGACGGCACCGCGATGCGCGCCGCGGCGTGCGTCGGCGGTGCCCCCTGCCCGCCTTCGCGCTCGGCGCGGCGGCGGCGCACGCGCTGCAACGCCGCGCGCAGGCGTTCGGGCGCCAGCGGCTTGAGCAGATAGTCGACCGCGGCCGCATCGAACGCGCGCAACGCATGCTCCGCGTACGCAGTGACGAAGACCAGCTGGGTCGCGCCGTCGGACGCCTGACGGGCGACGTCGAAACCGTCGATCTCGGGCATGCGCACGTCGAGGAAGGCGACGTCCGGCCGCTGTCGATGCAAGGCGCGGATTGCCTCGCCGCCGCCGCTGCATTCGGCCACCACCTCGACGCCGCCGTCGGCTTCGAGCAGGCGGCGCAGGCGTGCGCGTGCGAGCGGTTCGTCGTCGGCGATCAGGGCGCGCAGGGCCGGCATCAGGCCGCTTCCGCGATCGGCCGGAACGGCATTTCCAGACATGCCGATACGCCGCCGTCGTCGCCGCGGCGTACCTCGAAACGATGGTCGGCGCCGTACAAGACACGCAGACGGTCGCGCGTGTTGTCGAGACCGATACCACGCCCGCCGCTCGTGCTACCGCGGCCGTCGCCGTCGTCGACGACTTCGAGCAGCAGCCGTCCGGCGTGCCTGCGCGCGCTCACGCGAATGCAGCCGGGCGCCTGCCGCGGCGCGATCGCGTAGCGGATCGCGTTCTCGACCAAGGGTTGCAGCAGCAGTCGCGGCACGCGCGCACGCAGCGCATCGGGCGCGATCGAGCATTCGAAACGCAGGCGCGCGCCGAGCCGCACTTGCTCGATCTCGACGTAGTTGCCGAGCGATTCGAGTTCTTCGCGCAACGCGACTTCCTGCGTGCGCGCGCCGTCGAGGCTGTAGCGCAACAGCACGCCGAGGCCGACCAGCATGCGGTCGGCCGCATCGGCGTCGCGATGCACCAGTTCGGCGATCGAGTTCAGCGCGTTGAACAGGAAATGCGGATTGAGCTGCGCCGACAAGGCCTGCAGCCGCGCTTCGTTCAAGCGCGCTTCCAATTCGACGGTCTGACGGCGGCGGCGCGATTCACGCTCGGCGTAGATCAGCGCGTGCGCGACGCCGACGATCATCCAGCACATCAAGAGATTGTTGAACACGCTGGTCAGCAGCAGGCGTTCGAAAGAGGGCGTGCCGTGCGGATACCAGCCGACTACGCCGTTCAGCGCGAACACCGCCATTGCGCGCAGCAGCACGACCACGGCGACGGCGAGGCCGAGCGCGCCGGCCGCGCGCAGCACGCGCCCGCGCTCGAACGGCACGCGCCGCACGCAGGCGAACAAGATCAGGGTGAACGGAATCCACAACAGGTCGCTGGCGAGTTCGGTGCGCAGCACGTATTGCCACGGCAGCCGCTGCGCGGTCGCCTCGACCATCGTCATGGTCTGCGCCGCGCCGACCACGCCGCTGAACAGCCACCAGGCGCTCACGCAGGCGATCGTCAGAGCGGTTCGATGCGGCATGCGGCCACGGTATTGCGCGTCGCGGCGACTTGCAATCGCGTGCGTGGCGTTCGTCCCGCCGGCCGCGCGCTTGGTCCCCGCACGGCTTCGCAGGCGCGCTTTCGCGGTCGATGCTCGGCGCGGATTCACCACCAACGAGGTGCTTCGATGCGTTCCGTTCCGATTCTCGCCAGCGCGCTCGCCGCCGTCTTCGCGGCCGCCGAGGTGCCGGCGCAAACCCTCTCCGGCGCCTGCGAGCCGGCCGAAAAATTCGCCGAGGACGTGATCTCTTTGCCGGGCCAATGGGAGTGGCGCCTGAACTTCACGCCGACGCGTCTGCGCGCGTACTGGTCGGCCTCGGCCAGCTGGTGGCCGGGCACGCGCGGCCCGATTGCGATCCAGACTTCTCACCGCCTGCCGCGAGGCGGCTGGTCGACGCCGGCGGTGGCGCCGTTCTCGGGCCAGTATCCGGACATGGATCCGTTCGTCACCTTCGACGGCCTGCACCTGATCTTTTCGTCGATGCGTCCGGTCGACGGCCACGCCAAGACCGACATGGACCTGTGGATGGTGCGACGCACGCCGAGCGGCTGGAGCGAGCCTGTGCATCTGGGCGAAGGACCCAACGCCGACGGCTACGACGAGCTGTACGCGAGCCTGGACCTGCTCGGCAATCTCTACTTCGCGCGCGTGAAAGCGCCGATCCCATCCGGCGACGTCGACATCTGGCGCAGCCGGCGTCAGTGGGACGGCCGCTTCGGCCCGGCCGAGCGGCTCGGCCCCGGCGTCAATACGCCGGAGCGTTGGGAATTCAATCCCGACATCGCGCCGGACGGCCGCACCATGATCTTCGCGCGTCTCGACCGCCCCAACGACGGCCTCACCGACCTCGGCTACGGCTGGGGCGATCTGTACGTCGCGCGTCGCGATCGCTGGCACCAATGGACGAGCGGCACCAATCTCGGCCCCTGCGTGAACAGCGCCGACGACGAGTTCCATCCGACGATGCGCTGGGAGAGCAACACCTTGTTCTTCGCGCGCTCGCTCGGCGCGACCCAACCGAGCGACTTCTATCGCGTCGATCTCGACCGACTGCCGAAGTAGCTGGCGCGCCGGCCGAAGCATTCGGCGCCGGATGATGGGGACGCGGGCACCCTCATCCGGCGCCATTTTTTTGTTAGCTCAGGTTCTTGCGGCGTTCAAGTTCGGCATCGGTCGGCGTATCGAATTCGAACGAGCCGGTCTTCACCTCGCCATCCGGAACATATTTCGCGTGGATGATGCCGGACGGCGTCACCGTCGAGGACAGCAGCTTCAGATTGCCGGGCTTACCGCTGTCGTCGAACAGGCGCTTGCCCTTGCCCAGGATCACCGGCGAGATGAAGACGTTCACCTCATCGACCAGGCCTTCGGCGAACAGCGTGCGCAGAAAATCGCTGGAACCCTGGGTGAGCAGGTCCGGACCGTCCGACTGCCTCAGCTTTTTCAGCGTGGCGACGGCATCGGCGCCGAGCGTTTCGCTGTTCTGCCAGCTCAAGTTGCGGCCTGCGTCGCGGGTGGCGACGTATTTGGTGATGCGGTCGAAGACCGGGCCGATCGGATCGTCCTTGTCGACGTAAGGCCAGTGCGCGGCGAAGATGTCGTACGTCTTGCGGCCGAGCAGCAGGTCGAACGGCTTGGCCAGCATCTCGCCGATCGCGCTGCCCGTGGCTTCGTCGATCAGCGGCGCGAACCAGCCGCCGAAGCGGAAGCCGCCGACCGGGTCTTCCTGCGGTCCTCCGGGCGACTGCATGACGCCGTCGAGGCTGATGAAGGCACCCACGATGATCTTTCTCACGTCGTACTCCTTGCTTGGTGGTCTGATGTCACTGAAGACGAACCGGACCGGTAGGAATCGACAAGCGCGGCGAACTTTTTTGAATCCGGAATCCAGGGCGGCCGTGAGACGCTCGCTGGCACGGCTGATCTCGAGCACGGGCTAGGCGAAGGGTCCGAGTCGGCAAGCCTCGCGCTCGCCTCAGGACTGTTCCTGCGCTCAACCGCGCAACGGCCAGCGCGCGAGCACCTCGTGCCGGCCGTGTCCGAGCAGGCTGCGCAGCAAGACGAACTCGTTCGCTCGCCAGCGCAGTGCGCACGACGTCGGCCGGCACGCCGGCGTAGTCACCCAGATGATGCAGCGTCACGTGCAAAAGCTCGGCGCTACCCGGCCGAGCGACTTCTATCGCGTCGATCTCGACCGGCTGCCGAATTTTTTATCGCGTGAGCGCCGATGCGTCGGCCCCCTCCGCGTCTTACTTGTCGCGCACCGCCTCGGCTTGGATGCGCAAGGCCACGTTCATGTCGAAGCCGAAGTCCTTGCCGGCGTCGAGGCCGAAGGCGGAACGGTCGAACGAACCGTAAGCATCGGCGCCGCAATACTCGCGCTTGAGCATCGGATGCTGGATGCATTTGAAGTGCTCGATACGCAGTTCCACCGGCTTGGTCACGCCGTGCAGGCTGAGCTCGCCCGATACGTGCGTCGGGGCGCCGTCGACGAACTTGTCGAGCTTGCCCTTGTAGCTCGCCTTCGGCTGCTTGGCGGTATCGAAGAATTCCTTGCCGCGCGCCCATTTGTTCAAGGCTTTCTGACCGAAGTCGATGCTGTTCAACTCGAAATTGACGTCGACCGTACCGCTGCCGGCCTCCTTGTCGAGCACGACCTTGCCGGTGCTCTGATCGAGCTTGCCGCGCCAAACCGAGATGCCCATGTGATCGGCTTCGAAACTCGGATAGGTATGGCTGGGATCGAGCGTGTAAGTGGCCGGCGCAGCGCTGGCGCCGGCGGCGACGGTAGATGCGAGCAAGATCGACAAGGAACGAATCGCGGCGGTGCGGAACATGGTTTTCTCCCTGTAGGCGGCGCGGTGCCGCTTTCATTCAGTACGACGTAGGCGAACGGTCGGAATCGACAAGCCGCGCGCGCAACGAGCAATTTTTTGCACTCATACGTGCAGCGGCCAGCGCGCGAGCACCTCGTGCCGGCTGCGTCCGAGCAGGCTGCGCACCAAGACGAACTCCCTCGCTCGCCAGTGCAGCGGCTCGACCGCTTCGGCGGCGAGCACACGCGCGTCGTAGAGCAACGTCAGATGCGGCGTGTACTGCGGCGCCACCCAGCGCGCCAGCCCGCCGGCGCGCAAAGCGGCACCGAGTTGGCTTTGCAACTGAGTCACCGCCGCAACGCCGTCGTCGCCGAGCAGCACGAAGGGCTTTCTCGCCGTGTGCGCAACGAAACTCTGCGCACGCTCGAACGCGATGTCGAACGGCGCGCACTCGACGCGCGCGGCCGCCGCGCTGGCCATGCGCACGACGTCGGCCGGCACACCGGCGTAGTCGCCCAGATGATGCAGCGTCACGTGCAGACGCTCGGCGGCCAGCGGCTTGCCGTGCAAGCCGTGCTTCTGGCGCAGCGCGCCGGCCAGCGCGGATGCGCGAGCCGCGGTGTCCGCGTCCGGATAGACGGCGAAAAACAGCCGGTCGCTCGGCTCAGCCGCTTCGAACCCGGCCAGGCTGGTTTGGCCGGTCGCCGGCGGCACGTTCATCGCGCAGCGCCGGGCATGACGGCGCGCGCCCGCATGCTCAGGCGTTGGCGGCGACGGCTGCGCCGACGCGCCGGCGCACCGCATCCATGTCGACCACCGGCCGCACTTCGATGCAGCCGGTGGCGGCCCACGGGAATTCGGCCGCGATGCGCAGCGCTTCGTCCATGTCGGCCGCTTCGATCAGATTGAAGCCGCCGAGAATCTCCTTGGTCTCGGCGAACGGGCCGTCGACGATGGTGGTGCGGCCGGCGCGCACGCGCAGCGTCTTCGCCGTCGCCGGCGGGTGCAGCTGCTGCGAGTCGAGCAGATGACCGGCTTCGCGCAACTCGTCGGCGTGCTCGAAGCAGCCGCGCATGGTCGTGTCGAATTCGCCCGCCGGCATCTGCTTCAGCAGCGAATCGTCGTTGTAGATCATCACCAGAAATTTCATGCTCGAGCTCCTGCCGGCGCGTGCGCCGCGTCAAGACTCCGTCTTGGCGGAATCGTGGAAGAACGGAATCACCTCGCCTTTCAGCTTCAGCGTGATCGGATTGCCGCGCCGGTCCAGCGCGCGGCCCGCGGCGACGCGGATCCAGCCCTCGCTGATGCAGTATTCCTCGACATTGGTTTTTTCCTGCCCGTTGAAGCGGATGCCGATGCCGCGCGCGAGCAGATCGGCGTCGTGATAGGGACTTTTCGGATCGACGCTGAGGCGGTCGGGGAAGGTGTCGGTCATCGGCGCGTGCCCATTCTGGCAAACGCCTACTATGCGATTCCGACCCGGTTTTGTCGAATCCAATCGGCGTCGGACGAGCGTGTTCCGCCGCCGCGAGTCCGACTCTGCCGCGGCCGTCGCCTCCGATAAGATTCCGCTCTCCATCGCCCTTACCGGAAACCGCGGCCATGCCCGTCGAAGCCGACGCAGAAGACTTGCACGAGCGCGCCTATGCCGCCTTCGAGGGCGGCGATCTGGCCGCCGCCTCGACGCTGTTCGCGCAACTTCTGCAAACGAACCCGGACTGGCCCGCCTATCACTACATGCGCGGCTTGGTGCACAAGTACCTGCGCGACTGGCCCACGTCGCTCGAACACAATCTGCGCGCGATCGAACTGCACGAAGAGCCCGACCCGGCCAGCCTGTGGAATGCGGGCATCGCGGCGACCGCATTGGGAAAGTGGGCCGAAGTGCGCCGGCTCTGGACCGATTGCGGCATCGGGCTGCCGCCGGGCGAGGGTCCGGTCGAGGCCGATTTCGGCGTGGTCAGCGTCCGGCTCAATCCGTGGGGCGACGGCGAGACCTTGTTCGCGCGCCGTTTCGATGTCGTGCGCGCACGGCTGATGAACGTGCCGCTGCCGGAAAGCGGTTACCGCTACGGCGATGTCGTGCTGCACGACGGTGCCAGAACCGGCGAGCGCGCGTTCGGCCGTACGAACGTGCCGGTGTTCAACGCGCTCGCGCGCCTGTCCGCCTCGGAGTTCGAAACGCACGCGGTTTTCGTGCGCTGCGAAGACGAAACGGATCTGTCCGCGCTCTTGGAAATACGCGTACCGGGAATCGGGGCGACCGAGGATTGGACCGAATCGATCGGCCACTATTGCCTGCGTTGCAGCTACGGCGCGCCGCATCGGCATGAAGAGACTTCGGGCTGGAGCGGCGAGCGCAACCTCGGCATCGCCGCGCAGAGCCGAGCGTCGGTCGTGCAGCTGCTCGATCGCTGGAAGGGCGGCGGCCGCGGCCGCCGCGTGGACGGCATCGAAACGCGCACGCAGGCGCCGTCCGAACCGGCACCGGGGACAATCTGGTGGCGCGGGCCGGACGAAGAGGATTGAAAAGCCGGACGCTGCGACGCGCAGGCGCCGCTCAACGCAGCTGGCTGTCCTTGCTGCCGCGGCGGTTGTAGCCGCTGAAAGCTTCGGCGGCGCGATCGTGTTCCTGCTGGCAGGCCACGCACAAACGCACGCCCGGCACGGCCTTCTGGCGCGCCGCCGGAATCGGTGCTTCGCATTCCTCGCAATGGCTGCGGCCGGCGCCCTGCGGCAGACGGCTGCGCGCGCGCTCGATCGCGTCCTTCACGGTCGCGTCGATCTGGTCTTGCACGGCGCCGTCGCCGGCCCAGCCGGTAGCCATGGCGGATTTCCTCTGGAGGGATAGGCAGCCTACGCGCGTTCGCGCTGCGCGTCGCCTGTCTCCAGATGCGGTCCGCGGGCGCGGCGATCAAGTCGGCGCGTCTTGCAGGCGGGCGTCTAAAACGCATTGCTCGAGCCGACGCGCCTCACTCCCCTCGCCCTCACCCCGGCCCTCTCCCGCGAGCGGGAGAGGGAGATGACGCGATTGCGCTCTCGTCAGCGCCCGCGCAGCGCACGCCGCGCGAACAGCACGCAGATCAGGCCGAACACCAGATGTGCCGCGATCACCGGCAACAGCCGCTCGGGATGTTCCAGCGAAGGCGCGCGGCCGACGCGCGACAGCGGCATCACCACGAAATTCATGATCAGGTACATCAAGAAGCCGTAGGCGAAACCGTACGGCAGCAGGCGGTCGAGCAAGGCCGGCCGGCGCTGCGCGACCAGCGCATAGGCCGCCACGAACATCGTCGCCATCACCAGATGCAGAGTGGCGCCGAGCGCGGCGCTGGCGGCGCCGCCGTCGAAGCTGGCCGTGCCGAGTACGCCCATCGCGATCGACTGGAACATGCGCATCACGTTGGCCGCGGTCCACGTAAACCAGTAGGTGGTCGCGAAGGCGGCGTCGCCCAGCGCGATCAAGAGCCCGCCCACGGCGACCTGCGGCCAAGCGATGGGTGCGACGGCGACCGTACTGGCGGGCGTGGCGGTGGCGTATTGAGTCGACATGAATCTCTCCCAAGGGTAGCGACTAGCAGGGCCGGTACACCCCGCTCCGTTTCGATCCTCGCACAGCGTCCGCCGCAAAGAGTTGCCAGACTTGTCCAAAACGCCGGTACCCGAACGTCATCGAAGCGACGGCGCTGCGGCCGTCCACGACGAAGGAGACTGCAATGCAATACCTCTTGCTGTTGTATTCGAACGAGAAAGGCTGGGATGCGTTGAGCGAGAAGGAACAGGAAGAAGGCGTGGCGGCCTACGTCGCCTACACCGAAGCGCTGGCTCAGGCCGGCGCACTGGTCGGCGGCAATCGCCTGCACGCAGCGGCATCGGCGACGCGGGTGCGCGTCGCCGACGGCAAGCCGCAGGTGCTGGACGGACCGTATGCCGATTCCAAGGAACAGCTCGGCGGTTACTACTTGATCGAGGCGGCCGACCTCGACGCCGCGATCGCCTGGGCCGCGCGCTGTCCCGGCGCCTATCACGGCATCGTCGAGGTGCGGCCGGTCTGGCCGACCGACTGAGCGCGCGCGTGCTAAAAATCGGCGGCATGGAACCGGACCGCAGCCACGCCGCCGAAGACGCCGCTCGCCGCGCGATCGCCGCCGTCGCGCAACGCAGCTACGGCAAGCTGGTCGCGTTTCTGGCGGCGAGTTCGCGCGACCTCGCCGCGGCCGAAGACGCCCTCGCCGATGCGTTCGCCGCCGCGCTGGCCGAATGGCCGCGCGGTTGTCCGGCCAATCCGGAGGCGTGGCTGTTGACGGTGGCGCGGCGCAAGCTGATCGACGGCGCGCGCCGTCGCCGCAGCGGCGAGGTAGCGCTCGAACAGTGGCAACGGCTGGAAGATGCGGCCGAGACAAACGACGACGCGTCGATACCGGACCAGCGGCTGGCCTTGATGTTCGCCTGCGCGCATCCGGCGATCGAGGCCGGCGTGCGCGCACCGCTGATGTTGCAAGCGGTGCTCGGACTCGACGCCAAACGCATCGCCTCGGCCTTCCTGACCTCGCCGGTGGCGATGAGCAAGCGGCTGGTGCGCGCGAAAGACAAGATTCGCCAGGCCGGCATTCCGCTGCGCGTGCCGGACGCGGACGAACTCGGCGCGCGTCTGGGCAGCGTACTCGACGCGATCTACGCCGCCTTCACCGAAGGCTGGTCCGATCCGGGCGGCGTCGATCTCGAACGCCGCGACCTGGTCGAAGAAGCGCTGTTCCTGGCGCGGCTCGCCGCCGGCCTGCTGCCGCGCGAAGCGGAAGCGCTCGGCCTGCTCGCCTGCCTGCTGCACGCGCATGCGCGGCGCCGCGCGCGGCGCGACGACAGCGGCGAATTCGTGCCGCTGACCGAACAGGACATGACGCGCTGGGACCACGCCTTGATCGACGAAGCGGAAACCTTGTTGCGCCGCGCGAGCACGCTCGGCACGATCGGCCGCTATCAGCTCGAAGCCGCGCTGCAATCCGCGCACGCCGAGCGCCGCCACCGCGGCGAGGTGAACTGGACGGCCGTGCTGCAGCTCTACGACGGTTTGTCCGCGCTGACCGCCTCGCCGGTGGTCGCGATCAATCGCGCGCTCGCGTTGGCCGAACTGCGCGGCGCCGACGCGGCGCTGGCCGAATTGCCCGACTGCGCCGACGAAGCGCGACTGGCCGAATACCAACCCTACTGGGCCGCGCGCGCCGAACTGCTCGCGCGCAGCGGCGCCGCGCGCGACGCGCACGCGGCGTACGAGATCGCGATCGGGCTCGAACGCGACGAAGCCGTGCGCCGCTTCCTGCGGCGCCGGCAAATCGCATTGATTACTTGAAGTACACGCGGCGACGCACGCATCGCCGCACGACGCTCAGCCCTCGAAGCCGTCGGCGAAAATCGGATCGCCGCCGGCGACCTGCACGGTGTAATCCTCGGCCTGACCGAAGCCGAGCCAGTTGCAGGCCATCGCCGCGCCGCCGGCCATCAAGCTCACGCGCAGGCGCGTCGCACCCGCCAGCGCGGTCGGCGGCACGGTGATGCCGGCGCTGACCTGCACGCCGTCGACGCCGCTCGATTCGGCCAGCTCGCCGATGCGATAGCTCTCGTCCGCATCGTCGAAATCGCCGTCGTGGTTCCAGTCGACGAAGGCAGTGACGACGGCGGGGTTTTCGGTCCGACCCTTGACCGTCATCGGCAATGTCTGCCCCGCTGCCACATGACCAACGATCGCGGTGAAGTTCTCCAGCGGCGGCGATCCGCCGATCGCGGCATCGCTGGCGTTGTCGATGCCGGCGAACTGCACGCGCGCGATCGGCCAGGTATCGCCCGGGAAGGTCGCGTTGCAATACGGCTCGGGAAACACGTAGCCGACGTGCAGGTTGGCCTGCGCCGCGTCGGCGTTGGAACCATGCTGCGTGTTCAACGCGCCGGCCGCGAGAGTGTTGAGATAGTCGCCGTCGGCGGCCGCGGTGACGTCGACTGCGATCGTGCAGGTGCCGGCGGCCGGGATCGAGCCGCCAGACGCGAGCGCGAACGAGCCGGCGCCGGGCGTCGCCTCGAGCGCGCCGCCGCAGGTGCTGTTCGCGTTCGGCACGGCGGCGACGACGAGTCCGGCCGGCAGCACATCGACGAAGGCCTGTTGCAGCACCGCCGCGCTCGGCTGGCTGACGTTGCTGAGCTTGATCGACAGCGTGCTGGTTTCGTTCGCCATGATGCGCGCCGGCGCGAAGCTCGTGCGCAGCCACGGCGCGCGCGCGCCGCCCGGCGCACCGACCGCGCGCAGGATCAGGGCGCGATAGTTCGGCAGCACTTCCCTCGCCGGCTTCCACTCCCCCTCGTCGTAGGACAGATAAGCGCTGCCCTGCGGCGTTTGCGGCGACAGGTCGGCGCTGACGTAGACCAGATCGCCGCCGTTCTGCGACGGATTCCAGCGCAGCCCGATGTAGGCGCTGCCCGATGTCAGGTTGATGCCGAGATCGGCGATATCGAGCGAGACGAAGCGCGGCGTGAACGGGAAGTCGAACAGTTGCAGCACGCCGCCGCCGGCCGGCATCGAGGCGAGCAAGGTCCCCGGCCCGCCGTTGTCGCCGTCGTCTTGGTAGACCACGACGTCGAAGTCGAGCGACTCGACGCCTTCGCCCGAGAACAGCGAGATGCACACGCGCGAGAACGTCGCCGGATAGGCCAGCGGCGTGAACTTGTCGACCACGCGGGCCGAGACGACTTCCTGGCCGAAGTGGTAGCCATCGTCGGCAAGGTCGTCGTCGTGAAGGATCAGGCCGGGCGCGCCGGCGGCGCAGGCCGCATCGTCGAAAACCGGAACGGCGTGAACGCTGCCGGCAGCGGCCAGCAGCAGGAAGAACGCGAAACACCGCAGTTGCATGTCATTTCCTTTCCCAATGAACGTGCGTCGCGCGAGCCGCGAGATGGCGGATTTCGGACGACATGCGCGCAGACGCGATCGCGCGCGCGCGCGTCGCAAATCGCATCGCGCGTCGGCGTGTCGTTGCTTGCGCGTCCGCGCAGCAACCCGCGCTGCCGACGGCGGCAGCGCGAGGCCCGCGCTCGCGCACGGTGGTGAGAAGCGGCCCTTGTCGATCTGGCGCGTCCTCGTTCGTCGCCAGAACGAATCGCCGCAAACGATCCCGCGTGCGACCCGACCGTTCAGGAGATGTGCGCATGTCCCGACCCAAGCTCTACGCTCACCCGTTCTCGTCCTACAGCCAGAAGGTGCTGATCGCGCTGTACGAGAACGACACGCCGTTCGAGTACCGCGTGCTCGGCGAAGCCCAATGGATGCAGGAATTCGAGGCGCTGTGGCCGATCAAGCGCTTTCCGCTGCTGGTCGACGGCGACCGCACGCTGATCGAGGCGAGCACGATCGTCGAATACCTCGGCCTGCATCATCCGGGACCGCAACGCCTGCTGCCGGCCGACGCCGACAGCGCGCTCGAGGTGCGCATGCTCGATCGCTTCTTCGACAACTACGTATCGACGCCGCAGCAGAAGATCGTGTTCGACAGCATCCGCCCGCAAGCGGAACGCGACGCTTATGGTGTCGCCGAAGCACGGCGCATGCTCGACACCGCCTACGCCTGGCTCGAGCGCCGCATGCAGGGGCGCGAATGGGCCTGCGGCGATGCGTTCAGCCTGGCCGATTGCGGCGCGGCGCCGTTCTTGTTCTACGCCGACTGGACCCACCCGATCGACGCCGCCTACGTCAACGTGCTGGCCTATCGCCGGCGCCTGCTCGCGCGGCCTTCATTCGCACGCGCGGTCGACGAAGCGCGGCCGTACCGGCCGCTGTTTCCGCTCGGCGCGCCGGATCGCGATTGAACCGGGTGCGGGAGCTGCGTCGGCGCAGCTCCCGCCACGCGTTCAGGACTGCGCGCTCGCCTCGTCCAGCGGCCGCACTTCGCATTCGATCTCCCACGCCTCCCCATGGATGAGCAGGAAGCGGCGCGTCCATTCGACCGCTTCCGCCAGCGAGGCGGCTTGCAGCATCACATAGCCGCCGACGATCTCCTTCGCCTCGGCGAACGGACCGTCGGTGACCTTGACCTTGCCGCGGCTGAGACGCACGCGCGCGCTCTCGGCCGGCGGGCGCAGGCCGGCGGTGTCGAGCAGCACGCCGGCCGCGCTCATCTCGGCCATCAGCCGGCCCATGTCGGCCATCAATTGCTCGCTCGGCTGCTGGCTGTTGTCACCCTGAACGCGGATGAGGGAAAGAAAACGCATCGCGGTACTCCTCGTGGCAAGTTCATCGTAGATTCGGGTCCGCGCGCCGGTACGAGACCGAGGCGCGGCCTTCGTCGAGACGACGATCCGAGCCCACGCGAATCGACAGCTGCAGCGAAGAAAACATTCGCAAAGCCGGCCGCGACCGGCGCCGGCCGAGATGGACAAGCCGGCGCCCCTGCCGTAATAAGCCCAGCCATGTTCACGCTTTCGTCTCCACTGCGGCCGGCTTTGCGCCGAGCCGCTCCTCTGCTCGCCGTACTGACCTTGCTCGCCGGCTGCGCCACGCAGAAACCGGCAGGCCCGATGCGCCGCCCGGCCGACGTGCGCGCCGAGATCGTGCGCCTGCTGCCGGCCGGGGCCAAGGACCGCAACGGCTGGGCCACCGACATTGCTGCCGCGTTCGCTGCGCTCGGCATCGAGCCGCGTACCGACAACCTGTGCGCAACGCTGGCGGTGATCGAACAGGAATCGACCTTCACCGTCGATCCGACCGTACCGAACCTCGGCAAGATCGCGCGCGCCGAGATCGACCGCCGCGCCGAGCAGCATCACGTGCCGCAACTTTTGGTGCGCGGCGCGCTGGCGGTCAAATCGTCCGATGGCCGCAGCTACGCCGATCGCATCGCGGCGGTGCGCAGCGAGCGCGAACTCAGCTTGGTTTATGAGGATCTGATCGACCGCATCCCGCTCGGCCAGCGCTTATTCGCCGGCTCCAATCCGGTGCACACCGGTGGGCCGATGCAGGTCAGCGTCGCGTTCGCCGAGCGCCATGCACGCGAACATCCCTATCCCTACGCGACGCAGGATTCGATCCGGCACGAGTTGTTCGCGCGCCGCGGCGGCGTCTACTTCGGCATCGCGCATCTGCTCGGCTACCCGGTCGACTACGATCGCATGATCTATCGCTTCGCCGACTTCAACGCCGGTTTCTACGCCAGCCGCAACGCGGCGTTCCAGAGCGCGGTGAGTCTCGCTTCCGGCATTCCGCTTGCGCTCGACGGCGACTTGGTCAACTACGACGACGACAAACCCGGCGCGACCGAACTGGCGGTGCGCACATTGGCCAAGCAGATCGATTTGAGCGATGCGCAGATCCGCCGCGCGCTCGGCCAAGGCGAAAGCGCCGAGTTCGCACAAAGCAAGCTGTACGAGCGCGTGTTCGCGCTGGCCGAGCGGCTCGAACGCAAGCCGCTGCCGCGCGCCTTGCTGCCGCGTATTAAGCTCGAGAGCCCGAAGATCACGCGCACGCTGACGACCGAATGGTTCGCCAATCGCGTCGACGAGCGTTATCAGCGTTGCTTGGCGAAGACGCCTGCGGCCGGCCGGCGCTCTTGAGGATTCACACCTCTCCCGCTTGCGGGAGAGGTCGCGCCTTAGGCGCGGGCGAGGGGAAGCGGAGCGCAATACTCCGATCGCCCTCACCCTACCCTCTCCCGCAAGCGGGAGAGGGGACAGCATTTGCGCTCAAACGATGCGTTCGGCGCCGCCCAAGTAAGGCCGCAGCACCTCCGGCACCGTGATCGAGCCGTCCGCGTTCTGGTAGTTCTCCATCACCGCGATCAGCGCACGGCCGACGGCGACGCCGGAGCCGTTCAATGTGTGCACGAGTTCGGGCTTGCCGCTGTCCGGATTGCGCCAGCGCGCCTGCATGCGGCGTGCCTGGAAGTCGGTGCAGTTGGAGCAGGACGAGATTTCGCGATAGGTGTTCTGCGACGGCAGCCAGACTTCGAGATCGTAGGTCTTGGCCGCGGCGAAGCCCATGTCGCCGGTGCACAGCAGCACGCGGCGGTACGGCAGGCCGAGCTTCTCCAGCACGACTTCGGCGCAGCGCGTCATGCGCTCGTGCTCGTCCCAGCTCTCGGCCGGCTTGGTGATTGCGACCAGCTCGACCTTCTCGAACTGATGCTGGCGGATGTAGCCGCGCGTGTCGCGGCCGTGCGAGCCGGCTTCGGCGCGGAAGCACGGCGAATGCGCGGTCAGGCGCTGCGGCAAGCTGTCGGCCTCGACGATCTCTTCGCGCACGAGGTTGGTCAGCGAGACTTCCGCGGTCGGGATCAGATAGCGCTTGGTGTCGCCGACCGTGGTCGAGAACAGATCTTCCTCGAACTTCGGCAGCTGACCGGTGCCCTGCATCGCGTCGCCGTGTACCAGCAGCGGCACGTTGCATTCGAGATAGCCGTGCTCGCCGGTGTGCAGGTCGAGCATGAACTGCGCCAGCGCGCGATGCAGCCGCGCCAGTTCGCCGCGCAGCACGGTGAAGCGCGCGCCCGACAGCTTGGCGCCGGCGTCGCCGTCGAGCCAGCCCTTGTGTGCGCCGAGTTCGACGTGATCCTTGACCGCGAAATCGAACGCGCGCGGCGTGCCCCGGCGATGCTGCTCGGCGTTGTCGTTCTCGTCCTTGCCCTGCGGCACCGATTCGTGCGGCAGGTTCGGCAGGCCGAGCGACAGCGCGGCGAGCTGTGCCTGCACCTCGGCCAGCGTGTGCTCGTTCGCCTTCAGCTGATCGCCGATGCCGGCGACTTCGGCCATCAGCGCGGCGACGTCCTCGCCCTTGGCCTTGGCTTGGCCGATCGCCTTCGAGCGCGTGTTGCGCAGGTTCTGCAGCTCCTGCGTTTCGATCTGCGCCTGCTTGCGCTGCGTCTCCAGCGCCTCGATCGCGGAACGGTCGAGCGCGAATCCGCGCGTGGCGAGGCGTTCGGCAACGTTATCGAGTTGGCTGCGCAGCAGGGCCGGATCCAGCATGAGGCATTCCAGAAACGAAGAAGGGCGCGGATTATAACCGCGCCCTTCGCGTTCCTTCGCTGGCGCCCGCGGCGCGATCTAACGGCGGCCGAGCCACCACGCCATCACGATGCCGGCGAGCAGCCAGCCGATGCCCTGATCGACCAGGCTGGCCAACACGAAATCGGGTGGGAAGCGATACCAGGTCCACTGCGGCAGCAGGTTCGCCAGCCAGCCGAACACACCGAGCGCGGTGGCGCCGACGACTCTTCCGCCGAAGCCCCACAAGGTCGCCGCGAGCAGCCAGGCGGCGAGCAAGGCGGCGAAGAAGTTGGTCGCGAACTGGGTGCCGAGTTCGCGGCCCATGCTGCCGGCGTCCTGCAGCGGCGGCGCCACCACCACGAACGTAAACGGATTCGCCTTGGCTTTTTCGGCCCAGGCCTTCATCGCCGCTTCGTCGCTCATTTTGGCGCCGTCGATGTGCGGCAGGTGGTAGATGCCGGGCGGGCCGAGTGCGCTGTTGACGACCGATAGCACGGCGTCTTCGTTTTGCGGCGCGCGGAAACCCATCTCGCCGGTCGGCAGCAGCATGTGCGAAGCGAATTGCCAGAAGAACAGCACGACGGCGGCGAGCAACGCCGCGACGACGATGCGCATGAAGCACCTCCCTTCCCCAAGTCAAGGTCGCCGCACGCTACGCCCGCGGCGTGCCTGCCGCACGCCGCAGAGCAGCAAGGTCGGGAGGCGCGCCCGCGAGTCCGATCAGGCGCCGGCGAAAGCCGGCTGCTGCGGCCGCGCGCCGCGCACGAGCAAGGCCAGCGCCGCGGCGATCAGGCCGGTGCCGCCGGCAATGATGAAGGCGTAGAAGTAGTCGCCCTGCACCGTGCGCATCGCACCGGCGAAAAACGCGGCCGCGGCGGCGCCGAGCTGATGGCCGGCGACGATCCAGCCGAACACGATCGGCGCCTCGCGCTCGCCGAACGACTCGTTCGCCAGGCGCAGGGTCGGCGGCACGGTGGCGATCCAATCGAGGCCGTAGAACACGGTGAACACGCCGAGGCTGTAGAACGAGAAATCCGAGAACGGCAGGAACATCAGCGACAGACCGCGCAAGCCGTAGTACATGAACAGCAGTTTGCGCGGGTCGTAGCGGTCGGTCAGCCAGCCGGACAAGGTGGTGCCGATCAGATCGAACGCGCCCATCGCCGCGAGCAAGCCGGCCGCCTGCACCTCGGCCAGACCGCGATCGCTGCACAACGCGATGAAGTGCGTGCCGATCAATCCGTTGGTGGTGAAGCCGCAGATGAAGAAGGTGCCGATCAGGAACCAGAAGTCGCGCTTCTGCGTCGCGCGCCCGAGCGCACCGAACGCGGCTTGCAACGGTCCCTGCGTCGGCGCCGCGGCCGGCGGCGTGTCGGCGGTGGCGCCGTAGGGGCGCAGGCCGACGTCGGCCGGACGTTCCGGAAACAGCCACAAGACCAGCGGAATCAGCGCGGCGCAGGCGGCGGCGACCGCCCATACCACAGGCTGCCAGCCGCCCGACTGCGCCAGCGCGGCCAGGATCGGCATGAAGATCAGGGTGCCGGTGGCGGTGCTCGCGGTCAGAAGGCCCATCATCAAGCCGCGATTGGTCACGAACCAGCGGTTCACCACCGCAGCGCCGAGCACCACCGCGACGCAACCGGCGCCGACGCCCGACAGCACGCCCCAGGTCAGCATCAGGTGCAGCGGCCGCGTCATCAGCGAACTGGCCGCGGTCGACGCCGCCATCAGGATCAGCGCCGTGATCAACACGCGGCGGATGCCGAAGCGCTGCATCAAGGCCGCCGCGAACGGACCGGCCAGGCCGTACAGGAAAATGCCGATCGCCGCCGACAGCGAGATCACGTCGCGGCTCCAGCCGAACGAGCGCTCCAGCGGCACGATCAGCACGCCCGGCGCCGAGCGCAATCCGGCCGCAACCAGCAGCGCGAGGAACACCACGCCGGCGGCGACGTAGGCGTAGTTCTGGCCCAGCTTTCTCGCAAGAGCTATCATGTTACGTACCGGTACGTTCGATCCGCGAATGTTACTGACCGGTACGTATCAAGGTCAAGCGGGTCGTAGCACCTGCCGCGGCGGTGCATGCAAGCGCCTCTGCGGATGACCCCGACATCGGAAACACATCGTGAGTACGAGCAAGAAAGCCGTCAAACCCGCCCCTGCCACTCCGCCCCGCGCGATCGACCGCATCCGCGCAGTCGCCGACGACATGTTCTATCGCGAGGGCATCCGCGCGATCGGCGTCGACGAGATCGTCAGCCGCGCCGGCGTGACCAAGCCGAGCCTGTATCGCAGCTACGCCTCCAAGGACGAACTCGCCGCCGCCTACCTGCGCGACTACGAAGCGCATTTCTGGCAGCGCTTCGACGCCGCCGCCGGCGGCAGCGACGACGATCCGCGCGCGCATCTTCTGGCCTACTTCAATGGCCTCGCGCAGCGCGCGAGCAAGAACGGCTATCGCGGTTGTGGGCTGACCAATGCCGCGGTCGAGTATCCGCAGCCCGAGCATCCCGCGCGCAAAGTCGCCGAGGCGAACAAGCGTGCGCTGCGCACGCGCCTGGTCGCGATGGCGAAAAAGATGGGTGCGGTCGACGCGCAGGCGCTCGGCGACGGTCTGTTGTTGCTGCTCGAAGGCGCCTACGCCAGCGGCCAGCTGTTCGGCAAGGGCGGCCCGGCGAAATCGCTGGTCGCGAACGCAGAGCGCCTGATCGAGGCCAGCCTGCCGCGCTGAACGCGTTCGATGCGCGCGCCGCTCAAGGCGCCGGCGCGGCCTCGACCAGGATGCTCGCGATCTCGTCGAGTTCCGCGCTCATGCGCGCCGAGTCGGCGCTGCGCACGTAGTTGTTGAGAATCACCGCGAAGGCGAGGCGCCGGCCGTTCGCGCTGACCGCGTATCCGGCGAGCGAGGCGACCTGCGCCATCGCGCCGGTCTTGGCGAACACCTTGCCGCGCGCCGGCAAATCGCGCAGCCGGCCGGTGAGAGTGCCGTCGACGCCGGCCTCGGGCAGCGCGCTGCGGAACGCGCGCTTGGCCGGATCGTCGGCGTGCGCCAGCAGCAGTTTCACGAACGCCGCCGCCGAGGTCAGGTTGCGGCGCGACAGTCCGGCGCCGTCGTCGAGGCTGACCGCTTCCGGCGCGATACCGAGCCGATCCAGATAGCGCCGCATCGCGATCTTGGCGAACTGC
The DNA here is from genome assembly GCF_058808595.1 of Dokdonella sp. GW821-FHT11D02. NCBI lineage: Bacteria > Pseudomonadati > Pseudomonadota > Gammaproteobacteria > Lysobacterales > Rhodanobacteraceae > Dokdonella > Dokdonella sp. GW821-FHT11D02. The sequence goes on along the minus strand of NZ_CM179520.1, from coordinate 1,906,226 downwards.
TCGGTCGAGCGGAATCCGGCATCGACGTTGCCCGCCGCCGATCGCTGCGCCTCCGCCGCGCCGACCATCAGGAGCAAGTTCTGCAGATACAAGTTCTGCGACAGCTTGAAGCCGCGCCGCAGGATGTCGCCGAGCGGCGGCGACACGACGTGGCCGATGGTCCACAGCTTGTCCGGCTCGCGCAGGTCGAGGTGCTGCGGCCAGGAAAAGCTGCGTATCTTGCCGCCGACCTCGACGCCGTAGTCGCCCAAGGCGCGGCGCAAGGCGTAGCCGGCCATCAGCGGCGGATCGGGCAGCGACAGGCGGTAGTCCGACTCCGCCGCGCGCGTGGACACGCGGCCGAACGCGCTGACGCGGCGCTCGCCGGGCCGGCGCACCAGATTGATGTCGGTCTTGCCCGGCGGCGCGACCGTGCGCAGTTCGTTGTCGAGTTCGAACGCTTCGCTCATCCAGCTCGGCTCGAAGCGCAGCAGTGCCGGGCTGTCGGCCACGACACCCGGCTTCACGTACAGGCGCGCGAGGTTTTCGCCGACCGCCAACGCCGAGGCCGGCACGCCGAACCAGCTTTGCAGGTCTGCCGCTTCCCAGCCGCCGCCATAGGACGGTGCGGCGAAATAGGTCGAATCGGCGATGAGGTCGCCGTCGATCTTGCGCACGCCGGCTTTGCGCACGGCGTCGGCGAGGCGTTCGGCCCAATCCGCATTCGCTTCGGTGCCGAGCGTCGGGTCGCCGTGGCCTTGCAGGATCAGATCGCCGTGCAAGCTGCCGTCGCGCGCCGGCCGCGCGGTCGCCAGTAAGCGCGTCGAAACGCGGTAGTCGGCACCGAAGGTCTCCAGCGCCAAAGCGCCGGTGTAGAGCTTGGCGGTCGAGGCCGGCACCAGCAGGCGGTTCGCGTCGCGCTCGTACAGGGTCTGGCCGCCGTCGATCGCGACGATCTGGATGCTCCAGCTGGCGCCGGCGAAGCGCGGCGCATCGATGTGCGCGTCGATGCGTTGCGCCAAGGCCGAGGGTGCCGGTGCGGCTTGCGCGGTGAATGCAAGCAGCGCGAACGGAACCGCCAACAAGCGTCGTTTCCTCATCCTTGGATATCCTCGACTTCGGCTCGCGCGGGCCGCGCCGCCGACGCTAGCGTTCTACCACGACCGCACCCGCGGCCGCCGCGAAACCGCGCTGAGCCATATCGATCGAATGCGGATCACTCCTCGTGCCGCCCGTTGCGCGCGTTGCTGCGCTGGCGGCGCAGCTCGAGCAGCTTGTCGCGGAACTTGCCCTCCAAACCGCGCTCGGTCGGCGTGTAGAAACTCGTATCGGTCAACGCATCGGGCAGGCACTGCTGGTCGAGCGCGATGCCGCCTTCGGCCTCGTGATCGTATTGATAGCCCTTGCCGTAGCCGAGGCCTTTCATCAGCTTGGTCGGCGCGTTGCGCAGATGCATCGGCACGTCCAGGGTGCCGGTTTCGCGCACCACGCTCTTGACCTGATTGAAGGCCATGTAGGCGGCGTTGCTCTTGGGCGCTATGGCGAGATAGATCGCCAGCTCCGCCAGGCCGAGTTCACCCTCGGGACTGCCGAGACGGTCGTAGGTGTCCCAGGCGTCGAGCGCCATCCGCCACGCGCGCGGATCGGCCAGGCCGATGTCCTCCACCGCCATGCGCGCCATGCGCCGCGCCAGATAGGGCGGATCGCAGCCGCCGTCGAGCATGCGCGTGAGCCAGTACAGCGCGGCGTCCGGATCGGACGAGCGCACCGACTTGTGCAGCGCCGAGATCTGGTCGTAGAACTGCTCGCCGCCCTTGTCGAAGCGGCGCGTGCGGTCGGCCAGTACTTGCGCCAGCGTCGCTTCGTCGACGACGCCGTCGCGCGCCAGCTCGGCCGCGATTTCGAGGAAGGTCAGCGCGCGCCGCACGTCACCGTCGGCGGCCTGCGCCATCGTCGCCAAGGCGCTGTCGTCGATGCGGATGTCCATCGTACCGAGACCGTGTTCGCGATCGCTCAAGGCGCGCTTCAAGGCCGCCGCGATCGCCTCCGCCGGCACCGCTTCGAGCACGTGCACGCGGCAGCGCGAAAGCAGCGCCGAGTTCAATTCGAACGACGGGTTCTCGGTGGTGGCGCCGACGAACACGATCACGCCGCGTTCGATGTGCGGCAGGAACGCGTCCTGCTGCAGCTTGTTGAAGCGATGCACTTCGTCGACGAACAGGAGGGTGCGGATGCCTTGCGCGTAGCGCACTTCGGCTTCGGCCAGCGCGGCGCGCACTTCCGGCAAGCCCGACAATACCGCCGAGATCGCGCGGAACTCGGCGTCGGCGTAGCGCGCGAGCAGCAGCGCCAGCGTGGTCTTGCCGCAGCCGGGCGGGCCCCACAGGATCATCGAATGCACGTGGCCGGCCTCGATCGCGCGGCGCAACGGCGTATCGGGTCCGAGCAGGCGCGTCTGCCCGACGATCTGATCGAGCGAACGCGGCCGCATGCGCTCGGCCAGCGGCTTCAAGTCTTCGGGCTCGGTGAACAATCCGGTTTCGCGTGACGGAGATTTGCGGCGTGGCATCGTGCGATCGGTGGCGTGGCGGCTGGAACGGCGCCGCCGCCCGCCTCTTCTGCGTGCGGCGCGGCGCCGGCAAGACCGATTGTGCCTCACGCGCGTCCCGTTCTACTCCATGCGTCCCCGCGCAGGCCTCTCCGGAGCGACGCTGCGACGCCGCGCAGCCTGGCACGCAGCGCGACTTTTCATACGCACAATTGACGTTCCGTTGATCGTCCGGCCGATACAGTGCCGGCGTTGTTGCGAGTTGCTTGGATCGTCTGCGTCCCCCTTTGGCCGCAGCGGGCGCCGCTTTCCCTTCGCCGCGCCGCAAGAATCCAACGCCGATGCGGCCTCGACAGCGACGGAGGCGCCGTGCCGATGCGCGGCGAAAGGGGAATCTCGAAGTGCGCCCCGCTCGCGATCGGCTTCGGCACGCCGCCGTTGCCGCTTGCGCATTTCATTCCGGCAGCGACGCGCAGGGGCAGCGCTGCCACTCATTTCGATCCTTTCAGGGGAGAAAGACATGACGTCGAAGCGAATTCCGATCCTGCTTTGCCTGCTGCTCGGCGGCGGCCATCTCGCCACCGCGCACGCGGGCGCCGCGAACGCGTTCCTGCGCCAAGGCGAGACGCTGTCCATGAAGGACCTGCGCGGCGCCACGCCGTTCCAGGACAACAACGGCCAGGTACCGCCGCGCGGCGTGTACAACGGGCCCTTGTTCAAACTCAATCACGCCTGGCCGACCGCGCCGCTGCCGCCGCTGCAAAACGCACCGTGGCAGCAAGCGATCAACAACGGACCGATCACGGTGAGCAATGCGCCGGCCTATGCGGCGGCACTGAAGAAGGCGGTCGCGCAGAACGCGCGCCAGCTGATCATGAACTACGACCAGTGGGACGCGGCCAAGGCCGGTTGGTACAACGAGCCGTGGCTGGGCAGCCTGCGCGAATCGATCCGCGGCACCTACTCGGCCGGCTCGTTCGGCCCCTCGGTGTTTCCCGGCACCGGCTTGCGCACGACCTTCGACACGCACGTGCTGACCTACTACGACCAGCGCTCGGCGTATTCGCTCTACCACGTCTGGGGCGATTCGGCGATGAAGCCGACGATCGAGACCGCCAACATGCAGTTCGCCGAAGGTTCGATCATCGTCAAGGCGGCGGTGTTCGCTTCCACCGATCCGACCAAGAAGCTGGACTGGTGGGATGCGATGAACGGCGCGCAGGTGTGGAACATGTACTTGCCGGTCGGTTCGAACAGCCGGCCGCAGGTGTGGCCCGGTTACGTGGCGCAGTTCGACATCATCGTCAAGGACACGCAGTCCTCGCCGATCACCGGCTGGGTCTTCATGACCTTGGTCTACGACAGCAGCGTGCAGGGGGACGTGTGGGACAAGATGGTGCCGCTCGGCGCGCAGTGGGGCAACGACCCGCAAGCGACGCAGGCGGGCATGCCGCTGAAAGAGAACTGGAACAATCCGGCCGCGCCGCTCTACTCGACGCAGACGCTGGGCTGGGGCGACCGCCTGACCGGTCCCAACGACGGCGGCCGCAACGACATCGCCGTCAACGGCACGGTCATGCGCAACGCGCCCGACTCGAGCTGCATGAGCTGCCACAGCACGGCGCAGTGGAACGTGGCGCAGCACAAGATGGATTCGTTCCTGCTGCCCTCCTTCCCCTCCGACAAGCCGCCCGGCTTTCAGTTGTGCGGCAACGACGGCAAGCCCAGCCCGACCGGCAGCCTGATCTGCTCGCCCGCGCCCGGTTCGAAGGAATGGATGAAGTGGTTCCAGAATCGACCCGGCACCCAGCCGATGGACGCCGGCTCGGTCGCGACCGACTTCGACGAAGTGTTCTCGTTCAAATCGCTCAAGCTGTGGTGGGCGGCGGTCGGCCCGGCCGATCAGAAGCTGCCGCTGCTCTTGCGCAGCCCGAATCAGGCACTGCGCTTCAATCAATACACCGGCGCGCCGTTGCCGCAATCTGCGGGCAAGTGAGCGCGCGCTGAGAGTTGGGGTTGGATGAAGGCTTGGCGAGGGGCTGCCGCCCCTCGCTTTTTTTTGCGATCGACCTGCGACTCGCGCAGCGGCGATCCAACTTTCTACTTGTCCACTAAGATGCACCCTTGGAATCGTTCGCTCGCGGCGCGCATGTTCCTCCGCGTGCCGTCGATCGCGAATGACACTGCGCAGCGACAGGGTGATATTCCGATGACGTGGCATTTCCTTCGACTCTCGCCGACGGCGGCGGCGCTCGCCCTCGCGACTATGGCGACCGCGCCTGCCGCGACGGCGCGCGAGGTGTGCGTGTCCAATGCAGACGAGCTGCGCCAAGCGCTGGCCGAGGTGTCCGACGGCGGCCTCTACGTCGACGAAGCGACCACCATTCGCATGACCGCAGGCACCTACCTGACCGAAGGCGAGGCATTCCGCAGCGAAGCGCTCAGCACCGGCGCCAGGCTCAATCTCTACGGCGGATACGCCACCGGCTGCGTGCAGCGCACGCCCTCGCCGACCAGCACCGTGCTCGATGCGCAGGGCCGCAGCGGAGTGCTGCAGATCACCCGCCCGAGCGCGCTCGTCGACTTGCAACGCATGCGAGTCCAGAACGGCAACGCCGAGGTCGGCGCCGGAATCCGCGTGAACTACGGCGTGACCGCCGCGGCGAGCGTCGGCTTCAACTGGATCGCGGTGGTGAACAATCACGCCAGTGGAGACGGCGGCGGCCTGTACGTGGCCGGCGCGGCCCCGGCCGGCTACGGTCCGATCCAGATCAATTCGGCCCTGATCGCCGGCAACAGCGCCGGCGGTGAAGGCGGCGGCGCCTACCTGCACACCAGCGGCGATGGCAGCCAGAGCCGTCTGGGCTTCGTCACCGTCGCCGCCAACAGCGCCGGCAGCGGCAGTACCGGCGGCATCTATGCGAGCGGCGATCAAGGCGAGTACTTCTATCGCGGCATCGTCGCCTGGGGCAACGCGCCGGCCAGTCTCTACTTCGGCCGGCCGGCCACCATCGACTGGTCCGACGTGGAGTCCTTCGCCGTTTCGAGCCTCACGCCGGCTTCAGATCACCTGATCAGCCTCGACCCGCATTTCACCGATGCGGCAGGCGGCGACTACCGCCTCGGCTCGGGCACGCCGCTGATCCGATACTGTCCCGTCACGGCATTCATTCCGACCGATCTGGAGAACCGCTACTACCCCGCGTTCGGATCGACCGTCCGCTTCGGCAACGAAATCGGCGCCTATCTGGACACGGTGTTCTTCGACGACAACGATCCCTGAAACGCGGCGGCGATACCGGCGTCGGATTCCGAATGCTTGCGAAGCGCTGCGAACCTTTCGCCAAGCGCGCGCAGGCGGATATCGATCAACCGCTTCCTTCGCACCTCACCCAATCAACGCGCCGCCGTGGCATTCGCCGGAATCGGCACCCGCTCCGGCGGCGCCAGCACCAGGCGAACCTGTGCCGCGTTCTCGCGCCGGCAGGCACGGCGCGCTTCGACCAAGAGACGCGCACGGGTGGCGTAGACCTGGCCGAAGTTGTGCTGGCCCACCATCTCGCCGACGGCACGTTGGCTCGGTAAGGTGAAGTCGACGCAATCGATGACGACTTCGCGGGCGACGCTGCGCGGCTCGCCCGCCATGCAGGTGAGCGGAACGGCGGCGACGGCGAGAAGCAGAATCCGGCGCGCGATGTCGATACGGGTGTTCATGGCGGCTTCCTCGAAGGAGAAACCGGGGCACTCCCGGCGTCAGCAGCTTCCGACGTCTGCGCTGGCCGGTCTCGATGGTACGCGCAGGGCCGGCTGAGGCTTCATCGCAAAAGCTTAGGGAATGCTTAGGATTGGTGGCGTGGGCTTTGCGCGTATGCTTTAAACCGATCGCGCTCCGATGCCGCCCGCATGCCCCTGACCGAACCGAAGACGCTCGCCTTCGAGAATGTGGTGATCGACTTCGCCGGTCGTCGTCTGTGGCGCGGCGGCGTGGAGCAAACGCTGGAGCCCAAGGCGTTCGGCGTGCTGGCGCTGCTGGCCGCCTCGCCCGGCCGGGTCTTCACGCGCGAGGAAATACTCGACGCCGTCTGGAGCCACCGCCACGTTACCCCGAGCGTGCTCAATCGCGTGGCGACGCTGCTGCGCCACGCGCTGGGCGAGGATGCGCAGCACCCGCGCCTGCTGCACACGGTGCACGGCACGGGCTACCGCTTCGACCTTCCGCCGCCTGTATCGCCGCCGCGAACGGACGCGCCGACGGCAGCAGATTCCGGCGCCGCGCCCGGCATCGTCTCCGACACGGTTCCCAAGCGCCGCGCCAGCGATCACGCGCCGCCACGCCGGCGCGCGCGAGCCTGGTTCTGGTTCGTGCCGGCAGTGCCGCTGCTGTTCGCCATCGGCTGGTACGCGTGGCCCGTCACGCAGCCGGCACCGGCGCCGCCGAGCGCCGTTCAGAGCATTCCGACGCTGATGGTCACGCCGCTCAAACCGATCGGCGACACCGCCGCCACGCGCACGATCGCCGACGGGCTCAGCGAAGAACTCATCGGCAGCCTGGCGCGAATCGACGGTCTGCGCGTGATCGCGGGCGAATCGACTCGGCTCGCCGCGAGCCAATCCACCGCACCCGCGCAGTGGGTCGAACGGCTCGGTATCTCGCATCTGCTCGAGGGCAGCCTGCAGCAAGCCGGGCAATCCTTGCGCATACGGCTGCGCCTGGTCGACGCGCGCAGCAGCCGCACGCTGTGGGCGAAGGATTTCGATCGCGACGCCACCGAAGTGCTGCTCTTGCAGCGCGAGATCGCCAGCACCGTGGCCACCTCGCTGACCTTGACGCTCGGCGTCGCGGCGAACGCGGTGACGAAAAGCGGCGACGCCGAATTCCTGCGCCGCTATCTCGCCGCGCAAGCGTTGCTGCGCCAGCGCGACGGCGGCGTCGAGCAGACGGCGGAGCCGGCCGAGAACGAGTTTCGCGCGCTGATTCGCGAGCGCCCCGACGATGCGCGCTCGCATGCGGGGCTCGCACTCGCGCTCGGCGCACGTGCGTTTCGGCGGCCGCTGCTGGCGGCGGCCTTGCGCGCCGAATCGATGCAGGAAGCCGACATCGCGCAACGACTCGACCCGAGCCTGCCCGAACCCTGGTTCGTGCAAGGCACCGCCGCCTGCCGCGAGAACCAATGGGAATCCTGCCAGACGAAGTTGGAAAAGGCGGTGCAGCTGGCGCCGGACTTCTACAGCGCGCGTTACTGGGCAGCGATAAACCTGGCGCAGCTGGGATATCTCGACCGTGCGGTGGCGATGGCGCACGAAGACGTGCTGCGCGATCCGATCAACCCGGCCAAGCGCTTCACCCTGGCGCGCCTTCTCGATACGCAAGGTCGTCACGAAGAAGCGCGCGAGCAGTACCGGCACACCGATGTGCTGGCCATGTACGGACGCTGGTTCAACGCCGTCTGGCGGCGCGACTACACGGAAGCGGCGCGCGTCGTGGAACAGGAAATGGGCAGCACGGAAGTGCTCGACACCTATGCGCCGAGATTGAAGGCGTCCTACGACGCCTTCACTCGCGCCCTGGTCGACCCCGCGCATTGGCCGCAGGCGGAGGCGGAGATGCACCGGTTCGAAACCGACACCGGCTTGTTCAATTTCAGCAGCGTCTTGCTGCCCGACGCGCCGGCCCGTGCGGCCGAACTGATCGGCAAGCTCGACACCTTGAGAAAGCGCTCGTACTCGACTTGGGACCTGTTGCTGTGGAGTCGCGATCTGGTTTACTTGCGCCGCGATCCGGCATTCGGCGACTACTTGCGCGACAACGGCATCGTCGCCTACTGGAGCAAGCACGGATTCCCGCCGCAATGTCGTGCGCACAATGACGCGGCGGTTTGCGACTAGACGCAGACGGCGCCCGTCGCAACAATTTGCGGCTGTTTTCCCTCTCCCGCTTATGGGAGAGGTGATGTCCGAACACGTGGCTCTACCCGCAACGACGCGCACCTCTCGAACGGAGAATTCATCGCATGAAAACTTTCGCCCACTTCGCCGCAGCCGCCGGCCTGCTGCTATCCGCCGTCAACGCGACAGCGGCGCCGACCTATCTCTCCTGCGAGTTCGCGCAAGCTTCGGGCAAAGCCCAGGTGTTTCATTTCTCGCTGGACGAACCCTCGGAAACTTTGGGTGTGTATGCCCCGAGCACCGGCAGTCAGAGAAAGGTGAAGGCGGTCTTCGCCGGCGACAAAGTCAGCGCGAACGAGGGTTCGGTCGCGTGGGAAATCGATCGTTCCAAGCCGTCGATCGTCCGCGACAAGCGCATGGTCGGAGAAAAAGATCGCGCCACCTGCAAGGCGATCTCCGCAAAGGAAGCCGGCTTCGACGAATGACCGCTTGCGCGCGCGTACGCCCGAGGGTTCGGCCGGCGCTCGTCGGCGAACCTCGCGCGCTGCGCGCAGAAATGGTGGGCCTGCTCGGATTCGAACCGAGGATCGGGATGCGGCAAGCGCCCCGATTCACCTGTTGTCGCTCCAGGCCCGTGAGGGAGTGTCTCGTCGACCGGCGCGCCTCAATCGCGATCGACGAGTTTGCGGCCGCTCAGCATCGAGCCGACCAGGTTGCGCTTTTCCAGCCAGCTGCTGACGGCGACGCCGGCGAGATGCAGCAGCACGGCGATCTGCAATGCGACCGACAATCCCGCGTGCAGGTCGACCGGCCAGTCCTCGCCCCAGAAACGGTCCCAGCGGCTGATCCAGCCGGTCGTCGCCAACGCCGCTATCAAGGACCACAGCAGCAGCGCCATCGCCGCACCCAGGGGATTGTGTCCGGCGCTGCGCGGCGGACGACCCGCCCACATCGCACGCGCGTGGGCGAGACAGGCGGCCGGCGTCGGCACGTGCCAACCGGCCGGACGCCCGCGCTGGAACCAGCCGTATACGCCGCGCGCCGCGACCAGCGCGGCGGCGGCGTAACCGGCGTATCGATGCGTCTTGCCGCCGGCATCGTTGAACAGATTGAACAGCACCAAGGCGGCGACGCCCCAATGCGTGACCCGCACCGGCCAAGCCCAAACCCGTTCGACGCGCGTGGCCGATGCCGGACGCATGCTCAGCCCTCGATCTCCGACTTCACCACTTCGAGCGTCTTGGTGTCGAAGTAGATCTCGGCCTTCTTGCCGCTCTTGTCGAAGCCGTAGATTTCGTAGCAGTTACCCGACACCTTGAACTTGTTGATCTTGTAGCCGTCTGCTTCGAACTTCGCCCTGGCCTCCGGCTCGCTCTTCCATTCTTCTTTGGGATGCGCGGTGCAATCCGCGTCGGCCAGCGCGAGCGTCGGCGCGAACATCGTCAGCAGGGCGATTGCGGTCTTCTTCATGACGAACTCCTTCGGTGGATGCACGGCTGCGGCCGCGCGGCAAAAAGCATCGATGCGATCGTGCGATCGTGTGTCGACTTGACGGCGAAAACGTAGGCCATCAGACATGGCTGCGCTCCGCTTCGCAGGCGGCGAGTTCGACCTGGATCGTCGCGTGCTCGATGCCGAACAATTCGTCGAGATCCCGCGCGAGCGCGCGGCGTACCGCTTCGGCGTCGGCATCGGCGCGCTTGAGCACCACGTGCGCCGTCAGCACCGGCTGGCGCGAAGCCAGCGCCCATGCGTGCAGATCGTGCACTTCGGCGATGTCGCCGCGGGCGAGGATCGTGCGCCGCACGACGTCGAGATCCAGCCCCTGCGGCACGCCCTGCATCAGCACGTTGCCGGCCTCGCGCAAGAGGGTCCAGGTGCGCGGCAGCACCCACAAGCCGATCAGCGCGGCGATGATCGGATCGGCCAGGGTCCAGCCCGTCGTCATGACGATCAAGGCGGCGACGATGACGCCGACCGAACCGAGCATGTCGCTCCACACTTCCAGATACGCGCCTTTGACGTTCAAGCTCTCGCCGCTGCCGGCTTTGAGCAGACGCATCGAGATCAGATTCACCAAGAGGCCGAGCGCGGCGATGACCAGCATCGCCGTCGAGGCCACCGCCTGCGGCTCGCGAAAGCGCGCCGCCGCCTCCCACAAGATGTAGGCGGCGACGACGAACAGCAGGCCGCCGTTGATGAGTGCGCCGATCGCTTCCATGCGCGCGTAGCCGTAAGTCCTTTTCGCGTCGGCGGGGCGTTTGCCCAAGCGCACCGCCACCAACGAAATCGCCAGAGCGATCACGTCGGTCGCCATGTGGGCGGCGTCCGACAACAGCGCGAGGCTGTTGGTCAGAAGGCCGCCGGCGACTTCGGCGACTAGGAACGTCGCCGTCAGCGCCAACGCCCACCACAACGGCGCTTCGTGCTTGGCCGCGGCCGCGCCGTGATCGTGTCCTGCGCTCATTTCAGATTCTTCCGCCTTCGGCTTCGATACCGCCGCGCCGTTGTTCCTGTGCGCGCGCGGCACGCGATTCCAGCCATTCGTACAGCACCGGCAGCAGGATAAGGGTCAACAAAGTCGAGCTGATCAACCCGCCGACCACCACCGTCGCCAGCGGCCTTTGCGTCTCCGCGCCGACGCCGCTGGAGAGCAGCATCGGCAACAGGCCGAGGATCGCCACGCTCGCCGTCATCAACACCGGCCGCAGGCGCAACGCAGTCCCCTGCAGCACGGCTTCGCGCGGGCTGAGTCCGCGCTCGCGCAGCTCGTTGAGGAAGCTGACCAGCACGATGCCGTTCAACATGGCGACGCCGAACACGGCGATGAAGCCGATCGCCGAAGGCACCGACAGGTACTGCCCGCTGACGAACAGGGCGATCAGTCCGCCGATCGTCGCGAACGGCACGTTGGCGAGAATCAAGCCGGCGTACTTGATCGAATTGAACGCGGTGTAGAGCAGCACGAAGATGAAGAAGATCGTGATCGGCACGATCACGGCGAGCTTGGTCAAGGCGCGCTGCTGGTTCTCGAACGCGCCGCCCCATTCGGTCCAGTAACCGCTCGGCAGCTTCACCTCGCCGGCGATCGCCGCGTTCGCTTCGTTGACGAAACCGTCGATGTCGCGCCCGCGCACGTCCATCTGAATCACCGCGTAGCGCTGCAACTGCTCGCGCCGCACGAACGAGTAGCCTTCGGCGATGTCGACCGTGGCCACGGCGGACAACGGCAGGATCGCGCCGGCGGAGGACTTCAGCGGAATGCGGCGCAAGTCCTCGACCGAACGGCGCGTCTGTTCGTCCAGCCGCACCGCGATGTCGAAGCGGCGCACGCCGTCGAGCAGCACGCTGACCGGCTCGCCGCCGAGTCCGTTGCGCACGATCGTCAGCACGTCCTCGGCATTCATGCCGTAACGCGCCAGCGCGTCGCGATCGACCGCGATGCGGATCTGCGGCTTGCCGACGTTCGCTTCGAGCGAGAGATCGGCGACGCCGCGCACCCGGCCGAGCACGTTTTTGAGACGACTGCTGAGGCGGTCGAGCTCGGCCAGGTCGGTGCCGTACAGCTTCAGCGCCAAGGTCGCGCGCACGCCGGAGATCAATTCCTCCACGCGCATTTGGATCGGCTGGGTGTAGCCCGGCACGACATTGGGCACCTTCTGCTCCAGCGCTTCCTGCATGGCTTCCTCCAATTGCTTGAGGTTGCGCCCGCTCTTCCATTCGTCCTGCGGTTTGAGCGCGGTGTAGATTTCCATGTAGTTGACGTCGGCGGTTTCGCCCTTCTCGGCGCGGCCGATCATCGCCAAGGTGCTGTCGACTTCGGGAAACTCCTTGAACGCCTCGGCGATGACCCGGCTGGTGCGGATCGATTCGTCCAGCGAGGTCGACGGAATGCCGGTCACGCGCCACATGATCGAACCTTCTTGCAGCTGCGGCATGAACTCCTTACCGAGGAAGGGGAACAGCGCGAGACTGCCGAGTAAGGCCGCGCAGGCGATCGCGACAACTGTCTTGCGCTGCGCCAGCGCGCGTTCGAGCAGCGGCCGGTAAACGCGCTTGATCTTCGCCACCAGCCAGGTATCGCGCTCCGCCTTCGGCTTCAAGATCAGCGAGGCCAGCACCGGGATCAGGGTCAGGCTCAGAATCAGCGAGCCGGCCATCGCGAACGCGATGTTGAACGCCATCGGCTTGAACATCTTGCCTTCCAGCCCGTCCAGGCTGAACAGCGGCAGGAACACGACGATGATGATCAGGATCGCGAACGCGATCGGATTGGCGACTTCTCTCGCAGCCGCAAGCACGGCCGCCGTCTTGTCGACGTTCTCGCCGTGCTCTTTGCGCTCGGCCATGATGCGGAATGCGTTCTCGACCATCACGACCGCGCCGTCGACCATCATGCCGATGCCGATCGCGAGCCCGGCCAAGGACATCAGGTTCGCCGACAAGCCGAACTCGCCCATGCCGATGAAGGCGATCAGCATCGCCAGCGGCAAGGTGACGACCACGACCAGAGCCGAACGCAGCTCGCCCAGGAACAGAAACAAGATCACCGCGATCAGGAGCGAGCCTTCGACCAGCGCGCGCGTGGCGGTACCGACCGCTTTGTTGACCAGATCGGTGCGCTCGTAGATGGGTTTCAACACCATGCCTTCGGGCAAGGCGCTGCGTACCACGTCGAGCTTGGCCTTGACCGTCTCGACCACGTTCTTCGCGTTCTCGCCGATGCGCGCCAGCGCCATGCCGAGCACGACTTCTTCGCCGTCGCGCGTGACCGCGCCGAAGCGCGGCGCCGGCGCTTCGATCACTTCGGCCACGTCGCGCAAGTACACCGGCACGCCGTCCTCGGCCTTCAGCACGATCGCGCCGATGTCGGCTGTGCTCTTCAAGAGACCGAGCCCGCGCACCAGGAATTGCTCGCGGCCGACGTCCATCACGTTGCCGCCGACCTGGCCGTTGTTGGCCGGCAGCGCTTTCACCACGTCGCCGAAGCCGAGCCCGCGCGCATAGAGCTTCTGCGGATCGATGCGTACCTGGTACTGGCGTTCGCCGCCACCCCAGGAACTGACATCATCGACACCCTTGGCCGTGCGCAGGATCAGGCGCACCGTCCATTCCTGCCAGGTGCGCAGATCCATGTCGCTGATCTGTTCGCGACTGACGCCCGGCGCGCGTTCGACGGTGTACCAGAACACCTGCCCGAGGCCCGAGCTGTTCGGGCCCATGCTCGGCTTGCCGTAGCCTTCGGGCAGGCGATCGCCGATTTCCTGCAGGCGCTCATTGACCAGCTGGCGGGCGAAATAGATGTCCATGTCGTCGTCGAAATAGACCGATACGTAGGACAAACCGAACAGACTGACCGAGCGGATTTCCTGCACCTTCGGCAAGCCGGCCAAGGCCGATTCGACCGGCGTGGTCAACAGCAGTTCGACGTCTTCGGCAGCGAGGCCGGGCGATTCGGTGTAGACGTTGACCTGCGCCGGAGTCACGTCGGGGAACGCGTCGATCGGCACGTCGCGCAGCGCACGCGCGCCGAGGAAGGCGATCACCGCAAACGCGATCAGGACCAGGAACTTGTAGCGCAGCGAGGCTTCGACGAGGCGGTTCAACATGCGTCACCTCGATTCGGTGCTGCGACGGGGACCGAGTTCGCGCTTGTGGGCGACAAGGAGAAGAAATCCCGCGACGTCGCTGCGAGGCTTCCCCTCACCCGCGCCTGCGGCGAGGCCTCTCCCGCGAGCGGGAGAGGCGAAAGAGTGCGGATTGGCGGCTCACTCCGAGCGCAGCCCGAACGGTCGCGGTCAGTGCCCATGACCTTCTCCGAGCTGCGCCTTGAGCAACTGCGCCTTCATCTCGAACGCGCCCTCGATCACGATGGTGTCGCCGGCCTTGAGTCCTTCACGGATCACGGTCGCATCGCCGATCACTTCGCCCGCGCGCACCGGCACCGGCGCGAACGCGCCTTCGCCGTCGCGGCGGAACACCACCGTCTCGCCCTCCATCTGCACCAGCGCGCTGCTCGGCACGCTGGGCGCAGGCGTTGCGGCGGCCGCGCCCTCGGCAGCGAGGAACACGTCGACGTAGTCGCCGCCGTGCAGGCGGTCTTCGCCGTTCGGCACTTCGATGCGCACGGCCGCATTGCGCGTGTCTTCGGAGGTGCGATGCGCGCTGCGCATGACCTTGCCGGCGATGCGCGTGCCGCCGGCGACGATCGTCGCCGCGCTGCCGACCGCGACGCGCTCGGCGGTACCGGCCGGCAGCTTGGCGTCGACCCATACCACCGCTTCGTCGACCAATCGATACAAGGCGCGGCCGGGCTCGATGCGCTCGCCGACGACGAAGGCGTCTTCGGTGATGCGGCCGGCGTGCGGCGCGTTCAGCGTGAACTGACCGTTCGCGCCGCCGCTGGCGGTGCCGGGCAAGCCATAGGCCTGCGCTTTCGCGCGCGCGCGATCGAGCGCGATCTTCGCCTCGGCGATGCGGCGCCCGGCGACGGCTTCGCGGCCGAGCGCGGAGACGCGCCTCCATTCCTGCTCGGCGATGCGCAGTTCGGCTTGCGCGTCGGACACCTCGACACTGGTCAGGGTGACCAGCGGCGTACCGGCCGCGACTTCGTCGCCGAGTTTCGCTTTGCGGCTCACCACCAAGGACACCACGCGCGGCGTGATCAGCGTGGTGCCGTAGGCGTTGTCGAGTACTTCGCCCGGCGCGCGCAACTGCTCGCCCGGTCGCGCCTGCACCACTTCGGCGGTGCGAATACCGGCCGCCTGCAAAGTGGCGGCGTCCATGCGCACTACCCGCGCCGTTTCGGCCTCGGCGTGTTCGCCGTCTGCTTCGGCCGGCGCGGTTTGCGCTTTGGTCGCCGCGGCTTTGCCGTCGCCGCCCGATGGCGCGGTTTTGGAACAAGCGCCGAGCGCCAGCGGAATGAGGGCGCAGATCAACAGCGCCGGAAGCGAATTCATCGATGTCATCGTGTGGACTCCAGGCCGGCCCAGCGTTCGAACTGGTTGCCGGCGACGAGGTAATCGGCGTAGTTACGCCACAGGCGCGCTTCGAGTTCGGCACCGGCGAGCGCGGTGTCGAGCGTCTGCTTGGCCTGCAACAAATAATCGGAGGTGGACAGCTCGCCTTCGCGCCAGGAGCGCTCCAGCAGCTGCGCGCGGCGTTCGACCTCGGTGCCGCGGCTGCCGCTCCAGCTGCGCCAGGCCGCCAAGGTCGCGGCGTAGCTGTCGACCGCTTTTTGCTGCTCGGCGCCGAGTTCGAGGCGAACGCGCTCGGCCTCGGCCGCGGACGCATCGGCATCGGCGCGCGCAACCGCGACCTCAGCGCGATAGTCGTTGCGCAGAAACAGCGGAATGCTGACCGACACGCCGAACACATCGTCCTTCAGGCCGTTGGCGCCGTAGCGGATGCGGCCGCCGCTCAGACTCACGGTCGGGTCCGGCACGCGGTTGCGTTCGGCCACAGCGATCTCGCGCTCGGCGCTGGTGCGCGCAGCGTCGGCGATGCGCCACTCCGGCAATCGCGTCGCTGATTCGCGCTCCAGCGGCAACGGTGCCGGCGGCGCTTCCGCTGGCATCGACGAATCGGCCGGACATTCACTGCCGAGTGCGCGCAAGCGCGCCTCGGCGTCGGCGTGCTCGGCCAGCAGCAGCGACTGCGCCGCCGCGGCTTCGTCGCGTGCGAGAGCGGCGACGTCGCGGTCGAGACCGGAGATGTCGTCGGCGGCGAACTGCTTCACCGCCAGATCGGCGAAGCGCGTCATCAGCGCCACGCGCTGCTCGCCGGTGCGCACGCGGCGATCGGCCGCGCCGCAATCGACCCAAGCACCGAACCACTGCCGCGCGAAATCGCGCCGGCGCAGCGCCGCCTGCGCTTCCGACAAACTCAGCTGCGCCGCCGCCGCGCTTTCGCGCGCGCGCCGCTTGCCGCCGATATCCAGCGCGAGCGCGAGGCCGGCCGAACTGGTGCGATCGGGGCCTTCGCCGCTGCGCGTCAGCTCCGCTTGCGGGTTGTACAAAGGTTTTGCGGCCGCCTCCAAGCGCGCCTGCGCCGCGGCCAGCTGCGCCTGCACGACGCGATAACTGGGATGTTGCTGCCACGCGCTTTGCAACGCGGTGCGCACCGATTCGGGTGCGAGTTCGGACGCCGAATGCGCCGCACGCGCGGCCACGGCAAGACACAAGACGGCAGCGAGCGCCGCCGATGAACGGAACATGGAAAGCCTCCAAAAGAAACCGGAAACGAGCCGGATACGGCTCGCGCTGAATCGAACTCAGCCGGCGATCGGAGGACGCAAGAGATTGGAAGGGTGCGCTTCGGACGCCGACGGCGGTCCATGCGCGAGAACGAGGTCGGCGCGTGCGAAAGCGATCGCGGCGAGCGCGACCGAGGGCAGCGCCGGCGCGTGCACGCAGCAGTGCGCCGCGTGCAGGACGTCGTGCAACAGCGAGCCGCCTTCGCCGCGGTCGGGAGCGGGAGTCGCAGCGGCGGTATCGCCGGTGCCGGCGTCGACCGACGCCGACGCGGCGTGCGCGAGATCGTGCACGTCGCAGGCGAACACCAGGATCGGCTGCAAGGTCAGGCACGCGAGCAGCAGCGCCACCACGAAGGCGCGGCCACGACGTGTCGATGTGCGAATCCAGCCGATCATCGTGCAAGCCTAGCCGGCGAACGCAGCGCTACACAATTACGCTTGTCCGACGCGGGCGGCGGCTTCCATACTCGCCGCCGTGCTTGGCCGACCGTCCGCTCGACGCATGCCTTCTCTCGCCTACCGCCTCGCCACTCTCGCCGATGCCGCTGCGATCGCGGCGATCTATGCGCCCTACGTGCAGGACAGCGTGATCACGTTCGAGACCGAAGTGCCGGATGCGAACGAGTTCGCCGAGCGCATCGCGAAGATCGGTGCGGCCTATCCGTGGCTGCTGGCGACGATCGACGGCGATGCGGTCGGCTACGCTTATGCGAGCGAGTACCGAACCCGGCGCGCGTATCGCTGGAGCGTGGAGGTCACCGTCTATCTCGCGCCGGCGGCACAGCGGCGCGGCATCGGTCGCGGCCTCTACGCGCGCTTGTTCGCGCTGCTGCGAGCGCAGGGCTACGTCAACGCGTACGGCGTGGTGACCTTGCCGAATGCGGCCAGCGTCGGCCTGCACGAGAGGATGGGTTTCACGCCGATCGGCGTTCATCGCCACGTCGGCTACAAGCACGGCGCCTGGCACGACGTCGGCTGGTGGCAGCTCGATTTGCGCGAGCCACCGGCGCAGCCGCACGAACCGATCGCGTTCGCGCAGCTCGACCAGACCGTGCGTCAGTCCTTGATCGGATAGACGTCCGCGCCGGGCTTGAGGTCGCCGACCACGTCGACGCCTTTGGGCGGGGTGAACTTGAACGTCGCCGGCGGCAGGCTCGGGTTGCGTTTCCAGTCGCTGAAGCGGATCTCGGTGGTGTTGCCGAGCTGATCCTTGAAGCGCATGCGCTGCAGGCCATTGGCGTCGATGCCGAGTTCGGCGTATTCGAACTCCGGCTCCTTCGCCTTCGACGTCAATCGCAGCCAAGCCAAGCCTTCGCGTTCGCCGGCCTCGCCGGTCTTGAACTGGCTGTCCAGTTGCGACAGGTCGGTTAGCACGGTCAGCGGACTGTGCGCTTCCTCCGAACTCTGGCTGCGTACGGACACCTGCTGCAGATCCGGCTCGTAGATCCACACGCGCTCGCCGTCGGCGACCAGGGTCTGCTGATAAGGTTCTTTGGTTTCCCAGCGGAACTGCCGCGGCGCTTCCAACGACAGCGTGCCGCGCGACTCGTCGCCGCGCCGGCCGTTCGCGTCCGTTACCGTTTGCGCGAATTGCGCAGTGACCGAGTGCAGGCCTTTGGAGAACGCCTCCATCCGCGCGCGTGCGGAGTCGGCGGCGTGGGCGGCGAGGCCGAACGGCAGCAGCAGCGATACGAGCAGCAGACGCATGGAGCGGATTCCGAGACGAAGGCGAAGTGCGATTATCCGCGCTGCGGCTGAACGCTGCACGGTTCGGCGGGCGGGCGCTCCGCTGTGCCAGAATCCGCGCCCCGTCTTTCCCAACGCGTCTTTTGGAGTTCCCGGATGTCCGCTCTGCCCCGCTCGCTCGCCGTTTCCGCCCTCGCCCTGGCGCTGATCTCGCCCGGCGCCGGTGCCGCCGTGGTCTGCCAACTCGAGCAGAACATCGAGATTCCGCAGGATGGCGAGGGCGTGTACGTCAACTTCGTCACCGCCGTGCACGGTGATCGAGAAAGCGCCGTTCCCGGCTTCGACTTCGATCCCTACGCGGCGCAGAACAGCGAGCCGGTGAATCAGTTGAAGTTCTACTGGGGCTCGGCGAGCAACTCCGGCGCCGGCGTGGCCAGCTCCGGCGACATCTATGCCCTGCTCGTGCCCGGCGACACGATCGGCGCAGCGTCCGTGTTCACGCGCGCCGGTTTCGCCGGCGACACCTCCGTCTGGCAGGCCGGCGTGAGCGGCGGTTATCTCGGCGTGCGCTTCAAGAACGAGGCGACCAGCACCATCAACTACGGCTGGGTGCGACTGTCGACCACCGCCCCTCTCGGTTTCCCGGCGACCATCGTGGACTGGTGCTACGACGACGCCGGCGCCGACATCACGATTGCTGCCGCGCCGTCCGACTTCCTCTTCTGCGACGGCTTCGACGGACTCGCCTGCCCGGTGCCGGCGTCCGACGCAGCCGGCGACTGAGCCAGTACAGGACTCAGCGCAGCGGCGTCTCCGCCTCGACGCCGATCAGGCGATCCTGCAGAAGTCCGGCGCGCTCGAGCTGCGGATAAGCGATCGCGGCCAGGTGCGAATGCACGCGCTTGAGATCGCGCAGGATGCGCAAGTAGACATCACCGCCGTGCATGCCGGCGTGGTGCGCATGCAGTTCGCGCAAATGGCGGTCCGAGGCCTCGTTCTCGAGCCGCCACAGCGTGCTCTTCAAGCCGGCCAGCTGCTGCGCCGCGCGCAGATCGTTGCGCAGGAATACGGCCAGCGCCAAGGCCAGGCTGCGCATCACCTGCGCGTGCAGGGTGGCGAGATCCTGGATGTCGTCGGCCGAGAAATCCTGCCCGCTCTGCGCCTTCTTGGCCGCGAACTCCATCAGGTTGTTCGCGGTGATGTCGCCGATGTGTTCGAGATTCAGCACGAAGGCGAGGATCTCCTGGCTGCGCTCGCCGTCTTCCTCGTTCAACGCCTCGCCGCCGAGATCGGCCAGATAGCTGCGGATCGCCGCGCCGAGATCGTCGAGCGCGGCATCGGTGCGGCCGATCGCGGTGGCGCGGCTGCGGTCGTCCTTGCCGAACACGCCGACCAGATCCTTCAGCATGCGCTCGACCATGTCGGCCATGCGCATCGCCTCGCGCGCGGCATTCGACAGCGCCACGCCGGGCGAGTCCAGCGCCGCTTCGTCCAGATGCTGCGGCCGGCCGGGATCGTCCGGCCGCGCCGGCTCGGGCAAGAGGCGCACGAGCAAGCGCGCGAGCGCATCGAGCGGTGCAATGAAGATCAGAGCGAGCGCGAGGTTGAACGCAGTGTGGAAGTTGACCGCGGCGCGTGCCGCACCGCCGCCGAACGCGAGCAAGCCATCGGCGAGCGGATGCAGGAAAGCCAAACAGACGATGCAACCGCACAGGCGCACGAGCAAGTTGCCGAGCGGCAGCCGCCGCGCCACCGGCGTGTCCGCTTCGAGCAGCGGCGGCAAGGTACCGCCGAGGTTGGCGCCGAGCACCAAGGCGAGCGCGCTCGGCGCGTCGACCGCGCCGGCGCCGGCCAGGGACACGATCAAGAGCACGATCGCGACACTGGAATGGCAGGCCCAGGTCAACAGCGCGGCGACCAGCATCGCCAGCACCGGCTCGTCGGTCAGGCTGCGCAGCACCGCGCGCAAGGCTTCGGCGTTCTCCATCGGCTGCAAAGCCTGCACCAGAAGATGCAGAGCGAGCAGCATCAGGCCGAGCCCGATCGCGACGCGGCCGAGGTTCTGGTAGCGCACTTCGTCGCTGCGCCGATACACGGCGACGCCGATCAAGACCAAAACCGGTGCGACCGCGGCGATGTCGAACGACATCACTTGCACGATCAAGGTGGTGCCGACGTTGGCGCCGAGCATCACCGCCAATCCCGGCGCGAGGCCGAGAAAGCCGTTCGCCGCGAACGAGGCCGCCATCAGGCCGGTCGCGGTACTGCTCTGCAGCAGCGCGGTGACGCCGAGGCCGAACGCGAACGCCGAGGCGCGGTTGCCCAGATAGCGGCCGAGCCAGCGCCGTAGCGCGCTGCCGTAGCCGCGCAGCACGCCGCGCGTGACCATGTGCGTGCCCCACAGGAGCAGCGCGACGTAGCCGGCGATGTCGAACAACGCGAGCGTTCCCTTCATTGCACACCTCCGTGGCCGGATCGCTCCGGCCGAGATTTTTTCGTCGCGCTAGCTTGCGCTTACAACCAGCGCCCGTAGCGTCGGATGTAGAGCACCTTGACCGCCTGAGTCAGCCCGCAATAGCACAGCAAAGTCAGCGCGAGCCAGGCGAAATACGCCGGCGGCAGCGCAACCATGCCGATCTTCGCACCGAGCGGGGTGAACGGGATCAACATGCCGGCGAGCATGATCGTCGCGGTCAACGCCAACACCGGCGCCGCCGCCCAACTGTGCAGGAACGGAACCCTGCGCGTGCGGATCATGTGCACGATCAAGGTTTGCGAGAGCAAACCCTCGACGAACCAGCCGGACTGGAACAAACCCTCGTGCTGAGCCGAGTTCGCGCCGAACACGTGCCACATCAAGAGAAAGGTGGTGACGTCGAAGATCGAGCTGATCGGCCCGATGCGCAGCATGAAGCGGCCGATGTCGCCGGCGTCCCAGCGCTGCGGCTTGCGCAGGTATTCCTCGTCCATGCGGTCGAACGGAATCGACAGCTGCGACAGGTCGTACAACAGGTTCTGCACCAACAGCTGCAGCGGCAGCATCGGCAGGAACGGCAGGAACGCGCTCGCGATCAGCACGCTGAACACGTTGCCGAAGTTCGAGCTGGCGGTCATCTTGATGTACTTCATGATGTTGCCGAAAGTGACGCGCCCTTCGAGCACGCCCTCCTCCAGCACCATCAGGTTTTTTTCGAGCAGGATGATGTCGGCCGACTCTTTCGCGATGTCGGTGGCGGTGTCGACCGAGATGCCGACGTCGGCTTCGCGCAGGGCCGGCGCATCGTTGATGCCGTCGCCGAGAAAGCCGACCGTGTGGCCGCAACGCTGCAGCGCCTGCACCACGCGCGCCTTCTGCAGCGGCGACATTTTCGCGAACACCACGGTATGCGGAACCAGCGCGTCCAGCGCCGCGTCGTCGAGCGCTTCGATCTCGCTGCCGCGCACCGAATGCTCGACCGCGAGGCCGACCTCGGCGCAGATCTTGCGCGTGACCGCTTCGTTGTCGCCGGTGATCACCTTGACCGCGACGCCGTGCTCGCGCAGCGCGGCGATCGCCGACGCGGCGCTGTCCTTGGGCGGATCGAGAAACGCGAGGCAACCGACCGCGACCAGCTCGGCTTCATCGGCGACGCCGTAGGCACGCGCGCTCGGCGCCTGCCGCTTGACCGCGACCACCAGCACGCGCAGGCCGTCGTCGTTGAGGCGGCGGGTCATGGTGCGGATCGCGCGGCGGCGCTCGTCGGTGATCGGCAGCACGCGCTCGCCGACCTTCTCGTAGGCGCTGATCGCGAGCATTTCCTCGACCGCGCCCTTGCACACCAAGAGTTCGCCGCCCTCGCCGTCGGTCAACACCACCGACATGCGCCGGCGCTGGAAATCGAACGGGATCTCGTCGAGCACGCGATAGCGCTGCGCCAGATGTTCGAGGTCGCGGTGCGCGAGCACGGCCTTGTCCATCAGGTTGCGCAGGCCGGTCTGGAAATGGCTGTTGAGCCAGCCGTAGGCGAGCACCTCGTCGTTGTCGCGGCCGTCCAGATCGAGATGCCGTTCGAGCACGATCTTGTCGAGCGTCAGCGTGCCGGTCTTGTCCGTGCACAGCACGTCCATCGCGCCGAAGTTCTGGATCGCATTGAGGCGCTTCACCACCACCTTGCGCCGCGACATCGCGATCGCGCCGCGGGCGAGATTGGCGGTGACGATCAGCGGCAGCATTTCCGGCGTCAGCCCGACCGCGACCGAGAGCGCGAACAGGAATGCCTCGAACCAGTCGCCCTTGCCGAAGCCGTTGAGCAGGAACACCACCGGCACCATCACCGCCATGAAGCGGATCAACAGCCACGACACGCCGTTGACGCCGCGATCGAAGCTGGTCTGCGCGCGCTGGCCGACCAGGCTGGCCGAGAGCGAACCGAGATAGGCGCGCGCGCCGGTCGCGACCACCACGCCGGTGGCGCTGCCGCTGACCACGTTGGTGCCGAGATAGCAGACCGTCGGCAGATCGAGCGGATTGTCGGGCGCACTTTGGATCGTGGGCTCGTCGCGAACCTGCGCCGCGGTCGGCGCCGATTTTTCGACCGGCAGCGACTCGCCGGTCAGGATCGCCTGGCTGACGAACAAGTCCTTCGCCGCGACCAGGCGCAGGTCGGCCGGCACCATGTCGCCGGCGCCGAGGTGCACGATGTCGCCGGCGACCAGTTCGTCCACCGGCACGTCGATGCGCTCGCTGTGGCCGTCGGAGGCGCGCCGCGTCACCGTGGCGGTGTTGCGCACCATCGCCTTCAGCGTCTCGGCGGCCTTGGAGGAGCGATATTCCTGCGTGAAGGTCAACAGCACGCTGATCGCGACCATCGCACCGATGATCAAGGGCCCGATCAAGTCGTCCGGCTCGGTGACCAGCTGCACGCCGGCGAGCAGCAGCAGCACGATGATGAACGGGTTCTTGAACGCGCGCAGCAGCTGCACGCTCCAGTGCGGCGCGCGTTCGTGCGCGACTTCATTCGGACCGTCGCGCTCGAGCCGCGCGGCGATCTGTTCCTCGCCGAGGCCAGCGGGACTCGTGTCGAGCGCGGCGTACAACGCGTCGACGTGGCGAAACGCTTCCAGAGCGACCGCGACGCGCACGGGCGCATTCTTCGCCGCCTTGGCGGCGACGCTTGCGGGATTCTTCTTGAACATGGCTGACTTCCGTCGAACGAATCGGACCCGCGCGCAAACGCGCGGGATGGGCGACGATCGGGGTGACGGCAGGCGGACGCGTCGAGTCTCTCGCGTGACGAGAGAGCGCGCGCCGGCGCGGCGTCAGCGGCTAGACGGAGGCTCGTGCAAAGCGGGCCGCAGCGGCATGCTGCGATGGAAATCGGTCAAACGCACGGCGCGCGCGGCATCGACGACGACGGTGTCGGCGACGCGCGGCAACGGCACGGTGATCCGACGCGGGCGGCGCACGCCGCCGCGCGCGAAACGCGCAACGAAAAAATCGCGAATGAGCTTCATGGCCCATCTCCTTCGACAGCGCCGACGGCGCCATCCGGAGCGGGCCGGACTTCCCTAGTCGAGGAAAGCGCCGGCCGATCGCAGAGGATCGCCGCAGGCAACGAATGTTGTTTGCAGCGCCGGCATCCGATGCTCGCGGATGTCGACGCAGCGACTAGGGTGGTCGTCCATATCGTCGTGGGTTGATGACAAGGGCTGCAGCGGAACGCGGGGTCCCGTGCGGCGCGCGGATTCTCTGCCTCGACATCGAGGTCGTCAACCCCTGCGCGAAGAATTTTTCTGTTCGAGCGGAACGATGGATCGGCGCCCGCCGCTCAGACGTACGGAGTTCCGACCATTGCCGCCTCGAGGCCGAGGCTGCCCTTGTCGACGGCGGCGAGAAAGACGGCTTTCGCCTCCTCCACATCGTGCCGCTGGCGGTAAATCGCGTGCGCTTGGATCAAAGCCACGGTCCAGGTCGCCAACAGCAAGCCGGCCGCCAGCTGAGCGTCGGGATCGGACGGCTCTCGCCCGACGGATTCGGCCAGCGACGTGGTCACCAGCTGAGCGATCTCGTCGCGAATCGCGCGCGCGCGCGCCTTCAGCGTTTCGCTGCCCTCGATCGTCTCGACGAAACTCTGGCTGCCGGCCGAGAAGCGCACGTACGGGCTCTGTTCCGCCGCCAGACGATGCGCCAGCCGGCGCAAGGTTTCGATCGGAGCGAGCTTGGGGTCCCGCTCTCGTAACGCTGCTCGCAGCACCTCGCGTCCTTCCTCGTCGCGATCGAAGAACAGGTCTTCTTTGCGCGGGAAGTGATTGAACACGGTCATCCGCCCGACGTCGGCGGCGGCCGCGATCTCATCCACCGTCACGCGGTCGAAGCCGCGCTCGAAGAACAGGCGCGTGGCGGTGTTGGAAATGTCCTGCCGCGTGGCGAGGCGTTTGCGGGTGCGACGGTCGGAGGGCGTTGACATGGCGTCGATGATAGTCCAATTTATGTACTGAGTACATATTTTGATTCGATATATGAATGAGTTCGTCGATGTGGTCGTCGTGGGAGCCGGGCCGGTCGGACTGCTGACCGCGATCGAGCTGACTTTGAGCGGCGCGCGCGCGCTCGTGCTGGAGCGGCTCCCCGCCGCCAGCACGGCGGTGAAAGCGCTGGGCATCGGACCTTTGGGCTGCGAAGCCTTGCAGCGCCGCGGGATGGCCGCGGCCATCGCCGCCGAAGAAGCGCGCAGCTTCGCGGCGATGAAACAGCAGCCCGGAGCGGAGTCGCGCGGACGTGCGTCGAAATTCAGCGGTCATTTCGCCGGCCTGTCGCTGCTGCGAAAGGACGTGCAGAGAGAACCGGAACGGCGTCCGCGGCCGGTGGGGCAGCACGCCATCGAAGCCATGTTGGCCGAGCGAGCGAGCGCGCTCGGGATCGAGCTGCGCCGCGAGTGCGAGCTCAGCGGCTTCGTGCCGACGGAAGAAGGCGTCGAGGTGGAATGGACTTCCCCGAGCAACGCCGGCCGCATCCGCTGCGCTTACCTCGTCGGCTGCGACGGCGGGCGCAGCTCGGTTCGCAAGATGGCCGGCTTCGACTTCCCCGGCACACCGCCGACTTCGACGTTCTACCAAGCCAGCGTCGAGATCGATCACCCCGAACGTTTGTTGCCGGTCGGCTGGCAGCGCACGTCGAGCGGCGTGTTCTCCTACGGGCCGGCGCCGGGTCGCCTGGTCATGCTCGACTTCAGCGGGCCGCCTGAAGATCGCGCGGCGACGGTCACGCGCGAGGAGATCGAAACCGTACTGCGTCGCGTCAGCGGCGCGGACGTGCGCGCGCAGGCGCTCGAGTACGCCAGCCGCTGGACCGACAACACGCGGCTGGTCGACAGCTACCGCCACGGCCGCGTGCTGCTCGCCGGCGATGCGGCGCACGTGCACACGCCGTTCGGCGGCCAGGGCCTCGGCCTTGGCCTCGTCGACGCCGCCAACCTCGGCTGGAAACTCGCCGCCGTCGTTCGCGGCGAGATGCCCGCGAGCCTGCTCGACACCTATACGGCCGAACGGCGACCGGTCGCCGCCGCCGTACTGGCCAATACCTTCGCCCAGGTCGCGATCATGCGGCCCGATCCGCAATCGGGCGCGATGCGCGATCTCATGGCGAGCTTGTTGGAACTGGACGACGTCAACCGACGCATCGGCGAGATGATGAGCGGTCTTTCCACTCGCTACGATCTCGGCTCCGAGCGCGACGAGGTGGGACGGCTGATCGGCGACCGATCGCTCGGCCGCGCCGGCGCCGAGGTCTCGCTCTACGACCTCATGCAGGACGGCACGGGCGTTTTTCTCGACGCGTCGACCGACGCGACGGCGTCCGCGCTCGTTGCCGCTCACGCATCGAAGATTCGCTGCGTCGCGGTCGACGGTGGGCCGTCGATGCTGATCCGTCCCGACGCCTGCGTGGCTTGGGCCGGCGAGCAGAACGCTACCGACGGATTGGAAGCGGCGCTGCGCCGCTGGTTCCCGCAGACAACGAAATAAGCGAGGTCGGCGCGCTTCAGCGCTCCGGCGGCGGCGGCGCGAGCACGGTGCGGTTGCCGTTGGTTTCGGCCGCACTGACCACGCCGTCCTGTTCCATCTTCTCGATCATGCGCGCGGCGCGGTTGTAGCCGATCTTCAAGCGCCGCTGCACGCCGGAGATCGAAGCGCGGCGCGACTCGGTCACGATCGCGACGGCCTGGTCGTAGAGCTCGTCGTAGTCGCCGCCCTCGCCCGAGGACTCGTCCTCCGGCAGGCCGGACTCGCCGATGATCTTGCCGTTGCCGAGCGACTGCACTTCCTCCAGCACGCCCTCGATGTAGTCGGGCTCGCCCTGCGCCTTCAGCCAATTGACCACCTTGTGCACTTCGTGATCGTCGACGAAGGCGCCGTGCACGCGCTCGGGCGCCGCGGTGCCCGGCGGCAGGTACAGCATGTCGCCGTGGCCGAGCAGGGTCTCCGCGCCGGACTGGTCGAGGATCGTGCGCGAATCGATCTTGCTCGAAACCTGGAACGCGATGCGCGTGGGAATGTTCGCCTTGATCAGGCCGGTGATGACGTCGACCGACGGGCGCTGCGTGGCGAGGATCAGGTGCACACCGGCGGCGCGCGCCTTCTGCGCCAGACGCGCGATCAACTCTTCCACCTTCTTGCCGACGATCATCATCATGTCGGCGAACTCGTCGATGATGACGACGATGTAGGGCAAGGGCTGCAGCGGCTCGGCCACGCGCGAAGGTTGCGAGGCGTCCGGGCGGAACATCGGATCGAGCAGCGGCTGGCCGGCGTCGTCGGCGTCCTTGACCTTCTTGTTGAAGCCGGCCAGGTTGCGCACGCCGACCGCGGCCATCAGCTTGTAGCGCCGCTCCATTTCGGCCACGCACCAGCGCAAGGCGTTGGCCGCTTCCTTCATGTCGGTCACGACCGGCGCGAGCAGATGCGGAATGCCCTGGTAGACCGACAGCTCCAGCATCTTCGGGTCGATCATGATCATGCGCACGTCGCGCGCGCTGGCCTTGTACAAGAGGCTCAGCACCATCGCGTTCAACGCGACCGACTTGCCCGAACCGGTGGTGCCGGCGACCAAGAGGTGCGGCATCTTCTGCAGGTCGACCACCACCGGCGCGCCGCCGATGTCCTTGCCGAGCGCGAGGGCGAGCGGCGATTTGAGCGTGTCGTATTTGCCCGAGCTCAAGATCTCGGAAAGAAAGACGATCTCGCGATGGGTGTTGGGGATTTCCAGGCCGATCACCGATTTGCCCGGAATCACGTCGACCACGCGCACGCTGACCACCGACAGGCCGCGCGCGATGTCCTTGTCGAGGCTGGAGATCTGGCTGCCCTTGATGCCGGGCGCCGGCTGCATCTCGAAGCGCGTGATGACCGGCCCGGGATGCGCACTGACGACCTGCGCCTCGATGCGGAAATCCTTCAGCTTGAACTCGACCTGGCGCGACAGCGCTTCGAGCGTTTCCTCCGAATAGCCCTTCGCCTGCGGTTTGGGTTCGTCCAAGAGCGACAGTGGCGGCAGTTCGCCGTCGCTGGACGCGCCGGCGAACAACGGAATCTGCGTCTCGCGCTTGGCCCGCTCGCTCTTCTCGATCGGCGCGATCACCGGCTCGATCTTGACCGGCTCGCGCTTGGACTGCTTGACCGTCTCGACCTTGCGCACGACCTCGCGCTCGGCGCGCGCCTCGCGCGCGGCGTTCCAATCCTCGGCCTTGCGCATCTTGCTGGCGACGCTGCCGCCGGCGCCGAGCAGGAAGCGGCCGATCGTGTCCATCAGCTTGAACCACGACAGCCCGGTCGCCAGCGTGATCGCGACCAACAGCAGCGCGAGCAGGAACAAGCCGGCGCCGAGCGGGCCGAAGCTGTGCATCAAGCCGCTGCCGATCGCGCGCCCGAGCACGCCGCCGCCACCGGCCGGCAACACGCTCGGGCCGCCCCAATTGAGGAAGGCCAGCCCAGGCGCGGCGACGAAGAACGCGGCAAAACCGATCAGGCGCAGCGCCGGTTCCAGCGGGGAGCGCTCCTCGGTCGTGGCGCCGCGCAGCACCACCGCGCCGACCGTCAACAACAGGACCGGCAAGGTGTAGGCGACGATGCCGATCAGGAAAAATTCGAGATCGGCGATCCAGGCGCCGAACGCTCCGCCGAAGTTCTTGATCGGCAGCGCCGGGTCGCCCGCGTGCGAGAAACCGGGATCCTGTGCGCTGTAGGTCAACAGGCAGGCGAACAGATAGACCGCCAGCGGCAGCAACAGCAGGAACGCCGCTTCACGCAGGCGCTTGTGCCATTGCTCGTTGAGCCGGGGAGCCGGTTTGGATTCTTTGAGTACGCGTGCCACTCGTACAATCTACCCGAAATACCCAATACAAATCATTGAACAATTTGAAAAGGGAGTCTTGCGCGCCGAAGCGGGAATCGAGCTGTCCAGGACCGCAAAGCGCCTGCTCGATCGAAATTCGCGGCGCGCTGACACGCTACTTCCGCGCCGGCCGATTGCCGCCGTATTGCGCGCCGAAGCGCCAGGCCAGAATCAAGGCGAGTAGAAAAGCCCCGCTGGCCGCGGTGGCGACATCCGCCAGCGCGCGCAGATCGAACTGGCCGATCTGAAAGATCAGGCCGTAGCCGGCTGCGATGTTCAGCGCCGCCCAGACGACGTTGAAAAGAGCGCTGGATTCGCCGCGACCGCGCGGCTGCGCGAACGGGGTCGGAAAAGCCCGGCCCGACGTGCCCGCGACCAGATGAGGAATCGCATTGGCGAGAAACGCGCCGCCGAAAAACCAGGCGATCTGCATGTCGACCCCGATGCTTGCAGCGGTTCGCGAACGAACCCGCGAGGCGGATTCGTTCGCTCGATTCCGTGCGCCGATCAGCTCTTCAGCGCCGGGTGCACGATCTTGCCGCCCTCAACGTTGATACCCTTCTTGAGCGGCTCGAACTTCTTCCAGTTCTTGTCCGAGGCGAGCCGGTTCACGTACGGCAGGATCGCCGCGCAGATCGCCTGCGAGGAGGTCTGCGGTACCGCACCCGGCATGTTGGTGACGCAGAAGTGGGTGACGCCGTCGACGACGTAGGTCGGGTGAGCGTAGGTGGTCGGCTTGGACGTCTCGAAGCAGCCGCCCTGGTCGATCGAGATGTCCACCAGCACCGAGCCCGGTTCCATCGACTTGACCATCGCGCGCGTGACCACGTGCGGCGCCTTCGCGCTCGGGATCAGCACGGCGCCGATGACGAGGTCGGCGTCCTTGATCTCGCGCGCGACGGTTTCCTCGTACGGATACAGCGCGGTCACGTTCGGCGCCAGATTCATCATTTCGCGCAAACGGTCCTGGCGCTTCTCGAACACGATCACGTTGGCGCCGCCGGCGGCGGCGAGTTCGGCCGAGTTGCGGCCGGCTGCGCCGGCGCCGAACACGATGACCTTGCCGCGTTCGGTCGAGGGCAGGCCGCCGAGCAGCTTGCCCTTGCCGCCGGCCGGCTGGTGCAACAGGTGCGTGCCGATCTGGGTCGCGATGCGGCCGGCGATGATCGACATCGGCGCCAACAACGGCAGCGAACCGTCGGCCTCTTCCACCGATTCGAACGCGACGCCGGTCAGGCCGATTTCGAGCAGGCGCTGGGTCAGCTTCGGATCGGGCGCGAGGTGCAGGTAGCAGAACAGGAGATGGTCTTTGCGCAGCAGCTTGAGGTCGCCGGCGATCGGCTCTTTGACCTTGACGATCAGCTCGCCCGCTTCGTAGAGCTTCTTCGCCGTCGCCGCGATCTTGACGCCGACGCGCTCGAAGTCTTCATCCTTGAAGCCGCTCTTGAGGCCGGCTCCGGCCTGCACATAGACCTCATGGCCGCGGCGCACGAGATCGCCGCAAGCGGCCGGTACGAGCGCGACGCGCCCTTCCAGGGTCTTGGTTTCCGAAGGCACACCGATACGCATTACGCATTCCTCTTGGGGACGTTCAGCCAGTCAGGGAAGGCGCCTTGAATCGTGCCTGCGTTCCCTCCATTCTCCTGCTCCCCGCATGAGCCTGCGCCGCTGCGCGGCAAGGTCGGAGCAGGAAGGGGGATTGGACCGACCGGCGCTGCACTTTTGTGCCGGTATCGGAAGAAAACGCCACGAATCGGTCGCCTCGAAAGCGGCCTGGATTATACATGAGCACTGCCAAGCACTCGCGCCTGATCATTCTCGGTTCCGGCCCTGCCGGCTACACCGCCGCGGTGTACGCCGCACGCGCCAATCTCAAGCCCACGCTGATCACCGGCCTGGCCCAAGGCGGCCAGCTGATGACCACCACCGATGTCGACAACTGGCCCGGCGACGTCGAAGGGTTGCAGGGACCGGACCTGATGCGGCGCATGGCCGAGCACGCCGAGCGCTTCAACACCGAGATGGTGTTCGACCACATCCACAGCACCGATCTTTCGCAGCATCCGTTCCGCCTCAAGGGCGATGCCGGCGAATACACCTGCGATGCGCTGATCATCTCCACCGGCGCCACCGCGAAATATCTCGGCATCCGCTCGGAAGAACACTTCAAGGGCAAGGGCGTGTCCGCCTGCGCGACCTGCGACGGATTCTTCTTCCGCGAGCAGGACGTCGCCGTGATCGGCGGCGGCAACACGGCGGTGGAAGAAGCGCTATATCTGTCCAACATCTGCCGCAAGGTCACCCTGGTGCATCGCCGCGACAAGCTGCGCGCGGAGAAGATCATGCAGGACAAGCTGTTCGAGAAAGAGCGCGCGGGCAAGATCGAAGTGGTCTGGAACCACGCGGTCGACGAAGTGCTCGGCGACGACACCGGCGTCACCGGCCTGCGCCTGCGCAGCACCGCCGACGAGAGCAAGCGCGAGATCGCGGTCAGCGGCGCGTTCATCGCGATCGGCCATACGCCCAACACCTCGATCTTCGAGGGCCAGCTCGAAATGAACAACGGCTACATCAAGATCCAGACCGGGCTCGCCGGCGGCGCGACCGCGACCAGCGTGCCGGGCGTGTTCGCCGCCGGCGACGTCGCCGATCAGGTCTACCGGCAGGCCGTGACCTCGGCCGGCTTCGGCTGCATGGCGGCGCTGGATGCCGAGAAGTACCTCGACAAGGGTTGAGGCGGGAGCCGCCTCTCCGGCAGTGAAAGCGCGCTTCCATCGGCGGCTCGACGAGATTCCCGCCGCCGCCTGGAACGCGCTGCGCGCGGACGACAATCCGTTCCTCGAGCACGCCTTTCTGGCCGGGCTCGAGCAGCACGGTTGCATCGACGCGCGCACCGGCTGGCAGCCGCATCACCTGGGTCTGTACGACGGCGAGCATCTGGTCGCCGCGGCGCCGCTGTACCTGAAAGGCAATTCGCACGGCGAGTTCGTGTTCGACTGGTCGTGGGCGCACGCCTACGAACAACACGGTCTGGACTACTACCCCAAACTGCTGTGCGCGGTGCCCTATTCGCCGGTGACCGGACCGCGCCTCCTGGTCGGCAACGGCACCGACGCGAACGCCTTGCGCGCGACCCTGATCGCGACGCTGCGCGGCGAGACCGAGCGCCTGCGTCTTTCGTCGGCGCACCTGAATTTCGCCACGGACGAGGATGCGGCCGCCTTCGCCGGCAGCGCTTGGCTGCCGCGCGGCGATTGGCAGTTCCATTGGGACAACCCGGTGTCCGAGAGCGGCGCCGGCTGGCGCGACTTCGACGACTATCTCGCCGCACTGAACCACAAGAAGCGCAAGAACATCCGCCACGAGCGAGCACGCGTCGCGCGCGCCGGGGTCGACTGCGTGGTGCGCCACGGTGACGAACTCGCCGACGCCGACTGGCAGGCGCTGCACGATTTCTACTTGGCGACCTTCGACGAGAAGGGCAACTACGCCGCGCTGACGCTCGATTTCTTTCGCCATCTCGGCCGCACGATGCCGCGCCAGGTCGTCGCCGTGCTGTGCCGGCGCGACGATCGCTGGATCGCCGGCGCCTTGATGCTACGCAGCTCGAGCACCTTGTACGGACGCTACTGGGGTGCGCACGAACAGGTCGAAGCGCTGCACTTCGAAGCCTGCTACTACCAGGGCATCGAGTATTGCCTGCGCGAAGGCTTGCGCCGCTTCGAGCCCGGTGCGCAGGGCGAGCACAAGCTCGCGCGCGGCTTCCTGCCCACGCGCACGCGCTCGTTCCACTGGATCGCCGACCGGCGTTTCCGCCAGGCGATCGCCGATGCGCTGCAGCGCGAGACGCACGCGCTCGAGGAGTATCGCGAGGATCTGCTGGCGCATTCGCCGTTCGCGCAGCACGCATGATCCGCCTGCCCTTCCTCGATCCGGGCGACCCCGACGCGTTTCCGCCGATCGAGCACGCGCTGCGCGAACCGGACGGACTGCTCGCCGCCGGCGGCGACTTGTCGCCGCAGCGGCTGCTCGCGGCGTATCGGCGCGGCATCTTCCCGTGGTTTTCCGACGGCGAGCCGATCCTGTGGTGGTCGCCGTCGCAACGCAGCGTGTTCGACACCGCGGCGATGCACGTGCCGCGCCGGCTCGCGCGCTGGCTGCGCCGCTGCGATTGGAGCGTGCGCGCCGATCACGCCTTCGGCGAGGTCGTGCGCGCCTGCGCTGCGCCGCGCGCGACGCAGCGCGGCACTTGGATCACGGCCGAGATGCTCGCCGCGTACGAGCGGCTGCATGCGCTCGGCCATGCGCATTCGGTCGAAGCCTGGGACGGCGAACGATTGGTCGGCGGCATCTACGGCGTCGCCGTCGGACACATGTTCTTCGGCGAATCGATGTTCAGCGCGGACACGCACGGCTCCAAGGTCGCCTTGCTAGGCCTCGCCGCCGCGCTGCGCGAATGGGGCTTTCCGCTGCTCGATGCGCAACTCGCATCGAGTCATCTGTCCACGCTCGGCGCTTTCGAGCTGCCGCGCGAAGATTTCTGCAAGCGCGTCGTCGAACTGGCCGCGCCGGAAGCGGACATCGGTGCATGGACCGGGCGGCGCCTGCCGCAGCCGCGCGAGTTCACCGGCTAATTGCACAGCCGCGCCAGGCGATACCTTGTCGCGCTCAATGAGAATAACTATCATTTGCACCAATCGGCGGCTGCGGCAATGCACGCCGATCCGCAGGCAGAAGACGAGCCGCGCCCGCATCCACCACGCGTTTCGTCGATCCACCCAGCCGAATTTCCGCGACGCCGAAACCGGCGCACCGATCGCGACATGAGGACGGGTAGCACGCCCTCCTGTGCCGCGGCCTGGGACATCGCGCCCCATCCCCAGCCATCACGCTCCGCCGGAAAATGTACAGCTCCCTTCGCTCCGATCCGCCGCTACGCTCCGAGATGACCCAGCACGCCGTCGAACGCGTCACTCACGTTCACCACTGGAACGACAGCCTGTTCTCGTTCCGCACCACGCGCGACGCCGGCCTGCGCTTCGTCAGCGGCCAGTTCCTGATGATCGGATTGCCGCTCGATGGGCGCCCGCTGATGCGCGCCTACAGCGTCGCCAGCCCCGGCTGGGCCGAACATCTGGAGTTTTTCAGCATCAAGGTCGAGAACGGCCAGCTCACCTCGCGCCTGCAGCATTTGCAGGTCGGCGACGAGATCCTGGTCAGCCGCAAGCCGACCGGCACGCTCGTATTGCACGACCTGCATCCGGGCCGCCATCTGTATTTGCTCGGCACCGGCACCGGCCTCGCGCCGTTCATCGGCCTGATCCAGGACCCGGAGGTGCTGGAAGCCTACGATCGCATCGTGCTCGCACACGGCGTGCGCGAGACGGCCGACCTCGCCTACGCCGAGTTCATCGAACGCGAGCTGCCGCAGCACGAATTCCTCGGTCCGCAGCTGCGCGAGAAGCTGGTCTACCTGCCGAGCGTCACGCGCGAACGGTTTCGCATCGAAGGCCGCCTGACCGAGCTGCTCGACGACGGACGCCTGGCCGAGCTGGCCGGCCTGCCGCCGCTGCATCCCGCGCGCGACCGCCTGATGATCTGCGGCAGCCCTTCGATGCTGGCCGACACGCGCAAGCTGCTCGATGCGCGCGGCTTCCATGCCTCGCCGCGCTCGGGGCATCCGGGCGACTACGTTTTCGAGCGCGCTTTCGTCGAGAAATAGCCGCCGATCGGCACGATCGGAGCCGTTCGCTTCACGTCAAGGCGCGATCGTGGCAGAATCGCGCGCCTTTCTGGGCCGACCGGCCCCGCCAAATCAAGGGAACAATGTCCAAAGACGACGTCATCGAGATGGAAGGGACGATACTGGAAACCCTTCCCAACACGGTGTTCCGCGTGAAGCTCGAGAACGGTCACGTGGTCACGGCCCATATCTCCGGTCGCATGCGCAAGAACTACATCCGCATTCTGACCGGCGACAAGGTCAAGGTCGAAATGACCCCCTACGACCTGACCAAGGGCCGCATCACCTACCGCATGAAGTGAGTGCGGGACGCACTCATCCTCGACCGTACAAGGATGTACGCAGGTCGAAGATTCGATTCGCGCCACCTTTCATTCCATGCCGCACAGGGATGCGTACGGGTGTGGAAGCGGATTTCCGTGCCCTCACCGGCAACTTCCTGCAGCGCTTCCGTCTTGCTCTAGCGAGCGCGCAGAACCAAGCGATTTTTCGAGCGGCCGGAACCGCTTGCCGGCCCAACTTTCCGCCGCCCGCCGGGTGAACGAACGCGATGTCGCCGCCCGCCTCTCTCTACCGTTCCGGCGACATCCTCATCGACGTCGATGCGCGTGAACTGCGCCGCCGCGGCGAGCGGCTCGCGTTGCCGGCGAAATCCTTCGATTGCGTGGTTTATCTGTTGACTCGGCGCGAACGCGCGGTCGGTCGCGACGAGCTGATCGCCGCGGTCTGGGGCCGTACCGACGTCAGCGACAGCGTGCTCAACCAGACCATCCTGCACGCACGGCGCGTGCTCGAAGACACCGGCCGCGAACAGCATTTCATTCGCACCGTGGTCGGCTTCGGCTATCACTGGGTCGCGCCGACCGAACTCGCGCAGGCTACCGATCTTGCAACGGCGCCAGCCGGCGCCGATGAAGCGATGGCGCCGACGGTCTCGCCGCCGCGCGTGACGCATCGCCGCCGGTTCTTCGCCGCTGCCGCCGTGACCATGCTCGCGCTGCTGGCCGTCGTAACGTGGCTTGCGTTCGAACGCCAAGCGCGCCACGACGTATCGGCGCCGACGGACGACGCCATGTTGATCCTGCCGGTGGTGGTCGGCGATGCCGCCGATTCGCCCTGGGTGCGGCTCGGCTTGATGGATCTGATCGCCGATCGCCTGCGCTCGCGCGGCCGTCGCGTCGTCGCCAGCGACGAAGCCGTCGAACTGACGCGCGTATTCGATACCTCCGATCCGGCCGAGCTCGAACGACTCGCACGCGCCGCTTCCGCCGGCCTCGTGCTGCAACCGAGCGCTACGCGAGAAGGCGGGCGCTGGCAACTGCGGCTGCGCGCGGTGCATGGCCGCCCGGCCTCGTTGAGCGCGCACGGCGAAGCGGACGACGCACTGGAAGCAGCCACCGCCGCGGCCGACGACCTCGCCGCCCAGCTCGGCCTCGAGCGCGTCGATGCCGACGGCCGCGGTCTTCCGCTGCGTACCTTGCTGCAGCAAGTGGAAGCGGCGACCTTGAACGATCGCCTCGACGAAGCGCGCGCACTGATCGAGCACGCCTCACCGGCCGAACGCGACGATCCGGAAGTCGCCTTCCGTCTGGCCAAGATCGACGCCCAAGGCGGTCGTCTCGACGCCGCCACCGCGGCGTTGGCGCGCTTGCGCGAGCAGGTTTCGGCCGAACGCGATCCGGTACTGCGCGCACGTATCCTCGACGCGCTCGGCGTGATCGCCTTGCGCCGCAACGACCCGGCCGCGGCCGAACCGCTGCACAGCGAATCGATCCGCTTGCTCGGCGGCAGCCGCAATCAGCGCCAGCTCGGCAAGGCCTACGCCGACCGTGCCGCCGCGCGCATGTCGCTGCGCCACGACGAGACCGCGCTGGCCGACTTCGCCAGCGCGCGCATCGCGCTGACCAATGCCGGCGACAGCTTGTCCTTGACCTTCATCGACTCGAACTTCGGCGCCTTCGAAATGCTGCGCGACCGCTACGCCGAGGCGATTCCGATACTCGAACGCGCCGCCGAGCGTTTCGAATCGCTGCGCGTGTACTACGCCGCGCTGAATGCCTGGGACGCGGTCGCACAAGCGCGCCTGGTGCTGCTCGATTCCGCCGCCGCGGCGACGATCGAACCGCGGCTGCGCGACTTGTCCACTCGCGTCAAAGACCCGCGACCGCGCGCGATGGCCGGCCTGACCCGCATCGAGATCCTCGACGCGAACGGTTCCGTGCGCGCCGCCGACGCACTGTGGAACGCCTTGCAGGCGGAGCTCGCCCGCCTCGACGACGCCCTCCTGCGCGGTCGCGCCGAGGCGATCGCGGCGCGGCGCCTGCTCGCCGCCGGCGATCACAAAAGCGCCGCCGCCAGCGCGAGCCGTGCCTTCGAT
Source organism: Dokdonella sp. GW821-FHT11D02 (assembly GCF_058808595.1). Taxonomy (NCBI): domain Bacteria; kingdom Pseudomonadati; phylum Pseudomonadota; class Gammaproteobacteria; order Lysobacterales; family Rhodanobacteraceae; genus Dokdonella; species Dokdonella sp. GW821-FHT11D02. The sequence goes on along the minus strand of NZ_CM179520.1, from coordinate 1,869,387 downwards.
GCGCTCGGCCAGCCCGACGATTCACGCCAACGCCTGCGCAATGGATTGACCCAGGTGCGCGCGCAGATCGCCAGCGGCGATCGCGCTGCGGCGACGGCCAGCCTGGCCCGCATGAAGGCGCAATCCACTCGCGACACCGAAACGGCCGGCCCGCTGTACGCGTTGCTGGCGCAAGCCGAACTCGCCGTCGCCGACGGCGACGCGGCCGCCGCGCAGACTGCATTCGAACAAGCGCTCGCTGCGGCCGAACATGGCCGCACGCCGCTGGACCTGCTGCAGGTCGCTGCCGCCTACGCGTCGTGGCTGATCGACCGCCACGACACCGAGCGCGCCAGCGTGATCGTCGAGCGCGTCGCGCCGTGGGTCGCGCAGAACTACGAAGCCTCGCTGTTGCAGCTGCGCCTCTATCATGCGGCCGGCTCGGTGCCGGCCTGGCGCGGCGCGCTGACGCGCACGCGCGCACTGGCCGGCGAGCGCAGCATCCCCGCGGACCTGCAAAAGCCGCCGTAGCGGCGCTCGATCCTTTCGAGCGCAATCGTCACGCGCTAGGAATGTCGATTTGAGGTGTTCCGAATGCCGTCGCCCACGAGCGCTGGCAAGGTCGGCGATCTCGACCCATGCCGGTCCGTCGCCGAAGCCGCTCGTATCGATGATGTCCGCCGCCACGCAGATCTTCCCCATACTCTTCAGCACCGGCCTCGTCCTCGCGCTGCCGCTGCCGCTGCCGCTGCCGACGATAGCGCCCATCGCTTCCGTCCCCGCCTGGACCGAACAGAAGGTCAGCCCCGTCGACGGCGCCGCCGGCGACAACTTCGGCTATGCGCTCGCAATCGCGGGCGATACCGCCGCGATCGCCTCCTACGTCGCCACCGTCGACGGCCATGCCGCGCAGGGGGCGGTTTATCTGTATCGGCTCAGGAATGGCGTGTGGTCGCAAACACAGAAGCTGGTTGCCGGCGACGGTGCCGAATCGGATCAGTTCGGCGAAGCGATCGCGCTCGACGGCGATACCTTGCTGATCAGCGCCAACGGGGTCAGCGTCGACGGCGCCCGCTTCGCCGGTGCCGTGTACGTCTTCACGCGCAGCGGCGAGGTCTGGAGCGAGACGCAAAAGCTGGTCGCCGGCGACGCCGCCGAGTACGACAACTTCGGTTGGTCGTTGGCCGTGTCGGGCGACACGGCGCTGATCGGCGCGCCGTATGCCGACATCGCCGGCAAGACCGACCAAGGCGCGGCTTACGTGTTCTCCGCCAGTGGCGGCAGTTGGACCGAAGTCACCAAGCTCAGCGCCAGCGACGGTGCCGGCGACGATCACTTCGGCCTCGCGGTCGCGATCGAGGGGCAGACCGCTCTGATCGGCGCTGCCGGCGCGACGGTCGAAGGGCATGCGATGCAGGGTGCCGCGTACGCCTTCGACGCCGCCGACGGTAGTTGGAGCGAGAGCCAGAAGCTGGTCGGCAGCGCGGGCGAACCGGTCGACGGCTACGGCCAGGCGATCGCGATGTCCGCCGACACCGCTTTGATCGGCGCGCCGCTGAAAGAGGCCGCCTACGTGCTCCGGCGCAGCGACGGCCTCTGGCACGAAGTGCAGACCTTGCGCGGCAGCGACGCGCCCGACAACACGCGCTACTTCGGCTATGCGCTCGATCTCGACGGCGCGCAGGCGATCGTCGGCGCATTCGACGTCGATGTGAACGGCCGTCAATACCAGGGCGCGTCGTATCTGTTCGGATTCGGCGGCGGCCATTGGAGTGAAACCCAGCGGCTCAACGCCAGCGACGGCGCCGAACGCGACAACTTCGGCATCGCGGTGGGCATTTCCGCCGGCGTCGCCCTGACCGGCGCCTACTACGCCAGCATCGGCGACCACGGCGCGCAAGGCGCGGCGTACTTCCACACTGCCGAGGCGATCTTCGCCGACGGCTTCGACACGCCTCCTTGATCGAAATCGCCGCCGGCTCACGGCGGCCGTCCAAATCGCAGGCGGTTTCGAGCGCGCGCGATAGCCGCTAGAATTCGCGCACGATCCGCGCAAGCCAGATGCTTCCAGCCGCGCCGTCGATCCTCCCGGTCGCCATTCTCACTGGAAGCTTTCATGCTGATCTCGTTACCGCGGCCGCTGCGGCCGTTTTTCTGTCTGTGCGTCCTCGCGACACCGTGCGCGCAGGCGCATTCCGATCCCGAAGATTCCACCACCGGCACCCTGCCGACGGTGCAGGTGCAAGGCCAGACGCAGGACGACTACGTCGCCAAGCGCACGCGCGTGCTGCGCACCGACACGCCGATCGAGGAAATTCCGCAATCGATCAGCGTGATCACCGCCGATCAGCTGCGCGACCAGAACGCGCAGAATCTGCAGGAGGCGCTGCGCTACACGGCCGGCATCCGCTCCGACCAATACGGCCTGGACAATCGCGGCGACTGGTACAGCCTGCGCGCCGGCAGCACCGGCACGGTGCTGTTGAACGGGTTGCGCGTTCCGCTCTCGGGTTACTACGGCCTGGTGCGTGAAGAGCCCTTCGGCTTCGAGCGCATCGAGATCCTGCACGGGCCCTCCTCGGTGCTGGCCGGGCAGAACTCGCCCGGCGGCGTGGTCAACCTGGTCGCCAAGCGGCCGCGCGCGGAAGCGTCCGGCGAAGTCGCGGCGCAAGTCGGCAACTACGACCTGCGCCAGATCGCGGCGGATCTGACCGGCCCCGCGAACGAATCGGGCACCCTGCTCTACCGGCTCGTCGCGCTCTATCGCGACAACGACACCCAAGTCGACTACGCCGACGATCATCGCCGCTACCTGGCGCCTTCGCTGAGCTGGAAACCGAGCGAGGCGACCACGCTGACCGCGTACGCCGAGTACCAGCAAGACCATAACCGCAACACGAATGGATTCTTCCCTTGGGCCGGCACCCTGTTGCCGGCGCCGAACGGACGCATTCCCTGGAGCCGCTTCGTCGGCGAGCCGGAGTGGGACCGCAACGCCGGCCAGCGCATGCGCGTGGGCTACGAGTTCGAGCACCGCTTCAACGACGACTGGAGCCTGCGCCACGACCTGCGCCAGGACCGCCTCAGCGGCGTGCTGCGCTCGACCTATGCCGACTTCAGCCAGGTCGACCGCAACGGCAACGGCTACGGCGACAACGCGCTCGGTCCGAACCGCACGATCACGCGTCTCGCCTACGGCAGCAACGACCGCTCGCTGATCCGCAGCACCGATCTGCTGCTGGAAGGCCATCTGGAGTCCGGCCGCGTGCAACAGACGCTGCTGTTCGGCCTCGATGCGATGCATTGGAAAACGCAGCAGGCGGTGGTCGCCGATCTCGCCTGCCCGGTGCCGTTCGACGTGTACGCGCCGGTCTACGGCGACTGCCCGGTGCCGGTGCTCGACCCGACCCTGTTCACGCGCACGCGCACGCGTCAGACCGGTCTGGTGATGCAGGACCAGATCAAGTTCGACCAGCGCTGGGTGCTCACCGGCAGCCTGCGCCGCGATCACATCGAAACGACGGCCGAAAACATCGACCGCGAGCGCACCGGCAGCACGAACGATTGGGCGACCACGCGCAATCTCGGCCTGGTCTATCTCGCCGACGGCGGCTGGTCGCCCTACGTCGGCTACTCCGAATCGTTCCAACCGGTCGGCGGCACCGACCGCCACGGCGATCCGTTCCGCCCGAGCCGCGGCAAGCAGCGTGAGGTCGGCCTGAAATGGATGCCGCCCGATCGGCGCATCAGCGTGACCGCCTCGGTCTACAAGCTGAGCGAGACCGGCCGCCTCAGCCCCGATCCGGACGACGTCAACTACAGCGTGCAGCGCGGCCGCATCGACGCCAAGGGCGTCGAGCTGGAAGCGCATGCGAATCTCGGCCCGTGGGAGCTGATTGCGAATTTCAGCCACGCCGAAACCGAGGACAAAGCAACCGGCTTCCGCCCCGAGAGCCTGCCCGAGAACAGCGGCGCGTTCTGGGCCGTGCATGCGTTCGAGGCCGTGCCGGGTCTGCGCGTTGGCGGCGGCGTGCGTTATGTCGGCCGCACCTGGGACGGTGCCGACGATCTGGTGACGCCGTCCAACACGCTGCTCGATGCGATGGCCAGCTACGACGCCGAGCGTTGGCGCTTCGCCTTGAATGCGGTGAACCTGACCGACAAGCGCTACGTGGTGACCTGTCTCGCGCGCGGCGACTGCTGGCTCGGCACTCGCCGCCGCGTCACCGCGACCGTGGCCTATCGCTGGTGAGCGCGCTGCGCGCCGCCGCACCTCGCCCCTTTTTGAACCTGGAGATTTTCACGATGAACGCCTTTGCGCGTCCTTCGCGCCGCACGCTCGCCGCCGCGCTTTCGGCGCTGTGCGTTTTCGGTGCCCACGCACCCTTCGTTGCGGCGCAGCCGTCCGCGCCCTCGACGCCGGACGCGGCGAGCGAGAACGAACCCGCCGCACCCGATGAAAGCGAGAACACGACATTGCCGGCGGTCAACGTCACCGCCGATGCGTCGGTCAAGCGCGCCACCGCCGGCACCAAGACCGACACGCCCGTGATCGAAACGCCGCAGTCGATTTCGATCGTCGGCGCCGATCGCATCCGAGCGATCGGTGCGCTCACGGCCGAGCAGGCGCTCGGCTACGTGCCCGGTGTCGCGATCAGCCACTACGGCAGCGATTCGCGCTTCAACTGGATCGTGCTGCGCGGCTTCGACGCGTATTCGCCGGGCTTCTATCTGGACGGACTGCCGCTGCGCAACAACGGCACCTGGGGCGTGTGGCAGACGGAGAACTTCGGCACCGAACAGATCGAAGTGCTGCGCGGCCCGGCCTCGGTGCTGTACGGACAGACCGGCCCCGGCGGCGTCATCAACGTGGTCAGCAAGAAGCCGCAGGAAACGCCGCTGCACGAGCTGCAGCTGCAAGTGGGCAGCTACGAGCGGCGCCAGCTCGGCGGCGACTTCAGCGGGCCGTTGAACGAAGACGGCAGTCTGCTCTATCGCCTCACCAGCTTCGTGCGCGATGCCGAGCTGCCGGCCAAGGGCATGCCCGACGATCGCTACTACCTCGCGCCGGCGCTGACCTGGCGCCCGTCCAGCGATACCACTCTCGACGTGCTGACCTCGTTCACACGCATTCGCGCCGGCGTCTTCAACCGCTTCTTTCCCGAAGTCGGCTCGCTGGTGCCGACGCCGATCGGCACCAAGATTCCGACCTCGCTGTTCGCCGGCGATCCGAGCTTCAACCGCTTCGATCAAGACCAGCAACTGCTCGGCTACCAATTCGAACATCGCTTCAACGACACCTGGAGCGTGCGCCAGAACGCTCGCTACGGCCATCTCAAGCTGAACTATGCGCAGCTGTGGGGGCCGCAGTTCGCGACCATCAATCCGGACGATCCGCTCGATCCGGCCAACTACCGCTATCTGTCGAGAACCGTGTTCGGCAGTCGCGAGAGCACGTCTGCGCTCGCGCTCGACAACCAGGTCGAGGGCAATTTCGCGTTCGGCGAGTGGCGCCACAAACTCCTGGTCGGCCTCGACTACCAACGCACGCGCGTCGACCAGCAGACGGTCTACGACGGCACCTCGCCGCTGCTGGACATCTACGCGCCGGTCTACGGCGGCCCCATCACGATCGGCGAACCATACGTCGACGGCACCACCCGGCTGAGCCAGACCGGCCTCTACGTACAGGATCAAATCACCTGGCGCGAGCGCTGGATGATGACCCTGAGCGGACGCTTCGACCGCGCCAGCAGCGTGGTCGACAACCGTATCGACGATTCGCGCACGCGCTTCCCCGATCACAAATTCAGCGGTCGAGTCGGCCTGCTCTATTTGTCGCCGCAGGGATGGGCGCCGTACTTCAGCTACACCGAATCGTTCTCGCCGACGGCGACCGTCAATCCGCTCACCGGCAGCCCGTTCAAACCGGAAAGCGGACGCCAGTACGAAGCGGGAATGCGCTTCCAGCCGCCCGGCAGCAACGACACCTACAGCGCCGCCGTGTTCGACCTGCGCCGCAAAAACTACATCACCAACGACCAGCAGTTCATTCCGCGCCAGACCGGCGAGATTTCTTCGCGCGGCATCGAACTGGAAGCGAACGTCGAACCGATTCCGCACCTCAACCTTACCCTCGCCTACACCTACATGCAGCGTGCGCAGGTCACCGCGAGCAGCAACCCCGACGAAATCGGCAAGCAGGTCACCGCCGTGCCGCGCAACAACCTCTCGCTCTGGACCGAGTATCGCTTCGACGCCGGCCTCAAAGCCGGCTTCGGCGTGCGCTACGCCAGCTCCACTCGCGGCGAAGGCGAAACCGCGCTGAAGCGAGTTCCGGCGACGACCATGCTCGACGCGATGCTCGGCTACGACCTCGGCCGCTGGGGCTTCGCGCTGAACCTGCGCAATCTCGCCGACAAGCTCAGCATCACCAGCTGCGGTTACGGCGTGTGCTACTACTCGGACCGGCGCACGGTGGTCGGCACGGCGAGCTATAGCTGGTAGGCGTAAAGCAAGGCACAACGCAGGCGTTGCGGCTTCGTATCAGGAGGAAACGGCAGTCACCGTCGTACCGATAACCCCGATCATCGGCTAGTCTGATGGGACGCGAGACGGATTCGTCGGCACGTATCCGAGTCGATCGGGGGGAGCATGCAGACGGCACATCTGGCGAATCTCTCGCTTCACGTGGGAGCGGGTCTGATCGCCTTGCTCGCGGGTTTTCGCCAGCTGGCCGGCATCAAGGGCACCCTTGCGCATCGCCGCTGGGGACGGCTTTTTTGCTACGCAGGCCTGCTGGTGAATCTCTCGGCCGCGGTCGGCTTGGTGCTGTTTCGCTTTCTGCCGATGTTCGCGGTGCTGACCGTCCTGGTCACCTATCAGCTGGTCGGCGGTTGGCGCGCGGCGATCACGCGCCAACGAGGACCGCAGCTGGCCGACGGCCTCTGGACACTGGCGGGTCTGGCCGCGGCGGCGCCGCTCGTTCCGATCGTGTTGCAGCCGGAGAATGCATCGTCCCTCACCTACGGCGCGCTGGGCGGACTGGCCACGGTGCTGATCTACGACGCGCTGCGATGGCTGTTTCCGCGCCGCTGGTTTGCGACGCTCTGGCGCTACGAACACAGCTACAAACTGATTGCCTCTCTGTTCGGAATGCTCTCCGCACTGGTGGGCAATGTCGTTCGATTCTGGCAACCGTGGTCGCAGATCCTGCCGCTGGCGATCGGCACGGCGACGATCGTCTATTTCTTCGCGCAACAGGTGCGGCGAGACAGGGCGGCACGACAAGCTCGAACGTCGTGACGGAACTACGGCGGTGCGAACACGCCTGTGGGAATCTCGGCGCTGCCTTGCCCGGCAACGCATCAACCGTCGAACTTCAACCGCATCGGAATGACGCGTTCAAACGTGCGTCGCCGGTCGCGAATCGCGACCGGCGACGCACGGCGATACCGGCTATTCGACCACGGCCGGCATTTTCTCGGCCGCCTCGCAATCGACCGCGAGCTTGCCGTCCTTCAGCGACAACAGCACCTTGCCGCCGTCGGCGAGCTTGCCGAACAAGAGTTCGTCGGCGAGCAGGCGCTTGACGTTGTCCTGAATCACGCGCGCCATCGGACGCGCGCCCATCTGCGGATCGAAGCCATTCTCCGCCAGCCAGCGGCGCGCGTCGGCGTCGACGGTCAGCGAGACGTGCTTTTCCTGCAGCTGCATCTCCAGCTCGATCAGGAATTTGTCGACCACGCGCAGGACGTGCTCGAAATCGAGCGCGTTGAACTGGATGGTCGCATCGAGACGGTTGCGGAACTCCGGCGTGAAGGTGCGCTTGAGCGTTTCCATCGCGTCGGTCTGGTGGTTCTGCTCGACGAAACCGATCGTGCGCCGCGCCGCCGCCTGCGCGCCGACGTTGGTCGTCATCACCACGATCACGTTCTTGAAGTTCGCCTCGCGCCCGTTGGTGTCGGTCAGTGCGCCGCGGTCCATGATCTGCAGCAGCACGTTGTAGACGTCCGGATGCGCCTTCTCGATCTCGTCGAGCAAGAGCACGCAGTGCGGATGCTTGACGATCTGCTCGGTCAACAAGCCGCCCTGATCGAAGCCGACGTAGCCCGGCGGTGCGCCGATCAGACGCGACACCGAATGCGCCTCCATGTACTCGGACATGTCGAAGCGCACGAGCTCGATGCCGAGCTGCATCGCGAGCTGGCGCGTGACTTCGGTCTTGCCGACGCCGGTCGGTCCGGTCAGAAGGAAATTGCCGATCGGCTTGTTCGGATTGCCGAGACCCGAGCGCGCCATCTTGATCGCGCTGGTCAACGCATCGATCGCCCCGTCCTGGCCGAACACGACCATCTTCAGGTTGCGGTCGAGGTTGCGCAGCACGTCGCGATCCGACGCCGAGACTTGCTTGGGGGGAATGCGCGCCATGCGCGCGACGATGAATTCAATGTCGGGCACGTCGACGCGGCCGCTGCGATCCTTCGGCGCCAATAGATGCTGGCGCGCGCCGGCTTCGTCGATCACGTCGATCGCCTTGTCCGGCAGCAGGCGGTCGGCGATGTGCTTGACCGAAAGATCGACCGCCGCCTTGAGCGCATCGGTGGTGTATTCGACCTTGTGATGTTCCTCGAAGCGTGGTTTCAAGCCCTTCAATATCTCGAAGCTGTCGGCGATCGAAGGTTCGACCACGTCGATCTTCTGGAAGCGTCGCGCCAGCGCACGATCCTTCTCGAACACGCCGCGGTATTCCTGGAACGTGGTCGAGCCGATGCAGCGCAGCTCACCGGAGGCGAGCACGGGCTTGATCAGATTCGACGCGTCCATCGTGCCACCCGAAGCCGAGCCGGCTCCGATGATGGTGTGGATCTCGTCGATGAAGAGGATCGCGCCGGGTTCCTTCTTCAGCTGAGTGATGACGCCCTTGAGGCGCTTCTCGAAGTCGCCGCGGTATTTGGTGCCGGCGACCAGCGCGCCCAGATCGAGCGCCCAGATCGTCGCGTCCTTCAGCACTTCCGGTACTTCGCCGTCGACGATGCGCTTGGCCAAGCCTTCCGCCAGCGCAGTTTTGCCGACGCCGGCTTCGCCGACGTAGAGCGGATTGTTCTTGCGCCGGCGGCACAGCACCTGGATCGTGCGCTCGATTTCCTCGTGGCGCCCGATCAGGGGGTCGATCTTGCCCTGTCGCGCCAGATCGTTGAGGTTGTTGGCGAACTCCGCCAGCGGATTGCCGCGTGCTTCCTCGCCGCCTTCGCCTTCCTTGCCCGGTTCGCCGCTCGCCGGCTGCGCGCCGGACTCGTGACCGAGCTTGGCGATGCCGTGCGAGATGTAGTTGACGACGTCGAGCCGGGTCACGTCCTGCTGGCCGAGGAAGTAGACCGCATGCGAGTCCTTCTCGCCGAAGATCGCTACCAGCACGTTGGCGCCGGTGACTTCTTTCCGCCCCGACGACTGCACGTGGTAGACCGCACGCTGCAGCACGCGCTGAAAGCCCAGCGTCGGCTGCGTGTCGCGCTCGTCGTTGGGCGGCAGCACCGGTACCGTTTCGGTGATGATCGAGCGCAGATCGCGCGCGAGCTTGGCCGTGTCCGCGTTGCACGCCCTCAGCACGGCCGTGGCCGAGGCGTTGTCGAGCAGTGCGAGCAACAAATGCTCGACCGTCATGAACTCATGCCGTTGTTCGCGGGCGTCCTTGTAACACTGCCCGATGGTGGCTTCGAGATCCTTGCTGAACATGCGAGGGATGCCTCCGTATTTCGCTGCGGACGATATGCGGGCCATCCCTGCCCGGTTCAATTGGGTTTGCTTTGCGATCATCCCTGATCGCCGCGCCTCCGAGGTCGATGCAATCCCGTTCGGCGGCGGCCTCGGGTGATTTCAACCGCGGCCTTCCTTGGTCGCACTTTTAAATGTGCTTCGATCTATGCATTCCCGCAACAAGCTACTCCGTGCGGGTCTGCCTGCGGTCGTCCGCCGCCGCCCTTTTCAAATCTTTTCAGGCTTTCTCCATCGTACACAGCAACGGGTGCTGGTGCGTGCGCGAGAACTCGTTGACCTGGGTGACCTTGGTTTCGGCGACTTCGCGCGTGAACACGCCGCATACGCCCTTGCCGCGCGTATGAACGTGCAGCATGACCTGGGTCGCGCGTTCGCGGTCGAGGTTGAAAAACGTCTCCAACACCACGACGACGAAGTCCATCGGCGTGAAATCGTCGTTGAGCAGAATCACTTGGTACAACGGCGGTCGCGCGACCTCCGGCCGCGATTCTTCGACGGCGAGGCCAGGCAGATGTTCGGTGTGTTGATCGGGTCGGTGAGCCATGGTTCGTTGGCAAATTCCTGCTGCTGCAATTATAGCCCCGCGCCGTCCGCAAACCGCGGAATTGCCGCATCCGGCGAGGCTTAGCCGCCGCCGCAATGGGTGCGGCGGCGCTCGTTCGAGCTTCTGTTCGCATCGGTGCGTACGGCGCCCAGCGCACAGATGATGTCGAAAAGCCGCCTCGCAAGGCCTCCGCCGGTGCCTGTTAGACTGATGAGATGATGATGAGCAGGATCCCGTTGCAAGACTCCGAACTGGCCGAGGCCGAGGTGTGGCGACCGCACGTGACGGTGGCCACGGTCGTGCCGCGCGAGGGCCGTTTCCTGCTGGTGGAGGAGGACGTCCGCGGCCGCATCGTGCTGAATCAGCCGGCCGGCCATCTGGATCCGGGCGAAACGCTGCAACAGGCGGCGCTGCGCGAGACGCTGGAAGAAACCGGCTGGACGGTCGAATTGACCTGCCTGCTCGGTATGCAGCAGTGGTGCGCGCCCGACGGCGAGCACTTTCTGCGCTTCACCTTCGCGGCGGAAGCGCTTCATCACGACGCCGAGCGTCCGCTCGATCAGGGCATCCTGCGCGCGCTGTGGATGACGCGCGCCGAAGTCGCCGCCGCCGCGGAGCGCCTGCGCAGTCCGATGGTGCTGGCTGGCATCGACGACTGGCTGGCGGGACAGCGCCTGCCGTTGAACGCGATCCGCCACCTGTGAACGCGGCCGACACCATCGTCGGTCTTTCCGGCGGCGTCGATTCCTCGGTCACGGCGCTGCTGCTGCAACGCGCCGGCGCATCGATCGCCGGCCTGTTCATGCACAACTGGGAAGAAGACGAGCGCAACGGCCCTTGCCGCGCCGATGCCGATCGCAAGGACGCCGTCGCGATCTGCGCCAAGCTCGGCATTGCGCTGCACGTGCGCAACTTCGCGTCCGAATACTGGGACCAGGTGTTCGCGCGCTTCCTCGACGAATACCGCCGTGGCCGCACACCGAACCCGGACGTGCTGTGCAACCGCGAGATCAAGTTCAGCCTGTTCCTCGACCACGCTCGCGCGCTTGGCGCGAGCAAGATCGCGACCGGCCACTACGCACGCGTGGACGAACTCGACGGCCGCTTCCGTCTGCGTCGCGCGCTCGACACCGGCAAGGACCAGACCTATTTCCTGCACGCGCTCGGCCAGGAAGCGCTCGCCGCGACCCTGTTCCCGCTCGGCGAGCTGCAAAAATCCGAGGTGCGCGGTCTCGCGCGCGAGGCCGGCTTCGCTACGCACGACAAGAAGGATTCGACCGGCATCTGTTTCATCGGCGAACGCGATTTCCGCGAATTCCTCGCCGGTTACATCCCGGCACAGCCGGGCGAGATGCGCACACCGGACGGCGTCGCTGTGGGCGAGCATCCGGGCGTGTTCTATTTCACCCTCGGCCAACGCAGCGGACTCGGCATCGGCGGCCGCCGCGGCAGCGAAGGCGAGCCGTGGTACGTGGTCGGCAAGGACGTCGCCGACAACGTGCTCTACGTCGCGCAAGGCAATGCGAACGATTGGCTGCAGTCGCAACGGCTCGACGCCAGCGAACTGACCTGGGTCGCCGGCACGGCGCCGGCGGCGGAATTTCGCTGCACGGCCATGACGCGCTACCGGCAAGTCGATCAGGGCTGCCGTGTCGAGATCGCCGGCGATCGCTGCCAGGTGCGCTTCGACCAGCCGCAACGCGCGGTCACGCCGGGCCAGTCGGTGGTGTTCTACGACGGCGACGTCTGCCTCGGCGGCGGCGTGATCGACGCCTGCGACGCGCCGTTCGGCGGCCTGCGTCCGGCATCGCACGCGCGGGAGATGGCGCATGCGTGAATCGCGCGTCATCGCGATGGCCGGCGTTCTGCAAGCCTGCCGGCTGGTGCGTGAAATCGCCACGCAAGGCCGCGCCGACGCGAGTGCGACGCAGACCAGTCTCGCCAGCGTTTTCCGCTTCGACGCCGACAGTGCCGCCGACGTCTTCGGCGGCCTCAGCGGCCTGCGCCTGGGCCTGGAAACCCTGCTCGACCAATTCGAGAACGAACGCCGCGACCTGACCCTGACCCAGCTCGTCGTCGGCGTGCTGCGGCTGGAACGCCGGCTGACGCGACACTCGACCATGCTGGGCGAGCTGCGCAGCGGCATCGAGTCGATCCAACGCCAAGTCGACCATCTCGGCGTCGCCCACACGAGCGTGCAGGCGCGCCTGGCCGAGCTGTACGCGGCCACGCTGTCGCAGCTGCGCCCGCGCGTGGTCGTGCACGGCAATCCGCTGCACTTGGCCGATGCGCAGAAAGTCGAGCAGATCCGCGCCCTGCTGCTCGCCGGCGTGCGCGCGGCGGTGTTGTGGCGTCAGGTCGGCGGCAGCCAGCTGCGCCTACTGATGCGGCGGCGCGAATACGCCATGCTTGCGCGCGGCCTGCTCGCGCGCAGCACGCTCGATCGCGGCTGAGCGGCGGTACTGCTGCCCGCCGCGAGCGAGAGCCGGAGAGCCGTTTCTAAACAGACCGTTATGAAACGCCGTTCGCCTTCCCGGCGCGCGACGTGGCGAGGGTGGCCGCCCTTTGGGCGAAGGTCGACGTCGCAGCTTGGTAACGGTTTGCGCGATAATAGCGAGCCTGATCGCCGATCCGCGTCCGCGGATCGCCCCCCGCGGAGCCACCGCGGCCGCGAGCGAATGCCAGCCAAGGAGATCCAGCAATGACAGACACGTTCTCGACCAGGGACGTTTTCGAGGTCAATGGCCAGCGTTACACCTTTTCGAGCCTCGCCAAGCTCGGCCAGCGTTTCGACCTCAAGCGCCTGCCGTATTCGATGAAGATCCTGCTCGAGAATCTGTTGCGCCACGAGGACGGCGTCAACGTGACCGCGAAGGAAATCGAGGCGGTCGCGCAGTGGGACGCGAAGAAAGAGCCCGACACCGAAATCTCCTTCATGCCGGCGCGCGTGGTGCTGCAGGACTTCACCGGCGTGCCCTGCGTGGTCGACCTCGCCGCGATGCGCGATGCGGTGGTCAAGCTCGGCGGCGACGCGACCCGCATCAATCCGCTGGCGCCGGCGGAGCTGGTGATCGACCACTCGGTACAGGTCGACGCGTTCGGATCGGAAAGCGCGCTCGACACCAACGTCGAGATCGAGTTCGAGCGCAACCAGGAGCGCTATGCGTTCCTGCGCTGGGGCCAGAAGGCGTTCAACAATTTCAAAGTGGTGCCGCCGCGCACCGGCATCGTGCACCAGGTCAACCTCGAGCACCTCGCTCGCGTGGTGTTCACGGCCGAAAAAGACGGCAGCAACTGGGCCTATCCCGACACCGTGTTCGGCACCGATTCGCACACGACCATGATCAACGGCCTCGGCGTGCTCGGTTGGGGCGTCGGCGGCATCGAAGCGGAAGCGGCGATGCTCGGCCAGCCGTCCTCGATGCTGATTCCGCAGGTGGTCGGCTTCAAACTGAGCGGCAAGCTGCCCGAAGGCGTCACCGCGACCGATCTGGTGCTGACCGTGACGCAGATGCTGCGCAAGCTCGGCGTGGTCGGCAAGTTCGTCGAGTTCTACGGCGACGGCCTCAAGCATCTGCCGCTGGCCGATCGCGCGACGATCGCGAACATGGCGCCGGAATACGGCGCGACCTGCGGCATCTTCCCGATCGACCAGGAAGCGCTGAACTACATGCGCCTGTCCGGTCGCGAGGAAGCGCAGATTCGCCTGGTCGAAGCCTATGCGAAGGCGCAAGGGCTCTGGCACGACGAGACCACGCCGCACGCGGACTTCTCCGCCACGCTCGAACTGGACCTGGCCGACGTGAAGCCGTCCTTGGCCGGCCCGAAGCGGCCGCAGGATCGCGTGCTGCTCGGCGGCGTGCGCAAGAGCTTCGTCGACGCGCTGGTGACGCTGAACGCCAACCGCAAGCCGCGTGACGTCGACGTCGCCGGCTTCGCCAACGAAGGCGGCGCCACCGCGATCGGCAATCCGGCCAACGATCTGACCAACGGCGGCGTGCGCGTGGAGAAGGACGGCTGCACCTTCACCCTGCGCGACGGCAGCGTCGTGATCGCGGCGATCACCTCCTGCACCAACACCTCCAACCCGGCCGTGATGCTGGCCGCCGGCCTGCTCGCGAAGAAGGCGGCTGCGCGCGGCCTGACCTCCAAGCCTTGGGTCAAACCTTCGCTCGGACCGGGTTCGCTGGTCGTCACCGACTACCTCAAGAAGACCGGCTTGCTGGAGGAACTGGAGAAGGTCGGCTTCTACGTGGTCGGCTACGGCTGCACCACCTGCATCGGCAACTCCGGTCCGCTGCCGCCGGAAATCAGCAAGGGCATCGGCGAGGGCGATCTCGCGGTCGCTTCGGTGTTGTCGGGCAACCGCAACTTCGAAGGCCGCGTGCATCCCGAGGTCAAGATGAACTACCTCGCCTCGCCGCCGCTGGTGGTCGCCTATGCGCTGGCCGGCACCCTCGACATCAACCTCGAAACCGATCCGATCGGCACCGGCAGCGACGGCAAGCCGGTCTATCTTAAAGACATCTGGCCGTCCAACCAGGAAATCTCCGACACCATCGCCGGCGCGATCAATCCGGCCATGTTCGAGAAGAACTACGCCGACGTGTTCAAGGGCGACAGCCGCTGGAACGCGATCGCCTCGCCGGATGGCGCGCGCTATCTCTGGGACGATTCGACCTACATCAAGAATCCGCCCTACTTCGACGGCATGAGCGCGAGCGCCGGCAGCATCGAAGACATCCACGGCGCGCGCGTGCTCGGTCTGTTCGGCGATTCGATCACCACCGACCACATCTCGCCGGCCGGCTCGATCAAGAAGGATTCGCCGGCCGGGCGCTTCCTGATTTCCAAGGGAGTGCAGCCGAAAGACTTCAACTCCTACGGTTCGCGCCGCGGCAACGACGACGTGATGGTGCGCGGCACCTTCGCCAACATCCGCATCAAGAACCTGATGCTGGCCGGCGTCGAGGGCGGCTACACCGTGCACGTGCCGAGCGGCGAGCAGTTGGCGATCTACGACGCAGCGATGAAGTACAAGGCCGACAACACGCCGCTGGTGGTCTTGGCCGGCAAGGAATACGGTACCGGCTCCTCGCGTGACTGGGCCGCCAAGGGCACCTTGCTGCTCGGCGTGAAGGCGGTCATCACCGAGAGCTTCGAGCGCATCCATCGCTCGAACCTAGTCGGCATGGGCGTGCTGCCGTGCCAGTTCCTCGACGGCCAGAACGCACAAAGCCTCGGCCTCACCGGCAAGGAAACTTTCGACATCACCGGCCTCAAGGACGGCGAAGCGAAGGAAGCCGACGTCACCGCGACGGCCGAGGACGGCAGCAAGAAGACCTTCAAGGTCAAGGTGCTGCTGTTGACGCCGAAGGAACGCGAGTTCTTCCGTCACGGCGGCATTCTGCAATACGTGCTGCGTCAGCTGGCTGGGAAGAAGGCGGCGTAATCACCCACGTCACCGCTATGCAGGAGACGAAACGGCGCGGGAAACCGCGCCGTTTTTCCTTGCACTATTGGCTTACGGCGGAGGGCGGCGCTGCCTCGGAGTCGTTCGCCCGCCCGCAATGGCACAGATACATCGCACCCACTTGCGAATCCCCGGAAGACGGCTCGACCTTCGAACGAATGACGATCATCGAGGCGTCGGACTGGCAGTGGCTCGACAAATACTTGCGGGCTCAAGCCGCCGGGCAAATGGTCGAGGCAGGGTCGATAACGCTGGCCGAATTGCGTCCGTGGCAGGCGACCTATTGGAAAACCCTGCCGTTCGGACTTCGTTGCACATTTCGATCGACGGAGCACTGCTTGCCCGGCGACATCCCCGATTCGTCGCGATTCCGCGAACACTGATGCGAATGGCGTTGACGCCAACCGCAGCCAGATCTCAACCCTGCGTCCATTTCGCGTTGTAGCAGTGCCAGTCGCCGCCGTCACGGCGCCAACCGCTCGTCACTTGCAACACCGCACGGCCGCCGGACAGCCAGCGGCCGGAGCCGTCGGTCACGGTCATTTCAAAACGTGCGGTGGCGCGGTCGCCGTCCAGCTCGACCTCGACCGCTCCGATCGACACACCGACCGCCTGCGCGGCCAGGACGCGCGCGCGCAGCATGCGTTCGAGTCCCGCGCGGTCGAGTTCGCCGTCGTTGCCGGTGAAATCCGCGGCGACGTGTTCGAGCACCTCGGCGGTGCGTTTCGCCTCGGCCGCCTCAGCCATCGCAGCGACGCTGCCGCGGATCGCCTCGGCATCCGGCACGCGCTGCGAGCAGGCGACGACTTGCGAGAGCAACAGCAACACCAGTAAAAGACGCATCATGGTCTCCGCAAAGATCAAACTGTCATAACGTTGCAACGCCGCTTGCCGCTGGTTCCGGCGTTGTGCTGCAATCGAGTCGCACCACCGCAAAAAAACAACCAAAACCCGGTTCCATCGCGCGTAGTTCAGTATGGGGGAGAGCATGACGATTGACGTACGTCCCTGGCTGGCCAGCTATCCGAAAGGCATCCCGGCCGAAATCGATCCGAGCCAATATCGCTCGGTGGCCGCCTTGCTCGAGGAAAGCTGCGACCGGTTCCGTCACCGGCCCGCGTTCGCGAACATGGGCAAGACGATCACCTACGGCGATCTCGACCGGCTGAGCGCGCAATTCGCCGCGTTCCTGCGCAACGACCTCAAGCTCGCCAAGGGCGATCGCGTCGCGCTGATGATGCCGAACGTGCTGCAGTACCCGATCGCGATCATGGCGGTGCTGCGCGCCGGCCTGACCGTCGTCAATACCAATCCGATGTACACCGCGCGCGAACTCAAGCATCAGCTCGAGGATTCCGGTGCCAGCGCGATAGTCGTACTCGACAATTTCGCCAAGACCGTCGCCGACGTGGTGCCCGGAACGGCGTGCAAACACGTCATCACCACCAGCGTCGGCGATCTGCTCGGTTTCCCGAAATCGCTGATCACCAACCTGGTCGTGCGCCACGTCAAGAAGATGGTGCCGGCCTATTCGATTTCGCACGAAATCCGCTTCAACGATGCGCTGCGGCGCGGCGCCGCCAGCACCTTGCCGAAAACCGATGTCGGCCCGGACGACCTCGCCTTCCTGCAGTACACCGGCGGCACCACCGGCCTCGCCAAGGGCGCGATGCTGACCCATCGCAACATGGTCTCCAACATGCTGCAGGCCTCGGCCTGGATCGCGGCCGAAGTGCGCGAAGGCGAAGAAGTCGTCATCACGGCGCTGCCGCTGTACCACATCTTCGCATTGACGGCGAACTTCCTCGTGTTCGCGCGCGTCGGCGCGCTCGGCCATCTGATCACCAACCCGCGCGACATGCCCGGCTTCGTCAAAACGATCCGCTCGACGCGCTTCACCGCGCTGACCGGCGTCAATACGCTGTTCGCCGGACTGCTCAACACGCCCGGTTTCGACCAAGTGGATTTCTCGCAGCTGCGCCTGACGCTCGGCGGCGGCATGGCAGTGCAGCGTGCGGTGGCCGACCGCTGGAAGAAGGTCACCGGCTGCACCTTGGCCGAAGCCTACGGGCTCACCGAAACCTGCCCGGCCGTCTGCATCAACCCGCTCGACATCCCCGAGTACAACGGTTCGATCGGCCTGCCGATTCCGTCGACCGACGTGACCATCCGCGACGACGACGGCAAGGTGCTGGCGAGCGGCGAAGTCGGCGAGCTGTGCGTGTACGGACCGCAGGTCATGAAGGGCTATTGGAAGCGGCCCGACGAAACCGCCAAGGTGCTGTCCGCCGACGGCTGGCTGCGCACCGGCGACGTCGCGCGCATCGACGAGAAGGGTTTCGTCTATATCGTCGACCGCAAGAAGGACATGATTCTGGTGTCGGGATTCAACGTCTACCCGAACGAGGTCGAGGACGTCGTCGCGCAGTTGCCCGGCGTGCTCGAAGTCGCCGCGATCGGCGTGCCGGACGAGAAATCCGGCGAGGCGGTCAAACTGGTCGTGGTCAAGAAAGACCCCAATCTCACCGCCGAGATGATCCGCGAGCACTGCAAGACCAACCTGACCGGCTACAAGCTGCCCAAGTACATCGAGTTCCGCGATTCGCTGCCCAAGACCAACGTCGGCAAGATCCTGCGGCGCGAACTGCGCGAGCCGGCACCGGACCACGGCTCGACTTGAGCGGTTGTACGAGCCGGCCGCGCGACGCGCCGGCTCAGATCGCCGAATAGGGTTCCCAGCGATCGGCGTAGTCGCCGAGCAGGTCCCACAGCATCGTTTCGCGATCCTCGGGAATGCGCTCGTAGGCGAAGCCGAGGCGTTCGTCGGTGATGCGCGCCAGCCGCGCTTCGACGTGGATGTCGAGCGAGTCGCCGATCAGCATGTCGAGCACGTAGCGATCCCCGATCTGGCCGCTCCATCCGTCCGGCCGCGTGACCAGCACGCCGGTGGCCGAGATGTTCTCGATCTCGCTGCTCCAGGCGTTGCCGCCGCGGCTCATCAGGATCGCCGAACGGATCGCCATCCGCGCCGGTCGGTTCGGAACTTGATTGTCTTCGTTCGCCATTTTGCTTCCCGCCGTGGCGTCGTCGCGAATCCGCGCGACGCGGTCCGCTCCTACTTATATGTCAAGGTTCTGTCAATGCCAAACTGAACTTGCGATAAACTGCCAATGATCGCCCCATTCCCCGGGGCACTGGAGGGGTGCAGAGCGTCTGCCGCTCGGCCTGCGATCGAAGAGCGGCGTCCTGTCTTGAGGGTAATGCCATGACCGCCGTTGAAATGATCCACCGCGACATCTCCTACCGCCTGCTGCGCGCCGAAGAAGACCCGAGCACGAATGCTTTCTGGTTCTTCATGCACAAACAGCGCCAACAGCCCGACGAGGGGTATCGCCCCTGCTTTTCGGTCCTTCTGATGAAGGAAATGCAGCAGTTCCTGCATCGCGTTAAAGACCGCATTGCGCTGATCGGCGGCAATTGCGACAACCGCCTCGCCCATTTGGTGATCGCCTCCGACGCCAACGTGTTCAATCTAGGCGGCGATCTGGATCTGTTCTCCCGGCTGATTCGAGATCGCAATCGCGACCATTTGCAGGCCTACGCGCACTTGTGCGTGCGGAGCATGCACGACTGCTACGAGCTGGCTGCGCGCAGCCGCATGCACACCGTCGCGCTGGTGCAAGGCGACGCCCTCGGCGGCGGCCTAGAACTCGCGCTGTCGTGCCAGACGATCGTCGCCGAAAGCGGCGTCGGCATGGGCTTTCCGGAGGTCATGTTCGACCTCTTCCCCGGCATGGGCGCGTTCTCGTTCCTGTGTCAGCGCGTCAATCCGCACGTGGCCGAGGAAATGATGTTGAACGGCACCGTCTATACGAGCGACGAGCTGCATCGCATGGGCCTGGTCGACGTGCTGGTGCCCAAGGGCGAAGGCCTCGCCGCCGTGCACGAGCTGATCCAGCGCAACAACCGCATCCCGCACGCGCGCACGGCGATGAATCGCGTACGCCATGCGGCGCGCCCGATCACGCTGAAGGAACTGACCGACATCACCGAAATCTGGGTCGACACCGCGATGCAGCTCGGCGACAAGTCCTTGCGCACGATGGAGCGCCTGGTGCGTGCCCAACAGAGGATTCGCAGCGCTCAGCCGGCGGTCACGGAAGCGAAGGAGGACACTGCGCCGATCGCTTTGCTGCGTTAGCCTTTTGCCTCTCGCTCGCGTCGCGTGACGAAACCGAGATCAGAACATGCGATCCGGTTCGGCACCGGCGCTGGGCAGCGGCCGTGAACTCTTCAATGCCACGCGAGCGGCTTCCAACTGCTCGCGCAACTGCTTCACTCGCGCGGCCGCTTCGCGCGCGAGTTGCCAGGTGCCGAGTTTCATCGCTTCGGACGCGGCCAGGGCCAGTTGTGTCGCTCCGACGTTACCGGCCACGCCTTTCAAGGCGTGGCACTGATCGCGGAAAACGACCCAGTTGGCGGCCGCGGCGCTGCTCTCCAGCTCGCCGATCAGCTTGAGCGCATCGCGCAGGCACTCGCCGACGAACAGGCCGACGAAGTTGTCGCCGAGCTGCAGATCGGCGAGCTCGGCCAGCACCTCGTCGGAAACGATCTCGTCGTGCGGATCGCGTGCCGCCGGCGCAACGCCGTCCTGCGCGGACGTCGTCCTCGCCGGCACCGGCTGACCGCGGCCGATGGCGATATCCGCCAAGGCCTCGAGCAAGCGGTTCAGCACCACCGGCTTGGTCAGGAACGCATGCACACCCGCTTGCTCGCAGGCGCGGATCGCGGTGGCGGTGGCGTCGGCGCTGAGCACGATGAAGGGCGTGCTCATTTGGCCCGACTCCATCACGCGCACTTGTTTGAGCACGTCCAGGCCGCTGATGCCGGGCATGTGCAGATCGATGATGACGCCGTCGAAGCGCTCGGTTTCGAGCGCCGTCAGCACTTCTTCGCCGCCGTAAGCGGAGCGCACGTCGTGACCGGCCTTCTCCAGCAGCCGGCACAGCACGGTGATGTTGGCCGGCTGGTCGTCGGCGACGAGCAGGCGCAGCGAGCGCACGCGCGCGCGATGGCGCACGAACGGATCGTCGAACGCGATGACGTTCTCGCCGCTGCGCATGGCAGCCGGCTTGGCCCCATCCTCGATAACCAGGAACGGCAGTTCGACCCAGAACGTCGAACCCTTTCCTTCCGTACTTTCAAAGCCAATGCGGCCGCGCAGCATCTCGGCCAGGGATTTGGCGATGGTAGTGCCGAGGCCGGTGCCGCCGTAGCGCCGCCCATGGCCGGCGTCGGCCTGTTCGAACGCCTCGAAAATCCGCGGCTGCGCCGCCAGCGGAATGCCGATGCCGGTGTCGGTGACGCAAAAACGCAGGGTCGCGATCGCGCCGGGCTCGCCGATGCGCTCGACCGAGACCACCACGCCGCCCTCCTCGGTGAACTTGATCGCGTTCTGGATCAGGTTGAGCAGAATCTGGCGCAGATGGTCGCCGTCGCCGCGCACTACCGACGGCACCCCCGCGGCGATCTTCACATCGAACGCGATGCCCTTGTCCAACGCCGCCGGCTGCAGCATGGTCTGGATGCCGTCGAGCACATCGAACGGACGGAAATCCGTCTCCACGCGCCGCAGCTTGCCGACCTCGATCGCCGAAATGTCGAGCACGTCCTCGACCAGGGCCAACAGCGCCTTGGCCGACGCTTGAATGACCTCGGCGCACTCGCGCTGCTCGCCGGTCAACTTCGTAGTGGCGAGCAGTTCCGACATGCCGACGACGCCGTTCAGCGGCGTGCGGAATTCGTGGCTCATGTTGGCGAGAAAACGGCTCTTCGCCTCGTTCGCGCGGCGCGCCTCGTCGGTCGCGCGCGTCAACGCGCGCAGCAGCGAGGTCAGATACGCAGGTATCGCGACCAAGCCGACCAGAAGGCCCCAAGCCAGCGGCGCGTTCTGCAGCCAGTAGTCGGTGGTCAGGATCACCGCGGCGAAGGAAATGCCGGCCAGACACACCGCGCCGTACAGGAAGCTCGGGCCGTAGCGCAGACCGTTGCCGATGGTGACCCACAGGTAGACCACGTACAGCGGCGCGATCGGCTGCCCGATCAGATGCAGGGCCGCGCCCATCATGCTGTAGTCGGCCAGCATGCCGACGATCCGGCGCGGCTTGGACACGCCCGGATGCAGGCCGATGTGGATGACGATGCCCAGGCCGGTCAGGAACTCGATCAGGGAAATCACCCACGCCGTCTGCATCGGCGTGTCGCGGAAGCCGCTCAGCGTGCTGACGCCCGACAGATAGGTCAGCCCCAGCCCCAGGATGATCAGACGAACCAGCGCCTGCTGGTGTTCGCTGTCGGGCCGATTCGCATACCGCTTGAGAATGGCAGAAAGGAGTTCGCTCACCGCACCGGTTCCACGAAGCGCCGCTTGGCGATTACAGTCCTAGCGCCGGCGGCGCCAGCTTCGCGTGCAGGATTTCGAGAATCCGTGCCTGCTGGTTGACGACGACGTCGATGCAAGCGGGATCAAAAAGCGTGCCACGGTGGGCTTTTAGGTAGTCCATCGCCTCCTCCGGGCTCCATGCCGGCTTGTAAGGCCGTACCGAGGTCAGCGCGTCGAACACGTCGGCGACCGCGACGATACGCGCCGGCAGCGGGATCGCGTCACCCTTCAATCCGTCGGGGTAGCCGCTGCCGTCCCAGCGCTCGTGGTGCCGCAGCGCGATCAGCGCGCCCATCTGCACGAAGCGGCTGCGGCTGTCGCGCAGGATTTCGTAGCCGATCAGCGGGTGTTTGCGCATGACCGCGAATTCTTCGTCGGTCAGGCTGCCGCGCTTGAGCAGCACCGAGTCGGGGATGCCGATCTTGCCGATATCGTGCAGCGGCGCGGCCGACGTGAGGATGCGCGTCTCTTCGTCCGGCATGCCGAGCGCCTCGGCGATGACCTCGGCGTAGTGCGACATGCGCAGGAGATGGATGCCGGTGCCGAGGTCGCGGTATTCGATCGCCTTGGCCAGCCGATACAGGGTTTCGCGCTCGCGCTGCTCGACCTCGTGCAGCCCTTCGAGCACGCGGCTCTCGAGCGATCGCGCGCGTTCCTTGATCGATTCGCCCTGCTGGCGCAGCTGCAGCAGATTCTTGCAGCGCGTGCGCAATTCGCGCGGCCGCACCGGCTTGACCAGGAAGTCGATCACGCCCGCTTCCAGCGCCGCCTGACGCACCGGCTCGTCGCCGACCACGCTGATCAGCACGATCGGAACGTCACGACGTGACAAGGAGCGGCGAAAGCGGCGCGCGAACTCGAGCCCGTCCATCTCGGGCATGCGGAAATCGAGCAGGACCAGGTCGGTGGCATTGCCTTCCGACCAGCGCAGCGCCTCTACCGGATTGCCGAAGTCCGCCGCGCGCACGCCGGGGCCGATCGCCTCGACGACGTGCCGCAGCATCGTGCGGGCAGAAGGCTGGTCATCGACGATGAGGACATTCACGCGAGCACTCCGCGGGCTGGTTCAGGCCGGTCCCGTTCCCATCCGTTCGAAGCAGTCCGTTGTTGCGCCAGAGCACTCACGTCGATCGACCGATTCCAGGGTTCCGACGAGCGACGATGCTGACGGGAGTTGTTGCTCCATTTCGTAGGCTAACACAACCACTCCAGGCTACGGCGCCGTTGCTTCATTGCAATGTGACAAAGTGTACCCGACGCCGGCCGCTCACGCTTCCGGGCGCATGTACGGGAACAACAGCACGTCGCGGATCGAGGGCACGTCGGCGAACAGCATCACCAGCCGGTCGATGCCCACGCCCAGCCCGCCGGTCGGCGGCATGCCGTATTCCAGCGCGCGGATGTAGTCGGCGTCGTAGTGCATCGCCTCGTCGTCGCCGGCGTCCTTGGCCTGCACCTGGGCGAGGAAACGCTGCGCCTGGTCTTCCGGGTCGTTCAGTTCGGAGAAGCCGTTCGCCAGCTCCTTCGCGCCGACGAACAGCTCGAAGCGATCGGTCACCTCGGCGTCGTCGTCGCGCGCGCGCGACAGCGGCGAGACTTCGGTCGGATAGTGCGTGATGAAGGTCGGCTGGATCAGGGTGCCCTCGACCGTCGCTTCGAAGATCTCGAGCAGAAGCTTGCCCCAGCCGTAGTCCTTCTTCACGTGCAGGCCGAGCCGCTCGGCGTGGCGCGCCAAGGCGGCCCGATCACGCAGTTCGTGGGTGCCGATGTCGGGATTGTGGTGCTGCACCGCTTCGGCCATCGCCCAGCGCCGGAACGGCGGCCCGAGGTCGATGTCGCGTCCTTCCCAGGTCAGCGCGGTGCGTCCGAGCGTGGCCTGCGCGGTGTCGCGGATCATGCCTTCGGTCAGGTCCATGATCTCGTTGTAGGTGGCGTAGGCCTGGTACAGCTCCAGCATCGTGAACTCGGGGTTGTGCCGCGTCGACACGCCCTCGTTACGGAAATTGCGATTGATTTCGTAGACGCGCTCGAAACCGCCCACGACCAGGCGCTTCAGATACAGCTCCGGCGCGACGCGCAGATACATCTGCAGATCGAGCGCGTTGTGATGAGTCACGAACGGCTTGGCCGTGGCACCGCCGGGAATCGGATGCATCATCGGCGTTTCCACTTCCATGAAGCGGCGCGCCGGCGCTTCCAGCCACTGACGCATGTGCCGGATCACCGCCGAGCGCAGCTCGAACACGCGCCGCGACTCGGCCGTCACGATCAGGTCGACGTAGCGCTGGCGATAACGCTGTTCGACGTCGGCGAGGCCGTGCCATTTGTCCGGCAGCGGCCGCAGCGACTTCGTCAGCAGGCGCAGCTTGTCGACCCTGACCGACAGCTCACCGGTCTTGGTGCGCATCATGCGGCCTTCGGCGCCGACGATGTCGCCGATGTCCCAGCCCTTGAACGCTTTGTAGACGTCCTCGCCGACCGCGTTGATCTGCACGAACAGCTGGATGCGGCTGCTGACGTCCTGGATGTGTACGAAGGCGAGCTTGCCGGTGTCGCGCTTGCTCGTGATGCGACCGGCAACTTTCACCCGATGCTCGGCGGCTTCGACGTCCTCGGGCGTCTTGCCCTCGAACTGCGCGTGCAGCTCGGCGGCGAGCGCATCGGGCGCGAAATCGTTCGGGAACGCGACGCCCTGCGCGCGCAGCGCGCGCAGTTTCTCGCGGCGCTCGGCGATCAGGCGGTTCTCGTCGACGGGCAGTGAATCGGCAGCATCGGTCATGTTCGGAAGACTTCGATCAACGTGAGGAAGGAAAGGAGGATGTGCGGCGCGCCTGCGCCGCCGTGCGCCAAAGACGGAACGAAGCCCAACCCAGCCACGCTAGGATCAGCACGATCACCGCTTTCTGGCTCGTACCGCGCGGCAATCCGCGCATCAGCACGTTGACCCACAAGGCGGCGAAGGCGAGCGCGGCGAGCAGAAACGCCGGCGCGCAACTCGAACGCCAGCGCGCATCGTCGCGCAAGCGCCACGACTGCAACAGCATCGCGACGGTCACGCACAGGAAGGTGGTCTGCGCAGCGAGCAGATGCGTCAGCTCCCAGACGCCGCTCGTATCGTGCAGCTTCGCCTTCTCGCTCAGCGCGGTCAGCACCAGCGCGACCGCCGCGACCCAGAACAACAGCAGCGGCGCCACGCTGCGCGCCCTACCCTGCAGCACACGGCGAAAGCCGAGGCCGATCGCCGCCAGCGCCAGCGCGAGACCGAGGTAAGCTGCGATCACGCCGTCGCCGTAAGCGCCGGTGAGGTAGTAGCTGAGCGGCGCGGTGGTCCAGTCGAGATCGGCGCGCAGAAACTGCGCCGCCCCGCAGACGAGCACGAACGCGGCCACGCCGGCAAGGCCGATGGCGCCGAGTGCGCGTGCCGCGGGAGCGTTATGGGCTAGCGCGTTCATGCGTCAAGAGTAACGCGGCTCATGCAAGGGCGGCGCATTGCATCGCCCTCGCCGCCGCGCGCCTCAGGCGTCGACGCGCTTGGCACCGGCTTCGAGCCCGGCCTTCAGGCTCGCTTCGACGAATTCGTCGAGATCGCCGTCGAGCACCTTCTGCGTATCGGTGCGCTCGATGCCGGTGCGCAGATCCTTGATGCGCGACTGATCGAGCACGTAGTTGCGGATCTGGCTGCCCCAGCCGATATCGGACTTGGTCGCCTCCAACGCGTCCTTCTCAGCGTTGCGCTTGCGCACCTCGAGCTCGTACAGCTTGGCCTTCAGCATCTTCATCGCGCGATCGCGGTTGGCGTGCTGCGAGCGCTCGGTCTGGCAGGCGACCACGACCCCGCTCGGCACGTGCGTGATGCGCACCGCCGACTCGGTCTTGTTGACGTGCTGGCCGCCGGCGCCGGAGGAGCGATAGACGTCGGTCTTGAGGTCGGCCGGATTGATCTCGATGTCGATGTCGTCGTCGACTTCGGGCGAGACGAACACCGAGGTGAAGCTGGTGTGGCGGCGGTTGTCGGAGTCGAACGGCGATTTGCGCACCAGGCGGTGCACGCCGATCTCGGTCTTCAGCCATCCGTAGGCGTGATCGCCCTCGATACGGAAGGTCGCGCTCTTGATACCGGCCACTTCGCCGGCCGACGCTTCCAGCAGCTCCGTCTTCCAGCCGCGCGCCTCGGCCCAGCGCAGATACATACGCAACAGCATTTCGGCCCAGTCCTGCGCCTCGGTACCGCCGGCGCCGGCTTGGATGTCGACGAACGCGTTGGCGCCGTCCATCTCGCCGGAGAACATGCGTTGGAATTCGAGCTGATCGACCTCCTTGGCCAACCGCTCGACGTCAGCGGAAACCGCCACCGCGGTGCTCTCGTCGCTCTCGGCGACGGCGAGGTCGAGCAGGTCGCCGGCTTCGGCCAGACCTTCGCTCAGGCTGCGGATGCCGCCGACGATGCGATCGAGCTGCGCGCGTTCCTTGCCCAGCTCTTGCGCGCGCTGCGGGTTGTCCCAGATGTCGGGGTTTTCCAGTTCGCGCGAAACTTCTTCGAGACGTTCTGCTTTCGTCTCGAAGTCAAAGATACCCCCTAAGCGACGCCACCCGCTGCTTCAGGTCGGCGATACGCGAATGGATCGGATTGGTCTCGATCATGATGCGGCACAGTCGGAAAATCGGCCGGCAAGAATAGCAGCAGAAGCAGCACCACGAGTAGCTGAGGCGGCTGCAATACGTTGGGTTTCCGACGGCTCACATTGCGCGCTCGAACTTGCTGATCCAGTTCGTCTCCCAGGTCTTGCCGCCGTCGGCGGATGCGGCCTGCTCCCAGCGTGCCGAGTTCGCAGTGATTTCCGACCACACCACGCGCGTGCGGATCGCGCGTCCCTCGAGCGTGTCCTCGCCGAGCATCGTGGCGACACCGTCGGCGAAGCCGCCGCGCAGGGGCGCGGTGAATGCGGCGGGAGAGCGACCGTCCAACCACCAGCTCGACCATTGTTTCGAGGCGGCATCGAAGGTGCGCAGGCCGAGGCCGCGAATCGTGCCGCTCGGCAAATGCATGACGTTGTCGCCGATGTTGCCGTGACCGCCGAGCACCGGCCGATTCAGCAGGGTGCCGTCGAACTCGTCCCACTGCGTGCTGCCGACCAGACGCTGGCGCAAACGACGGTGACGCACATTCCAGCGACCGGCGAGGAAAGCGAAATCGCGCGGCGCATCCGCCGACGCGGCCAGCCCGCTCGGTTCGGCCGCGGTGCGCGTGAACCAGTTGCGCCAGTTGATCTCCCAGCTCTTGCCGTCGTCGGCGGAAAACGCCTGCTCCCACCACGGACGCGGCCCGTGCAGGTCGCGCCAGCGAAACCGCATCAGGATCGGCCGATCCTTGAAGCTCGCGCGGCCGAGGAAGGTGCCGACGCCGCGCTCGAAACGGCCGCGCACCGGCACGTCGATTTGGCTCGGCTCGCGCCCGTCGACCCACCAGATCGACCATTGGTCCGATGCCGCGTCGTACGTGCGCACGGTCAGTCCGCGATACGTGCCTGCGGGCAACTCCACGATGTTGTCGTCGATCGTGGCGAGCCCGTCCATCGCCAGCCACAAGACACTCTTGCCGGCGAATTCCTCCCAATGCGTGTCGCCGACCAGCCGCTCTTTCAGGCGCCGATGGCGGACGTCCCAGTTGCCGACCAGCCAGTCCCAGTCGTGTGCGTGAGCGGCCGGATCGCAGGACGTGGCCGCGGCCGCAACGGACGGCCGCCACGGCCAGGCGAGCGCGCCGCCGGCACAGGCGAGGGTTCCAAGGAAGCGGCGGCGCGTGTGCAGGGTCATCAGAGCTACTCGCAGGCGGGCAGGCGCCTAGCGTGCGCGGGCGCGGGCGCCGCCGACAACGCGAAAATGCGGCAAAAGGCTAAACTGGACTTATGGTCGCCGCACGCCGACTCCCCTCCCTCGCTTCGATCCGCGCGTTCGAAGCGGCCGCTCGCCACGGCAGTTTCGCCAAGGCGGCGCAGGAACTCGACACCAGCGCCGCGGCGGTCAGCTATCACGTGCGTTCGCTCGAACGCGAAACCGGAGTGCGCCTGTTCCTGCGCTTCGCCCAGCGCGTGCAGCTGACCGAATCGGGTGCGCGCGTGGCGCAGGAAGCGAGCGCCGCGTTCGAGGCCTTGCGCGCGAGTTTTCTATCCGCCTCGGCCGCCGAAGAGGCGCATTTGTCGCTGACCGCGCTGCCCAGTTTCGGCACCAGCTGGCTGACGCCGCGGCTGGGTCGGTTTCGCGGCAGACATCCCGACATCGCGTTGCAGCTCGATCTCTCGCCCGAGGCGAAGGATTTGGCCGGCGGACATTTCGATGCGGCCGTCCGCAACGGCAATGGCCGCTGGCCCGGCCTGCGCACGCACGAACTCTTCCCGAGCCTGTTCATGCCGCTGTGCGCACCCGCATTGCGCGAGGCGGCGCAGGCGCTGGAGCACGGCGAGCCGATCGAGGTACCCCTGCTCGGCCGCCCCGACTGGTGGGCGCTGTGGTATCGCGCCGGCGGCCACACGGCCGTGCCTGCTACATATCGGTTCGGTCCGCTGCTGTCGGCGGAGTATCTCGACATCGCAGCGGCCATCGCCGGCCAAGGCATCGCGATCGGCTCGCCGATCCTGTTCCGCGCCGACATCGATGCCGGCCGCCTCGTGCCGGCGCATCGCCGAGTGGTCGGCGACGGCCGCCGCTTCTGGTTCGCCTACCCGGTGGCGCGCGAAGGCAGCCGCAAGATCGCCGCATTCCGCGACTGGATCGCGGCCGAAGCGGAACGCGATCGCGAACAGGCGCGCTCGTTCATTCGCGACGCGACGATCGTCGCGCCTGTAGCTTGATCGGCGGCGCGATCTAGGCCGGCTCGATTTGCTTCAACAACAACTGCAGGCTCTCGCGGCCGTTCCATTCGTTCAAATCGAGCTGGAACAGCGCACGCAGGCGCGACGGCGGCGGCGTGTACTCAAGCGCGTCGAACAGAACAGCATCGAACGCTTCGGCGTGACGCTCGGGCCGTAGCTTGAGTTTCAAGTGACGCTCGCCGATCGTGCGCCAGGACTCGACCTCGAACACGTTGTCGAACAGCGGCTCGGCGAAGCCCTGCCCCCACGGGCCGGCATAGCGCAGCGCTTGCGCGGCTTGCGCGGCGAACTCGTCGGCGGCGAGTTCGCCGTCGCTCCAGACGAAACGCTCCAGCGCCTGCGCGTCGATGCGGCGGCGCGCGACCGCGTCGAACTCGGCGGCGAAGCGTGCAAGGTTCTCCGCCGCGATCGTCAATCCGGCGGCCATCGCGTGTCCGCCGAAGCGCACGATCAAGTCCGGGCAGCTGGCGTCGACCTCGGCCAAGGCGTCGCGCAGATGGAAGCCGGAAATCGAACGTGCCGACGCACGCAGTTCGCGGCTGCCCTCGTCCGCCGGCGCGCAAGCGATCACCGGCCGATGCAAGCGTTCCTTCAACTTCGAAGCGACCAGGCCGACCACACCCGGATGCCACTCCGGCTCGTACAGCACGATGCCGTAAGGCAGGTCGTCCGCACGATGGCGCGCGAGAAAAGCGGCCGCCATCGCCTCGCCCTGCTCGACCATCGCCGTCTGCAGACCCTGCCGCTGCGCGTTGATCTCCGACAGTTCCGCCGCCAACCGATCGGCGCGCGCGGGATCGTCCGTGAGCAGGCACTCGATGCCCAGGCTCATGTCCTCGAGCCTTCCAGCCGCGTTGATGCGCGGACCGAGCGCGAAGCCGAGGTCGGCCGCGATCGCGCGCGCGGGATCGCGTTTGGCGCTGCGATAAAGCGCCGCAATCCCGGCACAGGCTTGCCCTGCGCGAATCCGTTTCAAGCCGGCGGCGACCAGGATGCGGTTGTTCGCATCGAGTGGCACCAAGTCGGCGACGGTGCCGAGCGCGACCAGATCGAGCAGTACGGCAAGATCGGGTTCGGTGTTTTTGCGCGCGTCCTGGTCACGGAAATTCAGAAGCGACCTGTCTCGATCGCGCTCTTCAGCGGCGACGAAGCGGCCTTGCCTGCGCAGCTGCGCGCGCAGCGCGAGCAGCAGATAGAACATCACGCCGACGCCGGCGAGATGGTGCAGATCGGCAGCACCCGCCGCGCTCGAACCGGAGGCCTGCATCAGCAGCGGATTGACGATCGCATGCGCCGCCGGCAGGTCGGCGCCCGGCAGATGATGATCGGTCACGATCACGCGAATGCCGTATGCGTTCGCCGCGGCGACGCCGGCATGGCTGACGATGCCGTTGTCGACGGTCAGGATCAGATCGGGCCGATCCGTCGCCGCCAGCGATTCGACCAAGGCGGCGGATAGGCCGTAGCCTTCGCGCGCGCGATTGGGTACGCGATAGCCGAGGTTGCGCGCGCCGAGCAAGCGCAGACCGCGTATGGCGACAGCGGTGCCGGTAGCGCCGTCGGCATCGAAATCGCCGACCACGCAAATACGCAGATCGCGCGCGATCGCTTCGGCCAACAACTCGCAGGCGCGATCGAGTCCGCCGAGCCGATCGGGCGTGACGAGGTGTACGAGGCGCTGACGCGCCAGATCCGACGGTGCGATGCCGCGCGCCGCATAGACGCGCGCGAGCAAGG
Source organism: Dokdonella sp. GW821-FHT11D02 (assembly GCF_058808595.1). Taxonomy (NCBI): domain Bacteria; kingdom Pseudomonadati; phylum Pseudomonadota; class Gammaproteobacteria; order Lysobacterales; family Rhodanobacteraceae; genus Dokdonella; species Dokdonella sp. GW821-FHT11D02. The sequence goes on along the minus strand of NZ_CM179520.1, from coordinate 1,838,566 downwards.
GATGCAGGTCGGTGGGCCATGCGGCCGAAGCGGGAACGGAGCGCCGCCGAATTTCGACCGGTTTCATGCTCGCGCGCTCACGGCGGCGAGGTCGGCGTGTTCCGCAGCGGACGCGGCAGGCGCAGGTGCCGCGGCACGAGTGTCAAGTCTCGTACCGCACGCCGGTGATTTCGTAATTGCGCGTGCCGTTGGGCGCCTGGAATTCGAAACTGTCGCCCTCGCTCTTGCCGATCAGCGCGCGCGCGAACGGCGAAGATACCGAGATCAGGCGCTGCTTGATGTCGGCCTCGAGGTCGCCGACGATCTGGTAGCTCACTTCGTCGCCCGAATCCTCGTCGGCCAGGTCGACGATAGCGCCGAACACGATGCGCTTGCCGGCGGACAGCCTCGACACGTCGATCACTTCGGCCTGCGACAGCGCGCCTTCCAACTCGTTGATGCGGCCTTCGATGAAACCCTGCATTTCGCGTGCGGCGTGATACTCCGCGTTCTCCTTCAGATCGCCGTGCGCGCGCGCTTCGGCGATCGCCGCGATGATGCGCGGGCGTTCCTGCGATTTCAGACGATCCAGTTCCGTGCGCAGGCGCTCGGCACCCTTCTTCGTCATCGGCGGTCGATTCATGCCAGCTCTCGGTGCAGTTCCTGCAGGCTGTTTACCTCAGCGCTGCTGCGGAAGTCCAATGAATGCAGCAGCGCCTTGGCTCCGCTGACGGTGGTCGAATAAGTCACGCGCTGCTGCAGCGCCTCGCGCCGGATCGAGAACGAGTCGGCGATCGCCTGCTTGCCTTCGGTGGTGTTGACGATGAAGGCGATCTCGCCGTTCTTGATCAAGTCGACGATGTGCGGCCGCCCCTCGAGCACCTTGTTGACGCGCTCGCAGGCGATGCCGTGCTCCTGCAGATAGACGTGGGTGCCGCCGGTGGCGACCAGGCCGAAACCGCGCCGGATCAGATCGCGGGCGATCTCGAGCAAGAGCTCCTTGTCCGAATCGCGCACCGAGATGAACGCCTTGCCCGGCGCCGGCGCACCGATGCCGGCGGCCTCGTGCGCGCGTGCGAAGGCGGCGCCGAAGCTGCGCCCCACACCCATCACCTCGCCGGTCGAGCGCATCTCGGGGCCGAGGATTGGATCGACGTTCTGGAACTTCAGGAACGGGAAGATTGCTTCCTTCACCGAGTAGTAGTCCGGCACCACTTCGCGCGTGGCGCCCTGCGCGGCCAGCGACTGACCGACCATGCAGCGCGCCGCGATCTTGGCCAGCGCGACGCCGGTCGCCTTCGCCACGAACGGCACCGTGCGCGAGGCGCGCGGGTTCACTTCGAGCACGAACACCTGCTCGCCCTGGATCGCGAACTGCGTGTTCATCAGGCCGATCACGTTCAACTCACGCGCGAGCATCGTCACCTGCCGGCGCAACTCGTCCTGCAGCGCGGGCGAGAGCGAGTACGGCGGCAGCGAGCAGGAGGAATCGCCCGAATGCACGCCGGCTTCTTCGATGTGTTCCATCACGCCGCCGATCAGCACGTTGCCGGCGGCGTCGGCGACGATGTCGACGTCGACTTCACCGGCGTGATCGAGGAAACGATCGAGCAGCACCGGTGAGGATTCCGACACGCGCACCGCGTCGCGGATGTAGCGCGAAAGATCGGCGTCGTCGTGCACGATTTCCATCGCGCGGCCGCCGAGCACGTAGCTCGGCCGCACCACCAGCGGATAGCCGATCTCACGCGCCAACGCGAGCGCTTCGTCGGCGTTGCGCGCGGTGCGGTTCGGCGGCTGCGTCAGAGCGAGCTTTTCGATCAGCTTCTGGAAGCGCTCGCGATCCTCGGCGAGGTCGATGCTGTCCGGGCTGGTGCCGATGATCGGCACGCCGGCCGCTTCCAGCGCACGCGCCAGCTTGAGCGGGGTTTGCCCGCCGTACTGCACGATCACGCCCTTGGGTTTTTCCTTGTCGACGATCTCGAGCACGTCTTCCAAGGTCAGCGGCTCGAAGTACAAGCGGTCGGAGGTGTCGTAGTCGGTCGAGACCGTCTCCGGGTTGCAGTTGACCATGATCGTTTCATAGCCGTCCTCGCGCAGGGCGAGCGCGGCATGCACGCAGCAGTAGTCGAACTCGATGCCTTGGCCGATGCGATTCGGTCCGCCGCCGAGCACGACGATCTTCTCGCGCGTGGTCGGTTCGGCTTCGCACTCTTCCTCGTAGGTCGAGTACAGGTACGCGGTGGTGGTGGCGAACTCGGCGGCGCAGGAATCGACGCGCTTGTACACCGGCCGCACGTTGAACGCGCGGCGCAGCGCGCGCACGGCGTTCTCGTCGGTGCCGACCAGCTCGGCCAGGCGCGCGTCGGAGAAACCCTTGCGCTTGAGGCGCAGCATGCGCGCGGCGTCGAGCGCGGCGAGGCCGCCGGCCTTGATCTCGCCCTCCACGCGCACGAGGTTCTCGATTTGCGCGAGGAACCACGGATCGATGCGCGTCAGCGCATAGACGTCCTCCTGCGAGAGCCCGGCGCGGAACGCGTCGGCCACGTAGAACACGCGGTCCGGCCCCGGCTCTTTCAGCTCGCGCTTCAACGCGGCGCGGCCTTCGGCGCTGACGGTGTCGAGCTTGCTCGGGCTGAGTCCGTTCTTGCCGGTCTCGAGGCCACGCAACGCTTTCTGCAGCGATTCCTGGAAGGTACGGCCGATCGCCATGACTTCGCCGACCGACTTCATCTGCGTGGTCAGGCGCGAGTCGGCGGCCGGGAATTTCTCGAACGCGAAGCGCGGAATCTTGGTCACGACGTAGTCGATCGCCGGCTCGAACGAAGCCGGCGTCTTGCCGCCGGTGATTTCGTTCTTCAGCTCGTCGAGCGTGTAGCCGATCGCGAGCTTGGCTGCGACTTTGGCGATCGGAAATCCGGTCGCCTTCGACGCCAGCGCGGACGAACGCGACACGCGCGGATTCATCTCGATCACCACCACGCGGCCGTCCTCGGCGTTGACGCCGAACTGCACGTTGGAGCCGCCGGTGTCGACGCCGATCTTGCGCAGCACGGCGATCGAGGCATCGCGCAGGCGCTGGTATTCCTTGTCGGTCAGAGTCTGCGCCGGCGCCACCGTGATCGAATCGCCGGTGTGCACGCCCATTGGATCGAGGTTCTCGATCGAGCAGACGATGATGCAGTTGTCCGCCGTGTCGCGGACCACTTCCATCTCGAATTCTTTCCAGCCCAGCACCGATTCCTCGACCAGCACTTCGTGCACCGGCGACAGATCGAGACCACGCTTGACGATCTCCTCGAACTCCTCGCGGTTGTAGGCGATGCCGCCGCCGCTGCCGCCGAGGGTGAAGCTGGGGCGGATGATGGTCGGATAGCCGACCTTGGCCTGCGCCTCCACCGCCTGCTCGAACGAACGCACGACTTCGGCGCGCGGACACTCGAGGCCGATGTCCTTCATCGCGACGCGGAACAGCTCGCGGTCCTCGGCCATGCGGATCGCATCGCGCGAAGCGCCGATCAGCTCGACGCCGTAGCGCTCCAGCACACCGTGATCGGCCAGGTCGAGCGCGCAGTTGAGCGCGGTCTGGCCGCCCATCGTCGGCAGCAACGCGTCGGGCTTTTCCTTGGCGATGATCTTCTCGACCGTGCGCCAGTTGATCGGCTCGATGTAGACCGCGTCCGCCGTTTCCGGATCGGTCATGATCGTGGCGGGGTTCGAGTTGACCAGGACGACGCGGTAGCCTTCCTGCTTGAGCGCCTTGCAGGCCTGCGCGCCGGAATAGTCGAACTCGCAGGCCTGGCCGATGACGATCGGGCCGGCGCCGATGATCAGGATGGTCTTGAGATCAGTTCTTTTTGGCACTGCTGCTTCCCGGCGCGGCCGGCGGCGGCGCCGGCGTGATCAAGGTGATGCTGCGCACGCTGTCGCGCGGCACGCTGAAATCGATCGAACCCATCTGCGGACCGAGCTTCAAGGTCAGGGTCGGATTGGTGTACTTGATCAGGATGCCGCGACGCACGGTGTTGAGCGTGGTCTCCACCGAGATCTCGGCACCGATCTGCTGTTCCAATTCCTCGTAGTTGACCGGGCGCGCGGCGGGAGCGGCCGGCTTCGCCTCTTTCGATTCTTTCGACTCTTTCACCGCGGGCGCCGCGGGTTTCGCGGCCGGCGCTGCGGCGACGGCGGTCGTCGCTGCGGCGAGCAGGGCCAGGGCCAAGGCACATTTCAGTTTCGCGTTCGAAGTCATGTCGTCTACGCCGCGGCAGCCGCGCGCGCCTCCATCAGCTGGATGAAACGATCGAACAAACCGGCCACGTCGTGCGGGCCGGGGCTGGCTTCCGGGTGCCCCTGGAAGCTGAATGCGGGCGCGTCGCGCAGCGCGATGCCCTGCAAGGAACCGTCGAACAGCGAGCGGTGCGTCGCGCGCACGTTCGCCGGCAGCGTCGCCTCGTCGACGGCGAAGCCGTGGTTTTGACTGGAGATCATGACGCGGCCGCTGTCGAGGTCGATCACCGGATGATTCGCGCCGTGATGGCCGAACTTCATCTTGATCGTCTTCGCGCCGGCGGCGAGGCCGAGCAGCTGGTGGCCGAGGCAGATGCCGAAGGTCGGCAGCTTGGCGCGCACGAACTCGCCGATCGCGGCGATCGCGTAATCGCACGGCTCCGGATCGCCGGGGCCGTTGGAGAGAAAGACGCCGTCCGGCTTCAGCGCGAACACCTCGCTCGCCGGCGTCTGCGCCGGCACCACGGTGATGTCGCAGCCGCGATCGGCCAGCATGCGCAGGATGTTGAGCTTGACGCCGTAGTCGTAGGCGACCACGCGATGGCGCGCGGGTACTTGCGCGAACGTGGTGCGATCGAGGTCGTAGCTGCCTTCGCGCCAGGCGTAGCGCTCTTTCACCGACACGACCTTGGCCAGGTCCATGCCCTTCAAACCCGGAAACGCGCGCGCCGCTGCCAGTGCCTGCTCGTCGGACACGTTCGCGCCGGTGAGGATGCAGCCGTTCTGTGCGCCGGTGTCGCGCAGGACACGGGTCAGCCTTCGCGTGTCGATCTCGGCGATCGCGACGATGCCGTGGCGCTTCAAGTACGCATCCAGCGTCTCTTGCGAGCGCCAGTTGCTGGCCAGCAGCGGGAGGTCGCGGATGACCAGGCCGGCGGCGTGCACCGCGTTCGATTCGGCATCCTCCGCGTTGCAGCCGGTGTTGCCGATGTGCGGATAGGTCAGGGTGACGATTTGCCGCGCGTAGGAAGGGTCGGTCAGGATTTCCTGATAGCCGGTCATCGCCGTGTTGAACACGACCTCGCCGACGGTCTGCCCTTCCGCGCCGATGGAAAGGCCGCGGAAGATCGTTCCGTCCGCGAGTGCGAGTAGAGCCGGTGTGGTCATGCGTTCGCCTGTCGTTGTGAACCGCCGCACAGCCGGGCGCCGACACCGGATGCAGCGAAACCCGCGGGCTGGCGTCAACCAGTCCGTTGGGAGGAAAAGAGGATCGAGGCGAGCGGGGATTTTAGCAGGATGTGAGCGGCGGATCATCCGCAAGTACGCGACGCCGTGCCGATTTGCCGCAAGCGATCGCGACGGGGTCTACAATCCTCGGCGTTTCCCCCTCGTCCGCTTGCGGAGAGGGGTTGGGTGAAGGCAACGGAGCGCTGCGCTCCGGCCTCCCTCACCGGCGCCTTTGGCGCGGCCTCTCCCGCAAGCGGGAGAGGTGACTGAAATCGAATTCTGGTCGAACTTCACCGATGAACGCCGCCCCGCAAACGCTACCAGCCACGCCCCTGCTCGACCCCGCGCGCCTGGAGCGCGCCGACACCGTCGTGCACACCCAACCGTTCGCGTTCCTGATCGCACAGGAGCAGTTGCCGCAGACCGCGCGCGCGGATCTCGCCGCCGATTTTCCACGCTACCCGAGCGCCGGCTTCTTTCCGCACGAGACCAAGGATTGCGGCCCCGCGCTGAACCGTCTGATCGAGGATCTGACCTCGCGCGAGTTCGCCGATGCGATCGGCGCGCGCCTGGGTCTGCCCAACCTCGGCGACTATCCGAGTCTGGTCACGATCTGCCGCTCGTTGAACAAGCGCCACGGCACCATCCACACCGACAGCAAGTCGAAGATCGTCACCGCCCTGGTCTATCTCAACGAGAGCTGGCCGCCGATCAGCGAAGGCTGCTTCCGTTTCCTCAACCGCATCGACGACATCGACGATACGGTAGTACCGGAAGTGCGCCCGCTGTACGGCAACCTGGTCGCGTTCCGCCGCGCCGACAATTCCTTCCACGGCCATCTGCCGCACGAAGGCGAACGCCGCGTGGTGCAGGTCGCTTGGCTGACCAGCGAAGACGAGAAACTGCGCAAGACCCAGCGCGGCAAGCTGTCGCGTCTGTTCAAGAAGCTGTTCGGCGGGGTCGATCGCAAACTCGGCGCCGGCCGCGACCGCAACGCAGCGCATCGCGATTGACCATGCCTCGACTCTCTCTCTCCGCTCTGGTTCGCCCCCTGCCCGCCTTGCTCGGTCTTGCGCTGCTGGCAGCGACGTCGAACGCCGCCGCGCGCCAGGGCGAGCCGCCCTACAGCCTGACCCAGCGCGCCAAGTTCGCGCGCACGCTGCCGATCGTTGAGCTGCCCGCGATCGATGCGCCGTTGCGGCGTTTGGAAATCGACGAGGCCGCACGCACGACGCTCGGCGCGCGCACCAAGCTCGAAGCGGTGGCCGATCCGCGCGAACTCTCGCTGACGCCGCAGCGCGACGGCGTCTGGGACACGCTCGCCGACGGTTCGCAACTGTGGCGCGCGCAAGTGCGCGTCGGCGGCGCGACCGACCTGCGCCTCACGTTCGGGCACTACGTGCTGCCCGCCGGCGCGACCCTGCACGTGATCGGCGCCGACGGTTACTACCAGGGTCCGTACACGGCCGCAGACGGCCACGGCGAGCTCCACACCTCGGTGATTCCCGGCGACAGCGCGACGATCGAGCTGCGCGTACCGGCCGCAGCCTGGCCGCTGGCCACCGACGCGCTCGAACTCAGCCGCGTCGGTGCCGGCTTTCGCGACCTGTTCGCGCGCGAGCCGATCGATCTGATCAAGCTCGGCGATCCGGGCCGCTCGGGCGCGTGCAACGTCAACGTGGTCTGCGCGCAAGGCGCGCCGTACGCGAACGAGATTCGCGCTGTCGCCTATTTCGAATTCGTCAAAGACGAAGACAGCCGCACCTACCGGTGCAGCGGCACCCTGGTCAACAACGTCGCGCGCGACCGCAAGAACTACTTCCTGACCGCCGCGCACTGCGTCGGCAGCGCCAGCGAGGCCGCCTCGATGGTGTTGTACTGGAACTACCAATCGACCCAATGCAGCGTGCTGGCCGCTCCGCCCGGCGGCTATTTCAACGACGACCAGCGCGGCGCCGTGCTGCGCGCGACGCGTGCCGACGTCGACGTCAGCCTGGTCGAACTGAACCAGGCGCCGTTGCCGGAATGGCAGCTCTACTACGCCGGCTGGGACGCGCGCGGCCTCACTCCGAGCGGCACCATCGGCCTGCATCATCCGAGCGGCGACGTGAAGAAGATCACCACCGGCCCGGCGCCGTCGGTGATCGCCAGCTGCACCTCGACGATACCGACCGCGGCCAATACGCATTGGGAGACCGGTCCTTACTCGCAAGGAACCACCGAAGGCGGCTCGTCCGGCTCGGCCTTGCTGGTGCGCGCCGGCGACGACGGCCAGAAGCGCGTGATCGGCACCTTGTCCGGCGGCAACGCGCTGTGCCAAGGCGCGCGGCCGAACCTCGAAACCGATTGCTACGGCCGCGTCGCGACCGCGTGGAACGGACCGAATGCGGCCTCACGCCTGCGCGACTGGCTCGATCCGGCCAATTCCAATACCACCGCGATCGACGGCCTCGACAGCCGCACGCCGCCGTTCCAACCGCCGCGCCATTCGACGCGGCGGCTGCCACCGATCCTGCTGCAACGGCCGCGCCGCTGAGCCCGATGCGGCTGATCGATACGCATTGCCACCTCGACGCGAGCGAGTTCGATGCCGACCGCGCCGAAGTCGTCGCGCGCGCCGAAGCGGCCGGGGTGCAGGCGCAAATCCTGCCCGCGATCGCTTATTCGAACTTCGAGGCGCTGCGCCGGCTCGGCGCCGCCCATCCGCATCTGTACATCGCCTACGGCTTGCATCCGATGTATCTGGCCGAGCATCGCCCCGAGCACCTGGATGTGCTGCGTGAGTGGATCGAGCGCGAGCGTCCGGTCGCGGTCGGCGAATGCGGCTTGGATTTCTTCGTCGAAGGACTCGACGCCGACAGCCAGCGTTTCTATTTCGAGCGTCAACTGGAGCTCGCGCGCGAGCACGACTTGCCGGTGATCGTGCACGCGCGCCGCGCCGTCGAAGAGGTGATCGCCACGATCCGCCGCGTCGGCCGATTGCGCGGTGTCGTGCACAGCTATTCGGGCAGCGAGGAACAGGCGCGGCAGCTGTGGCAACTCGGTTTCTTCATCGGCCTGGGCGGTCCGGTGACGCACGAACGCGCGCGCCGCCTGCGCCGTCTGGTCGCCGCGATGCCGCTCGAATTTCTGCTGCTGGAAACCGATTCGCCCGACCAGCCGCTGGCGGATCATCGCGGCGAGCGCAACGAGCCGGCGCGGCTGCGCGAGGTGCTGACGACGATCGCCGAGCTGCGCGAGGAATCGGCGGACGCGATCGCCGCGGCGACGACGGCGAACGCCGAGCGCTTGTTCCGCCTGCCCTCAATCGCCGCCTGAAGCCGCGCTCGCGCCGAACAATTCGTAGCGGCTTTCGGTCACTAGCCGCCCCTCGAACGGCCGAATCTCGAACGACAGCACCTCGGCCGCCGACGGCAGCGCGAAATCGACGTCCATCTGCGACCAGCGCCGCGCCGGATTCGCTTGCGTATCCGACCAGGCGCCGACGCGCGCGCCGTTGACCCAGATTTCCGCGCCTTGGCCGTCGATTCCGACATCGAAGCTGCGGCGCAGGCGGAAATGCGTGCCGGCGCGAGGCGACGACAACACGAAGCGGCTCGCCGTCGTCGCACGGCAAACGAGGGCCGTGCGTGACGTCGGCGGCTCGTCGCCGAACTGCGCCGATTGCGCGGCGCAGCTCGCGTCGCTGCCGCGCCGATAGTCGGCGGCCACTTCGGACGCGGCGTCGCCGAGCTGCAACGTCGCGACGATCTCTTGCGTCGGTTCGGGCCGCGCGTAATAGAACGCCAGCGTGCGCAGACACAAGGGCTCATCGCCGCGCGCGCCGTTCTCGAGCTTGTAGACGATCGAGCGGCGCCAGCTCGGTGCGTCGGTCAGGAACCAGCGGTACATCGAGGTCGCATCGTCCGTGCTTCCCGGATGACGCAGCGTCGCACCGGCCAGCGGCCCGGCATAGGCGCCGCGATCGAAGTAGAACCCGCCATTGAACAAGTCCTCGACGCCGGTGCCGTACCAGAGCGGCTGCACGCTGCCGTCGAGGTAGACGCGTTCGTCGCCTTCGAGGTAGTAGCCGCCCGCGCGTACGCCGTCGCCGCTCATCCAAGCGACCAGGCCGACCATGCGTCCGCTGCCCTCGTGCGACAGCAAGACGTCGTCGCCGCCGGTCGCCGGCGTGGTCGGACAAGAGGCGTAAGACTGCGTGCGCAAAGTGCCGGCGTCGAGCGGCGGCACGCGCTGGTCGATCTCGAACGCATGACGCACGGTCGTCGGCTCGGCGCCTTCGCGCAGCCGCAACGCGATCTCGACGCCGTCGCGAAACGGCATCGGCAGCGACGCGTAGAACACTCCGCGTGCATCGACGCCGGCGAGCAGGCCGAGCGGACGGATCTGGTCGCTACGGTCGGCGGCGAAGAAATCGGCGATCGGCACGTCGACCGTCGTTTCGCCGTCGAACGTCAGCACGAGACGCACGTCATCCCAACGCGCACGATCGAGTTGGATGCGCAGCGAAGTCAGCGTGCCGGCGCCTTCGCGCTGCAACAGCGCGAGCGGATGCGCCGCCGTCAGCTCGCTGGTCGTGGCGCCGGAGAAGGCGTCGAGTGCGCGAGGATCGCGGCCGAACGGCAAGCGCGCGGCGAACGCACGGTCGGCATTGGCTGGCGTAGCCAACCGCTGCGCCAGCGCAAGAACATCGGAGTCGCCGGCAAACGTCGGCACCGACGTGCCGTCCGCGACTTGGGTGTAGTTGATCTGGTACCACAGGCGCCGCTCGCTGCCGTTCAACAGCGCGATCTTGAGTCCACGTCGGTACGGCAGCGGCAGATAAGAAACGTTGCCGCCGCTGCTGCGCTCGCGATCGGTGGCGAGCGGCGCGGTGTCGCGGCGTGCGAACCGATCGTCGAACAAGCGACCGTCGAAGTAGCGATCGAGCGGGACGTCGATCGTCGGCGTCGTTTCGCCATCGAAGTAGAAGCGAATGCGCACGTCCGGCGGCAGCGGCTGGCTGACGCCGTCGCCGGTGGTCATCCACACACGCGTCACCGCGCCGGCGCCGGGCTGATCGAAGATCACGCCCTGCTCGCCCTCGGCGGTCGATTCGATGCGCACGAAGCGCTGGCCGCCGCGGCCCGGATCGACCGAGGTGCGGTCGTAGCGACAACCGTCCAAGCAATAGCTGCTGGCCAGATAGCTACCGTAGTCGCCGCCGACGCGGGCAAGGTCGCTCAGGTCGCGCCAGGTTTCCCAGGACAAGTCGGCCGCTCGCAGCGTGGTCGAAAGCAGCAGCGCCGCAACCGTGCAAAAACGTGCGATGCGCATTCTCCCCTCCCGCGACTTGCTACGACGGCGCCTTCGCGTCGCTCGCGAGCAACCGCGCCAGCACGCGCGACACCGCCGCGAACGCGAACGCGGCGGTGACATGCGTCGCCGCGCCGAGTCCGCCGCCGCAGTCGAGCTTGAGCGAATCGCCGCCGGCCGGACGCGTGCCGCAGACGCTGCCGTCGGCCTGCGGATAGCGCACGTTCTCGCGCGAATAGACCGCCTGCACGCCGAAGTAGCGCTTGGGACCGCGCGGAAAATGGAATTCCTCGCGCAGCTTCTTGCGCACCAGCGCGAGCAAGGCGTCGTGCTCGGTCTTGGACAGATCACGCACGGCGATCAAGGTCGGATCGGTGCGTCCCCCGGCGGAGCCGATCGTAATCAGCGGCCGCTTGCGCCGCCGGCACCAGGCGATCAGCTCGACCTTGACGCGGAACGCGTCGCAACAGTCGAGCACGAGGTCGTAGTCGCGCTCGATCATGCGTTCGAGGTTGGACGGCGTGACGAACTCCTCGATCGCCTCGACCGCGATACCCGGGTTGATCGCGCGCGCGCGCTCGGCCATCACCGCGACCTTCGGCCGGCCGTACTCGCCGTCGAGCGCGTGCAACTGGCGGTTCGTATTGCTGAGGCAGACTTCGTCGGCGTCGATGATCGTGAGCCGGCCGACGCCGCTGCGCGCGAGCGCCTCGACCGCCCACGAGCCGACACCACCGATGCCGATCACGCAGACGTGCGCACGCGCGAGCCGCGCGACGCTGCCGGCGCCATAGAGGCGGTCGATGCCGCGAAAGCGTTGTTCGAGCACGGGCTGGTCCATGAGGGCGCGCAGCGTAGCACCGGCGCCGGCTGAATCGCGCGAAGGCGCGGGCTTGATTTGCCGCCGCCCGACCGCCAGTATGCGGGTTCCCCCGGGGGCGACATGGTTTCGACGGGGGCCGCAAAGTAGCTTGGAGCATGCCGAGGGCGTCATCTTCCTCGTTAATCCGGTGGCAAAAAACCTAGACGCGAACGACGACGTCTACGCTCTGGCCGCTTAAGGCCTAGCCCCGAACCCACTTGTGCCTGTGCTCGTGGATGTAGGGTCATTATCACGGGATCGCTTGAAGCCGGCGCCTTTCGGTTGATAGCTAAAACTTAGAGGCTGGTTCCGCGGTGCGCTTGGCACGCTGTGTTGCCGCGGAACGAGATCAAACAGCGTGACAAGCATGTAGCGCCGGGCGCGGAGCGCCTTCGGACGCGGGTTCAATTCCCGCCGCCTCCACCAATACAGCCACCTAAGTCATTGAACCGGCTTAGGTGGCTTTTTTGTTGTTGGCATGATTCGACGTCGTTTGGCGGTAGCGCAGTCAACCTTCGGTCAACTTTCTCGCCCAAATTCTTCGACGTCTTCGCAGCCTCCTCGCTGTAGTAGCTGCCGCAATCGCGGCACAAACCAAAGATCCAAAAATATCAACTTGTCGCGGTCTCGGAACACATCTCTGTGGCCCAATAACCGCAAATACCGATCTGGCGAATAGGCGCGCGGCTTGCAAGTTCCACGGGCGCTAGCGCGCCATAACGCAATTCGATCATGATCACTAAGTTCTCATTCAAGTTACTGATGGCTCTTCAAGTTCCAAGGATGGTGATGTTCGCAATCGATCCGTGTCTTATGCATCGCAGTCCCGCTCCAACAGCAGACGCTGCGCGCATCTGTGCCACGGCAACCGACACAACAGGCAATGCCTGAAGTTTGTGAGCGCTTGCAGAAGAACTGCGAAGAGCCATTGACTTCACAGGAAGCCAGCGGCACTCGCAAATACATATAGCAAAACAACAACAGAATCGCATAAGTTAGAACGAATTCAAACTTTTGTTCAGCCCAATGTGTGACGGTTATCTCAATAATATGCAGATCATCTATAACACTATTCACCGGCCACAAACATGGCATCTCTGTTGGTACGTTAAAATATACAAATAGAATATTGTTTAATAACTCACAAGGAGCAACATGTAATGAATGCACTGAAGCGAATAAGTATTTATCTTATATTTCTTGTATTGACCACTCTAGCATTGCCGGCAACGATAGTATTCGCTCAGGAGAGCGACGGCGCCGAAAAATCATCGATTGATGACCAAATGGAGCCGGATTTTTTCATTGCAGGAAATGGAGATAACGTAATCTCCGCTACCCTTCCCCCGGGAACTTTTCAGATTGGAAATCTTGCCGACGGTAGCTGCCTGACACTTTCCGGATCAATTCTAATTGAAACCCTTTGCTCCTCACTTACAAATAATCAGTATTGGTTTTATACTTACGTCGGAAGGAGCGGTGGAAGTAATTACTATAACCTTGTTAATTATTCAACTGGAACATGTCTTGACGTGGTTAATGGCTCCTATGATAATGGCGCAAGACTAACATCACAAACGTGCTGCGCACAGTGCACAAGCCAGTGGTGGCGCCAACAGAATCCTGGACCTTTTCCCGGCTCGTATCAGATAAGGAATTTGCCGAGCGGAAAATGCGTTGACATGCCACTAGTTTCCGGTACTTATAACGCCTGGAATGGCGACCCCATTCAACAATGGGCGTGCGGTTCTTACCGTGAAGGTCGCGGAGCCAATCAATATTGGGGATTCCGAAGCTACTGAGAACGGTCAACTTTGCTATAGAAGCCGCCGCACAGTGCCACCCCAAAGGGTGGTGCTGTGCTTTTAATTTTTCCATCAAACTCGATGTATTTGTATTTACGCTTGTAGGATACGATGAGTATTTACTCGAAGCTTTACAATGGCTTTCGCTCGTTGAGGGTCTCAGAATTTGCGCTGGCCATAGCGACCTGTCCATTCTGCGGCCCCTCACTATTTATTCGTCTCAATGCCAGCGAAGCCGGCATCCGATGCCTTCGCTGCTCTGCAAGTTCGATGCATCTATCAATCGGACTAGCATTTCGTCTTTTGGTGCCAAACCCGGGCACACTGGATGTGTGTGAATTATCGGGCAGAGGGCCGTTCATCAATTTCTTACGCAAGGCCTGCCGTCGTGTCAGCGGCTCCGAATATTTCGAAGATGTTGAGCATGGGGAGAGCTTCAATGGCATCCGGTGTGAAGACGTGCAATGCCTGACTTATCCGAATAACTGCTTCGATGTAATTACCCACACCGAAGTTTTAGAGCACGTGCCCGATGACGCCCGCGCCTTTTCCGAACTGTATCGTGTACTACGCCCAGGCGGAATAATGCTATTCACCGTACCGCTCACTGAACTCGAGCGCACGATTGAACGAGCTCATTTTGCCGACGGCAAAATCGAATATCTATTGAATCCGATCTATCACGCTGATCCTCAGCGACCTCATTCGGGTATTCTCGCATTTCGTGACTACGGCCTAGATATCCTGGATCGGCTCGGCGTAGCAGGGTTTGTTGAGACTTCGATAATATCAATATCACATCGAGTTCCGTGGTTGCAGGCGCGAAAAATTATTGTCGCTCGCCGCCTGACGTAGTGCACCGCCCAATGCGGTGCGGCTAAAGCGCTGGTGTCACGCATATCTCAACGCACAACCAACTCCCGCAACACTGCCGCAAGCAAAGTCTCGCCGCGAACCACTGATCCGGCCTGCTCAAACTCGATCCACCCCTCATTGAACCCATCGATCATGCGCATGCGCGGCTCCGGATGACGCATGCCTTGTGCGCGAAACAACGCTTCCCAGCTGTCGCGCGCGACGATCTCCGCATCGACCGGCCGGCCGAGCACGTTCGCGAACACCGCCGCGGCAGCATGGGGAGTGACGCGCAGAGTCGATTCCAGCTCGACCACGCGCCTCCCGCTCCATTCCTCCGTGAGTAGGCCCGCGGCGACGCGTCCGACATCACCGGCGGCGACCATCGGCACGGGTTTGTCCAGCGGCTGCAGGAAGCTCGACAGCAGACCCTGCTGCCGCGCCTGCACAATGTCCCAAGCATAATTCTCCATGAACCACGCCGGTCGTAGGAACGTCACGGGAATGTCGAGCGCCGACAGCGCGCGTTCCATTAGCGTGCGCTGAGTCAGCAGATTGGTCTGCGCGGCCTGCGCGCCGATGGTGGAAAGGCAGACGACCCGCTGCGGCCGCGCCCATTCCAGCGCTGCCTTGACGGCATTGATGACTTCACGCGCTTCCGGGAATCCCGGCGTCGGGTCGAACTCGGGGGGCGGCAGGATGAACACGCCGCTTGCACCCTCGAACGCCGCCGCGAGCGCTGATGCGTCGTTCATGCCGGCAAACGCGATTTCACAACCGCGCGCGGCCCATTCCTTCGCCTTCTGCGCATCGCGAACGACGGCGCGCACAGGGAAATCTTGGGCGAGAAGCTGACGCGCCAAGGCGCCGCCTACTTTTCCGGTGATGCCGGTGATTGCGTACATGTTCGGTCTCCGTTCGATCTGTGCAGTGGATGCGATGCGCCCTGCGGCGAGTGGCGGCACTATCGGCCACGCTTATTCGTGCTTCAATAGAATCAGTGTCATATCACTCGTGATTTTTACGCAGGAATATCCATGGCCACCGACAGCCGACTCCTTTCCGGTATCTCCGTGCTTCTCGCCGTGGTGCAGGCCGGCACGATCGCGCGCGCGGCGGAGGCGCTGGGAATGTCCGCTTCGGGCGTCAGCCGCGCGCTGGCGCGCCTGGAAAGCCGGGTCGGCGCGCGCCTACTCGCGCGCACCACGCGTACCTTGTCGCTGACCGACGAAGGCAGGCGCTTCTGCGAACAAGTCGGCCCGCACTTGGCCGGCATCGAGGAAGCCGCGCTCGAAGCCGGCGGCTCGGCGAGCAAGGTTCACGGGCGTCTGCGCGTCAACGTGGACCCGTACTTTTCGCGCATCGCGTTGTCGCGGCATTTGGCCAAGTTCCTCACGCGCCATCCCGAGCTCTGCCTGGAGCTGGTGATGCGCGATTCGATCGGCGATCTGGTCGCGGACGGCTTCGATCTCGCGCTGCGCTTCGGCGAACCGCCGGTGGGATCGTTCGTCGCACGCAAGCTGATGGAAACGCGCGTGATCACCGTAGCCGCACCCTCCTATCTCAAAGCGAAGGGCCGGCCCAAGCATCCGCGCGACATCGAGCAGCACGAGTGCATCGACTTCTATGACGCCGCCAACGGACGCCCCTACGGCTGGGAACTGCGGCGCAAAGACGAGGTGCTGCCACTGAAGATCAAAGGACGGCTGCTCACTTCCGATTCCGGCACCCTGGTCGGCGCCTGCGAGGCGGGCTTCGGAATTGCGCAGGTGCTCGAGATCGGCTGCGAGCCGCTGCTGCGTCAGGGCCGCCTGATCGAGCTTTTTCCGGCCTGGTCGGACGAACGTTTTCCGCTGCACGCGATCTTTCCGTCGCGGCTGTATCGGGCCGCGAAAGTGCGCGCGTTCGTGGACTTCGTCGCGGAGATCGTGGCCCAAGACAAAGAGCGCGGAGGGAGAGCGTCCTAGCCCGGCTGCGCCAGCTTGTCAGCCACGCGCAAACCGGCACCGTCACACGTTAGTCTGTGGCTCCCCAAGTCCCCGCACCCCCATCCGGAGCAACGCAATCATGCCGATGACCGTCAGCAAAGGTGTCCAGGAAGCCTGGATGCAGTCCGTCGAGAAGGATCTGCAGGCACTCGCGCTGGCGATCAAGAACATCGCGGCGCAGGAGCCGGACAAATACTCCGAGGCGCTGCAGGCCGCACAGGCGGTTCTCGATCGGCTCGGCAGCGCAGAATAAGAACGCAGTTGAAGGGACGCGCTCACGCGCCCGCCGTTTCACCCGAACTTCGCAGCGCCAGCGAGGATCGGCTCGCACGGCGCTCGCTGCTGCGCTGGTGCACTCAGCTGCCCGAGCGCACCGCTACCGCCTGGCCTGCGCTCAAGCGTTCGGCCCCGCGCACGACCAGGCGATCGCCGGCGGCGAGCGCGCCGCGCACTTCGACCAGCTCGCCGCTGCTGGTGCCCAACGTGACCGCGATCTGCTCGGCTTTATTGTCGCCGGAGACGCGCATGACGTAGGTGCGGTCTTCACGCCGCACCAGCGCATCGCGCGGCACCGTCAACGCGGCGTTCGCGACCGCCACCGTTTCGGGCAAGGCGACTTCGACCGCACTGCCGACCAGGGCGTAAGCGGAATCGACGCCGACGCGCAGCTCGAACTGGCGCGCGCGCTCGTCGCCCACCGGTACGATCGCGCGCACCGTCGCCGGCCGCTCCACTCCGCCTGCGCGCACGCTGACCGCCATGCCCGCGTGCACCTTGTCGGCCAGCGCCAACGGCGCCTGCACGCGCGCTTCGATGCGATCGGTGTCGACGAAGTGCACGATGTTCGCGCCGATCTGCAGGTACTCGCCGCGTTGGGCGTAGCGCTCGGTGACGATGCCGGAGAACGGTGCGCGCACGTCGGCCTGACTGATGTCGTATTCGACTTGGCGCAGTTGCGCCAACGCGCGCGCGGCGGTCTGGCCGTCATTCTCCAAGGTCGCCTGCGCTTCGTCGAGCTGGGAGCGCGCGATCGAGCTGCTCGCTTCAAGTTTGCGCAAACGTTCGAGTTGGGTCTTCGACAAAGTGTGCTTGGCCTCGGTGCGACGCAGCTCGGCCAACAGCTCCTCGCGCCGCAAGCGCAGTGCCTGGTCGTCGATCTGGGCCAGACGCTCGCCTTTCTTCAGGCGCGTGCCGACCTCGGCGACGAAGTCGAGCCGGCCGGCCTCGGCGCTGGCGATGCGCGCGTCGTCGCGGCTGATCACGCTGCCCGGCACCCAGCGCGTCGGCGCGAGCTTGGACTCGGTGGCCTGACCGACTTCCACGATCGCCGGCGGCGTGGCCGCCGTTTGCGCGACCGCATTCGCGCACAAGAGGCACGCCCACAAGATCGCCATTTTCGTTTTCATCGAAACCTCCCTCCTTGAATCTGTGGACGCAGCAGCACTGCGGTCAGCTCGCATCGAAAGCTTCATGCCGCCTCCGCTTCGATCAGACGCGGGCGCTCGCCATGTGGCAGCGGCGATACCGCAACCGCGCGCTTCGCGCTGCGTTCGAAGAAGAGCCGCATCAGGCTCGGTAGCAAGAGCAGCGAGAAGATCAGACTGATCACGACACCGCCGACGTTGACGGCAGCAAGGCCGCGATAGATCACGCTGCCGGGACCGGGATTGACCGCCATCGGCAGCGCACCGAGGGCGCCGGTCAGGGTCGAGGCGAGGATCGCGCGCAGACGCTGGTTCAGCGACAAGCGGATCGCTTCGGAAAGGTCCGCACCGTTCGCCTGCGCGTGTCGCGTCAGATCGACCAGCAAGATTGCGTGATTGACCACCACCCCGACCATCATGATGAAGCCGATCATCGACAAGAGGTCGAGCGTCTGGAACGAGAACAGGCCGAGCACGCGCAGGCCGAGCATGCCGCCGATCAGAGCCAGCGGCACCGTCAATACGACGATCAGCGCGTAGCGCAGCGACTTGAACATCGCCGCCATCAACAAGCCCAGCACGAACAGCGCGAGCAGGAAGTTCTTGCCGATGGTGCCGACGATGCGTTCCAACCGATCGGCGCTGCCGGCGAGGCGGATGCTGCCGTCCGGCAGTTGGTTGCGCAGGGTCGGCAGCACCTCGCGCTCGATCGTCGCCAGCGCGGTTTCCAGCGCTAAGGTCGACGGCGGGTCCATCGTCAGCGTGACCGTGCGACGATGGTCGAGCCGGCGAATCTGGGTGGGGCCGAGCGAGGTTTCCAATCGCACCATCTCGCCGACCGTGACCACCTTGCCGTTCGGTGCGACCACCGGTGTCTGCGCGAGTTCTTCCGGCGTCTGCTCGCCGCCCGCGCGCAGGATCACCGGCACGCGCTGCTCACCGTCGAAGTACTCGCCGAGCCACGCGCCATCGCCGAGCGTGCGTACGATGTCGCCAAGCGCGACGCGGTCCCAACCCGCTTCGGCGATGCGGCGATCGTCGGGTATCGCGTGCAGTTCGAGCTGCGCTGCATCGCTGGGCGGGAACGACTGCACGTTGGCGCCGGGAAAGGTCGCTTCCAGCAATTTGCGCCCGGCATCGGCCACTTGATACAGCTTGGCGGCGTCTTCGCCCTGCAGATGGATCGACACCGCGCGCGCCGAACCGCCGAAGCCGCCGAACAGATTGCCTTCCTCGGTGAACACGCGCGTGTCGGGAAAGCCGACCGTGATTTCGTCGCGCACGATCCGCTCCAGATCGCCGATGCGCGACTCGTCGACCACGCGCGCACCGATCGTGCCGCCGCCCGGCCACACGTTCACATACCAGTTTTTCAGCTGCGGCGATTTCGTGCCGTCCATGTACGGCTTCATGCGCTCGAGCATCTTCGGCACCATTTCGCGGTTGACCACTTCCGGCGGCATGCCCGGCGGGAAGTTGAAATAGGCGTCGATCGCGGCGCGCTTGACCGGCGGCAGATAGTCGAGCCGCGGCATGAACACGAACGTCGCGATCAGGGGCAGCACCAGCAACGCGAGCACCCAGCCGATTTGGCGCGGTCGCGTCGAGGTCAAGCTCATGATCTTGTCGGTCAGCCACGGCCAGCCGTCGCCGTAGCCGGACTTGAGTTTCTTCGCTTTGAGCCAGCCGGCCGCCGCCGGCAGCGCGGTGATCGCGACCACCACCGAGATCGCGACCGCGATCGAAATGGTCAGCGCGAGATCGGAGAAGATCTGGCCTTCGACGTCGCGCAGGAACACCACCGGCAGGAACACCGCGATCGTAGTGATGGTCGAGGCGATCAGCGCGCCGACGACTTGTTGCGTGCCGGTCAGCGCCGCCTCGTACGGCGTCACGCCGCTTTCCTTCAGGCGCAGGATGTTGCCGGAGACCACGATCGCGCCCTCGACCACCATGCCGACCGCGAACGCGAGCCCGGCCAAGGAAATGATGTTCAAGGTGTGCCCGGTCATTTGCAGCGCGCTGAAGGTCGCGAGCAGGCAGACCGGAATCGTCGCCGCGATCAGAATCGTCGCGCGCAGATCGCGCATGAACCACCACACGCACAAGAGCGAGAGCAAGGCGCCGACGATCAGGTTCTCGCTGAGCAGATGCACGGCGCGATTGATGAACAAGGAGGAATCGAACGATTGCTCGACGCCCAGCCCCTTGGCCTTGAGCGGCCCGTCGCGCAATTCGGCCACGACCTGCTTGACCGCATTCAAGGTCTGCAGCACGTTGGCGCCGCTGACTTTGTCGACCTGCAGTCCGATCGCCGGATTGCCGTTCTGGTAGACGTAGAACTGCCGCCGCGGCGGCCTTACCTCGACCACGGCGACATCGCTCAAATGCACGGTCTTGTCGGCGTTCGACGACAACACCAGCGCGCCCAGTTGCTCGGGCGAATAGCGGCCGGTGTAGCGCAGCTGGTACTGCTGGCGGCCGATGTCGATGCGGCCGCCGGAGACGTCGGTCGCCGCCGCCGCGCGCGCGGCGATGTCGGACATCGAAACGCCCAAGCTGGCCGCCTTCGCCATGTCGACCGTGACGCGCACCTCGTTGGGCGGACCTGCGTTGACGATCACCTGCGCCACGCCCGGCACCGATTCGATGCGCGGCTTGACCACGTCCTCGACCAGGCGCCGATAGTCTTCGATCTTGCCCGGCGTGCCGGGCAGCAACTGCACGAAGAACCAGCTCAACACGTTGTTGGCGCCGCCGTTGTTGCCGCCCATCTGCACCACCGGGCGATCGGCGTCCTTGGGAATCGAACGCACGCGATTGATGCGGCCGATCACCTCGACCAGCGCGTTCTTCATGTCGGTGCCGATCGCGAAAGTCAGGTTGATGTTGCTGCCGCCGGCGGAGGCGTTGCCGTCGAGCTCTTCCAATCCCGGCACGCCTTGCAGCACCTGCTCCTGCGGTTCGAGCAGCTCGGCCTCGACCTCTTCCGGCGAGGCGGCGCGCCAGTTGGTCTGAATGGAGATCTGCGGCCGGTCGATGTCGGGAAACAGCTGCAGCGGCAGTTGGCGCAGGCTCATCACGCCGAGCACGGCGACCAGGATCACCGCCATGCCGACCGCGACCGGATTCTTCAGCGAGGCATCGATGAGTTTCACGCAAATCCCCATTCCGCGCCGGGCATCGCGCGGTCGTCGGGCGGTAGGATGCGGATTGCGTGACAAAGGTTTCATCGTCTGCGACGAAACGTTGCGCTGCCGCGCCGAAACGTTGACCGGGCCTGCGCGCGGTGCCCGAATACGGTCGCCCGGCGGCCGCTTCGGCCAGCCTCGCTACCCGCCTGCGGACTGCGATGAAGGCACGCAGAGGGCTCGATACGTCGTCGGCGCGAGCTTCAAGCGCCGAGGCGAACCGCGGCGGACTCAGGTCAGCAGCTTCACCTTCTCGCGGTAGCTGCGCGACAGCTTCAGCTCGTGGCCCGAATCGAGCACGAGGAAATACTCGCCGTTCAGATGCGGGCGCATCTCCTTCACGCGCGCCAGATTGACGATGCTGGAGCGGTGCACGCGCGCGAAGCGCTGCGGATCGAGGCGGCGTTCGAGCTGCTGCATGGTGCCGCGCAGGACGTGGGTGTCCTCGCCGGCGTGGATGCACATGTAGTCGCCGGCGGCGTCGATCCAGCGAATCGAATCGACGTCGATGCGCAACAGGCGATGGCCGTCCTTGATCGTCAGTTTGTCGGGCGGGCGTGCCGGAGCTTCTTCGAGCAGGACCGCATCGAGCATCGATTGCGCCGACTTCGGCAGGGTCGCGACCAGCTTGAGCAGGCGCTCGTAGTGATCCTCGGTCTTGCGCGCGGCCAGACGCGCGCGCGCGCGCTCGATCGATTCGGCCAGGCGCGCATCGTCGACCGGCTTGAGCAGGTAGTCGAGCGCGCTGGCGGCGAAAGCGGCCAGCGCGTACTGGTCGTAGGCGGTGACGAAGACGGTCAAGGGAATCTGCGTCGCCGGCAGCGCGCGCAGCAGCTCGAAGCCGTCCACGCCGGGCATTTGCACGTCGAGAAACATCAGCTGCGGGCGCAACGAAGAAATGGCGTGGAAGGCCTGGCGGCCGTTGCCGGCCTCGCCGACGATCTCGATGTCGGGATAGTGGCGCAGGCGCAATTCCAGGCCGCGCCGCGCCAGCGGCTCGTCGTCGACGATGAGCGTGCGGATCGAAGTCATCGAGAGCGTCCTCAGGCGGTCTCGAAGGGCAGGCGGATGTGCACGTCGACGCCGTGCGGTACGCGCTTGCCGATCGTCAGCTGATGGCGCTCGCCGTACAGCACGCGTAGGCGTTCGCGCGTGTTGGTGAGTCCAACGCGCGCGTGCCCGTTCGGCGCGGCGTCCGCTTCGCAATAGCCCGGGCCATCGTCGCGCAGATGCAAGTCGAGCCAGCTCTCGTTCGGCCGGCCGTCGTCGCGGCGCGCGACCAGTTCGATGCAGGCACCCTCTTCGCGTTTGGAGACCGCGTACTTGATCGCGTTCTCGATCAAGGGTTGCAGGATCAGGCTCGGCACCAGCGCTTCGCGCGCGGCGGCCTCGATGTCCAGCTCGAATTTGAGGCGGTCGCCGAAGCGCAGCTGTTCGATGCCGAGATAGAGATTCAACGCCTCCACTTCCTGCGCGAGCGAGACGCGCTGCTCGGGGTCGGAGTCGAGCGAATGGCGCAGAAAGGCCGACAGGCTGCCGACCATGCGGTAGGCGGTGTCGCGCTTGTCGTCGAGCACCAGGGTGGAAATCGCGTTCAGAGTGTTGAACAGGAAATGCGGGTTCAGTTGGTAGCGCAGCATCTTCAGCTGCGCCGCGTGGGCGATGGTCTGCGCGCGCAGCGCGGCTTCCTTCTGCTGCTGCGATTGGCGCGCGAATTTGATGCCGAAGTAGAGGCCGCTCCACGACAACAGCAGATAGAACATCGAAGCGAAGTACCACAGGTAGCCGAATACGCTGTGCAGTTCGCAGTCGTCGCACCAGCGGAACACGATGCTGACGTAGAGCTTCATCTGTATCAGCGTGGCCAGCACCAACAGCGCCGCGGCGCCGGCCGCCATGCGCGGCACCGACAGCGGCCACAAGCGCCGATAGCCCAGGCGCAACAAGCTGGTGAGCAGAAAACCGCAGATCGCCACGGAAGCCGAGGCGATCACGTAATGCATCGGCTTGCCGTCGCCCATCGCGGCGGTGAAGTTGAGCGCGAAGTAGCCGAACCAACCGGCGATCTGCAGCGGCCAGAACGAGAGTTCCGATCGACCGGCAACCGGCTTCGACAGGGCGATGGCGTTCACGGCACGAGCCTTGCGTACGGGGCGCACACTATGAGCCGATCCGTGCCGGGTTTGAAGCGCCCCACCTTCCGACCCTCGACGAAACGACGGCTACGCGCCGTGAAACGGTCGGAACGGCGTGGCTTTTCCTTCGTGGAGGACAGTAACGGCGGCCACGACGGGTCCATTCCTGCGCACCGAAGTTGACCTGTCCGCCGCGTCAGCCGGCGGTTTCTTCGCCGGTTTCTTCCTCGTCGAACACGGCCACCGCCTCGCTACGTTCGACGCCGCGCAACAGGCGCATGCGCACCATCTGCTCGAACACGGCGTCGCCGCTCTCGATCATCACGATCTCGCCGGCGACGCGCTTGGCTACCGGCACGCCGTCGCGATAGAGCACGCGCGAGCCGGTCAGACGCGGCACCTTGTCGCCGGCGAGGACGTTGCCGACCAGGTTCAGCGGATCGGTGCCGCACAGGCAGACCCAGGTGTCGTTCGGTGCGCGCTGACGCAGGCTGCGCAGCGCGGCGATCGCTTCGGGCAGTGCGAACTGCTCGCCGGACAAACCGGCGATGAAGCGGCCGCCGCGGATTTCGCCACGCGCCTCGAGGCGATGATAGACACGCGCCAGATCGCGCCACGGCGGCAGCCACTCGGCCTCGTGCGCGAGCAGGCGCCAGCAGACGACGCCGTAGCGCGTGAGCAAGGTGCGGGCGATCTGCTCGGTGCGCTCGGCATCGGCGTCGCGGCGTGTCGAGGGCGATGTTTCGACCACGTTCGGGCGGCGCACCAACGACCAGCGGCCGGCATCCTCGATGCCGAACAAGGCGGTGCGGCGGCCATGCCGGCGCCGGCTCGGCGCGCGCTTGGACGAAGGCAACAATAAGGCGCGCAGGCCGCTGTAGCTGTCCGCGTTGACCAAGCCGGAGGCGACCAGCTCACCCAGCGCCTCCTCGATCTGCACGTGCAACAGGCGCGTGCCGCGCAACAACTCGTCGAAGAACGAAGCGCCGTGCGCTTGCAGATAGTCGGCGATGTCTTGCGCGCGCGAGGACAGCGGAATGGTCACGCCCGGCGCGAGACCGCCGAAACCGAGCCAAGCGTCGAGATTGCGCCGCTGCAACAACACGATCGGCGTCGCCCGCACCGGCCCCGCGATGCGCTCGGCGGCGCCGGCCTTGCGGCCGCGCAGGCGCGTCCAGACCAACCGCCCCGCCGTGCACAGCGCATCGAGCCAGGCGATTTCGTAGTCGGCGATGCGTGCCGGCAGGATCTCGCTCTCCCACGCCGCGGCCGGCGCCTCGTAGCCTTCGAGCTGGGCCAGCACGCTGGCGAGCGCGTCGGGTCCGCGCACCTGTGTGCCGGGTGCGACGCGCTGCCACTCGAACAGGAAGCGCACGAAGTCGCGCGGCTCGACCGGCTCGATCTCGCGACGCAGGCGGCGCATGGTGTAGCGGTGGATGCGCGCGAGCAGATGGCGTTCGCACCATTCCTGTTCGGCCGCTTCGATCGAAGTACGTGCGGTCGATGCGCGCTCAGCCTGCGCTTGATCGAGCGCGCCTTCAGCCTCTTCCACGGACGGGAGAGGCGACGGCGCAGGCTTGGCCGGCGGCGCGAAGGTGTAGTAGCCGCGCATCACGAAGCCGTCGCTCTCCAACGCGAGCAGCGCGAGCCCGACATCCGCATGGTCGAGACCGATCGACGCGGCGATCTCGCTCGCACGCGTCGGCCCGAGCGCGGTCAGGCGCGCGCGCAACACGTCGACCAAGGCGTCTTCGCGCGTCCACGCGACGGCTGCGTATTCGGCCGGCGCAACCACCGCCGGCGCCTGCGACGCGGCAGGCAAGATGGCGTCGAACTGCGGCAGACGTTCGGCCGGAATCCAAATGGCGGCGGACGCGTTCTCGCCGCGTGCGTCGCTGGTGTTCGATCGCGGCGCAGCAGAAGAGCCGAGAGCGATCCGCGTCACGCGGCGCCCGTCGGCCAGCTTCGCCAGCCACGGCGCCCAGCCGTAGTTCGATTGCGCTTCGGCTTCGGTGATGAAGGCGATGCCGAGCAGGGCCGCGTGCAGTTCGTCGGCCGAGCGCGCTTCCGGCCAGGCTTCCTCGCGTACCGCGGCGATCGCGTCGGCGTCGAGCCGGCTGAGATCGTCGGCGCTGTCGATGTCGCGGAAGCCGCGGCTGGCGACCGCCTGCGTACGCCGCTCTTCCAGCGGTGCGTCGTCGAGGAAGGCATACGGCCGCGCGCTGAGCACCTCGGCCGCGAGCGGCGACGGCGCGGTCAGATCGCGCGCGACGACTTGCACGGTGCCCTCTTCCAGCCCTTGCAGTAGCGCGATCAGTCCGTCGATGTCCATCGCATCGTGCAAGCAGTCGTGCAGGGTCTGCGCGACCAGCGGATGATCGGGAATCTGGCGCTCGCCGACGATGTTCTCCAGGCAGGCGACCTGATCGGGGAACACGGTCGCGAGCAGATCCTCGGCCTTCATCCGCTGCAGTTGCGGCGGCACCTTGCTGCCGCCTTGGAAGCGCGGCAGCGCGAGTGCGGCGGTCGCGTTCCAGCGCCAGCGTACGCCGAACATCGGCGCGTCGAGCAAGGCTTGCACCAGCACGTCGCGCACCGAGTTGGAATGCAGATAGCGCGCGACGTCGGCGAGCGGGAAGCTGTGGCTGGTCGACAAGGACAGGATGATCGCGTTCTCGGTCGCCGCCGCCTGCAGCTCGAAATTGAACTTGCGGCAGAACCGCTTGCGCAGAGCCAAGCCCCAGGCGCGATTGACGCGGCTGCCGTAGGGCGAGTGGATGACCAACTGGGAGCCGCCGGACTCGTCGAAGAAGCGCTCCATCGCGAGTTCTTTCAAGGTCGGCAACACGCCGAGCGCGACCTTCGCCGCGCCGAGATAGTCGGCGATCTGGCGCGCGGCGGCTTCGCCGAGGCCGACTTCGTCAGTGAGCCAGGCCTGCGCGTGCAAGCCGTCGGAGGTGACCGGCGAGGAGAACAGTCGATCCGACACTTCCGTGCGCAAGCGCGACACCGACATCGACAACTCGTCGGTGCGGCCGGGTGCCTCGCCGAGCCAGAACGGAATCGACGGCGGCGCGCCTTGCGCGTCCTCGACGCGCACGCGGCCACGCTCGACGCGCAGGATGCGGTAGGAATGATTGCCGAGCTGGAAGATGTCGCCGGCGATGCTCTCGACCGCGAAGTCTTCGTTGATGGTGCCGACCATGGTCGCTTGCGGCTCGAGCACGACCTCGTAGTCGGCCGTGTCGGGAATCGCGCCGCCGGAGGTGAGCGCGGTCAGGCGTGCGCCGCGGCTCGCGCGCAGCATGCCGTTGACGGCATCGCGGTGCAGGTACGAACTTCGCGGCCCGCGCCGGGTGGTGAAGCCGTCGGCCAGCATGCGCACGACCGCGGTGAAGTCCTCGCGCGTGAGCGCGGCGTAGGGATAGGCGCGGCGTACGACGTCGAAGAGTTCTTCCTCGCGCCACTCGCGGCAGGCGACTTCGGCGACGATCTGTTGCGCCAGCACGTCGAGCGCGGCGCGCTCCACGTGCAGCGCATCGAGTTCGCCGCGGCGCACCGCATCGAGCAGGGCCGCGCATTCGACCAGCTCGTCGCGCGATTGCGGGAACAAGCGTCCCTTCGGCACGCCACCGACTTGGTGGCCGGCGCGGCCGACGCGCTGCAGGAAGGTCGCGATCGAACGCGGCGAACCGATCTGGCAGACCAGGTCGACATCGCCGATGTCGATACCGAGTTCGAGCGAGGCGGTCGCGACCAGCGCGCTGAGCTCGCCGCGCTTGAGCCGTTGTTCGGCGTCGAAGCGATGCTCCTTCGCCATGCTGCCGTGATGCGCGGTGACCTTGTCCTTGCCGAGGCGCTCGGACAGATGCCGCGCCGCGCGCTCGGCCATGCGCCGGGTATTGACGAAGATCAGCGTGGTGCGGTGCTCGCCGATCAGCTGCTCCAACCGCGCGTAGACCTGCGCCCACTGGTCGCCCGACAGCACCGCTTCGAGCGGCGCCTCGGGCAGTTCGAGCGCGAGATCGCGTGCACGCACGTGGCCGGAATCGACGATGACGCAATCGGGTTCGGCGGTTTGCGCAAGAAGCGCTTCTTTCTGCCTGCCTTCCGCCGTGTCGCCCGGGAAGGACTCCAGCATCAGCGGCGACGCCGACTCCTTCTCGGCCGGCGCTCGCGGATCGCCGCTGCCCTCCGCTGACGGCACCGAGGACATGCCTTGTCCGACCAGAAACCGTGCCACCTCGCCGATCGGCTTCTGCGTCGCCGACAGGCCGACGCGCACGAGCCGGTGCTCGCACAACTCGTCCAGCCGCTCCAGCGACAGCGCCAGATGCGCACCGCGCTTGTTCGGCGCCAGTGCATGGATTTCGTCGACGATCACCGAACGCGTCGTCGCCAGCATGCGCCTGCCCGACTCCGAGCCGAGCAGCACGTACAGCGACTCGGGCGTGGTCACCACGATGTGCGGCGGGCGCTTCTTCATGCGCTCGCGCTCGGCTTGCGGCGTGTCGCCGGTGCGCACCGTCGTGCGGATCTCGACGTCCGGCAGCCACAAGCGCAGGAGTTCGTCGCGGATGCCGGCCAGCGGCGCTTCGAGGTTGACGCGTACGTCGTTGGACAAGGCCTTCAGCGGCGAAACGTAGACCACCGCCGTTTCGTCCGGCAGTTCGCCCTCTACGCCGCGCCGCACCAAATCGTCGATCGCGGCGAGAAAAGCGGCCAAGGTCTTGCCCGAACCGGTCGGCGCGGCGATCAGCGTGTGGCGACCCGAGGCGATGGCCGGCCATGCTTCGATCTGCGCCGGGGTCGGCGCCGCGAACGATCCGCGGAACCAGTTCGCGACAGCGGGGTGGAAGGTGTCGAGCGGCATGCACGTATTGTGCGCGCGTCCGTCTCAAATCCTGAAACAGCCCGCGGCCGATTCGTTCAGCTCGGTGGCTCGAGGTACGTGCCGATCGGTTCGCACTGTCCTCTTCGTTCGTCGTTACCGATCCCGCTTCATCGTTACCAATCCCCGTTCGCCGTTACCCAGCCGTTATCGCGTCGTTACCGATGCGTGGCTACAAACGCGCGGCTCTCGACCTAGGCTCGGTCGGTCCGACGCGAACCGTCGTCGTTTGGAGCGGCAACGGTTCGTTAACGCCGGATCGACGGCCCGTCCCTGCGGGCTGCGATGGTTCTGACCCAATGGAGGAGTTGGATATGAAAGCCATCCGTAACGCCGTTCTCGCCCTTGCGCTGTGCTCCGCCGGAGTCCACGCCGAAGATCGTCTCGCCGCCCTGCAGGCTTCGCTCGCCGCAGACGGCCTGACGCCGATCAGCGAAGGTCTGTATGGCCATCGCGAAGGCGGCAACGAAAGCTATGTCGCCTACACGCCGGCCGGGCAGCAAGCCCTGTTGCAGCGCCTGCTCGAATGGCGCGCCGCTCATTCCGGTTCGGCCAAGGCGGCCAACGCGAAACCGAACGCACTCGACGAAGTGATCGAGCGACTGAGCCAGGCCAGTCACAGCGGCGCGCTCGCCAGCACCGACTATCGCGACGGCAACTGCAACGGCATTGCGGTGGGTGGCCCGTTCCGCGTGATCACCAGCGCCAATGGCGGGCTTTCGGCGAGCGCCTCGGTGCAAAACACGAGCAGCCCGACCATCAACACGACCAATGAAGCGCGCGCCAGTGCGATCGACACCGGCTATCAAGAAACGCTGGACGAGAAAGTGACTCACGGCAATACACCGGTGACGGCGTCGGCGGCGGTATCCAATCCGCGCTTGGCCTGCTCCAGCTCGGCGGTAGCGACGATCACCTGCCCGGGCGCGACCCAGTTCGCGCTGATTTCGATTTCGCTCAGCAACGCCAATCCGGGCGAGCCGATCATGTGCTGAAAACCGTGCGCCGAGGCGATCGGCCACGGCGCGCACCGGCTGCTTTGGAGTCCGCCGCGCCAGCCATCACAGCGGCGGCTCCGATCTTTCTCGCTCGCTCTCTTTTGGATACGGAGACTCCTCATGAAAAAGATGTCCAGTACCCTGCTCGCTCTCGCTTTCTGCTGCGCCGGCGCGCAAGCCGACGATCGCACCTCGGCCCTGCAAGCTTCGCTTGCCGCCGACGGCATGACGCCGATCAGCGAAGGCCTGTACGGCCGCCGCGACGGCGGTGATGAAGCCTACGTCGCCTACACGCCGGCCGGACAACAAGCCCTGCTGCAGCGCCTGCGCGAACTGCGCGCTGAAGACGCGGATTCCAAGCGAGCGGCACCCAATCCGCTCGACCGCCTGATCGAGCAGCTCGGCCAGAACAGTCTGAACGCCGATCGCTACGGCGACTGCAACGGCCCGGCCGCCAGCGGTCCGTTTCGCGTGCAGGCCAGTGCCAGCGGCGGCGTCAGCGCCAGCGCTTCGGCGCAGAACACCAGCAATCCGACCATCAACACGACCAACTCGGCGTATGCGTCCGCGACCAACCAGAACGGCGACGGACCGGATCAATCCACCACCACGCAGGGCAACGCGCCAGCCACCGCAACGGCCAGCAACAACCCGCGCTTCGCCTGCATGAGCCGCGCCTCGGCCACCGTCACCTGCCCCGGCGCCAGCAGCCCGGCGATCGTCGCGTTCGCCAACAGCCGCGCCAATTCCAGCGTGCCTTGCCGGCTGTGAGCGGCGGCGTACGGGTGCGCGATCCACGAGTAGGGGCGCGCATCCGTCGCCTTCATCCGAACCCACTTGCCGACCTCCTGCGGAACTCCGACATGAAATCCCTGCGCAATACCCTGCTCGTCCTCGCTCTGTGTTCCGCTGGCGCCCAGGCGCACGAGCACGGCACGGCTCTCGAGAATTCGCTCGCCGCCGACGGCATGACGCCGATCAGCGAAGGTCTCTACGGCCGCCGCGACGGCGGCGACGAAGCCTATGTCGCCTACACGCCGGCCGGACAACAAGCCCTGCTGCAGCGTCTATACGATCTGCGCTCCGCTCGTTCGACCGCCAAGCAAACCGACGAGGCGGCGCCGAACGCGTTCGATCGCCTGATCGATCGGCTCGGCGAAGCCGGCGTCAGTCTCAGCGGCGTGCAGAACGGCTACGGCGACTGCAGCGGCGCGGCCGCCAGCGGCCCGTTCCACGTGCAGGCTGCTGCATCCAACGGCGTCGCGGCGAGCGCGCGCGCCGAAAACACCAGCAACCCGACCATCGCCACGACCAATGTCGCCTACGCCTTCGCCAGCGATCCCAGCGGCGACGGACCGGAGAACCAGTCGACCGCGCACGACAACACGACCGCCAGCGCCTCGTCGTCGCTGCCGCGACCCGGCACCGCGTGCCGCAACCAGACCGGTGAGAGCTACGCCTCGGCGACCGTCACCTGCCCCGGCGCGAGCAGCCCGGCGATCACCGCGATCGCGTTCAGCCAAGTCAATCCCGACCTGCCCTGCCCCCGTTGAGAGGCAGGCGGGACCCCGACCCGCCGGCGCGTTGCACGGAGGCAGCGCGGCGGGTACGAGAAGTCGCCTCGAATCAAGACACTCTCGGCGGAGGCCGAGGCGACCTCGACGTACGGCACGCCAGTGCTCGATGGGTCTGCGGACCGGCGTAATCCGTTCCGCTGCTCGAAGCGCCGCAAGGAGGACGGCGCTTCGAGATTTTTCAGGTACGACTACCGACAAGGAGAACACTCGTGAAAGCAGCACTCGTGAAAAGTTTCGCGCTCCTCGCGCTGGTCGCGGCGGCAGGCGTGCAGAACGCACCAGCGGCACCGGGCATTCCGGGTCCGCCGACTGTGTCGTGCTCGCTGGCGAACGACGGCGATCTGTACACCATCAACACGCATACGCGCGAAGGCGACGTCGCCTGGACCTACCAGTGCGTGGCCGATCAGTCCGGCGGTGGTTGGCAGCTCATCATGCGCTGCGACGAAGAAAGCTGCGTGATGTACTGACGGCTCGCCAAGACGGAGTTCATCCGGCACAGGGAAGTGCCCTCTTGCACTCGATGACGGCACAACCGGCGTAAAGGGCCACAGCAGGCGCATGGTTCGCCGGCGAAAACCCGCCAAAGCCGATCGGCTGGAATCCCATGTCGCTGTCTACGACTTCAGCGTAGCCCTTGTCGCCGGCCCGATGTAAACGTGAGCGTGACCGTGTCGCGTCCGCGCGAACGGCCGCATATCCCCCAACTGTTGATAGGAAGGAGACAGCTATGCGCAGCTTCATCAGCTCGGTTTTGTTCGCCGCTACGGCCTTCGGCCTGGCCCTCGCTCCGATCGAGCGCGCGTCCGCTCAAGCCGCGATGACGCTCGACTGCTTCACCAACGAATGCACGGTCGCCAACGCTCCGGCCGGAACAGCGGCGTTTTGGTGGAGCCTCAATGGTCCGGGCGGTCCGACCGCAAACTGCGGCGACAACGACTCGGTGTGCGACTTCGCCTGTACCCGAGTCGCACCGATGCGCGTCTCGGTGACCGCGGTCGATTCCAACGGCCAGGCGATTGCAACCGCTTCCAAAACCGCCGGATGCGCGCCGACGGATTGGTAAGCAGCGTTCGTTAGGAATTGAATGCCAGGGGCGGGACACGTGGCCGGCGCGAGCCGGCCTCGAGTCTCGCCCCCAATACCTCTCCGCCTCCGCACGAACGGCGCGTGCGTGACCAGCGCCCGTTCGACTCAAGTCAGGCCGAAACGCCTCACCAGCCAACCCTTCGCCGCCTGCGTCAGTCCGAGATAGGCCAGCACGATCGGCAGCAGAAACAGCCAATAGGCGTGCGGCAGCGGCACGAAACCGAACAGCGCAGCCAGCGGCGAATACGGCAACGCCACGCCGATCACGCAGATCAGGATCGTGGTCAGGATCAATGGCGTGCTGGCGCGGCTTTGCAGAAAGGGCACGCGGTTGGTGCGAATCACGTGCACGACCAGGGTCTGCGACAGCAGCGACTCGACGAACCAGCCGGTCTGGAACAGGCTCGGCTGCGCGGCCGCTTTGAACACGAACCACAGCAGCGCGAAGGTCGCGTAGTCGAAGATCGAACTCAGCGGCCCGATGCACAGCACGAAGCGCGCGATCGCCGCCATGTCCCACGCGCGCGGCTTGGCCAGGAACTCGGCGTCGACCTCGTCGGTCGCGACCGGCGCCTGCGACAGATCGTAAAGCAGGTTGTTGAGCAGGATCTGCACCGGCAGCATCGGCAGGAACGGCAGCAGCGCACTCGCGCCGACCACGCTGAACACGTTGCCGAAGTTCGAGCTGGCGGTCATGCGGATGTATTTGAGGATGTTGCCGAACACCTTGCGGCCTTCGATCACGCCCTCTTCCAGCACGGCCAGACTCTTCTCCAGCAGAATGATGTCGGCCGATTCCTTGGCGATGTCGACTGCGGTGTCGACGCTGATGCCGACGTCGGCCGCGCGCAGCGCCGGCCCATCGTTGATGCCGTCACCGAGAAAACCGACCGCGCGGCCGTCGCGCTTGAGCGCTTCGATCACGCGCACTTTCTGCTGCGGATTGAGACGCGCGAACACCGGTGTCGTGCGCGCCGCAGCGCGCAGTTCGTCGTCGCCGAGCGCTTCGACTTCGGGCCCGAGCAGGACGTGTTCGTGGTCGATGCCGACCTGGCGGCAGACGTGACGCGTGACGATGTCGTTGTCGCCGGTGAGGATCTTCACCTCGACCCCGTGCGCGCGCAGCGCCGCGATCGCTTCCCTGGCGTCGTCCTTGGGCGGATCGAGGAAGGCCATGAAACCGACCAGGGTCATGCCGGCCTCGTCGGCGACCGACCAGGCGCGGCTCGCCGCCGGCGCGCGCCGCATCGCCACCGCGATCACGCGGAACCCGTCCGCGTTCAACTCGCGCGCGAGCGCGCGCGCGGCGTCCAAGCGCGCCGGCGTCAGCGCTACGACTTCTTCGGCGGCGGCGATCTCGCTGCAGATCGCCAGCGTCTCGACCACCGCGCCCTTGCTGATCAGCACATGCCCGCCGTCCGGCGCGCGCACCACCACCGACATGCGCCGCCGCGCGAAATCGAACGGCACCTCGTCGACGACGCGGTAGTCGGTCTGCAACTGCTCGGCGACTTGTGCCGGCAGTGCTTCGAGCACAGCGACGTCGAGCAGATTCTTGAGGCCGGTCTGGTAGTGGCTGTTGAGCCAGGCCAGGCGCAGCACGTTCTCGTCTTCCTCGCCGTCGGCGCCGACGTGGCGTTCGAGGATGACCCGATCCTGCGTCAGCGTGCCGGTCTTGTCCGTGCACAACACGTCGATCGCGCCGAAGTTCTGAATCGCCGGCAAGCGCTTGACGATGACTTGCTTGCGCGCCATCGCCAAGGCGCCCTTGGCCAGATTCACGCTGACGATCATCGGCAGCATTTCCGGCGTGAGCCCGACCGCGACCGCGACGGCGAACATGAAAGCGTCGAGCCATTCGTGCTTGAGCAGGCCGTTAAGCAGGAACACCAGCGGCACCATCACCGCGATGAAGCGCAGCATCAGCAGGGCGAAGCGGCGCACGCCGCGATCGAAACTGGTCGGCGCGCGCTCGCCGGAGATCGCGCCGGCCAGCGCGCCGAAGTAAGTCGCGCGGCCACTGGCGACGATCACGCCGACAGCCGACCCGCTGATCACGTTCGAGCCCATGAAGCAGAGGTTGCGCGCCTCCAGCGGCGTCTTCGCCTCGACGTCGATCGCGGCGAACTTCTCCACCGGCAGCGATTCGCCGGTCAGCGCGGATTGGTTGATGAAGAGGTCTTTCGCCGTGATCAGGCGCAGATCGGCCGGCACCATGTCGCCGGCCGAGAGCAGCACCAGATCGCCGGGCACCAGCGATTCGATCGCGACCTCGATGCGCGCGGCGCCGCCGAGTTCGTCGCGGCGACGCACCGTGGCGGTATTGCTGACCATGCGCCGCAGCGCTTCCGCCGCGCGATCGGAGCGGCTCTCCTGCAGCCACGACAAGGCCACCGCGATCGCCACCATCGCGAACATGATCACCGCGCCGATCTTGTCGTCGCCGAACCACGACACGATCGCCAGCACCAGCAGGAGAATGTTGAGCGGATTGGACAGCCGCCGCAGCAGCTCGAGCGCGGGCGAGCGGCGCTTCTCGCCGGCGACGACGTTGGCGCCGTGCTTGGCCAGGCGCTCCTGCACCTGCACCGCGTCGAGCCCCTCGCTGCCGCTGTCCAGGCGCGCCAGCGCCTCGCTCGCGACGATGCCGGCATAGGGCAGCAGCGGATGCTCGATGTGCGCACGTTCGGCGCGGCGGCCGCTGTCGCGCGCGAGCGCCGGCAGCCAGGCCGAGAATGCGCCGAGTTTGAACATGACCGATTCCCGGAGCGCCGCTCGGGCGAACGGCAGCGGCGACGCAGCCGTCGCGTGCGCCGCGGTCATTGTCGAAACAAATGCTGACTCGAACCTTTCAGTTCGGCGCGCGCTCGCGTAAACGTGCGGCCACCGCGTCGAAGAACGCCGGCGGCAGTTCCGCGCGCACCGGCACGCACCAGAACTGCGGCGTGGCGAAGGCGAGGCATTTGACCGCGTCCTTCTCGGTCATCAGCACCGGCGCGCTGTCGCCGAAGGCGAGATCGGCGGCGGCGAAGGCATGGTGGTCGGGGAAGGCGTGCGGCACCACCTCGATGCCGTGCGCGCGCAGCCCGTCGAAGAAGCGCGCCGGATTGCCGATCGCGGCGACCGCATGCACGCGCTGGCCGGCGAACGACTCCAACGGTCGCGTGCCGCCGTTGGCGGCAAGCGCCACCGCCATCTCGCCGACCAGGCGCATGCCGAACTCGCCGGCCTGCGCGGCGCCGCCGTTGCAGACGCGCAGCGGAATCGCGGCCAGCCGTTCGAGCGGCTCGCGCAAGGGGCCGGCCGGCAGCAGCAAGCCGTTGCCGAAGCGGCGCTGGCCGTCGATGACACAGATCTCGACGTCGCGCAGCAGGGCGGGATTCTGCAAGCCGTCGTCGGCGATGACCACATCGACGCCGCGCTCGATCAGCAGCCGCGCCGCGCGTGCGCGCTCGCGACCGACTGCGACCGCGACGCCGCTGCGGCGCCGGATCAGGCAAGGCTCGTCGCCGACGTCGGCCGGCTTGGACAGGTCGTCGACCAAGAGCGGGCCGCGCTCGCGGCCGCCGTAGCCGCGACTGACCACACCGGGACGAAAGCCGCGCGCGCGCAGCGCATCGACCAGCGCGATCACCAGCGGTGTCTTGCCGCTGCCGCCGGCGGTCAGATTGCCGACCACGATCAGCGGCACCGCCAAGGCGCGCGCTTTGCGCCAGCCCAAGCGATACGGCGTCAGATGCAGACGGCGCAGGCCGCGATAAACCGGCACCAGCGCGCGCAGCCACCACGGCGCCGCGGCGCCGCCGTACCAAATGCTTTCGATGCGCGAGCTCAGAGACATGCTTCAACCGTCAGCCGGATCGAGCGGAGTGGGACGAATCGAAGCTCCCGTCGGTGCTGCGGATCCCGTCGTGCCGATCGCGCCGTTGCCGCCGCGCGATCGACGTCCCGTCGACCGTTCCAGCGCGAGTCTGGGCGGAATCGGAACGCCGCCGCAAGTCCTGTTCGTCGCGTCCGTTCCGCGCGGTTCAGCCCGCGTCGTCGCGGAACTGCATGCGATGCAAGGCGGCGTAGTGGCCGCCGCGCGCGAGCAGGGTTGTGTGCGTGCCCTGCTCGACGATCTCGCCGTGATCGAGCACGACGATCTGGTCGGCGTGTTCGACCGTCGACAAGCGATGCGCGATCACGATCACCGTGCGGTTGTGGATCAGCCGTCCGAGCGCATCTTGGATCAACCGCTCCGATTCGCTGTCGAGCGCACTGGTCGCCTCGTCCAGAATCAGGATCGGCGCGTTTTTCAGCAGCGCGCGCGCGATCGCGATGCGCTGGCGCTGGCCCCCCGAGAGCAAGGCGCCGCCCTCGCCTGCGCGGCTGTGGATGCCGTCGGGCAGCTGGCGGATGAATTCCATCGCGTTGGCGGCTTCGGCCGCGGCGACGATGTCGGCCTCGCTGGCATCGGCCAGGCCGCCGTAGGCGATGTTGCGCGCGATGCTGTCGTCGAACAGGCGCACGTTCTGACCGACCCAGGCGATCTGCCGGCGCAGGCTGGTCAGGCGGTACTCCTCCAGCGCGTGGCCGTCGAGGCGCACGCTGCCGGCGCTGGGTTCGTAGAAGCGCGGGATCAAGCTGGCCAAGGTCGATTTGCCGCTGCCCGAGCGTCCGACTAATGCCGTCACGCTGCCGTGCGGGCAGACCAGGTTCACTCCGCGCAACGCCGGCCGCGCGGCACCAGCGTAGGTCAGGTGGACGTCGCGGAATTCGAGTTCGCGTTCGAACGTGGTCAGCTCGTTGCGACCTTCGTCGCGCTCGCCCGGCGTATCGATCAGGGCGAAGATCTCGTCCGCCGCCGCGATGCCGCGCTGCAGGCTCGCCTGCACCGTGGTCAGGCGCTTGAGCGCCGGCAAGATGCCGCCCATGGCGAGGATCACCGCCGTGAAGGTGCCCGGCGTCAAGGTCGCCAGCATGCTCGGGCGCGTCGCCAGGATGATGATCAGCGCCAGCGAAATTGCCGCGATCAACTGCACGAACGAACTGGCCAGGCCATTGGTCGCGGCAACCTTCAGCGAGAGCCGGCGCGTTTGCTCGGAAACCTTGTTGAAGCGTTCCGACTCGTAGCGCTGACCGCCGAACACCTTGACCTCGCGGTTGGCGCCGACCGCTTCTTCGACCACGCCGGTGGCGGTGCCCATCGAGCCCTGGATGCGTCCGCTGATGCGGCGGTAGCGGCGGCCGACGTAGA
Source organism: Dokdonella sp. GW821-FHT11D02 (assembly GCF_058808595.1). Classification (NCBI taxonomy): domain Bacteria; kingdom Pseudomonadati; phylum Pseudomonadota; class Gammaproteobacteria; order Lysobacterales; family Rhodanobacteraceae; genus Dokdonella; species Dokdonella sp. GW821-FHT11D02. The sequence goes on along the minus strand of NZ_CM179520.1, from coordinate 1,801,784 downwards.
GCACGAGCACGCCGACCAAGGGCACCATCACGAGCAGGCCCAAGGTCAGCTGCACGCTGTTGTGCAGCATCACGGCGACGTAGAACACGATGCTGAGGCCGTCGACGACGGCGACCTTGACCGCGTCGGTGGAGGCCTGCGCGACCTGTTCGGAGGTGTAGGTGATGCGCGCGATCTGATGACCGGAGGATTCGCGGTCGAAGTACGACGAGGGCAGGCGCAAGTAGTGGTCGAACACCTGCTGACGCAGCTGCTGCACGACACCGCGGCCGATGTAGGCGGTGCCGTAATCGGTCGCGTACATGCCCAGGCTGCGCACCAGGAAGATCGCGACGATCAGGATCGGCATCCAGAAGATCCAGAACGGATCGCGCGACAGGAACAGGTTGTCCAGCATCGGCTTGATCGTGCCGGCGAACAGGCCCAGCCCGGCGGCGTCGATGATCATGCCGAGCACGGCCACGATCGCGATCGGCCAGTAGCGACGCGCGTAGCCGAGCAGGCGCAGGTAGATCGCCCAGCCGGAGCGGGCCGACTTCAGCGGCGCACTCACTGGCGGCTGCTCACTGCTTGCCGGCGGCCTGAGCCGGCGTCGTCGCGATCGACAAGCGCGTGAAGCCGAGTTCGCCGAGCGCGTCCATCGCGGTGACCACCGCCTGGTGCGGCGTCAGCGCATCGGCGCGCAGCATCACCGGACGCGCGCGGTTGTCGCCGCCGACGCGCGCGATGACTTCCTTCAGCGAATCGAGGCCGGGTCGCAACACTTCTTCGTTGTCGATGAAATAACGTCCGTCGCGGTCGATCAGTACGGTCATCGCCTCGGGCTGTTCGCTGGTATCGGCCGATTCGGCCTGCGGCAGCGTCACTTGCATGCGCTGGTTCTGCACGAAGGTGGTGGTCAGCACGAAGAACATCAACAGAGTCAGCAGCACGTCGATCAGCGAGATCACGTTGATCTCGAAATCGTCTTCGCGCCGCGTCGAGGAGATACGCACGGCGTACTCAGCCGGCCGCCAGCGCGACGCGCGCCGGCGCGACGGCGAGCGCAGCCGAGTCCGTGTTCGCGGTCAGCTCGTCGGTGAGCAGGAACACTTCGCGCTCCATCTCGACTACCAGATCCGACACGCGGCTGCGGAAGTAGCGATGGAACACATAGGCCGGAATCGCCACGCATAGACCGGCCGCGGTGCACACCAGCGCCTCGCCGATGCCGCCGGCCATCTTCAGCGGATCGCCGACGCCGCTGACCATTACGGCGAGGAACATGCGGATCAGGCCGAACACGGTACCGAGCAGGCCGAGCAGCGGCGAGATCAGCGCGATTGTGCCGAGCGTGCCGAGGAAGCGCTCGAGCCGGTGCACCACGTGGCGGCCAGTGTCTTCGATGCGCTCTTTGATGATTTCGCGCGGACGGTTGCGCACGCCGAGCGCGGCGGCGAGCAGCGCACCCAGCGGCGAGTTCTGGCTCAGCGCGGCCAGGTGCTGCGGATCGAGCTTGCGCGAGCGCGCCCACTCGCGCACCTCGGCGCCCAGCCCCGGCGGCAGCACCGCCTTGTGGCGCAGGGTCCAGAAGCGTTCGAGGATGATCGCGAGCGCGATCGCCGAGCACAAAAGGATCGGCAGCATCGCCCAGCCGCCGGCCATCAGGAGTTCCAGCACACCGTTTTCCTCGGGGTTGCGACGGGCGGCATGATAGCAGCGCCGCCGCGTCAGACTGTGCGACGTGCGGCAGTCGCGACTATTCGCGCCAATAGCGCGGCCGCCGTTCGCGCTCGCGCGAGATGCGCCGCGGCGGCGACGCGGCGCCGAATTCGATCTCGATCGCGCCGGCCGCGGCGGTGTTCTCCAGCGGCACGCCGGCGTCGGCATAGCGCCGTACCACTTCGGCGTGCGGATGGCCGAAGCGGTTGTGCCAGCCGGCCGAGACCAGCGCGAGCTGCGGCTGCAGCGCCGCGATGAACGCCGCGCTGGAGGAGCTGCGGCTGCCGTGATGCGGCACCAGCAGCACCAGCGGAGGACCCGCACCGACCGCCGCCGCGACCGCCGGCTCGGCGCGCGCGCCGATGTCGCCGGTCAAGAGCAAGCGGCCCGCCGCCGATTCGATCAGCAGGACGCAGGAGCGGTCGTTGTCTTTGGCATCGCCCAGCGCTTGCGGCAACGGCGCCAAGACGCGGAACTCGACCTCGTCCCAGCGCCAGGACTGACCGCCGCGGCACTGCGCGGCGGTGAGCGGCAGCCGCGCCGGTTCGCCGGCGTAGCGCCGCGCCTGCGGATAGGCGTGCGCCACCGCGGGCGCGCCGCCGGCGTGGTCGTTATCGCTGTGGCTGACCATCAGCACCTCGAGCGAATCGAGACCGAGCGCGCGCAGGGTCGGCAATACGGCCGCTTCGCCGAGATCGAATTCCGAGCGGTAGCGCGCGCCGGCGTCGTACAGCAAGGCGTGCTCGCGCGTGCGCACCAGCACCGACAAGCCTTGGCCGACGTCGATGACGTTGGCGACGAAGGCGCCGTCTTGCGGCGGCGGCCGATCGGGCGCCAGCAGCGGCAGGAACAGCAGCGCGCCGAGCGCACGTGCCGGCAAGCCCAGCGGCAGGAACATCCAGGCCGCGCCGAGCATCGCTACAAGCAACGCCCACGGCGCGACTTCCGGCAGGTACCAGTGCGCGCCGGGCCAGTCGGCCAGGCGCTCGAACAACCACCACTGCCCATGCGCAAGCCAAGCCGCCGCGCTCAACGGCAGCACCGCCAGCAGCGGCAGCGTCAACAACGCGAGCAGGCCGAGCAGACACAGCGGCACGATCACGAAACTGATCAGCGGCACCGCGATCAGATTCGACAAGGCGCCGACCAGCGACGCTTCGCCGAAGAACCACACCGTCAGCGGCAGCAGCGCGACGCTCATCACCAACTGCCCCAGACTCAGCTCGCGCAGCCAGCCGCGCAGATCGTTGCCGCGACGCAAGCATGCGAGCAGGAAGGCGACACCGACGAAGGACAACCAGAAGCCGGCCGACAAAATCGCCAGCGGATCGAGCAGCAGGATCGCGAGCAAGGCCAGCGCGAGCGAATGCGCGCCGCTGGCACTGCGCCGACCGCAACGGGTCAGCGCGACGACCGCGATCATCATCAGCGTGCGCAACGTCGGCAGGCTGTTGCCGGCGAGCGCGCCATAGGCCAGCGCGGTCGCCAACGCGGCCGGCGCCTGCGCCACCGGAAACGCGATGCGCAAACCCAGTCGCGGCCACAAGCGCCACAACAGCCGCACCAGCAAGGCGCCGAAACCGGCGGCGATGCCGACGTGGAAGCCGGAAATCGCCAGCAGATGCGGCACACCGTTGGCGCGCGCGACTTCCCAGTCGCGCTCGTCGAGGCCGCGCGTGTCGCCGATCGCGAAGGCTTGCAGCAAGGCGGCGTCGTGCGGATCGCCAACGCGTGCGGCGATGTCCTCGGCGAGGCGTTCGCGCAGGCGGTTCACGCAAGCCTCCTCGGCGCCGAGCCGATGGTTGCCGGCCGCTGCGCGCACGTAGCCGACCGCGACCACGCCGCGCTCGAGTGCTTGCCGCTCGGCATCGAAACCGCCGCGATTGATCAGGCCGCGCGGACGTTTGAGGCGCAGCTGCAATTGCCAGCGAGTGCAGGCCGCTAGCTCTTCAGGTGCCTCGTCGTACCAGGACAGCCGCAGGCGTCCGCGCAGCGGGATTGGGCGGCCGTCGAGTTCAACGCGTTCGACCCGCAGCGTGAAGCGCGTCGCATCCGTGCGCCGCTGCGGCAGATCGTCGATCGCACCGACGACGCTGAAGTCACGCCCTTCCAATTCGCGCGGCAAGCGCGCCTCGAGCGCGAGGTCGGCGCGCAGCGCGCACCAGGCGAAGCCGAACAAGAGGCAAGCCGACAGACGCGAGCGCGGATGGCACAGGCCGGCGAGTGCGGCGGCGAGCAGTGCGAACTCGACGGTGCGCGGCGGCAGAGTCGGCAGGAGCTGCAGCGCGAGTGCACCGAGCAAGGTCGCCAACGCGGTGGCGACGCCGAGCAAGGGCGGCGAACTCCATGTCCTCGCAGGCTCCATGCCCGATCGCCCTCCGGCGAAACCATCGCGCCGCGACGGCGCTGCCTCTCATCCGAGGCGATGCAAGACTCAGGTGCTGACGGCGTTGGTGAAAGTCAGGCGATTGCCGAACGGGTCGATCACGCCGACGTCGCGGCTGCCCCATTCCGTCTGCTCGATGCCTGGCCGCATATACGGATACGGCTTGGCCGTGAGCTCACGATGAAACGCGTCGATCTCGTCGGTTTCGATGCGCATCGCCCCACCCGGGCAGGCGTCGCCGTGATGCTCGGACAGATGCAGCACGCAACCGTCGCGCGATACCTGCATGTACAAAGGCATGCCGGGGCCGAAGCGATGCTTCCAATCGATCTTGAAACCGAGAAAGCCGACGTAGAACTCGGTCGCCTTCTGTTCGTCGAAGATGCGCAGGATCGGTGTGGTCTTGCCGAAGCTCATTCGTCCTCCTCGCCTGCCCTTCGTCAGGCCTATCGCGCATCCGCGCTTCGTGCCGCGATCGCGGCGACGCCGAGCGTACCGCCGGAAAGTTCCAGAATGCGGTCGGCGCGCGCGGCGAGTTTGGGATCGTGCGTGACGAGCACCAGGGCGGTGCCGACTTCGCGGTTCAATTCGAGCATCAGCTCGTAGACCTGGGCCGCGTTCTTTTCATCGAGATTGCCGGTCGGCTCGTCGCCGAGCACGCAAGCGGGACGAGTGACCAAGGCGCGCGCGACCGCACAGCGCTGACGCTCGCCGCCGGACAGCTCGCCCGGCTTGTGTTCGAGGCGCGCGCCGAGACCGACGCGGCCGAGCAGCGCGACCGCACGCTCGCGCGCTTCTTCGATCGCGGTGCCGCGGATCAAGAGCGGCATGCAGACGTTTTCGACCGCGGTGAATTCCGGCAGCAGATGATGGAACTGGTAGACGAAGCCGAGCGAGCGGTTGCGCAGCTCGCCGCGCGCGCGGTCGGACAGCTTCGACATCGTCTGCCCTTCGACCACGACTTCGCCGGCACTCGGCTGATCGAGCCCGCCGAGGATGTGCAGCAGCGTGCTCTTGCCGGTGCCCGACGCGCCGATGATCGCGACCGTCTCGCCGCGCTTCACCGCGAGGCTCGCTTCGCGCAGCACTTCGGTGCGCAAACCGCCTTCCTGGTAGGTCTTGGCGATTTTCTCGGCGCGCAGAACAACGTCGGAGACGCCGGGATTGGGGTTTGGGGATTGGGGATTGGAAAGAGCGGAATTCATGAGCGTGAAGTGCCTAAGAGTTCGATGCGCGATGCTTTGACCCAATCCCGAATCCGCAATCCCAAATCCCGGCTACTCATAGCGCAACGCCGCCGCCGGTTCGGTTTTCGCCGCGCGGCGCGCCGGGTAGAGCGTGGCCAGCGTGCAGAACACGAACGCGGTCACGGTGATCCAGGCGACGTCGCCCCAATGCAGTTCGCTCGGCAGCTCGCTGATGTAGTAGACGTCCGGCGACAAGAAGGCGACGTGGAAGGTCTGTTCGACCCAGCGGATGATCTCGGGCAGGTTCAACGCGAGCAGCACGCCGAACAGCACGCCGAGCGCGATGCCGAGCGAGCCGACCAGGACGCCTTGCACCATGAACGTGCCCATCACCGAGCGCGGGCTCTGACCGAGCGTGCGCAGGATCGCGATGTCGGCCTGCTTGTCCTGCACCAGCATGACCAGGGTTGAGACGAGATTGAACGCGGCCACCGCGACGATCAGGGAGAGGATCAGGAACATCACCTTCTTCTCCATCGCGACCGCCTTGAAGAAGTTGCTGTGGCCCTGCATCCAGTCGCTGACACGGTAGTAGCCGGCGCCCATGCTGCTGGCCAGCTCCTGCGCCAGCTCGCGCCCGACTGCGTAGGCGCGAAACATGTCGTCGAGCTTGAGGCGGATGCCGGTCGGCCCGTCGAGGCGGTACAAGGTCTGCGCATCCTGCAATTGCAGCACGGCGAGGCCGGAGTCGTATTCCTGCATACCCGCTTCGAACAGGCCGACCACGGTAAAGCGCTTGGTGCGCGGGATCGCACCGATCGGAGTGGCGCTGAATTCGGGCGCGAATACGGTGACCTTGTCGCCGACGCCGACGCCGAGGGTCAGCGCGAGTTCCTTGCCGAGCACGATGCCGAACTGGCCGGCGACGAGATCGCTCAACTTCCCCTGCACCATGCGCTGGCCGATGTCGGACACCTTCGGCTCCAGCTCCGGCTCCACCCCGCGCACGATCGCGCCGCTGACGCGTACGCCCTGCAGCATCGCCTGCCGCTCGACGTAGGGCGCAGCACCCTGCACGTGCGGGTTGGTGTAGGCGAGCTTGACCGCTTCGGGCCAGTCGCGCACGGTTTCGTCGACGCCCTCGATGGTCGCGTGCGACACCATGCCGAGAATGCGCTGCTTGAGCTCGCGGTCGAAGCCGTTCATCACCGAGATCACCGTGATCAGCGCGGTCACGCCGACCGCGATGCCGAGGATCGAAACCAGCGAAATGAACGAAATGAAGTGGTTGCGCCGTTTCGCGCGGGTATAGCGCAGGCCGATGAAGACTTCGAGGGGACGGAACATGCGCTGGGCGAATCCTTGTCGACGCGGCGGACGATGCTGCGACCGCGAACGGCGGCGAGAGTGCCGCAAGCGCCCGATGCGGGCAAGCGAGGACGGCTAGCGCGTTTGTACGACTTCGGCGCGGCCGAGCAAGAGCAGCAACCGGCGCCGCGTATCGGCGTCGAGGTTGTCGGGCGCCAGCAGCAGCCGGAAACGCGCGCGCGGGCCATGACGGAAACCGAGCGCGAGCAGGCCGCCCAAGTGCGCTCGCGATTCGAGCAGCGCGGGGTGTTCGCGGCCTTCTGAGCCAGCCAAGACCCAACCCGAGGCGCGCCACGCGACGCGCGTGAAGCGCGCATGCGCATGCCGCCACAGAGCCGCCGCACCGAGCAGCAAGGCGGCGGCGGAAAGCGTCGCGGCAACCGTATTCGGCAGACGGCTCAGCCACGGCGCCGCGGCGGCGAGCAGGATCAACACCAGCACGGCCATACCGATCCAACGCGAAGGCCGCAGGTCGAATGCGATGGCGGGTGCGGCTTTCATCGGCGACGTATTTCTTCGATGAGGACGACGAAGCCGGGATCTTGCGGCACGGAATGACCCATCAGCCAGTCCCACAGATCGGGGTCTTGCACGTCAAGCAAACGGTCGAAGTCGGCGCGACGCTGCGCATCGGCCTGCGCGTAGCGCTCGGCCAGCCAGCCGCCGAGCAAGGCGTCGAGTTCGCGTGTGCCACGGCGGCAGCGCCAGCGCAAACGCGCTTCGGCGCTCATCGAGCCGGCGCCAATTCGAACCGATGACGCCGATCGCTTGCGCGCGCGTGCATCGGCAGCAGCCTCAGCTCGCGCGCTCGGCGATCAGCTTCTTCGTTTCGGCGATCGCCTTGGCCGGGTTCAAGCCCTTCGGACAGGTGCGCGCGCAGTTCATGATGGTGTGGCAGCGGTAGAGCTTGAACGGGTCTTCCAGCTCGTCCAGGCGCGCGCCGGTGTCCTCGTCGCGCGAGTCGACGATCCAGCGGTAGGCCTGCAACAGCACGGCCGGGCCGAGATAACGCTCACTGTTCCACCAGTAGCTCGGGCAGGAAGTTGTGCAGCAGGCGCACAGGATGCATTCGTAGAGACCGTCGAGCTTGGCGCGGTCTTCCTTCGATTGCAGGCGTTCCTTGTCCGGCGGCGGCGGCGTCTCAGTGCGCAGCCACGGCTTGACCGAGGCCAGCTGGGCGTAGAAGTGGGTCAGATCGGGCACCAGATCCTTCACCACCGGCATGTGCGGCAGCGGATAGATCTTCACATCGCCGCTGCCGCAATCCTCGATCGCCTTGGTGCAGGCCAGCGTATTGGTGCCGTCGATGTTCATCGCGCAGGAGCCGCAGATGCCCTCGCGGCAGGAACGGCGGAAGGTCAAGGTCGAATCGACCTCGTTCTTGATCTTGATCAGCGCGTCCAGAACCATCGGCCCGCACGCGGCGAGATCGACTTCGTAGGTGTCCACGCGCGGGTTCTCGCCGTCCTCGGGCGTCCAGCGATAGACGCGGAACGTGCGCAGCTTCTTCGCTCCGGGCTGGGCCGGATGATGCTTGCCGGCTTTGATGCGGGAGTTCTTCGGTAGCGTGAATTCAGCCATGGACGTAGCCGTGTTCGAAGGTTGAAGGAGTGATGCGAAGCGGTTGTGGCCCAGTCAGCCCACGCCGACTGCGGCGCTGGTCTGTGTTCGCGCGTGGTCGGCGGCGGTCAGCGCGATCAGTCCGCCGAACGCCATGCAGATCGCCCAGAGATAGGCACCGAATAACACGCCTTGTGCGTGCAGGAGCGTCCACGACAAGGTCACGCTGGCGAAGGACATGGGCAGGACCGGAAACACGCACGCGGCCGCGGCCAGGAACAACAAGATGGCCCACAGCGCCTTCAGCGGCAGCTCGCGCCCTTTCCAGGCCTTGAAGAGCACGTAGAAGAAGATCGGATTGGCGTACCAAAGCAGATCCCCGGCGATCGGCCCGGCCCAGCCTCGAGCCAGAACGTCTACGCCCAAGAACTGGCGGTCGGTCGGAAAGTCGTCCCACAGCAGGCTCGGAGACGCCAGGCTGACCAGATAGAGCATTGCCGTCGAGGCGACCGCGACGCGCGCCATCGGCACGGACGGAAGGCCGTGCCCGCGTGCGAAGGAGTCGTGCGGCAGCGTCCGCATCTCAGTACACGCGCTTCTTCGGCGGCACCGGTTCGACGTCGGTGGTGAGCGTGTTCATGTGCACCGGACGGAAGTCGAACGCGCACTTGCCGTTCGCATCGACGTTGACCAGGGTGTGCTTCATCCAGTTCGCGTCGTCGCGGTCGGGGTAGTCCTCACGCGCATGCGCGCCGCGGCTCTCGTGGCGTTGTTCGGCCGAGTTGATCGTCGCGACCGCGTTGTAGAGCAGGTTCTGCAGCTCGTAGGTTTCGAGCAGATCGGAATTCCAGACCAGCGAACGGTCGGCGACCTTGACGTCCTCGAACGAGGCGAACACCTGCGCCATCTTGGCGCAGCCTTCCTGCAGGGTCTTCTCGGTGCGGAACACGGCCGCATCCGACTGCATCGTCTTCTGCATGGTCAGGCGGATCTCGGCGGTCGGCGTCGAGCCGTTCGCGTGGCGCAGCTTGTCGAGATTCGCCAGCGCCTGATCGCAGACCGAAGCCGGCAGGTCCTTGTGCGGCTGACCGGGCTTGATCGTCGCCGCGCAGCGCTGCGCGACGGCGCGGCCGAACACGACCAGATCGAGCAGCGAATTGGAGCCGAGCCGGTTGGCACCGTGCACCGAGACGCAAGCCGCCTCGCCGATTGCGTACAGACCCTGCACCACCGAGTCGGGATCGTCGCCGCGCTTGCGCACGACTTCGCCGTGGTAGTTGGTCGGCACGCCGCCCATGTTGTAGTGCACGGTCGGGATGACCGGGATCGGCTCCTTGGTCACGTCGACGCCGGCGAAGATGCGTGCGGATTCGGAGATGCCCGGCAGCTTCTCGTGCAGCACTTCGGCGCCGAGGTGCTGCAGGTTCAGATGGATGTGGTCCTTGTGCTCGCCGACGCCGCGACCCTCGCGGATCTCGATCGTCATCGAGCGGCTGACGACGTCGCGCGAGGCGAGATCCTTCGCGTTCGGCGCGTAGCGCTCCATGAAGCGCTCGCCGTTCGAGTTGGTCAGATAGCCGCCCTCGCCGCGCGAACCTTCGGTGATCAGACAGCCCGAGCCGTAGATGCCGGTCGGATGGAACTGCACGAACTCCATGTCCTGCAGCGGCAGGCCCGCGCGCAGTACCAGACCGCCGCCGTCGCCGGTGCAGGTGTGAGCCGAAGTCGCACTGAAATAGGCGCGGCCATAGCCGCCGGTCGCGAGCACGACGCCATGCGCGCGGAACAGGTGCAAAGTCCCTTCCGCCATGTCGAGCGCGAGTACGCCGCGACAGACGCCCTCCTCGTCGAAGATCAGGTCGAGCGCGAAGTATTCGATGAAGAAGCGCGCTTCATGCTTGAGCGACTGCTGATACAGCGTGTGCAGGATCGCATGGCCGGTGCGGTCGGCCGCGGCGCAGGTGCGCTGCGCGGTGCCCTTGCCGTAGTGCGTGGTCATGCCGCCGAACGGGCGCTGGTAGATCTTGCCCTCGTCGGTGCGCGAGAACGGTACGCCGTAGTGCTCGAGCTCGATGATCGCGGCCGGCGCTTCCTTGCACATGTACTCGATCGCGTCCTGGTCGCCGAGCCAGTCCGAACCTTTGATGGTGTCGTAGAAGTGGAAGCGCCAGTCGTCCTCGCCCATGTTGCCGAGCGCGGCGGAGATGCCGCCCTGCGCCGCGACCGTGTGCGAGCGCGTCGGAAACACTTTGGTGACGCAGGCGGTCGACAAGCCGGTGGCGGCCAAGCCGAAGGTCGCGCGCAGGCCGGCGCCGCCGGCGCCGATCACGACGATGTCGACTTTGTGTTCCTGGATCTTGTAGCTCGAAGCCATCGGTCAACGTCCCAGCGCGATGCGGATGACGGCGAACACGCTGGCGGCGCCGCCGAGGAAACAGAGGAATTTGACCGCGATCTGCGCAGCGACCTGCCGCCAGGGCGTGGTCACGTAGTCTTCGATCACGACCTGCAGGCCGAGCTGCGCGTGCCAGAACACCGTCACCACGAACACCAGCATCAGCACGGCGTTGAGCGGCTGCGCGATCAGCGCATGCGCGGCGGCATAGTCGGCGTGCAAGGCGCTCAACACGAGCCAGACGAACCACAGCGACAGCGGTAGCAAGGCCAACGCGGTCAAGCGCTGCACGATGAAATGATGCGCGCCCTGCTTGGCCGAACCCAGGCCGAGCGCATTCTTGAGCGGTGTGCGCAGATTGCTCATGCGCCACCTCGTTGCGTGAACACGCAAATCCAGACCAGCGCGGTCAGCAGCAGGCTGCCGATCACGGAGAGCCAGCTGTTGCGCACGAATTGCGCCGGCAGATAACCCCAGCCGATGTCCTGCAGAAGGTGACGAATACCGTTGAGAACGTGATAGGCGAGCGACCAGGTCCAGCCGAGCAGCAGGAACAGGCCGAACCAGGATGCGCAGAACGCGCGTACCTTCGCATACGCTTCGGGGCCGGAGGCCAGCGCGAGCAAGGCGGTGACGAGCAGCACGGTGCCGGCGGCGAGCGCGATGCCGGTCGCGCGATGGACGATCGAGGTGACCATCTGGATCTGCCAGCGGTAGATCGAGAGGTGCGGCGATAACGGTCGCGCGGTGGCTGGCATGGCTGGCTCGTGCTGACGTTGTAGATAGCCGCCGCGCACGACGCGCGGTCGCATCAGAAATCGATGCAGCGGCCGTTCTTTTCCCAATCCCCGTACCGCGTGGGATCGGGCCCTGACTCACGCCCTCCGGTCTCGGTCGCCGGCGCTCCCTCGGTCGGCTCCGGCAGCACGCTCTCGACACGGTCGGTCGATGGCGTCTTGACGGGCTTGGTCGGGGATTGGGCGTCGGACATGGTGCAGTGCGGCGCGAAGGTTAAACCCAGCGGCGTGCGCTGACAACTTTAATTTTGCGGTTCCCGCTGCTCGCGCAGCTCGCGGGAGCTTCGATTCGCGCGATCTTCGATCGCTTCGGCGAGCCCCTTGCGTCCGTCCATGCCCGCAGTTTTCGAGGTCAGACCGAACGCCGCTTGCTGCGAAGAGCGCACATGAGCGCGAGACGCCGGCTCCCCGCAGCGCGATGCTAGGCTTGAATCACGTTCCGTCGGATACGACTTCGATGCCCATGCCGCTCTGCCCTGCCGAACTGCTCTTCATCACCGGCGCCGACGCGCTGTCGTTCGCGCAAGCGCAGTTCACCAGCGACGTCGCCGCCTTGCCGCCGCAGCGCTGGCAATGGAGCGCCTGGCTCGATGCGCAAGGACGGGCGCGGAATTTCTTCGCCTTGCTGCGTACCGCTGACGATTCCCTGCTCGCGTGGCTGCCGCTCGGCGACGCCGCCTCGATGCGCGATGCATTGGTGCGCTACGTGTTTCGCTCCAAGGTCGCGCTGAGTGCGCCGACCGATTGGGCGCTGCACGCAATGACGGCCGCCGACATCGCGATGCCGCTGACGGCACAGGATGTGCTGGCGCACGCCGACGGCTTCGTCTTGCGTCAACCGGGCAATGCGGATCGCATCGCCTGGCTCGCGCCTGCGACTCTCGCCGCGACGGACGACGACGCGTTGCAGCGCTGGCGTGCCGACGACATCGCCGCCGGCTTGCCCCTGCTATCGCTCGCGCTCGCTGGCGAGTTCGTGGCACAGGCGCTCGAGCTGGAACGCCTCGATGCGATCCGCTTCGACAAAGGCTGCTATCCCGGACAGGAGGTCGCCGCGCGCCTGCATTTCCGCGGCGGCAACAAGCGCGGCCTACGCCGCCTGCGTGTGCACGGCGCAGCGCCGGTCACAGGCACGGACATCGTCGACGCCGGTGGCGCGAAGCTCGGACTCGTGCTGTACGCCGCTCCGACTTCAGCGCACGCGAGCGAAGCATTGGCGGTCCTTCTTCTCGATACGCCAAAGAACGCGACGCTGAAGATCGTCGATGAAAACGGTCTCGATGCATTTTCAATTTAGACGTCTAGACGTATAAAAATCTAGACGCTTTAACTCTCACGACGCTTCATCTTTCTCCGCGCACGAGCGCCCCTCACGAAGCTGAATGCGTATTCAGCGTAAGTGGAGACAAGCGCGCAGGCTTCGCGTAATCTCCCGCCTCGCGCTCAGCAGAGAGCGCAACGAATTACTAACAACCGCGCATTCGATGCGCGACTCCGTCGAGGAAGTTCGACGACTCGTAGTACCTGAGGTTGGAACGACTGCCGGGGTGGCAGACGGAACCAACCGGCGCAGTTCGCAGCGATCTATCGCGCGCGCGCCGCAGTTTTGCAATCCAGAGAGGTCGCAGCGCGCGATGTCCATCGGACATCGCAAACCCGTTCGCTCGATGCGTGCGTGGTGTCCGAAGCGCGAAGGCCGAGAGTCGAGGTGAGAGTATGAAATTGTCCTTCCTGCTGTGGCTCGCTTCGGCGCTGCCGCAACCGGCCGCCGACCAGCTTTGCTTGGCGACGACGGTCTACCTGGAAGCACGCAGCGAATCGCAGACCGGCCAAATGGCCGTCGCCGAAGTCGCGATGCGGCGCCGCGAAAGCGGACGCTGGGGCAAGACGGTATGCGAGGTCGTACGCGCACCCGGTCAGTTCGCGACCGGCACACTGAGCCAGAACTTGACGTTGGACAGCCCCGAGGCGTGGGGCAAAGCGTGGAAGATCGCAGGACGCGCGATCGGCATGTGGTCCAAGCCGGTCGACCAGCGCACCTTCGTGGTGCCCAATGCGTACTACTTCGTGGTCGCCGATTCGGCCTGGCCGTCGTGGATCAAAGGACCGCCGCTGGCGACGATCGGCGCGCACAATTTCTATCGCATCAACTGACGCGCAGTCCGCGCGCAGCGCACGAGCGATGCGCACATTTCTCAGAAATGCACAAAAGAAAAAGGCGGAGGTTCGCACCTCCGCCTTTTTCGTTTTTTTCGACTCGCGTTACATCAACGCAGCAGCATCAAGCGATTGTCGCGAATCATCACGCGATCGCCCGGGCGCAAGTCGCCATTGTCCCACTGCGTGACCGTAGCCCAGCGACCGTCGTCGAGACGCACGCGGAACTGCCACGCTTCGCGACCGCCGCCGTCGTTGCTGTTGCGCTCGATCGCGTTGCCGGCGAAGCCGCCGGCGACCGCACCAGCGACCGTGGCCGCCTTGCGTCCATCGCCCTTGCCGATCGTGTTGCCGAGCACGCCGCCGATGATCGCACCGAGCACGGCGCCGCCGCCCGAAGTGCCGTTGTCGCGCACGTAGACGCGATCGACTTCGCGAATCACACCGCAACGCGAGCAGTCGTATTGCGAGCGACGCTGATAGTAGTCGTCGTCGTAGCGCACGCGCGGCGGCGACGCAGCGCAACCGGCCATCGAAATCAGGACGACGCCGGCCAAGGTCGCCGAAAGCCACTTACTGGTCATTGCTGCACTCCGCTCTGGTGATCTACTCGCTACATGCTCGCGCCGCGATGTTAAAGAGGCGATGAACGGGCTATATCTGCATTTTTACACGGCACGGCAGAGCGTGACCCCGCGCTGAAGTCAGTCGAAACCGTCACGGAAGATCGCATCGCCCCCGCCGCCCCAGAACGGCATCGTGCCCGCGGTCAGCAGATGCGGCGTCGAGCCGGCCGCCACGGCGACGGTCCAGATCTGCCCGCTGCGCTCGAACGCAACGCGGCTGCCGTCCGGCGACATCACCGGGAACGCATCGTCGGCGCCCGGCGTGAGGTCGCGCACCCAGGCGTGAGTGGAGGCCGAATAGAGACCGAGCGCGCCTTTGACCGGAATGCCGAGGCTGCTCGGCGCTGCGGCGCGCACGGCCACGACCCAATGGCCGTCGATCGATCCGCTCGGAAAGCCGATCTGCAGACTCGGATCGTCGGCCACGAGTTCGTCGCAGGCAGGACCTCCGCTCAGCTCGTGGCAGATCGTGGCGCGGGTCGAACTGCCGCCGCGACGGCCGACGATGGGCAACTCGCCGAGCCAGCCCTGCGACGTCTGGTTGGTCGAAGAGGCGATCGAGGTCGCGTTGCCGCCGGCGTTCGCCACCACGTAGGTGTACCAGCCGAAGCCCGCGTAGTACCAGGTCCACGAGGCCTGTCGCCCGGACGGCGAGATGCGCGGATAGTCGTAGATCTCGCCGCTATACAAAGTCTGCGCCGCGCCGCCGGCCAACGGCGCTTTTTCGATGCGCAAGGGATTGGACACGACCCAGGCGACAGTCAGGCCATCGGCGGTGATACCCGCGGCGGTCGCGTTCGTCTTCAGCGTGCGCGCGACCGCGCCCGGCGCATCCGGATCAATCGCGCAAACCGAACTGCCGCACTGGTAGACGATGGTCGAGGCGGCCGCATACGCGCAGCACCCACTCGCACCGAAGAGAGCCGCCGTGAACAGACGCTTCGCCGCGCGCTTTCGATTGCGTGTTCGCGTGTCGCCGCGTCGGCGATGTATGTGCATGTTCGAATCCCTTACGGAAGCGACTGCGACAACGATATACCAACAAGATCACGAGTCAGCGGGCGAACGCGATGTTCAAGCCGAGCGTAAACCAAGGCCCGGTACCGAGACCGGCCTCGTGGCCGATCAAGAGATCGAGCGACGCGACACCGCCGATCGCACGGCGCAAGCCGACTTGTCCGGCCGCGGTGCCGTGCGGGTCGCCGTAGACCTCGGCGAGCAGGGTCCACGATGCGCCGAGCGCAAGCTCGCTACCGACACCACCGGTGACCACGCCGGCACGCCCTTCGACTTTGTTCCAACCGAGATTGGCGTGCAGCACGAGGTCGTCGTCGAGCGCGATGCTCGCCGGCAGATTCAACGTGCCGCCGACCCAGCGACCGCGACGCGCGTCCCAGCTCGCACCGAGCGAGATGCCCAGGCCCCAGCGATGCGGGCCAAAATCGCGCAGCACATGCTTGATCCCGGGCATCCAAGTGCGCATCGATACGGGCGAAGTCGCCTGCGCGACGCCGAGCGAGAATTCGCTGCCGGCGAAGTGGCAGGCGGGCACCACGGTGAATTCCTGCGCGGGAAAAAACGTGCGCGCCCAGGATTCCACCTGACATTGACCAGGCGGCGTGATCGCCGCGTCGTCGACGAACAAGCTGGCGCCGGCACGGGCGCGTTCGACGCAGCCCGTCAGCATCAGGACGGCAATGAACAGACGTTTGCAGAGCATCGGCGGACTCCGGACGCGACGGATACGCCAGTCCTGCGGTGTCCCACGGCAACGCGTCAGCTCATGATTTGAAGGTCACCGAGCGAGCTAGCGCTCGCACGTGCCTCGCCCTTGCGGACGAGTGCGACCTTGGGGCGTCGTTCCGCGGGCTCAGGAGCAGCAACGAGATCGACTGGAACTGTCCAAGGATCGGGCCTATCGGGATGGGATGGTCGAGCGGCGCGCACTCTAGTCGGACGGGTCGAGTCGATCAATCCCGGTCGGATTTTTTTTCGCGCTCGACCTCCCGAGCGCACGCGTGCGTCCGCCTGCCCGGTGCGCACGCCGGCCGGAACATCGGCAGCCCTGGGCGTTAAACTGGCGCGGATGACCCGCCCGATCTACCGCTTCGGCGACTACCGCATCGATCCTTCCGCGCGCGAGCTGCAGCATGCAGGCGAACTGGTCGTGCTGTCGCCGAAGGTATTCGACAGCCTCGCCTATCTGATCGAGCATCGCGATCGCGCCGTCGGCCGCGACGAGCTGATCGCAGCGGTGTGGGGCAAAACCGACGTCACCGATACCTTGCTCGGTCAGACCGTGTTGAAAGCGCGTCGCGCGATCGGTGATACCGGCAACGACCAGAAGGCGATCCGCACGATTCCGCGCTTCGGCTATCGATGGGTCGGCGATCTGCAGGTCGTCGATCCGCCGCCGACCGAGGCCGACTATCCTGAGCCCGCGCCGCCTCCACCCGATCATCAGCCCATCACGGCGCCGAACGAACCGGTGTCCGTCACTGCCACCGCGCCGACCGCCGCCGCATCGTCTCGGACATGGGCGCGGCAACTCGTCGCGCTCGCGGCAGTGCTGGTCGTCGCCGCGGCTTTTCTCGTTTGGTTCCTGGGGCAGCGGAGTTCTGCCCCAGCCGTTGGCGCCTCAACCGGGGCGGATGCGTCGAAGACGGAATCGATCGCCGTGTTGCCCGTCAACGTCGCTGCCGGTGACGAATGGGCCTGGCTCAGGCTCGGCATCATGGATCTGGTCGGCTCGCGGCTTCGGCGCGGCGGGCTTACCGTCGTGCCCAGCGACAATGTCGTGGCGGCGGCG
Organism: Dokdonella sp. GW821-FHT11D02; assembly: GCF_058808595.1. Lineage (NCBI taxonomy): Bacteria > Pseudomonadati > Pseudomonadota > Gammaproteobacteria > Lysobacterales > Rhodanobacteraceae > Dokdonella > Dokdonella sp. GW821-FHT11D02. Next base: position 1,784,798 of record NZ_CM179520.1, on the reverse strand, counting down.
CGCGCGCCAGCCGGCGCCGAGGAAGCACGCGATTCCGGCAATGCCGAGAACGCGGTGAAGACACGCACCGGTGCGCAGCAGACGCTGACCACCCAGCTCGAACGGGTCGGCCAGCAGTGGCAGCTGCGTTTCGAGCTGCACGGCACCGGTGCCCGCACGACCGAGCTGCAGGCGCTCGGCACCGATCCGATCGAAGTCGCGCGCAGCGCCAGCGATCGCCTGCTCGCTGCGCTCGGCAAGAGCATTCCGGCCGACGATCCGGCGGAGCTGTCCTTGGCCGCGCTGACCCAGCGCGTCGAAGCCGCTTTGCTCATCGACGACTTCGCCACTGCGCGCCGGCAGATCGAAACCGCATCGCCGGAGCAGCGCGAGGCGCCGATCTTGCGCTTGCGCCTGGCGCAGATCGACTTCCGCGCCGGTGCGCTGGGAGCGGCGCGCGAGAAGCTGGAATCGCTGCTCACGGTGGTCAGCGCCGAGAGCGACGCGGTGCTGCGTGCACGCATCCTGCATACGCTCGGAGCCATCGCGATTCGCGACACCCGCAACAGCGACGCCATGAACGCGTTCGAGGAATCGGTCCACCTGACCGAAACGCGCAACGAACCGGGCGTGCTCGGCAAGGCGTACGTGGGCTTGGGTGTCGCTTTGCGCGGCCTCGACCGCTACGACGACGCCGCTGCCGCCTATGCACGCGCGCGCGTCGCGCTGACGCTGGCGGGCGATGTGCTCGGATTGTCCGGCCTCGACGACAATGAGGGTCTGCTCGACAACGCGCGTGGACGGCCGGCCGAGGCGCTGATCGCCTTGCGCCGAGCGGCCGACACCGAGCGCCGCTTCGGTCTGGTCAACGATCTCGCCCTGGTCGTTTCCGCACAGATCGATACTCATCTGCTACTGCTCGATCCAGCGGCGGCGCTGCTGACGGCGGAGGAGTTCCTGCCGCTGCGCAACCGCATCACCAATCCGCGCGGCCGCAACAGCTTCGACTTCCGGCATGCGCGCGCTTTGACCGCGACCGGCCGCATGAGCGAGGCCAGCGCACGGCTGGACGAAATCGAGCAATCCGAGGTCGCCGCCAGTCAGGTCGGGCTGGGTGCCGTCGTCACCTTGCAGCGAGCGCTGATCGATCTGGCCGGCGAGGACAAGGCCGCTGCCGCGGTGCCGCGTGCGCGCAAGGCGCAGGCGGAGCTGGCGTCGTTGCAGCTGGGCGACGTCAACGCCGAAGCCTGGACCGTTCTGATCCGCGCTCTGCGCGCGTCCGGCCAGTACGCCAGCGCGCGCAGCGAAGTCGAGCGCTTCGGCCAATGGGCCCTGACCGTGCCCGAGCTTCCGCACGTGCAGCTCTTGTCCACCTTGGCCAATGCCGAGCACGCGTGGAACGAGCAGCGCGGCGCCGACGCCGACCGTTTTTATTCGAGTGCGCTGGAGCAGGCGGAGCGTCGCAGCGTGCCCGAAGACACCACGCTCGTCGCGACGTCCTGGGGCAGCGCCCTGATCGCCGACAAGAACCTGGAGCGGGCCAGCATCGTCGCCGGTCGCGCTGCGCGTTGGGCAACTCAGGACTTCGACTGTGCCCTGCTGCAGGTCCGTCTGTATCACGCGCTCGGCCACGAAGACGCCTGGCGCGCAGCGGTGAAGCAGGCGCGCGCGCTGGCCGGCGAACGGCGCATTCCCGACCGCCTCGCGCTGCCGCCGGAACATCCCGAAGGATCGCAGCCAAGCGCGTCGACGCACGTACCAACCCCGCTTGCTGACGCTGCGCGAATGAAGCGCGAATGAAGCGCGAGTGCGGCGCCGGCTGACGCGCCCGACACTCGCGAACGACCCGCTCCGATGCCTGCGCGTTCCCCGTCCGGCGAACAGCGGTTCGCCGCAACGCCCCGTCGCTCGCGGCCGTCATGCTCCGTCTTTCCACTTCCTGGGGTATTCGCATGCGTTCCAAGCTCTTCGCCGCCCTCGCCGTCGCCCTGCTCGCCGGTTCCGCCGAGGCCGGCACTTTTTACGATCTCGCCACCCCCAACGCCCAGTTGACCGGCTTGTCGCGCAACGGCCGCATCGCCGGCCTCTACAGCAACGGCGCCGCCTATCGCTGGGCCAAGGACATCGGCGTGGTCGAGATCGCGAACTTCAACAGCGTCAACGGCATGAACTCCTGGGGTCAGCCGTTGGCCGGTGTACACGTCGACGACGATGGTCATAGTGTCGCCGCGGTGGCGCTCAGCAACGCCGACCTGCTCGATGGCCCGATCGTGATCGGCGCCTGGCCGAACGCGGTGGCGCAGGACAATTTCTTGAGCGCTGCCTACGACGTCTCCGACGACGGCGTCGCAGTCGGGCTCGCGATCGACGAAAAGCAACAGTACTTCGCGTTTCGCTGGAGCGCGGCCGACGGCATGACGCGTCTGCCGGTCAACCGTCCTGCGAATGCTTCCCGCGCCAACGCGATCAGCGCCGACGGCGGCACCATCGTCGGCTGGAACGATCAGGACGACGGCTCGCGTACCGCTGTGATTTGGAAGAACGGCGTCGCGCTGGATCTGGTCGACGCCCAGGGCAATCCGGTCGGCCAAGCCGCGGCGGTATCCAGCGACGGCCGCATCGTCGTCGGCGAAGGTTACGCCAGCACCAGCGGCAGCGAGGCTTGGCGCTGGACCGAGGAAACCGGCGTGCAGCCGATCGGTTGTCTCGACGACGGCCTCCAGTGCGGTCCGACCTACGCTTTCGGCCTCAGCGACGACGGCAAGGTCATCCTAGGCGCCAGCGGCATCGGCTTCGATCGCAAAGCGACGATCTGGACGCCGAGCGGAGGCCAGCAGTGGCTCAGCGATTACCTGATCACGCAGGACGTGGTCGTTCCGGCCGGCTGGGAACTGATGAGCGGCGGTGGCGTCTCAGCCGACGGCAAGACCCTGGCCGGATGGGGTCTCAGCCCGAGCATGCTGACCTCGTTCGTGATCGACCTGCATCCGGCGCCGCCGACCGAAGCCTGGGTCGAGGTGCACGGCACGGTCAACGGGAACGATCTGCCGGAAGGCCCGTTCGCCGGCGTGGCGGTCGACACTCCGGTCACAATGACGTTCCGCGTGACCACGGTGGATGCTGCCGAAGTCGATCCCGGCCTGCATGCGGCTTATCCGATCGTGCTCGACAGTTTCCGTTTGGACGCCGGCGGCGCCAGCGACACCTTGTTGCCGGCCGCCTTCGGCCCGGCGCTGCGCATCGCCAACGACTATCCGCTGTCCGACGGCATCCACCTGTTCGAGACCGCGATGGCGACCGCGGGTCAGACGATGGAACTCGAATTGTTCGGCGCCGGCAGCGGCCCGCGTGCCGGCGGCATGTTCGATTCGGACGATCTCGACCGCATCGATCGCCGCTTCGGCCCGGAGTTCTTCGACAAGACCTCCTGGTTCATCGGCCAGCAGGGCGGCAACTTCGGCATGTACATGACGCTCGACTGGATCAGCATCCGCGACGACGCTGCCGGCGCCGATGCGATCTTTGCCGACGGCTTCGAGTCGCCCTAGCGCTCGAGTCAGGCCGATGAAGAGGGCTGTGCTTCCTCGACCACCGTTTCGGCCGCTCCGTCGTCCTCGGCATCGGCGACGAAGCGGCCCTGCCCGTCCAGCTCCGCGAACAAGCCCCCTTGCGCGACCAGCTCGTCGTAGCGCCCCTGCTCGACCAGCTCGCCGTCCTTGAGCACCAGGATCACGTCGGCGTTGCGCACGGTCGACAGGCGATGCGCGATGACGAAGGTCGTGCGGTTCTGGGTCAGCTTGTTCAATGCGCGCTGGATGCGCGCCTCGGTGGCGTTGTCGAGCGCGCTGGTCGCTTCGTCGAGGATCAGGATCGGCGCGTTCTTCAGCATCGCGCGAGCGATCGACAGACGCTGGCGCTCGCCGCCCGACAAAGAACGGCCGCGTTCGGCGACCAGGGTGGCGTAGCCGTCCGGCTTGATCACGATGAAGCCGTGCGCCTCGGCCGCTTCCGCGGCGGACTGCAATTCCTCGTCGCTCGCATCCGGCTTGCCGATGCGCAGGTTGTCGGCGATCGAGCGATAGAACAAGCCCGGGTCCTGGAACACCACCGCGATCTGCTCGCGCAGGCTGTGGATATTGACGCCGCGGATGTCGATGCCGTCGATGGTGATGCGGCCCGCGCTCGGATCGTAGGCGCGGTAGAGCAGGCTCAGCGCGGTGGTCTTGCCGGCACCGGTCGGGCCGACGATCGCCGCGGTGCCGCCTGCCGGTACGCGGAACGAGAGGTGCTTGAGCGCCGGGTGCGAGGCGTCGTAGCCGAAGGACACGTCGTCGAACACGACTTCGCCGCGCGCCGGCGGCAGCGCCGGCGCGCTGTTGTCGTCGCTGAGCACGGCCGGTGTGTCGAGCACGGCGAAGAAGTCCTTCAGCGAATGCGTCTGGAAGAACAATCCGGAAATAAAACCGGCGAACTGCTCCATGCGACCGATCAACTGCATCGAGAAGCCGACGAAGGTGACGATCGCGCCGACCGTGACCTCGCCCTTGCCGTTGAGAGACGTGCCTAGCGCGAAGATCGCAACGATCGTCAGCGTGCTCGCCGCGCGGTTGGCGACCGACAGCCAAGCCCAGCCGCGCAGCACCGGGTACTGCGCGGTCAGCACCTTGCGCACCATGTTCTTGATCTGCGCGACTTCGGCCGAGATGCGCGAGAAGCTCTGCACCACCATCACGTTGCCGAACACGTCGCCGACGCGTTCGGAGATCGCGTGGTGAAGCTGCTCCACCTCGCCCTGCGCCGCGTGCGTGCGGCGCATCGCGATCGCATTGAACAAGCCGAAACTGAGCAAAAGGAGAATCATCAGCACGGCGAGCTTCCAATTCATCGACAGCGCCAGCGGCACCATCACGAAGATCGCCAATACGGTGGCCAGGTGTTCGCGGAAGAAGCCGAGCCAGAGACCGAACAGGTTGCTGCTGCCGGCGTGCATGATGCGCAGCAGCCGTCCGGTGTGATGGCGGCCGTGAAACGCGAGCGGCAGGCCGATCGCGTGCTCGAAGAACTGCGCGATCGCGGCAAGCCGGCGCCGGTGCGCGAGACGGTCGGAATAGAGCGAGACCAGCACGCTGGCGGTGACGCCGGCAAAGCCGACACCGGCCCACCAAGCGATGAAGGTCCAGACGTGGCCGGGTTTGGTACCGGCAAGCGCATCGACCACGCGGCCGAACAGCCACGGTTCGAGGAAGAACACGCCGGCCAGCGCGAGGTTGGCCAAGGCGAGCAAACCCGCCAGCCATTTCTCCGGCGCGAGCAAGGCGATGACGCGGTAGTAGATGCGCAGGATGTCCACCACGTTCCTCCCGGGAAACCGCGAAAATCGCCGCCGCGGCGAATTTTTGGCGGCGGCATCCTAGCAAAGGCCGCACCGCGAACACGTCGTTCATGCTCGCCTCGCTATGCTCCGACGCACACGTTTGCACTCCGGAGCCGAACCGATGTCGCGCCGATTCCGTCTCGCCGCCGTTGCCGCCTTGGTCCTGCTCGCCGGTTGCGTCAGCGCTCCGTATACGTCGGCGCCGCCGGCTGAGGAGCAACGGCCGGTCTCTCCCTACATCGCCGAACCCGGCCGCGACGCCGCGACCATCGCCGAAATGCGCGCGGCGCCGGCACCGGCTGTGACCGAACTCGCGCTGGGCGGCAATGCGAGCGGCGATCAGAGCCGCCTGGCGGCGCAAGGCTTCGTGCGCATCGGCAGCGCCCGCTACCCCGGCCCGGAAACGGCGGTGCGCGCCGCCGCCGAACGGCAGGGCCGCGAGGTCGGCGCGGACCGCGTGCTGCTGTATGCGCCGCCGCCGGGAACGGATCTCGGCAGCGAGTGGAATACCGCGTTCTACGTGCGCTTCAAGCTGCCCTTCGGCGCCACCTTCCGCGACCTCACCGCGGCCGAACGCGCCAGCCTCGGCGGCGACGGCGTGCAGATCGGTTCGGTGGTCGGCGGTACGCCGGCGTCGCGCGCGAACCTGCTCGCCGGCGACTTCATCGTGCAGGTCAACGGCAAACCGATCGGCAGCAAGAGCGAGTTTCAGAATCAGCTGAAAGCGAATGCCGGCCGTTCCGTCACGCTGAGTGTCGTGCGCAATGGCGAAACCTTGCAGCGCGTGGTGCGACTCGGCTCGCTCGCTCAAGATCGCTAGCGCGTACGGCCGACGCGCCCGCTCAATGCGGCGCGAGCGAGCGCAGCAGCAGATGCAGCAGCCCGATCGGCAGTCCCAGAAACAGCATGTTCAGCGCCAGCGACAGCCAGGTGCCAAGCACGATCACGGCGCCGAGCAAGGCGACCACCAGCGCGATCACCGGCAACAGAACTAGGCATAGCGCGAGCGGCAGGCGCCGCTCCACCCCCGGTGGGTCGACCGCTGCACCCATCGCGCGCAGACGCGCGATGCGCGCCGCCAACGACGGATACGGCGAAAACACGCGGAGGTTCGAAGCGGTCTGGGTTTCCAGGCAAAACAGATCACCCAGCGCCGGCAGCGACAGTGCGAGTTCGCTCGGCTGCGAGACGAGCTGCGCATACGCCTCGGCCAGAGCCTGCGGATCGCGCGTGAACTGCACCGCGGTCGCATCGGCGAGCAGGCGGCGCCGACGCCAGATCAGACTGTTCAATGGCGCGATGAGCAGCATCGTCGCTACCGGCACGATCAGAACACCGATCAGCAGCGATCCCATCAACGGCATCAGCAGCCAGTCGCGCCAGCCGGGCAAACCGCTCGAATCGGCCACCGCTCCCGACGTCACGGCGGACGCGTCGCCGAGCACGCCCTGCACCAGCGCAACCTCCTCGTCGCTGCGGCGGATTCGCAGCAGCGGCCGCAGCGCGGCGCGCGCCTTGACATCCAGCGGCGACTGCGCGAGCAGCGAAAGCAGACCGATCATCAGGCTCAGGCGCAGCAATCGTTCCGCCAGCAGACCGTCGCCGTTACCGAGCGCAGCGATCGCTTGACCGATCAGCGCTTGCGTCTGCGCACGATCGAGCCGGTCGAGCACGCCGCGCGTGACGATCAGCGCTGCACGCTCGCCCGCACCGAACACGCCGAGGTTGCAAGCGGCATGGTCGGTCAGCCATAGCTGCGGCGCGGCGCAGCCCGCTGCAACCGCCATTTCCTCGACCAGATTGCGGAGCTGGATTTCTTCCAGATCGTCGCTGCGCGGCGCGCGCAGACCGAGCTTTCCGCTCAAGACATCGAGCCGCTGCGCCATCGCGATGCGGCCGAGGCGCCGCCATCCCAACAACAGCAACGCAAAGCCCGGCAGCGCCGCCAGCAGGACGAACAACGCGATCCGCACGATCGGCAGCTGCGCGCGGGAATCGTCGATTGCATCGAGCATTCGGCCGACGGCGCGCAGCGGATCGGGCATCGGCCAAACGAGATTGAGCTGATCGGCGAGCAGGCCGAATACGGCGAAGGCGAGCGGCGCCAACAGCAAGCTGATCACCAGTGCGAGCGCGAACACGACCAAGGCCATCACCGCCGACCAGCGCCACGCGGCTGCGCGATGACGCGCCTGCGCGGCGAAGAACGATTCGCGTTCCTTCTGCGCGGCTGCGTTGCCGGCGCCGTTCATGCGTTCGTCGCGGCCGTGCCGTTCGTCGGTGATCGTGTTGCGCGCAGGGTTTCGCGCGCTATGTCGACGAAGGCACGCAGCTTCGGCGACAGCGAAGCACGCTGCGGGTAGTACAGAAACAAGCCCGGCTCCTCGATCGCCGAAGCCGGCAGCAGGCGGCGCAGCCGGCCGGCGGCGATCTCCTTGCGCACCAAGGGCTCGAACAGATAGGCGATGCCGACGCCGGCGAGGGCGAGGTCTTTCGCATAGTTCGCATCGGTGACTATGGCGCTGCCGCTGACTTCGAGCGCGACGTCCGCGCCGGCTTCGTCGCGCAGTTCCCACGCGTACAGGCCGCCGCCGGCGAGCAGGCGATAGCCGATGCAGTTGTGGGCGGACAGCTCGGCCAAGCTGCGCGGCTCGCCGCGCGCGGCCAGATAGTCCGGCGCCGCCACCAGCACCGCCTCGAGCGGCGCACACAGACGTATTGCGACCATGTCCTGCGCGATCATCGCGCCGAGCCGGATGCCGGCGTCGTAGCCGGCAGCGACGATGTCGACCAATCCGTCGTCGGCGGTCACCTCGACCACCAGCTGCGGATGCCGGCGCGCCAGCTCGGCCAACAGCGGCGTCAGCACCAGCGACTGCGCGAGCCGCGGCGCGTTCAAGCGCAGCGTGCCGACGACTTCGCCGCGCGCCGCGCGCAGCCGTTCGATCGCCTCGCCGAGATCTGCGAGCGCCGGTCGCGCCGCGGCGACCAGCGCAGCCCCCGCTTCGGTCAGCGCCACACTGCGCGTGGTGCGCGCGAACAGCGGCAGGCCGAGGCGATCTTCGACCAGACGCACGGCGTGACTGACCGCGGAGGGGCTCATGCCGAGTTCGGAGGCCGCCGCCGCGAAGCCGCCACGGCGCGCGACCGCGAGTACGACCGGCAGATGGATCAGCACGTCGCGCTGCATTGATGAATGGTATCGAATAGTACTTTTCAATTACACCATATTCTGCATTTATAAAAACAAGAAGACACTCTCCCCATCGCCGCCGAGCGGCTTTAGCGGAGCTTCCCATGACCCTTTCGACTCGCCCTACCTGGTTCATCACCGGCGCTTCCAGCGGCCTCGGCCGCGCCTTCGCCGAGCACGCGCTGGCGCAGGGCTACAACCTGGTCGCCAGCGCACGCTCGACCGAGCGCTTGGCCGACCTCGTTGCGCGCGCGCCCGAGCGGGTGCTCGCGCTGGCGCTCGACGTAACGCGCGAAGCCGACGCCGAAGCGGCCGCGGCGGCGGCCCTCGCGCGCTTCGGCCGCGTCGACGTGCTGCTCAACAACGCCGGCTACGCAATCCTAGGCGCGGTCGAGGAAACCCCGACGGCGGAACTGCGCGCGCAGATGGAAACCAATTTCTTCGGCGCCGTGGCGGTCACGCGCGCGCTGCTGCCTGCACTGCGCGCGCAGCGCAGTGGCGCGGTGGTGAACATCTCGAGCATGGGCGGACAGATGTCCTTCGCCGGCTACGGTGCGTACTCGGCGTCGAAGTTCGCGCTCGAAGGCTTGTCCGAAGCGCTCGCGCTGGAAATGGCGCCGTTCGGGGTCAAGGTCATGATCGTCGAGCCCGGCGCGTTTCGCACCGAGCTGGTCGGCGCGGCGTTGCGCGCGATGCCGGAGAATCCGGCCTATGCGCAGACCGTCGGCGCCACGCGCGCGTTCACGCGCGAGATGCACCAGACCCAGGCCGGCGACCCGATGAAGGCGGCTGCGGCGATCGAGCGTGCGCTTGCTTCCGAGCACACGCCGCTGCGGCTCCAGCTCGGCTCGGACGCGGTCGATGCGATCCGTGCGCACGCGCAGGCGCTGCTCGCCGATCTCGCGAGCTGGGAAGCACTGGCGGCGGACACGCGCCTCGATGCGGCCTGAGTCCGGCCCGATCGGAAACGAAAAAAGCGGGCCGAGGCCCGCTTTTTTCTTGGCTTTCCGATTCAGCGCAGACTGCGCTGCGATCAGGTCGCCGGCGTTTCTTCTTCGAGCGCCTTCATCGACAGGCGGATGCGGCCCTGCTTGTCGACTTCGAGCACCTTGACCTTGACGATGTCGCCTTCCTTGAGCTTGTCGGAGACCTTCTCGACGCGCTCGTTGGAAATCTGCGAAACGTGCACGAGGCCGTCCTTGCCCGGCAGGATCGTCACGAACGCGCCGAAGTCCATCAGCTTGGCGACCTTGCCCTCGTAGATGCGGCCCGGCTCGACGTCGGAAACGATCTGCTCGATGCGCTTCTTGGCGGCGTCGCCGGCTTCACGATTGACCGAGGCGATGACCACGGTGCCGTCGTCGCTGATGTCGATCGTGGCGCCGGTCTCTTCGGTGATCGAACGGATCGTGGTGCCGCCCTTGCCGATGACTTCGCGGATCTTGTCCGGATGGATCTTCATCGTGATCAGGCGCGGCGCGTACTCGCTCATCTCGGTGCGCGAGGCGCTGATGACCTTGCCCATCTCGCCGAGGATGTGCAGACGGCCCTGCTTGGCCTGCGCCAGCGCGACCTTCATGATCTCCTCGGTGATGCCGTCGATCTTGATGTCCATCTGCAGCGCGCTGATGCCTTCGGCGCTACCGGCCACCTTGAAGTCCATGTCGCCGAGGTGATCCTCGTCGCCGAGGATGTCCGACAGCACGACGAACTGCTCGCCTTCCTTGACCAGGCCCATCGCGATACCGGCGACCGGTGCCTTCAGCGGCACGCCGGCGTCCATCATCGCGAGCGAGGAACCGCACACCGAAGCCATCGACGAGGAGCCGTTCGACTCGGTGATCTCCGAGACCACGCGCAGCACGTACGGGAACGCTTCCATGCTCGGCTTGACCGCCTGCACGCCGCGCTTGGCGAGGCGGCCGTGGCCGATCTCGCGGCGCTTGGGCGCGCCGAAGCGGCCGGCTTCACCGACCGAGAACGGCGGGAAGTTGTAATGGAACAGGAACGGATCCTTCGACTCGCCTTCCGGTGCGTCGATGATCTGCGCGTCGCGCGCGGTGCCGAGCGTGACCACCACCAGCGCCTGCGTCTCGCCGCGCGTGAACAGCGCCGAGCCGTGCGTGCGCGGCAGCACGCCGACGCGCACCGCGATCGGGCGGATGTCGGCCAGCTGGCGGCCGTCGATGCGCACCTTGGTGCCGAGCACCGAATCGCGCATCGTGCGGTATTCGAGTTCGCCGAATTCCTTGCTCAGCTCCGCTCCGGCCCAGCCTTCCGCTTCCACACGGCCGGCGAGAGTGCTGAGTACGTCCTGCTTGATCGCGGCGATCGCGTCACGACGCTGCAGCTTGTCGCGGATCTGGAAAGCCTGCGCGAGCTGGGTGCCGACGGCGTCCTTCAACGCGCCGATCAGGCCCTGGTTCTTGGCCGGTGCGGTCCATGCGGACGGCTTGGTGCCGGCTTCGACGGTCAGCTCGTTGATCGCATTGATCACGACCTGCATCGCCTTGTGACCGAACACGACCGCGCCGAGCATGACTTCTTCGCTGAGCAGCTTGGCTTCGGACTCGACCATCAGCACCGCGTTCGAGGTACCGGCGACGACGAGGTCGAGATCGGAGGTCTTCAGTTCGGTCGCGGTCGGGTTGAGGACGTACTCACCGTTGACGTAACCGACGCGCGCGGCGCCGATCGGACCCTGGAACGGAATGCCGGCCAGCGACAGCGCGGCCGAGGCGCCGATCATCGCCGGCACGTCGCCGTCGACTTCCGGGTTGAGCGAGACGACCTGCGCGATGACCTGCACTTCGTTCTTGTAGTCTTCCGGGAACAGCGGACGCACCGGGCGATCGATCAGGCGCGAGGTCAGCGTTTCCTTCTCGGTCGGGCGACCTTCGCGCTTGAAGAAGCCGCCGGGAATGCGGCCGGCCGAATAGAACTTCTCGACGTAGTCGACGGTGAGCGGGAAGAAGTCCTGCCCTTCGCGCGCTTTCGAAGCGGCCACCGCGGTGACCAGCACCACGGTGCCGTCGACGCTGACGAGAACCGCGCCGGATGCCTGACGCGCGATTTCGCCCGTCTCGAGCGTGACCGTGTGCTTACCGTATTGGAACGACTTGGTTATTTTGGCCACGATTGCTTGTCCTGAGTTTGCGCACGAACGCCGTCGAAGAGGCGTTCGCGCTTCATATGAAAAGTGCGGCCAGGAGTGGCCACTCTAGACTTCATCCTGCGTACGACACGACCGTCCGTGAAGCGCTCCATCGAGCCGCGTTCACGGACGAACGCGCCACTTAGCGACGCAGGCCCAGGCGTTCGATCAACGACTTGTAGCGATCACCGTCTTTGTTCTTCAGATAACCGAGCAGACGGCGGCGCTGGTTGACCATCTTGAGCAGGCCGCGACGCGAGTGATGATCCTTGTCGTGATCGGCGAAATGCTTGCTCAGGTGTTCGATGCGCGCCGACAGCAGCGCGACCTGAACTTCCGGCGAGCCGGTGTCGTTGGTGCCGCGACCGTAGTCGGCGATGATCTTGGAGGTTTGTTCGTTGGACAGAGACATCTGCGTGAATCCTTGAGAATGCGGAAGCGAGACTTGCGAATGCCCACGAGGATCGCGGCGCCCGCTGCGTGCGGGGGCACATCGGGCAGGTCGCCCGTAGATTGGCGTGGTCGTTCGCAAGCCCCGCAGGGGTTGGTCGGACGGATGTTCGGAAGGGAACGGGGTATTTTAGCTGCCGGAGCGGTGTCGGAACAAGCAGTTAACCTTTCATGACAGCGCCGGCGGCGGGTTGAAGCCGCGCAGCGGGCGCAGGTTGCCGCCGGTGGCCTCGGCCAGGGCGATCGCCCGGCCGGCGTCATCCAGCGCGACGCAGCGCCCCGGCGCGCCGGCCCATTCGATCGCCTGTCCTTGACGCAGCCGGGCTGCCTGGTCTGCCCCCAAATGCGCCTGCGGATAGCCGGCCAGGCCCTCTTCGAGCGGCAGCAGCAGTCGATCCAGCGCGGTCGGATCGGCCTCGGCCAGGCGGTTCAGCGCGTCCAGCGTGTGCATCTGCGGCGCAAGGAACGGCTCGACCCAAAGCCGCCGCAGCACGGTCACGTGCGCGCCGCAGCCGAGCCGCTCGCCGAGATCGCGCACCAGGCTGCGCACATAAGTGCCCGAGCCGCATTCGACCAAGAGGCGCAGACGATCGTCGCGGCGTTCGAGCAAGTCGAAACGCTGCACCTCGACCTCGCGCGGCGCGGCGGTGACCTCTTCGCCGCGACGCGCGCGCTTGTACAACGGCTCGCCGCCTTGTTTGAGAGCGGAATAAATCGGCGGCACCTGGACGATGCGGCCGCTCAGCGCGGACAGCGCAGCACGAATAGTGTCATCGTCCAGCGCAGGTACGTCGCGCCGCTCGACCACCTCGCCGTCGGCATCGTCGGTGGTGGTGGTGAAGCCGAGGCGCGCCTCGGTTTCGTAGGCCTTGCGCGAACCGAGCAGGAGGCCGGCGATCTTGGTCGCCTCGCCGAAGCACAACGGCAACAGGCCGGTCGCGAGCGGATCGAGGCTGCCGGTATGCCCGCCCTTGTCGGCGCCGAGCAGCCGGCGCACCTTCTGCAGAGCGGCGTTGGAGCTCAAGCCTTGAGGCTTGTCCAACAGCAGGATACCGCTCAGAGGCCGGAACTTGGTCTTGGGGATGTGTGATTTGGAAAAGCGCATGGCGTGGAGGGGCGCGCTAGCGAAACCTTCGTGCCGCCGCCGCACCTGCGCGGCCCAGAGAACGGATTGCTGCGTACTGGCTGTGGCTCAGGACTTCTTCTTCAGCCCCAAATCACTGATCTCCGCGCCCGGCTCGCCGCGCAGCAGGGATTCGATGCGATCGCCCTTGTCGACCGAATCGTCGTAGCGGAAACGCAGCTCCGGCACGCGCCGCAATGTCATCGAACGCGACAATTCGCGGCGGAATTCCTTCGCCAGCTCGTTCAGCGCAGCGGTCGCCTTTGGGCCTTCGTCGCCGATCAAGGTCGTGACGTAGATCGTCGCGACGTCGAGGTCCTTGGTGACCTCGACGTCGGACACGCTGACCGACGGCAAACCGTGCTCGCGCGCGGCGGCGTGCACCATCACGGCCAGCTCGCGCCGGAGTTCGGCGGAGACGCGATCGGAGCGATTGAACGACTTGGCCGGCACTTACAGCGTCCTGGCCACTTCGATGCGCTCGAAGCACTCGATCTGATCGCCCGGCTTGACGTCGTTGTACTGCTTGACGCCGATGCCGCACTCGGTGCCGTTGCGCACTTCGTCGACGTTCTCCTTGAAGCGGCGCAGCGATTCCAGTTCGCCTTGGAAGATCACCGTATTGTCGCGCAGCACGCGAATCGGCTTGTGCCGCTTGACCGTGCCTTCGATGACCATACAACCGGCGATCGCGCCGAACTTCGAGGAACGGAACACGTCGCGTACCTGCGCCACGCCGATGATCTCTTCGCGCACTTCGGTGCCGAGCAGGCCGGTCGCGACCTGCTTCACCTGGTCGATCACGTCATAGATGATCGAGAAGTAGCGCAGGTCCAGACCGTTCGACTCGATGATGCGTCGCGCCGAAGCGTCCGCACGCACGTTGAAGCCGATGATCGTCGCCTTCGAGGTGACCGCGGAGTTGGCGTCCGATTCGGTGATGCCGCCGACGCCGGAGACGATCACGTTGACGCGGATCTTGTCGGTCGTGATCGCGGTCAGTGCTTCGCGCAGCGCTTCGGCCGAGCCCTGCACGTCGGCCTTGACGACCAGGTTCAAGGTCAGCTGGCCGCTGCCCTCGCCCATCTGCGCCATCAAGTCTTCCATGCGGTTGCCGGCCTGCTTGACCAGGCGTGATTCGCGCCGCTTGTGCTGACGCTGCAGGGCGACTTCCTTGGCCAGGCGTTCGTCGGCCACGACGACGAAATCGTCGCCGGCCTGCGGCACGCCGGAAAGACCGAGGATCTGCACCGGAATCGAGGGGCCGGCGGATTCGACCTGACGGCCGGTCTCGTCGAACAGCGCGCGCACGCGGCCGTACTCGACGCCGCAGACGACGAAATCGCCCTTCTTCAGAAGACCCTGTTGCACCAGCACGGTCACCACCGGACCTCGACCGCGGTCGAGGCTGGATTCGATCACCGCGCCGCTGGCGCGGCCGTCCGGCACGGCACGGAGGTCCATCACCTCGGCCTGCACCGTGATCGCGTCGAGCAGATGATCGACGCCGTCGCCGGTCTTAGCCGACACCGGCACGAACTGCACGTCGCCGCCCCACTCTTCCGGCACGACCTCGTGCTGTACGAGTCCTTGCTTGACCGTGTCCGGATTCGCTTCCGGCTTGTCCATCTTGTTCATCGCGACGATCAGCGGCACTTTCGCTGCGCGCGCATGCTGGATCGCTTCGATCGTCTGCGGCATCACGCCGTCGTCGGCCGCGACCACCAGCACGACGATGTCGGTCGACTGCGCACCACGTGCGCGCATCGACGAGAACGCGGCGTGGCCGGGCGTGTCGAGGAAGGTGATGACGCCCTTGGGCGTCTCCACGTGATACGCGCCGATGTGCTGGGTGATACCACCAGCCTCGCCGGCGGCGACCTTGGCGCGACGGATGTAGTCGAGCAACGAGGTCTTGCCGTGGTCGACGTGGCCCATGATGGTGACCACCGGCGGACGCACGGATCTATTGCCCTCATCGCCGGCCTGCTGCGCGAGCATGGTCGTTTCGGCGCTGGTGTCTTCGGCGGCCGTGACCTTGTGGCCGAGTTCCTCGGCGACCAGCACCGCGGTATCGTGATCGATCGCTTGGTTGATCGTGACCATTACTCCCATTTTGAACAGCGCCTTGACGACGTCGGCGCCCTTGACCGCCAGCTTGGCGGCGAGATCGGCAACGGTGATCGACTCACCGACCGCAATTTCACGCACGACCGGAGCGGTCGGCCTGGAGAACGCATGTGCCGGACCCGAACGCGCCGGCTCCGCTGCACGCGTCTTCGGCCGCTTGCGACCGCCGCGCCGCGCCGCGCCCTCTTGCGAGAGATGCAGTTCGTTGCCGAAGTAACGACCGCTGTCGTCGCCGTCGTCGCGCATGCGATGCGAGCCGTGCGGCTTGTTGGTTTTGTGGCGATGTCCGGCGCCGTCCTGCGCCGCAGGCACGCCTTCGCGCGGTTCACGCGCGCGCTCCGCCGGGCGCGGCGCGGCCGTCGCCGGGCGCTCGCCTTCGCGTGGCGCGGCGGTGGCCGGCGTCGCTGCCGTTGCCGGCGCGGTCGACGGCGCAGCTTCTGCGGCGGCGGGCGCCGTGCTCGGCTTGGCTTCTTCCTCGAGCCGGCGTTTCTCCTGCTCGGCTGCGCTGCGACGAGCGTCATCGGCGGCGCGCAGCTTGGCGTCTTCTTCCTGGCGACGACGCTCGGCTTCGACGCGCACCTGCTCTTCGGCTTCGCGCTTCTGCTGCGATTCGCCGAGCTTGCGGATCGCGTCTTCGCGCTCCGGATCGATCTGCGCCTGCGATTCTTCTTCGACCACGCTGCGCTTGACGTAGGTGCGCTTCTGCCGCACCTCGACGTTGACCGTCTTGGCGCTCGCGCCGCGCTGGCCCGGCACCACGGTGATTTCGCTGACCGTGCGTCGCTTCAAGGTGATCTGACGCGGTGCCGAACTCGCTTCGACCGGCGTTTCTTCCTTCTTGCCGTGCGTGCGGCGCAGAAAGCCGAGCAGCTTCACCTTCTCGGTGCTGCTGATGACCTGATCCGGGTCGGAAAACTTCATGCCCGCCTCGCCCAGCTGCATGAGCAGCTTGTCGATCGGCGTGCCGAGAACCTTGGCCAGTTGCTTGATGGTGACGTCCGACATCGATTGGTTACTCCGTGGCCCGTGCGATTTGTTGCAAACCCACCGCTTCGCACGAGCGGCCGTTCCTGCTCCGACTACCGGCGGCGTCGCAAGCTTAAGCGACGTCCCGCACCTGCGCCTGGCGAAGGCGACAACCGCTTATGAAACCGCCTCTCGCGCGGCCATGATCAGGGCCGCTGCGTGTTCTTCGTCGATACCGTCGAGACCCAGCTCCATGAACTCGTCGGTGGCCAGATCGCTGAGATTCTCGCGCGTGACGATGCCGTGCGAGGCGAGCTCGAACGCGAGGCTCTCCTCCATGCCCTCGACCGAGAGCAGATCGTCCGCCGGCTTGTGTTCCTCGATGCCTTCCTCGACCGCGAGCGCATCGGTGAGCAGCGCATCGCGCGCACGCGCACGCAGCTCCTCGACGATATCTTCGTCGAAGCCCTCGATGCCGAGCAGTTCGGCGGTCGGCACGTAGGCGATTTCCTCGACCGTGGAGAAGCCTTCCTGCACCAGGATCTGCGCGATCTCCTCGTCCACCTCGAGCTTGCTGGTGAACAGCTGGCGCGCGGACTCCTGTTCCGCCTCGCTCTTCTGACGCACCTGGTCGGCGGTCATCACGTTGAGCTGCCAGCCGCTCAGCTTGCTGGCCAGGCGCACGTTCTGGCCGCCGCGCCCGATCGCCTGGGACAGCTTGTCCTCGGCGACCGCGATGTCCATCGAGTGCTTTTCTTCGTCGACGATGATCGACTGCACTTCGGCCGGCGCCATCGCATTGATCACGAACTGCGCCGGGGCCTCGTTCCACAGCACGATGTCGATGCGCTCGCCGTTCAACTCGTTCGACACCGCCTGCACGCGCGAACCGCGCATGCCGATGCAGGCGCCGATCGGATCGGTGCGGTGGTCGTGCGCGATCACGGCGATCTTGGCGCGATCGCCCGGGTCGCGCGCGCAGGCCTTGATCTCTACCAGGCCCTGACCGACTTCCGGCACTTCCAGCTTGAACAGCTCCATCATCAGTTCCGGTGCCGTGCGCGAAACGAACAGCTGCGGGCCGCGCGGCTCCGACTTCACTTCGTACAGATAACCACGCAGACGGTCGCCTGCGCGCACCGCTTCGCGCGGAATCGCGCGGTCACGCGGCACGTAAGCTTCGGCGTTGCCGCCCAGATCGAGGAATACGGCGCCGCGCTCGACGCGCTTGACGATGCCGGTGATCAACTCGCCGATGCGATCCTTGTACGCGTCCACCACCTGCGCGCGCTCGGCCTCGCGCACGCGCTGCACGATGACCTGCTTGGCCGCCTGCGCCGAAATGCGGCCGAAATCCGGATTCTCGATCTGCTGCTCGACGAAGCCGCCGACGTCGACGCCGGGCGCCTCGTCTTCCGCATCCATCAGGCGAATCATGCGATCGGGCGATTCCATCACGATGTCGTCGGGCACCACTTCCCAGCGGCGGAAGGTTTCGTATTCGCCGCTGTCGCGGTCGATCGTCACGCGCACGGCGACGTCTTCTTCCGCATAGCGCTTCTTCGCGGCGGACGCGAGCGCGGCCTCCATCGCATCGAAGATCACGCCCTTCGGCACGCCCTTCTCATTGGCGACGGCATCAACGACCAGCAACAGTTCTTTGCTCATTCCCGACTCCTTCGCGCCCGCGGCATGCGGACGGAATGGTTCTGACCTCGCCCGCTCGCCGCGCCGACCGCGCGAGATGCGGGAATTCTCGACAGCTTTCAACTCTTCTTGCGTGCGGCCGGCTTGACGGCCTTCTTGCCGCCCTCACGCGGCGCCGGCGCGAGGCCGAGCGCGACGTAGTCGGGCACCAAATGCGCTTTCGCCACGTTCGCATGCGCGATCGAAACCGGCGTGCCGTCCTGCTCGAGCACCACCCGATCGCCCTCGACCGCCAGAATCCGCCCCTGAAAACGGCGACGGCCGTCCAGCGGCAGATTCACGTTGATCTTGACCGGCTCGCCGACGAAACGTTCGAAGTGCGCCAGCGTGAACAGCGGTCGCTCCAGGCCCGGCGAAGACACTTCCAGGGTGTAGCGGCCGGCGACCACGTCGTTGACGTCGAGCAGCGCGGAAATCTCGCGGCTCGCACGCTCGCAGTCGTCGATGGTGATGCCGCGCTCCGGCTCGTCGATGTAGACGCGCAAGAGGCTGCCTCCCGTTCCCGGGCTGAACTCGATGCCGATCAGTTCCAGACCGAGGTCGGCAATCGTCGGCGCCAGCAGTTCGTTCAGTTCGACGTTCAAAGGGCTCGCCTGTGCGATCGTCCTCGATCGCGAAAATCTAAAGAGCGTCCATCCTTGGCCGCTGGTATCGAAAAGCGCGGAAAACACAAACAAAAAATGGGCACGAGGCCCATTCCGTAGTTCGCCGTTGTGTCGTATCCAACATCGGCGAGCTGCCCGAAAGCAGCCGGCGCAATCCTTGCGCCTAAATGCAGCCTTTGCGAGCGTTCCTGCTCGCGAAAATCCAGCGCGGCGATCCTGCCGCACTTTTCACGATCCAAAAAAAGGCCGCATAGAGCGGCCTTTTCCCTTAGACCTCGGTGGTAGCGGGGGTAGGATTTGAACCTACGACCTTCGGGTTATGAGCCCGACGAGCTGCCAGACTGCTCCACCCCGCACCGAGCCGCGAAGTATAGCGACGTCCGTTAACGATGTCACTAGATTTTGCTGATCGCCGCGCGAATGCCGCTTCAATTCGCGGTGATCGCTCGTGCCAGGGCGTCGACGGCGCGCGCACGACCGTCGTCGAACTGCGCATCGGTGGCCGTCGCATCGGGGTAGACCTCCCAGTCGATATCCGGGGAGACGCCGCGAACTTCATGGTCGACACCGGCCGCGTCACGAGAGATGGCGACGGAGGTGGTCAAAATCCAGCCGTTCGGCAGGCCTTTGACGAAATCCCCGGTAAAGGCGCCTTGGGTCGGCTGCCCGATGAGCATGGCCTGAGGCAGGCTGCGCATGGCCAGCGTGAGCCATTCGCCGGCGCTGGTGGTCGCCTCTACCGAGCTACGAGCAGCGAGATGCTCATGGCGGCGGCCACACGGTGCATAGTCGCAAGGGTTTGCGCAGGCGAGCGATGCGCCGCGCCGCCCGCTTCACCGGAAAACAAAATACGCCGGCCTTGCGCGGCTGCGCCCGATGGAGTCTCTCGGCGGCTTGCGATCGTTACCGCGCCGCCGCGCGCGATCTCGGCGCGGCATCCCACTCAGCGGCAAAGCTTAGCGAACGACCGCGAACGCCCGGCTGCACCATTCCAGCAGCGGGCTCCATGCGAAGCCGAGCACGAGCAAGGCCAGACCATTCAGCGACAGGCTCCAGCGGAACGCGAGGTCCGGCGGCAGCGCCAGCGGCGTGTGATCGACCGGCTCGTCGAAATACATGACCTTGACCACGCGCAGGTAGTAGTAGAGGCCGATGATGGCGAACACGATCGCGACGATCGCCAGCCACAGCTGGCCGGCATCGATGGCCGCCTTCAGCACCATCAGCTTGGCGAAGAAGCCGAACAGCGGCGGTACGCCGGCGAGCGAGAACATCGTGATCGCCATGATGCCGGCGTACCACGGGTTGCGCTGGTTCAAGCCCTTGAAGTCGTCGATTTCCTCCGCCTCGAAGCCGGCGCGCGCGAGCAGAAGGATCATGCCGAACGCGACGGCGGCCATCAGCGCATAGCTGATCGCATAGAACATCGCCGCCGCGTAGCCGGCCGTACTGCCGTTGACGAAGCCGAGCAGGAGGAAGCCGACGTGCGAAATCGTCGAGTAGGCCAGCATGCGCTTCAGATTGCTCTGCGCGATCGCGAACAGGTTGCCGACTGCGAGCGACAGCACCGCTAGCACCGCCAGCATCAGGGTCCATTGGCCGTGCAGCCCGCCCATTGCGCCGTCGAGCAGACGGTAGGTCATACCGAAAGCGGCGAGCTTGGGTGCCGAGCCGATGAACACCGTCACCGCGGTGGGCGCGCCTTGGTAGACGTCCGGCAACCACATGTGGAACGGCGCCGCACCGAGCTTGAACGCGATGCCGACCACCAGGAACACCAGACCGAACGCAAGCAGGGTGCGGTGCGGGCTGTTGGCGGAGAAATCAGCCACGGCGTGGATCTTCGCGAGATCCAAGGTGCCGGTGGCGCCGTAGATCATCGACATGCCGTACAGGAGCAGACCCGAGGCCAGCGCGCCGAGCACGAAGTACTTGATCGCCGCTTCCGAGGACACCGCCGAATCGCGATTCAAGGCGACCAGCGCGTACGAACTTAAGGTCAACAGTTCCAGGCCGAGGTAGACCGTGACCAGACTGCCGGCCGAAACCAGCAACATCATGCCGAGCGTGGCGAACAAGAGCAGCAGATAGAACTCGCCGATGAACAGCTTGCGGTCGCGCAGATAGCTGCGGCCGTACAAGAAGACCAGACCGGTCATCAGCAGCACGAACAGCTTCAACACGCCGGCGACGCCGTCGCTGACGAACATGCCGTTGAAGGCGAACACGCTCTGCCCCGGCGCCGGGGTGCCGCAGCAGACGAAACCGGCGGTGACCAGCAACGCCAGCAGCGACAGCCAATGGGTGATGTCGCGCTGCGCGGCCTTCAGGAACAGGTCGATCAAGAGAATCGCGCAGGTCGCGCCGAGCAGGACCAGCTCCGGCCGCAAGGTCGCGAGATCGGCGGGGTTGAATGAGATCATCGCGGGCGACCTATGCCTTGGCCATCGTCAAAGCTTTCACGATCTCGAGCACGGCCGGCTCCATCAGATCGGTCAGCGGTTTGGGGTAGACGCCGAGCGCGAGCACGGCGACGGCGAACGCGCCGAGCACGATCCATTCGCGTGCGTCGAGGTCCTTCATCTTGGCGACCTTGTCGTTGCCGACTTCGCCGAAGATCACGCGCTTGACCAGCCAGAGGGTGTAGGCAGCGCCGATGATCAAGGTGAACGCGGCCAGCAACGCGATCAGTGGGCTGTCTTGGAATGCGGCCAGGATCACCATGAATTCGCCGACGAAGCCGCTGGTTCCGGGCAGGCCGCAATTGGCCATCGCGAAAAACACCATGAAGGCGGCGAACCACGGCATCACGTTGGCGACGCCGCCGTAATCTTTGATCATGCGCGTGTGCAGACGGTCGTACATGACGCCGATGCACGAGAACATCGCGCCCGAAACGAAACCGTGCGAAATCATCTGCACCATCGCGCCCTGGATCGCCAGACGCGCGCCGACCGGGTTGTGGTGTTCGCGCACCAAGGCCAGCGCGATGAACAGGCCGAGCGTGACGAAGCCCATGTGCGCGATCGAGGAATACGCGATCAGCTTCTTCATGTCCTCCTGCACCAGCGCGACGTAGCCGATGTAGAGGATCGCGATCAGCGACATCGCGATGACGACCCAGGCGTATTCCTGCGACGCATCCGGTGTGATCGGCAGCGAGAAGCGCAAGAAACCGTAGCCGCCGACCTTCAGCATGATCGCGGCCAGGATCACCGAACCACCGGTCGGCGCTTCGACGTGCGCATCCGGCAGCCACGTGTGCACCGGCCACATCGGCACCTTGATCGCGAACGCGATCAGGAAGGCGAAGAACAGCCAGGCTTGCTCTTTGGTGCCGAGCCCGGCACCGGCGAACGCCTCGAGCGAGAACTGCCCGGTCTTCATGTGCAGGTAGATCAGCCCGACCAGCATGAAGATCGAGCCGAGGAAGGTGTAGATGAAGAACTTCAGCGTGGCGTAGACGCGCCGCGGGCCGCCCCAGATGCCGATGATGATGAACATCGGAATCAGCATGCCTTCGAAGAACACGTAGAACAGCAGCGCGTCGGTGGCGGCGAACACACCGATCAAGAGGCCCTCGAGCGCAAGCATCGCCGCCATGTACTGCGACACGCGCTTGTCGATAGGCCCCCACGAGCCGAGGATCACCAGCACGCTGGTGAAGGTGGTCAGGACGATCAGCGCGACCGAGATGCCGTCGACGCCGAGCGCGTAGTTGACCTTCAGCGCCGGAATCCACGCCATGCTCTCGACGAACTGCATCAAGGGTCCGCTCGGCTGGTAGCCGCTCCAGAGCGGAATCGACAGCGCGAACGTCGCCAGCGCGACCAGCAGCGACAGCCAGCGTGCGGTGTTGGCCTGGCGGCCGAACGCGAGCACGGCGACGGCGCCGAGGATCGGCAGCCAGATCAGGAGACTCAAAAGATGCGAAGCCATGTCCTATGCAATCCCCTGTCGATCAAGGCGCGGCTTGCGCAATCCACCAGACGCCACCGAGCAGCGCGATCAATCCGAGGATCATCGCGAATGCGTAGTGGTAGAGATAACCCGACTGCAAGCGGCGCACGGTCGCTGCTAGGCGATCGACGGCTGCGGCCGAACCGTTGACGACGACGCCGTCGATGACGCCGACGTCGCCGCCCTTCCACAGACCGCGGCCGAGCGCGAGGCCGCCGCGCGCGAACACCGTCTGATACAGCTCGTCGACCCAGTACTTGTTCGCGAGCACGTTGTAGAGCGGACGCAGCGCGTTCTTCGCCTTGTCGGCGATGCCGGGGTTGAGCAGCCAGATGTAGGTGGCGACCGCGAAGCCCGCTAGCGCCGGCCAGAATGGCGACGTCAAGCCGAAGCTGTGCAGCACCATAGCCCATGCACCGTGGAACTCGTGACCAAGTTCCTTCAGTACATCGTTGTGTTCGGCGACACGGATGGCAGCACCAAACCAACCGTCGTAGAGCATCGGCCCGACCGTGAACCAGCCGATCACGACTGACGGAATCGCCAGCAGCACGAGCGGCAAGGTGATGACCCACGGCGATTCGTGCGGCGCGTGCGCCAGATGGCCGGGCTCGTGGTGGTCATGCGCCGCGTGGTCGTCATGGCCGTGGCCGTGATGATCGTCGACGACGAAACGTTCCTTGCCGTGGAAGGTCATGTAGAGCAGACGGAAGCTGTATAGCGCGGTCACGAAGACGCCCACATACACGCAGAAGTAGGCCCAATCGGCACCCCAGCGATGCGATTCGCCGACCGCCTCGATGATCGCGTCCTTGGAGAAGAAGCCGGCGAAGCCCGGCGCGCCGGCCAGCGCCAGCGACCCCAGCCACATCGTGATCCAGGTGATCGGCATGTACTTGCGCAGGCCGCCCATGTAGCGCATGTCCTGCTCGTGATGCATCGCGACGATGACCGAGCCTGCGCCGAGGAACAGCAGCGCCTTGAAGAACGCGTGCGTCATCAAGTGATAGACGCCGCCGGCGTAGGCCGACACGCCGAGCGCGACGGTCATGTAGCCGAGCTGGGACAGAGTCGAATAGGCGACCACGCGCTTGATGTCGTTCTGCACGATACCGATCAATCCGGTGAACAGCGCCGTGGTCGCGCCGATCACCAGCACGAACGAGAGCGCCGTTTCGCTGAGCTCGAACAAGGGCGACATGCGCGCGACCATGAAGATGCCGGCGGTCACCATCGTCGCCGCGTGGATCAAGGCGGAAATCGGCGTCGGGCCTTCCATCGAATCGGGTAGCCACACGTGCAGCGGCACCTGCGCCGACTTGCCCATCGCGCCGATGAACAGGCAGATGCAGACGATGGTCGCGACCGACCATGGATGGCCGGCAAAAATCTCGACCGTCTTCGTCGTGACCGGCCCGCCGAGCGTGTTCTGGAACACGTGCGCGTAGTCGAGCGAGCCGAACCACAGCAGCACGCCGGCGATGCCGAGCAGGAAGCCGAAGTCGCCGACGCGATTGACCAGGAACGCCTTCATGTTGGCGAAGATCGCGCTCGGCCGTTTGAACCAGAAGCCGATCAAAAGATAAGAGACCAGACCGACCGCTTCCCAGCCGAAGAACAGCTGCAGGAAGTTGTTGCTCATCACCAGCATCAGCATCGAGAAGGTGAACAGCGCGATGTAGCTGAAGAAGCGTTGGAAGCCGTCGTCTTCGGCCATGTAGCCGATCGTGTAGATGTGCACCATCAGCGAGACGAAGGTGACCACCACCATCATCATCGCGGTGAGGCGGTCGATCAGGAAACCGACGTTGGCGCTGAGGCGGCCGACTTCGAACCAGGTGTAGAGGTTCTGGTTGAACACCGGCGCGCCGCCCCAGACCAGCTGGTAGAGCACGTAGAAGGACAGTGCGCAGGACAGCGCGACGCCTGCGATCGTGATCGCGGCGGCGCCGGCGCGGCCGACCTGGCGGCGGAACAGGCCGGCGACCACGGCGCCGAACAAGGGCGCCAGCACGATCGTCAGCAGCAGGGTCTTCGACAGAGGCATCGGCTCAACCCTTCAGACTATCGATTTCGGTGACGTTGATCGTCGCGCGGTTGCGGAACAGCACGACCAGGATGGCGAGACCGATCGCGGCCTCGGCCGCGGCGACGGTCAGGATGAAGAACACGAACACCTGTCCGGACGGATCGCCGAGGTAGCGCGAGAACGCGACGAAGTTCGTGTTCACCGCGAGCAGCATCAGCTCGATCGCCATCAACAATACGATGACGTTCTTGCGGTTGATGAAGATGCCGGCGACCGCGACGCAGAACAGGATCGCGCCGAGCGTCAGGTAATGCGACAACGGGATCATGGCGCTGGAGTCTCCTGGTTCGCGGCGGCCGGTTTCTCCGCGGCCATCTTGACCACGCGGATGCGATCGCGCGCCTCGACGCGGACCTGACGCGCGGGATTCTGCGTCTTGATGCCGACGCGATGACGCAAGGTCAGCGGGATCGCCGCGATGATGCCGACGGTGAGGATCAATGCGGCGACTTCGAACGGCAGCAAGAACTGACTGAACAACGCGGTCGCGAGCCAAGCCGTGTTCGACAAGCCGGCGGCGGCGGCCGGATCGACTGGCGCCTGCAGGTTCATCGCACGCACGCCGATCAGACCGAGCATTTCGACCAGCATGACCACCGCAACCAAGAGGCCGAACGGCAGCGCGCGCGTGAAGCCTTCGCGCAGCGGGTCGAGATCGAGGTCGAGCATCATCACCACGAACAGGAACAGCACCATCACCGCGCCGACGTAGACCAGCACCAAGGCGATGGCGAGGAACTCGGCATCGGCCAGGAGCCAGATGCAAGCGGTCGAGAAGAAGGTCAGCACCAGACTCAGCGCCGCATGCACCGGACTCTTCAGCGTGACCACGGCCAGCGCGGCGGCGACGGTGACCGCGGCGAAGGCGTAGAAGCAGATCAGTTGGAAGCTCATGCAGCCATTCCTCTATTCCCCTTCTCCCGCGTGCGGGAGAGCGCCGGGGTGAGGGCAGATCGTGCGACCGCGTCGCACGCATTTCCCTCAGCCGGCCCTGCGGGCCATCCGCTCCCGCAAGCGGGAGAAGAAAAGACAACATCCGCGCATCTGCTCATCGGTACGCCGCATCCTGCGCGCGCGCCGCGGCGATGTCGTTCTCGAAACGGTCGCCGATCGCGAGCAGCTTCTGCTTGGTCACGATGTTCTCGCCGCGCTGCTCGAAGTGGTACTCGTGGATGGACGTTTCGACGATCGAATCGACCGGGCAGCTCTCTTCGCAGAAACCGCAGTAGATGCACTTGAACAAGTCGATGTCGTAACGCGTGGTGCGGCGCGTGCCGTCCTCGCGCGGGGCCGAGTCGATCGTGATCGCCAGCGCGGGGCACACCGCCTCGCACAGCTTGCACGCGATGCAGCGCTCTTCGCCGTTCGGATAACGACGCAGCGCATGCAGGCCGCGGAAGCGGTTCGATTTGGGGATGTGCTCCATCGGATAGCGCACCGTGTACTTCGGGCGCCACAGATATTTGAACGTGAGCCAGAGGCCGGAGAACAACTCCAGCAGCAGCAGGCTCTTGAGATAGGAAGTCACTTGATTCATTGGTCTGCCTTAGGCGCCCGTCGTGACCCAGCCGAAATACTTCATGCAGCCGGCCACGAACACCCACACGATCGTGATCGGAATGAAGACCTTCCAGCCGAGCCGCATGATCTGGTCGTAGCGATAGCGCGGAAAGCTCGCGCGGAACCAGATGAACGCGGTCGCGCACAGGAACGCCTTGATCGCCAGCCACCACCAGCCCGGCGCGCCGATGAAGCCCCACGACACGGGAAATAGCGACAGCCAGCCGCCGAGGAACAGGATCGGCGCCAGGAACGACACCAGGATCATGTTCGCGTATTCGGTCAGGAAGAACACCGCGAACGGTGCGCCCGAATATTCCACGTGGAAGCCGGCGACGATTTCCGATTCGCCTTCGGCGACGTCGAACGGCGCGCGATTCGTTTCGGCCACGCCGGAGACGAAGTAGATCACCGCCATCGGCAACAGCGGCACGACGAACCAGTCGAGGAAGCCTTTCGCGCCGGCCTGTGCATTGACGATCTCAGACAAGTTCAGGCTGCCGGCGAGCACCAGCACGCTGACCAGCGAAAAGCCCATCGCGATTTCGTAGGAGATCGTCTGCGCTGCTGCGCGCATCGCGCCGAGCATGGCGTAGCGCGAGTTGGAAGCCCAACCGGCGAGGATGATGCCGTACACGCCCATCGAGGTCATCGCGAGCAGGAACAACAGCCCCGCATTCGCATCGGACCAGGCCTTGTGCGGGCCGATCGGCACCACCGCCCACGCCGCGAACGCCGGAATCAGCGCCCACAGCGGCGCCAGCAGGAACAATTTCTTGTTCGCGTTGGCCGGGTAGATGACTTCCTTCAGCAGCAGCTTGAACACGTCGGCGAAGGTCTGTGCCAGACCGAACGGGCCGACCTTGTTCGGTCCCATGCGCACGTGCATCCAGCCGATCACCTTGCGCTCCCACCACACGTACAACGCGACCGCGATGATCAGCGGCAGCAGCGGGAACAGGAACAACCCGATCGCCATCGACAGCGTCGGGAAGGTGGTGACGAACCCGGTGTAGAGATCGATGATCCAGCTCATGTCGTCGTCACGCCTTGACCAAGTCGAGAGTGGCGCCGTACGGCGGCAGGCCGGCACTGGCGGCGTGGCCGGCTTCGATCCAGACCGCACCGCGCGGCACGCGCGTGGAGATCTCGACCGGCAGCACCACCGAGCCCGACACCTTGGCGTTCGCGCCAGCACCGAGGCCGAGCGCGAGCGCGTCTTCGGGATGCAGCACCACCGCCGCCGCGCGCGAAAGCGGATGCGCCTGCAGCGCAGGTGAGCGGCGCAGCACCGCATCGGCGCGGTAGATCGCGGTGGTGGTGACGCGTTCGAGACGTCCGGCCGCCGGCTGCTTGCGCGCGGCAGGAGCGTTGACCGCAGGCGGCGCGGCAGCGCTCATCTGCGCGCGCACTTCCTCGATTTCGGTGAAACCGAAACCGTCGAGCGAGAGCGCCGAACCGAGCGCGCGCAACACCTTCCAGCCCGGCCGCGCTTCGCCCGGGAGCTTAGTCGCCGCGGCGACGACTTGCGTCTGGCCGTCGAGATTGGTGTAGCTGCCGTCGATCTCCGGCGGCAGGCCGATCGGCAGTACCGCATGCGCGCTGCGGCGAACTCCGCTGCAGGCATAGGCGCCGAGGTAGACATAGAAATCGGCGCTGCTGCGCACCTGGTCGAACAGGGCCGGCAGCGCCGTGTCTTGCGAGCCGGCGTGATAGACGACCAGCTGCTTGGGACCCTTGGTCAACATCGCAGCGGCGTCGCGGCCGCCCGACTGCGGCTGCGCACCGGCGCGTGCGAGGCCGAGCGCATTCGCGCCGGACGGGATCTCGTTGTAG
The DNA here is from genome assembly GCF_058808595.1 of Dokdonella sp. GW821-FHT11D02. Classification (NCBI taxonomy): domain Bacteria; kingdom Pseudomonadati; phylum Pseudomonadota; class Gammaproteobacteria; order Lysobacterales; family Rhodanobacteraceae; genus Dokdonella; species Dokdonella sp. GW821-FHT11D02. The sequence continues at coordinate 1,756,672 of NZ_CM179520.1, read as the reverse complement.
GCGGAATCGGTGGCCTTGGCCAGGAAACGCGCCGCTGCACGCAACCAGGCCGCGTTCGGATGCTGCGCTGCGCTCTCGCCGAAAATCACCACCGAGGCGCTCGCTTCAGTGAGCTGCTTGATCCAGGCCGCCGCGGTCGCGCCGGCGTCGAGCCCGGTGATCGCCTGCGCCAGCGCCGACGACTCGGGCAGATGGCCGAGGTCGTTGGCCGCCTTCGCCAGCGCGAGCGCAGCGTCGACCAGTGCCGACGGCGTCGCGATGGTCTTGGCGGCCAGCTCGAAGTTGAAATCGAAATCGACCGGATTGAGCGCGTACACCTTCGCTCCGCCGCGCACCGCCTTGCGGATGCGCTGGCTCAGCAGCGGCACTTCGTGGCGCGGATTGCAGCCGATCAGAAGAATCGTCTTCGCCTTCTCGATCTCGGCGACCGCGCGCTCGAACGGCTGCGCGAACGGAGAGTCGGAGAAATCCGACAGGCGCAGGCGATGGTCGATGTTGTCGCTGCCGAGACCACGCAGCAACTTGCCGAGCAGATGTCCCTCTTCGCTCGAGGTCAGCGGCGCGACCAGCGCGCCGAGGTCGCCGCGCGCGGTGCGCAGATGGTCGGCGACGAAGGCCAGCGCTTCGGCCCAGCTGGTTTCGACCAGTTCGCCGTTCTTGCGGATCATCGGCTTGGTCGCGCGGTCTTCCGCGCGCAGCGCATCGTTGGAGTAGCGGTCGCGATCCGACAGCCAGCACTCGTTGATCGCTTCGTTGTCGCGCGGCACCGCGCGCAAGGCTTCGCCGCGGCGCGTGTGCAGCCACAGGTTCGAGCCGAGCGCATCGTGGTAGCCGATCGACTCGCGCGCGATCAGTTCCCACGCGCGCGCCTTGAAGCGGAACGGCTTGTTGGTCAGCGCGCCGACCGGGCAGACGTCGATGACGTTGCCCGATAGTTCGCTCATCAGCGGCTTGCCGACGTAAGTGCCGATTTGCAGGCGCTCACCGCGCTCCATGCCGCCCAGCTCGTAGGTGCCGGCGACGTCGGCCATCACGCGCACGCAACGTGTGCACTGGATGCAACGGGTCATCTCGGTTTCGACCAGCGGGCCGAGATCCTCGTCCGGAATCGTGCGCTTGCGCTCGACGAAACGGCTGACCGAACGGCCGTAGCCGACCGACAAATCCTGCAATTCACACTCGCCGCCCTGATCGCAGATCGGGCAATCGAGCGGATGGTTGATCAGCAAAAATTCCATCACGTTGCGCTGCGCCGACAGCGCGCGCTGCGATTGGGTCTGGATCTTCATGCCGTCGGCGACCGGCGTCGCGCAAGCCGGTTGCGGCTTGGGCATCGGCTTGCCGCCCATCTCGACCTCGACCATGCACATGCGGCAGTTCGCGGCGATCGGCAGTTTTTCGTGGTAGCAGAAGCGCGGGATCGCGATACCGGCCTTGTCCGCCGCCGCGATGATCATCGAGTTCTTCGGCACCACCAGCGAGCGGCCGTCGATCTCGACCGTGACATGATCCGGCGGCACGCCGGGCGCTGCGGGTTGCGCGCTCATGCGGCCACTCCCAGCTGGCCGTCCACGATCGAGCGGCCGTTCTTGATGAAGTATTCGAACTCGTGCCAGTAGTGGCGCAGGAAGCCCTGCACCGGCCACGCCGCCGCTTCGCCGAACGCGCAGATGGTGTGGCCTTCGATCTGTCCGGCCGCGGCCTTCAGCGTGTCGAGGTCGCCGAGCTCGGCCTTGCCTTCGACGATGCGCGTCAGCATGCGGTACATCCAGCCGGTGCCTTCGCGGCACGGCGTGCATTGACCGCAGCTTTCCTTGAAGTAGAACTGGCTGATGCGGCGGCACGCGCGCACCATGCAGGTGGTCTCGTCCATCACGATGACCGCGCCCGAACCGAGGCCGGAACCGGCCTTCTGGATCGCGTCGTAGTCCATCGTCAATTCCATCATCGTTTCCGCCGGCAGCACCGGCATCGACGAACCGCCTGGAATCACCGCCTTCAGCTTGTGCCCGTTGCGCACGCCGCCGGCCATCGCGAGCAAATCCTTGAACGATGTGCCGAGGCGGACTTCGAAGTTGCCCGGGTTGTTGACGTGACCGGACACCGAGAAAATTTTCGGGCCGCCGTTGTTGGGCTTGCCTTGGTTCAAGAACCACTCGGCGCCCTTGTTCAGGATCGTCGGCACCGAAGCGTAGGTTTCGGTGTTGTTGATCGTGGTCGGGCGGCCGTACAAACCGAAGTTGGCCGGGAACGGCGGCTTGAAGCGCGGCTGGCCCTTCTTGCCTTCGAGCGATTCCATCAGCGCAGTTTCTTCGCCGCAGATGTAGGCGCCGGCGCCGAGCGCGTTGTGGATGTCGACGTCGATGCCGCTGCCTTGGATGTTCTTGCCGAGCAGGCCGGCTTCGTAGGCTTCCTTCAGCGCCAGCTCGATGTGCTCGAACGGCTCGTGATGGAATTCGCCGCGCAGGTAGTTGTAGGCGACGGTCGAACCGGTCGAATAGCAGGCGATCGCGAGGCCCTCGAGCACCGCGTGCGGGTTGAAGCGCAGGATGTCGCGATCCTTGCAGGTACCCGGCTCCGATTCGTCCGAGTTGCACAGAATGTACTTCTGGCCGGGCGCGGTGCGCGGCATGAACGACCACTTCAGCCCGGTCGGAAAGCCGGCGCCGCCGCGTCCGCGCAGACCGCTCTTCTTGACCTCGTCCACGATCGTGGCCGGGTCGGGCTTCTCGGCGAGGATCTTCTTCCACGCCTTCCAGCCGTCGACCTTCAGATAGTTTTCCAGCGTCCACGGCCGCTCGTAGTGCAGCGTCGTGTAGACGACTTGGTGTTCCTGTGGTGCTGCGCCGTATGCCATCGTGTCGCTCTCAAATCACGGTCGACGTCATTCCCGCAGAAACGGGAATCCATCTTGATCTTGTCTTCATGGATGCCCGCCTTCGCGGGCATGACGCCATGAAGATCGGTTGGCTTACTTCAGTTCATCGAGAATCTGATCGACCTTCTGCAGCGTCAGCTTCTCGTGGTAGTGGCCGTTGACCACCATCATCGGCGCGCCGCAGCAGGCAGCCAGGCATTCCTCTTCCCGCTTGAGATAGATGCGGCCGTCGGCGCTGCTCTCGCCGAGCTTGATGCCGTACTTCTTCTCGCAATGGCGCACGATGTCTTCGGCGCCGTTGAGCCAGCAGGAAATGTTGGTGCAGATCGCGACGTTGTTGCGCGCGACCGGCGTGGTCTCGAACATCGAATAGAACGTGGCGACCTCGTAACCCCAGATCTGCGGCAGACCGAGGTACTTCGTCACCGCCGTGATCAGCTCGTCGGTCAGATGGCCGCCGTTCTGCTCCTGCGCCGCCCACAAACCCTGGATCAGCGCCGAGCGCTTGCGGTCGGGCGGAAACTTCGCGACCCAATGGTCGATGTGCTCGCGCGTGTGCGCGTTCAGCTCGACCAGCGGATCGACGTCCTTGACCGCTTCGTAGGTGCCGGTCGCCTTCATCGATCAACTTCTCCGAATACGACGTCGTAGGTGCCGATCATCGCGACCACGTCGGCCAGCATGTGGCCGCGCACGATTGCGTCCATCGACGACAGATGCACGAAGCTCGGCGCGCGGCACTTCAGGCGGAACGGCTTGTTGGCGCCGTCGGAAACCAGATAGATGCCGAACTCGCCCTTGGGTGCCTCGACCGCGGCGTAGGTCTCGCCGGCCGGCACCGAATAGCCTTCGGTGAACAGTTTGAAGTGATGGATCAGCGCTTCCATGTCGTCTTTCATCTCGACACGCGAAGGCGGCACCACCTTGTAGTTGCGCGCCATCACCGGACCGGGATTCTTGCGCAGCCACTCCACGCACTGCTTGATGATGCGGTTGGACTGGCGCATCTCTTCCACGCGAACCAGATAGCGGTCGTAGCAGTCGCCGTGCACGCCGACCGGAATGTCGAAGTCGACCTCGGCGTACTTCGCATAGGGCTGCTTCTTGCGCAGATCCCATTCGATGCCCGAACCGCGCAGCATCGGACCGGACATGCCCCAAGCCAGCGCCTGCTCCGGCGGGATCACACCGATGTCGACCGTGCGCTGCTTCCAGATGCGGTTGCCGGTCAGCAGCGTTTCGTATTCGTCGACGCGGCGCGGAAAGTCGGCGGTGAACGCGTCGAGGAAGTCGAGCATCGAACCGCCGCGCCATTCGTTCAGGCGCTCGAGATCCTTACCCTTGTGCCACTTCGACTCGCCGTACTTGGGCATCTGTTCGGGCAGGTCGCGGTAGACGCCGCCGGGACGGTAGTAGGTCGCGTGCATGCGCGCGCCGGACACCGCCTCGTAGCAGTCCATCAATTCTTCGCGTTCGCGAAACGCGTACAGGAACACCGCCATCGCACCGAGATCGAGCGCGTTCGAGCCGAGCCACATCAGGTGGTTCAGGATGCGCGTGATCTCGTCGAACATCGTGCGGATCCACTGCGCCCGCTCCGGCGCCTCGACGCCGAGCAAAGTTTCGATGGCGCGCACGTAGGCGTGCTCGTTGCACATCATCGAAACGTAGTCGAGCCGGTCCATGTAGCCGATCGACTGATTGAACGGCTTGGATTCAGCCAGTTTCTCGGTCGCGCGATGCAACAAGCCGATGTGCGGGTCGGCGCGCACGATCGTCTCGCCGTCCATCTCCAGCACCAGTCGCAGCACGCCGTGCGCGGCCGGATGCTGGGGGCCGAAATTCATCGTGTAGTTCTTGATTTCCTGCATGGCTTACTTCCCTGCCCCGGCCTTGCGCTCGGCATTTGCCTGCTCGTAGCGCGAGTCGTCGCGAATCGTGCGCGGCACCAGCACGCGCGGCTCGACCGAGGTCACCGGTTCGTACACGACACGCTGCTTCTCGGGGTCGTAGCGCACCTCGACGTTGCCGATCAGCGGGAAATCCTTGCGGAACGGATGGCCGACGAAACCGTAGTCGGTCAGGATGCGGCGCAGATCGGGATGGCCTTCGAACACGATGCCATAGAGATCGAACGCCTCACGCTCGAACCAGTCCACGCTCGGCCACACGCCGATCAGCGAAGGCACGCTCGGCAATTCGTCGTCGGCGCAATGCGCGCGCAGACGCAGGCGATGGTTGTGCTTGACGGACAACAGATGCACGACCACGCCGAAGCGGTGCGGAATGTGTTTTGCGTGCGGACGGTTGGCCCAGCCGAAACGGCCGGGACCTTCGCCTTCGACGCCGCGCGAGAACCCTTCCGACGACACGCCGGTGGTGTCCCACTCGGCATCGCCGTAGGACAAGTAGTCGACGCCGCAGAGATCCATCGCCTGCTCGAAATGCAGCTCGGGATCGTCGCGCAGCAAAGTCGCCACGGCGAGCCAGTTCTCCGGCAGCACTTCGATCGTGGTCTCGCCGCCCTGCTCGCTCAGTGTCACGAGCTTCTGGCCGAGCCGCGCTTCGAGCTTCTGCGCGAATTGTGATTTGGCTTCTGTCATCGCTCTCGCCTGCTCAACTTGCACTGACTTCCCTGCCGCCGTTTGCGCTTGCGCCGGCGTGGCGCCTTCGAGTGTTCGCGAAGGCCGCTCGCCCGAGTTTTCAGCGCGCGATCGTGTTGGTGCGACGAATCTTCTTCTGCAACTGCAGAATGCCGTGGATCAGCGCTTCGGCCGTCGGCGGGCAGCCGGGAACGTAGATGTCGACCGGCACGATGCGATCGCAGCCGCGCACGACCGCATAGGAATAGTGGTAATAGCCGCCGCCGTTGGCGCAGCTGCCCATCGAGATGACCCACTTCGGGTCGGGCATCTGGTCGTAGACCTTGCGCAAGGCCGGCGCCATCTTGTTGACCAGGGTGCCGGCGACGATCATCACGTCGGACTGGCGCGGACTGGGGCGGAAGATCACGCCGTAGCGATCGAGATCCAGGCGCGCGGCGCCGGCATGCATCATCTCGACCGCGCAACAGGCGAGTCCGAAGGTCATCGGCCACATCGAGCCGGTGCGTGCCCAGTTGATCAGTTCATCCAAGCGTGCGGTGGCGAAGCCGCGCTGGATCAGCGGGTTGTCTTCACCCGGGCGCAGGATGTCGTCGACGACGTTGACCGGCGCCGGGTTGTGCATCGTCTCGCCGATGCGATCGATCACTCCCATTCCAGCGCTCCTTTCTTCCAGACGTAGACAAAACCGAGCACCAAGAGCGCGAGGAACATGCCCATCTCGACCAGGCCGAGCAGGCCGAGCTGACTGAACACGGTTGCCCACGGAAACACGAACGCGATTTCCAGATCGAAGATGATGAACAGGATCGCGATCAGGTAGTAGCGCACGTCGAAACGCATGCGCGCGTCTTCGAAGGCTTCGAAGCCGCATTCGTAGGGCGTGTATTTCTGCGCCTGCGGCCGCTTCGGACCGAGCAGATTGCCGATTACGATCAGCGCGATGCCGACGATCGCGGTGACGACGAGGAACAACAGCACCGGTAAATACTCGGTGAGCACACACACCTCCGCGCCTGGCGACGCATCAGCGATCGCTCCGGCCGGGCCGGGCGACGACGGTAAAGAAGATCGGGCGAAACCGCTGCAGTGGTATTTCACTGCAGCGCGATCGACCGATTATGGTGCCCAAGAGAGGACTCGAACCTCCACGACTTGCGTCGCTACCACCTCAAGGTAGTGCGTCTACCAATTCCGCCACCTGGGCACAGCTTACTTTCCGTCCTTCCCCCCAGCCTTCGGCGCATCTTTCGCCGGCGTGCTGGCGGCCGGCTTGTCGCCGGTCGCCGCGGGTTTGTCGGCGGCTTGAGCGGGCGTCGGCTGCGGCTTCTCGGGAGAAGCTGCGGGCACCGCCTGCGGCACTTCGCCATTGGACGAAGGTGCTGCCGGGGCAGGTGCCGCCGGAGCCGGTTTCGCCTCGGTGGCGACACCGGACATCAGGCCCAGATCGTCCGCTGCGACAGGGGCTTGTACCCCGACGCGGCTCGCGTAAATGCCCATGCCGAGGCTGAGCAGGAAGAACAAACCGGCCAGGACCGCCGTGCTGCGCGACAAGAAGTTCGCCGAGCCGCGCGCACCGAAAACGGTCGCCGACGCGCCGCCACCGAAGCCCGATCCCGCCGCGGCGCCAGCGCCGCGCTGCAAAAGGATCAGGACGATCATGGCGATCGCGATCAGCACATAGAAGATGTTTGCAACGATGGACAACATAAGCTGGAAGCTCTTTACCTTCGCGCGGCCTGACCGATGGCGATGAAATCCGACGCCACCAGCGAAGCCCCGCCGATCAATCCGCCATCCACATCGGGTTGGCCGAACAATTCGGCCGCATTGGCGGGTTTGACGCTGCCGCCATATAAAAGCCGCAGCGAGTTTGCGATTGTAGCATCGAGGCGAACGAATTTGTCACGGATGAACGCATGCACCGCCTGCGCCTGCTCCGGCGAGGCGGTCAGACCGGTGCCGATCGCCCACACCGGTTCGTAAGCGACCACCGCCTGCGCGAACGCGGCGATGCCGGCACGCGCGACCACCGCATCGAGCTGGCGCGCGATCACCGCTTCCGTGGTGCCGCCTTCGCGCTCGGCGAGCGTTTCGCCGACGCAAAGGATCGGCACCAAGCCGGCGGTCTGCGCGGCGACGAATTTCGCTGCCACCAGATCATCCGATTCGGCGTGGTACTGGCGGCGCTCGGAATGGCCGACCAGCACGTAGCGGCAACCGATGTCCTTGAGCATCGCGCCGGCGACCTCGCCGGTGTAGGCGCCCTGCGTGTGCGCGCTCAGATCCTGCGCACCGAACGCGATGGCGCTGGCGCCGTGCAATACGACCAGGCCGTCGAGGTACGGAAACGGCGGCAGCACGGCGATCTCGACGTGCGGCGGCAGCGCCGCCGCGATCGCGCCGACCAGTTCGAGCGCGCTTGCGCGCGAACCGTGCATCTTCCAGTTTCCGGCAACCAGAGAACGGCGCATGAGCATCCCGAGCCTTGCGAAGGCGCGCAGGATAGCCAGCGACCATCGAGTCGACAACCGACACACTTACCGTGCGCTCGCGTTGCGTTAGGCTGCGCCCCACTACTACGGGAGATCGCGGCCGATGAATGGGGCTCACGCACTGGTCACCGGCGCCTCGGCCGGCATCGGCAGCGCTTTCGCGCGCGAGCTGGCCGCACGCGGCCAGGCTCTGATTCTGACCGCGCGCCGCACCGACCGCCTCGACGCGCTGGCGGCCGAGCTGCGTCAGCAACACGGCGTCGACGTGCAGTGCCTGCCTGCGGATCTGGCCGATCCGCAGGCGCCCGAGCAGCTGTGCGAGGAGATCGCTCGACGCGGCCTCGCCGTCGAGATGCTGGTCAACAACGCCGGCTACGGCGTCACCGGTACGTTTCTGGCGCGCGACTGGGCCACGCATGCCGCCTTCATCCAGGTCATGATGACGGCGCCGACCGAGTTGTGTCACCGCCTGCTGCCGGGCATGCGAGCTCGCGGCGGCGGTCGCATCGTCAACGTCGCTTCGCTCGCCGGCCTGCTGCCGGCGCCGGCCGGCCACACGCTGTACGCCGCCTCGAAGGCCTATCTGATCAAGTTCTCGCAAGCGCTGTCGTTGGAGAACCGTGCGCACGGCGTCAAGGTCTGCGCGCTCTGCCCGGGCTTCACCTATTCGGAGTTCCACGACGTCAACGGCGCGCGCGCGCTGGTCAAGGACATGCCGAAATGGCTGTGGATGGAAGCCGAACCGGTGGTGCGCGAAGCGCTCGCGGCGCTTGAACGCGGCGACGCCGTGCACGTCAGCGGCGGCGTCAATCGCACCATCAAGCGCTTCTTCAAACTCTTGCCCGACCGTCTCGCTTTGCGTCTGATCGATCGCCGCGGCAAGGATTTCCGCGTCGCCGACGAAGCGGGGCCATCGCCGCGTTGACGCGGCTGTCGCACTGACCTCATCGTAACTGCGCAAATTGCCGGAGTATCCGATGCCCAATCCGCTTACGGGCCCCTTGCTGCGCTGGGCCGAGGGCCTGCGTTTCCCGCGCCTGGCCGCCCTCACCGCCGGTCTGTTCGTGCTCGACCTGGTGATTCCCGACTTCATCCCGTTCGTCGACGAAATCCTGCTCGGTCTCGCGACCCTGCTGCTGACCAATCTGCGCCGGCGCAAGCGGCCGCTGAGGCCGGGCTGAGCATGCGCTACCTGCTTTGTCTCATCGGCGGCGCCCTGCTCGGCGCGATACTCGCCCTCACCGCCGCCAGCTCGTTGCAGCGGCGCAATGCCTGGCCGCGCGCGATCATGACCGTGATGCAGCACGAACTGGCGGAGGCACGCAAATCGGCGCGGCCGGGCCAGTGCACCGATGCGGCGATGCAGGAGGCAAAAGTGCATCTGATCGTGCTCGCCGGCGACCTCGAGCTTGCCTTGATCGAGCCCGGCGCCACCGATCGCGTGCTCGGCCAATACGCGCAGGAGCTGCGCAAGGCCATCGACGCTTGGGACCCCGACATCGAGTGCGCAAGCCAGAGCGCCGCGCTCGGCGCGGTGGCGCAGGCCTGTGACGCCTGCCATCGCGATTACCGCTGAACAGACGCGGCCGCATGGCCCGTTGCCGGCGATTACAGAACTGATTAGTATATTTATGGAGCGCAGCCGCGCCCACCTTCCGAGTTTGTCGATGACCCGCGTCGCCACCCGCCTCGCCGCTGTCGCTGCTGTGCTCGCTTTGGCGAGCTGTTCGATTCCCCCCAAGCCGGATCGCCCGGCGCTGCGCCAGGAAGCGCCGCTGGCCGGCGTCGGCGTCGCGCAGAACGGTGCCTGGCCGGAAACCGAATGGTGGAAGCGCTACCGCGACGAGCAGCTCGATGCGCTCGAAAGCAAAGCCCTGACCAAGGCGCCGACCCTGGACGAAGCGCGCCGGCGCTTCGGCACCGCCCTGCGCTCGATCGACATCGCGCGCGCCGCCGGCGGCGCGTCGGTGCAGGCGAACGCGCAGGTGCAGCGCCTGCGCATGAGCGAGAACGGTCTGATTCCTAGCCAGTTTCTCGGCTTCACCTGGTACAACCAAGGCGATCTCAGCCTGCAGTTCCAGTACGACTTCGATTTCTGGGGCAAGACGCGCGCCGCCGTCGCCGCCGCGGTCGACGAGGCGCGCGCCGCCGAAGCCGAACGCAGCGCGGCCGCGCTGATGCTGACCACCGCGGTCGCCGACACCTACTTCGGCTGGCAGGCCGATCAGAAGCGGCTGGCGTTGGCGCGCGAATCGGTGGCAGCGCTCGAACGCAGCCTGCGCTTGACCGAAAAGCGCGCCGCGCGCGGCATCGATCCGCCCGACCTGGTGCATCAAGCGGCGGCACGGCTCGCCAGCGTGCGCGAAGTCGAAGCCGCCTATGCCGGAGCGGCACCGATTCGTCTCGCCGCGCTCGCCGCCCTGCTCGGCGTCGCACCGGCCGAGCTGCCGACGCTGGCGGCCAAGCCGCTGCCGACGGTCGACGCCGCGCTGCCCGACGACGTCGGCCTCGATCTGCTCGCGCGTCGGCCCGACATCGCCGCCAATCGCTGGCGCGTCGAGGCCGCGTTGCGGCGCGTCGATCAGGCGCGTGCCGAGTTCTATCCGGATGTCAGCCTCGGCGCGATGGCCGGCCTCTCCTCGATCGATCTGGACAAGCTCGCCAATGCCGACAGCCGCGTATTCGGCGTCGGTCCCGCCCTGCATCTGCCGCTGTTCGCACTGAGCCGCCTGAAGGCGCAATACGGCGCCTCGCAGGCGCAGCTCAAAGCCGCCGCCGCCGCGTACGACGCCAGCGTCGTCGACGCCGCGCGCGATGTCGCCACGCAGGCGCTGAGCTTGAAGCAGATCGATGCGCGGCAACGCGAGCGCGAGCGCCAGATCGCGGCGAGCGAAGATCTCAAGCGCACCGCCGATGCGCGTGCGCGACGCGGCCTCGCCGACGACCGCAGCCTGCTCGCCGCGGAAGCCGAAGTGCTGCAACAGCGCGATGCCGCGGCGACCTTGGCGGCCGACGCGATCGCCGCCGAGATCGCGCTGACCAAGGCGCTCGGCGGCGGCTATCGCCTGCGCGAAGCAGGCTCGGTTCCCGCCGATGAGGCCGGCACGGCCGCCGCGTCGACCGACTCTCCCAATTCCCTTCAGTGAGCACGTTCCGATGAGCGACTCCAACACCGACCACTCCGCCGGGGCCGCCGATGCCGACAACGGCAAGGGCAAAGGCAAGCGCCGCCTGATCCTGACGATCATCGCGCTGGTCTTCATCGCCGCCGGCATCGGCTGGTATCTGCTGTATCTGTTCGTATTTTCGCTGCGCGAAGTGACCGACGACGCCTACGTCGCCGGCAACCAGGTGGCGGTCTCGGCGCAGCAGCCGGGCACCGTCGTCGCCGTGCTGGTCGACGACACGCAGCGGGTCGAAACCGGCCAGGCCTTGATCAAGCTCGATCCGACCGATACCCAGGTCAACCTCGCCAAAGCGAAGAGCGCGCTGGCGAACGCCGTGCGCCAAGTGCGCCAGCAGACCGAAATGGCCGGTCAGTACGACGCCGCGATCGTCGCGCGCAAGCTCGATCTCAGCCGCGCCGAAGCGGATCTCAAGCGCCGCCAGCCTTTGCTCGCCGACAAGGCGATCGCACCGGAGGAAGTGGCGCATGCACGCGAGGCGGTCGACACCGCCAAAGCCGCACTCGACTTGGCCACGCGCCAGGCCGCCGCTTCGCACGCTCTGGTCGACGGCACCGAAATCGCCGAGAACGCGTCGGTGCTGCAGGCCAAAGCCGAGTTCCGCGAAGCCTGGATCGCCAACGAGCGCAACGCGATCGTGGCGCCGATCGGCGGCTACGTCGCGCAGCGCAGCGTGCAGGTCGGTGCGCGCATCCAGCCGGGCCAGGCGTTGCTGACGATCATTCCGCTGCACGATTTATGGGTCGATGCGAACTTCAAGGAAAGCCAGTTGCAGCACATCCGCATCGGCCAGCCGGCCAAGATCGAGAGCGACGTGTACGGCGGCGGCATCGAGTATCACGGCAAGGTCGTCGGCCTCGGTGCCGGCAGCGGCTCGGCCTTCGCCCTGCTGCCGCCGCAGAACGCGTCGGGCAACTGGATCAAGGTGGTGCAGCGCGTGCCGGTGCGCATCGCGCTGGAAGAAAAGCAGCTCGAGCAGCATCCGCTGCGCATCGGTCTGTCGACCGCGGTGACGGTCGATACGCACGATCGCTCCGGCAAGGTGCTGGCGGCGACGCCGACCACCACGCCGGTCGCGCAAACCACCGTCTACGAGCGTGACCTGGCCAAAGCCGAAGCCGAGGCGGACACGATCGTCGCCGCGAACCTGCCGACCGCTCGCTGAGGAACCGCCCGCGTGGCCGCCGAACAGGGAAAACCGGCACCGCCGCCGCTGCAGGGCGCGCCGCTGGTGCTGTTGACCATCGCCGTCGCCTTCGCGACGTTCATGGAAGTGCTCGACATCACCATCGTCAACGTGTCGGTGCCGCACATCGCCGGCAGCCTCGGCGTGAGCCCGCAGGAAGGCACCTGGGCGATCAGTTCGTACTCGCTCGCCAGCGCGATCATGCAGCCCTTGTCGGGTTGGATCGCGCGCCGTTTCGGCGAAGTGCGCAGCTTCTGCGTCTCGGCCTTTCTGTTCGTCGCCATGTCGATGCTGTGCGGCCTCGCCACCAGCATGCCGATGCTGGTGGTCGCGCGCCTGCTGCAAGGCGCCGGTTCCGGCCCGATGGTGGCGCTGTCGTTGAGCCTCTTGCTGAATGCGTACCCGAACGAACGCAAGGGACTCGCCCTCGCGCTGTGGGCGATGACGGTGGTGGTGGCGCCGATCTTCGGCCCGATCCTCGGCGGCTATCTGACCGACAACTACTCCTGGCCGTGGATCTTCTACATCAACGTGCCGGTCGGCATCCTCGCCGTGATCGTGACCTGGGCCGTGCTGCGCCATCGCGAAACGACGATCGTGAAGGCGCCGATCGATGCGATCGGACTGATTCTCTTGGTGGTCGGCGTCGGCTGCCTGCAATTCATGCTCGACAACGGCAACGACAAGGACTGGTTCTCCTCGACCTTCATCACCACGCTCGGCATCATCGCCGTGGTCTGCCTGACCTTCTTCGTCGCCTGGGAGCTGACCGACAAGCACCCGGTGGTCGACCTCAGCCTGTTCCGCAAACGCAACTTCGCCGTCGGCGTCGCCGCGATGTCGTTCGGCATGCTCGGCTTCTTCGGCATCAACGTGGTCTACCCGCTGTGGCTGCAGACAGTGCTGAACTACACCGCGTCGTGGGCGGGATTGGCGACCGCGCCGGTCGGCATCCTCGCCTTCCTGCTGTCGCCGGTGATCGGACGCAACATCCAGCGGCTGGAATTGCGCTCGGTCGTCACCTTCGCCTTCGTCGTGTTCGCGATCACCTCGTACTGGTTCGCGATTTTTCCGGACAACGCCTCGTTCGAGCAATTGGTCTGGCCGCGCTTCATCATGGGCATGGCGATTCCGTGCTTCTTCATTCCGCTGAACCAGATCTTCCTGTCCGGCCTGAAGCCGCACGAGATCGCCTCCGCCTCGGGCCTGGCGAATTTCTGCCGCACGCTGGCGGCGAGCATTTCGACCGCGGTCACGGTGACGATCTGGCAGCACCGCGGCGACTACCACCACGCCGTGCTGGCCGAGCATCTGAACGGCGCCAGCGCGGCGACGACCGGCTATCTCGACGGACTCTCGATGCTCGGCGGCCCGGTGCAGCGCAGCTGGGCGATTATCGAAGGCATCGTCACGCGGCAGGCGTTGACGCTCGCGGTCAACGACGTGTTCCTGCTCTGCACCTTCCTGTTCCTGGCGATGATCCCGGTCGTGTGGCTGGCCAAGCCGCCGTTCGGCAATGTCGCCGCGGGGCCCGGCGGTCACTGAGTCCATCACCTCCCCCGCGAGCGGGAGAGGTCAAAGCGCGCAGCGCTTCGGATGAGGGGATCGCAGTGTTGCGCTCCGCTTGCCTCGCCCAGCCCGCTCTCGCAAGCGGGAGACTGGCAAAGCGATGCCGCAGTCCGGCTAGCCGATCAGGACTTCAGCTTGTAGCCGGTGCGGAAGATCCACCACACGATCGCGAGGCACAACGCCAGGAAACCGAGCGTCGCCGCGAGGCTGACACCGACATTGACGTCGGCCTGACCGAAGAAGCTCCAGCGGAAGCCGCTGATCAGATACACCACCGGATTGAACAGCGCGATTTTCTGCCACACCGGCGGCAGCATGCCGATCGAGTAGAACGCGCCGCCGAGAAAGGTCAGCGGCGTGACCACCATCAGCGGGATCACCTGCAGCTTCTGGAAGTCGTCGGCCCAGATGCCGATGATGAAACCGAACAGGCTGAAGGTGACCGCCGTCAGCAGCAGGAAACCGAGCATCCAGAGCGGATGCTCGATGTGGTACGGCACGAACAGGCGCGCCGTGATCAAGATCAGGACACCAAGCATCACCGACTTGGTCGCCGCGGCGCCGACGTAGCCGATCAGCGCCTCCAGATACGACACCGGCGCCGACAGCAGTTCGTAGATCGTGCCCGACCATTTCGGCAGGTAGATACCGAAAGAAGCGTTGGAGATGCTCTCGTTCAAGAGCGACAGCATGATCAGGCCGGGAATGATGAAGGCGCCGTAGCTGACGCCGTCGATGGCGCCCATGCGCGAGCCGATCGCAGCACCGAACACGACGAAGTAGAGCGAGGTCGACAGCACCGGCGAGGCGATCGACTGCGTCAGAGTGCGGAAAGTGCGCGCCATCTCGAAACGGTAGATCGCGCGGATCGCGTGAATGTTCATGCCTTCTCCTCCGCAGCGCCCGAGTGCAACAGTCCGACGAAAATGTCCTCCAGCGAACTCTCGCTCGAATGCAGATCCTTGAACGCGATGCCGTGTTCGCCCAGGCGCCGCAACAGTTCGGCGATGCCGGTTTCCTCGCTTTGCGCATCGAAGGTGTAGACCAGGTTGGCGCCGCCCTCGGACAGCTCCAGCGGCAGCGCGGCCAGTTCGCTCGGGATCTGCGCCAGCGGGCTCTGCAGGGTCAAGCTCAGCTGCTTCTTGCCGAGCTTGCGCATCAAGACGTGCTTGTCCTCGACCACGATCAGCTCGCCGCGCCGGATCACGCCGATGCGGTCGGCCATTTCCTCGGCTTCCTCGATGTAGTGCGTGGTCAGGATGATGGTGACGCCGTCGTCGCGCAGGCGCCGCACCATCTGCCACATGTCGTGGCGCAGTTCGACGTCGACGCCGGCGGTGGGTTCGTCGAGAAACAGAATCTTCGGTTCGTGCGCGAGCGCCTTGGCGATCAGGACGCGCCGCTTCATGCCGCCCGAGAGCGACATGATCTTGCTGTCCTTCTTCTCCCACAGAGAAAGCTCGCGCAGCACCTTCTTCAGATGCGCAGGATCGGGCGGCTTGCCGAACAGGCCGCGGCTGAAGCGCAAGGTCGCCCACACGCTCTCGAACGCGTCGGTGTGCAGCTCCTGCGGCACCAGGCCGATCTTCGCGCGCGCCGCGCGGTAGTCGCGCACGATGTCGTGGCCGTCGGCGAGCACCGTACCGACGCTCGGGTTGACGATGCCGCAGATGATGCTGATCAGAGTGGTCTTGCCGGCTCCGTTCGGCCCGAGCAGGGCGAAAATCTCGCCGCGCCGGATGCTCAGATCGATGTTCTTCAGCGCCTGGAAGCCGCCGGCGTAGGTCTTGCCGAGACCTGAGACCTGGACGATCGGTTCGCTCGCGCCGGTCGCTACCGGCTCGGTCACGCTTCGCATGCAGTCTTCCTTCGGAACGGGGAATGCGGCCGTTATAATTTTGCGATTGTAGACATGGTGCAACCCGGCGCGACTTCAATCGCATGCCGTGCGACGAGTTTCGGCACCCTAGGTGTCGATTCCCGACCCCGCCGTTCGTTCAACCTGCTACTGCCCATCCGACGAGAACCTCATGCCTCATCCAAGCCCCGATACCCCCCACGACTCCCACGGCCGCCAGCGCTGGTTCGCGCTCGGCGTTCTTTGCTTGGGTGTGCTGATGATCGTGCTCGACACCACCGTCGTGAACGTCGCCCTGCCCTCGATCAAGGCCGATCTCAAGTTCAACGATACCTCGCTGGCCTGGGTCGTGAACGCCTACATGCTGACCTACGGCGGCTTCTTGCTGCTCGGCGGACGACTCGGTGATCTGTACGGGCACCGGCGCGTGTTTCTGATCGGCACCGCGGTGTTCACCCTCGCCTCCCTGCTCTGCGGCATGGCGACGACGCAGGGCTTGCTGATTGCCGCACGCGCAGTGCAGGGCCTCGGCGGCGCCGTGGTCACCGCGGTCGCGCTGTCCTTGATCATGGATCTCTTCACCGAACCGGCCGACCGCGCCAAGGCGATGGGCGTGTACGGCTTCGTCTGCGCCGGCGGCGGCAGCATCGGCGCGATGCTCGGCGGCGTGCTGACCGGCTCGCTCGGTTGGCATTCGATCTTCCTGATCAACCTGCCGATCGGCGTCGCCGTGATCGCGCTTTCGCTCAAGCTGCTGCCGGCCGTGCGCGGTATCGCACAAGCGGTGCGCCTCGATGTCGCCGGCGCGGTGTCGGTGACGGCCGCGCTGATGCTGGCGGTCTACGCCGTGGTCAACGGCAACGAGGTCGGCTGGACCTCCACGCGTACCCTGCTCCAGCTCGGCGGTGCCGTCGCCCTGCTCGTGTTGTTCCTCACCATCGAGTCGCGCGTGAGCGCGCCGCTGATGCCACTTGGTCTCTTCCGCCTGCGCAATCTCGCTGCCGCGAACGTCATCGGCGTGCTGTGGGCGGCGGCGATGTTCGCCTGGTTCTTCCTGTCCGCGCTGTACATGCAGCTGGTGCTCGGCTACACGCCGAGCCAGGTCGGTTTCGCCTTCCTGCCGGCCAATCTGATCATGGCGGTGTTTTCGCTCGGCCTCTCGGCCAAGCTGGTCATGCGCTTCGGTATCCGCCTGCCGTTGGCAAGCGGACTGGTGCTGGCGACGATCGGCCTCGCGCTGTTCGCGCGCGCACCGGTGCAGGGAAACTTCCTGATCGACATCCTGCCGGCCATGCTGCTGCTCGGCCTCGGCGCCGGCATCGCGTTCAATCCGGTGCTGCTCGCCGCGATGAACGACGTCGCGCCGAGCGACTCCGGCCTCGCCTCTGGCATCGTCAACACCTCGTTCATGATGGGCGGCGCGCTCGGCCTCGCCGTGCTCGCCAGCCTAGCCGCCTCGCGCAGCAGCGCGCTGACAGCCGCCGGCGCCGATGCGCTGGTCGCGTTGAACAGCGGCTATCGCGAGGCGTTTCTGGTCGGTGCGTGCTTCGCCGCGCTGGCGGCGTTGATCGGCGCGGTGTTTCTGCGTGCGCAGATACCGGCCGCCGCGGTGGCCGAATCCACCGCGTCGTAATCCACAGCGGAACTCGCGAATTTCGGTAGTCGGCGTCAGGCGACTCGCTGACACGCCGCCGCACGCTGCAGCAGCAGATCGCGCTCGCGCACATTGCGCGCGAGCGCGGCGGCGCGCTCGAACTCGGCGCGCGCCTCGTCGCGACGATCGAGCTTCTCGAGCAGATCGCCGCGCACGCTGGGCAACAGGTGGTAGTTGGCCAGAGTCGGCTCGGCGCCGAGCGCATCGACGATTGCGAGCGCGGCTTGCGCGCCGAACGCCATCGACACCGCGACGGCGCGGTTGAGTTCGACCACCGGCGTCGGCATCAACTCGGCGAGCTGCGCGTAGAGCGCGGCGATGCGCGGCCAGTCGGTGGCGTCGGCCGTGGGCGCGCGCGCATGGCAGGCGGCGATCGCCGCCTGCAGCGTGTACGGGCCGAGCGAACCGCCGAGTCTGTCGGCGCGCTCGAGCGCGGCCAAACCGCGACGAATCAGCAGCCGATCCCAGGCGCCGCGGTTCTGCTTGAGCAACAGGATCGGTTCGCCGCCTGGACCTACGCGTGCGCGCAGGCGCGAAGCCTGGATTTCCATCAGCGCGACCAAGCCGTGCACTTCGGCCTGGTCCGGCATCAGCTCGGCCAATACGCGGCCGAGGCGCAACGCGTCTTCGCATAAGGCTGGACGCGTCCAGTCGTCGCCGGCGGTCGCCGCGTAGCCTTCGTTGAAGATCAGGTAGATCACTTCGAGCACCGACGACAGCCGCTCGGCGAGTTCGTCGCCGCGCGGCACCTCGAACGGCACCTGCTTGTCGGACAAGGTGCGCTTGGCGCGCACGATGCGTTGGGCGATGGTCGGCTCGGGCAACAGGAAGGCGCGCGCGATCTCGTCGGTGGTGAGGCCGCCGAGCAGGCGCAGGGTCAAGGCGACGCGCGCCTCCGACGACAGCACCGGATGGCAGGCGACGAACACCAGGCGCAACAAATCGTCGCCGATGTCGTCATCGATGGCCGCTTCGATGCTCACGTCCGATCCCGCGCCCTGTACCGTGTCCTGGCCGATTTCGATCTCGTAGCCGAGTTCTTCGTGCTTGCGCTGCAAGAGCTGCTGCCGCCGCAGGCGGTCGATCGCGCGGTGCTTGGCGGTGGCCATCAGCCATGCGCCCGGGTTGTCTGGCACGCCGCGCTCGGGCCACTGTTCGAGCGCGGTGACCAGGGCGTCCTGCGCCAGCTCTTCGGCGAGGCCGACGTCGTGCAGCATGCGCGCCAGCACGGCGATCAGCTTGGCCGATTCCATATGCCAAACCGCTTCGATCGTTTTGCGGATGTCGGTCGCCGTCATGGCGACGGATCAGACCATCATCGCTGCCGGCCGGCAAGAGTCCTTCTTGCCGGCATTGGGGAACTGCGTCGGCGTCGCGGAGTCAGCCGCAGTCGTCGGGATCTTCCGAGATCGCGTAGGTCACGCATTCGCCGTCGCCGGCCACCTCCATGAAGCGTTTGGAAGCTTCGATCGCCGCCTCGCGCGAGTCGTACTGCGCCATCGCGAAACCGCCGACGATTTCGCGCGCTTCGGCGTACGGCCCGTCGATGACGCGACTGACGCCGTCGCTGCGGCGCACCACCGCGCCGTGCCGCTGCAGCGAGAGGAAGCCGCCGCCACCGAGGAACTCGCCGCGCTCGATCGCCGTGGCGACGAAGCGGTCCATTTCTTCTTTCTGCTCGGCGCTCGGCGGTCTGGGCGGATTGGTCTTCGGGTCGGGCGTGTAGATGCTGAAGTATTTCATCGGAGTTTCCTCGTGTTCGCTGGGACCGGCATATTCGAGCGCAGCGCGTCGAGCGGTCCTGGCGGACGCGCATCGAGAGCCATGCTCTTGCAGGTACGACGAACGAGGAACGAGGAAATCGACAAGCCCGGCGCTGCGCTCGAAAACTTTTCGCTGCGGCCGACGCTCAGCCCTGCGGCGGCAATGCCTGCTCGGCCACGGGAAATCCTTCGCGGTGCCGTTGCAGGCCGCGCGCGAGGCGATGACCGAGCCGGATGCACGGCTGCTCGACCCAACGGTAGACGAGCGCCGCGATCGCAACCGTCAGCAGCAGATTGACGATCAGGTAGACGCCGAGGTGCTGCGTACGCCACCACGATCCGAGCGGTTGACGCGCCAGCCACCACAGCAGCGACATGAACACCACCGGATGGAACAGGTAGATCGAATAGCTGATCGCACCGAGCCGATCGGTCAGACGCGTCTGGATGCGCAGGTAGCGCGTGCCGACGATGAACAAGAGCAGGCCGAGCGCGTAGGCGACCAATGCGTTGCGCTCGACGCCGATCGCCCATATCGCCGCCAACGGCAGCACGATCAGGTAATAGCCGAGCAGCAGCAAGGTACCACCGTGTGCGAGACGATCGCTCGCAGCATCCGGCTCGAACACGAGCTGCCGATACAGCGTGCCGCACAGCATGATCGACAGATTGAGAAACCAGAACGCCGCGGTCGAACCCATCAGCGGCGTGCCGAACCAGCGTGCGATCATCGCCGCCGTATGCACCGCTCCCAACACGCAGGCGAGCACGAGCAGACGGCGCGGCCGCTGCAGACTGCGCGTCAGCAGCAGCGCGATGCACAAGGCATAGAACACCAGCTCGACCAGCAAGGTCCAATACAGCCCTTCCGCCGAACGCATGCCGAACACATCCTGCAGCAAGGTCAGGTTGACCAGAAAATCCGCCGCGCCGAATTCGCGTCCCCACAACCACCAGCCGGTCGCGGCGCCGAACGGGATCGACAACCAGTACGCCGGGAACACACGGAAGAAGCGCTTGATCAGAAAGCTGCGAATCGGCGCCGGCTGCGTCGGCCGTATGCTGAACGGGATCACGAAACCGCTGATCAGGAAAAACGCGACCACGCCGACGCGGCCGACATCGACACTCGAGGCGAAATCCTGCAGCCAGGCGCCGCGCAGCGCGACCGCGCCGTTCAAATGCACGAAGCTGTCGGCCACGTGCAGCCACAAAACCAGTAAGGCCGCGATGGCGCGCAGCGCGTCGACGTAACGCAGGCGCGCGTCAGGCGATCCGCGCGCGGCGGCTAGGTCTTGCGCGGTCATGCAACGTCCGTCAGATCGAAACGCGGCCGCGCAGGACGTCCCAGAACATCACCCAGTCGCCGGCCAGGCTGTACAGCGGATGCTTGAACGTGGCCGGCCGGTTCTTCTCGAACACGAAGTGCCCGAACCAGGCGAAACCGTAACCGGCAACCGGCGCCAGCAACAGCCACCACGCATCGCGGGTCAGCACTGCGAACGCCAGCACCAGCAGCACCACGCAACTGCCGACGAAGTGCAGGCGGCGGCAGACCCGATTGGTGTGCTCGCCGAGGTAGTACGGATAGAAATCGCGGAAACTGGCGAATTCGGACATGGCTCAATGCTCCGGCAGCGGAATGAACTCCGTTTCGCCCGGCACCTGACCCAGACGCTGCGCGAGCCAGTCGGCCTTCGCGCGCTCGATGCGTTCCTTGCTGGACGAAACGAAGTTCCACCAAATCGTACGCTCACCGTCGAGCGGCGCGCCGCCGCAGAGCATCACGCGCGTGCCGGCGGCAGCGGCGATCTCGACCTCGCCGCCTGCAGCGAGCACGCGCATGTGCGTAGCCGGCAGCGGCTCATCGCCTACGCGTGCCGTGCCTTCGACCAGGTAGACCGCACGCTCGACATGCTCGGGCGGCAACACGAACACGGCGTCGCGCAGGAAATGCAGGTCCACATACAAGGTCGGTGCGTACACGCGCACCGGCGATTCCAGTCCGAACGCGGAACCGGCGATCACGCGCAGGCGCACGCCGTCGCGCTCGATCTGCGGCAAGCTTGCGGCCGGATGATGGAAGAATCCCGGCTCGACTTCCTCGTGCTCGCGCGGCAGCGCGACCCAGGTCTGGATGCCGTGCACGCGATGCCCGGCGGCGCGCTCGGGCGCCGGCGTGCGCTCGGAATGCACGATGCCGCGGCCGGCGGTCATCCAGTTCACGTCGCCCGGGCGGATCACCTGTTCGCTGCCGAGGCTGTCGCGATGTGCGATCGCGCCCTCGTACAGATACGTCACCGTGGCCAGACCGATATGCGGATGCGGACGCACGTCGAGCCCGCGCCCGGGCGCCAACGCGGCCGGACCCATATGGTCGAAGAACACGAATGGCCCGACGTGACGGCGCAGGCGGAACGGCAACAGCCGCCGCACGTTGAAGCCGTCGCCGAGGTCGTGCAGGCGCGGTTCGATCGACAAGGCGGTTTCGGCGGACATGCGTTCGTTCGGTATTGGGCCGGAAAGCGCCATGATGCCATCATCCGCGTCGCGCGTTCGTCATCACGAGGCACGGCATGCACCACCAGTATCTCGGCGACGGCATCACCGTCGTCGACATCGGCCTGGAACGGCCGCAGTTCGGCGCCTGCTACTTGATCGAGGCGAACGGCAGCGCGGCGATCTTCGACGCCGGCACCAACTACAGCGTGCCGCGCATCCTCGCCGCGCTCGACGCGCGCGGGGTCGCACGCGACGCGGTGCGCTACCTGATCGCCAGCCACGTCCATCTCGATCACGCCGGCGGTATCGGCGCCCTGTTGCGTGAGCTCCCGCGTGCGCAAGTGCTCGCACACGCGCGCGGCGTGCGTCACCTGCTCGATCCTTCCGCGCTGCAAGCCAGCGCCGAGCAGGTCTACGGTGTCGAGGTGGTCGCGCGCACCTACGGCGACTTGGTGCCGGTGCCGGCCGAACGCATTCGCGCGCTCGCCGACGGCGAAGACGTGGATCTGGCCGGTCGCATCCTGCATTTCATCGACAGTCCGGGCCACGCGCGCCACCACGTGACCTTGTACGACGCGGCCGCGGCGAGTTGGTTCACCGGCGACTGCTTCGGCATCAGCTACCGCGACTTCGACGGCGGCAGCGAACCCTTGATCTTCCCCACCACCAGCCCGGTGCAGTTCGAGCCGGAGGCGATGAAGGCGACGATCTCGCGCATGCTCGAACGCCGGCCGCGTGCCATGCTGCTGACGCACTACTCGCGCATCGAAGACGTCGAAACCCGCGCACGAACTTTGTTGCGCCTTATCGATGCCCAGGTCGAATTAGCCCGCCGCTACGCCGATCGCGCGGATACCGTCGAAGCATTGACCGAGGCATTGCACGATTTGTTCTACGCCGAAGTCCGCCGTATCGACGCACCGGTATCGCAACAGGAAACGCGACGCCTGCTCGCGATCGACGCCGAACTGAACGCAAAAGGCATGCTGATCTGGTTGCAGCGCAGCCATTCCACCTAGGAACGGCCCCGCATGCAATTGCATGCAATAACGTAAAAATATAAAAAAAGCCGCGGGCCAGCCGCGGCTTTCTCAAACGAAACGAACGCCGCTCAGGCCGCCGCCACGTCCTCGGCCTGCAAACCTTTCTGACCTTGCACGACGCGAAACGAAACTTTCTGACCTTCCTGCAAGGTGCGGAAACCGGTGCCGCTGATGGCGCGGAAATGCACGAACACATCCGGGCCGTTGTCACGGCTGATGAAACCGAAACCCTTGCTTTCGTTGAACCACTTCACAGTACCCGTTTGACGATCCGACATGAAACTCTCCGCTGATTGACCAGATTGAAAT
This sequence comes from Dokdonella sp. GW821-FHT11D02, assembly GCF_058808595.1. Lineage (NCBI taxonomy): Bacteria > Pseudomonadati > Pseudomonadota > Gammaproteobacteria > Lysobacterales > Rhodanobacteraceae > Dokdonella > Dokdonella sp. GW821-FHT11D02. The sequence continues at coordinate 1,733,627 of NZ_CM179520.1, read as the reverse complement.
CACCCTTCCCCACTCAGGGCATGCCGAACACTGAGCATGCAGGTTTTCACGGCCAAACGATGAAGCGGATCGTCGATCGACGCTGCACCGGCCGCACGCGCGAGCGACCCTGCAAACACAGCGAATCGAGTCTACCCGAGGCGGGGTTTTGGAGGTAGGCGTCGTTCGATTATGGGAACTCGATCACAAAATCGCGCTCGCTCGACGCCAATAACCGCGCCGCGGAAGTCTTCTCGCCTATTTGCGATTTCCGTCGCCGCGCAAACGCGATTAATAGGCGCGGATATCCGTCGGCGGATTGCGCATGAATACGGCCCAGGCCGAGGCCAATGCAGCCAAGCCGCCGGGATAGCGCTGGTCGAGAATCTGTTCGGCGGCCACCGCGCGACACGGATCGGCGCGCTGCCGCGTCAATAGCTCGCTCAAGGCCGTGCGGCCGGGCGCATCGCGCATCAGCACCGCGATCAACGAGTAAGCGCGCAGATAACGACGCTCGCGCGCTGCGGCGCCGGCATCGAGCGCGTAGAAACCATCGCCCTCGCGCGCGAGCAGATCGACCAAGGCATCGCCGCCGTCGCCTTCCGCAGCGGCAGCGGCGATCATGTCGCGGCCGGCGCCGACGTCGACCTGCCCGCCGAGACCGGCGACGCGATAACGGCCGAAGTATTCGGCCAAGCCTTCGTTGATCGCGGTGGGCAGACTGCCGATCGACTCATGCACCAGGGCGTGCGTGATCTCGTGCCGCAACACGGCGAAACTGGCCTCTTCCTGCGCTTGCCGGCGTACGAAGATCGTGCGTTGCGCGGTCGAATAAGCGCCGGCCGAACTGGCCAGCGCGGGATTGCCGATCAATCTCGCATAGGTCGCGCCGTCGTCGACGAAGACAATGCGCAGCGAGATGTCGGACGGCGGCAACACACCGAGCGCGTCGCGCAACACGCGCTGCACGCCGAGCGCATCGGCGACCGCGCGCCGCTGCAGTTCGACCGGCAGGTTCGCGTCGTAGCCGGATGCCTGCACGCTGATCGGTTCCTGCTTACGCACGTCGATCACACGATGCTCGCGTGCATCGCGTGGCGGCGCCTGGTCCGAATAGTGCGTGATGCCGGCCGCATCGACCCAACGGTGCACGGACTGTGAACTGGGTGCCTTCTGCGGTGAAGAGTTCGCCAGGCAAGCGGCTGTGAGCGGTGGCCGCACTTCGATCGCGCGGGCGATCGCCGTCAATTGCTCGACGATCGCTTCGGGCGGCGGTACTTGCGTCGTCGTCGCGGGCGCTGCGTTCACGGGAGCTGCGACGCCAGGCGTGGGCGGTGTGACGGCCGCAGGCGGCAGGTCGCGCCCACAGCCGGCCAGCGCAGTCAGCGCGACCATCAACCCGCGAGAAAGGAAACGCGTCGTCATCGCGTGCGCGACCTGCGCAGTACCTGCAGCAGATAGGCGACGATCGCGAGGTTGGCCAGCAGCACGCCGAGTTTGAACGCGCTGAAGCGATGCCACAGCTCCCACAGTTCGAGCGGAAGCAGCAAGGCCCCCTCGACCACGACCAGATACTCGGCCCAGCGGCGGCCGCGCCACAAGCCGACTCCCTGCACCAGATAGAGCACGCAGTAGGCGGTCGCGACCAAACCGAACAAGCGGAAGCGATGCGGATCGAGACCGAGCACTTGATCGATCAGGCGCACGACCAGACCGTAACGTGTCAACCAGTGCAGCGACTCGAGCCACGCGCCGACGGCCGCGGCGAAGTCGGGTTGCAGCAGGTGGAATGCGAGCACGGCCAGAAGCCCGGCAATCAGCGCCTTGAATAGCTTGAACGCCGCGATCAACTTCAGCAGCGACGCGGGGCGCGGGGCGCTCGTCTGCGGATTCGCCATCTGCACGCAGGTCTCTCGATAACAATCCCGCACGATACCGTGCGCAGGCATTCGCCGCTGCAAGAACGCTTCAGCTTGGCTGGAATAGGATCGGCCGGACGACGTTCCGAGCGCTCGAGGCCGACTTCCGCGCGCGCCAGACACCGTCGCCGAACACCCATAGACGAGCAGGTAACCCCATGAATTCGCGCATACTTTTCCCGATTTCACTATTGCTGTCCTGCGCCGCGGCGATGGCGCAGTCCACTGCCGACTCGAACACCACGACGATCCGCAACGCGCAAGGCGAATTGGTCGTGCACACCGGCCCGGCCGAGCCACGCAACTTCGGTGCGCCGCCCGCGTTCGCGCAACTGGACCGTCGCGGCGCCGGCTACATCAGCGGCGAGGAAGCGGCCGCCTATCCGCCGCTGGCGAACGACTTCATTCATGCCGACGCCAATCGCGACGGCCGCGTTTCCAAGGCCGAGTACGACCGCTGGGCGCGTAGTCGCTGAGCGACCGCGGCGGATCGGGCAAGGTTTCATTCGGTCGCGTGCGTATGCGAACCTGCGGGGCACCAGTCCCGCAACCGAGGTGTACGCATGCCGATCAACGATCATCGCCAATTCCGTTTGCGATGCATCGGCGCGAGCGTGTGGCTGGCGCTCGGCGCAACCTGCGTGCAGGCCGGCACGGAACAGGACGCCGCGCGCTGCATCGGGATCAACGACGATGCGGTACGCCTGCGCTGCTACGACCTCGCACTGAAACGCCCGGCCGCGCCGGCGGCGCCGGCACGCGCGGCGGAAGCGATGCGCAACGTGGTTTTCCCGCATGAGCGCGCAGCGGCGGGCACCGAAGAGCACGCCCTGGTCGCTTCGCTGCTCGACAGCCGCTGGGAACTCGACGAGGCGAGCAAGAAGGGTGAGTTCCACATCCGCGCCTACAAGCCGGTCTATCTGCTGCCGGTGTTCTACACCAGCGACACCAATCAGAGGCCGTCGAGCCCAGCGCCGGGGCGCACGGTCACCGCTTCGCGCGATCTGCAGGCGATCGAAGCGCTCTATCAGCTCAGCCTGAAGACCAAGTTGTGGGAGAACGTGTTCGGCGACAACGGCGATCTGTGGACCGGCTACACGCAGGTTTCGCACTGGCAGATCTACAACGAAAAGGAATCGCGTCCGTTCAGCGAGACCAACTACGAGCCCGAGTTGATGCTCATGTTCCGCACCAACTACGACGTGTTCGGCTGGAACGGGCGCCTGCTCGGCGTGACCGTCAATCATCAGTCGAACGGGCAAAGCCAGCCGCTGTCGCGCAGCTGGAACCGCGTGATGCTCAACCTCGGTTTCGAGCGCGACGGTTGGACCTTGATGCTGCGACCGTGGTGGCGCGTGCACGACGGCGACGACGACAACCCCGACATCAGCGACTACGTCGGCCGTGCCGACCTGCAGCTCGTGCACGAATGGAATGGCCACGAGTTCTCGCTGATGGCGCGCCACACTTTGCGCGGCGGCGACCGTTCGCGCGGTGCGCTGCAGTTCGACTGGGCGTTTCCGATCTCCGGCGAGCTGCGCGGCCACCTGCAACTGTTCGACGGCTACGGCCAGAGCCTGATCGACTACAACCACCGCGCCTGGTACTTCGGTCTCGGCGTGTCCCTGCTCGAATGGTATTGACGCGTTGCTGAGGACGCGTATCGCGCATCCGATCGGATCGCCGCGATCGGGAGAACTCCCCACAAACGAAATCGGCCCGCCGAAGCGGGCCGATTGCTCAAACGGCGTAGCGCGATGACTCAGCGCACGCTCTGTCCCGAACTTCGACTCGACCCGCCGCGGGACGACCCCGAAGAGCGCGGGCCGGACGAGGCGCCCATGCTGCGTGTAGGGGCCGACGAGCCGCCCGAACTGCGCGAGGGGAACGACGACATGCCACCGCGCGACGGCATCGAGGCACCGGGGCTGCGCGACGGATAAGAAGCCACTCCGCGCGGCGGCGCCGATGCGCCGCGACCGCGGTCGCCGTCGACCGGCGAGGCCCAGCGCCCGCTGCGGCTGGTGCGATCGCCGTTCCAGCCGTGGCCGTGATCGTGGCGGTGACGCCAGTAGTAGTCGTTGTCGTAATACAGGCCAAGCCCCACGGAGCCGTAATAGCCGGGCCCATAGCCGTAGTAACCCGGCCCGTAGTAATCGCCGTAGTAGCCGTCGCTGTAGTACTCGGTGCCGTAGTAGGCGTCGCCGCGGGTGTAGTAGCCCGGCTCGTAGTAACAGCCAGCCAGTCCCAACAGCAACACCAGCAGCGCGACCGCTTTCAGAAAACCCGCCTTACCGAACCGTTTCATGGCGCAACCCTCCGCAACTTCCAGGCGACTACCTTACGCCCACATCGATAAATAGGTACTGACCTGAAACGATCAAGCGCGTGCCGGAACGCCCGTTCAGGAAGCGGGAGCCAGCCGCGCCAGTTCGGCGTCGCGTTCGGTTTTGGACGATGCGGCCAGCGCCTTCACCCGCGCATGGAATGCCGGCCACGCCCCGCCCGCCTCGCGAAACAGCCGCTCGAACGCCGGCACCCAGCGCTCGTACAAACCGAACGGCAGCAACTTCGCATTGTTCAGCGGCGCCGCAACCCACTTGTCGTAACGCGGGCTGCCGTTCCACTGGCTGTCGCGCAACTGCGCGTAGCGCTGGCGGAATGCGGTGAATTCGGCTTGCTTGGCCGCGCGCATCGTCGCCGGTGCCTGCTCGCCGGCGTACAGCGTCTTCAGCCGTTCGCGCAGATCGAGCACCAGGCGCGTGAAGGCGTCGTCGCGCGCCTGTCCGCTCTCGTCGGGCGCGGGCAGGTTGCGGGCAGCGCGCCATTCGCGCAGGCCCTGTTCCTGCACGAAGCTCGCATACGACTCGTTGAACGCGGTGTCGTCACGCACGTAGAGTTTCTGATGCGCGAGCTCGTGAAAAATCGTGCCGTCGAGTTCGTCGCCGCTCCAGCGCAGCATGCTCGACAGGATCGGATCGGCGAACCAACCCAAGGTCGAATACGCGGCGGCGCCCTCGACCGCGACGTCGTCGCCCTGCCCGGCCAACCGCGCCGCCTCCCCTTCAGCCAGCCCGCGCTCGAAGTAACCGCGGTAGGCGACGCAGCCGGCGAACGGAAAGCAATGCGTGACCGGCTCGATCGAGAATTCCGGCGTCGCGAACACATTCCAGGTCACGTACGGACGACCGAGCTCGACGTAGCTTGAATAACTGCGGTTGCGCGGCAGATCGAGCCGCTCCGCAGCGAACGCGCGCGCCGCCTGCGCCTGCGCCAAGCGCTGGCGCAAGGTCGCGTCGCGCTTGGGGTCGGCCACGATGCGCTCGATCGACTCGCGCTTGGCCAGCAGGGCGAGCTGGCCGTGCGAGACGTGCGCGTAGTAGCGCAGGCTGGTGCAGGCGCTGGTCACGAGCAGCACGCCGACGATCGCCAATGCACGCAGCAACATCGAAGCGCGCGTCAGAGTTCGAACTGCTCGTCGAGAATGCGCTCTTCCAATCCGTGCTCCGGATCGAACAGCAGGGTCATGGTCTGCTCGCGCGACTCGCGGATGCGCACTTCGACCACGTCGCGCACCTCGTTCGAATCGGCAGTGGCGCTGACCGGGCGCTTGTACGGGTCGAGGATCTCGATCGTGATCTCGCTGTGCGCCGGCAGGATCGCGCCGCGCCAGCGCCGCGGCCGAAACGGACTGATCGGGGTCATCGCCAGGAGCTGCGAGCCGAACGGCAGGATCGGTCCGTGCGCGGACAGGTTGTAGGCGGTGGAACCGGCCGGCGTCGCCACCAGCACGCCGTCGCAGATCAGCTCTTGCAGTTTGACCACACCGTTCAGCGCGACGCGCACGTGCGCCGCCTGCTTGGTCTGACGCAGCAGCGAAACCTCGTTGAACGCCAGCGCCGATGCGTTGCTGCCCGATTCGGTGACTGCCTCCATCAACAGCGGACGCAATACGGTCGCCTGCGCGCGAGCGATACGCTCGGGCAGTTCGTCCGGGAGGTGCTGGTTCATCAAGAACCCTACGGTGCCGAGCTTCATGCCGTACACCGGCAGGCCGCGCGCGCGATGCCGGTGCAAGGTCCGCAGCATGAAGCCGTCACCGCCGAGCGCGACGATCACTTCGGCCTGATCCAGCGGCGCATCGCCATAACGCGCCGACAGTGTGGCCAGCGCGGTTTGCGCTTCCTCGGTCGGGCTGGCGACGAACGCGATGCGTCGGGACATGGCGCGGCTGGATCAGCGGAAGTACGCGAAGCTTCGCATCTCCGCCGCGCCGGAGGAAGCCGGCACGGCGGGGTAAGGGGTCGGCGATCCGAGCCGCTGCGCGGCCGCTACGCTTTCGCCGATGCCTGCACCAGCTGCGCGAAGCGGCGCAGCGCAACCGACGCGATCGGGTAGTCGACCGATTGCGTGCGGATCTCGCCGAGCAGGCCGAGGGTGAACTTCAGCGTCGGATCGTCGCGCTCCAGCCACGTCGCGACCGGGTGAGCAACCTCGTCCGACGCGCCGGCGAGAATCTGCGCCGCGAGCGCACGATGCTGCGCGGCGAGTTCGTCGCGCAGCGAACCGCGCGCTTGCGCGTGCCAGCGGCTTTCCACCGGCAGGCCTTCGATCTGCCGGCGCAGGCCGTCGATCTCGAGCGCCTGGCCGAGTTCGAAGAACACCGCCGCGACGCGCTCGACCGGTTTGCCGACCTCGCGCGCGACCTCGACGATGTCGAACGCAACGCCGAGCACCGGCAGCGCCGCAAGTCGCTTGCCTAACGCTTCCGGCACGTCCATGCCCTGCCACTTCTCAACGTCGACTTCGTAGTCGGCGCGGCCGGTGGCGGTCAGCACGTTCGGCGTCGCCGCGCGCAGCTGCGCCACGCCAGGCGCGTAGCGTTCGACGATGCCGGCGATGTCGAGAACGCCGCCGCGGTGATTGAGCAGCCAGCGCGTCAGGTTGCGCTGCAGGTCCCAGATCTTCAGCAACGCGTCGATCTGCACGTCTTCGGCGACCTTGCCGTCGAGCGCCTCGATCTCGGCCCACAAGCCGCGCGCATCGACGATCTCGCGCACCGCCGAATACGCCTTGGCGATCGCTGCCGGCGGCTGGCCGGTGTCTTCCTGCATGCGCAGCACGAAGGTCGCATCCATGCGATTGACCATCGAATTGGTCACCGCGGTGGCAATGATCTCGCGCTTCAAGCGGTGCCGCTGCATGTGCTCGGCGTACTTCGCCTGCAAGGGTTCGGGGAAGTAGCGCACCAGCTCCTTGGACAAGAACGGATCTTCCGGCACGTCCGAGTCGAGCAGCTGCTCGAACAGCTTGAGCTTGGAGTAGGACAACAGCACCGACAGTTCCGGCCGCGTCAGACCCTGGTGGCGCGCCTTGCGCTCGGCCAGTTCGGCGTCGCTGGGCAGGAACTCGATCTGGCGATCGAGCAGGCCTTCCGATTCGAGCACGCGGATGAAGTGCGCGTTCGAGCCGAGGCGCTGCACCGACATGTGCTCCATCACCGTGATCGCCTGGTTCTGGCGATAGTTGTCGTTGAGCACGAGGCGGCCGACCTCGTCGGTCATTTCCGCCAGCAGCGCGTTGCGCTGCTCGTAGTTCAGCTCTTCGCGCTGCACGGCGTCGTTGAGCAGGATCTTGATGTTGACCTCGTGATCGGAGGTGTCCACGCCGGCCGAGTTGTCGATGAAGTCGGTGTTCAGCAGGACGCCCTTGCGTGCCGCTTCGATGCGGCCCTTTTGGGTGAAGCCGAGGTTGCCGCCTTCCCCGATCACCTTGCAGCGCAGCTCGCCGCCGTTCACGCGCAGCGCGTTGTTGGCGCGATCGCCGACGTCGGCATTGGTTTCGGTTTCCGCCTTGGCGTAGGTACCGATGCCGCCGTTCCAGAGCAGGTCGACCGGCGCTTTGAGAATCGCGCTCATCAGCGCCGCCGGCGTCAACGGTTCGCTGCTGTCGCCGAGGCCGAGCGCGCGGCTCGCTTCGGGCGACAGCGCGATCGTCTTGGCGCTGCGCGGGTAGATGCCGCCGCCTTGCGAGATCAGCTTGGCGTCGTAGTCGGCCCAGGAGGAACGCGGCAGGTTGAACATGCGCTCGCGCTCGACGAACGAAGTCGCCGCGTCCGGGTTGGGATCGATGAAGATGTGGCGGTGGTCGAACGCGGCGATCAGGCGGATGTGCTTGGACAGCAGCATGCCGTTGCCGAACACGTCGCCGGACATGTCGCCGATGCCGACGCAGGTGAAGTCCTGGCTCTGGCTGTCGTGGCCGAGCGCGCGGAAATGGCGCTTGACCGATTCCCAGGCGCCCTTCGCGGTGATGCCCATCTTCTTGTGGTCGTAGCCGACCGAACCGCCCGAGGCGAACGCGTCGCCGAGCCAGAAGCCGTGCTCGGCGCTGACCGCGTTGGCGATGTCGGAGAACGTCGCCGTGCCCTTGTCGGCGGCGACGACCAGGTACGGATCGTCGCCGTCGTAGCGCACCACGTTTTCCGGCGGCGCGACGGCGCCGTCGACGAGGTTGTCGGTGATGTCGAGCAGGCCATTGATGAACATGCGGTAGCAAGCCACGCCTTCGGCCAGCACGGCGTCGCGCTCGCCGCTGGCCGGCGGGCGCTTGACGAAGAAGCCGCCCTTGGAGCCGACCGGCACGATGACGGTGTTCTTGACCATCTGCGCCTTGACCAGGCCGAGCACCTCGGTGCGGAAGTCCTCGCGCCGATCCGACCAACGCAGACCGCCGCGGGCGACCGGACCGAAGCGCAGGTGGATGCCTTCCACACGCGGGCCGTAGACGAAGATTTCGCGATAGGGCCTGGGCTTGGGCAGCTCCGGCACCTTGGCGGAGTCGAACTTGAAGCTGATGTAGGACGCCGGCGCGCCATCATGCAGCTGGTAGTAGTTGGTGCGCAGGGTCGCGCCGATCACACCGAGATAGGCACGCAGGATGCGGTCTTCGTCGAGACTGGCGACGTGCTCGAGCAAGGCTTTGATCGCGCTGACGATGGCCGTGATCTGCTGCGCGCGCGGTTCGCTGCGCACGGCCACCAAGTCGTCGATCAGACGCGGCTGTGCCTTCAGCACGTCTTCGGCGACCAGGGTTTGCAGCTCCTTCGCCAGACGCTTGCGCGCGGCCTCGATCGCGGGCTTGCCGGCGCTCTCGCGTTTGGGGTCGAAACCGGCTTCGAACAGCTCGATCAGGAGGCCCGCGATCGCCGGATAGCGATTGAGCGTTTCCTCCATGTAGCTCTGCGAATAGGTCACGCCGGTCTGCAAGAGATACTTGCAGTAGCCGCGCAATACGGCGACCTGGCGCCAGTCGAGCTGCGCGCCGAGAATCAGCTTGTTGAACGCGTCGTTCTCGGCCGCTCCGCGCCAGATCTGCCCGAATGCGTTCTGGAACGCCTCGCGCACTTGATCGAGATCGAACTCGAAGCGCTGCGCCGGCTGTACCGCGATGTCTTGGATGTAGAGCTGGCTGCCGTGCACGTCGAGCTCGTACAACTGCTCGGTCAGCACCTTGACGCCCATGTTCTCGAGCAGCGGGATGACTTCCGACAGCTCGATCGCGCTGCCGACGCGGAACACCTTGAACTGCAGCGCATCGGGCTTGCGCCGCGAGCGTTGCAGGCTGAGGCGGATGTCGTCGGCATCGCGCAAGCTCGCCGCCATCTCGACGTCGGCCGCGGCCACGTGCGGCGTGACTTCCTCGATGTAGCCGATCGGCAGCGCGCGGCCGTAGCGCGCGGCGAGCTTGAGGCCCTTGTCCTCGCCGTGGCGCTGCACCAGCGCGTCGCGCAGGTCGTCGTGCCAGTTGCGCACGATGTGCACGATCTTCGCTTCGAGTTCGGCGACGTCGTAGCTGGTCTTGTCGCCCGGCTTGGGCCGGATCACCAGGTGCAGATTGGCCAACGGCGATTCGCCGATCGCGATGGTCGAATCGATGCGCTCGCCGTGGAAGGCGCGCTTGAGGGTCGATTCGATGCGCTCGCGCACGTCGGTATTGAAACGGTCGCGCGGCAGGTAGACGAGGCAGGAGAAGAAGCGGCCGTACTTGTCGCGACGCACGAACAGACGCGTACGCGGGCGCTCGCGCAGGGCGAGGATGCCGGTGGCGACGTCGTACAGCTCGTCTTCGCTGCACTGGAACAGCTCGTCGCGCGGCAACAGTTCGAGCACGTGGCGCAGCGCCTTGCCCGAGTGCGAATCGCGACGCAGGCCGGAACGCTGCATGACCGCTTCGACCTTGCGCCGTACCAGCGGCACGTCCTGCGGCCGCGCCATGTAGGCGGCGGTGGTGAACAAGCCGAGGAAGCGCTGCTCGACCACCGGCACGCCGGCCTCGTTGAAGCTGAGCACGCCGATGTAATCCATGTAGCCGGGACGATGCACGCTGGCGCGCGCATTGGTCTTGGTCAGGATGATCGCGTCCATCGAGCCGGACTGCGGCAGGTCCTTCGCCACCAGGGTGCGCAGCGAGCGCGGCGCGAGCGAACGCTCGCCACCGTGCAGGATGCCGAGACCGGAACCGTCGACCGCCTGCAGCACTTCGTCGTTGCCCGATTTCTCGACGCGATACTCGCGATAGCCGAGAAAGGTGAAATTGTCGTCTGCGGCCCAGCGCAGGAATTCCTGCGCCTCGGCCACGCCGGCGGCATCGATCGGCAGCTTGCGCTGGGTCAGCTCGTCGGCGATGTCGAGCATGCGCTGGCGCATCGCCTTCCAATCGCCGACGCAGGCGCGCACATCCTCGAGCGCCGCGCAAACGACGCGCTTGAGACGCTCCAGTTCCGCCGGCTCAGTGATGCGATCGACCTCGAAATGCATCACCGATTCGGCCGTCCCCGCGGCGCCCTCGGCGGCGAAGCTGAGCAGGTGGCCGCCCGGATCGCGCGTGATGCGGAAGATCGGATGGATCACCGCGTGCACCTGCCAACCGCAAGCGTTGATCGCCATACCGACCGAATCGACCAGGAACGGGGCGTCCTCGGTGACTACGTCGACCAGGGTGCGCGCGGCTTCGAAGCCGTGTTCGCCCTCGACCGCGTTGACCACACGCACCTTGGCCGTGCCGGCGCGCCGTTCGCGCGCGAACTCGAGCACGCTCTGCGCCAGAGCGGCCCATTCGGGAGCGCTGCGCTCGGCCAGCTCGTCGGCTGGAACGCGGCTTAGGAATTCGCTGGTGAAGGTCTGCGCGTCGCGCAAACGCGCGCCGCTGAGCTGCGCGGCTTGCTGGGCGAGGATCGAATCGACGGGCGTGTTGGCAACGGCGCCTTGAGCGGTCATGAAGACATCCGAAGAGGGGGAACTACGGGGCGCGAAGGATATGCCGCTGGCATTGCTTATTCCACCTCGTAACCATGCCGTCGGCACCGCCAAGTCGCTCCCATGAAACGAATCTTCCACGTTTGGCGTGGCACGCTTGCGCTACCTGCGACAAAAGGTCTGTCAGAATCGCGCCGTCATGCGTGACTATTTCTATACCGGCCGGTATAGTGAGCCCCTGAACGACGTGTGGGTGCGGCCGCGCATGCCCGGCTTCTCGGCCTGCGGCGCGCTCTGGAGCGCGTCCCCTTTGACGTCGGACTGCCGCAGCCTCTCGCGGCACGACCCCATCCCCAGCTACAGACGAGGAAGACTTCGCCATGAAGTTGCATAGCGCCTTGACTTGCGCCGGCGTCGCCGCGATCGCTGCCGTTGCGAGCAGCTGCGGCAAGCCTCAGCAGCAACAGCAGCAAATGCCGCCGCCCGAAGTCGGCGTGGTCGCGGCGAAGGCGGAAGTCGTGCCGTTGACTCAGGATTTGGTCGGGCGCCTGTCCGCCACGCGCAGCGCCGATGTGCGCGCGCGCGTCGCCGGCGTGCTGCAGAAGCGCGTCTACACCGAAGGCAGCGACGTCAAAGAAGGCCAGTTGCTGTTCAAGATCGACCCAGCGCCCTACCGCGCAGCGTTGAACGTGCAGCTCGCCAATCTCGCCTCGGCCAACGCGACCTACGCGAACAACCACGTCGCCGCCGAGCGCGCACGCTCGGTCGGCGCCAAGGGGCTGTTGTCCAAGAGCGACGTCGACAATGCGATCGCCGCCGAGCGCACTTCGGCGGCATCGGTGCAGCAGGCCAAGGCCAGCGTCGACACGGCCAAGATCGACCTCAGCTACACCGACGTCGTGGCGCCGATTTCCGGCCGTTCCGGTCAGCAGCAGGTCACCGAAGGCGCACTGGTCGGTCAAGGATCGGCCACGCTGTTGACCACGGTCGAGCAGATCGATCCGATCTACGTGAACTTCAGTCAAGCGGTCGGACAGATCGATTCGCTGCGCCAGGCCGCCGCCAAAGGCAGCGTCAAGCTCGCCGAACAGGACAAAGCCAAGGTCGAACTGCTCGATCCGAGCGGCAATCCCAACGGCGTCGCCGGAGTGCTCGATTTCTCCGACACCGCCGTCGATCCCTCGACCGGTGCGGTCACGCTGCGCGCCACCCTGGCGAACACCGAGCGCCGGCTGCTGCCCGGCCAATACGTCAGCGTACGCCTGACCGTGGGTGACTTGGCGCAGGCCTGGCGCGTCTCCCAAGCCGCCGTGCAGCGCGATGGGCAAGGCCCTTACGTGTTCGTGGTCGGCGCGGACGGCAAGGTCGTGCAAAAGCGGATTACCACCGACACCCTCAAAGGCAGCGAGTGGATCGTCACCGACGGCCTCGCCGACGGCGATCAGATCGTCGTCTCCGGCGTCATGAAGGTGAAGCCGGGCGCAGCGGCGAAAGCGGTTCCTTACCAGGCCCCAACGCCCGGCGCGCCGACGCAAGCCACGGCTGCGGCGCCGGCGGAAAAACACTGACGCTGCGTAGCGATCGCCACGGCAGAAGAACGAAGGTGGATCGAAGCATGACTCTCGCCAACCGCAATCACCGCGCCTCGGTCTATGGGCCGGCGGGATTGCGCACGCGAGCGCCGCGTTCGATCCGATAGCGCGACAAGCAGATGGGTTCCGGCGCAAGCCGGAACGACCGGCACAGTCCAAGGTTCGTAGGAATTTCCCATGCCCAGATTCTTCATCGACCGTCCCATCTTCGCCTGGGTCATCGCCATCCTGATCACGTTGGGCGGCGCGATCGCGATCCTCAACCTCAACATCGCCTCCTACCCCGCGATCGCACCGACCCAGGTCGCGGTCAGCGCGACCTATCAGGGCGCCGACGCCGATACGGTGCAGAAGACCGTCACCCAGGTCATCGAGCAGCAGCTGACCAGCATCGACAACCTGATGTACTTCAGCTCGACCTCGAGCGCGAACGGCAACGCCACCATCACCCTGACCTTCCAGCCCGGCACCAATCCCGACATCGCTCAAGTGCAGACGCAGAACCGCGTCTCGCTGGCGACGCCGCGCCTGCCGTCCGAGGTGACTGCGCAAGGCATCACGGTGCTGAAGACCAACCCCGACTTCCTGATGTTCTTCTCGCTGGTGTCGGAGGACGGACGCTACGATTCGGCCGCGCTGAACAACTTCATGTCGCAGAGCGTGGCCGACCAGATCGCGCGCCTTCCCGGCGTCGGCAGCATCCGCCAGATCGGTTCCGAATACGCGATGCGCATCTGGCTCGATGCCGACAAGCTGCACGGCTACAGCATGTCGCCAGCAGACGCGCTCAACGCCGTGCGCGCGCAGAACGTACAGATCGCGGCGGGATCGATCGGCTCCGAGCCGGCGCCGCCGGGCGATGCGTTCACCGCGCCGGTCATCGCCGAAGGCCGTTTCACCAGCCCCGACGAGTTCCGCAACATCATCCTGCGCACCAATGCCGACGGCACCTCGGTGCGCCTGAGGGACGTCGCACGCGTCGAGCTCGGACCGTTCAGCTACGGCCTGCGCTCGACCTTCGACGGCAAAGGCGTCGCCGGTCTCGGCGTGCAATTGTCGGGCGATGCCAACGCGCTGACCGTGCGCGATGCGGTGATCGCCAAGCTCGAGCAGCTCAAGCCGACCTTCCCGCCCGGCGTGGTCTACGTGCTGCCCTACGACACCACCGACTTCATCAAGATCTCGATCAAGGAAGTGGTGGAGACGCTGTTCGAAGCGATCGTGCTCGTCTTCATCGTCATGCTGATGTTCCTGCAGAACTTCCGCGCGACGATCATCGCCACCCTGGTCATTCCGGTCGCGCTGATGGGCGGCTTCCTGTCGATGTGGGCGGTCGGATTTTCGATCAACCAGCTCACCCTGTTCGGCATGGTGCTCGCGATCGGCATCGTGGTCGACGATGCGATCGTGGTGATCGAGAACGTCGAACGCATCATGACCGAAGAAGGCTTGTCGCCGAAGGAAGCCACGCGCAAGGCGATGGACCAGATCTCGGGCGCGGTGGTCGCGATCGCGCTGGTGCTGATGGCGGTGTTCATTCCGAGCGCGTTGCAGTCCGGTTCGGTCGGCGTGATCTACAAGCAGTTCGCGCTGACGATCGCGCTGTCGACCGCATTCTCCGCCTTCCTCGCCCTCGCCTTCACGCCGGCGCTGTGCGCCACGCTGATCAAGCCGGTGCACACGCAGGGCAAGAAGAACATCGCCTTCCGCGGCTTCGACCGCGTGTTCGAATGGGTGCGCGGCACCTACGTCGGCCACATCACCGGCGCGATCCGCCACATGCCGTCGTGGATGGGTGTGTTCCTCCTCGTCGCCATCTTGTGCGGCTTCCTGTTCAAGATCCTGCCGACCAGCTTCGTGCCCGAAGAAGATCAGGGTTACGCGCTGGTCATCGCGACGCTGCCGTCGGGCAGCGGCATCCAGCGCACCAACGCGGTCATGGACCAGGTCTCCGAAACCTTGCGCAAAGACCCCGAAGTCGACCACGTCTTCGCGATCAGCGGCTTCAGCTTCGTCGGCAGCGGCGAGAACGTCGGTATGGCGTTCACCAAGCTCAAACCCTGGGACGATCGCCAACACACCGCGATCGAGCTGATCCACAAGTTCCAAGGGCAGTTGTTCGGAGGCATCAAGGACGCGACCGTCTTCGTCGTCAATCTGCCGACGATCCGCGGCCTGTCGCAGTTCGGCGGCTTCGACCTCTACTTGCAGGATCGCGCCGGCCTCGGCCACGAAGCGCTGATCAACGCGCAGAACACCTTGCTCGGCAAGGCCGCCGAGAAGAAGGACCTGCTCGCCAACGTGCGCCCGAACGTACTGCCGAGCGCGCCGCAGCTGCAGATGAAGGTGGATCGCGTGCAGGCGCAATCGATGGGCCTGTCGCTGTCGGACGTCTATACCGCGATCCAGTTGATGCTCGCACCGGTCTACGCCAACGACTTCTTCTATGGTGGCCGCGTCCTGCGCGTGAACATGCAGGCCGACGCGCAGTATCGCGCGTCGACCGAAGGCCTGAGCCGCTTCTACTTGCCGTCTTCGACGCAAAGTACGTCGGTGCCGACCAGCGGCGGCGGCACCGCGACGATCCCGGCGATGATCCCGCTGTCGAACGTGGTGCACACGAAATGGAGCTTCGGTTCGCCGGCGCTGACTCGCTACAACGGCTTCGAGGCGATCGAAATCGTCGGCGCCGAAGCGCCCGGCAGCAGCTCGGGCGCGGCGATGGATGCGATCACGAACATCATCAACAACGACCTGCCGCCGGGTTTCGGTTTCGACTGGACCGGCCAGTCGCTGCAGGAAATCATCTCCGGCAATCAGGCGCCGATGCTGTATGCGCTATCGATCCTGGTCGTGTTCCTGTGCCTGGCCGCGTTGTATGAGAGCTGGTCGATTCCGTTTGCGGTGCTCCTGGTGGTGCCGCTCGGCATCACCGGCACCCTGCTCGCGACCTGGGGACGCGGCCTCAGCAACGACGTCTACTTCAAGATCGGCATCCTGACCATCATCGGCCTGGCCGCGAAGAACGCGATCCTGATCGTCGAATTCTGCGTCGACGAGCAGCGTCGCGGCCGCCCGCTCGGCGCCGCCGTGATCGACGCGGCGCGTCTGCGCCTGCGACCGATCCTGATGACCTCGTTCGCGT
The DNA here is from genome assembly GCF_058808595.1 of Dokdonella sp. GW821-FHT11D02. Lineage (NCBI taxonomy): Bacteria > Pseudomonadati > Pseudomonadota > Gammaproteobacteria > Lysobacterales > Rhodanobacteraceae > Dokdonella > Dokdonella sp. GW821-FHT11D02. Next base: position 1,717,735 of record NZ_CM179520.1, on the reverse strand, counting down.
TCATCCTCGGCGTGTTCCCGCTCGCCATCTCGACCGGCGCCGGCGCCAACTCGCGCCACGCGATCGGCACCGGCGTGATCGGCGGCATGCTGTTCGCGACATTCCTCGGACTCCTGTTCATTCCGGTCTTCTACGTGTTCGTGCGCCGCCTGCTCGGCGACAAGCTCGAATCGCGCGAGGAGACGCAGAAAGCGCTGGCCGAGGCAGAAGCGGAGCACGGCGCGCACTGACGCCGACAGCTGCTCATGCATCGACGCAAACGGCCCGGATTTCCGGGCCGTTTCGTCTCCGCAAGTAGCGCCGGTGTAGACGGTCCGACTTGCACCGGCCTCATCGCGCACCCATCCTAGCGTCGTGGTCAACGCCAAGATCAAACTCGACGAACGGCAGATCGAACGCATCGCGCGCGCGCTGGCGGAGCCGCGTCGCGTCGAGATCCTGCGCCAGATCGGGGCCTGCACCGAATCGATGGCCTGCAGCGCGCTGCAGGACACGCACGCGGTCAGCGCGGCGACGATTTCGCATCACATCAAAGAGTTGGAAACCGCCGGCCTGATCGAGATGACGCGCGAAGGCAAGTTCGTACGCCTGAGCCTGCGCCGCGACGTGTTGTCCGCCTATCTCGCCCGTCTCGCGACGATCTGATCCCGCCCACCAGGGCTTCGAAAATTTCTTCGCCGAACTCTTGAAACGGCTCCTTCCTTGCCCCTTATCACTTAGACGATTAGATAATCATCTAATTGTTAATCCTCCAATCGAGACCAAGACATGAGCAAGTTACAGGGCAAAGTGGCAGTGGTGACGGGCGCTTCGAAAGGCATCGGTGCGGGCATCGCCAAGGCCTTGGCCGCGGAAGGCGCCGCCGTCGTCGTCAACTATTCGGCCAGCCGCGAAGGCGCCGACCGCGTCGTCGCCGAAATCACCCAAGCCGGCGGCAAGGCGGTCGCGGTGCAGGGCGATGTCGCCAAGAGCAGCGACGTCGAGCGCCTGTTCACGCAAACGAAAACGACCTACGGCCGCCTCGACATTCTGGTGAACAACGCCGGCGTCTATCAGTTCGCGCCGCTCGAGGAGACGACCGCGGAGCTGTTCCATCGTCAGTTCGACATCAACGTGCTCGGCCTCCTGCAGGCGACACGCGAGGCGACCAAGCACTTCGGTGCCGAAGGCGGCAACGTGATCAACATCAGTTCGGTCGCCAGCCAGCTCGGCCTGCCCGGTTCCTCCGTCTACGCAGCGACCAAGGGCGCGGTCGACACCATCACGCACGTACTGTCGAAGGAACTCGCGTCGAAGAAGATTCGCGTCAACTCGATCAATCCGGGCGGCGTCGAAACCGAAGGCACGCACGCGGCCGGCATCATCGGCAGCGATTTCGAGAAGCAGATGATCGCGCAGACGCCGCTCGGCCGACTCGGCCAGCCGGAAGACATCGCATCGATCGCGGTATTCCTGGCCTCCAACGATTCGGCCTGGCTGACCGGTGAGAAGCTCGTCGCATCGGGCGGCACGCGCTGAAGGCGGCGGGAGTCCGCCGTGTCAAAATCGGCGTTCGACTCACTGCTCGAACGCCGATGAATTTCTTCTCCAGCGCTGCCGGTCTGCTCCGAGCGCGCGCATCGAACGACGCGCTCGGCGCGAAGCATCGCCTCGCCGCGCTGCTCGCGCTCGGTCTGACCGGCACGGCGCAGGCAGCCGACTACGTTGCCGCGCCGTGGCTGCTGTATCGCGACACCAATCCGTTCGTCGCCGCCGGCGGCCTGCCGTTCGCGCCACCGGCGGCGGCCGCAGACGATCGCTGGCACGTCGAGACGCTGCTCGCGGCCAGCAATACCGAGATCGCCTTCGAGCGCTCCGGCGAAAGCCTGCGCTACGACATGGAAGTTCAAGAACTGCGCGTCGCGGTGACGCGCAGCTTCGGCGAGCATTGGATCGCACGTGCGACGCTCGCCGGCACGCGCTTCGACGGCGGCTTCCTCGATTCGTTCATCGAAGATTTCCATCGCGCCTTCGGCTTCACCAACGGCGACCGCGGACGGCTCGGCGGCAACGGCCATACGATCGCTTATGCCGACACGCGCGGCGAGAGTGTCGCGCTGACGCGCGCGCGCAGCGGCGTCGCACCGCTCGTGCTCGACCTGGCATGGCGCGCGCCGGCGGACGGCTACGAGTGGTTGTACGGCGCGACGCTGAAGCTGCCGACCTCGCACGCGAGCACGCTGCTGGACGACCGCGCAACCGATCTCAGCCTGTGGCTGGCCGCGCAATCGACCGCCGCGACACGACTGCCGTGGGGCGTGCGCGCAGGTCTCATGCGCCGCGGCGACACCGACCTGCTGCCGCGGCGCGCGAACGACACCGTGGCGTTCGTCGATGCCACGCTCGGCTATTTGCTGACGCCACAATGGGACGTCGCGGCGCAGTACCAATGGCACGACGCGCCCTACGATTCGGCCATTCCGCTGCTGCGTGCCGCCGGCAACCTGAGCCTGTCGACCGCCTGGCACGCGCGCGCCGGCTGGACCGTGCGCGCCGGCCTGGTCGAGGACTTACCGGCGCGGCACGCGCAAGACGTCACCTTCTTCGTCGGCATCTCGCTGTGAGCGCTACAATCGCGCGCCTTGCCCTTCCTTTCTGCCTGCAATGAGCGCGAACGAACAAGCCCTGCTCGACAAGATCTGGTTCTACCGCTTCCGGCTGCCGAGCGGACGCGTCACCGCCACCTACGACGACGGCGCACTCGACGCGATCCACGACACCCGCCTGGCCATGATGCAGGGCGTGCTGCGCGCGCGCTTCGGCGCCAGCCTGGTCGGGCGCAACGCGATCGACATCGCCTGTCATCAAGGATGGTTCGCGACTCAGCTCGCGCAAGCGCACGCCGACGACGTACTCGCGATCGACGCCCGCGCCGAACACGTCGCCGACACCACCCTGGTGCGCGACACGCTGGGCCTCGCCAATCTGCGCGTCGCGCAAAGCGACGTGCATGCGCTCGACGCGAAAGCGCTCGGCACCTTCGACGTCGTACTGATGCTCGGGCTGATCTACCACCTGGAAAATCCGGTCGGCGCGCTGCGCCAGGCACGCGCGCTGACGCGCCAGGTATGCCTGGTCGAAACCCAGATCGTGCCCGGCATGACCGGCATGGTCGACTACGGCAGCTACCGCTTCGTGCGCCCGCTGAAAGGCTCGTTCGGCATCATCGACGAGACCGAGGAAACCCACGGCCCCGAAACCAGCACCACCGGCATCTGCCTGGTGCCGAGCCTGGAAGCGCTGTTCTGGATCATGCGCAAGGTCGGCTTCACCCGCGTCGAACTGGTGCCGCCGCCGGAAGACGCTTACGAGCAGCTGCGCTACGGCAAGCGCGTGATGGTCGCCGGCTACGTCGACTGATCTCGATCGCCGTCGAGAGAAACGCCTGAAACACGAAGAACGAGCCGATTCGAAGTTTTCTCGGCGCACTCCGTGTTCGACCGTTCCGCTGCTACTCCGCTGCCTGCAGCTGCGCAGGCAGCGGCTTCAAGCCCATCGCGACACGATAGCGCGCGTACAAGGTTTGAACCTTGACCACGTAGGCCTGCGTTTCCGCGTACGGCGGCACGCCGCCGTATTGTTCGACCGCGCCGATGCCGGCGTTGTAGGCCGCGGCGACCAGGGTCAGGTCGCCTTCGTAGCGTTTGCGCAGGTCGCGCAGCAAGCGCGCGCCGCCGTCGATCGAAGCCTTGGCCGAGTACGGATCCTTGACGCCGTACTCGCGGCTGGTTTGCGGCATCAGCTGCATCACGCCCTGCGCGCCCTTTTCCGACAGCGCATTCGCATCGAACGCGCTTTCCGCGTGCGCGATCGCACGCAGCCAGGCTTCGTCGATGCCGGTCGCCTTGGCCGCCGCCTTGAACTGCTGCTTGAACTCGGCCAGGCGCGGCTGGCCGATCTTGCCCAGACCTGCGTGCGCGGGCGAACCGGGCGGCGTCGCCACGGTGAACGCGAGCAGCGGTGTCGAGCCGGGCAAGTTGCGCGTGCTGTAGACAGTTTTGCCGTCCTGCTCGCGCCGGTACAACTTGCCGTGCACGACGCCGAGCGCACCCCACAGATTCGGCACCGCGGCGGCGCCGTCGTCGAGCTGCTTGGCGAAACATTCCGAGCCCGGTTCCGGCGCCGTCGCCAGGCTAACCGTGCCATCGCGCACACAACGATAGACCGTGCGCGCGGATACTGCGCCCGGCAACAGCGCGGCGGCCAGCAACAGGGCTGGGAGTCCGGTGCGGATCATGGGGGGAAGCCTGCCACGACGGTTCATGCGGCCGGAAGTGCGGGTCGTCACCGTGCCGCGCAAGTGGGGCCGGATGTCGCAAATCGTCTCGTTACAGCGTATCCAGCGTCGGCACGAAATCCGGCCTTCACCTTTCGGAGTGAAACCATGTCACGCGCCCTTCTGCCCATAGTCTTCGCGGCAGTTCTGTCGATGTCCGCCGCCCCACCCTGTCGAGCAGCGATCGATCTCGATCTGTCCTACGTCGATCTGCAATCGCCGGCCTACCAGCGCTTCAAGAGCTGGGTCGACCAGGCCGTCGCCGGCAACCCCGGCTACGCGTTCTCGGCCACCGACGCAGCCTACATGTACAAGCTCAGCGGCCAGGCGCAATACGCGACGCTGGCGGTGCAGATGGTCGAGCAGCAAGTCGCCGCGGCCGAGGCCGTCATCGCCCAGGGCGATCGCCCGGAAATTTCCGGCGACTCCTATCTCCACGTCGGCGAGATGCTGCGCGACCTGGCGCTGACCTACGACTGGTGCGCCGCTTCGACCACCGCGCCGCAGCGTGCGCGCTGGGCTGCCTACGCCGAGCAGGCCGTGTGGAACGTGTGGCATCCGGCGCAGGCGCAATGGGGCGGGCATCCGCATCCGTGGTCGGGCTGGTCGATCGACAACCCGGCCAACAACTACTACTACAGCTTCGTCGAAGCGACGATGACGTGGGCGCTGGCCAGCAACAGCGCGACCTGGACGCAGCTCTTGCAGACCGACAAGCTGCCTGCGCTCGAGCAATACATGGCGACGCTGGCCGGCGGCGGCAGCCAGGAAGGCAGCGGCTACGGCCTTTCGCACCGCTCGCTGTTCTCGCTGTACCGGCTCTGGCGCGACGCGAGCGGCAGCGATCTGGCCAACGCGAACACGCACCTGACCGACAGCATCGCGTGGTGGATTCACGCTACCGTGCCGACGCTCGATCGCGTCGCGCCGATCGGCGACCAGTCGCGCGTGTCCGAACCGGTGCTGTACGACTATCACCGGCATCTCATGCTGGAAGCGCGCCGCATGACCAACGACGCGACCGCGCGCTCGAACGCGTCCTGGTGGCTGCACTCGGTTTCGCAGGCGCAGATGGAAAGCGGCTTCAACTTCCGCCACGACCTGCTGCCGGCCGGCGATGCCGGCGCGCCGCCGGCCGCACTCGTCTACCACGCGACCGGCACCGGCCAACTGTTTGCGCGCACCGGCTGGGACGTCGGCGCGATGTGGCTGCAATTCTCGGCCGGCCCCTACGTCGAGAGCCATGCGCATCAAGACCAAGGTTCGTTCACGCTGTACCAAAACAGCTGGCTCGCGGTGACCGAAAACATCTGGACGCACAGCGGCATCCAGCAAGGCACCGACGTGCACAACCTCGTGCGCTTCGAGCGCGGCGGCGATATCGTGCCGCAGCGCGTCGGCACGACCTCGACCATGACGGTCACGCCCGGCACGGGCGGCGCGGTTCACGTCGAAGCGAATCTGACGCCGGCCTACGACGGCGATGCGGCCGTACCCAACTGGCAGCGCACGCTCGACTTCGCCAATCGCAAACTGACCGTGCACGACCGCTTCACGCTCGGCGCGAATACGCAGGCGGTGTTTCAGGTCAACGTGCCGGTGCAGCCGGTCATCGCCGGCAACACCGCACAAGCGGGTGCGCTGCGCGTGCGCGTGCTGTCACCCGCGAACGCGACGCTGAGCGCGCTCGACTGGAGCACGCGCAGCGACGACGACGAGACCTACAACCGAGGCTGGCGCATCGACGTCGCCGGCGGCGCCAGCGAGTACGTGGTCGAACTCGACACTCCCAGCGGCGACGGCATCTTCGCCGACGGCTTCGACTGAGCGCTTCACTCCGGTCCGGGGCACGACAACGACGGCGGGAAGATGAAGCGCTCGACGCCGAGATCGAGCGTCATCTGCAGCGGAAGATCGGCTTGGCCGGAACGAGCCAGGCCGGCGTCGACGTTCGCACGCACGCGCCCATCGCTGAGATCGCCGAAATGGATCGAGGCGGTGCCCAAGATGCCGGTGATGTAGGTACCGCCGACGAATTCGCCGCCGATGCTGCTGAGGTATTCGATCTGGATGACCTCGCCGCTGGCGTCGGCCGCGTTCACCACCAAGAGCATGCGCAAGCTCTCGAAATCGCCTTCCGCAGGCGAGCGCAAGAAGGACACCGTGACCAGACGACCCCCGTCCGAACGATCTTCGTAGATCGCGTAGTTGCCCGGTTCGTCGGCGTCGTAGCTGCGCGCCTGGCCGTCGACCGTGCCTGTCGCGGTACCGTCGCCGAGCCCCTGCGTGTCGGCCGGCAGGTCGCCGACGTAGCGCGCGGCGGCGAACGTGTTCAAGGCGAACTGGAATTGCTGCAGGCTGGTGGGAGTGACGCCGCAGGCTTCGATCAGGATGAAGCCGTCCTGCTCGGCGTCGAAGCGAGCGAGGCCGCCGCGGGCGGTGTCCGTGCGCGGCACGGTGATGCTGACCGGCTCCTGCAAGGAAACGGTGGCCGGCGTGAAGCGGAACACCGGCCCGACAAAGCTCATGTCGAACGGTGGCGGCGGCGGCTGCTCGAGGCGCTCGATGCCGAACGTGGTCGGTTGCGCGACCGCGCCGGCCGGCACTTTCAGCTCGGCACCGCACAAGCTCAGCGTGCCGCCTTCGGTGCCGATCGTCGCTTGCACCGGCGCGCACTCGGAGGCGATCGGCTCAAAACCGTTGGCGAAGATGCGGTCGTTCGGATCGTCGCCGGCAAACGCCGGCGGCAGCGTCGCGACGAGGGTCAAGACAAAAGGAAAGGAGACGCGGCGGACGCGTTGCGACATGGAAGCACCCCAGGTTTCGAAGACGACGGCTGCGCGCGGGAGAGTGCGCGCAGCGGCAGTCTCTGCGCCTGCGAAGCGGCCTGTCAATACGAAGAGACTCGCACTTTGCGTGCTGCGACGATCGCACGCGGAGCCACGTCTGGATAGGGTTTTCCCGCCGCCGCCTCGGCACTCGCGCGAGGCGGCGGCGATTGCCGCAGACTCAGCGCACGCCGGTTTCGTTGCGTGCGATGACCAGACGCTGGATCTCGCTGGTGCCTTCGTAGATCTCGGTGATCTTGGCGTCGCGGAAATAGCGCTCGAGCGGCATCTCTTTCGAGTACCCCATGCCGCCGTGGATCTGCACCGCCTGGTGCGTGATGAACATTGCCGCTTCCGAAGCGAACAACTTTGCGACCGACGCTTCGGTGCTGAAGCGGCCGCCCTTCTTGGCCGTCTCGCCTTTCGCGAACGCCGCGCGCAAGACCAGCAAAGTTGCCGCGTCGAGGCGGCATTTCATGTCGGCGATCTTCGCTTGGATCATCTGGAACGAGCCGATCGGCGAACCGAACGCCTTGCGCTCGCGTGTGTAAGAGAGGCTCGCTTCGTACGCCGCGCGTGCGAGACCGACCGCTTGCGAGGCGATGCCGATGCGGCCGGCGTCGAGCACACCCATCGCGATCGAGAAGCCCTTGCCTTCCGGCCCGAGCAGATCGGCGGCCGGACAGACGTAGTCGCTGAACTCGATCTCGCAGGTAGCCGAGGCGCGGATGCCGAGCTTGGGTTCGGTCTTGCCGGCGTGAAAGCCGGGGCGACCGGTGTCGATCAGGAACGCCGACACGCCCTTGGCCCCGACGCCGGGGGTGGTGATCGCGAACAGCACGATGTACTTCGCCACCGGACCGGAGGTGATCCAGCTCTTCTTGCCGTTGATGACCCAGTCGCCGGCCGCGTTCTTCTCTGCGCGCGTGTGCATCGCCGACGCATCGGAACCGGACTGCGGCTCGGTCAGTGCGTACGCGCCGATCGCCTCGCCGGAGGCGACTGCGCGCACGTACTTCTGCTTCTGCTCTTCGTTGCCGTAGGTCAGGATGCCGTTGCAGTAGAGCGAGTTGTTGACCGACATGATGGTCGAATGCGCGCAGTCGGCCGCAGCGATCTCGATCATCGCCAGCGCGTAGGCGACCGGGTCCATGCCGGCGCCGCCGTACTCGACCGGCACCTCGATGCCCATCAATCCGAGCTGGCCCATCTCGCGGATGTTGTCGAGCGGGAATTCGCCGGACTTGTCGAACTCGGCCGCGACCGGCGCGATGCGCCGTGCGGCGAAATCGCGCGCGACGGCCTGGATGGAGCGTTGATCTTCGGTCAGGTTGAAATCCATGCTGCGTCCTCGGTTTGTTTCTGTGCGAAAACTCTAGACCCCAGCCGCCAGCCAATCGCCGACGACCTGGTTGAAATGTTCGGGGCGCTTGGTCATCAACCAGTGCCCGGCGTCGAATTCGACGACTGCGTTGCCTTTCTTCTGCGCCAGCTTCTCCGCCCACACCTTGGCGTGAAACATGAGCGGCTTGCGCGTGCCGTACGCGAATAGCATCGGACAGGCCGGATCGAACCTCTGCGAGTGACGCCGATAGGAGCGTTCACCGCCGTACCATAAGAGGTAATACGGATAGCCCATGTTCGAGGTGATCTGCTGCGGCGGCGTCGCCTGCGCGCCGAGCAGCTTGGCCGCCGCGCGATTCATCCAGTCGCCGATCGCCCCGCCGACGATCCACGACAGCGCCAGCCAGTTCTGATACGTCCAGGCGATCAGCCGCGCTTTCGCCGGCATCGACTTCTGCAACGAGTCCGGATCGCCGATGTCGACGCCGACGATACGCGAAACCCGCTCCGGATGGCGCATCGCGAACGCATAGCCGAACACGCAGCCCCAATCGTGCAGCAAGAGGATCGCCTTGCCGTCGGGGCTGCTGCGCTCGACCACTTGGCGCAAGATCTCGATGATCTCGTCGAGGTCGTAGGCATGCCGTGCGTCCTCCGGGCGGAATCCCGGCAAGGTGAAGCGCACGCAGCGATAGCGCGGCGCGAAATGCGCGACCTGCGCGTCCCACAAACGATAGGTGTCCGGCCAGCCGTGCACCATCACGATGGTTTCGGCGCCGTCCCCTTCGATGTGCACGTCTACGCCGGCGACGGCGACGATCTGGCTCATGGCAGCTGCCTCCGCTCGCGATTCTAGCCGTTCGCGATCGATGCGAAATCGCACGGCCGGCCGCGCAGACGCCGGTCGAGCAGCCACGGCAGCAGCGCGTCCTCGGCATACGCGCGCGGCCAGATCACGTGCTTCTCGCCGGCGTACTCGGTGTAGCGCGGGCGGCCGCCCATCGCGCGCAGCGCGCGCACGACCGCGCGCGAGCCGACCATCGCGCCGTCGTAGCCGGTCTCGACGTCGGTGTCGTCGTCCGCGCTGCCGTGGAAGACCCACTGCGGCACGTCGCGGATCGGCCCTAGCCCGGCCAACTCGGTCATGCCCGACATCGGCACGCCGGCGGCGAAGCAGGCCGGATACGCCTTCAACGTGTCCCAGACGCCGGTGGCGCCGTCGGAAATGCCGGTCAGATAGATCCTGCGCGGATCGACCGGAAAGCGCGTCAAGGCATCGCGCACGACCGCGATCACCCGAGCAGGCGGCCAATACGCGTCGGTCGTCTGCGGCACCAGGTAGATCAGCGGAATGCGATCCTCGCGCGCAGCGTCGACCAGTTCGTAGGAGCCGTTGCCGCGCCCGGCCAACTGCGATTCGTTGTCGGTGCCGTCCTGCCAGTCGCCGTGCAGGAACACGATCAGCGGCAGCTTCTCCCCATCGCGGCGACCGGGCGTCTCGATCGCGCGGTAGGGCACGCGCAGCGCGTCGGCGCTCCAGTACTTGCCGAGTTCGGCGTCTTCCAGCGGCGCTGCGACGGCGTGGCCGCACAGGAGCAGCAAAACGAGGAGGCAGCGCAGCGGCGCGCTGAAAACGGGTCTGAGCATGGCGCAAGAATACCCGCTCACCGGGCCCATTCGCGCATTGACGCTGCGCCCCCGCCTCGCTACGCTAGCATTTATCTTTTTATCAAGATAAAGGGATACATCTTGGATCTGGCGGCCACTTCGGCCCTGCTGCGCCTGCTCTCCGATCCGACGCGCGTGCGTCTGCTCGCCCTGCTCGAACGCGAGGAACTCACCGTCGCCGAACTATCGGCGGTGCTGCGCCTGGCGCAACCGCGCGTGTCGACGCATCTGGCCAAGCTGAAGGAAGCCGACCTGGTGCGCGACCGCCGCGCCGGCGTGTCGTCCTACTACCGCTACAACGGCGAGCTGGACGCGCGCGAGAACGCCCTCTTGCGCGCGCTCAAGGACAACGTCGATGACGCCATCCTGCGCGACGACGAACGCCGCCTGCCGGCGCTGCTGGCCAAACGCGCACGCGCCGAGGGTTGGGCCGACACCGTCGCCGGCGACATGGAGCGCCACTACTCGCCGGGCCGCACCTGGGAAGCGCTGGCGCGCGGCATGACCCAGCTGGTGGAAACCGGCGACGTGCTCGACATCGCCTCCGGCGACGGCGTGCTGGCCGAACTGCTCGCCGCGCGCGCGCGCTCGATCCTCTGCATCGATACCAGCGAGCGCGTCGTCGCGGCCGCGCGCCAGCGACTGAAGACCTACACCAACGTCGAAGTGCGCGTCGGCGACATGCATGCGCTCGAGGTTCCCGCCGGGCACTTCGATCTGGTGCTGCTGATGCACGCGCTGACCTACAGCGAGCGCCCGGCGCAGGCGATCGCCGAAGCCACGCGCGTGCTGCGCCCCGGCGGACGCCTGCTCGCGGCGACGCTGGGCCGGCACGCGCACCGCACCGCGGTCGAGCCGTTCGAACATCGCAATCTCGGTTTCAGCCCCGACGAACTGCGCGGATTCGCGCGCAAAGCCGGCCTCGAAGTGATCACCTGCGAACGCCTGACGCGCGAGCGCAGGCCGCCGCATTTCGAGGTGGTCGGGCTGCTCGCGCACAAACCGCTGGCGGGATCGCCCAAGCCATGAGCTCCGACATCCAATACCGCCGGCCCGCCGCCGACGAAGGATTGGCGCTGGCAGCGATGGCGCGGCGCTGCTTCGTGGACACTTTCGGTTCGCGCTATCGCGCCGAGGATTTGCAGCCGTTCCTCGACAGCGCCTACGGCGGCGGTGGACTTCTGGCCGATCTGGCCGACGACGCGACCGATTTCCGCATCGCCACGCACGAGAACCAGATCGTCGCCTACGTCAAGTTATCGCTGCTGGCCGCGCCCGCCGCCGACCCGCTGCCCGGCGCGCTGGAGCTGCGCCAGCTGTACGTGCTCGAACCGTGGCAAGGCACCGGTATCGCCGAAACGCTGATGCAATGGGCTCTGGGGCGCGCACGCGAACGACGCGCGCCGGAAATCTACCTGACCGTGTTCGACCACAACGAACGCGCCAAACGTTTCTATACGCGTCACGGCTTCCGCGATGTCGGCTCCTGCACTTTCCAGTGCGGCTCGCACATCGAGGAAGACCGCATCTGGCAGCGCCCCCTCGATGCATGAGCGATTGCGCTCGACGTCGAAGCGAGCCGAACGCCGATTTGCGCGACGCCTCATTCGCCACCATCTCTTCTGATCGCTCGCCTCTGAATCGGAGTACGCGAAATGTCCACGCAACTGCCTTGGCTCAACCCCGAGCGCACGCACAAACTGCTGTCCGCGCTGACGCAACGCATCCTCATCATCGACGGTGCGATGGGCACGATGGTGCAGAGCTACAAGCTCGAAGAGGCCGACTACCGCGGCGAGCGGTTCGCACCCGGCTTCGACCGGCAGCACGAACCCGCACGCGACGAATCGGCGCAGCCGGGGCATGACCTCAAGGGCAACAACGATCTGTTGATCTTGACGCGGCCGGACGTGATCGGCGCGATCCACACCGCCTATCTCCAAGCCGGCGCGGACTTGCTCGAAACCAATACGTTCAACGCGACCTCGATCAGCCAGGCCGACTACCATCTCGAGCACGTGGTTTACGAACTGAACCGGGAGGGTGCTCGCCTAGCGCGCGCCTGCTGCGATGCGGTCGAAGCGACGACTCCGACCAAACCGCGTTTCGTCATCGGCGTGCTCGGACCGACCAGCCGCACCGCCTCGATCAGTCCGGACGTCAACGACCCGGGCTTCCGCAACACCAGTTTCGAAGAACTGCGCATCGCTTATCGCGAGGCCGCCGCCGGTCTGATCGACGGCGGCGCCGACGCCTTGATGGTCGAGACCATCTTCGACACCTTGAACGCGAAAGCGGCTTTGTATGCGATCGACGAACTGTTCGAAGATCGCGGTGCGCGCTTGCCGGTGATGATCTCCGGCACCATCACCGATCTCTCCGGCCGCACCTTGTCCGGCCAGACTGCGGAAGCGTTCTACGCCTCGGTCGCGCACAGCCGGCCGCTCTCGGTCGGACTCAATTGCGCACTGGGCGCGAAGGAGCTGCGCCAGTACGTAGACGTGCTGTCACAGGTCGCGGCCGGCTACGTCAGCGCGCATCCGAATGCGGGTTTGCCGAACGCCTTCGGCGAATACGACGAGACGCCCGAGCAGATGGCGGCCTTGATCGGCGAATTCGCGCGCGCCGGTTTGCTCAACTTGGTCGGCGGCTGTTGCGGCACCACGCCGGCGCACATCGAGGCGATCGCCAACGCGGTTGCCGGCGTGGCGCCGCGCGCGCTGCCGCACACCCTGGCCGACGCTGCATGAAGCCGTTGATCCTTTCCGCCCGTCATTCGCACGCAAGCGCGCACGCGAGGCGCCTTTCCGGGCGCCTGGGAAATCGATTCCTGCTCGCGCGGGAATGACTTCGAAGAACGCATGAATACGACTCCCCGCTACACCCGCCTGTCCGGCCTCGAACCGCTGGTCATCACGCCCGAACTGTTGTTCGTCAATGTCGGCGAGCGCACCAACGTGACCGGTAGCGCGCAGTTCCGCAAGCTGGTCAAGGAAGAACGCTACGACGAAGCGGTCGCCGTCGCGCGCCAGCAGGTCGAAAGCGGCGCGCAGATCCTCGACGTCAACATGGACGAGGGCCTGATCGATTCGGAAGCCGCGATGGTGCGCTTCCTGAATCTGATTGCGTCCGAGCCGGACATCGCGCGCGTGCCGGTGATGGTCGACTCGTCCAAATGGAGCGTGATCGAAGCCGGCCTGCGCTGTCTGCAAGGCAAAGGCGTGGTCAATTCGATTTCGCTCAAGGAAGGCGAAGAGATCTTCCTCGAACACGCCAAGAAGGTGCTGCGCTACGGCGCCGCCGCGGTCGTGATGGCGTTCGACGAGCAGGGCCAGGCCGATACCTGCGCACGCAAGGTCGAGATCTGCACGCGCGCCTACAACCTCCTGATCGATCGCCTCGATTTTCCGCCCGAGGACATCGTGTTCGACCCGAACATCTTCGCCATCGCGACCGGCATCGAAGAACACGACAACTACGCCGTCGACTTCATCGAGGCGACGCGCATCATCAAGGCGACGCTGCCGCATTGCCACGTCTCCGGCGGCGTGTCGAACGTGTCGTTCTCCTTCCGCGGCAACGAGATCGTGCGTCAGGCGATCCACGCGGTGTTCCTGTATCACGCGATCCGCGCCGGCATGGACATGGGCATCGTCAACGCCGGCGCGCTGCCGATCGTGGACGAACTCGAACCGGAGCTGCGCGAGCGCGTCGAAGACGTCGTGCTGAACCGGCGCAAGGACGCGACCGAACGTCTGCTCGAGATCGCCGAGCGCTACAAAGCCAAGAAAGGCGAGGTGGTGACCGAAAACCTCGCTTGGCGCGGGCTGCCGGTGCGCGAGCGCCTGACGCATGCGCTGGTGCACGGCATCGACGCCTACGCCGAGGTCGATACCGAAGAGATGCGGCAGCAATGCGCGCGTCCGCTCGACGTCATCGAAGGCCCGTTGATGGACGGCATGAACGTGGTCGGCGATTTGTTCGGCGCCGGCAAGATGTTCCTGCCGCAGGTGGTGAAATCGGCGCGCGTGATGAAGAAAGCGGTCGCCTACCTGCTGCCCTTCATCGAGATCGAGAAGGCGCGCACCGGCGACGTCGGTCGATCCAACGGCAAGATCGTGATGGCGACGGTCAAAGGCGACGTGCACGACATCGGCAAGAACATCGTCGGCGTGGTACTTCGCTGCAACAACTTCGAGGTGATCGATCTCGGCGTGATGGTGCCGGCGCAGAAGATCCTCGATACCGCCCGGGCCGAGAATGCGGACATGATCGGTCTGTCCGGCCTGATCACGCCGTCGCTGGAAGAGATGACTCATGTCGCGCGCGAGATGCAGCGGCAGGAATTCGAGCTTCCCCTGTTGATCGGCGGCGCGACTACCTCGCGCGCGCACACGGCGTTGAAGATCGAACCACACTACAAATCGCCGACGGTGTGGGTGAAGGACGCCTCGCGCGCGGTCGGCGTGGCGCAGTCTTTGATCTCCAAGGATCTGGTCGACGCCTTCATGGCGAAGATCCGCGCCGAATACGCGGAAATTCGCGAGCGCCACAAGGACCGCAGCGGCGCCAAGCGCCTCGTTCCACTGGACAAGGCGCGCGCGCAGCGCTTCGACGGCGGCTGGGCCGACTACGTACCGCCGGCACCACGTAAGCCGGGCATCACGGTCTTCGACGACTACCCGCTCGCCGAGCTGGTCGACTTCATCGATTGGTCGCCGTTCTTCAACGCGTGGGAGCTGGCCGGCCGCTTTCCGGCGATCCTCGAAGACGCCGTGGTCGGCGTGCAGGCCAGCGAGCTGTATCGCGACGCGCGTGCGATGCTGCAGAAGATCATCCAGGAGAAATGGCTCAAGGCGAGCGGCGTGATCGGCTTCTGGCGCGCGAACAGCATCGGCGACGATGTGGAAATCCGGGATTCGGAGAGCGCGAATTCCAACCGCCAATCCCAGCTGCTGCACTTCCTGCGTCAGCAGGTCGACAAGCCGGTCGAGCGTCCGGACTTCTGCCTGGCCGACTTCGTCGCGCCGAAAGAATCGGGGCGCGAAGACTGGATCGGTGGCTTCGCGGTCACCGCCGGCATCGGTATCGACGAGCACGTCGCGCGCTTCGAGCGTGACCACGACGATTACTCGGCGATCTTGTTGAAGGCGCTCGCCGACCGTCTGGCCGAGGCGTTCGCCGAACATCTGCACCAGCGCGTGCGGCGCGAGTTCTGGGGCTATGCGGCCGACGAAGCGCTGGAAAACCAAGCGCTGATCGACGAGAAGTATCTCGGCATCCGTCCCGCGCCCGGCTATCCGGCCTGCCCCGACCACACCGAAAAAGCGACGCTGTTCCGCCTGCTCGATGCGACCAACAACACCGGCATCTCGATCACCGAAAGCTTCGCGATGCTGCCCACGGCGGCCGTGTCAGGCTGGTACCTCGCGCACCCGCAAAGCCAGTACTTCGTGGTCGGACGCCTGACCAAGGAACAGGTCGAGGACTACGCCAAGCGCAAGGGCTGGTCGCTGGCCGAGGCGGAACGTTGGCTGGCGCCGAACCTCGATTACGATCCGGACTGAGGGTCAACTCAGCTCGCGTTCGCCTCACGCTCGAGACTGCGGTCCTTGCGGTGGCGGAAATCGACCACGAGGTTGTAGACCGAGACGAAGGCCGGGAACAGGTTCGAGAGCACGCCGACCGAATCGTTCTTGCCGAAGGTGAAGTAACTCACCAGCATCACGCTGCCGAATACCGACAGCCACCAGAACGAGCGCGGCATGTGCACGCGCTTGAGCTTCTTGGTCGCATACATCTGTACGAACCAGCGGCTCGTGAAGAGAAACACGCCCAGATAGCCGACCAGCTTCCAGGGCGTGATCGTGACACCGTGCAGGGTCAACAGGACTTCGTTCATCGGAATCGCTTGGGTTCGAGTGGGAAGTGGGCGCGCAGCATGCCGCGCGGCCCTTTCGGGACCATTTCGCCGCGCCGAGGTTCAGCGGCGCGGCAAGTCGCCGCAGCGGCTCAGCGCGAGCGCTTGGCCAGCCAGTCGTGGATCGCGGCCGGCACTTCGCGCTGCGCGCGGCCGGAGACGTAGATGCCGATGTGCCCGCCGCGGAATGCGATCTGCGTGTAATCGTCGGTACCAACGTGATCGGCCAGTACGCGTGAGGCGGACGGCGGCACCAGATGATCCTGCTCGGCGAACACGTTCAACACCGGCATCGTGACGTTGCCGAGGTGTACTTCGCGTTCACCGATCTTCAGACCGCCGTTGACGAGTTTGTTGCCCTGGTAGAAGTCCTTGATGAACTGGCGGAACGCTTCGCCGGCCTGATCGGGCGAGTCGAAGATCCACTTTTCCATCCGCAGGAAGTTTTCCATCTCGACCTTGTCGTCGAGGATGTCGACCAGGCCGATGTACTTCTGCTGATTCAACCGCACCGGCTTGAGCATCAAGTAGCACAGGTTCATCAGATCGGCCGGCACGTTGCCGAGCGTGTCGACGAAGAGATCCACGTCCAGTTGCCGCGTCCAGTTCGACAGCATGTTCTCCGGCGTGTGGAAATCGACCGGCGTGACCATCGTGATCAAGTTCTTGATCTTGTCGGCGTGGGTCGACGCATAGCACAGCGAGAACGCGCCGCCCTGGCAGATGCCGAGCAGATTGATGCGCTCGACCCCGGCATGCGCGGCAACCGCATCGACGGAACGATCGATGTAGCCGTTGATGTAGTCGTCGAGCGTCAGCCAACGATCGGCCAGGTCCGGATAGCCCCAGTCGATCAGATAGACGTCTTCGCCTTGCGCGATCAGGTTCTTCACCAACGAACGATCGTCCTGCAGGTCGACCATGTAAGGGCGGTTGACCAGCGCGTAGACGATCAGAATCGGGATTTTCTTTTCGGAGGCCTTGGCGGCCGGTGCGCGCTCACCCTTGAATCGATAGACGACGAGCTTGTCTTCGCGGTAGACCGCTTCCTTCGCGGTCACGCCGAAATCGACCTCGTCGACCTCGCGCAGCGTCTGCAGCGCGACGGCGAGTTTGCGCTGCGTGGTCAGAACTTCATCGATCGCCTTGGCCGGCTCGATCTTGATCGGGAACATGGCAGGTCCTCAGTACGGCGGTCAGCGCTTCTTCTTCGACTTGGCGGTCTTGCCGGGCTTCTTCGAGCGGCCGAGCGAGGCGTCCGCGAACTTCGCGATGCGCGAAGAGAAGTTGCCGGGCGCGACCGCCGCGACCGCGCGCTTGGCGGCGGGCTTCGCTGCCGGCTTACGCGCCGGGCGAGTCTTCGCGCGAGGATGCGCCACCGCTTTTGCGGGCGCTTCGACGGCGGCGGGTTTCGGCGCATCGCTGCGCTTGCCCGCGGCTCCCCGAGGCGTCACCGCTTTTGCGGGGGCTTCGACCGCGGCGGGCTTAGGCGCGTCGCTGCGTTTGCCCGCGGCGCCCTTCAATGCGGCCACCTCGTTGCGCAGCCGTGCGACTTCGCGTGCGAGATCGGCGTCGCCGCGCGCGCGCAACTCGCGCCGCAGCGCTTGCAAGCGCTCGCCGATGTTGTTCAATTCGGTGCGGGTGGGCATGCCGAGATCGACCGCGACGCGCTCGACTTCCTGCTGTACTTGCGAGCGTACGCGCATCTGCGCATTGACCAGAGCACCGTAGACTTCACGGAATTCGGTCGACAAGGCGATCTCCGCATAGCCCTCCTCGGCAGCGTCGACCCACAAGTCGTACAACGCGCGCAGCGAATCGATCTGCCGACCCGGCTGTTCGCGCTCGCTCAGCCTGCCTTCGAACAGTTCGAAACCGCGCTGTCCTGCCTTCAGCATCAAGGCGTTGTATCGCCCCATCTGCTCCTGGTATTCGACCCAGGCGACAGCCATCTTCTGGTAGTGCTCCTGGTGTTCGCGCAACAGGCCGAACGCGGGCAGACTCAACCAGCTTTTCAATTCGCTCGCATCGGCGCCGGCCGGCAAACGCATCGACCCGAGCGCGTTCATGATCGCGGCGTAACCGCCCTGCCCCGGCATTTCCTGCAGAGCGCGCAGCAGGTTCTGATCGAATGGCATCGTTGCGGCGCCGGGAATGCCGAAGCCGCCACGAAACGCCTCGCCCCAGGCGGGGTTGGTGGTTCCGGCGTTAGTCGCCGCAGCCAGCGCGGATTGCATGAAGGCAGCGTAGCCCTTGGCGCTGTCGATGATGCGTTCGATCGTTTCGCTCTGCGCGCCGCCGCCGGACGCGAACAAACGTGCCCACTGTTCGAACCCCTCGTGCCAGGGTGACGCCGGCGCGGCCGGTGCAGTGCCGGCTTGGCGCGCCATCTCCTGCCAGGCGTTCACCAGATTGCGCGACAATCCCTGCCACTGGTTCAACCAGTCTGGATTCGGCGAATGACCCATGGGCTCCTCGAGAACAATACGAGCGGAATCCGCATCATAGTGCAGGCGCGTGACCGGCGCGCTATCGAAAGAAGCGCTTCAAAGGCAGCTCAAGCCTTGGCGCGTACGGCTCGCACCGGCTTGGAGCGGTTGCGCGTATAGACGTAGACAGTGGCCGGCGGCACATTGAGCCAGGTCATGCTCGCGCGTCGCACACCCAAGTCCATCTCGGCCAAGAGGTCGCGCGGCAGCGGGCTCGACGGCCCGTAGGTGAACTGAATCAACGGCCGCTCGGGACCGAGCGCGGCGAACACCGCACGCAGAATCGCTTGCTGCAGCGAACGCGGCATCGCCAGAAAACCCAAGCCGCTGACGACCGCATCGACGCCATCCCCGATCTCGAAGCCCGCCTCGGCGGCCAGATCGGTCAGCTGGCAGGCATCGCCGTTGACGACGCGTACCTCCGGAAAGCGCTGGCGCAACAGCTCGGCCAGCTCGGTGTTCAGCTCGAGCACGAGCAAATCGTCCGGCGCCACGCCGTGATCGAGCAAAGCCCGCGTGAACACACCGGTCCCGGCGCCGAGTTCGATCACACGACGTGCGCCGGTCGGCAGCTGCGCCACCATGCGTTGCGCGAGTTGCCGGCTCGACGGAGCCAGCGACGCCATCGCACGCGGATTCTTCAGCCATTGGCGGAAGAAGGTCCACGCCGCCGGCGTTTCCACTGCCGCGCCGCTCGAGGGTCGCCTGGGGTTTCGGCTCATGCACCGTTCCACTGAAATCAACACATCATCATAGCGTGCCCGCCCCTCGCTCCGCCGCACGAACCGCCACCTATCTTGCTCCTGCCCAAAGGACGATCGAGGCGCCCGCCCTCGACTTCAAGGCAACAGGACCAACGCAAGGCGCACCACCCAGCCGAACTCAGCCTTGGCTTTGTCCCAACAAGCGGCTCCAGCGAAGAGAGCTTCCTTTTAAAAGTGCGGCCATGGATGGCCGCGGCTGGACTCCAAGACCACAGCAGCAGCCCACGGCGGCTCGACGCCTACCGAAGCAGCGATCAAGGACGATCGCACCAAAAAAGAAACCCCGCGACGACCAGGGGAAATCGTCGCGGGGCGGATACGCTGGCGGCGGGGAAGGGGGAGGGGTGCGCCGCCAGCGCAGAGGGTGATCGGTGCTACCGGTGTCGGTAGCCGCGATCGTAGTAGTTGGCTCGCTGGTAACCGCGGTCATAGCCGCGACGATAGCCGCGGTCGTAACTGCGGTAACCGCGATCGTAGCCGCGGTAGCCACGATCGTAGGAGTAGTAGCCGCGATCGTAGTAGCGCGTGCGGTAATACGGGCGATCGTAGTAGTACGAGCTGTAATAAACCGGCGAGCTGTAGTAGCCCGAGCTGTATCCGCCGTAGTAGGCCGGCGCATAGTACGAAGAGTAATAACCGCCGCCGTAGTAGCGGTTGCCCCAGCCGTAGTTCGAGTAACCGATACCGACGCCCGGGTAGCCGAAGTTCAGCGAAACATTCCAGTTTCCGTGGCCGTGATGGTGGCCGCGCGCGAACGACGCCGGCGCGAACACGAACCCTGCGATGACCAGCAGGCCGAGTACGGCGAGACGAAGCGATTTGCGCGAAACGTTCATGGGGCACGCCCTCCGAATTACGACTCGCATGCTGCGTGCGAACGCCTGAATCGTGACTGAAATTCCAACCTCACGGGTTAAGAAATCGCTCTCTCGACGCGACGCAATTCGTAGCAGCGATGAATGCGCGTATTGCGCACGAAATCCGGCGGAATCGTGGAAATCGTGATGTCCTTCACGTCGAAGGCACTCGACAACGCCGGATCGAGCGTAAAGCGGCGCAGATTGTTGGAGAACACGATCAAACCGCTCGGCGCGAGCCGTTCGGCGCACAACGCGAGCAACTCCGGGTGATCGCGCTGCACATCGAAATCTTCGGCGCGTTTGGAGTTGGAGAACGTCGGCGGGTCGACGAAGATCAAGTCGTACTCGCCGCGATCATGACGCAGCCATTCCATCGCATCGGCCTGCACCAGCTGATGGCGTGCGCCGCCCAATCCGTTCAGGGTGAAGTTTCTCGCGGCCCATTCGAGATAGGTTGCCGACAGATCGACGCTGGTGGTCGTCGCGGCGCCGCCAGCGGCTGCGTAGACGCTGGCGCTGGCCGTGTAGCAGAACAGATTCAAGAAACGCGCCCCGCGCGCCACCGCGCGAACACGCGCGCGCGCCGGGCGATGATCGAGAAACAAGCCGCTGTCGAGATAGTCGAACAGGTTGACGCGCAACTTCAGCCCGCCCTCTTCGACCACCAGAAATTCGTTGCGCTGCTCGAAGCGGCCGTATTTCGAACCGCCCTTGGCGCGATAGCGCGTCTTGGTCGCGATACGTTCGCGCGGCACCTCGAGCGCAACAGCGGCCGCGCGCACCAAATCGCGCAGACGATCTCGCGCGACGTGCTCGGGAATCTCGCGCGGCGGTGCGTACTCTTGTACGTGCAGCCAGGTTTGCGGAAACGCCCCGACTGCCGCAGCCTCGTCATCGCGCGCGATGGCCGTATAGACGTCGATCGCAGCGGCGTACTCGGGCAGGTCGGCATCGTAGACGCGATAGCAGGAAATGCCCTCGCGCTCGAAGCGTTTGCGTAAATGGCGCTGGGTCTTGACGATGCGGTTGGCGACCGCCTGCGCGCCTTCCGACAATGGCTTCTCGACGTACTCGCGCGGCGCGGCTTCGGCGAGGTCGAACGTCAGCAGGCGGCATTCGAGCGCGCCGTTGTAGAGCGTATAGCGCTTGTCCGCCCGCAGACCGAGTGCATGACCGAGCTCATCGTCGGCGACGATGACGCCGGCGTGCCAGCCGACGAATTGCGTGCGCAAGCGCGCGCCGAAAGCGCCATACACCGCCGCCAGCTGCGTGCGTTCGCCGAGCCGCTCGCCGTACGGCGGATTGCAGATGACCAAACCGGGCGCCGCTTCCTCAGCGGGACGTTGCAGATGTTCGGCGGACTGCCGTCCCAAGTGCACGAAACCGGCGACACCGGCCGCTTGCGCGTTGCGCTTGGCTTCGTTCAGCACGCGCGCATCTTGGTCGTAGCCGAAAAACACCGGCGCCAGTGCGCGCAAGCCCTTCTCCGCCCGTTCACGCGCCTCGGTCAAGAGCGATTCCCAAGCTTCCACATCATGACCGCGCCAGCCGAGAAAGCCGAAGTAGTCACGGCGCAGGCCGGGCGCGACGTCGGCCGCCATCAGCGCGCCCTCGATCAACAGCGTGCCCGAGCCGCACATCGGATCGACGAGCGCGCCGCCGGCCGCGGCAATCGCCGGCCAGCCCGCGCGCAGCAACATCGCGCAGGCCAGATTCTCTTTCAGCGGCGCCTCGCCCTGCCCTTGCCGCCAGCCGCGCCGGTGCAGCGGCGTGCCGGAAAGATCCAGCGACACGGTGGCGCGCCCTCGGTGCAGACGGACGTTCAAACGGATGGACGGCCGCTCCACCTCGACATTCGGGCGCGTGCCGTCGCGCGCGCGGAACTGATCGACGATCGCATCCTTGCTGCGCAAAGCGACGAATTGCGTGTGGTTCAACGCGCCGCTCTGGCCGAGCGCGTCGATCGCGAAGCTACCGTCGGCGCCCAGATGCGCCGACCAGTCGACGCCCTGCACGCCGGCGTACAACGCGTCCGCGTCGGCGGCGTCGAACTCGGCCAGCGGCAGCAGCACGCGGCTGGCGAGACGCGACCACAAACAGGCGCGATAGGCGAGCGTCAACGAGCCGCTGAAATGCACGCCGGCGAGCGCCTCGCGCGCATCCTCGGCGCCGAGCACGCGCAACTCGTCGCGCAAGAGATATTCGAGGCCCTTCGGGCAGGTGGCGAATAGTTTCCGCACGTCGTGACTCAACCGAGAGCGGCCAGGAAGCGGCCGAACAGGTCGGCGCAGTAGTCGACGTGTGCACCGAGCCGATGATCGTCGTCGACCAGATGCAGCGTCGCTGCGCGCTCGCGAGCGAAGTCGATCGCGGCGTCCACCGGGCAGACCTCGTCGTGCCAGCCGTGCACCAGCGTGATCGGCACTGCCGCCGCACCGAACGCGCGCGGGTAACCGGGAATACCGGTCGGCAACGCCAGCAGGAACAGGCCAGCGCAGTCGCGCTCGATCGACGCCAGCCCCGACACGAACGCGCCCATGCTGGAACCGGCGAACACGACACGCCCTTCGCGCGGCGTGTGTTCGAGCGTGCGCGCGATGCGCGCGTCGATCGCGAGCGGATCGCGGCTCGCGTCGATGTCACGATAGTCAGGCCGCACTTCGGCCCAGCCGAGCGCAACCGCGGCGGTGGCCAACGCGCTGACCTTGACCGCCTGCGGTCCGCTTTGCAGACCGTGCGAGAGGATGACCGTGCCTTTCACTGGGGAGCCGGGATTGGGGATTGGAGATTAGGGATTCGGAGAAGCATAGCCGGACTTCGCCGATGCGGTCGAAAGCGGTAGCCTTTCGCTCTCACCAATCTCCAATCCCCAATCTCCAATCCCGGCTCCTCCAATGCCCGCACTCGCAATCGACGACTGGCCGCTGCCTTACGAGGAGCGCCTCGCTGCGCGACCATCTGCCGCAATCGACCTCGTCGTGATCCACTGCACCGAATTGCCGGATATGACGCTCGCGCGTGAATTCGGCGAACGCATCCATTACGAAGGCTCGCGCACCGGCAACAGCGGTCACTACTACATCGACACCGAAGGCAAGGTCTTTCGTTTCGTCGCCGACCGCCGCGTGGCCAACCACACGTACAGCTACAACCCGCGCTCGATCGGGATCGAGCTGGTCAACATCGGGCGCTATCCGCATTGGGGTGACAGCCGCTACCAGACCTTCAGCGTGCCGTACACGAACGAGCAGATTCAGTCTTTGCGCTCCCTGCTCGCGCAACTGCGTCACGATCACGCGAACCTGCGCTGGATCGCCGGGCACGAGGACCTGGATCGCCGCCTCGAACCGGCCAAGGACGACCCCTCGATCCTGTTGCGGCGCCGGCAGGATCCCGGTCCGCTGTTTCCGTGGGACGAGGTCGTGCCCGGCAGCGGATTGGAGCGCCTCAATCCGCCCGATTCGGCCAGCGAGCGAAACGGACCCGCGTCGCCATAGCCCCGATCGCGATCGCCATCCATCGCCGAAACGTTCGTCCGCCGCGGCTATACTTGGCGGCCTTTTTCTATCGATCGACCCGATGTCCGCCAGCGTCGAAGAACTGCTGACCCTGCTCCAGCTCGAACGCATCGAGGACAACCTGTTCCGCGGCGAGAGCCGCGACATCGGCACACGCTTCGTGTTCGGCGGTCAGGTGCTCGGTCAGGCCTTGTCGGCCGCGCAGCAGACGGTCGAGGCCGATCGCGCCGCGCATTCGCTGCACGCCTACTTCCTGCGCGCCGGCGACATGGACAAGCCGATCGTCTACAACGTCGAGCGCACGCGCGACGGCGGCAGCTTCTCGGTACGGCGCGTCACCGCGATCCAGCACGGTCAGCCGATCTTCAATTTCTCCGCCTCCTTCCAAGTAGCCGAGGCCGGCGTCGAGCATCAGATGTCGATGCCGGAAGTGCCCAAGGCCGACGATCTCGACCCGCCCAAGCCGCTGCCGCCGGAAGAGCTGGCCAAGCTGCCGCCGAAACTGCAGCGCTGGTTCGGCCGCGCCGGTCCGTTCGAGTTCCGCCACGTGTATCCGCGCGACGAGCTGAAGCCGCCCAAACGTCCGCCGCAGCAGCAGGTCTGGTTCCGCTTGACCAGCCGCATCGCCGACGACGCCGTGTTGCACCGCGCCCTGCTCGCCTATGCCTCGGATTTCCATCTGATCGGCACCGCGATGCTGCCGCACGGCATCTCCTTCCTGCAGCGCCACGTGCAGGTGGCCAGCCTCGACCACGCGCTGTGGTTCCACCGGCCGTTCCGCGTCGACGAATGGCTGCTGTATTCCTGCGACAGCCCGACCGCACAAGGCGGCCGCGGCCTCGCCCGCGGCATGCTCTACGACGAGGCCGGCCATCTGGTCGCCTCGACCGCGCAGGAAGGGTTGATCCGCCTGCGCAGCGAATGAGAACCTTCGAGCAGCGCACTGCGATGGCACTCGCCGCCTTCTTTCGCGCGGGCGTGAGAAGGAAAAGTCGCGCAACGCGCCGGGTCGTGGTTTCATAGCCGCATGCGCCAGATCTATACCTCACCCCGCATGGAGAACATCCAGCGCGTGATCGCCCTGATGGCCGAGAAGGGCATCGAGACCTCGATCGCGAACCGACGTACCTACCAGGGCTCGGACTGGAAGCGCTTCAGCTACACCGCCAAGGGCGAGCGCGATTCCTGGCCGCAGGTCTGGGTGGTGCGCTCGGAGGACCAGACCGCTGCGCGGCGCGTACTGCGCGACGCTGGGCTCGAGCCCGCGACCCGCTTCGCCGACGAGCTCGCCGCCGCACGCGGGGCCGGCGACGTCAGCGGGCACCGGCGCACCTCCTTGCGCATCAAGTTGATCCTGCTCGCCTTGATCTCCGGCGTCGCCGCGCTGATCGCGATCACCATGCTGTCGCATTGACGCAGCACTCACGCGCCATCCACAACCGCCGCCGCGACGCCGGCTAGAATGCGCCCATGCGTTCGGATGTCGTCCGCCTGTTTCAGACCCTGCCGCATCCCTGCGGCTATTTCGACGAGCGCATCGCGCAGAACATCGTCATCGATCCGAGCGCGCCGCAGCTGCCGCAGATTTACGACCTCGCCGTGCAGCGCGGCTATCGGCGCGCCGGCGGCCACGTCTACCACCCGCAATGCCATGCCTGCCGGGCTTGCGTCGCCTGCCGCCTGCCGGTCGCGCGCTTCCGGCCTGACCGCAGCCAGCGCCGCTGCCTCGCGCGCAACGACGACCTCACCGTGCAGGTCGTGCCGGCCGCCTACACCGACGAATACTTCGCGCTGTACCGCCGCTACCTGCGTGCGCGCCACCCCGACGGCGGCATGGACGACGCGCGTCCGGAAGATTTCGCGCGCTTTCTCTACACCGCCTGGAGCCCGACCCGCTTCGTCGAGTTCCGCCATGGCACCCAGCTGGTCGCCCTCGCGGTGACCGACTTCTGCGCCGCCGGCTTGTCGGCCGTCTATACGTTTTTCGATCCGGAACTGGAGTCGCGCGGGCTCGGCACCTACTCGATCCTCAGCCAGGTGCGCATCGCGCGCGAGCGCGGCTTGCCCCATCTCTATCTCGGCTTCTGGATCGACGGCCACCCGAAGATGCACTACAAGTCGCGCTATCGGCCGCTGGAAGTCCTGCGCGACAATGCCTGGATCGACCTGGACGCCACGCCCCGCTGAGTTCGCGGAAGGCAGCGCGGCTCCCCGAACGCGTCGCTTCCATCATGCGCAACTTGCTGTACCGCTTCGGAAAATTCCAACTGACGACGGGTGCGCGCGAGCTGCGGCGCGAGGGCGAACGCGTGCCGCTGCCGCGCCGCGCCTACGACTGCCTTCTCTATCTGATCGAGCAGCGCGAGCGCGCGGTCGGTCGCGACGAGCTGACGGCGGCGGTCTGGGGCCGCGTCGACGTCACCGATGCCCAGCTCAGCCAGATCATGCTGCACGCGCGCCGCGCGGTCGACGACAGCGGCCAGGCGCAAACCGCGATTCGCACCCTACCCGGCTTCGGCTACCACTGGATCGCCGAGACGGAGGAACGGGCCGAACCCGACGATGCCGCTTCGATCACGGCCGAAGCCATCTCGCCCATGGCGTCCGGTCCGTCCGAAGACGGCGAGTTCGGTTCCGCAAACCTCGAAGAAGCACAGCACCGGCGCCCGGCATCGCCGCCGCATCACGTATCGAGGACATCCTCGACGGCTCGGCGCGCGCGCCGGCGCTGGCTGTTCGCGGCGAGCGCGCTAGCCGCCCTGATTGTCGCGGCCGCGGCGGTTCTGCTGGGCCGGCATCTGCCCTCGAGCGACGCCGCGGCCGAGGCAGATGCGGCCTCGGCCGCCTTGGCCGTACTGCCGCTCGAAGTGACTGGCCCCAGCGACAGCGGCTGGGTCCGGCTCGGCGCAATGGATTTGATCGCCGAGCGTCTGCGCGGATCGGGCCTGGCGGTGCCGCCGAGCGAGAACGTCTTGATCGCCCTGCGCAGCGCCGCCGGCAGCGACGGAGCGCGTCATCTCGGCGGCAACCTCGGCGTCGGTATCTTGGTCGAAGGCAAGGCGATCCAGTCGACCGAAGGCTGGACGATCGAACTCGCCGCCGCGCGCGGCGAAACACAGCGCTACACCGCCAGCGCCAAACACGCCGACGTGATCCATGCCGCGCGCCAGGCCGCCGATCTGCTGCTGGCGGCGATGGGCCGTACGCCGTCGTCGGAGCACGCTGAGAACAGCGATCTCGACGAACGCCTGCAACAAGCACAAGCGGCGATGCTGGCCGGCGAACTCGACACCGCCAGCAAGATACTCGCCGCGCTGCCGGAGCCGGATGCGCCGCGCGTGCGGCTGATGCAGACCCTGATCGAGGCGCGCTCGGGCCGTCTCGATCAGGCCGACGCCGCCTACGGGCGGCTGATCGCCGATCCCGCCGTGCGCGCCGACCCGCTGCTGTATGGACGCGCGCTGTCGTATCGCGGCTGGGTGCGCGCCCGCCTCGAAAACTACGTCGCGGCCGAGAGCGACTACGACGCGGCAGTCACCGCGCTGCAGGACAGCCGCTCGTCCATCGATCTGGCGCGCGCGCTGAACGGCCGCGGCGGCGTGCGCATCGCGAACAGCCGTTTCGACGAGGCGGCGGCCGACCTCGGCCGCGCACGCATCGAACTGCAACGCAGCGGCGACCGGCTCGGCGTGATCCAGTCCGATACCAACTTCGGTTTGCTCGAATATCGCCGGGACCGTTTCGAACAGGCGTTGCAGTATCTGCTGCGCGCGGCCGACGAATTCGAAGCCTTCGGCGCGGTGGAGCGCGTGATGGGCGTGCTGACCGTCGCCTTCGACGCCGAAGCGGCGCTGTGGCGCTGGTCCGAAGCATTGGCGATCACCGATCGCCAATGGAAGTACCGCAGCCACAGCGGCGATCCAGGCCTGCTCCTGAAGATGACGGTGAACCGCGGCGAAGCGCTGCTCATGCTCGGCCGCTTGCGCGAGGCGCAGGAACTGGCCGCACAGGCCGAGCGCGAACACGCCGATACCCGCCATCAGGCGCGCCGCTATTTGCAGGGTCTGCTCGCGAAAATCGCCTGGAGTCGGGGCAACTACGAGGAAGCCGCGGCGGCCGCCGATCGCGGCCTCGCCCTGTGGGGCGCGGAAGATCCGGACGAAGAGCGCGACGGCGCACAACTGGTCCTGCTGCGCCAACGTGCGCTGATCGCAACGGGCAAGGCGAGGGCCGACTCGGTCGCCCGCGAACACGTTCCCGCGACCGCCAACCCCTCTCCCTTTCTCTTGCTCGCGCGTGCCGAGCGAGCGGCCTGGCAAGGTCGTCCGAACGACGCGGAAGCCAACTTTCGCCTGGCGCTGCAGCAGGCGGAAGCGCGCGGCGTGCCGATCGGCCTCGTCGCCGTAGGCCAGGCTTACGGCCGCTGGCTGCTGACGCAGCATCGCATCGACGAAGCAGCCGGCTTGGCCGGACGCCTCGCACCGTGGGCCGATCGCGATTTCGACGTCGCCGTATTCCAGGCGGCCGTGCTCAATGCACGCGGCGACCGCGTCGCCGCCGCCCATGCACTGCAGCAAGCCCGCGCCGTGGCAGGCGAGCGCGAAGTGCCGAGCGAATTGCAGGTCGCCGCCGCCAAGTAGTCGCATCGCGAATCGGCTCGCTCGAACGCCTGCAGACGAGCGTGAAAGCGCCGAGCAAGACGATCCCGCGCCGATTCGAAGACGAATCAAAGACGATTCAAAGAGGATCCCGACGCCGCGTAACGCGGCGCGGCTAGGTCGCTCGACATACTGCCGTGTCGGACCGGCGGGGAGCCGTTTCTGAGGTCCGGCTCGCCAGCGGCGACCACTCGCGGGAGATTCCTTCTACATGAAACTCAATACCTTTCTTCGATTCGCCTTCGCGGCGGCGGCCGCCGCATTCGGCGGATCCGCCGGCGCGGCGGTATTCGCGCCGAATCCGAACGACAACGTCCGCGCCGTCCTGCCCTTGCCCGACGGCGACATTCTGGTCGGCGGCAGCTTCAGCCGCGTCGGCGACGCGCCGCACAACTACCTCGCCCGACTTCACGCCGACGGAACCGTCGACACGAACTTCGCCGCCAGCGCCAGCGGCGGCTCGTACTACGGCGTCATGGCGATCGCGCGGCAGCCCGACGGCAAGATCCTGATCGGCGGCAGCTTCGATCACGTCGACGGCGTCGCACGCGAAGCGATCGCCCGTCTGAATGCCGACGGCAGCCTCGACACGTCCTTCGCCGCGCTCGATTTCGGTTCCGACAGCAGCGTCCCCGACGTCGGCGGAATCTTGCTGCAGGCGGACGGAAAGATCCTGATCTTCAAAAGGATCGTCGGCTACGGCTTCAACTCGATCAACGGCCAGGCTTTCGCCGCCGGCGTCGCGCGGCTCAACAGCGACGGCTCGCCCGATCCCAGTTTCGCGCTGCCCGACTCCGCCGAAGGCGGTCCGGAATCGGTGTACTCCGCCGCTTTGCAGGCCGACGGCAAAATCCTCCTAGGCGGCTATCGAAACCTAGGCGGCACTCTGCAGCACGGCGTGCTTCGGCTGAACGCGAACGGCTCGCTCGATCCCAGCTTCGAGAGCGTCGCCATCAACAACGCCGTCGCCGACGTGCTGGTGCAAAGCGACGGCGCCGTCGTCATCAGCGGACGCTTCACGACGCCGTTCAACGGCATCGCGCGCCTGCACACCGACGGCAGCCTGGACAGCAGCTTCGACGCAGCGACGCGCGTGAGCTTCAGCGAGATCAACCGTGTGGTGCAGCAAGGCGACGGCAAGCTGCTGATCGCCGGCACCACGCCGTACGTGCCGACCGGCTATCCGAAGCCGGCGCTGCTGCGCGTCAACGCGAACGGAACGCTGGACGCGAGCTTCGCGGACCCTCGAATCGTCTACGCCATCGTCTTCGTGACCGCGCTGCAAGCCGACGGCAAGGTGCTGGCCGGCGGCTTCTTCAATCAAGTGGGCGACTATCCGCGCAGCAATCTGGCGCGGCTGGAAGCCGACGGTACGATCGAGATCCCGCAGTACACCGTCACCCCATCGGCCGGCGCGAACGGCAGCCTGTCGCCGGCGGCGCCGCAGAGCGTGCGCGAAGGTGAGACCGCGCGCTTCACGATCCAGCCCGA
Organism: Dokdonella sp. GW821-FHT11D02; assembly: GCF_058808595.1. Lineage (NCBI taxonomy): Bacteria > Pseudomonadati > Pseudomonadota > Gammaproteobacteria > Lysobacterales > Rhodanobacteraceae > Dokdonella > Dokdonella sp. GW821-FHT11D02. Next base: position 1,687,880 of record NZ_CM179520.1, on the reverse strand, counting down.
TGCCGGCTATCGCCTCGACGGCATCAGCGGTTGCGGCGGCTCCATCCAAGGCGCGTACTACGTCACCGGACCGATCACGGCCGATTGCGCCGTCGTCGCGAACTTCATCGCCGATCCGAACGCGCCGACCTTCGTCGTCGCGACCACGGTGAGCACCGGCACGCCGATGAGCGGCTCGCTGTCGCCGCCCGGACCGCAGATCACGCGCTTCGGACAGACCGTCGACTTCACGCTGGTGCCGAGCCCGGGCTACTACGTAAGCGGCGCGCAAGGCTGCGGCGGCGTACTGGACGGCGATGCGTTCACGACCGAACCGATCGCGGCCGACTGCACGATCACCGCGCAATTCGTCGCGCCCGGCACCGCCGCTCTCGCCGGCACGCCGCAGAGCGCCGCTACCGGCCTGCCGTTCGCCGCGCCGCTGAAGGTACGCGTGCTCAGCGTCTATCCGCCGGTGCCGGTGCGCGGCGTGCCGGTCCGATTCGAAGTGCCGGCCAGCGGCGCCAGCGCGATCCTCTCCGCGACGACGGCGATCACCGATGCCAACGGCGAGGCCATCGTCACGGCCAGCGCCAACGGCATCGGCGGCGGCTATGCCGTCAAAGCGGTGGTGGCTGGCCTCGAGAGCAGACCGTTCTTCTTCACCCTCAACAACGAAGCCCTGGGCAGTCCGGGCATCGATCTGCAAGTGACGTTGAGCACCGATCCGCCGCCGGCCTGCGGCTCATCGAACCGCCTCGAGGTCACGCCCGGCACGCCGGTCAACTATTGCTTCAGCGTGACCAACCGCACCTCGACGACGCTGAACTACCACAGCCTGCAGCATTCGCCCTGGTCGTATTTCTGGACGCTCGACAGCGATCAGGCGATCTACTTGAAGCCTCTTTCGATACCCGCGCAATCGACCGTCCGCTACAACATCACCGCGGCGGCCGCGGCCGGCAGCCTGGACGAGCAATTCTCTTGGACTGCGTTCGCCGAGGCGCCGAGCTATCACGTCGACGCCAACGCGACGGAAGCCTTCATCGACATTTCCGGCACCGGCGAAGCCGTCGTCTCCGCCACGCTCGGTGTCGCCGATCTGCCGATGCCGTTCCCGTTGACTCTTTACGGCACCTTGTTCCGGCCCGAGTCAGGCGATCACTTGTGCGTCAACAACAGCGGCACGCTGCGCCTGGTACCCGGCTTCTATACGGAATGTCCGTCGATGGACAACCACGTCCTGACGCCGCCCTTCGTCGGCGACAACGTCGAGGTTGACAGCGCTGACACCGACGGAATCCTGCCGTATTGGGATTTGCTCGGCGACGACGGCAATGTCTACGTACAGACCATCGGCGCGGCGCCCAATCGCCGACTGATCGTGCAGTGGAATGAGAAGAACCACGCGAGTACACCGAATTCGGCCGGCGGCATCACGTTCGAAGCGATCATCGACGAGGCCGACGGGACGATCCGCTACGTCTACCGCGATCTCGATTTCGACGATTCCACCGCGCCGTCGTTGAACTACGGCGGCTCGGCCCGGATCGGTTTGTTCGGCACCAACCCGGATATCGACGCCACCGTCACCGTCGCGCCGCCTCTGCGCGACGGGCAGAGCATCGCGTTCGCGCCGGTGTCGCGGCCGCATCTCGCCACCGCGACGACTCGATTGACGGTGGGAACGCCGCACATTGAGGCGCCGGCGAACATCGCGGCAACCGTCGCGCGGCAGCAGTCGGTGACGCAGACATTCGACATCGCCAACACCGGCAACCTGACGCTCGAATGGTCGCTCGACCGCGCAGCGGCGGCTGCGCATTTCCCGCAAGTACAACGGTGGGTGATGCCGCCGGAACGATCCGGCCTGAACTACCGGCCCTCGACACCCACACGTGGCGAGACGCTGGCGAGCAAGACGCGGTTCGATCGCCCATCAGCGTCGTTCGATGTCCCCGCCTACGGCGCGATGCTCGCCTCCACCACGAACAACGTCGGCGGCAGCAATTACGTGGCCTTCAATGCGAACCAACCGACCGAGCTCGCGCCGGTGTTCTTCAATGCCGTGGGTACGTACGGTGGAGACTTCATCCGCGACGATTTCAGCAAGCAATACATCCTCTACTCCGACAGCGAGGGCGACACCATGTACTTAGCTGTCCTCGACTACGTGACCTTCGACGCCCATATCGTCGGCGGTCCGCTGACGACCACACCGCTGGACGGGCAGCGGCTGCGCGGGCTGGCTTGGGATCGCAGCACCGATACGCTGTTCGCCTCTTCCGCCATGGTCGGCGGTCAGGGGCAGCCGTGCGACGAGCAGTCGGCGTTCGGCAACTCGACCCTGTACACGATCGATCCGGACAGCGGCGAGCAGCACACGGTCGGCGCGATTCGCTTCGACGACGGCAACCCGCTCTGCGTGACCGACATGGCGGTCTCGCCGGGCGGTCAGATGTACGGCATCGACCTGCTCAACGATGCGCTGGTTGCGATCGACAAGAGCAACGGCCGCGCCGCGCTGATCGGTTCGCTCGGATTCGACATGCAGGAAGTGAACAGCATCGATTTCGACGACGCCAGCGGCGTGCTGTATCTCACCGCCGGCTACTATCCTGGCCTCGAACCCGGCGTCGGCGGCGTCTACACGATCGATCTGGTCACCGGTCTGGCGCAACGGATCGCATGGTATCCGCAGCAACCCAATCAGACCGGCTACATGCAGATCGATGCGCTTTCGATCGCACGCAGCGGTGGAATCTGCGCGTATCCGGGTGAGATTCCCTGGCTGCGCTTCGACGTCGCCGCGGGCAACACGTCCGCAGGTCAAAGATCTCAGGTCAGGCTGACTCTGGATGCCGGCGCGCTCGACGCCGGTGAGTACCGGGCGAACGTCTGCATCAGCAGCAACGACCGCAGCCGTTCGCTGCTGTCGGTACCGCTCACGCTGACGGTGACGGCGGGTCCGGGCGGGGACGCGATCTTCAAGAACGGCTTCGAAAGCGCCGCGCACTGAGGTCCATCGAGGCAACGAGCAAACGCCGCCGTGATCGGCGGCGTTTGTTCTTGCCGGCATGCGATCAGACGAACCCGATCTCGTGCTCGCCGTGCATCGACATGACCAGCTTGATCATCGACACCGGCAACATCAGTTCCAGTTCGAGCCGCTCGCCGTTGGGTCCTTTACCGACCAAGGTCATGCCGAACAGCGGGCCGGAGGCGTCGACCTCGACGCTGACGATGTGCGGGCCGCCCGGCCCCTCTCGCAGATACGGCTTGATCGGTTCGCCGAGCGCTTCGAGCGCTTGCGGAAACAGGAACACGGCGTAGTTGGGGGCGTCCGTCATGCAAGGTCCTTGGCGAAAAAAGAGAGTGTGAATTCAAAGCGTGACCGACAGCTGCGACGCCGCGCGCACGGCCTTGGCCACGGCCGCGTCGATGTCCACATCGCGCGCCAGCGTGACCGCCATGCGGCGCTGACCGCGCACTTCGGGTTTGCCGAACAGACGCAGCATCGTATCGGGCTCGACCAGCGCCGCGGCGACGCCGTGATAGCTCGGCCGCGCGCCCTCACCCGTCGCCAGCACGGCGCACGAAGCCGACGGTCCGAGCTGGCGGATCGCAGGGACCGGCAGACCGAGGATCGCGCGCGCATGCAGCGCGAACTCGGACAGCTCCTGCGAAATCAGCGTGACCAAGCCGGTGTCGTGCGGACGCGGACTGACTTCCGAGAAGATCACCGCATCGCCCTTGACAAAGAACTCGACGCCGAACACGCCGCGCCCGCCCAGCGCCGCAGTGATCGCCGCTGCCTGGCGTTCGGCTTCGGCTTGGGCGGCACCGCTCATCGGTTGCGGCTGCCACGATTCGCGATAGTCGCCGTGCTCCTGGCGATGTCCGATCGGCGCGCAGAACGCGGTGCCCCCGGCATGGCGCACAGTCAGTAAGGTGATCTCGTAGTCGAAGTCGACGAAGCCTTCGACGATGCAGCGGCCTTGACCGGCGCGGCCGCCCGACTGCGCGTATTCCCACGCGGTGTCGAGTTCGCTCGCGCTGCGCACCACGCTCTGGCCCTTGCCGGAACTCGACATCACCGGCTTGATCACGAACGGCAGACCGAGCGCGTCCGCCGCGGCGCGGTATTCCGCCGGCGTGTCGACGAAACGATACGGAGAGGTCGATAGGCCGAGTTCCTCCGCGGCGAGGCGGCGTATGCCCTCGCGGTTCATCGTCAGCCACGCCGCGCGCGCGGTCGGTACCACCTGCAGGCCTTGCCGTTCCAGCTCGACCAGGGTCGGCGTATGGATCGCCTCGATCTCGGGCACGACCAGGTCGGGACGTTCCAACTCGATGACGCGACGCAGCTCGGCGCCGTCGAGCATGTCGATCACGTGCGATCGATGCGCCACCTGCATCGCCGGCGCGTTGGCGTAACGATCCACCGCGATCACCTCGACCGCCAGCCGCTGCAACTCGATCGCGACTTCCTTGCCCAATTCGCCCGAGCCCAACAGCAGCACTCGGATCGCGGTGTCGGTATGCGGCGTGCCGAAAGCTTTCATGCGTGGACTCGTGGGAAGGAAGCGCAATTGTAGTGAGACGGCAAACGAGGTGGCGACGCCTTTCACCCCGGCTGCGCGCGCGCCGCGGCACCTTGGCACAATAGGCCCTCGCCAAGGGAATCCGCATGCGCCGCCTGCTGCCTGTCGTCCTGCTCGTTCTTTCCTCGCTCGCCGCTGCCGCACCGCCGACGGAGCAGTGGTTCACCGTGCTGCTCGACGGCCGCAAGATCGGCTCCTTCCAATCCGGTCGCACCCTGCACGACGGCAAGGTGGTGACCACACAGAAGCTCGACCTGGTGCTCGACCGCGCCGGCACCCGCGTGGCGCTGTCCAGCACCGAAACCAGCACCGAGACACGCAGCGGTCAACCGCTCGCGTTCCGCAGCGTTTCACAGCTGTCGGGCAGCGAAAGCGTGGCCGAGGGGACTTTGCGCGGCGGCACATTGGAAATCGCCACACGCACCGGTGGCGACGTAAAAAAACGCAGCATTCCGTGGCCGAAAGGCGCGCTGTTACCCGAGGGCATGCGCCTCGCCGGCGTGCGCGCCGGCCTCGCGCCGGGCGCGCAGTACAAAGAACTCGCGTTCCAGCCGTCCAGCCTGGATGCGGCCGACCTGACCACCGTGGTCGGCGCGAAGGAAGACGTCGATCTGCCCGGTGGACGCAAGAACCTCAATCGCATCGAGCAGACGCTGGCGTTCCCGGGCGCGCCGATGAAGAGCCGCGCCTGGATCGACGCCGAGCAGACCGTGTACAAGCTGACGATGCCGGTGATGGGTGTGGAGCTGGTCCTGCTCGCCTGCGATCGCGCCTGCGCGACGGCGCCCAACCAAGGCAACGACGTATTCGAACGCACCTTGGTCACTTCTCCGAACGCACTGACGCCGCAAGAACTCGGCGGCGCGGTGCGCTACGTGCTGGCGCCGCGCCAAGCGGGACAACCGCTCAACTTGCCCGACACCGACGAACAGAGCGTCGAACGGCGCGACGGCGAGCTGGTGGTCACGGTGCGACGCACGGCACGCGCACGCAGCGAATCCAAACCGGACAAGGACGACTACCTGCCCAACGACTGGCTGCAGAGCAAGGCGCCCGAGCTGATCGAGTTGGCGCGCCGCGCAGCCGGCACCGGTGGCGACGCGCACACCCAAATGCAACGCGTGGAGACCTTCGTGCGCGGCTTCATCCGCGACAAGAGCCTCGGCGTCGGCTACGCCTCCGCGCTCGAAGTCGCGCGCAAGCCCGAAGGCGACTGCACCGAGCACGCCGTGCTGGTGGCCGCGCTCGGCCGCACGCTTGGACTGGCCACGCGCGTGGTCGACGGCCTCGCCTACGCCCCAGGCTTCGCCGGCAAGGAACGCGTGTTCGTGCCGCATGCCTGGGCGCAGGCCTGGATCGACGGCCGCTGGCAGAGTTTCGACGCCGCCTTGGCCGGCTTCGACGCCGGCCATATCGCGCTGTCCTTCGGCGACGGCGATCCGTGGCGCTTCTACGCCGGCCTCGACATGCTCGGCCGCATCGACATGCGCGCGGCGAAAGCGGTGACGCCGTAGCCGCAACCGGCTACGGCGATTCGAAGCCGCTTCTGAAAATCGTGTCGCCGCCGACCTCGATCGTCCAGCTGCGGCGATGCTCGAGCAGGCCTTCGGTCATCTGCGGCGAAACCAAGGTGGTCAGGTCGGTCACGCGGACTTCGAGCGTACGCGTCGCCGGCGTCGATCCGGCCTGCGAGAAATCGTAACTCGCCGCGTTCGCGCCGCCGATCGGACTGCCGTCGAGATACCACTGGATACCGAGCGAGCCGATCGTCGGTTGCAAGACGGAAACCTGGAAGCTGATCGGCGCGCCCGGGCTGTAGGCGACCGGCGCCGAGGCCGGCGGCGATTCGCTGCCCGGCTCGATCAGGTCGATGCCGTCCGCTGGAACGCCGAAGCCGCCGCGATACAGCGTGCGCACGTATTCCTGCGCACACACCGGGCAGAACGGCACGCCGAGAAATTGCATCAGGCATTGCGTGTCGACCGGCCGGTACATGTCATCGGTCAAATAGCGCGCGCCTTCGAACAAGCCGACGCCGGACCTGCCGACCGGTGTCGGAATCGGATTGCCGGCTGTGAACCAGCTGTTCCACTTCACCAGCGGCGCGCTGGTCTGGTTGGTCACGTTCGCCTCGCACGGCGCGTTGCCGCCGAGATCGCTGCACGGCGGAAAGCCTGGGTAGGGCGAGCTGTATTCGTCGGCGAGATGGCTGAAGCTGTGGCCGTACTCGTGCAGCACGACTTGCGGCGCCTGCGCATGCGTCGAGGTGGTCGAGATGTCTCCGCCGGAGCCGCCGTAGACCGGATCGTTGACGACCACGACGATCTTGTCCCAGTCCGGATAAGCCGCCGCCGCCGCAAGCACGGCGCCGTCGTCGACGACCAGAAGACGATGCACCTGAAATGCGCAGAAGGTCGCATCGAACGCGGTGTCGACGAACTGGCCGGCGCGCGGATCGTTTTGCGCATCGGTATCCGAGCAGCAGCTGGCCTGCGTGCAACCGGCCTGGTACGGCGGATGGTCGGCGCCGGCTTGGTTCGAGGCGATGAAGCCGGTGGTCCAGTTGACGAAGCTTTGATACTGCTTGTACGGCGTGATGCCGAAGAAAGAGTCGTGCAAGATCAGTGCGTCGCTGTTGAACAGCGCTTGCTGCGCGGCGGTGTAGCCGTCGCCGATCACCAGCATGTCGACGCGATTGGCCGGACTGCCGGCGTTCGGTGCGCGTTCGATCTGCAGCGGCGCGCGCTTGGCGTAGCTCATCGCCGGCGCGCGCCGGGAGATCTCTTGCAGATCGAAACGCTGCACGTCGCCGCTGCCGCGGAATTCGATCGTGTCGGCGTCGGCGAGAGGCACGCGCACGACGAATCGTCGCGTGCCGGGCTCGACGTGCGTCGACACGATGCTGTTGTCGCCGCGATCCGGATCGCGCGCGAACTCGGCGCGCAGCGCCGGCACGTCGACGCTGCGTTCGCCGAGATCGACGCCGCCGCGCACGATGCTGTAGGTGATTCGATCTTCGCGCGCCGGTTGCGCGTGCCGCGCGCGTGCGACCGCCGCGTCCGCGATCTCGACCTGGGTGTAGTAGAGCGGCCGTACGTTCGCCGCAGCGTCTCTTTCAAACACGATGTAATGCGCCGGCGTCGCCCAGACCGCATTCGACGCCGCCATCGCGGCCAGACCCATCCACGCCAACTTCCGCTTCATCGCCGACTCCCTCGAGCACTCCCCACACGAAGGCGCAAATTAGCACTGCGATGGATCATCCGGGCGTCTCTTTCTTTACTGATATATTTTTGATATCTTCATGACGCGCATTCAGGAGCACCCCATGAACGAACGCAATGCTTTTTCGGTGGCCGGCCTGCCGGTCCTGTTGGCCCTCGTCGCCGCCGCGATCGCGCTGTTCCTGTGGCTCGGCGGCCAGCTGCAACACGGTCCGCCGCGCGGCCACGAAGTCGGCACGACCGTCGCCGGGTTCGTATTGATTTCCTTCCTGCTGAAAGGGCTGTTTCAGGTGCAGCCCAACCAGGGTCAGGTCATGCAGCTGTTCGGCCGCTACGCCGGCAGCGTGCGCGAAGCGGGCTTGCGCTGGACCAACCCGTTCTACTCGCGCCGCGCGATTTCGCTGCGCGTGCGCAACTTCGAATCGGGCAAGCTCAAGGTCAACGACAACGACGGCAATCCGATCGAGATCGCCGCGGTCGTGGTCTGGCAGGTGGTCGACACCGCCGAGGCGGTGTTCCAAGTCGACGACTACGAGAACTTCGTGCGCATCCAGTCCGAGTCGGCGCTGCGGCAGATGGCGCAGAGCTATCCCTACGACGCGCACGACAGCAACAAGCCCTCGCTGCGCAGCCACGGCGAAGAAGTCAACGCGCATCTGCGCGACGAAATCCAGACGCGCCTGGGCAAGGCCGGCGTCGAGGTGATCGAGGCGCGCATCAGCCATCTCGCCTATGCGCAGGAGATCGCGCAGGCGATGCTGCAGCGTCAACAGGCCGGCGCGATCATCGCGGCGCGCACGCGCATCGTCGAGGGTGCGGTCAGCATGGTCGAAATGGCGCTGGCCGAACTCGCCAAGCGCGGCGTGGTCGACCTCGACAACGAGCGTCGCGCCGCCATGGTCAGCAACCTCTTGGTCGTGCTGTGCGGCGACCGTTCGACCCAACCGGTGGTCAATACCGGCAGTCTGTATGTGTGATCGTCTTGATCACGAAGAGTGTCGAGCAGCCGTCGACGGCCGCGCTCTTCACCGACCACAGCGACGATGACCGACAAGAAGGCCTATCCGCTGCGCATCAGCGCGCCCGTACTCGACGCGGTGCAGCGCTGGGCCGACGACGATTTGCGCTCGCTCAATGCGCAGATCGAGTATCTCCTGCGCGACTCGCTGCGCAAGGCCGGGCGGTTGAAGCCGGCGCAGCGGCCGAAAGCGATCGAGGACGATCCGGCGTGAGCGAGCTGCAAAAATCTTCATCGGTGCGCCGCTCGGTGCGGGCGTGTTCAAACATTCCTGCGGGACGCGATCGGCGACGACGCCGTTGCGGAATGGTTGTTGTGCAAAGCCACGTCGATGCAGCGCGACAGCGGAGCTACCGCCTCAGCGTCGATACATGCCGGCGTGATAGCGTTGGCGCCCGCTTCGGCCGCGATGCATCGCGCCCTTGATCCTATCGGAGGTCATCATGTCGATACGCGCTCTCACTTGCTCTGTGCTGCTCGCCCTCGCCGGCGCGCAGGCTGCGGTTGCGGCCGAGAAAAAGCCGCCGCCGGAAAAGCCGCCGCAAGACATCGACGTCGACGCGATGGCGCGTGCGAAGGATGTCGACGCACGAGCACCGGCCGAGGCACCGCAGGCGGCAGCCACGCCGGCGGCCCCTGAAGAACCTGCGCCGGCCGCGGAGCCGAGCGCTGCGGCCGCACCGGCCGCCGCGACGGCGCCAGAAGCCGCGCAACCTGCCGAGCCCGCAGCGGCGGCGAAGGCACCGGCGACGAGCGCACCGGCGGCGAATGTCGCGCAGGATGCCCTCGCCCTGACGCCGCCGATCGATGCGCAGGAAAAGCGCCTCGCCGCCGCCTGCCAGGCGCGCTCGACCGGCCTGCTCGATGCCGCGCAGAAAGGCGATTTCGACACGGCGACGAAGGATTTCGACGCCAAGATGCGCAAGGCGCTGCCGGCGGAGAAGTTCAGCGAAACCTGGAGTTCGCTCGCACGCTTCGGCGCATTGCGCGCGCGCGGGCAGGCGCATCCGTCCAAGGGCGAAGGCTACTTCATCGTGATGACGCCGCTGATCTTCGACAAGTCCAACCTGGTCGCGCAGGTCGCCTGCGGCAGCGACGGCCGCATCGCCGGTTTCTACGTCAAACCGCTGGCGGCGCTGAAGCCGTGAGTCAATGCCAGACCGTCGCACGCGCCGAAGCGATGACGTGACTGGAGACACCTCCGCGACGGCGCCTGCGCGCTGCGATACGCAGCGGCGGCGCGCAGTTCTGCGTGAGGCCGAGCGCCTGGGCGTACCGCGCGACTACGGTCGCGCGCGCGATCTGCGTATCGTGCGTGAGCCGCGCGAACTGGTTTGCGTGGGCAGCGACGTGCACGCGCGCACGCAGTGGCTGGCGCCAGCGGCGGCGCGCGCGTTCCTGCGCATGCGCGAGGCGGCCGCGCGCGAGGCGATCGAACTGCAGCTCGTTTCCGCATTCCGCTCGGCCGAGTACCAGCTCGGTATCGTTCGGCGCAAGCTCGAACGTGGCCAGAGCATCGAGGAGATCCTGCGCGTCAGCGCGGCGCCCGGTTACAGCGAACACCATTCCGGCCGCGTGGTCGACCTGACCACGCCCGGCTTCGCCGCCCTCGAGGAAGAATTCGAGCATTCGCCGGCCTTCGCTTGGCTGCAGCGGCGGGCGCGCGAGTTCGGCTTCGTCCTGTCCTACCCGCGCGGCAATCGCCACGGCATCGCGTACGAGCCGTGGCATTGGTGTTGGCACGCTAGGCGGCGTGCTCGCGCGGTGTCTGCCTAGCGCTTCCCTTCGATGTCGTCATCTCGCGTTGCTGTCGCCAGCGCGGTGCGCCGATGAATCGAAACCGTCGGCGAACACGCTGTCGTCGATCCGCTCGAACTCGGTGGCGCCGATGTCGCAGCGCGCGCTGCCGTCGCCGTCGCCATCCAGCGGGCGTTTCACTCCGCGCGCGTCCAAGGACGCGCAGCTGCCTTCGCCCGGATCGCCGGCGTCGATGAGCGGGCTGCCCTGGATCGGAACGTGGACCGGAACGAGCGAGCCGTACAAGCCGAGCGGCGACAGCTGCGGATCCACGCCGATCAGATTGCCCGGCACGGGGAACGTGCACGAACCGGGCACTTGCACCAGGCTGTACGTTCCGGTCATCACCGATTGCGAAATCCGCTCGCAGTCGGACAGGTTGTCCGGCTGGCCGAAAACGTGATTGCCGGCCAGCGCGCTGTTGCGGACGACAGTGCCGGAGACGGCATCGAGCAAGAGGCCGCCGGCACGCGAAACCGTGGCAGTTTCATAGAAAGTGTTGTCGACGATGGTGGCGTTGTTCACCTCGCCTCCCCACACGTCTTTGAGGTATGCGCCGCCGCCGCTGGCGAACGCGCGGTTCCCGCTGATCGTCGTGTTGACGATATTCAGATCGTACATGTTCTCCACGAACAACCCGCCGCCCCTACCCGTACTCGAGGGCGCGAGCGCCTGGTTTGCGCTGAAGGTCGAATCGCGAATCTCCAGGTTATAGCGAAACATGTAGACGCCGCCGCCGCTTCCCACCGCACGATTGTCCGATACCAGACTTTCGTAAATGGAGGCGGCGCCGAACTCGATCGCCACACCGCCGCCGTTCCCTGCTTGCGCGACGGAATGGGTTACGGCGACGCGATCGAGGACGAGATAGCCGTCAGCCAAGTAGATGCCTCCGCCTTTAGTGCCGGAAACGCCCTTGGTGACGGTCAGATCGTGCAGCCCGAAGGTGAGAATCTTGCCGCTGCCCTCTTGTGTCGGATAGGTCACTACGCGCCCTTCTTCGGCGGCGTCGATGATGGTTTCGTCGATCCCCGCGCCGTACAGGTTTCCGCCGCCCGGATTCTGATCGCCGAAGTTCAAACCGCCGGGAATCACGTAGTGGCCCGACGGCACCAGCACGGCGCCCGGTTGCGCGATCGACTGTGCGACGGCTTCGCGCAGCGAGCAATCCTCATCGCAGACACCGTCATTGCCGTCGGCGGTCTTGCTCACTCGATAAACGGCACTACGCGACATCGAAAAGTTGAGCGTCAAGGCGGAGCCGCCCGACAATTGGCGCACGACCACGATCGAATAGCTCGTGTTCGCCCGCAGCCTGAGACCGCGCAAGATCGAGCCCGATCCCCCCCGTTGACCGTCGTCGTTGCAGCCGCCGCGTACCCCGACGAAGCCATTCGGCTGGCCTTCGTAGACGGCCATGACGGTGTCGTAGCCGCTCGTGTCCAGATCGACGTATTCATCCGTATCGCCGGTGGTGAAGCCGTACCAAACGCTGTAGTTGCCGGGGCCTGCGGGAATAGAGGATTGCCACCAGCAGAAAACGTCCGGATCGGTACTTTCGGTGGTCGCATCGCGAACGTTCGCCACGCTGTCGGAAAACGGCAGCTCGCCGATGATCGTCCTATCGGACCAGTTGTCGTTCGATGGGGCGGCGGCGTAGCTGACACCGGACGCGCAAAGAACGAACGCCAGCGCAGCGGCGAATCTGAAAATGTTTCTCACGTATCTTCTCCCATCTGATTCAGACCAAGCCGCCGCGCTCTCAACGTGCGAGGCGGCCCGAAGGGCGACGAAGGTAGGTCGACGCGCGACGCCTGTCGGCACGATTCGGTATCGATGCGGTAACGGCTCGGTAACGGCGATTCTTAGAACCGATATCGGTATCGGACTCGCGAGGTGAAACCGTCGACGCGATCGCGCTTTCGATCGCTGCAGCGAGCCGAACCCGCCGTTCGTACGCCGCGCCTTCAGGAGGCGGTGCGCCCCTCAATCGAAGCCATCGGCGAAGATGGCATCGACGACCCTGCGTATCTCGACGGCACCGATATCGCAGCGTGCCGCGCCGTCGCCGTCGCCGTCCTGCGGCCGTTGCACACCGCGCTCGTCCGAAGGTGCGCAGCCCTTGTTCGGATCGCCGGCGTCGATCAGCGGGCTGCCCTCGGTCGGAACGTGGACCGGAAGCCGCGAGTCGTACAGCCCGAGCGGCGACAGCAGCGGATCCAGGCCGATCAGATTGTTCGACACGGGGAACGAACACGAGCCCGGCGTCTGTATCAGGTTGAAGCTCGCGGTCATCGAAGCTTGCGAGATCCGCTCGCAATCCGACTGATTCTCCGGTTGCCCGAATACGTAATTTCCCGCCAACACGCTATTGCGAACGACGGTGTTGACGACGCCGTCGAGCATCAGACCACCGGCGCGGGATTGGGCGGTGGTTTCACGGAACGTATTGCCGGCGATGCTGGTGTTGTTCAACTCCCCCTCCTCCACGTCGCGCAGATACACGCCGCCGCCGTTGGCGACAGCACGGTTTCCGCTGATCGTCGTATTGGTGAGCTTGAGATCGTCCATGCCGTCCGCGAACAGGCCACCGCCGCCACCCGTGCTCGAGGATGCGAGCGCCTGATTTGCGCTGAAGGTCGAATCACGAGCTTCGAGGTTGTAGCGAAACATGTAGACGCCGCCCCCGCTTCCCCCTGCACGGTTGCCCGATACCAGGCTTTCGTAAAAAGAAGCCGCACCGAATTCGATCGCCACACCGCCGCCGTTCCCCGCTTGCGCGACCGAATTCGTCACGGCGACGCGATCGAGAACGAGATAGCCGTGAACTATGTAGATGCCTCCACCTTTGCTGTCGGAGGCGCCGTTGGTGACGGTCAGATCGTGCAGCCCGAAGGTGAGGATCTTGCCGCTGTCGTCTTGCGACGGGTACGTGAACACGCGCCCCTCTTCGATCGCGTCGATGACGGTTTCATTCATGCCGGCGCCGTAGAGATTTCCGCCGCCCGGATTCTGGTCGCCGAAATTCAATCCACCGGGAACCACATAGTGGCCTGCCGGCACCAGCACGGCGCCCGGCTGCGCGATCGATTGCCGAACGGCTTCGCGCAGCGAACAGTCTTCGTCGCAGACACCGTCGTTGCCGTCCGTGGTCTTGGTCACTCGATAGACGGCGCTACGCGACATCGAGAAATCGAGCGCCAGAGCGCCACTGCTACCACTGAAGGTGTAGTGCGCGACCACGATCGAATAACTCGTGTTCGCCTGCAGCCTCACTCCGCGCAGAACCGAACCCGACCCGATCTCCTCGCCATCGTCGTTGCAGCCGCCGCGTACGCCGACGAAGCTGTTCGGCTTGCCTTTGTAGACGGCCACGATGGTATCGAAGCCTGTCGTGTCGAGATCGACGTATTCGTCGGCGTCGCCCGTGGTGAAACCGTACCAAACGCTGAACTCGCCCGGGTTCGCGGGAAACGGCGATTGCCACCAGCAGAAGATGTCCGGATCGGTGCTTTCGGTCGTCGCGTCTTCGATGTCCGCCACGGTATTGGAAAACGGCAGCTCGGCGATGATCGTCCGGTTGGACCAGTTGTCGTTCGGCGGAGCGGCGGCGTAACTGAAACCGCTCGCGCAAAAAACGGACGCCAGTGCACCGACGACCCGGAGAATGCTCTTCATATGCCTTTCGACCTCGACTCAGCCCCAGAACGCGGTCCGCCCCGGCAAGCGGGAAGCGGTCCGAACGGGGGCGAATCTAGGTCGACGCGCCGCGCGTGTCGGCACGATTCGGTATCGACTTGGTATCGGCGCGGTAACGCTGCGCGCCGGCTTCGATAAGTGTGCGTCGGGTCGAGGTTTTCGTGGCTCTCGCGAGGTATTGCGGGCGGGATTGGGCGCCGCCGGCACGCAAGACCGGCGCCGCTCGAGCGAGCGGCGCCGGAGACGGACTCAGGGCTGGAAGTTCTGCGTCACGGTTGCGTTGGCGATCGCCGCGGCGGCGGGAATCGGCAGCTCGTGATAGTGGCCGGTCAGCCACAGCGGCAGCTGGTCGGCGTAGTTCGGGCTGCCGAGCACGCCGGAGTTGCCGCCCGGAATGACTTCCGCGGCGCTGATCGTCGAACTCATCTCGCCGACGAAGCGGCGCGCCGAACCGGAGCCGAACAGGAACGCATTCGCCCCATTCGCGCGCAGGTCGTAGTTGCCGACATTGACGGTTTCCCAGCCGCCGTCGCGCGCGATACCGGGCAGGCCTTCGGCGAGATCGGTGTAGCCGTAGGGGCTGGGAATTCCGTTCTGACCCGGGATGCTGAAGGGCCCGCCGAGCGGATGCTCGAATACGATGCGGTGCAGGCGTCCCCAGCGGTAGTCGGCGAGATTGGTCGAGCCGTTGAAGGCGAGCGCGTAGCCGCCACCCGCAAGATTGTTGCCCACTGCAATGGCGAGCGAAGCAACCAAGGCGGCGTCACGCTGGAGCGTCGGATCGTCGGGAGCCCCCGGTCCCAACTGGTTCGCAAAGAAAGCCAACCCGGAGGCGCTGCGCCCCTGCAGCGCATCGAAATTGTCCAGCATGAACTTCAGGCCCGTAAACGCGTTGCTCGCGCCTGGCAGATGATCCTGTAAGCCAACGCCGGAAAGCGTGTTGTCGATGACGCTGCGCAAGACCTCGCTGCGCCAAGCCGCCCACAATGTAGCCGCGACGCTGGCGTCTTGCTCAGCCTGGCTCGGCTCCGGCAATGCGGCCGGATCGTCGCCTCGGTCGTAGCCCTGCCTGATACCCGTTGGTGTCGAGTAGTCCCACGCTCGGAGGCGCGCGATAGCCTCAGCGACGTTCGGCGCCGTGGCAAAGTCGTTCAGCGCTTGCGGTGCGTCCGCGGCGACAGCGCGATCGTAGGCAGCGAACAGATACGGCAGCAGCAGCTCCGCATCGAGCGCCTTCGTGTTCGCCTGCAAAGCCTGCATGTCGGCCGGCGTGATCTTGTGGCCGGCGGCCTTGAACGCCTGGATCTCGCGATCGATGCGGCCCATGCGCAGCGACGAAGCGCCACCCCAATCGAGATAGTAGATGCCGCCGCCCGGCCGCTGCTGATTGAGCGGATTGTTGTCGAGCGAGAAGCCGATCGGATCGTTGTTCGCGTTGGCGAAATAGCCGCTGGCCGGATTGATCACGAACGGCATTTCGTCGGGCGGCAGAATCTCGAACGGCGTCGCCTGGTGGGGCTGTCGATGCGCAACCGGCATCCAATCGTGCTTGAGCGCGCCGGAACCATCGCGAATCAGCCACGGCGGGCGACCGCCGCCGGGTGCGCCCTCGGTCTGCAGATCGGTGCGCACCGGCGCTTCGGCGCTGGTGAAGTAGGCGATGTTGCCGGCGGTGTCGGCGTAGGCGAAGTTCTGCGAGCCGAAATCGAAATAGGTCAGCGCATCGCGGAACTGGTCCAAGTTCGCGGCGCGGTTGATGCGGCGGAAGGATTCGATTTCTTGCGTCGCGCCGAAGCCGGTGTAGGCAATCGACAAGCCCTGCGCATTGGCCGCATCGATTTGCACGATCGGGCCGTTGTTGCGTCTGGGCACGACCAGGGTCACCGCGCCGTTGGAATAGCCGATCGAGTTGTCGCGCACGACGTGATCGGGCGTGCCGTCCATCTGATTGACGTAGTAGCTCTGGAAGATCCATTCCAGCGGCTCGTCGACGCCGTCGTGCACGATCGCGACCGGCAAGCCGTAGGTGTTCAGGCGCAGCGTTTCCTGGAACACGTCGGTGACGTCGAGCGAATTGGTGGTGGTGCCCCAGCACACGGTTTGATTGCAGCCCTGAATCACGCCGGGCGCGCCGGGCACGGTCACGCCAGTCACGTCCATCACTCTGCCGTCGCGCATTTCGGCCGAAGACAGATGCTGCTCCATGAAGATCGGCGCGAGTCCCAGACTCAAATGCGGATCGTTGGACAGAATCGGCTTGCCCGATGCCGTGAGCGCACCGGAGACGACCCATTCGTTGCTGCCGATCGGCGTATCGCGGCCGGCGAGTGCTTTCTCGAACAGCGGATTGCCGACGATGCGCGCGCGATAGTCGCGTGCGAGTCCGAGCGTGACCGCATCGATGCGGCCGATGCTCTGATCCTTGGCGGATGCCTTCGGTGTCGCTTGCGCAGCAGCAGCGGCGCCTGGCTGGAAACCGGGCACCGTGACGCGATCGTCGGCCGGCGCCGAGCGATGCAAATCGCCGAAGAACAGAGCGGTGCCGTCGAAACCACCGGCCTCGCCGGCTTGCTGATACGCGCCGAGCTGCAGGGTCGCATCGATGTCGAGATCGAACGAGAGCTGGTAGGCGAGTCCCTTGCCGACGCAGAGCGTATCGACCGGCGTCCACGCATCGGCGTGAGTCAGACCGAGCGCCCCATATTCCGCCGGCAGCGGGTTGCTGGCGAGCCATTGGTTGACGCCGGCAGCGTATGCGGCGATCCAACCACGGGTGTCGTCCGACATCGCCGCCCAACTGCGTTCGGCAGCGCGGCGCAGACCGAGCGTGCGCGATTGCACGTCGTTGGCGAGTTGCGAAGCACCGACCAGCGCGGCCAGCGTGCCGCTGACCTGACGCCGCGTCAGATCCATTTGGAAGAAACGCGCCTGCGCATGCGCATAGCCTTGCAGGAAGGCGACGTCGTCGTCGGTCTGCGCCTGGATCGTCGGCATGCCGCGTTCGTCGTAGGAAATTTTTCCCGCTGCACTCAGCTGCGGAGCCGAGATCGTTTGCGCTGCGAGCGGCGACAACGCAAAGGCGACAGCAACCGGCAGGACGCGCCGGATGATGGACTTGAGCATGACAACCCCTTGTACGAATCCGATCGAACGATCGTTCGAACGAGTATGCTCCCAAGTGCGCAAAATCCCGTTGTGCGTCGCATCGCGCGACACCATTCCATCCCGTACGTACTTCGCTCGACCGCCATGCTCGCCAAGACCTATCCGTACTACCTCGCCAACCGCGCCAAGTCGCCCAATGCCGCGCTCGAAGTGCGCGACAAGTATTCCGGCCGCATCGCGACTCACGTCGCGCTCGCCGATGCGAAAGCGATCGAACGCGCCATCGCCGCCGCCGTCGACGCCAGCGCGCCGATGCGCCAATTCCCACCGTATGCGCGCCAAGCCGTGCTCGAACATTGCGTCGCGCGTTTTCACGAGCGCTTCGACGAACTCGCGCTGGCGCTGTGCATCGAAGCGGGCAAGCCGATCCGCGACGCCGAAGGCGAAGTCACGCGCCTGATCGACACGTTCAAGGTCGCCGCCGAAGAAGCCGTGCGCGTCGACGGCGAAATGCTGAACCTCGAAATCTCCAAGCGCGCCGACGGCTATCGCGGTTTCGTGCAGCGTGTGCCGATCGGACCGTGCTCGTTCATCACGCCGTTCAACTTTCCGTTGAATCTGGTCGCGCACAAAGTTGCGCCGGCGATCGCGGCCGGCTGTCCGTTCGTGCTGAAGCCGTCCGAGCGCACGCCGATCGGCGCGCTGATCATCGGCGAGATCTTGGCCGAAACCGATCTGCCCAAGGGCGCGTTTTCAGTGCTGCCCTGCCGTATCGAAGACGCCGATCCGTTCGTCAGCGACGAACGTCTGAAGCTGCTGTCCTTCACCGGCGGACAGATCGGCTGGCAACTGAAGGCCAAGGCCGGGCGCAAGAAAGTCGTGCTCGAACTCGGCGGCAACGCGGCGGCGATCGTCGATGCCGATCAGCACGCCTCGCTCGATCGGGTGATCGAACGGCTGATCTTCGGCGCGTTCTATCAATCGGGCCAGAGCTGCATCAAGGTGCAGCGCATCTACGCGCACGAATCCTTGTACGCGGACCTGCGCAAACGTTTCGTCGCTGCGACGAAAAAACTGGTGGCCGGCGATCCGAAGCAGCGCCGCACTTTCCTGGGCCCGCTGATCGACGAAGCGGCTGCCGAACGCCTCGAACTGTGGATCGACGAAGCGCGCAAAGGCGGTGCGAAGCTGCTTTGCGGCGGTGCGCGCGAGCGCAATCGGCTCGAAGCCAGCGTGCTCGAGAACGTGCCGCAGGACGCCAAACTCAATGCGCTGGAAGCGTTCGGCCCGGTCGTCGTGCTCGCCCCCTTCACGGATTTCGACGACGCGCTCGCGCAGGTCAACGCCTCCGATTACGGCTTGCAGGCCGGCGTGTTCACCAACGATCTCGCGCATGCGATGCGCGCCTGGGACGAGCTCGAAACCGGCGGCGTCGTGGTCAACGACGTGCCGAGTTTCCGCGTCGACAACATGCCCTACGGCGGCGTCAAACTGTCCGGCCTCGGCCGCGAGGGCGTGCGCTACGCGATCGAAGACATGACCGAACGGCGGCTGCTGGTGCTGCGCGGCGCGTGAGTCTTCAAAATCCCTGCGAGAAGCTCTCGAACGCGCTGCGAATCCCGCTCTCGACCGCGGGCTCGTTCGCGAGCAATTCTTTCTGGACGGCTATTTCTTCTTCGACCGCAGCGATCAGAAACTCGATGCGGCGGCGAGGCTCGGCCACGTGGCAACGTTCACCGAAATCCAACAGGTGCAAGCGGGCGGCAAAAAAACTCTTCGAACCGCCCATCGTCAAGGCCAAACTGTCGTCCGGAATGTAGGCGGTCGTGTTGACGACGTCATAGGCCGGCGCCGACCAAACGTCCGCCGAGGTCGGGTCTGCATAGAGCAATCCGAAATTCTTCAAATGCGCATCGCCGTTGCCGAGGATGCACGACAACGCGAGCTGATCGAACAGCTGCGCTAACGCAGCGAGACGCCGCTCCGGCGCGCAGAACAATTCCACGAAACGCGCGACGCGCTCGTAGCTTCCCTCGTATTTCTGCGCGGCGCCCTTGCCCATCAGCACCGCCATTTCTTCGAAGCCGAGCACCGCGCCGTCGGCGCTGCGATCGAAGCGGCGCATCACGAACAGCTCGCGATTGGCGGACAGGAAGAACTCCGGCACCGGCACACCGGCACGGCGGAGCGCTGACATGCAGACGAACTCGTTGACCGCGAGGCCCGGATAGTCGCCGCCACCGCTCTTCACGATCAGGTCGGAGGTGGTCAGCGACACTTTCCCGGGCGGCAGGTCTTCCGGCACCAGCAGCTTCGGCTGCACACCGGAAACACCGGTGCGAAACAGATAACGCTGCGCCAGCTCTTCAAACAGATTCCCTGCCCCGTTCCAAGCGAGAATTTCCTCGAGCCGTTCTCCGCGCCCTTCGCTCGACGGCAGGCCGAGCGCATTCGCCAAAACTTGCGGCGGCTCGACGCGTACGCGGCCGATCGAGCCGTTGCGGCCGGTCAAGGCGAGCAGCAGCATCGGATCCACCGGTGTGAACTTGGCCAGGCGATTGCGCAGACGCTCCAGGACGTAGCCTTCCGGCAAGTTCATCTGGAAGATCGGATGCAGCTCGCCGCTTTCGTACTGCGCGATGCGCTGCGGCATCAGCAAGCTGATCTCGGCGGCGCGCGAAGCCTCGCGCCCGTAGCCGAAAAAGAAACGACCGTCCTCCCGCGCCAAGGTGCCGCTTGCGCCTTGCGGAGTCGCGACCGCGAGTCGATCGATCCTGGCTGAGCTAGAGCCGGTCGTCATCGAGCAGGCCTCGCACTTCCTCCAAAGTCGGCCGGCGTGCCGGCGACAGGGAGAATTCGAACCCTAGCGCGGCGGCGACGGCGGCATAGGCGCCGATCGATACCGAGTCGTCGCCGCGTTCGATTTGGATGATCTTCAAACGCGGCAAGCCCGCCAACTCGGCGACAGCGGCCTGAGTGGAGCCGCGATTCCGGCGTACCGTACGGAAGGCAGCGCCGAGGCGAGTCAGTAGGGTTCTCGCGTCCATGTATCGAATAGTAGACATTTCAATTGAAATGTCAAGAATTCAATACATTACTCTCCGATTCGAAGTCGCCCAACAAAACGATTTCAGGAGAACGGATCGCGCAACACGATGTTGGCGTCGCGGTCCGGCCCGGTGCTGACGATTGCCAGCTGGCAGCCGGCGAGCTCTTCGAGCGCACGCAGATAGGCGCGCGCGGCCGGCGGCAGCTTGTCCCATTCGGTGATGCCGTGGGTCGATTCCTGCCAGCCCGGGAATTCGAGGTACACCGGCGTGCATTCGTCCCAACCGGCCGCATCGAGCGGCGCGTATTCGGTGCGCTTGCCGCGGTACTCGTAGGCGATGCAGATCTTGAGCTTCTCCATGCCGTCGAGGATGTCGAGCTTGGTGATGCACAAGCCGGTGATGCCGTTGATCGCGACGGCGCGCTTGAGCGCGACGATGTCCATCCAGCCGCAGCGGCGCGGACGTCCGGTCGAAGCGCCGTATTCCTGGCCGCGGTCGCGAATGCCCTGGCCGATCTCGTCGTTGAGTTCGGTCGGGAACGGACCACCGCCGACGCGCGTGGCGTAGGCCTTGGCGATGCCGAGCACGTAGTCGATCGCGTCGGCGCCGACGCCGGAGCCGGCGAGCGCGCCGCCGACGGTGGTGTTGGACGAGGTGACGTAGGGATAGGTGCCGTGATCGATGTCGAGCAGTGCGCCCTGCGCGCCCTCGAACAGCACGCGCTTGCCCTGCTTGCGCAGTTCGTGCAACAGACCGGCGACGTCGGACTTCATCGG
This sequence comes from Dokdonella sp. GW821-FHT11D02, assembly GCF_058808595.1. Classification (NCBI taxonomy): domain Bacteria; kingdom Pseudomonadati; phylum Pseudomonadota; class Gammaproteobacteria; order Lysobacterales; family Rhodanobacteraceae; genus Dokdonella; species Dokdonella sp. GW821-FHT11D02. The sequence continues at coordinate 1,666,628 of NZ_CM179520.1, read as the reverse complement.
CTGCACGTATTCGCCGAAGGCGAGCGCTTCGTCGTAGGTCTTCTGGAAATCGACCGCTTCGGCGCCGAGATATTGGGTCAGGACGAAGTTGTGGTAGTGGAGCGCGGTGCGCAGCAGCTCGGCAAGCTGCTCTGGATAGTGCAGATCGGCGACGCGGATGCCGCGGCGCGCGACCTTGTCTTCGTAAGCGGGGCCGATGCCGCGGCCGGTGGTGCCGATCGCCTTGCCGCCGGCGGCCTTCTCGCGCGCCTGATCGAGCGCGATGTGGTACGGCATGATCAGCGGCGTGGCCGGACTGATCTTCAGGCGCGAACGCACTTCGACGCCGTTCGCTTCGAGTTCTTCGATTTCCTTGCGCAGCGCTGCCGGCGAGAGCACGACACCGTTGCCGATCAGGCACAGCGCGTCGTCGCGCAGGATGCCGGACGGAATCAGGTGCAGCACGGTCTTCTTGCCCTTGATGACCAGGGTATGGCCGGCGTTGTGCCCGCCCTGGAAGCGCACCACCGCGCCGATGTCCTGCGTCAACAGGTCGACGATCTTGCCCTTGCCTTCGTCGCCCCACTGGGCTCCAAGAATGACTACCGACTTACCCATGATGTTCTCGCCAGAAAATTGAAAACCGGAAAAAGAAACGAAGCAAATCGCTAGATCGGAATAAACCGCACGGACCACGGACGAGACGGCTCGGGGCACGCCATTCGGTGTCGAGGATTTCTACGAATCCCCAATCCCGAATCCCTAATCCCAGCCCCTCAATGCACGATCTTCAACGCGATCAACCCGACCACGACCATCGCGCCGCCGATCATACGCATCGAACGTGGATCGATTTGTTGCATCTGTTCGGCCATGCGCTTCCACGCGCGCGGCGCGGCGAACAGAAACAAGCCCTCGAACACCAGCACCAGACACAGCGCCGCCGCGAATTCGCTCACTTGCTTTCTTGCAGGTAATGCAGGAATTCGTTCTTCGGATCGAGCACCAGCATGCCGTTCGGCTTCGCGAACGACTCGCGATAAGCCTCCAGGCTGCGATAGAAGGCATAGAACTCGGCGTCGCGCCCGTAGGCGGCGGCGTAGGTCTGCGAGGCGGTGGCGTCGCCCTCGCCGCGAATCTTCTCCGCGTCGCGATATGCCTCGGCCTTGATCACCTGCACTTGGCGATCGGCGTCGGCCTGGATCGTGCGCGACACCTCTTCACCCTCGGCGCGCAGCTGGTTGGCGACTTTCTTGCGTTCCGAGCGCATGCGCTCATAGACCGAGCCGATCACGCTGCCGTCTTCGGGCAGGTCGATGCGCTTGATGCGCAAGTCGACGACTTCGATGCCGAAGCCTTCGGTGGCGCGGTTCGCTTCGGCGATCAGCGTCTGGGTCAGATCGGCGCGTCCGCCGGAAACCAGCTCCTGCAGAGTCTTGGAGTTGACCGCGGTACGCAGCCCGTCCATCACCGACGGCACGATGCGCTTTTGCGCCAGCGCTTCGTCACCGGCGACCGAGACGTAGTACTTGCCCGCATCGGTAATGCGCCATTTGACGAAGAAGTCGATGTTGACGTCCTTCTTCTCCGAGGTCAGATAACGCTCGGGCGCCGATTCCAGCGTGAGGATGCGCTTGTCGAAACGCTGCACCTGCTGCACCAGCGGAATCTTGAAGTGCAGGCCGGGGGCGTAACCGGTGCGCACGATGCGACCGAACTGCAACAGGATCGCGGTCTGCCCTTCGTTGACGACGAAGGCCGAGCTGGCCGCGATGATCAGCGCAAGTACGACGGCGACAATGGAAGCGAAACGCATCAGCGACCTCCCTTGCTCGACTCGGGCGCGACGACCGTCGCACCCGGCGCCGCGGCACGGATTTCCGGCGAGGCCGGCAAGGACAGAATGTTCTTACCGCCGGAGAAATCGATGATCTTCGGCGTGTTCTCCAGCACCTTCTGCATCGTCTCCAGATACATGCGCTTGCGCGTGACTTCCGGCGCGGCTTTGTACTGCGACTGGATCAGATTGAAGCGCTGCGCATCGCCTTCGGCATTCGCGATGCGCTCGCTCTTGTAGCCCTCGCTTTCGGCGCGTGTGGTGGCGGCGTCGCCGCGCGCCTCCGGCACCACCTTGCTGGCGTAGGCCTTGGCTTCTTCTTCGAGACGCTGCTTGTCTTGCAAAGCGCGGCTGGCGTCGTCGAACGCGTCTTTGACTTCCTGCGGCGGACGCACGTTCTGGAAGTTGAGCGCGTTCACCGTGAGACCGGTCTTGTACTGGTCCAGCGTCGCCTGCAGCTGCTGCTTGGCACGCGTGATCAGTTCGGCGCGCTGGCCGGACAGGATCGTATCCATCGTGCCGGCGCCGATCACCGAACGCACTGCGCTTTCGGCGGCCTGGCCGAGCGTGCCGTCCGGATCGCGCACGCTGAACAGCGCTCGCTGCGGATCGGTGACCAGGTATTGCACGTTGAAGTCGATCAGCACGATGTTCTCGTCGCGCGTCAGCATGCGCACTTGCGCATTGGTATTGCGCACCGCGCCGACGTTGACCTTGTACAAAGTCTCGATCGGGCGCGGCAGCTTGAAGTTGATGCCCGGGGTCATCAGGCGCGTGACCTCGCCGAAGCGCAGCACCACGCCCGACTCGCCGGCCTTGATCAGGGCCACGCTGTCGAACGCGAGCCAGACCAGCAGCATCGCGATGATGGCGACGCCGGGACCGCCGCCGCGGCCGCCGAACAGGCGGTTGAACAGCTCGCGCAGACGCCGCGTCAATGCATCCAGATCCGGACCGCCGGAACCGTTGCCGCCGTTGTCGCGCCAGGGATCGCGCTGCTTACCGCCACCGGGTTCATTCCACGCCATTACTCGCTACCTCGCGGCCGGCGAATTTGCCGACATTCTGAGCTTCACCGATTTGGCTTCACTGAAAAGTGCGGCCTGAGATCGCCGCTTCCGGCGTCGTCGATACCGGCCACCGCAGACTCGGCGGCCACATCAAAAAGCGATCAAGAGCGATCGCAAATACCGTCGATTGCCACGGTCAAACTGTGACCCGATTGTAGGTAGGGGCTTCTACCGCGGCAAGCAAATGCTCGCGCAGCCACTCGCCGTCGCCGTGCGGCAAGCCGAACAGGGGTTCGAGCAGCGCGCGCGGCGCATCGATGCGGATGCGCCAGCCGGCCTCGTCGGCGCGTTCGTCGGCGACCAAGCCTTGCTCGTGCAGGCGCGCGCGCAGACGTCCGGCGGAAGGCGGCAGGTTCAGCTCCGCATTGACGCGCTCGCTGCCCAAACGCTGCTCGATCGCGAGGCGCAGGCCTTCGAGCCCGGCACCGCTGACCGCCGATACCCAGGCGCGCGGCAGTTCGCCGCCGTCGATGTAATCCAATCGGTACGCGGTCTCCGCCGGAGCGGCCGCCGGTTCTTCAGCGTCATCGGCGGCAGCGTCGGCGCGCAGCAAATCGATCTTGTTGAAGACCAGCACCTGCGGCAGATCGTCGGCGCCGATTTCGGCCAGCACCGTCTGCACGTCGTCGATGCGCTGGTCGCGTTCCGCATCGGATGCGTCGATGACGTGCAGCAAAAGATCCGCATCGCGCGCTTCGGCCAGGGTCGAGCGGAACGCGGCGACCAGATCGTGCGGCAGATCGCGAATGAAGCCGACCGTGTCGGCCAATAGAACCGGACCGCAGGCGAGTCCTTCGAGCCGGCGCAGGGTCGGATCGAGCGTCGCGAAGAGCTGGTCGGCGGCGTATACGCCCGAGCCGGTGAGGGTGTTGAACAGGGTCGACTTGCCGGCGTTGGTGTAGCCGACCAAGGCCACCACCGGCAGCGCATTGCGCTGGCGCGAGCGGCGCGCGGTGGCGCGCTGCGTCTCGACCTTTTCCATGCGCTTCTGCAACTGCTTGACGCGCTCGCCGAGCAGGCGGCGATCGAGTTCGAGCTGGGTTTCGCCGGGACCGCGCAGGCCGATGGCACCGCCGCGCTGGCGCTCGAGATGGGTCCAGCCGCGCACCAAGCGCGTAGCCATGTGCTTGAGCTGGGCCAGCTCGACCTGCAGCTTGCCTTCGTGCGAGCGAGCGCGCTGCGCGAAGATGTCCAGGATCAAGCCGGTGCGGTCGACCACGCGGCACTCGGTCAGCTTTTCGAGATTGCGCTCCTGCACCGGGCTGAGCGCATGGTTGACCAGGATCAGGTCGGCATCGAGCGACTGCTTGTGCGCCTTCAGTTCCTCGGCCTTGCCTTCGCCGACGAAATAGCGCGGGTTGGGCCGCTCGACGCGAGCGCTGAGCGAGCCGACCACGGTAGCGCCGGCCGAGCGCGCGAGTTCACCAAATTCTTGCAGCGCGAGCGGATCGCGCTGACCGGGCGCCTGCGGCTGCAACAGCAGCGCGCGCTCGCCTTTTCTGGATCGTTCGAACAGGGGGAATTACCTTCGGTTGGGAACGGCAATGGATGCGTCCTGCACGGACGAATTCAAGCGCATCGCGCTCCGCTGCCGTCCCCTGCCGACTCAGGCGGTGCCTTCGTCCGCCGCGTCCACGGCGACGGCGTGACCGCCGGTGGTGCCGTCCTGCGGGCCGCCCACGCGTACGTTGCGCGACGGCACGACGGTCGAAATCGCGTGCTTGTAGACCATCTGACTGACCGTATTGCGCAGCAACACGACGAACTGATCGAACGACTCGACGGTGCCCTGCAGCTTGATGCCGTTGACCAGATAGATCGACACCGGCACGCGCTCACGGCGCAACGCGTTCAAAAACGGATCCTGCAACGACTGCCCCTTGGACATGGTCTTCTTCTCCGACGACGAAATTCGCGAACCGGCAAAAAGTCACGCGGCGCATCAGGGAGAGACTCCCGCGCAACGCCCGATTCAACCCGCGTTCATACAAGAACGCATCTTAACGATTTGTTCCGACAATTAAAACGGCGCCCTACCCTAGGTCGTGATCCGGGGCAGAAATGCCTTCACCGCCTGCAGCGCATGTTCGGTCAAATCGGTTCTATCGGACGTGAAAATGCGCGCATCCAGCTCGCTTCGCAGCCAGGTGATCTGACGCTTCGCGAGTTGCCGCGTCGCAAAAATCGCGCGCTCCGCGAAGGTCGCCCGATCGATCTCTCCGGCCAGGTGCGGCCACGCCTGACGATAGCCGACCGCGCGCATCGCCGGCAGCTCGAACTGCGGTCCGACGGCGGCCAAAAGCTGCCTCGCCTCGTCCAGAAAGCCGGCCGCCAGCATCCCTTCGAAGCGCGCCGCGATGGCCGCGTGCAGCGGAGCGCGCGCGCCCGGCAGCAGCGCCAGCTTCAGGATCCGCCACGGCGGGCGCCGCGGCGGCGCGCCCTGTTGTTCGCTGAGCGGACGGCCGCTGAGCTCGATCACTTCGAGCGCGCGCTGGATGCGCTGCGCATCGCCCGGACGAATGCGCTCGGCCGCCACCGGATCGAGCGCCGCCAGGCGCGCGTGCAGAACCGCCCAGCCCAAGCGCGCGCCTTCCTCGGCCAGACGCACGCGTACGGTGGGATGGGCCTCCGGCAACTCCGATAGACCGCGTTCGAGCGCACGGAAGTACAAGCCGGTGCCGCCGACCAGGAGCGGCACCGCGCCCGCGCGCGTGACCTCGCCCATCGCGGTCAGCGCGTCGGTACGGAAGTCGGCCGCGGAATACGGCTCGGTCGGCTCGCGTATGTCGATCAGGCGGTGCGGGTAACGCGCCAAGGTGGCCGCGTCCGGCTTCGCCGCGCCGATCTCCAGTCCGCGATAGACCAGGGCCGAGTCGACGCTGATCAGCTGCAGCGGAAAGCGGTCGGCCAGCGCGCAGGCGAGCGCGGTCTTGCCCGATGCGGTCGGTCCCATCAGGAAGATCGCGGGCGGACGGCGGTCGATCGAAGACATCGCAAGATTCCCTGAAACGCGGAGGTCGTGACGCGCTGCTCACACGGCGCACGGAACTATAATCGCCGGCCTCGCCTATCCGCCCACAGGAACGAACGATGTCGCAAGCGATGATGAAGGCCCTGGTCAAGCGCGAAGCCGCGCGCGGCATCTGGATGGAGGAAGTGCCGGTGCCGGAGATCGGCCCGAACGACGTGCTGGTCAAGCTGGAGAAGACCGCGATCTGCGGCACCGACCTGCACATCTACAAATGGGACGAATGGTCGCAGCGCGTGATCAAGCCGGGCCTGGTGATCGGCCACGAATTCGTCGGCCGCGTGGTCGACATGGGCGCCGGCGTGCGCGGCTACCAGCTCGGCCAACGCGTCTCCGCCGAAGGCCACATCGTCTGCGGCGTCTGCCGCAACTGCCGCGCCGGCAAGCAGCACCTGTGCCCGAACACGGTCGGCATCGGCGTCAACCGCAACGGCGCCTTCGCCGAGTATGTCGCGGTGCCGGCATCGAACCTGTGGCCGATCCCCGACCAGATTCCGTCCGAACTGGCCGCCTTCTTCGATCCCTACGGCAATGCCGCGCACTGCGCGCTCGAGTTCGACCTGATCGGCGAAGACGTGCTGATCACCGGCGCCGGCCCGATCGGCATCATCGCCGCCGGCATCTGCAAGCACATCGGCGCGCGCAACGTGGTCGTCACCGACGTCAACGACTACCGCCTGAAGCTCGCCGCCGACATGGGCGCGACGCGCGTGGTCAACGTGTCCAAGCAGTCGGTCAAGGAGGTCATGAAGGACCTGCACATGGAAGGCTTCGACGTGGCGCTGGAAATGAGCGGCAATCCGCGCGCGTTCAACGACATGCTCGACTGCATGTACCACGGCGGCAAAGTCGCCCTGCTCGGCATCCTGCCCAACGGCGCCGGCATCGACTGGGACAAGGTCATCTTCAAGGGATTGGTGCTGCACGGCATCTACGGCCGTCGCATGTACGAGACCTGGTACAAGATGACGCAGATGGTGCTGACCGGCTTTCCGCTGCAGAAAGTGCTGACGCATCAGATCCACATCGACGATTTCCAGAAGGGTTTCGACCTGATGGATTCGGGCAATTGCGGCAAGGTGGTGTGCTCGTGGAATTGAGTCCGCCATGAACACGGGCGAGCCGGTCGACGCGGATCTCGCGCAGATGACGCGCGAACGGCTCGTCGAAGAAGTGCGGCGGCTGCGGCACGGCATCCGCCAGCATCGCGACAGCAGTGGCCACGAGTTGTGCTGGCACCATCCGGCGCTGTGGTCGCTGCTGCCGGAACGCACCGATCCGCTGCCGACGGTTCCAGCCTGGCCGCAGTTCCTGCGCGGCTGCATCCGCTATCGCGAATCGCTGGACGCGCAGTTGCCGCAAGCACCGCGCAGCGACCGGCCGTACGCCGACCCGGCTGAGCCGCAAAAGCCGTAGTTTTCCCGAGTCCTTCATCGAGCGCATTCGCATGCCTATCCGCCGCCTGCGCGAACTGATCGAATCCCGCCTCGCCGAGCTGCCGCCCGGCCCGCTCTCGGCGGCGTTGAGCGGAGGACTCGATTCCAGCGTGTTGCTGCATGCGCTAGCGCATTCGACCGCGGCGCGCGCGCGCGGACTGCGCGCCGTGCACATCGATCACAGCCTGCACGCCGACAGCGCGAGCTGGTCGCGCCACTGCCGCGAGTTCGCACACGGACTCGACGTCGAACTGACCGTGCGCACCATCGACGTCGCGCGCGTGCCCGGCTTGGGGCTGGAAGCGAGCGCACGCCGCGCACGCTACGGCGCGATCGAAGCGCTGCTCGCGCCGGGCGAAATCCTTGCGCTCGCGCATCATCGCAGCGACCAAGCCGAGACCGTGTTGTTGAAGCTGTTGCGCGGTGCCGGCCCCGAAGGCATCGGCGCGATGCGCACGCTGCGCCGTTTCGGCGACGGTTACGCCTGGCGGCCGCTGCTGTCGATCCCGCGCGCGGCGCTGCGCGAGTACGCCGATCGCCACCATCTGAGCTGGATTCAAGATCCGAGCAACGCCGATCCGACCATCGATCGCAACTACCTGCGCCTGCAGATCGTGCCGCACATTCTGCGCCGCTGGCCGGAGGCGGAAGCGAGCATGGCGCAAAGCGCGGCCTGGGCACGCGACGCCGCCGACTTCATCGACAACGAAGCCGAGCGCGCGCTGGCGCGTGCGCAGGGGCTGGACCCGACCACCCTGCACTATCGCCAATGGCTGGCGCTGCCGCGCGCGTTGCGCGATCCGGTGCTGCGGCGCTGGCTGCGCTCGCTCGACTTGCCCGAGCCCACGCAGTATCAAGCGGCCGAATTGGTGCGCCAGCTCGGCGAAGCGGGCGAGGACCGCCAGCCGTGCCTGCGCTGGCCCGGGGTCGAGGTGCGCCGCTATCGCGAACTTCTGTACGCGCTGCAACCGCAGCAGTTTCCAGACTCCGATTGGAGCGCCGCCTTCGACGGCCGCGAATTGCGCCTGCCCAATCGTCTCGGCCGTCTGCGCCTGACCGGCGCGGACGGCGAATTGCGCACCTTGACCACGCCGGTGTTGGTACGTTTTCGCCGCGGCGGCGAAACCCTGCGCCTGGCCGGCGGTGGCCCGACGCGCGAATTGCGCGACCTGTTCCAAGAAGCAGGCATTCCGCCGTGGCAACGCGGTCAGCTGCCGCTCTTGCTCGAAACCGGCGATGGCGGCGAAGTGCTGCTCGCGGTGTCCGATCTGTGGCTCAGCGAGCGCGGCGCCGAGCGCTTCGCGCAAGCCGGCGCGCGGCTCGAATGGACGATCGCATGAACCCATGCTAGCTTCATGCGATGCCGCAAACCGCCTCCGAAACCTCGCAAATCGCTCAGTTCGAACAGTCCCTCGACGAGCTCGAACAACTGGTCGTGCGGATGGAACAAGGCGAACTCAGCCTCGACGATTCGCTGCAGTCATTCGAACGCGGCATCGCGCTGTATCGCAGTTGCCAGAACGCGCTCGAACAAGCCGAACTGCGCGTGAGCCAGCTGCTCGATCCGAATCTGCCGGAAACCGCGCGAGCGTTCGACGGCGATTCCGACGATCCGCCTTGACGAGCTTGCGATCATCCATGATCGCCGCTCCGGTTCGCCTTTGAAGCGATGCAGCCTCGCGGCGACCCGTAAGTCCAGCGCGGTTTTCCATCGCCGCACTTTTCAGATTGAGCGACTCTCGTGACCGAACTGACTCCCGAACTTCTGGCGCTGTCCGCGCGCGCCGATGACGCGCTAGCGCGCTTCCTGCCCCCCGACGAGCAGCCTCCGATCGAACTGCATCGTGCGATGCGCTACGCCGTTCTCGGCGGCGGCAAGCGCTTGCGTCCGCTGCTCGTCTACGCGACCGGGACCGCCTTCGGCGCCGCGCCCGCCGCGCTCGACGCGGCAGCCGCGGCGGTCGAAATCATCCACGCCTATTCGCTGGTGCACGACGACCTGCCGGCGATGGACGACGACTCGCTGCGCCGCGGCCGCCCGACCTGCCACGTTGCCTTCGGCGAGGCGATGGCGATCCTCGCCGGCGACGCGCTGCAGGCGCTCGCGTTCGAAGTGCTGACCGACGAAGCCGCCTTGCAGGTCGATTCGACGACGCGCCTGGACATGCTGCGCACGCTGGCGCGAGCCTGCGGCTCGCACGGCATGGCCGGCGGCCAGGCGTTCGATCTCGCCGCGGTGGGGCAGCCGCTGTCGGCGGCCGAACTTGAGCGCATGCACGTGCACAAGACCGGCGCCCTGATCCGCGCCTCGGTGCGGCTCGGCGCGCTCGCCGCTCAGTGCACCGAGCGTGGCACGCTCGATGCGCTGGAAGACTACGGCCATTGCATCGGCCTCGCCTTCCAGATTCGCGACGACCTGCTCGACATCGAAGCCGACACCGCCGAACTCGGCAAGACCGCGGGCAAGGACGCCGCCGCGAACAAGCCGACCTATCCGGCGATCCTCGGCCTCGACGCCTCGCGCAAAGAACTCTCGGCGCTGACTTCACGCGCACTCACCGCGATCGCCGCGCTCGACGCGCGCGCCGAACCGCTGCGCGATCTCGCCCGTTTCGTCGCCGAACGCCGATCCTGACGGAAGCAACGCACGATGCCTCTCACCACCACTCGTCGCGATGCGCTGCGCGCGCTCTGCGCACTCGGCGCACCGCTGCTGTTGCCGCGCCGCTTGCTGGCGGCTGAAGCGACCGCGCGCCCCGGCTGGCAAGGCTATCGCGACGCGCTCGTGATCGATGCGCTCGGCGGTCCCGACGGCTCGCCCGACGACCCGGCCGGCGTGCTGTCGCAAAAAGCGCTCGACCACGCGCGCGCATCCGGCGTTACGGTGGCGAATCTGACGGTCAGCGAAGTCGGCAGCTATGCGCGCGACTACGACGCGACGATCCGCGCCATCGCCTGGTGGAATGCGCAAGTCGAGGCGCATCCCGATCGCCTCTTGGTCGTGCGCAGCAGCGCCGACATCGACCTCGCCAAGCGCAGCGGCAGACTCGGCCTCGTCTACGGTTTTCAGGACGCAACGCCGCTCGGCGAAAATCTCGATCGCGTCGCCCTGTTCGAGCAGCTCGGCGTGCGCATCTTTCAACTCACCTACAACCGGCGCAATCTCGTCGGCGATGGTTGCCTGGAAAGCAGCAATGCCGGCTTGAGCGGATTCGGCCGCGATCTGGTCGCGCGCTTGAACGAGCGCAAGCTCTTGATCGATCTTTCGCACGCCGGCGAGCGCACCACACTCGACGCGATCGCGGCATCGAAAACGCCGATCGCGATCTCGCACAGCGGCTGCGCCGCACTCAACCGCAATCCGCGCAACAAGACCGATCGCGAGCTGAAGGCGCTGGCCGATCGCGGCGGCGTGGTCGGGATCTACTTCATGCCGTTCCTGCGCGAGCGCGGCCAGCCGCATGCGGTCGACTTGATCGCGCACATCGAGCACGCGATCGAAGTGTGCGGCGAAGACCACGTCGGCCTCGGCAGCGACACCACTCTCTCGCCGCTCGAGCTGGACGCCAAAACCCGCAAGGAACACGCGGAGGAAGTCGAAAAGCGCCGCGCGCTCGGCATTTCCGCCCCCGGCGAAGAGCCGGACGTCTACACCTATCTGCCCGACCTCAACACGCCGGACCGCTTCGCGCGCCTGGCCGGCCTGCTCGCGCAGCACGGCCATTCCGACGGCCGCATCGCGAAGATCCTCGGCGGCAATTTCAATCGCTTGCTGCGCGAGGTGTGGCCGGCGCCGCCGGCAAATGCCGCTATCGCCAGCGAACCGCGCGCCGGCAGCTTCGGCTAGGCTTGCCGCTCCGCACCCCGACCGAAGGGATCCGATGACGACCGCCGCTCCCTCCGCGACTGCCCAAGCGCGCATCCCGCGCCAGATCCCCTACATCATCGGCAACGAAGCCGGCGAGCGTTTCGGCTTCTACGGCATGCGCAACATCCTGACGCCGTTCCTGATCGGCTCGCTGCTGCTGTACGCGCCGGAAGCCGAACGCGCCGGCATCGCCAAGGACGTGTTCCACACCTTCGTCATCGGCGTGTACTTCTTCCCGCTGCTCGGCGGCTGGCTGTCGGATCGCTGGTTCGGCAAGTACCAGACGACGCTGTGGCTGTCGTTGGTGTACTGCCTCGGCTTCGTCTGCCTGGCGCTGTCGACCGAACACCGGCTCGGCTTTTACGCTGGCCTTTTGCTGATCGCGCTCGGCTCGGGCGGCATCAAACCGCTGGTGTCCGCCTTCGTCGGCGACCAATTCGACCAGAGCAACAAGCATCTCGCGAAAATCGTCTACGACGCGTTCTATTGGACGATCAACTTCGGCTCGTTCTTCGCATCGCTCTTGATGCCGATCTTCCTGCGCAACTACGGCGCGGCGGTAGCGTTCGGCATTCCGGGCGTGCTGATGTTCGTCGCCACCCTGATTCTCTGGCTCGGCCGCAAGAAATACGTGATGGTGCCGCCGACGCCGCCCAATCCGCATTCGTTTCTGCGCGTGATGCGCACCGCGCTGCTCGCCCAAGCGCCCGGCCGCGGCCGGCCCGGCCTGATCGTCGCCGGCATCGGCGCCGCGCTGGCGCTGGCGGCGATCGCATGGCTGATTCGCTCCGATTTCGTCATCGCGGTGCTGCTCGCGCTCGGCCTGCTCATCGCGTTCGGCGGCATCGGTGCGTCGATGCAACTCGAACGCGCGCGCGGCACGCATCCCGACGAAGCGGTCGACGGCGTCAGCGCGGTGCTGCGCATCCTGATCGTGTTCGCCCTGGTCACGCCGTTCTGGTCGCTGTTCGATCAGAAGGCTTCCACTTGGGTGATTCAGGGCAATGCGATGCGCATGCCGGAAGAGCAGTGGTGGTGGCCGGGCTGGCTGGTGAAATCGCCGGCGCAGATGCAGGCGCTGAACCCGATCATGGTGATGCTGATCATCCCGTTCAACAATCTGGTGCTGTATCCGTTCCTGCGCCGCCTCGGCCTCGAGGTCACGGCACTCCGGCGCATGGGCGTGGGCCTGGCGTTCTCGGGATTGGCCTGGGTCGTCGCCGGCCTGATCCAGCTCGCCATCGACGGCGGCGACGCCGTCTCGATCGCCTGGCAGATCGCGCCGTACGCGCTGCTGACCTTCGGCGAAGTGCTGGTGTCGGCGACCGGGCTCGAATTCGCCTACAGCCAGGCGCCGCGTTCGATGAAGGGCGCGATCATGAGCTTTTGGCTGCTGTCGGTGTCTTACGGCAACCTATGGGTCTTGGTGACCAATGCCGCCGTGCGCAACGACGCGGTCACCGCGCAGATCGCCAGCACCGGCTTCGGACAGACCGCGTTCCTGATGTTCTTCTTCGCCGGCTTCGCCTTCCTCGCCGCGCTCGTCTTCGCGCTGTATGCGCGTCGATATCCGATGCAGGACCACTATCGAGCGTGACGAGATGTCTCTCTCCCGCAAACGGGAGAGAGACGTCGGAGTGGATCAGGAAACCAGCCGCAGCGTGAACGGATAGCGGTAGGCGACGCCTTCGTTCGCCTTGATCGCGGCGATGATCGTGAACACGATCCAAGCGATGAACAAGGCCACGCCGACCGGCCACGCCAGCACGATGCCGATGCCTAAGGTCATGATCGTGAACACCGTCAACACGACGAACGCGATCGCGACCGTGATGTTGAAATTCAGTGCTTCCTTAGCCTGCTCCGCGGCGAACGGCAGCGTATCGCGCTTGACCAGCCATACGATCAAGGGCCCGACCACACCGCCGATCAAGGTGATGAACGCGCTGAACGCGGACAGGTGGCCGATCAACGCCCAGGTCCGCTCGTCGCTCGACTGCACGGCCGGCGGCTGCTCGATCGGTGAACGCGGGGTTTCGGTCTCGGTCATGACGGCTCTCCTTTGAGTGTCGCCCCCACTCTCGCGCGATGCGTGGGGGCGGTCAACCGCGGGAAGTCATGCTTCAGGCGTCGCCGGCGACAGTCATCTTCTCGAGCAGGATCGAGCCGGTCAGGATGTGCGAGCGCGGATCGACGTCGCGACCGATCGCGACGATGTTGGCGTACATGTCGCGCAGATTGGCCGCGATGGTGATTTCCTCGACCGGAAAAGCGATCTCGCCGTTCTCGATCCAGAAACCGGTGGCGCCGCGCGAATAGTCGCCGGTGATCAGCGAAACGCCCTGCCCCATCAGCTCGGTCACCATCAGTCCCGTGCCCATGCGCTTGAGCAGCGCGGCGAAGTCGTCGGCCCCGGGCCGCACCACGACGTTGTGGATGCCGCCGGCGTTGCCGGTCGAACGCAGCCCGAGCTTGCGTGCCGAGTAGCTGCCGAGGATGTAGCGCGCGAGCACGCCGTCCTTGATCAGATCGGAGTCGCGCGTGGCGACGCCTTCGCCGTCGAACGCGGTGGAACCGTGGCCGCGCGGGATGTGCGGACGTTCGACGATCTCCATCCAGTCCGGAAAGATTTTCTTGCCGACGTGATCGACCAGAAAACTGGTCTTGCGATAGATCGAGCCGCCGCTGACCGCCGACAGGAAATGCCCGATCAAGCCGCGCGCGACTTCCGGCACGAACAGCACCGGGCATTCGCGCGTGGACAGACGCTGCGCGCCGAGCCGCGCGACCGTGCGCTCGGCCGCGCGGCGACCGATCGACTGCGCCGTGGCGAAGTCGCCGGCCGCGCGCACGCTGTCGTACCAGTAGTCGCGCTGCATGCCGTTGTCGTCTTCGGCGATCAGTGCGACCGACAGCGAATGATGGGTGCCGCGCTCGGTGCCGACGAAGCCGAGCGAATTCGCGTAGGCGGTCATCGAAGCGCCGACCTGCACCGAGGCGCCGTCGGAATTGCCGATGCGCGGATCGAACGCGCGGCCGGCGTCCTCGATCTCGATGCCGAGCCGGATCGCTTCTTCGGCGGTGACGTCCCACGGATGCCACAGGTCGAGATCGGGAATGTCTTTGGCCAGCAAATCGGCGTCGGCGAGGCCGTTGGCCGCGTCTTCCTCGGTGTAGCGCGCGATCGCGCAGGCGTGCTCGACGGTTTGCTCGATCGAGGCCGGATCGAGATCGGCCGTGCTGGCCGAGCCCTTGCGCCGGCCGAAATACACCGTCAGCGAAACGCCGCGGTCGCGCGTGCGCTCGACCGTCTCGACTTCGCCCAGGCGCACGCCCACACTGAGGCCGGCGTCGACGCTGGCGGCGACGTCCGCTTCGCTGGCGCCCTTGGCGCGGCAGCGCCGGATCACCTCTTCGGCGATCGTCGCCAGGCGCTCGAGTTCGGCGGAGCCGTTATCGTGGTTCAATACTGAGTTCACGGATTTTCCTTGGTTCGCCGTAGCGGGTTTCGCCGCCGTGCGGCATGCTTTTCGTTCCGTCACGCCCGCACGGGCATCCATCGCGATTTGCCGTACGAGCAGTCTGCCGCACGTGCAACATGGATTCCCTTCCGTGCAGGCATGACGCCAATCGAGCGCTCACTATTCAGATGCACGACACCGACGACTTCGACGACGAATTTACCGGCCCGAGCCGCAGCCAGCAGCGCCGCGACGCGCTCGACATCTTCAAGCTCGCCGAAACCTTGGCCGCGCTCAGCAACGCCCAGCTCGCGCGCGTGCCGCTCGAGGAGGACCTGCGCGCCGAAGTGCTGCGCACGCGTGCCATCACCTCGCACATCGCGCGCAAGCGGCAGACGCAATTTCTCGCCAAGCAGCTGCGCAAGCTCGACGAGGAAGCGCTCGAACCGATGCGCAAGGTGCTGGCGCAAGACCGCGCCCTTGCGCATCGCGAAGCGGCCGAGCTGCACCAACTCGAACGCTGGCGCGAGCGCCTGCTCGAGGAAGGCGACGAAGCGCTGGCCGAATTCATCGCCGCGCATCCTGCCGCCGACCGCCAGCAATTGCGCCAACTCGTGCGCAACGCGTTGGCCGAGCGCAAAGCGAACAAACCGCCGCACGCATATCGAGAGCTGTTTCGCGTGTTGCGCGAACAGCCGGGATTGGAGATTGGGGATTCGGGATTGGAGTAAAGGCACACACACCCGCTTTTTCTAATCCCCAATTCCAAATCCCCAATCCCGGCCCTCAAGCCGTCCCGCCAACCGTCATCGCATCGATGCGCAAGGTCGGCTGGCCGACGCCGACCGGCACGCTCTGGCCGTCCTTGCCGCAGACGCCGACGCCTTCGTCGAGCTTCAAGTCGTTGCCGATCATCGAGACGCGCTTGAGCACTTCGGCGCCGGAACCGACCAGAGTCGCGCCCTTGACCGGCCGCGTGATCTTGCCGTCCTCGATCAGATACGCCTCGTTTGCCGAGAAGGTGAACTTGCCGTTCGTAATGTCGACCTGGCCGCCGCCGAAGTTGACCGCATACAGGCCGCGCGAGACCGAGGCGATGATTTCACCCGGATCGCGCGAGCCCGGCAGCATGTAAGTGTTGGTCATGCGCGGCATCGGCAGATGCGCGAACGATTCACGCCGGCCGTTGCCGGTCGAACGCATGCCCATCAGGCGCGCGTTGAGCTTGTCCTGCATGTAGCCCTTCATCACGCCGTTTTCGACCAGCACGGTGCAGTTCGTCGGCGTGCCTTCGTCGTCGATACTGAGTGAGCCGCGGCGGCCGGCCAGCGTGCCGTCGTCGACCACGGTGACGCCGTCGGCGGCGACCTTCTCGCCGAGCATGCCGGCGAAGGCGGAGGTTTCCTTGCGATGGAAATCACCCTCAAAACCGTGCCCGATCGCTTCGTGCAGCAGTACGCCCGGCCAGCCCGGGCCGAGCACGACAGTCATGGTGCCGGCCGGTGCCGGTACCGCTTCCAGATTGACCAAGGCCACGCGCACCGCCTCGCGCGCGAACGCATGCGCGCGACCTTCGCTGAGCAGTTCGTCGAAGCCGTAGCGGCCGCCGCCGCCGTGGCTGCCCGTTTCGCGCCGGCCGTTCTGTTCGGCGACGACCTGTACGTTCAGGCGCACCAGCGGACGCACGTCGGCGGCGAGGGTGCCGTCGGACTGCGCGATCAAGACCGTATCCAGACCGGCCGCGAGGCTGACGATGACCTGCTTGACGCGCGGGTCCTGTGCGCGGCAATAGGCGTCGACTTCGCGCAGCACCGCGATCTTCGCTTCGTTGGACAAGCTGTCGATCGGATCGAGCGCCGGATACAGCCCGCGGCCACTGGCGATCGCCAGCGGCTGGCCGACACCGTTGCTGCCGGCGCGCGCGATCGCACGCGCCGAGCCGGCCGCTTCGAGCAGGGCCGGCAACACGATCTCGTCGGAATAAGCGAAGCCGGCTTTCTCGCCCGACAAGGCGCGCACGCCGACGCCTTGTTCGATCGAATGGTTGCCGTCTTTGACGATGCCGTCTTCGAGCAGCCACGACTCGCTGCGCGAATGCTGGAAGTACAGATCGGCCGCGTCGATGGACGGGCCCATCAGCCGCGCGAAGATGCCGTCGAGGTCGCCGGCGGCGAGGCCGCCGGGGCGCAGCAGGCGTTGTTCGGCTTGGGTGATCAGATCCATGGGGGAGCCGCGATTGGGGATTGGGGATTGGGGCGGCGAAAAGTGGAAAACGCCGCTCCCGCTTATTGGGGGCGCGCATGCTGAAGCGCAATCGAGCGCGGCGCAAGTCCCTGCATACTTAGGGTTTTTTCTTCTTCGCCTCGCGGCTTTCACGCGCCACCGCGACGATGCGCGGCTTTTCCCAGGTGCCGAGCACGTGATAGCGGATCGCGATGACCTTGCCGAGCGGCCGGTGCAGGATGCCCTGCACGACCAGGCCGGCCGCGGCGCCGATCGGGCCACCGGCGATCGCGCCGACGATCGGCAGGGTCACGCCGGCGTGCGGGCTGACCGTCATTTGCTGGTCGTAGTCCTTCGCACGCAGGCCGGTGCGTCCGGTCACGACGATGTCGGCAGCCGGGCTGTCGATGCGCAGGCCGTCGGTGAAAGCGTTGCCGTCGGCCAGGCGGAACTTGCCCTTGATCGAATTGAAGCTGAGGCCGGACTTGAAGAAATCGCTGAAATCCAGGGTCAGCCGGCGTGGGATTTCGGTCAGCGAGAGCAAGCCGAACAGACGTCCCGCACCCGGTTCCACATCGGGGAAACGGCCTTCCGAAACGTCGATGTCGAGCGTGCCGTCGAGCCGCGACAACGCGAACGCAGACGGCGCGCCGGGCCAGGACGCATCGATCGCGGCGCGCGTGGCGCCGCCGTCGACCAGGCCCGAAAAGCCGAGCGCCGACATCATCTGGCCGAGATTCTGCGCGGTCAGCTCGATCGACAGACGCGAGCGCGTGTTCTTCGCGCTGCCGGTCCACTCGCCGCTGGCCTTCATGTTGATGTTGGGCGAGCGCGCTTGCAGTTTGTCGATCTGCATGCCGTTCGCGATCGGCCGGCTCTCGAATTCGGCGGCACCGAAACTGGCCTTGCCGAGGCGGAAATCGGCGACCGTCAGATGCAGCGGCGGCAGCGCCGCCGGCGCGGCGTCGACCAGCGCATTGCCGTCGTCGGCATCGGTTTCGGTCGCTTCCGGCGCTTCCGGCCAGTACACGTGATCGAACGTCGCGGTGACGCCCTGGCGCGCGAGTTCGACGTTCGGAATCGTCAGCGTGCCGGCGGCCGCGGCGCCGTCGAGGCGGATCGTCGACGCCGCCGCGTTGCTGTCGATCACCACCCGCATCGCACCGAAACCGCGGCCGCCGATGAGGAAGTCGTCGATGCGCAGGTCGATGCCCTGCAAGCCGCCGCCGGCGCGAACGCCGCTGCCGCCGTCGAGCTGGGCCAGATCGATCCAGCCGCCGGCGTCCAGACTCGGCGCGCGGCCGCCGATCGCGACGCCTTGCGCCGGCGGCGCGCCGACCGTACCCGTACCGAACTGCACGCGCGCGGCGAACGGCTGTTTGCCGTCCGCCATGCGACCCTTCGCGGCGAGCAGGTTGCCGAGCGTGGCGTCGAAGCCTTTGCCGGCGAACGGCAACTCCATTTCGAGTTTGAACGGCAAGGGCGCATCGGCCATCTTCGCCAGCGGCGCCGGCAGATCGATCGAAGTGCCGCGCAGATCGCTCTGCAAGCGCAAGCGCTTGCGGCCACCGCTGGCGGCGGTGTCGAGGTCGACGCCGGCGGTCCAGGTCGATTCGCCCGGGAATTTGACCAGCGCCGGCAGGATCGTCGGCACGTCGGAGAACACGGTGGTTGCCGGGAAGCGTCCGGTTACCGTTCCCTCTAACGCATGGCGCGGGTCGGCGACCAGACCGGCCAACGCCAGCCCGAGCTTGACCGGGCGGCCGCGAAACTTCGCGTCGAGCCCTTCGACTTTCATGCCCTTGTGGGTGAAGCGCAGGGCGCCCGAGGCGTCGGTGAAATGCAGGTCGTAGCTGCGCTGATCGATCTTCGCGCCGCTGAGATCGACACTGCCGTCCAAGCTCAAAGTGTCGAGCTGCTTGATCGGCAGATTCAGCTTCAGCGCGAGCGCGCCCTTGCCGCTGATTTCCAGATCCTTCAGCGCGTCTTCGTTGCGCTTGCCGATCGGCGTCGCGCGCATGAAATCGAGCAGGGTCGCGCCGCTGCCCTCGCCTTTCAGCGCCAGCTCGAGCACCAGCTGATCGAAGTCGGCGAAGGTCGCGCTCGCCTCGCCGATCGTGTTGCCCATCGACTGCGCCGAAGTGACGTCGACCTGCATGCTGGTGTTGAGGAAGGTCGCGAACGCATGCACGTTGTCGGCGTGCGGCCAGTTACCGTCGTAGATGAGATCGAGTCCCTCCACTTCGGCGCGCGCGATCATGCGGCCGCTGTCGTCGCGGAACGGCCAGTCGGTGAGATCGCCGCGCAGCGCCGCGCGCGCGCCGACGATGCGGCCGTCGACCAGGCCGCGATCGAGCCAGGCGATCGCCTTCGGCGACATGTTGGTGGTCGGCCAGAACAGCTTCGCCGCGACGACGTCGCCGTGGGTGACCAGCGCGTACAGATCGAGAAACGGACGTCGCCCCGTACGCAGCCCGACACCGCCGCGCAGCTCCAAGCCGTAGCCTTCGCCTTCGAAGGCGAGCCGATCGGTCTCGATGCGCCAACCGTCCTCGTCCGGACGCACCACCACGTCGCCGCCGAACTGCGAGAACAGGAACGGCTTGCGGAACACGCGCGGATAATCGATGCGCAGCGGCTGCTGCGGCAGTTCGAGCAGGATCGACTCGGCATCGCCGCGCACGTTCAGATCGAGCCGCTCGACCCCGGGCACGCGGCCGGCGTCGCCGAGATCGATGCCGCGCAGCTTCGCTTCGACGGTGTAGTCGTTGGCGCCGGCCCAGCTCGCTTGCGCGTTCTCGAGCATGCCGCGCGGATGGGCCAGATAGAGCCAGCGGCGCAGGCCGTCCGGCGCCGCGGCAAACAGCATCGCGAGATTGCCGAGCGGTTCCAGCGGCATCGCCATCGCACCGGCGCGGTAGCTCGGCTGGTCCGCATCGCCGCGCCGTTCCAGGCTGAGTCGCGCCGGCGCATTCGTGCTCGCGTCGCTGCGGAAATCGGCCAGATCGAAACTCCAGCCGCCTTCTTCGCGTTGCCAGCGAGCGACGAAGGCGAGCCGCTCGAATGCCGTGCGCGGCGCGATCGTGGACACTTCGTCGAGCGGTGTCTTTCCTTCCAACTGGATCGGCGCGACGCCGCCGAACTGCGCCTCGCGCAGATCGACGCGCGCGCGCACGTCGTCAAGCCGAGCATCGCCGACGCGCGCCCAGATCTGCACCTCGCCGCGGCCGCCGGCGACCAGCACGCCGCCCGGCGTCTGCTTCGCGGCCGCGCGGGCGAGGTCGAGATCGCGCCCGCCGACGTAGATCTCGCCCGAGCGGCGGTTGACGTCGAGGTCGGCGACCAGCTCCAGCGGCGGCGAATCGCTGCCGAGCAGGCGCACGCGTCCGACCACGTGGGTGATCGCGCCGCGGTTGAGCAGGCGCAGCACCGGCACGCCGAGTTCGAGATCGAGTTCGTGCTCGGCGTCTTCGATCGAGAATTTCGACTCGCGTATCTCGATCGCGCCGAGCGCGCCCATCGAGAAGCTGTCGTCGCCGCCGCTCGGCGCCAGATCGAGCCCGTGCAGCTGCCAGGCGCCGTCCACGCGCGCCAGTTTCAGATCGAGTCCGCCGATGCGGAATTCGCTGACCGCGTGGTTGCGCCGAAACACCGCCCACGGATTGAAGGCGAGTTCCGCGTTCGGTATCGCGAACGGCGCCTGCTGCGGATCGGCCGCTGCGATGCGCACGTCCGCGAGCGCGAGCACCGGTCCACCGCCGACCCAGACGCCGTCGACGTGGCCGATGGTGACGGCGCGGCCGAGCCGCTGCGACAGCCACTGCTCGACCTGCTGCGGATGGCGCTCGACCCACGGCAGCACCAGCTGGGTCAGCCCGGCCAGCACACCGAACGCGATCACCAGCGCGCTCGCCGTGGCGAGCACGGCGAAACGCAGGCGACGCAGACGCGCCCGCCAGGGCGGCGTCAAGGGCATCGGCGCGCGCTACAGCACGACCACATCGTACTGTTCCTGTGAGTAGTGCTCTTCCGGTTGGAAACGGATGGTCTTGCTGATGAATTCCTCCAGCTCCGCCACCGCCGCCGACTCTTCCTCCAGGATGCGGTTGACCACTTTCGGCGCGGCCAGCACGAGCAGCTGCTTGGCTTCGAACTGGCGCACCGCGCGGGTGATCTCGCGGAAGATCTCGTAGGTCAGCGTTTCGGCCGTCTTCAACGTGCCGCGGCCGCTGCAGGCCGGACACGGCTCGCACAGCTGGCGTTCCAGGCTCTCGGTGGTGCGCTTGCGCGTCATCTCGACCAGGCCGAGCGGCGACATCTCGTACACCGTCGCCTTGGCGTGATCGCGCGCCATCGATTTCTGCAGCTGGCGCAGCACCTGACGCTGGTGTTCGGCGTCGGTCATGTCGATGAAATCGATGATGATGATGCCGCCGAGGTTGCGCAGACGCAGCTGGCGCGCAGCCGCCTGCGCGGCCTCCAGATTCGTGCGGAACACGGTTTCTTCGAGATTGCGGGAGCCGAGGAAGGCCCCTGTGTTCACATCGATGGTGGTCATCGCCTCGGTCTGGTCGACGATCAGGTAGCCGCCCGATTTCAGCGGAACCTCCTTGCGCAACGCTTTCTGAATCTCGTCCTCGACCCCGTTGAGGTCGAAGATCGGGCGCTCGCCCGGGTAATGTTCCACCCGGTCGGCCAACTCCGGCATGAACTGCTCGGCGAAGCGCGAGGCGCGCTCGTAGGTCTCGCGCGAGTCCACCCGCACTTTTTCCACCGACGGCCGCATCAGGTCGCGCAGTGCGCGCAGCGGCAGGTTCAAATCTTCGTAGATGCAGCGGCCGACCTTGGCGCGCTCGATCTCATCCTGCACCGCCGTCCACAGGCGGCCGAGGTAGTCGACATCTTCCGCCAGCGCCTCGCGCGACTCGCCCTCGGCGTTGGTGCGCACGATGTAGCCGAACCGCGTTTCGCCGAGCAGATCGGCCAGAGTTTCCTTCAGCCGCGCGCGCTCGGCCTCGTCCTCGATGCGCACCGACACGCCGAGCACCTTGCTGTAGGGGAGCAGCACCAGATGGCGCGACGGGATCGACAAGTGCGTGGTCAGACGCGCGCCCTTGCTGCCGATCGGATCCTTCACCACTTGCACGACGATTTCCTGGCCGTCGCGCACCAGCTCGCCGATCGGCGGCGGCGGCGCCGGGGCGACCTCGCCGTTGTCGCCGATCAAGGGTGAGGACAGGCGCACGATGTCGGAGGCGTGCAGGAACGCGGCGCGCTCAAGGCCAATCTCGACGAAGGCCGCCTGCATGCCCGGCATGACCCGGCTGACCTTGCCCTTGTAGATGTTGCCGACGTAGCCGCGCCGACTCGCGCGCTCGACCTGCACCTCCTGCAGCATGCCGTTTTCGACCAGCGCCACACGCGTCTCGCGCGGGGTCACATTGATCAGGATTTCTTCGGACATGAAGGCACTTGGCGTGGGAAGCTGATGAGACTTATAGCTTTCCCGGCGCGTCCTTGTCGAATGCGGGTACGCGCTTTCCAAGCGGTCGCGCCCGATCGCTTAGAATCCGGAGCCCTGCGTGACCCTCGGAACGAGTTTGTCCACCCCCTCGCGCTTCCGTACCGGCGAGTACCTGATCGACCTCGATGCGCGCGAAGTCCGCCGCGGCGGCCAGCTCGTCGAGCTCGAAGCGAAAGTGTTCGACCTGATCGAAATCCTGCTGCGCGAGCGCGAGCGCGCCTTGTCCAAGCGCGAATTGAACGCCCAGCTGTGGGGCGATCGGCCGGTCACCGACGCGGCGCTGTCGCAGCAGCTGCGCAAGGCGCGACGCGCGCTCGGCGACGACGGCGACGCCCAGCGTGTGATCCGCACCGTGCACGGCCGCGGACTGCGCTGGGTCGCGCCGGTCGAGATCGAAGCCACGGCGGAGCCGCCTGCTGCCGCCGTGGACGCCGCAGCGACCGCCGCGCCGAGACCGCTGCCCGAGCCGCGGCGCCGCCCCCTGCGCCATTACGCCGCAGCGGCGCTGGTCCTGGCCCTGCTCGGCGCCGCCGTGCTGCTGGCGCAGCGCCAGATTTCCCACCCGGCCGGGGTGGTCCTGCAGCGCATCGCGGTGCTGCCGGTCGCCGACCACAGCGGCGAGGCCGCGCTGGCATGGACGCGACGCGGCTTGATGGGCCTGATGACCAGCCTGTTCGGCCCCTCCGGCAAGGCCGAAGTGATCGCGGCGGCGAACGTGCAGGCGGTGATCGGCGACCGCGCCGAGACCGATGCCGCCACCTTGCAGACGCTGCGCCGCGCGCTCGGCGCGACCCATTTCCTCGCCAGCGAGCTGCGCCGGCTCGGACCGGTCTACGAGCTCGACGTGCGCCTGATCGCCGACGGCGGCGCCGAACGCCGCGAAACCCTGCACGGCAGCGAACCGGCCGCACTGGCCGCCGACGCGGTCGTGCGCGTGCGCCGTTGGCTCGATCTCGATCCGCCGCCGCCGGCCGACATCGGCGCCGCTGGCGCCGCCAACGCGTTCCTGGCCGAAGCCTATGCGCGCGGCCTCGACGCGCAATTGCGCGGCGACATGATCAGCGCGAAGCAATATTTTTCGATCTGCCTCGACCACGACCCCGGCCTGGCGTGGCCGCGGCTCGGCCTGGCGGCGGCGCAAGCACGCAGCGGTGAAGCCGCCGCCAGCCTCGACAACGCGAGCCGGGTCGCCGCCGCGGCGCGCGAGCGCGGCGACACCGAGCTGCTGGTGCCCGCGCTCAGGCAACTCGCCTCGCTCGCCTTCGCTCGCGGCGATCTCGATGCGGCCGCCGACCTGCTCGACGAAGCGTTGGCGCAGCTGCCCAAGGAAGGCCGCGCGCTGGCGCTGACCGACCTCCTGGTCGCCTACGGTTCGATCGAAGACGAGCGCGGCCGCTTCGCGCAGTCGCGCCAGAAGTTCGAGCGCGCGCTCGAACTCGCGCGCAGCGCCGGCAGCCGCCGCGCCGAAGCCTCGGTGCTGGTGAATCTGGCCAGCCTCGACAACGGCGCCGGCGACGCGGCAGCCGCAGCCGCCGCGCTGCGCGCCGGTCTCGATGCCGCGCGTGCCGCCGGCGACAGCTACCTCGAAGGCGCCGCGCTCGGCAATCTCGGCGCGACCGAAGCCAACCAGGGCCGTCTGCTCGACGCCACCGCCTTGTTCAAGCAGGCGATCGCGCTGGCGCGCACGCGCGGCGATCTGAATCTGCAAATGCTGACCGGCGTCCAGCTGGTGTGGACCTTGGCACCGTTCGAACGCCGCGAAGAGGCGCGCGTGCTGGCCACGCAGATGCTGGCCGCGGCCGAGCGCGAGAAGAATCCGTATTGGCAGGCCGAGGTCCGCTGGGCGCTGGCCGGACTGGCCGCACGCCAGAACGACTGGGCCCGCGCCTTCGAGCAACTGGAGGCGGCGCGCCGGCTTTATGCCGAGGCGAGCATGGAGCGCAACGCGACCCAGCTGCTGGTCGAGACCGTCGCGATCGCCGCACGCGCGGGCGATGCGACGCGCGCGCAGACCGCCGCGAACGAGTTCCGCCGCCTGACCGCGAACGGCGCCGAAGCGGACCATTGGCGCGCCTGGCAACCGCTGATCGCCGCGCTCGAACGCGGTGCCGGCGGCGACCTCGCCGCTGCGGCCGACGATCTCGCGCACCTGCTCGACACCGACAACGGCCGCAACGGCGCGGTCGCACAGACCGCTCTGTTCCAGCTCGGCCGCTGGCAGCTCGCGCTCGATCGACCGGCCGCGTTGCTGGCGCAAGCGCAGTGGAAACCGCTGCTGGCGCAACATCCCGACGCGATCGCGCTGCGCATCGCCGCACTGCAGGCGAGCGGTCGCAAGGACGAAGCGGCGGCCGAACGCGCCCGCCTCGATCAGCTCGCGCAAGCGCCCGAACTCACGCTCGACTCCAGCTGGCTGGCCGCGTTCTGACGTTTCCCTTAACTCGACGCCGAATCACGCTTCGTCGCAGCGCCGTCACGAATCCGTCAAGACCTGCGGCGGGGTCGCGGGCTGCAATCGAGCTGCCCCAACCGCCAGGAGACTTCCATGCTTCGCGCCCCGCTCGCCGCCTGCCTCGCCCTCGCCCTCATCGCAGCTCCAGCCAGCGCCGAGATCCTGGTTCGCCGCATCGATTTCCCGGCCACCTCCAGCTACTCCTTCACCTTCGGCTCGTTCGGCGACGAAAACGGGCCGATCACCGGCCGCATCATCGGCACCAGCCTGGTCATTCACTACAGCACCGAAGGCGCGCTCGATGCGGCCGATTTCTACTACACCTTCGACGTGCCGACGTCCGACGCCGAGCAGGCCTGGATCGGCTTGACCGGAAGCGGCTTGGGTTGGTCGGGCCAGGGCACGTTCGACTACGTGCTGGAGAACAGCACGCTCTACAACGGCACCATCCGCGAGGGCCGCTTCGGCACCGAGATGGCCGGCGGCGGCCGCTTCATCGATTCTTATATCGAGTTCACGATCGACGCCGACCTGCGCGATCCGATCTTCAACGACAGCTTCGAAGCGCAGGAATAGCGCGCGTCAGCCGACGCCGAAGCGGCGCAGCAGTTCGCCGGTTTCATACAGCGGCAAACCCATGACGCCGCTGTAGCTGCCTTCCAGGTGACGCACGAAGCGGCCAGCGCGGCCCTGGATCGCGTACGCGCCGGCGCGGCCGAACGGCTCGCCGCTGGCGACGTAAGCGGCGATCGTCGCGTCATCGAGCGGCATGAATTCAACCGTCGACAGGCTGCTCGCCTGTTCCTCGCGGCCGCCGCTGACCAGCCACACCGTCGAGATCACGCGATGCGCGCGGCCGGACAAGCGACGCAGCATCGCGGCGGCATCGGCGGCGTCGGCCGGCTTGCCGAACACCTCTTCTCCGAGCACGACTTCGGTATCCGCGCCGAGCACCAGCACATCGCTGACCGCGCCGAGTTTGAGCAGACCGGCGCCGGCCTTCTCGCGCGCGACGCGGCTGACGTAGTCGGCCGGCGACTCGCCCGGCTCGCGCCGTTCCGGCACCTCGACGTCGATGATCTCGAAATCGACGCCGATCTGAGCGAGCAACTCGCGCCGGCGCGGCGATTGCGAAGCGAGAAAAATATGCGCGATGACACCGGCTCCTTTGGCAGAACGCAGCCGTGAACGGCTGCTGTTGATTTCCGCGACCCGCATCGATCGCAAAACCGCAGCGACCGCGCCGGCTCAGACCCGATGATAGGGATGTCCGGCGTTGATCGACATCGCACGATAAAGCTGCTCGGCAACGATCAGCCGCACCAGCATGTGCGGCAAGGTCAAAGGTCCGAGCGCCCATTGCTGATCCGCCCGCGCAAGCACCTCGGACGCGTGGCCGTCGGGTCCGCCGATCAGAAAGGCGAGATCGCGGCCGGACATGCGCCAACGCGAAAGTTCGGCGGCGAGCTGTTCGCTCGACCACGGCTTGCCGCGGCCGTCGAGCGCGACCACCTGCGTATCTTTGGGTAACGCCGCCAGCACCGCGGCACCTTCTTCGGCGATCGCGCGGGCCGGATCGCGCCCTTTGCCGCGATTGCCGAGCGGGAGTTCGACCAGTTCGAGCGGCAGTTCGCGCGACAGACGTTTGCGGTATTCGGCGAACCCGTCGGCGACCCAGGCCGGCATGCGCTCGCCGACGGCGATCAAGCGCGCTTTCATCGAGAGTTGCCGCTGCGATCGTCGCCGATCGCGGGAATCCGGAAGCGGCCCTCCGTGGCCGCAGCGTTCATCGAAAGCGTCACACGGCGGCGGCGAACTCGCGGTCGCCGACCGTCCACAGACGCTCCAGAGAATAGAACTCGCGCGTGCGCGGCAGCATCACGTGCACGATCACGTCGCCCAGGTCCACCAGCACCCATTCCGCTTCGCGCTGTCCTTCGACGCCGATCGGCGGCACACCGGCTTGCTTGGCCTTCTTGACCACCTCGTCGGCGAGCGACTTCACGTGGCGCGTCGAGGTGCCGCTGGCGACGACCATGACGTCGGCGACCGAGCTCTTGCCGCGCACGTCGATCTCCTGCACGTCTTTCGCCTTCAGGCCGTCGAGCGCGCCGAGCACCAGGTCGCGCAGACGATCGGTCGGGTCGACCACCGGCTTGGGCTTGGTTCGAGGTTTGGCGACCGCCTTCACGGCGACCGGCTTGCGCGCACGCGGCGCGGCGGTTTTCTTCTTCGCAGCGCTGGTCTTGCTCGCGGCGGTTTTCGCGGCGGTCTTCTTCGCGCTGGCGGAAGTCTTGCTGGGAGCGGCCTTGGTGGCCTTGGGAGTTCCGGCCTTGCGCGGCCGGGCGCGTTGTTCCGACGTAGCCAAGTGGAGGCGACCTCGTGCGTGCCAGGCGCCGGGATCGGCGCGAGCGGAGTATATGCGCATTTGCTTGACGGCAACCTGACGGCGGTCGCGGGCGCGCAGTCGCACGCGGCGGCCGCTGCAGGCAAACTAGGAGCCGGATCGCGATCGACCCTGGGGAGGACTACCGATGGCGCGCTCGTTTCCGCTGCTGGCTCTGCTGGCCCTGACGCCGCTCGCTGCGGCGCAGGTGAGCTTCACCGAGGTCACTCCCACCGCCGCGCCGTACTTCGCGACGCCTGCGGAGGAAGATTTCTGGATCAACTCGATCGCGCCGGCCGACTACGACGGCGACGGCCGCATCGACCTCGCCGTGATCGGCTTCTACGTCGTCTACGACGTCAGCGCCGAGGACAAGCTGCTGCTCCTGCGTAACGACGGCGAAGGCGCGGACGGCTTGTGGACATTCACGCCGATCGAACTGCCCTTGGGCAATCTCGTCGCCGGTGCCTCGGACCTGGCCTGGGGCGACTACGACGGCGATGGCGATCACGACCTCGTGGCCGCCTCCGGCGGCGCCATGCGGATCTACCGCAACGACGCCGGCAGTCTCGTCGCCACCGACATCGAACTGCCGGCCTACTACGAAGATTCCGAGTACGAAGACACTTACGACCTGCGCTCGCTCAGCTTCGCCGACGTCGACAACGACGGCGATGCGGATCTTTTGGTGCCGTCGGTCTACGACGAGGCGAACTTCCAATTCAGCACGCGCCTCTTGCGCAACGACGGCGACGACGGCGCCGGCGGCTGGACCTTCACCGACAGCGCCGCGTCGATCGATGCCAGCGTCAACGCGCAGAGCGCCTGGGCCGACGACGACGGCGACGGCGATCTCGATCTGTTGCTGGCGAATGTCGATCCGGTTTCCGACGGCGGCTTCGTGCGCTTGTTCCGCAACGACGCCGACGGTTTCCACGCCACCGATCCGCTCGGCCTGCGCATCGCGCACGGCCTCGCCGACATGGCGGACGTGGACGCCGACGGCGACCAGGATCTGCTGGTCGCCGGCAATCTGCAGGAGGCCGACGACACCTTCGTCACCGAGCTGCGCATCTACCGCAAGGACGCCATCGGATACGTGCGCGAAACCTTGATCGAAGCGCCGTCCGGCAGCTGGCTCGACTTCAACGCGGCGACCTGGGCCGACTACGACTCCGACGGCGACGTCGACCTGCTCGTCACCGGCAGCTACATCGGCGACAGCGAAATCGAGGGCAAGTCGGAGATCTACGCCAACCAAGCCGGCAGCTTCGTTCCGCTCGGCGTGCAATTGCCGGCACCGATCGGCTCGATCGGCCGCGGCGGCGCGTTCACCTGGTTCGATCTCGACGGCGACGGCGACCTCGACTACCTGGTCGCCGGCGGCTTCTTCACGCCCGGTGGCAACGGCTTGGTCGAAGCGCAGATTCATCTGTTCCGCAACGACGCGGCGGCCGCCAACGCCGCTCCGGCGGCACCGACCGGGCTTGCGGTCGAAGCCTCCGGCGAAACCGGCGTGAGCCTGCGCTGGAATGTCGCACTCGACGACCACACGCCGTCCGCGCAACTGACGTACGACCTCGAACTCTGGCGCGACGCAGCGCCGGTCGCGCTGCCCTCGCGCCTGCCGCAGCCGGGCTCGATCGGCAGCATGCAGCGTCGCGAGCTCGACGGACTTCCGCCCGGCCGCTACCTCTGGCGCGTCGCCGCGGTCGACAGCGCCTACGCGGGCGGCGCGGCGGCAAGCGGTGAATTCGTCTTGCCGCTGGCGCCCGATGCGATCTTCGGCGACGGTTTTGATGGGTAAAGTTCGCCCCGCCGACGAGTCCGCTGTGCATCGAACAAGGCCCGAAATCGCCGCTTACACGGCGCGATAGGTCGCGATCACGCCGCTGCGCACGCATGGGGCGCTACAATGCGTGGCCTACCCTTGCGCGGCGCCCGCCTCGAAATCATGTCCAACGATGCGCGCGACGCTGCGCCCGACCTGCCCTCTTTCGCCGAACTCGGCCTCGCCGCGCCCCTGTTGCAGGCGCTGGCGACGGTCGGCTACGAAACCCCTTCACCGATCCAAGCCGCGACGATTCCGCCGCTCCTGGCCGGCCGCGACATGCTCGGCCAGGCGCAGACCGGCACCGGCAAGACCGCCGCGTTCGCGCTGCCGATCCTGTCGCGGCTGGACCTGAGCAAGACCAAGCCGCAGGCGCTGGTGCTGGCGCCGACGCGCGAACTGGCGATCCAGGTCGCCGAAGCGTTCCAGCGCTACGCCGTGCATCTGCCCGGCTTTCACGTGCTGCCGATCTACGGCGGCCAGAGCTACGGCCCGCAGCTCGGCGGCCTGCGCCGCGGCGCCCACGTGGTGGTCGGCACACCGGGACGCGTGATCGACCACCTCGAACGCGGCTCGCTCGATCTCTCCGGGCTGACCACCTTGGTGCTCGACGAAGCCGACGAGATGCTGCGTATGGGCTTCATCGAAGACGTCGAGACGGTGCTGAAGAAGACGCCGCCCGAACGTCAGGTCGCGCTGTTCTCGGCGACCATGCCGGCGCCGATCCGGCGCATCGCGCAGACCTATCTGCGCGAGCCGGCCGAAATCACGATCAAGGCGAAGACCACCACCGCGGCGAATATTCGCCAGCGTTACTGGTACGTCAGCGGCCTGCAGAAACTCGATGCGCTCACGCGCATCCTCGAAGCCGAACCGTTCGACGCGATGATCGTCTTCGCGCGCACCAAATCCGGCACCGAAGAACTCGCGCAGAAGCTGCAGGCGCGCGGCTTCGCCGCCGCGGCGATCAACGGTGATCTGGTGCAGGCGCAGCGCGAACGCACGATCGGCCAGCTCAAGGACGGCAAGCTCGACATCCTGGTCGCCACCGACGTCGCCGCGCGCGGGCTCGACGTCGAGCGCATCAGCCACGTGCTGAACTACGACATCCCGACCGACACCGAAGCCTACGTGCATCGCATCGGCCGCACCGGCCGCGCCGGCCGCAGCGGCGAGGCGATCTTGTTCGTGGCGCCGCGCGAGAAGCGCATGCTGATGGCGATCGAGCGCGCCACGCGCCAGCCGATCGCCGAGATGCAGCTGCCCAGCGTCGAAGCGGTCAACGACCAGCGCATCACCAAGTTCAAGCAGCGCATCGCCGACACCCTCGCCTCGACCGATCTGGGTGTGTTCCGCCAGCTGATCGAACAGTTCGAGCAGGAACGCAACGTGCCCGCGGTCGAGATCGCCTCGGCCCTGGCCAAGCTGGCGCAGGGCACGCAGCCGCTGTTGCTCGAACCGCCGTCGCGAAACGAGCGCAGCCAGCCGTTCGAGCGCGGCGCCCGCGCTGAACGTGGCGAACGCCCTGAACGCGAGCGGCGCGACAGCGCTCCGCGTACGCGCAGCGACGCGCCATCCTCATTCCCACGCACGCGGGAATCGATCGCCGCCGAGCCGCGCGAACACAAACCGGCGCGCGAGCACAAATCGGATAGCCGCCCTCGCGCGCACGATGCCGACAAGACGGCAGCCGCCTCGCCCGCCAGCCGGCCGCCGCGCGAGCACACGCCGCACGAGCCCACGCATGCGCGCGCGCGCCGCGACGAGCGCGAGCACACGCCGGACGAAGGTTTCGAGACCTTCCGCATCGAAGTCGGCCACACGCACGGCGTCAAGCCCGGCAACATCGTCGGCGCGATCGCCAACGAAGCCGGACTCGATTCGAAGTACATCGGCCGCGTCGACATTCGTGACGACCACAGCCTGGTCGACCTGCCCTCCGGCATGCCGGCCGAGATCTTCAAACACCTCAAAAAGGTCTGGGTTTCCGGTCAGCAGCTGCGCATCACGCGCGGCGGCGAGGCGCCGGAGTTCGGCAAGCCGCACAAGCCGAAGAAACCGCCTTCGTTCGCGCCGCGGTCGGCGGACGGGTTCGAGCGTCCGAAGCGTCCCACGCACAAGAAACCGCCGCGCTAGTCCGGCGCGGCGTTCGCGCCGCGCCTCGCACTCGATCACGCGGTGGGCCGCATTTCGCCCGCGATGTGCCATTCCGATCGCCGATACTGCGGCCTTCGATCAGGGGTATCGCCGATGCATCGCCGGATCTTCGTCGCGACGGCGCTCGCGCTGTGGCTGAACTCGACCGCGCACGCGGCCGCGGACGAACAGGAAGCGCGCGCCGGCGTCTGGCGCGGCACCATCGGCAGCCAGGCGATCATGGCCTGCCTCGATCGTCCGGACCGGTTCGACGCGAACTACTACTACCTGCGCCACGGCCTCGGCATCCCCTTGAGCGCGGTCGCGCCCGACGGCGCGCGCTGGAACGAGGGCGGCGCCGACCAGCCCGGCGCGTACTGGGAGCTCGATGCAGTCGTCGGCGATCGCCTCGAAGGCCGCTGGCACGACGCTGACGGCCAGCGCGTCCTGCCGATCCGCCTGAGCCGCGTGAGCGCGCCCGCTGCCGACGGCGAAACCTGCGATCCGGCCGACAGCAGCGCGGCGAAGATCGCGTTCAACGCGCCGCGCGTCGCCGCGCAGAAAGTCACCACCGCGCCGGCGAGCGAGGGCTTGCGACAGGTCTCCACGCTGAACGGCGAGGTGTCGATGTTCGAACTGAGCGACGAGCAGCCGGCGGCGCGTCGCTTCAATCGCGCGATGCGCGAGTGGATGCGCGATGGGATCATCGCCTACTTTCACTGCCGCCTCGCCGCGCCCGAGGGCGGCTACTCGCAAGCCCTTCAAGTCGAATGGCGGGCCGGGCCGTGGCTGGTGCTGCAGCAGACCTACTCGTCCGACTGCGGCGGACCGCATTCCTACGGCGGAGTCGCCGGTTACCAGACCTGGAATCTCGAGACCGGCGAGCGCGTCGACCCCTGGCGCTGGATACGCGGCGCCAAGCCCTTGTGTACGAAACCGGCCGAATGCTCGATGGGCACGCTGCCGCAAGAACTGCACGCGCTTCTGTTGCAAAGCTCCGAACGCAGCGAGGACGACGCCTGCGCCGGCACCGACCTCGGCTTCGTGGAGTTGCGCCCGTCCGTGAAGGGCTTGGTGTTCGGCACCGACTTCGCCTACGCGGCGCGCGCCTGCAACGAAGACCTCGAGCTGACCTATGCGCAGCTGTTGCCCTTCCTCACGCGCGAAGGCAAGGCAGCGGTCGATTCGCTGATGCGCGCGACCGCCGCACACGCAATCGACACGCCGCACCCGGGGAACTAGCGCATCGTGCCGCTGCGCAGAGCGCTCACGCGGTCGGCATGCGCTCGAAGGTTCGCAGCGAAGGATCCATCGCATCCCAGGCCAGTGCGCGAATGCCGTAGGTGATCGCCTGCGGACGGAACCGGCCCGGATCGTCGAGGCTGCCGGCGTGTATCGCGATCGGATCGGGCGAGGCGGTGAAGGTCAGATAGACCGGCGTTCCGCAGGTCGGGCAGAACGCTTGGATCTTCTCGTTGCCGTTGTCGGCGACGACGCGCCAGGTCTTGGCGACGCCGGTGATCGTCACTTCCGAACGTTGCGGAAAGGTCAGATAAGAACCGTGTCCGGTACCGCTGCGCAGTTGGCAATCGCGGCAGTGGCAGTGGTTCTCGAACATCGGTTCGCTGTTGGTCGTGTAGCGGATCGCGCCGCAGGCGCAACCGCCGGAATAGGCATGGCTCATGGCGCTGCTCACTTGGCGTAGAGATCGATGCCGCGACCGGTTTCGAGCAGCGACTTCAGGCTCGACAACACGATCGGCCAACCCTGCCGGATGCCCTTGTCCATGCCGCTGCCGGCTTCCAGCTCGTCGTGCGAAACGGTCAGCCGCACCATGTCCTGATACGCCTCGATCTCGAAGGTGACGCGGCTGTAGGCGGTCGGATCGGACGCCTGCGAGGCGTTCGCCCAGGTGAGGACGAGGCGATGGGGCGGCGACACCTCGACCACTTCGCCGACCAGGTCGACGCTGCGTTCCTCGTTGGTGCGCACGTGTTCCCACTTCGAGCCCGGCTTCCAGTCGGAGACGTTCTCGTGCGCCCAGAAGCGCCGCGCGACTTCGGGTCGGGTGATCGCTTCGAACACCTTTTCCGGCGTGGAGAAGATGTAGGTCACGTAGACGAAGCTGGTCGTGTGCTTGCTCACTAGCGCTCTCCTTCGAGTTCTTTTTTTAGATCGTGCAGCAGGCTGAGCCGCTGCTGTTCGAATTTCCGCACCCACCGCTCGTACACCTCGTGCAGCGGTACGGGATTGATGAAATGCAGCTTCTCGCGGCCGCGCCGAATCGTGCTGACCAGGTTGGCCTCTTCCAGAATTCCCAGATGCTGGGTGACCGACTGCCGCGCCATGTCCAGGTGCTCGCACAGCTGGCCCAGCGTCTGTCCGTTCCGCTCGCACAACAGATCCAGCAGTTTCCTGCGCGTCGGGTCACCCAGTGCTTTGAAGACGTCGTCGGCGTGCATCGTTCTCTTTCGCTCGGCAGCATAATATGCAGGTAAATACCTGCATGTCAAACGGTACGACCTCTCAGCCTCTTCACATCGACGCCGGCTCCAAGGCCGGCATCGATGCGGATGTGGACCCTCAGTCCAGCGCGAACCCGGCGACCTTGCCGTCTTCGAGCCGGATCGCGTACGGCATGAACACACCGGGACTGAACTCGGCGACGTAGTCGTACCAGGTTCCCTTTTCGCCCTTGCGCCGGCTCTTGAACACCATTGCGCTCGGCTTTCCGTACGGGCGCAGCGTGGCGGCGAAACCGGCGCCGAGTCCGCCCGACAACTTGCCCTGCAGGCTCGCGCTGAAGGCGGCGTAGCCGGAGCCGGCTTGCAGTTGCCGGAACGAAGCGCTCGCGCTGGCGCTGACGGTTGCGTCCTCGTCCGGCACCGGCCGCTTCCATTCGGCGACAACCTCGGGATGCAAGGCCGCGAACGCGACATTGGTCAGCGTGATGCCGATTTCCGGCTTCTTGTCGCCTAAATTGCTGAACGCGATCACGCGCGTGTCGAAGCCAGGGAAGTATTCGTCGGCCGTGGTGAATCCTTGCGTGCCGCCGGTGTGTCCGATGCGTGGCTGACCGTAGACGGTGTCGACGAACAGGCCCAAGCCGTAGCCGACGCTGCTGCCCCCTACGGCGACGAACGGCGTCGTCATCGCGGTGTAGTTCGTCTTCGAAACCACCTTGCCCTGGCTCAGCGCCGCATCCCAGCGCGCCAGATCGTCCAGCGTGCTGACCAGGAAACCGGCCGCGCCGCTCCAATCGGGATGGAAGAACGGTGCGCGGCGCAACGTGCCCTGCTCGTGCCGATAGCCGAGCGCCATGCTCGCGAGCCGATCGGTGTCGGCCAGCGTGAAGGTCTGCTTCATGCCGAGCGGATCGAGCAGACGCTGCTGCACGTAGTCGCGATAGCGGAGTCCGGAAACCGTCTCGACAACCCTGCCGAGCAGTGCGTAGCCGGTATTGGAGTAGGACCAGCGCGTGCCGGGTGGAAAATCGAGCGGCTTGTCGGCGATGCGCGCGATCAAGCGGTCGAACTCGATCGGCTTGGTCGCCAGCTCGTCCACCTCCTGCTCCGGTCCGTCGAAGTATTCGTGCAGGCCGCTGGTGTGGGTCAAAAGATGACGCAAGCTCACCTCGCTCGCATGCGGCGCCTGCGGCAGGTAGTCGGCCAGCTTGTGGTCGAGATCGAGCTTGCCCGCCTGCTGCAGTTGCAGGATCGCCGCCGCGGTGAACTGCTTGGTGATCGAGCCGATTTCGAACGGCGTGTCGGTACGCACCGGCAAGCCGTGCTCTTTGTCGCGCAAGCCATAGGCATTCGAATAGACGGTCTTGCCGCCTCGAACCACCGCGATCGCGACGCCGGGAACCTCGAAACGCCGCATCACGCCGCGCACGCCGGCATCGATGCGCTTCGCCGTGGCCGCGTCGAGGCGATCGGCACCGGCCGCCGTCGCCACGGCGGCGGCGCACAACAGGGCTGCAGCCAGACCAAGGCGAGCACCGAGGGACCACAGGTCTCGTCTACGCATGTTCGAACACTCCTATTTTTCAAATTTCGTATATATTATGAATTATGAGCAGAAAGGCGGCAATCCCTCCCGAACCGGCGACTTTGAAGGTGACGCCGACGCAACTCGGCGCGATGGCCTCGTCGGCGCGCCTGGCGATCGTGCAGCGGCTGGACATCGACGGCAGCGCGACCGCGCGCGAACTCGCCGCGCGCCTCGGCCGCCCGGTCACCGCGCTCTACCATCATCTCGAGCGGCTAGAACGAGCGGGACTGGTGCGCGTAGTCGAGCGGCGCGCCACCGGCCGCCGGCCGGAGGCGGTTTACGCGATGGCGTCGCCGCGGTTGTCATCGGCCGGCGCGGTGCGCACGCCGCTGGGGCGCCGCAACCTGATCAAATTGGCGGCACGCGTGGTCGGCGCGAGCTTGCGCGCATTCGCCGCCGCGGCGACGCAGACAGCCGCGCGTTTCGAAGGAAAGCAGCGCAACTGCGCGGTAAGGCATTTGGCGTTTCGCGCCGACGACGCGCAGCTGGCGCGCATCAATGCGCTGATCGACGAACTCGAACAAGCAAGTCTGCAGACGCGCGAGGACGGCGAGGACATGCTGTTGACCGTGGTGCTGTCGGGTGCGGCTCGAAAAGCCTGAGCACGGCCGCGGCGCTGGGATCGTCAGGTGCGATACGGCGCCAGCAGCTCGGCGTCGGCGAACAACGCATCCGGCATCAGATAGCGCGGCTCGCGCCCCTCGGCAAGCAGGTTGCGCACCTGCGTGGCCGAGATGTCCAGCGGCGTGACCGGAATCGCGATCACTCTTCCGGCTGGCGCTTCGCGCACGAAACGCGGTTCGCTGCAGCGGCGCGAGGCAACCTTCGTGCGCAGCTCGGTCGGCAGCACGCCGTTGTGGCCCGGCCGCGTCAAGACGCCGATGTGCGCGAGCTCGAACAGCTCCTTCCAGCGGTGCCACTCGGGCAGCCCGGCGAACGCGTCGGCGCCGACCAGCAGCACCAGCGAGCATTGCTCGCCGAGTTCGGCGCGCAGTTCGAGCAGCGTGTCGACCGTGTAGGAAGGCCCTTCGCGGCGCAGCTCGCGCGCATCCAGCGCGAGCCGATTCTGGCCGGCCAGCGCCGCGCGCACCAGCGCGGTGCGCCGCTCCGCGCTGGCGACCGGCTGCGCGCGATGCGGCGGTACGTTCGCCGGTAGCAGGCGCACGTCGGCGTCGAGGAATTCGGCAGCTTCCCAGGCCACGCGCAAGTGCGCGTTGTGGATCGGGTCGAAGGTGCCGCCGAGCAGGGCCAGAGGGCGCGTCATCGCACGCCTCGCGCTGTGAAACTTCCAGCGACCGCGCCATCGCGGCGCCGGCGAATGAACGCAAGAGATTTCTTCGCACGCCTCACGCGAGCAAACCTTGTGCGCGGCGCGGCTGCGCGATCGCGGCGATCAAGCGTTCAAGTTCGCGCCAGGCGTCGCCGTCGCCGCGACCCTTGGCGATGCGGTCGATGCGGCCGGCTTGATCGAGGCAGCGCTCCCAATGCGCGCGATCGGCGCTCTTGAGCGCACGCCGGAACAAGGATTCGCGCGATGCCGGCCAGATGCGCTCGCTGCGCAGCGCCGAATCCACGTTGCCGCCGGCCGAGGCCAGGCGCAGCAGCAGACGCAGCTGCATCAGCAGCCAGCCGAGCAGCGGAATCAATTCCTCGCCCTCGGCGCGCAGGCCGGCGACGATGTGCAACGCGCGACCGGCCTCGCCGCCGATGGCGGCATCGGCGAGCCGGAACACGTCGTAGCGCGCATCGTCGGCGACGCTGGCTTCGAGCGTGGCGAGATCGACCGTACTGCCGGCGTGCAACAGCGCCAGCTTGTCGATCTCCTGGCTCGCCGCGAGCAAGTTACCTTCGACGCGCTCGGCCAAGAGCGCGATCGCGTCGGGCGTTGCCTTCAATCCTCGCAGTGCCATGCGCGCGCCGATCCAGTCCGGCAGCTCGGCCGGTTTCAGCGGCCACACCGCCACCGCCGTGCCGACCCGCTCGATCGCCTTCGACCAGGCGCCGTCGTGCTTGCTGCTCCAGTCGTTTGCGCTGATCAGAAGCACGGTATCGGGCGGCGGCGCCTCGCAATATTCGACGATCGCGGCACTGCCGTCCTTGCCCGGCCGGCCGCTCGGCAGGCGCAGATCGATCAGCTTGCGGCTGGCGAACAAGGACAGAGAGCGGCTGGCGTCGCCGAGACGGTTCCAGTCGAAACCGGCCTCGACGTCGAGCACGTCGCGCTCGAGATAGCCCAGTTCCTTCGCGCGTGCGCGCAGGCCGTCGGCCGCTTCCAGCACCAGCAAGTGCTCGGCGCCGGCGAGTAAGTACACCGGCTTCAGCTCGCTCGATGCGAGCTGTTTGCGGAACACGGGAAGGCTGGTCGCCATCGCGAGGAGCGGCGCGGCCGCGGCTTACTGCTTCGCGTGCGCGACGGCTTCCAGCCGGCGCAGGATGGTCTGCACCATTTCGCGCTGCAGTTCCTTGGTCAAAAGATCGGTTTCGGCGGCGACGCCGAGCGCCTGGCTCGCATCGAAGGTGAATTCGCGCGTGAGTTCGATCGTCTGTTTGGGCAGCAGCGCAGTGCCGGCGGTGTCCTCGACCAGGAACTCGACGTGGTAGCGCAGCGCATATTCGTTCGCGCGCGCGTTGCCGCTGACCGAGAGCACATCCGTGGTCAGCGAATTGGCGACGAACTTCATCACCGCGACGCCCTCCTCGACCTTGTCCGCCACGGTCGCACCGGAACGCGGCAGCGCCCTGACCAAGTCCTTGCCGAGCGTGCTGTTGAGATCGACGCCGGCGAGAGCGATGCGCTGCATGCTGGGCGGCAGCTGCGCCTCTTTGCGCAGATGAAAGCCGCAGCCGGCCAAGGCGAGAGCGAGCACAGCGAGGAAGGCGAAAGCGAGACGACGATGGATCATGTGCGGGTTCCGGCGGCGATCGGAGGGCTGGGAATCAGTAGATCATACGGTGCTTGCCAGCCCGGCAGCGAGCGGATGCGTTGCAACCATTCAGCAATCGCCGGCCACGGCGCCAGATCGACGCCGGCCTGGTCGGTCCAATACAGATAACCGCAGCAGGACACGTCGGCGATCGTCGGCTCCGCACCGGTGACGAAGGCGCGCTCGCGCAAGTGCGCGTCGAGACAATCGAAATCCGCCTGCATGCGCGCGCTCCAGTACGCCTCCAACACCTCGCCGGCGGAGGTGAAGCAGCGCGAGTAGCGCAGATGCGGAAAGCTCATGGCGAGACGATTCGCCTCCCACGCCAGCCATTCGCGCACGCGCGTGCGCGCCGCCGGCGTGGCGCCGTCGAGTTTTCCGTGCTGGCGCGCCAGATGATCGAGGATCGCGTTCGACTGGCAAACCGCCAAACCCTCCTCGTCGACCAGCACCGGCACTTCGCCGAACAGCGCAGCGGCGCGGAAATCCGCAGGCCGCTGCGCGCGCGGCTGGTTCAGATCGATCGCACGCTGCTCGAACGGCACGCCCATCAGCGCGAGCGCGAGTGCGACCTTGTAGCTGTGGCCCGATTCGCGGTTGCAGTACAGGATCGTCGACGACATCGCTGCTCTCTTCAGTCAGCTGTTCTCTTCAGTCATTCGCGCGCAGCGCTTTGCGATGGCGGCTGGCCGATTGAGCTTCACCCTCGCGCGATCGATGCCCGCTTGCGCGGGCACGCCGGCGCCGAAACCGCTCGCCTCGCCTCAAACGACGATGTTCACGATCTTGCCCGGCACCACGATGATCTTCTTCGGCGTGCCGCCGGCGATGAACTCGGCCACCCGCGGCTCGGCCAGCGCGGCGCGTTCGATCTCGTCCTTGCCGGCGGCGACCGGCATCTCGATGGTGCCGCGCAGCTTGCCGTTGACCTGCACCGCCAAAGTCACCGCATCCTTGACCAGGGCGGCCGCGTCCACCTGCGGCCAAGGCTGGTCTTCGAGCAGGCTTTCGCCATGACCGAGCGCCTGCCACAGGGCGTGGCACACGTGCGGCGTGACCGGGTTCAACAGCAGCACCATCGAAGTCAGCGCCTCGTGGCGCACGGCGCGGCCCTGCTCGCTGCCGCCTTGATCGGCGCTGGCGTCGAACTTGCCGAGCGCGTTCAACAACTCCATCAGCGCCGCGATCGCGGTGTTGAACGCGTAACGGCGACCGATGTCGTCGGACACCTTCTGGATCGTCTCGTGCACCTGACGGCGCAAAGCTTTCTGCTGCGGACTGAGCGCCGCCGGATCGAGAGCGACCGTCCGCTTCCCGAGCGCCGATTCCCCATTCCCCGCGTGCAGCGCCACTTCGCGCCAGAACCGGCGCAGGAAGCGCGACATGCCTTCGACGCCGGCTTCGTTCCATTCCAGCGACTGCTCCGGCGGCGCGGCGAACATCGAGAACAAGCGCACGGTGTCGGCGCCGAAGCGGCCGACCATCGTCTGCGGATCGACGCCGTTGTTCTTCGACTTCGACATCTTCTCGATGCCGCCGATGCGCACCGGCTGGCCGTCGGCCTTCAGCACCGCGCCGACCACGCGCGCTTTGTCGTCACGCTGGATTTCGACCTCGGCCGGATTGATCCATTCCTTCGAGCCGTCGGCGTTCTCGCGGTAGAACGTCTCCGCGATGACCATGCCTTGGCACAGCAGATTGGTCGCCGGCTCGTCCGAACTCACCAGGCCTTCGTCGCGCAGCAGCTTGTGATAGAAGCGGAAGTACAGAAGATGCAGGATCGCGTGCTCGATGCCGCCGATGTATTGATCGACCGGCAACCAGTAGTTCGCACGCTCGTCGATCTGGGCCGACGCACCCGGCGAGGTGTAGCGCGCGTAGTACCAACTCGACTCCATGAAGGTGTCGAAGGTGTCGGTCTCGCGCTCGGCCGCGCCGCCGCACTGCGGACAAGTGGTCTTGCGCCACTCCGGGTCCGCCTTGATCGGCGACTGCACGCCCATGAACTCGACGTTCTCGGGCAAGAGCACCGGCAACTGCTCCTCCGGCACCGGCACCGCGTCGCATTTGGGGCAGTAGACGATCGGGATCGGGCAGCCCCAATAGCGCTGGCGCGACACGCCCCAGTCGCGCAGGCGCCAGTTCACCCGGCGCGCACTGCGGCCGGCGCGCTCGAAGTGCGTGGCCAGCGCGT
The DNA here is from genome assembly GCF_058808595.1 of Dokdonella sp. GW821-FHT11D02. Taxonomy (NCBI): domain Bacteria; kingdom Pseudomonadati; phylum Pseudomonadota; class Gammaproteobacteria; order Lysobacterales; family Rhodanobacteraceae; genus Dokdonella; species Dokdonella sp. GW821-FHT11D02. The sequence continues at coordinate 1,626,226 of NZ_CM179520.1, read as the reverse complement.
CGAACGCGCCGCGGTAGTCGAGGCCGTCGTAGTCGCCGGAATTCACCAGCGTGCCGTACTCGGTGTAGGCGCCGTCCTCGATGATCGCGCGCTCGAATTCCGCCACGATGCTTTCGGCCGCAGCCGGCTCGTACGGATCGATCGCGCGGCTCTCGCCGAGCGCGGCGCTCATCGGATCGGGATTGCGCGCGGCGTCGCGGCCGAGTTCGCGGATCGCGTCGCGCACGGCGTCGCTGATGACGACCATCTTGATCAAGAGGTCGTACTTGGTCGCGAATTCCCAGTCGCGCTGGTCGTGCGCCGGCACCGCCATCACCGCACCCGTGCCGTAACCCATCAGCACGAAATTGGCGATCCAGATCGGCAGCTTCTCGCCGCTGATCGGATGGATCGCGGTCAGGCCGGTGTCGATGCCCTTCTTCTCGGCGGTCTCGATCTCGGCCTCGGCGGTGCCGCCGTGGCGGCACTCCTCGACGAATGCGGCGACCAAGGGCTTCTCCGCAGCAGCCTTCAAGGCCAGCGGATGTTCGGCCGCGATGGCCAGATAGGTCACGCCCATCAGCGTATCGGGACGGGTGGTGAACACCGTCAGCGGTTCGCTCTCGCCTTCCACCGCGAACGGCACCTCGAGCCCTTCCGAGCGCCCGATCCAGTTGCGCTGCATGGTCTTGACCGAATCGGGCCAGCCGGGCAGCCGATCGAGGCCGTCGAGCAGCTCTTGCGCGTACGCGGTGATCTTGAGAAACCACTGCGGGATCTCGCGCTTCTCGACCACCGCGCCCGTGCGCCAGCCGCGGCCGTCGATGACCTGCTCGTTGGCGAGCACGGTCTGATCGACCGGATCCCAGTTCACCACCGAATTCTTGCGGTAAGCCAGGCCTTTCTTGAACAGGCGCACGAACATGCGCTGCTCGTGCACGTAGTACTCCGGCCGGCAGGTGGCGAACTCGCGCGACCAGTCGATCGCGTAGCCCATCGTCTTCAGCTGCGCGCGCATGTGATCGATGTTGGCGTAGGTCCACTTCGCCGGTGCGGTCTTGTTCTTGATCGCGGCGTTCTCGGCCGGCAGGCCGAACGCGTCCCAGCCCATCGGCTGCAGCACGTTCTTGCCCTGCATGCGCTGGTAGCGGCTGATCACATCGCCGATCGTGTAGTTGCGCACGTGCCCCATGTGCAGCGCGCCGGACGGATAAGGCAGCATCGAAAGGCAGAAGAACTTCGGCCGTGCCGGGTCTTCCTTCACTTCGAAGGCGCGCGTGTCGTTCCAGAATTTCTGCGCGGCGGCTTCGACCGCCTGCGGCTCGTAGGTTTCCTGCATGGGAATCGGGCACGGCACGTGGCCGCGCAGCTCGTTGACGGAGGATCGTGCAGACTAGCGCAGCGCGGGGTTGCGCGACAAATTGAGTCGCGCGCGGCTGCGCGCGAAAAAAAGGCGCCGCCGTGCTAGCGGCGGCGAGGAGGGAGAGGCGGCCGCCCGCAGCGAAGGCGAATCAGCCGTCGAAGCCGTTCGCGAAGATGCGCCCGCCGCCGTCGCCGACGGTCAAGGTCACCGGTACGGCGAGGTGACGCTTGCGCGGGTCGTTGCTGTTCACGCACAGCGTCGTCGTGTAGGTGCCCGCCGCAAGGCTGGTCGCATCGAAAGTCAGGTTGGCGAGCTTGGAGACGCCGTAATCGTCGATCGTGCCGCTGGCCGGATCGGCCACCAGCCACGGCACTTCGGCCAGGTTCGCGCACGGCGCGGCCGAGGTCGCCACGGCGAGTCCGCCGCTCCACAGCTTGAACGCGCTCGGGTCGCCGCCGGTACCGAGCAAGCCGAGCACGGTCGCCGCGCCGGTACTCGGGTCGACCGAATAGGACTTGTAGGCCAGCCCGCTCGGATCGGCGTTGTCGAGCGCGATCAGATACAGGCGGCCGTCGCGATCGTCGAAATCGAGCGAGGCGACGTATTGGGTGAAGATGCCGCTGTCGCCGATCACGTTCGCATCACCCGTGGCGCGATCGATCGCGACCAGAGTGCGGGTTTGCACTTCGAAGCCGTACATCGCCCCGCCGGCATCGACGGCGATGTCGCTGATGGTGATCGCCTGCGCGCCGGGAATCGAAATGCCGCCGACCAAGGTCGCCGCGGCGGTCGACAGATCGACCGTGTAGAGCTTGCTGCGCCCGACCAAGTCCTCGCTGACCGTGACGACGTAGAACAAGCCGCTGCCGGCATCGTAGGCCGCGCCGGTCACGCCGCCGCCGTTGGCGCCGATGCCGGTGCGGCCGATGGTGGTGACGGTGCCGCTGTCGACGTCGATCTTGAACAGGATGCCGCCGGTGCTGGTGATCGCGTACAAGGTCTTCAGATCGTCGCCGACGAAGTCGCCGGCCGACCAGTTCATCTCGTCGGGCAGAGGGAACGGCGCCAGCGCCAGATCGTTCGGCGCGAACAGATCGAGCCCGCTCACGTTCATGTAGCCGAGGAAGGTGGCCGCGTCGATCGTGTTGATGTTGGTGTAGGCCGGCACCTGCGCGCTGTCCAGCAGCGGCGACGGTCCCGGCGTGCCTCTCGCCTGCCGGCGTTGCAGCTCGGCGATGCGCTGCGGCGTCAGCTGCGCCGACGGCGTCAGACGGATGTCGCCGAGCGGCTGCGCCGCCGGCGCGTAGCGCGGACCGGCCGGCACGTGCGCCGAGGTCGATTGCGTGCCGATTTCGTAGCGCAGCGGCCGGTTGCCGAAGTTGCCGATCGTCAGCGTCTGCGTACTGAACTCGCCCGGGGCGAGCGCGACGTTGTAAGCGTCGTGATCGAGCCGGATCGTCGGCGCGCCGACGGTGACGCCGTACCAAGCCGACGCGCTGCTGCGCGTGATCGCGCTCGGCGTCCAGCGGATCGCGAGGCCGTCCTGGATGCGCGGCTCGTCCAACGAATACTGAGTGGCGACGCCGAACACTCCGTCGGGCAAGATGCCGTAGCTCACGCCGACGCTGGCCTTGGCGCCGTGATCGGCGCTGGCGTCGTCGAAACGGGTCGCCAGATACTGGAACACGAACTCGTCGCTGCCTTCCTCGAAGATCACCTCGAACGTCGCTCCGAGCGGGTCCGCCGGCAGCTCGAACATCGCCGCCGCGCGGTCGTACCACTCGACCACGAAACGGCGATTCGGCGCGCTGCCGAGGGTATGCGTGTAGATCGCGCCGTTGGACGGCGCGAACTGCATCCACAACGGCGCCAGCAGCGGATAGATGCCGCTGTAGGACGCGTTCCCGCGCGGCAGCGACAGATCCCAATTGCCGCCGATCAGGCCGCTGACGTCGTTGCCGAAACCGAGCGCGCCGTGCGTGCCGACCACGAGGTGGCGCGAAGGCGTGCCGTAGAAGTTGACCGCGAACGGCAGCGCGACCGCGGCTTGGCCGTTGCTGCCGATGTCCAAGGCGGTGCCGTCGGCGGTGACGTCGACGAATTCGGCCGGCGCGCTGTCGTCGTAGAGATAGTTGGGCAGCGCGGAGATCGCGGTCCAGGTTGCGGTGCTGCGCAGGTTCGCGCCGACCGTGAGGATGCGGTTGTACTGATAGCTCGCGCCGGGCGCGAGCGGCGCGGGAATGGCGAAGAAGAACTGCTGCTCCGGCGTGCCGCTGCTCTCGCTGAGCGAGTGGTAGGTGTAGGTGAGATCGGAGTGATTGGTGACGGTGTAGCAGAAGTTGACTTGCTCGCCGACGTTCGCATCGAGCGAGGGACCGCCGTCGCAGGACGTCGGATCGAGATTGCGGCTGACCCTCACCTCGAGACAGACGCCGTCGGCGGCGCAGTCGTTGTTCGGCCCGGCTGAGGCCTGCCGCCCCTGCACCGGCGCCAGCACCACCGTCGCGTGCGGATCGGCAGCCGTCGCCAGCACCCCGTGCAACCAGCCGATACCGGCCAAAGCCAGTACGGAAATTCGTTTGTTCATTGCCACCCCACACCTCTTCGATGCTGTCGACCCGATCCGTGGCCGTGGACTTCGCGGACTCGCACCGCCTCGCGGCCGCCGCAGCGGCGCGAAGAAGGGGCGCATCTTCCCTAACGCAGGCCGGCGAAAAACCCTGACACGAAAGTCGCGCCGCGGTGGCGGCGGACGCCGGCGCCGCTCACCACAAGCCGTTCAGGCCGACGAACGGCGGCGGCTCGGCCGCGCCCGACAGCGCCATCAGGCCGTGCGCGGCGCGCTGCTCGCGCGCGGCGTCGCCGCGCGGCAGGCCGAGTTCGCGGCGGAGGTCAGCGAGCAAGAGATCGAGTTGCCACACGGGCACGGTGTCTTCGCCGCCGAGCGCGGCGACCAGATCGGCGCGGCGCGCGGCGAGTTGGTCGAGCCGCGCCGAATCGCGCGTCGCCAAGATTTGCGACCACAAGCGATGGATTTCGCTGCGCACGCGCGCCGGCGCGGTCTCGATCTGCGCCGCCGAGAACTGCTCGATCGCCTGCGCGAAGCGGCGTTGCGCCTCGTCGTGGCGTCCGCCCAACAGCGCGCAACGGCCGAGGCTGTCCTCGATCTCGCCGATGTACGCGTTCGGCGTCGCCGCGGCCAGTTGCTGCGCGTAGCGCAAGGCCTCTTGCAACACCGCTTCGGCCTCCTCGCAACGCCGCGACTGCAACAGGCTTTCGCCGAGCAGGAGGTCGGCACGCATCAGATAGCGCCGCGGCGGTTGCAGCGCGCGGATCGACTGCGCCGCCTGTTGCGCGCCGGCCAGCGCGGCGGCGGCATGCAGGCGATACAGATCGAGCCGCGTCGACACCTGGTCGACGAAGGCGCCTTGCACCGGCGTCAGCACGCTGCCGGCGCGGCGCGCGCGCTGCACCGCGTCGAGTTCGGTCGCCGCCGCGGCGTAGTCGGCACGATTCAGCAGGCACTGCACCAGGTTCACGCGTGCCATCAAGACGCGCCCGTGCGCCGGGCCGAGCATGCCGCCGAGACGTTCGACCGCGCTGCGCTGTTGCGCGATGCCGGTGGCGGTGTCGCCGAGCAGGCAGTAGGCGCGCGCGAGGACTTCTTCGGTAGCGAGGTGTGCGAACTTGTTGCCGTTGGCGGAGCGCTCGTGCGCCTGCAACGCGCGCTGATACAAAGCGATGCCGCTGCGGATGTCGCCGCGATCGACCGCGACGAAGGCGCGCTGATAAAGCGCGCCGCCGAGGTCGTCGAGCGAGCGCGCCGAGTCGCGCTCGAACTCGCCGATCGCCGTATCCAGGCTCGCCGCGGCGCCGGCGTTGTCCTCGCGCTGGAACTGCGCGTAGCCGCGATAGGAGAGAAACACCCCGTACCACAAACGCTCGCCGCCGCGCGTGCGCTGCGCCAGCGGCAAGGCGTGCTCGATCAGCTCGACCTCGCGCGACGAAGTGCCGAGCGCGCGCTGCGCCTCGATCAGGTTGCCAGCGGCGCTCAGATATTCCTCGGCGTATGCCTCGCGCACGGGTTCGAGCATCTCGACCGCGCGCGCCGCGTTCGGCAGCGCGGCGTCGTCGCGGCCGAGCGCGCCGAACACGCCGGCGATCTCGCCGAGCAACACGGCGCGGGTGACCGCGTCGACGTCCTTGCGCGCTTCCAATTTGGCCGCGGCGCGTTCGAGCAGGTCGGCCGGCTTGGCATCGGCGCCGGCGTTCTGCGGATCGCCCTGGCGGAACACGTCGCGCAGGAACGCCACCACGGTCTGCGCACGACGGCGCTGCTCGCGCTCGTGCTGCGCGCGGTTGAGCGCGATCACGCTGCTGGCGAGCAGGCCGAGGCCGAGCAAGGCGATCGCCGCAGCCGCGTACGCGTGCCGGCGCAACAGCTTGCCGAGCCGATAGCCGAGCGAGCCGCGCTGCGCCAGCACCGGCAGCCCGCCCTGCCAACGTTCCAGATCCTCGGCCAGCGCCTGCGCGGTGTCGTAGCGCTCGCGCGGATCGTCGGCGGTGGCCTTGGCGACGATGCGGCCGAGATCGCCGCGCAAGACGCGCGTCAGCCGCGCCGGCGCCAGAGCGCGCTGCTCGGCGATGCGCGCGGCCAGATCGGGCGCGCATTGCGCATACGCCTGCTCGGGCCGCGGCAGCGCCTGAGTCGTCGCCGCGGCGAGTACGCGACGCCGGCGCAGTTCGTGCGCGGAGACACCGCAGAGCAGCTCGTACAGCACCAGGCCGAGCTGGTAGACGTCGCTGGCGGTGGTCACCGCCTCGCCGCGCAACTGTTCGGGCGCGGCATAGGCCGGCGTCATCGTGACCGTCTGCGGCTTGTCCGCGCCGGTGTCGTCGAGCAGCTTGGCGATGCCGAAGTCGAGCAGCTTGGGCACGCCTTCTGTGTCGAGCAGGATGTTCGACGGCTTCAGGTCGCGGTGCAGCACGAGATTCTTGTGCGCGAACTGCACCGCGCGGCAGACCTGCGCAACCAGGCGCACGCGCGCGCGCAGGTCGAAGCGACCGCGATCGCAGGCATCGGTGATCGCGGCGCCGTCGACGTACTCCATCGCGAACCACGGCACGCCGGCTTCGCTGAGGCCGCCGTCGACCAAGTGCGCGATGTGCGGATGGCTGAGCCGCGCCAGGATCTGGCGTTCGCGCAGGAAGCGCCGGTGCAAGCTCGCGCTGCCGCCGCGCATCAGCTTCAACGCGACCTTCTGCGCGATGTCGTCGACGCGCTCGGCCAGATGCACCTCGCCCATGCCGCCTTCGCCGAGCAGGCGCAGGATACGGTAGCGGCCGGCGACGACGGCGCCGGCGGCGAGTCCGCTGGTGACCGTACCGATATCGTCGACGTCGATCTGCGTATCGGCGTCGTCGAGCAGGCGGCGCACCAGCTGCGCAAGTTCGGCGTCGTCCGTGGCGACGCGCGCGAGTTCGGCGCGGCGCGTTTCCGGCGCCGCGTCGAGCAAGGCATGAAACAGGCTGCGCACGCGCGCGAAGCGCTCGCTCGACAACTCCACCGTCAATGCTCCAGATGCGTGCGCAGCCAGCTGCGCGCGAGCGCCCAGTCGCGATAGACGGTGCGTTCGTCGACGCCGATCACGCCGGCGACTTCGGGCACACTGAGGCCGACGAAATAGCGCAGCTCGACCACGCGCGCGAGGCGCTCGTCGAGGCGTTCGAGTTGCGCGATCGCCTTGTCCAGCTCGTTGAGATCGGTGTGCTCGGGCAGCGGCAGTCCGAGCGCCTGGGTCAAGTCCTCGCGCTGCCAGTCGCCGCCGTGCTTGTCGGCGGACGCACGCCGCGCGCGATCGACCAGGATCTGCCGCATCGTGCGCGCGGCGAGGCGGAACAGATGTTCGCGATCGGCGATGTCGATGCGCTCGGCGCCGAGCAGGCGCAGGAACATCTCGTTCAACAGCGCCGTCGGCTGCAAGGTGCGCTGCTCGGGATGATCGGCCAGCCGCTTCGCCGCGAGCAGGCGCAAGTCGCCGTAGACCGCAGGCAGGAGCGCGTCGAGCGCATACGCATCGCCCTCGCGCCAGCGCTGCAACTGAAGGCTCACGTTGGCGCTGTCGTCCATCGGCCGGCTCCGAAACGGCGTCGATTCTAGAACATGGGTCGCTGCGGCGACGCTCGCTGCGACCATGCCGAATGGCACCTTCGTCTCTGAACGGCTTCGCTAAGATGCGGCCTTTGGGTCGTCGAGGGGAACGCCATGAATCTGCTGATCGCCACCGCCGTCGCCGTATCGGCGACCGCCGCCACACCACCCGCCGCCGCACCGAGCGAGGCCGTAGCGCCGATCGCGCTGCATTGCGCGAACCTGCTCGACACTACCGCCGGCAAGCTGCTCGGCGAGACCACCGTGGTGATCGACGGCAAGCGCATCCGCGAACTCAGGCCCGGACGCGTCGACGTGCCCGGCGCGCAGACGCTCGAACTGGCCGGCGCGACCTGCCTGCCCGGCCTGATCGACAGCCATACGCACCTGACGATGGAACTCGGGCCGGCCACCTACAGCGAGCAGTTCCGCCTCAACATCGCTGACTACGCGATCCGCTCGACCGTCTACGCGCAGCGCACGCTCGAGGCCGGCTTCACCAGCGTGCGCAACCTCGGCGACGGCGCCAATACCTCGATCGCGCTGCGCAACGCGATCAATGCCGGGCTGGTACCGGGACCGCGCATCTTCACCGCCGGCGGCGCGATCGGCACCACCGGCGGCCACGCCGATGACAGCGACGGCTACCGCGCCGACCTGCAAGGCGATCCGACTGCGAAGGACGGCATCATCAACGGTGTCGACGATGCCTGGAAAGCCGTGCGCCAGCACTACAAAGATGGCGCCGACCTGCTCAAGATCATGCCCTCGGGCGGTGTGCTGGATGAGAGCAGCAGCGTCGACAACGCGCAGATGACGATCGAGGAGATCAAGGCGGTGGTCGCGGCCGCGCACGACTACGGCTTCACCGTCGCTGCGCATGCGCACGGCGCCGAAGCGATCCGTCGCGCGGTGATCGGCGGCGTCGATTCGATCGAGCACGGCACCTTCATGTCCGACGAGGACATGAAACTGATGAAGCAGCACGGCACCTGGTTCGTGCCGACCATCATCGCCGGCAAGCACGTGCAGGAAATGGCTGAGAAGCCCGGCTACTACCCGCCGCAGATCGCGGCCAAGGCCAAGCAGGTCGGCCCGATCATCCAGCAGACCGCCGGGCGCGCCTACAAGGCCGGAGTGAAGATCGCGTTCGGCACCGACGCCGCGGTGTACCCGCACGGCCAGAACGCGAAGGAGTTCGAGTACATGGTCGAAGCCGGCATGCCGCCCTTGTTCGTGCTGCAGGCGGCGACCACGCACGCGGCGGAACTGCTGAAGAAGTCGAAGGACCTCGGCTCGCTCGAAGCGGGCAAGTTCGCCGACGTGATCGCGGTCGAGGGCAATCCGCTCGAAGACATCACGCGCATGCGCAAGGTCGGCTTCGTGATGAAAGACGGCGTGGTGTACAAGAACGAATCGAAGCGTTGAGCGATCGGGTCTCGCTACCTGCTGCGCAAACGCTCGCGCAGCAGGTGGATGGGAAGAAAAGCGAACGCCCAAGTCGCGATGTCCGCCAGCGCGACCAGCCCGAACGCCCATGCGGGGAGCCATGAGAAACCGTCCCACGCGGCGATCGCTGCGGCACCGAGGACGAACACGAATCCGAACGGCATCAGCGAGAAGTTGCGGCGCTCGCCACGGCGCCGCCGCTGCGCAACCTGCAGGATGCCGAGTGCGTTGAAGGTCGCGAAAAGCGCACCGAGCGACAACAACACAGCCGACAACACGTTGGCGTACATGCGCGCTCCGTTCGATCCGACTCTCCGCCGCCGGAGAGTCTTTGGATCGACCGGACCCGAGCGAGCAAGTTCCGGCGCACGCGTTCGATCGTGCATTCGGCCTCAGTCGAGATGGGCCGCCACGAACTCCCAATTGACCAGGTTCCAGAACGCTTCGACGTACTTCGGCCGCGCGTTGCGGTAGTCGATGTAGTAGGCGTGTTCCCACACGTCGCACGTCAGCAGCGGACGATCGGTGCCGGTGATCGGCGTGCCGGCGTTGGAGGTGCTGGCCAGCGCGAGGCTGCCGTCGGGACGCTGTACCAGCCAACCCCAGCCCGAGCCGAAGGTGCCGACGCTGGTCTTGGTGAATTCGTCCTTGAACTGGGCGAAGCCGCCGAAGGCCTTGTTGATCGCGTCGGCCAAGCGGCCGCTCGGCTCGCCGCCGCCGTTGGGCGTGAGGCAGTTCCAGTAGAAGGTGTGATTCCAGATCTGCGCGGCGTTGTTGAACATGCCGCCGGAGGACTTCTTGATGATGTCTTCGAGCGCGAGATTCTCGAACTCGGTGCCCTTGATCTGGTTGTTGAGGTTGGTGACGTAGGTCTGGTGATGCTTGCCGTAGTGGTAGTCGATGGTTTCCGCCGAGATGTGCGGAGCCAGCGCGTCGCGCGCCCAGGGAAGCGCGGGAAGTTCGATTGCCATCGTGAGTTCCTCGTGGTCGGGTGGAAGATTCAGTCGTACACGGTCTGGGTGGCGCGGCGTGCGCTCGATGCGCCGAGCGCGACCAACACGGCGAACACGCCGAACACCCACATCGCCGCGCCGCTGGCGCCGGCGACGCCGCCCGGTTCGGTCAAGCCGGCCGAATTGGCGATCAGGCCGGCCAGCGCGGCGCCGACCGACATCGCATAAAGCTGCACGGTCGAGATCGAAGCCGAGGCGAGATCGCCTTCCGCGCTCGGCGCCGAGGCCAGCACCGCGGTCAAAAGATGCGGCCAGGCCATACCGATGCCGAGACCCGCGCCGGCCAGCGCGACGCAGAGCAGGACGAAACCGGGCCCGTGCTCGAAGCCGTGCGCGCTTTGCAGCATGCCGCCGAGCGCGCCCAGCGACACCGCCATCAAGAGCGGGCTGATGCGGATGATGCGCGCCGCCGCGGCGCCGTCGCGGCCTGCGCTCAGGGTCGAACCGAAACTCCAGCCGGCCGCCATCACCGCCGTCAGATAGCCCGCCATCAACGGGCTGTGGCCATGGATCGTCTGCAAAAAATACGGCACGAAGATTTCGGTGGTGCTGCCGATCACGAGCAGGCTCATGCACAGGTAGACCGCGCGCAAACGCGTCGCCGAATAGGCGCCGTGCGGCAGCAGCCGCACGGAAGCCTCGCGATCGAGACGCACGATCAACGCGGCCAACAGCAAGCCGATGCCGACGCCGAGCGCTTGCCAAGCACGCGAAGCGGTCAAGCTCGCCAGCGAAATCGCCAGTACCGATAAGGCCAAAAGCAACAAGCGGCCGCCGGCAACGCGTGCGCGCGCAGCAGTGGGCGCGCGGTGCGTCGCCGGCAGGCGCATAAGCACGATCGCGGCGAGCACGCCGACCACCGGCAACAAACTCCAGAACGCGGCACGCCAGTTGCCCCATTGCGCGAAGACGCCGCCGAGCGCCGGTCCCGACAAGGTCGCGATGCCCCACATCGCCGACACCAAGCCCATCGCGCGCGGCCACAGCGCCGGCTCGAATACTTGGCGGATCAACACGTAGGCGAGCGAGACCAGCACGCCGCCGCCCAGTCCCTGCAAGCTGCGGCCGGCCAGCATCCAGCTCATCGTCGGTGCCGACGCGCACACCACGGTGCCGAGCGTGAACACCGCCAGCGCGATCAGATAAGCCGCTTTGCCGCCGGCACGCACGGCCAGCGGTGCGGCCAGCGCGGCACCGACGATCGAGGCGATGACGAACAAGGTCGTGTTCCAGGCATACCAGCCGAGCCCGCCGATGTCGGCCACGATCGACGGCATGATCGTGGTCACCACGTAGACGTTGATCGCGTGCAAGGCAGTGCCGCCGGCGAGTGCGAGCGAGCGCATGCCGTTGCGGCCGGAGAGCAGATCGGACCAGGAAGCAGTGGCGGAAGTCGCGGACATGGCCATTCCTTTGGCGTGCGCGGTGCGCGCCTATATGCAAGAATATGCTTGGATATTAGATCGGCCTCGTAAATTACACAAGCATGACTTTGGATAATCAATGAAATCGGACGCCAAGTTCGAGCAAGCCGCCGAGCGCATCCTGTTCCAGTTGAAGACGCGCGGCCCTTCCGGCACGTTCGCGCTGGCCGATCTGCTCGGCCTCAGCGGCGAGGCGGTGCGCCAGCAGATCGTCAAGCTGCTCGATGCCGGCTTGATCGAAGGCGAGTCCGAACGCGACGGCGGCGCCGGACGTCCGCGTCAGCTGTGGAAGCTGACCGGCGCCGGCCATGCGCGCTTCCCCGATACGCACGCGCAACTCGCGGTCGAACTGATCCAGTCGACCCGGCGCCTGTTCGGCGAAGCCGGTGTCGAGCGGCTGATCGACGCGCGCCGCGACGACAGCCGCGCCGCCTACGTGCAAGCCTTGGCCGGTGCGCGCACGCTCGGCGAACGCGTGCGCCGGCTCGCCGCGGTGCGCGAGCGCGAGGGTTACATGGCGCGCGCCGAACGTGATGGTCGCGACTGGCTGTTGATCGAAGACCATTGCCCGATCTGCGCCGCGGCGCAGATCTGCCAGGGCTTCTGCCGCGCCGAACTGGAACTGTTTCGCGACGTGCTCGGCCGCGATGCGCAGGTCGCGCGCGAGCAGCATCTGCTCGCCGGCGCGCGCCGTTGCGTCTACCGCATCGGCCCTAGCCGCGCGCTGACGACGCCGGTGCGCGTGAGCGGCTGAGGCGTCGCGGCGCCCGATTCGGCTGCACTCGGCGCGATCAGTCTTGCGCGTCCCAGCGGAACACGTCGTCGACGCGCAAACCGAACGTGCGCGCGATGCGGAAAGCGAGTTCGAGCGACGGCGCGTACTTGCCCGCTTCGAGCGCGATCACCGTCTGTCGCGTCACCCCGCAGGCATCGGCCAGCGCTTGCTGGGTCATCTCGCCGTGCTCGAAGCGCAGGCGGCGGATCTCGTTGGCGATCGGCGTTCCGCTCATCGGCCTATCTCCTTGCGGAGGCGCGCGCGACGGCGGTCAATGCCGGTCGCGCCAGTAGAGGACGACGCTGACCAAGCAATCGACCAGCGAGCCGAAGATCAGCGCGAGAATCAACAGGTGCGCGATCATCGGATGGCTCGCCCACTGCAGTTTTTCCGGTGGCGAGAAGCCGAGCGTCACCGCGATGCCGACGATGCCGAAGACCAGCGCGCCACGCCCCCAATCTTGCGCCTGCACCTCGATCTCGCGGTCGCGTTCGTCCTCCTGCACCTGCCCTTGCCAACGCTGGCGCAGCACGGCGAACAAGATGATCCAGGCGATGATCATCAAGGCAATCGTGCGGCCGACTCTCTGCGCATCGGGGTTCTGCCACAGCGGCGGCCCCTGAAACGCACCGGCGTGGACCACGGCGTAGGCGGCGATCACGGCGGTGAACGCGAGCGCGATCCAAGCGCGCCATTCGCCCGGCGCGATCGCGGTCTCGATGCCCTGCCGCGGCATTTGCGCGACCGCGATCAGCGAACTCCACGACGCCGTGATCAGCGCGAAGACGCCGAGATTGCCGGCGTCGATGCCGAGCACCCGATCCGGCCCCGCCAACAACAGCCAGGTCGCCGAGGCGCCGATCAGCAGCAAGACGACGAATACCGCACGTGACCGCATGATGTAATCCCCAGAAGACATAATGTCCGCTTTAGATTACATTCGACTCGACCAATGTCAAGTATTTTTTACATCACCTTGCGCGGCAGCGGGACTGGCACAATCTGAATTCAGCTTTCGGTCCTCGCCGACTGCGCGCTCGTAGAGTGCGCATCGAAAGCGAGCGTTCGTCACCCCGTCCTTGCGATCATCGCCGTGCGCGGGGATCGAAAAACGAGCGTTCCCGACCGCACTCTCAAACAGAAACCCGCAAATTGGAGCTTGCCGATGTCCGCTGCCGTCCCATCCCCGTACGTCTTCGACGCCACCGAGGCCAACTTCGAAGCCGATGTCATCCAAGCTTCGTTCCAGCAGCCGGTGCTGGTCGATTTGTGGGCGACCTGGTGCGCGCCGTGCAAGACGCTGGGGCCGCTGCTGGAAAAGATCGTCGACGAATACAACGGCGCCGTGCGCCTGGCCAAGATCGATTGCGACAAAGAGCAGATGCTGGCGGCCTCGTTCGGCGTACGCAGCATTCCGACCGTGGTGCTGCTGCGCGAGGGTCAGCTCGTCGACGGCTTCACCGGCGCCTTGCCCGAGAGCGCGATCCGCGAGTTCCTCTCGCGCCATGTGCAACCGAATCCGGCGGAAGACGACGAAGCGGTGGAAGCGGCGCCTGCGCCGCAGGAAACACCGGAGCAGACGATCGCACGCGTGCAACAAGAGATCGCGGTGCAGCCGGACAAGGCCGAGCTCAAACTCGATCTCGCGGTGGCGCAGATGCAAGTCGGCAACGCCGCCGCCGCGGAAGCCGAACTCGACACGCTGCCGGCCAATCTCGCCAACGACGATCGCGCCATCCGCTTGCGCGGCCAGCTCGATTTCGCGCAGGCGCTCAAGGGCGCGCCGCCGGCGGCGGAACTTCTCGCCCGCATCGAGCGCGACCCGAACGATCACGCCGCGCGCGATCTGCTCGGCGTGCGCCTCTTGATCCAGGGCGACAGCGCGCTAGCGCTGGAGCAGTTCCTCGCCGTGCTCAAAGCCGACCGCGCTTGGAACGAGGGCCAGGCGAAAAAGCGCCTGATCGCCGCCTTCAACGTGATCGACGACGCCGAGCTGGTCGGCAGCTACCGGCGCAAGATGTCCTCGCTGCTGTTCTGATCCGCGCGATGCCGTCGCCGATCGCAGTCGAATTGCGCGCGCACGATCCGGCTTGGATCGAGCACGCGCGCGCCGAAAGCGCGGCGCTTGCCGCCGCGCTCGGAACGGCCCTGCTCGAAGTCCATCACATCGGTTCGACCGCGATTCCCGGCATTCGCGCGAAACCGGTGCTCGATCTGCTGCCGGTGGTGGTCAGTCTGGCCGAGCTCGATCTGCGCAGGAACGCGCTCGAGGCGCTCGGCTATGTCTGGCGGGGCGAGTACGGCTTGCCGGGACGGCGTTATTGCACCAAGACCGATCGCACGAGCGGACGCCGACTGATTCATCTGCACAGCTACGCGCAGGGTTCGCCGGAAATCACCCGCCACCTCGCCTTTCGCGACTATCTGCGCCGGCATCCGCAGATCGCCGCCGCCTACGATCGCGAAAAGGCGCGCTGCCAGGCGCTGCATGCCAACGATTCGCATGCCTACAGCGAGTGCAAGGGCGACTGGGTCCGCGCCGTCGAAGCGGACGCCCTCGCCTTCCAACGCGGCGATCCGACACCCGCTTCGTGAGATGGCGTCCTCGCCGAAGCCGGCGAGGACGCCCGATTTTCAGGCGCTCGGCGCGGCAGCCGGCCGTTGCAACGCGAACCGTATCAACAGCCCGATCACGACGAACAACACCGCTGCGCTCAGCGCGAGCGACCAGTGGATGCCGATGCTCGCACCGACCAGACCGACGGTGATGCCGCTGAACGTGCGCATGCCCATCGCGAACATGTTGTAGACGCCGATCGCGCGGCCGCGCATTTCGGCCGGCGCTTCCAGCTGCACCAAGGTCTGCGCCATCGCGTTGAACGACAGTTCGACGAAGCCGGCAACGAACAGCACGAGGAGCGCGAACGGATAGCTCGAGGTCAGCGCGAAGCTGGCCAGCGCCACGCACCAGATCATCGCCAAGATGCAAGCCGTGCGTGCGCGCGGCTGCAGCAGGTTGCGGCTTTCGAGCACGAAACCGGCGGTGAGCGCACCGGCCGCGTCGGCACCGAGCAGCATGCTGTAGAAGAAGTCCGCCCGGCCCTGGCCGAGATCGTGCGCGAAGCCCGGCATCTGCGCCTGGTAGGCGTTGCCGATGAAGAGCGAGGCGCAGCCGGCCAACAAGGTCATCGCCAGGATCACGCGGTGCTGCGCGATTTCGCGCAGCGCGCGCCCAATGTCGCCGAGGCTGCGCACCGCACGTGTGGCGACCACCGCGCCTGCGGCACGGAACTTCGGCCCGTACGGCGCCACCGCGAGCCACAGGATGAAGGGCAGATACAGCGCGGCATTGACGAGGATGCCGAGATTGGGACCGAGCCAGAGCAACAGCACGCCGCCGATGCCGGGGCCGAGCAGAAGGCCGAGCTGACGCGCCGTCGCGTTCAGACGCACCGCGCTCTGCAGATGCTCGCGCCCGACGATGTCGTGCAAGAGCAGCTGCGACGGCGGCCCCCACAAGACGCCGGCCATGCCGTGCACGATCAGCAGCACCGCCGCATGCCAGATCTGCAGAGCGCCGGTGATGAACAGCAGGCCCCACATCGTCGACACGCTCATGAACAGCACCATGCCGAGCTGAATCATGCGACGCGGGTCAAAGCGGTCGGCGAGCGCGCCCGAATAGACCGAGAACAAGAGAAACGGCAGCCAATGCGAGATCACGGCGAAACCGCCGAGCGCGGGCGAATCGAAATGTTCGTGGATGACCCAGTAGCTGATCACGTGTTCGATGTTGTCGGCCATCATGGCGAGGGCGGACAACAAGAAGTAGGCGCGGAAGCCGGGATGGCGCAATGCCGCGAAAGCCACCGGCGGCGTGCCGGGAGGCGTGGGGTTGGAAGTGGAAGCGTTCATGCAGATTCCTTTCGGTCCGGTCAAACGAAAGCGCCTCGTGCCTCGCCTGCGCGAATGCACGATGAGTCCGGCGATACCGGAAACGGTTGGCGCGTTGGTTGACGTGAACGCTTACGGCGCCACGGAGCCCATGACGCGGCGCCATGATAAGTGCGCAGCGGCGAACGCGGCAAGGCGCCGCGGCGAACGTGCAGCCGGCGCCCGTGCGATCAATGACCGCGTCCGATGACGCGGCGCCGTGTTCTTGTACGCTGTCGGCGCCCGCTCCCGTATCGATCGCCATGACGCCTGCCCGCCTGCGCCGTTTCATGAACCTGTGGCCGCCGTTCCTGTTCGCCGGCATCCGCGTGCTCGAAATCTCCGACGACTGGCGCCATGCGCGCGTCGTGCTGCGGCGGCGCTGGTACAACCGCAACTACGTCGGCACGCATTTCGGCGGCAGTCTGTTCGCGATGACCGATCCGTTCTGGATGATCCTGACCATGCGCTGCCTGGGCCGCGACTACATCGTCTGGGACAAGGCCGGCGCGATCGAATTCGTCGCTCCCGGCCGCAGCGACGTGTTCGCCGACTTCACCGTCGACGACGCCCTGCTCGAGGAAATCCGCGCCGCCACCGCGAACGGCGAAAAGTACCTGCGCTGGTGCGAGACCACGGTGGTCGCCGCCGACGGCGAGGTCGTCGCGCGCGTGCGCAAGCAGCTGTACGTGCGACGCAAGCGAGAACTCTCTTCACCCGATCGAGGCGAACCCGAGCGCCGTGCTGCTGGACTCTAGCCCGGCGCGAGCGACCGACTGACAGATCGCGCATGACGCGCGCAGTGCGTTCAGCCGATCGGCACGTCCGATTCCACTCGCCTCCGGTAGCGATCCGCGCGACGCCTCGGCAGAATGCGTCGATCCCGCAGGAGCGCACGTGACCACGCCCACCGAACCCACCGCCTCGGCGCCCGCCGCGGAAGCGGAAGCGAATGCCGCCGCCAATGTCGCCGAAGTGCTCGGCAGCGTGCACACGACCAACTTCCCCGATCTGTTGCGTCAGCTCGGCGGTTGTCTCGTCGTCAGCACCTACCAGGCCGGCAAGCTGGTGATCCTGCGGCCCGACGGCGCCTCGATCAACACGCATTTCCGCACCTTCAATCGGCCGATGGGCATGGCCGCCGACGGCGAGCGGCTTGCGCTCGGCGCTGCGATCGAGATCGCCGAGTTCCGCAATATGCCGGCGGTGGCCAAGCGCCTGCAGGACCCGCCACGCCACGACGCGGTCTACCTGGCGCGACGCGGCCACATCACCGGCGCGATCGACGTGCACGAGATGGCCTGGGACAAGCACGGCGATCTGTGGTTCGTGAACACCTTGTTCTCCTGCCTCTGCACGCTCGATACGAAATCGAGCTTCGTGCCGCGCTGGCGGCCGCGCTTCGTCTCGCACTACGCGCCGGAAGACCGCTGCCATCTGAACGGCCTCGGCATGCGCGAAGGCCGCCCGCGCTATCTGACCGCGCTCGGCGAGAGCAACGAGCCGCAGGGCTGGCGCAAGAACAAGCGCGACGGCGGCATCCTGATCGACATGGCCAACGACAAGGTGCTCGCGCGCGGGCTGTCGATGCCACACTCGCCGCGCTGGTACGACGAGCGCTTGTGGGTGCTGGAATCGGGCCGCGGCGCCTTGGTCACGATCGATCCGAAGAGCGGCGAGAAGATCGACGTCGCGCGCGTGCCCGGCTTCGCGCGCGGGCTCGACTTCATCGGTCCGGTCGCCTTCATCGGCTTGTCGCAGCTGCGCGAAACCAACGCGTTCACCGACATCGAGATCACCGAGGCGAACGCGGATCGCCAAAGCGGCGTCTGGGCCGTGCACATCGGCACCGGCAAGACCATCGGCCTGCTCAAGTTCACCGGCGGCGTGCAGGAGATTTTCGCGGTGCAGGCGCTGCCCGGCGTGCTGTTCCCCGAGATCATCCACGAAGGCGATTTCCTCACCTCGTCCTACGCGCTGCCGGACGAAGCACTGCGCGAAGTCGGCTTCACGCCGCAGGCGGCCGAAGCCGCCGCGGCCCCCTACGGCGCGAGCGACGCGCGGACGGACGCATGAACGACGCCACCCCGATGTTCCGCTACGTCGACGACTGGCCGGCGATCCAAGCCGCCGACGCCGATGCGATCCGCGCGTTCTGGCGAAGCGAAGGCGCGCTCAACGACGAAGCACAGATGAGCGGCCGCCTGCGCCAGGTCGTACTGCACGCCTGCACCGCGGACGGCAGCGTCGCCGGCGTCTGCACCGCGCTGCCGGCGGTCGCGCCGCAGCTGGGCCAGCCGATCTACTTCTGGCGCTGCTTCGTCGGCACGCGCTGGCGTTCGACGCCGCTGGTGATGTCGCTGCTGAAGCGCTCCTGCACCTTGCTCGAAGACTATGCCGTCGCGCACGACTATCCGTGCATCGGCATCCTGCTCGAGCTCGAGAACGCGCGCTTTCGCGACAAGGGTCGCATGGCGAGCTGGTGGAATCCGCGCTTCACCTACATCGGCCGCAGCGCACGCGGGCTGGACCTGCGCGTGCACTACTTCAAGGGCGCGCGCCTGAAAGCGCCGGCCTAAGCGCGCGTCGACCGGCGCGCGCGCGCCGGCCGCTCGGCCGGAATCCAGCGCACGGCGGTGTCCTCGCCGCCGAGCATGCGCCCGTCCTGCGCGCGCAGCTCCAATCGACGCGTGGGCAGGCCGTGCTTGCGGTCGACCAGCAGCACCTGCGCTTCGTCGGGCGTGAAGTAGTGATCCGCGCCCCACTGCCGCAATGCGGCCAACACCAAGTACAGATCGCGCCCCTTGCGCGTCAGCACGTACTCGCGATGCGCGCTGCCGTCGGCCGCGGCGACGGTTTCGAGCACGTCGTGCTCGATCAGATGGCGCAAGCGCGCGGCCAATATGTTCTTGGCCAGGCCGAGGCTTTTCTGGAACTCGCCGAAACGGCGCAGACCGTCGAACGCGTCGCGCACGATCAGGAGTGACCAGCCGTCACCGACCGCGTCGAGCGGACGGGCGATGGCGCAGGCGGTGTCGCGGTGGCTGGTGCGTTTGACCATGGCGGCTCGATCTTAAACGGTTCGGTCCTAGCAGCGAACATCGCTGCATCGGCGCAGCATTCGCAGTAAAGGTTGCATAATGAAACCTATATGGCTATTCTCGCTACGGTTTCAATATAAAACCTTATCGGGACGACCCGTGATCGACGCCGCCGAAACCTTCCGCGACAGCTTCCCCTTCGCTCCGCATTTCTCCACCGCCGCCGGTTTCCGCATGCACTACGTCGACGAAGGCGCGCGCGATGCGCCGCTCGTCTTGTGCCTGCACGGCGAGCCGACCTGGGCGTATCTGTTTCGCCATCTGATCGCGCGACTGCGCCCGACGCATCGCGTGATCGCGCTCGATCACATGGGCTTCGGCAAGAGCGAAACGCCAGAGCAGCGCAGCTACTGGCTGCAGGATCACATCGACAATCTCGAGCGGTTCGTGCTTGATCTCGATCTGCGCGCGATCACCTTGGTGATGCACGATTTCGGCGGCCCGGTCGGCATGGGCCTGGCGGCACGGCATCCCGAACGCGTCCGCCGCCTGATCTCGATCAACTCACCGTTGCCGTTCGGACAAGCCGATCTGGCGCAACGCCTCGAGGCGAACGCGCAATCCTCGCCTTGGTTCGGCTGGATCGCGCGAGCACACGCCGCCGGCCGCCTCGACGCGGTGCTGGGCGAACTCGGCTTCAACATCCTGAGCACGCTCAAGCTCAACGGTTTCGAAAACAACGCGCTGATCTCGGACACCTGGCTGTCGGCCTACGGCTCACGCTTCGATGAACCGGCCGATTGCGCCGGCGCACTCGGCTGGGCCAAGGGCTTCGCCACCGGCGCGCATCGTTTCGAGGCGCCCGACGCCGCCGCGCGGCAGGAAATCGCCGGCAAGCCTGCGCTGGCGATCTGGGGCGAGGCCGATCGCACCTTGCAGGCCGAGCATTTCCTGCCCTTGTTCCAGCAGCTTTTCCCCACTGCTGCCGTGCATCGCCTGCCACGCGCCGGCCACTACAGCCTCGAAGACGCGCCCGAAACCGTGGCTGCGCTGGTCGCCTCGTTCCTGCGCGACAGCTAGCCGGGATCGTTCAAAGAGCTTCTAGATGCAACCACCGTTCCGACGCCGAACGGCGTCATCCATCCACCCTCCGAGGAAGACTCACGTGATCCGCTACCGCACCACCACCATCGAAGGCCAGCAGCTGTTCTATCGCGAAGCCGGCGATCCGTCCTTGCCGAAACTGCTGCTGTTGCACGGTTTTCCGGCGTCATCCTTCATGTACCGCGAACTGCTGCAGCGGTTGGCGCATCGCTTTCACCTGATCGCGCCCGACTATCCCGGCTTCGGCCACAGCGACGCGCCAAGCACCGACGCCTTCGTCTACAGCTTCGACCACCTCGCCGACATCGTCGAGAAATTCGTCGACCAGCTCGGCCTCGAACGCTACGGCCTGTACATGCAGGACTTCGGCGGCCCGGTCGGCTTTCGCGTAGCGAGCCGCCGCCCCGAGCGCGTCGCGTTCCTGGTCGTGCAGAACGCGAACGCCTACGAAGAAGGCTTGCCGGACGATTTCTGGGCGCTGCCGCGCCGCCTCTGGCAAGACCCCTCGCCGGCCAATCGCGCTGTGATTCGCGACGCCGCCATGTCCGATGAGGCGTTGGAATGGAACTACACGCATGGCGTCAAAGACCCCACGCGCATCGATCCGGACAGCTGGTTGTTGCAGCGTGCGCTGCTCGCGCGCCCCGGCAACCGCGAAGCGATGGTCGCCTTGCTCGAAGACTACGGCAACAACCTCAAGCACTACCCGGCGTGGCAGGCGTATTTCCGTGCGCAGCAACCGCCGACCTTGATCGTGTGGGGCGCCAACGACGTGATCTTTCCGGCCGCCGGTGCGCATCCGTATCGGCGCGACTTGAAGCAGGTCGACTTCCACCTGCTCGACACCGGCCACTTCGCGCTGGAAGAACTGGGCGCGGACATCGCCGAGTGCATCGAGCGCTTTCACGCGCGGCTGAGCGCCTGACGCGTCGATTGGTTCCGCCATCGGCGCGGCGTGACGCCCGTCACGCCGCGCCGGCGTTTCATGCGGCCGCCCCGCGCCGCGGCGGCCGCTCCGATAGAATCGCGTTCCGCTTCTGCGCGAACGCCATGACCCGCCTGAACCTCCCGTTCGAGATTCCCGGCTATCGGATCGTGCGCCGGCTCGGCCTGGGCGGCATGGCGACCGTGTATCTGGCCGTGCAGGAATCGCTCGGCCGCCAGGTCGCGATCAAGGTGCTGGCGAGCGAGCGCACGCCCGACGACGAGATCGCGCGCCGCTTCCAGCACGAGGCGCGCACGATCGCGCGGCTCGACCATCCGCACATCGTCAGCATCTTCGAGGTCGGCCGCACCTCGGACGGCAGCATCTACTACACGATGCCGTATCTGCCCAACGGCGATCTGCTCTCGCGCAGCCTGCGCGACGATCCGCAGCGCGTGCTCGAAATCGTGCGCGCGCTGGCCGAGGCGCTCGGCTTCGCGCACGACCAAGGCATCGTGCATCGCGACGTCAAACCGGAGAACGTGCTGTTCGACAAGCTCGACCGGCCGCTCCTGGCCGACTTCGGCATCGCGCTGAGCGCCTCGCGCATGCCGCGCGTCACGCGCGAAGGCGCCACCATCGGCTCGTCCGGCTACATGAGCCCGGAGCAGGCGCGCGGCCAGCCGCTCGACGGCCGCTCCGACCTCTACAGCCTCGGCGTGGTCTGCTACGAACTGTTGACCGGCGAACTGCCCTACCAAGGCGCCGATTCGCTCTCGGTCGCGCTCGCGCACATCGAAAAGCCGGTGCCGCGGCTGCCGCTGACGCGCCGCTTGTGGCAGCCGCTGATCGACAAGGCCTTGGCCAAGCAGGCCGATGCGCGCTTCCAGAGCGCCGAAGAAATGCTCGCCGCGCTCGCCGTGATCGAGAAGCGGCTGCAGGCGCCGCCGCGTCTGGGCGTATCGAAATGGTGGCTGGCGATCGTCGAGCGCACGGTCGCGATTCCGCGCCGGCGCCGCGCGATCGCACTCGGCTTCGGCATGCTGCTGGCGCTGGCCGGCCTGCTCGCGCTGCTGCCGCACAAACCCGAACGCGCCGCACCGCCGCCGGTAGCCGCGACGACGACGAGCAGCGCCGCCGCGCCTGCGGCCGTCGACGTCGCCAAGCCGCCGCCGGTCGAGCGTGTCGAAACAGCGGCCGCAACGGCGGACGCGAACCGCGAAGAGACCGCCGCGCCGCGTACCGACGAAGCCACCGCCGAAGCCCTGCGCGCGCAGCGGCTGCAGCAGGCCTCCGCTGCGCTCGCGCGCGGACGCTGGGTCGCGCCGCCCGGCGACAACGCGGCCGAGCAGTATCTTGAGATCCTCGCCGACGAACCGCGTCAGCGCGATGCGCTCAAAGGCATCGCGCGCGTCCTCAATCTGCTGGCGACACGCGCGGCCAAGGCGATCGGCGGCAGCGAAGTGCACAGCGCGATCGAGCCGATCGCCGCCGGCATCTCGCTGGCCGAGCGCGCGCAGCTCGGCGACGGCCCGGCCTTCGACGCGTTCGCGACGCCGATCCGGCGTGCGGTGGAGGCGCGCCGCGCGCACCGCAGCGATCCGTTCGACCTCGCCCCCGCACGTGCGCTGCAACCCTTGCAGAGCGTGCTGAGCCGGCTCGACCCGACGCTGGCGCTGGCGCTGCAAGACGACTTGCAGCGGCCGCAACGCCTGCTCGCCGAAGGCGGCGCGTTCCGCGACGCCGACGGGCCGCCGCTGGTCATCGTGCCGGCCCTGCTCGCCGCCAGCGGTCACGTCGAGCACGCATTCGCGATCATGACCGGCGACGTCACGCGCGGCGCCTACGAGCGCTTCGTCGAGAGCAGCTCGCGCGCGCCGTCGAACTGCCGCGAATCGCAGCGCTTGTTCGCGCGCTCGGACGGACTCAGCTGGCGCGCGCCCGGCTTCACCCAAGGCGACGATCACCCGGTCGTCTGCGTCAGCTGGGACGACGCCAACGCGTATGCGAGCTGGCTCAGCCGCAAGACCGGCGCGCACTATCGTCTGCCGACGCAGCGCGAATGGCTGCTGTTGGCGCAGCCGGCCGAGACCGGCACGTCCTGCGGCGCGGCCAATCTGGGCAAGCGCGCCGGCTGCGACGACGGCTATGCGCAGACCGCTCCGGTCGGCCGCTTCGCCTCGACGCCGCCGGGCCTGTACGACATCGCCGGCAACGTCGCCGTCTGGATCGACGGCTGCGCCAAGCTCGACGGCAAGGACTGCGGCGAGCGCAGCTTCCGCGGCCTGTCCTGGCGCGACGACGGCGGCGAATCCAACCTCGCG
Source organism: Dokdonella sp. GW821-FHT11D02 (assembly GCF_058808595.1). NCBI lineage: Bacteria > Pseudomonadati > Pseudomonadota > Gammaproteobacteria > Lysobacterales > Rhodanobacteraceae > Dokdonella > Dokdonella sp. GW821-FHT11D02. Next base: position 1,602,745 of record NZ_CM179520.1, on the reverse strand, counting down.
CGCGCCGGCCGCAGCGCCGGCGACGTCGGCTATGCCGGCGTCGGCTTCCGCCTCGTGCGAGAACTGCCCTCGCTCGAGGGCGAGCGACACGACTGATCGCGACACGGATGCGCCCCGCCGCGCGCACGCTCGGCTAAACTCGCGCGGCCATGCGCCCCCTCTACATCCAGCGCTACCTGCTCACCGGCCTGCTCACCTTCATCCCGATCTGGCTGACCTGGGTCGTGTTCAAGTCGATCTTCTCGCTGCTCTCGCAGGTCAACCTGCCGTGGGTGGCGGCGCTGTTCAGCGCGCTCGCCAGCGTGTTTCCCGACACCCTCGGCCATTTGAATCAGGATTGGCTGGTCTCGCTGCTCGCCTTCATCGTCACCGTGGTCGCGCTGTACATGATGGGCTTCGCCGCCAATCGCGTGTTCGGCCGCCGCCTGCTCGGCGCGTTCGAGCGTTTGATCGACCGCATTCCGGTCGCGCACAGCATCTACGGCGGCGCCAAGAAGCTGATGAGCATGCTGCAGAACAAACCGAGCGGCACCCAGCGCGTGGTGCTGATCGACTTCCCCTCGCCCGAGCTGAAGTCGATCGGCTTCGTCACGCGCGTGTTCCGCGACAGCGCCGGCACCGAACTCGCCGCGGTGTACGTGCCGACCACGCCGAATCCGACCGGCGGCTATCTCGAAATCGTGCCGATCGAACGCCTGATCGCGACCGACTGGAGCGTGGATCAGGCGATGGCATTCATCCTCTCGGCCGGCGCGGCGGGACCGGATACGTTGCCGTTCACGGTCTCAGGCGACGCGCACCACGTTGCAAAAGCGGCCGCAGCGGTCGCGCCTTAGTCGCGCGGCGATCGACCTGCATCGAGATCCGATCTGTATCGAGATTCGCTCCGCATCGAGTTTGCACACTCGTGCGCACCCACGCCGCCGGCGTACCATCGCGCGCTACCCGGCCAGCGTGAAACCTCCCGCATGAAAACCCCGCGATCGGCGCAGCGCCTGCTGCTCGGCCTCTTCCTGCTCGCCGCTTGCAGTCCTGCGCTGTCGAACGACTGGAGCACGCCGGCCGAGCAGGCGAAGTTCGCCACCACGCCGAACTATGCGCAGACGCGCGCCTGGCTCGAACGCCTGGCCGCTTCCGCGCCCGAACGCATCCGGCTGACGCGCTTCGGCGTCTCGCCGGAAGGGCGCGATCTGATGCTGGTGGTCGCGGCGAAGGGCGGCGAGTTCACGCCGGCGGCGGCGCGCGCGTCCGGCAAGGAAATCGTGCTGGTGCAGTCGGGCATCCACGCCGGCGAGATCGAAGGCAAGGACGCAGCGCTGATGCTGTTGCGCGATCTGCGCGCCGGCGCCGCGCATGCCGATCTGCTCGACCACGCCATCCTGGTCTGGCTGCCGATCTTCAACGTCGACGGTCACGAGAACTCGCATCCCTACAACCGCATCAACCAGGCCGGCCCGAACGAGATGGGCTTTCGCGCGACCGCGCAGAACCTGAACCTCAATCGCGACTACATGAAGGCCGACGCGCCCGAGATGCGCGACTGGCTGGCGATGTTCGATGCCTGGCAGCCGGATCTGTTCCTCGACATCCACACCACCGACGGCGCCGACTATCAATACGACCTGACCTGGTACATGGAGGAATGGGGCCCGCTGCACGCGGCGGTCAAACAATGGCAGAGCCAGGCGTTCAAGCAATCGATCCTGCCCGACTTCGAGAAGCGCGGTCATCTCGCTGCGCCGTATCTGGAACTGGTCGATCATCGCGACATCGGCAAGGGCATCGCGAACTTCGGTTCCGGCGCGCGCTTTTCCACCGGCTACGTGGCGCTGCGCAATCGCGCGGCGCTGCTGGTCGAGACGCACATGCTGAAACCGTACGCGACACGCGTGCGCGCGACCTACGATCTGATCGTCGCCACGCTGGCGCACATCGGCAAACATCCGGGCGAGCTGCGCAAAGCCGTGACGCAAGCCGATGCCGACACCACCGCTCGCGCACGCGACGCGCGTGCGCGCTTGCCGATCGCATTCCGCACCAGCGACCAATCCGAGCCGTTCAGCTTGAAGGGTTACGCGTTCACGCACGAAGCGAGCGCGATCTCGGGAGACACGTGGGTCACTTACGATCCGCGTACGCCCAAGACCTACACGGTGCCGTTCTTCCGCGACCTCGTCGCGACCGAGACGGCAACGCCGCCCGCGGCGTATCTGATACCGGCGGGCTGGCCGCAGATCGCCGACAAGCTGCGCCAGCACGGCCTCCGCATCGAACGTATCGAACGGCCGCTGCATCTGCGCGTCGAGCGCGATCGGCTCGGTGCGCCGCGCTGGGACGAGAAGCCGTTCGAAGGCCGTCACTGGCTGCGCGACTTCACGCAAGAGCGCGAAACCGCCGCAGCGGATTTCGCCGCCGGCGCGTTCCTGCTGCCGCTCGATCAGCCGGGCGCGAACGTCGCGATCAATCTGCTCGAGCCGCGTGCGGCCGACTCGCTGCTGCATTGGGGTTTGTTCGATGCGATCTTCGAGCAGAAGGAAAGCGCCGATGCGCGCGTCAACGAACGCCTCGCGCGCGAGATGCTGGCGAAAGATCCGGCGCTGAAGGCCGAGTTCGAGAGCAAGCTCGCCGCCGACACGGCGTTCGCGCAATCGCCGGCGCTGCGCCTGGCGTTTTTCTACGAACGCTCGCCCTGGTACGCGCGGCAGAACATCGGTGCGTATCCGATCGTGCGGCTCGACGCGGCCGCGCTGGCGCAGGCGCGCGCGCAACCGTGACGCAGTCGTCGCGAACGCACGTCTCGATGACGTGCGCGTGACAAGGCGACCTATCGCTTTCCCCAATCGCGGTGACGGAGCGGCTGTTGTGCAATCGCGCAATCCCCCTTGCGCGAGTCCGCCGCCATGTCTCCCCCTATCGACAATACCTCGCGCACGCAGACACCTGCGCAAACGCAAACGCCGCAGGATCAGGGCGACGAACACGTCGTCGACCGCGGCGAAACGCTGAGCAGCATCGCCACGCAGCACAACACCGATGTGCCGACGCTGCAGAAACTGAACCCGCAGATCCGCAATCCCGACGTCATCCATCAAGGCGATCGCGTCAAGCTGCCGAAGGCGGCCGCGAACGATCCGGCCGACGTGGCGGCGCAGCCGCCGGTGCAACCGGCACCGCCGTTGTCGCCGCCGGCGACGCCGCAGGCGGCGCGCGTCGACACTGCGGTGAAGGAAGTCGCACGCACGCAGGGCGAGCTCGCCTATCGCAAGCAGGAAGTCGCGCGCGGCAACGAGGCGATGAAGGCCGACGTGCGCGATCTCGATCGCCAAGTCGCCAGCGCGCAGAGCGAACTCAAATCGGCGGTCGCCGCGCAGATCGACGCCAGCGTCGGGCCGAAGGCGGACGACGCGACGATCGCCAAGGCCGGCCAGGACATCGCCGCGCGCTACGGCGATCCGGCGCAGCAGAAAGCGGTCGCCGACGCCGTCGCCAGCGTGCGCACCGATCGCCAGGTGCAAGGTATCGTCGCCGCGGCGCAAGCCAAAGGCAGCCCGCTGGAAGCGGCGAAGGCGCTCAGCGCCGGCAGCGCGAATCTGCCGCAGCCGCTGAAGGACGCGGTGCTGGCCGATGCCGGCGCGAAGAAGATCCTCACCGACGCCGCCGCGTGGGTGAACCAGCCGCTGACCGACAAGCCCGGCAACGCGACCTTGCCGCAAGGCCAGACCGCGGCCTCGATGCTGCGTCTCGATCAGATCACGCAAGGCATGGACAAGCAGACCGCGGCGGCGCTGGTCGAACAGACCCTGCCCGGCTACGAGGCGTTCGCAAAAGCCAACATCGACAGCTTCGGCGGCGGCTCGCCGCTCGGCATGCAGGGCATGGGCAGCCTGATGAACGTGTCCGGCCGCATCGCCGGTACAGCGCAAGGCGACGCCGCGATCACGCGCTACGCCGCCAGCGGCGCCTGGCACACCGACGCCGTGCGCAACGCCATCAGCGGCGGCGCCAACCCGGCCTATGCGATCGAGTTCGGCAAGCAGATGAAGGCGGCCGGCAGCGATCCGAAGTACGTGGTGCAGACGATCAACGAAGGCGTTGCGCAGCGCGACCAGCAGAAGATCGCCGACGGCGAAAGCCCGGCGGCGACGCTGGATGTGGCCAAGCACATGGAAACCGCCGGCTTGGATTCGAGCGGCGTGGTCAAGGTCGCCACCGACGGTGCGCAGAAGTTCAAGGAGAAGGTTGCCGACGACGTCAAGAAGCTGGCCCAGCACGATGCCGAGCTGTCGTGGCTGGTGCAGAACGACGGTGCCGGTCTGAGCCCGCAAGCGCTCAACAAGGCGGTCGCCGACTACCGCGCGAACAAGGGCGCCGACTGGCAGAACGAAGAAAACAAACTGCGTCAGCAGGTCGCCGCCGACGGCACCAAGCTGGTCGAGCAGATGATCGCGCTGAACGAGAAGGCGCCGTCCGGCGCCGCTCCGGCGATCGACGAGACGCTGAAGAAGATCGCCAACGATCCGTCCGCGGGCTTGGCGATCTCGAGCGCGCTGCAGACCGATCCCAAGCTGGCCGACAGCACGCACGTCGCCGGCATGGCCAACCTGTTCGCGTTCTCCAAGCTCGGCGACGTCGGCCGCAAGTTCGGCAACGAAGCGGCCTCGGCGTATCTGCGCACGCACGTGCTCGACAAGACGCAGGGCGTGAACCTGCAGGATCCCAAGAGCGTCGCCGCCGCCAAGCAGGCGATCAGCGACCTCAAGAACGAGAACTTCGCCAAGCTGCTCGGCGTCACCAAGGGCGATCTCGACAAAGCGGTCGGCATGGTGCAGGAGTTCGCCGACAAGTCCGGCACCACGCAGGCGGAAGCGAACAAGGCGCTGCAGGATCTCAACAAGAAGCTCGACACCGACGCCGCGCTGTCGAAGACCTTCAACAAGGGAACCGTGCCGGGCCAGCTGCTGCGCGGCATCGGCGTCGCCTTCGCCGGCGCCAGCCTGCTCAACTCCTACAACAAGGCGGCGGCCAATCCGGCCGACGTGCAGAACGATCTCAAGCTCGTGCTCGATGCGGCCGGCTTTGCGCAGAAGAACGTCGAGCTCTTGGTCGGTCTCGGCGCGGTCGACAAAGCCTCCAAGCTCGGCCAGTTCGGCGGCGAGTGGAAGCTCGCCGCGCGCGCCACTGCGGGCGATCTGATCGCCGGCGTGTCGGCCGTGTTCGACGCGGTCAGCGCGGTGCGTTCGGGCTTCGGCATCGGCACCGCGCAGGACACCGGCAACGCGGTGTTCTCGGCCACCACCGCGGTCGGCGGCGCGCTGACGGTGGCGCCGGCGTTCGGCGCGGCGGCGTGGCTGGGACCGGTGGGCCTCGGCGTGACCGCGGTCGGCGTGCTCGGCAAGCTCGCCTACGACGCGATCAAGGATGCGCACCAGTACGAGGGTGCGTCGAAGAAGTTCTTGCTCGCGGCCAACTACAACGAAGCCGCCGCGACGGCGCTGAGCAAGCAAGGCGGCGTGCTCAGCGGCGCATCCGGCAGCGGCCAGCTGCCGTTCCTGCAGAAGTACGCCGAGCTCAAGCACGTCTCGCCCGATCGCCTGCAGCAATGGATCAACAGTCTCTCGCCCGACCAGGTCGAGCAGTTGTCCAAGCGCGTGCTGCAGACCGCCGGCGACAGCGAAGGCGATCCGAGCCACTTCACCGACGGCCCGGCGCAGACCAAGATCATCGCCACCGGCAGTCCGTTCCCGGCTCAGGTAACCTTGGCCAATACGGTGGGCGTGTTCGAGAAATATCTCGACGGCGATCACGTGCCGCATCTTTGAAAAAGCGTTTCGTCGCGTAGGCCATCGTTTTCCACTCCCGCTTGCGCGGAGATGGCGGAAAACCGACATTTGTCATGCGAGCCGCCGTCGCCTCTCCCGCTTGCGAGAGAGGCGAGGGCGAACGAATGCGAGACCGCTTTTCTCCTCCCCCGAGCGAGAGAGGTGACGGAAAACCGACAAGCCCCAAACCGATCGCATGAACCGCTGCCCGCATTGCCATCTCAGCCCGTGCCTGCCCGTGTGGCGCAAGCTCTGCCTCGGCCCGGCCGGCAGCACGCGTTGCCGTATTTGCGGGTTCAAAGTCGCAATCGTCGTTTCCAAAGCCTGGCCGGTCATGCTCGGTGGGCTCTCCTCGATCCTCGCGATGGTGATGCTGGCCGGCTTCTCCGAGTTCATCGCGGCCGCCGATCTGCACCTGTGGCTGGCGCTGTTCGCACTCGCGCTGCTGGCCTTTTGCGTGCTGTACGCGATCTGGGTGCCGCTGCGCATCGACGAGCTCAGCAATCCCGATCTCATCGCCGCCGGACGCGCGCGCATCGCCGCCGGCGAGCCGGCCGACACGGTGCATTGATCGCGCCGATCGGTCGCGCCGACCGATCACGCCCATCGATCGGCACGCGGCGCAGCGCCGCAGTGACCTTCGACACTAGGACGCCTGCGCCGACGCGCCTAGGCTCGCACCCCGCTTTTCAGCTACCGCAGCGCGCTCGACGGTCGCGGGGCCGTCCATGCGCGTGACCGCTGCAACCCCCACCGAGTCCGATCTCGGCGTTCGGCAGCGTCTAGACTATGCGGTTCGCTTCCACAGCCACGAATGACGGAGTCACCATCATGCGGAAACCATTGAATCTGGCGCTCGCGATCTGCGCCGCCCTTTCCACCGGCGCGATCGCAGCCAGCCAGCCGCCGTCGTTCGACATCAAGGATCTCGACGCCAAGATCAGTCCTTGCACCGACTTCAACGGCTTCGTCAACGCGAAATGGGTCGCCGCCAATCCGATTCCGGCCGACCGCACGCGCTGGGGCGCGTTCGATCAGCTGCGCGAGAAGAGCCTGCAGACTCAGCGCGGCATCGTCGAGAAAGCCGCGCGCGAAGCGAACAAGGCCAAGGCCGATTCGATCGAGCAGAAGATCGGCTGGTTCTATCGCTCCGGCATGGCGGAAGGCGCGATCGAGAAGGCCGGCTTCACGCCGATCAAGGACGAACTGAAGAAAATCGACGCGCTGAAGTCGCCGGCCGAGATTTATGCCTACATCACCGACAGCTTCGCGCAAGGCCGCGGCTCGCTGTTCTCGATGGGCGCCAGCGCCGACTACAAGAACTCGAAGATCCAGATCGCCTACGCCTATCAAGGCGGACTCGGCCTGCCGACCATCGAGTACTACAGCAAACCCGACTATGCCAAGACGCGCGAGGACTACAAGGCGCACATCGCCAAGGTGCTCGAACTGACCGGCGTGAAGTCGGCCGAGGCGAAGAAGCAGGCCGAGCAGGTGCTCGCGTTCGAGACGCGCCTGGCCGCCGCTTCGCTGGCGCCGGTCGAGCTGCGCAAGCCGGAAAATCAGTACCACTTCATCAACCTCGCCGATGCCGACAAGGCGACGCCGAATTTCTCGTGGACGAAGTTCTTCGCCGCGCAGAAGGCCGACATCCAGGGCGGTTTCTCGCTGTCGCAGCCGAAGTTCTTCGCCGAGGTCGACAAGATGCTGACCACGGTGCCGGCCGAGCAGTGGCAGGCGTACTTGCGCTTCCACGCGATCGATTCGGCCTCGCCGTATCTGTCCAAGCCGTTCGCCGAAGAGAACTTCGCCTTCTACGGGCAGACGCTGAACGGGCAAAAAGAGATCGAGCCGCGCTGGAAGCGTGCGCTCGGCGCGGTCAACGAGAGCATGGGCATGGCGCTGGGCGAGTTGTACGTCGCCGAGGCGTTCCCGCCCGAATCCAAGCAGCGCGCGATGCAGCTGGTCACCAACGTCAATGCCGCGCTGAAGACGCGCATCGAGCATCTGGACTGGATGAGCGCCGAGACCAAGAAGAAGGCGCTGGAGAAGTGGTCGACCTTCCTGCCCAAGATCGGCTACCCGGACAAATGGCGCGACTGGTCGGGCCTGAAGGTCTCGCCGAGCGACTACTTCGGCAACGTCGAGGCGGCGACCAAGTACAACTACGACTACGACATCGCCAAGATCGGCAAGCCGACCGATCGCCTCGAATGGGGCATGACGCCGCAGACGGTCAACGCGTACTACAACCCGACCGACAACACGATCAACTTCCCCGCCGCGATCCTCCAATCGCCGTTCTTCGACGCGCAAGCCGACGATGCGCTCAACTACGGCGGCATCGGCGCCGTGATCGGGCACGAGGCCACGCACGGCTTCGACGACGAAGGCAGCCAGTTCGACGCGCAAGGCAACAACGCCAACTGGTGGACCAAGGAAGACCGCGAGAAATTCGAATCGCGCACCGCCAAGCTGGTCGCGCAGTTCAACGAGTACGAGCCGCTGCCGGGCAAGCACGTCAACGGCGAACTCACGCTCGGCGAGAACATCGCCGATCTGGGTGGCATCAACGTCGGCTTCGACGCGTTGCAGATCGCGCTGTCGAAAAACCCCGGCCAGAACGAGAAGAAGATCGACGGCTACACGCCGGACCAGCGCTTCTTCCTCAACTTCGCGCGCATCTGGCGCGGCAGCATCCGTCCGCAGCGGCAGGAAGTGCTGCTCAATTCCGATCCGCACTCGCCGGCGCAGTACCGCGCGATCGGCGCGCCGTCGAACCTGGCCGCGTTCGCCGAAGCGTTCCAGTGCAAGGCCGGCGATGCGATGGTGCGCGACGCCGACAAGCAAGTGAAGATCTGGTGACCTGCGCGTAGCGACGGCCACTTCCACGGCCCGCGTTCGCGCGGGCCAGCGCCGGGTGGATCAGCGCGGCGCCTCCTTTGTGCGACTTAGAGAGGTTCCCGATGCTGCGTTCCATCCCCCGCCTGCTCACCGCTGCCATCGCGTTCGCGCTCACCGCGCAAGCGCAGGCCGCGCCGGTGTTCGACGTCACCGAACTCGACCCGAACGTGTCCGCCTGCGCCGATTTCAATAGCTACGCGAACGGCAAATGGGTCGCCGCCAATCCGATCCCGGCCGACAAGACCCGCTGGGGCGCGTTCGATGCGCTGCGCGAGCAAAGTCTCGCCGCGCAGCACAAGCTGACCGAAGCGGCCGACAAACAAGCCGAGCAAGCGCAGGCCGGCTCGATTGAGCAGAAGATCGGCTGGCTGTATCGCTCGGGCATGAACGAAGCGGCGATCGACAAGGCCGGCTTCGATCCGATCAAGCCCGATCTCGCCGCGATCGCCAAGCTGAAGAACACCGCCGACATCGTCGCCTGGCTCGGTACCGCATTCGCCGAAGGCCGCGGCGTCGGCTTCCGCTTCGGCCCCGGTGCGGACTTCAAGAACGCCAGCCGCCAGATCGCGTTCGCCAATCAAGGCGGCCTCGGTCTGCCGACGCCGGACTACTACAGCAAAGACGAGCACAAGCCGATTCGCGAGGCTTACGTCGCGCATCTGGCCAAGCTGTTCGAGCTGACCGGCAGCAAGTCGGAGGATGCGAAGAAGAAAGCCGAGGGCGTGCTCGCGTTCGAAACGCGTCTGGCCAAGGCTTCGCTCTCGCGCGTCGAGCTGCGCGATCCGAAGAACCAATACGCCTTCGTCGACTTCGCTGCGGCGAACAAGGCGACGCCGCATCTGGATTGGAATGCGTTCTTCAAGCGCATCGGCGTCGCGCCGGGCGACGGCTTCTCGCTGTCGCAGCCGAAGTTCTTCGCCGAGTTCGACGCGATGCTGGCCGACGTACCCGCTGCGCAATGGCGCGACTATTTTGCCGCGCATCTGCTCGACGACGTCGCGCCGTCTTTGTCCAAGCCGTTCCAGGACGCCGACTTCGATTTCCACGACAAGACGCTCAACGGCCAGCCCGAGCAGCGCGTGCGCTGGAAGCGCGTGCTCGAAGCGGTCAACGACGCGATGGGCATGGCGCTCGGCCAGATGTACGTGAAGGAAAACTTCCCGCCGGCGGCGAAGGCGCGTGCGCTGGAGCTGGTCAACAACGTCAACGGCGCGATGAAGGCGCGGCTGGAAAAGCTCGATTGGATGAGCGAAACCACGCGCAAGAAGGCGCTGGAGAAGTGGTCGACCTTCCTGCCCAAGATCGGCTATCCGGACAAATGGCGCGAATGGGGCGGCCTCAAGATCGTGCCGGGCGACTACTTCGCCAACCTGCGCGCCGCAGATGCGTTCAACTACCGCTACCAGCTCGACAAGATCGGCAAGCCGACCGATCGCTACGAATGGGGCATGACGCCGCAGACCGTCAACGCCTACTACAGCTCGGGCACCAACACGATCAACTTCCCCGCCGCGATCCTGCAGCCGCCGTTCTTCTACGCCGACGGCGACGACGCGATCAATTACGGCGGCATCGGCGCGGTGATCGGGCACGAGTCCGGCCACGGCTTCGACGACAAGGGCAGCCAGTTCGACGGCGCCGGCAACAACGAGAACTGGTGGACCAAGGAAGACCGCGACCGCTTCGAGGAACGCACGGCCAAGCTGGTGGCACAGTTCGACGCCTACGTGCCGCTGGCCGATCATCCCGACCAGCACGTCAACGGCAAGCTGACCTTGGGCGAGAACATCGGTGACCTCGGCGGCATCGCGTTCGCCTACGACGCCTTGCAGAAGGCCAGCGCCGGCAAGGCCGATCCGAAGATCGACGGCTTCACGCGCGAGCAGCGCTTCTTCCTCAACTGGGCGCGCGTGTGGCGCGGCAACATCCGCGATAAAGCGCAGCTGGTGATGCTCAACACCGATCCGCATGCGCCGGCGAAATTCCGCGCGATCGGCGCGCCGTCGAACATGCCGGCGTTCGCGCAGGCGTTCCAGTGCAAGGCAGGCGATGCGATGGTGCGCGACGGCGACAAGCAGGTGAAGATCTGGTGATCGATGCGCGCGAGGCGGCGCCACCGCGCCGTCTCGCGCTCGTACGCACAGGGGTTTTCTTTGCGCGAGCGTCGCGCTAGGTTCGCAGACTCCCCTGCAGTCCGCGGAGCTCGCTCGCTCATGAAGAAACACCTCGTCCTTTCCCTTTCGGCCCTGCTCGGCGCAGCCAGCGCCGCTGCCGAAGTCCCCACCTACACGCAATTCGAGCTGCAGGCGCGCAGCAATCTGATCGTCAACGACGAAGGCTTCAACCTGCCGCCGGGCACGTCGTTCAACAGCATCTCGCCGGCGATCAACGACGCGCAGCAGGTCGCCTTCACCGCCGGCGTGATCCCGATCGACGGCGATCTCACGCGCAGCGGCGGCGGCGTCTGGCTCGGCGCGCACGGCAAGGGCGCGGTCGTCGCCGTGCACGAAGTGCCGGCCGGCGATCCGGACGATCCCTCGTTCATGATCGTCGCCGACACGCCCGGCCTCAACGCCAGCGGCATGATCGCCTACTACACCAGCATCGACGGCGGCACCTACACCCTGCGCAAGTACGACCCGGCGACTCAGCAGTCGAATCCGGTCAGCCTGCTGCCGCTGACGCCTTCCTCGATCTCGAGTCCCGACCTCGCCGACGACGGTCTGATCGGCTTCAAGGCGCGCCTGGGTCTCGGCTACGGCCTCGCCGCCGCCGGTGTCGGTACGCCGACGATCTACGCCGTCGACGTCGACGTCGAAGAAGGCAGTCCGTACGCCTACGTGTACTCGCCGGCGACCAACAACGCGCATCGCATCGCGAGCAAGGTCAGCACCAGCGACTACGACCACAACGAGATTCGCCTGTTCGAAGCGGGCAGCAGCCGCCTCGTCGTCGCCGACAAGGCGACCGACCCGGCCTCGCCGTTCGCCGGCTTCGACAACGGACTCGCTCTCAACGAGGTGGACGCGGTCGCCGTCGCGGTCAAGCTCGCCGACGGCAACGTGCGCGCGATCTATCGTTTCGCCCAGAGCGAGAGCGGCGTGGTGGCGACCGAAATCGCGCGCGTCGATCCGGCCGGCACGATCCGCGACATCGAAAGCTTCGCACCGGCGATCAACGACGCCGGCTTGGTCGCATTCCGCGCCAAGGACGCCAACGGCCAAGCGATCTACGTCGGCGACGGCAACAATCTGGTGCGCGTGATCGGCGCCGGCGACGTCGTCGCCACCGACCTCGGCAGCGCGCAGATCGGCCAGCACGACGACTCGCCGGTGTTCAGTGGCAAGCCGGCGATCAATCAGCTCGGCGACGTCGCCTTCATCGCCGGCGTTCACCCCAACGGCGACAACCAGGTCGAATGGGGCACCGGCGTGTTCGTCGCCTATGCGCCGAGCAACGACAGCGTGTTCGCGGATGGCTTCGACGGCTGAGCGTGCTATTCCCCTCTCCCACTGGCGGGAGAGGGTTGGGGTGAAGGCGATCGGAGCTAGGTGAGTCGAACCAAGCAGCCGTCCCTGGCGCGCGCTCCCATCGGCTCCCCTCACGCGGTCGGAGGACCACGTTCGACAGCCTCGGCCGCTTGTGACGGCCTCGACCCTCACCCGCGCCTCCCGCGCGACCTCTCCCGCAAGCGGGAGAGGTGAAAGCAGTCAGCGTGTGAGACTTCGACTCACCAACCCTCAGCCTTTGATGAAGGCCAACAAATCCGCATTGAGCTGATCCGCATGCGTGCTGGCCAAGCCGTGCGGCGCGCCGGCGTAGACCTTCAGCGTCGCGTCCTTGACGATCTTCGCCGACAGCCGGCCCGCGTTGTCGATCGGCACGACCTGATCGTCGTCACCGTGCACGATCAAGGTCGGTACGTCGAACTTCTTCAGATCGTCGGTGTAGTCGACCTCGGAGAACTGCTTGATGCAGTCGTACTGGCCCTTGAGACCGCCGGCCATGCCTTGCAGCCAGAACGAATCGATCAAGCCCTGCGATTTCTTGGCGCCGTCGCGGTTGAAGCCGTAGAACGCACCACCGGCGAGATCGAGATAGAACTGCGAGCGGTCGGCGAGCACGCCGGCGCGGATGCCGTCGAACACCTCGAGCGGCAGACCGCCCGGATTGCTCGCGGTCTTCAGCATCTGCGGCGGCACTGCGCCGATCAGCACCGCCTTGGCCACGCGCGAAGTGCCGTGGCGGCCGATGTAGTGCGCGACTTCGCCGCCGCCGGTCGAGTGGCCGATCAACACGACATCTTTAAGGTCGAGTTTCTCGATCAGCTCGGCCAGATCGTCGGCGTAGGTGTCCATGTCGTTGCCGTCCCACGGCTGCGCCGAGCGGCCGTGGCCGCGGCGATCGTGCGCGATGGTGCGATAGCCGTGGCTGGACAAGAACAGCATCTGCACGTCCCAGGCGTCGCCCGACAGCGGCCAGCCGTGCGAGAAGACCACGGGCTGACCCTTGCCCCAGTCCTTGTAGAAAATTTCGGTGCCGTCTTTGGTGGTGATCGTGCTCATGGTCGTGTCCTCGATGTGGGGTGGAGAAAAGGGTCGTCGCGAGCCAGCCGGTGCAGCCTGACGCATGCCGGCTGACGATTCGGTGACAGTCTTCGATTTCGTGCCGGCGCTCAGGGCGTCATGTCGAACAGCAAGAGTTCAGCATTCTCGATCGCGCGCACGCTGAGCGTGTCGATACCGCTCCAGGCCGCGGCGTCGCCGGCCTGCAGCGTGCGACCTTCGACCTCGACCGCGCCGCGCGCGACCTGCAGCCACAGCTTGCGACCCGCCGCCGGAGCGTGATTGAGCTCGTGCCCGACGCCGAGCCGCGTCGCGTAGAGGTCGACGTCCTGGTGGATTTTCAAGGCGCCGTCGCGCGGCGTGCGCGAGGCGATCAAACGCCAGCGGTCGGCGAGTTCTTCCGGCGCGAAGCGATGCTGCTCGTAGCCGGGCGCGAGACCGTTGCGCTCGGGCAGGATCCAGATCTGCAGGAAATGCACCGGATCGGTGCTGGAGGCATTGAACTCCGAATGCACCACCCCGGTGCCCGCGCTCATGCGCTGCAGCTCGCCGGGCTGGATGCGCGCGCCGGTGCCCATGCTGTCTTTGTGCTCGAGCGCGCCGTCGAGCACCCACGACAAGATTTCCATGTCGCGATGCGGATGCGCGCCGAAGCCCTTGCCCGGCGCGACGCGATCTTCGTTGATCACGCGCAAGGGGCCGAAGCCCATGTGCTCGGCGTCGTAGTAGTCGCCGAAGGAGAAGGTATGACGGCTCTTGAGCCAGCCGAAGTCGGCCAGGCCGCGGTCTTGCGAAAGTCGAGTGAATTGCATGAGAGGCTCCCGTGATCGGATGGCCGACAATCTAGGCGCCGTCCGCGCGGGCGCCTAGCCGGGCAATCCCGAACGAGGTGTTCGCGATTGCCGAACGCCGGCCGGGAGCCGCGCGCTTTCATGCTTCAATATGGCATGGACTACGACTTCGGCGACATCCGCGCCTTCATCCAAGTGGTCGAGAGCGGCGGCGTCAACGCCGCGGCGACGCGCCTGAACGTGTCCAAGTCGCAGCTGAGCGCGCGCGTGGCGCGCCTCGAAAGCGAGCTGCACAGCAAGCTCCTGCATCGTTCGCCGCGCGGCATCACCACCACCGACGCCGGTCAGCGCTTCTACGTGCACATGTGCGAGGTGCTCGCGCGCATGCAGCAAGCGGTCGACGAGGTCTCGGGCGAGGATTCCGAGCAGATCGTCGGCAGCCTGCGCGTCGCCGCACCGATGACCTTCGGCACCGCCTATCTCGGTCCCGTTCTGTACGACTTCCTGCGCGAGCATCCGGCGCTGGAGCTGATGCTCGAGCTCGACGACCGTTACGTCGACCTGCTCGCCGGCGGCTACGACCTCGGCGTGCGCATCGGCCGTCTGTACGATTCCTCGCTGATGGCGCGCCGCCTCGCGCCGAGCCGGCGCGTGCTGGTGTGCAGCCCCGACTACGCACAACGAAACGGCGTACCGGAAGCCATCGAAGACCTGCAGCGCCACGACTGCATCTGCTACGGCAACGCCTCGGTCGCGCCGTACTGGCAGTTCGCGCCGAGCGTCGAAGGCGAGCCACCGCGCCAGGTCGTCGTGCGCGGACGCCTCCATCTCAACAACGGCGAGAGCATGCGCGATGCCGCCATCGCGGGACTCGGCATCGCCGCGCTGCCGCTGTTCATCGCCGCCGCGGCGCTGCGCGAAGGACGCCTACTCGAACTCCTGCCCGCCTCGCCGCCGACCGCCGATGCGATCTACGCCGTCTATCCGCAAACGCGTTACGTCAGCCGCGCGGTGCGCGCGGCGATCGATGCCTTGGTCGCGGCGTTCGCCGATCCGCCGTGGGAGCGGCCGGACCAGCGAAGTGATCAATAACTCACCGTGCGCGCGAATGCACAGCGCAAGAATCGGAGTGTTCGAGCGCGACCGCCTCGCTATCGTGAGCCTCGATGAATCCTCATCGATGGAGGTCGACATGAACATCACGATTGCGAACCCTCTCAAGTCCGCGAACACCCCGATCCGTCGCGACCGCATCGACAGCGCGAACCTGCGCGACGATGAACGCCGCGGCCCGGCGCAGCAGGAAATCGCATTCGGCCTCGGCACGACGTCGCTCGGCCTGGTGCTGGTCGCCGGCGGCGCCGCCGGCCTCTGCGCGATCCTGTTCGGCGACGATGCGCAAAGCGTGCAGCGCGAGCTCGGCGAGCGCTTTCCAGACGCACGCCTGCGGCGCGACGATGCCGCGCTGGCGGCGCCGATCGCACGCATCGCGGCTTATGTCGAGCGGCCGCACGGCGCGCTCGAGCTGCCGCTCGATCCGCACGGCACCCCGTTCCAGCGCCGCGTCTGGCAGGCGCTGCGCGAGATTCCGTCCGGCACCACGGCGAGTTACGTCGAGGTCGCCCGCCGCATCGGCGCGCCGCGCGCGTTCCGTGCGGTAGCGGCCGCCTGTGCCGCCAATCCGCTCGCGCTGGCGGTGCCCTGCCATCGCGTGGTCAAGCGCGACGGCCGTCTATCCGGCTATCGCTGGGGCGTCGAACGCAAACGCGCCCTGCTCGAACGCGAGGCGGCGGCGACGTGAGCGCGAACCCAGCCATGCCCTCCGCCGCGCAAGGTTCGCGCCTGGCCGCGCGCGATTGGAGCGCGATCGAAACCGAACTCGACGCGCACGGCAACGCACTGCTGCCGGCACTGCTCGATACGCAGGAATGCGACGCGCTCGCCGCCTGCTACGAGCGCGATCTGTTCCGCAGCCGCGTCGTGATGGCGCGGCACGGCTTCGGGCGCGGCGAGTACCAGTACTTCCGCTATCCCTTGCCCGATCTCCTGCAACAGCTGCGCGGCGAGTTGTACGCGCGCCTCGCGCCGCTGGCCAATCGCTGGAACGAGGCGATGGGCATCGAGGTCGTCTATCCGGCGCAGCACGAGGATTTCATCCGCCGCTGCCACGCTGCCGGCCAGGAGCGGCCGACGCCCTTGCTGCTGCGCTACCGCGAGGGCGACTACAACTGCCTGCACCAGGATCTGTACGGCGAACACGTGTTCCCGCTGCAAGTCGCGATTCTGTTGTCAGAACCCGGCAGCGATTTCAGCGGCGGCGAATTCGTGCTGACCGAGCAGCGTCCGCGCATGCAGTCGCGCGCCGACGTCGTGCCGCTGCGTAAAGGTGATGCGGTCGCGTTCGCGGTGCAGCACCGTCCGGTGCGCGGCGCGCACGGCGTCTATCGCGTCAACCTGCGCCACGGCGTCAGCCGCGTGCGCAGCGGCCGGCGCCTGACCGCCGGCCTGATCTTTCACGACGCGCTTTGATCGCACGCGGGCCGTTCAGGGCCCGCGTGCGCGCAAGTCCTACAAGGTGCGCAGGAACGCGACCAGGTCTTTTTTCTCGTCGCCCGACAGCTTCGTCTCCAGCACGAGATTGAAGAACTCGACCGTGTCGTCCAGCGTCAGCAGGCGATCGTCGTGCAGGTACGGCGGCGAGTCCTTGATGCCGCGCAGCGGGAAGGTCTTGATCGGTCCGTCCATGTTGGCCATGCGGCCGTTGATCATCTGCGGCTTGAAGAAACGCTCGGTGCGCAGGTTGTGCATGGTGTTGTCGGTGTAGTACGGCGGCGCGTGGCAGCTGGCGCAGGTGCCCTTGCCGAAGAACACCGCCTGACCGCGCAATTCGGCCTCGCTCGCCAAGCGCGGATCGAGCTTGCCGTCGATGCCGAGCTTGGGTGCCGGCGGAAAATCGAGCAGGGCCTCGAATTCGGCCATGAAATGCACCTGGCTGCCGCGTTCGAGCACGTTGACGCCTTTCTTGGTCGCCAGCACCGGATCGCCGTCGAAGTACGCCGCGCGCTGTTCGAATTCGGTGAAGTCCTCGACCGTCTTCAGCGCGCGCTGCGAGCCGAACAGGCGCTGGATGTTCACGCCGCGCAAGGACGGCGTGTCGATGCGATGGCGGAACTCCTGCGGCCGGATGTCGCCGACCAGGTGCGTGGAGGCGTTGGTGTGACCGTTCGCATGGCAGTCGAAACAGACCACGCCGCGGCTCGGACGCTCCGAACGCCGATCCTCGGTCTGGTTGAACTGCTGCTGCGGAAACGGCGTGACCAGAAGGCGCAGGCCTTCGATCTGCTTCGGATTCAAGATGCCGTTGAACAGCGTGTAGTAATTCTCGATCGTGACCAGCTTGCCTTGCGAGACGTCGCCCAGATCGGGGCGCGTGGTCAGATACATCGGCGCCGGAAACTCGGGCAGGAAGTGATCGGGCAAGTCGAAGTCGAGATCGAAGCGAGTCAGATCGCGCTGCTCCTGGCGCTTGATCTCGTCGATGTGGAACTGCGGAAACAGCATGCCGCCTTCGGCGTGGTTGGGATGGGGCAGCGGCAGGAAGCCGTCGGGGAACAGTCCGCGATCACGGATCTCCTGCGGACTGAGGCCGGCCAGCTGATCCCAGCTCTGGCCCGACTTGAGCTTGACGCGCACGCCCTCCTGCACCGGCTTGCCGCGCGACATGGTCACGCCGCTGGCGGGCTTGTTCGACAAATCGTAGCGTTGCTTGAGCAGGTCGGCCTGGCGACGTTCGATGCCGGGTTTGGCCGCCTTCATGCGTTGCATCACCGTGGCGAGATCTTCTTCGACGACCGGCGAATAGCTGGACGGTTTCTTCTCGGCGGCCTGCGCGATGCCTGCGAAGCTCAGGCTCAAGGCGATCGCGAGCAGGGTGCTGGGGTACTGCAGGGATTTCATACGACCTCCAACCGGTATGAGTGAAGAGGCGCTGAACATCGCCGCGACCGCGGCGACACCAGGACGCTAGCACCGGTTTTCCAAGCGGGCCAATGACTTGATTCGATCGCTGTGATCGACATCGCCTATCAAGCGGCTATGCATGCGCGCTGCCGGGCCGGATAATCCGCCCCCGCTCCCTGCTTTCGTGATCGATGGCTTTCGTACCCGGACAACGCTGGATCTCCAACGCCGAACCCGAGCTCGGCCTCGGCACCGTCGTGCGCCTCGACGGCCGCAACGTGCAAGTGTTGTTCGCCACCGCCGGCGTGCTGCGCCACTACGCGATGCACGCGGCGCCCTTGGCGCGCGCCGAATTCCGCGTCGGCCAGAAGATCAGCGGACAGAAACGCAACTTCGTGATCGAGCGCGTCAGCGAAAGCGGCGGCCTGCTCAGCTACCACGCCGGCGGCGGTGTGCTGTCGGAGTCCGAACTCGACGATGCGCAACCGATTTCGCGCGCCGACGAGCGCCTGCTGTCGGCGCGCCTGGACGCGCCGGATCGCTTCGATTTCCGCCGCCAGGCACTGACCCGACGCGCGGAAGCGAAGCGCTCGCCCGCATTCGGCCTGGCCAGCGCGCGCATCGATCTGATCCCGCATCAGCTGCGCGTGGCCGAGATCGTCGCGCAGCGGCAACCGCCGCGCGCCCTGCTCGCCGACGAAGTCGGCCTCGGCAAGACCATCGAAGCGGGCATGATCCTGGCGCGCCTGCTCGCCACCGGCCGCGTCGCGCGCGTGCTGGTGCTGGCGCCGGGCAGCCTGACCAGCCAATGGCTGGTCGAGCTGCTGCGCCGCTTCAACCTGCCCTTCGCCTTGTTCGACGAAGAGCGCTGCGAAGCGATCGAAGTCGCCGATGCCACGCGCAATCCGTTCGAAGACGAACAATGCGTGATCGCCGACATCGGCTGGCTCGCCGGCGCGCCCAAGCGCGCGGCGCAGCTGGGCGATGCGGAATGGGACCTCGTCGTCGTCGACGAGGCGCATCATCTGGAATGGTCGCCACTGGCATCGAGCGCGTCGTACGCGCTGGTCGAACGCTTGGCGGCCGCCTCGCCCGGCCTGATCCTTCTGACCGCGACGCCGCAACAACTCGGCCGCAGCGGCCACTTCGCGCGCCTGCGCCTGCTCGATCCGGCGCGTTATGTCGATCTCGACGCGTTCGCCGCCGAAGCCGACGGCTACGTGCGGCTGTCGGCGGTAGCGGCGCAGTTGCTCGATGCGCAGGCGCTGTCGCCGAACGAACGCAGCGAACTGGAAGCGCGCTTCGGCAGCGACGCCGAGCTGATCGCCCTGCTCGCTCGCTACGACGAAGACCGCGCCGCCAACGCACCGGCCCTGCTCGATGCGCTGATCGATCGCCACGGCACCGGACGAGTGATGTTCCGCAACCGCCGCGCGCAGATCGGCGGCTTTCCGCAGCGCCTGGCCGAGATCGACTTGCTCGACGGCGACGAACTCGACGATGCGCAGCGCCACGCGCTGCTGGCCGAATTCCACGCCGACGCGCAAACGCAGGCGCCGGCCGGCGAACTCGGCTACGCCGCCGATCCGCGCCTGCCGTGGCTGCTCGATCTGATCGAGCGCCTCGCCGGCGACAAGCTGCTGCTGATCTGCCGCAGCCAGGCCAAGGTGCTCGCGCTGGAAGACGCGCTGCGCACGCGCAGCGGGGTCAAGGTCGCGCGCTTCCACGAAGGCATGACCATCCTGCAGCGCGACCGCAACGCGGCCTGGTTCGCCGAAGCCGACGGCGCGCGCGTGCTGCTCTGCTCGGAAATCGGCTCGGAAGGCCGCAATTTCCAATTTGCGCACCATTTGATCTTGTGGGATCTGCCGCTCGATCCGGACCTGCTCGAACAGCGCATCGGCCGTCTCGACCGCATCGGTCAGCGCCACGACATCCGCATTCACGCCGCCGCCTTCTCCGGCAGCGCGCAGCACGCGCTGTTGCGCTGGTATCACGAAGGCCTCGACGCGCTGCGTTCGAGCCCGTCCGACGGCCGCGAAATCCTGCGCCGCTACGGTGCGCGCCTCGCCGCCGAAGCCGAGCGCCACGCGCTCGGCGGCGAGCAGGCGGATGCCGAACTCGATTCGCTGATCGCCGAAACGGCCGCCGCGCACCGCGAATTGTCCGAGCTGGTCAACGCCGGCCGCGACCGCCTGCTCGAACTCGCCGGCGAACGCCAGGCGCGCGAGCAGCATCTGGCGCAGGCGCTGCGCGCGCAGGACACCGATCTCGGTTGCGACGAATTCATGCTCGCGCTGTTCGAGCAGTTCGGCGTCGACAACGAAGAAACCGCGCCGCGCAGCTGCGTGCTCGATCCGGAATACCTCAGCACCGACGGCCTGCCCGGACTCAAGGACGGCCCGCAGCAGGTCACCTTCGAGCGTGCCACCGCGCTCGCGCGCGAAGAACTGCCGCTGTTGCGGCTGGATCATCCGCTCGTGCTCGGCGCGCTCGATCTCCTGCTCGAAAGCGAGCAAGGCAATGCCGGCCTCCTGATCGACGCGGCGCTGCCGCCGCGCACCGCCCTGCTCGAATGCGTGTTCGTGCTCGACTGCGTCGCCGACCGCCGCCTCGACATCGGCCGCTTCCTGCCGCCGCTGCCGCTGCGCACCGTGGTCGACACGCGCCTGACCGCGCGCAACGACTACGCGCCCGATCCGGCCAGCCTCGCGCGCGCGAAGGAACAGCCGCTGGATGCCGCGCGCTATCGGCCGCTCTTGGCCAAATTGGTGCCGCCGATGCTGGGCGCTTGCGAAACGCAGGCACGCGGCCTGGCCGCGACCGAACTCGGCGCCGCGCTGGCCGCGGCCGAGCGCGAACTCGGCGCCGCGCAAGCGCGCTTGAGCGCACTGGCGCAGGTCAATCCGTCGGTGCGGCCGCAGGAAATCGACGCGCTTGCCGAAGAACTCGACGCGCTGCGTGCGGCGCTCGCCACCGCGGCGCCGCGGCTCGACGCGATCCGCTTCGTCTGCAGCCAGGACATCGCCGCGCGCTGAGCGCCGGCTCGAAGTAACGCGCCGTCAGCGCCGCCGGCGTGCCCGCGTCGGCGCCGCCGCGGCGACCTGCGCCGGACTGGCGCCGAGCATCCCGCGCATGCAGCGCGCCAGATGGCTGGCGTGCGCGAAGCCGGTTTCCAGCGCCACCTCGGTCACGCTGGCATCGCCTTCGAGCAGGCGCGTGCGCGCGCGCTCGACGCGCCGCTGCAGCACGAAGCGATGCACCGGCGTGCCGGTGGCTTGCTTGAACAGCGTCTTGAAGTGCGAAGGACTGAAGCCGGCGACCTGCGCCAGTTCGGTCAGGCTCAGGTCGGCGGCGAGATGCGCTTCGACGTATTCGATCACGCGGCGCAGGCGCCAGGCCGGCAAGGCCCGCTCCGGCGTCATCGCCGGACGGCATTGCAAGGCGAGCAGGCGTGCCGCCAGCGCGACGCCGAGGCTGTCGGCGAACAGGCGCCCGCCGGGATAGGCGTCGTGGTCTTCCGCCTGCATCATCCAGCCGATGCGCTCGATCTGCGCATCGCGGATGTGGATCGCCGGCGCCAGATCGAGTTCGCTCGCGCGCACGCCGATCGCCTCGGCGCTCTCGCGCAGCGACGACGGCGCCAGCCGCAGCAGCAGCGAGGTGGCCGGGCGCGACAAGGTCCAGCGCGTCGACGAGCCCGCCGGCACCACGCAGAACTGGCCGTGCAGGCGCACGCCGCTGCGCTCGTGGCGGCCGGCGCGATAGGACACCGGCACCGGTTCGCCCAGATGCAGGCAGAGCACGTGGCGATGGTCGAGCGGTGAATCGAAGCGGCCGAGCGGAACCGGCGAAGTCAGCACGTCGAGCGACGGCAGACGCGCCGGTGCCGGACCGGCCGACAGCGCGTCCGGCGGCGCGGGATAACAAGCGGGACGTTCGCTCATGGCGCAAATGTCCCCTGCCTGTGCCGTGTTGGCAAGCGACGAATCGGCTGTTCCTGCTCGGAATCAGCCGTCTGTGCGCGCAGCCCTGCGGCCGCCCGGCGCAGTATCCACGCCGTTCCGACCCCGTGGAGAATTTGGATGCAAAGAAGACATTTCCTGCAATTGAGCGGCGCCGCCCTGGTCGCCGGCGCCGGTGCCGCCTTCGCCGTTCGTGCCGGCACGGCGCGCGCCGGTGCCGCGGCGGCGACGAGCCCGATCGACGCCGCCGCCTTCCATGCGATGCGCCGCTTCGCCGAGCTGCGCTTCGGCCGCATCGCCTACGTCGAACGCGGCCGCGGCGAGGCCGCGCTGTTCCTGCACGGCGCGCCGCTGAACAGCTTTCAATGGCGCGGCGCGCTCGAGCGGCTGTCGCCGTATCGGCGCTGCATCGCGCCGGATTTCATGGGGCTGGGGTATTCGGAGATTCCCGCGCAGCAGCCGCTGGCGGCGGTCGACCAGGCCGCGATGCTGGCGGCGCTGCTCGACAAGCTCGGCGTCAAGAAGGTCGACATCGTCGCCAGCGACAGCGGCGGCGGCGTCGCTCAGGTGTTCGTCGCGCACCATCCGCAGCGCGTGCGCAGCCTGCTCCTGACCAACTGCGACGTCGAACCCGACAGCCCGCCGGCAAAGGTCGAAGAAGCGATCGCGATGGCGCGCGCCGGCACCCTGACCGACGTGATGGCGAGCTGGGTCGCCGATCCGGCCAAGGCGCGCGCGACCTTGGGCAAGGACACCTTCGTCTTCCCCGACAAGCTCTCCGACGAGATCATCCGCACCTACGTTTCGCCGGTGATCGCCTCGCCGCTCAAGCGCGAGCGCTACAACGCCTACCATCTGGCGCTGACGCCCAACCCGCTCGCCGGCATCGAAGCGGCCTTGAAGAAGACGACGATGCCGGTGCGCGTCATCTGGGGCATGTCCGACACCATCTTCCGCAGCAGCGACGCCGACTACCTCGACCAGCTGTTCCCGCATTCGCAAGGCGTGCGCCGGCTGCCGGAAGGAAAGTTGTTCTTCCCGGAAGAATTTCCCGACCTCATCGCCGAAGAAGCGAAGCGCTTGTGGCACGTCGCCTGAGCCCGCGATCGCGCTAGCACGCAGGAGCGGCCGATCCGCGCCGCTCCTGCCTGAACGGCACATCCGCGTTATTCTTGCCGGATGAAGCCGGTCCGTTATCGCTTCGGCGAGTATCGCCTCGACGCCGCGGCAAGAGAGTTGTGGCACGGCACCGAACCGGTGGCGATCGCGCCGAAAGCGCTCGAATGCCTCGCCTACCTGATCGAACATCGCGATCGCGCGGTCGGTCGCGACGAACTGATCGCCGCGGTCTGGGGCCGCATCGACACCGGCGACTCGCCGCTGACGCAGACGATCTGGCGCGCGCGCCGCGCGGTCGGCGACGCCGACGGCGGCGGCAGCCTGCGCACGGTACCCCGCTTCGGCTATCGCTGGGTCGCGCCGGTACGCCTCGAAGCGGCCGGCGACACGGCGGAGATCGCGACCGAACCGCCTACGGCGAGTCCGCTCGAAGAGACCGTCATCGCAACGCCACTGCCAACGACGCAACCTCCGCGCCGTTGGCGTTTGGGTGCCTACGCCGCGCTCGCCGCCGTGTTGGTACTGGCCGTGATCGGATGGTTCGCGCGGCCGTCGATGCGCGCGGCCGCACCGAGCGCCAGCGCCGAGATCGTGGTGCTGCCGGTCGCCCTCGCCGACAACGCGACCGAGAACGCCTGGGTCCGCCTCGGCGCGATGGATTACGTCGCCTCGCGCCTGCGCGAAGCGCGCTTGAGCGTTCTGCCGAGCGAGCGCGTGGTCGCGCTGGCGCCGACCGCCGCCGTCAGCGCCGAACCGCGCGAGCGCGAGCGGCTGGCGCAGATGACCGGCGCGACCTACTTGCTGACGCTGCGCGCCGGCATGTCCGACGGCCGCTGGCATTTCGCCATCGATGCCTATCGCGATCGCCGCGCACAAACCTTCCAAGCCGAGGCGGCGACGCCGTTGCAGGCGGCCGATGTGGCCGCGGCGGCCTTCCTCGCCAGCCTCGGCCGCAGCGTGGCGACGAGTACGGCCGCGCCCGGCGCCATCGAAGAGCGTATCCAACGCATCGACGCCGCCATGCTCGGCGGCGACCTCGCCGAGGCGCGGCGCTGGAGCGAGAGTGCGCCGGAGGCGCAGCGCGACGATCCGCGCCTGCGCGTGCGCAGCGGCCGAATCGCGTTCCGCGGCGGCCGCCTCGAAGACGCCGAAGCGGCCTTCAAGCCGCTGGCCGACGGCGACGACGCGATCGCGGCCACGATTCGCGCGCAGGCGCAGCTCGGCCTCGGCGGCGTCGCCGTGCGTCGGCGCCAGTACGACCAGGCCGAACCGCAGTACACGCGCGCGCTGGCCACGCTCGGCGCCGACGGCGATCCCGGCCTGCTCGGCCGCGCCTATACCGAACGCGCGGTGGTGCGCGGCGGCCTCGGCCGGCTCGATCTGGCGATCGCCGACATCGGCCGCGCGCGCAGCGAACTCGAACGCGGCGGCGATCCGCTCGGCATCGCTTACGCCGACATCAACGCGGCGCTGATTTCCGGCCAGCGCGAGCGCTACGACGAAGCACTTGCGACCTTCGATCGCGCCAGCGCCGTGTTCGAGCGCTTCGGCATCGCCGACGGCCTCGCCACCGCGCTGTCGAACAAGGCGAACCTGCAACTGTCCTTGCTCGAAAACAACGCCGCCGCGACCAGCACGGCGCAGGCATGGGCGTTGCTGCCGCGACTGCAGGATCGATACCTGATCGAATACGTCGCGCAGAATCACATCAATGCGCTGCGTTCGAGCGGACGTCTGGTCGAGGCCGGCCAGGCGCTCGATCGCTTCGAGCGCGACGGCGATCAGGCCTCGCAGGACCCGAGCTTCACGGTGCTGCGCGCCGGTCTCCTGCTCGACCAGGGCAAGGCCGCGCTGGCGTTGCGGCTGGCCGATGAGATCCTCGGCCGCATCGAGCACGCGCCGCTCGGCAGCTGCAGCGACTCGATCCCGCAAGCCGCGCTGATCTTGACTGAAGCGGCCTTGCAAAGCCGCCGCGCCGACGCCGCCGAACCGTTGCTGGCGCGGCTGGGCGAATTCGCCCAAGCGCAGGACCCAGGTTGGCTGTTCGCCAGCGAACTGGCGCGCAGCGAGTTGAAGGCCTCGCGCGGCGAAGCCGATGCCGATCGCCATTTCGCCGCCGCGCTGGCGCAGGCCGACAGCGCCGGCGAGCCGGCCGGCATCGTCACCGCCGCGGCGACCTATGCCGCGTTCCTGGTCGCGCATAGCGATCGCGCGCGGGCGGCGGCCGTGCTCGCGCGGCTCGACCCTTACGTCGATCGCGACTATCGCGCCGCGCGCGCGGCGGCCGGGCTGCACGCCCTGCTCGACCAGCCGGAACCGGCCGCGGCGGCCGATTCGAAAGCGCGCACGCTGGCCGGCGAGCGCGTCGCGATCTCGCCCTGATACGAATCACGATACGGCGCCGCATCGTCGCTCCGCCGTGCAATACGCCGCCGCATCGACGCCGCGGAAAACCGCCACGCGAGCCGCACGCGATGCGCTGAGATCGCGCCGAGATGCCGGCGAGAGGCGGCGCGCACGCAGCCGCCGTGCGCTTGCCATCAAGATGACGGCTCGCCACCCAAGCGGCGCTGGCCGCCCGGAGAGTCCTTCCTCATGCAAGCGATCAAACCCGCGCGAACCGTCTTCGCGCGCCGCCTCGCCTATGTCCTGTTGGGCGGTGTGCTCGCCGCCGCCGATGCACGTGCCGGCAGCGGCATCGACCTCGAGGTCACCGTCGGCACCGATCTCGCACCGAACGCCTGCGCCGGCACCAGCTCGCTCGAAGCGGTGTTCGGCGACGAGCTGAATTTCTGTTATCGCGTGACCAATCACACCGCGGCGGCGCTCGACTACCACGCCGCCAGCGACAGCGCCGACGGCGACCTGCTCGCCCCCGGCACACCGCATTCGATCGCGCCGGGCGAAACCTGGCAGTACAACCGCATCGCGCGCGCGACGGCAGCCGGCTCGCACACCACCACCTGGACCGCGCAGGCGGCGCAGCCCTCTTACACCGCGCAGGCACGCGCCGGTGCCTTCGTCGACATCAGCGCCAGCCCGAGCGCGATCGCGCTCGATGCGCAGATGGTGGTCGGCATCTACTACGGCGGCCTCGATTTCCGGATGCCGTTCGCGTTCGATTTTTACGGCATCCGCACCGACCGCCTCTGCATCACGCCCAACGGCATCGTCGGCGTGGCGCAAGAGGACTGCCGCTTTCCCGGCGACAACAACGCCGTCGGCGCGCCGCCGGCCGAGCGCATCGGCATGGCGCTGATGCCGCTGTGGGACAGCTTCGAGGCCTGGCCCGACGGTCAGCCCTGCCGCGATCTCTGCCGCTTCATCTACGGCGCGCTGTATGCCGACACCCTCGGCAGCGCGCCGAACCGCAAGTTCGTCCTGCAATGGCACAAGCGCATCCACACGCCGATCACGATGAACGCGGACGGCGCCAGTTTCGAAATCGTGTTCGACGAAGCCAGCGGCGGCTTCGCCTTCGAATACGGCGATCTCGCCTACACCGCCACCGCCAACATCAACGGCGATCCGCCGATCTGCGACCGCGGCGCCTGCGCCACCATCGGCGTGCAAGCCGATGCGCACAACGCCAGCGTGTTTTCCTACCAGCAGACCGTGCTCGCCGCCCGCAGCGGCATCGACTGGACGTCGAACGCCGCCTACCGCGCCAGCGCCGCGGTGAATCTCACCCTCGGCAAGCCGGTGCTCGGCGCCGCGCCGACGGCGGCGTTCGCGCTTGCGCCCGGCGCGCAGAGCACGGTGCGGCTGAGCCTTGCCAATCCGGGCGACCACGAGCTCGCCTGGACGCTGGGACAGCCCGACAGCGGCAGCGCGACGCCGGTGGCGGCATTCGGCGTACGCACCGGTTTGTTCGATCTGACCGAGAACAACTTCGTGCGCGCCGACATCGCCGCCGCGACGCCGGCCACCATCCTCTCGACCATCAGCGGCGGCTACGGCGGCGGCACCTTCGTCGACGGCGATTTTTCCGAGGAGTACGTCACGCGCGGCTACGACACCGCGGCCGACGACATGCCGGTGCAAACGCGCGAATTCCTGCAAACCATCGACACCGCTACCGGTGCGGTCGCGACGGTCGGCGCGACCGGCATCGGTGAGGTGCCGGGCGAGATCGTGCAGGTGTACTCGCTGGCCTGGGACGCGACCTCGAACACGCTGTACGCGCTGGTCCAGCGCGACACCGGGCGGCTCAGCGACACCGGCAGCTACTTGGTGTCGCTGGACCGCTACACCGGCGCGGCGACCTGGCTCGGACGGCTGACGCTCGATCAGGCTGCGCTCGAATTCGGCGTCGACTACGTGATCGGCATCGCCATCGACAGCCAAGGCCACATGTTCGGCCTTGCCAACAAGCTCGACGACGACGGCACCAATCTGGGGTTTCTGCTGCGCATCGACGCCGATACCTTCAGCGCGCACGCGATCGGCGCGCTCGGCCCCGATGCGCCCTTCATTCTGGGCCGCGGAGTCATCGCGTTCGATCCGCGCGACGACCGCCTGTACATGAACGGCATCAACCTCGACGACGGTACTACTTGGCTGTATCGCATCGACACGACGACCGGCGTCAGCACCGGCATCGCGTCGATCGCCGATCCGATCGCGATCAACGCGTTCGCGATCGCCGGCGCGCGCGGACCCTGCGTGCAGCCCGAACAGGTGCCGTGGCTCACGCCGGCCGCATCGGCCGGCGACGTCGCGGCCGGCGGCAGCGGCGAGATCGCGCTCGCGCTGGACGCGAGCGCGCTCACCGCCGGCCGCTACGAGACGACGCTGTGTCTGCGCAGCAACGATCCGTACCGACACCTGCTGCCGCTGCGCGTGCGGCTCGAAGTCGGCCTCGATTCGATCTTCCACGACGGTTTCGACGGCGCGCCCGCGCCGTGATCCCGCTCGCGTGCGCGCGGCGTTCGTCTCGATCCGCCGCGACCGCCTCCCCTTTGCTCCGGAGATTTTCGCAATGTCGCATCCGCTTTACTTGAAGACGCTGAGCGCAGCCCTCGGCTTCGCGGTGTCCGCCGCACAGGCCAGCACACCGGCAGCGGCGACGCTCACGATCGACCCGCCGACGGCACCGTCGCGCGCAGCGCCGGCACCGCCGCCGCGCGCGGACGGACGCCGCAGTTATCTGATCCGCTTCGCCGAAGAGGGCCTTCTGCACTACCGCGGCGGCATCGGCGGATTCGCCGCGACCGCCGGTGCATCGGCACGCAAGTTCGACGTGCATACGCCGGCCGCGCGCGCCTATGCCGAACATCTCGGCGCCGCGCGCCGCGCGCACATCGACGCGATGCGCAACGCGCTCGGACACGCGCCGGAGATCACGCACGAGTATGCGATCACGCACAACGGCGTCGCCGCCGAACTGACCGACGCGGAAGCCGCGCGCGTCGCTGCACTGCCCGACGTGCAAGCGCTGCGCCTGGCCGGCTACGAGCAGCCGGCGACGATGCGCGGTCCGGCCTTCATCGGCGCCGACGCGATCTGGAACGGCACGGCGACACCGAGCGGCGTCGCCACGCGCGGCGAAGGCGTCGTCATCGGCGTGCTCGACACCGGCACCCACAGCGGCCATCCCTCCTTCGCCGACGATGCCGCCTGCGGCTTCGACGCGACGCATCCGAAACTGCGCGCGGTCGATTGCACGCGCAGCGACACGCCCGGAATCTGCAGCGGCCCCGATCCCGAAGCGATTCCGGGCTTCGGCCACGGCGTGCACACCGCCAGCACCGCCGCCGGCAATTCGATCGACAACACCGCCGTGCCGGCGCCCGCCTTGGCCGACGGCGTGCGCATGTCGGGCGTGGCGCCGTGCGCGGCGATCCGCCAGTACAAGGTCTGTTCTTCGCAATGGTGCGCGGAGCCGTGGGTCCTCGCCGGCATCGAGAACGCGATCGCCGATCAAGTCGACGTGATCAATTTTTCCGTCAGCGGCGGTACCGATCCGTGGAACGATCTGGACCGCGGCTTCCTCGATGCGACCGCGGCCGGCATCTTCGTCGCCGCGGCCGCCGGCAACGACGGCATGGCGCTCGGACATCGCGGCCCGTGGCTGACGACGGTGGCCGCGTCGTCGCAAGACCGAGTGCTGGTGCCGTCGTTGACGGTGACGGCCGGCGGCACGCCGGCGCCGTTCGGACCGCTCGCGCTGATGCCGGCCACGACCACCAAGACGTTGCCGAGCAATCTCGCTCAGGTGCCCTTGAAGTCCTATCCGCGCAATCCGTCCGGCTGTCTGGACGGCGCCGCGATTCCGGCCGGCCAGTTCGACGGCGCGATCGCCGTGCTGCTGATCGATCCCGGCGTGCCGGCCGATGCCAACTGCCTGTATGCCGACATCGCGAACGCGGCAACGGCCGCCGGCGCGGTCGGCGTCGTGATCGCGGTCAAAACGTTTCCGGAGCTGCTCGACACCAGCGGCGGCCCGAACGTGCCGATCTATTCGCTTGCGCGCACCAGCGGCGACGCGTTGCTCGACTTCATCGCCGCGCATCCGGACGACGCGAGCGCGTCGATCGCGCCGCCGGCCTCGGCGATCACGCCGGACCTGCACGCGAGCTTCAGCCTGACCGGCCCGACGCCGGCGCCGCTGCAAGACCTGACCAAACCCGACCTCAGCGCGCCCGGCGTGCTGGTGTACGCGGCGCTCGACGCCTACAGCGGCAACTACGGTCTGCTCGACGGCACCTCGATGGCGACGCCGCACGTCGCCGGCGCCGCCGCGCTGCTGCACGCGGTGCATCCGGAGTGGACGCCGATGGAACTGAAGTCGGCCTTGATGACGACCGCCAATGACGCCGGCACGCGCATGGATTTCGTCGTTGCCACGCCGACGCCGTGGGACGCCGACGATGCCGGCAGCGGCCGCGTCGATCTCACTAAAGCGGCCTTGGCCGGCCTCACCCTGGACGAAAGCATCGATCGCTTCGTCCAAGCCGATCCGGCCGATCCGATGCTCGATCTCAAAACACTCAACCTGCCATCTCTGCGCGACACGGCTTGTGCGCCGAGCGGCTGCAGCTGGACGCGCACAGTGACCAATCGGCTCGGCGTCAGCGGCAGCTGGAGCGCGGCCTATCGCGGACGTTACGGCGAGGCCAGCGTGAGCGTGTCACCGGCCTCGTTCCAGCTCGCACCGGGCGCGTCGCAGACCTTGACCATCACGGCGACGCCGTCGGCGCTCGACACCACCAATCTCGCCTTCGGTGCGCTGGTCTTGAGCGAGGCGAACGGCGCTGCGCCCGAGCAGCATTTCAGCGTGGCGGTGAAACCGGCGGAAGCGCCGCCGGCGAGCGAGCTGTGCGACGGCGAAGAATGCACGCTGCGCATCGACGGCTACGGCGGTCGCGGCTACGTGCGTTCGGTCGGCGGCGATACGCGCGGCACGTCGTACGTCTGGCTCAACCGCTACACGCCGAGCGCGAGCGATCTTCCGTTCACGCTCGACACGGTGCAGACCTTGTTCCGCGGCGCCTCCTCCAGCGGGCGCATTTGCGCGGCGGTCGGCGATCGCTTCGACGTCTACATCTATCGCGACGACGACGACGATCCGAGCAACGGCGCGACCCTGCTCGCCGCGATACCCGACGTCGCGGTCAGCGCGCCGCTCGGTGAGTTGCAATCGATCGCGCTGCCGAACGGAGGCGTCCGCATCGACGGGCCCGGTGACGTCTTGATCGTGATGCATTGGCGCGGCCGCGTCGGCACCTCCCCTGCCAGCTTTCCGGTCACCGGCGCGGCGCGGCAGCGCTCCTGGATCGGCGCCGTGCATACCGAAGGCGTCGACCGCGTGTTCGCCGATGGTTTCGACGGCGCAGCGACGCAGGCACCCGATCTGGCGCAGGAAGGTTTGATACCGGTGGCGCAAGCGACCGGCTTCGAGTTCAATTTTCTGTTGCGCGGCAGCGGTACCAAGGCGAACGGCAAGCGGATGGCGCTCGGCGAGCGTTGAGCGCCGAGCTTCGCTGTCACCTCTCCTGCTCGCAGGAGAGGTGAATTGCGAATCGGCGCGCAGTCGTCGCATGTAGGCTGGCGGCCTTCTGAGCCAGGCAACGTCTACTTGTCGTCACCTCTCCCGCTGGCGGGAGAGGTCGAAGCCGCTACGAGCGGCTGAGGGTGAGCGCAGGATGCGCGAACGGATACGGAGCAGGGATAGCGCAGTCGCGCCGTAGGCGCGGGTGAGGGGAATCGGAGTATTGCGCTCCGATTGCCCTCACCCCAACCCTCTCCCGAGCGCGGGAGAGGGGGAATGGCGAGCCCTCAATCGCGCCGACGTCTCAGTTGTGCGCCAGCCACCAGCATCAGCAACAAGCTCATCAAAGCCAGCATCCAACGCGCATCCACCGGCACCGGCACCTGCTCGATCGGCGGATTGCCCGACACCGTCGTCGTCGACGAGCTGCTGTCGTTGGCCGGGTCCGGATCGGGTGTGCTCGAGCTCGCCGTCGCCGTGTTTACGATCGTGCCTTGGCGGCCGGCGTCGATCGCATAGGTCGCCGTGAACGTCGTCGTCTGGCCGCTCGCCAGCGTGCCGAGTGTGCACGGGAACCCGCTCGCGCACGGCGCATCGGCGCGCACGAAGCTCAGCCCGGCCGGGGTCGGATCGGTCACCGTGACCGCGCTCGCCGCAGCCGGACCCTGGTTGGTCACGCTCAGCGTGTAGACGATGGTGCCGCCGGCGGCGGCCGTCGCCGGGCCTTGCTTGCTGATGCGCAGATCGGCCGTGTCGGGCGCCTGCGCAATCACCACGCTCGGCGCGACGTTGTTGGCCGGGACCGCATCCGGGGTCTGGCTCGCGGCGGTTGTCTGCAGCGTCCAGGTGCCGGGTTGATTGGGCGTGAACTGCGTCGTGCAGGTGATCGTCGCACCGACCGCAAGACTCGCCACCGGCGGTGCAGGCGTGCACGTGGTCGCGAGCGGGCCGGGGCCGGTCGAGTCCGGTCCGTTCGGTTCGGTCACCGTGCAGGTCGCTCCGATCGCCGGCAGCGGGCCGTTGTTGGTGCAGCTCGTCACCACTTCGACCGGCGTGTTCACCGATACCGTCTGTGTCGCGGCGCCGGTCGCCATCATGTCGGCCACCTGCCCGCTCGCGTCCACCGGCGTCTGCGCGGTCGCGCTGTCGTTGTTTGCGTTCGGATCGCTCGTCGGGCTGCTTGCCGTCGCGGTGTTCACGATCGGGTTCGCACCGGCGTAGTCGAGCGGAACTTCATACGTGCTGGTGATCGTCGCCGAGGCGCCGCTGGCCAGATCGCCGAGTGCGCACGGATACGCGCTGGTACACGCGCCCGCGTTGCCGACAAAGGTCAGGCCGGGCGGTGTCGTATCGGCGACTTGGACCGAGGCGGCCGTGTTCGGGCCGGCATTGGTCACCACGATCGTGTAGACCAGGGTGTTGCCCGGTGCGATCACGCTCGGGCCGCTCTTGGTGATCGACAGATCCGCGGTCGGTGCACCGACTTCGGTCACCACCGGCGGACTGGTGTTGTCGCTCGGCGTCGGATCGGTCGTGCCGGTCGGCGGCGTCACCGTCGCGGTATTGGTCAGCGTGGCCGGCTGGGTCGGCGCGGTCGCAGTGATCGTGATCGTGGCGCTGCCGCCGCTCGGCAAGGTCGTGATGGTGCCGGCGACGGTGTTGTCGAACGCGCCGCAAACCGCGCCGCCCGTCTCGTTGGCGCAGGTCGCTGTCGCATTCGTCAGACCCGCTGGCAGCGAATCGCTGACCGTCGCGCCGTTCGCGTCGCTCGGGCCCGCGTTGCGGACCACGAGCGTGTAGCTGACTGCGCCGCCCGCAGCGACTGCGGCCGGGCCAGTCTTGCTGATCGACAAATTCGCGCTGCGGCTCAGCGGCGCCGTCACCGTGCTGCTGTTGTCGCTGGTATCCGGATCGGCGGTCGGGCTCGACACGCTCGCGCTGTTCACGAGCGGGTCCGCGCCGGCGTAGTCCGACGGCACGCTGTAGGTCGCCGTCACCGTGATGCTGGCGCCGGCGGCAAGATCGCCGAGGTTGCACGGGAAGCCGGCCGCGCACGGCGCATCCGCCGAGACGAAGCTGAGGCCGGCCGGCGTCGGATCGGCCAGGCTGACCTGACCGGCCGTGCTCGGACCGGCGTTGCTCACCTGCAGCGTGTAGGTCACTTGGGTGCCGGGCGTCACGCTGGCGGGGCCGGTCTTGACCACGCTCACATCCGCCTGGCCGAGCGGCACGATCGGCACCTGGCTCTGGTTGTTGCCCGGCGTCGGATCGGTCTGGTCGCCGCCGGCGCTGCTCGCCACGTTGGTGATCGTCGTACCGGCCTGGTCCGCATTCACCGTCGCCACGATCGTGAGCGTCGCGGTCGCACCGGCGCCGCTCGCGGCCAGATCGCCGATCGTCCACAAGCCGCCGGCGTCGGCGTAGCTGCCCTGCGTAGCGGTCGACGACACGTAGCTCAGGCCGGCCGGCAATGCATCGATCGCCGTCACGTTGGTCGCGGCGCTCGGACCGTTGTTGGTCACCGTCACCGTGTAAGTCACCTGACCGTTCACCGGCGGCGCGGCGACGTCGACCGTCTTCACGACTTGGATGTCCGCCGACTGGCCGTTGATGGTCACGCCCGCCTGGTTGTTGTTGAGATTCGGGTCCGTCTCCGTCGCCGTGCCGGTGGCGATATTGGTGATCTCGCCGGGCTGCATCACGGTCGCGACGATCTGCAAGGTTTCGCTGGCGCCCGCATCGAGATTGCCCTCGGTCCAACGACCACTGCTGTCGTCGTAGGAGCCGTGGGAAGCGATCGAGGAGACATAGCTGAGGCCCGGCGGCAGAGCATCGTCCACCTCCACATTGGTGGCCGGACTCGGTCCGCGGTTGGTCACGGTGATGGTGAAGGTTACGTCGGCGCCGACGTTCGGCGTGGTGTCGTCCACGCTCTTGGCGACCTGGATGTCGGCCAGCGTGCCCGAGTTCAGGCTCGCACTGCCGGCGTTGTTGCTCGCATCCGGATCGGGCTGGTCGCCGCCGGTACGGGTCGCCGTGTTGGTGATCGCGCCGGCCTGCGTCACCGTCGCCACGATCGTCAAGTTGGCGTCGGCCGCGTTCGCGAGCGCGCCGACCGTCCACAGGCCGCTGGTGTTGTCATACGTTCCCTGACTCGGCGTGGCGCTGACGAAAGTCAGACCCAAGGGCAAGCCGTCGGTGATTTCCACGCCGGTCGCATCGTTCGGGCCATCGTTCGTCACGCTGACGGTGAACGTCACGGTCTCGCCGACGTTCGGTGCCGCGTTGTCGACCGTCTTGGTCACCGCGATGTCCGCGGCCGAGCCGACGTTCGTCGTCGCCGTGCCGGTGTTGTCGTTCGGCGTGGGATCGGTGGTGCCCGCGGGCGGCGTCACGCTGGCCGTATTGGTCAGCGTCTGTGCGCCGATCGGTGCGGTGCCGTTGATCGTGATCGTCACCGAGCCGTTCGCCGGCAAGGTCGGCACCGTGCCGCTGACCGTGTTGCCGGCCACGTTCGGGTCGGCGCAGACCGCGCCGCCGATCGGCGTGCCGCAGCTCGCGCTGACGTTGGTGATGCCGGCCGGAACCGCGTCGCTGTAGCTCGCGCCGCTCGCGACGCTCGGACCGGCATTGGCGATCAGCAAGGTGTAGCTGATCGGACTGCCCGAAGTGATCGTCGCGGGGCCGTTCTTGACCAACGAGACGTTCGCCACCGGCGTCACTTGCGTCTGCACCGGCGGCGTCGTGTTGTTGCCGGGCGTCGGATCGGTCGTTCCTGCTGGCGGGTTCGCCGTTGCGGTATTGCTCAGCGTCGTCGCATCGTTCGGCGCGGTGGCCGTGATCGTGATCGTCGCGCTGCCGCCATTCGGCAGGGTCGTGATGATGCCGGCGACCGTGTTGTCGAAGCTACCGCACACGGCGCCGCCGCTGCCGGCGCAGCTTGCCGTTGCATTGCTCAGGCCGGACGGCAGCGGATCGCTGACGGTGGTGCCGTTCGCGTCGCTCGGGCCGGCGTTGCTGACCACGATCGTGTAAGTGATCGTGCCGGCCGCGTTCACTGTCGCCGGACCCGTCTTCGTCACCGACACGTCGGCGCTGCCGCTCAGTGCGGTCGTGACCGTGCTGCTGTTGTCGCTGGGATCGGGGTCCGTGATCGGGCTCGATACCGTCGCCGTGTTCGCGATCGTGCCGCTCTGGCCGGACGGAATCGTGTAGGTGACGTTGATCGTCGCGCTGGCGCCGGCGGCGATGTCGCCGAGGTTGCAGGGGAAGCCGCTCGCACACGGCGCGTCGGCCGAGACGAGGGTCAAGCCAGCCGGTGTCGGATCGCTCAAGCTGACCAAGGTCGCCGTGCTCGGACCGGCGTTGCTGACCACCAGCTGATAGCTCACCGTCGTGCCCGGCGTTGCGCTCGCAGGTCCGGTCTTCGTCATCGTCAAATTGGCCGAGCCGACGACTTGCGTTTGCACCGGCGGAGTCGTGTTGTCGCCCGGCGTCGGATCGGTCGTGCCTGCCGGCGGCGTCACGCTCGCGACGTTGCTCAGGGTCGCCGGTTCGTTGGGGGCGGTGGCGGTGATCGTGATGGTCGCGCTGCCGCCGCTCGGCAAGGTCGTGATCGTGCCGGCCACCGTGTTGTCGAACGCGCCGCAGACGGCCCCGCCGCTTGCGATGCAGCTCGCCGTTGCATTGGTCAGGCCGGCCGGCAAAGGATCGCTGACCGTCGTGCCGTTCGCGTCGCTCGGGCCTGCGTTGTTGACCACGATCGTGTACGCGACCGTGCCGCCCGCGGTGACCGTCGCCGGACCGCTCTTCGTGATCGAGAGATTCGCCAGCGGCGTCACTTCGGTCTCGACCGGCGGGCTCGTGTTACCGCTCGGATCGGGATCGTCGCTGCCTACCGGCGGCGTCACGCTCGCCGTATTCGTCAGCGTCGTCGCGTTGTTCGGCGCCGTACCGGTGATCGTAATCGTCACCGATCCGTTCGCCGGCAAGGTCGGCACCGTGCCGCTGACCGTGTTGCCCGTGATGGTCGGATTCGCGCACACCGCTCCGCCGGTCGGTGTGCCGCAACTTGCCTGCACGTTCGTAATCGCCGCCGGTACCGCGTCGCTGTAGGTCGCTCCGTTCGCCGCGTCCGGACCCGCATTGCTCACGACCAGCACGTAGGTGATCGTGCCGGCCGCTTCGATCGTGGCCGGGCCGCTCTTGCTGATCGACACGTCCACGCTGGCCGGTACCGTCACCGTCGCGCGGCCTTCGTCGTTGCTCGGCGTCGGGTCGGTCTGATCGCCGCCTGCGCTCGTCGCGACGTTGGTGATCGCGCCCGTCTGCGCCACCGTCGCGGTGATCTGCAACGTCGCCACCGCGCCGGCGCCGGTGGCGGCGAGATCGCCGACCGTCCACGCACCGGTCGCGTTGTCGTAGCTGCCTTGGCTCGGATTGGCGCTGACGAAGGTCAGGCCCGCGGGCAACGCGTCATTGGCAGTGACATGGGTCGCCGCGTTCGGACCGAGGTTGGTCAGCGTCACCGTGAAGGTCACGTTCTGACCCAGCAGCGGATTGGCGTTGTCGACCGTCTTCAAGACTTGCAGATCCGCGGCCTGACCGTTCGGTGTCACGCCCGATTGGTTGTTGGCGCTGTTGGGATCGGGTTCGTTCGAAGCCCCGGTCGCGGTGTTGGTGATCGCGCCGGCTTGGGTCACCGTCGCCACGATCGTCAGCGTCTCCTGCGCATTCGCCGCGACGTCGCCAACCGTCCACAGGCCGCTGGTGTCGTCGTACGTGCCGAGACTCGGCGTCGCACTCACGAACGCGAGGCCGGCGGGCAGCAGATCGGTCACGTTGACGCCGGTGGCCGGGCTCGGGCCGGCGTTGCGCACGGTGATCGTGAAGCTCACGTTCGAGCCCAGGTTCGGCGTCAATGTATCGGCCGTCTTGTTGACCTGGATGTCCGCGAGCAGACCGCCGTTGAGCGCTTCGCTGTCGGCGTTGTTGCTGGTATCCGGATCGAACTGGTCGCTCGCGCTGACCGTCGCCGTGTTTACGATCGCACCGGCCTGCGTCACGCGAGCGGTGATCGTCACCGTCGCATTGGCGCCGTTCACCAGCGTGCCGACCGTCCACAGGCCGCTCGTGTTGTCGTACGTGCCCTGACTCGGCGTGGCGCTGACGAAGGCGAGTCCGACCGGCAGGCCGTCGGTGATCGCGACATTGGTCGCGTCGTTCGGGCCGTCGTTGGTTGCGGTCACCGTGAACGTCACGTTCTCACCGACGTTCGGTGCCGCGTTGTCGACCGTCTTCTGCATCGACAGGTCGGCGGCCGAGCTGACGTCGGTGCTGGCGCTGTCGGTGTTGTCGGCCGGATCGGGATCGGTCGTTCCTGCGGGCGGCGTCACGCTGGCGCTGTTGGTCAGCGTCTGTGCGCCGATCGGCGCGGTGCCGGTGATCGTGATCGTCACCGAGCCGTTCGCCGGCAAGGTCGGCACCGTGCCGCTGACCGTGTTGCCGGTCACGTTCGGATTGGCGCAGACCGCGCCACCCGTGGGCGTGCCGCAGCTCGCGCTCACGTTGGTGATGCCGGCGGGGACAGTGTCGCTGTAGCTCGCGCCGTTCGCCACGCTCGGGCCTGCGTTGGCGATCAGCAAGGTGTAGCTGATCGGGCTGCCCGAAGTGATCGTCGCGGGACCGCTCTTGACCAGAGACACATTCGCGCTCGGCGATACCGTCGTGTTTACGCTGCTCTGATTGTTGCCGGCACTCGGATCGGTCACACCGGCCGGCGGCGTCACGCGCGCCGTGTTCGTCAGCGACGTCGCATCGTTCGGCGCCTTCGCTGTGATCGTGATCGTCGCGCTGCCGCCGCGCGGCAAGCTCGTGATCGTGCCGGCCACCGTGTTGTCGAAGCTGCCGCAGACCGCGCCGCCGCTCGCCGCGCAGCTTGCTGTTGCGTTGCTCAAGCCGGCCGGCAAAGGATCGCTGACCGTGGCGCCGTTCGCATCGCTCGGACCCGCGTTGGTCACCACCAGCGTGTAGGTCAAGGTCTGACCGGCGGTCACCGGCGAGGGCGTCGCCGTCTTCACGATCGACAAGTCCGCTGTCGCCGCCAGCGTCGTCGTAACTGTGCTCGTGTTGTCGCTGGGATCGGGATCAGCAGTCGGGCTCGATACCGTCGCGGTATTCGCGATGGTGCCGCGCTGGCCGGACGGAATCGTGTAGGTAACGTTGATCGTCGCGCTCGCGCCGGCGGCGAGACTGCCGAGCGTGCATGGGAAGCCGCTCGCGCACGGCGCGTCGGCCGAGACGAGGGTCAAACCCGCGGGCGTCGGATCGCTCACGCTGACCGACGTCGCCGTGCTCGGACCGGCATTGCTGACCACCAGCTGATAGCTCACCGTCGCGCCCGGTGTCGCCGTCGCAGGTCCGGTCTTCACAACGCTCACGTCGGCCGATGCGTTCACCGGCACGCTGACCGTACCGCTGCAACGTGTTGCGGCCGGACAGCCGGCGTCACCGCCGCCGCTCGCAGTCGCGGTGTTGTTGCCGTTGGTCGCATTCGCGGCGACGGCGACGTTCAAAGTCAGCGTCGTACTCGCCGTGGCCGCCAAGGTGCCGGAGAACACGCACGAAAGCGCCGGGCTTCCGCTGCAATTCCAATTCGCACCGCTCGCGCTGACCAGCGTGATGCCGGTGGGCAGCGTGTCGGACAGCGTGATGTTGCCCGCCGTCGGGCCGGCGCCGTTGTTGGTGACAGTGATCGTGTAGCTGGCCGGCTGGCCGACCGTGAACGGATTGGGCGTCGCCGTCTTCGTTACCGTCAGTTGCGGTTGCAGCAAGGTCGTCGTCGCGGCGCCGGTATTGTTGTTCGGCGTCGGATCGGTGGTTCCGCTCGGCGGTTGTGCCGTGGCGTTGTTGGTCACCGAGGTGCCGCTGGTCGGCGCGTTGCCGCTGATCGTGATCGTCACGCTGCCGCCGCTCGGAAGCGTTGCGATCGTGCCGCTGACCGCATTGCCGGCGACCGTCGGCGCCGAACACAGCGCGCCGCCGGTGACCGGGCCGCAAGCGGCTGTGACGTTGCTGATGCCGGTCGGAACCGTGTCGTTGTACGTCGTGCCGTTCGCATCGCTCGGACCGGCGTTGCGGATCACGATGCTGTAGCTGATCGCGGCACCGTAGCCCGCGCTGGCCGGGCCGGTCTTCGTCACGCTGATGTCCGCGCTGGCGACCGGTGTGACCGTCGCCGTGCCTTGATTGTTGGCCGGATTCGGATCGGTCTGGTCGAGCGCGTCGAGACTCGCCGTGTTGGTCACGCTGGTATCGGTGTCGACGGTTGCGACGATGGTCAGCGTTGCGACGGCGCCGCCGCCGCTGGCGGCGAGATTGCCGAGCGTCCACACGCCGGTCGCTTCGTCGTAGCTGCCCTGGCTCGGCGTCGCACTGACGAAGCTCAGTCCGGTCGGCAACGTGTCGACGATGCGTACGCCGGTCGCCGCGCTCGGACCTTGGTTCGTTGCCGTGATCGTGAAGCTCACGGTCTGGCCGCGTGTCGGGTTGGCCTGGTCGACCGTCTTCAACACTTGGATGTCGGCCGACTGACCGTTGATGGTCACGCCGCTGCTGTCGTTGGCGGTGTTCGGATCGTGCTGGTCGGAAGCGGCGATCGAAGCGGTGTTGGTCAGATCACCTGCTGCGGCGACCGTCGCCACCACTGTCAAGGTCGCGTCCGCGCCGTTGGCCAGCGCGCCGAGCGTCCACACGCCGGTGACGCCGTCGTAGCTGCCGACCGAAGCGGTCGAGGAGACAAAACTCAAGCCGGTCGGCAGCAAATCGTCGACGACCACGCCGCTCGCAGCGTTCGGGCCGGCGTTGTGCACGGTGATGGTGAAGCTCACTTGCGCGCCGAGATTGGGTGTCGACGTGTTCGCCGTCTTGTTCACCTGCAGATCGGCCGACGGCTGCGCGTTCAACAGCGCTGAACCGGCGTTGTTGCCGCTATTGGGATCGAACTGATCGCCGGCGGACTTCGTCGCGGTGTTGGTGATCGCACCGGTCTGGATCACGGTCGCCGTGATCGTCAGCGTCGCATCGACGCCGTTGGCGAGCGCGCCGATCGTCCACAGTCCGGTCGTGTTGTCGTAGCTGCCCTGACTCGGCGTCGCGGAAACGAAGACGAGGCCGCCCGGCAGCGCGTCGGTGATCGCCACGCCGGTCGCATTGCTGGGACCTTGATTGGTCGCCGTGACGGTGAACGTCACCGTCTCGCCGACGTTCGGCGTTGCGTTGTCGACAGTCTTGCTCACCGCGATGTCCGCCGATGCATTCACCGGCACGCTGACCGCGCCGCTGCAACGTGTTGCGGCCGGACAGCCGGCGTCACCGCCGCCGCTCGCAGTCGCGGTGTTGTTGCCGTTGCTCGCGTTCGCGGCGACGGCGACGTTCAAGGTCAGCGTCGTACTCGCCGTGGCTGCCAAGGTGCCGGAGAACACGCAGGAAAGCGCTGGGCTTCCGCTGCAACTCCAATTCGCACCGCTCGCGCTGACCAGCGTGATGCCGGTCGGCAGCGTGTCGGACAGCGTGATGTTGCCCGCCGTCGGGCCGGCACCGTTGTTGGTGACAGTGATGGTGTAGCTGGCCGGCTGGCCGACCGTGAACGGATTGGGCGTCGCCGTCTTCGTCACCGTCAGTTGCGGTTGCAGCAGGTTGGTCGTCGCGGTGCCGGTGTTGTTGTTCGGCGTCGGATCGATGGTTCCGCTCGGCGGTTGTGCCGTGGCGTTGTTGGTCACCGAGGTGCCGCTGGTCGGCGCGTTGCCGGTGATCGTGATCGTCACGCTGCCGCCGCTCGGAAGCGTTGCGATCGTGCCGCTGACCGCATTGCCGGCGACCGTCGGCGCCGAACACACCGCACCGCCGGTGACCGGGCCGCAAATCGCCGCGACGTTGCTGATGCCGGCCGGAACCGTGTCGCTGTACGTCGTACCGTTCGCATCGCTCGGACCTGCGTTGCGGATCACCACGCTGTAGCTGATCGCCGCACCGTAACCGGCGCTCGTAGTTCCGGTTTTGACGACTTGGATATCGGCCTGTCCCGATCGCGTGTCCGTGTCGGTGGCCGAATTGTTGCTGGCGTCGGGATCTTGCAGATCGCTCGGCGCGGCGATCGTCGCCGTGTTGACGAGGTCGCCGCTCGTGTTCGCGGCGACTGTGCCGGTGAGCGTGAACGTCGCGCTGGCGTTGGCCGGCAGGTTCAGGCTCGCCGCGATGTTGCCGCTGCCGCTGGCCGGGCCGCTGGCGCCGCCGGCATAGACGACGCTCCAGTTCGCATTGGTGATCGACGCCGGCAACAGGTCGGTAACGGTCGCGCCGTTCGCCGCTTCCGGGCCGGCGTTGCGCACCACGATCGTGTAGCTGATCGGCGCGCCCGGCGTGTAGGTCGTCGCGCCGTCGGTCTTGCTGATCGAGAGGTCCGCACGGCGGCGGGTGTTGGTGTAAGTGCAGGTCGTCGCGGCCGTGTTCGAAGAGATCGTGATCGTCTGCGGCGGCGCGGCGGCGGCCAGTGTGGTGCCGCCGCTGCAAGCCACCGTCGTCGTGTACATCGCGGCGCTGGCGCCGCCGCCGAAGGTCTCGACCGGCAGGGTGATTTGATCGCCGGCGCGCAGAGTCACCGCCGTACCGGTCGCATTCGCTGGTGCGGTGGCGGTGAAGCTTGCGCTGGCCGAACCGCCGCTGCTGGTCGCGGTCGCGGTATGGCCGTTGCTGCCGTTGACCCAAGTCTTCGCCAGCGCGAACGATTGCGTCTTGCGCGTGTTGGTCTGCGTGCAGACGATCGCCGTGTCGGACGCGGCGATGCTGAGTCCGTCGTTCGGATTCGTATCGGCGGCGCCGGTGCAGCTCAGCGTTGCGGTGTAGTCGGTCGCGGTGCCGGTGCTGAAGACTTCGGCGATGGTCGCGGTCTCGCCGGCGAATACAGCGACCGCGCTGCCGCTATCGGTTTCGTTGGCGGTGTTGGCGACCGCCGCCAAGCTCGCGTTGTTGGCGAGACCCGTGGTCGATACGGTCACCGCGTCGTTGAGCTTGGCGTTGACCCAGGTCTTGGCCAACGTCAGCGTGCGGCGCGTGTTGGTGAAGGTGCAGCGGATGTTGCTGCCCGGTGCGGTCGCGGCCGCGTCGAGCAGGACGCTGCCGCCGCTGCTGCCGTTGCCGGTGATCGTCGGCGTCGCGCTGCCGCCGGTACCGAGACCGGTACAGGCGATCGAACTCAGCGCGAAGCCGGCCGGCGGCGCGGCTTCGCTGATCGTGGTCGCGGTCAATCCGGCGGTCAGCGTCTGCACCGCCGCGGCGACGCCGGTGCCCGGCGTGACGGTGGTGATGTTCTGGTTGGCGAAGCCGTTGTTGCCGCTGAAGGCGAAGCTGCCGACGCCGCCGTTGCTGACCTTGGTGATCTGCACCGTGGTCGACGCACGTTTGGGATTGCTGATCGTGCAGGTGATGTCGTCGCCGGCCGCCGGCGTCAGCGCGAAACTGCTGCCCTGCCCGCTCGGCAGCGGCGTGGTCGAACCCGCCGTCGCATTGGAGCAGCTGATGCTCGGGTTGTAGAGGCCGAGGATGGTGCTGCCCGCGGCCGCCTCGGACAAAGTGTAGGCGCCACCGCTGTCGGCGGGATTGAAGTCGGCTACGCCGGTGGCGGTATTGCCGCTGCCGGTGGTCGTCACCGTGGCGCTGGCCGCAGCGCCGCCGCGCGGCCCCGCGATCGTCAGCTGGAACTGGTCGCCGCTCAGCACGCGGCCGTCGGGCAGCGCCTTCTGCAGGCGGATGCGCGGACGCGCGTTGGTGAAGGTGCAGACGTAGTTCGAGTTCTCGGCCACGCTGGCGCCGGGAATCGTCAGCGTGCTGCCGGCCAAGCTGCCGACCGGCGCGCCGCCGAGCGTGCACGCCGCCGCTTGCAGGCCCCAGCCGGCCGGACCCGAGGATTCTTGGATCGTCACCGGCGCGCCGATGCCGCTGGCCGGAATCGTGAAGGACTGCACTCCGGCGGCGGGATCGCCGTCGACCTGCACCGGCGTGCCGGCCGCTGCGGTCGTCGCGCTGCCGCTCGTCTGCGTGGTGTTGCTGAGCGCGAATCCGAACGGGCCCGCGGCCGCGCCGAGCGTGACCTTGCTCAGGGTGAGCGTGCTGCCGCAGACCGGGTCGACGTCGAACACGGCGCTGTTGTTCGCCGCACCGCCCGGCGCCGGCGAGACGAAGCCGCTGCGCACCGAGCTGCCTTCGGCGAACGGGCTCGGCGTGGTGATGGTGGAGGTATTGCGGATCGCGGCGCAGTTCGGCGCGCCGCCGGCGACCGCGTTGATCGTGTAGCTGATCGAAC
This sequence comes from Dokdonella sp. GW821-FHT11D02, assembly GCF_058808595.1. Classification (NCBI taxonomy): domain Bacteria; kingdom Pseudomonadati; phylum Pseudomonadota; class Gammaproteobacteria; order Lysobacterales; family Rhodanobacteraceae; genus Dokdonella; species Dokdonella sp. GW821-FHT11D02. Next base: position 1,559,271 of record NZ_CM179520.1, on the reverse strand, counting down.
CGCCGGCGGCGGCATTGCCGGCCGGCAGGAAGGCATTGCCGCTGAGCGCACCGCTGCCGCTGGTGCTGCCGTTGACGGCGCCGCCGGGACAGCTCGCGCCGCCGCTTGCCGTGCAGGTCCAGCTGGTGAAGGTGATGCCGGTGGGCACCGCGTCGCTGATGGCTGCCGTCACGTCGTGCGCGGTGGTCGCGCCGACCGTGGTGCGCGCGGTGTTGTTGGCGTAGACCACGCTGTAGGTGAACGGCACGCCGGGCAGCGGCGCGGCCGTGCTGGCGGACTTGGTCGTGCGTAGGTCGACGTCGTCGTCGAGGATGGTGTAGGTCAGTGTCTGCGTCGCGGTGCCGCCGCAGGTCTGGCTGTTGGCGACCGTGTAGTTCGCCGGCTGCGGCTGTACGGCCAAAACGATCGTGCGGTTGTTCTCGATCACCGCGTTGTCGATCAGATTGATGCCGACGTTGAAGCGGCTGCTGGCGCCGCCGTCGTAGTTGCCGGCCGGAATCGTCACGCTGAAGGTGCTGCCGCCGCCGGGCGTGGTGAAGTCGGTGCCGAGCACCGCGGTGCTGCTCGGGTCGATCTGCAGACTGACGGTAAAAGCGGTGGCGACGTTACCGGTCACTGCCAGCGCCGGCGTGTTGACTGCGCCGCTCGATTCGCGACCGGAATTGATGCTCGGCAGCAGTTCGACGTACGGCGTCAGAAAGACCTGGATGCGATCGAGGAAATTGCCGCTGCTGATGCCGCCTTGCGCACTGATCGCCTCGAAGCCGAAGTTGTGTACGCCGGTGGTGCCGTTCCAGGTGAAGGTGCCGGTGTAGTCGGCCCAGGTGCTGGTCGTGGTCGGCGCATCGCAGGTCGCGCCGCCGATGCTGCCGGTACCGCAGGAACCCGCCGGAACCGAGCCGGTGCCGGAGGGATTGGTCGAGCCGCGCATGATCTGGTTCGACGAGGAGTCGATGTTGAACGACATCACGTCCGCGCCCGGACCGCTGCGGCCGCGATGGCTGAGCTGCCAGCGCACTTGTTCGCCGTTGGTCACGCAGATGTTCTGGAACAGGCGCGACGCCTGTTGCGCGTTCAGCTCGGCGAAGTTGACGCCTTCGCGCGCCGGCACGCCGCCGAAATTGGTGCGCCACAATTCGATCAGCGCGCCGGTCGCCGGCAGCGGAGCCGTGCAGGAGCCAGTGCCGGTGGCCGAAGGATGATTGGAGGTCCAGCCGAGGACACTCGCCTCGGGAATCTGCACGTAGCAGCCCACCGCCGGAGCCGCTGCGGTCAGGGTCGGTTGCTCGAAACCGAGGTTGAGGAAGCTGCGCTGCACCTGCGCGTGCGCGAGATGCGTGAAGCTCGTTGCGCTCACGGCGATGGCAAACAAGCCGGCGAGCTTGCCGCTCGCGTTGGCACTGACTCTCGATTTCATGATTCCCCTGACGACATGCGCATTCGAAGCACTGAGGGCGCGGAGCGTCATTGGCGGGAAAATCACTTCGTGCTGGGTCGCACGCTTCCCGTGTCCGATCTGTGGCCGCACCCTGGAAGCTATTGTGCGAAGTAGTTCACACACCAAAAGCAAACAGTTGTGCCGTGCGGCAAAACGGTGTCAGGTTTTCACGCTATTTCACGATGCCTTGCGCGCCGTGAGGCGAAAGCGTTTGAAAGCGCGGTCGAGTTCGGGCTGTGTCGGCGGCGATGGCGAGTCGGTACATAGTCGCCGCATGCGGGTTGGCGGCGTTCTGATCCAGGCAACGTCAGCTTGCTTTCACCTCTCCCGCTCGCGGGAGAGGTCGCGCTGAAAGCGCGGGTGAGGGTGGAGGCCGCCACGAGCGGCCGAGGCTGTCGAACGTGGTCCTCCGACCATGTGAGGGGAGCCGATGGGGAGCGCGCGCCAGGGGTGGCTGCTCGGTTCGAGCCACCTAGCTCACGTGCCCCCACCCCAACCCTCTCCCGACCGCGGGAGAGGGAGAGTGGCGGGTCTTCAACCGCGCCGACGCGACAGCCTGGTGCCAGCCACCAGCATCAGCAACAAGCTCATCAAGGCCAGCATCCAACGCGCATCCACCGGCACCGGCACCTGCTCGATCGGCGGATTGCCCGACACCGTCGTCGTCGACGAGCTGCTGTCGTTGGCCGGGTCCGGATCGGGTGTGCTCGAGCTCGCCGTTGCCGTGTTTACGATCGTGCCTTGGCGGCCGGCGTCGATCGCGTAGGTCGCCGTGAACGTCGCCGTCTGACCGCTCGCCAGTGTGCCGAGCGTGCACGGGAACCCGCTCGCGCACGGCGCATCGGCGCGCACGAAGCTCAAGCCGGCCGGGGTCGGATCGGCCACCGTGACCGCGCTCGCCGCAGCCGGACCCTGGTTGGTCACGCTCAGCGTGTAGACGATGGTGCCGCCGGCGGCGGCCGTCGCCGGGCCCTGCTTGCTGATGCGCAGATCGGCCGTGTCGGGCGCCTGCGCGATCACCACGCTCGGCGCGACGTTGTTGGCCGGGATCGCATCCGGGGTCTGGCTCGCCGCCGTCGTCTGCAGCGTCCACGTTCCCGCCTGCGTCGGCGTGAACTGCGTCGTGCAGGTGATGGTCGCACCGACCGCCAGGCTCGCCACCGGTGGTGCCGGCGTGCACGTGGTCGCGAGCGGGCCGGGGCCGGTCGAGTCCGGTCCGTTCGGTTCGGTCACCGTGCAGGTCGCTCCGATCGCCGGCAGCGGGCCGTTGTTGGTGCAGCTCGTCACCACTTCGACCGGCGTGTTCACCGATACCGTCTGTGTCGCGGCGCCGGTCGCCATCATGTCGGCCACCTGCCCGCTCGCGTCCACCGGCGTCTGCGCGGTCGCGCTGTCGTTGTTTGCGTTCGGATCGCTCGTCGGGCTGCTTGCCGTCGCGGTGTTCACGATCGGGTTCGCACCGGCGTAGTCGAGCGGAACTTCATACGTGCTGGTGATCGTCGCCGAGGCGCCGCTGGCCAGATCGCCGAGTGCGCACGGATACGCGCTGGTACACGCGCCCGCGTTGCCGACAAAGGTCAGGCCGGGCGGTGTCGTATCGGCGACTTGGACCGAGGCGGCCGTGTTCGGGCCGGCATTGGTCACCACGATCGTGTAGACCAGGGTGTTGCCCGGTGCGATCACGCTCGGGCCGCTCTTGGTGATCGACAGATCCGCGGTCGGTGCACCGACTTCGGTCACCACCGGCGGACTGGTGTTGTCGCTCGGCGTCGGATCGGTCGTGCCGGTCGGCGGCGTCACCGTCGCGGTATTGGTCAGCGTGGCCGGCTGGGTCGGTGCGGTGGCGTTGATCGTGATCGTTGCGCTGCCGCCGCTCGGCAAGGTCGTGATCGTGCCGGCGACGGTGTTGTCGAACGCGCCGCAAACCGCGCCGCCGGTCTCTCCGCCGCAGGTCGCCGTCGCGTTGGTCAGACCGGCCGGCAGTGGATCGCTGACCGTCGCGCCGTTCGCATCGCTCGGGCCCGCGTTGTTGACCACGAGCGTGTAGCTGACTGCGCCGCCTGCAGCGACTGCGGCGGGGCCGGTCTTGCTGATCGACAGGTCCGCGGCCGGCTGCACCTCCGTTTGCACCGGTGGGCTGGTGTTGTCGCTCGGCGTCGGGTCGGTCACACCGGTCGGCGGCGTCACCGTCGCGGTGTTGGTCAGCGTGGCCGGCTGGGTCGGCGCCGTCGCGGTGATCGTGATCGTCGCGCTGCCGCCGCTCGGCAAGGTCGTGATCGTGCCGGCGACGGCGTTGTCGAACGCACCGCAAACCGCACCGCCCGTTTCGCTACCGCAGGTCGCCGTCGCGTTCGTTAGACCGGCCGGCAGCGGATCGCTCACCGTCGCACCGTCCGCCTTGCTCGGACCGGCGTTGCTGACCACGATCGTGTAGGTGACCGTGCCGGCCGCGCTCACCGTCGCGGGGCCCGTCTTCGTGATCGAGAGATTGGCGATCGGCGTCACTTCGGTCTCGACCGGCGGACTCGTGTTGTTGTTTGAGTCCGGATCGTCGCCACCCGCTGGCGGCGTGACCGTCGCCGTGTTGCTGAGTGGGATCACCTCGCTCGGCGCCGTACCGGTGATCGTGATCGTCACCGATCCGTTCGCCGGCAAGGTCGGCACCGTGCCGCTGACCGTGTTGCCCGTGATGGTCGGATTCGCGCACACCGCTCCGCCGGTCGGTGTGCCGCAACTTGCCTGCACGTTCGTAATCGCCGCCGGTACCGCGTCGCTGTAGGTCGCTCCGTTCGCCGCGTCCGGACCCGCATTGCTCACGACCAGCACGTAGGTGATCGTGCCGGCCGCTTCGATCGTGGCCGGGCCGCTCTTGCTGATCGACACGTCCACGCTGGCCGGTACCGTCACCGTCGCGCGGCCTTCGTCGTTGCTCGGCGTCGGGTCGGTCTGATCGCCGCCTGCGCTCGTCGCGACGTTGGTGATCGCGCCCGTCTGCGCCACCGTCGCGGTGATCTGCAACGTCGCCACCGCGCCGGCGCCGGTGGCGGCGAGATCGCCGACCGTCCACGCACCGGTCGCGTTGTCGTAGCTGCCTTGGCTCGGATTGGCGCTGACGAAGGTCAGGCCCGCGGGCAACGCGTCATTGGCAGTGACATGGGTCGCCGCGTTCGGACCGAGGTTGGTCAGCGTCACCGTGAAGGTCACGTTCTGACCCAGCAGCGGATTGGCGTTGTCGACCGTCTTCAAGACTTGCAGATCCGCGGCCTGACCGTTCGGTGTCACGCCCGATTGGTTGTTGGCGCTGTTGGGATCGGGTTCGTTCGAAGCCCCGGTCGCGGTGTTGGTGATCGCGCCGGCTTGGGTCACCGTCGCCACGATCGTCAGCGTCTCCTGCGCATTCGCCGCGACGTCGCCAACCGTCCACAGGCCGCTGGTGTCGTCGTACGTGCCGAGACTCGGCGTCGCACTCACGAACGCGAGGCCGGCGGGCAGCAGATCGGTCACGTTGACGCCGGTGGCCGGGCTCGGGCCGGCGTTGCGCACGGTGATCGTGAAGCTCACGTTCGAGCCCAGGTTCGGCGTCAATGTATCGGCCGTCTTGTTGACCTGGATGTCCGCGAGCAGACCGCCGTTGAGCGCTTCGCTGTCGGCGTTGTTGCTGGTATCCGGATCGAACTGGTCGCTCGCGCTGACCGTCGCCGTGTTTACGATCGCACCGGCCTGCGTCACGCGAGCGGTGATCGTCACCGTCGCATTGGCGCCGTTCACCAGCGTGCCGACCGTCCACAGGCCGCTCGTGTTGTCGTACGTGCCCTGACTCGGCGTGGCGCTGACGAAGGCGAGTCCGACCGGCAGGCCGTCGGTGATCGCGACATTGGTCGCGTCGTTCGGGCCGTCGTTGGTTGCGGTCACCGTGAACGTCACGTTCTCACCGACGTTCGGTGCCGCGTTGTCGACCGTCTTCTGCATCGACAGGTCGGCGGCCGAGCTGACGTCGGTGCTGGCGCTGTCGGTGTTGTCGGCCGGATCGGGATCGGTCGTTCCTGCGGGCGGCGTCACGCTGGCGCTGTTGGTCAGCGTCTGTGCGCCGATCGGCGCGGTGCCGGTGATCGTGATCGTCACCGAGCCGTTCGCCGGCAAGGTCGGCACCGTGCCGCTGACCGTGTTGCCGGTCACGTTCGGATTGGCGCAAACCGCGCCGCCGGTCGGCGTGCCGCAGCTCGCGCTTACGTTGGTGATGCCGGCCGGAACCGCGTCGCTGTAGCTCGCGCCGTTCGCGACGCTCGGACCTGCGTTCGCGATCAGCAAGGTGTAGCTGATCGGACTGCCCGAGGTAATCGTCGCAGGACCGTTCTTGACCAACGAGACATTCGCCACCGGCGTCACTTGCGTCTGCACCGGCGGCGTCGTGTTGTTGCCCGGGGTCGGATCGGTGGTTCCTGCCGGCGGGTTCGCTGTCGCGGTATTGCTCAGCGTCGTCGCATCGTTCGGCGCGGTGGCCGTGATCGTGATCGTGGCGCTGCCGCCGTTCGGCAGGGTCGTGATGATGCCGGCGACCGTGTTGTCGAAGCTACCGCACACGGCGCCGCCGCTGCCGGCGCAGCTTGCCGTTGCATTGCTCAGGCCGGACGGCAGCGGATCGCTGACCGTGGTGCCGTTCGCGTCGCTCGGGCCTGCGTTGCTGACGACGATCGTGTAAGTGATCGTGCCGGCCGCGTTCACTGTGGCCGGACCGGTCTTCGTCACCGACACGTCGACACTGCCGCTCAGTCCGGTCGTGACCGTGCTGCTGTTGTCGCTAGGATCGGGGTCCGTGATCGGGCTCGATACGGTCGCGGTGTTCGCGATCGTGCCGCTCTGGCCGGACGGAATCGCGTAGGTCACGTTGACGGTCGCGCTGCCACCGGCGGCGATGTCGCCGAGGTTGCATGGGAAGCCACCCGCACACGGTGCATCAGCTGAGACGAGGGTCAAACCTGCCGGCGTCGGATCGCTCAAGCTGACCAAGGTCGCTGTGCTCGGACCGGCGTTGCTGACCACCAGCTGATAGCTCACCGTCGTGCCCGGCGTCGCCGTGGCGGGACCGGTCTTCGTCATCGTCAGATTGGCCGAGCCGACGACTTGCGTTTGCACCGGCGGAGTCGTGTTGTCACCCGGCGTCGGATCGGTCGTGCCCGCTGGTGGCGTCACGCTCGCGGTGTTGCTCAAGGTCGTCGGTTCGTTGGGCGCGGTCGCGGTGATCGTGATCGTCGCGCTGCCGCCGCTCGGCAAGGTCGTGATCGTGCCGGCCACCGTGTTGTCGAACGCGCCGCAGACCGCGCCGCCGCTGGCCGTGCAACTCGCCGTTGCATTGGTCAAGCCGGCCGGCAAGGGATCGCTGACGGTCGTGCCGTTCGCGTCGCTCGGGCCGGCGTTGTTGACCACGATCGTGTACGCGACCGTGCCGCCAGCGGTGACCGTCGCCGGACCGCTCTTCGTGATCGAGAGATTGGCACTGCGCACGATCGGCGTCGTTGCGGTGCCGGAGTTGTCGGTCGAATTCGGGTCGGAGGTCGGGCTGGTCGCGGTCGCGGTGTTGACGATCGGACCCGGCCCGGCGTAACCCGACGGCACTGCATAAGTCACGTTCACCGTCGCGTTGGCGCCGGCGGCGATGTTGCCGAGGTTGCACGGGAAACCGCCCGCGCAGGGCGCATCGGCGGAGACGAAGCTGAGGCCGGCCGGGGTCGGATCGTCGAGGCTGACCGCGGTCGCCGTGCTCGGCCCTGCGTTGCTGACGACGATCTGGTAGCTCACGTTGGTGCCGGGTGTCGCGTTCGCAGGTCCGCTCTTGGCCACCGACAGGTTCGCGCTAGCGATCGGCGTCACCGTCGCGGTGCCTTGGTTGTTGGCTGGATTGGGGTCGGTCTGATCGAGCGCGTCGAGGCTCGCCGTGTTGGTCACGCTGGCGTCGGTGTTGACGGTCGCGACGAGGGTCAAGGTCGCGGTGGCACCCGCGCCCGTCGCGGCGAGGCCGCCGACGGTCCATAGGCCGGTGCCGCTGTTGTAGCTGCCCAAGCTCGGCGTCGCGCTGACGAAACTCAGCCCGGCCGGCAATGCATCGGCGATGCGCACGCCGGTCGCCGCGCTCGGACCTTGGTTGGTCACGGTGATCGTGAAGCTCACGTTCTGGCCACGCGTCGGGTTGGCCTGATCGACCGTCTTCAGCATCTGCAAGTCGGCAGCCTGACCGTTGATGGTGACGCCGCTGCTGTCGTTGGCGGTGTTCGGATCGTGCTGATCGGAAGCAGCGATCGAGGCGGTATTGGTCAGATTGCCGGGCACGCCGACCGTGGCCACGATCGTCAAGGTCGCGTTCGCGGCGTTGGCCAGCGCGCCGAGCGTCCACACGCCGGTGACGGCGTCGTAGCTGCCGACCGAAGCGGTCGCCGAAACGAAGTTCAAGCCGGTCGGCAGCAAGTCGTCGACGACCACGCCGGTGGCGGCGTTCGGGCCGGCGTTGCGCACGGTGATGGTGAAACTGACTTGCGCACCGAGATTGGGCGTGGTCGTGCTCGCGCTCTTGTTCACCTGCAGATCGGCCGACGGCTGTGCGTTCAACATCGCCGAGGCGGCGTTGTTGCTGGTGTCGGGATCGAACTGGTCGCCGGCGGATTTCGTCGCCGTGTTGGTGATCGAGCCGGTTTGGATCACGGTCGCGGTGATCGCCAGCGTCGCTTGTGCCGCGTTGGGGATGGAGCCGACCGTCCACAGGCCGCTCGTGTTGTTGTAGGTGCCTTGACTCGGCGCTGCCGAGACGAAGGTGAGCCCGGCCGGCAGCGCGTCGGTGATCGCCACGCCGGTCGCGGCGTTCGGGCCGTTGTTGCGCGCGGTCACGGTGAAGACGACGTTCTCGCCGACGTTCGGTGCCGCGTTGTCGACCGTCTTGGTCATCGCGATGTCGGCGGCGCCGTTCACCGGCACCGTGATGGTCCCGCTGCAACGTGCAGCCGCCGGGCAGCCGGCATCGCCGCCGCCGCTGGCGGTCGCGGTGTTGTTGGCGTTGGTCGCGTTCGCGGCAACGGCGACGTTCAAGATCAGCGTCGTACTCGCCGTGGCCGCCAAGGTGCCGGAGAACACGCACGAAAGCGCCGGGCTTCCACTGCAGCTCCAATTCGCACCGCTCGCGCTGACCAGGGTGATGCCGGTCGGCAGCGTATCGGACAAGGTGATGTTGCCCGCCGTCGGGCCGGCGCCGCCGTTGGTGACGATGATGGTGTAGCTGGCCGGCTGGCCGACCGTGAACGGATTGGGCGTCGCGCTCTTGCTCACGCTGAGCTGCGGCTGCAGCAGGGTTGTCGTGGCCGAGCCGGAGTTGTTGCTCGGGTCCGGATCGGTGGTGCCTGCGGGCGGTTGCGCGCTGGCGCTATTGATCACCGAGGCACCGCTGATGGGCGCGTTGCCGGTGATGGTGAAGGTCACGCTGCCGCTGGGCGGCAAGGTGGTGATCGTGCTCGTCACCGCATTGCCGGTGACGTTGACCGCGCCGCAGACCGCGCCGCCGACCGGAGTGCCGCAACTCGCGGCGACGTTGCTGATGCCGGCCGGTACGTTGTCGCTGAAGGTGGAGCCGTTCGCGTTGCTCGGGCCGGCATTCGTCACCACCACGTTGTAGCTCAGCGCGCCGCCGAAGCCGGCGCTGGCCGTGCCGGTCTTGACCGCGGACAGGTTCGCGCTCGGCGCAGCGGTATCGGTATCGGTCGCCTGGTTGTTGGCCGGATTGAGATCGACGCTGCCGGCCGGCGCCGTCACCGTGGCGGTATTGGCGAGATTGCCGCTGGCGGCCGCGCTGACGGTGCCGGACACCGTAAACGTCGCGCTGCCGCCGGACGGAAGCGTGACGTTCGTATTGATGTTGCCGCTGCCCGCTGCGATACAGGTGCCGCCGCCGGCGCCCACGCAGGTCCAGGTGCCGGTGAAGACCGCCGGGAAGGTATCGGTGACGTTGGCGCCGGTCGCAGTGGCGGGGCCGGCATTGCTGACGATGATGGTGTAGGTCAAGGCCGCGCCGGGCGTGTACGTCGTGCGGCCGTCGGTCTTGGTGATCGAGAGATCGAGTCCGGGTGAAACCGGGTTCGTCGTCTGCGCACATTGCGCATTGCCGGCGTTCGGACAGGTCGGCAGCGGATCGGGATCGCCGCCGCCGCCGACCGCGACGGTGTTCGTCACCGAGCCTGTGGTTGCGGCCGGAATCGCCACGTTGATGCGCACGCTGGCCGAGCCGCCGACCGCAATCGGCGCGGTCGGCGTGAACGTGCAGGTCAAGGTTCCGCCGGCCGGTAAGGCGCCGCAGTTGACCGTGCCGTTGGCGCTCGAAACGGCGGTGGCGGTGAAGCCGGCCGGCAAGGTGTCGACCAGGTTGATCGCGGCGGAGGTCGGGCCGGTGCCGTTGTTCTGTACGGTGATCTGGTAGTAGCCGTCGCCGGCTGCGCCGGTCTGCCCGCTCGCCAGCGTGCCGACGACGGACTTGGCAGCGGCCAGTTGCGGGATCGCCACGGCCAGCACTTCATCGCCGACCAGGTTGCTGAGATTGGCGACGCCGCTGATGCTGGCGTTGGTGTTGTGGTACACGCCGGCCGTCGCGGAGGTCACGTCGACCGCGATCTGGCAGGCCATCTGCCCGCCCGCACTGGCGGCGCCGTTGACGCGTCCGCCGGTGAGCTGGATGGTGCCGCTGGCGGCCGCCGCGGTAACCGTCATGCCGGCCGGGAAGGTCGTACCGAGCGCACCGCCGGCGGGGCAGCTGGTGCGGATGTTCGGTGTCGGCGCGACCACCACGCCGCTCGGCAATGTGTCGAGGAAGTTCATGCTGGCGACCGCGTTGACCGTCTTGTTGCTCAAGTCGAAGGTCAGCGTGGAAACGCCGTTGAGCGCGATCGTGGTCGGATTGAAGGCCTTGGTCAGGTCGACCGCGCCCATCGCGAAAGTGACGCGATATTCGAGCGTGAAGGAAGCCGAGCCGGCCGGCACGTTCCACTGCGCCGCCATGCCGTTGTCGGTGGTCGGGTTGGTGTCGACGGTGTTGTTGAGGTTGCCGGTGCCGGTGACGCAGGGATTGGTCGCGGTGACGGTGCCGTTGCAGGTCAGCGTTCTGACGTCGTCGTAGTAACCGGTGTAGTAGCGATCCCAGATCGGCGTGCCCGACGAGGGTTCGTACCAGAGCGCTTCGAATTGACTGTTCTTGATGACGCCGACCACGTCCGGGATGCCGCTGGTATTGCCGGGGCTGACGCGCGAGAAACCGGGGCCTTCGTCGCCGCCTTGCAGGAAGGTGTCGATGTTCTGATAGAACTTGAGCGCAGCGCCGGTGGTCGGCATGCCGGTGAGCGCGACGCGACGCGTGAACCAGCCCTGCGGCCGCACATAGCTGTCGGTCAGCGTGACCGTGATGCCGTTGTCCGCGGCGACCGACGGCCGCAGGACGGTCGTCACCACCCACGGCGATGCGGCCGTGCCGGCGCCGCTGATCGCGCTTTGCGAAACTTGGGTAAAGGTGGAGAACGGGGCGCCGGTGGCGTTGTCGGCATTGGTGTAGACGCGTGTCGTCGCATTCGTGCCGCGGTCGACGCGCAGATACACGCTGTTGAAGATCGCGGTGCCGGTCTGCGGTGTGCTACCGGGCTCATAGACCTGCCCGCTGCCGGCGAGATTGACCTGGAACTGGCTGTTGCTGCCCCAGCGCATGCGCAGGCCGTCGGAGCCGTTGGCGAGCACGCCGCCGGTCGGATTCACGTCGCGCTGCGAGGTCGCGCCGGCGCCGTAGGCCGTCGGCGCCGTCATCACCCCGACCGACAGCACCAACGCCGCTGCGGTGAGGCGGATCGCGGATCTCATTCGACCGTTTGCGTCGATCAGCCGGCGCGGCGAGGAAGGTGTCGGGCGATCGGTGTGGGCAACACGCATGGCGTTTCCTTGGTCGAAAGTCGATGCAACGAGCGGACGCCCGCTCGTTCCGCTGCGGCGGCGTGGCTGGATGGAGGTGAGGCGCGCGTGCAGATCGCGAATCGCGTTCGTCAGCAACGAGCGAACGGAAGCGGGGCGCATCGATAAGAGCGGTAAGACGAGCCGGCTTTGCGCAGCGGCTGGCGGCGATTCAGTGCGGACGCTGCGCGTGAATGCGCCAACGAGGGGACGGGCAGGCTCGTCTTGCGATCCGGTGTCCAAATCCATGTTTTTCCCCTAGCGCCGCGCGCTTTTGCATCCCGAGGTGCGGACCGTCGTTAGCGCTATTCCCCCGTGCGGACGTCGCACGCTCTAAACGATCGATCGGTGGTTACACCCAGCTTTCCCCTATTTTGCGAAGTCACTCACGAATTGCATGTAAATTCTTGTGGCGTTGAAAAAATAAAATCAATCGCCGCATTTTTCACACGCTAACGACATTTGTCGTGCTTGGGATTTCGGTGTGGAATGCCGAAAATGTGACCGGCCGCACAATGCGCACTGCCGCCCGTGCGCGTGAAGACGCGCGGAGGGAGCGGATAGGAAAGCCTTTCAGAGGAAGCTGCGAATTGCCGTGCGTGTCCGGCACGAGCGTCGCTCGGCACAACTGTGCCGAGCGGCCGTTCGGATGAGGCGATTACGCGGCGTGCGGACGCTTGGTCAGCAAGTCGAGCATGGCGGCGATTTTTGCGCGCAGTTCGCGCCGATCGACGATCAGATCGATCGCGCCGTGCTCGAGCAGAAATTCGGAGCGCTGGAAACCTTCGGGCAGAGTTTCACGCACGGTCTGCTCGATCACGCGCGGTCCGGCGAAACCGATCAGCGCCTTCGGTTCGGCGATGTTGAGATCGCCGAGCATGCCGAGGCTGGCGGAGACGCCGCCGGTGGTCGGATGCGTCAGCACGCTGACGAAGGGCACGCCGGCGTCGCGCAGGCGTGCGAGCGCGGCCGAGGTTTTGGCCATCTGCATCAGCGAGAACAAGCCTTCCTGCATGCGCATACCGCCGCTGGCGGAAAAGCAGACCAGCGGCATGCGTTCGGCCAAGGAGAGCTCCGCCGCACGCGTGAACTTCTCGCCGCCGACCGAGCCCATCGAACCGCCGATGAAGGCGAACTCGAATGCCGTGGCGACGGTCGGCTGACCCAGCAGCGTACCGCGCATGGCGACTAGCGCGTCTTTTTCGCCGGTCTGCTTCTGCGCGGCGAGCAGGCGATCCTTGTACTTCTTGGTGTCGCGGAACTTGAGCGGATCGGTCGGCTCGAGACTCTCGAACAATTCCTGCGTACTGCCCGCATCGAGGAACGCCGCGAGGCGCGCACGCGCGCGGATCGCATGATGGTGGCCGCATTTGGGGCACACCATCAACGCGGCTTCGAGCTCGGGCTTGTACAGCACCGCGCCGCAGCCCTCGCATTTTTCCCACAGGCCTTCGGGCACCTTACCCTTTCCCGCTCCGGCGGCCCGAGTCCGCGGGCCGACGAGTTTCTGCAACCAGTTCATGTGTTTTTCCGTATTTCTCCGACCGTTGTCGGGCCGGTATCAAAAGAGTGAAGCACGCCGAACGCGAACGACGCGAAGAATCAAAGAGCGAAGAATCCGGGAACGTACCGCTGTTCCGCCTCCGATAACCTTGCCTCCGCGTTCTTCGTGTCGTTCGTGACTCAGGCTCTTCGCCTTCAGGTGTTTTCGCGCGCATCCAGCGCGGCTCGGATCGGAGCGAGGAACTCGCGCGCTCGCGCCGTGACTTCGTCCGCGTCGGCCGCACCGGCGAGCCGCTCGACCAGGGCGCTGCCGATCACGACGGCATCGGCGAACTCGCCGATCGCCGCGGCGGCAGCCGCATCGCGTACGCCGAAACCGACCGCGACCGGCGTCCGCGCGCGTTGCTTGATCGCGCCGACGCGTGTACGCACGTCGTCCTGACTGAGCCGATCCGCGCCGGTGATGCCGGCGAACGAAACATAGTACAGGAATCCCTGCGCCGCCTCGCAGACTCGCTCGAGGCGATCGGCGGTGGTGGTCGGTGCGGCTAGGAAGATCTGGCGCAACCCCGCTTCGCGCAAGGGCGCTGCGGTTTCGAACTCCTCGATCGGGCAGTCGACCAGCAGGACGCCGTCGACGCCGGCCTCGACCGCCGCCTGCGCGAAGCGTGTCGCGCCGAAGATCTCGACCGGATTGAGATAGCCCATCAGCACGATCGGCGTGGACGAATCGCGCGCGCGGAAGTCGCGTACCCAGCCGAAGATCTGGCGCAGGCCAATGCCCTTGGCGAGCGCGCGTTCGCTGGCGTGCTGGATCACCGGGCCGTCGGCCATCGGGTCGGAGAACGGCACGCCGAGCTCGATCAGATCGGCGCCGGCCTCGACCAGCGCGTGCATCAGCGCGACGCTCGCCTGCGGCAGCGGATCGCCGGCAGTGACGAAGGGAATCAGGCCGGTACGGCGCTGGGTTTTCAGTTGGGCGAAGCGTTGGTCGATCCGGTTCATGTGCGCCCCGCGTCGTCGTCTAGCCCGCACAGACGGGCGTCCACCGAGAAATGAATGAAATCGCCGGTGCGAAGGAAAAGCGGTAATGGATTCCCGCTTGTGCGCAAATGCCGGCGCGGCGAATGAGGGCTTGCGATATCGATCCTCACAGCTCGATTCCCTCTCGCGCCGCGATCGTATGCACGTCCTTGTCGCCGCGCCCCGACAGGTTGCACAGCACCAGCGCTTCTTTCGGCAAGTCGCGCGCGAGTTTCATCGCCTGCGCTACCGCGTGACTTGATTCGAGCGCCGCCAAAATACCCTCACTGCGCGCGAGCTGATGGAATGCGGCAAGTGCCTCAGCATCGGTGACGCCGACGTAGTTCGCGCGGCCGCTGTCTTTGAGGAAGGCGTGTTCGGGACCGACGCCGGGATAATCGAGCCCGGCCGAGACCGAATGCGTCTCGGTGATCTGACCGTCGTCGTCGCACAGCACGTAGGTGCGATTGCCGTGCAGCACGCCCGGGCGGCCGGCGGCGAGCGAGGCCGCATGACGGCCGCTCGCGATGCCCTCTCCGGCCGCTTCGGCACCGACGATGCGCACCTCGCGATCGTTCAAGAACGCGTGGAACAAGCCGATCGCATTCGAGCCGCCGCCGACGCAGGCCGTGATCACGTCCGGCAAGCGCCCGTATTGCTCGAGCATCTGCGCGCGTGCTTCGCGTCCGACCACGCTATTGAAGTCGCGCACCATCTGCGGGTACGGATGCGGACCTGCGACCGTGCCGATGATGTAGAAGGTATCGGCGACGTTGGTGACCCAGTCGCGCATCGCCTCGTTGAGCGCATCCTTGAGCGTTTTCGAGCCCGAGGTGACCGGCACCACTTCGGCGCCGAGCAGCTTCATGCGATAGACGTTGATCTTCTGCCGCTCGATGTCGGTCGCGCCCATGTAGACGACGCAATCGAGGCCGAAACGCGCGCACACCGTCGCGGTGGCGACGCCGTGCTGGCCGGCGCCGGTTTCGGCGATGACGCGGCGCTTGCCCATGTGGCGTGCCACCAGCGCCTGTCCGATCGTGTTGTTGATCTTGTGCGCGCCGGTGTGATTCAAATCCTCGCGCTTGAGCAGGATCTGCGCGCCGCCGATCTGCCGCGACAGGCGCTCGGCGTGGTAGATCGGCGAAGGGCGGCCGACGTAGTACTTGAGATCGCGTTCGAACTCGGCGACGAAGGCCGGGGCTACGCGCAAAGCCTCGTAGGCGGCGGTCAGTTCAGCCAAGGGTGCGATCAGGGTTTCGGCGACGTAGGAGCCGCCGTAGTCGCCGAAGCGGCCGCGCGCATCGGGATAGTGCGCGTAATCGATCGCCGCGGCGGCGACGTCGGGGGAAGGTTGGGTCGGCATGGAACTCTCCGGAACGGAAGGCTTGCCCAGCGCTGCACGAGCGCTAAGATGGAACAGCTGGCCGGACTGGCGGCGAGCCGCAGGGACGATGCGTCGACGGCGAGCGCTATCGCACCGCAGCGGCGGGCACGCGGCGCCATCGACGCAAAGAGCGGCCGAACGGCGGAGAAGGAAGTGGGCGAGTCGATCGGTCCATCGGAGTGCGCATAGCGTACCTAATCTGGCGCGATTTCGCCGTCGGGGATCGTTTCCCGGGCTATGCGGTCGAATCGTCGCGGCGGAACGCAGGCGATGCAGGAGGAGGCGGGTCTGCAAGGCACGCTCGCGGGCACCGTGCTAACGCCTTCAGGGCTTCCGACTTTGTGACCGGATTCAATGTATTGGGTAGTGCCCGGTTTCTCGACTTGACGCTAATGAGCTCGGGCAAGGATGCTTATGCTTCGCATCGTCTCATTGACGAAAATCTTCATCCGGTTTTCATGCGCAAATGACCAAGAGGCCGTATCAGTGCGACTGAATTGGCTGGAACAGGAATTTCAGCTGCGTATTCGCCTGAGCGGCTTGCTGCTGATGGCGGCGTACGCGATCGTGTTCTGCCTGGTGCGCCAAAAAGTCTCGGTCGACCAATGGATGCTTTCAGCCGGCTTGCGCGTGGGCGCCCTGCTCTTGTTGGCGCCGCGCTACTGGCCGTATCTGATAGCCGGCGAGTATGCGGCCTTCGCTTATATGCGCTATCCGCTGATCGACAAATTCGGCTTGCCTTGGGTCGTATTCTCCTCCGCCGTGTTGATGCCGATGGCCGCGCTGATCGTCCACCGCCACCGTCGCCTGATCGGCTCGGGCAATCCTTACGGGCTGGTCTCGATGGCTGCGCTGTGCGCGATCTGCATCACCGCGCTCAACTTGAGCATGGCCTGGCTGCTGATGCCCACTCGCCATACCGCGGTCTCGTGGGACGGCGCCATCACCTTTGCGATCGGAGATTATCTCGGCATCCTGATCTGCGTGCCCCTGGTGATGCTGTGGAAACACCGCCACCTGTCGATTCAGTTTTCCAGGCACTGGCGGTTGGACGTGGCGATCGCGCTGCTCCTCATCGCCACGCTCGGCGTCTATGCGATGCAACTTCCGGTAGAGGAAATCGCGGCGAAGAACAGCTTGCGCATCCTGATGCTGCTGCCGGTCATCGTGCTGACTTGCCTGCACGGCTGGCAAGGCGGTGCCGTCGGCGTCGCCGCTCTGAACTTGATCGTGGGATTCACGATAGAACGCGCAGATCCGCTGGGATCACGTGATCTGAACGCTCTCGTCGCACAGGAGACCCTGGCGATGGCGAGTACCGCGCTGCTGCTGCTCGGATCGACGATTTCCCACTTCTACTACAAGTTCATGCATCGCGATCGCATCGAAAGGAGCGCGCTGTCGCTGGCGCAGGTCAATCTGCTCGCCAGCGAGCGCAAATTGCGCGAAAGCGCAGCGCGCATCACTGTCCTCAGTGACGAAATGGACGATGCGTTCCGCAAGACGGCGCAGTGGTTGCGCGAGCGCGGCCACAATGCGGCCGCGACGGACATGCTGCGCTCGAGCGTGAAGCAGGGGCACCTATTCCGCGAACAATTGAGCCTCATCTACCCGTCGGGCATCGAGCACTACGGTCTGTATCTGGTCTTGCAATCGAGCGGCATCGCCGAGGTATGGGAACAATCCGATCGCCTTACCTCGCCGCATCTCACGGGAAATCCGTGCCAGCTGAGCCTGGGAATGCAGCTGGCTGCCTACCGCAGCGTCTGCGATGCGGTCGCCATTCTGCTGCAGGACGAATCGGGCATCGTCAAAATCCGCGCTCGATGCGGGCGCAAAGGCCCGCATCGAGGCATCGTCATCAACGTCTTCCTACTCGACCGCGCACGTACGCTGTCACCGCAGACCGCGGCACGCGCCGTCGATTCGCTGACGGTGCGAGCCTTGGCCTACGGCGGCACGGTTTCGTGCCGCCGCAATCACATCCGGCTGTCATTGGTCGAACCGAAGAACCAAGCGCCGACTGTTCAACGCGTGGCGTCGGGCGCCTCGATCGACCAGATGATGCCGCCGTCCACCTCGTAGGCGGCCAGCACGACATCCGTCGTGCGGTAGATCTCGGTCCGCAACGCGCCTGCCGGAATCGACACGCTCTGTTGCGGCAGCGAGACGCGGTCCGCAGCGCTGCCGGCCGGTAGCGTCCAGAATGTTTCGCCGACGCCGCCGATGATGGCGCGAACGTTGCCGCGGCGGTCGTTGACCTGCAGGTACTGGATTCCGTCGCGCTCGAGCTCGTAGACCCTCCATGCCGCACTCTCGCTGACGTTGAAAGACGGCGGATTTGCCTGGCCGAGACCAGTCGTTGCCTTCGCTGTGCCGTGCGGATCGCTCGGTCCACTCGTGAGCATCGGTCCGCCATGCGGATCGCTCGGTCCGCTCGTGGTGGTCGGTCCGCCGTGCGGATCACTCGGTCCGCCCGTGGTCGTCGGTCCGCCATGCGGATCGCTCGGCCCGCTCGTGGTCGTCGGTCCGCCATGCGGATCGCTCGGTCCACCCGCGAGAGTCTTTCCACCATGCGGGTCGCTCGGCCCACCCGCGAGAGCAAGACCGGCCATCGAGAACATTGCCACGGTGCCCATCGCCCACAACGAAACACGATGCAGTATCGTCATAACTCACCCGCCTGTTAGAGGTTTGGAAGATAGCGCTCGCCAGAATTTGCGCCTCGTGGCGCCTGGCCGATCGACGCTAGCACAACTTTTTCACGCGGACTTTGGCGACGAATGCAAACGCGAACGATGCGGATCGCGCGCGATTATCGGTTCGCCGCGCGCACCGCGGCGACGAATGCGCGCATCTTCGCGGCATCCTTGATGCCAGGCGAGGACTCGATACCGCTCGAAACGTCCACCGCGAACGGCTGCATTTGCGCAATCGCCTGCGCCACGTTGCTCGCGTCGAGTCCTCCGGCGAGCACGATGGGACGCTGCAGCGATACCGTTTTGGACCAATCGAAGCGAGCGCCGGTGCCGCCAGCGCCGCCGCTGGCGTGGCTGTCGAGAAGGAAGCCGCGCGCCTCCGAATAGCGCTCGGCATAGGCCGCCGCATCGGCGGTTGAGCCCATCGGTACCGCCTTCAGATAGGGGCGCGCGAAGCGCGCGACGAACGACGGCGGCTCTTCACCATGAAACTGCAGCATGTCGGGCTGAACGATTTCTGCAGTTCGTTCAATCCAGTCCGCCTCGTCATCCATGAACAGCGCGACCGCAGCGACGAACGGCGGCAAGTCTTCGCGCAACGCGCGTGCTCGCGCCGGCTCGACGAAGCGCCGGCTCTTGCGCGTGAGCACGAAGCCGATCGCGTCGACGCCGAGCGCGACGGCTGCGCGTACGTCTTCCTCGCGCGTCAGACCGCAGAACTTGATGCGCGTGCGCGTGTTCATCGTGCACGACATCCGATCGCGAGTGATGCGACTTCGGTGCGTCGAAACCTCGACGCGAGGCGGTTCACAACGTCACCTCGGCCGGCAGTTTCCACTGCGCCGGATAGCGCGGCGCGAGAAAGGCCAGCCCGGATGCCGGCGCAGTCGGTCCGGCGACGCCGCGATCGCGGCCGCGCAACAACTCGCCGAGCCACTCCGGCGGCTGTTCGCCGCGTCCGATCGGCAGCAGCGAGCCGACGATGTTGCGCACCATGTGATGCAGGAACGCGTTGGCTTCGATCTCGATCGCGACTTCCTCGCCGTGGCGGACGACCGCGATCTCGCGCACTTCGCGCATCGGCGAATTCGCCTGGCACTGTGAGGTGCGGAACGCGCTGAAATCGTGTTCGCCGATCAAGGCTTGCGCGGCGCGATGCATCGTCTCGACTGCGAGCGGCACGCGTTCCCAGGTGACGAAGCGTGCGGCGAGTGCGGCGCGGATCGGCCGATTGAGGATGGTGTAGCGGTAGCGTCGCGCGCGCGCGCCGAAACGCGCATGGAAATCGTCGGCGACCGGTTGCGCCCACAACACGGCGACATCGCGTGCCAGGCGCGAATTCGCACCGAGCGCCCAAGCGCGCTCGCTGCGTGCGGACTGCGTGTCGAAATGCACGACCTGACAGCGCGCGTGTACGCCGGCGTCCGTGCGCCCCGCGCAGGTGACTTCGACGCTGTGATCGGCGACGAACGACAAAGCGGCCTCGACCTCGCCCTGCACGCTGCGTCCGTGCGAGAGACGCTGCCAGCCGGAGAAATCGGTGCCGTCGTATTCGATGCCTAGGGCGAGGCGCATTGAAGCGGGGATTGGAGATTCGGGAGTGGGGATTCGGAGAGCGTACAAGGGCCGCGCTTCGGTGCAAACCGAAGCGCAGCGGGATGGGTCAGAGCGAATCTGCGCCGCTACCAGCGCGAGTCGCCCATGCTTTCACCAATCCCCAATCCCCAATCTCCAATCCCGGCGTCTCAGCGCACTTCCGCCAACAACCGCTGCGCCTCGGCCTTCTGCGCCGCATTGCCCTCGGCGATGACTTCATCGAGCATCGAGCGCGCGCCTTCCGGATCGCCCATGTCCATGTAGGCCTTGGCCAGATCGAGCTTGGTGCCGACCGCATCTTCGCCACCGAAGTAGTCGTCCTCGATCGGCTCGGCCGCTGCCGCGACGGGCTTGGCGGGCGGATCGAAATCCAGCGGCGGCAGATCGAACTCGAATCCGCTGTCGAGCTTGTCCGCTTTGGCCGGCTGCGTCGACGGATGCGTTTCGAACGTGTCGTCGTCGAGGCCGAAACCGAGGCGCGCATCGGCCGGCGCGACCGGCTTCGGCGGCTCGACCGTCGGCTCGAAGTCGGCGGCGAAATCGTCCTCGTAGCGCGACGGCGAGGTATAGCCGTGCGCAGGCGGAACCGGCGCGGAGACCGGCTCCGACGGCAGCTCGATTTCGTCGTCGATCACGCCATGCTGCGCCGTGGCGAACAGCGGATTGCGCGGCGCGATCTCCTGCCCCATCGCCAAGGCTTCCTGCCACTCCGGCTGAGTCGGATCGGTGACGTAGCCGTGCATTTCCGCGGCGGCCGCTTCGAACTTGTCCGTCGCACGTTCGGCGTAGTGAATGCTCAACAGCTCAAGACGCAAGCCGAGGTTGTGCGGATCGCGCGCGATCTGCTCGCGCAGGCTGTTCTCTTCGGTGTCGTAGACCGAATCGGCCGACGCCGCGCCCGCGGAAGATAGCGGCGAATCGCCGAATGCGCTCGCGATCGAGCCGCGTTCGGGCGTCGCCGCTGGTTTGCGCTTGCGCAGGCCGAACAAGGCAGCGAGCAGCAACACCAGTCCGCCGCCGAGTGCGGCCGGAAGAACCCAAGGTTCCTCGTACCAAGGCGCGGCGGCGACAGGTTTGATTTTCGGCTTGGTGTCGGTCTTTGGCGTAGCCGCAGCAGCGGCCGGCTTGGGCGCCGCTGCGGCCGGTGGCGAGGTCGGCGCAGCGTCGGTAGGCGCCGGTGCGGCTGTGCTCGATGTCGGCGTCGATGCGGTCGGCGCGGGAGTACCGGTCGTCGCTGCCGGAGCAGGCGCGGGCGTGGACGCAGCCGGTGTCGCGTTAGTGGTCGCCGGGGTTTCCGCCAGCGGCACGGTAGTCGTCGATGTCGCTGCGGCAGCGGCGGCCGGCTTGGCCGCATCGGCAGCGGGCTTGGCCGGATCGGTGGCGGGTTTGGCGCCTGCGGTCGCATCCGCATTGCCCCAGATCTCGTCCTTGCTCGGCGGCGCTTTGCTGCTATCCGTCGGCTTGGCCGCAGCCACCGGCGCGTTCGCAGCGGGTGCCGGCGTGGCGGGCTTGGCCGCAGCGTTCTTGGAGGCAGGGTCCTGCATCTCCTTCAACTTGCGCTGCAGCTCGGCGATCTCCGAATCCTTGAGGCTGATCAGGCGATCGTTCTTGCCTTTCATGTCCTCGAGTTCTTGCACGCGCGACTTCAGCTCGCCCGTTTCCTGGCTGCGTGCGGTCAGGGCTTCCTTGGTGCGCGCAAGTTCGGCCTTGATCTCGGTCAGCGCCGGACTGCCGCCGCCGCTACCGGGGCGGTCGGCCATCGCGAGGCTGTCCTTACCGGCCTTGGGCGGTACCAGCTCGAGCCGCTCGCTGGGGCTCTTGCCGGCGGCGGCCGTCTTCGGCGCGGCGCTCTTGCTCTTGTCGGCGGCCGCGGGCGCGGCGGCCGGGGTGCCGGCATCGGCGACCAGGGTCGGGCTGGCGCGTCCACCGCGCCAATCCTCGATCTGCGCTTGTGCCTGCGTCGCCGCTTCGCTGGCCGAACCGATCGCTTTCGCTTCGGCGGCCGAGGGGATGCGCAAGATCGCACCGCGCTTGAGCGCGTTGATGTTGTTGCGATAGAACGCGTTCGGATTGTGCTTGAGCAGGGCCAGCATCATCTGGTTGTGCGAAACGCCGCTACCGGCTTCCGCACGCGCGATCGCCGACAACGTCTCGCCCGCTTCGACCGGTCCGTACTCGCCGCCGCTCGCTTTGCGCGCAGGCTCCGCGGCGGCAGGCACCGGCTTCTGGCGCGGCGCGGGTGTTGGCGCTGGTGCGGCGGCGGTGCTGCGTTCGGCACGCGGCTCACGCCGGATCAGGGTGACCGAGCCCGGTGCATTGGGGTTGCTCGCGGCTGGAGCGCTGCGTGCCGTCGCCGGAGCGCTCACGGGCGGATCGAGCAGGATCGCGTATTCGCGCAGCAAACGGCCCTTCGGCCAATTCGCCTCGACCAGCACGTCGAGGAAGGTGTCGCGCACCGGCTCCTTGCTGGTGATCTTGATGAAGACCTCGCCGCGATTGTTCTTCGTCACGGCGAAATCGAGCGGTACGGTCAGGCGCGAGCGGTTCAGGCCGACGCGCTCGAAATCCTCGGCACCGGCCAAATTGACCAACAGGCCCTCTGCCTCGCCGACGGTGCCTTGAAGGACTGGGATTTCGGCGTCCAACGGCTGGTTCAGTCTCGAATTGACGTGCACCGGGCCGAGCCCCAGCGCCGACGCATTCGCCGCGCTCAGCGCGAGCGCGATCGCAAGCGGAAGCTGCAACGATCGTTTCATCCAGGCGTCCCCCCAAAATCTTCAATAGTCTGTAAAGCAATGCGGTCGCGGTAGGGCCGCGCCACGTTCGTCGCATCGAGCGTTCGAGCCCTCGATGGGACGGCACCAAACCCTGTGCAGCAGCGATTTTTCAACCGCCCTTCCATGACCGGCCCGTATCGGGCTATCTCGAAACGGGCTTATAACACAATCGTAACCTCTACAGGCGATTGGGAAACCTGTCTCCGCGACGATCCGCGAACGGGTCAACATTCCACGCCCTACATGAACGCGAAGCGCCCCTCTCCGGACCCGCGGAGCGCTCAGAGATAGGACTGGATCAGGAGCTCGGCGACCTGCACCGCGTTCAGCGCGGCACCCTTGCGGATGTTGTCGGACACGATCCACAAGTTCAGTCCGCGCGGGTGGGAGATGTCTTCGCGAATGCGCCCGACGAAGACGTCGTCCTTGCCGGCGGCATGCGATACCGGTGTCGGATATCCGCCCGGCTTGCGTTCGTCGACGACGACGACGCCGGGTGCGTTCTCGAGCAACTGCCGCGCCGCCTCCGCCGTGAGCTTCTCGCGCGTCTCGATGTGTACCGCCTCGGAATGACCATAGAACACCGGCACGCGCACGGCGGTCGGATTCACCATGATGTAGGGATCTTCGAGGATCTTGCGCGTCTCCCACAGCATCTTCATTTCTTCCTTGGTGTAGCCGTTGGGCTGGAAGTCGTCGATCTGTGGAATCAGGTTGAACGCGATCTGCGCCTGGAACTTGGCCGGCGCGACGTCCTGGAAATTCAGCAGCGCCGCGGTCTGGCGGCCGAGCTCCTCGGCACCGGAACGGCCCGCGCCGGACACCGACTGATAGGTCGCAACGTTGATGCGCTCGATGCCGACGGCGCGATGGATCGGCGCCAGCGCGACCAGCATCTGCATCGTCGAACAGTTCGGGTTGGCGATGATGCCGCGCGCGGTGTACTGCGCGATCGCGTGCGGATTGACCTCGCTGATAACCAGCGGGATGTCGGGCTGATAGCGAAACTCGGAGGTGTTGTCGATCACCACCGCGCCGGCCGCGGCGGCGCGCGGCGCGTGCTCTTTCGACACGCTGCCGCCGGCGGAGAAGAACGCGATGTCGATGCCGTTGAAGTCGTACTCGGCCAAATTCCTGACCACCACTTCGCGGTTGCCGAACGCAACCTTGTCGCCGGCGGAACGCTCGCTCGCCAGCGGCACCAGTTCGGCGATCGGGAAGTCGCGCTGTTTCAAGATCGCGAGCAGGGCTTCGCCGACCGCACCGGTCGCGCCGACCATCGCTACGTTGTACTTCGTCTTGTCGTTCATCGGTTCTGCCAGAAATCGGAGTGGGGAATCGGCGAAATGGAACGTTGCAGGATGGATCGGATCAAGCGCCGCGCGCTAATGACGATTGGGCATTGACGAGGTTCGGCGGCCGCCCTGCATCGGGGCCGTAGCCGAGTGCGGCGATCAGGTTGTCGACCGCCATCGCGGCCATCGCGCGCCGCGTCGCCAGGCTGGCGCTGGCGATGTGCGGCGTCAGCACGACGTTGTCGAGCGCGAGCATCTCCGCCGGCACCGCCGGCTCGCGCTCGAACACGTCGAGGCCGGCACCGGCGATGCGCTTTTGCGCGAGCGCGGCGACCAGCGCCACATCGTCGACCACGCCGCCGCGTGCGATGTTGATCAGGAACGCGTCGCGCTTCATCTGCGCGAGCTCGGCCGCGCCGATCGCATGGCGCGTCTGTGCGGTCATCGGCACGGCGAGCACGAGAAAGTCCGCTTCGCGCAGCAAGGCGTCGCGCTCGACGTAGCGCGCCGCGCATTCCGCTTCGACCGCCGCGTCCAGGCGCGAGCGATTGTGATAGAGCACCGGCATGCGAAATCCCGCCGCGCGCCGCGCGATCGCACGGCCGATGCGGCCCATGCCGAGGATGCCTAGCGTGCGGCCGTGCACGTCGCCGCCGAGCATGATGTGGAAGGACATGCCGTGCCAATTTCCCGCGCGCAGGTAGCGCTCGGCTTCGGTCACGCGTCGCGCCGTCGCGAGCATCAACGCCCAGGCGAAATCCGCGGTAGTTTCATCGAGCACGCCCGGCGTGTTCGTAGCAAAGATGCCGGCCGCGCTCAATGCGGCGAGATCGAGATTGTTGTGGCCGACGCCGCGATTGGCGATCGCACGCAATTGCGGCGTCCGCGCGATCACGCTCGCATCGACCGGATCGGCGACGCCGAGGATCGCGCCGCTCTTGTCGTGCAGCTTCTGCGCCATCTGCTCGCGCGTCCAATCGCGGTCCTCGCTTTCGACCTCGACCTCGAAGTGCTCGCGCAAGCGATCGAGGATGTCGTCGAACAGCGGGCGCGAGACCCAGACGCGTGGGCGGGAAGTGGAGCGGTTCATCGCGAAGAATTGATCGACGTCTCTCGAAGTAGTGATGTCGGTCGGTCGCTCATGCGCGCTCGGCCGAGGCGGGAATGCGCGGGACCACCGCACCGACATCACCGCATTGCGCGCGATGGCGCAACGCTTGATCCATCAGCACCAGCGCGACCATCGCCTCAGCGATCGGCGTCGCGCGGATGCCGACGCAGGGATCGTGGCGGCCCTTGGTGACGACTTCGGTCGGCTCGCCGGCGAGATTCACGCTACGTCCGGGGATCAGAATGCTCGAGGTCGGCTTCAACGCGATCGAGGCGACCACGCTCTGCCCGCTCGAAATGCCGCCGAGGATGCCGCCGGCGTGGTTGGAGAGGAAACCTTGCGGCGTGATCTCGTCGCGATGCTCGCTGCCTCTTTGCGTGACGCAAGCGAAGCCGGCGCCGATCTCGACGCCCTTGACCGCGTTGATCGACATCAGGGCGGCGGCGAGTTCACCGTCGAGTTTGCCGTAGATCGGCTCGCCCCAACCCGGCGGCACGCCGTCGGCGACGACGGTGACGCGCGCGCCGACCGAATCGCCGGATTTGCGCAGCCGATTCACGTAAGCCTCGAGTTCGTCGACCATCGCCGCGTCGGGCCAGAAGAACGGATTGCGCTCGACCGCGTCCCAGTCGAACGCCTGCGGCGTCAATTCACCGATCTGCGCGAGGTGGCCGCGCACGCGCACGCCGTAACGCTCGGCCAGCCATTTCTTGGCGATCACCGCGGCGGCGACGCGCATGGTCGTCTCGCGCGCGGACGAGCGTCCGCCGCCGCGCGGGTCGCGGATGCCGTACTTCTGCCAATAGGTGTAGTCGGCATGGCCGGGGCGAAAGGTTTCGACCAGATCGCCGTAGTCTTTCGAACGCGCGTCGACGTTGCGGATCAAGAGCGCGATCGGCGTGCCGGTGGTGCGTCCTTGATAGAGGCCGGACAAGATTTCCACCTCGTCCGTCTCGTGCCGCTGCGAGGTGTAGCGACTGCGACCGGTGGCGCGGCGATCGAGATCGGTGCGGAAGTCCTCGCTCGCCAGCGCGAGTCCCGGCGGGCAGCCGTCGATCACGCAGCCGATCGCCGGTCCGTGGCTTTCGCCGAAGGTGGTGACGCTGAGGAGCTGACCGAACGAGTTGCTGGACATGGGCGGCGGAAATCGTGGACTTTGGAAAAATTTACATTTTCATCATCCCGGCGCGCGCCGGATTCGAGCTTCGGTTCGAGGCGCGACGCAGGATCGCTCCGATTCGGCGAGACCTCGCCGTCAGCGCCGCGCCTTTGCCGCGGCACGGATCGCCGCCGCATGCTCGAGCAGATCGCGGCGGTCGAGCAGGAACACACCCATCTGACCGACGTTGAACTCGATCCAGTTGAACGGCAGCTGCGGCAGCAGTTCGACCAGCGCGCGTTCGCTCTCGCCGACCTCGACGATCAGCACGCCATCGTCGTTGAGGTGATCCGGTGCGGCAGCGAGGATGCGCAAGGCGAAATCCAGGCCGTCGTCGCCGGCACGCAAGCCTAACGCCGGCTCGTGGCCGTATTCGGGCGGCAGTGCGGCGTATTCCTGTTCGGTCACGTAGGGCGGATTGCTGACGATCAGGTCGTAGCGCTCGCCGCCGAGGTCAGCGAAGAGATCCGAGCGGATCACGCGTACGCGATCGCCGACATCCTGGAACGCCACGTTCTCGCGCGCCAGCGCGAGCGCGTCGTCGCTGATGTCGGCGAGGTCGACCTGCCAGTCCGGGTTGTGCGCCGCCATCGCGATGCCGATGCAGCCCGAGCCGGTGCACAGATCCAGCGCGCGTTCGACCGGGCGTTCGTCCAGCCACGGCGAGAAGCCGGACTGGATCAACTCGGCGATCGGCGAGCGCGGCACCAGCGCGCGGCCGTCGGATTTGAACTTGAGCCCGGCGAACCAGGCTTCGCCGGTCAGATAGGCGACCGGCTTGTGCTCGGCGATGCGGCGCTCGATCAGTTCGAGCACGGCGCGCTTCTCCTCCGTGATCAGCCGCGCGGCGCCGTATGCGGGCGCCAGATCGTGCGGCAGATGCAGGGCGTGCAGGACCAGATGCGTCGCCTCGTCGAGGGCGTTGTCGTAGCTGTGGCCGAAAGTGAGTCCCGCCGCACCGAAGCGGCTGGCGCCGTAGCGGATGAAGTCGACGATCGTCGCGAGTTCTTGGGTCACGGCAAATTTGTGCGCTGCGGTAGGCCGCACAGTATAGGGGCAACCGGCGCTGCCGGTCCGGCCCGCCCGACCGCACGGCGCACAAACAAAAACCCCCGCGAACGCGGGGGTTTGAGTCTGGCGGAGAGAGAGGGATTCGAACCCTCGATAGAGCTTTTGACCCTATACTCCCTTAGCAGGGGAGCCCCTTCGGCCTCTCGGGCATCTCTCCGTATTTTCTAGCGAACCGTCCATCCATGGCGCGTTTTGCGGTCGACTTCCTGTCTCCCCGAAAGCGGCCTTGAGGCCGATCTCGCCGCCTCCGCTCACCGAAACTTTCACCGGTATGTCGAAAGTGCGGAGCGCTCGAAAGCGAGGGTCGCGAAGGATACCGGCCTCATCGGCGCCGGTAAAGCTCAAGTTGCCGGACCGCCGCCTTCCGGCGGTTCTTCGCCCGGAGCCAACTCGCGCTTGATGCGCTGATAAATCTCCTCGCGATGCACCGCCACGTCCTTCGGCGCATTGATCCCTATGCGGACCTGGTTCCCTTTGACGCCTAGAACGGTGACGGTCACCTCGTCGCCGATCATCAGCGTCTCGCCGACGCGGCGAGTCAAAATAAGCATGTGGTGCTCTCCTTACACGATTGTCGGTCCGATGAGTTCTCTTGGCGCATGCAACCGCTCACCCGAGCGCGCCCGAGGACTCCGGGAACCAAGCAGCCTCCCTCGCTGCTGCCGCTCCCCCCTGTCGTAAACCGGTTCGCCGTTCTAGACGCCCAAGGGCGGTGCGGCGATACCTCGACCGTTCGATACTAACGAACGCCTGCCATAGGCGCAACGAAACGCAGCGCATCAAACGCCCGTCTTCTTTACATTTGCTTACTGCTGGAAACGCTGCGAAATCCACAACGGCAATGCGGCGAGCGCAGCATCGAGCGCAGGCGAATCGACGCCTCCACCTTGCGCCATATCCGGCCGTCCGCCGCCCTTGCCGCCGATCAGTGCGGCGACGTGCGCGACGACTTCACCGGCTTTGATTTTGCCGAGCGCGGCGCCGTGTACACCACCGGCCAGCGCGACCTTGCCGTCGGCCGCGGCAGCGAGCAGCACGACGCAATCGGCCAGCTTCTGCTTGAGCGTATCGACGCCTTCGCGCAGCGCCTTCGCATCCAGCCCATCGACGCGCGCGGCGACGACCTTGAAGCCGGCGACTTCGTGCGCCGACGCGGCGAGATCCTGCGTGGCGGAGCTGGCCGCCTTCGCCTTCAAAGATTCCAGCTCGCGCTCGAGCTTCTTCTGCCGATCGAGCAGCTGATGCAGCTTGTCGAGAACTTCGTCGCCGTGCGCGGACAGCAGCGCGCCGACCTCGTCGAGTCGTTCGATGTCGTCGTTGACGTTGTGCAACGCGGCGGCGCCGGTCATCGCTTCGATGCGGCGCACGCCGGAAGCGACGCCGCTTTCGGAGACGATCTTGAACAGGCCGATGTCGCCGGTGCGCGAGACGTGTGTGCCACCGCAAAGCTCGGTGGAAAAATCGCCCATCTTGAGCACGCGCACTTCGTCGCCGTACTTCTCGCCGAACAGCGCGAGCGCACCGAACTCGATCGCCTCGTCGTAGGCCATGTGGCGCACGTCCGCGGCGACGTTGCGGCGAACCTCGTCGTTGACGAGGGTTTCGACGCGGCCGTATTGCTCCGGCGTCAGCGGCGCGAAGTGCGAGAAGTCGAAGCGCAGGCGATCGGGCGCGACCAGCGAGCCTTTCTGCTGCACGTGCGTGCCGAGCACCGTGCGCAAAGCCGCGTGCAGTAGATGCGTAGCCGAATGATTGAGCACGATCGCGGCGCGACGCGCGGCGTCGACAGCGGTGTGCACCGCATCACCGACGCCGAGACGACCGACGCGCACGCGACCGACGTGCGCGTGATATTGGCCGGCGAGCTTGCGCGTATCGGCGACGTCGAAGCTGACGTCCTTGGCGTCGAGAAGGCCGGTGTCGCCGACTTGTCCGCCCGATTCCGCGTAGAACGGCGTGCGGTCGAGCAGCACCACCGCCTCCTCGCCCGCACTCACCGATTCGACCGCGCGGCCGTCTTTGAGAATCGCTACCACGCGCGCTTCACCGCTCTCGGTTTCGGTGCGCTCGTAGCCGAGGAAGACGGTCGGCGCCAACTGCGCGGCGAGCTGTGCCGGCAGGGTCAGGCCGCCGGAGAACTTGCCGGCCGCGCGCGCGGTTTCGCGCTGCTGCTCCATCGACGCCTCGAAGCCGGCCATGTCGACCGTGAGGCCGCGCTCGCGCGCGATGTCGGCGGTGAGATCGACCGGGAAGCCATAGGTGTCGTACAGACGGAATGCCGCTTCGCCCGGAATCGTACCGGCCGCTTTGGCGGCGACCTCTTCGAACACCTTCATGCCCTGCTCCAGCGTCTCGCCGAAGCGCTCTTCTTCCGACTTCAGCGCCTGCTCGACCAGCTCGCGCTTGGCCGGCAGTTCCGGATACGCCTCGCCCATCGCCTCGATCAGCGCCGGCACCATCGCGTGGAAGAACGGCTGCTTCTGACCCAGCATGTAGCCGTGACGCAATGCGCGACGGATGATCCGGCGCAACACGTAACCGCGCCCTTCGTTCGACGGCAGTACGCCGTCGACGATCAGGAACGAGCAGGCGCGGATGTGATCGGCGATCACGCGCAGCGACTTGTTCTCCAGATCATCGGTGGCGGTCAGTTTCGCGGCGGTACGGATCAGAAGCTGGAACAGATCGATCTCGTAGTTCGAATGCACGTGTTGCAGCACCGCGGCGAGACGCTCCAGCCCCATGCCGGTATCCACGCACGGCGCCGGCAGCTTGCTCAGCGTGCCGTCGGCGGCGCGGTCGAACTGCATGAACACGAGATTCCAGATCTCGATGTAGCGATCGCCGTCTTCGTCGGGCGAGCCGGGCGGACCGCCGGCGATGTCGGCACCGTGGTCGTAGAAGATTTCGGTGCACGGACCACACGGACCGGTGTCGGCCATCTGCCAGAAGTTGTCCGAGGCGAACGGCGCACCCTTGTTGTCGCCGATGCGCACGATGCGCTCGGCCGGGATGCCGATCTCCTCGTTCCAGATCGCGTAGGCCTCATCATCGGTGTGATAGACCGTGACCCAAAGGCGATCCTTTTCCAGCTTCAACACGCCGGTGAGGAATTCCCACGCCCAAGCGATCGCCTCGCGCTTGAAGTAGTCGCCGAACGACCAGTTGCCGAGCATCTCGAAGAAGGTGTGATGGCGCGCCGTGTAGCCAACCGAATCGAGATCGTTGTGCTTGCCGCCGGCACGCAGACAGCGCTGCACGTCGGCCGCGCGCACGAACTTCAGTTTCTCGCTGCCGAGGAATACGTTCTTGAATTGCACCATGCCGGAGTTGGTGAACAGCAAGGTCGGATCGTTCGACGGAACGAGCGAACTCGACGGCACGATGGTGTGCCCCTTGGAGCGGAAGAACTCCAGGAAAGCGGTGCGGATTTCGGAAGTTTTCATGCGGCGGGAATCGGAATGGTGGAATCGGGCGTCGGAAAAACGGACACGCCGAAGATGCGGCCCAGACGGCGGGCGATCAACCGATCTCCCCGTTCGGATCGCCTGTTTCGGCGTGTGTGGCGGCGCGTACTGTCGCCGTATCGAAGCCGCGGCGCAAGAGAAACGCCGCGTTCCTGGCCCGTTCTGCGGCGCCCGCACGGGGCTTGGCGCCGCCGTGCCGGCGCAGCTGCGCCACCGCAGCGGCCAGCCAATCGACGTCAACCGCGGCGATCGCGGTGCGAATGGCCGGCTCAGAGAGCCCGTGCGATTTCAGCTCGGCGCGAATGCGCAGCGGTCCGTAGCCTTGCGCGGCGCGGCGGCGCGCAAGGCTGGCGGCGAAGCGTTCGTCGTCCTGATAGTGCTGCGTGCGCAGGCGATCGATCGCTTCCTCGGCCGCCTCGCCGTCCTGCCCGCCTGCGCGCAATTTGACGTTCAGCTCGCGCGCCGAATGTTCGCGCCGCGTGAGCAGGCCGAGCGCCTGTTCGTAAGCGCTGCGCTTGGCGGGCTTGTCGGGGGAGCGTCGCGGCATGGCGCGCCGTTTCGAGCGAGCGCTCGCCTAGGGCAGCTTCGGTCGTGTCGCAATGCGCGCGGCGATCTGTTCCTTGAGATCGTCGACCGATTGTCCGGCCGAAGTCACCACCGCTTCGATCGCGTCGGCTTCCAGGCCGCCCGCACGCGAGGCCTCGGCCAGCGCCCAGGTGCGGGCGGCGCGACGGCCACTCTTGCAATAGAGCAGCACCGTACTGTTCGGTCGCAGGATTGCGCGCGAAACCGCGTCGACCGCACTGGCCGGAATGTCGCTTCCAGTCACCGGTGCGTACGTGAAGCTCAAACCGGCGCTGCGTGCGGCAGCGTCGATCGCGCTCGACGACGGCTGTTCGGGCGCTTCACCGTCCGGGCGCAGATCGACGATCGCCTTGATGCCTTGCGCCTTCAGTTCTTCGACCTGCTGCGGCGAGATTTGCCCGGCGATCCAGATGCCACCGACCAGCGGCCGCAGCGCACCGCCCTGCTCCGGCGCGTCCGCCGCACCCGCTGCAGCGGCAAAGCTCGCTGCAAGCAGAAACACGGCGCGCGCGATCAGCGGCGTCGATCTCGACATCGCACGTGCTCCTGCTGTGTTCGTCACGCTTCTTCGACCTCGACCGCCGGCAGCGGCGACTGCCCGCTCTTGACCAGCAGCTTGGCGCGCAGCTGCGCATCGATCGCCGCGGCGATCTCCGGATGCTCTTTCAAGTAAAGGCGCGTGTTGTCCTTGCCCTGGCCGATGCGATCGCCGTTGTAGCTGTACCAAGCGCCGGACTTGTCGACCATATTGTGGTTGACGCCGAGTTCGATCAGCTCGCCCTCGCGCGAAGAGCCTTCGCCGTAGAGGATTTCGAACTCGGCCTGGCGGAACGGCGGCGCGACCTTGTTCTTGACCACCTTCACGCGCGTCTCCGAACCGATGACTTCCTCGCCGCGCTTGACCGAGCCGATGCGACGGATGTCCAGACGCACCGACGCATAGAACTTCAGCGCGTTGCCGCCGGTGGTCGTTTCCGGGTTGCCGAACATCACGCCGATCTTCATGCGGATCTGGTTGATGAAGATGACCAGGGTGCCCGACTTCTTGATGTTCGCGGTCAGCTTGCGCAGTGCCTGGCTCATCAGGCGCGCTTGCAGGCCGACGTGCGAATCGCCCATTTCGCCTTCGATTTCGGCTTTCGGGGTCAAGGCGGCGACCGAGTCGATCACGACCACGTCGACCGCGTTCGAGCGCACCAGCATGTCGGCGATCTCGAGCGCCTGTTCGCCGGTGTCGGGCTGCGAAACGAGCAGGTCGTCGACGTTGACGCCGAGCTTTTCCGCGTAGCTCGGGTCGAGCGCGTGCTCGGCGTCGACGAAGGCGGCGGTGCCGCCGTTGCGCTGGCAGTTCGCGATGACCTGCAAGGTCAGGGTGGTCTTGCCCGAAGACTCCGGTCCGTAGATCTCGACCACGCGCCCGCGCGGCAGACCGCCGATGCCGAGCGCGATGTCGAGGCCGAGCGAGCCGGTGGAGACGACGTCGATCGCCTCGTCGGCCTTGTCGCCCATGCGCATTACGGCGCCCTTGCCGAACTGCTTCTCGATCTGGCTCAGTGCGGAGGCGAGCGCCTTGCGCTTGTTGTCGTCCATTGCGAAGTCCTCGTGGATGTTCATGCGGCGACTGTGCCGCGGGGAAGTCTCAGCAACTAAGACTTCCGATTCGCCGCGATTATCCCACAGCGTCCGTCGGCGTCGAGGCGCGAATCGCGCGTCAGCTCGTAAGAATCCGGCGCACGCCTTCGAGCGCGGCAGCGACGGTCTGGCGTCGCACCGCTTCGCGGTCGCCGTCGAAGTGATACAGCTCCGAGCGCGCGTAGCCGCCGCGTCTCTTCCAGCCGATCCAGACGGTGCCGACCGGCTTGTCCGGCGTGCCGCCGGACGGCCCGGCGACACCGGTGACCGCGATCGCGACGCTGGCGCCGTAGCGCGCGAGCGCGCCGGATACCATTTCGATTACGGTTTCCTGACTGACCGCGCCGGTGCGCTCCAGCGTCTGCGGACGAACGCCGAGCAAGGCTTCTTTCGCTTCGTAGCTGTAGGCGACCACACCGCATTCGAACCACTGCGAACTGCCGGCGATGTCGGTCAACACCTTGGCGATCCAACCGCCGGTGCAGGATTCGGCGGCGACCAGGGTCTGCCCGCGAGCGCGCAGGCATTCGGCGACGGCTTGCGCCTGCGCATTGAGCATTTCATCGGTGGCGATCGACGGCACGGGCAACAGACCTCTGCAACGATCGGCCCGCGCGCGAAGTCGGGCGAGTGCGCGAGCATAGCGCACCCGCTCGCCATGCGCCGCTTCGGCGCGACGACGACGCGCCGAGCGACGCTCGCGCTCAGAGATCGGCGCCGCTGAAGGCGTGCCAGCGTCCGTCGTGGAAGGTGTAGGAGTCGACGAAGTGGACCTCGCGCGGATTGCCCGCCTTGTCCTTCGTGCGCATGATCGAATGCGCCGAGGCGGCATCGCCGTGCACGATGGCGATGACCTCGAGTGTAGGCACCTCACGTGCCGGGTCGGTGGTCTGCGAGACGCGGTCGATCACGTCTTTGCGCGAACGCAGCGCGCCGTTGCGTCCCGATGTGCGGTAGTCCGGCTCGAGCAGGCATTCGAGATAGGCTCGATTGCCGCGGTATTCCGCCGTCAGCCAGCCCTGTTCGATGCGGCGAATGGTGTCTTCGTCCTTCTTCTGGTCGGGGATCGAGACGGCGCTGCAATCGGCGGGCGCGGCAGACGTCGTGGCCTGTGCGTGAGCCAGGATCGGCACGCTTGCGAGTACGGCGAGGGCCAATGCAATTGGAAGGCGATACATGAAAAGCTCTCCTACGTCAGAAAGAAAAGGCTTCGGCATCACGCCGGCTATTTCGCGCCCCAGCCCAGAAGATACAAGGCGCTCGCAACCACGGCCGCCAACGTGCGTACGTGGTTCCAGAAAGTCCACTCGGTGAGGAAGCGCGCCCACACCAGCGCGGCATCGGGCGTGTCAGCCTGCACCGCGGCCAAGGCGTCGTTGAGCGGCACGTTGCAGACCATCGTGACGCCGGCCGTGCCGAGCACGTACGCGAGACCGGCCGCGAGCACATAGATCTGCCCCGGCTGATCCCAGCGCATCACCGCGACGATCGCGAGCAGCACACCGAGCAAAGCGGTACCGAACAAGGCCAACATGAAATTCGGATTGATCACGGTCACGTTGATCGACTGCATCGCGGTGATGCCTTGATCGGGACGAATGCGCGCGAGCGCCGGCATCACGAACGAGGAGAAGGCGTAGAACACGCCGGCGACCAGTCCGCTGGCGATGGCGGCGACGAAGATCAGGATCGGCACGAAGCGCAAGCTCATGAGTGTGCTCCCCAGACGCCGCTGGCGGCGGTGCGCTGCACATAGCCCGAGAAACGGCGCGGCGCGCGGCCGAGCGCTTCGCGCACGCCATCTGCCGTGCGCGTGTTACGTCCATCGAGCACGGTCGTGAACAGATACGTCACCAGTTCGACGAACTCGGGTGGAATCTGCTGGCGCACCAGCTTGGCGCGGTATTCCTCCATCGAAACCGGAACGAAGTCGACCGTGCGTCCCGACGCGAGCGCGATCTGCGCGATGGCGTCGCGAAAAGTGATCGCCTCCGGACCGGTGAGTTCGTACAGCCGCCGCGAATGCACGTCGGAGGTGAGCGCAGCGAGCGCGATGTCGGCGACGTCCTCGACGTCGACGAAGGGCTCGGGTGCGAGCGAGTCCGGCAGCACCGTCTCGCCGGCGAGGATGGCATCGAGGAAGAAACTCTCGGAGAAATTCTGCTGGAACCAACTGGCGCGCAGGATCGTCCAGTCGACATTGGTCGCCTGCAGCGCGCGCTCGGCGTCCTGCGCTTCGGGCTCGCCGCGCCCCGACAGCAGCACCAGCTTGCCGACGCCGGCCGCGATGGCCTGCTCGAAGAAGGCGCTCACCGTGGCCAGCGCCTGCGGCACGGCCAGGTCGGGTTGATAGGTGATGTAGGCCGCTTGCACGCCGCGCAGTGCGGCGCTCCAGGTGGCGCGATCGTCCCAATCGAACGGAATCGCGGCGCGGCGCGAACCGATGCGCACCGGCCGGCCGGCCTGTTCCAGACGTTCGATCACGCGCCGGCCGGTCTTGCCGTTGCCGCCGATTACCAGGGTCGTCGCTTGCATGGTGGCTCCCGTCGTGTGGATGTTTGGTGGGAGATACTTTGACGAGAAGGATAAGTATCAACAATGGCATCCAGTATCGTATTTTTGCTTTTTCGTCTTCTTAGATGGACGTTTCTGCAATAGCCGATAGACTGCATCCATGCCTACCCTGCCCTCATCCACGGCAGCCGATTCGCTCGGCGACGCGCTGCACTTCCTGCGTATGAGCGGTGTGCTCTACTGCCGCTCGGAATTCACCGAGCCGTGGTCGCTGGCCCTGCCGCCACTGCCCAACTGCATGATGTTCCACCTCTTCACCGATGGCGCGGGCTGGGTCGAAGTCGCCGGCATGCCGCCGCAGGCGCTGCGCCCGGGCGAACTCGTGCTGATCCCGCATGGCACCGGCCATACGTTGTCGAGCGCGCCCGGGCTCGCCGGTGCGCCCTTGTTCGATCTCAAACGCGAGTTGGTCGGCGAGCGCTACGAAATCCTCCACCACGGCGGCGGCGGCGCAGCGGCGACGGCGATCTGCGGCGTAGTCGAGTTCGACCATCCGGCCGCGCGCCAGCTGGTCCGGTTGTTGCCGCCGACCATCGGCGTGAGCGCGTGGGGCAGCGCGCCGGAAACCGAATGGATCCAGAGCACGTTGCGCTTTTTGGCCGACGAGGCGCGCGAACGGCGCGCCGGCGGCGAAACGGTGATCACGCGCCTGGCCGACATCCTCGTCATCCAGGTTCTGCGCGCCTGGATCGCACGCGACCCGGCCGCACGCAGCGGCTGGCTCGGCGCGCTGCGCGACAAGCAGATCGGGCGTGCGATCGCCGCCGTGCATCGCAATCCGACCACGCCGTGGACACTGCAATCCCTGGCCGCCCACGTGGGCATGTCGCGCTCGGTATTCGCCAAGCGTTTCACTCAACTCGTCGGCGAACCGGCCATGCGTTACGTGCTGCGCTGGTCGATGCAAACCGCGCTGGTCTGGCTGAGGCAGAGCGATGCCACCGTCGGCGAGATCGCGAACCGGCTCGGCTACGACTCGGAGGCCGCCTTCAGCCGGGCGTTCAAGCGCGTCATCGGCGCCGCTCCCGGCACCGCGCGGCGCGCCAATTTCAACCTCGACGCGACTGCCGCAACGGACCGACTCTGATACCGGAACGGCGCCTCGGCACGAGCGACTGCTCCTCAGCGCATCAGGATGCGGCGCGGCTTCAACGGAAACTTGCCGCGCCAGTACTGGATCAGCAGGAAACCGAACGCCATCCCGCCCAAGTGCGCGAAATGCGCCACGCCCGATTCCGTGCCGGTGACCCCGAAAAAGAGTTCCAAGGTGCCGTAGAGGATGACGAACAGCCAGGCCGGCATCGGAATCGGAAACAACAGCGCGATCACTCGTGCATGCGGGTACATCATGCCGAACGCGAGCAAGAGGCCCATCACGCCGCCCGACGCGCCCAGCGTCGGGTAGAAGCCGCCGGTGAAGTAGCGCACCGTCGCCAGCTGCGCCAGCGCCGCGCCGATCACGCAGACGAAGTAGTAGAACGCGAACGGACGCGAGCCGAACAAGCGCTCGATCGCACCGCCGAACATCCACAGCGCCAGCATGTTGAACACGATGTGGGCGACGTTGCCGTGCAGGAAACCGTAGCTGACCAGCTGCCAGGCCTTGAAGCCGACGACGTCGGTATAAGGCGAAGGACCGAGCGGCCACAGCGCGAAGTGCATGATCAGCAGATTGCCGGTGACCTGCTGCAGCAGAAACACGGCGATGTTCGCGAACAGCAATACGCGCGTGACGGGTGGAAGATCGATCGCCATGATGTCCTGCCGGTGCTTCGCCACAGCTGCAAACCCGCTGCGGCGCAGGCACGAAATGCCGAGCATGCAGCCTGCGCCGGTCCGATTCAATACGAGTAACGCAAGAACGCGACCGAAAGCGACAGCTGTGCCGCAAAACCGGCCCGACCGGTCTAGGGCGTCTCGAAACCATCGACGAATACGCGGTCGATCACCTCGACCACGCCGCGCATGCCGGAGGTCAAATCGCCGTGCGCGTCGCAGTAATAGCCGTAACGGCCGAGCTGGGGGAACCGCACCGTCGCGCGCCAGAGCACGTCGCTCGGCGCATTGTTGTTCGAGCAGTTGACGGCGC
The DNA here is from genome assembly GCF_058808595.1 of Dokdonella sp. GW821-FHT11D02. NCBI lineage: Bacteria > Pseudomonadati > Pseudomonadota > Gammaproteobacteria > Lysobacterales > Rhodanobacteraceae > Dokdonella > Dokdonella sp. GW821-FHT11D02. The sequence continues at coordinate 1,521,905 of NZ_CM179520.1, read as the reverse complement.
AGACGAAACGTCCGTTGTCCGCGTGCACGTTGTGCACGCCGCCGGCGTTCTCGAAGGCGATGGTGTCGCCCTGGTAGATCGTGATTTCAGCCGGGCTGAAGGTCATGTCGGGGTTCGCCCGCACGACGTGGATCGTCGCGCCGGCGTCGAGCGCGAGAGTAATCAGCCATCCCGCGCAGGCGCAGGCGACGCGTGCGCTCGCCCGCATCAGCTCATGAAGCCGAGATCGGCGCTGGCGAAGCGGCCGAGATTGGGGAACACGTCGGTAATGCCACCGGCGTCGACGCCGAACCAGCGCGCCAGGGTCGCCGCGTATTGGTCCACCGCCAGCGTCGGAATGATCTGGCCGTAGCCGGTATCGTCCGGATTGCTGGACGGATGATCGTCGTCGTAGCGCGCCAAGGACGGCATCGTGCCGTAGTAGCGCTGACCGCGCACGGCACCGCCGATCACGAAGTGATGACCGCCCCAGCCGTGATCGGTGCCGCTGCTGTTGACCGCCAGCGAACGGCCGAAGTCCGACGCGGTGAAGGTGGTGATCGAGTCAGCGACGCCGAGCTGCACGGTCGCATCGTAGAACGCCTTCAGTGCCTGCGAGAGTTCGACCAGGTTGTATTGCTGATTGGACTGTTGATCGCTGTGCGTGTCGTAATTGCCGGCCGAGACGAAGAACACCTGCCGGCTCATACCGAGCGCCGAACGCGCGCCGATCAGACGCGCGACCATCTGCAGCTGGTTACCCAAATCGGTGTCGTGGAACGGTGTGGTCCAGGTCGGCGCATCGCCGAGCGCTTCGGCGATGATGCGGTAGTTCGCGATTGAACCGGTCGCGGTGCCGGCGAACGCGCGCTCGAGCACGTGCGCTTGCGTACCCGGTGCGATCAGCGCGTTGTAGGCGTCGGCGTTGCCGCTGTCGTCGCAGCCGGCGATCCAGCATTCATCGCCGTTGTCGTGATAACTCATGCGCGACACACCGGACGGATCCATCGAATACGGATTGACGATGCCCCCGCGCTGGAAACGGTTGCCGCCGCTCAAGGTGATGCTCATCGGCACGGCGCCGGTATTCGCCGAGCGCAGCAGATCGGCGATGCGCCCGCCCCAGCCGTTCGCATTGCTGTCGTCCGGGCGCGAGGTTTGCCATTGGTTGGCCTGATCCTCGTGCGAGAACAGCTGCGGCGGCAACGGCATGCTGCCGTTCTGATACTGCGCTTGGGTGACCGGATACAACAGGCCGCCGACGTTGGCGACGATCGCCGCGCGCCCGCCGTTGAACAGACTGCCCAGCCCCGCGTTGGCGGCGGCCCCGCCGATTTGCGTTCCGCTCAAATCCTTCATCGCCGGATGCAGGCCGTAGTTGGCCGGACCACCGCCGGATAGCGGCGTCAGCGGCACCAGATCCGAGACCGGCAGAGCGAGCTCTCCGCGCGAGGTTTGATAGTCGTTGCGCGCCTGTCCGCTGATCGGCACGATCGTATTGAAGCTGTCGTTGCCGCCGTAGAGGAAGACGCAGACCAGCGCCCTGTAGTCGTTGAAACGGAAGCTGCGCGCATTGGCGGCGGCGGCGACCAACTTCAGATTGCCGAGTGCCGAGTACAGGCTCGCTCCGCCGAGCGCGGCACACACGCTCTTGCGCAGGAATTCGCGACGATTCACGTGCATGGCTCGGCTCACTTCTGGATCGAGTATTCGGGCGAATTGAAGATCAGATACAACGCGTGCTGCACGCGCGTGCGGCCGAGCGGATGATCGGCGCTGTTTTCTTCGATCGCGTTCAAGCGCCGGATCAGCACGTCGCGCATGAACGGCGACATCTGCCCGGCCATCAGCAGGGTGTTGTACTGATCGACCAGTTGCGCCGGATCGCTCGCGGCGAGCGCTGCGTCTTGATCGAGATTCATCTGCAAGGTGGCCGGGTCCGCAGCGCCCCAGCAGCGATCGTTGTTGGTGAAGAAGCAGAAGATCTGGTGGTACAGATTGTTCGGCGTCGCCACCACCATGGTGTCGCTGAGGATCTGGAATTCCGGCGCGTACAGATCGCGCGTCAACGGCTCGCCCGGCGGCTTGTAGTCGGGGCGGAAGAAATTGAAGACGCTGGGCGAACGCAGCGGCGCTTGTCCGTACCAGTCCTCGATCCACGGCCAGGTGTTCAGATTGCCGAGTCGCCCGCTGTGCGAGCGCGCGTTGAACGCACGCCACAGATGCGTCGCTTTCAACAACGGCTCGCGCAGCTTGCCGAAGGTGTCGGGCCGCTGCCACTGGCCGTAGCGTGCTTCGGGATCGAGCAGGATCGCGCGCACCACCGCGCCGAGATTGCCGCGCACGTGCTGCGCGCTGCCGTCGTCGGCGAATACTTGCGCGACACGCTGCACGTAGGCCGGCGTCGGATTGCTGGTGACCAGGCGCTGGATCAAGCGTGTCGCGACGAACGGGCCGACGTTGGGATGATGGAAGATGTTGTCGAGCGCCGCGTCGAGCTCCAGCTGCGCGTCCGGAATGCCGTGCAATACGCCGCCGCCGAGCGCGACGCCGGGGTAGACCAGGAGCTGCTTGGTCGAACTGCCGTCGTGATAAGCCTCGACCGGCTGCATCGGCAGGCGCCAGTTCGGTGCATCGGTATTGCCGGCGCCGCAATAGAGATAGCTGTCCGCATCGCAGCAGCTGTCGGTTTCGTTGCAGCCGGTGTTGTTCCAGTTCCAGCCGGTGAAGACCGCGGCGAAGCCGCGCACGGTGGTCTGGTCGTAGGTCGGAATCGGCTGTCCGCCCGACAACTTCGGCGTGCCGTCGGGATTGAGCTGCACCAGACCGACTGAGAACAGCTGCAGGATTTCGCGCGCGTAGTTCTCGTCCGGGTGGATGTTCAGTTCCTCATCCGCTTTCCGGTTCTGGATCGAACTGAGGAAAATGCCCATTCCCGGATGCTTGGTCACGTCCTCGAGTAGAACGCGGTAGTTCGCGAATGCATCGGTCGCGAGCATGTCGTAGTAGCTCGCCAGCGTCCAAGGCGCCGAATTGAGCGTACCGTTGCTGTTGGAGACGACGAAGATCTCGCTCAGTGCGAAAGCGACGCGCTGGCGTAGCTGATCGGTCGGGATCGCGCCGCTGCGGCTCGGATCGGGCGTGCCGGCGGAATTGATCGCCCAAATCTCCACGCGCGTGTTGTCGTAGAGGTATTCGTCCGGAAAGGTCCTGGCGACCCAATCGAGATATTGCGCCTGGGTCGCCGTCGGAGCCGCGAACTGCTCGGCCAGCCAGCCCTCGTAGCCGACCAAGCGCAGATGCGCGATGTCGTCCGGACTCGCGCCGAAACTGGCCTGAGCGAGGAAGCGCGCGGCGTCCGCGTCGTTGTCCGGGCCGCTGGCCGTGCTTTCGAAACCGCCGCGGAAGCCGGCGTCGGGCCGGTGACTCAAGGTTTGCGCCGCGGCCGGCAAGGCCACAGCACTCACCAGCGCCGCCATCAAAGGCAGGCGCCTAAACCAAGACGGCATCACGTTCGTCTCCACAAATAGACAATGCCCCATTGCGCGCGGAATCTAGCGCGATTCGTGCGCCGCGAATATGACGCAACGCGCACTCGGAAGCGGATCAGCGTTTGCGCGGCGCGGCGCGTTTCTTTGCCGGCGGTGGCGGCGGCGGTCCCCACAGCAGGCTGTCGAGGTTGCGCTCCCAGCCGTGCGCGACGAGATCCACACGCCCGTTCTTGACCAGCACGCCTTCCGCGGCGAGACGCCGCACCTGCTCGCGGAAGGCACGGCTGCCGGGCGGAAACGCGATGCGGCCGTCCGAACGCAGTACGCGATACCACGGCACCACACCCGCTGGCGTTTCGCCGAGCACACGCCCGACCAGGCGCGCGCGTCGCGGTAGACCGGCGCGCGCGGCGATCTCGCCGTAGCTGGCGACGCGCCCCGCAGGAATCGCCGCGATCGCGCGCAGGATGGCCTTGTGTTCGGAAGCGGGTTCGTCTGACTTCATCGGCGCGGCACGCTAGCATAAACGGCGGCCGGATTCGGCCGCGGGAAGTGCCCCGTCCGGCCGCTCCGGGAGCGATCGGCGCAGCCGGCATCCGGATGCGCGGCAGGCGATACGACCGGCGATCCGTGGCAAGATGTCCGGCTTTGCAGTCTTCAAAGGAAGCCACCGCCATGCAGAGTTTCGAACAGATCCGCTCCCATGTCGGCGCCCGCCACACGCTGCGCACGAACGACCCGTATCTGATCAGCTTCGATCTGACCCTCGACCACGATCGCCACCAAGGCGTCTATCTGGCCGAGATGGACGACGAGGACGGTGAGAAGTACCTGCGCATTTCGACACCGATCGGCCCGTTTACCGGCATGGACGGCCTGCGCTGCCTGCGTTTCAACTGGGAGCAGCGCACCGGCTACCTCGCGGTCAGCGATCTGGAAGGTTCGCCCTACCTGCAACTGTGCGAGAACCGCCCGTACGCCTTGCTGACCGAAGCCGAACTCGATCGCGTGGTGGCTGAACTGGGTGGACTCGGCGACCGCCTCGAGCAGGCGATTTCCAGCGGCGGCGATTCGTTCTGAGCCGACGGCCTCGATCGCCGCGATCGACTCGGGTCCGGCGCAAGCCGGCAGGCTCCCTCTGCGGCCTGCCGCTCCTCAGCGAACCTCGAAGCCATTGGAGAAGACAGAATCCGGCGGCGAAAGGCCGAGCGCGCCGTCGAAGCCGATGTCTTGCACATTGATCCAGGACGGCTCGCCTTTGAGGTCGGAGTTCGCCCACGCATAAGCTGCGAATCCGCTGCGGCTGCGGGCGCCGACCAGGAACGTGGCGAAACCGTCTTTCCTAATGTCGACCGCTTGGCTCGGCCAGACATAGTCGCCGCCCGCATCGAGGCGAGCCACCGTGACCCGGTGATCGAAGACAGCAGGGTCTCCAGTCAGCCAGCTCGCCAGCATGCCGTTGCCCGGCAGTACCAAGGCGCCGACTTCCGGAACCTCGCGATCGAAATCAAGGCCGGGGATGGGGGCTATCAGCGTTTTGCCGGCCTCGCCCCAGACACGATTCCCCGACGCGTCGATGCGTTGTGCGAAGACGCCGTTCACGCCGTTGCCCCCCTCCTGCGAAGCGACGCTCTGCGGCCAAACCGCATAAATGCTCCCGTCGCCAACATCGAAGGCCGCGGCGGAATTGCCTCGACTCATTCCGTCTGCCTGCGCCGCGGACGCGGCCGCACCGTCGGTTCCCAGCAATGGGCGGCCATCGCCGTCCAGATGCTGCACGCGAACGAAGTAGGGACCGTTGCCCGGTCCGCCCATACCGACCATATCCGCCCAAAACACCGCGCCGCCGCGGCCGTCCGCGACGAGCGAAGATCCGTTGGCTACGCGCCCCTGTCCGAAGACGCGAACCGGAACGCCGCCGTTCCACAGGCCCGCGCCGTTCTTGCCGGCCAGCTTCTGCGCGACCGGCATGTTCTTGGAAGGCGAAGGCGGGTCGGCCGGCATTCGCCACAACGCGATCACGCTGCCGTTGTCCGCCGGCTGCAAGCCCTCGATATAACCGTTCGAACCGATCAGCACGCCACTGGGCGCCCATTGCGCGACGCCGTCCGCGTTGAATTTCTGCACGCGCGCATCGCTGCCTTCGGTCCAGGCGACGACGATGCCGCCGTCGCTGGCGACCGCGACGCGGGGCCGATCTTCGCTGTGGATTTTCGCCAAGATCGCGACGGTGAGGCCGTCCGCGCCCCAGGCCGCGGTTCCGTCGGGGCGGATCTTGTGCAGGGCGACACGCAATCGGGCTGGCGGGTCCGCGTCACAAACGAAGGCGAGATAGACGTTGTCGACGGCGTCGACCGCGATGAAGTGACGCGGCTCCGTCTCGGCCGGCGTCAAGTCGCCGATGCGAATGCCGCCAGGCGCCCACAGCGCGTGGCCGCCCGCATCGAGCCGCTGCAAACCAACGTCGATGTTCGGCGGTCGGACGTACCAGCTCACATAGAAGCCGCCATCGGACGTCGGCGCCAACGACGGCTCCACGATCAAGACTCCGACATCGGAGACGACCAGATTCGCGGTTGGATCGGCCGACCATTGGGCCAAGACCGAGCGGCTGAAAACGACCGCGGCGATGAGGATCGCGCGAGCAAATCCCGCGCTAACTGGATACGTCATGGCGGCTCCCCCTGAAGCGAGCCGCGACTATAGTCCCGCAAGATTTCCGTCTCAAACCTGCCGCGACGATTGCGATGCAGGTCAGACGGTCGGCGCGTTCGGCCGGATCAATCCGCCCAGCCGAGCGAGCGCGCGCCGCGCACGAGCAGCCAAGCCAAGGTGCCCGTGACCGGCAGGGTCAAGATCCAGGCCCAGATCATGCGCTCGACCACGGTCCAGCGGATCGCATTGGCGCGCTTGGCCACGCCGACGCCGAGAATCGCGGCCGAGATGTTGTGCGTGGTCGACACTGGGATGCCGAAATGCGAAGCCGTGAGGATTACGCTGGCCGATGCGGTTTCCGCCGCGAAGCCGTTGATCGGATGCAGCTTGACCATCTTGTGGCCGAGCGTCTTGATGATGCGCCAGCCACCGGCGGCGGTGCCGGCCGCCATCACGATCGCGCACAGCAGCTTGATCCACAGCGCGATCTCGAACGGCTTGGAAGCGCTGTCCTCGACGCGGAGGAACGCCAGCCATGACGGCAATCCGTCGAAGCTGCCGGCCGCCGTCGCGCCGGCCAACGCCAAAGCGATGATGCCCATCGTCTTCTGCGCATCGTTGAGCCCGTGCGACAAGCCCATCGCGCTGGCCGACACCAGCTGCGCCTTGCCGAAGAACTGGTTGGCGAAGCGAGTGCGGCCGAACCGCTGCAGCGGACCGCTGCGGCTGCCGAGGAAATCCATCAGCGAAAACAATAGCCCCATCAGCAATAGGCCCAACACGAAGCCGGCCACCGGCGAGGTCACCATCGGCACGATCACCTTCGGCACGATGCCTTTCTCGCCCCACCAATGAGTGCCGCCCTGGGCCCAGATGATCGCGTCCCAGTTGCCGTGCGAGGCAGCCAGCGCAGCGCCGCAGAGGCCGCCGACCAGAGCGTGCGACGAGCTCGACGGCAACCCCCACCACCAAGTGATCAGGTTCCAGATCACACCGCCGAGCAGCGCGCAGATCAGGACGACGGGGGTGACCGCCACCAGATTGGTGTCGATCAGGCCCGAAGCGATCGTCTTCGCCACCGCCGTGCCGGCGAGCGCGCCGAGCAGGTTCATGAACGCGGCCAGCAGCACCGCTTGGCCGGGGCTCAACACCTTGGTCGCGACCACGGTCGCGATCGAATTGGCGGTGTCGTGGAAGCCGTTGATGTATTCGAACACCAACGCGATCACGACGACCGCAAGGACGAGCGTCAGCTCCATACCCGATCCTCGTCCGCAGCCGTCAGGAGTTCTTCAGCACGATCTGGTACACGACATTGCCGGCGTCGCGGCAACGGTCGATCGCTTTTTCGAGCAATTCGAACAAGTCCTTCAGCAGCAGGATGCGAATCGGATCGTGGCGCCCGTCGTAGAGATCGCGGTACAGCTCCAGCAGCAACCGATCCGCCTCGTTCTCGATCGCCTGCAAGCGATCGTTGAGCGCCTTCATCGTTTCGAGGTTCATGCCCTTGCGCAGCTGCGCGACCATCTGCGCGATCACCTCGCCCGCTCTCTCGAGCAGGATGCCGCGCGCGCCGAAGTCGACGTCGCCGAGGCGGCCGGCCGCGAGCGCGTAGCGCTCGGCGAATTTCGCGATCGCCTTGGTGATCTTGTTCAGCGCGGCCGACAGCGCCTCGATGTCTTCGCGTTCGAGCGCGGTGACGAAGGTGTTGACCAGCTCCTGGCTGATCTGCGCGGAGAGGTCCTTCTCGCGCCGCCGTGCCAGCATGAATTCGTCCAGCGACGGTACCGCCGGGCGCGCCTGCAGCATGCGCACCAGCGCCGCGGCCGATTCGCGCGCCGCATCCGCGCTCGCTTCCAGGAGTCCGTAGAACTTGTCGCCCTTGCCGAAAATCGTCTGCAACGAGAACATGGATGCGCCTGTCGTCGACTTCGCAGCGAGCCTGCTGCCGGAGCTGCGCGACGGCAGCGGATTGTTGCAATTATGTTACCGAACCGGCCACGCGGGGAAGCGTGCCGCGACGAGTTGCTACACTGCGGCCGATAGCGCGGCGAGGAGGCCGGAAGCGGCGAATACCCTGCACGGCGCGGGGAACGTCGGAATGGAATGCTGATCGAACTCGTACTCGTCGTCGTACTCGCCCTGTTCAACGGCTTCTTCGCGCTCGGCGAAATGGCGTTGATGACCGCGCGCCTGAGCCGCCTCAAGCAGCTCGCCCAGAACAGCCGGCGCGCCCGCCTGGCGCTCGAACTGGTGCAGGAGCCGGAGCGCTTCCTCGCCACCGTGCAGGTCTTCATTACGTTCCTGCAGATCAGCGCCGGCGCCGCGCTCGGCGCCGACATCGGCGAGCGCATCGCGGTCAGCTTCGATGCGCTGGATGTGCCCTGGCTCGACCACTACAGCACAGCCATCGGTGTCGCCGTCAGCGTCACCGGCATCACCTTCCTGAACATGCTGCTGGGCGAGCTGGTGCCCAAACGCATCGCGCTGGTCGATCCGGAACGGTTCGCCATCGCCGTAGCCGCGCCGATGCGCGTGATGGCCTGGCTGGCCAAACCGTTCGCGTTCGTGCTGATCTGGGCGACGCGCCTGTTGCTGCGCCTGCTCAGGTTCAACCAGGCTAGTCGCGATCAGGTCAGCGAAGAGGAAATCCGCCTGCTGGTCGCCGAAGGCGCCGACCAGGGCGTGATCGATTCCGACGAGCGCAATATGGTCAATCGCGTGCTGCGGCTGGGCGATCGCACGGTCGACAGCGTGATGACGCCGCGCACCCGCATCGCCTGGCTCGACGCCGCCGCGCCCATCGAGGAAAACCTCGCCGTGATGCGCGAGACACCCTATTCGCGCTACCCGGTGCACCGCGGCGGCGAACAGGAAATTCTCGGCGTGCTCGAGGTCAAGCGCGCGATCGGCCGCGTCGCCGGCGCGGTGCCGGACGATCTGTTCGGCACGCTGAGCGAGCCCTTGTACGTACCCGAGACCGCGCGTGCGCTCGACCTCCTCGAAGAATTCCGCGACGCCGAGACGCCGCTCGCGCTGGTGGTCGACGAGTACGGCGAAATCGAAGGGCTGGTCACGCTAAACGATCTGCTCGCCGCCGTGGTCGGCCGCACCGCGACGCCGTTCACCGAAACGCACGCGCATCCGATCGTGCAGCGCGAGGACGGCAGCTGGCTGGTCGACGGCAGCGTCGGCACCGACGATCTGCGCGAGCTGTTGGGCTTGAGCGAACTGCCGCACGAGCAGGAGCACGATTTCCGCACCGCCGCCGGCCTGGTCATGGCTCAGTTCGGGCGCATTCCGCAGCCGGGCGAGCACTTCAACGCGAACGGCTTCCGCTTCGAGGTGGTCGATCTCGACGGCAAGCGCATCGACAAACTGCTGATCGCGCGCTTGTCCTGAACTCGGCGGACAGCGTCGGTGCAGCTACGACGCCGTGTCCGAGGAAGCGCGCGGCTCGCCGTGCGCCAGTTTCGCCATACGCTCGGTGTCGGCCAGGATGCCGTGCAATACGCGCAGCTCGCGCAGATCCGGCTGCGCGCGCAGGAACAAGCGGCGCAGACGCTGCAGAATCGTGCGCGGCGAGCGCCCCTTGTGGAACTGGATTTCTTCCAATGTGCGCGCCAGGTGGTCGAAGAAATGCTCCATATCGGCGCTGCTGGCGGGCGGATCGGTGCGCGCCGGATCGTGCGCGGTCGCGCCTTGCAGCCATGCCATGCGCAACTCGTACGCGACGACTTGAACGGCCTGCGCGAGATTGAGCGAGGAATAGGTGGGATCGCTCGGTATCGCGATCGCCGCGTGGCAGAGCTTGATCTCGTCGTTGTCGAGCCCGCTGCGCTCGTTGCCGAACAGCACAGCGACTTCCTGACCCAGCGCAACGGCGGCGAGCATGCGGCGCGCGGCCTCGGGCGGGCTCAATTCCTCCAGCAGCACGCCGCGCCGGCGTGCGGTGGCGCCCAGTACCAGCCGGCAGTCGCCGATCGCCGCCGGCAGGTCGGTGCTGACCACGGCGGCCTCGAGCACATCCTCGGCGCCGGCAGCGAAGGCATTGGCTTCCGCATGCGGGAAGGTCTGCGGCGCGACCAGAGCCAGACGCTTGAGGCCCATCGTGCGGATCGCACGCGCGGCGGCGCCGATGTTGCCCGGATGCGAAGTGCGCACGAGCACGAAACGCAGTCGTGCCAGCGCGTCGGCGGAAATGGATGGGGTCATGCGGGCGAGGGCCTCCTTCTCGATCGGCCGCGACGATAGCGCAGTCGCCGGTTTGGTGGGGGGAAGCCGATCTGCTACCCTGCGCGCCCGCGCGGGCATCAGCGCCGCGCTTTGTTCTTTTTCAGCGGAACCAGCATGCCCAGACCCGCCGTCAACGTGGCGGTGCGCGCCGCGCGCGCCGCCGGCCAGATCATCCTGCGCTACATGAATCGCCTGGACAGTCTCGACGTGATCGAGAAGCAGCGCCACGACTACGTATCGGAAGTCGATCGGCTGGCGGAAGCGGAAATCCTGCGCGAACTCAAGCGCGCCTTCCCGCGCGATGCGTTCCTAGCCGAAGAATCGGGCAAGAGCGGCAATTCACGCAATGTCTGGGTCATCGATCCGCTCGATGGCACGCGCAACTATCTGCGCGGCTTTCCGCATTTTTCGGTGTCGATCGGTCTGCTCGAGAACGGTGAGCCGACGCTCGGCGTGGTCTACGATCCGCTGCGCGACGAGCTGTTCACCGCGGACCGCGGCAATGGCGCCTATTTGAACGATCGGCGTATCCGCGTCGGCAAGCGCGACGGCATCGCCGGTGCCCTGCTCGCCACCGGCTTTCCGTATCGCCAGCGCCGGCATCTGGAAGCGCAACTCGGCATGACGCGCGCGCTGCTCGCCGAGGCGGAAGATCTGCGTCGCACCGGCTCGGCCGCGCTCGATATCGCCTACGTCGCGGCAGGCCGCTTCGACGGCTTTTTCGAAATCGGCCTGAACTCGTGGGACATGGCCGCCGGCTGCGTGCTGGTGCGCGAGGCCGGCGGTCGCTATTGCGATTTCGTCGGTCGCGACGGTCTACCGGAGAGCGGGCATCTGATCGTCGGCAACGTCGCGGTGGCCGGCGCGATGGTCAAAACGATCGCGCCGGAACTGACGCCGCCGCTCACTTTGCGGTGAGTGCGTCCACTGTGCCGAGGCGCCGTCCTCGAAGCCGCTGAAAAACAGATGCTCGACCTCGCGCTCGGTCGTAGCACACGACGCGTAGCCTGGCCGCCCGCAATCACGCAATGCGGCCAGCGATGCGCGCAACGCCGCCTCTTCCGCTGCTTCGTTAGCGCCTGACGGGCGACTTGCGATCTGATACGGATCGGCCGCCAGATCGTAGTGTTCGACGCCGTAACTGATTCCCGCCTGCCGCCAGTCGATCCAAGTACGCCCTGCCCCGCCGCTGATTTCATTCGCCGCCGTGCGCAGCGCGAAGAAGTCCGCGTAGTCGACCGGTGCGCCGGCGAAATCGCGGTAGTGCTCGATCAGGAAGCGCCGGCGCCAATCGACTGGATGGTCCGCTGCGATCGGCAGCAGCAGACTGCGGCCGTCGAGCGGAAGGCCCGGCGTGGCGCGCCCGAATGCGAGCAAGGTCGCCGCCAGATCGTTGTTCAGCGCGGTCGCCGAGCGCATCTGGCCCGGCGGGATACCCGGACCGCGCATCCACAGTGGCACGCGAATCGACTCCTCGTAGGCGAACACCTTGCCCCAGGTGCGGTGCTCGCCGTACAGCCAGCCGTTGTCCGAGGTGAAGATCAGCACGGTGTCGTCCCACGCACCGGTCGCGATCAAGCGCTGCCGAAGCAGGCCGAGCAAATCGTCAACCGCGCGCAGTGCTTCGATGCGATGACGCAGGAAACGGCTCATCGAATCCACATTGGCGTCGGTGAGCGGCGGATAGCGCGACTCGAACCAGGCGGGCTTGTCACCGACGTCGAGTTCGCCGAGCGATGGTTTCAGCGGATCGAGGCGCACCGTCGTGGGCAAAGAATCGGCGTAACGCGCCGGCGCGCGCACGTCCCAGGAAAAATTGTCGGCCGCCGGCAGGCAGAGCTCGTAATGCGGCGCCAACGGCGCAACGACGAGGAAAAACGGCTTGGCGATCTGAGCCGCCTCGTCGACGAAGGTCGCAGCGCGCTGCGCGAAGACGTCGGTCTGGTAGTCGCTGTTGGCGCCGCGATGGGTGACCCAGCTGCCGTTGTCGTTGATGGTGTAGTTGTACATGCAGTACGTGCCGGCGTAGCCGATGCCGGGCGTCTGGTCCAGCTCGCCGCGATCGAGCGTCCCTTGCCAGTCGTCCCACCCGGTCGGCACGTAGTGCGTGGACTCGCAAGTCGGGCAATTGCGCGGCGAGACGTAGCCGTAGCCGTTGAGATACTTCCCGATCAAGCCGGTGCGATAACCGGCCCGCTGCAGCCAGACGTTGACCGCCTCGCGATCGTCGAAGGCCGCGAACGAACCCTCGGGCGCGGTGATGTTGAGCACGCCGTGATTGTGCGGGTACTGCCCGGTCAGGAAGGTCGCGCGCGAAGGACAGCAAAGCGAATCGGTGACGAAGGATTGTTCGAACACCAGACCGCCGCGACCGAAGTCGGCCTCGAAGTTCGGCATCAGACCGAGTTCGCGCGCACGGCTGAGCGTGGCCTCGTCGAGATCGTCGAGCAGGATCACGACGAGGTTCGGCCGCGACTCGCCTTGCGCGAGCGCCGCAAGTGGCACGACTAAGACTAGCAGTGCCGCGAGCATCGATCCGAAGCGCTCGCGCCGCTCCCGCGGCGCCGCCGCGGCGATGTGCCGACGTGGAAGAAACCGTCCGAGCATTTCCCCTGCCCTTGATGCGGACTGCCGTTCAGCATATCCCGTCCGCTTCGAGGGCCGGTCGCCTCGGGCAAAAAAAAGCCCGGCTTGCGCCGGGCTTTTTCATTCACTTGTTACAGCAGACCGCGCTTACTGGTCGACCTTGATTTCGGTACGACGGTTACGCGCACGGCCTTCCTTGGTCGCGTTGGTGTCGATCGGCTGGCTTTCGCCGAAGCCCTTCACCGCAACGATGCGGCTGGAATCGATACCGTGCGAGGTCAGGTAGTCGGACACGATCTGCGCACGACGCTCGGACAGACCCTGGTTGTACTGGTCGGTACCGACGGAGTCGGTGTGGCCGTCCAGCTCGACCTTGATCTCCGGATAACGCTTCAGCGCGTCGATCGCCTGATCGAGGATCGCAACCGAGTCGGACGTCGGAACCTGCAGCGTCGGCTCGATCTTGTGCTCACCCTTCTTCGGACGGTCGAACTTGAAGTTGACGCCGCGCAGGTCGATGACGACCTTCTGCGGGCAACCGTCCGGACCGACGATGGTGCCGGCAGCCGTATCCGGGCAGCGGTCATCGCAGTTGTTCACGCCGTCCTTGTCGTCGTCCAGCGAGTGGCAGTCAGCAGCCGGCGGCGGGTTGGCCGGAGGCGGAGCGACGGCCGGGGCGACCGAGCCACCGAAGCTGTACACCAGACCGATGCTGGCGATACCGTCGGTGAAGCCGCTCTTGCGCTTGACGCGGTAGCCGAGCGATTCGGCCAGGTTGTTCATCGTGTTGTTGTCGTGGTCGTAGCGGGCGGCAATTTCACCGCGGATCGCGACGCGCTCGGACATGTTGTACTGGATACCGCCGCCGACGGTGGCGAACGGATCCCAACCATCGCTCTCGTAACCCGTTGCGCTGGTCAGCACGCCGGAGTAGGCCGAGTGACGCAGTGCACCGAGGCCGGCCATCACGTACGGACGCCATGCCGAACCCGGATCACCGAAGAACCAGCGGGCCGAAACGCCGAGACCGACGCTTTCCCACTGCTTGTCGCCACGATCCCAACCGGCCGGGATCTGACGGATGCGCCAGGAATCGTCCTCGAAGCTGGCGTTGTTGATGGTGTATTCGAAGTCGACGGCGAGATTGGGGTTGACCCATACGCCGACGCCGATGCCGCCCCAAACCGACGTATCGGTCTGACGGTCGCTGTCGGAGAAGTTCGCGCCAATGCGGGGAGCGATGTACCAGTTGCCAGAATCTTGCGCTTGAACGGTGGCGCTAGTACCACCGACGAGCGCCAGGGCGATGAGCGCACTTAGGGCTTTACGTTTCATCCAGAGTCTCCTCTCTACGTTTTTTTCTATCGATGCGTCCGCCCAACCCTTCGCAGGACGCTGCACCCTTTCTAGTCTACGCCGAAATGACGAAGAAGAAACGTGCGCTTAACACTTTATCACGGGTTCAGGGCCGGGGCGGATTCTAGCCGCATTGCTAAGGTTAAGCCACCCTTTTGTGAAGAAGGTGTTAAGGAAGGAGTCAGTCAAAGCGCGAACGCATTCACAAACTCGTGAATTGGCATCGCGTCCAGCCGTTTTGGGTCGGCGCTGAGGTCGACCAGCCGCCTTACACGCTCGGCCGGCAAATGACCCGCCAGCGCCGATTCGAACTTGCGCTGCAACATCGGAATCCCCTCGGCGCGGCGCCGTCGGTGGCCTAAGGGGTAGTCGATCACCACTTTTTCGGTCGCGCTGCCGTCTTCGAAGAAGACCTGCACCGAATTGCCGATGTAGCGCTTGGCCGGGTCGAAGTACTCTTCTGTGAAATGTGGATTTTCATGCACTTCGGTGCGCTCGCGCAGAGCATCGATGCGCGGATCGGCGGCTACCGCATCGCCGTAGTCGTCGGCGTTCAGACGGCCGAAGATCAGCGGCACGGCGACCATGTACTGGATGCAGTGGTCGCGATCGGCGTAATTCGCCAGCGGACCGGTCTTGTCGATGATGCGGCGGCCGGCCTGTTGCGTTTCGATCACGATTTTCGCGATCCGGTCGATACGCCCGGCGACCTGCGCATGCAGCCGCATGGCGCATTCGACCGCCGTCTGGCCGTGGAATTCGGCCGGATAACTGATCTTGAACAATACGTTTTCCATGACATAACTGCCGAACGAGCGTTCGAATTCGAACGGTTTGCCACCGAACGCCACGTCGTAGAAACCCCAGGTTTTGGCGCTCAAGGCGGACGGATAACCGATCTCGCCCTTGACCGCGTTCAGCGCGTGGATCACCGCGCGGCGGCAGGCGTCGCCGGCGGCCCAGCTCTTGCGCGGCCCGGTATTGGGCGCGTGCCGATAGGTGCGCAGGGCGCCGTTGTCGATCCACGAGTGCGAGATCGCGGCGACGATCTCGTCTTTGCCGCCGCCGAGCATCCGCGTAGCGACCGCCGTCGAAGCCAACCGCACCAGGATGACGTGATCGAGGCCGACCCGATTGAACGAATTCTTCAGCGCATAGCAGCCCTGGATCTCGTGCGCCTTGATCGCCAAGCCAAGCACGTCGCGCACGCTGAATGCGCGTCCGCCCTCAGCGGCCGTCTTGCGCGACAGATAGTCGGCGACGGCGAGGATGCTGCCCAAATTGTCCGACGGATGTCCCCATTCGGCCGCGAGCCAGGTGTCGTTGAAGTCGAGCCAGCGCACTTGCACGCCGATGTTGTAGGCCGCCTGCGCCGGATCGAGTTCCCAGGCGGTACCCGGAACGCGCGCACCGCCGGGCAGCACCGCGCCGGCGACCAGCGGACCCAGATGTTCGACACAGCCGGGAAATTTCATCGCCAGCATGGCGCAAGCCAACGAGTCGAGCAGCATGTGGCGGGCGGTTTCGAAGGCTTCCTCGGAAACGATTTCGTAGTCGACGACGTAGTCGGCGATGTCGACCATCGGCGTATCGGGCCGCGGCCGTGCCGCGGAGCGGCTGTCGTGCTCGGTCATTGAAGCTCCTTGTGAGACTTGAGCGATGCGCGCGCCGTACCACCTGCGCGGCGGCGCGGCGCAAGCGAATTTAGATCGCGCTCCCACGGCGGCACACCACCGAATCGCTCTTCCAGAAAATCGATGAAGGCACGCACGCGTAGCGGCACCAGGCGGCGCTGCGGCATCACCGCGTAGATGCCGGTTTCGGCGATGCGGCAATCCTCCAGCACCTGCTGCAAGCGCCCGCTGCGCAGGTCTTCGTACACGTGCCAAGTGGAATGCAAAGCGATGCCGAGACCGGCTAGCGCCGCGTCGCGCAGCACTTCGCCGTAGTTCGATTCGAAACGTCCGTTGACCCGCACCGACGTCTCCTGTCCCTCGCGATCGACGATGCGCCAGACGTCCTGCCGCCCCTGCGCGCCGGTGAGAATCAGGCAGTCGTGCTCGGCCAGGTCGAGCGGAGCCGTCGGCCGGCCGCGGTGATCGAGATAGGCGGGCGCGGCGCAGAGCACGCGCCGGTTGGCGGCGATCCGGCGCGCGACCAGGCGCGAATCGGCCAGTGCGCCGATGCGGATGGCGAGGTCGTAGCCGGCACTGACCAGGTCCTGCACGCGATCGTCGAGATCGACGCTGACGCGCACGCGCGGATGGCGGCGCAGAAATTCCGGCAAGAGCGGCGACAGGTATTGGCGACCGAACGAGGCCGACGTGGTCAGACGCAAGGTGCCGGATGCCTCGACGCCGCTCTGGCGCAGATCGGTCGCCAACGCCTCCAGGTCTTCGACCAGCGCCCGCCCCTGTTCGGCGAGGACCGCGCCTTCGGGCGTCGCGTGCAGGCGGCGCGTGGTCCGGTGCAGCAGGCGCACACCGAGCTGTTGCTCGAGCCTGCGCAGGCGCTGGCTGGCGACCGCGACGGACAGGTCGAGGCTGCGCGCTGCCGCGCTGATCGAACCGAGATCGAGCACACGCAGAAACAGGCTGATGTCGCCGATCCGGTCCATGATTCTCAATGAATCGTTGAAACTGATTGCCTATCCTGCCGGTTTTTCGTCAATCCGCAAGCGATCAGGCTACGCGCTTCCCTATCTCCACTGGCGCAGATCATGAATCCTGTCGCTTCCCGCTCCAAGACACCGCTCGCGCTGTACGCGCTCACCGCCGGCTCGTTCGGTATCGGCTGTGCCGAGTTCGTCATCATGGGCCTGCTGCTGCAGGTCGCCGGCGATCTGCACGTATCGATCGCCGCCGCCGGCATGCTGGTTTCGATCTATGCCTTCGGCGTCTTCGTCGGCGCCCCGCTTTTGACCATCGCGACGCGGCAGATGCCGCGCAAAGCCGTGCTGATCGCGCTGATGGCGATCTACACGATCGGCAATCTGCTCTGTGCGCTGGCACCGAACTACGAAATCCTGATGCTCGCGCGCGTCATCGCTTCGTTCACGCACGGCACGTTCTTCGGTGTCGGCGCGGTGGTGGCGACCGGCCTCGTCGCCGAAGACCGCAAGGCCTCGGCGATCTCGGTGATGTTCTCGGGACTGACCCTGGCGACCCTGCTCGGCATGCCCGCCGGCGCCTGGCTCGGCCTGCATTTCGGCTGGCGCTCGACGTTCTGGGCGATGGTTGCGATCGGCTTGATTTCGATGGCGGTGATCGCGCTGCTGGTGCCGCGCAGCCGCGAGGCGCACGCGCCGGCGCCGCTGCGTGAAGAGCTGCGCGGCGTCGCGCGGCCGCAGGTCTGGCTCGGCCTTGCGATGACCATGCTCGGCTTCGCCGGTGTGTTCCTGGTCATCGCCTACGTACAACCGCTGTTGGTCAATCTGGCCGGCTTCTCGGAGAGCGCGGTGTCGCCGATCCTGCTCTTGTTCGGCGGCGGCATGATCGTCGGCAACCTGCTCGGCGGGCGCCTGGCCGACCGCTGGCCGACACAGTCGCTGCTCGGCACACTGCTCGCCTTGGTGGTGGTGCTCGCCGCGATGCGCTTCGCGCTGCACAGCGTGATCGCGATGCCGATCTTCGTCGGCCTGCTCGGCGTCGCCGCCTTCGCCACCGTCTCGCCGCTGCAGCTGCGCGTATTGCGCAAAGCCGAAGGCGCCGGTCAGAACCTGGCTTCCAGCTTCAACATCGCCTTCTTCAATCTCGGCAACGCGTTCGGCGCCTGGCTGGGCGGCGTCGCGATCGAACACGGCCCCGGGCTGACTGCGCTGCCGCGGATCGCCGCACTGGTGACCCTATCCGGCCTCGCCATCGCCTTGATCGCGTTGCGCTTGGACAAGCAGGCCGCGACGATCGCACCGGCCGCCGTCGCCGCCGTGTGCCACTGACTCGATCGCTGGAGAACGCAATGGACTATCGCCAATTGGGTGCGTCGGGCCTCACGGTGCCGGCGCTGAGTTTCGGCACCGGCACATTCGGCGGCTCCGGCCCGCTGTTCGGCGCTTGGGGCAATACCGACGTCGCCGAAGCGCGGCGGCTGATCGATCTGTGCCTGGATGCCGGCGTCAACCTGTTCGACACCGCCGACGTGTACTCCAACGGCGCCTCGGAAGAGGTGCTCGGCGAGGCGCTGCGCGGTCGTCGCGACCGAGTGCTGATCTCGACCAAGACCGCCTTGCCGATGGGCGACGGTCCGCACGAAGCCGGCGCTTCGCGCACACGCCTGCTGCGCGTAGTCGACGCCGCCTTGCGCCGACTCAAGACCGACTACATCGACCTGTTGCAGCTGCACGCGTTCGACGCGCACACGCCGATCGAGGAAACGCTGTCCACGCTCGCCGACCTCGTGCGCGCCGGCAAGCTGCGCTACGTCGGCTGTTCCAACTTCGCCGGTTGGGAGCTGATGCGCTCGCTCGCTGTCGCCGAGAAACACGGCTATCCGCGCTACGTCGCGCATCAGGTCTACTACTCGCTGATAGGCCGCGACTACGAGTGGGAGCTGATGCCGCTGGCGCATCACGAAGGCGTCGGCGCTCTGGTCTGGAGCCCGCTCGGCTGGGGCCGTCTGACCGGCAAGATCCGGCGCGACAAGCCGCTGCCGGCGACCAGCCGCTTGCACGCCACCGCCGATTTCGGTCCGCCGGTCGACGAGCAGTCTTTGTATCGCGTCGTCGACGCGCTCGATGCGGTGGCGCAGGAAACCGGCAAGTCGATCGCGCAGATCGCGATCAACTGGCTGCTGCAGCGCCCCACCGTCAGCAGCGTGATCCTCGGCGCGCGCAACGAAGAACAGCTGCGCGACAATCTCGGCGCCGTCGGTTGGAGCTTGAACGCCGCGCAGATCGCGCAGCTCGACGCGGCCAGCGCCGTCGCCGCCCCGTATCCGTACTTTCCGTACCGCCGCCAAGCCGGCTTCGCGCGCCTCAATCCGCCGCTGGTTTGAACTTCTGGAGATGCCCATGAAAGCTGTTGGATTGACCCGCTACCTGCCGATTTCCGATTCCCAGTCCCTGCTCGACCTCGAGCTGCCCACGCCCACACCCGGCCCGCGCGATCTGCTCGTGCGCGTAGAAGCGGTCTCGGTGAATCCAGTCGACACCAAGGTGCGTGCGCCCAAAGCGCAAACCGAATCGCAGCCGAAAGTACTCGGCTACGACGCCGCCGGCGTCGTCGAGGCGGTCGGCCGCGAAGTCACGCGCTTCAAGCCCGGTGATGCGGTGTGGTACTCGGGCGACATCACGCGCCCCGGCAGCAATGCGCGGTTCCAGCTGGTCGACGAGCGCATCGTCGGCCGCAAGCCGGCCAGCCTGGACTACGCCCAAGCCGCAGCACTGCCGCTGACCACGTTGACCGCATGGGAGCTTCTGTTCGAACGCATCGGTCTCGACGCCGACGGCGCCGATCGCGGCAAATCCCTGCTCGTCATCGCCGGCGCCGGCGGAGTCGGTTCGATCGCGCTGCAGCTCGCGCATCGCGCCGGCCTGATCGCGATTGCGACCGCATCGCGCACGGAAACGATCGAGTGGTGCCGCACGATGGGCGCGCAGCACGTCGTCGACCATCGTCAGCCGCTCAAGCCGCAGCTCGAAGCGCTCGGCTTCGCGGCGGTCGACGTCGTCATCAATCTGGCCGATACCGATCGCTATTGGGACGAAATCGGCGAGCTGCTCGCGCCGCAAGGCCGCGTCGGCCTGATCGTCGAACCGCGCGGCGCGCTGAAGATCGGCGATCCGTACAAAGCCAAATGCATCGGCATCCATTGGGAAATGATGTTCGCGCGTGCGCGCTTCCAAACGCCGGACATGCAGCGTCAGGGAGAAATTCTCGATCGCGTCGCCGGCCTCGTCGACGCCGGCGAGCTGCGCACCACCGTGACCGAAACGCTGTCGCCGATCGATGCCGCCAACCTGCGCGCGGCGCACGCTCGGCTCGAATCGGGCAAGACGATCGGCAAGCTCGCGCTGAGCGGCTGGTAGAGCCCGGCCTCAGCGCGCGGCGAGTACGTCACCAGGAATCCGCACCGCGCCCTCCATCAACACGCGCGCGCTGCGGCTCATGATCGCCTTGGTCACGCTCCACGTGCCGTCGACGCGCTGCGCCTGCGCGCCGACGCGCAAGGTGCCGGACGGATGTCCGAAACGCACCGCTGCGCGCTCGCCGCCACCGGCGGCGAGGTTGACCAGCGTTCCCGGAATCGCCGCCGCGGTGCCGATCGCGACCGCGGCGGTGCCCATCATCGCGTGGTGCAGCTTGCCCATCGACAGCGCGCGCACGGCGAGATCGATCTCGCTCGCGCCGATCGCCTTGCCGCTGGAAGAAACGTAGTCGCGCGGCGGCGCCACATAGGCGACCTTCGGCGTGTGCTGGCGCGAGGCGGCTTCGGCGATATCTTTGATCAGCCCCATTTTCAACGCGCCGTGCGCACGGATCGTCTCGAACTTCGCCAGCGCCTGCGCATCGCCGTTGATCGCTTCCTGCAGCTCGGTCCCGCCGTAGCCGATGTCGGCGGCGTTCAAGAAGATCGTCGGGATGCCGGCGTTGATCAGCGTGGCCTTGAACGTGCCGATGCCGGGCACCTCGAGATCGTCGACCAGATTTCCGGTCGGAAACATCGCGCCGCCGTCTTCTCCTTCGTCGGCCGGATCGAGGAATTCGAGCTGGATCTCGGCTGCCGGGAAGGTCACGCCGTCGAGCTCGAAATCGCCGGTTTCCTGCACCTCGCCGTTGCTGATCGGCACGTGCGCGACGATGGTCTTGCCGATGTTCGCCTGCCAGATGCGTACGACGCAGACACCGTCGTGCGGAATGCGCGCCGCGTCGACGATTCCGTTCGCGATCGCGAACGGCCCGACCGCCGCGGAAAGATTGCCGCAGTTGCCGGACCAATCGACGAAGGGTTTGTCGATCGAGACTTGGCCGAACAGGTAGTCGACGTCGTGGTCGGGCCTGACGCTCTTGGACACGATCACCGTCTTGCTCGTGCTCGACGTCGCGCCGCCCATGCCGTCGATCTGCTTGGCGTACGGATCGGGGCTGCCGATCACGCGCAGCAGCAAGGCATCGCGCACGGCGCCTGGCGTCTGCGCCGCTTCGGGCAGGTCCTGCAGGCGGAAGAACACGCCTTTGCTGGTGCCGCCGCGCAGGTAGGTGGCGGGGATGCGGATTTGGGGGCTTTGCGTCATTTCGATATCCAACAATACGGGACGTTTTACGTTCAGTTACTGCACTGGCTTATCAATCGATGGCCGTTGTCGTTACGTTTCGGACTAGTGCGGGAAGAGCTCCATCGTCCCTTTTCTCAGATCCGGATTCGGCAAGAGGGGCCAAGCTCCGATCGTTTCGTAGTGATACGGATTGCCACCACCTTCGACCAACAGAAAAGTGTCTACCGTCCAGACGATCGGCTTGATCGGAATCGGTTTGGGCAGACGTTCAGCGGCATGATAGGAGATCGTTACATGCATGCTGTTGCCGGTTTCGTCAGGGACGTCTTCGGCGTCGAGTTCCTTCCGTATCGAATCCTGCAACACCTTCATCTCCGCGGGTTTCTTAGGTTCGTCCCGCTTTTTTCCGCGCAGGAACGCGTAGTGGATTACATCGGAACCAGTTCCGTTGGCGATTTGATCGAAGGTCAGCTCGAAGGCAAGAGCGCGCACGCGTTCCCCTGCACGTAGAAGCTTCGTACGAAGCTCCGAACTGAAGGAGTATCGGCTCGACAGCGACTGATGCCAGTTCTGCGGGGAAAACATTTGACCTCTAAGCCTCGCGCGCACGCCGCTCGTCTCAACAGCCGCCTGCATGGACGTCAAGACGTCCGGCCCCGGCTTTGCCATAAAGATCAAGCGATCGCCCATGGTCGCTCCGCTCTCAAGCCGCCTTCGACGATTCCAAGAAATCCTGCGCAAACCGCTGCAACACACCGCCGGCCTCGTAGATCGAAACTTCCTCGCCCGTGTCGAGGCGACAGGTCACCGGCACTTCGATGCGTTCACCGTTGCGGCGATGGATCAGCAAGGTCAAGGTCGCACGCGGTGTGCGCGTGCCGATCACGTCGAAGGTTTCGGTGCCGTCGATCGCCAGCGTCTTGCGGTCGGTACCGGGTTGGAACTCGAGCGGCAGCACGCCCATACCGATCAAGTTGGTGCGGTGGATGCGCTCGAAGCCTTCGGCGACGATCGCCTCGACGCCGGCCAGACGCACACCCTTCGCCGCCCAGTCGCGCGAACTGCCCTGGCCGTAGTCGGCGCCGGCGACGATGATCAAGGGCTGCTTGCGCTCCATGTAGGTCTCGATCGCTTCCCACATGCGCAGGACCTTGCCGTCCGGTTCCACGCGCGCGAGCGAACCTTGCTTGACCTGACCGTCGACGACGGCCATTTCGTTGAGCAGTTTCGGATTGGCGAAGGTCGCGCGCTGCGCGGTCAGGTGATCGCCGCGGTGCGTCGCATACGAATTGAAGTCCTCTTCGGGCAAGCCCATCTTGGCGAGGTATTCGCCGGCAGCGCTGTCGAGCAGGATCGCGTTCGACGGCGACAGATGGTCGGTGGTGATGTTGTCGCCGAGCACCGCCAACGGACGCATGCCGCGCAAGCTGCGCTCGCCGGCCAGCGCGCCTTCCCAGTACGGCGGGCGGCGAATGTAAGTACTTTGCGGACGCCAGTCGTACAACGGACCGACGCGCTCGCCGCTGTCGACCGCGAGGCGGAACATCGGCTCGTACACGCGGCGGAACTGCTCCGGCTTGACTGCCTGCCGCACGATCGCATCGATCTCCGCGTCGCTCGGCCAGATGTCCTTCAGCCGCACCTCGTTGCCCTGCGCATCGACGCCGAGCACGTCCTTCTCGATGTCGAAACGCACGGTACCGGCGATCGCATAGGCGATCACCAGCGGCGGCGAGGCGAGAAATGCCTGCTTCGCGTACGGATGGATGCGGCCGTCGAAATTGCGATTGCCCGACAGCACCGCAGTCGCGTACAGATCGCGCTCGACGATTTCCTGCTGGATGCTCGGATCGAGCGCGCCGCTCATGCCGTTGCAGGTGGTGCAGGCGAACGCGACGATGCCGAAGCCGAGCTGTTCGAGGTCTTGCAACAGACCGGCTTCCTCGAGATACAACTGCACCGCTTTGGAGCCCGGCGCCAGCGAGGTCTTGACCCAGGGTTTGCGCACGAGTCCTTTCGCGTTCGCGTTGCGCGCGAGCAAGGCGGCCGCGATCACGTTGCGCGGATTGGAAGTGTTGGTGCAGCTGGTGATCGCAGCGATGACGACGGCGCCGTCCGGCAACAAACCTTGCGCTTCCTGCGCGCGCGCCTGCTCCAGCCCGACCGCGATGCCGCGCTCGGCCAAGGCCGAGGTCGGCAGGCGCTTGTGCGGATTGGACGGGCCGGCCATGTTGCGCACGACGCTCGAAAGATCGAACGACAACGAACGCTCGTAGCGCGCCGTCTCGAGTGCATCGGCCCACAGGCCGGCGGTCTTCGCATAAGTCTCCACCAGCGCGACCTGCTCGTCGCTGCGCCCGGTGAGCCTGAGATAGTCGAGCGTCTTGTCGTCGATGAAGAACATCGCCGCGGTGGCGCCGTATTCGGGCGCCATGTTCGAGATCGTCGCGCGATCGCCGACGGTCAGCGCCGCCGCGCCCTCGCCGCGGAATTCGAGATAGGCGCCGACCACCTTCGACTGGCGCAGGAACTCGGTCAGCGCGAGCACGATGTCGGTCGCGGTGATGCCGGGCGCCGGCTTGCCGGCGAGTTCCACGCCGATGATGTCCGGCAGGCGCATCCACGAGGCGCGCCCGAGCATCACGCTCTCAGCTTCCAGGCCGCCGACGCCGACCGCGATCACGCCGAGCGCATCGACGTGCGGCGTGTGGCTGTCGGTGCCGACGCAGGTGTCGGGGAACGCGACGCCGTCCTGCACGTAGATCACCGGCGACATCTTCTCCAGATTGATCTGATGCATGATGCCGTTGCCGGGCGGAATCACGTCGACGTTGCGGAACGCCTTCTTGGTCCAGTCGATGAAGTGGAAGCGATCTTCGTTGCGGCGATCTTCGATCGCGCGATTCTTGGCGAACGCGTCCGGATCGTAGCCACCGCACTCGACCGCGAGCGAGTGATCGACGATCAGCTGCGTCGGTACCACCGGATTGATGCGCGCCGGATCACCGCCCTTGTCCGCGATCGCATCGCGCAGTCCGGCCAAGTCGACCAATGCGGTCTGACCAAGGATGTCGTGGCAGACCACGCGCGCCGGAAACCAGGGGAAGTCGAGCTCGCGCTTGCGCTCGATCAGCTGGCCGAGATAGGCCGCGATCTGCGCCGGATCGGCGCGGCGCACGATGTTCTCGGCGTGCACGCGCGCGGTGTAGGGCAAGGTGTCCCAAGCGCCGGGGTGGATCGCATCGACGGCGGCGCGCGCGTCGAAGTAGTCGAGCTGGGTACCCGGGAGCGGCTTGCGGTGATTCGCATTCATGGCGGGATTCCGTGCAGACGGGCGACGTCTCCACCTCCGCCCCTTCGGGCGCCGCGGAGACCGTCCGGAAACCGCTTATTGTGCCAGAGCCGCGGGGCGAAACTCCGAGCCGGCGCCGCGTGTCAGGCGAGCGGTCGCCGCCGCAGCTCCTCCAGGATCGCTTCCAGCGTCGCCGTGTTGCGACGGGCGAGTGCCAGCGTTTCGTCCATCCGCGCGCGCTGCTCGTCCTGCAGCTGCGTAGCGCGTTCGATGTTCTCGCGAGCCAGCTGATTGATCTGGGCGGAGCCGGCCAGCTGCTTTTTCGCCTGCTTCTGTACGCGCAGCAGCCACCAGAACACGGTCGCGACGAGCAGCAGCAACCCGATCGGTACGGCGTATTGCATCAGCCAGCTCCCCGTCCTGTCGCTGTGATCGCCACCGCGGTAACGACTTCTGGCCCAGTCCATCGAGGTCTGCCAGGTCTGCGCGCCGGCGTCGTAGATGAAGCTTTGCCGTTCCGCCATCCACATCGACAATCCCATCGACGGATTGTCTCCGTGCGCACCGGGCAGATCGGCGAGATCGAAATCGACCGTGCCCATCGTCTCCGACTCGGGCTTTCCAGCGCCGTCGATGCGCGGAGTGCGCACGATCGCGTTGACGATCTTGACGGCGCCGTCGTAACCGATCGATTCGTTGCGGTAGCGATAGCCGCCGTCGGGCGACACTTCGAGCGTGCCGTCGCTGCGCATCGCCGCCTCCCAGGCCGCAATCAGACCGGCGCGATCGGGCGCGGCGAAAACGAGCGCGGGCCACAGCAGCAACAGCAGAACCAATCGACGCATGCTCGCCCTCCTCCGGAGCTCGAAACTAACACAGCGTTTGGGCGCGCTGGCCAAGCGATCTTGCTGTTATCCGCCGCTCTTCGTAACCATCGGTATCACTACCGCCGGCAGCACCCCTCGACCTCAGCGTTCGTAGGCGCCGATGTCGATCGCTCTGCCGACGATGCGCGGATGACCGGCGTAGTCGTAGGCGCCGGCCAGATCGTCGCCGGGGTCGCTGCCGGCGTCGATCGCGGGTGAGCCGGTGGCGACGCGCAAGTCAGGCGCGAGGAGGTCGACGAAGCGCGGATCGGCGAATACGGCGTGCGCGTCCTGTCCCGATCCGCTGCGATAGTCGGCGAACGCAGCGTAGTCGATGCCGCGCCAGGTCCAGCTCGATCCGTTCGCGCCGGCATCGGACCAATACAGGTTGTAGTCGAGCACTGCCGGCGCCGGCGTGTCGCCGGTAGCGGCGTAGACGAGCACGCCGCCCGCGCCGGCGTAGAACACGTTGTCGACGACGAGGTTGTCGCTGGCGTTGAACTGGATCTGCAGCTCGCCCGAACCCGTGCCTTGCTGGTCGTTGCGAAACAGCGTGTTGCCGACCACACTGCAGTGATTCGTGCCGCCCGCGTCGGCGGCGAAGCCGCCGAGCGAGATGCCGCTCGAATTGCCCGAATGGATGAGGTTCGAGCGCGCGACCACGTAGCTGGTCGTCTGACCGACGTGCTCGCTGGCCAGTTCGATACCGAGATCGACGTGGTGGATGAGGTTGCGCTCGATCGTGATGCGCGTGCCGCCGTCGACGTAGATGCCGCCCGCCGAATACTCGTTGCCGTACGCAGGATTACCGTACGAGCTGATGTTGTAGACGATGTTGTCGCTGATGACGCCGTCGCGCGCCTGGTCGTAGGCGGTGTCCGGCGAAATGCGCTCGAAACCGATGGCGCCGATCGCGATGTTGTTGTTGTCGTGCACCCGATTGCGGCTGATCGTCCACTGCTCGACGTTGCCGTCGAGTGAGAACGATTCGCTGCAGCCGAGCACGAGGTTGTCGATCTCGTTGCCGGCGATCAGCAGCTGGTTGATCGAGGCCGGTGCGCGCGTGCCGTCGACCTTCAAGCCGAACGCATTCGCCGCGCAGCCGTTGGCGCTGGTGCGGATGTCGTGGATGTGGTTGTCGAGCAGACGAACGCGGCTGCCGGCGCCGGTCAGGTACAGACCGATCGGCACTTCCGAGGTCAAGCTCGTGGTGTAGTTGCGCAACTCCAGCCGGCGCACGGTCACGTCGCTGACGTCGATCAGGGTGAGCAGGCCGCGCTGTCCGTTCGGAACCGGCAAGCCGGCGCCGTCGATCACGGCGACATCGCCCGGCACCGCTTGCAGCACGATCGGCGCGCCCGCCGAACCCGAACGCGTGAGCGTCACCAGTTCGTTGTAGACGCCGGCGAATACGCAAATCTCGTCGCCCGCTTCGACGCGGTCGGCCGCGTGCTGGATGGTCGCCCAAGGCGACGCGGCGCTGCCGTCGTGGCCGTTGTCGCCGCCGTTCGCCACATAGTAGGAGTGCCGCGGCGGCGATTCGAACCCCGACGCGAACACGGTGTCGCCGGGACGTTCGCACGCCAGTGCGGTTGCCGGCATCGAACAGATCAGCACCAATCCCAAGAGTCTGCGCATGTCCTTGCGTCGTTCCATTTTTGTCGAAGCACTATAGCGCTGGAGCGCGGAGGCGAGAACGCCGCCCACAGACAGCGCCTGTCCGGGCCTCCAGATGCGAACGTCGCTGCGCGCGCCTGCCGGCGCTTGTCCGCGGCGCGCATTCCAGGCATCTTCATACGATCGTTTGAACCGCCAGGCAGCCCGCATGCGCTACCCGCACCTGTTCGCGCCGCTCGATCTCGGCCATCTCACCCTGCCCAACCGCGTGTTGATGGGCTCGATGCATACCGGCTTGGAAGATCGCGCACGCGACTACGACGCCCTCGCCGCCTACTTCGCCGAACGCGCGCGCGGCGGCGTCGGGCTGATCGTGACCGGCGGCATCGCGCCGAACATCGAAGGCTGGACCAAACCGTTCGCCGGCACCCTCGCCTGGTTCTATCAGGTCGCGCGCCATCGCAAGGTCACGCGCGCGGTGCACGCCGAAGGCGGCCGCATATGCATGCAGATCCTGCACACCGGCCGCTACGCCTATCACCCGCTGGCAGTGGCGCCGTCGAAACTGAAATCGCCGATCACCCCGTTCGCGCCGCGCGCGCTTTCCGCGCGCGGGGTCGAGCGCACCATCGACGACTTCGTCAATTGCGCGCGCAAAGCGCAGGACGCCGGCTACGACGGCGTCGAGGTGATGGGTTCGGAAGGCTATTTGATCAACCAGTTCCTGGCCGAGCGTACCAACACGCGCGAGGACGATTGGGGCGGCACGCTCGAAAAGCGCCAGCGTTTTCCGGTCGAGATCGTGCGCCGCATGCGCGCGGCGGTCGGACGC
Organism: Dokdonella sp. GW821-FHT11D02; assembly: GCF_058808595.1. Classification (NCBI taxonomy): domain Bacteria; kingdom Pseudomonadati; phylum Pseudomonadota; class Gammaproteobacteria; order Lysobacterales; family Rhodanobacteraceae; genus Dokdonella; species Dokdonella sp. GW821-FHT11D02. The sequence goes on along the minus strand of NZ_CM179520.1, from coordinate 1,493,782 downwards.
GAATTCATCATCATCTACCGCCTGTCGATGCTCGATCTGGTCGAGCGCGGCCAGAGCTGGGAGGAGATCGTGCAGTTGGCCAAGAAGATCGAAGCCGCCGGCGCCTCGATCATCAACACCGGTATCGGCTGGCACGAGGCGCGCATTCCGACCATCGTCACCAGCGTGCCGCGTGCCGCATTCGCCTGGGTCACGCGGCGCATGAAAGCGGAAGTGCGCATACCACTGGTGACCACCAATCGCATCAACGCGCCCGAGGTGGCCGACAAGATCCTCGCCGACGGCGACGCCGACATGATCTCGATGGCGCGCCCGCTGCTCGCCGACGCCGATTGGGTGCGCAAAGCGCGCGACGACCGCGCCGCCGACATCAATACCTGCATCGCCTGCAACCAAGCCTGCCTCGATCACGTGTTCGAGAACCGTCGCGCGAGCTGCATGGTCAATCCACGCGCCTGCCACGAACTCGAGTTCGCGATCACGCCGGCGACGACGAAGAAACGCATCGCCGTGGTCGGCGCCGGCCCGGCCGGTCTCGCCTGCGCGACCACGCTGGCCGAGCGCGGCCACGCCGTCACCTTGTTCGAACAGGCGCCCGAGATCGGCGGCCAGTTCAATCTGGCCAAGCGCATCCCGGGCAAGGAAGAATTCCACGAAACGCTGCGCTACTTCGGCCGGCGCATCGAGCAGACCGGCGTCACGCTGCGCCTGTCGACCGCGGCGACGCCGGCGCTGCTGCGCGAAGGCGGCTTCGACGAGGTCGTGTTCGCGACCGGCGTCACGCCGCGCGCCGCCGGCATTGCGGGCGGCGATCGCGCCAACGTCGTCAGCTATCTCGACGTGCTGCGCGGAAACGCCGCGGTGGGTGCGCGCGTGGCGATCGTCGGCGCCGGCGGCATCGGCTTCGACGTCGCCGAATTCCTGACCGAGCACGCGCCCTCGCCGGCCACCGACATCGCGCGCTGGTCGCGCGAATGGGGCGTGGACACCACGCTCGCCGCACGCGGCGGCCTGGCCAAGGCCGCGCCGGAGGCGCCCGCGCGCCAGCTCTGGCTGTTGCAGCGCACGCCGGGCAAGCCGGGCAAGCGGCTCAACAAGACCACCGGCTGGGTGCATCGCGCCACGCTCGCGGCCAAGCGCGTGACGATGCTCGGCGGCGTCGCCTACGAGCGCGTCGACGACGACGGCCTGCACATCCGCGTCGGCGAGGAGAAGCAGGTGCTGCCGGTCGACACCGTGGTGATCTGCGCCGGACAAGAACCCAATCGCGCGCTGCACGCCGAGTTCGCCGCCGGCGGCGCAAGCGCGCATCTGATTGGTGGCGCCGACGTCGCCGCCGAGCTCGACGCGAAGCGCGCGATCGCACAGGGAACGCGTCTGGCCGCGCGGCTTTGAACGCCGCCGCGGTCCGCAGCGGCGTTCGTCTTTGCGGCGAATCGACGAAAAAGGTTGACGTGACGCGCGCCGATCAGAATAATCCCGCGCCTTCGTCGAGGCGCAGGCGGCGTTCGGTGCTATACTGGCCGGCCGCGCAAGCAGCGCAGCAACGAAACATGCGCCCGTAGCTCAGCTGGATAGAGCACCAGGCTACGAACTTGGTGGTCGGGAGTTCGAATCTCTCCGGGCGCGCCATCCAGAAAGCACAAAGGCCGACGAGAAATCGTCGGCCTTTGTGCTTTCTGGATGGCTGGGTGTGTGTACTTGTGCGATCGTCCGTGATCGCTGCTTCGGTCTGCGAATGGATACTCGTGGACTTCCTACGTTCTCGGAGTCCAACGCGGCCATCCATGGCCGCACTTTTCACGCTACGCGCCAGCGACTCTGTGTCGCTGCGGCTCCGATGGGCGCAACGCCTATACTAGGTCGATGAATACTTTTCGCATGCACGGCCGCGTCTCTACGACCTGGTTGATCCTGATCGCCGCGCTCGCGGCGGCGCTGGGACTGTGGTTCGGCGTGCGCCAGTTCCATTCTTCCGCGCTGCCCCCGCTGGAAACCGCCGTGCTCTATCCGGCGCCGCGCGCGCTGCCGGAATTTCAGCTCACGCGCAGCGACGGCACGCCGCTGACCCTGGCCGATTGGAAAGGGCATTGGACGGTGGTGTTCTTCGGCTTCACCAATTGCCCGGACGTCTGCCCGACCACGCTGACCACCTTCAAGCAGGTGCACAAGCGCCTCGGCGACGCCGGCCTCGCCGCGCGCGTGCGCTTCGACTTCATCTCGGTCGATCCGGCGCGCGACACGCCCGAGCAACTCGCGCGCTACGTCGGCTACTTCAGCAAGGATTTCGTCGGCGCGACCGGCCCGGACGAGGCGCTGCTGCCGCTGACCAAGGCGCTCGGCATGGTCTACGCGCGCGGCGAACCGAAGGACGGCACCTACTCGGTCGACCACAGCGCTTCGGCCGTGCTGATCGACCCGGCCGGGCGCCAGGTCGGTTTGTTCCGGCCGCCGTTCGAGGCCGACAAGATGGCCGCCGACCTGCAGAAGCTCGCGCAGACGACCGGCGGTTGATGTCTCGATGAGCCTCGCCCTCCTGCTGCAATACCTGGCGCCGCACAAACTCCTGTCCCGCATCGTGCGCAGCGCGACGCGCTGGACCTTCACGCCGTGGAAGAACTTCCTGATCGCGCGCATCGTGCGCAGCTATCGCGTGGATTTGAGCGAAGCGGAAAATCCCGATCCGGCTGCCTACCCGCATTTCAATGCCTTCTTCACGCGCGCGCTGAAGCCCGGCGCGCGCCCCTTGCCCGACGACGCCTCGGCGATCCTGTGTCCTGCCGACGGCCGCATCAGCCAGTCCGGCGCGATCGTCGACGGCCGCATCCTGCAGGCGAAGGGGCGCGACTACAGTCCGGCCGAACTGCTCGGCGATGCCGCCTCGGCCGCGCCGTACGCGAACGGCAGCTTCCTCACCGTCTACCTGTCGCCGCGCGACTACCACCGGCTGCACATGCCGCTGGACGGTGAATTGGTCGAGACCGTCCACGTCCCCGGCCGCCTCTTCAGCGTGGCCGCGGTCGCGGTGGAGGGTGTCGACCGCCTGTTCGCGCGCAATGAGCGGCTGGTCTGCCACTTTCGCCACGAGCACGGCCCGTTCACGGTCGTGCTGGTCGGGGCAATGCTGGTGTCGGGCATCGAAACGGTCTGGCGCGGCATCGAAGTGCCGCCGTATGCAGCAGCCGTCACGCGGCGCGACTATCGCGGCCGCGGCATCCGCCTCGCGCGCGGCGCGGAACTGGGGCGTTTCAACATGGGCTCCACCGCCATCGTGCTGCTGCCGGCCACGCTCGGCGCGTTCGCCGCGGACCTACGACCGGAACAACCGGTGCGGGTGGGTGCGGCGGTCGGGCAGCTGCGACCGTAAAGCAATCGTCAAAATGTGACTCCATCCGGCAAATTGTGACGCGCCGGATGGTGCGCCTCCTGCCACGTCGTTAGAATCGCGTAAACCGGACTGCTTCCGGAGCTCGATCCAGGGATGGGCCGCAGGAGGGTCGATGACCATTTTCACCCGTTTGATCGCACTGACCCGGGCCATCCAGCTGCGCCGGCAGTACCGTGAAATCAACAAGGCACTGGAACAGTTTCCGCCCAACGTACGCCGTCAGCTCGCCGCGATCGTCCTGCGCGAGTTCGCCAATGCGTCCAAGAGCGAGTTCCCGCACCTGTACGCGACACCGCCCGAGGACAAGTACCGCGCCTGGGGCAGCGGCACCGACATCGGCCTCGAACGCCTGCGCTCGGACAACCTGCAGGTGCGTCTGCGCGGCATCGCGCTGTGGCTGGCGGTCGCCTACCACGAAACCAAGGACTCGCCGTTCGGCGAGCAGCAGGAACTGCACCGCCAGCTGATGCGCTCACTGCGCTCGCTGAAGGAAACCATCCCCGCGGCCGAACTCAACCGCTGGATGATCGACGAGGCGGAAGCGGCCTGAGCCGCGCTTCATCCCCGCTCTGAGGCTCGCGGCGCCTAGCGCGCCGAGCAGAGCTTGAGTACCTGTCCCGGTTTGATCAGGTAGTGCGGTGCGCGTAGGCCGTTCGCGGCGGCCAGCTGCTTGCTGCTGCAACCGGTGCGGCCGGCGATCGACGCCAGCGTATCGCCCTTGCGCACGGTCACGTTCTTGGACGCCTTCGGCCGCGGCGGATCGGCGGCGCGCGCCAGCGCGACCGGCGGCGGCGCCGGTACCACGGCCGAGTGCAGGTCGGCCGCCAGGGTCGGCCAGCGGCCTTGCGCGCAATCGCGCTCGTACACCTTCTCCAGCTGCAGCGGCACCGCCAGCTTCGCCCCGGCCGGCTCCGGCCGTTGCGGGTCGAGCTGCGGATTGAGATTGCGTAGGGTGCGGAACCAACCGTCCGGCGCATTACCGTCCTGGCCCAGACACACGGTCAGCTCCGCCAGCGACGCCGGACGCTTGAGCGTGACGCTGCCCGGATGCGCGGCGATCTTCGGGAAATCGAGGTTGTAGCGCTCCGGATGCATGAACAGCCACGCCGCCGCGAGCACCATCGGCACGTATTCGCGCGTTTCCTGGGAGACGCCGTAGTAAATCTGCGGATCCCAGAAACTCAGCGCGCCGGCACCGCGGCCGGCGCGGCGCTGCATCGCGCCCTCGCCGCCGTTGTAGGCGCCGATCACCAGTTCGAGGTTGTTGTTGAAGATCGCGAGCTGTTCGTTGACGTAGGCCGCATTCGCGCGCGCCGACAGCTTCGGATCGAAGCGCTGGTCGAACCCGTCGACCGTGCTGAGGCCGAAGCGCAAACCGGTCGCATACATGAACTGCAGCGGGCCGGACGCACCCGAGCGCGACACCGCATGCACTTTGCCGCCCGATTCCTTCGCCATCATGCCGAACAGCAGCGCTTCGGGCAGACCGGCCTTCTCGTATTCGGGCCACATCTGCGAACGCATGTACTGGTAGTTCTCGTAGGCGGCCATCAGGTTCGGCCGGTATTGCGTCAGCCAGGTCTCCAGCGCGACCTTGACCGGCGCATTCATCGCGATGATCTCGCTCAGCTCGCGCCCTTTCAGCAAGGTGACCGAGCGGCCGAGCTGCGGCAGCTGCGCCACCGCGGGCGAGCCTTCGCCGGGCTCGACCGTTTCTTCCGGTGTCGGCGCCGCGACGTCGGCTTCGGCGGCTTGTTCGGCACCGCCGTCGATGCCCTGGCGCAGCAAGGCGTCGAAGCCGGCGACGAAGCGCTGCTGATCGCAAGCGGGCAAGGTCGCGCAAGTGGTTGCAGCCGCGCGCAGGTCGTCGAGCGCGGCCTTCATCTCGGCCTGCGCCTTGGCGGTGTCGCCGCCGCGCGCCAGCGCGAGACCGTCGGCGTAGCGACGACTGTCGCGATCCAGCCGCACATACAGCGCAGCGGCCGCCGTATCGTCGACCTTGGCCGCGGCGGGTTTACGCGCCTGCGGCGCACCGCTGCAGGCGGTCAAACACAACAAGCTCGCGATCGCGAGTACGCGCAACAAACCAAGCATCGGCAAACCCATCGGCGAACCCTGCTCGGCACGTTACCCGCTGAACTACGCGGCGGCAACTTCGGCGAAGAGGGAGCGCTGCCTGCGCTCCCTCGTTTTCGCCGCGCCGTCAGCGCTTGGCGGCGCCGTCGAAGCCGTCGCGGAAGATCACGTCGCTCGACATCACCGCTTTCTCGGCATCGATGAAACCGAAACCGTCGAGACGCGTCCAACCCTGGCCGATCTGGTTGCGGATCACGCCCGAGAACGTCCCGCCGGACGTCGTCGTGCCGCTGAACGCCATGCCGTCCTGCACCACCGTTCCGCGCGGCAGCAATACGCCGCCGCCGAACAGATCGGCGCGATAGTTGGCGGTGGTCGTGCCCGGACCGATGGTGCTGCCGTTGCCGGTCGTCGCCGAGTGCTGCGCACCGCGACCGACGGTGAAGCGCATCGACTTGCCGTCGCCGAATTGTCCCGGCGTGAAGCCGATCGTCATCGTCCAGAAATGCGTGCTGCCGTTCGACGGCGCGCCGGCCAGATTGCTGAAGCCGGCGAACGGCGTAACGCTCTGCGGCATTTGGATGTCGCCCGGCACCAGTCCGACCAGGGCTCCGAGCTTGAACGAAATCGTCGCCGGCTCGAACACCAGACCGGGGAAGTCGTTCTCGAAATACGTCACCAGACCTGCCCCCGCATCGATCACGCCGTTGTTGCCGCCGCTCACGTTGCCGCCGGTCGCCGCGGTGCCGGCCGGATTGAAGCTGATGCTCGCAATCGATCCGCTGCCGCTGTAGCTCAACTCGAACGAATCGGGATCGTTGCCGCCGGTCTGCTGGTTGGATTCCTCGTCGGAGCGGATCGTCAACGTCACCGAGCCGCCGTCGCTGGCGGTTGCGGTACCGCTGGCGAGCATTGGATCGAGATCGTGCGGGAACGCGCTCTGCTGCAGGATCGTGCGCAATTCTTCGGGAGCGACCGAGCGCGGCCCGCCGCGCGACTGCAACACCAGCGCCGCGATCGCCGCCGCATGCGGCGCGGCCGCGCTGGTGCCGCCGAAGTTCGGATTGGTGTCCGGATCGGCGCCGGTTTCGCCGCTGAAGAACGAGGTGTTCGCCTGGCTGGCCGCGGCGACGCGCGGCACCTGGCGGATTTCCGGCTGCGGCAGACGGTTGGATTGGCGATCGAACAGAATCGTGGCCGGTCCGGGCGAGGTGTAGTAATCGGGCGCATTCGGACGGAACACGCTGTAGGCGGCGGTGCCGTTGTTGCCCTTGGCGGTGGCGTGCCCCTTGGTCGTGGTCGTGTTGTAGCTGAAGTACTCGGCCGGGCCGAAGCCGGAACCGCCGTTGCCGCGCGCGATCCAACGCACGCGCGTGGGCAACTGCGCATCGATGGGCGTGTTGGAACGCGCGATCAGGAATTGCATCTGCGTCTGCCCGCTCGGCGACTTGATCACACCGAGCTCGACCGGCCGGTTGTTGGCGATGTTGTTGGTGGTCAGCGAAGCGGCCGGAATGTAGGCGCCGGTGTCGGCGCGGAACGCCAACAGATTGACGTCGGTGGTGACGCCGGCGACGCCTTGCCCGGTATTGATCGTCAGCGAAAAGCTGCCGATGGTGGTGTCGTAAGGCGCGACCTTGATCGAATACGCGCCCGTCGCCGGTGCGCGGAACAGCACCACTTCGTCGGTGCCCGAATCCTGGTTGGCGAGCACGTTGCCGTCCGCGTCCATCACCGAAACGATGCCGTCGAGGCCGCCGCCGGTCGCCGTTTCCTTGATCACGTAGAAGGTGCCTTGCACGAGTATCGGCAGCGGCGGCGTGCTGGTTTGGTCGAACGTCACCGACGTGACGGTGCTGCTGATCGTGCCGCTAGCGGTGTAGATCGGCGGCTCGACCACCTCCGCCTCGCGCTGGTCGTAGGGGTCGTCCCACTGGATCTCGAAGCCCTGCGACGACTGTACGTTGGCCGGATAGTTGACCAGCTGCGCGACGTCGAGCTGGCCGGCGGCCGGATTGAAGTTGTGGAAACCGCCGGCGTAGAACTGCGGCGGCACGCCGGTCAGGTCGATATTGGTGCCGGCCAGCGCCGCGTTGGTCGCGCCGGTGTTGCCGCTGCCGTTGGCGACCCAGCGCAGCTCCGACTCGTAGGCGTTGATGCCGATGTTGTTGCCGGCCGAAGAGAAATACGCGACGCCGGCCGCGGCGACTTCATCGATCGCGCCGCCGATGATCGTCTCGCCGAAGTACGGCTCGCCGCCGTAGCTGACGTCGTCGACGATGACGTCGGCGTTGAATCCGGCAATCCCCGTGTGACCGGGCAGATTGGCCAGCTTGCGAATGCTTTCGGCGAAATCGACTTCGCCGAGCGAACCGCTGGCGAAACCGAGGCGCGCACGCGGCGCCATCTTGTGCAGGATCTGCACCATCGCGCGGCCTTCGTCGGTGCCGCCGGAGGGGCGCTCGACCAGCACCTCGACCGGCTGCGAATTGATCGCATTGCCGACGCCGGGCAGGTCGCCGTTGGTGACGTCTTCGGCCGCGGTCGGCGACGTCGTCACGCGCGCATAGCTGTCGGAAATCGCCGCGATCGTCATGCCGCTGCCGTCGATGTTGACCGGCGCGCTCGGATCGTAGAGCTGATTGATGCGATCGATGCGATGCTGGGTGACGCCCTGATCGAACGCCGTGCCGATCTTGTTCAAGGTGGCGCCGGCGACGCTTTGCCCGCCCGCCGCATTCGCCGGAGCGCCCGCTTCTTCTTGCGGCACGACCGATTCGAGCTGCGGCATCAAGCCGAGGAATACCGCGCGTACGCCGGCGGTCTTGGCCAATAGAGGAACGTCCTCGATCGCCACGTAGCCTTCGATCACACCGACACCGCGATACTTGCGATCGACCGCGGTCATCGTGAACGAGCTTGCGCGCGCGCCGAGTGCATGCACGAGCGCATCGACGTCGACGTAGCCGTTGAGCGTGATGTCGACCAGGATGCGTCCGCTCGCGGCATCGGTGATCGCCTGCGCGGCGTAACTAGCGGCCTGCTCGGCCAGCGCGTTGGAAGTAGCGGCGATCTGGCCGTGTTGCGCCAATTGATACTCGACCAGTTTTTCGAGACCGTAGCCGAGATTGGACGGAACTGTATTGGCCGCCTGCGCAGCAGCGGCAAAAAGCGCAAACGCCGCGGCCAGCGCGCTGCGGCGCGCGTGCATGAAAGACATGAAACACCCCCTACCCAAGTAGCCGTGTGCACGGCGAGATCAGGGTATGTCCGCACCTAATCGCGCACAATAGAAACTGGACGCAGTGGGGGTGAACGTCCAGTCTAGAATCGCAACCGAGCGATGCAATGGATCTGCATCAACAAGGTCTGCATCAATAAGAACGGCAGAATAAGATCCGCGCCATAAAATCGGCGCACCATTTCTGGGAGCACATCGATGAGCGACATCCTGATCGGCAAGGGCGAGAGCGAAGTCTTCCTGCTGCCCAAGTACGCCAACCGCCACGGCATGGTCGCCGGTGCCACCGGCACCGGCAAATCCGTGTCGCTGATGTTGCTCGCGGAAGGCTTCTCCAAACTCGGCGTGCCGGTGTTCCTGGCCGACGTCAAAGGCGATCTGGCCGGACTGTCGCAAGCCGGTGTGATGAGCGACAAGCTGAAGGCGCGCATCGACAAGCTCGGACTGGACTGGAAAGCCGGTGCCAATCCGGTCGTGTTCTGGGACATCTACGGCAAGTCGGGTCATCCGGTGCGCACGACGATATCGGAGATGGGACCGACCCTGCTCGGGCGGCTGCTCGAACTCAACGACACCCAAGAAGGCGTGCTCGAGATCGTGTTCAAGGCCGCCGACGACCAAGGCCTGCTGCTGCTCGACCTGAAAGACCTGCGCGCGCTGCTCACTTACGCGAGCGAGAACGCGAAGGAAATCTCCAAGCAGTACGGCCTGATCTCGTCGGCTTCGATCGCAGCGATCCAACGCGCCCTGCTCTCGCTCGAACAAGCCGGCGGCGATGCGTTCTTCGGCGAGCCGGCGCTGCAATTGCCCGACTTCATGCGCCAGGACATGTCCGGTCACGGCGTGGTCAACATCCTCGCCGCCGATCAGCTGATCCTCAAACCCAAGCTCTACACGACCTTCCTGTTGTGGATGCTGTCGGAGCTGTTCGAGACCCTGCCCGAGGTCGGCGATCTCGACCAGCCCAAGCTGGTGTTCTTCTTCGACGAGGCGCATCTGTTGTTCGACGACGCGCCGGCCGCGCTGCGCCAGCGCGTCGAGCAGGTGGTGCGCCTGATCCGCTCGAAAGGCGTCGGCGTCTATTTCTGCTCGCAGAATCCCGACGACCTGCCCGACGTGATCCTCGGCCAGATGGGCAACCGCATTCAGCACGCCCTGCGCGCGTTCACGCCGCGCGACCAGAAAGCGGTCAAGGCGGCGGCGGAAACCTTCGCGCCCAATCCGAAGCTCAAGGTCGCCGAGGTCATCAGCCAGCTCGGCGTCGGCGAAGCCTTGGTCTCGACGCTGCAAGAAGGCGGTGTGCCGCTGCCGGTCGAACGCGTGCTGATCGCCTCGCCCGGCTGCCGCATCGGCACGGTGACCGACGCCGAGCGCGCCACGGTGCGCTCGCGCTCGCCGATCGGCGGGAAATACGACACCGCGGTCGATCGCGAATCGGCATTCGAAAAACTCAACGCGCGTGCGCAATCGGCTCCGGCCGACGACGCCGGCACCGCACCGGCGAAAGGCGCGGCCGCCGAGGCCGACGGCGGCTGGATGGGCAGCGCCAAGGACATGCTGTTCGGCACCAAGCGCCGGCAGGGCATGGTCGAGGCGATGGCGAAATCGGTGGTGCGCAATGCCGGCGGCCAGCTTGGCCGCGCGCTCCTGCGCGGCGTGCTCGGGTCGTTGACCAAGCGCTGAGAAATCGTCTGCCGCGAACGCGTCTCCGAACGCCATTCCCCGAACCGACATCCGCAAGGACGCTCCGATGAGTCAGACGCCGATCGTTCCGTTCTGGAACCGCCTGCGCGAAATCTCGCTGTACCCGCTGCACGCCGATGCGATGCTGACGATCAGCGTGCTCGCGCTCTGCCATCTGGTCGGCTTCCTGCCCGGCCTGATCGGCTTCGTGCTCGACCTCGTGGTCTGGGTCGCGGTGTACAAGTACGCGTTCGAATGCCTGCGCGCCTCGGCGAACGGGCGGCTGACGCCGCCGGAAGGCAGCATCAGCGTCGAGGACAGCACCGGCTGGGGCCAGATCTGGCTGCAGATCGTCTTCTTCGCGATGGCGATCGCCGGCTTCGTGCTGCTCGGCCCCGGCGGCGGCCTGCTCGTGCTGCTCGTGCTCGGGCTGTGCTGGCCAGCCGCGGTGATGTCGCTGGCAATGGACGAGAGCCTGCCGCACGCGCTCAATCCCGCCACTTGGCTGGCCATTCTGGCGCGCCTGGGCTGGGCTTATGTCGCGGTGGTTCTGCTGTATTTCGTGTTCTTCGCCAGCCAGCTCTACGCGCAGGCGTTCGCGCGCCAGCTCCTGCCCGGTTTCCTCGCCGTGATCCTGGTCAGCCTGATCGCACACTACGTGATCGTGGCGACGTTCCATCTGATGGGTTATCTGATCTACCAGTACCACGACGAAGTCGGCTACGAGCCGGTGCAGGCGCCCGCGCCGCTGCGCCGCGGCGTCACCGATCCCGACCAGACGACCCTGGATGAAAGCGCGCAGCTGGTGCGCGACGACAAGCCCGACGCCGCGCGCGAACGCATCGCCGAGCAACTGCGCGCGCACGGTGGCACCGAAGCCTTGCACACGCAGTACCGCAAGCTGCTCGCGCTCGGCAATCAACGCGAAGAACAACTTCGGCACGGACGCGAATGGATCACCCTGCTGCTGGCGCAGGACAAGGACCGGCGCGCGGTCGATGTGGCGCGCGAATGCGTCGATCTCGATCCCGCATTCCAGCTTTCCGCGCCCGACGAGGTCACGCGCGTCGCGCAAAAAGCCGCCGATTCGGGCAACACGCAACTCGCACTGAAGCTCTTGTCGGGCTTCAACAAACGCTACCCCAAGCACCGCGACATTCCGCAGAACTATCTGCTGGCGGCCAAGCTCTTGGCCGAACGCATGGGCAAGGACGCCGAAGCGCGCGGCCTGCTCGAGCAACTCGCCAAAGCGTATCCAACCCATCCGCTGGCCAAGGACATTGCCACTTACCGCGACTTCCTCGACAAGCTCGCACCGGCGACGACGCCGGCACGTTAGGCGAGATCGGCGAGCAGCAAACGCGCCTTGCCGGCCTCCTCGCTCGCCGGCCATGCCGCGACCAGCCGTTCCAACAACGGCTTGGCCGCAGCGGACTCGCCGCGCTCGCGCAAGTCGCGCGCGACGCCAAGACAGGCGCCGCGCAGACCTGGCGTAGCTGGGGCTCGGCCGATCCACTCGGCCAGATGCCGCGCCGCATCGGCGCCGGCGCCGATCGCCGGCCAGCGCCGCAACAAACCGATCGCCTGCATCGGACTCAGCGGCGACGGCTTCGCCGCGGCCGCCAGGCTATCTTCGTAGATCGCCTTCTGCTCGCGCGCCTCGACCGCGTTGCGCGGCGGCGTCAACAATACCGCACGCGCGGCTTCGGCCAGCCGCGGCATGCCCGGCTCCATTCGCGCGCAGCGATACAGCGCGGCGCGCACGTCGAAGTCGTCGGGCTGCGCAGCGAGCAGCGGTTCGAGCAAGGCGCGTGCGGCCGGAATGCGCAAATGCCCCAGATGCTCGCGCGCCGCCGCGAGCGCGACCTCGCGATCCGCCCGCGCGTCCGCGACGGCGTCCTCGTCGAGGAACTCGCGCCGCTCCCATCCCAGCGCGCGCACGCCGAGCGCGAGCAACGCGCCGGTAAGGATGCCGCCGGCGTGCGCATCGAAGCCGACGTGGGCGCCCTTGTTCCAAAACAGATTGAACAGCTCCCAGCCGAGCCAGAACGGCAACAGCACCAGCGCCGGTGCCTTGACGTAATCGAACACGACGAAGAACCACCAGAAGAAGCGCACTTTGCGCCTGCCCCACAGCACGCAATAGGCGCCCATCAACGCGGCGATCGCACCCGATGCGCCGAGCGCCGCACCCACTTCGCCCCAACGCCAGGCAACGCTCAGCAGCGCACTGCCGAGGCCGCCGAGCAGATACAGCGCGAGGAACAGGCCGCGGCCGAGCGCGCCTTCGACCAACAGGCCGAGCACGGCGAGGAACAGCATGTTGCCGATCAGATGACCGACGTTGCCGTGCAGGAACATCGCACCGAACCAGCGCCGCGGTTCGAATTGCGAGAAGCGGATCATCCAGCGCTCGGTGAACGCCTTGTCCCAGCGGCGATCGAACTCGGTGCGGCGCTCGCGCCAATCGTCCAGATTTCGCGCATCGGCTTCGAGCAGTTTTCCCGCTCGCAGTTCGGCCAGAAAAGCGGCGTCCGACTGCAACACCTGCGCCGCCAGCCGCGCATCGACGTCGGCCACGCCTTCGAACACGGTGCGTCGGCGCTCTTCGCTCGCGTGCGCATCGAGCCACTCGCGATAGGCCGGGAATTCCCAGCGCGCCAGATCCTGCTGCGCGTAGTAGTCGAGCGCGCTCTCGCGCACGCGCGCATCGCTGGACTGCAAAAACGCGAACACGAAGACGTTGGCGAGAATCAAGCCGAACGTGACCCACGGAAAATTCGCCCAGGTCGGCGCGCGATGCAGCGGTACGATGAGCAAGCCGGCGTTCCCCCCTTCCCTCGCGGGATTCTAGCCGCGCCGCAGCGTTGACGCCTCGTACGAGCACCGATAGCGTTGCGCCTTTCCCGCAGCATCGTCCGATGAGCCGCTGGCGTCCTCCTTCTGCCGCCTCCACCGCCGTGATCACGCCCGAAGGCCATCAGCGCCTGAAGGCGGAACTCGACGAGTTGTGGCGCGTGCGCCGACCCGAGGTGGTGCGCGCGCTGGCCGCGGCGGCGGCCGAAGGCGATCGCTCGGAGAACGCCGAGTACACCTACCGCAAGAAGCAACTCGGCGAGATCGATCGCCGCGTGCGCTATCTCGGCAAGCGCTTGGAACGCCTGCGCGTGATCGACAGCGTGCCGAGCGATCCCGGCGCGATCTACTTCGGTGCCTGGTTCCGCGTCGAGGACGAGGACGGCGCCGAACACGAATACCGCATCGTCGGCCCCGACGAGACCGACGCCGCGCTCGGTTGGATCAGCATCGACTCGCCGCTTGCGCGCGCCGCACTCAAGCGCCGCGCCGACGACGAGTTCGAAGCCGCGCTGCCCGGCGGATTGGCGCGCTACGTCGTCGTCGAAGTGCGCTACGCCGGCCGCTGAGCCGCAGTGCGGTCGCTACGCCTCAACGCGCGATCGTGCCGAGCTGGCGCTGCATCTCCAACTCATCGGTGACGCGCCAGTGCTCGACGATGCGCCCGTTCTCGATGCGTTCGATGTTGATCTGCAGCACGTCGATGCGGCGTCCGGTTGGGGCCGCGCCGAACAAGGGACCGGTCTGCGTGCCCTGCATGCGTACACGCGCGACGGCGTGCGTCGGCGTGGCGATGACTTCTTCGATCACGTAGTGCAGATCGGGAAACGCCGCGCGAATCGCCTTGACGATCGGCTTGAGCCCGCCCGGCCCCGGCTCGGGCCGCCCCGCGCTCGGCGTGTGGTTGACGTAGTTGGGGGCGAGCAGCCGATCCAGCGCGGCGAGATCGCCGCCGCTCCAGACGCGGTCGAAGTACTCGCGCACCAGCGCTTCGTTACGTGCGGCGGCAGCTGTCGCCGGTGTATCCGCCGCCGCGGCGAGCAGCGGGAAGAACAGAAACAATCCAGCCAAAACGTGGCGCATGACGGCACTCCTGCGATCGACTTGCTCGTGCCGGTATTTTGTCCCACGCTATCCGCCGGTCAAGTACACACCTTTTGGTAACCATGAAGAAGGACGCAGCTGTCGGCGGCGACGTCTACGACGCCGACTGTCCCTCGCGCGCGGCGCTGGAGCTGATTTCCGGCAAATGGCCGCTGTTGATCGTGCCGCTGCTCGCGCGCGGCCCGCTGCGCAACAACCAGTTGCTGCGCGAAGTGGACGGCATCTCGCAGAAGATGCTCAGCCAGACTTTGCGCGAGCTGGCGCAGAACGGGCTGGTCGAACGCATCGACCATCGCACGGTGCGGCCGCACGTCGAATACCGCCTGAGCGAGCTGGGCCAGTCGCTGAGCCGCGCACTGCGCGCGGTCGACCGCTGGGCCGAGGAGCATCACGCCGAACTGAGCGCGGCGCAGGCGCGGCGCAGAGGCAGCGCGCGCACGTCGCGCTGAATCGTTGCGCTCGCGGCGAAGCCGCTGCACGCGCGGCGCGAAGCGCCGAAACGAAAAAGCCGCGCTCGGGGCGCGGCTTTTTCGTTATTACCGGAAGGAAATCCTACTGCTGGATCGGCAGATAGACGCGGAAGGATTCCTGATCCGCGGCCGCATCCGGCGCCGAGGTGATTTCGTCCCAGAAGCGGGTCAGGCCGGCTTCGGTGTAGCGATAGCCGTGCGTCTCCGCATACGCCTTCAGGTTCAGGCGATACAGCGGCAACGCCGCCGGACTGCCGGTGTATTCGCTCATCAGGGATTTGCCCTGGTACCACAGCGCGGCGCGCACGTTGCCGCCGACGACGAGCAAGCCGTGATCATCGCGATCGCCCGGGTTGAGCGTCTTCTCTTCGCCTTCGCTGTCGCCTTCGGTCTCGCTGGGCTTGGGCACCGGCGCGTCGATGGTGAAATCCTGCTTGTCCAGCGTGAACGTCGCGCGATCGACCGGCACCGCGATGCTGAAGGCGTAGTCTTCATCGCCCCAGTTGGTGGTGATCGTCATGCGCGGACCGGCGGCGGTCAGCCCGGCCTTCTTCAGCACCGCTTCGATTTCGGCCATCGCGGTGTCGGTGGCGTCGGCCACGTCTTCGAGCGAGCGCTTGGCCTTGGTCGCGACCAGCAGCACCGGCTTGGCGGCGACGTCGACCACGTCGATCTTCTGATCTTTGTAGTCGGTGTTGGGGAAGCCGGCGAGCATCGCGGCGACGTTGTTGAGGTCGGACTGGATCGTCTGCGCCGGATCGCCGTAGATGTACAGGCCGGCATAACGCGCCAACAGGTCCCAACCGTAATCGGCGTCGAACGCCCAATGAATCTTCAGCGTCTTGCCGTTCGCCGACGGTTCCAATTCGATCGTGAACTTCTTGTTCTCGCCGGTCCAATTGTTCTTGACCGCCATTTCGATCTTGCTGTCCTGATCGGCCTTGGTGATCTCGTACTCACCATTGCCCACGCGCGCGTTCGAGCTGGTCCAGTTGACCTTGGCGCCCGGACCCGATTCGGCGCCCTCGATCTTGAACTGGGTCTGCGGGTCGAGGCCGCGGAAGGCCGACCACTGCGGGAAGCGCCGGTACGTGTTCAACGTGTCGTAGACCTGGCGCACCGGGCTCGACACCTCGACCACGCGGTTGACGTGACCGTGGCTCGGCAGCAGCAAGCCGATCAACACCGCCAGCACCAACACGATTACCAGCGAAACCAGTACTTCGAGGATACGAATCATCCGAGCCATCTCCGAGGGCGTCAGCCGTTACAGACATCGGCGCGTGGCAGGAACGCGACGGGTTTCGCCCGGCGTCCCCTGCCTGCCAGCACCGACACGGCCCACGAAGGCGCAGGCCAAGGGCCGGATGGTAACGGAGTCCGGGCCGGAAACGCTACGTCCGTCCCATTCGCACCGACCAGCCCGCATCGCAAAGAGGCTCGATCGATCGCACCAAGTGGCGGATCTGCAACGGCGAAACCGCTCGGAAAGCCACGAATCCGTTCGTACAGCAGCCGCCGCGCCGTGGCGCGAGCGGTTCTCGGCAGGTCTCAGACGATGCCCAGCTCGAACGCCTTCAGCACCGCGCGCGTGCGGTCGCGCACGCCGAGCTTGGAGAGCACGTTGGACACGTGATTCTTGACCGTGCCCTCGGCCACGCCGAGCGAATTGGCGATTTCCTTGTTGCTGTAGCCGCCCGCCATCAGACGCAAAATCTCGGTTTCGCGTTCGGTCAACGGGTCGGGCCGATCGAGGCTGACGAAGTCGTTGTGCATGCGCTCGAGGCCCGACAAGAGCCGCTGCGTCACCACCGGCGCGACCAGCGAGCCGCCGCCGGCGACGGTCTTGACCGCGTCGACCAGCTGATCGAGCGAGACGTCCTTGAGCAGATAGCCACGCGCGCCGGCCTTGAGTCCGGCCAGCACGAGCTGATCGTCGTCGAAGGTGGTCAGGATGATCGTCGGCGGCAAGCGGTTGGCGCCGGCCAGCGCGTTCAGCACGTCGATGCCGGACATGCCCGGCATGCGCAGATCGAGCAGGACCACGTCCGGCTTCACGCGCGGGATGACCTCGACCGCCTGCGTGCCGTCGCCGGCCTCGGCGATGACGCGGATCGAGTCGGACAGCTCCAGCAAGGAGCGGATGCCCTGGCGCACCAGGGTCTGATCGTCGACCAGACAGACCTTGATGATCTCTTCCTTGCTCATGCCCTGCTCTCCAGGGGCAGCGAGGCGTCGAGCGCGAAGCCCTGCCCCTTGCCGGTTGCGATGTCGAGTCGCCCGCCGAACTGCGCGAGGCGCTCGCGCATGCCGGTGAGGCCGTTGCCCTGCTTGAATTGGATCGCGCCCTGACCGTCGTCGCGCGCGCGGATCACCATCTCGCGATCGGCGCTGCGCTCGAAGCACAGCCACAGATTGCGCGCGCCGGCGTGGCGCACGGTGTTGGTGATGATCTCCTGCGCGCAGCGCAACAGCACCTGTGCGCGTTTGGGATCGTCGACGCCGAAGCGCGGCGGCAGTTCCAAATGGATGTCCAGGCCCGGTACTCCCTCGATCAGGTTCTTCAGCGCCTGCGTCAAGTCGATATTGTCGTCTTCGCGCAGCTGGCTGACCACCTCGCGCACGTCACCGAGCAAGAGCTTGGCCACCGACTGCGCCTGACGCACGTGCTCCTGCGCCGGCCCTTGCACCAGATGGCTGGCGACTTCGAGGTTGAGGCTGAGCGCGGTCAGATGATGCCCGACCAGATCGTGCAGCTCGCGTGAGATGCGCATGCGCTCGGCCAGCCGGCTCGATTCCGCCAGCAAGGTGCGCGTCGCGCGCAGTTCCGAGTTCAGCCGGCGCTGCTCTTCGCGTGCCTCGACCTGGCGCTTGGTCACGAACGAGGTCACGAAGGCGAGCACGATGAAGCCGAAATACAGGCTCGATTGCAGGAACGCGTCGCTGAGGCTGAACACCGGTTCGCGGATGCTGGCGAACACCGGCACCAAGGAGAAGTTCTGCAGCACCATCCACGCGAGCGCGACACGCAGCGGCAGCAGCCACGGCAGTGCCACCGCGATCACCGCCAGCAGCAGCGCGCCGATGCCGCCTTGGCTGAACCAGCCGATTGCGACGACAGTCGTGTTCAACACCAATAGCAGCACGATCTGCAGAGCGCGCCGCAGCGGCGTGCGGCGGCGGTCGCCGAGATCGCGCGTGACATACCAATAAACGATGCCGAACACGATGTAGCAGCCCAGCCACAGGTGCACGTAGGAGGTCGGCAGCTGCTTCTGCGCGAGGTCCTCGACCAGGGTCTGGTAGCGCAGGAACGGCGTGCCGACGCTGGCGTATTGGAACAGGCCGGCGTAGCGCAAGAGCTGGATGTGGTTGAAGTTCGGCCAAGGCATGGCGCCATCATAGGCGCGCGCCGGAACGACGTAACCTGTCCGAAAGTCACGCGGCTCGGCGCGCGCGGCCGCGCTCATCCGACCAGCGAGGGATCGCTCGCCGCCTGACGCCGCGCTGCGCGCTCGGCCGGCCAGTCGGTCTCGGGCGGCTGCTTGGGCGGCGGATCGCCGCAGGGGCCGGCGGCCAGTTCGCAATTGCAGGTCTCATCGAGCACGAAATCGCGGAAGGCGAGGAAGCGCTGATCCCGCTCGGCTCCTTCCGGCCAGGCCAGCAGGTGCGTGTCCGGCGCGGTCAATTCGAGCTTGTCGCCGAACGGTCGCACCAGGCGTCCGGCCGCGATTTCGCAATCGATCATCGGCGAGCGTCCGAGCGCGACGCCGAGCCCGTCGATCGCCGCCGACAGCGCGACGCCGTAATGACTGAAGCGCAGCCGCGGCAACGCCGGGCGGTCCGACACGCCCAGCATCTGCAGCCACGGCGCCCAGCGCGAGGCCTCGAACGGCTCGGAGTCTTCTTCGATCAACGTTTGGCGCAGGAGATCGGCCGGTTGGCGCAGATGGCCGCGCTCGGCCAAAGCCGGGCTGCATACCGGGAAGATGTTCTCGCGCAACAGCGGCGTTTCGTTGCGGCGCGGCGGCTCGGCCGCGGGACGCGTGATGATCGCGACGTCGACATTGGTGCGCTCGAAATCGACTTCGGGGCATTCCATCGTCGAAATGCGGATCTCGATGTGCGGATGCAGAGCGGCGAAGTGGCCGAGGCGCGGCACCAGCCACCAGCTCGCGAACGCCATCGGCGCGGCCACCGTCAGCACGCCGATCTGACGCGGCAGCCGGATCCGATCGGTGGCTCGCAGGATCAGATCGAGCCCGGCGCGCACGCCCTCGACCAGGATGCGTCCCTCCGCGGTCAGCTCGACGCCGGGATTGCGGCGCAGGAACAAGGTGCCGCCGACGAACGTTTCCAGCGCGCGGATCTGGTGGCTGACCGCACTTTGCGTGATCGCCAGCTCCTCCGCCGCGCGGGTGAAGCTCGACAGCCGCGCGACCGCCTCGAAGGTGCGCAACGCCGGCAGCGGCGGGGTCGCGCGATAGGGACTCGGCATGACTCACCCCATGAGTTCAGCTAATGATCGCGTTAGAAATGATCATTCGATTTGTGGAATTTTCAAGTTTAGGATTATTTCAGCTCATCTTGCAAGGAACTCCGATGTCCCGTCGAGTATGGATTCCGTCGGCCGCCTTGCTGGCGACCCTGATCGGCGTCGGCGTGGCGCTGACGCTGTGGAAACAGGCCTCGTTGCGCGCCGCCGAAGTGGCATCCGCGCAGCAGACCGAGCCAACCGAAACCGTCGTGGCGGCGACCGCCGTCGAACGCGAACACGGCGCCAGCACGACCGCGATCGGTACCGTCGTCGCGCTGCGCTCGATCACGCTGCGCAACGAACTGGCCGGCACCGTGCACCGCGTCGAACTGGCGCCGGGCGCAGTCGTCGAAGCCGGCGCCGTGCTGGTGCAACTCGATGTTTCGGTCGAAAGCGCCGAGCTCAAGGCGCAAGAAGCCCAGGCGACGCTGGCGCAGAGCATGCTCGAGCGCATGCAGCGCCTGAGTCAGAGCCAATTCGCCTCCAAAGCCGATCTCGATCGCCAGCGCGCCGAACGCGACGTCGCCCTGGCGCAGATTGCGCGCGCCAAGGCGGTGATCGCACGCAAGACCATTCGCGCGCCGTTCCGCGCGCGCGTCGGCATTGCCGACGTGCATCCGGGCCAATTCCTCGCCGAAGGCACCTTGCTGACGACCTTGCAGGGCGTCGACGACGCCGCCTACGTCGACTTCGCGGTCGCGCAGCAGATCGGCCACGCCCTGCGTGCCGGCGACACGGTGCAGGTCATCGCGGCGAACGCCGCCGCGCCGATCGCGGCGAAGATCGTCGCGGTCGATGCGCGCGTCGATTCGGCCACGCGCAACGCGACCGTGCGTGCGCGCATCGTCAACGATGCCGACGCACCGGCACCGGGCGCTTCGGTGCGCGTGCGCGTGCCGGTCGGCGATGCGCGCCTGGCCGTGGCTGTTCCCCTGAGTGCCGTGCGCAAGGGGCCCGGCGGCGATCAGGTGTTCGTGCTCGCCACCGCCGCCGACGGCAAGACGCGCGCGCAGCAACGCACGGTACGCGTCGAGGCGCTGCTCGAGCGCGAAGCGGTGATCGAGTCGGGCCTTCGTGCCGGCGAGAAAGTTGCCGCATCCGGTTCGTTCAAGCTGCGCGACGGCGCCTTGATCGCGGTCCGCGCCTCAGAGGCCGGCGACGCCGCAGCGGGCGCGACTCGCGCCGGCCAACCGCAATAACTCCATCGCGAATCCGGAACCGCTGCCATGCGCGCCTTCACCGATGTCTTCATCAAACACCCGGTCCTTGCGATCACCATCAACCTGATGATCCTGCTGGTCGGCTGGCGCGCGCTGTCGTCGCTGCCGGTGCAGCAGTATCCGCAGATCGAGAGTTCCTCGGTGCTGATCACCACGGTCTACTACGGCGCCAGCGCCGAGACGGTACGCGGCTTTCTGACCACTCCGATCGAGCGCGCGGTGTCCTCGATCGGCGGCGTCGACCACATCGAATCGACCAGCCGCGCCGGCCAGAGCACGGTCACCGTGCGGCTCAAGCTCGACCACAGCAGCACCGCCGCACTCGCCGAGATCACCGCGCGCCTGCAACAGGTGCGCTCGCAGCTGCCGGCCGAGGCGGAACCGCCGACGGTCGAAGTGCAGCGTGCGGACCGCCCCTACGCCACGTTTTATCTGAGCTTCGCCTCGAAGGAACGCAGCGTGCCGGCGATCACCGACTGGCTTCTGCGCACCTTGCAGCCGCAGCTGGCCACGCTCGAAGGCGTGCAGCGCGTGACGTTCGAGGGCGGCCAGCAGATCGCGATGCGCGTGTGGATCGATCCGGCGCGCCTGGCCGCGCTGAACCTCTCGCCGGGCGACGTGCACGCGGCACTGGAGCGCAACAACTATCTCGCCGCGGTCGGCCAGACCAAGGGCAATCTGGTGCAGGTCAACCTGTTGGCGAACACGGACCTGCGTTCGGCGGAGGAATTCGCCAACCTGATCGTGACCGACCGCAACGGCGCGATCGTGCGTCTGTCCGACGTCGCGCGCGTCGAACTCGGCGCCGAAGAGGCCGATCTGGTCGCCAAATACGACGCGCAGGAAGCGGTCTACCTCGGCATTTGGCCCTTGGTCGGCAGCAACGAAATCGAGGTCGCCGACCGCCTGCAGGCCGAGATGGAACGCCTGCGCCCGACCTTGCCCAAGGACATCAACATGCGCCTGGTCTGGGATGGCACCATGTTCATGCGCAGCGCGCTGAAGGAGATCACCAAGACCCTGACCGAAACGATCCTGATCGTCGGCCTCGCCGTCTTCCTGTTCATGGGCTCGCTGCGCACCTCCCTGGTGCCGCTGATCGCGATGCCGGTTTCGCTGGTCGGCACCGCGATCGCGATGCTCGCGTTCGGCTTCAGCCTGAACTTGCTGACGATGCTGGCGATCGTGCTCGCGGTCGGCCTGGTGGTCGACGATGCGATCGTGGTGGTCGAGAACGTCGAGCGTCACGTGCAGGAAGGCCGCTCGCGCGTCCAGGCGGCGATGATCGGCGCGCGCGAACTGATCGGCCCGGTCATCGCGATGACGATCACCCTGGCGACGGTGTACACGCCGATCGCGTTCCAGGGCGGACTGACCGGTTCGCTGTTCCTCGAATTCGCGATCACCCTTGCCATGGCGGTGATCGTCTCCGGCGTGGTCGCGCTGACCCTGTCGCCGGTGATGAGCTCGCGCTTCGTGCACGAGCGTGGTCACGAAGGCCGCCTGACGACCCTAGTCAACCGCGGCTTCGAGGTCGTGCGGCGCGGTTATGCGCGATTGCTCGAAGTGGCCTTCGGCATGCGCGCGGCGATCGTCGCCGCGGCGCTGCTGCTGACGCTCGCCGCGTGGCCGCTGTATCTCAATTCGCGCCAGGAACTCGCTCCGGTCGAAGACCAAAGCCACATCAGCCTGTACTACGAAGCCTCGCCCGACTCTTCGCTGGCGGCGACCGATCGCGATTCGCTGCACGTGGTCGAAGCGCTGAAGACGTTCGCCGAAGCCGACTACGTGTGGTCGCTGACCGCTGCCTGGGGCGGCTACGGCGGCCTGGTGGCGAAAGATTGGAAGCAGCGCGGCCTGACCACGGAGCAGATGTACGGCGACGTCTACGCAGCAGTGTCGCAAGTGCCCGGCCTGCGCGTATTCCCGCGCCTCGATCCGCCGCTGCCGACACCGGGCCAGTACGACGTCGAGCTGGTGCTGCAGAACGACGCGCCGGTCGAACAGATGCTGGCGACCGCGCAAACCGTACTCGACGCCGGCATGAAGAGCGGCAAGTTCCTCTACGTCGACACCGACCTCAAGATCGACCTGCCCGAAGCGCGCGTCGTGCTCGACCGCGAGCGCATCGCCGATCTCGGTCTCGATCTCGCCGGCGTCGGCCGCGAACTGGGCACTTTGCTGGGCGGCAATTACGTCAACCGCTTCAACTATTTCGACCGCAGCTACAAGGTGATCCCGCAGCTCGGCGACGCCGACCGCGCTACCTTGGAGCCGCTGCTCGACCTCAAGATCAAGACACCGGAAGGCCGCTTGGTGCCGGTGTCCTCCTTCACCCACATCGAAACCAGCACCGCGCCGCGCACCTTGAACCGCTTCCAGCAGCGCAATTCGGTGCGCATCTTCGGCGGCGTGCAGCCGGGCGTGACCAAGGCCGAAGGCCTCGCCGTGCTGGAAGCCGCCGCGGCCGCCGCCGGCGGCGCCGATGTCGCGATCGACTATGCCGGCGAGTCGCGCCAGATCCGCAAGGAAGGCTCGGCGCTGACCGTGACGCTCGGGTTTTCGGTGGTGTTGATCTACCTGGTGCTCGCGGCGCAGTTCAAGAGTTTCCGCGACCCGTTGATCGTGCTGCTCGGCTCGGTGCCGCTGGCGATTTCCGGCGCCTTGGTCTTCAGCTTTCTCGGGCTGACCACGATCAACATCTACTCGCAGGTCGGCTTGATCACCTTGGTCGGACTGATCGCCAAGAACGGCATCCTGATCGTCGAGTTCGCCAACGCGCGCCAGGCGCTCGGCCTCGATCGACTGGCCGCCGCGCGCGAAGCGGCGCTGACGCGTCTGCGCCCGGTGCTGATGACGTCCGCCGCGATGGTGTTCGGTTCGTTGCCGCTGGTCATGGTCAGCGGCCCCGGCGCCGCCGCGCGCCACAGCATCGGCGTGGTCTTGGTTGCCGGTATGATCATCGGCACATTGTTCACTTTGTTCGTGGTGCCGGTGTTCTACTCCCTGATCGCAGCCGAACATCGCGCCGTGCCGGAGCACGAGGACGTCACACCGGCACCGCAACTCGCGCCGGCGACCGGTGCCGCCTGATGAACGCGAATGCGCGCACGCCCTGGGTCGTGGTCGCGGTGCTGGTCGGTGCCGGTGTCGCGGTCGCGCTGCACATCGGCAAGGCGCCCGGCGCGATGCCGCTGCTGCGCGAAAGCTTCGGCCTCGACCTGACCACGGCCGGCTGGGTGGTGTCGATCTTCAGTCTGATCGCCGCCCTCGCCGGCATCGCGGTCGGCCTGCTCGCCGATCGCTACGGCCAGGCGCGCGTGGCGCTGGCGGGCCTCTTGCTGATGGCGCTCGCTTCCGCTCTCGGCGCAGCCGCACCCAATACCGCCGCGCTGCTCGGCAGCCGCGCGCTGGAAGGCTTCGGCTTCATCCTCGCCGCCGTGTCGCTGCCGTCTTTGATCGTGCAAGCCGCCACACCGGCCGATCGCGGCGTCGCGCTCGGTTTGTGGGGTACCAATGTGCCGCTCGGCATCGGCCTGATGCTGCTGCTCGGCGCGCCGCTGCTCGACCGCATCGGCTGGCGCGGGGTCTGGCTGGTGGCGGCGGCGCTGACCCTACTGGCTGCAGTCGCGCTGTTCGGCGCGGCGCGCGGCATCCGTGCCGACGATGCGCCGAAACGGCCGCCACTGCGCGAGCAGCTGCGTGCGCTGGCGGGTCAGCGCGGCCCCTGGCTGCTGACCGCGATCTTCACGCTGTACGCCGGCGAATATCTGGTCGTGGTCGGTTTCCTGCCGCTGATCCTGGTCGACGCCGGCGGCCTGACCGCAGCGACCGCCGCCACGCTGAGCGCGCTGGTGGTGCTCGCCAACGTGCTCGGCAACGCCACCGCCGGCTTCGCGCTGCGTGCCGGCGTGCCGGCGCGGTACCTCTTGATCGTCGCCTCCGCGGCGATGGGGCTCGGCGCCGCGCTGGCCTTCGCCGACAGCGGCGCCGCCGCGATGCGCGTCGCCGGCGGCCTGCTGTTCTCGGGCTTGGGCGGCCTGATCCCGGGCAGCCTGTTCGCGCTGGCGCCCGAGCACACGCCGCGGCCGGAACTCTTGTCCAGCGTCAACGGCCTGATGATGCAGGGCTCGGCCGTCGGCCAGTTCGTGCTGCCGCCGATCGCGGCCGCATTCGTCGCCAGCCGCGACGGCTGGAGCGCGGCCGCGGTGGTGATCGGACTGGCGGCGGCGAGCGTGATCGCTCTGGCACTGGCGCTGCCGCGCACCCCGGCGCGCTAACGCTTCGCTAACTTCGCCGCCCGCACCGCGCCATGACCCTGCTGCGGCCACGTGCGATAATTGCGCCGCCGCGGACCCGCCATGCCGAGCGCATGACCGTCGGGCTGGGTACGATTTCCATGGAGTTACACGATGTCTTTGAGCATCCGCGACGTGTCGCCGCAGGAACTGGATTCGGTGCTTGCCCTCAACAACGCCGCCGGCTCCACCATCCTGCCGCTGGACGCCGCCGGCCTGCATACGCTGTACGAGCAAGCCAGCTATTTCCGTCTCGCCGAGGTCGACGGCCACGCCGCCGGGTTCCTGCCGGCGATGCGTGAAGGCGCCGACTACGAGAGTCCGAACTATCAGTGGTTTCGCGAGCGCTATCCCTCGTTCGTCTACATCGACCGCATCGTCATCGCCAAGCCGTATCGCGGCCTCGGCCTCGGCCGTGTGTTCTATGCCGACGTGACCAGCTACGCCGAGACGCGCGTGCCGCTGCTCGCCTGCGAGGTATTCCTGGAGCCGCGCGACGACGTGTCGGTGCTGTTCCACGGCACCTGGGGCTTCCAGGAAGTCGGCCAGCAGACGATGTCCAGCAACGGCCGCCGCGTCTCGCTGCTGGCGAAGAATCTGTGCAGCTATCCGTTCGTGCGCTCGACCTATCTCGACGGCGCCGGCCTGCCCGATCTGCCGTGGCTGGCCGAGCGCGGCCGTCTGAACTCCGGACGCCCGGCCGTGCGCGCAGCAGGCGGCGGTTGAGCCTGCGCCGACGATGACAGCAGCCTCGATCGGCACCCTCGAAGCCGTCGCCGAGATCAAGTTCGGTCAAGTCGGTCTCGCCAATCTCAAATTGAAGCGGCTCGACGCGGATGCGCTCGCCGCCGAATTGCGCGAGAAAGTCGAAAGCGCGGAAAAATTGTTCCTGCGCACGCCCGTCGTGCTCGACCTGAGCCATCTGCCGGCGCTGCCCGACCTCGACACGGTGCGCGATCTGTTCGAACGCATCCGCGCCAGCGGCATGCTGCCGGTCGGCTTGTCCTACGGCACCAGCGAGAACGACGCGCTGGCGCAGGCACTCGGCGTGCCGGTGTTCGCGAAATTCCGTGCCGCCTACGAGCGCGGCGCGGAAGCGCCGCCGTCGCCGCGCGATACGCCGCCCCCGCCTTCGCGCGAACCGGCGCGGGTCGAACGCGCCACGCCGCCGCCGCCGAGCGCGACTGCGCCGGCTGCAGCGTCCTCCTCCGGCCTCTTGCACGACAAGCCGGTGCGTTCGGGCCAGCAGATTTATGCGCGCGGGCGCGACCTGATCTTGAACGCTCTGGTCGGCAACGGCGCCGAAGTCATCGCCGACGGCTCGATCCACGTCTACGGCGCCTTGCGCGGACGCGCGCTGGCCGGCGCGCAAGGCGACGAGAGCGCGCGCATCTATTGCCAGGAATTTCACGCCGAGCTGGTTTCGATCGCCGGGCACTATCGCGTATTCGAAGATATTCCGGCCGAATTGCGCGGCAAACCGGTACAAGCCTGGCTCGACGGCGACAAGCTGCTTTTGAAAAAAATGTGATGGGAATTTGCGCTCAGGGATGCGGGGAGAACAAATGACGGATAATGAGCGTCGCATTCGATGGGCCGCGTTTGCGCCCAATCCGCGATCCGCAATCACCGATCCCGTTTTCCAGGAGACTCACATTGACTGAAATCATCGTCGTCACTTCCGGCAAAGGCGGCGTCGGCAAGACCACGACCAGCGCCTCGCTGAGCGTAGGTCTCGCCAAGCGCGGCAAGAAGGTCGCGGTCATCGACTTCGACGTCGGCCTGCGCAACCTCGACCTGATCATGGGTTGCGAACGCCGCGTGGTCTACGACTTCGTCAACGTGATCCAAGGCGAGTGCACGCTGAAGCAGGCATTGATCAAGGACAAGCGCATCGAGACGCTGTACGTGCTGGCCGCTTCGCAGACGCGCGACAAGGATGCGCTGAACAAGGAAGGTGTCGAGCGCGTGCTGAATGAATTGACCGAAGAAGGTTTCGATTACGTCATTTGCGACTCGCCCGCCGGCATCGAAAAAGGTGCTTCACTGGCGATGTATTTCGCCGACCGCGCCGTCGTGGTGGTGAATCCGGAAGTATCGAGCGTGCGCGACTCCGATCGTATCCTCGGTCTTCTGTCGAGCAAGACGCGCCGCGCCGAACTCGGCAACGGTGCGGTCGAGCAGCATCTCCTGCTGACCCGCTACAACCCCGATCGCGTCGCCAACGGCGACATGATGGGCGTCAACGACGTCAAGGAAATCCTCGGCATCGAAGTGATCGGCGTGATTCCCGAATCGCCCGGCGTGTTGACGGCGTCGAACGCCGGCGTGCCGGTCATCCTCGACGAGGAATCCGCCGCCGGTCAGGCCTATGCCGACGCCGTCGCGCGCCTCAGCGGCGAGACGCGGCCGATGCGCTTCATCGATGCGCAGAAGAAGGGCTTCCTCGCACGCATCTTCGGGAGCTGAGCATGGGACTGTTCGATTTCCTGCGTGCACGCCAGAAGAACACCGCGTCGGTCGCCAAGGAACGTCTGCGCATCATCGTCGCGCAGGAACGGGCGCAGAGCGGCCGCCCCGACTACCTGCCGCTGCTGCGGCGCGAACTGCTCGAAGTCATCCGCAAGTACGTCAACATCGATCCGGACGCGATCGAGATCCACGTGCAGCGCGACGGCGATCAGGAAGTGCTGGAGCTGTCGGTCGCGCTGCCGGACAAGCAAGAGTCCGAGCTGCCGGGCGCGCCCGCCGACGAGACCTGATGCACGACGACGAAGCCGGCGTGCTGACGCTGGCTGATCTCGACATCGCCGCGATCGACGCGCTGCTCGCGCGTCATGCGCTGACCTTGGTTCGTGTCGACGCCGGCGCATCGATCCCCGGCAGCTACTGGGGCGAACCGGAGGCCGGCGTGATCGCGCACGCCGTCTATGCGCGCGACGACACGCCGGTGCATTCGCTGCTGCACGAAGCCTGTCACTTGATCGTCGCGCCGAGCGAGCGCCGCGCCGGCATCCACACCGACGCGTCCGACTCGCAGGCCGAGGAAGACGCCACCTGCTATCTGCAAATCCTGCTCGCCGACGAGTTGCCCGGCGTCGGCAGCGCACGACTGATGCGCGACATGGACACCTGGGGCTACACCTTCCGCCTCGGCTCCACCCGCGCTTGGTTCGAGCACGATGCCGACGACGCGCGCGCCTGGCTGCTTCAACGCGGATTGCTGCCGCAACGAGACGTCGCGCCGGCATGACATCGGTGGCACGAATGCGTGCGCGGTCAGTCGGTATACATGTGGCGGCGTGTGAACTCGGGCGGGTGAACTCGCCTGGCCATCCATGAGTCGCAACGATCCCGTGGCGAATGCCGGCGCGCTGCCGCCGCCACCGCGCGCGGCGGTCGCGACCACCGCGCTCTTCCTCGATCTCGACGGCACCTTGCTCGACTTCGCCGCACGACCCGATGCCGTCGTCGTCGCGGCGGGACTGCGTGCCGTCTTGCAGCGCCTGCACCGAGCCCTCGGCGGCGCGCTCGCGCTGGTGAGCGGCCGCCCGTTGCAGCAGATCGACAACTTGCTCGGCTTGCCGCAAGCGGCCGCGTCCGGCTTGCACGGCGCCGAGTTGCGCCGCGCCGACGGCAGCCTGGTCGAACTGCGTGCCGATCCTGCGCGCGTGGCCGCGTTGCGCGACGCTGCCCACGCGGTCGCGAAGGCCCTGCCCGGCGTGCTGCTGGAGGACAAGGACATCGCCTTCGCCTTGCACTATCGCAACGTGCCGGCGGCCGAAACGGAGGTGCAGCGCGCGGCGGCCGAACTGCTGCACGTCGCCGGCGCGGGTTTCGAATTGCAGCCGGGCAATCGCGTCGTCGAGATCAAACCGGCCGGTGTCGACAAAGGCGTCGCACTCGCCGCTTTGATGCAGACGCCGCCTTTCGCCGGCCGCCAGCCGTGGATGATCGGCGACGATTACACCGACGAGCACGCCTTCGTGCGCGCCGAGCAACTCGGCGGCCTCGGCATCATCGTCGGCTCGCGCCGCCCCACACGCGCGCGCTACGCGCTGGCCGATCCGCCGGCGACACGCCGCTGGCTCACCGCGCTCGCCGCGGCAACCGACTCGAGAACGGAGACCGGATGAAACCCACTCAAACCACTCTCGCCACAGAGCCGCTCGTAGCGGACACGTCAACTGCGGCCAATCTCGATCTCGGCGTCGTCGGCAACGGCAGCATCGGCGCCCTGATCGATGCGCGCGGCCGCATCGTCTGGTGCTGCCTGCCCGCGTTCGACGGCGATCCGGTGTTCTGTTCGCTGTTGTCGCCGACCGCCGGCGACCTCGGCTATTTCGACATCGTGCTCGAGGGCGAAACGACGCGCTCGCAGCGCTACCTCGACAACACGCCGGTGCTGGTGACGCAGCTCAATGCCGCCGACGGCAGCGCGGTCGAGATCGTCGACTTCGCACCGCGCTACAAACTCAACGGCCGCATCTTCCATCCGATGAGCCTGTTGCGCACGATCCGGCCGCTGGCCGGCGCGCCGCGCATCACCCTGCGCCTGCGTCCTTTGGCCGACTACGGCGCGCGCCGACCGGAACGCAGCTTCGGCTCGAACCATCTGCGCTTCCTGTTCGACGGCGTCGTGCTGCGTGCGACCACCGACGCGCCGCTGCCGATGCTGCGCGACGAGCTGCCGTTCCTGCTCGATCGCGAGCTTGCGATCGTGCTCGGGCCGGACGAGACGCTGGCGCAGGCGCCGGCGCTGCACGTGCGCGAGGCGCTCGATGCCACGGTCGACTACTGGCGCGAGTGGGTGCGCTACTTGTCGATCCCGGCCGAATGGCAGGACGCAGTGATCCGCGCCGCGATCACGCTGAAGCTGAGCCAATACGAAGGCACCGGCGCGATCGTCGCCGCGCTGACCACCTCGATTCCGGAAGCGCCGCACACGGTGCGCAACTGGGACTATCGCTATTGCTGGCTGCGCGACGCGGCCTTCGTCGTGCGTGCGCTGAACCGCCTCGGCGCGACGCGCAGCATGGAGGAATACCTGCGCTACCTGGCCAATCTCGCCGCCTCCGCCGACGGTGATCTGGCGCCGGTGTACGGCATCCATTTCGAACGCGAGCTGCTCGAAGGCGAGGCGAAACATCTGGCCGGCTATCGCGGCATGGGGCCGGTTCGCATCGGCAACGACGCCTGGCGCCAGAGCCAGCACGACGTCTACGGCAGCGTGGTGCTGGCGGCGACGCAGCTGTTCTTCGATCACCGCCTCAACGTGCGCGGCGACGCCGCCGCCTTTGCGCGGCTCGAACCGGCCGGCGAGGCCGCGTTTCGGCTGCACGATCAACCCGACGCCGGATTGTGGGAATTCCGCGGCCGCAGCGACGTGCACACCTATTCGAGCGTGATGTCGTGGGCCGCCTGCGACCGCCTCGGCCGCATCGCCGCGCATCTGGGGCTCGAACAGCGCGCGGCGTTCTGGAACGAACGCGCCGAACGCGTGCGCGCGCTGATCCTCGAACGCGCCGTGCATCCGGTGCACGGTCACTTCGTCGATGCGTTCGGCAGCGAACGGCTCGACGCCAGCCTGCTCCTGCTCGCCGATCTCGGCTTCGTGCGCGCCGACGACGCGCGCTTCGTGGCGACGGTGGAAGCAGTCGGCCGCGTGCTGCGCCAAGGCAATTATCTGTTCCGCTATATCGTACCGGACGACTTCGGCGCGCCCGAAACCAGCTTCACCATCTGCAGCTTCTGGTACGTCGACGCGCTCGCTTCGATCGGCCGCACCGACGAGGCGCGCACTTTGTTCGAGCAGCTCTTGGCGCGGCGCAATCCGCTCGGGCTGTTGTCCGAAGACGTGCATCCGGGCAGCGGCGAGTTGTGGGGCAATTTTCCGCAAACCTATTCTCTGGTCGGCCTGATCAACGCGGCGACGCGGCTCTCGCGCAGCTGGGAGAGCGTGCTGTGAGGACGCGATGAGCCGTCTCGTCGTCGTCTCCAATCGCGTCGCGCAGCCGAAGGAAGCGCGCGCGGGCGGACTCGCCTCGGCGATGCAGGCCGCGCTGGCGGAGAACGGTGGCCTCTGGTTCGGCTGGAGCGGCCGACTGGTCGATGAAAGCGAACGCACGCTGCAACGCGCGAGCGCCGAGCGCGTCGACTACGCCCTGCTCGACCTGACCCGCGCCGAGTACGAGCAGTACTACCTCGGCTTCGCCAATCGCACGCTGTGGCCGCTGCTGCACTTCCGCCAGGCGCTGCTCGACTTCAACCGCAGCGATCTCGCCGGCTACCTGCGCGTGAACCGCTTGTTCGCCGAGCAGGTCGCGCGCCTGCTGCGCCCGGACGACCGTTTGTGGGTGCACGACTATCACCTGATTCCGCTCGGCGCGGAACTGCGCCGGCTCGGCGTGGACGCGCCGATCGGCTTCTTCCTGCACGTGCCGCTGCCGCCGCGCGAGCTGATCGCCGCGCTGCCGCACCACGAGCAGGTATTCAGCGCGCTTGCCGCGTACGACTTGATCGGCGTGCAGACCGAATCCGATCTGCGCGCCTTGCTCGGCTACTTCCGCGACGAGCAGGCAGCTGAGATCGACGACACCGGCAACGTGCGCTTGCCGAACGGGCAGCGGTTTCGCGCCGGCGTGTTTCCGATCGGCATCGATACCGAACGCGTCGCGCGCCAGGCCGAGCGCGCGGTCGGCAGCGCCGCGAACAAGCGACTGATCGCCAGCCTCGAGCAGCGCCGGCTCGCGATCGGCGTCGATCGGCTCGACTATTCGAAAGGGCTGCCGCAGCGTTTCGAGGCGTTCGGGCGCTTCTTGTCCAAGCATCCGCAATGGCGCTCGAAAGTGTCGCTCTTGCAGATCG
This sequence comes from Dokdonella sp. GW821-FHT11D02, assembly GCF_058808595.1. Taxonomy (NCBI): domain Bacteria; kingdom Pseudomonadati; phylum Pseudomonadota; class Gammaproteobacteria; order Lysobacterales; family Rhodanobacteraceae; genus Dokdonella; species Dokdonella sp. GW821-FHT11D02. Next base: position 1,462,042 of record NZ_CM179520.1, on the reverse strand, counting down.
CACCGCCTTCGCGCGAGGACGTGCTCGAGTATCGCGAACTGCGCTCGCGCCTGGAACGTTTGGCCGGCGCCACCAACGGCCGCTACGCCGAACCCGATTGGGTGCCGATCCGCTACGTCAACCGCAGCTTCCAGCAGGAAACGCTGGCCGGCTTCTATCGCAGCGCACACGTCGGTTTGGTCACGCCGCTGCGCGACGGCATGAACTTGGTGGCGAAGGAATTCGTCGCCGCGCAGGCGGCCGACGATCCCGGCGTGCTGGTGCTGTCGAACCAGGCCGGCGCGGCGCGCGAGCTGCGCGAGGCGATCATCATCAATCCGCTCGATCCCGAAGATATCGTCGAAAGCCTCGAAGCTGCACTGGAAATGCCTCTGAACGAGCGCCGCGAGCGTTGGTCGGCGATGATCGAACACCTGCGCCGGCACGACATCACGGCCTGGCGCAACGCCTTCCTGCACGCACTGGCGCAGCGCTGACGAGGCGACCGCCGCGCAGCGATCGACTACCATGCGCGCCATGTCGAACGCGCCCATCAGCCACGAAAACACCTCCACCGTTTCGGCCGGTGCCTGGCTCGACATCCTGCGCCTGAGCGGCCGCCTGCTCGCGCGGCACTGGCCGGCGCTGCTGTTCTGGTTCTTCCTGCAACGGGTCGTGTACGACCTGCTGATGGACGCGGCGATCGCGCTGGCCGGGCCCTCGCTGCTGCTCGCCTACGCGGTGATCGCCTTGCTCGTGGTCAGCCAGCTGGCCAGTGTGATCGCGATGTTCCTGTGCCTGCGCCCGAGCCTGCCGATGCTGGCGCGGCGCGACGTGCCGCAGACGGTCGCATCGAGCAGCCGCCATGCCGCGTGGATGCGCGCGCTGGCGGTCGCGCTGCTGCCGTTCTTCGCCTACTACACCACTTGGGGTCTGCTCGACGGCCTGCGCCGCGATTTCCAGATCAACTACATCTGGTCGATTCCGGGCGAGCAGAAGGTGTCGCTGAAAGACGTGCTGAATCTGCCGTGGCTGTGGTTGGCGCTGGCGCTGTCCTTCCTCGTCCGCCACGTCAGCCTCAAGCGCGCGAAGAGCGTCGGCGGCATCGGCTGGACCTTGCTCGCGACCGCGTGCGAGGCGTACTGGGTGTTCGTCGGCGCGCGCGCGATCGCGCAAGGCATCGGCCTCGGCAAGGACTGGTGGGGCGATCGCGCGGCGCATCAGTGGCTGATGAACTGGTGGGAAGACCCGCGCGCGCTGTTCCATCTGCTGGCGCCGTTGAAGCAAGCGTTGGCGCCGGTGGTGAGCTTGGCCACGACCGCGTTCGGCGGCATCGTCACGCCGATGGTCTGGCTCGCGATCACCGCGATCATCTACGGCATGGACATGCGCCGCGCGCACAAGCTCGACGCTGCCGACGCCTCGCTCGAACGCCTGAGCACGCGCTACAGCGCGCTGCCGCTGTTGGTGCGCAAGATCGCCGGCAAGGCCAGCGAAGGCTGGACCAGCAAGGGCGTACCGATCGCCAACAGCCTGCGCCTGGTGTTGCGCGCGGGTCTGCCGGCGGTGGTCGTGCTGTGCGTCTGCTTCCAGCTGCTCGACTGGATCGATTCGTATGCGTGGCGCGGCATGGTCGCCCTGCTCGGCCCGCACGAGAGCGGCTGGTGGGATGTGATCGGACAACCGATCTCGGTCTTGATCGGCGCGCCGATCTCCACCCGACCGGCGCTGCTGACCGAGATCGTGCGCATCGCGCTGTTGGCGGCGACCTGCGACTGCGCCATCGCGCGCTTGCAGAGCGCGCCCGCCGCGCCGGCTAGCGAGCAAACAGCCGTGCCGGTGCCCGCTACGGGTTGAAGCGCAAATAGGTGCCGCTGGCCTTCAGGTCCGCCCACGGAATGAAGATTTCCGGCCGCAGCGTCTTCACCTCCAGCCCTCGCGGCACCACGAACGGCAATTCGAACTGCCACGGTTCGCCGGGCTTGGCCTGGATCTCTTCGAACTTGGCGCCGCGGCCGCTCGCGCACGAAGACGGCAGCGTGCGCGGCTGGCGGAACGACATGAACGGATCGGCGTCCCAGACGCGGCCGCGCGCGTCGGTGAGGCGGCCTTTGCAGCGATCGAGCTTTTTGATGTCGGCGCCGGCGTCGGCGATCATCTCGAAGCGCGCCACCAGCACCATCGCGTCCTCGCGCAAATCCGGCTTGTCGCGCGCGGTCACGTTGAGCAAGCGCCAGCGCGCGCCCTCGTACTGGCCCCAGCCTTCGTGCGCAACCTCGATCGGCTGCATCGGATGCATGCGCGCATAGCGATGCCAGGCTTCGCGATACGGCGCGTACAACGCCCAAGCGCCGAGCAGCAAGGCGCCGAGTAGATAAAAGCGCTGGCGTCGCCACCAGGTGGAAGCGTTGCTGTCGTTCGTGCTCATGGCCGCAGGTCGACCTCCTCGAACGCGCGCGCGAGCAGTTCGGCGCTGCTCGCCTTGCCGGTGCCGAGATCGACGTCGATCAAGCCGTCGTTCGACGGCGGCGTCAGCGTGCCGACGAAGAACTCGACGTGCGCGCCGGGCAACTGCTCCGGCGGCAGTTCGAAGAAGAACGCGCCGTCGTAACCGAGTCCCGGCACGAACTGCTGACCGGCCAGATTCACCCCGCGCACGCGCGGGCGCTGCTCGCTGTTGGCGCGGTAATAAATGCCGTCGCGCGTGCGCAGGCGCGCGCTGAGGTAACCCGGCCGCTGCAGCATCTCGATCTTGACCGGCAAGGCGAGCCAGATGCCGGAAGTCTTCAATTCGCGCGTGCTGTTGTCGCTGGCGTAATCGCCGCCGGTCTTGTAACGCCGCGCCAGGCGGAAGCCATCGACCGTCACCGCGAACTCGCGCGCGACCACACGCTGCTTCAGCGCGCCGGCCACGCTCAGCGGCGCCAGCTTGTCTTCGTAGCTGAGCAAGTTCTCGCGCATCAGCACGATCAGCACGAGTCCGGCCGCGAGCCACAAAAGTTCGCGCCAGCCGAGCCGGCGCAGCGTCTGCCCGATCACGACGACGGCACCTGCGCGCGCCGGTCTTCGGCCGGCAGCTTCAGCGTGGTGCCCGGACCGTCCTGGATCCAGCCGCTTTCGTTGCTGATGTAGGCCTTCTCGGCGTAGCGGCGCTGGTACAAGCCCCAGCGCAGCGGCTGCGTCAGTGCCTGACCCTTGGGCAGTTTCCAGCACAAGAGCACGCGTGTGGGCAGCTTGGGATGCAGATAGTCGTGCAAGGTCAGATCGTCGGCGAGATAGATCAGATCCGGCCTGCTGCCCTTCTGATCCTCCGTCCCGGTCAGCCAGCGCAGATCGTCGGACAAGTAATAGTTGCTGCTGCTCTTGGTCAGATTCTCGACCACCGCTTCGAGCACCAGAAAGTCCTTGCCGCCCGAATCCTCGCGCCCCTTCGGGTCGCGATGATCGACCCAGGCGCGCAGCGGCTGCACCGCCAGCGCGCCGGCGGTCGCGCGTACGCCGGCGCCGGATTGGCCGGTGCGCTTGGGCGCGAAGCGGAATCCGCCGAGCAAGGCGAGCGCGATCAAGGCGAGCGCGGCGACCACGGCGGCGGCGCGCCAGCGCGTGCTGCGCAAGGCTTGTTTGAGAGTGGGATCGAGCGGCATGCCCGTCGCGGCAGTCGATGACGGGGCGGACTTATAGCACAAGCGCCCGGCGCGCTCCGCCACTCGCGGTGCGGCCGTTCAGCTGCTTGCCGACACCCGTTCGCGCTGCAGATAGGCACGCCAGGCGAGCGCGCCGAGCACGGTCGCGAGCGCGGCACCGGCCGCGAGCGTCAGTGCGCTGCCCGACAACAACGGCGACAGCACGCCGGCGATCAGCGCGCTGAGCACCAGGCTCATGAAGGCCTGCACTGACGACACCGCGCCGCGATGCAGCGGAAAGCGATCGAGCAGGAGCAAGGTCAAGGTCGGCGAATTGATGCCGATGCCGACCGCATGCAAGCCGATCGGCAGCACCGACCACGGCAGCCGCGGCGACGGGAACACGAAGGCGAGCGTCAGGTTCAGCGCGACTGCGCCGAGCATGATCGTGTAGCCGAGCCGCACGGTCGCCGCCGCGGTCAATCGCCCGGCCACGCGCCCGGACAGGAAGGCGCCGAGCATCAAGCCGCTGATCGAGGGAATGAACAGCCAAGCGAAATGCTGCGCGTCGAGCTTGAGCAGGTCGAGCACGAAGGCCGGCGCGGAAGCGATGTAGATCCACAAGGCGTTGAAGTTCAGCGTGCCGGCGAAAGCCAGCGGCAGGAACGCGCGATCGCCGCAGATCAAGCGATAGCTGGCGCCGAGTTCGCGCAGCGAGAAGCGCATGCGGCGCTCGTCGGGGTGAGTTTCCGGCAGCCAGGCGACGCAGGCGATCAAGAGCAGCGTGGCGAACGCGGCCAACAGCCAGAAGATCATCGACCAGTGCGCCACCGCCACCACCCAGCCGCCGATGATCGGCGCGATCGCCGGCGCGATACCGAAGATCATCGACACCGCCGACATCAGACGCTGCGCTTCGACGCCGTCGAAGCAGTCGCGGATGATCGCGCGGCCGACGATCAGGCCGGCACCGGCCGACACGCCCTGCAGCACGCGGAAGCCGAGCAGCATCTCGATCGTGTTGGCCATCGCGCAGCCGATCGAGGCGAGGGTGAAGACCACAACGCCGGCGAGGATCACGCGGCGTCGGCCGATCGCGTCGGACAAGGGGCCGTGCAGCAGCGACATCAGCGCGTAGGCGACCAAGTAAACACTGACCGTCTGTTGCATCGCCAGGGGACTGGCGTGCAGCTCCGCGGCGATCACCGGAAAGGCCGGAAAGATCGTGTCGATCGCGAACGGGCCGAACATCGCCAGCGCGGCGAGCAGCGGCGCGAGCAGACGGCGGCGGGGAGCGGAGGCCGAGATCATCGAGGAGACGCAGGATGGACCTGCATGCTACACGGCGCACGCGGTGGCGGCGAGAACGCGCGGAATCGTCCCGGCCTGCGCTAAGATCGAGGCTCAGGGAGATGGCATTCTCCTCGAACCGCCGCAAGGCTGATGATGCCTACTCGATTCCCGCGCATGGGAGCCGGTGGGTTGGGTGGACGATTCCACCGCCGCGGTTCCGTGTTCCGGGCGTTGCCGACCGAACCGGGAGTGCCATGAATTTCGCTTCTGTTCTCGCCGTGGGTTTCGGAGCGTTCGCCGGCGCCGTGTTGCGCTGGCTGCTCGGCCTGGCCTTGAATCCGATCCTGCCGATGCTGCCGCTCGGCACGCTCGCGGCGAACCTGCTCGGCGGCCTGGTGATGGGTTTCGCGATGGGGACGTTCGAGCACTACCAAGCCATCCCATTGGTCTGGCGGCTCGCGCTCACCACCGGCTTCCTCGGCGGCTTGACCACCTTCTCGACCTTCTCCGCCGAGACCGTGATCGCGCTGCAGCGGCAGCAGTACGGCTGGACCGCGACGATCATCGCGACGCATCTGTTCGGCTCGCTCCTGGCGACTCTGGCCGGCATCGCGCTGGTGCGGCTGGTGTTGCGCGCCTAGCGTTCCGGCCAGGTGACAAGGCCGTCATGCGCACAGGCTTGAAGCGCGCGCCGCGCGTCCCGACCATAGCCTGCGCCGCGCCACTGCTGCTTGGGGGAAACCGATGAACGAAGCCCGCGCCCAGACGCGCATCGAATCCTTACTCGCCCTCGCCGGCGTCCGCGTCGACGGACCCGCGCCGAGCGACATCCAGGTGCGCGACCGCGGCCTGTACTCGCGCGTGCTCGCGCACGGCTCGCTGGGTCTGGGCGAAAGCTACATGGACGGCTGGTGGGATGCCGACGATCTCGACGGTTTCTTCTGCCGCCTGCTCGATGCGCATCTGGACGAACGCGTCGGCGGCGCCGAGGACGTCTGGCTGTTCCTGAAATCGCGCGTGGTCAATCTGCAGCGCGGCCGCCGTGCGTACGAAGTCGGCGAGCAGCACTACGACCTCGGCAATGATCTGTTCGAGGCGATGCTCGGCAAGCGCCTGGTCTACAGCTGCGGCTATTGGAATGAGGCCACCGATCTCGATGCGGCGCAGGAAGCCAAGCTCGACCTGATCTTCCGCAAGCTCGGCCTGCAACCGGGCATGCGCGTGCTCGACATCGGCTGCGGTTGGGGCGAGGCGCTCAAGCTCGCCGCCGAGCGCTACGGCGTCAGCGGCGTCGGCGTGACGGTGTCGCAAGAGCAGGCCGCGTACGCGCGCGAGATCTGCAGCGGCCTGCCGGTCGAGATCCGCCTGACCGACTATCGCGAGGTCGACGAGCGTTTCGACCGCGTGTTTTCGATCGGCATGTTCGAACACGTCGGGGTGAAGAATTACCGCACCTATTTCGAGGTCGCACGCCGCTGCACCGCCGACGACGGCCTGTTCCTGCTGCACACGATCGGCTCCAACGTGTCGTCCAACCACACCGATCCGTGGATCGAGAAGTACATCTTCCGCAATTCGATGATCCCGTCGGCCGAGCAGATCGCCAAGGCCAGCGAAGGCCTGTTCGTGATCGAGGATTGGCACAACTTCGGCGCCGACTACGACCGCACCTTGATGGCGTGGCGCGCGAACTTCGACGCCGCCTGGCCGCGGCTCGCGGAAAAATACGGCGAGCGCTTCCGCCGCATGTGGCGCTTCTATCTGTCCGCTTCCGCCGCCGTGTTCCGCACGCGCCGCGACCAGCTGTGGCAGCTGGCGCTGAGCCCACGCGGCGTGCGCGGCGGCTATCGCGCGCCGCGCTGAGACGCGCGCGAGCGCGCGTCGTTTGCGTCGTTACCGCATCGTTACCCATCCGTTTCCGCCGCGTGCCGACAGCGCAGCCATCACCAAGGTAGAACCTCACTCGCGGAAAGCCGAACGCGCGCGCGATTCGGCACGCAGACGGCGGAAGGCGGCAACCCATCCGCTTCCGACCTGGCAAACACCGACGAGGAGTAACGTATGAGGAAATATCGCTTGCTGTTGGCCGGTTGTGCGTTCGCCTTCGGAATCGGCCTCAGCGCGACCGCTATCGCCGGTCGCACCTGCTGTACGCAATGCGACTGCATGTCCGAAGACGACTGGTGTTGCACCAATTGCGATCCGAGCTGTTGAACGACCACGGCGCGGGAGGAGCGCAGCACTCCTCCCGCGTCGATCATCAGCGCAGCGTCAAGAGATAAACCGGTACGTCCGAAGCGGACTGGGTGGTCGAGGCGAAGTTGCAGATGCGCGTCTTGACCAAGCCGGCGGCGGCGACCTTCATCGGCATCACCAGCATTTTCGAAGGCAGCGAACCTGCGGCTTGCAGCGAGAAGAACGGAATGTCGCCCGGCTGCACGCCGCCGACCGCGATGTCGTAGTCGTTGCAACTGTTGGCGCCAATCGTCACGGTGATGGAGCCGTTGCTGTAACCGCCAGCGATCTTGCCGCGCGTGACCGAGTCGTTGGCGAGCTTGGCCGTGCCGACCGCGGAGGAGGCGATCTTGTCCGCCGTCACCGCGCCGACGGCGAGTTCGCTCTCGCCGACCGCACCGGCCGCGATTTCGCTGCTGCCGACCGCGCCGCCGGCGATCTCGGCCGAACCGATCGCCCCGTCGGCGATGTGGTTGGCGTAGACCGAATTGTCGGCCAGCTTGCTCGAGGTGACGGCACCGGTGGCGATCTTGGCATTGGTGACGGCCGCGGGCTTGATCGACGGATCGGGGTACGAACCGCTGAGATCGCCGCCGGCCGGGCCGAGCGCGCCGCTCAAGGTGTACTGCGCCACCGGCGTAGTCGCGATCGGCTGCCGCGGTAGCATCGGAATGCCCTCGACGCTGACCTGCAACCACAGCTGGGTGCCGGTGAATGCGCCCGGAAAGGCGAGCGAGATCGTAAACAAGCCGTCGGCGACCGGATAGTCCGCCTCGTCGATGGCGACCCCGACCTGATTGCCGCCGCTGGCGGCGTCGAACAGCGCGAAGCTCAAGTCGAAGTTGCCGTTGGCCGGCGCTCCGTTGCGCTGCAGCTGCCCTTGATAGGTGAAGTCCGGCAACTGCGGTTCGCTCGCCACCGCGACGGCGAGCGGAACGGCCACCGCGAGCAGAGCCAGACGCTGCAACCAGCGCAGCAGAATCGATCGCGTCGTCATCACTGGCACCCCTCGAAGCGGTCGTGGAACAGCGAATCGCGCCGCAGGCTGCCGGCGCCGGCCCAGAAGCCGGCGTGTACGGCGAATTCGCCGGCCGCGGACACGCCGGCGGCAGGTACCGCGAGCGCGCCGTCCAATGCGAAGCAGTCCTGTGCCGAGCGGCTCGTGCCACCGCCGCCGGTAATCGCCGCGCCGCGCAGCAGGAAGCTGTCGCCGGCCGACACGCCGCCGGCACCCACCGACAAGGCGAGCACGAGGCCGGCGCGCGAGCGCCATCGCGGATGCCGGATCACGACACCACGCTCGCGCCGGAAGACGGCTGACCGAAGCGGTTCGTGCCCGGCGTGCCGGCGACGAAACCGTTGAACGCCAGCGCGATCAAACCGCCGACCAGCGGCACCAGACCGATCAGGATCCACCAGGCCGACTTGTCGACGTCGTGCCAGCGCTTGGCCGAAATCGCCAGGCTCGGCCACAGCAGCGCGAGGCAGACCAGCGGCAGCAGCACGCCGGCCATGCCCGCGCTCGGCGCCGCACCGGGCGCGCCGTCCAGACCGACCCCGCTGAACAGCGAAGCGCCGGCCAACGCGCCGAGGATGCCGAGCAGCACGCTGACGACCAGCACGAAATACCAGTACGGCGCGCGGCCGATGCGCCCTTCGAACGAGAACAACAGATGCGACCAGTTCATGAAACTCCTCCCCTCCCATTGGTGCGAAGCACTCTGCGACGCTTGCGCGGCACGCGCCAATGAATGTTCTGGATCGGGCGATAGTGCGGATTTATCGCCATAGAACGCGGTGATCGCGCGATAGTCGGTGGTTATACTGGCGCGGCGAGCCTGGGGAGGACGCAATGGGTACACGCCTTTCGTCGGCGCAGATCGAGTCGTTCATGACGCTCGCGCGCGAGCTGAATTTTTCGCGCGCGGCCGAACTCCTGCACGTCAGCCAGCCGGCCTTGACCAAGCGCATCCAGAACCTCGAGGAGACGCTGGGGCAAGCGCTGTTCATGCGCCTGCGCGGCGGTCTGCAGCTGACCGAATCGGGCCGCATCCTGCAGCGGCACGCTTCTTCGGTTGAACGTCAGGAGCAGGAGCTGCTCGACGATCTCATCGGAGGCTCCGGCGGGATCGCAGGCTTCTTCCGCCTGGTTTCGTTCTCCTCCTGCCTGCGCTCGATCCTGATCCCGGCAGTCGGCGATTTGCTGCGCGACAACCCGCGCCTGGGCTGCCAATTCGTCAAGGCCGAAGTGCACGAGCTGCACGATCTGCTGATCGAGGGCAAGGTCGATTTCAGCGTCTCGCTGTCGGAATGCGAACGCATGGGCGTGGAGAACGTGCGCGTGGGCACCGAGCGCAACGTGCTGATCGAATCGACGCGCTACGAGCAACGCCGCGACTGCTACATCGACCACGATCCGCGCGACAACTTCACCGAGCGCTTCTTTCTGATCCAGACCGGCTCGACCGTACCGAAAATGCTGCGCGCCTACTTCGACGACATCTACGGCCTGATCGATGCGGTGTCCGAAGGCGTCGGCCGCGCGGTCGTGCCGGTGCATCTGCTGCGCCCCGAGCATCAAGTGCGCCTGGTGCCCGGCTTCCGGCCGTACGAAGTGCCGGTGTTCCTGCACCATCACAGCCAGCCCTACTACACCAAGATGCAGCGCAGCGTGATCGACACTCTGGTACGCGAAGCGACGCAGCGCTACGAATCGCATCGCCGGCTCGACCAAGGCGTCAGCGCCCTCGCCGACGACGCCTTGATCGCGGCAAACCGGCGGCGCGTGCGCGGCGTGCGCACGCGCGAAGAGTTCTAGCGCGCGGCCGCCTCGCGCCTAGCCGTCGAAGCCGTCGGCGAAAATCGCATCAGCGCTGCCCTCGAACGCGCCGATGTCGCAGTAATTGCCTGCGGGCCGCGGCGCGCGGCGCTGATCTTCCGCCACCGAACGCAGGGAATCGTCGCGGCAGGCCATCTCGCGATCGAACGTCTGACCCTCGCCGACGCCGTCGAGCGCCGGACTGTCCGGCCGCAACGGTTGCGCCGGCAGCGCGCCGCCGTAGCGGCCGAGCGGCATCAGGCGCGGATCGACATGAGTGAGATCGTGCGCGGCGGCGCCACCCAGCGTGCAGCCGGTCGTGTTCTCGATCAGGTTGAAGTCCTGCGATTGCACCAATGCGGCGCAGTCCGGCGCGATGCCGCTGCCGGAAGCGTTGTCGGCGACGATCGAATTCTTCAGAAACACGGTGCCGGAGCTGCCGCGGCCGAGGCCGCCGCCCCCCTGCGTGCCGCTGCCGGTGTAGTCGGCGGTGTTGCCGGCGATCGTCACGTGGCTGAAGCGCGCGCTGCCGCCGTCGACGAACACGCCGCCGCCGCCCTGCTTGGCGCGATTGCCGCTGACGGTGCTGTTGCGCATCTCGAGCACGCCGTTGCTGTCGATGTAGATGCCGCCGCCGTTGTAGGGGCAGCCGCCGGCGACATCGGCCAAGTTGTCGTGGATGCTGACGCGCTCGGCGATCACATAGTCGCGCACGTGCAAGCCGCCGAAGCAGCCTTGGTTGCCGGCGATTTCGACCTCGGCCAACAGGGCCGGATCGTTCAGCACCGCGACGCCGCCGGCGCTGACCTGGGAATGCTCGGTACCACCGCGAACCGACAGCCGCAGCAAGGCGTTGGCGCCGCTGTAGAGCTGAAAGATCTGATCGTCGTGACCGTCGCCGAGCACTATGGTGCGATCGGCGCCGGCGCCGACGATCGCCAGTGCCGCATCCGGCCTCAATTCAAGATCGCCGCTGTCCTGGTTCGGCACGTTGGGCAAGGTCAGGCGGAACGTGCCGGCCGGCAACACGATCGTGGTCGGGTCCTCGCGCACGTTGGCCTCGGCGATCGCCGCGCGCAAAGTGCAGCCGCCGCCGACCGCGTCGCACTGGCCGTTGCCGGGCGTGGCGTCGGCGCCGTCGTCTTGACGGGTCACCGTGAAGGTCGGCCGATATTCGTACGCACCGATGTCGCAATCGCTGCGCGCGACGCCGCGCTGGTCGGTCGCGCTGCAGGCATTGCCACCGCTGCCTGGTGCGCCCGGATTGGCGGCGCCGATCGCCGGGCTGCCCGGCAAAATCATGTGGCTCGGCGTGCCGTTGCCGTAGTCGAACAGAGGCATCAGCTGCGGATCGACATCGGTCAAGGTGTTGCCGAGCGCACCGAGCAGGTCGCAGTCTTCGACGCTGCCGAACAAGTTGTAGTCGTCGGACGTGATTTCGTCGCAGTTCGCCTCGACGAAACCGGAGTAGTTGCGCGCGACGATGCTGTTGCGCACGCGCACCGTGGCGGACGAGCTGAACGCGTTCCACAGCGCCGGCGCATCGACGCAGTTGCTGCGTGTGCCGCCGTGATTGTCGGCCACGGTGACGCTGGCCAGGGTGTGCTCGACGCTGGTGTCGCTGAAATAGATGGCCGAGCCGACGCAGCCGGTGCTGTTGCCGCTGAAGGTCGAGTTGGACACGTTCAGCTGGCGCCGCGAGAGGATCGCGCCGCCGTACTCGACGGCGCGATTGCGCGAGAACGAACTGCCCGAGATGCTCAGCGCGGATGCCGCGCCGTCGGCGAACACGCCGCCGCCTTCCGCGGCACGGCTCGCGCTGACGTGCACGTTGGTCAGCGAAAGCAGGCCGTTGCTGTCCATGTAGACGGCGCCGCCGTAGATGTCGTCGGCGCTGGAACCGCCGAGCGGATCGCCGTTGCGCAGACTCAGGTTGCTCAGCACCAGCAGCGCGGCGGAACCGGCCTGGGTGTGGAAGATACGGTCGAGTCCGTTGCCGTCGATGACGGTGACGCCGGCGCCGTTGCCGGCCACCACGATGCCGTTGCCGCCGACGTCGAGATCGCCGGTGCTGTTGGCATCTTCGCCGCGTCCCGCGCGCGTCAACAGGAAGATGCCGTTGGGCAGGTCGATCAGATCCAGGCCGCTGCCGGCACTGCAGCCGCCGTAAGCCGCGTCGGTATTGGCCGCGCGTACCGCTTCGCGCAGCGAGCAATGCCCGAGGTCCGATCCGTACTGATCGGCGGTCGTGTCGACCACGATCTGATTCGCCTGCGCCGAGCCGGCGCAAGCGCAGGCTAAGGCGAACGCAATCCATCCACTCCTTCGGTCCATGACCGCTCCCTCCCTCGCGCGACGACGGCGCCGATGACGAGGGCCGACGCTAGAGGCTGCGCCGGCGCGGTTCCAATCAAACTTCTGCATCCGCCGATCAGCGCGGCTTATGGCCATGCGTCGGCGTTATCGGCGCATCACGCCGGGTTATCGGCGCGGCGCCGCGGCCGCCACGCGCACCACGCCGCGCGCCGTTACCCATCCGTTACCTCGCCGTTCCTGTTTCGTGCCGACCCGGGGCGCGAATCCGCCTAAGGTCGGATGGGCCGGCCTCGGCAAGTTCCATCCCGCGCGCGCGGGCTTGGGCCGGTCCCTGTTCGTTTTCAAGGAAGTGGAAATCATGTACGACCCTAGACTGCACCTCCGACTCGGCGCAGCGCTGCTCGCCGCGGCTGCCCTGTTCGGAGCGGCCGAGCTTTCGGCCAAGACCGCCACCACCGCGGCCGGAATCACCGCCGCGCCGGTCGTGGCGACGATCACCGGCGCGCCGCTGCAGGTCCACGTCGGCGACGACAATTCGTTCCAGATCTTCAACAGCAACGTTCCCGGCACCGGTCAGATCTACCCCTCCGATGCCACCGGCACCGCCGACATGGGCTGGTTCGTGCGCACGGCCGACACGTTGTATGCACCCAATTTCAGCGAGCACTCCAGCACCGCGACCAGCAACCTCGGCGCCTACACGCCGTTCACGCCGACCACTCTCAGCACGGTCGGCGGCAGCGGCAGCGCAGCCGACCCGTTCCTGGTCACGGTCGGCACCACGCTCGGCGCGAGCGGACTAACCGCCACCCAGCAGGTGCGCTACGTCAACGGCGATAACTACTTCACCAAGATTCTGTCGCTGACCAACAACGGCGCCGCGCAGAGCGTGAAGATTTTTCTCGGCGCCGACATCTATCTCGCCAACGACGATCGCGGCGTGCCTTATCTCGCCACCGCCTCGACCAGCCCCGGCGGTCAGGACTGCGGCACGGTACCGTCCTACACGATTCTGCTGATTCCGCAGACGCCGCCCGACGCCTACAGCGCGAACGGCTACAGCAACATCTGGAGCCAGATCGGCGCCGCCCAGCTCGACAGCGCCGTGCTCGCCGGCGGCTGCCTGGACAACGGCGCCGCGCTGCAATGGAATCGGACGCTGGCCGGCGGCGCCACGGTCACGGTGCAGACGGCGGTCTCGTTCGGCGACATCCCGCCGATCGCGCTGTTCAACGTGACCGCGGTCAATCCGTCCAGCGGCGCGGCCGGCGACAACGTCGAGGTGACTCTCAGCGGCATCGGCTTCCAGGCCGGCACGACCTTCGATTTCGGCAGCGGCGTCACCGTCTCCAATCTCGTCATCGTCGACAGCAATACGGCGCGGGCGACGCTCTCGATCGCGCCCGCTGCCACGACCGGGCCGCGCGACGTGACCGGCCGCCAGGCACCGGGCGGGCTCGACGCGATCTTGCCGCGCGGCTTCACCGTCACCGGCGGCAGCGTGCCGACGTTCGATCTCACCGCGGTGACGCCAGCCAGCGGCAACGCCGGCAGCACGCTCGGCGTGACGATTCGCGGCAGTGGCTTTCAGCCGGGCACGAGCTTCGACTTCGGCGCCGGCATCACCGTCGCGAACCTCGTCATCGTCGATGCGAACAACGCCAGCGCGAGCTTGAACATCGCCGCCGGCGCCGCCGCCGGGCTGCGCGACGTGACCGGCACTCAGGCGCCCGGCGGCGCCAGCGCAACCTTGGCCGACGCCTTCCGCGTCATCGCCGACGGCATTCCGCCGATCGGCACCGCGACGCCGGTACCCACGCTCGGCAGCATCGCCTTGCTCGCCTTGATCTTCGCGTTCGCAGGTCTTGCCGCGATGAACTTGCTGCGCCGTCGGCGCTACGGCTGATGCGATGACGCCGCACGGCCGCGCTGGATGCGCGGCCGTGCGGCGATCGGTCGTGGTGCTGAGGTAGGCGCCGCGGCGAGATGAACTTTTTCCGAACTGCCAAGCAGTTCGCATCTCGATTCGCCCACGGGCGTATACGTACTCCGGTCTTGGGGACGGCAACTCGCAAGGGAGGTGCGCATGGTGATGAAAATCCTCATCAACGTGGTCTTGGTCGCTGCATTCCTCGGCCTGGGTCTTTGGGCCGGACCGCATCTGCGCGGCGCCTACGATCGCGCATTCCCCGAACCGGCTTTCGTCACCGGCGACTACGCCGAGGTGTACCGGCAGGCGGCCAACAAGCCGGTCGTGATGTACTCGACCTCGACCTGCCCGCACTGCGCGCACGCACGCGAATTCCTCACGCGCGAGAAAGTCGACTTCCAAGACTTCGTGATCGACCAATCGCCGGAAGCGAAGAGCCGCTTCGAAGCGCTCGGCGGCAGCACGGTGCCGGTGCTGTACATCGGCGACCGTCGCATCGTCGGCTTCCGCGAAGACACGATCCGCGAGTCTCTGGCGCTCATTCGCCATTGACGAGCGCGATCGCGCCCGCGCACGGAGGCTGCGGGAAAGGCCGCTCGCTGATGCGAGCGGACACCCAGTCGGCAGGTCAGCGGAACGACCCCGCCGGCGTCTTTTCCCATACGAACTGAGGAGTAACGTATGAAAAAGTATCGCTTGATCTTGGCCGGCTGCGCGTTCGCGTTCGGCATCGGCGTCAGCGCAGCCGCGCTGGCACGCCCGTGCTGCAGCTCCTGTGGCGACTGTGACGAATCGCCGATCAGCCGCTGCTGCGCGATCTGCTCCCCGAGCTGCTGACCGTTATTCATCGGCGGCGATATCGCTCTTTCCCCGGTGAAAGAGGATCGCACGGGGAAAGGCGATATCGCTCGCTGTCGGTGCAGGGTCCTGCACGCGCCGCATCCGGCGCTGACTCCACCGACGCGTATCCGGCAGAATAGGGGGCTTCGCGGCGCCGCTGGCGCCCGCCATCTTCTGCCTGAATGAACCTGCAAGCCAACTACGAACAGATCCCGCTCAAGGACTACGCCGAGCGCGCCTACCTCGATTACTCGATGTACGTGGTGCTCGATCGCGCCCTGCCCTTCGTCGGCGACGGGCTCAAGCCGGTACAGCGCCGCATCGTCTATGCGATGAGCGAACTCGGCCTCGATGCCGCCTCCAAGCCGAAGAAGTCCGCGCGTACGGTGGGCGATGTGATCGGCAAGTTCCATCCGCACGGCGACAGCGCCTGCTACGAGGCGATGGTGCTGATGGCGCAGCCGTTCTCGTATCGCTATCCGCTGATCGACGGCCAGGGTAATTTCGGCTCGACCGACGATCCGAAGTCGTTCGCGGCGATGCGCTACACCGAATCGAAGCTGACGCCGATCGCCGAGCTGCTGCTGGAAGAACTCGGCCAGGGCACGGTCGAGTGGACGCCGAACTTCGACGGCACGCTGAAAGAGCCCTCGTGGCTGCCGGCGCGCATTCCGCACGTGCTCTTGAACGGGTCGACCGGCATCGCGGTCGGCATGGCGACCGACATTCCGCCGCACAACCTGCGTGAGATCGTCAGCGCGTGCGTCCATCTGCTCGACGAGCCGAACGCGAGCGTGGCCGAGCTGTGCGAGCACGTGAAAGGCCCCGATTTTCCGAGCAAGGCCGAGATCATCACCTCGGCCGGCGAGCTGGCCGCGATGTACGCCACCGGCAACGGCTCGGTGCGTTGCCGCGCGGTATACGCGAAAGAAGACGGCAACGTCGTCATCACCGCGCTGCCTTATCAAGTCTCGCCCTCGAAGATCGCCGAGCAGATCGCCGCGCAAATGCGCGCGAAGAAGCTGCCGATGCTGGAAGACATCCGCGACGAGTCCGATCACGAGAACCCGGTGCGGCTGGTGCTGTTCCCGCGCTCCAACCGCATCGACGTCGACGAGATGATGACGCACCTCTTCGCGACGACGGATCTGGAGAAGAGCTACCGCGTCAACCTCAACATGATCGGCCTCGACGGCAAGCCGCAGGTCAAGAATCTCAAGCAGATCCTGAGCGAGTGGCTGCGCTTCCGCGCCGACACCGTGACCAAGCGCCTGCAGTTCCGCCTGGCCAAGGTCGAGCGCCGCCTGCACCTGCTCGAAGGCTTGCGCATCGCGTATCTCAATCTCGACGAAGTGATCCGCATCATCCGCAGCGAGGAAGAACCCAAGCCCGCGCTGATCGCACGCTTCAAGCTCAGCGAGGAGCAAGCCGACTACATCCTCGAAACGCGCCTGCGCCAGCTGGCGCGGCTCGAAGAAATGAAGATCAACGCCGAGCGCGACGAACTGGAAGAAGAGCGCGCGCGCATCAACGTGATCCTCGGCTCGAAGGCTCGCCTGAAGACCTTGATCAAGGACGAGCTGAAATCGGACGCGAAGAAGTACGGCGACGAGCGCCGCTCGCCGCTGGTGCAGCGTGCCGCCGCGCAGGCGCTGGACGAAACCGCGCTGGTCGCGAGCGAGCCGATCACCGTGGTGCTGTCGGCCAAGGGCTGGGTGCGCGCGGCGAAGGGACACGACGTCGTCGCTGGCGAACTCGGCTATCGCGAAGGCGATTCCTTCCTCGCCGCGGCGCAAGGCCGCACCACACAGCAAGCCGCCTTCATCGACTCGACCGGCCGCAGCTATTCGACCGCGGCGCACACCCTGCCCTCCGCGCGCGGCAACGGCGAACCCTTGACCGGCCGTTTCACCCTGCCCGCCGGCGCGCGCTTCGACGCGGTGGCGATCGCCGACGCGCAGACCAAGCTCGTGCTCGCCTCCGATCTCGGCTACGGTTTTCTGACCCGCTTCGAAACGCTGATCGCGAACAAGAAGGCCGGCAAGCAGATCCTCAACATGGAAGACAAGGCGCGCGTGCTGGCGCCGGCGATCGTCGCCGACTCCGCACGCGATCGCATCGTGGTAGTCACCAACGCCGGACACCTTTTGATGTTTTCGGTGGCCGACCTGCCCGAGCTCGACAAGGGCGGCAAGGGCAACAAGCTGATCGAAATCCCGAAGGCCAAGCTCGGCGAAGGCGAGCGCGTCGCCGGTGTCGCGGTCGTGGCTGAGGGCAAGGGCGAGGTCACTCTGTACGCGGGCCAGCGCAAGCTGATCCTGAAATGGAACGACCTGGTCGAGTACGGCGGCGCACGCGCCGCGCGCGGCGGTCTCTTGCCGCGCGGACTGCAGCGCGTGGAGCGGATCGAGACCAGCGGCTGAAGCTCATGATCGAGCGGCTCGCGGTCGCGCCTGCGCCGACCGCGCCGCGATGGCCGTTCGCGTTGATGGTGGAAAAGAAAAAGGCCTCCCCGAAGGGAGGCCTTTGCATTTCCGCATCGAGGGCCGCGGCTACGGAATGGTGATCGCCGCGCCCGAGGTGTCGTACCAGTAGCGCACGATCTTCGCCGGAAAACCGTGCGGCGCGGTCGTGGTCAGATGCGCGTAGCCGTAACACACGCCCGAGGCGGGACCGCTGCAGCCGAACTTGAAGCCGAGGTAGCCGTCGACGCCGGCGATCCAGTTGCTCATGTCCGCCGGCGGATCGCCCGCCACCGTAATGAACTCCGAACTCGGTCCGACCGTCGCGCCCGCGGCCAGCACGGTGTAACGGCTGTTCGCCGCGCTGCCGACACCGCCTTCGTTGCCGCTCTGCGCGTTCGGCCAGAAGAAATGCAGATCGAGCGGATCTTGGGCGTCGCCGACCGAATACGCGTTGATGTTGCCGCCGCAGGCACCGTCGGTGCAGTGGCTGCCGTCAGCCCAGTTCAGATAGACGCCATCGAAGGTGTCGGGAATGGCGAGGTCGATGACGCCGCTGTCGTGGACGTTCGGATTGCTCGTGTCGACGATCTCGAAGCCGTCGCAGAAGATCTTGTCCGACGCGCTGCACGGCTCCGGCACGCTGGCGGTGACGGTCAGGCTGAGCGGAATTTCGAAGCGCGGATGCGCAACGTCGTTGGTGTTCACGCAGATCAAGGCCGTGTGCGTGCCCACCGCGAGACCGGTGGTGTTCGCCAGCACCGTCACGTCGGTCGAGCCGCCGCCGGCGATCGAGCCGCTGGCCGGATTCACGCTCAACCACGGCACGTTGCTCGGCGCGTCGCAGCCCTCGCCCGGTTCGCCGCCCGAACCTTCGATCGCGCGCACGTAGAGCGATTTGAACTGCTCGCGCCCGGTGGTTTCGACGATCGCGCTCCAGACGCCGGCCGCGGCAGTGTACTGCTGCCCGGTCGGCGTGATGGCCGAGGTCAGATCGACTGCGACGAACAGTCCCGCAACCTGCTCCGGGTCCCATTCCACGCCGATGTACACGCTGCCGCTCGCAATCGACAGGTTCATCGACGAGATGTCGAAGGCCTGGAACTGCTTCGCCAGTCCGCTGCCGATGTTGTTCGCGGTCGCGCTGACCGAACCGAGTTCGGTGCCCGGACCGCCGCCGGTGCCGTCGTCGTCGTAGACGACCAGTTTCACCGGCGCCGAGGTAAGTCCGGCATTGCTGATCAAGGTCACGCAGACGGTATTGAACGTGCCCGGATACGCGCTCGGCGTGAACTTGTCGACCAGCCGTCCAGCGTTGCCCGCGGCTGGGAACCAGCCGTAGCCGTTATCCGGATTGCCGTCGTGGTCGTGCACGATCAATCCCGGCGTTCCGACATCGCATTGCGGATCGCTGCCGCCGAGCAGGACCGCTGTGCCGGCGACCGGCTTCCCGCCTGCCGCAACGTCCGCCCAGTTCGCCTGCAGCAGCGGCGGCAGCTCGCCCGACAGCGCCGCTTTGCGCGCGTCGTTCAAGCGCCGGCGCGCCACATCGTCGACTCGCTTCGACGCGATCTTGGCCGGCAGCGCGCGCGTGATGTCGAAGGTCAGCTGGCCGGTGCCGCTGTTGGACACGGTCATCGTGCCGCTCGCGCTGCCGCCTTGTTCGGCCGTCAGCGTGAACGAACTCGGCGTGACGCTCGCGTTCGGCGCCGGGATCGAATCGCCGTTGACCGTCAACGTGTAGTCCTCAGCTTGGCCGTAACCGGCCGAGTTGCAAGCATCGGGCAGCGAGTTGAACTTCTTGATCACGCGCATGCGCGTGGTGCCCAGCAGCGCGTCGGTCGGTACCAGGATGTCGGCCACCGCCTGCACGCCGTCGGTGCCGCTGGAGTCGGCGATGTCGCCGATCGTATAGCCCTCGTTCGCCTCGAACGTGCCGTTCTGGTTCCAGTCGATGTAGGCCTTGACCTTGTCGGTGAATTCGCCGGCGGTATTGCCTTCGACCGCCATCGAATACGTACCGCCGCGTGACACGGTTCCGCCGGCCACCGCGAGGAAGTTTTCCAGCACCGGGCTGCCGTCGACCGTGGCCGAGCTCGGGTTGTCGATACCGGTCAGCACCACACGCGTGATCGGCTCGACCGCGCTCGGGAAGGCGACGTTGCAGTACGGCGCCGGGAACACCGGCGTGCTCGATACCGTCAGCGTGGCCGAGGCCGCCGCGGCATTGCTGCCGAGATCGGTGGCGAGACCGCCGACCGGGATCGTGTTGACGTAGCTGCCGTCATTGGCCGAATGGACGGTCGCGGTGATCGTGCACGAGCCGTTGGCCGGAATGGTCGAACCCGCCGGCAACGTGATCGTGCCGGCAGTGAAGCCGGCCGTACCGCCGCAGGTGGTCGACGCCGCGCTGGCGACCAAGCCGTTCGGCAAGCTGTCGACCAGGTTCGCGCTCAAGGTCGCGAGCGTCGCGTTCGGGTTCGCCAGCGTGATCGTCGCCGTGCTGTTCGCGTTCGCAGCGACGGTCGAGGGCGAGAACGCCTTCGTCACGCTCGGCGGCGTGCTGCCGCCGCCGGCGATGGTGATGGCGACGCCGCCGCTGTCGTAGCAGTAGTCGACCAAGGTCGCCGGGAAGCCGGTCGCGCCGGTCGTCGTCATGTGCGCGTAGCCGTAGCAGACGCCGGCGCTGCAGTTGAACTTGAAGCCGACGTAGCCGTTGAGCGCGGCGTTCCAGTTGATCGCCTGGCCGGTCGCCGCCGAGAACGTCGAGGAAGGACCGATCGAATCGCCGCTGTGCAGCACCAGCCAGTCGCGCCCGGTCGCGCTCGCGGCGACGCCGGCGTTGCCGGTCGAGGTGCCGCCCCAATAGAACGCGAGATTGCCGCCGCTGCCGTACGGGTTGAAATTCCAACCGGTGAAGGAGTTGTCGGAAACCTGCCCGGACACCCAGCCGAAGTAGCTGCCGTCGTTGTCGCTCGCGATCGAGTAGTTGAGCGGATTGGAGCAGACCACGTTGCTCGTGTTGGCGGCGAAGTTCGCGATCACCGTGCAGTCGGCCGTGATCGCCGCCGTCGTGTAGACGTTGCCCGTGAGCGAGCCGCCGCAAGTACCGGCGACCGTGTCGATGTGGAAGCCGTTTCCGGCCGTTAGCGTGAAGCTCGTCGTCGCGCCGTCATTGACCGTCTGCACCGTCGACGGGGCGATCGTGCCCGTGCCCGTACCGACGCTCGGTGTCACCGCGTGCGTGACTACATTCGCTGCGAAGTTCGCGATCACCGTGCAATCCGCTGTGACCGGCGCGGTCGTGTAGACGTTGCCCGTGAGCGAGCCGCCGCAGGTGCCGGCAACGGTGTCGATGTGGAAGCCGTTGCCGGCCGTCAGCGTGAAGCTGGTCGTCGCGCCGTCGTTGACCGTTTGTACCGTCGATGGGGCGATCGTGCCGGTGCCCGTGCCGACGCTCGGTGTCACCGCATGCGTGACGACATTGGCGGCGAAATTCGCGATCACCGTGCAGTCGGCCGTCACCGGATTGGTCGTGTAGACGTTGCCCGTGAGCGAGCCGCCGCAGGTGCCGGCAACGGTGTCGATGTGGAAGCCGTTGCCGGCCGTCAGCGTGAAGCTCGTGCTAGCGCCGTCGTTGACCGTCTGCACCGTCGACGGGGCGATCGTGCCCGTGCCTGTGCCGACGCTCGGTGTCACCGCATGCGTGACGACATTCGCCGCGAAGTTCGCGATGACGGTGCAATCGGTAGTGACCGGATTGGTCGTATAGACATTGCCCACGAGCGAGCCGCCGCAGGTGCCGGCAACGGTGTCGATGTGGAAGCCGTTGCCGGCTGTCAGCGTGAAGCTCGTCGTGGCACCGTCGTTGACCGTTTGCACGGTCGACGGCGCGATTGTGCCGGTGCCCGTGCCGACGCTCGGCGTCACCGCGTGCGTCGTCGCGGTATTGGCCGCGAAGTTCGCGATAACGGTGCAATCCGCCGTAACTGGCGCAGTCGTATAAACATTACCAACGAGCGAGCCGCCGCAAGTCCCGGCGACGGTGTCGATGTGGAAACCGATACCGGCAGTCAGCGTGAAGCTCGTGGTCGTGCCGTCGTTGACTGTCTGCACCGTCGAAGGCGCGATCGTGCCCGTACCCGTACCGACGCTCGGCGTCACCGCATGCGTCGTCGCAGTATCGGCGGCGAAGTTCGCGATCACCGTGCAATCGGTAGTGACGGGACTGGTCGTGTAGACGTTGCCCGCGAGCGAGCCGCCACAGGTGCCGGCGACGGTGTCGATGTGGAAACCGCTGCCGGCCGTCAGCGTGAAGCTCGTTGTCGCGCCATCGTTCACCGTCTGCACGGTGGATGGGGCGATCGTGCCGGTGCCGTTGCCGACGCTCGGCGTTACCGCATGCGTGACGACATCGGCCGCGAAGTTCGCGATCACCGTGCAATCCGCCGTGACCGGCGCGGTCGTGTAGACGTTACCGGCGAGCGAGCCGCCGCAGGTGCCGGCGACGGTATCGATGTGGAAGCCGCTGCCGGGGGTCAAGGTGAAGCTCGTCGTCGCTCCGTCGACCACCGTCTGCACCGTCGACGGCGCGATCGTGCCGGTGCCGTTGCCGACGCTCGGTGTCACTGCATGCGGCGGCGGCAGGCCGTCGCAGGTGCCGTAGTTGGTGTTGTCGATGACGACATTGTCGACGTCGAGAATGTTGTTCTGCGTACCGGTGCCCTTGTTGCCGATGATCGCGATGTTCGCCGTGTTCTTGGCGAAGGCCGGACCGGTATAGATGGACGCACCGTTCAGACAGAGCTTGTAGGTCTGCGCGGCGCGGTCGGTCACGATCTTTAGATCGAAATAGGCGCCAGCGGTCCACAGAGCACCCGTGTCGACGTAGCCGGCCACGCCGGCGCCGCCGCCGTTCGGATCGAGCACTTGGATCTTGTTGACGCCTGCTGCCGGGCGCGCGAAGCGCACGCGCGCGACGACCGAAGAGGCGGCAGGATCTTGCGGTGCGAAATCGAAATTCGCGCCGCTGCCGGAAACGGTGAGCTTGAGTTTGGCGGCGGCCACCGAGTAGGGCGTGAGAATGACCGGCTGAGTCGGCGACAGAGCGGCAACCGGATCGGTGCCTGCGGCCGTCCAGCTGGCGCGCAGGTGTTGCGTACCGACGGCGGGACTGGTGGTCGCGATCTTGAAGTCGGTCGCGAGAGCGGCTGCGGATACGCCCCAGCCGCCTTGCGAACCCAAATTGCCTACCGCGAACGTCGGCGCTTCAAATCCGGTGTTGTAGGTGGTCGAGCCCGATGCGTTGGACTGATAGTAGGCAGTCACCGCCGAAGGGAAATCTCCGCCGCTGGTCTTGAGCGAATTGGAAGGAAGCGTATTGGCGTAGACGCCCGGATTGGTGACGCGCACGTCCACTTGCACGGTGCAGCCCGCAGGCGGAATTTCCGCACCGCTGCCCAGCGTGATCGTGTTCGCTCCCGCGTTCGCGATCAGCGAGCCGGTGCCGGGACACGTGGTCGAGGCATTCGGAGTGGTCGCCACCGTCATGCCAATGGGGAAGGTGTCGACGAGATTCGCCGTCAAGGTCAAAGAAGCCGACGCTGCGTTGTACTGACCGAGCGACAGCGTCAACGTGGTCGGACGCGAGACGTCGCCGGCGGCGGGAGCGAAGGTCTTGGACAACTTCGGATACGCCGGCGCCGGCGCTCCGGGATCGACGTTGACCGTGTAGTCCTCGGCTTGCCCGAAACCGGTGGTGCCGCACGCGGGCGAGTTCGCGATGGTCGGGCTGGCCGCGGACGTGTATTGCTTGACGACGCGCATGCGCGTCTGACCGGCGGTCGCCGCAGCGGGAATCGAAATCAGGGCCGCAACCTGCTTCGCGTCCGTGCCGGAGGAATTCTGCAGAGCGCCGATGAAATAGCCTTCGTTGGCGTCGAACGTCGAGTTTCGATTCCAATCGATGTATACGGCGACAGCGTCCGTATAGGGACCGCCGCCGTCCTCCCCCGTATTGCCTTTGACGACGATCGGATAGGTGGCTCCGGGCCGAAGCTGGCCGACCGTCAAGGTGAAATCTTCATCGGCGGTGCCGCCGAGAGTCGCCGAGGTCGTGTTGTTGATGCCGTCGAAATTGACCAGCGTGATCGGCTCGACATCGCCGTAGTTGCGCACGCAATACGGTTCGGGAAACGCGAACGCAGAACCGCTCGCCGCCAATCCCCCCGCCAGCGCCAACAAGGCGACTGCCGCTTTCAACCTGCTTCTCATGCCGTTTACTCCCCAAGAATCAATTCGGGCAAGCGCAACCCGCCCATTCGGACACAACCGCACCGCCCAGGCGGCGCCAGGCAAATTTCGTCAATCGGAAGATCGGCGCCGCCGCGGTCGGCCGCCGGATTGCTTACTGCGGTGTCGCTCCATCGCCTTCCCCAAGGTTCGCGTACGTCACCGAACGACCGCACCTCACAGTGCGGCATCCCACGCCGTACGCATCGATTTCCGCTGAGCGCCGGCGCCACACCCATTCGCCGGCGGATCGGACTATATGCCGGTTTTGTGAGCCGCAACAACTTTTCGCGTGGTTTTGACATCCTCTTGCGACGCAGCATTTTCCTGCGCCGATCGATCGCGCGTCCGAGCCTAGGGTGGCCGTCGTACGAGGCAGGTCGGGCAGGCCGTGCGGCGGCATGGCGCGGCCGATGAACTAGGATGCGCCTACCTCGGGGGAGCGCGCCGATGCATCGCTGGAATCGTTTGTGGGTTTTGCTTGCCGGATTGATTTTGCTTTTGGTTGCCGCCGTCGCGGTCGGCTGGTTTGTTCTGCGCGGCAGCCTGCCGCAGTACGAAGGACACATCGTGTCGACCGCGTTGACGCAAACGGTCACGGTCGAACGCGATGCGCTCGGCAGCGCGACGATCCGCGCCGCGGATCGCCGCGATCTGAGCTGGGCGCTCGGCTACGTCCATGCGCAGGAACGCTATTTCGAAATGGATCTGCTGCGCCGTCGCGCTGCCGGCGAACTGGCGGAGTTGTTCGGCGCAGTCGCCTTGCCGGCCGATCGCAGCGCGCGCGCGCATCGCATGCGTGCGCGCATGCAGGCCACGATCGCCGCTGCACCGGCAGAACAGCGCGAGCAGATCGAGCGCTACGCCGACGGCGTCAATGCCGGCCTCGGCGCGTTGTCGGCGCGACCGTTCGCCTACCTCCTGACGCGCACGACGCCGGCGCCGTGGCGCAGCGAAGACACCCTGCTGGTGGTCGCGGCGATGGCGTTCACTCTGAACGACGCCGAGAACCGGCGCGAACTCGCGTTCACGCGGATGCGCGCGGCGCTGCCGGAGTCGGCGGTTCGGCTCATCACCGCCAGCGGCGGCGACTGGGATGCACCGCTGGCCGGCGACGCCTTGCCGCTGCCGGCTCTGCCGACGGCGGCGGAGCTCGATTTGCACTCGCTCGACCCGAGTCTGCTGCGGCCGGATGCGACCAACCCCGCCAATCTTCCCGGCAGCAACAGCTTCGCGGTCGGCGGTGCACGCGCGAACGGCGCCGCCCTGCTCGCCAACGACATGCATCTGGACCTGCGCGTGCCGAGTCTGTGGTTCCGTGCGCGCATCGTTTATCCCGATCCGCGCGGCGGTGAGGTCGACGTCAGCGGCGCCAGCCTGCCCGGCACGCCGACGATGATCGCCGGCAGCAACGGTCACATCGCCTGGGGCTTCACCAACAGCTACATTGACAACGTCGACTGGGTGCGCGTGACGCGCGATGCGAACGATCCGCGGCGCTATCTCACGGTGGACGGCTGGACGTCCATCGACGAAATCACCGAGACCTTGCACGTCCGCGGCGCAACGGACGAAACCCTGCGCGTGGAAGAGACGCGCTGGGGACCGATCCTGGCCAAAGACGTCGACGGCAGCTCGCTCGCCCTGGCCTGGAGCGCGCAGATGTCGGGCGCGTTCAATCTCGATTTGCAACGGCTCGAACTCGCGCACGACGCCGACGAAGCGGTCGCGATCGCGCAAGCCAGCGGCCTGCCGCCGCAGAACTTCCTGGTCGGCGATCGCGCCGGGCACATCGCCTGGACCTTGGCCGGACGCATTCCCAAACGCATCGGCGCCTACGACGCGTCGCAACCGGCGGATTGGTCGAAGCCGGGTCTCGGTTGGGACGGCTGGCTGCCCGCGCAGGACTATCCGCGCATCGACAATCCGGATGCGCAGCGCTTGTGGACGGCGAACCAGCGCGTCGCCGACGCATCGTGGCTTGGTGTACTCGGCGATGGCGGTTACGATCTCGGCGCACGCGCGCGGCAAATCCGCGACGATCTCGCCGCGCGTGAGCGCTTCGCGCCGGCCGACCTGCTCGCGATCCAGCTCGACGATCGCGCCCTGTTTCTCAAGCGCTGGAAGAATCTGCTGCAAAGCGAACTCGAGCACGCGCCGGCGTCGGCCTTGAACGAAACGATGCGCAAGGCGCTGGCGGATTGGAACGGACGCGCGTCGATCGACTCGGTCGCCTATCGCTTCGTGCGCGCCTGGCGCAACGAAGTGATCGACCGCGTGCTCGACGGCTTCGCCGCGGCGGTGCGCCGGCGCTTTCCCGATTTCGTCTGGCCCAGGCTGATGCAGGGCGAATACGCGGTCTGGAAAATCGTCAGCGAGCGGCCGGCGCATCTGCTGCCGCCCGGGTATACCGATTGGAGCGCGCTGTTGCTCGCCTGCGCCGAGCGCGCCGGCGGCAAGTTCGATGCGCAGCCCGGCGGACTCGCCGCGCGCAGCTGGGGTGAGCGCAACACCGCCGCCATCGCACATCCGATCTCGCGCGCGCTGCCGGCCTTCCTCGCGCGTCTGCTCGACATGCCGCGCGAACCGCTGCCGGGCGACAGCAACATGCCGCGTGTGCAAGGCCCGAGCTTC
The DNA here is from genome assembly GCF_058808595.1 of Dokdonella sp. GW821-FHT11D02. NCBI lineage: Bacteria > Pseudomonadati > Pseudomonadota > Gammaproteobacteria > Lysobacterales > Rhodanobacteraceae > Dokdonella > Dokdonella sp. GW821-FHT11D02. The sequence goes on along the minus strand of NZ_CM179520.1, from coordinate 1,435,621 downwards.
GGCGCATCGGAACGCTTCGCGGTCGCGCCGGGCGACGAAGCGAACGGTTACTTCATGATGGCGGGCGGCCAGAGCGGCCACCCGCTTTCGCCCTACTACGGCAGCGGCCACGCGGATTGGGTCGCCGGTCGGCCGACGCCGTTCCTGCCCGGACCCGCGCAGCACACGCTGACTCTGTCGCCGCCGCGCTGACGAAAAACCGCGCCGCGCGCCGAAGCCGGCGCGCGGCGCGTTCGCTCAAGGACCTTGGTCGAACCCGTTCTTGAAGATCAGGTCCGGGTCGGCGGAGATGGTGACGCTGACCGGCACTTCGATCATCGCGTGCGCCGGGTCGTTGCTGCCGACGCAGATCGTCGCTGCGTGGGTGCCCAGCGCAAGCCCGCTGCCGTCCACATTCACCGCCGCGTCCACCGGTGTGCCGCCGGCCACGACCGCGCCCGAGGTCGGCGTCACGTGCAGCCACGGCACCGAATCCGGACTGGAGCATTGCGCCGGCGAGGTGCTCGACAAGGCCAGCGTGAAGTTCAAGGTGCTGCCCGCTCCGCCGGTGTTGCGGATGGTCAAGTCGCTGGCGCCGCTGCCGCCTTCGACGATTTCGAAGGTCAGATCGCCTTCGTTGATCGTCGCGGTCGGAGACGGCGGGACGACCGCATTCACCGTCGCGCTGATCGGCACCGAGATCAGCGCATGGGCCGGATCGTTGCTGTGCACGCAGATGACGGCCGAGTATTGGCCGGGCGCGAGACTGGCGGCGTTGACCGTCGCCGTGATCGGCGCGGCCGCGCCCTGCGGCACGCCGCCCGAGGCCGGCGTCGCGCTGAGCCAAGCGACCGTGTTCGGATTGGTGCACGAGGTCGGCGCGAGATTGATCGTGTAGTTCAAGGTGCTGCCGGCGGCGCCACTGTTGGAAATGGCGAAGCTGTCGGTGGCGGTGGCACCTGCGTCGACGGTCACTTCGACGCTGCCGGGCGCGATCGTCGCGGTCGGATTGGTCGGCACGGCCTGGTTGACGGTGGCGCTGACCGGCACCGAGATCAGCGGCTGCGCGGTGTCGTTGCTGTGCACGCAGATGACGGCCGAGTATTGGCCCGGCGCGAGGCTGGCCGCATTGATCGTCGCGGTGATCGGCGCGGTCGCGCCCTGCAGCACGCCGCCGGACGCGGGCGTCGCGCTGAGCCAGGCGACCGCGCCCGGATTGGCGCACGAACTCGCCGCGAGGTTGATCGTGTAGTTCAGCGTGCTGCCCGGATCGCCGCTGTTGGAAATGCCGAACGTGTCGGTGGCGGTGGCGCCCTGGTCGACGGTCAGTTCGACATTGCCCGGTGCCACCGCCGCGGTCGGATTGCTCGGTGTCGACTGCGCCCAGGGACCGAACGCGACTAAGGTCGGCCCGGTCTTCTTGCACTCCATCGAATCCTGCGGAATGCAGTTCGCACCCGAGCAATTGGGCGGCCAGTCTTGCGAGGTGCTGTCGCGCACGGCGACGCGGTAGTACAGCGCGATCTTGCTGTTGGCCAGGCTTTCGTTGTTGACGAGCGCGTTCTTGTCCATCGCGCAATCGCCGAGATCGTAGTTGGGATTGTCGCCGTACTCGTTGTCGTGCTGGCGCGTCGCCATCACGTCGATGGTGTGGAAGCCGCGTCCGGACTGGTTGGTCGGCACGGTGTAGTCGTCGGAGCCAGGAATCAGCCGGTAGCCGTTGCCGGTGGTCGGATTGCGCACTTCCCAGGTCTTGGCGACGCCGCCGGGGCCGCCGGTCAGGCTGCGCAGGTCGGTGAACTCGGTGCTCTGGTCGACGTTGTTCTTGCTGACGGTGTTGTTGCCGCCGTCGATGTTGAACTCCATGCGCCAGTAGTTGTGGTGCCAATGGGTGACGTTGTTGTACGTGCCGTTGTTGTTGCCGAAGCCGAACGAGGGTTCGATGCGACCGTCGCTGAAGAAGGTCCAGCGCGAGGCGTACATGTACCAGGAGGCGCGGTACTGCGTGGTCAGGGTGACGTGGTCGCCGCCGTCTTCGATCGCGACGCCGGAGAAACACGAAGCGGTCGTGTTCGGATAGCCCGGCAGCTGGAACGCGCAGGTACCGTAGGACGCGGTCGGATCGTGCGAGCGGTCGCACGCGGTCGTCGCGGTGGGCGGATCGACCGAGGTGCCGAGCTTGTTCTGCACGGCGCGGTCGGATAGTACCGGGGTAGTGTCGTCCTTCCAGTCGCGGTAGCAATCGCCGCCGTCGCCGTCCTTGTACTCGGCGAACAGCATCGGCGCGTGCGCGCGCGCGAACACCAGATGTCCTTTGAAGTAGACCTTGCGCAGCTCCATGCCCGACCCGCGTGGACCCGCGCTCTGGTCGGGCGGCAGCCAGCACATCTCCCAAGTCGGATTGACCAGCGGCCAGCTCAATTTCTTTTCCGGGCTGGTGCAAGTCGGCGAATCGGCGTACGCGCTCCCCGCGTAGCCTCCGATCGACAACAGCGCCAGCAACAGTATTGCGATACGGCTCTTCATTTCGGACTCCCCGTCGAATGATGCATTGCCTTGTTCATCGCGACGCCGTCGTAGAACGGATAGACGACGCGATCGATTTGCAGGTCGACCATCGCATGGCCGACCGCATTGAGGCCTTGATCCTTGGCAATGATCGCGTGGATGCAGCGCGATCCCTTGTCGCAATAGCGGTCGCCGGGGACGCGATAGACGAACCCCTCCGACCAGATCCGCACATCCGGTGCGCCGGCGATCGCTTTCAGCTGCGGATGGTTGCGCACGAGCGCACGTACGCGCTCGACCTCCGCTTCGCTCAGCGGCATGTCGGCGCCGACCACGTCCTCGCTCTTGCTGAGCCGGCCCGCGGCATCGTAGGTCTTGCGCACGCCGACGCCGCGCTCGTAGTCCCAGCCGTACTCGACCTCGAACCGAATCTCCTTGCCGTCGACCATCGTGAAATCGCTGTGGCGACGCTCGATCACATAGCCGCGGATGCGTCCGGCGGCCGGTACGTCGCTGGCCAAAAGTCCATCGGCCGCGCTCTTCGGCGGCGGCTGCGCGGCGCAGGCGGCGAGCAGCGTCGCCGCAACCGAAACGACGACCCATTTCATCGTGCTCTCCTCACGGTCACTTGCGCCGCGGAACTGGCGACGATTTCCGGCGGCGACTTGCCGTAGCCGGCCTGCTGCGGATCGTTCGCGGCGTTGTTCCACAGTTGGTAGACGAATTCGCCGCGCGAACGATCCTGCGGCCCGAGCGAGAACGGCCGGTTCGGCCCGTCGACGCACATCGTGTTTTCTCCCGGCGTCGCGTTGGCGACGGCTTCGTCGCGCAGGAATTCGATGTATTCGCGGCTGGCGGTCTGGTAGTACAAAGTCGCGCGTACGCTCAGCGGCGGCACCGCCGTCACCGGTACGCTGAAGCTGTAGTCGACGCCGTCGCGGTTGACCAATACGCCCGAGCCCGGCGAGGTCTCGGCATAGATCTGGCCGACCGGCGCGGCTTCCTCGCCGAGCGGATCATCAGTGGACTTCGGGCGGAAGCCGAGCGGCGGAATGCGATTGTCCTTGGCGACGCAGTTGTTCAAGACGAAATGGAACTGCTTCTTGCCGCCCTCGGTCGTCACGCACTCCTGCGTGCCGGCATTCCAGACGCCTTGCAGGATTTCGTAGACGCGCGCCTGCGCATCCTCGGTCAACAGTGCGGTGGCGGTGTCGTATGCGCCGCTCTCCGCCACTACTTGTTTGTTGGCGTCGCGTACCTGCACGTTGAGCCACATGCGGCGGCCTTCGGAATAGCCAGTCGGCAGCTTGTGGCCGGAGAGATTGGTCACTTCAACGCGCAACGCCAAGGTACCGGGCGTCGCCGAGACGGGCGGCTGATACGAAGTCACCGCCGTCTCCACCGCCGCGCTCGACTGCAGCATCGCGCGTGCCCAGCCGATCGTGCGATCGAAGTCGTCGGGACGGCCGAGAGTCTGGCCGTACTCGCCCTTGAGGATCTCCGGCACCCAGGTGTTGCCGCCGACGAATTCGTGCAGCGGCAGGTTGCCGGTGCGCGAGCCGGACGGATTCATGTCGCAGGCTTTGGCGAGCGGGTCTTCCGACATGCGCATGTGGCAGTTCTGGCAGCTCTGCGCCTTGGCCAAGGCCGGCCGGCCCGGCGGCGCATCGCCGAGGCCGTCGCGAAAGATCGCTTCGGCGAACAAGCTGCGCGTCCATTCGGTGTAGGTGCGCTCGATCGGAAACGGCCGCCCGCTGTCGCTGCCGTCGGCGCGAATCAGCGTGCGCAGCGGACCTTCGTCGGTATCCGGCGTGGTGACGTCGTGACAGCTGCCGCACAGCGCCGACTGCTCGTGGTACTTGGACTGCACCCAGCCGTGCGGAGCCTCCAGCGGATCGCCCGCGGCGTAGGTGTACGGTCCGCGCCGGCAGGGGCCGGCAAAACCGCTGCTGTTACCCGGCGTCACGCATTGCAGCGCGTCGTCGAGCCAGACGTTGGCGTTGCCGACCATGTTCGCCTCGCCGGCAGGGCCGGTCGGCATCAGGCGGTGGCAGAAGTTGCAGTCGACGCCGGAATAGTCGTTGGTCTTCAGATCGTCGCGCGCGTAGTTGCCGACCAGCTGGCAGCCCTTCTCGCCATTGGGCAGCGGCGGATCTCCGGCGAAACCGGTCTTGACCACATGCCCCTTGTACCAGCCGCCGGGCGTGTGGCAGCGCAGGCAGTAGTCGCCGACACCGGACTTGCCGATCGCGGCGGCATCGGCGTTGGCGATGTCGAGCGCAGCCCAGAACAAAGGGTCGCGCGTGGCATTGGCCATCATCGAGCCGCCCCAACTCGAGTGCGGCATGAACGAATCGTTCTGCGCGTTGCGGCTGCGATGGCAATCGGCGCATTCGCTGCTCGGGCTCAAGGTCGAATTGAGGCCAGGCTGGGTGCCGTGCGGAGTGAAATCGAGCGCGCGCGCCGTGACGGCGAGCAGCACGAACGCCGCTGCGGCGGCGGCCATGCGCCACCGCAGTACGGATGCCTTAGCTGGGATCATTCCGACTCGTCCGGAAAACCTTGCTCGCTATTGCGTCACGCGCGAACCGATGCCGTCACGGTGCCGTCGAATCGAATCCGTCCTTGAAGATTCGATCGTTCACCGTTTCGGCCACATCGGGTACCAGCGTGGCGACTTCGTACGCCGCCGGGTCGCCGGCCTGCGCCACGCGCAAGCTCGCCGTGCCCTTCTTCGGCCCCACTGGCACGGTAAACGAGTAAGAGTACAAAGTACCCCAGTCCAAGGTCGTACCCCCTTCGGGCGCGCTCCAGGCCAGGCGGTCGTTGTCCCGCGTCACGTTCCAGGCGCTGCTGCTGTCGACGGTGCCGTTGCTGAAGGTGATCGTGCCGGCCGAGCTCGTCGACGGCAGCGGAATGCTGAAACTGTCGAAGCCCTTGTTGCTGACCACACGCGGATCGGGACCGTTGGCCGCGCCCTGGATCACCGCGCGGGCGAAGTCGAAGTTCATCACCGCATAGTCGTAGCGCCAGTTGCCGTCGCCCAGATCGGTCACCTTGACCGCGATCTTGGCGTGGCCGCCGGTCACCGCGAGTTCGGTGTTCATCGCGTTCGCGCCGGGCGCGGCCGGATCGACCCAGCGATCGATCGCGGCGCCGAGGCGGTAGTTGGCCTGGTTGGAGAACGACCACGTTCCGCCGTTGTAGTGCGGCGTGCCGGTGACGGTCGCCATCGAGTTGTAGATGTTGATGTCCTGCCGCGCCAGGTACCACGAGTCGAGCAGATAGCTCGCGCCAGCGTTGGTGGCCGGATCGAGCTGCGACTCGCGCACCGTCATGCGCTGGGTCCAGTCGTCGTTGCCGTTGCTCTGCTGGTTGCCGGTGCAGTCCGGATCGAAGATCGACCCGCAACGGCCCCAGATGCCGGTGGCGGGAACGATTTCCGAGCGCGGCCCCATATCGCTCGGACTGTCGTTGTTGCCGGTGCCGTAGGTGTCGCTGCAGCTGCGGCCGAGCGAATGGGGATCGTTGCAGCTGTCGGCGCAGCCGCCGTTGGTGGTCAGGAACGCATGCTTGACGCCGGAACGGCCGATCTGCTCGATGCCGCCGTTCGGATTGATGCGATACATGTTCCAGATCAGGTACGGATGCTGATCGTTCTTGTAGGGCGGATTGTAGGCCGGCGCTTCGCCGGTGAACTTCGTGTGCCAGGCGATGTTGGCCGTGTACAGCGCGGTGCTGGTGCCGAGCGGATCGCCCGGAATGGTCGCCTGCGCGGTGCCGTTGTTGACGTTGTTGCGCAATGTCGAATTGGGCACGAACGACACCGTGCCGTCGTTAGTGCCGCCGGGACCGTCGCAATTGCGGCAACCCGCGGTCTGGAAATCGATGTCGCGCATGAACAGGTCGGCTTGGTACTTGGTGCCGGCCGGCGCGCCGGGTACCGCGATGCCGGGCCACGGATACGGTTCGCAGGTGCCGCCGACGACTTCGTCGCTGCCCTGCACGAACACTTGCGTATTGAGGGCCAGATCGGAAACCGCCCAGCCCTTCGCTTCCGGCCGCCCGATGCGCGCCACGAACGCAGGCGTCATGCGCAGGTCGGCCGCGCGGATGGCCAGGCTGCGCTTGCCGTCGGCCAGCTCGAACATGACCCGATCGATGTAGAACCAAGCCTTGCCGTCGCCGCTGACCACGTCGATGATGTTGGAACCGTCCTCGCGCACGCGCAGGGTCAGCTGGCGCAGGTCGACCAGACTGCCGTCGGGCAAGTGCAGCACGTAGCCGCCGCGCATCTGCAGCGAGCCGCCGCTGAACTGCTGCAGCGCGCCGTTGCGCACGGTGAACTTGAGGCTGCCGCTGTCGCGCAAGGCGAACCACTCGTGGCGGCGGATGTCGGTTTTCTCCAAGCGGTCGCGCGGCGTCGCTTCGACGGTGACGCCGAAGTTGCCGAGCAGACCCAGGTTCCAGCGGAAGCCGATGTCGCCGCCCCAGGCGGACCAGGCTTGTGGTGCGGCGGCGGCTTCTTCCTGTTGCGCCTTCTCGATGACGCCGGCATGCGCGAACGGCAGGACGCCGCACAGGCCGAATAGGACGCTGATGCTTCGTTTCATCTCGAAATTACCCCATTGAGCGACGCGCGGAGGTGCACACGCAGCCGAAAGTTGCGGATGTAACCGAACGGCGGAGCGGCGAATCTAGCACGGTCGGCGCGGCACGTCGTGATGCACAGCAAAACGACGCGCCACGGCCGCGAGCCGGCGGACGCGACGGCTAATTCGTCGTCGCGCCGGCCGTTTGCATCAGTTCGGGCGGCGATTTGCCGTAGCCGGTGCGCGCGACGACACCGTCGAATCCGTCGGCGAAGATGCGCTCGCCGGCGACCGGTTCGTTCCACAGATCGAACAGATATTGGCCGCGCGTCTGGCCCTGCGGCCCGACCGTGAACGGGCGCGGCCGGTTGATGTCGCCCGGCCCGCACATCGCGTTCTCGGCCTCGAACGCGTTCTCGCTCGCCTCCTCGCGCAGGAACTCGATGTATTCCTTGCTCGAGGTCTGGTAGTAGAGCCGCGCGGTCGCGGTCAGCGGACCGGAGGTGCCCGGCGGCAGCGTCACGGCGTAGTCGACCTCGTCGAAGTTGACCAGGGTGCCCGAGCCCGGCGCGGTCTCCGCGTAGCTCGCGCCGACCGGACGCAATTCGTAACCGTTCGGGTCGGCCACAGTCGCCGGCTTGAAGCCGAGCGGCGGAATGCGGTTGTCCTTGGCGATGCAGTCGTTCAGCACGAAATGGAACATCGGCTTGCCGTCGACGTCGTCGACGTCGCAAGCGCCGGCACCGCGATGATTCCAGATGCCTTGCAGCGCCTCGTACACCCGCGCCTGCGCGTCTTGGGTCAACACGCCGCTGGCGGCATCGTAAGCGGCGCTTTCGAAGACCAGAGAACCGTTGACGTCGCGCACCTGGAGGTTCAGCCACATGCGGCGCCCCTCGGCGTAGCCGGTCGGCAGCTTGTGACCGCTGAGATTGGTCACCTTCACGCGCAGGGCGAGCGCACCGGCACTGCCGCTAGCCGGCGTGTACGAGGTGATCGTAGTCGCCACCGAAGCCGCGTTCATAAGCATGTTGCGCGCCCAATCGATCGTCTGATCGTAAGCGCTGGTGCGATCGGAGTGGCCGCCGTTGTTCTCGATCTGCGCGGCGTATTCGCCTTTGATGATCTTCGGTACCCAGGTATTGCCGCCGGCCAGCGCGTGCACCGGCAAGTTGCCCTGACGGTTGTTCTCGCGATAGCTGCAGGCGTAGGCGTCCGCTTCTTGGCTCGGGGGCATGTGGCAGGACTGGCAGCTCTGCTCGGGCGCCTGCGCGTACTGGCTCTGCAACCATTCGCCGTAGGTGCGCTCGATCGGGAACGGCCGCGTCGTATCGGTGCCGTCGGCGAGCTTCAAGGTCTTCAACGGACCGCTGGCAGTGTCGGGCGTGCTGACGTTGTGGCAGGTGCCGCACAAGGCGCTCTGCGTGTGGAATGCCGAATACTTCCAAGGATGCGGCGCCGGCGTGCCACCGCCGGCGTAGTCGTAGGGACCGCCGCGGCAAGGCTCGAACATGCCGTTGTCCGGATCGCAGGCCACATCGTCGATCCAGGCATTGCCGTTCTCGGCATACGGCGGCTGTCCCTGCGGTCCTTGCGCCAGCATGCGGTGGCAGTAGTGGCAGCCGGTGCCGCCGAAATCGCTGTTGCGGTCGTCGGGCGAGGCGTAGCTGCCGTACAAGAGGCAGCCGGCGGCGCCCTTGAGCGGATCGTTCGGCGTCGGATTGAGCCCCTGCTTGACCACGTTGCCGCGGAACCAGCCCTGCGGCGTGTGGCAGCGCAGGCAGTAGTCGCCGACTCCGGGAACGTCGTGATTGGCGACGTCGAGCGCGGCCCAGAACACCGGGTCGCGCGTAGCGTTTGCCATCATCGAGCCGGCCCAGGTCGAGAATGGCCGCAAGGTGCGATCGACCGCGACCACGCCGCCGCCACCGCTGCCGTGGCAGTTGCTGCATTGCTCGTTGTATTGCAGGTCGTTGGCCAGCCCCGGCTGCGTGCCGTGCGGCGTGAAATCGGTCGCGCCCGACGGCGCCAGCCGGCGCGAAACGCCGAACCAATCGGCCGCTGCGGCCGGCGCCGGCAGCAGGAACACGGCCAAACCGAGGACGAACAAAACGCGAAGCGGGACGAACGTGCTGAGCGAGCGCATCTTAGGGCTACGAATTCGTGGCGGGAGGGCGCATCCGGCGTCGCAGCGCCGAACCGCGCAGCCCCCTGCAACGCTTCGACTCCACCCACGCCGACGCCGAGTGTAGGGGGAACCGTGCGAACGCGTCATGCTGCGCGTGCGACGACGCCGCGCGAACGCCGTCAAATCGCATCCGTGCCGAGATAGCGCTCGGCGATCGAGCGATACAGCAGCGGCAAGCGCTCGAGTTCGTCCAGCGCGACGTGCTCGTCGATCTTGTGGATGCTCGCGTTGCACGGACCGACTTCGACCACCTCCGCGCCGAGCGGCGCGATGAAGCGCCCGTCGGAAGTGCCGCCGCCGGTGCTCAGCTCCGGCTCCACCCCGCACAACTCGCGTATCGCCGCGATGGTCGCCTCGCGCAACACACCGGTGCGGGTCAGGAACGGCTCGCCCGACAACCACCAGTCGATCTCGTAGACGACGCCGTGGCGATGCAGGATTTCCTCGACGCGCTGGCGCAGTCCGTCGGCGCTGCTGGCGGTGCCGTAGCGGAAGTTGAACACCGCACGCAGATCGCCGGGAATCACATTGTCGGCACCGGTGCCTGAATTGAGATTGGAAATCTGGAACGAGGTCGGCGGGAACGCTTCGTTGCCTTCGTCCCAACGCGCGGCCGCGAGTTCGGCCAGCGCCGGCGCGAGCCGGTGGATCGGATTGTCGGCCTTGTCCGGATAGGCGACGTGGCCTTGCACGCCGCGCACGCGCAGGCGGCCGGTCAGCGAGCCGCGCCGGCCGATGCGGATCAGGTCGCCCAAACGCACGCGTGCCGACGGTTCGCCGACGACGCAGGCGTCGAGCCGTTCGCCGCGCGCACGGAATTCCGTCGCGACCCGGCGCACGCCGTCGGCCGCGATGCCCTCCTCGTCCGAGGTCAACAGCAGCGCGACGCGGCCGCGATGCCGCGGCTGCGCGCGCACGAACTCTTCCAGCGCGACCACCATCGCGGCGACGCCGGATTTCATGTCCGCCGCACCGCGGCCGTAAAGACGTCCGTCGCGAACGGCCGGCTCGAACGGCGGATGCGTCCACACCTCGGGCGGGCCGCTCGGCACCACGTCGGTATGCCCAAGAAACGCCAGCACCGGCCCGTCGCCGCCGTGCGTCGCCCACAGGTTGTCGACCTCGCCGTAACGCAGGCGCTCGATGGTGAAGCCGGCGCGCGCGAGGATTTCGGCGATCAGATCCTGGCAGCCGGCGTCCTCGGGAGTGACCGAGGCGCGGCGGATCAGATCGCGGGTGAGTTCGAAGACGGCGGACATGGGAGAGCCGGGATTCGGGATTCGGGATTCGGGATTCGGGATTCGGGATTCGGGATTCGGGATTCGAAGCAAGCTTACTCGTTCGTCATTCGCGCGAACGCGGGAATTCGTCGTGACCTGTGCTCGAGGCGGCAAATCGCTTCACGGGCAGCGCACTAGTTCTCCTCGAATGCTTGCGCGTACAGCTTGTCGGTGAAGCCCTGCTGCACGCGGCCGTCGTCGAACACGGCCAGCGGGCGTCGCACCAGTGCCGGGTATTCCTTGATCAGCAAGGTCCATTCGGCATCGCTGCCGGGCGACTTGCGCGCATCGGGCAGGCTGCGCCAGGTGGTCGAGGCACGGTTGACGAACTTCTCCCAACCGCCGATTTGGCGCGCCCACGCCTTCAGCGATTCGGGCGCGATCTTTTGCTCGCGATAATCTATGAATTCGTACGCGACGCGCTTTCGATCGAGCCAGTTGCGCGCCTTCTTGCAGGTGTCGCATTTGTCGAGGCCGTAGATTTTCGTGGTCATGGTTCGGAACCCGTCCTCAAGCGCGCAGGAGTTCGTTGATCGAGGTCTTCGCGCGCGTCTTCGCATCGACCTTTTTGACGATGACCGCGGCGTACAGGCTATGGCTGCCGTCGGCCGCCGGCAGCGAACCGGCGACGACGACGCTGCCGGCCGGCACGCGGCCGTAGCTGACCTCGCCGCTGGCGCGGTCGTAGATCTTGGTCGATTGGCCGAGGAAGACGCCCATGCCGATCACGCTGCCGCGTTCGACCACCACGCCTTCGACCACTTCCGAGCGCGCGCCGACGAAGCAATCGTCCTCGATGATGGTCGGATTGGCTTGCAAGGGTTCGAGCACGCCGCCGATGCCGACGCCGCCGGAAAGATGCACGTTGGCGCCGATCTGCGCGCAGGAACCGACCGTGGCCCAGGTGTCCACCATGGTGCCGGCGCCGACGTGCGCGCCGATGTTGACGTAGCTCGGCATCAGCACGGCGTCCTTGGCCACGTGCGCGCCGCGTCGCACCAGCGCGCCCGGCACCACGCGCGCGCCGGCAGCGCGAAATGCCGCCTCGTCGGCCGCGGCGAAGCGCAGCGGCACCTTGTCGAATGCAGCCATTGGGCCGCCGTCCATCACGCGGTTGGGGTTGATGCGGAAGTACAGCAGCACGGCTTTCTTCAACCACTGGTGCACCTGCCAGCCGCCGTTGCCGTCGGGTTCGGCGACACGCGCCGCGCCGGCTTCGAGCGCATCGAGGATATCGTCGATGGCCGGGCGCAGGCGCTCGGAAATTTCGTCGGCGGCGAGCGCGTTGCGACGCTCCCAGGCGTCGTCGATCAGGGTTTGCTGCAGTGGCATTGCTGTCCTCGGATGGGGCTGTGCGAGCGCTGCGCGGAAGATCGCACGCATCGGTCGCAACGAGTGCTTGGCAGCGCGGAAGTGTACCGAACGCGCCGGCCGTCGCCACGCACCGCTGCCGGCTTCTGCGAAAATGCGCGCCCACATCGGAGAGTTGAGTCTTGCGCGGCGTCGATCTCGATCTGATTGAACAATGGCTGCGCGCACGCTCGATCGGTCGCGGTTTGCCGCATCCGATCCGCGACCGCGGCGGTTTGCGCGTCGATACCGCGACGGCAGCGGAAACACGCCGCTACGCGTTCGCCCGGCCGAGCGAGGACCTGCGCGAGCTGGCCTACGCGATCGATGCGCCGCGCATCCCGCTCAAGCTCGCCGGCACGCACGCGGAAATGGCGCCGTTGCTGCCGCCGCGCTGGCAGATCGCCGAACCGGGTTTCCTGATGGTCGGCGATGCGGCCGTCGTCGTGACCGCATCGCCGCTGCCTGTCGGCTATCGGCTCGATCTCTCGACCGTGCAGGCGACCACGACGGCGCGCATCCTCGATGCCGACGGCGAGGCGGCAGCGTGCGGCTACGCGGTCGAAGACGGCGGCGTGTTCGTGTACGACCGCATCGTGACCGAGCCTGCGCACCGTCGGCGCGGACTCGGACGCGCGCTGATGGCCGCATTGGCCTCCGCGCGTCGATCCGATACGGCGTTGCCGCTGCTGGTGGCGACGCCCGAAGGCCGTGCGCTGTACGAGAGTCTGGGCTGGAGCGTGCGTTCGCCGTGGACGACCGCCGTCATTCCCGACGAGACGGCGGACTAGCTCCGGCGCATCACCCTCTCGCGGGCGCGACGATCAACCGCTTTCGGCGATCTCCTCACGCACCAGACGGTCGAGCAGGACGTCGCGCAGGCGAGTCTGCGCGGCCGCGTCGAGGCCGCGATCGTCCTCGTCGGTGAGCACGAAGAAGTCTTCCACGCGTTCGCCGAAGGTGGCGATGCGCGCATCGTGCACGCGTACACGCGCATCACGCAGCGCCTGCGCCACTTGCGCGAGCAGACCGGGTTGATCGCTGCAGACCAGGGCGAGCTGGGTCGCCGCGCCGACCGCGTTGAATTGGATCTGCGGCGCGCGCTGGAAGTGGCGCAGGCGGCGCGGTAGGCTGCGGCGCGGCACGCGCGCATCCAGCGTTTCGCCGGCGAGCACACGCCGCAACGCGGCCTCCAACTCCGCCGCGCGCGCCGTATCGAGCGCCGCTGAAGTGCCGGCGTCGAGCACCTCGAAGGTGTCGAACACGCGGCCATGTGCCGAGGCGAGCAGGCGTGCATCGACCACGTCGAAGCCGAGCCGGTCCAAAGTCGCTGCGATCGCAGCGAACAAGCCGTCGCGATCGGGCGCGTGCACGAACACCTCGCTGCTGCCGCCGCGCATCGAGCGCGGCTGCACCGCGACGACGAGTTCAGCCCCACTGTCCTGCTCGATCGTTCGCGCTTGCGCCGCGATTTGCTCGGGCCGATGGCGCAGGAAGCTCGCGTCCGGGAAATCGGCCAGCAAGGCCTCGGCACGCGCCGGCGCGAAGCCGCTTTCGGCGAGCAGCTCGAGCGCGCGCGCACGACAAGCCTCAGCGCGTGCTTCCTCGTGCGGCGGACGATCCAGTCCGGCGCGCAGCGCATAGCGCGCCGCGACGTAGAGATCGGCCAGGAGGCGCGCCTTCCATTCGTTCCACAGCTTCGGATTGGTGCCGGCGATGTCGGCGATGGTCAGGAGATAAAGATGATCGAGCCGCTCGACCTCTTCGACCTGGCTGGCGAAGCGATGCACCACTTCCGGATCGGTGATGTCCTGCCGCTGCGCGGTCACGCTCATCAACAGATGCCAGCGCACCAGCCAGGCGACCAGCTCGGTATCGGCGCGCGCCAGTTCCAGCCGCGCGCCGAACGCGCGCGCGTCTTCCTCGCCGAGCACCGAATGGTCGCCGCCGCGGCCCTTGGCGATGTCGTGAAACAAGGCCGCCAACAGCAGCAGTTCGGGCTTGTCCAAGGCTTCGAACACCTGGCAGGCGAGCGGCAGCTCCTCGCGCGCCTTGGGATCGGCATAGCGCGCGACGTTACGCAGCACGCGCAGGGTGTGCTCGTCGACGGTGTAGACGTGGAACAGGTCGTACTGCATGCGGCCGACGACGCGGCGGAACATCGGCAGGATCGCCGCCAACACGCCGTGGCGGTTCATCGCGGCGAGCGCATCGACCGCCGGTGCGCCACGGCGCAACAGCGCGAGGAAGGCGGCCAGCACATTCCTATCCTCGGCGAAACCGCCGCGGTGACGCGCCAGCGCCTGTTGCAGGAGGCGCATCGTCTGCGCCGACAGACCGCGCAGCTCGGGATGGTCGAGCAGCAGCGCGAACGCATCGACCATCGCGCGCGGCCGGCGCAGGAACAGCCCGGCATCGCGCGGCTCCAGCCGCAGGCCGGAAGCGACGAACCATTCGTCGAGCACGCGCGGCGCCTCGACCGGCGGCTCCAGCAGCTCCGCGCAACGTTCCTTGAATTGCGCGTAGAGCCTCTCGGCGATCGTCGCCGCGCGGTAGTAGCGCTGCATGAATTGTTCGACCGCGAGATTCTTCTCGTGCTCGTCGGCAAAACCGAGATCAGCGGCGAGGCGGCGCTGGTGATCGAACAGCAGACGTTCCTCGGGACGCCCGGCGGCCAGGTGCAGCGCGTAGCGATAGCGCCACAAGGTCGCCTCGGAGCGTTCCAGCGCGGCGCGCTCGGTCGCGTCGAGCAGATCGCCCTCGACCATGGCGGCGAAGTCGCCGGCACCGGCGATGCGGCGACCGAGCCAGCGCATCAAGTCCAATGTGCGCAAGCCGCCGGGGCTTTCCTTCAGATTCGGCTCGAGGTTGTAGGCGGTGTCGTTGTAGCGCGCATAACGCGCGCTCTGCTCGGCGCTCTTGGCGGCGAAGAATTCGGCCGGCGGCCACAGCGCCGGATCGTCGACGATCGCGTGCAGCGTCTCGGCCAGCGCGGCATTGCCGGCGAGCAGATGCGCATCGAGCAGCGAGGTGAATACGGTGACGTCACCGGCGGCGAGTTCGCGGCATTGCGCCGGCGTACGCACGGCATGACCGGGCTTCAAACCGATGTCCCAAAGACAGGTGAAGAACGCCTCCAGCGCGCGCGCCTGGCGCGCGGCCGCATCAGCCTCTACCAGCGCGAGCAGGTCGACGTCCGAATGCGGAAACAGCACGCCGCGGCCGAAGCCGCCGACCGCGAACAAGGCGCAGTCCGCCACCTCGCCGACACAGGCCTGCCACACGTGTACGACCACGCTCTCGATCGCGCTCGCGCGCCGGCGTACCAGGTCGCGGGCGTCGGCACCGGCACGAAACGCCTGCGTCAGCGTGCGGTCGATGTCGCCGAGCACCTGGCGCAGCGCCAGCCGCGCCTCGGCCGATACGCCGCTGCGCGGCATCGCCGGCGGCAGACGCGGCAGCGGTGCGAGCGGGAGGGCGTTGCGGTCGGGCATGCGCCCTACTGTACAAGCGTGCGGCGCCGCCGCGCAGCGGTTTGAATCGGATCGGTCCGGAAGCGGAATTTTTCGTCGAAAGGTCGGCGCGTCAGGCCGCGCTCGGCCACGGCGTGAGGATCTCGTAGCCGTCGTCGGTGACCGCGATCGTGTGTTCCCACTGCGCCGACAGCGAGTGGTCCTTGGTCACCACGGTCCAACCGTCGGGCAAGAGGCGCGTCTGCGGCTTGCCGGCGTTGACCATCGGCTCGACCGTGAAGGTCATGCCTTTCTGCAACTTGAGTCCGGCGCCGGCGTGGCCGTAGTGCAGCACCTGCGGGTCTTCGTGATAAATCTGGCCGATGCCGTGGCCGCAGTATTCGCGCACGATCGAGAAGCCCTGGCGCTCGGCGTACTGCTGGATCGCGTGACCGATGTCGCCGAGCGTGGCGCCGGGGCGCACTTGCTGGATGCCGAGCAGCATCGCCTCGAGCGTGGTGTCGACCAGGCGCTTGGCCAGTACCGACGGCGTGCCGACGAAGTACATGCGGCTGGTGTCGCCGTGCCAGCCGTCCTTGATCACGGTGACGTCGATGTTGACGATGTCGCCGTCCTTCAAGACCTTGCCGGGGTTGGGAATGCCGTGGCAGATCACGTGGTTGACCGAGGTGCACAGCGTCTTGGGGAAGCCCTTGTAGCCGACGTTGGCCGGAATCGCCTTCTGCACGTCGACGATGTGCTCGTAGGCGAGGCGGTCGAGCTGCTCGGTGCTGACGCCGGGTTTGACGTGGGCGACCAGCATCTCCAGCACCTCGGCGGCCAGGCGGCCGGCGACGCGCATTTTTTCGATCTGGTCGGGGGTCTTGACGGTGACGGCCATGGTTCCTCGAAAGCCTGACTGTGGCGCGGACACGCCACCCAAGCTATAATTTTACGGTTGCGCGCCCCGACTTTCGTAAGTCGTTGACGCGTAACGCAAGATGCGGCCGCGCGGGCAATCCGCAAGGCTGCTGCGGCCCGGAGCCGAAAGCTCCAGGGTCAAATCCGCACACGTATCGTCACCGCGTTCGGGGTGCTCCGTAAGGAGTCGCACGCGGCGGATACGTGGAGGTCCCAACCCCGGAGTTGTATGCGAGTCCCGTGCAAGAGCCCGCACATCCGTGTGCGGTCTTTTGATGGAACCGCTCGCTGCAATTCCCTATACGAAGGAATTCTGCAATGCCTCAAGTCACCATGCGCCAGATGCTCGAAGCTGGCGTGCATTTCGGTCACCAGACCCGCTACTGGAATCCCCGCATGGCGCCGTACATCTTCGGCGCGCGCGGCAAGATCCACATCATCAATCTCGAAAAGACCCTGCCGCTGTTCACCGACGCGATGAATTTCATCTCGGGTCTGGCGCAGAAGCGCGGCACCATCCTGTTCGTCGGCACCAAGCGCTCCGCGCGCGAGGCGGTCAAGGAAGAGGCGGCACGCTGCGGCATGCCCTACATCAGCCAGCGCTGGCTCGGCGGCATGCTGACCAACTTCCGCACGGTCAAGGGTTCGGTCGCGCGCCTGAAGGAAATCGAAGCGATGTCGACCGACGGTCGCTTCGAGCGCCTGGTCAAGCACGAAGTGCTGGGCCTGGTGCGCGAGAAGGAAAAGCTGGACAAGTCGCTCGGCGGCATCAAGGACATGAACCGTCTGCCGGACGCGCTGTTCGTGATCGACATCGGCCATGAAGACATCGCGGTCAAGGAAGCCAAGAAGCTCGGCATTCCGGTCATCGCGGTGGTCGACACGAACTACGATCCGTCCCTGGTCGACTATGCGATCCCGGGCAACGATGACGCCATCCGCGCCGTGCAGCTGTACACCGCCGCCGCCGCCGATGCCGTGCTCGAAGGCAAGGCCGCCGCGCCGGCGATCGTCGCCAGCGAGAAGGACGACTTCGTCGAGCTCGACGCCGACGGCAATCCGGTGACGAAGAAGGAATCGCGCGAGCGCGACGACCGTCGCAAGCCGGGTCCGCGCAAGCCGGGCGGCGACCGCCGTCCGCCGGCGGGCCGTCGCGGCCCGGGTCCGGGCCAGCGCGAGCGCGCACCGAAGGCGGACGCCGAGCCGGCTTCCGAGTAATCGTCATGTCCGGGCCGCATGATGCGGCCCGGACCGACACCGCGTACGCGCGGATTCCGCCGCAACCCGTCGTATCCCGGCCCGGCCGGGCGCGCGCTTTCGGCTCGGCCGACGGCCGACACATCAGAACGAGCGGTGCCGTGCAGGCGCCGCTGCCGCCACATCGAGGATTCCCATGGAAATCACCGCATCATTGGTCAAGGAACTGCGCGAGCGCACCGGCGCCGGCATGATGGAGTGCAAGAAGGCGCTCACCGAGAACAACGGCGACATCGACGCCGCCGGTGAATGGCTGCGCAAGCAGGGCCTGGCCAAGGCCGACAAGAAAGCCAGCCGCGTCGCCGCCGAAGGCAAGATCGCGTTCGCCCAGAACGGCGGTAAGGCGGTGCTGGTCGAAATCAATTCCGAAACCGACTTCGTCGCCAAGGACGGCAACTTCCTTGCCTTCGCCGACGCCGTCGCGCAAGCCGCGCTGGCCTCCGGCGCCGCCGACGCCGAAGCGCTGAAAGCGGCCAAGCTCGCCTCCGGCCAGACGGTCGAGGAAGCGCGCGCCGCGGTCATCGCCAAGGTCGGCGAGAACGTGCAGGTGCGCCGCCTGGCGCGCATCGACAGCGGCAACAACGTCGCCGCCTACGTGCACGGCGGCCGCATCGGCGTGCTGGTCGAGGTCAAGGGCGGTGACGCGGAGTTCGCGCGCGGCGTCGCCATGCACGTCGCGGCGATGAATCCGCCCTACAACAAGGCGACCGACGTTCCGGCCGACTTCGTCGCCAAGGAGAAGGAAATCGAGCTGGCCAAGATGAGCGAGAAGGACAAGGCCAAGCCGGCGGAGATCCTGGAGAAGATCATCGGCGGCAAGATCGCCAAGATCGTCAACGAGAACACGCTGTACGGCCAGCCCTACGTGCTCAACACCGACCAGAGCGTCGAAGCCGCGGCCAAGGCCGCCGGCGCCGACGTGCTCGGCTTCCAGCGCCTCGCCGTCGGCGAGGGCATCGAGAAGGTGGTCGAGGACTACGCGGCCGAAGTCGCCAAGGCGATGCAGGTCTGAGAGTACCCTTCGCGATCTGCCTGATCGCGAAGATCAAAAAGTTTCGATTCTCGAGCCCGCGGACACCCGCGGGCTTTTTTGTTGCCTGCGTTTCTGTCACCTTTCGCGCCGATCGCGCCACTGCTGCGTCATGATGCCGATGACCGCACGTCTTCTCGATCCGCGCGGCGACGACGCCGCCCTCGTCGCGCAAAGCCTCGACGGCAGTCGCGATGCGTTCGCGCGTATCGTCGCGCGCTACCAGTCGCTGGTTTGCTCGATCGGCTACAGCGCGACCGGCAACCTCAGCCAGAGCGAAGACGTGGCGCAGGAAACCTTCATCAGTGCCTGGAAGCAGCTGCGCGAACTGCGCGATCCGCACAGCCTGCGCGCCTGGTTGTGCGGCATCGCGCGCAATCTCGCCAGCAATGCGTCGCGACGCGAGCGGCACGAGCCGACCCGTGCCGCCGAGCCAATCGAGGCGACCTTCGATGTGGCGGACAGCGAACCGCCGCCACACGAACGCGCGGTCAGCGAGCAAGAACAAGCGCTGCTGTGGCGTTCGATCGCGCACATTCCGCAGACCTATCGCGAGCCTTTGGTGCTGTTCTACCGCGAGCAGCAGTCGATCGAAGCGGTCGCGGCGGCACTCGATCTGAGCGAAGAGGCGGTCAAGCAGCGCCTCACGCGCGGACGCCGGCTGCTGCAAGAGCAGATCGCCAGTTTCGTCGAGGGTGCGCTGACGCGCAGTGCGCCGGGCAGCGTGTTCACCCTCGCCGTGATCGCCGCACTGCCGGGCGCCAGCACCTCCGCCGCCGCCGCGGCGATCGGTGCGACCGCGGCGAAGGGCAGCGTCTTGGCCAAGTGGGCCGGCTTCGCGGCACTGTTCAACGCGCTGTCGGGCCTTCTGCTCGGCTTCGCCGGCAGCTATCTCGGCTATCGCATGGGGCTGGAGGCAGTGCGCACGCAGCGAGAGAGAGAGCTGCTGCACCGCCAAGTGCGCGACATCGCGATCGGGCTCGCCTTCTTCCTGCCGGCCTTGTACGCGTTCGTCTTCGCCGGATCGTTGTGGACCGAACATCCGCGCCTGTTTCTGGCCGCCGCAATCGCTCTGCCGCTGAGCTTCGGTGCCTGGATCGTGCGTACGATCCTGCTCTCCGTGCAGGCCACGGCGGCGCTGCGCGAGAGTGAACGCGATGCGCATCCGGAGCTGTTC
Organism: Dokdonella sp. GW821-FHT11D02; assembly: GCF_058808595.1. Lineage (NCBI taxonomy): Bacteria > Pseudomonadati > Pseudomonadota > Gammaproteobacteria > Lysobacterales > Rhodanobacteraceae > Dokdonella > Dokdonella sp. GW821-FHT11D02. The sequence goes on along the minus strand of NZ_CM179520.1, from coordinate 1,415,887 downwards.
GCCGGCCGCGACACGCTGGCACGACGAGGCTTCAGCGAACGCCGCAGCAAAATCTCGCTGCTCGGCCTGCCGCTGTGGCACGTCCAGTTCGGCGTGCCGCCGCGCGACGCGGGTCCGGCGTGCGGCTGGATCGCGATCGGACCTGCGCACGCGATCGGCGTGCTGTACGCGATGGGCGCGACCAGTGTCGGCGGCATCAGCGTCGGCGCGGTCTCGGTCGGCGTGATCTCGATCGGCTCGGTCGGCGTCGGGCTGGTCTCGCTCGCCACCGTTGCAGTGGGGTGGCTCGCCTTCGGCGGCATCGCGATCGGCGATTACGCGATCGGCGGCTTCGCCGCCGCCTGGACCGCCGCGGCCGGTGGTCTGGCGGTCGCCCACGATGTCGCCGGCGGCGGCTACGCGATCGCCGCGGCGCACGCGAACGACCGCTTCGCCTACGAGTTCTTCCTGCGCTATCGCTTCGACGAATTCTTCCGCGCCGCCTTCGTCGTGATCGCCGTGCTGGTCGGCATACCCGGCCTTTTCTACTTGCTCGCCTTGCGCCGATTGCGGCGATCGCGCTGACCTCTTCCGCGCCACGGCGCGGCCCCTTGCCCGCTTCTCCACCTTGCCCGCCGAGGAATTCGATCGTGCGCCAACTTCGAACCGAACCCTGCGCCGATGCTGCCGTCGCCGACACGATGCCCGCACGCTACCCGGCACTCGACTACCTGCGCGCGTTCCTGACCGTGCTGGTCGTCGCCCATCACGCCGTGCTCGCCTACCACCCATACGCGCCGCCGCCCGGAAGTTTCGGCGCCGGGAACCTGCTGTGGGGCGCATTTCCGATCGTCGACACGCGGCGCTGGGTCGGCATCGACTTGTTCGTCGGCTTCAACGACGCCTTTTTCATGTCGTTGATGTTCCTGCTGTCGGGCCTGTTCGTCTGGCCGGCACTGCAGCGCAAAGGCGCCGCTGCGTTCCTGCGTGATCGCGGCCGACGCCTGGGCTTGCCGTTCCTGTTTTCCGCACTGGTCCTCGCGCCGCTCGCCTACTATCCGGCGTGGCTGCAACGTGGCGGCGAATCGGGTTTCGGCGGATTCGCGCAGGCCTGGCTCGACCTCGGCGTCTGGCCGGCCGGTCCGGCCTGGTTTCTGTGGGTGCTGTTCGCGTTCGACGTGCTCGCTGCGCTCGCCTGGCGCGTCGCGCCCGGTGCCGCCGACGCCTTCGGCCGCCTGATCGCCGCGCGTTCGCCGGGCGCCTTCTTCGGCGGCACCGCCGCGATCGCGATCTTGGCGTTCGTACCGCTCGCCTCGTTCGTCGATCCCTCGCATTGGTCGAGCTTCGGGCCGTTCTTCGTGCAGAGCAGCCGCATCGCGCTGTATGCGAGCTTCTTCGCCATCGGCGTCGGCATCGGCGCCTGGGGCATCGGTCGAAGCGTGCTGACCGAGGACGGCGCGCTCGCGCGCCGCTGGCTGTTGTGGCCGAACCTGGCGCTGCTCGCCTATTTCGCCTTGATCGCCGTCTTCATCACCTTGCTCACTTTCAACGCCCGGCAGCAGCCGATCGCCGGACTCGAAACGGCGACCTTGACCGCATTCGCGCTTTCCTGCGTCACCTCATCGATCGCCTTTCTCTCACTGTTTCTGCACCTGGGGAAAAAGCGGCACGCGCTGTTCGACCACCTCAGCCGCAACGCCTACGGCATCTACTTGGTGCACTACGTCCTGGTCAGCTGGCTGCAGTTCTGCCTGCTCGATGCGAACTGGCCGGCGGCCGCGAAAGGCGTTTTCGTCTTTCTCGCAGCGCTCGCTTCGAGCTGGACGCTCGTCGCGACCTTGCGCCGCATCCCGTGGATCGCGCGAACGATTTGATCGACTCCCGCTGCCGGCGAGCGCTGGGCTACAATGCTGCGTTTGCCCGCAGTAGGAAGAGCCATGCCCGCCGAGATCAAGTACAAGCGCATCCTGCTCAAACTCTCCGGCGAGGCCTTGATGGGCGAGGCCGATTACGGCATCGATCCGAAAGTGCTGCAGCGGCTGGCGCGCGAGATCATCGAAGTGCAGCGCGTCGGCGTGCAGGTCGGCGTGGTCATCGGCGGCGGCAACATCTTCCGCGGCGCCGGGCTCGCCGCTTCCGGCATGGATCGCGTCACCGGCGATCACATGGGCATGTTGGCGACGGTGATGAACGCGCTGGCGATGCAGGACGCGATCGAGAAGGCCGGCGGGTTCGCGCGCACGATGAGCGCGATCAAGATCAACGAGGTGTGCGAAGACTTCATCCGCCGCCGCGCGATCCGCCATCTGGAGAAAGGTCGCATCGCGCTGTTCGCGGCCGGCACCGGCAATCCGTTCTTCACCACCGACTCGGCCGCCGCACTGCGCTCGATCGAGATCGGCGCGAACCTGCTGCTGAAAGCGACCAAAGTCGACGGCGTCTACAGCGCCGATCCGGCCAAGGACCCGAGCGCGACGCGCTACGACAAGCTGTCCTACGACGACGTCATCCAGCGCAACCTGCAAGTGATGGACACCACCGCCATCGCGCTGTGCCGCGACCACAAGATACCGCTGCGTATCTACGACATGTCGCGCGAGGGCGATCTGATGCGCATCATGCGCGGCGAGCCGATCGGCACTCTGGTCTACGGGCGCTGAGCGGCGCCCTCGGTCCACGGCTGCGGCGTCTGCCTCCGGCCGGCGTCGGCGCTGACCTGCACGCGGCCACTGCTATACTCCACGGCCGATTGCAGACGCATTACAGGTGACCGCGCCATGCTCGACAACATCAAGAAAGACGCGCAAACGCGCATGCAGAAGAGCGTCGATTCGCTCAAGCACGATCTCACGCGCGTGCGCACGGGCCGCGCCAGCACCAGCCTGGTCGAGCCGCTGAAGGTGTCCTACTACGGCACCGATACGCCGGTGTCGCAGGTCGCCAACGTCGCGCTCGCCGACGCGCGCTCGATCACCATCACGCCGTTCGAGAAAAGCCTGGTCGGCCCGATCGAGAAGGCGATTCTCGCCTCCGATCTCGGTCTCACCCCGAACACCGTCGGCAACGTGATCCGCATCAACCTGCCGCCGCTGACCGAGGAGCGCCGCAAGGAGCTGTCCAAGCACGTCTCGCACGAAGGCGAGAACGCCAAGGTCGCCGTGCGCAACGTGCGCCGCGACGTGCTGCACCAGATCAAGGAACTGCTCAAGGACAAGAAAGTCACCGAGGACGAGGAACGTCGTGCCGAGGAAGACATCCAGAAATACACCGACAAGTTCGTCAAGGACATCGACGGCGTGGTCAAGGCGAAAGAAGAAGAGCTGATGTCGATGTAGTCGCCGGGATTGGGGATGGGAGATTCGGGACGCTCCCGAAACCCGAATCGCCGATCGGAAATACGCGAGGATGCGAGTCGTCCCGCAGGCCACGGACGGCGCCACCGCGTTTCGCGCGCTTCATCCAACCCAAGCAGATATGGATTCCGATTCCGCTCCTCGCATCCCGCGCCATATCGCGATCGTCATGGACGGCAACGGCCGCTGGGCCGAACGCCGCCACCGGCCGCGCAGCTTCGGCCATCGCGAGGGCCAGAAAGCGGTGCGCGCGGCGGTCGAGTTCTGCCGCCGCCGCGGCGTCGAGGCGCTGACCTTGTTCGCCTTCTCCAGCGAGAACTGGAAGCGGCCGCAGGGCGAGGTCGGCGCGCTGATGCAGCTGTTTCTGAAGGCGCTCGACCGCGAAGTGGACGAGCTGCACGCGAACGGCGTGCGCATCCAGTTCGTCGGCGACCTGTCCGCTTTCTCGCCGGAACTGGCCGGACGCATGCACGCCGCGATGCAGCGCACGCAAGGCAACGGCGCGCTGCGCTTGAACGTCGCGGTCAACTACGGCGGCCGCTGGGACATCGCGCAGGCGGCGCGCGCGTTGGCGCAGGCCGTGGCACGCGGCGAACTCGCGCCGGAAGCGATCGACGAAACGATGCTGGCGCGTCAGATCTGCCTCGCCGAGCAACCGCCGGTCGATCTCTTCATCCGCACCGGCGGCGAACTGCGCATCAGCAACTTCCTGCTCTGGCAGGTCGCCTATGCCGAGCTGTACTTCACCGATGCCTTGTGGCCGGATGTCGACGCCGTCGTGCTCGATGCGGCGCTGACCGAATACGCGCAGCGCGAGCGGCGCTACGGACTGACCGGCGCGCAAGTGCGCGCGGCGAGTTGAGCGGCCGGCGATGCTGAAGCAACGAACGCTCACCGCCCTGGTCCTCGCGCCGATCGCGATCGCGATCATTCTGTTTCTGCCGACCTGGGCCTGTGCCCTGATCGTCTCGGCGCTGTGTCTGCAGGCGGTATGGGAGTGGACCCAACTCGCCGGCATCGTCGCGACACCGTGGCGCCTCGGCATCGTGCTCGCGCATGCGCTGCTGCTGGCGTTGCTCTGGATTCTGCGCGCCGATCCGATCGCCTGGTACGTAATCGGCGCCGGGCTGCTGTGGTGGCTGCTCGCGCTGCTCTGGCTGCGCCATTTCTCCTACGGCGCGGCGCCGACACGCGAACACTCGGCATTGAAGATCGGCGCCTGCGCGCTGGCGATCCTGCCGGCCTGGCTCGCGATGATGCACCTGCACGGCAACAGCGCCGAGGGCCACGCCTGGACCTTGTTCGTGATCGTCCTGATCTGGACCGCCGACATCGCCGCCTACTTCGCCGGCAGCCGCTACGGCACCACCAAGCTGGCGCCGCAGATCAGCCCGAACAAGACAACCGCCGGCGCCTGGGGCGCCGTGCTCGGCGCCGGCGCAGTCGCCGCGATCGGCGGCTGGCTGTTGGGTACGCGCGGGCTCGAGCTGGTTGCGCTGATCGCGTTGTCGCTGGTCGCGGTGCTGGCCTCGATCGCGGGCGATCTGCTCGAAAGCCTGCTCAAGCGCCAGGCCAGCGTGAAAGACTCCGGCACCCTGTTCCCCGGCCACGGCGGCCTGCTCGATCGCATCGACAGCCTGCTCGCGGCGCTGCCGGTCTTCGTCGCCGGCAAAGCTTTGCTCGATCTCGCCTTCGCTACATGAGGCGGATCGCGATTCTCGGCGCGACCGGCTCGATCGGCGCCAGCACGCTCGACGTCGTCGCGCGTCACCCGGACCGCTTCCGCGTCACCGCACTGGCCGCGCATCGCAACGTCGACGCGCTGGCCGCAGCGTGCGCGCGTTTCCGTCCCGAATTGGCGGTGATCGCCGACGAAACCTGCGCCGCCGAACTGCGCGATCGGCTGGCCGCGAACGGCGCCGGTTGCCGCGTGCTGGCCGGAGCGGAAGCCTTGCTCGAAGCGGCCGCCGGCACGCATTGCGACACCGTCGTCGCCGCCATCGTCGGCGCCGCCGGCCTCGGCTCGACCTTGGCCGCCGCGCGCGCCGGCAAGCGCCTCTTGCTGGCGAACAAAGAGGCGATCGTGATGGCCGGCGACCTGCTGGCGCAGGCGCTGCAGCAAGGCGGCGGTGAGCTGCTGCCGCTCGATTCCGAACACAACGCGATCTTTCAGTGCCTGCCGCATCCGGCGCGGTCCGTCGACGTAGAGCGCCGGCCTGAGACGCGGGTGGACCTCGCCGCGGCCGGCGTGCGGCGAATTCTGCTGACCGCCTCCGGCGGCCCGTTCCGCGGCCGCACGCGCGCCGAGCTGGCCGCGATCACGCCGGCGCAGGCCTGCGCGCATCCGAACTGGAGCATGGGACGCAAGATTTCGGTCGACTCCGCCACCCTGATGAACAAGGGCCTCGAGGTGATCGAAGCGCATCACTTGTTCGACGCCGCGCCCGAGCGCATCGAGGTGGTCGTGCATCCGCAGAGCATCGTGCATTCGCTGGTCGAATACGTCGACGGCTCGGTGCTGGCCCAGCTCGGCAACCCGGACATGCGCACCGCGATCGCCTACGCGCTGGCCTGGCCCGAACGCGTCGATGCCGGCGTCCCGCTATTGGATCTGCTCAAGACCGCGCGGCTGGATTTCGAAGCGCCCGATCTCGTGACCTTCCGCTGTCTCGCCCTCGCTTACCAAGCACTCGATGCCGGCGGCACCGCGACCACCGTGCTGAATGCGGCCAACGAGGAGGCGGTCGCGGCCTTCCTCGATGAACGGTTGCCATTCCTCGGGATTGCCGAAACGATCGAACGTTGCCTGGATGCGGTAGATTCCGCACCGGCGAGCGGCCTGGATGCGATCCTTGACGCCGATTTAACTGCGCGCCGGAAAGCCCGAAGTATCATCGCCTCCGTTTAACCTCAGAGTTCGCAAACCCGCGTCATGCATGAATTTTTCGGTTCCGTCTGGTGGCTGATCGTGACCATGGGCCTGCTCGTGACGTTTCACGAGTACGGCCATTTCGTGGTCGCCCGACGCTGCGGCGTGAAGGTGCTGAAGTTCTCGATCGGCTTCGGTCCGGCGCTGTGGTCGCGCATCGACCGCCACGGCACGCAATTCGTGGTCGCGGCGATCCCGCTCGGCGGCTACGTCAAGATGCTGGACGAGCGCGAAGTCGAAGGCGCGATCGGTCCCGAAGGCCTCGCCGGCGCGCATAACCGCCAGCCGGTCGGCAACCGCATGGCGATCAGCGCGGCCGGTCCCGCCTTCAATCTGATCTTCACCCTGTTCGCGTTCTGGCTGATGTTCGTGGTCGGCAAGCCGGACTACCAGCCCATCGTCGGCAACGTCGACCGTCTCGCCGCCAGCGCCGGCGTGCAGAGCGGCGACCGCATCGCGGCGGTCAACGGTCATGCGGTGGAAACCTGGACCGACGCCACCGAGGAAATGCTGCAGTCAGTCCTCAATCGTCAGGACCTCGACCTGCGCCTCGTCGACGCGAGCGGCCGCGAGCAAGAGCGCAAGCTGCCGCTGTCGACCCTGCCGGCCTCGCTCAACGAGGAAGGCGTGTTCCGCGAAATCGGGCTGACGCCGCGCCAATGGGCGACGCCGCCGGTCATCGGCGAAGTGACGGCGAGCGGAGCGGCTGCGCGGGCCGGGCTCAAGGTCGGCGACCGCATCGTCGCGATCGAGGGCGAAGCGGTCACCGATTGGCGCGAGGTGCCGGCGCTGATCCAGAAGCACGCGGCCGAGGGCAAGGCGCTGACCGTCGCGGTCGAGCGTCAGGGACAGCGCCTGGAGCTGGCGGCGACGCCGCTGCGCAACGTCCCGGCCGACGCCGGCAAGCCGCGTGCCGGCACCACAGCACCGACCTGGCTGCTCGGCATCGGCGTACAGGCGCCGGCAGCGAACTACGACGCGACCCTGCACTATGGCCCGCTGGCCGCGATTCCCAAAGCATTCGACGAAACCTGGCAGCACACGCGTCAGACGCTGTCGATGCTGTGGGGCATGCTGACCGGGCAAGCCTCGCTGAAGAACCTGTCGGGCGTCATTACGATCGCCCAGGTCGCCAACAGTACAGCCCAGCTCGGCGTCGCCTGGTTCTTGAATTTCCTCGCGATCATCTCGCTCAGCCTGGCGATCCTGAACCTCTTGCCGATCCCGATCTTGGACGGCGGCCACCTGCTGTATTACCTTATCGAGCTGGTCAAGGGCAGCCCGGTCAGCGATCGCCTGCAGATCGCCGGCCAGTACGTGGGCCTGACCCTGCTGATGGCCCTGATGGGGCTCGCGTTCTATAACGACATACTGCGGATCGCATCCTGATCGCGCGGTCTGCCCGACAACAAGTGTGACCGCGGCGGGCGTCCGCCGCGAGCCGCATGCATGCCCTGGAAGTGACGATGAAGCGTATTGCCGCCCTACTCCTGCTCGCCTGGTTCGCCACCCAGGACGCGTTCGCGTTCGATACCTTCACGGTCTCCGACATCCGTGTCGAGGGTCTGTCGCGCATCGCGCCGGGCACGGTGTTCACCTACCTGCCGGTCGAGAAGGGCGACACGCTGACCGGCGACCGCGCCGAGCAGTCGATCCGCGCTCTGTACAAGACCGGCTTCTTCAGCGACGTGCAGCTGGCGCGCCAGGGCGACATCCTGGTCGTCACGGTGAAAGAGCGCCCGCAGATTTCCAAGATCGCGATCCGCGGCAACAAGGACATCAAGGAAGAGGATCTGCTCAAAGGCCTCAAGGGCATCGGCCTGGCGGAGGGTGAAGCGCTCGACGATCTCAAGCTGAGCGAAATCCAGAACGAGCTGACGCGCCAGTACTACAACCGCGGCAAGTACAACGTCTCGGTGAAGACCGCCAAGGTCAACCTCGACCGCAACCGCGTCGAAGTCGCGATCAACATCGTCGAAGGCAAGCCGGCGCGCATCAAGCATTTGAACGTGGTCGGCAACGCGACCTATCCGGACAAGGACATCAAGGGCGAGTTCGAGTCGAACACCTCGAACTGGACCTCGTGGTACTCCAAGGACGACCAGTACTCGCGCGAAAAGCTCTCGGGCGACCTCGAGAAGCTGCAGTCGTTCTACATGGACCGCGGCTACGCCGACTTCAACGTCGATTCCACCCAGGTCAGCATCAGTCCCGACAAGCGCAAGATGTACGTCGTCGCCAACATCAAGGAAGGCGAGATCTACAAGGTCAACGACATCAAGCTGACCGGTACCCTGGTCCTGAAAGAAGAGGATCTGCGCAAGCTGATCCAGTTCAAGCCCGGCGACACCTTCTCGCGCAAGCAGATCGAGCAGTCGGTCGACGCGATCACCGCGGTGCTGTCCAACATCGGCTACGCGTTCGCCGAAGTGCAGCCGATTCCGGCGATCGACAAGGAGAAGCGCGAGGTCGGCATCAACTTCTTCGTCGTGCCCGGCAAGCGCGTGTACGTGCGCCAGATCGTGTTCAAGGGCAACGTGCACACGCGCGACGACGTAGTGCGCCGCGAATTGCGCCAGCTCGAAGGCTCCTGGTATTCGCAGGCCGCGATCGACCGCTCGAAGATCCGCCTGCAGCGTCTGGGCTACTTCAAGACCGTTTCGATCGACACGCCGAAAGTGCCGGGCACCGATGACCAGGTCGATCTCGCGATCAACGTCGAGGAGACCAACTCTGGCGCGTTCACCTTCGGCCTCGGCTACGGCCAGGTGCAGGGCATCATCGCCAGCATCAGCGTGACGCAGAACAACTTCCTCGGCAGCGGCGATCGCATCTCGGTCACGGCGCAGCAGAGCTCCTACATCAAGCGCTACACGCTGTCGTACTTCGAGCCGTACCTGACCGACGACGGCATCGGCCTCGGCTACAACCTGCAGCACTCCAAGTTCGACGCCGGCGAAAACAACCTCGCCAGCTACTACACCAGCACCGACGCATTCGACATCTATCTGTCCTTCCCGATCACCGAGTCGGACACGATCAATACGCAGATCGGCGTGAACAAGACGCGCATCGACGCGTCGGTCTTCTACTCGCCGCCGGGCATCGTCAACTACATCGACAACCTCGGCCACAAGACTTTCCACGCCTTGAACATGAATCTGTCGTGGGCGCACGACACGCGCAACCGCTACTGGAACCCGACTCGCGGTTCGCTGCAGCAGGTTTCGTTGGAAGCGACCCTGCCGGGCTCGACGGTCGAGTACTACAAGCTCAATTATCAGTACAACCAGTACCTCAAGCTGACCGACTCGCTGACCTTCCTCGGCAAGGTCAAGCTGGCCTACGGCGACACCTACAAAGATCCCAAGAGCGTGCTGCCGAAGGATCATCCGCGCTACCTGGCCGACATCGGCGGCCTGCCGTTCTTCGAGAACTTCTACGCCGGCGGCGTCGCCGACGTGCGCGGCTTCCGCGACAACACGCTCGGTCCGTACACGCTGTACAACCCATCCTCGTGCCCGGCCTCCAACAAGGACTGCCGCCTGCCGCTCGGCGGCGGACTGAAGACCGTGTTTTCGGCCGAAATCATCTTCCCGACGCCGTTCATGAAGGAAAACGACGACAGCACGCGCCTGTCCGCCTTCCTCGACGTCGGCAACGTGTTCAAGAACAAGCTCTGTACGCAGGACTTCTACAGCGAAGACTCGCGCATCGACTGCGTGCGCATGCGCACCTTCAGCACCGATCAGCTGCGCGCGTCCGCCGGCCTGTCGTTCCAATGGCGTGCACCGGTGGGCCCGATCGTGATCAACTTGGCACGACCGATCCGGAAGAAGCCGGGCGACGACACCGAGGTGATTCAGTTCACCTTCGGCAATACGTTCTGATCGAGGCGGCGCACGGGGGCGGGCGCATCATCGGGGGCAGCGAGGAGACGCCGGGTGACGTTTCGCGCACAAACAGGCCTCTGCATCCGCGCCACGCTGGCTGCGACGCTCGCGTTCGCAGCCACGGCGCAGGCGCAGACACCGGCGCCGGCCGTACGCATCGGCTACGTCGACATGAAACGGCTGCTCGACAACGCCCCGCAAGTGGTCGCGGGCCGGCGTAAGCTCGAACGCGAATTCGCCGCCGGCGACACCGCGCTGAAAGCCGACGAAAGCCGCGCCTCCGCTCTGCGCGAACGCCAGAAGCGCGATGCGGCGACGATGAACCAAGCCGAAGCCGACGCCTTGCAGCGCGAAATCGACGCGCTCGACCGCTCGATCAAGCGCAGCCGCGACAGCCTGCGCGCGGATCTGAAAACGCGCAGCGATCAGGAGCTGGACAAGAGCTGGCGCGAGATCAACGACGCCGTGGTCGAGTTCGCGCGCGAGCAGGGCTACGATCTGATCGTGCCCAGCCCCGTCGTCTACGCCAGCCCCAAGGTCGACGTCACCGACCGCGTGCTCGAACGCCTGCGCCGCAACGCCAAACCGGAGACACCGTGACGACAGCTTCGTTTCGCCTCGACGAGCTCGCGGCACGCTTCGGGCTCGCCTTGCGCGGCGAAGCGAGTCTGCGCATCGACGGGGTCGCCACCCTCGCCCACGCCGGCCCCAGCCAGCTCGGCTTCCTCGCCAATCCACGCTATCGCTCGCAGCTGGCGGAGACTGCCGCCGGCGCGATCGTGCTGCGCGCCGCCGAAGCGGACGGATGGCGCGGCGCCGCTCTGATCGCCGACGACCCGTACGTCGCCTTCGCGCGCATCGCCGCCTTGTTCGAACGCGCACCGGCAGCGAGCGCCGGCGTGCATGCGAGCGCGGTCGTCGCGCCCGGTGCCGTCGTCGCCGCCGATGCCTGCATCGGGCCGCTGTGCACGATCGAGGACGGCGCCGTGATCGAAGCCGGCGCGATCCTCGGACCGCACTGCATCGTCGGCCGCGGTTGCGTGGTAGGCGCGCAAACGCGCCTGGTCGCGCGCGTGACCCTGGTGCAGGACGTCGTGCTCGGCAAGCGCGTGCTGATCCACCCCGGCGCAGTGCTCGGCGCCGATGGATTCGGCTTGGCCTTCGATCGCGGCGCTGGCGAGCGCGGCGGCTGGATCAAGGTGCCCCAGCTCGGCGGCGTACGCATCGGCGACGACTGCGAGATCGGCGCCAACACCACGATCGATCGCGGCGCGCTCGGCGACACCATGCTGGAAGAAGACGTGCGCCTGGACAACCAGATCCAGATCGCACACAACGTGACGATCGGTGCGCACACCGCGCTGGCCGGCTGCGCCGCCGTCGCCGGCAGCGCCAGCATCGGCCGCTACTGCCTGATCGGCGGCGCGGCTGGCATACTGGGTCATTTGAGCATTGCCGATGGGGTCACCGTGACGGCGATGAGCCTGGTCACGCACTCGATCCGCGAAGCGGGGGAATACTCCTCCGGAACGCCGATCCAGCCGAACCGGCAGTGGCGCCGCAACGCGGCGCGCTTCAAGCACCTGGACGAACTCGCGCGGCGCCTGGACGCCGCCGCAAAGGAAATCAAGTCATGACCGAACTCGCCACGCCGATCCAACTCCCGCTCGGCGTCGAACAAATCGCTGCGGTGCTGCCGCATCGCTATCCGTTCCTGCTGATCGACCGCGTCGTCGCGCTGGACCCGAACAAGCGCGTCACCGCGCTGAAGAACGTGACCATCAACGAGCCGTTCTTCCAAGGCCACTTCCCCGGCCATCCGGTCATGCCGGGCGTGCTCTTGATCGAGGCGATGGCGCAGGCGGCCGGCGTCTTGATCAAGCTGTCCGAGCCGCACGATCCGAACCAGCCGATGGTGTTCTACCTGGTCAAGGTCGACAAGGCGCGCTTCAATCGCATCGTCGTGCCGGGCGACCAGCTGCAGCTCGAAGTCGAGCACAAGCGGCGCCTGCGCAACATGAGCCAGTTCTTCGGGCGCGCCATGGTCGACGGCCAGGCCGCCGCCGAAGCCGAATTCCTCTGCGCCGAGGTTCCGCGCTGATGATCCATCCGACCGCACTGGTCGATCCCACCGCGAGCGTCGGCGCCGACGTGCACATCGGCGCGTACAGCGTGATCGGTGCCGAAGTCGAGATCGGCGCCGGCACGCACATCGGCCCGCACGTCGTCATCGAAGGTCCGACGCGGATCGGACGCGACAACCGCATCAGCCAGTTCGCCTCGATCGGCACCGATCCGCAAGACAAGAAATTCCACGGCGAGCGCAGCGAACTGGTGATCGGCGAGCGCAACCTGATCCGCGAGTTCGTCACCATCAACCGCGGCACCGGCGACGGCGGCGGCGTCACCCGCATCGGCGACGACAACTGGATCCTCGCCTACAGCCACATCGCGCACGACTGCCAGGTCGGCAGCCATTGCGTGTTCTCCAACAACGCCACGCTCGCCGGTCACGTCAGCATCGGCGACTGGGTCATCCTGTCCGGCTTCGCCGGCGTGCACCAGTTCTGCCGCATCGGCGCGCATGCGTTCATCGGCATGGGCTGCCTGGTCAGCGGCGACGTACCGCCGTACGTGATGGTCGCGGCCGACTACGGCCGCCCACGCGGCATCAACAGCGAAGGCCTCAAGCGGCGCGGTTTCGACGCCGAACGCATCAGCGCGATCAAACGCGCCTATCGCACGCTTTACGCTGCCGGCGCACCGCTGGCGGAGGCGCGCGGAAAACTGGCCGAACAGGCCAAAGCCAGCGACGACGTGGCGGCGATGCTCGACTTCATCGAGCGCGGCGAGCGGCCGTTGGCGCGGTGAGGCCGGGATTGGAGATTGGGGATTTGGGATTCGGAAAAGAAGAAAACAGCTTGCTGCCGTGAAAGTGGCGCACGTTCGTTGCCTTGTTCGAAAGCGTTGACCATGCTGCATTGAATTCGATCGGATCGATACGCGCTTCGTGCCCTCCTCCCAATCCCCAATCCCCAATCCCCAATCCCGGCTCTTCGTCCTCGTCGCCGGCGAGGCCTCCGGCGACCTGCTCGGCGCCGGTTTGATCGACGCCTTGCGCGAGCGCTATCCGCAGGCGCGCTTCGCCGGCATCGGCGGTCCGCGCATGATCGCGGCCGGATTGGAGGCGTGGTATCCGGCCGAGAAACTCGCGGTGATGGGTCTGGTCGAAGTGCTGCCGCGCCTGTTCGAGCTGTTGGCGATCCGCCGCGACGTCGCGCGCCGTGCGATCACGTGCAAGCCCGACGCCTTCATCGGCATCGACGCGCCCGACTTCAATCTCGGTCTCGAACGCAAGCTCAAGCGCGCCGGTGTGCGTACTCTGCACTACGTCAGCCCGTCGGTATGGGCTTGGCGCGAGAAGCGCGCGGCGAAGATCGGCCGCAGCGCCGACCGCGTGCTCTGCCTATTTCCGATGGAACCGCCGATCTACGCGCGCCACGGCGTCGACGCACGCTTCGTCGGCCATCCGCTGGCCGATTCGATGCCGCTCGAACCCGACCGCGCCGCCGCCCGCGCCGCGCTCGGCCTGCCCGACAATGCGCCGCTGCTCGCGCTCTTGCCCGGCAGCCGGCTCGGCGAGATCGCGCGGCTCGGCCGCGATTTCCTCGACGCCGCGGTCCTGCTGCGCCAAGCGCTGCCTCATCTGCGCGTGGTGATCCCGGCTGCGAACGACGCGTGCGCGGCAGCGATTCGGTCGTTGAGCCGGGATTGGGGATTGGGGATTGGGGATTCGCAAAAGCCGAGCTCGGCAGGGAGCGCGTCGAATTTGCTCTTGCTCGATCCCCAATCCCAAATCCCCAATCCCCAATCCCTGCCCCTCTCCCAGCTTTCCATGATCGCCGCCGACGCGATCCTGCTCGCCTCCGGCACCGCCGCGCTCGAAGCGATGCTGGCGAAGCGGCCGATGGTGGTCGCCTATCGCATCGCGCCGACCACCTACCGCATCGTCAAAGGACTGGGCCTGCTCAAGACCGAACGCTATTCGCTGCCCAACATCCTCGCCGGCCGCGAGCTGGTGCCCGAGCTGATGCAGGACGATTGCACGCCGCCGGCCTTGGCCGCCGCGCTGCAGCCCCTGCTCGAACGACGCGCGATCGATCCCGCGCTCGCCGACGAATTCCGCCGCCTGCATCTGCAATTGCGCTGCGACGCCAGCCGCAGCGCGGCCGCGGCGATCGCCGAATCGCTAACTACAGGTGCGCCACCGCCGGCATGAAGGGCGAACCGGTCCGCCGCCGCGTCATCGCCTTGCGCCTCTTCGCGGCGCTCGCGTTCGCCTTGATGTTCGCGTTCGGCCCGCTGACCGAAAACACGCTCATCGAAAAAATCTTCGCCGCGGCGCTGGCCTTGCTGTCGCTGCTCTTGGTGCTGTTCGCTAGTGCGCGCCTCGCGTTTTCGCTGACCTTCGTCGCGCTCTTGTTCGGCCTGGTCGAGATCGCCGGACGGCTCAAATTTCTCTACTTGAACACGCCGCTGCTGGCGCCCGATCTCGAATACTTCGTCAACAGCGACACGATCGAACTGTTCACGCACTATCCGCTGCTGCTCGGCATCGGCAGCGCGACCTTGATCCTGGTGCCGCTGCTGCTGATCGTCTCCTTCGTCGGCGAACGCGCGAGTTCGCTGGGCGCGCGCCCGCGTGCGCAGCGCATCGCCGTGCGCTGGCTCGGCAGCGCCGCTTCCGCCGGGCTGCTCTTGGTTTGCGCCAACGCCACCGGCCCCTTCGGCACGGTGTTCAACAAGCCGATGTGGATCGCGATCAACGACAAGAGCTTCATCACCGACTTCGTCACCTCCTTCAACGACACGGTGATCGAGCAGCCGGTGATTCCGCCCGGCGTCGACCGCGGCATTTCCTGGAAGCTCGACCGTCCGCTGCAGGCGCCGCCGACGCCGCCGGATGTGGTGGCGGTGCTGGAAGAAAGCACCTTCGACCCGCGCCTGCTCAAGCTGTGCACGCTGCCGCAATGCAAGCTGCGCATGTTCGAAGCGGACAAGCAAACACGCGCGCACGGCCCGCTCAGCGTGCACACCTTCGGCGGCGGCACTTGGACCAGCGAGTTTTCGCTGCTGACCGGACTTGCGCACACGCTGTTCGGCAACGCCGGCCTGTACGCGCCCTACAACCTCGCGCCGCGCGTCGCCTACACCTTGCCCAAAGCGTTCAAGCACGCCGGCTACCGCGCGATCGCGGTGTATCCGATGACCGGCGATTTCCTCAACGCGCGCAACGCCTACGACTACTACGGCTTCGACGCGTTCTACGACGGCACCCAATACGGCCTCGGCTGGGACAGCCACGACGCGGATCTGTTGGCGGTGTTCAAACGCATCTACGCCGACGAGAAGCGCGTCCATCCGGAGCAGCCGCTGTTCGTCTTCATGCTCACCCTGCACCAGCACGGCCCGCACATGCGGCCGCTGGCCGAGCTGAAGCCGCCGTTCGACAAGCCGCTGTTTCCCGGCCGCTTCAAACCGAAGGCGCTGGACGACTGGCTCAACCTCAATCTCGGCAACTATCTCGAGCGCGCGCAGGAATCGGACGCGATGATGGCCGATCTCGAGAAATTCCTGCTCGGCGACGAACGCCCGGCCGTGCTGATGCACTTCGGCGACCATCAGCCTTCCTTCGACGGCGCCATCAACGAGATCCCAAAGGTGCTGCCCAAGGACGTCGGCCCGAACGCGCACTGGCTGACTTACTACATGCTGAAGACCAATTACGCGGTGCGGCGCAAGTACGACTACCCGGTGCTCGACATCGCGTTTCTCGGCTCGCTCCTGCTCGACGTCGCCGGCGTGCCGAAGGACGAGTTCTTCCAGGCCAACACCTTGCTGCGCGAGCGCTGCAAGGGCCGTTACGTCGACTGCAAGGACGCGCGCATGGTGACCTCGTATCATGACCACGTCTTCACCAAGCTCAAGGACCTGCAGGAATGAGGCATGCCGCCAGCCACCTCGTCGCCGGCGTCGACGAAGCCGGCCGCGGTCCCCTGGCAGGGCCGGTCGTGGTCGCCGCGGTGATTCTCGATCCGGAGCGGCCGATCGCCGGCCTCGCCGATTCCAAAGTACTGAGCGAAGCGCAGCGCGAAACGCTGGCGCCGCTGATCCGCGCGCAGGCGCTGGCCTTCACCGTGATCGCGATCGAGGTGCTGGAGATCGAACGGCTGAACATCCTCGGCGCCACCCTGCTCGGCATGACGCGCACGCTGCAGACGCTCGCCATCGCGCCGACCCTGGCGCTGATCGACGGCAACCGGCTCCCCAAGACCCTCCCATGCACCGCGCGCGCGATCATCGGCGGCGACGCCTCGGAACCGGCAATCAGCGCGGCCTCGATCCTGGCCAAGACCGAACGCGACCGCATCATGCGCGAGTTCGACCCGATCCATCCCGGCTACGGTTTCGCCCAGCACAAGGGCTACGCCACGCCCGAACACCTCGCCTCGCTGGAGCGGCTGGGACCGTGCGCGATCCATCGCCGCGGCTTCGCGCCGGTGCGGCGGCTGATCGAACCGGCGCTGTTGTAACAGCCGCCGCCGCGGCCGGCTTGTCAACCTTGCCCGCGGCGGAGGCAGCGACTACGCTGCGGTTCCAACGTCGCGCATCGGCATGCCCTCCGGCTTCGTCCACCTCCACGTCCACAGCGAATATTCGCTGACCGACTCGACCATCCGCGTCGGCGATTTGGTCGATGCATGCGCGCGTGCGCGCATGCCGGCGGTGGCGCTGACCGACCAGGCCAACCTGTTCGCCCTGGTCAAGTTCTACAAGGCGGCCGAAGGCGCCGGCATCAAACCGATCGCCGGTGCGGATCTGTGGCTGGCCGATGCGCAGGACCGCAGCCGCCCGCAACGCGCGACCGTGTTGTGTCAGAGCCGCGAGGGTTACTTGAACCTGTCGCGATTGCTCTCGCGCGCCTACGCCGAGAACCGCCACGGCGACCACGCCCTGGTCGAGGCGGACTGGCTGGAGACCACGCACGCCGGCCTGATCGTGCTGCTCGGCCAGCACAGCGACGTCGGCCAGATGCTGCTCGCCGGCCGCGACGAAGCGGCGCTGGAGCGCGCGCAATGGTGGCGTTCGCACTTTCCCGAGCGGCTCTACCTCGAGGCAGCGCGCACCCAGCGTGCGCAAGAAGACGCCTACCTCGCCGCCGCGCTCGATCTCGCCGCGCGGCTCGACCTGCCGGCCGTCGCCAGCAACGACGTGCGCTTCCTCGCACGCGACGATTTCGAAGCGCACGAGGCGCGCGTGTGCATCCACGCCGGCCGCGTGCTGGCCGACCCGAAGCGGCCGCGCGACTACTCGCCCGAGCAATACCTGAAGTCACCCGCCGAGATGCAGGCGCTGTTCGCCGACCTGCCGGAGCTTTTGGAAAACTCGCTCGAGCTGGCCAAGCGCTGCAATCTCGAACTCAGCTTCGGCAAATACTTCCTGCCGGCCTTCCCGGTGCCGGACGAGCACACGCTCGACAGCTACATTCGCGCGCAATCGCACGCGGGCTTGCAGCAGCGGCTCGGCGCGCACGACCCGGCGCCGGGCTTCGCGCGCGAGGACTATCTGGTCCGGCTCGACCGCGAGCTCGACGTGATCGTGCAGATGGGCTTTCCGGGCTACTTCCTGATCGTCGCCGACTTCATCAACTGGGCCAAGAGCAACGACATCCCGGTCGGTCCCGGGCGCGGCTCGGGCGCCGGCTCTCTGGTCGCCTACGCGCTCGGCATCACCGATCTCGATCCGCTGCGTTACGGTCTCCTGTTCGAGCGGTTCCTGAACCCCGAACGCGTGTCGATGCCCGACTTCGACGTCGACTTCTGCATGGATCGCCGCGACGAAGTGATCGACTACGTCGGCCGTAAATACGGCCGCGATCGCGTCAGCCAGATCATCACCTACGGCACGATGGCGGCCAAGGCGGTGCTGCGCGACACCGGTCGCGTGCTCAGCATGCCGTACGGCCAGGTCGACAAGATCGCCAAACTGATCCCGAAGATGCCGCTCGACCTCTCGCTCGAGGACGCGCTCGGCCGTTCGGACAAGTCGCGCAAGGAACCCGACCGCATCGTCGCCGACTTCAAAGGTCTGTACGAGAGCGACGAGGACGTCACCGAGCTGGTCGATCTCGCGCTCAAGCTCGAAGACCTCACGCGCAACGCCGGCAAGCACGCCGGCGGCGTGGTGATCGCGCCGGGCCCCTTGAGCGATTTCGCGCCGCTCTTCTCCGAATCGGGCGGCGACGGTCTGGTCACGCAGTACGACAAAGACGACGTCGAAGCGGTCGGCCTGGTCAAGTTCGACTTCCTCGGACTGCGCACGCTGACGATCATCGATTGGACGGTCAAAGCGATCAATGCGCGCCGCGCGCAGGCCGGCGAGACGCCGCTCGACATCATGGCGATACCGCTGAACGATGCGGCGGTGTTCGAGTTGTTGAAGAAAGCGCGCACGGTGGCGGTGTTCCAGCTCGAATCGCGCGGCATGCAAGGCATGCTGAAGGACGCCAAGCCCGACTGCTTCGAAGACATCATCGCGCTGGTGTCGCTGTATCGGCCGGGTCCGATGGATCTGATTCCGAGCTACTGCGCGCGCAAGCACGGCCGCGAGCCGATCGAGTATCCCGATCCGCGCGTCGAGCCGGTCCTGAAAGAGACCTACGGCATCATGGTCTATCAGGAACAGGTCATGC
The DNA here is from genome assembly GCF_058808595.1 of Dokdonella sp. GW821-FHT11D02. Classification (NCBI taxonomy): domain Bacteria; kingdom Pseudomonadati; phylum Pseudomonadota; class Gammaproteobacteria; order Lysobacterales; family Rhodanobacteraceae; genus Dokdonella; species Dokdonella sp. GW821-FHT11D02. The sequence continues at coordinate 1,396,981 of NZ_CM179520.1, read as the reverse complement.
AGATGGCGCAGATCGTCGGCGGCTACTCGCTCGGCGGCGCCGACCTGCTGCGCCGTGCGATGGGCAAGAAGAAAATCGAGGAAATGGCGAAGGAGCGCGCCAAGTTCCGCCAAGGCGCCGCCGGCAACGGCCTCGACGAGCGCAAGGCCGACGCGATCTTCGACTTGATGGAGAAGTTCGCCGGCTACGGCTTCAACAAATCGCACGCCGCCGCCTACGCGCTGGTCTCCTATCAAACCGCCTGGCTGAAGGCGCACTATGCCGCCGAGTTCATGGCCGCGGTGCTGTCGAGCGACATGGACGGCACCGACAAGGTGGTCAACTTCCTCGGCGAAGCGCGCGCGCTCGGCCTCACCGTGCGGCCGCCGGACATCAACGCCTCGGGCTACATGTTCGAGGCGACCGACGCGAAAACGATCCAGTACGGCCTCGGCGCGGTCAAGGGCGTCGGCCGCGGCGCGGTCGAGAACCTGGTCGAGGTGCGTCAGCGCGGCGGCGCCTTCGCCGACCTCGCCGACTTCTGCCGCCGCATCGATGCGACCAAGCTCAACAAGCGCGCGCTCGAAGCGATGATCCTGTCCGGCTCGATGGACGCGCTGGCGAAAAACCGCGCCAGCCTGATGGCGCAGCTGCCCGAATGCATGCGCGCGGCCGAGCAGCAGGCGCGCGATGCGCAGTCGGGACAGAACGACATGTTCGGCGCCGCTGGGCCGGCGGCGCCGAAATTGATTCTCGCCGAAGTCGACGAATGGCCGGCCGCGCAACGTCTGGCCGGCGAACGCGACACGCTCGGTTATTACTTGTCCGGCCATCCGACCGACGCCTGGCGCGAACTGATCGCGGCAGTCGCGACCTGCCCGATCGGCGAGCTCGACAAGCACCACAAACCGTCCGCGCGCGAAGGCCGCAGCCGCTTCGCCGACCTACAACAAGTCGCGCTGGCGGGCTCGGTGATCGGACTGCGCAAGCAGGGCGACTCGCGCGCGTTCGTCACGGTCGAGGATTTCTCCGGCAAGTTCGAAGCCGTGCTCTATCGCGAGACCTGGGTCGAGTACGGCCCGCTGCTGACGCGCGATGCGATCCTCGTGTTCGAAGGCGGCCTCAGCGTGGACGAATTCTCCGGCGGCTATCAGCTGCGCGTGAACTCGGTCGCCACGATCGAAGCGGCCTGCGAGCGACGCGCGCGCCTCTTGCGCGTGCGCCTCAACGGTGTGCGCCCCGACTTCGTCCCCAAGCTGCAGCACACGCTGGCGGCGCACCGCGGCGGCGCCACGCCGGTGCGCATCAGCATGCGCAACGAGAACGGCCAGGCCGAGATCGAACTCGGCGCCGAGTGGCGAGTGCGCGCGAGCCCGGCCTTGCGGCAGACGTTGGAAGCGATGGAAGGCGTGCTCGCGGCGGAGCTGGTGTTCGGCTAGGCGCATTCGCCCAGCTCATTTGCCATCCTCGTTCGCCGCACCGCGTCGGCCCGCAATCGTTGCATCCGCGCGGCGCGGCGTGCACATTCGAAGCTCACGAACGGATGGGAATTTGCGCAATGAAAAGGTCGCGATTCTTTTCGGCCGTCTGGCGAATCAACGCAATTCTGATCTGCTTGTGCGGCTTGATTGGAACCACGGCGCTCGCCTTCGGGCTCTACATGCTCGTCCGGGAGTCGTCCCGCACGCAACATGCGCAGAACGTGATGAGAGTTTCCGACCAAGAGATCGATACCACCAAGGTCGTGCTTTCTCGATTCGAATCGATCGAAGGAACGCCGGTTCTCAGGGCAACCTTGTGGAGAACGCAAGAATACGGATTCAGATCCGGCCTCAAGGAAGCGCGCTCCGCTCAAAACGTCTTGCTCTTCGATTCGGCTAGCGGCCGAGCGCGGTGGCTACTCCCTGGTTTCAAGGGAATCATCCTCGAAACGTATCGACTTCCCGACGAGCGCCACTCGGAATCGTCGAAACCGATTCAGGGGTTCGCCTACGAGATCGTGGAGGTGGACTCCGACGGAGACGGAAAGCTCACCAGTGGAGATCTCAAGGACATCTATCTGTCGAATCCGGATGGCGCCTCCATGCATGTCGCGATCAACAGCGTGGAGGACTTCAACGGAGCGCACTCGATGGCAGACACCTCGGAGGCCTTCCTGTTCTACACCAAGAAAGGGCAGTACAGAGTAGCGAAAGCAGATCTGCGCAGCGGTACGGTGATTTCGGACACCGAGCTCGGAATTGAGAAAGGTGAAGCACGGCCCTAATCTACGCGCGGCACTCAGATTCTCCTTGCCGCTCGCGACGCCGTGGTGAACACATGACCCGCAACGTCCTCTTCATCTGCAGCCAGAACCGGCTGCGCAGTCCGACTGCGGAGCAGGTGTTCGCCGAGTGGCCGGGACTCGCCACTGCGTCGGCCGGTTTGAACCACGATGCCGACAACCCGCTCACGCCCGAACTGATCGATTGGGCCGAGACGATCTTCGTGATGGAGCGCGCGCATCGCAACAAACTCGCGGCGAAGTTCAAATCTCAGCTCGCTTCCAAGCGCATCATCTGCCTCGACATTCCCGACGACTACGACTACATGGCGCCGGAACTGATTCAGCTACTGCGCGTCCGCGTTTCGCGCCATCTCCCTTCAAGCTGAGTAGCCGCGAAGCGCGACGCGCCCGCGCTCCGAGCCCCCATCCCAAACGGTGACCGCCATGATGTTCGCGATCAAAGCCGAGATCGATGACACGCAAGCGAAGACCTTTGCATTCGATGCGCAGAAGACGATGTACGGCGGCAAGGGCATCGCCGTAGGCGATACGATCTTCCTGTTCGCCAGCGAGAATGAAGGCGGCCCGGGATTGATCGCACGCGGCGTGGTCACGGCGGCCACGGCGGTCGCGAAAAAACGTGGCGTCGAGCGGCAAACACCGCGCGTCAGCATCACCGTACGGCGCACCGCGGCGGCGAAGCAGCGCCTCGGGCGCGCGCAGCTCAAACCGTTCTCCGACTGGGACGACGGCAAGCCCGAGACCGAGCTCAACTTCAAGTTCTATCGCCAGGCGACCAACAAGATCGTCGGTCTGTCGGAGGAAACCGCGCGATTCCTGCAAGGATTCTTCTAGCGCTCGCGCTCGCGGCCACTAGAATGGCGCGCCCCGATTCGGAGCCCGCCATGACCCAAGACGACATCCGCAGTTATCTCGCGGCCCGCGCCGCGGTACGCATCCAGATCGCCGCCGCCGGCGACGGCAGCCCGGAGATGGCCTGGGGCGACACGTTCTGCTTCGCGCTGCAGGACGACGGCGAGCCGCGCAAGATGCCGTTCGTGACGATCGTGATCAAGGACTACGCCGGTTTCGATGCGTATTCGAAACTCGATCGCGGCGGTCTCTACCGCCTCAACCTCGACATCGGCAAGGAGAAGTTCGAGCAGTTGTTCAGCTTTGCGCCGAAGGAGATAGAGCAGCATCGCGACCGCTTCGACTTCACGGCGATCGATCGGCTTTTCCCGCACCCCGCTTACGCCGCGAACGGCTGGGCTTCGATCATCAATCCGAGCGAGTCTTCGCGCGAATCCGTCGAGGGATTGCTGGATTTCGCGATCGACAGAGCAAGCCGGCAGCGCTGACGAACGAACGACGCACCGTCGAGCGCTCCGATGATCTCAGCACCGCCCCGTCTGGTTCTCGACACCAACGTCTGTCTCGACCTGTTCGTCTTCGGCGATCCCGCCGTGGCCGTTCTCGACGCCGCTCTGCGTAACGCGCGAGTCGTCGCCGTCACGCGCGAGGACTGTCGCGAGGAATGGCGGCGCGTACTGCGCTATCGGCCGTTCGGATTCGATGAAGAAACCTGCGCGCGGCATGAAGCGGCTTATGACGAACGTATCGTTTGCTTGCGCGAAGCGACGCCGGCCGACTCCACGCGGATCCGTCTACCGCGCTGCGCCGATGCGGACGACCAGAAATTCCTCGAACTGGCCTGGCAGGCACGCGCGGCCGCGCTGATCACACGCGACGACGCGCTGCTCGCGCTGGCGAAGCGAGCGCAGCGCGACGGCCTGTTCGCGATTCAGACGCCGCAGGCTTGGGCGGCCTTGAACGAGGCTCGTTTCTCTTCTCCGAGCTAAAGCGCCCGCATCGCTAACCCCGTTTTCTCGCGTTGGACGATTACGAAGCCGTCGCTCGAAGAGCGGCCGCTGCCGAGCGGCCGCCACTCCCGGTGACCGGAGCGTGGGTCGCCGATCGGCGGCGGCCATGCACCGATCCTGCTGCGCCGTCGTCCAACGTGCCGGCGAATTTCGCCGAAAGGAAACGCACCATGCCGGGAACAGCTTGGTCTCTCATCGTTCGGCTGGGCTTGATTGCAGCCTTCGGAACGGCGGCGGCAGACGAACACGCCTCAGCCGACGCCGAGCAAAGCCCGCTCGAAGGATGGCACTACGCGCCGACGAGCGGAGTGTCCAATGATCCGTCGATCAAATACGACGGCAAGGCCTCGCTGCGTATCGAGCGAGACGGCAGCAGCGCCGGTGAGTTTTCCGTCGTCACGCGCTCGATACCGCTCGATTTCAGCGGCGCAAAAATCGAGCTGCGCGGCCATCTGCGCACGAAGGAGGTGTCTTCGCTAGCCGGACTGTGGCTGCGCGAGGACGGCGTCGATACCGCTCTCGAATTCGACAACATGGCCTCGCAGCGCCTCTCCGGCACGAAGGACTGGGCCGAGTACACGATCACGCTGCCGATCAATCCACGCGCGACCGAGCTGTTCTACGGCGTGCTGCTCGCCGGCACCGGCACGGTCTGGAGCGACCAGCCGCGCCTGTTCGTGGACGGCAAGCCGCTGGCCGAGGTGCCGCGGGTCGAACGCAAGAAGACCGTGTTCGATACCGACCGCGAATTCGACGGCGGCTCGCGCGTGCGCATCGGCACGCTGTCGGATCGACAGCTCGACAGCCTCGTTCTGACCGGCCAGGTCTGGGGCTTTCTCAAGTACTTCCATTCGGCGCTGACCGCCGGCACGCGCCAATGGGACTACGAGCTGTTTCGATGGCTGCCGCGCATCTTGGCGGCATCGACATCGGAAGAAACGAATCGGCTGCTGGCGGACTGGATCGAGGCGCTCGGTCCGTTGACGCCGTGCGATCCCTGCGCGCCGGAGCCGGCCGGCAGCGAGGTGTATCTGACCTCGCCGACGCAATGGATTCGCGATCAGGCGAGGCTCGGTCATCGGCTCAGCAGCCGGCTCGCCGACGTCTATCGGAACCGCAAACCGGATACGCAGTTCTACGTGTCGCTGGTGCAGAACGTCGGCAATCCCGTGTTCGAGAACGAACCCTTCTACGCTCGCGTCGCTTTGCCCGACGCCGGCTTTCAGATTCTGGCGGCGTACCGCTTCTGGGCCATCATCCAGTACTGGTTTCCGTATCGCGATCTGATCGCAGGCGACTGGACCGGCGCACTGCGCGAAAATCTCGCAGCCATCGCACAGGCGGGCGACGGCGGAAGCTTCGATCGCGCGATGCTCAAGCTGATCGCCCGCGTCGCCGATACCCACACCAATCTGTGGAGTTCGCTCGACGCCAGACCGCCGCAGGGCGAATGCGCCTTACCGGCCTACCTTCGCTTCGTCGAGAACGTGCCGGTCGTCGTCGGCGTCGCAGTGGGAAAGACCTCCAATCTTCGACGCGGCGACATCGTCCGCACATTGAACGAAGCGCCCATCGAAGAGCTGCTGGCGAACTGGCGACCTTACTACGCGGCCTCCAACGATGCCGCGCGACTGCGCGACATCGGCGCCTCGCTGACGATCGGCGCATGCGAAGACGTTCGTCTCGACATCGACCGCGCCGGCCAACCGATGCATCTGGTCGAGCGCCGTGTGCCGACGCGCGAAATCCCGCCCCTCCTCACCCACGACCTGCCCGGCGAGACCTTCCGCCTGCTGTCGCCGGAGGTCGCCTATCTGAAGCTCTCTTCGATCAAGAAGGCGGATCTCGCGGGATACGTCACTGCCGCACAGAAGACGAAGGGCTTGATCGTCGACATCCGCAACTATCCCGGCGAGTTCGTCGCGCTGCCGTTGGGTGAGTCGATGGTCGGCGCCGAAACGCCGTTCGCGAGGTTCACTCGACCGGCCCTGTCCGACCCGGGTGTTTTCGGCTGGAGCCCGCTCAATCGCCTGACGCCGTCGACGCTGCACTACGCCGGCAAAGTCGTCGTCCTGGTCGACGAGGTGTCGCTGAGCCAAGCCGAGTTCACGGCGATGGCGCTGCGCGCTTCCCCGCGCACCGTCGTCGTCGGCAGCACCACCGCAGGCGCGGACGGCAACGTCTCGCCCATTCCTTTGCCGGGACGGCGCCGGGCGGCGATCAGCGGAATCGGAGTTTTCTATCCCGACAAGAAACCCACGCAGCAGATCGGCATCGTTCCCGACATCGAAGTGAAACCGACCATCAACGGCATCCGCGAGGGGCGTGACGAACCGCTCGAGCGTGCCTTGCGCGAGATTCTCGGCAAAGCTCCAAGTGATGAAGCGGTGCGCAAGCTCTATCGCTGAGATCGTGTCTCACGCGAGCCACCCTTCAGCGGACGGCGCGCGCAGGCTGCTCGCTGCGCGACTTCGCCAATGGCGTGCTGACGATCCGCGCCGACAAGATCGATCTCGGCGCGTTCAAGTATTCGATCATCTTCGAGAGGCGATCGGATGGGGCGATCGGAGTGATTGATCCGCAAGTGCTCAACGAGCCGGAGATACCAGGCTGAGATTGCCGGCGAGACTGCGATAGCTTACGAAGCGGGCGCTCAAAGGAGCGCCCGCTTTTTGACCAGCGACCTTCAAATGCAAACTGGACTCACCATCACCGAAGCTGCGTGGCTTTTGGCCGTCTGAGGTACTTCAATCTGGAAGCTCGGGCTCATTGAGAACCTGCGGATCGACGTGCACCACGTTTTGGCCAACGGCGTCCGAAATCTGGAGCATGATGTTGATCAGCACACGTTGCGTATTCACATTGAGAACCGAGATTGATCGCCCATCAGGCGACAACTCAGGGCGTGCAAGCTGATAGCGTCCGTCGTTGCTGTAGAGCGTACTGAACGTCAAAGCCTTCTTGGTAGTCGCCGTCATTTGGTACACCAGCCGCGTCGGAGTTTCCTTCACCGCGGCGATATCCGGCTTGAATGTGTATCGATACTTCCCGCCTATCGCATTGCCGTCACCCGCGGGAGCGTCTTGCACATCGACGGATATGACGTAATCAGTAATTTTTTTGTCTTGCTCAACCATGATGAATCTCCCTGTATTAATAAAAGTACCGATAGTTCCTGGATACGACCGACAACCTACTCTCCAACGGAAAGTTATACTTTCGAAATGACCTTTTGTTTGAACTATCAACGCCCAGCCAAATAGCGATCGTAGTAGTCGACGAATCCGGGCGGACGATACCCCATTGCATGCAGCTCTCGCAGAGCTGGTTGCAACTCCTCAATACGACCGGAAGCGGCTAAAGCTCTGACCCAAGGATCAAGCACAGTTCGATCGTGCGAGCGCGACGCAGCGGGCTTTAGTACTGCAATGGCCGCATCGATGCTGCGCTGAGCCTCCAACGTATCGGATGCAACTCCAGCCTCGAGCAAACGCGTGCGCGCAGACAGCACGCGGCTCGAGGCATCATCAGGATGCGTGTTCAGAAGTGTGTCGAGATGTTCCGTAGCGGAAGCAAAAGCTTTCCTCGCTGCCACTACTCGGCGTTCGCGCATTGCCAAAGCACCCCGCTGCATCAAGGCGAGCCCGTACTGGCGTGCCCAATCGGCATTCGTTGGCTGCTGATCCACCAATCGCGTCAATATGACGATAGCGGCTTCGTTGAGCTTCTCCATATCATCCTCGCCACGGCCCAATAGGTCCAACGTGACTGCTTGCGTGTATGCATAGGCGACGTCTCGCTGCCATTGCAAGTTGGCAGGCTCCAGTCGCGCCAGCCGTTCCATCAGCGATTGAGCCTCACCGTTTGCCGCGCGCGCTCCCGCAAGATCTCCAATCGCAAGCGACGCGCGCGACATCTGGAACAATACGACGACTTGCCGCCGCTTAAGCCCAGTATCATCTCCACTCAACTTTTGTGCTCGCGCCAACATATCGTGCGACTGAATGTAAAGATCGCGTGCTGCTTGCAGTTTGCCTCCTGCGTCTTCGACGTTTGCAGACCAAGACAAACTGTCCGCTAGATCGAGAAGTACATCGGCTTTCTCGCCGCTGCGCTCAAGAACTCGCCGCTTCAACTCGATCGACCGCTCGAACGCCTTCTCCGCCACATCCAACTCGCTGCGCCGATACGCCAACGTCCCAAGATTGTTGTGCGCGTAGCCGAGCTCCTTCCAAGCCTCGGGATCGTCCGGCCGCAGATCGAACAAACGTTGCGCGTTCTCGCGATAGGCCGACCATTGCGCCTGCGCGACCGTGTAGTCGCGTTTCTGGAACGCCTCGTAGCCGAGCCAGTAGTGCGCCTTGCCCATCACACGCAGCAGCGCCGGATCGGACGGCGCGCGTTGCAAGGCGGCGCGTATGAAGTCGGCGGCCTTGGCGAACGCGGTGTGCGCCGACGCGGCATCGCCCTTGACCAGACGAATCTCGCCGACCTGCAACAAGCCTTCGGCGCGCAATGCGGTGCGGTCCGCGTCGAGCGGATCGGCGGAGGAAGATTCGAGATAAGACAGCGCGGAGCCGGCGATGCCGTCGAGGATGTCGAGCCGGCCGAGTTCGCGCAGCCGCGTGGTCGCTTCGCCGAGCATGTAACCGGCCAGACCTTCGGCGCCGGCGCGCTCGCGCTCGGCCACCGATTTGGAGCGCCAGGCCGACACCGCCGCGATCGCGGCGACGAGGGCGAGCGCGGTCACCGCGGCAAACGAGAACTGGCGCCGGCGCTCGCGCCGGCGTTCGCGCCGCTGCGAGGCCTGCACGATCGCGATCTCGGCTTCGTCGAGCCGTTCCGGTATCGCCGAGAGCACGTGCTGCGCTTCGTTCAATGCGGCGCCGGGCGGAATCAGGAAGTCGGCACTGCGCGCTTCCGCCTGCCAGCGTGCGGCAAGTTGAGCCAGACGCGCGCGTGCGCGCAGCAGCTGACGGTTGGAGGCGATCCATTCCTGCGCGCGCGGCCATGCGGTCCACAAGGCGTCGTGCGCAGCGTGCACCGCGGGACGGTTGTCCAACAGCTCGCTGGTGAAAAGACGCGCGTCGACCAGTGTGTGCAGCACGCGCTCGGCGGCGGGGTCGTGCAGCGTGTCGATCCACAGCGCCCGGCCGACCGGCAACGCGTCGGATTCGTCCGGTATCGCGATCATGCGTTCGAACACAACGGTGAGATGCGCCTGCGCCTCGGCGTCGGCCGCGGTCAGCGCCGCCTCGGCACGTTGCGCCAGCGCGCCGGTCAAGCGCCCCATGTTCCGGTAGTTGTCGAACGAGAGCGTCTTGTCGCCACCCTCGATGCGTTCGTACAGCTCGCGCAAGGCGTGCTGCAGCAGCGGCAGCGCGCCCGCCTCACCGGCGGCGTCTTCCAGCAGCGCGTCGTCCAGCCGTTGATGCGAAGCGGCGTCGCTGCCGAAGCCGAGCCCGGCCGCCTGCGCCGGGCGGCGGATCATTTCCGCCAACTCGCCGCGCGTGGGCGGGAACACGTCGAAATGCGCGCCCTCGCCGACCAGGGCCTGCGCGCGCCGCGTCTGCAGCAACCGCGGAAACGCGTCGCTGCGGCAGGCGCCGAGCACGAGCACGTTGTCGATGCGCGCGAGTGCGTCGATCGCTTCGAGCGTCGCATCCGCATCGGCGTGGCCGCGCTCGTCGAGCAGCGCTTCGAGCGGATCGACCACCAGCACCGCCAGCGGCCGCACGCCGCTCTTGAACGTCGCGCGCGCACGCTCGAACGCGTCTTCGAGCCGCCAAGCGATCGTGGCCGGCACGCTGCGCAGAGTTTCGGTGAGCTCGTTGCGTTCGGTCGGCAGATAGACCGGGCGCTCGCCGACGCGCCATTGCAGCAGCGCGTCTGTGAAGCGCGCCAGCGAAAGATCGGTCGCGATCGGCCGGAAATGCGCCACCGCGGCGGCCTGCCAGCCGCTGCTGCCGCCGGGCTGCTGCAGCAGCGGCAGCAAGCCGGCCTGCAGCAGCGAACTCTTGCCGCTGCCGCTGGTGCCGACCAGCAAGACGAAGTGCAGCGAATCCTGCATCTGCGCCGCGGCCGTATCCAACAGCCGCGACACCGCTTGCGAACGGCCGAAGTAGACCGCGCTCTGGCTCGCCGTGAAGGCGGCCAATCCCGGAAACGGGCAGGTGTCGGCCCAGCCCGGCAGCGGCTTGAGCGGCGTGTCGTCGGTGAACACCACCGGCACGCGCACGCGGTAACCGCGCTTGCGGATCGTCTCGATGTAGGCCGGCTCCGCCACGCTGTCGCCGAGCGCGCGGCGCAGCACCGCCACGGTCTTGTGCACCGGGCTGTCGCCGTAGAAGGTGCCGGCCCAGCAGGCGCGCAGCATGTCGTCGCTGCTGACGACCTCGCCGGCGTGCCGGGCGAGGTATTGCAGCACCGCCATCGTGCGCGGTTCGAGCGTGCGTGTCTCGCTGCCGCGGCGCAGCTGGTTGCGCGCCGGTATCACGAACCAGTCGCCGAAATGGAAGGTGGCGGTGGATGGCAGTCGCAAGTCCGCGTCAGACATGGCGGCCGGCCGGACCTGATGGGTTGGGGACTCGCACGATAGAAGGACGGCGCAGCCCGGGGAATGCCGCGTTTCGTGAAGTGCGGCGCATTTTGCACTCGAATGGAAGTGCGCGACGCAGCCGTAGCGCGCGGCCGAAGCTCGCCAAACTCCACTCGTATCCGATTGATCGAAAAGACAAAGTGAAATCGTAGGCTTTCCGTAAGGTTCGCCGCCCGCGAATCGGACAGCGTTGGCCCCGCAACCGCTTGCCACGCAACCGGCTGCCAACCCAACGACTCAATCCTTCGACGAGGTAGCGATCATGTCCACCAAAACGTCCGCCCCCAGCAAGGCCCATGACACGGAAACGACGCAGCTTGGCGAATACTCCCTGTTCCGCACCGGCTCGCGCGACCGTGCGATGCTCGACACGCTGCGCGAAGCCGACCGCTCCAGCGCGATCGACTTCGACCAGAAGCCCTGGGGCCTTTTGTACGGCGCCCTGATCAACAGCCTGGGCGCCAGCCCGAACAACTTCCAGCTGATCTATCCGTTCACGCCCTGGACCTGGGCGACCCAGAACGTCGGTTACATCGGCGCCGCGCAGTACGACTTCTGCTCGGCCGCGCCGCAGTGGAGCGCGATCGGCATGTACGCCTCCAGCGCCGACCGCATCAACATGGCGTATCAGGAATTTCTGAACGTGATCCCGGCCGCGACCGACGATCCGAAGCTGCGCGATCAGCTGCGTCAGGCCGGCGATGAGCTGACCGCGGCGACCAACGGCTACACCACCATCAACAATCAGGCGCGCCAGGCCTACGCCGACGATCCGGACGTGGCCGACAACAAGCCGACCTTCACCGCCTGGCTGGCGACAGCGGCCGGTCGCGGCTGGTCGATCCAGCTCGATGCCGCCTACAAGAAGGCGGCGCAGGCGCAGCTCAACTACGACGCGCTGGTGAATCAGGCCAACACGCCCGGATTGGGCGATGCGCAGAAGCAGTTCGCCAACCAGGATTTCTATGCGCGCTTGAACGATCCCGGCCTGAGCAAAATGCCGCTGGTGCCCAACTACCAGATCTCGCAGAGCGCGAGCGCCTGGGTCAATGCGGTCAAGGCCGGCAGCGGCCCGGCCGGCGGCACCATGGGCTTCACTGCGCGCGATCAGTCCTACGACTACTCCAAGACCTGGGCCGGCGGCGCGGTGTCGATCCCCAAGCTGTTCTGGGAAGTGCAGGTCAGCGGCAAGTGGGAGCGCATCACCGAGTTCGAAACCGACAACGAGCTGGAAGTCTCGCTCGAATTCGAAGCGCTCGACCAGATCCAGATCCAACCGTCGGACTGGTACAACGGCGCGTTCGTGCGCAGCAAGGCGAACGGTCCGTTCGTGCGCGGCTACAGCGCCTACGGCGGCGACGGCACGCAAGCGGTGTTCGGCAAGACCGGCTTCTTCAACACGCTCAAGACCGCGATGTACGTCGGCTACAAGCCGAACTTCACCATCCGCACCAGCAAGGCGACGTACCAGAGCTTCTATGAGAAGTTCAAAGTGGCGACCGGGTTGCGCATCGGACCGTTCACCATCTCGGCCGAAGGCGGCAGCGAGCGCGCCGGCTGGAATGCGAGCAGCCAGGGCCAGACCTTCAGCGGCACCACCACCTCCGATGCACCGCTGATTCTCGGCGTCAGCATCGCGCGCGTGCCGGCCGACAATTCGCTCCTGACGAGCGAGGAGCGGGGCGAGCCGACCGGCGATGCCTACACCTTCGCCGATGGCGAAGGCGACGTCGTCGCACGCAATGTCACCGAAGCGGAAGCCAATGCGCTCGGCGCGTACTGGCATGCGCCGCGGGTGCCGCAGCTGGTGACCTCGTTGCGCAAGATCCGCGTAAGCGAGGAAGCCTACCCCGGCGCCGAAGCCTTGAACGCACCGGATGCCGACATGGAGACCTTCCCCGGCGGCAACTTCGCGATCAGCGTGCTGCCGCCGCTGAACCTGGTCAACGGCGGACCGAACACCGGCAAGCTGTATCGACTGCGCGCGGTGAATGCGATCAACGGCCAGCAGGTCGACCTGCGCTACCTGCGCTTCCTCGGCATCAGCCACATCACCGGAGCGGCGCGTTTCACCGATCAATAACCGCACGTGCAGGCAACGGTGCGGCGGCGTTGGCGGACGCCGCCGCACCACGCGAGAGGCCTGGCCGGCACACGCCGGCCAGGCCGCAAGTTCCGCCGCCGCGACCGCGCCAGCGCGCCGAGACTGTCCGTCCCAGGCCGAGCCGCTATACTCCGCCTCTTTGGCTCCGGTCCGCGCACTCCGACGGACATCCGGCGCCGTCGGGCGCTGCAGCGAATGAATCCCAACTTCCTCGATTTCGAACAGCCGATCGCCGATCTGGACGCCAAGCTCCAGGAGCTGCGCCATGCCAGCCACGGCCAATCGATCAACATCGAGGACGAGATCGCCACGCTGCAAGGCAAGCTGAAGACCAAGACGGCGGAAATCTTTCGCAATCTTTCGCCCTGGCAGATCGCTCAGCTCGCGCGCCACCCGGCGCGGCCCTACACGCTCGACTACACCGGCGCGATCTGCGAGGAGTTCCACGAACTCGCCGGCGATCGCACCTATGCCGACGACGCTGCCATCGTCGGCGGCCTCGCGCGCATCAGCGGGCGCAGCGTGATGATCATCGGCCATCAAAAAGGCCGCGACACCAAGAGCAAGATCCGGCGCAACTTCGGCATGCCGCGGCCGGAAGGCTATCGCAAGGCGCTGCGCCTGATGCAGCTGGCCGAACGCTTCAAGCTGCCGATCCTGACCTTCATCGACACGCCCGGCGCGTATCCGGGCGTCGGCGCCGAAGAGCGCGGCCAAAGCGAAGCGATCGCGCGCAACCTGCTCGAAATGTCCGATCTGCGCGTGCCGATCATCTGCACCGTGATCGGCGAAGGCGGTTCCGGCGGCGCGCTCGCGATCGGCGTCGGCGACATCACCAACATGCTCGAATACAGCACCTACTCGGTGATCACGCCGGAAGGTTGCGCTTCGATCCTGTGGAAGACCGCGGACAAGGCGAAGGACGCCTCCGAAGCGCTCGGCCTCACCGCGCCGCGGCTGAAGGAATTCGATCTGGTCGACAAAGTCATTCGCGAACCGCTCGGCGGTGCGCATCGCAATCCGCGCGGCATGGCGATCCGCTTGAAGGCCGTGCTGTTGAACCAGCTCGACGAACTCGAAACGCTCGACGAGGGCGCCCTGCTCGAGCGTCGCTACCAGCGCCTGCGCCGGCACGGCGCGTTCACCGGCGGCTAGCCCGAGAACATCCTCGATTGCAGACGTAAAAAAACCGCCCGGATCGCTCCGGGCGGTTTTTTTTTCAGCTCGCAGCGTAGCGGTTTACTTCTTCTTCGACTTGCGCGGCTTCGCCTTGGTCGGCGCGGCCGACACCGCGGTGAGGCCGCGGCGTTCCAGCAAGGGTTCGATCTGCGGGTCGTGGCCGGTGAAATCGTGGAACAGCTGCAACGCGTCCTTGCTGCCGCCGCGCGAGAGCAGCGTGTTGCGGAAGCGGTCGCCGTTGGCGCGCGTCAGCCCGCCGTTCTGCTTGATCCACTGCACCGTGTTCGCATCGAGCACTTCGGACCAGATGTAGGCGTAATAGCCGGCCGCGTAGCCGCTCATGATGTGGCTGAAGTACGGCGTGCGATAGCGTGGCGGCACCGGCTTGTAGTCGACGCCATCCTTCGCCAGCGCAGCCGCTTCGAACGCCATCACGCCGTTCGCCGCCGGCACCGCATCGGCGCTGCCGATCTGATGCCAGTTCTGGTCCAGCATCGCCGCACCCAGATATTCGGTGGTGCGGAAGCCTTCGTTGAATTGCGCCGCCGCCATCACCTTGTCGAGCAATTCCTTCGGCATCGGCGCGCCGCTGCGGTAGTCCTTGGCGTAGTTGGCCAGGACGCTCGGCCAGTCGGCCCACATCTCGTTCACTTGCGAGGGGAACTCGACGAAGTCGCGCGGCACTTTGGTGCCGGCGAAGTAGGGATATTTCACGTTCGAGAACATGCCGTGCAGCGCATGGCCGAACTCGTGGAACATCGTGCGCGTCTCGTCCCAGGTCAACAGCGTCGGCTTGCCGGCCGAAGGCTTGGGAATGTTCAGATGGTTGGCCACCACCGGCTGCGTGCCGAACAGCTTGTTCTGCTGCACGTAGGCGTTCATCCACGCGCCGCCGCGCTTGGACGGGCGCGCGTACATGTCGGCGATGAAGATGGCGAGCTGCGAGCCGTCTTCGTTGAAGACGTCGTAGGTGAGCACGTCGGGCTGGTACACCGGCAGGTCGGTGCGCTGCTTGAACTTGAGACCGTAGAGCTGGCCGGCCGCGTAGAACACGCCGTTCTCGAGCACGTTCTTCATTTCCAGATACGGCTTGATCTGCGACTCGTCGAACGCGTACTTCTTCTGCCGCACTTTCTCCGAATAGAAAGCCCAGTCCCACGGCTCGAGCTTGAAGCTCGGCTGGCCCTTCGCTTTCTGTTCCTGATCGATCACCGCCTGCAAGTCGGCGGCTTCGCGCTTGGCGTTCGCCACCGCCGGCGGCGCCAGCTTGCCCAGCATCGAGTTGACCGCCTCGGGCGTCTTCGCGGTCTGGTCGGCCAGGCTGTAGGCGGCGAAGGTCGGATAGCCGAGCATCTTCGCGCGCTCGATGCGCAGCTTCATGATCTGCGAGACGATGGCGGTGTTGTCGTAGGCGTTGCCGCGGCTGCCGCGCGCGACCGAGGCTTCGTACAAGCGCTGGCGCAGCGCACGATTGGTCAGGTACGCCTCCGGCGGCTGGCCGGTGGTGTTCTGCAGTGCGATCACGTACTTGCCTTCGAGCTTGCGCGTCTTCGCCGCTTCCGCGGCGGCGGTGACGGCTTCCTCGGAGAGGCCGTCGAGTTCTTCTTTGCTGTCGACGGTGATGGCCGAATCGTTGACCTCGGCCAGCACGTTCTGGCTGAACTTGGTGCCCAGCGTGGCGAGTTCGCTGTTGATCTCTTTCAGGCGCACCTTGGCGGTTTCCGGCAGCTTGGCGCCGGAACGGACGAAGCCGTCGTAGTAGCGCTCGACCAGGCGCAGATCTTCGGCGTCGAGGCCGAGGCTGGCGCGCTGGTCGTATAGGGCCTGCACGCGCGCGAACAGTTTCGGATTGAGATTGATCGCATCCTGGTGCGCGCTCAGCTTGGGCGCGTAGTCGGCTTGGATCTTCTTGCGCGCATCGTTGGTATCGGCACCGACCAGGCTATAGAACAGCGTGGTCGCGCGATCGAGCTGCTTGCCGCTTTTTTCCATCGCGACGAAGGTGTTGTCGAAGGTCGGCGCGGCCGGATTGTTCGCGATCGCTTCGTACTCCTTCAGCTCCTCGGCCATGCCGCGATCGAAGGCCGGCGCGAAATCGCTGTCCTTGACCTTGTCGAACGGCGGGTAGTGCAGCGGCAGCGTGCTCTCGGCGGACAGTGGATTGGCCGTCTCACTGACCGGCGCCGCGGCCGTCTTTTTTGCGTCGGCATCGGGGCGGGTCGGAGCCGTGCAGGCGCCGAGCGCCAGGGTGGACAGCGCCGCAGTCAGCGCGAGAGCCAGAGGATGCTTCATCGGTCGGTACCTGAACGGGTTGGACCGCCGAGACTAGCAAAACGAATTTGCCGTGACCCCTGACGAAAGGCATGCCGGGCGCTGCCGGATTCGGCCTGGAGCGCGTCGCGCGGGCGCGGACCCGCTTCGCGACCGGACGCGTCAATCCCTCAATGAAGGACGGCGCGGAGCCATTGGCCGAACAGGTAGCCGCTGTGGGCGATCGCGGCGGCGCCCAAGACGACCACCATAGGGCTGAGCAGGGCGAGCGTGCGGGATGGGATCTTCATGACGATTCCTCCGGGTCCGACGACAAAGACGGAAAAGCGCGGGACGGCTGCGATCTTCGCTCAGCGCGGCGCGCACCACATCTCCCGCTGGTCATGGTCATCTCCGTTTGATTGCGCCGAGCCTGGCGCAGCCAGGTGTCGCGCGAATGACGAGGGTTGCGCGCTCCTAGAGACCGTCGAATCCGTCGGCGAAGATGCGGTCGCCGCAACCGCCGGGAAGATTCCACCACGGCGCATGGCCGGTGGCGGCGTCCCAAGCCGGATCGGCGATCAGCTCGAACGCGTTCGGACACAGCTGCGAAGCGTCGAGGATGAGATTGGGCGGCGGCGACGGCAGCGTGCCGGTCAAAATGTTGTGGTCGAAGCGAACCGCCTGCAGCGAGGTCAAACCGGACAGATTCGGAATCGAACCGGTCAGACCGTTCTTCCACACCGACACGTACTCGAGCGTCGAAACGCTGCTCAAGGACGGCGGGATCGCGCCGCTGAAGCTGTTCTGGCTCGCGTCGAAGTAGCGCAACGCGGCGAGTCCGGTGAGATCGGGCAGCGCACCGCTCAACACATTCGCATAGACCGCGAAATAGCTCAGATTCGTCAGGCCGGCGAGGCTCGGAATGCCGCCGCTCAAGGCGTTGGAATTCGCATCGAACAACTGCAGCGAAGTCAGCCCCGCCAGCGACGGCAGCGAACCGCTGAGCTGGTTGTTGTAGACCGCGAACTCCTGCAGCTGGGTCATGCCGGTCAGTGCCGGAATCGTGCCGGTCAGCTGATTGGAATCGACCACGAACCGGCGCAATGCCGGCAATCCCGTCAACGGCGGAATCGAGCCGCCGAGGAAGTTGTTGTCGACGCTGTAGACCTCGAGCGCCGGCAGGTTCATGAGCGGCGGAATCGTGCCCTCGAACTGATTCGCGAAGACGTCGAACTCGGTCAAAGCGAGCGAGCCCGAAATGTCGGGCAAGGGTCCGCCGATCGCGTTGTAGTGCACGTCGAATACTTGCAGGGCGGAGAATGCGGCGAGCGCAGGCAAGCTTCCGCCGAGCTGGTTCTCGACCAGCTCGATGCGCGTGACGTGAGTCGTGCCGGCATCGCAGGTGACACCGTGCCAGCTGCATTCCGTGCCCAGCGCGTTGAACGTCGGCGTTCCGCTCACTGGACACGCTCCGCTGCACCAGTTCGAATTGTCGGTCCAGCCGCCGCCGTGAGTCGCTTCGTACAGCGCGATCAGCGCGTTGCGTTCGGCCGGCGGAATCGCGGCGAACGCCGCGCCGGATGTCACCAAACCCACGAATAGCACGGCTGCGATCGTCGCCACGTGTTTGCGGTTCATCGGCCTGACCTCGCTGTGCGCCGCTAGGCGCGACGCCGTGCTGGGGATGGGGACACGCTCGAGGAGCGCGTAGATTTATTCCATTGTGGACCGACGCGGCAGCGCAGCGTAGAGCGCGGACCGGCGTGCGGCAAGCCGCCCTCCCCAGCATGCGGCCGATGCGGGACAATAGCGGTTTCACGCCGCTGGAGCCGCCCATGGATTACGCCGCCCGCCCCCGCTTGGAAGCCGAACTCGACTCGATCCGCGAGCAGGGCCTGTACAAGACCGAACGCGTCATCACCACGCCGCAATCGGCCACGATCAAGACCACCGACGGGCGCGAAGTGCTGAACTTCTGCGCCAACAACTATCTCGGCTTGGCCGATCATCCCGACATCATCGCCGCGGCGAAGGACGCGCTCGACACGCACGGCTTCGGCCTCGCCAGCGTGCGCTTCATCTGCGGCACGCAGGACCTGCACAAGCAGCTGGAGAAGACGATCTCCAGCTTCTTCGGTACCGACGACACCATCCTCTACACCAGCTGCTTCGACGCCAACGGCGGCCTGTTCGAAACTCTGCTGTCGGAACAGGACGCGGTCATCTCCGACGCGCTAAACCACGCCTCGATCATCGACGGCATCCGCCTGTGCAAGGCCGAGCGCCGGCGCTACGCCAACGGCGATCTGGCCGAACTCGAAAAGCATTTGCAGGAAACGCAGGACAAGCGCACGCGCCTGATCGCCACCGACGGCGTGTTCTCGATGGACGGCTACATCGCCAAGCTCGATCAGATCGTCGCGCTGAAGAAGAAGTACAACGCGCTGCTGATGGTCGACGATTCGCACGCGACCGGCTTCGTCGGTCCGACCGGCCGCGGCTCGGCCGAACTGCACGGCGTGATGAGCGAAGTCGACGTCTTCACCTCCACCCTCGGCAAAGCGCTCGGCGGCGGCTCGGGCGGCTTCACCAGCGGACGCCAGGCGATCATCGATCTGCTGCGCCAGCGCTCGCGCCCGTATCTGTTCTCCAACACCTTGCCGCCGCCGCTGGTGGCGGCCTCGATCAAGGTGTTCGAGATGCTGTCCTCCAGCACCAGCCTGCGCGACAAGGTCAACGACAATGCGCTGCACTTCCGCAAGCGCATGACGGAAGCGGGCTTCGACATCCGTCCCGGCACCCATCCGATCGCGCCGGTCATGCTCGGCGACGCCAAGCTCGCGCAAGCCTTCGCGCAGGAACTGCTGGCGGAAGGCATCTACGTGATCGGTTTCTTCTACCCGGTGGTGCCGCAAGGGCAAGCACGCATTCGCACGCAAATGAGCGCGGCGCATACGCGCGAGCAGATCGATCGTGCGGTCGATGCGTTCATCAAGGTCGGACGCAAGCTCGGCGTGATTGGCTGAAACGACGCATAGCGACGGTCGCCGCAAGCGCGGCGACCGTCGATGCAATTACTTGTGGTTGAACCAGGCGCGGTATTCCGCTTCCGAAATGCGGCCGTCGCCGTCGGTGTCGATCTGCTCGAACTGCTTGAGCACGCTCGGGAACGGGATCAGCTCTTCCTTGGTCAGATAGCCGTCGCGATTGGTGTCGGACTCGGTCCATTCGGGCGCCTTCGGCGGCGGAACGGGATCGCTCTTGGTCGGCGTCGCCGACTGCGCAAAAGCGAGCATCGGAACGCTCGCGATCATCGTGGCCAGCAGGGCATTGCGGAAGGTCTTCATGGCGCTCTCCGTGATGGAACGCTTTCGATCATTGGAAAAACCGCCTTGCCCTGGTCTGAACGAGCAGCCGAACGTGTGCTGCTCGGTTCAGTTTCGCCAAGCGAGTCGCGCTAAAGAAATTCAATCGTGTCCGTGCACCGGCGCGAGCGCGGCGTCGAGCATCGGATCGCGCAGTGCGACGTAGTCGCCGAAGGTATAAGCGACGCGCAAATCCGGCTCGAAGCTGGCGACGTGGGTTGGAAACAGCCACGTGATCCAGAAGCAGCCGGCTTCGCCGAAACAGGGCTTCGCATAGTCGTGCAGGCCGGTGGCGTAGCCGATCGAGAGCTTGGAATTGGGTAACTGCAAGGAGCCGCCTTCAGCCCAGAAGCGCACGCGATCGCCGGCCGCCTCGCCGATCACGCGCAGCTTGGCGCCGGCATGTTCGCGCAGCAACGCGAGATTCACGTTGCCGGCCGAGAAGGTCCACGCGCTGGTCAGCACGTCGACGCGCTCGATCGAATCGGTCAGCGCCGCCAAACCGCGCATGAAGCCAAGCGTCTTGGTCAGATTGCCGCCCTGGTCGAGGCGCAGATCGAGCACGATCACGCGCGGCTTGCCGGCGCGGATATCACGCTCGACGCGGGCGAGAAACTCGCCGATCGGATGTCCCGGCTCGTCGTCGTTGCTGCGCAGCTGCACGTAGTAGCTCGACGCATCGTCGAGCGGCCCCGCCTGGAACGGCGTCGCGTAGTCGCGCAGGAATCGCGGCAGCGGCGCATCGGCCGGCAACAACGAGGCCCAGTCGTTCGCTTCGTTCTCGACCCGCTGCGGCGATAGATAGCTGTCGGAATACACGCGCGGCGCATCGGCGTCGGCCGGATCGGCGACGAGCGCGAGTTCGCGCGTGGTGCCGTCGCGCAAGATCAGGCGCAGAGTCGAGCGCTCGGGCGACTCGCCGAGGCCGGCCGCGTGCAAGAGCGGCGGCGACTCCAAAAAGAACACCGAGGCGAACTGATCGTAGTGATTGCGCGGACCGCCGAAGTATTCGTACATCCCTTGCGCCACCTCCTCGACCGGGCGGCCGTCCAGCGCGACCAGCTTCGCGCCGAGCAGCTCCGCGCAGGCCGGCCGTGCGCGCAACACGTAGTAGCCGTCGGCGAAGCGATAGAACCGGCACGGCAGCCGCGCATACCGCCGCGACAGCGGGCCGGGATGCACGCGAGAGTGACCGTTGTCGGCCAACGCCGTCATGCGCGCGATGGCGAGGTCGAACGTCGCCGCGGACATCGAACCGGCTTGTGCGAGGTACTGCTTGCGCAGCGCCTCGGCGCGTTCGCGCGCCTGTGGCGTGTAGCTGCGGTTAAGTTCCAGATAGTGGCGGAAATAGTCCAGATCTTGCTTTTGCGCCGTCGCCGCATCGGCGGCCGGCGCATAAGTCGGCGCCGGCGGTTCGGGGTAGAACGTGCGCACGAACGCGAACAAGACGCCCGCGCAGAGCAAAACGAGCAGCAGCACCACGCCGCCCGACCATTTCAACCAACGCCGCATACCGACCATTACCACCTCCGAAGCTGCCTAGACGAGTTCGAATCCGCGCGCTGCCGGCGCGCGGCCCGATTCAGGCCGAGGCGCCGGAGTGCGACAAGCGTGCCGTCTCTTCGCTCGTCAGTCTGCGCCAGGCACCTTTCGCCAAGGTCCCCAACGCCAGTCCGCCGACCGCGACGCGCACGAGCCGCAATACGCCGATGTCATGGGCATAGAGCACCCGACGCACCTGTCGGTTGCGCCCTTCGTCGAGAACGACCTCGAGCCAGGCGTTGCGCTCGCCGCGGCGCAGCTCGCGCACCGCCTTCAAGGCGAGGCGTTCGCCGCGGTCTTCGACGCCGGCGCGCAAGGAAGCGAACAGGTCTTCGCCGGGCAGGCGATCGATCTGCACGTGATAGGTCTTGTCCAGATGCGTTTCGGGCGCCGCGATCGCCGCGGCCCAGGCGCTGTCGTTGCTGAACAAGAGCAGGCCTTCGCTGGCGCGGTCGAGTCGCCCGACCGGCGCGACCCACGGCAGATCGGCGCCTTGCAACAAGGCATAGACCGTGTCGCGCCCTTGCTCGTCGGAAGTCGTCGTCACGTAGCCGCGCGGCTTGTTCAACATCAGATAGATGCGCTCGCGCGCCTCGATCGTCTTGCCGTCGATCGCGATGCGCTCGCGCGCCGCATCGGTGGGACGCTCGGGATCACGCACGGGGCGTCCGTCGACGGCGACGCGGCCTTCCTCGATCCAGCGCGCCGCCTGCGTGCGCGAGGCGACGCCGAGTTTGGAGATCACGCGCGCCAAACCGTGCCGCGGCGCCGTGGCTTGCGGCTGCGCAGCGCGGCGTGGGCGTGCGGGACCGCGTTCGCGCATCACCATCAGCGCCGCGCGAAGCCGTCGAAATGCTGCTCGGCCAGTTCCTCGCGCAACACCGATTCGACCGCGGCCGCCGGCGGTCCTTGGTGCAGCCAGGTTTGCAGACGCGCGAGCGCCGGCATCTCGCCGCTGGCGACCACTTCGACCCGGCCGTCGGCGAGATTGCGTGCGTAGCCGCTCAGGCCGAGCTGCTCCGCGCGCGCCTGCGCCGAGGCGCGGAAATACACGCCCTGCACCAGACCCGAAATCAGGAACCGAGCGGTCGCCACGCGTCGCGCTACGGCTTCGC
Organism: Dokdonella sp. GW821-FHT11D02; assembly: GCF_058808595.1. Lineage (NCBI taxonomy): Bacteria > Pseudomonadati > Pseudomonadota > Gammaproteobacteria > Lysobacterales > Rhodanobacteraceae > Dokdonella > Dokdonella sp. GW821-FHT11D02. The sequence goes on along the minus strand of NZ_CM179520.1, from coordinate 1,374,697 downwards.
CGCCGCGATCGCCTTGTCCAGATCGGTGGCGGTGATAGGACCTGTGAACTTCTTCGCGACGCTGCCGTCGGGCGCGATCAAGTACGTCGTCGGCAGGCCGCGCGGCGTCTCGAAATCGGCCGGCGGCTTGTACACGTCCACTTGTGCCAACGGATACTTCACCGGATGCGCTTTCGCGAACGCCTCGACGTCGGCCTTGTCGGTGTCTTCGTAGGCGAGCCCGATCGCGGCGACGTCCTTGCGTCCGGCGACGAACTCGGAGATGTCGGGCATTTCCTTGATGCAGGGCGAGCACCAGGTCGCCCAGAAGTTCACGATCACCCATTTGCCGCGTTGCGCCGCCAGATCGAAGCTGCCGCCGTCCAGCGTCGCGATCTTCAGCGTCGGCTGTTTCGGCGGCGGCTTGGGCGTGTCGGCGCGCAGCGCGGCGGTGGTCGAGACGAACGCGGCCAGGCCGAACGCGGCGCAAAGGCTCAGCTGACGTAGCGATTTCATACGGGCTCCGTGGGAGTGGCGCGCGGCGGCGCGGACGCAGGCGGCGATGGTACCTGCAGCGGGAACAGTGCGGCCAACGGCACCGCAAGTTCCGCGCGCAAGCTGCGGCCGAGTTCGTCGAGCAATTGCCGCGCCGGCGGTTGCAGGCCTTGTGCGGCCGCGTGCGGCTCCAGCGGCAGGCGATAGCCGCCCTCTTCGTAAATCTCGAGCAGGTCGGTGGCGGCGAGATCGCGCACGACCATCCATTCGCCCAGCTCGCCGCGCTGGAGCAAACCGATGCGATGCAGATCGCCGATGTAACGCTGCAGCAAATCGTCGGTCAGATACGGCTCGCTCGCCAATAGCGCGATGCTGTGCAGACCCTTGCCCTCGCGCTGCGCGTCGACGAAGCGCGACAACACGCACAAGAGGCCGGCGAACTCCTGTCCGCGCGGCAGCAATTGATCGGCCGGACGATAGTCGAAGGCGGACAGCGAGGCGGTGATCGAGGCGCCCAGCAGCACCACGATCCACGACAGATAAATCCAGAAGATGAAGATCGGCACCAAGGCGAGCGTGCCGTACACCTGCTGGTAGCTCGCGTACTTGGTCGCGTACAGCGCGAAGCCGCGCTTGGCCGCCTCGAACAATACCGCTGCGATCAGCGCGCCGATTACCGCATGCGCGATGCGCACGCTGCGGTTGGGAATCACCACGTAGGCCGCGATCATCGCCGCCCACACGATCAGGAACGGCAGCGCCGCCAGCACGCGCGCCTTGATCGAGAACTGCGCCTCGGCCGCGTCGATGAACGGCAGCGCGAACGCATAGGAGCTGATCGCGAGCGCCGCGACCAGGAGCAGCGGACCGAGCGTCAGCGCCGTCCAGTAGATGATGAAGCGCGCCGTCGCGCCGCGCGCGACGCGCACGCGCCAGATGCGATTGAACGCGTCCTCGATGCTCATCATCAAGGACACCGCGCTGAACAGCAGCACCAGGATGCCGACCGCGGTGGCTTTGCTGGCGCTGTCGGCGAACTGCGTGATGTAGCCCTGCACGGTGCTGCCGGCGGCCGGCACGAAGTTCTCGAACACCCAACTGGTGATCTGATCGCGCCAGCCGGCGAACCCGGGAAACGCAGCGAGGATGCCGAGTACGGCCGCCGTCAGCGGCACCAGTGCGAAGATCGAGGTGTAGGCGAGCGCGCCGGCCGTCTGCATGCAGCGGTCTTCGAGGAAGCGCTGCCAGGTGAAGCGCAGGAAGGAGCCGACGCGGTCGCGGTCGCGTAGCGATCGAGTGAAGTGGTGGATGCGCGCGAGCATGCGGGGAGCCTAACGCAGTGTGCACGCACGGCCAAATCGCGGCAGACCGCGGCGACGACCGAGTGGCTGACCTTTGCACGCGCGGATGGAGCGCGTCTCGCTGCCGCGGATTTGCGCCCGAGCGCCGTGCCGACTATCGTCCGCTGCCCTCGTTCGACGGTCGCTGCAGTGTCCGAAATCCTCGTTCTCTACTACAGCCGTACCGGCAAGGTCGCGCAGCTCGCGCGGCTGGTCGCACGCGGCGTCGAGGAAGCCGGACTCGCGGCGCGCCTGCGCAGCGTGCCGCCGGTGGCGCCGGTGACGGAAATCGCACAGGCGCCGGAGCCGGAGGAAGGCGCGCCCTATGCCACGCGCGCAGACCTGCGCGACTGCGCCGGCCTCGTGCTCGGCAGCCCGACGCGCTTCGGCAACATGGCCGCGCCGCTCAAGCACTTCATCGATTCGACCGCGGCCGAATGGGCCTCCGGCACTTTAGTCGGCAAGCCGGCCGGTGTGTTCACCTCGACCAGCACCATGCACGGCGGCCAGGAAACGACTCTGCTCTCGATGATGCTGCCCTTGCTTCACCACGGCATGCTGATCGTCGGCGTACCCTACACCGAGGCGGTGCTCAGCCGCACGCTCGGCGGCGGCTCGCCGTACGGCGCGAGTCACGTCGCCGGCAGCAACGGCGACAACGCGATCAGCGAAGACCAGCGCACGGTGGCACGCGCACTCGGCCGCCGCGTCGCCGAAACGGCGAAGAAACTCGGAGCCTCGGTTTGAATCCGCTGCGGCTGGGACTGATCGCCTGGGCCCTGCTCGTGCTGCTGCAACCGGCCTGGTACCTGTGGCTGGCGCCGCCGGTCGGCGGACGCGGCGACCTCGCCCTGCTGCTGACCTTGCCGCCGCTGTTGTGGCCACTGCTCGCGCTGCGCAAGAGCGCGCACCGCGCCTTGCTCTGGGTCGGCATCCTGGCCTTGTTCTACTTCTGCCACGGCGTCGTCGCCGCTTGGGTGTATCCGGCGACGCGCGTGCCGGCGCTGCTCGAAATCGCGCTCTGCGTCGCGCTGATCGGCGTGCTTGGCTGGATCAGCCGTCGCACACCGCACTGAGCGAACGACGGAGTCGGGCGCGTTGCCAAGAAGGCAGACTCCGCGCTGTTGCGAGGTCTCCAGGCGGCTCGCTCGCTTCGAAAACGGCGCGAGGGCTGCAAAACCTTCCGGCGCAAGCTTCTTCGAAGCCTCATTGCCGGCGACATTGATTTTATTCAGCTCGATACTCCCAATCGCATGTGCATCGCCTAGGATCGAAAGCAATGCCCGGAGGAGGATTTGCCCGTGATTTAAGTGGTCTACTCTCATACTCAAATTCTATATATTCTAAATTTATATATTCACTCTGATTATTTTGTTTACAACAGTACTGATAGTTGTACTCCACGGGCTTACTCACCGGGAGATAGGGCACGCTCTCCAACGGCTCCGCCGAAGAATTTTCAAGCACCCCTAAAGAAATCGCCAACGCGATGCAAAGCATGCCGCCTCTCGAGATTTTTCCAATCGCGCTCATTCGAATGGACTCCTAATGGTGGAATGTCATCCAGCTGAGCTCACCGTTCTCGGCCCTCAGCCCTAGCGCACACACCGCCTCGTCTCCCTCTCTATCGATGCGACTAAACATCTCTTCGACTTCCTCTTTCGTAATTACGTTGTCAGTTTTTCTATCAAGAAACTCAATCAAGTCTTTAATTTTGCGCAAATCATCATATCCATTCAGCGGTTCCGCCGAAGAATTTTCGATCATTTCAACGAAGAAAATCGTCACGACGCACATCGCGCGACCGACCCAGATTTTTCTAATCGCGTTCATCCCAATGACCGCCTTGATGCGACAGGCACGCGACCTATCGAGACCTTGCGATTCGCACTCATCGGAATGAACTCTCCGATCGCACGACGGATATGCCGCGTCCTCTCTGAGCAATGGCCACAGAGCGAGACCAGCGGCGCCGAAACCCGAAACCGACGAAGATTCACGGCGTACACAGGTCTTGCACGTACGCGTGCGTCGCATGCTCGAACGCCACCTCGCTCGCGCCGGTTAGATAGCAACCGTCCTGGCTCAGGCCGGCCGCCGAGCTGTTCTCGCCGCCGGGCAAAGTACCCAGATCCAGCGAGCCTCCGGCCAGCGTCCAGCTGAACGCGTGACGGCTGCCGTCGCCCAGTTCGCTGACGCCGACCGCCACGCCGTTGTCGCCGATTTCCTCGACATCGGCGTTGAAGCCGCCGCCGAGGGCGGCAATGTCCGCGCGCAGATTGGTTTGCGTATCCCAAAAGTACGGAATCGAGTCGCCGTCGTTGTCGCGGTAGTGGCCGACGACCTGGCCGTGGGCATTGAGATCGGCCCCGCCGTTGCGCATCGGCGGGACGAACTCCAACACTTGCGGCGCCGCCGGCGAGCCGGACCAGACGACGGTACGCGCTCCCGCCGCGCCGAAATCGCAGCCGCCTAAGACGCGCCCGCTGACCACCTCGGCCGTCGCGCAATAGACGGCGCCGGTCGGCAGCGGCAGCGCGTTGGCGACGTAGGCGCCGAGCAATCCGGTAGCGCTCCAGCGCAACGGCAGCGGCCGGCCGGCGCTGCCGGGACAATTGCCGACGATGTCCGGGCGGTCCGGATCGACGGCGGCGTTGTCGACGTCGGTCGGTACGCAGTTGGTCGCGCCGAGTCCGAGCAATCCCATCGGCAAGGCGCGCGCGTTGGTTTCGTTGTTGCGCCACATCGCCGGCAAGGCCGTGCCGTTGGCGTTGATGCTGACGCCGGCGACGACGCCGCCTTGGTTGAAGGCGGTGGCCTGCGTGCGGATGCCGCCGAGCAGCGACGCCAATTCCTGCGCCGAGGTCGGCGCCGCGGGAGGACTGACGGTCCAGATCACGGCGGTGGACAGCGAGTCGCCGTCGAGGCAGCGGCCGATCACCCGTCCGCTGTTGGTGATGGCGGCGGCCGCGCAGTTGCGGTTGGAAACCAGGTCCTGCAAGTCGACGGCGCTGCCGGGCGCGAGCGCGACGAAGGCCGAGGCCGAGCCGTCGGCTTCGGCACAGACGCCGACGACGTGACCGGCATTGTTCACGTCGAGGCCGGCGCACTGCGGGCCGGAAGCGGTGCCGATGTCCTGCATGGCGGCAGCCTGCGCAAACCCGGTCGCGAACAGCAGGCCGGCAGCGACCAGGCAGCTATGGGGAATACGCGGAATCATGAGCATTCTCCTGCGGACTAGGATGGCTGGCTTCGTTATCGCCGCTGCGCGTTCGGCTTTTCTCGCGGCGAACTCGTGCCGGCCACACTAGAACGCAAACGCAATCCGTCCAGCGAAGCGCTCGCTGGCTGGGGGAAAAACGCCGCGGCGATCAGAGATTTGGAGAGCCCAACCGCGCCGGGTTTTGTCTCATCCCGCCAACGCGGCAGGCAGCGCGCGCGAAGGGTCGAGCGACCGGTGAAATGACGCTGTGCGTTGACGGCGTATCCACGTTCGATGCGGTGAACTGCGCGCCGGGGTTGCGGCGACCACAAGTCGAAGGAGGCGTCCGGGCCCGGGCGCGAAGCCGCTATGCGTCGAAACGGGGAATGCCAGCCTGCGTTCGGCGGGGCGTCGTGCGCGACGAAAACGCGCCGGCGCTGGAGCCGCAGCGAGCTGCGGAATCTGGAGCGCTGGGCCGGAACCTGGCCCGTAGCGGTGCTGTGCCGGCGCCTGCGCCGCAGCGAACGCGCCGTGCGCTGTCAGCTGTGCCGTCGCGGCCTGAGCGCGCGTGTGTGCGAAGGCCTGACGGTAGCGGAGGTGTGCCGACAACTGCACGTATCCGCGCGCATGGTCGGGGCCTGCATCGCCGCGGGAGCGTTGCGGCTACACAGCGCATCCATTCACGCTTGCGCGCCTGCGCCGATCGAGCCGCATCCGCGCTGGAGTCTGCGGCAGTGGTATCTGGCGGCACGACGTCATTGCTGCCGCTTGAGCCATCGGCGAATCAGCGAAGCCTCGTTGCGCAACCTCGTCATCAGCGAGGCCCATCTCGCCTTGGGCGCCCGCATCAGCGCCGCCTGGCGCGATTGGCTGGAACGGCCGCCCGGATCGGCGCGCGCGACTCGATGCGCACGCGACGCGGAGACGACTGCACTGGCCGTCGACGTCTACCGTCTTCGCCGGTTTGGGTCGATTCCGTCCGCAGCACGAAAAAATGGAATCTGGTGCCGAGTCGCCGCCGCCATCGGGCAGGCTGCGTCGCGCGCGCCCTTGCATCCTCGCTCACCCGCGAGCAAGCCGTGGAAGCCGGCTTAGGCGTCCACGTCGAACTCGGCACGGCGCGCAGCGGCGGATGGCGGTTCGTTCGGCCGCAGCGCAACCGTCGCATCGCAATGGGCACCGGCGCGCTCTACGCTTTCGAACATCTCACCTCGTACCCAGGGGATCGGCCATGCTGGCGCCATCGTTGCGCTTCATGCATTGCTCGTGCTTGGTGCGCAAGGTTTCCGGCAGGCGCTCGGCGAGGAAGTCGACGAAGGCGCGCACCGCCGGTAACAGGCCGCGGCGGCTGGCGTAGACGAAGTGCGCGATGCCCTGCGGCACGCTCCATTCCGGCAGCACCACTTCCAGCTCGCCGCGCAGGATCGCCGGCGCGCAGATGAATTCCGGCAGCGCGGCGATGCCGATGCCGCGCTTGGCCGCTTCGTAGATCACGTTGAACTCGCCGCAGATCAGGCGCGCCTGCAGCTCGACGTTGATGCGTGCGCCATCGTTGCTGCTCAATTCGAGCGTCTGTGCGCCTTCGTGCTCGTTCCACGACAACAGCGGCAACGATTCCAGCTCGGCCGGTGCGGACGGGCGGCCGCGTGCGTCGAGGAAGGCTTTGCTCGCGCACAGCAGCACGCGGCTGTGGCCGACGTTGCGCAGGATCAGGCTGGCGTCGGCGTCGAGCTTGGTGCGTACGCGAACGGCGATGTCGACGCCTTCGCTGATCAAGTCGACACGGCGATCGCTGGCGAGCAGGCGCACCTGTACCTTCGGATGCGCGGACAGGAACTCCGGCAGCAGGTAGGCCATCACGGTCTGCGCGATCGATACCGGGCAGCTCACGCGCACGACGCCGCGCGGCTCGGTGCTGAGTTCGGCCACCGCGTCCTGCGCCGCCTGCGCTTCTTCGAGCATGGCGCGGCAATGCGCATAGAAGCGCTCGCCGATTTCGGTGACCGCGAAGCGCCGCGTGGTCCGCTGCAACAGACGTACGCCGAGGCGCTCCTCCAGCAGAGCGACGCGTTTGCTCAGGCGCGACTTCGGCACGCCGAGCGCGCGGCCGGCGGCCGAAAAACCGCCGTGTTCGACCACGCCGGCGAAGAAACGGAGGTCATTCAGGTCCGCCAGGGGACCGACCGTCATCAGGTTCATTGTTTCATCTCACGAACGATCCATCCAAGAATTGCGGACTTATCGAATCATCGTACACGAACTACGTTGTTTCGGTCGCCGGAAACGGCTTTGACCCACGAGGTTCGCCATGAACTTGCTGCACATCGACTCCAGCGCGCTGGGCGCGCATTCCGTCTCACGCGAACTCAGCGCCGCGTTGGTGGAGAACTGGAAGCGCCGCAATCCCGGTGCGCCGGTGATCTACCGCGATCTCGCCGCCAACCCATTGCCGCATTGGACTCCGCTCGCCGATGCCGACGATCCGGCCGTGCGTACGAACAATGAGGTGTTGGAAGAGTTCCTCGCCGCCGACACCGTCGTGATCGGCGTGCCGATGTACAACTTCGGCATTCCGAGTTCGCTCAAGGCTTGGATCGACCGCATCTTGATCGGCGGCAAGACCTTCCGCTATTCCGCCGCTGGCCCCGAAGGCCTCGCCGGCGGCAAGAAGATTATCGTCGTCTCCTCGCGCGGCGGCGTCTATTCGGGCAGCTCGCCGGCGGCCGGCGCCGATTTCCAGGAGCCGTATCTGCGCCACATCTTCGGTTTCATCGGCATCACCGACATCGAATTCGTGCGCGCCGAAGGCGTCAACCTCGGCGAGGCGCAGAAGGCGCAGGCGATCGCTTCGGCGCACGCCTCGATCGCCAGCCACGAGCGGCTCGCGGCGTGAGCGAATGCTGTCGCCTCTTGTGAGGCAGCAACTGAAAAGTGTGGCCACGGATGGCCGCGGGTAGACGATCCGAAAGCGCCATCCTGGTCGACCGCCGCAGCCTTTCAGACCGAAGCGATCAAGGACGATCGCACGAGTGACATAATCGCGGGATTCGCGCAGGATCCCAAGCCCATGTCCGCAGCGCCGCTTCCGCCGTTCGAAACGCATCTGGTCGACAACCAGCCGCCGGAGTTCGCTCCGCGCGACTTGTGGGCCGGCGACATCGCTTTGCGTGAAGCAGTCCAACGCGAGGGCGCGGCCGCCTATGCGCCGCGTATCGCCGCTTACGGCGCGCTCGCCGGCGACGAATTGTACGCGTTGAGTTTCGATGCGCATCGCGACAAGCCGCGGCTGCGCACGCACGACCGCTACGGCCATCGCATCGACACGGTCGAGTTCCATCCCAACTACCACCGCATCCTGCAAGCCGCCGTCGAACACGGCGTGGCCGGACTGTCCTGGGCCGAAGCCGCAGCCGGCGCGCACGTCGCGCGCGCGGCGCTAAGCTATTTGCATCACCAGGTCGAACCCGGCACCAGCTGCCCGCTGACGATGACGCACGCCGCCGTGCCGGTGCTGCGGCACGCGCCGAACTTGCGCGAATGGATCGACAAGATCGCAGCCTGCCGCTACGACACGCGCGACGCGGCGATCGGCGCCAAGCCCGGCGTGATGTTCGGCATGGGCATGACCGAGAAGCAGGGCGGCAGCGACGTACGCAGCAACAGCACGCGCGCCGAGCCCGGCGCGAACGCGGGCGAGTACCGCCTGGTCGGACACAAGTGGTTCTTCTCGGCACCGATGTGCGACGCGTTCCTGGTGTTGGCGCAGGCACCCGGCGGGCTCAGCTGCTTCCTGTTGCCGCGGCGCCTGCCCGACGGCAGCAAGAACGCGTTCCGCCTGATGCGGCTGAAGGACAAACTCGGCGACTGGAGCAATGCCTCCAGCGAAGTCGAGTTCGCCGACGCCACCGCCTGGCGCGTCGGCGAAGAAGGCCGCGGTATCGCGACCATCCTCGAAATGGTCATGCTGACGCGGCTCGACTGCATGCTCGGCTCAGCCGCCGAGATGCGCATGGCACTGGCGCACGCGCTGCATCACACCGCGCATCGCCGGGCGTTCGGCAAGCGCCTGATCGAGCAGCCGCTGATGCGCAACGTGCTGACCGATCTTGCCCTCGAATCCGAAGCGGCGCTGGCCTTGTCCATGCGCGTCGCACGCGCGGTCGACGCCGCCGCACGCGATGCGCACGAAGCCGCGCTCGCGCGCATCGCCACCGCGATCGGCAAGTACTGGGTGTGCAAACGCGCACCGGCCTTCGTCAACGAAGCGCAGGAATGTCTCGGTGGCGCCGGCTACGTCGAGGAATCGATCCTGCCGAGGCTGTACCGGCAAGCACCGCTCAATTCGATCTGGGAAGGCTCGGGCAACGTGCAGTGCCTGGACGTGCTGCGCGCGCTGGCGCGCGAGCCCGAGTGCGGCGCCGCGCTGCTGGCCGAGCTGGAGGGCGCGCGCGGACTGCATGCCGCCTACGACGACGCGCTGCCGCCGCTGCAGCAGATGCTGGCCTCGCCACGGATCGAGGAAGCCGATGCGCGCGCACTGACCGAACGCCTGGCGCTGGCGCTGCAAGCGAGCGTCCTGCTGCGCGCCGGCAGTCCGGCGGCGCCGGCGTTCTGCCGCAGCCGCCTCGGCGGCGCGCACGGCCTGACGCTCGGTACTTTGCCTGCCGCGCTGGTCGACGAAAACCTGATCGCGCGTGCGCTTTGAGATTACATGACACCACCTCTTCCGATCCGCGCGACGCAGCTGGGATGCTCGCTTTCGCGGGCATGACATCCATACACGGCCCCCTTCGCACCCCTCCGCATTCCCGCAACCTTTCCATGGAACGACCATGCAGCATCTGATCATCGTCACCACCGGCGGCACCATCGACAAGATCTACTTCGACGACAAATCCACCTTTCAAATCGGCGCGCCGCAGATCGGCGAGATCCTCGAGCAGCTCGGCGTCGCTTTCGATTTCGAAGTGCTGCCGGTGCTGCGCAAGGACAGCCTGCACCTCGACGATACCGACCGCGCCGCGGTGCGTGCGGCGATCGAGCAGCAGGCGCACCGCCACGTGCTGGTCACGCACGGCACCGACACGATGGTCGAGACCGCGCAGGCGCTGGCCGGGATCGCGGGCAAAGTGATCGTGTTGACCGGCGCGTTGAACCCGGCGCTGTTCAAAGGCTCCGATGCGGTGTTCAACATCGGCTGTGCGGTCGGCGCGGTGCAGACCTTGCCCGACGGCGTCTACATCGCGATGAACGGACGCATCTGGGACCCGACGCGCGTGCGCAAGAATCGCGACGCGAATCGCTTCGAGAGTCTGTAAAGCGACCGGTCGGAAGTGCGGCCAGGATGGCTGCGGCTGATCGAGGACGATCGCGCGAGTAAACCGAAAGCGGCGGCCGGATCGCTCCGGCCGCCGCTTTTTTTTCATCGCGTCCTGCGATCACTCACCGCTACGGCGTGTAACGCGGCGTCAGAGTGACGCCGGAGAAGGTCGAGTACGCGCGTACGGCGACGTAGTAGGTTCCTGCCGTCGGCGCGGTCCACGAGCAGGTCTCGTTGTTGCCGCTCAAGTACGGACGGCAGGTGTAGCTGGTCGTCGACGGTGCGCCACCGAGACGGACATAGAGATCCGCATCGCCGCTGCCGCCGCTGATCGCGATCGACAAGTTGGTCGCACCGCTCGGCACCACCAGGGTGTAGGTTGGCGTCCAGTTGCCGCTGGTTGCCGCCAGGCCGGTCACCGGTACGTTGTTGCTCAGCGCAGTGCCGCTGCTGGTGCTGTAGCTGCCGGTCAGGCCGAGACCGCTGAAGCTCGCGTAGGCGTACACCAGCACGTAGTAGGTGCCGGCTTGCGCAGTGGCGATGTTGCAGGTCTCGCTGGTGCTGCTGCCTTCGGAGCTGCAGTCGTAGCTTGAGGTCGTCGGCGCCGAACCGAACTTCACGTAGAGGTCCGCATCACCACTACCGCCGGCGGTGACGAACTTCAGGTTGGTCGCACCGGCCGGCACGCTCAGCGTGTAGCTCAGCGAATTGCCGGTGGTGGCGGCCAGGCCGGTGACCTGGACGCCGTTCTGCAGCACGTTGCCGCCGCCGGTCGAGACCGTCACCGACTGCGTCTTGGTGTTGCTGAGACCGCCGTTGTCGGTCACCGTCAACGCGACGTTGTAGCTACCGGCGGCGCCGTAGGTGTGGCTCGGATTGGTCGCCGTCGAAGCCGCGCTGCCGTCGCCGAAGTTCCATGAGCGCGAGGCGATCGTACCGTCGCTGTCGGTCGAGGAATCGGTGAAATTGGCCGTCAGTCCGCTGGTGGTGAAACCGAAGTTCGCGGTCGGAGCTACATTGGTGCCGCCGCCGCTGACCGCATCGAGCGTCTTCTTCGCATCGATGATGCCGGCGCCGCAACCGCCCGAGCAGCTGCCCGGCAGCGCACGTGCGTTGGCGGTGATGAAGTTCTTCACCTGATCGGGCGTCAGCGACGAGTTCTTCGACAGGATCGCTGCGGCCAAGGCGGCCACGTGCGGCGAAGCCATCGAGGTGCCGGCGTAGTAGGCGTAGGTCTCGCTGCCTTGCGTCGTGGTGCCGGTGTTCAACGTGGACAGGATGTCCGCGCTGCCACCGGTGCCGGCGCCGCCGGGGGCGGAGACGACGATCGTGCTGCCGTAGTTCGAATACGACGCACGCGAACCGGCCTTGGTCGTGGCCGCGACCGAGATCACGCCGCTGCAGTTCGCCGGCGAGGAGTTGGTGACGTTCTGGTTCTCGTTACCCGCCGCGACCACGAACACCGAACCGTTCGCGCGCGCGGTGTTGATCGCGGCTTGGAACGAACCGCAGGCACCGCCGCCGCCGAGGCTGAGGTTGAGCACGCGAGCCGGATTCGCGTTGGCCGGAATGCCGCTGACCGAACCGCCCGAGGCCCACACGATCGCATCGACGATGTCCGACACCGTGCCGCCGCATTTGCCGAGCACGCGCACGGGCACCACTTTCGAGCCGTACGCCATGCTGGCGACGCCCTTGCTGTTGTTGGTCAGCGCGGCGATCGTGCCGGTCACGTGGGTGCCGTGCCAGCTCGAATTGGCGGCGCCGAAGGGCGGACATTCGGTCGAGTTGTTCCAGTCGCCTTCGTCGTTCGGATTGGAATCGCGGCCGTTGCCGTCACGCGCGGTGGTCGAGCTGCTGATGAAGTCGTAGCCGCCGACGGTCTGTCCGCTGAGGTCGCTGTGCGGGGTGATGCCGGTGTCGATCACGGCGACGTTGATGCCGCTGCCGGTGGAGACGTCCCAGGCCAGCGGCTGATTGACGCCGCCGGTCGCATCGGTCAGATCCCACTGGCTGCCGTAGTTGGTGTCGTTCGGACTCAACACCGCATGCATGATGCGATCCGGCTCGACGTATTCGACCGCCGGATTCTTCGCGAACGCGACCATCACCTGGCGCGCGTTCTCCGCGTAGGAGGTGACGAGCTGCTTGTCGCCGCTGACCGTGACGAGTTCGGCGCCGGTCGAGAGCGTACGCACGTGCTTGACCTCGAGGCCGGTTTCGGCCGCGACTCGCGCGAAATCCTGCTTTCTTGCGGCCTGCTGCATGCGCTGCGCGCTGCCCGGCGCGTAGGTCACGATGTAGGCCTGATACAGCACTTGCTCGGAAGCCGCGGCGAAATTCGCGCGGTCCGCATAGGTCTGCAGATCGGCTGCGTTGACGGGACTTGCGGCCTGCGCCGCCGAAAACAGACCGGCGGCAAGAATGGCGCCCGCAAGCACGGAACGCCGCATACGACGGTGCGAAATAGACATCAGTTTTATCCCCAGCGTTGGAGTGGACGAAATCGCCGCGCAGCGCGCGACGCCCGTAACGCGAACTCCCTCCGCCCCGCGGTCGCATCCGCCTCGGCTGACGGCCTCCTCTCTCAGTCCGTCGCCGGGCACTGTTGCGACGGCGCCGCGCATCGCTGCTCGACGCCTCGGTACCGACGCCCCGCGATCCAACAAGCGGTGCGCCCCTCGACGCTATCAGCATGCGCGCCGGCATTCCGGGGAACGACGCACATAAATCCCTGAACGTATTAACGAATTTTTGAAGATTTGCCGGTTTGTGTGCGACGCCTCACGGCCTGCCGCCGGCGAAGTTCAGCGGCGCGGCGCAAGTGCGTGCAGCTGACGCGGGCGCCGCAACCACAGCACCAAGGTCAAGAGCAGCAGCAGCGGCGGCGCCCAGTACATCGCCTTGATCCAGCGGTGCTGGAAATTCCAGCTATTGCCGAAGATCAGATCCATCGCGGCGGTCTTGTCTTCGCGCAAGCGCTCGAGGCCAGCAGCCAGCGCAATATCCAGGCGCTGGCGGCCGTATGCCTGTAACGGTGAAATCATTCGATTGAGCGGCGCACCGAGCGCGATGTAGGTCGCCGCCAGCGGCGCCTCGCGCCGCGCCGAATCGGCGATCGAAGGACCGATCTCTTCCAGCGTCGGCACCGCGCCCCAGACGACGAGGTCGTAAATCAAGCTCGCGAGAAACAACAGCAAGGCGAACACGTGCAAACGAGCTTTCATGGCAGCCCTCCCTGATGTGCCGATGCTAGAACGAAACGCGGCAGCGGAACGACCGCTGCGTCGCAAGCTCGCTACCTCGTGCTCAATACATCATGCCGGTTTCGAGCCGCGCCGCCTCGGACATCATGGTCTGATTCCACGGCGGATCGAAGACCAGATCGACGTCGGCTTCGGCCACGGTCGGAATCGCTTCGAGCTTGGTGCGCACGTCGTCGACCAGGATGTCACCCATGCCGCAGCCCGGCGCGGTGAGCGTCATGCGCACGTTGACCTTGCGGCGGCCGTCGTCGAGGCGTTCCAGATCGCAGTCGTAGACCAGGCCGAGCTCGACGATGTTGATCGGGATCTCCGGATCGAAGCAGGTGCGCAGCTGCTGCCAAACCAGCTTCTCGACGTCGGCGTCGCCGGCGCCTTCGGGCAGCTCCAGCGCGGGCGGTGTTTCCTTGCCGAGCGCGTCGGCGTCGGTGCCTTTGATGCGGAACAGATTGCCGTCGACGTACACGGTGAAACTGCCGCCGAGCGCCTGGGTGATGTAACCGACCTGTCCGGCCGGCAAGGTCACGACTTCGCCCTGCGGCACCATCACGGCGGCGCAGTCACGTTCGAAGCGGATCGGTTCGGAGGTTTGGCTGTAACCCATGACTCTTCTGGCATCCAGTGAAGCGCACATTATGCCGGTGCGTGCCCGGCGCCTGCTCTGTGGCTGATGGCTACTACATCGGGACGTCCACGGCGCGCTTCAACCGATTCGGCGGCGACGCCGATGTCCACCAGACATCTCGATTCGCCATTATGTGACGATGCCCGCGAAAACAAGAGGAATTCATCGTTGACAACGTTGTCAGTACGGGCGCAGCCTGACGCTCGGCACGCGGCTTTCGACTCTCGACCGCCTGCCCCTTCCCCCTCGCATCGAGGAGCGCCCGCCATGTTCATCCGTACCTGCATCCGGTTGTTCGCCCTGGCACTACTCAACGCGCTGCTGCTCGTCAGCGCATTCGCACAAAGCGTTTCCTGCGACGGCGTCGCCGCGTGGAACGCAGCAGCCATCTACAACCCCGGCGACAGGCTGGTCTATCAAGGCCGCCTGTACGAAGCCCAAGTCTCGATCTGGAATGCACCGCCGACGCACTGCCCCAGCTGCGGCTGGTACCGGGATCTCGGCGCCTGCGGCAGCAGCGGCGGCAACCTGCCGCCGAGCGTGACGATCAGCGCCCCGGCCGACGGCGCGAGCTTCAGCGCCGGCACCAATCTGACCATCACGGCGAACGCGCAGGATTCCGACGGCAGCGTCACCCAGGTCGCGTTCCTGCAAGGTTCGACCTCGCTCGGCAGCGCCAGCGCTGCGCCCTACCAAGTCCAATGGAACAACCTGCCGGCCGGCAGCTATGCACTAACCGCGGTCGCCACCGACGACGACGGCGCCACCACCACCTCCGCCGTCGTCCACATCACGGTGAACGGCGGCGGCAGCGACACGACGCCGCCCAGCGTGCCCAGCGGCCTCGCCTCACCGGCGCAGACCGCGAGCACGATCACGCTGAGCTGGAACGCCTCGACCGACAACGCCGGCGGCAGCGGCGTCGGCGGCTACGACGTCTATCGCGACGGCGGCCTGGTCGGCTCGCCGAGCACGACCGGCTACGTCGACAGCGGCCTCGCCGCCAACTCGACCCATAGCTACCGCGTCCGTGCGCGGGACCGCGCCGGCAACGCCTCCGCGCAGAGCGCTGCACTGTCGGCCAGCACGCAGCCGATCGACGACGGCGGCGACAAGCGCGTCATCGGCTACTTCACGCAATGGGGCATCTACGCCCGCGCCTACAAGGTGAAGAACATCGAGACCAGCGGCACGGCCGCGCGCCTGACGCATTTGAACTACGCCTTCGGCAACGTGCGCAACAACCGCTGCGAAGTCGGCGTGATCCAGCCCAGCGATCCGAACACCGGCGCCGGCGGCGACGCCTTCGCCGATTACACGCGCTCGTTCGGCGCTGCCGAAAGCGTCGACGGCGCCGGCGACACCTGGGATCAACCGCTGCGCGGCAATTGGAATCAGCTGAAAAAATTGAAGGCGCGCCACGCCGGCCTGAAGGTGTTGATCTCGCTCGGCGGCTGGACCTGGTCGCGCGGATTCGCCGAAGCGGCACGGCCGGAGAACCGCACGGCGTTCGTCGCCTCCTGCATCGACGCCTACATCCGCGGCAATCTGCCGGTCACCGACGGCGCCGGCGGAGCCGGTGCGGCGGCCGGCGTGTTCGACGGCATCGACATCGATTGGGAGTACCCGGTCGCCTGCGGCTTGAGCTGCGGCACGCCCGCCGACAACGCGAACTTCACCGCGCTGCTGGCCGAGTTCCGCCGCCAGCTCGACGCGGTGCGCCCCGGTCTCCTGCTGTCGATCGCGGCCGGTGCCGGCGTCGACAAGATCCGCGTCACCGCGCCGGGGCAGTATCAGGCTTCGCTCGACTTCATCAACGTGATGACCTACGACTTCCACGGTGCCTGGGAGCCGACCACGAACTTCCACTCCGCGCTGTACGCCTCGAGTGCCGACCCGTCCACCGGCGACGTCGCGCACTACAACACCAACGATGCGATCCGCGCCTTCCTCGCCGCCGGCGTACCGGCCGCCAAGCTCAATCTCGGCATCGGCTTCTACGGCCGCGGCTGGACTGGCGTTGGGAGTTCCAACAACGGCCTGTATCAGAGCGGCAGCGCGGCGCCCGGCACCTACGAAGCCGGCATCGAGGACTACCGCGTGCTGAAGAATCTGAACTATCCGAGCTACACCGATACGCAGACGCGCTCGGCGTGGATCTACAACGGCTCGACCTTCTGGACCTTCGACGGGCCGCCGCAGATCGCGGAAAAAATGCAGTACGTGAAGACGCTGGGGCTCGGCGGCGCGTTCTTCTGGGAACTCAGCGGCGACGACGCGCAGGGTTCATTGGCCGCAGCGATGGGCAATGGGCTGCAATAGCCCCGAGGAGTAGCGCGCTACCTGCACGCGCTGCTCTCGCCGCGGCGCGCAGAGTCGAACTCTGCGCGCCGCGGCGACCGTGTTTCGGCCAGCTGCTGCTTCGCTACGAAGCTGCGTTCGTCACGCCGCCGCAGGCGTCGACTGCAGGCCCGCTTCGCGCAGGCATTTCCCGAACAGCTTCATCGCCGCCTCGATGTCGGCCGGCGGCAGGCCGGCATAGCCGAGCACCAGGCCCGGCCGCGGCGGCGGCTTCATGCAGTACGGCGCGACCGTGTAGAGCCCGAGGCCGCGCGTGCGCGCATGCGCGACGAGGCGCTCGCAGTCGCCGTGGTTGGCCCGGCTCAACCAGGCGGTCAGGTGCATGCCGGCGTTGGAGTCGACCACTTCGACCAGTCCGCCCGCGTGTTTCTTCAAGCCGTTCAACATCGCCGCGCGGCGTGCGCGCAGCGCCAACGCGGCGCGGCGCAGATGGCGCTCGAAGCCGCCGCTCTGCATCAGATGCGCGAGCGCGGCCTGCTCGAGCGAGTTGTTGCCACGATCCTCCAGCCATTTCGCCGCGACGAAGGCGTCGCGCAGCGCCGGTGGCAACACCATGTAGCCGAGCCGCAAGGCCGGGAACAGCGCCTTGGAGAAACTGCCGATGTAGATCACGCGGCCATCGCGATCGAGTGACTTCAACGCCGCCAGCGGACGGCCGCCGTAGCGGAACTCGCCGTCGTAGTCGTCCTCGATCAGCCAGGCGTGACGCTCGGCCGCCCATTCCAGCAATTCCACGCGGCGTCCGAGCGGCAGCAAGGCGCCGGTCGGGAACTGGTGCGACGGCGTCACCACCGCGAGCCGCGCACTCGCCGGCAATGCCGCCGGCACCAGACCGTCGGCATCGACGCGGCAACCGCGCGCATGCGCGCCGTGCGTGGTGAACGCCTGACGCGCGCCGCGATAGTGCGGGTCTTCCAGCACCACCGTATCGCCCGTTTCGAGCAGCACGCGCGCGGCGAGCGAGAAGGCCTGCTGCGTGCCGGAGACGATCAATACATCTTCGGGCGCCGCCGGCACGCCGCGCCGGCGCGAGAGGTAGTCGCAAATCTGTTCGCGCAGCGCCGGCAGACCCTGCGCGTCGGGGTAGTCGAACTCGGTGTGCTCGGCGGCGCGGCTGACTTCGCGCCGCCACACGCTGGCCAGGAGCGGATTCACCAGCGGCAGGCCGTATTGGAGGTTGTAGCGCAGATCGGAATGCTGGCGACCGGGAATGCGGCGGCCGTCGGTATTGGCGAGCGCGCGCCGCGCGAACGCCGACAGCGGCGCGATCAACGCATTCGAGGGCCGCCGCAGCGGCGCCGCGTTGCCGATATTGGCGACGAAGCTGCCGGAGCCGACGCGGCCGAGCAGGAAACCTTCCGCCTGCAGCTGCTCGTAGGCGGCGAGCACGGTGTTGCGCGACAGATCCAGTTCGCGCGCGAGCGATCGGCTGGCCGGCAAGCGCGCACCGGCGGCGACGCGGCCGTCCATGATGGCGCCCTTCAGAGCGCGTATCAGCTGCGCGTAACGCGCCCCTTGACCATCCAGATCGAGGTACATGATTGGCCCCTTCGATGCTCGTGATTCTGGAACTACATGGTACCAATAATCGGCGCTAAAGTAGGACTTTCCCAATGTGGAACCGTACGCATGTCAGCCCGCCTGGACTACCGCAAGGCCGCACCTGCCGCGATCGACGCGCTCGCCGGCATCAACCGTTACCTGGCCGAGTGCGGCATCGATTTGAAGCTGCGCAAACTGGTCGAGATCCGCATTTCGCAGATCAACGGCTGCGCCTACTGCGTGGACATGCACCTGCGCGAAGCGCGCGACGCCGGCGAGACGCAACAACGCCTCGATTGCCTGTGCGTCTGGCGCGAGGTGACGATGTTCGACGCGAAGGAGCGCGCCGCATTGGGTTGGGCCGAAATGCTCACGCGCAGCGCCATCACGCATGCGGACGATGACGAAACCTACGCGCAGGCTCGCGAGCATTTCGGTGACAAGGAGCTGGTCGATCTCGGCCTGGTCATCGCCGGCATGAACGCCTGGAACCGTATCGGCATCGGCTTCCGCCCCGCCGTGCGCGTGCGCTGAGCCGATGCGCACCGCCGCCCGCCACAAGGTCCAACGCACCAAGCAGCGTGCGCGCTACGAGCGCGAGGCGATCTACGCGATCCTCGACGCCGGCATGATCGCCCACGTCGGTTTCTGCGTCGACGCGCAACCGTTCGTGATTCCGATGCTGTACGCGCGCGACGGCGACGCGCTGCTGCTGCACGGCTCGATCGCGAGCCGCCTGATCAATCAGCTCGGCGAAGGCATCGCGGCCTGCCTCAGCGTCACGCATGTGGATGGCCTGGTGCTGGCGCGCTCGCACTTCCATCATTCGCTCAACTACCGTTCGGTGGTGGCGTTCGGCCGCGCCTATGCGGTCGAAGACACCGCGCAGAAGGCCGCAGCGCTGGCACGTTTCGTCGATGCGCTGATTCCGCAGCGCGCCGCGGAATCGCGTGCGGCCGATCGCAACGAACTGGCCGCGACCCGGCTGCTGCGTTTCGAGATCGAAGATGCCAGCGCGAAGGTGCGCGACGGCGGCGTCAAGGACGACGCGGCCGATCTCACCTTGCCGCACTGGGCCGGCGTGGTTCCCATTCAAACGCACTACGCCGCGCCGGACGCCGACGCTTCCGCGGCCGACATGCCTTTACCTGCGTCGGTGCGCACCTTGCTCGCCGCGAACGGAGCACGCGAATGAACGAAGTCATCCGCATCATCGATGTCACCGACGTGTCCGGCGAAATCGTCGCCGCGCCGTGGCTGGAGCGCGCCGAGGCGGTTCATCGGCAACTGCGGCCGCATCTGCCGCCCGACTACACCGGCAAGATGCGTCGAGTTTTCGCGGGCGGTGGCCGCTTGTGCATCGCCGCGCGCGACGATGCCGTCGTCGGCGTCGCGGTCTACCGCATGCACGAGAACACCTTCAGCGGCGTGCACATGTACGTCGACGATCTGGTCACCGACGGCGAGCAGCGCTCGCTCGGCGTCGGCAAGGCGCTGCTCGCGCATCTGCAAGGCATCGCCCGCCGCAGCGGCTGCCTCAAGCTCACGCTCGACTCCGGCACGCAGCGCCAGCAGGCGCACAAGTTCTATTTCCGCGAAGGACTGGTCGCCACTGCGTTCCATTTCGAGCAAGCGGTCCAAGCCGAGGTTTCCGCCTGAATCACTCGCCGCGCACATCGATGAACACGGATCAGCACGCCAAAGCCGAACGCTTCGCCGCCTTGCACGCCGGCAGCAGCGCCTTCGTCATCGCCAACGCCTGGGACGCGGGCTCCGCACGCCTGCTCGACGGACTCGGTTTCCAAGCGCTGGCGACCTCGAGCGGCGCCAGCGCGGGCGTCTTCGGGCGGCGCGACGGCGGCATCACGCGCGAACAGTCGCTGGCGCAGGCGCGCGCGATCGTGCGTGCCACCGATTTGCCGGTGTCGGCGGATCTCGAGAACGGCTTCGGCCACGAGCCCGCCATCGTGGCGGAGACGGTCCGCCTCGCCGCCGACGCCGGACTCGTCGGCGGTTCGATCGAGGATTTCAGCGGCGATGTGGACGAGCCGATCTACGATCTCGCACACGCGGCCGAGCGCGTTGCGGCCGCCGCGGCAGCGGCGCGCGCGCTGCCGTTCCGCTTCACGCTGACCGCGCGCGCGGAGAATTTTTTGCATCAAAGGCCCGATCTCGACGACACCATCCGTCGCCTGCGCGCTTACGAGCAAGCCGGCGCCGATGTGTTGTTCGCGCCGGGCCTGCCCGACCTCGACGCGGTACGTACGGTGTGCGCGGCCTTGTCCAAGCCGCTGAGCTTCATGGCCGGCATCCGCGGACGTTCGTTTTCGGTGGCGGAACTGGAAGCTGCCGGCGTGCGCCGCATCAGCCTGGCGACCTCGCTTTATCGCGCCGCGATGAGCGGTCTGCTCGAGGCGGCGCGCGAAGTGCGCGAACACGGTCGCTTCGAATATCTCGATCGCATCCTGACCACCGCGCAGCTGAACGAATTTCTGCGCGAGTAGCATTGAAGCGCATGCGGCGCCTGCTGCGACGCAACGTGACCAAGGTCCGTTCCGTGCGCGGTTCGGCGCAGCTATCATCGCGCGCTTCGCGCCGATCGCCGGCGCCGGATCGGCCATCGATGAGCGCAGCGACCACCCAGCAGCATCCGCGCCTGTTCGGCTCCCTCATCGCGCTGATGTGCGCGCTCGCCGGCGGCGCCGTCTGGTGTCTGCTCTCGCTGCACACGCGCGGCGAGCTTGCCGCATTCGCCTTCGTCGTCGCCCTGGTGGTGGTCTGGCAGCTGCGCAGCAACGGTTGGGCCGGACGCTGGTTCGGCGCGTTCCTGGCCGGCTTCTGCGTCGCCCTCGCCGCTCTCTATTCGTTTTATCTGCAAGCCGTCGCGCAGGTCGCCGCGATGCTCGGTCTGCCGATGCGCGCCGCGCTGTTGCAGATGGAACCGGCGATGGCGATGGCGATCGCGCGCGCGAACCTGATCGGCTGGAACGGTGCGATCGTACTGCTGGCGCTCGCCGCCGCTTTCGGCGCGATGCTGCTCGCGCCGCGCGAGAACACGTAGGCCGACGCGAACATAGCGAACGCTGCTGCGACTGCGATCGATGCGTTGCAGCCGGGCTCAAGGATGGATCGTGATCGGCGTGCCGACCTCGATCGACTCGTACAGCGCTTTCATGTCGGCATCGTCGAGCGCGACGCAGCCCCAGGTCCAATCCGAAGCCGAACCGTTGCCGTGCACGAAGATGTCGCCGCCGAGCGCCGTGTTCGACGGCGGCGGGCGATGCGCCGCAATCGCCTGCACGATGCGGTCGCGCTGTGCCCTGCTGATCAATTTCTCGCGCAGGCCGCGCTCGGCATCGTCCACGTTCGGATAGCTGACACCGAGCGAGAGATAGAACTGGCTGCGCGGATTCTTGTGCGAGATGAAGTAGCGGCCTTCCGGCGTCGCGCGATCGCCTTGGCGGCGCTTGGGTGAGATCGGATTGCTGCCCAGGCCGATGCGATAGGTCTTGCGCAGTTCGTCGCCGGAGTAGACGCGCAGCTCGCGCTCGGCCTTGAACACTTCGATGCGCACCTCGCCGGCATCACGCGCGTTCGCGGTCGGCACGCACGCGGCGCCGATCGCCAGCGCGAGCAAGCATCCGAGCGCTGATCGGAAAGCTGCACCGAATCTCGCCCGATCCCGCCAATTCATGCGGTCACCCGGGCGCATTCGCAGCAGCTCTTGGCGTATCGAACCAACGCCGCACCAGGCGCCGCCCGAGCGCGATGGCCGGCTGTTCGACCCAGCGAAAGGTCAACGCCGACAGCGCGATGGTGAGCACGACGTTGGCCAACAGATACGTGAGCAAGTGCTGCGTACGCCACCACGAATCGGGCGGGGTCAGCATCACGAGGCGCAACAGCAGAAAGAACACCACCGGATGCATCAGGTAGACGGAGTAGCTGATGCGGCCGACCCAGACCAGCGGCGCAAACCGGAGCCTCAACCACAAAGTGCCGACGACGAAGAGCGCGATCGCCAGCACGTAGGGCACGAAATAGTTGTACGGAAAGCCGCCGATCTTCCTGCAGAAAACCGGATAGATCAGCAGCAGGAACAACAGCATTCCCCACAGGCAAGCCTTGGCGAACCGATCCTGCAATCTGCCGTCGTGCCAAGCCCGGAACAAAAGCCCCCAGAACATGATGCCCAGGTGCAGGAACCACAGCGAGCCGAGATAGACGTTGCCGCGGTACCCGCCCCTGGCCACCAGCAGAATGCCGACGAGGTGGGCCGCGATCAGTACGATCGCGATGATCGCGATCCTTCGAAAATGGAACAGGCTGTGCAGGCACAAGAGTGCAGCGCAGGCCAGATAGAACAGCACTTCGACCACCAGGGTCCAGTACAAGCCCATCACGCTCGGCACGTCGAGCCAGTACTGCAGCAAGGTCAGATTCACCAGGAAGTGGTCGAAGCGGAAAGACGCGCCCCAGATCCACGCCCCCGTGAGTATCCCCAGCGGAATGGAGGACCAATAGAGAGGGAAGATGCGGAAGAAACGCCGCACGAGGAACTCGCGCACCGGTGCGGGACTGCCGACGCGCACGCTGAAAGGAATCACGAATCCGCTGATCGCGAAGAACAGCGCGACGCCGATACGGCCGACGTCCACCTCGCGTGCGATGTCCAGCAGCCAATGCCCTTGCTGCGTGACCGGACTCAGATTGACGAACTTCTCGGTGACGTGAATCCACACCACCAGTAAGGCGGCGATCGCACGCAACGCATCGATGTGCGCCCAACGCGCGGCCTCGCCTTTCGCGGCCGGCTCGAGCGGCACCGATGCAACCAAGTCGCGCATGCCAGGCAAGAGGCGGGAAGTTCCCGCCTCAGCTCCAATCAGTGTCCGCCGCCACCCTCGACCGCCTTCAGTTCGGCGATCAGCTGACTCGCCGCTTCCTTGCCGTCGGCGTACAGCATGCGCGTGTTGTCGGCGTAGAACAGCGCGTTCTCGATACCGGCGAAGCCGGTGCCCTTGCCGCGCTTGATCACGATGGTCTGGCGCGAATCGACCACGTCGAGTATCGGCATGCCGAAGATCGGCGAGGACTTGTCGGTCTTCGCGGCCGGGTTCACCACGTCGTTGGCGCCGATCACGATGGCGACGCCGCAGGTTTTGAACTCGGGATTGATGTCGTCCATGTCGGCGATCAGGTCGTAGGGCACGCCGGCTTCGGCGAGCAAGACGTTCATGTGGCCGGGCATGCGTCCGGCGACCGGATGGATCGCGAACTTCACTTCCTTGCCGGCCTTGATCAGCGCCTGCGACAACTCCCAGATCTTGTGCTGCGCCTGCGCCACTGCCATGCCGTAGCCGGGCACGATGATGACCTTCTCGGCCATGTACAGGAGCGACGCGGCATCGGCTGCCTCGATCGCTTTCTGCGCGCCGGCGATCGCGGTGCCTTCACCGCCGCCGCCGAAGTTGGAGAACAAGACGTTGCTGATCGGGCGATTCATCGCCTTCGCCATCAGCTGGGTCAGGAAAGTACCGGCCGCGCCGACCACCATGCCGGCGACGATCAGCGCTTCGATCCCCATCGCATAGCCTTCGAACGCGACAGCGAGACCGGTGAACGCGTTGTACAGCGAGATCACCACCGGCATGTCGGCGCCGCCGATCGGCAGCGTCATCAGCACACCGAAGGCGAGCGCGAGCAGGAAGAAGACGACCACGAGGGTGATGTCGAGTTTCCAGAACACCAAGGCGAGACCGGCCAGCACGGCCGCCGCGAACACCAGGAAGTTGATCGCCTGCTGGCCGCCGAAGGTGAAGCGCTTGTCCATGCGGCCGTCGAGCTTGGCCCAGGCGATGATCGAGCCGGTCATCGAGATGGCGCCGATCAGCGCGCCGACGGTGGCCAAGCCGACCGTCGCCAGCGGCGGATTGATGCCGAGCTGGGTGAACTTGAGCAGCTCGCCGGCGCCGATCGCCGCGGCCGAACCGCCGCCCATGCCGTTGAACAGCGCGACCATCTGCGGCATGTCGGTCATCGCGACCTTCTTGCCCCAGAGCCAAGTCGGGATCACGCCGATCGCGATCGCCGCGAGGATGTAGCCGAGATTGTGGCCGCGCGTGATCGCGAACGTCGCCACGGTCGCGATGACCATGCCGACGCCGGCCCAGACGATGCCCTTGCGCGCGGTGACCGGCGAGGACATGCGCTTGATGCCGAGAATGAACAGCACCGCGGCGAGGAAGTAGCTGGCCTTGGCCAGCCAGACGAGCATCGTTTGCGTATCCATCGCGATCATCCCTTCTTCCCGTCCTTGCTCGACTTGAACATCTCCAGCATGCGCTCGGTGACGACGTAGCCGCCGGCCGCGTTGCCGGCGCCGAGCACGACACCGATGAAGCCGATCGCGATCGCCAGCGGCGACTCCGCGTGCGCCAGCGCGATCATCGCGCCGACCAGCACGATGCCGTGCACGAAGTTCGAGCCCGACATCAGCGGCGTGTGCAGGATCACCGGCACGCGGCCGATGATTTCCTTGCCGGTGAACGCGGCGAGCATGAAGATGTACAGCGCGAGGAATCCGTCGATCATGGGGCTGCTCTCGTCTTTGCTTCGTCATTCCCGCGGAAGCGGGAATCCACGTTTCTGCAATCGCATCAAGCCTTGAAGCCAAGAGAATTCCCGCTTGCGCGGGAATGACGGCGTCAAGAGCCGTCGACCAAGGCCTTCGTCGGCTCGTGGCGGATTTCTCCCGCGTGCGTCACGCAGGTCTTCGCGATCAGCTCGTCGTTCCAGTCGAGGCTGAGCGCGCCGTCCTTCAGCGACAGCTCGAGGAAGTTGTACAGGTTGCGCGCATACATCTCGCTCGCGTGCACCGGCGCCGAGGCGGGCAGATTGACCGTGCCGATCACGCTGACGCCGTTGGCGCTTACGATGGTCTTGCCCGCTTCGGTGAGTTCGACGTTGCCGCCGGTTTCCGCGGCGATGTCGACGATCACCGCACCCGGCTTCATGCCGGCCACCATCGCCGCGCTGACGATGCGCGGCGCCTTGCGGCCCGGCACGGCGGCGGTGGTGACGACGACGTCGAACGCCTTCAGCTGTTCGGCCAGCGCGCGCTGCTGCTGCTCGCGTTCTTCCGCGGTCAGCTCGCGCGCGTAGCCGCCGCTGCCGGCAGCGCTGACGCCGAGATCGAGGAATTTCGCGCCGAGCGATTCGATCTGCTCCTTCGTTTCCGGACGCACGTCGAAACCTTCGACCTGCGCACCCAGACGCTTGGCGGTCGCGATCGCCTGCAGACCGGCGACGCCGGCGCCGACGATCAGCACCTTGCTCGGCCGGATCGTGCCAGCCGCAGTGGTCAGCATCGGGAAGAATTTCGGCGCGGCCTCGGCCGCGATCAGCACGGCCTTGTAGCCGGCGACGGCAGCCTGCGATGACAGCACGTCCATCGCCTGCGCGCGCGTCGTGCGCGGCAACAGTTCCATCGCGAAGGCGGTGATCTTGCGATCGCGCAGCGCCTTTGTGCGTTCGGGCGCGAGATGCGGCTGCAGATGGCCGATCACCACTGCGCCTTCCTTCAAGGCGGCGATTTCCTCCAGCGACGGCGGCTGCACTTTCAGCAATACGTCGGCTTGCGCCAGCGCCGCCGCAGCGGTGACGACCTCGCTCTCGGCGAACGCGGAATCGGCGAAGTACGCGCTGGCGCCGGCACCGTCCTGCAGCACGATGCGCGCGCCGCGAGCCCGCAGTTTCTTGGCGACTTCGGGCGTGAGCGCCACACGGCGCTCGCCGGGAACGGTCTCGCGCAACGCCACGATCGTCGTCGCCATGCCTTTCTCTCGCGCCCCTAGGGAAGCTTCGATCCTAGCCTAATTCGCCACCGCATGACGAGCGCTGTACGGCCGCGACTTGAATGCCCGCCGCCCGAGCAGCACATGTCGACAGCGTCCGCTATGCTCGGACGCAGCCCCTTTCGCCTTCGGAAATCGCCTTGTCCGCTCTCGATGTCCTCAATCAACGCCGCTCGGTGCCCTCGCGCCAGCTCGGCGAACCCGGCCCCGACGCAGCTACGCTGGAGCAGTTGCTCGCGGCCGCGATCCGCGTGCCCGACCACGGCAAACTGGTGCCGTTCCGCCTGCTCACGATCCGCGGCGAGGCGCGCGCCAAGCTCGGTGCGGCGCTGGCCGAAATCCACGCGCGCAACGAACCCGACGCGCCGCCCGCAGCGCTGCAGAAGGATCGCGAGCGCTATTCGTTCGCGCCGCTGATCGTCGCGGTGATCGCGCAGCTGGAAGCCGACCACCCCAAGGTGCCCGAGCAGGAACAGCTGCTCAGCGCCGGCTGCGTCGCCTACAACCTCTTGCTCGGCGCGCAGGCGCTCGGCTACGGCGCGCAATGGCTGACCGGCTGGGCCGCCTACGACCGCGATGCCGCGGCTCTGCTCGGCCTGGCACAGAACGAGCGCGTGGTCGCGTTCGTGCACATCGGCAGCAGCGCGGAGCCGGCGCCCGAGCGCACGCGTCCGGCGCTGGCCGAACTGCTCACCGACTGGCGTTGAGTACGACGATGCAGACCGCGCATCTGGTCGACGGCAGCCTCTACGTCTGCCGAGCCTGGTTCGCGCAAGGACCGGACGTGTTCGACGCCGACGGTGCGCCGGCGCATGCGGTGCACGGTTTCACGCGCTTCCTGCTCGATCTGCTCGAACGCACTCGCCCTACGCATCTTGCGGTCGCATTCGATCAGTCGTTGACGACCTGTTTCCGCAACGCGATCTACGCCGACTACAAGGCGAACCGTCCGCCGGCGCCGCCGGATCTGATGCGCCAGTTCGAAGGCTGTCGGCGCATCGCGCAAGCGCTCGGCGCGATCGTACTGGTCGACACGCACTACGAGGCCGACGATTTGATCGGCAGCGCGCTCGAAACGCTGCGCCGCGCCGGCCTGCGCAGCGTGATCGTCTCGGCCGACAAGGATTTCGGCCAGCTGATCGGCCTGCACGACGAACAATGGGATCCCTCGCGCAACCAGCGCTGGGACGGCGCCGGCGTGAAAGCGCGGCTGGGCGTGCGACCCGATCAGGTCGCCGACTATCTCGCGCTGACCGGCGATGCGGTCGACAACATCCCCGGCGTGCCCGGCATCGGCGCCAAGACCGCGGCGATCCTGCTGCATCATTTCGGCACGCTCGAAGCGCTGTTGGAGCGCGCCGAAGAAGTCGCCTTCCTTCGCACGCGCGGTGCCGCCGCAGCGGCGCAGAAACTGCGCGAACACGCCGAACTCGCGCGCCTGTCGCGCCGGCTCACCGGCATCGCGCTGGATGCGCCGGTGCCGAGCGCGGAAGCCGACTATCGCCGTCGCGATTTCGACGGCGAACTGGAAGCACTGCTCGATCGGATGAATTTCGGCCCGCTGACGCGGGCGCGCGTGCGTTCGCTGGCGGCTGCGACGAACCCGGCCTGACCGGGCTCGCCTGCTTTCAACCCTGCGCCGTCTGTGCGCCGGCTTCGACGTTGCGGAACTCGCCCTCGCCCGGCTTCGATTTCGACGGCGCCAGCAGCGGCGCGACACCTGACGGGATCGCCGTGCCGACGTTGGAGGTGAGGTCGCTGCGGAACACGTTTACCGCAGCGAGCTTCGCACCGTCCTTGGGCGTTCCGTAGGCGTCGTACTCGTTCTTCTGGCTATTGGCGATGAAGTACAGGCCGTCGCCGTCGATCGTTCCGTAGGTCGGCAGTTCGAAGGCCGGATTGCCTGCGTCCAGCGGCGTGACGCGCGTGACTTTGCGTCCGTCGTCGTTGAGCGACAGACGCATGACGCGCTTGGGCGACATGCCGTTTTCGATCGCGACCAAGCTGTGCTGGTACCAGTACAAGCCGTCGATGCCGCCGAGTACCAGCTTGGCCGCGTCGTAGTCGAGGTCGAAGCCCTTGCCGGCGGCCAGATCGACGCCGAACACGCCGAGCGAGTAGTCGGCGAAGTAGAGCCTCTTGCCGTCGGCGTCGAGCGCGAGCCCGCGCACGCTGGTCAGCTGCGGATTCTGCACCATCAGCTTCAGCGCACCGCCGTCGAGCCGGTAGATCAGGTTGCGCAGGCCGTCGGCGGCGAATACCTGGCCGCCGGGACCGGCTGCAATGCTCGACAAGGTGCGCGCGCTGCCGTCCGAATCGAGCTGATACTTTTCGACGAACTTGCCGCTGGACAGCTTGAACTTGAACACGCCGGCCTTGCCGTAGTCGTCCTTCTTGAAACCCTTGAAGTAGACCGACGAAGTGCTCGCCACGTACAAGGCGTCGTCTTCGGGCACGGCGGCCATCGCGTAGACGCTCCACATGCCGTTCTCGGCGTTGGGAGCGATGAAGCTCTGCAGCTTGCCGTCCTTGCCGACTCGTTGGATCGTGCCTTCGCGCACGCTGCCGACCAGAAACTGCTTGTGTTCGGGATCGAAGGCGAGCGATTCGAACAAATAGTCGCCCTTGGGCAGCGCGAAAGCGGTCTTGCCTTCGCCGAACGGCTTCAAGTTCGTTTTCAGCGCGTCGACGATGTAGGTCCAGACCTTGGTGTCGCTGACCTTCTGGAAGTTCGGGTTGTTGGAGAGGTCGTAGCCCAGCCCCTGCTTCTGCATGTTCAGCAGCAGGTCGTAGGTCTTGGTCTTGTCGCCGCGCAGCGCGTAGGTCGTCGCCAGCGCGAGCTTGAGGTCGGCCACGTTCGGCTGTAAGTGAACCAGCCGCTGCAACGCCCAGCTCAATCGCTCCAGGTCGCCGCTCTGCTTGTACAGCGCGGCCAGACGGTACAAGGCCTTGGGCACTTGGGTCTGCGCAATCTGCGCTTCGGTCAGCGAAGCGGGATCGAGCGCGGGCCGTCCGCCGGCCGGGGCTTGTTGAGCCAGCGCCGTCGTCGCCATCGAAATGAAAGCGAGCGCGCACAGAATCTGTCTGATCTTCATCGGGAGTACCTCGCAAACCAGCCGGACGTAGCAGGACCGGACGGGCCCAGGAAAGTTCAGAACCTGCTCGCAAAACGATGACGCGCGGCGCCGGAGCGCGGACGGCGCTCGGCCAGGCCGCGAGCGGCCTGCGGCCTTGCGTGCTTCACGCGTACACTGCGGGCCTTGCGCTCGTGCGCCCGGAACCGCCTTCGCTCGCTACGCCTTGCGGATAGGCTCTCAGGAAAGCCGCCTACCATGACTGAAACGCAAACGCTTTGCAACGGAACTTGGCTGCGCCTCAAAAAGCGCGGCCGCTGGGAATACGCCGAGCGCACCAATCCGGGCGGCGGCGTGATGATCATCGCGGTCACGCCGGAGGACCGCATTTTGTTCGTCGAGCAGTACCGTCCGGCGATCGAGTGCATGACCATCGAGATGCCGGCCGGCCTGGTCGGCGACGTCGCCAGCAGCGCCGACGAGAGCGCGGCCGACGCCGCGCATCGCGAGCTGGTCGAGGAAACCGGCTATCGCGCCGGGCGCATCCAATTCCTGATGGCCGGCCCGACCTCGGCCGGCATGAGCAACGAAATCCTCGCCTTCGTGCGCGCCTACGAACTCGAACGCACGCACGAGGGCGGCGGCGACGAGACCGAAGACATCCGCGTGCACGAAATCCCGCGCCGCGAAGCCGCCGCTTGGCTGGTGGAGAAGATCCGCGCCGGCTATTCGATCGATCCGAAGATGTTCGCAGGGTTGTATCTGCTCGAACACGGCGAGGCCTTGTTCGAGAACCCGCCTACGTAGTTCGCGCCGACTTGTCGCTCCTGCGCTCACCGCGCAAGAGCGACGATGGAACTCAGCCGGCGATGCGCGCGAAAGCGAATGCCTGCCACAACAGCAGCAGCGCCATCGCCAGCATCACCACCCAAGTCAAGGCAGCGCCGCCGAAGCGGCCGACACTGTGGCCCGACGAACGCGACAGGCCGATCCCGTGCGCCACGCGCGCGACGATCAGCGCGATGCCGAAGCCGTGCAGCCACAGCGGCTGGGTCTGATTCAATTCGAGCAGGAGCAGCAGCAGCAAGGCCAGCGGCAGGTTCTCTAGCGCATTCGCGTGCGCGCGGATGCGCTTGACCAGGTCGTGATCGCCGCCGTCGCCGATGCCGATCTTGCGGTTGGTGCGTGCGAGCACCACGCGTGCCGCCAGGAGCAATACGAGCAACGCGGCCAGTGCGGCGTAGATTCCGGTGATGCGCATTCGATCCTTCCCCCGTTGGTGAAATTCAGTGCGGCGGCGGCGCCTTCAGCCAGTCGCCGCGTTGTACGCCGCGCACGCGCGAAACCTCGAATGCGGCGACCGCTCGATAACGCACACGCAGATCGCCGACGGCCGGCTGTGCCGGATCGCCGGTGTAGAGCGCGCCGTCGCGATCGCTGAAAGTGGCCGCCAGATTGGGCGGCAGTTGCGATGCACGCACCGGCAGTTCGACCGGCGCCTCGTCGCTCAAGAGTACCTGCGCGGCCAGCTCCGGATCGAAGCGGAAAGCGCCCAAGCGCAGCTCCTGCGCATGGAACACCTGCCCCTCGAACGGAGAGTGCGGCGGATTCTCGTGCCCCTGCCGTTGGCGGAACGCGCTCGAATCGATCCGCTCGTCCGCCCAGACCTGCTCGTACTCGCATTTCTCCTGCGCGCAGCGTTCCTCCCACTGGCGCATCTCGACCTGGCGCAGCAGGGCGATCGCGCCGGCCTCGGCGCGGATTCCGAATTGTTCGTCGCGCGGGGCATCCTTCCCTTCGAGCTTGCCGCTGACTTCGATCGAGCGCCCTTCGTTGGCCGCATCGATGCGCTCGGCCGATACGGCCAGCGCTGCCGTCTCCGTCGGCACGGGTGGCGTTGCCGGCGCGCTGTCGATGCGCTGATGCCAGGCGAGCCAGAGCAGGACGACGATGGCGAGCGCCAGCGTCAGTCCGACCAGGATTCGCGCGGTCGTCGCGCCTTGTCGCGTGCGCGTGGTCATGCCGCCTCCGCCACCAGCTCGGCGCGTTCGTCGGCGGTCGAGTAACGGCCCTTGTCGTCGCGCACCACGCGCGCGCTGGCGCAGCCGACGTCGTGGGTGAAGAACAGTCGCACGCCGCGTGCCAGCTTGTCGTCGAGGAAGACGCGCTTCTCGTCGATCAACAGCTCCGGATAACGGTCGTAGCCCATCGTCACTGGTAGGTGCACCCACGGCCGGCCCGGGATCAGATCGGCGCAGAACACGATGCCGTCGCCGGCCGCGACGATCTCGGCCAGCATCAATCCCGGCGTGTGACCGTTCGAATAGGTGAAACGCACGTGCGCACCGAGCGTCGCGCTGTGTTCACCGTGCACGCGCTCGAGCCGGCCGGAGGCCTCCAGCAGCGGCTGCAACTCCGGAATGAACGAGGCGCGGTCGCGCGGATGCGGATTCTGCGCGCGCTGCCAGCACTCTTCGCCGACGAGATAGGTCGCGTTGGGGAACAACAACCGCGGCGGCTCGCCTTCCTGCCATGCCGCCAGCAGTCCGCCGGCGTGGTCGAAATGCAGATGCGAGACGACCACCGCATCGATGTCTTCGTGCGAAAACCCGGCCTGGCGCAGCGAATCGAGCAGCACGTGGCGCTCTTCGACCACGCCGTAGCGCTCGCGCAGTTTCGGCTCGAAGAACGCGCCGATGCCGGTCTCGAACAGTACGGTCTTGCCGTCGAGGTCGTCGACCAGCAACGCACGACACGCAAGCGGAATGCGGTTCTGCTCGTCCGGCGCGATCCAGCGCGACCACATCGCCTGCGGTACGTTGCCGAACATCGCGCCGCCGTCGAGCTTCTGCGAATTCCCGAGCAGGGACCAGAGTTTCATCGGCACGCAGTCCAATTCGGAGTCCGTCCCGATTGTCGGGAGCTTGCGCGCGCAAAGCAATCGGCGGCGGCGGATCGACGATTCAGGGACTTCGTAGGCAAACGGAGGGCGATGCCGATCCGGCTAGCGAACCACCGCGCTGCCCGAATCGCCGCGTGGATCGGACCCCGCCGCCATCGTGCCGGTCTTCTTGTCCCAGCTGACCGCGTTCATGAAGCCCCAGCGGCGTTCCGATTCGTTGACCTTGTGCCCCATCGCTTCCAGCGCCTTCACTTCGTCGGGCGTGAACGCACCGCGCTCGACCGAGATCACGTCGGGCAGGTACTGATGGTGATAGCGCGGATTGGCGACGAATTTTTCCGGCGACTCGCCGTCGATGAAGGCCAGGACGCCTTCCAGCACCATCGTGATGATGCGGCTGCCGCCGGGCGTGCCGATCACGCCGAGCTTGTCGGCGCCGATGACGAAGCTCGGCGTCATCGACGACAGCGGCCGGCTGCCGGGGCGCGGTGCGTTGCGGTCGTTGCCGACCAGACCGAACGCGTTCGGCTTGCCGGCGACCAGGGCGAAGTCGTCCATCTCGTCGTTCAGCACGAAGCCGGTGCCGGGCACGACGAAGCCGGAGCCGAAGATCAGATTGACCGTTTGCGTCGCGGAGACCAGGTTGCCGTCGCGATCGACGATCGAGAAATGCGTCGTGTGTGTGCCCTGCGCCGATGCCAGATACGGCGGCAGCAGGTCGCTCGGCGTGGCCTTGTCGGGATGGATCGACGCGCGCAAGCCGGCCGCGTAGTCGGCGCTCATCAGCTGCGCGATCGGCATCGCGACGAAATCCGGATCGCCCAAGTATTCGGCGCGGTCGCGATAGGCGCGGCGCATGGCTTCGACGGTCAGGTGCACGCGATGCACGCGATCGAGTTTGCCCAGATCGTAGCCGCCGAGAACATTGAGCATCTCGGCCAGCGCGATGCCGCCCGAGGACGGCGGCGGCGCGGTGACGATGCGCCAGCCGCGATAATCGAACGCGAGCGGCGCACGTTCCTTGGCTTCGTACTTGGCCAAGTCGTCCAGCGTCCAGTTGCCGCCGGCCGCACGCACGCCGTCGACCAGGGTCTTGGCGAGATCGCCGCGATAGAAGCCGTCGTTGCCGTGCTCGGCGATGCGCTCGAGCACGCGCGCGAGATCGGGCGACTTGAACGTCCAGCCGGCCTTCGGCGCTTCGCCATCAACCAGATACAACGCGGCTGCCGCCGGATAGCGTGCGATGACGTCCTTGCGCATCGCCAGCTCCTTGAGGAAGCGGCCATCGGGCTTGAAGCCGTTGCGCGCGATGCGGATCGCCGGCGCCAGCGATTTGGACAGCGGCAACTTGCCGTAGTGTTTCGCCAGCCAGACCAAGCCGGCCGGCTCGCCCGGAATCGCCGCCGACAGCGGCCCGTTGGTCGCGTGGTCGCGATCGGGCTCGCCGTTGGCGTCGAGATAGAACTTCGAATCGACCGCCGCCGGCGCCGTTTCGCGCGCGTCGATCATCACGTCCTTGCCGTCGCTGGCGCGATGCAGGAGAAACAGCCCGCCGCCGCCGATGCCCGAGCTCTGCGGCTCGACCACCGACAGTGCCGCCGCCACCGCGACTGCGGCATCGAACGCGTTGCCGCCGCCGGCGAGTACTTCAAAACCGGCCTCGGTCGCCAGCGTGTGCGCGCTCGCGATTGCCGCACGCGGCGCCTTGTCGGCCGCCTGCGCTGCGGCGCAGACGAAAATCAGGGCCGCCGTCACGGCGCAGAAGCCGCGCACGCGCTTCATGTCAGGGTTCTCCATTTCGATCCTCCTTGATCACGGCTCAGGGACTTTGTGCCGGGTCAAGTCTTCGAACTTGAGCAGCAGCTGCTGGCGCGATTCGGGATGCGCCGGATCGGTGATGATGCATTCGACCGGACACACTTCCACGCACTGCGGCGCATCGTGATGGCCGACGCATTCGGTGCACAGGTTCGGTGCGATTTCGTAGAACTCGGCGCCGAGGCTGATCGCCGCGTTCGGACAGACCGGCTCGCAGACGTCGCAGTTGACGCAGAGTTCGGTGATCTTCAGCGACATGGTAAAGCCGGGATTGAGGACTAGAGACTAGGGATTCGGAGAAAGGATGTGCGGCCTGTGCGGCGCCTATCCAATCCCAAATCCCCAATCTCAAATCCCGGCCTTACTTGGCCTCGACCACGCGCACGTCGGCCGCGGATGCCGCCAGCGCCTGCTTGACCGTCTCGCCGTCGGCGGTCGCGCCGATGAACAGCACGACCACGTCCTTGAACGCACCGGCTTGAGCGTCCTTGAACGCCTCGACCACCAGCTGCGAGGTCGCCGCCGAATCCGGTCCGCCGAACGCCATCATGTTGCCCGGCAGCACGCCGCGCGAGACGGTGGTCTTGACGTTGTCGAGCTGGTTGGCGCGGTCGGCCTTGGCCGCGTCGTCTTCGCCCGCCGGCACGAAGTACATGTACGGGCGGTTGCTCTTCACGCCCTGCATGTTGTCGGTGACCACCGCGCTCAGGTACTGCTTCCACGCGGTCTTGTCGGTCGCATTGGTCGGCAGCGGCACTTTCACCGGCTTCTGCTCGGCGACCGCTTCGGTCTTCTTTTCGCCTTGATCGCAGGCGCTCAGCGCGAAGGTCGCGACGCAGGCGATGAGGAGGATCGAGAGAAACTTGCGCATGGTGTACCTCTTCATGGGTTGGATTTCAGATAGCGCGTCCGCAGCGCTTGTTGCACGGCCGGGTGGACGAACCCGGAAACGTCGCCGCCGAGCCGCGCGATTTCGCGCACCAGCGACGAGGAGATGAAGCTGTATTGTTCGGCCGGCGTCAGGAACAGGGTTTCCGCGGCCGGGATCAGGTGCCGATTCATGCTGGCGAGCTGGAATTCGTATTCGAAGTCGGATACTGCGCGCAGTCCGCGCAGGATCACGCCGGCGCCGATTTCCTCGACGAACTCGGCCAGCAAGACAGAAAAACCGCGCACCTCGACATTGTTCAATCCGGCCAAGGCCGTGCGCGCCAGCGCGATGCGATCGTCCAGACCGAGCGCCGGCCCCTTGGTCGAGCTGTCGGCGACGGCGACCACGATGCGATCGAACAACGGCGCGGCGCGGCTGACCAGATCGATGTGGCCGTTCGTGATCGGGTCGAAGGTACCCGGATAGACCGCGATGCGCGCGCGCTGCTGCGAAATCGCCATTGTTCGGACCCTTGCCGATCGCCAAGCCGTTAGCTTAACGGATCGGCCGGCGAGCGACGATACAAGGCGTAGCGCACGGCGCCGGC
The DNA here is from genome assembly GCF_058808595.1 of Dokdonella sp. GW821-FHT11D02. Taxonomy (NCBI): domain Bacteria; kingdom Pseudomonadati; phylum Pseudomonadota; class Gammaproteobacteria; order Lysobacterales; family Rhodanobacteraceae; genus Dokdonella; species Dokdonella sp. GW821-FHT11D02. The sequence continues at coordinate 1,339,442 of NZ_CM179520.1, read as the reverse complement.
ATGACCCTCGCGATGCAGCTGCCAGCTGGCCGGCACGGCGAAATCGGCGTCCGCGCCCGCCTCGACGTAGACCTGCGCGGCGGCGCCCAGCCAACCGCCGCGTTCGAGCCGCAGCACCGACTCGCTCCACAAGCCGGCGTCGAACGGCGGATCGAGGAAGACCAGATCGAATGGCGCCGCCGCGGTCGCGGCGAGAAAGCCGAGCGCATCGTCGTTGACGACGCTGGCGCCGGCGACCTTGAGCCGCGCGAGATTATCCTGCAGCAGACGGCACAACTCGCGATCGCGCTCGACGAAGACGCAGCTCGCGGCCCCGCGCGACAGCGCCTCGATGCCGAGCGCACCGGTCCCGGCGTAGAGATCGAGACAGCGGGCGCCGTCGATCATCGGCGCCAGCCAGTTGAACAGTGTCTCGCGCACGCGATCGGGCGTGGGGCGCAAGCCGGGACGATCGGGCACCGCCAGGCGCGAACCGCGCAGGCTGCCGGCGACGATGCGCAAGCTGCCGGCTGCCGGCTTGCTGTGAGATTTGCCATGGGGTCGGGTCATCGTGAACTTCGTGTCCGGGACGCGGGTGTTAGCATTGACGGCTCGCATTCTCGCCCGTTCGCTCGCGATGCTGAAGTTCTGGAAAAAGAAAAAGCCGGCGGAGGAAGCGCCGACGCAAGACGCGCCCGCCGCCGACGCTCCGCTCGAAGCAACGCCGATGCCGGTGGCCGAGCCGCTCGCTGGCGAGGCCGAAGTTGCGACCGAGCCGGCGCAGCCGGCCGCGATCGAAGCGGCCGCGCTGCAAGAACCCGTCACGCCGCCGCCGGAAGCAGCAGCCGCCGCGCCGGTCAAGCGCTCCTGGCGCGAGCGCCTGGCCGGCAGCGGCTTCGCGCGCGGACTGTCGTCGCTGTTCACGCGCAATCCGGTGCTCGACGATGCCTTTCTCGACGAACTCGAAACCTGCCTGATCACCGCCGACGTCGGCGTCGCCGCGGCGACCGAGCTGGTCGAAAAATTTCGCACGCGGGTCGGCCGGCGCGAATTCGCCGATGCTTCCGCCCTGCTCGCCGCGTTGCGCGAAGAACTGGTCGCACGCTTGAAGCCGGTGGAGCAGCCGCTCGAGGTCGGCGGCCGCAAGCCGTTCGTGCTGTTGATGGTCGGCGTCAACGGCGTCGGCAAGACCACCACGATCGGCAAGCTCGCGCATCGCTTCCGCAGCGAGGGCCGCTCGGTGCTGCTCGCCGCCGGCGACACCTTCCGCGCCGCCGCAGTCGAACAGCTGCAGACCTGGGGCACGCGCAACGGCGTCGCCGTGGTCGCGCAAGGCTCGGGCGCGGATTCGGCCAGCGTCATCTTCGATGCGCTGCAGACCGCGCGCTCGCGCGGCATCGAAGTGCTGATCGCCGACACCGCCGGCCGCCTGCACACCCAGTCGGGTCTGATGGACGAGTTGGCCAAGATCCGCCGCGTACTCGGCAAGCTCGACGCCGACGCGCCGCACGAAGCCTTGCTGGTTATCGACGGCACCACCGGCCAGAACGCGATCAGCCAGGTGCGCCAGTTCCAGCAAGCGATCGGCGTCAGCGGCCTGGTCGTGACCAAGCTCGACGGCACTGCCAAAGGCGGCGTCGTGTTCGCGCTGGCGCGCGAGTTCGGACTGCCGATCCGCTACGTCGGCCTCGGCGAAGGCGCGCAAGACCTGCGCGCGTTCGATGCGGCGGCCTTCGTCGACGGACTCCTGCCCGCTAGCCTCGGCGGCAATGGCTGAAACCACCGCGAAGCCGCGCCGACGCCGCTGGCCGTGGCTGCTGCTGGCGCTGGCTCTGCTCGGTGCGATCGGCGCGTTCGCGCTGTATCGCTACACGCGCGTCGAGCGACTGACGGCGCTGCTGCTCGAACAAGCGCGCACGCAGTTCGGGCTCGATCTCACCGTCGCCGGCAACGCCGGCTTTGGCTTCGTGCCGAAGCTGCATTTGCTGTTGCCCAAGCCGAGTCTGAAGGCGGCCGACGGTATTTTGCTTGAAGCCGACTCGATCGAAGCGATGGTGCCGTGGCGCAGCCTGTGGAGCGATCGCATCGAGATCGAACGCATCGACATCCGACGGCCGCAGCTCGACTTCGACGCGCTCTCGCGCTGGCTGGCCGCGCGACCCGCCGGCGGCGCCGCGCCGGACGTGCGTTTCGCGCTCGCGGTGCACGACGCCAGCCTGCTCGCTTCCGGCAAGACCATTGCCAGCGGCTTGAACCTGCAGTTCGCCAACGGCGGCGATCTCGCCGCCTGGCTGGCGCAGGTGCGTGCAGCGAACGCGAGCCTGTTGCCGCCCTTATCCGGTTCGGCGCAAGCCGAAGCCGTGCAGATCGGCGCGACGCGCATCGAAGGGCTGCGCATCGAAGCGCGCGAGAACGACGCCGAGCCATCGCCGTGAGCGAGAGCCTCGCCAGCACCGACACCTTCGCCCCGGCCCTGCTCGCCTGGTACGACCGCCACGGCCGCAAAGACCTGCCGTGGCAGCGCGAGCGCACCGCCTATCGCGTCTGGCTCAGCGAGGTCATGCTGCAGCAGACGCAAGTACGCACCGTGATTCCGTACTTCGAGCGCTTCGTCGATGCGCTGCCGACATTGCCGGCGCTCGCCGCGGCAGCGCCGGATCGGGTGCTCGCGCTGTGGTCCGGGCTCGGTTACTACAGCCGTGCGCGCAACCTGCATCGCAGCGCGCAGATTTGCGTCGCCGAGCACGGCGGCGAGCTGCCGCGCACGCTCGATGCGCTGTCCGCCCTGCCCGGCATCGGCCGCTCGACCGCGGCGGCGATCCTGGCGCAGACCTGGGGCGAGCGCCACGCGATCCTCGACGGCAACGTGCGCCGCGTACTCGCGCGCCGGCACGGCTTGCGTGGCTGGCCCGGCGAGAGCGCCACGCAACGCGAGCTATGGCTTCTCGCCGAAGCGCACACGCCGCACGAACGCGTCGCCGACTACACCCAAGCGATCATGGATCTCGGCGCGACCTTGTGCGTGCGAGCCCGGCCGCACTGCACGCGTTGTCCGGCCGCGCATGATTGCGTCGCTCTGCGCGAAGGCCTCACCGCCGAACTGCCTGCGCGCAAGCCGCAGCGCGCGAAGCCGACACGCGCGACGACCATGCTGATCGTGCGCGACGCGCACGCGCGCGTGCTGCTCGAGCGGCGTCCGCCGGTCGGCGTCTGGGCCGGGTTGTGGAGCTTGCCGGAAGTCGACGAGGCGAGCGACGCCGCGCAGCGCCTGCGCGAGCGTTACGCCGTGCGCGCCGGCGACGGCATCGCGCTGACGCCGTTCCTGCACAGCTTCAGCCACTATCATCTGCAGATCACGCCGCTCCTGCTCGAACCCGCGCTGCCGTTGGCGCGCGTCGCCGAAACGGCGGACCGCGCCTGGTACGGCGCGGCCGAATTGCAATCGCTCGGGCTGCCGGCGCCGGTGCGCAAGCTGCTCGACACTTTGAACGAGGAAATCCGATGACGCGCATGGTCCATTGCGTGAAGCTCGAGCGCGAAGCGGAAGGTCTCGCCTTCGCACCCTGGCCCGGCGAGCTCGGGCGACGCATCTACGAGCAGGTTTCCAAACAAGCCTGGCAGGACTGGCTCTCGCATCAGACCATGCTGATCAACGAGAACCGCCTGAACCCGCTCGATGCGAAGACGCGCGCGTTCATCGCCGCGGAAATGGAGAAGTACTTTTTCGGCGGCGGCTCGGACAAGCCCTCCGGCTACGTCGCGCCGGAGGGCTGAGCGCGTACCTCTGTCGGCCGGCGGCGTCTCGCCTCTGCCCGCTCAGTAGTAAGGATTCGCCAAGCCGTCCTTGCGCATGCGTGCGTAGTCGATCGACTGGATGTCGGCGATCCGGCAGGACATGGCGCCGGCGAGCACGTCGTCTTTTCCGCGCACGACTTCGTAGTTGGACTGGCGGCGAGTGAAGAGCACGTCGCCGACCCACTGCAGGCGCTGACAAGGCGCTTCCGTGGTCACCAGATAGGCTTTCTCGCGCGACATTCGCACCAGAACCTTGTCCGGTCCGATCGGCCAGGCGCGGTAGTTGAAACGATCGAGCGGCCGATCGTATTCGATCTTCTCCACGCTCCCTTGCAGATAGGGAACGTAACGATCGAGATTCTTCTTCATGACCTCCAGCGTAGCCGCCTGCGCGCTGCCGACCAGCAGCATCGCCGCGCACGACAAACCTGCAATCGGGCTTCTCATCGCGACTCTCCTTCGTTCGGGTTCATCGACGACGGTGCGGGAATCGGCTTCCGCGTAGCCAAGATCGTCGCTCGGTTCGCACTACGGCCCTGACAGACAAGCGGCCGCATCGCGAATCGCCACGTGACATTCCGACAGGCGCAACCGTCACGCGCATCCTGCTCCCGCCCCCTTCCGCGCGCAACGAGAGGCCGGTTACGCGGCATGAAGAAAACTTCATTCGCGCGATGCGATGGAAAAGCCTCGATCGGGTCGCGCGCCGAGAAGGAGCGCGAGCGATCTCAGCGGTCGGAGTCCGCAGCGGCGCCCGCTTTCTCAGCGTCCTTCTGCATGCGCTTGTAGTCGATCGGCTGGATCTCGGCGATGCGGCAACGCTCGTGATCGGCGACGACCGCATCCATGCGGCGCATGACGGTGTGGCTGGCTTGTGAGGTGACGCCGATGTCGTTCGCCAACTGCAACTGCGTGCACGGCGCCTCGACGGTGAGCAAATAGGCGTCGTTGATCGTCGTCCACACCACGACCTTGTCCGGCCCGACCAATTGCCACTTTTGCATGGACCAGAACTTGAACTGCGGCACCGAGCTCTGCAGGTAAGGCGTGAAGCGTTCGAGATTGCGCGTCTGCGTTTCCGGCGTATCCGCCTGCACGCTGCCGGCCACCAGCATCAGGCCGCCCAACGCAGTCGAGAACAGATATTTCATCGTTATTCTCCGTGGGATTGCCTTGCTAGGACGGTGGCCGCAGGCGTTTCGACGCAGACCGCGACTCAGCTCGCGTCGCGATCCAGCGCGCGCTCGGCCGCACCGCGGTCGCTGTCGGACAGGCGGCGCGCCACACCGCGATAGCGCTCGACCAGATCGGCGTCGCGCGGCATCACCTTCGCCAGCGCGACCAGCACCTCGCGGCATTCATGGTCGGAGCCGATGCGATCGGCCACGTCGAGCACGCCGCTCGAGCCGAGCTTGCCGAATTTCGGTGCATGCAACAGCGCCATCAGGGCCTCGCGCTGCTCGTAGTCCGAACCGATGCCGCCGGCCGCCTTGGCATAAGCGGCTGCGATGCGCTCGCTGTCGCCGACACGGCGGATTACCGCCACCAAGAGTTCGCGCCGCTCGTAATCCGAGCTGATCGAATTGCTCGCCGCGATGATCTCGGCCAGGATGGCATCGTCGACCGCACCGGCGTCGAGCAGAGCGCCGAGCGCGCGGCGGCGTTCGTAGTCGGAGCTGACCTTCTCGGCCGCGCCGACCCAGGCCTTGCGCAGTTCCGGCTTCGCCGCCAAGCGCGGCAGTATGCCGATCAGCAATTCGGTGCGCTCGTAGTCCGAGTCGATCTTCTGCGCCATGCCGATCACGAGTTTCTGCTGCGACTCGTCGAACGGCGCCACAGCGGCCAGCGCGGACAGCGCGTTGCGGCGCTCGTAGTCGGAATCGAGCCCTTCGATCACTTGCAGCGCACGCGTGACCTCGGCCGGAGCCAGCTTGCCGAGCGTGAACAATTGCTCGAGGTAGATGCGCCGCGCATAGCCCGATTCGATGTGCGCGATCTCGTCGAACACGGCGGATGCGCCGCCTTTCGCGTGGATGCGCTTCACGCGCGCCTCGGCGCCAAGCGCGGTGTCACGGATCACGTTCAGAATCAACACCGAGACCCAGGCGCGGCCGGCATCGTCGAGCGGCTGCTCGTCGTCGTCGACGAAGTAACGCTGACTGAGCTTGCCGTCGCGCATGCGGTACTCGATGCGGTGCTCGCTGCCTTTGTTGGATTCGGAGAAGCTGGCGCTGCCGCCTTCGCTGAGGCTTTCCACCCCGTCTTCGCGCTCGTTGAAGACGATCTTGCCCTTGATCTGCACGTCGAGCTGGTGATCGCCGTCGCCGGTCTTGACGCTGGTGTACTCGCGCCTGCTGCCTTTGTCGTTGGTTTCGCCGGAAATGTGCACGTGTGTATTGCTGCTCGACAGCTTCGCAGGCTTGGCCGGCGCAGCCGGTGCCGCCGGCGCGGCCGGCGAAGCGGGCGGCGAAGGCGGCGCCGATTGCGCGATCGCCGCGCCGAACCCGGGCAGCAGGAAGCTGGCCATCGCCAGTGCGAACATCGCGGCGGCGGCGGCGCGCGCACGCGACAGCGTGGTATCCATCGGTGCATCTCCGATCAGGTAGTCGATACGTTGCAGAAGAGACGATTCGCGCTGCGCCATGCCCGGCACCAGCGCGCTTTCGAAGTTGCCGAGACGGCGTTCGGCGCACTCGGCCAGACACTCCGCCAGCGAGCGGCCGTCGCCGAGATGGCGCGCGGCCCAGGCGTCGCAGGCGAGCTCGGCGGATTCGTCCAGCCGCCGCCGCGCGAGTCTGGCCAACGGCAAGAACCAGAGTACGGCGCACCACGCCGTGGTCAGCAGCTTCCACCACGGATCGCGCCGCGACAGATGCGCGACCTCGTGCGCGAGCATCGCGCGCAGCTGCTCGCGATCGAGCAGCTCGACCGCCCAGCGCGGCAATACGATGCGATCGGAGCCGACGGCGATGGGACTGGCGAGATCGTCGAGCACGGACAGTCGCGGCGGCGCGGTATGCCCCTGGATCGCCAGCGCTGCGGCATCGGTTGCGATCGCCGCGCTGCGCAGCGGCTCGGCACGCGCGAGCATGCGCGCCAAGTTGCGCCAGGCCAGGCCCAGGCGCGCGAGCGCGAGCACGGTGCCGGCGAGCCAGGCGGCGAGCAGCAAGGTCTGCCACGAGGGCCATGCCGTAGTCGTGCGCATCGATGATTTCTGCGCGGAGCCGGCCGCCGTACGCGAAAGTTCCGATTCCGCCGCAGAACGCTCGGCGGCAGTCGAGGGCGCAGCCACTTCGGACGCCACGGCGACAACCGCATTCGACCCTATGGCGCGATCGAGCGCCGCGGCGGCGCCTTGCGGCGTTGCTTCGAGGCTGTCCGAGTCCTGCACGGACTGCAGCGGCAGGCTGAAACGCAGCGGTGTCGACGCGTTCGAAACGGCTTGCACGCCGGCGGTCAGTGCCGCCCCGAACAAGGCGACGCGCCAGAGCAGCTCGCGCCAAGCCGAACGGCTGCGCAGCTTGCCGCGGTCGAGCGCCCAGGCGAGCGCGAGCAAGACGCCGGCGTGCACGACGAAGGTGAGCAGGACCGCAACGATCGTTTCAGTTCGCATCACCGCCTCCACGCGCCAGACGCCGCCTGACCTTGGTCAGATCGCCGGGCGCGATTTCCGATTCCTCCACCAGATGCGCGACCAGCTGGCGCGCATCGCCGGCGAACAAAGAGCCGACCAGGTCGGCGACCATCGAGCGCCGCACAGCGGTCTCGTCGACCAGGGCGCGATAGAACAACTGACGACCATCACGGCGCTGCGCGACGACGCCGCGCTTCTCCAGCCGCGTCAACAACGTCGCCACGGTGGTGTGCTTGAGGCCGCGCGCGTCGGCCAGCTCCCCCGCCACCTCGGCCGTGCTCGTCTCCCCGCGCTGCCACAGCACGCGCATCAGCGCGATCTGCAGCTCGCTCAAACTCACGTCTCGCGTCTTGCCCATGCCGCGCCGGCCTCTACGGATGTCGTACTACATTTGTAGTAGAAGATCGCGCCGCCCGCAACGGGCCGGAAGTCATGCTCCGCCCCTGCTTGACGAAATCCGGGCCCGCGGCTCTAATACGCGGCCCCGCTGCGGCCGCCCTCCGGTCGCACGCAAGCAGCACGCATGGCCGGGTAGCTCAGTTGGTAGAGCAGGGGATTGAAAATCCCCGTGTCGGCGGTTCGATTCCGTCCCCGGCCACCATTTCAGCGTCTGGCGATGTCCGAGGACGTCCACGCAAGACGCGAAAACAGCCTGAAATAAGCCCTTCCGCGTCCGGCGATGTCCTTGGACGTACGGTGGCATCCGGCGGAAATGTGAATAGCATCGTGAGTATGTCGGCAGACTCGCCAGCCCCTACTCATTACTTTGGGGATCCTCAGCGTATTGACGGACACGAACTATCTTCTGGCTATCCGTGTCGGCATGCTATGGATCGGTGCGCTCGGTCATACAAGCCGCACCGACGAACGCTCTAGGGGGCGACCATGCGGAACTTCGTCACACGGGTGCTAGCCGGGTTCTTCGCCCTTGGAGGAGCAATTTCGCTCTTTCTCATCATGTACAACCTGACCGTTAACAACATCCAGATCCTCGGCACTAACGGTAGCTTGGCCGTTGTCGTGCCGGGCACGATATGGGCGGGATGGATATTCGGAGCGTACGCACTAGGCTTCAAAACGCCCGTCGATCGGTACCTATCGAAGGACAGGCAATAACCAATTGAATCTTCGATTGAGATTCATTCCTTCTGTTGCTGGACGATCGCCAGGAATTCCTCGTCCGTCATAGGTGAGCGATCGGTCGCCGTTCTGACGAGCTACTCGATCGTAGTCTTTGCGGCTCTCGTGCGACGCTTCCGCCCGCCTTCCTGCTCTGCGATGAGCTTTTGCAGGTAAGTAACGCCCTCCTCTTCCGGAAAGAATGCAATCACATGAGCGACGGTCAGCTTGTAGCGCTTCCGCAGGTCCAGAAACTCCGCCCTCGCTTGCCGCATACGGCTTTCTTTGGAGTCGGGCTCAGACGCTCCCGCTTCGACTTTCTGCGCGTCACTCTTGCGATCGAGCGCTGCTAGCTCTTGTTGAAATTGGCGGAAGTCGTAGTTGCTTTGGTTCATGCGGCGTTAGGTTCGCGAGTAGGAAGGCAGGCGCTCGACCACTGATCGGAGCGCATGGCTTCCGGCAGATCTGGCACGGGCGCGAATGGTATTACCATTTTGACTAAGGCCCCACACCGGCGTGCCACCCGCGAGAGTGAGCAGTGGCTGGCCCTCAGCGCTTCTCCAACACCGTCTCGGCAAACCAGTCGCGCTACTTTCGCTAGCCCGCTAGGCGTCGGCGGAGCGATAGTTGGTACAACGATGTTGATCCCTACGGGTGGCGGCACCGGGAATCAGCACATTCCACGCTTCAGCCACGCTCCCCCATCGCCCCCATCCGTTCCTGGAAACGCTTACGAAACCGACGGCTCAACTGCAGCCGAACCTGCGAGTGCAAGGCGACCTCATACTCGCCGCTGCGCTGCAGTTCGAGTCCGCGGACTTTTTCGCAGTTCACGATGACCGAGCGGTGGATGCGGACGAAGGTTCTCTCGTCCAATTCCTGCTCGAGTGCCTGCAGGCTTCGACGCACGATGTGCGTGTCGTTGCCGACGTGCAGGCACGCGTAGTAGTTCGCCGCTTCGATCCAATCCACGTCCGATGTGTTCACGAAAAGCGTCTGCCCGCGGTTTTTGACCACGAGTTGGGTGATCGAACGGCGCGCGTGCGTCGGTTCGAGCGCCAACCGGTTCTTGGCTCGCTGCAGGGCGCGATCGAAGCGCGCGTCGTCGAACGGCTTCAACAGATAGTCGAGCGCGCCGGCGTCGAACGCACGCAGCGCGTATTCGTCATAGGCGGTCACGAAGATGACGGCCGCCGGCATGTCGTGTCCCATCAGCTCCAGCACGTCGAAGCCGTCGCATTCGGGCATCTGGACGTCGAGGAACAAGAGGTCCGGCCGCGTGCGCCTCATCTCGTCGATCGCTTCCTGACCCGAACCGCATTCGACGACCGCGCCGATATCGGCATCGCGTTGCAGCAACACCACCAGGCTGCGCCGCGCCATCGCCTCGTCGTCGACCACTAGGGCGCGCAAGGCCGCCACTCAGGCCTCCTGCAACGGCAGCGTCACCACGACTTCGACGCCATCGGCACCGGCGCTTTTGAGCACCAGGCCGGACCGGTCGCCGTGCAGAATCTGCAGACGGGTTCGGAGATTGCCCAGGCCGACGCCGCTGCGCGTCGCATCGAGATCTTCCTGCGAGCACGGGCCGTCGTTGGACACGCTCAGCCGAAGCATGCCGTCGCTGGCGCTGCCGGTGACCCTTACCGTGCCGCCGGCCAGGCGCTTGGAGATTCCATGCTTGATGGCGTTCTCGACCAGGGGTTGCAGCAGCAGGTTCGGTACCTTCGAGTGAAGCAATCCGTCGGCGATGTCGAGGTTCACGCGCAAACGATCGCCGAAGCGGAGCTGCTGGATATCGAGATAGCGCTGCAGATACTCCACCTCTTCGGCCAAGCTCACCTGCGCTCGGTGCGAGCTCTCCGTCGCGCGACGCAGGAATTCGCTCAATCCCACGATCATGTTGACCGCGGTGTCGTTGCGCCGATCGCGCACGAGCCCGGCGATCGCGTTGAGCGTGTTGTACATGAAGTGCGGTTCCAGCTGCTTGCGCAGCGCCGTGAGCTGCGCCTTGGACAGCTCTTCATTGAGACGAGCAGCTTCCGTCATCTGGCGAGCGATGCGGTCGCGCGCGTCCACCAGATACGTCACGGTCAGGATCAGCGCGTAGGCGATGGCGAACGTGAACACCTGGTAGACGAGCGACTTGCTCCAGGTATCGGCGAACGTGGGCCAGCGCTTGTTCCCCCACGGGTTGAACAGCACCTGCAGCCACGCAGACCACATCTCGACGATCACGCTGATGGTGGCGAACGCAACGAGATGCACGACGATCGCGCGCACGCTGACGCCACGGACCAGCGGATATCGCCGCGCCAACTCGATGATCGCGGGCGTCGCCAGCGCCCACGGCAACCACAAGGCCAGTTCGGTCGCCAGGAGCGGCAGCCAGGAGTGATACCTGCCCTCCACCACGCGCATCACGATCACGTTTTGGCTGGCGTCGAACAGCGCGCACGCGCTCCAGGCCGCGGCAATCCAGAGCCAACGAGTGCGGCCCGCTTGGGTTCGAAGGTCGATCACGGCCGGTACGATACATCAAGCCAAAACCGGCCAACCCGCGTCATGCAGTGAACGGCGGATGCCGTGCAGCGAGCGGTCTCGCCGCAGCCGCGCACGACTCCTACGCTGGTTTCGACGCTCCGAAGTCGATGGCGCTGCCAGCTCCGCGCCCCGAGCCGAGACCGTCCGCGCGGCAGCCTGGGCGCAGCGCGTTCGATTCGATCCCGCACAGCCAATCGAGAAGGAGATGCGAAGATGAAAAGACTTACTGTGTCGGTACTACTCGCTTCCGTCATCGCCGTTTCGGCCTGGGCCGCCCCGCCGCGAGCGTCCGGTAACTCGTCCGACATCGAAGCCGTCAAGCAGGTCGGGCAGGATATGGGCGATGCCATGATCGCGCTGGACGTCGAGAAGCTCGACCAGATCTTCGGCGACGATTGGATGACGATTGGGCTGACCGGCAGCATCACCAACAAAGAGACGCTCCTGCGCAACATCAAATCCGGCAAGAAGAAGCTCACATGGTTCGAGCTGGGACCGATGGACGTGCAGATCTTCGGCGATGTCGCCCTGGTTCAGGGCGATGTTGCCGAGAAAAGAACCACTGACGGCAAGGAAGTCACCGTCAATCTGGTCTACTCGGACATCTTGAAGAAGCGCGATGGTCGCTGGGTCGTCGTGCGCAGCATGGGTGCGCCGATCGAGTGAGAGGAAGATCGCCGAGCCGCTTCTGCAGCTCCGGGTTTGCGGCGACAAGCAAGGGAAAGAGTAAGGTGCAAACTGTTTCCGGCGCCGGCCTGGTGTCGCTCTCCATGAGCACGGCACAGGCCGGCGAAACGGCTAAATTGCTTCATGCCGCCGATGAGCTCGCTTGTATAGAAGGCATCTAGAAGAAGCCTCCTGCGACGCGCTCGCCGAGCCCGCCGTTACCGGTCGATTTCGCGGAGGCTCCCTCCAACCAAGTATTCGGTACGCTTGCCGTCAGCTCCGAAATCGAAGCCGCCATCGCCCGATCGACGAGCGAACGCGAGAAAGTCTGCAACATCGCCGCCGCATCCACCGGGGCGCTGTATAGATAGCCCTGCGCGGCATAGCAGCCGCGCGCGCGCAGCCAAGCGGCTTGCTCGCGGTTTTCCACGCCCTCTGCGACGACCGGCAAACCGAGCACGTGCGAAATCGCGACGATAGCCGAGGTGATCGGCGTCGATGCACGATGGTCCTTCACGTGCGCAACGAAGGATTTGTCGATCTTCAGGATGTCGGCGTCCAGCCGATCCAGACGCGTGAAGTTCGAGGAACCGGTTCCGAAGTCGTCGATCGCCACCCGCACGCCCATTTGCCGCAGGAGCCTCAAGTTGTCGGCGACGTTTTTGCTGTTGTCGTCGTAGTCGGTCTCGATGAACTCGAGAACGAGCCGCTCTCCTCTCAGCCCCGACGAAATCAGAGCTCGAAGAACGTTGTCGGCGTAACCGATCTCGCGCAGTTCGCGCCCGGAAACATTTACGCTGACGTAAGGCAGTCTCCCGGCGACGCTCGGCCACCTGACCGCCTCGCGGCAGGCTTCGGCAAGCACCCACTGCCCTAGCTCGACGATCGCTCCCGTAAGTTCGGTGTCGGCGATGAAATCGCCGGGATCGATGAGGCCGCGCTTGGGATGGCGCCAACGGATCAGCGCCTCCGCTCCCACTATCTGATTGTCTCCGAGCCGCACGATCGGCTGGAACAGCAAGACGAACTGACCGTCGGCCAATGCTTCACGTATTTGAACGCTGCCGTTGTAGGCGCCCGGATGGCGCACGATGCTTCCCGCGCCACGCCGTCTCGCCATCGACAACGCGGAGGCGGCTCGGCTGGACAAGGTCGAAACGTCGTCGCCCGGCTCCACGATGGCGACTCCGGCACAGCTGCCGCGCCCCTTCTCGACCTGCCCGACCAGCCGCCGCACGCTCGCCTCGCATTCGATCAGCGAACCGGTCGAGCAATAGAACGCGAAGCGCCCGCCGCCGAAATGACCAAACAGCGAACCGGCCGGCAGCAGCGCCTGCCATCGCTGGGCGATTTCCTGCAGCTCTTCGTCCGTGAGCGAACTTCCGGCCTCTCCTTGCGGAGAATGCACGGTATGCAGCCGGCACAACGCCGGCCACGAGCCGTCGCGCACCTTCGAAATTCTGCTCAACTGCTCGTCGAGCAGCCGTTCGAAGCCGCGCTGATTGAGTAAGCCGGTCACGAAATCGCTGTCGACCGCTTCGCGCTGCCGAATGATCCGATGCGAAACCACGGCGGAACCGGCGAGAACTGCGATGACGAAGAAGAGGGAGGCGGACGAAATGTCCGGCACCAGCGTGAGGGCGATCACGTTCACCGCGATCAACGCAGTGGCGTGAAGAATCATCGCAGTAGCGCCAAGAAAGATCGTCGCGTCCAGGATGACCAGAATGGAAGCCATCGCCGCGGCGACCGAGACGTCGCCGCCACCGGTCGCGTAGATGGCGCCGCCGATCAACAAGGTGCCGGCACCTTCGAAGATGTGGTGCCGCCAAGCAGGGCACTTGTTGCCGAGCAAGAATTCCAGCGCGGCGAGAACAATCGTGAAGCCGGCTATCGCTCGCACCAACGGGATGTTGTAGGTAGGCGGAATTTCCGGCAGAAAAGTCGAAGTCAAACCGGCCCCGCCGCCGATGAAGAGCAGGGCCGCGGCAGCGACCTCTCGCGTCCTTTTTTCGCTGTGTGTGGCGAACTGGACGGCACGGAGGCGTTCGAACAGCTGGACGAATTCGATCTTCACTGTGCCCCTCCTCGTTGTCGCCGACGGGATGGAGACGCCATTCGATCGGCGAATGTATAAATCTAAATATACAAATATCTATAATATGAACTACCGCATTGAAACTCGGCACTCGTCGCGATCACTGCAAATAGCGCAGGCAACTAGCCGTTAAATCGTAGAGTCGTCTCAATGCAGTTTTGTGATGATATTCGCAATCTTACGCCTGATCTCGGCGGCCGCCGGATTGGCAAATACATGCGCACGGGTCCTGAGGGCGTCACTTGCCCCCAGCCTCATGCAACATCGACGCGCGGACGGCGCGGCGGAGCTGAGGCGAGATGGGCGGGTCGCAGGAAGATACGGCCGACGCACCGTCCACCTTCGTCGCAAAACGGACTCGCCCGCGCCGCTGTATCGTGCCGACGCGTGAGCTACCCGAGGCCGTAGTCCTCGGCATCGACAGATTCTCGCGAGCGAGGCCCGGTCCATTGCGCGCTCACGCGCAAGGACTTCGCCACCGGAAGCTACCTTCTCTCTACGATCCGCGCGATCTTGCCGTCGCGCACCGTGATCTCGATGGTCTTGCCGTCGCGGTAGTAGTCCCAGCGTTCGCCTTCGGCGCCGCCGTACACGCTCTCGAGCCGCGTGACGAGATTGGGCGTACCCAGCAGCTGGCGCGCCTTGCCCGGCGAATCACCGTCGGTCAGAACCTTGCCCTCGATGCGGATCATGTCCGCGTGAGCGGCGGTCGCGAAAAGCAGGATGGCCGAGATCGCGAAGCGCATGGTGGCGTCCATCGGGTGGCTTAGGTCGAGTGGCTGTACAGAGCCAGCCTGACATCGCCACGGCGCGCCAACAAGCACTCATGCGGCCCCTGATACCTCAATGCGCAGAAACCGATACGCGCCTATCGATGCCGGCTCTTCCTGCGATATCGCTGATCGCGCGCGCGCCATTGGCAGTTTCCTGCCCCACACGTCGTAACCCTCCTCATACGACCCGCGGTGCTCTCGTTCGAGACGGCCGCTTTCGAAGGATCAGGAGATCGCCATGCCCAGCAAGAATGCCGCCAATGACGTGATGGCCGCCGTCGCCATACTCGAGCGCGCCAAGGCCGCTTGTGCGCATCTGTGCTCGGCCGGCCAATTGCGCCGCCGCGACGACTTGCTGCAGCGCGCGCAGCTCGTGCATGCGGTGATCAAATCGCGGGCGCAGTTCAAGGCGCTGCACGAGCGCAGCCTCGAACTGCGAGCCGCGCTCGACCGTTTCAAAGCGCGTCGCGCTGCGATGCAGTCGTGAAGGTACGGTATGGCATGTCGCCGAGGCTCGCGCTCGGCGTGATCGCGGCATCCGCGTTCGTGCTCGCCCTGCTGGTCTGGCTGGAACCGTAACTACGCCGTGCTGCGGTCCGCCTGCTGTCTGGCTATCGCCAACTTTGTCGCGTCGAGGCGACGCGACGCACGCCAAAGCGGGCTGGACGAATAGCGCCGTTTCGTCGCCTCGGGCTTTTCGATCTCGAAGAACCGATCCTGAATACTGAAAATATTCGTGTCCTCGTTCAGCCGAGGATGTTCCTCGATCGCCGGTCGGCTCGCACGCTTGCTTCCGCAACGGCATCCGTAAATCTTCTGCTCACCAGTTACTTGCGTCCGCGCGATTGCGTCGGTGTGCGCCTTTTCGTCGAGCCTCCATCGATGACTTAAGCGAGAAATTCGTAATCTGCGCAAAGACGAATAACCGCGTCGAATTGCATTTCTTGCAAATTTCAGCTGCTACAGTCCGGCACTCATCCCTGACTGGAAATGCATCATGATAAGGACGCGACTCACAAATGAAATCAGTGGAGAATTATATTTTTCAACAACGAAACAACCCCGCCCGATTCACGCTGAACGCGGATTTTACGAGCGCGCGCGGAGTTTCGGTTTCGCCGCATTGATCGGCTTCGCCGTCGCGATGCCGGCTGCCGCCTCGCCGGTGCCGCCGCTTCCGTCCGCCACTGCCGTGAAGGGCTACGCGATCATCACCAGAAACGAGGCCAGCACGCTCGTCTCGCTCGACTTCAACGCGCCCACCGCGCCGACGCGGATCGGACCCTCACCCAACGGCGCGACCATCTGGGGCTCGGCCTTCCTCGGCACCGATCTGTACGCGCTCGGCGATACCGGCTTCTACCGAATCAATACGACGACCGGCGCGCTGACGCGAATCGCCGATGCGCCTCCGCCGACGGACGACATCTGGGGCATGACCGTCGACCCGACCACGCAGACGCTGTACTGGATTGGAGGAAACGTCGGACAAACCTTGTCGACCATCAACCCCGCTACCGGCGCGACGACCTTCGTGGCGACGATCTCGACCGGCTCCAGCAGCATCGCCATCACCGGCATCGCGGTCGACGCAGAGGGCCAGCTCTACGGAATCGAACAAGTGAGCGACAGCTTGGTCAAGATCGACAAGAGCACCGGCGCTGCCACCGTGGTCGGCCCGCTCGGGGTTCCGGCGATCTTCACCGCAGGCCTCGCCTTCGATCCGGCCGGCGGGACGCTCTACTTCTCCAACCTCGAACTTGGCGCGAACGGCATGTACAGCATCGACAAGAACACCGGTCAGGCAACCCTGATCGGCGTTCCGCGTGTCGATCAGGACGAAGTCGATCTGGTGGCGCTGGCCATCCCGCTGACTTGCCGCATCGGCGATACCGTCTTCTGCAACGGCTTCGAAGCCGGCCTTTGAACAAGGCTCGGGCACAAGGACGTGCCCCCTCCTTCCGCTCCGAACCCGGACCGCGCTAACTCGTTTGCGAGGCGAGCGTCGACGTCATCGGCCGGGCGACTTGCCGGGCCTGTGATCGCCCTCACCCTCCAGTTGGGACAAGAGCGCGGCTCGGTGTATCGTCGGCGCATGAGGCTGCCCTCGCCGCGTGCCCCGAACTGATTCGCCGAACCGCCGCGCGTCGCGCCGGCGGACGCCTGCCGAATCCTTTGCCGCTCCTTGCGCCGGCGCGCCGCGTCGGTGTCGACCCCGGAACCCCGCATGAAACCCACCCGCCTCCTGCACGAACTCGGCCAGAGCCTGTGGCTCGACAACATCACTCGCGAAATGCTCGATGACGGCTCCTTGCAGAGCTACATCGACGAGCTGTCGGTCACCGGCCTGACCTCGAACCCGACCATCTTCGACGAAGCGATCGGCAAGACCGCGGCTTACGACGCCGGCATCGCCGAAAAGGCGCGCGCCGGCCTCGCCGGCGAAGCGCTGTTCGTGGAACTCGCGCTGGAAGATCTGCGCCGCGCCGCCGACTTGTTCCGCACCATCCACGACACCAGCCGCGGCGAAGACGGCTGGGTTTCGATGGAAGTCTCGCCGCTGCTCGCCGACGATGCCGCAGCGACCGTCGCCTCGGCCAAAGCGATCCACGTGCAGGCGGCGCGGCCGAACCTTTTCGTGAAGATTCCCGGCACCGCCGCCGGCGTCAGCGCGATCGAAGAATCGATCTTCGCCGGCGTGCCGGTCAACGTGACCTTGCTGTTCTCGCGTGAGCATTACCTCGCCGCGGCCGAAGCGTACCTGCGCGGCATCGAGCGGCGCCTCGATGCCGGACTCGATCCACGCGTCGGCTCGGTCGCCTCGCTGTTCATCAGCCGCTGGGACCGCGCCGTGGCCGACTCGGTGCCGGCGCCGCTGCACAACCGCCTCGGCATCGCGATCGGCCAGCGCACCTATCGCGCCTATCGCGAGCTCTACGCCTCGCCGCGCTGGGCGCGGCTGGCCGCGGCCGGCGCCAGGCCGCAGCGCCTGCTCTGGGCCAGTACCGGCGTGAAGGACCCGGATGCGCGCGCGACGCTCTACGTCGAAGCGTTCGCGGCACCCGATACGATCGACACGATGCCGGAAAAGACCTTGCACGCATTGGCCGAGCACGGCGAGATCAAGGGCGCCATGCCCGCCGACGGCGGTGATGCGGAAAGCGTGCTGGCCGAGTTCGTCGGCGAAGGCGTCGATCTCGGCGCGCTCGCCGCGCGTCTGCAACGCGAAGGCGCGGAGGCGTTCGTAAAGTCGTGGCGGCAGCTGCTGCAACGCATCGCCGACAAGAGCGCCAGCCTCGGATCACAGCGGAGCGCCGGATGAGCGAACCGACCACGGCCGGCGCGGGCCTGACCGCGCGTCCGCAATGGCAAACCCTGCAAGTGCAGGCACAGCAGCAGGCACGACGAACCTTACGCGAACTGTTCGCCGCCGATCCCGCGCGCGGCGAACGCTACGCCGCAGAAGCCGCCGGGCTTTATTTCGACTACTCCAAGCAACGCGTCGACGATGCCATTCTGCGCAGCTTGCTCGAGCTGGCCGCTGCGGTCGGCCTGCGCGAACGCATCGAAGCGATGTTCCGCGGCGAACGCATCAACACCACCGAGCAACGTGCGGTGCTGCACACGGCGCTGCGCGCTCCCTCCGATGTGGCGATCAAAGTCGACGGCAGCGACGTCGTGCCGGAAGTGCGCGCGGTGCTCGCGCGCATGGCCGCGTTCGCCGAGCGCGTGCGCAACGGCGCCTGGACCGGCTACGACGGCCGCCCGATCCGCGCCGTCGTCAACATCGGCATCGGCGGCTCCGATCTCGGCCCGGTGATGGCCTACGAAGCGCTGCGCCACTATAGCCGGCGCGACATCGCGTTCCGCTTCGTCTCCAACGTCGACGGCATCGACTTCCTCGAAGCGACGCGCGATCTCGATCCGCGCGAAACCCTATTCGTGGTCTGCTCGAAGACCTTCACCACCTTGGAGACGCTGGCCAATGCGCGCGCGGCGCGCGCCTGGACGCTCGCCGCATACGGGGGCGATGAGGCGGCGGTCGCCAAGCATTTCGTCGCGGTGTCGACCAACGCGAAGGAAGTCGCCGCGTTCGGCATCGACACCGCCAACATGTTCGGCTTCTGGGACTGGGTCGGCGGCCGTTATTCGATGGACTCGGCGATCGGCCTGTCGACCATGCTGGCGATCGGGCCCGACGGCTTCCGCGAGCTCCTGGCCGGCTTCCGCGCGATGGACGAGCATTTCCGCAGCGCGCCGTTCGAGCACAACCTGCCCGCGCTGATGGGGCTGATCGGCATCTGGAACACGAACTTCCTCGGCCTCGACAGCGTCGCAGTGCTGCCCTACGAGCAGTACCTCAAACGCTTTCCGGCTTATTTGCAGCAGCTGACGATGGAGAGCAACGGCAAGAGCGTGACGCACGACGGCCGTCGCGTGGACTACTCGACCGGCCCGATCTACTGGGGCGAGCCCGGCACCAACGGCCAGCATTCGTTCTACCAGTTGATCCATCAAGGGACGCGCGGAATCGCCTGCGACTTCATCGGCTTCTGCAATGCGCTGGCGCCGCTCGGCGACCAGCACGATCTGTTGATCGCGAATCTCTTCGCACAGAGCGAGGCGCTCGCCTTCGGCAAGAACGCGGACGAAGTGCGCGCCGAAGGCACGCCGCCTGTGCTGGTGCCGCATCGCGTGTTCGAAGGCAACCGCCCGAGCACGACGATCCTGGCCGACCGCCTGACGCCGCATGCGCTTGGTGCGCTGGTCGCGTTGTACGAGCACGCCGTGTTCGTGCAGGGCGCGATCTGGGACATCGATTCCTTCGATCAATGGGGCGTCGAACTCGGCAAGGCGCTGGCGAAAACCACGGCGGCGGAACTGAGCGGCGCGCAGGAACCCAAGCTCGCGCACGACAGCTCGACCAACGCGCTGATCCGGCGCTATCGCGCGCGCAGGAGCCAGGCATGAGCACGAATCTTTCGCCGCTCGCCGGCCACTCGGCGCGCGAAACGCCGCCGATCGACGTCGCCGCGCTGGTCGACGCCTACTACGCGATCACACCAGACGCCTCAATCGCCGCACAACGCGTCTCCTTCGGCACCTCCGGCCATCGCGGCAGCTCGTTCGACGCCAGCTTCAACGAACAGCACGTGCTCGCGATCACGCAAGCGATCTGCGAGTCGCGCCGCACGCACGGCATCGACGGGCCGTTGTTCATCGGCATCGATACGCACGCGTTGTCGGTGCCGGCGTTCGAGTCCGCGCTCGAAGTGCTGGCGGCGAACGGCGTGCAGACGATGATTTCGCTCGGTGGCGAGTACACACCGACACCGTCAGTGTCGCAGGCGATCCTGGCGCACAACCGCGGGCGCGCACGCGGTCTCGCCGACGGCATCGTCGTCACGCCCTCGCACAATCCGCCCGCTGATGGCGGCTTCAAATACAACCCTGCCAACGGCGGCCCGGCCGACACCGGCCTGACCGCGGCGATCGAGGCTCGCGCGAACGCGCTGATCGCCGAGGGCTTGCGCGAGGTGCGGCGGTTGCCGTTCGCGCAGGCGCGCAAGGCGGCGACGACGCACGAGTACGATTTCCTCGGCCGCTACGTCGAAGGTCTCGGCGAGGTGATCGATTTCGACGCGATCCGTACGGCCGCGCCGAAGCTCGGCGTCGATCCGCTCGGCGGCGCCGGCGTGCATTACTGGCGGCGCATTGCCGAGCACTATCGCATCGAACTGGACGTGCTGGCCGAGCGCGTCGATCCGACCTTTTCGTTCATGACGCTGGACTGGGACGGCCGCGTGCGCATGGACCCGTCCTCGCCCTACGCGATGCGCGGACTGATCGATCTCAAGGACCGTTACGACGTCGCGTTCGCCTGCGACACCGACCACGACCGCCACGGCATCGTCGCGCGCAGCGCCGGCCTGATGCTGCCCAACCGCTATCTCGCGGTGATGGTCGATTATCTTTTCCGGCACCGGCCGCAGTGGCGTGCCGACGCCGGGGTGGGCAAGACCGCGGTCAGCAGCGCGCTGATCGATCGTATCGCGGCACGTTTCGGACGCCGCCTGTACGAGACGCCGGCGGGTTTCAAATGGTTCGTCGACGGCCTGCTCGACGGCTCGCTCGGCTTCGGCGGCGAGGAGAGCGCGGGTGCGTCCTTCCTCTGTCGCGACGGCCGCGCCTGGAGCACCGACAAGGACGGCATCGCCGCCGCCCTGCTCGCCGCCGAGATCACCGCGCGCAGCGAGCGCGATCCGGGCGAGTGCTACGCGCGCATCGCCTCCGAACTCGGCGGCTCGCACGCGCTGCGCGTCGACGCCACGGCGACGCTGGAACAGAAGAAGCGCTTGTCGAAACTGTCGCCGGCCGAAGTGAAATCGGACACGCTCGCCGGCGAGAAGATCCTCGCCGTGCTCGATCGTGCGCCGGGCAACGACGCGCCGATCGGTGGTATCAAGGTTGTCGCGGCGAACGGCTGGTTCGCCGCACGGCCGTCGGGCACCGAGAACATCTACAAGATCTACGCCGAGAGCTTCCGCGACGAAGCGCATCTGCAGGAACTGTTGCGCGAAGCGCAGGCGATCGTCGATACGGCCTTGGCCTCATAGGTCCGCGCCGCCGCGGATGTTCACCTCTCCCGCGAGCGGGAGAGGGGATTGCGGATTTTCGAACGGCTGCGGTGACGGCGATCAAGCCGCCGGCATCGGCTTGGCGTGGTTGATCATCCACGGCACGCCGAAGCGGTCGACGGTGATGCCGTAGCGATGCGCCCAGAACGTCTCCTGCATCGGCATTTCGATCTGGCCGCCGGCCGACAGCGCGGCGAAGATGCGCTCGGCATCTTCCGAGCTGTCGGTATCGAAGACGACGTAGGCGCAGCGGATCTTGTGGTACGGATACTGCGCGGTGCTGTCCGTTGCCATCAACGCATCGCTGCCGATTTCCAGGCGCGCGTGCATGATCTTGTTGCGCTCGGCTTCCGGCATGTCTTCGCAGCCGGGGGTTTCGCCGTAGCTCATCATGGCGACTATCTTGCCGCCGAGCAGTTTCGCGTAGAACTCGAACGCCTCGCGGGTATTGCCGTCGAAGTTGAGATAAGTGGTGAGCTTCATCGTCGTGTCCCGGTCGTCAGTCGGTTCGGATCAGCGCGAGGCGATCTCGGCGCGCAGACGATCTTCCTGTTCGCGCAGCTCGGGGGTGAACTCGGCGCCGAAGTCTTCGGCTTCGAACACCTGGCGCAGCTCGACCACGTCGCCCGCCTGGAACGGTGCGCGCTTGAGCCACTCGACCGCCTCTTCCTTCGAACGTACCTGCCACAGCCAGAAGCCGCAGACGAGCTCCTTCGACTCGGTGAACGGGCCGTCGATGACCGCGCGCTTGCCGTCCGCGCCGAAGTTCACGCGCAGGCCCTTGGAACTCGGATGCAAGCCCTCGCCCGCCAGCATCACGCCAGCCTTGACCAGTTCTTCGTTGTACTTGCCCATCGCGGTAAGCAGCTGCTCGCTCGGCATCACGCCCGCTTCGGTGTCCGCATTCGCCTTGATCATCACCATGAATCGCATGTCGCTTCTCCTCGTATGTGAGCGGGTTACGGACGATCCGTTCCTGCGCTCTTGCAGGTACGACGAACGGGAAAACGGGAAA
The DNA here is from genome assembly GCF_058808595.1 of Dokdonella sp. GW821-FHT11D02. Taxonomy (NCBI): domain Bacteria; kingdom Pseudomonadati; phylum Pseudomonadota; class Gammaproteobacteria; order Lysobacterales; family Rhodanobacteraceae; genus Dokdonella; species Dokdonella sp. GW821-FHT11D02. The sequence goes on along the minus strand of NZ_CM179520.1, from coordinate 1,317,181 downwards.
TCGACACGCGCGCAAAAAAAGTTTTACGGCCGCTCGCCGAGCCCTGCGCTCCCGGCGACCGGGCTGGAGTAGGCTGTGGCGTCTTCGAGCGGCGAGGTTCCGGGCATGACCGAAATCGTTGCAGCGCCGACGCGCACCGACCTCGCCGCGCTGCTCGGCGTCGAGCTGCCGATCATCCAGGCGCCGATGGCCGGCGTGCAGGGCAGCGCGCTCGCGCTCGCCGTGTGCGGCACCGGAGCGCTCGGCTCCCTGCCCTGCGCCACGCTCTCACGCGAGGTTCTGCGCGAAGAGCTCGCGGCGATCCGCGAGCGAACGCAGCGGCCGTTCAACGTGAACTTCTTCTGCCACACGCCGCCGACGCCGGATGCGCGACGCGAGGCGGCCTGGCGCGAACGGCTCGCGCCGTACTACCGCGAAGCCGGGCTCGATCTGCCGCCGGCGGCGACGACCGCATCGCGCACGCCGTTCGACGCCGCTGCCGCGGATGTCTTGGAGGAATTCAAGCCGCCGATCGTCAGCTTCCATTTCGGCCTGCCGGCGCCGGAGCTGCTCGCACGCGTGCGCGCCTGGGGCGCGAAAGTCCTGTCGTCGGCGACGACCTTGGACGAAGCGCTTTGGCTGGAAGCGCGCGGCGTCGATGCGATCGTCGCGCAGGGCTTGGAGGCGGGCGGGCATCGCGGACATTTCTTGTCCGACGACCTCACCCGCCAAGCCGGAACCTTCGCCCTGTTGCCGCAACTCGTGCGCGCGGTGCGCGTGCCGGTGATCGCCGCCGGCGGCATCGCCGATGCGCAAGGCGTCGCCGCCGCGTTCGCACTGGGCGCCGCCGGCGTACAGATCGGCACGGCTTACCTGCTCTGCCCCGAAGCGACCACCAACAGCGTGCATCGCGCCGCCTTGCGCGGCGAGACGGCGCAGCACACGGCATTGACCAATCTCTTCAGCGGCCGGCCGGCGCGCGGCATCGTCAATCGCCTGATGCGCGAACTCGGCCCGCTCGATGAAACGGCGCCCGCGTTCCCGCTCGCATCGATCGCGATCGCGCCGTTGCGCGCGCACGCGGAAGCGCGCGGCAGTGCGGATTTCTCGCAGCTCTGGTCCGGCCAGAACGCAAGCGGCTGCCGCGACATTCCGGCCGAAGCATTGACGCGCGAGCTGGCGCGCGGCCTGCCGCCGCGCTGACGCTTACGCGTCGCTGCCGCGCCCGGACTGTCGACGCTATTCCTTCTTCACCGCATGCCCGCCGAACTCGTTGCGCATCGCCGCGAGCAGCTTGTCGGCATAGGAATCGTCGTCGCGCGAACGCAGGCGTTCGAGCAAAGCTTGCGTGATGACCGGCGCCGGCACGTCGAGCGCGATCGCCTCGGCCACGGCCCAGCGGCCTTCGCCCGAATCCGCCACGTGCGGCGCGATGCCGGCCATGGACGGATTCTTCGACAAAGCGTCGGCGGTCAAGTCGAGCAACCATGAACGCACCACGCTGCCGTGGCGCCAGATTTCGGCCAGCTGGTGCAGATCGAAGGCGAAATCGGTCTTGTGCTTGAGGATCGAGAAACCTTCCGCGTAGGCCTGCATCAGGCCGTACTCGATGCCGTTGTGGATCATCTTCGCGTAGTGCCCGGCGCCGCTCGCGCCGACGTGACCCCAGCCGCGATCGGGCGCCGGCGCCAAGGCCTGGAAGATCGGCCGCAACCGCTCGAACGCGGCCGCCTCGCCGCCGATCATCAGGCTGTAGCCTTCGGCCAGCCCCCACACGCCGCCGCTGGTGCCGCAGTCGAGGTAGTCGACGCCGTACTCGGCTGCTTGCGCCGCGCGGCGCAGCGTGTCGCGATAGTTCGAGTTGCCGCCGTCGATCAAGGCGTCGCCGCGCGCGAGCAGGGGCAGCAGCGATGCGACCGTGCGATCGGTGATCTCTCCCGCCGGCACCATCAGCCACAGCGCGCGCGGCGCGCCGAGCTGGCCGACCAATTCCTGCAGCGAAGCCGCCGCGGCGCCGCCGCTCGCGACCACTGCGGCGCGTGCGTCCGCGTTCGGGTCGAAGCCGATCACGCGATGCCCGCCGCGCAGCAAGCGCTGCGCCATGTTCGCGCCCATGCGGCCGAGGCCGATCATGCCCAGTTCCATCGTCGTACTCCGTTCGCGGTACGTCCGCGTCGAGGACGATGATAGCCGCGAAGGAATCCGCGACGCCGCCGATGCTCTGCCGGCCGGCGTCGCGGCGGCGCGTCAATCGGAGTTCGGTCCGCCGAATTGGTCGGCGAAGATGGTGTCGGTGGCGACGAAGCGCGCGGCCGTCATGTCGAAGTCGCCGGCAGCGGCCGGGCTGCCCTCCATCCAGCGACGATAGCCGGCAGTGACGACTTTGCCGCCGGCGATGATCAGATCCGAACCGACCGAAGCCTTCTGCGCGTCCGTGCTGGCGGCGAAGTCGAGGATCGCCAAGCCGTGCAGCGGCGCGCCATTCCTGCCGAGCTGGACCACCGCTTGCATCGGATGCCCATCGCCGAACAGATCGGCCTTCATGTCGACGCCGACGACGAGATCGCGCGTATCGACGCGCTCGGCCAATCCGTACGGTACGTTGGTTCCGCTCAGCAGCAGCTGATGCCGCATATTGGTGTTGTCGCCGCCGAAGCCGTTGTCCAGATTGCCGTCGGCTTTGTAGGCCGCCATCAGCAATTCGTATTGCGGCGTGGGGCTGGCGCTGTCGTTGTAGGCGAAGCCGGCCACGGCGAAACCACCGTTGTGGCGCCGGATCACGCGCAGCAGCGCGTCCTGCTTCTTGCTGCCGAGGTCGCCGAAGACGGAATCGTCGATGAAACCGTCCGCGTACCCGGTCACGCCGTTCACGCTGAGAGTGAAGCCGTCGGTGTCTGCATCGCCGGCTGCGCGCTGCTTGATGCCGACGATCACCAGACGATAGGCGAACGGCGCCGGCGAGTAGGCCAGCACGTCGAACGCCGCCTCGCGCCCGTTCGGCGTGAGGTTGGGGTTGTACAGATAGACGCCGGCGTGCGCGGGGACGTTGCCGAAGCTCATGTTCTGCGCGCCGCTGGCGGGGTTCAGATTGATCGCGAAGGCGGCCGGGTCCCTGCTCGTGCCGACGCCCGAATCGGTTTCGGTCTCGCCGACGATGTAGAGCTGGCTGGCGTACCAGACGATGCGGTTCGGGCGATCATCCTTGTTCGCCGCATCGGCGCCCAGATCCAGCCAGATCGCGTGCACGCCGCCCGAACCGAAGCCGTCGCACAACGTGCCAGTGTTGTCGACGCAGGCCACTTGGATGTCCAAGTCGGTGTTCGACCCGGTGTGCTGGGTGCCGACGAAGTACAGCGTTTCGCCGCCGCCGATGGCGACGTCGGTGACCTCGAGCATGGTCGAGGCGATCAGCCGCTTGCCGGTGCCGTTGTAGGCGGTGTCGTAGCTGCCGTCGGCCCTGAGCTTGCTGATCGCCAGACTGCGCGCGTTCGACGGACCGGCCTGATAGCCGGCCAGCCAGTAGCCGCCGTCGCTGCTCGGGAAGACGCGCAGGGCGACGTCGAATTTGTCGCTGGCGTTGTTGAGATCGACGGTGCGCGAACCGGAACCGGCGAAGCTCGCATCCGGCGTAAGGTCGCTGGAGGCGAGCGTGCCGAAGGTCTGTCCGTCGGCGTCGAGCACACGCGCTTGCAGGATGTCCTTGTCGATGTCCATGGCGGAGGCGCGCGCGAGTACGAGCAGGCCGAAAGCGAACAAAGCGGTTCTCATGGCATTCCCATTGCGTGGTGGATGCCATCGAAGTACGCAACTGCGTGATGGATCGGGACATTCCCCATCGCATCCGCTCGACCGCCGAAAGCCGCCCGAAAGACGGCTGCATCAAGCTATCGGCAAGGTCCGGCCACTGCGCGTTCGCGCGGTCGCTAGAGACATCCCAACACACTGATTTACCGAACAATCTTCATGATCAAACCTTCGGAATTCTATTTACGCGGCGGCCGCGCCGGCGTGCTCCTGATCCACGGTTTGACCGGCACGCCGACCGAGATGCGCTTCGTCGGCAACGGCCTCAACCGCGCCGGTTTCAGCGTGCTCGGCATGCAGCTCGCCGGCCACTGCGGCGACCCGGCCGATCTGCTCGCCACCGGCTGGCGCGACTGGGTCGCCAGCGTCGACGCCGCCGCCGACCGCTTGCGCGAACAGGTCGATCATCTGTTCGTCGCCGGCTTGTCGATGGGCGCGGTGCTCGCGCTCAAGCTCGCGCTCGACCGCCCGCGCGACGTCGACGGCCTCGGCCTCTACGGCACCACCTTCTTCCATGACGGCTGGGCCACGCCGGCGATCGGCCGCCTCGCCTTTCTGCTGCCCCTGATCACCGCGCTCGGCTTCGGCCATGACCGCGCCTCGGAAGAGGTCGAGCCGTACGGCATCAAGGACGAACGCATCCGCAACCGCATCGTCGGCGCGATGCTCGCCGGCGACAGCCAGGCGGCCGGTTTGGCCGGCTTCCCGTGGCCGTCGCTGGCGCAGTTCCAGCGTCTTTCGCTGCACGTGCGCAACCGCCTCGGCCGCGTGCGCGCGCCGTGCTTCGTCGCGCATTCGTCCAACGACGACGTCGCCTCGTTGCGCAACGTGCGCATGGTCGAGCGCGGCGTGAACGCGCCGGTCGAAACCCTGCTGCTCGACAACAGCTACCACATGGTCACGGTCGATCAGGAGCGCGGCAAGTTGATCGAACGCTCGGCCGCGTTCTTCCAGCGCATCGTCGAAAACAATCCGGTCGAGTTGCCGCACGGTGCGGCGATCGCCGCCGCCGACTGATGACGGCCGTCGCGGGCGCGTATCACAACCTGCTCGAACCGCCCGCGCTGGTACGGCATTTCCTCGCGCATCCGCCGCTCGACTTCGACGCCTTGACGCTGCCTTCGGGCACGCCGGCCTTCGTCGCGCGCTTCGATCTGTTGACCACCGCCGACGACGACATGCGCCGGCGCGTCTCGGCGCTGCCGCTGTATCGCTGGTGGAGCCGCCTGCTGCGCCCGCGCACCTGCTTCGTCGGCACCACCGTGTCGGAGTACGCGCTGCTGCCGCGCGGCGCCGACGCAGCCGCGCTGGTGCGCGAATGGCGCACCGCGCCGGCTGCACGCCAGCCGTTCGTAATCGTCAAGGATCTGCCGCAGGAATCGCCGCTGCTCGATCAGGCCAGCAACGCTGCCGCGCGCGAGGTCGCGCGCGCCTGCGAGCAGGCCGGCTTCGTCCTGCTCGAAGGCCAGGCGCTGGCGTGGGTGCCGATCGACTTCGAATCGACCGACGACTATCTCGCGCGGCTGTCCTCGGGCAGGCGCAAGGACATCCGGCGCAAGTTGCGCGCGCGCGCCGAACTCGAGATCGTCGAGATTCCGACCGGCGATGCGTACTTCGCCGACGCCGCGGTACGCGCGGAGTTCTACGCGCGCTACCTCGAAGTCTATGCGCAGAGCGAAATCCACTTCGACCAGCTCAGTCGCGAGTTCTTCGACGCGCTGCTGCAAGACGCCTCGTGCGGCGGTATCGTGTTCGTGTATCGTCATCGCGGCGAGCTGATCGGCTGGAATCTCTGCTTCGTCGTCGGTGATGCGCTGGTCGACAAATACGTCGGCTTCCGCTATCCGCAAGCGCGCGAGCAGAACCTCTACTTCGTGAGCTGGATGCACAACCTCGACTACGCGCTGCGGCGCGACCTGTGCTGCTACGTCGCCGGCTGGACCGATCCGGAGATCAAGTCCTATCTCGGCGCGCGCTTCACCTTCACGCGCCATGCCGTGCGCCCGCGCAGCCGCGTGCTGCGCGCCCTGCTGCAGAAGATCGCCGGGCGCTTCGAGAGCGACCGCGCGCGTCTCGACGGCGACACCGGTTCAAACACCGATGCCGGCGCCGCTCGTCCTTGATTTCGACCGCTCGGTCGGCGCGCTGCCCGGCGCGCGCGTGCTCGACCTCGGCCAGTGGCAGGAGGCGATCCGCTTCGGCTGCGGCTTGCGCCGCTTCCGCGCGGTCGTGCGCGCGATCGAAGCGCAGCTGCCGGCGAGCTACGGTACCGTCTTCCTCGGCAGCGGCGACTACCACCACCTGAGCTGGCCGCTGATCGAACGTCGTGCCGCGCAGGCACCGTTCGAAGTCGTCGTATTCGACAACCACCCCGACAACATGCGCTTCCCGTTCGGCGTGCACTGCGGTTCGTGGGTGCGCAAGGTCGCATTGCTGCCGGTCGTTTCGCGCGTACGCGTGCTCGGCATCAGCTCGGCCGACGTTTCCTCCGCGCACGCGTGGGAGAACTATCTGACCCCGCTGCGCCGCGGCAAGCTCGAATATTGGACCGTCGGCGTCGATACCGGCTGGTCGCGCCGCCTCGGCCTACACGCCGCGTTTCGCGGTTTCGACACGCCCGCAGCCCTGCTCGATCGCTTCGTCGAGGAACAACGCGGCTCGACCGCGCCGGTGTATCTGTCGATCGACAAGGACGCACTGAGCCCCGAAGTCGCGCACACGAACTGGGATCAAGGCCGCCTGCTCGAACACGATCTCGCGCGCGGCATCGATGCGCTCACAGGCCGTCTGATCGGCAGCGACATCACCGGCGACGTCTCCGCCTATCGCTACCGAAGCTGGTGGAAGCGCAAGCTCAGCGCGCTCGACGAACAACCGGAAATCGACGCGGCGCAACTGGCCGAGTGGCAGGCGCAGCAGCACGCGCTCAATCTGCGTTTGCTCGAGCGGATCGACGCCGCGGCGCGGTCGTGATCGACGGCCGGCTAGGCCTCCGCGAATTCCCGATACGGCGCTTCCCGGTGGCCGGCTAAGACTCTAGTTGCCGTCCGCTACGGCTGGCGACAGGCGGCTGCACCGTCCCCGTGGCGTCGCGGGTAAGCGCACCCGACACGATCACCATCTCCCAAGTCAACGCTCCGTACAGATGCGGGAAGTCTTGCTTGCGGCGCTCGGACCACTCCCACTTCAAAACATCGCCGGCCGCCTTCAAATCGACGGCGACGATGAACAAGCCCGTTTGACCGGCGAAATGCCGGTCGACCGTTGCCGTCAACTGCTCGGCGGTCGAGAGATGGATGTAGCCGTCCGAACGATCCTGCGCGGAACCTGCGAAACGCCGCGTAGCTTCAAGCTCCGCCATCTCTTGCGCGGTCAAAATCTTGTAGGCGACTTTCGGCTTCGCCTGAGCGGTGCCGTCAGACTGCCCCTGAGCGCGCGAGAAGTTCATGAATGCCAGCAGGGCAATGATCGAAGACAAAAGCATCGCATATCGCACGGTCAGCATGACTTTTCAGCTCCGATGTGGAAGTTCAACCGACACGCGTTCGTTTGCCAATATCGGAAACAGAACGGATCGCGACCTCTTCTAGCCCATGCTCTTCGGACTATGGTCAATCTTCTGCAGTTGCCATACGGTGCAAGGTTTGCCGCCCTCACCATCCCAACAAAGATTAAAGACATCGAATGACGAATTTTCTTCCCGTCGCGCTGACGCTTCTGCTCACCTGTTCCACCGCTTCCGCCGAGTCCTCCTCGGCATCAGCCCCTACTCCGAACCCCCCGCCCTTCCAAATCGAACGCAGCGCCGTCCACGCGATCGAGTCGGCGAAGCTCAAGCGCACTTACGAACTCTACGTAAAACTACCACCCGGCTACGACAAGCCCGAGAACGCGCAGCGCAAGTACCCGGTGCTGTACCTGACCGATGGGCCGTACACGTTCCAAGTCGCTTCCGGCGTCACGCGCGTGCCGTTCAATCACGGCACCTTCGAGGATTTCATCCTGGTCGGGCTCTCGTATGCGCGAGGCGACGATCCGGTGGTCAGCCGCGAGCGTGACCTGACGCCGCTGGTCGACGTGCGCAACAAGCCGTCGCCAACCGGCGAGGCGCCGGGCTATCTCGACTTCATCAAGAACGAAGCGATCCCGCTGATCGAAAAAACGTATCGCGCCGACCCGACGCGGCGCAGCCTGGCCGGTCAGTCCTACGGCGGCTTGTTCGGCATCTGGGTGATGTTCAATCAGCCCGAGCTCTTCCAGAACTACATCCTGACCAGCGCCTCGCTCTGGTACAACAAGAAGGCGATGTTCGCGGCCGAAGCGGCGTATGCGAAGACGCACACCGATCTGAAGGCGAACCTCTACATGGCGATCGGCTCGACCGAGTATCCGGGCGGCTGCGGCGACGCGCCGGCGCAATGTCCGGACGGCTCGAACATGGTCGCGCAGCAGGCCGAGATGCTGCAGCGTCTGGCTGCGCGCAAGTACAAGAACTTGAAGCTGCACGGCAAGGTCGTCGATGGCTCGTTCCATACCACAACGTTCCCGGTCGGCCTGTTGTGGGCGTTGCAGGACGCGTTCCTGGTACGCAAGTGACTACGCGGAAGTGACGACCGCTTGCAGCACCGTGCAGATTTGCTCGAACGCATCGTCGTCGAGCCACGGGCTGTTGGAGATCGTCAGCGTCGTCGCCGCGAATGCGCGCGCATTCGGCACCGCGTGCTCGCCGACGAAGGGCTGCAGGTAGCGATAATCGGGCAGCGCGTGGATGAACAGGCGGCTGACGCCGAGCCCGGCGCCCCACAGCTCGCGCAGCACCGCATCGCGCGCCGCCTCGCGCAGGCGCAGCAGCAGGAACGGCCAGGTGCCGGCCGCATCGGCCGGATCGTCGAGCAGTTCGACGCCGGCGATCTGCGCGAGTCGCGCCTTGCGCCGCGCCGCTTGCGCAGCGCACGTCTCGAGAAACGCCGGCAGCCGCGCGAACGCGCGCGCGCCGACCGACTGACGCCAGCGCCCGAGCGTGTGCAGCGGAATGTCGGCGTCGAAATCGTCGCCGACTGCGGCGACCGGATCGCCACGGCGCAGAGCGCGACGCAGCGGCGCGCCGTAGGCGACTCCGAGCAGCGACGGTCGATACGCGGCGTGGTAGCCGAGCAGCTGCAGCGATCGCTTCAGCTCCCAACCGAAACTAAATGGCACGACGTCACGGCTGGTGCGCTCCAATTCGCGTCGCACGGCGGCGTCGCGTGCGAGCAGCAGGCCGCCTTCGAAGGTGGTCAGTCCCTTGCCGACGGCGAGACTGAAAAAGCCGACATCGCCATCGAGACCGACCGGATGGCCGCGCACACGCGCACCGAGCGCCTGCGCGGCGTCCTCGATCACGAACGCGCCGGCCGCGCGCGCGATCGCGAGCGCGGCGGCGACGTCGGCGACGCGCCCGCCCAGATGCGTCGGCAACACGGCGAGCGTGTCGCGATCGCACAGGCGCGCGAGTTCAGCCGTGTCGAAATCGATCGAGCCCGGCGCGAGATCGCACAGACGCAGCTCCAGACCGCAATGCGCAACCGCCAGCGCGACCAAAGGACAGGTGTAAGCCGGCACGATCACGGCGCGGCGTCCGCTCAGCCGACGCAGCGCGGTCAGCGCGACGATCAGGCTCGCGGTGCCGGAGCATTCGACCTGCACGTCGTCGATGCCGAGAAAATCGGCGGCAGCGCGGCCGAGGTCGCCGCGCTGCGGCGCGCCGGCGGCGAACGGCGACAAATCCCGCCAGCGCGGCGGCAAGCCCGCGGTCGGGGGAATTTCGCTACGTGGCGGGCGGCTTTTCGCCATCGGTTTCGCTGAGCGCGAGGCAGACGATGCCGGCGATGATAAGCGCGCTGCCGACCAACTGCGGCGTGCCGATCTTCTCGCCGAACAGCACCACCGACAGCGCCATCACGCTGATGACTTCCAGATGCGATGCGGCGAACGCCGGACCGATCGGCGCGTGCTGCAGCAAGGTCATCCAGCTCAGGAACGCGCCGATGTAACAGGCGATCGCGCAGTACACCCACGGCGTCGACAGCAGGCGCAAGACCCAGTCCAGATTCGCCTCCGGCGGCATCGCATGGTTGGCGGTCAGCTTGAAGCAGACCTGTGCGAACGTATCGAAGCAGACCAGCACCAAGAATCCGATCAGATAGAAGCGACGCATCAGGCAAGCCCCACGACGGCGACGCCGGCTGCGACCAGGAGGATGCCCGCGGTCCGCAACGGCGAGAACTTCTCGTTGAACAAAAAGCGTCCGGCGATCATCACCGCGACGATGTTGATCGAACCGAGCAGCACGCCTTCCGACAGCGGCACCAAGGACAAGAAGGCGAGCCAGACCAGGAACTCGCCGACGTAACAGCCGATGCCGATCCAGATCCACGGCCGCCGCGCCATGGCGCGCCAGCGCGCGAGGCCGTCGCCGAGCCCGGGCGCGGCCGCGGCGGCCTTGAACGAAAGCTGCCCGAAAGTATCGAGCAGTACATTGAGCAGCCACAACGTGACTACGGTCGTGGGCATCGGCGTTCTTCACGGGCCGTCGATACGGCGGCCGCTAGGGTTGAGGGCGGCGCAGTATGCCCGCAGCGTGCGACAGCGTCGACCGCCATCGGTGTCCTTGAAGATCGCCGGGCGCCCGGCGATGATGCCGCGGACGCATCGCGTCGCCGATCCGCAACGATCATCGAGGAGAACGCCATGAGCAGCGTGCAGGACACCGTGTTCGACATTATCGCAAAGGAGTCGGGCATCGATCGCGCACGCATCACGCCGGAAGCGACGCTGAAGGATCTGGAGATCCAGTCGCTCGACGCCGTGCAGATCATTTTCGAGATCGAAGACCACTTCAAGATCACCATGCCCGACCGCGATCCGAACTTCGACACCGAATCGGTGCAGGGCCTGGTCGATGCGGTCGACAAGCTCGTCGCCGAGCAATCCGCGCAGCAATCCTGACCCCTCAACTACTCGCTCCTGCATGCATCGCGTCGTCATCACCGGCATCGGCGCCGTTACGCCGCTCGGAAACAACGCCACCGATTCCTGGACCGCGATGCGCGAAGGACGCTCGGCGATCGGCCCGATCACCTGCCTGCCGCGCGAGGCTTTGCGTTTCGGCATCGCCGCCGAGGTGCAGGGCTTCGATCCCGCCGCGCATTTCGACGACAAGCGTCTGCCGCTGCTCGACCGCGTCTCGCAGTTCGCGCTGGTCGCCGCGCGCGAAGCGATCGCGCAGTCGGGCATCGATTTCGCCGCGGACGACCTGGGCGAGAACACGGCGGTCGTGATCGGCAGCGGCGTCGGCGGCGAGCAGACCCACGACGCCGCCTTCAAGCGCCTCTACGGCGACAACAACCCACGCTTGCATCCGCTGACGATCGTGCGCCTGATGGCGAACGCGCCGGCTTCGCACGTGGCGATCGAATTCGGGCTGCGCGGCCCCGCCTTCGCCACCGTCAGCGCGTGCTCGTCGGCGAACCATGCGTTGGCGCAAGCCTTCCACATGGTACGCAGCGGCGTGGCCGACGCGGCCGTCGCCGGCGGCACCGAAGCCTGCATCACGCTCGGCACGGTCAAAGCCTGGGAAGCGATGCGCGTGATGGCCGACGACACCTGCCGGCCGTTCTCCAAGCAGCGCCGCGGCATGGTGCTCGGCGAGGGTGCCGGCATCTTCGTACTGGAAACACTCGAGCGCGCGCAGCGCCGCGGCGCGACGATCCTGGCCGAGTTCGCCGGAGCCGGCATGTCGGCCGACGCCGGCGACGTCGTGTTCCCGTCCGAAGCCGGTGCGGCGAAAGCGATCGAGCGCGCGCTGAAGGACGGCGGACTCGCGCCCGAAGACATCGACTACATCAACGCGCACGGCACCGCCACGCCGGCGAACGATCCGACCGAGAGCAAGGCGATCCGGCGCGCGTTCGGCGCACATGCCGACCGCCTCGCCGTCTCCTCCACCAAATCGATGCACGGGCACGCGCTCGGTGCGGCCGGCGCGGTCGAACTGGTCGCGGCGATCGGCGCCTTGCGCGACGGTGTGGTGCCGCCGACGGCGAATTTCACCGAAGCCGACCCCGAGTGCGATCTCGACTACGTGCCGAACGTCGCACGCGAGCTGTGGGTGCGCGCCGTACTCAGCAACTCGTTCGCCTTCGGCGGTCTCAACGCGGTCGTCGCACTGCGGCGCGCCCCGTAAGCGTTCTTTACGCGGGTTTGCATGGGCTCGATTCAGGGCCCCCAGCGTAATTTCCGATCCCGAGTCGCGCGCTCCGTCGAGCGCATCGAACGAGGAGGAAATCATGTATCGCCCGATTCTGTCGTCGCTGATTCTTGCCGCCGCCCTGGTCGCCGGCGGCGCCCTGAGCGCTACCCCGGCACAAGCGCGCGGAGGCGTGGTCGTCTACGCGACGTCGGCGCCACCGCCGCTGCGCGTCGAAAGAATTCCGCCGCCGCGTGCGGGTTACGTCTGGGTCAACGGCAACTGGGGCTGGTCGCGCGGCCACTACGTGTGGGCGCCGGGCTACTGGTCGCACGCTCGCCGCGGCTACCGCTACGAGCCGGTGCGCTGGGAACACGGCCACCGCGGCTGGTATCGCAGCGGCGGCCGCTGGCACCGCTGACCCCAAGATGCACGGCAAAAAAGTTCTTAGTTGAAAAGTGCGGCCATGGACGGCCGCGGTTGGACTGTACGAAGACGAAGTCCTTCCGTGGCCGAAGACTGTCAGATGACAGCGATCACGGATGATCGCAGTAAGTCAAAAAAGTGCGGCCATGGACGGCCGCAGGTAGACGGTCCGAAGACAAGACTCTTCGCGCTACTCGAGCACTTCAGATAACGGCGATCATGGATGATCGCAAAAGACCACAGCCATGGATGGCCGCGGTTAGGCCGTACCAAGACGAATTCCTTCTGCGGCCGAAACCTGTCAAACGGTAGCGATCACGGATCGATCGCAAAAACAGCCCACAAAAAAAGCCCGCATGATGCGGGCTTTTTTTCTTGTTCGCGCTTGCGGCCGATCCGCTTAGAAACGCAGGCGAGCGAACACGGACGGACCGTCGAGATCGACGTCGAGATTCGCTTTGTAGCTGCTGCGCTTGTGATCGAGGCTGATCTCGGTCTTGCCGTACTCGGCGCCGATGCCGAGGTTGTGCCACGGGAACCACTCCACACCGACGCGGGCGTCGTAGATGTGGCCCGACAGCTTGCCGCCGCTCTTCTTCACGCCGGAGGCGTCGACGTAGAAGCGGAAGGAATCGGAGAACGCGTGCTTGTAGGCCAGGGTGACCATCGGCGCGACCGCGTCTTCGTCCCAGCTCGCGCGTGCGCTGGTGGTCTGTCCGTCGACGGTGGCATCGCCGCGCAAGCCGAGCTTGGCGCGGTAGTAGGCCGCACCGACGCCGAGACCGAACACGTCGCTGCCGCTGCCGAACCACCAGTGATAGGACGCGCTGCCGATGTCGAAATCGAACTTGCCGCGCAGCCTCGCGTTGATGTCGAACGGCACGTCTTGGAACGCGAACTGCCGGTTCAGCGTCGTGCTTTCCGAATGGCTGAGCGAGTAGAAGTCGAAAGTGAAGCCCTGCGTGTCGAACAGCAGCAGGTCCAGTCGCGCGCGCGCGACCGATTCGTGACCGCCCCCGAGATCGAGTTTGCCGGTGGAAAGGTCGCCGCTGCGATTGCGCGCTTCCAGTTGCACATCGGTGTTCAGGTAGGAACCGCCGAGCCAGATGCTGACGCGATCGAGCGCCGGCGAAGGATCTGCGAATGCGGCGGGACTGGCGGCGAGCAGCCCCAGCGCGCAGAGCGCGTGGAGCGGCTTGGTCCTGATGTTGAGATTCATGGCCTTCCTCAAAGAGATGGAACGAAACGTTGCGAGCAAGAGCCGCAACAATGTTTTGCAAAGAAACCAAAGTCGCGCGCGAGGTGCAATCTTTTTCGGTCGCGATGCTTTAGCTCACGTTCATTCCTTCGCGCGAACGTAACTCGTGGGCGTGCGTCCGACGATTTTTTTGAAGTCGCGTATCAGATGCGCTTGATCGGCGTAGCCGAGATCGAGCGCGAGCGCGATCCAATCGATCGCGCCGCCCGCGTCGATGCGCGCCAGCACTTCGTGCAGGCGATAGCGCTGGATCAGCCACTTCGGACTCGCGCCGACGTAGTCGCGAAACATCCGCTGCAAGCTGCGCGGTGTCAGCTCGAACTCTTTTGCCACCTGTTCGATGCGCGTGATGGCGTGATCGTCCGCAATGCGCGCGGCGATGCCGGCGACGAGATCCACGATCGGATCCTCGCGAGCATCGCAAGCGCGCAGGAACGATTCGTAGACTTCGACGGCGGCGTGGTGGTCTGCGGCGGCGAGCACATCGCGTCCGAGGAAGCGTGCGCGTTCACCGAACACTTCGTGCGCGGAATATTGACGATCGGCGTAGCGACTGACCGGATCTGCGACGAAAGGCCGGAAGCCGCCGACGCGAAACTTGATCGAGAACACGCGTCCCTTGCTGGGCGCGAATCGGCCCGTCCAGCGGCGCGTTGCCGGGCCGCCGAGGATCGCCTCGTCGTTTTCGGCGACGAGGTGCACGACCGGGTGCGGCAAGGTCTCGCGCACGCAGGCCTCGTCGAGGTCCCAGTCGACCGCCCAGTAGTGTTCGACGAACGGCGCGAGATCGGACGAGGGCCAGTAGCGTTCGTGGCGAAAGCCTTTGGCGTCGAGTTGCGCGTGCAGAACGCCGCGCTGTTGGATGGGTTTGCTCTTCGCCATGTCGCGTTTCTTCAATCCGGCTAGCGCACTGCTCGCTAAGCTTTTCTTCGCAGCGGCGCTCCGCCCTACTGCGCAGGAGCCATCATGCAGACGTTCGCGGTTTCACTGATCGCGCTGGCCTTGCTCGCAGGACCGGTACAGTCCGCCATCGGCGGACCCGCAGCGAACGTTTCCCGCACCGACCGAGGAGTCACGATGAAACACCACGTGAAAGGCGCATTCGACGTGAAAGTGCAACCGCTCGAAGCCTACAACAAGAGCGAGGGCGCCGGCCTCGGCCGCATGTCGATCGACAAGCAGTTCCGCGGCGATCTCGACGCGAGCAGCCAGGGCGAAATGCTGTACGCGGGCAACAGCAAGGATAGCGGCGGCTACGTCGCAGTCGAACGCGTGACCGGCACGCTGCAAGGCAAGCGCGGCGCCTTCTCGCTGCAGCACAACGCGACCAGGACGCCCGCCGAAACCTACCTCAACATCATCGTCGTGCCCGGCTCGGGCAGCGGCGAACTCACGGGACTCGGCGGCACGATGAAGATCGTCATCGCCGAGGGCGGCCAGCACTTCTACGAATTCGACTACGAACTGGCGGATTGATCACCGCGCCGACAGCACGCCCGCTCTCTCCAATCCGGTAGAGCGGGCGGCGCGACCGTCAACGTTCGAGCGGGGTTCTGGTTGATCGCGCGCCTACACGGCGCAGGCGAGATCCGCCGCTACTTGCTTCGCCGCTTCGAGCGTGGCGTCCACGTCGGCCGGCGTGTGCGCCGTCGACACGAACAGATTTTCGTAAGCGCCCGGATGGAACAGCACGCGGCGTTCGAGCATGCCTTGCCACCAGCGGCGGAAAATCTCCTGGTCGGCACGGCGCTCGGCATCGCGATAGTTGTGGATTTCCTCTTTCGCGAACCAGACTTGCATCAGCGGACCGATGCCGACGACATAAGCCGGCAGTCCGGCGTCGCTCAGAACCTTGCCCAGGCCCAAGCGCAACTGGTCGGAAACCGCGTCGAGCTGCTGATACAGACCCGGCGTCGCCAGCTCGTCGAGCGCGGCGTTCGCGGCCGAGATCGCGATGCCGTTGGCGCTGTAGGTGCCCGCCATCGACACCGTGCCGTTGGCGACCAGGGCCATGATGTCCGCGCGTCCGCCCATCGCGGCGACCGGGAAACCGCCGCCGATGCCTTTGGCGAACACCGACAGATCCGGCTTGATGCCCAGGCGCCCTTGCGCGCCGGCCAGGCCGAGACGGAAACCGGTGATCACTTCGTCGAAGATCAGCACGATGCCGTGGCGCTGGGTGAGCTCGCGCATCGCTTCGAGATAGCCGGGCTTGGGCAGGATGCAGCCGGTGTTGCACATCACCGGCTCAGTCAGCACGGCGGCGATGTTGTCGCCCTCGCGCGCGATCGTGTCGGCGAGCACCTGCGCGTCGTTCCACGGCAGGATGATCAGATTCTCTTCCACGCCCTTGGGCATGCCCGGGCCCTGCGCGACCGGCAGCGGGCGCTCGTCGGGGCCGGCCTTGTCGATCGCCGGATGCTTGCTCCAGTACACACCGTCGGAGAAGCCGTGGTACATGCCTTCGAAGCGGATGATCTTGCGCCGGCCGGTGTAGGCGCGCGCGAGGCGCGTGGCGTAGAGCACCGCTTCGGTGCCGGTATTACACAAACGCACCTGCTCGACGCTGGGCACCGCCGCGATGATTTTCTCGGCGAGGCGCGCTTCGTCGGCGGTCGGCAGCGCGAATACGGTGCCGCGCGTCTGGATGAAGTCGACCACCGCTTGCGTCACGCGCGCCGGCCGATGGCCGAAGATCATCGGTCCGAGACCGAGCAGGTAGTCGATGTATTCGTTGCCGTCCACGTCGCGCAGGCGCGAGCCCTGCCCGCTCTCGACGAACAGCGGATAGGGCGACCAGCCAGCCCAGGTCGCGCGCGCGGTGCTGTTGACGCCGCCCGGGATCAGCTTGCAGGCGGCGTCGAACAAGTCGGCGCTTGCGGCCGTATCGAGACCGGCGACGAGGCGGTTTTTCGAGCTATCGGTATTCAAGGATGAAAACTCCACGAGGACGGACCCGCCGTGCGCGGCACGGGATCGGGAAACTTTCGGCCGAAAGCCGGCGTACACGACGCCGGCTGTTCTATTGGATGCAGCCTCAGGCCGGCTGCAGAGACGGTGCCAGCGGCTGTTCGCTGCCGTGCGCGGCGAGCTCGCCGGCGATCAAGGTCGGCAGCAGATCGAGCGCGTCGGCGAAGCTGGCGATCGGCACGTACGGGATGCCGGCCGCGCGGCAGTGCTCGATCAGGCGGTGCTTGGCGAACACGAGGTCGGCTTCGCCGGCGACGCAGAAATCGGAAGCGCCGTCACCGATCAGCAGCACGCGCCGGCGTTCGGCATGTGCTTGTCCGGCGCAAGAGCATTTGCAGTTGCCGCTGCGGCAGTTCGCGCTGCCGTAGGGGAAATCGAGGCGCCAGCCGCGCGCACCGACCGTTTCGAGGCGATTGGCGATCACCGGCAGATCGGACAGGCCGTAAGCGCCGAGGATGCGCCGGATGGCGTAATCGAGGCCGTCGCTGACCACCGCCAGCGGCATGCCGGCCTCGCGCGCGGCCGCGGCGAACGCGGGGAAGGCGCGATCGATCGCCATCTCGTCCAGATGCGCGTCGAGCTCTTCGCGGCTCGCGTCGACCAGGGCGATCTGCCGCTCCATGCATTCGCGCGAGCCGATCTCGCCGCGCTTCCAGGCTTGCTCGATCGCCTGCCAGCCGGGGCGGCCGAAGCGTTCGAGCAGGGAATCGGTGATGTCCTCGACCGAGACGGTACCGTCGAAGTCGCACAGGATCGTCCAGTGGGACATGAATCTTCCATCCGCGAATCCCGGCGGGATTCTTCGCTGGCGACAGGGTAGCGGCGGGTGTCTTTCAGCCGGCTTTCGCCCTCTGCGGCGCAGTCGGGCGGCGTTAACGCCGGTAGGCTTCCTCGCGCGCGGTCTGCAGCTCCTGGCGCAGATACTCGTTGCGATCGAGGCCGCCGGGAATCTCGTTCATCGCCATCACGCGCGCGACGATTTCCTTTTCACGCGCTTTGTAGTCGAGAAAGCGCGGATCGGGTTCCGCCGCGGCCTGCGCCGCCTGCTCGGCGGCGAGCTTGTAGCGCGCGGCGATGGCGTCGACCGCGCTCTTCAGCTCGGCCGGGTCGTCGACCGCTATTCGCGCCAGCGCGACCTCGAGCATCATCGCCTCGCCGCCGGCCAAATGGCGGTCTTCGCCGTAGCGCCGGACCTGTTCGCTCAAGGCAGCGGCTTCATCGCGCCGCTGCTCCGGCGCGAGGCGGCTGCCGTCGCGCAGAAAGCTCTGCGTGCGCTCCTTGAAACGCGTGAAGGCCTGCCAATCGGCGGTCGGATCGTCGGGCGGCGCCGCTGCCACTGCGGTGGTCGCAGCAGGCTTCGCGAGTTTGACGGCGGGCGCCGGCGCGGCCGCGACGCCGCTCGCTGCGGCCGACGGCGTCGCAGACGGAGGCAAAGGCTGCGGCAGAGTCGCGTAGTAGCCGATCGCAAGCGCCAGCGCGGCGAGGCCTAGATAGACCCACGCGCGGCGCGGAGAAGGTGGACGGTTCGGAGTCATCGCATCGATTCGCACGTTCGTCACCGGCGGCGAGGCGAATTCTCACCTCGCCGCCGGCTCGGAACGGGTTCTCAGCCGCTGGTACCGAGAACCAAGTTGACCAGCTGGTACAGCAGGTTGGACGGCTTGGCGAGATCGGCCGCGTCGCTGCTCTCGGCCGCATGCAGCACCGGCCCTTGGCCGTCGAGCACGCTGTCGATGAAGTTCTTCAGCTCGAGGTTCTGATCCTGGATGTCGGAGTTCTTCAGATCCACGATCAGGTTGCAGTGGCTCTCGTTGAGCGCGCGGTACTGCGGGAAATAGCCGCCGAAATTCGGCAGCCCGCTCAAGGTATCGCGCAGGCGCGCCGTGTCGATGCGCCAGCGCGCGAGATTCAATGCGTCGCGTGCGGCACCGCTGGAGCCGGCGCTGTCTGCGTAGAAGCGGCCGTAAGAGTAGTCGGAGAAATCCCGGTCGTGCCAGAAATGCGAGGCGCCCATACGATCGTTGGGCAGCTTGTTCGACAACGCTGCGTAGGCCGAGCCGTAGTCGTTCGCGTCGAGACCGGCGACTTCCGCGGAGAGATAGCTGAAGAACGCGGTCGTATTCCAGGTTTCACGGATTTCTTCGTGCAGCAGCACCGACGGATACTGCGCCGGATCGGCGCCGACGGGTGCGCCCATCAACGGCCCCGAGTCGGACAGGAGGAAACCGCGGTTGGGCGCGATGTCACGCCGCAGCGGGTAGTAGCTGATCAGGCTGCCGACGCCGCCGGCGCTGCTGCCCGACAGCACCAGCTGCGCAGGGCGTTGCAGATGGTTCTTCAACCACGCGACCAGCGCGCGCGTGTTGCGTACGCCGTTGTGGTGGATCACGGTCGGATTGGCGCCGTCGGCATCGGTGTAGACCGCGACCTTGTCGCCGCCGCTGACGTCGCCGGTGCAGTACGGCACATAGACCAAGGTCCACGACTGCGTTTTGACGAAGTCGAGGAACGGCGGCACGCGCTCGACCAGCGGCGTGATCAGGTTGTGCGTAAGGGCGGTGACGAGCGCGTTGCCGAGGCTGGAGAGGTCGACGTCGGCGTAAGCCAGACTCATGTAGTAGTCCGGGATGCCGTGCATGTTGATCGCGCTGCGCACGCCGTCGCCGCCGATCACGCACGAGGCGTAATCCCAGCAAGCGCCACCCGGCTCCATGTACAGCAGCATGTTGCTGGTGTTGGGAGCGCGATTGATGAAGAACTTGTAGGGCGAACCGTCGGCGCAGGCGGCGCCGGTGCTCGGATCGACCTGCACCGTCTGCCACACGCCGAACTTGCCCGGCACGAAGCCGTCGTTGAAACCGGCGGGGTTGTCGATCAGCGGATACTGCGGCGCGTTGCGCTGCGCTGCCGTGACCGGATTGTCCGCACGCGGCGGAAACAGCAGATTGAGCCCGGTCTGCCACGCGCTGTAATCCCCTTCTTCCGCGTGGACCGCGAGCGGCGCGGCCAGACCGAACAACATCACCGCACAGAAACGCTTGCACCTGTCTTTCATCATGGCGACTCCTCCCAAGATGGACGATGGACGTACGAGCGACGGCTTTCTTAAATTTAATTTACCGTTTGAAACTATCGTATTGTGACGGAGACGGCGCCGCGCCTCTGGGATGGGATTCAAGGAATCTGGGGGGGCGCAAAGGCCGTCGGCGTGGCCGTTGCGGCCAGCCGATGCTCGCCACGAAAACGTGGCGGCCGTTTTTCCATAACGGAAAGCGTGAGATAAAAAGCGCGCGAACCGGCGCGCGCGAGAAGCGCTCGACTCGCGATGTCAGCGCGAGCCGGACAGGCGCGTCAGCGTTTGAAGCGCACCAGCACGCGCTGACCGATACGGAACTCGCCGCCGTCGAGTTGCAGCACGCACTCGACGTCGTGTGCGCCGGCGCGTTCGACCGGATCGTCGGCGAGCCGGCTGGTGCCAAACACCTCGCCGACGCGCAGCACGCGCGCGGGCACCGCTTGACCTTGATCGGAATCGCGCACGACCTCGGCCTGCATGCCCGGTTTGACCAGGTCGACGTAGGCCTCGTTGAGTTCCGCGCGCACGATACGCGGGCGGTCGGGCAGCAACTGGAACAATTCGGTCCCGAGCTGGGCCGACACCGCATCGCCGACGTGCGCGGTGCGGCGCACGATACGTCCGGCGACCGGCGCCTTCAGCGTGCGCGCATCGAGTTCGGCATGCGCCTCTTCCACTTGCTGGCGCGCCAGCTTGATCGCCGCTTCCGCGGCCGTGACTTCGGCCTTCAGCACCGCCAGCGCCGTCGCCGCGTCGTCGGCCGATTGGCCGGTCGCCGCGCCCGCCCCGGCGGCTTCGCCGATGCGCTGCGCCTGCTGTTGCGCCTGCGGCAGCTTCGCTTTCAACACGCCCACTTGTGCTTCGGCCTGTGCCAGGCGCGCATCAGCCGCGCCGACCGCGATCTTGGCCTGGCGCGGATCGATCAGTGCCAGCACCTGCCCCGCCTTGACCGCATCGCCGTCCTCGACGCGCACTTCATCCAAACGCCCGTCGCGCGCAGCGACGATGCGGATCAGGCCGCCCTCGACGTCGACCTGGCCGCGCGCCATCGCCAGATACGGGCCCGCCGCGATCGGCGCCGCGGTTTTTTCGTGCGCGCCTTCTGAACACCCGGCCAGCAGCAAGGCGATCACGCCCGCGACGAAACGGCGACCGCTGCCGAGCGGGCGAATCGAAAACGCTTTTATGGAGACTGCCGACACAGGTTCCCTCCTCAGATGGGGCAGCGTAGCAAACCGGCCGGCACGCCACGTATCAAGCGCTGCTCCGCGTCGATGCGCGGTCGAACGCGGTTCACGCGCGCTCCTCGGCCGTGACGCGGCGGTCGGACAAGATGCGCCCGTCTTCCATCGCGAGCACGCGGTCGGCGTGTGAAATCAGGCGCGGATCGTGGCTGACGCAGAGCACGGTCGCGCCGTGCGTGCGCGCGATGCGGTGCAAGGTGTCGATCACGATCTGACCGTTGGCCGCATCGAGCGCGCTGGTCGGCTCGTCGGCGAACAACAGCTGCGGCTCCTTCGCCAGCGCGCGGGCGATGGCGACGCGCTGCTTCTCGCCGCCGGACAGTTCGGCCGGTTTCAGATACATGCGGCTGGCGAGGCCGACCTCTTCCAAGGCCGCCTCGGCGCGCCGGCGCGCGCTGCCGTCGTCGAAGCCGAGATAGCCGAGCGGCAACGCGACCTGCTCGATCGCGTTGAGCGCCGGAAACAGATTGAAGCCTTGGAACACGAAGCCGGTATGGCGCAAACGGAAACGCTCGCGCTCACGCGCCGACAGCCGCGCCAGCTCCTGACCGAGCGCGAACGCGCGACCGCCGTCGGGTCGCAGCAGCGCGCTCAGGATCGCGAGCAAGGTGCTCTTGCCGCAACCGGACGGTCCCGACACCAGGGTCAGCTCGCCCGACTGCACTTCGACCGACAGTCCGCGCAGCACCTCGGTGCGTACCGCGCCGCTGACGAAGGCCTTGCTCACGTTGTCGGCGATCAGCGCTGCGCTCACCGGCTCACCGCAGCAACAGGGCGGGATCGGCGTGGCGCAGCGCGCGCACCGCCATCAAGCCGGAAACCAGCGCGATGCCCATCACCGCCAGCGCGCAGATTGCGACGGTGAGCGGATCGAGCTGTACCGGCACGTCGCGCCGGTAGGCGAGCCAGACGATCAGCGCGGTGACGAATCCGCCGACGACCAGACCGAACGCGCCGACCCAGGCCGACTGCTTCACCACCACGCCGCGTAGGGCGGAGAAGCCGATGCCGAGCGCATGCAGGGTCGCGTATTCGCGAATCGAGCCGGCGACGGCGCCCATCAAGGTCTGGCTGGTGATCACCGCGCCGACCAAGAACACCACACCGGCGAGGAAGATCACGCCCAGGCCGGCGCCGGTCTCGAACATCCAGTACGTCACCGCGCGATGTGCGAATGCGCGTTGGGTCCAGATCTCGTAGCGACGCGTGCCGCTCGGCTGCAGGCGCTTGCGCACTTCCTCGGCGCGCTGCGGGTCGCGCAGCTTGACCACGTAGTAGGCGACGTCGCCGCTCGGATTGTCCGCTTCGAGCCGCCGCGCAGTCGCCAGCGAGGTCAGAATGTTGACCCCGCCGAGCGCGCGCAGACCGTTGCCGACGCCGACCACGCGCACGCGCTTGCCGTTGATCACCGCCTGCGCGCCGACGTCGAGGCCGAGCTTGGCCAGGTCGGCGCGGTCGATGATGACGCTGTCGGGTTCGTCGAGCTTGGCGCGCAGCGCCGGTTGCAGCACGTCGGCGAACATCATCGCGTCGGGCCGCGTGTCGATGCCGGAGACGAACACCGACACGCCGCCTTTGTCGCGCGGACCGCGCCAGTCGCCGTCGATCCAGCGGAACGGCTCGACCCGTGCGACTTCCGGATCCATCAGCAATTTGATCTCGGCGTCCTGCGGAATCGGCCGGCCGAGTTCGATGCTTTGCGTCCCGGGATAACCGACCCAGAGATCACCGTCGGATTTCTTGATGTACACCGCGGCGCTGTTGAAGATGCCGAGCACCAGCGCCGCCTGCACCAGCAGCAGCAGTCCGGAGAACGCGACGGCGAGCGCGGACGGCAGGAAGCGCCGCCACTCGTACACGAGGGTCTTGCGTGCTAAAGGCACCATCAGGGCATTCCTTTGCTCGACGTGCCCTTGCTCGACGCACCATTCCCCGCTGCGCTCGCTGCCGCCGGCGGCAGCGGCGCGCCGCCCAAGCTTTTATACAAAGAAATAAAGGCGATGCTGCGTTCCTGCTCCGCTTGCGCCGCCTCCAGCCGCGCCTGCAACAAAGCGACGTCCGCAGCGTTGCGATCGAAGTTGTCGGCGAGGCCGAGCCGGCCCAGCGTGGCAGTCGCCGCGGCGCCGCTTTCCAAGCCGTCGACGCCGCGTGCCAGCGTGTCGACGCGCTCGCTCTGCTGCTGCAGGGTGGCCAGCGCGATCTCGGCCTCGGCGACGCCGTCGAGCACGGCTTGGCGGTAGGCCAGCACGCTGGCCGACAAGGCCGCGTCGCGCGCGTCGACCGCCGCCTGGCGGGCGCCCCAATCGAGCAGCGGTATGTCGATCGCCGGACCGACCGTGACGATGCCGTCGGCGTCGGACAGGCGCGTGTGGCCGATCACGCGCGCCGCATAGGTGAGCGAACCGCCGATGCCGAGCCGCGGATACAGATCGGCGTGGGCGAGGCCGAGTTCGCCGGCCGCTTTCAGCACTTCGCTTTCGGCGCGGCGGATTTCCGGGCGCGTGCGCAACAAATCGGCCGGCGCGCTGGCGATGCGCAGCGCGCCGAGCCGCGGCGGAGCGCCGTCGGCGAGCAGAGCGGCGTCGAGCTGATTGCGTCCGAGCAGAGCGGCGAGCTGCTGCCGGCAGCGCTCGATGGTCAGACGCGGTTCGTACAAACTGGCTTCCGCCGCGACCTGCTCGGCCTTGGCGCGGCTGAGATCGTTGGCCGCGGCGAGACGCAGGCGCTGCCGCGTCGCGGTCAGCTCGACCTTGCCGCGCGCGAGTTCGAGGGTCTGTTCGAGCAGACGCAGGCGCTGCTCGGCGCCGCGCAGGACGACGTAGGTACGCGCGACTTCGGCGACCACGCTGACGCGCGCCGCCTGCGCCTCGGCCTCGGCGATGCCGAGGTCGCCGGCGGTGACGCGCGCGTGGCTCTTGGCGCGACCGAACAGGCCCAGCTCCCATTTCGCGTCGAAACCGGCCTGGAAGTAGCTGGCGCTGTTGTCGGGCACAGGTTCCGCGAAGGTGCGTACGCCGGCCTGCGGCAGATAGGCCGCGTAGGTGTGACCGTCGAGCGAACGCGCGGCGCCGATGCGCAAAGCCGCTTGCTGGATGCTCAGGTTGTCGGCCAGCGCGCGTTCGATCAGGCGGTCGAGTTCGGCGTCGTCGAACGCCTTCCACCAGCCGCGCAGATCGGGCGCCGCGCCGAGCGCCGCGTCGTTCGCCGGCGCGTGCCGCCAGTTTTCCGGCGTCTCGTTGGGCAGCTGCGGCAGGCGCGGCGTCGCGCAGCCGGCCAGCGCCGCGACGATGACGCACAGACCAACCAGCAAACCGGCGCCGCCGCGACCGACCGTGCGGCCGCCGCTGGCTACGAACGTCTTCGACTGGGCGTCGCCCTGCAGCGAATGCGGATGGAGGGGGCGTCGACCCATGCGTTGTATCGAAAGAGGGAAACGTGGAGCGCACGGGAGCGGGCGCCCGCCAAGTCTAGCCGGTTCACCGGCCGCTGCGTCTTACCGCCGCGTGAATAGGCCCTTCTTTCTTCATGACGCCAGCTGCGCCAGGAAGGCTTCGCCGTAGCGTTCCAGCTTGCGTTCGCCGACGCCGCTGATCGCGCCGAGCGCCGGCAGGCTCTGCGGCCGCTCGCGCAGCATCGCCAACAGGGTCGCGTCGTGGAAGATCACGTAGGCCGGCACGCCCTGTTCCTTGGCCAGGCGAGCGCGCAATTCCCGTAACGCATTCCAACGATCGGTTTCGTGCGGAGCGATCTCCAGCAACGCACGCGCGCGCTCGCCGCGCGCAGACTGGCGCCGCGCGCGGCGGCCGGCGCGATCGGCCTGGCGGCGCAGGCGCACCGGACGCTCGCCGCGCAGCACCTCGCGGCTGGCCGCGGTCAGCCGCAGCGTGCCGTAGCCTTCCTCGTCCGGCGCCAACAGGCCGATCGCGACGAGCTGGCGGAACACCCCGCGCCACTGCTGCTTGTCCAGCTCAGCGCCGATACCGAAGGTGCTGAGCTGGTCGTGGCCGAGCGAGCGCACGCGGTCGTCCTCCTCGCCGCGCAACACGCTGGTCAAGTGCGCGACGCCGAAGCGTTGGCCGGTGCGATAGACGCACGACAAGGCCTTCTGCGCGGTCACGCTCGCGTCCCAGGTCTGCGGCGGATCGAGGCAGTTGTCGCAATTGCCGCAAGGCTCGGCCAGGGTTTCGCCGAAATAGGCGAGCAGGCGCTGGCGCCGGCATGCGGTCGTTTCGGCGTAGCCGAGCAGTTCGTCGAGCTTGCGCCGCTCCAAGCGCTTGCGCTCTTCGCCGGCCTCCGACTGCGCGATGAACTGCGCCAGCGTGACGACGTCGCCGAGGCCGTAACAGAGCCAGACGTCGGCCGGCAGACCGTCGCGTCCGGCGCGCCCGGTTTCCTGGTAGTAGCCTTCCATGCTCTTGGGCAGATCCAGATGTGCCACGTAGCGCACGTCCGGCTTGTCGATGCCCATGCCGAACGCGATCGTCGCCACCATCACCAGACCGTCCTCGCGCAGGAAGCGCTGCTGATTGCGTGCGCGCAAGCTGGCCTCCATGCCGGCGTGATACGGCAGCGCGGCGACGCCCTCGCCGGCCAGCCACTCGGCGGTGTCCTCGACCTTGCGCCGCGACAGGCAATAGACGATGCCCGATTCGCCGCGGTGCGCGGTCAGGAAATCCTTCAGCTGGCTGCGCGCATCGTCCTTTTCGACCACGTGATAGCGGATGTTGGGACGGTCGAAGCTGGCGACGAACTGGTGCGCCGATTCGAGCGCGAGCCGTTCGACGATCTCGTAACGCGTCGGCGCGTCGGCGGTGGCGGTCAGCGCGATGCGCGGAATCTGCGGGAAGCGCTCGTGCAGCAGAGTCAGCTCGCGGTACTCGCGGCGGAAGTCGTGACCCCATTGCGAGACGCAATGCGCCTCATCGATGGCGAACAGCGAAACCGGCGTGCGCGCGATCAGATCCAAGCAGCGCTCGCTGAGCAGCCGCTCCGGCGCAACGTACAGAAGTTTGAGTTCGCCGCGCGCGAAGCGCCGTTCGACCTCGAACTGCGCCTGCGCATCGAGGCTGGAATTGAGGAATGCCGCCTCGACGCCGAGCTGGCGCAGCGCGTCGACCTGGTCCTGCATCAACGCGATCAGCGGCGACACCACCACGGCGCAACCCTCGCGCAGCAGCGCCGGGATTTGATAGCACAGCGATTTGCCGCCGCCGGTCGGCATCAGGACCAGAGCGTCGCCGCCGCCGGCGACGTGTTCGACGATCGCCTGCTGCTCGCCACGGAACGAGGGATAGCCGAAGACCGAATGCAGGATGTGTTCGGCGCGGGAAGAAGAGGATGACATGGTGTGATGCTAGCAAAGCGACCATCGAGAGTTGCATTGCGTATGCTCTCGGTGAGCGGTCGTTCCCTGGAATCATCGCCGCTACGAAGCCGATGTCTGTAGGAGTTCGACATCAAGCTTCGTAGGCTTGCGACAGCAGCTGTCACCCTGATCTCCTACCGATGCACTCTCACCTTTCCTCCGCTACGACGAACAGCGGCTCGCGTCTCGACTTCAGCCTTGTGCCGAGCAAGGCGATGCACGGCGCTTTGCGCGAAGAGCTGCTCGAGCTGTGCTCGCGTGCGTACGAAGAAGATTTTTCGCCATTCCTCGAGCTGCTGTCGCCGGCGACGCATGTGCTGGCGCGGCTCGACGGCGAGTTGGTCAGCCATGCCGCCTGGATCGAACGCGAGCTGCGCGCTGACGGATTGCCGCCCATGCGCTGCGCCTACCTCGAAGCCGTGGCGACCGCGCCGACGCATCAGGGCAAGGGCTATGCGAGCGCGCTGCTCGCTCGCATCCCGCCCCTGCTCGGCGATTTCGCGCTCGCCGCGCTGTCGCCATCCGAGCACGGCTATTACCGCGGCCTCGGCTGGGAGCTGTGGCTGGGTTCGTTGTCGTACCGCGATCCTTCCGGCGCGGAAATCGAAACACCCGACGAGCAGGTCATGATTCACCGGCTGCCGCGCACGCCGGCCGCGCTGGATCTGCGCAGTCGGTTGTCGACCGATTGGCGACCAGGAGAAGTTTGGTGAGACAACCCGCCGATGCGGCGCAGATCGCATCACCGATCTCGCGCGTGGGATCATGCGTAGCAATTTCAACGCAACCTCTGCCATGAAGACTTCGAGCTTTCCCTCGCCGAGCGTCGATCGCGCTTTGCGCGAAGCCACCGAAGCCGTCTCGCAAGAAGGCGAGACGCCATCAAACGTGGCCGGGAAGTCGGTGCGCGCACAAATCGACAAACCCCCCGCGCAGGAAGAATTCATCGCGCGTGGACTGTCCACGCGCAAAAGCGCGAAACGCCTTGGCGACTACGTCTCCTCGGCAATCGTGCTGAAGAATCTGGAAGCCCGGTTGGCCAAGACGAAGATGCGCCGGCGATGAGTTTCCGCGTCCGTTTCACACCGGACGCGCAGCTGTGAGATGAGTGTGCAGCGATCAGAAATAGATCTGCGCGCGCAACTCGAAAATCCGCGGATCGAGCGCAAGCCCGGCGCGGTCGCTGTTCGCCCAGATGTAGTTCGCCTGGAACTTGAAGTGCTGGGTCAGATACCAGTTCGCGCCGAGTGTCCAATCGTGCTGCTTGCCGCCTTTGACGAGGGTGTCGTTGAGGTCGAGCTGGCTGTAGCGCAGCAGCAGCTCCCACGCTCCCCACGGGCCCTTCGGCTTGAGGTTGCTGGTGTTGCCGCCGCTGTAAGGGCGCGCTTCGCCGGTGACGACCCAGCTGCCGAACACGTAGAAGCCGTCGGCGGAGTAGTCGGGCTTGCCGGCCTTGCGCGCAACGTCGACATTGAGCCACTCGCCCTGCACCGACCACGGGCCGGCGATCCACAAGCCTTCCAGGCCGTAGCGGCGGATGTCGTCGACGTCACCGAGCGCGCCGCTGTCGATCAGGCGCACGGTGGTCAGGCCGGCTTCCGGCACCGAGCGAATGCGCGCGCTCGGTGAACTGCGCACGCCGCGACCGTTGGTGGTCGCGTCCGGGCTTTCCTCCGACGCCGATACGCCGAGATGGACGACGTCGCCCTCGCCCTTGCGCGGCGTCCACGCGACGCGGCCGCCGATGGTGGTGCCGTCGTTGTCGCCTTGCAGGTCCTGGCCCCAGTAGTAGCCGAGATTGACCAGGTACTGCGGCCGCTCGAACGCCCAGTCGATGCCGGTGCGGCGGCCTTCGAAGATCGCCTGTGCCGGCAGCGAGAGTTCGAGGAAGGAAGTCGCCTTCGACGAAGTGACGCCTTCGAACGCGACCGGCGTCTTCGAATAGCCGAAGCGAAACGCGCCGTAGTCCTGGCCGAAAAACGCTTTCGACTGCAGACGAAGGTTGACGTCCTGCCAGCTCTTGGCTTGATATTCGTAGGCGATGGTGGCTTCGTAGACGCCCTTCTTCTTCAAGGTCAGGCCGAGTTCCTTGCGCCGGTTGGTATGGGAATCCTCGAAGCGCGAGCTGCCGTTGGGCAGGGTGTCGTCGCTGAATTCGTTGATGTCGTAGCGATAGACGCCGGTCAGCCCGATGTCGGTGCCGTCGCCGAAGGTGTAGTGCACCGGCCAGTCGTTCAGATCGTAGGCGAGCGCCGGCGCGGTGAACGCGGACAGTGCGACGGACGCGAGCAAGAGTGCATGGCGGTTCATGGCGTGCGGTTTCGCTCCCCGAATGGTCGGCCGATCTTCCGCTGCGCTTGCTGCGCCGCGGAACTGACACATGGTTGTAAACATATGCCTGCCGCGCGACTCGGCGCGCGGCTTACTTCAAATGCCGGCGCAGCGCGGCGACGTCCACGGCGATCGTCTTCGCCGCCGCCTCGCGCAGGCGCGAGTAGCGCGCGAGCACGTCCTCGCCGATCCGCGTCAGCCGCGCACCGCCGCCGCCCGAGCCGCCCTTACTCGCCTCGACCAAGGGCTCGCGGAAACTGCCGTTGAGCTCCTCGACCAGCTGCCAGGCACGCTTGTAGCTCATGCGCATCGCACGGCCTGCAGCGGCGATCGAACCGGTCTGGCGGATGCCGGCGAGCAGATCGGCCTTGCCCGGACCGAGCGCGATTCCCGGTGCGAGCGTGACGCGCAGATGCAGCGCGTCGGCGGGCTTGTTCTTCGCGGTCATGGCGGCGGTCTCGATCGCACTCGGCGGCGGATCGATGGTAGAGCTATTTCTCCGGCGCACGCAGTACGTCGATCGCGACGACCTGGCGCACCCAGCGCGCCGGGCGCTTTTCGCCGGCCGCGACGATGCGGAACGGTCCCTCTTTCGCGTCCAGCGGCTTGCCGTCGCGGCGGTCGGCCAGGATGACTTCGGCATCGCGAAAACCGGGATCGAGCTCGGCCAATGCATACACCGCGCGATAGCCGTCGGCCGCGTCGATGCGCAGGTACAGCGCGAGCGCCTTGCCACGCAAGGTCTCGCCGGTCGGCACGCCGGCCTCGCGCAAAAGATCGATAAGACGCACGCCTTCCCAGCGACCGGGCGTGCCGTGATCGTTCGCCGCGATCGTCTGCCGCGGCAGCTTCGCCAACGCGGCCGCGTCGAGCCGCAAGGGCTTGCTCACTTCGCCGCCGATCGTGACCACCGCTGGCGCCGCGGCCGCCGTGGTCGCCGGCGCGCGTTCGGCTTGCGCCGGTCCGACCGTCAGCCACGCCGCGAGTGCGAAGGCCCAGGCCAGGCCGTGCCGCTTAAAAATCGTCATGCCGTTCTCCTTGCGCATCAAAACGTCTTGCCGAGTTCAGCGAAAAAGGTCCGCCCGGCTTCCGGGAAGCCTTCTTGATAGCTGTAGCGGCGATCGAGTGCGTTGCGCACGCCGAAGCCGAGCTCGAACGAAGCGAGCGGTCCACGCACACCGGCGTCGATGACCGTGAACCCGCCGGCGACGCGCGCACCGTTGCTGGCGGAATAGCGCTTGCTTTCCGCATCGGCCGACAAGGTCGCCTGCCAGCGCGACGCGAAACGGTAGTCGAGCGCGGCGAACAGTTTCTGTCGCGGCGTATCGGTTGGGAGTACCGACGGCTGCGCCAGATTGCGCCGCTGCACGTAGCTGTAGTTCGCGCGCAGCGACCAGGCATCAGACAACCCCAGATCGCCGGACAGCTCGACACCGCGATGCCGCGCGCGACCGACGTTGCGCAATTGCGAGCACGGCGGCGAGGTGCACGCGGCGGGTTCGAGCGTGACGCTCTGGATCGCATCGCGCAGGCGGCTGTCGAACAAGGCGACCTTGTAGCCGAACGCACCGCGCGAGCCGCGTGCGCCGACCTCGATCGTGTCGCTGTCTTCCGGCTTCAGCCCGGGATTGGGAATGGCCGAGCCGAGCCGATACGAATAGCGGTCCTTCAAGGTCGGAAAGCGCGTCTTGCGGCTCTTGCCGGCGTACAGCTGCAGCTCGTCGGTGGCCTGCCAGGCCGCGACCAGCTGGCCGTTGAAGGCGACGTCGCTGCCGACCGCGAACGGCACGATGCGGTTGCCGGCGCCGAGGTTGTCGGCGCGCTGCGCCTGCAACAGGTTCCACGACACGCCCGGCGTGATCGTCCAAGCGGCGTTCGGTCGCCATTCGTGTTCGAGCGCGGCCGACCAGGTGCGGTCCTTGAAGCGTTCCCACGGCGCGCCAACCGCGTCGCTCTCGCGATGGAAATCCTGCTTGCCGTGCAGCGCCATGCGCGTGATCTGGCTTTCCGACCAGCGCTGCTCGAAGGCGACGCTGAAGCCGTAGGTGTGATCGTCGTACAGACTGGTGAATGCGTACGGACGGCGCTGGGTGGTGTAGCTGGCGTCGTCGTAGGAACGCAGTTCGTTCTGGAAGCTGTCGTAGTAGAGCCGCAAGCTGAGATCGGCCGAATCGAGCACGCGTGTGCGCGAGAGGAAATAGACACCGTCCTTGTCCCACTTCGGCCAGCGCCAGTAACGCGCGCTGACGCCGGCGGCGCGACCGGCGTAGGGCGGCGTCTCTTTGTCGTCGTCGACGCGGTAGAGATTCAACGCGTACTCGTCGGTCGCGTTCGGCGTCCAGCCGAGCTTGAAGGAGAGATCGAGATCGCGCGCGCCGGAATTCGCGCGCCGGCTGCCCGGCTGATTGGCCGAACGCGGATAGCCCGACGGCAGCGTGTAGTAATCGGCGTCCTGCCATGACGCGCTCGCCTGCGCGTACCACGAGCCTTGGTTGGTGCCGAAGCGGCCGCCGGCGCGATAGGCCGGCAGGTCGCCGGAACGATCGAGATCGAAGCCGGCGTAGGCGCGGCCTTCGAAGCGTTCCTGCGGCCGCCGGCTGACCAGGTTGATGCTGCCGCCGAGCGCGTTCGGTCCGTACAGCACCGAGGTCAACCCCTTGGTCACGACGATGCGCGACAGCCCGTCCACGCCGAGACGCGCGAGATCGAGATTGCCGTCGTAGGGCACGTACACCGGCACGCCGTCGACGTACAAGGTGACCTGGCGGCTGTCGAAGCCGCGCACGTTCACCAGCGAATCGCGCCGCTGGCCGAAGTTCTGCCGCGTGACGCCGGGCAGAAGATCGAGCGCTTCGGCCACGTTGCGGCGCGCCTGCGTGCGGATGTCCTCGATGTCGAGCACGTCGGCGCCCAACGGCGACACATCGCCGCTGCTGCCGATCACTTCGACCACACCGAGCGGCACCGCCGCTTCCACTGTTTTCGCCGCCTCCTCCGCGTTCGCGGCAGCGCTCACCAGCGCGCACGCGATCGCCAGCGCGACCGCCCTCCCCTTCGACATAGGCTTACCGACCCCAGTCCGCGTGTCGCGGTATCGATATAGTCAAATGACTATATAGCATGGCCTCACCACCGACTCGATGCCGGCGACGCAGGCGCATCGACCAGAGCGCCGTTTGCAGCGGACCGGGAACGCGATATGTTCCGCCGTATCCATCGCTGCCAGGGGCGTCTTCCGATGAATCGCACGCGTCTTTCCGTTTCGCGCACGCTGCTCGCCGCTTTTCGTCTGCTCTGCCTGGTCGTGTTCGCGACGCCGTTCGCCGCGCGCGCCGAAGGCGTGCTGGTGTTCGCGGCCGCCAGCCTGAAACCGTCGCTCGATCGCATTCTCGCCACGCCTGAAGTCGCCGCGCTCGGCGAGGTCAAGGCGAGCTACGCGGCGAGTTCGCAACTGGCCAAACAGATCGAGGCCGGCGCACCGGCGGCGATCTTCATTTCAGCCGATCAGGATTGGATGAACTACGTCGCCGAGCGCAAGCTGATCGTGACCGACTCGCGCGGCGATCTGCTCGGCAACGCGTTGGTGCTCGTCGCACCGAAGGACAGCAGCACCCAGCTGGCGATCGCACGCGGCTTCGACCTCGCCGGCGCGCTCGGCGCCGACGGCAAGCTCGCCCTCGGCGAGCCGAACAGCGTGCCGGCCGGCAAGTACGCCAAGGCGGCGCTGACTCAACTCGGCGTGTGGGACAGCGTCTCCGCGCGCATCGTCGCGGCCGACAACGTGCGTGCCGCATTGAACTTCGTCGCCAAGCGCGAGGCGCCGCTCGGCGTCGTCTATCGCTCCGACGCGACGTCCGAGCCGGCCGTGCGCGTGGTCGCTACCTTCCCCGGCGACAGCCACGCGCCGATCGTCTATCCGGCCGCGCTGATCGCCGCGCACGACACGCCGGCCGCGCGCAAGCTGCTCGATGCCTTGCGCGCACCGGCGCAACAAGCGATCTTCCGCAGCTATGGATTCGACGCGCCGCCGCAACGCTGAGCGCCCGCGCTCGGCGCGGCCGGCCCGCGCATGAGCCCGCTCGCGCCGGACGAGTGGGAGGCGCTCTGGCTCAGCCTGCGCGTCGGTCTGCTCGCGGTGCTCGGTGCGCTGCCGTTCGCGCTCGGTCTGGCTTGGCTGCTGTCGCGCAAGCGCTTCGCCGGGCGCACCTTGCTCGAATCCTTCTTGTTCCTGCCCTTGATTCTGCCGCCGGTGGTCACCGGCTACGCACTGCTCGCGCTGTTCGGCGTGCATGGCCCGCTCGGCAAGCTGCTCGGCGCGTTCGGCATCGTCGTCGCGTTCCGCTGGACGGGCGCGGTGATCGCCGCCGCCGTGATGGGTTTTCCGCTCTTGGTGCTGTCGATCCGCGCCGCGTTCGACAGCGTCGACCGTCGTCTCGAAGCGGCTGCGGAAACGCTCGGTGCCGGACCTTGGCGGCGTTTCGCGACGATCACCCTGCCCTTGTCATTGCGCGGCATCGCGGCCGGCTGCGTGCTCGCGTTCGCGCGTGCGTTCGGCGAATTCGGGGCGACCATCAGCTTCGTTTCCAACATTCCCGGCGAGACGCGCACCTTGCCGATCGCGATCTATGAACTGCTAAACGTGCCCGGCGGCATGCCGGGCGTGCAGCGGCTCGCCGTGGTCTCCTTGCTGGTCGCGCTGATCGCAAGCGCGAGCGCGACCCTGGTCGCCGGCGGCGCACCGTGGCGGAGGCGCGAGGATGCTTGAGCTGCAGCTGCGCCATCCGCTCGGCGAACTCGAGCTCGACCTCGCGTTCCGCTCCGAGGCGCGCACTCTGGCCTTGTTCGGTCATTCCGGTGCCGGCAAGACCAGCGTGCTGAACGCGATCGCCGGCCTGCTCTCGCCGCAATCGGGGCGCATCGTGCTCGACGGCGAAGTGCTGTTCGACAGCGCCGCCGATATCTGTGTGCCGCCGGCGCGACGGCGCCTCGGCTACGTTTTCCAGGACGGCCGCCTGTTCCCGCATCTGAGCGTGCGCCACAACCTGCTCTACGGCGCTCCCTCGCGCGAAGCCGAGCACGGCGCCGACTTCGCCGCCGCCGTCGAGCTGCTCGAACTCGCCCCCTTGCTCGAACGCCGGCCGCACAATCTTTCCGGCGGCGAGCGGCAGCGCGTCGCGATCGGCCGCGCGCTGTTGCGCGGGCCGCGCGCACTGCTGCTGGACGAACCGTTGACCGGCCTGCACGCCGAAGCACGCGTGCAGGTACTCGATCATCTGCGCCGGCTGAAACGTGAGCTGCGCGTGTTCACCGTGCTGGTCACCCACCATGCCGACGAGGTCGGCGCACTCGCCGACGAAGTGGTGCGCCTCAGCGCCGGACGCGTGCTGCGCCAAGTGCCGATCGCCGAGTTCGCCGCGCGCCGCGCGGCGTTCGCAGTGAAGGATGCGGCGCGCGCCGATTGAGGCCGATTCGCGCTTTGCGGCGCGCCGCGAACTTGGATAGGCTAGAGGTCCGATTCGAACGACCGTTTGAGGCCATCATGTCGCTGCGCTTTCTGTTCGCCGCACTCGCCCTGACCTGCGTCCTGACCGCATGCAGCAGCGGCCCGGCCCGGCGCGTGCATCCCTCGACGGCGAGCATCCAGCAGCTGAGCGTGCAGCCCGACGGCAGCTGGAAGCTCGAACTGCGCATCCAGAACTTCAGCACCATGCCGATGCGTTACAGCGCCTTGAGCGCGACGGTGACGATCGCCGGCACCGACGTCGGCGAAGTCACGATCGCACCGAACATCGACATCGTCGGCAACGCCGGCGACGTCGTGGTGGCGACCCTGAAGGCATCGAGCAAGCTGCCGACCAGCGGCGATTTCGCCTACACGCTCAAAGGCCGCATCGACACCAGCGAGCCGAAGGAAAGTTTTCCGTTCGAGCGTTCGAGCCGGCTGTCGCCGGTGCCGGGCGTGCCCGACACCTATCGCTGAGCGCATTCGCACGTCTGTCCGGCGCGAGCCGGCGTCCCCTGATCTCGGAGTGTTCTGATGAGCCGCTATGCCGCCCCGCTCGCCGATCTGCGTTTCGCGCTGTACGACGTGCTCGACGTGGAATCGACCTACGCCCGCCTGCCCGGCTGCGCCAACGCGACGCGCGACGTCGTCGACGCCGTACTCGACGAAGCAGCGCGCTTCACCGAACAAGTGTTGGCGCCGTTGAACCACAGCGGCGACCAGGAAGGCTGCAGCTTCGACAAAGCAACGCACAGCGTGCGCACGCCGAAAGGCTTCAAGGAAGCGTTCTTGCAGTACGTCGACGGCGGCTGGATCGGCCTCGTCGCCGACGAACGCTTCGGCGGCCAGGGCCTGCCGGAAACGCTCGGCGCGTCGCTGAAGGAAATGATCGACGCGGCGAACATGTCCTGGGGCAACTACCCGATGCTCTCGCACGGCGCCGCCTCGGCGCTGGAGCATCACGGCGAGGACTGGCAGCGCGAGGTGTTCCTGAAGCCGCTCGTGAGCGGCCAATGGACCGGCACCATGTGCCTGACCGAGCCGCATTGCGGCACCGACCTCGGCTTGCTCAAGACCAAGGCCGAGCCGAACGCGGACGGCAGCTATCGCATCAGCGGCACCAAGATCTTCATCACCGCCGGCGAGCACGATTTCGTCGACAACATCCTGCATCTGGTGCTCGCGCGCCTGCCGGACGCGCCGGCCGGAGTGAAGGGCATCTCGCTGTTCCTGGTTCCGAAATTCAAAGTCGGCAAGGACGGCAAAGTCGGCGAGCGCAATGCGGCCGTGTGCGGTTCGATCGAACACAAGATGGGCATCCACGGCTCGGTCACCTGCGTGATGAACTTCGACGGTGCCGAAGGCTGGCTGGTCGGCCAGCCGAACAAGGGCCTGGCCGCAATGTTCACCATGATGAATACCGCGCGCCTCGCGGTCGGCCTGCAAGGTTTGGGATTGACCGAACGCGCCTATCAGAACTCGCTCGCCTACGCGCGCGAGCGCCTGCAGATGCGCTCGCTTTCGGGCGCGAAGTTTCCCGACAAGCCGGCCGATCCTTTGATCGTGCATCCGGACGTGCGCCGCATGCTGCTGACGCAGAAGGCGTTCGCCGAAGGCGGCCGCCTGCTCGGCCTGTACGCGTACCTGCACGAAGACATCCGCAAGCACAGCGAGGACGCCGCCGAACGCGAACGCGCCGAAGCCCTGGTCTCGTTCCTGACGCCGATCGTCAAGGGCCTTCTGACCGAGGCCGGCATCGAATGCACCTATCACGGCCTGCAGATCTTCGGCGGCCACGGCTTCATCGTCGAGAACGGCATGGAGCAGTTCGCGCGCGACGCGCGCATCACCACGCTGTACGAAGGCACCACCCAGATCCAGGCAAACGACTTGCTCGGCCGCAAGATCATGCAGCTGCAGGGCGCCGGCTTGAAACATTTCCTGGCCGAGATCGGTGCGTTCTGCGCCAAGCACGCGAGCGATACGAAGCTGGCCGAATTCGTCGGTCCGCTCGCCGCCGCGGCGAAGGAATGGGGCGAACTCACGCTCGAACTCGGCAAACGCGCCAGCACCAACGCCGAAGAAATCGGCGGCGCCGCCTACGACTATCTCTTCTACTCCGGCTACATCGCGCTCGCCTACCTGTGGGCGCGCAGCGTGGTCGCGGCCGACGCCTCCAAACAATCGCCGGAGTTCCGCGAGGCAAAGCGCCTCACCGCGCGCTTCTACTTCGCGCGCATCCTGCCGCGCATCCATACGCATGCAGCGGCAATGCGCAGCGGCGCGGCGAACCTGCTCGAGATGACGGACGCGCAGTTCGGTTGAGCTCGGCGCGGAGCTCGCTCCACGCGCGTCCAATTGGGCTACGCGCGGTCATCTAAGTAGGCGATGAAAAAGACGATTTCCAGATCATGCCGTGAGCCATGCTCGCGGCGAGCCGGATAGCGGAGCCGCCTCACTCCACGATAAAGCTCTGTAACTCGACCGGAAAACCCCTCACGCTCAAAGAATAAGAACCACAACTCGTGTTGGGCTGACCCGCCCCTGGGTCCGTCGTCACGACCAGATAATAGGTCGCCCCGGCCGTCAAACTAAAGGGTGGACTCGTGGCCATTCCACCTGAGTTGGATCCACTCGCCGCAATCGTAGCGTGCACCGGATCGCAGGCATCCATCACGACCCAGCCGGGCGCATCAAGCGGGGGGGGCCCCGTTCTCCTAACCTCTACGGCTATGGGGGACTCTACTGCCACGAAGCTGTAAACGACGTCGTTCTGAGGGCTAGGAATTCCCCCCGGAAAGGATGGAAACGAATTGCCGGCCGCGCAGGTATCACGCACATCAACATAATTTGGGCTAAGCGGCAGCGGCGAGCCGCAAGTTTGTGCAGACGCATTCGTTGCGACCACCAGGATACCAAGAACGATAGGCAAGGCTTTCACTTTCGGTTGTCTCGTCGATAAGAAATTTATAGAGCTGCCTGCTCCGCGCTGCAGGTACCCGCACAACCACTAAGGCGCTGACCGTGAATCAGATGAACTTCTTCATTCAACGGTGAAACTTTGCAGCTCGACCGGCACCCAAATCGCAGTCAGAGAATATGGGCCGCAGTTTGTATTGGGCTGACCCGCACCCGGGTCTGTCGTTACGACTAGGTAGTAGACCTCTCCGGCTGTCAAAGTAAAATGTGGACTTGTTGCCGTTCCGCCCGAGTTGGACCCGCTCGCTAAAATCTTAGCGTGAACCGGATCGCAGGCATCCATTACCACCCACCCGGGTGCAGCAAGCGAACCCTTTCCGCGAACTTCGACGAGCATGTCGTCTCCAGTCATCGTAAAACGATATACGACGTCGTTCTGAGGGCTCGAAATTCCTCCGGGAAAGGATGGAAATGAATTGCCGGCCGTGCACGTATCACCCATATTGACGGTAAATGCCCTAAGCGGAAGCGGCGAACCGCAAGTTTGCGCAGCGGCGTTCGTTGTGATCAACAGCACGCTAAGAGCTATAGGAAAAGCATTCATTTTAAATCTCTTTATAAATTAAAGTAGAAAAATATTCAAACCTCATAAAAGCAGTCAGAAATTCCCCCACCTAGAGAAAATGTAGAATACTTTTCATTGATCGCACCGAAGCCTATTCAATGATAAAGCTCTGCAGCTCGACCGGAACATCTATGGTTGCAGTGTATGGACCGCAGGTGTTGTTGGGTTGTCCCGCACCCGGGTCTGTTGTGATGACCAAATAGTAGATGACTCCCGGGTCCAGGTTGAACGGTGCCGCTGTCGCCGTGCCGTTGTTGTTGGAACCCGACGCAATAATGTTCGCATGGACGGGATCGCAGGCATCGAGTACCACCCATCCCGGAGCAGGGAGAGAGGCCGAGCCTCGCACGGTAATCACCCCGATGTTATCTTGTTGCAAGCGAAAGCTGTAGACAACGTCGTTGTGAGGACTCGGAATTCCTCCCGGATAGGAGGGAAACGGATTGCCGGAAGTGCAGGTATCGCCACTAGTGCTGCCGAAACGTGGAATCGGTAGCGGCGAACTGCAAGTTTGCGCAAATGCATTCGCTGCGATCATCAAGGCGCCGAGAGTAATAATGGCTGCTTTCATTTTTTATTTCCTCGTCGATATAGAAATTAAAGAGCATTCTGCTCTCGCGCCGTAGGGAGCAGAACAATCCCAAGGCACTCACCGTGAATACAAATGAACTTTTTTATTGAACGGTGAAACTTTGGAGCTCGACCGGCAAATAGCCGACGATGGTCATCTCGAACGGGCCGCAATTGCTGTTGGGCTGGCCTGCACCGGGATCCGTTGTCACCGCCACGTAGTAGGTCGCGCCTTCGATCAAACTCGGAACCTTTCCCGCCGCGCTGCCGCTCTGGTTCGAACCACTGGCGACGATGCGTCCCTGTACCGGATCGCAGGCGTCGAGAATCACCCAACCGGGAGCGGCCAACGATCCCCTGCCGGAAACGACAATCGTCACCACACCTCTTTCCTGGGCCCACTTGAAGCTGTAGACGAAGTCGTTTTGCGGACTGGGAATCCCTCCGGGGTAGGAAGGAAAGGAATTGGCCGATGTGCAGGTATCTCCGTACTGAATGCTGTTGCTGTATAGGGCGGCGGGAGAGGCGCAGCTTTGCGCCGCCAAATCGCCCACAGCAGCCACAAGGCAGGTCGACATCAAGACACCAAGAACATTCTTTTGCATGCATTCCCCCTGAAAACTGGCGCGTCAGTCCCATCGCCGCTCCGTCGAGGCCGATGCGCGACGAGGCACTGGGTTGTTTCTCCGCAACGCAGCACTAACCACGACCCCGAGGCTAGGATACGGCCGACGCTCGTCCGTGTCGTTACAAAAAAATGGAATTCTGTTCAGGGCGAGCCGACGTTTCGTCTTCGCCGGAGGCGACGCGTCGGCTGACGTTGCGGCCGGGGGTTTTTCGCTCGGTGCGTGTGCGATCTCACATTCTTCGCCACGAGGAGCATCGTACGCTCCTCCGCACCACGTCTCTGACGAACGCTTTGGGGAGCACCATGTCCTTGAGATCGACGCTCAACGCTCTAGTCGCTGCGGCTCTGTGTGCCGTATGCGTGAACGTATCGGCCGACGAACCATCGCCCGAGATCCATCCCGCCACACCGTACGAGTACTGGAAGGACTACTGCGCCTACGCCGGCGAGGTCATCCCGAACATCTACGAGATCGCCGGCGGCTCTCTCTGGAGAGGTCTCAGCGCCGAGGCGATGCTCGTGCGTGTCGGTCAGATCGTGCCGAGGACGGACGATCCGAACTTCTGGCGCTTCACTCAAACCGAAGCGAACGTCAACGAGCCGGGAACCACGACGCCAATTCAAGGGCAGCTGGTTTTCCCGGGCGAGACTCGTCTCGCTCCGAATGTTCGCTCGGGATTCCTGATCGCACCGAACATCATCGCCACCGCGCCGCATACCAACGACTTCAACCCGAGCGATTTCGTGGTTGTCTTCAATGTGGCGGCGAAGAAGGATCCCACCACGCAAGCATGCCTGCCATTCGATCCAGAACACATTCCGGCAAGCGACGTCTATCGACCGAGAGCAGCCAATCCGCTCATCGCGAACACCATTCTCTATTACTTCAACATGTACGGCAGTTGGACCGGGGTCGACTACGCCGCCTTCTATCTCGACCGAGTCGCGACCGACCATCAGTACCTACGCATCCGCAAGACCGGCGGTATCTCGACCACGGATACGCTGGCGTTGTTGGGGCATCCGTTCGGCATGCGCACCAAGCTGCAGTACGGCATCGGTTACGCCGGAGAAACGACGAACAGCTCGTTCCCGAGCTTCGTCTACCCGACGTTCAACGATTTCTACCTGCTCAAGGGAATGTCCGGCGGCCCCGTTCTGAACCTCGATCGCAACTACGTCGAAACGGTGGTGGGGTCGCCGACCGGTTCGGGATGCCTCGGTTACTACTACACCGGCATCCAGCCGAACCTGAGCTACTACATGTACGACTTGTGCGACGACGTTCCCGAGCCGGCGCAATTCGCGTTCACGCCGTTTCACGACATCAACCAAGGTCCGATTTCGACTCTGGCGGCGTTGGTGCCGACCCCTTACCTCCGCGTCAACCCGCTGAGCGACGTCACCTACGTGCTGCCGATCAACGGCACGCCCTCGCCCGCGCAAACGGCCTATACCGTGACCGCCTCGCCGAGCGAAACCGCCAACACGGCCGTATCCGCCATATCGGTGCCCGGTCCG
Organism: Dokdonella sp. GW821-FHT11D02; assembly: GCF_058808595.1. Lineage (NCBI taxonomy): Bacteria > Pseudomonadati > Pseudomonadota > Gammaproteobacteria > Lysobacterales > Rhodanobacteraceae > Dokdonella > Dokdonella sp. GW821-FHT11D02. The sequence continues at coordinate 1,276,735 of NZ_CM179520.1, read as the reverse complement.
ATCGCGAATCAGCCCAGCCTCACGCTCAGCAGCTATGCGACCTCGCTGGCGCCGGGTGCATCCACCACGGTCACTGCCACGGCGACGGTTCCGACCGGCACGCCCTGCGGCGTGTACGACCACTACGTCGCGATCGTCGACCAGACTCACATGGGATTCCGGGATCGCATGCTGCATCGCTTCGAGATCGGCATGACCGACTTCTCGGTCACACCCGACGACGCCTCCGACATCTACGGGATTACCGCCCCATCCGCGCCTGCCAACGTCACCTATACGATGACCAATACGCGCCCCAGCGCCGTGAACGTCAACGTGACCTTGGGGCAGCCATGGCTCTCCTTTGAAACGGGAAGCTCCAACCTCGTCAGCCTTGCACCGGCCGGACAGACCGGCGCGACCAAGACCGTCACGGTCAAGGTCAACGCTGCCGCTTTCGCGCTCGCGACCGGCGATTATCCGTTCACCGTCTCCTTTCAAGGACTGGGGAGCTGCGCGCTCAACGAGCCGGTGCAGAAGGCGGGCACCTTCCACAAGGGCCGATTGCTCCTCAAGAAGACGATCGATGCGCTCGTGTTCCCGCCGACCCCCGCCAATGCTCCGGTGACCGACACCTTTGCGGTCGCCTCCGCGTTCTGCGTCACCGACGCCAAAGTCCGCTTCAATACGTGGAACGTGGGGACTACCGTCGGCATCCCGCTCGCGCAGTGGGTGCCCAGTCTTCGCATCTATCTGGACTTGAATCAGACATCGAGCCAGCTGTGGAATCACAATCCGCTGCCGCCCGGCTGGGATGTCCCCTCTTCCTACGATCCGGTCGAAGGGGTCTACACCCAAACCCTGATCCTCGACCAGGGTCAGCACACGCCTCCAATCGGCGCGGGCAGCCTCTCCGTGTTCGGCAACAAGAATGCGGCGGGATCGTGGTCATTCCGTCTGTACGATGACGGCCAGAACATCGGCACCGGAATCGTGAGGAGCTGGGAACTCGAGCTGCGCGGCGTGCCGTGGTCCGGCCAGCCTGGCAGCACTCAATGCCTCTGACCATCCCGATCCCGATCAAGTAACACCTCGATTCGGAGCGCGCCCTCGGCGGTGCCGGGGGTGCGGTGGTCCGGCATCGCTGGAAGCGGAGCGCACATTCGGCGGCCTTCTAAGTCGCAGGATCGCAAAATCATCGTCAGATCCTGCGAACACCACCGCCGAGAATTGACGGTGCTAGGATGCCGCCGGGGATCGGCCACGGCCGCAGCGTCGAAGGAAAATCTGTTCGAGGGAGCGAGCCGCAGGTTCGGTGTCCGCGCATCCAACCGACCACTACAAGGGGCCAGGCATGGAACAGTATCTTCCGTTGATCATCCAGATCATCGCCGGTGCGATCGGCGGCAATGCGGCCGGTGCGGCTGCGAAGAACGTAAGCCTCGGCGGAGCCGGCAACACCATCGTCGGAGCGATCGGCGGCGGCGTGCTCGGTCAGCTGCTGCAGATCGCCCTGCCTTTGCTGCAAGGGGCGGGCGGCAATCTCGACGTCGGCGCGATCGCCGGCAATCTCGTCGGCGGCGGTGCGGCTGGCGCGATCGTCACGGCGATCATCGGCCTGATCAAGAACAAGGCCGCTGCCAAGTAACGACCCGAACCAGGACTACGCAAACGCGGCACACGGACGTGCCGGTCTTCGCAATCTCGTCATGGACTCCATCGCTGCGATACGCATCCGCTTGGCCCAGGCCGACGACGACGAATTCGTCCTCGGTCTAGTCGGCCGCTTCGTCGAATTCGAGCTGCCGGCCTGGCGCCGACGCGGCGAATGCGCCGCCGGCATTCGCGCCGATCTCGCTCGCCACCTGCGCGAGCAGCCGCCCGGCTCGCACATCTTCGTCGCCGAGGATGAGGACGGCGAACGCGCCGGCTTCCTGCACCTGCAGACGGCAACCGACTATTTCACCGCAGCGCAGAACTGCCACATCGCCGATCTCGCCGTCGCGCCCGATCGCGAAGGGCGTGGCATCGGCGGTGCGCTGTTGCGCTTCGCCGAAGATTGGGCGCGCCGACATCGCTGCCGGCATCTCACCTTGGCGGTTTTTCCGGGCAACGAGCGCGCACGCGCGCTGTACGAGCGCCACGGCTACGGTCTCGATCTGTTGCGCATGGCGAAGCGCATCTAGTTTTCGCCGATCGACAACGGACTTCGTTGGCTTTCGGTGAGTAAGGGCGCCTGCTCGTCGCGAAGTCCGGTTGCTATTCCTCTCGCGCTTGCAGTGGAGGTAACTACGAAGTCTCGTCTTCTTCCATTGAAGTGCCGACGACTTTCTCCACCAACCCACTTTTCAACGAAATGTTGACCAAGTGTCAACTAGTTGTTCTATGCTCCGGCGCCAAGTACGTGTTCGACGGCGCGGCGGACCCTCCGCCGCCCGCAACGGAGGCGCGATGCTTGCTGAAGTGCGTAGCTTGGGCGACATCCACAGCACCCGCGTGCTGTCGCTGGACTCGACCGGCCGCATCCTCGACTGGATGAGCTGGCAGGACGCGGTTTGCCTGTACGTGCGCGGCGCAGTCGCCTGGACCCTCGGCGAGGCCTGCCTGACCATCCACGGCGGCATCAACCGGATCTCCGGCGAACAAAGCTGCCTCGAGCTGCATCCGATCGTCGCCAGCACCGGCCACGCGCGACCGGCCGCGATCGATCCGGCGCCGGCACTGACCAATGTCGCGCTGTTCGCGCGTGATCGCATGCTGTGCCTGTACTGCGGCGAACATTTCCATCGCGGCGAATTGACCCGCGATCACGTCGTGCCGGTATCGAAGGGCGGCCGTGACATCTGGACCAATGTCGTCACCGCGTGCTGGTCGTGCAACGTCAAGAAGGGCAATCGCACGCCGCAGCAAGCCGGCATGCCGCTGCTCGCGGTGCCGTATCGGCCGAGCTGGGTCGAACACCTGATCCTGTCCAACCGCAACATCCTGGCTGACCAGATGGAGTTTCTGGTCAGCCACCTGCCGAAGAAGCGTCACCTCGCCTAAGCCGCCCTACTGCTGGCTGATCGTCGAGGTGAACAGTCCGTTGGTGCTGTTCTCGAACACCCGGTTGTTGCCATAAGAGATCAGCAAACCGGAAGCGAACAACGAAAGCCCGACGCCGTTGCCGGTGATGCTGGAATTGGACACGTAGATGGACGATTGGGCGCCGGTCGAACGGATACCGAAGGACGTGTTGTTGCTGACCAGCGAATTGTCGACGTTGATGCGCACTGCCGCGGTGCTGCCGACCGAGTTGATGCCGCTGTTGGTGTTCGCGTTGAGCACCGAATTTCGAAGCGAGGCTTTGCCGGAAACGATGTATAGACCGTGAGTGCTATTGGACAGATTCACCGTATCCATCGCGACCGTGGCGGCAATACCCGAAGCCGGCGACACGTACACGCCCGCATTGCCGGCCTTGCTCACCGTCACGTTGCGCAATAGAACCTGCGTGGCGGCAGCTGCCTCGATGCTCACTCCGTTCTGCGTGAAATTGTCGATGCTGGTGTTTTCCACGATCAGCTTGCCGGCATTCAGGAGGCGGATCGCGTTGATGCCGGTGCCGGCACCGTCGAGCGAGATGCCGCGCAGTATCACGGTATCGGTCGGTGCCGCGTTGACGATGATCCCATTGGTGCCCGCCGCGAGAACGCCGGCGACGACCCCGACCGCTTCGATCTCGATCGATTTGGTGATGGTGACGGCGCCGAAGCCGCCCGGATCGAGCGCATTGATGACGCCGGCTGGAGCGGTCTTCGAGATCGCTCCTGCGAAGGTCTTACACGGTGCGGTGCGGCTGCACGGATTGGCGTCGTCGCCGACACCCGAAACCCAGGTGCGCGTGGCCTGAGCGGAAGCCAACGACGGCACCAGCGCGAAAATGAAAAGCACGGCAATACGGACGAACGGATTCGATCTCAGCATGACACTCCCCCTGGCGCGATCCTCGTTGAAAATCGTCGCACTCGGCGAGTAACGCCGATGTGAAGCGGTTCAGGGAGCGCAATGCTGCGGCTCCGCGGCGCCTTGGCGCGTCGGCTGATGCGTTCCTGCCGTAAACCGTTGTTGCCCCTGTATCCCCGCGGCCGGACAATACCACGGCCCACAGCACCAACGCTCATGATGGATTCCGATCGTCAGTTGCACCGTGCCTGTCTCGCCGTCCCCGATGGCCTGTGCTGCCCGCGCCGACAGGTGCTGCAGAACGCGGTACCGACACCGCACGCCCGGCGGGTCGACACACACTCGTCTCCATGACCTCGCCCGCCAACGACGGCATCGCGCCGCCCCCGCCCAACTTCACGCGCCTGCGCTGGCTGGTCCGGCTGAATCGGCATCCCTCAGCCATCCTGCTCCTGGTGCAGCTGGCCGGGCTGATGATCTATCCCTTCCTCGAACAGACGCCGAGCGGCAGCGCCCTGCTGCGCGGCTTCGGCGTGATCGTGCTCGGGCTTGCGATCTGGATGGTGCGCAAGAGTTCCGGCCGCGCCTGGATCAGTGCCGGTATCGCCGCGCCGGTGCTGGTGATTGACCTGCTCGAAACCGCATTCGATCTACCGGCCTTGCGCGTATGGTCGGCCGCGCTCGAAGCGCTGTTCTACTTTTACGCGGCCGGCTGCCTGATCCGCTACATGCTGGCCGACCGCCGCGCCACCAGCGACGAGCTATTCGCGGCCGGCGCCACCTTCACCCTGATCGCATGGGCCTTCACTTACCTGTTCGTGATGTGCCAGCTGCTGCAGCCGGGCGCGTTCGGCGGCGCCGTCGATCCCGGCGCGCCGCGCAGCTGGACCGAGCTCTTGTTCCTCAGCTTCGTGCTGCTGTCGAGCACCGGCATCGGCGATGTGATCCCGCTCAGCGGGCCGGCGCGCGCGCTGGCGAGCCTGGAGATCTTCACCGGCGTGATGTACCTCGCCTTGGTGGTGTCGCGCTTGATCGGACTGACCGTGCTGCGGCGCGGCGACTGACGCCTCAGCGGCGAAAATGTTGCAGAAACATTGCGGACTTAGCCGCCGAATCTAGGGTTTGCCCGAATGGTCCGGCTTGGACCGCGCGCGCACACTGCGTGCTAATTCGATCGTCGGCGCGGGGCCGACGCGATCTGCGCGAGGACAGCGACATGGGCATCGGCAGTGTGATCGGCGGCGCGGCGTCATGGGTCAAGAACACGGCCGAAGATGTGGCCGATGCCGGTGCGGACGCGCTCAAGGGCGCGCAGGACTTCGTCGGCGACCGTCTCGACGACATCGACCACGCCAAGGAATGGGTGGGCGAGAAGATCGATGGCGCGGTCAAGGGCGCCGAGCACGCGGTCGACGGCTTCCGCAAGGACCTGGTCGAGTTCGGCGAGGAACACGGCGGCATCGTCGGCAAGACGGTGGCCGAGAACGTCTCCAGCACGATCGGCGTGGTCGAAGGCGCGGGACTTGCCGTGTACGACATGGGCAAGGGCGTGGTGCAATTGGCCGACGGCGCCAGCAAGCTGGTCAATCCGCTGGAGTGGGCGACCCACGGCGGCGAGAACCTGCAGCGGCTGGAGAACGTGGGCAAGGCGGCCGAGGCGATCGGCAACCTGACCAGCCCGACCGCGTGGATCACCAATACCGACGGCAACGTGAACACGGCCAAGGCGCTGTGGAACGGCGTGACGGCGGGTTACCAGGACGCGGCCAAGCAGGGCGACTGGTCGAAGTTCATCGGCCGCGGCGTGGTCGACGTCGGCAGCCTGTTCATCGGTGTGGGCGAGGCGAATGCCGCGCTGAAGGGCGCCGAGGGCGCGAATGCGGTAGCGCACTTGGGTGAGGGCGCGAACGCGGTCAGCCGCATCGGCGAAGGCGCCAACGCGCTGGACAAGGCCGCCGACGCGACGCGCGCGCTGGACGCCGCCGGCGATGCCGGCAGGGCTACTCGCACCGCCGACGCGGCGAATGCCGCGCGCAGCACCGACGAAGCCGCTGCCGCCAGCACCGCCGCGCGCGGCGACGAACTCGCCGAGATCGTGCGCCGTGCCGATACCGGCACCACGATCGGCGGCAAGAAGCTGCTCAACTTCAATTCGGCGGACGACTTCAATCTGGCCGCGAATGCGGCGCAGCCCAACAGCGTCTACCAGTTCGGCGACTTCCGCTGGACCACCGACGGCCAAGGCCGCGTCGTACGCGCCGAAGGCAAGATCGAACTCGCGCCGGCCGGCCGCAACGATCCCAAACTGCAGACCGCGATCGGCAACGAGGGCCGCGACACCGACGTCGGCTTCCATCTGATCGCCGATCGCTTCGGCGGCCAGACCAACCGCCTCAACGTCGTTCCCGGCAACGGCAAGCCGATCGGCGACGGCCTCGCCAACCTCAACAACGGCGCCTACAAGCGCTTCGAGAACGCGATCGCCAATCTGCGCGCACAAGGCAACGTGGAGATACGCGTGAGCCCCGAGTACAATCCGGGCAACCTCAGCAACCGGCCGGATAGCTTCGTGGCCGAGTACCGCACCGAAGGCGGTCGCTGGATCGAGCACGAGTTCCCCAACAAGTAGCGCGACCTCGATGGACGACTTGAATCAGGCCTACACCGAAACCGTGCAGGCCGTAGCCGGCAGCGTGACCGACGTGATGGACGGCGAATGGGGCGAGCGCGACTGGCGCCGCATCGTCGTCAACCACGAATCGCTCCTGCACACCAAGGAGCCGGAGGCGAGCACGATCGCGTTCGCGGTTGCGAACAAGCCCGGCGGCGAGCCGGAGATCGTCGATTTCCGCATCTCGCGCGCGGCCAAGAACGGCTTCAAGCGCATCGCCGACGTGATGCACGCGCAGAAGGGCCAGTACTGGACCGTCTGCGACCTCACGATCGAACGCGACGGCACGTACCGCTTCGATTTCTCCTACGACCCGCCCTATCGCCTCGGCGGGCATCTGAACGACAAGCGCTTCGACGACTACCTGCAGCGCTACCTGGCGGAAACCGCGGCGCGCTGAAACGCCGCGGCACCCCGGCCCGGGCAAAACCGGCCCGGTTACCGTCGTTTCCTTGCTCCGGCGGCCCGGCGGTCCGAAAATAGCCGGATGATCGACAGCCAACGCTATCCTCGCCTCTCCCGCATCGAGTCCCCGGCGGACCTGCGCCGCTTCGCCGAATCCGAGCTGGCCGAGGTCGCGCGCGAACTGCGCGCCTATTTGATCGAATCGGTCGCCACCTCGGGCGGCCATTTCGGCGCCAATCTCGGCGTGATCGAGCTGACCGTGGCCCTGCACTGGCTGTACGACACGCCGGTCGACCGCCTGGTCTGGGACGTCGGCCACCAGTGCTATCCGCACAAGATCCTGACCGGCCGGCGCGACCGCATCACCACGGTGAAGAAGAAGGACGGCGTCGCGCCGTTCCCCAAGCGCGACGAGAGCGAGTACGACACCTTCGGCGTCGGCCACTCCTCCACCTCGATCTCGGCCGCGCTCGGCATGGCCCTGGCGGCGCAGCGCAAGGGCGACACGCGCAAGGTCGTCGCGGTGATCGGCGACGGCGCGATGACCGCCGGCATGGCATTCGAAGCGCTCAACCACGGAGGCGCGGTCGATCCGGACATGCTGGTGGTTCTCAACGACAACCAGATGTCGATCAGCGAGAACGTCGGCGCTCTGACCCAGATGCTGGCGCGCCTGATGGCCAGCCGCACGCTCAACCGCATCCGCGAAAGCACCAAGAAGATGCTCAAGCGCGACGGCTTCTGGTGGCGCTTCGTCAAGCGCTGGGAAGAACACGCCAAGGGCATGTTCGTACCCTCGACCCTGTTCGAGGAACTCGGCTTCCACTACACCGGCCCGATCGACGGCCACGACCTGCCGCTGCTGCTGTCGACCATGCGCATGCTGAAGGAGCTGAAAGGTCCGCAGCTGCTGCACGTGATCACGACCAAGGGCAAGGGCTACGCGCCGGCCGAACGCGAGCAGATCGAATACCACGCGGTCGGTCCGTTCGATCCGGCCGCCGGCGTGGCCAAGAAAGCCGGCGCCGCGAAACCGACCTATACCGAAATCTTCAGCGACTGGCTGTGCGACATGGCCGCCGCCGATCCGCGCCTGTACGGCATCACGCCGGCGATGCGCGAAGGCTCCGGCCTGGTGCGCTTCTCCAAGGAATATCCGCAGCGCTATTTCGACGTCAGCATCGCCGAGCAGCACGCCGTCACGCTCGCCGCCGGCATGGCCTGCGAAGGCGCCAAGCCGGTGGTCGCGATCTACTCGACCTTCCTGCAACGCGCCTACGACCAGCTCGTCCACGACGTCGCCCTGCAAGAACTCGACGTGCTGTTCGCGATCGATCGCGCCGGCGTGGTCGGGCCCGACGGCGCCACCCATGCCGGCAGCTTCGATCTCAGCTACCTGCGCTGCATCCCGAATATGCTGGTGATGGCGCCGGCCGACGAGGACGAGTGCCGCAAGATGCTGACCACCGGCTTCCAGCACCACGGCCCGGCCGCGGTGCGCTATCCGCGCGGCGGCGGTAACGGCGCGCAGGTCGCCGCCGAATTGACGGCTTTGCCGATCGGCAAAGCCGAATTGCGCCGGCACGGCCGCGGCGTCGCCCTGCTCGCGTTCGGTGCGATGGTCGCGCCCGCCGCGAAAGTCGCCGAGACGCTCGATGCGACCCTGGTCAACATGCGCTTCGTCAAACCGCTCGATCAGGCCTTGATCCTCGAGCTGGCGCAGTCGCATGCGGCGCTGGTCACGATCGAAGACAACGCGATCGCCGGCGGCGCCGGCAGCGGCGTCGCCGAGCTGCTGGCCGCGAACGGCGTGCACACGCCGATCCTGCATCTGGGTCTGTCCGACCGTTTCCTCGAACACGCCAGCCGCGAAGAACTGCTCGCCAGCGACGGCCTCGATGCCGCCGGCATCGAAGCGGCCGTGCGCGGCCGCTTCGGCCACCTGCTGCTGACGCCATCGCTACGCAGCGCAATCTGAGTCAGCGCAGAGAACTCAAGTCGCGCTCGCCGGAACAGACGACGACGTCGTCGAGATAGCCGCAGCGCGCGGTATCGACGCCGTGTGCGGCCAGGTAGGCGCCGACGTCGTCGGTGCTGCGATACAGATACAGCACGCCGGGCTCGCCGTGCTGCGCGGCTGCGTCGCGGCGTTCGCGCTCGCAGTCCTTGGTGAAACGGGCGAGGTAGGCGCTGTTGGTCGGCTTGTCCAGCTGCGCCGCGATCCAGTCGAACTCGATCTCGCGAAACTTGCTGCCCGGCACCTCGCTGCCGTACAGGCCACCGCATTCGAACGAAGGGAACTGGAACACGCGGCGATGCGCGGAGATCAGGCGCTGCCACGCGGCGCGATCGATCGACGCCGACGGTGTGCTCGCGCTGGCCGCGCGCACGCCGCTCTGCATCGGCCGCACGTCGACGAACTGCAGGATCGCGGCGAACATCAGCAGTAGTGTGGCGCGCTGCGCGCCGTAGCGATGCAGCACCGCCGCGATCAGTCCCGCGAGCAGGGCGTAAACCGGCACCCACACGAAGCGACCCGAGCCGCGCAACTGCGAGAACGTTTGCAGCAACGCGTCCGGCAGCGGCAAGTGCAGCAATTCGCGCGCGCCCAAACCAATCCGATGCGAAATCGCGAAGGCGAGCAAGACCACAAGAACCACGAACAGCACCGCGTGCCGGCGCAGGTTCGTGCGCCAGTCGCGCAGCGCCGGCAGCGCGAACAGGCCGAGCAGGAATACGCCGGCGCCGAGATATGCGCCGCCTTCCCATTGATTGGTGTCGGGCGTGGACGGAATCTGCGTACCCAGCCACTGACCACTCGCCGTGGTCGGGAACGGAATCCATGGCGAGAGCAGATTGGTCGAGTACAAACCGTAGTCGCCAAAGTTCTTGCTTGCTGCACCGAAGAATCCGCCGAGTGCCATCAGCGCGACGGCGCATGCGGCGATCGCCCCGAAGCGCAGCAGCACGCCGTGCAGGCTCAGACGCCGCTCGCGCCATTGGTCGAGTACGGTCGCCGCGACCACGGCGCCGACCATCGCTGCGAGATAAGGCGTGATCCAAAGGCCGAGCAGCGGTAACGCGCACAGCGCAAACCATTGGCCCCGGCTCAGCGATTCCCGCTTCGCGCGCAGATAGCCTTCCAGCGACAGCAAGATCAGAAACTGCGCCATCAACGCGGCGTGACCGAAGCGCAGGAACAGGATCGGCGAGTAGCAGAACAAGACCAGACCGGCCAGATGCGGCAGCGTGCCGACGACGCCGAGCGTGCGCAGCAGACGCGAAGCCGCGAGCGCCTGCAGCACTAGACACAACGCCACCCAAAAACCGGTGTAGATCGGCGGCGCGGCGCCGTGCGGCCAGACGCTTCGATACAAAAGCTTGGCCGGCAAGGCGAACAGCGGCAGGCTGTCCGACAGCACGATGCTGGCGCCTTCCGGCGCGTGGTAGTTGCCGATCGCCAGCAGCGGAAAGCGCCAGACGTCGCGCGCGTAGTAGTACCAGCCGATCTCGCCCTTGGCGGCGTCGCCGGTCAGGCTCTGCCAATACGCGCCGGTGCCGGCGACGTAGCTCCAGTCCAAACTCAGCGCTGCGAAAACGAGGCCGAAAACGAGTGCGAGCGCCAAGCGCGGCACTGCGCGCGCCGCGACGATCGCCACGAATCCCCGTTGCCGACGACTTGGATCGGACATGCGCGAATCTCCCCGCGCGATCGTAGCCGAGTTCGTTTCGCTGTGCCGGCGCCAGGGCCGGCGAGGTCAGGCCGGCACGGCCGCCACGGTCACGCGCTCGCGATCTTCGAGGTCGCGCAGGCTGGCGACCTCGACGTAACCGCGCTCGAGCAGCAGCGCGCGTACGCGTTCGCCCTGGTCGTAGCCGTGTTCGAGCAGCAGCCAGCCGCCGGCGTGCAGATGAGCGCGTGCGTCGCTCGCGATCGTACGAATCGCGTCGAGCCCGTCGCGGCCGGAAGCGAGCGCAGCGGCCGGTTCGAAACGCAGATCGCCCTGCGCCAAATGCGGATCGGCCACTTCGATGTAGGGCGGATTGGACACGATCAGATCGAAGCGCCGCTCGCCCAGCGCCGCGCACCAGTCGCCTTGCGCGAAGTCGACGTTGCCGAGCGCGAGACGCTGCGCATTGCCGCGTGCTACCTGCAGTGCATCAGCACTTGCGTCGGTCGCCAGCACGCGCGCACGCGGCCGTTCGTGCGCGAGCGCGAGGGCGATCGCGCCCGAGCCGGTGCCGAGATCGGCTACTACGACTTCACGTTCGCGCGGCATTCGCGCCAGCGCCGACTCGACCAGCAATTCGGTTTCGGCGCGCGGAATCAGCACCGCCGGCGTCACCGCGAGATCGAGTGACCAGAACTCGCGCCGCCCGGTCAGGTACGCGATCGGCTCGCCGCGCAGTCGCGCCTGCAGCGACTGTGCATACGCCGCGCGCTGCGCCGCGTCCGGCTCGAACTCGGGCCAGGCGAACAGCCATGCGCGCGAACGGCCGAGCGCCTGCGCGAGCAAGAGCTCGGCTTCCCGACGCGCCTCGGCGCCGGGCAAAGCCGCGGCGCCTTCGGCGAGCAGTTGCTTCACTGCGTTCACGCGGGCGGTGTCTCCGTCTCGACCACAGCGGCGGCACGCTTGGGCGAACTGCGCCAGTAGCCGCCGCGCGTCCACGCCGCGAAACCCTGCCGCAGCCAGCCGACCAAGGCGCTGGCCAGCCACAAGGCCCAAGCCAGCATCGCCAGCTGATAAGTCCACAGCGGCAGGCTGATCGCACGCGCGATCGGCAACGCATCGGCGCTGCGGTCGGCGAACCAGTTCAGCCCCTGCGCGCTCGAACCCTGACCGGCGACGTGCATATCGGGCGAACCGAGCAGCCCCTGCTGGATCGAGCCGAGCAGGCACAGCAGCGCCACCACCGTCAGCGCAGCCAGGCCGACTTGGATCAGATTGAAACGACGCGGCGTCGTCGACAGTTCGCTGCGTGCGCGCCACTCCAGAGCGAACAGCCAACCGACGACGAGCAGCAAAGCGATCCAGGAAAAGGTCGAGAAGCCGAGCCCGAGCAAGATCCACTGATACAGCTTCAGCGGCGAACGCGGCAGACGCGACAGCGCGAACGCGACCAGCAGCATCGCCACCAGCTCGCTCCAATACAACACTGCGGGGCCGGCCGCCGGACCGCTGGTGGCGAGCAGCCAGCGATCGCTCGGCAGCTGCAGGCCGAGCGCGATGTTCGCCGCCGGCAGCCCCAGCGCGACCGCCGGCGTGGCGACGCGCAGCGCGATCGGCGCGTCGTCGCGGAAGCGGATCACGAAGGTCTGCGCACCCGGCACCAAGGGCAGGCTCAAGCGTCCGTCCTGCATACGCAGATTCAACGGCTCGCTGTTGCGGCTCACTTCGACCAGTTCGGCGCCGGCCGGCAACACGATCGAATGCTCGCCACCCTGGCTCGCGCGGATCGTCAGCGCCAAGGTCGAGTTGGCCGCGCGTTGACCGACCTGGTGCGAGAGCTGCACCGAGTCTATCGCGCGCGTCGAGCCCTGCGCCGCGGCGGGACGGGTGATCTTCAAGTTCAGCACTTCGCCCGGCAGCGGATGGAACTCGAAACTGTGATCCGCGCCGGCACCGCCGTTCGCCGCGACCGACTCGGCGATGCCGGAGAACTCGACGTGCAAGGTCGGACCGACCACGATCTGCCAGACCTCGGCGCGATCGCCGAGCGGCGGCGCAGTCAGGCTCAGCGCATCGCCCTTGTCCAAGGTCGATTCCCAGCTCGTATCGTCTTCGCCGTTCGCGATCGCCGCATTGACGCGGCCGCCTTCGACCTTGAGGCCGGCGCTGCTGACGTGTTCGCCCGCGAGCACCGGCACGCCGACGGTGAAGCCGCCCTCCTTCGGCGCCATGCGTTCGACCTGGGTCTGCACCGACCAGTCCAAGCCGAGCGTGACGATGCGGCGCACGCGCACGAACGGCGCGAACTGCTGCGCGCCGACGTTCACCGGCGTCTCGCCGCCGGCGCGCGTGCGCGCCAAGGTCAGGGTTTCGGTCAACAGGCGCTCGTCGCTGAGGCCGCTCGTTTCCCAGCCCTCGCCGGCGAACTGCGCGCGCATCGGCTTGAGCGGAAACGCGAGCGCGATCTTGTCCGCCACCGCGACGAACGCAAGCTCGACCCGATGCACACCGCGCGGCAGCGCGATCCACAACGCGGCGCCGTCGCGCGCGATCGCATCTTGCGCAACGCCGTCGACGCGCAGCGAACGCAGGCTCAAGGTCTTTTCGTCGAACGGCAGCGGCAGCGCGATGCGTTCGGCCGCGTGCGCTTCGAGCGCGATCTCGATCGCCTCGCCGCGCGCGCCGATCTCGGCCTTGGCCAGCGTCGCGCAGGCCGGCGCGCACTTCGGCGCTTCGGTCAGGCGCGCGCGCAGTTCGGTCAGCGTCGCCTCCGGCGGAAAACTCTGCGCTCGCGCCGGAGCGCCCGCGGCGAACGCGCCGATGGCGAGTGCCCCGAGCAAGAGCGGCGCCGCGGCCGCCGGCGGCCGGCGCAGCGCGGGCTTGAGCAAGCGCACGACCAGCCAGGCCAGCAGCGCCGCCAGCAGCACCCGCAGCGGACGCACTACCCACGGCGGCGCGATCAGCAGACGCACGTCCTGACTCGGCAGCACCGGCCCGCTCCAAGCCAGTTCGTAGCGGTGACCGAGTTGCCAGTTCGGCTCGCCGCCGCCGGTCTGTACCGCAGTCGAGCTGCTGTAGCGTTCGATGCTGTTGCGCTTGAGCTGAATCGCAGGCTGCGCCGTCTCCACACCCGCCTTGCGCACGCGCGAACCGCTGACGACCATCGTTTCGAGTTCGCCGCCGGCGGCGGCATCCTGCGCCTGGTTCGCCATCGAATCGGACGGCATCGCCGCGGCCGGCGGCGGTGGCGGCGCAGGTGCCGGCATGGGCGCCATTTCGACGACCTCCCTCTGCGGCTCCTGCGGCGGCAGGCGATGCGGGAACATCGGCGCGTTGCGCTCGAAGACACCGCCGAACCACGCACCGCCGCGACTCTCCAATTGCGGATGCACCGCATAGCTCAGCTGCGTCGCGACGAACGGCAGTGCCATCAATACGAGCAAGAGCAGCGCCGCACGGCGCAGCCATTCGGCCGCATTGACCAGACGGCCGGCCGGCAGCGCGCGCACGATCAGGGCCAGCGCGAGCACGGCCAAGAGGCTCCACAGCGGCGCGCCGTATTCCTGATAGCCGAGCACCAGATACGCGATCGCAGCGACGCCGCCGAGCGCGCCGAACACGCGCCAGGCGAGCAAGGCCAGCACCGCTGCGATGAAGACGTCGAGCAAACTCCAGGCGGAAATCCAGCTGCCGCTCGCTCGATCGGCACCGGGCGCACCCAACAGGCGATAGCCGTTGGGCAGGTGCAGGATCGTGCGCACCTGATCGAAGCTGTCCTGCCAGCCGGTGATCGGCAGCGTGGCTTGCGCCGGCGCGATGCGCAGGCCGGCGGCGAGATCGACTTTCGGCGTGCGCCACTCGACGCCGCTGAGCCGCTCGTTCGCACCGACCGTGACCAGCAGCGGCTCGCTGCCCTCGCTATCGTCGCCCGCCTGCGCGCGCTCGAGCAGGAACGGCGCGGCGGCGTCGAGGCGCCAGCCGCGTTGCATCTCGCCTTTGACCAGATCGCGCGCGAACCAGCCGCCGCCGTCGAAATCCAGCCACATCTCGCGCCACAGCGCGAGGCGGTTGCGCTCGTCCGGCGCGACGCCGCGCGAACGTTCTTCGATCGTCAGCTTGCCATCTTCACCGAGCGCGAACGCCGGCAACTGATGCCATTCGGCCGGCACCTGTGCCTGCCGTGGATCGACCTGCACGGCACCGCTCGCCACGCTCACGCGCAAGCGCGGCGCGGCGGCGTAACTCCAAATCTCTTGTTGCGGCCACGGCGCGGGCGCGATCCGCGCGGTCGCCTCGCTCAATGGTGCGGTCGCGCGTGCATCCAAGGTCAGCGTGTCGCTGCCCGGCTGCACACGCACGCGCAAGCGGCCGTCAGCGTCCAAGCGCGCCGGCCATTTGCCGTCCAACGCCAGCGGCACGAAACCCTCCGGCAAGGCCGGCCCTATCGTCTCCTCGCGTGCCTGACCGGAGGCCTGGATCTGGATCACCGTGCGCAATTGCGCCGGCACGCCGTCGGCCAGCCGCCGATACACGCGCAGATCGAGGCTGTCCGCTTCCGGCGCCTTCGCGCCGACACGGCCGAGCGTGAGTTCGTCGCCGTCGCGCTGCACCGGCTGCACCGGCTTGGCGTCGACACTGAGCGCGACCAGGCCGATCTGCTGCGGCACGCGCAGACTCTGCGGCCGTTCGCGCCATGGAATGCGCGCGCGCACGTCGTGGCTGCCGGCGGTCAGGCGCAACATCGGTCCGTCGCGATCGACCACCGCCGCGGCTTGGCCGTCGACGCTGACTTGCTGCGGCCAGTGTTCCTCGTCGCCCGGCAGCGGCACCCAACTGTCGGCATCGACGCGCCAGTGCTGGGTCAGGCTCGCGCCGGCGTCGTCGACGCCGAGATTCAACACGCCGGGCCACGCGCACAGATAGTCTTCAGCATCCTCACCCGCCTTGCCGGCGATCAGCGGACAGGCGCGGAACTCTTCGCCCTTGAGCGCCCAGCCGCGCCAGGCTTCGAGCGGGGCCGGCACCACGGCTTCGGCGCGTGCGACGGTCGCGATCGTGAGCAAGGCCAGGCAAAACAGGAACGGACGCATGGACTCTCCTTGTGCGGACGGTGGCGGTTGCAACGGAACGACGTGGCGCGCGGGGTTGAACGTCGCAAAGCCGGCACCTTCTCCCCAGCGGCGCGGCGCATCTTAGCTCCCGCGTACAGTATCGCGACCACGCACGCACACACGCACGCCGCACCCCTTCGGGCACGGCGTGCATGCTTTCCCGCCGGATGCCGGCGCGCTAGTTCGCCAGATCGAGCTCTTCGACACCGTAGCGGCGCAGCAACGCCTGACGCACGTCCTGCGGCAGCGCAACCGCGCCCGTGGCAGCGCCGGTCTTCTCCGCCGCGCTGCCGAAGAACGGCACCGGCAGCGCCTGGAAGGCCGCGGTCGAGCCGTCGTCGGGATCGAGTGCCTGCCCGGTGATGCGGCCGAAGTTGTCGATATCCTGCGCCGCGATCAGCGCATCGCCGTAGCGGCCGGCCACGCGCGCATTGAGATCGATCGCGACGCCGTCCTGCCACAGCACCGCGCGGCAGACCGAGAATTCCGCATCGCAGGATTGGCCGACGATCTGGCCGCGATCGTTCATGCCTAGCGCCTGACTGTAAGCGTCGCCGGGCAGCGTGCCGAGATCGCGGATGCCACCGCTGCGGCTCCAATAGAACGCATGCGGCGCGAACGCGGCGCCGGCTTCGGCGGAGACGTTGGCGAAGCCGACCACCTCGCCGCGTTCGTTGATCGCCGTCGGCGTATTCCAGGCGACGCCGCCGAGACTGCCGAGGTCGACGACGCGGCCTTCTTCCCACAGCACCGCGTGCGCGGCGGTGTAACGGCCGACCGCTCGGTCGCAAATGCCGGAGATGCCGACCACCTGGCCGCGATCGTTCAACGCGGTCGCTGCTCCGCTACCGTCGCCGGCGATCAGCGGCAGTTCGCGCAGGTCGCTGCGCCGCGGTCCCCACACGACCGGGCGGAACCGCAACACCTGATACGGCGCGACGCAGGCCGGATCGCGCAGCGCGTTCTCGGCCCAACCGGCGATCTGGCCGCGGTTGTTGGCGCCGGCGGCGAAACCGTTGTTGCCGCCGAGCGTCGGCAGCGGCCGCATCGCGCCGCCTTGCCAGGCGAAGCCGAGGCAGGTGTAGCCGATGTTGTCGGGCGGCGGGAAGAACGAACGGCAGCTCCAGCGTGCGTTGTTGGGTTCGGGCGTGGCCGTTTGCGCAATGCCGGTGATCAGACCGATCTCGTTCTTCACCGGCCAGACCACGCTGCTGTTGGGCCCGCCCAAGGTGCCGAGATCGAAGCGCAGACCATACAACCAGGCCGTGGCATGCCATTCGAGATCGCCGCTGCGCGCGGCGAAGCCGGCGATCAGACCGAGGTCGTCGATGCTGGTGCCGGCGGCAGCACTGCCGCCAAGGCCCGGCAGATTACCGACCAGATAGCGGACGCCACTGCCGTGGGCCGGAACAGCAGCGACGACGGCGTGGCTGCACAACAGTGCGGCGAGAGGAACGAGCTTCACGAGCGATCGATGCGACATGCGAGTCTCCGGTGGTTGGACGGCCGCAGCGTCGCGCCGCGCGGAGCTTGCGGGGAGTTCCACTTTTGCGACGATCGCCAGTCCAGTGCCGTCCGATCCCCATGCGCCACTGGACCTTCGGGCTCGACCTCGATGCTGCGCACGAACAGCCGCTGTTCGTGCGGCTCGCCGACGCCGTCGTGCGCGAGGTCCGCGCCGGGCGCTTGCGCGCGGGCGATGCCCTGCCGGGCACGCGCGCGCTGGCGGCGCATCTGGAGCTCAATCGCAACACGGTCGTCGCCGCCTACGAGGAACTCGCCGCGCAGGGCTGGGTGGAGACGCGCAAGGGCAGCGGAACCTTCGTCGCGAAAGCGCCGGCCCCTCCGTCGAAAGCGGTGCAGCCGATCGTGCGTACGCCGACCTATGCGCTGACGCCGATGTCGCTGGCGCCGTCGCTGATTCCGGCGGGCGCTGCCGGAATCCTGCAACTGGCGAACGGCGCGCCCGATCCGCGGCTGTTCCCGGCACGCGCGCTGGCGCGCGCATTCCGGCGCGCGTTGGAACGCCGCGGCGCCGCGCTCGCCAGCGATGCTGCTTGCGGACATCCGCGCCTGCGCGCGGCGCTGGCGACGATGCTGGCGCATGCGCGCGCTGTGCCGGCTCGCGCCGACACGGTGATGGTCACGCGCAGCGTCGAGCAAGGCATCGATCTGGTCGCGCGCGCGCTCATCGCGCCGGGCGACGTGGTCGCGGTCGAGGCTTGGGGCTATCCGCCGGCGTGGAACGCGCTGCGGCTGGCCGGCGCGCGGCTCGAACCGCTGCCGCTCGATCGCGACGGCATCCGCATCGACGCGCTCGAAGCCTTGCTCGCGCGCGGCGCGATCCGCGCCGTATTCATCACTCCGCACCATCAGTTCCCGACCGCGGTGCTGCTCTCGGCCGAACGCCGAGCGCGATTGAGTGAGCTGGCCTTGCGGCATCGTTTCGCGATCATCGAAGACGACTACGATCACGAGTACCACTACGCCGGCAAACCGGTGACGCCGCTGGCAGCCGGCGCGGCGGCCGCCAATGTCGTCTACGTCGGTTCGCTCGCCAATCTGTTGGCGCCGGGTATCTGCACCGGCTTCGTGTCCGCGCCGGCGCCGCTGTTCGCGCGGCTGGCGCAGCTGCGCGCGGCCAGCGATCCGCACGCGGACGCCGCGCTCGAATGCGCCTTGGCGGAATTGTTCGACGACGGCGAGATGCTGCGCCACGTGCGCCGCACCCGATTGGCGTATCTGGCGCGGCGCGACGCGCTGGTCTCAGCCTTGCGACAGCGGCTCGGCAACGCCTTGGATTTCGAAGTAGCAGCCGGCGGCCTGGCGCTGTGGGCACGCGCGGACGACGGCATCGATCTGGCGGCGTGGTCGCGCGAGGGCGCGCGCGAGGGTGTCTGTTTCCGCAGCGCGCACGCTTACGATCTGCAGCAGCGCGAACTGCCCTATCTGCGGCTCGCGTTCGGCTATCACGACGCGGGCGAACTCGAGCGCGCGGTAGAGCGCATGCAGCGTGCGCTGGCGCGCAGCCGCAAGACACCGGCGCCGCGCACGCGGCGCGACGCCGGCTTGGATCAGGCTGCCGCGGCCAGCGCCGGCTGAGCCGGCTGCGCCTGCTCGGCGGTGACCGCCACTGCGTGCAGCACCGCCGCGATGCGCGCCGCGCTCTGAATCGCCTGCGCCGCGACGCCGTGCTTCTTCAGCGTCTTCTCGTGCGATTCCATGCACATGCCGCAGCCGTTGATCGCCGACACCGCCAGCGAGGCGAGTTCGAAGTCGATCTTCTCGGCACCGGGATTGGCCATCACGTTCATGCGCAGACCGGCGCGCAGGGTCGCGTATTCCTCGTCACCGACCAGATGGGTGAAGCGGTAGTAGACGTTGTTCATCGCCATGATCGCGGCGGCGGCGCGCGCGGCGTTCGCTTCCGCATCGCTCAGCACGTCGGCGAAGCGTTGCGTGACGGCCTGCGTCAGCGGCGCGTAGCGCGAAGCGATCGCGCTGGCGATCGCGATGATCGCGACCTGCTTCGAGTTGAGGCCGGGCGCGCCCGATTCGCTCAAGACCGAATCGAGGTTCAGACGCAAATCCTTGGCGTAGTCGGGCAGCTGGCCCTTGATGTCATCGAGGCTCATGAAGATTTCTCCGGAGAGAGGCAGCCCGGCCGGACCGGCCGGGCTGCGGTGAGAGGTGGGCGACGATCAACGGGGAGATCGTCGCCCGGGACGGCATCGTCGACGGGAGAGTGTGAACGGTGCCGGCCGTTTGGGGGCGGGGTCAGGCCGCCCCGGACGGAGGGACGGTCGGCGAGGCCGTTGCGTCGCGTCGCTCAACTACTGCGACGCGACGGCACGGCGCACGGCGACGATCAGGCCGCTTTCAGCGTTTCTTCGCCCTGCTTCCAGTTGCACGGGCACAGCTCGTCCGTCTGCAGCGCGTCGAGCACGCGCAGTACTTCCTGCGGGTTGCGGCCGACGCTGCCGTCGGTGACGTAAGCGAAGCGGATCACGCCTTCCGGATCGACCAGGAAGGTCGCGCGCTTGGCCACGCCTTCTTCCGCATCGAGGATGCCGAGCGAGGTCGACAGGCGCTTGGCGGTGTCGGCCAGCATCGGGAACGGCAGATCCTTCAGATCCTTGTGGTCCTTGCGCCAGGCCAGGTGCACGAACTCGCTGTCGGTGCTCGCGGCCAGAACCTGGCAGTCGCGATCGGCGAACTGCTTGTTGAGATCGCCGAAGCCCTTGATCTCGGTCGGGCAGACGAAGGTGAAGTCCTTCGGGTAGAAGAACACCAGCAGCCACTTGCCCTTGTAGGTCTTGTTGTCGATCTGCGCGAACGCCTTCTCGACGCTCTCGGTCGAGACCGTGGCCTTCAGATTGAATTCGGGAAACTTGTCGCCAATGGTCAGCATGATGAACTCCTGCGGAGGGTTGGGAGGGATGGCTTGGGGAGTGTTGCGAGGTGGCGCTGAAGCGCGCCGACCCGAACAAGATAGTGACCTCGCCTCCATATTTCAAATCGATTGTTGATATTGTTTCGATTGAATGCTTCAATCGTTTGACGCCAGCCTCCACGACCCCTGGAGCCAGCCTCCGTGAACCTGCGTGATCTCCACTACCTGGTCGCTCTCGCCGAGCACAAGCACTTCGGCCGCGCCGCCGAAGCCAGCTTCGTCAGTCAGCCGACGCTGTCGACGCAGATCAAGAAACTCGAAGACGAACTCGGCGTCGCCCTGGTCGAACGCACGCCGCGCAAGGTGCTGCTGACCGAGACCGGCCGCGAGATCGCGCAACGCGCGCGCCAGGTGCTGCACGAGATCGATCAGATTCGCAGCGTCGCGCGGCGCACCGCCGATCCGGAATCGGGCGCGGTGCGCCTGGGCATCTTTCCGACCTTGGGTCCGTATCTATTGCCGCACGTGGTGCCGGCGATCCGTGCGCGCTTTCCGCGCTTGGAGCTGCTGCTGACCGAAGAGAAGACCGAAGCGCTGCTGCGCCTCTTGCGCGAAGGCCGTCTCGACGCCGGCATCCTCGCGCTGCCGATCCACGACGAGCAGCTGCACCAGGAATTCCTGTTCGAGGAAGACTTCGTGCTGGCGGTGCCGGAAGGTCATGCGCTGGCGACGCATGCTGCGCTCAAGCTCGGCGACCTGGCCGAGCAGAACCTGCTCCTGCTCGAAGAAGGTCATTGCCTGCGCGAACAGGCGCTCGAAGTCTGTCATCTCGCCGGCGCCGGCGAACGCAGCGGCTTTCGCGCCACCAGTCTGGAAACGCTGCGCCAGATGGTCGCCGCCGGGGTCGGCATCACCTTGCTGCCGACGCTGGCGGTGAAGCCCCCGGTGGCCTCGTCCGCCAACATCCAGCTGGTCGAATTCCGCGGCCGCGCACCGCATCGCCGCATCGCCATGGTCTGGCGCAAGAGTTCGGCCATCGCGCGCGTTCTCAAACAACTCGCCGAGGTCTTTCGCACATTGCCGCAAGGCCTGCTCGACGCCGGCGCGACGACCCCAGCGGCGCCCAAGGCGCGGCCGCGCAAGCGCGCCTGAGAGCGCTGGCTCTTTCGAGAAGGTCGGTTTGAGAATGCCGGCGCGATCGGCTACGGTCTTCGCACCACTTCTACGCAGTCATGCGATCCATCACAGGGAGTTCCGATGAACACCGACGCGCCGCCGATCCTCGTCTCCAGCCTCGATCTCGAGCGCCTCGAAATCCTGCTCGACACGCCGGCGCATCGGCAAGCCGCAGGTGCCGAGGCGCTGCGCGGCGAACTCACGCGCGCGCGCATCGTCGAGCCGCAGGAGATGCCGGCCGACGTGGTCACGATGAACTCCACCGCCGAGGTCATCGACGAGGCAAGCCACGAGAAGCGCGAGTTGACCTTGGTCTATCCGCGCGACGCGGACGGCGAGGCCGGCAAGGTTTCGGTACTCGCCCCGGTCGGCAGTGCGATCCTCGGCTTGCGCGTGGGCGCTGCGATCCGCTGGCCGATGCCGGGCGGCCGCGAAGCCGCGCTGCGCATCGCGGCGATCCGCTATCAGCCGGAAGCGGCCGGGCATCTGCATCGTTGACGGCGGCGTGGCGATAGGGGCTTCCTATCGGCGTCATCGCCCAGGTCGATTTCACGGCGCGAGTGCGCGGTGTTAGGGTCGGTCGAGGCGCCGGCTGCAGCGGCGCCGCACACCCACGTCATCCACGAGGCCATCATGAGCAACCTGAAAGGCAGCCGCACTGAAGAGAACCTCAAGGCCGCGTTCGCCGGCGAGTCGCAGGCGAACCGACGTTATCTGTATTTCGCCCAGAAGGCCGACGTCGAAGGTCACAACGACGTCGCCGCCGTGTTCCGCTCCACCGCCGAAGGCGAGACCGGCCATGCGCACGGCCATCTGGAATACCTCGAAGCGGTCGGCGATCCCGCCACCGGCCTGCCCTTCGGCGACACGGTCAACAACTTGAAGACCGCCATCGCCGGCGAGACGCACGAATACACCGACATGTATCCGGGCATGGCCAAGGCCGCGCGCGAGGAAGGCTTCGAGGAAATCGCCGACTGGTTCGAAACCCTGGCCAAGGCCGAGCGCTCGCACGCGAACCGCTTCACCAAGGCGCTCGGCGAAGTCGGCTGAGTTTTCCTTTCTTGCATCGATGATCGCGAGATCGCCTGATGCGATCTTCGATCATCGGTGAAGAACGGCGTTGACTGGACGGAGTTTCCGATGAGCACCGTTGCGCCCTCGCCGCGCGAAGGCAGCCTCGACGCGCCGACGCGCCACGCATTGGATTGGAAGAACCCCGCGTTCTACGACCGCGACGCGCTCGACGCCGAGCTCGAACGCGTGTTCGACATCTGCCACGGCTGCCGCCGCTGCGTCAGCCTGTGCCACGCCTTCCCGACCTTGTTCGACCTGGTCGACGAATCGACCACGATGGAAGTCGACGGCGTCGCCAAGAGCGACTACGCCAAGGTGGTCGAGCAGTGCTATCTGTGCGACCTCTGCTATCAGACCAAGTGTCCATACGTACCGCCGCACGAATGGAACGTCGACTTCCCGCATCTGATGCTGCGCGCGAAAGCGGTGCAGTTCCGCCAGCACGGCGCCACGCTCGCGGAGAAGATCCTGTCCAGCACCAGCGCGGTCGGCAAGCTCGCCTCGATACCGCTGGTGGTCAACCTCGTCAACGCGTCCAACCAGGCCAAGCCGACGCGGCGACTGTTGGAGAAAACGCTCGGTGTGCATCCGGACGCGCGCCTGCCCGACTACCACAGCCCCACCGCCAGGCGCCGGCTGAAACACTTCGACGGCTCCGCCGAGGCGGCGCAACCCGCCGGCCGTACGCGCGGCAAGGTTGCTCTGTTCGCGACCTGCTACTGCAATGTCTCGCAGCCGCAGGCGGTGGAAGATCTCGCCGTCGTGCTGCGTCACAACGGTGTCGCCACCCAGCTGGTCGAGCGCGAAGTCTGCTGCGGCATGCCCAAGCTCGAACTCGGCGACCTCGATGCGGTGGCGAAGTACAAGCGCACCAATATTCCGGTCCTCGCCGCCGCTGCGCGCGCGGGCTGGGACCTGAGCGCGACGATTCCCTCATGCGTCTTGATGTTCAAGCAAGAGCTGCCGCTGATGTTCCCCGACGACGAAGACGTGCAGCTGGTCAAGCGCCATTTCTTCGATCCGTTCGAATACCTCTGGCAGCGCCATCAGGCCGGTTTGCTGAAAACCGATTTCGCACAAGCGCTCGGCAAGGTCGCCTGGCATGCGCCGTGTCATCAGCGCGTGCAGAACATCGGACCGAAAACGCGCGACGTCCTGGCGCTGGTGCCCGATACCGCGATCACGACGATCGAACGCTGCTCCGGTCATGACGGCACCTACGGCGTCAAAAGCGCGACCTATGCGATCTCGCGCAAGATCGCCAAGCCGGTCGAGACGCGCATCGCGCAGGCCGCGCCCGACCATTTCGCCAGCGACTGTCCGATGGCGGGCGCGCATCTGGCGCACGGGCTCGGCGATCGGCCGGGTGCCGAAAGCCCGATCAGTCTGCTGCGCTACGCTTATGGGATTTGAAGCGCACACACCATGCCGTTTTCTTCTGCCGCAAGCGCGAGCCAAGCCCAAGCCATCGACATGAACAAGCTGACCCACGCCGACCTCTGGAAGCTCGAAGACTACGCACGCGAACGGCTCGCGTTCCGCGCGCGCGTGCTGGCGCACAAGAACGCGCGCAAGCTGCATCTGGGTGAGCACCTGACCTTGATCTTCGAAGATCGCCTGACCGTGCAATATCAGGTGCAGGAAATGCTGCGCATCGAACGCATCTTCGAACCGGCCGCGATCGCCGAAGAACTCGAGGCCTACAATCCGCTGATTCCGGACGGCAGCAATCTCAAGGCGACCCTCTTGATCGAGTACGACGACGTCGCCGAACGCCAGCGCGAACTGGCGCGCCTGCGCGGCATCGAGGAACGCATCGCGGCCGTGGTCGGCGACAGCGAGCCGGTCTACGCCATCGCCGACGAGGATCTGGAACGCAGCAACGAGACCAAGACCGCCGCCGTGCACTTCCTGCGCTTCGAGTTCGCACCGGCGCAGATCGCGGCGCTGCGCGACGGCGCCGCCTTCGCCTTCCGCGCCGACCATCCGCACTACGCCGTCGATGCCGTCGTCGCTGCCGCGATGCGCGAGGCGCTGTCGGCGGACTTTCGCTGACGCGATCGGCCGCGCCATACCGCATTCCGCCGTCGCGCGAATGACGCGATACTGACGGGATGGCTCGCATCCACCGTTTCGGCGAATTCCGGCTCGACGCAGCGACGCGCGAACTGCGGCGTGGCAGCGCGCCGGTGCCGGTGCCGCCGCGCGCCTTCGATTGCATCGTCTACCTGGTCGAACACCGCGATCGCGCGGTCGGCCGCGACGAGCTGATCGCCGCGGTCTGGGGCAAGGCCGACATCACCGACGGCATGCTCGGCCAGACCGTGCTGTCGGCGCGCCGCGTGCTCGACGACACCGGCAAGGAACAGCAGTGCATCCGCACCGTGTTCCGCTTCGGCTATCACTGGGTCGCACCGACCGAAACGGTCGAGGAGACGGCGGAACGCGCGGCCGAAGCGGCCGCCGCGGCGGAACCGCAACCGACGCCGATGACGGCGGATTCTCCACCCGCAACCGACTCGACTCCGAACGCCGGCACGCCCGCAGCGCGCACGCGCCGCCGCAGCACGCTCTGGTTGACCCTGCTAGCGCTCGCCGCACTGGCGCTGGCGTGGGCCGGCGCGTCGTACTTGCGCAAAGCGGACGCACCGGCCTCGACCGCCGCATCGCACGACGGCGGACGCGTCGTGCTGGTGTTGCCGGTGGCGACCAGCGCCGGCAGCGGCTACGACTGGGTGCGCCTGGGTGTGATGGATCTGATCGCGGCGCGCCTGCGCGCGGCCGGCGTGCCGGTGGTGCCGAGCGACAACGTGGTCGCCCTGACCGGATCGCGTAACGCCACGCGCACGGAGGACTTCGCGGCGCTCGCGCACGCGGCCGGCGCCGGATTGGTGATCGACGCACAGGCCAACGAGAACGGCGGCCGCTGGCGCGTCTCGCTGCGCACGGTCTACGGCGACACCGCGCCGCTCAGCGCCGAAGGCGAAGCCGCCGACGTGCTCGCCGCCGCCCGCATCGCCGCCGATCGACTGGCGCAGCAACTCGGTTACGCGCCCGGCGCCGACCGCCGCGGCGGCAATGCCGACGCCGCCGCGCTGGCCGATCTGTTACCACAGGTGGACGCGGCGATCCTGGCCGAGCGCCTCGACACCGCGCGCGCCTTGCTCGAAGGGGCCGGTCCCGCGCAGCGCGAGAATCCCGAGCTGCGCATGCGCATGGCGCAGATCGACCATCAGGCCGGTCACCTCGACCAGGCCGAAGCCGGCTACAAGGCGATCGCCGCGGCGGTATCGCCCGAACGCGACGCGGTGCTGCACGCGCGTGCGTTGAGCAATCTCGGTGTGATCGCGGCACAGCGCGACGACAACCGCTTGGCGGAGCAGCGCTTCGACCAGGCGATCGCTCTGTTGCGCCGCGAACACGCGCCGGACGCGCTCGGCAAAGCCCTGAACGGGCGCGCCGCCTACTACAGCGCGATCCAGCGCCACGACGCGGCGCTGGCCGATCTGGCCGAGGCGCGCGTCGCGTTCGAAACCGCCGGCAATCTGCTCGCGCTGGCCGTGCTCGATTCCAACCTCGGTGCGCTCGACATGCTGCGCGGCCGCTACGCCGAGGCGGAAGCCGCCTTCACCCGCGCGGCCGACCGCTTCGCCACGTTCGGCGCGCATGCGCCGGAACTGAACGCGCTGACCGCGGTGGCCGAACTCAAACTGGCCCAGCTCGAACCCGACCAGGCACTCGCCCTCGACGCACGCTTGAGCCAACTGGTCGGTCAAGTGTCCGATCCGGCGCGCCAACGCTACGGCGAGCTGACGCGCCTGCAGGTGCTGGCCGCGAACGGCCGCTTGCGTTCGCTCGACAGCGAACTCGAGCGCGTGCTCGCCGCAGCGCGCCGCGACGACGACCGCGTCGCCATCGCGCGCGCCAGCACGCTCGCGGCCGAACTCGCACTCGCGCGCGGCGAAGCGCCACGCGCCGCCGACGCGGCCGACACCGCCGCGCAGCACTACACCGCGGTCGCCGACGATCCGCACGAGCGCGCCCGCGTCGGGCTGCTGCGAGTGCGCGCGCGGCTCGCCGCCGGCCGCGACACCGCCGACGCGCTCGCCGCCTTGACCACGCTGGCCGCGCACGACGGTTCCGCCGGCACACGCTTCCACGCCAGCCTCGCCCGCGCCGAAATCGCTGCCGCCGGCGGCGACGCCGGCGCCGGCAAGCTCTACGCCGACGCGCTGGCCGAGGCCGATGCGACGCGCATCCCGCTCGACCTGCGCGAGGCCGCGCGCGCCTACGCCGGCTGGCTGATCCGCGCCGGCGATCTGGCGCAGGCAGGCGCGGTGGCCGAACGCGTCGCGGTCTGGGCCGCACGCGACTACGAGTCGGCGTTGCTGCAATTGCGCGTCTACCACGCCCTCGGCGAGGCCAACCTGTGGCGCATCGCGCTCGCCCGCGCGCGTGCGCTGGCCGGCGAACGCGAGATCGACGCCGACCTCCGGCTCGCGCCCAAGCCGCGCTGATCGGTGCGGCTCGCCGCGCAATCAATCACTTGCGTTCGCGCTGATACGAACCGAACGCGACCTTGACGAGTTCTGCATGCAGCCGCGCCGCCGCGGCGGCAGGCTGCCGGCGCGTTCAATCACGGAGATGTGTGGATGTCGTTGCGAACTACCCTACTCGGCGCGGCAGCGCTGCTCGGCGCGCTGAGCCCTCTGCGCAGTCATGCCGCCGACGGACAAATCGATCCCGGCTTCGGCAGCGACGGCGTCGCCATCCTGGCGCTGGACGATATCGAAGGCCGCGAATTGCGCACCCGCGTCGCGCGCGTGCAGGCCGACGGCAAGCTCGTGTTCGGCGGCACGCGCAACAAGTTCATCGACACCTCACCCTTCGATCCGCACATGCGCGCGGTGGTGATGCGCCTGAATGCGGACGGCAGCCCGGATGCGGATTTCATCGACGCCGCCGGCATCGCCGGCTTGGTCGTGTTGCCCGACCTGGTGCCGGGCGATCAGATGCAGATCATCGAAGATCTGCGCATCCTGCCCGACGGCTCGATCCTCGCCGTCGGCAGCGCCGAAGCGTTTGGGCCGCTCGCCGGCTTCGTGGTCAAGCTCGACACGCACGGCGTGCTCGATCCGACCTTCGGCAGCGGCGGCGTCGTGGTGCTGCCTTCGACCTATCTGCATGCGTTCGCGATCGACGCTCAAAACCGCATCGTCGCCGTCGGCGAGCGCGTGACCCAGGGCGCCTACAGCAGCCTGGTCGTGCGCATGAACGCGGACGGCAGCCCCGATTCGAGCTTCGGCCCCGCCGCCGACGGCAGCGTGAGCCTGGCCTGGGACGGCGTCGCCGGCAACGGCGGTTTCCTGACCTCGATCGAGCTGACGCCGACGGGCGGCATGCTCGTCGCCGGCCAGTACGAGGTGTACGGCATGGGCATGGGCGGCGATTTCGCGATCGCGCGTCTGGACGTCGACGGTGCCTACGACACTGCGTTCAACGGCAGCGGCTGGCGCGTGTTCCACGTGCCGGGCGACGCGTCCACGCTGAACGGCATCAACAAGCTGCTGCTGCAGCCCGACGGCACGGCGGTATTCGGCGGCTTCCACCAGAACGGCGACGGCAATCTCGATCTGGTGCTCGGCCGCATCGACGGCGACGGCAGTTCCGATGCGAGTTTCGGCGCCGTCGCGACGCCCGGCTTCCAACCGTTCGCGCTGATGGCCGGTGCCTGGAACCACTACGTCACCGGCGTGGCGCGACAGGACGACGGCAAGCTGCTGTTCTCGGTCACCTACAGCGTGCCGGGCGAAAAGCAGAACTTTCTCGCGCTGCGCGTCGGCGCGAACGGCGAACTCGACCCGGACTTCGCCGACGCCGGCCTGTTCAAAGCCGACCTCGCGCCGAACGGCGTCGCCAGCGACCTCACCGCACTGACCCTGCTGCCGGATGGACGCCCCATCCTGGCCGGTTCGGTCCAGCGCGCAACCGACTCGCCGCTGGTCGATCTCGCCGTGGTGCGGCTGACGCAGAGCGGCGATCGCATCTTCGCCGACGGCTTCGACTGAACCGGGCCGCTGACGCCGCTCACGCAACGACCCGCGCTTGCGCGCGGGCCGTTGCGTTGCGACCGGCGGCTGTCTCCATCCCCTCGCCCAGAACAGCCGCCTCCCCTCGTTACCGCGCGGCCTACTGCCGGCGGTATTGCACCCCGTACATGAAGGTGTTCGGCTCGCCGGTGGCGGCGCCCCAGGTGCCGAAGCCGGCGCCCGTGCTCCACGGCGGCAAACCGCTCGCATCCCAATTCGCTTCGCCCAGCGAATAGATGCCGGCGCCGACCAGGGCGAGCGCGTTGAGCGCGTTCTGCTCGTCCGGTGCCGCGCCGTAGTAGGTCACGAACGCGAGTTTCTCGCCCGATTTGAGACCGCCCAGCTTGAAGTCGAAGAACGCACCGAGATCGCTCGGACCGCGGTCGACGAAGTCGCCCGGGAAGCCGCTGTGCGAAGCGAGCGGATTGGGCGAGTTGAAGCCGTTATCGTAGGAGGCGATCACGATCGGCGCGCTGGAGCCGGCGATGGTGATGTACTCGGAGAAACCATTCGGCGTGACGTCATAGTCGACGCCGCGCGAATAGCGCAGATCGTTCACCGGCACGCTGCCGATGTTCTCGATCGTCACGTCGACGCGATAGAGATAGGGCGTGATCGGCGTCGGGTTGTACTGGTGGGTGACGCGGAAGGTGTTGCCGATCTGCACCGTCGAAGTCGCGCTCGAGCCCGAATAGCTGAAGCTGCTGACCGCCACGTTGACCGTGCCGCTGCAGCGCGAGGTGTAGCCGGTGACGCCGAGATCCGCGCTCGCCACGCCCCAGCCTTCGCAAGGCGAACCGGGCGCCGACGCATCGCCGTTGGTCGACATCAGGCGCAGGCCGACCAGGGTCGTGCCGTAGCGCCCGCTGGAAAGATTCGGCGGATCGCATTCGACGTTGAGCGCGCCGGTGTTCAACACGCCGAGCTGCACGGTGCCGTTGTCGATCACACCGGGGCAGCGGCCTTCGGGCGGATCGCGTTCGCAGCAGATGCCCTCGCCTTCGGCGCCGCGCTCTTCGACGTCGACGCGGGTGAACTCGGGCACGCGGATGATGCGCGGCGTGATGCGCTTGGGCGCGAGGTCGAGCAGCGGCACGCGCGGCTCCCACACCACCGAGCAGATCGTGTTGAGGCCCGGATCGGTCTGCACGAAGTAGAAGTCCTGCGGATCGCCCACGCCTTCCCAGTCTTCGAAGGTGCTGCCGGCCAGCACGAAACGGTCCGACTTCATCAGATCCATCGCATACAGATCTTCGGGCGCGTCGCGCAGGGTGCCGTACAGACGCGCACCGGGCGGATTTTCCTGCGCCAGATCGGCGAAGCGCGCCGAGAGCAGGAAGCCGACGGTGGAGGAACGGCCGTTCAAGGTGCCGACCGCGGCGACGTGGCCGCCGGCGCTGCCGCCGGTGTCGCGCACTTCGGCGGCGTCGTAGGCGATCACATTGCCGGCGTTCGGGTCCATCCATTCCGACTGCGCCTTGACCGCACAGGCGCCCACTGCGAAGCGTGCGAGATAGCCGTCGGAAACGCCGCCGTTGCGCGCGGTGGCGCCGACCAGCACGGTCTCGCCGCGGTAGTTGCCGACGCTGAGCGGAGTCAGGCCGTTGAAGTCCTTGTTCTCGCCCTGGTTGCCGAGGATCGCGTTGCACACGTGCGCACCGCCGGCGTTGACGCGGAACATCAGCGCGCGGCGCTCGCTGTTCCAGGTCGTGCGGTCGGCGGCGGAGCCGGCGACCACCAGGTCGGTCGGCGCGCCGCTGGCGGCGATGTTCTCGGTGACCGAGCGGAAACGCAGACCGAACTGCACGTCGGTACGCTGGTAGGCCTGGCTCCAGATCACGGTGCCCGAGGTCGCCAGACGCGCGATGCGGCCGAAGCTGCTGCCGCTGGCCGGATCGATCACTTCGTCGCCGACCACGATCAGATCGCCAGGCGCGGCGGCGCCGGTGGTGCCGGCCGACTGGATGATGTCGTAACCGACGGCGCGGTAATCGGCCTTCTGGTTCTGCAGCATCGTCGCCCAGTTCAACTTGCCGTCGCAGTTGACCTGCAACACGTAGATGTACGCGCCGGGATCGCGCACCACCGCGCCGGTCAGGGCGAAGCCCTTGCCGTCGCTGAGTTCGACCACCGCGTTGGCGCTGGTCTGCTTGCTGCCGGCGACGCGGTAGGCGCGCTGCCAGATCGCGGTGCCATCGTCTTTGATGCGCGTGGCCAAGGCCTCGGTCTCGCCGTCGGGCAGGCTGCGCGTGCCGACGATGATCGAGCCGTTGTCGGGGCAGAACTTGACCGCCTTGACGTCCTGACCGTCGTCGCGCATTTCCTTCTGACCGTAGTAGCTCTCGAAGTTGACCGCCTGCGCGGTCGGCGCCGCGGCGATCAGCAACGAGGCGAGCAGGCCGATCAGGCGCCGCTCGCGGGAAAAGATGTGTCTGCTGGCTTTCATGGGAACCTCGCGATATCGCGTGAAGGAACTCGAAACAGCCCGCCAAGCTAGCCAGCCGCACGCGCGCGAGCCAAGGACGATAGCGGGAACGAATCGGGCCACGGTGGGAAGCGGCGCGGCGGCGGCATGTCAACGGCGCGTGAAGGCGCAGCGAGCGGTTCCTTGTGCGCCAATTACTTAGCCGCAATCGCTTCCCGCTTTCAGCCTGCAAATCCGCTGGACAGTGCGCGCGACGCGTTCCTACCATCGCTCGACATCGCTCATCGGAGGAGGCTCGCATGCGCAAGACGCTTCGCCACATCACTTGGACTTGCGTCTTGGTCGCCGGCGCGGCGGCGGCGCACGGATCGGCCACCACCGGCATCTGCGGCAAGGGGCAGGCGAAACAGGTCGCGACGTTCCAATTCAGCGAAAAGCAGCTCCACATCTACGACGAGTGCGTCAAGCTGCAGCACGAGCAGTGCGGGATCGGCGAAAGCGGCGAGGCGAATCTTTCGCGCGACCCCGACTGCCGCCCGCAGTACTGCAGCGAAGTGGCGTTGGACCTGCCGGCCCATTCGCTCGGCGGTCCGGTTTGCACGCCGATGAGCTGCGGCGTCGTCGACGACGCCTGGGGCCACGCCGCGCGTCTGGCCGGCGACTATTGCGCCGCGCAGACGCCGCCCGGCAGCGCCGTCGCTCAGGTGCTGAGCCCGCCGAGCTTCCTCGACGCGAACAACCATCACACGCTGTATGCCGCCAGTCAGGGGTTGGCAGGCGTCTGCGTGCAGTGCGTCGACGTGCAGCCCTAGCGTAGGACACCCTGCGCTGGCGCTGCGCGTCGACGCGGCCGGGCGATTCCGCTCGGCGTTCGACGCGCGCCTCAGACCAAGGCGCGGCGCCGCGTGTAAGCGAGCACCGCGTCGACGCGGCGCTGCAGCTCTTCGCGTTGAGCGCCGTCGAGCTGGCATTCGGCGAGCACGAAGTAAGCCGAGCGCAGCACATCGCGCCAGCGCGGCTGGCGCGGCAGCCGCGCCAGGCTCAGATAGCGATCCATCGCGCGCACGCGCAAGCGGCCGTCGTCGATGGTGACGCGCCAGATGCGGCTGCGTTCGGCCAGCTCGACGCGGCCGCGGCCGCTGGTTCGTTCCCACGCCTCGACCACCGCCAACATCAGCTCGACCAGCGCGCGCCGGAACGGCTGCGACACCGGCTCTTCGCCCTCGCCGCGCACCGGCGGCGGCGTCACCGCGGCCGGCACCAGCGCCGACGCCGCCGGCTCCAAGCCGATGATGGCCAAGCCGTCTTCCTGTTCGGCTTCGACCAGGCGCAAGGTCAGCCGGCCCGGCGAAGCGGCCACGCGCAGATCGAGCGTTGCGGTGGCGGACGATTCTTCGAACTCCTCGAACACGGTCGCGAACGCGGCGATGTCGGCCGGATCGATCTGCTCGGAAAACGGATGACCGACGACCGCCTCGCGCTGGCGGCCGAGCAAGCGGCAGGCGCTGTCGTTGGCAGCGGCGACGGTAGCCGCGGGATCGAGCACGAGGATCGCATCCGGACGGCTGTCGAGCGCCGCCTGCAGCAAGCGCCGGTCGGTCACCAGTTCCGCCGCGGCGCGCCGATAGTGCTCGATTTCCTGCGTGCGCCGCGCCTCGCGCGCGGCTTCCGCCACGCGCGTGCGCTGGCGCCGGCGATGCAGCAGCAGCCAGGCCGCCAAGGCGGCGGCGAGCGCGGTGACCAGCACCAGTCCGAGCAGGATCGTGCGCTGGCGCAGCGCCAGCGTGCGCACCTCGTTCTCCGCGGTCAGCGCGGCGATGCGGCGGTCGCGTTCGGAGGTTTCGAAGCGCGCGCGCAGCCAGCCGAGTTCGCGGTCGTACTCGGCCTTGTGTCGCGCAAGGTCGGCGTCGTGGAACTCGCGCAGCGCCGCCAGCGCGCCCTTCGCATCGCCCGCCGCTTCGCGTGTAGCGGTCAGCTCTTCGAGCAGATCCGCGCGATCGATGTCGTCTTTCGGCAAACGCGCGATCGCGCCCTCGAGGTCCTTCGCCGCTGTCGCGCCCGCGCCGGACAGCCGCGCCGCGCGCGCGGTCTGCAGCACCAGCGGCGCCGGCGCCGGCATGCCGAGGCTGCGCGCGAGCGCATCGCCGCGCTCGACCCAGCCTTGCGCTGCGGAGAGATCGTTCTGCGCCAGCGCGGCGCGCGCGAGCCCGGCGTAGACGCGCAACTCGTAGGTGCGCGCCGCGCTCTGCTGATAGACCGCGAGCGCCTCCTGCAAGCGTTCGATCGCATGCGCCGCGTCGCCTTCGTCGAGCGACAGCGCGCCCAGGCTTTCGAGCGTATGCGCCGCCTCGATCGTTTCGCCACGTTGGCGGTATTCGGTCAGCGCTTCCTCGTAGTAGCGCGTGGCCGCGGCGGGATCGCGCAGATTGCGATAGACGTCGCCGATGTTGTTGAGCACCGGCCCGGGCGAATCGCCGCCGTCGTGGCGGTAGATGTCGAGGCTGGCCAGGAACGCGCGCAACGCTTCGCGGAATTCGCCGAGCCGGCGCAGCGCGCTGCCGACGTTCTTCAGGCTCTTCGCCTCGGCCATGCGATCGCCGTGCCGCGAGGCCATCGCGAGCGCGTCTTCGAACAAGTCCAATGACTCGACGATGCGTTCCTGCCGATAGCGCAAGACGCCGCGCCGGCGCGTCGTCTCGTAGCGCAGCCGCCACTCGGCCGAACCCGCGGCCAGGCGCTCGGCGCAATCGAGCGCAGCGGAGGCGGCAGCGAAGTCGCCGGCCTTCACCGCCGTCTCGTCGCGTTCGAACGCGGCGGCGAGCGCGGCCGCACGCGCGGCGCTGGAAGCATCTTCCGCCAGCGTGCAGTTTTCCGCCGTCAGCGTCGCCGCATCGGCTTCGGCACGCGGCGGCGGCGCATCGGCGAACGCGGCGGCAATCGGCATCAACACGCAGGCCGCAGCGACGGCGCCCGCGGTCAAGCGTCGGCGGAAAGTCGCAAATCTCATCGCAGACGTCGGGGTTCCCAGGATCAGCCCACTGTACACCGACCATACGCCGTGGAATGGCGATCCAGCGCACGCATCGATCCGATCGCGGCGCGGCGGCTCGATCCACTCGGCGGCAGCAGTTCGACAATTGCGCGACTGCGCGGTTGACGCGCCCGCCAGCCCTGCGTAGCATGCGCCAATCTACTAACGCATTAATACATCAACGCGATGAAAAGACGCCACCTCGAACCCGAAGTCGACTCCGAACGCGCCGAGCGCTCGCTGTGCGAAGCCTTGCTCGCGCTGCGCAACGTCGAGGAAGTGCGCGCCTTCCTCGCCGACCTGTGCACGCCCGCCGAGCGCGAATCGATGCGCGACCGCTGGAGCGTGGTGCCGCACCTCGTCGCCGGCGAGCCGTACTGGCAGATCCACGACGCGACCGCGGTCAGCATCACCACCATCGGCCGCGTCGCGCGCAGCCTCGAACAGGGTGCTGGCGGCTACGCCATGGTTGCCGCGCGTCTGCAGGCGAAGAAGCGCGTCACCGACAAGACTGGGCGCGCCTCGAACGCGCGCCGGGCCGCGTCATGAGCACCGGCGCCGATCGTCTGCGCATCGCGGTGCAGAAATCCGGCCGCCTGGCCGAGGCCTCGCTCGGTCTCTTGCGCCGCGCCGGCCTCGCCTTCCGCGCCAGCCGCGATCACTTGTTCCTGTACGGCGAGAATCTGCCGATCGACGTGCTCTTGGTGCGCGACGACGACATTCCGGGCCTGCTCGTCGAAGGCAGCTGCGAACTCGGCATGGTCGGCCGCAACGTGTTGGTCGAGCAGCGCCTCGCCGGCGGCGCCGCGCCGGCGCCGACCGAGCTGCTCTCGCTCGGCTTCGGCGGCTGCCGTCTCGCCATCGCGATTCCGCAGTCCGGCCCGGTCGCGCAAAGCGCTGATCTCGACGGCCTGCGCATCGCCACTTCGTATCCGGCCCTGCTCGCCGACTGGCTCGCGCGCAACGGCTTGCGCGCGGAAATCGTCGTGCTGAACGGTTCGGTCGAGATCGCGCCGCGGCTCGGCAAGGCCGAGGCGATCTGCGATCTGGTCTCCAGCGGCGCCACCTTGGCCGCCAATCAGCTGCGCGAACTGACCACGGTGTTCGAGAGCGAAGCGGTGCTCGCGCAAAGCCCGCTCGAACCGACGCGTGCGAAGAGCGCGCAGATCGAGCGCCTGTGCGCGCGCATCGCCGGCGCGCTGTCGGGCGACGGCGCGCGTCTGGTGATGCTGCAGGCGCCGCGCGCGGCGTTGTCCGACATCACGCGCCTGCTGCCGGCGCGCGACGTGCCGAGTGTGCTCAGCCTCGACGGCCGCCCCGACGACATCGCGGTGCAGGCGCTGTGCAGCGCCGCACTCGACTGGCAGCACCTGGAGGAACTCAAGCGCCTCGGCGCGCGCAGTCTTATGGTGTTGAACGTGGAGCGCATGCTGGCATGAGTGCGCGCGCGGAAAAAACGCCGGCCTGGCGCCGGCTCGATTGGTCTTCGCTGGACGAAAGCCAGCGCCGCGAAGCGCTGGCGCGGCCGCGCCCGCTGCGCGATGAAACGCAGATCCAAGCCGTGCGCGCGATCCTCGCCGAGGTGCGTGCGCGCGGCGATGCCGCCTTGCGCGAATACACGCAACGCTTCGATCACTGCGCGCTGAGTTCTTTCGACGTGACGACAGAAGAATTCGCCGCCGCGGCAGCCGAAGTCGGTAGCGAGGTGCGCACGGCGATGCAGGAAGCGATCTGGCGCGTCGAAGCCTTCCACGCGGCGCAGCGGCCGCGCGACATTCGCGTCGACACCGCGCGCGGCGTGCGCTGCGAGCAGCTGATCCGTCCGATCCACAAGGTCGGCCTGTACGCGCCGGCCGGCAGCGCGCCGTTGCCCTCGACCGTGTGGATGCTGGCGGTGCCGGCGCGCCTGGCCGGCTGCGACGAGATCGTGCTGGCGACGCCGCCGCGCGCCGACGGCCGCGCCGATCCGGCCATTCTGGTTGCGGCGCAACTGTGCGGCGTCCGACGGGTGATCAAGCTCGGCGGCGCGCAAGCGATCGCCGCGCTCGCCTACGGCAGCGAGTCGGTACCGCGCTGCGACAAGCTGTTCGGCCCCGGCAATGCCTGGGTCACGCAAGCCAAGCTCGAAGTCGCGGCCGATCCGGACGGCGCCGCGATCGACCTGCCGGCCGGCCCGTCCGAAGTGCTGGTGATCGCGAACGATCAGGCGCTGCCGTTCTTCGTCGCCGCCGACCTGCTCGCGCAGGCCGAACACGGCGCCGATTCGCAGGTGCTGCTGGTCAGCCCCAGCGCGCGCTTGATCGCCGCGGTCGAACGGCACCTGGCGACGCAGCTGGAGACCTTGCCGCGACGCGAGATCGCCGCCGCCGCGCTGGCGCACGCACGCCTGATCGAAGTGCGCGATCTCGACCAGGCGATCGCCGTGTCCGAACGCTACGCGCCCGAGCACCTGATCGTCAGCACCGGCGACGAACGCGCGCTGCTGCCGCGGCTGAGCCGCGCCGGCAGCATCTTCCTCGGCCACTACACGCCGGAAACGCTCGGCGACTACTGCGCCGGACCGAACCACGTGCTGCCCACGCTCGGTTTCGCGCGCGCCTTCGGCGGCGTCGGCGTGGACAGCTTCCTGCGCCGGGTCAACGTGCTCGAAGTCGACGCCGCCGGCCTCGCCGCGATCGGCCCCGGCGCCGCCGTGCTGGCGCGCGCGGAGCGGCTCGAAGCGCACGCGCGCGCGGTCGACTTGCGCCTCTCGGCGCAGCTCGCCGACGGCACCATCCAAAACGACGATCGCG
The DNA here is from genome assembly GCF_058808595.1 of Dokdonella sp. GW821-FHT11D02. Classification (NCBI taxonomy): domain Bacteria; kingdom Pseudomonadati; phylum Pseudomonadota; class Gammaproteobacteria; order Lysobacterales; family Rhodanobacteraceae; genus Dokdonella; species Dokdonella sp. GW821-FHT11D02. The sequence goes on along the minus strand of NZ_CM179520.1, from coordinate 1,239,970 downwards.
CGCGCCAGTCCGCCGCGGAGCGCGCATGAGCCTGCTCGCCCGCGTACGCCCCGAGCTGGCCGCGTTCACACCGTACGCCTCGGCGCGGCGCAGCGGTTTCGAGGCGCGCATCCGCCTCGACGCCAACGAATGCCCGTGGAGCGGCGACGACGACGCCAGCGGCCTGAACCGCTATCCCGCGCCGCAGCCGGCTGCGCTGCGCGCGCGCCTGGCCGCGCTGTATCAGGTCGCACCGGAGCGGCTCTGGCTCGGACGCGGCAGCGACGAGGCGATCGATCTCCTGCTGCGCGCGTTCTGCCGCGCCGGCCGCGACAACGTCGTCGCCTTGGCACCGACCTTCGGCATGTACCGCATCGGCGCGCAGCTGCAAGGCGCCGAGTACCGCGCGCTGGCGCTGCGCGGCGACGACGATTTCGCGCTCGATGCACAGGCGCTGCTCGCGTTGACCGACGCCGACACCAAGCTGGTCGTAGTCTGCTCGCCGAACAATCCGACCGGCACGCTCTACCACGGCGAGATGCTGGCCGAACTCGCCGAGCAGCTTGCCGGGCACGCCCTGCTCCTGGTCGACGAGGCCTACATCGAATTCGCCGGTGTCGGCAGCGCCAGCGCGCTGATCGATCGGCATCCGAACTTGGCCGTGCTGCGCACGCTGTCGAAGGTGCACGCGCTGGCCGGCGCGCGCGTCGGCGCGCTGATCGCGGCAGCGGAAATCGTCGATCTGGTTGCGCGCATCGCCGCGCCCTATCCGCTGCCGACGCCGAGCGTGCGCGCCGCGCTGGCCGCGCTCGACGACGACGCCGTCGCACGCACCGATCGCCGCATCGACGTGCTCTTGGCCGAACGCGCGCGCGTCGCGCAAGCGCTGGCGCAGACGCGCGGCGTCGATCGCGTGTGGCGTTCGCACGGCAACTTTCTGCTGGCGCGCTTCGCCGACGCCGACGCCGCGTTCCGCCGCGCGCTCGCCGCCGGCATCCTCGTGCGCGACGTCTCCAAGCAGGCCGGCCTCGAACACTGCCTGCGCATCACCATCGGCGCGCCGGACGAGAACGACGCCTTGCTCGCCGCGCTGGCGGGAGGCGCGGCATGAGCGCGCTGTCGAAGATCTTATTCGTCGATCGCGACGGCACCTTGATCGAGGAGCCGGCCGATCAGCAGATCGATGCGTACGAGAAGTTCCGCCTCGTGCCCGGCGCGATCGCAGCACTGAGTCGCTTCGTCGCCGCCGGCTACGAGCTGGTGATGGTGAGCAACCAGGACGGGCTCGGCACCTCGAGTTTTCCCGAGCACACGTTCGAAGGTCCGCAGCAGCTCCTGCTCGACATCCTCGCCGGCGAAGGCGTGCGCTTCCGCGAAATCCTGATCGACCGCAGTTTTCCGGCCGACAACGCTCCCACGCGCAAACCGAGTACCGGTTTGGTCCGGCATTGGCTGGCTTCCGGCGCGCTCGATCGCACGCGCAGCGCGGTGATCGGCGACCGCGAAACCGATCTCGAATTCGCGCGCAATCTCGGCCTGCGCGGCTTTCGGCTCGGCACCGAATGGAATTGGCCCAACATCGCGCACGCCTTGCTCGACGCGCCGCGGCAAGCGCGCATCGAGCGCGTCACGCGCGAAACGCGCATCGAGGCCACGGTCGACCTCGACCGCGCGACGCGGCCACAAGTGCAAACAGGCATCGGCTTCTTCGACCACATGATCGAGCAGCTCGGCGTGCACGGCGGTTTCGCGCTGACGCTGGCCTGCAGCGGCGATCTGCACATCGACGAACACCACACGGTGGAAGACTGCGCGCTCGCGCTTGGCCAGGCGCTGCGCGAAGCGCTCGGCGACCGCCGCGGCATCTGCCGCTACGGCTTCCTGCTGCCGATGGACGAAAGCGCGGCGCAGGTCGCGCTGGATTTGTCCGGCCGCCCCTACTTCGTGTTCGACGGCGCGTTCCCGCGCGAACAGATCGGCACACTGCCGACCGAGCTGGTGCCGCATTTCTTCCGCAGCCTGGCCGACGCGCTCGGCGCGAATCTGCACGTGTCGGTGCGCGGCGACAACACCCATCACATGATCGAGGCGTGCTTCAAAGCGCTCGGCCGCGCTCTGCGCGCGGCGATCCGGCGCGATGGCGAGGCGGTGCCGAGCAGCAAGGGACTGCTCGCATGAAAGTCGACGCGATCATCGTGCCGGCCGGCGGCGCCAACTACGGTTCGCTGATCGAAGCGTGCCGGCGCGTCGGCGTCGAAGCGACGCTCAGCGACGAGCCGCGCCGCATCTTCGCCGCCACGCACGTGATCCTGCCCGGCGTCGGCGCCGCCGGGCATGCGATGCGCAATCTGCGCGAGCGCGGACTCGATCGCGTCTTGCACAGCGTGACGCAACCGCTGCTCGGCGTCTGCCTCGGCATGCAGCTCTTGTTCGAAGATTCGGAAGAGGCCGACGGTGCCGCCACGACGCGCTGCCTCGGCCTGCTCGCCGGCCGCGTGCGGCGCCTGCCGGCGGCACCGAGCTGGCCGCACATGGGCTGGAACACCTTGCGCAACCGCGTCGAACATCCGCTGCTCGCCGGCATCGACGATCGCGACTGGTTCTACTTCGTGCACGGCTACGCCGCACCGGCCGGCGACGACACGCTCGCGGCGAGCGATCACGGCGAACACTTCGCCGCGGTGGTCGCGCGCGGCCGCGTGTTCGGCGCGCAATTCCATCCGGAAAAATCGGCCGCTGCCGGGCGGCGTTTGTTGAGCAACTTTTTCGCGCTCCCATGTTGATCATCCCTGCCATCGATCTGCGGCTGGGCCGCGTCGTGCGCCTCAAGCAAGGCGACTTCGACGCGCAGCGCAACTTCGATCTCGACGCCGTCGTGTTGGCACGGCGCTATGTCGAAGCCGGTGCGCCCTGGCTGCATCTGGTCGACCTCGACGGCGCCCGCGCCGGCGCACCGGCGCAAGTCGAGCTGCTCGCGCGCATCGCCGCACTCGGCGCGCCGGTGCAGGCCGGCGGCGGCGTGCGCACGCGCGCCGACATCGAGCGATTGCTCGCTGCCGGCGTCGCGCGTGTGGTCGTCGGCAGCGTCGCGGTGCGCGCGCCGGAACGCTTCGTTGAATGGCTGTTCGAATTCGGCGCCGAGCGCCTCTGCCTCGCGCTCGATCTGCGCCGCGGCGAAGACGGCCGCTGGCGCCCTGCCGTCGACGCCTGGCAAGGCGACAGCGACATCGATTTCGCCGACCTGCTCGACCGCTACGCCAGCAACGGCCTGCGCCACGTGCTCAGCACCGACATCGCGCAGGACGGCATGGCCGACGGCCCCAATCTCGCGCTGTATCGCGAACTCGCGGCACGCTGGCCGGACTTCGCCTGGATCGCCTCCGGCGGCGTGCGCGATCGCGCCGACGTCGCCGCGCTCGGCGCGACCGGCGTCGCCGCCTGCGTCGCCGGTACCGCCCTGCTCGAAGGAACGCTCGCCCTGGAAGAGATCGCCGCATGCTCGCGCGCCGCCTGATTCCGTGCCTGGACGTCGCCGACGGCGTCGTCGTCAAGGGCGTGCGCTTCCGCGACCACCGCGTCGTCGGCGACATCGTCGAGCTGGCGCGCCGCTACGCCGACGAAGGCGCTGACGAACTGGTGTTCTACGACATCACGGCGAGTCCGGAAAATCGCAGCGTCGATCCGGCCTGGGTCGCGCGCGTCGCACGCGAACTCGACATTCCGTTCTGCGTCGCCGGCGGCATCCGCAACGTCGCCGACGCCGAGCGCGTGCTCGCCGCCGGCGCCGACAAGATCTCGGTCAACAGTCCCGCGCTGGCGCGCCCGCCGCTGATCGACGAACTCGCCGCGCGCTTCGGCAGCCAATGCGTGGTGGTCGGCATCGACGCCGAAGGCGAAGCGGACACGCACGCGTCCTGGCGCGTGATCGCCAACAGCGGCAAGCCCGACGCCGCCAGCGACAGCGGCCGCGATCTGCTCGGCTGGGTACGCGAGGCGACTGCGCGCGGCGCCGGCGAGATCGTGCTGAACTCGATCCGCGCCGACGGCGTGCGCGGCGGCTACGCGCAGGCGCAACTCGCCGCCGTGCGTGCCGCCACCACCCTGCCCCTGGTCGCCTCCGGCGGCGCCGGCCAGCCGGCGCATTTCGCCGCGGTGTTCGAGCAAAGCCGCGTCGATGCCGCGCTCGCCGCCAGCGTGTTCCACTCCGGTGAAATCCGCATCGGCGAACTCAAACGCTATCTGGCCGCGCGCGGCATCGTGGTGCGGCAATGAACGAACTCGTCGATTCGCTCGATTTCGGCAAGGGCGACGGCTTGTTGCCGCTGATCGTGCAGCACGCGCACGACGGCCGCGTGCTGATGCTCGGCTACACCAATCGCGACGCGCTGGTGCTGACCTTGCAGACGCGGGAAATCCATTTCTGGTCGCGCTCGAAACAGCGCATCTGGCGCAAGGGCGAGAGCTCGGGTCACGTGCTGAGCCTGGTTTCGATCGCCGCCGACTGCGACCGCGATACCCTGCTCTGCCAAGCGCTGCCGGCCGGCCCGACCTGTCATCTCGGCACGCCGACCTGCTTCGATGCGAGCACGCCGGCGCATCCGTGGTTGAACGAGCTGGAAGCCCTGATCGCCGCGCGCGCCGGCGCCGATCCGGCTTCGAGCTACGTCGCCAAACTGCTCTCCGCGCCGGTCGCGCGGCGCGCGCAGAAGGTCGGCGAGGAAGGCGTCGAGACCGCGCTCGCGGCCGTCGGCGGCGAGCCGGCGAAGCTGCGCGAGGAAGCGGCCGATCTGGTGTTCCATCTCCTGGTTCTGCTGCGCGGCAGCGGCATCGGCTGGGCCGAGGTGGTCGGCGAGCTGGCCGCGCGCCACGGCGCACGCGCACCGATAGCGTCCGCTGAAACCCGCTGACGGGATCGTCGAGCCGGAAAGAGTCGACGGCGCTTGGATGCGCAAGCCGAGCTCTGCGAAAGTACGCGGCGGCTTCGCCCAAGCGACGGGAGAACCGGTGGCGAGTTACATCCACTACGAGAACGACGCGGACGAGCACGAGCGCGGCAGAATCGGCGGAAGCTCGCTGCTGTCCGGCGCCGTTGAGTGGCCCAAGGATCGGTCGGGAAAGAAATTGATGTTCCTGGCCTCGATACCGTCCGAGCTATTGAAGTCGGAGTGCGGCGTTCTCATCCCCGGCGGGCACGTCTTGTCCGTTTTTTGTCCTTACCAACGAGGCGGCATCGAACACCTGCTCGACATGGCGAGAGGCCGCGAACTCGGATACGTCGTCGCGCACGCCGAGGAAGCGCCGAGGCAGGAATTCGCCGATCCCATTCTGCGAGCGAAGAAGCTGGCGTTGGATCGAGATGGCGAGACGGACGAGGACGAATTTTCCGGAGACATCGACGACAAGATCGGCGGCGTCCCCAACTGGCTGCAGGACCGATTCAGCTACGGCGGCTACGCCTTCGTGATGCAGTTGTCGGGGGCCTGCTTCGGGAACGCCTTTCTCAGCCATCGAGACGTGTTCGGAAGTGCGGTCGTGTACGTCTTCTACGACTCGTCCGGCAATAAGGGATTGGTCACGGTGCAGTACTCCTAGCGGTCGGCGCGTTGCGGCCGATGGCGCCGTGAGTGCAACCGGCGCGCAACGCTGCTGCGCAATCCGCTCGCTTCACCCCTTCGGCTTCGCCGCCACCAACGGCAGCTCGATCGCGCTCGGATGCTTGCTGTCGTGGTACACGCGCACATGCGCCGTGCGCGCATCGGCCGCGGTCTCGTCGGAGACGTCGCCGCCGCTGTGATAGTTCTTTTGGAACTGCAGGCTGTTGACCGCACGCACGACCAGGCGCAGGCGGCTGCCCTTGTCGAGTTTGCGCGAGATGAAGGTGAAGCGATCGAAGTCGTAGCGCAGCACCTCGCCCGGCGCGATGCGCGCCGGCTTGCTCAGAGATTCGCGATAGCGCGCGCGCAGCATCATCGACGACAGCGCGACGGCGGAACCGTCCGACTTGATCTCGTGCAAGGTGGCCTGGAAATCCGCATCGGGCACGTCGAGCGAAATCCACAAGCTCGCCTTCGGCGTGCCGCTGAGTTCGGTTTCCTCGGCCAAGGCTTCGCTGTGGTAGACGACGCCGGCGCCGCGCAGGTTCAGCGCATCGGTCTGGTCGATCAGCACGCTGCCGTCGACATCGCCGCGTTCGAGTTCGAGCCGGCCGGGGCGCACGTCGAGCGGATCGTCGACGTAGAGGTCGGGCTCCTGTTCGCCCGGCGGCGCCGACACCAGCGCGCCGGAGGCGAACACATCGCCCGCCTTGCCGTCGGAGGAGAGGTAGTAACTGCGCGGCTGGCCGAGGTCTTCCAGGCGATCGGCGTACTTCCACGCCTCCGCGCCGGTCACGTAGTAGGCGACGCGCTGTTTGAGGAAGTCGGGCTTCTTGCCGTCCTTCAAGATCCAGTCGTACCACTGCAGATGCAACTGCTTGATGTCGACCATGCTGGCGTCGCCGAACTTGAGCCCGCCCAGTTCCTTCTGCGGACGCCGCGTGCCGCCGTGATCCCACGGACCGATGACCAGATAGTGCTGCGCCTGCGCCGCCGCGTTGCCGTAGCGCATGTGCTCGCGGTAGTAGCTCATCGCGCCGAGCTGGTCGTCGTCCCAGTGGCCGGTGATGGTCAGGATCGGCAGATCGATCGCCGCGTACTGGCGCGCGTTCGGCGCCAGCGCCTGCCAGTACTCGTCGTAGGACGGATGGCGCAGGTACTCCTGGAAAATGCTCGAAGGGTTGCCGACGATCTTGTCGAGTGTGCGGAACGCGGCGTGGCCGAAGTAACGCTCGGCGAACTTGCCGCGCCAGAACGCGCCGTCGCCGAACAAGGAGCCGTTCGAGGCGACGCCGCTGACGAAGGTCAGCCACTGCGTGTCGTAGCTGTAGAAGATGCCGCCGGTGAGCGGGAAATCGATGCCGGGCCGCACCGAGGCGGTCGGCACGATCGTGCGCAGATGCGGCGGCGCTTCCTTCAGCGTGGTCCATTGCGTGAAGCCAAGATATGACCCGCCCCACATGCCGACCTTGCCGTTCGACCACGGCTGCTTGGCCAGCCATTCGACCGCGTCGTAGCCGTCGTGCGCTTCGTGCGTCCACGAGCGGAACACGCCGCCCGAACCGTTGCGCCCGCGCGAATCGATCGCGACGAAGACGTAGCCGTGCTCGGCGAAGTACTTGGCGAGCGGATGGATCAGATCGGCGGTGTAGGGATTGAGGCAGAACAACACCGGCAGCGCGCCGCTCTGCGCGTGTGGGCGATACAGGTTCGCGTTCAGGCGCACGCCGTCGCGCATCGGAATTTCCAGGCGCAGCTGCACGTCGACCTTGGAAGCCTCCGGCGCCTTTTCCTCGGCAGCGGCGACATTCGCCAGGCACAGCGCCAGCGACAGCAAAAGCAATCGAATCGACTGTCGGATCATCGGCCCACTCCGCGGATCGTCGGGAGCGGCATTGTCGGGCACGAACCGGTGCCGCTCAAAGCGGCGGCGGCCCGGCGGTGCATTCAGCCGGCGGGCGGCGGCGGCGATGGTGCGGGCTTGCGGTAGGAGCCGATGAAAATACCGATCAAGGACAAGCCGACGCCGATCCAGTCGGTGACCCGCGTCGGCCGCGCGAACAGGAGCACGTCGAACACGAACGACAAGGCCGGTTGCAGCAGCAGCAAGAGGCCTATCAGCGACGCCGGCAGGTGCGGCATCGCGCGCGTCAACAACACCCAGCCCAGCACCTGACCGAAGAACGCGAGGCCGAGCAAGGACGACCAGCTCTGCGCGTCGGGCAAGGCGAAGCTGTCGCCCTCGACCAACACCGCCAGTCCGAGCACGCCGGCGCACAGCAGCGTACTCACGCACAGCAGCTGCGCCGGGGCCAAGCGCACGTGGCCGCTGCGCTGCGCGTGGCGCGTCGACAGCATGTACACCGCATAGGCGAAGCCGGTGACGATGCCGAGCACGACGCCGAGTTGGTACTGCGGCCCGACCGCGCTCCAGTCGAGCCCGACCAGGAGATACAAGCCGACGAAGCCGAGCCCGACACCGAGCAGGAAAGGCCAGCCGAGCCGTTCGCGATACAGCACGAAACCGGCCAGCGCCATCAGGAACACCTGGAAGTTGCCGAGCAGGGTCGCCAGCCCCGGGCCGATGTAGAGGATGCTGCGATGCCAGAGCATCAGGTCGACCGCGAACGCGACCGCCGGGATCAGCAGCCAGCCGACTTCGCTGAGGCGCACGCGCTGCCAGCGCCGCAGCGCGATCAGTCCGACCAGCAGCATCGCGCCGCCGAAAGCCATGCGATAGAACGCCGACACCGTCGGCCCGACGTGAGCGAGCTTGACGAACAGGCTGGTGGTCGAGATCGCGGCGGCGCCGACGATCATCTCGATCAGCGCGCGACGCGGGATTTCCGATTCTTGTGCGTGCATCGTGGCAGCTCGTCCGTTGCCGTGGGCGATTCCGTGGGATGGCGGCGATCGGCAAGCCGAACGCACGCGCCGCGCCGGCGCGTGCGAAGCGTGCAGAGGGATGCGATGGCCGCGAGGGAAAAGTATAGCTCGCCGCGTCGGCTCGAAACGGCACCGCGCTTTCGCGCGTGAGGTTCGTGCGGCTGCGCGGCGAAGCCCGCGCAACCGCGCTGCGTCAATGCGTGACGCTGGGTTCGAAGCCGTTCGCGAAGATCAAGGGATTGGTGAGCGAGAAATCGATGTCGCTGCGGTGTTGGCCGGTGGTCAGGACGACCGGCGTCGGATCGATCAGCGAGATCGGATCCCCTTCGTTCGGACACAGCCGATCGAGATAGAAGGCGCACGAGATCAGCGGCCAGCTTCCGTACCAGGCACGGACATAGTGGGTGCCCGGCAACCACTTGCCGCCGACGTAGCGCCCTTCCGCATCGGTCCGGACCGACCATCTCTCCACATAATCGCTGTCGTAGCCGACGATCTGGGCGGCCGCAATCGGCAATCCGGTGCTGGTATCGAGCACGCGCCCGGCGAGCGTCGCGCTGCGGCGCAGAGAGAAATCGATGCCCTCGATTCGGTCGCCCGCTTGCACGACCACGTTTCCGCCGCCCTCATTGCACGATCGCCCGACGCAGGACATGTTTGGATACACCTGGTCGACGTAGTCCGCGGACGCATTGGCTTGGACGAAGTACGTGCGCACATTCACGATGAGTTCGTAGCGGCCATCCGTATCGGAGGTCGCCTGATAGTTGCAGTGCGTGGTATGGATGAACGTATCGTTGTAGCAAGCCCACATCGAGACGCTCGAAACCGGCGTGCCGTCGACGGCATCGGTGATCCGCCCGCGGATGAGGCCTTCGGGCCCGAATGAGAAATCGATGCCCGCGACCGAGCCGCCCTCCGTGGCATGCACGACATCGCCGGCAGTGATCGGCGCGCAGGCGCTGGTGATGCAATCGATGCCCGAATAGAGTTGCTTGCCGCCGAAGCCGCCGGAAAGCGCACGCGCGGCGATACGGAATGCTCCGCTCGGCACGCCGCGAAGCGTGTAGCGGCCGGTTGCATCCGCTTGTTCGGCGCCGGTATCGAGCAGGCTGCCGTTCGCGTCGTAAAGTTCGAACGCGACCTGGATATTGGGAATGGGATCGTTGGAACGCTTGTCGCTCACCGAACCGACGAACGTAGCGCCGGCCGTCAATCGAAAGTCGATGTCGTCGCGCGTCAAACCGTCGCCGAGCACGAGCGGCGTCGCGCCGTCGATGTCCGTGAGCAGGCTGACGCGAACGCCGTCATAGCACTCCTGCACGAAGCCGTAGGAAAGCCCGCCGGCGCAGATGCGGTAGGTTTCGCGCGGCAACGTGTCGAAGGTGTACGTACCGTCGGCCGCAGTCGCGACGGTCCGGGTGACCGTCCACTGCGACGAGCCCGCGGCACGCGACAATGCCTTTACTGCGACATTGGGCAGCGGCTTGTCCGCGAGATCGCGAACGACGCCGAATACGATTGCGCTTTGCAGCGCAAGATCGATTTCTACGTCCTCGAGCGAGGGATCGAACGAGGATTGTTCCGTCGAATGACCGGGAGCGGAGGCTTCGACGACCGAGGCCATGCCGGCACCCGGGCTCAGGTCGCCTTGCCAAAGATAGCTGCCATCGGCCACCGTCTGCACGGAAGCGATCGGCGTGGTATCGGAGGATCTCTCGAAGACGCGCACGACTGCTCCCGCGATCGGCTGAGCCGTCGCGAGCTCACTGATGTGCCCGTGCACAGTGACCGGCACGGCGAACGACGCCGTGGCATACAACGCGGCACAAAGCAGAATCCCCAGACGTGCAGCATCGACACGACGCAAGAGCCACATGCGATTTCCCCAAAAAATGCGCAAGCGAGAACGGAGCGTTAGTGCGGAATCGATTCCGACCACTCGCGACGTGCACTGGTGGGAGTCGAGCCGCGCTGCGGAATATAGACGAACTCGCTCGTAGTTTGCAGCGCGAGGTCAGGAATTGTCGGACGTAGCCGCGTCAGGCATGGACCAGTGATCAAGGCTCGTATCGCGAAGGGCCCCTCGAGACTGCCGCTCGCTCCAGGCGCAACACGACATCCGCGCGAACTCGACACACTTCACGGTATCTCGTCGGTCGCCGGCAGCTCCTCGGTCTCGACCTCGGCCGCGCGTAACCACTCTTGCAGCGCAACCAGGCCGAGCAAAGCGTCGACGTAGGCCTGCGCATCCGCGTCGAGCACGACGCCGTAACTGACGAAGCGCAGCGCGACCGGCGCATACATCGCATCAGCGATCGAGAACTCGCCGAACAGGAAGGCACCGCCGGCGCCGAAACGACGGCGGCAATCGGCCCACAAGGCGAGCACGCGCTCGATATCGCGCCGCGTCTGCGCGCCGACGTTGACGGCCGGCCGGCGCCGGCGCCAGTTCATCGGCATGGTCGTGCGCAGCGCCTGGAAACCGGAATGCATTTCGGCGCTGACCGTGCGCGCCAGCGCCCTCGCCGCGGCGGCGGCGGGCCAGCCGGCGCCGGCCAGGAAGGTTTCGTTCGCGTACTCGCAGATCGCCAGCGAATCCCAGATCGCGATCTCGCCGTGACGCAGCGCCGGTACCCGCCCGCTCGGCGACCACGGCGCGACCTCGGCCGCGAAGGCGGGCGTATCGAGCGCGATGCGATGCTCGTCGAAGGCGACGCCGTGATGGCGCAGCAACAGCCACGGCCGCAGCGACCAGGAAGAATAGTTCTTGTTGCCGATGACCAGGATCGGTCGCGTGCTCATGCGGATTCCCTATCAGGGCGACGCCGCACGGTGCGGCGCGTCGCCGAGCGCAGCGCATGGCGCGAGAACTGCCAGGCTCCGTCGCGCGGCTTCGGCGATCCTATCGCGGGCGAGGAGAATGCGGCGGGCCGCATCGGCTTGCAACAAGCACTCGCGCGAAGTGTGGCGACGGCAGCGCTGAGCGGTGGGCGTGGATTCCTGAAGCCGCCGCTGAGAGCGGCTGAAGCCTAGCGGTTACGGCGACGATTCTCCGACCGCGCTGTGCAACATGAGAGGCGAGCGGATTCGCGCTCGCCGATTCGATCCGGAATCGATGGCCTGCGACTCTTCCGACGCGCGCCGGCCCGTGCCGGCGCGCGTCCTCGTTTCACGGCAAGGGCTGACGTTCGATCGTCACGTCATCCAGGCACAAGAGGCCGTCGTGGAAGTTGCCGCGATAGTCCCACTGGAAGCGAACCGTGTGCGCGCCACCGTCGGCCCAGGCGCTGATGTCGATGGAACGCTTGATGAAACCGCCGTCAAACACCGCGGAGACGTCGAGACTGTCCACCGGCTGGCCGTCGACAAGGACCACGAAGGCCGTCGGCACGTCGCTCGGTGATGCGTTGAAGCGCCAGTAGTTGAGGAACAGCGCGCCGCCGTCGGGCAAGGTGACGGTCTGCTCGGCGAATGCCGACCTCGGATCGGCCGGCGCACCCAGATGACCCGCCCCGCCGAAGAAGCCGGCCATGTTTCCGCTGTGCGCAGCGCCCTCGTGCGAATGCCAATCGTAGAAGATGCTGTAGCCTGTCTCGCCGTCCTCGCTGGTCCAGCTCGAACTGGGCGCGCCCGCGAGCGGGACGGATTCGAAGCTCGGATCAGCCACCGGTTGCACGAAGCCCGCTTCGAAACCGCTGCAGAAGATGCTGTCGCCCGCCAGGCACGGCGCCGACGTCACCGAAAGATGCACCGGCACGACGATCACCGGCTGCGTCGGGTCGTTGGTGGCGATGCACAGCTGGTGGTCGTACTCGCCCGGGGCCAGCCGGCCGATCGCGGGAGTGGCACGTATCCGCACGGAGGCGCTGCTGCCGGCTTCCACTACGCCGCTCGAAGGTACCGCGCTGAGCCAGTTCGTCAGCAGGCCCGTGCACGGATCTTCGCTGGGGTTGCCGGTGCTGGTCGCACGAATCATCCAGTTGCCGGCGAGCACCCCGCTGGTCACGCGCTCGACCGGCCCGGTCCACACGTTGCGGCTCAATGTCACGATGTCCACCGGCGGTCCGCCCAGCTCCGAGGCGGAGATGTAGGAACGCCCTTGCGGCGTCGTCGTGTCGGCGGCTGCGGGAAACAGTTGTGGGCGGTAACGGCCGCCGATCGCCCAGTAGTCGACGAAGCCGATGTAGACGTCGCCCTCGCCCGGCACCGCGAAATTCGTTCGATAGGTTTCGTAGTCGCCGGTGCGGCCGATCGTCACCAAGGTATCCATGCCCACACGCACGGCGTTGCTCGGGTCGCCGTCGGCATCGGCGTCGTAGTAGGCGACCAAGTTGGGTTGCAGCCCGAGCAAGTTGCCGCCGGCCTGCTGCGGGTCCGGCCAATACACCGAGACCGAATCGACCGTCAGCGCCGCAGCGGCGTGGAAGCGGTTGATCCAGACCGCGGCGCGCTCGGCCGGTATGTCGTCGCTCTCGATGCCGTAGCCCCAGACGCGTTCGATGCTGCCGTCGTCGAGGCGATAGCTGGCCGCGTCGGGCGAGCTGCCACTGGAGAGGACGGGCGCGACCGGCGTGCGCAACGCGATGTGTCCGGCCGCGGCGCCGGCGTCGTGGGCCTGCAACGAGTACAGCAACGGATCGCTGCCGACCGCCGCGAAAATGCCGAGCGTGGTGGTGGCGGAATCGTTCGCGGCGACGGTGAACGACAACGACGGCTGCGACAGGCTCGCCGACGGCGGACGCGCAATGCCAAGCACGATCGAGTCGACCCACCAGCCGCCGCTCGCGCGCGGCCGATAGTACGCCGGGTCTTTCTGGGCGCTGGCAAAATGGAAACGCAGACGCGTGGGATGGCCGACGGCCGCCGCTGGCAAGGTCACCGTGGCCGTTACGAATTGGCCCGCGGTATCGCCCGACCAGCCCTGGCGCCGCGACAGCTCATGCACGCCGAGCAGGGTCGCGTTGTATCCGCCCACGGCGAACTGACCGCCTGCCGTCACGACGTCGACGAAGGCGCCGCCGTCGATCGAAATCTCCAGCGCGCCCCCGTCGATGCCGTAGCCGGGCGAACCGGGCACCAGGTCGATGTCGTAGCGTTGCCGGAAGCTGAGGTTCTGATCCTGCACCGGCACGAACACCGGCGAGTCGAGGGTGAAGTCGGTCTGCTCCAGACGGTCGCGCGTCCACACGGCGTTCGGTCCGGCATCGGAGGAGGTGACGGTGATCCAGTCGCTGTCGCCGGTCGTGCTCGACGACGTCCAGCCGTTGGGCAGCAGCGGCGCCGGATTCGCGTCGAAGGTCTCACCCGGCGGAAACGCCGGCGGCGCACTGGAGGTCACCAGGAGCGTGGAGCTGCCGGCATTGAGATTGCTGCCCACGTCGGTGGCGAGGCTGCCGGGATTGAGTGCATCGACGTAGCGGCCGGGCGTGGTCGACCACACGTCGACCGACATCGTGCAGCTGCCCGACGCCGGCACAGTCGCCGCACCGGACAAGGTGATGCGGCCGCTGCCCGGCGCGGCGGCGACGCTGCCGCCGGCGCAGTTCGTGGACGCGTTCGGTGTCGGCGCGACGAGCAGGCCGTTGGGCAGCTCGTTGACGAGGTCGGCGGTCAGCGTGGCCGGCGCGGGACGCGTGACGTTGTCGAGCGTCATGGTGAGGCGGCTCGATTGGCCCGCCGCCACGATGGCCGGCGCGAAGGTGCCGGTCAGACGCGGCAGGCCGGGGCCGGTCTGGCTGAGGTTCACCAGCATGATCGGGTGCGTGCCGCGAAAGCCGGCGTCGGCCGCCAACACGATGTCCGGCGCGCCGCACTGCGCACCGCTGAAGAACGAGGGATGCATTTCCGGCGAATCGTTCGCTCCGACGTTAAAGGCGTAATAGCGCGTGGCCGGGGCGTCGACGCGATATTCCACGACCAGATCCAGCGCGCGTCCGTCGGCAATGGTTGCCACGACGGGCAGCGTGATTCTCTGCGCGGGCGTGCCGTCACCGAGTCCGGTGGCGCTGGCGAGCGGCGTGAGCGCGGTGGCCGGCAGCGTGTCCGCCGGAATGTCGTGCGGGATCGAGTACAAGCGCACGGCGATCGGCGTCGGCGTCATCGGCGCCACCGCGTCGAAGCTCGTGACCGTGACGCTTTCGACGGTGGCCGAGCCGCGCACGCCGTACTCCTCGAAGTAGAAGCGCCGCCACACGCTGAACGGATAGATGCCGTTGCCGTCGCTGCACGCGATGCCCAATTGCGTGGATGGCTCTTCACTCTCCGTCTGCGACAACACCATGGCGCTGTGCGCCGGCATCGCGCACAGCGCGACCAGGGCCGCGGCCAAGCTATGAATCCAACGTTTCATCTTCCCCGTACCTTTGTTGGAATGAATGCGCCGCCGCAGGGCGCATACGGCGTCTGCGGAAGGGCGAAAGACTGTACGCACGCCAGGTGTCGGGCAGACTCTCGATCCCTGACGGATCGATAGCAAAGCGGTATCAAACCCCTATTAACTGCCGCGAAAACCGCAGCTTGCACGAATTGACGAGATCGATGGCGAGGTCGGCGGCCAGCCCGCTGCGCCGCTCGGCAGCCGCGTTCGACGGCGGCGAGCGAGGGCGTTGCATCGTTGCCGGCAGACGTCACGCACGCGAGCCCGGCCATCCGCACAGCCCGGCCGTTGTGCGACGAAGACACCAGCCCGGCCGCCGGGCCGATGCGATCCCGGCGACGCCGCGCTGCCCGGCTAGTCGCCGACGTAAGGCAGGATGCGCAGCGCGCGACGCGAGAACTTCAGGCTCGGCTGCTCGGCCGCGACGATCATGTCGCGCGTGACCAGGATGCGGCCGTCGGCGTCGGTCTGCAGCAAACGTTCGCTGCGCCCGCTCAAGGTGACCGATGCGAGAGCGCCGGGCGCGAAGCGGATCTCCACGCCGCGCGGCTTCGCATTCGCGGCGCTGCCCGCTTGCGTCTTGGCGAACAAGTCTTCGGCCTGGCGCAGGCCGACCTCGACCTCGCTCCAGGGCAGCTCCAACGCCTCGGGCAGACGCAGCGCGGCGTGCACGGTCAGCATCAACGAGCCTTTCGGCTGGTTCGTTTCGACCGCGGGATTTTCCGCCTGCAAGGCCTCGTCGGCGGGAAAGTCGACGTGGCCGTCGGCCGCGACCGGCACCGCGATGGCACCGCGCTTGGCGTGGATGGTGATGCGGATGTCCTGCGCGCGCACCGTGGGCGATTTGCTCTGCACCTGTTCGATCGCGACCAGATGATCGTAGGCGCGGATCGAACGCGCCGGCGCCAGTACTTGATACAGCGCCAGATACGGGGTCGTACCGCTCGCGCTGTCGTCGGCGCTCGCCAGCAGCGGCGTCAGCAGGACGAACAGGGCGAACAGCTTGGACATGAACGAACCGGTGCGCGCGTCGAGACGGAGGCGGAGCCTAGCAGAGCGACACGCGCGCGCAGCCGCCGCGGCTCAGGCCGGCGCGATGCCGTTCGTCCAGCCTTCAGGATCGGCCGCTTCGACCTCGGCGCGGCGCTGGCGCAGGTCGGCGTCGATCGCCTGCGCCACCGGCGCTGCGCGTTCGAGATCGATGTCGGCCACCATCACCACGATCAAGTCGCGCGCCGGCAATTCACCGATCGCGCCGACCAGATATTCGCCGCTGACGAAGGCGACCACACCCTCCGCCGCGAGCGCGGCCTTGAGCAGATTCGCGTCGACGATGTTCTCGGCTCGGTAGACGATCTTCATGCACGCAATACCTTCGCGAATGGTGCGGTGATTCGACGGAATCTTGCCATGTCCTTCACGCCGGCGCTGACAACCTTCGACGCGCCGGATCATCGCGAATCGCCATGGGGAGCGTGCCGGAATGCGAACGAACGACCAACGCATCGTCAGCTTGCCGAGCGCCGCGCCGCGTTGCAGCCACGGCGCCCGCCATCGCACCGCGCTCGCCCCTCCCGCTCGCCATCGTGCCTCGGAGCGCGTATGAGCCCGCACCTGCCCGACGACTTGCTCGCCATGCGCATCCGCGACTGCGTGCTCGAACTGCTCGATCAGCGCGGACCGGGTCACAGCATCTGTCCGAGCGAAGTCGCGCGCGTCCTCGCCGCGCGTCTGGGCGGGCGCTGGCAGGACCTGATGCGGCCGGTGCGCACGATCGCGCTGGCGCTGGCCCAAGCCGGGCGCATCGAAGCGTTCCAGCACGAGACCGCGGTCGATCTGCGCGAAGTGCGCGGGCCAGTGCGCCTGCGCCTGCGCTGCCTGCACGGGCGGCGCACCAGCTACGCCGCCTGAGCGCTGCGGCCGCGCGCCGCAGCCGGTGCGCGGCGGCGCCTCCGCTTTCGCGCCGCCTCCGCTACACTTGCCGCTTCCCCTTTTCAACCCGACGCCGCCGACGCGGCGCTTGCGCATGACCGAACCGGCCGCTCCGACTCCGCCCGTCAGCAACAATTTCGTCCGCCAGATCGTTCTCGACGACCGCGTCGCCGGCAAGCACGGCGGCCGCGTGGCGACGCGCTTTCCGCCCGAACCCAACGGCTATCTCCACCTCGGCCACGCCAAGGCGATCTGCCTGGACTTCGGCATCGCGCGCGAATTCGGCGGCAGCACCGCGCTGCGCTTCGACGACACCAATCCGGCCAAGGAAGACCTCGAATACGTCGAGGCGATCAAGAACGACGTGCGCTGGCTCGGCTTCGAGTGGAACGCGCTGCGCCACACCTCGGACTATTTCGAGGTGCTCTACCTGTGCGCCGAAAAGCTGATCCGCATCGGCAAGGCCTTCGTCTGCGATCTGTCGGCCGAAGAAGTGCGCGCCTATCGCGGCAGCCTGACCGAACCGGGCCGCAATTCGCCCTATCGCGAGCGCAGCGCGGAGGAAAGTCTCGATCTGTTCCGGCGCATGCGCGCGGGCGAGTTCGCCGACGGCGCGCGCACCTTGCGCGCGAAGATCGACATGGCCTCGGGCAACATCAACATGCGCGATCCGGCCATCTACCGCATCCGCAAGCTGACCCACCAGAACACCGGCGACACCTGGCCGATCTACCCGATGTACGACTACGCGCATTGCGTATCCGACGCGGTCGAAGGCATCACCCATTCCCTCTGCACGCTCGAATTCGAAGACCACCGCCCGCTGTACGACTGGTTCCTCGACCAGCTCGACCTGCCCGGCGACGCCAGTCTGACCGAGCCCTTGCGCCGCACCGACCTGTGGACGCCGCCGAGCCGGCCGCAGCAGATCGAGTTCGCGCGCGGCAACCTCGACTACACCGTGATGAGCAAGCGCAAGCTGATGGCCCTGGTCGCCGACGGCCTGGTCGACGGCTGGGACGATCCGCGCATGCCGACCCTCGCCGGCGTGCGCCGGCGCGGCTTCACCCCGGCCGCGATCCGCGCGTTCTGGGAGCGCGCCGGCGTGACCAAGCAGAACTCGGTGATCGGCTTCGGCGTGCTCGAAGCGAACGTGCGCGAAGATCTCGACGCACGCGCGCCGCGCCGCATGGCCGTGCTCGATCCGCTCAAGCTGGTGCTCGGCAACCTCGATCCTGCGCACGAGGAAACCATCGAATTCGCCAACCATCCGAAGAACGCCGAGTTTGGCGTGCGCGCGCTGCCGTTCTCGCGCGAGGTCTGGATCGAGCGCGAGGATTTCGCCGAAGTCCCGCCGAAGGGCTTCCACCGCCTCGTTCCGGGCGGCGAAGTGCGTTTGCGCGGCGTCGGCATCGTGCGCTGCGAGGACGTGATCAAGAACGCCGCCGGCGAGATCGTCGAACTGCGCGGCTCACTCGACACCGAGACGCGCCCCGGCATGCCCGGCGCCGAGCGCAAGGTCAAAGGCACCATCCACTGGGTCAGCGCCAAGCATGCGCTGGCCGCTGAAGTGCGTCTGTACGACCGCTTGTTCGCGGTCGCCGATCCGGACGACGACAGCGACGGCAAGACCTACGCCGAGCACATCAACCCCGATTCCAAGCGCATCGTGCGCGCCTGGATCGAACCGGCGCTGGCCGCGACCGAACCGGAACGGCACGTGCAGTTCGAACGCCTCGGCTACTTCGTCGCCGATCGCCACGACCACACGCGCACGGCGCCCGTGTTCAACCGCACGGCGACCTTGCGCGATTCCTGGGCCGGCGCGAAGAACTAACGCGCCGGCGTCAGCCTCGGCACAGCGGCGCCAAATCCGGCGCCGCGCTCGCCGCCGGTAAAAGCTAGCCGCTCAGACCACCATCGCCCGAAACGCCGTCGTCAGCGTGCGCAGCGCGCTGCGCGAACGACGGTCGGTCAGGCGCGAGTGCAGCACCACGTCCTGCGTCGGCAACGGCGGCAGCGCCAAGGCGGCGCCGATGTCGATGGTTCCGCTCGGCGCGGTCCGCCGCGCCAGCACGGCGATCGCGAGTCCCGCCGTGGCCGCGGCGCCAACGGTGGCGGCGCCCTTGCCGATGAAGATCTCGGTCCAGGCGATGCCGGCCGCGTCCAGCGCGCGCACCGCCGCCGCGCGGATGCTGCAACCCACTCCTTGCGTCGACAACGGCAGCGGCTGACCGGGGCGCGGCTGCCAATCGGCCGCCGCGATCCAAGCGAAGGTCTCCGCGAACACCACCTCGCCGTGGCCGCGCCGTTCTTCCGTCTGCAACACCAAGGCGGCGTCCAGCGCGCCGTCGTCGTAGGACTGCGCGACCTCGCGCGAACCGGCCACGCGCAGTTCGATCAGCAGATGCGGATCGTGCTCGTGCATGCGGCGCAGCAGCGCCGGCAGCTCGCTGCCGACGATCTGATGGCTGATGCCGACCACCAGACGGCGCTGCTCCACCTCGAACGAGGCGACCGCGCGTTCGTGCGCGCCGATCAGATCGCGTGCCGCCTCCAGGAACGCGGCGCC
Source organism: Dokdonella sp. GW821-FHT11D02 (assembly GCF_058808595.1). Taxonomy (NCBI): domain Bacteria; kingdom Pseudomonadati; phylum Pseudomonadota; class Gammaproteobacteria; order Lysobacterales; family Rhodanobacteraceae; genus Dokdonella; species Dokdonella sp. GW821-FHT11D02. The sequence goes on along the minus strand of NZ_CM179520.1, from coordinate 1,220,628 downwards.
TTCGGCGGACAGCCGCACCTGGCGCGGCGTGCGTTCGAGCAGGCGGCGGCCGAGCTTTTGTTCGAGCCGGCGCAGCTTCAGGCTGACCGCCGATTGAGTGCTGTCGAGCGCCTCGGCGGCACGCGTGAAGCTGCTCAGTTCGGCGGTCAGCACGAACGCTTTGACGGCGTCGAGGTCGAGCGTTTTGGTCGAGTGAATCATTTCAAAAATCACTTTCTGAAAGACGGGGAGATGGCTACTTCCAATGCATGGTAGCGAATTAGGCTGCTTCCACTCCAAATCAAGCAGGCGATTCCATGCAGCGGCAAACCTCGATCCCCCTTCTTTGCGGACTGGCGCTCGCGCTCGGCGCGTGCGCGTTCGTCCACGCCGCCGCCCCGGCTTACGTCGAGGCCGCGCTGGCCGATCCCGCACGTCCTGCCGCCGATACCGCCAACGACGCGGCGCGCAAGCCGGCCGAGCTGATCGCGTTCGCCGGAGTCAAACCGGGCGACAAGATCGCCGACGTCATGCCGGGCGGCGGTTACTTCACGCGCCTGTTCAGCAAGGTCGCCGGCGCCGGCGGCCACGTCTACGCGGTCGTTCCCGCCAGCATCGAGAAGGCCAAACCGAAAGCGCTCGACGGCATCAAAGCGCTGGTGGCCGATCCCGCCTACGCCAACACGAGCCTCTTGGTGCGGCCCTACCAAGACCTCGGCGCCGGCGAACCGCTCGACCTTGTATGGACCTCGCAGAACTACCACGACGTCTACGGCGCGGTCAGCGTGTTCGCCGTCGACGGCAGCAGCGGCCCCGCCGAGACGGCCAAACTGGATGCCGCGGCGTTCAAGGCGCTCAAGCACGGCGGCGTCTACGTCGTGGTCGATCACGCCGCCAAGCCCGGCGCCGGCGAGCACGAGGCCAACACGCTGCACCGGATCGACCCGGCCGTCGTCATCGAGCAGGCCAAGGCGGCGGGCTTCGTGTTGGAAGCGCGCAGCGACGTGCTCGCCAATCCGAACGACGCGCACGAAGAAGCCGTGTTCGCGCCCGCGATCAAAGGCCACACCGACCGCTTCGCGCTCAAATTCCGTAAGCCCTGAACTAGCGCCGGCCAGCCCTTCCTACCGCTGCGCGATGGGCGCGACAGCGGCATCCCAACCCGCAACTTCCCGCAACACGGAGATCTCATGCCTTTGCTGCACAGCCTTTCCAAAATCCTGCTGCCGGTCCTGCTCGCCGGCGGCGTGGTCAGCGCTCACGCAAGCCCCACCCTCGCCGGCACCTGGACCTTGAAGGCGGCTTACGACCTGCATCCGGATGGCCGCAAGACCTACGGCTTCGGCGCGCGGCCGACCGGCGTCTTGATCATCGATGCGCAAGGCCGCTATTCGCTGCAGATCTTTCGCAGCGACGAGCCGACTTACGCCACCGACGACAAGGGGCAGCGCAAGGAATTCAAGCCGTCCGAACTGGCCAGCACACACTACGGCCGCGTCAGCCTCGATCCGGCGGCGCAGACCGTCAGCTTCAGCATCGAGCGCTCCTATGTGCAGCGCTGGAACGGCACCGTGCAAGTGCGGCCGTATGTGCTGTCCGCCGGCGAGCTGAGCTACCAAGTGCCGGCGCAGCCCGGCACCGACAGCGTCGCGGTATCGGTCTGGCAACGCGCCGACGGTGCGCCGCCGCAGACCAGCGATGCGCGCGAGCCGGTCTCGGCGCTGCGCCTGCGCGGCACCGACCTTGCCGATCCTTGAGCGGAACGACCTCGTGACGATCCGACAAAGTTCGATCCTGATCGTGCTGGCCGGCTACGCCTTGTGCGCCGCCTCGGCACGCGCCGCGCCGCTGGCAGAGCGCCTGCAGCGCCTGGATGCGCTGTTGAACGAGCAGTGGCAGCACCAGCTACAAGCCAATCCCGAAAGCGCAACGGTGCTCGGCGATCTGCGTTACAACGCACGCTGGAGCGACGCCTCGCTCGCGCATGCGCGCCACGAGCGCAAGGTCGCGGCGGATTTCCTCGCTCGCTTCGAGGCGATCGACGCCACCGGTTTCCCGGACGAGGCGCGGCTCAATCGCGAGCTGATGCTGCGCCAGTTGAAAGAAAGCGTGCGCGGCGCGGACTTGAAGCTGTACGAGATGCCGCTCGAACAGAAGAGCGGCATCCACCTGCTGCTGCCCGGCTTGATCAGCTCGATCCCGTTCGACGACACGCGCCAATACGAAGACTATCTGGCGCGCCTGCAAGCGATTCCGCATGTGCTCGAGCAAGCCACCGCGACGGCGCGCCAGGGTTTGCGCGACGGCCTGATGCCGCCGAAGTTCGTGCTCGAGAAAGTGCTCGCGCAGATCGACACCATCGCCGCGCCGGCCGGCGCCGACAACACCTTCGCGCAACCGCTGCAGCGTTTTCCGGCCGGCATGGCGGAAGCCGAGCGCACGCGTCTGCGCGCGGCGATCCTCGCCGCGATCGACGGCCGCGTACGCCCGGCCTATCGCAAACTCGGCAAGTTCGTCGCCGACGAATACGCGCCGCACGGCCGCAGCGAACCCGGCATCTGGCAGTTGCCGAACGGCGCTGCGATGTATCGCTACCGCGTCGAGCAGCAGACGACGACCAAGCAAGACCCAGCCGACATCCACCGGCTCGGTCTCGCCGAAGTGCAGCGCATCGAAGCGGAAATGAGCGCGATCGCGGCATCGCGCGGCTACGCCGATCTGGCCAGCTTTCGCACCGCGTTGAAGAACGATCCGACGCTGCATCCGACTTCGCGCGAAGACGTGCTGGCACGCTATCGCGGCTTCGTCGCGCGGATGCAGCCGGAGCTGCCCAAGCTGTTCGGATTGCAACCCAAAACCGCGCTGACGGTGGTGCCGTTCGAGGCCTACCGCGAAAAAGGCGAGCAGCTCGCCAGCTACCAGCAAGGCACGCCGGACGGTTCGCGCGCCGGCCAGCTGTACGTCAACACCAGCGACTTCGCCGATCGTTCGACCACCTTGATCGAATCGACCGCGTATCACGAGGGCATTCCGGGCCATCATCTGCAGTTCTCGATCGCGCAGACGCTGCCGGGCTTGCCGCCGTTCCGGCAGCAGGCGGCCTACATCGCCTACATCGAAGGCTGGGCCTTGTACGCCGAGCGCCTGGGCAAGGACATCGGCTTCTACAGCGACCCGCTGTCGGATTTCGGCCGCCTGTCGAGCGAGCTGTGGCGCGCCAACCGGCTGGTGCTCGACACCGGCGTGCACTACGAACACTGGTCGCGCCAGCAGATGGTCGACTACTTCCGCGCCCACTCCGACGTTAGCGAAGCCGACATCCAGTCCGAAGTCGATCGCTACATCACCTGGCCGGGCCAAGCGCTCGCCTACAAGATCGGCCAGCTGAAGATGCTCGAGCTGCGCGAACGCGCGAAGAAAGCGCTCGGCGAGCGCTTCGACATCCGTGCCTTCCATGACCGCCTGCTCGACGGCGGCGCGCTGCCGCTGGATTTGCTCGAAGCGCGCATCGACGCTTGGATCGCCGCCACCGCCGCCGCGCATTGAGCGCGCGGACGCTCGCGCCGCGTGTCAGCGCACGCGGCGCGCGGCGACCTCGTCGGGAATGAAGAAGTCGAGCGCCGGCTGCGCGCCGGAGGCCGGCGCGTAGATCGAGAAATCGGTTACGCCTTCGCCGCGCAGCACTTCCTCGTCGATGAAGAAGCGCCCGGTCACCTCGCGCGCCGGCTTGGTCAGGATCGCGTAGGCGGCGTCGGCCATGATCTCCGGACTGCGGCTGGCGTCGGCCAGGTCGGGAATCTTGTTGCGGATCGCCGCCGTGTCGATGGTGGTCAGCGGCCACAGCGAATTGACCGCAATGCCGTAGCGGCGGAATTCCTCGGCGTGGCCGAGCGTGCACAGGCTCATGCCGAATTTCGCGATGGTGTAAGCCACGTGCGGCGCGAACCATTTCGCCTGCATGTCCAGCGGCGGCGACAAGGTCAGCACGTGCGCATTGCTCGACTTCTGCAAATACGGAAACGCGGCGCGCGTGCACACGAAGGTGCCGCGCGTGTTGATCGACTGCATCAGGTCGTAGCGCTTCATCTCGGTAGACGGCGTATCGCTGAGCGAGATCGCGCTGGCGTTGTTGATCAGCACGTCGATGCCGCCAAAGCGTTCGGCCGTCTGCGCGACCGCCTGCTCGACCGCAGCGTCGTCGCGTACGTCGACCAACAGCGGCAGCGCCTGTCCGCCGGCCGCTTCGATCGCCGCGGCGGCGGTGTAGATGGTGCCTTCGAGCTTGGGATGCGGCTCGGCGGTCTTCGCCGCGATCGCGACGTTGGCGCCGTCGCGCGCCGCGCGCAGCGCGATCGCGAGGCCGATGCCGCGGCTGGCGCCGGTGATGAAAAGCGTCTTGCCTTCGAGGGTCATGGCGATATTTTTCAATAGTTGACAATTAAAGGAGGTTTGTTGCGAACGCGAATCCACCCGCGCGGCACGCCGAGCCCGCTGGCAGCGGCTGCGCGCGATCACGGCGCCCGCGTAAATGCTGCGTCGCACATTGCCCGAGATCAGCCGCCGACGCACACTTTTCACCCAATCCCGAACGCGACCAGCGCGGATGACCGAGCTCGTCACTCCCGACTTGCTGCATCACTGGGTTCCCGGTGAAATCCTGCTCGGCAGCGATTCCTTGCATTGGGAAGGCGTCAGTCTACGCTCGTATCGCTACGGCGCGTCCGACGTGGTGGTGCCGCCGCTCAGCGACTTCGTGATCGTCTCCTTCCGCAAGGGAGAAACGCGCATGCGCCGGCGCGTCGACGGGCCGTGGCAGAACGAGGCGGCCGAGCCGGGTTCGGTCTCGATCCTGACCCGCGCCGAGGAATGCCACTGGTACTGGGACGCGCCGATCGAGGTCATCCATCTTTATCTGACCAAGAACCTGTTGGCCAAGGTTTCCGCCGACGCGCTCGATCGCGACATCGCCGACGTGCACCTGCAAGACGTGCTCAGCACCGACGACGAAGTCGTCACGCGCGGGCTCGGCGCGATCGCCGACGAAGTGCGCGCCAACAATCTCGGCGGCCGCCTCTACGTCGATGCGGTCTCGATGCAGATCTGCGTGCATCTGTTGCGTAAGTACGCCAACGTCTGCGTGCGCGAGCCGCGCGCGGCGCAGGGCCTGTCGCCGCTGCAAGCACGCACGCTGGACGAGTACATCGAGGCCAATCTCGACCGCCAGCTCACGCTGGACGAGCTGGCCGCGGTCACGCGCAGCAGCACCTCGCACTTCCTGCGCCAGTTCAAGACGCGCTATGGCACGCCGCCGCATGCGCACGTGCTGCAAATGCGCCTGGCGCGCGCGCAGCGCCTGCTGGCGCGCACCGCCTTGCCGATCAAGGACGTCTCCGGCCAATGCGGCTTTTCCGACCAGAGCCACATGACGCGCGTGTTCCAGCGCTTCCTCGGCACCACGCCGCACAGCTACCGCCAAAACGCGCGCGGCTGATCGAAGTCTCTGCTTGCATACCGCGCGCGCGATCGATCGCGCGCGCGGCGGCTTTCACGCGGTGAACGCGTTGACCCGAACCTCCGGCTTGCCGACCAGGCCGAAACTCTGCAGCACGCCGAGCAGATCGCGGTGGCCGAGCGCCTGGCAACCGGAGGCGAAGCCGGTGCGCAGCGGCGGCGCCTGCAGCAGATGGTGCGCAAAATATGCTTGCATCAAGCCGGTCTGCTTGTAGTTCTGGTTGCCGCGGATGACCACGTGCTTGGAGCCGAGCGGCCCGCTCGCCATCACCGAATCGACCGAGATGTTGACGCGCGGATTCTCGCGCGGCGGCATGCCCGCCTGCACGCTCGCGGCCATCTTCGACAGCTCTTCCTGCTGCCGCTCCGGCGGCAGCGGGCGGATGTCGGCGTCGATCTTCGCGTTCATCGCGACCACGTTGTCCATCACCATGCGCTCGAACACGCCGCCCATCACCTTGCAATTGGCCACGCGCGGATCGTGCTTGAACCAGACCGGATGCGCGGTGCCGCCCCACGGCAGCACCAGCGCGGTCTGATGCTGACCCGGCACCACCGCGTCGGCCTTGGCCCCGCTCGGCCATTTCACATAGCGGTTGCCTTCCAGATAGAAAAAGTCCGACGTAAGGATGCTGAAGATGGTCTGCACCGAAGCGTAGGTCGGGAAGCCCTTCCACAATACGAGAATGTCGAGCGTGTCCAATCCCGGCGTTTCCAGCGCGATCTGCGCCGCGATCTCGCCGGTGGTGTACATCTGCGCGATGCCGGGCGAGAGACAGAGGTTCTTCTCGGCGAACTTCGCGCCCCACTTCTCGTCGCATTCGATCATCCAGTTCTGTTCGCCGTTGGTGTCGGTGTAGTGCAGGCCGGCGGCGAGCGAAGCCTCGACCGCTTCCGGCCCGAACTTGGCGAACGGCCCGACCATGTTGCACAGCACTTTCGCGCCCTTGAACAGCTCGGTCAGCGCCGGCACCGTGTGCGCGACCTCGGCGATCTCGTAGTCGGCGGTTTCGATGCCCGGCACCTTGTCGAGCACTTCCTTGATGCGCTTGCCGTCGCGCCCCGCCGCGATGAACGGAATCTGGTATTCGCGCAGGTACTCGGCGACCAGGCGGCCGGTGTAGCCGGTGACGCCGTAGATCACGACGGGCTTCTTGCTGCTCATGACGTTCTCCTCGGTTGTTTGTGCGGACGTATGGATGGCTAGAACATGAAGCCGCCGCTGCACACGACCACTTGGCCGCTGATGTAGTCGGACTCGGGAATGCAGAAGAGATAAACGGCACCGGCGGCTTCGGCCGGGGTGCCGCCGCGGCCGAGCGGGATGCCGGCTTCCATGGTTTTCATGACCTCGGGGTTGACGCCGACCTTGATCGCGCGCCCTTCCACCTCGATCGCGCCGCTGCCGGCGGCGGCCGCGGTCAGGCGCGTCTTGATCAGGCCGAACGCGACCGAATTGACGTTGACCTTGTAGCGCCCCCACTCCTTCGCCATCACGCGCGTGATGCCGTTGACGCCGGCCTTGGCCGCGCCGTAGCCGAGCTGGCCGGCATTGCCGCCGACGCCGGCGAGCGAGGAAATGTTGACCACCTTGCGGAACACTTCGCGCCCGGCTTCGGCTTCCGCCTTGGCCTTGGCGCGGATCACTTCGGCAGCGGCGCGCAGGATGCGGAACGGCGCCGTCATGTGCACGTCGAGCATCGCGTACCACTGCTCGTCCGTGATCTTCTGCACCACGTTGTCCCAGGTGTAGCCGGCGTTGTTGACGATGATGTCGACGCCGTCGAACGCATCCAGCGCAGCGCCGACGAAGCGCTCGCCGAAGTCCTTGTCGGTCACACTGCCCACGCAAGCGGCCGCGTCGGAGCCGGCCGCGCGCACGGCGGCGACGGTTTCCTCGGCCAGCGCCGCATCGAGATCGTTGACCACCACGCGCGCGCCGTCGGCGGCGAGCTTGAGCGCGATCTCGCGCCCGATGCCGCGGCCGGAGCCGGAGACGAGCGCGACTTTTCCCTCGAGTTTCTTCATGGCGTCTCCTTCAAGCGGCGGCGAGTCCCTCCCGCGCGGCGGCGCGGGAGGGACGGGGTTTTGGGCGCGCTTGCTCGCCCTCGCTCAGAAATTCGCGCACCACGCGGCCGGCCTCGGCCGCATCGGAGAGCAGAAACAGGTGGCCGTCGTGGAATACGTGCAGGCGCGCGTCGCGCAACAGGCGCGTCATCAGGCGCGCGTTGACCAGCGGAATCACCGGATCGTCGTCGCCGGCGAGGACCAAGGTCGGCTGGCGCAACAGGCGCAGCCACGGCAGGCTGGTCCAGCCGGCCAGCGCGAACTGTTGCAGCAGATAACCGATGCGCCCGGTCTTGCCGAACTCACGCAAGAGACTCGGCTGCAAGCGCGCCTTGCCGCCGTAGATCTCGGCGGCGACGGCGCGGCGGAACACCGGATCGTTGAAGCGACGCGGGGTGAGGAACTTGGCCAGCACCGACGGTTTGGGCGGCACCATCAGCATGCCTTGCGAAGTCGCCGCCAAGACCAGGCGGCGGCAGCGGCGCGGGTTCTGCAGCGCGAACTGCTGCGCCATCGCACCGCCCCAGGACACGCCGAGCGCGTCGACGCGACCGTAGCCGAGCGCATCGAGTACGCGCCCGCTGAGCAAGGCCAGCATCCACAGCCGATACGGAATCGGCGGCAGCGACGACTCGCCGACGCCGGGCATGTCGAAGGCGATCGTCTCGACGTCGACCAGCGCATCGGCGAACGGCGCCAACAACTCCAGGCTCGCGCCGATGCCGTTGAACAAGAGCAGCGGCGTTTTCGCAGCATCGCCGGGCCAGATCGCGACACGCAGCGACATGCCGGCGAGATCGAGCTGGCGCAGCTGCAGCGGGCGCTGCGAAATCGGCTTGAGCGGCGTGGCGACGGGTGCGGTCATGCTCACACCCGCTCGTGCACGTACACGCCCGGCGCGGCGCACAGGGGCGGGTACTGCGCACTGCCGGCGTGGCGCGGTGCGGCGACGAGGCGGCCGCCACGCGCGCGCGTCCACGCCACGCAGTGATCCCACCAGCTGCCCTGATGACGCTCGGCGCCGGCCAGCCAGGCTTCCGGCGTGGCGGGCAACTCTGTGTTGGTGCAGAAGCTCGCCTTCGGATTGCCCGGCGGATTGACGATGGTCTGGATGTGTCCCGAGTTGCCGAGCACGAACTGGCTGCGCGGGCCGAGCAGCTGCGCGCTGCGATAGACGCCCTGCCAGATGCACAGATGGTCGTTGGCCGCGCCGAGCACGTAGCTGTCCAGGCCGAGCGCGGACAAGTCGGCGATCGCCTTGCCGCGCACCTTCATCGCGCCGGGCGTGACGAACGGATTGGATTCGACCAGTTCGGAGAAGTCGTAGTTGAACTGCGCGGTCATGCCGGTGCCGTCGCCGTTCCAATACAGCACGTCGAACGCGGCCGGCTTGTCGCCGAGCAAGTAGTTGCTGACCCAGTAGTGCCAGATCAGATCGTTCGCGCGCAGCATCGCGAACAGCACCGCGAATTCCTTCGCGCTCATGCGCCGCTTGCGCAGGGCTTTCTTCACCGGCGCAGCCGCCTCGCCGGCCGCTTCCGCCTCGACGAAGGCGCCGACGCCCGGCGCGTTCGACATCGCGCGCATGTCCAACGGCGACACCACCAGCATCAGCGAATGGATCTTGCGCTGCTTGGTCGCGGCGAAGTACGCGGCCAGCGACACCGCGACCGGACCTGCGCCGCACACGGCCCACAGGTTGACGTCCTTCACTTTGCGGATCGCGCGCGCGGCGTCGATCGCCGCCTCGATCGAGTCCTGATACTCGGGCATGCCCCAGCGGTCGTGGCGCGGCTGCGGGTTGCGCCAGACGATCACGAACACCGTCATGCCCTGCCGGATGAAGTGCTCGAACACGCTGCGGCCCGGCGCCAGATCGAACACGTAGTACTTGTTGACGATCGAAGGCACCACCACGATCGGCCGCGCGTGCACCTTGGCGGTCTGCGCGGCGTACTGGATCAGCTCGAACATCTCGGTGCGCAGCACCACCTCGCCCGCGGTGGTGCCGAGGTTGACGCCGACGCGAAACGCGCCCTCGTCGACCTGGGCCGGAATCGGCCGACGCTTGCGCACGTCGCCGAGCAGGTTCTTCGCGCCGCGCAGCAGCGACAAGCCCCAAGTCTCTTTCGCGCGGCGCAGCGCGACCGGATTGCCGAACAGGAAGTTGCTCGGGCTCAGCGCATCGCCGATCTGCGCCAGCAGGAAATCGCCGCGCTCGGCCTGGCGCGCATCGAGGCCGGAGTTCTTGCTGTAGCGCGCCATCGATTCGCGCAGCGCGAGATAACTTTGCAGCAAGGCCGAATACAGCGTCGATTCGCGCCAGGCCGGATCGGCGAAACGGCGATCGCTCGGATCGGGCGCGAAGCGGGTTTCGCCGGCGGCGAGCTTGCCGAGGCTGCCGAAGAACCCGAGCGAGGTGCGCATCAGCGCCAACGGATGGCGCGTGCCTTCGCGCAGCAGGCTGCCGGCCGTGCCCCACAGATCGCTCGGCCGGAAATCACCGAGCACGTTCTGCCCGAGCACGTTGTCGACATTGCGCGCGACGAAATCCGCGTTGTCGACGGCTTTCGGCTTGGACGCGGCCTTGGCGCCGCGCGCGGCGCGCATCACGCACGCTCCGCCGGCGCGGCCGGCGTGCGCCAGTCGTAGTCGCTCGACTCGGCGGCGAAGCGCACGAAATAGTCGATCGCCTCGGGGTTCTGCATCGCATCGCGGCTGGCGGCTTTCTCCAGCGGCCAGCCCATCAGAATCTTGCGCACCGGCACTTCCATCTTCTTGCCGGTGAGCGTGTAAGGGATCGCCGCGACCGCGTAGATCTTGTCCGGCACGTGGCGCGGACTGCAGTCGGCGCGCAATCGCTGGTTGATGCGCTTGACCACGTCCTCCTCGAGCGCGAAACCCGGCTTCAATTTCACAAACAGCGGCATGAAGAAGTTGCCGCCCGGCAGTTCGCAGCAGACGATCAGGCTGTCGGCGACTTCGGGCTCCTGTTCGACCGCGCGATAGATTTCCGCGGTGCCGATGCGTACGCCGTAGCGGTTCAAGGTCGAATCGGAGCGGCCGTAGATGTAGCAGCCGCCGCGGGCGTTGATCTTGATGAAGTCGCCGTGTCGCCACACGCCGGGGAAAGTGTCGAAGTACGACTCGTGGTAGCGCTTGCCGCCCTCGTCGTTCCAGAACTTGATCGGCATCGACGGGAACGGCTGCAGCACGACCAGCTCGCCGACTTCGTCGACCAGTTCCTTGCCTTCATCGCTCCAGGAGCGCACGTCCATGCCGAGCATGCGCGTCTGGATCTCGCCGGCGTGCACGGCGAGCGTCGGCGACGCGCCGACGAAGCCGGAGCAGATTTCGGTGCCGCCCGATTGCGAGGTGACCCAGAGGTTCGGTTTGACGTTGCGGTAGCACCAGGCGAACGTCTCCGGCGTCGACGGCGCGCCGGCCACCAGCATCGACTCCAGCCGCGACAGGTCGAACTGCTCGCCGGGCTTGAGCCCGGCCTTCTCCATCATCTGCACGAAGGTCGGGCTCGCGCCGAACGAGGTCGCGCCGGTGTCGGCGGCGAGCTGCCACAGGAACTCGAGATTCGGATAGGTCGGATTGCCGTCGTAGAGCACGACCGAGGAGCCGGTCAGAAGCGCGGCGAGCAAGAGGTTCCACATCATCCAGCCGGTGGTCGAGTAGAAGAACATGGTCGAGCCGGGCTTGAGGCCGAGATGGAAGTGCATCAGCTTCAGATGCTCGACCAGGACGCCGACGTGGCTGTGCACGATCGCTTTCGGCAGGCCGGTGGTGCCGGAGGAAAACACCACCCAGATCGGATGGTCGTGCTCGACGCGCTCGAACTGAAATTCGCGCGCGGCCACTTCCGGCGCCGCGATCAGCTCGTTCCAGCTGCGCAGGCCACGCAGGTCGGGGACCGGCGCATCGGCTGCGACGTAGGGCAGCCACACGATGTGCTGCAAGCTCGGCAGTTCCTCGGCGATCTTGCGCACTTCGGCTTCGCGCGCGAAGGTCTTGCCGCCGAAGCGGTAGCCGTCCGCCGCGAACAGCAGCTTCGGCGCGATCTGCGCAAAGCGCTCGATCACCGTCTTGACGCCGAACTCGGGCGCGGCCGACGACCAGACCGCGCCGATCGCGACCGTCGCCATCATCGCGATCGCCGTTTCCGGCACGTTCGGCATGTAGGAGACGACGCGATCGCCCGGTTCGAGGCCGAGCGCGCGCAGCTGCGTGGCGACCTTGCGCACCGCAGCGGCGACATCGTGCCAACTCATGTTCGCCAGCGGCCGCGTCTCGGTCAGATGGCGGAACGCGACCTCGTCGGCGCCGGCCTTGCCGGCGTAACGCAGCAAATGCTCGGCGTAGTTGACGCGCGAGCCTTCGAACCATTTCGCGCCCGGCATCACGCGGCGGTCGAGCACTTGCCGATACGGCGTGCTCGAATCGACCTCGAAGTAGGTCCAGATCGACGCCCAGAACGCTTCGATCTCGGTCACCGACCAGCGCCGCAGCGATTCGTAGTCGGACACGTCGGCGCGCCCGCTCTGGCGCAGCCAGCTGATGTAGCGCGCGACGTTCGAGTCGGCGGCGAACTGCGCATCCGGCGTCCACAACAGTTGGCCTTCGGTCACCATGGCTCTCTCCGCGTCTGTCTCATCGTCCGTTCCGCCCGCATCGCGGCTCCCTCCCCGTTCGCTGTCGCCCTCGTCATTCCCGTCTGACCGGCCGTCCAACTGCGGCGGGGCGCCACGCGGGAATGACGCCTTGCATGACGCCTCTATCTCAGTGCGTACACGTCGTAGCTCGCACTCAGGCTGGCCAGGTCGAACTCGCCGACCGCGACGCAGAACGCGCGATGCAGCCATTGGTAGTTCGGGTGCGCGCTGCGCGCGACGACGCGGTTCTTCAGCGGCAAGCGCGGCGGCAACTCGCCGCGCGCCATCTTTTCGTAGCCGTCTTCGCCGAGATCGCCGAAGCCTTGATAGGTCACGTAGATCAGCGCGCCGTCGTCGCTTTCGATGGTTGTGCGCACGTCCGGCGCACCGGTGCCGTCGCGGGCGAGACAGAACCAGTCGGCGCCGACTGCGCGCAAGCTGCCCTTGAGGCGCGGTCCTGCGACCTCGCCACCGATGATGTTGAAATTGGCGCGGATGCCCTCGGGCACCGGCCCGATCAGCTCGGGCGGCGCGAGCCGGCCGGTGAAGGAAAACAGGTGCTCCATGGCGTACTCGAACATGCGTGGTCTCCTGCTACTGCGCGATGTAGCCCGCATCGACGACGAGTTCGATGCCGGTCTGATTGCGCGTTTCGTCGGAAGCGAGATAAAGGCAGGCGTTGGCGACGTCGTCGGGCACGCATAGGCGGCCGAGCGGATGGCGCGCGATCAACGCGTCGAGAAAAGCCTGCGGATCGGCCAGCTTGCCGGCCGCGCCGACCACCATGTCGGTCAAGATGAAACTCGGATGCACCGAATTGACGCGAATCTCGTAGCCGGACTTCGCGCAGTGCAGCGCGGCCGACTTGGTCAGGTTGCGCACGCCGCCCTTGGACGCGTTGTAGGCCGCGGTCAGCTCGCTGCCGACGATGCCGTAGACCGAGGACATGTTGATGATCGAGCCGCCGCCGCGCGACTTCATCGCGAGGATCGCCGCGCGCGTGCCGAGGAACACGCCGTCGAGATTGACGCCGATCACTTCGCGCCATTCCTGCAGGCTGCAGTCCTCGATCGTCGCCAAGCGCCCGATACCGGCGTTGTTGACCACGGTGGTGAGTCCACCGAAATCGGCGAGGACCAGCGCGACCACGCGATCCCAGGCGGCTTCGTCGGTCACGTCCAGCGCATAGGCCTGTGCGTTCGCGCCGATCTCGCGCGCCAGCTCCTGCGCGGCCACGAGGTCGATGTCGGCGATCGCGACCGCGGCGCCCTCGCGCGCGAACGCGCGGCAGGTGGCGGCACCGAGGCCGCGCGCGCCGCCGCTGACGAGGGCGATCTTGTTGTGCAGGCGTGCCAAAGGGTTTTCCTCCTGGTCAGCGCAGCGCGGCGACGCGCGCGAGTACGGTTTCGGGGTTCGCGCCGGCCGGAATCGCGGCGTAGCGCAGCGGCGTCGCCAGTACTTGCGCGGCGCCGCTCCAGAACTCGGCGCCGAGTTCGACGCCGTGATGTTTCGCGCCCGGCGCTTGCGGCGCGATGACGAAATCGAGCGAATCCGCAGCGACCGCGCGATCGGCGCGCAGACCCGCCGCCCAGCGATAGTTCGCGGCGACATTGAGCACGGCGCGATACGCGGCGACCTCGTCGGCCCCGAGCAATGCTTGCGACGATGCCTCTTGCAGCAGCAGCGCATCGATGCCGGCGTCTGCGAACGCGCGCAGGAAATCGGCCAGATACATCGATGCGTCGTCGGCGTCGTCGGTACCGATCTCCACCTCTGCCCCGGCGTGCGCCTGCGCGTAGGCGATGCCGATCCAGGCGCGCGGCGACGGCAGCGCCAGGGCCAGGATCGTCGCCGGCAGGCTCGCGCGCAGCCCGCGCACGAGCTCGGCCAGATGCGTGCGCAAGGCCGCGTCGGCGAGCAGGGTCTTCAGCGCGAACAGCGCGCGCGGTTTCGCCGCCATCGCCGTGCGCAGCGGCGCCTGCGCCGTCAGCCAGGCCGCGCAGGCGGGCGCCAGATCCAATGCGAGCACGTCGGATTTCAGAAGGCCCTGCGCGCGCCGCTGCAGCGACACGAACTCGGCCGGCTGCAGCCACGGCACCACGCCGTGGTTGAGCAGACGCGCGGCGTAGTCCGTGTGCTCCAGCCACACGGTGGTCTCGCTGCGGTCGAGCCGGTCGGTCAGCGCGTTCATCGTCGGGCTCAGATCGCGGTCAAGCCGCCGTCGATCACCAGTTCCGAGCCGGTGACCCATTTGGCCGCGTCGGATGCGAGATAGACGACGCCGTGGGCGACGTCGGCCGGCTCGCCGAAATGACCGATCGGATGCATCGCCTTGACCGCCGCTTCCGCCGTCGCGTAGTCGGGCGCGAGGCCGAGTTCGACCAGGTGCTTCATGAAGTTGGCGCCCATCTCGGTCTGCACGATCGCCGGATGCACCGAGTTCACGCGTACGCCAGTCTGCAATTGCGCGCACTCGATCGCGGCCGCCTTGGTCAGCAGGCGTACCGCGCCCTTGGAGGCGTGATAGGCCGCGTGGCCGGTGGTGCCGATCAGGCCGGCGACCGAGGACATGTTGACGATCGAACCGCCCTTGCCGTTCGGCTTGGCCATCGCGCGGATCGCGTGCTTGAGCCCGAGAAACGTGCCGTTGACGTTGATCTCCATCACCTTGCTGAAATCTTCCAGCGTGCAGTTCACCAGCAGCGCCGCGGTCTCGATGCCGGCGTTGTTGACCAGCACGTCGAGACCGCTCAGTTCGCGCTGCGCGGCGGCGACGGCGGCTTCCCATTCCGCTTCGTCGGTGACGTCGTGCTTGCGCGCCAGCGCCTTGCCGCCGGCGGCCTTGATCTGTGCCGCGGTTTCGCCGGCGTCGATCACGTCGGTGACCAGTACGGCGGCACCGGCCTGCGCCAAAGTCAGCGCGATCTGCGCGCCGATGCCGCGCGCGGCGCCGGTGACGAGAGCGACTTTGCCGTCGAGGCGGAAGGCGGAATGGAGATCGGTCATGTCGGTTTCCTCGGGTGAACTCGGTATCGGGCCAGCGGACGCTCGCCTCTGTGGGCGATGGTCGTCTATTTCTTGCGCGCTCTCGTCTTGCTCGCTCTCGTCTTAGGCGTACTCGCTTTGCGCGGGCGGGCGGGCGTTCGCCGCAGCGCCGCCAGCTCCGCCTCCAGCTCGGCGATGCGCACGTCCTTCGGGTTGGGCATGAAAGCGCCCTGCATCGCGTGCGCCGGCATCGTGATGCGGCGGCCGTAACTGGTCGCGTAGATCGTTTCGCGCTCGCCCCAGGAGCCGTAGTAAGGGATGTGCGCGGGCGGCTCGCGGCTCACCCATTTCTTGCAGAACGCATCGAACGGCTGGCCGCGGCGGATGCGTTCGCGCCGCGTCTTCTCGCGCAAGGCCTCGGTGGCCGCCTGGTCGACGATCAGAGCTTTTTCGTCGTAGACGACCTTGTAGATGTCGCGCGCGTTCTCGTGCGACATCAGGTCTTCGGCGAGGTCCTTCATCACCAGCGCCGGATCGCGTTCGAGCACGTCGCCGTAGCCGCCGCCCGAGCCCTGGCAGATCATGTAGATCTCGCCTTCGTTGCAGAGCTCGAAGGTCATGCCCATGTCGTTGCTGCTGTACTGGCCGCCGGCGATCGGCTGCCGGTTCATCAGCTCGACGATGTCGAACGCCTCGACCACCTTCGGGTTCTTCGCCAGCTCTTCGAAGATGTTGATGCCCTTGATCTTCATCAGCTGGTAGGACGGGCAGGAATAACCGCCGAACAGGCCCTGCGCGGACGGAAATTTCGAACCTTCGCAGCCGGTCATGAAGCCCCACAGCGCGGTGCCGCGCGCGGTCGCGATCTGCTCGTAGCCCATGCCGCCGCGGTACTTGCCCCAGCCGATGCGGTCCTTGGCCAGGCGCTGCGCGCCGAGGCGGATGATCGGCGTGTCTTCTTCGTTGATCTCGTGTTCGCCCGAATCGGCCATGAAGCCGAACACCGGCGACACGCTGTGCTCGCCGTCGGCGTGCGAGCGCGCACCCTGCCCCATGCCGTTGATGTCGGCGCAGAAGTTGCCGGTGACGTCGCCGTGCTGAGTCAGACCGCCGTAGACGAACGTCGCGGCCTGGTCGTACTGCGAGGCGATCACCGCCGAGTAGCGCTGCGGCAGCGAGTAGTTGAGCTTGTTCATCGGGATCGTCCACACCACGCAAGCCTTGAACATCGGCATCAGGCTCATCGACTGCGGCATCTCGCCCTCGGCGTCCATGATCGAGTTGCGGTCGGTGAGGATCTCGATCGGCGACAGCACCGCCATCGTGTGCGGCAGGTCGGGCCAGATGTTCTGCAGCAGGCCGGTGCACAGCGCCGCCTTGAACGAAGCGACGTTGGTGTTGACGCAGCGATTCAAGAACTGCGGCGCGCTGCCGCGGAAGTCGAGCGTCATGCGCTCGCCCTGCACGGTGATGGCGCAGGAGATCTTCTGCATCGCGTTCTCGCGCAGGCTCGAATCCATGAACTGCAAGACGCGCGTGGTGCCGTCGGGCAGTTCGCGGATGCGCCGGCGCATCTCGGTCTCGACGTCTTCCAGATGGCTGCGCAAGGTGCCGATCAGCGCATCGCGGCCGTATTGCTCGAGGATCGCCAGAATGCGTTCGCGCAGGCGCATCACCGCGTGCAGCTTGACCTTCATGTCCTCCAGCTGCAGCTTCGGATCGCGCACCGAGTTCTGCAGGAAGGTGACCAGGTCGCGCTTGAGTTGGAAATTCTCGACGACCTTGAACGGCGACATCTTGATGCCTTCGTC
Organism: Dokdonella sp. GW821-FHT11D02; assembly: GCF_058808595.1. Taxonomy (NCBI): domain Bacteria; kingdom Pseudomonadati; phylum Pseudomonadota; class Gammaproteobacteria; order Lysobacterales; family Rhodanobacteraceae; genus Dokdonella; species Dokdonella sp. GW821-FHT11D02. Next base: position 1,203,614 of record NZ_CM179520.1, on the reverse strand, counting down.
GTACTTGCTCTCCGCCGCGGCCGGCATGCCGCCTGGCTCGCAGGCGCCGTTCTCACCCTCGTGGATCGTCGAAGACAGCCAGCAGATCAGCTCGCCGTTCCAGAACAGCGGCATCATCATCGACTGGTCGGTGTTGTGGACGCCGCCGTAGCGCGCGTCGTTGTGGATGAAGCCGTCGCCGTCGCGCACACCGACGGAGGCGTCGTCGACCCAGTACTTGATGATGAATTTGATCGGGTAGAAGCAGCAGGCGGCGAACGCGATGATGCCGTGCGGCGCGATCATCGCGAGGTCGCCGGAATTGGTGTAGACGCCGGTGACCAGATCGCCCCACTTCGCGCCGGGCGCCGCGCCCATCTGGTTGACCATCGTGAACGCTTCCGACAGCGCCGCGTTGATCAAGCCACGAATGTGGTGGGTGCGATGCCGATCGAGGCCGCGCCCGAGGATTTCTTCTTCCGCCGCGCTGCGCGGAGCGATCGAGTGATTGCGCATGATCTCGGGATCGGGGCCGAGAAACAGCGTGTTGTCGGCGAGAAATTTCTCGCGCAGTGCGCGATCTTCGTCGGAGAGTTCGAGCGCATGCGTCACGGCCGCCTCCTCAGTAGCGGAAATTGGGCAAGGGGGCGAACGGGTGGCGCAGCATGTAGCCGCCGATCAGCGGGAACAGCGTGCGCGGATAGAACGTGCCGAGCGGCAGTGCCGCATCGCGCTCGGCCAGGAAGCCGCGGTCGAGACCGAAGCGGCGCAGACCGAAGCTGACGTCGATCCAATCCGCCTTGCGCATCGCCTCGACCAGGTTCGCGTGTTCGCCGCGATAGGCGGTGATCTTGTGATGCATGCCGATCATCAGCGTGATCTGCGCGCCCCACGCCGCGCGACCGATGCGCGCCAGATGGGCACGCGCGCGCTCGGCGGAGCTGTCGAGATAGTCGAGCGTGCGCGCCGGGAACACGGTGATGTCGTGGAAGGCCAGCGCGATCTCGCATTTCTCGACGCGATCGGGCTCGTCCTCACTCAAGCGCAGGATCGCGTTGAGCATGCGCAGGCAGTGGTTGCGGTAGCCGGCGAAATCCGACGGCTGCGGAAACGCGGCCGCGTACGGCGCGATCAGCTCGTCGATGCGAGCACTGTGCGTGATCACGCGCGCGGCGCTCACGCGGCGGCTCCGTCTTCGCGCGTGAACCAGACCCCGCCTTGCGCGACCGCCTGGTAGCTCCAGCCCGGCTCGACCAAGTACGTCGTCGCGCGCGTGACGACGATGGCCGGACCGTCGATGCGCGTGCCTTCCGCGCGCGCGGCGTCGTCGTAGACCGGCGTATCGAGCGGCGCGGCGTGGTCGACGAAATGCACTTTGCGCTGCGCGACCGGCGCCGGCGGCGCGATCGCGGCGCCCGCTTCCAGCCGCGCGAATTCGATCGCCCGCTGCTCGACGTAGGCGCAGACGCGGATGGTGTTGATGCGCACGCCGGTTTCCGGCGACTGGCTGCCTTCGCCGAAACGCGCGCCGTAGCTGCGGTGGAACTGGTCCATCAGCGCGAGCACGTCGCGCTGCGACTCGAGCCGCGACAGGTGCGTGACGACCGCGGTCTGCACGCGCTGGTTGCCGTAGCGCATGTCGAGTTCGAGCCGGTAGCGCAGCGCGTCCTCGCGCATGCCCTGGCGCAGCAGATCCTCGCGGCCGCGGCGTTCGAGTTCTTCGACGCTGCGGTTGAAGCTGTCGTAGTCGTCGAAGAAGGCCTTGTGCGCCGGATCGAACAGCACGGTCCAGCTGCTCATCTCGTGGATGTGCATCTGGCTCACGTTGCCGGCGCCGCAGGCCGAGAACGTCGAGGAATACGGCGGCGCCAGCACGCGCGTGACGCCGAGCGCGTCGGCGATGCCGCAGGCGTGCAGCGGACCGTTGCCGCCGTAGGCGAGCAAGGTGAATTCCTTCGGCTCGTAGCCGCGCGTGCGCAGCTCGGTGGCGATGCCGTTGGCCATGTGCGTGTCGACCTTGCGCTTGATCAGCTTGGCCGCGGCGATCACGTCGAGATCGAGCTCGTCGCACAGGTGATCGGTGATCGCCTGGCGCGCGCGCTTGGGATTGAGCGGAATGCGCCCGGCGGCGTAGTTGGCCGGATCGAGGTAGCCGAGAATCAGATCGGCGTCGGTCACCGTCGGCTGGGTGCCGCCGCGGTCGTAGCAGGCCGGTCCCGGATCGGAGCCGGCCGACTGCGGCCCGATCTCGATCGTGTCGAACATGCGCTCGTAGCGCGCGATCGAACCGCCGCCGGCGCCGAGCGTGACCAGGTGCACCATTGGAATCGACACCAACCAGCGGTCGATCACCGGATTGAAGTCGTAGTGCTTGAGGCCGCCCTGGTCGACGATGCCGATGTCGAAGCTGGTGCCGCCCATGTCGGTGGCGACGACGTTGCCGAGCGCGGCCGCGGCGGCGAGCCGCTCGCTGGCGGCGATGCCGGCGACCGGACCGGAATGCACGGTCTGCAGCGCGTCGGTGGAATTGAGCTGAGCCATGCCGCCGGAGTTGTGGCTGACCAGCATCGGCTTGCGATAGCCCTGCGCGCGCAGGTTCAGTTCCAGCGTGCCGAGCCCGTGATACATGGTCTGGTGCAGGAACGCGTCCATGATGGTGGAGGTGCCGCGCGCGTACTCGCCCTTGCGGCCGGCGACCTGGTGCGAGAGCAGGATCGGGATCGCACCGAGCAGATGCGCCGGATACTCGTCGCGAAAGATCTCGCGCACGCGCAGCTCGTGCGCCGGATTGACCACGCTGTTGGCGAACAGCACCACCAGCGCCTCGGCGCCGGCGTCGACCAGCTCGCGGATGCGCAGGCGCACGTCGTCTTCGTCCAGCTTCCAGAACGCCGCGCCGAGATAGTCGACGCGCTCGCGCACCTCGCGGATCATCGGAATCGGCACGATCGGCGCCGGGCGCTGCGCGTTCGGAATGTCCATCTGCTGCGACTCGGGCAGACCTTCGCCGTAGCCGCGCGCGCGCGACAGCGGAATCGTGCTCTTGAAGCCGCTGGTGACGAGCAGGCCGATGCGCGGCCCCTTGCGTTCGATCAGCGCATTGGTGCCGAGCGTGGTCGCGTAGCGCACCGAGTCGACTTGCGACAGCAGGGTCTGCGCATCGAGATCGAGCTGGCGACAGGCGTCGGCCAGGGCTTCGTTGAAGCCGAGCGCGAGATTGTGATGCGTGGTCAGCGCCTTGCCTTCGATGCAAGCATCGCCCCAGACCACGAAGCAGTCGGTGAAGGTACCGCCGATGTCGACCGAGACGCGTTTCATGGCGCGCTCCCGGGCAGGCATTTTTTGCCGTCAGTGCGCATGGCCGTGCTTCTTGTGCGAGGCGCGTGCGCGTTGCACTTTTTCCAGCGCCAGATCGGGTCCGCGCGCGGGCTCGGTCACTTCCGCGCGTTCCTTCCACTGCGCCTTCAGCGCGTCGATGTCGAGTTCGATGTCGTGCAGCGGCGGATGGCCGGGCGGAAGATATTCGGCCTCGACCAAGGTGCCGCAGGACGGACAGTAGTATTCGAGGATGCGGCACCAGGTCGGATCGGGCGAATAGGTGCGCGCGTACTTGTTCGGGTCGAGCAGCGGCTTGTGGATCTCGCGCGGATCGCGGTCGTAGACGAGCAGGCCGCGCTTGTAGTTCTCGCGCGCGCTGCCGTGCACGTGATCGCAGCGGCGGCATTCCCAGCGCTCGCTGGTGAGGTCGATGCGCAGGTATTCGGTGACGAGGACTTTCATATCGTCGCCTCGGAGCGGACGGTCACGTGGGAGCCGGAGAATCGGAGGTGTCTCATCGGCGATTCCTCGCTGCGCGTTTGCCCTCACCCGGAGCCGCGCTGCGGCTTCGACCGCTCCCGCGCGCGGAAGCGGTATCCGCCGGGATGCGACTTAAGAGAATGTCGCCGGCTTGGTTGATCTCGAAGCGCCAGCCCGGATCGATGCGGCAGGTGTAGAACGCTTCCTCCAGCACCGCAGGTCCCGCGGCGCCGCTGCCGGCCTTCAGCGCTTCGACGCGATAGAGCGGCGCGGCGACGGCCTCGCCGGCGATGCGCAGCGTGCGCGTCGCGTTCGATTTTGCGGCCGACGGTTTCGCGCCGAACTTTCCCGCCAGGGTCGCGTGCGGCAAGGGCTTGACCGCGCGCAGGAGCAAGGTCGCCCCCTTGCCGAAGCCGCGCGGCAGTTTCGCGTCCTTGGCACCGAGCGCGGCTTCCTCGCCGTCTGCGTTCTGTACCGACCAATGCAGCTTGCACGCCGCCATCTCGACGCCTTCGGCGAACATGCCGCGGCGCGCGCGTTCGAGCAGCAGCGCGCGCGTCGCGGCGAGCGCGCCGGCACTCGCGAGCGGCGCGGCATAGTCGTGCGCGATGTCGGAGAACGCGATCCCGAAAGCCGAGAACACCGCGGCCAAGCCCGGAATCAGCACTTGAGTGGCACCGACCGCGTCGGCGATGGCGCAGGCGACGAACGGCCCGGCTCCGCCGAAAGCCGTCAACGTGGTCTGCGGCGTGATCGTCGTGTAGCTCTTCAGCGCAGCGGCGATCTTGGCGATCCAGGCGCGCTCCATCGCAACGACGGCGGCGTCGACGTCGAGACCGAGCGGCGTCGCCACGCGCTCGGTCACCGCGGCGCGCGCACGCGCCGCGTCGATCTTCAATTCGCCGCCGAAATAAGAGGCCGGATCGAGCAAGCCTTGCAGCAGGAATGCGTCGGTGATGGTCGCCTCGGTGCCGCCGAAACCGAAACAGGCCGGGCCGGGTGCGCTGCCGACGCTGTGCGGACCGACCGCGATCCGCCCCGCTTCGGCGCGGATGATCGAGGAGCCGCCGACGCCGTGGCTTTCGACTTCGCACAGCGCGAACGAGGTGGCGACGTTCTCGACCTTGCCGCGCCGCGCCGCGCGCACTACACCCTCGCGCACTTCGCCGATGTCGGTGGTGGTGCCGCCGACGTCGAGCGAAACCAGATGCGCGAAGCGGTAGTGCCGCGCCAGCGCCTTGGCGCCCTCGGCACCGCCGCGTGGGCCGGAGCTGTAGGTTTTGAGCGCGATCGTCTTGGCCACGCGCGCGGAATGGCCGTCGTTGCGGAAGATCAACAGCGGATGGCGCGTCTTGTAGTCGCGCAGGCGGTGTTCGGCGTTGTAGAGGAAGCGCTCCATCGCTGGATGCAGGAACGCGTTGAACAGGGCGGTCCAGGTGCGGCGCACGTCGTCGTCGTCCTCGACCACCTCGTGCGAATAGAGCAGCGGCACCGCACCGAGCAGGTGCTGCGGAAATCTGCGCAGCAGCGCGCTGCGCAGCTGCCGCTCGATCTCGATGCGGCCGGCGCCACCGATCGCGACGACGATGCGGCTGGCGCCGGCCGAGGCCAGCCGCGTGACCGCGAGCGTCGCTTCGGCGGCGATCGCGTCCGGGTTTTTCGTGAGATCGAGCGTGATGCAGCGTTCGCCGACCAGGGTCGCGTACAGCGACTTCGCCTGCGCGTCGGTTTGCACGACGCGCGCGCTCAAGCCGCCGCCGACGATCAGGCCGAGTTGCGGCCCCTTGCGTTCGACCAGCGCGTTGGTGCCTTGCGTGGTCGAGTAGCGGATGTGCTCGGTGGCGAGCAGCAGGCGTTGCGGATCGTCGCTGCCGTACAGCGCGCGCGACACCTTCTGTAAACCGTCGAACAAGCAGCGCGACAAATCGTAGGGCGTGGTCACCGTCTTGGTGCGGTGCACGCGCGCGCCGTCGATGACGCAGATGTCGGTCAAGGTGCCGCCGTTGTCGATGTTGATCAGCATCGCCGCTTCGCCCGCTTCCTTGTTAGCGATCATCGATGCCGCAGCGGCCGACGATCTTGTATTTCCGCATCATTCGTTTGGACATTCTTCGCCGCCGCATCGATCACGCAGCGCCCAGCCGCATCAGCGCCGCGTTGGTCAGGTACTGGTCGTAGATCGCCGCGTCGTTGGCGCGGCTGCGATGACCGCCGGCGATTTCGCGCACCTGCTGCAGGCGCGTCATGCGTCCGGTCTGCAGGTCGAACGCGTGCACGTGCGCCCACGACCAGTAGCTGTGCGCGCCGTCCTTGAATTCGCGTTCGCCGTCGCGGTACATCGCGTAGGCGCCGTCGAAGGAGCGGTAGACCTGGCCGCGGCGGTCGTAGGACACCATTCCGATCGGCAGGCCGCTGCGCGCATCGAACCAGACCCGTTTCTTCGACACCGGCGCGCGCGGGAACTTGATCGGCTCGGCCTCGACCGCGATCGCTTCGGGCACCAGTTCGACTTTGGTGTCGAAGAAGGTCTTGCCCTGCGGTCCGCCGTGCGTGCCGTGCTCCCAGTTGGGATGCGCACCGTTCCAATTGCCGGACACAGCGGCCAGAAACGGGCCGCGCCCGACGATGCGGTAGTTGCCCCAGGTGTGCAGCGGATCGCCGGCGGCCCAGGCGTCGGACAGGTACAGGTTCGAACCCGGCATCAAGCCTTCGAAGCGCTGGTTGGTCGGATAGGTGCGGATGCGCTTGAACTCGGGCAAATAGCCGCTGAGGTAGGGCATCTGGCGCTGGTCGTACGGCCATACGTTGAGAAACGAGGTGCCGCGCGCGTTCTGCGGCGCGGCGAAGAAGACGGATTGATAGCGCAGCGTGTCTTCACGGCCGGGCCAATACGGCTTGGGGTCGAGGCTGACGCGCGCGACCGGCTGCAGCTCGGCCCAGCCGGATTGGTATTCGTAGGCCGGCGCGCCGTCTTCGAGCAGATCGGTTTCCTTCACCGCGTAGAACGAGGCGTCGTGGCGGCCCCAGCTCAGGGTCAGGCCGGCGAACAGTTCGAGCGCGTCGTTCGCATCGGGAAACGGATTGCCGCCGATCCACGGCTTGCCCGCGCGCGTGACGACGTTGCCGTCGCGATCGAACTGCGCCTGGCCGCGATTGCGCACGCTCGCTTGCAGATACTCCCAAGGGCCCAGCTGCATCAGTTCGGTGGTGGTCTTGACCACTTGCAGACGCCGGCCGAGCTTGAGGATCTGCTCGTACTTCACCGGCTCGAGCAGCGCCTTCACCGCATCGACGTTGGCCGCGCTGATCTCATCGCCGGTTTTGATCGCGCCGCGCGTGTAGTCCTCGATCGACAGCAGCTCGTGCGGATAGGCGCGATCGATCTCGCCGTGCGCGTCGAGCGCCTGCCACAGCGGCATCAGCACACCGGCCGCGCCGACGCCGCGCGCCAGCTTGTCGAGGAACACGCGGCGGCTGTGCGAGCGCGGGTAGCGGACGGGGTGCATGAGGACGGATCGTCGTCTCGGTCGACGGACGTTGCGGAACCGGCTCGCTGCCGTCGTTCCCGCCTTCGCGGCAACGACGGTGCGAGTGCGCGTGAAGCCGCCTCAGAACTGGTAGCCGATGCGAATGCCGAGTTCGTCGGCGTAGTCGGCGCCGCCGAACATGTTCTTGTTCGGATTGCCGCCGATCTTCGCGTTGATGTAGTTGTAGAACGCCTCGAAGGTGAACTTGCCGTTCGGCTTCCAGCGCAGCGCCGGCTGGATCAGGACGCCGCCGTTGAGGTCGTACAAGACGGCCAGATCGGCGCGCCAGATCAAGTTCGGGAACGGTTGCTGCAGGGCGAATGCGAAGGCCTTGAAGCCGCCGTCGACACCGGGCGCGGACTTGTCGACGCGGCCGCCGTAGCCGCCGAGGTAGCGGCCGAACAGATCGCTCTTGGACTTGTACATGAACTGCGCGACGAGGTAGGTCGCCGGCAGATCGCCGAACACGTTCTGGTATTTCTCCAGCGCGACCACCGAGGTCCATTCCTTCTTCTTCAGAAATTCCTGGCGCAGATCGGGCGAGGTGAACCAGCGGTTGGGCGTGTACAGCACTTCCCAATTCAAGATCAGCTGATCGGTGATCGAGCCGGGGGCTCCGGAGAAGGTGTAGCTGAGGCCGCCGCCAATGTTGTCTTCCGCCTTGTACCAGCGCTGCAGATGGCCGCGCAGTCCGCCCAGGCCCGGCTGGCCGTTGAGGATGCCGCCACCGAGGGCGAAAAAGGTGTTGAGCAGGATGTCGGCGACCGGCTTGTTCGGTGCGGTCGCGCCGCCCGCGAGTGCGGCCGCGCACGGGAACTGCGTCAGCGCGGAGTTGAGTCCGCCGATGCCCGACAGGCGCGACTGCGCCGCGTAGTAGAACCACTCGTCGGCCGACCACACGCCGGTCGGGTCGATCTCGAACGGGGTGCAGGCGAGCGCTGCACCGCTGCCGGGAATGCCCGGAATATCGCGATTGACGCCCGATTGCGTCCAGCGGTACAGGCCCTCGGGGTTGTAGCGGTGCGCGTAGATCGCCTGCAAGCCGAGATCGCCGACGTTGCCCTTGGCGCGCAGGCCGAAATCGACTTTTGAATCGAACTGCTCGTAGGCGTCGTGGATGGTGAACTGCGAGGGGATCGGATTGAACGGGTTGTTGGGATTGTTGAGGATCGAGGGTTGGAACTTCTGCACGTAGCCGTCGAGCAGCCAGCCGCTGTTGAACTGATAGGACGCGCGTATCGCCAGCGACGGCACGCGTTTGTCGGAGTACTCCTCCGACGCATAGTCGAGCACCGAATGACGGCGCAGGTCGAGGCCGTTGGGCACGTCGAGCACGCGGAAGAAAATCGCCTGGCCCCAGGCGATCTGCTGATTGCCGATGCGCAGGTCGAAGGCGCCGTGGTTGTACTGCAGGAAGAATGACGGCAGGTCGATCATGTAGTTCTTGCCGGCCCATTCCAGCGGATTGGGCCGCGACTTGCCGGCGACGTCGTAGCGGAAATAGTTCGGCTCTCCATACAGACCGCCGGCGGCGTGGCTGTTCGCCTTGCGCGGATCGAACTCGTCGTACCAGCCCGGGTCGACGATCGCGCGCAGCTTGGCCACGAACGACCAGTCGCTGGAGAACTTGGTCTGCGTGTCGAGCTGCAGGCGGAACTGCTGCATGTTCAGATCCGAGTGCTCGCTCTGGCCGACGTTGCGCGTGGCGACGTCGGACAAGACGATGCCGGCGCCCGGCGGCGCGATGATCGGCCGCGCCACCGGCACGCCGTTGAAGCGGTTGCCGGCTTGATTGAAGCCGTTCGCGCTGCCGGTGCTGATCGCGGTTTCCGAGCGGATGAAGCCGTTGATCTGGAAAGAGACGTCGGAGCCGCCGGAGCCGGCGCTGAAACTGCCGTCGGCCGGTGCTTGCGCTTGCGCTTCCGCCGCCTCCGACGGCAGCGGTTCGGCGGCCGTGGCGTTGGCGATCGTCAGCGTCAGTGCGGCGCAGACGGCCACGGGTAGATGCAGTTTCTTCAGCGATTTCATTGCCCCTCCTGAGCGTGCACGCGCACGCGCCGTGATCGGATGAAGACCGCCCGCGCCAGCGAACGGCAAAGCTTCGCCGCGACGGCGCCCTCGCGCCGCCCGTGTTCGATCCCTTTCGCGTCGCCCCGCGCCTGCGCGAGGCGACGATGTCAGCGGCCGATGCGCACCACCGCGCCGGCCTGCCCCACTGCAATCACATCGGTCGCGCCGCCGCCGGCCGCCGCGATCGCGGCGTACCACAGCGGCGGCAATTCCTTCGCCTGGAGCCGTTGCCAGCGCTCGCCGTCGCGGCCGACGAAGACTTCGTGCATGCCGGTGGCGTAGAGGCGGCCGTCGGCCAAGGCGGCGACACCGAGCAAGTTGGCCTTGCTGCCGACGTCGATCGCGCTCCAGCTGCGGCCGTGGTCGCTGGTCTTCAGCGCGAGGCCGTCCTGGCCGACCGCATAGCCGAGGCCGTCCGGGCGCAGATCGAGCGCGAACAGCGAGGCCTCGCCTTGGTTCTTGCGCGTCCAACTGGTGCCGCTGTCTTCGCTGCGCAAAATCAAACCGAACTCGCCGACGATGGTGACGACGCCGTCGTCGGCGACGTCGACCGCGTACAGATGCGGTTCGGCGCCGCCTTCGACGTAATCGGCCCAGTTCAAGGTCAACGCCTGCCAGCTCTGTCCGCCGTCGCTCGATTTCAGCAGCGCGCCGAACGCGCCGACCGCGAACGCGAGCCCGCCGCTGTTGACGCCGACGCCGAGCAGGCGGCTCTTGCTGCCGCTGTCGATCAGCTTCCAGGCGCCGTTCGCGTCGCGCACCACGATCGCGCCCTGCTGGCCGACCGCGATCGCATGCGTGCCGTGCAACGCGACGCCGAGCAAGGCGAGCCGGGTCGGTGCGGCGGCGAGCGCCTTCCAGCTGGCGCCGCCGTCACCGCTCTCGCGCAAGTCGCCGCCGGCGCCGACGGCGATACCGCTAGTGCCGTCGAGCGCGATGCCGAACAGCGCCTCGTGCACGGTGCCGAGCGCGGCCTGCACCTTCGGCTCGTCGGCGCGCGCCGGCAGCGACGCCGCTGCGCCGATGCCGAACGCCCAAGCCAGAGCGCAGGCGAGACGTGCGCGCATGGCTCAGGCCGAACCCAGGCGCTGGATCGCCTGCACGGTGAGGAACTTGTTGTAGACGTCGACGTTGCCGGCCGTGAGCAGACTCTTGTAGCCGCCTGCGCACGATTGCGTGTGGCAGCCGCGGCTCATGCGATTGGTCTGCGAGTCGTGGCTCAGGTAGTAGGCCCACGACCAGTCCGGATTGCCTTTGGCGTCCTTCTCCACCGCGCTGCCGTCCTGCAGACGGCTGTAGGCGCCCTCGAAGGATTTCCACACCTCGCCGCGGCGATCGAAGGTGATGTAGGAGGTCGCGAGTTGATTGCGCACGTCGATCCAGACGCGCTTCTTGCCGACAGGCGCGCGCGGATAGCCGGTCGGTTCGGCTTCGAGCACGATGCATTCGGGCACCAGCGAGAAGTACGAATCGAAGAAGGTCTTGCCCTTCGGGCCGCCGTGCGCGGGGATTTCCCAGTTCGGCTTGGAGCCGCGCCAGTTGCCCGACACCGGCGCCAGCCACGGCCGCCGTTCGACGATCTTGTAGTTGCCCCAGGTCAGCATCGGATCGCCGGCGGCCCAGGCGTCGGACAGGAACCAGGTCACGCCCGGCAGCAGCGGCTCGAAGCGCTGGTTGGTGGGGAAGTCGCGCACGCGCTTGAACGCTGGCAGATAGCCTTTCAGCTCGGGGAATTTGCGCTGGTCGTAAGCCCAGGTGTTGAGGAAGGCGGTGCCGTTGACGTCTTGCGGACCGGTGAACCACACCGACTGCAGGCGCAAGAGATCCTTGCGGTTCTGGAACACGCTGCCGTCGGTGCGCGCCTGCGCTTGCAGCTCGGCCCAGACGAAGTCGTACTGGTAGGCCTGCTCGCCGGAGGGGTCCATGTCCCACTGCCGGATCGCGTACTGGCTGTAGTCGTGGCGGCCCCAGGACAAGGTCAGGTTCGCGATCGCTTCTTCGCCGGTCTTGGCGTCGGGGAACGGCAGGCCGCCGATCCACGGGTTGCCGTTCTGATCGACCACGTTGCCGGTGGCGTCGAACTTGGCCTTGCCCTTGTTGCGCAGCGTCGTCTCGAGATAGTCGGCCGGAAACAGCTCGGTCACGCTCTTGGGCGGCTCGATGATGTTGATCTTGCGGCCCATCGTCTTGATCTGTTTGTAGGTGATCGGATCGAACAGATCCTTCACCGCATCGACGTTGTCGGCCGAGATCACATCGCCGACCTTGATCTTGCCCTTGGTGTAGGCCTCGATGTGCAGCAGCTCGTCGGGATAGGCCTTGCTCGCGTCGGCGGCGTTGGCGATGTGCGCCCACAGCGGCGCGAGCACGCCCGCACCTGCGCCCAGGGCGGCTTTCTGCAGGAGCATCCTGCGGCCGTAGTCGAAATCGTATTTGCGGATGTGCATGAGGTTTCTCCTCGCTACGTTGCCGGCGCTTCGGCAGGGATCGCGCGTTCGCTCATGGCTGCGGGCAGCTCGCGCGGGTCGTTCAATGCGGTTGCAAAGCGGGCCGGTCGCCGGCCGGCGGTTTGCGGCCATCGATCTCCTCGTCGCCGGCGACGTAGGCGGACAAGTCCACCTCCTCGCCGACCAGAAGGTCCTTGCGGCCGACGAATTTCGGCTTGACCAAGAAAACCAGGAGCGGCAGCAGCACCAGCGCCAGCACCATGTTGATCAGCATGGTCAGCACCAGGAGCAGGCCCATGTCGGCCATGAACTTGAGGCTGGAGAGGAAGTACCAGGGCAGGATGCCGATCACCATGATCATCGCGGTGAACATGATCGCCTTGCCGGTGGTGGTCAGCGCGGCGGTGATGGTGCGGCCCCAATCGTCGGTATGCGCCTGGAATTCCTCGCAGATGCGCGAGAGCAGATAGATGCCGTAGTCGATGCCGACACCGACGCCGACGCAGGCGACCAGGAGCGAATTGATGTCGAGCCCGATGCCGATCAGGTGCATGCCGGCGCCGAGGATGAAGTTCGCCGTGTTGACCGGGATCAACAGGATCAGGCCGGCCACGATCGAGCGATAGGCGAGGCTGCAGCCGATCAGGATGACGAAGTTGAGCAGGCCGAGGATGACCCAGTGGTAGCGCTCGACCACGTTGTTCATCGCCTGCTGCAGCGCGATCGTGCCGGTGCCCAGGCGCACGCGGAAGGTCGGGTGGTCTTCGCCGACTTCGGCGATCGCCTTGCGCGCCGCGCCGAGCGCGGCGTCGACCGTGCCTTGCTTGTTGTCCTTGTACCAAAGCGAAACGGTGCCGTTCTGCTGCTCGAAGTCGATCACGTTCGAATACGCTTTCGAGCTGGTGCCGACCAGCACCGCATTGGCGGCCGCGTTGACGGCCTGGTCGTCGCCGTCGAGCGGCAGCCATTTCGGATTGCCGCCGGCGAACAGGCGGTTGCCTTCCATCAAGTAATCGGCGAAGGACAGCGTCGCGCGCGGCGGATGCTCGCCCTTCTCGATCAGGCTCTGCAGACGCTGCATGGTCAGGATCGCGTCGGCCTGGTGCATCAGGCGGTTCGACTGCCGCTGGTCCTTCGATTCGAGCACGATCTCGAGCGTGTTCACGCCGGGGAAATTGGAGTTGATGGTCGACACGCCGCGGTTGTATTCGGCGATCGGCCACAACAGCGCGCTGCCTTCGACCGGATTGCCGATCTTGATCTGCAGGAAGGTCCAGGTCGCGGCGACCGCGAGCACGCCGGCGAGCACGGTGGTGACGCGCGCCGGCTTGCCGTAGGTCAGCCGCGCCAGCCCACGCAGCAAGGACTGCAGCAAGCCGTCGATGCCGCCGCCCTTGCCCTTGCCGACCAGGCGGTCGACGTTCTTGGGCGCCGGCAGCGACGCCAGCAGCAGCGAGATCAGGACCACGCCGGTCGGGATCAGCCAGATCGCCCAGAAGCCGCAGAACAGCGCGAAGCGTTCCATCGCCGGGATCGGCGCGATCGCGATCAGGAAGATGCCGACGATGTCGGTGAAGATGCCGAGCACCGACGGCGCCATCATCACGCCCATGGTGATCTCGGCCGCCTTCACGCGGTCGCGCACGTGCGAGTAGATCTCGTAGTAGCGCTCGGTGAACTGCACACAGTGCGAGAACGAGCGCGCGACCAGAAGCAGCGGCACCACCATCAGCAGCGGTTCGATCGGCGATTTCAGCCAGCCGACGAAACCGAAACCCCAGATCGCGGCGACGCCGCTGGCGACGATCGGCGTGACCACGCCGACCACGTTGCGCATGTACAAGACCAGGCACAGGATCAAAAGGCCGATCGTGATCAGCGCGATGCGCAGCATCTGCGACTCGTACTGGTAGATCCAACCGGTCAGCGCGGGCTGGCCGGCCATGTAGATCTCGTGGTCGGCGTCGCGTGCTTTTTCGACGATGCCTTGCACGTACTTGAACACCTCGCCGTAGTCGAGGTGCTGTTCGATGAAGGTGGCGTTGATGAGGGTGGCCGAGCCGTCGCCGGAGATGAGGAAGGCACGCGCGCTCGGGCTGCGGTCGACGCGCGAGCGGAACTCGTCGAGTTCTTCCTTGCTCGCCGGCACGCGGTCTTCCATCAGCGGACGGATGTCGATGCCGGTCGGCGTCGCCTCGGCGTAGCGCGCCTTCTCGGTGGTGATCGACAGGATCTGGTCGTGATCGACGCCGGGTGCGAGATCGATGTCGCGCGTGAGCTGCCAGACCTTGTCCAAGGTCTGCGCGTTGTAGATGTCGCCGTTCTTGCGCTTGACCATGATGGTGACGGTCAGCGGATTGCCGAAATTGCCGTGCTCCTTGAACACCTGCACGAACGGATCGTCTTTGGGCAGCAGGTCGGAGAAGATCGTCCTCAGTTCGACCTTGAACAGACCGACGGTGAAGAAGATCGTGATCGCCGCGAACAGCAGGGCGGTCGAGGTGCGGTGCGCCATGACCCAGCGCGCGATGCGGAAGCGCAGGTCATGCACCGGGAAGTCCCTCGTATTGGAATGCCCTGAACTTCACCATGCGCATTCACCCGTAGCGGTCCGATGTCCCCGATGCGCGGACGTGATGCAGTCCGCGCGACGATGGCTGAGCCTAGGCAGGAGGTACGCGGTGCGTATTGAAGAAACTCGTACGCGTCGTTGAAGAATCTCGTCGCCGCCGACGCGAACTTGATCACACGCCGAGCGACCGCATTTAAGCGAATCCGAATCCAGCGCCCCGCCGCACGAGACCGCCATGTCCGCCAAACCGATCCGTATCGATTTCGTCTCCGACGTCGTCTGCCCCTGGTGCGCGATCGGGCTCAGCGCGCTCGAACAGGCGATCGCACGCGTCGGCGACGCCGCCCAAGTGGAGCTGCATTTCCAGCCGTTCGAGCTGAACCCGCAAATGGCACCGGAAGGCGAAGACACGGTCGAGCATCTGGAGCGCAAGTACGGCATCGACGCCGAGCAGATCGAGCGCAATCGCGAGGCGATTCGCGCGCGCGGCGCCGCGCTCGGCTTCACCTTCAACGCGCGCGGCCGCATCTACAACACCTTCGACGCGCATCGCCTGCTGCACTGGGCCGCGCTGGAAGACACAGCCAAAGAACGCACGCTCAAGCACGCCTTGCTGCGCGCCTACTTCACCGACGGCGAAGACGTTTCCGCCGCCGCGGTGCTGCTGCGCCTGGTCGCCGACAGCGGCCTCGATGCGACGCGCGCGCAGCAGATTCTCGCCAGCGACGAATACGCCGACGAGGTGCGCACACAGGAGCGCTACTTCCTCGAACGCGGCATCCACAGCGTGCCGGCGATCATCTTCGACCAGCGCCACCTGATCTCCGGCGGCCAGCCGGTCGAAGTGTTCGAGCAGGCGCTGCGCCAGCTCGCGGCGAAGTCCTGAGGCGGCGAGGGTCTGGAACGCTACACGCGCAAAGCAAGGGGATGCCCGTGAACGCGGGCATCTTTTGAGCTGGCAATTCTTGCGAACCTCTCAAAGCGGTCGCGAACCGTTTTGCGGAAAACGAAACGACGACCTCGCCGACGCCGCTAAGCCGGATTCTCCGCCGTCGTCAACGGCGCCTTGCCGAACCAGCGCCGGAACGCGCGCTCGGCCGGCAACGACCAGAACTTCGCCACCAGCCAACCCAGTCCCCAGCAGATCAGCACGGTCGGCAGGTACCAGGCCCAACCCAGCCGCAGATCGGCGCCGGCCGCCTTGTACAGCGCGACGACGCTGAAGACGACGAACATGTGGGTGAGGTAGATCTCGTAGCTGAGCTGGCCCATCGAGCGCAGCCAGCCGGTGCCGGGCAAGGCGCGCAGACTGCCCGCACGCAGCTGCCAGTGCAGCGCGACGATCAGGCACGCGGCCGATAAGGTCAGCACCAGCATCACGCCGTCTTGCAAGAGACGCCACATCCACGGCATCGCGAACATGCTCGCGCCGAGGCCGAACAGGCCGAGCGTACCGACGATCCACACCACCGCCGCGCGCGGCCGCAGCGCATCGGCGATCAGCGCAGCCAGCACGCCGGCGGCGATTGCGGCCATGCCGGGCAGATACGCCTTCTCTTTCCAGATTTCGTTGTCGGTGATCGCGGCGAGCGAAAACGGCAGCGACAAGGCCAGCACGCCGAGCAGCAGCATCAGCACGCGGCGGTCGCGCACCAGCAGGCAGACCAGCGGGAAGCCGAGGTAGAACACTTCCTCGATCGACAGCGACCACAGGATGTCCCAGGAACCGGGCAGATAGCCGGTGACGCCCTCGTACCAGTTCAGATACAAGCCGAACGCCGCCAGCGTGGCGCCGCCGAGCGACTGGCCTTCGCGCTTGACCACGTAGTCCTCGAAGCCGCCCAGATGCAGCAGCGCGAGTACCGCGACCAGGAGCGCCAGGCACGGCAGGATGCGTGCGCCGCGGCGCACGTAGAACGCGCGCAGGTCGATCCGCGCCAAGCCGCCCCAGCGCAGCAGCGCGTTGCTGGTGATCAGAAAGCCGGAGATCACGAAGAACACGAACACGCCCTGGTAGCCGTTGTAGTTCAACGCGTTCAGGAAATGCTTGGGCAGGAAGTCGGCCAGCGCGGTGCTCTTGAGCGGGATGCGCAAGCCGAGGTGATGCAGCACGACCAGGAAGATCGAAAGGCCGCGCAAGAGGTCGATGCCGGTATTGCGCGTGATGTCGTTCGGAGATTGCATCGAAGAGGCGTTCGTAGACGAAGGGCTGCGTGGGCCGCGCATGGTGGTCGGATCGAAGGGGGATGACAACGCAAATCTTGCGCGCCGGCGTCGCACGTGGCGCCGCGGCATTCTGCTAGGCTCGCCGGCGGCGCCCAACGGCTACAAGTCATGCCCTCGACCGCATTGCAGCTGACCTTGCCCGCCTGGCTCGACGCCGAGATCGGCGCGACACGCGTCTACCCCGATGCCGAAGCGCGCGTGGGTTTGGCGATCCGCCTCGCACGGCGCAACATCGAGGAAGGCAGCGGCGGCCCGTTCGGCGCGGCCGTATTCGATGCCGGCGGCGCCTTGGTCGCGGCCGGCGTCAACCGCGTGCTGCCGCAGCATTGCTCGGCGGCGCACGCGGAAGTGATGGCCTTCATCGCGGCGCAGGCGCGCCTGGGTCGCGCACGGCTCAACGAAGACGGCGGCCGCTACACGCTGGCGACCAGCGCGCAGCCCTGCGCGATGTGCTACGGCGCCAGCTTCTGGGCCGGCATCGACGTGCTCGAGATCGGCGCGCGCAGCGACGACGTGATGGAGCTGAGCGAGTTCGACGAAGGCCCGCTGCCGGCGGACTGGATCGGTGAACTCGAACGCCGCGGCATCGCGGTGCACCGCGACCTCTTGCGCGAGGCGGCGCGCGAGGTGTTCCACCGCTACGCCGAGCTGAACGGCGCCAGCTACTGAGGCGCTTGCTCGCCGCGTGAATGCGGCGCTGCGATTTGCCCGCAGGACGCGTCGTTCGTCGCTTCTCCGCCTGCGCTCGTCATCCGCGCCGCGTGCAGGCATCATGCAGCGCCTTTATGGACTGCAAGATGTCCGTATCCCACTCCCCCAGTCTGCTGGCCTATTGCCGCCCCGGTTTCGAGGGCGAATGCGCGCAGGAACTCGCCGCGATCGATGCCGAAACCGGCGGCGGCGGTTATGCGCGCACCGAGCGCGGCAGCGGATACGTCGAGTTCGTCGCGACCGACGCGCAGGCGCAGCGCCGCCTCGGCGCACGCGCGCGCTGGCGCGATCTGGTGTTCGCGCGGCAATCGCTAGAGGTGCTGGCGAGCGCGCGCGAGTTGCCCACGCGCGACCGCCTCGGCGTCTTGCTGCCCTTGATCGAAGCCGATCCGCGGCGCTGGTGCGATGCCTGGGTGGAAGCACCCGACAGCGACGCCGCGCGCGAACTGGCGGCGCTCTGCCGCGGCCTCAACGCCGCGCTGATCGCCGCGCTGAAGCAGCGCCGCCTGCTCGATCGCAGCTCGAACGCGCGCCTGCATGTGTGCCTGACCGCCGGCGATGCCGCCTTCGTCGCGGCGGCTGAGATCGGCACGGCGGCGCCATGGCCGGGCGGCATCGTACGGCTGAAGTTTCCGCACGCGGCACCGAGCCGCTCGACCTTGAAGCTCGAAGAAGCGCTGCTGATTCTGCTCGACGAAGGCGAGCGCGAACGCTGGCTCAAGCCCGGCATGCGCGCGGTCGACCTCGGCGCCTCGCCGGGTGGCTGGACCTGGCAGCTGGTGCGCCGCTCGCTGCACGTGACCGCGGTCGACAACGGGCCGATGGACGCGAACCTGCTCGCCTCCGGCCTGGTCGATCACCTGCGCGCCGACGGCTTCCGCTATCGCCCGCAACGGCCGCTCGACTGGCTGGTCTGCGACATGGTCGAGCAGCCGAGCCGCGTCGCCGCGCGCATGGCCGAGTGGCTGGCGCAGGGCTGGTGCCGCTACGCGATCTTCAATTTGAAGCTGCCGATGAAGAAGCGCTACGACGAGGTGCAGTCCTGCTTCGACGCGATTCGCGCAGCGCTGCATCAGGCCGGTCGCGAAGTCGAACTGCGCGCCAAGCAGCTGTATCACGATCGCGAAGAGATCACGGTGTTCGCGCGCGTGCTCGGCTGAGGCTTGCGCGATTGCGGCTGCGCGATTGCGCCCGTTATGCTCGGACGGTTTCGGGCGCCGAGCTGGCTTGAAGGCGTAGCTTCACGAGCGAGAAGGGCTTTTGCACCTCTGCCGCCAGCGGGAGAGGGAGAACGGCGGCACATCCACGAACGGATTTTTCGATGAAACGCCTGCGCGCCTTCGCTCCGCTGTTGATCCTCGTCGCGATGGGCGTTGCCGTGCTCGCCTCCGGCCTGCTCGATCGCTTCGATCCGCACCGCATCGCGCAAGAAGAAGCCCTGCTGCGCAGCGGCGTCGGCGCGCATCCGTGGCTGGCCGCGCTGGCCCAGATCGGCGCGATGACCTTGGCCATCGCAACCGGCGTGCCCGGCGCGATCGTGATCGTGTTCGCCGGCGGCATGCTGTTCGGCACGCTCGCCGGCACCGTGCTGTCGACCATCGGCACCTTGCTCGGCGCGACCTTGCTGTTCTTCGCCAGCCGCAGCGCATTCGACCAGGGCGAAGGCGCCGAGCCGCCGCTGGTCGCGCGCTTGCGCAGCGGCTATCTGGCCCATCCGGTCAGCTATGCGATGTTCCTGCGCCTGGTGCCGTTCTTCCCGTTCGGCGCGGTCACCGTCGCGCTGGCCTGGCTGCGCTGTCCGCTGTGGCTGTTCTTTCTCGCCAGTGCGATCGGCGGCAGCGTGATGATCGCGTTCGAAAGCGCGCTCGGCGCCGGTCTCTTGGAGACGATCGAACGCGAAGGCACGGTCTCGCTGAACCTGCTGTCGCATCCGCAGATCCTGTGGCCGGCGCTCGGCATGGCCGCGCTGGCGCTGCTGCCGATCGCCATCGGCTGGCTGCGCCGGCGCTGATTTCGCCGCTGCTTCCCCCAACCCCAATCGCAAATCGTCGATTCCGGCGCCGACATTGAGCGCCGGCGCGGCGTTCCGCTATCCTGCCGCGTTGTCGCGGCGCCCCGGCCGCAGCCGTCCGAGGTGCCGTTGAGTCCCGTTTCGCCGCCGCTGGTGGTCCGCAAGTCGTTCTGGCGCGCGCTCGCCCTGACCCTCCTGGTCGCGGCTGCCAACGTCGGCCTGTGGGCCTACCTCAACCGCCCGGTGCAGATCGCCGACTGGCGCGGCGACATCTACGGCTTCGCCTTCAATCCCTCGCAGCGCTACCAGGACCCGACCAAGCAGCTGTTCCCAAGCGAAAGCGAGCTGGACGGCGACATCCGCCTGCTCTCGCAATACAGCAAGCGGCTGCGTACCTATTCCTCGGTCGAGAATCCGACCATTCCGCGGCTGGCCAATTTCTACGGCGTGCGCGTGATGGCCGGCGCCTGGATCGAGGGCCGCTCCGAACGCAACGAGCGCGAGCTGGCGGCGCTGATCGCGCTGGCGCGCAAGAACTCCAACATCGACCGCGCCATCGTCGGCAACGAGGTGATCCTGCGCGGCGACCTGCCGGTGCGCGACCTGATCGGCTACATCGACCGCGCGCGCGCGCAGCTGAAGATTCCGGTCTCCACCGCCGAACCGCTCGATACCTGGCAGCGCAATCCGGATCTGATCCGCCACGTCGACTTCGTCGCCGTACACATCCTGCCGTACTGGGAGCGCATCCCGCGCAAGGACGCGGCCGGCTTCGTACTCGGCCAGCTCGCGTCGCTGCGCCAGATCGTCGATCAAGTGTCGCCGGGCAAGCCGATCGTGGTCGGCGAGATCGGTTGGCCGTCCAACGGCGATCGCAAGGAATACGCACAGCCCTCACTCGCCGACGAGGCGCACTTCCTGCGTGACTGGTTCAACATCGCCGCGCGCGAGAAGATCGAGTACTACGTGATGGAGGCGATCGACCAGCCCTGGAAAGAACAGCTCGGCGGCCGCGCCGAAGCGTATTGGGGCATGTTCAACGCGAACCGCCAGCTCAAGTTCTCGCTCACCGGCACGGTGATCGAGGATCCCAATTGGCCGTGGAAAGCCACCCTCGCCTCGCTGCTCGCGCTGCTGCCGATGTTCTGGTTTGCGCGCCACTTCATTCGCTTCCGCGCGATGGGCCTGGCCTTCTTCCTGGTGCTGGTGCAGCTGTCCGCCTCGATCCTGGTGTGGATGGCGACGCTGCCCTACGACTTCTACCTGAGCCCGTTCGACTGGGCCATGCTGGTGCTGCTGTTCCCGGCGCAGTTCGCGATCATCTTGATCCTCTTGATCAACGGCTTCGAGTTCACCGAAGTCCTGTGGCGGCCGCGCTGGCTGCGCGAGTTCCGGCCGCTGCCGCCGGACGCGGGACCGACGCAGCCGTTCGTCTCGATCCATCTGGCCTGCTACAACGAGCCGCCGGAGATGGTGATCCTGACGCTCGACTCGCTCGCCGCGCTCGACTACGAGAACTACGAAGTGCTCGTGCTCGACAACAACACCAAGAACCCCGACATCTGGAAGCCGGTCGAGGCGCATTGCGCCAAGCTCGGCGCGAAGTTCCGCTTCTATCACCTCGAACCCTGGCCCGGCTTCAAGGCCGGCGCGCTGAACTTCGGGCTCGAACAGACCGATCCGCGCGCGGAGGTGGTCGCCGTCGTCGACGCCGATTACGAAGTGCGGCGCGACTGGCTGTCGGCACTGACCGGCTATTTCGTCGACCCGAAAGTCGCCGTCGTGCAGTGCCCGCAGGCGCATCGCGAGTGGGAGCACAACGCGTTCCGCCGCATGACCAACTGGGAGTACGACGGCTTCTTCCGCATCGGCATGCACCATCGCAACGAGCGCAACGCGATCATCCAGCACGGCACCATGACGATGGTGCGCAAGAACCTGTTGGCCGATACCGGCGCCTGGTCGGAGTGGACGATCTGCGAGGACGCCGAACTCGGCCTGCGCCTGATGAAGGCCGGTTACGACCTCGTCTACGTCGACGAGCTGATGGGCAAGGGCCTGACGCCGGCCGACTTCAAGGCGTACAAGTCGCAGCGCTACCGCTGGGCCTTCGGCGCGATGCAGATCATGAAAGCGCGTTGGAACTGGATGACCTCGAAGGCCTCGACCTTGACGCGCGGCCAGCGCTTCCACTTCCTGACCGGCTGGTTCTCCTGGTTCGGCGACGCGCTGCACCTCGCCTTCACCCTGATGGCGATGCTGTGGACGCTCGGCATGGTGCTGGCGCCGCAGTACTTCACCCTGCCGATGTATCTGTTCCTGGTGCCCTTGATCGGCTTCTTCCTGTTCAAGGCTGCGTTCGGCGTGATCCTCTACCGCGTGCGCGTGCCGTGCTCGTGGAAAGACACGATCGCCGCCTCGGTCGCCAGCATGGGCCTCAGCCACGCGATCGCGCGCGGCATCTACGAAGGACTCTGGCGCAAGAAGGGCGAGTTCATCCGCACCGCCAAGAGCCGCCGCATCGGCGCCAAGCCGAACCCGTTCACCGCAGTCAGCGAGGAATTGCTGCTGTTCCTCGCGATCGTCGCCTGCGTGATCGGCATGGTCAATTCGATCGGCATCAACTACGTCGAAGGCAAGTTGTGGATCGCGATCCTCGCCGCGCAGGCGATTCCGTACGCCTCGGCGCTGATCGGCGCGTGGGTCGCGCACAAGTCGGGCGACGCGGTCGGCTGATGTTTCGCGCTTAACGGCCGCTGCGGCGATGTACTCGCCGCACGCGCCTGCGTGAAGCGCGCGCGAAGATCGTCAGCGCCGATAGCAATCGGCCCTCATTCGTCGCGAATGTTCGCAATGCATCGCGTGCCGGGCTGTGAACCGGTCGCCATTCGCGTACGCATGTCGGGCATAGGATCGCCGAGCGGCGTATTCGCGCCGCTCGTCTCGGGGGAGACGATTCCTGCACGAGGAGGAGGTTGGTATGAACAAGCATTGGCTTGCGTACGCTTTGCTCGCAACAGGATGGCTCGGGGTCAACACCGCATCGGCGGCCGGGATCGAGGTTTCGCTCGATGCGGCGGCCAAGACGCCGGGCAGCGGCATGATCGATTACCGCCTGGTCAACAACGGCGCCACCACGATTCACGTGCTGCGCTGGCAGACCCCGGTCGACGGCGTCACCACGGATCTGTTCCGCGTGACGCGCAACGGTGAAGAAGTCGACTACACCGGTCCGATGTACAAGCGGCCCGAGCCGCGTGCAGCGGACTACATCGAGCTGAAGCCCGGGGAGAGCCTCAGCGCCGAAGTCGATCTCAGCGCCTACTACGACATGCGCAGCGGCGGCCAGTTCGAAGTGAACTATGCACGCGACGCCGCCAGCGTCGTGCGCGAGGCTACGCTCGCGGCCAAGGGCGGCGCCGGTGGCGGCGTGGCCGGATTCGATCTCGCGCGCGGCACCGCCAATGTGTACGTCGATGCGGCACCCGATCCGCTCGGTGTCTCGCTCGATGCGGCAGCGCCCTCGCCGCTGGCAGCGACCAACACCTTCGTCAGCTGCAACAACACGCGGCAGTCGCAGCTGGTCACCGCACGCGCCTCGGCCGTGACCTATGCCAACAACTCGAAGGCCTACATGGCCGCCGGCAATCCGGGTCCGCGCTACACCTGGTGGTTCGGCACCTACAGCAGTTCGCGCTGGTCGACCGTCACCACGCACTACAACAACATCTCCAGTGCGCTGTCGACCCAGCCCTACACCTTCAACTGCTCGTGCACCGACAGTTCCTACGCCTACGTCTATCCGACCCAGCCGTACAAGGTCTATCTGTGCGGAGCGTTCTGGTCGGCACCCAATACCGGCACCGATTCGCGCGCCGGCACGCTGATCCACGAGACCAGCCACTTCAACGTCGTCGCCGGCACCGACGACTGGGCCTATGGACAGACCGCCGCGCACAACCTGGCGCTGAACAATCCGACCAATGCGGTCGACAACGCCGACAACCACGAGTATTTCGCCGAGAACACTCCGGCGCGCAACTGAGACTGAGTACGGCGCAGGAGGCCGCTAGCCGGCCTCCTGCGTTCTACGTACCGTCCTCGACGAGCGCCAGCTCGTCCGCCGCAGCGGTCGCTGTGTGGGTTTGGATTCTTGCTCGGGAAACGCGAATGCCGCCGGCGGCGCTCAGGCGCTGCGCGCGCGTTTGGCGCTGCCGGACTTGGCCGCCGCCACGCGCGGCTTGCGCTTGGGCTTGAGCATGGTGCCGACGCAGCGCGACGCGCCGCAGCGGCAGGCCCAGATCGCCTTCAGCCGCGGCGTCAGGCGTTCGTCGAGCACGATGCCGTAGTCGTAGGTCAGCTCCTCGCCCGGCCGCAGCGGCCGCAGCGATTCGATCAGCACGCGATCCTTGCGCGGATCGCCGCCTTCGTCTTCCTCCAGCAGGGCGCGGCAGTTCGGCGCGCAGCTGTGGTTGATCCAGCGCGCGATGTTGCCTTCGCTGTTGGCGTCGATCACGTACCTGTCGTTCAGCGTGAACAGAAACGTGTGACCGGTGTCGCTGGTGTTGGCGTAGAGGCGATCGGCCTGCGCATGCGTCAGGCGCTTGCCGCGGTATTCGATCAGTTCGGTCTTGGCCGGAATGTCGGTGAGGGCGAAGACGCCGTTGCCGTGGATCGGCGAGCGGCGGGCGGCGATGCGTTTGGGCATACGAACGGCGGGCAGTGGAAGATCGGAGCCGCGCATCATAGCGAGCGCCGACGGCGCGCGCACTCACGCGACCGGGCTCGATCTGCTAGCGTTCGCCGGCGGAATCGCCGCCCAACTTCGCCGAGTGTGCCATGTCGCTGCCGCGCCTCCTGCTCGCCTGTCTGACCGTCTTCGCTTGCGGCTTCGCCGATGTCGCCGCCGCGCGCAAACAGTCGCACGACTTGAATTCGCCGGTGCGCACGGCGAAAGACGAGCACATCGGCGAATACGACTACTACGTGATGGCGCTGTCGTGGTCGCCGACCTTCTGCGCGACGCGCGGCGAGGACGAAGACGACCAATGCGGCGAAAAAGGCTACGGCTTCATCCTGCACGGACTGTGGCCGCAGTACGAAAACGGCGGCGGCCCGGAGCTGTGCGACTCGCGCGAAAGCGGACCCGACCGCAAGACGGTCGCCGCGACCTTGGCCTTCATGCCGAGCCGGCGCCTGATCAACCACGAGTGGCGCAAGCACGGCGCCTGTACCGGCCTCGGTGCGAAGAAGTATTTCGAGACCGCCGACCACGCCTTCGCCGCGCTGCAGGTGCCGCCGGAATTGAAGGCGCCGCGCCAGCCCGTGCAGATGAACGGCGACCAGCTGCGCGGCGCGCTCAAGCGCGCGAACCCGGCGCTCGGCGACGACATGATGAGCTTGCATTGCAGCAAGGGCCAGCTGGTCGAAGTGCGCGTGTGCCTGGACAAGGACACCAAGCTGCGCAGTTGCGGCAAACGCATGCGCAACGCCTGTTCGGCGACCAAGCCGTTCGAGATTCCGGCGGTGCAGTAGCCGCCTGACACGGCCTCGCTAGCGCAGCGGCGCGGAGTCGTCGAAGCCGTCGACGAAGATTCGATCCGGCCGCTCTTCGCAAGGGCCGTCCGCATCGTAACGTTGCGCGAGCAAGCCATCGGGACCGGCGCCGAGCGCGATCCAGCCTTGCGCGGAACCCACCGCAGCGCCGATGTAGTACAGCGCGGGATCGTCGCGCCGGCGGCAGAGTTCGCCGTCGGCGCCGAATTCGAGCAGGCGCGCATAACTCGACTGCTCGGTCTTGACGTAACCGGCGAGCAGGATGCGTCCGTTCGACGTCTCGGCCAGCACGTACGGCGGAAACTGGCCGTAGCCGATCGAGAACGAGAACAGCCGGTCCCACACCACCTGCCCGTCGACGCCGTCGAGGCGCACCAGATGCAAGCGCTCGGTGGCGGAGCCGCCGCCGTCGGTCACCAGCAAGGCATCGCCGTTGGCAGCGAGCCGGAAACGATACAGGTCGCGGCCGAGCGGCGTTTCTTCGCTTACGCCGAGCACACGCTTCCATATCCGCGCGCCGTCAGCGGCGAGCTTCCACACGGTCGCTTCGGGCACCCCCATGACACCGTCTTCGGGCGTGCCGGCGAGCAAGAGATCGCCGTGCGCGTCGGGCGCGACGTAGGCCGGTCCGAGCGGCGAGCCGTGATCGCCGGGTTCGAGATCCTCGAACACCACTGCACCGCTGGCGTCGAAGCGGATCGTCGTGTAACCGCCGTCGAGTCCCGTACCGACGCCGGTGACGACGGCGCCGCCACCCGCCAGCGCGGCGATGTCGGTCGCGCGCACCTGCGCGCCGGCGTGCCGGCGCCAGGGCGGCCGCTCGCTGCCGTCGGCGGCGTAGCGTGCGACCACATAGTCGCCGCTCGTCGGATCCGACAACGCGAGCAGAAGATCGCCGCCGCTCGATTCGACCAGCGCGCGCAGACCGATGCGACCGGTTTGCACACGCCCGAGTGAAGAATCGTGCGCCCACAACGCTTCGCCGCTCGCGTCTCCGTGCACGGCGAGCGCGGCGCTCGCTTCCGACCGCGGCACCCCGAACGCAGCGATGCGCCCCGACGAAAGCCGTTCGATGCCGCCGGGCGAGGAGATCGCGATGATGTCCTGCGTCCATGCCAGCCGACCGTCGGCCTCGATGCGCAGCACGGCCATATGCGGCTGATTGGCGCGCGTGAAGGTCGCGCCGACGAATGCGCTGCCGTCCGGCGCGAGCTCGACTTCGAGCGGCCGCATCGGTTCGAATTCGGTGGGTTGCGGCACGCTCCATTGCGGCAGCCAATCGGCGCGCGCGCTCGAGGCGAGGAAACTGGCGAACAAGAGCATGCGAGCGATCGGCATGGCGCACTCCACGATCCATGCGCAGGTCAACGCAAAACGGCGGTGAGATCGCACCGGCTTTGGCTGGCGATCGGCGCCGACGCGTTTGCACGCTGCGACTCAGCCGCCGTCGAAGCCGTCGACGAAGATCGGCGGCTCGTTAATGGGCAGCGGTGTCAGGCTCGCGGCTGCGAGCGTCTGCGGTGTGCCGGGCTCGGCGATGTGCAGTACGACTTCGCGAAGTCTTGTCTGGAAAGCAGCCCGCGCAAGCGGCTAGCGCAGCGCTCGGACGAACACCTGTTGAGTCTTGCTGCGCGCATAGCCCGCGCGTTCGTAGAAGCGATGCGCGCGTTCGCGCTCGACCCGGCTGCGCACGCGCATGCGTTTGGCGCCGCGTTCGCGCGCCCAGGCTTCGGCGGCGCGCAACAGATCGGCACCGACGCCGGTGCCGCGGGTGGACGCGGCGACGACCAGGCCGAGCACCTCGGCGACGTCGTCGTCGACGAGTTGCGCGTGAATGGCGACGTGCAGCCAGCCGACGACGCGGCCTTCGGCGTCCTCGGCGACGAGCGCGCGGCTGCCGCACTCCGCCTCGATCGCGGCCAGCCGCGCGACGACCTGTTGCCGCGTAGCCGGATAGCCGAGCTCACCGCACAGTTCTACCAGCGCCGCGGCGTCGTAGTTGCGCGCATTGCGGATCGTCGTCATCGCCTGCCCTCCATCGTCGCCACAGGCTAGCGCGCGGATCGGCGCGAAACGAGGCGGGTCGATGGCGGAACGGCGGCTGCGTCGGGCGACACACCCCTCTCCCGCAAGCGGGAGAGGGAAACTGCACCAGCTCAGTCGCAGCAGCCGTCGCCGCCCTTGACCGTGTGTGCGTGACTGGCGGCGACGCCGCGGGTCAGGCCCTGACCGCTGGCGACGTAGTGATCGGCGACGACCTGCGCCACGCACATCGACATGCGCTTGCCGGTCGGGATGTGCAGGAACTCGTTCGGGCCGTGCGCGTTCGAGTGCGGGCCGAGCACGCCGGTGATGAGGAACTGCGCGCCGGGGAATTTCTCGCCGAGCATGCCCATGAACGGAATCGAGCCGCCTTCGCCGTTGTAGGCGACCGGCGCGCCGAAGAAGCGCTGCGAGGCGGCGTCGACCGACTGTTCCAGCCACGGCGCCAGCGCCGGCGCTTCCCAGCCGCTGCCGGCCTTCTCCAGATCGAAGGTGACCTTGGCGCCGTACGGCGGATCGGTTTCCAGCAGGCGCTTCAAGAATTCGCCGCCCTTCTTCGCATCCAAGGTCGGCGGCACGCGCAGGGACAGCTTCACCGCGGTGTACGGCCGCAGCACGTTGCCAGCCGAATCGAGCGCCGGCAGACCGCCGACGCCGGTGATCGACAGCGCCGGGCGCCAGGTGCGATTGAGCACCAATTCGGCGAGGTCGGCATTCATCGGCTGCATGCCGTCGACCAGCGGGAATTTCGAATACACCGCATCGCCGAGGATCTCGGCCGCGCGCTTGGCCTGCGCCACGCGCTGCGCCGGAATCTCCACGTGCAGTTCCTGCGGCAGGATTTTGCCGCTGACCTCGTCTTCGAGCCGCGACAAGAGGCGGCGCAGGATGCGGAAGCTCGAAGCGACCACGCCCGAAGCGTCGCCGGAATGCACGCCCTCCTCCAGCACTTGCACGCTGAGGTTGCCGCCGGTCAGGCCGCGCAGACTGGTGGTCAGCCAGAGCTGCTCGTAGTTGCCGCAGCCCGAGTCGAGACAGACGATCAGCGACGGCTTGCCGATGCGCGCGGCGAGGTGATCGACGTAATACGGCAGGTCGTAGCTGCCCGACTCTTCGCAGGCTTCGATCATCACCACGCAGCGCGCGTGCGGAATGCCCTGCGCCTGCAACGCGAGGATTGCGGCGAGCGAGCCGAAGATCGCATAACCGTCGTCGGCGCCGCCGCGGCCGTACAGCTTGTCGCCTTCGAGCACCGGCTTCCACGGGCCCAAATGCGCCGACCAGCCGGTCATCTCCGGCTGCTTGTCGAGATGGCCGTAGAGCAGCACGGTGTCGTCGCCCTGGCCGGGGATTTCAATAAAGATCAGCGGCGTGCGCTCGGGCAAGCGCACGACCTCGACCTGCATGCCCGGAATCGCCTGCGCCTTCGCCCAGGCTTCCATCAGCGCGACGGCCTGGTCCATGTAGCCGTGCTTGGCCCAATCGGCGTCGAACATCGGCGACTTGTTCGGAATCTTGATGTACTCGGTCAGCTGCGGAACGATCTCGCCGTCCCACAAGCCGCCGACGAAACTGCTGAGTGCGTTGGAATCCATGAATTCACCTTTCGCATGGGCGCCGCACGCGGCGACGCAAGCCTTACATCGTAGCGGATCGCACGCGGGCGCGCGCCGCAGGGAGCGCTAGCGATCGTGCGTCGCGCCGGACAGCGTGGTCGCCTGCATCGACGGCCGCGCGTTGAAACGTCGGTACCAATCCGCCAGCCGCGGACGGCCGTCACCGAACGCATAGACGTCGCGGAATTCGATCCAGCTCAGCGCCGTCGCCACGGCGATGTCGCCGATGTGAATGCGATCTTCGTCGGCATGAGCGAGTTCGCGTTCGAGATAATCGCAAGCCGCGGCGATTTTCTGCCGATGACCTTCGCCGAGCTCGGGCCAGCGCAGCGCCGCCGGGCGCCGCTCGATTTCCCAGCGCAGGTCGATGCCGGCGTCGGCGATGCCCTGCGCCAGCGCCTGCGCACGCAGGGCGCGCCAGCGCGGCGGCCCCGAGCGCGGAATCAACGGCGGGCCCGCGTGCAGGCCGTCCAGGTATTCGCAGATCACGTTCGAATCGAACAGGACCAGGCCGTCCGCGGCGATCAGCACCGGCACCTTGCCGAGCGGATTGCGCTCGAACACCTCCTCGTTGCGCAACAGCGGGCTGGTTTCCTGATGGATCACTTCGATCTGCGCGGCGAGGCCGGCTTCGTGCGCGGCGACCAGGACCTTGCGCGCGTAGGGAGAGTGCGTCTGGTAGAGCAATTTCATCGGTGAATTTCCTCGAGTGAAGAAGAGCGCTCTTGCAACAAGCGCTGGCGCAGCGCTGCGGTGAGATTCGCGCCGCACAACACGCTGGCGACACGGCGGCCGGCATAACGAGGCCGCTCGGCCAACACGGCGGCGAGCCCGGCCGCGCCGGCCGGTTCGGCGAGGCGGCCGAGGTGGCGATGGATGAGGCGCATCGCCTCGAACAGCTGCGCTTCCGACACGGCGACGATGCGATCGCAGCAGCGCCGCAACAGCTCCAAGGTCGAGGCGATCGGCACGCGTACGGCGATGCCGTCGGCGCTGGTGTCGGCGTGCTCGGTTTCGATCGCGCGGCCGGCCTCCAGCGAGAGCTTCATCGCCGGTGCGTTCTGCGCCACCACCGCGACGATCTCGACGTTCGGCATCAAGGCGCGCAGCGCGCTGCCGACGCCGGCGAGCAGGGCGCCGTTGCCGAGCGGCAGCGCGATCGCATCGAAGCCGCCGCGATCGGCCAGTTCGAGCCCGATGCTGCCGGCACCCTCGCCGATCGCCGGCTCCACGCCGTCTTCGACGAAGCGCAAATCCCGCTCGTGCGCATAGCGGCGCGCGGCTTGTTTGGCCGCGTCGAAGTCGGCGCCGGAGACACGCACCTCGGCGCCGAAGCGGCGCAAGGCCTCGACCTTCAGCGGATTCGCACCGGCGCCGACGAAGACGGTGCAGGCGCTGCCGTGCTGCGCGCAGGCATAGGCCAGGCCCTGACCGAAATTGCCGGCCGAGGCGCACACCACCGCTTCGCCGGCGCGCACGGCGCTGCGCACGAACCAGTCGGCGCCGCGGCCCTTGAACGAGCCGATCGGATTGGCGGTTTCGATCTTCAGCCGCAGTTCGCAACCGAGCACGGCGTCCAAGGCCGCATCGGTCGCGACCTCGGTATGAAGAAAAATCGGATCGATGCCGGCGGCGGCCGTGCGCAGCCGCGGGAGTTCGAACAAGGGAGGCATGCAGCGGACTCGCAGCAAGAGGAACGGATCGCCATGCTAGAGTCCGGCCGCGCGGCAGGGCCGCGTTTTTCTCCGTTCTCGCGCGGCTTTCCCGCGCCAACCGACTTCCGCACGCACGATGCCGGCGCCGCTCGATTCGCTCGACCGCAAGATCCTCGCGCTGCTGCAGCGCGACGCGCGCCTGCCGGCGGAAACGAT
This sequence comes from Dokdonella sp. GW821-FHT11D02, assembly GCF_058808595.1. Classification (NCBI taxonomy): domain Bacteria; kingdom Pseudomonadati; phylum Pseudomonadota; class Gammaproteobacteria; order Lysobacterales; family Rhodanobacteraceae; genus Dokdonella; species Dokdonella sp. GW821-FHT11D02. The sequence goes on along the minus strand of NZ_CM179520.1, from coordinate 1,173,187 downwards.
CGGTGCCGAGATCGGCCTGTCCGCCTCGGCGGTGCAGCGGCGGCTGACGCGCTTGCGCGAAGACGGCATCATCACCGGCGAGGTCGCGATCGTCGATCCGGGTCGCGTGGGCCGGCCGCTGACGATGATCGTCGACCTCGAAGTCGAACGCGAGCGCAGCGAGCTGTTGGCCGGCCTCAAGCGCTGGGTGGCGGCGGAAGCGGCCGTGCAGCAGGCCTGGTACGTGACGGGCGAGGAAGATTTCGTGCTGATCGTCAGCGCGCGCGACGTCGAGACCTTCGAGGCGCTGATGCAAAGACTTCTGGCCGAGAACGCGAACGTGCGCCGCTACCGCACGCGGGTGGCGCTCGGCACGCTCAAGCGCGGCCTGACGGTGCCGCTGGAGCCGGGTTGAGAGACGTCGTGTAGGAAATTTCCTACACGACGACGAGCACCGTTCCTACGCCCATCTGCGCTGCACGTCGCTGTCGCCCACCCCGCCGCGACCCTAGACTTTCGCCCGGCGATTGCGTCCGCTCCCGATACCGCCGTGCCTACGCTGAAAAAATTACTGTTCTTACTGCTCGCCCTGCCCGCGCTGGCCTGGGGCCAGGTAGACCTCAATCGCGCCGACGCGAAGATGCTGGCCGAGGCGATGAGTGGGGTCGGTCTGGTCAAGGCCGAGGCGATCGTCGCCTATCGCACCGTGCACGGCCCGTTCCGCCGCATCGAGGATCTGAGCAAGGTGCGCGGCATCGGCGTGAAGACGATCGACGCCAACCGCGATGCCGTCGTGGTGATCGATCCGGACGACAAGCCCGAGCCGTCCGGCGCCGGCGGCACGCGTCCCGCCGCTACGCAGTAGCTGCGGCAAGCCGCCGCAGGCCGTCGCGGGGGCTCGGCCGGCCCGTGCTAGACTCGCGCCCCGCCCCACGGCGGTCCCACGCATGATCCTCCCCCGCTACCACATCGGCCCGTCCTTGATCGCGGGCGCAGGGAAAGGCTTGTTCCTCGACGAGCCGGTCGCGCGCGGTCGCGTGATCACCGCACCGGACGCGATTCCGGACGTGCACTCCTTCGAACACATCCTCGCCCGGCCCGACGCCGCCGCGCTGCTGCCGGCCACCGTGCGCTGGTTCGAAGACCGCTACACGATCACGCCGGAATGGCCGGACGAGTGCTACATCAACCACGCCTTCGCGCCGACCGCGCTGTGGCACCTGGGATTCGTGTTCGCCGGCGCCGACCTCGACGCTGGCACCGAAATCACCGTCGACTACCGCCATCTGCTCGCGCCGGGCCAGGAAGAAGACTTCCGCGACGCGCTCAGCGGCGAACGCATCGTCGGCTATACCTGGACCGAAAGCCTGCGCGCCTCCACGCACGCGCTCGCTGCGCTGATCTGACATGATCGAAATTCCCTCGCTCGAAACCGAACGCCTGCGCCTGACCGCGTTCGGCAACCGCCATTTCGAGGCCTACGCCTCGATGCTCGGCGACCCCGCCAGCACTCGCTTCGTCGGCGACGGCCATCCACTCGACCGCATGAACGCGTGGCGCTCGATGGCGATGCTGCTCGGGCACTGGTCGCTGCGCAGCTACGGCATGTGGGCGGTCGAACTGAAAGACAGCGGCGAATTCGTCGGCCGCGTCGGCTTGCACCATCCAGAGGGATGGCCGGACCTCGAACTCGGCTGGATGCTGATGCCCGCGCACCAGCATCAAGGCTATGCCACCGAAGCCGCACGCGCGGCGCTGGCGTTCGCCTTCGAGCAGGTCAAGGCCTTGCGCGTGGTCAGCTTGATCCGCATCGAGAACACCGCCTCCGAGCGCGTCGCGCGCCGGCTCGGCGGGCGCCAAGCCACCACCATCGATTTCCTCGGCAGCGCGACCCTGGTCTACATCTACCACCCGCCCGAGTCGGACGTCTGATGCGCCTGATCCCGGCCAGCGAGAGCCGGCGCGTGCGCTGGAAGAACGACGGCGGCTGGACCACCGAGCTGGCGCGCGATCCGATCGGCGGCGACGACTTCCGCTGGCGCGTCAGCATCGCCGAGATCGAAAGCGACGGTCCGTTCTCGCTCTTTCCCGGCATCGAGCGAGACCTGATCCTGCTCGACGGCGCCGGCATCGAACTCGACCTCGGCGAAACCGCGCCGCGCCGTCTGACGCAGCGCTTCGAACGCGTGCATTTCGCCGGCGAGACGCGCGTGGACTGCCGCCTGCTCGACGGCCCGACACGCGACTTCAACGTGATGGCGCGCCGCGACGCGGTGCGCACCGAAGTGGTCGCGCGCCCCTTGGCCGGCTCGATGCTGGTGTTCGCCGAACCCGACGCCGAGTGGCTGATCCACGTGCTGGCCGGACACGTCGACGCGCGCCGCGGCGAAGAAGTGCTGACCATCGAAGCCGGCGCTTCGCTGCATTTGGATTTGCGCGACGCGCACGACGCCGGCCGCCTCGCGCTCGAAGGCGCGGGGGAGCTGGTGCTGGCGAAATTCGTCGCGACGGCTTGAGCGTATTCGACGCGAGGTCCGAGTCGCGCCGATGAAGCGTGCAGTCGGGCGGCAGCACTCTCGGCACTCGTGAGCGATTGCGGCGCCCATCGATGTGGTGGCGGCAATTATCGCGGCGATCGTCTTCTTGACGCATTTTCGCGGCTCGGCGACAGTCCGGCGCGCATCACACACCCGCCGTCGAATTCAATGAAGGCACAGCTCACCAAGTTTCTGCTCGCAGCAACGGCATTCGCGGCACTCTGCGTCGCCATCGCGCGCACGCGAGACGAAGCCTGGCTCACGGCTTGGTTCCTGTTGCTCTTGTTCGGCGAGCTGCCGGTGCTGATTCTGACGTGGGCCGAGTTGGCGCGCGCACTGCGCAACGCGCCGTCGCGCTCGCCTTGGATGTTCGCCCTCGGCGTCGTCTTCGGACTGCCTCAGGCCTTGTTCGGTCTGATCGCGCTCGCCTCCGGTCTGGGCATCATCGGTTGGGTTCTCTACAACTCATTGGTGGCACGGCAACCGCAGTACGTCGGCGGTTGGCTCACGTTCGGGTCGGGTCCGGTGCTCGTGTTGTTCGGCGCATACTGGGTGCGCGACGCGTTCACCCGTCAGCGTGCGGAAGATGTCCGACTCGAAGCGTCGAACGACGAGGCCGGCGAGCGCGAGCCTCCAGGCTGAGGTTCTCAACGAAAGGCGCAGACAGATCGAGCTTGCGCGACGCACACGACACAGGGCATCGTGCGTACGACGAAGTCATTGAACGTGGCGGCAAAACTCGAGCACACGTTTCCGCGCAATGAGCACCGAATCTTCTCCAACGCCTGCGCGCGTTTCGCTGGGCTTGCTGGCACTGATGCTGCTGGGGCCATTGGCGGCCCTCAACGTTCGCTCACAACTTCGGCTCGAAGAGTTGAAGGTGTCCGGCGTGCAGGCCGTCGGACGCATCACCTGGAAACATTGTGAGAACCATGGCGAGGTCTTTTACGCGTTCAAGGTCGACGGCAAAGACTACGTCGGCAACGGAACCTGCGTTTCTTCTTGCAGGGATGCCTCTGTCGGCGACCCCGTTTCCATCATTTATGCGCGCGACGCGCCTTCGAACGTCGAATGCCGATCTCTTGCCGAGAAGAGAGAAATGATCGACGGAAATTATCTGGCGTTGACCTTGATCGCTGCCGTGCTGACGGCCGTCATCTTTCACATCACGAGGGTCGACGGGCCGATCCGATCGCGAGATTGGCGCTGAGCGCTCACTCAGCGGAAGTCAGGCTGCGATTCCGCTCGTTTCGAACGCTTCAACTGGGCACGCGCACGCGCTCGCCGATGCGGATAGCGACCTCTCGCAACGGCGCATGCGGCGAAGCGGCGAGATCCGCAGCGAGCCGCTCGAGAAACGCCGGCGTCGCCGTCTCCGCCGCGCGACGCAGCCACATCGCGGCGGCGTCGATCTCGCCGCGCTGAGCCAGGATCGAGGCGTAGCTCGTTTGGCCGCGAAAGTCGCCGCCTTCGGCAGCGCGCCGATACCACTGGGCGGCGACGTCGGCGTCGCGCTCGACTTCCCAGCCTTCGTCGTAGTAGCGGCCGACCCAATTCATCGACTTCGCGTGGCCGAGTTCGGCGGCGCGCCGGTACAAGGCGAACGCTTGCGCGCTATCGGCGGCGACGCCGTGCCCGCGGTGCAGCAGGTTGGCGTAGTTGTACAGGCCCCAGTCGAGACCGGCGCGTGCTGCCTTGCGATACCAGGCGGCAGCCAACACCGGATCCTCGGGCGTGCCGTGCCCGAGTTCGTGGCAGCGCCCGACCATGTTCATCGCGGCCGCGTGGCCGCTGTTGGCGGCGAGCGTGTACCAGTACAGCGCTTCGGCCGCATCGAGCGCGACGCCGCGTCCTTCGCCGAGCATCTGTGCGTACAGCGCCTGCGCTTCGATGTCGCCGGCGCGTGCGGCCGCGCTCACCACGGACACGGCTTGCGCCGCGCGCGCGTCGGCGCGCTCAGACATCCGACCACTCGCGCAGCAGGTTGTGATAGACGGCGGTCAGCTGCACCAACTCGGGCGCATCGGGCAGCTTCTGCGTCAGCTGCTGGATCGCGACGTCGAGTTCGAACAAGGTGCGGCGCTGCGCATCGGAGCGCACCAGGCTCTGAATCCAGAAAAACGAGGCGATACGCGCACCGCGCGTCACCGGCACGACTTGGTGCAGGCTGCTTGCCGGGTAGAGGATCAAATCGCCGGCGGGGAGCTTGACCTCGTGCGTGCCGAAACTGTCCTCGATCACCAACTCGCCGCCGTCGTATTCCTCCGGCGCGCTCAGGAACAAGGTCGCCGAGAGATCGGTGCGCACCGGTTGCGCCTCACCGCGCGAGCGGTCGTAGCGCACGGCGTTGTCGACGTGAAAACCGAACGACTGGCCGCCTTCGTAGCGGTTGAACAAGGGCGGATAGATGCGCCGTGGCAGCGCGCCGGCGAAGAACAGCGAATGGCGGCCGAGCGCGTCCAGAATCAACGCGCCGAGTTCGCGCGCGATCGGATCGTTCTCGGCGAGTTGAAAATTGCGCTTGGCTTGCGCGGATTGGTAACCGGCTGTCGCGCGCCCGTCGGCCCAAGCGGCGCCGTCGAGCGCGCGACGGCAACGCTCGAGTTCGGCGGGTGCGAGAACGTTCTGGACGTGCAGCAGCATCGGCGTTCGCGTAGCTCGGGAGTGGAAGGTCCGCCACAACGGCGGACCTTCACTCTACATCGACGCTGTGCTCAGAACGCGTAGGTCGCGGTCAGCACCGCCGAGCGCGACTCGCCCGGCGTGCCCCAGGCGATGTCGCCGGCGGTGCGCACGCGGGTCAGATAGTCCTCGCCGAACAGATTGGTGACGTTGAGCTGCAGGCCGAAGTTGTGGTTGAAGCGATAACCGACCATCGCGCGGTGCATCCAGTAGCTGTCGACCCGATTCAACGGTCCGTTCGGATTGGCGGCCGAGTGCTGGCTGACGTTATAGCTGCCGACATAGGTCGCGCCGTAGCCGAGCTGCCACTGCGAGGACAGATCGTAGGTGGTCCAGAAACTCAGCGAATTTTCCGGCGTGGAGAGCAGCGGATCGCCCTTGGTGTAGTCCGCGCCGCCGCCGGCGACGAAGTCCGACGCGCCCTGCTCGACTTCGCTGTCGAGATGGGAGTAGTTCGCGTACACCGCCCACTGCTCGGTAATGTTGCCGACGATGCCGAGCAGCACGCCGTCGACGCGCGCGCGGCCGTCCAAGGTCATCTGACCGGACGGATTGTCCGGATTGCCCGGGTCGGCGACGCGGTAGTTCTTGCGCTGGTTGCGGAAGATCGAGCCGGTCAGCGAGAGGCGGCCGTCGTACAGGTCCCACTTCGCGCCGAGTTCGTAGTTGACCGCGGTTTCCGGATCGACGTTGCAGTTCGCCGTGCCGGTCGTACTGGTCGGCGTGCACGAGCCGTTCACCGTCGCCGCCGACGGCGTCTTCGAGTTGCTGTAGGCGACATAGACGCTGGCGTTCTCGACCGGCTTGAACACGAGGCCGGCGCGGTAGGAGAACAGGTTGTCGGTATTTTTCGACGGCGCGTTGGCGCCGAGGATGTTGCCGATGCCGGTGTTGTCGGGCGGCGGGCTGCCCGCAACCGGCGCGGTGAACTGCTTGACGATGTAGCTGGTCGCCTCGGCGTCGTTACGCTCCCAGCGCGCGCCGAAGTTCAGCGACCACTGCTCGTTGAACTTCAGATTGTCGAAGGCGTAGACGGCGGCGTTGTCGAGGTCGCCGTCGACCTTCGAGGTCAGCGTGCGGTGCGAAGGACCGACGTAGTAGGAATCGGGATTGCCGATCGGCGTGAACGGGAAATGCCCCGGCGCGACGTACGGGTTGGTGCCGTCGGCATTGCGGAACTGCGTGCTGCCGTCCAGATCGTAGCTTTCGTGCGAGAACGAGGCGCCGACGACCAGGCTGTGGGCCAGCGCGCCGGTGTTGAAATCGGCGCTGAAGTCGGTCTGGTTGTAGAGCATCTTGTTGGTGGTGTCGCGCACGTTGCCGCGCGGACCGCTCGGCATGTACATGCCCGGCGGCACCGTGATGCCGCCGCTGCTGCACGAGCCGCCTGCCGGGGTCAGTCCGTTGGGCAGACAGAACGTGCCTTGCGGCGGATCGACCAGGGAGAACTGGGTGACACGCTGCGCGCGGGTCAGATTGCGCAGCGAGAAGCCGCCCTGGAATTGATGCTGGATCGCGCTGGTGAACGCATCCGCGCGGATGCGCTGCTCGTCGAAGTTGCGATAGCCGTAATAGGCCTCGCTGTCGACGCCCGGCAACAGCTTGCCCTTGAAGGTCGGCACGCCGTACTGCGGGATGTTGTCGTCGCTTTGGTGGAAGTAGCTCAGCGTGACGGTGGTGTCGGTGCCGAGGCCGAACGCGATCGACGGCGCGATGCCCCAGCGCTTGAACTGCTCGACGTCGCGGCCCGGTACGTCGTTGCGATGCGCCATCACGTTCAGGCGCAACGCGGTGGTGTCGCCGATCTTCTTGTTCGCATCCAGCGTCGCGCGGCCGTAGCTGTCGGTGCCGGCGCCGAGGCTGACCTGCGAGCGATCGTCCAGGAACGGCGTCTTGCTGGCCAGGTTGACGGTGCCGCCGACCGAGCCCGAACCGGAATAGACCGAGTTGGCGCCGTTGACGAGTTCGACGTGGTCGAGGTTGAACGGATCGGAGCGCGTGTACTGCGCGCTGTCGCGCACGCCGTCGACGGTGATGTCATTGCTGCCGCTGAAGCCGCGCAGATTGATGCTGTCGCCGTAACCGCCGCCGCCCTCGCCCGCGCCGAAGGTGATGCCCGGCAAAGTGCTGAGGATGTCGCGCAGGTTCAACAGGTTCTGCTGAGTGATGACTCGCTGCGGCACGATCGTGATCTGCTGCGGCGTATCGAGCAAGGGAGCGGTCAGCTTCGGCGACTGCGCCTGCTTCACCAGATTGCCCTCGACCGTCACGCTCTCGAGCTGGTTGGCGTCGCGCGTGTCGATATCGTCAGGAGCGGCCGCCGGTTCAGACGCGGCTTCGGCCGAGCCGGGCTCGGCCAGTGCAGGCGCGATGCTTGAAACGAAGGCAGTGCCAAGCGCGGTGGCCAGCAAACGCTTGGGCGTTGCCTGGCTCGCTTTGACGAACGGACTGGAGGACATCGAGGAGTTCCTTGGATGGAAAGTACGAAATCGATGCGCGCTGCGTGGGCCGCTCGCGCAACCGCCCCGGCCGAACGTGATCGCGTTCGCGCCGAGGCGGTAGAAATGCAAAGACAATGTTATTCTTAATGAGAATGATTCGCAACTAACGGATAGGGCGATTCCGTTCAGTCCTAATCGAACGGCGGCGCTCAGTACACGTCGCGTCGATAGCGTCCCTGCGCGATCAGCTCGTGCACGCGATCGCGCCCCAGCGTGTCGACCAGCACCGCATCGATGCCGGGCGCCATCCCTTCGAGACTGCCGCATACGTAGATCGCAGCGCCGTCTTCGACCCACTCGCGCAGCACCGTCTGCGCGGCGGCTAAGCGGTTCTGCACATAGACCCGCTCTTCCTGCTCGCGCGAGAACGCGAGATCGAGCCGTTCGATCGCACCCTGCGACTGCCAGGCTCGGATTTCCTCGCCGTAGTGAAAGTCGCAGGCAGCGTGACGCTCGCCGAACAAGAGCCAGTTGCGTCGCTCACCGCCGGCGATGCGTTCCTTCAACAAGGCGCGCAGGCCGGCGATGCCGGTGCCGTTGCCGATCAGGATCAGCGGGCGCGCGTTGGCCGGTGCATGGAAATTCGCGTTCGTGCGGATGCGCAGCGCGATCGGCTCGCCGAGGCGCGCATGCTCGGTCAGCCAGCCTGCGCCGAGACCGATACGGCCGTCGGGCCGGCGCAGCTGCCGCACCAGCAGATGCACCGCGCCGTCGGCCGGCAGCGACGCGATCGAGTATTCGCGATGCGGCAGCGGAACCAATTGCGCCGCGATCGACGCTGCGTCGCGGCCGCCGAGCTCTGCGCGCTCGGGCAAGCGGCTGCGTGCCAGCACCGCGCGCAGCGGCTCCGCACCGGAGCCGGCGTCGATGATCGCATCGCCGTCGACAGCGGCCTCGCGCAGCCACGCGGCGACTGCGTCCGGCGCTTGGCGCGGGCCGACTTCGACGATATCGCCGGCGCGCCAACGCGGCTGCGTGCCGCGCGGCGGATGCAGGGCAAGATGGAAGCAGGCGCCGCCCGCGCTGCCCGGATTGAGCAGGCGCCGCTCGGCCAGAATCCATTCTTCGTAGCGCGGCGCTTGCCAGTCCGGCAAGTCGGTACGTCCGGCGAGCACGCCGATTTCGCGCTGCCAGTGGCGCAGCGCGCCGCCGTCGCCGTCGTCGACTTCGACCGGATCGAACAGCGGCTGCGCAGCGCAGGCGCGCAGCCAGGTTTCTAAACGATGGCCGAATGCGCAGAAGTTGCGGTACTCGCGATCGCCGAGCGCGAGCACGCCATACGCGAGACTCGACAACGGCGCCGGCCGATCGAGCACGTCGCGCACGAATGCCGCCGCACTGTCGGGCGGATCGCCCTCGCCGGTCGTGCTGACGACGAACAGCGCGCGCGCGGTTCGTGCAAGCGTCGCCGCGTCGAGCAAGCCCAGCGGCGTCAGTCGCGTCGCCACGCCGGCAGCGTGCAACGAGTCGACGGTTTGCCGCGCGAGCTGTTCGGCGTAGCCGGTCTGGCTGGCGTAAGCGACCAGCAACGCCTCGGAAGATGCGTCGTTCGGCTGCCCGGCTAGTGCGCGCGCGCGTGTCCGATGCAGACTCCAGATCGCGCCGCAGAGCCCGGCATAGGCGAGCAGTGCGATCGCCGCCGCGATCAGCCGCTGTGGTCCCGGATCGCTCCACGCCGGCCAGCCGCCTTGCAACTGCAGCAGGCCGAATGCAGGAACCGCCAGCACGACCAGCGGCACCAGCGCGCCGAGCCATTCGCGCGACGGCGGCGAAGAGCTGCGCACGTTCATTCCTTCAACAGCGCAGCAAACGCCGGCGTCATCCGTTCGACCAGGCGGTCGCCATCGTGCAGCAGCACCAGCACCGCCACGCCGCGCTGTTCGGCGAAGGCGAGGCCGGCGTCGGCGCCGAGCACCATGATGGTGGTGCCCATCGCATCGGCCTGCATGCAATCGCCGGCCACCGTGGTCACCGAGGCGATTCGATGCTCGACCGGCCAGCCGCTGCGCGGATCGATGTGATGGGAGTAGTTGCGGCCGGCGTCCTCGAAGAAATGGCGGTAGTCGCCCGAGGTCGCGATCGAGCGGTTCTTCAGCACCAGCGTGCGCTGCACTTGATCGACGCTGTCGACTGCGCCGGCCGCAGCGCCCGGCTTCTCGATCGCGACCTGCCATGGCGACCCATCCGGACGCGCGCCGTGTGCGCGCAGCTCGCCGCTGATGTCGACCAGATAATTGTCGACGCCGCGGCGTTCGAGAAAGCGCGCGATCTGGTCGGTGCCGAAGCCTTTCGCGATTGAGGACAGGTCGAGATAGACATCGCCCGGCTGCAGCACGCGGCGATGCTCGCGATCGAGCTGCACGCGTTGCCAGCCGATGCGCGCACGAGCGGCGTCGATCGCGGCCGCTGCCGGAACCTTGTGCTCGTGCGTGCCGGGACCGAAACCCCACAGGTTGACCAGGGGCCCGACGGTCGGGTCGTAGGCGCCGCCGCTGTCGCGCGCGAGCGTCAGCGCGTAGTCGAGCACGCCGAAGAATTCCGCCGGCAACTCCTGCCAGGCGCCGGCCGACGCGCGGTTGTAGCGGCTGAGGTCGGACTCCGCCTCGTACGTGCTCATCTGTGCGACGACGCGATCGGCTTCGGCCTGGATGCCGCGCTCGAGATCGGCGACCGCGAGGTTCGCCGGCACGATCAGCTTGACCGTCCAGGTCGTGCCCATCGTGCGGCCGTGCAGAGTCGTCAGCGCCGGCTCGGCGCAGCCGCTGAGGGCCGCGAGCGAAACGAGGCAGACCCACAGCGCGCGCATCACGCTGCGCGCGCCGGTGTGGAGCGGAGCGGACAAGCGCTTACTGCGGCAGCACTTCCAAGGTCGCCGTGTAGTTCAGGCGGCGATCCTTGGCCGGCTTCAGGGTCGCTTTCTGGCCTTCCAACGAGGTGTTCAGCCAGTACAGACCGGGCGCCGGCCAGGTCACCGAGAACTCGCCGTTGGCGTCGGTCGTCAGCGCGACTTCGTCCTGCTTGTTGCGGTAACGCGTACCGCCGGCGAGCAAGGTGATCTTCAGATCCTTCGCCGGCTTGCCGTCGAGCAAGAAGCGGAACTTGGCCGCCTCGCCGGCGTAAAGATCGTTCGGATGGGTGACCGGCACCAGCTCGAGGCCGCTGCCGCTCGGCTTCAGCACGCCGTCGCTCGGCTTGCCCAAGGTGACGAAGGTGCCGGTGCTCGATTCGTACTGCGAGATCTCGACATCCTTTGCGTCAGCCGGAATCTCCTTCAGCTTGTCGGCGCTGCCGCGCCAGCGCTTCTTCTCGCCCTTGGCGTCGACGTAGCTGGCAGTGAGGCCGCCGGTCGCCAGCGCGATCTTGTAGGTGCCGGGCTGAGTCAGGTGCACGTCGAAGCTGCTGCGGAACTTGCCGGTGGTCGCGTTCTCCGGCGTCAGCTTGCTGCCGTCGGGCGCGCTGATGACTAGATTGTCGAGCGGCATCGGCCGGTGATTGAAATTGAACAGATCGTTGGAGGCGGCGGCGTCGACCGTGACCCAGGCGTCCTCGCCATCGGACAGCACAGTCGTCGACGGCACCAGGAAGGCCTTGTGCGCCGAGGCGATCATCGGCAGGCAGGCGGCCAGCGCGAACGCGGCCCATTTCAGCGAAGTGTTCATGCGATGCTCCAGATAGAGGAAATCGTTGGATTTGCGTGGCCCAAGCAGGTGCCGCTCACGGATTCAGATCGAAGCGCAGCGCACCGAGCTCGTGCTCGCCTTGCGCGGAAAGATGCTGCGGCGCCTGCGGCGGCCACTCGAACGGAACACTGAGAAGTTCGTGGCCGCCGACCTCGCGCGCCGCCTCGACCACCAGTTTGTATTTGCCGGCAGCGAGACCCGCCAGCGGCGGCTTGTCGCTGGAGAAGCTGAGCTGATGCTGGCCGGCCGGGCGCGTCGCGCCGCTGACACCGTCGATCGGAAGCGTCTGCTCGCGGCCGCTGCGCCGCCACCACTGACGCAAATCCGCCAGCCACTTCGTGCCCGGCTCGGACTTGCCGGACTTCGCATCCTTACCGTCTTTGTTCTGGTACCAAACCGCCAGATTCGCAGCGACGCTGCGATCCTCGCGCTCGATCCAGACCGCGACGTAAGGGCGGTGATATTCGGACACGTCCAGGCGCGGAATCTCCACGCTGAGCTGCGCCGTCGCGGCGAAGGCGGAAGGTGCAGCCAGAGCGATGACGGCAAGCAAGGCGGATACGCGCATGAACGACCTCGTCAGTGAATGAACAGCAATGTGATCAACAACGGCAGCACGAGCCCGAACGCGACGATCGGCCAGGTCAGCGGCCGCTGCCGGCCGTGCAGATAGAGCAGGAACAAACCGGTCAGCGCGAAGATCAGGCTGGCCACCGCGAACAGGTCGATGAACCAGCTCCACAGCGCGCCGGCGTTGCGGCCTTTGTGCAAATCATTGAAGTAGGAAATCCAACCGCGATCGGTCTTCTCGTACTGCACCTTGCCGCTGTCCCGATCGATGCTGAGCCAGGCATCGCCGCCCGGCCGCGGCATCGACACATAGACCTCGCCATCGGACCACTCCGCCGCACGCGCGCCGAGATCGACGCCGAGCTCACGCGAGATCCAATCGCGCACCGCGGCCGGCACCGTGCCGTCGGCCTCCTCGCGCTGCGCCAGCCGCGCCAACAGGTCAGCCGGCAGTTGCGCTTCGCGCGTATTGACCTGCGGTTTGCCTTCGATCTGGCGCGCGTGATTGAGCGTGAAGCCGGTCGCGCTGAACAACACGAGCGCGACCAGGCACACGGCCGAGCTGATCCAGTGCCACTGGTGCAGCGTCTTCAGCCAGTACGCGCGTCGTTTCGGATCGGGCATGCGCTCGATGCGCGCCGCTTCCGTCATGCCTTCCTCACCTGGCGACGCGGATCGCGCCGCTGCCCTTTTCACGATGCCGTTTTGGAAATCGACGACGCTGAAAAACCGCTCGTCACGGCGCGGGATTACATCACAAATGAGAATCACTCTCAATAAATCGAGAGTGGCGGCGAGCGCTCTTTACATCGATTGATGCCGCTGCACGACTACGGACAGACGCCGTCCGCAGACGGACAGTACGAACCGACCGCTTCGTCTCAAGTGCTTGATTGACGACGAAACCCGTCGATGGCATGAGCGCTGCAACGACGACACACGGATTTTTCGCGCGGTCCAAACGATCGCCCCCGCCTACCCGTCGAGGACATCGATGAACCTGCTGCCGTCCCTGCTCTGCTCCGCACTCGCGGTCTCCATTCCCGCATGGTCGGCGGCGGCCGAAAAAGTTCGCGCTCCGGCAGCGTCGACGCCGACCGCCACCGGCGAGACCTTGAGCGCCGACACGCCGCGCACGACGGTCGACGGCAATCGTTTCGTCGCACCGGCCGGGTGGTCGATCCGCACGCGCGGCGCGGCCGTGATACTCACGACGCCCGAAGGCGGTTCTCAGATCGCCCTGGTCGACATCGGCGCGGCCAAGGATGCCGACGCCGCGGTGGCGAAGGCGTGGGCCGCTTACGATCCCAAGTCGAAGCGCACGCTCGAACAGAGCGGTGATCGGATCGTGCGCGGCGGCTGGGAGCAGATTCGCGGCTATCGCTACCAGACCTCTCCCGACGAGCAGCGCAGCGTCACCGCGCGTGCACTGCGGCGCGGCGAACGCTGGACGGTAACGATCTACGACGTGACCGACGCGGTCGGCAGCAAGCGCGAGGCGCAAGTCGGCCTGATCCTCGGCCGCCTCGCGCCGAAGGGCTACAGCCGCGAAACGTTCGCCGGCCGCAGCGCGCACAAGTTGGACACGTCACGTGTCGAGGCGCTCAAGCAGTTCGTCGAAAGTGCGCGCCAGCAGTTCGACGTTCCCGGCGTGGCCCTGGGCATCGTGCAGGATGGGAAAGTGGTATTCGCCGGCGGCTTCGGCGTGCGTCAGTTGGGCAAGCCGGACCAGGTCGATGCCGACACCTCGTTCATGATCGCCTCCAACAACAAGGCGCTGACCACGCTGATGCTGGCGAAGCTGGTCGAGGCCGGCAAATTCACCTGGGACACGCCGGTCACCCAGGTGCTGCCGACCTTCAAGCTCGGCGATACCGACATCACGCAGCGCGTGCAGATGAAGCACCTGGTCTGCGCCTGCACCGGCATGCCGCGTCAGGACATGGAATGGATGTTCGAAGGCGAGCGCCTGACGCCCGCATCAGTGGTGGCGATGCTGGCGACGATGCGGCCGACCAGCAAGTTCGGCGAGCTCTATCAATACTCCAACCTGATGGCCGACGCCGCCGGATTCGCCGGCGGCCATGCCTTGCATCCGCAGATGGAACTGGGCGCCGCTTACGACGCCGCCATGCAGTCGCTGGTGTTCGATCCGCTGGCGATGACCTCCACCACCTTCGACTTCGCCCGCGCCCTGCGCGGCAACCATGCCGAGCCGCACGCGAAGGACATCGATGGACACACCGTGCCGATCGGCATGGAGCTCAACGCCTCCGCCATTCCGACTCGTCCCGACGGCGGCGCGTGGAGCACGGTCCGCGACATGCTGCGCTACGTGCAGATGGAGCTCGACCGCGGCCTGTTGCCCGACGGCAAGCGCTACATCGCCGAAGCACCCTTGCTCGAGCGCCGCGTTCCGCAAGTGAGCATGGAAAGCGACATGAGCTACGGCATGGGTCTGAAGATCGACCGCATCTGGGGCATTCCGCTCGTGCGCCACGGCGGCACTGCGTTCGGCTACGTCTCGGACATGTTGTGGCTGCCCGACCAGAACGTCGGCGCGGTGATCTTGACCAACGCCGGCTCGAGCGACGGCGGCGCTTCGATGCGCAACTTGTTCCGCCGGCGCCTGTTGGAAGTCTTGTTCGACGGCAATCGCGAGGCGGTCGCGAATGCGCCGGTGGAAGCGGCGCAGATGAAGGAGAATCTCGCCGCCGAACGCAAACGCCTCGCCTTGCCGGCCGATCCGGTTGCGGTAAGCAAGCTCGCCGCGCGCTATCGCAGCGCCGAACTCGGCGACCTCGAGGTGGTGCGGAAAGACACTACGACCTGGTTCGACTTCGGCGGCTGGAAGAGCGAGGTCGCATCGCGCCGCGAGAAAGACGGCAGCATCGTGTGGGTGACGGTGTCGCCGGGCGCGAGCGGCTACGAGCTGGCGGTCGCGGACAAAGACCAGACGCGCTCGCTGATCCTTCGCGACGAGCAGCACGAGTACGTTTTCGCCGAAGCGAAATGAGGCAATGCAGTCGGAGCCGCGCGGTGCGATCCGGCACGAATCGCCTGCCCGCGATCAGCCGGCGACGGAATCTTCGCGCGGCGTTTCGTTGCCACGCCGGTAGGCGCTGGCGCGCTCGCCTTCGATAGGCCGTACGTCGTAACTAAGCCCGCAGGCGAGGCACGGATTCTGCGCGGCGAGCGCCGCCGCCTCGTCGAGACTGGCGGCGAGGAAGAACCAGTAGCCGCCGATCACTTCCTTCGCCTCGGCGTACGGACCGTCGACGATGCCGGCGCGCGAAATGCGCCGGCCCCCGCGCGCGAGGCGCTGGCCCGCGCGCAGCTTGCCGGCGGCGACGAGCTGATCGTGCCAGGTGTAGAACGCATCGATCGCCTGCTGGATCTCGGCGGGCGACTTGTCCGCATCCCATTGGCCGCGCGAGATCACCAGGTATTCGTTGTTCGCAGTCGATTCGGTCATGTCGTGCTCTTGCGGTGGTGGGGTTGCGCGACGCGTGGATGCGTCGCCGCTTGGACATCGGCAGTGATATCGAAGACGCTTTGGAGCGTCCCGATCGCTTCGCTACATTATCGTCACACGGCCGTGCCGCGCGCGGCATCGGCGCGAACGAAGCGAACATGCACGAATCCGCAACCGGACGCGAAGGAAGACCGACAATGGACGCCGACCAACGCATCGAAGCGCTGATCGCACGCCTGGACCAGCTCGCGCAGTATGGCGACGACTGCGAGATCGCTTGGGCCGGCGCCAGCACGGAGCAGGCGATCGCGACCGTGGAGCGAGCGCTCGATGCCAACCTCAGCGGTTCGTTTCGCCGCTTCATTCTCAGAACCGGCGGCGGCGGCATCGATACGCTGTCGATTTCCGCCATTCCCGCCGCCGACCCGCTGGGCGGCCTCGGCACGGTATACGGCGACACCCTGCACTATCGACAGGCGTTCTGGGCTTCGCCTCTGCCGCCGCACCTGATCGTCGTCCAGCGCAGCCAGGACGACAACGAGCCCTTCTGCCTGGACTCCTCGCGTGTGATCGACGGTGAGAATCCCGTCGTTCTGTATTACCAGCACTCGAGCAGAGGACACGCCGAACTCATCGCGCCGAGCTTCCTCGACTTTCTCGACGCCTACCTCGCCCCCTACTTCTCCGACCTCGACACCCACAACGCCAGCTGAGCGCCGCTCACGCGCAGATGGATGCGAGCGGCTCGACGGCGCCGTCCTCGTCGCAGGCCGGGTTAGAATGCCTCGGTGCGCGTATTGGTCATCGAAGACGAAGCCGCGATCGCCGATGCGATCGGCGCGGCGCTGACGAACGCAGGCCATGCGGTCGACCGCCTCGCCAGCGGCCGGCTCGCGGACGCTGCGCTGCACGACCATCCCTACGACTTGATCGTGCTCGATCTCGGTCTGCCCGACGTCGACGGCATCGAGTTGCTGCGCCGGCTGCGCCTGCGCGCGGATTCGGTACCGGTACTGGTCGCGACCGCGCGCGAAGCGCTGGAAGAGCGCGTGCACGCGCTCGACCTCGGCGCCGACGACTACCTGGTCAAGCCGTTCGCATTGCGCGAATTCGAAGCGCGCGTGCGCGCCCTGCTGCGGCGGCGCACGACGCAAGGCGTGCCGGAGCTGTCGATCGGCCGCCTGCGCATCGATCTGCCGCGCCGGCGCGCGCATCTGGGCGACGAACCGCTGGAGCTGACCCCGCGCGAGTTCGGCCTGCTCGAAGCGCTGGCCGCGCGGCTTGATCGCGTCATGAGCCGCGAGCAACTGATCGACGCCTTGTGCACCTGGGACACCACCTTGACCGACAACGGCCTCGACATCGCGGTCTATCGGCTGCGGCGCAAACTCGAAAGCAGCGGCGTGCGCATCCGCACCGTGCGCGGGCTGGGTTATCTGCTGGAGGCGGAAGATGACGAGTAGGCGCCGCGCCGCAGCGGGAACGACGCCCGATGCGCGCTAGCCGGCCGCCGAGCCTGCGTCGGCGCCTGCTGACGATCCTGGTGGTGCCGATGGTGCTTGCCTGGCTCGGCAGCGGCGCCTTGATCTACGGCCTCGCGCTGTACTACGCCAACGTCAACTACGACCGCTCGCTGGTCGAGGGCGCGCTGATGCTGGAACGGATGACGCGCAGCGAGGCCGGGCGCGAAGAGCTCAGCCCGCAGGTGCGCATCCTGATCGAGTACGACAGCGACAACCCGACCTACTACGCCGTGCACAGCCTCAATCACGGCATGCTCGCCTCCAATCTGGAGTTGCCGCTGCCGTTGACGCAGCCGGCGATCGGCGCGTCGCCGCGGCTCGATTCGATCGTGCTGAACGGGCGCGAGCTGCGCATGGCCTCGCTCGCGATCGGTCAGGACGATCCGGCCGACACGGTAGTCATCTCGATCGCCGAAGCGCTCACCCAGCGGCGCGAACTCGCGCGCGAAATCCTGATCGGCACCTCGCCGATCGTGCTGCTCCTGATCCTCATCGTGCTGGTGCTGGTCTGGTTCGGCGTCAGCCGCGGCTTGCGTCTGCTCGACCCCTTGACCCAGCAGATCGCGCAGCGCCGCGCACGCGATCTGTCCGCGCTGGACCAGAGTCAGGTGCCGATCGAGATCCGCCCGTTGACGCGCACGATCGATGCGCTGTTCGCGCGCCTGCGCGAACTGCTCGACTTGCAAGAACGTTTCATCGCCGACGCCGCGCACCAGCTGCGCACGCCCCTGGCCGGCTTGCGCCTGCAAGCCGAACGCGCACTCGCCGATCCACGCCCCGACAGCGTGCGCGATGCGCTGGTCCACGTTGAACGCCTGTCCACCGGCGCCGGCCGCGCCGCCGGCCAGCTGCTCGCGCTGGCGCGCGCGCAGACCGTGAACGAGGACGACTCCAGTACCTGCTCGGTCGACCTCGCCCGCCTGGCGCGCGCCTACGCCGGCGAACGTGTGCCGGACGCGCTCGCTGCGCGCATCGATCTCGGTTACGAAGGACCGGCCGACGGCCTCTTGGTCAGCGGCGACGCGGTGATGTTGCGCGAAGCGCTGGTCAACCTGGTCGACAACGCGCTGAGCTACGCCGGCGCGCGCGGCACGGTGACGATCTCGATCGGCCGCGACGGCGACGCGATCGCGCTCGCAGTCGAGGATTCCGGCCCCGGCGTCGCGCCGGAATGGTGGCCGCGCCTGGGCGAGCGTTTCTTCCGTCCGCCCGACAGCCGACCCGAAGGCTCCGGGCTTGGGCTCGCGATCGTGCGCCGCATCGCCGAGCGGCACCGCGCCAGCGTGGTGTTCGATCGCGGCCGCGACAGCCGTGGTTTGCGCGTGACCTTGCGCTTCCCGGCCGGTTGATCGCATCGGTCAGATACGATCGAAACCGTCGGCGAAGATGCGATCGATCGTTGCGATGTCGTAGCTCAGCGTGAAGGCTCCGCAGGAGCCGGCCCCTGCTTCCGGTGTGGCGGCGATGATCAGGCGGTACGAACCGGCGCCCAGACCGGCGACCGAAATCGGTGCGCCGACCTCGCCCGTCGCGAGACAAGCGGCGACATCGCAAGCTTGGGTACTACTGGACAAGTACATAACCGGGACGAATCCATCCGTACCCGACGCCAAGACGAACGCGCCGCTGGATGGCCCGTTCAGCGCGAATGCGAATACTGTATTGGGTCCGGGATTGCCGACTGCGGCGCAAAGCACGTCGGCGATGTGCTCGCCGCCGCAGGTGTTGCCCGAGACCGGCGAACTGCCTCCCAGCAGGATCTGCGGCGACAGGCAGGTCTGTGCCTCAACGACGCCCGAACCCCATGCGAAGACGACGGTCAGCAGAACTCCTGCGGCCGTTGCCGAGAATGTTTCGCGCAGCCGAAAACGTCGTATTTTCATCGCACGCCCCTTGGCGAATGCCGATACGCATCGATCGTGCTTGTGATACGCCATACGGCGCTGGATTCCGCCAAGCGCCATTCGACCGGGACGTCGTGTTTTTTTCTGGTGCTGGCGCAGGCCAGAAGGGAGTGCGTATGACCCGCTCGTCGTCCGTGAGCGAGGTCACGGCAGGAGGGCGAGCGATCTCAGCGATCGTCGCGCGTGTAAACGACGCCGTCTTCGAGCTTGACCGGGAATTTCGCCACCGGCTCGTACGCCGGCGGGCACAGCACCGCGCCGGTGGTGATGTCGAAGCGCGCGCCGTGGCGAGGGCATTCGATCTCGTGGCCTTCGATGAGGCCGCCGGTCAGCTCGCCGCCGTCGTGCGTGCAGACGTCTTCCAGCGCGTACAGCACGCCGTCGAGATTGAACACGGCAATCGGCGTGTCGCCGTCGTAGACGTTGCGGTATTCGCCCGGCAGCAGCTCCGACTGCGGACAGACGCGAACCCAGCCGCTCACAGCGTCTTGGCCAGGAGTTCGAAGCGAAGATCGTCGCGCTTGGGAATGCCGAAGCGCTCGTCGCCGTACGGAAACGGCTTGTACTTGCCGGTGCGCCGGTAGCCGCGCCGCTCGTACCAGGCGATCAGCTCGTTGCGGATCGAGATCACCGTCATCTGCATCTCCCCGCAGCCCCATTCCTCGCGCGCGATGCGCTCGGCTTCGGTCAGCATGGCGCGGCCGACGCCGCCGCCCTGCAGGTTCGGCCTGACCGAGAACATGCCGAAGTAACCGATGCGCGCGCCGCCCTCGCCTGCTGTCGCTTCGATATGCGCACAGGCGAGCAGGCCGCCCTCCGACTCGCCGAGCAGGACTTTGCAGTCGTGCTTGCCGATCAGGGCGGCGACGCCTTGCGGATCGGTGCGCTGGCCTTCGAGCATGTCGGCTTCGGTGGTCCAGCCCTGCTTGCTGACCTCGCCGCGGTAGGCCGATTCCACCAGCGCGACGATCGCGGCGACATCGTCGGCAGCCGCGGCTCGAAAGGTGATCGGGGCGGTGGCAAGGGTGTTCATACGTGCTCCGTTTCGGTACTGATGAGGGAATGGCCACTCAGCGCAGCCTGCAGCGCGGCCCAAGGCAGCAGCGCACATTTGCGCCGCGCCGGATGATTCTGCAAAGCGCGCAGTGCGTTCAAGTCGCCGAGCGCAGGATCCTCCGCCGCGCCTTCGAGCAACGCGCCGAAACGCGCGGCCAGCGCTGCGATCTGCGCCGGCGCCAGACCGACGGCGACATCGCCGAGCATCGAGGCGCTCGCGGTCGCGATCGCGCAGGCTTCACCGGAGAAAGCGAACTCGGCTAAGTGACCGTCCGTGCAACGCAATTCGATCCGCAACGCATCGCCGCAGAGCGGATTGCGGCCGTCGGCGGCGTGCGTGCATTGCGTCAGCGCACCGCGCCGATGCGGCTGCCGATAGTGTTCGAGCACCCGTGGTGCGTACAGGGGATTCATGCAAAAGTGCGGCCGCAACGGCCTGCTCGTCGAAATCCGTGCTCGAAGAGGATGGCACGCATCATCCCAGCAGCTTGCGCACCCGGCCGATCGCGGCGATGAACGCGTCGACTTCCTCACGCGTGTTGTAGAACGCCAACGAAGCGCGCGCCGTCGCAGGCACCCCATAGAACTGCATCAACGGATGCGCGCAATGATGGCCCGAGCGCACCGCGACGCCTTCGTGGTCGAGCAAGGTCGCCAGATCGTGCGCGTGCACGCCGTCGATCAGGAACGACAGCACCGGCGCTTTCGCTTTCGCTTCACCGAACAAGCGCAGACCCGGCACCGATTTCAGCGCGTCGGTGGCGTACGCGAGCAGATCGCTCTCGATCGCGGCGATCGTGTCGAGGCCGACCTGCCCGACGTAGTCGAGCGCGGCGCCGAGGCCGACGAAGCCGGCGATGTTGGGCGTGCCGGCTTCGAACTTGTGCGGCGCGTCGGCGAAGGTGGTGCCTTCGAAACTGACCGTGCGGATCATCTCGCCGCCGCCGAAGAACGGCGGCATCTGCGCCAGATGCTCCTTACGCGCCCACAGCACGCCGGTGCCGGTCGGACCGTACAGCTTGTGCCCGGTCAGCGCGTAGAAATCGCAGCCGAGTGCTTGCACGTCGATCGGCAGGTGCGGCGCTGCCTGCGAACCATCGACCAAGAGCGGCACGCCGTGCGCGCGGCAAGCCTTGGCCAGTTCGCGCACCGGATTGATCGTGCCGAGCACGTTGGAGACGTGGGTCACGCCGGCCAGCTTCACACGCGGGTTCAAGCGCGCAACGAATTCCTCGACGATCAGCTCGCCGCTTTGTGTGATCGGCGCCGCGATCACCTGCGCGCCGGTGCGCGCGGCGACCAGCTGCCACGGCACGATGTTGGCGTGGTGCTCCATCGTGGTGACCAGGATCTGGTCGCCCGGCTGCAGACGCGGCAGCGCGTAGCTGTAAGCGACGGTGTTGATCGCCTGAGTGGTGCCGCTGGTGAAGATCACTTCGTCGCGCGTCGCCGCGTTGAGGTAGCGCGCGAGCTTGTCGCGCACGCCTTCGTAAGCCGCCGTGGCGGCCTCGCCGAGCGCGTGCACGGCGCGCGCGACGTTCGCATTGGTCTCACGGTAGTAGCGATCGACCGTGTCGATGACCACTTGCGGCTTCTGCGAGGTGTTGGCGTTGTCGAAGTAGATCAGCGGCTTGCCGTGGACCTCGCGCGCGAGGATCGGAAAGTCGTTGCGGTACGGATTGACTTGGCTGTTCATCTCGGCGAGTTCTCGTTGGATCGGCACCCGCGACGAAGGCACGCATCGCGCGGCCGCCGCGAACCTCATTCTTGCGTCGGCAGGACGGTCTGCACGCGTTGCGCCAGGCGCTCGCGCAGATCGGGATCGGCGACGCCGTCGAGCACTTCGCGACAGAACGCCACGATCATCAGGCGCCGCGCGTCGGCCAGCGGAATCCCGCGCGAACGCAGATAGAACAGCGCGCTTTCGTCGAGCCGGCCGACGGTGGCGCCATGCGCGGCCTTGACCTCGTCGGCGTAGATTTCGAGCACCGGCTGCGTGTCGATCTCGGCCAGCGCCGACAGCAGCAGATTCTTGTTCGACAGCTGTGCGTCGCTGCCGTCGGCGCCGGCGGCGACAGTGATCGCGCCGTGGAAGATGCCGCGCGCGCGCTGGTCGGCGACGCCGCGCCAGAGCACGTCGCAGGCGGTGTCGCGCGCGAGATGGCGGATGTCGAGGTGGGTGTCGGCATGCGCGCGGCCGCGCAAGGCGAACACGCCGCGCGATTCCAAGCGCGCGCCCGCACCGGCGAGATCGACCTGCAGATCCAAGCGCTGCAGACGTCCGCCGAGCAGCACGTGCGCGGTGCGCAACCTCGCTTCGGCGCCGACATGTGCTTCGACCCGGCGATACGTGGCGACCGATTCGGGCAGCTCGCACAAGCTGACCAAGTCGAGCTGGGTGCCTTCGGCGAGCTCGAACTTGCGCTGCACCGAACCGAGCAGCGGCGCGCCCTCGACACCGAGATATTGCTCGACGATGCAGGCGCGTCCGCTCACGAGCGCCACTTCCACCGTCGCCTGCCAGCGGCTCGGCTGCGCCGACGGCACGCTGACGTGCACCACGTGCATCGGTTCGTCGACGTCGCCGTCGATGCGGATCGAATAGCTGTTGCCGGACGATTCGCCGACGGTTACCGCAGCGCCGATCTGCCCGATATCGGAATAGCGTTCCGCCACCACGCCATTGACGACCACCACGCGGCGGCCCTGCGTTCGCGGCCATTCGAACTGTGCGCGCAACGCGTCGGGCAACGGCGCCTGCGGATCGGCCGGCGCGAATTCCTGCTGCGCCAGCGCGCGCAGCGCCGTCTTGCTGTAACGCCACGACTCCGCGCGTGCCTGCGCGTCGCCACGGCCGAATTCCTCCAGCAGGTCGTTCTCTCTCGACGCCGCTGCCATCACGCAGCTCCCGCCGCTCGCGGCAGGTGACGCTCGGCGATCCAGGCGTAGCCGTGTTCCTCCAGCTTGTGCGCAAGCCCAGCGTCACCCGATTCGACGATGCGCCCGTCGGCGAGCACGTGCACGACGTCGGGCACGATGTAGTCGAGCAGACGCTGATAATGGGTGACGACGAGGAAGGCGCGCGCCGGATCGCGCATCGCGTTGACGCCGTCGGCGACCAGCTTCAGCGCGTCGATGTCCAGGCCCGAGTCGGTTTCGTCGAGGATCGCCAGCTTCGGCTCGAGCAGCGCCATCTGGAAGATCTCGTTGCGCTTCTTCTCACCGCCGGAGAATCCTTCGTTGACGGCGCGATGAAGCAGCTCGTCCTTGAGATGCAGCACGGCGAGCTTCTCGCGTACGCGCTTCAGAAACTGCATCGAATCGAGTTCGCTCTCGCCGCGCCGCTTGCGCTGCGCGTTCAGCGCGGCGCGCAGGAAATAGGTGTTGTTGACGCCCGGAATCTCGACCGGATACTGGAACGCGAGGAAGACGCCGGCGGCGGCGCGTTCTTCCGGTTCGAGGGCGAGCAGGTCCTGGCCGTCGTAGCTCACCGAGCCTTGGGTGACCTCGTAGCCTTCGCGTCCGGCCAGCACATTGCCGAGCGTGGACTTGCCGGCGCCGTTGGGGCCCATGATCGCGTGCACTTCGCCGGCCTTCGCTTCCAGCGAAAGACCTTTGAGGATTTCCTTGCCCGCGACGCGGACGTGCAGGTCGTCGATTTTCAGCATCATCGTCATCTCTCGTTCGCGCCGTTTCCTAAAGCGGGAAACGACGACTGCATCATGGGTGCGCGAGCTTCGCGATCGCCTCGCCTTCGACGCGGCAACCGATCCATTCGGGCATCAGCTTGGCGCCGAGCGAGCGGTAGAACTCGATCGACGGCGTATTCCAGTCCAGCACCTGCCACTGCAGGCGCGGCAGCCCTTCGGCCTCGCAGCGCGCGGCCAGATTCGCAATCAATGCCTTGCCGATGCCGCGCCCGCGAAACGGCGGACGCACGTACAAATCTTCCAGATAAATGCCGTGGCGGCCGCGGAAGGTCGAATAGTTGTAGAACCAGAGCGAGAAGCCGGCCACCTCGCCCTGCCACCGCGCGATCTCGGCGAACGCGCGCGGATTGGCGCCGAACAGCGCCGCGGCGGTGTCCGCTTCGCTCGCGTCGACTTCGTGGCGCAGCTTTTCGTAGTCGGCGAGTTCGCAGATCAGCGCATGAATCGAAGCGGCGTCCTCGTTCCTCGCCGGCCTGATCGTCAATTCTTTCGCGAATGCATCCATTTCAAATCCCGCTCAAAACACGATCTTGCAAAATACGGGCTGCGAATTTCGATCCCGTCCGATCGTAAGCGGCTTGCCGACATCGCACTGCAGCGCTTCGGATCGGCCCGGGGAACCCACTCCTATTCCGGTATAGAGACTCAACGGTTCCTGTTCGCCCTGCCACTCGACTCGATATTGAACGGGGCGGTCACCGGCCAAGCTCATCGTGCCCCAATGTTCCAGCGAGCGGACTTGAAAACGGCCCTCCGCATCGGTGGTCGAGCAGGCTCGTGCGGGCTTGGAGAAAGGCGAGATTACGCAGATCGTCTGCGCCGGGAGCGGCGTGCCGTCCTTCAGCAATCGTCCGGAGATGTCCGGTGAATCTGCAGAGCGGATCGGGATGGGAAGGCATGCGCAGAGAACGAGCGGAAGGCCCAGCAGTGAAATAGCCCTCACCCCACCGCTCCTTCGAGCGACACTTCGAGCAGCTTCTTCGCCTCCACCGCGAACTCCATCGGCAGCTCCTTGAACACCTGCTTGCAGAAGCCGTCGACGATCATCGACACCGCGTCTTCCTCGCCGATGCCGCGCGCGCGGCAGTAGAACAGCTGGTCGTCGGAGATTTTCGAGGTGGTCGCCTCGTGCTCGACGACGGCACCGGGATTCTTGACTTCGATGTAGGGGAAGGTGTGCGCGCCGCACTTCTTGCCGATCAGCAAGCTGTCGCATTGGGTGTGGTTGCGCGCACCTTCAGCGCCTTTCTCGACCTTGACCAGGCCGCGATAGGTGTTCTGCCCGCGCCCGGCGCTGATGCCCTTGGAGACGATCTTCGACTTTGTGTTGCGGCCGATGTGGATCATCTTGGTGCCGGTGTCGGCCTGCTGGCGATGGTGGGTCAGCGCGACCGAATTGAACTCGCCGACCGAATCGTCGCCGCGCAAGACGCAGCTCGGATATTTCCAAGTGATCGCCGAACCGGTTTCGACCTGAGTCCAGGAAATCTTCGAGCGCGCGCCGCGGCAGTCGCCGCGCTTGGTGACGAAGTTGTAGATGCCGCCGACGCCGTTCTCGTCGCCCGGGTACCAGTTCTGCACGGTCGAGTACTTGATCTGCGCATCGTCCAGCGCGACCAGCTCGACCACGGCGGCGTGCAACTGGTTCTCGTCGCGCATCGGCGCGGTACAGCCTTCCAGATACGACACGCTGGCGCCCTCTTCGGCGATCAGCAAGGTGCGCTCGAACTGGCCGGTGTCGCGCGCATTGATGCGGAAATAGGTCGACAGCTCCATCGGGCAGCGCACGCCCTTGGGTACGAACACGAACGAACCGTCGGAGAACACCGCCGAGTTCAGCGCGGCGAAGTAGTTGTCGCCGGGCGGCACCACGCTGCCGAGGTACTTCTGCACCAGCTCCGGATGTTCGCGCACCGCTTCGCTGATCGAACAGAAGATCACGCCGACCGCGGCGAGCTCCTTGCGGAAGGTGGTGCCGACCGAGACCGAGTCGAACACCGCGTCGACCGCGACGCCGGCCAGGCGCGCGCGCTCGTGCAGCGGCACGCCGAGCTTGTCGTAGGTTTCGAGCAGCTTGGGGTCGACCTCGTCAAGCGACTTCGGCCGGTTCTTCGGTTGCGAGTAGTAGCTGATCGCCTGGAAATCGATCGGCTCGATGTCGAGCTTGGCCCAGTGCGGCGGCGTCATCGTCAGCCAATGGCGATACGCCTTCAAGCGCCACTCGGTCATCCATTCCGGCTCGTTCTTGCGCGCCGAAATCGCGCGCACGACGTCCTCGTTCAAGCCCGGCGGCAGGCTTTCGCTCTCGATATCGGTGACGAAACCGGCGCTGTAGCGGCGATTGAGGGCTTCGACGACGGCTTCGTTGCCGGCCGGCGGTTCGGCGCGTTCGCGCAATTGCTTTTCCATTTGGATTCGTTCGGTGGCCATGTCACGAAGGCTGCCTAGAGGTTGTCTGCGCTCGTCCCGGAGGCGGTGTCGAGGAACGGCCGTCCATGCCCGTTTCGCTCAAGAGACCGCGACCCGCAACGGGATCGCGGCGCCGCGGCGCGGCGGCGGTTTGAGCATGTCGGCCAGGCTGACCTCGGCCAGCGCGGTCGCGATCGCATGGTTGATGCGCTGCCAATTCACACGTACGCCGCAATGCGATTCGTGGCCGCAGGCGCCGGAATGCGCGCTGCATTCGGTCATGCCGATCGGCCCTTCCATCGCGGTCACGATGTCGGCGATCGAGATGTCCTGCGGCGCGCGCGCCAGCCGATAACCGCCGTTGATGCCGCGCGTGGACACGACCAGCTCCGCCTGCGCCAGCTGCTTCAACAGCTTGCTGACCGTCGGCGCCTCCAGGCGCGCGCGCTCGGCCAGCGTCTGCGCGCTGAGCACGCCCTCGCCCGCGGTGGCGAGGCAGGTCATGACGACGGTGGCGTAGTCGGTCAGTTTGCTGACGCGGAGCATCGGAGACACACGCGGAGTTCAAATAGGACCTAAATGGTACTATTTAATCGGCGCGACCGTCAAACGGAGGAACCAACACCCACGCCGCTGCGGTGCCTCTTATCGAACAAACTTCCTGCGCGCCGCGCCGATGCCGAGCACCAGGATCGTCAACGCGATCAAACCCCAGGACGACAAAGCCGGAGCCGCAAACGGCGTCGGCGTTCCATTCGGCGTCACCACCGGGTTGCCGGAATCGGGCGGTTCTCCGGCGCGATGATTGACATGGAAAAACTCGACCAGGGGCGGCCAGCCGATGACGTCGTTCGCGCTGCCGTCGTTCCAATCGTAGGCGCCCGCGACGATGTCGATGGACCCGTCGACCTTGTAAGGCGGCGCGACCGCGGTACCGTTCTGATCGGTGGTCGCCGTCACCAGCTGGTCCGGCGCAATACCGACGAAACTGCCCTGGGCACAGGGCACCACCGGGTCTTCCGGCGGACGTATGGTGCAGTTGGGATAGAACCAGACCACGATGTCGGGCACCGGTCGCCCGTCGCGATCGACGATCCGAACCGTGAACCGGTCTGCCAAGACCGCACCGATCGGCCCTTGCAAGGAGTCCGGGCCGACGGCCGAGATCGAATAGTTCGGATTGATTTCTTGCGCTGACAGCTGCATCGGCAGAGTCGCGACCGCGAGCGAAAAGACGAGAATCGACGAAACCGATCTACGCATCGCACCTCTCCCCGGTTGTATGCCCCCTCTCGCGCAACCGCCGTTCGGACGGCCGGCTGCGCGAACGCGACCCTACTCCTGCGAAAGTCATCGTACAACCCTAGTTTGGTCGAACCCTGCTAGCGCATAGCGGAGAGGCATTGGCGATGTGCCTTCAGCACTGAAACTGGAACTGGAAGCGCGTCTGCGCCGACAATACGCATCACAGGGCCCTTCCGACAAAGACACGCGCGTGATCGATTCTCCCGGCCGCCATGCGGCGCTGTCTCGCTTCGTGGCCGCCGCGCTCCCAGGCGCCGCCCCCACACTGGCACCCGCTTCCGCCGACGCCAGCTTCCGCAGCTACTGGCGCGTGACGCTTGCCGACGGCAGCACGCGCATCGTCATGGATGCGCCGCCGGAAAAGGAAAACATCGAGCCCTGGCTCGAGATCGGCACGCGCCTGCGCGGCGCCGGTTTGCACGTGCCCGAAGTATTCGCGGTCGATCGCAGCGGCGGCTTCATCCTGATGGAAGACCTCGGCTCACGCGCCTACCTGCCCGAGCTCGATGCAGGCAGCGCGGACGCCCTGTATGCGGACGCGCTCGATGCGCTGCAGCGCATGCAGACTCGCGTCGATGCAGGCGGACTCCCGCCGTTCGACGACGCCTTCCTACGCATGGAACTCGGACTGATGCCGGAGTGGTTTCTCGGCCGTCATCTCGGCGTGTCGCTGTCGCCGGCGCAGCGTACGACGATTGAAGCCGCCTTCGATCGGCTCGTCGCCGCCGCGCGCGAGCAGCCGCAAGGCTTCATGCATCGCGACTATCACAGCCGCAATCTGATGGTGTGCCGGGAAGGCGGGAAAGAGAGCTTCGCGTCGCAGATCGCAAATCCGGGCATCATCGATTTTCAGGGCGCCGTGATCGGACCGCTCACCTACGACCTCGCCTCCCTGCTGCGCGACTGCTACATCGCGTGGGAGCCCGAACGCGTCGAAGGCTGGCGCGAGGGCTACCGCCATCGCCTGGCGCCGTCGCACCGGATCGATGCTGCAACATTCCGGCGCTGGTTCGACCTGACCGGCCTGCAACGCCATCTCAAGGTACTCGGCTTGTTCTGCCGGCTCTGCTATCGCGACGGCAAGGCGCAATATCTGGCCGACTTACCGCTGGTCTGGCGCTACGTGATCGACGTCGCGCGGGCGCATCCCGAGTTGGCGGTACTGGCCGATCTGCTCGAACACGCACTCGACGGGCGCGATCTGACGCGACCGCGCGAGATCGCGGCATGACGATTCGCAGCGCGCTGATCTTCGCCGCCGGCCGTGGCGAGCGCCTGCGTCCGCTGACCGACGCAACACCCAAACCCTTGCTCGCCGTCGGCGGCAAGCGCCTGATCGAACGCCATCTCGACAAGCTCGCGACGCTCGGTATCGAGCGCGTCGTCATCAACACCTCACATCTGGCCGAGCAGTTTCCGGCCGCGCTCGGTGACGGCTCGCGCTGGGGCCTCTCGATCCACTACAGCTACGAAGGCGCGCAGCCGCTGGAAACCGGCGGCGGCATGCGACGCGCGCTGCCCTTGCTGGGCGCGGCGCCGTTCATCGCCGTCAGCGGCGACATCGTCAGCGACTACGACTACGCGAGGCTGCCGTCCGACCCGCCGGGGCTGGCGCATCTGGTCATGGTGCCCAATCCGGACTTCCATTCGCGCGGCGATTTCTGGCTCGACGGCACGCGATTGAACGAAGACGGCGCCGGCGAACGCCTGACCTTCGGCAACATCGGCGTGTATCGTCCCGAGCTGGTGGCCGACGAGCCGGATGGACGCTTCAAGCTGCTGCCGATGTATCAGCACGCGATGCGTCAGGCGCGACTGTCAGGCGAGCGCTACGACGGCGTTTGGTACAACATCGGAACGCGCGAACAGTTGCAGGAACTGGAGCGCGCGCAGAGCGCCGGCGCCGCGACACGCAAGAATTCCTAGCCGCGTCGATCCGTTTCCGTATCGCGGCCGAGCAGGCCGCGCAGAAACGGCACCGTCACGCGCCGCTGCGAAGCGAGCGAGGCGCGATCGATGCGATCGAGCGCAGCGAACAGCGAGGCGAGATCGCGCCGGCCGCGCGCAAACAGCCAATCCAACGCCGCTTCGTCGAGTTCGATACCGCGCCCTTGCGCGCGTTCGCGCAACAGATCACGGCGCGCGGCTTCATCGAGCGGCTTCAGCGCGAGTTGAGCGCAGGCGGACAGGCGCGAAACCAGGTCAGGTAAACCGATGCCCAGTTGCGCCGGCGGAACGCTGGCGGCAAAAACCACGCTGGTGTGCTCGGCGCGGCAGCGGTTGTAGAGATCGAAGGTCGCGTGTTCGGCGTCGCGCTCGCCGGCGATCGCATCGAGATCGTCGATCGCGAGCAGGTCGCTGCCGCCGAAGCCGCGAATCGCCTCGGCACGGCGTTCATGCAGCGCCGCCAGCGACAGGTACTGCGCGCTGCGCCCGGCCGCGTTGGCGGCGGCGCAGGCGGCAATCAAGAGGTGCGTGCGGCCGCTGCCGCTGGGCCCGGCCAGGTACGGCCACGCCTCGTCCGCACCAAGCGCGACGGCGCGCAGGAGTTCCAGCGCGGCCGCGTTGGGACCTGCGCTGAAGCTTTCGAAACGTTGATGCGCCGGCCAGCGCAGCGCGAGCGGCAACTGATCGGTCATGCGCCGGCGGGAGGTTCGGAACTCTTGGGCGAAGAGGTTTCGACGATGATCACCGACGGCGCCGCGGCACTTTCCGCCCCCGGCACGATGATCTCCGGCTGCGCACGCGTGGTGTACAGCTCGCTCTGCGTGTAGCGCTCGTACAAATAGCGCAGCACCACCATCACCACCGAAGCAACCGGCAACGCCAGCAACACGCCGAGGAAGCCGAACAGTTCGCCGCCGGCGAGCACGGCGAAGATCACCGCGACCGGATGCAGGCCGATCTTGTCGCCGACCAGCTTGGGCACCAGCACGTAGCCTTCGAGAGTCTGGCCGACCACGAACACGCCGAGCACCAAGGCGACGTGGAACCAGTCCTGATACTGCACCAGCGCCGCGATCACGCCCATCAGCACGCCAGTGATGGCGCCCAAATACGGCACGAAGCTGATCAGGCCGGCGATCATGCCGATCAAGGGACCGACGTCGATGCCGACCAGCCACAGGCCGATGCCGTAGAGTAGGCCGAGCGCGATCATCACACTGAGCTGGCCGCGCAGGAACGCACCGAGCACGTCGTCGGACTCGCGCGCGAGACGCGAAATCACCGGCTCGATCGAACGCGGGATCAGCGCGTGGATGCGCGCGACCAGGATGTCCCAATCGCGCAGCAGGTAGAACGCGACCACCGGAATCATGACCAGGTTCAAGACCCAACCGACCAGGGTCATGCCGGACTTGGACACTTTCGCCACCACGGTGGCGGCGAAGCCGCCCGCTTCCTTCCAGTTCGCCTGCAAGGCTTCGAGAATCTTCTGCGTGTCGAGGATGTCGGGCGAGATGCCGAAACGCGCTTGCAGCCACGGCGTGGCGCGAGTCTGGAACCAGTTCAGCCAGATCGGCAGCTGGGCCAGGAAATTGCTGATCTGCCGCTCGATGAAGGGCACCAGCACCAGCACCACCGCGACCACCAGGATGGTGGCGACCAGGAACACCAGGCTGACCGCGAAACTGCGGCCCATACGCTTTTCGAGACGATCGACCAGAGGATCGAGCAGGTAGGCGAACAAAGCCGCCACCACGAACGGCATCAAGACCGGCGACAGCAGGTAGATCACGCCGCCGACCACCAACAGCAGGATCAATCCCTGCCAGCGCAAGTCGAGCCGCGTGCCGCCGTTATCCGTCATGTCTTTTCTCCGTTTGCTTCGCGCGCCGTGCGCGCGCACCCCAGATCACCACATAGTGCAGACCGCTGGCGAGCGTGACCAGCGCGGTCAGCACGGCCAGAAGTCCGCGCAGCGCGGCGGGTATGGTCAACCATTGCGACAGATGCAGGAGTTCGACCAGGACGAACACGATCTGCAAGGTCGTGGTCAGCTTAGACAGCCGGCTCGGCGCCGCGTCGAAACGACCGATCAGCCAGTGATAGCCGGCCGCGCCGGCGACGATGACCAGATCGCGCGCGACGATCAAGCCGACCAGCCACAGCGGCAATGCGCCGACCAAGAGCAGCGAGACGAACGCGGTGGTCAGCAGCAGCTTGTCGGCGATCGGATCGAGCATGCCGCCGATCCAGCTCTGCCAGCCGTAATGCTTGGCCAAGAAGCCGTCGAGCGCGTCGCTGGCGCCGGCCACCGCCGCGACCAGCAAGGCGCCGTCGTAACGTTCGCGCGCGATCAGCCAGCACAGCGGCACCGCCAGCAGGATACGCAGGCCGGTGATCAGATTGGGCAGATGGCGCAGCATCGGCGCCGCGTACTACGGAGTGAGCGCGAGCGTCGCATCGACGCCGTCGACCTTCGCTCCCGTTTGGATCGCGCCGAGCGTGCGCTCCATCGCGGCGGCCTCAAGGAAACGCGCCAGGCTCGCCGCCAAGGACAAGCGCACCAGCACGCCGTCGCCGCGCGCCTGCATCGGCTGCGCGCTGCGCACGAAGTTGTTGCGCGCGAGATAGCCGATCACGCGCGCGTAATCGTTCGCGTTGTTGATGCCGCCGATCCACACCGTCGCCTCGCTCGGCGCGTCGGCGACCTCGGGCTCCGCCGCCGCACCGGCCGGACCGAGGCCGAGCCGGCGCAGCAGCTGGTTCACCGCCGCGGCGTCGAACTGCGCGACCAGCACGTACTTCGCGCCGGATCCGTCGCCGCGGCGGTATTGGTATTGCAAGAGATAACGCTCCGCCTGCTCGACCGCCTTGGCGACGTCGCCGCGCGCGAGCACGCCGCTGTCGCCCGACTGTGCGACGACGACGTTGGCCAATGCCGTTTTGAGGGCGCCGGCGCGCTCGTCGTCGGATTGCGAGTTGACCGGCGCTTCGCCGCTATAGGAGCCGGGCGCGGCGACGGCCGCCCAGGCGGCGAGCAGCGCCAGCAGGAAAACGATCGCGCGCAACGGAAAGGACGCTCGCATCTCGGGCCGACTGCCTGCAGGGAATGGGCGCAAGTCTGCCCAAAGCCCGCCGGCACGTCCATGCCGCCGCCCCGGCGCGGGCTCGGCCGAGCGGTGCCGGTGTATCATCCGCGCCCCGAAAAACATTCCTTCGCCATGTCCTCCGACCAGGAAAGCTTGAGCTACCGCGCCGCCGGCGTCGACATCGACGCGGGCAACGAAGTCGTCGAGCGGATCAAGCCGCTGGTCAAGCGCACCTTCCGGCCCGAAGTGATGGCCGGGCTCGGCGGTTTCGGCGCGCTGTTCGAACTGGCCGGCCGCTACCGCGAGCCGGTCCTGGTTTCGGGCACCGACGGCGTCGGTACGAAGCTCAAGCTGGCGCAGCAACTCGGCCGCCACGACACCATCGGCATCGACCTGGTCGGCATGTGCGTCAACGACGTGCTGGTGCAGGGCGCCGAGCCGCTGTTCTTCCTCGACTATTTCGCCACCGGCAAGCTCGACGTCGACACCACCGTCAGCGTCGTCGGCGGCATCGCCAAAGGCTGCGAGCTGGCCGGTTGCGCCCTGATCGGTGGCGAAACGGCCGAGATGCCGGACATGTATCCGCCGGGTGAATACGACCTCGCCGGCTTCTGCGTCGGCGCGGTCGAAAAATCGGCCTTGATCGACGGCGCCAAGGTGCAGGCCGGCGACGTGATCGTCGGTATCCCGTCGAGCGGACCGCATTCCAACGGCTACTCGCTGATCCGCAAGATCCTCGCGCGTGCCGGCGTCGCCGCCGACAACGGCGGTTTCGACCTCGACCTCGGCGGCGTCACGCTGGCCGATGCGCTGATGGCGCCGACCACGATCTACGTCAAGCCGATCCTGGATCTGCTCAAACGCCAGCCCGTGCACGGCATGGCGCACATCACCGGCGGCGGGCTGAAGGAGAACATCATCCGCGTCGTGCCCGAGCACCTCGGCATCGCGCTCGATGCGAGCGCTTGGACATTGCCGCCGGTGTTCGACTGGCTGCAGCGCGAAGGCCGCGTCGCGCGCGAAGAAATGTGGCGCACCTTCAATTGCGGCATTGGTTATGTGCTGATCGTCGGCGCGACCGAACGCGAAACCACGATCGCCGCGCTGCGCTCGCTCGGTCTCGAGGCGATCGCGATCGGCGAAGTGGTTGCCGCGAGCGGCGACGAACGCGTGCACATCGGTTGATATGAAGCCGAGCGCGGCCGCCAATCTCGCGCTGCTCTTGGTCGTACTCGCTTGGCCGTTGGCGTACTACGGTTTCATGTCGCAGCTCGGCGATCCGGCGCCGACGGTTTCGCGTACCGAAATCGAAGCGATGCGAAACCAGTCCATGCTGGCGCTGTTCGTCGGCATCCTCTGTCTTCTCGGTTCGCTCTGGCTGTCGGGTTACGCTTTTTCGGGCGCGCGGGTGCGCGCCTCGATTGCCACCGCGCTCGGCGTGCTGCCGATGGCCGCCGTCGCTTGGAGTTTGCTCTGAACTCGTGGCGATCGATGCAGCGCCCCCTCCAGTGAGCGCGCCTCTGCGCGTGGCCGTGCTGGCCTCCGGCCGCGGCTCCAACTTGCAGGCGCTGATCGAGGCGCATCGTGCAGGCGAGCTGCCGATCGAAATCGTCGTGGTCGGCAGCGACAAGACACAGGCGTTGGCTCTGCGCCGCGCCGAAGAAGCCGGCATCGCCACGCTGGCGCTCGACCCGAAGAGCTATCCGAGCCGAGCCGCCTTCGACGCCGACCTGTTCGAGCGCATCGCCGCGTATGCGCCCGCGCTGATCGTGCTGGCCGGCTTCATGCGCATCCTCGATCCGGCCGCTTTGGCGCCGTGGATCGGCCGCATCGTCAACATCCACCCCTCGCTGCTGCCCAAATATCGCGGCCTGCATACGCACCGGCGTGCGCTCGAAGCGGGCGACGCGACGCACGGATCGAGCGTGCACTTCGTCACCGCCGAACTCGACGGCGGTCCGCTGATCGCGCAAGTGGAAATCCCGATCCACGCCGGTGACGACGCCGAGACTCTCGCGCAGCGCCTGTTGGCCGACGAGCATCGCCTGCTAGTCGCCTGCGTCAAAGAGATCGCCGCCGGGCGCATCGCGCTGGCCGGCTCGCAAGTGCTCCATCGCGGCAAACCGCTGGCGGCGCCGCTGCGTCTGAGCGCGGACGGCAGCCTCGCGTGAGCGCAGGTTCAGCCAATTCCCGCGACACTGAAACCTTCGTTCGGCGGAATCCTTCGATGAGAATCCTGCTCTCCGCGTTACTGCTGAATCTGTTCGCGCTGACTTCGACCTTCGCGGCGCCCGCTGCGACCCATCCGGCGGCGAACAAGCCCGCAGCCAAAGCGGCTGCGGCGAAAGCCGATTCGACCAAGACCGAGCCAGTCAAAACCGATTCGGCCAAGCCCGACTCGATCAAACCCTTCCGCGCCGAATACGCGACCTTGCAGAACGGCAGCGAGCTCGGCCGCACCACGCTGGAACTGTCCGACAACCGTGACGGCAGCTGGACCTTGCGCAGCGAAACGCACGGTACCGAAGGTCTGGCCAAGATCGCCGGCATCCACATCGTCGAGACTTCGCGCTTCCGCTGGGACAACGGCCGCCCGCTCGCGCTGAGCTACGACTACCAGCAGGACGGCGCGTTCAAGCAGCGCACGCGCAAGGCCGAGTTCGACTGGACCGCGCACGAGGTACGCGTGCGCGAAGGCGGCGAATTCCGCTACGCGACCGTAGCGGGCTTGATCGATCGACAGAGCGTCACGCTCGCGCTCGCCACCGATCTGCTGCACGGGGCGAAGAGCTTCGACTACAAGGTCGCGGTCAAGGATCGCGTCGAAGACATGCGCTACGTGCGCGGCAGCACGGAGACGCTGAAGGTACCGGCCGGCAGCTACTCGACCGTGGTGCTGCGCCGCGAAGGCGACGACGACGACGATCGCCGCCGCGTCGGCCGCGTCTGGTTCGCCGAATCGCTGGGCTGGTTGCCGGTGCAGATCGAACAGGCCGATCGCAAGGGCGACACGATCATGCTGCAGCTGGTGTCGATCAAGCGCTGAAGAATTCGGCCCGCCGCAAGGGCATTCGCTTTCCCGCTCGCGGGAGAGGGAAAGCGTTCGGATAGGTAACTCGTGCTTACGCCGGCAAGCGCCGAATGTGCGCACCGAGCCCGCCGAGCTTCTCCTCGATGTTCTCGTAGCCGCGATCGATGTGATAGATGCGGTCGACCACGGTATCGCCGTGCGCGACCAGGCCGGCCAGCACCAGGGAGGCGGACGCGCGCAGGTCGGTCGCCATCATCGGTGCGCCGGACATTTTCTCCACGCCTTTGATGATCGCGCTGTTGCCTTCGATCTGGATGTCGGCACCGAGGCGCTGCAGTTCGAGCGCGTGCATGAAGCGGTTCTCGAACACCGTCTCGGTGATGATGCCGACACCCTCGGCGATGCAGTTGAGCGCGGTGAACTGCGCCTGCATGTCGGTCGGGAAAGCCGGATACGGCGCGGTGGTCACGTTGACCGCCTTCGGCCGGTTTCCGCGCATGTCGAGTTCGATCCAGTCTTCGCCGGTGGAAATGTGCGCGCCGGCATCCTCGAGTTTGCTCAGTACGGCGTCGAGCGTCTTCGGCCGCGCGCGCTTGGCGGTGACCTTGCCGCCGGTGATCGCACCGGCGACCAGGAAGGTGCCGGTCTCGATGCGGTCTGGCAGCACCTCGTAGGTGGTGCCGGACAGGCGTTCGACGCCTTCGATCACCAAGGTCGCGGTGCCGGCGCCTTCGATCTTGGCGCCCATCGCGTTGAGGCAGTTGGCCAGGTCGACGACCTCGGGCTCTTGCGCCGCGTTCTCGATGATGGTCGTGCCGGAGGCGAGCGCGGCGGCCATCATCAGATTCTCGGTGCCGGTCACGGTGACCAGGTCGAGATTGATGCGTGCGCCCCTGAGGCGCTTGGCGCGCGCCTTGATGTAGCCGTTCTCGACGGTGACCTCGGCGCCCAGCGCTTGCAGGCCTTTGAGGTGCAGATCGACCGGGCGCGAACCGATCGCGCAACCGCCCGGCAGCGACACCACCGCTTCGCCGAAGCGCGCCACCAAGGGACCCAGCACGAGGATCGACGCGCGCATCGTCTTGACCAGGTCGTACGGCGCGAAATAGTGCTTGGCCGAGCGCGGATCGGCATGGATCTTCATGCGCTCGTCGATGATCAGCTCAACGCCCATCTGGCCGAGCAGCTCCATCGTCGTGGTGACGTCGTGCAGGTGCGGCACGTTGCCGATGGTGACCGGCCCGTCCGCGAGCAGGGTCGCCGCGAGAATCGGCAGCACGGCGTTCTTCGCGCCCGATACCCAGACGTCGCCGTTGAGGGGTTGGCCGCCGTTGATTACGATTTTTGCCATTTTTATGCCGGGATTCGGGATTCGGGATTGGGGATTGGGAGTGGCGCAGTGACGCCGGATCCCGAGGTTCTTACTGCTGCTGCGCTTCGTCAGGGGTCAGCGTGCGCAGCGACAGCGCGTGGATTTCGCCGCCCATCAGCTCGCCGAGGGTGGCGTAGACCATGCGGTGGCGCGCCAGCGGCAGCTTGCCGGCGAAGGCCGGGCTGACCACCAGCGCCTCGAAATGCACGCCGTCGGGGCCGTGCACCTCGACTTTCGCCTCGGGCATGCCGCGCTGGATCAGACTTTGCACGGTGGAACTGTCCATCTTGTGCTTTTCTCCGGGAAAAGGGCTGACTGGCAGGGATCGGGCATCCTGCCACGACTCGTATCCGAACATTCGCGGCGGTCCCGCCCCCACTGCCGCACCAAGCACTTAGGTGCCGGGGCGGGCCGCGCGCCGCCTCCGGAACGAATTGCTTACGAAATACACCGTAGACTCCCGCCCGGCCTGCGGGGAGGCCGGAAGCCGGTTCGGCCGCGACGCTGCGGCGGCGACGCTCGTCTGAAGTCTTGGACCGCCAGACCAACCGGCCCGGCGAAGCGGATACAATGAGGCGGCGCATGGTACTCAAAATCCTAGAGCAGCGCAGAAATTCCGATGTCTCCGACCCATCCAGGACTTTCGCCAGGACGCTGGCGCGCCTCACCACGATGAATGCCCAGATCCACGCCGCCGTGCGCCCGTTGAACAACCCTCTGCTCGATGCGACCGCGCTCGTGCGCAGCGCGCAGACCGTGATCGCGATCGAAGCGGAGGCGATCACCGCGCTGCAGGGCCGCATCGACGCGGATTTCCTGCGCGCCTGCCAGCTGATGTTCGAATGCCCCGGGCGCGTGGTCGTTTCGGGCATGGGCAAGTCCGGCCACATCGCGCGCAAGATCGCGGCGACCCTGGCCTCGACCGGCACCCCCTCGTTCTTCGTGCACCCGGCCGAAGCCAGCCACGGCGACCTCGGCATGATCACGCCCAAGGACGTGGTGCTGGCGCTGTCGAACTCCGGCGAAACCGACGAACTGCTCGCGATCCTGCCGCTGATCAAACGCCAGGGCATCCCGCTGATCGTCATGAGCGGCAATATCGGCTCCTCGCTAGCGCGCCTGGCCGACGTGCATCTCGATACCAGCGTGCCGGCCGAAGCCTGCCCGCTCGGACTGGCGCCGACCTCGAGCACCACCGCGGCCCTGGTGATGGGCGATGCGCTGGCGATCGCCCTGCTCGAAGCGCGCGGCTTCACCGACGAGGATTTCGCGCGCTCGCACCCGGCCGGCAGCCTCGGCCGCCAGCTGCTGCTGAAGATCAGCGACATCATGCACACCGGCGAACGCATCCCGACCGTTGCGCCCGACGTCAGCCTGACCGATGCGCTGGTCGAAATGACGCGCAAGGGCCTGGGCATGACCGCAATCATCGACGCCGAGCAGCACCTGCTCGGCGTCTTCACCGACGGTGACTTGCGCCGCGCGGTCGACGACGACGACATCGACCTGCGCACTACGCCGGTCACCCGTTTGATGACCGCGCATCCGAAGTCGATCGGCGCCGACAAGCTCGCGGTCGAG
Organism: Dokdonella sp. GW821-FHT11D02; assembly: GCF_058808595.1. Taxonomy (NCBI): domain Bacteria; kingdom Pseudomonadati; phylum Pseudomonadota; class Gammaproteobacteria; order Lysobacterales; family Rhodanobacteraceae; genus Dokdonella; species Dokdonella sp. GW821-FHT11D02. Next base: position 1,134,836 of record NZ_CM179520.1, on the reverse strand, counting down.
GCCGCACAGCTGATGGAAGCGCACAAGATTCATGCGCTGTTGGTGGTCGATGCGGACAATCGCGTGGTCGGTGCGCTCAACATTCACGATCTCTTGCGCGCCAGAGTGGTGTAGAAGCCGGGATTGGAGATTCGGGATTCGGGATACGAAGACCGCGTCGCGATCCGTTCGGTGCCGCTGCGCCTCGTTCGACCTTCTCTCTTCAAATCCCGAGTCCCTGTGCTTCCGACCGATCTTCCCGCCGATATCCGCGACCGTGCCGCCCGCATCAAGCTGGCCGTTTTCGACGTCGACGGCGTCCTCACCGACGGCAAGCTCTGGTACACCGCCGACGGGCACGAGCTGAAGGCGTTCAACGTGCACGACGGGCTCGGCTTGAAGCGCCTGCTCGCCAACGGCGTCGAGGTCGCGGTGATCACCGCGCGCCTCAGCCACGTCGTCACCGAACGCATGGCCGAGCTCGGCGTCGCGCACGTCTATCAAGATCAAAAGGACAAACGCGCCTGCCTGCAGCAGCTGCTGCACGCGCTGCGGCTGGATGGGGAGCAGACCGCTTACACCGGTGACGATCTGCCCGACCTCGCCGCGATGCAGCTGTGCGGCCTCTCGATCGCGGTGGCGAATGCGCATCCGTGGCTGCGCGAACGCACCCATTGGCGCACGCGTCTGGCCGGCGGCCAGGGGGCGGTGCGCGAAGTGTGCGACTTGATCCTCGCCGCCCAGGGCAAGGCCGAGAGCGAACTCGCGGCGTTCCTGAGCTGATCGGTAGCGCTTCGTGAGCCGCAACTACTGGCTGACCATCGCCGCGCTTCTCGCGCTCGTGCTCGGCACCGAATACCTGCTCTGGCTCAACCGCGACCGCACCAACGAGCAGACCTTCGCCGGTCCCCCGCGCTCGGACTACACGCTGAGCGACTTCACCCTGAATGCGCTCAACGCGGAAGGCCAGCGCACGTTCCAGGTCACCGGCCCCTTCCTCGCGCGGCGCGGCGACGACGGCTCGATCTTCGTCACCACGCCCGACTATGTCCTGGTCGACGGCAGCGGCAACCCCTGGCAAGGCAAGTCCGATTCGGCGTGGGTCAACAAGGACGGCACGATCATGAAGCTGCTCGGCCACGTCGAGATGCATCGCGAGGCGATCGGCAAGACCAAACCGGTCGATCTGGTCACCACCGACCTGACCACCTGGCCGAAGGACAAGAAGATGGAAACCGCGGCGCCGGCTACGATCACGCAGGCGGGTTCTATACTCCGCGGCGTCGGTATGCGCGGCGACCTCAACGACAAGACCCTGGAGCTATTGTCCGATGTGCATTCGACGATCCCACCGAAGAACCAGCGCAAGTAGCCGCGCCGGCGTGCTCGCCGCGCTGTGCGCGCTGGCGCCGCTCGCGGCGAGTGCGCTCAGCACCGACCGCCAGCAGCCGATGGACATCAAGGCCGATTACTCCAAGATCGTGCAGGGCACCGACAAGACGCCGGGCACGACCTTTCTGCGCGGCAACGTCGTCGTCGTGCAGGGCTCGATGAAATCGCACGGCGCGGAAGCGACGATCTACCAGCATCCGAGCAACGCCAAGGACGCCAAGGGCAACGACATTTCCGGCGAAGTGCAGCGCGTCGTGCTGGTCGGCAAGCAGGCGCACATCGAGCAGCAGCAAGACAACGGCACCGGTCTGATGACCGCCGACGCCGACAACATCGACTACAACAACGACACCAGCATCGCCGTGCTGACCGGCAACGTGACCGTGGTGCAGCAAGGCCGCGGCACCTTCCACGGCGAGAAGATGACCTACAACACCAATACCGGCGAAATGGAGAGCGGCGACAACACCGCCGGCAACCGCGTGCACATGGTGATCGAGCCGAAGTCCAAACCGGCTGCGAAAACCGATGCGCCAGCAAAGGACAAGCCGGCCGACAAGAAGCCGGCGCAAGACAAACCGGCTGACGCGCAGCCCAAGAAAGCCGACGCGGACGGCCAACCCTGATGTTGAGCGCGTCGGGTCTGCGCAAGAGTTTCCGCGGCCGCGCCGTCGTGCGCGATTTCGCTTTCACCCTCGAGCAGGGCGAGATCGTCGGCCTGCTCGGCCCCAACGGCGCGGGCAAGACGACCTGTTTCTACATGGTCGTCGGCCTGATCGCCGCGGACGCCGGCGCAATCCGCATCGACGACCAAGACGTCACCACGCTACCCATGCACTCGCGCGCGCGCTTGGGCGTGGGCTACCTGCCGCAGGAAGCGTCGGTGTTCCGCCGCCTCAGCGTGGCCGACAACATTCTCGCGATCCTGGAGCTGCGCGACGACCTCGATGCCGGTGCGCGCGCCAGCGAGCTGGAGAGCCTGCTCGACGACTTGCAGATCGGCCACATCGCGGGCCAGAAAGGCGTCAGCCTGTCGGGCGGCGAGCGGCGCCGCGTCGAGATCGCGCGCGCGCTGGCGGCGAAGCCGCGCTTCATGCTGCTGGACGAACCGTTCGCCGGCATCGATCCGATTTCGGTGGTCGACATCCAACGCATCGTGCGGCAGCTGCGCGCACGCGGCATCGGCATCCTGATCACCGACCACAACGTGCGCGAAACGCTCGGTATCTGCGAGCGCGCCTACATCATGAGCGAAGGCGCCGTGCTGGCGCAGGGCGCTCCCGCCGACATCCTCGCCAACGAGCAGGTGCGCGAGGTCTATCTGGGGCGCGAGTTTCGAATGTAGGAAGAGCTGGGATTGGGGATTGGAGATTCGAAGAAGCTGCTTCGACTCCCCCTTGCGCAAACGCACGCCTGGCTTGTCCCAATCCCGAATCCCCAATCCCGGCCCCGAGTCAATCTGCCCGTACCCGTCGTTTGGCGCTAGGATGGGTCAACGGGTCCAGCTTGCTCCAGGAATGAAACCAGCGCTTCAATTTCGCCTCAGCCAATCGCTGGCGCTGACGCCTCAGCTGCAACAGGCGATTCGGCTGCTGCAGCTGTCGCGGCTGGAGCTGGAGCTGGAGCTGAACACCGCGCTGGAATCCAACCCACTGCTCGAGATGGAAACGAGCGAAGCGGTCGAAGCGGAAGAAGCGGACGGCGGTCCGGCTGCGGAAACGGCGGAAGAGACGCCGAACGAAAGCCCGGCAGAATCCTCCGAAAGCGAGGAAACGCCGCTCGACATCGAAGTCGAGCGCGACGAGTACCGCAGCGCCGCGCCCGACGAGGATGGCCTCGAACCGCAGGACGCCGAAGCGCTGGACCTGCGCGATCATCTCTTGTGGCAGCTGAACCTGACGCCGATCTCGGCGCGCGATCGCGCGATCGCCGCGACCATCATCGAGGCGATCGACGACGACGGCTACCTCAGCGAAAGCGACGAATCGATCCGCGACGCCTTGGCGACGCTGCACACGGTCACCTTGGAAGAAGTCCAGGCGGTGCGCCACCGCGTGCAGCTGTTCGATCCGGTCGGCGTGGCCAGCCGTTCGCTGAAGGAATGCCTCGCCGTGCAGCTCGAAGTGCTCGAACCGGCGACGCCGGGGCTGGCGCTCGCGCGCGTCCTGATCGCCGAGCATCTGGAGGCGCTGGCACGGCAGGATCGCGCGCGCCTGTGCCAGCGCCTGCACGTCGACGAAGAGACATTCGAAACCGCGCTGGCCCTGATCCGCAGCCTGGCGCCCAAGCCCGGCAGCAGCTACGCCAGCACCAGCACCGACTACGTCGCGCCGGACGCGTACGCACGCAAGATTAGCGGCCGCTGGCAGGTCACGCTGGCGCCCGGCTGCCAGCCGCGTTTGGGTATCAACGAACACTATGCCGGCCTGATCGCGAAGGCGCGGCGCGAGGACGCGAACTACCTCAAGGGCCAGCTGCAGGAAGCGCGTTGGCTGATCAAGTCCCTGAAGACGCGCGCGGAGACCATGCTCAAGGTCGCCACCTCAATCGTGCGTGCGCAGGAAGCCTTTCTCGAATTCGGCGCCGAAGCGATGCGCCCGTTGGTGCTCAAGGACGTCGCCGAGGAAGTCGGCATGCACGAATCGACGATCAGCCGCGTGACCACGCGCAAATACCTGCACACGCCGCGCGGCACGTTCGAGTTCAAGTATTTCTTCTCCAGCGGCGTCACCACCGTCGACGGCGGCGCCGCTTCCGCCACCGCGATTCAGGCGATGATCAAGAAGCTGATCGGCGATGAACAACGCGCCAAGCCGCTGTCGGACCAGGTGCTCGCCGCCGAATTGAATCGACGCGGAATTAACGTGGCCCGGCGTACGGTGGCCAAGTACCGGGAAGCGTTGAACATTCCTTCTTCCAACGATCGCAGTCGGCTGGCTTGAAGCACGATGCGCGCATCCAATTCCATCATTCCACACACAGGAGGGAACACCGCCGGCCGCCGCAGGTCGGAGTCCATGCAGGCCGCGCTCGTACCGGAATCCCGGCTACGCCCGCGACCTTATGTCCGGGTCGGCGTGCGCCGCCCCCAACACGAGGAGTCCATCATGCAGATCAATGTCAAAGGTCATCAGGTCGAAGTCACCGCCGCACTGCGCGACTACGCCATCAGTAAGTTCGAGCGCATCACGCGCCACTTCGACCACCTGCATGATTTCACCATCGTCCTCGGCGTCGAGAAGCTTTTGCACAAGGCCGAGGCGACGATCCAGCTGTCAGGCAAGACCCTCCACGCGGACGCGACCGCGGTCGACATGTACGCCGCGATCGACACTCTGGTCGACAAGGTCGACACGCAAGTGCGCAAGCACAAGGAAAAGCTGACCGACCACCACGCCGATTCGGTGCGGTCGGCGCGTTACAGCTAAGCTATCGGCTACCGTCGCGAGACCCCGCACCCGCCCATGCCTTTTCTCGATTTGTTGTCGCCCGAGCGGGTGCGGACCGGCCTTGTCGCACGCGACAAGGCCGCCTTGATCGCCGAACTGTCGACCTTGCTCGCCGGGGGCGAAGACGAAACCGTCGTACGCGATGCGCTGCTCGCGCGCGAGCGCCTCGGCAGCACCGGCCTCGGTCACGGCGTCGCCATTCCGCACGGCCGCAGCGCAGCGCTCGCGCAGGCCCGTGCCGCGTTCGTGCGGCTCGATGCGCCGATCGATTTCGGCGCCTCCGACCAGCAGCCGGTCGACCTCGTCGCCGCGCTGATCGTGCCGGCGCATTTCACCGACCAGCACTTGAAGCTCCTGGCCGAACTCGCCGAGCTGTTCTCCAATCCGGCCGTCACCGGCGCGCTGCGTGCCGCGACCGATTCCGCCACGCTGCACGACGCCCTGCGCAAGGGACTTCGCAGCGAGACCTGAGCACGACGGCCCCTCGTTGTGACGATCGGCGCCAGTCCCCGTACACTGCGAGTCTGGACTCCGGTGCGACCTGCCGCTCTCGTGCTTCTGCCCAATCAGCAATCCTCAATTCTCCATCCCGGCCCCAGCGCATGGACCGTTTGAGCGCTCGCCAGTTGTTCGATTCGGTCGGCGAGCGCCTGGCGCTGCGCTGGATCGCCGGCATGCGCGGCGAGAACCGTGCGATCGAAACCGGCGGCACCCAGGCGCGGCGGCCGTCCCTGGTCGGCTACCTCAACATCATCTATCCCAACAAAGTGCAGATCATCGGCACCGAGGAGCTGAACTACCTCGACAGCCTCGATTCGCGCCAGCGCTGGGAAACGGTCGAGAAAATCGTCGCCTATCAGCCGACCGCGCTCCTGGTGACCAAGGACCAGCCGGTGCCGGCCGACCTGCGCAAGGCGGCCGAGGAAACCAATACGCCGCTGTGGCACAGCCCCAAGCGCGGACATGAGCTGCTCACCTATCTGCAGTACCAGCTCGCGCGCACGCTGGCGCGCCAGATCACCCTGCACGGCGTGCTGATGGAGGTGTACTCGATCGGTGTTCTGATCACCGGCGAGAGCGGCACCGGCAAGAGCGAGCTCGCGCTGGAACTGATCACGCGCGGCCATCGCCTGGTCGCCGACGACGCGCCCGAATTCACCTTGATCGCGCCGGACGTGATCGACGGCAACTGCCCCGACATGCTGCGCGACCTGCTCGAAGTGCGCGGCCTGGGCGTGCTGAACGTGCGCGAGATGTTCGGTCAGACCGCGGTCAAACCCTCGAAATACTTGCGCCTGATCGTGCACCTCAAACCGCAGAAACTCGACGCACCGGGCGACGCGATGACGCGCCTGACCGGCGACGTCGGCTATCGCGAGATCCTCGACGTGCAGGTGCCGCAGATCGTCATCCCGGTCGCGCCGGGCCGCAACATCGCCGTGCTGGCGGAGGCGGCGGTGCGCAGCCACATGCTCAAGACCAAGGGCTTCGACCCCGCACAGACTTTCATCGACCGCCAGGCGCACCAGATGCGCCGCTTGCCGCCATGGTAGAAACGCCCGCCAGCCCCGACAACGGTTCCGACCAACTGATCGTGGTCAGCGGCTTGTCCGGTTCGGGCAAGACCGTCGCACTGCGCACGCTCGAGGATCTCGGCTACTACTGCGTCGACAACCTGCCGGCCGCACTGATGCCGGCGTTCGTGCAGGCGCTGTCGCAGAACGCGGTCGGCCTGCGCCACCGGCTCGCGGTCGGCGTCGACGTGCGCAATCGCGCCGAGAACCTCAACCGCCTGCCGCAGATCCTGGCCGAACTGGCGCAAGCGAACATCGGCTACCGGCTGGTCTTCCTCGACACGCGCGACGAAGTGCTGATCAAGCGCTATTCGGAAACGCGCCGCCGCCATCCGCTGTCGGGCGACGGCCTCGCGCTGGCCGAGGCGATCGCCGAAGAACGCCGCTTGCTGCGCCCGATGCTGGCGATCGCCGACCGCACGATCGACACCAGCGATCTCAACGTGCACCAGCTGCGTCGCCTGATCATCACCGAGATGGGGCTGACCGCCGGCGCGATGACCTTGCTGTTCGAATCGTTCGCCTATCGCCGCGGCGTGCCGACCGACGCCGACTTCGTCTTCGACGCGCGCTGCCTGCCCAACCCGCACTGGGAAGCGAAGCTGCGCCCGCTGTCGGGCAAAGACGCACCGGTGCGCGAATGGCTGGAGGAGCGCGCCGAAGTCGGCGAATTCCGCGGCGACCTCGCGCACCTGCTCGACCGCTGGCTGCCGCGTTTCGAGCACGACGGCCGCAGTTACGTGACCATCTGCATCGGCTGCACCGGCGGCCGCCACCGTTCGGTGTATCTGTCCGAGCGCCTTGCCGAGCACTTCCGCCAGCGCTATGCGCAGGTGCTCACTTATCATCGGGAGTTGGAGTGATGAGAGCCGGGATTCGAGATTCGGGATTGGGGATTGGTTTGGAGCAGGCGGCATTGGCTCGAATGCCGCCATCGAGCCGCGGCGTGCTTTTCCGAATCCCCAATCCCCAATCCCCAATCCCGGCTTGCGGAGCATGTCCATGACCGTCGGTGTCCTCCTGATGACCCACGAATCGATGGGTGCGGCTTTGATCGGCGCGGCGCGACACGTGCTCGGCCGCTTGCCGCTGTCGGTCGAAGTGCAGGAAGTCGCGCCCAGCGACGATCCGGACACGATGCTGCGCACCGCCGTCGCCAGCGCGCGCGAGCTCGATCACGGCGATGGCGTGCTGGTGCTGTCGGATCTGTACGGCGCCACGCCGTGCAACATCGCGCGGCGCCTGCCCGACCTCGGCGTGCGCATGCACTGCGTGTCCGGACTGAATTTGCCGATGCTGCTGCGGGTGCTCAACTATCCGGAGCAGTCGCTCGACGAACTCGCGCAGACGGCGGCGAGCGGCGGGCGCGGCGGCATCGTCGTCGACAACCCATAGGAGGTTGAGAAACCGGCCGGCCCGCCCATTTCTCGACACGCGGCCTCGCCGTACGCGGCGCGCAGGAGTGCGCGCGAACGGCGAAGCAAGTCCGAAAGAGCGAGCGGCACGTACGGCAGCGGGCGACGATTCGCGCCGTAAAACCCTCGCGACGGTGCGCTGACCACCCGGCACGCGACCTCGCCAGCCAACCCCTCAACAGCCACGACAGGAACGCCATGCTCGAAAGGGAAATCACAATCAGCAACAAACTCGGCCTGCACGCGCGCGCGTCGGCGAAGCTGGTGCAGCTGCTGCACGGCTTCCAGGCCGGCGCGTTCATCGCCTGCCGCGGCAAGGAAGTCAACGCGAAGAGCATCATGGGCGTGATGATGCTGGCGGCCGGTCTCGGCACGCCGATCACGCTGCGCACCGACGGTGCCGACGAAGAAGCCGCAATGGCGGCGATGCTCGATCTGTTCGAGCGCAAGTTCGACGAGGGTCAATGAGGCTCGTCCTAGCCGGCAGCGGTGCATCGCGCGGCATGGCGCTCGGACGAGCGCGCCTGGAACACCCGAGCCGCTACCTGGTCGACGAACGCCCGCTGGAAGAATCGGAAGTCGAAGCCGAGCTCGAACGCCTGTATCGCGCGATCGCGATCGCGCGCGAGGAATTGCAGGCGCTGCGCGAAAAACTGCACGGCGCCTTGGCGCGCGAGGTGGCCGAGTTCATCGACGCGCACAGTCTGATGCTGGCCGATCGCGAACTGACCAGCGGCCTGTTCGAGCTGATTCGCGTCGGCCGCTACCGCGCCAGCGCCGCGCTGAAGATGCAGCGCGACCGCCTGGTCGCGGTATTCGAGGCGATGGACGATCCCTACCTGCGCAGCCGCAAGGAAGACATCGATCACGTGATCGGCCGCGTGCAGGCCGGACTCGCGCGCGAATCGAGCGCGGAGGAGCGCCGCCTCGCCGCGCGCGTCGGCGAGATCCTGGTCAGCGACACGGTGGCACCGTCGGAGCTGGTGCCGCTGGCCGAGCACGGCGTGCTCGGCGTCGTGCTTTCTTCCGGCAGCCAGGTTTCGCACAGCGCGATCCTGGCACGCTCGCTGCACCTGCCGATGATCGTCGCGGCGCACCAGGCGCTGTCGCACATCCAAGACGACGATCTGGTGCTGATCGACGGCGAGCACGGCGAGATCGTCGTGCATCCGGCCGCGCAAGATCTGGCGCGCTTCCGCGCTTGGCAGCGCGAGGTCGCGCAGCGCGGCAAGCGCCTCGCCCTCTTGCGCGACGCCGACACGCGCACGCGCGACGGCGTCGCGATCGCGCTGTACGCGAATGCGGAATCGCCGGCCGACGTGGCGCAAGCGCGTGCGCTCGGCGCCGCCGGCGTCGGCCTCTACCGCACCGAATTCCTGTTCCTGCAGCGGCGCGAGATTCCGAGCGAAGACGAGCAATTCCTCGCCTATCGCGACCTCGTGCTCGGCATGGGCGGACTGCCGGTCACGGTGCGCACGCTCGACCTCGGCGCGGACAAGGCCGATGCCAGCGGGCTCGCGCTCGACGACGAGGAGAATCCGGCGCTCGGTGTGCGCGGCGTGCGCCTGTCCTTGCGCCATCCGCAGATTCTCGCGACCCAGCTGCGCGCGATCCTGCGCGCCTCCGGCTATGGACCCTTGCGCATTCTGGTGCCGATGGTCTCGACCGCCGAAGAGATGCACAGCGTGCGGCGCCTGCTCAAGGAATGCGCGCGCGACCTGCGCTCCTCCGGTCACGAGATCGCCGAGCACATCGAGCTTGGCGCGATGATCGAAGTGCCGGCCGCCGCGATCGCGCTGCCGGCGATGATCAAATCGCTCGACTTCATCGCGATCGGCACCAACGACCTGATCCAGTACACACTCGCGGTCGACCGCAACAACGATCATCTGGCCAACCTGTACGACCCGCTGCATCCGGCCGTGCTGAAGCTGATCGCGCAAACCATCGCGACCGCGCAGCGCGCGCAGCGGCGCGTGAGCTTGTGCGGCGAGATGGCCGGCGACCGCCGCTACACCGCGCTCCTGCTCGCGCTCGGCCTGACCGACTTCAGCATGCATCCGGGCCTGCTGTTGGAAGTGCGCGAGCTGGTCAATGCGCTCGACCGCGCGCAGCTGCGCACGCAAGCCGCCGCGCTCCTGCGCGCACCGACGCGCGCGCGCATCGAGCGCATCGTCGAGGCGCTGAAGACGCCGGCCTGAGACGCCGCGACGCGGACGCGCATGGCATCATGCGCGCCCATGACCGTCGCCGACCTCGACCGCTTCGTCGACCCGCGCGTGCTGCTCGAAACCGAGCGCCACGCCGCCGCATTCGCCCGCCGCGAGCCGTTTCGTCATCTCGTCATCGACGACTTCCTCGCCGCCGGCTACGCCGCGCAGCTGCTGGCGGATTTCCCGCCGTTCGAGCGCGGCAACGCGCGCAACGAGGCCGGCGAACTCGGCGGCAAGTCGACCGTCGAACGCATCCGCGAGCTCGGCGCCTCGTACGCGGCGCTCGACGAGTTGATCCAGTCGCGTGCCTTCCTCGATTTCGTCGGCCGCCTCACCGGCGTTCCGGACCTGCTCTACGACCCGTTCTACTTCGGCGGTGGCACGCACGAGAACCGCGAAGGACAAGATCTCGATCCGCACGTCGACTTCAACCGCCACCCGATCGAGCACTGGCATCGCCGGCTCAACCTGATCGTCTACCTCAACTGCGAGTGGCAGGACACCTGGGGCGGTTCGCTGGAGCTGCATTCCGACCCGCGCTCACCGGACGACCGCGTCCGTCTGGTCACGCCGCTGTACAACCGCTGCGTGATATTCGAAACCACCGAATGGAGCTGGCACGGTTTCGGCCGCATCTGCTTGCCTCAATCGCGCCAGGAGCTGACGCGCAAGTCGATCGCGCTGTACTTCTACACGCACGAGCGACCGGCAGAGGAACTCGCGGGCACGCATTCGACCATCTACGTGGACCGCCCGTTGCCGGCGCATCTGCAGGCCGGTGCGACGCTGACCGCAGCCGACGTGGAAGCCTTGCGCGTGTTGCTCGCGCGCCGCGACCAGCACAACCAGCGCCTGTATCGCGATCTCAGTGAACTCACGCGCCAGCTCGAGCAGTCGACGGCGGCGCTGGATGCGATGCGTCGCCGCAGCCTGCGCCATCTGGCCGCGCGAGCACTGGCGCGACTGCGCCGCTGAGGAGCAGCGCCGTCGCGGCGCTAGTGCTCCAGCTCCGCGCTGACGACCTTGTAGGACAGCGCGCGCCGATCGCCACTCTCGCCTTCGGCGGCCGGCGTCCAGCTGCGCGAGGCGCGCAGCGTCAGCGCGATCTCTTCGCCGGCGCGAGCCTGCAATCGCAGTTGCACCGGCGTGGTCATGCCCGGGCGCAAGGCTTGCGTGTAGCCGTCCTTGCCGAGCGTGATGCGCAGCTCTTGGCCGTTGCCGAGCTGCGGCGGCGACCACAGTTCCAGCCGCAGCGATTTGGTCGCTCGCGTCGGTACGAAACGCAGCGAGAATTCCTCACCGACCCAACCGTCCGGCCACAACCCTTCCGGTGCGGCAGGCTGGGTGGCGTAGCCCTGCAACGGCAAGCGCTGCGCGTTGCGTGCCTGCTGCAGCGCGCGTTCGAGCGTCGCCGTCTGCGCACCGTGCTGCTTCTCGCGCTCGTAGAGATAGCGAAGCTGCGAGCGCAGCCGGCTGAAGCGCTGATTCAAATCACGCAGATCCGCAGCGACCAGCGTGCGCCCCTCCTGCCAGCCACGCGGCATCGCCGGCGGCACATAGACGGTCGCGTGCGGCGGCGCGGTCTGCTCGGGCGGGCGGTCGCGCGTGTACAGATAGATCGCGAACGACTTGCGCGACAGCGACCTCGCCTCCTTCGGCAAGGCGATCGCCGAAAAGCCGTGCCAGGACGTCTCGGTCGTTTCGAAGATCGCGCACTGGTTGAACAGCGGCGCGATGCGCACGGCCGCGTCGGCCGCCTCGCGCCACGGATCGGCGTGCAGCTCCAGTGCGCCGCCCCAACCCTCGTCCCAGCGCGGGTTCAAGTAAACGATCAAGTTGAGCCGGCGATGCCAGCGCGTGCGCGGGTGATAGTTGAAGTCGACGTGCGCATCGAGATTCTGGCCGTGGCGATTCTCGTGCGTGCCGCCGCCGACGTAGTCGGGGTCGTAGAGCAGATCGGGAATGCCCGTCACTTCGGAGACGTAGCCGAGAAATTCGGGACTCTGCAGCTGGCGGTCGAGTTCGCGGTAGGTGTCGGAAATGTCGCGCACGTCCATGCGCACGGCCTTGCCGCCGACTTGGCCCATTTCGTTCAAGGCATGCCGTTCCTCGAAGCTCGGAAAATCGGCGAGCAGGCGCCCGCACGCGGCCGGATCGAGAAAATCGGAAATGACGACGTGACGGAACGGTACCGCCGTGCGAAAGCGCTCGGCATGGAACTTCGCTTGCTTCCTTGCGTCCAGACTGATCACCGCTGCACCTTCCATGCTGGTTCGTTCTACGATTGTAGGATTGCCGTATGCGACGACGGCGTACTGATCCACGTCGTCGCAATAAGTTCCTTTCATGCGCTTATGCACGGCGCTGCCGATGCACCAAGCCCCCTTGCCGCAATGGACGCGATCACTGCATGCGCAACGCACCTTCGATGAGCCTCGACGCACCCGCCGCGACGACGCGGCCGGGCAACTGGCGGCTCGAAGCGGCGCTGTATGCGCTGATCTGCGGCGTGCTCGCGTTCGACGCGCTGCATCTGCTCGACCAGCTCGCCGCCACGCAAGCGGCGGTGCCGGGCTTGCAGCTCGATCGCGCGTTGATCCTGATCTCGGCCTTGGCCCTGCTCGGCTTCGGCACCGCATCGGCGCGGCGGCGCGAGGTCGGCCGCGGACTCGCGGTCGCGATCGGCGCCGCCTGCGGTCTGCTGTTCTTCGCGCGCACGCTCGGCAGCGCGCTGGCCGATCCGGGCGCGATCGGCTGGCTGCTCAACAACGACCTCGCCCAGCACTACAGCGGCTGGGCGATGTTCCGCAGCGCGCCTTGGCATTGGCCGCCGGGGCTGCTGCCGGAGCTGTGGTATCCGGTCGGCACGTCGATCGCCTACACCGACTCGCTGCCCTTGCTCGCGTTGCTGTTCAAGCCGATCTCGCCGTGGCTGCCCGAACCATTTCAGTACATCGGCCTGTGGCTGCTGACCAACTACGTGCTGCAAGGCGCCTTCGCCGCGCTGCTGCTGACGCGCGCGACACGACATCCGGCGACGATCCTCGCCGGTACCGCGCTGTTCGTATTCGCGCCGCTCCTGCTGAGCCGCCTCGGTCACGACACCTTGACCACCCAATGGCTGTTGCTGGCCGGGCTGTGGCTGTACTTCCGTAAGGAGCCGCCTAAAAGTCTGATCGCGGAAGCATGGCCGTGGTGGCTGCTCGGCGCGGTGGCGGTTCTGGTGCATCCGTATCTGACCGCGATGACCTTGGCGATCCAGGCCGCCTACTGGCTCAAGCGCATCCGCCTCGACCGCGCGCGTTCGCTGCGCGAGGCGGCGATCGGTTTCGGCGTCGCGCTGGCGATCCTGCTGCCGCTGTTCTGGCTCAGCGGCGCGATGGTCATTCACACGTCCGACAGCTCCGGCGGCGTCCCTTACGGTCGCTACTCGTTCAACCTGCTCGGCTTCTTCAACCCGATGGGGTATTCGCGCGTACTGCCGACCCTGCCCTATCTGCCGGATCAGTATGAAGGCTTCGCCTTCGCCGGCATCGGCGTACTCGGGCTAGGCGCGTGGCTGCTGTTGGATGGCTTGGTGCGCTACCGCCGGTTACCAATGCCCGAGCCGGCCTGGCGGCCGCTCGCGCTGGTCGCACTTCTGCTGTGCCTGTTCGCTGCCAGCAGCGTGCTCGCCGTCGGTTCCTGGGTGCTGATCGACTGGCCGATCAAGAATCGCCTGTTCGGCGCGTTCCGTTCCTCCGGCCGCTTCGTCTGGGTCGCCTACTACGCGCTGATCCTGTTGGTGATCTGGACCGTGCTCAAGCGCTATCGCCCGTTGCTTGCGGCGGGATTGCTCGGCCTCGCGCTGATCGTGCAGATGGCCGATCTGTCGACGATGCATCAGTACTACGCGAAGTCGCGCTTGAAGGCGAACCTCGAAGTTCCCGGCACGCAGCTGCTCGATCCGCGCTGGGCGCAACTGGCGCAGGGGCGGCGCCACCTGACCTTGCTGCCGCCGCCGTCCTGCGGCGAGGCGGTCGGTTCGTACCTGCCGTTCCAGCTGCTCGCCGCACGCCATCACCTGACCTTCAACAGCGGCTACCTCGCGCGCTGGAACGCAAAGGCGACCCAGCAATATTGCGGAGAACTGACCGCGCAAGCCGATGCCGGCGCCTGGAGCAAGGACGAAATCTACGTGCTCGGCAAGGACGCCCGCTGGCGCAGCCGCTTCGAGCACAAGCCGCCGCCGTTCGCGTGCGAGACGTTGGACGGCTACGAGGCCTGTGTCCTCGCCGACGGTATCGACTCGATCGCGCCGTCGCGCGCGGCGGCCGACTGAGACGGCGCGTCAGCGCGCGGCGCGCTGCTCGGCCAAGGTCAGCGCGACCTTGTCGCGCAGATACACCGGCAACGCCTGTTCCGCCGTGACACCGCGCCCGGCGCGCGCCAGCGGCTCGGCCAGACGCGCCACATCAGCGGCCTGCGGATAGCGCGCGCCATCGGCCCACGACGGCGCCGCCGGCAGGCGCGCGGCCAGTGCCTCGGCATAGCTGGCCCAACCGCTGCCGACGACGTTCCAAGCCGGCGCCGGCGGCAGCGACAGCGCTTCTGCCTTGCCGACCGATTCGCCGTCGAGCGCGACCAGCAAACCGTCCGCGCCGAAACGAAACGCTCCGGCATAAATCTCGCCCATGCGCGCATCGATCACCGCGAGCACGCCGGCGCCGTTGCGCGGCGCCTGCATGGCGAGCGCGGCCAGCGACGACACCGGCACCACCGGCAGATCGAGCGCGAGCGCGATGCCCTGCGCGGCCGAGATCGCCAAGCGCACGCCGGTGAAGGCGCCCGGGCCGCAGCCGACCGCGAGCGCGTCGAGATCGCTGCGCGCGAGCCCCGCTTCGGCCAGCAAGGCCTCGCACATCGGCAGCAGCAGTTCGGCGTGCCGGCGCGGCGCCAGCTCGCTGCGCTCGAGCAGGCGCCCCTCCACCAGCAAGGCGGCGGAACAGGATTCGGTGGCGGTTTCGAAGGCGAGTAGGTTCATATCGACGCCAGTTTAGCGAGAGGCGCGCCTACGCGCCGCGCGCGGTCGGCCCCATCGCGTACCAGTCGACACGGCGGGTCAGGTACATCAGCGCGGAGACCGTGGTGAGCAAGGCCAATGCGCCCATCAGCAAAGCGTAGTCTTCGCTCGCGACCAGGCCGTACAACAGCGCGTAGATCAGGGCCAACAGCGCACCCAGCACCCAACCCGCGCGCTTCTGCGCCAGCACCGCCGCGGCGTAGCCGCCGACCAGAACCACCGTCGTCGCGGCCGCGGCGAAATAGGCCAGTCCGAAGCCGAACTGTTCCGACAAGGCCAGCAGCACGACATAGAACGTGCACAGCGCGACGCCGACCAAGAGGTATTGCACCGCATGCACGCGCAGGCCGCGCAGCACCTCGAACAGGAAGAATGCGACGAAGGTCAGCGCGATGAACAGCACGCCGTATTTGCCGGCGCGCACGTTCTGTTGATACGGCCCGGCCGGCCGCACCAGGCTGACGCCGAACGCGTTGTCGGCCAACGCAATGCCGGCCGCTTCGCTCTCGCTCCAGCGCTGCGCGATGCGACGGTTCAGATCGAGCACCTGCCAGCTCGCTTCGAAACCGCGCTCGTCGACGCGGCGTTCGGCCGGCAGGAAGGCGCCGTCGAAGCCCGGATCGGGCCAGGCGCCGCTCGCCTGCAGATTGGTCTGCCGCGCCAGCGGCAAGGCGGCGAGCCGCTCGCTGCCGGCCAAGGTCAACTCGAACGCGAACGCGAGCTGCGGCGGCAGCGTGGCCGGATCGAGCGCGAACGGCGCGGCGATCGCAGCGACACCGGCGACGCCGCCGCCGTCCGGACCGAAATCGAGTTCGCGCTGGCCCAGCCGTAACGGCGAGACGTGGCGAATGCCGCGCACATCGGCCACCGGCACGCGCAGCTCCGCGCGCTGCCACTGCACCTCGCGGCCGGCGCCGGCGAGCGCGGTGATGTCGGCCGCGTTGAAGCGTCCTTCGATCTTCAGCTCGGCCAGATAGACCGCGGTTTCGTACAAGCCGTAACGGCGCATTTCCGGCGCCAGCTGTGCGCGCAAGCCGAGGCGATCGGGCAGCAGGTATTCGCGCGTCTCCACCGTCACCGTGGTATCGCCCTGCCGCTGCCGCGTCTGCACCGGCACCACCAACACCGGCCCGCCGACCAGTTGCTGACCGCCCCAGCGCGAGGCGATCTGCGCGGTCGCTTCGCGCGCGCGGCCCTCGCGTTCACCGATCAGGTCGTTGACCTGGCCGAGAGGAATCAGCATCAGCAAGGCCAGAAGGCCGATGCCGAGCACTTTGAAGGTCACGCTGTGAATCAGTCGCGTCGTCATGCATCCGCTCCATCGTCGGGGACAGCGGAATTGCAGCGCGCCGCTACGACCGGCCGCAGACGAAATCGGGCTCAGCGCGGGCGGCCCGGCGGCGCAGCGCGGGCGCGGCGCTCTACTTGCGAAATCTTGACCATTGCGCCGTAGCGCCGGTGGTAGGCTTTCCGCGGGGGGCGAAAACTGAGGAGTGGCGATGGATCCTACCGGCGAGCGCGCGCTGTGGTTCCTCCTGGGTGTACTGGCCGGCTGGCTGTCGGCCTGGCTGATCGTAAGGCTACGACGCAACCGAACGGCGCCGACGCCGCGGCCCGAACTGCACGCGCCTCCGCCCGCCACCGCTGCCGTGCCGGCGGCGGAACCGCCGCCGGACTATCCGCACGTCCCCGGCGTGGCGCGCCTGATCGACGTCGCCGGCGCGCGCGCCGCCGGCTTCAACATGAAGCACGCCGAAGACCTGACCATCATCGAAGGCATCGGCCCGAAGATCGAAGACCTGCTGCGCGCGCACGGCGTCTCCGGCTTCGCGCAACTGGCGCGGCTGAACGAGCACGAATTGCTCGACCTGCTCGAAAGCGGCGGCCCGAACTTCCGCTACGCCAATCCGTCCGCCTGGGCGCAGCAGGCCGCGCTGGTGGTCGACAACCGCTGGCCGGAGTTGAAGCGCTTGCAGCATGAATTGAACGGGCTGCCCTAGCCCGGGGAACGTTGCGCCCGCGGCGCATTTGATCCGTTCTGCATCGCTTTCGAGTCGGCTATTGACGACTCTGGAATGCCGCGGCGCACGCGCCGCCGCAGTCTCTCGCCCTCGCACCGTCCGCTTCATCCCTGCTCGCAGGCGCCGCGCGCCCGCGTGCGCGCGGCGGTGCCTCCACCCTGAGGAGAAGAGGCGATATGCGAGAGCACCCTGGCCCGACCGTCTTGCAAGTTTTCTCGTTCGTGCTGTACGCGCTGTACGCGGCCGGCGCCGGTGCCGGCGAATTCGTCGTCACCGGCAGCATGGCGCATGGTCGCGACTTCGGTTTTGCCGTGCCGCTGCCCGGCGGCCAAATACTGGTCCTCGGCGGCGTCTCCGCCGACGGCACCGAAGCCAGCGCGGAACGCTACGATCCGGCCACCGGCATCTTCACGGCGACCGGCGCGTTGGCCGAAGCGCGCGACGGCGACGCCACCGTCACGCCGCTTATCGACGGCAGCGTGCTGGTCGCCGGCGGCACCTACCGCGACGCCGACGGCACCACGCAGCATCTGGCCAGCGCGGAACGCTACGACCCTGCCAGCGGAACATTCACCAGTACCGGCGCGATGCACACCACGCGCTACTTCCATTCCGCCGCGCGACTGGCCGACGGCCGCGTGCTGATCGCCGGCGGCTGGGTTTCGCCCGAAGCCGGGCGCACCGCCAGCGCCGAAATCTACGACCCGGCCAGCGGCCGCTTCACCCCGACCGGCGACCTGCAGACCGCACGCAACGGCCAGATCGCGATCACGCTGCCGAACGGCCGCGTGCTGATCATCGGCGGTGTCAACACCGACGCCAGCGGCGTGCTCGCCAGCGTCGAGTCCTACGACCCGGCCAGCGGACAATTCCAGAACGCCGGCACCCTGCACTACCCACGCCTGCTCGGCCAAGCCACCCTGCTACGCGACGGCCGCGTGCTGGTCGCCGGCGGCGTCACCAACGACGCGCTGCCCCCCACAGCCGAGCTGTACGACCCCGCCACCGCCACCTCGCAAACCGTCGGCGACCTCACGCGGCCGCGCAGCGATCACATGCAAGCTTTGCTGCCCGACGGGCGCGTGCTCGTGGTCGGCGGTCTGGCCGAGGCGGAAGAGGTGCTGGCCAGCGCCGAATTGTTCGACCCGTCGACCGGCCTGTTCACCTCCGCCGGCGAGATGCACGAAAGGCGCAGCCGCGCTGCGATCACGGCGCTGGCGGATGGGAGGGTGCTGGTTGCGGGCGGCTATCAGCCGGGATGGGTGCCGCCGGCGAGTAGTGCGGAGGTGTATGTGCCTGACTTGGTCGATCGGGTTTTTGGGGATGGGTTCGATACGAACTAGGCGGGCAATGCTCGACCAGGGCATCAACTCCGCCTTCGTTCTGCCGAAGTATGGTGTGGCGCCGTCTCGACGACCATGCACGTGACTGCGGAATGGATTCCGCAGCATCCCTGTCCGACAGTTCGTTCGAATCGCATTGACGCGAGCGTGCGAACTGTCAACGACGACGCTGCACGCTCGGCAAGATATGTGCGGCGCTCAGCGGCGCAACCTCGATGGAATAAGACCCGCCCGCGAAGACCCAAGCAAGTTCCTCGATTTCCGCCAGCGGCGTGGGCGTGCCGATGATCTCAATCTCGAAGGCTTCCGCGGCCACGCGCAGTCCTGGTTCGTTCACGGCGTCGTCTTCGAACTTGCCCAAGCGCACGGCCGTCTCGCGCACGGCTTCAACGCCGATCTCCTCGCGCAGCTCGCGTGCGAGCGTGGTCAGAGAATCCTCGTCCGGCTCGCGCTTGCCGCCGGGTTGAATGAAGACGCGCGAGCCGCGCTTGCGCACCAGGAGCACGCGTCCTTCCGTATCGCGAACCACCGCCGCGACGATGTGCAGAACGCGCGTGGACGCAGATTTCGAGGTCTCGGAGTTCGAGCTGTGCATAGATGGGGTCCGTTACGTCGTTTCCTGCGAAGACGCTGCCACAGCGTTCGCCCGCAGAATGGCGCTCATCGGTCGTGCCGATTGCGATGCTAGCGAAAAACGTTCCGGAACCATCGTCCTCGAAACTGGATTGCCGACGGAAGCGCGCCGCATCGCTTCGCATCCCAGCCTGCCCCTAGCTGTCGCCGCAGCACACGCCGAATCCGTGCATCCGGAACACGCGATCGATTCAGCCTGAGGCCAGACAGCGCAGACCACCATGCGCCGATCTCTGCCGCGCGGTGCCGCCATGCTCCGACGTCTGCGACCCTCCGGGCTCGGTTCGCTTGGCTGGCTCAATTTCTTCCTCGCCGATGTCGCTACCGGTATCGGGCCGTTCCTCGCCGCTTTTCTGGCCGGTCGGCCAGGTTGGAGCGGCACGCGCATCGGCGTTGCGTTGTCGGTAGCGTCGGTGGCCGGGCTCGTCGTGCAAACACCGATCGGTGCCTGGGTCGATACGACGCGGCGCAAGCGTGCGCTGCTCGCCGTTTCGATCGTCGTGATTGCGCTGGCGAGCGCGGCGATGATCCTCGACGACGGCTTCGCCACCGTGCTCGCCGTGCAGACGCTGTACGGGGTGGCCGGAGCGGCCATCATGGCGGCGCTCACCGCGATCACGCTGGGGCTCGTCGGACGTGCCGCTTTCGCGCAGACGCAGGCGCGCATGCAGGCGTGGAATCACGGCGGCAACGTCGCGGCCGCGATCGCGCTCGGCGCCATCGGCAAATTCGGCGGCTTGCCGGCGGCGCTGTGCCTGCTGATCGCGCTGGCTGCGGCCGCGCTGATGGCGCTCGCGTCCATTCCGGCGGCAGCGATCGATCACCGCGTCGCGCGCGGCGCTGCCGCCGACGCTTCGCCCGAAGCGTGGTACGCGCCACTGCGCAATCGCAACATGCTGGCGCTGGTCGGCGCATTCATGCTGTTCCATTTCGCCAACGCGGCGATGCTGCCGCTGGCCGGCATGAAGCTCGGTCTGGTGGACCCGTCGAACGCAGCCGCCTATATGGCCGCATGCATCGTCGGTGCGCAGGCGATCATGGTGCCGGTGGCGGCCTCCTCCGGCGCGATCGCCAAGGCCATCGGCTGGAAAACACTGCTGGCGGTCGGCTTCGTCGTGCTGGCGTTGCGCGGATTTCTGTATCCGCTGTCCGATGCAACGACCTGGATCATCGGCGTGCAGTTGCTCGACGGTGTCGGCGCCGGATTGTTCGGCGTGCTGAGCGTGGTTGCGGTGGAGGAGATCACCAGTGGATCGGGCCGCTTCAACGCGATGCAGGGACTTGCGACCACCTTCGTCGGCATCGGCGCGTCGGTCAGCAACGCGGTAGCGGGATGGACGGTCGATCGCTTCGGCTACGGTGTGGCGTTCTCGAGTCTCGCCGTCGTCG
The DNA here is from genome assembly GCF_058808595.1 of Dokdonella sp. GW821-FHT11D02. NCBI lineage: Bacteria > Pseudomonadati > Pseudomonadota > Gammaproteobacteria > Lysobacterales > Rhodanobacteraceae > Dokdonella > Dokdonella sp. GW821-FHT11D02. The sequence continues at coordinate 1,114,366 of NZ_CM179520.1, read as the reverse complement.
CCTTGCTCGCGACCGCGGTTCTCGTCGTCTTCGTTCGCGTGCCGGCCGCGGGCGCGCCGAATGCGGCGCATTCTTTCCGCAACAGAGCCGAGGCGGACGGCTTGGAACGCGAACGCACTTGAGATCGATCGGCCGTCTTCTCGACCAGTCCGCATGCGACTCGGACGAACGCACCGTGTGAGCAGATCCCTGGACCCACCGAGCGGCGGACGCTAAACGCGCGGCGGCGGCCAATCTTGGGTCATGTGCGGCTGCACCGGCCGCTCCAGGTGCGTCGAGAGAACGATGTAGCTGCGCGTGGCGATGACACCCGGCACGTCGTAGACGCGCGCGAGCAAGCCTTCCAGCGCACGCGAGTCTTCCGTCCTGACCTTGAGCAACATGCAGGTGTCGCCGGCGACGCTGTGCACCTCTTCCACTTCCGGAAGTTCCGCAACGGCCATCAGGGCGGGCGTCTTGCCCCAGCCGCGGGTGTCTACGTGCACGAAGGCCACCAGCGTCTTACCGAGCGCCAGAGGATCGATCAACGCCGCCGTCTGCCGGATCACGCCGTCGCGCTTGAGCCGCTTCACTCGCTCGTGCACGGCCGGCGCGGAGAGGCCGATCTGCTCGCCCAGCTCGGCGTAGCTCACATTCGCGTCGCGCACCAGCACGCCTAATATTTTTCGGTCGAACGCATCGAGATCCCGGGCTTGGGAGCCGTTCTGCCGAATCGGATTCGTATTTTTCGTCATCTCGTAAATTCCGCTTGTATCCGAATCACATTCGGTAAATATAGAACTGTGCCGTATGTGGATCAATCGATGCGTACATCGAACGGATTGCCTTCGACCGTGTACCTGCTGACCGGCTGCGTCGCCACGGTCGGTTCCAATTCCCTCGTCCTCGGGCCGATCGCGCCGGAAGTGGCGCACGCGTTCGGATCGACCACTTCGACCGTGATGGCGGCGACGGCGGCATTCGGCCTCGCTACCGCGGCGAGCGCGCTGCTGTTCGCGCGCCACATCGATCGGCTCGGTGCATGGCGCGTGTTGCGAATCGCGATGGCCGCGCTCGCCGTCGCACTGCTGGTCAGCGCTCTGGCTTCCGACGTCGGTACGCTGGCTGCCGCGCAAGCGCTGGCCGGCTTGGCCACCGGCGTGGCCTTGCCCGCCATTTATTCGAGCGCCGCTGCGATCGCGCCGCCGGGGCGGGAGAGTCGGACGATCGGCGTGGTACTGACCGGCTGGACGCTCAGTCTGGTCGCAGGAGTCTCGCTCTCGGCCGTGCTCGCACAATATGTGCAGTGGCGTGCGGTCTACGCGGCAGTCGCCGTTCTCGCCGCGGTGGCGTTCGTCACGTTGTCCTATCGCAAGCACCCCGATACCGTCGCGACAACCTCGGCGCCGATGCCGACCGAGGCGCTGAAAATCGCGGGCGTACCGTCGCTCCTCGTCGTGTGCGCCGCCTTCATGTCGGCGTTCTACGGCATCTACGGTTTCCTCGGCGACCATCTGCACAACGGCCTCGGCCGGCCGCTCAGCGCGAACGGCCTGGTGGCGCTCGCCTACGGTTTCGGATTCGGTTCGGCGGCCACGCTCGACCGCTTCGTCGATCGCGTCGGCGCGCGCCGAACGCTGCCGGTCGCCTTGAGCGCGGTCGGTGCCATCTATCTCTGTCTGGCACTGGCGAGCGCTCGCTTCGATGGACTCTTGGTCACCGCGTTCTTGTGGGGCCTCGCCAATCACATCGCGCTCAACGCACTGATCATGCGATTGACCGCGATCGATCCCGCGCGGCGTGGCACCATCATGGGCCTCAACAGCGCCGTGACGTATCTTGCCGTCTTCATCGGCACCACCGGATTCGGCGCGGTGTATGCGAACTTCGGCTTCGTCGTCTCTGCCATCCTCGCGGCAGGGCTGACCTTGATCGCGGCCTGGGTCGGCGCGCGCCCGGTCGTGAAGCCGTCCGATTTTCCACTCAACAGCGACGACCTGCGCAGAGAGGAATCATGAATTTTCCGGAGAAAGCTTCATCGGACGAGCGGCGCAAAGCGAGCGCAGTTCCGGTGGACTACGACAGCGAACTGCAACGACACGACATCGTATTCCGCGCCGCATGCGCCATTCGCACCGACGAGCGCGTGCTGGACATCGGCTGCGGTGCCGGCAAAACCACCCGCGATGCGGCACGCGCCGCATCCGCCGGCAGCGCGGTGGGGATCGATATTTCGGCGCCGATGATCGCGCGCGCCGGCGAGTTGGCCGCGGCGGAAGGCGTGCGCAACGTGCGCTTCGAGCTGGGCGACGTGCAAGGGCATGCGTTTCCACCGCGCGGCTTCGATGTCGCGATCAGCCGCTTCGGCACGATGTTCTTCGCCGACCCCATCGCCGCGTTCCGCAACCTGCGCGCTGCACTCACCGACGACGGCCGCCTGGTCATGCTGGTTTGGCAGGCGCTCGAAGCGAACGAATGGTCGCTGGCGATTCAGGGCGATCGCGCGCAACCCTCGGCCGCGTTCTCGCTGGCCGATCCTGCCGTTGTAGAGAAGATGCTCGACGCGGCCGGCTTCGCCGATCCGATCTTCCAGGACGTGCGCGAGCCCGTGTACTACGGCGACAGCGTCGAGGCGGCGCTGGAGTGGATCGGACGATTCCAGGCGACGCGAGAGGCGTGGCGATCGTTGGATGCCGCCGGTGTCGAACGCGAGCAGAAACGATTGCGAGGCATCGTCGAGCAACATCATCGCGACGACGGCGTGTGGTTCGACTCGCGCGCGTGGATCGTCAGCGCGCGTTGCCGGCGAACGCCATGAGCGGGTCCGTACTCTTCATCCAAGGCGGCGGAGTGGGCGCTTACGCCGCGGACCGCGCGCTCGCCGATTCCCTGCAGCGCGCACTCGGCAGCGGCTGGGACCTGCGCTACCCGGCGATGCCGGACGAGGAAAACTGCCCGTACCCGGCCTGGAAGGCCGAGATCGACGCGCAACTCGCTGCGATGAAGGGCCCAGTGACCTTGGTCGGACATTCGTTCGGCGGTTCGGTGCTGCTGAAGTACTTGTGCGAGCAACCATCGCCGCTGCGCATCGCCGGCTTGTTCCTCGTCGCCGCGCCGTACTGGGGACCAAACGGATGGAGCTGGGACGAGTTGAACTTACCTGCCGATGCGGCCATGCGACTCGCCGGTGACTGGCCGCTGGTTCTCTTTCACAGCCGCGACGACGAAGTCGTGCCGTTCTCGCATCTGGCGCTATACACAGCCCAGCTGCCGCGCGCCACGGTTCGCGAAGTCGAAGGGCGCGATCACCAGTTCGGCGAGGATCTCGCGGATGTGGCTGCGGAAATCGTCGGCACTCAAAGCCGCGCCGCGCCGACTGAATGATTGGGCTTGCCGCGTGCTGAGTCGAGGACGGTAGAGGCGTCTGCGCTCGATCGTTCTCGGCGGAGAAAAACGTACTCCGGAAAATCGCGTACTCCCCGCTTCAATATCTTAAACCACCAGGGGCTTGCGGCAAGTCCCCGCTCGTGTCGCTCAATCGCCCGCTCAACGGAACCTATGAGCGGGGAGTAGCGAGATGAGCATGCCTTTATCGAGAGGCGAACTGGGCGGAAACATCGGACGCTCTGTTCGGCGGATGATCGCGCTGATAACGGAGCACAGTCATGACTGAGCATGCCGTGGTGATCGCCGGAGGAGGTCCGACCGGACTGATGTTGGCGGGCGAGTTGGCGCTGGCCGGAGTCGATGTCGCCATCGTCGAGCGGCGCGCCAATCAGGATCTGGCGGGTTTGCGCGCGGGCGGCCTGCATGCGCGCACGCTCGAGGTGTTCGATCAGCGCGGAATCGTCGAGCGGTTTATCGCGCAAGGACAGATCGCTCAGGTCGCTGGCTTCGCCACTCTCCGTTTGGACATCAGCGATTTTCCCACTCGGCATCCGTATGGGCTCGGCTTGTGGCAGAACCACATCGAGCGGATTCTCGCCGACTGGGTCGCCGAATTGGCGGTGACGTTCTATCGCGGACGCGACGTAACCGGCTTCACGCAGGACGAAGCCGGCGTGGACGTCGCGCTGTCCGACGGCCGCTCGCTCCACGCCGAATACCTCGTCGGTTGCGACGGAGGGCGCAGCCTCGTGCGCAAGCTTGCCGGCATCGAGTTCCCGGGCTGGGACGCGACGATCAGCAGCCTGATCGCCCAGGTCGAAATGACCGAGGAACCGGAATTGGGCATCCGCCGCACGCCGTCGGGCATGCACGCGTTGGGCAAGGTCGAGTACGAGATCAAAGACGGCCAGGTTGTCTACCAGCCGGGCGGAACGGTCGGCGTCATGCTGACCGAGGCGCAGATCGGCAGCGGCGAACCCACTCTGCGTGATCTCAGCGAACGCCTCGTCGCGGTCTACGGCACCGACTACGGCGTCCACAGCCCGACCTGGATCTCCCGCTTCACCGACATGGCGCGACAAGCCGCAAGCTATCGCGCCGGACGCGTGCTGCTCGCCGGCGACGCGGCGCACGTGCATTCGCCGGTGGGCGGACAAGGCCTCAACACTGGCGTGCAGGACGCAGTGAACCTTGGATGGAAGCTGGCCCAAGTGGTCAAGCAGACCTCACCGGAAAGCCTGCTCGACACTTACCACGCCGAGCGCCATCCGATCGGCGCGCGTGTACTGCGCAACACGATGGCGCAAGTCGCGCTGATGCGCGTCGACGAGCGCATCGAAGCGCTGCGCGACAACGTGGCCGAGCTCTTGAGCATGGACGAGCCGCGCAAACGATACGCCGCGATGATGTCCGGCTTGGGAATCCACTACGACCTAGGCGAAGGACATCCACTGCTCGGGCGCCGCATGCCCGATCTCGATCTGATCACGGCGGACGGCCCGCTGCGCGTCTACAGCCTGCTGCACGATGCGAAGCCGGTACTGATCAATCTCGATGAACTTGGCGGCTTCGACATCGCGCCATGGGTGGATCGAGTTCGACGCATCGACGCATCGTACGCCGGAGCGTGGGAGCTGCCGGCGCTCGGAGCGGTCGCCGCTCCCGGCGCCGTATTGATTCGTCCGGACGGCTATGTGGCCTGGGTGGGCGACGGCAGCCAGCGAGGGCTGCCGCAGGCACTCAGCACCTGGTTCGGGCCGGCCGCTCCGATGTAGCGCGACGAATGCGAGCGGCGTCCGCTTTCCACTCACCAAGAAAAGGCCTCAGCCGACGCGCGGCTAGGCCGCGTTGATCGCCCATTGCGCGGCGAAAGCGCGCTGGTAAGCGGGGCGCGCTTCACCGCGCGCGACATACGCGGCCAGACTCGGAAACTCATCCAGAATGCCGGACGGTCGCAGCCTCAGCAGCACCGACACCATCATCAGGTCGCCCGCACTGAATGCTCCATCCAACCACTCGGCCTTGCCCAAGCGATCGGATAGTTGGACCAACCGATGACGAATGCGATCCACGACCAGGGGTAGCCGTTCCTTCGCCCAAGGCTTATCGCCCTCCAAAATCTTGACGATTACCAGGTCGAGGATCGGCGGCTCGATGGTATTGAGCGCTGCGAACATCCAGGTGATCGCGCGCGCCCGAGCATCGGCGTCGTCCGGCAACAGACCCGTGCAGCGCTGAGCGATGTGGAATACGATCGCGCCCGTTTCGAACAGGACGAGTTCGTCTTCCTCGTAGGTCGGAATCTGGCCGAACGGATTAAGCGCGATGTGCGCGGGCTCCTTCATCGCACCGGGCGAAACGAGGCGAACCTCGTAGGGCTGGCCCGCTTCTTCGAGCGCCCAGCGCACGCGCGTGTCGCGCGCCAGTCCCTTGCCGCCATCGGGTGAACGTTCGAACGCGGTGATGGTGATGCTCATCGTTGCTCCTTCGGATCGGATTGGCTGGCCTGATGGCCGGCTTTCACCATGGCGACGAGCGGCGGGAGTGGAATTCGACAAGCGCCAGAAGAATTTTGCACGAGCGCGCGCGTCGGGTAGTTCATGGGGGCATTGCCGACATGCGTCCGTAGCACTTCGGATCAGCTTGCACGCCGCGCGGTCAGATTCTTCGTTGGAGTGACTTCGCAGAGACAGCGGTCAATCGCTGCGGATAGGTCAAACGTTCGGTGGCCGGAGAACGCTCTCTCAGATTCGAGCGTTCGATTGCGTCGAGCGACGCATCCGGCTGACGGAAAGGATTGGTGGGCCGTGATGGGATCGAACCATCGACCAACGGATTAAAAGTCCGCTGCTCTACCGCTGAGCTAACGGCCCACAGAGGCAATACGCGCGGCGGGCGCCGCGGCGAGCCGCGCAGTTTACCCGCTCGCTGGGCTCAGCGATAGCGCGTCGGGTCGGCCACGCCGGCGGCGGCGAAACCTTGCGCGCGCAGCCGGCAGGCGTCGCAGTGGGCGCAGGCGCGGCCGTCGTCGTCGGCCTGGTAGCAGGACACGGTCTGCGCGAAGTCGACGCCGAGGCGCAAGCCCTCGCGCACGATTTGGTCCTTGCCCAGCCGCATCAGCGGCGCGTGCACACGCAGTGCGTGGCCTTCGACGCCGGCCTTGGTGGCGAGGTTGGCCAGGCGCTCGAACGCGGCGACGAATTCGGGCCGGCAGTCGGGGTAGCCGGAATAGTCGACTGCGTTGACGCCGCAGTAGATGTCTTGCGCGCCGAGCACCTCGGCCCAGCCGAGCGCGATCGACAGCATGATCGTATTGCGCGCGGGCACGTAAGTGACCGGGATGCCGGCGCCGCCTTTGGCCGGCACCTCGATGTCGTCAGTCAGCGCGGAGCCGCCGATGCTGCGCAGGTCGACTTGCACGGTCTTGTGCGCGCGTGCGCCGAGCATCGCGGCGACGCGGCGCGCGGCTTCCAGTTCGGACGAATGGCGCTGACCGTAGGCGACGCTGAGCGCGTAGCAGTCCAATCCCTGCTCACGCGCCAGCGCGAGCACGACGGCGGAATCCATGCCGCCCGACACCAGGACGACGGCCGGGATTGGGGATTGGGGGTTGGGAATTCGGGCGGCTTCCATCGGTCAGTATTCCACGTCGGGACTATCCCACTTTTGCAAAAGCCAACATCGAGAATCGCCGGTCCGGAACCCGCTTTTACGAATCCCGAATCCCGAATCTCCAATCCCGGCTATCGGCCCGGCTCACTGCCCCACAGCAGCTTGTGCAACTGCAGCTGCATGCGTACCGGCAATCGGTCGGCGAGGATCCATTCGGCCAGTTCACGCGGCGTGATGCGGCCGTGCACCGGCGAAAACAACACCTGGCAGCGCTCGGACAGACGATGCTCCGCGACACGCTCGCACGCCCATTCGTAATCGGTGCGGTCGGCGATCACGATCTTGAGCTGGTCGTGCGGATGCAGTGCGGCGAGGTTCGACCACAGATTGCGCGCAACTTCGCCCGAGCCGGGAGCTTTCAGATCGACCACTTTGCGCACGCGTGCGTCGACCGCGGCGACATCAAGCGCGCCGGAAGTTTCCAGCGAGACTTCGTAGCCGGCGTCGCACAGTTGCGCCAACAGCTCGAGGCAGCGCTTCTGCGCCAACGGCTCGCCGCCGGTCACGCAGACGTGGCGCGCGCCGTAGCTGGCGACCTCGCGCAAGAGATCGGCGATCGTGCGCCAAGTGCCGCCGTGGAAGGAGTACTCGGTATCGCACCAGACGCAGCGCAGCGGGCAGCCGGTCAGGCGGACGAATACCGTCGGCCAGCCGACCGCGTCGGCTTCGCCCTGCAGCGAGTGGAAGATTTCGGTGATGCGCAGGCGCGCATCGGCCGGCGCGGAAGTCCGCTGGGCGTTGGCGGCGTCTGCCGCGTCGAACTGAGCGGCGGCGCCGTTCATCACCTGCCGCCGCTCAGCGACGCGATTCCATCTTGAGCGCGCGCAACCGCCCTTGCGCCAGACGCGCGACGGTCGTGTCGGGATAGCTTTCCACGACCTTGTTCAAGGTCGCCTCGGCCGCGTCCCATTGCTTCTGCTCGTATTGCGCGTAACCGACCTTGAGCAGCGCATCGGGCGCTTTCTGGCTGTTCGGGTAACGCTGCAGCAGGGTTTGGAACGACTCCTGCGCGATCTGGTAGTTCTGCGTGACGTAGTACGACTCGCCGAGCCAGTAGTAGGCGTTGCCGGTCAGCTCGCCGTTGGGATGCTGGTCGATGAAGGTCTGAAAGCGCTTGGCCGATTCGGCGTAGCGGCCGTCTTTGAGGGCCGCGAACGCATCGTTGTAGGCCGTCGTTTCGGCGGCCGGATCGGCCGAAGCCGAGGGCGCCGCATTCGGATCCTGCTCGCCCGGCGCTACTGCCGCGCGGTCGTCGGCCGACAGCTCACCCACGCCGTTACGCGGGGCAAAACGCGAGTCGCGCGGCGGCGGCGTGCTCGGATTGCCTTGGTTGCTCGGGCTGCCGAGTTCGACGTCCGGCGGATTGTCGTTGCGCGGCGCCGGAACATTCGAAGCGGCACCGGGCGCTGCTGGGCGTCCGCCGCCTTCGAGGCGACCGATGCGCGAATCGAGATCGACGTACTGATCCTTGTTGCGCTGCTTGGTCTGCTCGAGCGCGTGCTTGAGTTCTTCGACCTGCCCCTGCAGCGACTGCACTTGCGACTGCAGCGCTTGGATCTGGTTGACCAGATCGACCGCGTTGCCGCCGCTCTGCTGGCCGGTGGCCTGCTGCTCGAGGCGATCCACGCGTTCGGCCAAGGACAGCCGCTGCGCATTCGCCGGGGAGGCGGACAGAACAACGGCGGCCATCAAGGCCGCCGTTGCGCTCGCTATCGTTTTCAGTGACGTCATCCGAATCACTTCGCGATTGCTGGGCGCCGAATCGCTCGGCGCCCGATTCACGGGGTGCCGATTACTTGGCGGTGTAGACGATTTCGACGCGGCGGTTCTTCGACCAGCACGACTCGTCGTGCTGACGGCAGACCGGACGCTCTTCGCCGTAGCTGACCACGTTGAGCTGCGAGGACGACGCACCGGCCGCGCTCAGCGCGCCCTGCACGGCGTTGCCGCGGCGCTCGCCGAGGCCGAGGTTGTACTCGCGCGAACCGCGCTCGTCGGTGTTGCCTTCCAGCGTCACGCGCGCCTGCGGGAACTGGCGCAGGTAAGCGGCGTGGCAGGACATCTGCGCCTGGAATTCCGGCTTGATCTCGCTGCGGTCGAGGTCGAAGTAGACCACGCGCTGACGCAGGCAGGAGTCGGTGTCGAGGCTGTCGCGCGTGTAGCGGCCGCTGTTGTCGACCGGTTCGGTGGTGGTCGACTGCGTGGTGGTATCGGTCGGCGGCGGAGTGTCTTTCACGACCTTCTTCTTACAGGCCGCGACGCCGGCAACCAGCAGAACGGCAAATACGATGCGCACGGTGTTGTTCATGGTGTTCCCCTCAACTGGGCAATGGGCAGGACAGGACAGTAATCGTCTAATTCGATTCGAACGCGCATGGATTGCTCCACGCAAAACAAATATCAAGATTGCGCCTCCATGCGCCGACATCCCGATTCGACCGCACGAATCGTTCCGTGCTGGGCGAAAATCCAAATCGCGCTTCCGTGCGACTTTTCTATCGATCCGGCAGCTGATAACCGGCTGCTATTTTCTACGCATCAAACATTAGCGCTGGCGGAACGGCCCCCACGACGGCTCGCGCACATCGCCCTCTGCGAGTCCGAGGCGCTGACGCACGCGCCCGTCGGCCGACACCGCATACAGCACGCCGCGCGATCCTTCACTCGCGGCATACAGCAGCATGCTTCCGTTGGGAGCGAAACTCGGGGCTTCATCTTGGCTGCCCGGCGACACCAGACTGTACTGGTTGGTGGTCCGGTCGAGGACCGCAATACGATACACGTTTCCGCTGCCCTGCACCATTGCAAGCTTGATGCCCTTGGCGTCCACCACGCTGGGGCTGGCGTTGTATTGCCCCTCGAAGGTGACTCGGGTCGGCTCGCCGCCGCTCGGCGAAACTTGGTAGATCTGCGGCTTGCCGGAACGGTCCGAGGTGAAGTACAGGCTCTTCCCGTCCGCCGCCCAAGTCGGCTCGGTGTCGATCGCGAAATGCTTGGCGATCTGGGTGGTTTGGCGGCTGCCCAGATCCATGATGTAGATGTCCGGATTGCCGCCCTTGGACAGCGACAGCGCCAAGCGCGAGCCGTCCGGCGAAAACGACGGCGCGCTGTTGATGCCGCGACTGTTGGACACGACCTGGCGCGAACCGGTGCCGAGGTCCTGCACGTAAACGGTCGAATTGCCGCTCTCGAAGGAGACGTAGGCGATCTTGCGTCCGTCCGGCGACCACGACGGCGACATCAAGGATTCGCGCGAACGCACCACCACCTGCGGGTTGTAGCCGTCCGAATCGGCGACCATCAGCGCATATTGATAGTTGGGCGGCGAGCCGGTCGCGGTGATGTAGGCGATGCGCGTCCAGAACGCGCCGCGCACGCCGAGGATCTTCTCGTAGATCGCATCGGCGACCTGATGCGCGATGTCGCGCAGTCCGGTGCGCTGGCCGCTGATCGCGCCCTCGGCGAGCTTCTGCTGCTTGGCCACGTCGAGCAGTTCCCACTCCACGCGCAAACCGCCGTCGCCGCTGTCGGCCATGCGGCCGACCACCAGATAGTCCTGCTTGAGCACGCGCCAGGTCGCGAATTTGACTTCGGCCTGGCGGGTCGGGAATTCGACGATGTCGTTCTTGGGCAAGGTGCGGAACTGGCCCGAGCGCGCGAGATCGGCGCGCACGATCTCGCCGGGATTGGATTCGGGCGGCACGCTGGCGCCTTCGAAGCCGAACGGGACGACCGCGACCGGCAGCGCCGACGCATTGCCGTTGGTGATGTCGACGGTAAGCCCGCCGCTTTGCGCGAAAACGCTGCCACCGAGCACGACACCGACCAGCAGCAAGCCGATTCGAATCAACCACCCATTCCGCTTCATCATCGGGATCATCCGTCGTATCTGAAATTGAATTTGACCGCGCGCTGGAACACCTTTTCGTAACCTTGGTACGGCAGCGGCGCCGCCTTCATGACCGCTTGTTCGATCGAATTGCGTGTCGGCTGATCAGCATTGCAGGGCGAAGCCACCGTCACCGAAATCACATCGCCGCCTGGAATCTGCACGATGTTGAGCGTGCAGCGCAGGCCGGCCACGGCGCTTTCCGGCCGGTTCCAATTCTGCGTCACGGCCGACTGAATCGCCGCCGCATAGCGCGCCGCCAGATCGTTGTCCTGACCGCCGGCACCGGTGGTCGCCTGCGGCGCTTCGTGTTCGGCTTCCGGCTGCGGCTCGCGGTTCTGCGCTTCGCGCTGGTTGCGGTCTTCCAGTTGCGCCAAGCGTTGCTTTTCGAGCTTGGCGCTCTTCTCCGCCACTTCGCGCTGCCGCTTGATCTCCGCCAGCTGCTTCTGCGCCTCTTCCTTGAGCTTGTTCTGCTTTTCCTGCTCGTCCAGCAGCACCTGACGCTGGCGCTGCTTTTCCTCTTGTTCCTTCTTCTGCTCTTCCGCTTTCTGCTCGGCCAGCGCGGCGATCTTCTGCTGGTCGATCAGATCCTGCTTCTGCACTTCGGCCGGCGTTTCCTTTTGCGGTTTGGGCGCCGGCGGTTCCGGTTTGGGCGGCTCCGGCTGCGCCGCAGGCGGTTCGGGCTTGGGCGGTTCCGGCGTCGGCTTGGGCGGCGTCGGCCTGCGCGCACCGGATTTGGGCGCCGCGGTCGGCCCGACCAGGGTCGCCTCGATCACCGGCCCCGGCAGTACCACCGGCTTGTTCGTATTCGTCCACCACAATCCGACTAGCAGTCCCAGCAGCACGAGTAGATGCAAACCGAGCGCAAATCCGAATGCTCGTGCTTTGTCGCCAAAGCTTTCGATCTGATGCGCGCGTTGCATCCGGTCAGCGCGCTCCTTCCGCCTGCACCGGCTGGCTCATCAGGCCGACCTTCGGCACGTGAGCCGACTGCAACAGCACCATCGCCTGATAAATCTTGCCGTAGTCCGCACGCTGGTCGCCGGCGACCAGCACCGGAACTTGCGGATTCTCACGAACGAAAGCTGAAATTTTGTTGACCAGCGCGTCCGCTTCCATCGGCTCACGCTGCTCCTTGCCGAGGGTCAGGAACAACTTGCCGTCCTGGTCGACGCTGACCACGACCGGCTCCTTGTCGTTCTGGATCGACTTCGCCGCCGATTGCGGCAGCTGGATGTCGACGCCGAGATTGAGCAAGGGCGCGGTGACCATGAAGATGATCAGCAGTACGAGCATGACGTCGATGTAAGGCACGACGTTGATCTCGGCCTTCAGCTTGCGGCGCTTGCGATTTCTTCCGTAGCTTTGCATGGGCTATTCCAACGCGATCCGGTCGGCGGCGGGGTTCACGGCACGTCGTCGAGGTGCGCCTGGCGCGCGAGGATCGAAGAGAACTCTTCGACGAAGGTGTCGTAACGCAAGTTCACGCGTTCGAGCTTGGTCGAATAGCGGTTGTAGGCCCACACCGCTGGAATCGCCGCGAACAGGCCCATCGCGGTTGCGATCAGCGCTTCGGAAATACCCGGCGCGACCATCGCGATGGTCGCCTCCTTCACGTTGGCCAGGCCCTGGAACGCGATCATGATGCCCCACACGGTGCCGAACAGGCCGACGTAGGGGCTGATCGAGCCGACGTTGGCGAGAAATTCGAGGCTCTGCTCGAGACGGTCGACCTCGCGCGTGGAGGCGACACGCATGGCGCGCTGCGCGCCTTCGAGCAGGGCGCGCGAATCGACTCCGCGGCGCTGGCGCAGACGCGCGAACTCGCGGAAGCCGGCTTCGAAGATCGCCGCGCTGCCGGTCATGCGCTCGCCGCCGCTGGTGATCTCCTTGAACAGGCCGGCGAGGTCGGCGCCGGACCAGAAGCGCTCCTCGAACTCGTCCGCGCTCGCGTTGGCGCGATCGATCATCGCCTTCTTGCGGAAGATGATGAACCAGGAGGCGATCGAGAACGCGATCAGAATGCCGAGTACGAGCTTGACCGGCAGGCTGGCGCCGATGATCAGGGCGAGGATGTTGAGTTCGTTGTTCATCGTTTTTCGATCTCTTGAAACAGATGATCCGGAATCGGGCACGGTCGGAAACGCTGCGCATCGACACAGGCGATGCGCACGCGCGCCTCGACCAGCGGCTTGCCTTCCGCCTCGCGCAGCAGTCGCTGCTTCACGACGAAGCTCGCGCTGCGCCGCTCGGCCGGCTCGACCGTGACGAGCAGAAGATCGTCCAGGCGCGCCGGCGCGTTGAAGTCGAGTTCCATGCGGTGCACGACGAAGACGATGCCGAGCTCCTCGCGCAGCCCTTGCTGACCGACGCCGTCCGCGCGCAGCCACTCGGTGCGCGCGCGCTCGAAGAAATGCAGGTAACGCGCATGATAGACGACACCGCCGGCGTCGGTGTCTTCCCAGTAGATTCTGACAGGAATGGAGAACGGAGGAGCGGGAATCTCGGCAGCGCGGGATGCGGTCATTCTTCGCTTCCGCTGCCCGCTTCGCGATTGCCCAGTGCCGGCTCCTCGAACAGATCGGCGCGGCGCGGCGCCTTCAGGCCGAAATGCCGCCAGCACTTGCTCGTGACCATGCGTCCGCGCGCGGTGCGCACGAGAAAGCCCTGTTGGATCAGGAACGGTTCGAGCACGTCTTCGATGGTGCCGCGCTCCTCGCTGAGCGCGGCGGCGAGCGATTCGACCCCGACCGGACCGCCTTCGAAGTTTTCGATGATGGTGCCGAGGAGGCGCCGGTCCAGCGCGTCGAAGCCCTCGGCGTCGACCTTCAGCATTTCCAGCGCAGCGGCGGCGACGGCGGCGGTAATCGCGCCGCCGGCCTTGACCTCGGCGTAGTCGCGCACGCGGCGCAGCAGGCGATTGGCGATGCGCGGCGTGCCGCGCGCGCGGCAGGCGATTTCCGCGGCGCCGTCGGCGTCGCAGGCGATGCCGAGAATCTTCGCGGCGCGGCGCACGATCGCGGCGAGTTCGAGCGGGCTGTAGAACTCCAGCCGCTGCACGATGCCGAAACGGTCGCGCAGCGGCGCGGTCAGAAGTCCGGCCCGCGTGGTCGCGCCGATCAGGGTGAACGGCGGCAGGTCGAGCTTGATCGAGCGTGCGGCCGGCCCCTCGCCGATCATGATGTCGATCTGGAAATCTTCCAGCGCCGGATACAACACTTCCTCGACGATCGGCGACAGCCGATGGATCTCGTCGACGAACAGCACGTCGCGCGGCTGCAGATTGGTCAGGAGCGCGGCCAGATCGCCGGGGCGCTCGAGCACGGGACCCGAAGTCGAGCGCAGGTTCACTCCGAGCTCGTTCGCGATCACGTGCGACAGCGTGGTCTTGCCCAATCCCGGCGGCCCGAAAATCAGCACGTGATCGAGCGCCTCGCCGCGCCGCTTCGCCGCCTCGATGTAGATGCCGAGCTGCTCGCGCACGGTCTGCTGGCCGAGGTATTCGGCCAATCGCTGCGGACGGATCGTCGCCTCGAGCAGATCGTCCTCGCGGTTGGCGCTGGCCGAGGTCAGGCGAGTGGAGCCGGGACTGGGGATTGGGGATTCGAGATTCGGCACGGTGGTGGAGCCGGGATTCGGGATTCGGGATTCGGGATTCGGAGGATTATGGCCAGCTTGTCTGGCGCTCGGTAGTCAGCGGCTACGGCAAGCGCAGTCGCCGTTCAGTATCGCGCAGCGCAGTGCCCCGTCGAATCCCCAATCCCAAATCCCCAATCCCAGCCGTTCCTCAAATCTCCACCTGCGTCCCCAACTCGATCAGTCGGTTGCCGGGAATCTGGAAGAACGCGGTGGCCGGCATCGCATTGCGCTGCATGAACATGAACAGGCGATCGCGCCACAGCGCCATGCCGGGGCGGTCGGTCGCGACGATGCTTTCGCGGCTCAGGAAGAAGGTCGTGTCCATCAGGTCGAACGGCAGTCCGCATTCGGTCACCGCGCGCAGGGTCTGCGGCACGTCGGGGTCCTCGGCGAAGCCGAAACGCAAGGTGAGTTTGTGGAAGTTGTCGCCGAGCGGCGTGACTTCGATGCGCTCGTCCGGCTCGGCCATCGGCGTATCGACCGTTTCCACCGTCAGGATCACGTTGCGCTCGTGCAGCACCTTGTTGTGCTTGAGGTTGTGCAGCAGCGCGTTCGGCACGCCGCCGGGATTGGCGGTCAAAAACACCGCCGTGCCCGGTACGCGCAGCGGCGGATGCGCGACGATCGAGGAGATGAACGGGTCCAGCGCGAGGCCGCTCTGGCGCACCTCGCGCACGACCAGTTCTTTACCGCGCCGCCAGGTCGCCATCAGGGTGAAGATGGCCGCGCCGAGCACCAGCGGGAACCAGCCGCCGTGCTCGACCTTGTCCGCGTTCGCGGCGAGGAAGGCGAGATCGACGAACAGAAAGCCGAGGCCGATCGTGAGCACTTTCGCGCGGCTCCAGTTCCACAGCCGGCGGAACACGATCATGACCAGGATCGAATCGATCGTCATGGTGCCGACCACGGCGATGCCGTAAGCCGCACCGAGATTGTCCGACGAGCGGAAGCCGAGCACGACCGCCAGGGTCAGCACCAACAGCATGCGGTTGATCCACGGCAGGTAGATCTGCCCCATCTGCTCGCGCGAGGTGTGGCGCACGCGCATGCGCGGCAGGAAACCGAGCTGGATCGCCTCGCGCGTGACCGAGAACGCGCCCGAGATCACCGCCTGCGACGCGATCACCGCAGCCGCCGTCGCCAGCACCAGCATCGGCACCAGGAGCATCTCCGGCACCATCAAATAGAGCGGGTTCTCGGCCGCTTTGGGGTCCGCGATCAGCAGCGCGCCCTGACCGAAATAGTTGAGTATCAAAGCCGGTAGCACGAAGCAAAACCAGGAATAGCGGATCGGCTTCTTGCCGAAATGGCCCATGTCCGCATACAGCGCCTCGGCGCCGGTGATGGCGAGGATGACCGAGCCGAGCGTGAAGAACGCGACCCACTTTTCGTGCACGAAGAACGCGATCGCGTAATGCGGCGACAGCGCGCGCAAGACGTGCGGGTTCTCGCCAATGTGCCAGATGCCGAGCACGGCGAGAGTGAGGAACCACAGAATCATGACCGGCGCGAACACCGCGCCGACCTTGCCGGTGCCGCGGTTCTGGAACGCGAACAAGAGCACGATGATCACCGCCGCCAGCGGCACGATGAAACGGTGCAGGCCAGGCGCCATCACCTCGAGTCCCTCGACCGCGCCGAGCACCGAGATCGCCGGCGTGATCACGCCGTCGCCGAAGAACAGCGCCGCGCCGAACAGTCCGAGCATGACGATCCACCAGCGCCCGCGCTGACTCGAGCGCACGCTGCGCTGCGCCAGCGCGGTCAGCGCCATGATGCCGCCCTCGCCCTTGTTGTCGGCACGCATGATGAAGCCGGCGTACTTCACCGACACCACCAGGATCAGCGACCAGAACACCAACGACAGCACGCCGAGCACGTTCGGCTCGGTCGGCGTCGCGCCGTGCACGCCGAAGGTCTGCTTGATGGTGTACAGCGGGCTGGTGCCGATGTCGCCGTAGACGACGCCGATCGCGCCCAACACCAGCGCCTTCATGCGCGCCGGCGTGGCGCCGCCCTGGTTCTGGTCCTGGTTCATCGTGAGTCCTCGACTCCGGATCGATTCGCGATCGCGCGCCTCTCGGCGCGGCTCGCACCAAACGAACGCGGTCGTGCCGCGTCACGTCGTTCGCTGCCAGCCCACCGGGGCTCGCAGCGTCCGCACTTCCCTGTGCCGGAGCGGCTCTTAGCGTCGCTCGCGTTCAGCGCAGTGCCGCCTTCAGCGCCTTGCGGATGATGTCCTCGGCGCGATCGCCGGGCGCGGCCGCGTCGCGCACCAAGCGCGAGACTTCCGCCGGCTTGTAGCCGAGCGCCTGCAGCGCGATGCCGGCTTCGGTGACCGGATCGTGCGCGCCGGTACCGGCCGTCGCCGAAGGCAAACCGCTGTCGAGGCCGTCGACGCGATCACGCAGCTCGACGATCATGCGCTCGGCGGTCTTCTTGCCGATACCCGGAATGCGCGTCAGCGCGGCGATATCCGAGCTCTGCACCAGTCGCGCGAACTCCTCCACGCTGACGCCCGACAGCACTGCCAGCGAGGTCTTCGCGCCGACTCCGCTGACCTTCTGCAGGCTGCGGAATAGCACGCGCTCCGATTCGCGCAGGAAGCCGTACAGCACCACCGTGTCCTCTTTCACCGCGTAGTGCGTGCAAAGGTTCACCGAGGAGCCGAGCTCGGGCAAGTCAAAAAAGGTGGACATCGGCGCTTCGAGTTCGTAGCCGACGCCACCGACGTCGACCACGATCCACGGCGGCTGCTTGGCGACGAGAATTCCTTTGAGACGACCGATCATCGACGACGCCTCCAGGAGCTGCGCCGGTTCTGGCCGAATTCGACGCCGAGCCGCTGCACGCTCGCGCGCGTATGCGCATGCGTCAGCGCGATCGCGAGCGCATCGGCGGCGTCTGCCTGCGGGCGCTCTTTCAGATTCAACAGCAGCGCGACCATGTGCTGTACCTGGGTCTTGTCGCCGGCACCGGTGCCGACCACCGCTTGCTTGACCTCGCGCGCCGCGTACTCGGCGACCTCGAGGCCGCGATGCACGATGGCGCAGATCGCCGCGCCGCGCGCCTGCCCGAGTTTGAGCGCCGAATCGGGATTGCGCGCGAGGAAGACGCGCTCGATCGCCGCTTCCTGCGGCGCGTACTGCGCGATGATCGCGCCGAGCTGGTCGAAGATTTGTTTCAACCGTTGCGCGAAATGCTCCTGGCCGAGCAGGTTCAGTGCGGTGTGGAACACGTGCACCGACTTGCCGGCGGCATCGACGTCGATAATGCCGACGCCGGTGCGCTGGCTGCCCGGATCGACGCCGAGGATGCGCGTGAAGCCGGGATTGGGGACTGGGGATTGCGCATTGGCGAGAGCCACGGCGGTCATTGCGGCTGCGACTCGAAGCGGCCGTTGCGCAAGAACTCGATCGTCAGGTCGGCGACTTCGTGCGAGAGCAGCATGCCGGTGTGCGAGGCCGACACCGTGCGATGGTCGGCGATGCCGGGTAGCTGCGTTTCCGCCACCGCGACGGTACCGTCGTGCGGCGAGGTCAGGGTGCCGAGTGCGAAGCCGAGTCCGAACGGCAGCCTGCCGGCGATCACGCCGATCTTGCGCGAACCGCTCCAATCGTCGAGCCCGCTCAACAACGGCTCGACGCTGTGTCCCATCAGCCAGCGGCCGCCGGGAATCGCGGCCAAGCCGCGTGCGACCGCGCTGCCGCGCAGCGGCGAGCCGAGGCCGACGAGATGGCCGCGCGGCAAGCCACGCACACCGCGCGTCGCTTCCAGCGCGACCAGGCCGCCGAGGCTGTGCCCGACCACGTGCACCACCGGCGCATCGATCGCGTGCAAGCGCGCGCGCAATTGCTCGACCGCCGGCGTGAAGCCGGTGAATACGCTGGCGTAATCCATCGTCTCGACCGCATAGCCGGCCTGACGCAGACGACGCGACAGATAGGCCAGCGTCACACCGCGCATCCAGATGCCGTGCAGCAGGATCACGTGCTCGCGCTCGGGCGCGCTTCCGCTGGCGCGCCGCACGCGCTCGGACGGCGCCGCGCGCAGCGCCGAACGTTTCGCGCTGCGGGCGGCCTGGGTCACTTCGGCTCCGGCTCGAGCACGCGCACGTGCAGTTCGGCCAGCTGAGCCGGCGGAATCTGCGACGGCGCAGCCGTCATCAGATCCTGCGCGCTGGTCGTCTTGGGGAAGGCGATCACGTCGCGGATCGACTCGGTGCCGGCCATCAGCGCGGCGATGCGGTCGATGCCGAACGCGATGCCGCCGTGCGGCGGCGCGCCGAACTTCAGCGCCTCGAGCAGGAAGCCGAACTTCGCCTGCGCCTCGTCCGCGCCGATGCCGAGCAGGTCGAACACCGCGCTCTGCATTTCCGGACGATGGATGCGGATCGAGCCGCCGCCGATTTCGTTGCCGTTGAGCACCATGTCGTAGCCGCGCGAGACGGCGATCTTCGCGTTCGCCTTGAGGTCGGCGACGTCGTCGACCTTCGGTGCCGTGAACGGATGATGCAGGGCGACGTAGCGTCCGCCGTCTGCGTCGTATTCGAACATCGGGAAGTCGATGACCCAGAGCGGCTTCCACGCATTCTCGACCAGGCCGCGATCGCGCCCGACCTTGAGCCGCAACGCACCCATGAAATCGGACACGGTCTTGTAGTTGCCGGCACCGAACAGCACCAGGTCGCCGCTCTGCGCGGCGACGGCGTCGAGCACGGCGTCGAGCGTGGCGTCGTCCAGGAACTTCGCGATCGGCGAATTGAGGCCTTCGCGGCCCTTGGCGCGATCGTCGACGCGAATCCAGGCGAGGCCCTTGGCGCCGTACTTCGCCGCGTGCATGCCGAGTTCGTCGATCTGCTTGCGCGTGAGTTCGGCGCCACCGGGAACGCGCAGCGCGGCGACGCGGCCGTCGGCGTCGTTGGCGGCTTCGGCGAACACCTTGAACTCGACCTTGCGCACGATCTCGGCGACGTCGACCAGCTCCAGCGCGATGCGCAGGTCCGGTTTGTCCGAGCCGTAGCGGCGCATCGCTTCTTCGTACGTCATGCGCGGGAACTCGGCGGCCAGCTCGACCGCGGCGACGTCCTTGAAGATCGCGCGAATCATCGCCTCCACCGCGTCCTGCACGTCGCGCTCTTCGACGAAGGCGAATTCCATGTCGAGCTGGGTGAATTCGGGCTGCCGATCGGCGCGCAGATCTTCGTCGCGGAAGCAGCGCGCAATCTGATAGTAGCGGTCGAAGCCGGCCATCATCAGAAGCTGCTTGAACAGCTGCGGCGATTGCGGCAGCGCATAGAACTCGCCCGGATGCACGCGGCTCGGCACCAAGTAATCGCGCGCGCCTTCCGGCGTGGCCTTGGTCAGGATCGGCGTTTCGATGTCTTGAAAGCCCTGCGCGTCGAGATGACGGCGCAGTGCCGCCACCAGTTTCGTGCGCATGCGCATCTTGCGCTGCATCTCGGGCCGGCGCAGATCGAGGTAGCGATATTTCAGCGCGAGGTCTTCGTTGGTCGTTTCGTGCAAGACGAACGGCAGCTCGCGCGCGGCGTTGAGCACGTCGATGCGCGCCGCCAGCACTTCGACACGACCGCTGCGCACGCGTTCGTTCACGCTGACGCGCCGCCGTACCTTGCCCGACACGCGCAAGCAGTACTCGTAGCCGACCGCGCTGGCGGTTGCGAACGCGACGGCGTCGTCGGGATCGACGACGATCTGCACCACTCCTTCGTGATCGCGCAGGTCGATGAAAATGACGCCGCCGTGATCCCGGCGCGTATCGACCCAGCCGCAGAGTACGACGTCCTGCTCGAGCAAGGCCTCGTCGACGAGACCGCAGTAGTGTGTGCGCATGCCAATCCGCTGAGCGCCGTCGGCGCGGAGAAAGCGCGGAATGCTACGGAGGAAGTTGCTGCACTGCAACGCCGCGATGGATTTGGCTGAGAGAGTGCGGCCATGGACAGTCTCATCGGACCCCATGGCCGCCTTTCGCTCAGCGCGAGCGGCGTTCGTTTCGTCGTGCGGCGATCACAGACGATCGCCGCGACGAACCCGATTGCGCCGACTCGTCAGCGCCAGCGGCGATTGACCTCGAACTCGGCCTCGCAGCCCTGGTCGACCCAGACGCCGGCGCGGTTCCAGCCCCAATTGCGGCCTTCGACGCAGCGCGTCTTGGAGATCTGACGGCGTACGCGCACATCGCTGCCGCGGCCGGTATCGACACGGCACATGTTGTAGCCGAAGCCTTCGCTGGCGCAACGCACGACGATCGCGCGATCCCAGTCGGGACCCGGACGCCAGCCGCCATCGTCGCCGCCACCACCGCCACCGCCGCTCCAGCGGCGCGTCACGCGGAAGACCGCTTCGCAGCCGCCGTCGACCCAGATGCCGGCGCGGTTCCAGCCCCAGTTGCGACCTTCCTCGCAATAGGTCTTGGAAATTCCCTTCGACACCACGACGCGGCTGCCGCGGCCGGTGTCGACCTGGCAGAAGTTGTAGCGGAAATCGTTGCTGGCGCAACGCACTTCGATGTCGCGATCCCAGCCCGATCCCGGACGCCAATCGTCATAGTGCGCGAGGCTGGCAGCGCCGACCGTCGCTGCGATGCGCGAAGCGTCTTGTGCAGTGCCGGTACCCGCGACGAACAACAACGCCGCGCCAATGATTCCGCAGAACAGATTGCGCATTGGATTCTCCCCTTTTGCCGATGTTGGAAATGCGCGGCAAGTCTAGAGCATCCATCTGAACGGTGGGCATCTGGGGTTGTCTGTTCGCGTTCCAGCCGGCGCCGCAAAGCGCTTGCCGGCGCGCTCCGTCGCGCGACGATCGACGACGTCTTTCGTGTTTGCAGCGCGTATGCGGTCAGGCGTCGCCGGTGCCGCTGGTCTTAGGCTTATCGGCGCTGGCCGGCTTGTCGGCTTTGGGCTTGTCGGTCGACTCGCTTTTCGCGTCGCTCTTGGCCGCAGCCGGTGCATCGTCCTTCGCCGCCAAGTTGCGCTTGGCGTCCCCGTCTTTCTTGAAGTCGGTTTCGTACCAGCCGCTGCCGGCGAGGCGAAACGACGGCGCGGTCAGGCGTCGGCGCACGCGCGGCTGGCCGCACTCGGGGCAGTTCACCGGATCGGGATCGGAAATCTTCTGCAAGCGGTCGAACACCGCCGCACAGGCCTGACATTCAAATTCGTAGATCGGCATACGTCGGCCTGTAGGTAGTGATGGATGGCGGCGCCCGCAACGGACGCGCAGGATGCTGCCATCACGAAAAATTGCAAGACCCCTCGCCGCAAGGCGAGCGCGAAGTAGGCAGCGCGGCGCGCGTCGGGACGCGGCGCCGCGCAAACGACATTCTCAAACTTTGCGGAAATCCAGCTTGCCGGCAGCAGCGTCGACTGCGATCGTATCGCCCGGCTGGAAGCGGCCTTCGAGGATTTCCCGCGCCAGCGGATTCTCCAGCTGCTGCTGGATCGCGCGCTTGAGCGGGCGGGCGCCGTAGACCGGTTCGAAACCGATGTTGCCGAGCAGATCGAGCGCCCTGTCCGACAGCTCCAGCCGCAGCTGACGCTCGGCCAGCCGCCGCGCCAGGTATTGGGTCTGGATGCGCGCAATGGCGCGGATCTGCGTCTTGTCCAGCGCACGGAACACGACGATCTCGTCGAGCCGGTTGATGAACTCGGGCCGGAAATGCGCTTGCACGACGCCCATCACCGCCGCCTTCATCTTGACGTAGTCCTCCTCCGAATCGCCTGGGCCGCCTTGATCGGACATCTGCTGCACGTACTGCGAGCCGAGGTTGGAGGTCATCACGATGACGGTGTTGCGGAAGTCGACCGTGCGGCCCTGGCCGTCGGTGAGGCGGCCGTCGTCGAGCACCTGCAAGAGGATGTTGAATACGTCGTGGTGCGCCTTTTCCACCTCGTCGAGCAGGATCACGCTGTAGGGCCGGCGCCGCACCGCCTCAGTCAGATAGCCGCCTTCTTCGTAGCCGACGTAACCCGGAGGCGCGCCGATCAAGCGGCTGACCGAGTGCTTCTCCATGAACTCGCTCATGTCGATGCGCACCATCGCATCGCCGGAGTCGAACAGGAACTCGGCCAGCGCCTTGCACAGCTCGGTCTTGCCGACGCCGGTGGGTCCTAAGAACAGGAACGAGCCGTTCGGACGGTTCGGATCGGACAGACCCGCACGCGAGCGCCGGATCGCATCGCTGACCGCGCGCACCGCCTCGTCCTGGCCGACCACGCGCTGATGCAGCTCCTGCTCCATGCGCAAGAGCTTGTCGCGCTCGCCTTCGAGCATCTTGCTGACCGGAATGCCGGTCCAGCGCGCGACGACTTCGGCGATTTCTTCGGACGTGACCTTGTCCTGCAGCAGGGTGAAGCCCTTGCTCTCGGCCTCTTGTGCGACCTTGAGCTGCTTTTCCAGCGCTGGAATCGTGCCGTACTGGATTTCGCTCATCTTGGCGTAGTCCTGCCGGCGCTGCGCCGCTTCCAGCTCCAGCCGCGCGGCCTCGATCTGTTCCTTGATCTTGGTCGCGCCCTGCAAGGTCGCCTTTTCCGATTTCCACACCTCTTCCAGGTCGGAATATTCGCGCTCGAGTTCGCCGATCTCTTTCTCCAGATCGGCCAGACGCTGCTTCGATTCGGCGTCCCTCTCCTTCTTCAAAGCTTCGCGCTGGATCTTCAGCTGGATCAGGCGGCGTTCCTTGCGGTCGAGCTCTTCCGGCTTGGAGTCGATCTCCATGCGGATGCGCGAAGCGGCCTCGTCCATCAGGTCGATTGCCTTGTCCGGCAGCTGGCGGTCGGTGATGTAGCGGTTGGACAAGGTCGCCGCGGCGACGATCGCCGGATCGGTGATCTCCACGCCGTGGTGCACGGCGTATTTTTCCTTCAGGCCGCGCAGGATCGCGATCGTGTCTTCCACGCTCGGCTCGCCGACGAAGACCTTCTGGAAGCGGCGTTCGAGCGCAGCGTCCTTCTCGATGTACTTGCGGTATTCGTCCAGCGTGGTGGCGCCGACGCAATGCAGCTCGCCGCGCGCGAGCGCGGGCTTGAGCATGTTGCCGGCGTCCATCGCGCCTTCCGCCTTGCCGGCGCCGACCATCGTGTGCAGTTCGTCGATGAACAGAATGATCTGGCCTTCCTGCTTGGCCAGATCGTTCAACACGCCTTTGAGCCGCTCTTCGAATTCGCCGCGGAACTTCGCGCCGGCGATCAGCGCGCCCATGTCGAGCGAGAGCACGCGCTTGTCGCGCAGGCCCTCGGGCACTTCGCCGTTGACGATGCGCTGTGCCAGGCCCTCGACGATCGCGGTCTTGCCGACACCGGGCTCGCCGATCAGCACCGGGTTGTTCTTGGTGCGCCGTTGCAATACTTGGATGACGCGGCGAATTTCCTCGTCGCGGCCGATGACCGGATCGAGCTTGCCCTTCTCCGAGCGCGCGGTCAGGTCGATCGTGTATTTCTCCAAGGCCTGGCGTTGATCCTCGGCGTTTTCCGACTGCACCTTCTCGCCGCCGCGCATCTTCTCGATCGCCGGCTCGAGATTGGCCTTGTTCGCGCCGGCCGCCTTCAGCGCGCCACCGAGCTCGCCCTTGTCCTCGAGCGCGGCGAGCACGAACAGCTCGGACGCGATGAATTGGTCGCCGCGCTGCTGCGCCAGCTTGTCGGTCAGGTTGAGCAGGCGGTTGAGGTCGTTGGAAACATTGATGCTGCCCTCCTGCCCGGCCACTTTCGGCAGGCGCTCGAGCAACTGCCCGACGCGCGTGCGCAAGGCCGGCACGTTGACGCCGGCCTGCGCCAGTAAGGGCACCGTGGAGCCGCCCTGCTGGTCGAGCAGCGCGGCGAGCAGGTGCGCCGGCTCGAGCAGGTTGTGGTCGCGCCCCACCGCCAGGCTCTGCGCATCGGCGAGCGCCTGCTGGAAGCGCGAAGTGAGTTTGTCCATTCGCATGCGGAATATCTCGGTAGTCGCCGGCCCGTCCCCGGCGGGAATGAACTCAAGGTAGGTCTCGGGCGCGTGCTCTTCAAGTTTCCCAATGTTTTGCAATGGCGATGCAAACGTTCGCAATGTGCATTTCGCGCATAACTAAACTTCGATGCAGGAAAAACCGTGCGCAATGGTGATCAATATCGGCACGGACAGCGAGGAACCGGGGGAGCAGGCATGTTCGAGGCACTGATTGGCGAGGTGGCCGGCCGTTTCGGGCTCGGCGACAAGGCGCGCGAGCTGCTCGCCGCCCTGCTCGCGATCGTTTTCGACGAAAGCAACGGCGGCATCGCGGGGCTGTTGGCGAAGTTCCGCCAGCGCGGCTTCGGCGACTTGTTCGGTTCCTGGATCGGCAACGCGCAACCGCGGCCGATCGACCCGCAGCAGCTCGAACACGTACTCGGCGCCTCGACCGTCTCCGCGATCGCGCAGCGGCTGCGCAGCGATCGCGACAAGGCGCTCGGCGCCGCCGCGGCGATGCTGCCTGCGCTGATCGGCCTTTTGACCCGCAACGGCCAGCTGCCGACCAGCGTACCGAGCGCCGTCGGTGGTTATTTGATCGGTTTCGACGGCATCGGCGGCTTTCAGACCAGACACGGTCGCATCGACGAGGACAAACCGATAAATCTCATGCCCACCCTCGGTTGGCTGAAATGGGCGCTGCTGCTGGCGGTGCTGCTCGTGCTCGGCTACTGGGCGCTGCATCGTGCAGCGAGCGTTCCTGCGCCGCTTTCGATCTCGACTCCCGTGCCGACCGCAAACGCGAGACTCGGCTGACGGCCCGCTCCGGCGCGCGCTAAAACGGAGCGAGCAACACAGCCGCTACGGCTCCATGCGCGAGCCGATTCAGCGCGGCGGAGACGACGCCTCGCCGCCGATGCGCGTCTTGAACGCTTTGGCGACTTCTCCGGCGATGTCGTCCTGCACCGACAACAGGTCGCTCGCCGATTTGTCGTAGGTCTCCGACCACAGCACGAAGCCGTCGTCCGCGCGAACCAGCCGCGCCGACACGCGCACCATGTCGTCCTGCTTGCGCACGCTGCCGTCGAGCACGTAGGAGACGTTCAAGCCGCGCGCGATCTCGGCCACCGGTAGCGATTTTTCCTTGTAGAAGAACGCCGAGGTCGACGACGGCACCTGCAGCCCCGGAATCCGGCTGAGCTGGTCGATCAGTTCTTCGGTCATGCCGTCGGCGAAGACTTCCTCGCGCATGCCTTCGGTCAGATCGAGAAACGGTAGGACGGCGACGGAATTCGGGGTCGGCGCGGTCCGAACCGGCGCGTGGCTGTCGCCGATCTTGGCCTGGAACAGGAATGCCGCCAGCAAGGCGACGGCGGCGAGGCCGGCGCCGACCCAAAGCGCGCCGATGCGGCGTGGCGAGGCGACCGGAGGCAACGTCGACGGCGGCGCCACGCTGGGGGACTCGCCCTGCCCGATCGGCTTCGCGGCAGCGATTTCGTCGCCCTCAGGGCCGCCCTCGTTCCACGGCGCCACCTGCGCGATCATGCGATAGCCCATGCGCGGCACGGTGCCGATGTAGCGCGATTGTCGCGAATCGTCCCCGAGCAGCCGGCGCAATGCGGCGACCGCCTGATAGACCGAGTCCGAGGTGACGATCACGCCCGGCCACACACGTTCGAGCAGCTCGTCGGTGCCGACGGTCTGGCCTGCGCGCTCGGCGAGGCAGAGCAACAAACGCAAGGTGCGCTGCTCCAGGCGCACGACCTCGCCTTCGCGCGACATGCGGCCGGAAACCGGATCGACGCACCAGTCGCCGACCCGCAGCGAGGCAGTTACAGGAATGTCCATGCAGCAGCGCGGCGTCGGAGCGAGGGGATGGTGCAATTGTAGCGGACAGGCGCAGCCCGGCTTCCCGAACCAGCGCTTTCAGAACTTTTCAGGGTTTTTCAGGCCGGTTTTCAGGACATTACGGCGTTCCGCTGCGACAGTCGCGGCGACCTTCGGCCACCCAGGAATCCGCTCGTGCTTCGCCAACTCGCCCTCGCCGCTGCGATTTTCGCACCCCTCTCCGCGCACGCGGTGACCTACACCTTCGAACCGCAGCACACCCAGGGCATCGTGCGCTGGAACCACCTCGGCTATTCCTACCCCACGGCGCAATTCGCCCGCATCGAGGGAACCTTGGACTTCGATCCCGCCGATCCGACCAAGGCATCGGTCGCGGTCAGCATTCCGATCGCCAACTTGAGCAGCGGCGTGCCCGACCTCGACGAGTACCTGCGCGCCGAGGAGTTCTTCGATCTCGCCAAATTCCCGAGCGCAAGCTTCCAGAGCAGCAAGGTCGAAAAGGGCGACATCGCCAACCAGTTCAAGGTGAGCGGCAAGCTCAGCCTGCGCGGAGTGACCAAACCGGTGGTGCTGATCGCCACGCTGAACAAGATCGGCACCAATCCGCGCAGCGGCCTGCCCTGCATC
The DNA here is from genome assembly GCF_058808595.1 of Dokdonella sp. GW821-FHT11D02. Lineage (NCBI taxonomy): Bacteria > Pseudomonadati > Pseudomonadota > Gammaproteobacteria > Lysobacterales > Rhodanobacteraceae > Dokdonella > Dokdonella sp. GW821-FHT11D02. Next base: position 1,087,387 of record NZ_CM179520.1, on the reverse strand, counting down.
GGCTTCGAGGCGACGACGACGCTCAAGCGCTCCGATTTCGGCCTCGGCCTGTACGTGCCGCAAGTGGGCGACGAGGTCGAAGTACATCTAACCGCCGAGGCCGAGGATCACAAAGCTCGGGAGGAAGGCATGAAGCCAAAGGCCGACGAAGCCGCGGCGAAGCAGACCGCCACCGGCGCCACGATGGCGGCGGAGAAGAAGCGATGAGCCGTCTTCGCATGCTGGGTCGCGCCATTCTGCGGCGACCGGCCGCGGCGGCCTTCGCCGTCGCGGTCCTCGTCGCTGCGGGCTTCATGCCGTCCGCCAGAGCGGGCGATGCGCCGGAGCCGAACTGGATCGGCACCTGGTCCGCTGCGCCGCAGCCGTTCATGCCGGGCGATCTCGACCGCTACAAGAACCAGACCTTGCGCTTGATCGTGCGCGTCAGCCTCGGCGGCGAGCGCGCGCGCATTCGCCTCTCCAATCTGTTCGGCGATCGCCCGCTGACCATCGGCGCCGCGCACCTCGCGCGAGGCACGAGCGGCGCCGACGTCGATGCCGCGACGGATCGCGCGCTGACCTTCAACGGACAGGCCGGCATCACGCTGGCGCCGGGTGCATCGGCCGTCAGCGACGCGATCGATTTGACGCTGCCGCCACTGAGCGACGTCGCGGTCAGTCTGTACCTGCCGCAGGCGACCGCCGCGACCACCTCGCACTATCTCGCCTCGCAGACCAGCTACGTCTCGACCGCCGGCAATGCGGCCGCGGCGGCGAAGTTCCCGTCGGCCCGCTCGATCACCTCGTGGCCGTTCCTGAGCGGTGTCGAGGTGGTCGGTTCGCCGCACGCGGCGAGCCTGGTCGCATTCGGCACCTCGATCGTCGACGGCGACGGCTCGACGCCCGACGCCAATCGTCGTTGGCCGGATCTGCTGGCGCAGCGGCTGCACGCGGCCGGGCGCGAGATCGGCGTGCTCAATCAGGGGCTGATCGGCAATCGTCTGCTGCGCGACAGTCCGGCACGCAGCCAGTTCGGCGCCGCGCTCGGCCAGGCCGGCGTGAAGCGCTTCACGCGCGACGTGCTCGGGCAAGCGGGCGTGCGCTATTTGATCGTCTTGTTCGGCGGCAACGACTTGAGCTTCCCCGGCGGGTTCGCGCCCGCGAGCGACAAGGTGACCGCAGCGGAAATGATCTCCGGCTTTCGCCAACTGATCACCGCCGCCCGGCTCAAAGGCATCCGCGTCATCGGCACCACGATGATGCCCAATGCCGCCATCGCCAAAGCCGATCCGGCGACGCCGTGGCGCAACGAGGTTCGGCAAGCCGTCAACGCCTGGATTCGCGACAGCGGCGAGTTCGATGCCGTGCTGGATTTCGATGCGATCTTGCGCGATCCGGAGCGTCCGACCCAACTGCGCGCAGAGTACGACAGCGGCGACCACACCCATCCCAACGACGCCGGTTACGCCGCGGTGGCGGAGGCGATCCCGTTGAGCTTGTTCGCGCCGCCTGCGGCGGTGTCACCGACATCGGTCGACCCGAATCCGCCCGCGCACCGCTGAAAAAAAGCACTGACCGAACTCGCACGCGAGCTCGGTCAGTGCGGCATCATCGAGAAACACCGCGGCGATAGTTGGCGCACCGGCTGGATCGCAGCACCAGCCCGGCGACGGCATCACTCGCTAGCGGATCAAAGGAACGATTCGCTCGATCAGGTCGAGCGCGGCGCTCAGCGTTTTTCGCTCCGCTGCGGACAGATCGTCCAGTGCCGCCGTCAGCGCCTGCACGCGCCGGCCGCGCCCTTCCGCCAATAGGCTTTTTCCAGCCGCGGTCGCCGCGACGAGCTGGCGGCGCCGGTCGTCGCGATCGCGATCGCGTTCGGCCAATCCGGCGTGCTCCAGCGCATCGACCAATCTGGTCATGGTCGGCGGCCGCACGTGCTCCGCCTGCGCCAGCGCACCGAGCGTGGTCGCACCGCCGAACACCAGTACGGACAAGGCCGACAGCTGCGCCGACGGCAGGCCGCTGGCGTCGTCGTGGCGGCGCACGCGGCGCAAGAGATGAATCGCCGCGCCATGCAGGCGTTCGGCGGCGTCGCGCATCGATGATTGACGGAGTCGACTCATATGATTAGCATAGCTAACTATTAGCAATACGACAGATTACCGCAGTTTCGAGCGGATCATCGGCTGGAGCGAACCATGGGCGCGGCGACCGGAATCTTGCAGGTGGCCTTCACCGTGCGCGACTTGGCGCAAGGCAAGGCGTTCTACGGCGAGGTGCTCGGCCTCAGGCATTTGTTCGATGCGCCGCCGGGCCTCGCTTTCTACGATTGCGGCGGCGTGCGCGTACTGCTCGGAACGCAGGGCGGCGCAGCCGGCAGCGGCGGCACCGTCGCCTATCTGCGCATCGACGGATTGGCCGACTATGCGGCGATGCTGCGCGAACGCGGGGTCGTGTTCATCGATGCCGAGCGTAGGATCGCGCGCCTGCCCGACCGCGACGTGTGGCTCGCCATCATTCACGATCCGGACGGCAACGCGATCGGCCTGATGGAAGAAATTCCGCTCGCAGCAAGCTGACGGACGCGCAGACGAGGCGGCTTGGATTACTCGCGCCAGATCAAGCTGGCGAAGCGGCCGGTGCGCGAATCGCGGCGATAGGAATAGAAGCGCGGATCGGCGTGCGTGTCGAAATCGCCGCCGTATACGCGCTCGACGCCGAGTGCTTTGAGACGGCGGCGCGCGAGCATGTACAGATCGCAGTGCCAGTGGCCGGGGCGTGTCGGCGCGAACGCGTCGGTGTTCGATGCGGCTTGCGCGACGAAGGCCTCGCGCACCTCGGCGCCGACTTCGTAGGAGTGCGCGCCGATCGCCGGGCCGAGCCAGACCAACAGTTTTTCGCGCTGCGCCTGCAGCCGCTCGATGCAGCGCTCGATCACGCCTGCCGCGAGTCCACGCCAACCGGCATGGACGGCGGCGATCTCGCTGCCGTCTTCGGCGCACAGGAGCAGCGGCAGGCAATCGGCCGTCAGCACCGCGAGCACGACGCCACGTGAACGCGCGATCGATGCGTCGGCCGTCGCCTCGGTCACCGTGGCTGGATCGCACTCGACGACCTCAGTGCCGTGCACCTGGCGCAGCCAGCGCGGTTCGTCCGGCAGATCGAGCCATCGCTTCAGCGCAGCTCGATTCGCCGCGACCGCAGCGGGATCGTCGCCGCAGTGCGCGCCGAGATTGAAGCGGTCGAACGGCGGCGGCGAGGCGCCGACGATCCCGCGTGTCGTCACCATCGCGCGCACGCCGGCCGCTGCGGGCCAGTCCGGAACGACGCCTTCGCGCATCGGATCAGACATGCACGAGCACGTTGACCAGCTTGCCGAACGGATCGCGCACGTAGAACCGGCGCACGCCCCAAGGTTCGGTCGCCGGCCCGTATTCGATCGCGAATCCGCCTTCGTGCATGCGCGCCAAGGCGGCGTCGAGATCGTCGACTTCGATCGACAGATCGGGCACCGGCGTACCGGAGCCGCCCTCGCTGGCGAGGCTGAGTTGGACCTGCATCCGGGCGGGCGCGCCGTAGGTCGCAAGCCAACCGTGATCCATTAGCAATTCGAGCCCGAGCGCGTCGCGATAAAAGCGTGCGGCGCGCTCAGGGTCGGCGACGGCTAGGTTGGCGACGATGCGTTTGACCTTCACGACGGTACTCGCGGCGCGCTACTTGCCCAATTCGTACAAGTAATCGACGAAGGACAGCACCGCGCCGTCGAAACCCTGCACTTTCGGATTGCTCGGTTCGATCAAGTAGTACTCGTCGGGCGCGTGCGCACCGCTGCCGTGGCCGAGACCGAAATGTCCGGAGGCGAGCTTGAGCGGCGCGCCGGTGAAGATGTAGCCCGGGTAGGAACCGGCGCTGCGCGGCCACAGAGTCGGATCGAGGCCGTCGCGCTTGAGCACGGCGATTTGAGCCGCGATCAACGGCGCGTCGGCGGCGGTGCTGGTCGGATCGTAGCCGCCGGAGACGTTGACCTCGATATCGCCGAAACCGCGCTTGGCCAGATGCGACTTCAGCGCGGCGACGGCGTCCTTCAGCGTCATGTCGGGCACCAGGCGCATGTCGATCTTCGCCACCGCCTTGTGCGGCAGCACGGTCTTGCCGCCGGGACCGGTGTAGCCGCCGACCAGGCCTTCGATATTGACTGTCGGCTGCGACACCAACCGTTCGCTCGCCGCCTGCCATGGCAGGTCGTCGATCCAGTGCTGTACGCCGAGCTGCTTCTTCGCCTGCGCCTCGTCGCTGCGCGCGATCGCGGCGGCGACCATCGCCTTCTCCTCGGCGCTGATCGGGCGCGGTTTGGGGTAGCCGTCGATCGTGATCGTGTTGCCGTCGGCCGAGACCAGGGTGTCGAGCGCCTTGACCAAGTGCCAGGCCGGACTGTCGACCATCGCCTTGAGCGAGGAATGCACGTCCTTGGCCGGGCCACGCCCCCATTTCTCGCCGCTGGAAACCAGCTCCAGCTCGACCACGCCCTTCGCGCCGAGGCTGACCGTGACCAGGCCATCGACGTCCTGCATCGCGCTCGGCATGAACACGCCGATGGTGTTCTTCAAAGCGGCCTGCACTTCGGGCCGCAGCGCAATCTGGCCGATGTGCGGCGAGCCGATCTCCTCTTCGCCTTCGGCGACCAGCACGAGGTTGACCGGCATCTTCTTGCCGGCACCGCGGATCGCATGCAGGGCGGCGAGAAAAGCCGTCTGCGGCCCCTTCTGATTGACCGCGCCACGGCCGACGATCGCCTTGCCGATGCCGGGCTTGTCGACCAGCTTGGCTTCGAGCGGCGGCGAAGACCACTCGGCCGGATCGAACTGCTTGACGTCGTACATGAAGTAGAGGCCGACGGTTTTCTTGGCGCCCGCATCGAGCGTGGCGAACACGCCGGGCTTGCCTTCGGTCTCGATCACCGTGGCCTTCTGGAAACCCGCTTCGCGCGCGAGCTTGGCCATGTACTCGGCGCCTTCCTTCGCGTTGCGGTTTTCCGCCGCGATCGAGGGCAGCGCGATCCAGTCCTGCAAGCGCTTGATCGATTCGTCGTGATGCTTGCCGATTTCGGCCTTGATCGCTTTGCGTTCGGCCGCGTCGAGCGCGTGTGCGCCGTTCGCGCCGAGCAGCAGGGTGCAGGCCGTGAAAACGAAGGAAACCGCGGTCACACGCATGTAGGGATCTCCGCTAGGGGAAGTCGAGCCGGTGTCGACAGCAACCGTCCGGAAGACAAGCACAACATCGTCGGGGAAACCGAGAAGAGCGTCCTAGCTCCTACCCTCGCGCTTCAGTCTTTCGCGTTCTTCGTATCCTCGCGCAAGGCTTTCGCCAATCCGGAAAAGTCCGCCGGTGCATCGGCGGCGACCGCGACCAATTCGCCCGTGCGTGGGTGCAGGAATTCGAGCCGTTCGGCGTGCAGGGCCTGGCGGCGGAATCCGCGCAGCGCTTCGACCAGCTCCGGCGTGGCGCCCTTGGGCAGCTTGAGCAAACCGCCGTATTGCGGATCGCCGACCAGCGGATGACGCACGTGCGCCATGTGCACGCGAATCTGGTGCGTCCTGCCGGTTTCCAGGCGGCACTCGATCAGGGTCATCGCGCGGAAGCGCTCGCGCACGCGGTAGTGCGTGACCGCTTCGCGGCCGTCCTCGCGTACGGCCTGTTTGAGACGGTCGCGCGGATGTCGGCCGATCGGCGCATCGACGCGACCGCCGGCGATCATCGCGCCGTAGACGATCGCGACGTATTGCCGGTGCACCTCGCGCGCGGACAGCTGCTCGACCAGGGAGGTGTGCGCACGCAGGGTGCGCGCGACTACCATCAGTCCGGAGGTGTCCTTGTCCAGACGATGAACGATGCCACCGCGCGGGATCTCCGCGAGGCCGGGATCGTGGTGCAACAGCGCGTTCTGCAAGGTGCCGGCGGCGTTGCCTGCACCTGGATGCACGACCAGGCCGGCCGGCTTGTTGACCACCAGCACGTCGGCATCCTCGTGGCGGATGTCCAGCGCGATCGCTTCCGGCTGGGCGCCGATCTCGCGTTCCATGCGCACTTCGAGCGCGATCGCCTCTCCGCCGCGCACGAGCTGGCGCGGCGGCACCGCGGCGCCGTCGAGTAGCGCATCGCCCGATTTGATCCAGGCGGTCAGGCGCGAACGCGAGAAATCGGGAAACAGCTCGGCCAGCACCTGGTCGAAGCGGCGGCCGGCCAGTTCGATCGGCACCTGCGCGTTCAGGCTGGATTGGGGGTCACTCATCGGACAATTCCTGACCGCTGGCGCGTTTCCAGCGCGGGCGGAGTTCGGGTTATGATCGTTGTTTGCAGCCGGCGCCGAGGCGCCCGACGATTCGCTCGACCTGTCGCCGGCCATGCAACGGACGGTACCTGTCGCGACCGTTCGATCTCATCCCCCATCATCGCAGAGCCTGCCGCCCGCATGCGAGTTTCCAGAAATCTCCGCTTCGTCCTGCGCCTCGCGCTGGTCCTGCTGCTGGTGCTGTTGGCCAGCTGTTCGCTGTTCAACCGCAAGAAGAAAGGCGACGCCGCTGATACGCTGCCGGTCGAGCAGGTCTACCAGACCGCGACCGAGCTGCTGGAAGGCGGCAACTACGACGGCGCCGAGCGCAGCTATCAGCGCCTGATCTCGCGCTTTCCGTTCGGCCCGTACACCGAGCAGTCGCAGCTCAATCTCGCCTACGCGCAGTACAAGGCGGACAAGCCCGAGGACGCCTACTCGTCGGTCAACCGCTTCATCAAGACCTACCCGACGCACAAGCACATCGACTACGCCTACTACCTGCGCGCGCTGATCAATTTCAACCGCTCGTCCGGCTTCCTCGAGCGCTACATCGGCCAGGACATGACGCGGCGCGAACAGGCGTTCCAGCGCCAGTCGTTCGACGACTTCAGCTCGCTGATCTCGCGCTACCCGCAGAGCCGCTATACCGCCGACAGCCGCCAGCGCATGATCTTCTTGCGCAACGAGATGGCACAGGCCGAGCTGCACATCGCCCTCTTCTATCTCAAGCGCAATGCCTTCGTCGCCGCCTCGAATCGCGCCAAACTGGTACTCGAAACCTACCCGCAGTCACCGCAGGCCGGCGACGCGCTGGCGATCATGGTCGAAAGCTACCGCGGTCTCGGCCAGGACAAGCTCGCCAGCGACGCCGAGAGCGTGCTGAAGCTGAATTATCCCGATCACCCGTTCTTCCGCGGCGATTGGCCGCGCTATCCGTCGAACTGGTGGAAGTTCATTCCGCTGATGAATCGCGGTTGAGGTCGCGCTTTCCCCTCTTCCGCAAGCGGGAGAGGGAGCGGCTTTCTGGATTTTCTTCGCCGATGTTCTAGCGCCAACCCGAGGTGATCGGATAGCGCCGCTCGCGCCCGAACGCGCGTCGCGACACCTTCGGGCCCGGCGCCGCCTGATGGCGCTTCCATTCGCTGATGCGCACCAGCCGCAGCACTTGATCGACGGTGGTCGCCGCAAAACCGGCCTGCACGATGTCTTCGCGCGACTGCTCCTGATCGATGTAACGGTACAAGATCGCATCGAGCACGTCGTAGGGCGGCAGCGAGTCCTGATCGGTCTGGTTCTCGCGCAGTTCTGCCGACGGCGGACGCTCGATCACATCCTGCGGAATCGGCGGCGCCTTCGCATCCTGCGCGTTGCGCCAGTTCGCCAGCGCGTAGACCTCGGTCTTGTACAGGTCCTTGATCGGCGCATAGCCGCCGCACATGTCGCCGTAGATCGTGGCGTAACCGACGGCGTATTCGCTCTTGTTGCCGGTGGTCAGCAAGAGCCCGCCGAGCTTGTTCGACAACGCCATCAGCACCGCGCCGCGGCAACGCGATTGCAGGTTTTCCTCGGTCGCGTCCACCGCGCGCCCGTCGAAGACCGGCGCCAGCGCATCGGCGAAGCCGCGCACCGGCGCCTCGATCGGAATGGTCAGGATTTCCACTCCGGCTGCCTGCGCCTGCTGCTCGGCCAGGTCATTGCTGAGATCGGAGGTGTAGCGTGAAGGCAGGCGCACCCCGGTCACGTTGCGCGCGCCGAGCGCGTCGACTGCGAGCGCCAACACCAGGGCCGAGTCGATGCCGCCGGAAAGGCCGATCCACGCGCGCCGGAATCCGTTCTTCGTGAAGTAATCGCGCGTGCCGCGCACGATCGCGCGCCAAGCCAGCGCCTCACGGCTCTCGTCGGTCTCGGCCGGCCAATCGGACGGCGCGAACTTGCGCGCGGCGCGATCGTAGTCGGCCACCAGCCAGTGGTCTTCGAACGCGCGCGCGGCCGGATGGATGGTGCCGTCGCCGTCGGCGAGTACCGACGCACCGTCGAACACCAGCGCGTCCTGCCCGCCGACGACGTTGAGATAGGCCAGCGCGACGCCGGTTTCCTTCACGCGCGCGGCCAGCAAGGCGTCGCGCTCGGCGAGTTTGTCGCGCTCGAACGGCGAGGCGTTCGGCACCAGTACCAGTTCGGCACCGGCGCGCGCTGTCGCGGCCAGCGGCTCGGCGAACCAGAGGTCCTCGCAGATGACCACGCCGAGCGGCACGCCCTTGACCTCGAACACGCAGGCCTCGCCGTCGGGGTCGATCTCGAAATAGCGACGTTCGTCGAACACGGCGTAGTTGGGCAGCTCGCGCTTGCGATAGGTCGCGACAACGTCGCCGTCTTGCAGCACGCTGGCGGCGTTGTAGACCACCGCGCCGGCCGCTTGCGGCCAACCGACCACGGCGACGATGCCGCGTACCTCATGCGCGATACGCAGCAAGGCGGCTTCGCAATCGGCCAGAAAACTCGGCCGCAGCAGCAGGTCTTCGGGCGGATAGCCGCTGATCGCGAGTTCGGGAAACAGCACCACGTCGGCGCGATGGACATCGCGCGCCTCGACGATCATCGCCGCGATGCGCTCGGCGTTATGGGCGACGGCGCCGACCGGGAAATCGAACTGAGCGAGAGTGATGCGAAGCGGAGCCATGCGATATGGATCGGGAGTGGGACGCGCATCATAGTCGTTCGCCGCCCGCGCGGAAGCGCAGGCGGCGCGCGCACGCTGCGACGAAGTTCGTGCGCGCTCGCTCGCACGTGTGGCCGGCGCGGCAAAAAGAAAGGCCGCGGATCGCTCCGCGGCCTTTCGCAGGCAACTGCGCGCGAGCGCGCCTTACTTCATCTTCTGCGCCAGCGTCTTGCCGAGGTCGGCCGGCGATTTCACCGTCGTCACACCGGCTTTCTCGAGCGCGGCGAACTTGGCCGCGGCCGTGCCCTTGCCGCCGGAGATGATCGCGCCGGCATGGCCCATGCGCTTGCCGGCCGGGGCGCTGGCGCCGGCGATGAAAGCGACCACCGGCTTCTTGACGTACTCCTCGATGAATTCGGCCGCCTCTTCCTCGGCGCTGCCGCCGATCTCGCCGACCATGATGATGCCTTCGGTCTGCGGATCGTCTTGGAACAGCTTGAGGCAGTCGATGAAGTTGAGGCCGTTGATCGGATCGCCGCCGATGCCGATGCAGGTCGACTGGCCGAGACCGACGTTGGTGGTCTGGAACACCGCCTCGTAGGTCAGGGTGCCCGAGCGCGAGACGATGCCGACCTTGCCCGGCTTGTGGATGTGGCCCGGCATGATGCCGATCTTGCATTCGCCCGGCGTGATGATGCCGGGGCAGTTCGGACCGATCAGGACGGTGTCCGGATAGCTCTTGAGCACGTTCTTCACGCGCAGCATGTCGAGTACCGGAATGCCTTCGGTGATCGTCACGATCACCTTCACGCCGGCATCGGCGGCTTCGAGGATCGCGTCGGCCGCGAACGGCGGCGGCACGAAGATCATCGAGGCGTCGGCGCCGGTGTCGTTCACCGCATCGAGCACGGTGTTGTAGACCGGCAGACCGATGTGCTCGCTGCCGCCCTTGCCCGGGGTCACGCCGCCGACCAGCTTGGTGCCGTATTCCAGCGCCTGCTCGGAATGGAAGGTGCCCTGCTGGCCGGTGAAGCCTTGGGTGATGACCTTGGTGTTCTTGTTGACCAAAACGCTCATGGAATTCTGTCCTTCGCTCAGGCGGCCTTGACGGATGCGACCGCTTTCTGCGCGGCGTCGTTCAAATCGTCGGCCGGCGTGATCGCCAGCCCGGAGTTCGCGAGCAGCTCGCGCCCCTTCTCCACGTTGGTTCCCTGCAGGCGCACGATGACCGGAATGGTCAGGCCGACTTCTTTGACCGCAGCGATGATGCCCTCGGCGATCAGGTCGCAGCGCACGATGCCGCCGAAGATGTTGACCAGGATCGCGCGCACCTTGTCGGAAGAAAGAATCAGCTTGAACGCTTCCGTCACCCGCTCCTTGGTCGCGCCGCCGCCGACGTCGAGGAAGTTGGCCGGCTCGCCGCCGGCCAGCTTGATCACGTCCATGGTCGCCATCGCGAGACCGGCGCCGTTGACCATGCAGCCGATGTTGCCGTCCATGGTGACGTAGTTGAGGTTGTTCTTGACCGCGGCCGCTTCGGCGGCGTCTTCCTGCGACTCGTCGCGCATCGCGGCGAGCTTGGGATGGCGGAACTCGGCGTTGTCGTCGGAATTGACCTTGCCGTCCAGCGCCATCAGATCGCCGCTGCCGACGATCGCGAGCGGATTGAGCTCGACCAGGGCGAGGTCCTGTTCGTTGAACAGCTTGTACAGGCCGAGCATGATCTTGGTCAGCTGGTTGGCCTGCTTCGCATTCAGGCCCATGTCGAAGGCGAGCTTGCGGCACTGATAGGGCTGCAGGCCTTCGACGAAGTTGATCTCGAGCGTGTGGATGTCCTCGGGCGTGTCGCGCGCGACCTGCTCGATGTCGACGCCGCCCTGCGCCGAAGCGATGAAGGAAACCGTCTTGCTGCCGCGGTCGACCAGGATCGACAGGTACAGCTCCTTGACGATGTCGCTGGCGTCGGTGACCAAGACCAGATTCACCGGCAGCGCGCGGCCGCCCGACTGGTAGGTCTGCATCGCCTTGCCGAGCATGCCGGCCGCGGCCGCCTTGACCTCGTCGAAGGATTTGCAGAACTTCACGCCGCCGGCCTTGCCGCGGCCACCGGCGTGAATTTGCGCCTTCACCATCCACTGCTCGCCACCGAGCGAGCGCGCCGCTTCGACGGCTTCCTCCGGCGTCGCCGCGACCTTGCCGGGCGGCACCGCGATGCCGTAGCTGGCGAACAATTCCTTGGCTTGGTATTCGTGGAAATTCATGAGGCACCTTGACAGTGGGACGCGCGGGAGCGGCGCAGCAGCGCGCCGTGGAGCGCAATCCGGAGAGCGGCAGGCCGCGACCGGCCGCGAAACGGGCGCCTATTCTCGGGGAACCTCCGCGTGAAATCAAAAGTCCGTCACGTTTCAGACACTGCGGGCGCGCGTTCGCCGCGCCGGCGCGCGCTGTCGCTATACTCGGGCCGCAAGGGGACGCCGTGACTGCAGACCGCCGAGCGCGCAACAACGCCGACATGCCGGGCGACATCACCCGGCGCGAACTGTATTTCTTCAATCTTTACCGCTGCCTGGAGGCGGTGGTCTACGTCGCGCTCACCTACAGCCCCTACGCGGTCGAGTGGGTCAAGGTCACCCGTCCGCTGCTCGGCCAGATCGTGGCCGGCGCCTATCTGGCCGTCTCGCTGCTGCTGCTGTTCGGCACCGACCGGCTGCGTGCGCGGCTCGCTGACGGCATCAGCCTCGCGCTGCTGATCGACATCCTCGCCGCTTCGCTGATTCTCACCTCGATCGGCGGCTACGAGTCGATTGCCCTGATGGTGCTGGTCAACGTCGGCATCGCGTCTCTGCTGCTGCCGCGGCGCGCGTTCCTGTTCGCCAGCATCGCCGCGCTCGGCCTGATCGTGCCGTACGTCTACGGCCGTTTCGTCGACGTCACCTTCGCCCGCTCCGCCGCCCAGACCGTGGCGATCGCGACGGCGTCCTTCGTCGTCGCGCTGCTGCTGCGGCACGTCGGACTGCACATGCGCGCGACCGAAGCGCTGGCGGAGAAGCGCGGCGTCGATCTGCTCAACCTCGAACAGGTCAACGAGCTCATCATCCAGCGCATGAAAACCGGCGTACTGCTGGTCGACGCGGCCAACGCGATCCTGCGCATCAACGAATCGGCCTGGCACCTGATCGGCAATCCGCCGCCGGACCAGCGCGAACTCGGCAGCGTGGCGCCGGAACTGTCGCGCCGGCTGTACCACTGGCGCCATTCGGGCAAGACCGATCAGACCGCGGTGTCGCTGGCGTCGGACATGCCCGAGGTGATTCCGCGCTTCACCCGCCTGACCCCGAACGACGACACCAACGTGCTGATCTTCCTCGACGACACCTCGTTGTTGTCACGTCGCGCCGAGGAACTCACGCTGTCTTCGCTCGGACGCCTGTCCGCCTCGATTGCGCACGAAATCCGCAATCCGCTCGCTGCGATCCGCTACTCCGCGCAGCTTTTGGCCGAATCGCCCAAGCTCACCAGCGAAGACAAGCGCCTGGTCGAGATCGTCAACAACCACTGCACGCGTGCGAACGACGTGGTGGAGAACATCCTGCAGCTGTCGCGGCGCGAGCGCTCGCGCCCGGAGAGCATCGACTTGAATGCGTGGATTCTCGCCTTCGTCGAGGACTACAAGCAGTCCAACGATCTTGGCGGCGACCACCTGCGCGCGGTCACGCAGAATCGTCGCATCGAGGCGATGGTCGATCCGCAGCACCTGCAACAGGTGGCCTGGAACCTGGTGCAGAACGCGCTGCGTTACGGCCGCCACCCGAACGAGCCGGCGCGCGTGACCGTGGTCGCGCGGCTGGCGGCCGACAAGGGACCGCCGCTGATCGAGATCGTCGACCGCGGCCCCGGTATTCCGCCGAAGGTCGCCGCGCGCATCTTCGAGCCGTTCTACACGACCCACGAATACGGCACCGGACTCGGCCTGTACCTGGCCAAGCAGATGGCGGAAGCGAGCCAAGCCGCGCTCGAATACGTGCCGGTCGCCGGCGGCGGCGCCTGTTTCCGTATCACGCTGACGCCGGCCGGCTCGCTGCTGGCCGCGAGATTGGCCGGCTGATCGATCCGGCCCCGCCGATAACGGCCGCAGCCCCACCGCCCCATGCCGAATTCGCAATTCTTTGCCTTGACGCGCTTCACGCTCTACGCTTGCGGGCATTCCTGAGCCTCGAACCGACCGCATGAGCAAGCATTACGCCCTGGTCATCGACGACGAACGCGACATTCGCGAACTGCTGACGTTGACCCTGGGGCGCATGGATCTGATGGTCGATACCGCCGCGACCGTGGCCGAGGCGCGCCAGCGCCTGTCCGAGCGCAGCTACGCGCTGTGCTTCACCGACATGCGCCTGCCGGACGGTTCGGGCCAGGAGATCATCGCGCTGATCGCGGCGCAGTATTCGGAAACGCCGGTCGCGATGATCACCGCCTATGGCAACGTCGACGCCGCGGTCGACGCGCTCAAAGCCGGCGCATTCGACTTCGTCTCCAAGCCGGTCGACATCAACGTGCTGCGCCGCCTGGTGCAGACCGCGCTGAAACTATCGGAAGAAAAACGCAGCGAGCAGACCGCGAGCAGCTCGAAATTGATCGGCGACTCCGCGCCGATGAATCTGCTGCGCGCGACCATCGCGAAAGTCGCACGCAGCCAGGCGCCGGTCTACATCGCCGGCGAGTCGGGTACCGGTAAGGAGCTGGTCGCGCGCCTGATCCACGAACTCGGGCCGCGCTCCGCCGCGCCGTTCGTGCCGGTCAACTGCGGCGCGATTCCGTCCGAACTGATGGAGAGCGAGTTCTTCGGCCACAAGAAAGGCAGCTTCACCGGGGCCAACGTCGACAAAGACGGCCTGTTCCATGCCGCACAAGGCGGCACCTTGTTTCTCGACGAGGTCGCCGAGCTGCCGATGCACATGCAGGTGAAGTTGCTGCGCGTGATCCAGGAAAAAGCCGTGCGTCCGATCGGCGCGCGCGCCGAACTCGGCGTCGACGTGCGCATTCTTTCGGCCACGCACAAGAACCTCGCGCGGCTGGTCGAACTCGGCTCGTTCCGGCAGGATCTCTTCTACCGCATCAACGTGATCGAGTTGCGCGTGCCACCGCTACGTGATCGGCGCGAGGACATCCCGCAACTGGCCGGGCGCGTGCTCGAACGGCTAGCGCGCGAGGGCGGCGGCGAGCCGGCGCGCCTGTCGCCGGAGGCTCTGCAAACCCTGCTCGGCTACGACTTCCCCGGCAACGTGCGCGAGCTGGAGAACATTCTCGAGCGCGCCGTCGCGCTGTGCGAGAACCAGCGCATCGGCATCGAAGACCTGCGTCTGCAAGTACGCGAGCGCAGCGCCGGCGAGACCGCTGCGACCTGGGCGAATACGCCCAGTACAGCAGGCCCCTTCGCGACGCCACCCCCGGAGTCGCGCGTCGCGACCGCCGCGGCTTTTGCGAACGACGACGACGACCCGATCCGCGGCCTCCCCAGCGACCTGGCCGCAGCAGTCGCCGAGACCGAGCGCGCCGCGATCATGAAGGCGCTCGAAGCGACGCGCTGGAACCGCACCGCAGCGGCACGCCAGCTCGGCTTGACCTTGCGGCAGCTGCGTTATCGGCTGGAGAAGCTCGGCATCGAGTAGGACGTTGTTCGCGACATGCGAAGCACGTCACGAAAAGCTTCCGTCCGTTTGTAACGGTAGGCGATTGACGTATATTCGCGCGCGTTCCGAAACCGGGGAATGCCCATGACGCGCTGGAAAGCGGCTGCCATCCACGTCTCGATCAGTATCGCCATCGGCCTGCTCTCGGCCGCGCTGATCTTCGGTGTTTGGTATCCCCCACCGTATAGCCGCGCCACCGGCGCGCCTGAGCTGGTCATGCTGCTGCTCGGTGTCGATCTTGTGCTGGGGCCGCTGCTGACGCTGGCTGTGTTCAAGGCCGGCAAGAAGGGCATGAAGTTCGATCTCGCCGTGATCGCGCTGCTGCAGGCCGGGGCGCTGATCTACGGCATGTCTATCGTCGCGCGGGCAAGGCCGGCTTTTATCGTCGCGGCGATCGACCGGTTCGTGCTGGTATCGGCAAACGATCTCGATCCCAAGGATTTGGCCGACGCAAAACCCGAATTCCGCTCCATCCCGTGGACTGGGCCGCGTACGGTTGGCATCGAGCTACCGCCAATAGGCAAAGAACGCGATGAGCTGATCTTCTCGGGACTTGCTGGTAAGGATGTCGAGAAATTTCCGAAATACTACATCGACTACCTCGCCGTCGCGCCCGCGCTGCTATCGAAAGCAAAGACGGTCGACCAGCTGCGACAAACACATCCGAACGCGGCTTCCACGATCGATGCTTGGCTAAGCGCCAACGCACGCGAAGCGGCCACGGTGCTTGCGCTACCGATCATCGCACCGCGTGGCGAATTGACGATGCTGCTCGACGGCAAGAGCGGTCAGCCGCTCGATGCGCTGCCGATCGATATCTGGTGAGAGTCCCGACGCTGCTGTGCTCGATCGACTGGCTTGGCTGTACGCAAATTGTCAGTCCCTGACAATTTACGCGCCGCGATTTGTCCTTCGAGAGACCCAGTTCGCATCCTCGATTTTTGACGTGAAGCAAATGTGATCGGGTGCTCGCTGCGGGTCTTGGCACGGAAGCTGCTGCTACTACGCCGCGAGCCGTCGATTGCCCTCGGAAGCGATCGCGGAAGCGGGCCCGCCTGGCACGGTTGGCGGCTCTTAGGGGTAACACCGAACCATCCATCCAGAGGCATCACCATGAACAAGATGATCCAGAAAGGCTTCACGCTGATCGAATTGATGATTGTCATCGCGATCATCGCCATCCTGGCGGCTATCGCGCTGCCGGCCTACGCTGACTACGTCAAGCGCGCCAAGGTTTCCGAAGGCATTCTCGCCCTCAGCGCCTGCCGCACGACGGTGACCGAGGTGTATCAAAGCGCCAAGTCGGCCAACCCGGCGCCTACCATCAATGGTTGGGGCTGCGAAAATACGGCTGCTGCGGGTGCAACGCAGTACGTGAAAGCCGTCACGACCGACGTCAATGGCGCCGCTACGGTCGAAATGAAAGGCGTGAAGGATACCGACATCGACGGCAAGTTCATTACTTTGATTCCTCAGTCCGCGCCCGGCACCGCGGCTGTGTGGACGACAGCCTGGGGTAAGCAGCTCAGCGGCTTCGTCTGTGGCGGCACTGGCACCACTGTCAAGGTGAAGTTCCTGCCTGGCTCCTGCCGCGGCAGCTAAACAGTGCGGTCGAGGTAAGACCAAAGAAGGCCCCGCATGGGGCCTTCTTTTTTTGACTTATAGTCTGCGTTTAGGAATCCACCACCGAGAAATGAGCGACATCCCACCCCGGGCACCTTCTGATGTGACGGCATCGACACACGGCCCGGCAATCTGGATCGTCGTGGCTTGTTTATTGACTGCTTTGGCCTATCTGCCCGGGTTGTCGGGCCCATTCTTACTCGATGACATCGTCAACCTGCAGCCGCTCGGCGCCTGGTTGACCGGTGCGATCGACTGGCAAGAGATGCTGTTGGGCAATGCCTCTGGCCTGTTCGGTCGGCCAGTCGCCATGGCGAGCTTCATGCTCGACGCGCGTCTGTTCGGGGGCGACCCGCTGCCGTTCAAAGCGACGAACCTCATCCTTCATCTCCTGTGTGGGCTGCTCCTCTTCGCTCTGTGCCGCCGACTGCTGGAGCGCGATGCAACCATGCGCCAAGCCGCGTCATGGTGGGCGCTCGGCATCAGCGCTGTCTGGCTACTGCATCCGATCCAGGTCAGCACGGTGCTGTACATCGTGCAGCGCATGGCTCAATTGAGCGCGCTCTGTGTGCTCGTCGCGCTGCTCTGCTATTGGCGTGGACGCAACCTCTTGGAACAAGCCGCGCACGCGAAAAATAACGAAGGATCGACACAATCCGATCATGTTTCGTCACCTACCGCACTAGCCTGGCTGTTCCTCGCCTTCCCGCTTGCGACGCTGGCGGCTACGCTATCGAAGGAAAACGGCGTACTGGCCCCTCTGTACGCCTTGGTGCTCGAACTCTGCTACTTCGGGGTCATTGCACGCCCGCGAGCGGTACGAACGTTCTTCGCGATCTTCCTGTTACTGCCCGGACTCGTGATCGCAGGCTGGTATGCAACGCATCCCAATTCGCTCCTGATCGGCTACGAAATCCGCGACTTCACCCTAGGCCAGCGCCTGCTGAGCGAGCCGCGCGCGCTACTGGACTATGTCGGCGTCATGTTATTGCCACGTGGGGCGGCGCTGGGCTTGTACGGCGACGATTTCGTCGCGTCGACCAGCCTATTCTCCCCAGCGTCGACCTTACCTGCGATCGTATTCTGGATCGTCGCGACAATCGCTGCATGGCGGTTGCGGCGGTACAACCCCACTTTCGCTGCCGGCGTTTTCCTGTTTCTCGCCGGACACGCGATGGAGTCGACGGTGTTCGCGCTCGAGCTGTACTTCGAGCATCGTAACTATTTGCCGAGCATCGGAGTGTTTCTTGCGCTGGCTGCTCTATTGAACCGCGCCGCGATGTATTTGAATGAACGAACCGACGCAAAACGACTGCTGCGTTTCGCAGCGGCAGCGGCCGTGGTGGCTCTGGGTTTCGCCACCCACACACGTGCGTGGAGCTGGCAAGCCTGGTCCGTAATCGTCACGCAGGCGGCTGAGACGCATCCGAACTCGATGCGCGCCCAGCTCGACTTGGCTGCGCTGTTCATCAAGAGCGGGCAGTTCGACCGCGCCTACGGAGTCTTCGCGCAGTTACGCGATCGTCCTTCGCGCACGTCACGCAATGTCGGCGCGATCGACCCTCTCGTACTCGACTGCCAGACCAAGGGCGCAGCGGATCCGCAGCATCTTGCCGATGCTCAAGCAATCGTTGGGAAGAGAATCGGCAATTACGAAATCACTGCGGTAAGAATGTTGGTCGATCAGCTCAATGCGCGACCTTGCGAGAACTTTTCTCTCACTGCATTCGCGGAATGGGCCGCTGATCTCGCGAGCCGCGCTCCACAAAATCCCTCGACGTATCCGGTCTGGACGCTACGCCACATCGCTGCCGATTTCTTCCGGCGCGCGGGCGATCTGCCCCGTGCGCAAGAGCAAGCGCTGGCCGCATGGTCAACCAGCACTAATCCACCCGCCGGTCTTCTGCTGGTCGATTTACTTACGGAAATGAAACAGTACGAACAAGCTGGGCGGTACCTGGACGAGGTGCGCCCGCGGATGCGTCGTTACGACGCGGAAGGGGGTCGTGCGCTGGTCGCCGCCGAAACCAAGTTGCGCTTAGCGAAAGAGAAACCCGCGGAAACTTCGCCGTAGCGGGTGCTGATACCCTACGTCGAGACCCATGCAAGAATGCCGTGATGTACGACGATTGCGGCGCCTACGCGCCGCCATTGCCATCCCAACCTAAGGCCCACAGCGGATGGCCGACGCAACGCTTCTTCGACGTTACGCATTACCCGCAAGCTTATTTTTGACGGCGCTCGTCTACTGGATCGGGCTGCATGGCCCTTTGCTGTTCGATGACCGCGCCAATCTGCTCCCAGTGGCGGCTTGGCTGGAGGGGCGCACCGACGGCTTCTCAGTCTTGTTCGGCAATACGTCCGGGCACCTCGGGCGACCGGTTTCGATTCTCAGCTTCATGCTCAACACCGCCCTGTTCGGACCAGGAATTTGGGGGTTGAAACTGGGCAATTTGCTGGTCCACCTTCTCAACGGCGTGCTCGTGTTCGTGCTCTTTCGGGACCTCCTGCGCTGCGGCGCGCTGACGCGGAGCCGCGCGGAGGCGGCCTGGTGGCTTCCTTGGCTCGGCGCATCGATCTGGCTGTTGCATCCCTTGCTGGTCAGTACCGTTCTATACGTCGTCCAGCGTATGGCGATGCTCAGCGCCTTGTTTACCTTGCTTACGCTGATCGCCTATGTCCGCGGTCGCCTCGCACTCACGCAAGGATTGCGACGAGACGGCGTGATGCTGCTGGGCCTCGCCGTTCCGCTTTGTACTGCGCTCGCCGCCTTGTCGAAGGAAAACGGCATACTCGCGCCGGCGCTGTGCGCGATGATCGAGCTGTTCGCGTTCCAACCAGCCGCAGGTTCGCGTCGCACGACGCTATCGCGCGCATTCATTCTTGCCGTTCTGGTGCTGCCGACTGCGATCGTTTTGGCGCTGACTTTCACAGGCTTTCCGTCGATTCTCGCCGGTTACGAGAATCGACCGTTCTCGCTGACCGAACGACTGTTGACCCAGCCACGTGCGCTGTGGTCTTACGTAGGAGCCCTACTGCTACCGAGCGGTCCGCAGATGGGTATCTATCACGACGACTACGTCATTTCGCGCGGATGGCTCGATCCGCCGACGACGGCGATCGCGATCGCGGCCTGGCTGGCCGTGATTGCTGCGGCTTGGCACTGGCGCAGACAAGTTCCGGGTTTCGCGCTCGGCATCGGTCTGTTTCTGCTCGGCCACGCGCTGGAATCCACGGTGTTCCCACTGATCATGTACTTCGAACACCGCAACTATTTTCCAGCCGTCGGATTGATCTGGGCGATTTTGAGTCTCGCGGCGATCGCCGGTCAGGCCATGCGTTCTTTCCTGCCCCTGTCGCCACGCATCGTCTCTGCCACCGCCTACGCTTTGGTACTGGCACTCGCCGTGTCGACCGCGGCTCGGGCCGGGGTTTGGGCCAGTCATCATTCGATCATGCAACAAGCACTCGCCCACCATCCCGATTCACGTTGGCTGCGCCAAGATCTGATCGCCGAAGCCATGGGACAGCAGCCGCCCGATTTCGATGCCGTGCGTTCGCACGCGGACAGCCTGCTCACTTCCGCCGATCCGAGCACGCGACGGCTTGGCGCGCTGGAACGGATTCTTGTCGACTGCAATGTCGGAGCGAATGCCGACGCCACCGCCGTGAAGATCGCGTACGACGGTCAGCCCGAACCGATCGAAGCGGACTTGCTCGCCGTATTCGAGCTGCTGGGCAAGCGGCTGCGCAGTGAACCTTGCGCCGGCCTGCCGAACGACGAGGCCGCAGCGCGCCTCGCCGCACTTCTAGATCACTCCCGACTCGGTGCGCACAACCCCGCCGTGCGGGCGTTGCGCTTGGAGGTCGCAAAACTGTACGCAAGCGCGAGCAATCCGAGTTCGGCAATGACCCAGGCGCGCTTGGCACTGCCAGAGGGGATGCACGACCCGAAAGTAACTGCTTTCATCGCTGACCTGAGCCGAAGCGCAGACGCAAGCACCGTCAACGGATCGAGCGATTCCAACCGACCCGCGGCAGAGCGCCACTAGCGCGATGAACGCGCACGACAATGCGACGCACCTCGTCGCGGGCAGACGTCGTCTTCGTACGGTGGCGACATCGATAGGCTTGGCGATCCTAGTCGCACTGGCCTGGTTTTCACGCCACGAGCTCGGTGAAGTCCTCGCGCACACGAACCCGTTCCGCTTCTCGATCGCTTGTGTACTCGGCGTGCTGTTCGCGTTGACGCAGGGCGTCCTGTTCTCGCGTTTGATCCTCAAGCATTCGTCCGGACATGCGCCACACGGCCTGCTGATCGCATTTCTGTTGTCTCAACCCGGAAAATACGTGCCCGGGAAAATCTGGTCGCCTGTGATGCAAGCGCTAGTGCTGAAGCAGCCGGCCAGCGTCGCCGGCCTCGTCTTCGCCAATGTAGAACTGGCCGTTATCGGCATGATCCAAATGACGGCGCTCGGAGTGGCGTGCTTGTACACCTCAGCGCCTGCGCTCGTCGTTGCCGTGCTCGCGACCGCCATCGTTTCTTGTATCGGGTTGATGACGCTGCCAACGATGTCCTGGTTGACGGGCACGCTCCCGCGTGTCGCGCGCTGGCTGCGCCTCCCCGCCATCGGCGAAGAAAAACCCGCGACAAACTTACCGAGCTTGATCGGTTTGATTTTGCTTTCGTTCGCACTCAATTTCGCCGCTTCGTGGTGCGTCCTGTTCGCCGCTGAAGCTTCCGTTCCGGTAAGCATGCGCTTGCCGATTCTGGCCAGCCTTTATCTCGGCTTCGTCACCAGCTTGCTTGCGCTGCCTATACCGGCGGGAATCGGTGTCCGCGAAGCGGCGGCCGTTGGATTGGGCGCGCTCCTCACCCCGCAAGTGCCGGCTGCCCTGCTGTTGTCGATCGCGATGCTGACGCGCTGCTGGCAACTTCTGGTCGATGCGTCTTGCTTAGGCATCGGCGCGCTGCTGCAACTACGCTCAAGCCGGCGCTGAATTTCCATTCGCTTTCGACGCCAGCGCCGCTTCAATCGCCGCAATGCTGGTCAAATTCGGAATTTCTTCGTCGCCGAAGCGCACACCGTAGTGATCTTCCAACGCGAAGATCAGATTCATGTGTCGCAACGAGTCCCACTTGGGTTCCGTCTGCGTACTGGTCTGGATACCGACTTGCATCGGCGCGATGCCGAGCACTTCGGATACGATCTTTCTGAGCTCTTCGTTCATTGGATTGACTCCGCAATTTCGATGTATCGAGGCGCAGTCGCTGCGGCAAGTGCAGCGAGTTCCTGACTTGAACGATAGCTGATCGCTCCGCTTTCATCCGTGTGGCCGCGCTCCAGCCCTGCGCGATCCCAAAAATCGTCCACCAACGAATTTTTCGCAGAAGCGACATATTCGGCGACGACAGCGGTAGAACGCCATTCCCGCAGCACGATCGCATAGACCGCGCTTGCGAATGCGAACTCCGCGTCGCGCCCGAGCGCACGGCAGCTCATCAGCATCGAATCGACTACGGCTTCCTCGCCTCTCCGGAACACGATCGCGACGGCGACGATGCCGAGATCGCCGAATCTATCGGACAATTCGGCGCAGACTACGCGCGCGTCCGGGTCGTCCGAGAAACGCTGGATCGCAGCCGGATCATGGCGGCGAGTCGTCAGGTTGAACTGATTCGTTCGCTGCAGCAGCTGTGCCACGCGCGCAAGATCGGCCGCCGTCGCAATGCGCACGACGAGACGTGTTTGCAGTTGTTTCTTGTACTGGGCAATGTCCCCCACTGCGCCGGAGAATTCGGCGCGCTCGCGGTTTTGCTGATAACTACGCGTGCGCAGCAAATCCTCGGACGTCGGAGCGAACGTATCGAACAGGTCGAGCCGGTCGAGGAATCCGATCAAGCGCTCCGGCGTGGCCGGCGTCCGCTGCACGAGCACTTGCGGCAGCGCCTGACTGACGCGCTCGCACTCCTGCGGGCTGTCGTCCACGAACACGATCGAATCCAATCCGATGTTCAATTCGCGAGCGATCTCGTCGATCGAGGCGGCCTTGTCGTTCCAGCTGACACGCCAAGTCGCCAGGTGTTGGCGACGCAACAGGCAGTCCGGGTGATGATCGATCACGTCCAGGACGTCGGCCTCATCGTTCTTGCTGCATAGTGCGATGGCGACGCCACGCGCTTGCAAATCGAGAGCTGCGCGCTGGAACTCGCGGAAATATGCTCCAGGCAGCGTGTCCGACGAAAGCGCGATCCCTTCACGCCCGTCCTCGCCGACAATTCCTCCCCATAGGGTATTGTCGCAATCGAGCACCAAGCACTTCTTGATCCGACCCGACAGCGCACGGACCGCGCCGGCAATCGCCTGGGCGTACCGGGTGAGAAACGGCGGCGCGAAAGGCGCTCCACTGGTCAGCCAAAAGCGATAGTCATAGGTGCGCTGCTCGCCCAGTTCGCGGGCGAACTGCACCCAATCGATCAATGCCACTTTGTCGGCGTTCGCCCGCGCGAGTTTCCTCAACTCGACATTCAATTCGTCCGCCAGTAGAACGGGATCGCTCACGCCGGGAGGCGCCACGCGGCGGCCTGGGCCGCTCAGCGGCGGCAGCACCGTATTGATCGCGAGAGGCGATGACGCATTGGAGATCGCCGCTCGAATCAGCATGAGATGGCGTTCGCAAGCTGCCTGCGCGGACCAAGACGCATGGCCGAAATCGCTGGCGGTCATTTCCAGCCCGAGCGCTATCACGGACAGGTCGGCGTCGCTCGCACTCAGTTGCCCAATCTCGTCCGCCGCACCAGCGAAACCACCGAACTCGCAGGTCAGAGAAAGACCCATTGCGCGCGCTTCGCGCGTCAGCCAGAACTCAATCGGTTCGACCGAGAAATTGCGGATAAACGTCAGCTTGGCTTCGGATTTCATCTGGCAGCGCCGCCTGCGTCGTCATCGAGCTTGCAGGAGTTCGATCAAACCGAACCCGTGCACAAGATGGAAACTGACTGACCTGCCTCCGAACAGCACCGCCGGCGTGGGCGGCAGTACGGTGACGAAACGCGCGCCAGTCGCGCGCAGCGATTCGACTGGGTCCGTATCGATCGACGCCGCTTCGTAACACAGGTGATAAAAGCTGGTGGCGTGTTCTGCCAACACACTCGTGAGCGGGCCTTTCGTCTTGGTAGGCGAAACGATTTCAATGGCCGGAGCGGCTTCCTTCTCACACCAACGCAATACGACGTTCTGCAACGGGTCGACGACGGCATCGCCGCAGCGATAGCCCATCGCCTCCAGGAAAACGACGGCACGGTTGGGATCAGCAGCGGCCAGTCCAAAATGATGAAAGCGAAGCCCGGCCGCAGCGATCATGCAGCAAGCACCATCGCAACGTTGATCGGCAGTCGCTGCCGCACCGTTTCTTCCATTGAGCAGCCGGTATACGGCGTGGCCAGCGTATCCACGACGCGCAAGCCCGCCGCTTCCGCCACTTGCCGCACCTCCTCGACGTTACGGAACAAGTAGATGTGATCGATCGCAGGGGCATTCACGGCGGTCGTGATGAAGATAAAGGCGTCCTCCGCGGCCAGCTCCTTGATTCTTCGCAGGAACAGCTCGGGCTGTTCGACGTGCTCGAGAACCTCGCCCATTACGATGGCGTCGTAAGTGCCGGTCAAGGTAGTCGCTTTCAGGAAATCCGCGTGAAGCAGCTGCTTTCGCGGCGCGGGAATAGCGGCATCGGACTCGAGCAAGCGGCGAGTCATCTCCAGTGAAGTAGGGCTGATGTCGACGCCGAGACAAGAAGCGAAGCGACCGTACTTGGCCGCGTGGCGAAAGAACGTTCCATGGCCCGGGCCGACTTCGAGATAGCGACCTTCGCGGTCTCGCGGCAGAACACGCTGAAAGAAGCGCACGATCTGCAGGTGATTGGGCCAGAGGAACAAGGTGAGCGCTAAGCCGTACATGTAGTTGGACATGTAGGTCGCGTCGAAGTAGACGCCGTGCGCGACGGCATCGAACGTCGCGTGGCGATAATGGCCGGTGCGGCGAAAATGAATCTGCTCACGCAGTGTGTCGTCGGTGATGACCTTGTACGCACCCGCCAATCGATCGACGTTCCAGCCATCTTGCGTACAGAACTCGATGTAGTGCTCGAGCTCCTGCAGTTCTTCGAACTTAAGCTCGGATGCCGCGTTTTGCACGGAACGGGCGTGCATCGGATTTTCCGCTCCTATGCGCTCCAGTAGAGATCCTACGAGATCGCCTTGCCCCTTCATCACTCGATAACCTCGTTCTTGAACATCACTCGCGCGGGATTGCCGACCACGACAGCATAGTCGGGCACTTCACCCGACACCACGGAATTGGGCGACACCGACACGCAGCGGCCGATCCGCGTTCCACCGAGAATTACAGCTCCCGCTCCGATCCAGCTTCCCGCGCCTACGACGACGCCGTCGAACAGGAATGTCGGATGCGGCGTCATTCGATTGCGATCGTGCCGGCCGGCCTGCGACATGATCTTCACGCCCGGTCCAAGGTGCACGTAGTCGTGCAGCTCCACGCCTCCCGCCCCGTAGATCACGCAGTACGGGCCAATCGCGACACCCGTGCCGAGCCGTATGTGACCGGCATACCCGCACCATGCCTTGCCGCCGCAATGAAGGATGGCACCGCGTTGGATCGTCGTGTCTCGCCCCAGCGTAAGCCGCGCGGCGGAAACCACACGAACCGACGGCGCTATGAAGCCTCCGCGCATCAACGCGCGCAGTCTATGAAACCGCGGCAAATAGGATGCCCAGTCGCGCAATCGTTGGGAAACTCGTTTCGACAAGAACGCCTGTCCTCGTATGGTCCGCGGCCCGATCGGCTACGCTCGGCGGGAGCGTTTGTGCAGCCACCAAGCCAGTGGCCTTCCCAGCACTCCCCTGCCCTCGTCCGTAGTTTGCGTGTATCCCTCGCTGTCGCCCCATTTCTTCTTGTAATGAACCAATCCAGCCTGATCCGCTGGTGAAGCCATCAGACTGAAGCGAGACGCCCCGTTCTGACGTACCTGCGATATCAACTCTGAAAGAATCAGATCGCCCAGGCCGGTCGATCGAACGGTCTCATCCACCGCGCCGTGCAAGTAGTAGCCCGTCTCCGCATGACGAGCCGATACACCGAAGCCCATCATGCGCCGCTGCTGGTCGCAGTAGGAGATCGCGCGAAAGGAGCGGCCGCTCGCGCACAGCACCTGCAAACGACTGAAGTACTCCAAATTGTATCTCGCCCGTCCGCCGTGCTTGAGAACCGTCGCTCGATACAGCGCATACGCGGCAGCGGCATCGGAGATCCCATCTACGGCCTGCAACTGCGCGCTCGCGCGCCTGGCGAAAGACAGATCCTTGTCGAGGCGCTTCGCTTTGCTTGCGCTCTTCGGCCACGTCGCCAAATCCTCGATCCAGGTTTCCGGTTGTTCGATCACTTCAGCAGCACTCGACTCGCGCATGCCGCATCGCGTCGCGCGCATCAAATGGCAGCCGAGTTCCGCTCCTAACCAACGCTGCTCTTCGGACAGCAGCGGCAATGCCAGTTCGTTGAATTCCTCACCGACGTGGGGAAAGCCCATGAAGCCGATTTTCAGCGGCCCTCGCCGAAATATCGGCGCCACAACGCCGGCCGACAAACGTTCATGCCAGGCGAACAAGACCTTGCACCCAAGTCCCTCGAGCACATGTGCCCACTCCGCGGACGCGAATCCGTACTCACCGCCGTCCACCCAACGGTTCAGCGCGGAGTCCGGCGCGACGACGACTCGCCACGCCGAGCGGCGAGAATTACGCATCGCCGCTCTCGCTCATCGGCGAGATCGATGACACTGTGCCGGATTGAGGATTTCGCCAAAGCAGCCAGATATAACCGGGAAACGCCCAGTAGGCCACTTGAGCTACGGCGCGCGCCACAGCCAGCTTGGCGCCGCCTCCGAACAGATAGGAGGCTTGAAATCTTGCTGGCTCGGCGAGAATCCGCCGAGTGAAGTCTTCCACCGCGAAGCGTCTGGCCAGGTCGCGCAAACCGTGCAAGCTCAAGTGCCGCTCGTGGTAGTACTTACCGCGCCTCGCCAAACGCAAGTACCAATGCGCGAGCGGAACGGGAATGGCCGACAGCAGCGGCAGATGATAGTGCTGCTCCATGATGCAGAAGCGGTTGGTGGCGGCGAAGTAGCAGACGCCGCCCGGGGCGAGTACGCGATGAATCTCCTCCATCATGCGTTTCGGGTCGGGCACGTGCTCGTAGACCTGCGCGCAAATCACGATGTCGAAACTCCCGTCAGGGAAGTCCAACTGCATTGCGTCACCGACGCGAAATTCCGCATTCGACGCACGGCAACGCTCGCGTGCCGAACTTACGGCGGGTTCGTCGATGTCGATCCCTACGACCTTCCCCACGTACGCCGCTAGAAATGTGTCGATGATGCCGGTCGAACAGCCGACGTTGAGCAAGCGTGCCTCGGCTAGGCGCTCTCCCAAAGCCTGTTCCAGCACGGCGATCATCGTTGCAGCTTTGCGCTGCCTCCCCTCGACCGAGTGCATTGCCGCATTCTCGTGCGAGAAGTCGTATTGATAGCCGCGCTCGTTCATTGTGGCGTACTCGAATTGGGCTGCAGTGCGCGGGCGCTGTCGAGGATTCTCGGCGCAATGGCGTGCTCCAGCGAAAACGGCTCCGCGGCGCGCGCGAGTTGCGACGAACGACCCGTCGAGGAGGAGGTCAGCGCCGCGCGCAAGGCGTCCGCATACGCGCCTGCATTGACGGCTTCGCTGCAAACTCCGACGCCCTCTTGTCGTAACAATCGCGGCAAGTCGCCAACCGGCATCGCGACTACGGGGCAGCCCAGCTTCATCGCGTCGGAGAAGACGACCGGAATGCTCTCGATGCGGGAAGGAATCAGCAGCCAATCGGCATTCAAGATCGCTTCTTCCGCAGCCGCCTTTTCAAGATAGCCGCGAACCTGTACGGGTCGTCCTGCTTTGCGCAAGCGCTCGACGCCGGAGCGCACCGATGCATCGAGCGGACCGCCGCCGCAGATCTCGACGGCTTCGATCCGGCTCCAGTCTTCCTCGCGCAGTAATTCCAGCGCATCGAGCAGCAGGTCGACGCCCTTGTTGCGATGCCAACGTCCGAGAAAGAGCAAGCGATACGGCGCAGCGGCTTTCAATGGCGTAGTGCGCACGCGCTCGATGCGGCGCGTACTGGGCAGAAACTCGACTTTACGCCCGCCGATGCGCTGCGTGTCTTCCGCCAATTGGAAGCCGTCTGAAAAGCAGCTCGTGGCATCGCGCAGCACGCGGCGCAGATGCGCGCGCACGAAAGGGATCCGACCTAGCGTCCAGATGTCGCTACCTAGAGTCCACACCGAGTAGGGCACCCCAGTTACACGCGAAGCCCTCCGCGCCCAATGTCCGGAAGGCAAGGCCCACAACGCCAGGATGTGCTTCACATTGGCCGCCTGCGCGGCTTTTCGAGTCGCTTCCTCCCCTGCAATCAGCACGGAACGAATGGTCCGCAATTCGGAAGGTTTCCACGGTTTCAAAGTGGACAGGGGCTGGTCTGGCGCTGCGAATCGAAATACTTCGACGCCCTCTCTCCTCGTTTCGCGTCCCGTATTGGAGCCGGGCGCAACCACGTACACGGTGCGGTGCCGTGCCAGCTCCTCAGCAAGATCGGAAACGAACGAACCTGCCGCCTCACTGCCGTCCGCGCCGATCGGATAGGAGGTCGTGACCAGCACGATTGCGTCGAGCTTGCTCATGGCTTCGTCGCGGACAGAAAGTAACCAGCGGTTACCGGGGACCACGACGGAAGCAACTTTCCAACGATCCAGGCCAGCACATTGATGACGGGAATCATCACGGCAATGACCGGGATCAGCACGGCGGCCGGACTGCGACGACGAATCGCCTCTACGGCCATGCCGCCAAGAGCCAAGTTCGTCAACAGACCTGCCGTTTCCGCGGACCCCAAACTGGAATCCAATTGCCCCAGATGCAACCCGACCTCCTCGATTTCGCGCACGAGACCGTGCGCGGTGTAGCGCTGATAATCGTGTGGGGCGTCGTGGATTGGGTAGAGGAAAGGTATCGACAGCAGCAGACACCCTCCCGGCTTCAGTACTCGCGCGATTTCGCCGAGCGCAGCGCGCGGCCGGCGCAGGTGCTCGACCACCTCCAGAATGACGACCGTGTCCATCGAAGAATCCGGCAAGGGTAGCTCGGCCGCATCGGCGAACACGTCCGGCCGGGCGCCATACATGAGCTTGCCGGTGACGAAATAGTCGATGCCGACGTAGTCGCAACCGGGACTCAGATGGGCTTCGAGCCAGCGATCGGCGCAGCCTATGTCGAGCACCCTGCCACGAGCCGCTTTTCGCACCCACGACGCCGTCTTACGCGAATCGCCCAATAGCCATTGCGGATGCAGCGGCGTACGACGCAGAACGCGCAGAGCGCTGACGAGGCCGTTCGGCATGACGTCCTCAATCGCGCCCGCGCTGATACATCAAGTTGGTGATCTGTTCGGACACCAATCCGATCAGGAAGACGATGACCGAGGCACTGAACAGCAGCACGCTCATGTTGGTCAATCGATGCGCGGTGAAATAGGTATAGAGATAGTGCCCGAGCCCGAGCAGGAAGAATGCGACGCCCGCCGGCGCGAACAACTTCAGCGGCGAATAGAGCGTCGCGATCTTGAAAATGATCAACAGGAAGCGAATGCCGTCCTTGAACGGCCGGATATGGCTGGCCGTGCCGACGCGGCGGGCGACCGGGATGGGCTCGTAGGCGACGGCATAGGCGCTACGAAAGAACGCCATCGTGCACGTTGTGGGATACGAAAAACCGTTCGGCAGCAGATGCAGAAACTCACGGAACTTGTCGGCGCGAACGGCGCGAAAGCCGGAGGTCAGATCCTTCACGTCGAAGCCGGTCATGCGGCTGGCCAGCCAGTTGTAGAACGTATTGGCGAGGCCCCGATGCAGGCTGGCCTGACCGGAACCGTCGCGCGCGCCGACGACCATGTCGAAACCCTGGTCCAATCGCTGCAGCAGGCGCTCGATCAGGAGCGGATCGTGCTGACCGTCGGCGTCCATGAAGACGATGACCTCGCCGCGGGCTATGCGTGCGCCGCGTTTGATCGCCGCGCCGTTTCCCATCGAATAGGGGCTGCGCAGCACGGTTACGCCGCTCGCCTCGCACAATGCCGCGGTTTCGTCGGTCGAGCCATCGTCGACGACGATCACTTGTGCGTCCGGTTGCGCACGTCTGATACGCGGCAACAGATCGGCCAGCGCGGCTGCCTCGTTTTTGGCAGGCAGAACGATGCTCAAGCTCAAGATATCCGGCTCTCCCCGGGCGACGCGGGATCATAGCGCGTAGCGGTTCGCGGAAAAGCGAAACGGCCACGCGATCGCAAAGTTCGCCTCGTCACCCGCTCCTTGTATGCGACGAAGTTTGACGCTTCAGCGTGTCGGGCTTCATGTTCACGGCCGCGGATTTGCGCTACATTCGTGCGGTGCCTCAGGGGGTTACACGCGAAATCTATGGCAACGCAGATCAACGTGGCACCGTTGGCAGGCCTTTCCGGCGTCGCCCGGCGTTTGGTGGCGGACGGCGTCGTCGCGGAAAGCGATGCACGCAAGGCCACTGAAGAAGCGACACGGCAAAAGATCCCTCTCGGCGCGTGGCTGACCGAGAACGGGCTCGCCAGCAGCCGCCAGGTCGCAATGGCTTCGTCGGCCGAGTTCGGCATGCCGCTGCTCGACATCGAAGCGTTGGATCTCGGCCAGCTGCCGATGGCCGTAGTCCGAGAAGACTTGATCACGCGACACAAGGCGCTGCCGCTGTTCAAGCGCGGCAACCGCTTGTTCGTCGGCGTGTCCGATCCGACCAATTTGCGCGCGCTGGACGAGATCAAGTTCCAGTCGAACCATCTGATCGAACCGATCCTGCTCGACGCCGAACAGCTCGAACGCGCGATCGAGCAGGCCGTCAACGCGACCGGCCCGGTGATTTCGGGACTCGACGACGCCGAAGGACTCGAAAACCTCGACCTCGGCTCGCTCGGTGACGAAGGCGAGTCGAGCGGCGTCGACGCGACGGGCACAGATGACGCCCCGGTCGTCAAGTTCGTCAACAAGGTGTTGGTCGACGCGATCAAACGCGGCGCCTCGGACATCCATTTCGAGCCTTACGAAGCCGCCTACCGCGTACGCCTGCGCATGGACGGCATGCTGCGCGCGGTGGCCTCGCCGCCGGTGAAGCTCAACGCGCGTATTTCTTCGCGCCTGAAGGTCATGAGCGGCCTGGACATCGCCGAGCGACGGGTGCCGCAAGACGGCCGCATCAAGCTCAATCTGTCCAAGTCCAAATCGGTCGACTTCCGCGTCAGCACCTGCCCGACCCTGTTCGGCGAGAAGATCGTGCTGCGTATCCTCGACGCCTCGGCCGCGAAGATGGGTATCGAGAAGCTCGGCTACGAGGACGATCAGAAGCAGCTCTTCCTCAACGCGATCGACAAGCCCTACGGCATGGTGCTGGTGACCGGCCCGACCGGTTCGGGCAAGACGGTCTCGCTGTACACCGCGCTGAACATTCTCAATACCGAAGGCCGCAACATCTCGACCGTCGAAGATCCGGTCGAAATCCGCATGCCGGGCATCAATCAGGTGCAGCAGAACGTCAAACGCGGCATGACCTTCGCCGCCGCGCTGCGATCGTTTTTGCGCCAGGATCCGGACGTCATCATGGTCGGCGAAATCCGCGATCTCGAGACCGCCGAAATCGCGATCAAGGCCGCACAGACCGGTCACATGGTGCTTTCGACCCTGCACACCAACGATGCGCCGCAGACCATCGCGCGTCTGATGAACATGGGCATCGCGCCGTACAACATCACCTCGTCGGTGACCCTGGTCATCGCGCAGCGTCTGGCGCGACGCCTGCATGATTGCAAGCAACCGCTGTCGCTGCCGCCGGCGGCATTGCTGGCAGAAGGTTTCAGCCAAGCCGATATCGATGCGGGTTTGCAGATTTTCGACGCAGTCGGTTGTTCCGGCTGCAACGAGGGGTATAAAGGCCGCACGGGGCTCTACCAGGTGATGCCTATGAACGAGGAGATCCAGAAGATCGTCCTCGCCGGCGGCAGCGCGTTGAAGATCGCCGAACAAGCGAAGCAGGACGGCATTCGCGACTTGCGCGCTTCCGCCTTGTGGAAGGTCAAGCAAGGCGTCGTCAGCTTGGCCGAAATCAACCGCGTCACCAAAGACTAAGAGAGTCCCCGATGGCCACCGTCACTGCCCTGAAGACGAAAGCGGCGACTACGCAGCGCGGCAAACAGCGCGCGCAAATCAGCGATATGCAGACCTTCACCTGGGTCGGTATCGACAAGCGCGGCGTCAAGATCAAGGGCGAGCAGATCAGCAAGAATGCCAGCCTGGTCAAGGCGGACCTGCGCAAGCAGGGCATCAATCCGCAGGTGGTCAAGCCGAAGCCGAAACCGCTGTTCGGCAAGACCGGCAAGGCGATCAAAGGGCGCGACATCGCAATTTTCAGCCGTCAGCTCGCGACGATGATGGCGGCCGGCGTGCCGATGGTGCAGGGCTTCGAGATCGTCGCGGGCGGCCAGGCCAATCCGCGCATGAAGGACATGCTGACGGACATCAAGACCGAGATCGAAGGCGGCTCGGCCTTGAACGAGGCGCTCGGCAAGTATCCGGTGCAGTTCGACGAGCTCTATCGCAATCTGGTCCGCGCCGGCGAATCCGCGGGTGTGCTCGACACGGTGCTCGACACCATTGCGACCTACAAAGAAAACATCGAGAACATCAAAGGCAAGATCAAGAAGGCGATGTTCTATCCGGCCGCGGTGCTCGCCGTCGCGATCGTCGTCGCCTCGATCCTCCTGATCTTCGTGATCCCTCAGTTTGAAACCGTGTTCAGCAATTTCGGTGCTGGATTGCCGGCCTTCACGCAGATGCTGGTCAATCTGTCGCGCTTCATGGTGGCGTACTGGTGGATGGTCCTCTTGATCTTCGTCGGCGCCATCGTCGGAATCATCATGCTGTACAAACGCTCGGACAAGTTCGCGCACTTCGTCGGGCGCAGCTTGCTGAAGATTCCGATCGTCGGCCAGATCCTGCGCCAATCCGCGATCGCCCGCTTCTCGCGCACCCTCGGCGTGACGTTCCGCGCCGGCGTACCCTTGGTCGAGGCGCTCGATTCGGTCGCCAACGCGACCGGCAGCGTGGTCTACAACGATGCGGTCAAGCGCGTACGCGAAGACGTCGCGGTCGGCCACCAGCTCCAGCTCGCGATGCGCCAGACCACGCTGTTCCCGAACATGGTCGTGCAAATGGTCGCGATCGGCGAAGAAGCCGGTGCGCTCGACAAGATGCTGTTCAAGATCGCGGAGTTCTACGAAACCGAAGTCAACAACGCCGTCGATGCGCTGTCGAGCCTGCTCGAACCTCTGATCATGGTCGTCATCGGCGTGCTGGTCGGCAGCATGGTCGTCGGCATGTACCTGCCGATCTTCAAGCTCGGCTCGGTGGTCGGTTAACCGCGAAGAATGATCGACCTGAACTGGCTGCACGAGGCAGCGCTGCTGATCCCGCTGACCGGACTGCTCGGCCTTCTGGTCGGCAGCTTCTTGAACGTCGTGATCCTACGCCTGCCGCGGCGGCTCGAGCACGAATGGCGTCAGCAGGCGCGCGAGCTGCTGGAGGAAGCCGGGGAAGCCGAGACGGCTCCGCCGGATCTGGTTTTCACCGGCTCGCACTGCCCGCAATGCAAGCAGCCGCTGTCCGCGCTCGACAATATCCCGCTGCTGAGCTGGCTCGCATTGGGCGGCCGCTGCCGCTACTGCAAGACGAAGATTTCCTGGCAATACCCGCTGGTCGAATTGCTGACTGCGCTCGCTTCCGCCACCGTCGCGTGGAAGTTCGGTTTCGACGGGTCGCTCGCTGCGGCGCTGGTTTTCACTTGGACCCTGATCGCCGCCGCCGGCATCGACGCGCGTACGCAACTGTTGCCGGATCAACTGACCCTGCCCTTGCTTTGGCTCGGCCTGCTGCTGTCGTTGCTGCCAGTGTTCGTACCTGCACAAGCGGCCATCGTCGGCGCCGCGCTCGGCTATCTCAGCCTGTGGTCGGTGTATTGGCTGTTCAAGCTCGCTACCGGCAAGGAAGGCATGGGCTATGGCGACTTCAAACTGCTCGGCGCACTCGGCGCCTGGATGGGCGCGTTCGCCCTGCTGCCGATCGTGCTGCTGTCCGCGCTGGTCGGTGCGATCGTCGGTGGCATAGCGCTCGCTCTGCGCGGGCAGGATCGCAGCACGCCGATTCCGTTCGGTCCGTTCATCGCCGCAGCGGGTTGGACTTGGTTCGTCTTCGGCGATCGCCTCGATCGGTTCTACGCGAGCCTGTTCGGATTGCAGTGAGCCATTCCGCTCGCGCTAGACTCCCGTCATGCCTGGCCTTCCCTTCGTCGTCGCTTTGACCGGCGGCATCGCCAGCGGCAAGTCCGCCGTCAGCAGCCGTTTCGCAGCGTTCGGCGTCGACGTGATCGATGCTGATCTGGTCGCACGCGAACTTGTCGCGCCGGGGCAGCCGGCCTTGGCCGAAATCGCGGCCACCTTCGGCGATGCCGTGCTCGATACGCACGGCGCACTCGATCGCCGCGCGATGCGCGAACGCGTCTTCGCCGATACGGACGCACGCAGCCGACTCGAAGCGATCCTGCATCCACGCGTACGCGCCACGCTGCTCGAGCGTGCACGCGACAGCGTTGCGGACTACGTCATGCTTGCGATTCCGCTTCTGGTCGAGAGCGGGCGCTACGACTGGATCGATCGCGTCCTTCTGGTCGACGTGCCGCGTGCTGTGCAACGCGAGCGCCTGATCCGGCGCGATCGCGTCACGCCGGAACTCGCCGACGCGATGCTCGATGCGCAAGCGACGCGCGAACAACGTCTCGCGATCGCGGATGAAGTGATCGACAATACCGGGTCGCTGTTCGACCTCGACTCAGCCGTCGCGCGATTGCACCAGCAGTATCTGGCGATGGCGGCATCGAAACCGCGCAACGACGCAGAAGCGGGCGTTTAGGCGTCCCACAACGCGCGAATCGCGGCCACGCCCTGCGCGCCGCTGACCTGCGCGGCGTCGACGTCGTCGATCTCCAGCCCGCCGAGCGCATAGGTCGGCAGCGCGGTCGCCGCGACCAACTCGCTCAATCCTTCCCAGCCGAGCGTGGCCGCGTCTTCGTGGCTGGGCGTCGGAAACACCGGCCCGA
This sequence comes from Dokdonella sp. GW821-FHT11D02, assembly GCF_058808595.1. Classification (NCBI taxonomy): domain Bacteria; kingdom Pseudomonadati; phylum Pseudomonadota; class Gammaproteobacteria; order Lysobacterales; family Rhodanobacteraceae; genus Dokdonella; species Dokdonella sp. GW821-FHT11D02. The sequence continues at coordinate 1,052,780 of NZ_CM179520.1, read as the reverse complement.
GCGTTGCGAAATCCGCGCCGATGCGTGCAGCTTGCGTGAGTTCGGCGGCGTCGTGGCAGGACACCCCGACCCAGCGATCCGCTGGTAGCGGCCGCTGTGTCAGCGTAGCGGCGAGCGCGGCCGGCAGATGCACACCGTCGAGCCCCAGCACCGCGGCGAGTTTCCAATCGGCGTTCAAAAGAAGCTGCGCGCCGTAGTCGCGGCAAAGATTGCGCGCGCTGCGCGCGACGCGCGCGAGGCGGTCGCTGGGCCAACCCGGCAGGCGCAGCTGGATCAGGCGCACGCCTTTGCGGCAGGCGCGCTCGATACCGCGGACGACCGAATCGGCCTCGCTCGGCGGCAACGGAGGCGTGATCAGATAGCGATCGGGCAATCGCAGCGCGGTCAACGCCGGACGATCGGCCGGCGGCATCTCGATGCGATCGAGATCGGCGATCTCGGCCCAGGCCAGGCGCTGGTTTTCGCGCGCCAGCACGATGCCCGAGTGCGCCGAGACCTGCCATACGTCGAGCAGGATGCGCTGGTGTTCTGAATAATCGTGCGGAATCGCGATCAGCGGTCGCGCGGACTCGACCACGATGCCGAGTTCCTCACGCAGCTCGCGCGCGAGCGCGTCGATCGGCAGCTCGCCGTCCTCGCACTTGCCTCCGGGAAATTCCCACAAGCCGGCCAGGTGCTTGCCTTGCAGTCGTTGCGCGATCAGCACGCGGCCACTGCTGTCGCGCACCACACCGGCGACGACATGGGTGCGACCGATGCTCATCGGCGGCGATGCCGATTCGAGAAAATCGTCCACCTGCCCGGCGACCTTACTTGCAGCAGACCCTTACGCGAGCTTGCCGTGGCATTGCTTGTATTTCTTGCCCGAGCCGCACGGACAGGGATCGTTGCGGCCGACTTTCGGCGCCTCGCGCTGCACCGTCGATTGCGGCGGCGGCGGCGCGAAACCTTCGCCGGCATCGGCCAGCGGTTCGCCGACGTCGAATCCAGCCGCTTCGGCGTGCTGGAACTGCAGCGCGCGCGCCTGCGCTTCGGCTTGGCGACGCTGCTCCGCTTCCATCGCCTCGACCTCGTCTTCGCTGCGGATGCGCACGCGCGCGAGCAGTTGCACGATCTCGTGCTTGATGCGGCCGAGCATGCCCTCGAACAGCTCGAACGCCTCGCGCTTGAACTCCTGCTTCGGCTGCTTCTGTGCATAGCCGCGCAGATAAATGCCTTGGCGCAGGTAATCCATGCTGGCTAGGTGTTCTTTCCAACCGTTGTCGAGCACCGACAACATCACGTGCTTTTCCAGCCCGCGCATGACTTCCGAGCCGAGCATCGCTTCCTTCTCGCGGAACAGCCGGTCGGCCGCGGACAGCACGTGTTCGAGCACGCCGTTGGCATCGATCTCGTGCTGCTCGTCGAGCCATTGCTTGAGATTCATCTGCAGACCGAACTCCGAATTCAATTCGGTTTCCAGGCCAGCGATATTCCATTGCTCGTCGACGGAATCGGCCGGCACGTAGCGGCGCACCAGATCGGTGACTACGTCCTGACGCACGTTGAGGATGGTGTCGCCGACGCTGTCGCTGTCGAGCAGCTCGTTGCGCTGCTGGTAGATGACCTTGCGCTGATCGTTGGCGGTGTCGTCGAACTCGAGCAAGTGCTTGCGGATGTCGAAGTTGTGCGCTTCGACCTTGCGCTGCGCCTTCTCGATCTGCCGGCTGACCATGCGATCCTGGATCGCATCGTCTTCTTTCATGCCGAACATGCGCATCAGGCGCGCGACGCCTTCGCCCATGAAGATGCGGATCAGATTGTCTTCCAGCGACAGATAGAAGCGGCTCGATCCCGGATCGCCCTGACGGCCGGAACGGCCGCGCAGCTGGTTGTCGATGCGGCGCGATTCGTGACGTTCGGTGCCGATGATGCGCAAACCGCCGAGCGCCAGCACTTCGTCGTGCCGCGCCTGCCATTCGGTCTTGGTGCGATCGCGATCGCTCTGCTGCACTTCTTCGCCGAGCCCGTGCAGCTCCGCTTCGAGGCTGCCGCCGAGCACGATGTCGGTGCCGCGGCCGGCCATGTTGGTCGCGATCGTGATCGCTTTCGGCCGTCCCGCCTGCGCCACGATGTGCGCCTCGCGCTCGTGCTGCTTCGCGTTGAGCACTTCGTGCGGCACGCCCTGCTGCTTGAGCAGGCCCGACAACAGCTCCGACATCTCGATCGATGCGGTGCCGACCAGCACCGGCTGGCCGCGCTCGTAGCTTTCCTTGATGTCCTCGACGATCGCGTCGTACTTGGGCTGCTGCTTGAGGAAGACGACGTCGGCTTCGTCCTTGCGCACCATCGGCCGATGCGTCGGGATCACCACGACCTCGAGGCCGTAGATCTGCTGGAACTCGTAGGCTTCGGTGTCGGCCGTGCCGGTCATGCCGGCCAGCTTCTTGTACATGCGGAACAGGTTCTGGAACGTGATCGAAGCCAGCGTCTGGTTCTCGCGCTGGATCGGCACGCCTTCCTTCGCCTCGACCGCCTGGTGCAGACCGTCGGACCAGCGCCGCCCGGCCAGCGTGCGGCCGGTGAACTCATCGACGATGATGACTTCACCGTCGCGCACGATGTAATCGACGTCGCGCTGGTACAGCACCTGCGCGCGCAGCGCGGCGTTCAGATGGTGCACGACCGCGATGTGCTGCGAGTCGTACAAGCCTTCCTCTTCGCCGATGATGCCGGCTTCGCGCAGCAGATCTTCCGCGTGCTGCATGCCCTCTTCGGACAGGTGCACCTGCTTCTGCTTCTCGTCGACGTAGTAGTCGCCCGGAACCGGCGGCTCGCCGACCTTCGGCTCGCTCGCCTGGCGCGTCAGGCGCGGCACGATGCGGTTGACCTTGACGTAGAGCTGCGGCGATTCGTCGGAGGGACCGGAGATGATCAGCGGCGTGCGCGCTTCGTCGATCAGGATCGAGTCGACCTCGTCGACGATCGCGTAGTTGAGGCCGCGCTGGTAGCGCTGCTCTTTCGACAGCGCCATGTTGTCGCGCAGATAGTCGAAGCCGAATTCGTTGTTGGTGCCGTAGGTGATGTCGGCCGCGTAGGCGCCGCGCTTGTCGCCGTGATCCATGTTCGGATAGACCACGCCGACCGACATGCCGAGGAAGTTGTACAGCTTGCCCATCCAAGCGGCGTCGCGCTTGGCCAGGTAGTCGTTGACGGTGACGACGTGCACGCCCTTGCCTTCCAGCGCGTTCAGATACACCGGCAGCGTACCGACCAGGGTCTTGCCTTCACCGGTGCGCATCTCGGCGATCTTGCCCGAGTGCAGCACCATGCCGCCGATCATCTGCACGTCGTAATGACGCAGACCGAGCACGCGGCGCGAAGCCTCGCGCACGGTCGCGAACGCTTCCGGCAGCAGGCTGTCCAGCGTCTTGCCTTCGGCCAGGCGCTGGCGGAACTCGTCCGTCTTGGCACGCAGCTCCTCGTCCGACAGCGCCTGCATCTTCGGTTCGAGCGCATTGATCTGGGCCACGTTCTTGCCGAGCTGGCGCAATACGCGCTCGTTGCGGCTGCCGAAAATGCGCGTCAGGAAACTGTTCAGCATGGGTGATCTTCGACTCAGAGTGCGGGAAGCGCGCCGGGCGCGGCGCGACCGATAAATCCGGCCGGCCCGATCTTGCGGCCAGTGGATCGCGAACAGCAGCGAACCATCAATGATAAAGCCTGACCGGCGCAATACAAAGTCAGCTTTGTGCGGCAGGTTGCGCTTTCAAGGCGCCGAGCGACCGGGCCCCGAGGGGGGCCTGTGAACTTCGGCCATCGACGAGCGCGTGCAGACCGTCCGAAGCGGCAGGCTCTGCGTGCTAGGCGGTCATCCCAGTGGCAGCGATCCCGGACGGATCACCGCCAGTCAAGCTCGGGTCGCGCGCTTGGACTTCACGTAGATCAGCGGGTTGACCGGGCGGCCGTTCAACCAGACTTCGAAGTGGCAGTGCGGGCCGGTCGAGCGTCCGGTCGAACCGACCTTCGCGATGGTCTGGCCGGCGTGCACGCGCGTGCCCGCCTCGGCGACGTTCAACGAGTTGTGCGCGTAGCGCGTCATGTAGCCGTTGCCGTGGTCGATCTCGACCACGTTGCCGTAACCGCTGCGCTGACCCGACCAGGTCACCACGCCGTCGGCGACCGCATTGACGTTGGAGCCCAGCGGCGCATCGAAATCCAATCCCAGATGGGTGCCGGCGTGACCGTCGAGCGGATCGGTACGCGCACCGAAACCGGAAGAAATGTAACCCTGCGCCACCGGCATGCCGCTCGGCAGCAAGGCGTTGTCGATCTGCCGATCGCGCAGCAGGTTTTCCAGCACTTCGAGCTGGGCTTCCTGGCGGTCGAACTCGGCGCGCAGGCTGTCGACTCCGTTCTGGATCGGCAGCGAAGTGGCGACCAGCCCGCTAGCGTCTTCCGGACCGCCCATCGCCGGTGAGGCGGTGAAGTCGAATTCGCCGTCGTCGAGCTTGCCGACCTGGGTCAGGCGATCGCCGAGCGCATTCAGGCGGGTGGCCTGCGCTTGCAGGCGGCCGAGCTGGATGGCCAGCGCGTCGAGGCTGCGATGCGAGTCGTTGTCGAGATTGGCGAGCTGCTCGCGCTGATGCGCGAGGGTCGCGCGCAGGTCGGACAGTTCGTGCGCGGCCGGCCCATACGAGCCGCCGAACAACACGGCCGCACCGAAACCCAGCGCAATCAAACCGAGCGCGCAGGCGCTTCCTGCTGCCAGCGCCAACAGGCGGATGCGTCGGCTGCCGAGGTCGATACGGCGTGGCGCCGAATGCGCATTGCCTACGATAATGATGTTCATGCTGCAGACGCCGAGTTCGTATTCGTCATGTCGCCAAGTCGCAATCCTCTCCAGGGCCCCACAGCCGGTCCGAAACCGGCGGCGGAGTGCATCACTCTCGACGCGCTCGCGGATCGCGCGCGCGCGCTGGATGCACTGGACGAAAGACTGCGCTCCCTGTTGCCCGCCGCGGTCGCTCGCGAGACGCGTCTCGCGGACGTACGCAACGGACGAATCGTCTTTCTGGCGTCGAATCCGACCTGGGCGAGCCGCATCAGGCTGTATCAGGCAGCCCTGCTGGCCGAAGCCCGCACCGCACTAGGCGGTGCCGTCGAACGTTTCGCCGTGAAAGTGGCGCCCTTGCCGGCCGTTCCACCGGAACCGACAAAGCCGAAACCGCTTTCTGCCGCCACCGCCCGCCATTTGCGAGCGACAGCGAAAGCTCTCTCCGACCCGGAACTCCGGGCCCTCTATCTCCAACTGGCGTCCATCGCCACCGATGATTCCAACTAGGAGCCGGGGCGGCTCCTGTTCCCCGCAACGAGCTTCCGGGCGGAAGCCTATTTTTATTTTTCTTGGGCCGGGCGTCGTGCCAAGGCCATTCGGTGGACGCTTTGCGTTCCGACCGTCGCGGACGTCAACCGTCCGCGGAAGTCCGGCGATTTCCTGCGCCGGAAGTTCCTTGCCGTTTGCCTGACCGGACTTCGTGCCGCGGCTTGCAAACGAACGGGGCTCGGCAAAGCCGCGCCCCGGTGAATCAGATCGCCTGCGCCGGGTGGGCGTAGGAGATCGGTGCTTCGCGTTCGTCTTCGAAGCTGACTTCTTCCCAAGCTGCCTTTTCCGCCAACAGCGTACGCAGCAGCTTGTTGTTCAACTCGTGACCCGACTTGTAGCCGTAGAACGCGCCGATCAGGCTGTGGCCGAGCAGGTACAGATCGCCGATCGCATCGAGAATCTTGTGCTTGACGAATTCGTCCTCGTAGCGGAGGCCGTCTTCGTTGAGCACGCGATAGTCGTCGAGCACGATCGCGTTGTCCATCGAACCGCCGAGCGCGAGGTTCTTCTCGCGCAGCATCTCGATGTCGCGCATGAAGCCGAAGGTGCGCGCGCGCGAGACTTCCTTGACGAACGAGGTCGTCGAGAAGTCGATCTCGGAGGTCGAGGAGCGCTTGGTGAACATCGGGTGGTTGAAGTCGATCGAGAAGCCGACCTTGAAGCCGTCGAACGGCTCGAAGCGGGCCCACTTGTCGCCGTCGCGGACGGTGACCGACTTCTTGATGCGGATGAAGCGCTTCGCCTTGGCCTGCTCTTCAATGCCCGCCGACTGCAGCAGGAACACGAACGGACCGGAGCTGCCGTCCATGATCGGCACTTCGGCGGCCGACAGGTCGACGTAAGCGTTGTCGATGCCGAGGCCGGCCATCGCGGAAAGCAGATGCTCGACGGTCGCAATGCGGACGTCGCCCTTGACCAGCGTGGTCGAGAGGCGGGTGTCGCCGACGTTTTCGCAACTGGAACGGATATCGACTGGGTTCTGAAGGTCGACGCGACGGAACACGATACCCGTATCCACCGCCGCCGGACGCAAAGTCATATAGACCTTCTCGCCCGTGTGAAGACCTACGCCCGTCGCTCTGATGATGTTTTTGAGCGTGCGTTGTCTGATCATTTTTATGCGCTAACCCCTGGGGCAGGGCTGACAAAACGCGGACGAGACTAGCACAGCGAACTTGTGGAGAAAAGTTAAGCGATGTATGGAACCCACAGAATGTTGCGAAAACACAACATTCCGTGGGTTCCAGCAGCACGAAATCCTCACCATTCCTTGACGTCGATGAAAGCCGCCGTCGCGACGCCACGCGACAGCGGAATCGTGCCGAAACGGCCTGGAAAGCAGGCCGCCGGCTCGCATCGACGTCCCCCGGGAAGGCGGGACGGCGCCGGTTTCAGGATGGAAAAATCCGCTTGTGATCGACCGATCCGATCAGCGATCGGAATCGGTCCATTCAGATCGATCCATCAATCCGCCTGCCGGCGCAGGAACGCCGGAATGTCGAGGTAGTCGCTCGGTGCATCCACCGGCGCGGCCGCCGGCGAAGCGTGGTCGAGCGCGGTCGCACGCATCGGCTGGCCCGGAATACCGAGATAGTCGACCTCGCCAGTGGTCGCATTGCGCACCACGCGCATGCGCTCACGCGGCGCCACCACCACTTCACGCTCGCGCTGCTCGCGCAGCGGCTGGCGTGCGACGGCGCGGTTGAGGCCGGTCGCGACCACGGTCACGCGCACCTCGTCCTTCAGCTCCGGATCGAGCGCAGTACCGACCACCACGGTCGCGTCCTCGCTCGCGAACTCGTGGATGACCTGGCCGATGTCGTCGAACTCGCGCATGGTCAGGTTCGGCCCGGCCGTCACGTTGACCAGGATGCCGCAAGCGCCGGCAAGGTTGACGTCGTCGAGCAGCGGGTTGTTGATCGCCGCCTCGGCCGCCGCCACCGCGCGGTCGTCGCCCTTGGCCGTACCCGAGCCCATCATCGCCATGCCCATTTCAGACATCACCGTGCGCACGTCGGCGAAGTCGACGTTGATCAGACCCGGACGGGTGATCAGGTCGGCAATGCCCTGTACCGCGCCGAGCAGCACGTCGTTGGCCTGCTTGAACGCGCTCAGCAGGGTCACGTCGCGGCCGAGCACGGTCAAAAGTTTCTCGTTCGGCACCGTGATCAGCGAATCGCAGTATTGGCCGAGATCCTCGATGCCTTTCAGCGCGACCTGCATGCGCCGGCGGCCCTCGAATGGAAACGGCTTGGTCACGACCGCAACGGTCAGGATGCCGAGCTCCTTGGCCAGCTGCGCCACCACCGGCGCCGCGCCGGTACCGGTGCCACCGCCCATGCCGCAGGTGATGAACGCCATGTCGGCGCCGTGCAGGAGCTCGACGATGCGCTCGCGATCTTCCAGCGCGGCCTGACGGCCGACTTCCGGATTGGCGCCGGCGCCCAGACCCTTGGTCACGTTCGCGCCGAGCTGCAGCGTGAATTTCGCGCCGCTCGATTTCAGTGCCTGCGCATCGGTATTGGCGCAGACGAAGTCGACGCCTTCGACGCCGGCCTGCACCATGTGGCTGACGGCATTACCACCGCCGCCGCCGACGCCGACGACCTTGATCACCGCATTGGGTGCCATTCTTTCTACCAGTTCGAACATTTTCCCATCCTCCGCAAGTAGTACAGCCTTGGTCTTATCGTTCCCGGATCCGTGACCATCCCGGTCCGGTCCGTCCGACGTCGGCTGGCGTGCCGGCGTCCCGCGGCCATTTCGGCCGCTTGCGCTGCGCTCCTTGCGCAGCGTTTCCAGCCCCTCTCCCGCAAGCGAGAGAGGGAGCGAAAGCGCTAAAACTCTCCTTTGAACCAAGTCGAAACCCGATTCCACAAACCGCCGACCGCCGACACGCCGGCCGGCGCGAGACGCGCACCGTCGCGGCGGCTGCCATAAATAAGGAGTCCGACGCCGGTCGACTGCATCGGGTTGGCGACCACATCGGCCAGACCGCTGACGTGCTGCGGGGTACCGAGCCGCACCGGCATGTGGAACAGCTCTTCGGCAAGATCGAGCGCGCCTTCCATGCGCGCAGCCCCGCCGGTCAGCACGATGCCGGCACGCACCAGTTCCTCGCGGCCGCTGCGGCGCAGGTCCGCCTGCACCATTTCGAAAATTTCCTCGTAGCGCGGCTGCACCGCTTCGGCCAGGTTCTGCCGCGCCAGGCGGCGCGGTGGACGGTCGCCCACGCTCGGCACCTGGATCGTCTCTTCCGCGTGCGCGAGCTGCGCCAGCGCGCAGGCGTAGCGCACCTTCAACTCTTCGGCGTGCGCGGTCGGCGTGCGCATCAGATGCGCGATATCGCTGGTGACCTGGTCGCCGCCGATCGCCAGCGAGGTCGTATGGCGCAGCGCGCCGCCGGTATAGATCGCGATGTCGGTGGTACCGGCGCCGATGTCGACCAGGCACACGCCGAGCTCGCGTTCGTCCTCGGTCAGCACCGCGCGCGCCGAAGCGACCGCCGCCGGCAGCAATTCGTCGACCTGCAAGCCGCAGCGGTTGATGCACTTGCTGATGTTCTGGATCGCGCTGGCGGCGCCGGTGACCAGGTGCACGTTCGCCTCCAGCCGCACGCCGGACATGCCGACCGGATGACGGATGCCCTCCTGACCGTCGATCAGGTATTCCTGCGGCTCGCGATAAAGCACGCTGCGGTCGGCCGGAATCGCGATCGCGCAAGCCGAATTCAGCACGGCGTCGAGATCGCCGGGGCTGACCTCGCGATCGCGGATCGGCGCGGTGCCGTGCGAGTTCTCATCTTTGATATGGCTGCCGGCGATCGAGGCATAGACCGAACGGATCTGGCAGCCGGCCATCAGCTCGGCCTCCTCGATCGCGCGCTGGATCGAATGCACGGTCGAATCGATGTCCACCACCACGCCGCGCTTGAGCCCGTGCGCCGGATGCGAGCCGATGCCGATGATCTCGACCGCCTCGCCCGGTGCGTGCTCGCCGACGATCGCGACGATCTTCGAAGTCCCGACATCGAGGCCGACGACCAGGTTTTTTTCGCTCTTGCGATTCATGGGAGAGCCGGGATTGGAGATTCGGGATTGGAGATTCGCGAAGCAAAAAACGGAGATTCGGGATTGACGATCGGGGATTGGGAGGAACTGGCGGCGATGCCCTCCACGCGACGTTCACTGCGGATGCTCGCTCCGGCCGCCGGCTGCGTTCTTCCAATCCCCAATCCCGAATCTCCAGTCCCGGTCGACGGCGGCGGCGCCGCCGCCTCGGCCCAGCGCACGACGAAACCGTTCTCGTAGCGGAGGTCGACGTAAGACGGCGGTGTCGGCTTGGCGCCGGCCAGTTGCGGCCAGACGTCGAGGAAGCGCGTCAGGCGCCGCTTGGCGTCGTCGCGGCCGATCTCGATCACGGCGCCGGAGGCGAGTTCGAGTTTCCAGCCGCCGCGCGGCGAAAGCGCGACCGCGGCGATGGCGAGGCCGCTGCCGGAGAATTCCTTCAAGCAATCGGCGTAGAACTGCAGCACGTCGCCGACGCGTTCGTCGGGACCGGCCAGCCGTGGCAGACCCTGTACCGTGCCGGCGCCGACCACCGTGAAGATCTCGCCGCGCCGATTGAGCAGGCGCTGCTCGCCCCAGCGGGCGTACGGCTGCTGCTCGTAGACGACCAGGTCGACCGCATCCGGCCAGCGCTTGCGCGCCTCGACCCGCTCGACCCACGGCAGTTTCGCCACCGCGGCACGAATCTGATCGAGGTCAATCGCGAAGAACCCCTTGCCCAACAGCGGCTGCGCAGCGGCGCGAATCTGCTCGGCGCTGACGTGATTGAACTCGGCACGCACGCCGAGCCGATCGACCGGCCAGCGATCGCTCGCGAACCAGCCGTTCAGCACGCCGACGATCGGCAGCGCAACCAGGGTCAGCGCGATGCCCCAGGCGAGCAGCCGGGCGATCATTCCGCCTTTCACGAATCGCCTCCCGCTTCCCGCGCGAAGCTCGTTTCGAGCACGCGCCAGCACAGGGTCTCGAAATCGATTCCGAGCGCACGCGCCGCCTTCGGCACCAGCGAGTGGCTGGTCATGCCCGGCGCGGTGTTGACCTCGAGCAGGGAATTGCGGCCCGCGCGGTCGCGCATGACGTCGACACGGCCCCAGCCGGAGCAGCCGAGCGCATCGAAAGCGGCCAGCGCGAGTACGCGCATTTCCTCTTCCGCCGCGCCGTCGAGGCCCGGGCAGACGTACTCGGTGTCTTCCGCGATGTACTTGGCGTTGTAGTCGTAGTACTCGCCCTTGGGCACGATGCGGATCGTCGGCAGCGCCTGCCGGTCGAGGATGCCGACGGTGTATTCGCCGCCTTCGATCAGCGTCTCCATCAGAAGATCGCCCGGGTAGCGCCGCGCCAGCGCGACGGCACCCTCGAGATCCTTTTCCTCGAACACGCGCGTGACGCCGACGCTGGAGCCTTCCCAGGCCGGCTTCACGATCAGCGGAAAGCCGATCTCGGCCGCGGCCGCGTGCACGGCGTGCACGGCCGCCGAGCCGCCGTCGGTTTCGCGCGGCAGCGCTTTGAACCGCGGCGTCGGCAAACCGAGCGAGAGCCACACCTGCTTCGCGCGCACCTTGTCCATCGCCAGTGCCGAACCGAGCACGCCGGAACCGGTGTAAGGCACGCGCAGCGCTTGCAGCGCGCCCTGCAACTCACCGTTCTCGCCGGCGCCGCCGTGCAGGATGTTGAACACGCGCGCGTAGTGGCCGGCGCGCAGCGCGTCGAGCAAGGCAGGAATGCCGTCGACCGCGTGCGCGTCGACGCCTTTGGCACGCAAAGCGTCGAGCACGTTGCGGCCGGAGTTCAACGACACTTCGCGCTCGGCCGACTGGCCACCCATGGCCACGGCGACGCGGCCGAATAAGCCGGGATTGGAGACGCGGGATTGGAGATTGGGGAACGCGGACATCACACAGCCTTCGATTTCAGCTGGCCCGACTGAGCCAATTCGTTTGCGGCAGCGCCGATGTCGCCGGCGCCGAGCAGCAGCAACAGGTCGCCGTCGCTCAACAGCGGCGGCAGCGCGGCGACGAGATCGCGCGGATGTTCGATCAGCACCGGATCGACCTTGCCGCGCGCACGCACCGCACGCGCGAGCGCGCGGCCGTCGGCGTTGGCGATCGGCGCTTCGCCGGCCGGATAGACCTCGGTCAGTACCAGCACGTCGACCTCGGCCAGCACGTTGGCGAAGTCGTCGAGCAGATCGCGCGTGCGCGAGTAGCGATGCGGCTGGAACGCGACCACCAGGCGCCGCTCCGGCCAGCCTTCGCGCGCGGCGGCGAACACCGCCGCGAGTTCGCGCGGATGGTGGCCGTAGTCGTCGACCAACAGGACCTTGCCGCGGTCGAGCGCCTCGCCGTTGTCAAGCGCAATCTCGCCGCGCATCTGAAAGCGGCGGCCGACACCCTCGAACGCCGCCAGGGCGGCCTGCATCGCTTCCGGCGCGACGCCGAGCTGCCAACCGACCGCGCAGGCGGCCAGTGCGTTCAGCACGTTGTGGCGGCCCGGCAGATTCAGCCGTACCGGTACCACCGGACCGCCGTCGGGCAGATGCAAAGTGAACTCGGTCGCGCGACCGCTCTGCCGCAGATCGGTCGCGCGCAGGTCGGCGGCGGCGTCGATGCCGTAGGTCAGCACGCGGCGCGGCGTCTCGCGCGCGAGCGCGGCGACTTCGGCATCGTCGGCGCACAGCACGGCGACGCCGTAGAACGGCAGCCGGTGCAGGAAATCGGCGAACGCTTTCTTGACCCGCTCGAAGTCGCCGCCGTAGTTCTCCAGATGATCGGCATCGATGTTGGTGACGATCGCCACCACCGGCGACAGCAAGAGGAACGAGCCGTCCGATTCGTCGGCTTCGGCGACCAGGTATTCGCCGGTGCCCAGACGCGCGTTGGCGCCGGCGGCGATCAGCTGGCCGCCGATCACGAAGGTCGGATCGAGGCCGGCTTCGGCCAGCACGCTCGCCGTGAGGCTGGTGGTAGTGGTCTTGCCATGCGTGCCGGCCACCGCGATGCCGCGGCGGAAACGCATCAGCTCGCCGAGCATTTCGGCGCGCGGCACGATCGGAATGCGGCGGTCGCGCGCGGCGAGCAGCTCGGCGTTGTCCGGCTTGATCGCGCTGGACACCACCAGCACGTCGGCGTCGGCCACGTTGGCGGCGGCGTGACCGCGATCGATGCGTGCGCCCAGTTCGGCCAGGCGGCGCGTGGTCGCGTTGTCGGCCTTGTCCGAACCGGAAACTGAATAGCCAAGATTGCACAGCACCTCGGCGATGCCGCTCATGCCGACGCCGCCGATGCCGACGAAATGCACGCGGCGGAAGTCCTGCATGATGTCGCCGTAGCGGGCGAGGCGAGCCGGCGTCATGCCGCCACCTGCAAGCACACGTCGGCGATGCGTCGCGTCGCGTCCGGTTTGGCCAGCGCGCGCGCCGAGGCCGCCATCGGCACCAGGCGAGCGCGCTCGCCGAGCTGTTCGAACGCAGCGCCCAGGCGGCGCAGGAATTCGTCGCCCTCGCCGACCAGCAGCGCCGCGCCAGCCTCGACCAGCGTCTGCGCGTTCTTGGTCTGGTGATCGTCGACCGCGTGCGGATAGGGCACCAGCACGGCCGGCACGCCGGCGGCGGCGAGCTCGGCCAGGGTCAAGGCGCCGGCCCGGCAGATCACCAGATCCGACCAGGCGTAGGCTGCCGCCATGTCGTCGACGAAGGCGGACACCTCGGCCTCGACACCGGCGGCCAGATACGCGGCTCGCGTTTTCTCGACGTGCTTCTCGCCGCACTGATGCCGCACGATCACCGCTTTGCGACCGCCGCGACGACGCAGCATCTCGGGCAGTTGTGCGTTGAGACTGGCCGCGCCCTGGCTGCCGCCGAGCACGAGCAGACGCAGCGGGCCGTCGCGACCGGCGTAGCGCTCGGCCGGCGGCGGCAGTGCCGCGATCACGGCGCGCACCGGATTGCCGGTCCATTCGCCGTTCGCGAACGCGTTCGGAAATCCGGTCAACACGCGCTGCGCGAGACGCGCGAGCAAGCGATTGGTGACACCCGGAATGCTGTTCTGCTCGTGCACGACGATCGGTTTGTGCGACAGCCACGCCGCGAATCCGCCGGGTGCGGCGGCGTAGCCGCCCATCGACAGCACGCTGCGCGGTGCATGTTTTTTGACCAGTGCGCGCGCCGCCGCAATGGAACCGATCAGACGGAACGGCGTGCGCACCGCATTGACGACACCCTTGCCGCGCACGCCGCCGATCGAGAGCGCGTACAAGGGCAAATCGTGCTCCGGCACCAGCCGATTCTCGAGACCGCCCTTGGCGCCGAGCCAGATCACCGGCACTTGGCGCGCACGCAGTTCCGCCGCGACCGCCAGGCCCGGAAAGATGTGTCCGCCGGTGCCGCCGGCCATGATCAGCACCGGGCGGTCGGCTTTGGCGAGCGCTGCCGTCACCGGCGCTCTCCGGTGAACATGCGTACGTCGACCAGCTGCCGCTCGGCGATCGCCTGCATCATCGCGTTTTCGGCGCGGCTGACCTCGTAGCTGATGCGGATCAAGAGCCCGATCATCGCGCAGGTCATCATCACGCTCGATCCACCCGAGCTGATCAGCGGCAGGGTCAGACCCTTGGTCGGCAGCACGCCGAGATTCACGCCGATCGACACCAGCGCCTGCAGCGCGATCATCAAGGACAGCCCGAAGGCGACGTAGCCGGCGAAGCGCATGTTGCGTTCGACCGCGCGCAGGCCGAGCACGAAACCGCGCCCGACCAGCCAGCCGAACAGGCCGAGCACCAGCACGATGCCGGCCAGGCCGAGTTCTTCCGCGATCACCGCGAGGATGAAATCGGTGTGCGCTTCGGGCAGATAGAACAACTTCTGCACCGAGGCGCCGAGGCCGACGCCGAACCACTCGCCGCGCCCGATCGCGATCAGCGCCTGGGTCAGCTGGAAGCCGTCCTTGAACGGATCGGCCCAGGGGTCGAGGAACGAGGTCAGCCGCTTGACGCGATAGTCCTGGCTCATCGCAACCCAAGCCAGCACCGGCACCGCGGCCGAGCCGAGCAAGGCCAGGTTGCGCACGCGTGCGCCCCCGAGCCAGACCATGCCGAGCGTGACCGCCATCAAGAGCGCGGCCGAGCCGAAGTCCGGCTGCGCCAGCAGCAGCACCACCAGCAGCGCGGCGATGCCGAGCGGTTTGATCACGCCGAGCAGGCTCGCCTGCAAGTTGTCGCGATGGCGCACCAGATAGCTCGCCATGTACACGACCAGGAGGATCTTGACCGCCTCGACCGACTGAAAGCCGAGAATGCCGAGCCGCACCCAGCGCCGCGCGCCGTTCACGCGCACGCCGATGATCGGCACGAACACCAGCAACAGCAGCACGATGCCGAACAGGAGCAGCACGCCGGCGTGACGTTCGAGCCAACCGAGTTCGGTGCGCGCGGCGACCACGCAGGCGACGAAGCCGAGCGCGAGGAAGACCAGGTGGCGCATCACGTAGTAGAACGGACCGATGTGCTGGCCGTCGGCGATCGCGATCGAACTCGAAGCGACCATCACCACGCCGACGCTGGCCAAGGCCAACGCCGCCAGGATCAGGCTGAGGTCGTATTGACCCCTCGCCTCGCTGCGGCGCGTCGCTTGGGATTCGGCGTTGTAGTTGAAGAGGAGCATCTAGCGCACCTTCAACGTCGCAAGACCGATCAGCACCAGCACCACGCTGATGATCCAGAAGCGCACGATCACGCGCGATTCGGGCCAGCCCTTCAGTTCGAAGTGATGGTGGATCGGCGCCATGCGGAAGATGCGTTTGCCGGTCAGCTTGAAGCTGGCGACCTGCAGCATCACCGACACGGTTTCCATCACGAACACGCCGCCCATGATCAGGAGCACGATTTCCTGCCGCACGATCACCGCCAGCGCACCGAGCGCGGCGCCGATCGCGAGCGCGCCGACGTCGCCCATGAACACCTGCGCCGGGTACGCATTGAACCAGAGGAAGCCGAGACCGGCTCCGGCCAGCGCGCCGCAATAAATCGCCAGCTCGCCGGCGCCGGGAATCGAGGGGATGCCGAGGTATTCGGAGAACTTCGCGTTGCCGGCGAGGTAGGCGAACGCGCCCAGCGCGGTCACCACCAGCACGCTCGGCATGATCGCGAGGCCGTCGAGGCCGTCGGTCAGGTTCACCGCGTTGGAGAAGCCGGTGATCATGAAATACGCGAGCGGCACGAACAGCAGGCCGAGCGGAATCGCGATCTGCTTGAACAGCGGCAGATACAGCGCCGTCTCAGCCGGCGTCTGCGCGGTGCGATACAGCGCTATCGCCACGATCAAGGCGAACAGCGACTGCCACAGATACTTCCAACGCGCGGCCAGACCGCGGCTGTCCTTCAGCACGATCTTCTTGTAGTCGTCGTAGAAGCCGATGCCGCCGAAGGCGAACGTCACGCCCAGCACAATCCAGACGTAGCGGCTGGAAAGATCCATCCAGAGCAGGGTCGCGATGCCGACCGCGAGCAGGATCAGCGCACCGCCCATGGTCGGCGTACCGGCCTTGGACAGATGCGACTGCGGCCCGTCGTTGCGCACGACCTGGCCGGCCTTGAGCGCCGCCAGCTTGCGGATCACCGCCGGCCCGACCAGCAGCGAAAACGCCAACGCGGTCAGCGTCGACATGATCGTGCGGAAGGTCAGGTACTGAAACAGATGGAACCCGCTGACGTAACCCTTCAGCAGATCGGCAAGCTCAAGCAGCATGGCGCTCCCCTTCCTTGCCCGCGGCCTCGCCGTGCAGCGCCTGCACGACGCGATCCATCGCCGAGGAGCGCGAGCCCTTGATCAACACGGCGACACCGGCGCGCAGTTCGCCGCGCAGGGTCTCGATCAGTGCCGACTGATCGGCGTAGTGCGCGCCGCCGCTGCCGAACGCCTCGACCGCGGCGCGGCTCAGACGTCCGACGCCAAGCAGGCGCTGGATGCCGGCGCGCTTGGCCAGCGCGCCCGTTTCGGCATGCAGGCGTTCGGCGTCGGCGCCGAGTTCGGCCATGTCGCCCATCACCAGCACGCGTTGACCCGGTTCGGCCGCGAGTATTGCGATCGCGGCCGCGAACGAACCGGGATTGGCGTTGTAGCTGTCGTCGATCACGATCGCGCCGGACGCGTGCACACGACGCAACAGCCGGCCGGCAACGTTCGGTGCTGATTCGAGGCCCGCCTTGATCGTCGCCAGCGGCACGCCCAGCGCGAGCGCGGCGGCGCTCGCGGCGAGAGCGTTCATCACGTTGTGGCGCCCCGGCAGCGGCAGTGCGACGGCGATGCCGCCGCCCGGCGTCAGCAAGCGAAAATGACCGTCGAACGGTGCGTCCGGCTCGATCGCCGCGCTGACGTCGGCGCGATGCAGCAGGCCGTAACGGATCACGCGGCGCGGTGCGGCGAGCACGGCGAAGTAGTCGGCGAACGCATCATCCGCGTTGATCACGGCGACGCCGTCGGCCGGCAGCGCACGGTAGATCGCGCCCTTGGTTTCGGCCACACCCTGCAACGAACCCATACGCTCGAGATGCGCGGAGGCGACGTTGTTGACCAGGGCCACGTCCGGCTGCGCGATCGCGGCGAGATAGGCGATGTCGCCCGGCTTGCCGGCGCCCATTTCGAGCACCGCGAATTCGCTCTCGGCCGGCATCGCGAGCAGGGTCAGCGGCAGACCGATCTCGTTGTTGAAGTTGCCGGCGTTGACGTGCGTGCTGCCGTGCCCGCTCAGAATCGAGGCGAGCAAGGTCTTCACGGTGGTCTTGCCGTTCGAGCCGGTGATACCGACCACGCGAGCGTGCCGCTGCGCGCGTACCGCGCGCGCGATCGCGCCGAGCGCGAGCAAGCTGTCGGCGACCACGACTTGCGGCAGCTCGATCTCGACCTCGCGCTCGACCAGCAGTGCGGCGGCACCCTGCTCGCACGCGGTCGCGACGAAATCGTGCGCGTCGTAGCGCTCGCCCTTCAGCGCGACGAACAGCGCACCGGCGCCGAGCGTGCGCGTGTCGGTCGAAATCGCCGTCACGCTCGCATCGGCCCCATGCAGACGGCCGCCGCTCCAGCGCGCGAGGTCGGAGAGTCGCAGGTTCAGCATGCGGCCTGCTCCAGTGCGCCGCGCGCGACCGCGAGATCGTCGAACGGACGCTTGTCGCCGGCGATTTCCTGGTACGGCTCGTGTCCTTTGCCGGCGATCAGCACGACGTCGCCGCGCTGCGCCGCTCCGACCGCCGATGCGATCGCCGCGGCGCGATCGCGCACCACCGTCGCCGCGTGCGGACGCGCGAGGCCGGCCAGAATCTGCGCGACGATGACGTCGCCGTCCTCACCACGCGGGTTGTCGTCGGTGACGACGATGCGATCGGCCAGCGCCTCGGCGATCGCGCCCATCTGCGGTCGCTTGCCGACATCGCGCTCGCCGCCGCAGCCGAACACGCAGATCAACTCGCCGGCGCAATGCGCGCGCAGCGAAGTCAGCGCTTGTTCGAGCGCGTCCGGCGTGTGCGCGTAGTCGATCACGACCAGCGTCTGCGCGCCGCCGCCGAGACGATTCATGCGCCCGGCTACCGGTTCGAGCGCGGCCAAGGCGGTGCGGATCTGTTCGAACGACAAACCGAGCTGGCCCAGGCAAGCCGCTACCGCGAGCACGTTGGAGACGTTGAAGCGGCCGAGCAGGCGCGTCGCGACATCGCCCTCGCCCCACGGCGTGAGCAAACGGAACGCGAGGCCGTCATCGCCGCTGCGAACCGCCTGCGCGACTACCTCGGCATCGTCGCGCTCGACGCCGTAGCGCAAGAGCCGCGTGCCGGCGCCGACCGTCGACACCAGGGCGCGCCCGAACGCGTCGTCGACGTTGATGATCGCAGCGCCGAGGCCCGGCCATGCGAACAGGCGCTGCTTGGCGGCGCCGTAGGCGTCCATCGTGCCGTGGTAGTCGAGATGGTCGCGCGTGAGATTGGTGAATACAGCCAGGTCGAACGCGACCGCATTGATGCGGCCTTGATCGAGCGCGTGCGAGGAGACTTCCATCGCGACGTGGCTGGCGCCTTGCTCGCGGAACTCGGCCAACAGGCCGTGCACCGCGATCGCGTCGGGCGTGGTGCGCTCGCCTTCGCGAATCGCGCCGTACAGCCCGGCGCCGAGGGTGCCAATGGTGGCGACGCCGCGCCCGCTGCCGTGCAGCGCCTGCGCCAACAGCTGCACGGTCGAGGTCTTGCCGTTGGTGCCGGTCACGCCGATCACCTCGAGCGCGCGCGACGGCTCGCCGAAGTAACGTGCAGCGATCGCGCCGAGCTCATCGCGCAAGCGGTCGATCCACACGACCGGCGCGGCGAGCTGGGTTGCGCGCGCTGGCGTTTCCGCCAGCACAGCGGCCGCGCCGCGCTCGAGCGCGCTCGCGGCGAATGCGATGCCGTGCGCGTGCGCGCCCTGCAGCGCGACGAACGCGTCGCCCGGGCGCGCGCGGCGCGAATCGAGCGTGAGCCCGCGCACGAGGATGTCGCCGGCAGCGCCGGCGTCGGCGTGGCCTTGCAAGAGTTCGCGCAGGGAGAGCGCCGGGCGGCTCATTCCTGCGGCACTCCGTCGTCGGTGGTGGACATTTCCTCCGCAGCATCGGGCGCTTGTTTGGGCACCTCGATCTTGCGGGCGGTTTCTGGCGATGCGGCGTACCAGTTCTGGACATTGTCGGGCGGCACGTCGAGCAGGCGCACGGCGCCGTCCATCACCTTGCCGAACACCGGCGCTGCCACGACCGCGCCGTAGAACGCGCCCTGCGGTTCGCGGATCACCACCACGCCGACCAGGCGCGGATGGCTGGCCGGGATCATGCCGGCGAACAGCGAGGTGTACTTCTTCTGATAACCGCCGCCGACCGCGGTGCGCGCGGTGCCGGTCTTGCCGGCGACGCGGTAGTTGGTCACGCGCGCCTTGACCGCGCCGCCGCCGCCGGGCGCGACGATCACCGTCTCCAGCATCGCACGCAGGTTCGCCGCGATCTGCGCGTCGACCACGGTGCGCTCGGGATTCTGTGCGCCTTTGACGAAGGTCGGCGAATGCAGACGGCCGTCGTTGGCGAGCGTCGCGTAGGCCTGCGCGACCTGCAGCGGCGTCGCGTTGAGTCCGTAACCGTAGGCCAGTGTGGCTTGTTCGACCGGTCCCCAGGCCTTGGCGATCGGCAGGTAGCCGGGCGATTCGCCCGGAAAGCCGCTGCCGCTGACCTCGCCGAAGCCGAAGCGATGGAACACGTCGTACATGTGGTCGCGCGACATGGTCGCGGCGATCTTGGCCGCGCCGACGTTGCTCGAATAGGTGATCACGCCGGTGACGTCGATCAGCCCCTTGTTGTGCACGTCGCTGATGGTGTGGCCGTACAGCGTGTAGGTGCCGGGGCGCGTGTCGACCGGCGTATGGATCTTCCACTTGCCGGTTTCGAGCGCGGCCGAGATCGTGAACGCCTTCATGGTCGAGCCGGGCTCGACCACGTCGGTGACTGCGCGGTTGCGTCGATAGGACGGATCGACGTTGGTGCGCGAGTTCGGATTGAACGACGGCTGATTGACCATGGCGAGGATCTCGCCGGTCGGCACGTCGAGAATCACCATCGAACCCGAGGTGGCGTGAAACTCGGCCAAGCCGGCTTTCAGCTCGCGGTAGGCGAGGTATTGGATGCGGCGGTCGATCGACAGGGTCAGGTCGCGCCCGGCTTGCGCTTCGCGCACCAGCTCGACGTTCTCGACCTCGTGCCCTTTGCGGTCGCGGATCACGCGCTTGACGCCGGGCTTGCCGGCGAGCCAGTCGTCGAACGCGAGCTCGAGTCCTTCCTGGCCGCGGTCGTCGATGTTGGTGTAGCCGAGCGTGTGGCCGAACACTTCGCCGCTCGGGTAGTAGCGCTTGAATTCGCGCTGGCTGGCGACGCCGGGAATGTCGAGCTTGAGGATCGCCTGCGCGTCGTCGGGGTTCAGATGGCGCTTGAGATAGATGAACTCCTTGTCCGAGCGCTCGACCAGCTTCTGCTTCAGCGCTTCCTCGTCGAGGCCGGCCGCCTTGGCCAGCTCGGGAATGCGGTCGGCGTGTTCGAGCACCTCGGACGGATTCGCCCAGATCGAATCGACCGGCGTCGACACCGCCAGCGGCTCGCCGTTGCGGTCGAAGATGGTGCCGCGCGAAACCGGGATGGCGAGGTCGCGCAAGTAACGCGCGTCACCCTGCTCCTGATAGAACTCCTTGCGCACGACTTGAAGATCGACCGCGCGCACGACCAGCGCGCTCGAGGCGAGCCCGAGCATGCCGAGCACGACGTACAGGCGCGAGCGCGTGGTGACCGGTTGGCTGCGCGGAGTCATCGCTTGATCACCACCGTATCCGCCGGCCCGGGCGAGACCATGCCGAGCTTGCCGCGCGCGATCTGCTCGATGCGGTTGTTCTCGGCCCAGGTCGCCTGCTCCAGCTGCAGGCGGCCGAATTCGAAATTCAGATCGTCGCGCTCGTTGCCGAGGCGGCTCAGTTCGACGAACAGCGAACGGCTCTGCTGGCGCGTCTGCACCACCGCGAGCGCACTCGCCAGCGTCGCCAGCAGGAGCAGCACCAGCACGAGGGCACCGACGACCTTCATGCCCGCCCCCCGTCGACGACCCGCTCGGCAATGCGCAGCACCGCGCTGCGCGCACGCGGGTTGACCGCGAGTTCGGCTTCGTCGGCGAATTGCGCCTTGCCGACCGCGACGAGCATCGGCGGCGCGACTTCCGGCAGCGGCAGGCCGCGGCGCACGGGCCGGGCGATTTCGCCGCGCACGAATTGCTTGACCGCGCGATCCTCGAGCGAGTGGAAACTGATCACGGCCAGACGGCCGCCCGGCTTGAGCGCGGCAGTCGCCGCGACCAGGCCGCGCTCGAGCGCGCCGAGTTCGTCGTTGACCTCGATGCGCAGCGCCTGGAACGTGCGGGTGGCGGGGTGTTTGTGGCGTTCGCGCTGGCCGATGGTCTTGGCGACGAGGTCGGCGAGTTCACGCGTCGTCGTCAGGGCGCGACTGCGTCTGGTTTCCACGATTGCCCGCGCGATGCGTCGGCTCATCCTCTCCTCGCCGTAGCGCCACAAGACATCGGCGATATCCCGCTCCTGCGCCGTTGCCAACCATTCCGCCGCGCTGAGTCCGCGCGTCGGGTCCATGCGCATGTCCAGCGGACCCTCGCCTTGGAAACTGAAACCGCGAGCCGGATCGTCGAGCTGCGGCGAAGACACGCCCAGGTCGAGCAACACGCCGTCCAACCCCGCTGCGATTTCCTCCCATGCGGCGAGCTCGGCAAAGCTCGCATGGCGAATCCGCACTCGCGCATCGGCGCTGAACTCGCGCTCTGCGCTCGCGATCGCTTCCGGATCGCGATCCATCAACAGCAAGCGGCCCTCCGGTCCCAGCCTCGCCAGCACTTCGCGCGCATGCCCGCCGCGTCCGAAGGTGCCGTCGAAATAGGTTCCCTCCGCCCTCACCCGCAGACCCTCCAGGACCTGCGTCAACATCACCGGCACGTGCCGAAGCGGTGCGGCGCTCGAGCGCGCGCCCGTCACAACTTCAGCTCGGCCATGTCCTCCGTGATCTGGTCTTCTCCGATCGTTTCGCGGATCTTGGCCAGATGTGCTTGTTCGCCCCACAGCTCGAAACGGTCGCCCATGCCGAGCAGCACGGCGCGCTTCTCGATGCCGGTCGCCGCGCGTTGGCTCGCCGGCAGCAGGATGCGGCCATTGCCGTCCGGCTCGACGTGCGCCGCCGCGCCGACCAGCTTCATCTGCAGGATGCGATGCGCCGACTTGGTCTTCGACAACGCGTTGACCTGATCGCGCAACTGCTCCCACGCGTTCTGCGGCGTGAGCCACAGGCAGCCGTGCTCGAACGGGTTGTAGGTGACGACGAGACGGTTCGCGCTGGCCTTCGCGACGAGCTCGCGATAAGCGGCCGGGATTGCGATCCGACCCTTGTCATCCAGCGTGATGGCGGTCTCGCCTTGGAACATATTCCACGAATCACCACAGAAAACCACTAAAGCCCACATTAGGACTCAAGCTACGGTCTGTCAAGGAAAATTCGGGGCAAATTGCGGGCAATCGGCAAGCATTTGTGACGGCTGATTCGCCCTCACAAACCGATATTCCTAACGAGTCGATGAGGAGTGCGCGACAAGGTATTGATCGAAGGGAAATCCCACCGTTTCCACTAGGGAATTCCTATACAAATCCACGCTCGCCGCGCGCGATCAGAGCGAACGGATCGGCAAGAGACGAACGAAACGAATGAGCATGGCCACCGGACCATCCTCCAAGTTCGCAGAAGGCGCCGTCCGATCACCCCAATGAAGCGCCACAAAGAAAAGTGCTTCACTTAAAAAGTGCGGCCATGGATGGCCGCGGGTGGACTGCCCCGAAGCCGAACCCCAACCCGCGGTTCGCCTTGTCAGGTCGCAGCGATCACGGACGATCGCAAAAGTAAAAGGGAGCCGGCCGATAAGCCGGGTTCTGTCGTGAGCAGCCATTCCTCTGGACCGCACGTCACCGTACGGTTCAAGCGACCAACCCGGGGACGACGCGGGCCGCGTCATGGTCCCCCTATTCGGTCTTGCTCCAGGTGGGGTTTGCCGTGCCGGTCTGTTGCCAGACTCGCGGTGCGCTCTTACCGCACCGTTTCACCCTTGCCTGATCCCCTTGCGGGGCCATCGGCGGTTTGCTCTCTGTTGCACTGTCCGTCGGCTCGCGCCGCCCAGGCGTTACCTGGCACCCTGCCCTGTGGAGCCCGGACTTTCCTCGACGCAATGCGCCGCGGCTGCTTGGCCGGCTCCCAGCGGGCAGTGTATCGGGGTGAGCCGCGTTGAGCGAGGGCTCCAGCACCGAACGAACCGGTGTTCAGCCACGACAGCGGTCACTTGCGCCGGATCAGCCACCACGCCTGCGCCGCCGCGGCGATCGCCACCGTCGCCGCGACGACCACGCCGATCATCGACCAGACGGCCGCCTGCTCGGGCGCCGGATAGCGTTCGTTGACCACTTTGGCGGCCAGCGCGTAGGCGAGCGCGAACACCACGGCCAAAGTCAGCGCGCTGCCGAAAAAGGCGAGCACGGCGCTGCGCGGAGCGGAACGATGGGAAGAATTCGATGCGGGCATGGCCGAATTCTGCGCGCTCACGCTGTCGATTCAAAGCCGAAACGGCAAAACACGCGCCGCCCCTAACCTTCGTACAGCAACTTGCGCGGCGCGCCGCTGATCGCCGCCGCGAGCTTGGCCGCCCGCGCCGGCGGCAATTCTTCGCGCAGCAGCGCGAACACGCGCCGGCCTTCGGCCAGCTCGGCGTCTGCGTCGGCGCCCTCGGCACCGGCGACCAAGACGACGAACTCGCCGCGCTGCTGATTCGCGTCGGCCTCGACGCGCGCCGCGAGCTGACCCAACGGCGCCGCCAGGATGGTCTCGAACAGCTTGGTCAGTTCGCGCGCAAGCACCGCCTCGCGCGTCGCACCGAACACGGCAGACAGATCGGCCAAGGCTTCGAGGATGCGATGACTGGACTCGTAGAAAATCAGCGTGCGCGTTTCCGGCGCGAGCGCCTGCAAGCGCTCGCGCCGCGCCGAGGCTTTGGCCGGCAGAAATCCCTCGAAGACGAAACGGTCGCTCGCCAAGCCCGCCGCCGACAAGGCGGCGATCGCGGCGCACGGCCCGGGCACCGGCGAGACCTCGAAGCCGGCCGCACGCGCCGCGCGCACCAAGCGGTAACCCGGGTCGCTGATCAGGGGCGTGCCGGCATCGGAGATCAGTGCGACGTCGCCGCCGCCGCGCAGATGCTCGACGATGCGCGCCGCCTGTTCGTGTTCGTTGTGCTCGTGCAAGGCGAGCACGCGCGCCTGCGCGCCGGCCTGCGCCAGCAGCGGCGCGCTGTGGCGTGTGTCCTCGGCCGCGATCAGACTGGCCTCGCGCAACGTCGCTCGCGCGCGCGGCGAGAGATCGTCGAGGTTGCCGATCGGCGTCGCCACCACGTGCAGCCGCCCGGCCTTCGGTGTCGCTTGTGTCACAGCCTTCTCCAGGCGGCGCCGGGAGCGCCGCCGCGATCGGCTATCATCGCAGCGTTGCCCATTTCGCGCTCGGACCGCTCATGACGCCACGTCTTCATCGAACCTCTCGGCTCATGCGCGGCGCCGCCATCGGCCTGCTCGCACTGCTCATGTCCGCCTGCGTGACGATGGGCGACAGCAGCGGCGGCGGCACGCCGGCGCCGTCCTCGCCGGACGCCGATCGCGCCGAAGAGTTCTATCAGCAGGGCGACTTCGATCGCGCCGCCGGCGCCTTCCTCGACCTCGCCAACACCAGCCGCGGCGATGTCGCCGCGCACTACCAACTGCGCGCGGCCGAAGCGATGCGCGAACGCGGCGATTTCGATGCCGCCGCGCGTACGCTGGCCGACATCAAACGCCGCCGCCTGCACGGCGACGAGCCGCTGCGGCTCGACCTGCTCGATGCCGAGATCGCGCTCAAGCACGGCGACGCCGCGCGCGCACGCGCATTGCTGATGGTCGGCGAAGACACGCCGCCGAACCTGCGCCTGCGCGCGCTGGAACTGCGCGCGCGCGCCGACGCCGCCGGCGGCGACGCATTCGCCTCGGCGCAGACGCGCGCGCAGCTCGACCGTCTGCTCGGCGGCGTCGATCGCGAACAGAACCGCAAGCAGCTGGTCGATACGCTGGCGGCGCTGGATGCGAACGCGCTGAAGTCGCGCTTCGACACCCTGGCGCCGAGCGATCCGTTGCGCCCATGGATCGAACAGGCGCTGCGCAAGCAAGGTCAAGCGCTGGCGCGCGAACTGCCGCGGCCGAGCCAGCCGGTCGGCACGATGCGGCCGGGTCAGAGCGGCGCGCTCGAAGCGGAGGGCTATCAGCCGCCCAAGCGCGTCGCCTTGCTGCTGCCGCTGAATGCACAGCTGGCCGGAGTCGCCAATGCGATCCGTGACGGTTTTCTGTCCGCCTATTTCGCCGACAGCCCCGACCGCCGCCCCGAACTGCGCATCTACGACGCCGGCAAAACCCCGGCCGACGCCATCGCCGCGTACGAAAAAGCGGTCGCCGACGGTGCCGACCGCGTGGTCGGACCGCTGCAGCGCGAAGCGGTCGGCGAGTTGTTCCACCAGCCGCTGAGTACGCGCGTGCTCGCGCTCAACCATCCCGACACCGGCGAAGTGCCGCCGGCGGGCAGTGCGGAATACGGCCTGTTGCCGGAAGCCGAAGGCGCACAAGTCGCCGAGCGCCTGCGTGAACGCGGCATCTCGCGCGCAGCGGTGATCGTGGCCGAGGCGGACTGGGCCGAGCGCGCGGTGCGCGCGTTCC
Organism: Dokdonella sp. GW821-FHT11D02; assembly: GCF_058808595.1. Taxonomy (NCBI): domain Bacteria; kingdom Pseudomonadati; phylum Pseudomonadota; class Gammaproteobacteria; order Lysobacterales; family Rhodanobacteraceae; genus Dokdonella; species Dokdonella sp. GW821-FHT11D02. The sequence continues at coordinate 1,026,991 of NZ_CM179520.1, read as the reverse complement.
GCGCGCAGTTCGAAGCCGGCGGCGGCACCCTGATCGGCGAAGCGCGGCTGCGCGAGAAAGAGGTCAATTTCGCCACCGCGATCACCCAGGCCACCGCCAGCCTCGGCAACGACGGCGCGGTCTTCATCAGCATGCGTCCGCAGCAAGCGCGGCTCTTGCTGCCGCAGCTGAAGATCGCGAACGTGACCGTGCCGGTACTGGCGACCTCGCACATCTATTCGGGCGACAGCAACGCCACGCTCGATCGCGATCTGGAGGGCGTCGAATTCTGCGACGCGCCGTGGCTGTTCGGACCGTTGCCGGGCAAGCCCGAGCGCACTCAGGTGTCGGGCCAGATCGCGAGCGCGAACGGCGTCGGTGCGCGCCTGTTCGCGTTCGGCATGGACGCCTACGCGCTGCTGCCCTACATCGATTGGCTGATCGCGCATCCGGAAGCCTACCTCGGCGGCGCCACCGGCGAACTGACGGCCGACAATTTCGGCCGCGTGCATCGCCTGGTCAGCTGGGCGCGTTTCGTCAACGGCATGCCGCAGCCGGCCGAAGGCGCGCTCAGCAGCGTGCCGATGCAGCCGCTGCAATGAAGCTCAGCGCCGGCAGCGCGACGCAAGCTGCCGGCGCGCGCTACGAAGATCTCGCGCTGGCGCATCTGCAACGCAGCGGCCTGACGCTGATCGCGCGGAATTTTTCCTGCCGCTACGGCGAGATCGACCTGATCATGCGCGAGGGCGAGGTCGTCGTCTTCGTCGAAGTGCGCTACCGTCGCGGCGCGGCGACGCGCGGTTTCGGCGGCGGCATCGAGTCGGTCGGCGCGACCAAGCGCGCGAAACTGGTGCGCGCGGCGAGCGCGTATCTGGCGCGCGAGCCGCGACTGGCCGAACGCGCCTGCCGCTTCGACGTGCTGGCGATCGGCGGCGACGACATGCCGACGATCGACTGGCGTCGCGATGCGTTCCAAGCTTTCTGACCCCATTCACGAACGCAGCCGGGACGGCCGCGTTTGATCGTCGCGATCACGGACGACCGCGAAGGAGACACGTCATGCACCTACGCACATTCGCCTGGCTGCTGCTGTTCGCGACCCTGCCGCTGCTCGGCGGCTGCTTCCTCGCCGTGGCCGGCGGCGCCGCCGTCGGCGCGAGCGCCGCGCACGATCGCCGCGGCGTCGGCACCTGGGCCGACGACAAGCGTCTCTATCTGAGCGCCTACGATGCGATCAACAAGGACAAGGAGCTGGCGCTGAAGAACAACGTCGGCGTGGTCGTCTACAACGGCACGATGCTGCTGCTCGGCGAAGTGCGCACGGCCGAACTGAAGACGCGCGCGGAGCGTCTGGCCAGCGGCTTCGAAGGCACGCGGCGGCTGGTCAACGAGATCGAGGTGCGCGAACCGGAAAGCTTCTGGTCGCGCCGGCGCGACAACACGATCACCGCGCACGTGAAGACCGCCCTGCTCGATCTGACCAGCCTGCAGAGCTTCGACCCGACTCGCGTCAACATCAGCACCGCGCATCGCACCGTGTACTTGATGGGCAAGGTCACGCACGAAGAAGCCGACGCGGTGGCCGACGTGGCGCGCGACGTCAGCGGCGTCGAACGTGTGGTGAAAGTGTTCGAGTACGTCGAAACCGCGACCAAACAGGAATAGCGAAGCCGGACGGCAACGCCGCTTTCGCAGCGCCGCCATCCATCCTCGAACCGATCGTATGAGCTTGTCTTCCGCCGCCCTCGCCGACCTGCAGCGCGCCTTCGCGGCCGACGCTGTGCACACCGAAGCGAGCGAACGCCTGGTCTACGGCTACGACAACTCGCGCCGTCAAGCGATGCCCGACGCGGTCGTATTTCCGGCCACGCACGAAGACGTCGTCACGCTGGTGCGCCTGTGCCGCAGCCATCGCTTGCCGCTGGTCGCGCGCGGACGCGGCACCAATACCACCGGCGCTAGCGTGCCGATCGCCGGCGGCGTGGTGGCGAGCTTCGAACGCATGAACCGCGTGCTGCGCATCGATCGCGACAATCGCTTGGCGGTGGTCGAGCCGGGCGTGCTGAACGGCGATCTGCAAGGGGCACTCGCGCCGCACCACTTGTTCTGGCCGCCCGATCCGACCTCGGCGCCGTTCTGCACGGTGGCCGGCAACATCGCCTGCAACGCCGGCGGACCGCGCGCGGTGAAATACGGCGCCACGCGCGACAACGTGCTCGCGCTGCGCGCGGTGGCTGGCAACGGCGAGCCGTTCCGTTGCGGCACGCCGACGACCAAGGGCGCGACCGGTTACGACCTGACGCGCCTGTTGATCGGGTCGGAAGGCACGCTCGCGATCGTCACCGAGGCGACGCTGAAGCTGGCGCCACTGCCGTCGGCCAAACGCACGCTGCGCGCCACCTACGCCGACGTCGCCGCCGCCGCTCGCGCGGTCGCGCGCATCATGGCGCAGCCGGTCGCACCGTGCGCGCTGGAATTTCTCGACGACGAGTGCCTGCGTCTCGCCCGCGCGCACGGCGGCGAGGCGGTGCCGCTGGCCGGCGCGATGCTGATCGTCGAGGTCGATGGTGAGCCGGACGCTCTGCCCGCGGCGGCCGCCGCGGTCGCGCAGGCGGCGCGCGGCGAAGGACTGCTCGATCTTTCCATTGCCGCGAACGAAGCCGAGGTCGGCGCGCTGTGGGCCGCACGCAAGGCGCTGTCACCGGCCCTGCGCACCTTGTCGCCGAACAAGATCAACGAAGACGTGGTGGTGCCAGTCAGCCGCGTACCCGAACTGGTCGCCGCGACGCGCGCGATCGCGGCGCGCCATGCGCTGCCGATCGTCTGCTTCGGCCACGCCGGCAACGGCAATCTGCACGTGAACTTGTTGCCGCGCGACGAAGCGGAACTCGCACGCGCCGAGGCGGCGCTCAGCGAGGTGTTCGACGCCGTCATCGGCATGGACGGCACGCTCTCGGGCGAACACGGCATCGGCTTGGCCAAGCGCGACTTCATGCCGCGCGCGCTCGATGCGCAGGCGCTGACGCTGATGCATGCGATCAAGCGCGACTTCGACCCGGATGGGATTCTCAATCCGGGCAAGCTGCTGCCCAATGATCTCGGCGGCGTTTCGTAGCAGCGTAAACTCCTGCGTCGATTACGCGGTCGGGGTGCGTCGCAAGAAGGCATTGGCGTGATCGAAGCCGCGCGCCGCTGCACCTTCGCCGCTATCGAAATCTTGCTCTTTTGATTGCAACCAGGGAGGACGGTGAATCATGAAAGCTGTACGTGGATTCTTCATTGCAATGAGCGCCGCGCTGTCGGCAAGCCATGCTGCTGCGATGCATCTCAATCCCAATGGCATCGGCCATGTGCTCTTGTATCCGTACTACACCGTCAACAAGGGACAGGACACCCTGCTCACGCTGGTCAACGACGAGGATGGGGCTGCCGTCGTGAGAGTGCGGTTCAACGAGGGACGGAACGGCCGCCCGGCTCTGGAACTGGACGTGTTCCTCGGTCCAAACGATGTCTGGACCGCCGCGGTAAGCGCGGATGCGTCTTCCGGCGGCGCCAGACTGACGGCCGCCGACTCCAGTTGCACCGACCCGGCGATCCCTGCCGGCGGACTCGAATTCAGCACGCGCAACTTCGACGGCAGCGGGTCGTTTCCGGAGGATGGCTGGCCGGCCGATCTCGCGCGCACGCGCGAAGGATCGATCGAAATGATTTCGACGGGCTGGATTCTTGCCGATTCGGCGGCCGGCCGTGCGCTCACGCGTCCATCCGGCGCGGCGCCCGATTGCACTCTGTTGCGTGCGAATCTGCCGAAAGCCGCAGATCTGTACCCTCCGCGCAATATCTTCGGCTCGGCGGCCATCATCAATGTCGCGGAAGGCACGTTCTTCGGCTACTCACCCGATGCTATCGCCGACTTCTGGCACACGGACGAACGCCCCTATACACCCTCGGCCGGGCCCTTGTCTCCTTCGCTGGCCGCTCCTGCCGCCGCGCCCGCTTCGTCGTCGTTTTCCGCTCGACTCCCCGGAGCGATCGTCGTCGACTACGACACGCGTATCGACGCACTCAGCGCGGTGCTGATGGCGACGCAGATCGAGAATGAATACGTTGCCGCGCAGAACATCGGCGGCGCTACCGATTGGATCGTGACGTTCCCGACCAAGGCGTACTACACCGATCCGGTGCATATCGGCACGCAGGCTCCGCATGAACCCTTCGACGATGCCCCGGTCGATGGTCGACCTGTGGTGCAGGTCGGCATCGCCCTGTTCGACCGCGATCAGCGGCGAGACCCTCCACAGGAGGATCCCAACCTCATTACCGCCACGCCACTGACCTTGCCCTACCAGGTCAATGCGCTCGCGATTGGCGTGGATGCGGCGGCGAGCGATCGTTCCGCCGTTCTCGGATCGGCGTTGACGACGCCGATCCCGGCACTGGGCGGCGCAGGTCGCATGCGCCTGTACCAATACCCCTCGTCTGCGGCACCGGAGGGGACACTCCACATACTGAAATCCGGCCTAGTCGACATCGACCCCGAAGATCTTTTCGAACGCTCGGCGGCGTACGTTTTCGGCCTGCCCAGCATCGGTTTCATGGGCTACAACATCATCAACGCGCAAGCGCAGCCGAACCGGCTCGCGAATTATTCGGGCGCTTTTCGGCACCGCGGCCACGGCTGGATCTGCCAGCACCTATCGGGGGGCTTGCCTACGCCTTGCCGCAATTACTGAGTGCGTTCGACGCTTCACTGCGCGCCAAACTTCGATAGCCGCCCTTGAGCATCTGCTGTAGGCGGATGGTGCGAAGCAACTCGCGCCGCAAAACGGAGATGTCGCAAATTCCTGCCGAACGGTGTTTCTCCAAATGCCCCCTCACAGGAGAGCCTTATGAAAGTGTCGACCGGCATGCTCGGGCTACTCGCGCTTGGCTGCACGTCCATACATCCGGCGAGCGCTGCCAGCCTCAATCCCGGAGGTCTGGGACAGGTTCTGATCTATCCGTACTACACCGTCAACAAAGGCCAGGACACCCTGCTGTCCGTGGTCAACAGCACGGATGTCGGCAAGCTGGTCAAGGTTCGCTTCCGCGAGGGATACAACAATCGCGAAGTGCTCGACTTCAACCTGTTCCTGTCCGCTCACGACGTTTGGACGGCGGTCGTCACACAACCCGATCACGCCGATACCGGCGGTGCGGTGCTGAAGAATGACGACAAGAGCTGCACCTACCCGCGATTTCCGGACAGTCGCCAGGTTCCGTTTCGTAAGAATGCCTACGCTGGTGGCGGGCCGGCTCCGTTCAACGAGCCGGACGGTGGTCCACAGACCATCGAACGTACGCGCGAAGGTTATTTCGAGATCCTGGCAATAGGCGATATTCGCCCAGGCAGCGCGACCTCGCAGCGCATCACGCATATCCAGCAAAGTCCGCCTGCGCCGAACGCCGGCACACCGCCAGGTTGCAATGAACTGAGCAACGGAAACGTTGCGGAGGACCTCGACGCGCCGACCAACGGTCTGTTCGGCTCGGCGGCGATCATCAACGGTCAGGAAGGCACGTTCTTCGGTTACAACGCCGACGCGATCAGCGGCTTCACCGACATCGCTCTCGTGGCGAGCGATCCGTACAGCCCAACGCTGCGGCAAGCCAACTCGAGCGAGGCGACTGCGGGAAGCGCGCGCGCGTACCTGTTCGCCGGCAACCGCCAGATTGCGCTGGACTACGAGAAAGGCGAGGACGCGGTCAGCGCCGTGTTCATGGCGGACGCGCTCTACAACGAATACCTCACCGCCGCGAACCTCGGCGCGAGCACGGACTGGATCGTCACCTTTCCGACCAAGAACTACTACGTCGACCGTGCCACTTCGACCACGGTGCCCTACCCGCCCTTCGAACACGAATTCACCGCACCGGGACGCTCCGAAATCAAACTGGATGCCGATTTCTTCGATCGCGAAGAAGGCTATTCGGACACCTACAACAGCGGCGACTGCGGCTTCCTCTGCCAAGACGACCCTTTCTACAGAATCTCCTACGCGGTCAATGTCATTCGCATCCTGCCCGAAGACGCGCGTGCTGCGCCCTCGGAAGTGTTCGGCTCGATGCTGAGCTCGGCGCTGGTTGCGACGGTATCCGCTCCCGAGACGCCGCCCGGCGATTCCGGCTGGATCCGACTGAACCTCGCCCGTTCTCAGTCGGGGCGCGAACTGCTCGGCGGCGTGTCTGCCGCGACCGGCACCGAACAGATCCTCCGTGGCCTACCGGCAACCGGTTTCATGGCCTACAACGTCGTCAACGATCACGCGCAGAATGGAAAGCTGGCCAACTACAGCGGCACCTTCGCGCATCGTTCGACGGTTTCTTGCGCAGCCGCCGCAAACGCCGAGCCGGGCTCCTGCGACGGTACGCCAGAACCGATCGCTCCGCGGCAAGTCGCCCGCTGAGCAGAGCGCCTGGCGTCGAAGAATCCGCACGCCCACGGCGGCGGCCGGAATGGATCGCCGTCGCCGAACGTCTGTAGAGGAGCCGCTGTTGCTCCAGCACGACGAATGTCGCGTTACGGCACAAGCCGTCGTCCGCACGCAACGAATCGCTTCGATGTGTTGCCTTCACGCCGCAGTTATCACGCGCGAATCACGGCCTTGCTCGAAGGTTACCGATTCGTTTCCGAACTACGATTGATTGCGTAGTTCGATCGCCTGATGATCCGGTGGTTCAAAGGGGGAATCACATCGTTCAGCAAGGGAGGAGTGCAATGAAACAGCGAATTTTGATGACGACGATCGGAATGGCTTTGGCAGGCGTGGCCGGCAATGCCGGCGCGGTCGCCCTGAATCCCAAAGGCCTCGGCCAGGTGTTGATCTACCCGTACTACACGGTCAACAAGGGCCAGGACACGATGATCTCAGTGGTCAATCCGTCCGACCGCGGCAAGATGATCAAAGTGCGCTTCATGGAGGGCTACAACAGCCGCGACGTACTCGACTTCGCTCTGTTCCTGTCGCCGCACGACGTCTGGACGGCCGTGGTCACCCAACCCGATCGCACCGAAGACGGAGCCGCGGCGCTGAAGACGGCCGACAAGAGTTGTACGTATCCGCCGTTTCCTGCTGAGGGAGTGGTGTCTTTCCGCAAGAACGCGTATTCCGGCGGCGCGCCCGCTCCCTTCAATCAACCCGATGGTGGACCGCAGGGGTTCGCGCGGACACGCGAAGGGTCGGTCGAAATGATCGCCTACGGTGACATCAGGCCGGGCAGCGCGACCGAGCGACGCATCAAGCACGAATCGAATGGCCACCCCAATCAAGGGCAGCCGCCGGGTTGCGACGAACTCACGTTCGGCAGCGCGGCCGCCGATCTTGATACGCCGGGCAACGATCTGTTCGGCTCCGGCGCGATCATCAACGTCGACGAAGGCACCTTCTATCCGTACAACGCCGACGCGCTTAGTGGGTTCACCGATTTAGCGGTGTACTCAGCATCCATATTGGATCCCAGCTTGCAGCAAGCCAATTCCGCCGAAGCAACCCAAGGCAACGCTCGCGCTTACGTATTCGCCGGCAACCGACAGATCGGCATCGACTACGAAAAAGGTGAGGACGCGGTCAGCGCCGTGTTCATGGCCGACTCGATCTACAACGAAGTCGTATTAACGACCGCGCTCGGGGCGAACACGGATTGGATCCTGAACTTCCCGACCAAGCGCTACTACACCGACCCGGGCTTCTACGCCGGCGCTCCATACCCACCGTTCACCCACGCCTTCGCCGCGCCCGGCAAGGCGCCGGTGGAAATCGGCTATCGCCTGTGGGACCAGGAAGAACTGTGGGTATCCGACCCGTGCGGACAGGCTTGCGGCATTCCGTTGGCGCAACCGCCGCTGACTGCACCGTACGCGGTGAACGCACTCGCCTTCCGTCTCACCGAAGGCGACACAGCGACCGAGTCCGGTGTGTTCGGCTCGCGCCTGCTCGAAAACGTAGGGCCGAGGTTTCCGGGATGGGAAGCGGGCTGGGCCGAACTGACACCGAACGCCGCGCACGTACTATCCAGCGGCAAGGCGGCCGACGGCACGGCGGTGACCTTGTACGGTTTGCCGGTAACCGGTTTCATGGCCTACAACGTGATCAATGCGCAAGCACGTCCTGGCAAGCTCGCCAACTACAGCGGCGTGTTCGAGCATCGCTCGAAGGTGTCGTGCACAGCGGCGACACCGCAAGGTCCTTGCTCCTGATTTTTTCGCGCACATCCGCCTGACACCGGGCGGCGCAGCACGCCCGTGTTGCGCTGCCCTGAAAGAAACAGCGCCGGCAATCGGAGGCCGCCGCGTTCGATGCGAACCAGCGGCCGAATCGCGAGCGACGTGTTCGAGCAAAACACGCTTCCCGCAGCCGCATCGGAACACGCTTGGCGGCGCCAGCAGAACTTCCTCGTCCATTCGTGTATCGCGACAGCATGGCCGAAACTCTGGAAGATGCATCGGCCGCACAGGACGTCCCTCGCTCTTAGGAGAAACGCAATGAAGCAACGCGCATTGATCGCCACGATCGGCCTCGCTCTAACCGGCATCGCAGCCGACGCCGGCGCGGTCGCGCTGAATCCCAAAGGCCTCGGCCAGGTGTTGATCTACCCGTACTACACGGTCAACAAGGGCCAGGACACGATGATCTCAGTGGTCAATCCGTCCGACCGCGGCAAGGCGATCAAAGTGCGCTTCTTCGAGGGCTACAACAGCCGCGAGGTGCTCGACTTCGCTCTGTTCCTGTCGCCGCACGACGTCTGGACGGCCGTCGTCACCCAACCCGATCGCAGCGACGACGGCGGTGCGGTGCTGAAGACGGCCGACAAGAGTTGTATGTATCCGCCGCTTCCCGCCAGTGGCGCGGTGCCTTTCCGCAAGAATGCGTACGCCGGCGGTGCTCCGGCTCCCTTCGACCGGCCCGACGCTGGACCTCAAGGCCTCGCTCGGACGCGCGAAGGCTCGGTCGAGCTGATTACTTGGGGCGATGTCAGACCGGGCAGCGAAACCGAACGACGCATCGCGCACGAATCGAACGGCCATCCCAATCAGGGGCAGCCGAGCGCTTGCGGTGAACTCACCCTGGGCAACTTCATGGGCGATCTCGACGCGCCCGGCAACGATCTGTTCGGTTCCGGCGCGATCATCAACGTCGACGAAGGCACTTTCTATCCGTACAACGCCGATGCGATCAGCGGCTTCACCGACATCCCTTTGTATTCGGGCTCGTCTGCATTGCAACCCACCTTGCAGCAAGCCAACTCCGCCGAAGCAACCCAAGGCAACGCTCGCGCCTATGTATTTGCCGGCAATCGACAGATCGGCATCGACTACGCGAAGGGCGAGGACGCGGTCAGCGCCGTATTCATGGCCGACTCGATCTACAACGAAGTCGTGCTGACGAGCGCACTCGGTGCGAATACAGATTGGATCCTGAGCTTCCCGACCAAACGCTACTACACCGACGAAGTTCTCTACTCAGGCGTTCCGTACCCACCGTTTACGCACGCCTTCGCCGCGCCCGGCAAGGCGCCGGTGGAAATCGACTACCGTCTGTGGGACCAGGAAGAAATGTGGGTGTCCGATCCGTGCGGACCGGGCTGCGGCATTCCCCCGGCGCTACCGCCGTTGACCGCGCCGTACTCCGTGAACGCCCTCGCGTTCCGTCTCGCGCGCGACAGCGCGGCGACCGAGTCGGGCGTGTTCGGCTCGCGCCTGCTCGAGAACGTCGGACCAACATTCCCCGGCTGGGAGGCGGGCTGGGCCGAACTGACGCCGGACGCGGCGCACAAATTGCCCGGCGGCAAAGCGGCCGACGGCTCGGCGGTGACCTTGTACGGCCTGCCGGTGACCGGCTTCATGGCCTACAACGTGGTCAACGCGCAGGCGCGTCCGGGCAAGCTCGCCAACTACAGCGGCGTGTTCGAGCATCGCTCGAAGGTGTCGTGCACGGCGGCGACGCCGCAAGGTCCTTGTTCCTGATTCTCAGGCGCCAGTGGTCTGACGGCGCCTAGCGGTCTGAGATCGAGTGGCGCAGCGCGGCCGTGCTGCGCCACAGGAGATCGAGAACGCGGCTGTCCACGGCGATATTGCCGCCGTGTGCAATCAGCGGAGCCAGATCATCGCAACGCCGAGCAGCACGGCGGCATAGAGGCCGGCCAGCGCGTCGTCGAGCATCACGCCGAAGCCGCCGCCTACGCGCCGATCCGCCCACGACACCGGCCACGGCTTGGCGATGTCGAACAAGCGGAACAGCCCGAAGCCGACCGCGATCCACAGCACGTCGCCGCCCAACCACAAGAGCGGCGCCAGCGCGATCCACTGGCCGACGAATTCGTCCCAGACGACGACGCCGGGATCGGCGAGGCGCAGCTTGACGACCACGCGCCCGCACGCCCACACCCCAATCGCGAACGCAAGCGCGACGACCAACGCATACGCAAGCGGCGGAAGCTCGCGCAGCGCGAACCACGGAATCAGGGCTGCCAACGAGCCGGCCGTCCCCGGTGCGTATGGGCTCAGGCCGCTGCCGAAACCGCTCGCGATCCAGCCGGCGGGATCGGCCAGCAGCAGGCGCCGCTGCGCGGCGTCGAGCTTCATCCGAAGTGGTTCCAGCCGCGTCGCGCCAGCGAAAGCTCGCCGCCCTTGATGTCGAGCAGGCGCACGCCGCTGCCGCCGACGACGCTGCCGATCCGCGTCGCGCCGCAACCCAGGCGCGCGAGGTCGCGCTCGATCGCGTTGGCGCGATCGAGCGGTGCGGTGAAGGCGAGTTCGTAGTCGTCGCCGCCACCCGCCTGCAGCACCAGCCGCTCGGCTTCGTCGAATGCGGCGAGCAGCGCGGACGAGGTCGGCAACCGATGCGCATCGAGCTCGATGCCGACGCCGCTGCGCGCGGCGAGATGGCCGAAGTCGGCGAGCAGCCCGTCGGACACGTCGATGCACGCGGTCGCGCTGTCGCGCAATGTGGCGCCGGCGGCGAGGCGCGGCGTCGGCCGTTCCAGCCGCGCGATCAGCGCCGTGCGCACTTCCGCCGGCAGTTCGAGCAGGTGCGGATTGCGGCGGTCGAGGCAAGCCAAGCCGCCGGCCGCATCGCCGATCGTGCCGGTCACGAACACGTGATCGCCGACGCGCGCGCCGTCGCGGCGCAAGGCGCGGTCCGGCGGCACGAAGCCGTGCACGACGACGGTCACGCTGAGCGGTCCGCTGGTGGTGTCGCCGCCGACCAGGGCGACGCGATGCTGCGCGGCGAGTTCGGCGAAGCCGTCGGCGAAATCGGCGACGAAGCCGCGGTCGGGCCGCGGCAGGGTCAGCGCGAGCAAGGCCCAGGCCGGCGTCGCGCCCATCGCGGCGAGGTCGGACAGGTTCACCGCGAGCGCCTTCCAGCCGAGATCACGCGCACCGGTCGAGGCCGGGAAATGCACGCCTTCGACCAGGGTATCGGTGCTGACCGCCAGCTCGTGTCCGGGCGGCGGCGCCAGGATCGCCGCGTCGTCGCCGATGCCCAAGCGCACGTCGGCGCGCTCGATCGCGCAACGCGCACGGATCAGGTCGATCAGATCGAACTCCATGGTCTGGTTCGTGCCGGTGCAGTCAGGGATTGATGAAGGATATCCGGCAAAGCAAGGCCACTACGATGAACCACTGCACGGCCAGCACCCAAAGTCGCGTATTGCGTGGAAACGCCGACAGGCCGAGCGCCGCCGGCACCAGCAGGAACGGCTGCAGGAACAGCCAGACTCGCGCGGTTTCCGCGCGCAGCAAGCCGGACAGATCGATCAGCGCGATGGTCGCGAGCCCGAGCCAAGTCAGCGCGCGCGCCTCGGCGGCGAGGCCGTCCGCAGGGGTCTTGCGAGCGAGAAAGATCGCCGTCAGCGGCAGCACCATCATGCCGGCGCCGAGCAGGAAATCGTAAGGATCGAACACGATGCACGACAGCCACGGACGATCCAGCACCGCCGCCTGCGCGCTTTGAATGTCCATCGCGTGCCGGAGGCTCAGCAGTGGGTGGTATCCGCTGGCGAGCCAGAGGATCAGATAGGCGCCGCCGCAAACCGCCGCCGCGATAGCCGCCGACACCGCGACACGACGCCAGCTCTGCGCCTGCCAGCCATCGCGCGCCAACGCATACAAACCGTACAACGCGACGAACGCCCCCACCGCGAGCAAGTTCCACGCGAACAGCGAAGCGACGAACACGCTGAAACCGAGCAGCGCGGCGTGTCCGATCGAACCGCGCAGAGCCATCACCCAATAGAACGCGATCAGCATCGTCGCGATCGGATAGATCTGATCGAACTCCGGAAAGAACACGATCAGGGCCGGCAGCAACGCGTACAGCGTGCAGGCGGTCAGCCGCGGCAGCGTGCTTTCCGTCCACAGCCGAGCGAACGACCACAGCACCGGAATGCCCAGCGTGGACATCGCGGCGATGACGCCGGCGCCGAGCAGCGGCGCCGCATCCGGCCCGACCAACTGCAACGCCGCGTAGTAGAACAGCACCGGCCCAGGCGGATGGGTCGAGGAATGCAGCACCAGTTGCGCGGTGTGGAAGTTCGCCAGCCAATCGCGCAGATCGCCGATGCGCATCGCATCGGTGAAATAGCTGGTCGCGACCGGCGAAACGACGATCGCGTGCACGCGCGCGAAGCCGTCCGCGTGCGCGAGCGCGCCGAGCAGTTGCAGAGCCAGACACGCGGCCATCAGGCAAAGCAGCCGTGTGCGCGCGTCTACGCCCTCGCCTACCCGATCGTTGCGCCAGGCCAAGCCCAGCGCGAGCAAGGGCGGCAGCAGCAGCGCCGTCGTCCGTAGCAAACCGAGATCATGCCAAGGCCGGCGCCAGTACCAGGCGCCGCTGACGCCGTCGATCTGCAGCACGATGCCGAGCGCGAACGCGACGCCGACCAGCAGCACCAGCCATGCCGCGCCCGCGCCCTCGCTCCAGCCGCGTCTCATCCCGCTCCCCCGGGCGCGAATCAATCGCGCGAAGCGGCGTACTCGGCGCCGCGCAATACGCCGGCGAGCTTGTCCAGCACGCCGTTGACGTAGGTGTGGCCGTGATCGGAGCCGAAGCGCTTGGTCGTCTCGACCGCTTCGTTGATGACGACGCGGTAAGGCACGTCGACGCGATGGCGCAATTCGTACGCAGCGATGCGCAAGGCGGCACGCTCGATCGGATCGACGCGCTCGACCTCGCGATCAAGGAACGGCACCATCGCCGCGTCGAGCTCGGCATGCTCGCGCTCGACGCCGCGCACCAGATCTTCGAAGTACTCCAGATCCGCCACCTGCATGTCCTGCTCGTGGCGGAACTGGGCGATGACACTGTCGATGCGCGAACCGCTGAGCTGCCACGCGTAGACCGCCTGCAGCGCGCGGCGCCGCGCGCGCGAGCGGGCGGCCGGATCGATGCCGTTGGCGTGGGTCATGGCGTACCTCTGCGGTCGGAATCGAGCGCGAGCCTCGAAGAGCGCGCGTGCGGATCGGCCTGCGGCAAGTGCCGCCACAGGTCCGCCATTTCCAAGGCCGCCAGTGCGACCTCCTCACCCTTGTTGCCGTGCACGCCGCCGGCACGCGCTTCGGCGTCGGCGTGGCGCTCGACCGCGAGTACACCGTTCAACACCGGCATGCGGAAATCCAGCGCGACGCGCATCAAACCTTCGGCACAGCCGTCGGCGACGTGTTCGTAGTGACGCGTGTCGCCGCGCACGACGCAGCCGAGCGCGAGGATCGCGGCGTGCTGCGCGCTCGCGGCGAGCCGCGCGGCGGTCGGCGGGATCTCCCAGGCGCCGGGCACGCGCACCAGATCGATCGCCGCCTCGGCGACGCCGTGCTCGCGCAAGGTACGCAACGCGCCGTCGACGAGCGTATCGACGATGCGCGGGTTCCAACGGCTGGCGACGATCGCGTAGCGAGCGTCGGCAGACGTGCGCGGTTCTCCGGAAAACGTGGGCATGCTCGGACAAAATTCGGGTGGGCGGCGCGCAGTTTAACCGACGCAGCGCGCCGGCTGGTCGCAAGCGGACCGCTTCGCCGCGCGAATCGTGGTCGAGTCCGCCACGGCCAAGCGAGATCGGCGCGCTAAATCGCCGCTTCCGGGCGCCACCCATAGCCTTCGCGCTGCGGGAAACCGGCCGTCATCCGCGCAATGCCTGCGCGTGATGCCGCAGATGATCTTCGACGAAGCTGGCTACGAAATAGTAGAGATGGTCGTAGCCGGCGTGTGTACGCAGGTTCAGCGCCTGACCGGCGGCTTTCGCCGCGGCTTGCAAGCGCCAGGGCTGCAGCTGGGTTTCCAGAAAGCGGTCGGCGTCGCCCTGGTCGATCAGGATGGTGCCGGGGAAACGCTGGCCGTCTTCGAGCAAGGCCACACTGTCGTAGACACGCCAGCGGCGCGTGTCCTCGCCGAGATAGCGCGGCAAGGCCTTCAGCCCCCACGGCACCTGGCTCGGCGCGACGATCGGCGCGAACGCCGAAACGGACTTGTAGCGCTGCGCATTCCTGAGCGCGATCGTCAGCGCGCCGTGGCCGCCCATCGAATGGCCAAAGAGGCCTTCGCGCGACAGGTCGGCGGCGGCGAAGTGCGCGCCGAGCACGGCCGGCAGCTCCTTCGTCACGTAGCTGTACATGCGAAAGCGCGGTGCGAACGCGGGCACGGTGGCGTCGAGATAGAAGCCGGCGCCTTCACCGAACTCCCAATCGCCGCTCGCCCCTTCGATGCCGGTGTCGCGCGGGCTGGTATCGGGCGTGACCAGGATCAGGCCGAGTTCGGCGGCGAGGCGCTGCGCGCCGGCCTTGATCGCGAAGGTTTCTTCGCTGCAGGTCAGCCCGGCGAGGTAGTACAGCACCGGCGCGCGTGCGCCGAGAGCGAGCGGCGGAACGTACACACCGAACTTCATCGCGCCGCCGGTTTCTTTCGATTCGTGCCGATAGAAGCCTTGCACGCCGCCGAAACTGCGCTGCTCCGAAATCGTCTCCAGACTCATCCTGCGTACTCCCCGCGGCGAAACTCTCGTCCGATTGTAGCGGCGGCTGGTAGCGGCGACCGCTATCATTGCCGATTCGCAACCGCCCTCCGACCATGCCCTACACGCCGATCGTCGCCACCCTCGGTTACGTGCTGTCGCCCGACGGCCGGCGCGTGCTGATGATCCATCGCAACGCGCGCCCGAACGACATGCACCTGGGCAAATACAACGGCCTAGGCGGCAAGCTCGATCCGCACGAGGACGTGCTCGCCGGCATGCGCCGCGAAATTCACGAGGAAGCGGGCATCGAATGCGTCGAGCTGCAGCTGCGCGGCACGATCAACTGGCCCGGCTTCGGCAAGCACGGCGAAGACTGGCTGGGCTTTCTCTTCACGATCACGCGCTTCGAAGGCACGCCGCTGGAACGTAATCCCGAAGGCGCACTGGAATGGGTCGAGCTCGACCGCCTGCACGAACTGCCGATGTGGGAAGGCGACCGCCACTTCCTGCCGCTGGTATTCGACGGCGACCCACGCCCGTTCCACGGCGTGATGCCGTATCACGAGGGGCGTATGCAATCTTGGAGCTACTCGCGCGTGTGATCGTCGCGGCGTTTACATTCGCCCGATCTCAGCGCCCGATGTCCTCGTTCCACAGCTGCGGCTGCGTACGCATGAACTCGCCCATCAGCGCGACGCAGGCCGCATCGTCGACCACCTCGATCGCGACACCGCGGCTGCGCAGCCAGTCTTCCTCGCCGCGGAAGGAGCGGTGCTCGCCGATCACCACGCGGCGGATGCCGTACAGCACGGTCGCGCCGCTGCACATCGCGCACGGCGACAGCGTCGTGTACAGGGTGCAATCGCGATAGACCGCGGCCGGCTGGCGGCCGGCGTTTTCCAGCGCGTCCATCTCCGCATGCAGGATCGCACTGCCGCGCTGCACGCGGCGGTTGTGGCCGCGGCCGAGGATGCGTCCTTCGTAGACCAGGACCGAACCGATCGGAATGCCGCCTTCGGCCCATCCCGCTTCCGCTTCGGCGCGCGCGGCGCCGAGGAATTCCCGCTGCTGTGCCGTCGCGTTCATCGCATCGCCTCCGCCGTTGAGGCGATCGTCGATGAGCCCGCCGCGCACGTCAATGCGCCATCTCAGCTGAGGAACAAGGGCAAGGCGAACAAGACGGCGCCGAGTACGAACAACACCGTCAGCGTATGCACCAGCGGGTGGTTCACGCGCAGGAAGACGAACTGCTCGATCGTGCGGCCTATCCAGAACAGCGACATGCCGGCCAGGACCACGTGGCCGAGGCGCGTGCCGAGCAGATCCTGCGGCAGCAGCAAACACAGCGCGCCGATGCAGAGGAAGACGTAGATCAGACGCAGATTGAGGATCTGCGTCACCGCGCGGGTCGCGGGATTGGTCTGGCGCAGCGCCTGCGGCCAGTCGAACGACTTCCAGAAAGCTAGATGGAACAAGGCGAAGCCGAGGCTGTGCAGGCCGCACAGGAAGATCAGGATCTCGGCGGTGCTCACGATCTCAGGCCTTGCGCGGCGAGACCCACATCGCGATGTCGGCCTCGAACACCACCGTATTGCCGATGTCGCGCACTTGCACGCGCGCCAAGAGCTCTTGCGCGACGCTTGCATCGGCGACGGTCGCTACGGTCGCCGTCGCGGTCAGCGTGCCGCGCGCCTTGGCCAGATAGCGCACCGTCATGCCTTTGGGAATCCAGCGCGTCGAATCGGGAATGGTCGCGTCGGTGGCGAGCCCGCCGGCGAGTTCGGCCATGTTGCACAGCGCGATCGCGTGCACGGTGCCGATGTGGTTGTGCACGGCGCGGCGGTCGCGCATCTGCACGATACAACGCCCGGACTCGAGCAGCTCGACCCGCGGCGCGATGGTGGCGAAGTACGGCGCGCGCCGGCAGATCAGCTTGGAGAACAACCAACGCCCCGTCGGCGAACCGCCGAGGCGTCGGAACAGGCGCAGAGATTGAGAACTCATCGCAGCCGACCTCACCGATCGATGGGATATGCATTCCCCTCTCCCGCTTGCGGGAGAGGGTTGGGGTGAGGGCAATCGAAGCAGTGCGCTCCGACTGCGCTCACCCTCAGCTGCGCGTAACGGCTTCGACCTCTCCCGCAAGCGAGAGAGGTCAATCGCGTCAAGCCACCGAGCGCAGCGCGCGCTTGCTCTCCTCGTGACGCGAGCCGGCCGAGAGTTCGGAAGGATCGAAATCGTCGACCGAGATGAACTCGAACGTCGCCTTGCGCACACGTGCGAGCAGCTCGCGTTCGGCGCTGCTCAGAACGCCCTTGGCCTCGGCGTCGGCGAGCTGCGCCTCGTAGTCGAGCCCCTGCAATTCGCCGGCCTTGGCCGCCTTGAGGAACTTGCGCTCGATCGGCTCCGCCGCGATCACATCCGGCAGCAGCGCGTTCATGCGCCCGACGACGTTGTTCGCGCTGGGCGTCAGATAGACCCATTCGGCCAGACGGTCGCGCGCCTCGTTCGGCGTCATCAGCAAGGCGGCGACGCGATGACCGAGGCGATCGGACGGCGGCACCTCGCGCCGGCCGAACGGGAACACCAAGGCATACAGCAGCCACGCCGCCGGACGAATCGGGAAGTTGCGCAAGACGCCGTCGAGCGCGTTCTGCATGCGATAGGCGCAGTCGTGGAAGGCCCACGCCAACAGCGGCTGATCGGCGACCGGCCGGCCCTGATCCTCGTAGCGCTTGAGCATGGCGCTGGCGATGTACAGGTTGGACAGCACATCGCCCAGGCGCGCCGACAGTTTCTCCTTGAACTTCAGCTTGCCGCCGAGCAGCAGCATCGAGCTGTCGGCGAGCAAGGCCAGATTCGCGGCGTAGCGATTGAGCTTGCGATAGTAGCGGCGCGTGTAGGCGTCGCCCGGCGCGCTGCCGATCTTGGCGAAGCTGAGGCCGAGCACGAGACTGCGCACCGCGTTGGAAATGGCGAAGCCCATGTGCGCGAACAGCTCGCGGTCGAACGCGCGCAGACGCGTGCCGTAGTCGGGAATCTGCGCGGCCTGCATTTCTTTCAGCACGTGCGGGTGGCAGCGAATCGCGCCCTGACCGAAGATCATCAGGCTGCGCGTCATGATGTTGGCGCCTTCCACCGTGATCGCGATCGGCGCGGTCTGCCAAGCGCGGCCGGCGTAGTTGGACGGTCCGAGCTGCACGCCCTTGCCGCCGTGCACGTCCATGATGTCCTTGGCCACGTCGCGACCGAGTTCGGTCGCGTGGTACTTCGCGATCGCGGACGGCACCGCCGGCTTTTCGCCGCGCGCGACAGCCGCAGCCGCCGCCTTCGACAGGGCGGTGATCGCGTAAGTGTGGCCGCCGATGCGCGCGAGCGCTTCCTCGACACCCTCGAAGCGGCCGATCGACATGCCGAACTGCTTGCGGATGCGTGCGTAGGCGCCAGTCGCGATCGCACCGATCTTGACACCGCCCGACGCGGTCGAGGGCAAGGTGATCGCGCGGCCGACCGACAAGCATTCGATCAGCATGCGCCAGCCCTGCCCGGCCATGTCGGCGCCGCCGATCAGCTGCGACAGCGGCACGAACACGTCCTTGCCGCGCAAGGGACCGTTCTGGAACGCGGCGTTGAGCGGGAAGTGGCGGCGGCCGATTTCCAGGCCCTTGGTATCGCGCGGCAACAGCGCGAGGGTGATGCCGATGTCTTCGACGTCACCGAGCAGATGATCGGGATCGTGCAGGCGGAAGGCGAGACCGATCAAAGTCGCGATCGGCGCCAGCGTGATGTAGCGCTTGTCGAACGTCAGGCGCACGCCGAGCACCTGCGCCCCCTGCCACTCGCCCTTGCAGACGATGCCGAAATCCGGAATCGAGGTCGCGTCGGAACCCGCGGTCGGACCGGTCAGCGCGAAGCACGGCACTTCGCGGCCGTCGGCCAGGCGCGGCAAGTAGTAGTCGCGCTGGTCTTGCGTACCGTAGTGGAGCAGCAGTTCGCCCGGGCCGAGCGAGTTGGGCACCCCCACGGTCGAGGACAACGAACCCGACACGCTCATCAGTTTCTGCAGCACGGCCGACTGCGCCAGCGCGGAGAACTCGAGACCGCCGTACTGCTTGGGAATGATCATGCCGAAGAATTTCTTCTTCTTGACGTAGTCCCAGATCTCCGGCGTCAGGTCGGCCAGCTCGTGGCTGATCTGCCAGTCGTTGACCATCGCGCAGACCTCTTCCACCGGTCCGTCGAGGAAGGCTTGTTCTTCCAAGCTGAGTTCGGGCTTGGGCTGCTTCAGCAGCTGGCTCCAGTCCGGCTTGCCGCTGAACAGCTCACCCTCGAACCCGACCGTGCCCGCTTCGAGCGCGGTGCGCTCGGTGTCGGAAATCGGCGGCATCACCTTCTGAAACGCGGCCAATAACGGGGCGGTGATCTTCTTGCGGCGGAAGTCGACCAGGTTTAGCGGGACCACGATTGCCGCGAACACGATGAGGGGTAGCAGAATCGCCAGCAACGAAGAGCCGGCCAGCCAACCGACCGCGACGATCGCGATGGCGGTGGCGATGCTCCAGGGGCGCAATCCGATGCGCAGGTACGCGGCGGCGAGCGAGACCAGCACGCCGGCCAATAACGGAAGGATCGAGCTCATCTCAGGACTCCTCGCTTGCGAGCGATTGCAGAAACTCTAGTACGTGGCGGGTAAATGCATCGTTGTCGTCGCCGGCGACCATGTGCGTGGCCTTGGGCACAACGACATGGCGCGCGTGCGGCGCGAGTTCAAGAAATTCGGTGATGGTCGACTGCGAGACGATGTCGCTCTCGCTGCCGCTGATCAGAAGCAGCGGTACGCGAATACGCCGCACCGCTTCGAGCAGCATCGGCTGATGGCTGTCGATGTCGGGGGTAAGGTCGTCGAGCAGGCGCGGGTCCCAGTGCCAGCGCAGGCGGCCGTCGCCACGATCGACCAGGAGCGAGCGCAGCCGTTCGGGCGACTTGCGTTCGCGCCGGTGCGGTAGATACGCCGCAATCGCCTCGCTCGCTTCTTGCAACGAAGCGAAGCCGTCCGGATGCGCGCGCATGAAACCGAGGATGCGCTCGACGCCTTGCGTCTCCCAGCGCGGCGTCACGTCGACCAGCACCATCGCGGCGAAAGGCGGTTCCGGCTGGCTCTGCGCGGCGATGCCGAGCAGGCCACCCATCGAGGCGCCGACCAAGACCGGCCGCGGGCCGACGGTGGCGGCGACCGCGATGAGGTCCTCGACCATCGGATCGAAATGGTAGGGTTCTTCGCCGCGCCAGCCGCTGTCGCCGTGACCGCGCGAATCGAAACCGACGCACGCGAAGCCGGCCGCGGCGATGCGCTGCGCGCTGCCGGCCCAGGCCAGGCGCGTCTGCCCGAAGCCGTGCGCGAACACCACGCCGCCACGCGTTCCGGGCCAATACGACAGCGCCAGCTCCATCCCGTCCGGCCGGCGCAGGCGACGGTCGGTTGCGAGCGGTAGCGATTTCGCGGCGCTTTCCATACTAGGCAGTATGGATGGCTTGCATGACGAAATCAATACGCATGCGTACTGAAAAGATAGTCGTTTGTAAACATTAGTTTACCCTGTCACGATTCATTTCCCCCAAACCATCGGGCAGACTAGGGAAATGGCCGCGCTCAGCAAGTTGGAACCGAAGACCCGCCTCAGTGCGGCCGATTGGGAAGAAAACGCCTTGGCGGTGCTGGCCGAAAGCGGCCTCGGCGCCGTCGCAGTGGAATCCTTGGCGCGTCGACTCGGCGTGACCAAGGGCAGCTTCTACTGGCATTTCGCCACGCGCGAAGCGCTGTTGCAGGCCGCGCTGGAACGCTGGGAACGCTCGGACGAGCGCGAACTCGAAGCGGCGATCGCCGCCGCCTCCGACCCGCGCGAGCGCCTGCGCGAACTGATCCGTCAGGTCAGCCACCGCCATCCTTCGCATGCGGTGTTCGCAGCCTTGATCAAATCGATCGATCAGCCCTTGATCCGCCCGCTGATCGAACGCGTCTCCGAACGCCGCCTCGCCTTCGTCACCGAGGCATTTCACCAGGCCGGATTCGACGCCACCGCCGCCGCCAACCGCGCGCGCCTGGCCTACTCCGCCTACGTCGGTTTCGTGCAGCTCGCGCAGATCGGCCAGCCGCGCATGAACCACGACGAGTTCGAAGCCTACATCCGCGACTTCATCGGTATCCTGATTCCGCAGTGAGTCGCGTGGCACCGCGACGCGCTCGCGCATCGAGGCTTCAGGCCGCGCGCAGCGCGGCCGCGACCGGCATGCGCGCGACACGAATCGCCGGTGCGATACCGCCGAGCAGGCCGATCGCCAGCGCCCATCCGAGCCCTTGCGCGATCAGCTCCGGAGTGACGCGAAATCCGAACGCGGTCTGCGCGAACGTCGCGCCGTTCAACGTCGCCACCGTATAGCCGTTGAACAGCGCCGCGCTCAGGCCGGCGCCGAGCAGCCCGCCGGCGAGCGCGAGCAACAAGGCCTCCACCAGCACCGACGCGATCACCGGCAGCGCGCCGAAACCGAGCGCGCGCAAGGTCGCGATTTCCTGTCGCCGCGATGCGACCGCGCCGTACATCGTGTTCAAGGCGCAGAACACCGCGCCGATCGCCATGATCAAGCCGATCGCATAACCGACCGTCGTGATCAGACGAGTCAGCGTCTGCGACTGCGCGGCGAGGTAGACGGACAAACTCTGCGCCTTGATCTCGGCCAGGCGTGGATCCGCTGCCAGCGAACGTTGCAGCTGCGTCAGCGCCGTCGGAACGGTCAGCTTTGCGACCACCGATTGCACCGCACCGGGGCGACGGAAGGCCGACTGCATCGTCGCCAAGTCGGTCCAGATCTCCGCTTCGTGGAAACTGCCGCCGGCACCGAAATGACCGACGACGACCCAGTCGCTGTCGCGCAGGTTCACCTTCGCGCCGATGTCGAGCCCGCCGAACTGCGCCGCCGCGCTGCGGCCGACGATGATCTCGCGCAATCCGGGGCGGAAGCTGCGACCGGCGACGAGCGTGATTTCCGGTCGCAGCTCGAATGCCGCCGCCTGCACGCCGCGCACCGGCAAGCTGGCGCCGGCTCGCGCGCCTGCACGCGCCAGATCGGCCACCAGAAGCAACTCCGCCGACGCCAGCGGTTGTCCGTCGGCGTTCCTCGCAACGCCGTCGGCGGCTTTGATCAGCTCGACCTGGTCAGAACTGAGGCTGCTGACGATCTCGGAACTGGCGCCATCGAGCAAGACCAGGGCGCGATCGGCGTACGCCGCCTGATTCAGGCTCGCGCGAAAACCCTCGGCCAAGGACAGCATCGCGATCAATACGCCGACCACACCCGCAACGCCGATCAGAATCACCAGCGACGCGGCGCGGCGTTGCGGCAACGTGCGCAGATTGATCCGCGTGATTTCGACGGCGTGACGCAAGACGGACACGGCATTCCTCCTAAGCGCCGAGCGCGTCGACGACGTTCATGCGCAGCGCGCGCAGCGCCGGCGGCAAGCCGGCGAGAAGACCGAGCAAAAGCATCAGCAACACGCCGCCGACGAGCACCTCGGCCGGCATCTGCGTGACGCCGAAATCCTGCAGATTGCTGCGCGCGAGAACGATCAGCGCCGCCGCCGACGCAAGACCGAGCGCGCCTCCGATCAGGCTCATCGCGATCGATTCGCCGAGCACAACGCCGAGCAGGGTGCGATCACCGAAGCCGATCGCCTTCAGCGCGCCGAGTTCGGTCGTGCGCTCGCGCAGCGACTGCGACATGCTGTTGCCGGCGACCACCAGGATCGTGAAAAACACCGCGCCGAGCACGGCGGTGACGATCAAGCCGATGTCGCCGATCTGCCGCACCAGACTCTTGGCGAAGCTCTGCTCCGACTGCGTCTTGGTCTGCGCGCCGGAGTTGGCGAACGCGGCGTCGATCGCATGCGCGACCGCCTCGCCGTGGGCGGCATCGCCGACGCGCTCGATCAACCAATTGACACGCCCCTTCTGATACGCGCGCGCCTCGTCGAAATAGTCGTAGCGCATCAGCAGCTGCGACTCGTAGTTCGCCCGCGCCTGCGCATCGGCGTACACGCCGACCACTTCCAGCGGCCAAGCGATCGAACCGTCGCTGCGCGGCCAGCTCTTCGACTCGATCACCAGACGCTCGCCGACCTTCCAGCCCATGCGGCGCGCGAGCGACGCACCCACGACGGCGCCGATGCGCGTGCGCTGCCAGGCCGCGCGCGCGTCATCGTCCATATGCAGATCGCCGAACACCTCGAAGTAGCGCGCGTGATCCACCGGCACCACGGCGAAGCGCGTCGGCTGCCCTCGATAGCTGGCCGGAAAGATCGTGGCCGAGGTCACTGCGCGCACGTGCTCGCGCGCGGCGATGCGTTCGGCATAGGCGGCCGGCATGCCTTCCATCAGCGAGTAGCGCGGCAGCGTGATCAAGCGATCCGCCTGCGCCGCCTCGACGCCGGTTTCGAACGCCGCAGAAATCGTGCGCAACAGGCCGAACTGCAGGAAGGCGATCGCGATCGCGAGGATGGTCAGCACGGCGCGCGTCTTCCTACGGAACAGGTTCGCGCCGATCAGCGGCAAGTATTTCATCGGATTCTCCCGGCGCCGCTCACGCCTGCAGCGGAATCCAGTCGTTCTCGATCAGCACGCCCTTCTCCAGGTGCAGCAGCCGGCGTGCATGCGCGGCCGCGCGCGGGTCGTGCGTGACCATCACGATGGTCTTGTCGCATTCGCGATTGAGTCGCTGCAGCAGGTTCAGCACCTCGTCGGCGCTGGCGCGATCGAGGTCGCCGGTCGGCTCGTCGCAGACCAAGAGCCCGGGATCGGCGACCAGGGCACGCGCGATCGCGACGCGCTGCTGCTGTCCGCCGGAGAGTTCGGCCGGCTTGTGCGCGGCGCGATCGCCGAGCCCGACCAGCTCCAAAGCCACGCCGGCACGGCGGCTGCGTTCGCGTGCCGGCAGGTTCGCCAACAGCAGCGGCAACTCGACGTTCTTCTGCGCGCTCAGCACCGGCAGTAGGTGGTAGAACTGGAACACGAAACCGACCTTCGCGGCGCGCCAGCGCGCCAAGGCCGATTGCCCCATCGCGGAAAGGTCTTCGCCGTCGACGCGCAGCCGGCCGCGGCTGGGCCGATCCAGGCCGCCGATCAGATTCAGCAGGGTGGTCTTGCCGGAACCCGAGGGACCCATCAGCGCGGCGAAGTCGCCGCGCGAGACGACCAGGTTTGCGTCGACCAAGGCCGCCACGCGCTCGTTGCCGCGAACATAGCTTTTGCTGAGGCCATGGGCCTCGATGAAGTAGTGCATGCGAAGTCTCCGACGGCGCGTGCCGTGAGCGAGAGTCGAAACGCCTCAAGTGCTTTCCAGCAGCGACGACGGCCGAAACGCACACGCCAGCACGCTCGTCACCAGCGCGGCGCCGAGCGCGCCGACGGCGAGGAAGATTGCCGCGATGCGCACCGGATCGAGTTCGGGGCGGAAGGTGATGACGAGAAAGGCGAGCACGGCCGGCAGCGTCGCGAGGTAGTGCGTCAATGCCCAGGCCGACCCGACGCGCACCGAACTCAGGCGCGGCCACAACAGATGCAGTGCGAGCACGATCTGCGCCGACCACAGCATGCCGGCCAGCGGCAGCATCAGCGCGATGCCGATACCGGCGCCGACCGGCGCGCCCAAGCCGAAATAGCGCATCAGCACAGCGCCCGCCGCGATCCACAGCATTACCACCGCCAGCCACACCGCGCTGCTGATCGCGAGACTGTTCCAGAACAAGGCGGCGACAATCTGGCGCGGCCGGAACGGCTCGGCCAGGAGCATTTCGATGCCGCCCTTGTGCGTCTCGGCGATCAGACTCGAAGACAGCAGCGACACCACGTAGGTCGAGCCGAGAAAGGTGACCAGATACGGCACCTGCAGGAACAGCGCCGACCACGCGCGCACACTGGCGAGATCGCCGCTGCTGCCCGCGTACAGACGCGCCATCGCGTCGAGCGAGTGCGCGGTCGGGCCGGTCAGGATCTGCGGGAAGTCCTTGGCAAGGACGACGAAGGCGGCACAGATCAGCACGAATCCGCCCGGCATCAGCAGCAGCGACCAGGCGTTCTGGCGCAGCGTGCGCCGGACCAGCGCGGCGACGAGTCGAAAGGTCGGGTTAGACATCGGCATCCTGGCCTCCGAGCGTGTGCATCGGCACGCAGATGTGAAAGTCGTCGCGCAGCCGGTGCCGGCCGTGCTGCGCGACCAACACGGTGGCGCCGGCGGACACGCGCCTGGAGAGTTCGCGCACCAGTACCTCCGTGTAACGCGTGTCGAGGCCGGTGAACGGCTCGTCCAACACGAAGATCGAGGCCGCGACCGAAAGCGTCTTGATCAGCGCGACGCGCTGCATCTGACCGCGGCTGAGCGTACCCATCTTGCATTCGGCGAGTTCGGCCAGCTCGAAGCTTTCCGCCACGCGCCGCTGCTCGTTCGCCGCGTGCGAGGAACGCAGTTCGCTCCAGAAACTCAGATAGTCGCGCACACGCAAACCCGACTGGCCGGCGAGACGATGCGGCAAGTAACTGATGCGGCCGCGCACGGCCGGCACCTCGTGCACGTCGACACCGGCCATCGTCACCGAACCCGACAACGGTTTCAGCACGCCGCACAAGGTGCGCAGCAAGGTGCTCTTGCCCGAGCCGTTGGCGCCGTCGACGAGATACAGCGCGGGCAGGAATTCGTAGTTGATCGCGCGGCGCAAAACTCTGCCGTTCGGATACCCGATCGAACAGTCGGCCAGTCTCATCGGCGTCTCCTTACGCTCTCAGGATCGAATCTTCATTGGCCAGCAAAAAGGCCGGCATGCGCTTGATGTTGTCGGCCAGCAGCACGCCGTCGGCGAATACTTCCTGCGGCCGCTCGCGCAGGTAGTCGAGCAGCGCGGCACGGTGCGTGACCAGCAGGTCCTGGCAGGCATGACAGATGCTGGTGTAGTCGGATTTCACGCCGAGGCGCTCCAGAATCCGCTTGGGGCCGGTCATGTGGATCCACCAGTACAAGAGGTTCTTCTGCGCGCGGCCGATGATTTCCGTCAGCGGTTCCTCGTTGAGGTTGCCGAGTGCGAGATCGCGCGAATAGAACATGACGTGGCCGCAGCACGCCTTCACGCTGCCGCTGGGATGAATCGAGAGGTTCTTGATTACTTCCGGGCAGCCGAGGTCGGGTTTGGCGCCGGCGTCGAGCCCGGCCATGTCGAGCTGATTGCCGCTGCCGCTCGGAGTCGGATAGTCGTACACCACGGTGACCCGCCGCAGCAGTTCCTCGCGCGACATCGACAACTCCGCGCAGAGCGCATCGGCGACGCGGTTCTGATCCCAGCGCGCAGCCTTGTCGACGATCACGCCCATGCCGACCGCGAGCTCGTTCTCCAGCGCGCCGTGGATCAGATGGGCGATTTTTTCGATACCGATGAACGGCTCGTGGTAGTCGTCGTAGCGGGTATTGAGCTCGTCCAGCCCGGCCTCTTTCAGCATGCGCACGTAGTCGATCGCGCGGTGCCGCGACTTCGCCCACCAGCCATTGGTCACCAGACGCGTGCGGCAGCCTTGCGCGCGGCTGAGCGCGATGCCCTCGAGCAGCAGCTCGCGATGAATCGTCGCTTCACCGCCGGTGAACACGACGACTTTTTTAGTTGAGATGTCCTGCAGCTGGCGGAAGAAGTTCAGCAGCGTCTCGCGCGACATCGGAAACTTCGTCTGCGGACTGCTGCCGACGCTGCAGTGACTGCAGCTGAAATTGCATTGGTAATCGAGAAAGACCGAAAACAGCGTCGCGAGCATGACGGCTCCTTGTGACCGCACCGGAACGGCCCCCGAAGAACGAATGTCTCCGGCGGCGTTCGCCGACTCATTCGATTCGCTGCACAACCGCCACGACGACCACGACCAGAAGAATCAGGATCGTGATCGCCGGCACGCCGTAGCCGTTCCCGGCAAAGGTTTTCTCGAGTGCGAGCAGGGTCTGCCGATTGCCGCCGCTGAGGCGCTCGGCACCGGCGATCCGCACCGAACGTTCGGCGTCGTCGAGGCGGATGTCGTGCAGGCGGTCTTCCTGCAGATGAAGACGTTGCGTCCAATCGCGGCCGCGTTCGCTGTCGGCGAACTCTTCCACCACGGACTGGCGCAGTTGTTCGACGGGCTGGTCGCCGACGGCCGCCGCGCTGTTCAGGCGGTAGATCGACATCGGGTCCATCGGAATGGACAGCTCCGGCGCGAACGCCATGCTGTCGCGCCAATCGAGATAGCGCGCGGATAAAACGGCATTGCTGAGCATTTGGGAAACTCCTGTATGGGTGACGAGCAATACGTCCCTCCTTCGAGCGACCTCCGTATCGCCGCTGGAGCACGGCCGCCGTTGGGCGACTCGTTCGGGCCAGAAGCCCGGCCCGGTGCCGCGCATTCCTGCGACCGGCACTTCGCTGTCGCCGCGACGGACCCGTTCGGCAGCTCTGCCGGCCGTCCTTCCCGACGCCATTGCCCCAATTTGCTCGCACCGCGTAGCGGCCTACGCCGCCTGCCGCCTCCTCTTGCTCATCAAAGAGTGATGAGTATTGAATATCCGAACAATAATTGTCAACTAAATCCGCACGACAGTGGCCGGCGCGGCCAATACCGTCCGAGGCTCCAGCGGACGGAGTCTTTGCAGATGAAGCGTTTCGCCGATCGCCTTCGCGAAGCGCGCGTCGCGTCCGGGATGACGCAGGAACAGCTCGGCTTTGCGCTGGGCGTGACCAAATCCTCGGTTTCGGCCTGGGAGAACGGGCGCGAGACGCCGAGTTTCCGTGTCTTGCCGCAACTGCGCGCGATCCTGCGCCGCTCGCTCGACGAGCTGATCTGCGGCGCGCCGCCGGCGGCGGTCGGCGTGAAGGAACCGAGCGCCAGTTACGGCGAAACCGACCCCGCTCTGACGATCCGCGACCGCAACGAAAAAGCCCTATTGCAACGCTACCGCGCGCTGCCGGCCAAGCGCCGCACCGCCCTGCTCGAACTGGCGCGTCCGAGCGACGACTGAGGCCGCCCGCGGCCGTTTGCCGCGGCGGCGGCCTGGTTTTGCAGGCTTCCTTGCATTGGCCGCAGGGCGAGGCTACCGTCCCCCTACCCCCTTGCAACCGGCGCTGCGGCGCCCCCTCCGATGGCCAGCCAACTCGAAGCATTGAACCGATGGGTCGACGACGTCGCCCGACGAACCCGACCCGACCGCATTCACTGGTGTGACGGCTCCGACGCCGAATACCAAACCCTGCTCGAGCAGATGCAGGCCGACGGCACCTTGCTGCCGCTCAATCCCGACACGCACCCGAACGCGTGGTTGCACCGCTCGCATCCATCCGACGTCGCGCGCGTCGAGCACCTGACCCTGGTCTGCACCCGGAATCAGGAAGACGCGGGACCGAACAATCACTGGATGGACCCGGCCGAGGCGCACGCCAAGATCGATGCGCTGTTCGATGGCTGCATGCAAGGCCGCACTTTGTACGTGGTGCCCTACTGCATGGGCCCGATCGACTCGCCGATCTCGCGCTGCGGCGTGGAGATCACCGACTCGCCCTACGTCGTCGCCAACATGCGCATCATGACGCGCATGGGCGCCGCGGCGCTGGCGCGGATCGAGCGTGAAGGTGCTGAAGCGGTTGCGCGCGGCGCGCAACCGGCGTTCGTCAAAGGCCTGCATTCGATCGGCGAGCTCGATCCCGAGCGCCGCTTCATCATGCATTTCCCCGAAGAGCTGACGATCAAGTCCTACGGCTCGGGCTACGGCGGCAACGCGCTGCTCGGCAAGAAGTGTCACGCCTTGCGCATCGGTTCCTACCAAGCGCGCCAGGAAGGCTGGCTGGCCGAACACATGCTGATCGTCGGCATCGAGAATCCGCAAGGCGAGACGCACTACATCGCCGCGGCGTTCCCTTCCGCCTGCGGCAAGACCAACCTGGCCATGCTGATTCCGCCGGAAGGCTACCGCCGCGCCGGCTGGAAGGTGTGGACGGTGGGCGACGACATCTGCTGGATGAAACCCGGCGCCGACGGCCGCCTGTACGCGATCAATCCGGAGGCCGGCTTCTTCGGCGTCGCGCCCGGCACCAGCAACGACACCAATCCGAACGCGCTGGCCTCGATCCAGCGCGACACCATCTTCACCAACGTCGCCGTCACCGCCGACGACCAGCCCTGGTGGGAAGGCCTGCCCGGCACGCCGGTCACCGACTGGCAGGGCCGCCCCTACGATCCGGCCAACGGCCCGGCAGCGCATCCCAATTCGCGCTTCACCGTGTCGGCCAAGCAGGCGCCGAGCTGGTCGCCGCGTGCGGAAGATTCGCAAGGCGTGCCGATCTCGGCGATCGTGTTCGGCGGCCGCCGTCCGTCGCTGATTCCGCTGGTGTTCGAGGCGCGCGACTGGACCCACGGCGTTCTGGTCGGCGCCGCGATGGGTTCGGAGACGACCGCCGCCGCGACCGGCGCGGTCGGCGTACTGCGCCGCGACTCGATGGCGATGAAACCGTTCTGCGGCTACAACTACGGCGACTACTTCGCGCATTGGCTGTCCTTCGACCGCCCCGGCGCGAAGCTGCCGAAGATCTTCCACGTCAACTGGTTCCGCAAAGGCGCCGACGGCAAGTTCCTCTGGCCCGGCTACGGCGAGAATCTGCGCGTGCTGGAATGGATCATCGGCCGCTGCGACGGCACCGTCGGCGCCACTGAAACGCCGATCGGCCAGCTGCCGCGCAAGAACGACCTGAACCTCGACGGCCTCGACCTGCCCGAGCGCGCGCTCGACACCCTGCTCGAGGTCGACCCGCAGAACTGGCGCGGCGAAATCGACGACATCGGCCGCTACCTCGACTCGTTCGGCGCGCGTACGCCGGCGCGTCTGCGCGAGGAGCAGCAGCGCGTCGCCGCGGCGCTGGCGAAGGCCGGCTCGCCGGCACGCAAGGTCGCTGCGGGATGAGGTTCGCGCCGACGCTCGGACGAGGTCGGCGCGGCGGTTCCTCTCTCTTCCTTCGCGGTGCCGCTCTCGTCGACACGGCTGTCATGACTGTGTAAACCCTTCACGACGGTCGCGCATCCAAGCTGGCAAGATGAATGCCTGCCTTGCCATGCCCCTGCCGATGAGCGCACCGCCACGCACCGAAGTGGCCGAACCGACCGATGCCGAGCTGGTCCGCGCTGCGGCCGCTGGCGACATGCGCGCGTTCGAAGCGCTCTACCGCCGCCACGCCGGCCGCGTGCACGGCGCCGTGTGGCGGCTGTCGGGCATGAACGAAGCGCGTGCGCAGGAACTGACCCAAGAAGCTTTCGTGCGCGCTTGGCAGAAGCTCGACAGCTTCCGCTTCGAAAGCGCGTTCACCACTTGGTTGCATCGGCTCGCGGTCAACGTGGCACTGATGGACGTGCGCGGACGCGATCCGGAAGACACCGTCGAAGACGGCGTGCTGGAAGCGGCGAGCGAACCGGTCACCCCGTTCTGCGCCGGCGAGCGCGCCGACCTCGAACAGGCCGTCGCCAAGCTGCCGCCGCGTGCGCGCGCGGTGCTGGTCCTGCATGATGTGGAAGGTTGGAAACACGAAGAGATCGGCCGCGAGTTGGGCATGGCGGTCGGTTCTTCGAAAGCGCAATTGCATCGTGCGCGCGGTCTGTTGCGCACCATGCTCGGAGACGCCGCATGAACGATTTCGAGATCCAGCGCAAGTTGCGCGAGATGAACGCGCCGCGCCCGCCGCAGATCGACCTGTGGCCGGCGATCGAGAAGCGCATCGCCGACGAGGCGCGCGCCGTGCCGGCATCGCGCCGGCGCAGCTGGCTGCCGTTGGCAGCGGCGGCCGCGATGCTGGTCGCAGTCGGCGCCGGCGTGCTGGTGCTCGGATTGCAACCGCACACGGCCGGATCGGATTTCGCCGCCCGCGATGCGCGCACGATCGAACGCGAACTGCCGCGCGTGTCGCCCGACGCCGCCGACATCCGCATGAATGCGCCGGGCGGCGATCCGCGCCTGGCCGGTGCCGCCGTCGTGCTCGACGCCGCGCAGGCGGAGCTGGAGCAGGCACTCGCCGATCGTCCCGACGCCACCTTCCTGGTCGGCCTGTTGAACCGTACCAACGCCCGCCGCATGAAACTCGAGCACTACGGCGCCACTGCCGGTTGATGCCTGGAGCCTTCCCGATGATCCGATCCGCTTCCCTCACCCTGTTCGCCCTGACCGCTGCCAGCGCCTACGCCGGCACGCCGATCGACGAAAAGCGCGCCGTCGATGCCGATGCGCGTATCGAAATCTCCAACGCGAAAGGCTCGGTCACGATCAGCGGTTGGGATCGCAACGAAGTCTCCATCAGCGGCGAACTCGGCAGCGGCGCCAAGCCGACCATCGAAGGCGGCGGCGCGCAGCTGCGCATCAAGATCGAGGCGCCCGACAAGCAAGGCTGGTTCGGCTGGAATGCCGATTCGCGCATCGGCCCGAGCGAGCTCGACATCAAGGTGCCCAAATCGGCCGAGCTGAAGGTCGGCGTGGTCAGTGCGGATCTGACTTTGTCGGATGTGGGGGGGCGCCTGCTCGATGTCGACAGCGTCAGCGGCAAGCTGCGCTTGTCCAGCGGCGCTAAGGAAATCGATGTCGACAGCGTCAGCGGCGGCGTCGACCTCGACGGCAAGGCCGAGCGCGCACGCGTGCAGACCGTTTCGGGCGACATCCGCGCACGCGGCCTGTCCGGCCACATCAAGTACGAAACCGTTTCCGGCGACATCGACGCCGAGAACGGCCGTTACCGCGAGATCAGCGCCGGCACCGTCTCGGGCGACATCAACCTGCGCGGCAAGCCGGATGCGGACGTGCGCGTCGACGTCGAATCGATGAGCGGCAGCGTGCGCCTGTATCTGCCGCAGGACCTCTCGGCGCGCCTGCGTGCCTCCAGCTTCAGCGGCTCGATCCGCACCGACTTCGGCGCGGTCAAGCACGAGGAACACGGCCCCAGCAGCAACCTCGACGTCAGCAACGGCGGCGGTCAGGGTCAGGTCAAGATCGAAACCTTCAGCGGCGACATCGATCTCCGCCACGAATGAATTCCGCGTCTTGAACGAACGCCCCGCCCGCGCGGGGCGTTCGTTCTTGTGCAGTGCAAGCCCTCTCCAAAAGGAAACACCGCGTGAGTCGATCCGCTCCCCTGCGAACCTTCGCCGGCCTCCTCGTGGTCGTGCTCGTACTCGGCCTCGCGCTGCAGGTACGCGACCTCACGCCCCTGCTCGGCTTCAAGATTCCACCGCTGCCGATGCCTTACGGCGGCTCGCTGCTCGACAATCTGATCGCGGTCGCGGTCGCGCTGGTCGCCGCGTTCCTGTTGAGTCGGCAGCGCGGCCAACTCGTGCGCAGCCTCGGTCTGCACGGCAACGGCTGGCGCGGACCGATGTTGACCGCGCTGGCGACCTTGCCGTGCTGGATCGGACTCGCCCTGCTCGGCAAGCTCTCCAGCGAATGGTCGCTGCGCGATCTGTTGTTCCTCGCCGTGCTGTTTCCGCTGGCTGAGGAAATCGTGTTCCGCGGCTTCGGCTTCGTCTTCACGCGCAACGACCTGCGCTGGCGCTTCGCCGCCGCGGTGCTGGTGCAGGCGATCGCGTTCGGCCTGGTGCACTGGTACGGCGCCGGCGGCGGTGGCGGCATCGCGCTGACGATTTTCTGTATGACCGCGATCGGCGGGGTGATCTTCGCGGTACTCGATGCGCTCGACGGCTACACGATCTGGAGCGGATGGGTCTTCCACATCTCGTTGAACGCGGCGTGGAATGTCTTCAGCGTTCCCGACGAAGCCGTGTTCGGATGGTCGGGCAACGCGTTGCGCCTGTTCAGCGCCGCCTTGGCGATCGCGCTGTTGTGGCTGGTGCGCAGAAAAGCGAAAGCCTGAGTTGTTCGCCTCTCCCGTTCGCGGGAGAGGCCGGCCTGCGCAGCGCGCCGGGTGAGGTCACTTGGCACGACGCTACTCAGTAGATACCCGCGTTCGCGGTCATGACGCCGCCGAGAGGGTTCAGAGCTTTTCTATACGTGTTTAGGCGTGAGCACGTGCGCGCGTGGCTGCCAACGCCAACACATCGCCGAGCAAGGCCTGCGCCGTGACTTCGGGACCGGCACCCGGCCCCTGGATCACCAGCGGCTGTGCGCGATAACGCTGCGTGCTCAGCGCGAACAGGTTGTCGGTGCCGGCCAAGCGCGCAGCCGGATGCTTCGGCGCGACTTCGGTCAACCCCACGCGCGCCTGGCCACGCTCGTCCAGCCGCGCCAGGAAGCGCAGCAGCTGGCCGCGCGACGCGGCTTCGACGCGGCGGCGTTCCAAATCGTCGTCGAGTTCCTCCGCGCGTGCGAGAAAGTCATCCACTTCCACCTCGCGCAATGCCGCCGGCACCAAGCTGTCGACCTCGACATCGGCGACATCGAGCGCATGCCCGGCGCTGCGCGCGAGGATCAACAGCTTGCGCGCGACGTCGGCGCCGCCGAGATCCACGCGCGGGTCGGGTTCGGTGTAGCCGAAGGCACGCGCCTCGCGCAGCAAGGCCGAGAACGGGCGGCTGCCGTCGAATTGGTTGAACAGCCACGACAAGGAGCCGGAAAACACGCCGTCGAGCGCGAGCAGGCGGTCGCCGCAGTCGCGCAGGCGACGCAGGGTCGACAGCACCGGCAGGCCGGCGCCGACGGTTGCCGCATCGCCGTAAACAACGCCGCCGCGACGGCCGGCGCGGCCGAGTTCGGTCCACGCCTGCAGGCTCTCGCCGGTTGCGGCTTTGTTGGCGCTGACGACGTGGTAGCCGGCGGCGAGCCAATCCGCGTGGCGCGCCGCGGTCGCGGCCGAAGCGGTCGCGTCGACCACGACGCGGCGCGACGCGCCGCTCGCATCGAGCGCGGCGAGCAGACTGGCGTCGTCGCGCCCCGGCGCCGCTTCGGCCAGCGCGGCATCGATGCGCGCCGGCACCAGGCCGCGCGCGTTGGCGATCTGCCGCTTCGAATTCGCCGCGCCCACCAAATACAGGGTGGAAGCGGCCGGCGTCGCCAGCAGACGCAGCAGTGCGCCGCCGACCACGCCGGTGCCGAGCAACACCAACGCCGTGTCGGCGTTCGAGGTCGTGACAAGATGCGGAGCGGCGCTCATGCGCTCACCTTGCGCGTGCGTTTGAGCGTCTCGACACGCGCCAGTGCGGCTTCGAGATCGGCGCAAAGATCGGCGCCGTCTTCGATGCCGGCGGAGATGCGCAGCAGCGCGTCGCTGATGCCGGCCTTGCGCCGCGCTTCGGGCGCCATCGAGGCGTGCGTCATCGTGGCCGGATGCGCGATCAGGCTTTCGACGCCGCCGAGCGATTCGGCCAGCGAAAAGAATTGCAGCCCGTCTAGGAAGGTCTCGATCGCGTCGAGGCCGCCGTCGAGGTCGAAGCTCAGCATCGCGCCGAAGCCGCTCTGCTGGCGCGCGGCGAGTTGGTGTCCCGGATGCGCGGCGAGACCGGGCCAGTACACCTTCGCGACTGCAGGATGTGCATCCAGCAAGGCGGCGATGCGCGCCGCGTTCTCTTCGTGCGCACGCAGGCGCGGCACCAAGGTGCGCAAGCCGCGCAGGGTCAGGAAGCTGTCGAACGGCGCGCCGGTCAGGCCGACGCAGTTCGCCCACCAGACCAGCTGATCGGCGGTCTCCTTGTCCTTCGCGATCACGGCGCCGCCGACGACGTCGCTGTGGCCGTTGATGTACTTGGTGGTCGAATGCACGACGAGATCGGCACCGAGCGTCAGCGGGCGCTGCAGCGCCGGCGACAGGAAGGTGTTGTCGACCACGCAGCGCGCGCCGACCGCATGCGCGGCCTGCGCGACGTGGCGCACGTCGGTGATGCGCAGGAGCGGATTGGACGGCGTCTCGACCCAGACCAGATCGGGCTTGTGCAAAAGCGCTTCGGCCAGCTGCACCGGATCGGTGAGATCGGCGAACACGACGCGGAAGCGGCCCTTCTTGGCCCACGCGTCGAGCAGGCGCCAGGTGCCGCCGTAGCAGTCGTGCGCGGCGAGCACGAGGCCGCCGGCGGGCACCAGCTCGAGCACCAGTGCGACCGCGGCCATGCCGCTCGCGGTGACGACCGCGCCGGCGCCCTCTTCCAGATCCGCCAAGGCCGCGCCAAGTTGGTCGCGCGTCGGGTTGCCGCTGCGCGAGTAGTCGTACTGGCGTTTGCGACCGAAGCCTTCGAACGTGTAATTCGTGCTCAGGTGCAGCGGCGGCACCACCGCGCCGTGCTGGGTGTCCGATTCGATGCCGGCGCGCACGGCGCGGGTACAGGATGCGGTGCTCATGTCAGTTTCCGATGGAGTGGAAGGTTTCCGAAAGCAGCGCGGAAATCTGCGCGTCTTCCTTGAGAAAGGCGTCGTGGCCGTAGCGCGAATCGATCACGTGCAAGGTCGCCGCGGCGGCGCAGCGGCGCTGCAGCTCGCACAGGTCGGCCAGCGGCACCACGCGGTCGGTCGAGATGCCGATCAGGGTGGCCGCAACACGCACGTCTTCCGGCTCGACGCGGTGCAGATCGATCGATTCGGACAGGGAGAGATAACGTTCGGCACTGAAGCGCTGCACGAAGCTGGCGCCGGCCGCCTTGAGCCAGGCTTCTTCGGCGAAGTGGAAGCGGCCGTCTTCGAGTACCGGCGCGTCGGCGCAGCGCTCGGCGAACTCGCGCTCGCCGCGGTAGGTGGTCATGGCCAAGCGCCGCGCCAGATCGAGGCCGGCGTCGGCGTCGCCGAGGCGTGCGCCCAACCGAACGACTTCGCGCTGGATGTTGCGCACGGCGACGCTGAGCGGATGCGCACGGTGCGCGCCGGCGATCGCGATCAAGTGACGCACGCGCTGTGGATGGCGCGCGGCGAAGGCCAGGCCGACCATCGCGCCGTATGAGGAACCGACGAAGGCGTGCGCGCGTTGCAAGCCGAGCGCGTCGAGCACGCCGGCAAGGGCGTCGGCCTGGTCGGCGCTGTCGATGGCGTGCGCGTCGCCGAGATCGGCCAGTTCGAGCCAGTCGATCGACAGTACGCGGCAGCGGCGGGTATCGATCGCACGGCCGGGGCCTGCGATCGCGCTCCACCAACCGTCGCTGCCGTCGGCCGCGACGACGGCGTCGCGGCTGGCCGAGATGCCGCCTTGCACGATCATCACCGGAGCGCCCGCCGCTCCGTGCAGCGCGTAGCGAACACGCACGTCGCGCGCGCCGTCGGCGTGCTTGGGGCTGAGCCGGATCGACAGCTCGCCGCGCGCGTCGACGATGGTCTCGGCGACGTGCGATGGCGCGTCTGCGAACACGGCGGAGACGCGCTCGAACTCGAAAGCGTGGTGGACGTCGGCTTGGGCTTGGAAGGTCATCGCAGTTCTCCGTATCGCCCATCGACCGAGGGGAACCGGAGAGGATTGCGACGACGAGCCGCGTCGGACGACGCGGGTCGGCTTCGCACTCATCTCTCGGCGGATCGCGCGACGCGCGTCCCCGCGGGAGTTGGCACCGTGGCGGGTTTGATCCCGCAGGTTGCCCCGGCTTCAAAGGGCCTGTCCCTCAGCCGGTCTTGATGAGCAGCGAGGCGAACTTTAGCGACATGTGCTCATGCCGTCAACAGACGTTTAGACGTCTAGATATCCGAAGTATCCTATTCACCTTTCCCGCCTGCGGAAGAGGTCGCGCCGAAGGCGCGGGTGAGGGGAAGCGGAGCGCACCACTCCGCTCGCCCTCACCCTGCCCTCTCCCGCAAGCGGGAGAGGGGGAACAGCAGCTCCATCGGGAGCAATCGGGCGAGTACGGAGAACTGCCCGACCGGAAAGAAAGCGGCGATTCGCCGCTTCCGTCCGCGCAAATCGTCACTGCGCGTCGAGCGTCACGTCGACCGCATACGCTTTGCCGGCCGCATCGCGCTCGCCGGCAGCGAAGACCAGGCGCAGCGCGCGGCCTTCACGTTCCGAGCGCCAGGCGTAGCCCTCGCCGTCCTTCTGCCAGCCGCCGGCCTCGCCCATCGCCTTGGTGATCAGGGCGAGCAGCTCTTCCGGCTTGGCCTTCGTCGGCGTGAGGTAGCGCGCGCGCCAGTGGTCGCGGTCGCCGTAGGCGTAGCGCTGCTGGAAATTGGCGTCGGCCGGCCATTGGATGCGCTCGAAGTTGGGCAGGTAGCGGTCGGCCAGCAGGGTGCGCACGAAGCCGCCGTCCGGATGCCAGTCGTATTCCAGGTGCACCGCGGTGCTGCGCGCCACTTCGACGCCACGCAGGCGCGCGACCACGTGCAGGGCCGCGTCGATGCCGGAGGCGAGTCCGGCCGAGGTGATGACGATGCCGTTGTCGACCCAGCGCACGTCGCGCACCACGTTCGCCTTCGGATAGGCCTTGGCGAGGTCGTCGATGCGCGGCTTGAAGGTGGTCGCCTTGAGCCCGTCGAGCAGGCCGGCGGCGCCCAAGATGGAGGCGCCGGTGCAGACCGACAGCACCGCCTTGGCGTTCTTGCTGCGTGTGCGGATGAAGTCGAGCACGCGCGCATCGGCGCTGGCTTGCTCGACGTCGCCGCCGGGCACCAAGATCACGTCGTAGGTCGGCGCCTGGGCGAAGGAGCGATCCGGCGTCACTTTCAGGCCCATCGCGGTAGTCACCGGCTTGCCGTCGAAGCTGAGCGTGTCGACGGCGAAGCCGGTGGCGCCGAACACCTCGTAGGGCGCTGCGAAGTCGATGATCTCCACGCCATCGAACAACACGATGCCGACGCGGATCTTCGGCTCGGAATGCGCCTCGTGCGCGGCGTGTAGGGGCACGGCGGTCGCCAGCAGGAAGCTCGCGCCGACCAGCACGGCGCGCAGGAAACGGAATGGCATGACGGGACTCTCGATCGTGCGCAAGATCGCGCCCGCCGATGATGCCGCCGGCGTCTGTGCGGCAGCGGACAGACGTCGCGCATCCGCGGCCATCGTCGCTGGCGCGGCTAGCCGGCCAGACCGAAACGCTCGCGGTACTGCGCCGGACGCACGCCGCACTGGCGTACGAACGCGCGACGCAGGCCTTCTTCGGAGGCGAACCCGCATTCGTGCGCGATGCGCTTGAGTTCCTTGCGCGTGTTCTCGAGCAGACCCTTGGCCGCTTCCACGCGCAACTGCTCGAGATAGGTTTGCGGCGTGATGCCGAAGACCGCGACGAAGCGACGGCGAAAATGGCGCGGACTCAAGTGCATGCGTTCGGCCAGCACATCGAGGTCGCGCGTGCGGCGCAGATCCTCGCGCAGCCACGACACCAGCTCGGCGAAGCCGTCCGGCGCGTGCTGCGCGCGCAAGAGGCTGCTGAACTGCGTCTGCCCGCCGGAACGCTTGGCCAGCATGACCATGCGCTTGGCGACCTTCAGCGCGAGCGGCATGCCGAGATCGGCGGCGACCATCGCCAACGCCAGATCCATGCCGGCGGTGATACCGGCCGAGGTCCAGATCGCACCGTCCTGCACGTAGATCGCATCCGGCACCACCTGCACGGCCGGATAGCGGTCGAGCTCGGCGACGTCGAGCCAGTGCGTGGTGGCCTGACGGCCGTCGAGCACGCCGGCCTCGGCCAGCAGCAGCGCACCGCTGCAGATCGCGCCGACGCGCCGCGCGCGCGCGGGCAAGGTCGCGACCCAAGCGACCAGGGCCGCGTTCGCGCGCACGCGATCGAGCGCATCGACCGTGCCGCCGCTGACCAGCACGGTGTCGACCGGGTCGGGCAGTTCGTCGTAGGCCAGTTCCGCATACAGCGACAGACCCGAGGCCATTCGCACCACGCCACGCTCGGGCGCGACGAACAGAAGCCGATAGGGCGGTGTGCCGGCGGGATCGTCTTCGAGCGTCTGCCGATGCGCCAAGGCGAATACTTCCGTCGGGCCGCTGACGTCGAGCGACTGCCCGTCCGCATAGACCAGCATCGCGATCGTGCGGCTCATCGCGGCCGAAACCCTTCGCCCGCGACGCCGCTTCGAGCGGCCGAGGCGCGCATTCCGTACAATGCGCGCCCTTCGCGGCGGCGTGACGCCGCCAGCCTTTCGATTCCGATCATGAACTCTACCGTCAGCGAAGCGCAGCGTCGGCGCACTTTCGCCATTATTTCCCATCCCGACGCCGGCAAGACCACGCTGACGGAAAAGCTGCTGCTGTTCGGCGGCGCGATCCAGATGGCCGGCTCGGTCAAGGGCCGCAAGGCGGCGCGCCATGCGACCTCGGACTGGATGGCGCTGGAAAAGGAACGCGGCATCTCGGTCACCTCGTCGGTGATGCAGTTTCCCTACGAAGACAAGATCGTCAACCTGCTCGACACGCCCGGCCACGCCGACTTCGGCGAGGACACCTATCGCGTGCTGACGGCGGTCGATTCGGCGCTGATGGTGATCGACTGCGCCAAGGGCGTGGAGGAGCGCACGATCAAGCTGATGGAAGTGTGCCGCCTGCGCGACACGCCGATCATGACTTTCATCAACAAGCTCGACCGCGAAGGCCGCGCGCCGATCGAGCTGCTCGACGAGGTCGAGTCGGTGCTGAAGATCCCGTGCGCCCCGATCACCTGGCCGATCGGCATGGGTTCGCGCCTGAAGGGCGTCTATCACCTGCTCTTGGACGAGGTTCACGTGTACGAGGCGGGGCGCAATTTCACGCGCCAGGATTCGACCATCTTCAAAGGTCTCGACGATCCCGCATTGGCCGCGCGCATCGGCGCCGACATGCTGGCGGAACTGCGCGAGGAACTGGAACTGGTGCGCGGCGCTTCGCATCCGTTCGATCGCGAGGAGTATCTGGCCGGCCGCCAGACGCCGGTGTTCTTCGGCTCGGCGGTGAACAACTTCGGCGTGCAGCCGTTGCTCGATTTCTTCGTCGAGCACGCTCCCGCCCCGCAGCCGCGCGCGACCACCACGCGCACGGTCGAACCGAGCGAAGAGGCGCTGTCGGGCTTCGTGTTCAAGATTCAGGCGAACATGGACCCGATGCATCGTGATCGCGTTGCGTTCCTGCGCGTCTGTTCGGGCCGCTACGAAGCCGGCATGAAGATGCTGCACGTACGCAGCGGCAAGGAAGTGCGCATCGCCAATGCGCTGACCTTCATGGCATCCGACCGCGAAATCGCCGCGAACGCCCATCCGGGTGACGTGATCGGCCTGCACAACCACGGCACCATTTCGATCGGCGATACCTTCACCGCCGGCGAGGCGCTCTCCTTTACCGGCATTCCGAACTTCGCACCGGAGCTGTTCCGCCGCGCGCGGCTGAAGGACCCGTTGAAGATGAAGGCGCTGCAGAAAGGTCTGGCGCAGCTGTCGGAGGAAGGCGCGACGCAGTTCTTCCGGCCGCTGATGTCCAACGATCTGATCTTGGGCGCGGTCGGCGTGCTGCAGTTCGACGTGGTCGCTTATCGGCTCAAGGACGAGTACAGCGTCGAAGCCGCGTTCGAGAACGTCGGCGTCGTCACCGCACGCTGGGTGCGCTGCAGCGATGCGAAGAAGCTCGAAGAATTCCGCGAGAAGAATGCGCTCAATCTCGCCATCGACGGCGCCGGCGAGCTGGTCTACATCGCGCCGACGCGCGTGAACCTGCAGCTGACGCAAGAGCGCTGGCCGACGATCACCTTCGCGGCGACGCGCGAGCACGCCAGCGCGGTCGACGTGGCCGGCTGAAGCGCGCGCTTCTTCGCCGCTCGATCAGCGCCGGCCGTAGCGGCTGAGCAATGATCCTAAAAGCAAACGCCCGGCACGGAGCCGGGCGTTTGCTTTGAAGCCTAGTGTGTTTCTCAGCTGCCGTGAAAGTCGCTACGGAATACCTGGTCGCCCGCACTCTGCGGTTTACCGGCATGCGAGCGCACAGACACTTCGCTCGAAGCGAAGATACGGTCTTGCGAGGTGAAGATCCGATCCGGTTGCGACGCGGTCGACGCGGAAGCGACCACGTTGCGGTGCATCTCTTCGCCGCGCTGGCCATGCCACACGCCGACGACACCGAGCGCGACCGCCAGACAAGCCGCCAGTCCGCCGGCCCAACGCAGCGGGCGATGTGTGGTGCGGCGCGCGTGGTGCAGCGGACGCGCTTCGCGGCTGCGCTGCGGATGCGCCGAACCGCGGCGACGCACGCCCTCGGCCAGTTCGGCCGAGGCCGGCTGCAGCGCGTTCAGCATGCGCGCGAGATCGGCTTGGGCAGCCGAGGCGCCCAGCTCGGTCGCGACGGCTTCGCGGCGGGCCGCATCGGCTTCGCCGGAAACGGCGGCGACCAGGTCGTCGGCGCCGATCGCGGCGCTCCGGGTCGAGGTCAGCTGGCGATAGAGTCGGGAAAGCGAGTGAGTGTTCATGTTCTTTGGCTCCTGCGGCCGTCCTGGCGACAAGCGTTCAGTCTTCGAAATTGCCGTAACCCAATTCGCGCAGGCGGGACTTCAGCTCTTCCAATCCGCGCGAAACCAGTTTTCTGGCCGCCTCGGCCGAAGCGATTCCGGCCAGGTCGGCGATCTCCTGCAAGGAAAACCCTTGCAGGTGCAGGGCGATCGGTAAACGGCGCCGCTCCGGGATCTCGTTCATGCAGCGCTCGATGCCCTGCATGCGTTCGACATCGCCGGCGCTCTGCTCGGGCCCTACCGGCCCCTCGCCGAGATCGACCGGAGTGTCGTCTTCTTCCTCCGGCAGCGGCTCCGCGGCACGGACTTCGGCACGCCGCAGCGCGTCGATGACCGTACTCGCGACCACCCTCTGCACATAAGACGCATGAAAGGCCCCGGACCGGTCACGCTCCAGCGCTTTCCACAACCGGATGCGGACTTCCTGCTCCACATCGGCCGGGTCGATGCCGTGTTTATCCAGCCCGTAGGTCGTCAGAAGACCCTTGACGCGCGCGCCGTAGGCTCGAAACAGCTCTTCCAGGCGGGCGTGGAGGGGGTCGACGAAGGTGGGCATGGAGGACGGACGCGTAGGGCCGGCTATGCTCCCCGACGCAGCGCTGGGGCGCAAGCCATGATGTTTGGCGCGCTGAGCCTCTAGACACGCCTTTGTGGGAGTCGCAATCGGTAGCGGCCCGCATCGCCCCTCGACAATGCGGTCGCACTGCACGTTGCTTCGAGAGGCCAGCGTCCCGCGGTCGGCGACAAAGAAAAAACGGCCCCCATTGCGGGGGCCGTCGCGGTAACGATCGATGGGGATTCGATCAGAACTTCTGCGTGTAGCGCAGGTAGTAGAAGCGACCGATGTCGAAGCCGCCGTAGTACAGGAACTGCGAGTTCGGCGCCTCGTACATGAGCGGCGGCTGCTTGTTGAACACGTTGTTCGCGCCGACCGAGATGGTGGCGTTCCACGGTGCGCTCCAACGCACCTGCAGGTCGTGCCAGGTCGTCGCGCCGGTGCGGTTCTGCGGCTGCTTGCCCACGTCCGGAGCGACGTAGTCGGGCATGTTGCACTCCGGGCCGCCCTTCAAGTCGTAGGAGCACTTCTCCTTCATGCCCGAGTAGTAGCGGGCCGTCCAGGTCGCACCGAAATCGCCGAGCGACCAATCCAGGCTCAGATTCGAACGCAGGCGGGGGAAACCACCATAGCTGTTCTGCGTCGATACCGGCGTGGTCGGCTTATTGTCCGGTTTGACGTTGTTGAGCGAGGTGTAGGTCGAATCCCAGCTGACGCGGAAGCGGCCGAAGGAGAATTCCGGCAGACGGTAGTTGATGCCGAGATCGTAGCCTTCGGTTTCGTTCCAGCCTTGATTGATGCCGGCCCGCAGCGCCGTATTGACCACACCGTTGGCGTCACGCGTGAAAAGGCCGCAGCGACTGGCGACGCCGAACACGTAGCAGTCTTCCAGCATCTGCGTGATCGTGTCGCCGGCAATGACGTTCTTGATGCGAACGTTGTACCAGTCGAGGCTGACGTCCAGACCCTGGATCCATTGCGGGCTGTAGACGAGGCCGGCGGTCTTGCTGGTCGAGGTTTCCGGCGTCAGGTTCGGATTCGAGCCTGCCATGAACGCGACACCGGTCTGGCACGGCAGAGCCGCGCAAGGCCGATTGCCCTGACCGATCTGCCGGAAATCCGGCTTGGTCGGAGTGTGGCCGCCGAAGCCGGCGCGACAACGCCCCTTTACGTCCGGATTGAACGCCGCGGAGCCACGCACTTCATCGCAAGGGTCGGAGTATTTGTCGAACGACTGACTGGAACCGCCGTACAGATCGTCGATGGTCGGAGCGCGGAAGCCTTGCGCGTAGTTGGCGCGGACCAACAGATCTTCGATCGGACGCCAGGTGAGGCT
Source organism: Dokdonella sp. GW821-FHT11D02 (assembly GCF_058808595.1). NCBI lineage: Bacteria > Pseudomonadati > Pseudomonadota > Gammaproteobacteria > Lysobacterales > Rhodanobacteraceae > Dokdonella > Dokdonella sp. GW821-FHT11D02. The sequence continues at coordinate 983,730 of NZ_CM179520.1, read as the reverse complement.
GAACTTGCCGTTGGTCGTATTGCCGAACGTCGAGTAGTCCGAGAAGCGGCCCGCAACGTTGAACGACAGTTCCTTCGCCAGCATCACATCCTTCAGCACCGGCACGTCGACTTCGAGGTAGTACTCGTCGACCGAGTAGCGACCCTTGGTCGTGGTGCCGGCGAGGTCGGTACTCTGCCCGCCCTGCTTGGACGCGTCCGGCTCGAAACGGCCCGACTCCTGGCGATGCTCGTAACCCGTCGCGATGCTGAGATCGCCGGCCGGCAGCGAGAACAGCGAACCGGTCAGGTTGGCGCTGTAGTCGACGGTCTTGGTGCGACCGGTGTCGTGATAGAACGGGAACAAGTATTTCTGCAGTTCGGGATTGCCCGTCAGCGAATCGGGGCCTACCACGCCTGCACCATAGAACGGGTTCCACGGCACGCACTGTCCGGGGCCTGAACCGTACTGGATCGGAGCCGTAGCGCTACCGCACTCGACGCGCTTGGTCAGCGGATTGTAGTAGGAAGCGCCGAGCGCATTTTTCAGCGCCGGCAGGCTGCCGTCACCATGGCCCGTCTTCAACAGATCGTTGGTGTTGACGAAGCCGCCGACGTCCCAGTTCCACGTGCGGCCCATGAGCTCGAACGTGCCTTCCAAGGTGCCGGAGAAACGATAGGTCTGCAGGTCGCTGCGCGTGACGCGCGGCACTTCCCAGAAGCGGCGCATGAAGTAGATGTCCTGACCTTCTCCTTCCGGCATGTACTTGTTGCCGAACGGGTTGTAGTAGCTGTCGGCCGACAGATACTGGTCCTCGAAACTGCCGTTCTTGCTCTGATACGGGTAACCGGCCACCTGCTGCGTGGTCGAGCGCTTGTTGTACAGGATGTCGCTGGAGAACTTGATGTTGTCGGTGATGCTGTATTCGCCCGCGACGAACAACGAGTGCCGCTCGATGCCGGTCGTGCCCATCATCGACTGGTTCGAGTTGCTCAGGTCGGTGGTGCCGCCGGCCGAGTTGGTACCGTGGAAATCGTTCGGACGACCATCGCGGCCGTTGTTGAACGGATTGCCACCCGGATTGAGAGTACACGTCGCGAACGGCGAATTTTCGATACCAGGGCAGCCGCCCGGCAGGGTGAAGGCACCCCATTGGGAGACCGGAGTCCAGTCATCGCGCGAGTGGCGCGGACCGCTCGGATAAGCGCTGTAGGGGCGATTGCGCGCCCAAGTCGGATCTTCCTTCGAGTACTCGGCCGCGACCGTGATCGAGCTGCGCTCGTTGTGCGAGCCGAGCGTCATGCTGTAGGTCTGCTTGGTGCCGTCGCCGTCGTCGTACTGACCGACGTACGCGCTGGCTTCCATACCGTCGTAGTTGCGACGCGTGATGATGTTGACCACGCCCGCGATCGCGTCGGAGCCGTAGATCGCCGAAGCGCCGTCTTTCAGCACTTCCATGCGCTCGATGGCGGAAATCGGAATCTGAGAAAGGTCCTGCAAGCCGCCGCTGGTCGCACCCAGGCGCTTGCCGTTCAACAGGATCAGCGTGCGGTTGGCGCCGAGGTTGCGCAGGTCGATGTAGTAGCCGCCGACGTTTTCGCCGGAAGCCAAGACGCTCGAACGGCTGATCGCCGGCGAACCCGCTTCGGTCAGGTTCGACAGGATGTCGGCCACCGAGTTGAAGCCCTGCTTCTCGATCGCAGCGCGATCAAGCACCAGGATCGGTTGTGCGGTTTCGACGTCCGCCTTGCGGATGCGCGAGCCGGTCACGGTCACGGTTTCGAGTTGTTGCGAACCCGGCGCATCCTGCGCCATCGCCGGAGCGACCGCAGCGAATGCGAGCGCCGCCCCCGCGACGCCTTGCACGTTCAAGCCGCGCCGAATCGCGTCTCGGAGCAGAGTAGTAGACATGAATTGCTTCTCCTGTTTTAGGTGTTGCTGACCGGCCGCTGACACGCGGCACGCGTCCTCGAACCTTAAAAAGACGTAAATCGTCCTTGTTGCCGAAGATGCGTGGGACGCGTTGCAGAAATTGAGCGTTCGTCGATCGAATCGAGCGCGGACGGGTGAGCGCGCCGCGCCGTGCGGCCGAATGGAGACGCCTATCGACGCGTCGGCGAATCGCGCGCTGCGGCGGCTCGGAGCGTGACGGAAGTCGCAAGGACGATGGCGCAGAAATTCAGAGCGCGTGAAAGCGTCGGGCGCAGCGAAGCTGCGCAACCTTCACGAAACTGACGCAAACAATGGCTAGGCCAGCTGAGCCTGAAGCGGCCGAGCGGCGGCGACGACGGCACGCATCGCGCCGGCCGTGGTGCCGTAGTGCTCGCGGAACAGACGCGAGAAGGTGCAGCGGCTTTCGAATCCGCTGGCCAAGGCGACTTCGGATATCGCCAAGGGGCTGGTGCGCAGCAGCCTGCGCGCGTATTCCAACCGTTGCCGGATCAGATACGCGTGCGGCGTCTCGCCATAAGCCGCGCCGAATGCGCGGATGAAATGCGAAGGCGAGTAGCTCGCCATCCGCGCCAAGGTGTCGTTGTCGACGTCGAGATGACAGTTGGACGCCAGATAGTTGCGCACGCGTTGCAGCCGCAGGAACACCTGGCGCCGCTGCGCATAGGTTCGTCCCGGACAGGAAGCGATCGCCGGCGCGAAGCGCGCCTGCAAGGACAGCACGCGATCGATCACCCTCTCGACAGCGGCCTCCAACCCGCCCTTGGCTTCGGCCCGCGCCGTCGCCACGGCACCGCGGCGCAGCTCGAAATCCGCTTCGTGGCGTGCGGGCAACAGCGAAGAGCTCGCGCCTGGGCCGGCCAGCAATCCGATGACCTGGCGCCAGGCCTGCGGCGTTCCGAGCAAGGCGACCCAGACGGCGCCGCCGCGGCCGACCGCACGGAAACTCGGCTCCGCCTCGGTCACGCGCAACTCGCCCGGGTAGGCCAGCATGTCGTTGCCGCACAGCTGCAAGCGCCCGCGCAGCGGAATCCACACGCCGACGACCGGCACCTCGACGTTCAAGGTGCAGCCGCGGCCGCCACCGTGCACGACTGCCAGCGCCGCCGTGCGGTTGACGACCAGAGACTTCGCACCAAGCTCCAGCCGGGCTCCATGAGCCAAACGATAGCGCGTCACCACCACGATGCCCTGCCTTGCGCATTTCGCGATGGTCCGGACCGACCTTGTCCGTGCCATCCATGAACCGAACAACGAATATGTTCGTACGATTTATAGCATAGTCGGCGTCGAATGTACGAAGAGATTCATAGTTACGCAAGCGCCATAGGAGCACGCGGCAGCGGTGGCGTTTAGCGGGCGTACATGCGCGGGATCGAGCGGCGGGGCCAGCGCTTTCAGCACGAGCTGCCGGAAAACGCGGCGGCGTCGAACCAATTTCAGGAAAGCGGGCAAAAAAAAGACGGACTTCAAGGTCCCGAACCCGAAGTCCGCCGAGGGTTTCGCACTTCGATGCTGTGACACATCTGCCCCGTTGGAGGGCCTGCATAGTGTTGGCTGCCGACGTTCCGGAGAGGTTGCTGCGACGCGCAGCCGATGTGACGAAAATTGTCGTCCGGAAGTGCGTTGCATGCGCCGGCAGGTTTCATGTGCGCGCACGCAGATGTCGCCACGCGAGGATTCGATCGCCCCTCGCCGACCAGCGCGAGTCGCGACGAAGAAGCAGAGATGATCGAAACGTGTGGCGGAATTCCGCCATCGCCGAGGCGTCGGCTGGCGATGACCGCAGCACGCCCGAGTCGGCGAGAAGTCGGCACACGAGGACTGGAGTAAGCGGGAAACGCACAACGCGTCGAGCATTCGCGCGCCGCGGAATCCAAGCCGAAAAATGCAACAAACCGGACGTCTTCCCGACGTCCGGCTTGGAATCTCTGCGAAAGGATGGCGGGCTTGCGCGACCGCGCAAGCCCGCTCGCCCGCTAGAACTTCTGCGTGTAGCGCAGATAGTAGAAGCGACCGATGTCGAAGCCGCCGTAGTAGGCGAACTGCGAGTTCGGAGCCGAGTACATGATCGGCGGCTGCTTGTTGAACACGTTGTTGGCGCCGACCGCGATGGTGCCGTTCCACGGTGCGTTCCAGCGCACCTGCAGATCGTTCCAGGTGGTGGAGCCGACGCGGTTGGTCGGTTCGGCGCCGGTATCGGGAGCGACGTGGTCGGGCTGGTTGCACTCCGGACCGCCGGATTTGTCGTAGGAGCAGCTCTCTTTCATGCTGGAGTAGTAGCGCGTCGTCCAGGTCGCGCCGAAGTCGCCGAGCGTCCAATCCACATTCAAGTTGGAACGGATGCGCGGGAAGCCGGCGAAGCTGTTCTGCACCGCCACCACCGTGTCCGGCTTGTCGTCCGGCTTGATGTTGTTGTGCGCGGTGTAGGTCGTATCCCAGCTGATGCGGAAGCGTCCGAAGGAGAATTCCGGCAGACGATAATTGACGCCGAAGTCGTAGCCCTCGACTTCCTGCCAGCCTTGGTTGATGCCGGCGCGCAGGGCGGTGTTGACCAGACCGGTGGCGTTGCGCGTGAACAGCGCTTCGGAGCAACGCGAGGCGACGCCGAACTGGTAGCAGTCTTGCAGCATGCGGCTGACGGTATCGCCCGCGATGACGTTCTTGATGCGGATGTTGTACCAGTCGAGATTCAGGTCCAGGCCCTGAATCCATTGCGGGCTGTAGACCAGGCCGGCGGTCTTGCTGGTGGCGGTTTCCGGCGTCAGGTTCGGATTCGAGCCCGCCATGAACGGGATCGCCGTCTGACACGGCAACGCTGTACAGGGCGCGCCACCTTGGCGGGTCTGGCGGAAGTTCGCCGAGGTCGGATTCTGCCCGCCGAAACCGCTGATGCAACGCTGCAAGACATCCGGGTTGCGCGCAGCGGCGCCGAGCACGGTGTCGCAGGGGTCGGTATAGCTGTCGAAGGTCTGACCCGAGCCGCCGTAGAGATCGCTGATGGTCGGTGCACGGAAGCCTTGCGCATAGTTGCCGCGGACCAACAGATCCTCGATCGGACGCCAGGTCAGGCTGAACTTGCCGTTGGTCGTTTCGCCGAAGGTCGAGTAGTCGGAGAAGCGGCCGGCGACGTTGAACGACAGCTCCTTCGCCAACGGTACGTCCTTCAGCACCGGCACGTCGACTTCGAGGTAGTACTCGTCGACCGCGTAGCGGCCTTTGGTCATGGTGCCGGCCAAGCTCGAGCTCTGGCCCGCCTGCCGGAACGCGTCGGGCTCGAAACGGCCCGACTCCTGACGATGCTCGAAGCCTGCGGCGAGGCTGAGATCGCCGGCCGGCAGCGAGAGCAGCGAACCGGTCAGGTTGGCACTGTAGTCGACCGTCTTGGTGCGGCCGCTGTCGTGGTAGAACGGGAACAGGAAGGTCTGCAGCTGCGGGTTGTTGGAAAGCGAATCGGGCGCGACCGTGCCGGCCGGATAGAACGGATTCCACGGCACGCACTGTCCGGGACCTGCGCCGTAGGGCGTCGGATGATCCGCCGTGCCGCACTCGACGCGTCGAGTCAGCTCGTTGTAGAACGATGCGCCCGTCGCCGCCGCCACTGCCGGCAGGCTGAAGTCGCCGTGGTTGGTGACCAGAAGATCGTTGGTGTTGACGAAACCGCCGACGTCCCAGTTCCAACTGCGACCGGCGATCTCGAAGGTGCCTTCCAAGGTGCCCGAGAAACGATAGGTCTGCAGGTCGCTGCGCGTGACGCGCGGCACTTCCCAGCCGCGACGCACGAAGTAGATGTTGGTGCCTTCGCCTTCGGGCGCGTGCTGGTTGCCGAACGGGTTGTAGTAGCTGTCGGCCGACAGGTTGCCGCCTTGGAACGGATAGCCGGCCACCTGCTGTACGGTCGAGCGCTTGTTGTACAGCGCATCGGCGGAGAACTTGATGTTGTCGCTGATGTTGTATTCGCCGGCGACGAACAGCGAGTGGCGATCAGTGCCGGTGGTGCCCATCATCGACGCGTTCGAGTTGGACAGATCCTGCGTACCGCCGGCGGAGTTGGTGCCGTGGTAGTCGTTCGGACGTCCGTTGCGGCCGTTGTTGAAGGGATTGCCGCCGGGGTTGAGCGTGCACGAACCGCCCTCGCCTCTCGAATTGGCGAACGCGCTGTCTTCCTGACCCGGACACGAACCATCGGGGAAGAAGAAGGCGCCCCACTGCGACACCGGCGTCAGCGCATCGAGCGGATGCCGGCTGCTGTTGCCGTAGGCGCTCCACGGACGATTGCGCGCCCAGGTCGGCTCTTCCTTCGCGTACTCGGCCGCGACCGTGATCGAGCCGCGCTCGTTGTGCGAGCCGAGCGTCATGCTGTAGGTCTGCTTGGTGCCATCGCCCTCGTCGTACTGACCGAGGTAGGCGCTCGTCTCCATGCCGTCGTAGTTCTTGCGCGTGATGACGTTGACCACGCCCGCGATCGCATCGGAGCCGTAGATCGCCGACGCGCCGTCCTTGAGGACTTCGACGCGCTCGATCGCCGCGATCGGAATCTGCGACAAGTCTTGCGCGCCCGAACTGGTCGCGCCGAGGCGCTTGCCGTTCAACAGGATCAGCGTGCGGTTGTTGCCGATATTGCGCAGATCGAGGTAGTAGCCGCCGACGTCCTCGCCCGAGGACAGCACCATCGAGCGGCTGATCGGCGGGGAGCCGGCTTCGGTCAGGTTCGACAAGATGTCGACGACCGAGTTGAAGCCCTGCTTCTCGATCGCGGCGCGGTCGAGCACCAAGATCGGCTGCGCGGTTTCGACGTCCGCCTTGCGGATGCGCGAACCGGTCACCGTAACGGTTTCCAGCGACTGCGTTTCGCCCTGCGGATCTTGCGCCAAGGCGACGCCGGCGACGCCGAGCGTCAACCCGGCCAAACACGGGCGCAGCCCGTGGCGGATCGCAGTTCTGAGTTTTGTCTGTTTCATCAAATTTTCTCCCAAGGTGCAACGACTCAGCGGCCGCACACCGCGACGCGCATCGGAACTAACCTTAAAAAACCGTGAAGTGGCCGAGTTGCTTTTTATTGGCGTACGAATTTGCAAACGTTGCTTTCATCGACGCCGCACTCGCCCGAGCGCAGCGCGCTGCGATGCGGCATTCGAGGCCTACCTGCTTTGTCGACGCATCGCGCCGGCGGTCGTGCCGAAGCGCTGACGGAACAAGCGTGAGAATGCGCAGCGGTTCTCGAAACCGCTGGCGAGGGCGACTTCCGCGATCGCCAGATGACTGGCACGCAGGAGCCGGCGCGCACGCTCCAGCCGCTGCCGCACCAGATACGCGTGCGGAGTCTCGCCGTAGGCCGCGCGGAAGGCGCGGATGAAGTGCCACGGCGAGTAGTTCGCCAGCCGCGCCAACGCGTCGTTGTCCAGTTCGAGATGGCAGTTCGACTCGAGGTAGTTGCGCACGCGCTGCAGCCGCACGAACACGTGCCTGCGCTGCGCATAGGTACGTCCGGGGCAGCGCGCGATCGCGCCGACGAGTTCGCCCTGCAAGGCGAGGATTCGCTCCAGCACCGCCTCCACCTGCAGGTCGGCAGCCGCCTTCGCGCGCATCACCGCGATCGCGCGGCGGCGCAGATCGCGATCGGCGCGGTAGCGCGCCGGCAACAGCGAGGTTTCCAACACGGGCGCATCGAGCATGCGGCCGAGCACGGCACGCCACGCGGCGGCCGTGCCGAGAATGCCGACCCACACCGCATTGCCGCGCCCGATCACGCGCTGACAGGCCTCCGGCTCGGTGACGCAAGCCTCGCCGGCATGCAGCAGGACGTCGCTGCCGAGCTGCAGTCGGCCGCGCAAAGGAATCCAAACCGCGGTGAACGCGCCGTCGACTTTCAGTACGCAGCCGCGACCGCCGCCGCTGACGACGATCAGCGTCGAAGAGCGAGCGAACGCAGCGGACGACAATTCCAGAACGCCGCCGGGAACCAGCGAATGGGGGACGATCTGCACACAACCTCCGGGACAGTACGCGTGGGGCCTTGTTTAGGCCGAGCGCAGGACCCGGGTCCCGAAATTGCTGCGAATTCGCGCCGAAATCTTGCGGTAACGGCGCTGAAGCGCATGTAAGATCAATAAGTTGCGCGATCCGGTCGACGTGCTTGCGATGTGCCGCAGACGGCAACGACGGGCAGCCGAACGCGCAAACCGGGCAACGGTTTGGGCGCCGCAGAATCTATGCTGCCCACGAACCCATCTATATAGGAGAGCGATCGATGCGTTGGGCGACGACGGCGGCCGTGCTGTTTTGGATCGCGCTACCGGCGCAGGCCGCCTGCCTCGCGCAGCAGTCCTCGCCGCGCCCGCATCTGCTCGAGCTCTACACCAGCGAAGGCTGCAGCTCCTGCCCGCCGGCCGACGAATGGCTGAGCAAGCTGCGCAACCAGCCTTTGTTCGCCCCGCTCGAATTCCACGTCGACTACTGGGACGCCGACAACTGGCGCGACCCGTACGCCGACGCGCGCTTCACCGCGCGGCAGCGCGAGCTGGTCAAGCGCGGCGAGCGCGATCTCGTCTATACGCCGCAATTCGCGCTGGACGGGCGGGTGTGGAAAGGCTGGCCGAAAAACCGCCCGCCCGAACCCGACGAAACGCGCGCCCCGGCGCTGCGATTGGAAGTACAGCAGCGCAGCCCGCTGCGGGTCCGTGTCGAGACGGACGCGGCAGCGGCGGCGAAAGGCGACCAAGTTTTTCTCGCGCTGACCGAAGACGGTTTGTCCAACGCGGTCAACGGTGGCGAGAATCGCGGTGCGACGCTGCGGCACGATCACGTCGTCCGCGCATTCAAGGGGCCGCTGGCACCCGGCGGCAGCGACGTCGACCTTGCCGCGCCAGCGGACGTCGAACTCACCCGCTCCGCCCTGGTCGCGTTCGTGCAGAACGAGCGCGACGGTCGCGTGGTGCAGGTCGTGCGGTTGCCGCTCGCCGACTGCGCGCCGTAAGCGCGTACTGGGTCTGGTACCAAGCGGACGCTGCGCGCTCAGCGCTGGCGATGCAGATTGAAGATGCCGATGTCGGTATCTTCGATGTCCACCGGTGTGAAGATCAGCGCATCGCGCGCCGGCGTCACGTCGAAGTCGACGCTCTGCAGCAGCATGTCGAGCTTGGCGACGAGCCGGTCATTGCCGCTGGCCGGATCGAACTCGCGCAGGTTCGCCGAACGTATGGCGAGATCGGCGAGGTACCAAATTTTTCCGCCGACCAAGCGCCAGCCGGCGGCCGGCAGGTTCGATCCGATCGGTTGCGCTTTCTCGTCCGCGCCGCCATCGAGCGTGCGGCGGTACAAGCCGAGCCCCATGCGCGAGGTGTAGTAGAGCGAGCGCGTGGCCGCATCGACCTGCATCGAAACGATGCCGCTCAACAGCAGCTCGCGGGTTTCCTGCGGCGTGCCCGCCTGTCTGACTCTATAGAGCCGCGTCTCGCGGTCGGATTTACGAACGGCGATCAGATAGCTGCCCGCTTCGACGTCGTAGTCGCCGAACATGACGTTTTCGTCCGGCTGCGACAGCACGCGTTGACGCCGGCTGGCCAGATCGACTTCGATCAGTCGACGCGTATTGGGCGAGCGCTGCACGGCGACGACGCGATCGGCGCCGGGGCTCCAACGCGCCGACAAGGTCGGTAGCGAGGAAGCATCGGTCAGCTGCGTCGACGCACCGGACTCGAAATCGTAGGTCCACACTTGGCGGCTGCCGCTGCGATCGGACGAAAAGACCACACGCTTACCGTCCGGCGACAGCAGCGCGTTGTAATCGTTGCCGGTGGACGCTCCCAGCAGTTGCATCGAGGCGCCGTCCGCACCTTCCGCGCCCAAGGGCAACCGTTTCAGCCGTTCCTGCGAGCGCGTGATCTCATACACCACCGCCTCGCCGCTGCGCCCCGCATCCGGATACGCCGCCGGGGCGATGCCGAGTGCCTGCGTGCTGCGGTCCTCGACGTCGACCGCATACAAAGCCGGCACGCCGTTGGCGTGATCGGAGGAATAGACCAAGGTGCGGTTGTCGGCCATCCAGGCGTAGCCGCGGATGCGCGCGGAGATCTGCGTAATCTGCCGCGGCCGGCCGCCTTGTGCCGGCATCACGAACAAGTCGCTGTAAGGCGCCAGGCCGCGACGGAACGCCAGCCAGCGTCCGTCCGGCGAATAGCGCGCATCCAGATCCTGCCCGCCATCGGCATGTTCGTAGATGAGCGGCTCCTGGCGGCCGCTGTCCATATCGAAGCGGAACAGCTGGAAATCGCCTTTGCCGCCATCGAGGCGCTCCGACGACACCAGGCCGCGGCCGTCGGGCGTCCAGTCGTAGTAGTTCGAGCCGACGTCCTGGCATTTGCGTACTTGCTGTTCCGCACCTCCGAGCCCGGCGATGAGGAACATCTCGCAGTAATTCGGACCGAAGCGTTCGAACACGATGCGCTGGCCGTCCGGCGACCACACCGGCACGCCTTCGATCGCATCGTTCTTCTGCGTGAGGACGATGCGCTGCGACGGCGCGACCGAACGCATGATCAGACGTTCGGAGAACGTGTGCGGATCGAGCGCCGTGAACGCGATGCGCGTTCCGTCGGGAGACAGACGCGGGCGATACTCGGCGCCCGGATCCGACGTGAGCGCACGCAGGTCGCCGACCTGCCAGCGCGAGGCGACGCCGGCGCTGCCGCGATCGCGCAGTTGCTGATAAGCGAGCAGCGCGGCGGCGAGCAGGATCGCGACGCTTGCGGCGAACAGCGTGACGTTCACACCGCGCCGACGCGGTGGTTCCGCCGCGCCGGCTGCTGCGGCGGGCGTATCCGCTGCGTCGTCGGCCGCGACTTCCGGCAGCGGCATCGACACGGTTCCGCCTTCCACCAGCACACCGGTGCCCGGACCGTCGAGCACCAGCACGGGCGCGATCAAGCGGTAGCCGACCTTCGGAATCGTTTCAATGTAGCGCGGCGGCTTGCCGTCGTCGGCGAGCGCGCGGCGCAGTTCTTTGATCGCCTGGGTCAGCACGTCCGGTGTCGTCACACGGCCGGCCCAGACGCGATCGAGCAGCTGTTCGCGCGTGACGGTGGCGCCGACCTGGCGCACCAACTCGATCAGCACCGCCATCGCCTTGCTCGTCAGCCGCGCGGATTCCGGCCGCGTGACGATGCGCAGCGCACCGACGTCGATCACGTGCTCGCCGATGCGCAAGCGCAGGTTCGACTGCGTCAGCAGGGAGTCGGTCGCACGCTGGGGAGAAACGTGCAGGTTCATGGTGCGATTTCTAGCAGAAAACGCAGACAGGTACGATGATCCGCGCAACAACGGCAACATCCGTGCCGCACGCGCGAGCCGACCTCAGTCGGACGCTTGCAGGAGCGGCGGCAACGGACAGTGCAGCGCAGCGCATACCGTGCGCAGCAGCTCCGCTTCTGCCACGCTGACTTTGCCGTCGCTGCCGATCGAACGCGTCAATGCGCGCACCACCAGTTCCTTGCCGGCCGGCGCCAGCCGATCCAGTTTCGGCAAGGCGCGATCCAGCGCGCCGGCCCAATCGATCGGCGGCGCGTAGGCGATCGGCGCATCCGGCAGCACTTCCTGCAGTCCGGTCGCATAGGCGCGCCGCGCGGCGGTTTCGTCGTCGTGACCGTGGCGGGCGAGGATCGCGAGCAGGTCGCGCAGTTCGGGCGCGGCCTGGTTGAGCTTGACGCGTCCGAGCGAGGGCCGCGCCGCGGGATTCAGCGCGGCGACCACCTGCACGTCGATCAGATGCGCGAGACAGTACTCCGGCAAGCTGACCTGCCCGTCCATCTCGATCAGTTCGCGCAGGGTCGCCACGAAGATCGTCAATTGCGGCCGCGGCCGCCGGCGCAACGCCGGAAACGCCAGCGCCGCCAGCGGCAGCCGCTGCATCGGATGCAGTTCGGCCAGCGCCGCGGCGAACGCGCGTACCGATTCGCGCGTGCCGCTGTCGTAACTCTGCGCGATGCGCGCCAGCTGGCGTTCGCGCAGCGGCTCTTCGGTGCCGAGCAACAAAGCCAGCACCAGCGACACGGCGCGCTCGGGTTGACGCGCCGCCTCGCGCAGCGGCTCGGGCAGGGTCTTGCGCAAGGTGCGCGCGAGCGCGCGGTCGCCGCCGTCGGGATTGCCGACTTGGCCCGCGACCGCGCTCGGCGCCAGCTCGATCTCGACGCGCGGATCGGGCAGCGGCGCGGCGCGTTCGCGAGACGGAGCGACATGCGATGCGGCCGGCGCGAAGCCGGCAATCGACACGTCGGCGCGATCCAGCTGGTCTTCGCCGACCTGCACCGGCTGCGACCAGTCGGCTGCGATCGCCTTCAACTCGTCTTCGCGGAACGAGGGATCGAGACGACGAATGCGTTGCGCCAGCGGCGGATGCGTGGCGAACAAGGCGGAATAGCCGACGCCGTCGCCGAACAGCATGTGCGCGACCTCCTCGCTGTCGCTGCCGGCGAGCTTGGAGCCTTCGGCCAGACCGCCGATCTTCTTCAGCGCGCCGGCGATGCCTTCGGTCTCGCGCGTGAATTGCACCGCCGACGCGTCGGCGAGGAATTCGCGCTGGCGCGAAATCGAGGCTTTGATCACGCGTCCCAGCACGACGCCGAGGTAGCCGGCCGCGAGCAGCGCCACCCCGAGCAAGGCACCGCGGCCGGAGTCGCGGCTGGCGATCTTGCGTCCGATCGTCGCGATCACGAGCAGGCCGAACACCACGCCCATCAGGCGGATGTTCAGGCGCATGTCGCCGTTCAGCACATGGCTGAACTCGTGGCCGATCACGCCTTGCAGTTCGGCGCGCGTCAGCTTGTCCAGCGCGCCGCGCGTGACCGTGATCGCGGCATCGGTCGGCGCGTAGCCGGCCGCGAACGCGTTGATGCCGGCTTCGTTCTCGAGCACGTAGATTTCCGGTACCGGCACGCCGGATGCGATCGCGATCTCCTCGACCACGTTGCGCAGCCGGCGATAGGCGAAGTTCGAGCTCGCCGGCGGCACCGGTACCGCACCGAGTCCGAGCGCGACCGCGGCGCCGCCGGCACGCAGGCTGGCGACGCGATAGAGCGAGCCGAGTCCGATCACCAGCGCGACGACGGCGCTGATCGTCGCCAGCGTTCCGTAGGCGATCTCGCCGTTTCGCAACGACAGGCCGCCGAGGCCGAGCGCAAACAGCAGCACCACATCGATCACCGCCACGATCAGTACGACCGCGATCGCGAACAGCCACAACATGCGCCGCGTCTGCCGGCGTGCCAGCTCCTGGTGCTCGAAGAAGTTCATGGCAGGACGGGGAATCGAAAATCGAGCGGCGAGTTCGTCGCGCCGGCGCTGTGCTGTTTCGATTCCCTATTCCCGATTTCCTATTCCCGATCCCCGTTCATCACGAAAACGACACCTTCGGCACGTCGCGCTTGCTCTCGGTTTCGATCTTCAACGACTCCGCCGGCTGGAAGCCGAACACGTTGGCGACGAGGGAACCGGGAAATTGTTCGCGGCGGTTGTTGTAGCCCATGACCGCATCGTTGTAGGCCTGGCGTGCGAACGCGACCTTGTTTTCGGTCGAGGTCAGCTCTTCGCTGAGCTGCATCATGTTCTGGTTCGCTTTGAGATCCGGATAGGCCTCGGACAACGCGAACAGGCGACCGAGCGATTGCGTCAACGCATTGTCGGCACCGGCGAGCTGCTGCATCGCGGCCGCGTCGCCGGGATTGGACTTCGCCGCCGACAGGCCGGACACGGCCGAGTTGCGCGCCTGGATCACCGCTTCCAGCGTGTCGCGCTCGTGCTGCATGTAGGCCTTGGCCGTTTCGACCAGATTCGGGATCAGGTCGTAGCGCCGCGTCAGCTGCACGTCGATCTGCGCGAACGCGTTCTTGTAGCTGTTCCGGCCGGTGACCAGCCCGTTGTAGAGGCCGATGAAGAAGAACCCGAGGCCGACCACGACGGCCAGAAAAATCAGCAGAGTCATGTTTCTTTCCCCCTCTCGATGCGGCTAGAATCGACGCGGTTTCAGCATAGCAGCCGTAGGTTGCGCAAACGAGGCCGCAGAAGTTTCGGGTTCGGAGATCGCATTGAGCAGTACCTTGCGCGTTCTGATCGCCCTGTGGGCGGCCATCGCCGTCGCAGCATCCGCTTCCGTCAGCGCCGCCACCGCCGCGAAGAAACCCAAGGCCGCACAAACCACGTCGGCCACCGCGAGCGCGAAAAAGGCCAGCGTCGGCAAGAAGAGCGCGGTCGTCTCAAAGAAATCAGCCGCCGCGCCGAAAAAGGCCGTGGCGAGCAAGCGTGGCAAGCAGGTGGCTCTGCGCAAGCGCCAGTTCGTGGCGCCGCCGCCGATTGCGATTCCGATCGCCGATGCGCGCTCGGTCGCGCGCGATGCGGCCGGCGTTGCACGCGAGTTCGATCTCTGGCTCGACGGCGTCGAAGGTTCCAATGACGTCGCCGGCCTCGCCGCCGCGATCGTCAAGGACGACAAGGTGCTGCTCGAACGCGGCGTCGGCTTCGCCGACGCGAATACGCGCGAGCGCATCTCCGGCGATACCGCCTTCCGCCTCGCTTCGCTGTCGAAGGCGTTCGCCGCCACGCTGGCCGGCATCCTGGTCGAACGCAATCAGCTGCACTGGGATACGCGCGTCGCCGATGTGCTGCCGGCGTTCACGCTGAACGACGTCGCCAGCGCACAGAAACTGACCGTGCGCGACATCCTCAGCCATCGCGTCGGCCTGCCGCACAACACCTACGACAACCTGCTCGAACAGGACGAGCCGTATCAGGTCCTGGTCGGGCGCCTCGGCGAAGTGCCGCTGACCTGCCCGGTCGGCGAGTGCTACGGCTACCAGAACATCGCCTTCAGCCTGATCGGTGACGTGACCTACGCCGCCACCGGCGACTTCTACTACCACCAGGTCGAGAAGCGCATCTTCCACCCGCTCGGCATGAACACCGCGACCTACGGGCGTGAGGCGCTGGAAAGCTCAAAGAGCTGGGCGCGTCCGCACCATCGCGTCGGCGCGAACAACTGGGCGCCGTTCGCACCGAAGGAAAACTACTACCACGTGGCGCCGGCTGCCGGTGTCAATGCGAGCATCCGCGACATGGAGCAGTGGCTGATCGCACAGATGGGCGGACGCCCCGCCGTGCTGTCGCCGCAACTGCTGCAGACGCTGCACCAGCCGCTGGTGGAAACCGAACGCGAGAAGCGTGCGTCGCCGTGGCGGCGCGGACGCCTGCTCGATGCGCAGTACGCGCTCGGCTGGCGCATCTACGACTACGCCGGCACCACGCTGGTATTCCACGCCGGCGCCGTGCAGGGCTACCGCGCGATCATCGCGTTCCTGCCGAAGTATCGTTTCGGTGCGGTCATGATGTGGAACTGCGAATCGGCCGTGCCGATGGGCCTGATGCCGATGCTGATCGACCGCTACCTCGGCCTGCCCGAAGTCAACTGGGCCGGTATCGACCACGGCGACAGCACCGACCTCTCCGGCGGTACCGACTGAGCCGCGCGGTGCGTACCGCGCGGCTGCCGTTCTTGTCTTAGTTGCCGAGCTTGAATTCGATCCGGCGCCGCAAGGTCGTCGCGACCGGCTGGCCCTTGTCCAGCTTCGGCTCGAACTTCGCCTGCTGAATCGCACGCACCGCTTCGCGATCGAACACACGCGGCGGGTTGGACGAGACCGCACGCGCGCTCTGCACCGAGCCGTCGGCGGCGACCGTGAATTCGACCTCGACCCATCCGCTCTGACGATTGCGTGCGGCACCGGCCGGATACTCGGGCTGCGGCGGCGAGGTCATGCGCGCGTCGCGCGTTTCGCCGCTCGATGCCGGTGCCGCGGGTGCCGGCTCCGGTGCGGCGCTCGGCGGCGGTGTTGCACGTGCGACTTCGGTCGCGGGCTTCGCCGCTGCCGCCGTCGGATTCGCCGACGGCGTTGCGGCAGCGGGCGCGGTTCCGTCCGCCGCGGCAGCAGCGGGCGCTGGTGCGGCCGGATTGGCCGCCGCTTGCGTGCGCGCTGCAGCCGCCGCGGCCTGCTGCGCCTGCAACTGCTGCTCGCGGTCGGCCAACTTCTTCTTCGCGTCGAGCTTGCTGCGCAGGATCGTCAGGCTGTAGTTGCTCGGATCCGCGGTCGCCAACAGACCCATGATGCGCGTCGCTTCGTCGTAGTTGCCCTGATTGATTTGATCCTCGGCGCTGCCGGTCGCGAATGGGAACAGTTCGCGCACCGCGTCGACCGCACCGTTGTCGTCGGGCTGGCGCGCCATGATCGCCAGATAGAACTCGAGCGCGTTGTTGCCCGGTGGGGCGACCATGCGGTTTTCCGCCATCGCCGCGCGCGCCGCTTTGTACAGCTCGCTGACGCTCAGCTCGGCGGTCGGCAACGGCGGCGGCGCCGTGCCTGTCGCCGGCGTCGTTGCCGACGGACTGCCTGTCGGGGCGAACGTCGACGCTCCGCGCTGGCCGAGGAACCACCAGATCGCCGCCGCGATCACCGCGATCAAGATCAAGACGAGCACGAGCTGCACCGCGGAAACCGCTCCGCGCATGCGGTCGCGCCGCCCTCGTTGTTTTTTCATTCCGACCCCCACCCCGCCATGCCTGCTACTGCTACCCGACATCTTTAGCCCCCTGTGGCTGATGTGCACCGACGCTGCGCGCCGGCTCGGTGACAGAAATATAACGCAGATCACAGCAGCGCCCTATCCGTTCCGGCAGCCGGAAGGAGAGTGTTTGTTCAGTCGAACGCGACTAAGCTCGGTCCGGCGTTTGCGCGCAAGCCCGCGCCAGGCCGGTGCGGGGAACGGGCAAGCGCTTTCGGTCCCATCATTCCAAGGAGTCGATTATGGCGAGCGTGCGCGAAATGAAGCAGAAGCTGGACGAAGCCGGTGCCGAAGCCGCCGAAGCGACGCAGGAACAGGTCGAGCATCTGCAGAACGAATTGCACCGCCTGCGCGAGAAGCTGCGCATGAACGGCGCCCAGCTCGAGGACGATCTGCGCGCCGCCGGTGATCGCTTCAGCGAAGGTGCGAAGAAGTTCAGCGCGGCCGCGGTCGAGCAGATTCGCGAACATCCTCTGGCCGCTTTCGGAGTCGCCTTCGCCGCCGGTGTGGTGCTGTCGCGTCTGCTGCGCAGTCGCTGATGGACGCACCCGAGCCCGCCGCCGGCGAAACGCCGGCGGCACCGCGAGCGGATGCTTATGCAGCCGCGAGCGGTGCGCTCGAGCAAGCGGTACGCGTGGCGGAAGCCGCGCTCGCGCTGCTGCGCGCCGAGCTGCGGCTCGCGCGTGGCAGCGCACTGGCGCTGATCTGGCTCTCGTTTGCATTGATCTTTCTCGGCGTCGGCGCGTGGCTCGCGACCAGCGCGGCGATCGCCGCCGGCGTCTATCAACTGAGCGGCAACTGGTTCGTCGGCATCGGCAGCGTCGCGCTGGCCAACTTGATCGGCATCGGCGTGGTGTTGTTCGCGATGCGCGCCTGTTGGCGCGACCTCAGCCTGCCGCGCACGCGCCGCATGCTCGGCCAACTCAAGGACAAGCCGCGTGAGCCTGTTTGAACTACGCCGCCGCGCACTCAGCGCCGAGCAGCGGCTCGAACTCGAAAGCACTCGCTGGCGCGCACGCGCGGACGTGCTCGGCGCCCACTATGCGCGCCATCGCGCAGCGTGGCTGTGGGGTGGATTCGGCGCCGGCGTGATCGCAGGGTTGCTGCCGCTGCGCGCGGGAGCCCGACTCGGACGCGCCGTCGTCGATGGGGCGATGCTGCTGTTGCGCTCGCCGCTCATCTCGCTCGTACTCGAGCAGGCGCAACGACATCTCGGCGAGGCGGCGCGCAAGCCGCAGAGCACGGACGCGAAATCCGACGCAGCCTGAGCGGCGCAGTCGATGGACGCGCGTTCCAAGTTTCCGGGAAGGGGGTTCTGCGAGAGGTTCCAAATACTCTCCCTGCGCTGGGCGACCGCAGGGAGAGGAATTTGGTTTTGCGGTACTTAGGTATTGCGGTTGAAACGTATTGCGGTATTGCTGCTGCTGACGGCTCCGCACTCAACACCAGGGCGGAGCCGCAGCGACGATCGGCGCACGAAAGACGTGGCCGATCGAGACAGGCCTTACTTGGCCTTCTTGGCTGCCTTCTTCACAGCCTTCTTAGCGGCCGGCTTCTTCGCGGCGCCCGTCTTGCGAGCGGTAGCGGTCTTCGCCTTGGCCGTCGTCTTCTTCACCGCTTTCTTGGCGGCTTTCTTGGCGGCGGGTTTCTTCTTTGCAGCTGCTTTCTTCATAGCCATATCGCGTCTTAGCTCCTCGTCAGTTGGCAGTGGTTGCCCAGTAAAAGCGTGAAGGAATGCTTCGCACAGCAGATCGCTGTTGGTGGCGTGGCGCAGGTTCGCAACCTGGCGACGGGTCCGTTCGTCGGACAAAAGTTTCAAGACGTGGAAGGGAACCGATACCGTGATCTTCTTTACCGACCCGGACTTCGTGCCGTGTTCAATGTAAGGGTCGATGAAGCGAGCTGCGGTCATGATTCCTTTATTCGTTTGTCACGCCGGCGCAGAAACTATTACTGTCGTTCGCGCGTGTCAACAAATTTCTTAGGGGAAACAAGCAGTTCCTACGTGACTGCTAGGCCCCCGAAAACGCCGATTTCGGAGCCCTCCGGGGCCTCCTAAAACACGTTTCAATATGGGAGTGTAGACGTTTAGACGTCTATTTACTCGATACGGAAACAATTCCGCAAAATACCCGGAAAGCTAGCCGCCATGCGGCTTTCCGGACTTTTTCGCGACATCGAATCGAGATCGCCGCGTAACGCGAATCGACGACTCACGCACGACGATGCACACGCCGCGCAAGCACCGAACGAGATGCCGTTCGAGCCGGCAACGGCGAATGAACGGACGCAAAAATTTTTTTCCGAAACCCGCCGCGCGGATCAATCAGCGGGTCTCATCGAACGATTCGGAAGTCGAAGCACGCCGTTCGAACGCGACCGAATCGTCGACCGCGAATGCATTCGCGAGATCGAGTTCGAGCAATCGGAACGTCTCATCGAACGATCGACCTCATCGCCGCGTTCGCGCTCGACGACCGTCGCGACATCGTCCGTTCGCGTGAAGAGAGACGAACGACGCGCAAAGAAAAAGGCGCGCCGAAGCGCGCCTTCTTTTTCGATCACTCTCGCGGTCCGCGTCAGTGATCTTCGCTTTCGATCAGCTCGGCGTACGCATCGGGATCGAGCAGATCTTCCTGCTCCTCGGCGAGGTTGTCCGGCTTGATCACGAAGATCCAGCCGTCGCCGTAGGCGTCCTCGTTGATCGTCTCCGGTTTGTCCGGCAGAGCCTCGTTGACCGCGACGATCTCGCCCGAAACCGGCGCGTAGACGTCCGAAGCGGCCTTGACCGATTCGACCACGGCGACGGCATTGCCCGCCTTCACGGTATCGCCGACGCTCGGCAGTTCGACATAAACCAGATCGCCGAGCAGGCCCTGCGCATGATCGGAGATACCGACCGTGACGGTGCCTTTGTCTTCGACGCGCGCCCACTCGTGGGACTTCATGAATTTCAGATCGCCGGGGATTTCTTGCATGGCTCAGGTCCTTGGGTTCTCGCCGCTGGAGCGGATTCTAGCAACGCCGCAACGGCGGCGCGATTGGGGGCTGCGGGCCCGTTCTCAGATGCCTTCGATCGCCTTGCCGTCGCGCACGAACGGATACTTCACCACGCGCACCGGCAGCAGCTTGCCGCGAATGTCCACCTGCAAGCTGGCGCCGGCATCGGCCGGCACGCGCGCGAACGCGATCGACTTGCCCAAGGTCGGCGAGAAGCTGCCCGAGAGGATCTCGCCGTCGCCCTTCGGCGTGACGACGCGCTGGCCGTGGCGCAGCACGCCCTTCTCGTCCATCACCAAGCCGACCATGACGCGGTGACCGCCGGCGGCCTTCTGTTTTTCCAGCGCGCCGCGACCGATGAAGTCGCGATTCTCGTCGAGCGCGACGGTCCAGCCGAGATTCGCCTCCCACGGCGACGCCGCCTCGTCCATGTCCTGGCCGTACAGATTCATGCCGGCCTCCAAACGCAGCGTGTCGCGCGCGCCCAGTCCGGCCGGCGCGACGCCGGCGTCCTTCAGACGATTCCACAGGTTCACGGCTTGCGCTTCCGGCACGATGATTTCGAAACCGTCTTCGCCGGTGTAGCCGGTGCGCGCGATGAACAAGCCATCGCCTTCGACGGCGGCGAACTTGCCGAGCTTCTCTGCCTTCGCACGCGTTTCGGGCGAGAGCAGACCGAACACCTTCGCGCGCGCGTTCGGCCCCTGCACCGCGATCATCGCCAGTTCCGGGCGCTCGGTTACGTTCACCTCGAACGCCGGCGCCTGCTTCTCGATCCAAGCCAGATCCTTCGCGCGCGTGGCCGCATTGACGACGACGCGGAAGAATCCTTCGCCGAGGAAGTAGACGATCAGATCGTCGATCACCCCGCCCTTCTCGTCGAGCATGCACGAGTACAGTGCCTTGCCCGGCGCCTTCAGCTTGTCGACGCTGTTGGCGAGCAGGTAGCGCAGGAATTCGCGCGTGCGCGCGCCGGTGAGATCGACCACGGTCATGTGCGAAACGTCGAACATGCCGGCGTCGCGGCGCACCGCATGGTGCTCCTCGATCTGCGAGCCGTAGTTCAGCGGCATGTCCCAACCGCCGAAGTCGACCATCTTGGCGCCGAGCGCGCGGTGGGTTTCGTTGAGGATCGTCTTCTGCGTCATCGGTCGGGCAATGCGAAATGGGGCTCGCATTATCGTAGGAAGGTCGGCGGTTTGTCGCCCACGTGCCCTCGTACGAAGCGAGTCGGGGTGCGCAGACGGCTGCAACCCCACTGAGCTATAAGCCACGGGCAGAATTTCTCTGCACTTATATGGGGAGCATGGTCATGACGTTCCGATATGTCTGCCTGGCTTTTTCGTTCTTTCTCGCCGCCACGCCCTACGCACAGGAAGCGCCTTCCACCGCGCCGGTGTTCCGCCCGACTCTGTCCGCACAGGACGCCGAAGACCTGAATTCAAATACCCGCCAGAATTATCTGGCCGACGGTGCATCCGTCTCGCCGCCACGCAGCGGCGGCGATCGAGCCCTCGATCAAGCACCGCTGCTTCCTTTCGCCTGGGGCGAACAGACGCTGCGCGTCGCCGACGGCAAACGCTTCGGCGGTTCGATCGCGGTATCGGGAAGTATCGCCTTCGTCGGCGCTCCCGCCAGCGACAGCAATCAGGGCGCCACCTACCTCTACCAGCGCACTGGAATCTGCAGCGGAACGACCTGCCCGTGGACGCAGAAGCAGCGTTTGATCGCCAGTGACGGCGCCGCCGGTGCGTCTTTCGGCACCTCCGTTGCCTACGACGGCACCACCGTATTCGTCGGTGCACACAACGCGACCGTCGATGGCCGCCAGAGCCAGGGCGCGGTCTATGTCTTCACGCGCGGCCAAAACCGCAACTTCGTCCAGGTGCAGAAACTCACGCCGCCCGACGGCGCCGCTTCCGATTGCTACTTCGGCGTCTCGGTCGCCGTCTCCGGCGCGGATGCGCTGGTCGGCGCCACCGGCTGCGGCGGCTTGAATGCCGTCATCAACAGCCGCGGCTCGGCCTATCGCTATCACCGCGGCGACGACGGCGTCTGGACGATCGCGCAGAAGTTCACTGCCAGCGACGGCGGCTTCGCCGAAGATTTCGGCAGCGCCGTCGGGATCAGCGCCGACACGGCGGTGATCGGCGCCTCCAGCGCGTTCCAGTTCGGCTACTACGGCGTCGGCGCCGTCTACGTCTACGGCAAGCAATGCTTCTCCAGCGGCCGCTGCAATCCGGGCTGGCTGGAGAAACAGAAGCTGGTCGGCAGCCCGACTTCGACCGGCATGCTGTACGGCGGCGCGCTCGCGTTCAACGGCACCCAACTCCTGGTCGGCGCCCGCTTCGCCCTGATCGGCGATGAGAACCTGCCGCTGCAACAGACCTCCGGCGCGGTCTACACCTACACCCAGACCAACGGACAATGGCAGCAACAGCAGCAACTGATTCCTAGCGACGCGTATCGCAACTGGCAGTTTGGCAGCTCGATCGCGCTGAGCGAAAAACTCGTCGTCATCGGTGCGGCCGGTGCCGGCTGGCCGACCAATTCCACCGGAGCGGCCTACGTGTTCGGTTCGACCAATGGCGTGTGGACCGAAAGCCAGAAGCTGGTCGCCAGTGACGGCACCAGCAACGACGGCTTCGGCGCGGCCGTCGGCATTGCGGACAACGACAGCGTCCTCATCGGCGCGCCGCAAGGTCTGAACAACAGCGGCCAGGGCACGCTGTATATCTACGACAAGCAATAGCGCTAGCGTCCGGCGCGGCGCCCACGGTGGCGCCGCGCCGCGACCTCGCTGGCGAGCGATTTCTTCGCTGACGCCACGGAACGGGAATAAATCGGCGCCTCCTTCGATCTGGTCGGCAAACCCCGATCGCAAGGAGCCGTCATGGATTCGCCCGACCTCGAAGCGCAAGCCGCACCCAAGTCCGACGCGCGCCGACGCGCACTCGGTTGTCTCGCCGCATGGACCGGCGCCGCCGTGGTCTGGAGCGTCGTCGGCGGCGTGCCGCGCGCGCTCGGCGCGACCCATGCCGGCACGCTCGCGCCCGCCTCGAACCACGCCCTCAGCTTCGTCCAGATCAGCGATACGCACATCGGCTTCCACAAAGAAGCCAACCCCGACGTCGTCGGCAGCCTGAGGCGCGCAACCACGGCGATCAACGCGCTGCCGCAGCGGCCGGCCTTCGTCGTGCACACCGGCGACGTCAGCCATTTGTCCAAGCCGGAAGAGTTCGGCCAGGCGCGCGAGCTATTGGCCGAACTCGCGGTCGACCGCGTGCACACCGTGCCGGGCGAACACGACGCGCTCGCCGATGGCGTCGGCGGCTACCTGAAAGCCTTCGATCACGACGGTCGCGGCCGCTCCTGGTACAGCTTCGATCAGGGCGGCGTGCATTTCGTCGGACTCGACAACGTGCGCAACTTCGGTAAGGGTCATCTGGCCGCGATCGGCGAAGAACAACTGGCGTGGCTCAAACGCGATCTCGCCGGCGTCGCGCATTCGACGCCGATCGTCGTGCTCGCGCACATCCCGCTATGGACGATCTACGAGCCGTGGGGCTGGGGTACCGCCGACTCCGCTGCGGCGCTCGCGTTGCTGCGGCCGTTCGGCTCGGTCACCGTGCTCAACGGTCACGTGCACCAGGTGCTGCAGAAAGTGGAAGGCCACATCGCCCTGCACACCGCGATGTCGCTGGCCTATCCGCTGCCGACGCCGGGACAGGAAGGCATCGGCGAACCCGGCCCGGTCACCGTGCCCGCCGGCGAGCTCGGCAAACGCCTCGGTACGCGCGAACTCAGTGTGGTGCGCGGACGCCACGCGCTCGCGCTGATCGACACGCCGCTCGAGCGTTGAGGTCTCGCCATGCATGCATCGCTCCGAGTTTCGCGTCTCCTCGCCGGCACACTCGCCGTGCTGCTCGCCCCTGCGCACGCCGCGCAGACGACGGTCGAGATCACCAAGTTCGCCTACGTGCCGGCGGAAATCACGATCGAGCCCGGCACTACCGTGACTTGGACCAATCGCGATCAGACGCCGCACACCGTCACCGGCAAGAGCGCGGAACTGGCGTCGCCCGCGCTCGATACCGACGATCGTTTCGAACACACCTTCAAGACCGAAGGCGACTATCCTTACTCCTGCACCCTGCATCCCTTCATGCTCGGCACCGTCCACGTGCGCAAGCGCTGACCGATCCGCCATGTCCGTCCTGTTCTGGAAACGTGCGGCACGCGGTGACCGGACCGAGATCGGCGAGCTGGCGTTGCGCCATCTCGACGCCGCCTACAACCTCGGACGCTGGCTGCTCGGCAACGAGCAGGACGCCGCCGACGCGGTGCACGACGCGTTCCTGCGCGCGAGCGGCTCGGCTGGCGCGCGCGTCGACGGCAACCCGCGCGCCTGGTGGCTCGCGATCGTGCGCAACTGTTGTCTGGCGCGCCTCGCGGCTCACGGCAAGGAGCGCCGCAATGTCGCGCTCGATCAGATCGTCGCCGAACACGGCCGCGACGCAGCCGATGCGCTGGTGCCGCCGAGCGACGACCGCGCCGAAGACCGCATCGAGCGCGAGCAGCGGCGGGCGCTGATCGCGCGCTTGCTGCGGCAGCTGCCGACCGAATATCGCGAAGTGCTGATCCTGCGCGAAATCGAGGAGCTGTCCTATCGCGAGATCGCCGAGGTGTTGTCGCTGCCGATCGGCACCGTGATGTCGCGCCTCGCACGCGCACGCGCGACCCTGCAGAAAGCGGTGCATCCGGATGCAGACGAGGTGGGCAATGGCCTGTAAACACGACGCTGAAGTAGCGCTGTATTTCGACGGCGAATTGGATGCGAGCGCGACGCGCGAGTTCGAACGCCATCTCGACACCTGCGCCGAATGCCGCGCCGCCGTGATCGAACTCGACCGTCTGCGCCGCGATCTGCGCGGCGCCGCGCCGCGTGTCGAAGCACCCGCAGCGCTACGCCAGAAGCTGCAGGCGTCAGTCGGCCGTGGACCAAGCGAGCGCCATCCCTGGCTCGCGCTCGCGGCGGCCGCGGCGTTCGCTTTCGTCGTCGTCGGCGTCGCGACGACCGCCTGGCGCGCCGACGATGCGCCGCGCGAAGCGCTCGCGCGCGACCTCTTCGCCAGTCATTGGCGCGCACTCGCCGCCGCCTCGCCGGTCGACGTCGTCTCCAGCGACCGCCACACGGTCAAGCCGTGGTTCGCCGGCAAGGTGGCGCAGGCGCCGCTGGTGCGCGACTTCGCCGCCGAAGGTTATGCGCTGGTCGGCGGCCGCATCGACTACGTCGGCGAAGCACGCGTGCCGGTTTTGGTCTATCGGCACGGCCAGCATCTGATCGACGTGTTCGTGCTCGGTGAAGCGGAAACCGCCCAGCTCGCGGCGAGCAGCCGGCGCGGCTACACGCTCGCTCCGTTCGCGCTCGGTCAGCAGTCGGCTGTGGTGGTATCGGATCTCGATGCGATCGAACTCGCGCGATTCGCCGAACGGCTCGGTGCGCCCGGCTCTTGAGTTGCGCCGATGCGGGATCGGCGGCTGACGCCATCGCCTCGCCGCCTGAAACGCTGTCGGTAAACGCAACGCTGGGCGCAATCCGTCAGCGTTCGTCGACCATTGCCGCGCGCTGCAGGAATTCCTGCCGCTGCGCCGGCTCCTCCAAGCAACGCTTGGGGATCATCTGGAACATCAGGTCGGACAAATACAGCAGAACGATGCGATCGTCTTCGCGTCGCTTGATGTAGTCGCTCCAGCGAGTACGGCCATTGCTGTCTTCGTTCGCCCAATGCAGCGCCTGCTCGTCCCACCAGAACTCGATCGGGCGTTGCAGGCTCTTCTGCTGTGCGAACAGTTTGCGCGCACGCCTCGGCAACACCAGGCGACGGCTGATCTCGCGAAAACCGGCACCGCCCAGGGCGCCGCCGATCAAGCCGCAGCCGAGTACGAACAGCCAATGGGTAGGCGGGTTCAGCCCCGCCAGCAATGCACCCGCGATCAAAGCGGATGCGTGCACGAGCAGCTGGCGGGAGGTCCAACGCGTGTGCAGGTGTTGCGCGGCGACGTAGTCGCCAGGCTCCAACCGAACCGCGATGCGATTCAAGAAACCGCTCGCACCGACAGCGCTACGCCGTTCACGGCGACGACCTCGACCTCACTGCCCAGCGGCAGATCGGGCCCTTCCGCCAGCCATTCGCTGTCGCCGACCTTGACGCGGCCGCGGCCGTTGACGATCGCCTGCGCCAGCACGAAACGCTGGCCGACCAGTTGGGCGCCGCGCTTGTTCAACAGCGGCTGATCGTTGCGCTGCTCGGCCAGTGGTCGCACGTATTTCCAATAGACCAGACAGGCGACGATCGCGAACACGCCGAACAGCACCGCCTGCGCCAGCACCGGCAGATTCGGCGCGACCAAGGTCACGATGCCCATCACGCCGGCGGCGATGCCGATCCACAACAGGAAATAGCCCGGCGCCAGCATTTCGGCCGCAATCAGCACCAGCGCCAGCAGCCACCAACCGTAGTTGTTCACGAGGTTTTCCATGGGATTGATGCCTCGATCGAAACCGTCTTCAACGCACCGCCGGCGGCGCCGGTCCGCGCGGCTGCGCCGCACGCTTGGTTTCCTGGTCGGACAGCGCGTTCTTCGCAAGCTCCGCGATGCCGGCGAGCGAGCCGATGATGCCGGTCGCCTCGATCGGCAGCAGCAACATCTTCTGGTTGGGCGACTCGGCCATCGCCTTCAGCGCCTCGACGTACTTGTTGGCGACGAAGTAGTTCAGCGCGTTGACGTCGCCGGCGGCGATCGCCTGTGAGACGACTTCAGTCGCCTTCGCCTCGGCCGCGGCGAGACGCTCGCGCGCCTCCGCTTCGCGGAACGCCGCTTCCTTCTGGCCTTCGGAAGCAAGGATCGCCGACTGCTTCTCGCCTTCGGCTTTCAGGATTGCGGCCTGGCGGAAGCCCTCGGCCTCGAGGATGTTGGCGCGCTTCTCGCGCTCGGCCTTCATCTGACGCGCCATCGAATCGACCAGATCGCGCGGCGGCTGGATGTCCTTCAGCTCGATGCGCGTGACCTTCAGACCCCACGGATGAGTGGCTTCGTCGACCACCTTCAACAGCGCGGCATTGATCTGATCACGCTTGCTCAAGCTTTCGTCGAGATCGAGCCCGCCGAGCACGGTACGGATATTGGTCATCACCAGGTTGATGACCGCCAGTTCCAGCTGAGCGACCTCATAGGCCGCCTTGGCCGCGTCGAGCACCTGGAAGAACACGATGCCGTCGACCTTGACCACCGCGTTGTCCTTGGTGATGACGTCCTGCGACGGCACGTCGAGCACCTGTTCCATCATGTTCATCTTGCGGCCGACGTTCTGCATGAACGGCACCAGCAGATGGAAGCCCGGCGTCAGCGTGTGCGTGTACTTGCCCCAGCGCTCGACCGTCCATTCGTAGCCCTGCGGCACGATGCGCACGAGCTTGGACAAACCGATCAGGATCACCGCGAAGACCGCAATGGTCACGAGACCGCTGAAACCCATGGTGCTCTCCCCAGCTCGACGTAGGCGCTGAGTATATGCAAGTCGCATGGCGCCTGCTGCCGCGGCGGCGCCGGCTCACTCGCGCTGCGGCAGCACCAGCGTCACGGTGAGACCGCCGCCCTCGCGGTTGGCGAGCTGGACACGGCCGCCGTGCGCTTCGGCGATCTCGCGCGCGAGCGCAAGACCGAGACCCGAACCGCTGCGCTTGGTCGAATAGAACGGCAGCAACGCGTTCGCCAGCACCGTTTCGCTCATGCCGCTGCCGCGGTCGCCGACGTCGATGCGCGCTTCGCGCATGTTCTGCGTGACGGACACGTCGATCGCGTCGAGCGGGCCGCCCGATTCGTGCGCGTTCTTCAAGAGATTGATCAGCACCTGCTCGACCTGAGCGCGGTCGAAGCGCGCCGGCCCCGCCGGCGGTTGGCCGATCAGACGGAACGGGTAGTGACGCGACAGCGCATCGAGGAATGGCGCCCACTCGACCGTCTCCGGCTGCGGCGTCGGTAATTTGGCGAAGCGCGCGTAGCCTTGGATGAAGCTTTCCAAGTGGCGCGTGCGTTCCTCGATCGTGTCGAACACGATCGCCAGGCGCGCGGTGTCGTTGCGCTGCACGAGCGTGCGGCCCGAATGCGACAACGAGCGGATCGGCGCCAGCGAGTTGTTCAACTCGTGGCTGATCACGCGGATGACCTTCTTCCAAGTAGCGACTTCCTGCCGCGCCAGTTCGCGCGTCAGGCGTTTCAGCTGGTACAGCCGGTGCGGCTTGCCTTGCAGCTTGAACACGCGCTGGGACAAGTGGAAGGTTTCGTCCTCGTGCTCGAACGGCACGCTGAACAAGCCGTCGCCGCCGCTCGCGATCGCGTGCGCCAGCGGCGCCGGCGCACTGCCGATGATGTCTTCGAAACGCTCGCCGTTGAGCGGACGGCCGGCATTGAGCAGCTGGCGCGCAGCCAGATTGGCGTAGATCACGTGACCGCCGTCCTCGACCAGGATCAGCGCGGTCGGCGTGTTCTGCACCACAGTGTCGAGCAAGAGTTCGCGCTGGAACAGATGCTGGCGTTCCTCGCGCAGCACGCGCCCCAGTTCATTGTGCGCGTCGACCAGATCGCCGACTTCGTCGCCGCGGTTCGCGCCGATCGAAAAGCTGAAGTCGCCGTCGCGAAACGCGACCACGCTGCCCGACAGCGCGCGGATCAGCGCCGTGACCGGACGCGCGAGCAGATGCGCGAACACCAGTGCCGGCAGCGCCAGCGCGAGCAAGGTCGCACCGATACCGAGCCAGGGCGAACCCAGCCAGACCGTCGCCCACGCCGCGATCGCGGCGGCCGCGACCACGGCGATCGCGAGCGCGGCGGCGAGTTTTCCTTCGAGCGAGAGTAGGCGCATGGAGGGGCTGGGATTCGGGATTCGGGATTCGGGATTCGGGATTCGGGATTCGGGATTCGGGATTCGGGATTCGGGATTCGGGCGAATTATCACCTCTCCCGCGAGCGGGAGAGGTCGCGCCGAAGGCGCGGGTCAGGTCGAGGCCGCCACGAGCGGCCGAGGCTGAGGCAGGATGCCGAAGGGGGAGCGCGCCAAGGACGGTTGCTTGCTGGATGCACAGCACTCCGCCTGTCCTCACCCCCTCCCTCTCTCGCAAGCGGGAGAGGAGGAAGCGCATGCGCTGGGTCGCGCCCTAAGGCTCAGCCCAAAGCATCACCCTTCGACCTTCAGCCCCATTTTCTCCATGCGCCGATACAGCGCCTGCCGCGACAGACCGAGCTCGCTCGCCGCCTGGCTGATCACGCCGCGTGCGCTCTTCAGCGCCGCTTCGACCATTTCGCGATCGGGCTCGGCTTCCGGTGCGGCACGGCCGTTGCCGCTGCGGACGGCGGCGAGGCCGAGATCGCGCGCGGTGATGAGACTGTCCTGGCACAGCAAGGCAGCGCGCTGGATCGCGTTCTTGAGCTCGCGCACGTTGCCCGGCCACGTATGCGCGGTGAGCGCGTTGCGCGCGCCTTCGTCGAGCTGGGCCTGGCCGTCGAGGAAATGCTCGGCCAGCGGCACGATGTCCTCGCTGCGCTCGCTGAGCGGCGGCAAGCGCAGTTCGATCACATTGAGGCGGTAGTACAAGTCCTCGCGAAACTTGCCGCTCTGGATCATCGCCGGTAGATCGGCATTGGTCGCGCTGATCACGCGCACCTTGACCTGGCGCGTGCGGCTGGAGCCGATCCGTTCGAACTGGCCGCTTTCGAGCACGCGCAACAGCTTGGCCTGACCGGCCAGCGGCAGATTGCCGATCTCGTCGAGGAACAAGGTGCCGCCGTCGGCCACTTCGAAGCGGCCTTCGCGCGCCTTGTTGGTCGCGCCGGTATAGGCGCCGGCTTCGGCGCCGAACAGCTCCGCTTCGATCAGCTCGGACGGCAGCGCGCCGCAGTTGACGGTGACGAACGGACCGGCCTTCACCGCGGAGTTCGCTTGCACGATTTCGGCGATGCGCTCTTTGCCGGCTCCGTTGGGACCGGTGATCAGCACCGGGATGTCGGCGCGCGCGACCTGGCAGGCCAGCTCGACCACGCGCAAGGTCGCCGGCGAAGCGAACACCAGGCCGCGCAGGTCGTACTTCGCATCGAGCGCCTTGCGCCGGCGGCGGCGCTCATCGCGCATGCGCGAAACCTCGCGCGTCGCTTCCGACAACTCGAGCAGGTTCTCGACCGTGGCCAAAAGCTTGTGGTCGTCCCAGGGTTTGGCCAGATAGTCGGCGGCGCCGGCCTTGACCAGCTCGACCGCGGTTTCCAATCGCGTCCACGCGGTCAGCAACACGATCGGCAGGTCGGCGTGCTCGGCGCGGATCGCGCGGAACAGGGCGGCGCCCTCCTCGCCCGAGGTGGTGTCGGCGGTGAAGTTCATGTCCTGAATGACGAGGTCGATGTCCTCGCGCGCGAGCGCGGCGAGGCCTTCGCCGGGCGAATGCGCAATGACCGTGTGGATCTCGCGTAGGGACAGCAGCAGGTCCAGGGCGGTGCCGACCGCAGGATTGTCGTCGATCACCAGGACCGTGCGCATAGTTTCACTTTGGCTTTCGTGGGTGCGCATCCGCCGGTTGGATGCGGCGGCGCGCGAAAAGGTTGCGCGAGTTTAGCGGAACGCCTCGGAGCATCGCCGATCACTGCGGTCGCAGCTTCGGCGCCTGTTCCTGCAGCGTCGTCCAGATCCGCTTGAGCTGAGCGGCGAGCTCGGCGGTCATCGTCTCGTCACCGCCGATGTTGGTCAGCAGGATGCGGCCGACACCGCTGCTCGGATCGAACGCCAAGAACGTGCTGACGCCCGGATCGCCGCCGTAGTGGCCGATCTCGCCGCCGCGCAGGAACTCCCAGAACAGGCCTTGGTTCGGATGCTTGGCGTCGAAGCCGGCCGGCAGCTGCGCGGCGTCGAACTGCGCGCTCAGCATCGTCTGCAACGAGGCGCGCGCGAGCAACGCATCGCCGCTCGCCGGCTCACCGCGCCATCCCGCGATGATGCGGCTGAGGTAGCGGCCGAGGTCGGTGCAGGAGGTGTGCAAGCCGCCGTCGGGATAAGTCACCAGGCTGTAGAGCGGATACGGCTCACGCTTGCCGTTGTAGAGCGTGGCGTTGTCCGTTCTCGACTCGTCGGTGAACCAGCTCGACGCCGCCATTCCGGCCGGATCGAACACGTTTTTCTTGACGAACTCGGCGTAGCTGACGCCGGCCTTCACCTCGATCGCATAGGCGGCGAGCGCGGCACCGATGTTGCTGTAGTGATAGGCCTTACCGGGCGCGTCCTTGGTGAAGTTCTGCTTGCTGTAGTAGCGGCCGCTTTCGCTGAAGTAGTCGGACAGGAAATCCTTCAACGTAGTCTTCGGCCGCGCGCCCGGCTCGTACGCTTTTTCGTAAATCTCTTCGCGGTCGGTGATGCCGGAGGTGTGGGTGGCGAGCTGGCGCAGCGTGATCGGCCGCTCCGGAAACGCCGGGTTGGCGACCTTGAACGGCAACACGTCGCCGACGTTCGTGTCCAGCGTGAAGTAGCCGAGCTCGACCGCCTTCATCAGCGCGACGCCGATCAAGGTCTTGCTGACCGATGCGATCGGCTGCACGGTGTCGGCCGTGTAGAGACGCTTCGTCTTCAGGTCGGCGTAGCCGAAACCGTTGCGGTAACGCAAGCCGCCGGCGTCGACGATCGCGACACAAAATCCCGGCAGCTGCGATTTCGCCTGCAGCTGAGTCAAGTCGCGGTCGAGGGATTCCTGTGCGCTCCCCGCTCGCAGCAGCGGAGCGGCGGCGACGAAAGCGCAGGCGAGCGCGCAGCGGATGGCGGATTGGCGGAAGAAACGATTCATCGAGCGTCCTTGTCGGTCGAAGCTCAGACGCTGCGCGTCGCCACCGCCGGCGGCACGCGCGAGGCGCGCAGCGCAGGCCCGAGTACGGCCAGCTGGCCGAGCAGCCACAGGCAGAGAAAGCCGACCGGCACGTAGTGCCACGGCAGCCGCGGCGACTGATAGGCGTGCATCAGCCATAGGCTCAAGCCGTAGGCGAGCACGCCGCCGACGACCAGGCCGAGCGTGGTGATGATGAAGTTCTCGGTCTGGAAGTAGCGCAGGATGTCGAACTTGGTCGCCCCCAGCGCGCGCCGCGTACCGATCTGCTTGGTGCGCTGCGCGACCCAGAAGCTGGCCATGCCGACGATGCCGAGCGCGGTGATCGCGAGCAGCGCGACGATGACCACACCGAGAATGATCGCCATCGCGCGGTCGCCCGAATAGGCTTCCGTGCGAACTTGTTCGATCGTGCGCATCTTGCCGACGATGCGGCTCGGATTGGCTTCGATCATCTTCTGCTCGACCGCTTTCATCACCTCGTCGCGACGGCCCGGTTCGGCGCGCACGAGGAAGCGCGTGGCGTTGCCGTAGGGCAGAAAGGCCGGCGCGAAGGTCGCGTTGTCGACGAAGTCGACGTCCACCCACGGCGTCTGCGCACGCTCGACGATGCCGATGATGGTCGAAGGCGGATTGTCGTCGCCGAAGTAGATCTGCTTGCCGAGTGCATTGCCGTCGGGAAACACCTTCTCCGCCACCGCGCGCGTGACGATGACGACGTTGGGGAAGCCGCGGTCGTTCATCGTGCGGAACACGACTTCCTCGGGTTTGAAATCGCGCCCGCCGACCAGCTTGAAACCGAACGCATCGAGTCCGTGCGAGTCGATCAGGTACATCGCCGTGCTCGCGGTCGAGGTCTTCTGGTTCGGCTGCAGATTGATGCCGGTGCTCCAGCCGCCCTGGCTCATCGGTACGGAATTGGAGCTGGTCACACCGGCGACGCCGGGAATCTGCCGCAGCATTTGCAGATCGGACTGCTGCACGCTCTTCACGTCGAAGCCTTGGCCGAAGCCGTTGCTGCCGAACCAGAACGTGTCCGCCTCGTTCATGCCGCTCGGGCGGTTCATGTGGTCGAGCCGCTCGCTGATGATGAACAGCGCGTTGCAGACGATCGCCAAGGTCAGCGCGACCTGCAGCCCGATCAGGATCATCGAGACCTTGCTGCGCATCAGGGCGGAGAAGATGGGGCGGATTTCCATGGCTTTAATCCGAGATTCGAGATGGGGAATTCGGGAAAGGATGGGGAGAGAGGCTCTTACGAATCCCCAATCCCCAATCCCGGCTTTTCAGACTTTCAACTGCGCCGCTGGCTGCACGCGGCAAGCGCGCCAGGTCGGATACAAGCCGGCCAGCAAGGCCGACACCACCGCCAGCGCGATCGTCATCAGCACCATGGTCCAATCGAGCGAAGCGACCGACTTGTACTCGCTGTACAGCGCGCGCACGCCGATCAGGCCCAAGCCGGTCAAGAGCAGACCGAGCACGCCGCCGCTGAGGCCGATCACGCCCGACTCGATCAGGAACTGCTTGAACACTTCGCGCCGGCTCGCACCGAGCGCGCGGCGCAGGCCGATCTCTCCCGCCTTGCGCGTGAACTTCGCCAACAAGAGGCCGATCGTGTTGACCAGGCACACGGCGAGGAAGGCGAAACCGAGGCCGGTCTGCACCTGCACGTCGTTGGAGACGACGCGCTGGTCGGCCATCCATTGGTTGACGTCGAGCAGGCGGTTGTTGAGCGGCCGCGGGAAACGGCCGAGCTTCTTCTGCTCGTTGACGTAGTTGTCGAGGAAGGACTGGTACTCGGCCAGCCGCGCCGGCGAGTCGAGCTGCACCCACATCTGCATCCAGATGCATTCGGAATTGAGGTAGGACTCCCAGCCGGCGCCCGGATCTTTCCAGCAGCTGTTGTTGCCCGAGCCGCGCTGCTTGAGATCGACCGCGGTCGTGAACGGCATGAACAGATCTTCCGCTTCACTGAACGCGCCGTTGGTCAGGTCGTAATACTTCGAACGCAGTTTCCAGGTGTCGAGCACGCCGGTCACGGTGTAGTCGATGCCGTTCATGCGCACGCTCTTGCCGACGCTGTCCTGGCCGCCGAACAGCTTCTCGTTGACGTCTTTGCTGAGCACGACCACGCGCGCGTGCTCGCTGTCCTGCTTGCGATCCCACGGGCCGCCGTACTTGAAGGGCGGTTCGAACATGCCGAAGAAATCGGTGTAGGTGACGCGCACCAGCGACTGGAACGGCTTGACCTCGGGATTCTCCGGCTGCACCGGCAGCGACAGCTTGAACATGACCGTTTGCTTGTCGGCCTTGCCGGCCTCCATCAGCGCCATCGCGTCGCGATAGGTGACTTGGTCCGGCGGACGGCCGTCGTCGGTGTAGGGGTTGTCCGGGCTCCAGTTGTCGAGCTGCACGTAATGCAGCTTGTCGCTCTTCCACGGGATCGGATCGCTGCCCATCAAGTGCATCACCGTCAGCGTGGTCATGCTCGCGGCGATGCCGAGCGCGATGCCGACCACCATCAGCGCGGTCAGGATCGGATTGCGCCGGAGGCTGCGCAGGCCGAGCTGGAAGTAATAGGTGAACATGGAAAGGCCGGGATTGGAGATTTGCGATTGGGGATTGGTCGACGGCATGTCAGCGCACCTCGGACGTGGAGCGATCGGCGGTCATGCGGAAGCGGCTTCTTTCGCCAGCCCCGAATTCCCGTTCTCCAAGCCCGGCTTGCGCAGCTTCGGCTCGTCGTCGAAATCGGTGACCTGGCCGTCGATCACGTGCACGTTGCGGTGCGCGCGCGCGGCCAGCTCCGGATCGTGCGTGACCATCACGATCGTGGTGCCTTGGCGGTTGATCTCTTCGAGCAGCTCCATCACGCCGCGCGCCATCAGCGAATCGAGGTTGCCAGTGGGCTCGTCGGCGAGCAGCAGGCGCGGCGAACCGGCCAGCGCGCGCGCGATCGCCACGCGCTGCTGCTGGCCGCCGGAAAGCTCGGACGGATAGTGCTTCACGCGCGAGGCGAGACCGACGCGGCTGAGCGATTCCTCGATGCGCTGCTTGCGGTCGGCCGCGCCGAAGCCGCGGTAGCGCAGCGGCACGTCGACGTTGTCGTACAGGTTCAGGTCGGGGATCAGGTTGAAGCTCTGGAAGATGAAGCCGATCTTTTCGTTGCGCAGGCGCGAGCGCGCGTTGTCGTCGAGACCGCGCACGTCGACGCTGTCGAGCCAGTATTCGCCGCCGGTGAATTCTTCCAGCAGACCGCAGATGTTGAGGAAGGTGGTCTTGCCCGAACCCGAAGGCCCGGTCACGGCGACGAACTCGCCTTCGCGCACGTTGATCGAGAAGTCACGCAACGCATAGGTCTCGATCAGGTGCGTGCGGTAGACCTTCTGCAGGTGGGTCATCTTCAACATGGGTTTGCCTCTGGGGAGCCGGGATTCGGGATTGGGGATTGGGGATTGGGATTGGGTAGAAGCTTTAGGCTCGCGTGCTGAGCCGGGGATCGGGTTGGGAATAGAAGAGCCGGAGCAGCTTCGCTGCTGTTCCGAATCCCCAATCCCCACTCCCGAATCCCGGCCCCTCCATCAATTCAACGCCACACGCTGCGCACCGTTGAACTGGTCGGTGCCCGAGATCACGATGCGGTCGCCTTCCTTCACGCCGGAAACGATCTCGACTGCGTTGAGACTGGTCGCGCCGACCTGGATCGAGGTGCGCTCGGCCATGCCGCCGCGCACGATGTAGGCGACGCGGCCGGCGCCGGTGTCGACGAACGGACCGCGTTCGACCATCAGCACGTTCGGGTGTTCGTCCATCAGGATGCGCGTGGTCAGGCGCTGGTTCTGACGCAGGCCGTCGGGCTTCTTCTCGCCGAAGCGGATGCGGCCGGTGACCTGGCCGTCGACGACTTCGGGCGAGATCGCGCTGACTTCGCCGGCGTACTTGCCGCTGGCGTCTTGAATCTCGGCCGCCATGCCCGGGCCGAGATCGTGCGCGAACACTTCCGGCACCTGCACTTCGATTTCGAACGCGCTGAGATCGATCACCGTCAGCACGGCCGCGTTGGCAGCGACGTTGGCGCGCTGCTGCACCAGCAGCTGGCCGACCTGGCCGTCGACCGGCGAGCGCATCTTCAACTCGTCGACCTGGCGCGTCAGGTCCTCGACCATCAGCTTCTGCCGATCCAGCGCGAAGCGCTTGGTCTTCAGCTCGAAAGCGAGGCTGTCGCGGTCGAGCTGCATGTTGTGCTGCGCGTTCACTTCGCTGAGCTTGGCCTTGGCCAAGGCGTCTTTCGCACGCAGCACTTCCATTTCCGGCTGCGCGCCGCGTTCGAACGCCTTGGTGTTGCGCTCCAGCTCCCGCTCGGCGGTCTGGCGGTCGATGACGGCCTGCTCGTAGGCCATCTTGGTCGCCGCTTCGAGCTTGCGGTTGGAGATGGTGGCGCGCTCGACTTCCAAGCCGAGACTATCCAGGGTGGCCTGTTCCTGCTTCAGCTTGTTGGTCAGTTCGGGCGAATCGATCTCGGCGAGAACGTCGCCCTTCTTGACCTTGTCGCCGGCGTGGATGTCGAGCGAAACGGTGCCTGCGGTGCGCGCGTACAGGGTCGGGCTGACCGCAGCGACGACCTTGCCCTGCACCGAGACGTCGCGCGTCAGCGTGCCGCGCTTGACCTCGGCGATGCGCAGACGAGCCGAGCTGGCGGAGGAATCGGCCGACATCAAGCGCGCCGCCGCCGGCAGCAGGAAGGCGCCGGCCAACAGCACGGCCGCGGCCGCGCCGCCCCAGACGAACAGCTTCTTGCGATTGCGCGGCGGTGCGATCTTGCGGTCCTGGGCGGAGGTGTCGCGGATCATGGACGGTCGGCTTCCCTGGTTGGTGACGAGAAATCCTCAGCAACGAGCGTGCCAGTCGATAACTCTCTGTTTTTCTGAAGAAACATCGGACGGACAACGCCGCCGGACAGTGTCCGAGCGCACCGCGGACAAGGCCGGACGGACGCCTTGCAGGCGTCTTCGCCGCCATCGCGCGAGAATGCCTGCGACCCAATCGCCCCCCGCTGCATCTGGGTTGACCGTGAGCGCCAGTAATTTCCAGATCGACGTCCCCGAAACCACCCTGGCGATGGCCCGCCGCGGCGACCTGCGCGCGCTGGAACAGATCTATCGCGCGTTCGAACGTCCGGCCTACAGCCTGGCACTGCGCCTGCTCGGCAATGTCGAGACGGCGCGCGAAGTCGTGCACGACGCGATGCTGCATCTGCTCGAGCGCATCGGCCAGTTCCGCGGCGACGCGCCGTTCTGGGGCTGGCTGCGGCAGATCGTGGTGAACGAGGCGCTGATGAAATTGCGCCGCGAGCGCGGCGTGCAGTTCGAAGAGCTGCCCGACGACGACGACGCGCCCAGCACCGAGCCGCCGCCGTGGATGCTGGCCGACGCCAGACACCTCGAACGCGCGCTGGAACGGCTGCCGCCGCTGACGCGCAGCGTGCTGTGGCTGTACCACGTCGAGGAATACACGCACCAGGAGATCGCCGAGATGACCGGAAAATCGGTCAGCTTCTCCAAATCGCAGGTCGCGCGCGGCAGCTCGCGCCTGCGCGATCTGCTCGATCCCACTTTGTCCGCAACCCACCGGGAGGCCGCGCCATGTCTGACCGTGACGGCGTGAATCCATCACCCTCGCTCGCCGATGCGCTGCGCGCGTTGCCGCAGACCGCACCGCAGCCGGACTTGTGGCCCGATCTCGCGCAAGCGCTGACGGCCAGACGGCGCCGACCCTGGCGCTACGCCCTGCCCACGGCGCTCGCCGCCGGCATCGCCCTGGCCGCCTTGGCGCCGCTTCTGCTGCAACCTCGGCCGCAAGCACCCATCGCCGCCGGCACCACCGGCGTCGCCGCCACGCAGAGCGTGCCGGCCGCAACGGACGAACTGAGCACCCTGCACGAGCGTTCGCAGGCACTCGAGCGCTGGATCGCGACCGCCACGGTGGCACCGCTCGACAGCCGCGACCTGATGGCCTCGGTCGAAGTCGAGGATCTGATCGGTCTGGTCGACGTGCAGCTCGGCGCGACCCGCGGCGAGGCCGATGCGCTGCCGCTGTGGCGCCAGCGCGTCACCCTGCTCGAAGACCTCGCGACGATTCGCGGCAACACCTACGCCGTCGCCGCGAACTGACCTCATTCACGAAGGAAACACCGATGAAGCGCACCTTGTTGATCACCGCCTTGATGTTCTGCCTCGGCAGCGCCGCTGCCGCCGAGCCGACGGCGCCGCCGAAAACCGACGACGCGAAGAGCCGTGCCGCGGGCGATCGAGCGCAGCGCGAAGAGCGCGACGCGCGCAGCGAAGCCGCACGCGCCGAGCTGGCCGAGATGCGCACGCAGATGAAGGAGCTCTCCGGCAAGATGGCCAAGTTGTCGGAAGAGCTGGGCGACGTCGGTCCGCGCGCCTACGCGTACCGCTATCTCGGCGATCCCAACCGCGCCATGATCGGCGTGGTATTGGGGTCGGAACGGAAAGGCGCCCGCATCAGCGCGGTCACTCCCGACAGCCCGGCCGCACGCGCCGGCTTGCGCGACGGCGACGTCATCGTCGCCATCAACGGCAAGCGCTTCGCCAACGCCGAAGACCCCGAGGACGGCCTGCGCGAAGCGCGCGAGCTGCTCAGCGATCTCAAGGAGGGACAGGAAGTGCGCCTCGCCTACGAACGCGGCGCCAAGGCGCAGCCCGATCTGCTGGTGAAGGCGGCGCGACGCGAGGCGTACAACTGGCCGCGGCTGATCGCCGGCGATGTCGACGTGGTGCAGATGAAGAACATGGAGAAGGACGTGCGCGAACAAGTCGAACGCGCACGCGTGGCCGCCGCCTCGATCGACTACGCCAAAATCGGCGCCGACGTCGCGCGCGCGACCGCGGATGCGCAAGTCGCGATGCATCGCGCCATGCCGTGGTGGGGATTGAACCTGGCCCCGGTCAATTCGGATCTCGGCCGTTACTTCGGTATCGATCGCGGCGCCTTGGTAATCTCCGCCAACCAGGCGTCGCCTTCCGGCCTGCGCGGAGGCGATGTGATCACCGAAGTCGCCGGCGAACGCGTCGACGATCCCGGCGACGCGCTGCGCGCGCTGCGCGATCAGGCCGCAGGCAAGGACATTCCGTTCAAAGTGCTGCGCGAGCGCAAGACGATCACGCTGAACGTGAAGGCGCCCGAGTACAAATCGATCTTCAGCGCGCTGCCGCTGCCGCCGGCACCCCCGGCGCCGCCCAAGCCGGCTGCGCCGCCGCGCGCACCGAGTACGCCGCCGCCACCGCCGCCGAAAGCGCCGCTGGCCGCGGATGCCTGATCGCCGCGATCAGCCGGCCTCGAGCAGCTGCCAGCGCTCGTACGCCGCATCGAGCTGCAGCTGCAAAGCAGCCAGCTCATCGTTGACGGCGACGATGGCGGCGCTGTCCTGGTTGTAGAACGCCGGTTCCTGCATCGCCGCGCCGAGTTCGGCGATGCGCGCCTCCAAGCTCTCGATGCGCTGAGGCAGGTCTTCCAGTTCGCGCGATTCCTTGTAGCTGAGCTTGCGCTTGCTCGGTGCGACGATCGGCTTGGGTTCTTCGCTCGCGCGTTCGCGTGCGGCGCGCACCACGGCGACCGGCGCGTTCGTCGGCCGCTGCCGCAGCCAGTCGGTGTAGCCGCCGACGTACTCGCCGACACGCCCCTCGCCTTCCAGCGCCAGCGTGCCGCTGACCACGTTGTCGAGGAACTCGCGGTCGTGCGAAACCAGCAGCAGGGTGCCCTGGTAGTTGGCCAGGAGTTCTTCCAACAGCTCGAGCGTTTCGACGTCGAGATCGTTGGTCGGCTCGTCCATCACCAGCAGATTAGAAGGCTTGGCGAACAGTTTGGCCAAGAGCAGGCGATTGCGTTCGCCGCCCGACAGCGCCGTGATCGGCGCGCGCGCGCGGTCCGGCGCGAACAGGAACTCCTGCAGATAACCGAGCGCGTGCTTGCGCGCGCCGCCGACCTCGATGTACTCACGTCCTTCGGCGACGTTGTCGAGCGCATTCAAGTCCTCGCGCAGATGCGCGCGGTGCTGGTCGAAGTAAGCGATTTCCAGATTCGTGCCCAGCCGCACCTCGCCCGCCTGCGGCTCCAGCTGGCCGAGCAGGAGCTTGAGCAAGGTGGTCTTGCCCGACCCGTTCGCGCCGATCAGGCCGATGCGATCGCCGCGCTGGATCGCCGTGGTCAGCCCGTCGACGATGCGGCGCCCGTCGTAGGCGAAGCGGATGTTCTCGACCTCGACCACGCGCTTTCCCGAGCGCGCCGCGATGTCCGCGGCGATGCGCGCGCGACCGCCGAGCTCGCGCCGCTGCGCGCGCTCGCGCCGCATCGCTTCGAGTGCGCGCACGCGCCCTTCGTTGCGCGTGCGCCGCGCCTTGATGCCCTGGCGGATCCAGACTTCCTCTTGCGCCAGTTTCTTGTCGAACAGCGCGTTCGCCTGCGCCTCGGCGTGCAGCCGCTCCTCGCGCCTGCGCAGATAGTTTTCGTAGTCGCCGGGCCAGGAGGTGACTTGGCCGCGGTCGATCTCGACGATGCGCGTGGCGAGCGCGCGCAGGAAGCGGCGATCGTGGGTGACGAACACCACGCTGCCGGCGAAATCGAGCAGCAGCCGCTCGAGCCAGGCGATCGCATCGATGTCGAGATGGTTGGTCGGCT
Organism: Dokdonella sp. GW821-FHT11D02; assembly: GCF_058808595.1. Lineage (NCBI taxonomy): Bacteria > Pseudomonadati > Pseudomonadota > Gammaproteobacteria > Lysobacterales > Rhodanobacteraceae > Dokdonella > Dokdonella sp. GW821-FHT11D02. The sequence goes on along the minus strand of NZ_CM179520.1, from coordinate 943,585 downwards.
CGTCCAGCAGCAAGAGATCGGGCTCCAGCACCAGCGCGCGCGCCAGCAGCACGCGTCGCTTCATGCCGCCCGACAAGGCCGAAAACTCGATGTCCTCGGCCAATTCCAACCGCGCCAGCACGCGCACCACGCGCTGATCGAGATTCCAGCCGCCGCCGGCGTCGATACGCGCCTGCACCGCCGCCATCGCGGCGGGATTGCCGGCTTGATCGAGGTGATGCGTGAGCCGGTGGAACTCCGCCAGCAGCGCACCGAGTTCGCCGAGCGCGCCGGCGACCACGTCGAACACGGTGCCGGCGAGGTCGTGCGGCACTTCCTGCGTCAGCCGCGCGATGCGTGCGCCGGTCTGCACGCGCACTTCGCCGTCGTCCGGGCGCAGCTCGCCGGCGATCAGTTTGAGCAAGGTCGACTTGCCGGCGCCGTTGCGGCCGACGATGCAGATGCGCTCGCGCGGCTCGATCGTCAGATCGACCTTTTCGAGCAGCAGTGGGCCGCCGACGGAGTAGTCGACGTTCTGAAGTTGGATCAAAGGCATGGGCGAAGTGTAGCGGGAAGTCGATTCGACTCGATTGCGAATGTACGATCGCCTTTGCCCACACACGGCTCCTGCCGGCGCTCTCGCGGAACGCGTATGCTGCGCACTGACGAAGCAAGCGCCCGATCTTGACCTCGCGCATCTGCTCGAACTGCCGCGAGACGCGAAACGAAAGACCTAAGCGTCCGCAGCACCTGATGGCGCGCAGCCGATCGGCTACCCGACCTCCCGCCGCGTACCGAGCCAGATGCCGAACGCGACCAGGGCGAAGCCCGGCAGCATCGCCGGTGCCAGGCGCTCGCCGAGCACGAGATAACCCATCAGGGCCGTCACCGGCGGCATCAGGTAGAACAACGCGGCGACGTCGGTCGCGGCGCCGCGACGGATCAGCGCGAACAGCAGCGCGAACCCGCCGACCGCGTTGACCAGCACGATCCAGCTCAGCGCGCCGATGTAGGTCGCACTCCAGTCGCTGCGGAAGTGCTCCAGCCACAGCGCCAGCGGCAGCATCGCCAGCGCAGCCGCTGCGTGCTGCGCAGCGAGACCGACGCGCAAATCCAAGGTCGAGGAATGCCGCTTCTGGTACAGCGTGCCGAGGCTCAAGCCGAGCAAGCCGACCAGCCCCGCGAGATAACTGGCCGCGCCGGCGCCGTTGGTGTCGATGCGCCCCTGCAGCACCAGCAGCACGCCGACGAAGCCGAGCGCGAGTCCGCCCCATTGCCAGCGGCTCAGTCGCTCGCCGGTCAGGCTTGCGAACAGCGCCGTCGCCAACGGCATCGCACCGATGAAGAGCGCCGACAGGCCGGTCGACAAGCCCAGATGCAGGCCCTCGTAGATGCCTCCGAACGACAGCGCCAGCGACAGCAGTCCGACCACCGCGCTGTGGCCGAGCGCGCGCCAGCCCGGCCAGACCGCCTGCGCGAACACCGCCAAGGCGCCGAAGATCGCCGCCGCCGCGACGAAGCGCAACAGCAGCACCGTGAACGGCCCGCCATGCAACACCGCCAGCTTGCCGGACGGATAACCCGAGCACCACAACAGCACAAAGACGATCGCCATCCCGCGTCCGCGCCAGCTGCTCTGTGTTGGCTTCGATGCCGCCGCGCCGTCGGGCGCGGCGCTCGCTTGCGAGCCGTCCATTGCCGATTCCTGAAGGAAGATCCGATCGCTACAGCCTAGGCGCATGCACGGCGGCGAGAAACTCGACCTTGGTCAAATCCCGCTTCGGCCCTGCTCGATCGACTGCGCCGCGCGAAACGCTAAGCCGCTCGCGCGCGCGATTCGCCGCGGCGCGCGGCGAGCGCTTGTTCGACCACGCTCCAACCGGCATTCGCGCGATGCGCCTGCTCGCTCAGCACGCGGCGGAAAGCGCGCGCACCGGGCAGGCCCTGATACAGACCGAGTACGTGGCGGCTGATGTGCTGCAGACGGTCGCCGCGCGCCAGATGCGCTTCGACGTAGGGACGCAAGCGCAACAGCACCTCGTCGCGATCGGGCAGCGGCGTGCCGAACAATTCCGCTTCGATTTCGGCCAGCCGATACGGCTCGTGATACGCGGTGCGCCCGAGCATGACGCCGTCGACGTGGTGCAGGTGCTCGCGCACCTCGGCGACCTGCGCGACGCCGCCGTTGATGACGACGGTCAGCTGCGGGAAATCGCGCTTGAGCCGATACACGCGCTCGTAGTTGAGCGGCGGCACCTCGCGATTCTCCTTCGGCGAAAGTCCCTGCAACCAGGCCTTGCGCGCATGCACGACGAACACGGTGCAGCCGGCGGCGTGCACGCGCGCGACGAAGCGTTCGAGATCGGCGTATTCGTCCTGCTCGTCGACGCCGAGCCGGCACTTCACCGTGACCGGTATGCGCACCGCCGCGCGCATCGCCGCGACGCAATCGGCGACCAGCGCCGGCTCGCGCATCAGGCAGGCGCCGAAGCGGCCGGACTGCACGCGATCGGAGGGACAACCGACGTTGAGATTGATCTCGTCGTAACCGAGCTCGGCACCGATGCGCGCCGCCTGCTCGAGTTCGGCCGGTTCCGAGCCGCCGAGCTGCAAGGCGATCGGGTGCTCGCTGGCGTCGAAGCCGAGCAGACGCGCGCGATCGCCGTGGATCACCGCGGGCGCGGTGACCATCTCGGTATAGAGCAGCGCATTCGGTGCGAGCAGGCGATGGAAGACGCGGCAGTGGCGGTCGGTCCAGTCCATCATCGGCGCGACCGCGAGCCGGCGTGCGTTTCGATCGATCTCGTGCATCGGCGCTATTCTAGCCGTCCGGCCGATCGGTTCGAATCTTTCCCGATCGGCCTGATTCAGCGATCGGGAAATTGGATCACGATTCCGCTCAACGGCAGCCGATCCGTTTGCTGCGCGCTGGCTGCCGGCTTCCACGGCTCGCCCTGCCCGAACAACTGCGCTTCGGTCTCCGGCCCGAGCGACTCGAAACGCGCGAACGTATAGGGAATGCCTTCCGATCCCTCGAACGTCGCGGCATCGGCGAGATGGAAGTGCAGGTGCGGCCCGGCCGAGTTGCCCGACTGTCCGAGCTTTCCGATCACATCGCCGCGGCGCACGCGATCGCCTGCCTTCACTTTGACGCTGCCGCGCTGCAGGTGGGCGTAGCTGGCGAACACGCCGGGTTCGATTTCCAAAATGACGTAGTTGCCGTACAAGCCGTCGGCGCTGAGCGAAGGCGGCTCGGGCTGCGCGGTCAGCGGCGCATGCTCTTCTTCACCGTCGCGTGCGCTGCGCACGACGCCGTCGGCGACCGCGAGCACGTCGACGCCGTAGCCGACCCAGTCGGCGTGCGTGGCTTTCTTGATGTCCTTGATCTTCGGCTTGATCGCGCGACCGTGCGCATCGACGCCGACCAAGTCCAGCGCGTAACGCTGCGGGATGGTCAGCCGGCCGTTGACCGCGACCAAACTACCCCAGTGGTGCGATTGCGCCGCGCCCGGCCCTTCGTTCGCCAGCCAGCGGCCTCCGCGCAGCGGCGGGCCTAGCGTCGCGACCTTGCCGGCGTTCACCGCCACGATCGCATCGTCGAGTACGACGGTGGCGTTCTTTTCGGTGGTGAACTCGATTCGGTGCCGTAGCGCGTGCGGCACCGGCGCACCGGCCGGCAGCGTGAGCCATACGAACACGATGCTGCGCTTGCCCGACGCGATCGACACCGGCGCATTCTCGGCCGGCGTCGGCTTGACCATCTGCGCCAGCGCTTGCGCATCCACCGCCAGCAGCGGCGTATCGTTGCCTTCGGCGTAGACCTTCAGTCCTTGCGGGCGCAGCGGACCGGTGTCGCCGTAGAAGTTGCTCAGATGCAGCTCGTAGGCCAGATGCGTCGCGCCGTCGCTGCCGACGAAGGCCGTCGGCGCGAACGGTACGCGCGCCTCGATCGGTGCCGGCGTCGGCGCCGATTGCGCGTGGAGGATCGAAAAGAAACTCGACCCGAGCAGAACCCATACCGCTGCCGCCTTGAACCTCATGTGCGCCTACTCTGGTCTCGCTCGTGGTGGCGCCACGCCGCCGGCCGGCACGCATGAGGCGGCGACCCGGCCGGCAGTGTGCCGCAAGCGGGCTGCGAATCGGAGACGACCTCAGCCACTTGCAATGCAGGCGGGTACGCAGGCGACCTCGCTCTCGTCGCACGGCGGACAGCGCCGGCGCAGCGCTCGGTTCGATCGGCGGCACGCGCAAGCGCACGCACTACCGATGCTCAGCGCTTTGTCGTACTCGTGCTGAGCCGAAGCGACGTACCGGCGTGCTTCAAAGTGTCGCCGGCCACACCACCGGGCCGCTCCAGCCGGCGCCCTTGATGTGCCGGATCACCGCCGCCTGCACCGCCGTGTCGTCGTCCATGCCGCCGTGCGTGGTCGCCTTGGTCGCCGCAGTTCCGCTCGCGATCAAGCCGCCGGGGCTGGTGAGGCGCGCGATGCGCTCGCCCCAGGGATGGGTCACGATCGCCGGGACCAGATATTTCTCCATGCCGAGAATCGGTACGTCTTGGCCGCCCTCGAGCGAACGCGCGAGCAAGTACAACAGCGAATGACCGTAAGGCCGGCAGGTTGGGTCGGCGCGCTCGGCCGCGTCGGTGAGATAGGCGAACAGGCTGCGCAGAGGACGCTTGGAGACCAGCTCGCCGAGCCTGGCGTCGAACAGATCGACCGTAGCGGCCGGCGCGAGGAAACTGAGCGATTCCAGCGCGAGGCCGCGCTGAACGGCGCGCTGACCCAAGTAGCAATGCACGATCGCGCCGGCCGAATGGCCGATCAGATGCAGGCGCACCTTCGGCAGGCTCTGCTCGCGCTGCTTGAACAGCTTGAACAACTGCACCGCGCCCGAACGCGGCGAGCCCGACAGGGCGTCGGCGTTCTGCTTCATCTCGCCCCACAGCTTGCCGCCGGGCCAGCGCGCGAAGCTCTCGATGCGCTCGTCCTTCCATTCCAGCGCCGCGCTTTTGAAACGATCCCACCAGCCGCCGGCGGTGTCGGTGGCGGCTTGATCCTGCTCGCTGGCGAAATCCTCGAGCAGGTCGGTCAGGGTCTTGAACGCGCCGGTCTCCCACATCAGGAAGATCGGGAAGATGCGATTGGAGCGCAGCAGCGGAATCCAGGTGCGCGCGGTTTCCGCCGCGGCGTCTTCGTCGACCAGGCCGCCGTGCGCGTAGATCGCGATGTCGACGGTGGCGTTGCGGTCGAGCTGCCATTCCTGACAAGCCTTGACCAGATGGAAGTCGAGCAGCTGCACCAGATCGTCCGGATGAGTGCGGAAGCGGCCGCGCTGGCTCAGCTCGCCGTTGTTCTCCATGTCGATCACGAACGGGCCGATCTGATGGTCGGCCAGGGTGCGATCCGTCGCCAGCGCGACCGCCTGGCCGGCCTTCGCCTGCAAGGTCGCGCTTGCGGCGACCGCTTCGTGTTCGCTGGTGACGACGCCGAGCTGCACCACCCAGCAATCCATCGCGTTGCGCAGCCAGTCGTCGTAGGTGAGGATCGCGAAGCCGCCGTGGCCCCATTGCGGTCCCCACGAGTTCTGCACGATGAAGCCGGCGTCGCAGTAGCCGACGATCGCGAACGCGTGTCCGGCCTGGCCGCGCCCGGGCGCGATGCGGCGCAGTTGCTCGACGCCGGTCGGCGCTTCCGCCACCGCGCCGTCGGACAGCGCCGACCAGCCGTCGTGGATCATCGCGCTGGCGTAGACGACACCGGCTTCGGCCAGTGCGACGTGGATGTCGCCGATCGCCTTCGGCGTGATGCGGTAGTAGGTGCCGAGCGGGCGCTTCACCGCATCCAGCCACCAGTCGGTGTTCGGATCGTTGGTCGCCGGCGGCATCGTCTTGTTCTTCCACAGCCGCGCCAGGCTGGCGCCGTGGCGCGACCAGCCTTTGAGCGCGCCGCGCAGGGACGAGCCGGCGTCCTCGTCGTCGTTGTCGCTCCATTCGTCGTAGCGGCGCGCCATGCTGTAGAGCATGTAGCCGGAAATCTGCTCGGCCGGACGGCCGCCGCGCGCGAGCAGGGTTTCGATCACGCTCGCCAGCGCGAAGCCGGTGCAGGCATTGGTCTGTTTCTGATCCTTCACCGGACGCGGATCGTTGGGCAGGATCGAAGGCGGCGGGCTCACCGCGATGCTCGGCCGGTACAGCCAGTCGCGCAGATCGATCGAATCGGGCTTGACCGGCGCACGCCGTGCCGGCGCGCGCTGCGGCGCTACTGCGGGGAAGCTGGAACGTCCCGGCGGCAGCGCGGAAGCCGCGCTCGACGTCTTGCGCGCGGCCGTCTTCTTCGCCGCGCGCGTCTTCGTAGGTGCCGCCGCTGCAGCGGCCGGCGCAGCGCTGAAATGCCGATACGCCTCGCGCAGCTTGCGGTCGTAGGCATTCTGGCGATAACCGCTGCCGTTGTAGGCGCGGGCAAAGGCGGCCCAGTCGCGCTGACGCAAGGCGGTGATGAAGGGTGCGCGGGCGATGAAGCGCGCAAACAGCGCGAGCTGCTGCTCGGCGCCTTCCGATTGCGCTGCGACAAACGCGTCGACGTCGGCGCAGCCGCAGGCGTCGTAGTTGAAGCCCATGATCTGGAACAGGCCCCAGCTCGCCGATTGCAGTGCCGCGATGCGGTCGAGCGCGCAGGCCGCATCGAGGCGTTCCCATTCACCGGCGAGCGAACCCGCGTAGCGCTTGCGGTCCCAGTTCGGGTAGCTGAGATCGGGGTGCGCGGCGTCGTAGCGCGCTTGCGTCAGCCGATGGAAGACGTGGCCTTCGAACAAGACCTTCGGCCGCTCCGACGGCGGCGGCAGGAAGCCGTCGCCGGCCGATTCGACCGCGGCGACCGCACGCAGCGCGGCGGCTTCCACGCCGATCTGCTTGGCCAGGCGCAGCCAGGCTTCGTTGCTGATGTCGCGCTTCACGATGCGGCTCCTGCATTGGCGGCGGCGCCGATCTTCGCCGGCGGCAACAAGGTCTGCCAGAAGAATCCGTTCTGGAACGCCATGCACCAGGAAACGACGACCGCGACTTCGCTGCTGAAAGAAAAGTTACCGAGGTTGAGGAAGGCCACCAGCGCCAGCGGCGCGGCAACGAAAGCCTTCACGAACTTGCGCGGCTGCAGGCACTGTCGCCACGAAAAACGGGCGTTCGCCTCGGCTTCATCGAACACCAACTTGCCGAACATGCCGAGCAGCACGCACAAGAGCGCGATCAGGATCATCGTGCGTTCGTCGAAGCCGGGCAATCCCGGCTGTGCATCCGGTGTGGCCGCCAGCGCACTCGAGATCGGCCATGGATCAAAACGTGGCGCGCGGCGCGTATCGGCGAGCGTGGTGGTGCCGGCGAAGATCCAGCCGCTGCGACCGCCGCCGAGATCGATACGCAGCCATTTCTTCTTGTCGACGAAGAGGCCGACTGCGGTGGTTTCGCACACACTGAGCGCGCTGCCGGCGGGCAGACGCGCGATTTCGTTGCCGTAGCTCCAGCCGCTGCCGCTGGAGAAGGCCGGCGGCCGGTCGTAGACGACGGTGTCGGCGTTGGTGCGGCCGCCGGAGCATTGCGCCGAGGCGGAAACCGCGTTCAACAGCAGGAGCAGGAAGATCAGGCACGCGCCGAACCAAACGCGCGAACGAGGCGCGCGGGCGCGCGCGGCGGCGCGGAAATCGCACCCGATGAAGTCGGACATGGCACACCCCCGAAGACGTACGGCCAGGCGCGGAACCGGTGCGGACACGAACCGGATCGCCTGCCTTTCCTATACGCCGTTGCGGCGGCCACTCTGACATCGATCGCGAAGTCTTCGCTCAGTCCGCGCCGTGCACGGCCTTGAGCAGGTTCTCGCGCAAGCCGACGATCTCTTTCTGCAGACGCGGAAAGTCCTTCTGCGCGAGGCCGCAGGCATCGGTCAGATCGATGTAGGCGTTCTCGCGCAGGCGTTTGCCGCTGCGGGTCAGGCGCACGCGCACCTGGCGCTCGTCCGCCGGGTCGCGCGCACGCTCGACATAACCCATCGCCTCGAGCTTCTTCAGGATCGGGGTGAGCGTGTTGGATTCGAGGAAGAGCTTCTCGCCGAGGCGGCTCACGGTGAGATCGTCCTCTTCCCACAGCGCGACGATGGTCACGTATTGGGTGTAGGTGAGGCCGAGCGCTTCCAGCATCGGCCGATACGCTTTGCCGAAAGCGAGATTGGTCGAGTAGATCGCGAAGCACAGGTAGTCGGCGAGCTTGAGATTGACGATCGCATCGGTCGGCTTGGATTTCATGACGAAGGCTCCTGGGCGCAGGCCGCGCCGCTCTTCCCATCATACATCGCATACGATTCAGTCGTTACCGCTTCAAATCGAATGCCGAGCGGAAACGCATTGCGGTGGCCACCCTCGCCTGCTGCTGTCACCGGCGGATCGGCTGCTGATCGATGCGTAGAAAGTGCTTGACACGGCCTGAGTGACAACCGTAATCTAAATATATCGCATGCGATCTAATCTTATGCGATAGTAATCGGAGTCAAGCACTACCTGAACCAGATGCACGCCCGACCTCAGTTTGAGGTCTTTGTTTCCCATACATATCGCATGCGATGTAATCGCACGCGATATGCAGGTCACTCACTCACAACACAGAGGAATCCGCCATGACCAAGATCGAGAAAGTACTGTTCACCGGCAAGACGCACACCACCGCCAGCCAGAGCGAGGGCGCAGCGCGCGGCCACGGCAACCTGGACCTCGTCCTCTCTTCCCCCGGCAACGCCGGCCAGGAGTTGTCGTTCACCGACGTCGCGCCGCATCCGACCGCCGAGCGGCTGTTCGCCGGCGCCTGGTCGGCCTGCTACAGCGCCGCCCTCGGGCTGATCGCCGCGCAGAAGAAAGTGAAGCTGCCGGCCGAACTCGCGGTCGACATCGAAGTCGATCTCGGCCAGACCGGCGCCGCCTGGTTCCTGCAGGCGCGCATCGAGGTGCGGGCGCCGGGCCTCGCGCAGGAAGTGGCCGAGCAGCTCGCCCATGCCGCGCACGAGATCTGCCCCTACTCGAAGGCGACGCGCGGCAACATCGACGTCGCGCTGACCGTCATCGCTGGTTGAACGACGCGTGCTTGACCTTGCCCGGGCGACCGCCATCTACCGGCCGCCCGGCGTAAGCTTTCGATCCTCCAAGGAGAATCCATGATGACGACGCACACCGAAACCGCGATTCTGGCCGGCGGCTGCTTCTGGGGCATGCAGGACCTCTTGCGCCGCGTCCCCGGCGTGGTCTCCACGCGCGTGGGCTACAGCGGCGGCGAAGTGCCGAACGCGACCTACCGCAACCACGGCACGCACGCCGAGGCGATCGAGATCGTGTTCGATCCGAGCCGCATCAGCTATCGCCGCATCCTCGAATTCTTCTTCCAGATCCACGACCCGACCACCAAAAACCGCCAAGGCAACGACGTCGGCACGAGCTACCGCTCGGCGATCTTCTATCGCGACGACGAGCAGAAGCGCGTCGCCGAGGACACCGTCGCCGACGTCGATGCTTCCGGCCTGTGGCCGGGCAAGGTCGTCACCGAGATCGCTCCGGCCGGTCCGTTCTGGGAAGCCGAGCCCGAGCATCAGGACTACTTGCAGCACTACCCCGAAGGTTACACCTGCCACTTCGTGCGACCGGATTGGACCCTGCCCAAGCGCAGCTGACGCGGTCTGGGCGCAGGCGCCGGTGAAGCGGACACTTCGGCCGCCAACGCGGGCAGAATGGCTGTCGACGCGGCACGCGCCGCGAGCGGAGCGGACGGCAATGCGCGAACGAGCCCGTGGATCAAACGGTCGATGCGGCCGGAGGTGCCTGGCGTGACGGCGGCCGAGGTCGGCCAGTTCGACACCCTGGTCGAGCGCATCCGTGCTCGCGGCGGCGATCATCTCGCCGTCGCTGCGCCGCTTGGTCTCGGCAAGCCGAACCGCTTGCTCAATGCGCTGTACGCAAGCGCGCGGCGCGATCCGACGCAGCGTCTGACTTTGTACACCGCGTTGTCGCTGGATCCGCCGGCGCCGAGCAGCGAACTCGAACGGCGTTTCCTCGAGCCGTTCTTGGCACGCCAGTTCGGCGCCGACTATCCGCGCCTGGACTACGTGCGCGACCTCAAGGCCGGGCGGCTGCCGCCGCACGTGCACGTGCAGGAGTTCTATTTCCAATCCGGCGCGATGCTCGGCTCGGCGCAGGCGCAGCGCGACTACGCCAGCATCAACTACACCCAAGTCGCGCGCGATCTCGCCGACGGCGAACTGCACGCGATCGTGCAGCTGGTCGCGCGGCGCGGTGAAGGCCCTGCGGCGCGCTACAGCCTGTCGTGCAATCCGGACGTGACGCTGGACGTGCTCGACGCGATCGCCGCGCGCGGCAAGCCGCGGCCGCTGGTGATCGGCGTCGTGCATCCGGAGTTGCCCTTCCTCGGCGGCGACGCCGAAGTCGGCGCCGAGCTGTTCGATGCCTTGGTCGAAGAAAGCGCGGCGGCGCAGCCGCTGTTCGCGCTGCCGCGCGGTGCGGTCGACCTCACCGAATACGCGATCGGCCTGCACGCGAGCGCGCTGGTGCGCGACGGCGGCACCTTGCAGATCGGCATCGGCGCGCTGTCGGATGCAATCGTGTACGCGCTGCTGCTGCGTCAACGCGGCAACGCCGATTATCTGGCGCTGTTGCGCGCGGTGCGCGGCGAAGATGCCGCCGCCGACGCGCTGACCGAGCGCATCGGAGGGGTGGCGCCGTTCGTGCGCGGCCTGTACGGCGCCAGCGAGATGATCATGGACGGTTTCATGCACCTGCGCCGCGCCGGCATCCTGACGCGATCGGTGTACGACGACGTCGACTTGCAGCGCGCGCTCGACGCCGGCGTCGCGGCCGACCCGGCCAAGCTACGCGGCGGTCACTATCTCAAGGGCGCGTTCTATCTGGGCAGCAAGGCGTTCTACGACTGGCTGCGCACGCTCGAAGGCGCCGACTATGCCGGCCTCGCCATGTGCCGCGTCTCCGACGTCAACCAGCTTTACGGCGGACGCGAACAGCTCGACGCGCTGCAGCGCCGCGATGCGCGGTTCTTCAACACCTGCATGATGGCGAGCCTGCTCGGCGCGGCGACCTCCGACGCGCTCGAAGACGGCCGTGTCGTCAGCGGCGTCGGCGGCCAGTACAACTTCGTCGCGATGGCGCATGCGCTCGACGGCGGACGCTCGGCTTTGCTCTTGCGCGCGACGCGCAAGAGCGGCCGCCGCGTCGAATCGAACATCCGCTGGAACTACGGCCACACCACCATCCCGCGCCATCTGCGCGACCTGTACGTGACCGAGTACGGCGTCGCCGATCTGCGCGGCAAGTCCGACGAAGCCTGCGTGCGCGCGATGCTCGCGATCAGCGACGCGCGCTTCGTCGATGCGCTGGCTGCGGATGCGATGCGTGCCGGCAAGCTGCCGCGCGATTTCCGCGTGCCCGAAGCTTGGCGCGCGAACACGCCGTCGGCGTTGAACGCCAAGCTGCAGCCGTTCGCCGCCCGCGGCTTGCTGCCGACGTTCCCGTTCGGCAGCGATTTCGATGCGACCGAGCGCCGTGTGTTGCCGGCGCTGTTGTGGCTGAAATCGTGTCTGGCCGAACCGCGCCGCTGGCCGGCCCTGCTCGGCGCCCTATTCGCACCGGGCCATGCCGACGACGCACCGGCCGTGCTGGAGCGGCTCGATTTCGCGCGCAAAAATCTGTCTTTGAGCGAACGCTTGTACGCGCGCCTCGTGCGCGCTGCGCTGGCGCGTACGAAGCCGATCGCTTGAGCGAAAAGCATCGGCGAGATAGCCGCCGCTCTCCTCGAAGCCGCGCGATCTCAATGGCGCAATAGAGCGAGCACGACCTCGATCACGATCAACAAAACGATCGCGATTTCGAGCAACTCGGCGCGCCGGCTCGACGCTTCGTCGTAGAGCGCGGTGTAGGTATCGCGCACGATCGCGAGCTTGCGGTCGACCGCGGCGCTCAGTTTGGGCACGCGGAAAAGATCGAGCGCCGAAGCGTAAATGCGCGCGAGATAGACGTCTTCGGTAACCTGCAAGGCGTTGTCGACTTTCTCGGTCAGCTCGGTCACCTCGGCCACCAGCGTGTACAGGCGCCGCGCGAGCTGGGCGAAGCGGCTCGCCGCGCGCAGCGACGCGGTGCCGCGCGCTTCCTCGACCAGGTCGTACATGCGCGGCAGTTCGTCGTCGAGCAGTTCGTCGTAGTAGCGCAGCTCGAGCAGCTGCGCGTTGGCGACTTCGAGCACGCCGGCGACGTCGGAGTCGCCGCGCGGCTCGTACACGAAGGCGCGATCCCAGGTCAGCACGACCAGATCGTCTTCGTAGTAGGAGAAGCTCTGCCGCAACAGGTCGCGCCGCGCGGCGTCGGACAGCCGGCGCGTCTCACCCGACAAGAGCGGCACCAAATCGACGCGCTCTTGCAGCATCGCTGCCGTCAGCGGCTGATCGAGTTCGTTGACGACGGCGAGCAGATAGTCTTCTTCCAGCGTCGCCGCGGACGGACGCAGCAAGGCCGGGGCGATCACGCTGCGCACGTCCTCGAGCAACCGCTCCCACACCCCATCGCGCGCGGCCGGTCCGATCGTCTGGTCGGCCGCCTGCACCAGCGCGACGAATTCGGACCAGGCCAAGTGCGCGACCGGCAGACGCACGGCCAGCACGACGACGCCGAAATCGTAGATGCGCGCGGTCGCGCTGGCGGCACAACGCCGGCCGCCGATGTCGAGCGCGAACGGCGCCAGCGGCAGTTGCACCGGCGGCACGCCGAACGCGAGCGCTTTCTCCGGCACCGAATTGAGGCGACCGCGATAGCTGGCCGCTTTCGAATGCGCCGCGCACAGGCTCTCTGCCTGCGCCAGATCGATCGAGTAGGCGACATCGAAATGCCGCAACACGATCACCGCGCCGGTTTCGACGACGACTTGGTTCGCACCCATCGCGCTGCCTCGCGGCGATTCCTCCGACGCGAGGCAGCCTAACGAACTGCGATGACGCTGTCAGGTCGCGCCGAAGCGCGACCGCCAGCCTTCACCAGACTTCGCAGCGGTCCTTGTCCGGCCGCACCATCGCGGCGTCCGCCTTGCATTGGAACGCGCTGCGGAAGGCAGGCAGATTCGACAGCGGCCCGTTGACGCGGTACTTCGCGACCGGATGCGGATCGCCCTGCACCATCGTGCGCTGCGTCTCCGGGCGCGTTTCGTCGCCGCGCACCTGGCCCCAGGCGATGAAGAACTGCTGCTCGGGCGTGAAGCCGTCGAGGGTCGGTTCCGCTGCCTTGCCTTCGCGCGATTTCTGGTACGCCAGCCAAGCGAGCTTGGCGCCGGCGAGATCGCCGATCGATTCGCCGAGCACGAGCTTGCCGTTGTGGTGGATGCCCGGCTCGATGAAATAGCCCTCGAACTGATCGACCACGCACTGCCCGCGCGCCTTGAATTTCTCCTGATCGCTCGGCGTCCACCAGTTGGCGAGGCGGCCTTGCGCGTCGAACTGCGCACCCTGGTCGTCGAAGCCGTGGCTGATCTCGTGTCCGATGATGACGCCGATCGCACCGTAGTTGACCGCGTCGGTCGCGCTCACGTCGAACGCCGGCGGCTGCAGGATGCCGGCCGGAAACACGATCTCGTTGAGGAAGGGGTTGTAGTACGCGTTGGAGGTCGGCGGCGTCATTTCCCAACGGCCACGATCGACCGCCTTGCCGATGCGCGCACGTTCGTCGGCGACGTTCCAGCGCGAGGTCGCGGCGAGGTTGTCCCAATGGCTGTTGCGCGCGACGACGAGGCCGCGGTAGTCCTTCCAGGTGTCCGGATAGCCGATCTTCGGATTGAAGGTGGCGAGCTTTTCGAGCGCCTTCTTCTTGGTGTCCTCGCCCATCCAGTCGAGGCCGCCGATGGTGTCCTTCATCGCCAGCAGGATGTTCTTGACCATCTCCTGCATGCGCGCTTTCGCTTCGGGCGGGAAATACTTTTCGACGTACTTGCGGCCGAGCGCTTCGCCGAGCTGCTGGTCGGTCGCCTCGGCGCAGCGCTTCCAGCGCGGCTTCATCTCGGTGGTGCCGGCGAGATAGCGGCCGTTGAACGCGAAGCGCTCCTCGACGAACGGCGTCGACAGACTGTCGGCGGCGGCATTGAGCACCTGCCAGCGCAGATAGGTGCGCCACTGCGCCAGCGGCGTGGAGCTGAGTTCCTTGCCGACCTGGCGCAGGAATTTCGGCTGCGTCACGTTCAGATCGTCGTGCGGGATCTTGGCCGTATCGAAGTACGCCGCCCAGTCGAACTGCGGAACTTGCTTGACCAGGTCGGCGAACGCGGTCTTGTGGTCCTGCTGATACGGATCGCGCAGGGCGACGTTGTCGAGCGAGACTTCGGCCAGGCGTTTCTCGAACGCGAACACCGTGGCGGCGTCCTGCTTCGCCGCCGCCGGCTTCGCGCCGGCCAGCTCGAACATCTTCGCCACGTGCGCGCGGTATTTGTCGCGCGCCTCGACGAAGCGCTTCTCGCTCTTGAGGTAGTAGTCGCGATCGGGCATGCCGAGCCCGCCGACGTCGACGTGCGCGATGACCTTGCTCGGGTCGTGCAGATCCTGATGCGCGAGCAGACTGAACGGCGCGGTGACGCCGAGTTCGTGCAGGCGCCCGATCGTGCGCTGCAGATCGGCCTGGGTCTTGATCGCGGCGATCTGGTCGAGCAGCGGCTGCGCCGGCTTCAGACCGAGTTCGTTGACCCGTGTTTCGTCCATGCAGGTGGCGTAGAAATCGCCCGACAACTGTTCGGAGCTGCCGGCAGGCCAGTCGCGCTTGGCGGCCATCTCGGCCAGCAGGTCGCGCACGCGCTCCTTGTTCAATTCGCCCGCTTGCCAGCGCTTGCTCCAGCGATCCATGTACTGCGGGATCGGGTGCTGCGCGCGCCAGGCGCCATTGGCGTAGGCGAAGAAGTCGGTGCAGGCATCGGCGTTGCGATCGATGTCGGACGGATCGATGCCGTGCGCGGCCCAGGCGGGCGCGGCGGCAGCGAACAGGCAGGCGGCGATCGTACGGACGCGCAGGATTCGAAGACCGGACATGGCGATGCTCCCCTCGCAACGATGGACCGCGCGATGCTAGGACGCCGCTGCCGGCTGCCGCATGGGCCGAACGGCAGGGGCGCCCCGTCGCCCGCCTCCTCGCTCACGACACGCCCGTCCCGGAAGGGCTTAGTGCCCGCGAATGCAGGCACGACGCGATCGGCTCTCGGAAACGGCGCGCCTCAGCCTTCGGCGAGATAGTCGTGCACGACCTCGCCCGGGCCGAGCGTGAGGTCGGCGACGAAATGCAGGGCCGAGGTGACTTCGAGCACGGGCAGGCGCGCCACGTCGGCGATCGCGTGCGCGTGCAGCTGCAGAGCGGCCGGCGCGGTCCAGGCGCCTTTCAGCGTGAGATCGGTCAGGAAGTAGCGCACCAGTTCGAGAATGCGCGGACTGCCGTCGACGTGCGGAATGATCTTGAGCAGGAAGTTCGGCACGCCGAGCGCCTTCAAGACGCTGTCGCGATCCACTTCGCGGTGCTTGTAGCCCATCGTGCCGGAGGCACACAGCTGGCTGCCGTAGTGCAGGGTGCCGACGATGACGTCGCCCTCGTGCACGATCTTCGGGCTCGCCAGTTTCTTGGGGAAGCCCCAGATCTCGCGGCCGCCGGCGATCGGCGCGTCGTCGTCGAGATACATCGAATGCACGTAGACGCCTTCCTCGCCGCGATAGCGCACCGGAATGACCTGGCCCGATTCGGTGTAGTCGCCGAAGCCGGTCGAGTCGGGCATGCGGATGAATTCGTACTTCACCACCGGCTCGATCACCTCGAGCGGCTCGGGCACGACCGCGGCCAGCGCCGCGGGATCGGTGCGGTAGGTGATGACGATGTACTCGCGATCGCGGAAGCGGTACGGCGACGGCGGATAGGACGGGTTCGTCAACGGCATCGCGAACGCGCGCTGGCGCACTTCGGACAACTTCATGGGCAACTCCTGTAAGTAAAAGCGGATCGTGCGAAGGATCAGACTCACAGCATCGCATGACGGTTCAATGGCGATTGTCACAAATCTGGCATGCGCCAGGACCATCCTCGTCGGCCCGCCCTGAGGATTCGTGATGTCATCGCCGAGCCTGAGCATCGATCGCGCATCGCCGCGCCCCAATCTCGACAACAAACCCAATCCCTTGACCGGGCTGATCTTCATCGCCCTGCTCGTCGCCGGCCTCGCCTTCAGCGCCTGGAGTCTGGTGTCGGACATCGGCAACGCCGAAGGCGGCGTGTTGCGCACGACCTGGCTGCCCTACTTCTTGCTCGGCATCGCGCTTCTGATCGCGCTCGGTTTCGAGTTCGTCAACGGCTTTCACGACACCGCCAACGCGGTCGCGACGGTGATCTACACCCATTCTCTGCCGGCCAACTTCGCGGTGATGTGGTCGGGCTTTTTCAACTTCCTCGGCGTGCTGCTGTCGAGCGGTGCGGTCGCGTTCGGCATCATCTCGCTGCTGCCGGTCGAGCTGATCCTGCAAGTGGGTTCCTCCGCCGGGTTCGCGATGGTGTTCGCCCTTCTGATCGCGGCGATCATTTGGAACCTCGGCACCTGGTGGTTCGGCCTGCCGGCTTCCTCCTCGCATACCTTGATCGGTTCGATCATCGGCGTCGGCGTCGCCAATGCGCTGATGCACGGCCGCGACGGCACCAGCGGGGTCGATTGGGCGCAGGCGACCAAGGTCGGCTATTCGCTGCTGCTGTCGCCGCTGATCGGCTTCGGCCTGGCCGCGCTGCTGCTGATCCTGCTGCGCGCGCTGGTGAAGAATCCGGCCTTGTATCGCGAACCCAAGGGCAACACGCCGCCGCCGTGGTGGATTCGCGGCATCCTGATCCTGACCTGCACCGGCGTCTCCTTCGCGCACGGCTCCAACGACGGCCAGAAGGGCATGGGCTTGATCATGCTGATCCTGGTCGGCACCGTGCCGATGGCCTACGCGCTCAACCGCGCGATGCCGGCCGATCAGATGGTGCCGTTCGTGGCGATGGCGAGCGCGACGCAGCAGTCGCTGGCCAGCCCCGACCGCATCGCCGCGATCGCCGACCCGCGCAAGAACCTCGGCGAGTACGTGCGCACGCACGAACTCAAGCCGGAGGTGGTGCCGTCATTGGCCGCCGTGGTCGGCAACATCGGTCAACAGGTCAAAGATCACGGCACGCTGGCGAAGGTGCCGGCCGAGTCCGTCGCCAACGTGCGTAACGACATGTACCTCGCCTCCGAAGCGATCCGCTTCCTCAGCAAAGACGCCGGCAACGGCCTCGGGGCGGAGGCGAAATCCAACCTCGGCGCGTTCAAGAAGCAGATCGACGACGCCACCAAGTTCATTCCGCTGTGGGTGAAGATCGCGGTCGCGATCGCGCTCGGCCTCGGCACCATGGTCGGCTGGAAGCGCATCGTGGTGACGGTGGGTGAGAAGATCGGCAAGACGCACTTGACCTACGCGCAGGGCGCTTCGGCCGAACTGGTGGCGATGACGACGATCGGCGCCGCCGACATGTTCGGCTTGCCGGTATCGACCACTCACGTGCTGTCTTCGGGCGTGGCCGGCACGATGGTGGCGAATCGTTCCGGCCTGCAGCTCAGCACCGTGCGCAATCTGGCGATGGCCTGGATACTGACCCTGCCGGTCGCGATCGCGCTGTCGGGTTCGCTGTATTGGTTGTTCAGCCGAATCTTCTGATCGGCTCGACGCGGCGAACGGAGCGTTCGCCGCGTCGACTTCGCAGCGCGGGCAGCGGAGATTCCGGCACCTCGCGCCGTTGTGTTCGCGACCGCAGAACGTTATCCGCAAAAACGACTGAGCGCCCAGGCCGGTGTCGGCGTGGGCGCTCAGGCGCAGAAGTGTTACTTCAGATCAGCGACGATCGTTCACGACCGGCGTCGGCAGGTGGAAACGATTGTTGTCGTTGCCGCCGGTGTCGATGTTGTTGAACAGACGAATGGGCGAGAAGATCGGCGTGATGAACGAGCCGTGGTTCTCGTGGAAGTTGCCCGGCGTCGCGGCGCGATCCTGCGTGTTCGGATTGCCGTCGCGAACGCCGCTGAGGAACTTGCCGTCGACCTGGGTCATGTAGCCGCCGTCGTTCATGCGCAGCCAGCCGGCACCGTCCGCGTTCTCGTAGATGCTGGCGCCGTCATCGTTGGCGTAGTCGGCCAGACGGCCGCCGCCCTGCGACTGGCCGATCGTCAGATCGCCGAGCTTGTTCTGATCCAGACCCTGGATGACCATCGCCTGGTCGCCCTTGGTGATGACCAATTCGGTCGACAGCGTCATGTTCTTGTTGGCGTCGTACGGCGTGGTGTGGATCGTGATCTTGGTGCCGTCTTCGAGGTTCAGCGTCATCGTGCCGTAGAAATCGCCGACCGGCTTGCCGTCGACTTCCATGTGCGGGTCACCCCAGATGCGCGTCTTCTCGCCGGTTTCCTTGTTGGTCAAGGTGAACTCGGAATTGCCTTCGTTCAGATCGAGCGTGTATTTGCCCAGATCGATGTGCGCCTTGCCGCCGTCCTGCTTGACGTCCCAGTTACCGCTTTGCGGCGGCTTGATGTCCTGCGCCTTGTTCAAGGTGTCGATGATCGCGCGCGATTCGACGTCGCTGATGTGGCCGTCGAGCGCGGCGAAGCCGATCTGCGACAGGATCTGCGAACGCTCTTCCGGATTGAGCTTGGAGAGGTCAGCGTCGCCGAGCGCCTGACTGACCGCCTGCTGGCCCTTGGAGCCGTCGCAGGTGTTGAGCATGCCTTGACCGGCGCCGGAGAACAGCGCGTCCTTGAAGGTCTGCACGACCTTGTCGACGGCGAAGCCGAGCAGGCCGCCGAACAGCGGATTGGAGGGGAACTGGCCGGCCGCCAACGCGATCGCCGAGGGGGTCCAGTTGGCCATCGCGCCGCCTTCGTGCGCGGTGCCGAACGCGTTACCGCGCACCGAGTCGGCCGGATTCCAGCCCTGGTGTCCCTGCGGCACGTTGAGCTGACCGTTGTTGCCGCCGATCAGGGTGTCGAAGAACTTGCCGGTGCTCTCATAGCCCTTGATCAGACCGCTGACGAGATTCGCATCGGCGTTGCTGATGAAGCCGTCCGCAGCGACCGTGTCGATGGTCGACATCAACACGTTCTTTTCCTGCGTCGACAGGCGGTTGGTATCGACCGAGTCCAGCGCCGCGCGAATCTGCGCCGCACCACTGCTCGAGTCGACGCGGCTCAGCGAGCCGTCGACGGCACCGCGAAATTGCGCATTCTCTACAAAATTTCCACCGATGGTCGTCATGACAGTCCCCTTCATGGATTGGGTTGAAGCAGCGGAGGCGAGTCTGCAAACTTTCCAACAAATACAACAGCCGGGACTATCCCTAGCTAGGGATTACCCTAAGCAAACGACACGGCCAAGAAGCTGCCCGGCCGAGCCGGGCGCGACGAGCCGGCCGGCACGCCGCGGAGCCGCAGACGTGCCGATCGGCAAGACAGGAAACATCGCCTCAGCCGTGGAAGACCGGCTCGATCGAGAGCTTGCCGAGCGCGCTGTCGGCGAAGCGCTGCACCAGCTCGTCCTGGTTCGCGAGCAGGGTGTCGTAGGCGTCGCGCGAACGCACGTCGGCGCGCAACTGCCAGCCGTCGTCGGTCTGCGTCAGCCACAGGTCGGTGCCCGGCAGGACGTCGTTCTGCATGCGCAGGAGCACTTCGCGCGAACGCCCGCGCGAGCTGCGCGGGTCCGTGACTAGCATCTGCCGGACATGCTTCTGCATCAGTTCCGACAAGGCCGGCGCGACGTTGCCCGAAGCCGCCGCCCGTTGCGGTGCGTCGGCCATCTGCTGCGGCTGCATCGGTGGCGGTGCCAGGTCGGCCGACATCGGTGTCGGCGTGCCCCCTGCGTTGGTCTGGGCCGCGCCTGCATCGCCGCCTTCGCCTTCCTTCGATTCGTCGGCGCTGCGTGCGCGGCGCGCAGCCGGTCCGGCCTCGGTTTGACCGTCGGCAGCCTTGCGCGCGACCTCCTGCGCCGACTCGACGTCGGCACCTGCGGACGTGGTCGCCTGTTTACGCTCGCCGCCAGGCTTGCGCTCCGTTTGGTCGGCTTCGCCGGAGCGGGATTTGCTCGTCTCGGCCAGCGACTTGCCGCCTTCCTGAAGCGGAATCGGGGTCTCGGTGCCACGCGCCGGCTGCCGCTCCTGCGTTGCGGCAGAGCGCTGCGCATCGTCGCCCTGACGCGGGTCCACCGATCGTTGCGAGTCGGGCGTCTGCCGCAGGTCGGCCGGCCGTCTCGCATCGGGCGCCTGCCGTGCATCGGCGAGACGCTCCGATTGAGCGGACGCACGCGCACTGTCGGACGCCGTCGTTTCCGGCCGATTCGTCTGGCTCTGCGCCTCGCGTTGCGCTGCGCTCGATTGTTCGTGTGCGGCGGCGGGATCCTTCTGCTCGGCGCCCGACGCGAACGCGCGCTGCATCAGCGTGCGGAAGCGCTCGGCCGTACTCAGCGTGGCCAGCTCGCCGTCGAATTTCGGCGTTTCGCTCGCGCCAGGCTGCGTGTTTGCGGACAGTTTCGCCGGATCGGACTTCGGTTCCTCGCGCCCTTTCCCTGGCGCCTGCATCAAGCTGCGGAACTTCGCGATTTCCTCGCGCGCGGGCGCTTCACCGGCCTTGCGTTCCGCACCTTCGCGCGCCGTGGTTTCGCGCGCGCCGGCTGTTTCCGCGAGACGATCCGCCTGTTTCTTGTTGTCGGCCTCGACGCGACGCCGATGCTGCGCGATCTGATTGGACGTGTCGCTGTTGTAGATGTACATGGCTTCACCTCATCGCGTGCGCGGGCGGACGGTGCAGTTCCTCGCCGTCCTGCTCTTCGCGCCGCTCTTGTTCGACTTGGCGCTTGCGCGACCAGTCGTCACGGAAGTTCTCCAGCGCATCGACCTTGGCCTGCGCCCGGCGCAGTTGCGAGATCTCTTCGCGCAATTTCGCCTCGGCCTGCATCACTTCGCGCTCGGCCCCGGCGAGTGCGGCATCGCTTTTGACGATCTCGTAGTCGAGCCATTGGCGATGCCGCTCGGCGCGTTCGAGCCAGTTCGGCGCCATCCGCTGCGGATCGTCGAGCGCGTGTTCGCACGCATACAGATGCGCGCGCCGGCGGTCGCCGACGTCCGAGCGCGCCTGCTTGGCGAGGTCACGCTTTTGTTCCGCTCGCGCGACTTCGGCGCGGCACTCCGACACGCGCTTCTGCGCGGCTTCCAAGCGCAGATCGCGTACGCGGCTCAAGGGTTCGAGCGGAAAGCGCTTCATCTGAACATCCCGGTCAGGCGTACCACGGCGTCGTCGTAGCCGCTGAGGTTCTCGGCCGGCTGACGCAGGAACGCATTGATGTCGGCGATCTTCGCCACCGCGACGTCGGCTTCCGGATCGTTGCCGGCGCGGAACTCGCCGAGCTGGATCAAAAGCTCGATCTCGCGGTACTTGGACAGATAGCGGCGCAGCAGACCGGCCGCCTCCTGGTGTTCGGGCGAGGTGACGCGCGGCATCACGCGGCTCGCGCTGGAAAGAATGTCGATCGCCGGATAGTGGTTCGCGGCGGCGAGCTTCTTCGAAAGATAAATGTGGCCGTCGAGGATCGAGCGCACCTCTTCGCCGACCGGATCGCCGCCCTCTTCTTCCTCGATCAGCACGGTGTAGAAGGCGGTGATGGTGCCGCGATCGTTGTTGCCGGCACGCTCGAACAGACGCGGCAGCGCGGAGAACACCGACGGCGTGAAGCCGCGCCGCGTCGGCGGCTCGCCCATGGCGAGGCCGACGTCGCGCAGCGCGCGCGCGAAGCGCGTGACCGAGTCCATCATCAGCATCACGCGCAGGCCTTGATCGCGGAAGTATTCCGCGATCGCGGTGCCGACGTAGGCGACGCGGCTGCGCTCCAGCGCCGGCCGATCGGAAGTCGCGACGACGACGACGCTGCGGCGCAGTCCTTCCGCGCCGAGACTGTCTTCGATGAACTCACGCACTTCGCGGCCGCGCTCGCCGACCAGGACGATCACGTTGACGTCGCTTTGCGCGCCGCGCGCGAGCATGCCGAGCAAGGTGCTCTTGCCGCCGCCGGCGGTCGCGAAAATTCCCAGGCGCTGACCTTCGCCGACGCTGAGCATGCCGTCGATCGCACGCACGCCGGTCGGCAGCGGCTGTTCGATCAGGCGGCGCTTGAGCGGATTGGGCGAAGCCGCGTAGACCGAGGCGCGCTGGCGCGCGTCGAGCGGACCTAAGTCGTCGAGCGGATCGCCGTGCGCATCGAGGATGCGGCCGAGCAGGCCGTTGCCTACCGGCACGCTGGCCTGGCGCCCGGTCGCGGTGACCGTGGTCGCCGCCGAAATGCCCTCGAGCGGACCTAGCGGCGTCAATAGGGTGTGGTTGCGCGAGATGCCGACCACTTCGGCCGGCAGCACGAAGCCGCTGTCGGCTTGTTCGAGCAGGCACAACTCGCCGATCGCGGCATTGATGCCGGTCACGCGCACGAGCGTGCCGTAGGCTTCGGCCACGCGCCCGACGCGTTGCAGCGTCTCGCCGCTGGCGAGTGCGCGCAACAGCGGTTGCGAGGTCGCCGCGGCGACCGCTTCGGGTGCGCTGATGGAGTCGTCAGTCAGCGGCATCGCCCGATTCTCCGCCAGCCTTGGACCTGAACTCGTAAGAAGTATCTGCGGCTGTCGTCTGCTCGCGCGCCATCGCGAGGATCGTGCGCACCTGATCGAGCTGCTCGCGCAGGCCGGCGCGCACGACGCCGCCTTCGGTCTCGATCACGCAATCGAATTGACCGAACTCCGGCGTCGCTACGATCTCGGTGGTCGGCATGCCGCCGAGTCCGAGGCCGTCGTTGGCCAGCCGCTGCTTGGTCGCCTCGGCCACGTCGGGATGCACGCGCACGACCAGATTCGGCTCGAACGCCAGCTGGCGCACCGCCTCTCCGACCAGCACCGGCACCAGCTTGTCGGCGCCGAGCGTCGGTGCGATGCGTTCGACCACGGCCACGGCAAGTTCGGTGAGCTGTCCGCGCAGGCGTTCGGCCAGTTGTTCGCGCGCCGTGTGCAAGGCGGCGGTGGCCGCGGCGAAACGATCCAGACCGTCGCGACGGCCTTCGGCGAAACCCTGCTCGCGCGCCTCGGCGCGCGCCGCTTCCAATTCGCCGTCGAGCGACTTCACGGCCTGATTGGCCTGATCGACCAATTCCTGCGCTTGGCTCAACGGCAGCCAGGCTGCGGCCGGGATGACGCGGCCGCTCACGCCGAGCGCGTAACGTTCTTTCAGATCGATGAAGGCGGCGCTCACAGGTGCGCGCCGGCCGCGCTTTCGCGCGCCGCTCCGAGGTACTGCACGACGGTTTCCGGCGGCAGCCACGCATCGCGGCGCTCGCCCGAAGTCGCCGCAGGAAAGGCGAGCTTGATGCGTTCGGCGAGCAGCGCATGCTGGCTCGCCGCGTAACTGAAGAGTTCGACGCGCCCGCGCTGGCGCAGCAGTTCGGCGATCGCGTCGCCGTTGTCGAGCACGCGCGCGAGACCGGCCAGAGCGCAATGGCGCACGCCCTCGGGCGTCTGGCCGCGCCACGGATCGGTGGTCAGCGCGAACGACAGGCGCGCGACGCCGATGGCTTCGCGCAGGCGCAAGACTTCGCTGCGATCGACGCGCGCGCGCAGCGCTGGTGAGAACGCGAGCGCACCGAGATCGAGCGCCGCGCCGCGCAGGCGCTCGCCGGAAAACAACGCGACCGGATGCTGCTCGACCCAGCCGGAGTCGTTGGCGGCGGCGAGGTCGAACAGTGCCGGCGCCGCGCGTTCGATACGCAACGCCAGCATGCGCCGGCCGAGCGGCGAAGTGCGCGCTCGCTCGACCAGGATCGGCGGCGCGTCACCGAAGCGGGACGCGTGGGCGCCGTCCAAGGTGGACTTCAGCAGCGCCGACCAGTGCGCATCAAGCGCCATCGCGACGGCTCTGTTCGGCCGAACGCCCACTCAGGAACGCAGCCAGAGCGGAGCGACCGCGCCACAGCAGCAGCAAGGCCGCGAGCAGGGTCAGTCCGGCGAAGGCGATCAACAGCCCGCGCGTGATGTCCATGCGCGTGGCGACCCGCAAAAGGTCGTTGGGCGCGTTCTTGTTCGAGTTGGTGTCCGCTGCAGTCGGCGTTTCCGCTTCCTGGAACGCAGCACGCGTGAAGAACTTGACGGTGACGCGATCGGGATTGTCGAGACCTTCGACGGCGTCCTTCACGATCGCCTTGATGTCGGTCTCGCGCTCCTGCACGTGCGCGCCGGGCACCACTTGCAACACCACCGAGGCCGAGGCCGAATCGGTCTTGCCGCCGATCAGGTCGCGGTCCGGCAAGGCCACGTGCACGCGCGCATTGACCACGCCGTCGATCTTCTGCAGCGTGCCGGCGAGTTCTTCGCTGAGCGCGTACAGATAGCGCGCCTTGTCTTCGGTCGGCGAGGCGACGAAACCTTCCTTCTTGAATACCTCGCCCATCGAGGGGTGCGCGCTGCGCGGCAGACCGCTGGCTTCGAGGATCGCCATGGCGTTGGGCAGGTTTTTCTTGCCCACGCTCACGATCCAATCGGTGCTGCGATCGACTTGGCGCTTGTCGGCGTCGATGCCCATGCGCAACAGCGCCGCTGCGACCTCGTTCGCCTGCGTCTCGTCGAGGTGTGAGTACAGCACCTGCGAATCGCTCATGCAGCCTGCGAGGCCGACCGTGAACAGCAATGCGGTCAACGCGCGCAGGGCAAAACGCGACCCGGCCGCGCGCGGCTCGGGTCGGAGAGTGAATTGCTGACGGGCCGGAAGCATGGCGGCGATCTCAGGATTGCTGACGGAACAACTGCTGGATGCCGTCGGAGGTCCGATTGGCGACGTTGGAGGTCAGCTCGGCGTGGAACACGAACTCGTGCGCCTTCACCGTCAACTGCATCATCTCGCTCGGCGTCGGATCGCCGCCGGCGGAAATCTTCGCCGCGAGATCCTCGATGTTGCCGGCGCGTCCGTTGAGCGTCTCGAGGTTCTGCAGCACCGCCTGAAAGCCAGGCGAGATGGGCTGGATCAGCGGCGGCTGGACCACTTGTGCCGGCGCCGCATTGGCATACGCTTCTTGGAAGCGCGCGACGTCGTACACCTGCGGCTGGGACTGCGGTCCCGTCGCTTGTGGTGTAGCCGTCAGCGCCGTCAAGTCGATCGACTGAACGGGTGTCATGGGAAGTTTCTCCTGGTTGGATCGACGGATCGTGCAGCGGCCCGCGAACAAACGAATCCATCCCGCGTGGTCGCTGCCGCACGGGCAGGACCACGAGGATGGAGAGAGCGTTCGTCCACGGATCGATGCATCGGTCTGCCGCCGTCGATTAGCCCTTGCGAGCCAGCGAGTTCGCTCCGTCTGCAACGGAGTTATTCGAGGTCGCGGCGCTGTTGGACATGAACGCCATCTTCTG
Organism: Dokdonella sp. GW821-FHT11D02; assembly: GCF_058808595.1. Classification (NCBI taxonomy): domain Bacteria; kingdom Pseudomonadati; phylum Pseudomonadota; class Gammaproteobacteria; order Lysobacterales; family Rhodanobacteraceae; genus Dokdonella; species Dokdonella sp. GW821-FHT11D02. Next base: position 918,070 of record NZ_CM179520.1, on the reverse strand, counting down.
CGATTCCGCCGTCAGCATGACCAGCGAACTCGGATTGTCCGAACCCTTGCCGCCGTCCGCGCCGTCGGTGTTGCCGACCTGGTTGGACAGGTTGACGATCTTTTCTGCCTGCTTGTCGAGGCACTCGCCCCAGGCGCTGGCCAGCGCTTCGAACCAGCTCTTCTTCTGGCCGTCGGTGACCGGGCCGAGACCCACCGGGTTGGTGAAGATGTTCGAACCGCCCGCGGGGGCATTCGGCGCGATGCCGTTACCGATACGATCGCTCATTGCTCGTCTCCTTGGGTTTCAAGTTTCACTGCGTGGTAGCGTCGATCACGCTTTCGCGCGGCAGACGCTGGAGGTTGCCCGCATCATCGCGGACAAGTACTTCGCCGTACTCGATACCGATAAACGTGCCGCCGCGAGGCAGCTTGGCACCGACGTAATACAGCGATTTGTCGACCGAGATCAGGTACGAGTCGGGCCCGTTATCCACGATCTGGCGAATGCGTTTGCCTTCCGGAATGGTCTTTTCTTCCGGCGGCGGGGTATCCAGATTCTGCAGGTCGATCTTGAGCTTGAGGCTCTCGTTGAAGTCGCGCATCGTGCGCGAGCCCAGGAAAGCCATCACGGCGGTCTCGTCGCCGAAGCGGCCGCGTGCGAGCACGTGGCCGTCGCCCTTCCATTCCGTCTTCGCGTGCAGCTTGCTCATGCGGAACTGCTCGGCGACGTCTTCGGCGATACGCGGTCCGCTCTTGGCTTCGATGTCGGCCTTGAAGCCGCGCTGATCGAGCTGGGTGCGCAGATTGGTCAGGTCCTCGCTGCGTTCGACGTAGCCGTTGACGATCAGGCGGCCGTCGCTGCGCGCATTGACGCGCAACCCTTTGTAGCCGAAACCTTCGATCAAGGTGCGCAGCTCACCGTCACGCGCCGCGGTCGCCACCGGTGTCGGCGGCGGCTTGGCGTTGTTCTGCGCCAATAGCAGCGCACCGGCGCTCGCGCCCATCAGCACCAATGCCACGCCGAGCGTCACGCCGCGGCCGCTGCGCTGACGCGGCGGCGACTGCTCGCCGCCTGCCGCGCGCGGCGTCGGTTCGATCTGCGACAGCAGGGTCTGCCAGCGTTCACTCCAATGCGGGCCGAGCGCGAAGCAGGCGTTACCGATGCGCAGTACCGAAAACGGCTTGATCTCCTGCGGATCGCCCGGATGCAGCACGCGATCGTCGATGCGCACTTCGGCATCGACCGCACGCACCGACAGCTCGCCGCCGCTGCGTGTGACGATGCAGTGGTGCGGAGCGACGCCGACGTCGGCGAAAATCAAATCGCAGTCGTCGCTGCTGCCGACCATCAGGAAGCTGCTTTCCTGCAGCTTGCGTTCGGCGCCGGCGTGTACGCCGGCGAGTACGCGCAGGGCCCAAGCCGAAGATGCGGGCTGACTGCCGCCCTTGGCCACAGCCTTGGGCGCTTCCTCGGCGGCACGCTTGCGCGTCGACCAGACTTGCATCAGGACTCTCCTCCGGCCGGCGCAGCGGCAGGTTTAGCGGTCGGCGCAGGCGCCGCCGGTTGCGGTTCGGGGATCGGCGCAGGCGTTGCCGGCACGGCGCTGCGCGCACCGTCGCTGGGTGTGCCGTAGCGTGCCTTCTCTTCCTTCGATGCCCACGGCAGTTCGGCGTGATCGCGCGCGTCTTGGTCGGCGCGAATCTGCTCGACCGTGACATCGGGCGAACTCGGCGCCTGCTGATCGGTGATGCGATTGGTGGCGACCAGGCGCGGCGTAATCAGGAACAGGCGCTCGTAGCGCGAGCGGTCCTTTTCGACCTGGCGGAACAGGTTGCCGAGCAGCGGAATGTCGCCGAGCAAGGGAATCTTGCGGTCGCTCTTGTCGTCGGTGTCGGTGATCAAGCCGCCGAGCAAGAGACTCTGACCTTCGTCGATCAAGGCTTGCGTATTGACCGCCTTGCGCTGCACCAGCGGGATATTGACCGACTGGCCGCCGGCGATGCTCTGGTTCACCTGCACGTTGCCGTCTTCGATCTGCACGATCGTGCGGATGCGGCGGCGGCCGCTTTCGTAGACCAGGTGCGGCGTCACGCGCAGCACCGTACCGGCGACGACGTTGAAGAGGTCGACGTCGTAGGCGCCGGCGACCGGCACGTAGATGGTCTGGCTGTTTTCGATCACCGCCTCGGTGTCGTTCAGCGTCATCACCTGCGGTCGCGCGACGATATTGGTGATGTCGTCGGTGGCGAGTGCATTGATGCGCGCGATGAACTTGCCGCCGTCGCCGACGATGGCGCCGATCTGGAAGCCGTCGAGCTGGTTCAAGAGGCTGATGTTGTTGTTACCCAGCGCGTCGGCGAGGCCGCGGCCGCGCGGGTCGGCAGTGCCGCGACCGAACTCGACCGCGGTACGCGCGTTCTGCCAGCGCCAATCGATGCCGTACTTTTTCGCCTTACCCTTGTTGACGTCTATGATCGTCGCTTCGATCTCGACCATCTGCGGTTCGACGTCGAGCGCCTGCACGAGGCGGTCGTACATGCCGATGCGGTCGGGCGCATCGCGCACGATGACCGCGTTGCGGAAGGTGTCGGCGACGATGCGTGCGTTCGGCGTCGCATCGGCCGCGGCATTGGCCGGCGGTGCCGGCTGCGACGGCAGGATGTCGCCTTCGTCCTGGCGCGCGGCGTCGCCTTCCGCTCCGGGCGGCGATAACGGCGGCTTGCCGACTCCGGCCAGACCGCTGCCGCGCAGCTTGGTCGAGGAAGGACGCAGCAGGCGATCCTGCGCGACGTAGGCGGACACGGAACTCGGCGCGACCAGCTCGCGCAAGAGCGAAGCGACGCCGGGCACCGTCTGTTGGCGATTGCCGATCGTCATCGTCATGTCGGCCGCCCAGGCGTAGCGCAGCTTGTAGTACTTGAACACCGTCGCGTTGCTCGGGCTCTGCCCGTTGATCGCGTCGGCGAGGTGCTGCACCTGCTCCACGAAGCGCGGCGCGCCGGTGATCATGACCAGACCGTTGCCGCTGGTCGCGGTGAAGGTGTTGCCGTCGTCACCGAGCTTCATTTTCTGGAACGCGCCGACGAAGTCCTCGACGCGTGCCGGCGGCAGGTTGGCGTAGCGCGTGGTGCGCTCCTGCGACAGATAAACGTAGACGGCGGAACCGTCGTAGTAGCTGATCAGGTCGTTCGCCGAGCAGATCGAGGTGAACACTTTGGACGGGCTGCCGCCGCGTTGGCCGCTGATCGTCGCTGCGCGCGCCCGCGCCTGCGGGCTGATTACGACCGAAAGCCCCTGATCGTTGAAGAACTCCTGCAGGAATTCGGTCAGCGGCCGCTCTTGCGGGTTGTAGCTGACCTCCGTGCGCTTGAACGGAATCGGCGCGGCTTGCGCCGCGGTTCCGCTCAGCATCATCGTGGTGGTCAGCACTAGCGCCATGAAAGCGACCCCAAATCGCGCTTTGTTCGTCCCCGCTCCCGCTACTCGCATCCTGAGCCCCTAGCCTAATGGTTTTAACGCAACCGCTGTTTGAAATTTGTTCTTAATTCAAGTCGCTGTGAGCTGCCCCAGTGGTACCAGCTTCACGTCCGGTACCAGCTCCTGATACGACAACACAGGCAAGGCCGGAAACTCGATCTCGGTGAGCTTGCGCAGATGCCTGCGCACGTCCATCGAGCACAGCAGAACGATGTTCGCGTCGGCACTGGCACGCACGCGTCCATGCACCTGCTCGAGCAGGCTTTCCGCCAATTGCGGTTCCACCGCGAGTTGGGCGCTGCCGCCGCTGACGTGCACGGAACGGCGCAGACGGTCTTCCAGCTCCGGATGCGCGACCAGGACGTGCAGGGTGCGGCTGGCGCCGGCATAGCGATCGCTGATGTGGCGGCGCAGCGCGACGCGCACGTACTCGGCCACCAGCACGATGTCCTTTTCGCGGCTGGCGGCGTCGGTGATCGCCTCGAACACGTCACGCAGATGGCGCACCGGAATGCGTTCCTCGACCAGGCGCTTGAGGATGTCGGCGACACGCTGCGGCGAGACCACGCGCAGCATCTCGCGCACCAGATCCGGATAGTCGCGGCTCAAGCCGTTGAACAGATTCGAGGTTTCCTGGATGCCGACGAACAAATTCAAATGCTGTTCGAAGGAGTCGCGCAGATGACGGCGCAGCACCTCGAGCGCACCGATCGCTCCTTCTGAGCCGCCCTCGATCTCGCGCCACTCACCGGGGAATGCAGGTAAGTAGGTCGAAGATTCGGCTGCACCGGCCGGCGCCGGCAGCGCCGTACGGTTGCCCACACGCGGCGCCGGCAGGAATCGCGCACCCGGATGCAGGCGCCCAATACCCACGCGTACACCGTGCACGAACACGCGGTAGGCGTTCGGCGGCAGGCCTTGACCGGCGCGCAGCGCGGGCGCCGGCATCGGCACACCGTATTCTTCGCGCAGCGTGCCGACCGTCTCGCGCAGCACGTTGCGCACATTGGCCGCTCCGAGCTGCTGCAGGGTCTGCAGATCCATCTCGAGCAGCAGCGCCGGCGGCGCGGACAGCTCGTCGCTGGCGACCACGTCCAGCGGCAGCAGCTCCTTGCTGTCGGCCACGCGGAACAGTTTGCGCAGGAAGCCGACACTGTGGCGGAAACGCCAGGCACCAAGGCCGGTGAAGGCGATCCCGAGCAGCAGGAACACGAAAACCGGGAAGCCCGGCACACTCATCATCAAGAGCGCGATCAAACCCGTGACCAAGATCACGCGCGGCTCGTTGGAGATCTGCGAGGCGATCGCCGCACCCAAGTGCTTGGCTTCGCCGTCGTTGGCGGTGCGCGTCACGATCAAGCCGGCGGACATCGACGCCAACAGAGCCGGAATCTGCGACACCAGGCCGTCGCCGATGGTCAGGATGCTGTAGGTGTGAACCGCGTCACCGAGTGACATTCCGCGCTGCAGCATACCGACCGCGAGACCGCCGAGCAGGTTGATGATGATGATGACGATGCCGGCGATGGCGTCGCCTTTGACGAACTTCATCGCGCCGTCGAGGCTGCCGTGCAGCTGGCTTTCGACCTCAAGCAGGCGGCGCTTGCGCTTGGCCTCGTCCTTGTCGACCAGTCCCGAACGCAGATCGGAATCGATCGAGAGCTGCTTGCCGGGCATGGCGTCGAGCGAGAAACGCGCGGCGACCTCGGCCACGCGTTCGGCGCCCTTGGCCACCACGATGAACTGCACCACCGTAATAATGAGGAAGATCACCAGGCCGACGACCAAATTGCCCGATACGACCACGTTGCCGAAGGTATCGATGATGTGGCCGGCGTCGGCGTGCAGCAGGATCGAACGGGTGATCGCAATCGACAGCGCCAGCCGGAACAGCGTGGTCAGCATCAGCACGCTGGGGAAGCTGGAGAATGCGGTCGGGGTCGGAATGTAGATCGCGATCAGCAACAGGCCGATGCCGATCAGCATGTTGACCGCGACCAGCGTATCGATGACCGCCATCGGCAACGGCAGGATCATCAACGCGACGATCGCGACCACGCCGAAGACGAGCACGATGTCGCTGTAGCTGCGCGAACCGCCGCCACCACCGAACTTGAACAAGGAAGCCACTGCGTTCACTGCATTGCCTCCCTGCGCGAGCGTACGTCCGCTCGCCACCCAGCTGACGTGGAGTCGTCGCGGAAGCACACGCGCCGATTTTCCCGAAGATCCTTACCCATAACACCGTCCACAAGAAGTTTTGGCATCCATCTCGGCCGTTTAGACGGCCAGACGACGAGTACGGCTTGCTTGTGATGAACCAGAAAACTGAACGACCCTGTGAGATCAGCCTAACAGAACGAAATGACGGTTCGCTTTGACCTAGGGAAAACCCTTGGTGATTTGTCGACTCGTCGTTAACGCGGCGTGGAGATCGCGTTCTCGTTCGGTGAAGCGCTGGCTTTCGCGGGATTCTTTACGGCATCCTTCGGTTCCAGATGCGCGAGGAGGCTGATCGTCGTAGGGGTAACGCCGAGCATGAGCCGTTGCGTGTCGTGATCGACGACGAGGATGCGTTCGCGCGGCCCGACCGCGATCACCTGCACGATGCGGGCCGGTCCGGCGGCACTGCCACGACCTCCTTGTCGGCGCATCACCCACCACAACGCGGCCAGTGCGAACGCGACCACCAGCAAAGGCAGCAACAGCCCCATTAACGACGCGCCGGGTTCCGGCGTCGCCGGCTCGGCCGCCGCGCAGGCACCTCCCACCAGCGCGAGGAAAACTATGACGTAGCGTGACGCGCTTCTCATAAGGATCGCTTACTCCATCGGCCCAGGCCGCTACGTTGTCACGAAGGGGGCGTGACGCGAAACTAGGATAACGACGATGTCGACGACCCGTTGCGAGCCCGTCCACATTGAATCCTCTCCACAGACGGCGGCCGCCGACGACTTGGCGCGCGCCCTGCTGGACGCATTGCCGTTGCCGTGCGCCCTGTTCCGCCGGCCGGACGGCCGCGCCGTGCTCGCCAACGATGCGTTCAGACGCGAATTCGGCACGCCCGACTCCATACCCGACCGTACGCGCTTCGAGGCGCGCTTCGACTCGCTCAGCGAAGACGAAGACGGCATCGAATGCTATGCCCCCAAGACACGCCGCTGGTATCGGCTGGTGTGGCGCGATCTGCCGTGGGCGCGCGCAATGAGCTGCGATGCCGTTTTCGTCAGCAGCCTGAGCGATGAAATCGAAGCGCTGCGCCAGCACAAGGCGCAGCAAGAGCAGTTGCTGTTCACCTCGCGCATGCTCAGTGTCGGTGAGATGACCACGACTCTGGCGCACGAGCTGAACCAGCCGCTCGGCGCGATCATCAATTACCTCAGCAGCTGCGACAGCATGATCGCGCGCGGCGATCTCGCCAACCCGCGCCTGCGCCAGGGAATCGCGCTGGCGCGCAACCAAGCTGAACACGCCAGCGCAGTGATCGCGCGCTTGCGCGAGTTCGTGCGTACGCGCAACCCGCAGCGCGAGCCGCATCCGCTCGACGCGCTGGCGCAGACCGTGGTCGAACTGCTGCGCCTGGAAGCTGAACAGCATCAGGTGCGCATCCTCACCCAACTGCCGAAATCGCTGCCGCGGGTGGTCGCGGACCGCGTCATGATCGAGCAGGTGTTGCTGAACCTGGTCAAGAACGCCATCGACGCGATGCGCGAAACCGTTGGCACACAACGCGAAATCACCATCGAAGCGCGTCGCGACCTCGACGGCATGGTCGAGGTGCGCGTGCGCGACAGCGGCCCCGGCATCGGCCCGGACTTCGCCGAAAAGATGTTTGCTCCGATGTTCAGCACCAAATCCGACGGGCTCGGCATGGGCCTGGCGATCTGCCGCTCGATCATGGAGTTCCACGAAGGCCGCCTGTTCGCCGAGCCGAACCCGGACGGCGGCAGCAGCTTCATCTTCACCCTGCCGGCGGAGAACGCATGATGTCCGACGCCTCAGCCGTACACATCCTGCTCGTCGACGACAACGACGAGTTCCGCGAATCCACGCGCTGGCTGCTCGAGGACGCCGGCTTCCTGGTCAGCGCGTTCGCCAGCGGCGCCGCGTTGCTGCAGGAGCTCGATAACGCGCCCCCGGGCCATGCTCCGGCCTGCATCGTCAGCGACGTGCGCATGCCGCGCATGAGCGGCATCGAGCTGCAGCAGGAGCTCAAGCGGCGCGCGGTCGAGCTGCCGCTGATCTTCGTCACCGCGCACGCCGACGTGCCGCTCGCGGTGGAAGCGATGCGCAACGGCGCGGTCAATTTCATCGAGAAGCCATTCGATCCGATTATGCTGGTGCACGCGTTGCGCACCGCGACCGACCGTGCCGCGGCGGTCGGCGCCAACCCGATCGTGATGGAGAAGCTGACTCCGCGCGAACGCCAGGTGCTCGAACTGGTGGTCGCCGGCAAGCTGAACAAGACGATCGCCGACGTGCTCGGCATCAGCATCAAAACAGTCGAGCTGCACCGCTCGAACCTGATGCAGAAGCTCGGCGCCCGCAACGTCGCCGAGGTGATCCGCATCGCGCTCGGCCACGAACAACCCCATGGAGCGATCACACGATGACGGCTGCCCCCGTCGTGGACCTTCCCGCCGCCTCGATCCGCCCGCTCGGCGAGCGCCTGCGCTCGATTCCGCCCGAGCGCGCGGCCGCGATTACACGCTTGCTCGGCGCCGGCGACCGCTTGCCGATCGAAGCCGACGGCGTGCGGCTGGAACTGCGCTCGGACGTCGCGCAGGAAGCGCCGCATGCGACCACGGTCGAACTCAACCACGCCAACGGACGCGTCGTCCTCGTGCTCGCAGCCGAGCACAAGCAGGCAACCATCGGCGACCGCAGTTGGCACGACTTCGGCGGCGACGCGCGCCTGCTCGCTTGGGCGCTCGCCTACGAGCCGTTGCTGGCGCGTCTGTCGGAACTGTTCGGCATGCCGCTCTTGCCGGCCGAGCTGCGCGCAGCGCCCGATCGTCATGCCGACGTCTGGCATTGGGTCGAATTCCGCTACGGTCGCGGCGAAGACGAGGACTGCCGCGGCCTACTCGGCCTCGATCCGACCACCTTGGCGGCGCTCACCGTCGCGCCGGGCTGGCAGCGCGAAGACACCGGCGCGCGCGTCCAGCGCGACGAGGTGCCGCTGCCGTGCGATCTGTTGCTACCGATACCGGACCTGCCCGCGGCGACCTTACGCGCGCTGGAAACCGGCGACGTGATCCTGCTCGGTTCGCGCATGATCGCCAGCAACACGCTGCGCCTGCGCGCCGACACCGGCGATCCCAACCTCGACGCGCGCCATGCTTGGCTCGCCGCGGCGGTCGCCGGCGGCATCTCGATCACGCGCCCGTTGAGCGCTGCCGAATTCAGGAATCTCACGATGAGCGAAAACGTTCCAGAAGCCCTTCCGCCACCCGCGGATGACATGCAGGCCGACATCCGCGACGCGATTCCGGTCCGTGTCGACCTGCTGCTGGACAGTTTGAGCCTGAGCCTGGCCGAACTCGGTCGCCTCGGCGCCGGGCAGATTCTGGAGTTGCGTCAGCCGGTCGAAGGCGCGCGAGTGGAATTGCGCGCGAACGGCAAGGTGTTCGGCAGCGGCGAGCTGGTCTCGCTCGGCGAAACGCTCGGCGTCAAGGTCACAAGGATCGGTGACGACCGTGGACTTCGGTAGTTTCTCTCCCGCATTAGTCATCAGCACGGTCATCGGCCTTGCGCTGGCGCCGTTCGTCGCTGTGATGGTGACTTCCTTCACCAAGATCGTGGTCGTCATCAGCCTCTTGCGCAATGCGATGGGCTTGCAGCAGACGCCGCCGAACGTCGTCATCAACGGCCTCGCGATCATCCTTTCGATCTACGTGATGTACCCCGTCATCCTCGATACGTTCGCCGACATCAATGCGGGGAATACGGCGCAGGCGCAAGGAGCGGCGCCGGCTTCGGACCGAATGACCGTCGATCGGCTCGCCCAGATGGTCAACGCCGGCAAGGAGCCGCTGCGCAAGTTCCTGATCAAGCACTCGCACGAAAACGAGCGCAAGTTCTTCCTGGAAAGCGCCAAGCGCCTGCTGACGCCCGCGCAGCAGGCCGGACTGACCGCCGACGACTTCATCGTGGTGATGCCGGCGTTCACCGTGAGCGAGCTGACCGAGGCGTTCCAGATCGGCTTCCTTTTGTTCCTACCATTCGTCGTGATCGATCTAATCGTGTCGAACATCCTGCTCGCTCTCGGCATGATGATGCTGTCGCCGACGATGGTCTCGCTGCCGTTCAAGCTGCTTCTGTTCGTGATCCTCAACGGCTGGGCCAAATTGATCCACGGCCTCGTCGCGACCTATCAGTAAAGGCTTGAGGGGCTCATGTATCAGAACGAAATTCAGCTCGCGCGCGAGGCACTGTGGCTGGTGCTGCTGTTGTCGGCACCGCCGATCCTCGCCGCCGCCATCGTCGGCCTATTGATCGCGTTTCTGCAGGCTGTCACGCAGCTGCAGGAGCAGACGTTTCCGTACGCGGTGAAATTCGTCGCGGTCGTGCTCGCGCTGTTCGCCACCGCGACCGTGCTCGGCGGCACGCTGTACAACTATTCCGACAATCTGTTCAGCAACTTCTCGACCTTGATCCACTGATGCGCACTTCCCGCCGGTCGATTCGCGAGCGCCGCCCGTATGCCGCTTGAGTACGTGCAAAGCCAGATGTTGGCCGTGGCGTTGACGCTGCCGCGTATCGCGGCGGCGTTCCTGATCCTGCCGCTGATGACGCAGGAAACCGTACCGGCGCTGGTGCGCAACAGCTTCTTCGTCAGCCTCGCCATCGTCGCCTATCCGATCGCTGCCGCGGCCGACCCCGGCGCAGCTGTGGGACAGAGCACATGGGCCTTGGTCATTTTGAAGGAGATCTTCGTCGGCACGGTGATCGGCTTCAGCTTCGGCGCCGTGTTCTGGGCGTTGAGCGCCGCCGGCAATGTCATCGACGTCAAGGTGGGTTCGTCGATGGCGAGCGTGATGGACCCTATCTCGGGCCATCAGACCTCGCTGACCGGCCTGTTCTTGTCGCAGTTCGGCATGTGGCTGTTCATGGCGACCGGCGCGTTCACGATGTTCCTCGACATCCTGCTGTCGAGCTACAAGCTGTGGCCGGTCGGCAACGCGCTGCCGCCCTTGCATGCCGGTGGCATCGGCTATTTCGCCAGCCAATTCAGCTATCTGATGACGGCGGTGCTGATGTTCTCCGCGCCCGCACTGATCATCACCAGCCTGCTCGACGTCGCGCTCGGCCTGGTCAATCGCTATGCGCAGCAGCTCAACGTGTTCTCGCTGTCGATGCCGATCAAAGCATGGCTCGCGACCTGGATGCTGCTGCTGTCTTTGGGTGCGATCGTCGAGACCGTGGTGCGCACGATCGCCGCCAATGCCACGCTACTGACAGCGCTGCAGAAGATGCTGTGATCCGGCGGCGCAGTACCGCCGGCCGCGCTACTTGCCGTCGCGCTGCTCGCGCACGGTTTCGGCCCAGCGCAGGAGTTCGGCTACCGCCTCGAAGAATTCGCTCGGCAAGTAGTCGTCCAGTTCGGCGCGTTCGTACATGCCGCGCGCAAGTTCGACGTTCTGCATGATCGGAACGCCGGCCTCCTCGGCTGCCTCGCGGATCAGCTTGGCTTCGTAATCCTCGCCTTTGGCGACAACCACCGGCAGCTCGGTTTCGCCCGGCTCGTACAAGATCGCGATGGCGAGATGGGTGGGATTGGTCACGACCACGCTCGAGCGGCGCACGGAAGACAGCATGTTCTGCTGCGCCCACTCCTGATGCAACTGCCGGCGCCGGCCTTTGACGTACGGATCGCCTTCGTTCTCTTTGTTTTCCTGCTTGATGTCGCGAATGCTCATGCGCATCTTCTTCATGAACGAGAAGCGCTGATAGAACACATCCAACGCCGACAGAAAGAAGAACACGAAGACGACCCAGATGCCGATGCGAGTCACGCTGGACCAAAGCAGCTCGCCCATCGCGACCGGCTTCTGACTGAACGGCAGCGCGGCGATCTGCGGCAGGAAAGCGAACAACACCGCGATGAAGATGCCGATCAGGGCGCTGCTCTTGATGAGGGCTTTGGCGACCTCGACCAGGTTGTCCTTGGAGAAGATCTTCTTCATCCCCGACATCGGGTTCAGATGCTTGAGATCGGGCTTGACCTTCTTTCCCGCCATCACCGGCCCGGCCTGGATGAAATCCGTCAAGGTCGCGACGAATACCGCACCGAACAGCAACGGCAGGCAGATCTCCATGCCCGTCCACAGCGCTTCCCAACCCAGCGCCGGCGCGACGATTTCGAACGGCTGTCCGATCGCACCGATCGAATCGTCGATCAGCGCGCCGAGGCGCCGATTCATCGACGGCAGCATCAACCAGATCAGAGCGAGCCAGATCATGACCAGCACCGTGCTGGTCAGCTCTTTGCTCTTGCTGACGTCGCCGTCTTCGCGCGCCTTCTTCAGGCGATGCGGAGTCGGCTTCTCGGTTCGGTTACCGGCATCGCCTTCTTCAGCCATGGCGTCCGCTCGTCCTGCTCATCGCCGTGCTCAAGCGCGTGCCATACCGGACGCGGTCAGCCGCGTCTTGCGCAGATTGATGCCACGCTGAGCAAGAAGATTGCGCTGCGCCGATTCGGCGATTTCCTTCAGCTTCGATTTGCTTGCGCTTTCGCGCGCGACGCGCAGCGCTCCGAGCGACAGCACCGCCTCCTGCAGCAGCGCTTCTCCCATCAGCTGCCGCAGCGCCGGGTCGGTAATTTGCGGGTTGCCGCTGATCTGGGCGGTGAACTGGCGCACCAGGCCCGCGGCGACCTCGCGATCGGGCAGCGGGGCGTCGTGTACCGCGCTCCACATCACGAGCAGATGCGCGGCAAGCAGATCGGGCAAGATGTCCGGCGCCAGCCCGAGGGGATCGAAGTGGCGGACGAACTCCCCGCGCATGTCGATCGAATCCAGTTCGCGTTCCGCCTGCTCGGGGTCGAGCTTGGCTTGCGTTTGCAAGGTGCGGAGCAGCTCTTTGCGGACTCGCGCCGACACGACCGGATCCGTGCCGACCGAAAAGGGATGCGATACCGCGCCGCTGCCGTCGTTGCTCGTATTCACGTTGCTTTCTCCATCCGATGAGCCCGTTCGGGCTGTGGCGAACGTGCGGATTGGTGCGCCAGCCAATCCTCCCTGCGCAGCACATGACGCAATGCGCGACCGCCGAAGTAGGGCGCCTCGCCGTCGGCCGAGAAGCCGAGGCGCCGCAGGATCGCCGGCACGGCGAGATTCTGCGGATGACACATTCCGAGCAGGTACGGCAGGCTCAGCGTTTCGAAAGCGTGGCGACAGAGCGCGCGTCCCGCCTCGATCGGGTAGAGCCGTCCCCAGGTCGAACGTGGCAGGCGCATGCCGATTTCCACCTCATCGCTGTCTTCCTCCTGCGACGCCAGCGTATACATCCCGACGAAATTGCCTTGCATATCGCTGCCGTACCAAGCCCCCAGGCCCGGGCGCCGTTCGTACCACTGGTTGGCGTGGAAGATGGTTCTGACCACGCCGATGTAGTCGGTGGGACATGGCTCCATCAACCAACGTGACACCTCGAGGTCGGCATTGAGCTTCATCAAGGCTGAGGCGTCGGTAACACGCAGCCCGCGCAATACCAGCCGCCGTGTGCGCAGCAGCTCTGCGCCGGGAAAATCGCGCCATGGAGATTCCGGCGCGGATTGGGGTTCGATCGACATGCGGCAACCGGTATCGTGGCCGTATCAACGGCGCGTCAAGCCGGCGTCACTCAGGACGAGAGCCTGCATATCCAGCCCTTGCTTGAGCATGTTCCGCTGTGCTCTGGCCGCCATTTCTTGCAAGTACGCTTCGTCGTGATCGCGCTCCGCCTCACGCTTGGCGTAAACCGCCAGAACGGTGTCGTACATCATGCCTTCGGCCTGTCGCTGACGGTCCTGCATGGGCAGATCCGCAATCTCCCGGCCCAGCGCGCGGCGCGTCTGCTGCACGATTGCATGGACTTGGTCGAGGCTCGGCGCTTCCCTCAGGTTGGCCACCATCCACATCATGATGAGATGGCCGGCGTAGACCTCGGCATAGTCGTCCGTGTGCAGACCGTAGGGCGAGGCGATTTCGTCGAATGCCGTGCGCACGTCCTTGCGATCGAAGGTACGCCCGATGATCTGTGCGGTCTTTACGCTGCTGGCGCTGCTGATCTTGTCGAGCAGCTCGCGCTTCACTTGCGCCGACACCATGGCGTCTCGCGGAACGAAGAAGTTTTCGCTCGCCGCGCCCCTCATCCTATTGGATGGATAGGAAAGCCGTGATGTGGACCGAGACGTTTGCCGCGTGTCGCGGTCGAAGTTTTCGCGCGCGCGATTGACGCTGTCGGTTTGGATCTGCTGCATCACCGCGGCGTTGTAGCCCGGTACCGGATACAAGTAGACGTCACCGACCTGTGCCTGCGCAACGCCGACGCTCAATACGAATCCCGCCCAAAGCCACCTAGCCGTCGAAAGTCCAGTGCATTGCATGTTCCACCTCATTGCTGCAGGAACGGCATCGGCGGCTCGCCCTTCCACCGCTTCCACCACCTTAGCAGCGCCGCTCCGGCGTTTCGACCTTCGGATGCAAAAACGGGGCGCATAGCGCCCCGTTTTCTTCCTGCGAACTGCTCGTTCGTTACTGCTTGCGAGCGACGCCCGATTCGGCTTCGCCGAGCGACTTGATCGTCGTCGAGATCGCGTTCATCAGCAGGCCGAACTCCTGCGACGCGCCCTGCATCTCGGTGACCGCCTGGTTGTAGCGATCCGCGGCGGCACCCTTCTCGCCCGCGCTGGCACCCTTGTCGTCGGCGAGCTGGTTCTTCTCCTTGCTCGCAGCCGTGACTTCGTCCGACAGCGCGACCAGGCGCTTCGCGCTCTGACCCGCCACGGTGCCGAGAGCCTTCGCGATCGCCATCAACCAGCCGCCGCTGCCCTTGCCGCTCTTCGCATCCTTGGCTTCTTCACCGCCGGCCGCGTCCGCAGCGCCCTTGGCGATGAAGTCGTTGATCTTCTGCTGCAGTTCGTCGGCCAGACGATGCGCTTGGCCACGATCAGCAGCCGAAGCACCGCTCGCATCCGCTGCACGATCGATGTCGTCGTGCATCGAACGACCACCCAGGCCCTGCGGCTCCAGGCCGCCCGAAGAGGTGCGATACGCGTCGCGATAAGCGGTCTGCGCCTCGTCCTGCTGATCCTGGGGAATATTGTTGTCCTGCATCGAGCTGCTCATCGCCTGGTCGATCATGTTTCCGACCAGACCGCCGATGGCCATGCCGATCGGACCGAACATACCGCCGACAACACTCAGCACGGTTCCGAAGATGCCACCGCCGCCGCCGCCGCCGAAGACTGAACCTAATGCGCTACCCATGACCGTCTCCTCATTGATGTTGAATTCTGCAAACAGGGCTTCGCGAGGGAGCCGGTCTGTTCGCCGTCGACTAACGGGATGTTTGGAGCCATCCCCTCCACTAACCGCTTCCGTCTTCGGGGCAGACTTTGCCGCGATGCGCGGCTGCCGGTAACTAGGTCGAACCCTAGCTTAGGGTTTACCCCAAGAGTTGCGGCACTCCGGCCACGCCCCTCCGCGCCGGCGCAAGCCAGGTCGGTTGGACTCGAAAGGGGAGGAAAGAAAGAGCCTGCGGATCAAAGATCGCGCAGGATCCAGCCGCGCGGAATCGCCTGGATGCCGGCCTCGTGCGCGGTCGCCACGCGCGCCACTTCGTCGGGCGCGGCCTCCGAACTCCAGGACTGGGCGATCGCCGCCAGCGCATCGCGGGTGACGCGGGTGTAGGCGCCTTCCAGCTCGCTGCGGCTGTCGGCCTCGAGCTTGGCCGGATACAGCCGGCGCAGTTCGGGGCTGTGATTGCACAGCTCGATCAGCAGCGACAGCGTCTGCGCGTAGTGCTTCTCATCGAGTTGCGGCAGCTGGGTGCGCTGCGCGTACCAGGCGGTCAAGAACTCGATCGGACCCAGCTGCCTACGCGGCGAGGTCGAAGACACCGGTTCGTTGCCTTCACTTTCGCCACCGCGCAGGTGGGAGCCGCCCCAGGAGGTGATCTGGCCGCTCGGCAGGTCCATCCGCGTCAGCGCGAGTACCAGCGCATCGGCGATCGCCGCCTTGGCGCCGTCGTCGTCGCTTTCGGCGATGATCGAAAGCAGTTTCAGGAAGACCGGATAGGCGCCGTCGCCCAGACGCCGTGCCAGGCGCTTGAGAATCGCCAGCCGATATTCCGAACTGCGTTCGCTGCGTAACGCCCCGGCGAGGCGGGCGGCGGTTTCACGCAAACGAAGGGGTGTATAGAGTTCGGTCGACATGGCTCCGCGTCCGCGAACGGACTTCGCGTCAGGGGCCGACCCAACCGATATTTCAGGACAGCGCCGACAGGATGTAGTTTACATCGCGCTCGACGTTGGCGATCAGATCGGGACCGTGCGCGTAGGCCGATGGGCTGCTCTGCGGAAGACTGCGCGAGGCGCCGCCTTCCCATACGTCCGCAGCGAGTACCGCTTCTCCGTCGAACGGTATCGCACTGGGCGAGCCGCCTAAGCCGCGTGCATCGCCGAGGCCGGTGATGCCGCCTTGAGCGACACCGGCGCCTTGCGGCAGGTTCAGCGATGTGAGGCCCGGCGAATCCGGGGCTCTGATGCTCATGGCGTTCGACCAAAAGGTTTCGGGGTGGTGACGATTCTAGTCCGATCGCCCATTCGCAGTATCCGGGGAAACCCTAGGGCGCGTGGCTGGCCGAAGCTTCGGCATGCGGCAGCGGCCTCGTCGCAAGTCCTCGTCACTATGGAGTTTTATCTCCGCCGGGGCAGCTGAACGAAGCGACTATACCCGAGCGCGACCGATCGCCGCGCTCCATATTCCATCTCTCTATAAAGGTAACCCCGCCGTGAACCGGCCGCCGTTGCATCCGCTGGGTTTCCACCGGAGCAGAGCATGGCCGCGCACTTGGTTTCCTTTCCCGTTGCGAGATTCGACTGGCGCCGAGTCGGCGCGTTCAGCACCAGCCTGGCCGCCCATATCGCCGCGTTCGCCCTGGTCCTACTGCCGCTGGCGCCGCCGCTCGAACGCAGCCTGCAACGCACGATCGAGGTCAGCTTCGTCGACGCGCCCCCGCCGCCGCCCAAGATCCAACCCCCCCCGGAGCCCGAGCCGCTGCGCAAACCGCCGCCGCGTCACGTGGCGCCCGCCCCTACGCCGCCACAGCCACCGACGCCGGTGGCGGTCGATGTCCCTAGCCCGATGGCCGTGCCGGTCGTACCTAGCCCGCCGGCGCCAAGCATCGTCGATACCGCCCCGACCGCCCCCGCGGCGCCTGTGGGCGAAGCGCGCCAACTCGCCTACGACGGTCCTTTGCGTACGCGCTATCCCGCCGCGTCGGTGCGCGCTCACGAACAAGGCACCGTCCTGCTGCGCGTGCTGGTCGACATCGACGGCCGCGTCGAGCGCGTCGAGATCGCACGCAGCTCGGGCCATTCGAAACTCGACGACGCGGCACGAGAGGCTGTATTGCGCGGGCGCTTCAAGCCGGTACTGGTCGCCGGCAAGCCGACGCCAGCCTGGGGGTTGGTGCCGATTGAGTTCCGACTTGACCGCGCCTGACGTGCGAATTGGCGCCTCACACGTCGGTTAGAGTAGTCCTCGCCGCGCATTCGCCCAGCGGCGGCGTCCGGAGTGCGCGCGTGGAAGAGCTGAAACCTTTGCTGGACCCGCATCATCTTTGGTATCTGCTCGCCGCGGTGATGGTCGTGGTCGGCCTCGCCGGCACCATCCTGCCGGCGCTGCCGGGCGTACCGCTGGTATTCGGCGGGCTGTTGCTGGCGGCCTGGGCCGGCGGCTTCGAGCGCGTTGGCACGTTCACTCTGATCGTGCTGGGTGTGCTCACCGCGTTCGCACTGGTGGTCGATTTCGCCGCCGGTCTGCTCGGGGCGCAGCGCGTCGGCGCCAGCCGTTACGCCCTGATCGGCGCGGCGCTCGGCACCGTGGTCGGCCTCTTTTTCGGGCTGCCCGGACTCTTGCTCGGACCGTTCGTCGGTGCGCTAGTCGGCGAACTGGCCGCCGGCGGCACCTTGCGCAAGGCGACCGACGTCGGCATCGGCGCTTGGCTCGGTTTCGTCGTCGGTGCTCTGGTCAAGCTCGGCGTGTGCTTCGCGATGCTCGGCCTGTTCGCCGCCGCCTATTGGGTCTGAGGCGATGTTCAGCCTGCGCAGCTACCGCGCCGACGTCGCCAGTCACCGGCACGCGTTTCATCAACTCGTGTTGCCGCGGTCCGGCGCTATGGAGCTGGAGATCGAGGGCCGCGGCGGCCGCGTCGAGTGCGGGCGCGCCGCCTTCGTCGGCGCCGGCGAACGGCATGCATTCCAGGCATGCGGCGCGAATCGCTTCGTCGTCGTCGATCTGCCGGTAGTACAGCTGCGGGCGTGCGACGAAGCGCTGCTGCAACGCGGCTTCCTCACTCTTGCTCCGCGCGCGACGTTGCTCTTGCGCGGTCTCGCCGAACACCTGCCGCAGCGCACCGAAGCTACATTTCTCTGGTCGCGCCTGCTGCTCGACGCGCTGCACGGCACGCCCGATTCGGCTGACGCTCTGGCCGAGGTGCATCGCTTGCTCGAAGCCGAACCCGAGCGCCGTTACGACAGCGCCTGGCTCGCCCGCCTCGCCGGCCTCAGCCGCGCCCAGTTCTATCGCCGCTTCACCGCGACCTACGGCGTGGCGCCGGCGCGCCTGCAACGCGAACGCCGCCTCGCGTTGGCGCTGGCGCGTTTGCACGAAAGCACCGCTCCGCTCGCCCACATCGCCGGTGAAGTTGGTTACGGCGAGCACAGCACGCTGACGCGCGCCTTCCGTCGCGCGTATGGATTGCCGCCGCGCCGACTGCGCGGATGAGACGGACGGTCAAGCGCGCGCACGCGCCGCGCGCTAGCGTCCGGCTTCGGATTCCCGGCCGGTCCCTATGCTGTCTTCGCGCTATGCCACTCTCGCCGGATTCGGCGCCATTCTGCTCTGGTCGACGCTCGCGCTGTTGAGCCGCGGCGCGGCGCGAATTCCGGCTTATCAGCTGCTCGCACTCAGCTTCGCGGTCGGCGTCGTCGCCACCTTGCTGGCGACGCTGCTGCGCCACGGCCTACGCGCTGGATTGACGCGCTGTGCGGTGCCGCTGCCTGCGTTCGCGCTCGGCTTCGTCGCGCTGTTCGGATTTCACGCGCTCTATTTCCACGCCTTGAGACTCGCGCCGGCCGCACCGGCGAGTCTGATCGTGTATCTGTGGCCGCTCTTGATCGCGCTCGGCGCGGCCTGGCGCGAACGCGATGCGCCATTGCGACGCTTGGGTGCCGCCGCACTCGGTCTGCTCGCGACCGTACTGGTGATCGGTGCCGGCCACCAGGACGGCGGAACGCAACCGGCGCTCGGCTACGCACTGGCAGCCATCTGCGCCTTGATCTGGGCCGGCTACTCGCTGCTCAACCGCCGCTTCGCCACGCTCCCTGCGCAAAGCTTGATTCCGGCTTGCGCCGCAACGGCACTCGCCGGCCTGATCGCACACAGCGCGACCGAAACCTGGGTCGCGCCGACGGTGCTGGAATGGAGCGCGATCGCCGCACTCGGCATCGGCCCCGTCGGCGGCGCGTTTCTGCTGTGGGACAGCGCGACCAAGCGCGGCGATCTCGGCCTGCTCGCCGGCGCCGCCTACGCGGCACCGGTGCTGTCGACGTTCTGGCTGGTCCTGGCCGGACAGGCGCCGGCGAATCCATCGCTGTTCGTCGCCGCGGGGCTGATCGTGGCAGCGGCCGTGGTCGGCCGCCACGGCACACGCGCGAACTAGATGGCTCAGCGCCTGCTCAGGGTGAACTTGCCGAATGCGACACCGAGATCCCAGCCCTCGCCCTTGCCGGTCAGCGCCAGCGAGACCGGGCCCTTGGTCATCGCCTGCGCCTGACTCGAATTGACCGCACCGGCATGCGCCGTCGCGACCACGTAGGTACCGAGCACGTTCTCGATGTCGTAGATCGCGGTGAACGTGCCGCGACCGTCGCGAATCTCGGATTTGCCGAAGGTCAGCCCGCCGCCTTTGGCATCGATCGTCACATCGAGCATCTGGCCGTTGCTGCAACTGACCGTGCCGGTGCCGGATGCGGTTTTGTAGAACGCCGACCAACCCGACAGCGAGAAAGTCAGACGGCAGTCGATCTCCTTCTCGGCACGTGCCGGCGTCGCGGCCGTCAACGCCAAGCCCACTACCACACCCAGCAACGGAATCATCGGACGCATAAGCTCGCCTCCCGCAATGGACGGGCGATTGTCTTCCATCGGCCGCGACGATCGCAGCCACTGCGCGACTCTGCGTTCATGTCGCCGTAAGCTTGCGCCGTCCACCGTAAGTCCGAGGAGAACGGCTATGACCCACTCCGATTCTTGCGCCTTCGAAGTCGCCATCCATCTACGCCGCACCGATGTGGCGACGCCCGCCTCCGAAGTCGGCCTGACCTTGGCCAAGCGCCTGCAGGCATGGGCGACCGGCCTGCACGTCGTGCCCTTGTCACCGGTCGCCTTCGCATCGCCCGAAGCGGTCGCGCTCTACAGCGGCGAGATCGACAGCCTCTACCGCAGCGCGCTCGATCATGCGCCGCAGTGGCGTGCCCTGCTCGACCAGCACGGCGTCGACGGCGAGTGGCAAGTCACTCAAGGCGATGTGGTCGAATCGCTGTGCCACGTATCGCGCTGGTGCGACCTGGTCGTCGTCGAACGGCCGCAGCTGGTACCCGATGCGCCGACCGGCTGGGGCGTGGTTTCGCGCACCGTGTTCGGCGCCTCGGCGCCGGTGGTCGTGGTGCCGGAAAGCGCCAAGCCCGCCACGGTGGGCACGCGCATCCTGGTCGCCTGGAATCAGAGCCGCGAAGCGACTTTGGCGATCCGCGGTGCATTGCCGCTGTTGGCGCGCGCCGAACGCGTCGTCATTCTCGAAGGCGATCTGGTCGAAAACCCATTCGGCCTGCGCTACCTGCCCAAGTTCGATCTGCGTGCCTGGCTCGCGCGCCATCGCATCGAGGCCGAGATCCGTCCGTTCAGCGGCGGCAAGGAACGCGGCGCCGCTCTGCTCGACGCGGCGCGCAAGGACGGCTCCGACCTGATCGTGATGGGTGCATGGGGACACTCGCGCATCACTGAACTGGTGCTCGGCGGCACCACCCGCCATCTGTTCCAGTACAGCGACCTGCCCTTGCTGGTCGCGCATTGATGGAGGGAGCGGCAACGCCCTCGGTGCCGACGCTGATCGGCACGCGTTTGCGCCTGCGTGAGCTCGACGCTGCCGATGTCGACGCGCTGTTCGCGCTGCATTCCGATCCTGCGGTGATGCGACATTGGAGTTTCCCGGCGTGGACCCAACGCGAGCAGGCGATCGCGCACATCGAGCGTCTCGCGCGCGAGCACACGACGATGGAGTTTTATCCCTGGGTCGCAACCCTGCATGACGGCGACGTTCCGATCGGAACGTGCTCACTGTTCGGCATTCATCGCGAACACCTGC
This sequence comes from Dokdonella sp. GW821-FHT11D02, assembly GCF_058808595.1. Lineage (NCBI taxonomy): Bacteria > Pseudomonadati > Pseudomonadota > Gammaproteobacteria > Lysobacterales > Rhodanobacteraceae > Dokdonella > Dokdonella sp. GW821-FHT11D02. Next base: position 896,974 of record NZ_CM179520.1, on the reverse strand, counting down.
GCGGCGTCGTCGGCTACGCGCTGCGCCCAATGTTCTGGGGCCGCGGCTATGCCGGCGAGATGCTGCGCCTCGCGCTCGATTTCGCCTTCGACACGCTTGCACTCAACCGCATCGAAGCCGACATCGACCCGCTCAATCTCGCCTCGTGCAAGCTGGCCGAACGCGTCGGCTTCCGCCGCGAGGGTTATCTGCGCGAACGCTGGCGCGTCGACGGCGGCGTGCAAGACACCGCGCTGTACGGACTGCTGCGCAAGGACTACTTCGCCTAGGGCCACAGCGGCTCGTCGAGCAGTCGCTGCCCGACGATGCGCGTCTCGCCGAATTCGCGCGCCAACTCGACCGCAGCGACGCCGGCGAGATCCTCGAGTGCATCCACCAGCGCCTGCGCATGGCTGATGACCCAGATTTGACTGCGTCGGGCGGCCTGCGCGATCTGCCGTCCGAGCGGCCGCAGCAGATCCGGATGCAGGCTCTGCTCGGGCTCGTTCAGTACGAGGAGTTCGGGTGGGCGCGGACTGTTCAATGCCGCCAGCAGACAGAGATAGCGCAGCGTGCCGTCCGACAATTCGGCGGCGGCGAGCGGGCGCAGCAAGCCTTCGACGCGGAGCCCGATCTGCAGACGCGCATCGTCGCCGAGTATCTCCAAGGCGGAGCCGGGAAACGCGTCCTCGATCGCAGCGTGCAGGGCAGGCGCGTCGCCGATCTCGAGGATCGTCTGCAACGCGGCGGCCAAGTCGCGGCCGTCGTGCGCCAGCGCCGTGGTCTGCACGCTGATGCGCGGCTGGCGCAGCGGACTTTCGGCGTCGGTGCGTAAACCGTCGTAGAAACGCCAGCCGCGCAAGCGCTCGCGCAGGGCGAACAGCTCCGGGAAGCGCTCCGGCTCGCCGAGTTCGGCCAAGACCGAGCGGTTCGCCGACGGCGCGAAATCCAAGCGGATCCAATCGCTCTGCTCGCGCACACGCACGTGCATACCCTCGCGCTCGAGCCATGTGTTGGACGGCCGCCGCGGCGGCTTCTGCCACACCGTTTCGGTCTTGATCTCCGGATCGAAGGCGAAGCGCGACAGCGATGGCGTCGGCAGGCCCAGCGCGATTTCGTACGCGACATCAGCGGCGGCGAAGCCGAAGCTGACGCGCAGCGGCGCCTTCTTCGCCGTGCCTCGAATCGGTCCGCCGCGTTTTACCTGCTGGCGGATGTCGGCAGGCCCCGCCCACTGCACCGACGGAATGCCGCCTTCGAGCGCGAGCGCTTCGGCCAGCCGTCCGTCTGCCGCTTGCGCGAGCAGACGCAGCGCGCGATACAGATTTGACTTGCCGCTGCCGTTCGCGCCGGTGACGACGGTCAGCGGCGTCAATGCGAGTTTGAGGTCGCGCAGCGAGCGGTAGTTGGCGACGGCGAAGGTGTGCATGGATTCGTGCGGGAGGGTTCTTTGCAATCATCCATGATTGCTTCAACCGCGAACGCTGAGTGTCGCATGCAGCTCGATTCGGCCACGAAGTCCAACGCGGCCACCCGTGGCCGGGATTTCCCTCTGCAATCATCCGTGATTGCTTCAGCCGCGAACGCTGAGTGCCGCTTGCAGCTCGATTCGACTACGGAGTCCAACGCGGCCATCCGTGGCCGCACTTCTCAGTAGAGCGAACCGATGGAGTGAACCGCTTACGCCTTGGCGAAAGCCAAGGTCATGTCGAGCATGCGGTTGGAGAAGCCCCACTCGTTGTCGTACCACGACAGCAGCTTGACCAAGGTGCCGCCCATCACGCGCGTCTGCGTCGCGTCGTAGACCGACGACAGCGGATTGTGGTTGAAGTCGACCGAGACCAGCGGCTTGGTGTTGATGCCGATGATGCCCTTCAGCGCACCTTCGGCGGCAGCCTTCACCACGGCGTCGATCTCGTCCTTGCTGGTTGCGCGCTTGGCGACGAAGGTGAGATCCACCACCGAAACGTTGATCGTCGGCACGCGCATGGCGAACCCGTCGAGCTTGCCGTTGAGTTCCGGCAGCACCAGACCGACCGCGGCGGCCGCGCCGGTCTTGGCCGGAATCTGGCTCATCGTGGCCGAACGCGCGCGGCGCAGGTCGGAGTGGTAGACGTCGGTCAGCACCTGGTCGTTGGTGTAGGCGTGGATCGTCGTCATCAGCCCGTGCTCGATGCCGATCGCGTCGTGCAGCACCTTGGCCAGCGGCGCGAGACAATTGGTGGTGCAGGACGCGTTCGAGATGACGCGATCGCTGCTCTTGATCTGCTGATGGTTGACGCCGTAAACGAAGGTGCCGTCGACGTCTTTGTCGCCCGGCGCCGAGATGATGACCTTGCTCGCGCCGGCGGCGATGTGTGCGCCCGCCTTCGCCTTGCTGGTGAAGAAGCCGGTCGATTCGAGCACGATGTCGACGCCGAGTTCCTTCCACGGCAGCTTGGCCGGATCGCGTTCGGCGCAGACTTTGATGCGATCGCCGTTGACGACCAGATCGCCGCCTTCGACACCGACTTCACCGGGGAACTTGCCGTGCGCGGTGTCGTACTGGGTCAGGTGCGCGTTCGTCTCGGCGTCGCCGAGATCGTTGACCGCGACGATCTGGATTTCGCCGGTGCGCTTGCCTTCGTACAGCGCACGCAACACGTTGCGGCCGATACGGCCATAGCCATTGATCGCGACTTTCACAGCCATCTGAAGACTCCTTCGAACGGTTGAAGAGCAGGCTGCGAATTTTAACGGCCCTGTGCGCCGTGCGCACAGGGCCGGTTGATTGGAGCCAATCCTTGCCCGCCGAAGGCGGCCTCGGGTCGATCGGCGCTAGGGCGATTTCGGGGCGCCGGTGACGACGATCATTTCCATCGCCCCGGCCGGCAGCTGGGGCGGAGAGATCGGCTTCGAATCGGCGAGCGTATAGCGCAAAGGCACCAGCACATGCGTCGAAACCGGCTTGCCGTTCTCCTGCGCCGGCTCGAACGTCCACAATTTCACCGCGGCCAGAGCGGGCTCGGCCAGGTCTCGGGCGGTAGAGGGCTCGGTGTGATCGACCTTGACCGCCGTGACTTTTCCGGCGGTATCGACTTGCGCATCGACGTAGACGATTCCTTCAATGCGTGAAGCGATCAATTGCTCGGGATACGCCGGTCGCGAGAGGCGGCGATAGGAAGCCGCCACAGAGCCGGAGGTTTCGGCGCTCGTCCGCGCCGCAGCTGAAACAGGGGACGAAAGCGCGACCCAACTGATCAAACTCGCGGCTACTGCCGCCACCGTGACGACCGCGACACCGCCGGCTCTTTGCAAACGCGAAGGTAGAGGTTTGTTCAACATGACGATTCTCTCTTTCAAGGGATGGCCGGATGGCCAACGACAGCCGACCGGCAACCGCAGCTCCTGCCGCGGCTGATCGGCCAACTGCACCTTCAACATCGCGCCGGCGTAGCGCCGACGCTCTTCCGGAAAGCGTGCAAGCACCGCAGCGTCGCAAGCGAACTCCTGATCGAGGCGGAACTTCGCAGCGGCGTAGTGCAGCAGTGGGTTGAACCAGTTCAGGCAACGGAGAGCGAGAACCAAGGCATTGATCGAAGCGTCGCCGCGCGCCTGATGCATGCGCTCGTGAGCGAGGATTAGCTCGCGCTCTGCTTGGCTGTAACGCGCTTCGAAATCAGCCGGCAGCACGACGCGCCGACGCCAAGCGCCGACCAGGGCCGGACCGCCGGTATCGAATTCCGACTGCAGGATTCGATCGCCGTCGCGCGCCTGCAGTCGCCCGAGGCTGCGCAGATAGCGGCGCTGCTGCGCCGCGAACCAGACTGCCGAGAGCAATGCGCCGAGCGACCAGAGGGCGAACACAATTGGGCGCCACTCGAACACCGCCTGTGGTTCGATGCTCGTCGGCGCCGCGGCAGGCACCCACTGCACGATCTCGACGAAGTTCGCGACCGGCTGCGCCGGTGCCGGCAGCAGCATCGCGATGGCGGCAATCGGCGCCAGTGTCCAACTCGCATAGGCGAGCTGCGCGCCCACTCTTCGCCGCAAGGTGACGCGCAACGCCAACACCACGATCACCGCGAAGGAGCCGGCCAACGTCATCCGCACCGAGGCGTCGAACAGCTCAGCGATCATCGCGCGACTCCTGGATCGTGATGCGCGCGCTGCATCTTTGAGAGCGCGTAGCCGTCAGTACTCGCCTTCGCGTCTGCGTTCTCGCGTTTTCGCGATGGGCGAAGCGATGCTTTTCTTCGCGACGTTCCGTTTCTCTGGCGCCCATGTTGTTTACCGATGTAATCGTAACCCTGAGATTACACCTGTAGATGATCCTGTCAAGCCGTGCGTCGCCGCCGAAGGACTCGGAGGATTCGACGCACGAACCTCAGCCAGTTCAGCTAGCTGAACTATTTATAAACTACACAGTATTGAAATTGTAGGGGTGAATCCCATCTAACTCGCGCCGCCACGGAAACGAACCGACGACAGAGGCGACAGTCGAAACAAGACGACGCAGGACGCGTCGCCAAGGACATCACCACCCCAAAGCAGTTGGAGTAGAAAGTCATGAAAAATACAATTCTTGCTATTGCCCTTGCCGGCGGTCTCGCCGCTCTCCCGATCGCCAGCCATGCCGCCAACAGCGGCTTCTTCATCAACGGTAACGTCGGTCAGTCGAACGTCGACAAGAGCAAGTACGACGACGACGACACCGGTTACGGCGCCAATATCGGCTATCGCTGGGCGCTCGCACCGAACTTCCTGCTCGGCGTCGAAGGCGGTTACGTCGACCTCGGCGAAGTCTCGCCCAAGAGCGGCTACGCTCCGCTGGGCAAGGCCGAACTCAGCGGTTGGACGCTCGGCGTCAACGGCCACTGGAATCTCACCGACAACTGGTACCTGAGCGGGCGCGGCGGCTTCTTCCGCGGCGACCTCAAGGGTGGCTATCTCGCCGGCGGTTTGGTGCCTGTCCGCGTCGACGACAACAGCAACAAGTGGTACGCCGGTGCGGGCTTCGGTTACGACTTCAACAACAACGTCAGCGTCGGTCTGAACTACGACTACTACAAGGCGGAAAAGAGCGGACTCAAGCTCGATTCCAGCCTGGTCTCAGTCAGCGCCGAATATCGCTTCTGATCCAACGTCTCCAACGGGAGCCACAGGGCAAGGACGCACGGGACGCCCGGCCTGCGCAAGCAGGTCGGGCTTTTTGTTGCGGCTCATCGCGCTCTCGAGCGTTCGCCGATCTTCATAGGCGTCGCCTCCGGCGATCTCGCGCCTAGGGCGATTGCTTGTCGCATCTCTCGCGGCGCCGCGCGAGTGCCCGAGTTCTGTTCAGCTAGCGCGATGGAATTCGTGCCGATGCTCGTTTTCCACATTTTCATATGCAGGTAGTCATGCACTCGCGGCGGGGACGGCGAGTGTTCATCGATGCGCTTTCATGATCCGCACGCCGCCGATTGACGACGGCTAGGCGGATCGTACGAGCCGCCGATCGACGAACCACAAGAAAAGAATCCGGAGTCAAGATGACCATGAAGTCCGCATCGCTCGCCGCCATCGCCGCCCTCGCGCTCGCGATGCTTTCCGCCCCCAGCCAGGCTGCCGATACCGGCGGCCTGTTCATCAACGGCCGCATCGGCCGCTCGGCCCTCGACAAGGGCGCGTTCGACGACAACGACACCGGCTACGCGGTCAACCTCGGTTACCGCTGGGCGGTCGCGCCGAATGTTTCGCTCGGCGTCGAAGGCGGTTACACCGATCTGGGTGAATTTTCGGGCGCTGGGTTCAAGAGTTCGGTCAACGGCTGGAACGTCGGCGCCAACGGTCATTTCAACGTGACCGAAAACTGGTTCTTGGCTGGCCGCTTCGGTCTGTTCCGTGCCGACAGCGAAGTCAAAGGATGGGGCGGCAAGCTCGACGACACCAGCAACAAGTGGTACGCCGGCGTCGGTTTCGGCTATGACTTCGGCAACCACATGAGCGTCGGGCTGAACTACGACTACTACAAGGCCGATCTGCAGTCGGTGAAGTTCAATCCGAGTCTGGTTTCGGTCAGCGGCGAATACCGCTTCTGATCGAATAGTTCGAACGCACGGATACGCGAATCGACACGGCCCGCCTACGCGGGCCGTGTCTTTGCCGAAGGTTCATGTCCCGGAGGCAGCACCGCATCGCCCGAGTGCCTGGACACCACGACCGCGGTAGCCAGATCCCCGGTGACGTTGAGCGAAGTGCGACACATGTCGAGGAAGCGATCGACGCCGAGGATGATGCCGATCGCCTCGGGCGGCAGATGCAGATAGCCCAAGATCACCGCAATCACCGGTAGTGAACCGGCCGGAACGCCAGCCGTGCCGATCGAACCGATGATGCACAGGCCGACCACCATCAGCTGCTGGCCCAAGCTCAAATCGACGCCGAAACACTGCGCGATGAACAGCGTGGTGAGGCCTTCGAACAAGGCCGTACCGTGATGATTCGCGCTCGCGCCGATGGTCAGCACGAAGCGCGCGATCTGCGGCGGCAGTTTTAGATTCTGCTCGGCGACCTTGAGCGTGGTCGGCAAAGTGCCCGTGCTCGATGCTGTCGAGAATGCGAGCAGGATCGCCTCCTCGCTGCCCTTGAAGAATTTCAGCGGACTCATGCCGCCGGAAATGCGCACCCACAACGGCAGCACCACGAACATGTGAATCGCGATCGCGAGAATCACGCACAACGCGTACAGGCCGAGCTTGCCGAGGATGTCGGTGCCGAACCGCGCCGTCAGCGTGAACATCAGCGCGGCGACCGCATACGGTGTGAGCTTGATGATCAGCTCCATCAGCTTCATCACCAGCTCGAGCAGCCCTTGCACGGTGGCCTTGAACGCGGCCGTAGCCGGCGTCGGCTTCAACACCAAAGCAATGCCGAGCATGACCGCGAAGAACATCATGGCGAGGAAATCGCCGTCAGCCGCCGCCTTGATCGGATTGTCGGGCACCAGCCCGAGGACAATCTTCACCCCCGACAACGTCGGCTTCGTCGCGGTGATCGCTTGCGCGTCCGCCGAATGCGCAGCCAGCAAGCTGTCGCGAATCGCCGGATCGAAACCGACGCCGGGCTGGATCAGATTGATCACGACCAGACCCACCACGATCGCGATGCTGGTCACGATGACGATGTAGAACAGCATGCGCAGGCCGACGCGGCCGAGGCTGGCGATGTCGCCGATTTCCGTGATGCCGACGATCAGCGCCGAAAACATCAGCGGAAGCACCAGCATCTTGAGGAACTTCAGGAACAGCAGGCCGGCCGGATGGGCGACCGTGTCGACGAAGCCGTTGACCAAACTCGCATCGCCGCCACGCTGGGTCCACCAGAACGCGAGCGCGCCGAGCGCCGAGCCGGCGACGAAGCCGATCAAGACCCGCGTGTGCAGAGCCAGACGCGCCTTCACCGGGAAACGCTCGCACAAACCGAATACGAACCGACAATGGTCCGCAGCGAAGACTCGGCAGCGTGAACGCGCCGACGGCGGCAGTGGATCATCGAACCGTCTCCCCGATCAAAAAAAGTACGCTCCGATGGTACACGAGCGCCTGCGCGGCGTTCGCGGAGGCTCCTACCAGCGTCAGCCGCAAGGCGGACCTACTCGTGCTCGGGATACAGGGCCGGTAAGACCGCTTCGCGCGGCCACGCAATCGCCGGATCGCTCCACACCAACCCTTGCTTGAATGCCGTCTGCAAGCGCGTCGCCAGACCCTGCGTCGACGCGCCGGCGTAGCGCACGCGCTGCAAGTCGGCCAGCGCTTCACGCTGCGTGCCGCTGCCGAGCCGGGTCGCGAGTTCGCCGAGATTGCGCACATCGTGGCGTTCGCGGCGGGCCCAGGCGATCAGTGCACGCTCGGCGCCGGCGAACTCACCGAGCGAACAAGCGCGCAGAAACTGCGCGCGCGCCGACGAGACGTCGACGGCAACGGTTGCACTCACGGGCGCGACCTTGCGTTGACGGCGCGAACGCCACCACAACGCGAACGTTGCCAGCCACAAGGCGAAGCCGATCGCGGCCAGCACTTGCCACGGCGTCGCCGCGGATGTCTTGTCCCGCGTCGTCGTGCCGAGAGCAGGACTGCTGGGCGTCGACGCGTTGTCGGAAACGGCCGCCGCAGCGGACGCCGGCGCAGGCGCCGAGGGCGCTCCAGCGATGGCCGCCAATACGGTGATCGTGCGCGACGGCAGCTCGGCCGTCTCGGCGCGATTCTGCTGCGTATTCCACCAACGAACTTTCACGCCCGGAATCGTCAGCACTCCCGACCGGTTCGGCACGAAGGCGAACTTGCGCACGCGTTCGCCGTACAGCCACTCGCCGTCGTCGCGCGTACGCGTGTCGGCCTTGTCCGGATAGATCTCGGCGCCGCTCGGTGCGCTCAGCGCGAGTTCGGGCAGTTGTTCATAGCCCAGACCCTGCGCTTGCAAACGGATCGTGCGCGTGACCGGATCGCCGACATGCACTTCGTTCGGCAGCTCGCTGTCGTCCTTGAGCAGCAATGAAGCAGCCGGCAGCCAGGCCGCGTCAGTCCATTCCGCCGGCTTCGGTTTCACGTTCAGTTGCACCGCGTCCGAACGCGCTCCAACGGCACGGCCGCGACTGAAGAACCCGGTCGGATCGCCGGCGTCGAGCGCGTTGCCGCGAAAAACCAGCGCCGGAATGTCGATCAGACCGCTGCGCTCGGGCGTCAACGCATAGTGGCGTTCGACCACGTGGTAGCGGCGCGCGCCGAGCGTGGCGATGTAGGACTTGTCCTGCCCTAATCGCTGCACGGCCACGCCGTCGACCTGCGGTTCGTTGAGATTGCCGTCGGTCAGATCGAAGGCGTAGTACAACTTGACCGTATAGCGCACCTGCTGCTGCACGTAGGGAGCGAGCGGCTCGGCGGTGGCTTCGAGGAACACATCGTCGCCGGCCTTGCCCTGCGTACTCGCCTGCTGCGCGAGCACGGTCAACTGCAACGGCTCGGTGTTGGCTTTGCCGACGGCGAAAGCGGGAATCGCGATGCGTCCCTCGCGCTTGGGTTCGAGCCCGACCGCCCACAGCGTTTTGGACTGGCTGACGCCGTTGACGATGCTGATCTGCTGGCTCGACTGCGTGCCGAGCAGATTGAAATCCTGCTTCAACGCGGAGAAATCCGGCTGCGCGCCGACGCCGGCCTGCGCTTCGACGTTCAGGGTGACCGTCTCGCCGAGCTGGACGGTATCGCGATCGAGCCAGGCGCGCGCCGGCGGCGCGTCGGCGAACGCCGGCATCGATACGAACGACAGCAACAGCGAGATCGACGCTATCGCACGAACGAACCTGCGGAAGAACCCACTCGAGTTCGTCTTCCGCTTTCGCAGGAATGACGGAGTCGCTGTCACGGTTGATCTCCTCCGCGCTGCTGGCGGCGCTGGTATTCGAGCTGGAATTTGCGTCGCAACAGGCCACCCGGATCGTCCGGCACGCGCTGCAACCAATGCTCGAGCGCTTGTTTCTTCTCGCGCGTCGCGTCGTCTTCCGCGGGCATGGCGCGTTGCGCCTGCGCGTCCTTGCCGCCGGGTTTGGGTCCGTCCGCGAGAGCCTGATCGATCGATTTCGACAGCGCATCCTGCTGCTTGGCATCGGGCTTGCCCGCCTGCTCCTGCTGCGCGCCCTGCTGCTCTTCCTTGCCGCTGCCCGCTTTACCTTCCTGCGAACTTCCCTGCTTATCCTTCTTGTCTTCGCCCTGCTGCTCTTGCGACGAATCGGAGGGCTGTTCCTGGCCGCCTTGTTGCTGCTGCGAATCCTGCTGTTTCGATTGCTCGCCCTGGCCACCTTGCTGGCCGTTCTGATCTTCGGAATTGGGCTGCTGGTCTTGCTTGCCTTTCTGCGGCGATTGTTTGGAGTCCTGACCGCTACCGTTCTGCGCTGAGGGCGAGTCTTGTTCTTGCTGCTGCTTCTGGCGCAGAAATTCCTCGACCGCCTGGCGATTCGCGGTCGCGTCCGCCATCTCCGGCGCGAGCTTCAGCGCCTCGTCGTAAGCGGCCAGCGCTTCGTCGTAGCGACCAAGCTTGGCCAGCGCGTTGGCTTTGTTGTAGATGCCGTCGGCGCCTTGACTCTGCTCGTAGTCGCGCAGCGCAGCCTCGTAATCGCCGGCACGATAGGCCGCGCCCGCGCGCCACTCCGGCGTGCGTGCGACACCGGCCGCACGTTTCAGATCGCCCTGTTCGAGCGCGAGCGCGGCCTGTTGATCGGGCCGCTGCCACAGATCCGCCAAAGATGCAGCTCGCGCCTGCTGCGTCTGTACGCCGATCGCCAACACGAACAGCATGAGCCAGCCGCGTCGAAAGCCGAGCGCGGCCAGCGGCAGCAAGGCCAGCAGCACCCACGGGCCGCGATCGCGCCAGCGTGTGCTTTCCGCCTTGTGCCCGCTGGCGTCGGCATCGGTCACCGCTTCGACACGATCGGGTAGCAAAGCGTCCAGGTCGCGCGCATCCGCGCTGAGCGGCGCAAAACGACCGCCGCCGGCGGTCGCGACCGCGCGCATCGCCGGCTCGTCCAGCCGCGCGACCACCAGATTGCCGCTGTCGTCCTTGAGGAAATCGCCTTGCGGCAACGGCACCGGCGCACCGGCTGCGCTGCCGATACCGAGCACCGATACCGTCACGCCGTGTGCGTGCGCTTTGCGTGCCGCTGCGATCGCTTCCGCGTCGGCACCGGCGCCGTCGGCGAGCAGGACGATCTCGCCTCGATGCAGGCCGGCCTGCGCGATCAGGTCGACGCCTGCTTCGATCGCTCGCGCCATGTCGTTGCCGAGCGCCGGCATCGTGCCGGGATCGAGCGCATCGATCAGATTGCGCACGGTGCCGACGTCGTCGGTCAGCGGCGCGGCGACGAAGGCGTCGCCGGCGTAGCCGATCAAGGCGGTCTGGTAGTCGCGACTGCGCGAGAGGATGTCGTCGAGCTTGAAGCGCGCGCGCGCCAGACGATTGGGCTTTTCGTCCTGCGCATACATCGTATGGCTGAGTTCGAGCGCAAGCACGCGCGCGGCTTGGTTGTGATACAGCGGCATCGGCTCGCGCTCCCATGCTGGGCCGGCCAGCGCGACACTGGCGAGCACCCACACCGCAGCGGCGAGCGCCAGGCCGCCGTGTCCGGCGCCAGCGTCGATGCGTTCGATCAGATGCGGTAGAAGATGGGCGTCGACCGCATGGCGCCAGGCACCGGCCTCGCCGCGCGTCTGGCGCCAGGCCAGCCAGAACAACGGCAGCGCCAGCAGCAAGAGCAGCGCGAGCGGGCGCAGGAAGTGGAAGTCGGCCAGCGCGCTCATGCCGAAGCGACTCCACGCACGCCGCGCGCACGCCAACCCGGCAGGGCGAAAGCGAGCGCCCCCAAGGCGAGCGCACCACCCAGCGGCATCCAGTACCACTCGTCGACCGGACGCAAACTCTGTTTCACATCCGCGGCCGGTTCGAGCTTGTCGATCGAACGATAGATGTCGGCCAGCTCCTCACTGTTGCGCGCGCGGAAGTAGCGCCCGCCGGTTTGCTCGGCCATGCGAGTCAGCATCTTCTCGTCGAGGTCGGCGGAAGGATTGACTACGCGGCTGCCGAACATGCTGTTGACGCGCATCGAGTCGGCGCCGATGCCGATCGTGTAGATGCGCACTTGATTCGCCTCTGCCAGTTCAGTCGCCTTCTTCGGATCGAGTTCGCCGGCAGTGTTGACGCCGTCGGTCAGGAGCACGACGACGCGCTGCGGCTGCGGCCGTTCGCGCAGTCGCTTCACGGCCAAGCCGATCGCGTCGCCGATCGCCGTCTCGCGCCCGGCCAAGCCGATCGCCGATTCCATCAACTGCGCACCGACCGTCTTCAAGTCGAACGTCAGCGGCACCATCAGATAGGCGCGCGAACCGAACAGGATCAGACCGACGCGATCGCCTTCGCGCCGTTGCACGAAGTCGGACGCGATGGCCTGGATCGCGGCAAATCGCGGCACCGGCGCGCCGCCGAGTTGCATGTCTTCGATGCTCATGCTGCCGGAGGTGTCGACCGCGAGCAGCAAATCGCGCCCCGAACGCGGCACGTCTTCCGGTGTACCGAGCCACTGCGGTCGGGCGGCGGCCAACAGCAGCAACGCCCAGGCGAGCAGGCCGAGCCAGCGCCGCGCACGTGGCACCGGCGAGCCCTCGGCCTGCTGCGGCAACGCCACGCCCAAGTGCGGCAGATGCAGCGCGGCACCGATCAAACCACGCGCACGCGGCAACAGCCACGCCACCAGAAACGGCAGCGGCAACAGCGCGAGCAACCAGGGCCAGGCCAGCTCAAGCACGCGCAGGTCTCCGCGGCAACGCATGCTCCAGCCAATCGCGCGCGAGATCGAGCAGAGCCCGCGCGTCCAGCGCCGCTGTGGCCGGATCGTCCGCGCGGCGAAACGGCGCATCGATCAGCGCACGGCCGGCGCCGCGCAGAAACGGGGCCTGTTCCGCTTGCGGCGGCGGCAAGTGTTGATCGAGGAAGCCGAGCCAAGCGTCGTCGCGCAGCGCAACCGCTTGTGGCTCGATCAGGCGCGCGACGCGACGCAGCAGCTGCGACACGTCGGCGGCCAGCCGCACCGGATCGGGCTGAGCCGCGTGTACTGAAGCGATGCGCTCGAGTTCGGCGTGTACACGCCGACGCCAACGGCGTTCGCGCGTACGGCGCAGCGCCCAGCGCGCGAACAGGACGGCGAGCGCGGCGAGAATCATTGCGAGCAGCCACCAGCCCGGCGCCGGCGGCCACCACGACGGCGGCGGCGGCAGGTGGATGTCGCGCAGCTCGGGACCGCTCGGATTCATGCCACCACCGACGAATGCAAGCTGCGCGCGAGCAGCGGTCCGAGCGCACGCCGCAGATCGGCGTGGCCGTCCAGGTCGAGCACACGCACGCCGGACTTCGCGCTCAGCGCGCGCAGCTGTTCGCGCGAGGCGGCGAAGCGCTCGGCCCAGGCGTTGCGAATCTTGCCATCGGCGAAGTCGATCACGCGCTTGGCCGCTCCGAGATGCACGGCGTAGCGACCCGGCGGCGGCGCGCTGAGTTCGAGCGCGTCGCGCAGCAGCACCACGGCGACCTCGTGGCGCCCGGCGATCTGCGGCAACAACTGCGCGGCTTCGACATCGACGCTGAAACCGTCGGTCAGCAGCACCAGCCGCATGCCCGGCCGCAGCAAGCGGCGTACGCGCGAGAGCGCGCGCGACAACGGTTCCGATGCGGTCATCTCGGCTGCGGCATCCCAATCGCGCAAAGCGCGCAATACGCGCAACACACCACGACGGCCGCCGGCCGGTTTGACCTCACCGTCGATGCCGCCGCCGAAACCGAGCGCACCGACGCGATCGCCGGCGGCCGAGGCCATCCACGCCAACAATGCGCCAGCACGTGCGGCTTGCACGCTTTTGAAGCGCATGCGTGTCCCGAAGCGCATACCGGGATTGAGATCTATCGCAAGCAGCAGACCCTGCTCGCGTTCTTCTTCGAACAACTTCGTGTGCGGTTTGCCGCTGCGTGCGGTAACGCGCCAATCCATGTGACGGATTTCATCGCCGGGCTGATAGATGCGCGATTCGCGAAAGTCGACGCCGCGGCCACGCCAGCGCGAGGTGTTGCCACCCGCACGCAGCGCCGGGCTACGTCGGCTGCGCGCTAAGCTGGCACCGTGCGCGAGCGCGGCGAGCGAGATCAGCTCTTCGAGCGCGACACGAGTACCGTTGTGAGTGGCGGAATTGCCCATCGACGTCTTCAATCCATGACTCGGGAATCAGAAAGCGGCCTTGAATCCACAATCCGTCGGCCGCCTCGAATCCCCGATCTCCGATCCCGGCTTCATTACGGCAACGGCACGCGTTCGAGCAGCAAGGCGACGATCTTGTCGGCACTCATGCCTTCCGCTTCGGCTTCGTAGCTCAGCAGCACACGATGCCGCAGCACGTCCGGAGCGATCGCGTGCACGTCCTCCGGCGTGACGTAGTCGCGCCCTGCCAGCCAGGCGTGGGCGCGCGCGCAGCGATCCAAGGCGATGGTCGCGCGCGGACTCGCGCCGAACGCGACGTAGCGCGCCAGTTCCGCGCCGTACGCGGACGGGTCGCGCGTCGCCAACACCAGCTGCACCAGATATTCCTCCAGCGGCGGCGCCAGATGCAGGCCGAGCACTTCGCTGCGCGCCGCGAACACCTGCTGCTGAGTCAACAGACGCAGCGGAGCGGGCGGAGCGGCCAAAGCCTCGCGGGCGCGATCGCGCGCGAGCTTGAGGATCGCCGCTTCCGCCGCCGCCTTCGGATAGTCGACGCGCACGTGCAACAGAAAGCGGTCGAGCTGGGCCTCGGGCAAGGGATAAGTGCCTTCCTGCTCGATCGGGTTTTGCGTCGCCATCACCAGGAACAACTGCGGCAGCGCATAGGTATCGCGGCCGACCGTGACCTGACGCTCACCCATCGCCTCGAGCAAGGCCGACTGCACCTTGGCCGGCGCGCGGTTGACCTCGTCGGCCAGGATCAGGTTGTGGAAGATCGGCCCGCGCTGGAACTCGAAGGCCGTCGCCTGCGGACGATAGATTTCCGTGCCGGTGAGATCGGCCGGCAACAGATCCGGAGTGAACTGGACGCGATGGAAGTCGGCTTCGATACGTGAAGCCAGCTCCTTGATCGCGGTGGTCTTGGCCAAACCGGGAGCGCCTTCGACCAACAAATGGCCGTCGGCGAGCAAGGCGATCAGCAGGCGATCGATCAGAGCGTCCTGACCGATGATGCATTGGCCGAGTTCGCTGCGCAGCGCGGAAAAGGCGGCCGAAGCCGTCGTGGGTGCGGGCATGTCCATGGGAAGTCGTGGTTTCCGGTAATGATGGCACTAGAGCCCGTCGACGGTCTTCACCAGCTCGGGCGCGGATCGCGATCCACTCCCTCGCTCCTCACCCGCCCGGCGAACAAGCCGGCTCCCGCGGGATGATGGAAAGCCGCAAACAGGTCTGCATGCGCGCTGTCGGACCGCAAAGAAAACGATAAGTTGCGCGGCCACCGACAAAATGCGTCGGTTCCGCACGTACCGATCTCAATCGCCGTTCAGCACCTCTGCCAGAGGTAATGGGTGGCCGACCAGCCAGCCCTGTGCGTACTGGCAGCCGAGACGGTGCAAGATCTCGCGCTGCGCCCGCGTCTCGACCCCTTCGGCGACGAGATCGCAGCCGAGCGCGCGCGCCATCGCGACCACGACACCGGCGAGGGCGACGCCGCGCGGCGTGTCGAGTGCCTGCACGAAGCGGCCGTCGAGCTTGATCTGATCGAAATCGAGCGCGAGTAGCGCGCCGAGGTTCGAGTAGCCGGTGCCGAAATCGTCCAACGCGACGCGCATACCGACCGCATGGCAACTCGTCATCAAAGCGCCGACGCGCGCGTGATCGAGCACCAGGCTTTCGGTGATTTCGAGTTTGAGCCGATCGGGCGGCAGCGCGCGTTCGTGCAATTGCGCGAGGATGCGCTCGACCAGGGCGGGATCTTCGAGCTGGCGCGCGGAGAGATTCAGCGCGATGAACGGCAGCGGCTCGCGTCCGCGCCGACGCAGCTCGGCCAGCATCTCGCAGACGCGCACCAGCACGTAGTCGCCCACCGGCAGGATCAGCGAGGTTTCTTCGGCCAGACGAATGAATTCCGCCGGCGCCACCGCGCCGCGCTGCGGATGCGACCAGCGCACCAATGCCTCGTAGCCGGCCACGCGGCCGCTGACGATTTCCTCAATCGGCTGCAAGCGCACGTCGAGTTCCTTGCGCTCGAGCGCCGAACGCAATTCGCCTTCGAGGCGGATCTTGTCGAACGCGAACGCGTCGCCGGCCGGCAAGTCGCTGCGCGCGCTAGTGGGGTTGCCGCTCAAAGCTGCCAGAGTCGAGCGATAGCGCGTCAGCTGACTCATCAACAAAGCGCGCACGATCGGATCGGCGGCGGCAAGACGCTCGGCGAATTGATTGCGATCGATCCGCGTCAACAGGCAATCGGTCAGCGCGCGAGCGGTGGCCATTCGCGGCGAATCGTCGATGACCGCCAGTTCGCCGAGCAGCATGCCGGGACCGAGCTCGCCGAGCACGCGCCGCTCGCCGAACTGCGAGGTGCTGATCTCGATCCGTCCGGTTTCGATCAGAAAGGCACCGCGTGGCGGATCCCCCTCGGTGAAGAGGATGTCGCCGGTCCTGTAGCGCTCGCTGTAAGGCGGCACGTCGCGATCCCCCAATCCCCTGGAGCCGGCGGACGCAGAAGTGCGGGCCGGCGGGCGGATCGTACACAAAAAAGAAGGGCCGCACGGTGGCGGCCCTTCGGAAGAACGCTGTGATGGGATCGTCAGTTCGCGATCACGCTGCAGGTTTTGTCGGCGGACATCGTCACTTGTGCCGTGCCGGCGGTCGTTCCTGCCGAACAGTCACCGACGAAGGTCAGCGGCGTGTTCGCCGGCGTCGCGGTGGCTTTGAGCGTGACGGCAGTGCCGGTCGCGAACGGGTTGTCGCACGAACCGTTGTGGGCCGGTGCAGCGCTACAGGTCACACCAGCCGGCGTCGAGGTGACGGAAACGGCCGTCGCAGCGGACCCTGAGCTGATTTGCACCTCGACCGTGAGAATCGGATTGTCCGTCGTCCCTTGGCACGTCGGATCATTCGCGGCCAAGAATCCACCGCTGACCGAAACCGTAGCGGTCGGACCGCCTTCCAAACCGGTCTTGAACGTACAGGTTCCCGTTTTCGGATCATCGCCGAGGCAGACCGCGCTGAGGCCGGTGGCGGTAACAGTTGCGCTGGTGCGCCCTGTCGCATCGGTAACACCAGGTTGCGTACCGAGCCCGGCACCACCGCTGCAGTCGCCTACCAGCTGAGAGCCCGGCACCGGGTTGCCGTTGGAGTCGGTCAGCCTGAGCGTCACGGTTCCGCCGTTGGCACCGATGGAGGACGGAGACGCCTGCAGCAAGAGACTCCCGCTGACTGTAATGGGTACCGCCACCGCCGGCACATCCGGGCCAGCCGTGAAAGTCACCGCTGGCGAGTTGGCGCCGCCGCTGGAACTCGTAAGGCCGCTCGTTTTCATGACACCCGTCGCACAACCACTGCTGTTGGTCGGTTGACTGATCACACCAGACGTCGGCGTGTCGTCGATACTGCCGGTGCCAAGGCCGAGATTGGTGAAACCGAAACCAATGCCGGAGCCTTGAATAGCCGCGCCAAGTGCGTCGTACAGACAAACTGTTACGTTCAACGTGGTATTGCCCGGCAGCGGCGTTTGGCTGACCACCAGCTTACCCGGCGCGACGCCGGCGAAGCCGCCACCGGAGATCTCCGTGACCAATCGCGGCGTACCGTTGACGGCTGCGCCGGCGCCACGTGCCCAGATCAATGCACCCTTGCCGATGCGCGATACCGGATAGTTCAACGTGGTGCGCGCAACGCCGTGCGCGTCCGTGTTCGCCGTAGCGCCGATGTTGCCTTCGACTGCGCGACCGATAACGTACGGCAACACGGGACCATTGTTGACCGAGATCCCGGTATCGTCATTCGGATTGAAGCGATAGCTGACGTTGAGGCTGGTGTTGCTGTTGACGGCCTGGATTTGGCGCGCCGACTCGAGATCGCGATTACCGGTGACGAGGTCGCCGAAGACCAGCAAAGTATCGCCAGGACCCGCGCCGCCGCCAGCGCTGCGGAAGTTGCCGGTGGGCGCCGTAAACAGCGTGCCGCCTTCCTGCGGATCGCCGTCGTTGCCGCCAATCAGGAAGCCGCCCGATCCTTGGTCAGGAAATCCTGCCATCGGCGCATCGACGACGCCGAACTCGATCGGCGTTCCCGGCACCACCGGATTGCCCTGGCGATCGACCGCGAGCGCAGCCACGGTCAAGCTGTAGGTGCCATCCGGGTTGGTCGGAATGGTGACGCTACCGTCGCTCGGCGTGACGTTGTTGGAAACCGGATTGACCTGAATTGCGTTCGTCGTTGGCGAGGTCAATACGAGGCTGTAGAGCTTGCCGTCGGAAACCACCACGGTCGTCGTGGCCGAAATTGGATCGGTGATGCCGTTGGTGACGTTGTTGTCGGCGCGGTCGACCGTGCCCTTGATCTGAACCGGACCCTGCACCGTTCCGGGCAGGAACGACGCGTTCGCGATACCGTTCACGGTGTGAGCGGTGACCGTCGTGCCGGTTGCAGGGCCGCCAGCGGCGCTGGACGAAAGACGTGCGCCATTGGCATTGCCGACGATTTCGAATTGGATGTTGTCACTGGCGGCAGGGTTGGGTACCGGCTGACCGCCGCCGTCGAGGACGCGCGCGCTGATCGTAGAGGACGTTCCCGTACCCGAATCGGGCAGATAGACGCTACCGGGATCCGCGGTCATCTGTACGGAGGCAGGCTGTGGACCGACACCGCTGCTGACCGCGATCGCGATCGTCTTGGTTACGGTCACGCCGGTCTGCGGATCGACGGCGGATGCCGTCAACGTCGCCGTGCCGACTGTGACGAGCGAAGTGACGAAAACCGTGCCGGAGCCGTTATTGAGTGTCTGCGGAATCGAGACGTAGCGTTGTGTGAACTCGTTGATGTCCTGAGTTTCGGGCTTGTCGGGAATCGACAGCGTTGCGATGTTCGGGTTGTCGATCGAGAACGTCGCGTCTCCACGCGGGGCTTCGAGCGTCCCGTTCGCGCTACGGAATGCAACGCTGACGCTCGCCATATAGGGCGAGCCGATGGAGGGCAACGCGCCGCCGGAGTTCAAGGGCAAAGTCGTACGATCTGCCGTCAGCGTGATCGAACCGCTCTGCGGCGGCGAATAGGCACCGCCGTTGCCGCCGCCACCGCCGCAGCTGGCAAGCGCCAGCCCAGCAAGCAGCAACCCTAAAGTCTTGCCAAAAGCTTTCATCGAGATTCTCCAATACTGCATTCAGGGTTTCGCTTGGGTTGCATGCATCCGCTGGCCTTCTCGGCAGGTTCGCATACGTTTACTTCAGGCTGTCGTTCAAGATACGCGGGGTGACGAAGATCAGGAGTTCCGCCTTCGTGTCTTTGCGGCCGGTTCTCTTGAACAGATTGCCGAGCACGGGGATGTCGCCGAACATCGGCACCTTGTCGAGAGTGTCGCTCTTGCTCACCTCGTAGACGCCGCCGAGCACGACGGTCTGGCCGTTGTCGACCAGCACCTCAGTGCTGATCTCGCGCTTGTCCAAGGTCGGCACGCTGCCACCGCCGGGATTGTTGACGAAGCCGGCGATCGCATCCTTCTTGACGTTGAGGTTCAACACCACGCGATCGTCGGCCGTGATCGTCGGCGTGACCTTGAGTTCAAGCACGGCTTCCTTGAACTGCACGGTCGCTGTGCCTAAGCCACCACCGCCGGAGTTCTGATAGGTCACGTAGCCGACCTCTTGTCCCTGCTTGATGTCCGCTTCCTGCTGGTTTGCGGTTATCACCCGCGGGCTCGAGATGACTTCGCCACGCCCTTCGTTCTGAGCGGCGGAGAGTTCCAGATCGAGCAGGTAGTCGGCGCCGAGGATCGCTAAGCCAAAACTACCCGTTGGGTTGGTCGCCGGCATATTCACGTTGAGCCGATCGTTGAGGTTGGGCACCGCAATACCGCTAACCACTCCGGTCGTACGCGGAATGACGCCTGGTGTCGAATTCGGCATACCGCGGCTAGTGCCGTTGAGGCGGTTGTTGAGCACAACATTGCTCATCGCATCGGTGCCTTGCGCGGTTCCGGCAGTGCTGACGACGTTGCCGTTCTTGTCCTGATAACCGCCGCTGACACCGAACTTGACCCCTAGCTCGCGCGCGAAGCTATCGGTCGCGATTACGATGCGCGACTCAATCAGCACCTGCTGCACAGGACGATCGAGCACGGCGACCAGTTGGCGGACTTCCTGGATTTTTGAAGGAATATCACTGACCAAAAGAGTATTCGTGCGATCGTCGAAGCTGACGCTCCCGCGCGATGACAGAAAGCCGCGCTGAGAGCTCCCTTGACCTTGGCCAGCGGCCGCTGCATTTGTTTGCGTATCCTTGGTCAGCAAGCCCGCAATGTCTTTGGCCTTGCCGTAGCTGATCGGGATGAAATCGGAAACCAGAGCTTCTTTGTCTTCCATCTTCAAACGCGCATCGGCGATCGCCTCTTCGCGTTCCGCGATCTCCTTCTGCGGAGCGACCCAGATCACATTGCCGCGCTTGCGCTTGTCGAGCCCTTTAGCCTGCAGCACGATGTCGAGCGCCTGATCCCAAGGCACGTTGATCAGACGCAAGGTCACGTTGCCCTGCACGCTGTCGGCGACGACGATGTTGAGGTCGGACACGTCGGCGATCAGCTGCAGCACCGAGCGCGCCGGAATGTCCTGAAAGTTGAACGTGACGCGGCTGCCGTTGTACTCGGGCTCGGCGTTCTTGCCCTTCAGCTTGGGATCTTCTTTCTTCGCCGAAACTTCGACCACGTACTCGTTGCCGGTTTGATAGGCCAGCTGCTCGAACGGCTGCTTGGCGACGATCTCCATGCGCACGCCACCGCTGCGCGCGCGCGTATCGATCGATTGCACGGGAGTGGCGAAATCGAGCACGTCGAGCCGCTGCGCCTGTGCCGGCGGCAACTTCACATTGACCAGGTCGAGCGCGATCGTGCCGCCCTCACGCTTGAGATTCACGGCCGCGCCCGAACCGCTGAAGGTGACGACGACGCGTCCCTCGCCGTTCTTGCCACGGCGGAAGTCGACGTTCGAAACCTCGATTTCATTGGAAGCGCGTACCGCTTTGGTCGGATCGGCTTTGCCGACTGCCGCAGCGATGCTGGTATTGCCGATCAATCCATTATTGACCGCGACGATCAAGGTGTTGCCGTTGATGCGCGTGTCGTAGCCGGCGACGCGAAAGAGATCGATGACCACGCGCGTACGTCCGGCCGCCTCGATCGCGGATGCTGCCGACGTGGCGCCGGTGCCGATGTCGATACGGCGTTTAGCGAGGCCGTTGCGCGTATCGGGAAAGTCGAGCGCGATGCTCGGCGGTGCCTCGGTCGAGAACACCTGCGGCGCAGTAACCGGTTGCGCGAACTTCAACGACAGCTCGACCTTGCCGCCAGGAAGCGCCGAATAGCTCACGTCCTCGAGAACGTTCTCCGCCTGCGCCGTACCGGCGAGTGCAAGACCGAATAGAACCGCGACGCGGAAAAGCCAGGGACGTACCGCCGCATGGAACGATCCGGACGCGGGCTTTGTCATGACTGTAGTGCTCATCTGATGTGTTCCCCCGTGGGATCGCTTACTGCTTACCGTCGCCCAAGGACATGGTCGCCGCACGTTCCATCCAGCCGCCGGTTCCGTTCGGAATCAGTTCGACCATGTCGATCCGCTCCTCCGTAATGGCGGTGATGCGCCCGTAGTTCTGTCCGAGATAGTTGCCCACACGCACGCGGTGGACGACACCATCCGGGTCGCGCACGAGGCCTTCCATTGATTTCGCCAAGCCGAGCGTGCCGGACATCTTCAACCCGTCCAGCGGAAACGACTCGAGCGGCTCGCGCGGCCGATTCTGATCGGGCTGCGGCCCGCTCGCCGCGGCTTGGTCCTGCTCTTCCGCACTGAGTTCGAACGGATTCCGCCGATCTTTGTCGTTGTAGAGGAAAGTCTCGAAGGTTTTGACCACCGGCAAGGGCTGCAACGGCGCGCCTTTCTTGGCCTTTTCCTGCGCGACCCACTGGCGCAGATCGTCATCCGGCGCACACCCCGTAATGCCGACACCGAACGCCAGCATCACCACAGCACGAATGGCGAGTATGGAAGTTCTCATGTCACTTCCCTCCCGCATTCGGCTTCACGCCGGCTTTCGCATCCGCTGCGCGTTGGATGGTGGCGGTTTCCTCGTCGTCGAGGTAGCGATAGGTCTTGACCGTGCCTTCGAGCATCAACTGATCGGCTCCGGTCGCTTTCGCCGAAGCGGGTTGACCAGCCAGCGGACGCAGCGATACGTCGTGCATGGTCAGGATTACCACGCGAGGCAAGGCGGCGACGCTGCTGATGAACGAACCGAACTGATGGTAGGTTCCGAGCATCCTCAATTGAATCGGCTTCTCGGCGTAGAAGTCCTTCATGGTTTCCGCGCCGGGTTGAAACAGCTGCGTCTCGATGCCGGCACCGAGCGCGGCGTCGGAAATATCGTTGAGCAGATCCGGCATCTCGGTCTTGCTCGGCAACTGCCGCAGCATCGTCTGCAGCATTTCCTTCATGTCGTCGAGCTGCTTGCGGTAGGCCTCGAGGTTGACGACCTTGGCCTGCTTGTCGGAGAAATCCTTCTTCAAGGTGACTTCTTTCTGACGCAGGGTTTCCAGTTCGTCCTGTTGACTGCTGATTTGCAGATACCAGCCAAGAAACAAAATCAGCACCACGATGATCGTCGCGAAGAACAGCTTGACCGACTTCGGCCAACCGCCGACGTTGTTGCGATCGAGATTGCGCAGATCGTCGAGGAAGCTCATTTCTTGTCTCCCGCGGCCGGAGACGTCGGCGCCTGCTGCGGCGATTTTTCGTTCGGTGCAGCCGGCTTGTTCATCAGCTTCGTTGCGGCGTTATCGAGCTGCGCGCCGAGGTCGGCAGGCTTTTTCTCTTCGACTGGGGTAGCGGCCGATGCAGGCTTGGGCGCCTCCGGCTTGGCTTGCTCGGCCTGCGCGTCTTCGGGCTTGCGCAACTTGACGTCGAGCGAGAACGTGTACGGCAGCTTTTTGTTCGTGTCTTTCGCGTCCGCCTTGTTCTCGGTCTTACGCAGATCACTACGCCCCATCCACGGCGAGCCGTCGATATTGCGCATGTAAGTGGCGACGCGCGAATTCGATTCGGCCATGCCTTCGAGGGTCAGGGTGTCGCCGACCTGTTTCATCGTCGCCAGGCGCGCGCCGTCGGGGATGGTCTTCACCAGCTCGTCGAACAGATGCACCATCTGCGAGCGGTTGGACTGCAACTGCTCGATGATTTCCTTGCGCGTCAGCAGCTGCGAGCGGGTCTTGTCGAGCTCCTTGATCTCCTCGATCTTCTTTTCGAGCCCTTTGATTTCCGTTTCCAGATACGTATTGCGATCGTTCTGGTTCTCGATCAGGTGGCTCATCCAGTAGATCGCGCCGAACAGCACGGCGAACGCACCGACTGCCGTCGCCAGCAGCATCATGTAGAACTCGCGCTCGCGCAGTTTGCGGCGGTCGTTGCGCCACGGTAGTAGGTTGATCTTCGCCATCAGTCGAGACTCCGCAGCGCGAGCCCGCAAGCGATCATCAGGGCCGGCGCGTCTTGCGCCAGCGTCTGCGCCTGCACGCGGGTGGACAGCGACATATTGGCGAGCGGATTGGCGACCACGCACGGCACGCCGAGATGTTCCTCGACCATCGCGGCCACGCCGGCGATCGAGGCGCAACCGCCGGCCAACACGACTTGATCGACACGGCTGTATTCGCTGCCGGCGAAGAAGAACTGCAGCAGACGGCTGATCTGCTGCACCATCGCTTCCTTGAACGGCTCCAGCACTTCGATCTCGTAGGACTCGGGCAGTCCGCCCTGGCGTTTGGCCAGGCCGGCCTCCTCGTAGCTGAGGCCGTAGCGCCGCATGACTTCGTCGGTCAGCTGCTTGCCGCCGAACACCTGCTCGCGCGAGTAGATCGTGCGTTGGCTCTTCAGCACGATCAGCGTGGTCATGGTGGCGCCGACGTCGACCACCGCGACGACCGCGTCCTTGGGCACCGCCAACTGGTCGGCGATCAGACGGAACGCGTTCTCCATCGCGAACGCCTCGACGTCCATGACCTTGGCACCGAGACCGCCCAGGTCGAGCGCCGCCACCCGCAGATCCACGTTCTCCGTGCGCGATGCCGCCAGCAGCACGTTGACCATGTCCGGGTTGTCCTTGATCGGACCGATCACCTCGAAATCGAGGCTGACTTCCTCGATCGGATAGGGGATGTACTGGTTGGCCTCGACCTGGATCTGCGCCTCCATGTCGTCTTCCGACAGGTCGGCGGGCATCGGGATGATCTTGGTGATCACGGCCGAGCCGGCCACGGCGGCGGCGGCGAACTTGGTCTTCGCGCCGGAACGGTTCAGGGCGCGCCGAATCGCTTCACCGACGGCTTCGACCTCGACGATGTTCTTCTCGACGACGGCGTTCGGCGGCAGCGGTTCGACCGCGTAGTGTTCGACGCGGTAACGTTGCCCCACTTGACCCAGCTGGAGCAGCTTGACCGCAGTCGAGCTGATATCGACGCCGATCAGAGACGGCGCTTTCGGTGTGAACAGGCCCACACTTTTCCCCCTTCCCACGCGCCCTTACGAGCGAAAGATGCGCCGACACATTAGATACAAGTGTTAACGGTTTTTCAACGACGGCCGTCACGTATGTCAAAATTGAGCGAAATCTGCGGTTTTCTTCTGAAGGGTGACGACCACCCCGTCCCCGACCGGTTCGCGCGAGCGACATACAATCTATACTCCGCCACTTAGCGCACTTACTTTGACTGACATCACAAGTCCTTAACCCTGCATGCCCCTCTTCTTCCGCCTGCTGCGCTACGCGCTCTACCTGGCGCTGGCCGGCGTCCTCCTCGGCGGACTCGCCCTCGGCACCGCCTACTGGCTGATCTCCCCGCGCCTGCCGTCGGTCGAGACGCTCAAGGACGTGCGCCTGCAGGTTCCGCTCAGGATCAAGTCCGCCGACGACAAGCTGATTGCAACCTTCGGCGAGACCAAGCGCACGCCGGCGCGCATCCAGGACGTGCCTGAGCGGCTGAAACTGGCCTTCCTCGCCGCCGAGGACGCAGATTTCTACACCCATCGCGGCATCGACATCGGCGGCATCACGCGCGCGGTCTGGCTGACCTTGAGCACCGGCAGCAAGCACGTCGCCGGCGGCAGCACGATTACCCAGCAAGTCGCGCGCATGTTCTTCCTGAGTTCGGAAGTCAGCTATACGCGCAAGCTGTCGGAGATCTTCCTCGCCTTCCGCATCGAGAACGCGCTGAGCAAGGACGAGATCCTCGAGCTCTATCTCAACAAAGCGTTCTTCGGTCACCGCTCTTACGGCATCATCGCAGCGGCCGAGTTCTACTACGGCAAGACGCTCGACCAATTGAACCTGGCCGAGTGCGCCATGCTCGCCTCGATCCCGAAATTCCCTTCCACCGGCAATCCGCTGAGCCGACCGCAGCGCGCGCTCGAGCGCCGCGGCTACGTGCTCGGCCGCATGCTGGAGAATCGTTTCGTCAGCCAGGCGGACTACGACAGCGCGATGAAGGAGCCTGACCTCGCGCAGGCGCACGAGGCGCCGGTCGAAGTCGACGCTCCCTACTTCGCCGAACTCGTGCGCCAGGAAGCCATCGAACGCCTGGGCAACAACGCTCTGACCGACGGCTACGTGGTCAAGACGACCCTGAACTCGGTCTACCAGGAAGCGGCCAATCGCGCGCTGCGCGATGCTCTGACCAACTACGACCGCCGCCACGGTTGGCGCGGCGCCGAAGCCCACGTCGATCTCGGCGCGAATGCGGCACGCGAGCAATGGGACGAAGCGCTGGCGGACTACCGCCCGATCGCCGGCATGCTGCCCGCCCTGGTCACCGAATCGGCCAAGGACCATGCGACCTTGCAAATGGCCGACGGTCAGGCCGTGTCGCTCGCGCTCGACGCGATGGAATGGGCGCGTCCGCGCATCGACGAGGATCGTCGCGGTGCTGCGCCGAAGAGCGTTTCCGATGTGCTCAAACGCGGTGACGTCGTGCGCCTGCAGCGCGACGCCGAAGGCAACTGGAAGCTCACGCAAGTTCCGGCCGCAGAAGCGGCGATCGTCGCGCTGAAACCCGAGGACGGCGCGATCGAAAGCATGGTCGGCGGCTTCAGCTTCCTGCGCAGCAAGTTCAACCGCGCCACCCAGAGTGCACGTCAACCGGGGTCGGGCTTCAAGCCGTTCTTGTATTCGGCGGCGTTCGACCACGGCTTCACGCCGGCTTCGGTGCTCAACGACGCGCCGGTTTCATTTCCCGATCCGTCCAAACCCGACGGCGTATGGACGCCGAAGAACGACGACGACAGCTTCCAAGGACCGATTCGCCTGCGCGAAGCCTTGGTCAAGTCGGTCAACTTGGTGTCGGTGCGCCTGCTCGATGCGATCGGCGTGCGCTATGCGCGCGAGTACATCACGCGCTTCGGCCTCAGCCTCGATCAGATCCCACCGAACCTGTCGATGTCGCTCGGCACGGCCGCAGTGGCGCCGCTGGCGATGGCACGCGGCTTCGCCGTATTCGCCAACGGCGGCTACCTGGTCGATCCGTACTACATCAGCGAAATCACCGACCGCGACGGACAGGTCGTGTACCGCGCCGAGCCCGGTGTGGCCTGCGCGAGTTGCCCCGAGCGCCAGCTCACCGATTCGGCCTCCGCTACACCGCCGCCACCGCGACCGGCTTCGGCAACCAATGCGCTCAATCCGATCGGAAGCGCGCAGGCGACTTCGGCACCGTCGACGCCGGCGCAACCGCATCTGGCGCTGCGCGCCATCGATCCCCGCAACGCTTATCTGGTCGCCTCGTTGATGCGCGACGTCGTTCGCCGTGGTACCGGATCGGCGGCGATGGTGCTCAAGCGCAACGACTTGGCCGGCAAGACCGGCTCCACCAACGACCATCGCGACGCGTGGTTCACCGGTTTCAATGCGCAGCTGGCGGTCAGTTGCTGGGTCGGCTTCGACGACTTCAGCTCGCTCGGCCGCGGTGAATTCGGCGCCAAGGCAGCGCTGCCGCTGTGGATCGATTTCATGCGTACCGCGCTGAAGGACGTGCCGGAACAGCCGTTCGACATGCCGCCCGGCATCACGCGCGTTCGCATCGATCCTGCCAGCGGCTATCTCGCCGGCGCCGGAACCGAAGGCGCTATCTTGGAAGTGATGAAGACCGAGGATGCGACGCGCCTCGCCGAGCGCCCGCCGCAGACCGAAGAGTCGAGCAACGACCAACCCGCCTACGACGTCTTCTGAGAGCCTGCGCATGAACGACCGGCATGCCAGTCACGCGCACAACCGCGCGAGCGAGCAACGCCGGCGTATCGCGGTGGAAGCGGCGCGCCTGATCAGCGAAAGCGGCCTGCGCGACTATCGCCAAGCCAAACTGAAGGCCGCGGAACGCCTCGGCATCTTCGACGAAGTCAGCCTGCCGAAAAACATCGAAATCGAGCAAGCGCTGCGCGAACACCAGCGCCTGTTTCGAGCCGAGGATCAGGCGGGCAACTTGCACCGACTACGCGAGGTCGCGCGCGAGGCGATGCGCTTCTTCGCACGCTTCGAGCCGCGCCTGGTCGGCGCTGTGCTCGAAGGCACCGCCGACGAACACTCGGCGGTGTGTCTCCATCTGTATTCCGACCAGCCTTTCGAGGTCGAAGCTGTGCTGCGCGAACGTGCGATTCCGTTCGAAACGCAGACACGCCGCCTGCGCCTGGATCGCGACACCGCGGACGATTTCCCGGTACTGCTGTTCAGCGCCGACGAAGCCGCGATCGATCTGACCGTGCTGCCTTACGACCGACTGCGCCAAGCGCCCCTCGATCGCGTCAGCGAAAAACCGATGCAGCGCGCGACGCTGGCCGCGCTCGAAACACTGCTGCAAAGCTCATAGCGATCGTCGACGCGGGCCCGCGTCAGCGATGCCCGCGCTCTTCAACCAATCCCGGCTCTTCAACGCTTGGCGATCGGCACGTATTCGCGCTTGGGCGAGCCGGTATAGATCTGGCGCGGGCGGCCGATCTTGGTTTCCGGATCGAGGTGCTGCTCGAGCCAATGCGCGACCCAGCCCGCCGTGCGCGCGATCGCGAACATCACGGTGAACATTTCGGTCGGCAGCTTGAGCGCCTTGTAGATGATGCCGGAATAGAAATCGACGTTCGGATACAGCTTGCGCTCGACGAAGTAAGAGTCTTTCAACGCCGCCTGTTCCAGCTCCATCGCGACGTCGAGCAGCGGATCGTTGACGTTGAGATCGGCCAGCACCTTGTGGCACATCTCGCGGATGATCGTCGCGCGCGGATCGAAGTTCTTGTAGACGCGATGGCCGAAACCCATCAGGCGGAAGCCGGAGTTCTTGTCCTTCGCCTTCTCGACCGCCTTGCCGACATTCTTGGCGTCGCCGATCTCACCGAGCATCTTCAGCACGGCTTCGTTGGCGCCACCGTGCGCCGGACCCCACAGCGCCGCAATGCCGGCTGCGACGCAAGCGTACGGGTTGGCGCCGGTCGAACCGACCAGGCGCACGGTCGAGGTGCTCGCGTTCTGCTCGTGATCGGCGTGCAGGATGAACAATAGATCGAGCGCCTTCGCCGCCACCGGCGACAGCTGCAGCGGCTCGCTCGGGACTTCGAACATCATGTGCAGGAAGCGCGTGACGTATTCGAGATTGTTGCGCGGATAGCGGATCGGCCAACCGATCGAATAGCGATAAGCGGCGGCGGCGATCGTCGGCACTTTGGCGATCAGGCGGATCGCAGCGAGACGACGCTGCTCCGGATCGTTCATGTCGAGCGTGTCGTGATAGAACGCCGACAGCGACGCGATGGAAGCGCACAGCATCGCCATCGGATGCGCGTCGTAGTGGAACCCGTGCAGGAAGTTCTTCAGCGCCTCGTGCATCATCGTGTGATGCGTGACCTCGTCCTCGAAGGCCGAGAACTTCGCCTGGTCCGGCAGCTCGCCGTTGATCAGGAGGTAGGCGACTTCGAGAAAGCTCGACTGCTTGGCGAGTTGCTCGATCGGATAGCCGCGATACATCAGCACGCCCGCGTCGCCATCGATGAAGGTGATCGCGCTGCGCGTCGCCGCGGTCGACATGAAGCCGGGATCGAAGGTGAAGTAGCCGGTTTCCTTGTTGAGCTTGCCGATGTCGAACGCCGGATCGCCGAGCGTGCCGCTCACGACCGGCAATGCGGCGCTCTTATTCGTGGCGGGATCGGTGAGCTGGACGATTTTGTCGGACATGGCGTACTCCTGGCTGCGGGCCACCGACGCACCAGACCGTGCGAGGGAGGCTGAACGTGCGAATGCGACCGCCGATGCTACGCCGCGGTCAACACACAATTATTGCATGGCAGCAGGTGCGTGCGGCACGCGCGGGAATCAAGCGCAGACGCCGCAAACGGAGCATTGGATGAAGCGATGTTCATCCGCATGCGCGCAGCGCGCGGGAACGCGAAACGCCGGCACAAGGCCGGCGTTCGGATGACTCGTGAAGCTGGGTCTCGGCTCAGAGCAAGCGTATGCCCCCGGCCGGGACGAGACCTTTCCGGTCTTACTTCGCGTAGCGGCGGCGGAACTTGTCGACGCGACCAGCGGTGTCGACGATCTTCTGCTTACCGGTGAAGAACGGGTGCGAGTGGCTGGAAATTTCCACCTTGATCAGCGGATATTCCTGGCCATCCTCCCACTTGATCGTTTCCTTGCTGCTCATCGTCGACTTGGTCAGGAACGAGAAGTCGCTGGAGATGTCCTGGAACACGACCGGCTTGTAGTTCGGATGGATGTCGGCTTTCATGGGCTGCTCCGCGGCAAGACCGCGATAAAAGAGCGGCAGTATAGCCTGCCGGCAAAGACTGCGGCAAGTATGCCCTGCCTCAAGCCGCATCGGCGCCAAGCGCAGCGGCAACCAGCGCCTGGAAGCGCGCCTGATCGACCTCCAGCACGATGCGTGCGTTGGCCGGCCGGCCGAACCGGTTTTCCCAGTCGACCACGGTCGCGCCGCGCGTCATCGCGCCGTTGAGTTCGATGCCGACATGGCGTGCTTCGACCTTGCGCACGATCGCCGGTTCCAGCGCCACCGCCATCGCCAGCGCGTCCGCGACGACCATGCCGCGACGCCGCCCATGGCCTTCGTTGAACAGCCGCGCCTTGCGCGAGATCGCCGCGTAGAAATCGCCGCGCACTTCGCCCGCGGCGACGACACGATCGAACCAGGCGAAATCCATCGCGTGGCGCACGCAGGCTTCCCAATCGATCAGGTCGAACTGCGGCCATTCCGAGAACACCACGTGCGCCGCCTCCGGATCGAAGCCGATGTTGAACTCGGCCGGCACCAGATGCGTATTGCCGCGACCGGTCACGGCTCCGCCCATCACGACCAAGCGCGCGATGCGCTCCGGCAATCTTGGGTCGAGCCGCAGCGCCAACGCCAGATTCGTCAGCGGCGCCAGTGCGACCAGCACCAGCTTTCCCGCGTATTCGTGCGAGAGCCGCAAGATCGCCGCGACCGCGTGTTCGTCTGCGACGCTGCGCGCCGCCGGCCGATAACCAATGTCGCCGAAGCCATCCGCTCCATGCACGAATCCGGCATCCGCAGCGGGCAGCACCAAGGGCACCGGGCAACCGCTGAATACCGGCGTGTCGGCACCGATTACTTCGACCAGTTTCAGCGCGTTTGCCACCGTGTGCGCGAGCCCGACATTGCCGGCCGCGATGCTGAGACCGACAACTTCGGCGTGCCGATGCGCCATCAGGATCGCGAGTGCGTCGTCGACGCCGGGGTCGGTATCTATCAGGATCAAGTCGAATGCTCCAAGAAAGATGTTCGAGCTGCCGTGATCAACCAGCGGCAACTGCATCGCCACTAACCGCGTTTGCGCTCGAACATCACGGATGTTGCCTCAATCGAGCGATGTTATCCCGAACCGCGTCGCCAGACGTTCGCGCACTTCGCGCAAGATCGAGTCCTGCTCGGTGTCGTTCGCTGCAGCGACCAAACCCAGACGCTGCGCCAGCTTGCGCCGGCTCCAGCGCCGCTGTGCGCGGCTGACGCCGTGATAGTGCGTCACCTGTTGCCAATCCGAGTCGGGCAGGCAAGCCAGTCGATGACCCACACGTTGCAGCCGTGCATGCACATCGGCGCCGGTGTCGTAATCGATGAAGCTCGCCTGCGTTTCTTGGCTCACGTCGTCGGAAGGAAGGCGCCGACGCAGCGAGCGCAGCCCCGGAATCCAATAGCGCGTCGCCAAGGCTCTCGACAATCGCGGCCAACCGCGCCACTCAATGAACGCACGTCGTTGCGCAAAGCTGACTCCGTCCGCCTGCGCGGCACGCACCGTGGCGGTGCGCAGCAACACCAACGGAATCCACATGCGCTGTGCGTAGTAGCCGATCCGTGGCGGTAGACCGTGCGCAGCGCCGAGCCATTCCGGCCCATGCAAAAAGCCGGCGCCGTAGGCGGACGGATCTTCGGCCAATGCAGCGCTCAACTTGGCGACGACCGCAGGGTCGCGCAGCTCGACATCCGAATCGACCAACAGCACTTGCTCGGCGCGCACCTGCGCGAGCAACGCATCAAGCGCGACGCCATGCCGCCGCAACGGCCATTCCAGCCAGAAGAAGTCGAGGCCGTGCAACGCGCTCAAGCGCTCGAAGTGCGCACGGCTACCGTCGCGCGACTCGCAATCGACGAGCAGAATCGGCGCCGCCGTCGCCGCGTGCGTCGATGCCAGCGCCAACGTGGTGATCCATTTCGTACCGCAGTTGATGATGACGGCGAGCTGCCGCGACGGCGGCAGTTCGGTGAGGTCGGCAATAGGGCGCACGACGAGCGGTGTCCTAGGCGCTGGCGAAACGCGCGGCGCCGCCGATCCAACGCGCCATCAGCCTCTCGGCGAGATCCGCGTGATCGCGCAACATCGCCTCGCCGACACGTTGTACCGCCGGCAGCAGAGCGCCGTCGCGCGAGAGGTCGGCGACGCGGAACTGCAATTGACCGGTCTGGCGCGTACCGAGCATCTCGCCCGGACCGCGCAATTCGAGATCCTTCTCCGCGATGCGAAAGCCGTCGCTGGTCTCGCGCATCACTTCCAGACGCGCGCGCGCCATAGCCGACAGCGGCGTCTGGTACAGCAATACGCAGCTCGACGCCGTGCTGCCGCGACCGACACGGCCGCGCAGCTGATGCAACTGTGCCAAACCGAGCCGTTCGGCGTTCTCGATGATCATCAAGCTCGCGTTCGGCACGTCGACGCCGACTTCGATCACCGTCGTCGCCACCAGCACGCGCAGCTCGCCGCTGCCGAACAACTCCATCGCGGCCTGCTTCTCCTTCGGCTTCAAGCGGCCGTGCACGAGACCGATGCGCAGTTCGGGCAATGCTGCTGTGAGTTCGGCGAACGCGACTTCAGCCGCCTGCGCCTCGAGCTGCTCCGACTCTTCAATCAACGTACAAACCCAATACGCCTGCCGCCCTTCCGCGCAGGCGGCGCGGATGCGCTCGATCACCTCGCCGCGCCTCACATTCGAGATCGCGACGGTCTGCACCGGCGTGCGTCCGGGCGGCAGTTCGTCGATCACCGAAACGTCGAGGTCGGCGTACGCGGTCATTGCCAGGGTGCGCGGGATCGGCGTTGCCGTCAGCACGAGTTGGTGAGGAACTTGAACGGCATCTTCCGTCCGCTCCGCCTGCGTGCGCTGGCGATCGGTATCCGAGCCTTTTCCTCGCGGTGCGTGCGATGTCGCTCGCCCCTTGTCGCGCAAGCTCAGGCGCTGGTGCACGCCGAAGCGATGCTGTTCGTCGATGATCGCGAGACCCAGGCGTTGGAACGACACGCCTTCCTGGATCAGCGCATGCGTGCCGATCACCACCGGCGCACCGCCGGCGACTGCCGCGCGTGCCGCTTCGCGTGCGCGGCCCTGCACCTTGCCCGACAGCCACACCGGTGAGACGCCGAGCGGCTGCATCCACTTCTGGAAATTGCGCCAATGCTGTTCGGCCAAGAGTTCGGTCGGCGCCACCAGAGCCGCCTGGAAACCGGCCTCGACCGCGGCCAACGCGGCCCATGCGGCGACCACGGTCTTACCGGAACCGACGTCCCCCTGCACCAACCGCAGCATCGGCTCGCGCGCGTGCAGGTCGTGTTCGACTTCGGCCACCACCCGCTGCTGCGCCGCCGTCAGCGCGAACGGCAGCTGCGCGCGCAACGCCGCGCGCAGGGCGCCGTCGCCGCCGAGCGCCGGCGCCGCATGACGCCGCACCTGCGCGCGCAAGCGCTTGAGGCCGAGGTGGTGGGTCAACAATTCCTCGAACGCGAGCCGCTGCTGGGCCGGATGACGGCCGTGCGCAAGCGCGGCAATGTCTGCATCCGGCGCCGGCCGGTGAACGGTCAGGAGCGCATCGCGCAGCGACGTGAGCTTCAGCGATTCGCGCAGCTGCTGCGGAATCAGCTCCAAAGCCTCGTCCGAGGGCAGCAGATCGAGCGCACGCGCGATCACGCCGGCGAGCCGCTTTTGGCCGAGCCCTTCGGTGGTCGGATAGATCGGCGTCAACCGTTCCTCGACGGCCGCCTCGGCCTCGCCGAGCACGCGCCGATAGGCTGGATGCACGATCTCCGGGCCGTAAGCGCCGTGACGCACCTCGCCGTAGCAGAGGAAGCGCGCGCCGGGCACGAATTGCTCGGCTTGCGCCCGATTGAAATGGAAAAAGCGCAAGGTCAAGGTCGCACGCGAAGCGTCGCCGAGCGCGACTCTCAGTTGCGGCCGATAGCGAAAGCCACGCTCGACCGCCTGCACCACACCCATCACCTGCGCACTTTCGCCCATCTGCAAATCGCCGATCGGCGTGATGCGCGTGCGGTCTTCGTAGCGCAGCGGCAAATGGAACCAGAGGTCCTGCACGCGTGCCAGACCCAAGCGATCGAGCGCTTGCGCCAACGACGGACCGACCCCGGCGAGCGCGGTCGGCGGCGCCAGCGCGATCTCTTCGGCAGCGATGGAACGTCGGACGGAAGGCGGCATCGCGCTAGCCTAGCGCCTGTGCACGCCGTACGCGTGCGGCCGCGAAAATCAGCCGCCGAGCACCAGCACGGCGTCGACCTCAACCTCGGCCCCGCGCGGCAGTGCCGCCACGCCGATGGTCGAGCGTGCCGGATAAGGCTGCTTCATGTACTCGGCCATCACCGCGTTCACCGCCGCGAAGTTGCCGAGATCGGTCAGATAAATGCCGACACGCACGACGTCGGCCAGCGATCCGCCCGCTTCCGCACACACGGCGGAAAGGTTCTCGAACACACGTCGGGTCTGCGCGGCGATGTCGCCGCCGACCAGCTCGCCGCTGGCGGGATCGAGCGGAATCTGGCCGGAGAGGTAAACCGTATTGCCGGCGCGCACGGCCTGTGAATACGGGCCGATGGCTTTCGGGGCGAGTTCGGTGCTGACGATCGTACGAGTCATCGTGAAGAGCCGGGATTGGGGATTTGGGATTCGGGATTGGTCAGAAGCATAGCAAAGCCGATCGGCCCTGCTTTGCCGAATCTCCAATCCCAAATTCCCGATCCCGGCCTCTCTACACCGGATGCCGCCGCACCGCCGTAACGACTTGCAGGCGGCGCACGCGGCGCATCACGTCGGCTAGATGCTTGCGGCTGCGCACTTCGATCGTGAACAGCATCGTCGCAGTCATCAGATCGCGTTCTTTGTACTCGACGTTCTCGATGTTGGAGCCCGCATCGGCGATCGCCGCGGCGACCTGGGCCAGTACGCCCGGCTTGTTCGCGACTTCGATGCGCAGTTCGATCTTGTAGTCGCCCTGCACTTCCTTGTCCCAAGCGATCTCGATGCAGCGCTCGGGCGACTTGCGCAGCTCCGGTACGTTCGGGCATTCGAGCCGGTGCACGACGATGCCCTTGCCGGCCGACAGATAACCCATGATGTCGTCGCCGGGCACCGGATGGCAGCAGTTGCCGAAGCTCAGCACGCCGCGTTCGGCGCCGCTGATCAGGATTTTTTCGCTGCTGTGCGGGCGCGTAGCATGCGCCGGCTCGCCGTGCCCGCTGAGCAGGGCCTGCGCAACGGCATCGGCGACGCGGTTGCCGAGCGCGATGTCGGCCAGGAGTTCTTCCAGCCGCTTGTATTTCTGCTCGGCGAGATAGCGGTCCAGCGTTTCGTGCGGAATGCTTTCGAGCGAGCCGTTCAGCGCATCGAGCGCGCGATCGAGCATGCGATGGCCGAAGTCGACCGCGTCCTCGTGCTGCAGGCGCTTGAGATGGTGCCGGATCGCCGTACGCGCCCGCCCGGACACGACCCATTCCAGCCATTGCGGGCTCGGACTGGCCGACGGTGCGGTGACGATTTCGACCGTCTGTCCGCTGACCAGCCGCGTGCGCAGCGGCACCAGCTTCTTGTCGGCGCGCGCGGCCACGGCATGATCGCCGACGTCGGTGTGGACGAAATAGGCGAAGTCGAGCGCGGTCGCGTTGCGCGGCAACGCCAGGATCGCGCCCTTCGGCGTGAACAGATAGACCTCGTCGGGAAACAGATCGACCTTGACGTTCTCGATGAATTCGAGCGACGACGGCGTCTGCGTCTGGCGGTCGACCAGGTTCGACACCCACTCGCGCGCGCGCGTCTGCGCGCTGTTCGCAGGGGTCGCGTCGCTCTTGTAGGCCCAGTGCGCGGCAACTCCGCGCTCGGCCACCGCGTCCATGTCCTCGGTGCGAATCTGGATTTCGATCGGTGCGCCGAACGGTCCGAACAGCACCGTGTGCAGCGACTGGTAGCCGTTCGCCTTCGGGATCGCGATGAAGTCGCGGAAGCGGCCGTCCAGCGGCTTGTACAAGCCGTGCACCGCACCGAGGGCGTGGTAGGAGTGCGGCACGCTGTCGACCACGACGCGGAAGCCGTACACGTCCATCACCTGCGCGAACGATTTGTGCTCGTTCTGCATCTTCGAATAGATGCTGTAGGGCGACTTGATGCGGCTGACCGTACGATGCGGAATCTCTTCCGATTCCAGCCTCGCGTTCAAGGCCGATTCGATCCGCGCCATCGCTTCGCGCCGATTGCCGAGCACCGCACGAATGCGCTCGGAAATGACACGGTGGCGGTCCGGATGCAGGGCGCGGAAGCCGAGATCCTGCAGCTCCGATTTGAAGCGATTCATGCCGAGCCGCTGCGCGATCGGCGCGTAGATGTCGAGCGTCTCGCGCGCGATGCGCCGACGCGCCTCCACTTCCATCGCACCAAGCGTGCGCATGTTGTGCAAGCGGTCGGCCAGCTTGATCAGGATCACGCGCAGGTCGCGCGCCATCGCTAACAGCATCTTGCGGAAGCTCTCCGCAGCGGCCTCCTGGCGGCTGCGGAAGCGCACCTTGTCGAGCTTGGTGACACCATCGACGAGCTCGACGACCGTGGTGCCGAACTCGGCCGCGATCTGTTCGGAAGTGAGTTGGGTGTCTTCCAGCGTATCGTGCAGGATCGCCGCGATGATGGTTTCGGCATCCAAGCCGAGATCGGCGAGGATGCTGGCGACGGCGACCGGATGAGTGATGTAGGGCTCACCGCTCTTGCGCGTCTGGCCGGCGTGGGCCAGCGCGCCGGTCTCATACGCACGTCGTACCAGCGCGACTTGTTCGGCCGGCAGATACGCTGCGAGCTGCTGCTCCAGCGCCCGCACGTCGGCAGGAGGCTGGGCCACCGTCGGCGTCCGTATCGGCCGGGCCGCAGTCGTGGCCATGTCGGCGTCGCCCTTCAGACCGCCTCGCCGGCGAACTTGCGTTGGCGGCGCCAGGCATCCATCAGATGTCGTCGCCGCCCTTGCTCAGATCGTCGTCGACTTCGGCGGCGGCCCATTCCAACGCCTCGCGCTCCTTGCGCTCGCGTTCCTGCTTGTCGATCTCGTCGATCATGGTCTGATCGACTTTGCGATCGGCGATCTCGCGCAACGCCAGCACCGTCGGCTTGTCGTTGTGAGCATCGACGGCTGCCGTCGCACCTTTCGCCAGCTGACGGGCGCGCTTGGTCGCCATCAGTACCAACTCGAAGCGGTTGTCGACCACTTCGAGGCAATCTTCTACGGTGATGCGTGCCATCCCGAACTCTCCGAAACGAAATCAAGGCAGAGCGGTCGAACAACCGCTTCCGCATACGTATGGGCGATCATAGCGGGCACAAAGCGCTTGTATGAAAAACGTGGCGCAGCCCGCTGCGACCGTTGGTCTGCCGAACCAGACAGTGTGCCCGGTTTGCAAACCTGCGCCAATTCATGGCGTTAGCGAATCCCATTGTAGCGCCGCGCATTTGTGCGGTGCAAACAAGACGCCGTCACGATCGTTGCGAGCACCCTTGCTTAGTGCATCAATGCCCCAAATTCGCGTAGCCTAGCCGGGCAGGAAGGGACTGCCAGCGGCCAAAGGCGCCCAGACGCCCAACGCCATGAGACGAGTATCGATGCGACCCATAACCGATTTCGCCCGCACGCGTGCGGGCCTGCTCGCTGCCAGCGTTGCCATTCTGGCCGGCTGCACCATCGCTAAGCCGCGCACGGACGATCCGTGGGAAGGCTTCAACCGCAAGATGTATGCGTTCAACGACGCGGCCGACAAGGCGGTAATCCGCCCCGTCGCGGTCGGCTATCGCAAGATCACCTCGCCCAACGTGCGCCGGGTGGCGGCGAACTTCTTCGCCAACATCAAGATGCCGATCACGATCGTCAACGACGTGCTGCAGGCGGAACCGAAAGCGGCGCTGCGGAACACCGGGCGTTTCGCGGTCAATACGACGCTCGGCTTCGTCGGCTTGTTCGACCCGGCCAGCGAGATGAACCTGCCGCCGAACAATACCGATTTCGGCGTCACCCTGGCCAAATGGGGTGTCGCCGAGGGTCCTTACATCGTGCTGCCGCTGGTCGGCTCGACCACGGCGCGCGACTTCTGGCGCCTGCCGGTCGACAACTACTTCGATCCGCTCTACTGGTACGGCCGCCGCAACGACGGCTCGTTCCTGTCCGAATACACGCCCAACCTCGCTTATCTGGTGACCTTGCGCGCACGCGCGATCGATGCCGAAAGCCTGCTCGACGGCGTCTACGATCCCTACGTGTTCTACCGCGACGCCTACCGTCAGCGCCGTCTATACGATCTCTACGACGGCCAGCCGCCGACCGAGCTGATCGACCAGATGCAAGGCACCAACGAGAACGACGTCGACGAGCTGCTGAAGGAACAGCACGAGTACGAGCGGCAGAAGGGCGGCGGCAAGAAGTGACCGAGCCGCGCCTCTGCGGCCGCTTAAGCGATACCCAGCAACGGTTCGGCCTGACATAAACGCGCCAACGCGCGCAGGCCGGCCGGAACCCCATCGAGATGCAAGCGGCGGCCACTCCTGGCTGCCTGCGCTGCCCAAGCCAACAGAACCGCCAGCGTTGCGCTGTCGACGCGCCGCAGACCGGCCACGTCGACGGCGACGGTAGCGCCCTTCGCGCTACCGCCGATCAATTCGTCGTAGCGCGCATACGCGAGCCCGGCTTCGCTGAAGCCGAGCGCTCCGCTGAGGCGCACATGCGCCGCATCGACGCGTTCGATGCGCA
This sequence comes from Dokdonella sp. GW821-FHT11D02, assembly GCF_058808595.1. Lineage (NCBI taxonomy): Bacteria > Pseudomonadati > Pseudomonadota > Gammaproteobacteria > Lysobacterales > Rhodanobacteraceae > Dokdonella > Dokdonella sp. GW821-FHT11D02. The sequence continues at coordinate 858,656 of NZ_CM179520.1, read as the reverse complement.
GCGCTTCGCCGGCGCCATCAGCCACCCTGCTGCTCGCTTTCCATGGTTTTCAGCGTATCCGCACCCTGCGTCTCGAGGCGCTTGATCAGCGCATCGAGGCTGGACTTCTGGATCTCGGCGGCAACCTGGTTGCGATAGTTGGTGACGTAGGAGATGCCTTCCACGATCACGTCGTAGGCCTTCCATTGCCCGTCCGACGCCTTGCGGAACGCGTAATCGACGGCGACCGGCTTGCCATCGTCAAGCAGCACCTGGGTGCGCACGATCGTCTTGCGATCGTTGGTGTCGCCGCGGCTCGGCAGCACTTTCACGCGGCCCTTGGTGTAGTTCAACAGGCCTTCGGCATAGCGGTGCGTGATCGACTCGTAGAACGCTTTGGCGAAGCGCGCACGCTGCTCCGGCGTCGCCGAGCGCGCATATTGGCCGAGCACCAGGATCGACGCGTAGTCGATGTCGAAATGCGGCAGCAGGATGCCGTCGATCACCTTCAACAGCTTCTCGCGATTGTTCTTGAGTTCGGCCTGGTGACCGTCGACGGCCTTGGCCAGATCGTCGGCAATGGTCTGCACGACCGCCTGCGGATCGGGTGCGGCCTGGGCCGTCGGGAGTACGGCCACGCCGAGCAACAAGGCGAACGCAAGGCCGAGGGTGCGCAACATGAGGGTTACTCCTTCTGATGGTTGTCGGCGGACGGTTTGCTGGCGTCCGGGGCTGCCGGTGCGGATTCCGCCGGCTTCGGCGAACCGCTGACGAGGAACTTGCCGATCAGATCCTCGAGCTGGATCGACGACTGCGTGAGCAGGAATTCGTCGCCGTCCTTGAACATGTCCGGCGAGCCGCCGGGCTGGACGCCAACGTACTGATCACCCAGTAAACCGCTGGTGAATATCGCGGCCGAGGAATCGTCGGGCAGCTGGCTGTAGCGCTTGTCGATCGACAGCATCACGCTGGCCTGCAATTTGGTCGGATCGAGTTCGATCGACTGCACCGAACCGATACGCACACCGGCGACCTTCACCGGCGCGCGCAGCTTGAGCTGGCCGACATTGGTGAAACTGGCCTTCAACACGTAGCTGTCGCCCTGACGAAAATTCGCGACCGACGTCGTCTGCGTCGCGAGATAAGCCAAGGCCGCGAAACCGAGCAGGATGAACAGGCCGGTGCCGACTTGATAGGAACGTCGTTGAGTCATCGCGAAATCTCAAGTCAGGAATGCGGTCATCACGAAATCGAGCGCCAGCACGACGATCGAGGAGAACACCACCGTGCGCGTCGTCGCGTAGGCCACGCCCTCGCTGGTCGGCGGCGTCGTGTAGCCCTGGAACACCGCGATCAACGCGACTACCGCACCGAACGCCGTACTCTTCCAGACGCCGTTGACCACGTCCTTCCAAACGTCAACGTTGGAGGTCATGTTGGACCAGAACGTGCCGTTGTCCAGGCCGAGCCAAGTCACGCCGACCAGGTGCGCGCCGAAGATACCGAGCGCGTTGAACACGCAGGCCAGCAGCGGCATCGCGATCACGCCGGCGAGGAAGCGCGGCGTCGCGACGTAGGCGAGCGGATCGACCGCCATCATCTCCATCGCCGACAACTGGTCGGTCGCGCGCATCAGGCCGATCTCGGCGGTGATCGAGGTACCGGCGCGACCGGCGAACAGCAGCGCCGTCACCACCGGCCCCAATTCGCGATACAGCGCCAGCGACACCACCGTGCCGAGCGCCGCGGTGCCGCCGAAGATCGACAGCACGTAGTAGAGCTGCAAGCCGAGCACCATGCCGACGAACAGGCCGCAGGTCATGATGATGACCAGGCTCATCGCGCCGACGAACCAGACCTGACGCACCGTCTCGCGGAAGTAGCGCAGGCTGCGTGGAATCGCACCGAGCAGCTGAAACAGAAACAGGACGCAGGCGCCAGCCTGGGCGAGCGCATCGCCGATACGCGAGGCACGCGGACGCTCAGCGCTCATCGTGCGCGCTCCGGTTGCGCGCTCGTCGGGAATCCGAGATCGGCCGCATAGTCGCGCGCGGGATACTGGAACGGTACCGGCCCATCGGCCTCACCGCCGAAGAACTGCTTGGTCCAGGGCGAATCGCCACGCGCCAGCTCGGCCGGCGTACCTTGCGCGGCGAGCTTGCCGCCGGCGATCAGATAGACCTGATCGGCAGCGCGTGCGACCGCGGCGAACTCGTGCGCGACCAGGATGCTGGTAATGCCGAGCGTGTCGTTGAGCGTGCGGATCAAGGTCAGGATCTGGTTCAGCGCGATCGGATCGAGGCCGACGAACGGCTCGTCGTAGAGAATCAGCATCGGGTCGCGCACGATCGCGCGCGCCAGCGCCACGCGCCGCGCCATGCCGCCCGACAGCTCGCTCGGCATCAGCTCCGCCGCGCCGCGCAGGCCGACCGCCTGCAACTTGGTCAGCACGATGTTGCGCACCAGCTCTTCGGGCAGCTTCAAATGCTGGCGCAGCGGAAACGCGACGTTCTCGAACACGCTGAAATCGGTCAGCAACGCGGAGTTCTGGAACAGGTAACCGATCTTCTCGCGCAGATCGAACAGCTCACCGCGAGCCAGCGCCGGAACATTACGACCGTCGACGCGGATCTCGCCGGCGTCCGGCCGCAGCTGGCCGGTGATGTGGCGCAGCAGTGTCGTCTTGCCGGTGCCGCTCGGCCCCATGATCGCGGTGATCTTGCCGCGCGCGACGTCGAGATCGAGACGGTCGAAGATCGTCTTGCCGTTCAGCACGGTGCTGAGACCGCGCACCTGCACGAGCGCGTCGGTCCTGTCTTGGGCGTTGGCTGCGCTCACTCGTACTCGGTCCATGACGGAGAAGGCACGCGCGAGGAGCGCGCGGCGGGGCTACCTTAGCCGATACGGTCGCTCTGCCGCCAGACACGCGCCGGTGTTACTCGTTCTTCAAAAGATCGCCGATCAGCACCGCGTGCCGCGCGAGCTGAACCGTTCGCCTCAAACGCTGACCCGCGACGATCGCGCGCAGATCCGTCAGCGCATCGGCGAACTGATCGTTGACGACGATGAAATCGAAATCGCCGGCGTGCGCGATTTCCTCGCGCGAATCGGCCAGTCGGCGCGCGATCGTCTCGGCGCTGTCGGAAGCGCGCGCGCGCAGGCGACGCTCGAGCTCGGCGCGCGACGGCGGCAGGATGAACACGCCCACACTTTCCGGGCAGGCCGCGCGCACCTGGCGCGCGCCCTGCCAATCGATTTCCAACAGCACGTCGCGACCGGCCGCCAGCAGCGGCTCGACCGCGCTGCGCGCCGTGCCTTTCAGATCGCCGTGCACGTTGGCGTATTCGTAGAATAGGCCCGCCACGGCCATGCGCTCGAATACCTCGCGCGAGACGAAGTGGTAGTGCTTGCCGTCGATTTCGCCCGCGCGCGGGCGCCGCGAGGTGTAGGAGACGGACAGGCTGATGCCGGGTTCGCGTTCGAGCAAAGCGTTGACCAGACTGGTTTTGCCCGATCCCGAAGGCGCCGCGACGATGTAAAGAGTGCCGCTCATTCGAGGTTCTGCACCTGTTCGCGCATCTGTTCGATCAGCACCTTGAGCTCCACCGCCGCCTTGGTCGTGCGCGGATCGGCTGCCTTGGAACCGAGCGTGTTCGCCTCGCGGTTGAACTCCTGCATCAGAAAATCGAGGCGGCGGCCGACCGCTTCCTTCATGCCGAAGATACGGCGCGCTTCGGCGATGTGCGCGGTCAAGCGGTCGAGTTCTTCGTCGACGTCGATGCGCTGCAGCTGCAGCACGACTTCTTGCTCGATGCGGCCCGGGTCGAGCGGCAGCTTGAGTTCAGCCAAGCGCGTGTCGAAGCGCGCACGCGAACTCGCCCGCACCTCGGGCAGATGCGCACGCACTTCGGCGACGAGGCGCTCGATGCCGTCGAGCCGATCGCCGAGAAAACCACCCAGACGCTCACCCTCGCGCGCACGCGCGGCGACCATGTCGTCGAGCGCGGCATCGAGCACGGCCATGGCCGCTTCGCGCAGCGATTCCAGATCGGTCTCGCGCTCGATCAGCACACCCGGCCAGCTCAGCAGTGCGGTGAAATCGACCTGCATCTGCGGGAACTTCGCCGCCATCGTCTGCGCCGTTTCGGCCAACCGCGCAACGCGCTCCTGGTCGACCGCGATCGCCGTCGCTTCGGCCACCGCCGGCTTCCAGCGCAAGCCGAGATCGACCTTGCCGCGCGCGAGCCGGGCTGCGACGCGCTCGCGGATTTGCGGCTCGAGCGAGCGCAGCTCGTCGGGCAGGCGCAGGCCGAACTCGAGGTAACGATGGTTGACCGAGCGCAGCTCGATCGCCAGCGTGCCGTGGCCGCTGTCGGCTTCGGCGCTGGCAAAGGCAGTCATGCTGCGCAACATCGGCGTTTCCGGGAATGAAAGGGCCGCAATGGTAAACTGCGCGGCTCCGAACCCAAAACATGCCCTCGCATGAGCCTAACCCGTCCGTCCGGCCGTCGTGCCGACCAACTGCGCCCGGTCAGCATCGAGCGTCGCTATACACGCCACGCCGAAGGCTCCGTGCTGGTCGCGTTCGGCGACACGCGCGTGCTGTGTACCGCCAGCGTGGAGGAAAAAGTGCCGCCGTTCCTGCGCGGCAAGGGCGAAGGCTGGGTCACGGCGGAGTACGGCATGCTGCCGCGCGCCACCGGCCAGCGCACGCAGCGCGAGGCCGCACGCGGCGGCCAAGGCGGCCGTACGATGGAAATCCAGCGTCTGATCGGCCGCGCGCTGCGCGCCTGCGTCGATCGCCAGGCGCTCGGTGAACGCACGATCACGCTCGATTGCGACGTGCTGCAGGCCGACGGCGGCACACGCACGGCGGCGATCACCGGCGCTTACGTCGCCTTGGTCGATGCAGTGAATTGGCTGCGCTCGCGCAATGCGATCAAGCGCGATCCGGTCTTCGGCGCGGTCGCCGCGGTCTCGGTCGGCATCTGGCAGGGCACGCCGGTGCTCGATCTCGACTACGCCGAAGACTCCGCCTGCGACACCGACATGAACGTCGTCATGAACGACGGCGGCGGCTTCATCGAAGTGCAAGGCACCGCCGAAGGACACGCGTTCCGCCGCGAGGAACTCGACGCCCTGCTCGCCCTGGCGGCGACCGGCATCACCGAACTCTGCGCGCGACAACGCGAGGCGCTGGACAAGACCGCGTGAAGCGCCAGATCGCCTACATCGCGCTGCTCGTGCGCGACTACGACGAGGCGATCGCCTGGTTCGCGCACGCGCTCGGCTTCGTGCTGGTCGAAGACAACGATCTCGGCGACGGCAAGCGCTGGGTGCGCATCGCACCCGGCGCCGACGCGGCGTTCCAGCTGCTGCTCGCACGCGCGACGGCCCCCGAGCAAGAGGCCGCGGTCGGGCGCCAACACGGCGGCCGCGTCGGCTTTTTCCTGCACACCGACGACTTCGCACGCGATCACGCACGCCTGGCCGCCGCCGGCGCGCGCATGGACGCCGCTCCGCGCCACGAATCCTATGGCAGCGTCATCGTGTTCGAAGATCTCTACGGCAACCGCTGGGATCTGATCGAGCCGCGCGCGTGAAGCTCGTCCTCGCCAGCAGCAATGCCGGCAAGCTGGCCGAGATGCGCGAGATCCTCGCCGGTCTCGAGATCGAGCTGGTCGCGCAAGGCGAGCTCGGTGTCGACGACGCCGAGGAAACCGCCACGACCTTCGTCGAGAACGCGTTGCTGAAGGCGCGCCACGCCGCGCGTGCGACCGGCCTGCCTGCACTGGCCGACGATTCGGGTATCTGCGTCGACGCGCTTGGCGGTGCGCCGGGACTCTATTCGGCGCGCTACGCCGGCACGCACGGCGACAGCGGCGCGAACATCGCCAAGCTGCTCGCCGCGATGCGCGAGGTTCCAGAGGCGCAACGGATCGCGCATTTCCACTGCACCATCGTACTCTTGCGCGACGCCGACGATCCCGCGCCGCTGCTGGTCGAAGCACGCTGGCACGGCCGCATCCTCGACGCCCCGCGCGGCGCGAACGGCTTCGGCTACGATCCGGTGTTCTTCGATCCCGCGCTCGGCTGCGGCGCGGCCGAACTCGACACGCCGCTCAAGAATCGCGTCAGCCATCGCGGCCAGGCGCTGGCGCAGCTGCGTGCGCTGCTCGAGCACGAGCTCTGAAGCGAACCGCCGCACCGCGCGCATCTACAATGCCGGCATGCCGTTGATCGCGCCACCGCTGTCGTTGTACGTGCACATTCCTTGGTGCGTGCGCAAATGTCCGTACTGCGATTTCAATTCGCATGCGCAGAACGGCGCGCTGCCGGTCGACGCGTACGTCGACGCACTTTTGGCCGATCTCGATCGCGACCTCGCTCACCACGAAGCGGCGATCGCCGCGCGGCCGATCCACAGCGTGTTCTTCGGCGGCGGTACGCCGAGCCTGTTCGCAGCGGAGGCGATTGCGCGAATTCTCGACGGCGTCGCGTCGCGCATCGCGCTACCGTGCGACGCGGAAATCACCCTCGAAACCAACCCGGGCACAGTCGAGCACGGCCGCTTCGATCAATACCTGCGCGCCGGCGTCAACCGCATCAGCTTCGGCGTGCAGAGTTTCGACGACGACAAGCTGCGCCGGCTCGGCCGCATCCATTCGGCCGCCGAAGCGGAGCGCGCGATCAAGCGGGCCCAGGATGCCGGCATCGCCAACTTCAATCTCGATCTGATGTATGCGCTACCGCAGCAGACGCTGGACGGCGCGCTTGCCGACGTCGAACGCGCAATCGCGCTGCAACCGGCGCACATCTCGCACTACCAGCTGACGCTCGAACCGAACACCTTGTTCGCCGCGAAGCCGCCGCCGCTGCCCGACGAAGACAGCGCCTGGGACATGCAGGAGGCTTGTCAGGCGCGTCTGGCCGACGCTGGCTACGCGCAGTACGAAGTCTCCGCCTACGCTCACACCGATCGCCGTTGCGCGCACAATCTGAACTACTGGCGCTTCGGCGACTATCTCGGCATCGGTGCCGGCGCGCACGGCAAGCTCAGCGACGCGAGTCGAAATGCGATCGTGCGCACGACCAAACTGAAGCTGCCGCGCAGTTATCTCGAACGCGCCGCGCAGCACGAATCGTTCGGCGCCGCGGCAACGGTCGCAGCGGCGGAGCGCCCGTTCGAGTTCATGCTGAATGCGCTGCGCTTGAACGAAGGCGTCGCCGCCGAGCTGTTCGAGCCGCGCAGCGGTGTCGCGTTCGCCGCCATCGCCGCGCCGCTGGCGCAGGCGCGCGAGCGCGGCTGGCTCCTGCGTGAAGAAGCTCGCCTGCAAGCGACGACGGACGGACGCCGCTTCCTCAACGACCTGATCCAGCTGTTCCTGCCGGAGGTTTAGCGATGCTCGAAACGATCACCATCGACTGCCCGTACTGCGGTGAGAGCTTCCAGACCGCCGCTGATCTTTCCGCCGGCTCGCAGAACTACATCGAAGATTGCGCCGTGTGCTGCCGTCCGATCGAGATCGTGCTGCGCGTCGACGAGGCCGGCGAGTTGGCCGGCGTCGAGGCGCGCAGCGACCGCGAATGATGCGGGCTTGGCGGCCGCCGCCGGCTGCCGCGGACTTCAATTGAACCGGCCCGGACCCTCCACTACACTGCGCGCCGCCGCAGGTGCCCTGCCCGCGTCAAGCGCCCAGGGTGAAACGGGAAGTGGGTAAGGTGTGTTTTGCGATCGTCCGCGATCGCAAAGAGCGGGCGCAGCCGACGTGGCCGCGCTCGGCACCAAGTCCCACGCTGCCCCCGCAACGGTAGGCGAGTCGGACCCGATCGAATGCCACTGTCGCCAACGCGACGGGAAGGCGATCGGGTCGATGTGCCGGGACGGTCTTGCAGGCCGCCTCGACGCATCGCTCGCAAGCCCGGAGACCGGCCTGCGGCTTCGTCGTTCGCTCAGGCGACGGCGATCGGCTCCAGGCGTTGCGGCGGGCAACGGACGGGCACGGGCGCCCGTCGTCCTGCGCGTTCCTCCTTCCGACCCTGGTCACGCGGGTGTGCGACAGGAGGGTTTCCCATGCTGGTCCGTTCCATGCTTTTCATCGCGCTGTCGAGCGCACTTTGCGCCACCGCGCGCGCAGACGAAGAACAACTGCAGCCGACCGTGCAGGTGACCGCCTCGCGCGTTCCCGAAACGGTCGATTCGACATTGGCCGACGTCAGCGTCATCACGCGCGAAGACATCGACGCCAGCGTCGCACGCGACGCGATCGACCTCTTGCGCCTGCAAGCCGGCATCGATCTGTACCGCACCGGCGGCGCCGGCCAGCAGACCTCTTTGTTCCTGCGCGGCACCAATTCCAACCAAGTCCTGGTCCTGATCGACGGCGTGCGCGTGTCCTCGCAGAACACCGGCGCGTTCGCGTTCGAGCAGCTGCCGCTCGACACGGTCGAACGCATCGAAATCGTGCGCGGTCCGCGCGCGAGCTATTGGGGTTCGGACGCGATCGGTGGCGTGATCCAGATCTTCACGCGCAAGCTCGAAGGCCCGCGCGTAGCCATCGGCTACGGCAGCTACCGCGACGCGACCGGCAGCGCCGGTTACGGCCACTGGAACGGCAACGATGGCTTCAGCGTGCAGGTCGGCGCGCGCCACGTGGGCGGCTTTTCCGCGACCAACCGCGGCATCTGCGCCGGCCCAGACGATCCGTACTGCATCTTCAATCCCGACGACGACAGCTTCCGCAACACCAACTTCGCCGGCCGCGCCGCGCACACGTTCGGCAGCCAGGTGTTGTCGGCTTCGCTGTACCGCAGCCAGGGCGAAGTGCAGTTCGACCAAGGCTACTCCGACGTGATCGAGCAGTCGGGCGGCATCAATCTCGAAGGTGCGCTCGGTGAGAACTGGAATCACCGCCTCGCCTTCGGCAATTCGCGTGAAGACCTCAACACGCCCGCTTTCACCACGCTCTACCACACGCGCCGTAACAGCCTCTTGTGGCAGAACGAGTTCCGTCTCGACGAACGCCAGCGCCTGATCGCCGGTTTCGACTTCGTGCGCGAGAAGGGCGAGACGCGCGACACCTTCGCCGGTAGCACCGTGTACGAGCGCGAACGCAACAACCGCGCCGTGTTCGGCGGCTGGCGCGGTGACTTCGGCGCGCTCGACAGCGAGGTGTCGGTGCGCCACGACGACAACGACGACTTCGGCGGCGCCACCACCGGCTCGCTCGCGCTCGGCTGGCGTTTCAGCCCGCTGTTGCGCATCTACGCGAATGTTGCCCGCGGTTTCCGCGCGCCGACCTTGAACGAGCTGTTCCATCCCGGCTACGGCGGCTATTTCGCCGGCAATCCGAACCTCGACCCGGAGCGCTCGCGCAGCACCGAGCTCGGCGTCGAATTCACTCCGGACGCGAACCAGCGCATCAAGGCCAACCTCTACACCACGCGCGTCAAGGATCTGATCAGCTTCACCGGTCCGCAGAACCGCGCCGAGAACATCGCCGAAGCGAAGATCGACGGCGCCGAATTCGAGTACGAGTTCAAGCTCGACGCCTGGTCGCTGCGCGCGAACTACACCTGGATGGACGCGCGCAACGCCGACACCGACAAGCCGCTGTTGCGGCGTGCGAAGCAGAAGGTGAGCGGCGTGGTCGAGCGCTCCTTCGGCGAGCGTTGGCGCGCCGGGGCGGAGGTGGTCTACGCGGGCCATCGCGACGACGTCGGCGGTAGCGGCACGATCAATCTGCCGTCTTACACGCTGGTCAATCTGCGCGCCAGCTTCGCGCTGGATCGTGACTGGAGCCTGGCCGCGCGAGTGGAGAACCTGACCGACCGCGACTACGAGCTGGTGCGTGGCTATAACACCGCCGGCCGTTCCGGCTTCCTGGAGGTGATCTGGCAACCCGCGCACTGATGTAACGTCGTGTGACGTGCAAACGCCGCGCGCGACGACGTGCCAGAATAGGCTCGGAGTCGTCGCGGCCAGCCCGCGCGACTTCACGGGGCGTCGGTCGCGCTGGGGCACGATCGACGCAGGCGAGGGGCGGGGTCCGGCGGCGCCGCAGGTGCACCGCTGCGGGGAGAATGGCGATCCGCGACGATGGCGCGAGGTTGGCTACGCTGGCGCGACGCAGCGACCTGCCGCCGCGCGTACGCGCGGCGCTGGAGGAGTTGCTCGAAAGCGCCCGCGCGCATTTCGCGCCGCTCCTGCCGCAGGCGCTGGATGCGTTCGATCAATCGCTGTTCGGTTTGGCCGAACGCGCTCCGAGCACTCTGCAGCAACAGCGATTATTCGAAGACCTCGGCGAATCGCGCGCCAAACGCGCCGAAATCGCGCCGCGCTTCCTGCAACGCATCGAGTCGGCGCTGGCCTGCGTACGAATTGCCAGCGCCCCGGCCGCGCCCGCTACGGCGCAACCGGCCGCACTCGAATTGGTCGATCCTTCCGCGCTGGAAGAAGACCTCGCCCTGAATGAAATTGCCGGCAAGGCCGAGATTCGCAACAGCCAAGCGCTGCATGCGCTCGCCCATCGCTTCGGTGTGCTCGCCGGCGCGCCGGCCTGGGCGTTCGAGGCGCTGCCGCTCGGCCCGACTCAGGTGATGGCCGCGTTCCGCCACGCGCTCGACGCGCTGGAACTCGGCGTCGAGCGACGCGTACTCGCGTATCGCGCCTTCGACCGCGTCGCAATGGTGCCGCTCGGCCGCTTTTACGAGGCGATCAACGCGCAGCTGGTCGCGCGACGCATCTTGCCCCACCTGCATTGGGCACCGACGCGCGCGCAGGGCGCCGCGACGGCATCTCACAACACGGACGCCGAGCGCGGCACGCCGCCTGCGACCGCTGCAACGCCCGACATTGCCGCCGCCGAAGAAGACACCGAGCTGTTCGGTACCATCTATCGTCTGCTCGCCGCGCGCCGGCGCCACGACCGCGACTACGCCTATGCCGCAGCGCCGTCGGCGGTACCGGCCAGCGGTGCCGAGCTGCAAAGCCTGCTCGGCGCCTTGCAGCACGAACAGCGCAGCGGCGCGGAGAGCGCCGGCCAGACCTACGACAACACGCAGTTCAAGCGCGAACTGTTCGATCGCCTGCGCCGCGGCGGCGCGCAGGGCAACGCGCTGCGCCTGCTCGACGAGGACGCCGATACGATCGACCTGGTCGGACTGCTGTTCGACTACATCGGCGCCAACCTGCACGCCGGCAGCAGCGCGCGCGCGCTACTGCATCGTCTGCACGTGCCTGTACTGCGTGTCGCCCTCGGCGATCGCAGCTTCTTTACGCGCCGTTCGCATCCGGCGCGCGAACTGTTGAACACCATCGCCGAGACCGGCGAGCGCTGGATCGACGAAACCGACGCCGATCCGGACCTGTCGGCCAAGATGCGGCTGGTGGTCGACAGTGTCAGCGCCGACTACGATGGCGATCCGGCGACGTTCGAGAACCTGCTGGCCGACCTCGGTCGCCACATGCAGATGCTGGCGCGGCGCGCGGAGACGTTCGAGCGACGTCAGGTCGAAGCCGCACGAGGACGCGAGCGGATCGAGATCGCGCGCGCGACCGCGCGCGGCGCGATCGCGCAGGCGCTGCAGCACGGCGCGCCGACACCGGCGATACGCACCTTGCTGGAGCAGGCCTGGACCGATGCGCTCGCCTTGTGTGCGCTACGCCACGGCAGCAGCAGCGACGAATTCCGGCGGCGGCTGACGGTCGTTTCCGCATTGCTGCGCGACGATGCGTCCAAACCGATCGACGCTGCGATCCTGCGCGAAGTCGAAAGCGGCCTCGCCGAGATCGGCTTGCACGCCGAAGACATCTCCAGCGTACTCACGCAGCTGGCGCAAACGCCGTCCGCCACGAGCGAAGAACTGGCTCGCGCGCGCGTGGAAGAGGCTCTGCACAACAAGGCGCGCTTCGGCGGCCCGATCGCGCCGATCGCTGCGGCCGACGCGATCCCCAAGCCGCAACCGATCCCATTGAACGCGACCGAGACAGCCACGCTGGAGCGTCTGCGCGAAATCCCGTTCGGTACCTGGTTCGTGTTCACCCAGAACCAGCAGGGCGCTTCGGTGCGGCGCAAGCTGGCCTGGTTCTCGACCGTGACCAAGCGCTGCCTGTTCGTCAATCAGCGCGGCGTACGCTGCGAAGAGCGCACGCTCGATCAGCTCGCACGCGACATCGTGCGCGGCCAGGCGCGCGTCGAAGTGCCGCCGCAGACTTCGCTGATCGATCGCGCCTGGAAAGCCATCCTCGACACCTTGTCCACCACGCGGGAGGCCACGTGATCGAAAAACGCCGCCAGCCGCGCAAGCGCCCGAACGTGGCTTTGCAGGTCACCGACGCGATCAGCGGCCGCGTGATCGGCCAGATCGGCAATCTGTCGCTGGAAGGCATGATGCTGTTGGCGGACGTGGCGATCGCCGACGACGCGTTGTATCAATTCGCGTTCGAATTGCCCGACTCGCACGGCCGTCTGCGTCCGATCGAGGTCGGCGTGCACGAACTGTGGAGCGAACCGGCGCAGCGGCCGGGGCGTCACTGGGCGGGCTTCCGCTTCATCGATCTGGGCGAGGCCGAGCGCCGCATCTTGCGCGAGTGGCTCGGCCTCTCGGCCTGACGATCGATCCGATCGCGAGGCGTCAGCGTACCGCTTGGATCATCGCCGCGCGCTCGCCGCACGGCGCATAGGCGCGCAGGAAGAATTCGACCGTCGCACGCACGTGGACGTCGATCTCATCCGGCGTGATCGCTTGCGAACAGCCGCACAGCATGCGCGCATGCAGTTCGCCCTTGATCAAGGCGAAGAACTGCGACGCCGCGCGCGGCACGTCGCTGATGTCGAGCTGGCCGTCTTCCACTTCCTGGCGCAGAAACTTCTCGAAATCTTCGTGCACCAGACGCGGGCCGGAATCCCAGAACAATTGTCCGAGCTTCTGCGAAGTCGCGGTGCCGGCGGTCATCAGGCGGTGCAAGGAGATCGAGTCGGGCCGGATGATCAGGCCGAAGAACGCCCGTCCGATCGCTTCGAGCTGGCGCCGCACCGGCGCCTTGCGGTCGATCGAAAACAGCGTCGCCGGCATCTGCTCGGCGCAGCGCTCGCGGATCGCCGCGATGAACAGCGTCTCCTTGTCGGTGAAATGACTGTAGACGGTGAGCTTGGACACGCCCGCTTCGGCCGCGATCGCATCCATGCTGGTGCCTTCGAAGCCCGACTGCGGAAACAGTCGTTTGGCGGCCTCGAGAATCGCAGCGCGCTTCTCGAGATCTTTGGGGCGGCCGGGGCCGCAGGACTTGGCGATGGCTAGAGTCATAGCACGTCTACTGGACTGCTGAGTTCACTTACTATACTATACCGGGCGGTACATGAACAGGCTGCGCGCGATTCTAAGCCTGCGCGCATCGATCGAACAGATGGGGGCGCCGACGATGGAATCGAAGCGACCCCTGGGCCCTTGAAAGATTCGGCCCCCGTGCCCTAGTTCAAGCCTCTCGCCGCGTCGGCCGGGAAATCTCCCCCTCCCGCACCCGGACGGCGCGGTCGAGAGCATTTCCAGGCAGTAAGGGTCCGGCGTCTTTTACGTCGGACCTTTTCGTATGCGGGAGTGGATCGCGTCCACGTTGGCTCGTGTCTTGCTAGGAGGGACACCATGCAACCTTGTCTGTATATCGTGCATCTGTATGCCGCAGCCGGCGTCGCCGCGAATTCCTGGGGTAGCCCATGAACACTCCGGCGATCGCAACGAGTCCGGAAAACGGCGCTGACGTCGGATTGCCGCTGCGCTTTGCGCAGCGCACCTTCGCAGCGCTGATCGAGGCGCGCGGCGGACCGGCCGCGACATTCCGCTTCGCGCAGCTGCGCAGCGCGGCGCGGCGGACATTGTCCGCGCTGTCCGCGGACGACCACACGCGGCTACAGCGCTGGCTGGTGCTGCAGCTGGCCAGCCGGGCGGCGCAGGCGGCGGAGGCGGCGCGGTTGTTCGCGCGGGTCGACGCGATGCTGGCAACCCAAGTCGGCACCGCGCTGGCGCGCACGCGTGAAGAGCTGTTCGCGCACGCGACCGCAGCGCGGTGACTTCCGGCACTTCGTCGCGCTCGGGTGCCTCGTCAAGGTAGATTGCAGCAAGCGTAACGAGTGCCTATGCTCCCGATCCTTTTGTTTGCCGGTTGGAGTTGCCCGCGATGATGAACACCGAACTGGCTAGGCAGAACATGGTCGAGAACCAGGTGCGCCCATCGGAGGTACTCGATGCGCGCGTGCTCGACACGCTGCGCGATGTGCGCCGCGAGGAGTTCGTACCGGCGCGCCACCGCAGCCTCGCCTTCGCCGATCTCGCACTGCCGATCGGTCACGGCGAGACGATGCTCAAGCCGGTGGTCGAGGGACGCATCCTGCAGGCGATCGCTCCTCAGGCGGGCGAGCGCGTGCTCGAGATCGGCACCGGCAGCGGCTTTCTGACCGCCTGTCTCGCCCACCTGTGTGACTTGGTGATCAGCGTCGAATTGCACGCCGATATCGCGGAAGCCGCGCGCGCGCATCTGGCCGCCGCGCAGATCCGCAATGCACGCCTTGAAATCGGCGATGCCGTCCGCGATTTCACCAGCGGCGAACAGTTCGACGCGGTCGTGGTCGGCGGCGCGGTGCACGCGCTGCCGGACCGATTCCGCGCTTGGGTCAAGCCGGGCGGCCGCTTGTTCGCGATCGTCGGCGATTCCCCGGCGATGCAAGCCACGCTGTACAAGCGCGTCGACCAGACGCATTGGCAGCAGGAAGTTCTGTTCGAAACCGATGTGCCGTACCTGAAGAATGCCGAGCCGCCGCGCCGCTTCGTGCTGTAGCTGCGCGACGTTGATGAAGCCCCAATCCCTTTCGAGGACGATCGAATGATCCGCAAGAGTTCCCTCTCGCTCGCGCTGCTGGTGGCGTTCGGCGCATCCGCCGCGCACGCCGACGACCTGGTTCAGGTCTACCAGGAAGCCCGTGTATCCGACCCGACCCTGGCCGGCGCCGAAGCGACCAAACTGGCGACCGACGAGGGCGTCGACCAGGCGCGCTCGTTCCTGCTGCCGCAGCTCGGCGCCAATATCGACTACACGCGCTCGCGCAGTGGCAACGACGCCGGCGGCACGCTTCGAAATCAACTAGACGAAAATGGTGCGCCGCTGCCGCCCCTGGACTATTCCAGCACGACTACCACCACCCATTCGCGGGCGATCGGCGCCACGCTGAACCAGAGCATCCTCGACATCAGCAAGTGGACCGCGCTGAAGTCTAGCCGCTACACGGCCGAAGCCGGTGCGGCGACTTACTCGGCCGCGCAGCAGCAGCTGATGATCGACTCGGCGCAGACCTACTTCAACGTGCTGACTGCGATCGACGCGCTCAAATTCGCCGACGCTAACGAGAAGGCGCTGGCGCGCCAGCTCGAACAGGCGCAGCAGCGCTTCGAAGTCGGCCTGGCCGCGATCACCGACGTCAACGACGCCAAGGCGCAGCACGACCAGGCGGTCGCCAGCGTGATCAGCAATCAGAACAACGTCGACACCGCGCGCGAGGCCGTGCGCCGGCTCACCAACAAGGATCCGGGCGAGTTCAAGAAGCTGCGCGAAAATCTTCCACTCGACCATCCCACGCCGGACGACCCGAACGCCTGGGTCGACGTCGCGCTGAAGCAGAACCCAGCCCTGAGTTCGGCTTCGTTGCAAGTCGACGCCGCCAATGCCGACATCAATACGGCGCGCGCCGGCCATCTGCCGACGATCACCGGCCGGCTCGGTTATTCCAAGACTTCGCAGTGGGGCGAGAATCGCTACACAGGTATCGATACGTTCCACAATGGCGCCGGTGACCCGAAATGGGGCCCGTCGATCACCTTCTCGCTGAGCGTGCCGATCTTCAGCGGCGGCTACACGCAGTCGCGCGTGCGCCAGGCGATCCATCAGCGCGACTTCGCGCAGGACCAGTTCGAATTCAATCGTCGTCTGGTCGAGGCGAACACGCGCAACGGCTATCGCTCGGTCATCGCCGGCGCGAGCCAGGTCGAAGCGACCAAGGCTGCGGTGGTGTCGGCGCAGAGTTCGGTCGAGGCGACCCAGGCCGGCTACGAAGTCGGCACGCGCACCATCGTCGACGTGCTGATCAGCCAGCAGACCCTGCTCAGCGCACAGAGCCAATATTCCTCCGCGCGCCATGCGTTCGTGATGAACGGGCTGCTGTTGAAGCAGGCTGCCGGCGTGGTCGAGCTGAAGGACCTCGAAGGGGTCAACGCGCTGCTCGAATGATGCAGAAGTAGAGGATCGGGAATCGGATAGAGCGGCGCGCCGGAACGGCGCGTCGTGAAGCGCGATCAGCCTTCGCTGTTGGGTTTCCCGCTTGCCGTCGTTGCCAGCACCTCTTCCACGATACCCATCGTGCGCGCCACCGCACCGCGCTCACGCTCCATCACCGCCCGCGCCGCCTCGCCCATGCTGCGGCGCTCGACATCGCGCGACAGCAGACGCACGACGGCGGTGCCGAGCAGATCCGGATCGAGCACGCGCATCGCCGCGCCGGCCGCGATGAGGTCTTCGGTCACTTCGGCGAAATTGAAGGTCTGCGGTCCGACGATGACCGGCCGCGCCAGCGCCGCCGGTTCGAGCAGGTTGTGGCCGCCGACCGGTACCAGGCTGCCGCCGACGAAGGCGACGTCCGCGGCGGCGTAGAACGCCAGCAGCTCACCCATCGAGTCGATCACGAAGCATTGGCAGTTCGGGTCTGCGCCGCCCTCTTCGCTGCGCGTCAGCGTGCGGAAACCGAATGCGCGGCAGGCCGCGGCGAACGGCTTGAAGCGCTCCGGATGGCGCGGCGCGACCAGCAGCAGCGCATCCGGAAAGCGGCGCAGTACCGCCGCATGCGCCTTCAATACGACCAGTTCCTCGCCTTCGTGCGTGCTCGCCGCGATCCACACCGGGCGCCCGCCGCCGGCCGCGATGCGAAACGCCGCGCCGCGCTCGCGCACGTCATCGGGCACGCTCATGTCGAACTTCAGATTGCCGACCACGGCCAGCCTCGGCTCGGCCGCGCCGAGCGTGCGCAAGCGCTCTTCGTCGGAGGCGGACTGCGCAGCGACGAAACTGGCGCAGCGTATCGCCCGCCGTACCAAAGGCTGAATCGGCCAATAGCCGCGCAGCGACTTCTCCGACAATCGCGCATTCGCGATGACGATGGCCACGCCACGTTCGGCGCAAGCCATGAACAGGTTCGGCCAGATCTCGGTTTCCATGATCACGGCCAGCCGCGGCCGCACACGCCCGAGGAAACGCCGCACCGCCGTGGTCAAGTCATACGGCAGGTAGACGTGGAAGACGCGATCGCCGAACAACTGCAGCACGCGATCCGATCCGGTCGGCGTCACCGTGGTGATCACGAACGGCGTATCGCGGTAGCGATGCATCAAGGCCTCGATCAACGGCACCGCGGCGTTGACCTCGCCGAGCGACACCGCATGGATCCAGATGCTGTCCTTGATGCCGGGATCGGCGAAGAAGCCGAAGCGCTCGCGCCAGCGTGCCAGATAGCCGTGGTACTTGAAGCCGCGCGCCGCCAGCCGATAGACCACGAACGGCGTCAGCAGATACAGCGTCAAGGTGTAGATGAAGCGTTGGAACACGAATCGAACCGGCGACGACGGCGGCGCAGTATAGCCAGGCCCCGGCGAACGCGGCCCCTCGAGCGCGATCGGCCGTTGCGATCGACCGCTACAATTGCGCCGATGTCACCAGCCGCCCCGCCGTTCCGCCCCGCCCTGCTCGCACCGCGCCACTGGCCGGCCTGGATCGGCCTCGGCGTCATCCGTCTGGTCGCCCTGCTGCCGTATCGCTGGCTGCTCGCGATCGGGCGCAGCCTCGGCTGGCTTGCCGCGCGAACCCTGCGCGATCGCCGCGAAGTCGCCGCACGCAATCTCGATCTCTGTTACCCCGAGCTAGGCAGCGACCAGCGCGCCGCGATGCTGGAGGAAAACCTGCGCGACGGCGGCGTCATGCTGGTCGAGTTCGCGCTGGCTTGGATGGGTTCGGAACGCGCGATCGCACGCATTCCGCTGCAGATCGAAGGCCTCGAACACCTGCAGGCCGCGCAGGCCGAGCGCCGCGGCGTGCTTCTGGTCGGCGCGCATTTTTCCCATTTGGAATTGTGCGCACGGCTGGTGTCGCAGCGCATCCGCATCGCCGGCATGTACCGCGAACACGAGGACGCCGCCTTCGAATGGGCGATCAAACGCGCGCGCCTGGCTTACGCCGCGGAGATGTTCAGCAAGGACGAACTGCGCCGCAGCGTGCGCTGGCTCAAGCAAGGCGGCGCCCTCTGGTACGCGCCGGACCAAGACATGCGCGGCAAGGACGCGGTGTTCGCGCCGTTCTTCGGCGTACCGGCCTCGACCATCACCGCCACCCATCATCTGGCGCGGCTGTCGGGCGCGCGGGTGATTCCGTTCTTTCATCGCCGCCTGGCGAGCGGCGGTTACGCGATCCGCCTGGAAGCGCCGCTCGCCGATTTCCCGAGCGCCGACGTCGTCGCCGACACGGCGCGCGTGAACGAGAGCATCGAGCGCATGGTGCGCGCGGCGCCGACGCAGTACCTTTGGATGCACAAGCGCTTCAAGACGCGGCCGCCCGGGGAGGCGGAGGTCTACCGCCGCTGAAGCTCGCGCAAAACTGGGAGATCGCATGGGCTTGCTGGGGTTCCTCGCCGCCGTCATCGCCGGCGGCGTGATCGCGTTCCAGACCGAATCGGTGCCGATCGGCTTCTTCAGCGCGCTCGGCATCGGCTTCGTGCTGGCGCGTCTGCACTCGCTCACGCAGACCGTCGCCAAACTGCAGGGCGAGATCGCGGAGCTGCGGCGCACGCCACGCACCGACGCCGCCGCTTCGGTCGAGAGCGTGTCTGCAACAGCGCCGGCCGCCGTCGTGCGATCCCCCATCGTCGATATCACGCGGACGAGCGAGACGCCTGCTCCGATCGAAGCGGCGCCGCCGGCATCACCGACGAACATCTCGCCGCCGTTCGAGCCGCTGAGGATTCCATCGCCACGCCCGGCCGACGCGACGCCGCGCGGCCCCGACCTGGCCGAAAAACTCGCCGCCGCGCTGAAGCGCTGGTTCACCGAAGGCAACGTGCCGGTCAAGATCGGCATGCTGGTGCTGTTCGCCGGCGTCGCCGCCCTGCTCAAGCTGGCCTCCGATCAAGGCTGGCTCAGTCTGCCGCTGGAACTGCGCCTGGCGGCGGTGGCGCTGGCCGCGATCGCGGCGCTGGTGTTCGGCTGGCGCCAACGCGAAGCCCGGCGCAGTTTCGCGCTGAGCCTGCAAGGCGGCGCGATCGGCGTACTGCTGCTGACTGTGTTCGCCGCGTTCCGTCTGTACGGCCTGCTCGATGCGAGCGCGGCATTCGCGCTGATGCTCGTGCTGATCGCCGGCGTCGGCGTGCTCGCGGTGCTGCAGAACGCGCTCGCGCTCGCTCTGCTCGGCATCCTCGCCGGCTTCGCCGCGCCGATCCTGATCTCGACCGGCAGCGGCAATCACGTCGTGCTGTTCGCCTACTACGCGCTGTTGAATCTGGCGATCTTCGCGATCGCTTGGCGACGCCCATGGCGCGCGCTGAACCTGCTCGGCTTCGCCTTCACCTACGCGATCGGCTCTGCTTGGGGCGTGCTCCGTTATCGCAGCGAATGGTTCGCCAGCACCGAGCCTTTTCTGCTGCTGTACTTCGCGATCTATCTGGTCATCCCGATCTTGTATGCGCAGCGGGGCGAGCCGCAGCGACGCGGCCTGGTCGACGGCACCTTGGTGTTCGGCAATCCGCTGATCGCATTCGCACTGCATGCCGCCTTGCTCGAAGGCGCGCGTCTGCCGCTGGCCTATTCGGCGCTGGCGCTGGCGGCGATCTATGCCCTGCTGGCGCGTGCGCTGCTGTCGCGCGACCGTCTGCGCGTGCTGGGCGAATCGTTCGCCGTGCTCGCCGTCGGCTTCGCCACGCTGGCGGTACCGCTCGCGCTGAGCGCGCGCTCGACCGCCTGCACTTTCGCGCTCGAAGGTGCGGCTCTGATCTGGCTCGGCCTGCGCCAGCAACGCCTGCTGCCGCGCCTGAGCGGACTGGCTTTGCAAGCGCTGGCCGCGGCGGCGTTCGTGTTCGGAGCCATCGACCACGCCGGCGAAGCGGTGTCGCCGCTGGCGAACGGCACGTTTGTCGGAGCACTGCTGATCGCCGCCGCCGCCTTCGTCAGCGCGTGGCTGCACGATCGCGCCGCGACGAAACCGCCGCTGGCGCTGCCGCTGTACGCGTGGGGCCTGCTCTGGTGGTTCGGCGCCGCGCTGCACGAGATCGACCGCTTCGCCGTGCCGCCCTTGCGTTCGCCGCTGTGGCTCGCCCTGGTCGCGCTGACCGCGGCGCTCGCCGCCTTCGCCTATCAGCGCCTGCCGCGTGCGGCCCTGGCCTGGACCGCGGCGGCGACCGTTGCCGCGGCGCTGTTCATCGTGCTCGGCATGAACGACCCGACCGCACCGCTGTACTCGCCGCCGGCGCTGGCGGCGTTCGCGCTATACGCCGCCGCCGGTGTCTTCGCCCTGCGCGTACTGCGCGACGGCGATGCGATGCCGCTGCGCGTCGCCCATCTGGGTTGGTTGTGGAGCTGGACCTGCGCGCTCGGCCTCGGGCTCGATCAGTTCGCGCGACGCGCGCAACTCGCTGACGGCTGGCACGACGGTCTGGTCGCGCTGCCGCTGATCGCCGCCTGGGCGCTGGCTCTGCTGCGCCCGGCCGTGCTGGCGCCGCCGCTCGGCGCGCGCTTCGAGCCGCACCGCTCTCTGCTCTTGATTTCGCAGGCGACCATCGCTGCGATCGCCTTCGTCGCGCTGCTCACGGCGGCCGGTTCCAGCGCACCGCTGCCGTTCCTGCCCGTGCTCAATCCGCTCGAACTCGCGCAGCTCGGCCTCTTGCTCTGCGCCGTGCGCTGGCTGCGCGATCCCACGCTCGCCTTGTCGCCGCCACAACGCATCCTGCCGCTGGCGCTGGCGGGTTTCGCCTTCGTCACGCTGGCGACCTTGCGCGCCGTGCATCACTACGACGGCGTCGCGTGGAGTGCGCAGCTGTGGCAATCCAATCTCGCGCAAACCGCTCTGACCGTGGTCTGGAGCCTCGCCGGCGTGCTCGCCTGGATCCTCGGCTCGCGCCGCCACCAACGCGCGCTGTGGCTGGCCGGCGCGGTCTTGATGGGGTTGGTGTTGGCCAAGCTGCTGCTGATCGACCGCCTGCGTCTGGGCAACCTGTTCGGCGTCGCCTCGTTCATCGCCTACGGACTGCTATGCACGGTGATCGGCTACTTCGCGCCGGCACCGGCACGCGCATCGAAGGAGGCCGCATGAGACGCCACGCCTTCGCGCTCGTTGCGGCGCTGATCCTGCGCACGGCCGCGGCGGCGGCGCCGACGGACTATGCCTACCTTTTCCCGATCGACACCGGCACCGCGACGCCGGCGAGCAGCGCCTGGCGCGTCGAACTGACGCCGGAAGCCTACGCCTGGACACAGGACGCCGAGCTGCGCGACCTGGCCGTGTTCAACGCGGCCGGGCAGCCGGTGCCGTTCGCGCGCCTCGAAGCGGCCGCGGCGACACTGACGCGCGAGCACCGGCTGGCGGTGCCGACCTTGGCCCTGCCCGCGACCACGACGCCGGGCGGCGGCGATCTGCGCCTGGTCATCGACCGCGATGCCGACGGCCGCCTGCGCCGCATCGACGCCGGCGAGCAAGCCGCCGCCGGCCAGCGCACGCGCGACTGGCTGATCGACGCCAGCGCGCTCGATCGCACGATCGACGGCTTCGCGCTCGACTGGTCCGCGCCGAAGTCCGGCGTCTCGGCGCGCTTCTCGATCGCGGCCAGCGACGACCTGCAACGCTGGCGCGATCTCGGCAGCGCCGGCGTACTCGCGCTGGAACAGAACGGCGTGCGCATCGATCGGCGTGAACTCGGCTTCGATGCCGTGCGCGCGCGCTACTTCCGTTTGCAGCGATTGGACGACGGTGTCGATCTCGAGAATCTGTCGGCGCAGGCGCGCTCGACCGAGCGCACGCAGGCGCCGCCGACCTACCTCTGGTTGCGCGCCGCCGCCGCGACGAACGAGCCGGCGCCGCCGGACCGCACGCAGTTCGACTACACGCTGCCGGCCGCGTTGCCGGTCGAACGCGCGCGCGTCGAACTCACCGGCGACAACGCGCTGGCGCCGTTGACGCTGTCGTCGCGAAGCGGCAACGCCGCGCAGCCCTGGCGCGCGCTGGCGCATGTGGATGCGTTCCGCCTGCGCCAAGGCGAGCAAGTCCTGCACAACGACGAGATCGAACTGCCGCCGAGCGGACGCGTGCGCGACTTCCGCCTGCAGTCGCGCACGCCGCTGGCGGCGGCGCCGCAGTTGACGCTCGGCTATCGGCCGGACGCGCTGGTGTTCCTCGCCGAAGGTCCGGCGCCTTATGCACTAGCGGTCGGCAGCCACGACGCGCGCCATCCGGACTATCCGGTCGACGCCGCGCTGACGAGTTTGCGCGCGACACTCGGACGCGACTGGCAGCCGCCGACGGCGACGCTCGGCGCCGCGCGCGTCAGCGCCGGCGACGCCGCGCTGCGCGGACCCGAACCGCCACTGCCGTGGCGACGCTGGCTGCTCTGGGCCGTGCTGGTCGCCGGTGCCGCCGTAGTCGGCGGCTTCGCGCTCAGCTTGTTGCGCGAGAAGCCTCGGAACGAGGATCGCTAGCGCCCAGCGCGGCGCAATACAGCGCGAGCAGCCACCAGAACAAGAGTCCCCACCACGCCGAATAGAACGCGAGGTGGGTATTGAGCGGAAAGCACATCGCGATCAGGGCCAGGCCCGGCGCCAACGCGCGCTCGCGCGCGGGTGCGGACGCACGCTTCCACGCACGCAGCGCGAACCAGGCGCCGGCGAGCCAGGCGAGCAAGCCGATCGCGCCGGTTTCGCTCAGCACTTCGAGCACGATCTGGTGCGCGTGCGACGCGCCGAGATCGGTGGTGGTATCGACGAAGCGATCTTGCGGCGCGGCGTATTGCGGATAAGCGTAGCGAAAGCCGCGTACGCCGACGCCGTTCCACGGATGCGCGGCGGTCATCTTCAGCGCCGTGCTCCAAATGCTGAGGCGTCCGGCGGAGGCTTCATCCAACGCCGCTTCGGTGCCGCGCAGCGCGAGCAGGCTGCGCTCGATGCGCGCGCCGAAGCGTTCCGAATCGCGCAAGGCCAGCGTGCCGAGCACGCCCACGCCGAGCAGCAGCACCAGCGACACCAGCGCGAAACGGCGCTTGCTGCGCGTCTCGTGCCAGGCGATCAACAAGCACACCAGCGCATAGCCGAGCCAGGCCGCACGCGAACCGGCCAGCAGGATCGGCGGCGACAACACGACGAACGCGATCGCCAATCCGCGCCGGCCGAAGCGCGCGCGCGCCGCCAGCAGCACGAACGGCGCCAGCACCGCCAAGGTCGGACCGAGCTTCAAGTTGCCGGCGCCGAAAATGCCGGACAAGCGCTCTTTCTCGGCAACGCCGCCGAGGCTGTGGCCGCTGAACATTTGCACGTAAGCATCGAGCAGCCACAGCGCGACCACCACGGCGATCGTCGCATAAACCGCCGGCCAGCCCGACGGCCGCCGCAGCGCCCACAGCGCGAACAGCGCGAACGGCAGGAAGCGCAAGGTGACCGCGACGGTGGACCAGGTCTTGCCCGGCTCGACCGCGCCGATGCCCGACAGCAAAGCCGGAATCCAGTAGCAAGCGAACAAGGCCAGCAGCAAGCGCGCAGCGTCCGTGCGCAGGTCGATACGACCGCGCGCGAGCAGCACCAGCGCCGCGATCGCGCCGAGCGCGATCGGCGCCTCGGCGCTGCGCCCGAACGGCAGCAGCACGACCACCGCCAGCACCAACGCGAACGGCCATTGCGAGAGGCGCTGGCGCAGCAGTTCAGTCATGCACGAGGTCGCGGTACAGCGCCAGCGTCGCCTGCTGCATGTCGGCCAGGCGGTAGCGCGTCAACGGCAGGATCGCCGGCGCATAGCGCAGCAGTTCGGCGGCGCGTTCGGCCAAGCGTTCGCGATCGCCGCGCGGCACGCGTCCGGCGGGGTAGAGATCCCCCAACAATTCGCCGACGCCGCCGTGGTCGTAGCCGAGCACCGGCCGGCACAGCGCGATCGCTTCGACCACGGTGCGCCCGAACGATTCGGGTTTGTTCGACAGCTGCAGCACCAGCGCCGAGCAGGCGTATACGTCGCGCGCATCGTCGCGCGGCACGCTGATCGCGATGCGCTCGGCGACGCCGCGCTCGCGCGCGAGTTGTTCGAGTTCGGCGACGTAGGCCTCGCGGCCGAGCTGGCGCGCGCCGAGCAGCATCAGGCGCGTGTCGATGCCGCGCGCTTTCAAATCGGCGACCAGCTCGATCGCGTCGCCGTGCCCCTTCAAGCGCGTGCCGCGCCCGGGCAAGGTCAACAGCGGCGCGCCCGCCAGCTGCGGAAATTCGGCGAAGAACCATTCGCGCCACGGCGCATCGGCCTGGTAGCCGTACGGGTATTCGGCCGGATCGACGCCGCGCGGAATCATCACCAGCTTGGCCGGGTCGGTGCGAGGATAATGCCGCAGGAGATAGTCGCGCACCGTGTTCGACACGCAGATCACGCGTTCGCCGCGCGTCATCACGCTGCTGTAGAAACCGGGACTGTTGAGCCCGTGCGCCGTGGTGACGAAGCGCGGCCGCTGGCGCCAGCCGCGCAGCGCGAGCCAGCCGAGCCAGGCCGGCACACGCGAGCGCGCATGCACCAGATCGACGCGTTCGCGCTCGAACGATGCGCGCAGCTTCGGTACCTGTGCCAAGCTCAACGGCGACTTGCGCGCGACGTCGAGCTGGATGTGCTCGCTGCCGTCGGCGAGCAGCGATTCGACCAGGCGACCGCCGGCCGAGACCACGATCGAGCGGTGGCCGTCGGCGACCAACGCACGCGCGATCTCGAGCGTCGAGCGCTCGGCACCGCCGGCGTCCAGCGCCGGGATCAGCTGCACTACGGTCAGCTTGCGCGACACGGGGTGTGTCAATCCGCCAAATCGTATTCCGCGCCGCAGTAGGGGCACTTGGCGTGACCGCCCTGCTCGGCGATCGGCAGATAAACCTTGGGATGCGAATTCCACAGCGACATGCCCGGCATCGGGCAGGACAGCGGCAGATCGGCACGGGTGACGCGGTAGCGGTTCTCCGCGTTGGCGGGGATGCTCTTTTCCGCCGCGGGATTGGGGCGCGACATGAGATGCTCCATCGAAGGTGGTCCACCCGCTCGGCGACGAAGTTGCGAAGCGGCCGGTGCAGTTCGCCACGAGGCGGCGAACCGAACGCTCAGGATAGCTCCTTCCCGCTGCGGCGCCGGCGTCGTCAAACCGCGCGGGGGCGCGAGTCTACCAGCACGACGCGTGCCAGCCGTCGCAGGCCGTGTCTCGGTTGCGCAGCGCTTGAACCGGATCGTCCATCTTCTGGCGCTAGAATGCGCTCCGCGGCAACTCATCGACGAGGGGGCATCATGGATTTCAACAAGCTGATCGCGCGCGTCAGAGCCATCCTGACGACGCCGAAGACCGAATGGCCGGTCATCGCGGGCGAATCGACTACGGTCGCCGACCTGTACAAGAACTACATCGCGATCCTGGCCGTGCTGCCGGCGATCGGCGTTCTGCTGGCGATCCACAGCCTGACTGCTGCGATCCTGCAGTACGTGATGGCGCTGATCATGACCTACCTGGTGGCGCTGATCATCGACGCCCTGGCGCCGACCTTCGGCGCGCAGAAGAACCAAGTGCAGGCACTCAAGACCATCGGCTACGCCTACACTGCGAGCTGGATCGCCTCGGTCTTCGCCTTCGTGCCGGTGCTCGGCTGGCTGATCGCGCTGGCCGGCGGCATCTACGCGATCTACCTGCTCTATCTCGGCCTGCCGCATACGATGAAGTGCCCGCCCGAGAAGGCCGGCGGCTACACCGCGGTGACGATCATCGTCGTGATCGTGCTGAGCCTGGTGCTCGGCTTGGTCATCGGCAGCGTGGTCGGCATGCGCGCGATGTCGGGCTTGTCGACCTCGCAGGTCGGCGACGGCCACAGCTCGATCGACAAAGACAGCTCGCTCGGCAAGCTCGACGCCTGGAGCAAGAAGGTCGAGGCGGCCGGCAAGCAGCTGGAAGCGGCACAGAAATCGGGCGATGCCGAAGCGCAGGGCAAGGCGCTCGGCGCGGTGCTGACCGCGGCCGGCGGCGGCGACCAGGTCGAGGCGCTGGCGCCGGACGTGCTCAAGCCGTTCGTGCCGGAAACCTTGGCCGGTCTCACGCGCAGCGAATTCTCGGCCGAACGCAACGGTGCGCTCGGCATGCAGGTGTCGGAGGCGCGCGCGACCTATTCCGACGGCGCCGAGCGCCGCCTGCAACTGGAAGTGGTCGACATGGGTTCGGCCAAGAGCCTGATGGCGCTGGCCGGCTGGGCCGCGCTCGACAGCCAGCAGGAAAACGACCACGGCTACGAGAAAACCTACAAACAGGACGGCCGCCTCGTGCACGAACAATGGAACGGCCAAGACAAGCACGGCGAATACGCGGTGGTGGTCGGCGAGCGTTTCTCGGTGAAGGCGTCCGGCCATGCCGACAGCATCGACCAGCTCAAGGCCGCGGTCACCGGCGTCAATCTGGCGGCGCTCGAAGCGCTGAAGAACCAGGGCGTCAAAAAAGGCTGAGCCGCGGCGGCAAACTGCCCGCACGCGGCTCGTCCTTTCGAAATACCGTCCGCCGCAGCGGACGTCGTCGGCAAGCGCGCCGGTCGCGACCGGCGCAGCCGATCCTTATTTCTTCTTCTGGCTCTCGGCGTAGGCCTTCGCTTCGATCGCCTCGACGGTGATCGCGATCTTGACCTCGTCGCTGACGTTCGGCGCGTACTTGCCGACGCCGAAATCCGAACGCTTGATCGTCGTGGTCGCATCGAAGCCGACCGCCGCCGCCTTGCGCATCGGGTGCTCGCCGACGGTGTTGACCTTGACCGCAAGCGTGGCCGGCTTGGTCACGCCGTGGATGGTCAAGTCGCCGCTGACCTTGAGCTGGTCGGGTGCCGCGCCTTTCTCGACCTTGGTGCTCTTGAAGGTCGCCGTCGGGAACTTGGCCGCGTCGAAGAAATCGGCGCTCTTCAAATGCTCGTCGAACTTGGCCAGGTTGCTGTTGATGCTGGCCGTGCTGATCTCGACTTCGACCGACGACTTGGTCGGATCGGCCTGGTCGAATTCGAGCTTGCCGCCGACCTGACCGAACTGCGCGGTCGGGTTGGAGAAGCCGAAGTGATTCCATTGCAAGAGGACCTGGGTGTGGCCCGGGTCGAGCGTATAGGCGGTGGTAGCCGCGAAAGCCGGAGCAGAAGCCAGCGCGATGGCGGCGGCGAGAGCGATACGGCGGATCATGGATGAAACTCCTGTAGGCAAAACGGACGAAGGTCGGAATGGAAGTGCCGGCGTAATGCCGATCGATTCCGGTTGGAACGCGTTACGCCGAGTGCAACTTCCCGACGATACGACAGCCATCCCCGAAAACGAAGCCTCCAGCGTGGAGCGCGTCACGAGATCGAACAAGCGTCGAAAGCGGGAAACAGCGTTTCCGCAGCGACTACGATCGCGCCGCGGCGCCGGAGTTCGCCAGCGGGCGCAAGCGTCGGCTACCCTGCCCGCATGGATGCACCGACTCCGACCTGTTGGGCGATCAGCGACGGCGCCGCCGGCAACGAAAACCAAGCGCTGGCGCTGGCGCGCGCGCTCGGCCTGGCGCCGCGCGTATTGCGCGTACGCTTGCGCCAACCCTGGTCCGCGTTCGCGCCGCGCCTGACCTTCGCCGCCGCGGCCGCGATCCGCGATCAAACCGGCGCAGCGCTGGCGCCGCCCTGGCCCGACCTCGCGATCGGCTGCGGCCGCCGCGCGGCCCTGGTCACGCGCCTGATGCGCGGATGGAGCGCGCGCCGTTGCTACACCGTGCAGATTCTCGATCCGCGCATCGATCCGAGCGCGTTCGATCTGGTCCTGGTTCCGCAGCACGACGGCATCGAAGGCGCCAACGTGATCCACAGCATCGGCGCCTTGAACGCGGTCGACGCCGGCTGGCTCGGTACCGGCCGCGCGCGCTTTGCCGATCTTGCGCAATTGCCCTCGCCGCGCACGGCGGTGTTGATCGGCGGTTCCAACCGCGCTCAGCGCATCGACGCCAGCTATCTCGATGCGCTGCTGGAACGTCTCGCCGCGCGCCACGCCGATGAAGGCGGCAGTTTTCTGGTCAGCGTGTCGCGGCGCACGCCGGCGGAGTTGGCGAAAAAACTGCGCGACGCGTTCGCCGCCTTCCCCGGGTCATTCTGGAGCGGCGCGCAGAGCGGCGAAAATCCGTACGCAGGCTATCTCGGCTGGGCCGACCGCATCGTCGTCACGCCCGATTCGGTCAATATGATTTCGGAAGCCT
Organism: Dokdonella sp. GW821-FHT11D02; assembly: GCF_058808595.1. Taxonomy (NCBI): domain Bacteria; kingdom Pseudomonadati; phylum Pseudomonadota; class Gammaproteobacteria; order Lysobacterales; family Rhodanobacteraceae; genus Dokdonella; species Dokdonella sp. GW821-FHT11D02. Next base: position 830,154 of record NZ_CM179520.1, on the reverse strand, counting down.
GCGCCACCGGCAAACCGGTCTACACCTTCGCCCCGCGCGCGATCGAGGGCAAGCTCGCCGCGTTCCACGCCGAACTCGCCGGCAGCGGCCATCTGCGCCGTCTCGACGATCCGCTGCAAGCACCGCCGCAGCCGCCGCCGCTGGCCGAGACCGCGGCCATCGCCGAGCTGGTGCGCGAACGTTACGCACGGCGGCGCGCGTCCTGACGCCGCCGCGACCCGACCCGGGACTTTCGACCCGTCTGCGGCGCCGGCGCATTGCCTATGATCGGTCGCATTCGTCACGGGAGATCCACATGCCTCTGCCTCGCCTCGCCACGCTTGCCGCGAGCGTCGCGCTCGCCTGTACCTGCGCCTACGCCGCCGACAAGGGCGACGACAAGCCCAAGTGGGACGTCAACGCCGCGCACGGCCCGACCAAGACGATCAAGTTCAACACCGACGAAGGCACCTGGCTCGATCTCGACGTCAGCGCCGACGGCCGCCAGATCGTCTTCAGCCTGCTTGGCGATCTGTATCTGCTGCCGATCGAAGGCGGCAGCGCCAAGCGCCTCAGCGCAGGGCCGGCCTGGGACGTGCAGCCGCGCTTCTCGCCCGACGGCAAGGAAGTCGCCTTCACCTCCGATCGCGGCGGCGGCAACAACCTCTGGCGCATGCCGGTCGGCGGCGGCGCGCCGACGCAGGTGTCCAAGGAAGACTTCCGCCTGCTCAACAATCCGGTGTGGACGCCGGACGGCCAATACCTGATCGGGCGCAAGCACTTCACCGGCGAGCGCTCGCTCGGCGCCGGCGAATTGTGGATGTACCACCGCGCCGGCGGCGCCGGCCTGCAACTGACCAAGCAGAAGAACGATCAGCAAGACCTGGGCGAGCCGGCGGTCAGTCCGGACGGCCGCTACGTCTACTACTCCGAAGACGTCACGCCCGGACCGCTGTTCCAGTACAACAAGAATCCCTACGACGTGATCTACGCGATCAAGCGCCTCGACCGCCAGACCGGCGAGACCGAGACGATCGTCGCCACGCCGGGCGGCGCGGTGCGTCCGCAGCCCTCGCCCGACGGCAAGACGCTCGCCTTCGTCAAGCGCGTGCGCGAGAAGAGCGTGCTGCATCTGGTCGATCTCGATTCGGGCCAGGTGCGTCCGCTGTGGGACGGTCTCTCGCACGACCTGCAGGAAGCCTGGGCGATCTTCGGGCCGTACGCGAATTTCGCCTGGACGCCCGATTCGAAGAACCTCGTGATCTGGGCCAAGGGCAAGCTCTGGCGCGTCGACGCCGCCAACGGCACGCCGACGCAGATCCCGTTCACCGCCGCGGTCGAGCAGACCGTGGCGCAGCCGCTGCGCTTCGAGCAGAAGCTCGACCAGGGCAGCTTCCAGCCGAAGATGATCCGCGACGTCGCCACCAGTCCGGATGGCCGCACCCTGCTGTTCCACGCGGTCGGCCACCTCTGGACCAAGGCGCTGCCGGGCGGCGCGCCGCAGCGTCTGACCAACGACGTCTCTTCGTTCGAATACCAGCCCGCCTTCAGCCCAGACGGCAAGAAGCTGCTCTACACGACCTGGTCCGATGCCAAGCAGGCCGCGATCGTCGAGCGCGATCTGGCGAACGGCCAGACGCGCACGCTGACGGCCAAGCCCGGCTTCTACTACGGTCCGCGCTACTCGCGCGACGGCGCGCGCATCGTCTACGCCAAGACCGCCGGCGCTTCGATCACCGGCAGCCTCAATTCCGGCGAGACCGGCATCTACCTGCTGCCCGCCGCCGGCGGCGAGCCCAAGCGCATCGCCAAGACCGGCGCCAATCCGCAGTTCTCCGCCGACGGCAAGCGCGTGTTCTATCTGGTCGGCGACGGCCTCAAGAAAAAGCTGATGAGCGTCGGACTCAACGGCGAGGAACCGCGCGAGCTATTCGACCTCAAGTACGTCGACTTCGTCGCCGTCAGCCCGGACGGTCAATGGGTCGCGTTCACCGAACTCTTCAACGCCTACGTCGCGCCGCTGCCGCAGACCGGCGGCGCGATCGAGCTGTCCAAGGACACCAAGGCGATTCCGGTCACGCCGGTGAGCAAGGACGTCGGCTCCTATTTGCACTGGGCGGAGGATTCGCGCGCGCTGCACTGGATGGTCGGCCGCGACTACCACACGCGCGAACTGAAGGACGCGTTCGCGTTCGTGCCCGGCGCGCCGAAAGAATTGCCCAAGCCGGGCAGCGACAAGGGCGTCGACGTCGGCCTGTCGGTGCCGATGGATCGTCCGGCCGACACCTTCGCGTTCACCCATGCGCGCATCGTCACCATGCGCAACGCGCAGGCCGGCGAGCAGGAAGTCATCGACAATGGCACCTTGCTGGTCGAAGGCGACACCATCAAGGCGGTCGGCGCGAATGTCGCGATCCCGCCGAATGCGAAAGTGATCGACGTGCAAGGCAAGACGATCGCGCCCGGCTACGTCGATGCGCACGCGCACGCGAACCACTTCTTCACCGGCGTGGTGCCGCAGGCGAACTGGGCCTACTACGCCAATCTGTCGTTCGGCATCACCACCATGCACGACCCGTCCGCGACCACCGAAACGGTGTTCTCGCAGGCCGAACTGGTCAAAGCCGGCGATCTGGTCGGCCCGCGCGTGTTCTCCACCGGCACCATCCTGTACGGCGCCGACGGCGACTTCAAAGCGGTGGTCAATTCGCTCGACGACGCGCGCGCGCATCTGCGCCGCATGCAGGCGAACGGCGCCTTCAGCGTGAAGAGCTACAACCAGCCGCGTCGCGAGCAGCATCAGCAGATCAACCAGGCCGCGCGCGAGCTCGGCATGCTGGTGGTGGAGGAAGGCGGCTCAACCCTCAACCACAACCTGCCGATGATTCTCGACGGCGTCACCAACATCGAGCACAACCTGCCGGTCGCGCCGCTGTACAACGATGTGATCGGCCTGTGGAAGCAGACCGACGTGCGCAACACGCCGACCCTGGTGGTCAACTACGGCGGCTTGTCGGGCGAGTATTACTGGTACGCACGCGACAACGTGTGGGAAGACAAGAAGCTCAACCGCTTCTTCCCGCGCGAGACGCTCGAAGCGCGCGCGATCCGCCGCGAGACTGCCCCGGACTGGGACTACTACTACCAGACCGTCGGCGCGGCGGCGAAGAAGCTGCGCGACGCCGGCGTCAAGATCCAAACCGGCGGCCATGGCCAGTTGCAGGGGCTGTCGGAGAACTGGGAGATCTGGATGCTGGCGCAGAGCGGCTTCTCCAACTGGGAAGCGCTGCGCGCGGCGACCTACGACGGCGCCGACCTGCTCGGACTGTCCAAGCAGATCGGCTCGCTCGAAGCGGGCAAGCGCGCCGACTTCGTCGTGCTCAACACCAATCCGCTGGAAAACATCCGCGCCACCGCCGATACGCGCTACGTCGCGGTCAACGGCCGCGTGTTCGACGTCGACGCCGACATGGCCGAAGTCGGCGGCAAGGGCCGCGCGGCGCCGGAGTTCTACTGGCAGCGCCATCGCGACGGCCGCAGCTTCGGCGTCGAGTTCGGCCCGACCGCGATGTGCCATTGCCCGAAATCGGGGACCTTGCACACGCATTGAGCCCACCTCGCCCGCCGGCATCGGACGGGCGGGCCTAGGCGCCGGGGCGGGCGAACGCTACTGTTCGCCGCCCTGGCCCTGCGCGATTTCCGACGATGCCTCCGACCGAACGGCTGCCCGAACCTCCCGCCAGCGCCACCCCCGGCGCGGGCGGCCCGGAACGACTGCGCCACGCGCTCAAACCGCGCCAGCTGACCATGATGGCGCTCGGCAGCGCGATCGGCGCCGGCCTCTTCCTCGGTTCCGGCATCGGCGTGCAGACCGCTGGCCCGGCGGTGCTGGTGTCCTACCTCGTCGCCGGCATGCTGGTCATCATCGTGATGCACGCGCTCGGCGAAATGGCCGCCGCGCGCCCGGCCAGCGGCGCGTTCTCGGTGTACGCCGCCGACGCGATGGGCGCGACCGCCGGAGCGACGATCGGCTGGCTCTGGTGGGCGCAGCTGGTGGTGGTGATCGCGGCCGAATCGGTCGGCGCTGCCGGATTATTGGCGACCTTGTGGCCGGCGCTGCCGGTGGCCTGGATGTCGCTCTTGTTCATGCTCGTCTTCACCGCGATCAACCTGCTCGGCATCCGCAACTTCGGCGAGTTCGAGTTCTGGTTCGCGATCCTCAAGATCGCCGCGATCCTCGCCTTCATCGCGGTCGGCGTCCTGCTCCTGTTCGGCCTATTGCCGGGTGTCGCCTCGCCTGGGTTGAGCAACTTCTACGCGCACGACGGCTTCGCCCCGAAAGGCTGGGCCGGCATCGGTGCCGCACTGCTGGTGGTGATCTTCGCCTTCGGCGGCACCGAGATCGTCGCCGTCGCCGCGGCCGAAACCGAAGACCCCGAACGCAGCATCGCGCGCGCCACGCACTCGGTGGTGTGGCGCATCCTGGTGTTCTATTTGGGCTCGCTCAGCGTGATCATCGCGGTGGTGCCGTGGACCAGCGACGCTTTGAAGTCACCGTTCGCGGCCGTGTTGCAGCAGGTCGGCATCCCGGGCGCGGCGAACGCGATCACCCTGGTCGCGGTGGTCGCCTTGCTGTCCGCACTCAACGCGAACCTGTACGGCGCCTCGCGCATGATCTTCTCCTTGGCCGAACGCGGCGAGGCGCCGCGCGCGCTGGCGCGCGTCGACCGCCGCCAAGTGCCGGTGCTGGCGGTGCTGGGCAGCGTCGCGTTCGGTTTCTTCGCCACCCTGCTCGAGCTGCTCTACCCGTCCAAAGTGCTGCCGGCGCTGCTGAATCTGGTCGGCTCGACCTGCCTGGTGGTGTGGACCTTGTCGCTGGTATCGCAATGGATCCTGCGCCGGCGTGCGGACCGCGCTGGCACGCCGCTGCCGTTCCGCATGCGCGCATTCCCCTACCCGACCCTGCTCGGCCTGCTCGCGCTCGGCGCCATCTTCGTGCTGGCGATGTACACCGACGGGGCGCGCCTACAGCTGCTCTCGACGATCGCGCTGACGCTCGCCATCGCCGCCTGCAGCGAGATCGCGCGGCGCTGGCACAGTCGGCAGAAATCCGGCTGAGCGGCGGCATACACTGAGAGGGTTGCCGAGCGACTCCCCTTGGCAACGCCAAGCGCCGATCGGCGGCGCCGGTACGCGGCTTCCGATATGAGCGAACGACTCGAGGACGAAATCCGCGCCGGCATCGAAAGCGCGATCCAGGCGCAACAGATCGGCCTGTCGCAGCTGATGGTCGGCCTGCAAGACGAACTGCGCCTGATCGCGCACCGGCAGCGGCGCCGCGGCAGCGCCAGCGAAACGCTGTCGACCACGGCGCTGGTCAACGAGGCCTACCTCAAGTTCGCCCATTCCCCCGATCTGTTCGAGCGGATCGAACGCCGGCACTTCCTCGCCATCGCGGCGCGCGCGATGCGCAACATCCTGATCAACCACGCGCGCGACCGCGTCGCGCAGAAGCGCGGCGGCGGCGTGCACGCGGAAACGCTGGACCCGAGCGAACCGCCCGACGGCGACCTGCTCGAAGCCACCCGCATCCTCGAACTCAACGACGCACTCGATCGGCTCGATCGCGTGCGCCCACGGCTGGCGCAAGTGGTCCAGCTGCGCTACTTCGCCGGCTTGAACGAGGACGAAACCGCCGAGGTGCTCGAACTCGACCGCAGCACCGTGCGGCGCGACTGGATCAAGGCGCGCGGCTGGCTGTACGACAAGCTGCATCCCGATTCGAGCGGCTGACACGGATGGAGCCTGCGCAAGAAGACTGGCAGCGCCTGGAGGAATTGCTCGACGCGCTGCTCGAACTGCCCGAGACCGAACGCGCCGCCTTCATCGACGAGGTCGCGCGCCGCTCGGCCGACGACGCGGCCGCGCTGCGCGGCTGGCTCGCCGGCATCGAACGCTCGGAAGGCTATCTCGCGCCGGCGCGCGCGCCCGCCGCGATCGTGCGCGGCGGCGAGGCGATCGGCAGCTGGCGCGTGTCGCACCTGATCGGCCGCGGCGGCATGGGCGAGGTCTGGCTCGGCGAACGCGCCGACGGCCTGTTCGAAAAACGCGTCGCGATCAAGTTCCTGCGCGACGATCGCCCGCAGCTGGCACGCAGCATCGAATCGGAACGCCGCGTGCTGGCTTCGCTGCAACACCCCGGCATCGTGCGCCTGCTCGATGCCGGCACCACCGCCGACGGCCATCCCTTCCTCGTCACCGACTTCATCGAAGGCGTCACGCTCGATGTCTGGTTGCAGCGCGAGCCGCGCACGCTCGACCGTCGCCTGCGCCTGTTCCGCCGCGTCGCCGACGCCCTCGCCTACGCGCACGAACGGCTGGTCATCCATCGCGACATCAAGCCGACCAATATCCTGGTCGGCGCGGACGAGCAGGCCCATCTGCTCGACTTCGGCATCGCGCGCGCACTCGCGCACGAAGCAGAAGCGCCGCAGGCGACCCAAGTCGCGCTGACGCCCGAATTCGCCGCACCCGAAGTGATCGCCGACAACAGCGCCAGCGTGCGCTCCGATCTCTACGCGCTCGGCGCGCTTCTGTATTTCCTCTTGTGCGGAAAACCGCCGCTGCAACTGCACGGCCTGGCGCTGGCGGCGATGATCGAAACGATCCGCGAAACGCAGCCGTCGCCGCCGAGCGCGCGCGCCGATGCGGCGAGCCTCGCCGGGACGTCCAAACGCCTGGTCGAGGATCTCGATGCGATCGCGCTGAAGGCCTTGTCGAAGACGCCGGCGGCGCGCTACGGCAGCGTCGAAGCCCTGCTCGACGACCTCGACGCCGCGCAGAGCAATCGTCCGATCGGCGCACGCGTACCGAGCGCCTGGGATCGCGCGCGGCGCAGCTGGCAGCGCCACCGCGTCGCCATCCTCGGCGCCGGCCTGCTCGCGCTGTCGCTGCTCGCCGGCATGGCCGGCACCTTGTGGCAGGCGCACGAAGCGCGCCTGCAAAGCGCACGCGCCGAAGCCGCCGCCGCGCGCGCGCTGAGCGAGGCGAAAAGCGCCAACGCCGTGCGCGACTTCCTCATCGGCGTGTTCAAAGCGGCCAATCCCGAAGAAACCCCGGGCAAGCCGCCGACCGCGGTCGAGCTGGTCGACGAAGCGGCGCGCCAGGTCGAGAACGGCTTGCTCGGCCAGCCCGAATTGCAGGGACAGCTGTTCGGCGCGCTCGGCGCCACCTACATCGGCTTGGGCCGCTATACGCAAGCGGCGACCTTGCTCGGCAAAGGCCGCGCAATGGCCGCGAAGGTGTTCGGCGAGGGCTCGCTGCCGGAGAGCAAGCTGGCGCTCGAGTACGCGCGCGCGATCGCCGCCAGCGAAGGGCCTTACGACGAGGCGCGCGCTCTGCTCGGCAAGATCGTCGCGCGCAATGCGCGCAGCTCGCCGGAAGAGGCGACCGTGACCGTCGCCGCGCTGAGCGCGCTCGGCGGCATGCAGCGCAGGGTCGGCGAGCTCGACGCGGCCGAGAAGAATCTGCGGCGCGCGATTTCCGACGCGCGCGAACTCGGTCCGCCAGGCGAGGAAGAGCTGATCGCCGCCGTGCACGAGCTGGCGAGCTGGGCCGCCGACAAGGGTCGGCGCGCGGAAGCGGTCGAGCTGTACCGCGAGATCCTCGCCATCCGCCAGCGCAATCCGGCGCAGTTCGAGCCGCGCATCAACGCCGTGCGCATGGAGCTCGCGTCCACGCTCGGCTACATCGGCAACAACGACGAGGCCGAAGCGATCCTGCGCGAAGTGGTCGACAGCAACCGCCGGCTGTACGGCGAAGCGCACGCCGTCTACCTCGGCAGCGTGATTGAACTGGCGCGCGTGCTGGTGCGCAAGCCGGCTTATGAGGAGGCCGGCACGCTGCTCGAACAGGCGCTGGCGACGGCGCGCCGTCAATTCGGCGAGGACAACGAGGTCACCGCGCATGCCTTGATCGCGCTGGCCGCGCTCAAGTACACCCAGCACGACTATCCCGCTGCGATCGCGCTGAGCGAACAAACCGCCAAGTACGTCATCGCCCACGACGGCACGCTCAGCTGGCGCGCCCTCTTGATGCGGCAGAACCTCGCGCGTTTGCGTGCCGACAACGGCGACTACGTGCAAGCCGAGCGCGAACTGCGCGACCTGCTGGCCGTCTTGGCCAGCATCCACTCGAACCAGAATTCCGATGTGTTCGTGCTGCTGGGCACTCTGCGACGCAATCAGGGCGACGCTGCCGGCGCGCGCGCCTTTCACCGGCAAGCGCTGGACGCGCTGCGCGACAACGGCGACAGCAGCAGCTTCGACGTGCAGGAAGCACGCATCCATCTGGCCCAGGACGAACGCAATCTCGACAACTGGGCGGAGGCGCGCAGCCAGGCGCAAGCGTCACTCGACGGGCTGATGCAGCTCGATCGCGCAGCCAACGCGTCGATGATCGCGTTCGTACGCTATGTTCTGGCCCAGATCGACACCTTGGAGAACCGCTGCGCGGCGTCGCTGCCGGCCATCGAAGCATCGTGGGAGAGCTACAAGCCGCTGCCGCAGCAGCCGATGCAGCGCTGGAAAACCGCACAGGCAGCGCTCTTCGTCGGCCTCTGCCGCCGGCAGATCAAACGCGACGACGCCACCGCGCAGGCGCTGATCGCCGACAGCGCGAAGATCCTGCGCCAGTCGCCGCTGGCCGATCCCTACATCCGGCGGCTCGCCGCCGAAGCCGTGCGCTCGAAGTAAAAAACCGGCACGGCGATCCACTGCCGTGCCGCAAGCGCGCTCGCCACTCGCTTAGCTATGACGTGCCGACGGCTGCAACGCGCGCCGCACGCGCGAAATCGCGACCAGATAGAGAATGTTCCAACCGATGCGCAAGCTGATGCCGAGGATGAAGCCGGCCAGCGCGACGGCCGGATCGCAAGCCTCGCCGTCATCGGGAATGGCGCTGCGCAGCGTGTGTTCCCAAGCGGACAGCGCCAGCCCCGTCGCCGCGAACGCGACGGTGAGGCGGCCGAGCACGACGCCCAAGCCGCGCTGCTGGCGCAACAGCCGGTTGGCCGCGATGCCGAACACGGCGATTCCGGCGCTGATCGCCAGTTGTGCCGCCAGCAAAGCGGTCGGCGACGGCGCCTCGTCGGCACCGCTGCCGCGCACCAGCGCGAATCCCACCGCCGCACCGATCAGCACGTGCACGCAGCACAACAGCAAGTCCACGCCGAATACGACGCGCAGAAAATCGCGATTGGAGCGCGACTTCCATTCCGGCTCCGCGCCGAGACCGTTCACCGCCGATCCGCTTTCCATCAGAACGGCGACACCGGCATCCAGCCGCGGTCACCCTGGACCTTGAACGCGTAGAAGTCGCGCGGTGCGGTGATCATGAAAATCGCGCCGCCGAGGAAGCGCAGGCCGTCGACCAGCTTGGGCATGCCGATTACCGTGAACACGGTCGCCAGCACCAGCAGCAGCACGATGACGATGCCGAGCAGGACCAGGCCTTTCTTCCACATGCCCTTGGTCAGGTAGTAGAGGAAGCCGAAGATGAAAGCCAGGAGCGTGCTGGCCATCGGCGGTTTGACTTCCTTCAACGCCGCCTTGCGGTCCTGCTTGGGCAGCGCCTTGATGCCCGGCAGCGTCGGGCCGCCGTACTTCTTGACGCCGTGGAAATAGGTCTTCCAGGCGGGCGAGACGTCGAGCGCGTCGATGTCGGCGGCCGCATTGGTTGGGTTCTCGTTGATGACTGCGTTCATGTCGTTTTTTTCCTCAGGGTCGGTAGCCACGGGCGTGCGACGAAGCGGCGGCTGTACGACCCGCCGGTCGCTTCGAGGCGGCTCCCATCGGAGGACTAGTCACGGAAACGGGAACGAATGCGTCTTTTTTTTCTTTTTTCTTTTCTGAGCCGGGCACGCGCGGAGGCGCGGCCTTACCGTCCCGGCGGAGACGCCGAACGCCGGTGCCGGCGGCAAGCGCCGTCGAACGACGCCGTCACAACGGCGGCCGGATGCTCAGCTCCGCGCGCGGACGCGGGCCGTCCTTGGCGTCGTGATCGAAAATCGGATAGCCGAGCTCACCTTGCTCGTGCGCGTAGCGCTCGGCCAGCGCCAACAGTTCGCGATAGGCGGCCAGCGCCGCGGCGCGTTGGCGTTCGGAACGGAAATCGTAGCTCGGCGGATCGGCATGCATCGGCTGCAGCGCGGCCGCGCTCGCCGCCGTCTCCGCCTCGACCGCGCGCAGATCGTCGAGCGCCTTGCCGAGCAGGCGCATCGCGACGCGGTAGCGCACCCAGCGATGGTTGCGCCAACCGATGCGGCTGCCCGCAGGCGGCTCGGCGCCGGCATAGTGCTGCAGCAGCACCTCGGCCGCGCGTTCGCCGCGCGCGGCGAGGCTGTGGATCAGCCGTTGCGACATGCGCAGGTTGAAGCCGCCCTCGTCGTCGCGCAGACGCACCGTGACGACGCGGTCGCGATAGCCCGGAATCGCCAGCTGGGTGCTGTCGCCCCAGTTCTGCATGGTCGCCACGATCGCGCGCAGAAAGCCGAACAGGCTCGGCTTGCCGTGCGATTCGACTTCGACCACCTGGGTCGCCGCGCCGCTGCCGTTGCGGTCGGGCATCCAAACGTAGTCTTCCGGGTCCTGCGCGTCCTCGGGCAGGTAGCGGCCGTCGCCGAGGTTGATGCCGAAACTCGGCCGCGACGGCACCAGCGCATCGAAATAGTGGATCGGAAAATTGCTGCAGATGCCGCCGTCGGAAAACCACACCTTCTCGGCGACCCGGCGCCAGGCGCCGCCGCGGCGCCGCGGCGGCTCGACGCGCATCCGCCACAGCGGCACCGCCGACAGCAGCACCGGGAACGCCAGGCTCATGCGCAGCGGCACGATCACCGGCAGGTCGGCCATCGCCGGCAGGCGATAACGCCCGGCCAAGGGTCCGCTCTCGTAGCGGCCCGGCGAGTCGGCGATCAGCGCATCGACGATCGCGGCCGGAAACAGCGCGCGCATCTCTTCCGCATCGAAGGCGAACGAGGGATCGCCGAGCGGAAAGCTGTAAGGACGACCGTGGCTCAGCGCAGTCGTCATCAGACGCAGATCGATGCGCCGCTCGCGCGCGTCGCGCGCCGCGCTGTCGGCGACGTAATCCGCCGCCGCGACCGGACCGCGCCAGAGATCGCCGAAGCGCAGCGGTCGCGCCGGGTCGAGTCCGGACAAGGATTGCAGCGTCGCATGCAGCCACGGCGTCAACGCATCCTCCGCGCCCATCCCCGAACATAGACCGTAGCCATTGGCCGGCAAGCGGCGCCACGCATAGAGCAGGATCGACAAGCCCAGCGCCAGCACGAACACCAGCGCGGCGACGAACAGGCCGGCGACGCAGGCGACCCAGAACATGCCGCTGCCGGAACGCACGTCGAGCGCCCACAGCAAGAGCACGCTGAAGGTCGCCGCCGTCGCCGCGGCGAGCGGGAAGCTCAGGATCGCCGCACACAGCCAACGCCACGCCGCCAGCCCCCAATGCGGGCGATCCGACATCAAGCCGGCGACCAAAAGACGATACAAGCGCCGCGTCGTCGCCTGCGGCTGGAACAGGCGGAACAGGCGCGTTTCGCCATCCACGGTCGCGCCGAGCTGCTCGGGCAAACCCGCCAGCCGCTCGAAGCCGCCCTGCTCGCGCCCGTACTCCGCCGCGGCCGCGGCTGCCGCGGCGATCGCGCCGGCGGAAGCACCGCCGAGACTGCGCAAGCGGTAGTGCGAAGCGAGCCGCGCCAGCGCGAGCGGGTAGACGATGCCGCTGGTGATGCCGCCTTTGAGGATCACATCGCATTCGGGGCGGGCATTCGCAGCGCTCATGGCGTCCTCGCGGAGGCGGCGCCGTCACGGGCGACGGCGCAGGCAGTGTTGCAGGAGCCGATGACGGCGGCAGGAAGACCGCAGCCTTCGATCATCGGGCAGGCGCCGAACATTGCCCAGATCGCGCGCGATCGCAATGGCTGCGATCGGCTCGATCTCGATCGGAAAGATTCGATATCGCGAATCGGCTCAGACGTCGCCGGCCTGCGCGATTTCGAGCGGACGGCGCGAGTCGTCGAGCCCGACGTGCGAAGCGGCACGCTCGGGCGGCCCGAACAGTTGGCGCAGGCGCGCGAGCGGACCGCGCGCGCGCCAGGCATCGCGCAACATCGCGCGCCATTCGTGGAAGGTCAGCGTCAGCGGATTGTGGCTGTGGATCGGCCCGACGATGCCGTACTCGCACGGCACCTCCGGATCCTCTTCGACGAAACTGCCGAACAAGCGATCCCACACGATCAGCACGCCAGCGTAGTTGCGATCGATGTACTTCGGATTGCGTGCGTGATGCACGCGATGGTGCGAAGGCGTGTTGAACACGTATTCGAGCCAGCCGAGCTTGCCGATCGCCTGCGTGTGCACGAAGAACTGAAAGGCGAGATTGATCGCGACCACCGCGACGATGTGAGTCGGCTCGAAACCGAGCCAGGCCAAGGGCAGCCAGAACACCCACATACCCGAAATCGGATAGGTCAGGCTCTGCCGGAACGCGGTCGACAAGTTCAAGCGTTCGGAGGAGTGATGAGTGACGTGCGAAGCCCACATCCAGCGGATGCGATGGCTGGCGCGATGGAAGAAGTAGTAGAAGAAATCCTGCGCCAGAAACAGCGCCGCGATCGTCCACGCCGACGCCGGCAGATCGAACACGCGGAACTGATAGACCAGGAAGTACAAACCGATGACGACGCTCCACGCGACCGCGTCGGCGGCCTGGTGCATCAGCGCCAGCACCGCGTTCGACGCGGTGTCGGCCCAGGTGTAGCTGTCGACGCCGCGCTTGCGCCAGTACCAGGCCTCGAGCGCGATGCAGCCGAGGAAGACCGGGGCGAGCCCGAGCAGGATCCACTTTTCCACCAGTGCGGACTCCGAGCCGGAAACCATTGCGCATCGAACGCGGCGCGCGTCCCGCTTTCGGTTTGCAGGACCGCTACCATACGGCAAAGTATGCGAACAGAACGCGGCCGCGTCCACCGCCGCGCGCCGCGTCGCCGTTCCACCGCAGCCGGGCACGCGCCACCGAGGAGAAGACCGTGACAGAAACGAGCATTCTGCTTCCCGCCATGGCACTGGTCGGCTGGACCTTGTGCGTGCTGCTCCTGATGCCCTACCAGCGCTTCAAAGCGGTTCTGAGCCGGCAGGTCGAGGTGGACGACTTCAAGTTCGGCGAATCGGCGCGCGTTCCGCACGGCGTCAGCATTCCGAACCGGAACTACATGAACCTGCTGGAGCTGCCGGTACTGTTCTATGTCGTCAGCCTGATCGCCTACGTCAGCCACCACGCGGATTCCGTCGCGCTCGTGCTCGCCTGGTCCTACGTCGGGCTGCGCATCGTGCACAGCCTCGTGCACTTGAGCTACAACAACGTCATTCATCGCATGAGCGTGTTCGCGGTGAGCAACGTGGTGCTGGGGGTCCTGTGGACTCGGCTCTTGATCGAGTTCGTTCGCTGAACCCACCGAGACTGACGGCGCGCGAGCGACCAACTGTTCAAAGGGTGGCACGCGTGAGTCCAGCGAAGCACGGTGTAGACGTGCTTCGCTGGGCCCGTTTCTTCTCAACGAAGGTGCACGGCCTCGATCACATGCATGGACGGATAGCCGAGCGCCGACAGCGACGTGGGCACCGTCACCCCGCAGTCGTGTGCACTGAGAAAGCTCGGATGCGTCTCAGGCTCCGCCGTCGAGCCGATCACGAACAGTTGGCCATTGCCGGTCTCGTCGACGTTGGACACCTCGACCACGAGATCGCTCTCCGCCGTCACTGCAACCGTACCGGCGACCGGTATGTTCATGCTCGTCAAAGATGCGTCCCTTGGCGCTGCGGCCGTGGCCTGGCCGATGCGAACCAGCTGCAAAGGCTCGATGGTGTCCGCGGCAACCGTATTGGGCGTGGTGTAGAGCGTAACCGTCAGTTCGGGCGCGCCGATCGTCCTTTCAATGGACACGTCGACGCTCTCTATCTCGATCGAAGCCGGCAAACCGTATTCGCCCAGGACATAGCGCCGCCAGTAGTGCGCTTCGTTCGATACCGGCACACCTACCGGGCCACAGAAAATCGAGTTGTCCTGCATCGGCGTCGCGTCGCCCGTCTGCGACAGCGATGCGATCGAGTCGAAGCCGCTTTGGAAGATTCGATCTCCACGTACGACGTTCATCACGACGGGAATCTCGATCGTCGAATTCGTGGGATCGTTCGTCGAGACACACAATCTCGCCGTGTAGGCCCCCACGGCGAGGCCGGCACTGTTGAATGTCACCTCCGCCGTCACAGGCGCTTCGGGCGCGATGTCGTTTCTCGACATCGGAGCAGCAGCCAGCCAGCTGACGGACGACGGTGAGCCGCAAGAACCCGAAGCTTCCATGACTTCGTAGTCGAGCAGGCTGCCGACCCCGCCTCCATTGCCGATGGTGAGGGACCGCGTCGTCGATTGATTGGCGGGTACGTCGACGCTGAGCATCGGCGGCGACACCGAGGCCTCCACCGCTATATTGCCCACGGTGAATTCAATGTCGATCGCGACGGTCCGCTGCCGCGGGTCGTTGCTGTTGAGGCAGACGCTGGCCCGGTACAAGCCATCGGCGAGACCGGCGGGATCGAAGGTCAAGCCCATCGTGGCCGGAGCATCGCCAACCGCCACGCTGCCGCTGGCCGGCGTCATCGAAAGCCACGGTACTTCGCCCGGCTGCGCGCAACCCGTGCTGTCGATCGCGAGTGCGGCGAGGACTATGCCGGAAGCTTGCCCCGCAATCGTATAAGCACCCGAGGTCCGATCGATGGTTCCGATGTCCGTCTCGCTGAAGAACAACGGAATCAATCTCTCACCACGCAGCATATGGAGTACCCCCGTTCTGGGGTCGAAATCCATGGAATATTCGTGAGTGAACCCGGTACCCAATGGTCCGATGCCGGTGTATTCGGCCGTGGTCTTGTCGATCGCGACCAAACGCGGCACCGTCAAGTTGTTCGAATCGATGCCGTACATCAGCCCTTCCGGACTGAACGCGATCGCAGGAATGACCCTGGAAAATGCAGCGTCCGGCGGCGGTTGAAATGGGCCCACCAAGGTCGATACGAGCGTATTCGGATCGAGCTTGTAGAGTTGGTAGAAATTCGGCTGGCCTGCATAAGCCGATGCGTAGAGCGTACCGTCGGTAGGATCCTGCGTGAGATCCTGGAAGGTCGCACCGTCATTGCCCGAGATAGTACCTAGCGAGAACGTTTCGCCGGTCGCGGTCGAGATGATTTTCAGCTCATCGCCGACCAAGAAGTACTCTTTGCCGATGTCGTGGTCCGCGAACGCCCCGCCGCGAGCATGTTCGTCCACCGCCGCGAAGTCGGCGATCGCATGCACCGTCGCCGGCTCGTTGAGATTCAACCAGACGTAGTCAGTACGCTGCGGAAATCCGCGAAACGCATACGCACGCAAGGGCGGCAACGCGGTCGCCGAAGCGGCGATCGTCCGCAGAGTCGGCGGCGCTTCTCGATCGGCGGCCTTGCTCGATCGCCCCGCCTGGTCCGCGCGGATCGGCGTCAGATCGTCGCGTGCGGAACGTGGGAAATGAGCGCGCGCGTTGGGCGCCTCACCGACGAACCAATGCAGGTCGCCGTCACCTTGATTGGCGATCGTCACATCGGCCGCGACCGCCGTGCTGCTGCCGGAAGGCACCGACCGGGCGATCGTCTTGGGGGTCACGTTCATCCTGGCCGTAACGATGGCCGCCGAAACCGAGGCCTGTGCCGTCAATTGGATGGGTGTCGTCACCAGCGTCAGGTCGATCGCCATCGGTGGCAGTCGCGGCAAGGGCGTCCGGTAGGAGTACTGATTGGCGATCTGATTCGCGCCCGCCGCGCTCTGCACGCCGATCGTGGCAATGGCCGCGTTGTCCAAGGCCGCGTCCGCACCGTAGCTCAAGCTGTCGTAGACGAACGACACGGTGCCGTTCTCGCGCAGAATCGCCTCGAAGTTCGAGGCCAGCGGCGTGGGCTCGGGCGTGATTCCGAGAAATGGCAGATTCCATTGGACGATGAGTTCGCGCTGGCCCACCTCGCCGCGAACCTCCCAGTAAACGCCACGCTCGCCGGCTTGCAGAGACATCCACTGCGGCAGAATGGCGGGGCCGGCGATTCCACTAAAGGCGAGGAAGTCGAACGGCAGGCTATAAGCGCTCAGAATTTGGCACTCCTCCGCGTCAAGGAAAAGAGCGCCATGGCTCGATATGCAGAGCCGCTGCGCCGTCACCTCATAGAACGTGAACGGGAACGGCAACTCGATCGATGCGAAGTTGCGCTCGAGTTCCATGGGGACAGGCTCGCCCGTGCCGCGAATATCGACGAACGGTGTCGTTGCCTGATCGTCGAACTGATAACCCTCCAGCCGATCCTGCGCGCGCCAAGTCGCCGTATACGTCTGGCTCTGAGTGGCGACGATTCGACGATGGTAGACGTAAGTACCGCCGATCGGGATCGGTGTCGGCTGGCTCTCGAAAACGACGCCGTCGACGCTGTCTTCGAGCGTGCTGTAGGCGAGCGTGGTCGCCGAGTGGTTCGTCACGGTGTAGCAAAAATCGATGGTGTCGCCGAGTTGAGCGACCAGTGAAGTCGCCGAACCGCAGGTCGAGCCGTCGCCGTTCAGCGTCAGCCCGACCGTCAGCCCGAGTTCCGTATTCGCCGGCGAGTTCGCTGCGGCGGAAACGGCAACTGCGCGGGAATCCGCTTCGACACCGTGTGCGAACGCTTCGTCGCGCAGGAACAGCGATCCGGCGAGAACGGACACGACCGCGAATCCGAATGCGATCATCGATCCACGCAATGGAGATCGCGTAACTGCCGACCAGCAGCATCGAAGCAACTGGTATTTCAAGCAACTCATAAATACCCCTCCTTCGTACAGCGTCAGTTTTTTATCGAAAGCACCGATGGGTGCCGTTTGTGCATCCCTTTTTTAAGCAACAGCTTCCCCCTCAGCGCGAACGGCCGAGCACGGGGAGTGGATGGGAGGCCGGGGACATTCAGCAGCCCGGCAATGAAGCGTACAGAGTCGCTATCGAGCGAAGAATTGAACGGACTATTCAAATCATTCAGTCTTCACGGGCCCGGCCGTAAAGCTGTTCGTCTCGAGTCGACACGCGCGATGCGCGTCTCACGGATTCCGCCGCGCTCGCGCTCGCTGGTCCTACGCCGGGCTGCGGATCATGCGCAGCCTCTTGCACCTGCATCGCATGAGCGTGTTCGCCGTGAGCAACGTGGTGCTGGCGGTTCTGTGGACGCGGCTTTTGATCGAGTTCGTTCGCTGAACCCACCGAGACTGACGGCGCGCGAGCGACCGACTGTTCAAAGGGTGGCACGCACGAGTCCAGCGAAGCACGGTGTAGACGTACTTCGCTGGGCCCGTTTCTTCTCAACGAAGGTGCACGGCCTCGATCACATGCATGTTCGGACGGCCGAGAGCCGACAACGGCGTGGGAACCGTCACCCCGCAGTCGTGCGCACTGAGGAAGCTCGGATGCGTCTCAGGCGCCGGCGTCGAGCCGATCACGAACAGCTGGCCATTGCCGGCCTCATCGACGTTGGACACCTCGACCACGAGATCGCTCTCCGCCGTCACCGCCACCGTGCCGGCGACCGGTATGTTCATATTCGTCAAAGATGCGTCCCTTGGCGCTGCGGCCGTGGCTTGGCCGATGCGAACCAGCTGCAAAGGCTCGATGGTGTCCGCGGCAACGGTGTTGGGCGTGGTGTAGAGCGTCACGGTCAGTTCGGGCGCGCCGATCGTCAGTTCGATGGACACGTCGACGCTCTCTATCTCGATCGAAGCCGGCAAACCGTATTCGCTCAGGACATAGCGCCGCCAGTAGTGCGCTTCTGCCGATGCCGACACAGTGCCACAGTAAATCGAATTGGATTGTATCGGCGTCGCGTCGCTGGTCTGCGACAGCGACAGTGATGCGATCGAGTCGAAACCGTCTTGGAAGATTCGATCTCCGTGTACGTTCATCACGACGGGAATCTCGATCGTCGGATTCGCGGGATCGTTCGTCGAAACGCACAATCTCGCCGTGTAGGTGCCCACGGCAAGGCCGGCGCTGTCGAACATTGCCTCCACCGTCGCGGACGCTTCCGGCGCGATGCCGCTTCCCGACACTGGAGCCGCACCCAGCCAGCCGACGGACGACGGCGAACCGCACGAGTCCGAGGCTTCCGTGACTTCGTAGTCGAGAAGGCTACCGAGTGCGCCTTCATTGCCGATGGTGAGGGACCGCGTCGTCGATTGATTGGCGGGTACGTCGACGCTGAGCATCGTCGGCGACACCGAGGCCGTCGCAGGCACAATGCCCACGGCGAATTCGATTTCGACCGCGACCGTCCGCTGCCGCGGATCGTTGCTGTTGAGGCAGACGCTGGCCCGGTACAAGCCGTCGGCGAGACCGCTGGGATCGAAGGTCAAGGCGATCGTGGCCGGCGCATCGCCGACTGCCACGCTGCCGCTGCCCGGCGTCATCGACAGCCACGGTACGTCGCTCGGCTGCGTGCAACCGGTGCTGTCGATCGCGAGGTCGGCGAGGACCATGCGGGAAGCTTGCCCGCTAACCGTATAAACCCCCGACGTCCGGTCGATGGTTCCGATGTCCGTCTTGCGGGTCGGCGGAGCCGTTCCCTCGCCGCGCAGCAGATGGAGCACTCCCGTCCTGGCGTCGAAATCCATGGAAAATTCTAGGGCTTGCTGGCTCCCCCCTAACGGCCCGATCCCAGTGTATTCGGCCGTGGTCTTGTCGACCGCGACCAGATACGGCATCGCCCCTTGGACCGCATCGATGCCGTACATCAGTCCTTCCGGACTGAACGCGATCGCAAGAATTTCCCCGGAATATTCAGGGCCCGGCGGCGGTTGAAATTGGCCGACCAAGGTCGATACGAGCGTATTCGGATCGAGCTTATAGAGATAGTCGGCCATCAACGAGTTGGAACGAGCCGATGCGTAGAGCGTACCGTCGCTAGGATCCTGCGTGAGATCCGTGAAGGTCGCACCGTCATTGCCGGTTATAGTACCCAGCGAGATCGTTTCGCCGGACGCGGTCGAGATGGTTTTCAGCTCATTGCTGACGAAGTCCACGAAGTACTGCTTGCCGACGTCGCGATCCGCGAACGCCCCGCCGCGAGCATTTATGTCCGCCGGCGCGAAGTCGGCGATCGCATGCACCGTCGCCGGCTCGTTGAGATTCAGCCAGACGTAGTCGGTGCGCCACGGAAATCCGCGAAACGCATACGCGCGCAGGGGCGGCAACGTGCTCACCGAATCGGCGGTCGTCCGCAGCGTCGGCGGAGCGCTTCGATCGGCGACCCCGCTCGATCGCTTCGCGTGGTCCGCGCGGATCGGGGTCAGGTCGTTGCGTGCGGAACGTGGGAAATGAGCGCGCGCGTTGGGCGCCTCACCGACGAACCAATGCAGGTCGCCGTCACCTTGATTGGCGATCGTCACATCGGCCGCGACCGCCGTGCTGCTGCCGGAAGGCACCGACCGGGCGATCGTCTTGGGGGTCACGTTCATCCTGGCCGTAACGATGGCCGCCGAAACCGAGGCCTGTGCCGTCAATTGGATGGGTGTCGTCACCAGCGTCAGGTCGATCGCCATCGGTGGCAGTCGCGGCAAGGGCGTCCGGTAGGAGTACTGATTGGCGATCTGATTCGCGCCCGCCGCGCTCTGCACGCCGATCGTGGCGTTGGCGGCATTGTCCAATTCCGTGCTCGCGCCATAGGTCAAGCTGTCGTAGACGAACGACAAGGTGCCGTTCTCGCGCAGAATCGCCTCGAAGTTCGAGGCCAGCGGCGTGGGCTCGTCGTAGAAGCGCGGCAGATTCCATTGGACGATGAGTTCGCGCCGGCCCACCTCACCACGAACCTCCCAGTAGACGCCGCGCTCGCCGGCTTGCAAAAACACCCACTGCGGCAGAATAGCGGGACCGGCAATTCCATTTTGGGTGAGAAAATCGAACGGCAGGCTAACCGAATAAATCGGAATTCCGCACTCCTCCACATCGAGGAAAAGAGCGCCATAGCTCGATATACAGAGCCGCCGCGCAGTTATTTCATAGAGTGTGAAGGGGAACGGCAACTCGATCGATGCAAAGTTGCGCTCTGAGTCCATAGGAACAGGCTCGCCCGTACTGCGAATATCGACGAACGGTGTCGTTGCCTGATCGTCGAACTGATAACCCTCCAGCCGATCCTGCGCGCGCCAAGTCGCCGTGTACGTCTGGCTCTGCGTGGCGACGATTCGACGATGGTAGACGTAGGTGCCGCCGATCGGGATCGGTGTCGGCTGACTCTCGAAAACGACGCCGTCGACGCTGTCTTCGAGCGTGCTGTAGGCGAGCGCGGTCGCCGAGTGGTTCGTCACGGTGTAGCAAAAATCGATGGTGTCGCCGAGTTGAGCGACCAGCGAAGTCGCCGAACCGCAGGTCGTGCCGTCGCCGTTCAGCGTCAGCCCGACCGTCAGTCCGAGTTCCGTATTCGCCGGCGAGTTCGCCGCGGCGGAAACGGCAACTGCGCGGGAATCCGCCTCGACACCGTGCGCGAAAGCTTGGTCGCGCAGGAACAGCGATCCGGCGAGAACGGATACGGCCGCGAACCCAAAGGCGATCATCGAGCCCCGCAACGGAGATCGCGTAATCGCCGACCAGCAGCATCGAAGCAACCGGTATTTCAAGCACTTCATGAATACCCCTCCTTCGTACAGCATCAGTTTTTTATCGAAAGCACCGATGGGTGCCGTATGTGCATCCCTTTTTTAAGCAACAGCTTCCCCCTCAGCGCGAACGGCCGAGCACGGAGAGTGGATGGGAGACCGGGGACATTCAGCAGCCCGGCAATGAAGCGTACAGAGTCGTTATCGAGCGAAGAATTGAACGGACTATTCAAATCATTCAGTCTTCACGGGCTCGGCCGTAAAGCTGTTCGTCTCGAGTCGACACGCGCAATGCGTGTCTCGCGAAGGCCGGATGAGCCTGCTGAAGTTATCGGTGACGTTCTACGCCGTCAGCCTGATCGCCCGCGCCTCGACGGCTTTGAGATCGCCTAAGCCTGCGCGACGTTCCGCGAGGCACCGGCTTCGTACCAGCGCCGGCTGCGATTGAGCAGATGCACGATCGACAGCATGACCGGCACTTCCACCAGCACGCCGACCACGGTCGCCAGCGCGGCGCCGGAGCGCAGCCCGAACAGGCTGATCGCGGCCGCCACGGCAAGCTCGAAGAAATTGCTCGCGCCGATCAGCGCGGCAGGACCTGCGATGCAGAACGGCACTTTCAACCGGCGGCTCAACCCGTAGGCAATCGCGGCATTGAGATAGACCTGGATCAGGATCGGCACGGCCAGGAGCGCGATCACCGCGGGCTGCGCCAGAATCGCTTCGCCCTGGAAGCCGAACAGCAAGACCAGCGTAGCGAGCAGCGCCGCCGTCGACCAAGGATCGATCCGAGTCAGCACGCGTTCGAGCGCGGCGACGCCTTGATGCAACAGCCGTCGCCGCCACAGCTGCGCGACGACTACCGGAACGACGATGTAGATCTTCACCGACAACAGCAGCGTGCCCCAAGGCACCTGGATCGAGGCGACACCGAGCAGCACGCCGACGATCGGCGCGAACGCGACGATCATGATCAGATCGTTCAGCGCGACCTGGGTCACGGTGAAGTTCGGCTCGCCGCCGCACAGGCGCGACCACACGAACACCATCGCCGTGCACGGCGCCGCTGCGAGCAGAACCAAGCCGGCGATGTAGGCGTCGTGCTGCGCCGCCGGCAGCCAAGGGGCGAACACGTGGCGCACGAACAACCAGCCGAGCAGCGCCATCGAGAACGGTTTGATCGCCCAGTTGACGAACAAGGTGATGCCGATGCCGCGGACCTGTTTGCGCACCTCACCGATCTGCGTGAAATCGACCTTCAGCAGCATCGGCACGATCATCAGCCAGACCAGCACCGCGACCGGCAGATTGATCTGCTGCAGTTCAATCGTCGCGAGCCACGCCAGCGCGGCCGGAAACGCGTGACCGAGAGCGATGCCGACGACGATGCACAACACCACCCACAAGCTCAAATAGCGCGAGAAGAAGCCCAATCGGGCCGGCGCGGCGGCGATCGCACCGGCTTCGGCGCTCACGAAGACCTGCCGATGTCGCGCAGCTGCGCCTGCCGCGACAGGCGATCGAGCTTGTCGAGCGGCAAAGCCAGGAACAGATCGATGCGCTGACGCAGCCTCATCCAGGCTTGCTGAAAAGCGCGGCGACGATCGTCGTCGCTGCCCTCGACCGCGGCCGGATCGGGCACACCCCAATGCGCGGTCACGGGTTGGCCCGGCCAGATCGGACACACTTCGCCGGCGGCGTTGTCGCAGACGGTGATGACGAAGTCCATCGACGGCGCGTCCGCATCGGCGAATTCGTCCCAGCTCTTGCTGCGCAGTGTCTCGGCATAGCCGAAGGTTTGCGCCAGCTCGGCGGCGATCGGCTGCACCTTGCCGGCCGGAAAACTGCCGGCGCTGTAGGCCTTGAAGCGCCCTTCGCCGAGCACGTTGAGCATCGCTTCGGCCATCACGCTGCGCGCCGAGTTGCCGGTGCACAGGAACAATACGTTGTACGCGGTCATATAAGCCTCAAGCGCAAGCGTCGGCGGCGCCGGAGCCGCACGTCGAGGAAGCGGCCGGCTCGCAGCAGGTCGAGGACGCGCGAGCGGATGACGGCAGCGCCTGCGGCGCGCCGGAGTAGGTCGTCGCCTCGCCGAGGCTGTGGAAACTCTCCCAGCGCACACCCTGCGGATCGTCGGCCCAGAATTTGTCCGAACGCGCGTAGCAGCAGACCGTGGCTTTCTCCGCCAGCGAGATCGCGTCGGCGGCATGCAAGCGCCGACCGATCGCTTCGAGTTCGGCGGCATCGTCCGCTTGCAGGCCGAGATGATCGACCCCGGCGGCGCGATCGCGCCGCGAGATCGCGAAATTGAGGCGCGGATCGTCGAGCATCCATTTCGCGTAGTCGGGCTTGAGCACGGTCGGAGCCGTGCCGAACAGGGTCGAGTAGAAGCGGATGCTGGCGTCGAGAGCGTCGACGTTCACATGGACGTGGAAGCGTTTCATGACTTTCTCCGAGCGGGTTTGCAGGCAGCGAGCGGCGCGCAGGCGACCGCAGACGGCGATCCCGCGCAGCAGTTCTCGGTCAGAAATCCGAGCAATGCGTTCATCGTCGGATAGTTCGCGCGGCACTGGATGACGCGTCCGCGGCGTTCGTCGCGGACGAGATCGGCACGACGCAGGATGTGCAGATGATTGGTCAGCGTCGCGCCGGCGAGTCCGGTCGCCTCGCCGAGTTCACCGACAGCCAAACCTTCGTCACCCGCCTGGACCAGCAAGCGGTACAGAGTCAGGCGGTGCTCGTGGGCGAGCGCGTTCAGAGCGGCAAGAGCGTCAATTGATTTCATATTTCTAGAATCATAGAAATGTTAGCGCCTGTCAAGCGGAGGCAATTGGAAGCTTCTCGCTGCACGGACTTCGCGCGACGTCCCGCTCTTGAACGCTTGCGCGGCTCTAGGCGAAACCCAAGCGCAGCGCCACGGCGCGCACCACCGCCGCATCTCGCTCGACCTCGTCGCCGCGCGCGACCATGCGCGAGCGCCCATCGAGCGTGCAGCGAATCGCGCGGTCGAGCAGACCCGCATGCGCGCGCGTGAGCGCATCGGCCTCGGCCGCATCGAGCAGTCCGGCCTGCGCGAGCAAGGCGATCAGCGCAGCGGAATTGCCGCTCGCACGCAGTTCCGGATGCCGGTCCGCATAGGTCAGCACCAAGGCTTGCAACAAGAACTCGATGTCGACCAGACCGCCGGAACCTTGCTTGAGATCGAACTGCTGCGCATCGGAACGATCGCGCTCGGCGCGCCAGCGCGCGCGCATCGCGACCACGTCGGCGCGCACACTGTCGGCGCTGCGCGGAGCGGCGAGCAGGTCCTCGCGGAACTGGGCGAAGCGGCGCGCCAGCGCGACGTCGCCGGCGATCGCGCGCGCGCGCACCAGCGCTTGCAGCTCCCAGGTCCAGGCGCGTTCGCGCTGATACGCCTCGTAGGCGGCGAGGCTGAGCACCAGCATGCCCTTGCTGCCGTCCGGGCGCAGGCGCACGTCGACTTCGTACAAGCGCCCGGCGCGCGTCAACACGCCGAGCAGGTGCACGATGCGTTGCGCCAGGCGCGCGTAGTAGCGCTGGCCGTCGAGCGGACGCACGCCGTCGGATTCGCCTTGCGCGAATTCGCCGTCGTAGAGAAACACCAGATCGAGGTCGGAACCGAAACCGAGTTCGGCGCCGCCGAAGCTGCCGTAGGCGACGACCGCGAGCCCGCACCCTTCGTGCGCGCGCTCGCCCAGACGACCGTGCGCGGCGACGAGGTCGCGTTCGGCGACGCGCAGCACCGCGGCCAGCACGACCTCGGCCACTTCGCTCAGCGCGCGCGCGCAGGCGACCGCATCCAGGCGCCGGCCGAGAAAAGCCAGGCCGATGCGGAACAACGCCGATTGGCGCACTTCCTGGATCAGCTCGATCTCGGCTTCGGGATCGGCTTCGACCAGTGCGGCGAGCCGGCGAGCGAGTTCGTCTTCGACGTCGCGCCGCGTCGGTGCAGCCTGGTCGACGCGATCGTCGAACAGATCGTCGAGCAGAAGCGGATGCGCGATCACGCGATCGGCCAGGAAGGCGCTGGCGGAGAACACACCGCTGAGGCGCTTCAGCGCCGCCGGCTGCTCGTCGAGCAAGGCCAAATACACCGATCGGCGCGCGACCGCCTGCGCCAAGCGCAACAGGCGCGTCAGGCAGCGCACCGGCTCCGCTTGTGCCGCGGCGACGGCGAACAACGCCGGCATCACGTGATCGAGGCGCTCGCGCGAACGCGCCGACATGTTGCGCAGCGCGGCGCTGCCGAGCAGGGCTTCGAGCTCGGTGGCCGCTTCCTGCGGCGGCTCGAAGCCGGCCTTCGCCAGCGCGCGCGCGTCGACGCCGTCACCGTGCGCGAACTCGCGCCAGAGTTCGGTCCACTGCGCTTGCGTCTGCTGCGCGGCGCTGCGCGCCTCGACCGCCATCAGCGCGCCGAATTCCTCCGCCACGGCGCTGCGATGCGCATCCAGTTCGCGCGCCAGCGTCGGCCAGTCCGCGCGGTCGAGCGCGAGCGCGAGGCGCTCGCGGATCGCGCCGTCGGCCGGGATCTCGTGCGTCTGCTGGTCGGCGAACATCTGCACGCGGTTCTCGAGCCGGCGCAGGAAGCGATACGCCGCGCGCAACTTCTGCGCGCGCGCCGCCGGGATGAAACCGAGCTGCTCGCTGGCCGACAGCGCCGGCAGCAAGCCGCGCGCGCGCAAGGTCGGTTCGCGGCCACCGCGGATCAGCTGCACCAGCTGCACGATGAATTCGATCTCGCGGATGCCGCCCGGGCCGAGCTTGAGATGATCGGCCAGGTCCTTGCGCGCGACTTCGGCGTCGATCAGCGCTTTCATTTCGCGCAGGCCGGCGAACGCGCCGTAATCGAGATAGCGGCGGAACACGAACGGCCGCAGCGCATCGAGCATGCGCGCGCCGGCGCCGCGATCGCCGGCGACCGGCCGCGCCTTGATCCAGGCGTAGCGCTCCCAGTCGCGTCCCTCGCGCTGGAAGTACTGCTCCATCGCGGCGAACGACAGCGCCACGCGGCCGGCGCTGCCGAACGGGCGCAAGCGCAGGTCGACGCGGTAGACGTAACCGTCGGCGTCGCGCTCGGCGAGCAAGGCCACCAGCACCTGGCCGATGCGCGCGTAGTAGGCGCCGGCGTCGAGCGAGCGCGCGCCGTCGCTGTCGCCGGCTTCCGCGTAGGCGAACACGACGTCGATGTCGGAAGAGAAATTCAGCTCGCCGCCGCCGAGCTTGCCGAGCGCGAACACGACCAGCCGCTGCGCTTGGCCGCTGCCGTCGCGCACGACGCCGTGACGCGCCGCGACCTGGCGCTCGGCGCCGCGCAAGGCCGCTTCGATGCAGGCCTCGGCCAGCACCGAGGCGCCGGCCAGCGTGGTCTCGACCGCGTCGGCGCCGTTGACGTCGCGCCAGATCAGGCGCAGCGCCTCGCGCCGGCGGAAGTGGCGCAGTTCCGCGCGCAGTTCCTCGTCGTGCAGCTCGCTCAGCATGCCGGCGCGCGCATCGGCGTGGCGCGGATCGCTCATCAGCTGCAGGAATTCCGGGCCGAGCAGGCGCGGATCGCGCAGGAAGCTCTCGTAGGCGAAGTCGCTCGCCAACAGCACGCGTTGCAGATGATCGTCGACACCGGCGTCGTCATAGAACGGCACGCCGGCTTCGCGGCAAGCATGTTCCAGCCGCGACAGGCGCTCGTTGAGGAAGGCGGCGGTCGCGCGCGGCCAGTTGGCTTGGGCAAGCATGCGGCGATTGTCGGGTACCGGCGACCGATCGCCAACCGGGCTGGCCCCACGCGCCGCCTTTGACCGTGGATCGCAACGAGGGCGCGCCGCGCCCCGCCAGCCTGCGCTGGCCCATCCGCGAGGAGACCGTCGATGAAATTCGTGCTGGCCGCGAAGGCCGCCTGCCTTTCCTGCTTCTTGTGTGCCTGCGGCAACGCCGCCTCGACCCCGGCGCGGCTCGCGCAAGCCTTGCAACAGGCGTTCGATCGCGGCGACTTCGAGGCCGCCGGAACGCTGGTCGATTTCGCCGCCGCGCCGGGCGAGCTGCAGTTCTTCTACTACGACCAGGTGCGCGAATGCGCCGGCGAGGCGAAATGCACGGTCGCGCCGGCGCCGCTCGACGACGAATTCCGCGCGCAAATCGCCGAACAGGCGCGCCAGGAAGGCGCCGAAGCGCCGCGCGTCGACGGCGTGATCGAAGTCGTCAGCAAGGCGGTCGACGGCTCCGGCTCGGGCACGCTGAAAATGCCGTACGCCAAAACCGGCGCCGACTACCGCATCGTCTCGATGCGTATCGGTGCGACCGAACTCGCGCGCCGGCGCGCGCGCAGCGCCGAACAAGAACTCGCCTCGATGCTCGCCGACGGCATCTACGACAGCGCGACGCAGACGCGGCGCACCGATTGGGCGCAGGCCGCAACGCGCTTGCCGGCCGATGGCGGCGAGGCCGGCGCGGCCTTGCTGCGGCAGACGCGCGCGATGGCGGCGGCGGTCGACGCGCACGATCCCGACCGCGCGATGCATGCCGGCGGGCGCATCGCCCAGCTGATGTTTTCCGACCGCGGCTACGACGGCAAGCCGATCGCGCTGGAGCCGCGCCGCAACAAGCTGCGCGTGCAGTCGCTGCGCATGCTGCGCGAGGTGAAGGTGCTCGGCGGCTACCAGCTCGGCGACGACGCCGCGCTCGCGATCGAAGCGCGCGACGGCGTCGGCTGGAGCCAGCGCGGCGCGATCCTGTTGTCGCGCGACGGCGGCGACTGGGACGTCTCCGGCAAGCGGCTGGTCGCGCTGCCGCCGCAACCGTGAGCGCTCGCTGCGAGGCCTGGCCCGCAGCGACGCGCTTTCGCGTGGGCAGATGCGTACGGCGCCGATTCGACGCGGCGCCATTCTCCCGGGAGATCGTGATGAACACCGCCACCCGCTGCATCCTGCTCGCGCTCGTGTTGTTCGGTTCCGGCGCGCGCGCCGAGACCTACCTCGTCACGCGCTTCGACGACCCGCTGCCGTCCACTTGCACGCCGCAAAGCTGTTCGCTGCGCGAAGCCGCGCAGGCCGCGGGCTTGAACGACGAGTTCGGTCCGTCCGATCGCATCGTGCTCGGCACCGGCCGCTATACCCTGGTGCGCGGCGAGCTGCCGGTCGCGCGCCAAGGCATCGAAGTCGTCGGCGCGGGCTCGGCGCAGACCGAGATCGCCACCGATGCGATCGTGTTCACTTCGGGCACGCCGCCGCGGCAGCCGCTGACCTTGCGCGGTTTGCGTCTGGTGTCGAGCGGCATCAGCGTGCTGTCCGCCCGGCACGCCGTCCTGCACGACGTACTGGTGCCGGTCGACAGCGGCCAAGTGTCCTTCAGCGGCGATACCGTCGACGTGCAGGTGTACGACAGCGAGTTCCGCGACACCTTCCGCTGCAACACGCTCAGCGGCAGCTGCACGATCGTGCGCAGCAAGCTGTTCAATCTCTACGTGATTCCGCAACAGGGCTCGAGCATGAGCCTGCTGCTCCAGCACAGCACCATCGACGGCGATCTCGACCCCGAGCCCGTGCTCGCCAGCAACATCTCGCTGCAAGGCGGCACGATCGTGTTCGAAGACAGCACCATCACCCACAGCGTCGTGAGCATCTCGACCGACACCACGCTTCGCCGCGTGCGCTATCTCGACAACGCCGATCCGGTCATCTCCCTCGCACCGACCGACGTCTTGATCGAAGACAGCGAATTCCGCGGCAACCAGCGGCGCGCGCTGCGTGCCGCCAACGGCGCGCAATGGGTGGTGCAGGGATCGAGCTTCATCGACAACCTGGTCGACGGCAACGCCGGCGGCGCGGTGCTGGTCGAAGACGATGCCGAGCTGCGCATCCGCAACAGCACGTTCGCCGGCAACAGTTTCAGTGTCGGTGCCGCCGCCGACGGCGCGCGCGGCGCTGCGATCGGCTATCGCAACAACACGGCCGGCGCGCGCCTGATCCTGAGCCAGGTGACGATCGCCGCGCCGGCGGCGCTGCCCGACGGCATCGAGGGCAGCGCGCTCGGCGGACGCGGCAGCACAATCACGGTCGACGTCTCCAACAGCATCCTCGCCGGCAGCTGCCGCATGGACGCCGGCGTGCTGCAGAACAACGCCGGCAACATCGAAAGTCCCGCGCACGGCTGCGGCTTGGACAGCGCAAGCAATCGCGTCGACGTCAGCGCCGCTGCGCTGGCCTTGTCGGACTTGGGCGACTACGGCGGCGCCACGCCGACGATGCCGCCGGACGAGGACAGCGTCGCGATCGATCGCGCCAGCGGACCGCAGTGCCTCGAGCGCGATCAGCGCGGTTATCGGCGCCCGTTCGGCGGCGGCTGCGACGTCGGCGCGGTCGAGCTCGGCGCCGACGACGCTTTGTTCGCCGACGGCTTCGACTGAGATAGCGACGACGCGGTATCGAGCCGCGCGAGCAGCACCTGCGCGTCGCGCCGGCGGCCGGCGTCCGCCGGCGCATCGAGCCGCGCCAGCGCCTGCGTGAGATCGGTGCGCGCCGAGGCCGCATCGCCGGCATCGACGCGCAGCCGCGCGCGCGTCAGGTACAAGCCGCCGAGCATGCGCGCGCGTTCTTCGTCGGCGCTGGCCTCGAGCGCGGTCTGCGCCTGCTGCAGCAACGGCGCCGCTTCGTCGCGTGCCGGTAGCGCATGCGTCGCGACCAGACTGTCGGCGAGCGCGATGCGCGCCTGCGCGACCTCGGCATGCGGTTCGCCATAGATCGTGACGAGTCCGGCGAGCGCAGCGCGGCGCGCCGCGATCGCTTCGTCGAAACGTCCCTGCGCGTGCCGCAGCGCGCCGTTGACGCTGGCGGCATAGGTCTTGGCGTAAGGGTCTTGCTGCGGCAGGCGCGCCAGTCCCGCCGCCGCTTCGGCCGCGAGCGCATCGGCCTCGGCGTAACGGCCGGCCTCGGCCAGAGTTTCGACGCAGGAGAACGCGGTCAGCCAGGTGTAGGCGCTGTCGCGGGTGGCAGCGCGAAACGCGTCGATCGAGGCGCGATAGCGGCGCACGGCGAGCTCGTGGCGGCCTTGCGCGCGCGCGAGCACGGCCTGGAACTGCAAGGCTTGCGCGTACTGCCCCGACGGCGTCGCCGCCAGGATCGTCACCGCCTCGGCGAGCGAACGTTCGGCCTCGTCGTAGCGCCGCATGCGGCGTTGCAGATCGCCCAGGCGCAGCAAGGTGCCGGCGATCAGCGTGTGGCCGGCCGGCAGCTGCGCGCGCTCGATGCGCAAGGCGGTCTCGTAGTGCGGCAGCGCCTCGTCGTAACGACGTTGCACGCGCAGCACGTCGGCGATGCGCGTGCGCAAGGACACCGTGCGCACGTGCTCCGCGCCTTGCGTCGCGCTGGTGATGCGCAGCGCTTCGCCGTAGCTGCTGAGCGCATCGGCGTAGCGCGCGGCTTCCTGCTGCACCACGCCGAGCGTCAAAAGCCGCTGCGCCACTTCGCTGTCGTCAGCGCCGAATCGTGCGCGATACACCGCGACCGCATGCGCGGCCAGGCGTTCGGCATCGGCGTAGCGCGACTGGATCATCTCGATCGTGGCCAGGCTGGCTTCGGCCTTCGCGGTCTTGACGTCGTCGGCGCCGCGCGTGCTGCGCAGGCGCTCGACCGCTTTGCGCAGCAACTTGCCCGCCTCGACTGTGTCGCCGCCGGCGTAGATCGCGTCGGCATAGGCGGCCAAGGCCTCGGCGCTGTCCGCGCTGCCCTCGCCGCTCAGGCGCGTCTGCAATTCCCACGCGCGACGCAAGGTTTCCTGCGCCGCCTTGCGCTCGTCGAGGCCGAGCTGGATCTCACCCAGATCGCGCAGCAGTTCGGCTTGCAGATCGGGCTGCCGCCCGAAGCCGGCGTCGATCTGCGCGATGCCGTCGCGGATCAGCTCCGGCGCCGAGCGCGCCTGCACTTTCGCGCGCGCGACCGGGTCTTGTTCGCGGAACAGGGTCAGCACGAACTGTTTGACGCGTTCGGCGCGCGCCAGTTGGCGTTCGGCGTGCGCGCGTTCGAGGTCGGCGCGCTGCGCCTGTTCGCGCGCGAGGCGCGCCTGCCACAGCGCCGCGCCGAGTCCGCCGACCAGGGCGAGCGCGATCAGCGCGGTGGCGGCGACGCCGACACGATGACGGCGCACGAACTTGCGCAGGCGATAGCTGCGTGAATCGGCGCGCGCACGGATCGGCCGGCCGTCGAGCCAGCGTTGCAGATCGTCGGCGAACGCCGCCGCGGTCGGATAGCGGCGCAGCGGATCGCGCTGGGTGGCGGTCGCGACGATCACGTCGAGGTCACCGGCGAGGCGGCGCAGCAGGCGCGCGCGATCGACCTCGTCTCCATACAGCTGCGCCAGGCGTTCGCGCGGCAGGCGCGCGGCGAGCGTGCTGACGCGCTCGGCGCTTTCTTCGGCCGCGTCGCGTGCGAGCTGCTGCGGACTGGCCGCGTGGCGCCGCAGCGGCAGTTCGCCGACCAGGAGTTCGCACAGCATCAGCCCGAGCGTGTAGACGTCGGCGGCGGTGCCGACCGGCTCGCCGAGGATCTGCTCCGGCGCGGCATAGGCCGGCGACAGCACGCGCTGCGCGGTACCGGTGACGGCGGCCTCACCGCTGTCTTCGAGCAACTTGGCGATGCCGAAGTCGAGCACGTGGGCAGAGCCGCTCGCATCGACCAGCACGTTCGAGGGTTTCAAGTCGCGATGCACCACCAGCTGCGCGTGCGCATGCGCGACCGCGTCGGTCACTTGCAGCAACAGGCGCACGCGCGCGGCCGGATCGAGCCGCTGCCGCGCCGCGTGCTGCGTGATCGGCTCGCCGTCGACGCGGTCCATGACGTAGAACGGACGGCCGTCCGCGGCGACGCCGCCGTCGAGCAGGCGCACGATGTGCGGGTGGCGCAGGCGCGCCAAGATGCGCCGCTCTTGCAGGAACCGCCGCAGGATCGCCTGCGTGTCCATGCCGCGCTTAATCAGCTTCACCGCGACCTGCTGCTCGTAGGCGCCGTCGACGCGCTCGCCGAGCCAGACCACGCCCATGCCGCCTTCGCCGAGCGGGCGCAGCAGGCGATACGCGCCGGCACGGCGATCGGCCGGCGCGGCGCCGGCACCGAGCTCGGGCAAGGCGGCCAAGGCACCGCCTTCGAGCAAGTCGTCGGCGCGATCGTCGGCGGCGAGCAAGGCGCGCAGTTCGTCGGCGAGTTCGCGGTCGGTGCGCGCGATCTCGGCCAGCCGTTCGGCGCGCGCG
Source organism: Dokdonella sp. GW821-FHT11D02 (assembly GCF_058808595.1). NCBI lineage: Bacteria > Pseudomonadati > Pseudomonadota > Gammaproteobacteria > Lysobacterales > Rhodanobacteraceae > Dokdonella > Dokdonella sp. GW821-FHT11D02. The sequence goes on along the minus strand of NZ_CM179520.1, from coordinate 798,170 downwards.
GCCGCTGCGAGTTCGCACAACTCGTCGAACAGGCGGCCGACCTCGTCCCAGCGCGCGGCGCTCATTGAGCGTCTCCTTCGATCTCGCGCAAGAGGAAGGCGCGCGCGCGGCGCCAGTCGCGCTTGAGCGAGCGTTCCGAGCGTTCTTGCACGAGGGCGATTTCGGACAGTTCGAGTCCGGCGTAGAAACGCATCTCGACCAGCGCGGCGAGTGTGGCATCGACTATGGCGAGACGATCGAGTGCGGCGTCGAGCGCGAGCACTTCGTCGCTGCGCATCTGCGCCACCGCTTGCAGCGCGGTGGTCTCCAGCGGCGCGAACGCGGCACCGCCGCCGCGGCGCTGGGCGGAGCGCGCGCGCGCATGATCGACCGCGATCTGGCGCATCGCACGCGCGGCGACGGCGAAGAAGTGGCTGCGATCGTTGACCGCGAGCACGCCGTGACGAGCGATCTTCAGATAGGTTTCGTGCACCAGCGAGGTGGTGCCGGGGGCGTCGAGGTCGTGGCGCCGGCCGGCGGCGAGGCGATGCAGCTCGTCATACAGCAGGGCGAACACGCGCTCGCACGCCGCCTGGTCGCCGCCGCGCGCCCGACCGATGAGTTCGGTGATTTCAGCCACCCGTTGCCCCCGCTGCTCGCAGCTACGGTGCCACGGCCACGCGGTGATGGGAAGCGCGACGCGGCGATGCTCCGCCGCCGCATGACGCGCGGTTCATGCAGCGACGCGCGCGCCGTGGCATCGTCATCGGTTCGTCATGAAGACCGTCGCCGACCTTTCCCCGCCACCCCGCCGCCGTAGCGGCGAATTCGCGCGCCTGTTCGCCGCCGTGCTGGCGATCCTGTTCGCGGTCGGCCAGCTCGACCCCGGCATCGATTTGTACGCGCTGCCGCAGCACGACATCGTGCTGCGGCTGGCCTTGAACGCGCTGCCGGCGCTGACCGCGTTCGGGCTCCTGCTCGCGCTGACGCGTCGCGCGCTGCTGCCGTGCTGGCTGGTGCTGCTGGCGATCGGCGCCCTGCACATGGCCAACGGTGCCAAGCTCGGCCGCCTGCAGATGCCGCTGCTGCCGGCCGATCTGCGTTTCCTGGCCGAGCCGGGCCCGGCCTTGCGCCTGTTCTCGCAGTATCTGCGTTGGGACTACGGGCAGCTGACACTGCTCGTCGCTGCGCTGGCGCTCTCCTATGCGCTGTGGCGCGAACGACGGCTGACCCTGCTGGCCGGCTGGCGCGCGCCCTTGCTCGCTGCCGCCACCCTGCTCGCCGGCGTCGGCCTCGTCGCCGGCTCGACGCCGTGGCGGCGGCTCTACCAATCGACCGAACTCGCGTTCCAGCCTTGGGCGCTGACCGAAAGCGCGCTGCGCACCGGCCTGATCGGAAGCCTCTTGGTCTATCACTGGGAAATCGGCGGCAACGGCGTGCCGGCCGCCGATCGCGAGGCGGCGCTGGCGCTGCTGCGGCGGCACGCGCCGACGCTGCGCAATGCGCTGGCCGCGTCGCCCGGCGAGCGGCCCGACATCGTCGTCGTGCAAAGCGAATCCTTGTTCGATCCGGCGCGCCTGCGCGGCGTGCTCAGCGGACGCTATCTGCGCGAGTACCACCGCCTCGCGCAGCGCGCGACTTATGGGGAGCTGCGCGTGCCGACCTACGCCGGCGGCACCATCCGCACCGAGTTCGAGGTGTTGACCGGCGCGCCGCTGGCCAGCCTCGGCGGCATCCAGTACCCCTGGCTGGAGCTGGACGGCGAGCGCTATCCCGGTCTCGCGCGCACGTTCGCCGCGCAAGGCTATCGCACGCTCGCCATCCATCCGAACGCCGGCGCGTTCTGGAACCGCACGCGCGCCTACCAAGCGCTCGGCTTCGAACGCTTCGCCGACGGAGCCGCGTTCGACGGCGCCGCCATCGTCGGCCTGTTCACTGCCGACGCCGCACTGACCGAGCGCATCCTGGCCGAGCTCGCCGACGATGGCCCGCCGCAATTCCTGTTCGCGGTCAGCATGGAAAACCACGGCCCGTACGACTGGCGCCCCGGCCTCGATCCGCAGCGTCTGTCGGCGCTGCCGATGCCGCAGCCGCTGGATGCCGGCGCACGCGAATGGTTCGGCAATTATCTGTACTTGCTCGATGACGCCGACCACGAACTCGGCCGTCTCGCCGACGCGCTGCTGCAGCGGCAGCGCCGCACCCTGCTCTTGTTCTACGGCGACCATCTGCCCGATCTCGCGCCGGTGTACGCCCAGCTCGGCTTCGACGACGGACGCGACGCGATGCAGCAGCCAGTCCCGTGGTTGCTGCTGGACAATGCGAGCACACACACGCGCCATCTCGACACGCGCAGCTGGTCCTTACCGGCGCTCTTGCTCGACGCCGCCGGCAGCGCCGACGAGAGCTACTTCAGCTTGCTCGCCGCCCTGCTCGACGACGACGATTTCGATCCCGACGCGGCCGACACCGTCGACGGCCTGCATGCGCTGGCGCGCTTGCATCTGCGCGAGGAACTCGAGCCGGTCGTCGACGAAGCGCTCGATCGGGTCGAGGCCGACGATTTGGGTTGAGCGAGCGTCGATGCAGCGAGATTCGCTCGCCGCCACGCCGCCGGCTTTGATTGGCTCCGAAGTCACTTGCCGCTTGCACCGTTGCCCATAAAAAAAGGCCTCCCCGAAGGGAGGCCTTTGAGTTGTCGCCTCTACGCTTGCGATTACGGAATCGTGATCGCCGCGCCCGAGGTGTCGTACCAGTAGCGCACGACCGTCGCCGGGAAGCCATGCGGCGCGGTTGTGGTCAGGTGCGCATAGCCATAGCACACGCCGGAGGCGGGGCCGGTGCAGTCGAACTTGAAGCCGAGGTAGCCGTCGGCACCGGCCATCCAGTTGCTCATGTCCGCCGGCGGATCACCCGCCGCCGTGATGAACTCCGAACTCGGTCCGACCGTCGCACCCGAGGCCAGGATCGTGTAGCGGCTGTTCGCCGCGCTGCCCACGCCACCCTCGTTACCGCCGGCCGCGTTCGGCCAGAAGAAGTGCAGGTCGAGCGGATCCTGCTGGCCGCCGGGGCCGCCGACCGAGTAGGCGTTGATGTTGCCGCCGCAGGCACCGTCGGTGCAGTGGCTGCCGTCAGGCCAGTTCAGGTAGACGCCATCGAACGTGTCGGGAATGTCCAGGTTGATGACGCCGCTGTCGTGGACGTTCGGATTGCTCGTGTCCACGATCTCGAAGCCGTCGCAGAAGATCTTGTCCGACGCGCTGCACGGCGGCACCGTGACCGGGCTTACCGTCACGTTGACCGGCACGCTGACCAGCGGATTCACAGTGTCGTTGCTGGTCACGCAGACGTTGGCCGAATAGCTGCCGGCTGCGAGCGTGGCGGCATTCACCGTCACGGTCGAATCGGCCGAAGCGCCGCCCGCCAGCGAACCGCTCGCCGGCGACACGCTGAGCCACGGTACGTCGGAGGGGTTTTCGCAACCGACCGGACCGCCGCCTTCGCCGAGCGTGACCACCATCACCAGATGGAAGTCCGGGAAGCCCGGGCCGACTTCGGAAGCCGGTGCGGGCTCGGCGTTGCCGCAGGTTTCCGCCGACAGGAAGGTCGGATGCGTTTCCGGGGTCGCGTTCGCGCCCGGGAAGAAGTTGACGGCATCCGGATTGTCGGTGTGCCACTCCACCACCAGGTCTTTGCCGACGGTATCGTCGATCGTGCCGGTGACCGGAACGGTGATGGTGGTGAGCTCGCCGCTGATCGTCCCGTTGGCGGTGCCGATCAAGGTGAGCGCGGCCGTCGGAATCGTATCGACCGCCGTCGAATGCGCGAGCGTGTAGAGATTGATCGTCAACGGCACCGTCGCACCGGAGGACGTCTCCGACGAGATCGTCACGCTCTGCACGTTCGCGTTCGCGCCGACCGCAGGATGCTCGCTGAAGTAGAAGCGGCGCCACCAGCTCGTCGGAGCTCCCGGACAGGAGATGCCCGACTGCGCCACCGGCGTGTTGTCCTGCATTTGCGAAATGGTCAAATCACCGAACTCGACCGGCGGGGTGAGCGGCCGGCTGATCGAGAGCTGACGCGACGATCGCGCAAACTCTCTCTGCTCGAGCTTTTCCTTACGCGCCGGGCGCACGACGGGTCGTGCCGCGGCTGCTTCGGAAATCGAGTAGGTCAGCGTACCGCCGCCGGTGTTCTTCACCGTCAGCGGACTGCTCTGGGTGGCGCCCGCGTCGACGGTGATCGCCAGCGGCGACGGCGTCACCGCGATCGTCGGCGTACCGCCGCCGCCACCGACCACGGTGATCGGAGCGCCGCTGCTGTCGTAGCAGTAGTCGATCAGAGTCGCCGGGAAGCCGGTGCTGCCGGTCGCATTCAGGTGCGCATAGCCGTAGCAGGTGCCGGCGGTGCAGTTGAACTTGAAGCCGAGGTAGCCGTTGACGGTGGCGTTCCAGTTCGTCGCGCGGCCGATGGCCGAGGAGAACGTCGAGCTCGGGCCGACCACATCGCCGTTCTGCAGCACGCGCCAGTCGGTCTGTTCCGACGTAGCGGAGACGCCGGCGTTGCCGGTCGAGCTACCGCCCCAGTAGAACGAGAAGTTGCCGCCGGTGCCGTAGGGGTTGAAGTTCCAACCGGTGAACGAGTCGTCGGAGACCTGCCCGGAAACCCAGCCGAAGTAGCTGCCGTCGAGATCGGTCGCGATCGTGTGATTGATCGGGTTGGAGCAGACCAGACCGCCGCCGGCGGCGACCGTCAGCGTCGCGCTGCCGGCCTGATCGTTCGCGCCTGCGTTGGTCTGCAGGGCACCGACCGGGATCGTGTTGGGGTAGCTGCCGCCGTTCGCGGCGGTGACGTCGACCTTGATCGTGCAATCGTCCGCAGCCGGAATGGTCGAGCCGCTCGCGGCCAGAGTGACCGAGCCGCTACCGGCAGCCGCCGTGACCGCACCGCCGCAGGTGGTCGACGCATTCGGCGCCGCCGCCACGACCAGACCGCTCGGGAAGGTGTCGGTGAGGTCGCCGGTCAGCGTCAGTGCCGCGCCGGGATTGCTGTTGAACAGCGTGATGGTCAGCGTGCTGACCGCGCCTGCCGAGACATTGGCCGGAGCGAATTCCTTCGACACCGCCGGCGGATTCAAGCCGCTGGCATTGACCGTCAGCGTGGCGCGCGTTTCGGCCGTGCTGTTGGCGAGGTCGGTCTGCAAGGCGCCGGCCGCGATCACGTTCTCATAGCTGCCGTTGACGGTCGAGGTCACCGGGACCGTGATCGTGCAGGCGCCGCTGTGGGAGAGATCGGGAATCTTCGCGCCGGCGCTGAGGCTGACCGAACCCGAACCGGCTGCCGCCGTCAGCGTGCCGCCGGTGCAGGTGGTGCTGGCGGCCGGCGTCGCGGCGACGACCAGATTGGCCGGCAACGTGTCGGTCAGCGCCGCGGTCAGGGTCGCCTCGGTCGCGTTGTTGTTGCCGAGCACGATGGTCAGCGTGCTGGTGCCGCCGTTGGCGATGGTGATCGGCGAGAAGCTCTTCGACGCGCTCGGCGGTGCGGCGGTGTTGCAATGCGCGATCGCCGCGTTGACCGCGGCCAGCGCATCGATCTCGCCCCAGCCGGTGGCCTGGTTGGGCACGTTGCCCGGGCCGTCCGACGGACTGTTGGTGGCGACCGGTACCGCAATCGCCGTGCTCATCAGCAAGGTGCCGGTGGTGGCGAAGTCGCCGCGCAGACAGTCGGCCGCGCTCCACATCAGCGCGATCACGCCGGCTGCGGTGGGCGAGGACATCGAGGTGCCGGTTTCGTTGTAGTAGGTCGAGTCGTTGACGATGCCCGACGAGCGGATGTTCACGCCCGGCGCGACCACGTTCGGCTTCAAGTTGGCGAAGCCGCGCGGATCGGGGTAGTTCGGCAGGCCCGGGTTGGGATTGTCGGTCGTACCCTTGTTCGAGTGCGACGCGTACAGGCCGTTGGTGGTGCCGGTCGAACCGATGCCGAGCACCTTGCCCGAACGGCCCGGATTGCCGACCGTGTTCAGCGGCGGATTGTTGGGGTAGCCGCAGTTGGACGCATTGCCGTTGGAGAACACCGGCACGATGCCGGCGGCGATCCAGCCGTCGATGACGTTTTCGTACCAGTTGTCGTAGGTGCGGCCGCAGTCGCCCCAGGAGTTGTTGACGATGTCGACGTGCTTGGTCGGATCGGGCGTGCCGGTACCGCTGGTCGGATACGGCGCCAGAGTCCACTGGCCGCACTCGATCAGACCGGCGTCGGTCGCGCCGGCGCCCGGAGCGCCGAAGCCGATGCAGGCCGCCCACTTCGCATCCGGCGCCGCGCCGATCTGCGTGGTGGCGGTGCCGCCGTCGCCGACCATGGTGCCCATGGTGTGGGTGCCGTGCTTGTCGCTGGAGCGCGGCGCGGCGGAATGGTTGTAGGGGTCGTACCAGTTGAAGTTGTGCTGGAAGTTGCCGCCGCCGAGATTGCCGCGGTACTTGCCGACCAGCGCCTCGTGCGTGTAACGCACGCCGGCGTCGATGTTGGCGACGACGACGCCGGCACCTTTGTGGCCGAGCGCCCACACGTCCGGCACCTTGATGTGCGCCAGGCTCGACACCGCGTCATTGGGCTCCGGCGCGGCCTCGACCACCGGCTCGACCGGCAGCGGAATTTCTTTCTGCGTGCGCACCGATTCGATGTTCGGATCGGCCTGCAGCGAGTTGAGCATCGGCGCCGACAGGCGCGCGATCGCGATGCTGTTGTCGATCCACAGCACCGTGTATTCGTGAGCGGACTGGCTGAGGCTGAACTGCGAGCTCAGCGTCTGCAAGGTCTTGTTCTGGCGCGTGGCGGAGAAGTCGCGCAGCGTCTCGTAGACGAAGGTTGCGCGCGCGTCGCGATCGGCGATGCCGTACGCGGCGGACAGATCCGCCTTGCCGCGGAACTTGACCAGTACGGCCGGCGTCTCACCCGCGGCCAGAGCGCGGCTGACCGCCTGCTCGACCGAAACGGATGCTTCGGTCGCGGCCGGCGTCGGCAAAGACGTCGTTGCCGTCGCCGGCCCCACGCCGGCGAGGAACGTCAGCGCTGCGAGCGACGAAGCCAGCGACAATGCGCTAGGCCCACGCCGGCCGGCGCCGTGTTTCGTGGTTTTCGACATGTTGAATTCCCAGGAGATTGAAACGACCAGCGGAAACCCGGCGCCCCACCAAGCCAAATGCGAACGGGTTCTCGATTGTGATCGCCTTGTGTCCCCGGCGATCGCGTCGGTGTGTTTAGCCGACGCGGCGCGCGATCACAACCATGCCAAAAGTCATGGTTCGACCGGTGGATTCGTACATACGTTTGTGCCGGCTAAAAGGCCGTCAGCGCGCTGCCCTGTGTGACCGCATTTCGAGGGTTCCGAGGGCTGGACAGAGGCGAGCAAATTCGAGACGACCGGAGCGAACGGCGGTCTCGGCTGAGGCTTCCGCCGGCTGTGAAAAACGCAGGCGCTGAAGCGCCGAAGCAGCGCCGGATCGCGCGATTCCGCAAAAGAAAACGGGCGCCATCGGCGCCCGTTCTTCACTCAAGCTTGCGTGCTGTCGGAGCTCAGGCGACTTTCTTCCACTGCCCCAACGCCGCCAGGCCGTTCTGGCGAGCGCGCAGGGCGACCGTCTTCTGCGCCTCGGCGAAGTTCGCCTGCATGTCCTTGCCCCACAGCGTCAGCGCGGCGGTCTGCATGGCGCGGCCGTAGGAGAACGACAGCGGCCAGGGGTGCGGGCCCATCTGGTTCATCGCGTTCAGATGCGCGGTCGCCTGCTCGTCGCTCTGGCCGCCGGAGAGGAACACCACGCCCGGCAGCGAGGCCGGTACCGCCGCCTTGAGGCAGCGCACGGTGGCTTCGGCGACGTCTTCGATGTCGACCTGATCCGGACAGTCCTTGCCCGGGATGACCATGCTGGCCTTCAGGATGGTGCCTTCGAGCAGCACGTTCTGCTCGTACAGCGCGCCGAACAGCGAGCGCAGGGTCGCTTCGGTGACTTCGTAGGAAACGTCGAGGTCGTGGCTGCCGTCCATCAGCACTTCCGGCTCGACCATCGGCACGATGCCCGCTTCCTGGCACAGCGCGGCGTAGCGCGCCAGTGCGTGCGAGTTGGCTTCGATGCAGGTGCCGCTCGGCGTGTCTTCGCCGATCGTGATGACCGCGCGCCACTTGGCGAACTTGGCACCGAGCTTGACGTACTCGGCGAGGCGTTCGCGCAGGCCGTCGAGGCCTTCGGTGACCAGTTCGCCCGGGAAGCCGGCCAGGGCCTTCGGACCCATGTCGACCTTGATGCCCGGCAACACGCCGGCGTCGAGCATGATCTTGGTGAAGGGCACGCCGGCCTTGGTCGACTGGCGGATCGTTTCGTCGTACAGGATCGCGCCGGAAATGTGCTCGCCGAGCTTGGGCGTGGTCAGCAGCATCTCGCGGTAGGCGCGCCGGTTTTCCTCGGTGTTGGGCACGCCGACCGAGTCGAAGCGCTTCTTGATGGTGGCGGTCGATTCGTCGATCGCGATGATGCCCTTGCCCGGTGCGACCAGGGCCTGAGCGGTCTCTTCCAGATCTTCGATACTCATCGTTAAAGCTCCGTGGAAAGCGAAAACGCGCCGCGGCCGCAGCTCGCGCCGGCCGGGGTCGGAATTGGGGGCCGGAAGTATAGGCCAGTTCCGTGCGAAGCGTTCGGCGCCCGCGACTTACGCCAGGTCCGGGCGGCGGCGCAGGCCGTGCGGCCCCTGCCAGCGCACGCTCAGCTGCACCTCGAAGCGATCTTCGCCGGTCTTGAGCGCGAGCGATTGGCCCGGCTCGGAGGAATCGACCAGCAGAATGCCGTGCTCGGACACCGCCTCGTCCGCGTAGCCGTCGATCACCAAGCCCTCGAGCAACCAGCGCATCGCGGCGGTGAAGTCCATGCAGCGACCGTCGGCTTGCTTGAGCGCGATGCGGCTGCCGTCCTGCGCGAACCACTGGTAGTACGGCCGCTCGCCGCAGCTCTCATTCGGCGGCGGCCGATAGCGCAAAGCGCCGTAGCCGTCGCCGGCTTCGACGAACAGCAAGGTGCTTGCGCGCAGATTGGCGCGCATCGGTTCGGAGTAGCCTTCGCGCAGCGTCTCCTCGGACTCACCCAAGAACCTGCGCAACTGCGTCTCGGCATCGGCGATCTGTTCGATCCCGATCAAGCCGTGGTCGCCGTACTGGAACGCGCCGAGCGTGCGCTGGGTCGAAACGAACTCGGCCGGCAGCGCATAGCCGAGCCGCTCTTCCGCCGCCGCGATCGCGGCCGCATCGGCCGGCGTGCCGGTTTCGAATCGACTCGCGTAGTCGGAGCCGAGGTGCTCGCCGGCGAATGCGTTCGCCGCCGCGATGAAGTCGGCCATGCGCTCGCCGTAAGGCTTGCCCGCTTGCGTCAAGCGGGTGCCAACCGGGCCGAAGTCGAGCAGGGGCCAGCTCCGCTCGCCTTCGTAGCGATAGCGCTGCTTCGTACGCCAGTGCACACCTTCGTAGCTGCCGCGCAGGCTCAGCGTCGAGGCCGACGCCGGCCGTTCGAAACGGCAGACGGCGGTCTTGTGCGTGTCGTCGTCGGTGTGCGCGATCTTGATCGCGCACACTTCCTTGTCGTCGAGTATCAGGCTGAAGTCGACGCTGCTGTCGGCTTGCAGGTAGAGATGAATGTCCAAGCGGCTCCCCGGCGCTGCGACGGCCAGCGCAACAGCGTGCCTATCGAAATGTTTTGCACACCGCCGCTACGAAAGCTTGCGATGCATCCGCGATCTCACGGCGCGCCCGGCGCTCTCAAGAGCCCGTAGGGCCCTTGCCAGCGCACGGCCAGCTGGACCGCGAAGCGTTCGTCCGCGGTGTTCAAGGCCAGCGACTGCGTACCGACCGAGCTGTCGACCAGCAAGACGTCTTTCTCCGAGGCCAGCTCGTCGGCGTAGCCGTCGATCAAAAATCCCTCGAGCAACCAGCGCAGTGCCGCGGCGAAATCCATGCAGCGGCCGTCGGGATATTTGAGCGCGGTGTCGCCGCCTTCCTGCGAGATCCACTGGTAGTACGGCTGCTCGCCGCAGGTCTGGCTCGGCGGCGGCCGGTAGCGCAGGCCGCCGAGACCGTCGCCGACTTCGGTGAACAACAAGGTGCTGGCGCGCAGATTGGCGCGTTGCTTTTCCGAGTACGACGCCTGCATCGCCTCTTCCGGCGTACCCCAGAACTTGCGCATCTGCGTATCGGCATCGGCGATCTGCTCGATCGTCGTCAAACTGCTGTCGTCGATCTCGAACGCGCCGACCGTGCGCTGGATCGAGACGAACTCGGCCGGCAGCGCATAGCCGAGCCGCTTTTCCGCCGCGGCGATCGCGGCCGCGTCGACCGGCTTGTCGGCTCGCAATGCACTCGCGCGCAGCGCACCGATCTGCTTGCCGGCGAACGCCTTCGCCGCTGCGATGAAATCGGCCATGCGCTCGCCGTAGGGCTTGCCCGCTTGCGTCAGGCGGCGACTGACCGGCGCGAAATCGAGCAAGGGCCAGCTCTGCTCGCCCTCGAAGCGGTAGCGCTTGCCGCTGTTCCAGCGCACGCCCTCGTACGCGCCGCGCACGCCGAGCTTCGCCGCCGACGCCGGCAGTTCGAAGCGGCAGGCCGGCGTCTTGTGCACGTCCGCGCCGGCTTTGGCGATCTTGATCGCGCAAGCCTGTTTGCCGTCGACCAGCACGATCAAATCGGCGCTGTCGCCTTCGCGCAGGTACGGATGAATTTCTAGCGTCGCGGCCGACAGCGGCGGCGCGATCGCGAACAGGATCGCGCAGGCCAGCCCGCGCGGCGTTACCGAGTGCCTCATCCGCATCGCTTCCGTGTCAGTGGTCTTTCCAATCGAGCGTGTCGACCGCGCAGCGCTGCATCACTGCCGTGCGCGTGGCGGCGTCGGCCGGCAGGTTGAACGGAAAAATCAGCCAGCTGAAGACACGTTCGCGACCGGAATTGGAGACGGTCGGCTCGAAGCGCAGATGCGAGGCCGCGCTCGCCGCGATCTTGCCCAGATCACCTTCCGGCGCGACTTTCTGCACCTTGACCGTGCTGGTGCTGCCGTCTTTCTCGACCACGAACGAGACCGTGGCGCAGCCCGGCTGCTGGATGTTCTTGCCGTAGTTCGGCGCGTCGGCCTGCACCGATGAATTGTCCATCTGCCAATAGCCGGCGAGCTTATCGGCCGGCACCACGCGCGGCGGCAAGGTCGATTGCGCCGATGCACTGGTGGCAGCGGCGAGCGCGAACAGCGAAATTGCGAATCGCTTCATGACGGTTCCTCCCGCATCGCCATCCGAAATGTGGCGGGGTCATTGTACGGACAGACGATGAATCTCCGGACGTCGTCGGCACGTTTGTGCATCGATTCGCTACAAGTCGCCCAGCCCCTCGGCGAGACCGCCTTGGCCGACCTTGAGCAGCTTCAGCGTATTGGTGCCGCCGAGCTGGCCGGTGTGGTCGCCGGTGGTGACGATGACGCGATCTTCGACCGCGAGATGGCTGAGCCGGAAAAGATGCAGCACCGCTTCGCGCGCGGCTTGGGTCGGGCCGACACCGCGCGCGTCGAACTCGACCGGGTGCACGTCGCGGTAGAGCAGCATGCGCCGGCGCGCGGCGGCGTTGCGCGACAGCGCATAGATCGGCACGGTCGAGCGGTAGCGCGACAGCCATTGCGCGGTGCCGCCCGATTCGGTCAGCGCGATCAGCGCACGCACGCCGATCTGGTTGGCCAGGAACATCGCGGCGAGCGCGATGGCCTGATCGGTGCGATCGAGACCGTGGGTGCCGGGGCTGAGGTCTTCCTGCGGTTCGAACTGGCGTTCGGCGCCGAGACAGACGCGGCGCATCGCCGCGACCGCCTTATCCGGATGGCGGCCGGCGGCGGTTTCCTGCGACAGCATCACTGCGTCGGTGCCGTCGATCACCGCGTTGGCGACGTCGAGCACTTCAGCGCGCGTGGGGATCGGCGACTCGACCATCGACTGCATCATCTGCGTCGCGGTGATCACGATGCGCTTGCGCAGCAGCGCCTCGCGGATGATCTTCTTCTGTAGGCCCGGCAGTTCGGCGTCGCCGATTTCCACGCCGAGATCGCCGCGCGCGACCATCACCGCATCGGACACCTCGACGATCGCGCTCAGGTTCTCGATCGCCTCGGCGCGCTCGATCTTGGCGACCAGGCTGGCGCCGCCGCCGGCCTCGCGCAGCAGCGCGCGCGCGGTTTCGACGTCGTCGGCGGTCTTGACGAAGGAGACAGCGAGGAAGTCCGCTTCGAGTTCGGCGGCGAGGCGGATGTCGGCGCGGTCCTTGTCCGACAGCGCGGCCACGGTGAGGCCGCCGCCGAGGCGATTGATGCCCTTGCGATCGGACAAGCGGCCGCCGGCGAGCACGCGGCAACGCACCGTTTGCGCGGTGACGTCGACCACTTCGAGCGAAATCAAACCGTCGTCGAGCAGCAGCACGTCGCCCGGCTTCACGTCCTGCCAGAGCTCGTGATAGCTGACGCCGACGCGGCCGCCGTCGCCGGCCGGCGCGTCGGGGCGGCAGTCGAGCACGAAATCCTGGCCCAGCTCGAGCTGGATCGGCCCGTTGGCGAAACGCTCGACGCGGATCTTCGGTCCCTGCAGGTCGGCCAGCACGCCGACCTCGTGGCCGAGTTCGGCCGCGGCCGCACGCACCGCAGCGGCGCGCGCGCGATGGTCGTCGTGCGTGCCGTGCGAAAGATTGAGGCGCACGACGTCGACACCTTCGGCGAGCAGCCGCTTCAACGCGCCGGGCGCGTCGGTGGCCGGTCCGAGCGTGGCGATGATCTTGGTTCGACGCAATTGCGCTTGCACGTGCGAGGTCTCCGGGACAGGCTTGGAACGCGTATCCGCCCGATCATACGCGAGGCTCGCGACCGCACGCCTGCACGTGTTGCGAACCGTCGCAGGCGTCACAATGTGGGCGTAACGTTTCCGTCACCGCCACGAACGAAGGAGTCATCATGGGCATCAACAAGATCCTCTACACCGCCACCGCCACCGCCAAGGGCGGCCGCGCCGGCCACATCAAGAGCAGCGACGGCGTGCTCGACTTCGACCTCAAGGTGCCGAAGGAACTCGGCGGCCCCGGCGGCGCCGGCAGCAATCCGGAGCAGCTGTTCGCGGCCGGCTATGCGGCCTGCTTCGAAGGCGCGATGCGCTTCGTCGCCGGCCAGAAGAAGGTCGCAGTGCCGGCCGACACCAGCGTCACCGGCCACGTCGGCATCGGTCCGCGCGAGCCGACCGGCTTCGGCATCGCGGTGGAATTGGAGGTCAACTTGCCCGGTCTCGATCGCGCCGTCGCGCAAGACTTGGTCGACACGGCGCACCGCGACATCTGCCCGTACTCGCATGCGACGCGCGGCAATGTCGACGTGAAGATCACCCTGGTCTGATTCGCGCGCCCGCGGCCGCCGCCGGATCGGTGGCGGCCGCAGGCAGCGACTGTCTGTACGTAATCTCTTTCACCGCAATGATTTCGACCAACCGCATCGATACCGTCACCGACGCCGACTACGACCGCCTCACCGAAGTCTGGGAAGCGTCCGTGCGCGCCACGCACGATTTTCTCGGCGAGGCCGACATCGCGTTTCTGCGCCCGAAGATTCGCCACGACTATCTGCAGGCGGTGACTTTGCGCGCCTGCACGAACGAGCGCGGAAGCATCGAAGGCTTCATCGGCGTGCTCGAAGGCAACATCGAAATGTTGTTCGTCGCGCCGGAAAGCCGCGGCAGCGGCGTCGGGCGCCAGCTCGTTCGCTACGCCGTCGACGAACTCGGCGCGAGCAAGGTCGATGTCAACGAGCAAAACCCGCAAGCGATCGGTTTCTACGAGCGCATGGGTTTCCGCGCGATCGGCCGCTCGTCGCTCGACGGCCAGGGCAAACCGTTTCCCTTGATCCACATGACGCTGGCTGCGACCGACGGCTGATCAGCGGCGACGCGGCGGTGCGCGGCCGGTTTTGCGCGGCGCTGCATGGCGCGCGCTGCGCGTCACCATCGCGACGATCGTTTCGCGCAGTTCGTCGCGCGCTTGCGCGGCACTGATCTCGCCGACCGCGGCCGCGTGCGACAAGGCTTCGGCGGCGCCGAGCATGCCCCACAAGCCGGCCGCCGCGATCGTGCCCATGCCTGCGAACGGGCCGAGCATGGCGCGGCAGCGGCCGATGAAGGCGACTTCGTAATCGCGCTTGATCTGCTCGAGTTCGGGCGAACCGGCCAGCGCCGCGATCACGCCCGGAATCTCGCGCCCCTGTTGCAACACGCAATCGACGTACGAAGAAGCGATCACCGCGGCGCGCTCGGGCAGGGTCGCGCGGCTCGCCGCCAGCGCCGCATCCATCAAGGCCGTCTGCCGCGCGTCGTATTCGCGATACAGCTCGGCCAAGAGGCCCTGCCGCGTTTGGAAATGATCGTAGACGACCGGCTTGGTCACGCCCGATTGCTCGGCCAATCGCCCCAGCGACAGGGCCTCCGTGCCCTCGCCGCGGATCAGCTGCCAGGCGACGTCGAGCAGCTGGCGGCGGCGATCTTCGCGCGTCATGCGCTGCCGCACGGGCACTGCGGCCGACTTCTTGTTGGAATCGCGGCTTGACACGCTTATATACCGAAAGTAACTTACCAAAAGTAGCTTGAAGTGTACGGGCCGCCACCGGCGCCCGCAATCGAACCGGAGTTCCCCTCATGCACGCGCTGATCGTACTCGCGCATCCCGATCCCGCCTCGCTCACTCACGCCGTCGCCGCCGCGGTCGCGAACGGAGTCTCTTCGACCGGCCATTCGTTCGAGATCGCCGATCTCGCCGCGGAAGGCTTCGATCCGCGCTTCGGCGCCAACGACCTCGCCGTGCATCGGCGCGAAGCGGCGCCCGCCGCCGACGTGCTCGCCGAGCAGGCGCGCATCGACCGCGCCGATGCGCTCGTCTTGGTCTATCCGGTCTATTGGTGGTCGATGCCGGCCCTGCTCAAAGGCTGGATCGATCGCGTGTTCGCCAACGGCTGGGCCTACGACGAAAGCGCCGAGGGCGGCCTGGTCAAGCGCTTGCGCCGGCTGCCGGTGCATCTGCTCGCGCTCGGCGGCGCCGACCTGCGCACCTATGCGCGGCACGCCTATTTCGGCGCGATGAAAACGCAGATCGACCACGGCATCTTCGACTACTGCGGCGCGCGCGTGGCGACCTCCGAACTGCTGCTGCACGCGAACGGTTCGGCCGACTCGCAACTCGATCACGCGCACGCGATCGGCGCGCGTCTGTTCGCCGCGACACGCGGCGAGATCGCTGCCGCCGCATGAGCGCGCAGCGGCGACGCTCGACGCAAAGCTAGGCGACGGAACGCGCCGATTCGTCCGGCGCGGGCGCGCGCAGCAGCGGCACCAGCTGCGCCGGCACCTCGGCGATCGCGTCGGCGCCGGCGTCGAGCAGTTCCTCGCGCGTGCCAAAGCCCCAGCCGACGCCGATCGCGCGCACACCGTTCGCGCGTGCGCCTTCGATGTCGAAATGACGGTCGCCGACCATCGCGGCCGCCTCCGGCGCCACGCCGAAATCAGCCAGCGCCTGCGCGATCATCGTCGCCTTCTCGCTGTGCGCGCTGTCGGGCGGCACCGCGTAGACGCGCGCGAACGCGGCGCCGAACGGCAGGCTCGCGACGATGCGCGGCGCGTACAAGGTGGCCTTCGACGTCACCACCGCCAAGCTCGTACCGGCCGCGGCCAAGGCTTCGATCGCCGCGCCGATGCCGGCGTAGACGACGTGCTCGCTCCAGCCGACGGCCGAATAGCGCTCGCGATACAACTCGACCGCGCGTTCGGTCAACGCCGGATCGTCGCCGAGTACGCGCGGAAACGTCACGCGCAAGGGCGGGCCGATCCAGCCGCGCAGTTCGGCGCGCGACGGCGCCACGGCGCCGAGTTTCTCCAGCGCGTATTCGACCGAGCGGACGATGCCCTCTTCCGAATCGATCAGGGTGCCGTCGAGATCGAACAGGGCGAGCTTCACGCGCGTGCCTTCAGCGCGGCGACCGCCGGCAGCTCCTTCCCTTCGAGAAATTCGAGGAAGGCGCCGCCGCCGGTCGAGATGTAGGAAACGCGATCCTCGACGCCGTACTTCTCGATCGCGGCCAAGGTGTCGCCACCGCCGGCGATCGAGAACGCGTCGGAGGCGGCGATCGCCTGCGCCAGAGTCTTGGTACCGCCGCCGAACGCATCGAACTCGAACACGCCGACCGGCCCGTTCCACACCACCGTGCCGGCCTTGGCGATCAGCTCGGCGTAGCGCTTGGCGGTGTCCGGGCCGATGTCGAGGATCATGTCGCCGTCGCCGACCTCACTCACCTTCTTCACCGTCGCCGGCGCATCGGCCGCGAACGCCGGCGCGACCACCACGTCGCTCGGGATCGGCACCTCGGCGCCGCGCGCTTTCGCGTCGGCAATGATCTTCTTGGCGGTGTCGAGCAGGTCCGGTTCGAACAGCGACTTGCCGACCTTGTGCCCGACCGCGGCGATGAAGGTGTTGGCGATGCCGCCGCCGACGATCAGCTGATCGATCTTGCCGACCAGGTTCTCGAGCAGGGTCAGCTTGGTCGACACCTTGGAGCCGGCCACGATCGCGAGCAGAGGCCGCGCCGGCTTGTCCAGCGCCTGCGCCAGCGCGTCCAGCTCGGCCATCAACAGCGGTCCGCCGGCGGCGACCTTGGCGTAGCGGATCGCGCCATGAGTGGAAGCCTGCGCGCGGTGCGCGGTGCCGAACGCGTCCATCACGAACACGTCGCAGAGCGCGGCGTACTTCTTCGACAGCGCCTCGTCGTCCTTGCCCTCGCCGACGTTCATGCGGCAGTTCTCGAGCAAGACCAGCTGGCCCGGCTGCACCTCCACACCGTCGAGCCAGTCGCGCAACAGCGGCACCTCGCGACCGAGCAGTTCGCCCAGGCGCTTGGCCACCGGTGCGAGCGAATCCTCCGCGCTCCACTGCCCCTCTTTCGGCCGGCCGAGGTGCGAGGTCACCATCACCGCCGCGCCCTTGTCGAGCGCGAGGCGGATCGTCGGCAAGGAGGCCACGATGCGCGTCTCCGAGGTGATGCGGCCCTCCTCGATGGGAACGTTCAGATCCTCGCGGATCAGCACGCGTTTGCCGGCGAGATCTAGATCGCTCATGCGGACGACGGACATCGGGAACTCCTGAAACGGGCGGTATCGCGGCCCGCCATTACAGCGGCAGCCCCGCGGCCGCGCAATGCTCGCTCGCGCCGCCGGCTCAGGAATCGGCGCAGACCAGCGGCCGCCGCACGGCCGAAGGCGGGTATTTCGCCAACAGCGCGGCGGCACGCCGCGGGCGTGGCTGCAGCTCACCGCCGCAGTTCGGGCAGGCGCCGTGCAGGCGCGATTCGACACAGGCGGCGCAGTAGGTGCATTCGAACGAGCAGATTCGCGCGTCGCTCGCATCGGGCGGCAGATCCTTACCGCAGCATTCGCAATGTGCGCGCAGTTCGAGCATGACCGGGCTCCCGCAAGATGGGCGCGCAGCATCGCCGCGAACCGCAAACCGTGGAACAGCCAGTGCACTCGCCGCGGCAGGAGCCAATGCCGCGTGCGCGACGCCGGCAATGGCCCTATCGCGCGGCCGCGGCGGCGCTAGGATGCGCGCTCCGACGGAGCGCGCGATGAGCACCCACACGAGCACAGTACGCTGGCAGCGCGGCGAGGCCGATTTCGCCGCCGGACGCTATTCGCGCCGCCACGAATGGCGCTTCGACGGCGGCGCCGTGGTGCCCGCCTCGCCCTCACCCTCGGTGGTGCCGGCG
Source organism: Dokdonella sp. GW821-FHT11D02 (assembly GCF_058808595.1). Taxonomy (NCBI): domain Bacteria; kingdom Pseudomonadati; phylum Pseudomonadota; class Gammaproteobacteria; order Lysobacterales; family Rhodanobacteraceae; genus Dokdonella; species Dokdonella sp. GW821-FHT11D02. The sequence goes on along the minus strand of NZ_CM179520.1, from coordinate 780,348 downwards.
CCGTGGTCGGACCCGGCCGGGGTCGATCCCGAGGAAGCTTTCGTCGCCGCGATCTCAAGCTGCCACATGCTCTGGTTCCTCTCGCTCGCGGCCGAGCGCGGCTACGTCGTCGATCGCTACGAAGACGAAGCGGTCGGCACGATGGCGCGCATCGCGCCGGGCCGCCAGGCGATCACCGAGGTCGCGCTGCGCCCGCGCATCGGCTACGCCGCCGGCCACGCCCCCGATGCCGCCGCGGCCGCGGCATTGCACGAAGCCGCGCACGAACGCTGCTTCATCGCCAACTCGGTCAAGACCGCGATCCGCGTCGAGCCGCGCTGAACGGCCGCAGGAGCCGCCGCCGCGGCGAGGTTTACGCCGTCGCGACAAGTCCTTAGACTACGCGCCCCCTCGTGGCTATGTAGCTCAGCCGGTTAGAGCACAGCACTCATAATGCTGGGGTCGGTGGTTCGAGCCCACCCATAGCCACCATCCGCATTCTTCGAGAAAAGCCTCGCCGTTCGGCGGGGCTTTTTTGTTGGCCGCCGGCGTGACGATCAGCAGGCATCCTCGGTTGTCGATTTGGGCGATGATCGTTCGTCGTCCAGATGAAGCCTCCTCCGACCCGGAGACTTCGACCCCTCTGACCACCCACAGGAAAATTCCATGCCCAAGATGATCTTCGTCAGCCTGCCGATCGCCGACCTCGCAGCCTCGACTGCGTTCTACAAGGCCCTCGGTTTCGAGCGGAACCCGCACTTCAGCGACGACAGCGGCGCCTGCATGGTGTGGAGCGAGGCGATCTACGTCATGCTGGTCACGCACCCCAAGTGGCGCACCTTCACGCAGCGGCCGTTGCCGGCGGCCGGATCGGCCGGGCACATGCTGTCGCTGTCGATGGACAGCCGCGACGACGTCGATGCGATGAACCGCACCGCCGCCGCGCACGGCGGCCAGGCCGACGTGAACCCGCCCGAGGATCACGGCTTCATGTTCACGCGCGACCTCGCCGATCCGGATGGACATGTGTGGGCGATGGTGTGGATGGATCCGGCGGCGGTTCCGCACGAGGACAAGGCGAGCTGAAATCGCACTCGCTGCGCGACTTTCTCAGGCGCGCGCGCGGCGGCCGCGCGCTTCGATTCGCACTCACGGACTCGCCGCTTCCGCCTCGCGCCCGAACATCCCCGCCACCCAATCGATGAACACCCGCACACGCAGGCTCAGCTGCCGATTGCGCGGATAGAGGACGTACACCGGCGTCGGCGAAGGCGGTGTTTCGGGCAAGACTTCGACCAACTCGCCGTTCGCGAGCCGGCTCTCGATCGCATAGCGCGGCACCTGGATCAGCCCATGACCGTGGCTGGCCGCCGCGCGATAGGTATCGCCGCCGTCGACCGACAAAGTCGCCGACAGCGCCACCGTCTTGCGCTGCCCTTCGACCATGAATTCGAGCGGCAGCACGCCGCCGGTGGCCGACGAACGGAAGCCGACCATGCGCTGGCCTTGCAACGCATCCCAACGGGTCGGCGTGCCGTGGCGAGAGAGATACTCGGGCGAGGCGACAGTGGCTTCGCGCAACAGCGCGATGCGCCGCGAAGCGAGATCGCTCTCGCGCGGCTCACCGGCGCGCAGCACACAATCGATGCCTTCGCGCACGAGGTCGATGTAGCGGTCGCTCTCGCTGAGATACAGCTCGATGTCGGGGTAGTCGTCGAAGAAACCGCGCAGGCCCGGCACGATGAAGTGGCGCGCCTGGGTGCCGTGCACGCCGACGCGTAAGAGCCCTTTCGGCTTGGCCGCGCTGAACGCGCTGTCGGCGTCTTCGACGTCGGCCAGGATCGCCAGGCAGCGCTGGTAGTAGGCCTCGCCGTCGAGAGTGGTGCGCACTTGCCGCGTGGTGCGTTCGAGCAAGCGCACCTTGAGCCGCGCTTCGAGGCGCTTGATCGCGTCGGTCGCGGTCGAGGCCGGCAGGTTCAGGTCTTCGGCGGCGCGGCTGAAGCTGCTGCGCTCGACCACCCGCACGAAGACCCGCATGGTGTCGAACCGATCCATTATTCGCCGTATCCGGATAATGATCGCGAATCATCCCCGATTATCTCCTAGAGCGGAAGTGTCAAGTTAGCGCCACCGGTAGCCCCGGATCGCTTTCAACCCCCTCAGGAGACATCGCATGTCGAACTCAACTCCCCGCATCGCCCTGGTCACCGGCGCCAGCCGCGGTCTCGGCCGCAACATGGCCATCGCGCTCGCCCGCAAGGGTGTGGATATCGTCGGCACCTACCGCAGCAACAAGGCCGAAGCCGCCGCGACCCAGGCCGCGATCGAAGCGCTCGGCCGCAAGGCGGTCATGTTCGCGCTCGATACCGGCGAGGTGTCGGGCTTTCCGACCTTCGCGGTCGACCTCAAGCAAGCGCTGGCCGCGAACTGGAACCGCGCCACCTTCGACTATCTGGTCAACAACGCCGGCATCGGCATCCACGTGCCGTTCGCCGAGACCACCGAGGCGGATTTCGACCGCCTGATGAACATCCATCTGAAGGGCGTGTTCTTCCTCACCCAGACCCTGCTGCCGCTGATCGCCGACGGCGGCCGCATCGTCAACCTGTCGAGCGGCCTGGCGCGCTTCAGCACGCCCGGCTACGCCGCCTATGCCGTGATGAAGGGCGGCGTCGAAGTACTGACGCGTTATCTGGCCAAGGAACTCGGCTCGCGCGGCATCGCGGTCAACACCATCGCGCCCGGCGCGATCGAAACCGACTTCGCCGGCGGCTCGGTGCGCGACAACCAGCAGGTCAAAGCGCTCATCGCCAGCGTCACCGCGCTCGGCCGCCCCGGCCTGCCCGACGACATCGGTCCCGCGGTCGCTTCGCTTTTGAGCGAGGACAACCGCTGGATCAATGCGCAGCGCATCGAAGTGTCCGGCGGCATGTTCATCTGAGCCATCTCTCAAGGAGCATCGATCATGAAACACGTCATCCTCATCACCGGCGCTTCCAGCGGCTTCGGCGCCCTCAGCGCGCGTTCGCTGGCCGACGCCGGCCACACCGTCTACGCCGGCATGCGCGACACCAACGGCCGCAACGCGGCGCAAGTGCAGGCGGCCAAGGCCTATGCCGACGAACATCGCGTCGACCTGCGCGCGGTCGAACTCGACGTGCAGTCCGACACCTCGGCGCAGAGCGCGATCGAGCGCATCGTGCAGGAGCAAGCGCGCCTCGACGTCGTCATCCACAACGCCGGCCACATGGTGTTCGGCCCGGCCGAAGCGTTCACGCCGGAGCAGTACGCGCAGCTCTACGACGTCAACGTGCTCGGCACGCAGCGCGTCAATCGCGCCGCGCTGCCGCTGTTGCGCAAGCAGGGACGCGGCTTGCTGGTGTGGGTGTCTTCGAGCAGCACGCGCGGCGGCACGCCGCCCTATCTCGCACCGTACTTCGCGGCGAAGGCGGCGATGGACGCGGTCGCGATCAGCTACGCCGGCGAACTCGCGCGCTGGGGCATCGAGACCTCGATCGTCGTGCCCGGCGCATTCACCCAAGGCACCAACCACTTCGCCCATGCCGGCGCACCGGCCGACGAAGCGCGCGCGAACGAATACGCCAAGGGTCCCACCGCCGATCTTCCCGAGATCGCACTGAAGGGCCTGGCCGCGCTGGAGCCCGCCGATGCGGACGCCGGCGAGGTCGCGCGCGCGATCGTGCGCGTGGTCGACGCACCGTTCGGCAAGCGCCCGTTCCGCGTGCACATCGATCCGTCGCAGGACGGTGCCGAGATCGTCAACGGCGTCGCCGACCGCGTGCGCGCCGAGCTGCTGCGCCGGATCGGGCTGGAAGACTTGCTGCATCCCAAGCACTGAAGCGGCCACTGGATTTTCGAGGGAGGCGCCGAACTCGGCCCTCCCTTTTTGTTTGCCGGCCGCTCTTCTGCGCGAGTCGAGCAGCTAGGAGCGCCGCGCGCGGCAGCTGTCCGCCGTTTCGGCCGGCGCCAGATCGACGATGAAGGAATCGAGGCGGCCGTCGATCGTGCCCCAACCGGCCAGACGCTTGCCGTCGCCGCTGATCGCGGTGAGCACCGACGGCCGCCAACGCGGCGGCAATCGAATCGCGTGCTCGGCCAACAGCTGCGCGAGCGTCACGATCGATCGCCCCTCGATCCACAGCACCGCTTCGCGCCGGTCGCCGCTGCCGGCAGCACCGACCAGGATGCGGCCGTCGTCGCTGCCGGCGAGCAGATGCAGCGGTGCCGGCGCGCCGTTCGCCGCCAACCTGCTCGCGCCGTCGGCGGCCGTCCATCGATAGAGCGAAAGTTCGCCGTCGCGCCGCGCGGATGCGCCGATCAGCACGTCGCCGCGACGATTGGCGCCGAGCCAGGGTGCGTCCGTCTCCTCGTTCGGCGCGAGCAAGATCGGCGCGCGATCGTCTTGCCACAAGACTCCGCTCGCCCCGCGCGAACTCTGTATCCAACCGTAGATGCGACCGCCTTCGCCGAGGCCGAGCGCACGCGCGGAAGCGCCCGCGAGCGGCGCGGGCAATTCGCGCATGCCTTCGGCGAGCGTCCACACGAAAGCCGCCTGCCCTTGCGTGCTTCGGCGCGCGCTGCCGACGATGCGCGGCGCGTCGGAAATGCCGAAGGCCTCGCTGATCTGCCCGATCGAAGACGAGTCGGCCAGACCGCCGAGCCGATGCGCTCGGCCGTCGGCATCCCAATACGCCGCCACCTGGCGCGCCTGCTCGTCGAGCAGCGAGCCGGCCACGTAGCGCCCGCTGGCGGACAGGCCGCGGACCGTGAGTGCTTCACGCAGCAGCTCGACGCCGCCGGCGGCCGACCAGCGAAAACCGCCGGCGGTACTGCCGACCAGGCTGCCTGCCGCGACGCAACCTTCGTGCGAAAGCGCGATCAGCTGACTGCCCGGCACATCGAGCGGCTGGAAACCGGCGTGCGCGAACGCGGCCGGATACAGCGCGACGAACAGGCGGCAGAGGCGCTTAAGCACGACGAACTCGCAAGAATGTGCGGAAGACCGCGCGCATCCGATGCGCGCGGAAACCGTCCACCTCTCGATCGCGGCGCGATACCGCAACGCGATCTTCACCGGCGCTCCGTCGCCGCGCGCACGCTGCGACGCATTCGCTCGACGCCGGCATCGTCTCAACGCGCCGAGGCATCGAAGCCGTCGGCGAACAGACGATCGTCCGCCGTCAGGTCGAGCCGAACCGGCACTTCGAGCAGCGGCTGCGCCGGGTCGTTGCTCGCGAAGCAGAGATCGGCCGTGTGTACGCCCGGCGTCAGAGCGGCGGTGGCGGCCTCGACCGTCAGGCTTTGCGTGCCGCCCGCGGCGACGCTGCCGCTGTCCTCCGACGTGCGCAACCAGTCGGGCAGCGCGCAAGACAAGCGGCGCTCGACGCGCAGCACGCGATTGCCGACGTAGAGCGGGCCACCGAAATAGGCGTAGCGGCCGGCCGGATCGATCACCGCGGCGAACAAGCCGTTCTCGACCACGTCGGTTTGAACGGCACCGACGCGAACGAAGTCGTGCAGATCGAGTTCGACCAGGCGCGTGGCGGCGCCGATGGTGCTGGCGATGTAGGCGTAGCGGCCGTAGGGATCGATCACCGCGGCGCTGGTGCAGCATTCGAGGTTGTTCCCCGACAGCGCCATCACGGCAGCGATGCGGAATCGGCTCAGGTCGAGCTTGATCAGTTGCGCGCCGACGAACGGGTTGCCGGTATCGGTAGCGAAGTAGGCGAAGTCGCCGCTCGGGTCTAGCAAGGCCGCGGCGAGATAGCCGTCCGCCACGCGCAGACTGTCGAGGCGGCGAAAGTCGGTCAGGTCGATCTTCACCACCTTGCCCGCGTAGGGACCGGTGCCGAAGTAGGCGAACTCGCCGGCGCGATCGATCACGGCGGAGACCAGGTAGTTCTCATCCTGCGCGCTGTCCAGCTCGATCGCCCCGACACGCGCGAAGTTCGCCAGATCGACCTTCACCACGCGGCCGGGATCGGTGCGCGTGCCGAAGTAGGCGAATGCACCGTTCGGATCGATCACCGCGGATCCGAGCAAATCCTCGCCGGCCGCCAACGTGATCGTGCCGGCGCGCTCGAAGCGGTCGAGGTCGATGCGCACCACGCGGCCCGGCGCCGTTTGCGTGCCGAAGTAGGCGTAACGGCCGGCCGGGTCGATCACCGCAGAAACCAGACGGTCTTCGCCCGTCGGCAAGGTGATCGCGCCGACGTGCGCGAAGGTCGACAGATCGACCTTCACGATCTGCGCCGGCGAAGCGCTGGTACCGAAATACGCGTAGCGACCTTCGGCGTCGACCACCGCTGCGGTGGTGGCGATGTCGCCGCTGACGGCGGGGTCGCCGTCGAGCTGGAGCGGCAGGAATCCGTCGAGGTGCGACGCCACGCTTTGGCGCGAGAGAGTCCAGTCGAGCGCGGCGATGCCGGTGTTGAGGATCGACAAATCCCAGCTGACGCTCTCGCCCACCGGCAAGGTACGCGACAGGCTGCCGGGCACGACGGCGACGGCCGGCGCGGGTTCGCGCACGAGCAGGTTGACCGCCAGCGCGTCGGACTGCGTGTCGGCACCGACGGCACTGCTGACGCACAGCTGCGCAGCGTAGGAACCGGCGGCGAGACCGTTCGCTGCGACCGTGACGTCGACCTTCGCGCTGGCGCCCGCGGCGAGAGTGCCGGACGCGGGAGCGGGAGTCAGCCAGGACAGCGTCGTCGACGTCGCGCAGCCTTGCACCGGATCGGCCGTCGCGATGGTCCAGGCGAGCGTGCTGTCAGCGCGATTGACGATCGACAGCGTGGCGCTGCTGTTGCTCTCGCGCACGAGGTCGAAGCCGAACTGCGGCGGCGACACCTCGGCCAGTCGCACCTCGATCGACAACGGCAGCGCCGCGCGCGGCGTCAGCGGGTCGTCGCTCTGCAGGCACAGCGCGGCTTCGTGGCGGCCGACGGCGAGGCCGGTCGCGTCGAAGCCGACATCGACGGTCTGACTCGAACCGCCAGCAACCGCACCGCTGCCGGGCGCGATGCTGGCCCAGTTCGGCAGGTCGCAATGGCGTGCCTGATCGCTGACCTTGACGATGCGACCGGGAAACGTCGAGGTGACGAAGTAGAGCCCGCCGTCGGTGGGGTCGATCACGACGGCGTCGGGCCTGCTCTCGCCTTCGTTCAGCGCGACCGCGCCGACGCGGCTGAAGCTTGCGAGATCGACCTTGACCACGCGCGCCGGCGTGACCCGGTCGGTGCCGGTGCCGAAATACGCAAACGCGCCGTCCGCCGAGATCGCCGCCGCTTTGGCCCAAGGCTCGCCCGTTTGCAACGTCAAAGTATCGGCGAGGCTGAAGCTGGCCAGGTCGATCTTCACCACTTGGCCGGGATTGGTGCCTTCGGTGCCGAAGTAGGCGTAGCGGCTGTTCGGGTCGATCAATGCCGATGCGAGCAAGGTACCGACTCCGGTATCGAGCGTGCCGGCCAGGCTGAAGTCGGCCAGGTCGATCTTGGCCACGCTGCCCAAGGCCACTCCGAAATACGCGGCCTGGCCGGCCGGGTCCATCACCGCGGCATTGACCAAGGCGCCGAGCTCACCCAGATCGAGCGCACCGACGCGTTCGAAGCGCTGCAGATCGATTTTGACGATGTGCACGGGATAGGAATCGGTGCCGAAGTAAGCGAACTCGCCGGCGGGGTCGATCACGGCCGCGCGCAAAACCTCCTCGCCCGGCGCCAAGCCGATCGCGCCGACCCGCTCGAAGCGCTGCAAGTCGATCTTGACCACCTTGCCCGGATAGGTGCCGGTACCGAAGTAGGCGTAGTGGCCGGCCGGATCGATCACGGCCGAATACGGATAGCTTTCCGATTCCCCCTCCTCGCCACCGAGCAAGGTGATCGCCCCGACGCGCTGCAGCGTCAGCAGATCGACTTTGACGATCTGGCCCGGCGCGGTGCCGGTACCGAAATAGGCGTAGCGGCCGGCCGGATCGACCACCGCCGACGCGGGCAGATATTCGCTCGGCTCGAGCACGAGCGCGGCTTCGCGGCGCAATTCGCGCACGACCGTGTTCTGGTCGAGCGCTTGCCAGTTCAGCGGATCGCTGCCGAGGTTGCGAATCGAGAGCGGTTGCGTCGCCGACTGCCCCGGTGCCAGCGTGGCCGAGAGACGGTCGGGGTCGAGCGCGATGACCGGCGCCGCGATCGACGCCGTTGCGAACAGGCCGGCCAGCGCCATCAGCGCACGCGCCAACCAGGTGTTCGTGGATGCGGAGCGCGGCGCGGCGACGACAGGAATGGGTGTCGACATGATTGCTTCCCTCAAATAGTTGCGGCTTGGCACGGATGGCCGCGGAGCGACCCGGCAACCTGCGCCGTCGACCGTTCCCGCCTGCCAGCAGCGTGTGTCGGGCCGGCGGCGAACACCGCAACGGCGGCGCAAGGCACGCGCAAAGAACACGCAACGACGCCGGCAATGGCGCACACCGACGTGGGTTCGTCATTCGCCGCAAGCCTTCTGGTCGCATCCCGTACCACGGCGTACGCGCCGACGCCGGTCAGTAACCCAAGGTCGCCGCTTGCGCACCGACGAGCGCGACCGCCTTCGCGCGCGCCGCGGCGGCCAATGCACCATCGCCGTTGGCCTGGTAGATCGCCGCCGTCGCCAGCGCGACACGGTAGTCGCGATCGGCCACGCCGGCGAGACGGCCGGCGAGCGGCAACGCGCGCGCCGGACCACCACCGTCGCTCAGCTGTCGGCGAACCTGCGCCAGCCCCGACTCGACCACAAGATCGCTGCGCCCGTGCCGGTCGGCCAAGGCGAGAGCACGGGCGAAATCGCGTTCGGCCGCAGCCGCTTCGGCCGGCGCGGCGACTTCCGCACGCGCCAGCGCGAGGCTGTATTCGTCCTCCCACGCCGCCTCGCCGGTGTCCGTGTGGCTGGCGGCCCACGCTTCGAGCCAGCGACGTGCCGTCGCCGCATCGCCGACGCGCACGGCGGCGGAAACCAGCAGCCGCAAGGCCACGCGATCGCTCACCTCGCTGGTCGGGTCTTCGCCGTGGCGAATGCGCTCGAGCAAGCCTTCTCCCGCCCGCACCACCGCGGCGAAATCGCCGTCGCGGTAGCGGATCTGCGCGCGCAGCACATCGAACTGCGGATCGCCGCGGGCTTGCGGGAGCGCATTGAGGTAGGCGTCGAGTTCGCGCGTCGCATCGAGCAATCGTGCGCCGGCGATCAAGGCACGGATGCGCATCGAGGCGAGCCGGCGCTTCAGACCCGGATTTTCGAGCTGCGGCAGCAGATTCAACCAGCGTTCGGTGGTGGCCAGCGCCGCCGCATTGTCGAGTACGGTCAGCTGCACGTCGGCCTTGCCGAGCAGACTGGTCGCGAGCACGTCGGCGACGCCGTAACGCAAGCTCACCTCGATCGCGCGGTTCATCGCTGCCAGCGCCGCGTCGTAACGATTGCGGTACGACTCCACCAGGCCGGTGTTGAAATCGAGGATGCCGAGCGCGAGGCTGTCGCCGTTGCGTTCCATTTCGACGCGTGCGCGCCCGAAATCCACCATGGCTTCTTCGTGCTTGCCGAGCCCGCCGAACATCACGCCGCGCTCCATGTAGGCCGTGCCGAGCATGTCGCGCGGACCGTTTTTTTCCAGCAAGTCGATGGCACGGGATTGGAAGCGTTCGCCTTCGGCGTAGTCGCCGCGGCGCATGGCGACATTGCCCAGGCCGTTGTACGCGCGCACGCGGATGCTGTTGGCGTTCTCCGGCGTATCCGCGCTGAGCGTCTCGAACAGGCTTGCGGCATCGTCCAGCCGGCCGCTGCGGAAGGCGACGCGCGCGGCGCGAATCGCCAGCTCCGGACGATCGCGATCGCCGGCCGGAGCCTCCTCGATCAGCGTGCGCGCGGCGGCGAGCTCGCCTTTGAGGAAGGCCGCATCGACCCGCTGCAAGCGTTCGGTGAGTCCGGGCTGAGTGTCGACCGCTACCGGCGCCGCAATGCCCAGGCTCGCAAGGAAATGGCGATTCGCTTCCGCCGCCGCGTCCAGCGGGCGCGCGCCGGCGCCGCTGTAGGTGCGCAGATCGTTGCCGTGATAGACGTCCAGCTCGAACGTCCACGCCTCGGCTGCGCGGGCCGCGCGCGGCATCAGCACGTACGAAGCGCCGGTGATCGAACGGATTCGGTGCACGTCGCCGCCGTCGCGCGTCGCACTCGAGGGTTCGTCGCCGACCACCGCCAGCGCCTGGCGGCTGGAAAGCACGGGCAAGCTGGCTTGGTCGCGCAAGCGCGCGGCGATGTATTCCATGCCGCCCAGCCGCAGCCAAGCGCTTTCGCTGTCGAGGCCGCTGATGGCGACGGGCAAGACCAGATAGGTATCGCGGCCGTCGCCGGGGCGGCCCGCCGCGGCGGGTGTCTCAGGCCTAGAGCGCAGCCATAGGAACGACAACACGGCGGCGAGCAAGATCGAAACGGCGACTGCGATGAAGATCGGCCAGCGGCGTGGCGACGACGCCGAAAGCTCTGGTCCTCCAGCGCGCCCGGGCATCGCTTTCGGCGGCGGCGAGTCTTGCGCCTCGTGACGCGATTCCGTGACAGCAGGCGGATCGCGCGACGGCACCGGCAAGTCCAACATCGCCTGCTCCAGCGGAGCGAGCCAGCGATAGCCGAAGCGCGGCACGGTCGCGATCGTCGTTCGCTCGGCGCCGGTATCGCCGAGCGCGAGGCGGGCGCCGCGCAAAGTCTGCCCGAGCAGATGGTCGCTGACGTCCAGCCGCCCCCATACCGCGGAAATGAGTTCGTCGCGACCGACCGCGCGGTCGCGATGCTCGATCAGGTAGAGCAGGCATTCGAGCGATTTGGGCGCGATCGCGATCCGCTCGCCGCCATCGCCGCGGAGCTCGCGCGACTTCGAATCCAGCTCGAATCGCCCGAATCGATAGACGAGTCTATGCATCGCAGGACCTGACCAACCGCAGCCCCCAATCGCCTGCCCGAGCTGCCGCCGGTCGCCGCCGCAGCGGTGCCTGGCGATGCCCTCGCCGCCTCGCGCCGAAGCTTTAGATGGTACGTGGTCCCGCTCGCGAGCGTCGACCTCGTGCTGCCACTCGCCGCCATATGCCTTTGCGGCATGCGCGTATGCGCAGTGCAGCGAGCGCGCGCGGCACGGAACCGTTATCGTACTCTGCTGTGCGGCGCGGCCCAGGCGGCGCTCGCCACCCGATCGCCACTCCGGATCCGCATGACCGCACTGAACCACCTGCAACGCCTCGAAGCGGAAAGCATCGACATCCTGCGCGAAGCCGTCGCCGAGGCCGAGCGGCCGGTCATGCTGTACTCGATCGGCAAGGACAGCGCGGTCATGCTGCACCTCGCGCGCAAGGCGTTCTTCCCTTCGCGTCCGCCGTTCCCGCTGCTGCACGTGGACACGACCTGGAAGTTCCGCGCGATGTACGAACTGCGCGAGCGCATGGCGCGTGAAGCGGGGATGGAACTTCTGGTCTACAAGAATCCCGAGGCCGAGCGTCTGGGCATCAATCCGTTCACGCACGGCTCGGCCACGCACACCGACGTGTGGAAGACGCAAGGCCTCAAGCAGGCGCTCGATCTGCACGGCTTCGATCTCGCCTTCGGCGGCGCGCGCCGCGACGAGGAGAAGTCACGCGCGAAGGAGCGCGTGTTCTCGTTCCGCACCGCGCAGCACCGCTGGGACCCGAAGAACCAGCGGCCCGAACTCTGGCGCCTGTACAACACGCGCCACGATCCGGGCGAAAGCATCCGCGTGTTCCCGCTGTCGAACTGGACCGAGCTGGACGTGTGGCAGTACATCCGCCAGGAAGACATCCCGATCGTGTCGCTGTACTTCGCCGCCGAACGGCCGGTGGTCGAACGCGACGGCGTTCTTTTGATGGTCGACGACGAGCGCTTCCCGCTGCACGACGGCGAAACGCCGGCGCTGCGCAGCGTGCGCTTCCGCACGCTCGGCTGCTATCCGCTTACCGGCGCGATCGAATCGCAGGCCGACACCCTGCCCAAGATCATCCAGGAGATGCTGCTCGCGCGCACCACCGAGCGCCAAGGCCGCGTCATCGACCGCGACAGCAGCGGCTCGATGGAGAAGAAGAAGACCGAAGGCTATTTCTGATGAGCGCGCACGACACTCTGATTGAGAGCGGCCTGATCGAGACCGACATCGAGCGCTATCTGGAGCTGCACCGCGAGCAGAGCCTGTTGCGCTTCATCACCTGCGGCAGCGTCGACGACGGCAAGAGCACCTTGATCGGACGCCTGCTGTACGAGTCGAAAGCGCTGCTCGACGATCAACTCGGCACGCTCGACGCCGACTCCAAGCGCTACGGCACGCAAGGCGATGCGCTCGACTTCGCCCTGCTGGTGGACGGACTTTCGGCCGAGCGTGAGCAAGGCATCACGATCGACGTCGCCTACCGCTTCTTCAGCACCGAGAAGCGCAAGTTCATCGTCGCCGACACGCCCGGCCACGAGCAGTACACGCGCAACATGGTCACCGGCGCCTCCGCCGCCGACCTCGCGGTGATCCTGGTCGACGCACGCCGAGGCCTACTGACGCAGACGCGCCGGCACACCTACCTCGCCTCCTTGGTCGGCATCCGCCGCGTCGTGCTGGCGGTGAACAAGCTCGACCTGGTCGACTGGTCGCACGGCGTGTTCGCCGGCATCGAGCGCGCCTACCGCGAATTCGCCGCGCGTCTGGGCATCGGCAACATCGTCGCGATTCCGCTGTCGGCGCTGCGCGGCGACAACATCGTCACGCCGAGCGCGAACACACCGTGGTATCGCGGCCCGAGCCTGTTGCAGCATCTCGAACAAGTCGAGATCGACACAGCGGCCGACGCAGGACCTTTGCGCCTGCCGGTGCAATGGGTGAACCGGCCCGATTCGAGTTTCCGCGGTTTCTGCGGACGCCTGCTCGGCGGCCGCGTGCGGCCCGGCGACGCCGTGCGCGTGCTGCCGTCGGGACGCCAATCGAGCGTGGCGCGCATCGTCGGTTTCGACGGCGATCGCAACGAGGCGGTCAGCGGCGAGTCGGTGACGCTGACCTTGAACGACGAGATCGACGTCAGCCGCGGCGATGTGATCTGCGCGGCCGACGATCCGGCCGGCCTGGCCGACCAGTTCGAAGCGCACATCGTCTGGATGAGCGAGCAACCCATGCTGCCGGGGCGTTCGTATCTGATCAAGCTCGGCGCCAGCACGGTCGGCGCCTCGATCGGACCGCCGAAGTACCAGGTCGAGGTGAACACGCTCGAACACCTCGCGGCGAAGACGCTGCAGCTGAACGAGACCGGCGTCTGCACGCTCACGCTCGATCGCGCGGTCGCGTTCGATCCGTATGCGCAGAATCGCGACATGGGCGGCTTCATCGTGATCGACCGCCTCGGCAACCAGACCGTCGGCGCCGGCATGCTGCGTTTCGCGCTGCGCCGTTCACAGAACATCCACTGGCAGGCGCTCGAAGTCGACAAGGCGGCGCGGCGGCGCCTGAACGGCCACGCACCCTGCGTGCTGTGGTTCACCGGACTTTCCGGCAGCGGCAAATCGACCGTCGCCAACCTGGTCGAGCGGCGCCTGCACGCGCTCGGCGCGCGCACCTATCTGCTCGACGGCGACAACATCCGCCACGGTCTCAGCAAGGACCTCGGCTTCACCGCCGCCGACCGCGTCGAGAACATCCGCCGCATCGGCGAGGTCGCGCGGCTGATGGTCGACGGCGGCATGATCGTGCTGACCGCGTTCATCTCGCCGTTCCGCTCCGAGCGCGAACTCGCGCGCGGCATGGTCGAGGCGGACGAGTTCGTCGAGATCTTCGTCGACACGCCGCTCGAGGTGGTCGAACGACGCGATCCCAAAGGCCTGTACAAGAAGGCGCGCCGCGGCGAGCTGAAGAACTTCACCGGCATCGACTCGCCCTACGAAGCGCCGCAGGCGCCCGAGCTGCACATCGACACCACGCGCACCGACCCGGAACAGGCGGCCGATGCGATCGTCGACTATCTCGTGCAGCGTGGGATGATTTCCGCGCTATCGCCGTAGCGGTTCATCCCAAAACCCGCCAAGCAGATCACGAAAATCCGCCCTTACGCGGAGGTTTTTCTCGGTGCCGGCGAGCGCATCGCACACGCGGATGCACACTTCGTCGATGCCGCGCGGTGAGACTCGCGGCGTATCATCGACGACTTGCACGCGCCGGTCCCTCCGCGCGGCCCACTCGACCTAGGACATTCGCATGACACTCGAAGGCAAACGCATCGCCGTCACCGGCGCATTCGGCGCACTCGGCGTCGCCGTGGTGCAAACGCTGCAAGAGGCCGGCGCACGCGTGGCCGCGATCGACCGCGCGCCGCAGCCGCGTGCCGGTGACGAACTCGGCGCCGCGCATTTGTTCGGCGGCGTCGATCTCGGCCAGACCGAAGCGGCGACGGCGACACTCGACGCGGCCGCAAAGGCGCTCGGCGGCCTCGACGCGCTGATCAACATCGCCGGCACCTTCCGTTGGGAGACGCTGGCCGACGGCAAGCTCGACACCTGGGACCTGCTCTACACCGTCAACCTGCGCAGCGCGGTGGCGGCGAGCAAGGCGGCGATCCCGCATCTGACCAAGAACACCAGCGGCCGCATCGTCAACATCGGCGCCAACGCGGCGGCGAAGGCCACGGCCGGCATGGGCGCCTACGCGGCGTCGAAGGCCGGCGTCGCGCGCCTGACCGAAGCGCTGGCGGATGAACTGAAGGATCGCAACGTCACCGTCAACGCGATCCTGCCGAGCATCATCGACACGCCGCCCAACCGCGCCGACATGCCGAAGGCGGATTTCGAGCGCTGGGTCAAACCGGCGCAACTGGCCGGCATCATCGTGTTCCTCTTGTCCGATCACGCCGACGCAATCACCGGCGCCTCGATTCCTGTGGTCGGACGCGTATAGAACTTCGCGCTCCGACGGGCTCCGCATCCGCGACGGCTCGCCGAGCACGGCATCGCGATCGAGCACATCGGCGGAGTGGTTCGCCTCGACGCCGGCGCTGCCGCGCCGAGGCGAAGCCCGCATCAACTCTTCAGCAGGTCGTGGAAGCGCTTGCGGAACTTGGCGATCTTCGGCGCGATGACGAGCTGGCAATACGGCTGCTCGCCGTTGAGCTTGAAGTATTCCTGGTGGTAGTTCTCGGCCTTGTAGAACATCTTGAACGGCTCGACCTGGGTGACGATCGCGCCGTTCCATTCATGGCTGTCGGCGGTTTCCTTGATTGCGCGTTCGATCGCCGCCTTTTGCGCGTCGTCGCGGTAGAACGCGATCGAACGGTACTGCGTGCCGACGTCGTTGCCCTGGCGATTCAGCGTGGTCGGATCGTGCACGGTGAAGAACGCGCGCAAGAGCGTGTCGCGGCTGACCACGCTCGGATCGAAGGTGATCTGCACGACCTCGGCATGGCCGGTGCGTCCGCTCGAGACCTGCTCGTAGTTCGGATGCGGCACGCTGCCGCCGGCATAGCCCGATTCGACCTTGCTGACGCCGCGGATTTCCGCGTAGACCGCCTCGACGCACCAGAAGCAGCCGCCGCCGAGGGTCAGGGTTTCGCTCGTCGGCGCGGCGGCGGGGGCGGGTTTCGCGCTGTCGTCGGCGGCGAAGGCCGCGCTGGTCAGCAGCAAGAGCAGCAGGGTCAGATAGCGCAACATCGACAATCTCCTGTCACGGCGTTGCGCTGAAAGACCGGGGCGCAGCGATTCCGCTTTCACCCCGATCGCCGCGCCCGGTGCGGCGCGGCGCGGCGAAAACTCTCACGCGCCGCGCACGCGCTTCGGCTTGGTGCCGACGTAAGCGGCGAGATGTTCGCCGGTCAGCGTCGAACGCGCGGCGATGAGATCGGCCGGCCGGCCTTCGAACACGACGCGGCCGCCCTCGTGGCCGGCGCCGGGGCCGAGATCGATGATCCAGTCGGCATGCGCCATCACCGCCTGGTGATGCTCGATGACGATGACCGACTTGCCGCCGTCGACCAGCCGGTCGAGCAGGCCGAGCAGCTGCTCGACGTCGGCGAGGTGCAGGCCGCTGGTCGGCTCGTCGAGCACGTAGACGCCGCCCTTCTCGCCGAGATGCGTGGCGAGCTTGAGGCGCTGACGCTCGCCGCCCGACAGCGTCGTCAGCGGCTGGCCGAGGCTGACGTAACCCAAGCCCACGTCGACCAGCCGTTCGAGCACGGCGTGCGCGGCCGGCGTGTGCGCCTTGCCGGCGCCGAAGAACGCCCTCGCCTCGTTCACCGGCAGCGCCAGCACTTCGCTGATGTCCTTGCCGCCGAATCGGTACTTCAACACGTCGGCCTGGTAGCGCTTGCCTTCGCAGTCTTCGCACACGCTGGTGACGCCGGCCATCACGCCGAGGTCGGTGTAGATCACGCCGGCGCCGTTGCAGGTCGGGCAGGCGCCTTCGGAGTTCGCGCTGAACAGCGCCGGCTTGACGCCGTTGGCTTTCGCGAACGCGTTGCGGATCGGATCGAGCAGGCCGGTGTAGGTGGCCGGATTGCTGCGGCGCGAGCCGCGAATCGCGCCCTGGTCGATCGCCACCACGCCCTCGCGCCCCGCGACCGAGCCGTGGATCAGCGAGCTCTTGCCCGAGCCGGCCACGCCGGTCACGACCACCAGCACGCCGAGCGGAATGTCGACGTCGACCTTGCGCAGATTGTGCGTGTCCGCGCCGCGCACCTTCAGCACACCGGACGGCTCGCGCACGGACGACTTCAGCGCGGCGCGATCGTCGAGATGGCGGCCGGTCAGCGTGCCGCTGGCGCGCAAGGCTTCGACGCTGCCTTCGAACACCACCTCGCCGCCACCGCTGCCGGCGCCAGGACCGAGATCGACCACGTGGTCGGCGATCGCGATCGCTTCCGGCTTGTGCTCGACCACCAGCACCGTATTGCCCTTGTCGCGCAAGCGCAGCAGCAGTTCGTTCATGCGCTGGATGTCGTGCGGATGCAGGCCGATGGTCGGCTCGTCGAACACGTAGGTGACGTCGGTGAGCGCGGAACCGAGATGGCGGATCATCTTGGTGCGCTGCGCCTCGCCGCCCGACAGCGTGCCCGCCGGCCGTTCCAGCGAGAGATAGCCGAGGCCGATCTCGACGAACGAATCGAGCGTGTGCAAGAGCTTGTCGAGCAGGGGCGCGACCGCGGGCTCGTCCAGGCCGCGCACCCATTCGGCCAGATCGCGGATTTCCATCGCGCAGGCGTCGGCGATGTTGATCTTCTTGATCTTGGAGGAACGCGCCGCCTCCGCCAGCCGCGTGCCGCCGCAGTCGGGACAGGTACTGAAGGTCACCACGCGCTCGACGAAGGCGCGGATGTGCGGCTGCATCGCATCGACGTCCTTGGCCAGGAACGACTTCTGGATGGTCGGAATCAGGCCCGCGTAGGTCAGATTGATGCCGTCGACCTTGATCTTGGTCGACTCCTTGTAGAGCAGGTCGTGCAGCTCCTTCTTGCTGAACTTGCCGATCGGCTTGTCCGCGTCGAAGTAGCCGCAGCCGCGGAAGATGCGGCCGTACCAGCCTTCCATGCTGTAGCCGGGAATCGTCAGCGCGCCCTGGTTGAGCGATTTGCTCGGGTCGTACAGCTGCGACAGGTCGAAATCGGTGACCGCGCCGCGGCCTTCGCAGCGCGGACACATGCCGCCGAGGCGGTTGAAAGTTTCCTTCACCGTCTTGGTCTTGGCGCCGCGCTCGATCGTGATCGCGCCGGCCGCCTTGACCGAGGGTACGTTGAAGGCGAACGCGCTGGGCGGGCCGATGTGCGGCTTGCCGAGCCGGCTGAACAGGATGCGCAGCATCGCGTTAGCGTCGGTGGCGGTGCCGACGGTCGAGCGCGGATCGGCGCCCATGCGTTCCTGATCGACGATGATCGCGGTGGTCAGCCCCTCGAGCACGTCGACCTCGGGTCGCGCCAAGGTCGGCATGAAGCCCTGCACGAAGGCGCTGTAGGTTTCGTTGATCAGCCGCTGCGACTCCGCCGCGATGGTGTCGAACACCAGCGAACTCTTGCCCGAGCCGGACACGCCGGTGAACACGGTCAGGCGCCGCTTGGGCAAGTCGACGCTGACGTCCTTGAGGTTGTTCTCGCGCGCGCCGACCACGCGAATCCGATCGTGGCCGTCGGCCGCGCGTTGCGCCGCCGCTGCGTCTTGCCGCTTGACCTTGCTCATCGCCTCTCCCGCTCCCCAATGCTTCAGCGCAGTTGCTGGATGCGCACCATATTGCCCGCCGGATCGCGCACGGCGCAGTCGCGCGCGCCCCAATTCTGCTCGATCGGCTCCTGCATGATCTCGGCGTTGTGCGCCTGCAGCCGCGCGAAGACGCCGTCGAGGTCGGCGGTGGCGAGCATGATGGAAGCGTAGCTGCCCTTGGCCATCATTTCGGCGATGGTGCGGCGCTCGTCGTCGGTGATGCCGGGCGTGGCTTCCGGCGGGTACAGAACGATCGAGGTGTGCGGCTGGCCGGGCGGGCCGACGGTGATCCAGCGCATTCCCTGGTAACCGACGTCCTTGCGCACCTCGAAGCCGAGCGTGTCGCGGTAGAAGGCCAACGCGGCGTCGGCGTCGTTGTGCGGCAGGAAACAGGCGTTGATGCTGAGGTTCATGGCGGTCGTTCTCGCGGTGGAAGAGGCCGTCATGCTAGGCGCCGGCGGCGGCCGGCGCTTCTCGATTCCTGATCGCTTGGGCCGCTAGGCCGCCGGCAGCGGCGCGTCGACGCCGCGCAGCTTGACGTCGTAGGGCGTCGACAGCGCGATGCCGGCTGCGCGCAGGCGCGCGAGCAGGTCGAACAACAGATCGCTGCGCACCGAACCCGATTGGCGCGGGCTGACGATATACGCCGTCGCGACGAAAAGAATATTGCCGCCCTGAATGCCTTCCAGCAGCACCGACGGCGATGGCTTCTCCAGCACACCCGGATGCGCGGTGATCGATTCCAGCAGCAGCTCGCGCACGCGGTCGGCGTCGGTGTCGATCGGCAGCGGCAGGCGGATCAGCACGCGCCCTTCGGCATTCGCCAAGGTCACGTTGCGCACGCTCTTGGTGATCAGCTCGGAGTTCGGCACGATCACGGTCGAGCGATCGGCCATCTGGATTTCGGTCGCGCGCACGTTGATGCGGCGGATGTCGCCTTCGGTCTCGCCGAGCACGACCCAATCACCGACCTTGACCGGCCGCTCGATCAGAAGGATCAGGCCGGACACGAAGTTCTGCACCACCGCCTGCAAACCGAAACCGATACCGACCGAGAGCGCACTGGCGACCCAGGCGATGCGCTCGACGCTGATGCCCATCGCCGACAGCGCGAAGGCGAACACGACCACGCCGCCGGCATAGCCGAGCAAGGTCGTGACCGAGCTGCGCATGCCGGCATCGATGCGCGTGGTCGGCAGGTATTTCTCGAGCAGCCAGCGCTGCAGCATGCGGATCGTCAGCAGGCCGAGCAGGAACACCAGCACCGCGCCGAATACGGCTGCGGGTGTGATCACGATCTGACCGATGCTCAAGCCGCCGCTCGCCTGTGCGCCGCGCGCGAACAAGGCGGCCGGTTCGGACCCGAAGCGGACCAACGCGACCAGGAGGGCGAACACGAACGCGACCACGCGGAACGCGCCGGAGAACACCACGCCGGCCTGCTCGAGCAGCCGCGGTTCCAGCCCGAGCGTCTTCTGCGCCCAGTTCGCGCGCGAGGACAAGGCGGTCGCGCAGATGTCCTCGATCAGATGCACGAGCAGATAGAACGTGCCTGCGACGATGCCGAACCAGATCATCTGCGTGGCGATCAGATACGCCAGGGCGACGTAGCCGATCAAGGCGGCGAGCACGGTCGCGGCGACGCCGAGCCACAGCGACGCGATCGCGAAACCGATCCAGACCGGACGCGGCGCCGGCTCCGCGCCCTCTTCGGCTTCGACCGCGCTCGCGCGCACCAGGATCGCGGCGATCAACCCCGCGTACAGCAGCGCCAGCACCAGACTGGCACAGATGGTGGCAGGCAGGCTGATGTTGACCAGGCGATTGAGCCGGACCAACACGATCGCGACCACGGCAACGGCGCCGAGCATGAGTGGGAAATGACGCAAGCGCTGCGCCAATGCGTCGGAGATCGGCGGCAACCGCCACGACGGTCGCGCCGCCGACAGCAGCGCGCGGCCGAGCCCGGCGACGAAGCTGCCGAAGAAGACCGCGTTGACCAGCGAGCTCACGAAGGCGTATTCGACCTCGCTGAAGGCGCCGTGCCAGTCCAGTCCGCTGACGATCGCCTGCGCGCCGAAACCGGTGAACAAGGTGGTGATCGCGACCACCGCGAACGCCAGCGCCGAACGGCGCAGACGGCCGTGCGGTACGCGATTGGCGGTGAGCTGCATCAGCCAGCGTTCCGCACGCCAGCGTCCGAATACGATCAAGAACAGGCCGAGCGCGAGGCCGCCGAGCGCGAACCAGCGGTTGTCCGGCGCGAAACTATCGCGCAGCGCGGTGGCAAGACCGGTGCCGAGTGCACCCACGCGCGCGGAATCCGGCGTGAAACTGCCGGCCAGTCCGCTCCAGAACGCTGGCGACAGCGGCGACGCCGTACGTTGCGCGAATTGCGCGCGGAAGCCTGCTCGACGTGCTTCGGCGATATCGCCGAGCAGCTGCTGGCTTTCCACCGCGAGCAAGTTCGCGCGCTTGATCTCGCCGTCGAGCGCCGCGCGCTGTTTCTCGATGTCGGTGCGCTGCGCGGCGATTTCCGGCGCTTCGGCGACGCCCTTCTCCGGCGCCGGCCCCAGTTCCTTGCTGCGCGCCTCCAGCGCGGCCAGCTTGGGCTCGCGCTCGGCCGCCAGCGCGTTGGCCTGGTCGCCGATCGCGCCAGCCTCGTCGCGCAGTTTGCTCAGGTCGGAATCTTCCAGCGCCGCCGGGTCGGTAGCGCCGGCGGCCAGCTGCTTGCGCATGTCGGCGATGCGCTGGCGCGCGTCGTCGAACAGCTTGGAGGTGTCGGGGCCCTGCGCGAAACACGGCGCGGCGGCGAACAGCAGCAGGACGAAAACGAGGAGACGGCGAATCGAAGGCATCCGCGCATGATCGAAGCGCAGCTGCGGGGCGTCAATCGAACGCGGCGCCGCGATTCGGCGCCGCTTCATCTAGGCCGTGGCTGGCTTTGGCCGCGCCACGGGGCTTTCCAGTGCCTCACACCGTGGTCGGATTGGGCTTGTCCGGATCGAGCTTCCACAGTTTGATCGCGCGCGCGACGTCTTCGGGGTTCATCTTGCCCTCGGCGGCGAGCGCGGCGATCGCCGCGTGCGCAACCCAGTAACGATCGACTTCGAAGAATGCGCGCAAGTTGGCGCGTGTGTCGCTGCGGCCGAAGCCGTCGGTGCCGAGCACGGTGTAGCGCTTGCCGTCCGGGATGAAGGCGCGGATCTGGTCGGCGTACTCGCGCACGTAGTCGGTCGCCGCGACGACGGGACCTGCGCGGTCTTCCAGGCAGGCGGTCACGTGCGCCTTGCGCGCGTTCTTCTCCATCGGATGCAGTCGGTTCCAGCGTTCGACGTCGAAGCCGTCGCGGCGCAGCTCGGTGAAGCTCGGGCAGGACCAGATGTCGCTGGCCACGCCGAATTCCTTCTCGAGCAGCTCCGCCGCCGCGATCACCTCGCGCAGGATCGTGCCGCAGCCGAGCAGCTGCACGACCGGAACCTTGCTCTTGTTCTTGCTCTTCCCCGAGTCCCCGTTCCCGATTCCCGATTCCCGGAACAAATACATGCCCTTGATGATGTCGGCCGCCGCGCCCGCCGGCATCTCCGGGTGCGCGTAGTTCTCGTTCATCACGGTGACGTAGTAGTAGACGTCCTCCTGCTCCTGCAGCATGCGGCGCGCGCCGTCCTGCACGATCACCGCGACCTCGTAGGAGAAGGTCGGATCGTAGGCGCGGCAGTTGGGGATGCTGCCGGCGAGCAGATGCGAGTGGCCGTCTTCGTGCTGCAGGCCTTCACCGTTGAGGGTGGTGCGGCCGGCGGTGCCGCCGACCAGAAAGCCGCGCGCGCGCATGTCGCCGGCGGCCCAGGCGAGGTCGCCGATGCGCTGGAAGCCGAACATCGAGTAGTAGATGTAGAACGGCAACATCGGCACGTCCGACACCGAGTAACTGCTCGCCGCCGCCATCCACGCGCTCATCGCGCCGGGCTCGCTGATGCCTTCCTGCAGCACCTGGCCCTTCTGGTCTTCGCGGTAGTACATCAGCTGGTCGGCGTCGACCGGCTTGTACTTCTGGCCGAACGGCGCGTAGATGCCGATCTGGCGGAACATGCCTTCCATGCCGAAGGTGCGCGCCTCGTCGGCGACGATCGGCACCACGCGCGGACCGGCCTGCTTGTCGCGCAGGAGCAGGTTGATGCCGCGCACGAACGCCATCGTGGTCGAGATCTCGCGATCGCCGCTGCTCTTGGTGATCTGCTCGAACGCGGAAAGATCGGGCACCGCGATCGACGAACTCTTGCTGCGCCGCTGCGGCAGGAAGCCGCCGAGCGCCTTGCGCCGCTCGAGCAGGTACTGCACTTCCGGCGAATCCTTGCCCGGGTGGTAGTACGGAATCTCGTCGACCTTGTCGTCGGCGACCGGGATGTTGAAGCGGTCGCGGAATGCGCGCACCGCCTCGTTGTCGAGCTTCTTCTGCTGGTGCGTGGGGTTCTGCGATTCACCCGCCGCGCCCATGCCGTAACCCTTGACCGTCTTGGCCAGGATCACGGTCGGCATGCCCTTGGTGTTGACCGCCTGGTGATAGGCCGCGTAGACCTTGTGCGGATCGTGGCCGCCGCGGTTGAGGCGCCAGATGTCGTCGTCGGACAGGTTCGCCACCAACTCGCGCGTCTCCGGCGTCTTGCCGAAGAAATGCTCGCGCGTGTAGGCGCCGCCGAAGGCCTTGCAGTTCTGGTACTCGCCGTCGACCGTGTCCATCATGATCTTGCGCAGCTTGCCGCTGGTGTCGCGCGCGAGCAGCGGGTCCCAGTAGCTGCCCCAGATCACCTTGATCACGTTCCAGCCGGCGCCGCGGAAGTTGCCTTCCAGCTCCTGGATGATCTTGCTGTTGCCGCGCACCGGACCGTCGAGGCGCTGCAGGTTGCAGTTGACCACAAAGATCAGGTTGTCCAAGCCCTCGCGCCCGGCCAGCGAGATCGCGCCCAGCGATTCGGGCTCGTCCGACTCGCCATCGCCCATGAAGCACCACACCTTGCGATCGCTCGGTGCGATCAGGCCGCGGTGCTCGAGGTACTTCATGAAGTGCGCCTGGTAGATCGCCTGCAGAGGGCCCAGGCCCATCGAGACGGTCGGCACCTGCCAGTACTCGGGCATCAGCCACGGATGCGGGTAGGAGCTGAGGCCCTTGCCGTGGCCGGCGACTTCCATGCGGAAGAAATCCAGCTGTTCCTCGCTGATGCGGCCTTCGAGGAACGAGCGCGCGTACACGCCGGGGCTGGAATGGCCCTGATGGAAGATCAGATCGCCCGGATGGTTCTCGTTGGGCGCGCGCCAGAAATGGTTGAAGCCGACGTCGTACAAGGTCGCCGAGGAGGCGAAGCTCGCGATGTGGCCGCCGAGGTCGCCCGGCTTGCGGTTCGCCCGCACCACCATCGCCATCGCGTTCCAGCGGATCAGCGAACGAATGCGCCATTCCATCGCCGCGTCGCCGGGCGTGCGCGCCTCCAGATGCGGCGGAATGGTGTTGACGTACTCGGTCGTCATGTCGAACGGCAGGTAGCCGCCGGCGCGGCGCGTCTCGTCGACCATGCGTTCGAGCAGGTAATGCGCGCGGTCGGTGCCGTCGGCATTGATGACGCCCTTCAGAGCGTCGGTCCATTCCTGCGTTTCGGCCGGATCGAGGTCCTGGTCGAGGATGTCGCTGAGCTGGTTCATGCGAATTCTCCGTGTGCGCTATCGCACTGCGGCGTGCGGGGTCGCTCCGGACGAAGCGAGTCGCGCGCGGGGTATGGTGAACCCCGAGTTTACCCAGACCCCGCCTCGCGCGCATGCGGCAAAGCCGCGTGCGCTGGCGTATGTGGGTGTGCGAGCGCTGCTGCGACGGCGGCCACCGGACCGCGTATCGCTGCGTCGGCCGGGTTGCCTGGAGAAGATCGCTGGCCGGAACGAGCCTTGCTCCGGCACTGTAGCGCACGCCATCAGACGACCTTGATCTCGCTTCACCGTCGAAGCAGCGGCGCGCGGTCGGCGCGACCGCCATCACGGCAAACCTCGCCGTAGCGATCATTGCCCCGCGGCGCCGGCGACTTCTCGGCGCCGCACGACGAAGCGCAGAAATTGCGGGTCACCTCGAAACACGATCGTACCGACGCGAACGATCGCCTCGACATCGCGTGGTGATGCGATGGCAGTAGCGCGGGCCGTTCGGCGTAACCCTAGTCATAGCCACTGGGAACACCGCGCCGCATGAACACGCATCGATTCTCGAACACACGTTACGCCGCGATCTCACGCGTCGTGTTGTCTGCCATCGTCGTGTGTTCGGTTACTGCAGCGTCGGCGCAGGCGCGTGATACGAACAAGGCCGGCGTCGGCGGCAACAACGAGCAGATCGTCATCGTCAAGGGATCGGTGGTGAACAGCGCCGACACCGGTGCGGCGGCGAGAGTGAATGTCGGTGCGCTGCGCAATGCGCGTGTCGCCGGCAACAACAAGCAGACCGTGGTCGTGACCGGCTCGATCGTCAACACGGCGAAAGGACGCGGTTCGAAAGCCGAAGTCAACATCGGCTCGGTTGGAACCGGCGGCGACTGAGCGCTGCGCAAGAGCGCTTCGACACCAGCAATGCATCACTGCAGCGGCCGCATCGTGGCGGCTGCGGAAGGGAGCGCGGCGACGCCGCGATTCCCGCCGGCGAACGGGCGATGAGCCGGTTCGACGACAGCTCGAAGAGGGAGCCGCGAAACGCGTCGAGGCTCCCGCGTCGCTTCACCGCGACGCCTGCGATCGGTGCCTGCGGGCCCGCTCGCAGCGACGGTTCCGATCCCCTTCGGAACCGCCGACTCGACCGACCGTGGGGACGGCTCGGTCGAGATTCCCAAGAGTAGTGCCGTGTGCCGGCTCGCGCCGGTGGACGCCTATCGCAGGCGTGCTGCGCCTGTGCGTTTCGAAATCCATCAACCCAAGGAGTACGTCATGTTCCAGAAAATCCTGTTCGCCGTCGTCGCCGGTGCTTTCCTCGCCTCCGGCAGCGCGTTCGCGGAAGTCAAGATCAAGGGCAAGAACGATCAGAGCACCAAGGTGCAGGGCGCCGTGTTGAACGCCGCCATCGGTCCGGGCGCGACCGCCAAGCAGAACCTGTCCTCGAACAAGGGCAAGGTCAATCTCGGCGGCGACAACAAGCAGTCGACCCAGGTCACCGGCGCCGTGCTCAACGCCGCGATCGGTCCGGGCTCCAAGGCCGAGCAGAACCTGTCGTCCAACGACGGCGATTGAGCGGCTCTGGTTACCGCTACGGCACAAGGACGTGCCGACGCTGCGCACGCATTTCGCGCAGCACCATCACCAACCTCGCACACCGCTGATGCACGCATCGGCGTGTGCTCCACCCGTCCGTCCGCAGGAGAACTCCGATGCATCGAACGCCGTTTCTGATCGCCGCCGCCGCGCTGTGCGCGTTCGTCGGCCACGCCTTCGCCGGCGGTGAACTGGCGCCGCGCCGCGACATGGCGCCGCTGGATCGCGCCAAGGTGCTGTCGGTCGAATCCAAGCGCTGGCTCGGCTTCGGCGCGACCGCGCGCACCACCGACACCACGCTCACGCCGTCCACCGTCGGCGCGCGCGTGTGCACCACCAATGTCGGCGTGCCGCCCAACAACAACCCGGCCGGCCAATACGGACCGCAGCAGAACGCCTACGGACCGCAGAGCCGCACCGACAACATCGTCGTCGTCAGCGGCGACATCATCAGCCTGTGCAAGTAGCGCCGGCGCGACCTTTCGATCGAGTCTCTTCCATGAACTGTCCTGCCCGAATCTCCGTCAGCCTGCTCGCCCTCGGCACGGTCCTGCTCGCCGGCTGCTCGACCAACATCCGGCGCGATCGCGCCTACATCGAATCGTCGACGGTCGAAAGCCGGCCGATCTCCGAACCGGTGCGCGCGATCACCAGCTTCAGCGACGGCCTCGCCTGCATGGACAACATGCTGCGCGAGAACCATCTGCCGACCACCTTGGTGACGAGCAAGCTGATCCCAGATTTATCGGGCAAGGCCTCGGTCGCGACCAAGGAGATGATCGTCACCGCGCTGTCGCAGATGTCGCGCACCAGCAACGCGTTCCGCGTGGTCGATTTCGAAATCGATCCGCTGCGCCAGGACACGGTGCAGACGCTGACCAACCTGATGCTGCCGAGCGGACAGATGGCGATCCCCAAACCAAGTCTGTACGTGTCCGGCGCGATCGCCTACGTCGACCAGAACGTGCTGATCCGCAATGCGGGTCTCGGCGCGTCGGCGAAGAACTGGGAGTTCGGCTACTCCAACGACATCATCACCACCGTGGTCGGACTCGAGCTGCACTTGGGCGACTTCGGCACGCGCACGCTGTATCCGGGCCTCGATTCCGCCAACGAGCTGGTCGCCGGCAACAAGGGCGAAGGTCTCGATCTCGGCGCGCGCATCAAGAAGGCCGGCGTGCAATTCACGATGGGCGGCACCATCGCGCAAGGCGTCGGCCCGGCCGTGCGCACCCTGGTCGATCTCGGCGTGATCGAGCTGGTCGGCAAATGGGCGCGCGTGCCGTACTGGCAGTGCCTCGCGCTCGACCAATCGCATCCCGAATTCCAGCGCCAGCTGCACGAGTGGTACCAGGACATGTCCGAGGACGAGCGCGTGCGCCTGCTGCAGACCGCGCTGCGCGGCCTCGGCTACTACGCCGGCGAAGCCGACGGCCGCAGCTCGCCCGATCTGCGCGATGCGCTCAGCCGCTACCAGGCCGATCACAAGGCCACCGCGAGCGGCAACGTCAACTTCGAAACCTACGAGCGGCTGATCAAGAACTACGTCGCCAGCGACGGCAACGGCGGCTTCGTGCGCATCGGCTGGGGCGGCGGTGAGGGCAACGCGGCGTTCGCGGCCAAGCCGCGCGGCGAGCAAGCGGCACTGGCCGCGACCACGCCGGCACCGATCGGCGTCGAGCTGACGCTCAACCGCAAGGAAGCGAAATTCGCGCCGGGCGAATCGCTGCTGCTCAACGTCAGCACCGACCAGAGCGCGTGGCTGTACTGCTTCTATCAAGACGCCAAAGGCGCGCTGACGCAGATCTATCCGAGCAGCTTCCAGCCGGCCGCGCTGGTGCAGGCCGGACGTTCGACCCTGATTCCCGACATCACCAACCCCAACAGCTTCAGCATCGACATGACCACGATGGGCAAGGAGAGCGCGACCTGCTTCGCCGCCGGCGAAGACCTCTCGCCCGCCTTGCGCGACGAACTCGGCGTCACCCCGCTCAGCCCGATCAAGAGCGTCGCGCGCCTGGACGATCTGCAGCAGCGCATCGCCGCGCTGAGCGCATCGACCCGGCACGGCTCGGCCACGCTGCAATGGAGCGTGGCGCGTTGAGGCCGAGCGGCAACGACGATCGTCACCGGAGAACGTCATGAAGCTACGCCATCCCTTCGCGCTCCTGCTCGTGGCCGCCGCCGCGTGCACTCTCCACGGCGGCGGCGCGCGCGCCGAAATCGTGCTGAAGCCGAGCGCGCTGCCGCCGACGGAGGAAGCCGCCGAGGAAGACGCGCCGACGCTCAAGGTCGGCCCGTCGATGCGGCGCCGGCTGGCCGCGCTGAACCGTCTCGCCGACGGCGGCGACGTCACCGCGATGCTGCAGCTCGGTCTCACCTACTACCGCGGCGAGAACGTCGGCCGCAGCTACGGCGAAGCCTATCGGCAGTTCCAGAAAGCCGCGGTCGGCGGTGATCTGCGCGCCGCGCTGGCTGCCGGCTACCTGCTCGCCAAGGGCCTCGGCGTCGCGCGCAATCCGGGCGACGCGCGCGCCTGGTTCGGCATCGCCAGCCAATCGGGCTATCCGCGCGGCCTCTATCTGCAAAGCGTGCTGGAAGACGACATCGCCTCGCCGCAGAGCAAGCTCGCCGCGCGCGATCTGCTCGAACGCGCCGCCGCCGGTGGCGATCCGATCGCCGCCAACACGCTCGGCGTCGCCTACGAACGCAACGGACAAACGGCGACGGCGCGACTTTGGTACCAGCAAGCCGCCAACGCCGGCAGCGAAACCGCCACGCGCAACCTCGAACGCCTCGGCGCCGCCGCCGCAGCGACGCCGCGCGAAGACGTGCTGCGCAACCTGCGCGAGAAATCCGCCGCCGGCGACGCCGCCGCGACCTACGAGCTGGCCGGACGCTACCACCGCGGCGACGGCGTCGCGGTCGACTACGGCGAGGCGGTGCGTCTGTACCGCCTCGCCGCGCGCTCGGGCAATGTCGAGGCGCAGCGCATGCTGTCCTTGATCCTGTCGCGCTCGACCAGCGCCGAGCCGATCAGCCCGGCCTGGATGCTCGAACTCTCGCGCATGACCTTGCCGCAAGGCGGTCGCGCGGACGGCCGCGGCGACGCCCTGCTCGACGATCCCTTGCAAGGCTTGCTCGAACTGAAACCGCTCGCCGCGATCCCGGCGGCGACCGCAGCACAGCCGTCTCGATCCGCGATCGGACTGTCCGCGACGCCCGGCGTCGTCACGGCGGTCACGACGCCAGCGCCGGGCGCGAGCGCGGCACCGCCGCCGAGCAATCCGAATGCGCTGTCGCGTGCGCGCCGGCTGCGCGCCGACGACGGCCACTGACCTTCCCTTTTCTGCAAGCGACCCGGAGATCTCATGAAACTTCAGCTGACCACTTTGCTCCTGCTGGCCGCTTCGGCGCTGCCCGTTGCCGCGCAGTCGATCAACGTCGACGGCGATCGCGTCGACATCCGTGCCGCCGGTGCGCAGATCCACGCGGACGGCGACCAAGCCAGCGTCGTTCACACCGAGCCGAAACGGCGGGCGGCGAAGGCGCGCGCACCGACCACACGTCCGCGCAATAGCGACGGCAGTTCGAGCACGGTCATCGACGGCACCGTCATCAACCACGCCGAAGGTGCCGGCGCGGTGTCGGAGCAGTCGTTCGGCGATGACACCACGGTCGCGCGCGACCAGACCATCGTCACGCGCAACGGCCGCACCACGGTCTACAGCACGGCCACGTCGGCGCCGGCCGATCCGCGCTATCGCGTCAACGAAGACTTGCGCGACGCCGATTTTTCCGGCCAGCACCTCGGCGGCTACGCCTTCACCAACTCCGATCTCGGCGGCGCCGACCTGCGCCGCGCGCATCTGGCTGGAGCGGATTTCGTCAACACCGATCTGCGCCGCGCGCGTCTCGACGGCGCCGACCTGCGCGGTGCCGATCTCACCAATGCGCAACTGGAAGACGCCGTGCTCGACGGCGCCGTGTGGACCGACGGCCGCGTCTGCGGTCCGGGTTCGCGCGGCCGCTGCGAATGACGCGCCGCGCTCAGTGCGCGGCGTTCTCGCCGTCGACCAGCACGTAGCCGTGCCCGCGCACCGAGCGCAGCGGCAGCGCTTGACCGAGCCGGTCGACGGTCTTGCGGCGCAGGCGATGCACCAGCATGTCGATGCGATGCGGATCGACCTCGTCGCCGCCGGCACCGAGCACCGCGGCCAGCCGTTCGCGCGCCACCACTTCGCCGTGGGCCGCGAACAGGCATTCGAGCACGCTGCGCTCGGCGCGGTTCAGCGCGATCTCCTGGTTCGACGGCGAGCACAAGCGCCAGCCCTGCGCGACCAAGCGCCAGCGCGGCACGTTGGTGCGCACCGGCGCGGCGCTCGGCGCCGGCATGCGCATGCGGCGCAGCAAGCTGGCCAGCGTGGCGGCGATCACTTCGACCTCGACCGGCTTGGTCAGCCAGGCGTCGGCCGCCTCACCCAGCGCCTGCACACGCTCGGCCGCGCTGCCGCGGCCGGTCAAGACGACGATGCCGAGCGGCGAGCCGGCGCGCAGATGACGCGCGACCGAGAGACCGTCCTCGTCGGGCAGGCGCAGATCGAGCACGACCACGTCGAAGGAAACCGCCAGCATGCGCCGATACAAATCGGCCGGATGGCCGAAGCCCTCGACCTCGTAGCCGCTCGCGACCAGGCCGGGCACGAGGATGTCCTCGCGCAGCGCGTCGTCGTCTTCGAGCACGGCGATGCGCGCGAGCTGCGCAGGCTCACGTCCGTCAGGCATCGGCGTACTCCGGCTGCGCCGCCGGCAGCACGATACGGAAGGTCGCGCCCGCACCCGGCTCGCTGTCGACTTCGATGCGACCGCCGGCCGCGGAGACCAGATCCTGCGCGACCGCCAAACCGAGTCCGCTGCCGCGGCCGGCCGGCTTGGTGGTGAAGAAGGCTTCGAACAAACGCGCACGCACCGCCGGATCGATGCCGTGGCCGTTGTCGCGCAAGATCAGTTCGACGCGTGCGCCGTCGTCGAGACTGCGCGCTTGCAGCTCGAAGCGGCCGCCGTCGGGCATCGCGTCGTTGGCGTTGGCGGCGATGCCGAGCACGACCAGATCGAACTGCGCGCGATCGAACTCGATCGGCAGCGGCTGCGGCGCCGACGCGTAGACGATGCGCACGCCGGGATCGAACAGCTGGCGCAGCATCGGCTGCAGATCGTGCAGCGCTTCGATCAGATCGAAACGCTCGAGCTGGGTTGCTTCGCTGCGGCCGAAGGTGAGCAGCTTCTGCGTCACCGCGGTGGCGCGGCGGCCGGCCGCCTCGACGCCGCCGAGCGCTTTCTTCAATTCATTTACGTCCTCGAGCTGGCGCCCTTTCGCGGCGTAGCCGAGGATCAGGCTGAGCAGATGATTGAAGTCGTGCGCGACGCCGCTGGCGAGACGCCCGACCGCTTCGACCTTCTGCGCGTGGATCAGCTGCTGCTGCACCTTCTCGCGCTCGGCCATCTCCGCTTCCAGGCGCCGATTCGCCTGCGCCAGCGCGTCGCCGCGGCGCGTCGCATCGCTCAAGCTCTCGCGCAGCGCGCGCACGCTGCGATCGATCACCACCGCGATCAAGAGAAAGATCACCGCATCGATGACGATGCTGGCGGTGACGTTCATGCCGGTGTCGATCGGATGGCCGGCGCGCAGATCGACCAGGCCGCCGGCGATCGAGGAGGCGATCACGCAGGCGTACATCGCCCACAGCGCGCGGCGTCCGACCATCAGGCCGGCCAGCACCATCCACACCACCGCCAGCGGTTGTTCGTAACCCTGCCGGCTGCTGCCTTCGAGCGCGTGGCTGAGGATCATCACCAGCGCGACCAGAGCCAAGGTCTGGCGGATCGCCCACTGGAAGCGGCCGAAGCGGATCAGCGCCACGCCGAACAAGGCGAACGCGGACACCGACAGGCTCATCAGCATGCTGGCGGTTTCGCCGGCTCGCCACGGAATGCCCGAGAGCAGCACGCGATAGAGCCACAACAACGGCGGCAGGCTGCCGAGCAGGAGCAAGACGACTTGCAGCATCGGCGCGTTGCGGCGATCGACCGGATCGGCGACCGGCGCGCGCCAAAGCCAGCTCGGCGGACGGCCGTGCCGTCGTTGGCCGTCTGCATCGACAAGCGGCCGCGCGCCTTCGCGGGAAGGCGTGGAAGGAAGATCTGACATGCCCCTGGTCTTCTTGGGGTCCGGCGCAGAGCTTCCTGCCTAGCGCACAGCAGCGTTGGGGGATTTGTATATTTCTTGCGGCGGCAAAGATACCCGAAACGATCGAGGCCGCGAAGCCCGCGTGAACGATTACGCCGCGCTTGCGCGAACTCAGCCCGGCGGCGCGGCGACGATCGCCTGCAGCCACGCCGGCGTCCACCACGCGCTGCGCGGCAGCCGGCGGAAGTCCGCACGCACCTGCGCCGCAGGCGGTTTGGGCAGCCAGGACATGTCGGATGCATCGTCCAGATACTGCGCGATCAGTTCGAGCGCGCCCGGCTGCTGTTCGTCGGCCGCGGTGTCGGCGGTGTAGATGCGCAGTCGCGCATGAAACCACAGGCCGTGCGCCGGCAAGCGCCGCGCGCGTTCTTCGCGCAGAGCACGAATCAGCGGCTCGATCTCGCGACTGCGCGCGTACGGCTCGAAGCGGCGGCCCTGCTTGGACATGTCGCCGATGCGGAAGAAATCGCCGGCGCAGACGATGTGCAAGTCGTTGCTGCTGCCGCGGTACGCCTTCGGCCGGTCCGCTTGCACCAGCGCGCGCAAGGCGCGCCAGTCGGCGCTGGCGCGCTGGCGCTCGTACACGGATTTCTGATGCGCGTCGAACAGCTGACGCAAAGCGTCGCGCGGCACGCGCCGCCGCGCCAGCGCGGCGAGATCGTCCTGGCCGGTTTGCCGGCGCAGCCACTCGGCCAAGGCACTGCGCGCTTTGCGCGCGGCAGCGAGATCGGCGCGGCGTTCGCGTGCGGCCTCTTCGTCCTCCTCGTCATCGCCGTCGGCGTCGATCTCGAAGCCGCTCCAGGAAAACCAGTCGTGACTGCCGGGTTCGGGCTCGTCGAACTGCGCCTGCGCGATGCGCGCCAGAAAGCCCGCGAAAGAATCGGCCAGCACCGCCGCCTCGCCTTCGCCGCCGATCAAGACCACCGGCCATTGCGAACTCGGCCCGCCGTCGCGGTTCCACAGCGCAATTTCGCCGCCGTCGCCGATCGCGAGGAAGATCGCGAACTTTTCCGACAGATCGGCGCCTTCCTCGGTCCAGAAGTCGTTGAAGCGCGCGGTCCATTTGCCGTTGTCGCCGCTCAAGCCGTCGGCCAGCGGCAGCCCGGGCGGCGCCTGCGTATTCAGCCAGCGCGCGAACGCGAGCAGGAGTTCGGGCGCCTGCGCGGGCGGCGCGAATGCGCGACGCAGCTGCGCGAGATCGACTTTGCGGTACGCGTAGACCTCCGCTTGCGCCGCGCGCGGACGCAGCAGAGCGGCCAACCACGCCGCGCACGCTGCGACCACGCCGCCGCGAAGCACGACGCGCCGCTTCACGTGCCCGGCTTCGCCGCGACCTGCGCGCGGATCTGCGCCTCGACCACCGCCAGCGCGGTCATGTTGAACACGCGGCGCACGGTCGCCGCCGGCGTCAGCACATGAGCCGGTTTGGAGAAGCCCATCAGGATCGGACCGAGCACGACGCCGTCGGTCATCACGCGCGTCATGTTGAAGGAGATGTTGGCCGAATCCATGTTCGGACAGACGAACACGTTGGCCGCGCCGGACAGGCGCGAGTTCGGGAACAGGCGCTCGCGCACTTCCGGATTGAGCGCGGTGTCGGCGTGCATCTCGCCTTCGATCTCGACCTTCGGCAGGCGCTCGCGCAACAGTTCGACCACGCGGCGCATCTTCTGCGCGCTCGGATCGTCGTGGCTGCCGAAATTGGAATGCGACAGGATCGCCACCTTCGGCGTGATGCCGAACAGCTTCAGTCGCAACGAGGCCTGTGCCGCCGAGGCGGCGATGCGTTCGGCGTCCGGATCGAGCGCGACATGGGTGTCGAGGAAGAAGAACACGCCGCGGTCGTTGAACACCGCGCTCATCGCCGAGACGTTGTCGACGCCGGGATCGAGCGGCAGGATGCCGCGCAGGTAGCCGAGCTTCTTGTGGAAGCGGCCGACCAGACCGCAGATCAGCGCGTCG
Organism: Dokdonella sp. GW821-FHT11D02; assembly: GCF_058808595.1. Classification (NCBI taxonomy): domain Bacteria; kingdom Pseudomonadati; phylum Pseudomonadota; class Gammaproteobacteria; order Lysobacterales; family Rhodanobacteraceae; genus Dokdonella; species Dokdonella sp. GW821-FHT11D02. The sequence goes on along the minus strand of NZ_CM179520.1, from coordinate 746,636 downwards.
GCTTCGCCGCGGCGGAGCATCAGCGCGGCGATCACGGTCGAGCGCGAACGCACGATCGCCTTGGCGCTGTCGGGCGTGACGCCGCGACGCTCCATCAGCTCGTGGTAGAGCGACCAGTAATCCTTGAAGCGCGGATCGCTCTCGATGTTGCACAACTCGAAATCGACGCCGGGCTTGAGGCGCAGGCTGAGACGCTGGATGCGCGACTCGATCACCGACGGCCGGCCGATCAGGATCGGCTTGGCGATGCCCTCGTCGACCACCGCCTGCACCGCGCGCAATACGGTCTCTTCCTCGCCCTCGGCGTAGACCACGCGTTTGGGTTCGGACTTGGCGCGGGTGAACACCGGCTTCATCAGCAAGGTGGTGCGGAACACGAACTGGTTGAGCTTCTCCCAGTACGCGCGCAGGTCCTCGATCGGGCGGGTGGCGACGCCCGAATCCATCGCCGCCTTCGCCACCGCCGGCGCCAGCTGCACGATCAGGCGCGGATCGAACGGTTGCGGAATCAGATACTCCGGCCCGAACGTCAGCGAGCGGCCGCCGTAGGCGCGCGCGGCGATGTCGCTCGACTCGCGCCGCGCCAGTTCGGCGATCGCATGCACGCAGGCGATCTTCATCGCCTCGTTGATGACGGTGGCGCCGACGTCGAGCGCGCCGCGGAAGATGTAGGGGAAGCAGAGCGCGTTGTTGACCTGGTTCGGATAGTCCGAGCGGCCGGTCGCGATGATCGCGTCGGCACGCACCGCGCGCGCTTCTTCCGGCAGGATCTCCGGGGTCGGATTGGCCAGCGCGAGAATGATCGGCCGTTCGGCCATGCGCGCGACCATCGCCGGCTTCAGCACGCCCGGCGCGGACAGGCCGAGGAAGATGTCGGCGCCGTCGATGATCTGATCGAGCGTGCGCGCGTCGGTCTCGCGCGCGTAGCGGCACTTGTTCGGGTCCATCTCCTCGACGCGGCCTTTGTAGACCACGCCGAGACGGTCGGCGACCCAGATGTTCTCCGGCTTCACGCCGAGCCCGACCAGCATGTCCAGGCAGGCGATGCCGGCCGCGCCGGCGCCGGTCGAGACCAGCTTGATCTCGCCGATGTCCTTGCCGGCCACGCGCAGCGCGTTGATCACCGCGGCGCCGACGATGATCGCGGTGCCGTGCTGGTCGTCGTGGAAGACCGGAATCTTCATGCGCTCGCGCAGCTTCTTCTCGACCTCGAAGCACTCGGGCGCCTTGATGTCTTCGAGGTTGATGCCGCCGAAGCTGGGTTCGAGGCTGGCGATGATCTCGACCAGCTTGTCCGGATCGTTCTCGGCGATCTCCAGATCGAACACGTCGATGCCGGCGAACTTCTGAAACAACACGCCCTTGCCTTCCATCACCGGCTTGGCCGCGAGCGGACCGATGTTGCCCAAGCCGAGCACGGCGGTGCCGTTGGTGATGACCGCGACCAGGTTGCTGCGCGCGGTCAGGGTGGCGACCTCGCCCGGATCGCGCACGATCTCCTCGCAGGCCGCGGCGACGCCGGGCGAATAGGCGAGCGAGAGTTCGCGCTGGGTGACGACCGGTTTGGTCGGCGTGACCTTGATCTTTCCGGCCGGGTCTTTGCGGTGGTAGGCGAGAGCGGCTTGTTTGAGTTCTTCGATCGTCGGCATGGTGACTACGAGGAGGAGAGCGCACGCTCCGCGTGCGGAATCGCCGGCGACTATAGCACTCGCCCCGAACCCCGATTCCGACGTTTCGATACGGCCTGCGGCGACAGCAGCGCCAGTGCGATGGACGCCCGCGCGCAAGCGCGGCCGCGTATGGCAGTATCGCCGCGCGGTACGGGAATGCTGCGTTTATCCAGGGAGAAAGTCCGATGTATCGATGCCTGTCGCGCCGCGCCGCCGCGGCTTTGCTCACTCTCGTGCTGGTCGCGCTGACCGCCGCCTGCGCCTCCGCGCCGACCGGCCAGCGCGCCAACCGCTGGATGGAACCGGGCTCGATCGTCGGCCCCGCTTCCGATCAATACGACACGCCGGCGCGCCTGCGCCGCGGCAAAACGCCTCTCTATCCGATCACCCAGGTGCTCAACGGCAAGATGAGCCGCGCCGAGGTCGAGTTCAGCATCGGCATCGACGGTCACACCAAGGACATCCGCATCGTGCAGGCCGACCGCGAGCCGTTCGGCCGCCACCTCGCCATCGCGGTGCGCGAATGGGAGTTCGAGCCGGCCCAGCGCAACGGCATACCGGTGGTTTCGACGATGCGCTTCACCATGGACTTTTCCATCGAGGGCCGCGACAAGGACCGCCTGTCGCCGGAAGACCAGCGCGCTCGCGCCAAATGGCGTTGAACCCGTCGCCGTTCGATACGGCGGGCGCTTGCTATGCTCGCGCCGGCCACAGGAACCGACGATGACCGCTTCCGCCGACAGCGACGTGACGCGCCTGCTGCTGCGCTGGTCGCAGGGCGAAGACGCGGCGCTCGAACGTCTGACGCCGCTGATCTACGAGGAATTGAAGGCGCTCGCCTCGCGCGAACTCGCGCGCGAGCGCGCCGGCCACACGCTGCAGACCACCGCCCTGGTCAACGAGGCGTTCGTGCGCCTGATCGGTCATGGCGACACCCGCTTCGAGAACCGCGCGCACTTCGCCGCGATCGCCGCGCGCGCGATGCGGCGCGTGCTGGTCGATCACGCGCGGCGGCGCCAGGCGCGCAAGCGCCCTAGCTCGGAAGAGCGCGTCTCGATCGAGGAAATCGACCTCGAAGTCGCCAACGGCGTCGATCTGATCGGACTCGACCAGCTGCTCGAGCGCCTGGCCGAGATCAGTCCGCGCCAGGCGCGCGTGATCGATCTCAAGTTCTTCGCCGGCCTCGAACTGGAACAGATCGCCGACCTGCTCGAAGTCGCGCGGCCGACCGTGGTGCGCGACTGGCGCATGGCGCGCGCCTGGCTGCAGCGCGAGCTGGCCTGATGCAGCCGCAAGATCGCCGCTACGCGCAGGCGCAGGCGATCGCGCACGAGGTGTTGGAGCTGGCGCGCAGCGAGCGTGCGGCGCGGCTCGCGGCGCTCTGCGCCGGCGACGAGGCGCTGCGCAAAGAAGTGGAATGGCTGCTGGCGACGGCCGAGGACACCGCCGACGACGGGCTGGCCGAGCGCGTCGCCGTGGTCGCCGAACGCCTCACCGCGGAACGGCGCATCGAGGCCGACGCACCGGGCAGCTACCGTCTGCTCGAACGCCTCGGCGAAGGCGGCATGGGCGTGGTCTGGCTGGCCGAGCGGCATCTGGGCGGCGCGCGCCAGCGCGTGGCGCTCAAACGCCTGCGCGCCGGCGCTCTCTCGCAACAGCAGCGCTTCAACGAAGAGCAGCGCATCCTCGCCTCGCTCAACCATCGCAACATCGCCCATCTGGTCGACGCCGGCCGCGATGCCGACGGCGAGCCGTTCCTGGCGATGGAATACGTCGAGGGCGAACGCATCGACCGCTGGTGCGACACGCACGCGCTCGACCTGCGCGCGCGCGTCGCCTTGTTCCTGAAGGTCTGCGCCGCGGTTTCCTACGCGCACGAACGCCTGGTCATCCATCGCGACTTGAAGCCGGCGAACATCCTGGTCGATGCGCAGGGCGAGCCGAAACTGCTCGACTTCGGCATCGCGCGCCTGCTCGACGACAGCAGCGCCGCGCCGGCGACGCAGGCGATGACCCTCGCCTACGCCAGCCCGGAGCAGATCGAGGGCGCGCCGCTCGGCACCGCCACCGACGTCTACTCGCTCGGCGTGGTGCTGTACGAACTGGTCGCCGGTGTGCGTCCGTTCGATCATCTGGCCACCGATCACGCGCGCTCGAACGCGATCGTCTCCGGTGCGATCACGCCGCCGAGCCAACAGCAGCGTCTGCGCGAACGCACGCCGCGAACCGTCGACACCGCGCCTGCGCGCGGGCGGCGCATCCCGATCGACATCGACGCGATCGCGCTGAAGGCGCTGCGGCGCGAACCGGCGCAGCGCTACGCCTCGGTGCACGAACTGGCGGCCGATCTCGAACGCTTCCTCGCCGCGCAGCCGGTGTCGGCGCGGCGCGGCCGCTGGAGCTATCGCGCGCAGCGCTTCGTCTGGCGCAATCGCTGGGCGCTCGGCGTCGCCGCGGTGCTGTTTGTCGTCGTCGCCGGCTTCACCTGGCGCACCGTGCGCGCCGAGCGCGAGGCGCGCCTGCAAGCGCAAGTCGCCGGCCGCACCACCGAGTTCCTGATCTCTGCGTTCGCGCTGGCCGATCCGACCCAATCGGGCCGGCACGATTTCAGCGCACGCGAGGTGCTCGACCAGAGCCGTGCGCGCGTGGACGAGGAACTGGCCGAGCAGCCGCGCGTGCGTGCGCGCCTGCTCGAAGCGCTCGGCAACGCCTATCGCGGCATCAACGAGGGCAGCGCCGGCGCACCGCTGCTGGAAGAGGCGGCGCAGCTCGACCTCGATCCGGCGGTGGCCGACCCGCTCGCGGCGGCACGCAGCCTGCGCGCGAAAGCGAGCGCGATCCTGCGCGTGCGCGGATCGTCCGAAGAGGCCGAGCACGCCGCGCAACGCGCGCTCGAGCTGACCCAACGTCACGCCGGCGACGACGCGCTGCTGCTGGCCGAGTCCTACGGCACGCTGGCGCAAGCGCTCGACGCCGCCGGCAAAGGACCGCAGGCGATGGCCGCCGCGCAGCAAGCGCTGAGTTTGCGCGAACGCGCCCAGGCCGCGCCGCTCGTGATCGCGCGCAGCCTGCTCGACATCTGCCGCCTGACGTCGAATGCCGGCGAGCAGGCCAAGGCCTTGCCGCTGTGCGAACGCGCGCTGGCCTTGTACGCCGACGCCGGCGCGACGCGCAGCAACGACTACCGGCTGGCGCTGCGCGACTACGAATCGGTGCTGTACTACCACGGCGACTACGCCAAGGGACTGGCGATCAAGCGCGAACGCATCGCGCTGACGCGCACGCTGTTCGGCGCCGACAGCGCGGCCTACGCCACCGATCTGGTCGTGTTCGCCGAAACGCTGGCCGAAAACGGACTGTTCGAGGAAGCCGGCGCCGTGCTGGCGGAAGGCACGCCGATCGTCCTGCGCCGCAGCGGCGCGCAGAGCACGCAGTACGCGCAGGTCCTGTTCAATGCCGGCTTGCTGAAATACCTGCTCGGCGAATTCGACGCCGCGGTGCCGCTGCTGCGCCAGGCGCTGGAGACGCATCAAGCCGCCGTGGCCGGCAAGGACAACGACCGCCTGCCGGTCATGCGTGTGGATCTGGCGATGGCTCTGATCGAAGCCGGCCAGGCCGATGCCGAAGCGCGCAGCCTGCTCGAAGCGGTCATCGCCGCACGCGGCGCCGCGCACGCGGATACGATCGAACTGGCATATGCACGCCTGCCGCTGGCCGATTGGTACGTAGCGAATCGCCGTTACGCCGAAGCGGAAACCCTGCTCGACCAAGTCGACGCGGTCGGCGATCGCATCGAACCGGAAATCCACGCACGCGCCGCCGGCGTGCGTGCGGCCATCGCACGCGCACGCGGCGACCGCGCCGCCGCGCTGCGCTTCGAAGAGACCGCCTACGCACTCACGCTGCGCGACGTCGGCGCCGAGCATCCGCGCACCGCGCGCTATGCCATGGCGTACGCGCATGCGTTGCGCGAGGCCGGCGAAGGTGCACGCGCGGACGCGCTGCGGCGCGAATACGGAGAGCGGCTCGAACGCGCTTATCCGGCGGCGTCGGCGTTTCGGCGTCTGCTCGACGCGCAAGATCCCGCGGCTGCCAACTGATTGCGCTGCCACCCGCGGCTGTAGCGATCTCGGATCGCGCCAGCGAGAGCCTGGATTGGAGTTTCAGCGCATCGACGGCGGGATGCATCGCCGGCAAATTCTTTCTCGCCGCAGGCGACTTCAGTACGTCGGCGCAGAATCTCGCGCGAGCTACGAATCCGCCCGGGCAGCAGGCGCTGCCCGGACGAAAGCCGCGATCAGTTGGTGAAGCTCTGGAACGGCGATACGTAGAGCGTGCCGCTGACGATGCACGTTGCGGAGAACGAACCCAGCGTGCCGGACAGGCTCGTCGTGGGAATCAGAATCTTGGTGGCGGCAGCGCCCGTCGACACATTGCTCCCGGACCAGGTGAGGCCATTCAACGCTCCCTGACAAACCGCGTACGGCGGCCTCGGGCCGAAGCCTCCGCTCTTCTTCTTGATGACCAGGTTGCCTACGGTCATATTGCTGTAGACGGTCGTGCCGGAATTGAAAAAGTTGCCATTCCAGCTGCTGTCGGTGCTGTCGATGACCGGTCCGTTGATGCCGTCTTTGCAGGAGTCGTCCACCGCCAACGTTTGCGGCTGGATGTAGAACACTTGCGACAGATTTTCCGTGTAGAAAGCTGCATTGATCGTGGTGTCGCACGTATACGAATAATCTTGGCTCGGATTTCCACTGACCGACACCTGATAAGTGACCGGACCGGAAAGCGACAGCGCGCCTCCCGGAGCCACGTAGGTGGCGGCAGTGGCGAATGACGAGCCGGCCAGTGCGAGGGAAATTGCGATTGTCGAGCGAATCGTGCGTTTCATCATCTGCTCCTTGATGGACATGGGTATCGTTGGCGTCCGCTGTGGAATACCGATGCGAGTGCGACTCGATGCAACCCCATACTGCGTCTTGCCCGCCTACGGTGCGGACCGGGCGGACGCTAGCCGATGAATACGTCGACAGAATGAAGAATCGTGTCGTCGATCGAAAAATGCGAAGTGCCGCACGAAGCCGACGCGCAGTGCTCAATTCCGGATAAAAAACCGCCCCGCACCGGCAGCGCCGATGCGGGGCGGCATCCCCCCGGCTACTCTGGATCGTCGGACTGCAACATCGCTTCTTTCTGCGCGCCGTCGAGCCGCCACACGCTCACTCCTTGCGCACGCGAACCGGTGAGCGCGACGGTATCGGCGGCGAGCGTCCACGGCGTAACGCGCTCGCGATTGTCATCGTCTCGATACGACAACCGCAGCAATGAATTCGCCGCATCGAACGGTGTGCGCTGCACGCGCAACTCGGCGTTCTTTCCGCGCACGATCAGAACGTCGTCGAGACGCTGCCCGCTCGGTGGCGGCAACGCGAACGCGTGGCCGGCCGTGCCGGCGAGCAGCGCCTCGGCCTCGACGCCGAGCACTTGCGTGCCGTCGCCATAGGGCTGGTCGAAGCCGTCGCGCAGCAGCACCAGATAATTGCTGTCCGACAGCGTCTGCGGCGCGGTGCCGCCGAGCGCGAGCGCGAAGGTCGCTTCGGCTTCGTCGCTGTCGGAGCGCACCGGTACGCTGATCAGCCACGTCAGGCTGCGTCCCGGCGGCAAGCTCACGCGATCGCTCAAAGCACCGTCGCCGGACGCTGCGCAGGTCGCGCCGGCCTCGCCGCCGAAGCATTGCCAATGCGCGAACGCGGCGTCGAAGGCGGGTGACAGCGTGACGTCGAGCGGAATGTCGATCGCGTCGCTGAAGCCGTCGTTGCGCAGGCGCAGCGTGTAATCGACGACGCGGCCGTAGCGCGCGTAGTCGCGGCCATCATCCAGCGTCAGCACCAAGCGTGCCGGCAACGCGGCGCAGCGTACTTGGATGTCGCCGATGTCGCTGCCGGCGACGTTGCCGGTGGCGTGTTCGAGCGTGCAGCTTTGTCCTTGCGGCATCTGCGCGATGTCGACCGTGTAGGCGCTGCCGCTGGCCAGCGATGTCGCGAACACGAACGCGCCGTCGGCCGCGATCGGCCGGCTCTCGTCCGCGTTCAGGCGCAGCACGAGGCCGCTGCCGGTCAGGCCGTCGACGCGGCCGCCGATCGCGTAGCGATTGGTCGTGCATGTGACCGCGATGTCGTCGACGTCGGTATCGCCGACGGTGCCGCTGCCGCGCTCGATGCTGCAGGTCTGCCACGGTGAGGTCGGCTGGCCGGCGATGGTGACCTCGTAGCTCGCGCCGAATTGGAGCGCACTCGGAAACGCGAAGCTACCGTCGCTCGCAATCGACAGCGTTTCGCCGCCGTTGAGCTGTAAGGCGAGGCCGCTGCCGAGTAGGCCATCGACGCGGCCGCCGATCGAATGCGTGTCAGGCGCAAACACCGCCAGCACGGCGCAGTCGGCGGTCAGCGGCGCGATCGTGTAGGTGTCGCCGTCGCGCACGCCGATCGAAGTCTGATCGGCGCCGCAGGTGTCGGAGACGCTGTCGAGATGCGCATGTGCCGCCGGCGTCAGCGTCAGCACGACCGTGGTCGCGGCGGGTTCGATCGCGTAGCCGGCGATGCAGCCAACACCTTGCTCGTCGCAATCGACGATGGCGCCGCTGGCCGGTGGCGCGCTCGCGTCGATGTCGGCGCTGACCGCGCCGGACCCGGAGACAGCGACGACGAACTGCGCCTGGCGCAGCTCGACCGCACCGAGATCGCAGGCCGGACCTTGCGGGCGCGCGACGCCGCGTTGATCGGTGTCGTACGGCGCGTTGCCGCAAACGCCGGCGTCGAGCGCATCGAGCGCGGCGCCGCCGATCCCCGGCAATTGGGTCGGCGCGGCGCCGCCGTTGTCCTGCAACGCGCCGAGCTGCGGATCGGTCGCGATCACGCCGCTGCAGTTGGCGTTCGCCGGGCAGCCGCCCTGCACGAGGCTGTCGGACAGCGCGAGACTGCCGCCCACGATCGAGAGCTCGCCGTTGCTGCCGCTGTCGCCCCAGAGGATCGAACGGTTCAGAGTGAAGGTGGCGGTATTGGACGAAATCGCGCCGCCGGGACCGGCGGCGAGGTTGCCGGCGAAGGTCAGCTGATCGAAGCTCGGGCTGCCCTGCACGACCCGCAGCGCTCCGCCGCCGCCGTTGCTGACGCGGTTGCCGTTGAAGGTCGATTGCGTCAGCCGCATCGCGCTGGCCGAGAGGTAGGCCGCGCCGCCGGCGTTGCGCGCGAGGTTGCCGCTGAAGGTGCTGCGGCTCAACAGCGGTGCGGCACGACCGCCGCTGCTGCCTTGGCCATTGCCGCCGTCGACCAGCAAGGCCGCGCCCCAGTCCGCGCGATTGCCGCTGAACCAAAGGCGCGACAAAGTCGGACTGCATTCGTGGCCGTTGCTGTTGCCGATGCCGTTGCAGTAGAGGCCGCCGCCGACCGAGCCGTTGTAGATCGAATACTGCCGGCCGGTGCCGCCGCTGATGACGAAGCCGTCCAGCACGGTGTCGTTGCCGATCGGTCCAGCGGCCGTGGTGCCGTCCATCAGGACGACGTGGTAGCTGTTGGCGCCGGCGATCTGCGCGGCGTCGCGCACGATGCCGTCGGCGTCGACCGTGTCGTCATGGTCGATGTCGCCCGACAACACGCTGCGGTTCGCACCGGGATCGGCCTGCTCGCGCGCGCTTTCGCCGCCGGCGAAACCGCCGTAGAGCGGCAGACCGGGGCGAATGTTGAAGCTGATCGAGCGATCGCTGCCGGCGGTCGGTTTGTAGACGCCGCGCGCGACCCAGACTTCGCTGCAGTTCGGCTCGTGCAGCGCCGATTGCAGGTCGGTGTAGGCACTGCTCCAGGCGAAACCGTCGTTGGCGCCGCTTGCCGCGCGGTCGACGTAGCAGACGTGCGGCGGCACGATCTCGACCGCGCCGATGTCGCAGTGCGCGCCGATCGGCCGCGGCGTGCCGCGCTGGTCGAGCGCCGGGCAGCGCGCGTCGTCGCCGGCGTCGATCGCCGGGCTGCCCGCGCCGGGCAGCTGGGTCGCGCCGAAACCGCCGTGGTCGGCCGGCGCGCCGAGCATAGGATCGAGATCGCGCACGTCGGTGCAGAGCGCCCCGCTCGGACAACCGCCTTGCACCAAGCTGCTGGCTATGGTCGGCTGCGCGCCGACGCTGTTGTAGAACTCCGGCAGCGCATTCGCCTGGTCGCCCCAGAAGATCGCGTTGACGATGAGAGGCGTGGCGCCGGCGCCTTCGTTGACCATCGCGCCGCCGATGTGATTCGCACCGTTCGCGGTGTTGGCGTTGAAGGTCACATTGGTCAGCGTCAGCGCGCTGCGGCCGCCGACGCCGGCGTTGTAGATCGCGCCGCCGTTGCCGATGCTGGTGCCGAGGCTGGCGTCGTTGGCGTGGAAGCTCGCGTTGACGATGGTTGCGTTGGCCGTGCCGCCCTGGCTGCCGCTGGTGTTGTAGATGGCGCCACCCTTGTCGGCGCGGTTGCCGTCGAAGGTCGCGCGCTCGATGCGCGGGCTGGCGACGCCGTTCAATTCGGCCCAGACGTAGATCGCGCCGCCGTAGCGGCTGGCGCTGTTGCCGCTGAAAACCAGGTCGGACAACGCCGGACTGGCGCTGCCGGCGCCATCGGCGCGCAATGCGATCGCACCGCCGTACGCGGCCGCGTTGGCGAGGAAGCGCAGCCGCGCCAGGGTCGGATCGCAGCGGCGCCCGCTGGCCGCGCCGGTGCAGTAGAGACCGCCGCCGAGCGTGTCGGGGAAGAGCCCATTCGCGTTGCCGTCGCGGAGGGTGAAGCCGTCGAGCACGGTGCTGGCGGTGATCGCGCCGGCCGCGGTGGTTCCGTCGAGCACGACCACGTGGTAGCTGTTGTCGGCCGTGCCGGCACTGCCGATGTCGCCGGAGAGCACCGTCTCATGCGCGAGCGGATCGCGCTGTTCGCGCGCGGTTTCGCCGCCGGCGAAGCCGCCGTAGAGCGCGCTGCCGGGGCGCAGGCGGAAGCTGTCGGCGCGTGCGCTACCGGGTTTGTAAGTCCCGGCGGCGACCCAGCTCTCCGCGCAGGACGCATCGCGCACGGCCGCTTGCAGGTCGAGGTAGGCATCGGTCCAGCTCGCACCGGTATTCGCGCCGGCCGCATTCGCGTTGACGTAGCAGACCGCCTGCGCGGCATTGCAGCAGAACAGGGCGAGCACGGCGAGGAGGCCGCGTGTCGAGATGAAGAGAAGCGGGTTCATGAGGCGGCGATCGATCCCTGCGTGACGGCGGTGCTGTGTCCGCTCTTGTCCTAACGCGCAAGATCGCGGCGGCGCGGATCATCGCGGCACGAACGCGGCGCGACGCGCCCCTTGAAAGCGCCGCCGCGGCACCCGAATCTGGAAGGCGCCATACGGTTCGGGCCGGGCGTCGTGGCGACGCCGCGCTGCCGCGGACCGAAGCGGAGTTCCATGGACGCCAGCGCGGTACTCGCTCAATGCCCTCTCTTCGCCGGACTGCCGGCGAGCGCGCTGCAGGATCTGGCCGCCTTGTGCGAGCCTTTGGAGTTGCGTGGCGGCGAGGTGCTGTTCGCGATCGGCCAACCAGCCGAGCATCTGTACCTGGTCGCGCTCGGCCGCTTGCGTGCGCAGCTGCCCGGCGGCGACATCGCCGGCGACATCGGGCGGCTGGAACCGATCGGCGAGATCGGCTTGCTGTCGGGCGAAGCGCACAGCGCCGAAGTGTTCGCGCTGCGCGACAGCCTGCTGCTGCGCCTGCCGCGTGCACCGCTGCTGCAATTCCTGCAGGCCTATCCGAGCGTGCTTTTGGCGGCCACGCGCACGATCGTGCGGCGCATGCGCCGCACGCAGCGGCAGACCGCGCTCGACACTGCGCGCGGCGGCCAGACCTTCGCGCTGATCGCCGGCGGCGGCCTCGACCTGAGCGGCCCGGCGCAGCTTTTACAGACCGCGCTCGGCGAAGCCGGCGCGCCGACCGAATTGATCGGCGCCGACACCATCGACGCGGTGTTCGGCGCCGGCGCCGCGCATACGCCGCTGCGCGCGATCGAGTTCGACGCGCAGCGTATGGCCTGGATCGAGCGGCTGGAGAATTCCGGTCACAACTTGCTCCTGCTCGCGCGCGAAGACGATCCCTACTGGGCCGAACGCTGCCTGCGCCAGGCCGATCGCATCCTGGTCGCGATCGACAGCGCGGAGCCGGCGCGCGACGGCGCCCTGCTCGAACGCCTGCGCCAACTGCATCTGCGCGCGCCGGTGGAGCTGTTGATCTTGCGTGCCGAAGGCGCCGGTGCCGGCGACGTGCAGGGTTGGCGCCGGCTCAGCGGCGCGCGAGCGCACTTTTTCGTGCGGCCGCAGCCGCGCAACGCGCAGCGCGACGACTACGCCAGCCTCGCGCGCCAGCTCAGCGGGCGCGGCCTGGGTCTGGTGCTCGGCGGCGGCGGCGCGCGCGCGTTCGCCCACGTCGGCCTGATGCGCGCGCTGGAGCAGCTGAAGATTCCGATCGATCTGGTCGGCGGCACCAGCATGGGTGCGTTCTTCGCCGCGCTGCGCGCCTGCGGCGCCGACAGCGACGACATGCTGCGCATCGCGCGCGAGACCTTCGTCGAGCACAACTATTTGAACGACTACGTGCTGCCGCGCGTGTCGCTGATCCGTGCGCGCAAGTTCTTAAAGCGTCTGCGCGAGATCTTCGGCGAACGGCTGATCGAGGAACTGCGCCTGCCCTACTTCGCGGTCAGCACGAACCTGTCGCGCGCGACCACGATGGTGCACGACAGCGGCCCCTTGGCCGTGTGGGTCGGCACCAGCATGTCGGTGCCCGGCTTCGCACCACCGGTGGCCTATCACGGCGAACTCCTGGTCGACGGCGCCGTCACCAACAGCCTGCCGACCGACGTGATGCTGCAACTCGGCCGCGGCCCGATCATCGCCTCCGACGTCAGCACCGACGGCAGCTTGCTCGCCACCGGCATCGAAGGACCGGACCAGGAGGCGCTGCTGAACCAGGCGGTGCGGCCGCCGGTGACGCTGATCGACATCCTGTTCGCCAGCGCCGTCTTGACCAGCGAAAGCGGCGTGCGCGCACGCGCCTCGCGCGCCGATCTTTACTTGCGCATGCCGGTCAGCGGCATCGGTCTGTTCGACTGGAAGCAGCTCGACACCATCGTCGAGCGCAGCTGCGACTACGCGCTGCCGCGGCTGGAAAAGTTCGTGCGCGCCGCTCAGCCCGGCGCGGCCGAGCCGTAACCGAGGAAGTCGAGCGCGGCCTGCAGCATCGCCGCACTGCCGCTGCCGAGTGCGCCTTCGTCGAGGAAGAACTTCGGCGAATGATTCGACGGCGCCGCCACCGGGTCCTGTCCGGCCGGTGTCGCGCCGACGAAGAAGTACACGCTCGGCGCCTTGATCGAGCGACCCAGATGCGGGAAGTCTTCCGACGCGGTCCAGCGCTGTGCTTCCTGCACGTGCTCTTTGCCGAGCGCGCGTTCGAGGCTGGCGCGCACGCGCGCGGTCAGCGCCGGATCGTTGTAGTTGACCGGATTGCTGCTGTCGGCCGAGAGCGGAATCTGCGCCTCGACCGTGGCGCCGTGCGCGGCGGCGACGTGCTCGGCGATGTTCTTCAGGCTCGCCAGCGCCTGCTGGCGCATGCCGTCGTCGAACGCGCGCACGGTGCCGTGCAGTTCGGCCTTGTCCGGCACGATGTTGAAGCGCTGGCCGCCGTCGAAGATGCCGAAGGTGACCACCGCCGGCTCCTTGTTGATGTCGAGTTGGCGACTGACGATGGTCTGCGACGCGGTCACGATCTCGGCCGCGGTGACGATCGGATCGATGCCCTTCCACGGCGTCGCGCCGTGGCTCTGACGGCCGCGCACGGTGATGTGGAAGGTGTCGGAACTGGCCATCGCGCCGCCCGCGCGCACCGCCACGATGCCGACCGGCAGCGCGCTGACCACGTGCATGCCGAACACGGCGTCCGGCTTGAAGTCCTTGAACACGCCGTCCTTGACCATCAGCGGCGCGCCGCCCTCCTCGCCCGGAGGCGCGCCTTCCTCGGCTGGCTGGAAGATCAGCATGACCTCGCCGGGCAAGTCCTTGCGCAGCTTCGCCAGCGCCGCCGCCACGCCGAGCGTCATCGCCATGTGCGCGTCGTGGCCGCAGGCGTGCATGACGCCGACCGGCTTACCGAGATACTCGCCCTTCGCTTTCGAGGCGAACGGCAGCTCGACTTCTTCGGTCACCGGCAGCGCGTCCATGTCGGCGCGGATCGCCAGCTTCGGTCCCGGCTTGCCGCCTTTGAGCACGCCGACCACGCCGGTTTTGGCGACGCCGGTGCGCACCTCGTAGCCGAGCTTCTTCAACTCGTCGGCGACGAATTTGGCGGTGCGCGTCTCGCGGTTGGACAGCTCCGGATGCTGGTGCAGATCGCGCCGCCAGGCGGTCATCTCGGGCAGTAGCGGCTGCATCGTCTGCAGCGCCGATTCGCTTGCCGCCGCCGTGGTCGAAACGAGCGCGAGCAAGGCCGCGGGAAGAGACAGTCGATGCCTGCGCATGGGGGTCGTATCCAGACAGAGGGAAGGCGCCGAGTAGAATGCCTCGGCCGCTCTCTGTCCACCCCAAGTTTCGCCGGATCTCGATGACGAGTACGCACGAAGTCGATCGCCTGATCGAGCGCTGGCAGGGCGACGCCGACCTCGCCGCACTGGATCGCTTGCTCACCCTGATGTACGCCGACCTGCGCGCGATGGCGGCGCAGGCGCTGAACGGGCGCAAGGGCCATCCGACGCTGCAACCGACCGCGCTGGTGCACGACGTCTGCGTGCGCTTGCTGGAAGAACGGCAGTTGCAGATCGAAAGCGGCGCGCATCTGTTCAATCTGGCCGCGCGCATCATGCGGCAGCTGCTGGTCGACCGCGCGCGCCACGCCGCGCGCGAGAAACACGGCGGCCAGCTGCAACGCGTGGACTTGATCGAAGCCTTGCAGCTGCCGATCCCCGAACCGGACCGGCTCGATCGCTTCGATGCGGCCGTCGATCATCTGGAGAAGGTCGATCGCCGCCTCGCCCAGGTGGTCGAGCTGCGCTGTTTCGCCGGGCTCAGCGTGCCGGAGGTAGCCGCCGTGCTCGAAGTCGACGAACGCACGGTGTATCGCGATTGGGCGCTGGCCAAGCTGTGGCTGCGCGATTTCATGAGCGCGGCATGAGCGAGGCGGACTACGCGCGCCTGCGCCGCCAGCGCGAAGAATTCCACGCGCTGTACGACGCCGACGCCGCCACGCGAGCAGCGCGCCTGGCCGCGCTCGAACGCGACGACGCTGCGCTGGCGCAGCACCTGCGCGAAATGCTGCGTCGCGCCGACGCCGAGCGCGCCGAAGAGCCGGCCGAGGTTGCCGCGATGACGCGCACAGGCGACGTGATCGGCCGCTACCGGCTGCTGCGCGTGATCGGCAGCGGCGGCATGGGCGAGGTCTACCTGGCCGAGCGCATCGACGAGGTGCACAAGGAGGTCGCGCTGAAGCTGGTGCGCACCGACCTCGCGCTGATGCGCGAACGCGCTCGGCGCGAGCAGGACATCCTCGCGCGCCTGGTGCATCCGCACATCGCCGGCCTGATCGATGCCGGTGTCAGCGAGCAGGGCTGGCCCTGGTTCGCGATGGACTATATCGACGGCGAACACATCGACGCCTGGTGCGACCGCCAGCGGCTCGACCTCGCCGCGCGCGCGCGGCTGTTCGCCCACGTCTGCCGCGCCGTGCATTACGCGCACAAGAACCTGGTGCTGCATCGCGACCTGAAACCGTCGAACATCCTGATCGACGCCGACGGCGCGCCGAAGCTGCTCGATTTCGGCATCGCTAAATGGTTGGATGCAAAGGAACCCGCAGCGGGCGCGACGCGGACGCTCGCCTTGACGCCGGCTTACGCCTCGCCGGAACAACTGCGCGGCGAGGCCGCGACCACCGCGAGCGACGTCTATCAACTGGGTCTGGTGCTGTACGAATTGGCGGCCGGCATCGGCGCGCGCACGTTGCGCAGCAGCGCGGATGCGCCGACGCGCGTCGATCGAGCGTTCGTGACCCTGATGCAGCGCGACCCGGGCGCGGCGGAGCGCATCGCCAGCGCGCGCAACGAGCGCGCGCGGCGCTTGCGGCGCAGCCTCGGCGGCGATTTCGCGCGCATCGTCGCCAAGGCGATCGCCGACGATCCGCAGGAACGCTACGACTCGGCGCAGGCGCTGGCCGACGACCTAGATCGCTGGAGCCGCGGACTGCCGGTCGCCGCGCACCGCGGCTCGTTCGCCTATCGCGCGCTCAAGCTGGTGCGGCGCAACGCGGCTGCCGCCGCCGCGATCGCGGTGCTCGCGTTCGGCCTGGTCGCGACCAGCGTAGTGGCGGTGAACCGCGCGCTGAGCGAGCGCGCGCAGCGCGTGCTGGTCGAGCAGCAGCAGCGGCGCTCGGCCAGCCTGCTCGAATTCCTGCGCGAGGCGTTTCGCGAAGGCGATCCGGACCGCACGCGCGGCGAAAAGCTCGGCGCGGTCGAGCTGCTCGATCGCGCGCGCGGCAAGCTCGACCGACGCGACGACCTCGATGCGCCCACGCGTGCCGCGCTGCAGACGCAGATCGCCGGCGTGCTGCTCGATCTGGGTCAGGCCGAGCTCGCGCATGACGCGGCGCAAAAGGCGGTGGCGGCGCTTGCGCCGGTGCGTCAGCAATACGCCGTCGACTATCTGCTCGGCGTGGTCGCTTCCGCCCAGGCCTTGCAGGAACTCGGCCGCTACCAGGCGGCGGCCGATTCGATCGACGCGTCGCTGTCCTTGGCCGGCAGGACCGTCGGCGGCGAGCACCGCTGGTTTCCGTATTTGCTCACGGTGCGCAGCGAATCGTTCATTCGACTCGGACAACTCGATCGCGCTCAGACCGACCTCGGTACCGCATTGACGGAATTCGGCGAAGCCGGCGACCGCGGCAGCGACGACTATCTGCGCGTACTGAACAACCTCGGCGGCCTGGCCAACCAGCGCGGCAACCACCGCGATGCGCTGGCCCGGTACCAACAACTGCTGCGCATCGATGCGGACCGGGCCGTCGCCGGAGAGATCGATCGAATGGCGGCGCGGGCCAACCTCGCCTACACCTATTCCATGCTCGGCGAGACGCGCGCCGCGATCGCCGTGCTGGAGCCGCTGGTGCAGCGCTACGATTCGTTGAACACGCCCTCGCACAACTCCGTCGCGCGCATGCACGAGACGATGGCCCTGTGCTATCTGGCCGACGGTCGTTACACGCAGGCGCGGGAGGAACTGGAGGCGGTCGCGAAAGCGGCCAGCGGTAGCGAGCCGTGGAGTCCGGCGGCGCAGTGGGGGCTGGTGCTGGCGCGCGCGCGCCTATCCTTGTACGAAGGCCGCTTCGAAGAGGCGCTGGTTCTGTTGCGCGAGGAGGCGGAGCGCGTTCTCCCTTCCGCGCGGCGTACCGTCACGCAACGCCTGCGTGCCGAGCAATTGACAGCCGAGGCGCAGCTGCAACGGGGCGAGATCGACGCGGCTAAACAATCGCTGCAGCAGTCGCTGCGCGACGCGCGCGCCCTGGCCGACCAACTGGGCCAGCATTCGACCCTGCTGCTCGGCGCGACCGAGGACAGCCTCGGCCGCGCGCTTCTGGCCGCCGGCGACCCGGCGCAGGCGCGCACGCACCTGGCCGAGGCGGCGCGGCACTACGGCGCGGTGCAGGGCGCGGACAAACCCTACGCTCTGCGCAGCGAAATCCACCGGCTCTGGGCCGAGGCAACGGAGACGCGCGATGCCACCGCGGTCGAGCGCTTGCTCGCCAAGCGCGCGGAACTGGTGGCCGCACTCGGCGAGGAGGCCAAGCCGCAGGTCTGGCAGACCGATCTGCTGACCGACGAACTCGCTCGCAGCCTGGGCCGTCCCGCCCTCGACGCGGCGCGGCGCGCACGCGCCGAGTCCGGCTTGGCCCAGCTCGACCCGGCGCGGCCGCGGCCGCGCTTCGTCGGACTCAACGGCTTCTGAGCGGGCGCCCGGTCAATCGAAGCCGTTGCGGAAGATCGCCTCCGCGCCGGCGTCGCCGACCACCAGCGTGGTCGGAATCAGGATGTGGCGCCGATCGGGATCGTTGGTGTTGAGGCAGAGGTTCGCCGTGTAGATGCCGTCGGCCAGTCCATTGGCGTCGAGACGGACGTCGATGTCCACCGCGCCGCCGGTGAGCAATCCGCTCGAAGGCTCGACGCTCAACCAAGGCGTCGCGGCGAGGTCGGTACACGGCGCGAACGGCGCGTTTCGGGCGATCGCGAGGCCCTCTATCGCCCGCATGTCCGCGCCTTCTCCTGCCACCCATCGATAGCGTCCGATTTCCTGCGTCAGGCCGGTGACGGTGTCGACCGTATGCAGCACCGATGTGAGGTTCTGCGAGTCCAACGCCGTCAGGTACAGCTGGCCGGTGGAATCGTCGAAGTCCATCGACCAGCCGTTCAAGGTGCGCGTGTCGTTCAGTACGTGCATGTCGCCGACGACGCGCGCCAGGCCGGTCACGCGATCGATCGCGAGCAATTGTCCGCCGGGCACCAGATTCACGCCGTACAACTCGCCTGTCGCCGCCAAGGCCTGGCAGACGACCGTCATGCCCTGGATGCCGCCCTGGCGTGGGCCTTCCTGCACCGAACCGGTGCGCGGATCGAGTTTGTACACGCGGCAACCGGAACCCCCGTGGCACAGCAGAGAATAGAAGACGCCCTCCGAGGCCAGGTAGTTGAAGCTCCTGATGTGGTTGATGTTGATCTGATCGGGCAAGTCGAAGCGCGTCGTCGCCACGCCGGTGCCGGAGCTGGTGTTGTAGGCCATCAGGTCCGGACCGTTCATCGCGTACACGGTGGTGTAGTCGTCGCCCATGAAATCGAGCTGGTACTGCCCGCCGAGCCAGCTTTGCGAGGTGACGGTGTCGCTGACCGCATCGACCGTCTGCGGCGTCGCGAAATTCCAGCGCCCGAGCTGCGCCACCGTCAATTCGTCGGTCGTAGCCTTCAAGGTTTCGATCGCGACATAGGCCGGAATCCCTTCCGCGCCCAAGGTCGAGGCACGCTCTTCCGCCGCGGCCGATCGCGGCTGCGGCTGCGGATAACGAAGAGGGCTGCCGGAAGCGGCCAGGCGGGCGTTTTCCTCGCGACGGGCACGCAGGAATTGGAGCGTCGCCGACGAAGGCAGCTCGGTCGCCGCAACGTCGTGGCTCTGCGACGAGCGCGGCGACGACGGCAGATGCGCGCCGGAATCGGGCAGGCCGAACGACCAGCGCAAGGCGCCTTCAAAGCCGGGCGCGAAGGTGAAGTTCGACAGGACCAGGGGGTGCGTCGTGGCGCCTTGCGAAGGCACCGTCGCCACGATCGACTCGGCACTGACGACCGCGCTCGGAGTCCATACGTTCACCGTCGCGCGGGCCGTCGTACGGCTGCTGGCGACGGCACTCGGTGTCCAGCGAATCGCCAGACCGTCGTGCAGCGAGGGCGTCGTTTGCGAGTACGCCGTGGCGACGCGTGCCTCGTTCGGCCAACCGCCGAAGTTCACTCCGATCACGGCCAGGGCGCCGTCGTCGTAGTCCGGATGCGCGGGCTCGTCGAAGCTCGTGTCCAGATACTGGAACAGGATCTCGTCGCTGCCTTCCTCGAAGACGAGTTCGTAGGTGACGCCGCCGGCGGTCGGGCGGATTTGGCCGTCGGCCAGGGACAAAAACGGCAGGTCGTACCATTCGACCACGAAACGCCGGTTCGGCTCGGCGCCGAGCGTGCGTACATAGACGCCGCCGCCGTACGAATCGGCGAAGCCCTGCCCGAACGGCGCGATCATCGGGCAGACGCCGGCGTAGTTGATGATGCAGGCAATCGGCAGAGGCCAGGACCAAGGCAGGTAGGGCGAGTGCATCGAGCCGAACGCGATGGCGCCGCTGGAAACCGTGAGATAGCGGGAGGGAACGCCGTAAAAATTGACCGGGAACGGCATCTCGACCGAGGTCTGCGCTGAGTCACCGATGTCTAGGTCGGCGCCGGCGCCGACGATGTCGAGCCACTCGAACGGCGTCGTGTCGTCGTAGCTGTACTCGGGCACGGCCGCCGCGGCGGTCCAGGTCGTGGTTGCGCGCATCGTCTCGCGCATCGTCTCGATGCGGTTGAAACGATAGGTCGAATGCGGCTCGATCCGGTGCTTGAACGCGAGGAAGAGCTGGCGCTCGGCACGGCCGACGTTGTCGGACGCCGTCTGGTATTCGAATGCGGTGTCGGAGTTGTTGCTGACGGTGTAGCAGAAGTTGACCTGGTCGCCGGCGGTGACGTCCATCGCGACTTCCTCGCCGCAGGCGGCCGGATCGAGATCGCGGCTCACGGTCACGCGCAGACACAGGCCGTTCGGATCGCAGGTGTTGTCCGGCCCCGCCGCCAGCGGCGCCGATTCGACGCGCCGCAGCGCCACCGGCGCCGCCGCCGGCTGCAGCGCCGCCGCCGCCACCTCGAGCGGATCGTACGGCTCGCCTTGCGCGGCCTGCGTCGCTGCGACCGCCGTCATGCCGAGCCATATGCCCGACGCCACCATCCAATGCTTCATCGTCTCGCCTCCGGGGTAGGGGCCTCCGCCGCCGGCGATCGAACATCGCCGCCGACTTGGGCTCTTTCCCTTCCCTACGTTTTCGGGCGCGCGAACCCTGACAAAGCGCCGGCCGGGTCGGGCTCCGCGCTCACAGCCCCAGCACCAGATCCTCGGCCTCGACGCGATCGACGCGGATGCGATTGGCGAACAGCGAGAAGGCGAGGATGCCGGCGAGGCCGTGCGCGTGCTGCACCCACGGCGGCAGCCAGCGCGGCGGCGCGATGGTGCCGTCGTCGAAGTAGGGTTCCAGCGCGAGCACGTCGCGCAGAGCGAGCTTGCCGGCGAAGAGGTTGCGGCACAACGACATGCGCTGGTGCTTGAGCGCCCAGCGGAAGAAGGTGTGTACCGAGAGCAGGCCGTGCAGATACACCGCGTCCTTGGTGAACGCGGCGCCGCCGCCGAGCGGCGCGCCGCGGAACACGCGCTGTGCCGAGGTGAAGCTGTCGACCTCGTTCTGGCCCGAGTCGAGGAAGAAGCGGAACACTTCGATGAAGTCGGCGCCGCGCAGCGCCATGTCGATGCCGAGAATGCGCAGGGAAATGCGCTTCATGCGCGCGATGTCGATCGAGCCGGACATCAGCTCGGCGAACACCGCCAGCCCTTCCTGCGTCGCGGTGATGCGCGGCGAGGAGCGCGCCAGCGACTTCAGATGCGGCTGCGCGCGACCGTTCAACGCGGTCAGCGAATGCACGAAGGCTTCGTGATTGAGCAGCTGGTCGCGGTCGTAGTCGCTGAAGCTGGTGGCCGAGCGCAAACGGATGCGGGTGGCGCCGGCGGCGGCTTTCGCGATCAGGTCCGGATCGGTTTCGACGCGCACCACGTCGGCGCCGAAGAACGCGTCGAGCTCGTGCTGCAGGTCGGCCTGCAAGACCTCGGCCGGCACCTCGCTGGAGACTTCTTCCAGCGGCGCGTCGCTGGAGTATTCGTCGGCGATCTCGATGAAGTGGCGCGCGGCGTCGACATTGGTCAGGGTCGCGCCGGGCACGCGGTCGTCCGGGCGGCCGAACAGCGCGGCGGAGTGTTCGGTGATGCGCGGCGTGCCCATCGCGTCGAGCAATTCGGTGGCGACACGCCACGATTCCGCCGTGCGCCGCACGTAGTCGCCGAGCGGATGCGCCGGATCGGCGGCGCGCGCGACATCGGCCAGCGACGCGCGCGTGTCGTCGAAATCGCAGGCCGGATAGACGATCTGCGGCAGCTTGGCCTGGCCGCGTTTCCAGGCGGCGACGAAGTCGAGTTCGGCGGCGGCGGGCCAGCTGACGGAAGCGAGCAGACGGATGCCGCGTGTGGCGGCGACCAGGCGGTGATCGAGCGCGCCGTAAAGCTCGGCGTGTGCGGACTGCGTGACCAAGCCGGATCTCCCTCGCGTCTCGGGCAGGACGTTTCGCATGGGAAGATAACAGAGCAGTTGCTAGGATCGAGCGCTGCCTTGGAGGAGGCGCGCCCCCTGTCCCATTGGGAATCGATGATGAAGAACGCTCGACCGCAACCCTTCGCTCCGCGCCTGACCCCGCTCGCCGCATCGCTCGCGCTGCTGTTGGCGGCCGCACACTCGCACGACGCGTCCGCCCTATCCGATCGCTACGCGCTGCGTCTGCAGCAGCGCCATGCCGTCGCGACCGGCCAAGCGTTGCCCGCCGCAGCGCCGAGAGCCAAACCTTCGCGCCCGGCCGGCGTCTTGCCGGTCACCAGCTGCGCCGACGATGCCGATCCCGGCACCTTGCGCAACGTGCTGGCCGGCGCCGTCGAAGGCGACACTGTCGATCTCAGCCAGCTCGCCTGCAGCACGATCACGCTGACGCAGGGCGCGCTCGACACCAGCGTGCTCGGCGAACATCCGCTCTACGATCTGACCTTGCAGGGGCCGGGCCGCGGCGCGCTGACCATCACCGCCGCCACCCAATCGCAGGTGCTGGTGGTCGGCGGCTTCTCCAGCGACAAGGGCACCTTCACGATCAACGATCTGACCATCGCCGACGGCACCTATACCGGCGGCCTAGCCGGCTGCGTGCACGCAACCGGCGGCACGGTGGCTTTGAATCGCGTCACGGTGACCAACTGCTACGCCAGGGGCACGGTACCGATCGTGTTCGGCGGCGCGCTCGACGCCAGCACCGTGCTCTTGACCGACAGCAGCATCACCGATTCGGTCAGTGAGGGAACCGGTCCCTCCAGTACCGCGATCGGCGGCGGCTTCTACGCCAGCGACACCGCCGTTCTGATCAACAGCACCGTGTCGGGCAATCGCGTCACCTCGCATCTGGCCAGCGACGACGGTTACGCCACGCTCGGCGGCGGCATCTATGCGCGCGGCAATCTGACCCTGATCAACAGCACCATTTCGGACAACTCGGTCGAGGCGACCGACGAGGGCCAGGACGCGCCGGGCGGCGGCATCTACGTGCACGGCGTCGCCACCATCACCGGCTCGACCATCGAAAACAACCGCGCCGACGGCGACGGCGGCGGCATCTTCAAAGCCGTGTTCAGCCCCTACGGCGATCCACCGCCGCCGCAGGACACCAAGCTGACGATCACCAACAGCACGATTGCCGGCAACTCCGCCGCGCACGGCGGCGGCATCGCGACCTCGCGGCCGCTGTATCTTTCCAACAGCACGGTAGCGTTCAACAACGCCGGCGCAGGCGGCGGCGGTTTGATGTTCCGCCTCGACGGTATCTACGACAGCAGCGGCATTCTGGACATCCAGAGTTCGATCGTCTCCAACAATGCCGCCGGCGACGGCGCCACCCTCGCCGCCGACATCGACGCCGACGGCGCCGTGGCGATCACCGGCGCGAACAACCTGGCCCAGGCCGTCGGCAGCACGCTGGCGATGCCGACGGACACCCTCAACGCCGATCCGCAGCTGCTGCCGATGGCCGCGAACGGCGGCCCGACACCCACACTCGCGCTGGGCTTGAACAGTCCCGCGATCGATGCCGGCAACAATGTGGCCAAGCTCGCGGTCGACCAGCGCGGCGAAGGCTTCGTGCGCGTTTCCGGCGCGGCGGCGGATATCGGGGCGTTCGAGGTGCAGCAGCCCGACGACGTGATCTTCAAGGACGGGTTCGATGGCGTGCCTGCGAAATCCGACGGTTGGATGGTGCTTCGCTAATCCGGCTGCCTTCGCTAGAGGCGGATTCCTTCTTCCATTGATCCCACGCAACAGCTCGCTCTTTCCCCATCAAGCTCTCTCGCTCTGACCTCTCCCGCGAGCGGGAGAGGTCAGAGCCGCTACGAGCGGCTGAGGGTGAGCGCAGGATGCGCGAACGGATACGGAGCTGGGATGGCGAAGTCGCGCCGCAGGCGCGGGTGAGGGAAATCGAAGCGCAACGCTTCGATCCTCCGCGCGACAGCTCTCCCCAACACGCGGGGACGGAGAAGCTTCCGCACGAAAGCGAATAGTGCGACGCGCATCACCCATTGGCGTGTCAGCGATCGGCGCCTGACGGCGAATCCCGGTGGCGATTCCGCACTACGCCTGGAGACTCCGATCCGTGGGCTCGCGCCGTCGATTCGTATGCGTCGAGATTTCCCGAATCGTTGCACACGAGTCGCATAGCGAGCCCAACGCACAGCCAGACGATCGCACCGATCCGGCCCACCGCCGACGCGGCCGCCGCGCCGAATGGTCGATCCCGCAGTAAGCCTCTCGCCGGCGTCCACCGCACCGGCGCCCATCGATTTGCATCCTAGGAGAGCCTGAGAATGAAGAAGGGAACCCTTTTACTGACTGTCGTCGCCAGCACCGGCCTGTCGCTGGCGAACGCGCAGCAGACCGCCGCGCCCACCTGCCGCTTCGACACGGCCCGACAGATTCCGGTGACCGGCGTCACCGGCAGCCTGCAGAACCCGTGCTTCTCGCCCGACGGCACCACGCTTGCGTTCACCAACTTCACAACGCGCTACAACACCGGCAAGGGCATCGTGAAATCCGTCCCCCTCGCCGGCGGCAGCGCGCGCACGCTGAGCCCCACCAATGCGCAGAGCGTGAACCTGCCGGGACAATGCTGGAACGCGACGACCAATGAAGTGGCCTACTCCTCCGACGTCTCCAACGATCGCGACGAGATCTATCTCGTTTCGGCCGCCGGAGGAACCCCGCCGAGGCGCATCACCGACCGGCGCGGATACGCTGCCTGGGAGCCATCCGTTTCGCCGGTTCTCGCCGACGGCAGTCAATGGATCGTGTTCGAATCGCACGCGCAAACCCCTGCGAATTCGCCGGGCGAGCTGTGGAAGGTGCGCATCGGCGACGGCTACCTGCAGCAACTGACGCAAGGCTTCAACGACGCGCAACCGCAATGGTCGCCGCGCGGCGACAAGATCGTGTTTCAGCGCAAGACCATCGGCAAAGACAACCCGGACGTGTACACGATCGACACGAACGGCGGCGGTGCGTTCCGCGTGACCCACGAAAGCGAAGCCACCGATCCCTCGTGGTCGCCGAGCGGCGAGTACATCGTCTATTCGGGCGGCGGCGAGGAGATCGAAGTCGCGAATCTGTTCGTCGTGCGCGCGACCGGCGGACCCACCGCGCAAGTCACGTCGAGCTGCGGCCTCGACGGCGCTCCGGGCTGGTCGGCCGATGGCAGCAAGATCGCGTTCGAGTCGTCGCCGACGGATCCTGATGCGAGCGGAAGTACGACGTTGTGGGTCATCGATGCGCCGGCGGGGATACGATAGGCGTTGGCTTGAGCGAGGTGAATGGACGGGTGCTATTCGCCTTGCAGTTGGTAAGGGCGAAGACGAACGCCGCGTCGCCTACAGCATTCCCTTCGAGGAGGCGCTCAGCCTCGACCGGCTTTCGGGGATACGCGCTTA
Source organism: Dokdonella sp. GW821-FHT11D02 (assembly GCF_058808595.1). NCBI lineage: Bacteria > Pseudomonadati > Pseudomonadota > Gammaproteobacteria > Lysobacterales > Rhodanobacteraceae > Dokdonella > Dokdonella sp. GW821-FHT11D02. The sequence continues at coordinate 721,494 of NZ_CM179520.1, read as the reverse complement.
CGTGCTACGGCGGCGCACGCTCGGCAGTACTCGCCTTCAAGCGTCCATCGAAGCGGAACTAGGACGCTGCGCAACCGCGCGGCCCGCGTATCGCATCTCTCCGACTCCGTTTCCATCCCACATAAAATTAATCACTTAATTAAAATTAATGACACCAAACGAATAAGCATTCCTGATACAACAGAAAGAAATCCGATCCAAAATCCAATTATACCGAGTAATTCGCAGCCTATAAAGTTTGGTAAATACAAAAGAAATCCAATTGCAATACCGACAAATGCAACCTTAAAAGATAGCACGCGATACTGCAATAACGCCATGACCCCCATCTCCCACAACAAACTACTTAACGCACTCCATTCCTTCGATAAAGCCAACCATACCTACACCATACTTATCGGACGACGCACAACCATTTCAGTTACTTATATTTGTCGCCAGGAATTGCTACTCGAAACTGCTCAATACCGCCCCCAGAACGCACAGAAAGAACGTAGCCATCGCGCAAAATTTCTGCATTCAAAGGTTCGTGCATCTTCACGTCAACAGGAAGGCTTCTTCTTAGTGCAATAAGGCTACACCATGAAGGCACACAGCCGTAGACGTAAATGTCCACGAGGGCCCGCCCCGAGCCGGCGCTACGGTATAGAACCATCACGTTCTCATTCACCGCTTGAATGGCAAAGCCACCCTTAAGTCGATTTTTCTTCCCCAACGCCTCAAGAGCCGCTCGTCCTCCGTCAATTTCAAACGGAAGTGGCACATGCCGATCATCGGCATAGGAGCTCATAGAGATTATAAGAATAATTAAAATCAATACGTTACGCATAAAGCACCGCAGTCAACTTTGTAATCATAATACGGGCCATAACGGAGCCAGAGAAACTTTTCCGGCAACTATCGGCGATGATCGCCATGGCCGTATCGGGGTCAGAGTACCTTTTTCTTTATCCTGGGTCGAAGCCAAAAAAGCACCAGGCGGCATGGAGGCGCCTGGTGCGATTGTGATGCGCTAGCGTGGCAACCCGCTTTGCCGTTCGGCGCGTTGTAGCCGCCGCCGCAGAAGTTCTTCGCACAGCGCGGCGATCTTGCGCGCCTGCGTGCCGTAGAACTCGACCGAGCCGTAGCCGGTTTCGATGCGGACCTGGCGCTTCATCGCTGGCACGTGTCGCGAGAGCGCGTAGCGCAGGTCTTGGATTTGCAGAGTGAGTTCATCGTGCATGGCCTTTCTCCGTTCGCCCGCGGCCCGGAAGGGATCGCTGTGGGCGTCCCCTTCCAGCGCCGCGCGCAGGCGGGTCAAGGCCGCGCGTAGCGCGCCCGAAGGGCTTGGCCTTGAAGCGCCGAGCACGGCGCTAGGCTGCGACGACCGCAGCGAGCCCCTATATCGATCGTGCCTAGCGCTTCTCTAAAGAAAGTTACTCTGACTACGCTTATTTGATCTATTTAGAATATGTCCAGACATTATTCTTTATTCTTACCATTATTTTATTTCTTCAGTTGCTTAGCGCCAAGATAAAAAAATAATAATGACATAACTAGGAATATAGTAAACTGTAAACTCATATTAAATATTAAAAAAATAATGAAACACGCAAACGAAGTAACTCCGACCAAAAAATAGTCAAAAGCTCTTTGTTTTTCTCTCATAAATATAAATAACTATCTATCTATCGAATATTTCGACGGCCAAGACACTAAAGATTGTCGTACCCGCAAGAGTCGCCCCCGCATGAGATTGCACATCCAAGACTGGATGCCACGCCCCATGATGAAGCGGCAGCCCCACCCCAAAGTGACGCGGTCGCGACAGTGCCGGTGGTGACTGTACCGCCGACAACTCCAATTCCTCCCGTAAGAGGAGTTGTCCACCATGGATTAAATTTACCAATGCATTTTTCAATGCAGCTAGCATAAGACGTCTGTGGTGGCGGAACACACATCCACATTGGCCAGCTATCGGAATACGCAAGGGGCGGCCCTATCCGCTGTGGAGAATATCCCGGCGCACAGGTAGGGGGTGGTATTGGCGCGCCAGGATTAGGCACGCACTGGAAGGTTCCACTTCCATTTCCGTGAGGATCAATCATTACGGGGACTTTGTCCGAGGGGCACCCATATATCAGCCCCAAAGGATCAAAATATCTCGTTGGATTGGATTTTACGTATGTGAATGTACTATACCCAGCTGTTAGCCCAATGGGATCACTTTCAATATATCTTCCCGTTGCAGACTCATAATCTCGAAAATAGTTGTAAGATAATCCAGTTTCGGCGTCGTAATACTGCCCTGGGAATCTCAAACTCATCGCATACACCGCCCCACCTCCAGGACTCTGAATCGGCACATCCGCCCCAAACGCATTGCCGAAGAAGCTCCAAGCCCACTTCGCTGCATTGGTTGCCGGATCGAACACTTGCCGCGGCGTGCCGAGATGATCGGTTTCCAAGTACACCATCGCTCCGTCCTTGATGACGGCGATCGGCACGTTCTCGATATAGACGTACTCGGCCAACGGGGAACCGACGGAGTATTCCCCGAGCAATTGGCCGCCCTCGTCATACACATAGAGCGTCGGGGCCTCACCAAGCCCACTGTAGGTGAGCGACTTGATCGCACGCTCGCCGCGACCGTTGTACTTGTAGCTCGCAACCATCGTCCCCTTCGTTGCCCCACTGAGGCGATTGCGCGCGTCGTACGTCATGTTCAGATTGGATGCGATGCCGGTCTGCGTGTTGCCATTCGCATCGTAGGTGCGCGCGACGCCGCCGACGCTGGCGAGACGGTGCGAGGTCGCGCCGTAGCCATAGCTGACGGCGGGATTGCTGCCGAGCTGGGCACTGAGGCGGTCGCCGGTCTTGTTGTAGGTGTAGGCCTCGATCGTGCCGGTCGCCGGCGGGCTCGGTGCGACCGTCTTCAGCCGATACAAGGGATCGTAGGTGTACAGGGTCGGGCTCGATGAGCCGGGCGGCTTCGCGCTGACGATGTTGCCCATCACGTCGACGCCGAAGTCCAGCGCCAGGCCGTTCGCGTTCGAGCTCTGCACGGCGTCGATCGCGTAGTTCTGGTCGTAGCTCTTGGTTAGGGTGCGGCCGTTACCGAAAGTCAGCACATTCAACGGACCGAACGGGTAGTAGCTCGCGTTGCTGACGATGGTTGTCGCCGTGGCGGTTGCGTTCGCCTTCCAGGTCACGCCGGTTATGCGGCCGAGCGCGTCACGCGTGTAGGCCACGATGGCGCCGCCGGGATACGTGATCGAGGCGAGCCGGTCGGACGTCGTGTAGGTATAGCTCGTCGTAAATACGGTTCCGCTGGTGAACTGTTTGCGCGTGATGTTGCCGCGGCGGTCGTAGCAATAGGTCGTGCTGCCCGAGGCGTCCGTCATTTTGGTCAGGCGGCCGAGCGGATAGGAGGTCGCGCAGCCGGTGGTCGCGTTGGCCTGATCGTAGGCGTAGCCGACGTTGAGGCTGGTGGTCGGATAGGCGATGGCGGTGAGGCGGTTGAGTGCGTCGTAGGTGTAGCTGCTGGTGACGCCGCGTGCGTCGGTCTGGCTCTTGCGGTTGCCGGCGAGGTCGTAGGTGTAGCTGCTGTCGCCGGTGTCGGGGCTGTGCAGGCCGGTCAGGTTGTTGAGGCCGTCGTAGTCGTAGACGGTGTTGAGGTTGTCCGGGTCAGTGACTTGGCGCAGGTTGTCGCGCGAGTCGTAGGCGTAGCCGGTGCTGGTATTGGCGGTGGCAGTGTCGACGCCGCCGTAGTTCTGCAGCGTCTCGACCAGGCGGTTGAGGCCGTCGTAGCGCTGCTTGGTGGTGTACCCGAGACCGTCCTGACTCAGCACGCGGTTGCCGTTGCCGTCGTAGCCGTCGGCGACGCCGGTGTCGCTGAGGCCTTGCGACTGCTCGACCGCGGCGCCGGCGGCGTTGCTGAGGCGGATCAGCTGGCTGAGCTGGTTGTACGTGCGGCCGAGGCTGCGCTTGATCGCGCCGGACGGGTCTTTGACCTGCTCGACGCGGCGGTTGCCGGCGGCGTCCAAGCACTGCGCATTGCCGACGCCGCCGGGGCAGTAGTCGATCGTGTTGTTCTGGTTGTCGGCGATCTTGGTCAGCCGGTGCGCGTCGTCGTAGGTGTAGGCGAGGAAGGCGCCGTCGGGCTGAGTCACCTTCCTGACGTTGCCGACCGCGTCGTAGTCGATGTGGGTGGTCGCATCGCCCACGCCGGGCGAGCCGCTCGCGTTCACGCGCACGATGCGGTCGGTCAGCCAGCCGCGCACGTGGTAGACGAAGTCGGTGACGGTGCTGTTCGCATCCTGCGTGCGCGTGACGCGGCCGTTCTTGTCGTAGGTGACGTAGGTGGTGACTTGGCCGAGCGCGTTGGTCACCTTCCACAGATCGCCCTTGCGATGCGGGCAGGCGCCGTTGCTGGCGCAGGTGGTGTCGTCGGTCTGGTAATAGGTGTAGGTGGTGAGGTCGTCTTGGCCGGCGCTCATACCGGTGTCGCTGGCCGGGCGCGGGCCGTTGACCGAGCGCACCAGACCGAGCAGCGGGCAGGTGCCGGCGGTGAGGTCGGCTTGTTCGCAGTACGTCGTGACGGTGCGGCGGACCTTGGCGCCGGCCGGCGGGGCGGCGGTGGCGCTGCAGGTGTAGTTCATCGCGGCTGCGTCGACGGGGTCGTGCTCGCAGCGGGCGGTTTGTTGGCCGCGGGTGTTGTAGGTCCAGGTCGTCTTGGCTTCGAGGATGTTGCTGACGTTCTTGATCGTGCGCGAGAGAGGCACGCGGAAGTTCGAATGCCACTGGGTTTCGATCGTGCGCTTGGGCGATCCGGCGCCCGCCGTGCTCGACGCTTCGACCCGATTGATCTCCAAATTTCGAGCGAGGTCGTATTGATAGCTCGTCGTATTGCCGTTGAAGTCCAGCCTACTCGTGACGTTGCTGTTCGCGTCGTAGCCGAGCGTTTGCGAAACAGTGCCGCCACCCGGCAACGACTGAACCGCCGTAGTGTTGCGCTGCGTGCTCCAAAGGGTTTCGAAACCGTAGGTGCGGGCCAGGCCGAGCGGACCGATGACGGTGATGCTGCTTCCACCGGCGTTGCTCAGTTGATAGCGATTGGCATTGCCCGCGTGAAGCGTGTCCGCCGCGTAGCCGTTCACGCTGTAGCGAAACGTGGCGTAGCGAGCGCCGTTCTCGTCGCTGATGCCGGTGAGCAGACCGTGCGTTCCCGATGGGCTGTTCGCGGGCTCGTCGTAGTGATAAGTGCGAAACGACGAATCCGGATACGTCACCTTCGTCAACAGCGCCAAGGTAGAGCCGGCAGTATTTGGGAACGCCGCGCTGGGGCCGTTGTAGTCGTACGTCGTAACCTGACCGGCCGGATCGACCAGACGGGTCATTCGCCCTTCCGTGTCGTAGTTGAAGTTGAGCTGGCGCCCGTGCGCATCGGTCACGCACCACGGCGCATAGGTTCCGTTGATCACGAAATCGGGAGGGGTGGTCGCGCAGTTGGGCGCCCCGCCGGGGTAGATCTCTCCGGCGCCGCCTCGATAAGTCAACCGAACCAATTGCCCGTTGCGACGCAGGATCGATATGAGCCGGCCACCGCGATCGTAAGTTTCGATATCTTCGTTGAAGGCTCGATAGTAGTTCCAGCCGTTGGGCTTGCCATTTCCATCGACGATCGGCGTGATGCGGTCGGCGACATCGGGGTCGGGCTGCACTGTTCCACCGACGATGTCGAACTTGAACACAGAGCCGTCGCCGCGATACGCGTACAGGCGATCCAAGGTCGTATTGCTGACCAGTCGCAAGTGAAAATTGCTGAAGGTTCCACCAGCGAAGCCGGTCACGCCGCTGACGACGCGACTGGAGCGGTAAGTGCGAACAAACGTCAGATCCGGAGTTCCCGCGTAGTCCGTCGTCGATTCAATCTTCTTACCGGAGCCTATGAAAATTGGGTTTCCGGTGGTGGGAGTGGAGCACGCATCCGGCGGGTGATTGGGGTTTTCGCAGGAGTCCTTATCCTGTTCCAGAGGGCATTCCTGGCCCATCCCATAAAACGCGAGGGCCGGATCGCCACACTTAATGTACGTTGCCGTCCCAATTCCTGATTCGGCCCAACACCCTGGTGGATTCAAGTGAACCATGTAAGCATTTAAGAATGGAATCTTGCAGGGAGGATCCTTCGGCGTGCTGAAGAATCCGGTGCAAAGGCCCTCTGATTGTTCGTTGGTAACCCATTCGTCTGCAAAAAAATTGCACACAGCCGGATAACCGACACTGGCTACCATCGCGGCGTTGTAATCATTTCCGTACAAAACCATCGGGCTAATAGGATCTTCCGTCGGCTTATAAAAGCCACCACCGCCGTACCAATGCGTTGTGTACCAGGTCAAATTGGCGGTATCGGTTGCCTGAGCATCGAGCCATTGGCACGAGAGCAACAAAATGAGGACGCGGATAGCTCTAGAGAACATAAGATCCCCGAAGAATAATTAGCTCTAACGCTGCATCAAAAACCTATACGGTGAAAACTTCACTGTCGCGACGGAACGATTGCAGTCTTTTCATTGCGCCTTTGGCGCTACTCTCACCCCTCATACACCTGGCCAGATTCTTTCGGCTCACGGGCAATGCCTACGTATCGTATCGACCTGGAGGCTATGTTTTTTTTCGCGAGTGTACGTCGAGTCATCGCCGTGTTGGTCATAGGCGAATAGCGCGTCATCCCGTATAAAAATAGGGGTTTTCGCCGCCTCCAACGGCGACGGAGAGCGTCAGCGGTGATCAGCATGCACGCAGCCTTGCGCGGCCCGCTGCCGAGTCGCGCGCGGCATTCAGATGCCCGCCCGCACCGGCACTTCTTCCCGCCGCTCCACTTCCTCCAGCAACCACTCAAGAAACACACGCGCCGAGGCGTGCCGCTCGCGTCCCGGCAAGCACAAAGCACGATAGTAGCCGCCAGCAACACAGAGATCTTCGCGATACGGCCGCAACAAACCGGCCTGCACGCTCCCCGTAACCATCACCGAACTCGCCAACACCAGCCCCTCCCCCGCAATCGCCGCCTGCAAGGCGTAATGCTCCTCCTTGTACTCCAGCAACGAAGCGCGGCTTAGCCAATCAACCCCAGCCAACTCGCACCACTGCCGCCAACCGTCCTCGTACAGCGTCGAGTCCTGCCACGCCACCGAGATCAAGGTCGGCGCGCGCTTCGATGCCGTCGCGACGAGGGCGGGCGAGCCGTACACGCCGAAGCTCTCCTGCAATGTCCACGGCGCGACCAAGCCGGGCGTCGGGCCCGAGCCGTAGCGGATCGCGAGGTCGATGCCGCGTTCGACTTGCAGATCGACGACTTCGGGGCGTCCTTCGACGCGCACCTGGATGTCGGGATGCGCCGCGCGAAAGCGATGCAGCCGCGGCACCAGCCACAGCGCCGCGAACGAGTACGTCGTCGTGACGGTGAGCGTGCCGGTGGCCGGCGTCGAGCGGATCGCGGCGAGCGTGTCGGCGATGTCGAGCAAGGCATTGCTTAGTCGCTCGTGCAGCTGGCGGCCCTGCGCGGTCAGCTCGACTCGGCGCGGCAGGCGTTGGAACAGGCGCACGCCGAGTTCGTGTTCGAGCCGGCGCACTTGATGCGAGACGGCGGTCGGTGTCACGTGCAGTTCGGCCGCGGCGAGTTTGAAGCTGCGCTGGCGCGCGGCGGACTCGAACGTACGCAAAGCGGTCAGCGGAAGGCGTTCGAACATGCGCTAGCTCCTGGATGAATCTATTTCATCTTGGCGAAATTCTGCTCGTTTGCCAATGCGGCCGATCGGCCTCGAAGATCGCTTCATTCCAGCATCGGAGAACGATCGTGGCATCCGCAGACACCTATCACGACAACAAACGGAATTTGCTCATCCTGGTCGGCAGCCCGCGCCGCGACGGCAACAGTGCGGCACTGGCCGAGGCGGTGCGGCGCGGTGCCGAGGCGGTTGGCACCCATGCCGAATTGCGCTTTCTCGACGACTGCATCGCGCATCTGCTGCACGACACGCGCAACCCGCACGCGAAAGCGCCGGAGGACGGTTACGCAGAACTGTTCCTTGACCGCTTCCTGCCGGCCGACGGCGTGGTGTTCTGCACGCCGGTGTATTGGTACGGCATGTCGGCGCAGACCAAGGCGTTTCTGGATCGCTCGTTCGAGTACTACGTGGCGAGCCATCCGCGTCACGACGAGGTGCTGGCCGGGATGCAGCACAAGCGGCTCGGTCTGTGCGTGGCGTCGGAGGAGAGTTATCCCGGCGTCGCCTTCGGCATCGTGCATCAGCTGCAGGAGTTCGCGCGCTACACGCACTCGTCTTTCGTCGGTGTCGTGCACGGCGTCGGCAATCGCCGCGGCGAAGTCGTGCACGATCCGCGCAATCCGATCGCAGCGGCCGAAGCGCTGGGGCGCGAATTCTTCGAGCGCGCGTACTCGGACTATCGCGCGGACACGCCGCGCAGTACCGCGGTGTGGGCGGCGGCCGAGTAGCGCTTATCGCTGACCCATGCGAGCACCGTTGTGTCCGGCCGCGAACGGTACGGACTCGTTCCGAGCCTCGCGCGAACGCGCAGCGGCGCAGGAAGGTCGGGAATGATCCCCGCCGTCTCTTCGATTCACCGCCCGCGCAGAACCCGCCTCAACGCTTGCCGTACTTCTCGCCGAGGCGCTTGCCGAGCGCCTTGGTCAACACGCGCGCTTCGCTCTTGCGGCGCAGTTGCGCTTCGAGCGTATCGGCGGCGGCGGCGAGTTCGTCACGCAGCTTCAGATAGTTCTGCCAGCGCGCCGGATCGAGGCGGCCGTCGGCGAGTGCGGCTTGCACGGCGCAGCCGGGTTCGCTCATGTGGGTGCAGTCGCCGAAACGGCAGCTTTGCGCGAGTTCGTCGATGTCGGCGAACTGGCCTTCGTCGAGTTCCTCGTCGCCGGTCAGCTTCAGTTCGCGCATGCCGGGCGTGTCGATCAAACAGCCGCCGCTCGGCAGTGGCAGCAAGGCGCGATGGGTGGTGGTGTGACGGCCGCGGCTGTCGTGCTCGCGCACCTCACCGGTGGCCTGGCGCGTCTCGCCGAGCAGGGTGTTGGTCAGGGTCGATTTGCCGGCGCCAGAGGAGCCGACCAGCACCGCGGTGCTGCCGGGGCCGAGCCAGCGTAGCAGCGGCGCGACGGCCTCGGGCGACTTGGCGTTGAGCGCGAACATCTCGACCGCGAGCGGCAAGCGCTGGCGCAACTCGGCTAGGGCCGCTTCGGCATCGGCGCTCTGGTCGGCCTTGGTCAACACCACCACCGGCTCGGCGCCGCTCCCCTGGATCAGGAGCAGATAGCGTTCGATGCGCGCCGGATTGAAGTCGCCGTCGAGGCCGCTGAGCACGAACACCGCATCGACATTGGTCGCGATGATCTGCTGCTTGTGGCTTTCGCCGGCGGCGCCGCGCTTGAGTTCGGTGCGCCGCGGCAGGATGCGTTCAATCACCGGCGGCGAGGCCGGCGTGACGACGACGAAATCGCCGACCGCCGGCCGCGCGGTCGCGTCCAGATCGCGCTTGAGGAACTTCGCCGCCGGCTGCGCGTTGAACACCGCTTCGCCGTCGTGCAGCTGGTAGCCGGCGCGATGCTGCGCCACGACGCGGGCCGGGAAATGCGGCGGGTAGATCGGTTCGGCGGACGGCAGCGCGCGCCAGCCGATGTGGATGAGGCGGTGCTCGTCTTCGCTCGGGGTCTGCATCGGCGCGATTCTAGCCGCGATCGGGCCGCCGCCTGTCGGCGTGATGACGATTCGTCCTGTGCGCGGGCGGATTGATGCAGCGCCGCAGCGGCGCTGCTAGGATCGCCGGTCAAGATCATTCACTACGTCAAACGCGGGACTTTCGATGAAGCAGACGGTGGCGGTCAGCGCCCGCCTGGACCAGGTGCGCTACGACATCCGCGGGCCCTTGAGCCGACGCGCGCACGAGCTCGAAGCCGAAGGCCGGCAGATCCTGCGCCTGAACATCGGCAACCCGGGCCTGTTCGGTTTTCGCGTGCCGCAGCACTTGCGCGATGCGATCGCCGAGAAGCTGCCGCAGAGCGAGGCGTACTGCCATCAGCAGGGTTTGCTTGAAGCGCGTGAGGCGATCGCTTCGCAGCATCGCCGCAACGGCGCCGCCGCGGCGGCCGAACGCGTCTTCCTCGGCAACGGCGTCAGCGAGTTGATCGGTCTCAGCTTGTCCGCCCTGCTCGATCCCGGCGATGAAGTGTTGGTGCCGGCGCCGGACTATCCGTTGTGGACCGCGGCCACGCGCTTGAACGGCGGCGTGCCGGTGCACTACCACTGCCCGCCCGAGCGTGAGCATCAGCCCGATCCGGACGAGATCGCCGCGCTGGTCACGCCGCGCACCAAGGCGCTGGTGGTGATCAATCCGAACAATCCGACTGGCGCTGTGTATCCGCGCGCGGTGCTGCAGGCGCTGGTCGAGATCGCAGCGCGCCACGGCTTGGTGCTCTTGTGCGACGAGATCTACGACAGCGTGCTCTACGACGGCGCCAAGTTCGATCCGCTCGCGCCGCTCGCCGGCGAGGTGCCGTGCATCAGCTACGGCGGCTTGTCGAAGGTGCATTTGGCGTGCGGCTATCGCGTCGGCTGGCTTTCGCTGACCGGCGCGGAACGACGCATCAAACCGCTGCTGCACGCGCTCGACCTGCTCGCTTCCTTGCGCTTATGCAGCAACGTGACCGCGCAGTGGGCGATCAAGCCCGCGCTGGAAGGTCCGAACGAAATCGGCAAGCTGACCCAGCCCGGCGGCCGCCTGTACGAGGCGCGTGCGGCGATCCTGCGCGGCGTCGCGCGCAGCGAGTTCTTGAAGATGGTCACGCCGCACGCGGCGCTGTACGCGTTCCCCGGTGTCGATGCCGAGCGCATGCCGGGCTTCGACGACGAAGCCTTCGCACTGAGCCTGCTCGAACGCGAGAACATCATCTTGGTGCCGGGCTCGAGCTTCAATATCCAGGCGCGCAATCACTTCCGCGTGACGATGCTGCCGGAACCGGCCGTGCTCGAGCAGGCGTTCGCGGCGATCGAACGCGAGTTGGTGCGTGCGGCCGAGAAGGCCGGCAGCAAACGCCGCGTGGCTTGATCTCCGCGACCGTGCCTGCTTCGCGGATCGTCCTCGACGAGCCGTAGCACGACCCGACGCGACCGCCGATGGAATGGAGCGACATCCGTATCTTCCTCGCGGTCGCCCGCAGCGGTTCGCTCGGCGGCGCGGCGCGCGCCTTGCAGCTGAGCCACCCGACCATCGGGCGCCGATTGCGCGCGCTCGAAGCCGCGGTCGGCCAGACCTTGTTTCAGCGCCACAACGAAGGTCTTCTGTTGACCGACGCGGGCGCCTCCGTGCTGCAGCAGGCCGAAGCGATGGAAGCGGGCGCACTCTCGCTGCAGCGACGGCTCGCCGGCGACGACGACAGCCTCGACGGCGTGCTGCGCATCGCCTCACCCGACTGGTTTGCAAGCTCGGTGCTGGCTCCGGTCTTGCGCGAACTCGGCCGCCGCCATCCGCGCCTCGTGCCGGAACTGAGCGCGGACGCGCGCCCGTTCGACTTGAGCCGGCGCGAAGCGGACATCGCGTTCCGCGTGGTGCCGTTCGTCGGCGCCGACATCGTGCAGCGCCGCCTGCTGCGCATCCGCTACGCCGTGTACGCGGGCGAGGGAGCTGCCACTCCTATGACCAGCGACGGCAGCGATTGCCGTCTCGTGCTGATGGACACCACGCATTACGACTATCCCGACACGATCTGGCTGCAGGATCGACTGCCGCAGGCGCAGGTCGCCCTGCGCAGCAACAGCCGCGACCTGCAGGCGCGGCTGTGCGCGCTCGGTCTCGGCATCGCCGTGCTGCCGTGCGCGCTCGGCGATCGGACGCCGGGGCTGCGTCGGATCGAGCTGGATGCAGCGCCGCCGGAGCGCGATTTGTGGATGGGCTATCACCGCGATCTGCGGCGCATGGATCGCCTGCGCGCGCTGGCCGATCTCGCCGTCGCGATGCTCGGCGACGCGGAGCCGCACGCGCCCGAACAGAATTGAACGGGCGCGGGTTCAAATCCGTCAGTGTTCGCGCTGCGCGCCGCGACCGATGCTTGCGTCCCCTCCTCGCAAGCCTCTCGCCATGTGTCCGACCCGATCCTCACACCGACCTCTCATCGCGTCCTTGCTCGCCCTGACGAGCGGCCTTTGCGCCGCGGCCGACGCGGCACCAGCGCACGCCGGATCCACGCCGACATCCGCGCCCTGCGACTACTACACGATGAAGCTCGGCGCATTCACCGTCGTCGCGCTGTGCGACGGGCTGTTCGATCTGCCGGCCGCCCGCTTGCTGATCGGTCACCCCGACTCGAATGCAGATGCGTCACTCGAGCGCACCCAGTTGCCCGAGACGATCGCGACGCCGGTCAACGCGTACCTGATCGACACCGGCACGCGCCGCATCCTGGTCGACGCCGGCGCCGGTGAGCTGCAGGGACCCGAACTCGGCCGGCTTCCGCAGCGTCTGCACGCGGCCGGCTACGCCAGCGAGGCGATCGACACGATCTTGCTCACCCATCTGCATCCCGATCACGTCGGCGGCATTGCGCGCGCCGGCCGCGCCGCGTTCGTTAACGCGGTCGTGTACGTCGACGAAACGGAAGCGGCGTTCTGGCTCGATCGACGCAATGCCGGCAAAGTCGACGCCAGCGTGCAGGCCGCTTTCGACGGCGCGCGCGCCGCGCTCGAACCTTATCGCGCGTCCGGCCGGCTGCGGACCTTCCACGCCGGCGACACCTTCGCACCCGGCATCCGCGCGCTGGCGACGGCCGGACACACGCCCGGACACAGCGCGTTTCGCGTCGACAGCGAGGGGCGGAGCTTGCTCTTGATCGGTGATCTGCTGCACGTCGCCGGCGTGCAGTTCGCCGATCCTGCGGTGACGATCCGCTACGACAGCGCTCCTGCGCGGGCGCGCGCTGCGCGTGAGCAGGTCTTTGCCGCGGCGGCAGACGAGCGCTTGCTGATCGCGGCGGCGCACGTCGCGTTTCCCGGCCTCGGTCGGCTCGAACGCGCGAATGGCGGCTACGCGTGGCTGCCCGTCGAGACCACGCCTTAGCGAACGCGGATGCCGCTAGGCCGCCTTGCGCTCGAGAATCGCCCCGAGCGCTTCGAGCACACGATCGACATTCTCCGGCCGGCTGCCCGCGCCCATCAGACCGATGCGCCAGATCTTGCCGGCGAGTTCGCCCAAGCCGGCGCCGATTTCGATGCCGTAGTCGGCGAGCAGGCGGCGGCGCACCAGGGCCTCGTCAACGCCGTCGGGCACGCTGACCGCATTCAGCTGCGGCAGGCGCGCGGGTTCTTCGACGAACAGTTCCAGATCGAGCGCGGCGAGACCGTCGCGCAGGCGCAGATGGTTGGCGCGATGGCGTGCCCAGGCCGCTTCGAGGCCTTCTTCCTGCAGCATCACCAGCGCCTCGTGCAAGGCGTACAGCATGTTGATCGGCGCGGTGTGGTGGTAGGCGCGCGCGCCGGCGCCCTGCCAATAGTTGATGACCAGGCCGAGGTCGAGGAACCAGCTCTGCACCGGCGTCTTGCGCGCCTTCAGCGCGGCGACGGCGGCGTCGCTGAAGGACAGCGGCGCGAGCCCGGGCGGCGCGGCCAGGCATTTCTGCGAACCCGAATAGATCGCATCGGCGCCCCAGGCGTCGACTTCGACCGCGATGCCGCCGAGGCCTGTGACCGAGTCGACGATGCTGAGCGCGCCGTGTTCACGCGCGAGACGGCACAACGCGGCCGCGTCGGAGACCGCGCCGGTCGAGGTTTCGGCGTGCACGAAGGCGAGCGCCTTCGCACCCGGATTCGCCTTCAACGCGGCCTCGGCCTTGCCGAGGTCGATCGGCCGGCCGAACGCATCGTCGACCATCACTGCGGTCGCGCCGAGGCGTACGACGTTCTCGCGCATGCGGCCGCCGAACACGCCGTTGCGGCAGACGACGACGGTGTCGCCCGGCTCGATCAGATTGACGAAGGCCGCTTCCATGCCGGCCGAGCCGGGCGCGGAAATCGGCAGGGTCAGCGCATGCTCGGTGCGGAAGGCGTAGCGCAGGAGTTCCTTCAGCTCATCCATCATGCCGATGAAGGCCGGGTCGAGATGGCCGATCGTCGGCCGCGCCAGCGCGTCGAGGATGCGCTGCGGCACCGGCGAGGGACCGGGGCCGAGCAGCAAGCGGGAGGGCGGGCGGAAGCTCTGGATCGACGGCATCGAACGGACTCCTGATCGGGCAGGTCGGAAGGCGCTTGAACGCGGATCATCGCACGTCGCCGCAGCGCAGCATCGATAGTCCCCGCATCACAGCGCGCTTTTCTCGGAACGTCGACTTTTCTTAACGCCAGCCAAACAACTTCGCAAAAATCCTTTGCTAAGGTCCGCCCTTCGCGCGCTCGCCGGTACGGCTGGCGACTCCAATCAAAGCCGTAACGGGGAGCCTGCCTCATGCCAATCCAGCGGATGAAGTCTTTGTTTTTGCTCGCTGTTTTGGCTACCCCCTGCAGTTTCGCCATTGCCAGTCCGATGGTCGACGTCGACCTCAGCAACTGGGAAATGAACCCTCTCGCTGCGCTGACCACGGCCGCCCCGCTCACTGAGCTGGCGCCGGCCTCCACCCTCGCTCCCGCGGCGCTCGCACCGAAGATCGAGGCGGTCGAAGCGAAGACGCCCAAGAGCGGCGGCCTGCGCCACCTGCTCGCCGATTTCGCCATGACCCTGCGCGACATCCGCTACCGCCGCGGCGGCAGCGAGCCGTCGACCGGCTTCGATTGCAGCGGCTTCGTGCGTTACGTCTACAAGCACGCGCTCGGCAAAGAACTGCCGCAGAACTCGGCCAGCCAATACCTGACCGGCACCCAGATCGGCCGCGACGAAATGAAGACCGGCGACCTGGTGTTCTTCCGCGTCAAAGGCAAGCGCATCTCGCACGTCGGCATCTACCTCGGCGAGGGCCGCTTCATCCACGCGCCGTCGACCGGCAAGCGCATCAGCGTGAGCGAATTGAACGAAGGCTACTGGGCCAAGCGCTTCGTCGGCGCCAAGCGCCCGAACGTGCTGTCCTGAGCCAAGCTCCGTTGTAGTCATTCGGTGAGGCGCACGTCTCACCCTTCCCCCTCTTGTCCTGACCCGCTGCGGCCGATACCGGCGCCGCCGCTCGCGTTCGCTTTTTTTCCGATTTCGGCCCAGGCCTCGCCGAAGTTCGTGCACGCCCTCTAATTGCGAATGAGAATCAATGTCGAATATGATCGGCGGACGGTGTCTTGCCACCGCGGTCGCTCGTCGACGCGCCGTCTCCTTGGGGAATTCTCATGCTGGCTTCCACTCGCCTGGCGCTCGACGCGCCGCAAAACGCTCTTACCCGTGCCATCGGCTTTGCCCTGGCCCTCAGCGGCAGCTGCGCGATGGCGCAGGATGCGCCGCCGGAATCGAACACCGAGCCGCCGGCCGAGAAATCGCGCGCGACCCAGCTCGAGAAAGTCGATGTGCACGGTCAGACGATGGAACCGGCGTCGGCCAAGTTCACCGCACCCCTGCTCGATACCGCGCAGTCGGTGACTGTGCTGCCGCATTCGCTGCTGCTGGACACGGCCGCGAACTCGTTGCAGGACGCCTTGCGCAACGTACCCGGCATCACCTTCGGCGCCGGCGAAGGCGGCAATCCGGTCGGCGACCGACCGTCGATCCGCGGCTTCAATTCGACCGCGAACGTCTACCTAGACGGCATGCGCGACGTCGGCGTGCAGACGCGCGACATCTTCAACACCGAACAAGTCGAGGTGATCAAAGGCCCCGACTCGTCGATGGCCGGGCGCAGCAACGGCGGGGGCAGCATCAATCTGGTCTCCAAGACGGCAAGAGCGGAATCGTTCGTCGATTTTTCGACGACGTATGGCACGGCCGAGCAATATCGCGTGGCCGCGGATGCGAACCTGAAACTCGGCGACGGCGTCGCCGCACGCTTCAACCTCATGAACATGGGCGGCGGCGTGCCGGGCCGTAATGCGATACGTGCAGAGAAAACCGGCTTCGCGCCGACCATCACGTTCGGCCTCGGCTCACCGAGCCGGCTGATCCTCAGCTACTACCACCTCGAAGACCACGGCACGCCGGATTTCGGCGTACCGATCGACTTGAACACCGGCACTCCGATCACCGAAACGCATGCGGTCGACCCGAAGAATTTCTACGGCCTGCTCGCGCGCGATTTCCGCGAGAATCGCACCGACAGCGTGTCGGCGCGTTTCGAGCGCGACTTCGACAACGGCTACACCTGGCGCACGCAGTTGCGCAGCAACCGCAACGTCAACAACTACGTCGTCACCAATCCCGACGATGCCGCCGGCAATGCCCTCAACGGCTCGGTCTATCGGCTGCCGCTCGCGCGCTGGGCGAAGGACCAGACCTACATCGGCCAAACCGACGTGTTCGGCCGGTGGGACACGGGCTCCGTGCAGCACGACGTGAACGTCGGTGCCGAGGTCGCGCAAGAGCACCTCCAGCAGGCCGGCGACGGCAACTGGAACGGCTTGCTGATCACGCAGCCCGACGGCGGCGGCCCGTTCGACAACGAGAACTGCTACCTGCCGGGCGATCCGCAATACGTGTCCCGCCGCGAACAGCACATCTGCACCGATCTGTATCGCCCCAACCCGCGCGATCCGTGGACCGGCAGCGTCACGCTCAATCCGGCCAAGACCTACTACACGACGCGCAGCGCCGCCTTGTACGCATTCGATACCCTGACCTTCAGCCCGCGCTGGAAGGCCAACTTCGGCCTGCGTTGGGACGACTACAAGATCAAGGCACGCGCACCGGGCGATCCGAGCAAGAACATCTCCGACGACCACACCCTGTTCAACTACCAGGCCAGCTTGATCTTCAAGCCGGCCGACAGCGGCTCGATCTACCTGATGACCAGCACCTCGGCCGTGCCGGCCAGCCTCGTCTCCAGCGACGTCGACGGCGTCAGCGGCAGCCGCTCCGGCTTGAATCCGGAAAAGACCCGCAGCATCGAATTGGGTACGAAATGGGAGCTGTTCTCGCGCCGGCTCCTGCTCAGCGGCAGCGTGTTCAGCGAGACGCATGAGAACGCCTCGGTGGAAATTGCGCCCGACGTGCTCGCACAAGTGGGCAAGACACGCGTACGCGGTGTCGAGCTGAGCGCGAACGGCTCGATTACCGAAGCCTGGAACCTGATCGCCGGCTATTCCTATCTCGACGGCAAGCTGGTCAAGGGTAACGACTACGACGCCGGCGTCGGCCGCCAGTTGGTCGATACGCCGCGCAATACCTTCAGCCTGTGGTCGACTTATCAGATTCGTCCCGACCTGGTGGTCGGCGGCGGCGCCTACTACCGCGACGAGCAGGTGGGCTACTACGGCACGCCGACGCGCCATATCCCCGACTACTGGCGCTTCGATGCGATGGGCAAATGGCAGGTGTTGCCGAACTTCGGCCTGCGCTTGAACCTGCAAAACCTGTTCGCCAAGCGCTACTACGACAAGGTCTACTACCACTACGCCGTGCCGGCGGCCGAGCGCACCTGGATGCTGACCGCCGACTTCCGCTACTGACTCGTCGCGCGTCATCGCCCTCGCGCCGCATTGCGCGCCATGAATCACGTCCTCGACGAAACGCCCTCGCCGCTCGAGGTCGACGAGACCGCGTGCGCACGGCACGCGCAGATCGTGCAGCAGCTGCGCGAGGATCCGGCCGCCGCTGCGCTGCGCTTGCGTGCGCTCGCGCTGGCCGATGACGCCGCCGCGCAGCTCTTGTACGGACAACTGCTGATCAACGGCGTCGGCTGCGCCGCGGATCCGCACGAAGCGCTGCATTGGTTTTCGATCGCGGCCGAAGCCGGTCTGGCATCGGCGATGAACATGATCGGCCGCTGCCACGAGAACGGCCTCGGCACGCCGGTCGACCACGCGCTCGCCGCCGTCTGGTATCGGCACGCGGCGCAACGCGATTGCGCCTGGGCGATCTACAACCACGCGCATCAGCTCGCGCACGGCCGCGGCGTCGCGCGCGACCGCGCCGCCGCCTTCGCCTGGTTTCAGCGCGCGGCTGCGCTCGGTCACGCACGTGCGCTGCACTTCCTGGGTCAATACCACGAATACGGCTGGGAGACGCCGGTCGATCGCGCGGCCGCGTTCGACTGCTACCGGCGCTCGGCCGAAGGCGGCGACTTTCGCGGCCAGGCCAGCCATGCCTCGGTGCTGGTCGAACAAGGCCGCATCGACGAGGCGCTGCCTTGGCTGCGGCGCTCCATCGCGACAGCGACGCCCGCCTACCTCGATCATCTCGAACCGATGTTGGCGCGATCACCGCATGCGCCGCTGCGCGAGCTTGCGCGAGGCATTGCCGCGGCTCGGTGAGACGTGTGCTGCCGGGCGCGGCGGACGGCGCGCCGAAAGCGCATAAGCTCATGGCCGCTTGGCCGGCCGGACGTCCATTCCGCCACGCATCGCCAACGCCTAGAATCGGCCGATGAAACCACGCAACGCCGTCCTCTTCGCCGTACTGCTCGGCCTCGCCGCCTGCACGACGCCCGCACCGAAATCCAGCGCGACCTTGCACGGCGATCCGGCGCATCCGGCCGCCGCCACAGGCTGGGTGCGCACCGAGCTCTATTTCGGCACCGGCCCGGCCGACGACGCGAGCGCCGGCACCAGCGAAGCACAGTGGCGCGAGTTTCTCGATCGCGAAGTCTCCACGCGCTTTCCCGATGGCCTCAGCGTCTACGACATCTACGGCCAGTGGCGCGACCGCGGTGCGACGCAACCCGAGCGCCTGCGTTCGAAGGTGATCCTGCTGCTGTATCCGGACACGCCGCAGCATCGCGCCGACGTCGAGGCGATTCGCGCGGCGTGGAAGCGTGCGAGCGGTGATCAGTCGGTGTTGCGTGTGACGCAGCCTGCCGACGTGTCGTTCTGAGTGCGATCGTCCATGATCGCTGCAACCTTGCTAATTGCTACTTCGCCGGCAAAGGCGATGACTGCGGCGCGTCTACCAGCGGCCATCCATGGCCGCACTTTTGATGTACTCATGCGATCGCCCTTGATTGCTGCAACCTTGCGAGTCATTCCCTTGGTGGCCGGGCAATGACTGCGGAAGGTCTACCCATGGCCATCCATGGCCGCACTTCTGATGTACTCATGCGATCGTCCTTGATCGCTGCAACCTTGCGAGTCATTTCCTGGGTGCCTAGGGAATGACTGCGGAAGGTCTACCCGCGGCCATCCGTGGCCGCACTTTTGATGTATCTATGCGATCGTCCGTGATCGCTGCAATCTTGCGAGTCACTGCTTTGCCAGCAAGGACGTTGCCTGCGGATCGTCTACCCGCAGCTATCCATGGCTGCACTTCTCATAAAAGCTACCAGACAGGCGAGCACGCATGACTTCGACCACGGCGACGCGCAAGTTCAACTCCGGCGACGTCAACGGCTTCCTCGGCCTGGTGGTCGACAATCTGTCGATCCTCGCCTTCATCGCCGGCGCCTTGATCGGGGTGTTCAAGTTCCCGGCCGAGATCGTGTTCCAGCGCATGTTTCCCGGCACCGCGCTCGGCGTCCTGGTCGGCAATGCGATCTACACCTGGATGGCGCGGCGGCTGGCGCGGCGCGAAGGACGTACCGACGTCACCGCGATGCCGCTCGGCCTGGATGCGCCGACCAGCATCGGCATCGCCCTGCTCGTGCTCGGTCCGGCCTTCGTCGCGTACAAGCAGGCCGGGCTCGACGAGCACGCTGCCGCGATCGCGACTTGGCAGCTCGGCATGGCTGCGCTGGTCGTGATGGGCGTGTTGAAATTCGTGCTGTCGTTCTTCGGCGCCGCGGTGCAGCGGCACGTGCCGCGCGCCGGCTTGCTCGGTTCGATCGCCGGTATCGCGCTGGTGCTGATGGGCTTTCTGCCGCTGGTGGAAATCCTGCGCGTGCCGGTGGTCGGCTTCGCCGGTCTCGGCATCGTGCTGTACGCACTGGTCGCACGCGGGCGCCTGCCGTTCGGCTTGCCCGGCGTGCTCGTCGCGGTGCTGGTCGGCGCCCTGCTCTACTTCGGTCTCGGTCCGACCGGCGCGCTCGGCTCGGGCTACCAGCCGCCGCACGCGTGGCAATGGCGCTTCGCGCTGCCGTGGCCGAACCTCGGCTTCCTCGACGGCCTGCCATTGACGATGCCCTACCTGCCGCTGCTGTTACCGTTCGGTCTCTTGATGGTGGTCGGCGGCATCAACGTGAACGAGAGCGCGCGCGCCGCCGGCGACGACTACCCGACGCGCGACATCCTCCTGACCGAAGCGTTCTCCACCCTCGTCGCCGGTGTCTGCGGCGGCGTCGCGCAGACCACGCCCTACATCGGCCAGCCGGCCTACAAGGCGATGGGCGCGCGCAGCGCGTACGCGCTGGCGACCGGACTGTTCATCGGCCTCGGCGGCATCTTCGGCTACGTCTCCAACCTGGTCGAACTGCTGCCGCTGGCGATCCTCGCGCCGATCCTGGTGTTCGTCGCGATCAACATCACCACGCAGGCGTTCGAGGCGACGCCGCAACGCTACGCCGCCGCGGTCGTGTTCGGCTTCTTTCCACCGATCGCGCGGCTGCTCGCGATCAAGCTCGGCGATCCGAACGTGGTCGCGCCGGACCGCTTCGGCACGTTGATGACGCAGAGCGGCCACGGTCTTCCCGAACTCGCGGTGCTGGTCACGCTCGGCAACGGCTTCATCATCACCTCGATGATCTGGGCCAGCTTCGTCGTCGCGCTGATCGACGCGCGCCTGCGCCACGCCGCGCTGATCCTCCTGCTCGGCGCCGTGCTGACCGCGTTCGGCATCATCCATTCGGTCGAGCCGAGCGGCGGCATCTATCTTCCATGGACGCTCGCGGGCAGCGCGCGCGAAGTCGCTTGGCAGTTCACGGCGGCCTATGCGGTGTTGGCGGTGCTGATCGGTGCGCTGTCTTTGCGGCGCAGCGATGCACCGCTCGGCGGTCGATGAATGCGCGCGAACTTCCTGTAGTCGGAAGAGACGAATCGCCGCGTCAGTGCCGCGATGTCGCTATGCGCGCTTGTGCCCGATGAAGCGGTAGTACGGCACGCGCCCCAGCGGCAGATACGGCACCGGCGCGCGCGCTTCGACCAGCTCGTGTTGCGGCAGAGAACGCCGCAACGTCGACAGGTGTTCGGCATCGAGCCGCACGCCGTCGTGGCGGAACCAAGCCGGCCAGAACGTGCGCGTCAACGCCGAATGGCGCGCGCCGTCGGCGAATTCGGCGCGCTTGGGTGCGACGTAGAAATCGACCACACCGAGCACGCCGCCGGGTTTGAGCATCGCGATGGCATTGGCGATCGCGCCGCGCCAATCCGGAATCATCGTCAATGCGTAAGACAGGAAGACACAGTCGACCGGTTGCGCCGGCCGATAGCTGGTCGCGTCGGCTTCGACCGCGTGCAGTTGCGGGATTCGGCGCGCGCGCTCGCGCGCTTGCGCCAGCAACGGCCGA
Organism: Dokdonella sp. GW821-FHT11D02; assembly: GCF_058808595.1. Taxonomy (NCBI): domain Bacteria; kingdom Pseudomonadati; phylum Pseudomonadota; class Gammaproteobacteria; order Lysobacterales; family Rhodanobacteraceae; genus Dokdonella; species Dokdonella sp. GW821-FHT11D02. The sequence continues at coordinate 699,947 of NZ_CM179520.1, read as the reverse complement.
CACAGGTCGACGATCTCGAAGCGTTCGATGCGTGCGAGACGATCGCCGAAGAATTCCGCATTGCGGCCGGTGCCGCCGCCGAGCTCGACCACGTGCGCGCGATCGGGCAAGGGCAGCGTCGCGATCAGCTCGGCGCGGCCGGCGAGCAGGCGTTCGCGGAAACGGTCGTAGTGCTGCGACTGCGGTCCGTAGAACGCGCCGAGCGCGTCGGCGTGTGACGCGGCGCGCGGCATGCCGCGCACCAGGCGCGCGAGCACCGCAGCGTCGTTGCGCAGCGCCTCAAGCCGGGACATCGGCGATCACGAATCCGGCGTAGGTGTGCACGCGATCCTGCGGTTGCAGCGCGTCGGCAACGTGATCCATGAAGCGGAACGCTTCGCGCAGCGGCTGGTTCTCGGGGCCGATGCGGATCGCATCCAGATAGGCCGGACGCGCCTGCGCGCTGCGCAACAGAATGCGTGCGCCGGGCGCCGCGCGCTGGCGGATCGCTTCCCACTCCTCGACCAGCGCCTGCGGATGGTAGGAACTCATCCAGTCCATGTGGTCGAGCAGCACGAAGCGCGAGATCGGTTCATCGTGCGCGAGCAGGAACTCGGTCACCGTGGTCGTGTGCGGCACGATGCGGTCGACCAAGCCGTTCTTCAGGCGCTCGAAGTTCGCCTGCTTGAGGTATTCGGGGCAGCAGTCGCGGCGGTAGCGGCCGGTCATGTAGACGTGCCAGAAGTAGTTGTCGGCCAACGGCAGCTGGCGGAACACGTACTGCACGGCGTGGCGGATGAAGCCGGACACGCCGCCGTCGTGCTGCGCTTCGACCAGCTTGCGTTGCGGATACGGCACGCCGAGCAGGCTCATCACGAACTGGCGCGAGATGACCCAGTTGACCGGCTTGCTCCACAGCTGCGGCGCGATGCGAGCGTCGTAGATCGCTTGTTGCTCGGCGACATTGCGCGCGCCGAGCAAGTCGGACATCGCCACTCGCAAGCGCGGCCGCGTCGCGAAATAGGCGCGCACGCCGCGCGCGACCAGGCCGGACAAGCCGTGAAAATAGAAACTGCCGCGCCGGCTGGTGAACCAGTTGCTGTGCTTGTCCCACCACTCCTGCGCGAACGGCGACAGCTCCGCGCGCAACTCGCGGCGGTACAGCTCGGCGAACTGCGCGTGGAAGCCTTCGCCGAAGATCGCGAAGTAGTCGTCGAAGCCGAGTTTGCGGATGCCGGCGATCTTCAGTTCGAGCAGTGCGTTCTGGCGCGGATTGGCGTCGACCGCGTGGATCACGCGCGGGCCTTGCAGCGCGTAGTCGAGCGCGTTGCAGCCGGCGCTGGTGATCACCAGCACGCTGTCTTCTTCGCTCAGCGCGAGCGCCTTGCGATCGACCGCCGGATCTTCCCAGCAGGTGTTGTAGACGAGGCTGCGCGAATAGATCGCGTCGAAAATCTTCTGGTCGAGTTTGTCGCGCAGGTTCGGTGTCGACATCGGGCTGGCTTCGCTGGAGTCGCGGGATGGGTCGGAGCGGTCGGCGCGTCCAAGCTCGATCGGGACTCGCATCCGCAGGTTCGGCGAACACCTCGCCGAACCTCGAGCGAACCGCTCCGTGGCTCGCACCGGCAGACCGCTTCGAGGTCTAAGGGTCGACGCTAACCGCTCCAGGTGACGCGCGTATTGCATGGCGCGAGGATGTGTCCGCGACATGCCATGTCACGACCTTGCAACGCCGCGGCAACGCAACGGCGATCGGCCGATCCTAGGCTTACGCCGGTTTCCTGCGGAGACGCATGATGACGCGAGCCCAATTTCGCAGCGTTTTCATCTCGGATGTCCATCTCGGCCTGGCCGATTGCCAAGCCGGTTATCTGCTCGATTTCCTGCGTTCCACGCAGTGCGAACGACTCTATCTCGTCGGCGACATCGTCGATCTCGAGAACATGGAGAAGCGTCCGTACTGGCGTGACGAACACGGCGCGGTGTTGGCCGAGATCTTCGCGATCGCCGCGCGCGGCACCAAGGTGACCTACATCCCGGGCAATCACGACGCCGCGTTGCGCCGCTTCGCCGGCCAGCGTCTGGGCGGCATCGAGATCGCCTTGAACGCGGTGCACGTCGCCGCCGACGGCCGCCGCTATCGCGTCAGCCACGGCGACGAATTCGACAGCGGACACGCCGCGCCGGCCTGGCTGCTCAAGCTCGGCGACGCGCTGCAGGGCTTCATCTGTTCGGTCAGCCGGCGCTTCAACGCGCTGCGCCGGCGCTTCGGTCTCGCCTATCTGCCGCTGTCGATCCACATCAAGCAGGCGATCGGGCGTGCGCGGCGCTTCATCGAGGACTTCGAAACGCGCGTCGCCGAGCAGGCGCGCCGCGACGGCTTCGACGGCCACATCTGCGGGCACATCCACTACGGCCGCATCCTCGATCGCGACGGCGTGCTCTACATCAACGACGGCGACTGGGTCGAACATTGCACCGCCCTGGTCGAACATCACGACGGCGCGCTCGAGCTCTTGCACTGGACCGAACGGCAGCGTTCGATCGCGCTGGCACGGGCCGAGCTGTCCTTGCCGGAAGCGTTGCCGGCGGCGGCTTAAAGTTCTGGCCTCAGCCGCTATTCCCGCCGCGAGCGGGAATCGAGCGGCGCTTGCAAGGGATGTCCGCGTTCGCAGGCGTTACGCCGAGTAGGTGGCTCAGGCCCTTGGTTTGAGCAAACCCGTCGAGGACAGCGCAGCGCGCGTGCGCGGCGTATCATGCGCGTTTTCCCAAGGTTCGGATTCCGCCATGTCGCTCAGCTCCGCCACGCGCGCGCGCATCGAAGCGCTGCTCGCCAGCCACCGCGTCGTCCTGTTCATGAAAGGCTCGCGCCATGCGCCGCAATGCGGCTTCTCCGCCGCCGCGACGGATCGGCTGAACGCGCTGCTCGACGACTACGCCACCGTCGACGTCCTGGCCGACGAGGAGATCCGCGCCGGCATCAAGGAATTCGGCCAGTGGCCGACGATTCCGCAGCTGTACGTCGACGGCGAGCTGGTCGGCGGCGCCGACATCATCCAGTCGATGTTCGACTCGGGAGAACTGCACCGCGTGCTCGGCGTGCCCGCGCCGGACCGCACGCCGCCGACCCTGACCATCTCCGACACCGCGGTCGAGCGCGTCCGCGCCGCGCTCGCCGATGCCGGCGATGCGAAGCTGTTCCTGGTCGTCGACGGCCGCTTCAATCCGCAGTTCCAACTGCGCGAGGCCGGCGACAACGACATCGTCGTCGAAGCCAACGGCCTGGAGGTCCGCTTCGACGTTGCCAGCGCGCAGCGCGCGCGCGGCGCCACCATCGACTGGACCAGCACGCCGCACGGCGAAGGCCTGGCGATCTTCCTGCCGCAGGCGCCGCAGGCCTTGAAGCCGCTCAGCGTGCAGGCGCTGAAGCAGCGGCTCGAGGCCGGCGACATCCGCTTGATCGACGTGCGTCCCGATCACGAGCGCGCCTTCGCCGCGATCGCCAGCGCCGACGTGCTGACGCCCGATACGCATGCGCGCCTGACTGCGCTGCCGAAAGACACCGCGCTCGCCTTCATCTGCCACCACGGCGTCTCCAGCCGCAATGCGGCCGAGCATTTTCGCGAGCACGGCTTCACCAATCTGTGGAACGTCGAAGGCGGCATCGACGCGTGGGCGCGCGAAGTCGATCCGACGGTGGCGCGCTACTGAGATGAGCGCCGTCGCCAGCGGCGCCAACGAGGTCACGCAGCGTCTGTTCGAGCTGATCCGCGCGGTGCCGGATTTCCCGCAACCCGGCATCACCTTCCGCGACATCACTCCGCTGCTCGCCGATGCGAACGGCTTCGCGCACTGCATCGACCTGCTCGCCGAACCCTGGCGCGAGGCGCAGGTGCAAGTCGTTTGCGCGATCGAGTCGCGCGGCTTCATCTTCGGCGCCGCGCTGGCCGACCGCCTGCGCTGCGGTTTCGTACCACTGCGCAAGCCGGGCAAGCTGCCGCCGCCGGTGGTTTCGGCCGCGTACCAGCTCGAATACGGAAGCGACCGGCTCGAGGCGCGCGCCGATGCGCCGGGCAACGGCGAACGCGCCCTGATCGTCGACGACGTGCTCGCCACCGGCGGCACGCTCGCCGCGGCGCGTTCGCTGGTCGACAAGCTCGGCATGCGCGCGATCGGCGCCGCTGTGCTGATCGAATTGACGGCGCTGCCCGGCAGGGCGCGCTGGGGCGAGGAGCTGCCGTTGCGTGCGCTGTTGCGCTACTAGCGCGCCGCCGAGACGCCCGAAGCGGCATCGATTTCTGAAATCGCGAAACGATTTCGCTGGCTCACCACGCTTTCGCGCGCCTATTCAAGAACGACGGGTGAAGTCGATGCAGCGCGACCAGGCAAGTCGCTGCCGCCAACAACCAGATGGCGATCGACGTCAGCGCCGGCACCGGCCTCGGCGGAATGACCGCAGCGCTGACGGACAGGACCGCGTCGTTGTTGCTCGTATTCGGATCGGGCAAGGAGCCCTGAGCCGTCATATGCCCATGCGCTTCGAACAAGAACACGCCGCCGGGCGCTGGACCGACGACGCGCAGGATGACGCGACAAACCGCTGTTTCACCGACTGCCGTTTCGCCGCCCAACAGGGAATACGCGCTCAACGGCGGCGAAGTTTCGCCGCTGATGTCGATCAGTCGGCAGTCCGCACCGGGAAAAGGCGACAGCCAGACATTTCGTTCGTAGGTCAGCGCATCGACCTGCTCGCGCGCGGCGATGCTGTAGGTCCCACGCTGCAGCGGTCCGTATCGTGTGACATCGAACGCGAGGACGGCTTGTGTCCCGATCCGGAACAGCGGATCGGTCGTCGTTTCTACCCGCATGACGATACCGACGTCGTCGGCGACCGGCGGCATGTCCTGCGCCTGCGCCAGCCCGAAGCCAGCGATCAAACCGAGAATCGACAGCGAGCGCAACGTCGTCATCCTCCGCTCAATCCAAGTCGAGATCTTCTTCGAAGCGCAAATGCTTCACGCTGCGCCCGTTGCGACGCACGAGCTTGAGCGCCTCGACGCCGACGCGGATGTGCGCTTCGACGAAATTCGCGGTGATCGCGCGGTCGCTCGCCTCGGTCTTCACGCCCTCGGGAATCATCGGTTGATCCGACACCAGAAGCAGTGCGCCGGTCGGAATGTGGTTGGCGAAACCGGCGGAAAATATCGTCGCCGTTTCCATGTCGATCGCCATGCAGCGCGTCTTGCGCAGGTAGTCCTTGAACGCGGTGTCGTGTTCCCACACGCGCCGGTTGGTGGTGTAGACGGTGCCGGTCCAATAGTCGTGGCCGAGATCGCGGATCATCGTCGACACCGCGCGCTGCAGCTGGAAGGCGGGCAGCGCCGGCACTTCCGGCAGGAGATAGTCGTTGGAGGTGCCCTCGCCGCGGATCGCGGCGATCGGCAGCACCAGATCGCCGAGCTGGTTCTTCTTCTTCAGGCCGCCGCATTTGCCGAGGAACAGCGCCGCTTTCGGCGCGATCGCCGATAGCAAATCCATCACGGTGGCCGCGTTCGGACTGCCCATGCCGAAGTTGATCATGGTGATGCCGTCGGCGGTCGCGTTCGGCATCGGCCGGTCACGGCCTTGCACCGGCACGTCGTTCCATTGCGCGAACAGCTCGACGTAATGGCCGAAGTTGGTCAACAAGATGTGTTCGCCGAACGCGTCCAACGGTGAGCCGGTGTAGCGCGGCAGCCAGTTTTGGACGATGTCGCTCTTTTCTTTCATGGGTCGAGATCTACCAGCGATGGACGGGGCGCCCGCACCCGGTGCAGGCATCGGATCGTGCCAGTGTAGCGCCGGCCCGCTCGTTTGCCGCAGATTTCCGCCTCACCACAAACTGTGGTGATCTTCGACCACGCCGAACGCATTTTCGACCGCACGATCGAGCACGCGGCCGCGAAAGTGCCCGTACGGCTGCACGAAGCGGCTCTTGAGCAGAATCAAGTCGAGTGCCTGGCTGCGCGCACCGAGCGGCGTGAAGACCAGATCGACTTCGTCCGCGCGCCGGCTGCGAATGCGCCAGGGCATCGTGGCGGGATCGCTCGGCAGCTCGAACGCGACGCCGCCGAGCGCGCGCACCTGCGCTCCGTCGAACCAAGCGTTCTCGTCGGAGTCGCCGTGCGCGTCGTCGTAGACCCGCGCGGACAGATTGAGGCCGATCGGTTCGGCGTCCGGCGCCTGAGTTGAGAACGAAGCCCATTGCCAGACCGTCGTGCGATTGGCGAGCGAGCGGGTCCAGTCGATCGAGGCGAGCGCGCCGGTCGCGGGCAGGATCGCGCGATCGCCGCAGCGGAGTTCGCCCGCTGCGCGATAGACCGCCGATTTGTGCGTATAGGCCGCGCGTGTCGCGGACAACGCATGCACGATCGAAAGGCTAGGGCCGGCGGTGCAGTCGAACGCGCCGACGAGGCGATTGCCGCCGAGACCGAGATCGAGTTCGACCTGAAAGCCGTCGGCGCGATAGCGAATGCGGATGGCTTCGCTGCCGTGCTGGTAACGCGTTTCGCCCTCGATCGAACTCGGCGCGATGACGACACCGCGACCGAGCGGAAGCAGCCGCTCCATCTTCAGAAACGACTGCGGGCGAGCGCGATCCACGAGGTAGGCGAACACGTTCGCGGCGTAGCCGAGCTGCACGATCGCGAAGGCGAAGAAGTGCGTGTCGGTCGTCAGCGCGGTGTAGTGCCACTCCTTCAAACGAAAGCGATCGCGGCGGCGGCCGATGTTGACGCGGCGAATCGGGCCTTCGTAACGCCCGGCGCGCAGGCGGCCGTCTTCGACTACGGCGGCCGGCGCGCCGAGCAGCGAACGTGCCGCGGTCGGAGCTGCGGTCATCGAAGACGGGGAGATCGAAGAGTCTGACGTCATCGGATGCGGCTGCGCTTGTGCGAACGCCGCGCTCAGCGTTTGGCGGGCGGAAACTCGACCACCGCCAGCGGCGCCGGAAACGCAAGCTTCGGCGCTTCAACCAACGCCTTCGACCAAGGCTGCCCCTGATCGAAGGCCTCGAAGCGCTCGTATCCACCGAGCGCGCGCCAAGCCTCGATCGCATACGGCAGGCCTTCGGCGGCCAGCGTGGCGGGCGCGTCGGCGAGGTGGAAATGCAGATGCGGTCCGCTCGACTCGCCGGTGTAGCCGAGCGCGCCGATCGTCTGGCCGCGACGCACGCGCTCGCCCGCTTTGACCTGGATGCTGCCTGGTTTCAGATGCTCGTAGAACGCGTAGCGGCCATCGCCCAGATCGAGCGCGACGTAGTTGCCGCTGGCGTCGGCGATCGGCACGCGCGGATTGTCGATCGACACGCGCGGCGGTTCCGCCACGTCGTCGCGCAGTGCGGCGACGGTGGCGTCGGCCACCGCGAGCACATCGGCGCCGTAGCCGAACCAGTCCTTGGTCTGCTTGCCGTCATGCGCGAACTGCTTGCCGTGTGCGTCCAGCTTGACCCAATCGATCGCATGGCGGCCCGGAATGCGCACGCGGCCGTCGATCGCGTACAGCACGCGGCGATGGCCGCGTTCCCACTCGGAACTGTAGATGGCGATCCACGGCCCGCCGCGCAGCGGCGCACCGAGTGCCAGCGCGGCCGGCTCGCGCGGCACCACTTCGCCGCCTTCGACCTGTGTCGTCGCACCGCCCGCGGCGGGCGCGAATGCGATGCGATGGCGCAGCGGACGCAAGCGCGCATCGTCCAGCGCGAAGTCGAAGTAGACCACCGCGCGCAGACCCGGCGCGATCAGCGCGCCGTCCTTGCTCACCGCGCCGGGACGGCCGAGCGCGGCCGCGAGCGCCTTGCCCTGCAGTTCGAACAGCGCCGACGAGGTGCCTTCGGCCAGCACCTCCACGCGCTCGATCCGCAGCGGCTCGGCGGCGAAGTTGGTCAGGTGCAGTTCGTAGACGAGCCGCGTCTTGCCGTCGACGACGACCGCGGTCGGTGCCTGCATCAGCGCGAGATCGAAGGCCTGACGTGCATCGCGCTGCGCCGAGGCGAGCGGAGCAGCCAGTACCAGCAGGCCGGCGAAGAGCCGCCGCAGGAAAAATGACATGTCGTTCATTGCGGGTTCTTCACCGTTGCGCCAACGTGCGGGGGTCACCATTGTGCCCTTGCGCAAGCGCGAGGGGTGGTCCGCCGTCGCGACGGCGGTGGCGAGCGCTCATCGCGCGCTCGCGTTTCGTTTCCGTTCCCGACGCGCAGGCATAATCGGCGCGTCTGCACGCAGAGGAGGCGCCATGCTGATCACCTTCCTTGTTGCCCTGCTGGTGTTCGCAGCGCTCGCATTCCGCGGCCTCGGCTTCCTCGCCTGGATCGCCGCCGCCGGTGTCTGGCTGCTCGGCTGGCGCGTGGTCGGCGTCGCTTCGCCGCATCTGTTCGTCGCGACCGCCCTGGTGCTGGCGCTGTTGGCGCTGGTGTTCGGGCTGCCGCCGCTGCGGCGCGCGCTGGTTTCGCGCTGGGTGATGCCGAAGTTCTCCAAGGTGCTGCCGCGCCTGGGCGACACCGAACGCATCGCGCTCGAAGCCGGCACGGTATGGTGGGACGGCGACTTGTTCGGCGGCATGCCGGACTGGAACAAACTGCTCGCGTTCCAGCCGCGTCCGCTCAGCGCCGACGAACAAGCCTTTCTCGACGGCCCTGTGGAAGAACTTTGCCGCCGTCTCGACGATTGGCAGGTCTACCAGCAGCGCGATCTGCCGCCGGAAATCTGGGACTTCATCAAGCGCGAACGCTTCCTCGGCATGATCATCCCGAAGGAACACGGCGGCTTGGGTTTCTCGGCACTGGCGCATTCGCGCGTGGTCACGCGCATCGCGAGCCGCTCGGTGACGGCGGCCGTCACCGTGATGGTGCCCAACTCGCTCGGCCCGGGTGAACTCTTGCTTCACTACGGTACCGACGAGCAGAAGAAAAAATATCTCGAGCGGCTCGCGCGCGGCGAAGAAATTCCGTGCTTCGCGCTGACCGGCCCCGAAGCCGGCTCGGATGCCGCGGCGACGCAGTCGGAGGGCGTCGTCGAGAAGCGCGTCATCGACGGCGTCGAAGTGGTCGGCCTGCGTCTGAATTGGAAGAAGCGCTACATCACCTTGGCGCCGGTGGCGAGTCTGATCGGCCTCGCGTTCCGTCTGAAAGATCCGCAGAAGCTGATCGGTGACCGCGTCGATCGCGGCATCACTTGCGCGCTGATTCCGCGTGCGACGCCGGGCGTCGAGATCGGCCTGCGCCACGATCCGATGGGCGTGCCCTTCATGAACGGCCCGATCGTCGGCAAGGACGTGTTCGTACCGCTCGACGAAGCCGTCGTCGGCGGGCGCGAGCAGATCGGCCGCGGCTGGCGCATGCTGATGGAATCGCTCGCCGCCGGCCGCTCGATCTCGTTGCCGGCGCTGTCGATCGGCGCGGCCCAGCTCGCCACGCGCATCTGCGGCGCCTACGCCACCGTGCGCGAGCAGTTCGACACGCCGATCGGCCGCTTCGAAGGCATCGAAGAACCGCTCGCGCGCATCGCCGGCCTGACCTATCTGATGACCTCGGCGCGCGGCTTGACCTGCGGCGCGCTCGACGCCGGCGAAAAGCCCGCGGTGATCGGCAACATCTGCAAAGCCTATCTGACCGACAGCATGCGCCAGGTCATCGCCGACGCGATGGACATCCGCGCCGGCAGCGCGATCCAGCGCGGCCCGCGCAATGCGCTCGCGCGCGCCTGGGACGCGGTGCCGATCGGCATCACGGTGGAAGGCGCGAACATCCTCACGCGCACGATGATCGTCTACGGCCAGGGCGCGATCCGCTGCCATCCGTTCGTGCAGAAGGAAATCCAAGCGGTCGCCGACGACGATCTGGCCGCATTCGATCGCGCCATTTTCGGCCATCTGAATCTGTTCGTGACGCGCGCGACGCGGACCAAGCTCTTGGCCTGGACCGGCGCACGCCTGGCTGAAGCGCCGGCGACGCCCGATACGCGCCGCTACTACCAGCATCTGTCGCGCTTCTCCGCCGCGTTCACGATCCTGTCCGACACCGCGATGGGCACGCTCGGCGGTTCGCTCAAGCGGCGCGAGAAACTCTCCGGCCGCCTCGCCGACGCGCTCGCCTACCTCTACCTCGCCAGCTGCGCGCTCAAGCGCTACCACGACGAACCGAAGACACGCCCGAACTACGCGCTGGTGCGCTGGTCGACCGAGCTGTGCCTGTATCGCGTGCAGGAAGCTTTGCTCGGCGTGCTCGACAACCTGCCCGTGCGTTGGATCGCGCTCTTGATGAAGCTCGCGATCTTCCCGCTCGGCGCGCGCTTCCGGCCGCCGTCGGACCGGCTCGGCGCGGAAGTCGCGCGCGACATCCTCGAAGACCGCGAGGCGCGCCGCACTCTCACCGCCGACGTGTTCGTACCGCCGCCGACCGAACCCGGCCTCGGCGCGCTCGAAGCCGCGCTCGACAAGGCGGTGCGCGCGGTGCCGATCGAAACCAAACTGCGCGACGCGGTGCGCGCCGGCCGGCTCGACCGCGCGCCCGGCTACCTGCTCGACGACCTCGGCGCCGCTGCCGGCGTCATCAGCGGCGCCGAGTACGATCTCTTGAACGAGGCACGTGACGCGCGCGACGAAGTCATCGCCGTCGATGCGTTCGATCCAGAGGTCTACAAGACCCTGCACTGAGCGTCATTCGCGCAGCAGCTCGATAGCGACTTCGCCGTCGCCTCTCCCGCTCGCGGGAGAGGCCGGCGCGCTCCGCGCGCCGGTGAGGGGAAACTTGCAGCGACCTTCCGATGCCTCCGCTCACGAACGATCGAGCGAGAGTCGCCTCAAAGCAGACAAGCGTGCCGCAGCACCTTGCCGCTCTTCGCCCCGGTGTATTTGCCGTCGTCGATCGCGAGCTCGCCGTTGACGATCACGCTGTCGATGCCTTCGGGCGGCGCGGTCGGCTGCGACCAGTCGGCGCGGTCCTGCACGCGTTCGAGATCGAACACGATCACGTCGGCGCGCAATCCCTCGCGCAATTCGCCGCGATCGGCCAAGCCCATGCGGGCGGCCGGCCACGAACTCATCTTGCGCACCGCCTCTTCGAGCGTGAGCACGCGGCGCTTGCGCACGTATTCGGCGAGCACGCGCGGGAAGGTGCCGTAGGCGCGCGGATGCGGCAGGCCGAGCGCGTCGACTTCGCCGAACGTCTGCGCCGCGGCGGCGTCGGTGCCGATGCTGGTCCAGGGCTGCTTCAACGCGGTTTCGATGTCGGCTTCGCTCATCATGAAGAACAAGGCCATCGCGCGATTCGGCAGCGCGTCGAGCAGGATGTCCCAGGCCGCGTCGGCCGGTTCCTTGCCGAGCGCGCGGCCGATCTCCACGAAATTCTTGCCGTGGAAGCGCGCGTACTTCGGCACGAAGGCGTTGGCGAGCACGACGTGCTCCCAACCGCCGGCGGCCTCGACCAGGTTCGACCAGCCGGGCAGCGAGCCGGCCGCGACTTCGCGTTTGAGCTGGGCGCGCACGGTGCGATCGCGCAGCTTCTTCCAAGCCGCTTTGGGGCCGGCCGCGAACAGATGGTTGGGCACGGTGATGTCGAGGCCGGTGCCGCCGGCGGTGTAGGGATACAGATCGCCGGCGATGTCGAGGCCGCGCGCGCGCGCCGCCTCGATCTTCGCCACCGCCTGCGGCATCAGGGTGCCCCAGCCCGGCGCGTAGGCGGCCTTCATGTGGAAGATCTCGACCTTGACGCCGCCCTGCTCGCCGATCGCGATCGCTTCGTCGAGTGCGTCCAACAGCTTGGCGCTCTCATCGCGCATGTGCGTGGCGTAGTAGCCGCCGCAGGCGCCGGCGACCTTGGCCAGTGCGATCAAGTCGTCGGTACTCTGGAACGCGTCGGGCGGATAGATCAAGGCGCTGGCGATGCCGAACGCGCCGTTCTTCATCGCGGTCGCGACCAGCGCCTTCATCGCGTCCAACTGCGCCGGCGTCGGGCGGCCGGCGCCCTCGCCCATCACCTTCACGCGTGCCTGCGCGGCGCTGTAGTAGGTGCCGAAGTTGACCGCGATGCCTTGCCGTTCGAGCCGCGCAAAGTAGTCGGGAATCTCGGCGGCCTCGACCGGCGTGCCGCCCTCGCCGGCGATCACGCTGGTCACGCCCATGCGCAGCTTGTTCTCGGCCGCACCATTCTTGAGCAGCACCTCGCTCGACTGATCCATCATGTCGATCAGGCCCGGCGCGACGTACTTGCCGCGCGCATCGATCTCGCGCTTGCCTTCACCATCGAACTGGCCGATGCGCGCGATGTGGCCGTCCTTGATCGCGACATCGGCGCGCACGAACGGATTGCCGGCGCCGTCGAGCACGCGACCGTGGCGGATCACGATGTCGTAGGCGGGCTCGGCGGCGAGCGCTGCGCTCGCGAAGCCGGCGGTCAGCACCAACGAGACGGCGATCGTTCGCTTCATCCGCGTGCTCTCACGGCGACTTCTTGGCGGCGCCGTCGAGCGCTTCGATCGTCGCCGACGACGGCCGCTCGCTCGCCTGCAGGCGCTTCGCAGTCGCCTCGGCTTCGCGCAGCACGCGCAGCACGTTGCCGGCCGCGAGCTTGCCGAGCGCCGCGTCGTCCCAGCCGCGCCGCGCCAGTTCGAGGAACAGCGCCGGATATTTGTCGACCGCATCGAGGCCCTGCGGCGCCGACGGAATGCCGTCGAAATCGGAGCCGATGCCGACGCAGTCGATACCGGCGACGTCGCGGATGTGTTCGATGTGGTCGGCCACCATCGCGACCGTCACCACCGGCGCCGGATGAGCCTTGTCCCATTCGGCCAAGGCGGCCTTGGCGCGCTCGGGCTGGCCGATGTAGAGGCCGGCGAACGGCGGCGCGTTGAAGCGAGTCTGCTCGGCGGCGCGGTCGGACTCCCAACGCGCGCGCTCGAAGGAGACGTATTGCGGCGCGAAATTCATCATCACGATGCCGCGGTTGCGCGCAACCAGAGCGAGCACGTCGTCGGGTACGTCGCGCGGGTGATCGTCGAGCGCGCGCGCGCCGGAATGGGAAAAGATCACCGGCGCCGTCGACACCTCGAGCGCGGCCTTCATCGTCTGCGGCGAGACGTGGCTGAGATCGACCAGCATGCCGAGCCGATTCATCTCGTGCACCAGCGCGCGACCGAACGCGGTCAACCCATTGTGCTTGGGCGCGTCGGTGGCGGAGTCGGCCCAGTCGGTGTTCAAGGAGTGGGTCAGCGTCAGATAACGCGCGCCGAGCGCGTACATCTGGCGCAGCGCCGGCAGGGAGTTGTCGATCTGATGACCGCCTTCGATGCCGATCAGCGCGGCGATGCGCCCGCTCTTGCGCGCACGCAGCACGTCGTCGGCGGTGTAGGCCATGACCATGTCGTCGGGGTAGCGCGAGACCATCGTGTGCACGAGGTCGATTTGCTCCAGCGTCGTCTTCACCGCCGCCGCGCCGGTGGTCGTGGCCGGAATCCAGACCGACCAGAACTGGCCGCCGACGTGGCCTTTGCGCAAGCGTGGAATGTCGGTTGCCAGCGGCACCCAGTCCTCCGGTGCATTCGCCGGCCGTGGCAGTCCGGCGGTATCGGCGCGCAGATCGATGCCGTCGGCGTGGCCGAAGCGGTCGCGGATTCCCCACGGCAGGTCGTTGTGGCCGTCGATCAGCGGCGTCGCTTTGAGCACGCGCTCGACACGCGCGGCGAGGGCCGCGTCGCTTTCGGCGGCAAACGAAGCAGGGCCGACGGCGATGGCGGCAGCGAGACAGGCGAAGCGAACGACGTGGCGGCGAACGATCTTCATGGTGTTTGGGGGCGGCTGCGGGAAAGTGAGCATTTTTACTTTTCCACCTGCACGAACGACAAGTCCTGATAGTCGAAACTGAAGTCGGCCAGCGGCGACACCGCCTTCATCGTCACGCCGGTGACTTTGCCGTCGGCATCGAGCGCGAAGGTCACGTAGGCCGGCTCGATCGTCTTGTCGGTGAAGCGGGTGACGAAGCTGTCGTACTGCCAGTGCTCGAGCGCGCCGCTCATGCGCGGGGTCGACTTGAAATCGATCGCGAGCTTGCCGTTCGCTTGAGCGACCTCGATGCGGCCGTACCAGGGATCGGCGTAGGTACCGGCGTAGCGCGCCAGCGGCAGCGACGGCCCGACCTTGGCCGGCTTCGTCGCGACCGCTTTGTACGCCGCGAGACCTTTCGCCAGCTTCTCTTGCTTGTAGGCGGCGAACTTGGCCGGCCAGTCGTTCGGCGGGAAGCCGAGATAGTGGTCGAGCAGTTCGTACGCGAGGCCGCGCAGAATCTCGCCGTCCTCGCTGTTGATCTCGATGGCGAAACCGATGTTCTTGTCGGGAATCAGCACGACGAACGTCTTGAAGCCGAGCACCGCGCCGCCATGCTGCACGATGCGCGTGCCGCGATAGTCCTGCACGTCCCAGCCGAGCGCGTAGGCGCTGAACATCGGCACGGTCGCCTGCAGCGGCTCGGGCAGCGGATCGATCGGCTGCAGCACCTCGGGCTTCCACATCTGCGCGCTTTGCGCTTCGGAGAACAGGCGGCCCGCGCTGCCGGGCAGCTTGCCGCGGCCGAGCTGGATCGAGAGCCAGCGCGCCATGTCGCTCGCGCTGACCGCGAGCCCGCCCGCGGGCGCGGCGTTGCGACCGAGCACGTCGCGTTCGTCGAGGCGTTCCTGCCGGCCGACGCCGCGCAGGCCGCCGTCCATGCGCGCGTGCGGATAGGCGCGATCGGCGACGCCGAAGCGCACCGCGTCGTCGCTGGTCGAGTGCAGCATGCCGGCCGGGCGCAACACGTCCTCGGCGACGAACTTCTCCCAGCTCTTGCCGCTGACCGCTTCGATCAACTGCCCGGCGACCATGTAGAGCACGTTGTCGTAGGCGAAGCCGCTGCGGAAACTGCTCGCCGGCTTCAAGTAGCGCAGGCGGCGCACCGATTCGGCGCGCGAGAGATCGGAGCGCGGCACGAACAAGAGATCGCCGGCGCCGAGGCCGAGCCCGCTGCGATGCACGAGCAGATCGCGAATGGTGATCTCGCGCGTGACCCAGGCGTCGTACATGGCGAAACCGGGCAGATGGTCGATCACCTTGTCGTCCCAGCCGATCTGGCCACGATCGACCAGCACCGCCAGCGCGGCGGTGGTCACCGCCTTGCCGGTCGAGCCGGTCGGAAAGATCGTATCGGCACCGACCGCTTCGCTGCCGCCGAGCGCGCGCACGCCGTAACCCTTGGCCAGCGTGACCTGGCCCTGCTCGACGATCGCCACCGCCATACCTGGCACACCGATGCGCTGGCGCAACGTTTCCACGCGCGCATCGAAATCGGCCGGCGGCGCGGCGAACGCGGAGGCTGCGAACAAAGCTGCGCACAACGCTATGAAATGTCTCTTCACGAAGCCTCCGCGGCGGGGGTAGGTGCGCGCCGGCGCCACAGACGCACGAGACCGAGCGTCATCAGCGGCAGCACGTAGACGGCGAGAAAGATCGCGGCGAGCGCGCGGTAGCCCTTGGCGATCAGCGCGACCAGGCCGAAACGCTCGGCCACCAGCATGCAGCCGACCAGCAGAGCCAACGCGATGGACAAGCGCGCCGCGGCCGACAGATCGGCGCCGGCGCGTGCGCGCCAGACCTTGGCGATGCGCTCGTTGATCGCGTGCACCGCGCCGGTGCCGCTTTCCAGCAGCGCCGCAAAGATCATCAGCTGGAACAGCAGGTGGAATACGGGCAGTTGGAGTTTCTGCAGCAGGAAGTCGGACGGCAGTGTTTCGTTCGCGATCTGCGGATACCACGCGACCATGCAGATGAAGAACAGCAGCGCCGGCAGCATCGCAAGAGGGCCTGCGATCGCGCCGGCGACGACCGCGTCGCGCGTGCTGGTCAAATGGCGCAGCGCCGGCAGGATCACCACCGCGCCGATGATGTTGTAGCTGGCGTAGGTCAAGCCGCCGAGCGCCCAGCCGGTGCTCGGCGCCGGCGTGGCGAAGCCGGCCAGAATGCGATCGCCGAAGCGCGCGAACGCGAACACGACGAACAAGACGTAAACCGCGTAGAGCAGGAACGAGACGTACTTGAACAGACGCTCGACCGAAGCGTTGCCGAAGGCGGTGAACAGCGCGATGCCGGCCATCAAGGCCAGCGTGCCGGCGAGTCGCGGTAGATCGAAACTCGCTGCGAAGATCGCGCCGGCGGCAGCGCCGAACACGGCCAGGATCAGGACCACGAACAAGACGTAGGCGATCTCGAACACGATCCAGCCCGGCCCGAGCAGGGCGCGCACGAAGCTCAGGTATTCGCGCGCCTGGTACACGCGTGCGAACACGAAGGTCGCGATGCACACGGCGCTCCACACCAAGGTGGCGAGCAGCATCGCGGCGACGCCGCCCCAGGGTCCGCTCGGCAGGAAGAATTCGGCCAGCTCGCGCCCGGTCGCGTAGCCGCCGCCGATCACCACGGCCTTGAACGCGAAGCCGGGCAAGAGGAAGCGTTGGAAGCGCGAAGACATGGCCGGCACTCAGCCCCAGAGCTCGCTGCCGCACCAGATCGTGCCGTCGGCGTAGCGAGCGCGCGGCGGCGGATCGTCGGCGAGGAACAAGGGGCCGTCGAGATCGACGAAGTCGCACAGCTGGCCGAGCACGAAGCCCGGCGCCATCGCCAGGCTGGTGCCGGTCATGTTGCCGACCATCACGCGCAGACCGAGCCGGCGTGCTTCGCGCGCGATGGCGAGGCCTTCGGTGAGACCGCCGCATTTGTCGAGCTTGATGTTGACGACATCGAAGCGGCCGATCAGGTTGGCGAGATCGGCCAGGGTCAGCGCGCTTTCGTCGGCGGCGAGCGGAATCGGCGAGCGGTAGCCGTCGAGATCAGCCTCGCGCCCGCGTTCGAGCGGCTGCTCGAGCAGCGCGACTTGCGCCGCGGCGAGGCCGTCGATCAGCGTGTCGAGCTGGTCGATGCGGTAGCCGCGATTCGCATCGACGCCGATCCAGGCATCGGGTCGCGCCTCGCGTACTGCGGCGACACGCGCGAGATCGAGTTCGATCGCGCCGGTCAGCTTGAGCTTGAGCGAGTGCGCTGCGGCGAAGCGCTGCGTCGCGGCGGCCGCCATCGCCGCCGGTGCTTCCGCGCCGAGGGTGAAGGCGGTGACCAGCGGCTGCGGCGGCGGCAGGCCGGCCAGTGCGCAGACGCTGGAGCCGCTGCGCTTGGCGTCTAGCTCCCACAGCGCGCAGTCGACCGCGTTGCGCGCGCCGCCGGCGCGCATCAGGGACTGAAGATCGGCGCGATCGAGGCCCTCTTCGATCGCACCGCGATGCTGTTCGATCTCGGCCAATAGATTCGCCGCAGTATCGCCGAGGTAGTAGACGCCGGCTGCCTCGCCGCGGCCGCAGTGCGCTCCTTCCTCGATCGCGACCACGACGACGTCCAGTTTCTCGAAGGTGTAGCCGGCGATGCGAAACGGCGCCGCGAACGGCAAGGCTTCGATCGCGACGCGCAGCCGGCGTGCGGGCATCAGAAGTTCACTCCGAAGTGGATCAGCTTGAACGCAAACGCGATCCACAACACGACCAAGGCCGACAGCAGCAGCACGATGCTCCAGACCTTCGCCGGCCAGCGCCGGCGGCCGCGCCAGACCGCCAGGAAGTTCCACAGCATGAGCAGGAAACCGCCGACGAAGACCAGCGTACCGAAGATCTCGGCGAACCAGATCACGCCGTCGAAGCGGGAACTGAAGTTGCTCAGATCGCCGAACATTCGGGCGAACGCGAACGTCCACAGCGCGAGGCCGAGCAGGATCGCGATCGCCGCGATGCGGCTCCAGCGGAACGCGCGCAACGAGGTCGCATCGAGCGCGAGCGTGGCGCCGTAGCGCCGGCGCACGATCGCGGCGACCGGCCACAGCAGCGCCGTCAGCAGCAGCGCGGCCAAGCTCGCGATCAACGCCGGCATCAACCAGCCGGTGTCGTGGTACCAGGCAGCGCGGTCGAACACCATGAACGGCGAGATCGAGTCGAAGCTCCAGCGCACCACCTTGCCATCGACCACCTGCGCAGCGAGACGGTCGTGGCTGTTGCGATCGCGCCAGACGAACGGCGCGATTTCCACCCATTGCCGCGGCTTGCCGTTGGCGCCGTTGATCGGAATCACCAGCTCGCCTTTGCCGTCGACTGCGATCTTCGTCTGCGAGGCGATCTCGAGCGCGGCGATTACGTTGGAGTGCGAGCGGCGCGAGTTGATCCAGGTGCCGACCAGCATCGCCGCGTGTTCCTTTGCGGTCTTCTCGTCGACCGCGCCGTCCTTCGGCGCGAGATTGGGGAAGTAGCGATCGGCGAAGTCCTGGAACAGCGCTTCGCGTAAGGTGCCGGCCGCGCCTTCCTTGCCGCCGCTGTTGAAGGAGACGTAGAAGCCGGTGTTCTCCTTCAAGAACAGATGCAGCGAGGTATGGAACCACTGCGTGTCGCCGAGATGGGCGATAACCTGGCGGCCGTTGAGGTTGGTCTCGAAGAAGCCGAGCTCCATGCGGTTGAGCGGCGGCAGCACGTCGAGCGGGCTGTTGTGCATCGTCTCGATGGTGTCGGCACGCAGGATGCGCTGGCCGTTGTATTCGCCACCGTTGAGGTGGGCGATCATGAAGTGCGCCATGTCTTCGCCGGGCGCGGACAAGGAACCGGCCGGCGCCGGGCCGACGAATTCGAACGGCTTGGGTTCTTCCGAGCCGCGCGCGTAGCCTTTCGACATCGACGGCGCCAGCGCTTCGGGCAGCGGCTGGCGGAAGCTCGAGTGGCGCATGTCGAGCGGCGCCAGCACGTGCTTGTCCAGATAATCGTAGAACCCTTCGCCGGAAACGCGCTGCACGATGTAGCCGGCGAGCGAGGTGGCGTAGTTGGAGTATGCCGGCGTCGAGTTGGGTGCGTAGACGCGTTCGGGGGTCCAGCGTTTGAGCAAGGCTTCGAACGTCGGCGCGTCGGACGAGGCGGACATGATGTCCTTGCCCTGCTCTTCGAAACCGGCGACGTGCTGCATGATCTGGCGCAGCGTGACCGGCTTGCCGTCGCGCGCGGGAATCTTGAAGTCGAGGTATTGATTGACGTCGGCGTCGAGATCGAGCTTGCCCTGCTCGACCTGCTGCATAACCGCGGTCCAGGTGAACAGCTTGGACACCGAGCCGGGACGGAACAAGGTCGTCTTCGGATCGACCGGCGCGCGCGCGGCGACGTCGGCGTAGCCGTAGCCGCGCGCGCTGACGATCTGACCGTCCTTGACCACAGCCACCACCGCGCCGGCGATGTCGCCGGTGGCGAGCGCGTAGGGCATGTAGCCGTCGAGCCAGGCGTCGAGATCGGCCTTGCTCAGGGCGACGCCGTTCGCGTCGCCGGGCGTCGGCACGAGCGCCGCGCTCGGCGGCTGCGCAGCAGCCGGCGCCGGTTCGGTCGGCGCTTGCGCCGATACGGAAATCGTCGCCAGTGCGGCCAGCGCCGCGACCAGCCAGTTGATCTTCTTCACAGCCTTTCCTCCCGCAAGCATCCGCAAAGTCGTTCGTGTCCGTCGTTCTGCAAGGACGAAGGTCGTATGGATAGTCGTTGCGCCGGCCGCGCTAGATCAGGCACGCGTCGACGAGGTGGTCGAACGCCTCGCCGCCGCGCATCGGATCGGCCACCGGTAGTCCCAATCGATCGCTTTCGCGCGCGAGCCAGGCGCGCGCGGCCGGCTCGTCGAGACTCGCCGTGTTCACGCTGACGCCGGCGCAGCGGATCGCCGCATTGGTGCGGCGGCCGAGCCGCAGATTCATTTCGATCGTCTCCACCAGGCTCGGCAGCGCGTAGTCCGGATAGCCCATCACCGTCGTGCGTTCGGCTTCGTGGCAGACCACGATCACGTCCGGCTGGCTGCCGTGCAGCAGGCCGAGCGAGACGCCGGCGTAGGCCGGATGGAACAGCGAGCCCTGCCCTTCGATCACGTCCCAATGCGCCGGTGCCGCATCCGGACTCAGCATCTCGGCCGCGCCGGCTTCGAAATCGGACACCACCGCGTCCATCGGCACGCCGCTGCCGGCGATCAGAATGCCGGTTTGTCCGGTGGCGCGGAAATCGGCGTCGACGCCGCGCTCGGCGAAGGCTTTGGCGATCGCCAGCGCGGTGTACTTCTTGCCGAGCGCGCAGTCGGTGCCGACCGTGAGCAGCCGCTTGCCGCTGCGTTTGCGTCCGCTCGCGATCGGAATCCGCGGCGGCGGCACGCGCACGTCGATCAGACGGCGTCCGTAGCGCTCGGCCGCTTGCGCGAGCTGCGGCACGTCGCCGAGACGATGGTGCATGCCGCTGACCAGATCGAGACCCGCCTCGAGCGCTTCGATCAGGTACGGCAGCCAACTCGCGCCGATCGCGCCGCCGACGTTGGCGACGCCGATCACCAAACCGCGCGCACCGCGCAAGCGCGCTTCCTTCGGTGTCAGCCGCGGCAGGCCGGTGCTGACCGTCGCCGCCGGTGTCGACCATTCGCCGACGCAGCGATCGCCGGCCCAGTCGCGCAGACCGAACGCGGTCTTGGCGTAGCCGGGCTCGGTGGTGTCGCCGAGAAACAGAAGATAGGGCGAAGGCAGCGGCTCGATCGAGGAGTCGCGCGATTGCGGCTTGGTCTGCATGCGGTCTGGTCCTTCAGAATTTGTAGTCGAAGCCGACGCCGATCACGCGCGGCTGCAGCGGAACCCCGCGCACCACGCCGATCACGCCGGTGGCCGCGCTGACCTGCGGGCTCAGCGAGACGTAGACGTTCTTGTTGGTCGCGTTCTTGACGAACACGCGCAAGGTCCAGTGCTCGTTGCTGAGGTCGGCGTTGAGATCGAGCGCCGCATAACTGTCGAGCGGCTGCGCGGTCGGATCGTGGGTGACGCTGGTGACGCGGCTGTCGACGTAACGCAGGCCGCCGCCGACGCGCGCGCTCCAGTTGTTGCGCAAGGGGAACAGGTAGTCGACCGTCAGCGAGCTGCTCCATTTGGGGATGTACGGCAGGCGGTCGCCGTCGAGACCGCCGATCGCGGGCACGTTTTCGGACAAGCTCGCATCGGTGTAGGCGAGGTTGAAGCCGAGACGCAGGCCGGTCACCGGTGCGTACACGATCGAACCTTCGAAGCCCTTGCTGTTCGCCTTGCCGCCGTTGACGAGATAGGTCGAGCCGTTCTGCACGGCGCCGACTTGGATCTTCTTCCAGTCGATGTCGTACACGGCGGCATCGAGGACGACGCGGCCGTCGGCGAGCATCGACTTGATGCCGACCTCGTAGTTGGTCAGCGTGGACGAACCGACGGTCGGCGGAATGCCGGGCAGCACGACGTTCGGGCCGCCCGGCTGATAACCGGTGGCGACGCGCGCATAGATCATCGTGTCGCGCCCGATGTACCAGCGCGGACCGAACGACCAGGTGCGCACGTTCTCGGCCGAGCTGCCCGGCGTCACCGTGGTCGGCAGGATCTGACCGGAGCTGATCTGGGTGAAATCCTGCTCGTTGCGCGCCCAGCGCAGACCGGCGGTGACATCGAAGCGTTCGTTGAACTTCCAGGTCACGTTGCCGAACAGCGCGTATTCGTCGTAGGTCGAGGGCAGCTGCGCCTGCGCCAGCGGATCGAGGCCGACCACCGGCGATCCGTCGGCGTTTTGCGCGCGCACGAACTGGTAGTTGCGGCTGTTCTCGCGCGTGTAGAAGGTGCCGACCAGCCATTCGAAACGGTCGTCGGATTTGGAGGCGAGGCGGAATTCCTGCGTCGTCTTGTACAGATTGAGCTTGAGCAGGAAATCCGAGCGGCCGCCGAACAGCTCGCCGTAGTTCGCCGTGGCATCGACGGAGGAGTCGTACTGCATGTAGGAGTAGCTCGTCGCCGAGACGAAGTCGGCGAAGCCGAGGTCCCAGTTCACCGTGCCGCTCAAGTAGTCGAGATCGCGCTTGTTTTTTTCGGGACCGTAATTGTCGTTGCGATGCTTTCCGTAGAGCGGGCGCAGGCTGAGCGGATCGAGCGCGACATTGGTGTCGCTGTCGGAATCGACCTTCTGCTTGAGCGCCGCCAGCATGACGTCGACGTCGTTGCTCGCCTTCCAGTGCAAGGCGACGCGCCCGGCGCTCTGCGAGTAGCCGTTCTGGTCCTTCTCGCCGGTGCGCACGTTGTCGATGTAGCCAGGCGTTTCCTGGCGCGCGACGCTCGCGCTCAGCGCGAGCCGTCCGGGCACCAGCGGCAGGCTGACGCTCGCGCGCCCGCCGACACCGAGGTCGCCGGCGCCGTCGAGGCTGAACGCGTCGGCGCCGATGCGCACCGAGCGCTGGTCGAGATCGGGCTGCTTGGTCACGTACTGGATCACGCCGCCGAGCGCGCCGGCGCCCCACAGCGTGCCTTGCGGGCCGCGGAATACTTGGAAGCTGTCGACGTCGTAGGGCAAGAGGTCGAGCACGTTGCCGGCGGCGCGGGCGTAGAACGAACTCGAACCGAGCGGCGTTTCGTCGATGTAGGTCGAGACGGTCGAGTTCGAACCGAGCGGCGAGATGCCGCGCACGACGACCGCGCCGACACCGGGCGTGCCGCCGCTGATCATCTGCAAGCCCGGCACGTAGTTGACGTAGTCGGACAGCTGGGTCGCGTGCATCTGTTCGAGCTGTTCGTTGCCGATCACGCTGATGGAGATCGGCACGCTCTGCACGTTCTCGCTGCGCTTCTGCGCGCTGACGATGATCGGCGCCAAGGTTTGCGAATCGTCTTCGGACGCCGGTGCAGGCGCTTCTTCCGCAGCGAAGGCGCACGTAGAGAGCAGCGCGATGGCGCCGGCCAGGCGCGTGCGCACGAAACGCATCGTGCTCGACATTATCGTTTCTCCTCGGACGCGGCCTGCGGCTTGGCCTCGGTCGCCGGCTCGACTTTCTTCGGCCGCGGCACCCAGCTCTCGCCGAGCAGGCGGCGGAAATTGCCGCCGAGCACGGCCTGCACGTGCTCTTCGCGGTAACCGCGGCGCAGCAGCGCGGCGGTCAGGTCGTAGATCTTCAGCGGATGGTCGAAACCGTCGGTGTCGATCTTTTCGCGGAAGGCGTAGCTGGCCTTGTAGGACGCCTTCAATTGCTTGTATTGGTCGGGCGGCATGTCGTCGTAGCCCATCAGATCGGCATCCGAGCCGATGCCGACGTGCTCGATGCCGACCAGCTTGGCGACGTGGTCGATGTGGTCGACGATGTGCTCGACCGTGGTCGGCTCCTTGCCGGTGACGAACATGCGCACGCCGGTGATACCCATCACGCCGCCTTTGGCGGCGAGCTTCTTGATCGCCTCGTCGGTCTTCAAGCGCGGGTGATCGACCAGCGCGCGGCAGTTGGAATGGGTGATCGCGATCGGTCGCGGCGACAGCTCGATCGCGTCGAGCGTGGTGCGGTCGCCGCAGTGCGAGACGTCGATCAGCATGCCGACCTCGTTCATCGCTTGGATGATCTCGACGCCGTAGTCGCTGACGCCGCCGTCGATGCGGTCGGTCGAGCCGCTGCCGATCAGGTTCTGCGTGTTGTAGGTGAGCTGCGCGCAACGCAGGCCGAGCTGGTGGAACCCCTTGACGTCCTTCGCTTCGCGGAACTGGTCCGCGTTCTGCAGCCCCATGATCACGGCGATCTTGCGCTGCCGTTTCGCCTTGTCCAGATCCTCCGCGGTGCCGACCAGACTGAACACGTCCGCATTGCGGCCGGCGAAGCCGCTCCATGCGGCAAGGAAAGTGAGCGCGTCGTCGTACGCGCTGGCGCCGCCGACGCCGATCGAGTTGTGGAAGCCGGTGATGCCGCTGCTGCGAAACATCTCGGCGTCCGCCGCGCTGAGCGGCTCGGCAAAGGCTTCGGGGCGGAAGTCGAGTTTCAGCGGCGCCAGCATGTCGATCACCAGCGAGCGCTCGACCAGTTCGGTCACCTTGTTCGGATAGCTCTTGCGTGTCGGCGCCGGCGCGGCGGCGGCGAAGCCCCAGCGCGGCAGCAGCGACGACGTGGCGGCGAGCCCGGCCGCCGCGAGCAGGCGGCGGCGGTCGATGCGGAAAGCCTGATGCGACATGCCCTATCCCCAAGCGATCAGTCTCTGTCGGGACAATGTAGTCCTATTTAGAAAACTGTCAACAATAATTTTCTAATCAGGACAAACATTGACGCAAAGCGCGTCGGGCGTATGCTGTTGCAGTGCAAAAACGCCGGCTTTGTCCTGATCGGAAAACTCCGCAGGGCTCGCCTCCCAGGAACGCAAGCAGGAAATCGCATGGACTCGACCGACCGCCACCCGACCCTGGGCAGCCTGTTGCGCTCGCTGCGCGCGCGCAATGCGTGGACGCTGAAGGAGATGAGCGAGCGCGTCGACATTCCGGTGTCGACCTTGTCGAAGGTCGAACACGACCGCCTGACCCTGACCTACGACAAGTTGCAGCAGCTCAGCCAACGCCTCGGCATGCGCATGTCGGACCTGTTCGTCGATCCCGACGCGACCGCCGAGGGCGGCGTGACTGCGCGGCGCAGCTTCGGCCGCATCGACGACGCGGTGCGCGTCAACACGCGCAACTACGACTACTACTACCTCTGCCCGGAACTGCGCCGCAAACGCATGATTCCGGCGATCACCCACATCCGCGCCAAGAACGTGCAGGAATTCGGCGAACTGGTGCGTCATCCGGGCGAGGAATACATCTACGTGCTCGAAGGCGCGATCAAGGTGCACACCGAGTTCTACGATCCGGTGGTGCTGCGCACGGGCGAATCGATCTACATCGACAGCAACATGGGCCATGCCTACCTCGCCGAGCAATGCGACGAAGCAGTCGTGCTCGCGGTGATGTCCAGCGCCGATGAGAGCTTGATGCAGTCGCTGCTGTCGCTGCACGGCGAAGAGGCGCAGGCGCCGGAAAAAGCTCGGCCAGCGGCCAAGACTGCGCGCAAATCGAAGCCGCGCTGAGCACTGTCGTCAAGATCGAACGCAAAGCTCCGCACGGTGCGGGCGGCCGTTTCGGTCTAGACTCTTCGCCTCCTCATCGGAGTCGCCATCTTGCCGCAACCGATCGTGCGCGCATTGGTTTTGTCGTTCTCCTTCCTCGCCGCGGCATTGCCGGCGGCGGCCGACACGCGCCTCGGTGAAAGCTGCGACCTCGCCGTGCTCGGCGCCGACGACACTTCGGAGTTCCTGCGCTTCGACGCGGCGTTGCGCGCAGCACTCGACCGATCCGACGCCGCGGCGCTGGCGAAACTGGTGCGGTTTCCGCTGCGAATCAACGACGGCGGCGGTCGTCACAGCTCGCTCGACGACGACGCAGCGCTGCGGCAGCGCTTCGATCAAGCGTTTCCCTCGGCGCTGCGCGCCGGCGTGCTCGCGCAGAAAACCGCGGAGCTATTCTGCAAAGCCGACGGCGTGATGTACGGCAACGGCGCGCTGTGGGCGAATCGGGTGGATGAAGCGGGGGCCGCAGAATTTCGCGTCGTCGCGGTGAACCTACCCGCCGATAGCGCAGCACAGGACGAACCTGCAGCGGCGAGAGTCGCACTCGCTTGCAGTACGGAGAAATTCCGCATCGTCATCGACGGCGACGAGAGTGCGCCGCGCTATCGCGCCTGGAACAAACCGCACGCGCCGCCCGACCCGCCAGCGATCGAACTGCGCGGGCGCGCCAGCAGCGAAGGCACCGGCGCCTGCTTCCATCGCCGCTGGAGTTTCCGCAACAGCAACGTCGAGTACGCGCTGGAGAAACCCGGCTGCAGCGAAGGCAGCGTGCCGGAAAAGTCTCAGGCGCGGCTCGACATCCGCATCGGCAATCGTCCGCCGCAACGTTCGTGGTGCTACTGAAATGACCCCAGCGATTTGGTACTTCGATTTCATCTCGCCGTTCGCGTATCTGCAGTGCGCGAAGGTGCGCGCGCTGGCCGAACGCATCGACATCGTGCCCAAGCCGATCGTGTTCGGCGCTGTCCTCAAGCATCACGGCCAGCTCGGCCCAGCCGAGATTCCGGGCAAGCGCCATTTCACCTATCGCTATGTGCAGTGGCGTGCCGAGCGCGACGGGTTGACGCTGCGCTTTCCGCCGGCGCATCCGTTCAATCCGCTGGCGGCCTTGCGCTTGTGCATCGCGGCCGGCAGCGACTGGCCGGCGGTGGCCGCGATCTTCGATCACCTCTGGCACGACGGCGGAAGCGCCGATGCGCTGAATGAGGTCGGCCGTCGCCTCGGCATCGACGACGTCGCCGCGGCGATCGCGCAAGACAGCGTGAAGCACACGTTGCGTACGAACACGCAGGAGGCGCTCGCACGCGGCGTGTTCGGCGTGCCGACGCTTGCGATCGGGGACGAGCTCTTCTGGGGCAACGACGCGACGCCGATGATCGAGGACTGGCTCGCCGATCCCGCGCGCTTCAGCGCCGGCGAATATGCGCGCATCGCGACATTGCCCGGCGTGCAGCGCGCGCGCTGACGCTAGGATTCGGTGAGGAATTCGCCGATCGGCTTGGGCGTATCGCCCTCGTGCATGCTGATCTGATTGCGTCCGCCTGATTTGGAGCGGTACAGCGCCGCGTCGGCGCGTTCGATCAGGTCGTTGGGCGTCAGCACGTCGTCGTCGACCGCGGCGACACCGATGCTGAGGGTCAGACCGATGCGGCGGCCGGAAACCAGGATCGGCATTTCTTCGACGCGCTTGCGGATGCGCTCGGCGACCATCTCGGCATTGGCCGCGCCGGCGCCAGTCAGCACGACCAGGAATTCCTCACCGCCGTAGCGGCCGAGCGCATCGCCCTGGCGCAGCTCGCTGGTGATCGGATCGACCAGGGCGCGCAGGCATTGGTCGCCGACGTGATGGCCGTAGGTGTCGTTGACCTGCTTGAAATGATCGAGGTCGAGGAAGAGCAGCGACAGCGGTTCGGTCGATTCGCGTGCTTGCAGGAAGGCCGCGCGCAGACGCGCCAGGATCGCGCGGCGGTTCAATACGCCGGTCAGCGCGTCGTGTTCGGCCAGCCGATGCGCGACGTCGCGCTCGTGACGAATCGACAGCGTGTGATCGGCGAGGCCGTAGGCGAGCACCAGGCTCGCGTAAGCGAACGCGGCGGGCAAGGCGAACTCGAGCCAGACCGGCAGCGGCCAATGCAGAAACAGCTGCAGCGCACGCAGGATCACGAACAACAGGCCCGGCACCCAAGCGCTCAGGAAAAAGCCGCCGCTGCGGCCGCCCTTCTGCCAGGCGATCAGGCCGACCGCGAGCAGCAGCGGCGCCAGCACGAGCAGCAAGCCGGCCAAGGCGAATTCGATCGCCCAGTCCGGCAGCAGCGGCACCACCGCGATTACCGCGAGGGTCGCCAGCGGCCAGCGCGCGAAGGCGAGCGCGCTGTCCAAGCCCGGCGCGACGCGCCGCAGTTCGAGGAACTGGCGTGAGAATTGGATCAGCAGAACCGTCGCGATCGCCATACTCAGCCAGGCCGCACGCCCGCCGAGTGGCGCCAGCCAGCGGAACGGCGCGTACTCGTAGCCGATGCCGAACAGGTACAGCTCGTACAGCACGATGAAGACGACGTGGCCGACGAAGTAGACGTACATGCGCTCGCGCAGCGCGAGGAAGAAGCACACCATCACCAGCACGGTGGCGATCTGGATCGAGGGAAACAGCACGTCCAGGCGCGCGCGCGCGAGGTCGCGCACGAGTGCGTCTAGCATCGGTGTGATTTCGATGCGGCGCGGCAGCGCCTTATCCGGCGCGATTTGCAGATAGATCGACGCGTTCGCCTTCAGGTCTTGCGACAGTTCGAACACCAAGGCGTGGCGCGTGAATCCTGCGTTCGCCTCGGCCCGGTAAATCGAATGCAGGGCCTCGGAGCGGTCGGGGGGGAGGTAGGCCGCGACGCGCAGGCCTTGCGGATCGAAGATCGACAAGACCGGCCGATCGGCGTCGGCCCAGTCTTCGACCAGGCGAATGCGATACCAGACGGAGCGGTCGCGCGAGGGGGTGATTGCCGCATACGGCTGCGCGACGAAGCGGTCGTCGTTCGCGCCGGCCGCGAGCGCCGCCGGATCGACGACGAGATCGCCCGGATCGAAGCGCTCGACCACGATCGCGCTGGCCTGCGCGCAGGCGACGCTCGTCAGCAGCAGGGCGAACGCGAGTGCCCTGAGCCAGACGATGATGCGGGTGTGCCGACGATCCACGGCGCGCTTTTCCCAGAATGGATTGCCGAGCCTGCAGCGCGGTTGACGAGCAAGCAGTGGCAACACGCGCGGATGATGCCACCACGGGGCTTAAGGCCCCGTCGGTAGGCCGTCAGCCGAAACGCTTCTTCACACAGTTCACCACTTCTCACCTGCCGGACTGCTTGCCGCCCCCTCAATCGACATGGGCGTCGATCAGTGCGCGGGCGGCTTTCACGATCGCCGCGATCGGACCGGTGTTGTTGGGGAAGGTCAGGCGCGTGTAGTAACCGCCTTCGCGCAGCAACATCAAGGCATCGCCGAGCACTTCCGGCTCGCGTGCGCCCATCTCGCGCGCCAGCTTGCGCAGGCGGCGGCGAATTTCCGTTTTATAAGTGTGTACGATGTCGCCGAGCCGTTCGTTGTTCTCGGGGATCTCGACGGCGGCGTTGCCGAGCGCACAGCCGCGGCTGGTCTTGCAGCCTTCGACCGCCTTCGCGCGCAGCAGGGCGAGGTCGATGTCGGAGGCGACCAGCGCCTCGACCTGGCGGCGCGGATCGCCCGCGTACGGCGCGATCGTCTCGTCCCAGCGCGCCCAGTATTCGCGCTCCTGATCGGTCAGGTATTCCGCGACCAGGTCGTCTTTGGACGGGAAGCTGCGATAGAAGCTCATCTTGTTCGTACCGGCCTCGTTCGCGATCGCGTCGACGCCGACCGCGCGGATGCCGTGCCGGTAGAACAGGTCGCAGGCCGCGTCGAGGATGCGGTCGCGCACGCGCGGCTTGTCGGCGTGTGCGGCGCTGTCGGCGACGGCGGTTTTTGCGTTCATGACACCACTCCTTCATAGATTGTTGAAAAAAGGCAGTCCAGCCCCTTCTCAAAGACGCGCGGCGGCGGCTGAGCCGCTGGACCGCGCCGAACGGAGCCGCGATGACAATCGCTGTTCCGCGCGCGCACCGTCCTTGGATCGCGCTGACAGGCGGGTTCGGCTCCGCCGCTGCTGCCGTGATACCGGCCTGCAGCCACCTTATCAAACAACGGCTGCGCGCTCAGACCGCAGGCCGTCACCGGAATTCCGAACCGCTTGACATGTGAGTTACCAGTCAGTAACGTTCGCACATGTTACTGACCGGTAACTCACTGCGCAAGAGCATTGCGGCATTCCAGCCCCCGGTCAAGCCGCGATGCAACAGGGTCCGCCCGGCGCATCGCGGTCGCAGCAAGTTTCGATCCGGTTCGCATCAGCCCAAGGACAGAACCATGAATACCATCCGTCTCGCCGTCATTCCGCTGCTCGCCGCGCTCGTTTTGGCGGGTTGCGCCCGCTCGCAAGCGAACAATGCGCCGGCAGCGCCGCCGGCGCCCGAGGTCAGTGTGGCCACGGTCATCAGCCAGCCGCTGCGCGACTGGGAGGAATTCAGCGGGCGCCTCGAAGCGGTCGACAGCGTCGAAATCCGGCCGCGCGTGAGCGGCTTCATCGACTCGGTCCATTTCGCCGAAGGCGCGCGCGTGAAGAAGGGCGATCTGTTGTTCCGCATCGATCCGCGCCCGTTCCGTGCCGAGGTCAATCGCCTCGCCGCCGAACTCAAGCGCTCGCGCTCGCAGCAGCAGCTGGCCGCGTCCAACCACGATCGCGGCAAGCGTCTGCTCGGCCAGCACTGGATCTCGCAGCAGGATTTCGACCAGCTGGCCACGGCCGACGCGACCGGCGCCGATACCGCCGGCGCGGCGGAAGCCGCGCTCGATGCGGCCAAGCTGAACCTCGAGTTCACCGAGGTGCGCGCGCCGATCGAAGGCCGTGTCTCGCGCGCGCTGATCACCGCCGGCAACCTCGTCTCCAATGCGAACGTGCTGACCACGGTGGTTTCGGACAACCCGGTCTACGCCTACTTCGACGCCGACGAGCACACCTATCTGAAGTTCGCGCACAAGGGCGGCCTCGGCAGTGACGGTCGCCGCGGCGACAGCCCGGTGTTCATGGGGCTGGTCGACGAGCAAGGCTATCCGCACGAAGGGCGGTTGAACTTTCTGGACAACGTGGTCGACGCCAAGAGCGGCACGATCCGCGGCCGCGCCGTGTTCGACAACCCGGACGGCCGCTTCACGCCGGGCTTGTTCGCACGCGTCAAGCTGGTCAGCGGCGACAGCCGCGAGACCGTGCTGATCGACGACCGCGCGGTCGGCACCGACCTCGGCAAGAAGTACGTACTGGCCTTGAAGTCCGACAACACGCTGGAACGCCGATTCGTCGAACTCGGCGCTCCGCTCGAAGGCCTGCGCGTGGTCAAGCAGGGACTCGCCGCCGGCGACGTGATCGTCGTCAACGGCCTGCAACACGTACGTCCCGGCAGCGCGGTGAAGCCGACGCATGTGGAAATGACCGCCAACACGGCAGCGCTCGGCCAGGTGACGCCGTCCAATCGCACTGCGTCGACCGCGAGCGGCAATTCGCGCACCGGCCTGAACTGAGCCCTGGCGCGGCGTACTCCCCGCAGGAGAACGCCGCGCAACGGCGGCGGACGAGGGATGGCCTTCGCCCGCTGCCGCGACATCGAAATACCGAGCGAACTCCCCTCATCCGCCTTCTCCCCAATGAGAAGGTAAAGAAGAAGAAACTCCCATGAACCTTTCCCAATTCTTCGTCTCGCGCCCGGTCTTCGCCGGCGTGCTGTCGGCGCTGATCCTGATCGCGGGCCTGGTTTCGATTCCGCATCTGCCGATCTCCGAATACCCCGAAGTGGTGCCGCCGACCGTGGTCGTGCGCACGACCTATCCGGGCGCCAATCCGAAGGTCATCGCCGACACCGTCGCAGGTCCGCTCGAACAGGCGATCACCGGCGTCGAGGACATGCTCTATCAATTCTCGCAGGCGACCGCCGACGGCGTGATGACCTTGACCGTCACCTTCAAGCTCGGCACCGACGTCGACAAGGCGCAGCAGCTGGTGCAGAACCGCGTCGCCCAAGCCACGCCCAAGCTGCCGCAGGACGTGCAGCGCATCGGCGTGACCGTGAACAAGTCCACGCCCGACATCACGATGGGCGTGTTCCTGATCTCGCCGGACGGACGCTACGACCTCAACTACCTCGCCAACTACCTCGTTCTCAACATCAAAGACGAGCTGGCCAAGATCGACGGCGTCGGCGACGTGCAGCAGTTCGGCGGCGGCAACTATTCGATGCGCGTGTGGCTCGACCCGGAGAAGGTCGCCGCGCGCGGCCTGACCGCAGGCGACATCGCCGCCGCCATCCGCGAACAGAACGTGCAGGTCGCCGCCGGCCAGCTCGGCTCGCCGGCGACGCCGTCCGTCTCCGACGGTTCGGCCCGGCCGAATTTCCAGGTCGCGGTCAGCACCAAAGGCCGTCTGGTCGACGAAGAAGATTTCGCCAACATCATCGTGCGCACCGGCGACAACGGCCAGATCACGCGGCTGAAGGACGTCGCCCGCGTCGAACTCGGTTCCGACAACTACGCGCTGCGCGCGATGCTCAACAACCAGACCGCGGTCGGCGTCGGCATCTTCCAGCGCCCCGGCAGCAACGCGATCGCGATCTCCGACGCGGTGCGCGCGAAGATGGCGGAGCTGAAGAAATCCTTCCCCGAAGGCATCGACTACGACCCCGCCTACGATCCGACCGTGTTCGTGCGCGGCTCGATCGAAGCGGTGCTGCACACCCTGCTCGAAGCGATCCTGCTCGTGGTCATCGTGGTGATCGTGTTCTTGCAGACCTGGCGCGCGTCGATCATTCCGCTGCTCGCGGTGCCGGTGTCCCTGATCGGCACGCTCGGCGTGATGCATCTGCTCGGCTTCGGCCTCAACACGCTGTCTCTGTTCGGCCTGGTGCTCGCGATCGGTATCGTCGTCGACGACGCGATCGTCGTGGTCGAGAACGTCGAACGCAACATCAGCGAAGGCCTCGCCCCGTTCGACGCCACCGTGCAGGCGATGAAGGAAGTGACCGGCCCGATCATCGCGACCGCGCTGGTGCTGTGTGCGGTGTTCCTGCCGACCGCCTTCATCAGCGGCCTGTCGGGCGAGTTCTACAAGCAGTTCGCGATCACGATCGCGATATCGACCGTGATTTCCGCGTTCAACTCGCTGACCTTGTCGCCGGCGCTGTCGGCACTGCTGCTGAAAGCGCACGACGCGCCGCCGGACCGCTTCACGCGCTTCCTCAACGCGGCACTCGGCTGGTTCTTCCGCCCGTTCAATCGCTTCTTCACGCGCGCTTCGAACGGCTACGTGGGTACGGTCAGCCGCATCCTGGGACGCAGCTCGATCGCGATCTTCATCTACGCCGGACTGATCGCGGTCACCGCGTTCGCATTCGTGCGCACGCCGAGCGGCTTCGTGCCGGCGCAGGACAAGCAGTACCTGGTCGGCTTCGCCCAGCTGCCCGAAGCGGCGACGCTGGACCGCACCAGCGAAGTGATCCGCCGCATGGGCGCGATCGCGCTAAAGACGCCGGGCGTCGAGTCGGTGCCGGCGTTCCCGGGACTGTCGATCAACGGCTTCACCAACGCGCCGAACATGGGCATCGCGTTCACGCCGCTGAAGCCGTTCGAAGAGCGCCGCGATGCGTCCAAGTCGGCGATGTCGATCACGCAGTCCTTGAATGCCGAATTCGCCAAGATCCAAGACGCGTTCATCGCGATCTTCCCGCCGCCGCCCGTGCAGGGCCTCGGTGTGGTCGGCGGCTTCAAGTTGCAGCTCGAGGATCGCGCGAACCGCGGTTCGGACGAGCTGTACAAGGTCTTGCAGAACGTGATCGCAGCGGGATCGAAGCGGCCCGAGCTGGCTGGCCTGTTCTCCGGCTTCCAGGTCAACGTGCCGCAGATCGAGGTCGACGTCGACCGTGAGAAGGCGAAGTCCGCCGGCGTGCCGCTGCAGAACATCTACGACACCATGCAGATGTACTTGGGCTCGCTCTACGTCAACGACTTCAACCGCTTCGGCCGCACCTATCAGGTCAACGCGCAGGCCGAGCCGGGTTTCCGCCTCAGCGCCGACGACATCGGCCGACTGAAGACGCGCAACGCACGCGGCGACATGATCCCGCTGGCGAGCTTCGTCACCGCGCGCGAAACCTCCGGCCCCGATCGCGTGCCGCACTACAACGGCTTTCTCGCCGCCGAACTCAACGGCGGCGCCGCACCCGGCTACTCGTCGGGCCAGGCGCAGACGGCGATCGAGGAAGTGCTGGCGCAGGAACTGCCGAACGGCTTCGCCTACGAATGGACCGATCTGACGTACCAGCAGATCCTCGCCGGCAACACCATGATCGTGATCTTCCCGCTGGTCGTGCTGCTGGTGTTTCTGGTCTTGGCCGCGCAGTACGAGAGCGTGTCGCTGCCGCTGGTGGTGATCCTGATCGTGCCGATGACCCTGCTCTGCGCGATTCTCGGCGTGCAGCTCACCGGCGGCGACAACAACATCTTCACCCAGATCGGTTTGATCGTCTTGATAGGACTCGCCTGCAAGAACGCGATCCTGATCGTCGAGTTCGCCAAGGATCGCGAGGCGCAGGGCGAATCGGTCTGGCAGGCCTTGCTCGACGCGTGCCGCTTGCGTCTGCGTCCGATCCTGATGACCTCGCTCGCGTTCGTGATGGGTGTGGTGCCGCTCGCGCTGGCCACCGGCGCCGGCGCCGAGATGCGCCGCGCGATGGGCGTGGCGGTGTTCTCCGGCATGCTCGGGGTGACGTTCTTCGGCTTGCTGCTGACGCCGGTGTTCTATCTCTTGGTGCGCAACCGCCGCGGCCGGCGCGCCGCCGCAGCGGCGGCGGCACTGGAACCGGCGACTAGCCACTAAGCCCCGGCCATTCTTCCGTCATCGAGATCTGCGCATGTCCGATACTCTCGCGATTCCGTGCAACGACGATTGCCGCCCAGTGCAGCGCTGGGCGGCGGTGATCGCCATGAGCGTCACCGCGTTCATTCTGGTCACCAGCGAATTCCTGCCGGTCGGCATTCTCAACGTGTTGTCGGCCGACTTGGGCATCAGCGCCGGCACCGCCGGCGCCACCATCGTGCTGCCCGGCATCTCCGCCGCGCTGGCGGCGATCCTGGCGCCGTATCTCGGGCGCGGTGCCGATCGCCGCGATCTGATTCTGCTGACCGTGCTGGCCAGCGTGCTCGGCAATCTGATTTCCGCGGTGGCGCCGAACTACGCCTGGTTGCTGGCCGGACGCGTGTTCCAGGGCATCGCGGTCGGCGGCTTCTGGTCGATCGCGCTGGCGGTGGTGCCGCGCGTCGCACCGCAAGGCATCCACATCGCGAAAGTGATGTCGGTCTACATGCTCGGCGTCACCGGCGCGACCGTGCTCGGCGTGCCGCTCGCGACCTGGCTGACCGGTGCGATCGGCTGGCGCGCTGCGTTCGCGCTGATCAGCCTCGTCTGCGTCGTGGCGATGCTGGCCTTGCTGCGCTTCATGCCGCGCGTGCCGGCGCTCGACCGCTTCCGTTTGCGCGACATGGGTCTGCTGCTGTCTTCGATGCCGCCGCGGGTCGGGTTCGTCGCCATCCTGCTGGTCGGCACCGGGCACTTCCTGTCCTACGCCTATCTGGCGCCGTTCCTGCAGCAGGCGGCGCATTTCGGCGTCGACCTGATCGCCACGACTTTGCTCATCTTCGGCATCGGCGGCGTCGTCGGTACGTGGATCGGCGGACATCTCGGCAGCAAGGACGTGCGCTACGGATTTCTGGCCACGGCGATCGCCCTCATGCTCAGCATCGGTCTCTTGACGATGTTCGCCGCCTCGACGATCGCGATCGTTGCGCTGGTCAGTCTCTGGGGCATTGCTTGGGGTTGTTTTCCGATGCTCGCCAACACCTGGATGTTCGTGACCGCGCCGGACAAGGCCGAGCGCGGCATCTCGGCCTTGGTGGTCGCCTTCCAGGTCATGATCGGCGGTAGCGCTCTGCTCGGCGGTTGGCTGGTCGACCATCGCGGCATCGATCCCGTGCTGATGCTCAGCGCGGGCGCGGCCTTCCTCGGCGCTTTGTTGGTGCTGGCCTACGCGAGCCGAATTCCGCTGCATTCCGGTGTCGCCAACGCAGCGACGCACTCGTGATCTGAGCTGCGACATCGCTACCGGCGCCGGCGCGGCGCGAACGCAGCCGGCACGTTGAAGGCCGAAAACGGCCAGCCGGCCCGCACCGCGTCGGACAGCATGACGATCCACACGCTTTCGAGGATCCACCGATGGCTTCAACCACCGCCGCCACCGACTCCCGTCACAACGCGATCGCGCTGATCGCGATCTGTCTCGCCGCCTTGATGTTCGGCCTGGAAATCTCCAGCGTGCCGGTGATTCTGCCGACCTTGGAGAAGGTGCTGCGGGCCGACTTCAAAGACCTGCAGTGGATCATGAACGCCTACACGATCGCCTGCACCACGGTCTTGATGGCGACCGGCACCTTGGCCGACCGCTTCGGCCGCCGCCGCGTATTCCTGCTCTGCATCGCCGCGTTCGGACTGACCTCGCTCTTGTGCGGAATCGCCACGCACACGCTGGTGCTGATCGTCGGCCGCTTCCTGCAAGGCATGGCCGGTGGTGCGATGTTGATTTGCAGCGTCGCGGTGCTTTCGCATCAATTCCGCGAAGGCGCCGAGCGCAGCCGCGCCTTCGTCGCCTGGGGCATGATCAGCGGCGTCGGCCTCGGTTTCGGTCCGCTGATCGGCGGCATGATCGTGGCGGTGTCGAGCTGGCAATGGGTCTTTCTGATCCAGCTGCCGCTCGCGATCGTGGCCCTGCTGCTGGCCGCGGCGCACGTGCGCGAATCGCGCGATCCGAACGCCGAACGGCTCGATCTGGCCGGCATCGTCACCTTGTCGATCGCCGTGTTCGCGCTGACCTATGCGATCACGCAAGGTCCCGATCTCGGCTTCGCCAGCCCGGCCACGCTCGCGATTTTCGCCACCAGCGTGATCGCGTTCGCCGCTTTCGTCTGGGTCGAGCGGCGCCATTCGCATCCGATGTTCGATTTCTCGGTGTTCAAGATCCGGCCGTTCTCCGGCGCGGTGGTCGGCTGCGTCGGCATGAACTTCAGCTATTGGCCGCTGATGATCTACCTGCCGATCTACTTCCAGGGCGTACTCGGCTACGACAGCACCACCGCCGGCCTGTTCCTGCTCGCCTACACCTTGCCGTATCTCATCATGACGCCGGTGGCCGAGCATCTGCTGCTGCGCTACGGCGCGCGCTTCGCCGTGCCGTTCGGCCTCGCCACGATCGGCAGCGGCTTGCTCTTGATGTATTGGGGCAGCACGGTCGCGTACGCGAACGGCTGGACGATCCTGCCCGGCACCCTGCTCGCCGGCATCGGCATCGGTCTGACCAATACGCCGGTGACGAACACCACCACCGCCTCGGTGTCGAGCGATCGCGCCGGCATGGCCTCGGGCATCGACGTCAGCGCGCGTCTGATCGCGCTCGCGATCAACATCGCCGTGATGGGTTTGTTGCTGCAGGAAGGCGTGCGCGCCTACCTCGCAGCGGCGGTCGGTTCGAGCGCGGATTCGCTGCAGCTGCGCGCGATGGCCGAGCGCATTGCCGCGGGCAATCTCGATGCAACCGACGCCGCGGCACACGCCGCGCTGACGCACGGATTCGGCTGGGTGCTGCTGTACGGCGGCCTCGGCGTGCTCGCCTTGTCGGTGCTGAGCCGTCTCGTCTTCGGCGCCACGGGACGCCGCGCTGCAGCGGCGCCGCAGGCGCTCGCCGGCACGCCGTGTCCCGATACGGTTTCTTGCAATACCTGAGCGCGACGATGCGCTGCGGTTCCTTCATTCGACGGAGAGACAGTCATGACCCAAAAAATCGCACTCGTCACCGGCGCTACGCGCGGCATCGGCTTTGAAACCGTACGCCAGCTCGCGCAGAACGGCGTCCACGTGCTGCTCGCCGGCCGCGATCCGGCCAAGGCCGCCGCGGCAGCGCAACAGTTGCAACAGGACGGACTGCCGGTGGACCCGATCGCGCTCGACGTGAACGACACCGACAGCATCGCGGCGGCGGCGAAGGAGGTCGAGCGCAAGCACGGCCGCCTCGACATCCTCGTCAACAATGCCGGCATCCTGCTCGACGACGCGGCCAAGAAGCCGTCGCAGCAGACGTCCGCTGTCTGGCGCGAGACGTTCGACACGAATCTGTTCGCGGTCGTTGCCGTCACGCAGGCATTCCTGCCGCTGCTGAAGCAGTCGGCCGCCGCGCGCATCGTCAACGTCTCGAGCATCGTCGGCTCCCTGACGCTGCACAGCGATCCGACTTCGGGCATCTACGATTTCAAGATCCCGGCCTACAACGCCTCCAAGTCCGCGCTCAATTCGTGGACCGTGCACCTCGCCTACGAGTTGCGCGAGACGCCGATCAAGGTCAACGCGATCCACCCCGGCTACGTGAAGACCGACATGAACCACGGCAACGGCAGCATCGACATTCCCGAAGGCGCCAAGTCCAGCGTCCAGCTCGCCCTGATCGGTGCCGACGGCCCGAACGGCAGCTTCAGCTACCTCGGCCAGACCTTGCCCTGGTGAGTCTGCCCGGATCGAGCCGGCGGCGTAGACTGCGCGCATGCGCCGCCGCTCGATTCCCGCACTGATTGTGCTGCTCGCGCTGCCGGCGTCGTTGCCGGCGGCCGAGGCCTACAAATGCACGGCGGCCGACGGCACGGTCAGTTTCCAGGACCGTCCTTGCCGCAATCCCGCGCAGCAACAGCGCCTGCGTCTGCCGGACTACGCGCCGCCACCCGTGCCTGCAACATCGACGGCGACGGACGATGCAGCGCCGGCGGCGGAACCGGACTCCAATCCGATCGCTCCGACCGTGCCGCGCGAGCCGCCGCCGAGTTTCTTCCTATGCCTGCGCTACGACGGCAGTCGCTACATGAGCGACAGCGGCATCGGTACGAGCTACGCGGTGCCATACGGTCTATTGGGCGGATCGGGACGCGGCCTCGCTCAGAACTACGGCGGCCGCGACGGCATCGGCGTGTCCGCGCCGGGCTTGCGTCAAATCCCCAATATTCCCGCGAGCGAAGCGCCGCTGGCGACGACGTACGTGCAAGTCCAGGATCAATGCCACCACGCCGCACCGGCGGAAGCCTGCGCCTATCTGCGCGGCGAACTCGACCGCGTACGCGATAAGCTCAGGCGCGCTTTCAGCGATACGCAGGCGCAGCTCGAACAAGAGCAGCGCGACCTGCGCACGCGTTTGCGCGGCTGCTGAAACGCATCCGCCTCACTGCAAAGCGAACGGTGCCGGCGCGGCGTAGCGCCGCTCGTGTTCGAGCAGCCATTGCTTGATCGGCAAGCCGCCGCCGAAACCGGTCAGCTTGCCGGTGCTGCCGATCACGCGGTGGCAAGGCACGATGATCGGCAACGGATTCGCGCCATTCGCCGCACCGACCGCGCGACTGGCGCTCGGCTGGCGGATGCGCCGCGCGAGTTCGCCGTAGCTGATCGTTTCGCCGTAAGGGATGCGCAGCAACTCTTCCCAGACGCGACGGCGGAACGAGGTACCGCTCGGCGCGAGCGCGAGATCGAAAGCGTGCAGGTCGCCGGCGAAGTAGGCATCGAGCTGCTCGATGGTCGGGCCGAGAAAGCGGCGGCTGCGCTGCCAGCCCGATTCGATGCGCGCCTCCTGATCCTGGTTCGGAAAATCGACGTGACGCAGGCCGCCTTCGTCGGCGATCAGCAGCAAGCGGCCGATCGGAGTTTCGAGATAGTCGTATTCCACGAATGTCTCCCAAGTTACGTCGTCAACTGGCGCGCCACAGCAGCATCACCGAATACGCGCGCCAGGGCCGCCATGCATCGCTCAGCGTTTCCAGTTCGCGCGTCGACAGGGTGCGGCCCTGCCCCGCCGTGCGGCGTAGGATCAGGTCGGCGGCGGGGAACGCGTCGGGCTGCGCCAGCGCGCGCATCGCGATGTAGTGCGCGGTCCACGGACCGATTCCGGGCAAGGCGACCAGATCGCGTTCGAATTCGGCCAGCGGCTGCTCGGCTCGGAACGCGATCTTGCCGTCGGCGACCGCTTGCGCGAGGCCGCGGATCGTCGCCGCGCGTGCGCGCGTGATGCCCTGCTGCTCGAGCGGCGCCTCGGCCAAGGCTTGCGGCGTCGGGAACAACGCGGTCAGTCCCGCCGCGGCGCCGTCCATGTACGGGGTGCCGTAGGCGGTCGCGACACGCGCCGCCAAAGTACGTGCCGCCGCGACGCTGACCTGCTGCCCGAGCACGGCGCGCACCGCCAGTTCGAAACCATCCCAAGCGCCCGGCAGGCGCTGCCCCGGCCAGCGCCGGATCAGCGGCGCGAGCAGATCGCTGCGCCGGAACACCGCCGCCAGGGCGCGCGGATCCGCATCGACGTCGAACATGCGCTTCACGCGCGCGACCAGGACGCCGAGCGCGCTGCTGTGCGGATGATGCACGCGCAAGCTCAGCGCCGAAGCGCCGTGCACCGGCGCGACCGCGAACCAACCCGGCGCGCCCTCGTGCACGAAGCTGCGCCGGTAGCCGTCCGCGTCGACCGCTTCGACACCCGGGATCGTGCGGCGCGCATAGAACTCGAGCAGGTGCGCGAAATCGTAGGGTGCGCGATACGGCAGACGCAGGTCGATGGAGCCGGGATTGGAGATGGGAGAGTCGGGGTTGGCCGAAGTGTTCGCTCGCACGATCGCGGGCGCGCGGCGCAATGCGCGCGGCGGCTTGCCGTAAGTCGCGACGAACGCGGCGTTGAAGCGACGCAAGCTGGCGTAGCCGGAAGCCTGCGCGATCGTCGTCATCGGCAGCGCCGTTTCGCCGAGCAGCTTCTTGGCGAACAACAGGCGTCGCGTCGCCGCGACGTCGAGCGGGCTGGCGCCGAGTTCGTCGGCGAACAAGCGGCGCAGATGACGCTCGCCGACGCCGACGCGCGCGGCCAGCTCCGGCAACGAACCTTCGTCGAGCGCGCCCTGCTCGATCAGCCGCAATGTGCCGGCGACGAGGTCGCTCTTCGCGCGATGCAAGGGCGAACCCGGCGCCGCCTCCGGCCGGCAGCGCAGGCAAGGACGGAAACCCGCCGCCGAGGCGGCCGCGGCGCTGTCGTAGTAGCGCACGTTGCGCGATTTCGGCGACGGCGCCGGACAGACCGGCCGGCAATAAATGCCGGTCGAGGTCACTGCGATGAAGAACAGGCCGTCGAAGCGCGCGTCGCGCGTCAGGCGGGCGCGCTCGTAGACGCGCGGGTCGAGACGATGGGTGGAATCGGAGGTCGGCATGTGGCCATGCTAACGCCGATCGCCAGCTCCGACTCGCCGTTTTCGGCTGTCAATGGTGCGCCGTTCGCGCCGCGCAACGAGGCTCCCGCATGCGCGACCGCCTGCCGCAACATGGCCGACGTGGTGTAGCACCGATGGACCGGATCGATCGCCGCCAGATAGAAACGGCCGAAGCGGTTGCTCGTGCGCACGCGCGTGCCGAGGCTGCAGCGCAGGCGCCCATCCGGCAAGCGCTCGACGCCGACGCAGGAACGAAATACCAGGTGCTTGTCGTCCGCGCCGAGGATCACCTCCGCGCAGGTGCCGGCGGCGTCGATGCGCTGCGCCAGCACGGGAAAGCGTCCGGCGAACAAGGACGGCGCGGTAGCAGACAGCAGCGACGAGGCCGGGCAGCCAAGCGGCGAGGTGCGCAGGCCGAGCGGCTTGACCAAGGCGTTGCGCAGCGCCATCAGATAGGACACGCCGGAAGGACGGCTGTCGAGAAAGCCTTGCAGCAACGCCGCCAATGCCGCGCTCGCCGAGGCTTGCGCGAAGGCGTCCGCCGCGACGATGCACTCGAAGGTGTCTTCGTGCAGCGGCGCGCCGTTCAACTGAGTCCGCAGCAGCGAGGCTTGCGGCACCGCTGCCAGCGAGCGCACGCGGATGCCGTCGGAACGCGACGAACGCATCCGGCGCAGCCGGCCGAGCGTCCGCTGCCAGAGCACGCGGCAGCGCGCCAACGGCGAAGCAGCAGTGGTCTCCAACGACAGCATGGTCGTCGGTATGCCTGTCGCATCGAACGTCGCGCTATCGAGCAGATGTTTCACGCTGTCTGGGAGAAGTTCGGTCAAGCTCGGAATGTCGGCTTCGCCGGCGAGCACGCGCTGGTGCTGCTCCGGCGTCAGTGCGCCGCCAAGTTCGTTCGTGTGGCACGAGATCGCGAACAGCGTCGGATGTGCGCCGCCTTTGCGCAGCGGCAGGAACTGATGCCAGGTATCGCCGCCGAAGCGCACGCTGAACAAGCAATCCGGCGGGATGTCGACGTGGTGCAGAGCGGCGACGAACGCCTGCGGATCGTGTTCGATCTCCGCCGTCGAGGCGGTCGAGAAGCGCAGCCGCGCGCCGGCGCTGCCGCTGACCGCAGTGAACACGCGGTGGCCGGCGTGGCGATGAAACGGATGCCCGTTCGTGCCGACTGCGAAGGTGTACAAAGCGGTCGCGTCGCCATGGCGCAGATCGGTCGCGCCGATGCGCGCGGAGGGTTCGTCCAGCGCATCGACGAAGTGCTCGTGCGCGCGCTGGCGTGCCCACGCGCTTTCGATCAGCCGATCGCCGCCGCGGCGGCCGAGCGATGCGATCACGCTGACTTCGACCGCCGGACCGCCGTGCGGCGGGCGGATGCGTGCAGCCGGGAAGGTGTGGGCGGTATGTGCGGATTGGGCGGTCGACATCGGACGGCCCTCGCTCAACGCTTCTTCGCGCGAGCGCGGCTTTCGCGCTTGAGCGGTCCGGCCACCGGGCACACTTCCGCCGCCCAGGCGAACAGCGTGTTGGCAAGACGGTCGGGCACCTGGCGGAAGTAGACGAACTGCCCGCGCTTCTCGCGCGCGATCAGGCCGGCTTCCTCGAGCACGCGCAGATGTCCCGACAGCGCCGGTTTGCTGAAGTCGAAACGCGCGCCGATCTCGCCGGCGGTCAGCTCGCCCTGGTTCAAGTAGGCGAGGATCTTGCGCCGTGCGGTCGAGGCGAGGGCTTCGAAGACGCGTTCCATGGCGATTCTGTAGTTAGGAAATTACTTAATTAATTACCCGATATCGCGGCCGTGGTCAAGCGCGGCGAGAAATCGTCAGAAGCCGTAGCGCAGGAAGCCGCCGTCAACCGCGATGCACTCGCCGGTCACGTAGCTGGACGCCGGCAGGCACAGGAACGCCACCGCGGCGGCCACTTCCTCCGGTTCGCCGATGCGGCCGACCGGCGTGCGTGCGAGCACTTCTTCGAGATAGTCGACGTCGGCGAGCGGACCCTCGGTGCGCTGCGTGCGGATGTACCACGGCGCGACCGCGTTGACGCGAATGCCGTCGTCGGCCCATTCGCAGGCCAAATTGCGCGTGAGCTGGTGCAGCGCGGCCTTGGTCATGCCGTACGGCGCGCCGGTGCGCACGTGGGTGAGGCCGGACACCGAACCGACGTTGACGATCGCCGCATTGCCGTGTTCGGCCAGGTGCGGATGCGCCAGGCGGCTCATCTCGAAGGCGGCGAGCAGGTTCGTCTCGACCAGCGCGCGCACTTCGTCCAGGCCGTAGTCGAGCGCCGGCTTGCTGACGTTGCCGCCGACGTTGTTGACCAGGAGCGACAGCTCGACGTCGAGGTCGGCGATCCAGTCGAACACTTCCAGGCGCTGTTCGTGATCGGACAGGTCCGCTGCGAATGCGTGGAACTCGCGTCCGGCGATTTCGTCCTCGAGTTCGGCGCGCACGATGTCGAGCGCGGCCTCGTCGCGTGCGATCAGCAGCACGTCGGCACCGAGCGTCGCCAGCTCGCGCGCGCAGGCCAGGCCGATGCCCTTGCTCGCGCCGGTGACCAGCGCGACGCGGCCGTCGAGCCGCCAGCGTGACGGATTGTGCATCGGGCGATCCTCCGGCTTGTACGCACCCATCGTGCGGCGCAGACTCTAGCCAATCCTGCCGTGTCGAGCATGCCATGTTGCGTTCGATCATCGTCCCGCTTCTCTGCGCCTGCGCCATGGCGGCGTGTTCCGGCCGCAAGGCCGAGGAGCCGGCCGCGCCGCAGGCCGCAGCGGCCCCCGCGAAGCAGAAGACCGTGTTCGACGATCAGCTGAAGGCGCTGGAAAAAGCCAAAGCCGTGCAGCAGACGGTCGACGAGGCGGCGAAGGCGCAGCAGAAGGCGGTCGACGACGCGGGCGGCTGAGCGATGCCTGCCTGGGCGGATCTTTGGGGCTATCTGTTGGTCGCGCTGGTGTTCTTCGTGATCGGCCGCCTCAGCGTCGAGCGCGGTTCGCGGCGCAACGTCGCATCGGACCCCGACCGGCCTGGACGTTCGTCGGCTTCCGCCAACGTGCGGCCGCAGCCACTGCCGGCCGACCTCGAAACCGAACTGCGCGAGCTGCTCGTGCAAGGCCATCTGATCCAGGCGATCAAGCGCTATCGCGAGGCTACCGGCGCGAACCTGAAGACGGCGAAGGATGCGGTCCTCGACTATCAGAAACGCCTGCGCCAGCGCGGGCCGCTCTGAGTTCGGCCGGCGGCGAAACCGCACCGGCCGCTCGCCGATTCGCGTTCGCCGGGTAGGGCCGCGAGCGCCGTTCGAGTCGATCGCGTCCGCCTATGGTGCAC
Organism: Dokdonella sp. GW821-FHT11D02; assembly: GCF_058808595.1. Taxonomy (NCBI): domain Bacteria; kingdom Pseudomonadati; phylum Pseudomonadota; class Gammaproteobacteria; order Lysobacterales; family Rhodanobacteraceae; genus Dokdonella; species Dokdonella sp. GW821-FHT11D02. The sequence goes on along the minus strand of NZ_CM179520.1, from coordinate 656,219 downwards.
TGCCCTTTGCTTCGCGACTCATCAAGGATTAGGCTCGGCGCTCACCAGAGAGCGCGCAAAGAGGCCTGTGGTGGAGCGAACCGATATCCGCGACGCTGACTATTTCCACAAAGTCGTCGATTGCCAATGGGCTTGTCCAGCCCATACCCCCGTCCCCGAGTACATCCGCCTGATCGCTGCCGGCCGCCATGACGAGGCCTATCTCGTCAATTGGCGCTCGAACGTGTTCCCCGGCATCCTCGGCCGCACTTGTGACCGACCGTGCGAGCCGGCCTGCCGCCGCGGCCGCGTCGAAGAGAGCGCCGACGGCAAGGCCGAACCGGTCGCGATCTGCCGCCTCAAACGTGTCGCCGCCGACAACAAGGACGACGCCGCGGTGCGCGCGCGCATGCCCAAGCCGGCAGCGCAAAAGAACGGCAAGCGCATCGCCTGCATCGGCGCCGGGCCGTCCGCGCTGACCGTCGCGCGCGATCTCGCACCGCTCGGCTATGAGGTGACCGTATTCGAAGCCGAACGCAAAGGCGGCGGTTTCATGCGCACTCAGGTGCCGCGCTTCCGTTTGCCAGAAGCGGTGATCGACGAGGAAGTCGGCTACGTGCTCGATCTCGGCGTCGAGTTTCGCGGCGGCGTGCGCATCGATTCGATGCGCGATCTGCTCGCGCAAGACTACGACGCGGTCTTCGTCGGCAGCGGCGCGCCGCGCGGACGCGATCTCGAGCTGCCCGGCCGCCGCGAAGCCGCGGCGAACATCCACATCGGGCTCGACTGGCTCGCCTCGGTCTACTTCGAGCACATCACCGCGATCGGCCGGCGCGTGATAGTACTCGGCGGCGGCAATACGGCAATGGATTGCTGCCGCTCCTCGCGCCGCCTCGGCGGCGAAGACGTGAAAGTGATCGTGCGTTCGGGCTTCGAAGAGATGAAGGCGAGCCCGTGGGAAAAAGAGGACGCGATGCACGAAGGTATCCCGATCCTCAACTACCTCGTGCCGAAAACCTTCGAACATCGCGACGGCAGGCTGATCGGCATGACGTTCGAGAAGGTTCGCGCCGAGCGCGACGCCAACGGTCGCCGCCAGCTGGTACCGACCGGCGAGCCGGACGCGTTCTTCGAGTGCGACGACGTGCTGATCGCGGTCGGCCAGGAGAACGCGTTTCCGTGGATCGAGCGCGATCTCGGCATCGCCTTCGACGAGTGGGACATGCCGAAGGTCGACAAGGAAACGATGCAGTCGACCCTGCCGCAGGTCTTCTTCGGCGGCGACGCCGCGTTCGGGCCGAAGAACATCATCTGGGCGGTCGCGCATGGGCATGAGGCGGCCGTGTCGATCGACAAGATGCTCTGCGGCGAGGACATCCACGAGCGGCCCGAGCCTGCGGTCAGCTTGATCTCGCAGAAGATGGGCATCCACGAGTGGAGCTACGACAACGACGTCTCCAACGATCTGCGCTACGCGGTGCCGTGGCGCGACAAGGACGCGACGCTGAAGAGCATCAAGATCGAAGTCGAACTCGGCTTCACGCGCGAGACCGCTTTCCACGAGGCGCAGCGCTGCCTCAACTGCGACGTGCAGACGGTGTTCACCAAGGACGCCTGCATCGAATGCGACGCCTGCGTCGACATCTGCCCGATGGACTGCATCAGCTTCACTCTCAACGACGAGGAAGCCGAGCTGCGCACGCAGCTGACCGCGCCGGCGCTCAATCTGACCCAATCGCTGTATGTGTCCGATGCGCTCAAGACCGGACGGGTGATGGTCAAGGACGAAGACGTCTGCCTGCACTGCGGCCTGTGCGCCGAGCGCTGTCCGACCGGCGCCTGGGACATGCGCAAGTTCCTGCTCGACACGACGCAGGCGGGGCCGGGCTGCCACAAGCGCGCCGCGAAGGTGGCGGCATGAACGCGCAGATCGAAACCGCGCCGCGCGCGCGCATCGAAGCGGTCAACGATTTCGTCGTCAAATTCGCCAACGTCAACGGATCGGGCTCGGCCTCGGCGAACGAACTGTTCGCACGCTCCATCCTGCGCATGGGCGTGCCGGTCAGCCCGCGCAACATCTTCCCTTCCAACATTCAGGGCCTGCCGACCTGGTACGAAGTGCGCGTCAGCGAGCGCGGCTGGCTCGGCCGGCGCGGCGGCGTGGACCTGATGGTCGCGATGAATCCGCAGACTTGGGATGCGGATCTGAAGGAAATCGAGCCGGGCGGGTATCTGTTCTACGACTCGACGCGGCCGCTGCCACCGTCGAAGTTCCGCGATGATGTCCACGTCATCGGCATGCCGCTGACCGCGATCTGCAATCGCACCTACGCCGATGCGCGGCAGCGCCAGCTGTTCAAGAACATCATGTATCTGGGTGCGTTGTCGGTGCTGCTCGGCATCGATGCGGAGGAGATCAAGCGCTTGTTCGCCGAGCAGTACAAGGGCAAGGAAAAGCTGCTCGACTCGAACGTGCAGGCGCTCGAACTCGGGCGCGAACACGCCGCGCAGCAGCTGCCGTCGATCGGGCTGCACGTGCGGCGCGCCGACAACGTCGGCGAGAAGATCTTCGTCGACGGCAACGTCGCCGCGGCGCTCGGCTGTGTTTACGGCGGTGCGACGGTGTGCGCTTGGTATCCGATTACGCCTTCCTCTTCGCTCGCCGAGGCGTTCCAGAGCTACTGCATGAAGTACCGCGTCGACGCCGAGAGCGGCCGCAACCGCTTCGCCGTGGTGCAAGCGGAGGACGAGATCGCCTCGATCGGCATGGTCGTCGGCGCCGGCTGGAACGGCGCGCGCGCGTTCACCACCACCGCCGGCCCGGGCATCTCACTGATGAACGAGTTTATCGGCCTCGCCTACTTCGCCGAGATTCCGGTGACGATCATCGACGTGCAGCGCGGCGGGCCCTCGACCGGCATGCCCACGCGCACGCAGCAATCCGACGTGCTCGCCTGCGCCTACGCCTCGCACGGGGACACCAAGCACGTGCTGTTGTTTCCGGAAGATCCGCACGAATGCTTCGAGTTCGCCGCACGCGCGCTCGATCTCGCCGACCGCCTGCAGACGCCGGTGTTCGTGCTGACCGATCTCGACATCGGCATGAACCAGCGCCTGACCGCGCCGTTCGCCTGGGACGATGCGCGCGAGTACGACCGCGGCAAGGTGATGACGGCGGCCGAGCTTGAAGCGGGCAAGGATTTCGGCCGCTACAAGGATGTCGACGGCGACGGCATTCCGTACCGCACCTACCCCGGCACGCATGCCGAGCGCGGAGCCTACTTCACGCGCGGCACCTCGCGCGATCCCTACGCGCGCTATTCGGAACGCGGACCGGACTACGTCTACAACATGGAGCGCCTGCTGAAGAAGTGGGACACCGCCAAGTCACTGGTGCCGCAACCGCTGCTGCACGGCACCAGCGGCGAAGCGCTCGACGGCGTGATCTATTACGGCTCGACCAGCCCTTCGATGATGGAGGCGATCGAGCTGCTCGGCGCACAAGGTCTCCTGCTCGACACGCTGCGCGTGCGCGCGTTCCCATTCCCCGACAGCATCGGCGAATTCATCCGCCGTCACGAGCGCGTGTTCGTCGTCGAACAGAACCGCGACGGCCAGTTGCGCTCGCTGCTGATCAACGAGTTCGGTATCGATCCGGCGCGACTGGTGGCGGTGCTGCACTACGACGGCACGCCGATCACGGCGCGATTCATCGCCGGCGCGATCGCGGCGCAGATGTCGTCGACTGCGCGGAAGGAGAAGCTGGCGTGATCATGCAACCGGGTTCCCACTCATGACCTACATCACCAAACCCAAGCTGCATCATCCGACGCTCGCCTGCAACGCGATCGGTTTCACGCGGCGCGACTACGAAGGCAAGATCTCCACGCTCTGCGCCGGCTGCGGGCACGATTCGATTTCGGCGTCGATCATCCAGGCGTGCTGGGAACTCGACATCGAGCCGCATCGAGTGGCCAAGCTCAGCGGCATCGGCTGCAGCTCGAAGACGCCGGACTACTTTCTCGGCCAGTCGCACGGCTTCAACACCGTGCACGGGCGCATGCCCTCGGTGCTGACCGGTGCGAACCTGGCCAATCGCGACCTGCTTTATCTCGGCGTCTCCGGCGACGGCGATTCGGCCTCGATCGGCATCGGCCAGTTCGTGCATGCGATTCGCCGCGGCGTCAACATGGTCTACATCGTCGAGAACAACGGCGTTTACGGTCTGACCAAGGGCCAGTTCTCGGCCACCGCCGATCAGGGCTCGAAGTCGAAGAAAGGTGTGGTCAACACCGACAGCCCGCTCGACCTGATCGGACTCGCGATGCAGCTCGGCGCCACCTACGTCGCGCGCGGATTCTCCGGCGACAAGAAGCAGCTGGTGCCGCTGATCAAGGGCGCGATCGCGCACAAGGGCGCCGCCTTCATCGACGTGATCAGCCCTTGCGTCGCCTTCAACAACCACCCTGGCAGCACCAAGAGCTACGAGTACGTGCGCGAGCACAACGAGGCGGTCAACCGGCTCGATTTCATCGACGTGCGCGCCGAGATCACGGTCGACTACGCCGAGGGCGAACTGGTCGACGTGACCCAGCACGACGGCAGCATCGTGCGTCTGCGCAAGCTCAGCGCGGACTTCAATGCGCACGATCGTGTCGCCGCGATGAACTACGTGCATGCGCGCCAGGCCAAGGGCGAAGTCGTCACCGGCCTGCTCTACGTCGACCCCGACGCGCACGACCTGCACGAACACTTCAACACCACTGCGCAGCCGCTGAATACGCTCGGCGCCGGCGAACTCTGCCCGGGGCAAGCGGCGTTGCAGAAGATCAACTCCTTGCTGCGCTGAGCGCGGCGAGCGCGCGGCGCTGCCGGCCGCGCCGCGGCCAGGCTCCGTTCGACGACATCCGGCGTCGTGCGGCGGCGGAATTCACCGCATCCAGACAACGTCTCTCCTAGCGTTCGCGTTTCTGCACTCGCGTGCCCCAAGGAGAGCCTCATGTCCACGACCTCGACCGCCGACGACGCTGCGGTGCCCGCCGACGCGACCGCAACGCCCGAACGCGCCACGATGATCGCGCTGCGCGCGCGCCCCGACTGCTTTCTGCAAATGAACGCCGACCACATCAACAAGTGGCTGGAGCACGGCGGCGGCTCTGCGCAGTGCTGCTACAGCGCCAGCCCGCAATGGCAGTTTAACCTCGAGCCGCACGGCAAGGATGCGAAAGGAAACGACGTGGTGGCGATCGGCTCGCGCGAGTATCCCGGCGTCTACCTTCGTCTCGACGGCAGAAACGTTCCCCACGGCGGCTCGGGCGGCACCGTCAATTGCCAGTATGGAGCGGGCGACTGGGAGAAATTCGCGCTCGAACGCCACGGCGACGGCACGGTTTCGATCGCGTCGGTGAAGTTTCCCGGCGTCTATCTGCGCGCCGAGGCGAAAGGCGTCGACCAAGCCCACCCGCGTGGCGGAGTCGTCAACGCCAGCCGCAGCGTCGGCGACGACGAGAAATTCGTGCTCATCGACGCGCCGCTGCTGAGCCGCGAAGCGAAGCTGCAGGCGATGTCGGATTTCGCGCCGATGGTCGTGCTCGCCGTGGACGAGGAGTACCACCCCTCATCGGTCGAATTCGCATTCGGCAACATGGATCGCTTCCGCAACGACGACGACGGTGGAAAGTACTGGATCCGCACCAAGCAGACGCTCGACAGCCCTTCCGACGACAGCCCGAAATACTTCCGCGGACAGAGCGATCTGCGCTCGGTGCCGGTGTACGCGTTCTGGGTAAACAAGCCGGGGCTGATCACCGACATCGTTTACTTCTTCTTTTTCCCCTACAACCGCGGCAAGTCCGTGGCCAACACGATCTGGGGCAACCACGTCAGCGATTGGGAGCACCTGACCGTGCGCCTGCAATGGGCGATCAAGAACGGCGTATGGCGGCCGACACCGCTCAAGGTGGCGTTGTCCGCGCACGACGGCGGCGAACAGCTGGCCTGGTCGGACATCGGAAAATTCATCCCGACCACGCATCCGGTGGTGTATTCGGCCAAGGGTTCGCACGGCATCTGGTCGCAGCCGGGAGATCACGTCTACCGCAACTACGGTGTGGTCAAGCTCGTCGACCAGTGCAGCGACGGCGCGCTGTGGAATACGTGGGAGAAGCTGGCCGCGTTCGACTACACCGCGAGGGACGGCATCAACCAGCCCTGGCCGGTCTGGATGAGCGTAGATTTCAAGAACGCCGGCACCAAGCCCTCACAGCACCCGGCCAATGGACCGATCTACCGCTGGGGCAACGAAAGTCGCGGCTGTGCCGACGCGCCGATCATCGGCAAACAGTGTCGGCTGGAAAACGGACCTGAAGGACCTGCCAGCAAGGACGTCTGGAAACCCTGGGAGTTCGAATAGGAAACAGCGATCCGGATCAGGCCGCCGACAACGGCGGCCAGCCGGACTTCAGCGCAACGGTCAGCGAAAAGCGTCCAGGAGCTCGCCGCGCCGATCGCGACCGGCGTGCTCCTGCTCGCGATCGCTCAGGGCAGTTCGCAGAAGCAATGCGCGAACGCGCCGTAGCGCTTGCCACGCAGCGATTCGACCATGCCCGACAGTTGACGCAGATCCGAGGCATTGACCAACCCCGACGGCAGCGAGAAACCGGTCCAGCGCACCACGCGGACCAGCGCTTCGCTGTTGCTGAAGCTGAGCGCGAGCCGCTCCCACGCGCCCAGTTCGCGTTCCACATAGCGCACCTGGTAGCCGCTGCCGAGCTTCGCGCGCGCGGCGGCGGCGGCGATCGCGTCGTCGAGACCGCCGAGCTTGTCGACCAGTCCGCGCTCCTTCGCCTGGCTGCCGCTCCACACGCGTCCCTGTGCGATCGCATCGATCTGCTCGGGCGTCTTGCCGCGCGCTTTGGCGACCTTGCCGATGAATTCGCCGTAGCCGCGTTTGATCACGCTGTTGAGGATCGTCTCCAGTTGCGGTGACAGCGGGCGCCGGATGTCGAGCGCGCCGGCCAGCGGCGTGGTGCCGATGCCGTCGGTGTGCACGCCGATCTTCGCCAGCGTCTCGGGCACGGTCGCGAACAGGCCGAAGATGCCGATGGAACCGGTGATCGTATTCGGCTGCGCCCAGATCTCATCGCCGTCCATCGCGATCCAGTAGCCGCCGCTGGCGGCGACGTCGCCCATCGAGACGATGACCGGCTTGCCGGCCTCGCGCGTCTGCACGATCTCGCGCCGGATCAGCTCCGACGAGGTCGCATCGCCGCCGGGCGAATTCACGCGCAGCACGACCGCCTTGACCTTGTCGTCCTCGCGGGCCGCGCGCACCAGCTGCGCGGTCGAGCGTCCGCCGATCATGCCCGGCGGTTGCTCGCCCGGCACGATCTCACCCTGCGCCACCACCACCGCGACCTGCGCGGTGCCGACGCTGGGCAGATTCTCCGGCGCCAGCGTGGCGAAGTATTTCTTGAAGTCGACCTGACGGAAGCCGTCGTTGCCTTCGGCCACGCCTTGCGCGCGCAGCAGCGCACGCACTTCCGCACGCGTGGCGAGCTGGTCGACCAGCTTCTGCTCCAGCGCGAGCTTGGCCAGATCGCCGCCTTGCGCCGCGACGCGTTCGTCGTAATGCGCGATGTCCTCGCCGATCTTGGCCGCGTCGATCTTGCGCAGAGCGGCGATCTCGCCGAGGTATTCCTGCCACAAACCGCCCATCCAATAGGTGTCGGCTTCCTTGGCCGCATCGGATGCCTGGTTCTGCACGTACGGTTCGGCCGCCGACTTGAACGTGCCGACCTTGATCAGGTGCACCTGCACGCCGAGCTTGTCGAGCGCGTCCTTGAAGTAGCTGCGGTAGTTGGCGAAGCCTTCCAGTAACACCGCGCCTTCGGGGTCGAGCAGGATGCGGTTCGCGTGCGCGGCGAGGTAGTACTGGCTCTGGCCCATGCCGCCGGAAACGGCGACGACTTCCTTGCCGGTCGCCTTGAAGCGATCGAGCGCGGCGCCGAGTTCGCGCAGCGTGGACAGGCCGGCGCGGTCGATCTCGTCGGGGATCAGCACCAGACGTTCGATGCGCGAGTCCTTCGCTGCCGCCTCGATCACGCGCAGAAGGTCGCGCAGCTGAACTTCCTTGGATTCGGCGCCGGTCACGCTGGCGAGCGCGCGGTCGGCCGGATCGTTGGAGTACTGCTCGACGATCGCGCCCTTCGGATCGAACACCAGTGCTGTGCGCGGCGCGATCGTCGCGCGGCCACCGAACAGCGCCACCGCGATCGCGATCAGGATGACCAGGAAGATCAGGTTCAAGACCAGCCGGCGCGTGAAATTCAACGCATTCCAAAGGCCGCGGAACAGACGGCGGATCACGCCGGGATTCTCTTTCGACATCGCATCGCTCCATGCGGCGCCGAGTGCCGCGTACTCTCGAGTGGATTCAGCCTACCGGATATCGTGGCGCCCGGCATGCCGCGCAAGTCATGCCCGGGACGGTGCCGGCAACGGCCGCCGCGCCTGCTTCCAGAAGCGCCAGGTCAGCAGTACCGCAGCGACGCTGAGGCCGGCGATCAGGCCCATCCACATGCCGCGCGCGCCCAGGCCGTGCGGAAAGGCCAGCCACCAGCCGACCGTCATGCCCACGCCCCAATACGCGAACGTGGTGATCAGCATTGGCACGCGCGTGTCCTTGAGCCCGCGCAGCGCGCCGTTGGCGACCGCCTGGATGCCGTCGGAGAACTGGAACACCGCCGCCAGCAACAGCAGCTGCGCGGCCAGCGCGATCACGCTGGCATCTTTCGAATACCAGCCGGCGATCGTCGTCGGGAACAGCGCCATCACGCTGCCCGACAGAGTCTGCGTCGCCAGCGCCAGCACGAAGCCGGCGGCGCCGGCCGTGCGCAAGCCGGCCGCGTCGCCGCGACCGACCGCGTGACCGATGCGCACGGTGGCCGCCATCGCGATGCCGAGCGGGATCATGAAGAACAAGGCGGAGACATTCAGCGCGACCTGGTGGCTGGCCACGGTGTCGGTGCCGAGCGTGCCCATCGCGAGGGTGGTCGCGATGAACAGGCTCGCTTCCATGAACACGGTCACGCCCATCGGCACGCCGATGCGCAAGAGCTCGCCGATCGCGCGCGCGTCGGGGCGTTCGAAGCGCGCGAACAGCGCGTACGGCGCGTAGCCGCGATGGACGGCCAGATAGACGCCGAACGCCAGCGTCTCCAGCCAGATGACGATCGCTGTGGCGACACCGATGCCGCCGGCCCCCATCGCCGGGAAGCCGAGCTTGCCATGCAGCAAGACATAGGCGATCGGCCCGAGCAAGAGCAGCGACATCAGGCTGAAGTACATGGTCGGCCGCGTGATGCCGACACCGGCGCTCATGCCGCGGATGGTGAAGAACACCGCGATCGCCGGTGCGCCCCAGGAAACGCCGCGCAAGAAACCGTCGACTTCGTCGAAAAGGTGCGGATCGACTCCGATCAGGCGCACCAAGGGACCGCTCGAGCGCACACCGAGCCAGCACAGAAGACCCAAGCCCAGGGCCAGCCACAGCGCTTGGCGGAACACCTTGCCGACCTCGGTCATGCGCCCCGCGCCGTACAGCTGCGCGACCGACGGCGGCACCGCCATCGTCACGCCGATCGCGACCACGAAAGCGATCGACCAGATGCCGGCGCCGACCGCGACCGCGCCGAGCGTGACTGCGCTGTGATGGCCGGCCAGCAGCGCATCGATCGCGCTCAAGCCGACCGCCATCAACTGGCTCAGCACCAGCGGCAGCGCGAGCACGATGGTTTCCTTCAGCTCGCGCGCAAGCGCCGACGGCTGGCGATGTAGAATGGAATTCATGCGGGATACCTGGGCGCGGCGGGCGGTTCGAGCAACCGCCGAATCGATCGGCTTGCCGACGCCTCGAGTGCGTCGTGCAGGATGCGACCGATGCGACGCGGCATTCGCGACGCCGCCGAGCGGGTCGGAACGGAAAACCGCGTTCGCAAGCGTTGCATTCTATCCGAAGCCCCGCTCTGCGCGCGGTTTCGAGTTTTTGCGCAGGGGACAGTGAAGGCATGAACACCCAATCCGCAGACGCGGCCGCCGCGGCCGTTCCGCCGGCGCCGCCGAACAAGCCGTGCGCGAATTGCGGCGCGCCGATGCTGGGACCGTTCTGCTACGCCTGCGGCCAACCCGAAAAGGGCATGGTGCGCCATCTCGCCAGCGTCATGTCGGATGTCGCCGACACCATCTTCAATGTCGATTCGCGCATCTTCCGCAGCATCCTGCCGCTGTATTTCCGCCCCGGCTTTCTGACCACCGAATACTTCGTCGGTCGCCGCACGCGCTATGTGACGCCGTTCCGGCTGTTCTTCTTCCTGTGCGTGATCTCCTTCTTCGCGATCCAGCTCGCGCTGAACCTCAACGACGCGAAGTTCGATCTGCTCAAGGTCGCCGCCGGGCGCGGCAACATCGAACAAGCGATCAACGAGACCCAGCTCGACGAGAACCTGAAGGAAGCGCTCGGCCGGCTGGAAGACGCGCGCAAGGTGCCCTCGCTGCCGGCCGAAGACGCGGCCGAGCTCGATCAGGTCATGACCAACCTGCGCCAACAAGCGGACAAGCGCCGCGCCTGGATCAAGCGGAAGCAGGAAGCCGAGTCGAAAGGCCAGACGCCACCGGCCGATCCGAACGTGGACAAGGACGATCTCAACTTCGACGGCTCGCCCTGGGATCCGGTCGCCCACCCGATCCAAGTCGGCTGGCTGCCCGCCTTCGCCAACAGCAAACTCAACGAGATGGCGGTGCGCGCGCGCGACAACATCAAGGCCGCCCGCAGCGACCCGCGCCATCTGATCGCCGGTATCTTTTCGGTGCTGCCGCAGACCCTGTTCGTGCTGATGCCGCTGTTCGCGGTGCTGCTGAAGATCGTCTACATCTTCAAGCGCCGGCTGTACATGGAACACCTGATGGTCGCCCTGCACAGCCACGCGTTCATTTTTCTGTCGCTGCTCTTCATCGCCCTGCTGAGTCTGCTCAAGGGCGCCACCAGCAACGGCACCCTGCGCGCGGCGGCCGCCCTGACCGAAGCCGGCGTATGGACCTGGCTGCCGATCTACCTGTTTCTGATGCAGAAGAAGGTCTACAAGCAGGGCTGGTTCATGACGACGTTCAAGTACAGCTTGATCGGCGTGTCCTACCTGATTCTGCTCTGCTTCGGCCTCGCCGGGGCCCTGGTCGCGACCCTGACCTTGGCCTGAATTCGCTCGCCTCGGTCCGCAGCCCGCGCCAGCGCTGGAGGAACGAGCGCATCCCCCTATGTCAAGCGGTTGTGCACAGGAGGCAGGCTGCGCTCCCGCGCGCTGGCCGCGCCCCGACAAATCCGCGTGTGACAACCGCTGTAACAATACAAGTCGTTGAAATTCCAAGTGCATTACAGATTGATTAAAGATTCGCCAACCCGAGTCCGGAGGCTTCACAGCGCGCTTCCTGACCCCGCTCGCAGGCGTTCTTCCACAGAGTTATCCACATTTGCTGTGGATAAGCGAAAAATCTCTGACAGGGCATCCAGTTAAGCTTTCTTTCTGAAAGTTTCATAAGAAACTGGCTGCAAACGGCCGTAGCCGGCCGTCGTCGTCACGTTACACTCGCTGCAGCGCGGTTCGCGCCGCCGTCCCGCTATGAATCCGATCCTGCGCATCGCCCTGCCGGTCCCTCTGCACACCTGGTTCGACTACCGGACCACGGCGGCCGAGACCCCGGCGCCGGGCTGCCGCGTGCTGGTTCCCTTCGGCCGCCGCAAGATCGTCGGCGTGGTGGTCGAATCCGCCGCCGGCAGCGACCTCGACCCGGCTCAGTTGAAGACGATCGAGCGCGTGCTCGACCCGCAGCCGCTGTTGACCCTCGAACTGATGACCACGCTGCGGCGTGCGGCGCGCTACTACCAGCACCCGCTCGGTGAGGTGCTGCAGACGGCGTTGCCGGTCGCGCTGCGCTCGGCGCGCGCGCTACCGGAGGCCGGTCTGCCGGCGCTGCGGCTGACCGCAGCCGGGCAGAACGCGGGTAACGATCCGAAACGACGCCGCGGCACCCGCGTCGAAGCGCTGCTGCACGCTCTCGCCGACGGCGCACATACGACGACCGAACTCGACGCGACGCTCGGCGACGTCGCCGCGGCCGCGCGCACGGCACTCGCCCGCGGCTGGGTCGAACGCCTGCGCTTGCGTGCACCGGTCACGGCGGCGGTGCCGATGCCGGGTCCACCGTTGAACGAGGAACAGCGTGCCGCGGCCGACGCCGTCCTCGTCAGCGACGGCTATGCCGCCTTCCTGCTCGATGGGGTGACCGGCAGCGGCAAGACCGAGGTCTACCTCGAGATCATCCGCGCCTGCCTCGCACGCGGGCGGCAGGCGCTGGTGCTGGTGCCGGAGATCGCGCTGACGCCACAGGCGCTGCGGCGCTTTCGCGAACGGCTCGGTGTCGAGGTCGCCGCCCTGCATTCGGGCTTGAACGAAACCGCGCGCGCACAGGCCTGGCTCGCCGCCGCTCGCGGCGAGGCACGCGTGATTCTCGGCACGCGCTCGGCCTTGTTCGTGCCCCTGCCGCAGGCTGGTGCGATCGTCGTCGACGAAGAACACGACGCCTCCTACAAACAGCAGGAAGGTTTCCGCTACCACGCGCGCGACCTGGCCGTGCTGCGCGCGCAGGCGCTCGGCGTGCCGGTCGTGCTCGGCTCGGCCACGCCGTCGCTGGAAAGCCTCGCCAATGTGGAAGCCGACCGCTATCGCCTGCTGCGCCTGCGTCATCGCGCCGGGCTGGCACAGCCGCCGGCATTGCGCGTGGTCGACCTGCGCCGGCAACGGCTGCAGCACGGCCTCGCCGCAAGCACCTTGGACGCGATCGCCGACTGCCTCGCTCGCGACGAACAAGTGCTGGTATTCAAGAACCGTCGCGGTTACGCGCCGGTGCTGTTGTGCCACGACTGCGGCTGGAGTGCGCAGTGTCCCGAATGCGAGCGCGCGCTGACCTTGCATCGTCGCGACGGCCGCCTGCGCTGTCACCACTGCGGTTACGAACGCGCACTGCCGAGTGCCTGCCCCGACTGCGGCGGACTCGCCCTCAATCCGCTCGGGCAAGGTACCGAGCGGCTGGAGGACGCGCTGTCGGAGCGTTTCCCGGGCACCCCGATCGTGCGTGTCGACCGCGACACCACGCGCGGCCGCCACGCGCGCGACGCGCTGTTCGATCGCCTGCCGGAAGGCGGCGCGCGCATCCTGATCGGCACCCAGATGCTGGCCAAGGGCCACGACCTGCCGCACCTGACCCTGGTGGTCGTGGTCGGCGTCGACGAAGGTTTGTTCAGCGTCGACTTCCGCGCCAGCGAACGGCTCGGCCAACTCGTCGTGCAGGTCGCCGGACGCGCCGGACGCGCCGAACGACCCGGCAGCGTGATCCTGCAAACGCACGACCCGGCGCATCCGTTGCTCGCGGTGCTGCTCGACGGCGGCTATCGCGCACTCGCCGCGCAACTGTTGCGCGATCGCCGCAGCGCCAGCTTGCCGCCGTTCGCGCAATTCGCCTTGCTGCGCGCTGAAGCGAAGGACCGCGCCGTGCTCGATGCATTTCTGCAGGCGGCGATGGCGCAGATCCGTGCCGGCGATCCGAACGCGCACGGCCCGCTGGCCGCACCGATGCCGCGCCGAGCCGGCGCTTATCGCGGCCAGATCCTGCTCGAAGCGCCGGCACGCAGCGCGCTGCAAGCGTTCCTGCCGCGCTGGCTCGACGCGCTGCGCGCGTTGCCCACGTCGCGCGCGTTGCGCTGGTCGATCGATGTCGATCCGGTCGACTTGTATTGAGGCGCGCGAGTCTTCTTCGGCCGCGCGCCTCGGCAGCGGTTACGGCACGACTTCGAAGCCGTTGCCGAAGATGCGGTCGTTGCGCTCACCGCGATTGAACAGCAACGAGATGCTGCGGTTCTCGCGATTGGCGCTGACCACATCCGGACGACCGTCGCCGTCGAAATCGGCCACCGCGACACCGCCCGGCAGCGCGCCGGTATCGAACCAGGCGTAGTTGTCGTAGCGGCCGTGGCCGTCGTTGAGCAGTACGGAAATCGTGTCGTTCTGCGTGTTCGCGGTGACGATGTCGGCCTTGCCGTCGCCGTCGACGTCGGCCAGCGTCATCGCCCACGGCCACGGCGCGTAGTCCATCACGCTCTGCGCCGGAAAGATCGGATAGTTGATCGCTTTGGCGAAGTTTCCGTGGCCGTCGCCCATCAGCACCGAGATGTCCTGCGCGGTCGTGTTCAAGGTGACGAGGTCGACGAAGCCGTCGCCGGTCACGTCCCTCGCCTCGACCCCGACCGGTCCGGCATCGGTCGCCACGTGCGTCGCCGCCGCGAAACCGCCGGCGCCATCGCCGGCGAGGATCGAGACGTCACTGGTAACGCTGTTGGCCGAAATGATGTCGAGCTTGCCGTCGCCGGTGACGTCGGCCATCGCGATGCCGCGCGGATCGCGCAAAGCGCCGGCGTCGCCGGCGCGCAGCACGACTGCCGCGGCCAGGCTGCCGTCACCGTTGCCGGCCAGGAACGAGAGGCTTTCGTTGGAGATATTGGTGTTGGCGGTGGCGACGTCGAGCTTGCCGTCACCATTCGCGTCGCCGAGCGCAAGCGCGTACGGACTTTCCCAGGTGCCGCCGACACTGAAGCTCACGGCCGTTCCGAAACTGCCGTCGCCGTGACCGAGCAGGACCGAAACCGTACCGCCGGCGAAGTCCGCGCTGACGATGTCGAGCTTGCCGTCGCCGTTCATATCGCCGATGACGACACCGGTCGGCGACGCGCCGACCGCGTAGCGCACTTCGCTGGCGAAGCCGCCGTGGCCGTCGCCGAGCAGGACCGAGACGTCGTTGCTTTGCGCGTTCGCACTGACCACATCGGCACGACCGTCGCCGTTCAAGTCGCCGGCGGCGACCGCATGCGGGAAGTTACCGGCGTCGAAGTTGGCGCTGAAGCCGATGCCGCCGGCACCGTCCGCCGGCAGGATCGAAATGCTCGGCGCCACTGCGTTGGCGACGACGATGTCGGGGTGGCCGTCGCCGGTCACGTCGGCCACCGTGAGCGGGCCCGGACCTTGCGCAACGCGCCGATTCACCGCAGCGGCGAAACCGCCGCTGCCGTCGCCGACCAGCACCGACACGGCATTCGCATTCGGGCGCGTGACGACGATGTCGGGCTTGCCGTCGCCGGTGATGTCGGCCACGACGACGTCGTGTGCACGGCCCTCGCCGGGACCGGCCGGCAGCAATTGCGCCGGCGCGAACGAGCGGCTGCCGCCGTTGAGCAGCAAAGCGACCGTTCCCGGCAACTCCGGCGGCGGAAACTCCTGCCCGCCGGTCGCGGCATTGGCGACGATCAGATCCGGATGGCCGTCGCCGTCGACATCGGCGGCGGCCAGTGCGAAGGGTTCCGATTCGGCGCCGACCGAAACGTTCTGCGGCGCGGTGAAATGGCCGCTGCCGTCGCCGTACAGAATCGAAGCGTCCTTGCTGTCGACGTTGGCGGTGGCGAGGTCGGGATGTCCGTCGGCGTCGAAATCGGCTACGACCAGCGATTCGGGCCAGGCGCCGGTCGGGAAATTCTGCGCGGCCGCGAAAGCGCCGCTGCCGTCACCCGCCAGCACCGCGATGCTGCCGCTCTCGCCGTTCGCAACGACGATGTCGACCTTACCGTCGCCGGTTACGTCGGCCAGCGCGATAGCCGTCGGCCACACGCCGCTGCCGACGTCGAGCAGGTTGGGGGTGCCGAACGCGCCGGTACCGTCACCCGAATAGACGCGGATTTCGTTCTGATCGTAGCCGGCGACGGCCAGATCGAGTTTGCCGTCGCCGTTCAGATCCGCCAATGCGACGGCGACCGCGCGCGCCGGACCGTCGGTGATCTGGGTCGGAACGGGACCGCCGTAGCCGCCGCTGCCATCGCTCAGGCTTACCGAAAAATCACCGCTCATTGAATTGCCGGTGACGAGATCCGGCTTACCGTCGCCATTCAAGTCCGCCGCAGCGACCGACACGGCGAAACAACAATTGGGAATATGCATCGCGGCCGCGGTGAAGCTCGGCGGTGCCGTACCGGCCTGCGCCGAGCCAGCGGCCGCCAGCAGCAGCCAAGCGGAATTTGCGTAAACCCAGCGAGGCAACCGGAAGCGACGCACAACACGTGTTTTCATCGAAGACTCCTGCGGGCGATCGGCGACAGAGCGGCCGCACGCAGGCTGCCGCATCGGCCGATGAGCCTGCGCAGCGCGCTCGCGCCGGTCACTCCAAGAGCGCTCCAATCGCGTGACAACTGCGCAGGAAAGAATTTCCTGATGCGTTGCAGACGCAGCGCAGGGCAAGAGCGTCGCTATCGCGCGCGTTCGCTCAGCTGCAGCGGGCCGCTGCCGTCGGCCGCTCGCGGCTCCAGCAAGGCCGCGGGAATCGAGCGCTCCCCGGCCAGTGCCTGCGCCTGACGCAGCGCATTGAGCCACGGCTCACGCTGGTTCAAAGCGTGGAACAGACGCAGCTGCAGCAGGGCGCAGTCGAAATCGCGCGCCGCCCACGGCGCCACGCGACCGACGGCGATCGCGGCCCGGGCGGTGTCGCCGGCGGCAAGCAAGGTCGGCGTCCAGGCGATGGCGACTGCGACGATCTCGACCGGCACCCCGCGCCGGTCTGCGCTCGCGGCGGCGAAACGGAACCAGCGTTGCGCACGTTCGCGCTCGCCTGCGTGATGTGCCCATTCCGCCGTCGCGAGCGCATCGGCGACAGCGTCGGGCGCATCGGAAACCTGGTCCGGCGGCTCGCGCCGGCGCTCGATCGGAGCTTCGGACGGCGCCGTTTCACCGAGAGCGAGCAGCGCACGCTGACGTAGCAGCACGACCCAGCCGCGTTGCTCGTCGGCACCGCTCGAGGGCCAACCGGCCAACGCCGCGGCGGCGTCCTCGGCGGCCGTTCGCCAGTCGTCCTGCGCGAAGGCGAGTTGTGCGCCGAGCGCACTCTGACGCGCGAGCAAGACGCGATTGCCCGAGGTCGCGCTCGCGCGTGCTTGCGCCAGTGCGGCGGCGGCTTCGCGATAGCGTCCGTTGCCGGTATACAGCTCGACTTGATTCAGCAGCAGGTCGACGCGCTGATCCGGATCGGTGATGCGCTCGCGTAGGGTCAGGCCTCGCTCGACCGTCACAGCGGCCTCTTCCCGCTGCAACATCGCCAGTTGCGCCTGCACCACGCCGGTCAGGCTGATCAGAAGCTCGTGCAAGGCGCCGAACGACTGAAAGCGATCGGCTGCCGGTTGCAGATACGCCAGCGCCGTGGCCGGCCGGCCGCGGAACAATTCGAGCAGACCGAGATTCGCATCGACACGGGCGACGCCGAGCTGATCGCCGGCGCTTTCCAGATCCGTACGCGCCGCACCGAAATCGGCCAGGGCTTCGTCGTAGCGGCGCTCGGGCACGCGGCCGTTGGCTCGCCCCATCAAGGCTTGGCCGATCTCCAACATGTGTTCGCCCGGCGTCAGCAAGGCGAGTGCAGCGTCGAAGTCGCGACTGCCGTCGCCGAATTCGCCGCGCCGCATGCGAATCGCCGCACGCGCGATCAGAATCTGTGCGTGGAGATGCGCGTCGCCTTCGACGTCCGGCAGCGGCAGCAGGCGGTCCAAGCTGGCTTGGGCGCGGTCGAGTTGACCGGCGCGGAAATCCACCAGCGCGAGCCGATAGGCGAGCTGCGACGATGACGCCGACAGCTGCGGCGACGCCGTCAGGATCTCGCGCGCGGTATCGAGTTCGTTGGCGAGCATCGCGGCGCGCGCGCGTTGCAGGGTTTCGTCCAAGCTCGCATCGCGCTCGCCCTCGATCGGCGCATTGCGGCCGAGTGCGGCGAGCAGCAGATCGGCCGCTCCGCGTGTCGCGCGCATCGCGTCGCGCTCGACGAAGCGGACCGGCACCGCGATGCCGTGCTCGGGCGTGGCGGTCAATTCGATCTGCCAGCCTGCCGCATCGCGCTTGGCCGTGCCGCGCACGACCAGGCGCGCACCGGTCGCCGCACGCAGCGTCGGCGGCTCCTCGCCGGCCGCGGCTTGCGGCGCCGACTTCTGCAGTGCGAGCACGCTTTCGCTGACCGGCACGCGAAAGCCGGCTTGGCGCAGTCGCTCGGCGACGAGATCCATGGCGCCCAGACGCACCCAGGCGTCGTCGCGCAAGCCATCGACTTGCAGCGGCAATACCACGATGCCGTCGCCGCGCACGGTCTGCTCGCTGCGCGATGCCGGCTTCTCCGGTCTCCACGTGCGATGGATCAGCCAGGTCGATGCGACGATCGCGGTCAGTATCGACAAGGCCGCGACGGCGCCCCAGCGCCGCATGAATGAGGCGCGCGGCGCGTCTGCTCGCAGCGGTGACGGCGAAACGGTGATCTGGTCCGACGTATCGAAAACATCCTCGTTCGCTGTCGGTGTCGCCGTCTCGGCTTCGACCTCGTCCACAGCGATGGCATGCACCTCGGCCACCCAGCGATAGCCGTAGCCTGCAATGGTTCGGATCACGCGTTGCGCGTTGCCGTCGTCGTCGAGTGCGCGGCGCGCACGCAGCACGACCTGGCCGAGCTGTGCATCGGATACGTTCGAGCGCCCGAACACGGCCTCGACCAGTTCATCGCGACCGACCGCGCGGCCGCGATGGGCGATCAGATGTTCGATGCATTCGAACGAGCGGCGCGGTAACTCGATGCGCTGCTCTCCGCGCCACAGCTCGCGCGTGGACGGGTTGAAGCGGAACGCTCCGAACTCGTAAACCTCAAAGACCATCCGGCGAGGTTAGCGTGCGGCCGACGTACTGACGAGTCCGGCCGCCTCCGGTTCGCTCGTACCGGAGGCGGCCTTTCCCGGGACGCTCGGCGCTTCGGAGCGCCCGTCTCACTCGTGGGGAGTCGAGCGGACGGACGGCGCCAAGCTGCCCCTCCCGCAAACCGCCGCAGCGGTCGGAGTGTTAGACGCAGCCCGGCGGTATAAACGGCCGTTCCCTCTTCGGCGCCTTCGCGCACGAATTTCGTACGCCGGTTTCAGACTCCCGCACATGCGAACGGCCCCGCGTGGGGGCCGTTCCGTACCATGGTGTACAAGTAGATGAGTGTAGAAGCTGCACTGCCGACCGGCTCGGAAACCCGAACCGGCGGAGTGCTTTTCTTGGGCTCAGGCCACGAACAGCGCGCGCATCTTCTTCATTGCGTTCGCCTCGATCTGGCGAATGCGCTCGGCCGAGACGCCGTACTCGTCTGCCAGCTCCTGCAACGTCGACTTCTCGCCGTCCTTCAGCCAGCGGCGCTGGATGATGTCGCGCGAACGCTGGTCGAGCTTGACCAGGCCGCGTGCGAGCGTATCGAGGCTGGACTCCTCCTCGGATTCGCTCTCGACCATCCCGTACGGATCCGCCGTATGGTCGATCAGGAACGCGGCCGGCGACGGACGCTCGTCCTCGTCGGCGTCGACCGGCGTGTCGAAAGCGACGTCACGACCGTTCAGACGCGCTTCCATCTCGAGCACGGTCGCTGCCGGCACGCCGAGTTCGCGCGCCACGGTATTGACCTCCTCGGCGTTCATCCAACCCAGACGCTTCTTCGACTTACGCAGATTGAAGAACAACTTGCGTTGCGCCTTGGTCGTGGCGACCTTGACGATGCGCCAGTTGCGCAAAATGAACTCGTGCATCTCGGCACGGATCCAATGCACGGCGAACGACACCAGGCGCACGCCTTGATTCGGGTCGAAGCGCTTGACCGCCTTCATCAGGCCGATATTGCCTTCCTGGATCAGATCGCCGACCTGCAGGCCGTAGCCGGAGTAACCGCGCGCCACATGCACGACGAAGCGGAGGTGCGCGAGCACCATCTGCTTGGCGGCGGCGAGGTCGGACTCGGCCACGAAACGACGGGCGAGGTCTTGCTCCTCTTCCTGCGTCAGCATTGGAATCTGGTGAACGGCACTTACATAGGCTTCGAGGCTACCCAAAGCACTCGGAACCGGAAAATTGCTGGCGACCAGGGCATTGCTCATATGAACTCCCGATTGGCTACGCATGCTAGCACTCGCGTCCTTAGAGTGCTAAATGCCTACAGAGTTCCGGCGCGCTACCGCGCTCGGGGATAACTGTACTGACAGTTATAGTACCCGAAAGTTCGTTAATTGCACGTGTTTTTTCGTTTAACTGCGGCGACGCAGTGTTCGCCCCACGGCGCGAAACCTTAAGTCTCTGAAAAAGAACGATTTCCTACTGCCGGAAGCCCGGCAGACGGCAGAATTCGCCTCAATCGAGGCGCAGCTCGCTGCGCGGCGGCAATGCCCAGTCGATGGGGGCCAGGCCTTGGCTGCGCAGATACTCGTTCGCCCGTGCGAAGTGGCCGCAGCCGATGAAACCCCGGTGTGCTGACAGCGGCGAGGGGTGCGGTGCCTTCAGCACCCGATGGCGACGCAGGTCGATCAGCTTGCCCTTTTGCTGCGCATAGCTACCCCAGAGCAGAAAGACCAACCCTTCCCGCTCGCGATCGAGCGCCTCGATGCACGCGTCGGTAAAGCCCTCCCAACCCTTACCGGCGTGCGAGCCGGCCTGCCCGTGCTCGACCGTCAGCACCGAGTTCAGCAACAGCACGCCTTGCCGTGCCCAGGGAATCAGACAGCCGTGGTCGGGCCGTGGAATGCCCGGCTCGCGCTGCAGCTCGGAGAAGATGTTCACCAGCGACGGCGGCGGCGCAGTGCCCGGCGGTACCGAGAAGCACAGTCCGTGCGCCTGCCCGGGACCGTGATACGGATCTTGGCCGAGGATGACGACCTTGACCGCTTCGAACGGAGTGGCGTCGAGCGCAGCGAAGATTTTCGACCCCGGCGGATAGATGGTCTTGCCTGCGCGCTTCTGCTCGCGCAGGTACTCGGCCAGCGCGATCATTTCCGGCCGCTCGAAGTACGCGCCGACACGCGCCTTCCACGACGCTTCGAGCTTGACCCTGTCCTCGCTCATAGCGTGCCCCGCACTCGTTCGCGCAGATGCCGCGACACGCGCAGCTGAAACTGTAGCTTGGTCACCAGCAGCCGCTCTTCGATCGGCTTGTGCACCAGATCGTTCGCGCCGGCGCGCAACAACGCGGCCTGGTTGGCCGGATTGTCGTCGCCGGTCATCACCAGCACCGGTAACTCACCTTTCGAGTAGCCGAAGCCGTCGCGGATGCGATCGAGCAGATCGCCGCCGCTCAATTCGCCTTTCAGGTTCACGTCGGTCAGGACCAGATCGACCGCGGGCGTGCCCGCCACTTCGCGCAAGGCCTGCAATCGTTCGAGTGCGGCTTCCACGCTCAGCACGTGCGTCACCGTGAATCCGCTTTTTTGCAGCATTCGCGTCGTCGCCAGCGCGACCACGCGGCTGTCCTCGACGTACAAGACTTCGCCGCCGATCGTTTCGGCCGGCCGCACGTAACCGCGGATGAAGGCGGCCAGTGCCTCGAAGCCGAGCGACTTGTCGAAGTAGTCGGTGACCTCATCGGACAGCTTGCGTGCGACCAAACGCTCCTGCACGTCGCCGGACACGACCACGACCGGGATGTACGCCTGCAGCGCGCTGGCACGAACGTGACGCGCGAGTTCGAGTCCGTCCATGTCGGACAGACCCAAGGCCGTGGTGACGAGATCGACGACACCGGCATCCAAGATGCGACGCGCTTCCGCGCCGCTGCCGCAACCGAGCACGACCGCCTGGGGCAGCTCGGACTTCAGCACGCGCTCGATCAGTTGACGCGCGACGCGCGAACCGTCGACGACGAGCACGCGCGGCGCATCGCTGCTGATGTGTCGCGTCAGCCGAACCGATTCGCTCATGCTTGCGGCTGTCCTGCGGAGAGATGGCGCGCCGTCGCGACGAAGGCGCCGACCCAGCCGAGCACCGCACTGGCGGCGATCACGGCCAGCGCGACCAGCACGCCGACGCCGTGCAGCGCGAAGCGACCGCCGTAGCTTTCGATCAGGCGCTGCGCCGGTGACGCCAGCGCCAGTTCGATCGCGACCACGATCGCGAGCGCGCACATTCCGCCCAGCAATCCGTACCAGAAACCGGCGTACAGAAAAGGACGGCGCACGAAACCATCGCTGGCGCCGATCAGTTGCGTCACCGAGATTTCGGCGCTTCGAGCCTGGATGTCCATGCGCACGGTATTGCCGATCACCAGCAGAGTCGCCAGCGCCAGCAGCGCCGCGATCACTGCGACGATACGTTCGCCAAAGTGGAGAATGTCGGAAAGTTTACGACGCCAGGCGGCATCGTACTGCACCAGATCGACGCGCGCGTCGGCCTTCAGATCCGTCAGCAGCGGTGGCGCGTCGAGATCGGTTTTCGCGCCCGGCGTGACCACCAAGACGCTCGGCAGCGGATTGGAACTCAGTGCGTCGAGCGCCTCGCCGAAACCCGACAGTTGGCGGAACTCGGCCAGTCCCTGCTCCGGCGTGCGGATCAGCACCTCGGCGACGTCGTTGCGGCGACGCAGCTCGTCGGCGAGCGCATCGGCGCCCTTGGTGTCGATCGCGGGCTTGAGGAACACGGCAATCTCGCGCGCCTCGCGCAGGCCGCCCGAGAGGTCGCGCGCGTTGTCGAATACGAGGAAGAACAACAACGGCAGCGCCAGCGCGAAACCGAGCACGAGCACGGTCAGCGCGTTCGCCCACGGCCGCGCCGCCAGTCGGCCGAGGCTGGAGAAGAAGCTGTACAGATGTTGGTCGCGCCAAGCGCCCAGGCGCTCGCGCCAAGGCACGCGCGCACGCCGCGGTTCCGCAGCGGATTTCGGTGCCGGCGCACGGCGCACGTTGCGTTCGGCCTGCCGGCTCATGCGCTCTGCTCCGGTCGGCTCGAAGGCGGCCTGAAATCGTCGATCAAACGGCCGTGGTCGAGCACCAGCACGCGCTTGCTCAGGCGCCGCACCAACATCAGGTCGTGGCTGGCGATCAGCACGGTCGTGCCGACCTGGCCGAACTCGGCGAACAGACCCATGATCTCGGCCGACAGCTGCGGATCGAGATTGCCGGTCGGCTCGTCGGCGATGATCACCGGCGGCTTGGCCACGATCGCGCGCGCGATGCCGACGCGTTGTTGCTCGCCGGACGAGAGCGTCACCGGCGCCGCTTTTTCCTTCGCCAACAAGCCGACCTTGTCGAGCGCGGCGCGCACGCGCTTGCCCAGCTCCTCGCGTGCGACACCGGCGATCAAGAGCGGCAACGCGACGTTGTCGAATACGGTGCGGTCCATCAGCAGACGATGATCCTGGAACACCATGCCGATGCCGCGCCGCGTGTGCGCAATGCCGCCGCGGCGCACCCGCGCGAGATCGGCGTGATTGACGACGACGCGGCCGCGCGTAGGCCGTTCGACCAACCCGATCAGCTTCAACAACGTGCTCTTGCCGGCACCGGAATGGCCGGTCACGAACACCATTTCGCCCGCGCCGATCTCGAAACTGAGATCGACCAAGGCGTCCTGGCCCGACGCATAGCGCTTGCCGACCTGCTCGAAGCGAATCACGCGCGGAATTCCTCGGCGTCGCCAATGCGCATCATTCGTTCCTCTGTGCGGCGCGGAAGTCCCGCTGCCACGTCAGCCAGCTCTGCAACATCACGATGCTCCACAGGTGCGTATGCCATTTGCGTTCGCCGCGCTTGAACGCGTTCCAGCGCCGCAACACCGACGACGCATCGAGCAGATTATCGCGACGGAGCCGCTCTTCCGACAGCAGGTCGTCGGCCCATTCGCGCAACGGTCCGCTCAGCCAGGCTCCGACCGGCGCACCGAAGCCGGCCTTCGGGCGATCGACCAGTTCGCCCGGCAGGTAGCGCCGCAGCAACGCCTTGAGCAAATGCTTGGGTTCGCTCTCGCGCACGCGCAGCGCGTCCGGCAACGACCAAGCGAATTCGGCCACGCGCGAATCGAGCAGCGGCGACCGCGCCTCCAAGCCGACCGACATGCCGCTGCGGTCGAGCTTGACCAGGATGTCCTCCGGCAAATAGCACAGGAAATCCAGCGCCATCATGCGCCCGGCAGAGGACAAGTTCGCATCGGCGAGCGGATGGGAAACGTAGGCGGTCGCGGGTTCTTCCGCCCCGCGCACGACGCGCAACGGCGCGCGCCAGCGGCTGATGCGGTTGAGATAAATGCCGTCGATGTCCTCCGCTGCCAGCTCCATGCCGAGCGTGCGCAGACCGCCCGTGCGCGCGGCCTCCAGATCGCCGCGCGCGAGCCAGCGTCCGAGCAGACGGCGCGGCAACCGCGGCAGGCGTTTGTGCCAGCGCCAGTTGCGCAGTGCGCGCAGGTAGCGCGAGTAACCGAAGAAGAGCTCGTCGCCGCCGTCGCCGGACAAGGCGACCTTGACCTGCGTGCGCGCCAACGCGGCGACCAGCACGCTCGGAATCATCGATACGTCGGCGAACGGTTCGTCGTAGATTTCCGGAAGCTTGGGCACCAGCGCGAGCGCATCGGCGCCGCCGACCGGAAACTCGGTGTGCGCGGTACCGAGCCGAGCGGCGATCTTGCGCGCATAAACGCCGTCGATGTCGTGGCGATCGGTGAACGCGATCGTGAAGCTCTGGACCGGCTGCGCGCTCTCGCGCTGCGCCAGCGCCGCGACCAAGGACGAATCGGTGCCGCCGGACAAAAACAAGCCGACCGGTACGTCCGCGTGCAGCCGCAAACGCACCGCCGCTCGCAGGCGCTCGTCGAGGTACGTCAGCGCGTCTTCCTCGTTGCCTTGGAAAGGATGCGCGAGCGCGTTGCGAATGCGCGCTTGCGCATCCCAATAAGATTGCGTCGGCGGCCAGTCCGATCCGCGCAGCGCGTTCTCGTCGAACCGGATCAAACGGCCGGCCTCGAGCTTGCGTACGTCGCGATAGATCGAGCGCGGCGCCGGAATGTAGTCCAGGCGCAGCAGCGAAGTCAGCGCATCGGCGTCGATCTGCGGCTCGAAGCGCGGATGAGCGAGCAGCGCTTTCAGCTCGGAGCCGAACACCAGCCCATGAGGCGTGCGGCCGTAGTACAGCGGCTTCTTGCCGACACGGTCGCGCGCCAGCCACAGGTGCCGCTCGGCGCGATCCCACAACGCGAACGCGAACATGCCGTCACATCGTGCGAGCGCACCCTCGATGCCCCATTCGACCACCGCGGCGAGCAACACTTCGGTATCGGAGTGACCGCGGAACGTATGGCCGCGAGCGGTCAGCTCCTTCCCTACCTCTTCAAAATTGTAGATCTCACCGTTGTATACGATGACGTAACGCTCGTCGGCGGACTGCATCGGCTGATGCCCGAGCGGGCTCAGGTCGAGAATCGCCAGGCGCCGATGTGCGAGCGCGAGACCCGTGCCGGCGTCGACGAAGACGCCATCGTCATCCGGCCCGCGATGGCGCAAGGCCTGCCCCATGCGCCGCGCCAACGCCGCGAGCGCAGGCGCGTCGCGACCGGCTCCGGGCTCCCAGCACCCCGCGATGCCGCACACCTACTTCACCATCTGATTCAGATTGAAGATCGGCAGCAGAATCGCGAGCACGATGAACAGCACCATCGCGCCGACCGCAAGAATGACCGCAGGTCCGAGCACGGCGGTCAGGGCCGTCAGCCAGCGGTCGAGTTCGCGCTGTTGCTGGGCCGCAGCCTCTTCCAGCATGCGCGGCAGTTCGCCGGAACGTTCGCCGCTGGCGATCAAGCGCAGCGCGACCGGCGGAAACTGGCCGCTTTCGCCCAAGGCTCGCGAGAACGCACTGCCTTCGCGCACCTTGAACGCTGCGCGCCTGAGCGCTTCGCGCAACGGCAGATTCGGTACCACCTGCGCGGCGATGCCGAGCGCATCGAGCAGCGGCACCGCACTGCTCGCGAGCAGTGCCAAGGTGCGCGTCGCACGCGCGGTGTTCGCCGCGCGCGTAAGCCGGCCGACGAGGGGCAGGCGCAGCAGCAATTCGTGCCAGCGATAGCGCATCGCGTCGCTGCGCAGCGCGGCACGCGCGGCGACGATCGCGACGACCAGCACGAGCAGGATCAGCCAGCCCCAGCCGCGCAGAAAAGCCGACAGCGCAATCAGCGCTCGCGTCGCCAACGGCAGCGTCTGATGCAGGTTCTGAAATACGCCGACGATCTGCGGCACGACCCAGGTCAAAAGGCCCGTTACCACAGCGACCGCGACCAGGGTCAGCAGCAGCGGATAGGCCAGAGCCGCGAGCATCTTCTGCTTCAGCGCATCGCGCGCTTCGGCGTAGTCGGCCAGCTTGTCGAGTACCGATTCGAGCCGGCCGGACTGCTCGCCGGCCGCGACCGTCGCGCGGAAAATTTCGGGAAAGCTTTCAGGGAAGTCGCCGAGCGCCTGCGCCAGGCTGGCGCCTTCCATCACGCGCGCGCGCAGGCTCATCGTCAGTCCGCGCTGACGCTCGTTCTCCGCCTGTTCCGACAGGGCCGCCAGCGCTTCGTCGATCGGCAGACCGGCGCCGATCAACGTCGCCAGCTGGCGCGTGAGCAGGGCCAACTGAACTGCGTTCAGCCCGTGTCGCGAGAACGCGCTGCGTGTTCGTTGTGCGCCTTCGCGCACCTCCTCGACGTTGAGCGGATTCAAGCCGCGTTCGCGCAAGGAACCGCGCACCGCACGGGCGGTGTCGCCCTGCAGCACGCCGCGCTGTGTCTTGCCGCTCGCGTCGAGCGCTTGGTAGGCGAAGGCGGGCATCAGTACGACGGCACGTTCCGGAACGGATGCGTATTCTTCCAGTGATCGCCGCCGAAGTCGCGCTGATCGATCGAAAGCATGCGACCTTCCTCCAATTCGTCGGCGAGTGTCACCGGCGACGAGCCTTCGCGCTTCTGCAGCCTGCGGCAGCGACGTAGGTCCTCACCGGCGAGGCACGCTTTGATGCGAAGTTCGGTCGACGTCATGGCAGAGGCTCGCGGAGTGTCATAGACGTATGACGTTCGGCTCGGAAAAGCAAGCCGATCAGTCTTCGAGTTCGGCCAGCCAACGGTCGATGCGCTGCCAACACTCTTGCGGCTGCGCTTGCAGCAAAAAATGCGGGCCGTCGACGCTGACTACCGTCCCTGTTCGCGCCGACGGAAAGGCCGCGGGCATGAGCAAGCGATCGCGACTCGCGGTCAGGGCCAGCCACGGCACTTCCAAGCCGGACAGCGCTGTTTCTTCGTCGAGGTCGCGCAACAAACGCAAACGCGAGCGGAGCACTTCGACCGGCAGCGCCCGCACCGCGTGCTGAACCGCCTGCACGCGAACATCAGCGACCCGGAAATCGAGGCACAGCAGGCGAATGAGCGCCAACGACGTGACTCGTCGCTGCATGCCCTCGCCGATCGCTGCGAGCGGTGTGAGCTTCAACAAGGGATTGGGGCAGCGCAGAAAGCTCGCCACCCACACGATGCCGACGATCTCCTCACACAGCCGCGCCAACCGCAGCGCGACCGCACCGGAAAAGGACTCGGCCAGGACGACGCAAGGACCGGCCGCGCGAATGACCGCTCGTGCATGCGCCACATAGTCGTCCAGGCGCCAACTCGGATCGAACGGATAGCGCACGACGCGCAAGTCCATCTGCGGCCGGAGGTGGACGAAGTCCTCGAACAGTTGCCCGCTGCCGTCCATTCCCGGCAACAGAATCCACGGCAGCCGGCTCGCATTTCCCTTCCAGCCTCGCCGCGGGTCAGGAGCGCCGCTCACTCCTCTCGCGTCACACGCAACACTTCTTCGGTCGAGGTGACGCCGGCCACGCATTTGCGCCAACCGTCCTCGAGGATCGAGGCCGAATGCGTGCGTGCCCGACGCTCGAGTTCGGCTTCGGAGGCGCCCTCGTGAATCAGGCGGCGCATGGCGTCGTCGACCGGAACCAGCTCGTACAGACCGGTGCGGCCACGGTAGCCGGCGTGACGCCCGCCGTCCGCGAGACCACTGCGCGGACGGTACAGCGTTACGGCGGCATCGACCGGCTGGCCGAACGCGGCGAGTTCCGCCGGCGTCGCCGCATACGCTTCGCGCGTGGCGGGATCGAGCACGCGCACCAAGCGCTGCGCCAGCACGCCGATCAGGCTCGAAGACAACAGGAACGGCTCGACGCCCATGTCGCGCAGACGCGTGACCGCGCCGACGGCGGAATTGGTGTGCAAGGTGGACAGCACCAGATGGCCGGTCAGCGAAGCTTGCACGGCGACTTCGGCGGTTTCGAGGTCGCGGATTTCACCGACCATGACGACATCGGGGTCCTGCCGCAGGATCGCGCGCAGGCCGCGCGCAAACGTCATGTCGACGCGTGAATTGACCTGGGTCTGGCCTACGCCGTCGAGGTAGTACTCGATCGGGTCCTCGACCGTCATGATGTTGCGCGAGCTGTCGTTGAGTTTGAGCAAGGAGCCGTACAGCGTGGTCGACTTGCCCGAGCCGGTCGGCCCGGTGACCAACAGAATGCCGTGCGGGCGCGCGATCAAGTCTTCCAGGCGCAGCCGCATGGCCTCGTCCATGCCGAGCTGGGCCAGATCGAGTTTGCCGGCCTGCTTGTCGAGCAAGCGCAGCACGACGCGTTCGCCGCGCCCGGCCGGAATGGTCGAGACGCGCACGTCGACCGGCCGCCCGGCGATGCGCAAGCCGATGCGGCCGTCTTGCGGCAGGCGCCGCTCGGCGATGTCGAGCTTGGCCATGACCTTGATGCGGCTGACCACGGCGCTGGCGATCGCCTTCTGCGGCGCCAGCACTTCGCGCAAGACACCGTCGATGCGGAAGCGCACGACCAGGCGATTCTCGTACGGCTCGATGTGGATGTCGGACGCGCCCTCTTTCACCGCTTCCGTCAACAGCGCGTTGATCAGGCGGATGATCGGCGCATCGTCCTCGCTCTCGAGCAGGTCTTCCGGCTCGGGCAATTCGTCGGCGACGGCCTTGAGGTCGAGCCGCTCGTCCAGATCGGACACCATCGTGCGCGCGTCGTCGCCCTGCTCGTACAGATCGCGCAAGAGGCGCTCGAACTCCGGCGCCGCGAACGCGGTGAACGCCAGCGGCGCACCGAAATGACGACGCAGCTCGGCCAGCACTTCGGCGCGCGCGTCGGCGCGGCAAGCGATCTGCGCCACGCCGCCGTGCCAACCGGTCAGCGCCACGCCGTGGCGGCGCGCGAAGCCGAAACTCGGACGCGACGGATGCTTCGCGGCGACGGCATCGCTCATCGGCGCGGCGGAGTGGAGCGTGCCGGAGCCGGGCGCGCCGGCGGCTGCGCCGTGCCGGGCTGGCCGTCCAGCGAGGGACTTTCGAGGAAGTCGTGCACGTCCGGCAGCAGCGGGCGCTGCGTGCGCGGCGTGATCGGCCATTCCTCCTGGCGCATCTGCAACTGCTCGGTGCGCATGTAGTTGTATTTCTCGCTCGACACCGACGCCTCGGTCGCTTCGTCGCGCAAGATCCTCGGATGCAAGAACACCATCAGATCGCGCTTCTGGTGATCGTTGGTGCGGTAGCGGAACAGATTGCCGATCAGCGGAATGTCGCCCAGCGCCGGCACCTTCTGCACGTTGTCCTTGAGCTGGTTGTCGATCAGGCCGCCGAGCACGAGCAAGGCGTCGTCCTTCACCAGCACGCTGGTGGTCAACTCGCGCTTGTTGGTGACCAGATCGACCGCGCCCTGCACCGGCGGCAGCAAGTTGGATACTTCCTGATGGATGTCCAGCCGCACCGCTTCGCCCTCGTTGATCTGCGGCTTGACCTTCAGCACGATGCCGACGTCCTTGCGCTCGATCGTCTGGAACGGGTTGGTGATGCCGTTGCTCGGCGTGGTGCCGCCACCGTTGACCGTGCCGGAGGCGTTGGTCGTGTACTGGCCGGTCAGGAACGGCACTTCCTGCGCCACCTTGATCTGCGCTTCCTGGTTGTCCAAGGTCAGCACCGAGGGCGTGGACAGGATGTTGGACTTGCCGTCCGCGCGCAGCGCGGTGATCAGCGCGCCGAGCTGGGCGATCGGCTTGCCGTCCGGGCCGTTGATGGTGCCGGCGACGTAGCCGAGATTGAACCCGTTGCCGATGCCGAACGGATTGCGCGCGGCATTGAGGATGTTGTTGCCGGGCGAGCTGCCGGTGAAATTGGTGCCGCCGATGACGTGCTTGTCGCCGGCCACCTGCCACTGCACGCCCAGTTCGCTCGCGGTCTGGTCGGCGACCTCGGCGATCACCGCCTCGATCAGCACCTGGCTGCGGCGGATGTCGAGTTGGCGCACCACCGCGGCGAGCGAACGGAAAATCGCCGGCGGCGCGCTGATGATCAGCGAGTTGGTTTCCTCGTGCGCCTGGATCGTCGCCGGCGACGGCGTGCCGCCGGCGCTTTCGGCGGCCTTCGCCGCGGTCGGCGGCGCGCTGCCGCTGAGCGTCGCGGCGACGCCCTGCAGGATCGGCACCAGGTCTTTCGCATTGGCGTAGCGCAAATACACCACCTGGGTGTCGCCGCCGTCGGTGACCGGCGTGTCCAGATGCGCGATCAGCGCGCGCAGCTTCAGACGACCGGTCTTGGAGCCGGCCAGCAGAATCGAATTGGTACGCGTGTCGGCGAACACGCGCGAGCTTTCGCCGTTCGCCTGTGCGGTCTTGTCGTCGGCGAGCGAGGTCAGCGTGCGGGCGAGTTCGGCCGCGTTGGCATGGCGCAGCGGCACCACTTCGACCTGCGCATCGGACACGGTGTCGATGCGCTGCACGATGTCGATCAGGCGGCGCACGTTGCTGCCGCGATCGGAAACGACCAGCGAATTGGAGGTCGCGTGCGCGATCAGCTGGCTGCCCTGCGGCAGCAGCGGCCGCAGGATGGCGACCAGTTCGGTGGCCGGCACGTGCTTGACCGGAATGATCTGGGTGACGACCTCGTCGGCCGATTCCGCGGTCCGCGTGCTGCCGAGGCCGGCGCTGCCGTCTGCCTGCGCTGCCGCCTCCGGCACGATCTTGATCATGCTGCCGGACGGCACCGCGGCGAATCCGTGCACGCGCAGCACCGACAGGAACACGTCGTAGATTTCATCCGGCCGCATCGGCTGCGCCGACACCACGGTGATCTTGCCTTGCACGTTCGGCGCGACGATGAAGTTCTTGCCGGTGATTTCGCTGACGGTCGCGATCAGCGCCTGGATGTCGGCGTCCTTGAGGTTCAGCGTATGCCGACCGTCGTTCGTACGCGCGTGGCCGGGCTGCGCCTCGGGCGCGCCTTGCGCGAATCCGGCCGCTCCATGCAGCGCCGCGAGAAGAACGAAGGCGAGCGGCAGAAGACGCATTGCGAAAAATCCTTCGTGACGAAATGGGTTCATTGCAAACCGACGCTGAGTTCGACCGGCTTGCCGTCGCGCAGTACCGTCACGCGCGCCGAACTCGCGCTGGCCAGTCCCGCCAGAATCTGCTGACCGCGCGCGAACGAATCGACCGCCTGGCCGTTGACCGAGGTGACGACATCGCCGGGGCGCAAGCCGAACTGGCTGAGCAGAGCCGCGTCCGCACCCGCCGCCACGCGCACGCCGGTCAAGCGACCGCCGTCGAGCACCGGCGCGATCTGCACGCGCTGCAGCAGCTCGTCCGGATTCTGGCGCAGGCGCGCGAGAGTCTGCTGCGCGTCGTTGGGCACCTTCACCGTCTGGGCGGAACTCGCTGCGGCAGGCGCCGGCGCAGCGGCAGCGGAAGAAGCCAGGCGCGGCATGCGGTTGCTGACCGAGGCGGGCGGCGCGCGCACGATGTCGGCCGGCGCGAGATTGCGCTCGCGCGGCAGACGCAAGGTTTCCTCGGTGCCGCCGCGCGACAACACGATGCGATCGGGATAGACCGCGGCGAGCCGAGTGCCGGCGATGACCTCTTCGCCGATGCGGAACGCGCGTTCGCTGCCGTCGTTACCGGCGACCACCGCGAAGCCGGCCTTGGGATCGCCATCGGCGACGGTACCGCGCAGGATCAGCCCCGAGGTCGATGCGCTGTCGCCAGCGGCGCCGGGCTGACGCGGCGTTTCGCCGAACAAGTGCCAGCTCGCGATCGATCGCGTCGGCGCACCCGCCGCCAACACCGGCTGGGCGCTCGCCGCCGCCGCCGCATCGCCGCTCGGCAGGAACAGGCCGACCAACCGCACTAGCAGCCACAACGCCAATACGCCGAGCACGGCGCAACAGGCCCAGGCCGCCGTTTCGGCGTAGCGATTGCGATCGATGACCAACCCGCGTCGCGCCATGCGCAACGCCCCCTGCGGCAAAAGACGCGCAAGGGTAGCAAACGCAGGCCGCGTGCGGGGTGACGCAGTCGAGCCCGACGATGTCGCGATGCACGGCGGGTAATCCGATCGTCACCACGATCCACAAGGCGATCCTGCGATTTGGCGTAATCCCCTGCGTTTTAGCGTAACCCACTACGAACCGGCCATCCGGCCGGCATCGGAATGGGGAGATCCGAACATGAACGCATCCAACCCGACTTCGCTTGCGAGCGACGCCGCCCAGTCTTCGACCCTTGCGCCGCGACACGACCGCGCCGCTCGACGAAACCATCCGCCCGCGAATCGAACCCGGCGCATCGAACGATTCTTGCGCTTCGCGCTCGGCTTCGCGGTGGCCCTCTCGGCTGCCGCAAACAGCAGCCTCTCGTTCGCGCAGCACTACGTGCCGGTCACCCTCGACGAACTGGTCGACGGCTCCGCCTCCATCGTGGAAGCCACCTTGATCTCGGCGCAGCCACGCTGGAACGACAAGCACAATCTGATCCTCACCGACTACCGCTTCCGCGTTCAGCGTGTGCTGATCGACGGCGGCGTCGGCAATACCGAGTTCGTGGTGACCCAGGCCGGCGGCACTCTCGACGGCGAAACGCACAAGCTCAGTTCCAATCCTGAACTGTTCGTCGGCGAGCGCTACGTGACGTTTCTCGATCCGCAAGCGAACCAGGTGTTCTGCCCGTTCATGGGCGGCGACCAGGGCATTTATCGCGTCGCCGACGACAACGTGGCGCGCGCGCTGTCGGGCCAGCAGAGCCTTCCGCTCGACACGCTGATCGCCCAGATCGACACGCGCGTGCAGAAGCGCGGCAACGCCCCGCCGAGTTTCCGCCGCGCCGGCGCGCCCGCCGGCGTGAGCTACCCGTCCAAGACGGCGGTGCCGCTGCGCGCCCCGTTCGCGGCGCCGGCCCCGAGCGGCAGTTTCGCGCCGCTGCAACAGGACGCGCCGCTCGGCCCCGAGCTGCGTGACGCCTTGGCCGCACCGGTCGCCGATCCGCAGCCGGGAGCGCAACTCGCGCAAGCGCCGACCTCGCCCAACTGGCACCGCTTCGCGATCGCCAACCGTCCGATCGTGTGGGACGAGTGGCCGCACGACTGGTGGGTCGCCTCGCACGACCAATTCATGATGTCGACCTGGAACGGCATAGCCAACAATCTCAATCGCGTCAGCGGTGCGGAACTCGGCACCTGGAGCTGGGGCAACGGCCGCTTCGAAATGGTCGGCTGGCCCGACAACGCCACCATGATCGCGCAGTTCGGCGCAGGCTGGGGCGCCACCACGCTGGCGATCACCTGGTCGCGCTGGAACGGTTCGGGCGTGATCTTGGAATCGGACATCGCCCTCAACCCCGCTTATTGCTGGACGCTGGACGAATCCAGGAGCGCGAACGGCGACGACACCTGCTGGGGCGTCGACCAGAGCACGCTGCACGAACTCGGTCACGCCTGGGGTTTGGCGCATCCGTGGGAATCGGAAAACGTGTGGTGGGATTCGGTGATGAACTACGCGCCCAAGCAATTCCGTCCTCCGTTCCTGCACGAGGACGACACCGACGCGGCGCGCGTTTCCTATCCCGGCGCCACGATCAATACGGACGGCCTGATCAGCCTGTACCAGACCACCGACAACGCGAGCTCGATGCACGCGACCTATACGTCGGCTTTCCCCTCCTCGACCACGATCTACCACGGCCAGAACCTGACCCTCGGCAACATCCAGGTCGAGAACCCGGGCACCCTCGCCTTCACCGATCCGCAGGTGGAAATCTATCTGGCACAGAACTGGCGTTCGTGGACGGACAGCTACTACTTTCTGCGCACTGCGTCGTATTCGATGACGGTCGATCCCTCGAGCACGCGTGGCCTGATCGTCAATCCGACGACGATTCCCGACACCGTGCCGACCGGCCGCTACTTCCCTTCGATCTATCTGCGCCTGAACGGCGACGAGGTGCCCGCCAACAACACCGCGGCCTCCTCGCCGAACCTGACCGCCACGATCCGCAACGTTCCCGCGACGCTGGATCCGATCGAGTCCTGGCGCACCTGGAGCGTGGGTCGGGTCGGTCCGTTGGGTTCGTGGGAGCTGCTGCTGCCGGTGGTCGCCGGCGGCGAATACGAGCTGTCCTTGTGCGGCGATCTCGGCGGCGGCTCCGCCAGCTTTGACACCGTGATGGAAGTGGTCGGCGTCACTTCGAACGACGACTACTGCGGCCTCGCCTCGCGAATCGCATTCACCAGCAGCTCTACCACCACCCGCACCATCAGCATTCGCGGCTACGACCTCGCCGCGCAAGGCAGCTTCACTCTCGCCTATCGCCGCGTTGCCAGCGACACCATCTTCCGCAACGCCTTCGAGTAGCGCGGAGATCGCTACGGCGCGGCGTCCCGAGCGGGCGTCGCGTCGTTGCGTGGCGTCGGTTTCGAACGAACCTCGCGCCACCGGCTGACCACTGCCGGTGGCGCTTTCGTTTCTGCCGATGTCCGCCGGGCTCGAAATTCTGCGTATCCCCGAACGAACGGCCCGCAAGCCGGGCCACGCCAGAGGATTACGCCATGCGTCACCGAATCGTTCGAGCCGCCGTATCTCTCACCTTATTCTTGTCGGGCGGCTTCACCGCCGCGCAGCAGCCTTCCGAAGCGGACGTGACCAGCGCCGCGGGAATCCAGGCCGCCGGCGGCTACAGCCTCGATGCCGGCTTCAACGACGGCGCGTTCTTTCTCGATCGCTTCGCCGGACCCAACAGCGCCAACTATCGCGGCCGCAAGATCGCGCGGCTGTCCAATGGCGATGTCGTCGTGGTCGGCCTGGTGCCGGCCTACAACCAGCCGGACCCGCCCGAAGGCCAATTCCACGTCGGGCTGGTGCGCTACAACGCCGCCGGTCGACGCGTCGCCTGGACCTTCCCGTCCCCCTACGGCAATTTCGGCAATCAATACCTGATCTATCCGGGCGGCAATACGTCCGGGCAGCTCACCCCGCGCTTCACCGCGATCAAGGACGTCAAGACGATCGGCGATCGCATCTACGTCATGGCCGACCACACGCCCGACGGCGAGAGCCGCGACGTGCAGATGTTGATCTTCTCCGACGCAGCCGGCGAAGGCGGCCGTTTCGTCGGCCACTACGATCTGTTCACCAGCCCGTTCAACGAAGACGGCGCCGAGATGATCGTGTTCGGCAACAACATCGTCGGCGCGGCGCCGTATCGAATGATCGCCGTCGGCACCGTCTACGGTGGCTCGGGCAACTACATCCAAGTGGTGCGCTACGACATCGGCGGTGCGAACAACTTCCAGTTCGATACGACCTTCGGCACCAGCAACATCTTCCTGCGCCAAGACCGCGGCGGTTGCTCGACCAGCGTCGCCACCGCCGGTGCCTGCCCGATCATCGCGCGCAGCGTGGCGAGCGGCTTCCGCGGCTTCTTCGGCGACACCGGGCCGATCTACATCGGCGCCGACCGCCAGTACACGGACCTGCCGAGCGGCCGCAACGACTGGGACGCCGCCGTGATCAAGCTCAGCAACAGCGGTCAACTGCAGACCGATTTCGGCTCCGGCACCGGCGCGAGCGGCGGCGGCGGCTTCGCCTTCGTGCAGTTCGACCTCGGCACACGCGAAGATCGCAACCGCGGCATCGCGGTTCGCACTACCGGGTTCGGCACGCCGACGCTGCCCTACCGCGACGAGATCTACGCGGTCGTCAGCGTCGCGCAGGCCTGCGCATCCGGCACCGGCATCGGAAAGCTCGATCAGGACGGCCACTACATCCCCAGCTTCGGTGGCTTCTTGGGCAACGGCAAGCTGCTGTTCGGCGGCTGGAACGATCCGAACGATGCGCAAGCCTGCGCGGTGTACGGGCCGGCGGCGCCGTTCGCGATTGCCCGCAATGGCACCACGCTTGCGATCGCGGGACAGGATGACGCCGAAGTCGGCCCCGACTTCGTCCCTTCCGCCGCCGTTTTCCTCGTCGATGCCGACAGCGGCAGCCTGCTGCAGCGGTTCGCCAGCCCGATCGAGCCGCCGTGGGCCACGTTTACTTCCTCCAGCGCACTCTACGGAATCGTCGCCAATGGAGACGGCAGCTTCAGCGTGACCGGCGATGCGCGCGATTCGAGTACCGGGCATACGCTGATGTTCGCAACGGCCCGCGTCAGCCGCGATCGGATTTTCGCCGACGGTTTCGATTGATCCGATCGCCCGCAGTGGCGTCCATGCGCGATGTCGCCAGCAAATATGGGAGGCCGCTTGGCGGCTCGCCGCCGGACGCGTTAACTTGCGTCCATGGCGGAAGCGGGGAACGACAGCGTCACGCGGCTGTTGCAGCGCTGGAGCGAAGGCGAGCCGGCGGCGCTCGATCGCCTGCTGCCGCTGGTCTATGCCGACCTGCGCCGCATCGCCGCCGGCCTGCTGCGCTCGACGCCCGGTCACGCGACCTTGCAGACCACCGCGCTGGTGCACGAAGTGCTGTTGCGCCTGCTCGGCCGCACGCCGGCGGCGTTCGAAAGCGGCGCGCACCTGCTCAACGCCTCGGCGCGCATGATGCGGCAAGTGCTGGTCGATCGCGCGCGCAAGGCGCAGAGCGAGAAGCGCGGCGGCCGCTGGCAGCGCGACGACTTCGCCGCGGCCTTGGAGCTGCCCATCCCCGACGGCACCGACCTGGCCGCGCTGGATCGCGCTCTGGACGAGCTCGAATCGGCGCACGAGCGCATGGCCAAAGTGGTCGAGCTGCGCTACTTCGTCGGCCTCGAGGTGACCGAAGTCGCGGCCGCGCTCGGCGTGACCGAACGCACCGCGCGGCGCGACTGGGTTGCCGCACGCGAGTGGTTGCGCATGCGCCTGCAAGGCACGGCCGCGGACGACGTGCGTACCTGAGCCGCCGCGCACGTCGCACGAAGGGGAAGCCGCAATGGACGAACGCGAACAGCTGACCCTGCAGATCCTGCGCGACGCGCTCGACACCGAGCCCGAGCAACGCGACAGCTATCTGGCACGACGCTGCGGCGACGACCTTGCTCTGCGCGAACGCGTCGCCGTCTTGCTGCACGGCATCGCCGAGGGCGAAATCGCCGACGAAGATGCGCCGGCCGAAACGCCCGCGACGGACGCGGATGCGCTGCTCGGTACCCAACTGGGTGTGTTCCGCGTGATCGAACGGATCGGTCGCGGCGGCATGGGCGTGGTCTATCGCGGCGAGCGCGTAGGTGCCGACTTCGCGCAAGAAGTCGCTCTCAAGTTGATTCGCCGCGGCTTCGATTTCGACGACATCCGCGCGCGCTTCCTGCGCGAACGGCGCATCCTGGCGCGTTTGTCGCACCCCGGCCTCGCGCGGTTCATCGACGGCGGCGTCGCGCCCGACGGACGCCCGTGGTTCGCACTCGAATTCGTCCGCGGCGAACCGATCACGCGCTGGTGCGATGCGCACGCGCTCGACCTGCGCGCACGTGTCGAGCGCTTCCTCGAGGTCTGCGCGGCGGTGCAGTACGCGCATGCGCAGCTGGTCGTGCACCGCGACCTCAAGCCCGGCAACATCTTGGTCGATGCTGCCGGCGGCGTGCGCTTGCTCGACTTCGGTATCGCGCGGCTGCTCGGCGACGACGACGCCAGCACCAACTTGACCACGATCGGTCGGCGCGACCTGCTGACGCCCGAATACGCCGCACCGGAGCAATTCGGCGGCGAGGCAGCCGGCGTCGCCACCGACGTCTATGCGCTCGGTGCGATTCTGTACGAGCTGATCGCCGGCGTGCTGCCGTATCGGATCGATCGCCACGATCTCGCCGCCGCGGAGCGGATCATCCGCGAGCAGCCGCCGCAGACCTTGACGCAGGCGATCGCACGCGACGGAAGCGAGGCGAGCGCGCGACGGCTGGCCGCGCGCAACGTCGGTCTGGGCGGCTACCGCAAGACGGTGCGCGGGGACCTTTCGCGCATCCTCGACAAGGCCTTGGCGAAGGAGCCCGAACGCCGCTACGCCGGCGTCGGCGCCTTCGCCGACGATCTTTCGCACTGGCTCGCCGGCGCGCCGGTGCGCGTGTCGGGCAACGCGTTCGGCTATCGCGCGCGCAAGTTCATCGGACGCAACCGCGTCGCCGTCGGCTTCGCCGCGCTGGCCGCGCTCGCCGTCCTCGCCGGACTCATCGGCATGGCATTCCAGACGCGCGAGACGCGCATCCAGCGCGACGCCGCTTTGGCCGAAGCGAAGCGCTCCGATGCGGTGCGCGAATATCTGATGCTGATGTTCCGCGAAGCAGCAGCGCAAAAAGACGCGACCCGAGTGAACGTGCGCGAGGTATTCCAGTCCGGCGCCGACAAGCTGTTCGACCGATTCAAAGATCAGCCGCAAGCCGGCCAGACCACCGCGCTGATGCTGAGCGACTTGTACATCCAGCTCGGCGACGTCGAAGGCGCGACACCGCTGCTCGAGCGGCTGCTGCAATGGCCGGGGATCGAGGCGAATCCGAAGGTGCAGGCGAATGCGCGCTACAACCTGGCCCAGGTCGAAGTCGTGCGTGGCCACGCTGCGCGCGCACGCGAGCTGCTCGACCAGGCCCAAGCGTATTGGAGCGGCGAGTCGGACACGGAGCGCGACATTCTCAACGAAAGCCGGTCGACGCAGGCGAAGATCGAGCGCGCCGAAGGCAAGGTGGATGTGGCGATCCAAACGCTGCAGGAAGCCATCGCCGAACGCCGCCGGCTCAAGGGCGACGACGATTTCGCCACCGGCAGCCTCTTCAATACCTTGTCGAACGCGCTGACCCAGGCAGGGCGCTACGAGGAGGCCGAGGCGCGCGCCAACGAAAGCTATGGCGTGTTCGAGCGACTGAGCCAGGCGGAATCGGACGGCGGTATGGCCGCGCTCAACAGCCGCGGCAACGCGGCGCTGATGATGGGCCGCAACCAGCAGTGCCTGCAGGACTATCGCCGCGTGGTCGAGGTGACGCGCGCGCTGTATGGGGAAACGCCCAAGCTCGCGGCCTCGCTGAACAACCTCGGTGTCGTGCTGACCCGGCTCGATCGCTACGACGAAGCGCTGCCGAATCTGGAGCAAGCCCTACGCATCGCAATCGGACAAAACGGCGAGCGCAGTCCGCTCGCGGTGACGACGCGCGTATCGCTGGCGGAGCTGTATGCCGCGCTCGGTCGCAGCGCCGAGGCCGCGCCGCTGGCGCAAGCCGCGCTCGACATCGCGCTGACGAGCTACGCGAACAACAAGATCCTGCTCGCGTCGACCTATCGCGCGCGCGCCCAAGTGCATCTGGCGGAACGACGGCGGTCCGAAGCGCGCGCCGACGTCGCGCAGGCCGTCGCTCTGTTCGACGCGGCCGGCAGAAGCGGGCAAGCCTATATTCGATTGATGGCGCCGCTGCGGGAGAAGATCGAAGCGCCGTGACGATCCGATTCGACGATCGGATCGTGTGGCTCGACTTCTCGCCGCAAACGCGGGCTCAGCGCGCGGTGAACATCCGCACCAGACGACGGAAGAAACCTTGCTTGGGCGGCGTGCTGTTGGCTTCGACGGGACCTGGCGGCAGCGTCGGCATGGTGCGCTCGCTGCGCGGCGCGTGCTCGTGGCGCGGCTTGCGATCCGCGCTGTGTGCGGGCGTCGCGCTCTCGTTCCCCGACGCCGTCTTCAGATTCGTCGCCTCGCCATCATTGCGCTTGTTGCGGCCGCGCCCCCCGCGGCGGCGGCGCTTGCGCGGCGTGCCGTCAGGGTTCAGCGCGATCGGTGCCGGCGTTGCCGATGCGGCGCCGTTGTCGGTCGACGCAACCGGCGCGGCTGCAGCCGCGGCGGGCGGCGCACGACGCGACTCACCGCCCTGCGATCGAGAGCGCGGCCCGGCGCCGGGCCCACCACGACGCGAACCACGCTCACCACCGCGGCTCTCGCCGCTGCGCGAGCGGCTAGGACCCGCTTTCGGCGGCGGACCGGCGGTGTTGCGCGCATCGTCGGCAGCCTCGTCTTCGGCGGCATGGCTCTGAGCCGTCTGTGCACGCGGCCGCGGCGGCGGCGCGACCAGCAAGTCCGGCGTGATCGACGCGGTCGGAATCTTCTGCCCGATGTAGGACTCGATATCGGGCAAGCCCATCGCGTACAGATCGCAGGCAAAGCTGATCGCATCGCCCTCGGCACCCAGGCGCGCTGTGCGGCCGATGCGATGCACGTAGTCTTCGGCGTCGTGCGGCAGGTCGTAGTTGAAGACGTGGCTGACATCGGGAATGTGCAGGCCGCGCGCGGCCACGTCGGTCGCCACCAGAAGCTCGATCTCACCGCGCTGGAACTTGGCGAGCAGGCGCTCGCGCTTGGCCTGCGGCACGTCGCCCGACAGCGTGGCGACCGAGAAGCCTTGCCGTTCGAGCGAGCGCGTGACCTTCTCGGCGGCGATCTTGGTGTTCACGAACACCATGCTGCGATGCGCGTCGACGCCCGAAAGAAGGCCAATCAGCAACGGCAGCTTTTCTTCCTTGGCCGGGAAATAAACCACCTGACGCACGCGGTCGGCAGTGACGTTGTCGGTCTCGACGGTGAGTTTCTCCGCCTCGTTCATGTGCTCGTAGGCGAGTTCCAGCACGCGCTGGGACAAGGTCGCCGAGAACAGCATGCTCTGGCGCTGCTCGCGCGGCGGCATGCGGCGGAACAGGAAACGGATGTCCTTGATGAAGCCGAGGTCGAACATGCGATCGGCTTCGTCCAGCACGACCGCCTCAATCGCGTTGAAGGAGAACACGTGCTGCTTGAGGTAGTCGATCAGGCGGCCGGGCGTGGCGATGATCAGGTCGCTGCCGGCCTTGAGCGCGTCGCGCTGCTTCTCGTAGTCGACGCCGCCGTAGATCAGCGCCGAGGTCAGGCCGGTGTCGCGGCCGATGTTGCGGAAGTCTTTGTCGATCTGGATCGCCAGCTCGCGCGTCGGCGCCAGAATGACCGCGCGCGG
Organism: Dokdonella sp. GW821-FHT11D02; assembly: GCF_058808595.1. Classification (NCBI taxonomy): domain Bacteria; kingdom Pseudomonadati; phylum Pseudomonadota; class Gammaproteobacteria; order Lysobacterales; family Rhodanobacteraceae; genus Dokdonella; species Dokdonella sp. GW821-FHT11D02. The sequence goes on along the minus strand of NZ_CM179520.1, from coordinate 615,024 downwards.
GTCGGTCAGCTTGCGATCGGCCACGGCGGGCTGGGTCAGCAGGCGGTTCAGCACGGCGACCAGGAAGGCGCCGGTCTTGCCGGTGCCGGTCTGCGCCTGACCGGCGACGTCGCGGCCGGTCAGCGCGATCGGCAAGGTCAGCGCCTGGATCGGCGTGCAGCGCGTGAAACCGGCGGCGTTCAAGCCCGACAACATGCGCGGATGCAGGTCGAAGCTTTCGAAGGTGATATCGGTGAGGGGATGTTGGGACATGACTCGATTCGTAAGGCGGGATAGAGCACACGGCGTCTGCCGGGCTTTTCATCGGGCGCGGCGCGATGGGGCGCGCCGTGCGGCGGGAGGCCGGCACCAGATGGCGGCGCGGCGTCGATCTTGCAATGCGTGGCGGCATCCCCAACTTGCAGCAGGTCAGGGTTTGGGCTCAAATGGGACGTCAGTTTTGCGCCCCGTCGCATCCCTTTCCGTGCCGCCCAACCACGCGATTGTAGCGGAACCCCGCCTCTGGCGCGCGACGGTCGGCAATCCCTTTAATTTCGGAGATTTATCGTGAGCGAACTCATCTCACACATCAGCGACGATCAGTTCGAGGCGCAGGTCCTGCAGTCCTCCGAGCCGGTCCTGGTCGATTTTTGGGCCGAATGGTGTGGTCCGTGCAAGATGATCGCGCCGATGCTCGACGATCTCGCCTCGACCTACCAGGGCAAGCTGAAGATCGCCAAGATCAACGTCGACCACAACCAGAAGACCCCGCGCACTTACAACGTCCGCGGCATTCCGACCCTGATGGTGTTCCGCGACGGCAAGGTCCAGGCGACCCAGATCGGCGCGGTCAGCAAGTCCGCCCTGGCGCAGCTGATCGACAAGGCCATTGCCTGAGGAGCCGGGATTGGGGACTAGGGATTCGTTGGAAGCGCGCACCGCTGCCGCTTTCGCTCCTCCCAATCCCGAATCCCCAATCCCCAATCCCGGCTCCACCGCTTTACGCCCGCCAACGGCGGTGCTAAGTTAGTTCTCGAGCGCCCGAGGCCGCGAGCCGCCTCGCCCGCTTCTCCCCGAATCTTCCCTCCCCAGCTTCACCAACGGCGCCCAGCGAGGATTGCCCGTGTCCGAAAACGAAACGAACGAAAACGGCCCCGTCGCCGTAACAGAAGGCCGTGCAGAAGGCCGTCGCGAGCCGCGCCAGCGCGCGCCGCGTAATCAACAGAATGCACCGCCGCAGGAAACGCCGGCCGGCGATTCGCCAGCCAGCGCCGATGCCGGCGAGTCGTCGGCGCCCACTGCGGGCGCGGACGGCAATACCGCAGCGCCCGGGCAGCAGCCGGGCTCCGGCAATGGCAACCCCAACCAGGGTCAGGGCCAGGGCGCGCAAGGTCAGGGTGGCCGTCGCGGCCGCCGCGACCGGCGCAACCGCCACGGCAACAACCCGCAAGGCCACAACAACCCCAACCTCGACGAGGAATACGACGAGCGCAATGGCGGTGGCAACGGCCCGTTGATCGACCTGAACGAACTCAAGCGCAAGTCGGCCGCCGATCTGCTCACCCTGGCCGAGAGCCTGGGCGTGCAGGAAGGTGTCGCGCGTGCGCGCAAGCAAGACATCATCTTCCTGATCCTGAAGGCGCATGCGCGCGCCGGCGGCGGCATCTACGGCGAAGGCGTGCTGGAGATCCTGCAGGACGGCTTCGGCTTCCTGCGCGGCTTCGATGCCTCCTACCTCGCAGGTCCGGACGATATCTACGTCAGCCCGAGCCAGATCCGACGCTTCAACCTGCGCACCGGCGACTACATCACCGGCCGCGTGCGTCCGCCGAAGGAAGGCGAACGCTATTTCGCCCTGCTCAAGGTCGACAACATCAACGGCGAGCCGCCGGAAGCGTCGAAGAACAAGGTCCTGTTCGAGAACCTGACCCCGCTGTTCCCGCGCAAGTCGTTCCACCTCGAGCGCGGCAACGGCTCGTCGGAAGACATCACCGGCCGCATCCTCGATCTGGTCGCGCCGATCGGCCGCGGCCAGCGCGGCTTGATCGTCAGCCAGCCGAAGGCCGGCAAGACGATGATGCTGCAGAACGTCGCGCAGGCGATCGTGCACAACCATCCGGATGCGCACCTGATCATCCTGTTGATCGACGAACGTCCCGAGGAAGTGACCGAAATGCAGCGCGGCGTGCGCGCCGAGATCGTCGCTTCCACCTTCGACGAGCCGGCCGTGCGTCACGTGCAGGTCGCCGAGATGGTGATCGAGCGCGCCAAACGCCTGGTCGAACACAAGAAGGACGTGGTCATCCTGCTCGACTCGATCACGCGCCTCGCGCGCGCCTACAACACCGTGGTGCCAAGTTCGGGCAAGGTGCTGACCGGCGGCGTCGACGCCAACGCGCTGCAACGCCCCAAGCGCTTCTTCGGCGCGGCGCGCAACGTCGAGGAAGGCGGCAGCCTGACCATCATCGCGACCGCGCTGATCGACACCGGCTCAAAGATGGACGAAGTGATCTACGAAGAGTTCAAGGGCACCGGCAACATGGAAGTGCACCTGAACCGCCGTATCTCCGAAAAGCGCGTCTATCCGTCGATCGACATCAACCGCTCCGGCACGCGCCGCGAAGAACTCCTGATCGACCCGGACCAGCTGCAGAAGATCTGGATCCTGCGCAAGCTGCTGCATCCGATGGACGAGCTCGCCGCGATGGAATTCATGCTCGACAAGATGAAGAACACCAAGACCAACGACGAGTTCTTCTCGTCGATGAAGCGCGGCGGCTGAACCCAGCCCCAGCGCTCCTCCCCGAAGACCGGCGCAAGCCGGTCTTCGGGCATTCGGAACAGGCGATGCGCCGTCGCGCGCCTCGAAAACGCTCTATTTGATCTGCCCGCAAAAGAAGGCGGCACGCAAGCATCCATCTATGGAGCGCTTCCGGTTCGCCATCCATGGCTCGTTCTCAACCGCCGGAGGGCGGCTTCGACCAGCGCGCCAGCGCCTCGCGCGTGCGCAGCCGGCCGAGTTCGATCAGCTCCTCGGCGCGGTGGAATTCGTAGAAGGCGCAGGCGTTGCGCGGAATCGTGATCAAGAGGTCCGGCGGTTGCGCCGCGAGCTTCAGCCGCGTGATCGTGTCTTGCACGATGTCGAGCGAACGCGCGAACAGTTCGAACGCGCCCGGCTCGTGGGCCGTGCCGTGCTGCGCGCGCTTGGCGAACTGCGCTTGGATGAATTCGGCGATGCGATGACGGCGGCGCGGCACCGGCGCCTGCGCCATGTCCGGCGTGCCGCCGACATCCGCCTCGCTGCTGCCGGGCAAGGGCTCGGGCGCCGAGTTGACGTCGACCGCGATGGTCGCGTCGGTGAGATCGCGCAAGGTCGGCGAGACCGGCAGCGGATTCAGTAGACCGCCATCGACCAGCAGGCGGCCTTGATGGTGATACGGGCGGATCAGGGTCGGAATCGCGATCGAGGCGCGGATCGCGTCGAACAGCGGCCCTTTTGAGAACCACACCTCGCGCTGCTGCTCCAGATCGACCGCGACCGCCGTGTAGGGGATCGGCAGGTCTTCGATATTGGTGTCGCCGACCAGATCGCGCAGCACGCCGATGATGCGGTCGCCCTTGATGAAGCCGCCGCCGCTGATGGTCCAGTCGAGCAGGCGCAGCACGTCGAAGCGCTGCAGCGGCCGCACCCAGTCGACGTAGCTGGCGAGCTTGCCGGCCGCGTAGATGCCGCCCACCAGCGCGCCCATCGAAGCGCCGGCGATCGAATGGATCGCATAACCGTGCGCCTCGAGTTCCTCGATCACGCCGATGTGTGCATAGCCGCGCGCGCCGCCCGAACCGAGCACCAGCGAAACTGAAAGAGGGGATGTCATGCGCGCGCGCCGTTCGTCGTAGCCACGGCCAATATCATGCCGCATCGACGTGCGCCGATGAAAAATCGGCGCTCGTGGATGCCACCACTCGGGTCTTCGTCGGAGCCGCCATGTTCGACTTTCGCACCGGAAAGATTTTCTCCCTGCTCGCGCGCACGCTGCCGTTCCTCGCGCTGCGTCTGTGCGTCTATCTCGGCATTGCCGTCACCTACGTCGTCGTGACCGGTATCGGCGGCGGATTGGGCTTGTTGTTGGGTAAGGTCGGCAACAACGGCGGCGCAGGGGCGTTCTGGGGCGGCTTGGCCGGCTTCGTCGTCGTCAGCGGCGTTCTTTATTGGGCGCGCGAATATGTGTTGTACCTGGTCAAGGCCGGACACATCGCCGTGCTCGTCGAGCTGATGGACGGCCGCGAGATTCCGCGCGGCAAGGGCCAGATCGACTACGCCAACGGCGTGGTCCGGCAGCACTTCGCCACCTCCTCGATGCTGTTCGGCTTGAACCAACTGATCCGCGGCATCCTGCGCGTGTTCAACCGCCTGACCGTGAGCATCGCCTCGTGGCTGCCGATTCCGGGGCTCGATTCGCTGGTCAAGCTCGTCGATGCGGTGATCAACACCTCGCTCAGCCATCTCGATCAGGTCATCCTCGCGCAGATCCTGCGCCGGCCGACCGCCAATCCGTGGGCGACCGCGCGCGACAGCATGGTGCTGTACGCGCAGAACTATCGCAGCGTGCTGAAGAACGCCGCGTTCCTGACCTTCGTCATTTGGGGCCTGACCCTGGTGCTGTTCCTGCTCGTGATCGGCCCCACCGCGGCGGCGCTGCGGTTTTATCCGCACGCCGCCGGCGTATGGACGTTCGCGATCGCGGTGATCGCGGCGCTGAGCCTGAAGGCGGCGCTGATCGACCCGTTCGCGACGGTCGCCCTGCTGCAGATCTACGACAAGGTCACGCAGGGCCAGACGCCGAGCCCGGAGTGGAGCGAAAAGCTCGAATCGACCTCGACCAAATTTCGCGAGCTGGCGCAGAAAGCACGCGGCGCGGCGCCCGCATCGACGCCGGCCGCCGCCTGAGTTCAGTTCGGATTGGCGGAATAAGCGCCGAGCGCGAGCTGCAGCAGAATCTTCATTTCCTCGCGCAAGGACACCGGCGCCACCACTTCGGCGTCCGGGCCGTACTTGAGCACGTCCATCAAGAGCTCGCGCGAATTGGAGTAGGGCAGCTTCAATTCGTAGCGGCCGTCGGACAGGCGCGCGCCCTGCTGCTGCGAATGCCAATGCTCGTCGGCGACCCAGCGCGCGGCGTGCGCGGAGAAGCGGATCGTCGCCCAGGCCTTGGGCGCGCCGGAGAAAATGCCGTAACTCGAAGCCAGGTGCGCATCGAGTTCGGCGCCTTCGCGGTCCAAGGCCGGCTCATCGAGCGGCTGCGGATCGCGGATGCGATCGAGCGCGAAGCTGCGCAAAGCATCGCGGCTGTGGTCCCAAGCGTCGAGATACCAGTTGTCGCGGTAGTGCGCGAGGCGCTGCGGCGACACCGTGCGCTCGGTCTGCGCGTCGGTCGAACGCGCACGGTAGCGGAACTTCAGGCGATGCCGGTTCAACAGCGAGCCGGCGACCGCACGGAACGCCGCCTGATCGAGCTTGCGCGCGCCGCTGGCGAGCACGCGAATGCGCTCGACCGGCAGGGTCCGCCCGCTGGAATGGTCCGACAACAAGCGTTCGATGCGCGCCCGGAACGGCGCCAGAGCGCCGGCGAGCACACCCGGATCGGAACGCACCAGGAGCTCGTTCAGCGCGAGCAGCGCGGCGAGCTCTTCGCTGGTCAGCCACAAGCCGGGCAGTTCGAAACGCTCGGCTTCGTCGGCGGCGTAGTGGAAGGTCGCCTCGTCACCGCCGCTTTCGATCGGTGCGCCGAGCGCGTCGCGCAGAAACGCGATGTCGCGGTACAGCGTCGCGCGCGAGCAAGCCAGTTCTTCCTTCAGCCGCGCGAACGGCACCGGATAGCGCGCCGACTTCAGGATGCGGTGCAGGGTCAGGATGCGTTCGTAGCGGTCCATGGCGGGGCGCGTAGGTCGGAAACGACGATCCGGCTAGTGTGTCACAGCGGCCGCCTTCGCCGGACCTCGCTCAGCGCGATACGTGCGGGTTGCCCGCCACGTACCAGCGCCACGGCAGGTCCACCGCGCGCGTGAGTCCGATGCGCGGCCCGACCGCCGGCACCGCCGGCGGCGGCATGCCGTCGCTGGCGATGCGCACGCGGCCGCGCAGGAGGTCGGTGCCGTCATCGGCGCGATCGATCTCGAAGGCCTGGCACAAGCGTGCCGGTCCGCTGCACAGGTCGCGCTCCGTGCGCGCACGCGGCCGGCTCTGGCGCATGCGTTCGATGCCGTGTACCGGCTCCAGCGCACGCAACAGCACCGCGTTGGCCTCGCCGCAGGTCGCGTTCGCGCACCAGTGCATGCCGTAGGTGAAGTACACGTACAGATGACCGGGCGGCCCGAACATGGTCGCGTTGCGCGCGGTGCGGCCGCGAAACGTATGCGCGGCCGGATCGATCGCGCCGCAGTACGCCTCGGTTTCGACGATCCGCCCGACCCGCCCGTCCGCTCCGAGCAGGAGCTTGTTGAGCAGGTCCGGCGCGACCTCGCGCGGGTCGCGCCGATAGAAGGCGCGCGGCAGGATGTGCGGCTTCGTCATGGTCGGTAGCGGCGTTGGCGCAAAACGGCATTCTAGCCAGCCGCGCCGGCGCATCCGTTACCATCCGCCGCATGGCCAGCCGCCCACTGTCGACGTGCCGCACGCTCAGCTGAATCTCAATCTGCCGACCGGCGATGAGGTCAAGACGACCACGTGCTACATGTGCGCGTGCCGCTGCGGCATCCGCGTGCACTTGAAGAACGGCCGCGTCCGCTACATCGACGGCAATCCCGCGCACCCGGTCAACCGCGGCGTGATCTGCGCCAAGGGTTCGGCCGGAATCAAGCAGCACTACTCGCCGGCGCGATTATCCAAACCGCTGCTGCGCGTGGGCGAACGCGGCGCGCGCGAATTCCGCGAGATCGAATGGGACGAGGCGCTGGCGCTGGCCACGCAATGGCTCGGCGACATCCGCGCGCGCAATCCCGACGAACTGGCTTTTTTCAGCGGCCGCGACCAGAGCCAGGCCCTGACCGGTTGGTGGGCGCAACAGTTCGGCACCGTCAACTACGCCGCGCACGGTGGCTTCTGCTCGGTCAACATGGCCGCCGCCGGCATGTACACGCTCGGCGGCAGCTTCTGGGAATTCGGCGAACCCGATTGGGCGCTGACGAAGTACCTGATGCTGTGGGGCGTGGCCGAAGACCACGACTCCAATCCGATCAAACTCGGCCTCGGCCAGCTCAAGGCACGCGGCGCGAAGATCGTCGCGATCAATCCGGTGCGCACCGGCTACGGCGCGATCGCCGACGAATGGGTGCCGATCAACCCGGGTACCGACGGCCTCTTGGCCGGCGCACTGATCCACGAACTGCTGCACGCGGACCGCGTCGATCTGGATTACCTCGTGCGCTACACGAATGCGCATCACTTGGTGGTTCGAGCGCCCGGCGCAGCGGACGATGGGTTGATCGCGCGCGATGCGGAGGGGAATCCGCTGTGCGCGATTCGCGCGCGCGCGGCGTCTGCACAAGCTTCCTTTCATCCCGCCCCTCTCCCGCAAGCGGGAGAGGTCGCGCCGCAGGCGCGGGTGAGGGAAAGCGACGTCGAGCGCCCCGACGTGGAACTGGTCCGCGCCGACGCCGCCGACATTTCGCCCCTCGTCGTCGGCGAATACACCCTGCCCGACGGCCGCCACGCCGTCCCCGCCTTCCACCTGTTCGCCGAACGCTACATGGCGCAGGACTACGCGCCCGACACCGTCGCTGCGGAGTGCGGCGTGCCGGCGCAGACGATCCGCCGCCTTGCGCGCGAACTGGCCGAGGTCGCGTTCGAGCAAGCCATCACGCTCGATCAGCGCTGGGCCGACGCGCACGGACGCGAGCACGCGCAGATGCTCGGACGCCCGGTCGCGATGCACGCGATGCGCGGCATCAGCGCGCACGCGAACGGCTTCCACACCTGCCGGACGCTGCATCTGTTGCAGATGATCCTCGGCGCGATCGATACGCCGGGCAGCTTCCGCTACCAGCCGCCGTATCCGAAGCCGGCGCCGCCGCCGAACCGGCCGGGCAAGACGCGCAAGCCGAACGGCGCGCTCGACGCCGCTCCGCTCGGCTACGTGCACACGCCGGCCGATCTCCTGGTCGACGCCGACGGCCGCCCGCGCCGCATCGACAAGGCGTTCTCGTGGGAGCATCCGTTCGCCGCCCACGGCATGCTGCAGAACGTGATCGCGAACGCGGTCGCCGGCGATCCGTACCGCATCGACACGCTGTTGCTGTTCATGGCCAACATGGGCTGGAACTCGGCGATGAACACCAGCGCGACGCGCGAGATGCTGTGCGCACGCGACCCGGCCAGCGGCGAGTACGCGATCCCGCGCATCATCTACGTCGACGCCTACGATTCGGAAACCGTCGCGTTCGCCGACCTGGTGCTGCCGGACACGACCTATCTGGAACGCTACGACTGCATCAGCCTGCTCGATCGGCCGATCTCCGACGCCGACGGTGCCAGCGATGCGATCCGCCGTCCGGTGGTCGCGCCCGATCGCGACGTGCGTGCGTTCCAAGACGTGCTGCTCGAACTCGGCGCGCGCTTGCGCCTGCCCGGCCTGGTCGACGAAGACGGTGCGCCGATCTATCCGCGCGGCTACGCGCAGTACATCGTCGAACACGAACGCGCGCCCGGCGTCGGCCTGCTCGCCGGCTGGCGCGGCGCGGACGGCGCCAAGGCCGGCGTCGGCCTGCCCAATCCGCACCAGCTCGAACGCTACATCGAGCACAACTGCCATTGGCATCGCGAGGTGCCCGCCGCGGCGCGCTACTACAAGATGGCCAATCGCGACTATCTGGACTGGGCCAAAGCGCTCGGTTTCGTCGGCTCGAATGCGCCCATCGTGCTCGAGTTCTACGCCGAATCGCTGCAGCGATTCCGACTCGCCGCGCAAGGGCACGGTGCGGCGCGACCGCCGCAAAAAGACCGCGTCCGCGTGACGAAGTACTTCGATCCGCTGCCGTTCTGGTACGGCTCGCTCGATCAGGCGCCGTCGTTCCCGCTCGCCGCCATCACCCAGCGACCGATGTTCATGTACCACGCCTGGGGCTCGCAGAATTCCTGGCTGCGCCAGATCGCGACGCGCAATTTTCTCTACTTGCATCCGCACACGGCCGCCGCGCACGGGGTCGACGACGGCGACTGGATCTGGCTGGCCTCGCCGCGCGCGCGCATTCGCGTGCAGGCGCGGCACCACACCGGCACCGCGCCCGGCACGGTCTGGACCTGGAACGCGATCGGCAAGCGCAAGGGCGCCTGGAAACTCGCCGCGCGCGCGCCGGAGAACCGCGACGGCTTCCTGCTCAACCATCTGATCGGCGAGGCGCTCGACGACGCCAGCTACGCCAACGCCGACCCGGTCACCGGCCAAGCCGCCTGGTTCGACCTGCGCGTACGCATCGAGCGCGACCCGGCGCCGCGCGAAAGCGGCCATCGCGTCGAAATGGGACCGGTGCGTTCGAAGCGCGCGCCGATCTGAGTCAGAATACGCGGTCGTTCTCCTTCCTTTTCCTTTTACGAGCCCACCGAGCTTATGAGTCATCAGTACGTCGATTCCCTCCCCCTCGATGCCGAGACCGTGCGCTGGGCGTATCGCATCTTTCTCAATCGCGAACCGGAGAGCGAGGAAGCCATCCGCTTCCACCTCGCCACCTCCGGCAACCTCGGCGAGCTGCGCCGCGGCTTCATCGGCAGCGAGGAATTCCAAAATCAGCTCGGCGGCATCGCGCGCCCGAGCATGAGCGGCTCCGAACCGGCGCTCGACATCGAAACCGTCGAGGAACCGCAACGGCTGCAGCAGCTGTTCGATCACATCGCGCAGAGCTGGAGCCACATGGGCGAGACCGACGCGCATTGGTCGGTGCTGACCAACGAGGGTTTCCACGCCGACCGCATCGACGCCAATCTCGACGTCTTCTATGCAACCGCCGACGAGGACATCCGGCGCTTCCTGGCCACGCTCGCACGCAACGGGCTCGGCGTGCCGCGCGGCGCGCGCTGCCTCGAAATCGGCTGCGGCGTCGGACGCATCACGCGGCGCCTCGCCGAAGTCTGCGCCGAAGTCGTCGGCATCGACGTGTCGCCCGGCCACCTGCGTTTCGCGCGCGAGCATCTCGACGCGCAGCACGTGCGCAACGTCGAGCTGCGCCAGCTCAAGCACATCGACGAGCTCAGCGCGGTCGGACCGATCGACGTGTTCTTCACCGCGATCGTGCTGCAGCACAATCCACCACCGGTGATCGCGGCGATCCTCGATCGCGTGTTCGCGCAGCTCAAGCCGGGCGGCATCGCCTACTTCCAGGTGCCGACCTACGAGGCGAACTACCGCTTCGCCGCCAAGTCGTACCTGCGCGCGCGCTCCGACAAACTCGACATGGAAATGCACGTACTGCCGCAGAAGGACGTGCTGCGCATCGCCGCACGGCACGGCCTGCAGCCGGTCGAGGTGCTCGAACACGCGATCCCGGAACTGCGTATCGGCCACATGTCCAATTACTTCCTGCTGCGCAAACCCGCCTGATCGATGACCTCGCTGCCGCCGCCCTCGCCGAAGAAGTTGGGTCTGGTCATCGACCTCGACATCTGCGTCGGCTGCCACGCCTGCGCGGTCGCGTGCAAGGAATGGAACGACGGCGGCGAGTTCGGCCCGTTGCCGGACCAGAACCCGTACGGCAGCGAGCCGAACGGGGTCTGGTTCAATCGCGTGCACAGTTATGCCGTAGAGCCGGGATTGGGGATTGGGGATTGGGGATTCGGTAAAGCGGATTCGGCACGAGACACGCGCGCTCTTCCCAATCCCCAATCCCCAATCCCCAATCCCAGCCTCACCGTCCACTTTCCGCGTTCGTGCCTGCATTGCGAGACGCCGGCCTGCGTCACCGTGTGTCCGACCGGCGCCAGCTACAAGCGCGCCGAGGACGGCATCGTGCTGGTCGACGACAGCAAATGCATCGGCTGCCAGCTGTGCGCGTGGGCTTGCCCGTACGGCGCGCGCGAGATCGACGTGCGCAAAGGCACGATGCAGAAATGCACGCTGTGCGTGGATCGCATCTACAACGAGACGTTGGACGAAGCGGACCGCCAGCCGGCCTGCGTCTTGGCCTGCCCGACGCGCGCACGCCATTTCGGCGACCTCGGCGATCCGGATTCGCCGGTGTCCCAACGCGTCGCCGAACGCGACGGCTACGCCTTGATGCCGGAGTTCGGCTACCAGCCGGTCAACCGCTATCTGCCGCCGCGCCCGCGCCGCGACGGACGCGAAACGCAAGTCGCGGCGGAACGCGCGGAAACGCTCGATCCGGCGCAGCTGCCCGGCGTGCTGCGCTGGCTCGACCGCGTGCTGTCGCGCTGAAGACGCGATGCGACCGACGTTCTCGATCATCGCCTTCACCGTGCTGTCGGGGCTGGGTTACGGCGCCTGGTTTCTGATCGGTCTCGCGTTTGCGCTGGGTCCGCTGGCCGATCCCCCCGCGCTCGCCGGCCTCCTCGCTTTTCGCCACACGCCGTTTTTCTGGTCCGCCGTCGGCTATTTCGGTGCGTTCGCCCTCGTCGCGGCCGGACTGCTCGCCTCGATGGGGCATTTGGGTAAGCCGCAACGCGCCTGGCGTGCGCTCTCGCAATGGCGCAGCTCGTGGCTCTCGCGCGAAGGCGTCGCCGCGCTGCTGACCTTCCTGCCGGCGACCGCGCTGCCCCTGTGCCTGCTGGCATTCACGCACCGCGCCATCGCCGATGCGGCGTGCTGCGACGTTGTGATCTTGCGTTCGCTCGGCCTGCTGCTCGCACTCGGCGCGTTCGCGACGGTCTACTGCACCGCGCACATCTATTCGAGCTTGAAGCCGATTCGCGCATGGAACGAGCGCCATGTCGTGCCGGCGTATCTGCTGCTCGCCGTGTACGGCGGCGGCCTCTTGCTCTGGGCCGGCAGCAGCACCGGCGTGCCGTCATCGATCGAACGCCTCGTTCTGCCCGGCGGCGTGATCGCGCTCGCGCTGGTCTGCGCCGGACTCAAGCGGCGCTACTGGCGTTCGATCGAAGCCCAGCCCCTCATCGGCGCGGGTCACGCGACCGGCCTCGAATCGCTCGGCACGGTGCGTTCATTCGAGCAGCCGCATACCGAAGAAAACTATCTCACGCACGAAATGGGCTTCGCGCTGGCGCGCAAGCACTCGCGCAAACTGCGCAGGATCGCGCTGCTGACGGCGTTCCTGATCCCCGCTCTGCTCGCCGTGCTCGGCCTGCTCGCGCCGGCCACGCAGGCGGCTGCAGCCTGGCTCGCGTTTGCCAGCGGAGCGCTCGGTCTGCTGGTCGAACGCTGGCTGTTCTTCGCCGAGGCTCGGCACACCGTAATCGCCTACTACGGTCGCTGAACCGCCGCGCCCGCCACGCTTGTTCACGAAACGGTTCACGCGAGGTTTAGTCCGCGTGCATACCATGCCGCCCAACCGCAAGCCCCGTCTTGCGGTTTTTTTTTGCTTGCGAGCCGGCTCGGCTTTCGTGGCCTGTTCGCAATCGTGGCTGCACTTTTTGTTTTCTTTTCGTCCCGTAGATCACAAGGAAACCCCGATGAACAAGCATCTGCTCCCGCTCGCCCTGCTCGCCGCGCTGCCGCTCGGCGCCGTCGCCGCCGAAGACAACGGCTGGTCCGGTTCGGGCGAAGTCGGCTTCGCCGCCGCGCGCGGCAACGCGAAGTCCGAGAACCTCAACGCGAAGCTGCAGTTCGCCAAGGAAGACGACACCTGGAAACACAACTTCTACCTGACCGCGCTGCGCGCCAAGGGCGAGGTCAAGAGTCCCTACCTCGACGGCAACGGCAACATCGCGTTCAAGAAAGACTACGAACTGAATGCGAACCGCTACGAAACCGGCCTGTCCTCGGCCTACAAGCTCGACGAGCGCAGCTACATCGTCGGCGCGCTGCGCTACGAGAACGACGATTTCTCGCCGTTCGACTACCAGGCGGTCGTCTCGCTCGGCTACGGCTACACGGTGCTGAAGAATCAGAGCGACGAGCTCTCTTTCGAGGCCGGCCCCGGCTACAAGCGCTACCGCCCGATCGACGTGCTCGGTCCGGAAGTCGTCGACGGCCGTCAGGTGCGCCACACCTTCGATGCCGACGGTGAAGTGGTCGGCCGCGGCCTGATCGCCTACAAGCACAATTTCAGCGACACGACCTCGTTCGTGAACACGCTGCTGATCGAATCGGGAAGCAACAACACCTTCATCCAGAACGACGCCGGCCTGCAGGTCGCGATCAACAAGTCGTTCGCGCTGAAGGTCGGCTACCAGATCCGCCACAACTCCGAAGTGGCCGCCGGTATCAAGAAGAACGATCAGTTGATGACCACCAACCTGGTCTACAACTTCGGTCACTGATCCTAGGTCAGCGTCCGAGCATCGCGTCGGCGCCCTGCTCGCGCAGCAGGGCGGCGACGTGTTCGCCGAGCGCCTCCGGCTCGTCGGTGGGACCCGCCGCGTGCGCGCGAATCAGGCGCCCGTCGGCGGCGTCGCCGACCAAGCCCCACAACGCCAGGCCGCTTTCGGTTTCCACGCAGTAGCCGGCGACCGGCACCGTGCAGCTGCCGTGCAGGCTGAGGTTCATCGCGCGCTCGACCGAGGTGCAGCGATGCGTCGCTTCATCATCCAGCGGACGCAGCAGCTCGGCCATCTCGGCATCGCCCTGACGGCATTCCACCGCGATCGCTCCCTGCGCCACTGCAGGCACCCAATCCGGCGGCGCCAGCCGCTCGCGCATGCGTGCGCCGAAGCCGAGCCGCTCGATGCCGGCGCAGGCGAGCACGATCGCGGCGTAGTCGCCGGCGTCGAGCTTGGCCAGGCGCGAGTTCACATTGCCGCGCAAGTCGACCAGTTCGAGGTCGGGCCGCAGCGCGCGCAGCTGCGCTTGCCGGCGCAGTGAGGAAGTGCCCACGCGCGCGCCGTGCGGCAGATCGCGCAGACGTGCGTAGTCGTTGCTGATGAAGGCGTCGGCCGCATCGGCGCGTTCGAGCACGGCCGCGATCGCGAAACCCGGCTCGAGCTGCATCGGCACGTCTTTGTAGGAGTGCACGGCGAGGTCGGCGCGCTGTTCCTGCATCGCCACTTCCAGTTCTTTCAGAAACAGCCCCTTGCCGCCGATCGCCGCCAACGGACGATCGACGATCTGATCGCCGCGCGTGGTCATCGCGACCAGTTCGACTTGCAACTCGGGGTGCAGCGCGCGCAAGCGCGTCGCCACGTGTTCGGCCTGCCACAAGGCCAGCGCGCTGCGCCGCGTGGCGATGCGCACGGTCTTCACAGCGTGCGCACCAGCTTGCGCAAAGCCGGCAAGTTGCGCCGGCTCACTTCCAGCGTGGTCGCCACGCCGCCGATGTTGGCGAACAGACGCCCGTCCGGCGTGCGCGTCAGGCCGCTCAGTCGCGCCAGCGCGACCAGGCAGTTGCGATGGATGCGCACCAAGCTTCCCGAAAATTCTTGTTCCAGTGCTTTCAAAGGTTCCTCGATCAACACTTCGCCCTTGGTGTGGCGGACGATCACGTACTTGTCCTCGGCCAACAGATACTCGATGTCGGCCACCGGCACCAATACCAGGCTGCCGCGCACGCGTGCGCACAAGTGCGTGCGGCGCCGCGCCGGTTCGACCGCGTCGAGCACGCGCGCGCCCTCGCCGTTCCAACGCCGCGCTTTCGCCAGCGCCGCGCGCAAGCGCTCGGCGCGCACCGGCTTGACCAAGTAGTCGACCGCGTTCGCTTCGAACGCAGCCAACGCATGATCGCCGAATGCGGTGCAGAAGATCAGCCCCGGCGCCTGCCCGGTCGAAGGGTTTTCGAGCGTGGCGAGATGTCGCGCCGCTTCCAGCCCGTCCATCACCGGCATGCGAATGTCGAGCAGCACCACGTCCGGCTGCAACCGCGCCGCCGCCTCCAGCGCTTCGCGGCCGTTGCCGGCTTCGCCGACCACGGCGGCGCCCTCGATCTCGGCGAGCAAGGCGGCCAGGCGTTCGCGCGCCAGCGGCTCGTCGTCGGCCAACAGCACCTTCATTTCTGCAGTTCCCCCGGCAGGCGCAAGGTCACCCGAAAAATCGGCGACCCGGCATCGACGCGCAGCTCGGCGCGCGCGCCGAAATGATATTGGATGCGCGCGCGGATGTTCGCCAACGCGACGCCGTTGCGCGCCACCGGCGCGTTGGGCGGCAGCGGATTTTCGATCACGATTTCGGCGCCGCCCGCGTGCGCGCCTGCGCGCAACGCGATGGTGCCGCCGTCGGCCAGCGGCTGGATGCCGTGATAGACCGCGTTTTCGACCAAGGGCTGCAGCAGCAGTCGCGGCAGCGCGAGATCGCGCGGCGCGCCGGCGAAGTCGCGCTCGATGCGCAGGCGTTCGCCCAGACGCAGTTGTTCGATGCGCAGGTAGTGGTCGACCAGATCGAGCTCTTCCCCAAGCGTACCCAGCGCTCCTTCCGAGCCGAGCGCGGCGCGAAACAGATCGGCCAGATCTTCGACCGTGCGCTCGGCTTCGGTCGGGCGCGTGCGGATCAGGCTGACGATGGTGTTCATGCTGTTGAACAGGAAATGCGGGCGGATACGCGCCTGCAAGGCGTCGACTTGCGCGCGCGAAGCCGCGCGCACGCGTTCGCGCCATTGCTCGAGCACGAACAGGTAGCGCAGCAGCGCCGCGGCGATCAACGCGCTGATCGCCGCGTTGGCGAGCACGAAGCGCGAACTCGCCTCGGCCGGCACGCTCAAGCCGAGCCCGAGCGCCTGATCCATGCGGCACACCACCGCCGCGGCCAAGGCCGTCACCGCGACGCCGAGCGCCCACGCGATGAGATAACCCGCGCGTACGTCCAGCCGCGCCAGCGGCTGGCGCAGCGAACACAGCACGACCACGTTCAACAAGGCCAGCCATTGCACGTAGACAGTGGCGACGCCGAGCCGCGGCAGCAAGGCGCGCGCTTGCGCTTCGGGCGCCAGCACGACCAGCAGGGCGACCAGCTCGGCCACCACCATCACGGCGAACAAGGTCGGTGCGCTGCAAAACTGCGGCAGCCAGTTCGGCGCGGGACTCGTGCCCGCGCGCGCCGCCTCTGTGCCCGCTTCCCCCGCTGCCATGCGGCGAGTATAGAGCGCGCCGCCATCGCGGCCTGCGCCGACGGTCGCGCTTTTGCGGCTAGGCCGCGGTCAGTCGCGCGCTGAGCCACTCGCGCAGGTCCGCAATCTCTTCCACGCAGACCTGGTGCGCCATCGGATAGCTGTGCCATTGCACCGCGTAGCCGAAGCCGGCCAGCGCGTCGCGGCTGAACTCGCCCAAGGGCTGCGGCACGACCGGGTCGTGACTGCCGTGCGCCATGAAGATCGGCACGCCGCGATTGGCCGTGCTGCGCTCGGCCGGCGTCTTCTCGGCCAGCGGTAGATACGTCGACAGCGCGACGATGCCGCCCAGCCGCGCCGCATGGCGGACGCCACCGGCCAGCGCGATCGCGCCGCCCTGCGAGAAGCCGGCGACCAGCACGCGCTCGGGCGCGATGCCGCGCGCCTCTTCGCGTGCGATCAACGCGTCGAGCTCGCCGATCGACGCGCGGATGCCGGCTTCGTCCTGCTTGTCGGCGATCGCCATGCCCTTGATGTCGTACCAGGCGCGCATCGGCATGCCGTTGTTGATGGTGACCGGGCGCACCGGCGCATGCGGAAACACGAAGCGCAGCGGCGGCCAGGCGCGATCGACCAGCTCGGGCACGATCGGCGCGAAATCGTTGCCGTCGGCACCCAGACCGTGCAGCCAGACGATCGCGTAGCGCGGCTGAGGCGCGGTTTCGATTTCGACACAAGGGAGAGTCATGATCGGGGCGCCCGGGAAAGTCGGCGAAGGCTGCCGGATCGGCCCGCATTTGCCAAGCGCCGGTCATGCCACAGATCGTGAAACACGACGCGTGCTAGCGTCGCGGCTCAGTATCCTTTGGGGGGATCGCCATGTTGCACAGCCGATACACGGCCCGATTGGCCGCTTTTGCGTTGTCGATTACGACGACACTCGTACACGCCGCCACCAGCAGCGACTTTCTCTACGGGGTCAGCAACACCGGCGGCACGACCTTGAAGTTCCGCTACTTCGTGCCGCCCGACTACGATCCGGCGCAGGCGTATCCGGTGATCCTGTTCCTGCACGGCGCCAGCGAGCGCGGCAGCGACAACGAAGCGCAACTCGGCAACAACGCCAACGGCGCGATGCGCCTGCTCGACGACGCCAACCTCGCACGCCAGCCGGTCTTCATGATCGCGCCGCAGTGTTTCACCAACGGCTGGTGGGGCGGCGCCCCGCTCGAAACCGCGGTCGCGATCGTCGGCCAGATCGCGGCCGAGTACCACATCGATCCGGACCGCGTGTATTTGACCGGCCTGTCGATGGGCGCGATGGGCGCCTGGGCGGCGGCGACTTCGCATCCGGACCTTTTCGCCGCGGTGGTGCCGATGTCGGGCAACGGCGACACCACACCGAGCGTGGTCGCGCGCGTCGCCGGCGTGCCGTTCTGGTTCTTCCATGCCGACAACGACACGACCGTCGGGGTCGGCGGCTCGGACGCGCTCGTCGCCGCGCTGCGCAACGCGGGGGCGAACACCATCTACACACGCTACGACACCGGCGGCCACGGCATCTGGCCGAGCGCCTACATCCACCCGCTGCTGTTCGACTGGATGGTCGCGCAGCGGCGCGGCACACCGAGCATCACCGCGCCGCCGATCCTGCGCATCACGCAACCGACCGCCGCGGCCGCCTGGTCGACCGAAGCGGCCAGCGTCGATCTCGCCGGCAGTGCCAGCCACGGCAGCTTCGCGATCGATGCGGTGAGCTGGCAGATTGCCGGCGGTGCCAGCGGCAGCGCCGGCGGCAGCACCAGCTGGAGCGAGGCTGCAATCCCTCTCCATTCCGGTGCCAATCCGATCCGCGTGATCGCCAGTGGACCGGCGGGCCGCACCGGTTGGGGCGGCAACACCAGCTTCAACGATCAACTGCGCGTGACGCGCGACAACGGACCCGCACCCGAACCCGGCACCGTGATGGCCGCGATCAACGCCGGCGGCGCCGCGTACATGGCCGCGGACGGCACGTCGTACGTCGCCGATACCGCATTCGAGGGCGGCACCACCCAGGTCTCCGCGCACGCGGTCGGCGGCACCGATGACGACGCGCTCTACAACGACTGGCGCTGGGGTAATTTCGCCTACCACCTGCCGTTGCCGCCCGGACCGTATCGGGTCGAGCTGCAGTTCGCCGACACCTACAACACCGCGGCAGGCCAGCGCGTGTTCGACGTCTCGGTCGAAGGCGTTCGCGTGCTGGACGACTTCGACATCATCGCCGCCTACGGCCCCGATACCGCGGTTGTGCGCCGCTTCGACGTCGAGGTCGACGACGGCGTGCTCGACCTCGTCTTCGCCAACGGCAGCGCCGGCAGCGCTCGGCTCGACGCCCTGCGCGTGATCCGTGCCGACCACGAAGCGGTCTTCGCGGACGGTTTCGAGGCGGACTGAGGCTCGCCGGCGGCGCCGGCTGACTTTCGGCGGATAGACCGACGCCGTTCAGCCGTTATGCTGCGCGCTTTGTCTCGCCGTTCGGAGAAACCGCATGCAGCGCGCCGCCACCATTCCCGCATCGGACAGCCCAGGCTGGCCCGCCCATTCCCCTCGCGCGCCGGACCGCCGAGAGGGAACCCGCCCGCGGCAAACGAGCCGGATCGGCGCAACCGGCGGTAGCGCCGCGCTGCTCGGGCGGCAGCTCGCGACGGCCTCCCTGGTCGCCCTGCTCAGCCTCGCCGCCGCGCCCGCACGCGCGGTCACGATCGAGCAGGCGATGGCCGATCCCGATTGGATCGGTGCGCCGGTGCAGCAACCGTATTGGAGCGTCGACGGACGCAGCGTGTATTACCGCCTCAAGCGCAGCGGTTCGCCGGTGCGCGACCTGCATCGGATCGATCTCGCCGACGGCAAGGACACGATCGTGGACCCGGCGGCGATGGCGAATGCCGACGGCCCGGAGGCGATTTTCGACCGCGCGCGCCGCCGCGCCGCCTTCGTGCGCAACGGCGACGTGTTCCTGCGCGACCTCGGCAGCGGTCGCCTGACCCAGGTCACGCGTACGCCGCAGGCTGAAGCCTCGCCGCAGTTCTCCGCCGACGGCCGCGCGCTGCACTACCGCAGCGGCAGCGACTGGTTCGTCTACGACATCGCCGCCGGCGTCGCCGGACCGGCCGCGCTGGTGCGCGCCGAGAAAGACCCCGAAGCGAAGAAGCCCGACGATCTCGCCCAGCAGCAGCTGCGCTACTTCTCCACCCTGCGCAAGCTCAAATCCGATCGCGAAGCGCAGAAGAAGCACGCCGAAGAATTCGCCAGCGGCGATCCGACACGCGCGCCACTGCCGTTCTATCTCGGCGACGAGGTCAAGATCGAGGCGACCTCGTTGTCGCCCGATGGCCGGCGCTTGCTGGTCGTGACCTCGCCCAAGAATCACGAAGCAGGTCGCGCCGGCAAGCTGCAGCGTTTCGTGACCGAGTCGGGTTACGAGGAACAGGAAGAAGAGCGCACGCGCGTCGGTCGCAACAATCCGGCGCCGCAATCGCTGCTGCTGCTCGATCTCGCCAAGCACGAACAACACGCTCTCGCCTACGAAGATCTTCCCGGCATCCACGACGACCCGCTCAAGGCGGTGCGCGAAGAGAACGACAAGCGCCGGCGCGAACTCGGTCTCGACGCCAAAGCGGACGGCGACGGCAAGGACAAAAAGAAATCCGAGAAGAAGAACGAAAAGAAAGAAGACGCGAAAGGCCGCGCCGTGCGCATCGTCGCCGACAGCGAGGACGGCGGCGGCGGCGGTATCGCCTGGAGCGAGGACGGCGCCGCGCTGGCGATCCAGATTCGCGCGATCGACAACAAGGACCGCTGGATCGCGACGGTCGACTTCGACCGCGCCAAACTGCTGCCGCAGCATCGCTTGACCGATGCGGCCTGGATCAACTGGGGCTTCAACGACTTCGGCTGGCAGAAGGACAACCGCACGCTGTGGTACCTGTCCGAAGAAGGCGGCTATTCGCAGCTGTATGCGAAGACGCAAGGCGGCAAGGCGACCGCGTTGACGCACGGCCAGTTCGAAGTTTCGTCACCGACACTGTCGCCGGACGGCCGCTGGTTCTATCTGCGCGCCAACGTCGAAGCGCCGTACGCCTACGACGTGTATCGCGTCGCGGTCAGCGGCGGTGCGCTCGAACGCCTGACCCAGTACAAGGCGGCGCAACAGTTCGCACTGTCGCCCGACGGCAGCCAGCTCGCGCTGCTGCATTCGAGCGCCTACGTGCCGGCACAGCTTTCCGTCGCCGCGGCGGAGTCGAATGCGACGCCGCGCGAGCTCACCGATACGCGCACCGCCGAGTACAAGGCGATGAGCTGGCTCGCGCCGGAAATCGTCGCGGTGCCTTCCTCGCACACCAAGCTGCCGATCTACGCGAAGTTCTACAAACCGAAGGATTTCGACGCCTCCAAGAAATACCCCGCCGTGCTGTTCGTGCACGGCGCCGGCTATCTGCAGAACGTGCACCTCGGCTTCCCGGCGTATTTCCGCGAGCAGATGTTCCACAACCTCCTAACCGAGCACGGCTACGTCGTGCTCGACATGGACTATCGCGCCAGCGAAGGCTACGGCCGCGACTGGCGCACCGCGATCTACCGCCAGATGGGCCATCCCGAACTGGAAGACCTGATCGACGGCGTGCACTGGCTGGAGAAGAATGCGGCGGCCGATCCGGGCCGTGTCGGTTTGTACGGCGGCTCCTACGGCGGCTTCATGGCCTTGATGGCGATGTTCCGCGCACCGGACCAGTTCAAGGCCGGCGCCGCCTTGCGCCCGGTCACCGACTGGGCGCAGTACAACCACGAATACACCTCCAACATCCTCAACACGCCGCAACTCGATCCGATCGCCTACGAGCGCTCCTCGCCGATCGAGTTCGCCGACGGCCTCAAGGGCTCGCTGCTGATTGCGCACGGCATGATCGACGACAATGTGCTGTTCGAAGACTCGGTGCGGCTGTACCAGAAGCTGATCGAGCTGAAGAAGAACGACTTCGAACTCGCCGGCTATCCGCTCGAACGCCACGGCTTCGTGCACGCCGATGCCTGGTTGGACGAGTACAAGCGCATCTACAAGCTGTTCGAGACTCGCCTGAAGTAGGCGCCAGAAACGATCGGCACCCGCATGCACCCCGCGAAGAGGCCACTGCGATGAACGAAGGATTCCTGCACAAGTACTTCCTCAACAACGCGCGCAAGCCGTTGCACAAGTGGCTGCATTATTTCGACATCTACGAACGTCACTTCGCGCGCTTCCGCGGCACCTCCCCGGTGATGATCGAGATCGGGGTATGGGCCGGCGGATCGTTGCAGATGTGGAAGGAATACTTCGGGCCCGGTAGCCGCATCGTCGGCATCGACATCGATCCGGAATGCAAGAAGCACGAAGCGGACGGCATCGAGATCTTCATCGGCAGCCAGGACGACCCGCATCTGATCGATGCGGTTTTCTCCAAGTACCCGACCGTGGACATCGTGCTCGACGACGGCAGTCACGTGATGAAGCACATGATCGCGTCGTTCGAGCTGATGTACGACCGCGTGCAGCCCAATGGCGTCTACATGGTCGAGGACACGCACACCTGCTACTGGGATCAGTTCGACGGCGGGCTCGGGCGCCGCGGCAGCTTCATGGAAATGGTCAAGCACCGGCTCGACGAGATCAACGCGAACTACACCGGCGGTGCCGTACCGATCTCGCCGTTCACGCGCGGCACCGACTGCATCGCCTGCTACGACAGCGTGGTCGTATTCGAGCGCCGGCCGCAGGGCGCGCGACAGGCACCGATCACCGCGCCGATGTAGTGGCAACGCGGCCACGCGCATTCGGCGGCGCCGCGAACGAAATCGAGTTTGAACTGATGCAGGAGGATCTCGTGCAAGGCCCCGAGCTGATCGAAGCCTGGCGTTCCACCATCCAAGGAGCGGACAAGTCGTGGGTACTGTTCGAGAACGGCACCTGTGTGATCCTAATGCAACCGCAAGCCGATCTCGCGGTGCAGGCGACAGCGTTGTTACGCGAGTTCGGACCGGTCCAAATCGGCACCTCGTCCGGCGATTTCGACAGCATCGAACTTGAGAACGGCTGTGGCTGGGTGGTCACCTGCCATCACAGCGATATTCTCAGCTTGGTCGGACACGACGAGGCGGATGCGGATTCCGGCGATCTGGTGATCGGTCTGCTCGGCCGCGGCAAGCGCGACCAGGATGCGCAGCAACTGCGCGTGCTGCACGTCGAAGACCGGCGGCCCGGCGCGCGCGTCGCATCGCCCGAATCGAGCGCGAGTGTTTTGATGGTGCGGGCCGCCGAGGCGGACGAACTGGATGCCTTGGCGCGGCTCTGGCACGACGCCTGGCGCGACGCGCACGCGCACCTGATGCCGCCGGAACTGGTGCTGCTGCGCACGTTCGAAAGCTTCCGCGAGCGGCTCGCCGAAGGGCTCGCGAGCGTGCGCGCGACGGGCCCGCTCGGTGCACCGAGCGGTTTCTGCATGATCCACGAGGAGGAGCTGTATCAGCTCTTCGTCGCCGCGCACGCACGCGGCTCGGGCGTCGCCGCGATCTTGCTCGCCGACGGCGAGGCACGACTCGCCGCGGCCGGTGTCCGCACCGCCTGGCTCGCCTGCGCGATCGGCAACGAACGCGCGGCGCGCTTCTACGAGAAGAACGGCTGGCAGCGGCGCGGCGTCGAGGCGATTCCGGTCGTCACCTCCGACGGCCCCTTCCCCTTAGATGTTTGGCGCTACGAGAAAACGCTGTAGCCGTCGCGATGCGGTCGGCCGGTGCTGCTCGCTGGGGTATCGTGTCGCCGCGATGCCGCGGCGCGCGGCGGCGTTTCCACCACCCAGCGGGAGACTGCGATGCAACTCGGCGCGTTTTCGATCAGCCTGACGGTCAAGGACATCCACGCTTCGAAGCAGTTCTACGAGAAGTTCGGCTTTGAAGCCTTCGGCGGCGACGCCGCGCAGAACTGGCTGATCCTGAAAAACGGCGACTGCATCATCGGCCTGTTCCAGGGCATGTTTGAACGCAACATGCTGACCTTCAATCCCGGCTGGAACAGTGATGCACAAAAACTCGCCGCGTTCACCGACGTGCGCGAGCTGCAGCGCCGGCTGAAGGCGCAAGGCGTCGAGCTGATCACGCAAGCGGATGAGAACGGCAGCGGCCCGGCCAGCTTCCTCGCCCTCGACCCGGACGGCAATCCGGTCCTGGTCGACCAGCACGTGTAACGACGATCGCTCGCTTATCGCCGAAGCTCGCCCCGATCGCTAGTCCGGGCCAGACGCAATCCGCCTTCTTCATGCAAACAAAAGCCCGCGCCGTACGGCGCGGGCTTTCGACGAACTCAACGGCTGCGACGCGGCTTACTGCTTGGCGTCCTTGTGCGCCTTGGCACCAGCCTTGCTGATCGTGAATGCACCCACGCTCACGCCCAGTTCGATGCCTTCACCGGCGCCGGCCAGAGCCAAGGACACCGTGCCCTTGGTCAACACCTGCGCGGTGCCGGCCTTGATCGCGCCGGCACTGGCGTCGCCCTTGGCGTAGGTGCCGAGCACGTCTTCGATCTTGCGCACGTCGGTGAAACGGCCGCTGCCGTTGTCGATGTGCGACTTGCCGGCGGTCAAGCCGCCGCCCTTCGATTCGATCTTCACGCGCATCGACTTGCCGTTGGCGCAAGTCACCACGCCGTGGCCTTCGGCGTGCTTGTAGATCAGCGACCAACCGGTCAACGAGAAGCGCAGCTTGCAGTCGAGGTCCGCCTCTTCTGCGCTCGCGCGCTGCGGGGCGAGGACAGCGAAACCGAACGCGACAGCAGCCAGTACCGCGAGAGACGATTTCATCAGCATTGCTCCTTGTGGGTGAAAGGGGCCCAAAGGTTGTCGCAGATTAGCTGAACGAGCGAGAACTGAGGTGAAGCCTCTGTCATGCAGCGCCGTCGGCCGCCGTCGGCGAGGAAACCCATCGCTCCAGTTCGCGCCAGCGCTCGAACTTGAGCGCGCGCGACATCGACGCGTTGGCAGGACTGGTCGAAGGCAGCGCCAGGATCGCTACCCGTGCGCGCGTCGCGGCATCGAACGTCGGCGCGATGCGGCGCGCGAACACCTGCTGCGCCTTGGCCCCGTTCAGCGCGATCGCGGCGATGCTCGGGTGCGTGCGCAGCAAGCCGGAGATGTCGTTGGGGACTTCGCTGGCAGCGACGATGCCGCTGTCGAGGCTGCCCGTACGTTCGCAGCGTTCGAGCACGTCCCAGATACCGATGCCGAGTGCGTGCAGACACGCGATGCGCTCGGCGTACGGCCGTTCCGACCCGGCGCCGTACAACATGCCCATGAACGGCCAGAACAGGTTGTAGGGATGCGCGTAGGACTGCCGCTGCGCCAGTGAAGCCACGCTCGGTACGGTGCCGAGCAAGAGCAGCCGGCAGCCGGCTCCGACCTGCGGCGGGAAGCTTTCGACGATCGGGCTTGCCGCGTCGGGGCGCAGGCGCGGAGCGGCCGTCTTCGCCGCGCCGCGCTTGGGCGAACCCATGCCGCTCAGCCTTTTGCCTTCTTCAACGCGGCGAGATCGGCCAGCACTTGCTTGGAGTTCTCCTTCGGATCGACGTCGAGGTAGCGCTTGGCGACCTTGCCCTGCGGATCGATCAGGAAGGTTTCGCGGCGCGCATAGCTCTTGCCGAGCTTGGAGGTCAAAACGCCGTAGTTCTTGGCCACGCTCGAATCCGCGTCGGACAGCAGACGGAACGGCACCTTGTACTTCTCGGCGAACTCGGCGTGCGACTTGACGTCGTCGAGGCTGACGCCGAACACGTCCGCACCAGCCTTGCGCAACTCGATGATGTCGTCGCGGAATGCGCACACCTCGGTGGTGCAGCCGGGCGTGAAATCCTTCGGATAGAAGTACAGAACGACCCATTTTCCGTTTTCGCCGGCGAGCGTGTGCCAATCGCCCTTCTGATCCTGCAGGCGGAAATCCGGCGCAGCCTGGCCGACCGCGGGACCGGCGTCTGCTTCGGCGGCGAACGCGGGTGCCGCGACCAGCAGTGCGAGCAGAAGCATCAACAGGCGTTTCATGATCGGTTTCCTTGCAATGGGTGCGCCGCGTCGGGCGCAAGGATGGGAAGCGCAGTCTAACGCTGCGTGAAGACAGACCGGCGCACGGCGCGAAATCGTTCATCGGCGTTTGTTAGCATCGACCTGCACGCGGCGCGGCGGAGCATCGTCTTGGTCCTGAAACGCCTCTATCACGCGCACGGCAGCGACGGCAAAGACTACGAGATCCACGTCTATGTCGAGCCGGCCAGCCACGAGAATGCGCACATCGAGCGCCTGGCGAAGGTGTGTCTGGCCGACGGCGGCGAATTGCGCGTGCTGTCCAAGCGCCACTACGAAGTGGTCGCCACCGGCGTGCGGCTGGAAGCGCACGATCCGGATGCGATCTAGCCGCGGTCAACCCTGCCGGCTGCGCTCGTGACGGGCAATGAATTCGTCCACCGGCATGCCGGCGATCAGCTGGCCGATCGCCTCCAGCGGCAAGTCCTCGGTCCGCTTGAAGCGCAGGCAGCTTTTGCCGAGATCGAGCTTCTTGCCGGCCGCGGCGAAGGCGTCGCGCAGCGCAGCCTCGCGTTGCGGATCGAGATAGATGCCGGTCAAGTACAGCGAGTAAGCGTTCTTCTGCGCGGCGAACGCGGCGTAACCGAGCGGCTGGCCGTTGTAGGTGTCGGGGTAACGCGCGAGCGGCACTTCGTAGCTCGGCATGCCCCAGTTCATCGTCTCCACGTAGCCCTTCGGCAAATGGTCGACGATCAGCTTGCGCAAAGTTTCGGCGATCGCGCGACGCTCGGCGGGCAGCTCCCGCAGATACGCATCCACCGTCGCCGCCACACTGCGCGCCACGCTTATCCCTTCTTCACCGGCGGAAACTTGTCCGCTTCGAAACCGCCGACCTCGAACGTCAACGTGCGCGGACCGCGCTCCTTCTCGATCACCTCGATCGCAATCTTCTGCGTGCTGCCGAGGCGCTCGAGGAAGGCCTTGTCGTCGGAGATGAAAACGGCCGGCTCGCCGGTTTCCGGAAGATAGGCCTTCAGGCGCCGCACCGGCTGTTCATCGAAACGCACGCTCACCGTGCAGCTCTTGCCGCACTCGAAGCCCTTGCCGTTGCCGAACAGATACACGCTCTGGCCCCAGGCGGAGTGCCGGCGCAGCACCAAGCGCACACGCGTCTCGGTCGGATCGCCGCTGTAGATCGAGGCGGTGTTCTGCGTACCACCCGATTCCTTGCCAGACTGGTACGACCACAGGCGTTCCAGCCGCCGCCGCGTCGCCAGCGCAGTCCCTTTGGCGGTGACGTCGGCCAGCGTCTCCTGCACTTCTTTGGCGGCCGCGCTCTGCGGATACTTCGCCACGATCTCGGCGCCGATCGGCGCTGCGAGTTCGTAGGCCTTTTCCTGCTGCAGTTGCCGATACAGAGCCAGCTCCTTCGTCCCTTGCGTCTCGGCGGCCGGCGCCGCGGCCGCCGGGGTCTGCGCCGGCGGCGTCGAGCGCGAGCACGCGGCCGGCAAGGCGGCGAGCAGGATCAAGGCCAGGACTCGGCAGTTGGCAGGCATCGGCTCACTCCGCAGGAATCGGCGGCATCGTAAACGCGACGGCGTTACATATCCGCAAAGTGCGCCGCGAAATCAGTAGCGGCGACAGGGGTCGCGGCCGGCGTTGCGTTCGTAGGTCGAAACGCTTTCGTCGAATTCGCGCCCGTTGCGCCCGCCGCGAGCGAGCCGCTTGCACGCTTCCGAGCGCGACAGCGGCGTCGCCGAGACCGGCGTCGAGCGCGAACTGCCGCGGCTTGCCTCGCCGCGCCGAGCGATCGACTTCGGACAGGAGGAGTGGCGATAGAACACCTCGCCGTTGGCGCCGCGGCATTCGTAGGAGGTGGGCTCGGCTTGCGCGCTGCCACGCGAGGCACTGCGCGATCGGCGCGGCGACGACGCCGTTCGCGCAGCTGCCGCACTCCCGTAGTCAGGCGAAGGCGCTGCCGGCGGCGCCGGCGCCAAGTTCACCTGAGTCTGCCCCTGCGAAGGTGCGCAGGCGCGGTCTTGATAGGCAATCGCACCGTCGGCGGCGCGACATCGGTACACCGGCTCGGCTTCGGCGAGCGCGACCGCGCACAACAACAGCCAGCCGAGTCTCGACAGCGAACGAGCGAGGATCGCGTGAACGGGCATGCGCGGGCTCCGAAAGTGGATAGCGCATGCTGCCGTGCGCACCGTTTCGCCGCGATGCGCGAAGCACGCGTCGCGACGTAGGAAAATCTCGCGCCCCCGAGAACGGTTTCGACTCGACCCGCATCGCTCGCACGAGCCTCGACGCACCGGCCCGACGGAGTACGATGCCGACGTTAGCCGGTCCGCCGCTTTTGCATGCGCAAGATCATCCACGTCGACATGGACGCGTTCTATGCCTCGGTCGAGCAGCGCGACGATCCGTCCTTGCGCGGCCGGCCGGTGGTGGTCGCATGGCGCGGGCAGCGCTCGGTGGTTTGCGCGGCCAGCTACGAGGCGCGCCGGTTCGGCGTGCGCTCGGCGATGCCGGCGATGCGCGCCGAGCGGCTGTGCCCGGACGCGGTCTTCGTCGCGCCGGACTTCACGCGCTATCGCGCGGTGTCGCGCCAGGTACGCGAGATCCTGCTGCGCCACACCGAGCTGGTCGAACCGCTGTCGCTGGACGAGGCCTATCTCGACGTGACCGAGGCGAAATCCGAGCTGCCTTCGGCGACCGCGATCGCGCGGCGCGTGCGCGAGCAGATTCGCGAGGAGACGCAGCTGACCGCCTCGGCCGGCGTCGCGCCGGCGAAGTTCCTGGCCAAGATCGCCTCCGACTGGCGCAAACCGGACGGCTTGTTCGTGATCCGCCCGCACGAAGTCGAAGCGTTCCTCGAACCCTTGCCGGTAGCGCGCATCCACGGCGTCGGCAAGGTCATGGAAGGCAAGCTGACCGCGCTCGGCTTGCGCACGGTCGGCGAGCTGCGCCGTGTCGAAGTGGCGGAACTCGAACGCCATTTCGGCCGCTACGGCCGGCGCCTGTCCGAACTCGCGCACGGCATCGACCGCGGCGAGGTCAAGCCGGACCGCCCGACGCAATCGATCTCGGCCGAGGACACCTTCGCGACCGACCAGCCGCTGGCCGCTACCGAGACGATGATCCGCGAACTCGCCGTGCGCGTCTGGGCCGCCGCGTGCAAGACCGAGCGCATCGGCCGCACCGTGGTGCTGAAGCTGAAGACCAAGGACTTCCGCATCCTCACGCGCAGCCGCACGCCGGGCGTGCCGCCGCGCTCGGCGGCGGAACTAACCGAACTCGCGCTGGAACTGCGCGGCCATGTCGACGCGCCGCCGACCACGCTGTACCGCCTCGCCGGCGTCGGCCTGGCCAATTTCGTCGACGCCGACGACACACCCTTGCAATCGGGCTTGTTCGACGGCGGCGAGCCGATCTGAAACCGGATGTCAGACGTGCCGGCTGCGCACCAAGCAGAAGGCACGCTCGTCGCCGGCGTGGGTAGCCGGATCCGATTGGGTCGTGTTGCCGACCGTCATGAAGTCGACGACCTCCCAACCGCAGCGATGCAGAATTCGGCGCAGGCCGGCGTCGCTGAACATCCAGTAGTTGGTATTGTCGTCGTTGGTCTCGCGCGGATCGACTAGATACGCCGCAGGCACCGTGTGCAGCTCGACTCGTGCGGCATTGACCGCGCCGCTTCCACGCGCGCCCGGAGCCAGGTTGTAGCGCACCACCCGCGTGCTGACCAGCGCATGGCGCGCGCACCGCGCGAGTCCCTCCAAAGCGCGGTACGGGTTTTTCAGGTGGTACAGGATGCCGAGGAAGAAGGCCAAGCCGTAGCGTTCGCGCGGCAACGCGAAATGCGTGTCGAGGTCGGTCTCATGAATGGAGATGTTCGAGCCCAGCGCTTCTTTCAGCGCACGCGCGCCGCGGCAGCCGTTGAAGTTGGTCGGCGCGAAATCCACGATGTCCCCACGGCAGCCCAGCGACTCCATGAAGAACGCGGTGTCGCCGTCGGCGGCGCCGATGTCCACGATCGGCTCGTTGCCGATCAAGTCGAGCAGGCGACGTGAATGGCCTTGCAGCAGCTTCTCGATCAGATAGAAATTGTCGAGCGTGCCGTAGGGGTACCAGGAGAATTCATTCGGAGCGAGGCGCTCCTTCAGCCGATCGAGATGCACGCGAAACTCTCTCGCCTGATCGGCGATTTTATCGATTTGCAACGCTTTTCTCCGAACAATCGCACAGCGCTAGCGTGCCGCTGCCGATCATCGCGCACGCAGATGTCAGATGTCGGACGCGCGCAATGGAAGGCGCGACGCGACGCAAGACCGGTCCGGGAGAAAAGACGGTGCAGCGCGAAGGAACGTCGCCGCGCTGCGGCTACCGCGCGGCGCCGGCGACCAGCGGGCGTTGCACGTCGCGATACTGCACCGCGAGCTTCACGTACTGGCGTGCCGCGTAGAGGATCTGCTGAATCTCCTCGTTGCTCAGCATGCGGGCGCAGCGTGCCGGATTGCCCAACCAAAGCTCGCCGCTGCCGACGATCTTGCCGTGGGTGACCACGGCGCCGGCGCCGACGATGGCGTGCTTCTTGACCAGGGCACCGTCGAGAATCGTCGCTTGCATGCCGATCAGGCTCGCTTCCTGCACGGTGCAGCCGTGCAGCACGGCGCCGTGCCCGATGGTGACGTCGTCGCCGATCGACAGCGCGAAGCCGCCGAGCGTGTACTGCGCATCGTGGGTGACGTGCAGCTGCGCCCCGTCCTGCACGTTCGAGCGCGCGCCGATGCGGATCGCATGCGCGTCTCCACGCACCACCGCGCAGGGCCAGATCGAGCTGTCCTCGCCGATGCCGACGTTGCCGATCACCTGCGCGGCCGGGTCGACATAGGCGCGGGGCGATACCACCGGCGTGAAGCCGTGGAAAGAGCGGATGTTCGTCACGGACGCGGCCTCGGTCGATATCGCGATCGCAGCATGGTCGCTGCGGCCGCGGCGACGCCAGCTGCGCAATCTTGCAGGGGCGGCAGAGCGCGGAATCGACATCCCCTTCACGCGCCCCGCCGCACCGTGCAGGGTCGCAAGGCTCAGCGCGCTTCGGCGCCGACGAGAGGCCCCTTGCGCGGCAACGGTGCGGCTGGCCGCGCACCGCGGATCGTCAACACCACGCCGCCGATCGCGAGCACGCCGCCGGCGATCGCGAGTGCACTCAGCGTCTGCCCCAGCCACACCCAGGCGATCAGGCTCGCCAGCAACGGCTGCACATAGATGAAGCTCGATACGGTCGAGGCCGTCGTGCGCGACAAGGCCCAGTTCCAGCACAGATAGCCGAGCACGGTCGGCACGATGCCGAGATAGACCGCGGAGACGAGCTGCGGCGTCGAGGCGAGCGCGATTTTCTGCGGCAGATGCAGACCGAACGGCAGCAGGCCGAGAGTGGCGGCGAAGATGCTGGCGGTGGTGAAGCCGAGCGCGTTGGTGCGCGCCAGCAGCGGCTTCTGCCAGACGAAGTAGATGCTGGTCGCGACCACGGCGACCAGCACCAGGAGCGCCATCGGCTCGAAGCGCACCTCATGCCCGCTGCCGAGCGTGACCAGCACCACGCCGGCGAACGCGACGGCGAGACCTGCGCCCATGCGCACCGTCACCGCCTCGCCCAGTCGTAGCGCGGCCAGCGCCGAGGTCACGCCGGGCGCCAGCGCGATGATCACCGCGGCAGCGCCGGCCGGGATGCGCGTCATCGCATAGCCCAAGGCGAGCTGATAGACGGTCATGCCGATCAGGGCGAGCGCCGCCACCGCCGGCCAGTCGCGCCGCGGCGGCAGCTCGATCCAGCCGAGCGCGACCGGCACCACGAGGCACAGCGAGGCGACGCCGAAGCGCAGCAGCGACAGCTCGGCCGGAGTGAATGCGTGCAAGCCGAACGAGATCGCGGCGAACGCCGACGACCAGAACACGACAGTCAGCCCAGCAGCGAGCAACGGCAGCACGGCGGGAGAATTTCGCAGCGGAATATTCATTGTGAGGTCGCTTACCAGAACACGTGACCCATCGAGGAGGCGAGAAACATCCTCGCGATCGCACCGCGCAGACCCGGCCGGGTCGCCGCCGCGACACGTCGCGGTTGCGGCTGCTTGCGCACCGGCTCCGCCGCTGCCGGCGCCGGCCGAGCCGGCGGTACCGGATAGCCGTGCAAGCCCAGCAGGTCGTACGTCGTGCTGTTCAATTTACTCAACATGGCACGTCCTCCTTCGATTGCGATGATGTTGCAGTGACGTCAAGATAGGCCGGCTCGAACCGCAGCGGTAGCGACATCTTTGATAGCCTGACTTGAGGAATATCGAACATGGAACGCGCTCCTCTGAACGCCTTGCAAGTGTTCGTCACCGCCGCTCGCGCGCAGAACCTGACGCGCGCGGCCGAGCGCCTGCACCTCACCGTCAGCGCGCTCAGCCATCAGGTGCGTCTGCTCGAACAACGCCTCGGCTGCACCTTGTTCGTGCGCGGTCCGCGCGGCCTCAAGCCGACCGCCGAAGGCGCGCTGCTGCTGCAGCGCGTCGGCCCGCATCTGGACGCGATCGAGGCCGCGCTGCGGCCCTTGTGCACACGCAGCGACACCAAGCTCAGCATCAGCGCGCTGCCGTCGATGGCCTCGAGCTGGCTGGTACCGCGATTGCCGCACTTCTTCGCGCGCAATCCGGAGCTCGAATTCAATCTCGACTCCTCGGTCGAACCGGTCGACTTCGCCGACGGCCGCTTCGACGGCGCTTTGCGCTACGGCGCCGGGCGCTGGCCCGATATCGAGATCGAGCTGTTGTTCGAAGAGTGGCTGACGCCGATCGTCAGTCCCGGGTTGCTGAAGGGGCGCAAGCGGCCGCGTCTGGACCAGCTCGGCGAATGGCCGCTGTTGAGCCCGGACGATCCGTGGCCGCGCTGGTTTCAGACTTTCGGCGGGAAGGAGCCGACGCGCTACGTCGCCACCTTCAGCGATTCGGAAACGATGCAACGCGCCGCAGCCGAAGGCATGGGCGTCGCGCTCGGCCGTCTGACGATGGCGCGGCCGTTGCTCGAAACCGGCCGTCTGGTCGCGCTCTTTCCGCAGCGCATGCCGGCGCGCTACGCGCATTTTCTGGTCTACCCCAAGCGCTCGCTCGAACAACCCGGATTCAAAGCGTTCCGCAGCTGGCTGCTGGCCGAAGCGGCGGCATTCCGCGCCGAAGCGGACAGCGAACCCGCCCGCCCTCGCGCCAAACCCACCGCACCGAGACGAAAGGCTTAGGCACAAGGCGACCTTTCGCGGCGCGCAGCGCGACCTTCACCCGATGTACGCCGCCCGCGCGCTTCCTACAGTGACCTCGTCGCACTGGGCGATGTCATTGCTGGAACCATTCATGAAACCAAATCCACTGCGGTCGAACGCCACCGTCGCTGGCCGTCCGCCGCGGCGCGCGCGCACCGCGCTGGCGATTGCCGCGCTCGCCGCTGCCGGCGCAGCGGCAGCGCATCCGCTGCAGCCCTTTCCCGAAACCGCGTTCAAGCCGACGCTCGTCAACGGCGAGCACATCGCCGAAGTCCGCGCGACCTGGAATCTGCCCGGCTACGGCAGCGTCTTCGACATCCATCGCGGCGCCGCCGACATCGACGTCTACGACTACACCGGCGCGATGTGCTGGCATGACCCGCTCGCCTCCGGCGCGGATGCGAACAACTTGGTCGGTTACTACGCGCGTTCGTGGCGCAATTTCGACACCGCCTTCGCCAACGCGCCGGACGGACGCCAGTTCCACGCGCAGTGGCTGCCGTTCGCGCCGTGGCAATGCACGCGCCGAGCCGATCGCAGCTCGCTCTTGTACACGTTCGATGCGATCACCTCCTCGTTCGTCGAGTTCTATCCCTACGCGCGAGAGCGCCGGATCGATCTGGCACAACGCCGTGCGGCGCTGCGGCCGCGCGCGCAGATGGCCGCCTCGCCGGCGCAGTTGAAGGAAATCCTGCAAGCGTTCCTGCAGGGCTTGGAGGATCCGCACACCGGCATCAACGGCCAGGTCGGCGACGAGCCTTTCAGCATCGGTTCGCAACCGGGCAAGCCGACTTACGAACGGCTGCGCGCGCGCTACGCCGACAGCGGCTCGACCGACGACTTCTTCTTCTGGGCCGCGCTCGACTGGCAGCCCGCGGACGACCAGACCGTCAGCGCCTTGTTCGATCCGGTGCGCAGCAGCGGCACCGCCCTCAACGGCTTCATGCGCTGGGGCGTTCTGCGCGGCGGCAACATCGGCTACCTGTCGATCGGCCAGATGATGGGCTACTCGACCACGGGCAATCTCGCCGAGGAACGCGCACTGGCCGGCGCGGCGATCGACCGCGCACTGGCTTCGTTGCAGGACACCGACGCGCTGATCGTCGACGTCGCGACCAACCTCGGCGGCTACGCCGAAGTCGCCGCCGATTTCGCCGCGCGCTTCGCCGACCGCAAGCGGCTCGCCTACAGCACCAGCGTGCCCGGCGTGCGCGGTATCGCGGCGCAACCCTACTACGTGTCGCCGGCCGGGCAATCGCGCTACCTCAAGCCGGTGCTGCTCTTGACCAGCGAATTGACGGTCAGCGCCGGCGAACGGTTCACTCTTTCGATGCGCGCCCTTCCGCAGGTTCGACACGTCGGCCAAGCGACCCAGGGCGCGCTCAACGGCGGCGTCGGCAAGGGCCTGCCCAACGGCTGGGAGTTCGGCATGCCCAACGAAGTGCTGCGCGATGCGCAGGGTGTCGTGCACGAGGCGCGCGGCATCGTGCCGGAGGTCGAATTCGAGGTGTTCCCTGCCGACGACTTCGACGACGGGCACGCCAAAGCGGTGCTGCACGCCGCGCAGCTGGCCGGCGCGCCGTAAGCGCCGCGGCGGCCCGCGTGCGAGCGCGGGCCGCCGTCATTTCAGCGCTCGGGCGACATCAGGCCCTCTTTCCAAGCGAAGGCGACGGCCTGCGTGCGGTCGGACAGATACAGCTTCGACATCACGCTGCCCAAATGCGCCTTGACCGTCTTCTCGCTGATGCCCAGGCGCGCGGCGATCTTAGCATTGCTGCCGCCTTCGGCCAGATTGCGCAGCACCTCCAGCTCGCGTTCGGTCAGTGCGGCGAACGGATCGGCCGCCGGCTGGCGTGCACGCTGCATGGCTTGCAGGATGCGTTGCGCGACCGCCGGGTGCAGAGTCGCTTCGCCCGTTGCGGCGCGTTCGATCGCCTGCAACAAGGCTTCGCCGCGCATCGACTTCAACAGGAACGAATGCGCGCCGGCCTCGATCGCGGCAAACGCGAGCTCGTCGTCGTCGGAGGAGGTCAGCACCATGATGTGGCTGCGCGGACTGGCCGCGCGGATCGCACGCGTGACCGCGACCGCACCGCTGCCCGGCATCATCAGATCGAGCAGCACGACATCGGGCACGTGCTCGCTGGCGAGCGCGACCGCCTCGTCGCAGTCGGCGGCTTCGGCGACGATACGGAAGCGTGGACTGAGCCGCAGCAGGCCACGAATTCCTTCGCGCACGACCGCGTGATCGTCGGCCAGCAGGATCGAGATGCTCATGCGTCTTCTCCCGGATCGAGCACGAACGACACCACGATACGCGTACCGGCCGGCGAAGACTCCAGCAGGAGTTCGCCGCCGGGCAGGCTCTGCGCGCGCCAGCGCAGATTGGTCAGGCCCATGCCGTGAGCGACGCGCTGCGGCTCGAAACCGCGACCGTCGTCCTCGATGCTCCAACGCCAGCGCGCACCCGCAACCGCGCGTACTTGAATGTGGCGGCAGCCGCTGTGCCGGCGCGCGTTCGCCACTGCTTCCTGCGTGATCGCGAGCAGTTCCTGCGCGATCGCCGGCTGCGCTTGCAGTGCCTGCTCCTGTGCTGGCGTCAGCTCTAAGCGGCCGACGATGTTCGATGCGGACAGAAGATCGCCCAGGCTGCGCTCGAGCGCGGCGCGCAGTCCCGCTTCCGCGATCGCCGGCAGGCGGAAGCCGGACACCGCGCGGATCAAGTCCTGCTGCAAGTGATCGGCGAGGCGGCGCGCCTCGGCGATGGTGCCGGTCAGCTCGCGCTGCGCGCGAGCCTCGTGTTCCAACTCGGTCAACTTGAGGCCGAGTACGAAGCTGCGCTGCTTGGCGGTGTCGTGCAGGTCGCGCCCGATGCGGTTGCGTTCGACCGAGGCGGCCAGAGCTTTCTCGATCTCGATCGTGCGCGCGAGCGCGTCGGCCATGCGGTTGAAACGCGCGGCCAGCGCGCCGAATTCGTCGCCCGCATCGTCGTGGATGCGCACCGACAGATCCCCCGCCGCCCAGCGATCGGCCGCGCGCGTCGCGCGGCGCACGCGCCGCAGCACGAACCAGACCACCGCGACCGTGAAGCTGATGCCGAGCACGCCGACGAACACGAGCGTGCGCAGCATGTCGTAGGCGATCACACTGTGCGTACCCCAGGCCGGCCAGTACTGCAAGCCGACCAGCGCGCGCGCAGCGGGCGCGCCGCCGAGATCAATCGCGGCAGCCAACGCCCATTCTTTGCCGTCGCGCCGCAAGGCCGGCTGCGCCGAGGAATGCGCCGCTTGTTCGAGCGCGGCAGCGAGCAGCGGCAAGGGCGCGACGTCGCTGCTGCACAAGCTCCGCGCGCCGGCGACGATGCGCACGTGCAGCCGACCGCTGTAGAAGTAACCGAGCATCGCATCGAAGTCGGCGATGCTCGCGCTGCCGCGTTCGGCCGTGCGGCGGAACAGATCGTCGGCGAACTCGCGGCAACGTGCCGCGTCGGCAAGATCGACCGCTGGCTGCGCCGACGACGAGCGCTCGGTGGCGAGCGCGGCCAGCAGCGTGCGCACGTCGCGCTCGAAACGTGCGCTGGAAAAACGCACGTCGAGCCAGCCGACGACCGCGATCGACACGGCGCAGACGAGGAAGAACGTCGCCGTCAACTTGACGAACAAGCCGCGCAATGCGAGCGGAAAACGAAGCATCGAGGTCTCGTTCAGGCGACAGACGGTGTGGCACGCTAGGGTGAGGCGGATGCCGCCGCATCGGTCGAAAGTCGTAGGCAAAGGCCGTCGCAACGCTGGAGCGGAGCGGCTGCCGGTATACCATCGCCGTGATCCGTTCGACGATGCGTTCCGCCGCGCTCGTCCTACTCTGCCCGGGAGACGCCCATGCCGCGCCCTGTCATCACCGCCATCGCTTTCGCCGTTCTCGCCGCTTCTGCGCAGGCCGCAACCGACTGGCCGAGCTACAACCGCACGCTGACCTCGGAACGCTACGTCGCGCTCGATGCGATCGACACCAAGAACGTGTCCGGGCTCGACGTCCTGTGCGAATACGACACCGGCCAGAAGGTCAGCTTCCAGAGCGGTCTGATCCAGGTCGACGGCGCCTTGTTCGGCACCACCGAGCAGGACACCTTCTCGGTCGATCCGGACACCTGCAAGGAAAACTGGCGCGCTCACGAGGTATTCGCGCCCGGCACGCTCAAGGTCAATCGCGGCCTGGCCTGGGCCGACGGACGCGTGTTCCGCGGCAGCAGCGACGGCCGCGTGCTCGCCTACGAGGCGAAAACCGGACGCCGCTTGTGGGCGGCGACGATCGCCGACGCGGCCAAGGGCGAATCGGTTCCGGCGGCGCCGATCGCCTGGAACGGCCTCGTCTTCATCGGCAATGCCGGCGGCGACAACAAAGGCGTCAAGGGCCGCATGTACGCGCTCGACGCGAAGGACGGCCACATCGTGTGGGAGTTCTACTTAGTGCCGAAAGAGGCCGGCGACTTCGCGCGCGGCCCGGCCGCGCCGGCGGCCGACGATCTCGCCGCGAGCTGGAAGAACGCGGCCGGCATTCCGATCACCGGCGGCGCCAGCTGGGCGAGCTACTCGCTCGACGCCGACAACGGTTTTATCTACGTGCCGGTCGGCAATCCTGCGCCGGATTTCGCCGCTGCGACGCGCGGCGGCAGCAACCTCTACACCGGTTCGATCGTCGTGCTCGATGCCAAGACCGGCGCCTACCAGCGCCATTTCCAATTAGTCCCGCGCGACGTACACGACTGGGACGTCGCCGCCGCGCCGGCGCTGATCGCCGGCAAGAACGGCCGCAAGCTGATGGCGGTGACACCGAAAGACGGTCATCTGTACGTGATCGATCTCGGCAACGGCAAGACGCTGTACCGCCGGCCGATGACGCGCGTGTTCAACACCGATTCGCCGTTCACCGCCAAGGGCACGCGTTTCTGCCCCGGTACGCAAGGCGGCGCCGAATGGAACGGGCCGGCCTACGACCCCGAACACGACCTGATCTTCACCGGTCAGGTCGACTGGTGTGCGACCGTGCGCGTCGAGGACGGTGTGCAGGAAACGCTCGCCACTGCGCCGGACGGCAAACCGTGGAGCGGCTCGCCGGACGGCTTCGGTCAGATGGACGACGCGCAGAAATGGGCCGGCTGGATGACCGCCAGCGACGCCACCAGCGGCAAGCGCCGCTGGCAGTTCAAGGCACCGTTCCCGCTGCTCGGCGGCGTCACGCCGACCTCGGGCGGCCTGCTCCTGTTCGGCGACGTCGGCGGCACTCTGTACGCCTTCGATGCGGCGACCGGCAAGAAGCTGTGGTCGCGCGATCTCGGCGGCGCGGTCGGCGGCGGCGTGATCAGCTACGACAACGGACACGGCCAGCGCATCGCGGTCGCCGCCGGCATGACTTCGCCGATCTGGCCGACACCGCAAGTCAACGCGAAGATCGTCGTGCTCGGCCTCGGCGCCACGAGTGCTGCGCCAGCGCCGGCGCCGGCTCCTGCACCGGCTCCCGCGCCAACCGCCGAGCACTGAGCGCCGCTCAGCGCGGCGCGACCTTCATCACCGTCGCGATCTTGCGCCAGTCGCGCAAGGATTCCGGCGTCAGCGCCGCTATCGGCAGCAGCGCACGTTCGGCGTCGACTTGCCGGCCGCCGCGCCAGCGTTCGACGCGGAACGCGCGCGTGCCGTTTAGTCCCGCCTGCTCGCGCACGACGACGAGACGATCGCCGAGCGGCGAGCTCGGTGCCGCCGGCGCCGCGCGCAGGAATACGAAGCCGTCGGCCTTCGCGCGCCACGAAAATCGTTTCAGCTCGTAGCTCGAGAATTCCTGCACCACGATGCCCAGGCCGTTCGGGTCGGTTTGCTCTGCCAAGAGCATCGCCAAGGTCACCGCGCGGCCTTCGCCCAGCTCGTGCACGTTCCAGGCGATCAACGGGCAGGCCGCCGCGGCCGTATCGCTGCGGTCGCGTTCGTTCTGCAACAACTCCGTCGGCGTGAACACCTCGACGCGTTCGCCGGCCGGCAAGTAATAGCCGTGATAGTGATCGGCGACCAGGCTGCGCAGGCCCGAGGACAGGCCGCTGTAGGCTTCCGGCAAGGCGACCGCCGGCAACGGCTCGGCCGTGCAGGCCGGCAGCGTGCGCACATAGGCGGCTGACTCGCGCCAAGGTTCGTTGCGCGGCAGCGGGCGGCCACGCGCGAGCACGACTTGCTGCCAGGCGAGCAGCACGGCGATCAGGATCACCGCCGCCGCGCTCATGCCGCTGCGCGCGCGCGGTCCGACCCGATCGTACAAGCGCGCCAACAGCAACCACGCGAACGGCGCGAAGGTCAGCACATTGCGGAACGAGAACGACGGCGTCACCAGCTTGGTCACCGCGATGCCGCTGACGATGCCGCCGACGAGTACGAACGCGGCCAGCCCAGCGGCCCAATCGGCGTCGTGCAATGCGGCGTCTCGATCCTCTGCCGCAGCGCGCCGCCGCCAGCGCCGCAGCAACCACACCGCCAGCAGCACGCCGACCACCAGCATCGCCTGGCGGCTCATGCCGTTGCGAACCGCCTGCATCAGGTGGCGGCCGATGAAACCGAAATCGCTGCGAAACCAGCTCGCGCCGAAGTCGTGCTCGGTCGCGTGCAGCTGGAACCAGAGGAAGACCAGATAGGCGCCGAGAATCGCGAGACCCGATGCCGCCAGCGCGATGCGCAGGCGCAGATCGGGCAAGGTCGCGATCAGGTACAGCAACAGCATGCCGGTGCCGAGCAAGAGATAGGAATGCGTCTGGCTGGCGGCGAGGCCGAGCAGGCTCACCAGCAGCCAAGCGCTCCACGGGAAGTCGACGCTCTCGCGTTGGCGTCGCCGCAGATGCAGGGCGGCCGCCAACAAGCCCGCGGTCAGCAGCATCAACCAAGCGTAGCTGCGCGCGTTCTGCGCCTGCTCGAACCAGAACAGCGAACTCGTCGCGATCGCGCAGGCGAAGGCGATCGCAAGCGGCCGCGCGACGCGGCGCGCGGCCCAGGCGAACACGAGCAAGGCCGCCACCGCGCAGATCGCGCTGAACGCGCGCGTCGCCGTTTCGGAGCGGCCGAACAAAGCGATCCATCCGTCCAGCACGAAGTAGTACAGCGGCGGATGCACGTCGAACAGGATGCGCTGCATGCTCTGCGCGAGATCGATGCGCGGATCGACGATGTACATCGTGAACAGCTCGTCGACCCAATAGCCCGACGCCGACAGGCCGACGAAGGCGAGTACCGCGCCGGCGAGTGCGATCGCGCCGTACAAGAACAGCGGCCAACGCGGTGCGTCCGCGAGGTCGGAAGAGTCGGTGCGCGCGTTCGCCAACATGGGGTTCCGTCCTCGCCGAGTCGGACGAAGACGCGCCAGCGCGCGCAACCGTCGCCGCGCGCAGCCTAGCCCGAGCGCGTGGCGATCGCTACCGCAAGGCCGATGCCGGGGCGAAAGCCAGCATCGGCGTCACACTTGCTGACCTACTTGCGTGCGCGCTGCGCCGGCACGAACTGCTCGCGCACCGCCTTCGCCAGTTGCTCGGGCGGCAACAGGCCCTGATCGAGCAGGAAGTTGTTGTAGGCGAGGCGATCGAACTGCTTGCCGAGCGCAAGCTCGGTTTCCATGCGCAACTCCATGATCCGGCTGTAGCCGTAGAAGTAGCTGCCGGCCTGGCCGGGCGCGTTGAAGGTGTAGCGATCCAGTTCCTGCCGCGCCATCGGCTCGGACAACATCACGTCTTCGGTCAGCACTTGGCCGGCGCGTTCGCGGTCGATCTGGCCGAGATTGAGCATCGGGTCGAGCATCGCGCGCGCCGCGCGCAGCAGGCGCAGCTGCAACGCGATCAGCTGACCGTCGAGCGGTTCGTAGGGCACCATTTCCGCTTCCGCGTACAGCGCCCAGCCTTCCACGTTGACGCTGTTGAAGGCGAACAGCGTGCGCGCCAGCGAGATGCCGCGCTCGACCATCGCGGTGAACTGCAGTTCGTGGCCGGGGCGGCCTTCATGCGCGGTCAGCGTCCAGGCGCCGGCCTCGTAGGTGAAGTCGTCGTAGGCGGCGCCCTTGCCGTCCTTGCCCGAGGCCGGATTGCCGAGCGGCAGCACGAACTGGCCTTGCTGGCCGGTGTTGCCGATCAGCGGTGCCGGCAGGAAGTGCGGCGCCGGCTGCGCCGCCGATTCGGCTTCCGACGCGAGGCGCATCACCATCGGCCGCTGCGGCAGGTCGACCACCTTGTTGGCGGCGATCTGCTTTTCGAGCTCCGGCATCACGGTGCCTTTGTAGTAGCCCTCGATCGACTCCTTGCCGAGCTGCTTCTTCTTCAGTTCGCGAATGACCGCACGATAGTCGGTCGCCTGGATGCCCTTCGCCTTCGCCACCAGCGGCGCCAGCTGCTGCATCGCGTTGCGCGTCTCCATGAATTCGAGCTGCGCACGCTGGACCAGCTGCGCCGGCGCGATGTCGATGCCCACTTGCTTGAGCTTGAACGCGTACAGCTCGGGCGGCAGCCGCGTGTCGGTGCGCGCGACCGGCAGCACATCCTTGCGCACCCACTCGGCGTACTCGCGCAGTTGCTGATCCATCGCCTTGAGCGTCGCGTCGCCACCTTCGATCTTGTACTTGGCGAACAGCTTGCGGATGCCGTCGGCGTAGGTGTCGGCATTGCGCAGCGCCTGCTCGACTTCGAGTTTGGTCGGCTTGAGCAGGGCCGGATTCTTCAGCTTCTCTTCGTAGCGCTGGCGCGCCAGCGTGGTGATCGGCGTGCTGCCGGGGGCGAGGCCGACGTAGCGCTGCAGGCGATCGAGCGCCTTGGCGCGACGCGCCGGCTCGGTCTGGTCCTGCAACAGCGTCTGCTCGCCCTGGAACACCAGCTGGCCGATGTCGGCGAACGGCAGCAACAGGCGCTCGTTCAACTCGCTGCCTTCGATCTGCTGATCGGCCGCACCGATCATGATGTCGATGTCTTGGCGGACGAACGGATTTTCTTCGGTCTTGGCGTCCTTCTGCAGCGTCTCTTTCGCGCTGCGCATCGCCGCGCGCTGACGCTCGTTCGCGTTCGGCGCAAAATCGGCAACACGATCGTCGTAACCGGGCAGGCCGAAGAACGACGCGAATTCCGGCGCGAACTCGGCCTGCACCTTCAACAGCGGCTGCGCCAGTTCATTGCTGCGCTTGACCCAGTCAGGGGCCTGACGCACCGCGGCGGCGGACTTCGCCGGCGCATTCGCCTCTTTGGCGACGGACACGAATGGAGCGGCGATCGAAACGCAGGCCAGCGCGCAGGCGCTGACCAAGAGCAGGCGACGCATCGGAATTCTCCCTGGATTGGACCCGGGCGACCCTAGCGCCTCGAGCGCGCAGCGGCAATGTGCGGATCGTCACTGCACGGCGCTGCCGCGCTCGAGCCACCACAGCGCCGCTACCGCGGCGAGCCAAGCGAGGAAGAACGGCCAGCGCGGCCACGGCACCTCGCGCGAGGCGCTCGCCGCGGTGACGGACGAGGCGCCGAGCAGTGCGCGCGTCGCACGCTCGGTGGCGCCGGCGGCGAGCGCAGTCGATTCGCCGGCGGCGCGCACGTAGAACGGCCATCGCGCGCCGCCGCTGACGAGAACATGCCAGCCGGGTTGCGCCGGCCAGTACGCGGCGCAGCGCGCGGCATCGGCGAACAAGGCCGTGCGCGCGCCGGTTTCATCCTCGACCGCCGCCGCGTCGGCGAGACCGCATAACACCGCGCGCTGGTCGACGCGCGCATCGGTCGGCAGCTGCGGCGCTGCCTCGCCGCGCGCACGCGCGACGGCGGCCAAGCTCTCGCTCCACAAGGTTCCGAACGCGGCAGCGGCACCGCCGAGGTTCAAACGATAGCTGTCGGCGAGCAGCCACAACGCGATGCGGCCGCGGCCCGAATTGCCGACCCAGGCGAATACGGCGCCGTCGTCGGCGCGCAGCAGCGGCGCCGCCTGCGTTGCATCGACGGTGATCGCGCGGCGCGCGAAGCTGTAGCCCGAATCGCTCAGCCCGAGTGCGCGATCGAGCGCGGCCGGCGGCGCCGCCTGCGCTGCTTCCACGCGATAGCCGAGCTCGGCCCAGTCGGCCGCGACCGGTGCCGGCAGCGGACCGGTTACGCGCAACAACAAGCCCAGCCCTTCGCGCACGGCGTTGCGCAGCAGGTCCTTTCGCTGTGTGTCGAGCGCGGCCCAGGAACGTTCGTCGAGGATCGCCAGATCGGCGCCGCGCAAAGTGTCGGCATCGAACTCGAGCGCACCTTCGTGCAAGGCGACGCCATCGCTCAAGGCAATCCGGCTGTCCAAGGCCACACCGGCATCGGCCGCCCAGCGACGCAGATACTTGAGTTCGGCATCCGGCGCGCCGGCAAGCAGCAGAATTTTTAAAGCGGCGCCGGCCTGCGCCGCCAGCGGCAAGGTGGCCTGGTCGACGCGCACGCCGTCGCGATCGAACACGTTCAACGCGAACGCCGCCATGCCCTCGGCTTTCGCGCTCGCGGTGAGATCGAAACGCCCCTGCGCATCGAGCGCTTGCGTGGCGACGACCGCGCCGGAAGGATCGCGCAGCTCGACGCGACCGCTCGGCAAATTTTCGACACGGCCGCTCGCGCGCCACAGGCTGCCGGCGCGCACCGCGCCGGGCACGTTCAGTTCGACCAGGCCGCGCGGCAGCGGCGCCGCATCGAAGGCGGCGACCAGTCCGCGCGCGGCATCGCGATCACGGCTCGGCAGACCGCCGCCGACGATGTGCAGACGGCGCGCCTCCGGATGCCGGCGCAACGCGGTGCCGAGGTCCGGCACGCGCTCGATGGCGGCGGTGTCGACACCGGGCAGTGCGACGCGATTGGCTGCCGACGCCGCTGCGATTTGCGCCGGAGTCGCAGCCGGCGTCAGCACGACCAGTTCGTCGGCAGCAAACGGTTCCTGCGCGAGCGGCGGAAACAGGCACAGGTACAACAGCGCCGCGGCGAGCCACTGCAATCCGATGCGCAGCCCGCGCCGCCGCGGCGCACGCCAGGCAGACCAGCTGCCGAACGCGGCGGCGAGTACGAGGACGAACGCGACCAGCATCGCCGTACTCATGGCGAAGCTCCCGTGTCTTTCTGCAGCGCGTCGAGATAGGTTCGACCGGCCGCGTCCGGCAGCGCTCGCGGCGCGCTCGCCGCCGCAGGTGCCGGCAGCAGAGCCCACAACAAATTGCGCAACGCGCTGCGGCATTCGGCGCAAGCCGGCTCGCGCTGCGCGCGATCGA
The DNA here is from genome assembly GCF_058808595.1 of Dokdonella sp. GW821-FHT11D02. Taxonomy (NCBI): domain Bacteria; kingdom Pseudomonadati; phylum Pseudomonadota; class Gammaproteobacteria; order Lysobacterales; family Rhodanobacteraceae; genus Dokdonella; species Dokdonella sp. GW821-FHT11D02. The sequence goes on along the minus strand of NZ_CM179520.1, from coordinate 571,242 downwards.
TCGCGGCGATCACCGCCAGCGCATCGGGCAGGCTGGTTTCGCGTGCGTGCAGCCAGATTTGCGCGGCACTCCAATCCAGCGCGGAACCCGTCGCCAAGGCGTGCCACAAGGCGACGATCGGCGCCGCATCGTCCGTCGCCGCGACCAGCGAACCGGGACGATCGTCGACACCCTTGCGTTCGCCGCTGAGCCGGCGCGATTCGTCCGGCGGCGGCAGCTCGAGGCCGACGCGCGCGAGATAGATGCGCGTGGACTGCTGCACCTGCTTGATGAATTCGAGCGCGCGATGCTCGTACGGCAGCGCCTCGTCCGGGCGGCCCTGGCGCAGATGCAATTCGGCCTGCCACATTTCGCCGAGCGCGGATTTCAGGATCGCCTTGGTTTCCGGATCGAGCAAGGTTGCCGCTTCGGCGATGTCGTGCACGTGGCCGAACTCCGCCACGATGTCGCCTTCCTGGCCGAACTTCGACGGCTCTTCGCGCGCACGACCGCCGTGATGATCGTGCGCTTCGGCCGCCTGCGCGTGCTCGTCGTGCGCTTCGTGTTCCTCGTGCTCGCCGGCATGCTCGTCGGAGGATTGCGCCGCCTGCTCTTGCGCCTGCGCATGCTGGGCGTGCGTCTCCGATTCCTCGCCGAGGAACTGGCCGTAGCGCAGGCGCAGGATTTTCTGGTCGACGCCGATTGCATCCGAGCGCGCAAGAAAAGCCGCCTCGGCGAGTTGGCTGCGCTCGGCCAGCAGCGCTTCGCTGTCGATGATGATCTGGCGTTGGCTGCGGAAATACGCCGGCATCGTCTTCTGCACGATGCCGTCGAGGCCGGCGCTTTCGCTCGACGCCTCGGGCGGCCAGCGCAGGATGAAGCTCGCGCTGCGCGTGACGTTCGGCTTCGGTTCGCGGTTGTCCGATACCGCGAGCCGCACGATGACGTCGTCGCCGACCGCCAAACCGAGCGCCGCGAGATCCAGCGTGTGCGAATAGCGCATCGCCACTCTCGATCCGCCGGCCGCGATCGGCTCGCCCTGCAGCGCGATCGTCTGTTCTTTAAACGTGAGGTTCTCGCCGCCGCCTTGCGCCAGGGTGATCTGCAACTGCGCGTCGGCGATGCCGTAGTCGTCGTCCGCTTCGAAGGCGAGGTTCCAGCTCTTCTGCTGCGCTTCGAGCAGGGTCAGAGTTTTGGTCGGTTCCTGCACGCGCACCTCGGGCGCGCGATCGGCGATCGCGTCGAGCCGGTGCAGGCGATCGTCCGCAGGCGGCGGCGCGCCTTCCAGCACGATGCGATACAGGGTCGATGCGGACAACGTGCGTTCGCCGCGCCAGTCGCTGCCCTCACGCACCAGCTCGACGCGGCTGCCGTCGTGGAAGCTCAGCGCGGCGGCGCTCGGTACCGGATCGAAGCGCAGACTCCAGCGCAAGCGCGAACCTTCCGCCGCTTTCGCTTCGAGCGCTTGCTCGCTGCGCGACGCGATGCGCGTGTAGGCCGGCGCCTCGATCTCGATCTGGGTGCGAAGCAGCGCCGTCGATGTCGCCGCAGTGCCGGCGGCGGCGCGATCGGTCTGTGTGTCGGTACCTCTGCGCGGCTGCCACAGCGCCGCGGCCAGCAGCAGCACGAGCGCGACGCCGAAGGCCGGCAGCAAGCGCGACCACGGCCACGCCGGTCGCAGATCCGGCGCGGTCTCGGCCAGACGCGCCTGCACGCGGGCCTGCTGCAAGCGCTGCAGCGACGTCAATGTCGCAGCGTCGGCGAACAGCAAGGCGGCGCTGTCGTCCATCTGCACCGAGCCGGCGTCGAGGCGGCGTGCGAGCCAGCTCGCGTCGACGCCGCGCCAAGCGCTCCAAGCCACCACCGCGGCCAGCGCGAAGGCGAATATCAGCGCGATGCCGGCCGCCATCGCGCCGCCGCCGCGTGCTGCGAGAGCGGTCAGCGCGATCATCAGCGGCACGGCGGCGCAAGCGACGATCGCGAGTCGGCGCCGCGCCGCTGCTGCACGCAGACGATCGAGGCGAGGATCCAGACTCATGCGCGCCCCTCGCGTCCATCGGCGGCAACGGGCGTATCGGCATCGTCCGCGTACGACGTTTTCGCGCCCCGCGTCGCCACGATGCGTTCGAGCAGGAACAAGCCGGCGATCGCGAGGGCGAACCAGGCGTCGAGCGGACGTAGGTTCGCCGGCGAACGCAGCGGCGTGAGACTGCCGGCGCCTTCACCGCGCGGATGCATCGATGCGGCCGGCGCGCGCGACGGCGGCACCGCCGCACCGGCAAACGCCGCGTGTAGGCGCGCGGGAAAATCCGCCTCGAGCAGCAACGGCAACTGCGCCGGATCGAACGCGCCGGCCAGCGCGATGAGACGGCCGCGGCCGCTCGCCACGCTGCGCGCCAGCACGCGTCCGTCGGCATCGCGCCAGAGCGGCGCGCCGTCGACCTCGCCGCGGTTCGCGACCACGGCGGTGCCGCCGCGATCGAGCCATTGAGTCAGCGCCGGCGATGGCGCGGCCAGCCAGATCAACCAGCGAACCTCGTCGCCCGGCACTGCGTCGCCGGCTTGCGCGTCGAGTTCGTAGCGCGACGGCTCGCCTTGGTTCCAGGCCGCGACTGCTGCGCGCAGATAGCGCAACGAAGGCTCGGCTTCCGGCGCATAGCGCACGGCGAGGCGAATTCGATCCGCGGCGGCGGCGGCCGGTGCATCCGGCGAACGCCCGGGCACGATGCGCCAATCAATCGCGCGCGTCAGTTGCAAGCGTTCGCCGTCGAGCCCGCCCAATTGCTCGGGCACCACGGCGATCAACGGCGCGGTGCGCGGCAGTTGCGCGTCGAGTTCGCGCAACAGGCTGGCGACCGGCACGTCCGTGGACGGCGACGCGTCGTCGATGCCGGGAAATTGCGGCGCCAGCCAATGCCATTGCGCATCGGTGGTGCCGACCACCGCGCGCGCATCGGTGAGCGCGACGCCGGGCGCGACCACCACCCACGATCGCGCCGGTTCCGCGTCGCCATGCCACACCGGCCGTGCCAGCAACACGGCCAGCAACGCGAGCAGCAGCAGCCGCAGCAGCAACAGCCATGGCCGCTCGAAACGCAGACGCCGTTGCGGGCGCAGGCGCTCGCCGATCCAACGCAGCGCGGCGAACTCGGTGGTCTTGAGTTCGAGCCGGCGCACCAAGTGAATCAAGAGCGGCAGAGCGAGCGCCGCCAGTGCGGCGAGGCCGAGCGGTGCGAGCAAGGTCAGACTCATGCGCTCAGCCTTCCGCTGCGTGCGCCGTTCGCGCCGAACAGCGCGCGCAGGGGTTCTTGCAAGGGGCGGTCGAGCATGTATTCGACGTGCCGGATTCCGGCCGCTTCGAAGCGCCGCGCCAGTTCCGCGCGCGCCGCGGCGAAACGTTCGAGATAGTCCTTGCGCACCGCGGCCGCTTCGACGCGGCGCTCGGCGGCGGATTCCGGATCGCGGAAGCGGTGTCCGCCGGCGAACGGAAAATCGCGCTCCTCCGCGCTGAGCAGTTGCACGGTCAGCACTTCCCGTCGCGCCGCGGCGAGACGCACGGCGAGTTCGACGGCGGCCTCGTCGAAGAAGTCCGACAGCATCAAGACGATCGCCGGCGGTTGCAGGCGCTCCCACAAGGGCCGCTGCGTCGCCGCTTCGGGCCAGCTGCCGGCCGCTTGCACGCGCGCGAGTTCGAGCTGGCAGCGGTCGCGCTGGCGCGCGCCCGTCGCGGCGGTGGCGAAAGCGGGGGCGGCTCCCGCACACGTGACCAGGCCGAAGCGATCGCCCTGGCGCAGGGCCAACTCGAATACGCAGGCGGCCAGGGTCTTCGCCGCATCGAGCTTGCTGTAATCGGCGCGTGCCGCATCGGCTTGGCGCATCGAGGCACTGGCGTCGAGAACGGCCCACACGGTCAGCGGGCTGTCGCGCTCGGCTTCGCGCACGAAATACCGATCCGAGCGCGCGTACAACTTCCAATCGATGCGCCGCAATTCGTCGCCCGGTTCGTAGGCGCGGTATTGGGCGAATTCGAGCCCGGCGCCGCGGCTGCGGCTGGCATGCTGGCCGAGGCCGTCGCCGCCGGCACCGCTGCGCGCGGTCAGGCGCAGGTCGCGCAGATGGGCGCGCAGCTCGGGCGGGATCTGTTGCGTCATCGGCGGGCGCCCGCGGCGGCTGCGATTTTTGTTCTCGTGCATGCGAGATCGGCGCGCGGCGGCGAGAACGGGCGAGGAAGAATTTGAAACGTGGTTGCCATGCTTCTCTCACCCGCCGCGCGATGCGCGGCGACCTCTGCCGCGAGCGGAAGAGGTAGGCGACGTTTCGTTGTGGGCGCCGTGAACACGAAACGCGGCGCTCAGGATGGGAACGGCACCGAGCGCAGCAGCGCGGCGACGACGTCGTCGGTGCTGCGCTGTTCGGCTTCGGCGGCGAACGACAGCAACAGGCGATGGCGCAGCACCGGCGAGGCCAGTGCTTTGACGTCTTCGCGCGTCGCCGCCAGGCGGCCGTGGATCAGCGCACGCGCCTTCGCCGCGAGCACCAAGGACTGCCCCGCGCGCGGACCTGCGCCCCAACGCACCCACTCGCGCACTTCGGCCAGTTCGCTGGTCTGCGGACGCGAGGCGCGCACCAGGCGCGTGATCCAAGCCAGCACGTCCGCACCGACGTGCACCTCGCGCGTCAGCTTCTGCACCGCGAGCACTTCTTCGGCGCCCATCACCGCGGCGATGTCGGCGGCGGCGCTGCCGGTGGTCTGCGCGAGAATTTCGCGCTCCTCCGACTCGTCCGGATAGTCGACGCGGATGTGCAGCAGGAAGCGGTCGAGCTGCGCCTCCGGCAAGGGATAGGTGCCGGCCTGTTCGAGCGGGTTCTGCGTCGCCAACACGAAGAACGGTCGCGGCAAGGTGTGGGTGGTGCCGGCGTAGCTGATCGTGCGCTCCTGCATCGCCTCGAGCAGGGCCGATTGCGTCTTCGGCGGCGTGCGATTCAACTCGTCCGCCAAGAGCAGGTTGGTGAACACCGGCCCCTTCTGGAACTTGAAGTAGCGCTTGCCGGTGCCGTGGTCCTCTTCGAGGATCTCGGTGCCGACGATGTCGCTCGGCATCAGGTCCGGCGTGAACTGGATGCGGCGGAAGTCGAGCGCCAGCGCTTGACCGAGCGAACGCACCAGCAAGGTCTTGCCCAGGCCCGGCACGCCTTCGAGCAGGCAGTGGCCGCCGGCGAGCAGGCCGATCAGGAGCTGCTCGACGACCTCGCGCTGGCCGACCACGACTTGCGCGATCGCGACGCGCAGTGCGGCGAGCTTGGTGAGCTGGTGTTGCACGGATTGTTCGGTGATTGCGTCGTTCATTGCTTTGGTGTTCTGCAGGAATCGTTGATTTCCCTACTCCCACTTGTGGAATAGGTGTTTTGAAGGGGCGGACGACGATTAGCTTGCTGCTGTATTCCGATTTCTCCCTCACCCGCAGCTTCGCGGCGGCCTCTCCCGCCAGCGGGAGAGGTGATCGCCATCGTTCACGTGGTCAGCGCGTAGACCACGACATTGACTGCGAACTTGGTGTTGTCTTCGGCGAGGAAGCGTTTGTTGCGCCAGTCGTAATCCCATTCGCAGCCGTAGTCCTTGTTGCTGTAGAGCAGGCCGAGACGACCGCCGATCTCGATTCCTTTCAGATACTCGTGCACGATGTCGTCGCCCCAGCCGTTCAATTCGAACGCGGTATTGGGCGGGCCGTCGAACTTGAAGAACGCATCGAACAACGGATGCTTCTTCGGCAGTTTCTGCAGCGCGTCGGCGCCGAAGATCGTCGCCATCTCGCGTTCGAAGGATTTCGCGAACAGGCCGTCGATGTCGTGGTTGCAGTCGTCGACCAAGACGAAGCCGCCGTTGCGCACGTAGCGCTCGAAGTTGCGCCGCTCGTCGGGATTGAACTCGACCAGCTTGTGCCCGGCGAGATAGCAGAACGGCGCCGCCAGCATGCGCGCATCGGCCAGCGGCAGGACGCGCTCCTTCGGATCGACGCGCAAGGTGGTGTACTGGATCAGCGCATCGAGCAGGTTCGAGGGCATGCGCGCGTCGACGTCCCAGTCGCCCGACTCGTACATCAGACGCGTGAACCAGAAATCGAACGCCGCCTCGTCCGCGCGCGCATGCCGTGCCAGCGGCGCTGCGGCGAGTCCGCCGGCAGCGGCGAGGAGGAGGCGGAGGAATTCGTTGCGCGTCATGGGGGAGCGGGGATTGGGGATTCGGGATTGGGGTTTGGATGGAGCAAGTGACACATGGCATGCAGGCTTTCTTTTTCGAATCCCGAATCCCCAATCTCGAATCTCGGCTACACCGCGTCGGACAGCGAGGTGAAGGTGAAGTCGCGCAGCTTCAGCGCCGGCAACAGCATCGGAAAGCCGAGGTCGAAGAAGAACACCGTGCGCTCGGAACGACCGACGTCCTCCACGTTGTTGAGCGCGACCACGATCGATTCGTTGAAGCGGAAGTTTTTGATCGGGTATTTGATGCGACCGTCTTCGATGTAGAACGTGCCGTCGCGCGTCAATCCGGTCAGCTGCAAGGTCTGCGGATCGACCATGTTGACGTAGTGGGTGCGCGTGATCAGGAGGCCTTTCTTGGTCGACGCGATCAGATCCTGCGTCGACTTGTCGCCGCCGGCCATCACGACGTTGCCGATGCCGCCGCTCGGCGACTTGCCCTTCACGCCGGCCCAGTAGCGCGAGTAGCGCAGGAAATCGACCTTGCCGCGAGTCACGATCGGGGTACGTCGGCGCGCCACGTCTTCCTCGTCCCAGGGCAGCGTCGCGACGCGCGCGTCCCAGGGGTCGGCGTGAATCGTCACGCGCTCGTCAAAGAGCTTTTCGCCGAGACGGTTGCCGCCGCCCTTCTTGGTCAGAAAGCTGCGCCCCTCATCGGCCTCGCGTGCGTCGAAGCCGCCGCTGGTCAGCCAATACATGATCGGCATCAACGCCTGCGGTTCGAGGATCACCGTGTACTTGCCCGGTTCGAGCGCGCGTGCGCCGACCGATTCCTGCGCCTTGCGCGCGGCGACCTCGACCGCCTCGCGCACGTCGAACGCGGCGACGTCGGCGACGTTGCGCGCGACATAGCCCGAACCGCTGCCGTCGGCGCTGCGCACGGTGCAGGTGAAGTCGATCGTGGTGCTGCGCTGGAAGCCGAAATTGCCCCTGCTGCTGGCGACGCCGGCGAACGCCTGCGTGTCGGTGAAGAAGCCAGCCGCGACGAGGCCGCGCTTGCGGCAGCGTTCGATGCATTCGGCCGCGACCCGGCTGCGATATTCCGGCGTGACCGCGGCGCTGGCGGCGACGAAGGTCTGGCTCGGCGCGTAGGTCTGGCGTTCGAGCGCCGGCACGAACTCGGGATTTTCCGGCGCCAGCCGCGCCAGCTCTTCGGCACGGCGCACGGCCGCGGCCAGCGCGGCATCGTCGAACTGGTTCACGCTGGAAGTGCCGACGCGCCGGCCGAACGCGACTTCGATCGTGAGCGTCGCGTCGTCGACCGAACCGCTGGTCGAAACGGTGTTGGCGGCGTAGCGCACGTTGCCGGTGCGCGCGCCGCTCAGGCGCGCGACGCATTGATCGGCCTTGGACAGGCCGATCGTTCGATCCAGAATCGTTTTGGCGGCGGCTTCGTCGAGTACGCTCATGCGGCTTCTTCCATGGCGCTCGCGCGAAACCGCCGCTACTTCGTCAGACCGCGTCGGACAGCGAGGTGAAGGTGAAGTCGCGGATCTTCATCGGCGGGATCATCATCACGAACGGCGACTCGTCGTCGCCCACGCGCTCGGGCTTGCCCATCTCTTCGATGTTGTTGAGCATGATCGGGGGCGATTCGTTGAAGCGGAAGTTCTTGATCGGGTACTTGATCTCGCCGTTCTCGATGTAGAAGGTGCCGTCGCGCGTGAGACCGGTGAGCAGCACGGTCTGCGGATCGACCATGCGGATGTACCAGGTGCGCGTGACGAGGATGCCCTTCTTGGTCGACTTGACCAGATCCATCGTCGACTTGTCGCCGCCGAGCATGATCAGGTTGCCGGGTTGGCCGACCGCCTTCTTGCCCTGCTTCTGCGCCCAGTAGCGTGAGTAGTGCAGGTAGTCGACCTTGCCCTTGGTCACGATCGAGGTCTTCTCGCGCGCGAGGCCGTCGTTGTCCCACGGCAGCACGGCGGCGTTCGGGTCCCACGGATCGGCGTAGATCGTCACGCGCTCGTCGAAGAGTTTTTCGCCGACCTTGTTGCCGCCGCCTTTCTTGGCCAGGAAGCTGCGGCCTTCGTCGGCGCGGCGCGCGTCGAAGCCGAACATCATGAACGAGATCAGGCCCGCGGTCGCCGCCGGTTCCATGATCACGGTGTACTTGCCCGGCTCCAGCGCCTTCGCGTCGGCCGAACCCTTGGCCTTCTGCATCGCGGTCTTGATTTCGCTCTTGGCGTCGAACTTCGACACGTCGGCGAGATTGCGCGCGACCCAGCCCGAGCCCTTGCCGTCTTCGGTGCGCACGGTGCAGGTGAAGTCCATCGAGGCGGACTTCTGGTAGCCGAAGTTGCCCTTGCTGTTGGCCAGACCGACGAAGCTCTGCCCATCGGCGAAGAAGCCCGCCGTGATCAGCTTCTCCTTGCGGCAGGGCTCGATGCAGTCCGCCGCGACCTGGGCGCGGTACTCGGGCGTGATCGCCGCGGTCTTCTCGACGAAGGTCGAGCTCGGCTTGTAGTTCTGCTTGTCGATGGCCGGCACGAATTCCGGATTCTCCGGCGCGAGCTTGGCCAGTTCTTCGGCGCGGCGCACGACGGTTTCGATCGACTTGTCGTCGAACGCGTTGATCGTCGCGGTGCCGACGCGCTTGCCGAACGCGACTTCGATCGCGAGATCGGCGTCGCTGACGTAACCGCTGGTCGACACGTTGTTGAGCGCGTAACGCACGTTGCCGCCGCTGGAACCGGTCAGCGTGGCGGTGCACTCGTCCGCCTTGGAAAACTTGATCGCCTTGTCGAGGATCGCCTTGGCTTGTTCTTCGCTGTAAATCGTCATCCGATGTCTCCCGTGATAGCGGCGCTCGCAGCGCACGCTCTTATCAATCCCGAATCACCCATCTCAAAGCCCGGCTTCATCCCAGGCTGCGCGCGGTGTTGATGACGTTGACGCCGTTGAAGCGCGCCGTGCTCGAACCGTGAGAAACCGCGGACACCTGGCCGGGCTGGCCCTTGCCGTCGAAGAACGAGCCGCCGAGGCGGTAGTCGCTTTCGTCGCAGACCGCGACGCAGGAATTCCAGAATTCCGGCGTGCGGATCTGGTAGGCGACGTCTTCGATCGGCTGGGTCACCTTGCCGTTCTTGATCTCGTAGAACATCTGGCCGCCGAACTGCGCGTTGTAGCGCTGCTGATCGATCGAGAACGAACCGTCGCCGACGATGTAGATGCCGTTTTCGATGTTCTTGATCATGTCGGCCGGGGACAGCTTGTCCTTGCCCGGCGCGAGCGAGATGTTCGCCATGCGCTGGAACTGCACGCTCGACCACGAGTCGGCGTAGCAGCAGCCTTGCGATTCCTTCAGGCCGAGGATGTGCGCCTGATCGCGGATGACCTGATAGTTGACCAGGGTGCCGTCCTTGATCAGATCCCACTTCTGCGTCTTGACGCCTTCGTCGTCGTAGCCGACCGCGCCGAGCGAGCCGGGCTGGACCTTGTCGGCGAAGATGGTGACCTTGTCGCTGCCGTACTTGAACTTGTCCTTCAGCTTGTCCAGCGTGGCGAAGCTGGTGCCGGCGTAGTTCGCCTCGTAGCCGAGCACGCGGTCGAGCTCGAGCGGATGGCCGACCGATTCGTGGATCGTCAGCCAGGTGTGCGTCGGGTCGAGCATCAGGTCGTACTTGCCCGGCTTGACCGACGGTGCGGTGAGCTTTTCCTTAGCTTGCTTGGCCGCGGCGATCGCATCGGCCTTCATGTCGTAGGAGTCGCGATAGACCACGGCGCCACCGGGCAGCTCGATCTTGTCGCTCGGTTTCGCGTCGAGGTATTCAAAGCCCATGCCGCGCGGCGCGGACAGGCCGTCGCGCGTGCGGAACTTGCCGCTCTTCTGATCGACCGCGGTGACTTCCATCGGCGCCCAGATGCGATGCACGTCCTGGTCGATGTAGGAACCGTCGGTGGAGGCGAAGTACTTCTGCTCGTTGACCAGGAACAGGGTCGAGTTGACGAAGTTCGCGCCGGCCTTGATCGCCTCGGCGTTGACGCCGAGCAGGAGATCGACCTTGTCCTTGATCGGCACCGCCATCGAATTCTTCACGATCGGCGTCTTCCACGACACTTCGCCGACGCCCTTCACCGGCGCCAGCTGCACCGGCTCGCTGCGCAGGCGCGCGTTCGCCTTGGCGATCGCGACGGCCTGCGCCGCCGCTTTGGCGATCGCATCGGTGGAGAGGTCGCTGGTCGCGGCGAAGCCCCACGAGCCCTTCGCGATCACGCGAATGCCGATGCCGGCCGACTCGGTGTTGACCACGTTCTGTACCTTGTCTTCGCGGGTGACGACGAACTGGCGCAGATAGCGGCCCAGGCGCACGTCGCAGTAGGTCGCGCCGCCGGCCTTGGCCGCATTCAGCGCGACGTCGGCGAGTTTCTTCTTGCTCGCCACGTCGAGCTGGCTGAGCAATTCCTCGGCCGCGATCGCGCGCCCGTAGAATGTGGGAATCACCAGACCGCCCAGGCTCGCGCCGGTGATCTTCAGGAAATCGCGTCTGTCCATTGCCCCTCCGAGGTTTGTTTTTCGCGGCTTGATCGCTCGTGAAGCGGCGATGTTGTCGAAGCCGGCCGGCCAAGTCACGTGACAAAGGGCATGGTCGTATCCGCCCGTCCGGGCGGATACGGGCGAGGCAGGATGCCGAGCGGCGGCGCGCCAAGGATGGCTACTTGTGCATACCTGACACGCCCCTCCGGGCGGGCGTGGGCGAGGCAGGATGCCGAGCGGCTGCACGCCAAGGATGGCTCCTTGTACCAAGTCCACACGCCCCTCCGGGCGGGCGCGGGCGAGGCAGGATGCCGAGCGGCGGCGCTCCAGGGACGGCTACTTGTACCAACCTCCTACGCCCGGGCAGGCGCGCGAGAGGCAGGAGTTGTACGTCCTATGGACAAACGCTCGATCCGCCGCGAACGCGCAAGCCGCCGATGTAGACTTCGCGCCCATGGAAATTTCCAAGACTTTCCACCTCGAAGCCGCGCACCGCCTGCCCAACGTGCCGGCAGGACACAAATGCGCGCGCCTGCACGGGCATTCGTTCCGCATCGAAGTGCACGTGCGCGGTCCGCTCGATCCGCAGCTGGGTTGGGTGATGGACTTCGCCGACATCAAGAGCGCGTTCGCGCCGCTGTTCGAGCAGCTCGACCACCGTTATCTCAATGAAATACCCGGCCTGGAAAACCCGACCAGCGAGATTCTCGCGCGCTGGATCTGGGACCGGTTGCGGCCCGAGCTGCCGCTCTTGGCGCGCATCGTCGTGCACGAGACCTGCACCTCGGCCTGCAGCTATTCCGGGCCGGAAGACTGAATCCCGCTTGCCGCGCAGCGCCGCTGGCGCGCGTCGGCCGGATTCTTGTGCGGATGCCGCAACTGCGGCCTCGCGCAAATCTGCAACCGGCTTCTCGGTTTCCGCCGGGTTCACATCAAAGTAACTGATCGGTAACCGTTTCGGCGCGAGTCTAGGCCGGCCTGGCACGTCCGTGAGCGAAACTTGTTGCATCGCAACAAAGACGCTGCTAGGATGCTTGCCACATCCCCCCATTCCCTTTCGAGGCAACACCATGTTCGAGCAGATCAATTCGCAGTCGTTGGCTCTGGGCAAGAGCTACGCCGATACCTTCGTCAAGGCTCAGGGCCTGGCCCTCGCCGGTTTCGAGCGCATCACCGAGCTGAACCTCAAGACGTTCGAAGAGCGCATCAAGGCTTCGGTCGACTTCTGGTCCGAAGCGGCCGAAGTGCGTGACCTCGAAGGCGCCAAGGCGATCTGGCCGAAGGGCGTGCAGCTGGCCAAGGAAAATGCCGAGAAGTTCTATGCCAACAGCCAGGAAGTCCTCGGCGTCTCGCTGAAGACCTCCGAAGCGATCGGCGCGCTGGCCAAGGGCTCGTTCGAGACCACCAACGAGACGATCACCAAGCAGGTCAATGCTGCCAAGAAGGCGACCGGCGCGCGCTGATTGGCGTAACCACGTCAGAGAGAGCACAGCCGCATCCCCCTCCCCCGCGGCTGTGCCTATTCCAGGCCGGACTTTGTCCGGCCTTTTTTTTGCGGGTTTGTTTGTGCGGTCGTCCGTGACCGCTGCGTCTCGGAAGGTCGAGGCATCTGTGCGAAGCGCGATTTTCCTTGGGATCCAACGCGGCCATCCATGGCCGCACTCTTCATCAAGAGCAATCAAACGAGGTTGCATTTGCTGCACTGCGGCGCGTGCGGCGATATGCCGCTTGGTGATGGGGGTTCGCAAATCGAGCTGTGGCGCGGGACGGCGGGTTTTCGCCGGAATCCCGATTGCAGCGGCGCCGCCGCCATTGATAAACTTGAAATCCTTTGTGGAGAGGTGGGTCGCGCCGGGAGACGCGCGCCGCAGCCCCTTCTCCCGTCCGTGGGAACGTCCAGTGCGCAATTCCATCGCCCATGGCTGGCACATGGCGCTGCGCACGGTGCTCCTGCAGGTCGGTGCAAGCATGATCACGGCGTTGGCAGCGACAGCCTGGGGCTGGCGCGCCGGCGTCGCGGCGCTGATCGGCGGTCTGATCATCGCCGCTGGCAACGGGTTTTTCGCGCTGCGTCTGTTCGGCCGCGGAGTCGTGTCGGCGCGTAGCGCGCTGCGCTCCGCCTACGCCGCGGAAGCGCTGAAGTGGTTCTGGCTGTGCGCGATGCTGTATCTCGCCATCGCCGTGTGGAAACTGCCGTTTCCGGGGCTGATCGCCGGGATTTTGGCAGCGCAAGTCGCTTTTTGGATCGCCCTCATCGCAACCAGGTAAGCCCATGGCCAGTGAAGAAGCCGGTTCGGCCAACATGACCGAATACATCCAACACCACCTGCATCATCTGCAGTTGAGTGTCGGCGACGGCGTGTTCATGAAGATCAACCTCGATACGTTGTTCTTCACCGCACTGACCAGCTTCATCTTCCTGTTCCTGTTCCTGCGCGTTTCGCGCAAGGCCACCGCCGGCGTGCCGGGCAAGCTGCAGTGCGCGATCGAGATGGTCGTCCTGTTCGTCGACGGCCTGGTCAAAGAGACCTTCCACGGCGACAGCAAGATCATCGCGCCGCTCGCGGTCACCATCTTCTGCCTCGTGTTCCTGATGAATTTCATGGACATGATCCCGGTCGACTTCCTGCCGTGGGTATGGGGCAGCGGCCACGCGCTGGCCGGCCACGATCCCGCGCACGCTTACTTGCGCGTGGTGCCGACCGCCGACTTCAACACCACGCTCGGCATGGCGCTGACCGTGTTCCTCTTGATCCAGTACGTCGGCATCAAGCACAAGGGGCTGGGCGGCTTCTTCAAGGAATGGTTCACCGCGCCGTTCGGCAAGTACGCCTTCCCGGCCAATCTCCTCTTGCGCGTGATCGAAGAATGCGTGCGCCCGGTTTCGCTGAGCCTGCGACTGTTCGGCAACATGTACGCCGGTGAGCTGATCTTCATCCTGATCGCAGTGATGACGCTCGGCGCGGGCCTGTCGCACTTCTCGACCTATCTGCTCGGCTTCGGTCAGGTCATCGCCGGCTTCGCTTGGACCGCGTTCCACATTCTGATCATCACGTTGCAGGCGTTTATTTTCATGACGTTGACGATCGTGTACCTCAGCATGGCTGCGGAGCATCACTAAGAGCAGGCCGTCACAAGGGTTTCGTTGTCTGTGCGATCGTCCGTGATCGCGAAGATCAAAAAGCGGCCATCCGTGGCCGCACTTTTCAACTAAGAGCTGTCTTCGTTGGATCGCTTCACCAGTACCCGCTTTCTTTTCACTTAGCCTAGAACCTCGGAGAACACCATGGAAAACATCGCCCAGATCGGCAGTCTGCTGAGCATGACCGTCATCGCCGCCGGCCTTCTGATCGGCCTCGGCGCGCTCGGCACCGCGATCGGCTTCGCGCTGCTCGGCGGCAAGTTCATCGAAGGCGCTTCGCGCCAGCCGGAACTGACGCCGATGCTGCAGACCAAGATGTTCATCGTCGCCGGCCTGCTCGACGCGGTGCCGATCATCGGCGTCGCGATCGCCCTGCTGCTGCTGTTCGCCAACCCGCTGCTCGGCTACCTCGGCGTCAAGTAAGAACCCCGCAGCGACCGCGCGACGGCCATGGCCGTCGCGCCGCAGGAGCATTCCATGATTCCCAATCTCACTCTGGTCATCCAGGGCGTCGCGTTCTTCCTGGTGGTCTGGCTGGTCATGAAATTCGGCTGGCCGCAGATCATCGCGGCGATCGAAGAGCGCCAGAACAAGATCGCCGAAGGCCTGTCGCAAGCGGAGAAGGCGCGCAAGGAGCTCGCCGACGCCGACGCGCGCGTGGCCGAAGAGATCAAAAAGGCGCGTGCCGAAGCCGTCGCGATCATCGACAAGGCGCACGTGCAGGCCGCGCAGATCGTCGACAAGGCCAAGCAGGACGCGATCGTCGAGGCGACCAAGCAGAAAGCGATCGCCGCGGCCGACATCGAGGCGCAGGCGCACAAGGCGCGCGAGGAATTGCGCGGCAAGGTCGCCACGCTGGCGGTCGCCGGTGCCGAGAAGATCTTGAAGCGCGAGATCGACGCGAACGCGCACAAGGCTCTGATCGACCAGCTCGTCACCGAGATCTGACGATGTCCAGCGCCCTCACCCTCGCACGCCCTTACGCCCGCGCCGCGTTCGAACTGGCCCGTTCCGGCAATTCGCTCGGGGACTGGGCCGGCAAGCTCGCGTTCGCCGCGCAAGTCGCCGCCGATCCGCGCGTCACCGTGCTGTTCGGCGATCCGCGTGTGGCGCAGAAGGATCTCGCCGCCCTGGTCACGCCGGAAGGCGAGCCGGCGGATTCGGCCTTCGCAGGTTTCCTGCGTGTCCTGGCCGACAACCGCCGCCTGCCGGTGCTGCCGGAGATCGGCGCGCTGTTCGAAGAGCTCAAGCACGAAGCGGAGCGAGTGCTGAAGGTCAATCTGCGCTCGGCTGCGCCGATCGACGCAGCCGAAACCGCCAAGCTGAAGGACGCGTTGAAGCGCCGCTTCGGCCGCGACATCGAGATCGAGCAGTCGATCGACGACGGCATGCTCGGCGGCGTGGTGATCGACGCCGGCGAAATCGTCATCGACGGTTCCGTGCGCGGACGCCTGGCGCGACTGCAGCAAGCGCTCACGCATTGATGGATTTTCGACCCGTCGACGCCGGATGCGTCGACGGGTCGGTTTGCAACTCGACGTCGGAGGTCAAAAGTCGAAGCTCAACCGCGGTCCGCCGCGCCTGGTTGCAGCGTTGATTTTCGACTTTTCACTTTCGAACCCTTGGACCCACGTCGCATCCCCCGGGTGCACGAGCAGGAACCACCACCATGGCTACTACGATCAATCCGTCCGAAATCAGCGAACTCATCAAGAGCCGCATCGAACAGTTCAAGCTGTCCGCCGAAGCGCGCAACGAAGGCACGTTGACCTCCGTGTCGGACGGCATCGTGCGCGTGCACGGCCTCAACGACGTGATGTCGGGCGAAATGATCGAATTGCCCGGCGACACCTACGCGCTCGCGCTCAACCTCGAGCGTGACTCGGTCGGCGCGGTCGTGCTCGGCGACTACGAGCACCTGCGTGAAGGCGACACCGCCAAGACCACCGGCCGCATTCTCGAAGTGCCGGTCGGCCGCGAACTGCTCGGCCGCGTCGTCGACGCGCTCGGTAATCCGATCGACGGCAAGGGCCCGCTCAACGCCAAGCACAGCTCGCCGGTCGAGAAGGTCGCGCCGGGCGTGATCTGGCGCAAGTCGGTCGACCAGCCGGTGCAGACCGGTTACAAGTCGGTCGACTCGATGATTCCGATCGGCCGCGGCCAGCGCGAGCTGATCATCGGCGACCGCCAGACCGGCAAGACCGCTCTCGCCGTCGACGCGATCATCAATCAGAAAGGCTCCGGCATTAAGTGCATCTACGTCGCCATCGGCCAGAAGCAGTCGTCGATCGCCAACGTCGTGCGCAAGCTGGAAGAGAACGACGCGCTGGCGCACACCGTCATCGTCGCCGCCTCGGCCTCCGAATCGGCCGCGATGCAGTACATCGCGCCGTACGCCGGTTGCGCGATGGGCGAGTACTTCCGCGACAACGGCGAAGACGCGCTGATCATCTACGACGATCTCACCAAGCAGGCCTGGGCCTACCGCCAGATCTCGCTGCTGCTGCGCCGCCCGCCGGGCCGCGAAGCGTATCCGGGTGACGTCTTCTACCTGCACAGCCGCCTGCTCGAGCGCGCCGCGCGCGTCAACGAGGAGTACGTCGAGAAGCACACCAACGGCGCCGTCAAGGGCAAGACCGGCTCGCTCACCGCGCTGCCGATCATCGAAACGCAGGCCGGCGACGTGTCCGCGTTCGTGCCGACCAACGTGATCTCGATCACCGACGGCCAGATCTTCCTCGAGACCGACCTGTTCAACGCCGGCATCCGCCCGGCCGTGAACGCCGGCATCTCGGTGTCGCGCGTCGGCGGTGCGGCACAGACCAAGATCGTCAAGAAGCTGTCGGGCGGCGTGAAGCTCGCGCTGGCGCAGTTCCGCGAGCTGGCTGCGTTCGCGCAGTTCGCCTCCGACCTCGACGCCGCCACGCGCGCCCAGCTCGAACGCGGTCAGCGCGTGACCGAGCTGATGAAGCAGAAGCAGTACGCACCGCTGTCGATCGCCGAACTCGCGCTGTCGGTCTACGCGGCCGAGAAGGGCTACCTCGACGATCTGCCGATGAACAAGGTGCTGCCGTTCGAAGCCGCGCTGCACCAGCACTTCCACAGCAACTACGGCGATCTGATGAAGAAGATCGTCGACAGCGGCGACTGGAACAACGACATCGAAGGCGCGTTCAAGAAGGGCCTGGAAGAATTCAAGAAGACTGGTACTTGGTGATGCCGTGATTGGAGATTGGGGATTCGGGATTGGGCAGAGCGATCGCCCGCCGTCCGCGAAAACCTGCCTTTCTCCAATCCCCAATCTCCAATCCCCAATCCCGTCGAAGCGAGCGTAGCGAGCAAGAACCATGGCAGGCGCAAGAGAAATCCGCACCAAGATCAAGAGCGTCGCGAACACGCGCAAGGTGACGCGCGCGCTCGAAATGGTCTCGGCGTCGAAGATCCGCAAGGCACAGGACCTGATGAGGGCCTCGCGTCCGTACGCGCGCCTGATGCGCCAAGTCATCGGCCACATCGCGCATGCGAACGTCGAGTTCAAGCATCCGTTCCTGATCGAGCGCAGCGAGGTCAAGCGCGTCGGCTACATCGTCGTGTCGACCGACCGCGGCCTCTGCGGCGGCCTCAACACGAACCTGTTCCGCCGCCTGCTCGGCGAGATCCGCGAGTGGCAGAACAAGGGCGTCGAAGTCGACGTCGTCTGCATCGGCCAGAAGGCGACGCAGTTCTTCCGCCGCCTCAAGGTCAACCTGGTCGGCTCGGTCACGCATCTGGGCGAGCGGCCGCAGATCGCCGAGCTGATCGGCGTGATCAAGGTCATGCTGGACGAGTACACGGCCGGTCGCGTCGACCGCCTCAACCTCGCCTACAACGACTTCGTCAACACGATGACGCAGAAGCCGACCATCGACGCGCTGCTGCCGTTGCCGCCGTCCGAGCAATTGGCCAGCACGCACGCGTGGGACTACATCTACGAGCCGGACGCGGCGACCGTGCTCGAGCACGTGCTGACGCGCTACATCGAATCGCTGGTCTATCAGGCGGTGCTGGAGAACCTCGCCAGCGAACACGCCGCGCGCATGGTCGCGATGAAGGCCGCGTCGGACAACGCGACCAAGGCGATCGGTTCGCTGACCCTGGTCTACAACAAGGCGCGCCAGGCGGCGATCACGCAAGAGATTTCCGAGATCGTAGGAGGAGCTGCTGCGGTGTAACCGCAGTTGCTCGTTGAAACAGCGGCGACGTCCAGCGGCGCCACGACAAATTCGAAAGAGTCATCCGGAGCATCCCAATGAGCCAGGGCAAAGTCGTACAAATCATCGGCGCCGTCGTCGACGTCGAATTCCCGCGCGAGTCCGTGCCGAAGGTGTACGACGCGCTCAATGTCGAGGGCGCGGCCGCCCCGATCACGCTCGAGGTGCAGCAGCAGCTCGGTGACGGCGTCGTGCGCACGATCGCGCTCGGCTCCACCGACGGCCTAAAGCGCGGCCTGGTCGCGAAGAACACCGGCGAAGGCATCAAGGTGCCGGTCGGCAAGGCCACCCTCGGCCGCATCATGGACGTGCTCGGCAATCCGATCGACGAAGCCGGTCCGATCGGCGAGCAGGATCGCTGGGTCATCCACCGCAGCGCGCCGTCCTATGACGACCAAGCGGCGGCCAACGAGCTGCTGGAAACCGGCATCAAGGTCATCGACCTGGTCTGCCCGTTCGCCAAGGGCGGCAAGGTCGGCCTGTTCGGCGGCGCCGGCGTCGGCAAGACCGTCAACATGCTCGAACTGATCAACAACATCGCGACCCAGCACTCGGGTCTGTCGGTGTTCGCCGGCGTCGGCGAGCGCACGCGCGAAGGCAACGACTTCTACCACGAGATGATCGACGCGGGCGTGGTCAAGCTCGACGACAAGACGCAGTCGAAGGTCGCGATGGTGTACGGCCAGATGAACGAGCCGCCGGGCAACCGCCTGCGCGTCGCGCTGACCGGTCTGACCATGGCCGAGTACTTCCGCGACGAGAAGGACGCGAGCGGCAAGGGCAAGGACGTGCTGTTCTTCGTCGACAACATCTACCGCTACACGCTGGCCGGTACCGAAGTGTCGGCGCTGCTCGGCCGTATGCCGTCGGCGGTGGGCTACCAGCCGACCCTGGCCGAGGAGATGGGCGTGCTGCAGGAGCGCATCACCTCGACCAAGACCGGCTCGATCACCTCGATCCAGGCCGTCTACGTGCCGGCGGACGATTACACCGATCCGTCGCCGGCGACCACGTTCGCGCATCTCGACTCCACCGTGGCGCTGTCGCGCGACATCGCTTCGCTCGGCATCTACCCGGCGGTCGATCCGCTCGCTTCGACCAGCCGCCAGCTCGACCCGCTGGTGATCGGCCAGGAGCACTACGAAACCGCGCGTCGCGTGCAGGGCATCCTGCAGCGCTACAAGGAACTGAAGGACATCATCGCGATCCTCGGCATGGACGAGCTCAGCGAAGACGACCGCAACACGGTCTACCGCGCGCGCAAGATCGAGCGCTTCTTCTCGCAGCCGTTCACGGTGGCGCAGGTGTTCACCGGCGCGCCGGGCAAGTACGTCACGCTGAAAGAGACCATCCGCGGCTTCAAGATGATCTGCGACGGCGAATGCGACCAGCTGCCGGAACAGGCGTTCTACATGGTCGGCGGCATCGACGAGGCGTTCGAGAAGGCCAAGGCGATGGAGAAGAAGGCGGCCTAACGGCCGAGATTGGGGATTTGGGATTGGGGATTCGGTAGAGCCTAAAGCCGCCGTTCCTCGCTTTTCCGAATCCCCAATCACCAATCCCCAATCCCGTCGATCGAACGAAGTGAGAGAGACATGAGCACCATCCACTGCGACATCGTCAGCGCCGAGGAAGAGATCTTCAGCGGCGAGGCGCAAATGGTCATCGCGACCGGCGAAATGGGCGAGCTCGGCATCGCGCCGCGCCATGCGCCGCTGATCACGCGGCTCAAGCCGGGTCAGGTGCGCGTGCAGCTGGCCAGCGGCGAGGAGCAGTTCTTCTACGTCTCCGGCGGCATGCTCGAAGTGCAGCCGAGCGTGGTCACCGTGCTCGCCGACACCGCGATCCGCGCCAAGGATCTCGACGAGTCCGCCGCGCGCAAGGCGAAGGACGAGGCCGAACGTGCGCTGTCCAACCGCACCGACGCGCTCGAAGTCGCGCAGGCGCAGGCGCAACTCGCGCAGGCGCTCGCACAGCTGCAGGCGCTGGAAAAACTGCGCCAGTCGCTCAAGCACTGAGCGGTTGAATCCGCTCGTGCAAGCGAAAACGCCGGCGCATGCCGGCGTTTTCGTTTCTATGCTCCGCAACTGCATCACGCGCGGCCACCGCCGCAGTTGCGGCGACCGAGCGAACGTGGCGAACTCGCACCGATGAAATCCGCCTCCCCATGGCTGCCCTGGTCCGGCGTGTTCGCCGTCCTCCTGCTGCTGCAAGGGCCGCTGATCGGCAACCCCGGCTATTTCAGCCACGACGAGCTGCAGTGGTGGGCGCGCGCGAACGTCTCCGGCTGGGCCGCGTTGCCGTGGGAGTCGTGGACGGATTTCGGCGTATTCCAGTACCGCCCATTGACGTTCAATCTCTGGCTCGCGCTGTCCTACACCCTGGCCGACTGGCCTTACGCGCTGCATGCGGCGGTCGTCGCGCTCGGCAGCGTCAACGCGGTGCTGCTCGGTCGCTGCATCGAGGGCGCCGGCGTCGCTCGCCGCATCGCCGTCGTCGCTGCGTTCGTGTTCGTGCTGACGCCCTACGTCGCCTACACGCACGGCTGGGTCGGGACTCTGGCCGATCTTCTGACCTTGCTGATGGCCTTGCTCGGACTGCGCCTGCTGCAGTCGATGGCGCACCGTTCCGTCGGCCGCGACCTCGTCGTCGCCACGGGCGTCGCCGCGCTGGTGGCCGTCGCGCTGTTGTGCAAGGAGTCGGCGGTGGTGGTGCCGGCGATTCTGCTCGCCGCCGTCTATCGCCATCCGCGGCCGCGCGCCGTACTGACCGCCGTCGCGATCGCGGCGCTGCCGGTCGCGATCTATCTGCTGCTGCGGCTGCCGCTCCTGCTCGCCACGCCGACCGGCAACGAGAGTTACGCCTGGGCGCTCGGCCATATTCCGCGCCGCTTCGCCGAATACCTACTGTTTCCGTTCCTGCCGCCGCTGTTCGAAGTCGGCCCGAGCCTGGCCAAGAGCCCGGCGCGCCTCGCCGCGGCGGCGGCCTGCGTGATCGCGCTGCTGGCGGCACTGGCGACGAACGGCTGGCGCTGGCCGGTGGCGTGGCTGGCGCTGTTCGCGGCGCTGTTGGCGCCGGTGCTGATCCTCGCCATCAGCTACGGCCAGTACGCCTATCTCGCCAGTGCCGCCACCGTCGGCATCGCGGCCGCGGCCTGGCCGCAGTTGCGCGGCGCGCCGCGGATCGCGCTCGCCTTCGTCACCGCGGTGGCGCTCGCGCACGGCGTCACGATCCAGTGGCGCATGCGCGACATCGGCATCGTGCAACGGACTTTCTATGGTGATCTCGTCGCGCTGCTGTCGACCACGTCCGCGCCGTTGCGCATCGTCCCGGCCGACGAGAGCGACCGCTGGATGATCGGTCGCCTCCTCATCGGCGTGCCGAGCTATCGCGGCATGCCCATTGCCGGACGCGTGAGCCTGGTCGAACCCGGCGAAACGGCTGCGCTGACGATGCAGCGCGACGGGCATCTGGTCGCAAGCACGCGCTGAGCGCCGCTAACACTCACCTCACACCCTCGACGTCGCAGCGTGGCAGCATCGCGCGTTTTCCCGCCGCCACGCATTCGATGCTTCGACGTTTCCTTACGGCCTTTGTACTCGCGACCGCCTCCGCTCCGCTCTGCGCGCAAAACGCGATCGGCTTCGATCAACTCGACGCCTACGGCACCCTGCAAGCCGGCGGCGTGGTCGCCGGCGTCAGCGGCGACGCCAACCGCAACGCCAGCGCGCGCCTGCAATGGCGGCGGCAAGGCGAAGCGGCGTTCCGCGACGGCCATCCGCTGGTGCGCGTCGACGCGACCCATTTCGTCGGCAGCCTGTTTCAACTCGATGCCGGCACCGGCTACGAAGTACGCGTGACCTTCGGCGATCCCGACGGCACCGGTGCGACCGCGAGCCGAACCGCCGCTTTCGCCACACGCGCCGAAGCTGGCGCCTTCGCACCCGCGCGCACGCTGTACGTCGCGCCGAACGGCGACGACGGGCGCGACGGCAGCAGTCCCGCGCAGGCGCTGAAGACGATCCAACGCGCCGCCAATCTCGCGCGTGCCGGCGATCTGGTCTCGGTCGCGGCCGGCGTCTACCGCGAAAGCGTGCGCGTGCCGACCTCCGGCACGGCGGCGCAGCCGATCGTCTTCCGCGGCGCGCCCGGCGCCGTGCTCGACGGCGCCGACGCCGCGATCGCGGCCGGAACGAGTTGGACCGACGGGGGTGCTGGTGTGTGGTCGCGCGCGACCGGCTTCGCCACCGCACACGTGCTGACCGATCAGGGCCGCCTGTACCGCTACGCCAACCTGGCCGAGCTGCGTACGCTGGCGGCCGGCGCGCCGGGCGGCTTCGTTTTCGACGGCAACACGGTGTCGCTCAAATTCAGCGACGGCTCGACACCGGCGCAGCACCAGATCCAAGTCGCGCGCTTGAACGAAGGCTTCAACCTGGCCGATCGCCGCTATGTGCGCATCGAGAACTTCGAGATTCGCAACTACGGTACGGACGCCTACGGCAAAGGCGTCTACCTGCGCTACAGCAGCGACTGCACGGTCGCCGGCAATCGCATTCACGGCATCGATTCGGCCGGCGTCTGGATCAAGGGCGGCGAGCGCAACCTGATCGAGCGCAACGACATCAGCGACAGCTCGATCGCGCATTGGCCGTGGGGCATGAGCAAGGGCAGCGGCGCGGAGAACAACGCGATCGTGCTCACCGACGAGATCGGCCGCGGCAACGTGATCCGCCGCAACGCGATCCGCGGCACTTTCAACGGCATCGGTTCCTGCGGCAGCGCGCCGCCGCCGGCCGGCTTCAGCAGCGAGACCGACATCTACGACAACAGCTTCCAGGACCACGCCGACGACGCCACCGAAACCGAGGGCTACTGCGCCAACGTGCGCTTGTGGAACAACCGCGTGCGCAATTCGCTGATGGCCTTCGCGATCGCGCCGGCCGGCATGGGACCGGTATGGATCTTGCGCAATCTCGCCTACGACATCGGCAACACGCGCTCGGGCCTCGACGACGGCCAGGTCGCCAGCGGCATCAAGATCAACAGCGGTTATTCGACGCCGGTCGGACCGACCTTCGTCTACCACAACACCTTCCTCACCACCGCGCCCGCGACCGACGCGATCTTCCTGATGCCGCCCGGCTACAGCAGCGGCCTGGTCAGCCGCAACAACGTCTACGCCGGCACCGATCGCGCCTTCGTCAAAGACAACCCGATCGGACTCGACCTCGACTACGACGCGCTCGCCGCCGACGGCCCGACCTTGGTCTACTGGCAGGGCGCGCACTACGCGAATCTGGCCGCCTTGCAGGCCGGCACCGGCCAGGAAGCGCACGGCATCCAAGCGCCGCCGGCCTTGGCCGCTCCGGCGCAAGGCGATTTCACCCCGACGCCGGCCAGCGCGCTGATCGACCGCGGCGCGATCCTGCCCGGCATCAACGACGGCTACGCGGGAGCCGCGCCCGACATCGGCGCGATCGAGCGCAACGACCCGGTGTTCCGCGACGGTTTCGACTGAGCCGTCGCTGCAAACGGCGCCGCCGTCCGTCTACCATCGAGCGATGGTCGGCATGAAACAGCGATGGAATCTCGGCGCGCGAACCGCTGCCGCTTGCGTATTGCTGCTCGCGCTGGCGGCTTGCCGCACCTCACCACCCAAACCGCCCGAGCGCCCCAGCGGCACCGTACGAGCGCAGCAGTTGGCGGCGGATGCCGGCGATCGCTACGAGCAGTCCGACGAAATCCGCTACGAGCGGCCGCAGGCGCACGCGGAAAATGCCATGCCCGACTATCCGCCGGCCTTGCTCGCCGAACGATTGCCGGAACGCTCGATCCGCGCGCGGCTGATCGTCGATCCCGATGGACGCGTCGACCAAGTCCTAGCGCTGGATTCCGCGCCGGATGCAGCCGCAGACGCCTTCGTCGACAGCGTTCGGACGGCTTGTGCGCGATGGCGTTTTTCGCCCTTGATCGAACGCACGCGGGTGCCGGTGAAGACGACGGACGCGGACGGTACGGTCTGGACCGAATACCGCGAACGCGAACGCAACCTGCCTTTTCACCTCGACTACGCGTTCCGGTTCGCGCAGGTCGATGGCAAGCCATCGGTCGACGCGCAAGCGCCGGCGCATTGAGATACACGTCGCAGTGGGTGCGCTGATGGTCAATCCCCATTTGACAGGCGCGACTACGGCGTAGTGTGCTTGCGGTTCCTACGACCCAGGATTGCTCGGCATGTGCGGCTTTTTCTGCCTGTTCGACCCCGCCGGCGGCGCCGAAGCGCTACGCCCCACCGCGCTGTGCCAAGCGCGCCTGCTGCGCCATCGCGGTCCGGACTGGAGCGGTGTCTACGCCGATGCGAAGGCGGTGCTGGCGCACGAGCGCCTCGCCATCGTCGACGTCAACAACGGCGCGCAGCCCTTGCTGGCGAGCGACGGCAACCAGGTGCTGGCCGTCAACGGCGAGATCTACAACCACCGCGAGCTGCGCGCGCATCTGGCCAGCGGCTACCCGTTCCGCACCGACTCGGACTGCGAAGTGATCCTGCCGCTGTATCGCGCGCAAGGCGCCGGCTTCCTCAACGAGCTGAAGGGCATGTTCGCGTTCGCGCTGTGGGACAAGGCGGCGTCCGACTGGCTGATCGCGCGCGATCCGATCGGCATCATTCCGCTCTACACCGGCCGCGATGCGGAAGGGCGTTTGTACGTCGCTTCCGAGCTGAAGGCGCTGCAGGAAGTCTGCGTCAGCGTGGAAGAGTTCCCGCCCGGCAGCTACCAGACGCGCGCGATGGCCGCGCCGCAGTCCTATTATCAACCCGACTGGCGCGAGTTCGACGCGGTCGAGCACGGCCCAAGCGACGCCGCGGCAATCCGCACGGCGCTCGAACGCGCGGTGCACAGCCATCTGATGACCGACGTGCCCTACGGCGTGCTCTTGTCCGGCGGCCTCGATTCCTCGCTGATCGCCGCGATCACCGCGCGCTTCGCCGCGCGCCGCATCGAGGACGACGACCGCACCGAAGCCTGGTGGCCGCGCCTGCACACCTTCTCGATCGGCCTCGACGGCTCGCCCGATCTGGCCGCCGCGCGCACCGTCGCCGAGCATCTCGGCACCGCGCATCACGAGTTTCATTTCACCGTGCAGGAAGGACTCGACGCGCTGTCCGACGTGGTTCATCACATCGAGACCTACGACGTCACCACGATCCGCGCCTCGACCCCGATGTATCTGCTCGCGCGCCGCATCCGCGCGATGGGGATCAAGATGGTGCTGTCGGGTGAAGGCGCCGATGAGATCTTCGGCGGTTACCTGTACTTCCACATGGCGCCGAACGACCGCGAGTTCCACGAAGAACTCGTGCGCAAGCTCGACGCGTTGCATTCCTACGACTGCCTGCGCGCGAACAAGTCGACTCTGGCCTGGGGCGTGGAAGCGCGCGTGCCCTTCCTCGATCGCGAGTTCCTCGACGTCGCCATGCGCACCGCGCCGTCGGCCAAACGCCCGGTCGGCGGCCGCATCGAGAAACACATCCTGCGCGAAGCCGGGCGCGGCCTCTTGCCCGACTCGATCCTGTGGCGGCAGAAGGAACAGTTCTCCGACGGCGTCGGCTACGGTTGGATCGATTCGCTCAAGGCCTACGCCGAGGCGCAGGTCAGCGACGCGCAGATGGCGATCGCGGCGCAGCGCTTCCCGTTCAACCCGCCGGCGAGCAAGGAGGCGTATTTCTATCGCACCTTGTTCGAGAAGCACTTCCCCGGCGAGCGCGCCGCGCAGCTGGTACCGGGCGGTCCGAGCATCGCCTGCTCGACGCCGACCGCCTATCGCTGGTCGCAGGAGTTCGCCGGCAACGCCGATCCGTCCGGGCGCGCGATCCGTCGCGTGCACGTAGCCGAGCAAGGCGCCGCCGTTTCGACCAAGGCGGCTTCCTAACTCAGCGCGCGAGCAGGCGCCGCAACGGATCGAGCAAGTCGCCGTAGCGCGCGCCGCGCGCGGTGTCGCGGCGCAACGGCTCGCGCACCTGCGCGGCGCTGGCGGTGCGCACGCTGCGCGTGGCCTCGTGCGGACGCAGGCAGGCCGGATCGAACGGCAGGCCGCAGAAGTCGAGCAGCGCGCGTGTCTGTGCTTCCGGCGCGGCCAGCAGCTCTTCGTAGACCTGAGTGCGGATTCGCATCGGCGACTGCGCCGTCCAATGCCGCATCGCCACGTCGTAGACGTGCCAATACGCGGCCAAGTCGTCGAGGCTGTAGCTGTACTCGTGACCGCTCCAGAAGATCTGGCGGAAGCACGACCAGCAGGTTTCCAACGGATCGCGGCGGCAGTCGAGGATGCGCGCGCCCGGCAGCATGCGCCCGATCGCGGCGGTCAGCATCCAGTTGCTCGGCGCCTTGTCGGTGAAGCGAGGACGCTGCGCGCGCCAGTGCGCGGTGCGCTCGAGATAGCGGCGGCCGAGCCGCGCCCAATCGTCGGCGTCGGCCTCTGCGACCCAGTCGGGAAACGCGCGCGCGCGGCGCTGCGACTCTTCGCCGATCACCGCGCCCAGATCGCCGAGCTCGCTGGCGCCTTCGACCTGCGGATGCGCGGCGAGTATCTGTTCGGTCAAGGTCGAGGCCGAACGCGGCAGACCGACCAAGAAGATCACTTCGCGACCGAGCTCGTCTTGCGCCGCACGCGCCGAGCTTCGATCGAAGCGCATCCGCACTTGTTGCAGCCAGCGCTCGAATCCCGCCGCATCCCAGCGAAAACCACGCCGCGCGAACGCGTTCGCCTCGACGTAGGCGGCGTACGCGTCGGTGTGGCGAGCGCCGTCTTCGAGCGCCTTGGCCAAGGCGAAGCGCGCGGTGAGCTGCTCGGTCTCGGGCAGATCGCTGCGGCGCACGAGCGCGCGCAGCGCCTGCACGTCCGCTTCGTCCAAACGCACCGACTTCAGATTGGCCAGGCCCCACCAGGCCTGACCGGAGGCCGGGTATCGGCGCAGCAGCTCGCGATACTGCGCGACCGACTCGTCGATGCGGCCGAGCATCATCATCGCTTCCGCCAACAGGAAGCGCGGCGACTGCAAGGACGGATCGAGTTCCAGCGCACGCCGCAGCGGCGCTTCCGATTCCTCGATACGACCGATCAGAGTCAAGACGTTGCCGAGGTTGGCGAACGCGGCGGCGAGCATCGGATCGAGCATGCAGGCGTGCTGCAGTGCTTCGACGGCCGCCGCATGCTGGCCGACTTCGCCGAGCGCGCTGCCGAGCGCGTTGTGGATCAGAGCGTCGTCCGGCCGCTGCCGCAGTGCGCGCCGCAGCAAGTCGATCGCTTCGGCCGGCCGCTGCAGGCGATGCAGCACCTGCGCGCGCAGGCGCAGCAGCTCAGGGTGCTCGGGCGCTTCGCCGAGCGCCAGCGCGAAGCAGCGTTCGGCGGCGCGGTCGTCGCCGGCATCGAAACTGCGCTGACCTTGGCGCAGGTAGAGCAAAGCCGTCCCCGCGAGGCCGCGCAGGCGCGCGTCGCCGGAGTCGGGGGGTGGTGGCAGCGAAGTCATGGCGCCGGTCGATCGCTCAATTGAAACGACAGCCGGGCAGCTTACTAGGGAACGCGAGCGATACGCTCCCGGAGGGAGTTAGCAGCCTGGACAAATTGAAAAGTGCGGCCTTGGATGGCCGCGGGTAGACCGCCCGAAGACGCTCTCGTGCCAACCCAGCGGCTCTCCCCGACCATCGCGATCAAGGACGATCGCACTTAGTTGAAAAGTGCGGCCATGGATGGCCGCGGGTGGACCGTCCGAAGACGCTCTCGTGCCGAAACCAGCAGCTCTCCCCGACCATCGCGATCAAGGACGATCGCACTAGAATAACCCCCACTTCTCGATAGGGAAATATCGTGACCAGCGCTCTCCACGTGATCGTCCTCGCCGCCGGCGAGGGCAAACGCATGAAATCGGCCAAACCGAAGATGCTGATGCCGTTGGCCGGACGGCCGATGCTGGCGCACGTACTGGACACGGCGCGCGCGTTGCAGCCGGCGCGCATCCACCTGGTCTACGGTCATCTGGGTGAGCAGGTGCGCGCTGCACTGACCGATCTGGGCGACCTCGACTGGGTGCACCAACCCGAACAGCGCGGCACCGGGCATGCGGTCAGACTCGCGATGCCGCGCGTGCCCGACGACGTGCGCGTGCTGATCCTCTACGGCGACGTGCCGCTGATCCGCGTCGACACCCTGCGCAAGCTGCTCGCGCTGGAGTCGCCGCTGGCCGCGCTGGTGACCCAGCTCGAAAATCCCTACGGCTACGGCCGCGTCGTGCGCGACGGCCTCGGCCGCGTACGTGCGATCGTCGAAGAGAAAGACGCCAGCGCCGAGCAGCGCGCGATCACCTGGGTCAACAGCGGCATCCTCGCCGCCGACGCACGCCGTCTGCGCGCCTGGGTCGAAGCGCTGACCGACGACAACGCGCAACGCGAGTACTACCTCACCGACGTGTTCGCGCAAGCCAACGACGAAAGCGAGCCGGCCGAAGCGAGCCTGTGCATCAACGCACAAGAAGTGTTCGGCGCCAACGATCCGTGGCAGCTGGCCGCGCTCGAACGCACCTACCAGCGCATGCGCGCGACTCATCTGGCCGCCGCCGGCGTGCGTTTCGCCGATCCGGTGCGCTTCGACGTGCGCGGCGACGTGCGCGTCGGCCGCGACGTCGAGATCGACGTCGACGTGATCCTCGAAGGGCTGGTCGAACTCGGCGACGACGTGCGCATCGGGCCGTTCTGCCGCGTGCGCAACTCGACCCTCGCCGCCGGCACCGTGGTGCACTCGCACTGCAACCTCGACGGCGTGGTCACGCACGGCCCCTGCGACATCGGCCCGTTCGCGCGCCTGCGCCCGGGCACCGAACTCGGCGCCGGCGCGCACATCGGCAACTTCGTCGAGACCAAGAAGGCGCGCCTGGGCGAGAACTCGAAGGCGAACCACCTCTCCTACCTCGGCGACGCCGAGATCGGCGCCGACGTGAACATTGGTGCCGGCACCATCACCTGCAATTACGACGGCGCCAACAAACACCCGACCACGATCGAAGACGGCGCCTTCATCGGCTCGAACTCGTCCCTGGTCGCACCGGTGCGCATCGGCAAGGACGCCACCATCGGCGCCGGCTCGGTCATCAGCAAGGAAGCGCCGGCGGGCGAGCTGACGGTTGCACGTGCACGGCAGACGACGATTCCGGGTTGGCACAGGCCGAAGAAGACTTGAGTCTCGCGTAAGCGCGCCGAGCCGTTCTCGGCTCGCGCTCCGCTCTTGCTAGACTTGCGCCCCCTCGAATCGGAGCCCGTGATGGACGCTGCCGCCCTGCCCCGTCCTGAACAGACACGCGTTGCCGTGATCGGCCTCGGCTACGTCGGCCTGCCGCTCGCGGTCGGCTTCGGTCGCAAGCAGTCCACGCTCGGCTTCGATATCAACGCCGCGCGCATCGCGGAATTGCAGGCCGGCCGCGACCACACGCTGGAAGTCTCGCCCGAGGAACTCAAGGCCGCCGCGCAGCTGCGCTTCAGCGCCGACGCCGCCGACCTCGCCGCCTGCAACGTGTTCGTGGTGACGGTGCCGACGCCGATCGACGACGCCAAGCGGCCGGATTTGAGCCCGCTCGAATCGGCCAGCCGTACGGTCGGCAAGGCGATCGGCCGCGGCGCGGTGGTGGTGTTCGAATCGACCGTGTACCCGGGCGCGACCGAAGAAGTCTGCGTGCCGATCATCGAGCGCGAGTCGGGCCTCAAGTACAACGTCGATTTCTACGCCGGCTACAGCCCCGAGCGCATCAATCCGGGCGACAAGCAGCACCGCCTGGAAACGATCCTCAAGGTGACCTCGGGTTCGACTCCGGAGGTGGCCGACTTCGTCGACGCGCTGTACCGCCAGGTGGTGACCGCCGGCACGCACAAGGCCTCGAGCATCCGCGTGGCCGAGGCGGCCAAGGTGATCGAGAACACCCAGCGCGACCTCAACATCGCGCTGATCAACGAGCTCGCGCTGATCTTCCACCGCCTCGGCATCGACACCTCCGAAGTGCTCGCCGCAGCCGGCACCAAATGGAACTTCCTGCCGTTCAAGCCCGGCCTGGTCGGCGGCCACTGCATCGGCGTCGATCCGTACTATCTGACGCACAAGGCGCAGCAGATCGGCTACCACCCCGAGGTGATCCTGTCCGGCCGCCGCATCAACGACGGCATGGGCGAACACGTGGCGCATCGGGTGGTCAAGCTGATGACGCAGCGGCGCATCCACACCTCCGGCGCGCGCATCCTGGTGCTCGGCCTCGCCTTCAAGGAGAACTGCCCGGACCTGCGCAACACGCGCGTGGTCGACGTGGTGGCCGAGCTCGCCAGCTACCACGCCGAGATCGAAATCTACGATCCGTGGGTCAGTGCGGCGGAAGCGCGTCATGAATACGGACTGGATCTCGTATCGGAGTTGGAGCCTGGCCGTTATGACGCGGTGATCCTGGCGGTCGCGCACCGGCAGTTCATCGAACTCGGCGCCGACGGCATCCGTGCGCTCGGCAAGCCGGGCAGTGTGCTGTTCGACGTCAAGCAGGTGCTGCCGCGCGAGAAGGTCGACGACCGGCTTTGAGGTCGACCTGGATCGCCGGGCGAAAGGATTGAGCGAAGTACATGGGTTCCCGCCTGCGCGGGAATGAACAACCCTCTCGAAGATCCGCAACTACGGAGTGGCTATGCGTGTTCTGGTCACCGGCGCCGCCGGCTTCATCGGCTCGGCCCTCAGCCAGCGCCTGCTCGCGCGCGGCGACGAGGTGCTCGGCTACGACAATCTCAACGACTACTACGATCCGACCCTGAAGGAAGCGCGCCTGGCGCGGCTGACGCCGCACGCGCAGTTCGGTTTCGTGCGCGCCGCGCTGGAAGATCGTCCGGCTTTGGAGCGCGCGTTCGCCGAGTTCCGCCCGCAGCGCGTGGTCAATCTCGCCGCGCAAGCCGGCGTGCGCTATTCGCTGACCAATCCCTACGCCTACGTCGAAGCGAACCTGGTCGGCTTCATCAACGTGCTCGAAGCCTGCCGTCACGGCGGCGTCGAACACCTCGTCTACGCGTCTTCCAGCTCGGTCTACGGCGCCAACCGCAAGCTGCCGTTCTCGGTGCGCGATTCGGTCGACCACCCGGTCAGCCTGTACGCGGCGACGAAGAAGGCGAACGAGCTGATGGCGCACACCTACAGCCATCTGTACTCGCTGCCGACCACCGGCCTGCGCTTCTTCACCGTGTACGGTCCCTGGGGCCGGCCGGACATGGCGCTGTTCTTGTTCACGCGCAAGATTCTCGAAGGCACGCCGATCGAGGTGTTCAACCACGGCAAGCACACGCGCGACTTCACCTACGTCGACGACATCGTCGAAGGCGTCATCCGCACCCTGGACCGCGTGCCGGCGGCCGATCCGGCGTTCGACCCGCTCGCCCCCAGCGCAGCCTCGTCGACCGCGCCGTACCGCGTCTACAACATCGGCAACCATCGCCCGGTCGAATTGGCGCACTACATCGAAGTGCTGGAAGCCAAGCTCGGCCGCAAGGCCGAGAAGATCCTGCTGCCGCTGCAGCCGGGCGACGTGCCCGACACCTATGCCGACGTCGAGGAACTGTCGCGCGATACCGGCTATTCGCCGGCGACGCCGGTCGAGGTCGGCATCGGCCGCTTCGTCGACTGGTATCGCGACTTCTACGGTGTCTGAACGCGCCTAGCTGCTTCCCGGCGGGGCTGCTTGCGGGCGGGCCGCGACAAGGTAAAATGTGAAGTACTTCACACTTTTTGGGAAGGGGGAAGTCATGCGCTTTTTCAGCCAAGCCGTTGTCTTATTTGTGATTCTTCTGCTGAGCGCATGCGCCAGCGGTGGCGGCAGTGTCGCTTCGCCACCCGCGGTCAATCCGGAATCGCAGGCGGTCAACGTCTATCGCATCGGCGTCGACGACATCCTCGAAGTGTCGGTCTGGCACAACCCCGACCTCAACGCGAAGGTACCGGTGCGCCCCGACGGCATGATTTCGGTGCCGCTGATCGGTGACGTCGCCGCCGGCGGCAAGACGCCCGAGGAAGTCTCCGCGGCGATCTCCGAGAAGCTCAAGGCCTACCTGCGGGATCCGCAGGTCGCAGTGATCCTGACCGAGCTGCGCAGCCACGAATACCTCTCGCGCGTACGCGTGACCGGCGCCGTGCGGCAGCCAATCTCGGTGCCCTACCGCCAGGGCATGACCGTGCTCGACGCCGTGCTGGCCGCCGGCGGTACCACCGAATTCGCCGCCGGCGACCGCACCGAGTTGTACCGCCGCCACGCGGACGGTGCGACCCAGGCCTACGCGGTACGGCTCGATCGCATCCTGCAGAAGGGCGACCTCGCCACCAACTACCCGGCGCAGCCGGGCGACGTCATCACCGTGCCGGAGCGCGCGTTCTAAGCAGTTCCGCGCCGCCCGCGCACACAACCACAGCGAACCCATGGCCAACTCCCTGGCTCCACTGAGCGAACTCGCGCCGATCCTCGCCACCGAGGCACGGCGGCGCATGCTCACGCTCGGCACTCTGTTCGCCTTGATCGCGCTGGCGGCTTTGGTGATCGGCGCGACTTGGCCCAAGCGCTACGAATCCTCCACCACCATCCTGGTGCAGGAGAGCAACATCGTCACCGGCCTGATGGAAGGCCGCGCGGTCGCCACCACCGTGTCCGACCGCGCC
Source organism: Dokdonella sp. GW821-FHT11D02 (assembly GCF_058808595.1). Taxonomy (NCBI): domain Bacteria; kingdom Pseudomonadati; phylum Pseudomonadota; class Gammaproteobacteria; order Lysobacterales; family Rhodanobacteraceae; genus Dokdonella; species Dokdonella sp. GW821-FHT11D02. The sequence continues at coordinate 538,418 of NZ_CM179520.1, read as the reverse complement.
TCGATCGCACGCGAGGTCATCTTCAGCCGCAAGGTCATGGCCGACATCCTCGAAGTCGGCGGCTGGATGGCGCGGCAGCCGCCGCTGTCGCCGGTCGAGCAGGACCGCATGATCGAGTCGGTCACCAATCGCACCAAGATCACCAGCCCGCGCGACAACCTGATCGACATCTCCTATTCCGACGGCGACGCCGCGCGCTCTTATCGCGTCACCCAGCGCCTGGCCGAATCGTTCATCCAGGAAAGCCTCGCCGCGAAAGAACGCGAGAGTCGCAACGCGTTCGACTTCATCAACGGCCAGGTCGAGGCGTACCACAAGAAACTCACCGACGCCGAGGACAAGCTGAAGGCGTATCGCGAAGCCAACGTCGACGCGCGCCCGGGCGGCGAGGCCGACAGCAACGCGCGCATCGCGCAGCTGCGCAGCCAGGTCGAGCAGGCGCGCATGGAGATGATGGAACAGAGTTCGCGCGAGAGCGCGCTGGTGGCGCAGGTTTCGGGCGAGTCGGAAGTGACCGCGGTGCAGACGCGCGACGGTCAGATTCGCGCCCAGCTGGCCGAGCTGCAGGGTCAGCTCGACAAGCTGCTGCTGACGTACACCAACGACTACCCCGACGTCGTGCGCATCCGTCACCAGATGCAGGACCTGCAAGAATCGCTCAAGCGCAACGAGGCGCAGAAGACCGCGAAAGCGACCAATCCGTCCTCGCTCGACAGCACCGTGCAGTACAACCCGCTCTACACCGAGCTGCGCAGCAAGCTCAACGAAGCGCGCCGCAACCACGGCGCGACCTCCTCGCGCCTGGCCGCCAGCCAGGCCATGCTCAACGACGAGCTCGAGCGCAGCAAGCGCATCGCCAGCTCCGAGAATGCGCTGTCGGAATTGACGCGCGACTACGAAGTCAACCGCGACATCTACCAAGACCTGCTCAAGCGCCGCGAGAACGCGCGCGTGTCGATGGATCTCGACCAGAAGCAGCAAGGCCTGACTTTCCGCATCCAGGAGCCGGCGGTGATGCCGCTGCGGCCTTCCGGCCTGCGCCTGATGCATTTCGCGATGGCCGGCCTCGGCCTCGGCATCGTGCTGCCGCTGGGCCTGCTGTTCGGCTACGCGCGCTTCGATCCGCGCGCGCGCTCGGCCGCGCAGATCGAACGCATGGCCGGCGTGCCGGTGTTGGCGACGGTGCCGGTCTACGCGACGCCGGGCGACCGCCGCCGCCATTTCGTGCACGCCAGCGTGCTGCTCGCGATCATTGCCGCAGTCGGCGTCGCCTACGTCGCGATGTACTGGGTGCGCATGGAGGTACTGCCGTGACGGCCGACGACGACGCAACGCTGCCCGAGCGCGCCGACACCGGTTCCGGCGCGTTGGCCGAACGCCGCGCGGCCAGCCGCTCGATTGCGCGCATGAGCGAGTCGCGCGAGCTGTCGCCGCGCCAGCTCGACGAACGCCGCCTGATCCATCGCGACGACTCGGCGCGCGCACAAGCCGACTCGTTCCGCGAAATCCGCACGCGCCTGCTCGCCCTCGGCGGCGAGCAGAACTTCGTCACCATGGTGGTGCCGGTCAGCAGCGGCTGCGGCGGCAGCTTCGTCGCGCGCAACCTGGCCACCGCGTTCGCCTTCGACGAAGCGAAGACCGCGCTCCTGATCGACTGCAATCCGCGCTATCCGGCGCAGCACAAGGCGCTCGGCGTCGAAGCCAGCCCGGGCCTGATCGACTACCTCGACCATCCGGCGATCGGGGTCGAGTCGATCATCCATCGCACCGGCATTCCGCGCCTGCGCCTGATCCCGGCCGGCAAGCCGCGCGAGCTGAGCGGCGAATATTTCTCTTCGTTCCGCATGCGCGCGGTGCTCGATTCGCTGCGCTGCCGCTATCCGGATCGTTATCTGTTCCTCGACGGCCCCGCGACCAAGGGTTCGCCGGACGCGCGCATCCTGTCCGAACTCGCCGACTTCGTCGTGCTCGTCGCCGGTTACGGCCGCGACACGCCGGCGGCGATCGCGCAGGCCGCCGCGGCGTTCGATCCGAATCGCTTTGCGGGAGTCGTGTTCAATCAGTTGCCGTAGCGCGAGCTGCGGTCGTTGCGCTTTTTGTTTCTGGGTTTGCTTCTCCGTTCTCCCGTTCGCGGGATCGAAGCCCGCCCTCAGGCGGGCTAAGGGTGCCGAAGGCGGATGAAGGAACTCTTGCAGTGCGTCGCAGAAGCTCCCTCACCCGGCGCGCTGCGCACACCGGTCGAACGGGCGAGACCTTGAACGAAGAATGCTTTGGCGTATCGCTGGTCGTGGTCGGGTCGGGAGGGAGAACGAAGTGATGCCGAAACCTACGGTTCTCGCCGCCGCGCTCGGCGCGACTCTGGCCGCCCGCCTCGCCGGCGCGGAACCGGTGCTCGACTACAGCGTCGGCGCCACGCTCGAGCACAGCGACAACATCAACTACAGCGAGCGCGATCCGATCAGCCAGACCGTGCTGACGCCGCGGCTGTCGTTCAAGCTGACCCAGCAAGGCTCCAGCCTCGAAGCCAGTGCCGCCGGCACGGTCGAGTACCGCGACTATCTCGGCGGCGCGTTCGGCAACGAGTTCCGCACCACCGCGGCCGGCTTCGCCAACTGGCACATCAGCCCCGAGCGGCTGGATTGGGTGTTCGAAGACAACATCAGCCGCCAGCCGATCGACACGCTGCGCAGCGACGCGCCCAACAACATGCAGCAGACCAACGTGTTCAGCACGGGACCGACGCTGCGCGCGAAGTTCGCCGACACCCTGCGCGGCCAGCTCGACCTGCGCTACACCAACAGCTACGCCGACTCCAGCAAGAACTTCAACAGCAACCGCTACGGCGCGCTCGGCACCCTGCTCTATCAGCTCGACCCGAGCAATACGCTGAGCGGCTCGGTCACCGCTTCGCGCGTGCGCTACATCGAATCGGCTTCCGCCGCGTTCGACTACGACCGCAAGGACGCCTACCTCGGCTACCAGCGCGTCACGCGCAACTTCACCTTGGAGTTCGCCGGCGGCTACAGCTGGCTCGACCAAGAACACGGCGACACCCGCTCGGGCGCGCTCTTGCGCGGCACCGCGCGCTGGACGCCGACCAAACGCACCAACCTCGCCTTCAGCCTCGAGCGCGAATACTCCGACGCCTCGCAAGATCTGGTCTTCACGCCGAGCCAGATCGGCAATGTCGGCATCGGCAGCGGCATCAGCGGCGCGGTGATCGCGCCGCAGGTCTACGTCGAGAAGCAGGCGCGGCTCGAGTTCAATCACGTCGAGGACAAGTACCGCGTCAGCTTCGCGCCGTTCTGGCGCAAGCTCGACTACGTCGACGACTTCAGCGCGAACCAGAACTCGCGCGGCTATTTCGGCAACTTCGCCTACTACCTGCGCCCCACGCTGTGGCTGGATCTGTTCGCCGGGCAGGAACGGCGCAAGTACACCGAGATCGCGCGCACCGACGACGATCTGCTCTACGGCGCCTCGCTGAATCTGCAGCGCACGCGCCACTGGTTGTGGACGCTGCAGGCGCGCCATCAGCGCCGCGACAGCGACAGCGTCGACGGCAGCTACGAGGAGAACTCGGTGCTGCTGTCGGTCACCTACCGACGCTGATCCGAGCGACCATGCCCGCCGCCACCACTCCCGTCGCGCTGATGTATCACGCGCTCAGCGGTCGCGACAGTCCGCGCGAGGGGCAGGACGCGCACTACAGCGTGACCGAAGCGCAGTTCGCCGCGCAGCTGGCCGTGTTGACGCGGCGCGGCGGCGGCGTCAGCGCACGCGACTGGCTCGCCCACGGCCGTAACGGCGCCGCGCTGCTGACCTTCGACGACGGCCATCTCAGCAACTATTCGCTGGCCATGCCGGCCCTGCTCGAAGCGGGCATCGGTGCGGATTTCTTCGTCAACCCGGGACGCGTCGGCACACCCGGTTTCGCCGACTGGCGCCAACTGCGCGAGATGGCCGAACGCGGCCTGTCGATCCAATCGCACGGCTGGGACCATCGCTACTTCACCGAATTGAGCTCGACCGCGTTGCGCGAAGACCTGTCGCGCTCGCGCCGCGAAATCGAGGACCACATCGGCTATCCGGTGCGTCTGCTCGCACCGCCGGGAGGACGCATGCCCTCCCATCTCGCCGCGGTCGCGCGCGAATGCGGCTACACCCACGTGCTGAGCTCGCGGCCGGGGCGCTTGCACGCGGTGCACGGCAGCGTGTTGCCGCGCATGGCGGTGACCGCCGAGCTCGACACCGCCACGCTCGACGGCTGGCTCGACGGCCGCGGCCTGGCCCGCGCGCGCCTGCGCTACGCCACCCTCGGCTTGGCCAAGCGCATGCTCGGCAATCGCGGCTACGAGCGCCTGCGCGCGCGCCTGCTCGGACGGAGCGAGACCTGATGCGTCTTTGGTTCGCGCTCAGCGTACTCGCGCTCGGCTACACCTTCGTCGGCTATGCCGTCGTCATGTGGCTGCGTGCGCGCTTCACGCCGCGCGCGGTCGATGCGGCCGACTGGCAACCGTACGTCGATCTCGTCGTGGTCGCCTACAACGCGGCGGCGGAACTGCCGGCCAAGCTGGCCAACCTGCGCGCGCTCGATTATCCGGCCGAGCGCCTGCGCATCCACATCGCCTCCGACGGCTCGGAAGATCTGACGCCGGCACTGCTGCGCGACTGCAGCGATGCGCGCCTCAGCACGTACATTTATCCGACGCGGCGCGGCAAATCGGCCTGCCTCGGCGACGTCGTCGCCCAACTCGACGGCGAGATCGTGGTATTCGCCGACGTACGCCAGCGCCTCGAACCCGATGCGATACGTGCGCTCTTGCGGCCGCTGGCCGATCCCGCCGTCGGCGCGGTCAGCGGCGAGCTGATGTTCGAACGCGGCGAGGGCGATGTCGCCGGCGGCATCGATTTCTACTGGCGCTACGAGAAGCTGATCCGGCGCAGCGAAGCCGACAGCGGCTCGGTGGTCGGCGTCAGCGGCGCGCTGTACGCCGCGCGACGCACCCTGCTGCCAGCGATTCCGCCCGGCCTGATCCTCGACGATCTGTGGATTCCGCTGCAGATCGCGCGGCACGGTGCGCGGGTCGTGTTCGCCGCCGATGCGCGCGCCTGGGATCGCCCCTCCGGCGACGCCGCGCTCGAAGCGCAACGCAAGCGACGCACCTTGGCCGGCAACTTTCAACTGATCGCACGCGAGCCGTCGCTGCTCTTGCCCTGGACGCACCCGCTCGGCTGGCGTCTGTGGGGTCACAAGTGGCTGCGCCTGCTGGCGCCGTGGCTGCTCGCCATCGCGCTGCTCACCAATATCGTGCTCGCGCCGACTTCGCCCAAATGGGCCTTGCTGCTGTCGGCGCAGCTCGCGTTGTATGCCTGCGCGCTGGTCGGTCTGTGGCGACCTGCGCTGACGCGTTACCTGCCGCTGCGCCTCGCCACTACCTTCGTGCGCATGAACGGCTACGCCGTGCTTGGCCTGCTCGATTTCCTGCGCGGTGGCTCGGCCCATTTGTGGTCGGTCACGCGCCGCACCGAGACGAGCACGCCATGACGGCTGCCGCGCCGCTGCGCGTGCTGTACGTGGTGTCGCTGTTTCCGTGCTGGTCGGAAACCTTCATCGTGCGCGAGATCGCGACCCTGATCGCGGCCGGCGTCGACGTGCGTATCCTGTCGCTGAAGCCGCCGAGCGAGAAGCTGGTGCAGCCGGAAGCCGCCGCCCTGCTCGCGCGTGTGCAACATCCGGCGCGCGGCGTCAGTGCCGTCTTCAAGCAGATCGGCGGCTGGCTGCGCCATCCGCTGGTGTTCGGCACGAGTGCCGCGCGCATTCTCTGGCGGCTGCGCGCGCAGCCGCTGGCGGCGGCGAAATCGCTGGTCGCGCTCGGCCGCGGCATCGCCCGGCTGGACCAGATCCAAGCGTTCGATCCGCAGTTCGTGCACGCGCACTGGGCCACCTATCCCTCGACCGTCGCGATGGCGCTGGCGCAGGCAATGCGCAAACCGTTCGGCTTCACCGCGCACGCGCACGACATCTTCGTCGACGATCATCTGCTGAAAGACAAACTCGAACGCGCCGAGCTGCCGTTGACGATCTCGCGCTACAACGTCGATTGGCTCAGCGCCGAAGTCACGCCGGCCGCGCGCGCGCGCCTGCGCATCGTGCATTGCGGCGTCGACCTCGCCGCCACGCCGTATCGGCGCGACGGGCGCAGCGATGCGCTCGTGCTCGGCGTCGGCCGACTCGATCCGATCAAGGGCTTCGACGTGCTGATCGAAGCGCTCGCCCTGCTGCGCCGGCGCGGCGTCGCGTTCCGCTGCCGCCTGATCGGCGAAGGTCCGCAGCGCGCCGAGCTGGAAGCGGCGATCGCGCGCCACGATCTCGGCGCCCAGGTCGAACTCGCCGGCGCGCGCGGCCAAGCCGAGGTGCAGGCAAACTTGCGCGAAGCGGCGCTGTTCGCGCTGCCCTGCGTGGTCGCCGCCGACGGCAATCGCGACGGTATTCCGGTCGCGCTGATGGAAGCGATGGCAGCCGGCACGCCGGTCGTCACCACGCGCGTGTCGGGCCTGCCCGAGCTGGTCGAGGATGACGCCGAAGGACTTCTGGTCGGCGAGCGTGATGCCGCTGCGCTGGCCGATGCGCTGGCGCGGCTGCTCGGCGACGCCGCCTTGCGCGAGCGCTTGGCGACGGCAGCACGCAGCAAGATCGAACGCGAATTCGATGCGCGCAACGAAGCGCTGCGCCTGCTCGCGCTGATGCGCGCAACGGTCGCCGGTGCCGCCGACGCCACGCCGGCGCTGGAGGAACGCGCATGAGCCGCGCCGCCGCACCGCGCCGCCTGCTGGTGGTCAGCGACGAGATGGAAGTCGGCGGCAGCCAGCGCCAGATCGTGCATCTCTTGAACGGCCTCGACCGCACGCGCTGGACACCGGAGCTGCTCTATTTCCGCCAGCGCTCGTTCCTGGTCGACCAGCTCGAAGCCAGCGGCGTGCGCACGCATCACCTGCCCAAAGAAGGCCGCATCGACATCGGCTTCGTGCGGCGCCTGCACGCGCTCCTGCGCGAGGGCCGCTACGATCTCGTGCACGCGTTCTCGCTGACCGCGGAATTGTGGGTGCGCGCCTTGCTGCCGCTGTTGCCGCCGACGAAGTTCATCGCCTCGGTGCGCGGCCTGTGCCTGGTCTATCCGGATTGGCAATGGCGCCTCAAGCGCTGGATCGTGCGGCGCGCCGATGCGGTCGTCGCCAACGCGCACGCCGGCGCGCGCATGACCGCGCAGCGCACCGGCTATCCGCTGGCGGCGATCGACGTGATCGCCAACGGCGTCGAGATGCCGGCGCCGATCGACGCCGCCGCGCGCGAACGCTTGCGCGCGGATCTCGGCATCCCGGCCGGCCGCGCGTTCGGACTGTTCGTCGGCCGCTTCGTGGTGGAGAAGAACCTGCCGCTCCTGCTCGACGCGCTCGCGCGCATCGAACCCGCGGCACGGCCGCTGCTGCTGTTGGCCGGCGACGGACCGCTGCGGTCCGAGGTGCTGGCACAACGCGAAACTCTGCGGCTCGATCAGGATCTGCGCCTGCTCGGCGAGCGCCGCGACGCGCAGGCGCTGATGCAGGTGGCCGATTTCCTGGTGCTGCCCTCGCGTGAAGAAGGTTTGTCCAACGTGCTGCTGGAAGCGATGGCGGCCGGCTGCCCGGTGCTCGCCTCCGATGCCGGCGGCAATCCGGAACTGGTCGAACACGCCGTCACCGGCCTGGTGTTTCCGTCGGATAATGTCGAACGGCTCGCGCAGGATCTGCTCGCGCTGGCACGCGAAGCGGCGCTGCGCGCGCAGCTCGGCGCCGCCGCGCGCCGGCATGCCGAACGCGCGCACAGCGTGGCCGCGTTGGTGCAGTCCACCCAAGCCGTGTACGAACGCGTGCTCGGCGAACGGCCGCAGACACGCGCCGCCGCCGTCAACGCCGAATCGAGAACCTGATGGACCGTCCCGTTTCCGCCCGTATCGACGTGACCGGCGACTTCGCCTTCGCCGTGGGCCCGCGCGCACGCGAATGGATCGGCGCGCTGACCGGCTTCGAACACGAATTCACAGATGCCGTGGCGTTGGCGACACGCGGCACGGTGCAGCGCGGCGAGGCTGCCGGCGCGGCACACGGCGCCGTGCGCTGGCTGGCGATCGGCGATCTGGTCGGCGGCCGCTGCGGCGAAGGCATCGCGGCGTTCGCCGGCGACGCGCCGCAGGCGGCCTGGCGCGGGCGCTTCGTGCAGCTTTTGTGGGACCCGTCCGGCGCGCAGGTGATCGCCCTCACCGATCATTTTTCGAGCCTGCCGCTGTACGTGTTCGCGCAAGGCGAGAATCTGTTGCTGGCGACCGACCTGCGTCTGATCCTCGCTTGCGGCGCGGCGCGGCGCGAGGTCGATCCGACCGCGATCTATCACTACCTCAACTTCGGCTGCATTCCGGCGCCGGCGACGATCTGCCGCGAAGTGCGCCGGGTCGAGCCCGGCACGCGCCTGGTCTGGCGCAGCGGCGCGCTGCACCACGAGCGCTACTACGTTCCGGCTTATCCAGACGATCTCGCCGGCGAAGAAGGCGCACTCGCCGCCGGCTTGATCGCGCAGATCAGCAGCAGCGTGCGCGCCTACCGCCCAGACGACGGTCCCGACTGGGGCTGCTTCCTCTCCGGCGGCACCGACAGTTCCAGCATCGTCTCCCTGCTCGCGCGCGAGCGCACGCCGGTGCGTACGTTCTCGATCGGCTTCTCCGAAGCGGGCTACGACGAACTCGACTACGCGCGGCTCGCCGCCGAGTCTTGCGGCGCGACGCCGGAAACCGGCCGCGTCGAGCGCGGCGACGCGCTCGAACTGATCCACCAGGTGGTCGCCGCCTACGATCAGCCGTTCGGCAATCCCTCGGCGATTCCGACCATCGCTTGCGCCAACCTCGCCGCCGATCTCGGCGCGCGCGTGCTGCTCGGCGGCGACGGCGGCGACGAGGTGTTCGGCGGCAATCAGCGCTACGCCAAAGACCAGGTCATGCAGGCGTACTACCGCCTGCCCGGCGTGGTCAAAGCGCTCGGCCGCGGCGTCGGCCGCCTCGCCGGCAAGAGTTCCTCGCATCTGCTCAATCGGGTCGAGAACTTCGTGCAGCGCAGCTCGCTGCCCAATCCCGATCGCTTCTACACCGACGACTCGTTCGCCTCCGACTACTACGCGGAACTGTTGACGCCGGAATTCCGCCGCGAAGTCGCCGCGCCCGCTTCGCTCGACCTGATGCGCGAGGTCTACGCGCTCGGCGGCGCCGCCAGTCCGCTGCACCGGATCATGCGTCTCGATCTTCTGATGGCGATCGCGCAGAACGATCTGGTCAAGGTGCACGGCGCGTGCAAAGCCGCCGGCATCAGCGCGCGCTTTCCGTATCTCGATCCGATCCTGGTCGCGCATGTCGGTCGCTTGCCGCAGCGCTACAAGGTGCGCGGCCTGGACAAGCGCTATCTGTTCAAGCGCGCGATGAAGGGTGTCTTGCCCGAAGAAACGCTGAAGAAGAAGAAGCAGGGCTTCGGCCTGCCGATCGCGATCTGGCTGCGCGAAGACGAGGCGTTCCAGCAGGCCTTGCGCGAGGTGCTGTTCGATCCGCGCACGCTCGCGCGCGGCTGGTTCGAGGCGGCCTTCGTCGAGCGGCTGATCGCCGAGCATCTGCGCGGCAGCTGGGATCATGCGGTGGCGATCTGGCAGCTGGCCGTGCTCGAGCTGTGGCTGCGGAAGTACGTCGATGCCGACTGATCCGCTGCGCGTGTTGATGATCCTGGAAAGCGATTTCCCGGTGCGCGGCGGCGGCGGCGCCGAATCGCAGGTACGCACGCTGGCGCTCGAGCTCAAGCGCCGCGGCCATCGTGTGACGATCCTGACCCCGCGCATTCCGGGCGGTCCGCAGGCGCGCGTCGAACGTTGTTACGGCATTCCGGTGTGCCGGCTCGCCTATCCGCAAGTGCGCCTCGTCGGTCGCTTCGCGCTGTGGCTGCAGATGGCCTTGTTCCTGCGCCGGCGCGGCGCGCGCTACCACGCCTGGCACGTGCACATCGGCCACTATCTCGGCGCGATCGCCTGCCGTCTCGCCGCCGGCACGCCGGTGGTGGTGAAGATCTCGGGTTGGTGGGAACTCGAACGCGGCTTGCTCGCGCCGAATGCCGGCGCACTGGCGCGCCGCTTCGCGCGCTGGCTGCAACGCGCGAGCGCCTTGCAGGCGATCAGCCGGCGCATCGGCGGCGAATTGCTGCGGCACGGCTTTCCGCGCGAACGCATCCTCGCCTTGCCCAACGCGGTCGACGTCGCGCGCTTCGCCGAGCACCGTGCGAACGTCGATCCGGCACGCACGCTCGACGTCGTCTTCGTCGGCCGCCTGGTCAAAGAGAAGAACCTCGCCACCTTGCTCGACGCCTGGGCCGCCGCGTTTCCCGAGCGCGGACGCGCGCGCCTGCGCCTGGTCGGCGGCGGCTATCTGGAAGCCGATCTGCGCCGCCAGGCGGATGCGCTCGGCATCGCCGCCGACATCGATTTCCTCGGCCATCGCGACGACGTGCAGGCGCTGCTCGCGCAGGCCGACCTCGGCGTGCTGCCGTCGTTGACCGAAGGCTTGTCCAACACCTTGCTCGAATCGATGGCGGCCGGCTTGCCGGTACTCGCGAGCCGCGTCAGCGGCAGCGAGGACGTGGTCGTCGACGGTCGCAACGGCTGGTCGTTCGAACCGCTCGACACCGCCGCGCTCGCCGCCGCGCTGCGCGAAGCCGCCGCGCTGCCGCGCGCCGAACTCGCCGCGCGCGGGCGGCAGGCGCGCGCCGACATCGCCGCCTATGCCAGCCTCGACAGCGTCGTCGGCCGTCTGCTGCAGCTCTACCGCGGCGCCGATCCGGCCAGCTTGCGCCACCTCGACTGGGCGGCCGCGCCGCTCGAAAGGACCTGAGCCGTGTGCGGCATCATCGGCGTCGTCGCAGCACCCGGCCAGATCGCGCCATCGGAAGACATCGGCCGCGCGATGAACGAGCGCATCCGTCATCGCGGTCCCGACGACGACGGCTTCTATCGCGACGCGCGCGCCCTGCTCGGCATGCGCCGGCTCGCCATCATCGACGTCGCCGGCGGCCACCAGCCGATGCACAACGCCGATCGCAGCGTGCAGCTGGTCTTCAACGGCGAGATATACAACTACCGTGAGCTGCGCGCGGAATTGACCGAGCGCGGCCACACGTTCTATTCGCAGTCCGACTCGGAAGTGATCGTGCAGGCCTACGAGGCCTGGGGCGAGGCCTGTTTCGAGCGCCTGCACGGCATGTTCGCGATCGCGCTGTGGGACACGCGCACGCAAACCTTGCTGCTGGCGCGCGATCGTTTCGGCGAGAAGCCGCTGTTCTATCGCGACGACGGCCGCCGCATCGCGTTCGCCAGCGAACTGAAGTCGCTGCTCGCCCTGCCCGGCTTTCCGCGCGACATCGACCCCGAGGCGATCCGCGCCTACACCTGCTATGGCTACGTGCCGGCGCCGCGCAGCATCTTCGCCGGCGTGGCCAAGCTGGCGCCGGGTCACTACCTGCGCTACGCCGACGGCCGTGCCAGCCTGCATCGCTACTACACGCTCGCGTTCGCGCCGAAACTCGCACTGAGCGAGGCCGATGCGGAAGAAGAACTCGCGCGGCTGCTCGACGAGGCGGTCGGCAGCCGCCTGGTCTCGGACGTGCCGTTCGGCGCGTTCCTGAGCGGCGGGCTCGACTCCAGCGTGGTCGTCGCGCTGATGGCGCAGCGCATGAACCAGCCGGTGAAGACCTTCTCGATCGGCTTTCGCGAAGCCGCGTTCAACGAGCTGTCCGACGCGCGCGTCGTCGCCGAACATCTCGGTACCGAACATCACGAGCTGGTGGTCGAGCCGGACGCGGCCGCGCTGTTGCAGCAGCTGGTCTGGTATCTGGACGAACCGTTCGCCGACTCCTCCGCGGTGCCGACCTTCCTGGTTTCGCGGCTGGCGCGGAGGCACGTGACCATGGCCTTGACCGGCGATGGTGGCGACGAGGCCTTCGCCGGCTACGACCGTTATCTGCGCTATCTGAAATTGCAGCGCCTCGGCGCCGCCAAACCGCTGGCCGCCGCGGCGGCCCGGCTCGGCGGCGCGCTGCTGCCGGGTCCGCGCGGCTATCGCCTGGGCCGCGTCGGCGAGCGCCTGCGCCTGCCGTTTCCGGCCGACTACTTGAGCGGCGTCGCGCTGACGCGCGAGGACATCGCGCGCGAACTGCTCGGCGAAGCCGTGGGCGGCGCCGACTACTACGCCGCCGCGCCACGGCTGACCGACGGCGGCGACGATGCGCTCGACCGCATCGTCGCACTCGACATCGACGGCTATCTGCCCGACGACATCCTGGTCAAGCTCGACCGCATGGCGATGGCCAACTCGCTCGAAGGCCGCTCGCCCCTGCTCGATCATCGCGTGGTCGACTTCGCCGCGCGTCTGCCGGCGTCGCTGCGCATCCGCAACGGCCGCGGCAAGCACCTGTTGCGCCAGGTCGCGCGGCGCTGGCTGCCGGCGAGCGTGCTCGACAAACCCAAGCAAGGCTTCGCGATTCCGCTGGCGAGCTGGTTCCGCGGCCCGTTGCGCGCGCTGGCCGCCGATACCTTCGCCAGCCGCGCATTCCGCGAGCGCGGCTTGATGCGCGCCGCCGCTGCCGAGCGCTACCTCGGCCTGCACGTCGCCGGCGCGGCCGACTACGGCGAGACCTTGTGGCTGATCCTGTCGCTGGAACTGTGGGCGCGCCGCTACGTCGACGGGCGGAGCGACTGAGATGCTGCGCCTGCTGTTCGCGGTCCTGATCTTCTACGTGGTCTATTCGCTGCACTGGCCGCTCGATACCGGCATTCCCGCGGTGAATGCGTCGAACCTGCTGTTCGGCGCGATCGCGATCGGCATTCTTTCGCGTAAAGAGCAGGCGCCGATGGTCGGCGTGCGCGCCGAGCTGAAGGGCGCGCTGATCGTGTTCGGCCTGTCGATGATCGCCGCGTTCCTGATCGGGCGCCTGCGCGGCGGCGGCGACTTGATGACGGACGTGACGTATCTGAAGAACGCGCTGTTCTATCCGCTGTTCTACGTCATCGGCCTGCGCGCGCGGCTCGACCTCAAGCAGACGCGGCAGCTGTTGATCCTGGTGTTCGCGATCGCTTCGCTGGCGGCGGTGCAGGCGATCCGGCAGGGCTTCGACTATGGCATCGGCAACTTCGTCGAAACCCATCGCGCCTCCGGTCCCTTCGGCAAGACCTCGGCGATGGCCAACCGCGCCGGCGTCTACTATGCGATGTACGTGCCGATGTTCGCCGCGATCGCCTTGTGCTTCCGGCGCCAGAAGCTGTGGCGCATGGCCGGCATTGCCGGTGTCGTGCTGATGTCGATGGCGATCCTGTTCACCTACTCGCGCCAGTCCTACGGCATCGCCCTGGTCGGCATCGCCCTGGTCTTCCTGCGCCGCAGCTTCACCCTGTCCGTGCTCCTGGCCGGCGCGATGGCGGTGATGGTCGGCTATCTGCCGAGCAGCGTGACCGAACGCGTGCAGGAAACGCAGCAGCGCGGCGCCAGCGGCGGCGTCGAGGTCGACGCCAGTACGGCCAGCCGCTGGGAGATCTGGGCCGGCGCCAGCCAGATGTGGCCGGAGTATCCGTTCGGCGTCGGCCTGAACCGCTTCAAGGACACGATCGGCCGCTACGCGCCGGCCTACGAAGGCTACGACGCGCACAACTACTACGTGCTGACGATGAGCGAGGGCGGTGTGTTCGGCATCGCCGCGTTGTTCTGGCTGCTCTACCGACTGTTGCGCACGGCCAGTCGCCTGCGCCAGCGCGCGCCGCCCGACGACGCCGAAGCGCAAGGGCTCACGCTCGGCTTCGGCGCCTTCATCGTCTGCATGGCGATGGGCAATCTGTACGGCAGTCCGTTCTCGGAAGGCGCCGTGATGGGCAACTTCTGGATGTTGTGCGGCCTGCTCGAACGCTACATCGCGCTGAAGCAGCCGGAATTCGCCACTGCCGCGACGCCCGCCTCCACCGCGCCCTCGATGGCCGAGCGCTTTCCGCTCGCCGCGCGCGCCGCCGGCATGCGGCCGCCCGCACCGCCGCGCGATCCCGCGTTGCGCCACCACTCCGATCGCTCCTGAGCGTGTTATTGCGAAGGCTTTGCGCGCGCCGAATGGCGCCTCTGTGCAATCGCCCGAAAATGCAGATTTACGATTATCAAATAATCGTGATTTCGCATGCGCACCGTGCGCACCAGTTCGCAGAACGCGGGCCGCCGATCCGAACGGTCATGGTTTCTGTGATTGAATCGACAAAGCAGCGCCGGCGCGGTCTCGATAGTGACCGGCACCGCCTCGCGGGGGAGCGCGATTGCGGCGGTGCCATTAAGCAGTATTCGATAGGAAAGGCCATAACTATATGTTGTACGAATTTCGTTCGGATCGGATTCGCTCCGATCGCCGCCGCCGCGCGGCTCTCCCGCTCGCCTGCACGCTGCTCATGCTCGGCGCCGGACTCTGTCACGCCGACACCTACTACGTGCGCATCGACGGCGGCAACGCCGAGCAATGCAGCGGCCGCGCCGATGCGCCTTATCCGGGCAGCGGCAGCGCGCAAGCCTGCGCCTGGTCGCATCCGTTCGTCGCGCTGCCGCCGACCAATTACGGCCAGTCCGATCCGCCCAATCCGCCGCCACGCATACGCGGCGGCGACACCCTGATCGTCGACGCCGGCAGCTACAAGATCGGCTACGACCCGGCCACGCCGGACATGCGTTACTGCTCGGCCGCATTCCAATCCGACTGCGCGATGCAGGCGCTGCCGGCCGGCCCCGACGCTCAGCATCCGACGCGCATGCTCGCGCGCGGCGCGGTCAAGCTGTGGGGTTCGGGCGGCGCCTACCGCATGATCAACCTGACCAAGAGCTCGAACGCCGAAATCGCCGGCTTCGAGCTGACCGACCATTCCGGCTGCATCGTCAACCACTGCCAGAGCGGCCTCAACTGCCAGCCGCAGCAGATCGACAAGTGCGTGGCGAACACGCCGAACTGGGGCAACAACGGCATCTGGATCACCGACGCCAGCAACGTCGTTCTGCGCGACATCAATATCCACGGCCTCGCCGGCGAAGGCATCCACGGCGGCCGCATCACCGACTGGACCGTGCAGAACGTGCGTGTGTGGGCGAACGGCTTCGCCGGCGTCGACCTCGACGCACGCAACGGCAACTCCGGCGCGGACACCTCGATGCACGGCACGCTCTATTTCAGCAACGTCGAGATCGCCTGGAACGGCTGCGGCGAACGCTACCCGGGCGGCGAGATCTTCGGTTGCTGGGACCAGAACGAGGGCGGCTACGGCGACGGCTTCGGCACCGGCCCGACCGGCGGCGACTGGATCTTCGAAGACAGCTACATCCACCACAACGTCTCCGACGGCCTCGACTTGCTCTACGCCAACGGCAGCGGCTCGGTCACGATGCGACGCGTGCGCGCCGAGGGCAACGCCGGCAACCAGCTCAAGCTGGCCGGCGGCGGCCTGATCGAAGATTCGGTGGTGATCGGTTCCTGCGCGCTGCCGTGGTCGACCTTTCCGCCCAACAACTACGCCGACGAGCACAACTACCACCCCTCGCAGTTCGCCGGCCGCTACAACATGGAGCTGAGCGGCACCTGCCGCGCCAGCGGCGACGCGATCGCGGTCAGCCTGGCCGCCGGCAAGACCACCACGCTGCGGCAGAACACGATCACCGGCCAAGGCAACTGCCTGGTCACCGGTTTTCGCGGCGACGGCGCCAGCCGCATGGTGCTGTCCAACAACATCCTTTATGGCGGGAGCAACGACTGGCTGACCTTCGCCACCGGCGGCGGCGTGCGCCGCACCTGCGGATTCGGTTATTGGCAGGAAAACGGTGCGCCGAACGCGCAGGTCGTGTTCGACAACAACTTGTTCTGGGACGTGCGCAACGGTCAGTGCCCGCCCGGCAGCCTGTGTTTCGATCCGAAATTGAACAACCAGGTGCTCGAAGGCTTCAGCCCGCTGCCCAAGCCGGACAGCCCGATCATCAACGCCTCCAATTCACTCGAAGCCAGCGATCTCGACAGCCGCGGCGTGGAGCGGCCGCAACTCGGCGGCACCGATCTCGGCGCGGTGGAGTATCGCGGCCTCAACTCGCCCGACAACATCACGTTCGGAGACGGGTTCGAGGGCACCGGCACCGCCAACTAGTTCGACCGGGCGCTCGCTTTCTCTCGTTGCCTGCACGACTGCCGTCTTGGCCGGCCGCCGTGCAAGGCCTCAATGAGCCGCGTCCGGCAACGGCGTCTGCGGCGTCGCCGAGCGATGCTGTACGCGCAGCGAGTACGGCCGTTCGATCGCCAGAAAGAGCACGGACGAAACCAGTAAGGTCGCCGCGAACGCCGGCAGCAGCAGCCACCAGAACAGCGCATCCTGACCGCCGTGTCCGGGCAAAAACCGAGACAGCGCGAGAAACAGCGCCTTCAGCGTAAGCCCGTGTATCAGGTAGTAGGAGTAGCTCATGTTGCCGAGCCAACGCAGCGGCGTCCGTGAAAAGGTGCGTGCGAGCGCGCCGTGCGGGGCCGTGAAGCAGGCCAGGCACAGCGCGTAGAACGCGACGAACAACACGCCGATGCGCGCCGCCAAATCCAGGTACCCATCCAGCGCCGGCGCCATCGCAACGAGAGACAGCGCGAATGCGAACGCGCCGACCGCCACCGGATAGCGCAAACGCACGCCGCGATCGACCGCCTCGAACAAGAGCACGCCGCTCAAGAACAGCGCCAGCCGCGCGCGGCCCCCGATCAGCGGAATCGCAGCGACCAGCGCAATCGCGAGCAGCACGAACAGCACGGCGCGCGCGCGCGGCGACCACGCGCGCAGGCGCAGCGCGGCGAGCAGGAGCGGCACGGCGAGGTAGTAGAAGATCTCGTAGCTGAGCGACCACGCCACCGTGATGATCGGCTCGATCGGCAACATGCCCGGCAACAGCAGCAGGTTCGCGCCGATGTAGCTCAGCGCCGCGCCGAGGCCGGACGGAATCTTGCTCTCTTGCGGGAACAGCCACGACAGCATCAGGTACAGGGCGAATACGCAGAGGAAGGCCGGATACAAGCGACGCACGCGACGACGCATGAATTTGAAGAACGGCGTCGGCCGATGCAGCAAGGTGCCGTAGATCAGATAGCCGCTCAGCACGAAGAAGAGATCGACGCCGATCGAGCCGGCCTGATGCAGGAACGCCGCCACCGCAGCGGTGGCGGTGTCGGCACCGACCCACGGTGCGCTGAGGGCGGCGTAATGGACCAGGAACACCAGCAGCACCGCGTAGCCGCGCAGCCCTTCCATCGACGGCAGATTGTCGGCGCGGCCGCGTTCGAGCTCGAAACTTCGGTCCAAGAACGCGCGCAGGCGCACGAGCGCGCCGCCATCGAGATCGGATCGGGTGGGAGGCGTCGTCATCGACTCAGCCGCGCGCGATCGCGTCGCTCGCCGCGCTGCCGCGCAACGAGCGGTACCAGTCGCGCAGCTTACGGCAAGCGCCGCCGAGTATCGAATCGGCGGCGTGATTGGCGCAACGTTCCTGCAGCAGCGAGGACGTCTTCACGTTGCTGATGCGATTGCCGTCGGCCTCGACGCGGCCGCCGCTTTCGTAGAGGTAGTAGCCGCAAGCGAGCGTGTTCTTGTCGTCCCAGCGCGGACGTCCGTTCAGCGTGTTGTCGCGCAGCACCAGCAGCGCGTCCTTGCCGCCGCCGCTGCCGACGATCAAGCAACCGCCTTCGCCGCTGACCTGCGTCTTTTCGACCGAGCTGCGCTTACCGTCCATCAACGCGATTGCGATCGCGCCGCCGTCGGCGCGGCAGTGATCGCCTTCCTGCATGTTGCCGACGCCGCGGAACGCGGCGCAATCGCCGTCGACGATCGAGTCGACGATGGTCGCCTCGCCGCTGGCCTTGAGCTGGTTGCCGGCGTTCGCCTCGGCGCGCACGCGACGCATCGTGACCGAGCCGCTGGCGTCGAGATAGAGCAGGTCCAAGCCGTCCTGCGTGTTGTGGTGGATGTGGCTGTCTTCGAAGATCCAGTGCCCGCCGCTGCGTCCGGTGCTGAAGCCGTCGCCGTAGCCGCCTTCCTGCTGGCCCCAGCAGCCGAAGATCTCGCCGCCCGGATAGCGCTCGCCGCAACCGCTCCAGCCGATTTCGAGCCGGCTGAAGCGCAAGGTGCCGGAACTCGAGGTCGGCGCGGTGCCGTCGTTGCTGACATCGGCGTTCCAGCCGGCGAAGCTGTTCGCCCACAGGCGCACGCGCTCGACGTTCCAATCCTTGATGCGGCCCGCGTGCACGCCTTGGCTAAGGCCGTGGATGTTGAGATCGAACAGCTCGACGTTGGCTGCGTCGGTCGCCATCAAGCCGGTGCGCGCCCAGGTGCCCTCGTTGTCCGGGCAGCGGTCGATCTCTTTGGCGCCGCCGGTGCAATTGTCGAGCCGGCAGTGGTTCTGGATGCAGGAGGAACGATCGGTCAGTTCCAGGCATGCGACGACGCTGTTGGAACTGCGCGCGAGATCGACGATGACGTACTCGCCGCGCGTGCCCCACAAGGTCGGCGGCTTGCTGCAGCCGCTGTCCCAACCGGCACCGAGCAGGCGCGTCTTGTGCTGCGCGTCCGGCCCCGGCGGCAACGGCTGCATGCGGCAGTCGGTGGCGTAGCCTTTCCAGCACGCGCTCATCTCGGGCGAGCCTTCCGGCGTCGCGCCGAGGCCCATCATGTAGCTGCCGGGACCGACGATCAACGTATCGCCGCCGGCAATGCGCGCGGCCTGCGGATGTTCAGGACTCGTCGGCGGCAACGCGATGAACGGATGCACCCAAGCGCAAGCGCGGCCGCTGCCGTTGCCCGGATAGGGCGCATCGGCCTTGCCGCTGCATTGCGCGGCGGTGCCACCGTCGCTGCGCACGTAGTAGGTCGTCGCGGCGAGGGCCGGGCGCGCGCACGCGAGCGCACACACGAGCAGACCCAGCGCGAGCGCAAGCACCGCTTTCACGGCAGCACCGCGCGCACCAGCGTCTTCAGCGCCGGCAGATTCGGCGTCTCGCGCAGCGAACGCAGCGCCTCGCCGGCGGCGGCGCGCCGCTGCCCGCGCGCCAGGAGTTCGTAGGCGAACCCGGCGCGGTACTCGGCCAGGCGCCGGCCGATCGCCGCCGCGTTCGCCGACGCGAAAGCTGGGTTGTCGGCCGCGAAGCGCTGCAAGGTCGCCAGATCGATCTCGGCATCCAGGCGCCAGTCCTGCCGGCTCAGGCTGTCGGGCCGCACCGTGCGCAACAAGAGCTTGTCGGCGACCACGCCGGCGTCAGCATGGCGAAGCACGCGCAAGAAGAAATCGTAGTCCTCGCCGACCGGCAGGTCCGCACGAAAGCCGCCCTCGCGCTCGGCCAGCTCGCGGCGCATGACCACGGCCGAGGTGAGGAGGAAGAACTCGCGATAGAGCTCGAGCAGGATGTCGCCTTCGAGCAGCGGAATCTTGCGCGGATAGTCGCTCAGCGCGGCGCCGGCGGCGTCGACGAAGGCGACGTCGCAATAGACCAGGCCGACTTCCGTGCGATCGAACTTGGCCGCTTGACGTTCGAGCTTGTCGACGGTCCAGACGTCGTCGGCGTCGAGGAAGGCGATCAGCTCGCCGCGCGCCATGCCGAGCGCGCGATTGCGTGCGGCGGCTGGCCCGGCGTTTTCCTGGCGCTGGTAGACGATCGCGATCGGCAAGCTCTGCTGCAGCAGGCGCACGCGCTCGGCGGTGTCGTCGCTGGAACCGTCATCGACCACCACCGCTTCGATGCGCTCGGCCGCGAACGTCTGCGCGGCGACCGAGCGCAGTGCGCGTTCGAGCAAAGGGGCGCAGTTGTAGGTCGGAATCACCACACTGATGCGATTCACGGGGGCTGCAACCTCGTTCCGACCTGGTTCGTTTTACGTCATCCGGCGCGCGCCGCTGACACGCATCGCGACGGGCGCCCATGATGCCCGATCGGACGCCGCGGCGCGCGGCCCGCCGCAGCGGACGCAGCTACAATGCGCGGCCGATTCCGCGGCCAGCCGACTCTCCCAGCCTGCATGTCCGCCCCCGCGAAACCGAGCCTGGTCACGCACTACTCGCGCTATCTCACCGGCAACGTGCTGGTGCTGATCGCAAGCTTCATTTCGTTTCCGGTGCTGACGCGCCTGCTCGACAACCGCGAGTACGGCATCTTCGGCTACTTCGACACCTGGCTCTTGGTGCTGCTCGCCGTGGTCAAGCTCGGCGGCCAGCATTCCATCATCCGCTTCTACCCGCACGGCCGGCCCGAAGAAGAGGTGCGCCGCTTCGTCGCCAGCTTCCTGCTCGCACCGATCCGCTACGGCGCGGCGTTGTGGCTGCTGCTGCTGGGCGGTTACTACCTGATCAGCCGCGACCTCGAACCGGAAGTGCGCACGGTCGGCTGGTGCATGATGGCACTGCTGCTGCCGCAGGTCTGGGCCAGCTACGTCAATGCGCTGATCGGCATCGAAGAACGCTCCTCGCTGTACATGCGCATCGCGGTGGCGCAGCGCTGGCTGGAGATGATCGCGATCGTCGGCACGGTGTACTTCCTGCAGCGCAGCGCGGTCGGCGCCTACGCCGCGCGCGTCGTCGTTGGCGTCGCGCTCGCCTTGTGGCTGTTGCGCTGGCTGTACCGCCATCACGCACCGCGGCTCGGCGACGCTCAGCCGAGCGAGTGGATGGCGACCCTGCCCTACAGCGTGCCGCTGATCGCCAACGAGATTTCCGGCTCCCTGCTCGGTCTGCTCGACCGCGTGATGCTCAAGCACGTGCTCGACGATTTCGTGCCGGTCGGCATCTTCGCCATCGGCGCCGGCCTCGCCGGTACCCTGAACATGGTCATCAACCAGGCGATGTCGGTCGCGTTCACCCAAGTCAGCATGCGCCAATTCGCACTCGAAGGCGCCGCCGTCGTGGTCAAGACCAAGCGCGACACCTTGCGCGTGATGGTCTACGCGGTGGTGCTGCTCGGCACCGGCCTGATCTGTGTCGGCGGCGATTTTCTCCTGATGCTGTCGGGTGCGGACAAGGCCGCCTCGGCACCGGTATTCGTCGCGCTCGGCTGCTGCTACCTCCTCTACGGCCTGGTCGACCTCGCCGGCTCCGGCCTCCTGCTGCTGAAGCGCTCGAAGACTGTGCTCGCCTTGAACGTGGTCGCGACCGTGGTCACCACGCTAGTCAACCTCGCGCTGATTCCGCGCTACGGCGTCACCGGCGCGATCTACGCGACCTTCGCCGGCTTCGCCGTGCTCGGCCTCGGCCAATTCCTGTTCTGCCCGCGCGAACTGCGTGCGCTGCCGGCACCGCGCGCCGCGGCGACCGCGGTCGCGCTCGGCGTGCTGCTGTACGCCGTCGCCATCGGCACGAACCTGTTCGGCCTCGAACGTCCGGTGTTCCGCTTCTTCGCGATGGGACCGCTGGCCGTGTTCCTGTTCGTAGTGCCCGCAATCCTGCTCGACCCGGTACTGCGCGGTTACGTGCAAGGCTGGCTGCGGCGCCGCGCCGCGAAAGGCGAATGAGATGATCGACTTCGCGCTGTCGCCGCTGACCTGGCTGTTCGCCGGCCTGCTCGGACTGCTCGTGCTGCGTCGAGGCCGCTGGCTGCGTCGCGCCGCCTTCGCGCTGGTCGTGGTGGCGACGGTGCTCATGACGCCGCTCGGCGCAAACGCGCTGGTGCGCCTGATTGAAGCGCGCGCACCGCAGGCTGCGGCCGAATGCAATGCCAATCCGCCGGAAGCGATCGTTGTACTCGGCGCCGGACTCGAACGCGAGCCGCGCGACGACAGCGACGTCGCCGCCTTGTCCGCCAACGGCCTGCGCCGCCTGCACGCAGGTCTCGCGCAACTGCGCGCACAACCCGGCGCGCATCTCTATCTGCTCGGTGCGAGTTCGTGGACGATCGCGGAAAGCACGCTGTCGGCGCGACTGGCCGAACGCCTCGGCGTCGCGGCGGAAACGATTAGCACCGAAACAGACTCGACCACGACTTGGGAGAACGCGCAGCATCTGAAGGCGCTAACACCACCGCCGCCTTCACGCATCTGGCTCACGACCTCGCGCCTGCATCTCGCGCGCGCCGCGCTCGCGTTCCACGCGGCCGGGTTCGAGGTTTGTCCGCTCGATGCGGGTTCGGACCATTTGCCGCCAGGGGATATCGGGTATTTCTTGCCGCATACCTCGGCGTTGCGCAAAGCGGATGCGGCGGTGCATGAGTTGGTCGGGGATGCGATGTATCGCTGGCGTGCGGATTGAACGCAGCCATCCACGTCCCGTACCCTGACCCTCATGGCCAAGATCACCCCCGAAGCGCGCCAGTGGATCCTCAATCGCCTGCTCGCCGGCGCGACGGTCGACGTCGTCGTCGCTGAGCTCGTCGCCGGCGGCTGGCATCGGCAGGCGGCGGTGGATGCGCTGCGTACCGTAGTCGGCGACAACACGCGCGCGCGCGTCGCGCTGTCGGTGAACGAGTCGGCGTCGTCGCTGCCGGCTCCCAGCTTGGATCGATCGCCGCTCGCCGTCGACGGCGGCGATCGGCGCGTGCGCGTGCTGTCGTCGGTGCGCACGCCGCAAGTGGTCGTGTTCGGCGATCTGCTCGATGCGGACGAATGCGCCGGTCTGATCGCCGCGGCCGAGCCGCGCTTGAAGCGCTCGGAAACCGCCAATCGGCGCACCGGCCGCGCCGAGGTCGACAGCGCGCGCACCAGCCGCGGCATGTTCTTCCGGCGCGGCGAGAGCGAGTTGATCGAGCGCGTCGAGCAGCGCATCGCGCGCTTGTTGAATTGGCCGATCGAACGCGGCGAAGGCTTGCAGATCCTGCACTACCAAGCGGGCGACGAATACGAACCGCACTACGACTACTTCGATCTGGCCGATCCCGGCACGCCGGCGCTGCTGAAGAACGGCGGCCAGCGCTTGGCCAGCCTGATCATGTACCTCAACACGCCCGAACACGGTGGCGCGACGACGTTTCCCGCGATCGGCCTCGACGTGATGCCGCAGCGAGGCAATGCGGTGTTCTTCAACTACGCGCGGCCCGATCCGTCCACGCAGACTCTGCACGGCGGTGCGCCGGTACTCGCCGGCGAGAAGTGGATCGCGACGAAGTGGTTGCGCGAGCGGGTGTTCGACGAACCGAAATCTTAGGCCTCACTTCGTTACGACAATGACAGCTCTGGTCGCCGACTTCGTTGGACGTGCCAGCCAAACACTGAGCTGCATCTTCCACACCAATGGTTCGCGCATGACTAGCCGTTCAAAGCCCTCTCCCAGATGAGATAGAGCAAAACAACTACGCCGCAAATTGCCACGCAAACCCGCAAACTCTTCCGAATATACGGATACCTATTCGGATCACTGGGATCATCAAATATTGGAGGTGCTTGGAACTTGTAGTCAGGCAGTATCTTCTTCATTTCTAGCGCGTCCCATACGGCATACACCGAAGCTCAATATCCCGGACGCTGCTCCCACGCCAGCGACGTACGCGCAATCGCATCGAGATCGTCGTGCCGCGGCCTCCACCCCAACGTCGTTTGAATACGTTGCGCCTCCGCCACCAGCACCGGCGGATCGCCGGCGCGGCGCGGCTGCTCGACGAACGGCACCGGCGCGCCGTGCGCGCGCGAGACCGCGGCCAGTACTTCGCGCACCGAATAGCCGTGGCCGTAGCCGACGTTGAATACGGAACTGGCGCCGCCGTCGGCGAGATAGGCGAGCGCGTCCAAGTGCGCCTGCGCGAGATCGTCGACGTGGATGTAGTCGCGCACGCCGGTGCCGTCTGGAGTCGCATAGTCGGTGCCGAACACCGCCACGTGCGGGCGCTTGCCGAGCGCGGCTTCGCAGGCGACCTTGACCAGCAAGGTCGCGTTCTTGGTCGACTGCCCGATGCGGCCTTGCGGATCGCAGCCGGCGACGTTGAAGTAACGCAGCGCGACGTAGCGCGGACCGCCGGCGGCGGCGAGGTCGCGCAGCATCCATTCGCTCATCAGCTTGGAGCTGCCGTAGGGATTGATCGGCGCGGTCGGCGTGTCCTCGCGCGCGCTGCCTTCGGGCGGAATGCCGTACACCGCGGCGGTGGAGGAGAACACGATGCGTTCGACCCCGGCCGCGGCACAGCAGGCGAGCAGGCTGCGCGTGGCGCAGGTGTTGTTGCCGTAGTAGCGCAGCGGATCGGCGACCGATTCGGGCACGATCGTGCGCGCGGCGAAGTGCAGCAGGGTGCGTATGCCGTGCTCGCGCAGCAGGCGCTCGACCAGGGCGCGGTCGCCGCAATCGCCGACCACCAGCTCGGCGCCGTGCACCGCCTCGCGGAAGCCGGTGCTGAGATCGTCGAGCACGACCACGCGGCGGCCGGCCTCGACCAGTTTCAACACCACGTGGCTGCCGATGTAGCCGGCACCGCCGGTGACCAGGATCGTATCCGCGTTCGCCATTGCCCTCGCTCCCAAGCCTTCGTTTCGATGCGCGAGCATACCGAGTCCGCCGCTGCGCGATAATCGCCCGGTTGCTACAAAATGATTGCGGCAAGCCGGCTGCAACGGGGGCCGGCCGCACTCGTTCTCTCCTCCATCGCAACGGTACGCCCGGGCGCACCGTGCACCTCATCGCGGAAACGTCGAACCATGGCCGAACCTGTCAGCGTCGTTTCGATTCTTTACCTCAATCCGCGCAAGTTCGGCTCGATGGAGGAATACACGGTCGCGCTGTCGCGCGTCTTGCACGAGCGCGGTGCGCGCAGCGTGCTGGCGTTCTCGGCGCCGCTGGCCGAGGCGATCGCGCCGCGCTTCGCCGACTGCGGCGCCGAGTTCGACGTGCTGCCGCATCCCGGCGCGCCGGCGAATTCGCTCGCCTTGTGGCGCCTGTTGCGGCGGCAGCGCGCCGATCTGGTGCACTTCCATTTCGTCTCGCCGTTCTCGCTGCTGCCCTTGGTGGCGAAGGCGGCCGGCGTGCGCGCGGTGCTGTTCACCGAGCACACGCGCGTGCCGAAGACGCTGAAACCGGCATTCCAATTCGCGCTGCGGCTATGGGACCGGCTCGTGCTGGCACCGCTCGGCGTGCGCCTGTACGGCGTTTCCGATCACGTCACGCGCATCCTCTCCAGTTGCTACGAGGTCGCGCCGCAGCGCATCCGCACCCTGCACAACGGCGTCAACCTCGAACGCTTCACGCGGCTGGAGGAAGACGAGCGCCGCCGCTTGCGCAGCGAACTCGAGCTGCCGCCGACGGCACGAGTCGCGCTGTGCGCGGCCTATCTGATCGCGGAGAAAGGCGTCGACGATCTGCTGCGCGCGGCGCAACAAGTCGTCGCGACGACGCCGGACGCCTACCTCGTGATCGTCGGCGACGGCCCGATGGCCGAGGCGCTGAAAGCACTCGCGGCCGAACTCGGCATCGCCGAACGCGTGCGCTTCACCGGTCTGCGTTCGGACGTGCAGCGCCTGATGGGCATGGCCGACGTGGTGGTGGTGCCGTCGGTGTGGCAGGAGCCAGCCGGACTGGTCGCGGTCGAAGCGATGGCGACCGAACGGCCGGTGGTCGCCTGCCGCGTCGGCGGCTTGCCCGAACTGGTCGCCGACGGCGAAACCGGGCGCATCGTCGAACCGCACTCGCCCGACCAGCTCGCCGCCGCGTTGAACGCGCTGCTCGGCGATGCGGCCGAACGCGAACGGCTCGGCCGCGCCGGCCGCGCGCGGGTCGAGCGCCTGTTCTCGATGCAACGCTGGGTCGGCGACACCGTCGCCGCCTACGCGGAAGCACTCGGCCGGCGCGGCCGGATGCTCGACGGCAAATCGCTCAACGCGGAACGATGACGCCGGGCCGGCGTCCGATCAGCAGGCGCCGGATCAGCCCTTTCCAAGCATCGACGCGGGTCGGATCACGCAGCAGCGCGCGCGCGAACGCGGCCAATGCCGGCCGCGCCGGTGCGGCCAGCGCGAGTTCGTGACCGAGATCGGCGTCGATCGCGGCGAGCGCGCGCCGGCGCAGGCGACGACCGCGCGGACGCCGCGCGTACTTGTCGACCAGAAGCCGCCGCGCGCGCCACATGCGGTCGCTGTTGGCGCTCATGTTGGAACCGTGGATGCGGTACTGCGCGTGCAGCTGGTCGAGATAGACCACCTCGGCCACTTCGGCGATACGCAACCACAAATCGCGATCCTCGCAGCCGAGCCGGTTGAACGCGGCGTCGAACGCGCCGACGTTCTCGACCACGCTGCGCCGGAACACCGCGGTCGGGCAGACGATGTGCTGGCGCCGCAGCAGCACCGCCTCGTAAGGATCGCGTTCGCGCGGGCCCCAGCGCGGATGGTCGGCGCCGTAGTCGATGCGGCGGCCGTCGGCGTCGATGTCTTCGGCATTCGCGTGCACGAGGCCGATGCGCGCGTCGCGTTCGAGCACCTCGACGCATTCGGCCAAGTGCTGCGGCAACCACACGTCGTCGGCGTCGAGCAAGGCGAGGTAGCGGCCGCGCGCGATCGCGATCGCCGCATTGCGCGCCAGCGGCAAACCCTGATTGACCTGGTGGATCACGCGCACGCGATCGGGATGCGCGGCGGCGTAGCGATCGGCGATCGCGCCGCTTTGGTCCTTGGAGCCGTCGTCGACGACCAGGATCTCGATCTCGGCCAGACTCTGCGCGAGCGCGCTGTCGAGCGCCTGCGCCAGGAAGCGTTCGCCGTTGTAGACCGGCACCAGCACGCTGACCACCGGTGCGCTGCCGCCGTCCTCGCGTGTGCGGATCGCCGCGGCCGCATCGACCACCTGCATGCGCGGTGTGCCCGGCGCGGGATGGCCGCGCGCATCGAGCACTTCGCCGCCGCCGGCGATCGAATAGGTGTGGCAGCCCCACAGTCCCGGCATCCAGGACGGCCCCAAGTGCGACAAGCTGCGCTCGCGATAGCGGGTCGGACTCAATTCCAGCACCTCGTTGAACACGATCGCAGCGCCGTAGTCCGGCGTGCAGTCCTGCGCCGGACGGATCAGGCGGCCGCCGTGGGAGAACAGGCGTCCGGCCGGGCGTGCGTTGCGGACGTCGCGCACGATCGGGTTGGCCGGGTGCGGAAGGTAGGGCCCGCTCAATGAATCGGCGACGAACAGGAACAACTCGTCGCAGGTATTGCCCGAACCGCTTTCCGACACGTTGGCGAACAAATACCAGCGGCCTTCGTGCCGATGCAGGGTCGGATCGACGCAAAGGCAGCCGCCGAGCAGCTCGGCCACCGGCTCCCAGAACAACGGAAAGCCGGCCGCGCGATACAGCCAGACGTGGCGCGCGGCGCCGGACTCGGCCGTCATGTACCAGACGCCTTCGTGGCGGAACACCTGCGGATAGGACAGGTGATGCGGCTCCTCCAACGCGATGCCGATGCGCTCGGCGCGGCCGTCTTTGCGCAGGTCGAGGCAGGCGATCGCGGCCTTGCTGTCGCGATAACCGTATTCCTCCACGAACAGCAGCCGACGATCACCGTCCTCGACCAGGCACGGGTCGGCCCAGTAGCGCCCGGCCGGCGCCACCAGCGCGGTGGTCGCGCCTACGTTCGGTGCCGCCGGATCGAGCGCATCGGGCGCTTCGCGCAAGGCGAGGAACCACGGGTCCTCGCCGTGCCAGATGCGCCGCCACCAGCGCACGGTGTTGCGTGCGGAGACCGCGAACGCGCGCAAGCCGCTGCCGAATGCGAACGGCGCCGGCGCGGCTTGCAAGCCGAGGTCGGCGGCGCGCCGCGGCGGCAACGGCAGGCGGCCTTCGTGCAGATCGCGCAGGCCGCGCAACAGCAGCACCGGCAGCTTGCGCAGCGCCTGCTCGCGCTGCAGCCCGAACGAACCGGTCCGCGTCGCGCTGTTGCCGGCCGACAACAACACCGGCTCCGCGCCGTCGAAGCCGAGGCGCAGCTCGACCGCGGTGGCCAAATCTTCCTGCAACAGCGGCGGCAACAAGCCGAGCGCGGCGCCGAGCGGATCGGCCAACTCCGCGCCGATGCGCCAACAGCCCTGCGGCGCGCAACCGGCCAGCGCGACGGCGGTCGCGGCGTCGCCGAACAACAACAAGAGATCGGGCGCGAGCGCGTCGATCTCGCCGCGCAAGCCGGCCAGATCGTCGGCGCCGGCGGCCAGCGGCGAGCGCGTCGAGCGCGCGCGTTCGGCGATGTCCACGCGCGCGAGCATGCCGTCGTCGCCGCGCCGGCGCAGACGTTCGAGCGCGAGATAGAGCCACAGATCCGGCGGCAGACGCGGCCGCTCCTGCGGCGGCGGCGCCAGCGGCGCCAGCAGCACGGACACCTCGATCCAATCGTTCTCGGCGGCGAAACGCAGGAACGCGGCCAGCCACGCCGGCACTTCCAGCGGCGCGAGCACGACCACGCGCAGCGGCGCGCGCCCGCGTGCACTCGGCGGATACAACGGCGTGCGCACGGGCAGCGGACGCGCGGGCGGCAACGGCGGCGAGGCGGAGCTGTCTGGCGTCGTCATCGAATCTCCCCGGCGCGATACGTTCTCATCCGAACGCATCGACGTACCACCGTTCCAGCGTGAGCAGCAGACGTTCGCGCGCGAAGCGCGCATAGAAGGTGTGGTCGCAGTCGCGCCAGAACTCGAAGTGCACGCGCGGATCGGCCGCCGCCTTGGCGCCGAAGCTCCAGGCGAACTGGCGCGGATCGCGGAAATAGTCGGCCACCCCGCGCGTGTACAGGCACAGCAGGCGCACGTCGCGCGCGAGCAGCGCGTCGATCTGCGCACGCGCCTGCGCGCGTGTCGGCCAATCGCGGAAATCCGCCGAGATCGGCTCGCCGTCGTCGCCGCCGAGCACGTTGGCGCGACGCCGCAACACGCCGAGCCATTCGCGCGCCGGGCGCGCCAGCACGCCGGCGATGCGCGCGCGCTGGAACCAGGGGCCGCCGTAGGCGACGCCGTCGAGCATCAGCACGCCGACCACGCGCGCGTCGTCGACCGCCGCGGCCCAGCCGCGATCGGCCGCGCTGCAGATGCCGCCGACGACGAAGCGCTGCGCCAGGCCACGCGCGGCGAGATGATCGATCGCCGCGCGCGTCGCCGCATGCGCATCCAGATCCGAGCGCACGGCCGCTTCGCCGACGCCGGGCAAATCGAAACGAAAAGTGCGCACGCCGCGCGCGGCCAGCCGCTGCGCGATCTCGACGTGCAAGCGGAACGGCCCGGCGCGCGGCACCAGGCCGGCATTGGGCAACAGCAGCAGCGGCCGCGCCGGATCGGCGGCGCCGCTGAGCACGCCGAGCAGACTCGCCTCCGGGCCGAAATGCTCGAAGCTCTGCATCAAGGCGCGTCTCCCTGCAGCAGCGCGCGGCCGAACTCGTCGACCACGCTCTGCAGCTTGCGCGACAGGAAGGCGACCGACTCGACGCCGACGCCGCCATCGAAGCGCGGCGCGTCCGGCGGCAGCTCGAAGCGGTGCTGCAAGGCCGGCGGCAGGGTCGCCTCGTCGTCGCCGCGATGCAGCCACCACACCGGCGCCGCCGGTGCCGCGCCGTCGAGGCGCGCGGCGGCGATGCCGTTGCGCCACAACGGCGCGACCGGAAAACCCATCAGATGGGTGTCGCCGATCTCGTCGTGCAATTGTCCGTAGCGGCTCATGCGCTCGGCGCGGTCGGCCGCCTCCAGCGCGGCCAGCCACGCCGCACCATCGACCACCGGTTCCCACAGCGCCAGTGCCAGCAGATCCTCGCGCGTCGCCGCCCAGCTCCACGCCGCCAGCGCGCTCGCGCGCCAGGCCAGCACCGCGATCGAGCTCACGCGCGCCTGCGTGCGCAACGCGGCGGCGGCCGTATCCAGATCGCGCCGCATGCCGGCCAGATCGTGCTGCTCGCCGCTGCCGGCGGAGTCGCCGGTACCGAAATAGTCGAAGCGCAGGCAATCGATGCCCAGCGCGGCGAGCCGATTGGCGACCTCGACCAAGACGCGCCGGTTACGCGGCTGTTCGTGCAGCAGCGGCGGTGCCAGCACCAGGCCGATGCGCGCCTGCGGCGCGGCCGCCGGATGCAGCGCGGCATACAGTTGCCGTTGCGGTGCCCCGATCCATAGCGGCCTCCAAGCCGCCGCCTTGCTCATGACGCGCGGGCGCCGGTCAGACTGCCGCGCAGGCGCGACCACCAGCCGCCGCTGCCCGCGTCGGCTTTCGCTTCGAGCTGAGCGGCGAGGCTGTCGAGCGTGCCGGTCGCGATCGCCAACACGCCGAAGCGCACGCCGGTGTCGCGCTCGACTCTCGCCATCATGTCGACCGCGAGCAGCGAATCGCCGCCGAGCTCGAAGAAGTTGTCTTCGCCGCCGATCTCGGCGACGCCGATCAGCTCGCGCCAGATCGCGGCGAGGTAGTCGCGCTGCGAGGTGCCGGCTGGCGCCGCCGCGACGGTCGCGGTGGCGCTCGGTGCGGGCAGCGCCTTGCGATCGATCTTGCCGTTCGGTGTCTTCGGCAAAGCCGTGAGCACTTCGATCTGCTGCGGCCGCATGTACGGCGGCAGCGCCTCGCGCAGGCGCTCGCGCAGGCGTTGCGCGAGGTCGTCGGCCGCCGTCGGCGCGCCGACGTAGAGCAGCAAGCGCGCATCCTGCTCGCCGAACTGATGCACCGTCGCCGCCGCTTCGCGCACCTCGGGTTCGACGCGCGCGGCGGCTTCGATGTCGCCGAGCTCGATGCGATGGCCGCGCAGCTTGACCTGGTCGTCGCTGCGGCCGTGGAAATACAGCACCCCGTCCTGCAAACGCCCCAGATCACCGGTGCGATACATGCGGCTGCCGTCGGCGGCGAACGGATCGGGGCGGAAACGCTCGGCGCTCAGATCGGCGCGGCCGAGATAGCCGTCGGCGACACCGGCACCACCGATCCAGAGTTCGCCTTCCGCGCCGTGGCTGACTCGCTTGGAGTCGGCGTCGAGCACGTGCACCGTCGTATTCGCGATCGGCTGGCCGAGCGGCACCGCGCCGCTGCCCGATTCCACGCGCGCCAGGGTCGACCAGATAGTGGTCTCGGTCGGTCCGTACAGATTCCACACCTCGCGCGCTTGCGCCAGCGCACGCTCGGCCAGATCGCGCGGCAGCGCTTCGCCGCCGACCAGGAGCTTGAGTCCGCGCACGGCCGCATCGCCGGCGCCGTCGAGCAAGAGGCGCAGCAAGGTCGGCGTGGTCTGCAGCACGCTGGCGCTGGCGGCGCGCAATGCGCGGGCAAGTTCGAGCGGATCGCGCGTCTCCAGCTCGTCGAGCAAGCGGATGCGCGCACCCACGATCAGAGGCAGATACAGCTCGAGCCCGGCGATGTCGAACGACAGCGTGGTCACGGCGGCGAGCACGTCGTCGGCGTCGAGGCCGGGCTGCTCGCGCATCGAAACGAGGAAGTTGGCCAAGTTCCGCTGCAACACGCGCACGCCCTTGGGCACGCCGGTGGAGCCGGAGGTGAACAGCACGTAGGCGAGATCGTCGCCGTCGATGTGCGGCAGCTCGTCGGCGGACGAAGCAGGCGCGAGCGCGGAATAGATCACGCGCGCGAAACCGCCTTCGCGCACCGCTGGTGGCAGTTCTATGCCCTCTTGCACGACCACGTGACGCAAGGCCGCTTGCTCGATCATCGTGCGCAGACGCGCATCGGGGAAGCTCGGATCGAGCGGCACGTAGGCGGCACCCGCGCGCAGCACGCCGAGCAAAGCCGGTAACAGCTCGATCCTACGCGGCAGACAAACGCCGACCAAATCGCCGCGCATGACACCGGCGCGGCGCAGGTTCGACGCGAACGCGGCGCTGTCGCGCCAGAGCTGCGCGTAGCCGAGCGCACCGCCCTCCCCTTCGATCGCGATGCGTTCGGGCGAGCGCTGCACCTGCGCCTCGATCAGCGACAGCAAGGTCGCACCAGACGCCGCGGGCGCGGCGGCTGGCAGCGCCGGCGCGACCACTTCGCGCAGCAGCGGCGCCAGCGGCGCGTCTTGTACGAACACCGACAGCATCTGCTCGAACGCGCCGATCCAGCGACGGATCGTCGCCGCGTCGTAGTACGCGGTGCGGTAGTGCACATCGAGACTGAGGCGATCGCCGTCGTCGTTGAGGTTGAAAAACAGATCCCACAGCAGCGCGGCGTGACGGCAGTCCTGCCAACTGACCTCGAGCCCGTCGTAAGCCGGCGCGCGCACGCGCGGATTGAGATTGAACACGACCTCGGCCAGCGCGCCCTGCGCATCGCGGCGGCGCGCCTTCAACGCGCGCACGATGTCGAGCAGGGTCAGGTCCTGGTGTTCGGCGGCGTCGATCAAGGCGCGCTGCGCGGCTGCGATCAACACGTCGGTGCTCGCGCTCTCCTCGATCGTCAGACGCAGCGGCAAGGTGTTGACGCCATCGCCGATCAGCGCGCCGCTGCCGGCGAGAGCTTGCCCTGCGAACGGAATCGCAATCGCCAGATCGCGCTGACCGGAGGCGCGCGCGAGCCAGGCCGCGAACGCAGCCAACAGCAGTCCGTACAAGGTCGCGCCGCGGCGGCGCGCAGCGCGGCGCAGCGCGTCGGTGAGTTCGGGCGCGAAGGCGTGGCGTTCGCTGTCGGCGCCGAAGTCGGCCGCATCGGCCTGCGCGTGATCGCGGCGCAACGACAGCGGCGGCGGCGGTTCGAGATAGCGCGTCTGCCAGTAGTGAATCGGCGCGCTGTCGGCTTGCCGCCGTTCGCGTTCGGCCAAGACGTAGGCGCGCCAACTCTGCGCCGGCGGCAGCTGCGGCTCGTGTCCGCTCGCGAACGCGTTGTAGGCGCTTTCGAGTTCACTGCAGAACACCGCCAGCGACCAGCCGTCCATGACCAGGTGATGCATGATCAGATGCAGCGCATGCCGCCGTGCGCCGAGGCGGATCAAGTGCAGGCGCAGCAGAGGCGGCGTGGCGAGATCGAACGGCTGGCGCATCTGCTCGCTGCAGAAATCTTGCAGACGCGCTTCAGGGTCCGTCTCCAGAGAGAGATCGAATTCGCGCAAGGGCAGCGGCGGCAGCGGGCGCAGACTTTGCGTGCGCCCATCCGCGGCAATCACCAGACCAAACGCTTCGTGACGCGACCACACGTGCTGCAACGCGCGCTTCAACGCAGCGACGTCGAGCACACCGTCGTAACGCAGCACCACCGCTTCGTTGTAGGCCAAGGCGGCGATGCCGCCGTACTGGCCGCCGAGCCATTTCTCGAGCTGGCCTTGGGTCAACGGGAACGTGTCGGTCGCCGCAGCAGCGTTGTTGATGAGCGGTACCGCCGCATCGGTGCGCGACGTCAACAGACCCTCGCGCATCATCTGCGCGGTGGCGGCCTCGACGCCGGCGACGATGCGCTCGACGTCGTCGTCTGCGTGCGCCTCGGTCAGGAAGCAGTTGAACTGTTCGTACAGGTGCAAGCCCTGCGCGCGCAGCGCGTACCAGAACAGACTCGCGAACGGCTGGCCGTCGTCGGCGACGATGCGCCAGAGCGAACTGAAGCCGACCGCACGCAGCGGCGCCGCGTGCGCATTGAAGATCGCGTTCAAGCGTTCGATCAGCGCCGCGGTGCGCTCGTTCAAACGCCGCTGCAACGCAGGCCCGCTTTGCTTCAAGTGCAAGAGCGCGGCTTTGGCGGCGGCAAGCGCTAGCGGGTGGCGCACGAAGGTGCCGGCGAAATAGGTCACGCCGGCTTCCGGATAGGAGTCGTCGCCGTAGCGCCAGTCGCCGCCGTCGAGCGCGTCCATCCAGTGCGCGCTGCCGGCGATCGCGGCGAACGGCAGGCCGCCGCCGATGATCTTGCCGTAAGTGGCGAGGTCGGCACGCACGCCGTAGAACTCCTGCGCGCCGCCCGGCGCGACGCGGAAGCCGGTGATCACCTCGTCGAAGATCAGCGCGCAACCACCCTCGTCGCAGATCGGCCGCAGCGCGCGCACGAACTCGCGCGGCTGCAGCGAAGGATTCTTTCCCTGCACCGGCTCGATCAGGATCGCGGCCAGCTCGTGCGCGCGTTCGCGCAAGACACGCAGCGATTCCTCGCTGCCGTAGTCGAGCACCAAGACGTTTTCGACGGCATTGGCGAGGATGCCCGGCGCCGCGGCGATCGAACGCAGGCTGCGCGTGCCGCGCACGATCACCTCGTCGAAGATGCCGTGGTAGGAGTTGCTGAAGATCGCGATCGTCTTGCGCCCGGTCGCGGTGCGCGCGATACGCATCGCGCCCATCACCGCTTCCGAGCCGGTGTTGCAGAACGCGACGCGCGCCATGCCGGTCATCTCGGCGATCAGCCCGGCCACTTCGGCGCTGAGCGGATGCTGCGGACCGACCTCGAAACCGGCATCGATCTGCTGTTTCAGTGCGGCGGAAACGTAGTCGGGCTGATAGCCGAGGAAGTTTGCGCCGAACGCGTTGAGGCAATCGACGTATTCGTTGCCGTCGATGTCCCACAATCGCGCGCCCTTCGAGCGCTCGACCACGATCGGATACACCAGCGCCTTCCACAGCGGATTGAAGCCGGTGACCACGCGCGGGTCGGCCATCAACGCGCGATGCTCTTGGCTGAACGCCTTCGACTTCGCGGTGCGCGCGTTGTAGTCGCGCGTGAAGTCGTCGACGAAGGCGCGCTGTTCGGCGCTCAGCGTGAGTTCGCGCTTGAGCGTGATGCGCGCCGAGGCGCCGAACGGGCGCTCGATCAGATTCGCCTTTTCTTCCGCCACAACCGGTGCGGCGACTGTTGCGGACGGCGTCGTTGTCGCTACCGCCGTAGCGCCGGCCAGCGTCGCCAGCAGTTGCGCCTGCTGCTGCAGCATCGCCATCTGGTTCTGGATCAGCGCCAACAGCGAGGAATCGGTGCTCGCCGGCAGCGGCGCCGCGACGATCGGCGCGGCAGCGGCGACGGCATCGGGCGGCAGAGTCGCGTCGAGCAGGCCGGCCAGCTTGTCGATGCTGTCGAGATCTTCCATCAGACGGCGGAATTTCAGCTTCAGCCCGTAGCGCCGTTCGAGTTCGAGCGCGGCTTGGGTCAGCGCGAGCGAATCGAGGCCGAGTTCGAGCAGACTGGCGCCGTCTTGCGCCGCGCCGACCGCTTCGCCGCTGAGGCTCTCGACCAGTTCGCGCAATTCCGCGCGCAGCCGCGCCCCGCGCTGTACGGCGGGCGGCGGAACGGGTGCGGCAGCTGGACTCATCTCGACGGCTCCGGGGGCGCCACTCGCAACCGGCGCCGATGCATCGATCCAGTATCGCTCACCGCGGAACGGATAGCCCGGCAGTGCGACACGCTGGCGCTTCTCGCCGGCGTAATAGGCCTGCCAATCCGGCTCGCGGCCGTGGCGCCAGCACTCGCCGACCGCCGCGGCGAGGTGCTCGGCATCGCTGCCGGCACGCGCGGCAGCGCCGAGCGAGGCGATCGCGGCATCGCCCTCGCGCAACTGCGCGCGCGCAAATCCGGTCAGCGCCTGCGACGGGCCGACTTCGAGACACAGACTGGGACCGCCGGCGAGCACGTCGGCGAGCGCGTCGGCGAAGCGCACCGGCTCGCGCAACTGACGCAGCCAATACTGCGGATCGGTCGCTTGCTCGGGCGTGATCGGGCGGCCGCTGACGCAGGAATGGAACGGCCGCGTCGGCGATGCCAGGCGCACGCGCGCGAAGGCACGCTCGAACGCCGGCAGCGCGCCGTCCATCGCGGCGGAATGAAAGGCGTGGCTGACTTTGAGGCGAGTGCCGGCGATGCGCTCGGCTTCGAGCGACTGCTCGAACGCGTCCAGCGCCGCTTCGCTGCCGGCCACCACGACCTGTTCGGGCGCATTCACCGCGGCCAAGCTGACGTCCGCCGGCAAGCGCGCCGATACCTCACGCTCGGCCGCGCGCACCGCCAGCATCGCGCCGGGCGGCTGCGCCTGCATCGCGCTGCCGCGCGCGCACACCAGGGTGATCGCGTCTTCCAAGGTGAACACACCGGCCAGGGTCGCGGCCACGTATTCGCCGATGCTGTGGCCGATCATCGCGTCGGCGACCAGGCCGATCGATTCCCACCAGCGCGCCAGCGCGTATTCGATCGCGAACAAGGCCGGCTGCGCGCAGCGCGTCTGCGCCAGCTGCGCATTCGCGCGCTTCTCTTCGCCCGCCGGCGGCAGGATCAGCGCGAGCAGGTCCAGCTGCAGATGCTCGGAGGCGAGCGCGCAGCACTGCTCGAACGGCTCGCGGAACTTCGCCTCGGTGGCGACCAGCTCGCGCGCCATGCCGGCGTGTTGCGAGCCTTGGCCCGGAAACAGGAATACCAGCGCCGGCTTGCCGGCGCGACCGCTGGCCAGACGCGTCAGACGCGCACGCGCTTCGGCCACGGTGCGCGCAACTACTGCGCCGCGCAGCGCCATCGCTTTGCGCCCGAATGCGAGCGTCGCGCCGATGTCGGCGAGGTCGGCGTCGGAATGTGCGGCGAGCGCATCGGCCAGTTCGCTCGCGCGCCGGCGCAAGGCTTCGGCGTCGCGCGCCGACAGCGGCAGCAGGGTGACGGCGCGACCGGCGGCGGACGGCGCGCGCTGCGGCGCTTCTTCCAGCACGACGTGCGCATTGGTGCCGCCGACGCCGAACGAACTGACGCCGGCGCGACGCGGCGCCAGCTTGCGCGTCCACGCCTTCGCGCGCTGCACCACCTTGAACGGCGTGCGCGCGAAATCGATCTCCGGATTGGGCGCGCGATAGTGCAGCGTGGCCGGAATGCGGCCGTGATGCAGGGCCAAGGTCGCCTTGATCAAGCCGGCCACGCCGGAGGCGGCGACCAGATGGCCGAGATTGCCCTTGAGCGAACCGATCCAGCAGGTCGGCGCGGCGCCGCTGCGTTCGGCGGCGAACGCGCGCGCGAGCGCTTCGATCTCGATCGGATCGCCGAGCGGCGTGCCGGTGCCGTGCGCTTCGACGTAGCCGATCGAGTCGGCCTCCACGCCGGCGCTGGCCAGCGCGAGGCGGATCGCGGCGGCTTGGCCGCGCACGCTGGGTGCGCTGAAGCTGGCCTTGTCGGCGCCGTCGTTGTTGACGCCGACGCCGCGAATCACCGCCCAGATGGTGTCGCCGTGCTCGATCGCGTCGGCCAGCCGCTTGAGCACCACCACGCCCGCGCCGGAGGAGAACACGGTGCCGCTGGCGTCGGCGTCGAACGGACGGCAATGGCCGTCGGCCGATTCGATCGCGCCTTCGGCCGGCAGATAGCCCGCTTCCTGCGGCACCGCGATGTTGATGCCGCCGGCCAGTGCGACGTCGCATTGCCAGCTCATCAACGAATACCAGGCCTGCGCGATCGCCACCAGCGAAGTCGAACAGGCGGTGTACAAGCTGATCGCGGGCCCGGTCAGACCGAGCTTGTGCGCGACGCGCGTGGCGAGATAGTCCTTCTCGTTCGCCAGCATCGCGGCGAACTCGCCGGCGGCGGCGATCAGATCGGGACGCGCTTCGACCAGCTTGCGATAGCTGTTGTTGGAAGTGCCCGCGTAGACGCCGATGCTGCCCGGCGCGCGGCCCGGATCGATGCCGGCGTGTTCGAGCGCGTTCCAGCACAGTTCCAGGAACAGACGCTGCTGTGGATCGATCAGCTGTGCTTCGCGCGCGGAGATGCCGAAGAAGGCCGCGTCGAAACGATCGGCATCGGCGACCACGCCGCGCGCCGGCACGTAACGCGGATGCTCGCGCAACTCGCGCGGCACCGACGGCGACAACTGCTCGGCGCCGAAACGCGTGATGCTCTCGCGGCCGGCGAGCAGGTTCGCCCACAGTTCTTCGATCGACGCGGCGCCGGGAAAACGCCCGGCCATGCCGACGATCGCGACGCCATCGGTCGCGGCTTCACTCATCGCACCCCTCCGTCGCGCGGACCGAAGCGCGCGAACGCGGCGCGCTGACGCTCACCGCGTTGTTGTACGTCTTCCGCTGCGACCGCCGTCGGCGATACCGCGGCGCCGAGCAGGACGGCTTGCGCCGCTGCGCTCGGATGCTCGTACATCTGCGCCGCGCTCAGCGTATGGCCGTGGCGGCGCAGCTCGGTCAGCGCGCGCACCACCAGCAGCGAACGCGCGCCGCGGTCGAACAGGTTCTCGTGCGGATCGAGCGCGGCGAGACCGAGCAGTTGCTGCCAGAGTTCGACCAGTTGCTGTTGCAACGGCGCGCCGGCACGCCATTGCAAGGCGGCTGCGCCGGCTTGGCGCGCGAGTTCGCGCCGATCGATCTTGCCGCTCGCGGTCAGCGGCAAGGCCGCGTGCAGCGCGAATTCCTGCGGCACCAGATAGCTCGCTAGAGTCTGCGTGCAATGCGCGCGCAACGCGGCGGCGAGCGCGCTCGCGTCGGCACGTGCGTCGCGCGGCACCACGTGCGCGACGAGCCGGCGCGCGCCGTCCTCGCCGGCGGCGACGACGGCGGCTTCGGCGACGGCAGCGTGGCGGCACAGCACCGCTTCGATTTCGGCCGGTTCGATGCGGAAACCGTCGAGCTTGAGCTGCTCGTCGAGGCGGCCGCGATAGTCGAGTACGCCATCAGCTGCGATGCGCACGCGGTCGCCGCTGCGATACCAACGCGCGCCGTCCTGCTCGACGAAACGCTCGGCGGTCAGTTCCGGCCGATGGATGTAGCCGGCCGCGAGGCAGCAGCCGCCGAGCAGGAGTTCGCCTTCATCGCCCGCGGAAACCGCGCGGCCGTCAGCATCGACGATGCGTGTCGCCACCCACGGCAGTGGCGCGCCGATCGGCGGCAGTTCCGGCCACGTGCGCGGATCGCCGGACAGCTCATACGCCGTGACCACGTGCGTTTCGGTCGGACCGTAGTGGTTGTGCAGCACCGCGCCCGGCAGCGCCGCGAACAGCGCGCGGATCGCCGGCGTCACGCGCAGCGCTTCGCCCGCCGTGATCACGTCGCGCAGCGTGGCCGGCGCCGGTGCGCCGGTCGCGACCGCCTCGGCCAGCGCCTGCAAGCCGACGTAGGGCAGGAACAGACGCTCGACCTTTTCGCGTGCGAGCAGGTCGAGCAAGGCGTACGGATCGCGCCGTTCCGCTTCGCTCGGCAGCACCAGACTGCCGCCGCCGGCGAAGGTGGAGAAGATTTCCTGGAACGAAACGTCGAAGCCGAGCGGCGCGAACTGCAGCGTGCGTGCGGCCTGGCCGAGGCGCGCGTGCTCGCGATGCCAGCCGATCAGCTGCGCGACCGCGGCGCGGCGCATCGCAACACCCTTGGGGCGGCCGGTCGAGCCGGAGGTGAACAGCACGTAGGCGAGTTCGCCCTCGGCCAGCGCGAGCGCATCGGCCTTGGCGGCGAGCGCGGCGCTGCGCTCGATCCAGAGCAAATCCTGCGGCAGACGCGCGCGCAGCGCGGCGTCGCCGAGCACGCAACGCGGGCGTGCGTCTTCGAGCATCGCGGCGAGACGCGGCGCGGGAAAATCCAGATCGAGCGGCAGATAGGCCGCGCCGCAGGCCAGCGTCGCCAGCATCGCCGCCACCGTTTCCGGCCGGCGCTCGGCGGCGAGCGCGACGATTTCGCCCGAGCCGACGCCGGCGCGACGCAGCGCCGCCGCCAGCGTGCGCGTCTGGGCCAGCAGGCCGGCGTAGTCGAGCGTGCGTGCACCGGCGCGAATCGCCACCGCTTGCGGTGTCGCGGCCGCTTGCGCCAGCAGCGGCGACAGCAGCACATCGGCGGCGCTCGGCGCGATCTCGTTCATGCCGCGCTCCGCTCACACGCGACCGTGTGGAGAAATCCGGCGCACGCCCTCGCGCCGCGCGAGTGGCGCAGTACATGGCGGTCGATGATCGGAGTTCGCCGGCGCATGCGCGTCACACGCCCCAACCGGCCAGACGGTTCGCGCCGAACCATTCGGCCACGCTGAACAAGGGGCCGAGCAGGCCGAGATAGGCGTGCATCGCCAGTGCGCGCAGCGGATGGCCGCGGCGGCGCTCCTCGACCACGACGTCGTCGACGAAGCCGCGCCAATTGCTCGCTTCGAGCTGATCGAAGGCGACGGTGATGTTCATGCTCAGACAGCGCGCGCTGTGCCAGACGCCGGAAGGGATGAACAAGGCTTCGCCGGTGCGCACCACCACGCGATGGCGGCGCGCCTGCCGCAACAGCGGCCAACGCTCGGTGTCGTGCAGATCGTCCACGCGCGACAGCCACGGCATTTCGGGGTGCACGTAGAGCAGATGTTCCTGGCCCGGCTCGTACAAGGTGAACTCCTTGTCGCCGTAGACCTGGGCGATCCAGGCGTGCAGGCGCAACATGTCGTAATGGAGATACGGGAATTCGCCGCCCGGACCGCCAAAAAAGAGTTCCAGATGGTTGACCAGCTCGAACACGTGACGCGGCATCCAGGCACTGGTGTGCCGGTTCGGCAGGCTGTAGTCGAAACGCGGAGTGAGGTCGGCCATCAGCCGGCCGCAGTCGGACAAGGTGCACGGGTACGGTGCCGGATGCGCGGTATCGGAAGCCTGCTGCATCGCGATGACCTCGCCGAGACGACAGCTGCGGCCGCGCACGCTGACCTTGGCATCGGCGAACTCGCGG
The DNA here is from genome assembly GCF_058808595.1 of Dokdonella sp. GW821-FHT11D02. Taxonomy (NCBI): domain Bacteria; kingdom Pseudomonadati; phylum Pseudomonadota; class Gammaproteobacteria; order Lysobacterales; family Rhodanobacteraceae; genus Dokdonella; species Dokdonella sp. GW821-FHT11D02. The sequence goes on along the minus strand of NZ_CM179520.1, from coordinate 497,823 downwards.
CGGAAGAACTCCGGCGTGAAGCGCCCGAGCGCGTGCCAGTCGCGCAGCGCGTCGGTCAGCACGACCGGTCGCCGCGGCTTGCGGTAGCGCCGGACGAAGTCGGCCAGGCCGAGGCCGTGCACGCGCTCGACCCACGGCGACGCCGCGGGACGTGCGCCCTTGATCTGCGCCACTGAACCGAGCTTGGAGATCGCCATTTTCTGCCCGCAAACCCTGTCGCTGCCTCGTTCCGCCGTGCTCTGCGGCGGCCCCCTGCTGTCGCGGCGCCCGTAGGGGCGTCCACAAAAACTGCGAAGCAGTTCACATTTTAGCGTCGTTGGCGCACTCTTTGCGAGCGGCTCTTGGACCCTCGATCCTCGGCCTTCCGGCCCCGAAAGCGAGCATGAGCAACCAACCGACCGACTTCGTCTGGCTCTATCAACAGCTCGGACTGGCGCCTGACGGCGGCCTGGCCGAGCTGAAGAGCGCCTATCGCCGCCGTGTGGCCGAGCTGCACCCGGACCGCAATCCGCAGCCTGCGGCGGCGGCGGAGCTGCAGGAACTGACCGCGGCCTACCAGGCCGCCGTCGCGTTCGAGCGCCGCCACGGCCGCCTCCCAGGCGCCCGCGCGCGCAACGAGCCGGCGGCGGAGACGGCCCGCCCGAGCGCCCGTCCGCCCGACGCCACCCGCCGCACCGGGCTGCGCCGGGTCGTCTTCATCGCGCTGGCGGCAGCCGCCATCGGCTGGGTCGGCTGGACGCAGATCGGCGGCAGCCAGGCGCCGCTGATGGACGATCCCGCGGACGAGCCGCGCTTCGTCGAGATTCCATCGCAGCCGTTCGAACTCGCCCACGAAAACACGGTGCGCATCGAGCTCGGCATGGAGGCGGCCGCGGTGCGCACGATCGAGGGGCGGCCGGTGATGGAAAGCGCCGAACGCTGGGACTATGGGCCGTCCTGGGTCGAATTCGAACACGGCCGCGTCAGCGACTGGTACAGCTCGCGCCTGCGCCCGCTGAAGGTTTCCAAGCCGCGGCCGGCGGCGAAATGAGCGGCCGGGGAAATGCCGCTCGGCGCAGCGCTAGCGCGCGCCGCGGCCGAACAGCACGACCTCGACGGTCTGGATCAAGATCATCAAGTCGAACAGCAGATTGTGGTTCTTGACGTAGAACAGGTCGTACTTGAGCTTCTCGGTCGCGTCCTCTTCCGACGCGCCGTAGGGATAGCGCAGTTGCGCCCAGCCGGCGAGGCCCGGCTTCACCGCATGGCGCAGGTTGTAGTAGCGGATCTTCTCGGCCAGTTCCGCGACGAACTGCGGCCGCTCCGGACGCGGCCCGACCAGGCTCATCTCGCCGCGCAGCACGTTGACCAGCTGCGGCAGCTCGTCCAGCCGCGTCTTGCGGATGATGCGGCCGACGCGGGTGACGCGATCGTCGTTGCGCGTGGCCCAGCGCGCGACGCCGTCGCGTTCGGCGTCGGTGCGCATGCTGCGGAACTTGGTCAGCGCGAACACTTGGCCGCGCTCGCCGACGCGATCCTGCCGGTACAGGATCGGCTGGCCCTTGCCCGATTCGAGCCGGATCGCCAGCGCCGTGAACAGCATCAGCGGCCAGGTCAGCGCGAGCACGATCAGTGCGGTGGTCAGATCGAACACGCGCTTGATCGCGAGCCGCAGAGGCGATGCGTCGAAGCCGTCGGAGAACACCAGCCACGACGGCTCGATCAAGGACAGCTTGACCTTGCCCGATTCGCGTTCGAAGAAGGTCGGCAGATCGGTGATCGCGACGCCGGCCTGCTTGCAGTCGAGCAGTTCTTCCATCGGCAAGCCGCCGCGGCGGTCGTCCGGCCCGACCACGATCTCGTCGATCTGCAGACGTTCGGCCCAAAGGCGCAGCGGCCCGTCGAGCACGAGCAGACGGTCTTCCGGCACCATCACCGGCTCCTCGCCCATGCGCACGAAGCCGACGATGCTGAAGCCGCGCCGATCCGAACGCCGGCGCATGCGCTGCGGAATCAAGGCGGCGCGACGGCCGCTACCCAGCACCAGCACGCGCCGCTTCAGCGCTTCGGTGTCGACCAGGCGCGTGAACACGACACGGAACGCGGCGATCACCACGAAGCCGAACACCAGCGCGATGCCGAACACGCTGCGCCCGATGTAAGCCAGCGGAAAGACGTAGTAGATGACAATCAGCGCGATGCCGCCGAGCACGAAGCCGACCGCTTGGCGCGCGAGCAACCCGAACCAGGTCTCCCGCAGATGCACCTGATACAGACCGAGCGCCGCCATGCCGGCCGCGATGACCGCCGCGAACAGGAACGCGCGCGGCCAGACGTATTCGGAAAATCCGGCCAGGCTCGGCTCGTCGGCGATGTAGCGCAGGTGCGATGCGACCTTCACGCACAACGCCAGCAACACGAGTTCGAGCAACGCCAGCAGGAACAGCCAGCGCGTGGAGCGTTGGCGCAGCAACTGGTACATCGGATTGGTTCTCCTCGACGGGTCCCGCAAACCCGCTCGGCAGCTCTCGTCGCGCTCGACACCCATCGTCGATCGCATTTGTGCCGCCCTTCCGCCCTATCGTGCGCACGCGAGAATGCGCCGAGGGCCTATCATCTTCGCAGCGCCGCCCCCTTCCCAGCAAGGCGGCGAGCTCTGCGCGTTCAGTCATCAGCCAAGGAACTTCTATGTGTGGAATCGTAGCCGCCACCGCCGGCCGTGACGTGGTGCCGGTACTGATCGCCGGCCTCAAGGCGCTCGAATACCGCGGTTACGACTCCGCCGGCATCTCGGTGCTGGAAGACGGCCGCCTCGCGCGCGTACGCGCCAAGGGCAAGGTGCGTGACATGGAGGCGCTGTACGAATCGGCGCCGGTGGCCGGCTTCACCGGCATCGCGCACACGCGCTGGGCCACGCACGGCGTGCCGAACACGGTCAATGCTCATCCGCACGTTTCAAGCGAACGTGTCGCGGTCGTTCACAACGGCATCATCGAGAACCACGCCGAACTGCGCGAGGAACTGAAAGCGCGCGGCTACCGTTTCGAATCGGAAACCGACACCGAAGTCATCGCCCATCTGGTCGAACACGCGCTCGGCCAAGGCGCCGATCTGCGCGCGGCAGTGCTTTCGGCGACGCGGCGCCTGCACGGCGCCTACGCGATCGCGGTGATGAATCGCGACCAGCCCGATCGCGTCGTCGGCGCGCGCCGCGGCAGTCCGCTGGTGGTCGGCGTCGGCGAGGGCGAGCATTTCCTCGGCTCCGACGTGCAGGCGCTGATCCGTCAGACCAACCGCTTCGTCTATCTCGACGAGGGCGACGTGGTCGAAATCAGCCACGCGCATTTCGAGATCTGCGACGGCGACGGCAACCCGGTCGAGCGCACGATCCGCAAGAGCGAACTGTCCGCCGACGCGGTCGAGCGCGGCGAATATCGCCACTACATGCTCAAGGAGATCCACGAGCAGCCGCGCGCGGTCGCCGATACGCTGGAAGGCCGCATCAGCGAGAACCGCATCCTGCCCAATATCTTCGGCGTGGACGCCGAAGCGCTGCTGGCGCAGGTCAAGCACGTGCAGATCGTCGCCTGCGGCACCAGCTACCACGCCGGAATGGTCGCGCGCTATTGGCTCGAAGGCATCGCCGGTCTGCCGTGCAGCGTCGAAGTCGCCAGCGAATACCGCTACCGCCGCGCGGTGGTGCAGCCGGGCACGCTGTTTCTCGCCGTGTCGCAGTCGGGCGAGACCGCCGACACCTTGGCCGCGCTGCGCGACGGTCGCCAGCACGGCTATCTCGGCTCGATGGCGATCTGCAACGTGCCCGAATCGAGCCTGGTGCGCGAATCGGACCTGGTGCTGATGACGCGCGCCGGTCCCGAAATCGGCGTCGCCTCGACCAAGGCGTTCACGACCCAGCTGACCGCGCTCGCCCTGCTCGTGCTCGAACTCGCGCGCATCAACGGCCTCGCTGCGGACAAGTACGCGCGCCTGGTCGCAGAGCTGGCCACGCTGCCGCGCGTGATCGGCGAAGTGCTCAAGCTCGAACCCGAGATCGCCGCGCTGGCCGAACGCTTCGTGCCGCGCCACCACGCGCTGTTCCTCGGCCGCGGCGTGCACTACCCGGTCGCGCTGGAAGGCGCGCTCAAGCTGAAGGAAATCTCCTACATCCACGCCGAAGCGTACCCGGCCGGCGAACTCAAACACGGCCCGCTCGCGCTGGTCGACGAGGACATGCCGGTCATCACGGTGGCGCCGAACAATCAGCTGCTCGAGAAACTGAAATCCAACCTCGAGGAAGTGCGTGCGCGCGGCGGCGAGTTGTTCGTGTTCGCCGACACCGACGCGCCGATGGCGCAGAACGGCGATCGCGGCGCCGTGCTCAAGATCGCCTCCGGCGGCAACCTGATCGCGCCGGCCGTGTTCACCGTGCCGCTGCAGATGCTCGCTTACCACGTGGCCGTGCTGCGCGGGACCGACGTGGATCAGCCGCGGAATTTGGCGAAGTCGGTGACGGTGGAGTGAGCAATTGCGGGTGACCACCAAACAGGCCGCCGTGTCCATCGCCTGTTTTCGCCCCACGACCAGGGGCGAAATGTCCGCCCGGCATCTACCGCACCAATCGGAACCGCCAAACGCGGAAGCCGCTCCGATTGCTTTGCTTCGTAGAGAGCGAACTGGAACGAAAGCTCGTGGAGTGCGAGCCGACTAGTTTGCTCTCGGGCGTCTGGCCCCAGATCGTCTCTCGGTCGTCTCGAAATGCGCCTGACGGCGTCCGCACAGTGCGCGGTCGCCCATTCCTTTCCAGCGGCGAGCATTGCCCAGCTGTGCTGAGCGCTCAGCGACTCTTGAAGAATTTGCTCAGTCTCGCTGCGGCGGCTTTCAACCATGGGCTTTCGCGACAGCCTTCCCGTGATTGAGCAGCCGAACTGAGCGCCTCAGCGCGCGCCGGCATCTTTCCCGACGCTGCGGTACCCGCCAACATGGCTGCGGGGTCGAGGGACTTTCGTTTGAGCAGCGCGCGGCGGGATTTCCGCCTCCTGCCGTTGCTGTGCCGGTATGCCCAGGCGGCATCGCGAAAGGGGGAAATATGGATGCGCTCGGAGATAACTGCGGCAGACTGTTGCTGCTCGCGGCGTTGGTGCTGCTTTCATCGTGCGCGGCCTTCAAGTCATCGATGATCTCGGGGTCGAAGCCACCCAGCTACAGCGAGGGGCTCGAATATCACCTTCCTAAGAAGGACATCCTGCTCAGCGTGACCGTGGCGGATTCCGCTACTCCAGGCGTCGCCGTCACCGACGCGTATCCGGATCTCACCGCATCGTTTCTCCTCAACTACAGCAGAGGTCTGCTGTCGAAGAACGAGATGGTCATCGCCATCAACGAAAAAGGGCTGATCACCAGCGCGACCGCGACGATGACCAGTTCGATCAGCGACATCGCGGCGGAACTGGCGAAGTCCATGGCGGCGGCGAGGAGCGCACCGGCGGTTCCCGGCGCGAAGCCGCCCGGACCACCAGCGTGCAGCGAGCAGGGAACCTATACCAGGAACATCGATCCCTTTTCTCCCCCCTGGGATTCGCCCGTCGTCACGCAAAAGCTTTGCGACTACGTATTCACTATTTCCAGAGTCGATGCCCGCTCCGGCGACGGACACTATCCAAGCGCACCTCCGACTCGCTCGCGATCGGGTGTGTTCTACCGACAACTGGTGCCGTATCGAGTGACGGCCGCTCCGGTGAACGGCGGCATGGAGCGTTCGTTCCTCGCATTCATTCCCGATGCGCTGCAGGCCAACTACCTGAAGATTCCAATCGGAGTCTTCGCGGACGCGAGTGCGACGCTGACTTTCGTCGACGGAATGCCGACCGGCTATTCCCCCAAAGCGGACAGCGAAGTCCTGGCCGCGGCGAAGATTCCCGCGAACGTGATCAGCGAATACTTCGGCGCGGTCGGCAGCTTATTCGAGAAGATCGGCGCCGCGCGCACCAATGAGGCAGCCGCCGGCAAGAACAAAGCTGCCCTCATGTATCAGCAGTGGAAAGCTGCGCAATGTGCGAAAGCGTTGGCCACAGGCGATGCGTCCGCGATAACTGCGGCGTGCGAGTAGACGCGACGGTGCTGGGTGTCACTTCACGTCGCCAAGCATTCCGTTCCCGCAGCCGACCGCTACCAGGAGTGCTCCACATGATCGATGTCTTCACGCACCTCAAGGCGCCTGTGGTCGCGACGTTCGCCTTAGCCGCTTGCGCGAACGCGCTGGCATCGCCGGCCAATCCAGCCGTCATCGCGGTCAAGCAACCCGACGGCAAGATGGTTCATACCGTCTTGCGCGGAGACGAGCACCAAGCCTGGCGTGAAACTTTGGACGGCTACACGATTTTGAAGGGCGCCGGCGAAACCTTCTTCTACGCACGCCGGGGAGAGCCGGGCCAAGGCGGCGACACGGGCGGCTTGGTGCCGTCAGAGATCGTCGCACGCGAAACGCTGATGCCCGAGCACACAGGAGCGGGCGCCCAGAGTCCTTGGCTCCTGTTTCCCAAACATCTACGTCCGCGCCGCTATATCGAACGGGAGAAGCAGCAGGATCTTCTGTTGCAAAAACAGAGAACCGACTGGATTCGAACTATTGAGCGTCAAATCAAGCTGAAGAATCTTCGTGGGCAGAATTGGTCGTTCACGACGGCGCCGGCAAATACAGCGGGCCTTCCCGGTATCACCGGAACGTGGGCGCCGCAGCCGGTGGTGGGGGAACGACGCCTTCTGCTCGTCCTGATCGGCTTCGAGGATGCGCCGTTGCGGAAGGGTTCCGCTCAGTACTGGAGCAACCTCGCCTTCGGTGCGCCCGGGCCGTCGGTCGCCACCTACTACCGCGAGAATTCCTACGGCAAAGTTTCCATCGTCCCGGTGCCGGTCACTCAGCCGGGCGGCGTGACAGGTGTCGTGACGGTTTCGCTTCCGATCCAGCATCCCAACTACGGCAACAACTACACCTATGAGAACGAAGTTCCTTGGATTCGAGACGCTCTCGCCGCTGCGAGCCGCTTCGTCGATTTCGATGACCTCGATATCGATCTCGACGGAGAGATCTCCATCGACGAGACCCTGATTTACTTCGTTCTAGGTGGATACGAAACGGCGGCCGCGACGAACTTGACGCCCAGCATCTGGGCGCATCAATGGGGCGGACAAAGCATTCCGGCGGGCAAAAAGAGCATCTCGAACTGGGCGGTAAACGGTGAGATGTACGATGCCAAGACCCGCATCGGCATGGGCCTGGTCGCCCACGAGATGGGACATGCGATGGCCGGTTTGCCGGATCTCTACGACAAGAATGGTTTCAACGGAGGCCTGGGCGGCTTTAGCTTGATGTCGGTCGGAAACTGGGGTGCACGACAAGGAGAAACCCGCTCAACCACGCCGGTCGGTCTGGATGCTTGGACGCGGCACTACTTGGGCTGGTCCAATCCCAGGACCATCACCTCGACGGGCGAGGTTTCGCTCTCCAGCTCGGTTACCGATTCGGCTTCGGCGATCTTACTGGCGAATTTCGCGGCGAGTTCGAGCGAGTACTGGCTGGTCGAAAACCGGCCTCAAGTCGGCTGGGATGCCGGCTTGGCATCCCTGATCGGGAGCGGATCGGGCGGCATTCTGATTCAGCACATCGATGCCAACGTCGGCACGCAGGTCGCCAATACGTTCAACGCCTACGTGCCCGGAAAGCATCAGGGAAACGTCGTCGAGGCGCCACTCAACTCCGACTGCAATCTCGTGCTGCCCGGAGACGGCACCGGCTGCGAAGCGATTCTGTATTGGGCGCCGCACGCTTCGGCGAGCGAGTCGCTGAACTATTACTCGGGAAAATCCAGTGGATTTTCTCTGCAGAACATCTCCAGCCAAGGAGAAATCATGACTGCCAAGGTGATGGTGGCCGCAGAGGGCGGCTGATTTCGCCGCGGTACGACCTCAACCTTTCAGCAATCTCAGTTATCGGCCAAAGACACCGCATCCAGCGACTGCAACTTAGCCACCATCTGCTCCGGCGGCAGATAGCCAATGATCTTGCTGCCGTCGGCGGCGAAGATCGTCGGCGTACGATCGACGCCGATCTGGGTGCCGAGCGTGAACTGCTCGGCGACCGGGTTGTCGCATTTGGCCGGCGTCGCGTCCTTGCCGGTCTTCGCCGCGGTGAACGCGGCGTTGCGGTCCTTCGCGCACCAGACCGAAACGGCCTTGTCGTAGGACGGCGTGTTGAGCCCGCTGCGCGGGAAGAACAAGTAGTCGACCTCGATGCCGCGCTTGTTGTACTCGGCGATTTGCGAGTGCAACTTGCGGCAGTAGCCGCAGTCGATGTCGGTGAACACGGTCACCTTGTACTTCGGCTTGCCGCCTTCGGCCGGGAAGACGATGCGTTGGCCGGGCGGCACCGCGTCGAGCTTGGCCTTGCTCTGCACGGCGATGCGCGAGGCGGTCAGGTCGCGCTTGTTGCGCGTGTCGTGCAGCGCGCCTTGCATCAAGTAACGACCGTCGTCGCTGACGTAGACCATCTGGCTGCCGACCAGGATCTGGCGATAGCCCGAAACCGGCGCCGGCTCTATCTGGTCGATCTTCGCCTGCGGCACCAGGGTCTGCATGGCCTTGCGTGCGGCGCCGTCGGCGCTGACGTCGAGCGGCGACGCTTGCGTCACCGAAGCCGTGGCGGTCGACTTTTGCGCCCGGCGATCAAGCTCGGCGGCGAGCTGATCGGGCGACTGCGCGATCTGGATCGGAATCTGCGAACCGTCCGCGGCGAGAATCGTCGGCGTGCCGTTGATGCCGAGCGACTGCGCCAGCTGGGTGAGTTCGGACACCGGATTGGGGCAAGTCGCCTTGCCCGGGTCCTGCCCGCCCATCGCGGCGGTGAACGCGCCCGAACGATCCTTCGCGCACCACACCGCTGCGGCCTTCTCGTCCGCTTGCGGATGGATCACGAGCGCATTGAACAAGTATTCGACCGCGATGCCCTTCGCATTGTAAGCCGCGATCTGCTGATGGAAGCGGCGGCAGAACGGGCAGTCGATGTCGGTGAACACCGTCACCGTGTGCTTGGTCTGCACCGGCGCCTGCGGCGCGAACACGATGCGCTTCTCCGGCCCGACCTTGTCGAGCGCCGCTTTGCTCACCTTGGCCTGCGACTGCGCGGTCAGATCGCGCTTGTTGGCGACGTCATAAGCATTGCCGTCGACGAGGTAGCGGCCGTCCTTGCTGACGTAGAAGAAGCGGCCGCCGGCCATGGCTTCATAAAAGCCCGGCACGTTCGACTCCTGCACCGCGTCGACCTTGATCGTCGGCGCCAGCGCGGCGACCGCCTGCTGGGCGGTTTCCTGCGGCGTGGCGGCAACGGCCGTGACGGCCGCGAACGAGCCGAGAATCAGCAAAGAAGAACGCATGAGAACCCCGTGTTCCGATGGATGTCCGGTTCAAGATCGGCCGCAAGCGATGGCGCTTGCGCTGGGTCGCCCCGCCCTGACGACTGCGCTAGGACTGCGTCCGGGGCGGCGTAGTTCCGCAGCGTCGAGCATTTCGTGGTTTGCGGCGAACGCGCCGGTGAGTCTCTCAGCCGGCCCTGCTGGGCTTCCATTGGATGGCACGGCGCTGCACATCGGAAGCATCCATCGCACCGCGATATGGCGCGGAATTCCGACACGAGGAAGCCTTAGACTTGAGCGGTTCTTCCACGCGGCGTTCGCTCGATCGATGACCCTCTTTCCCGATACGGCCTCGGCTCCGCGCCCGCTCGCCGGAGCGCATGAGCTGCTCCCGGAAACGCACAATCGACCAAGCGATGGCCGCTTCCACTGCAAAGGCTAGATATGAACCAGGCTCGTGTTGGTGTTGTTGCAGGTTTCTTGCTGTCGGCGTTGATCGGCGTGTCGGCGAGCGCGCCGGCAGCGGCGGCGGACCGTTCCAAGGCGCTGGTCGGGACTTGGCGAATCGAACGGATTGCCGACACCGATGCGGCCGGAAAGACCTCCTATCCATACGGAGAGCATCCGCTCGGATACATCGTCTACGACGCGACCGGCCATCTGCATGTGCAGATCATGCGTACGCCGGCCACCGCGCCGTTCGCTTCCGGCGACGATGCCACCGGCACCGATGCGGAAGTTCGCGCGGCCTATCAGGGTTATGTCGCCTACTTCGGCACCTATCACGTCGATGCGCAGAAAGGCATTGTCGTGCACAAGGTGGAAGGCAGCTTGATGCCGAGCTACACCGGCACCGATCAGCCGCGGCCGTTCCGCATCGCCGGTGACGTGCTAACCATCGAGGGCGACAGCGGCGGCGTTCATTTCCTGCGCCAACTGCGCCGCGTGCGTTGATCGTCTCCGCTCACAGCTGCGATCAAACCGCGCCGTCTTCGGATTGCGCGGTGCGACGCTGGATGTCGAACATCGGGACGACACCGTAGTGGACTCGCGCCGCCACCGACCCTACCCTGCCGTCAGCGTGTCGGCAGGAAGGCCGCCGCGATCGGCATCCGGAGTGAGGCGATGAATCGATACCCGTTGCTCTTGAGCGCCGCCGCGATATTTGCGATCCCAGCCCTCATCCTGCACTCGTCGCCGGCGAGCGCGCAGTGGCTCGGCCCGCAACTGGACGCGCAGCGTTACGACAACCTGCGCCGCCACCAGCAGCGCATCCAGCAGAAGCGGCAACAGCAACGCAAGGCCGCGACGCAGCCGCTCACGCCGCATCAGCGCGCCTGCGCGCAGCGCTACCGCTCCTACGATGCGGCGACGAACACCTATCAAGTCCGACCAGGCGTCAGGGCGCGCTGCCGCCTCTAGCGCCGCAGCGTCGCAGCACTCCGGCTACTCGAGCCCGAGCAAGCGCCGATTGAAGGCGCGATCCGCTCCACCGCCGGCGAAGTCGTCGAACGCATGCTCGGTCACGCGAATGATGTGGTCGCGCACGAACGCGGCGCCTTCGCGCGCACCGTCTTCGGGGTGCTTGATCGCGCATTCCCATTCGACCACCGCCCAACCCGGATAGTCGTATTGCGCGAGCTTGGAGAAGACCGCCTTGAAATCGACTTGGCCGTCGCCGAGCGAGCGGAAGCGGCCGGGGCGATCGATCCAGTTCTGATAGCCGCCGTAGACGCCGGATTTTCCGTTCGCGCGGAACTCCGCGTCCTTGACGTGGAAGATGCGGATGAACTCGTGGTAGTGGTCGATGTAGGCGAGGTAGTCGAGCTGCTGCAGCACGAAGTGGCTCGGGTCGTACAGCATGCGGCAACGCGGATGCGTACCGGTGGCGGCGAGAAAACGCTCGAAGGTGACGCCGTCGTGCAGGTCCTCGCCCGGATGGATCTCGTAGCAGACATCGACGCCGACCGCGTCGAACGCATCGAGGATCGGCCTCCAGCGGCGCGCGAGTTCGGCGAAGCCTTCTTCGACCAAGCCCGGCGGCCGCGGCGGCCACGGATAGGCCATGTGCCAGAGCAGCGCGCCGGAAAAAGTCGCGTGCGCGACCAGGCCCAAGTTGCGGCTGGCGCGCGCGGCCAGATGCAGCTGCTCGACGGCCCAGGCGGTGCGCCGAGCCGGATTGCCGCGCAGCGCTTCCGGCGCGAAGCCGTCGAACGATGCGTCGTAGGCCGGATGCACGGCGACCAACTGGCCTTGCAGATGGGTCGAAAGCTCGGTGATCTCGAGGCCGTGCGCGGCGACGACGCCTTTGATCTCGTCGCAGTAGTCCTTGCTTTCGGCCGCGCGCGCGAGATCGATGCAGCGCGCGTCCCAGCTCGGGATCTGCACGCCGCGATAGCCGAGCGCGGCCATCCACGCGCAGATGCGGTCGAGCGAATCGAACGGCGGCCGCTCGCCCATGAACTGCGCGAGAAAGATGGCGGGGCCTTTGATCGTCTTCATGGCAGAACGGTCCACTTGCGCTCGCTGCGGGAGGAACGGATCGCGGCGTCGACGAAGGCCATGCCGCGCGCGCCGTCGTCCACCGTCGGCACGTCGTAGTCGCGCAGGTCGACGGCGGGATCGCGCGCATGATCGCGCACGGCGCGGAAGAATCCTGCGTAGAGATTGGCGAAGGCTTCCAGATAGCCTTCCGGATGGCCGGGCGGCGTGCGCGTGGCGGCGGCTGCGGCGGAGTCGAGATAGCCGGTGCCGGCGCGCCAGATCTGCACCGGCGCATCCAGCGGCCGCAGGATCAGCGAATTGGGATCGGCGTGCTGCCACTCGATGCCGCCGGTTTCGCCGTATACGCGCAGGCGCAGGTTGTTCTCTTCGCCGGCGGCGACCTGGGTTGCGAACAAGACGCCGCCGGCGCCGTTGTCGAAACGCAGCAGCATCGCCGCGTCGTCGTCGAGCCGGCGCCCGGCGACCACGCTGGCCAGCGTCGCATCGAGCGCGACGATGCGCAGGCCGCTGACGTACTCGGCCAGATGCGCCGCATGCGTACCGATGTCGCCGACCGCGCCGCCGGCGCCTGAGCGCGCCGGATCGGTGCGCCATTCCGCTTGTTTCTGGCCGCTGCGTTCGACGTCGGTCGCGAGCCAGCCTTGCGGATATTCGACATAGACCTTGCGCACTGCGCCGATACGCCCGGCCGCGACCAGCGCGCGCGCTTGTTTGACCAGCGGATAGCCGCTGTAGGTGTAGGTCACCGCGAGCAGGCGGCGCGTGCGCGCGACGGTCTCCTTGAGCTGCTCGGCTTGCTCCAGCGAAAAGCACAGCGGCTTGTCGACGATGACGTGGAAACCGGCCTCGAGGCAACGTCGCGCCGGTTCGTAGTGCAGATGGTTCGGCGTGGTGATCGCGGCGAAATCCATGCGCTCGCCGGACGGCAGCGCCTGCTCCGCTTCGATCATGTGCTCGTAGCTCGCATACGCGCGCGCCTCCGGCACGTGATAGGACGCGCCGGCCTCGCGCGAGCGTTCGGGCGAGCTGCTGAAGGCACCGCAGACCAGTTCCGCCTCGCCGTCGAGTTCGGCGGCGAGACGGTGGATGCGGCCGATGAAGGAACCGGGGCCGCCGCCGATCAGGCCCATGCGCAGTTTGCGCGTCATCGCTCGCGCTCCGTCAGTGCGCGGTCTGCGCTGGACGCGACCGCGCATAGTAGAAAACCATGCCGGCGAACACGATCGCCAGCGGTATCGAAAGGCCGGCCATCATGCGCAGCGCGGCACCGGCGCCGAACTGGTCGATGCGCGCGCCCATCAGCGGCAGCGCCACCGCCACCGACAACATGCCGGCGCCGCCCATCAAACACATCAGCAGGGCGCCGCCGCGCGGATAACGTTCGGACGTCACCCCGAGCATGGTCGGCCACAGGAACGCCTTGCCGACACCGAACACCGTCGCCGCAGCCAACGCCGTCACCGCGCCGCTGCCCGCCTCGAGGCTGCCGAGCCAGAACAAGCCGACGCCGGCGAGCAGCGAACAGACCAGCAGGGTCGCGATCGGCGAACGATGCGCGATGCCACTGCCGAAGGTGCGCAGCACGAACACCAGACCCGCGGTGTAGACCAGATAGAGCACGCCCTGCATCTGCGGCGCGAGCGTCTGCATCACCGCCGGGAACCACTGGTCCGGGCCGAGCTCGATCGCGGCGGTCAACCACATGCAGCCGAACAGCAGCACGAAGCCCGGGCGCAGCGCCTCGCGCCACATGTCGCGGTCGGACACCTGCTGCTGCACGCGCTCGGTCTGCGGATATCGCAGGCGCAGCGCCATCAGCAGATAGATCAAAGCCGGCACCAGGATCGTCGCGAGCTTGAGCTGCCACGATGCCTGAAACAGCGAGGTCAGCGCGACCGCGAGCAGGCCGCCGATGATCATGCCGCCCGGCCACCACGCGTGCAGCATGTTCAGGCGTTGCGTCTTGCGCTCGCTGTAGACGGTGGCGATCAGCGGATTGATCACGCCTTCGACCAGGCCTTGCGACAAACCCATGATCATGAAACCGGCGTAGAGCATCGCGGTGCCCGGATGATCGAAGATCGAAGCGACCGGCGCCACGGGCCGCGTCGCGAACACGACCAGGCCGATGCCGACGAAATAGCCGAGCGCCGACAGAATATGCAGCGCGCGCATGCCGACCGCATCGACCAGCGCGCCGCTGATCAAGATCGCCAGAGTGAAGCACCAGAACGCCGGGCTGAAGATCAGCCCGAGCTGTTCGTTGCTCAGATGGAATGCCGCCGCCATCTCGTTGGCGATGTCGCCGCGGATCGCGAACACCATCGAGGTGGTGACCAGCGAGACGCAGCTGGCGACGAACAACTTGGACTTGTCCACGGCGGCTCCGGTCATTGCGCGACGAGCGGACGAATCCAGATGTTGCGGAAGCGCACCGGCGTGTGGTGGTCCTGCAGCTTGAGCGGCATGGCCAAATCGTGCGGCTTCCAGGTCGGCAGCGCGTGATGCACAGAGGGGCCGAGCAGGGTCGTGTGGTTCTGCGTCAGCACGCCGTTGTGGAACACGGTGACGTAGCCGGGCGAGGTCACCTTGCCGTCGGCGAAGCGCGGACTTTCGAACACGATGTCGTAGCTCTGCCACTGCCCGGGCGCGCGCGAGGCGTTGACCTGCGGCGGCGTCTGACCGTAGATCGCCGAGGCTTGGCCGTCGGCGTAGGTGAGGTTGTCGTAGCTGTCGAGCACCTGCACTTCGTACATTCCGGCGAGGAATACGCCGCTGTTGCCGCGCCCTTGGCTCTTGCTGCTCGGCGGCGACGGCTCGCTGAATTCGACGTGCAGCTGGTAGTCGCCGAACTTGCTCTTGGTCGCGATGTCGCCGGCGCCGGCGACCACTTCCATGTAGCCGTGCTCGACCTTCCAGCCGGCCGCGCCGCCCTGCTCGGACTGCCACGCATCCAGATTCTTGCCGTCGAACAGGATCGTCGCGTCCGCCGGCGGCTGGCCGAGCGCATCGCCCGGCTTGACCACGCGCGGACGCGGCCGCTCGTCGTCGTGCACGCGCCAGCGGCTGCCGGGCAGCTGCGGCGTGTCGGTGTAGCCGGTCGGGTACTTTTCTTCTTCGGCGCACACGGCGGCGGCGGCGAAGCTCAGCGCGGCGGCGAACGCGCCACGCACGACGGAATGCAGGATCGGAGTCATCGAATGTCCCTCGGCAGCGGTCGCGTTCAGATCTGGCACGACTTCGTCAGCGGTTTGCCGTCGAAGCGGTCGCGTGCCCAATCGAGCATGCGGCTGCCGTCGAAGGTACCGTGCGACTTGTCGGCCTGGAAGTCGATCTCGACGCGCGTGCCGAGACGGCAGGCGTCGGCGATCGCCTGTTGGGTCCACTCCGCCTTGATGTATTCGTCCTTGCCGGCGTAGATGACCAGCATCGGCACGTCGGTCTTGCGCTTGGGCACGGCCATCGCTTCGAGCAGCTGTTCGAGCTTGCGCGTCGCCGCCGGCGTGGACGGTTTCAGCTCCTCCGGCTTGATCTGCATGACCGCCTTGCCGCGCGCCTCCTGGCGTGCCGGCAGACACTGGCCGAGCGCGTCCCAGTTGGCCTTGACCGAGCCGCGCCGATAAAGATCCATGTCCAGTTCCGGATGCGCGCGGCTCTGCGAGATCAACAGCGCCGTGTAGGCGGCCGCTTGTGTCGGCGTCATCGTTCCGCTTTCGGCGAGCTTGGCGTAGCCGGCGATGTCGGCCGCCGGCACCGCGTTGACCGCACCGACCAGGTGCAACTCGGGCGCGTACACCGGCGCCTGCTCGGCCGCCGCCCACGAGGCGCCGCCGCCCTGCGAACCGCCGAAGGTGACCCAACGATCGGAGATCAGACCCGGCTTCGCGTTGCGCAGCGCGCGGACCGAGTCGATCACGTTGTAGGCCTCGGTCTTGTTGTCGAGATACACGTGCAGGCCCGGCGCGCCGAGGCCCTGGTAGTCGGCGAACGCGACCGCGTAGCCGGCCTTCAAGTAACCCGCGACCATGCCGGCCATGCCGAGCAGATTGGGCGACAGCGACGGCCCGCATTCCTCGGTGATGCCGGTGGTGCCGTGCGCATGCGCGAGCACCGGCCAGCCGCCCTTGGGCGGCGTGCCGGCCGGCACGAACAGCGTGCCCGAGACGACGGTGTGCTTGCCGTCGCTGGAGGTGGAGCGGTAGAGCACGCGCATCGATTCGCCGCCGAGATCGCGTACGACCGGATCGATGTCGGCGAACGGCTTCAGCTCGACCACGCTGCCGGGCGCCTCGCTCTTGTCGCGGCTCGCAGCGAGCGCCGAACCGGCGAGGCCGGCGAGCAGCAGAGCGGCGGTGAGAACGGCGCAGCGCGCGCCGAGAGTACGAACGGGAAACGGCTTCACGATGAGGTCCTCTGCTTCGACGCGCGACCGGCGAACAGCCGGGTCAGGAATTGGTAGTCGGCGCGCGCCGCGTCCATCGGCGTGGTCGCGAACGGCTCTTCGTGCTCGACGAACATGTGCTCGACGTGACTGCCGCGCAGCAGTTCGAGCAGTTCGTTCCAATCGACGATGCCGCTGCCGGCGTCGGTCGAGGGCATCTGCATCACGCTGCTCGAGCGCTGCTTGGCGTCCTTCAGATGCAGCAGCTTCAAGCGCTCGCCGCAGGCGCGGAACCACGGCGCCAGTTTCTGTCCCGCGGCGGCGACCCAGCCGATGTCGAGCTCGATGTCGATCAGCTTGGCCTCGGTGCGTTCGAGCAGGATGCGCAGGCCGTTGGTGTCGCCCGGCAGCGGCGAGAAGTCGATGCCGTGGTTGTGATAGGCGAGCCGGATGCCGGATTTCGCCAGCGCCGCGCCCTTCTCGTTGAGCAGGTCGGCGGTGCGCTTCCAGTCGTCCGCGTCGAGCGTGGCGAACAGGCGCGAGACCGCTTCCACATTCCAGCCCGCCGGCGGCTTCTGCAGCACGTCGTAGATGCGATCGGGCAAGAGCGGAATCGGCACCGCCGCGTAGCGCACGCCGAGCGTGTGCAGGTCGTCGGAAAAGCGGGAGAGATCTTGCAGATCCCAGGCGCCCTTGCCCGGGCGCGGAATCGCATGCGCGGCCGGCGCCTTGAGGCCCGCCGCATCGAGCGCGCGCCGCAGTTCGGCGGCTGGGCGCTCGTAGTGGCCGGCGAATTCGACTTCGCGATAGCCGATCGCGGCGATCGCCTTGAAGGCGGCGGCGATGTCGTCTTTCGGCGTCAGCCCGAGCGTGTACAGCTCAAGTCCCGGCGCCCACGGGATCGCCTTGCCGGCGCCGGCTTTGCCCGCCGCGGCGGACAACAAGGGATGAGCGAACGCGGCGCCGGCAGCGGCCGCGGCGATGCCGCGCAGCACACGGCGGCGCGCAAGAAACGTCGAATCGTTCACGCGAGACCTACCTTTTTCAGGACTTCGAGCGGCGGTCCGTCGAACCGCGGCAGCGGGATGTTGCCGATGTACTGCAAATCTTCGCGCCCCTTGGGCGTGGTGTAGAAGCCGCCGACGGTGAGGTCGCGGTAGCGCGCGAAGAACTTCGCCGCCTCGATCGTGTCCGCTTTCGCCTTCGGCAGATAGCAGATCTCGTCGCAGATCGCACCGATCTGCGACGCGTCGAGCGCGCGCAGCGGCTTGGCGTAGCGCCGCTTCGCTTCGGCGTCGAACCAGGCGAGGCCTTCGAGCACGACGCGGCGATCCTCGCGCTGGGTCGGATACGGCGCGCTGATCCATTCGTCGATGAAGTCGACCACGCCGACCGCCGAGGCGCTCGGCGAATGCGCATCGGCCGGCACGATCGTGTCGCACAGGATCGTCGCCAGTTCGCGCTGCTCGGGCGACAAGGTCAGCGGCCACAGTTCGCCGGGATGATACGGATCGATCAGGCGCGGGTCGGCGCCGTAGGGCTTGGCGGCGCGCACGGCTTCGGCGGCGCTGGCCGGCACCAGGCGGCCGAGCGGCAAGGCGCTGGCCGCGGCGACTATCCACTTGAGCGTCGTGCGCCGGTCCATCACAGCTCCTTGCGGCTCATGCCGTCGAGTATGCGATCGGCCACGCGCCAGGCGTTGGCCATGATCGTCAAAGTCGGGTTCTTGTCCGCGTTCGACGGGAACACCGCGCCGTCGGTGAGAAAGAGGTTCTTCACTTCCCAGGCACGGCACCATTTGTCGACCACCGAGCTTCGCGGGTCCTCGCCCATGATCGCGCCGCCGACTTCGTGGATGATGCTGCCGCCCGGCGCGATCGCCTTGGCGCCGTCGGTCTCGGGCGGCTCTTGCAGACGTCCGCCCATCGCTTCGATCAGTTCGGCGAAGGTCTTCTGCATGTGCGCGGCTTGGCGCGTTTCGTGGTCCGACCATTTCCAGTGGAAGCGCAGCACCGGAATGCCCCAGCGGTCTTTCGTGCTGGGATCGATCTCGCAGTAGGAGTTCTCGTTCGGAATCATCTCGCCGCGGCCGGCGAAGTAGACCATCGAGCCGTAGTAGCGGCGCGCGTCTTCCTTCAGCTTCTTGCCGTAGCTGCCGCCGGTGAGCCATTCGATGCCGCCGATGGTGTGGAACTGCGGCATGCGGCGGCCGCCGCCGAATTCGACGTGATAGCCGCGCGCGAACGGCAGCTTGCCGGCTTTCTGTGCCGCGTAGCCCCACCACGGCATGTACATGTGGCAGCCGGAGACGCCTTCCTCGTTGTGCGGCGGCAGGCTTTCGAGCAGCGGTATCTGCCCGGCCAGGCCGCTGCCGACCGTGTCCATCAGGTACTTGCCGAGCTTGCCGCTGGAATTGGCCAGCCCTTGCGGGAACTGCGCCGATTTGGAATTGAGCAGGATGCGCACGGTCTCGCACGCGCTCGCCGCCAGCACCACCACGCGCGCGCGCGCCGTACGCGAGCGGCCGCTGCGCCGGTCGACGAAGCGCACGCCGTCGGCACGACCGTTCTTCGCCAGCATGACCTCGGCCACCATCGCATCGGTGACGATGTCGAGTTTGCCGGTTGCCAACGCCGGCGGCAGATGCACCGTGGTCGACTGATAGTTCGCGCGGATCGAACAGCCCTGCCCGCACGGCGTCGCCCAGAAGCAGCTGGCGCGCCGGCGCATGTCGTCGGCGAGGATGCGTTGCGCGTTCGGATTGCCCGGATGCAGCTTGGCCGGCGAGTTCTTCCAATCGAGCGGCTGGGTCAGCACGGCGCGATGGCAAGCGACTGTGCGCGCGCCGACTTTCGGACTGTGTTTTTGGATCAAAAGATCGCTGACGATCGGCTTGGGCGGCGGCAGCAGGCAGCCTTCGGGCGAGTCGGGCGTGTTCTCGAGGCCGTCGTTGGCGCCGTACACGCCGATCAGCATCTCGACCTTGTCGTAGTACGGCGCCAGCTCGTCGTAGCCGATCGGCCAATCGAAGCCGAGACCGTCGCGCGAGTGCGGCTTGAAGTCGTAGGGGCCGTTGCGCAGCGAGATGCGGCCCCAGTGGTTGGTGCGGCCGCCGAGCATGCGCGCGCGCCACCAGTCGAAGCGGCCGCTGTCGTCCTGGCTGGCCGACACGTACGGCTCGCCCGGCACCTGCCAGCCGCCGTCGACGGTGGCGTCGTAGAAGCCGAACGGTTTCTCCGGCGTGCCGCTGCCGCGCAGCGGCGCCATTTCCGGCGTCTGGAACATCGCCGTTTCGCGCTGCGGATCGTAGTGACGGCCGGCTTCGAGCATCAGCACGCGTGCGCCACCCATCGCCAGGGTGTAGGCGGACTGGCCGCCGCCTGCACCGGAGCCGACGACGATGACGTCGTACTCGGTCTTGGCGATCGCGTCGGCGTCGATGAATGCCATGCGTCAGGACCTCTTGCCGTGCAGCGCCGGCCGCGTTTCCGGATGCACCGTCGCGGCCATCTGCGTGAGACTGTTGAGAAAGCTCACTTCGATCGTGTCGCCTGAAAACTTCAGCGTCACGCTGTCGAAGTGCGGCGTTTCGGTGTAGCGCCATTCCATGCGGAAGGTGTCGGCATCGCTCCATGCGCCGGCCGCGGCGATCCGCACCGCGCCCTTCGGCAACACGGTATTGCCGACCAGCTCGGTGAATTCCGGCGGCGTGCCGGGCAGCTCGGTCGTGCCGTCGCGCCAACGGCCGAGGCCGCAGGCGATCGCGTGCGTGTGCGTGCCGGCACCGAATTCGAGCGTGCAGGCGTCGGCGTCGAACGCGAGCGTCAGCCGCTCGATGCCGAGCGCGTTCGGCGCGACGGCGTAGCTCGCGCGCCGCGTCGCGCGCGCCGACGAACGCGCACCCGCGGGCGGCGTCAACGCAAGTTGCGCGAGCTGTGTGTGCAGACCTTTCGCGCCGTCCCGATCTTCGGGCAGCGGCGCATCGTGCAGTCCGGGCAGCAGATGATTCCAGACCAGATCGAGCGCGCCTTGCAGATCGAGCGTGCGGCCGGTCAAGGCGATCACCGCGTCGAGCTCGGGCAGCACGATGCAGAACTGGCCGAATGCGCCGTCGCCGCGGAATGCGTCGTGACGACAGCGCCAGAATTGATAGCCGTAGCCTTGATGCCAGTCGCTGTTGGGCTTGAGCGTCGCCAGATCCTGCCCGGCCGGCGCGGGCTGCTGGATCTTGAACGCGGTCGCTTGCTCGATCCAGGCGGCCGGCAGCAACTGGCGGCCGTTCCACTGGCCCTTCTGCAAATAGAACTGGCCGAACCGGAAGATCGACTCGGTCGTCGCGTACAGACCCCAGCCGCCGGCGTTGATGCCGCGCGGACATTCCTGCCAACGCATCGCGCCCATGCCGAGCGGCTCGAACAGGCGCGGGCGCAGATAGTCGACCAGCTTCGCGCCGCTCCGCTTCTGCACGATCGCCGAGAGCAGATAGGTCGCCGCGCTGTCGTACTGGAACACGCTGCCGGGCGCATGCACGATCGGCTGCGCCAGAAACGCCTTGACCCAATCCTGCTCGCGCGTGACCGCCGGGGTCGAGTCGGCGGCGTGGCCGACCGCCATGGTCAGAAGATGCTCGACGCGCAGGGCTGCGAGGTGCTCGTCGATCGCGGCCGGCGCTTGCTGCGGGAAGAAGTCGACCACCTTGTCCGACAGTTTCAGCCGTCCTTCCTGGATGGCGAAACCGACCGCGGTCGAGGTGAAGCTCTTGCTCAGCGAATACAGGCTGTGCGGTACGTCGGCGCGATACGGCGCCCAAAAACCGCGCGCGGCGATGCGGCCTTTGCGCGCGACTACGACGCTGTGCAGTTCGTGCGCCGGTGCGGCGGCTGCGGCGGCGATGAAGGCGCGCACCGCGGCGGACGACACGCCGAGCGATTCGGGGGTCGCTGCGGTATCGGCGAACGCCCACGACGGCAGGCCGTGACCGAACCCGGCGATGAAAGCACCCGCTCCGACCTGCCGCAGAAGGCGCCTGCGCCCTTCGTTCACCATCCCCCCATCGATGGGTCCGATTCGGCCCGACGGTTTCACAGCGTGTACTTCACCGTCAAGTAGTACGCGCGCGGCGATTGCGGCTGGAACGCGTTGTTCATCACGTAACCGCCGCGGCCGGTCAGGTTGTCGATGTTCAGGCGCAGATCGAACTGGCCGATCTTGTAGCCGGCGAACCCCGACACCTGCACCAGACCCGGCAGCGACACGTCGTAGTGCCAGTCGCCGCCGAGCGTGCCGCGGGTCGGACTTTGCGCGTGGATCCAGCCGCCGAGATACAGACCGGCGAGCGCGCCGTCCTCGAAACTGTATTTGGCGGTGAAGTTGGCCTGCTGGCGCGGTGCCGACCCGAAACGCAGACCGATCTGCTGCGGCACCCCGGGGTACTTGAGGTACTTCGCCACCGGCAGGTTGGTGAAATTGGCCGACAGCTGCAGCGTCTTGGTCGGCGTCCAGGTGACTTCCGCCTCCATGCCCTGCGCGCGGCCGACGCCGCCGAGGTTGTACAGCACCAGCTGGTCGCTCTGGCCTTGATGCGAATAGTCGGGTGTGGCGATGTTGGCGAGGTCGTCGCGGAAGAACGACAGCGTGCCGGTGACGGCGCCGTCGAGCCAGGCGGTCTTCACGCCGAACTCCTTGCCGGTGCCCTTGGCCGGCGGCACCACCTGCGTGGTGCCCGGCTGCAGCAGGCCGGACGGCGTGAACGATTTCGAATAGTTGACGAAGAACGCGGTGTCGGCGAAGAACGAATCGGGCGAGAACGGCTTGCCGATCAGCCCGATCTGCGGAGTGGTGTCGCTGACGCCGGCGCCGTCGGTCGAAGTTTCGGTGTGGCGCACGCCGAGCAGCGCGTGCAGGCGATCGTCGAACATCGACATCTGCTCGGCGACGTAGAACGCATGCGTGAGCACGCGGCCGGTGTCGCGCTGGTTGGCGTAGTTGGGCGTCGGAAACACGCGGCGCAGCGCGTCGAACTGGTTCTGCAGCAGGATCGGCCCGTCGCTGAAGAAATCCCACGGCTGACCCTGGCTGTTGATCTGCGCAGGTCCCACCCAGGCCTTGAACACGTCGGTCTGCGAGCCGGAGGCTTGATAGCCGACCAGGGTCGAATGGCTGATCGGGCCGGTGTCGAAGTAGAACACCGCTTCGAGCTTGTTCTCCCAACCGCTGCCTTCCTGCTCGCCGGCGAGCAAGCCGGAGGTCCCGAAGAACGTGCTGGCGCGACCGTCCGGCCCGAGCACCTTGGCGCCGCTCTGCAACAGACCGAGCAGGCCCCAGGTGTAGTCGGTGCTGGCGAAGGTGTCGCGGATCTCGACGTGCTCGTTCGCCTGCCAGGAAATTTCGCCGCTCCACATCTGCAACGTTTCTTTGTTGTAGTTCTGCGGACCGAGCACGTTGTAGCGGCGGCCGCCGGGCAGGTACTGCGGCACGGTGATGGTCTGCGGCGCGGCGTTCGGACCGAAATTCTGCGCGACCCAGACGTCGAGATAGGTGTCTTGCGGCGCGCCCGAGCCGATGAAGCCGGGATGGCTGACCGGCAGCGTCGACATCTGGCCGTCGTTCTGGATGCGCCGGTAGTTGAGGTTGAGGCTGAGCGTGTCGATCGGGCGGAAGGTGGCGCCGAGGATCGCGGTCTTTTCTTTCTGCTCGGTCCAATCGACCCAGCCGTCGGCGTCTTTCTTGTACAGATCGACCAGGTAGGCGAACTTGTCGTTGATCGGACCGGAGGAGAAGAACTCGCCGCTGCGATACGACCAGCTGCCGACCTCCCCTTCGAAATACGTCGGGCTCGAGTTGAAGGTCGGCTTCTTGTAGATGATGTTGATCGAGCCGCCCGGCGGCACGTTGCCGTTGAACACCGCCGACGGCCCCTTCAACACTTCGATGCGATCGACGCCGGCGGTCGATCCGGCGCCCGAGACGATCGCCAGCGAGTCGAAGCCGTCGACCTGCGGAATCACTTTGTAGCCGCGCACGGCGAAATTGGTCAGGGTCTCGCCGCTGTTGGATTGTCCGGTCACGCCGGTCAGCGCACCGATCGCCTGCATCGATTGCGAAGCGCCGATGTCGCCGAGGAACTGGTGGTTGATCGCCGAGATCGAGATCGGCGTGTCGATGATGTCGGTGACCACGCCGGTGGCGCTGGTGGCCGAACGCGTCTGGTAGCCGACCACCTTGATCTCGCCCATCAGCGACGGCTTGTTCGGATCGGCGGCCGGCGTGCTCTTGCCGGTCTGCGCGTCGCTACTGCTCGTCTGCGCGGCGTCGGCTGGGCTCGCCGCGTCCGACACCGGTGCGGTGGTGCCGGCTGCCGGCGCGGCGCTGTCGACCTCGTCGGCCCAGGCCGGTGCGGCCAGTACGGCGAGCGCGAGCAGCGCGCTGCGCACCGCGACGGACAGCCGCGACAGCGGCAGCGGAGGTGTGGCCTGGCTCATCGTGTCCCCTCGGTCTTGCGCATGTTCGTTCTCGTTTTGTGGCGGCCGTCGCATTCGACGCCGCGATGGCGACACGATTTATGCATGCGGCGGCCGGCGGCGGCTACGCGTCAATTTGCCGGCTTCGGATACGCGCTTAATCGTCGCTGCGGCGTGCCGCAACGCAGCATCGCGGCGGCGATTTCAGCCGCGCATTTGCTCGAGTTCGGTGCCGCGCGTCTCGTGCACGAAACGCAGCACGAACCAGGCCGAGACTGCCGCCGCGACCATGTAGAAGCCATAGGCGCGACCGAGGCCGATGCCGGCGAGCAGGATCGGAAAGCTCACGGTGATGGCGAAGTTCGACAGCCACTGCGTGGCGCCGGCCACCGCCAGCGCGGAGCCGCGAATCTGGTTGGGGAACATCTCGCCCAGCATCACCCACATCACCGGCCCCCACGACAGGTTGAAGAAGACGATGTACAGATGCGCGGCGACCAGCGCGCTGCGCCCGGCCGCCGGCGACAACGCGAGCGCACCGTCTGCACCAAGCGACGCGCTAGCGAAAGCGAACGCGACCGCGGCGAGCGACACCGCCATGCCGAGCGAGCCGATCCACAGCAAGGGCTTGCGCCCGATGCGATCGATCAGGAACACGGTGGCGAGACAGGCGCCGATGCTGAGCGCGCCGGAGCACACGTTGATCAGCAGCGCGTCGCTCTCTGAGAAACCGACCGCCTGCCACAACACCGCGCCGTAATAGAACACGACGTTGATGCCGACCAGCTGCTGGAAGGTCGCAAGTCCGATGCCGACCCACACGATCGGCCGCAGGCGTCGCGTCGAGGCGTCGATCAGATCGGACAGGCGCGGCCGATGGCGGTCGTGCGCGAGCGAGGCTTCGATCTCCGCGCCCTTGCGCCGCGCCGCATCGGCGCCGTACAGCCGCGTCAGCACCGCCAGCGCCTCGCTCACGCGGCCGGTCGCGACCAGATAGCGCGGGCTCTCGGGTATCGGCAGCAACAGCAGCAGGAACGCCAGCGACGGCAGCGCCTGCATCCAAAACATCCAGCGCCAGGCCGCCTGGCCGAACCACAGCGGCGCGGTCGAGACGCCGGCCGCTTGCGCCAAGAGATAGTTGCTGAGGAAGGCGCTGAAGAGTCCGCCGATGATCGCGATCTGCTGCAAGGTGGCGAGCCGTCCGCGGTAGCGCGCCGGTGCGACTTCGGCGATGTAGGCCGGCGACATCACGCTGGCCGCGCCGACCGCGAAGCCACCGAGCACGCGCGCGACGACGAACAGGATCGACGTCGTCGCCGCGCCGGCGCCGAGCGCCGAACACAAGAACAACAGCGCCGCGGCGATCAGCACGCTGCGCCGTCCGTAACGATCGGCCAGGCGCCCGGCCGAGAACGCGCCGAGCGCGCAACCGAGCAGCATCGAGGCGACCTCGAAGCCGACGCCGGCCGAACTCGACGCGAACGCCTGGCGCAGGCCGTCGACGGTGCCGTTGACGACCCCGCTGTCGAAGCCGAACAGGAAGCCGCCGAGCGTGGCGACCGCGCTGATCCACACGATCGAGCGCGTATTCTCGGCGGGTTTCTCAGGCCTTGCGCACACGGCGCTCATCGGCGGCTGCGCTCACGATCCCCGCTTACGGCCCGAACACCTCGATGTTGGAGAACTGTCCCGCGCGTGCATTCCAGTCGGTGCTGGCGCTGACCGACACGCGCACGTAGCGCACCGACGTCGCGGTGAAGGTCGGGTTGACCGTGTTGCCGGTTTCCGGCGCGAGCGTGTACTGCGCGTTGGCGACCAAGGTCGAGAAATTGCTGCCGTCGGTGCTGCCTTCGATGGAGAAGTTCTCGTAGCGCCAGAACCAGTCCGGCGGTGTCGACAGGCGCAGGCGGTTCACGCTGCGCGCGCTGCCGAGATCAATCGTCACCGACGAGGGATAGAGGTTGTAGCCGCCCTGCCAATAGCTCTGCGCATCGGCGTCGACGACGTTGGCCGGCAGATGCGTGCCGTCGTTGCTGCTCGCGGTGACGCTCTTGCCGAAGGCGAGATTGGCCGAGCTGATGCCGCTGATGCTGCCGCCGCTGAGGTACACCGGGCTGGCGCTCAGCGTGTAGTGGACCACACCGGCCGTCGGCGTCAGGGTGGAGACGAAGCCGAGCGTGTCGGTCAGCGTGATCGCCGAGCTGGTGGCGATGTCGATCTCGGTCGAGAGGCCGCCGCCCGACCACAGCACGCGCTTGAGCGGTGAGCCGGTCTTGGTGAACTGCAGCGAGTAGACGCCGGTTTGCACCGCGTCTTCGGTCGAGTAGGTGTAGCCGTTGAGCTGGCGCGTCAGCACCGCCTGCG
Source organism: Dokdonella sp. GW821-FHT11D02 (assembly GCF_058808595.1). Taxonomy (NCBI): domain Bacteria; kingdom Pseudomonadati; phylum Pseudomonadota; class Gammaproteobacteria; order Lysobacterales; family Rhodanobacteraceae; genus Dokdonella; species Dokdonella sp. GW821-FHT11D02. The sequence continues at coordinate 471,730 of NZ_CM179520.1, read as the reverse complement.
CGACGAAACTCGGCTTCGGCGCGATCGCCGGAAAGGCGTCCGGATTGCGCAACAGGCCCCAGCGTCCCTGCACGTTGTTGGCCGCGGTGTCGTCGAACAGGTCGTACCACTGGTAGCGATCGAGGCCTTGGCGCAGCGTGAGGATCTGATCGCGCACGAGGTAGGCGGCTTGCAGCGTTTCGGAAATGCCCGGCGCCGTGGCGTAGGTCGACCAGCTGGTCTCGGTCATCCACAGCGGCTTGCCGGCGGCGGCGGGATAGTTGGCGAGCAAGGACTGCAGCGAATCGACGATCGCTTCGTTGTCGTTCTCAGGGCGGTCGAAGGCGAGCCCGTTCGGCGTCACGATGGTCGGATAGTTGTGGAAATTGAACACGTCCACATCGCCCGCACCGCCGAGATCGAGAAAGCCTTTCAGCCAGTCGTAGGAGATGAAGTTGTTGGCCGGCGTCTGGGTGTCGCCGCCGAGCCAATGCTGGGTCCAGCCGGCGATGCCGGTGAGCACGACGCGCGCGCCCGGCGCCGCGCTGTGGATCGCGCTGCCGGCGGCCTGCACCAGCGAGATGTAGCAGTTCGGACCGAGACCGCAGGAGCCGATGGTGACGCCGCTGTCGATGTTGTACTCGTTGTACACCTCGTAATCGATCGCGGTGCCGTAGCGGCCGGCGATCGCCGCCGCGTAGTTCGCATAGCCGGCGATGCCGGCCAGGGAATTGGGCCGCGCATTGCTGTCGTAGGCGGGGTTGTTGTAGCCGAGCACGATCAGCGGCTTCACGCCGGCGGTAGTGAGCGAGCTGATCAAGGTGTCGTAGTTGATCGGGTTCGGGCTGGTCGGCGCAAAGGTGTAGGTGCCGGCGCTCGGCTCGATCTGCTGCCAGCGCATGTCGAAGCGCAAGTTGGCGAGGCCGGCCTTGGTCACCAGATCCGCGTAGTTGGGTGACGGCAGCAGTTCGGGGTGCGCGGTGGTGCCGAGCTTGGCCGCGATCGTACTCGGGAAGGTGGACAGGTTGCTGATGATGCCGATGCTGGTGTCGATCGAGCTCTGGAAGATCGCGCCGAGCTGCAGCTGGTAGTAGCCCGGACCGAGCGCGTTGAGATTGATCGTGCCGGTCGAGCCGCCGGTGTTCGCCGTGCCGCTGGCGACGGTGGTGCCGTCGAGCTTCTTCACCACCCAGTTCACCGGGAACAGCGAACCGACCGTGACCACGGCCGCGCCGGGTTCGAACAGCAAGGTCGAGTTGTTGACCGTGATGGCGCTCGCGATCGACGGCGCCAGCAAAGGCGGCGCCAACAACAGCGCGGCCTGCATCGCGATACGCGTACGACGACTCGTTTTCTGCATGATGTGATTCCCCTCGTTGCGACGGTCGATCGCGGTCGACGGCGACAGCCGGCCGTTCGCACGGCGCCGTCGTCGTACCGCTCAATGGTGCGAGCGCCCGGCGATGACGTTCTCCCCGAGCATGCCGCACGCTACGCCGCCGACGCGTGTGCAGCCACGACGCAATTGATGCGCAGCCGATAGGGTTTTGCTGCGGCCGTGTTCGACGCATGCGTCTGGCGCGAGGGTCGTTCGCGCGCGCGTTCGATTGACGTCGGGAAATGCGGCGGTGCAACGGACGTTTGTATTGCCGGCCGGATAAACCATGCGTGGTCGCTCGGATACACGCAGCGCGAGGATGCTTCACGCGAGGCGAAACGATCCGATGGCCGACGAGACCAAGAACAAGCTGCGCAGCGCCGACTGGTTCGACGACCCATCCCATCCGGTCGACACCGCGCTGTACCTCGAGCGCTACGTCAACTTCGGCCTGACGCGCGAGGAGCTGCAGTCGGGGCGGCCGATCATCGGCATCGCGCAATCGGGCAGCGATCTGTCGCCGTGCAACCGCCATCATCTGCAACTGGCCGCGCGCGTGCGCGAGGGCATCCGCGACGCCGGCGGCATCGCGCTCGAATTTCCCGTGCACCCGATCCAGGAAACCGGGCGTCGCCCGACCGCCGCGCTCGATCGCAATCTGTGCGCGCTGGCGCTGACCGAGATCCTGCACGGCTATCCGCTCGACGGTGTCGTGCTGACCACCGGCTGCGACAAGACCACGCCGGCGCAGCTGATGAGCGTGGCGATGCTCGACCTGCCCGCGATCGTGCTCAGCGGCGGCCCGATGCTCAACGGCTGGCAGGGCGAGCGCCGCATGGGCTCGGGCACGAGCCTGTGGGAGGCGCGCGATCGCCTCGCCGCCGGCGCGATCGATCTCGATCGCTTCATGACCGAGGTGACCACCGCCGCGCCGAGCATCGGCCACTGCAACACCATGGGCACTGCGCTGACGATGAATGCGCTGGCCGAAGCGCTCGGCATGTCGCTGCCCGGCTGCGCGGCGATCCCGGCTGCGTATCGCGAACGCGCGCAGATCGCCTACCGAACCGGCCGACGCATCGTCGAGATGGTGCGCGAAGACTTGCGCCCCTCGGCGATGCTGACGCGCACGGCCTTCCTCAACGCGATCAAGGTCTGCTCGGCGATCGGCGGTTCCACCAACGCGCCGATCCACCTGCAGGCGATCGCGCAATGCGCCGGCACGGAACTGTCGCTGCACGACTGGCAGCAGCACGGCTTCGAGGTGCCGCTCTTGGTCAACTGCCAGCCGGCCGGCGAATTCCTCGGCGAGGATTTCCATCGCGCCGGCGGCGTGCCGGCGGTGATCGGCGAGCTCTTGCGCGGCGGCCTGCTCGACGGCGCCGCGCGCTCGGTCTCGGGACAAAGCTTCACGCAAGCCTACGCGAACTGCGCCAGCAGCGATGCGCGCGTGATCCGCTCGCTGCAAGCGCCGCTGCGCGAACACGCCGGCTTTCGCGTGCTCTGCGGCAACCTGTTCCGCTCCGCGCTGATCAAGACCTCCGTGATCGGCGCCGACTTCCGCGCGCGCTACCTGTCCGATCCGGCGCAGCCGGACCGCTTCCGCGTACGCGCGGTCGTGTTCGAAGGTCCGGAGGACTATCACTCGCGCATCGACGATCCCGCGCTCGGCATCGACGAGTTGTCTCTCCTGGTGATGCGCAACTGCGGACCGATCGCCTATCCAGGCTCGGCCGAAGTGATCAACATGGCGCCGCCGCGCGAACTGATCCGGCGCGGCGTGACGGTGCTGCCGTGCATGGGCGACGGACGCCAGAGCGGCACCTCGGCCAGCCCTTCGATCCTGCACGTTTCACCCGAAGCAGCCGCCGGCGGCGGCCTCGCCTTGCTGCGCGACGGCGACTTGATCGACGTCGATCTGCGCGAGGGCCGCGTCGACGTGCTGCTCGACGACGCGGAACTGGCGCGCCGCCGCGCCGCGTTGCCGGCGCCGGCGCTGGTCGATCAGACGCCGTGGCAGGAGATTTATCGCGAACGCGTATCGGCCTTGGACGAAGGGGCGACGCTGACCACGCGCGGCCGCTACACGCGCTTGATCGAGCGCTTCGGCACGCCGCGGAACTCGCACTGATGCGCGAACACGACGCCCGCTGCGTGGTACCGGCCGCGGCCGAACTCGGCGAAGGGCCGCTGTGGTCGAGCGACGACGCGGCGCTGTATTGGGTCGACATCCTCGGCCGCCGTATGCATCGCTATCGTCCCGACGACGCGCGCGCCGAACGCTGCGCATTGCCGTTCGCGCTGACCGCGCTGGCGCCGGCCGCGAGCGGCGCACTCTTGTGCAGCGGCGAGCAGCAACTGCATCGGCTCGATCTCGACAGCGGCCGCTTGCATGCGCTCATCGACCCGCGCATCGATGACGCCGGCGTGCGCATCAACGACGCCGCCTGCAGCAGCGACGGCGCGTTCTGGTTCGGCACGCTCGATTGCGCCGAGCGTGCGCCGCTCGGCGACTTCTTCCGCCTCGATGCGGACGGCACGCTCGAACGCATCGGCGCCGGCTTTGCGATCACCAACGGTCCCGCCTTCGCGCCGGACGGCACGGCCGGCTACTTCGTCGACACCTTGGCGCGGCGCATCCTGCGCGCGCCGCTGAAAAAGGGCCGGCTCGCCGGCGCGTTCGCGCCGTTCGCCGAGATCGGCGACGGCGAGGGCTATCCGGACGGACTCGCGCTCGATGCCGACGGCGGCGTCTGGTGCGCGCATTTCGGCGGCGGCTGCGTGACGCGCTTCGACGCCGACGGCCGCGCCACCGACCGCGTGCGCTTGCCGGTCGCCAACGCCACCAAGTGCGCCTTCGGCGGCGCCGGCTTCGAGCGCTTGTTCATCACCACAGCGCGCAAAGGACTCGATGCGGCCGCGCTCGCGGCGCAGCCGCTCGCCGGCGGCTTGTTCGAGGCGGCGGTCGGCCGCGTCGGTCTTGCTGCGGCGCGCTATCGCGGCCGGCCGGCGCTGGCGCAGACCTTCGTCACTTGCAATTTCGAAGAGGCGTAATGGATAGTCGATTCGTGCAGGATGCCGTGTTTTTGCGATCTTTTGATCGGTACTCATCCAATAACGACGCAGGCGACCGTACGCGGCGACCTGCGGCATCGGGAGGCACACCATGGAACCGAGATTCGAGACGGTGGAAATCGACGCCGCCAGTTCCTTTCGCAGCATGTGGTTCACCTGCAGCAGTTTCGCCGACGACCACACCTGGCACTACCACCCCGAATTCGAGTTGACCTGGGTGGTGCACAGTCACGGCACGCGCTTCGTCGGCGACAACATCGAACCCTATCGCGCCGGCGATCTGGTGCTGACCGGGCCGAACCTGCCGCATTGCTGGCACAGCGAGAGCGATGGCGGCGAGGACAAGCCCGAAGCGGTGGTGATCCAGTTCCGCCCCGAGAGCTTCGGCCGCGACCTGCTCGACCTGCCCGAGTTCGAGCCGGTCAAACGATTGTTCCGCGCCTCCAAATGCGGCCTGCACATCGACGGCGAAACCGCCGCCGCGGTACAGACGCGCCTGCGCGCGCTGTTCGAGAGCAAGGGCTTGGCGCGCCTGATCGGCCTGCTCGACATCCTGCGCGTGCTGGCCGAGTCGGAACACGACCTGCGCTATCTCGCCAGCGCCGACTACCACATCACCAACGACATCACCGAGATGAACCGGCAGCGCATCGAGCTGATCCATCGCCACGTGCGCCAGAACCTGGCCTGCGAGATCAACCAGTCCGACGTGGCCAAGCTGGTCGGGCTGACGCCGCCGGCATTCAGCCGCTTCTTCCGCCGCGCCACCGGGCAGACCTTCGTCGGCTTCGTCAACATCCTGCGCGTCAACGAAGTCTGTCGCGCGATGACCGAGAGCAGCGAGTGCATCACCAACATCGCGATGAACTGCGGCTACAACAACATCGCGAACTTCAACCGCCAGTTCCTCGCGCTCAAGGGCATGAACCCGAGCCAGTACCGCGAGCGGCATCAGCGGCTGAAGCAGAACGCGAAGCGCTTCGGCGGCGAGCATGCAGCGTCGCGGCGGGTGGTGGAAGCGCACTGAGCCGGGTGCGGCAGGCGCCGCTTTCGCCGAGAAGTTCTCGCAAATGTCCCCTCGCCCGGCGCGCTGCGCGCGCCAGCTTCTCCCGCACGCGGGAGAGGCGAAGTGCATGGCGCGCTTGGATGAAAAGGCTCGAGATCAGTACGGCCAATTCGGCTGCGTGAACACGCCGCCGTCGACACCGAGCGTCTGTCCGGTGACGAAGCTGGCCGCGTCGCTGGCGAGGAACAGCACCGCCGCGGCCACGTCGGCCGGCGTGCCGACGCGCCGCAGCGGCGTGATGCGCGACCACACCGCGGCATAGTCGGGCGCTTCGCGCCGCGTGCGCTCGACCTCGATCGCACCCGGCGCGATGCAGTTCACGGTGATGCCGTGCGGTCCGAGTTCCATCGCGGCGCTGCGCGTGAACTGGTCGATGCCGGCCTTCGAGGCCGAATAGTCGACCAGGTTCGGGAACGGAATCTTGTTGCAACCCGAGCCGATGTTGACGATCGCGCCGCCGCGCCCGGCGGCGATCATTAGGCCTGCGGCCTTCTGCGTGTTGAGGAAGCAGCCTTTGAGGTTGGTGCGCAAGACGCGATCCCAGTCCGCTTCGCGCAGCTCGAGCAGCGGGCTCCAGGTCTGCACACCGGCGTTGTTGACCAGCAGGCGCGGCGGCGCGCCGAAGCGCTGCACCGCTTGCTCGAAGAACAGGTCCACTTGCGCGTACACGCCGGCATCGCAGACGGCGATGTGCAGCTGCCGGCCGAGCGCGGCGATCTCCGCGGCCAGCGCGGCCGCGCCGTGCTCGTCGTCGACGTAGCTGACCGCGAGATCCCAACCCTCGTGCGCCAGCGCGAGCGCGATGCCGCGCCCGATGCCGCTGCTGCCGCCGGTCACCGCAGCCCAGCGCGACGACGCGCTCATGCCGCCGTCTCCGCTTGGTAGCGCACCACACGTTGCCGCTGCGTGCCGAGCCCGTCGATCGACAATTCGATCACGTCGCCTTCGGCCAGCCAGCGCGGCGGCGTCATGCCGAGACCGACGCCGTGCGGCGTGCCGGTGCTGATCAGATCGCCCGGCTGCAGGCTCATGAACTGGCTGACGTAGTGCACCAAATAGGGCACGCTGAAGATCATGTCGCGCGTGTTGCCGTGCTGCATGATGCGGCCGTTGACCTTGCATTGCAGAGTGAGCGCATCGAGCTCGCCGATCGCATCGGGCGTGACCAGATACGGCCCGAGCGGGCAGAAGGTGTCGCAGCCCTTGCCCTTGTCCCATTGCCCGCCGCGCTCGAGCTGATAGCTGCGTTCGGACAAATCGTTGATGAGGCAGAAGCCGGCGACGTGCTGCATCGCGTGTTCGATCGGCACGTAGCGCGCTTCGGCGCCGATGACCACGCCGAGTTCGACTTCCCAATCGCCCTTGTGCGCGTCCGGCGGCAGCACGACGTCGTCGTTGGGACCCGTGATCGAAGACGGCGCCTTTAGAAACAGAATCGGCTCGGGCGGCGGCAGCTGACCGGTTTCGCGCGCATGGTCGGCGTAGTTGAGGCCGACGCAGACGATCTTGCCGACGCCGCGCAGCGGTGCGCCGAGGCGCGGCGCGCCGTCGACGCGCGGCAAGGTTTCCGGCACCACCTCGCGCAAGCGGCGCAAGGTCTCGACCAGGTCGGCGGCGACGACGTCGGGCACGATCGCCGCGGCATCGCGCAGGACGCCGTGCGCGTCGAGCAGGGCCGGGCGTTCGCTGCCGCGGGGTCCGTAACGCAAGAGCCGCATCGTCGCGCGCCGCTCAGAGGGCGCAGCCGCCGTCGATGACGACGTCGGCTCCGGTCATGAAGGCGCTCTCGTCGGAGGCGAGCAGCACCGCGGCGGCGGCGATTTCGTGCGGCTGGCCGAGGCGTCCCATCGGTTGGCGTGCGATCATCTCCGCGCGCATCGCGACCGGATCGGCGGCGACGCCGATGCGCCCGGCCAAGGACGGCGTATCGACCGTGCCGGGGCTGATCGAATTGCAGCGCACGCCGTCGCCGACGAAGTCGAGCGCGACCGCGCGCGTCATCGCGATCACCGCGCCCTTGCTCGCGGCGTAGACGAAGCGGCGCCGCGCCGCCATCGTGGTCGACACCACCGAGGCGATGTTGACGATCGAACCGCTGCCGCGCGCGCGCATGCCCGGCAGCACCGCGCGGATCATCAGGTAGATCGACTCGACGTTGATGCGCAGGCTGCGCGCGAAGTCGTCGGCCTCGCATTCGAGCACGTCGCCGACGGCGACGTAGCCGGCGCAGTTGACCAGTACGTCGATGTGCGGATGGCGCGCGGCGACGGCGGCGATCTCCGTAGCGTCGGTGACGTCGAAACGTTCGCCGCGCACGCCCGGCGGCAGCTGGCCGAAGCTGTCGGCGTTGATGTCGCCGGCGATCACCTGCGCGCCCTCGGCCGCGTAGCGCTCGACGATCGCGCGGCCGATGCCCTGGCCGGCGCCGGTGACGAGACAGGTTTTTCCCGCAAGCTTGCCGCTCATGTGCGCCCTCCGAAGTGCGCTCATGCTAAGAACGCGGCGACGACGCCGACAGCACTCACTTGACGCCGCGGCGGTACCGGTTTGACGCGCGCCGATGCAAAACCAAAGTCGGCGTATGGATAAAAATCGTGTAGCGCGCAACACGCGCGACTCCTAGCGTGCACGAGGCCGGCGGCACGACCGGCCAGCACGCACGCGAGGAGCCCGAAGGGATGCCGGTCATACGTAAGGCGTTCGGCCGTCTGCAGGACGGCCGCAGCGTGGGCAGCCACGTGCTGTGCAACGAGCGCAGCGGCTTCGCGGTCGAGGTGCTCGAATACGGCGCGACGATTCGCGCGATCCGCGTGCCGGCGCGCGACGGCCGCCTGGTCGATGCGGTGCTGTCGTATCCGAGCTTGGCCGACTACACCCGCGGCAACGCGTATCTGGGCGCCACCATCGGCCGCGTCGCCGGCCGCACCGCGGCCGATGCGCAGTCGCGTCTGCCGCTGACGCGCAACGAGCAGTCCAATCATCTGCACGGCGGCGTCACCGGCTTCAGCCATTGCCTGTGGCAGGTCGCCGCCAGCACGGACGATAGCGAGCCTACGGTCCGGCTGCGCCATCGCTCGCCGCGCGGCGAAGACGGCTATCCGGGCGAGGTCGCGGTGGAAGCTGAGTTCACCCTGATCGGCGATTGCACGCTGCGTGTGGTGCTCGAAGCGCGCAGCGACGCCGATACGCCGCTGAACCTGACCTTGCATCCCTACTTCAACCTCGACGGCGATGCCGACGCCAGCATCGACTCGCACCGATTGCGCATTGCCGCCGCGCACATCCTGCCGCTCGGCGCGGACCGCCTGCCGACCGGCGGCTTGCTCAACGTGGAGGCGACGCCGTTCGATTTCCGCCGCGCGCAAGCCATCGGCGCGGCGCATTACGACGGCCATGCGCAGCTGCGCATTTCGGGCGGCTACGATCACTATTACGTGCTGGATACGAGCGGGCTGGATACGAGCGGGCTGGATCGGAGCGGCCTCGACGTCGGCACCGTCGCCGCCGATCTCTACAGTCCGGCCACCGCGCTCGGCCTGCGCCTGCGCACCAACCAGCGCGGCCTGCAGTTCTATTCCGGCAACCAGCTCGACGCCGCCGCGCCGATTCCGTTTCGCGCGCGCAGCGGCTTGTGCCTGGAGCCGCACGCGTTTCCGAACGCGATCAACCAGCCGAATTTCCCCGACATCACCGTGCGCGCGGGCGAATCGTATCGCCACGAAACGCGCTATGAGTTCTATCGCGGCGAGGGCTGAGCGCGCCGGCCAAGCCGCCATCTGATCGGCATCAACTGGCGCGTGGCTGCGAGCGCCGCGCAATGACCTAATCGCGCCCCGCCGCTCGGCGGCCCATTTCGAAGGAGTCGCTCATGCTTCGCATGCAGGCTGTACGTCCTCGCGCCGGCACCGTGTTTCCCGCGCGCCTCTTGCCGGTACTCGCGCTCGCCGCGGGCGGCCTGTGGAGTCCGTTCGCGCAGGCGACGCTGGCGCAATCGCAGGTGTTTCCGAATTGGACGCCGTACGCCGCCGGCGCCGACGTGACGCTCACCGCCGACACCAGCACCTTCCACGGCGGCGCGCAGTCGCTGAAGTTCGTCAACACGACCTCGCTCGCGCCCAACAACGGCGGCTACTTCCAGACCGTGCCGGCGCAGCCCTCCACGCTGTACCACCTCTCGGCGTGGGTCAAAGGCAGCGGCGTCGCCGCCGGCATCAGCAACTGCTTCGGCATCAACCAGAATTTCGCTACCCTCACCTGCGCGCCGACCGGCACCTACGGCTGGCAGCAGATGAACTGGAACTACACCACCGGCCCGAGCGAGCCGGCTCTCAGCCTCGGCTTCTACAGCGTCAACGTCGGCACCTTGTGGTTCGACGATCTCATCGTCGTGCGCGACGGCACCAGCACCAATCTGCTCGCCAACGCGGGTTTCGAAACCTCGACCGATTCGATCACCCTGCTCTCGCCCAGCCATACCGTGCTGTCTGCCGGCGGTGCCTGGCTCAGCGTCGCCTCGACCGCGTCGACGGTGAATTGGGTCGCGGCCGATCTCAACGGCGTCAGCGTCGGCAGCGGCTCGGTCGGCACCGGCGGCGGTCCGGGCACGATCGTGCTGCCATCGGTCGGACCCGGCTGGTATTCGCTGCATTTGAGTACGCCGAGCGGCGCCGCGGCCGATTCGGCCTTCAGCGTCGTCAACAATGCTTGGATCAACAACAGCGCCAAGCCGAACCCGTTCGGCGCGACCATGCATCCGTGGAGCGCGACTTCTGCGCACGTCGGCGCCGCTGCCGCGGGGGGCCTCGCCAACGTGCGTCTGGACCTGCGCTGGGAGCAGGTCGAAAAGAGCGCCGGCGTGTACACCTGGGATGCGGCCGAGGACGCCTTGGTCGGCTACTTCGTCGGTGCCGGCATTCGCCCGGTGATGGTGCTCGGCTACGCCAACCCGCTCTACGACGGCGGCCTCACGCCGAGCACGAGCGGCGGCCTCGCCGCCTATGCCGCTTACGCCGCCGCGGCCGCGAGTCACTTCGGCAGCAAGGTCGACTACGAGGTGTTCAACGAATTCAACGTCGCCGCCACCAACACGAGCGCCTGCGGTACCAGCGCGGATTGCTACTACGCCTTGCTGGTGCCGACCGCCAACGCGATCCACGCCGCCGTACCCGGCGCGCGCGTGATCGGCGCGTCCACCGGCGGCTTCACCCAGGACTGGACCGGCAGCACGCCCGATTCGTACAACTGGCTCAAGCGCCTGCTCGACCTCGGCGCGCTCGCCTACATCGACGCGCTCGCGTTCCACAACTACACCTGGCCGGTGGTGACGCCGCCGGAAGGCAACAACGATCTCGCTATCAACGCGATCCGCAGCCTGGTCGCGAGCTATCCCGGCGGCAGCACGATGCCGCTGTGGCTGGGTGAAACCGGCTGGCCGACCTTCACCGGCATCGTCACCGAAGTCGAGCAGGCGCAGTACGTCGTGCGCGACGCGGCGCTGGCCTTGCGCGCGGGCCTGACGCAATACCAGTTCTACGATCTGATGGACGATTGCGCCGACGCCGGCAACGGCCTGTGCCGCTTCGGCATGCTGCACGAGATCGGCGAAGGCGCCGGCATCGTCGCGCCCAAACCCGGCTTCACCGCCTACTCGGTGCTCGCGCGCAGCCTGGCCGGCTACAGCTACGCCAGCAGCGACAGCTGGGGCAGCGGCGTCTATTCGATCCGCTTCGCCAACGGCTCGGCCAGCCGCCGCATCGCCTGGGCGCCGGCCGGCAACACCACACTCGCGCTGTCGAGCACGGCCGCGGTCACCCTGACGCGCTGGGACGGTCGCGTCACCACGCTGACGCCGACGGCCGGCCTCGTCACCCTCAGCCTCGGCCCCGATCCGGTCTATCTCGACGGCAGCGGCATTACCGGCGCCAGCGTCGCCGCGCCGCCGGCGTTCGCGGCGAGTGCGCCGGCCAGCGTCGTGCGCAACACGGCGCTGTCGATCGCGGTGTCGGTCAACGGCGCCGCCGCCGGTGCGCCGAGCGGTGCGATCACCTTCCGCAGCGACTACGGCAGTGTCAGCGTGACGGCCGTCGCGGGCAGCACGGTCAACGGCACCCTGTCCTTGGCCGGCTTCCCCAAGCTCGGACGCGCGATCGTGCCGATCGAGATCGTGCAAGGCAGCAACGTGCTCGGCCGCGTGGTCGTCTCGACCGACGTCACGCCTTGAACGATCGCAGCGCCGCATCGAAGCAAGAGACGGCGTCCGGATCGCGAAGCCCGGGCGCCGCTCGCACCGGCGAGGACATCGACGCGCTCGCCGGCGGCGTGTCGAGCGACATCCGCATCGTGCACGGCGCCGACGGCGACATCGTGGTCAAGCGCGCGCTGCCGAAGCTGCGCGTGCAGGCCGACTGGTTCTGCGATCCGGCGCGCTCGGCTACCGAAGTGCGCGGCCTGCGCGCATTGGCCGAGCTGCTCGGCCCCACGCATGTGCCGCGCGTGCTCTGGTGCGACGAGGCGAAACACGAGTTCGCGATGGAACGCATCGCGCCGCGTTACTTGAATTGGAAACAGCAGTTGCTCGCCGGCCGCATCGATTGCGCCAGCGCGCACGCGGCGGGAATCCTGCTCGGCCAGCTGCACACGCGCTCCGCGCGCGATGTGCGCTTCGCGGCGGAGTTCGACGACCGCCGCATCTTCGTCGAGCTGCGCATCAAGCCGTTCTTCGAACGTGTCGCCGCACGCAATCCCGCGCTCGCTGCCGAGATCGCCGCGGCGATCGCGCAGCTCGAACGCACGCGCAACGCGCTCGTGCACGGCGACTACAGCCCGAAGAACCTGCTCGTCGACGGCGGTGAAGTGGTCGTGCTCGACTGCGAAGTCGCGCACTGGGGCGACGCGCGCTTCGACGTCGCGTTCTGCCTCGCGCACCTGCTGCTGAAATCGTATCGGCGCGGCGCGCCGGCGGCGCTGTTTCACACCGCCGCGCTGCGGTTTCTCGCCGGCTACCGCGAGTACGGTCCGGCCGTGCTCGACGCCGACTTCGTGCGCCAGCTCGGCTGCCTGCTGCTGGCGCGGCTGGAAGGCGACTCGCCGGTCGAGTATCGAGACGAGCTGCCGTTGGCCGACGTGAAATCCTTCGCTACCGCGCTCGTGCGCGAACCGGCAGCGGTTCCCTTCCTATCGATCGGCGCAAACGCATGAGCACGACCCGCATCGAAAGCGTTCACGCACGACAGATTTTCGATTCGCGCGGCCGCCCGACGATCGAAGTCGAAGTGACCTTCGCCGGTGGCGCGCGCGGCCGCGCCGCCGCACCGGCCGGCGCCTCCACCGGCCGCCACGAAGCGCGCGAACTGCGCGACGGCGACCCAGCCGCGTACGGCGGTCGCGGCGTGAGCAAGGCGGTAGCGCAGACCAACGGCGAGATCGCCGCGTGCCTGGCCGGCCGCGACGGCGCCGAACAAGCGGCGATCGATGCGCGCCTGCGCGAGGCCGACGGCAGCCAGAATCTCGCCCGGCTCGGCGCCAACGCGGTGCTGGCGACCTCGCTCGCGACTTGCCGCGCCGCCGCGCACGCACGCAGGCTGCCGCTGTACCGCTACCTCGCCGAGCTGTCGCAGACCGCGCAGCCGAGTCTGCCGCTGCCGATGGTCAACATCCTGAGCGGCGGCGCGCACGCCGGGCGCAGCATGGACGTGCAGGATTTTCTGGTCGTCCCGCTCGGCGCGGCCGACTACGCGCAAGCGCTGCGGATGGTGCTCGAAGTCCGCGAGGCGGCCGGCACGCTGCTGGCCGAACGCGGCCTCAGCACCTTGCTCGCCGACGAAGGCGGCCTCAGCCCCGGCTTCGCCCGCGCGGAGCAGGCGCTGGAGCTGATGGTCGAGGCGATCCGCCGCGCGCGCTACGAGCCCGGCGTCGATCTCGCCATCGCGATCGACGTCGCCGCCAGCGAGCTGTTCCAGGACGGTCGCTATCAGCTGCGCCGCGAAGGGCGCGAACTGTCGCGCGAAGAGATGATCGCGACGATGCAGGACTGGCTGCGCCGCTATCCGGTGATTTCGATCGAGGACGCGCTGCATCAAGACGATTGGGACGGCTGGCAGGAACTCACCGCACGTGCCGGCCACGCGCAACTGGTCGGCGACGATCTTTTCGCGACCCAGACACAGCGGATCGAGCGCGGCTTCCTCGGCGCCGCCGCAAATGCCGTGCTGATCAAGCCGAACCAGAACGGCACCCTGAGCGGCACCTTGCAAGCACTCGCCACGGCGCGCGCCTACGGCTACGCAACCATCGTCTCGGCGCGCTCGGGCGAAACCGAGGACGACTTCATCGCCGATCTCGCCGTCGGCACCGACGCCGGTCAAATCAAGGTCGGCTCGGTGCGCAGCGCCGAGCGCATGAGCAAGTACAACCGGCTGCTGCGCATCGCCGAAGACGGCGTGGCGCTGTGTGCGCGCAAGCCGTGCGCGCGCCGTACGAGCGCAGCGGCGTAGCGGAGCGCGTCGCAGCGTCATTCGAGCAGCGAGCGCGCAATTGCCGTAGCGCCGACGCAAAATGCTGCTGTCATATCCTGCTATCCGCTGATGCGATCCTGCGCCGATGCGCTGCGTGGGCGCCGCCGCGCTTCGCCGCGAACCGACGAGGATCGCCATGCCGCCCGCACGATTCGCACTGCTGTTCGCCTGGCTCGCGGCGAGTTCGATCGCGCCGAACGCAGGCATCGCCGCGGCCGCGGCGAACGCGCCGTGGCCGGTTCGCGTCGTCGTGGTGACGACCTACGAGAACGGCGAAGACAGCGGCGATGCGCCGGGCGAACTGCAGCTGTGGGTCGAGCGCGAGCCGCTGAGCGAACGCATCGACTTTCCCGGCGGCGTGCGCCCGCTGCGCAGCACGGCCGACCATTCGATCGTCGCGATGGTCAGCGGCATGGGCTTGGTCAACGCCGGTGCCTCGGTGATGGCGCTCGCGTTCGATCCGCGCTTCGACGTGCGCAAGGCGTACTGGCTGGTCGCCGGCGTCGCCGGCATCGACCCTAAAATCGGCGCGATCGGCGATGCGGTGTGGGTCGACACCGTGGTCAACGATCTGGCCAGATCGATGGACTCGCGCGAGGCGCCGGCCAACTGGCCCTACGGCCGCTATCCGTTCCGTTCGTCCCAGGCCGGCCGCCTGCCGGACGAAAAGCTCGACTACGGCCCGCTCGCACGCTACGCGCAAGTGTTTCCGGCGAACCCCGGCTTGACGCGATGGGCGCTGGCGCTGACGCACGAGGTCGCCTTGTACGACTCGCCCGAGATGGCGCGCGTGCGCGCCGCTTGGAGCGGATTCCCGTCCGCGCAACAATCGCCGCGCGTGCGCCTCGGCGCCAGCCTCGCCTCGAATCAGTATTGGCATGGCCGAGCCGACACGCAGTGGGCGCGCGACTGGGTGCATTTGTACACCGGCGGCACGGCCACCTTCACGGTCAGCGACATGGAGGATTCCTCGATCATGGCTGCGATGGCGCGCCTCGATCGCATGGGTGCGGCGGACGCGAAGCGCGTGCTGGTGCTGCGCACGGCGGCGAACTACACGATGGCGCCGCCCGGACGCAGCAGCTTCGCTTCGGCCAGCGCCACGCATGCCGGCAAGGGCCTGCCGGCGTACGAAGCGGCGTATCGAGTCGGCAGCAAGGTCGTGCACGAACTCGCCGGGCAGTGGCCGCGCTATGCCGAACATGTGCCTGAAGCGCGCTGAGATGGCGCACGCGCGCAGGCAGGCGTGCGCTGTGTTGCTCGCCTTCGCCTGCGCGACGGCCGCAGCCGAGCCGCCTCCGCCGGACGCCCAAGCGCGCACCGCCGCCTATTTCGATCGCATCGTCGGCAACGCGCCGGCGCTGCGGCTGTTCCTGCAGGCGATGCCCAAGGGCGCCTACCTGCACAGCCACATCGGCGGCTCGGTCTACGCCGAGGACTGGCTGCGCTGGGCCGCCGAGCAAGGGCTGTGCATCGAGACCGAGCGTGCGTACATCGTCGCGCCGCCGTGCTCCGCGCCGGCGCGCGTGCCGGCACGCGATCTCGCCGCCAACCCGACGCTGTACGCGCGTGCCGTCGACGCGCTGTCGACGCGCGGTTTCGAGCGCGGCGGCGCGGCCGCGTCGGTTCCCGGGTACGAGCGTTTCTTCGCCGCGTTCGAGGGGTTTCGCGCAGCGGCCGAAGGCAACAGCGGTCGTGCGCTCGCCGCCGTGCGCGACAGCGCGGCACGCGACCGCGTCGCCTACGTCGAAGTAATGGCCAAGCCGCGCACGGCGCAGCCGCTGCTCGCTGCGGCCGATGCCGACGATGCGATCGACTTCGCCGCGGCGTTCACGCAGATCGCGCCGCTCCTACCCGGCGCCCTCGCGCAGGGACGCGCCGAATTCGATCGCTACGAAAGTGAGATCGCCACGCTCGGCCGCTGCGGCACCGCGACGCCGGCGCCATCGTGCGCGGTCGAACTCGGCTACCAAGCCGCCGCGCGCCGCAACCAGCCGCCGGCGCGCGTGTTCGCCGAACTCGCCTTCGCGTTCGCGCTGGTGCAGGCCGACCGCCGCTTCGTCGGCGTCAACATCGCCGGCGCCGAGCACGATCCGATCTCGCTGCGCGACTACGCCCTGCACATGCGCATGCTGGCGTTCTTCCACGCCAAGTACCCGCAGGTGCCGATGTCGCTGCACGCCGGCGAGCTGGAACTGGGCCTGGTCGCGCCGCCCGACCTGCGCTTCCACATCCACGACGCCGTCGCCGTCGCCGGCGCGCGCCGCATCGGCCACGGTGTCGACATCGGCTACGAAACCGACGCGGCGGCCTTGCTGCAGCGTATGGCGCGAGAACGCATCGCGGTCGAGATCAACCTGAGCAGCAATGCGGTCATCCTCGGCGTCGAGGGCACGCGCCATCCGCTCGCGCTGTATCGGCAGGCCGGCGTTCCGATCGTGCTGTCGACCGATGACCAGGGCATCCTGCGCAGCGACCTCACCCACGAATACCAGCGCGCCGCGGAGCAGCACGGCCTGCGCTACCTCGACCTCAAGCGAATCGCGCGCGACAGCCTGCAGTACGCGTTTCTCGCAGGGGCGAGCTTATGGGATTCCGAAGCGGGCGGTGCGCGCGTCGCCGCCTGCGCGGCCTCGATCGATATTCCGAGTTCGGCGTGCATGCGGTTTCTGAACGCCAATCCGAAAGCGCGGCTGCAATGGCGGTTGGAGCAGGATTTGGCGGCGTTCGAACGCAGCCCGCGCTGACGAGGCCGCGCCGCGGCCGGTGCCCGCCTGGGTTAGCATGCGCCCGTCAACGGAGCCCTCATGCGCGATCCCGATCCGGTCACGCCCCCGCGCGACGATGGGGCAGACCTCGATGCGACCTTGCGGCCGCAGGTCTACCAGCGCCTGCGCGAGCTGGCGCGGCGCCAGCTCGCCGGCGAGCGCGCGGCGCAGACGCTGGACACGACCGCGCTGGTGCACGAGGCCTGGCTGAATCTCGCCGACGGCGTGCCCGGCTTCAACGACCGCGCGCACTTCTACGCCTACGCCGCCACCGCGATGCGCCACATTCTGGTCGACCACGCACGCCGGCGCCTGGCGCAAAAGCGTGGCGGCAACGAGACGCCGCTGGATCTGGACGCGGTCGAGATCCCGGTCGCGCACGCCGCCGCCGAAATGCTGGCGCTGAACGACGCACTGGATCGGCTCGATGCGCTCGAACCGCGCCTCGCGCGCGTGGTCGAGCTGCGCTTCTTCGCCGGTCTTTCGGTCGAGGAAACCGCCGCCGCGCTCGGCATCGTCGCGCGCAGCGTGGTGCGCGACTGGGCGCGCGCACGCGTGTTTCTGCAAGAAGCGATCGGATGAGCGGCGCCGGTGCGATCGAGCGGCGCTGGCTCGAACTCGGGCCGCTGTTCGATCGTGCCTACGAGCTCGACGGCAGCGAGCGCGCCGACTTTCTCGCCGGCATCGACGACAGCGAACTGCGCGACGCGCTGAGCGAACTGCTCGAACGCGCCGAACGGGCGACGCCGCTCGACCGCGGCAGCGGCGGACTCGCCGCGGCGCTGATCGGCAGCGAACCGGGGCTGGAAGGACAGCGCCTCGGCGCTTGGCAGGTCGGCGCACCGATCGGCGCGGGCGGCATGGCCAGCGTGTTCGCGGCGACGCGCGCCGACGGCGCCTATGCGCAGCGCGTCGCGATCAAGATCCTGCGTTACGGTCTGCACGAGGCGTATGCGCGCGAACGGTTCGCGCGCGAGCGAGCGATTCTGGCGCGGCTCGATCATCCCTACATCGCGCGCCTGCTCGACGGCGGGCTGACCGAACAAGGCGTGCCTTGGTTCGCGCTCGAATACGTCGACGGCGAGCCGATCACCGACCACTGCGACGCACAGCGGCTCGATCTCGGCGCGCGCCTGCGCCTGTTCGGCCAGGTCTGCGAGGCGGTCGACTACGCGCATCGCAACCTGATCGTGCATCGCGATCTGAAACCCTCGAACATCCTGGTGCGCCGCGACGGTGCGCTCAAGCTGCTCGACTTCGGCATCGCCAAACTGCTCGACGACGGCGACGAGGCGACGCGCACCGAAGCGCGCCTGTTGACGCCGGCCTACGCCGCGCCCGAGCAAAGCGCGGGCGGCGCGATCACAACCGCCACCGACGTCTACGCGCTCGGCGTGCTGCTGCACGAGCTCCTGACCGGCAGCCGCCCGCACTGGCGCAGCGATGCGAGCCTGCGCGCGCCGTCGGCCGCGCTGACCGGCGCCGCGGCGGCTGCGCCGGCGCAAGCGCGCGCGAGCGATCCGCCCGCACTGCGCCGGCGCCTCGTTGGCGAACTCGATCTGATCGTGGCCAAGGCATTGCAACGCGATCCGGCCCAGCGCTATGCCGGCGCCGCGGAACTTGCGGCCGACCTCGAACGTCACGCGCGCGGCGTGCCGATCCGCGCACGCGCGCCGTCGCGCCGCTATCGCGCGTGGAAATTCGTCGGCCGCCACCGCATCGGCTTGGCGCTCGCCGGCGCGTTCGCGCTGGCGATCGTGGCCGGTCTCGGCGCGACGGCGTGGCAGGCGAGAGTCGCGCGCGCCGAAGCCGAGCGCGCCGACGCCGCGCGCGATTTCATGCTGGCCTTGTTCGGCGGCGTTACCCCGGACGAGAGCAAGGGCCGCACGGTGTCGGCCCGCGAGCTGCTCGATCGCGGCGCGTTGCGGCTGTCGGAAACCTTGGCGACGCAGCCCGAATTGGAAGCGGAATTGTCGACCGCTTTGGCCGGCGCCTATCGCCAGCTCGGCGCGTACGCACGCGCCGACGAGTTGAGCCGGCGCGCGCTCGCCAACGCCGGCGATGCACCGACGCGCGCGGCCGCTCTGCTCGAACGCGGCCGCACCTTGGCCGCACAAGGCCAGTACGAAGCGGCCGAGGGCGAGCTGCGCGCCGCGCTGGCGCTCTCGCCGCCGCGACGCGGCGAGATCGAGCTGCGCCTGGCCGAGGTGCAATCGGAGCGCGGCGCCTTGCCCGATGCGCGCACGCTGGCCGAAGCGGTGCTCGAGCGCGCACGCGGGCACGATGCGGAAACCGAAATGCGCGCGCTGGCCGCGCTCGGCGGCATCCGCTTCCGCACCGGCGATCTCGACGGCGCAGCGACGACCTTGCGCGAAGCGCTCGCCCTGCGTCGCGCGCGCAGCGGCGAGCTGCACACGCAGACCGCCGCGGTCGAACACGATCTGGGCGTGGTGGTGTTGCAGCAAGGCGACGCCAAAGCGGCCGCGACGCTGTTCGAGCAAGCACTGGCGACGCGGCGCGAGCTGCTCGGGCCGGAGCATCCGGATGCGGCCGACAGCGAATTCAATCTCGGCACCGCGCTGCGCCGGCAGGGCGACCTCGCTGCTGCCGCCGCGCGCATCACGCACGCGGTCGCGTTGCAGAAAGCCGCGCTCGGACCGAATCATCCGAGCGTCGCCAACGGACTCAATTCGCTCGCCGTGATCGCCTACGAGCAAGGCGATCTCGACACTGCGATCGAACGCCTCGACGAGGCCTTGCAGGTCGCGCGCGCGGCCTACGGCGCGCAACATCCGACCGTCGCGACGATGTTGAACAACCTCTCCGCGATGCAACGCAGCGCCGGCCGCTACGAGGCGGCCGAAGCGAATGCGCGCGCGGCGGTGGCGACGACGATCACCGCAGTCGGTGCCGAGCACTACCTCGTCGGCATCGCGCAGCTCGGACTCGGCAATACCCTGGCCGAGCGCGGCCGCAGCGACGCCGCGCTGGAAGAGCTGCGCGCGGCACACGCACTGCTCGCGGCCAAACTCGGCGCCGAGCATCAAGACAGCGTGCAAGCGCAGGCCGCGCTCGCCGCAGCGCTGCGCCAGAACGGCCAGCTCGACGCCGCACAACGCGAGGCCGCTGCGGCGCTGGCCGCCGGCGAGCGCGCGTTTCCGGCCGGACATCCGCGCCTGGGCAAGCTGCGCCTGGTCGCGGCGCGCATCGCTGCCGCACGCGGCGACTGCGCCGGCGCCTTGCCGCAGCTCGCGGCGGCCGAGCGCGAACTCGCCGGCGCCGGTGCGGCCGGCCGCGTCGATCGCGCCTGGCTCGCAGTCGAACGCGCGCGCTGCCTGCGCGCGACGCGCGCGGACGGCGCCGACGAAGCCGTGCACACCGCGCAGTCCGCCGTCACGGCCTTGCCGTTCGCACCGGAGGAGCTGAGCGTCGCCAGCCGCACCTTGCGCTGACTGTTTGTCCTGAGCCCTGTCCTCTCCCGCCGCCGTTTTGCGCTAGCACGGCCAAGCCCCGAGGGAGAGAGCTTCCATGTCGTTCCTGCGTTATCTGTTCGCGCTCGCCGCGATCCATGCCGGCCTGGCCGCGGCCGCAACCCGCACCTGGCCGGGCGCTGCCCCCTGCAACGGCACCCTGCAAGCCTGCATCGACGCGGCCGCCGACGACGATCGCATCGAAATAACGACCGAAACACCCATCACCGACAGCGTCGCGATGCGCGGCCGCCGCCTCACGCTGGCCGCAGCGGACGGCTACCAACCGCGATTCCTCGGTGCCGGCGTGCTCGCCGACGACGCGGGTGGCGGCACGAACATCACGCTGCGGCTGAGCCGCCTCCGCTTCGACAACGGCTGGGTCATGCTGAACAACTACGGCAGCGGCACGGCCACGGTCGACTTGCGCGAACTGGTGCTGACGCGCGCGCCCGGCGCAACCGGCAACGGCATCCGCATCGTCGCCAACGGCGGCACGGTCGAAGCGATGTTGTACGACAACCGCATCAGCGGCTTGCCGGCGTCGTTGAACGACGGCCTGGTGACGTTCGCCGCGCGCGGCGGCATGCTCGATGCGAGTGCGTACTACAACCACATCGCCAGCACCGGCAGCGGCGATTGGGTCGACGGCGCCGGCATCTTGGTCGACTACGCCGGCGCCGGCTCGGGCGGCACGGTCAAGCTGCACGGCAACGAAGTGCGCGGCAGTTTCGCGCGCGCCGGCATTTTCCTCTCCGAAGGCTTGTTCAGCAGCACGGCGGTGAGCTTCGATGCGCGCGTCTACAGCAACGTCGTGGTCGGCAACGGCGGCGACGGCGGCACCGGCATCAGCCTGGTGCCCAACAACGGTCACATCGACGTACAGCTGATCAACAACACCGTCACGCGCGTACGCACGGGCATCTTGGCGAGCAATTGGGACGGCGCGACCACTCCGCAGGTCGACGGTCTGGTCAAGAACAATCTGGTGCGCGCCGAACGCGCGCTATACCTCAATGCCGGCATCGCCACCGGCCTCGACAACGACTACAACCTGCTCAACGGCACCACGCTGAATCTGACACCGGGCGCGCACACGATCACCGCGCCGGCGGCGCTGGTCAGCGACGAATATCCGCGACTGAGCGCGGCCTCGCCGGCGATCGATGCCGCCGACGGCAGCACGCTCGGCCTCGGCTTGATCTTCAACGCGCTGCCGGTCACCGACGCCGACGGCCTGCGCCGCTTCAAGCGCGAAGGCGCCGACATCGGCGCCTACGAATGGGGCGACATGGGCTTCCTGCACACGGCGAACAGCAGCAACGTCGGCGGTCACATCAGCTGGTTCGCCGATGCCGCCGTCGACGGCACGCCGAGTGCCGATCTGTTCGTCACGCCGAACTTCAACGCCGGCAGCGTGCCGGGCGGCACCGCCTACGATCATCCGTTCGGCACCTGGTACTCCGGCGGCGAATGGAGCGTGTTCAATCAGGACACCGCCAACGCGATGCCGCTCGGCGCGCACTTCAACGTGTTCGTGCCGGCGCCGGGCAGCGGCGTGTTCCGCCACCGCGCCAGCGCCGACAGCATTTCGGGTTGGACCTCGCGCCTCGACGACGGCAGCGTCAACAACCTGCCCGATCGCATCGTGCTGGCGACGCAGAACTTCAGCGCAGGCGGCGCCTACAACGCGCATCCGATCGGCGTGTTCTATCTCGCCTTCGGCGGGCCGGGTTCGTGGTTCCTCGCCAATATCGACCTCGCCGACAGCGGCGCGATACCGGTCGGCGCCGGCTTCAGCGTGTACGCGCAAGAAGCGAGCCCGAACGCATTCCGCGTTGCCGCCACGCCGGCGAACCGGCCAGGCTCGGCCACCTTGTACCTCGATCATCCGCTGCTCGACGGCACGCCGTGCGCGCGGCCGATCGTGACGCGCCTGTTCGACGGCACGGCGGTCGCCGGCCACTACGACGTGGCCTACACCAGCGACGGCCATTGGACGATCTTCGCCTACGAGGGCATGCCGCTCGGCACCGAGTTCAACGTGCTGGTCGATCCGGCGCAGGTGTTCGCCTGCCGTGACCGCATTTTCGCCGACGGTTTCGACTGAGGCGATCGAGCGTTCGCTGCGAATCGGGCGCCGCATGGCGGCGCCAGCGCAACGCCGAGCCACTCCATCCGACGCTATGCCCGCGAACGCGGGCATAGCGATTCCCGCTTTCGCGGGCCGCCATTCTCGACTGGCAATCCCGATCCCTCAGCCGCGCCGACACGACACCGCGCCTGCTGCAGCGCGGCACGCGATTCTGCGTCGCCGTTCCCATTCCGCTGCGATCGATCGTCGTACCGTCGCCGACGCGGGCCGCGTCGTAAGGCATGCCGCGCGATCGCGCCATCGATCGTAGGCGCCGCAACCGGCCAGCATCTGCAACGCGCGGAGAAGAAATGGATAGGTCTTCATCGCCTGGCGAAGCGCCCGGGAACGCACCCGCCTCCGGCGGCCGATGGATCGCCGCCGCGCTCAAATCGGCGCTCGGCGTGGCCCTGTTCGCCTTGTTTCTCGGCGCGGGATTTTGGCTCGGACCGAAACTGCGCGGCGCCTACGACACCCTGTTTCCGCAAGCGGCCTACACGAGCGGGAACTACGACGCGTTGTACCGCCACAGCGGCAAGCAAGTCGTCATGTTCTCGACCTCGACCTGCCCCTACTGCCGAAAGGCGCGCGAACTCTTGACGCAGGAGCGCGTGGATTTCCAAGACTTCGTCGTCGACCAGTCGGCCGAGGCCGAAGCGCAGTTCGACGCGCTCGGCGGCGGCGGCGTGCCGCAGATCTTCATCGGCGACAAACGCATCGTCGGTTTTCGCGAGAACCTCATGCGCGAATCGCTGGCCGCGCTGCGTCGTTGACCGACCTCGCGCGAGCAGGATCGGCCGCGAACGGAGCGCGGCCGCAACGAGCCGAACGACGACATGCCGATTCGACTCACGGGCCCGCCGGCCGACGGAGCGGCCGCCGCGCTCACTTCGACCGTGGAGGAGTTCCGCATGAAAGCGAGCTATAGATTGGCTTTGTTGTTGGCCGGTTGCGCGTTCGCGTTCGGGCTCGGCATCAGCAGCGCGTTCGCGCTGCCGTGCTGCTCGCCCAGCGATTGCGAAGAGTGCTTCAACAATCCCGGTTCGACCTCGGCGTGCTGCCGCTTGGTCTGCCCGGTTCCCAACTGTCCCGAGCGATAAGCGGTACCGGAAAGAGCGGCGCAACGCCGCTCTTTCCGACAGCCGGCGCGATCAGGGCTGGCTCTGGTCCAGCCTGAAACCTTGTACGAGGATGCCCGACGCGGCGGCGTTGTAGTCGAACACGTTGACGGCGAGCACGACGATGTCGTCGGAGCTGACCGCCGCGCGCAGCGGCGTGCCGGCATCGAAGCGCACGTTGTCGATCGTGCGCGTCCAGATTTCCACGCCGGTGTCCGAATACGCGCGCAGGCGCAGCGTACGCAGCGCCTGCGGCGGCCCGGGCATTGTCGGCTCGGTGAAGACGGCGAGCGCGCGACCGGCGCGATCGCCGACCAGACCGACCAGCTGCATGCCCGGCAAATCCAGCGGAACGCCATAGGTGCTCCACCGCAACGAACCGTCGGCACGGAAACGCGACAGCAAGCTGCCCCAGCCGAAGGCATCGGCGGATGCGGCGAGCACGCCGTCGTCGGGCAGCGTCGCGATCGCATGCACCTTGCGCGCATTGCAGCAGCCGATGTCGAGCGGCATGCCCCACGGCATCTGCGCATCGAGGCGCAGCAACTGATCGCGCAGGAATTCGCGATCGCGCCGCACGACGTAGCCGACGCCGCCGGGCGACAGCGCGATCTCGCCGACCTGCGCGAAGACCGGATCGCCGAACTGGAAGGCCGGCCCGATCGTTACGCCGTTGGCGTCGTACTTGAGTAGAAACACACCCATGCGCGGCGTGTTCATTTCATCGCCCGTACCGATCAAAGTGATCGAGCCGTCGGCCGCGACCTGCATCTCGCGCACGCGCGGATAGGACAGCGGTATCGTCGCGATGTTGGCCTGCCACAACGGCGACAAGGTGTTCAGATCGTAGGCTTGCAGATCGATCGCGCTGCCGCCGATCTTGTCGCGTTGGATCACCGCATGCCGTGCCGCGTCCACGCCCACGCGCACCGGCTCGATCGCGCCGAGGCTGGGCAAGGGAAAGCTCGGGCCGAGGTTGCCGGCGATCGGCATGAAACCGATCAGCCGGCTGGAGCGGCGCAAGTCGTAGTCGTCATAGGCCGAGTAGCCGAGGATCGGCGTGCCGGATCGGCAGTCGATCCCGAACGTCGTCAGCTCGCGCGAGCCGATCGAGGTTTGCCACGGCGCCGGCGTGCCGTCGGCGGCTTGGAAGCCGTAGACGTGCGCCAGTCCCATCGTGCTGAAATCGCGGTCGTTGCTGAGCAGGCAGACCTTGCCGCCGGCATCGGCGACCAGCGCGGCGCCGGGCGCCAGATTCTGCTGAAAGGAAGGACCGCCGACGATGGTGGTTTGCCAGGCCTGTACCGGCACGGCGGCGGACGCGAGCGCCAGCGCGCCCGCGACGGAAAGCAGCTTCTTCATGGTGTCTCCCCGAATGACAGTGCGTACGCAACGCGCGCGCACTATAGCCGCGGCGGATGACGGTCGATTGTCGATTCGCGCACGCTCGCAGGCGTGGAATCGCGGCGCCGACCCGCTACGCTATGGCGCCGTTCGACGGAGAAGTTTGCATGCGCGTCTGCGTCTACTGCGCCTCCAGCGCGCACTGCGATCGCGTCTACCACGATGCCGCCGCCGCGCTCGGCCGCAGCTTGGCCGAGGCCGGCTGCACGGTCGTCTACGGCGGCGGCGCGATCGGGCTGATGGGCGCCTTGGCCGACGCCACGCTCGCCGCCGGCGGCGAGGTCGTCGGCATCATTCCGCGCTTCATGATCGAGGTCGAATGGCAGCACCCGGGCGTGGCCAATCTGGAAGTGGTCGAGGACATGCGCGAGCGCAAGCATCGGCTGTTGACCGGATCGGACGCGGTCATCGCGCTGCCCGGCGGCAGCGGCACGCTGGAGGAATTGTTCGAAGCGCTGACCTTGAAGCGGCTCGGGCTGTACTTCAATCCGATCGTTCTGCTCGACGTCAACGGCTTCTACCAGCCCTTGCAGCGCTTCATGGAGCAGATCGTCGAGCAGCGCTTCATGAATCGCGATCATCTCGCGATGTGGTCGCTGGTCGAACGCGTCGAAGACGTGCTGCCGACCATCCGCGCGACGCCGCGCTGGCGCGAGGACGCGCGCGCTTATGCGGCCGTGCGCGGCGTTTAGCCGGACGGGCTTCTAGTCGAAGCGGCTGATGTCGCGTTCGACCTCGGCGTGCGCGCCGCCTTCGTCGCGATCGGGATCGTCGAACAAGCTGCTGCTCGCCGTCTCTTCGGTGGCTTCGCCGTCGCTGCTGCCGTGGCTGCGCACGACCGCCGGCTCGCTCGCGGCTTTCTGCTTTTCCCAGCGCGTGCGGATCGGATTGGCCGATTCGGCCGACTCCAAGGTCGACAACAGTTCCTGCTTGTGTGCTTCGGGCAGTTCGGCCCAGTGACAGTCGGCGAGTGCGCCGGCCATCGAGTAGAGCAGGTTCAGGCTCGGCCGGAAGCCGGCGCGCTTGACCTTCAGGAACGCTTCGACCGGGCCGATGCGCGCCAGATCCTCGGTCGTGCGCACGCCGACCTGGCGCAGCCAGGCGGCCGACTTCGGGCCGACGTTGCGGATCTTGGTGTCGCGACTGCTCATTGTCGTCATCCCCAGTTGGCGTTCTTGCTCCAGCGCCGGCTCATGCGATCGAATGCAGGAAGATCGCACACAAAGCTTTCATGCCGACACGATCGTCGGCGTCGAAGCGCGCCAGGCTCGGACTGTCCACGTCCCACACGCCGATCAAACGATCGCCATCGTACAACGGCACCACGATCTCCGAATTGGACGCGCCGTCGCAAGCGATGTGGCCGGGAAACGCATGCACGTCTTCGACCACTTGCGTTTCACGCGTAGCGGCCGCGGTGCCGCAGACACCCTTGCCGAGCGCGATGCGCACGCAAGCCGGTTTGCCTTGAAACGGCCCGACCACCAGTTCCTGGCCGTCGAAGAAATAGAAACCGCACCAGTTGATGTCGGGCAGCGCGTGCCAGACCAGCGCGGCGAAGTTGGCCGCGTTGGCGATACGGTCGCGCTCGCCGTGCAACAGGCCGCTCATCTGCTGGCCGAGTTCGGCATACAGCGCGGGTTTGTCGTCGGTGCGCGGCGCAGTGGCGGTGAACATCGGAACGGGCGACGGTGGAAAGACCGCCATTCTACCCTTTGCCGCCCCGACGGTATTGCCTATGCTGCGCCGGCACGGATCGCGTGCGCCGTTCCGTCCGCCGCCGATGGCTTCCGCTGCGAGTGTGTTCACCGTGCGCCGTCACCAGCCGACCCGGCTGGAAGGTTTCGTCGACGCCTCGTTCGCGTTCGCCGTGACCCTGGTGGTGATCTCGGTCGGCCACGTGCCCGAGTCGGTGCCGCAGATGCTGGACGCGCTGCGCGGCATGCCGACGTTCGCGATCTGCTTCCTCTTGATCGCGCGCATCTGGAAGAGCCATCGCGACTGGAGCCGCCACTACGATCTCGAAGACGGCCGCGCGGTCTCGCTCAGCCTGCTGTTGGTGTTGCTGGTGCTGATCTTCGTCTATCCGCTGCGACTCTTGTTTTCACTGATGTTCGCCGGACTCAGCGGCGGCTGGCTGGCCGAGCGCGCGATCGGCATCGACAGCGAATTCGAGCTGCGCGCCGCGTTCGTGGTGTTCGGCTTGGGCTATTTCGCGATCTGGGTCGTGCTGGCGCTGCTCTATCGGCACGCCTACGCGCTGCGCACCGCGATCGGTCTGGACCCGGTCGAAACACTGACGACGCGCCAGCACGTCCTGCGCAATGCGGCGTTCGCCGCGATCGCGCTGTTCTCCGCCGCACTCGCCGCGACCCTGCCGTTCGCGCAACGGCCGGGCACGATCTGGCTGCCGGGACTGAGCTATCTGCTGCTGATACCGACCGCGATCCTGTTGCGCCGTCGCGTGCAGCGCGCACTCGCCACTGCGGAGCGCGCATGACACGGGGCGTGTTCGTCAGCGGCACCGACACCGGTGTGGGGAAGACCTATGCGAGCGTCGCGCTGCTGGCGAGCCTGCGTGCGCACGATACGCGCGCGAGCGGCATGAAGCCGGTCGCCAGCGGCTGCCGCATGACGCCGGAGGGCTTGCGCAACGACGACGCCGAAGCCTTGATCGCGGCGAGCGCGCCGGCACCGGCCTATGCCGAATGCAATCCGTACGCGTTCGCGCCGCCGATCGCGCCGCACATCGCCGCGCGCGAAGCCGGCACGGAGGTACGTCTCGATCCGATTCGCCAGGCTTACACGCGCCTCGCGCGCGAGGCCGACTGCGTGGTGGTCGAAGGCGTCGGCGGCTGGATGGCGCCGCTGTCCGATTCGTTGATGCAGGCCGATCTCGCACAGGCGCTCGAGCTGCCGGTGATCCTGGTGGTCGGCCTGCGCCTGGGCTGTCTCAATCACGCGCTGCTGAGCGCACGCGCGATTCGCGCCGACGGCTGCAGCCTGCTCGGCTGGATCGCCAACCGCATCGATCCGGCGATGTCGCACGCCGAGGAGAATCTCGCCACCTTGCGCGCGCGCCTCGATGCGCCGCTGCTCGGCGTGCTGGAGTACGCGCCCGGGCACGCGCCGAACATGTTGGATGTCACCGCACTGACACGGCGCTGATAAACTGGCGGGCACTCCCCACGCAGGAATGCCATGGCTACCCGACAGCGCTTCATTTTCTCGATCGACGACCTGCCCAAGGCCCGCGGCGAATCGCACGAACTCTCCTTCAGCGGCGGTTCGGCGGAAAGCTTCGCGACGTTGTTGCAGCAATCGTTGCGCGAGCCGACCTTGTGGCAGCGCTGGAAGGCGATGCAGGCCGATCCCGATGCGGTCGATCCCGCACTCGGCCAGAACGATCCGGCGGCAACGGTGGAAGCGCATCAGTCCGACGTACACGTCAGCGTCACCGTCATCACGACCTTGGCGCACGCGATCATCCAGCACCGCATGACCTTGCTCATCGGCAAGCATTGGACGCTGCGCGACGTCAGCTCCGCCTGAGACCGCCTCGGATTCTGCGCGGCAGCGCCGGCGGGTCTATGATCGACGCGTCCTTCGTCGAGGGAGCGTCGACATGGTGCTGGGTTACAGCTCATCGATCGGCTTCGGGCGCACGCCGCTCGACTGGCGTGCAGCAATCGTCGACGTCCTGGTTCACGCGTCGCTGATCCTCTGGTTGCTGAGCGCGGGTTGGAGCCGACCGGACCTGCCGATCACGGCGAGCATGGTCCTGGTCCATTTGTGGGAACCGCCGCTCGCTCAGCAATTGCCGCAACGACCGGCCGCGACTCCGGTCGTGCGGCGACCGGCCGCTCCGCACAGGAGCGTCGCCGCTTCGCCGCGCCGGACGGCAGACCGACAACCCAGGCAAAGCGTGGTCGCACCCGCGGCCAGTGCGCCGATCGAAGTCGGCCGAGAATCGCAGGACGCCACCGCAGCGAGCCTGAGCGGAGACGCCGCGCAAGCCTCGCTCGCCCTGCGCGGCAACGGGACGTATACGGGTCCTCGCTTCCGCTCGCCGCGCGTCAAACAGCGAGTCATTCCGGACTATCCCGCGGCGGCATTTCGAGCCGGCCAAGAGGGTAGCGTCGACGTCGTCGTCACGATCGCCGCGGACGGACGGCCGGTCGATGCCCGCGTTCATCGATCCAGTGGCACACCGTCCCTGGATGACGCCTCGGTCGCCGCCGCGCTGGCCTACACGTATCGGCCGGGCGAGCGCTACGGCGTACCCGTCGAGGCGCAAGGCGTGGTGACGATCGATTGGAAGATCGGCGCGAGGACGATCGAGCACGTCGGAGCCGGTCCCGTGGCCGCGACTCGCGAAGAGGAAAAGAAATACCTCGACTGCCTGGGTGACAATTCGCACGACGTCGCGCTCCGGCGCAGCGCGTCGCTGTGCGGCCCGGTGCAGCGTCGCCGTTGAGGGCGACGCTGCCGGGACGCGTCCTGCATCGCGTTACTTCGGCGCCGCGTCCTTCGCGCGCATGCTGTCGGGCGCCTTGATCGGATCGGCCGGACGCGGCGGCAGCTTGACCGGCGCCGCCTGGATCGCCTTCTGCAACTCCTCGATGCCGCGATCGAGCTGCGGGTCCTTGCCTTGCAGCTGCGCGGCGACGTCCTGCTCGACCACGATGTCCGGGTCGACGCCGTGGCCCTCGACCACGTACTGGCCTTCGCTGCTGGCGCTGGCGAACTGCGGCACGAAGACGTCGCCGCCGTCGATCACCGGACCCCAGCTGGTGATGCCGACCACGCCGCCCCAAGTGCGCACGCCGATCAAGGGTCCGAGCTTGGAGCGCTTGAACATGTAGGAGAAGATGTCGCCGTCCGATGCGGTGGTGCCGTTGCAAAGCGCCGCCAGGTGACCCAGGAAGGTCTCGTTCGGATAGGTGCCGGTGAAGTCGACGTTGCGTCCGTAGTCGAGGCCGAGCACCTTGCGCGACAAGCGCTCGATGACCATCGCCGAGACGTTGCCGCCGCCGTTGTCGCGCACGTCGATCACCAAGCCCTGCTTGCGCAGCTGCGGGTAGTACCACTTGATGAATTCGCGGATGCCGTCGGCGCCCATGTCGGGAATGTGCAGGTAGCCGATCTCACCGTTGCTGGCCTTGGCCACGTACTCGCGGTTGTGGCTGACCCAGGCGTAGTAGTTGAGCGACTCCTCGCTCTCGATCGGCTTGACCAGCACGGTGCGCGCGCCCTCGCTGCCGGGCTTGCCGTTGACGGTCAGCTGCACCAGCTGGCCCGGCGCGGTGCGCAGCAGACGGAACGGGCTGTCGTTGGCGGAGAGCGGCTGGCCGTTGATGGCGACGACGTAGTCGCCTTCCTTCACCTCGGTGCCGAGCTCGGTCAACGGCGAGCGGTAGCGCTCCTCGTCGTTCTGGCCTTGCAGGATTTTCGAGATGCGGTATTGGCCGCTGGCCGCGTCGAGTTCGAAGCGCGCGCCGAGCAGGCCGACGTTCGGCTTCGGCGGCAGGCCGATGTCGCCGCCGCTGACGTAGGCGTGGCCGACGTTGAGTTCGGCCACCATCTGGCCGAGCAGGTAGTTCAGATCGCTGCGGTCGCCGACCCAGGTCAGCATCGGCTCGTACTTGGCGCGGATCGCGTTCCAGTCGTAGCCGTGCATGTTGTGCACGTAGAAATGGTCGCGGTAGCGGCGCCAGGTTTCGCGGAAGATCTCGGCGTATTCGGCCTTCGGATCGACCAGGGCGAACAGACCGTCGGTCTTGACGTCCTTGGGTTCGGGTTTGCCGGCGTTGAGGTCGACCCACTTGTAGGCGCCGTCGTTCTTGATCAGCGCGGTGCTGCCGTCACGCGAGACCGCCAGGCCGTCGACGCCTTCGAACACGTCTTCGCTCTTGCGCTGCTCGAACGACCACGACTTCAGCTTGCTCTTGAACGCACCGTCGCGACCGTAGTAGTTGGCGTCGCTGACGACGTAGAGGATCGCCTTCTTGGTGATCTCGTAACCGTCGATATTGTCCGGGCCGATCGGCGAGCGCACCAGGCGCGCGTCGATGCCGTCGAAGTCGATGCGGTCGTTGATCTCGGCGGCGCTCTTGGGCTTGCCTTCGTCTTTCTTGTCGCCCTCGCCTTCCTTCTTATCTTCGGCCGCGGCGCTGTCGTTGCGCGGCGCGAACGGATTGGCCACGCCCTTGCGCAACGCCAACGCGAACAGGCCGCTGTTGCGATTGGCGGCGAAGTTCCATTCGATGTTGGACAGCTGCGGCGCCCACTCGCGGTTGCCGAGGAAGTACAGGTACTGGCCGTCGGGCGAGAAGGTCGGCGAGTACGCATCGAAGCGCGCGTCGCCCACGCGCACGCTCTTGCCGGCGGCGAGATCGTAGACGTACAGGCGCGGCTTGATATCGTCCTTGTCGCTGAGCGAGTACGCGAGATAGTGGCCGCCCGGCGACCAGGTGTGGTCGCGCCGCGTATAGGCCAGCTCGTGCGCGATCACCGGCGCCGGGCCGCCGCTGGCGGCGACGATGCGCAGGTTGTTGGCGCTGTCGACGAACGCGATGCGCGTGCCGTCGGGCGACCAGCGCGGCGAATACAGGCGGCCGAAGGTTTCCTGCGTCAGCTGCTTGGCGTTGGTGCCGTCGGCGTCGCGCACCCAGATCGCTTCCTCACCGCTCTGGTCGGACACGTAGACGACGCGCTTGCCGTCCGCCAACCACTCCGCCTGGCGCTCGTGCGCGCCGGGCGTGTGGGTGAGATTGAGCGTAATGCCGTCTTTCAGCGGCACGCTGAACACTTCGCCGCGCGCGGTGAACAGCGCGCGCTTGCCGTTCGCGCTGAGCGCGTAGTCCTCGATCTTGTCCTTGACGCTGCGTTCTTGCGCACGCGCGCGCACCAGATCGCTCGGCACGGTGATGTCGAGCGCGCTGTCTTTGTTCGCCTTGGTGTCGTAGACGTGCAATTCGCCGTCGACCTCGAACACGACCTGGCCCTTGCTGTCGCCGCTGGCCCAGCGCGCGTCGACGTTCTTGTAGTCGGTCAGCTGCTTGGTCTCGCCGCTGCCGGTGTCGTAGCGATACAGGTTCAGATGCTCGCCGCGGTCGGCGAGGAAATACACCGCATCGTCGATCCAGACCGGATCGCGATCGGTGTTCGGATCGTTGGTGATGTTCTTGGCCGACTTCGCCGCGAAGTCGTAGATGTAGAGGTCTTGTGCCCAGCCGCCGACGTAGCGGTTCCAGGTGCGGAAGTCGCGGTACTTGGGCGAGTAGACGATCTTGCTGCCGTCGGGCGAATAGCGGCCGACACCGGCGACCGGCATCGGCAGCGCGGTCGGCAGACCGCCGAGCGCAGGCACCGTGTACAGGCGCGGATTGGATTCGCTGATCGACTGCTCCCACGAGCGGAACAGCACCGACTTGCCGTCGGGCGTCCAGCCGTAGACTTGATTGTCGAAGCCCCAGCGCTGCGGCAGCGGGCCGCGCGCCGGATAGAACGTGAGCTGTTTCGGTTCGCCGCCGCCGGCCGCGATGGTGTAGACCTGATCGTCGCCGCCGTACTCGCCGGTGAAGGCGATGGTCGAGCAATCGGGCGAGAAGCGCGCCGATTGTTCCAGCCCGGGCCCGGCAGTCAGACGCACCGCGGTGCCGCCTTGCGTGGATGCGGTCCACAGATCGCCGGCGTAGGTGAAGACGACCTTGTCGCCGCAGACATCGGGGAAACGCAGCAATTTGGTGCCGGCGAACGCGCTCGGCGCGACCAGCGCACCGAGGATCGCAAGGGAAAGACAACGACGCAGCGGCATGAGACCTCCGGGACGGAAACTGAACGCTTTGTTGCACGGATGAAGCGTCCGCGCCTGCGCCAGAAGTCACCGTGCGAGACCGGCGCAGCGTTCGGCTGCGCCGGTCGCAGGTCTCAGCGTGCTTCGAAACCGTCCTCGAACAAGGTGTCGCCTTGCGTGCCGCTGCTGACGGTGAAGGTGACCGGCACGCCGACGATGCGGTTGGAGAGATCGTTGCTGCGCACGCACAGGTTCGCGTGATAGACACCGGCCGCGAGATCGCTCGCATCGAACGTGGCGGTCACGCGCGCACCGTTGCCGCCTTCGAGCGTGCCGCTGGCCGGCGTGATCGTCAGCCACGGCACCTCGCTCGCCTGCGAACAGCCGGCGTACGGCACTGCCAGCGCGAACGCGACGAGATCGATGCTTTCGACCACCGGCCCGACTTCGCCGGCGCGGCCGGTCGCGCTGTCGATCGTGTAGATCGCCGGCGCCGGCGGCACCGCCGGGCTCGGCGGCAGCGGATGGCCGGCGTACCAGATCAGTCCGGTGCGCGGATCGAAGTCGATGTTCGCGGTGGAGGAAACGTCCAAGCCGATCGGACCGATGCCGCGCCAGAGGCCGTTGCGCTTGTCCAAGGCGATCAGCTGGTCGCCGAGCGGATCGATCGCATACAGATGTCCGGTCGGATCGAAGGTGGCGCCGGCAAGATAGACACCGTCGACGCGCGCGACTTGGCTGGCCGTGCCGCTGACCAGATCGACCGTATACAAATAGCTGATCGTGGTCGCGACCGGATCCCAGGCGGTCGCGTACATCGTGTGCGTGGCGGCGTCCCAGGCCAGATCGGTGAACCACACGCCGCTGCCGCCGTTCGATCCGACCGCCGTGCGCATGCCGGTGGTGGTGTCGATGGAGTCGACGTTGCCGTAGCGATCGATCACGTATTCGTGGCTGAAGTCGTTGTCGGCGAACGCGCCGCCCGCGTACGGCCACAGCGGCATGCCGTTGAGCAGATTCAATGCATCGGGCGACACCGCATCGAAGGAGATGAAGGCGGTGTAGGCGGGATTGATGCCGCCGGTCGGACCGTAACCGCCGAGCGCGAACGCCGGCACGCTGGCTGCCGCCAACGCGGAACCACCGAGCGTGCCGGGTGCGCGCTCGACGCGCGCCGCATCCGCCATCGCCGTGGGCGCGGCCGTCAGCGCGGCGATCTTCGCGGGCGTCGCCGCCGGTGCGTGGTAGGCCATCGGCGGGAAATGCGCCTGCGCGTCGGCGCCGTCGCTGCCGGCGAGATCGACGTTCCAGTCCAACCGGCGATCGCCGACGTTGCCGAGCGTGAACTGCGTGGTCGCGACCGCACCGCGCGCGGCCGTAGCGACCAGTGCGCCGGGCGCCACCGAAACCACCGGCGCGCCGATGTCGAGCGTGATCTGCGCCGACGCTGCGAACGGCGCCGGAATCGTGCGCGGCCGCCACACGATCGACTTGCCGGCGGCGAGCGAGGCGGTGTCGAACGAGTACTGCGTGTAGTAGGTCGCGTCTTGCTGCAAGCCGACGGTGGCGCACAGACCGCCGTTGCAGCTGGCCGGATCGTCGCCGCCGCCGATGGCGCTGTAGTCGACGTCGTCGTATTCGTAGGAGAAGGTTCCGCTGGCCTCGTCGAACACCACTTCGAAGGTCGCGCCGTCGCTGTTCTGCGCGCCGTCGTAGTGGGTGCGGTCGTACCACTGCACGACGAAGCGGCGAGCCGGCGCATCGCCGAGCGTCTGGTAGACCACGCCGCCGCTGCTGGCGTCGAAGTCGTCCCACAGCGGCAGCAGCACCGGGCCGAGCAGGCCTGCGTTCGGCAGCGCCGTGTTGACCGCATCGAGCGGCCGCACCATGCCGACGAACAGGCCGCCGTTGTTGGAGACGCCGAGCTGATTGGTGGTGGTGCCGAAGAAGTTGAACGAGAACGGCATATCGATGCCGCGCGTGCTGTCGTTGCCGAGATCGTCGGCGACCGGCGTGCCGGTGGCGCGGATGTCGACGAAGTTCGACGCGCCGCTGTCGTCGTAGTCGTAGCCGGGCAGACGGCCGTCTTGCGCGGTCCAGGTGCTGGTGAGGGTGCCGTCGGCGGCGTGCTCGGCGGTGACGAGGCGGTTGAACTGGCGGCTGGCGCCGTCGGCCAGCGGCTCGTTCTGCATCGAGAACAGCTGGCCGCCGAGCGAATCGACCAGGCCGTGGTAGTCGAGCTGGACGCCGGTGTGATTGCTGATCGTGTAGCAGAGGTTGAGCTTGTCGCCGACCACGGCGCTGAGGCTGGTGGCGCTGCCGCATTGAGTCGGATCGCCGTTGTCCGGCGCCACCGTCAGCGTCAACTCGAGGCCGTTGCCGCCGCCTCCGCCGACCGTGCCGACGACCTCGAAGCCGAGCGCGCTGGCGGTCGGCCAGCCGCAAACGGTGGTCGCGCCCCAGCTCGGGCAGGTGCTGCCGCTCGGATTGCGCCATTGCGGCAGATCGCCCGGCGGCGGGGTCGCCGCGTAGCTGCGCCAGGCCGATTGCGGGCTGAACGGAATCGAGGAATCGGTGTTCGAGTTGGCTTGCAGCATCACCCAGTAATGCCCCTGCGGCAGCAAGCACGGCACCGGCAAGGTCACGCCGAGCGTGGCGAACGGCGGCGGATTGTCGAGCGTGCCGTCGAGATCGTCGGCTGCGCACAGCGGCGCGCCGCTGTCGTCGGGCTTGCCGCCGGCGTCGGCATAGACGTGCACGGTGTAGGTGAAGTGGGTCGGGCCGAAGAAGCTGTTGGAATACGAAAGCGCGAAATGGAACGCGCTGACGGTCCAGCCGTTGACGTCGCCGACACTGAAGTCGTCGGCCGCGAACGAGGGGTTGCCGGCGGTCGAGGTCATCGCCGACACCGCGCTGTCGTAGTCGCCGCTCTGGCCGTACAGGATCGCGCTGCCGCCGGCCGGCTGCGCCGTGGCGAGAGGATGGAACGAGGCACGCGGCGGCGCGGACGGGGCAGCGTGGCTGGAGACGGTCGCGGCGGCGGACAACGCGGCCGCGAGACCGAGGGCAATCGAGCTCTTGCGCATGAGGATCGGGGTTCCGGGTGGAGTAAGGAAGACGGCGCGGCGGATACGCGGCCGAGGTCGAGCCTAGGCGGCCGCGGCGGCGCTCGCATGTCGCTGCCGTTGCCGCTATTGCGCGTCCGTTTCCGAATCTTTTCCGGACGGTGACTTTGCGATAACCGCGGCCGCCGCGGTCAGCGACGCCGGCAGCGGCCGCTCGCCGGCGAGGCGGCGCGCTTGGGCCAGCGCGCCGGCGGCGGCCGTTTCGCGGCCGAGCGCCCGGTACAGCTCGGCTTGCGCGACGGCGGCGTCGAAGTCGACCTCGGCGTAGCGTGCGAGCTGGCCGACGACGGTGCTGGCCTGGTCGAGATCGCCCTGCCCTATCAGAAAGCGGCCGTAGGCGGCGCCGACCTCGCACAAGAGGTCGGGCGTGCTCCAGCGCCGGGCGCGCTCGAGCGCGTCGGCATAGGCGGCACGCGCCGCGCTGGCGTCGCCTGCGGCGGCGGACTGCTCGGCGCCGGTCAGGCGCGCCAGCAGAGTGACGTAGGGATCGTTCGAGCTGGCCGCCCAGGCGGCGAACGCGTGCACTTCGCCGCTCGCTTCCGCGCCGCGCCGCAACGCGATCAAGGCGGCGACGACGCTGTGCCAGGCGTCGGCGCGGTGCACGTTGGCGCTCTGCGCCGGCAGCGCGGCCAGCGCTTGCCGCGCCAGTGCCAGCGCGGTTTCCGGCTGCGCCTGAGCGAGATCGAGCCGCGCGCCGATGCCGAGGCCGATCCCGCGCTCCTGCGCCAGGTCGGCGTCGGTCGCCTCGCGGCCGACGCGATCGAGCAGACCGCGCGCTTCGTCGAAACGTCCGTTCAATTCCAACGCGTTGGCGCGTTCGAGGTAGGCCAAAAGCCGCGTGCCGGCGTGCTCGACCTGCGGCAACTGCGCCAGCGCGCGGCCGCTGGTCTCGAGCGCCGGCGCCGGACGCAGCAAGGTCACCTCGGCGTTGCTCTGATTGATCAGGGCGATGACGTATTCATCGATCAGGCCGAGCTTGCGGAAGCGCTCGCCCAACCGCTGCTGCGTGTCGGCGACTTCGGCGTAGCGACCTTGCAGCGCCTGCGTGTTCGCTTCGTTGCCTTCGATCTGCGCGAGCAGCAAGGGATCGACGGCCAGATTCGCGGCGATCTTGGCGCGCGCGAAATCCTGCGTCGCTTCGTCGTAGCGTTGCCGCGTCAGTCCGACCACGCCGCGATTGTTGTAGGCGCGGGCGAGATCGTCGGGCAGCTCGCGCCCTTCCAACAATTCGATCGCGCGATCGCAGGCCTGCCGCGCGGCGTCGGCGCGATCGAGGCGCGACAGCGCCACGCACAAGCTGCGTTGCGCGCGCGCCAGCAGCACCGGATCGGCTTCGGCGGAAACGCCGGCGACGAGCGCTTCGAGTTGAGTGCGCGCACCGTCGCTGTCGCCCAGATCGACCGCGATCTGCGCACGCCGCAGGCGCACCGGCGCGCTCTCTTGCAACATCGGCGCGGCCGCCTCGATCAAGGCCAGCGCCTGCTGCGGTTGACGCGCCAGCCGCGCGGCGTCGACGCGTTGCAGCAGTTCCGTTTCGGACAAGCGTGCAATGGTCGCGGGTGCCGCCGCGGCACGCTGGCCGAGCAGCTCGAGCAAACGCTCGGCCGCCGCGCCGGCCGCGGCGATCGCGCTGTCGGCCTGCGCCTGCACCACCTGCGTATCGCCATCGGCATCGATCAGCTCGGCGCGCACGATCCACTCGTTGCCGGAGCGGCGCACCAGAGGAGCGATCAGGCGGCCGCGTTCGGTCACGCCGCGCAGCGCCGTCAGCGCTTGCGCGCGGTCGACGCCGGCCGGCAGCAGGCGCACGACGTTGTCGCTCGGCAATACCTTGAGTCCGCTGGCGCCAAGACGCGTGGCCAGGATGTCCATCACGCCCAGGCGCAGCCAGGCGTCGTCGGCCGCTGCCATGACTTCGGCCGGCAGCACCGCGAGCACGCCGCTCGGCCATTCGGTCGTCGCGGTTGCAGTGGGTGGCGGCGGTGCGATCGGCTTTGGTGGGAACAGACGCCAGATACCGAACGCAGCCAGTGCAGCGAGCGCCGCAACGCCGATCAATAACGCGTAGCGCCTCACGCGCGGCGGCGCGGCCGGCGGCGCGAGCGGCAAAGGTTCCGGCTCCGCGACGTCCGCCGCTGCGGGCTCGGACGTCACGTCGAGCTGTTGCGTCGGCGCGCTCCAGCGATAGCCGAAGCGCGGCACCGTGCGCAGCAGGCGCTGCTGCTCGCCGTCGTCGCCGAGCGCGCGACGCACGGTCAGGATCGTCTTGCCGAGCGCGGCATCGCTGACGCTGAGCTTGCCCCACACCGCGGCGACCAGCTCGTCGCGGCCGACTGCGCGCTCGCGCTGGCGGATCAGATAGACCAGGCAATCGAAGGCCAGCGGCGGCAGGCCGACGGCGTGGCCGTCGCGCAGCAGGGTGCGTCGGCCGACGTCGATCGTGCAGTCGCCGAATTGGAAGCGTTCCGCCATCTGAAGAGCGTAGCAGCTGCCCGCAGCGGCGCGGATGCAGCACGCGCCGCGAACGCCGGCCCGCGCGTGCGGGCCGGCTGTCTCTTCACTCTGCTGTGCCGAAAAAATCGGCGAACGGGCGGCGCTGCGCGTACGCGTTATGCAGCCGCAGGCTTCAGCGGCTAGTTGATGCAGGCGGGCCGCAGCGACGTCCCGTGCGCATACACCGAAATCGCCGCCACTTGCGCTCCCGGACAGGTGATGGTTGCGTTCGACGCGCCGCCGCAGCCATTCGGATACAGCTGCGAGACGACCGCTGGCGTCGTGCCATGGGTCGTGCGCGATTCCGGATTGCTCGCCGGCGGAGTGATCGGACCGTCGACGCCGGTTGCGCTGGCGTAGGCGTAGTTGGTGGTATTGATCGAGGGATCGGTATTCCACGCACCGGCGCTCGCTCCCGCCGAGCCGGTGAGGCCGCCACCGGCCAGCGCTTCGACGGTGAACGGATCGCTCGGATTGTGCGGATCGGTACGGTCGGGGCCCCTGCAGTCGCCGAATACGAATGCGTCGAGTGCCGGACCGTTGGCGGCTGCGCCGCTCAGGCGTTGGATCAGGTCGTCGAGCGGATCGAGACGTGCGTTCTTGGAGGCGAGCTTCGCATCGATGTCGGCGCTCGCGCGGCTGTCACGGATGGAAATCAGCTTGGCCAGCATCGCGCGCTGACCGGCGGCGCCGACGGCGACATAGGTTTCCGAGATCGATTGGGGCGTATCGACGAATTGGGCGTACAAGCCTTCGTCGATCTTGGTCATGCCCTGCTGCACGAAGGCATCGTCCGAGTTCTGCGCTGCGCGGCTCTGCGCGTAGGCGCTTGCGCTCGCCAGTACGCCCAACAACGCGACCGCGACGACGTTCCTCACTAACGATTTCATGGCAATGCTCCTGAATGTGGAAAGGGGAGGAACCGCCTCCGCGCCGATGCCAGGCCGGACGGCCGAGGCAGACCGTCGCAGCGAATCGAAGCGGCACCGGAGGCGGCACCGGAATAAGGACGCGGAAGATCACGCCGAAGCGGGCCACCTTTGCGCGGCGAGAAGACGGCCGCGCGGCGCGCACTCGCCGCGCAGCCGCGCAGCGATGTCGAGAGACGGCAGCGCCCTCTCCCGACACCGCTCGCCTTTCAGGGCCGGCAATTGCCCGCTCACTAGTTATTGCAGCCCGGCCTGTTCCTGAAGCCGTAGGCGAGAGCGGAAATGGACGGCTGCGTGTGGCCCGGGCAGGTAATGGTCGCGCTGGACACTCCCGCGCAGCCGTTCGCGTACAGCTGCGAAGCGACGGCCGAAGCGGTGCCATAGGTGGTGACCACTTGTTGCTCGTGGATCGGATCGCCGACCGCGTCGATCGCCTTCGCCTTGGCCACGTTCGTCGTGTACAGCGCGGGGTTCGCATTCCACACGCCGGCGCTGGCGCCGCCCAAGCCGGTGGGTCCGCCGCCTGCCAATGCCTGCAAGTAGAACGGGTCGGACTCGTTGTTGGTCTGGTCGACGCCGTTGCAATCGCCGCGATACGGACCGCGACCGCCGCCTGGGCCGCCGTCGAGCACCACACGCGTCGCCGCCTTCGTATCGCTCAGGGTCGCGATCAACTCGTCGACCGACTCCATCAGGGCGGCTTTCGAATCGGCCGAGCCGTCGTCACCCGAATGCGCCGCGCGAAGCGCGATCAGCTCGGACAACAGCGCGCGCTGACCGGCCGCGCCGACCGCGACGTAGGATTGGGAATGCGCATCGTCACTGTCGCTGACTTTGGCGTAGAGGCCTTCGTCGACCTTGGTCATGCCGCTGGCGACGAGCGCGTCGCCCAGCGTACGCGGCGCGCGTTCCTGCGCGAACGCGCCGGCCGTCGCGCTCGCCAGTGCGACAAAAGCAAGGGATCGGATACACGATTTCATGGGGTTCCTCCTGCGTAGGAAAGATGCGGAACCGCCGGCCGACGGACGTCGGCGACTGGCGGCACCGCGATAGCTACGCGGGAGATCGTGCGGAAGCGGGCCACGCTCTCGCACGAGAACGCAGCGCGCTCGAACTGAGGCGCCGGAATGATCGAAGGGGCGAGAGACGCGTTGCGTCCGGTCCGCGGCCGGACCAATCCGGTATCGCGGCCCGGCGAACGCGCGCCGCAATCAGTAGGCGAACTCGCGGAACAGCGGATCGACGCTGCCGTTCCAGGCGCCGTGGAACAGCTCGAGCTTGCGCTCGGCCGGGGTTTGATTGGCGTCAACGATCTGCAGCAGGGTGTCGAGGAAGATGCGTTCGTCGGCGCCCGAGGGCGTCTGGCGCGCGCGGCGGTGCAGGCCTTCGGCGGCGATCTTCAAGGCTTCGTCGGCGAGATCGCGCACCGTGCCGCTGCGGAACGGCAGCTTGAGTGCGTGCTTGGGCACGCCGTCGCGCAGCGCGTGGAGTTCGGCGCGGGTGAAATCCTTGACCAGGTCCCAGGCTGCATCGAGCGCGGTCTGGTCGTACAAGAGGCCGACCCAGAACGCCGGCAGCGCACACAACCGGCCCCACGGGCCGCCGTCGGCACCGCGCATCTCGAGGTATTTCTTCAGGCGCACTTCGGGGAAGGCGGTGGTGGTGTGGTCGGCCCAGTCGCGCAGGGTCGGCTTGGCGCCGGGCAGCTCGGCCAGCTCACCGGCCATGAAGCGGCGGAACGACTTGCCGGCGAGGTCGACGTATTCGCCGTTGCGGTAGCTGAAGTACATCGGCACGTCGAGCAGGTAGTCGACGTAGCGTTCGTAGCCGAAACCGTCCTCGAACACGAAATCGAGCATGCCGGTGCGGTCTGGGTCGGTGTCGGTCCAGATGTGCGAGCGATAGCTCTGGTAGCCGTTCGGCTTGCCTTCGGTGAACGGCGAGTCGGCGAACAGCGCGGTCGCGACCGGCTGGAGCGCCAGCGCGACGCGGAACTTCTGCACCATGTCCGCTTCGCTGGCGTAGTCGAGGTTGACCTGCACGGTGCAGGTGCGCGTCATCATGTCGAGGCCGAGCTTGCCGACCTTGGGCATGTACTCGCGCATGATCTTGTAGCGCCCCTTCGGCATCCACGGCATTTCTTCGCGCCGCCACTTGGGCTGGAAGCCCATGCCGAGGAAGCCGAGCCCGATCGCATCGGCGACTTCTTTCACCTCACGCAGGTGCTGCGACACTTCCGCGCAGGTCTGGTGGATCGTTTCCAGCGGCGCGCCCGACAGTTCAAGCTGGCCGGCCGGCTCCAGCGTAACCGACGCGTTGTCGCGCAGCAGCGCGATCAGCTTGTCGTGCTCGGTCACGCGCTGCCAGCCGAAACGCGTCATGCCTTCGAGCAGCGCGCCGATGCCTTGCTCGCCTTCCCAGGTCGGCGGGCGCAAATCGGCCAGGCGGAAGCCGAACTTCTCGTGCTCGGTGCCGATGCGCCAGGCGTCGATCGGCTTCTCGCCGGAGGCGAGGTAGTCGACCAGCTCGGCGCGACCGGAAATCGGGGTTTCTTTGACGGCGGAAGGTCCGGACACGACGCAGCCTCAACGGGAGAGCCCGCACTATGGGGCTAGTGTTGTGCAGTTGAAAGGGCGCGAGCTGCGCCGGACTCAGGCGGCTGCCGGGCCGAGTCCGAGCCAGCCGGCGACGGTGCTGCGCGCCTCGTCCAGGCCGCTCTTGGCCAGGGACGAGAACAACTGCGCGCTCGCGTTCGGAAAATCCGCCGCCAAGGTCTTGCGCACCACCGCCAAAGTGCGAGCGCCTTCGCTGCGCGACAATTTGTCCGATTTGGTCAGAAGACAGTGGCAGGCGCGGCCGCTGGCGGCGCCGAAGGCGAGCATGTCGAGGTCGAATTCCTTCAGCGGATGGCGCGCGTCCATCACCAGCACCAACCCCTTCAGCGAGGCGCGTTCGCGCAGGTAGCGGTCGATCACGCCGCGCCAATGCAGGCGCATCGCTTCGGGCACCTTGGCGTAGCCGTAACCGGGCAAATCGATCAGCCGGTGCGCCTCGTCGCCGACCGGGAACACGTTCAACAGCTGCGTGCGGCCGGGCGTCTTGGAGGTGCGCGCGAGGCTCTGCTGGTCGCAGATCGTGTTGAGCGCGCTCGATTTGCCGGCGTTGGAGCGGCCGGCGAAAGCGACCTCGGCACCGTCGTCGGGCGGCAGCTGCTCGATGCGGTTGGCGCTGGTGAGG
This sequence comes from Dokdonella sp. GW821-FHT11D02, assembly GCF_058808595.1. Taxonomy (NCBI): domain Bacteria; kingdom Pseudomonadati; phylum Pseudomonadota; class Gammaproteobacteria; order Lysobacterales; family Rhodanobacteraceae; genus Dokdonella; species Dokdonella sp. GW821-FHT11D02. The sequence continues at coordinate 429,243 of NZ_CM179520.1, read as the reverse complement.
AAGCGGGTCTGGCGGAACGGATGGGTGGGCATCGGGCTCGCAATTGGCTGGCGGCGGTTTGACCGCCTCTTGGGTCACGGAGATAATTCCGCGGTTTCCGCCGGTACGCCGCAAGCGGCTGCGCGACGAGGACCTGCGTGATCCCCTTTTTTGGAGTCGAGTGTATGAGCTTTCCGCGCGCCCATGTTCGACAAGCGCTTGCGCTGGCGACGCTGCTGATGGCCGGCGCGGCCGCAGCCTCCGAGACGGCGGCGCCGGTGCTCGGCGACGCCAAGGCCGGCGAAGGCAAGGCGGCGGTGTGCGCCGCCTGCCACGGTGCCGACGGCAATCCGACCGACAAGCAGTATCCGAAGCTGGCCGGCCAGAACGAGGCCTACATCGCGCGCCAGCTCGACGCGTTCAAGTCGCAGAAGCGCCAGAACCCGATCATGCTCGGCTTCGTCGCCACGCTGTCGACGCAGGACATGCACGACATCGGCGCGTTCTTCGCGACCAAGACCGCCCTCCCCGGCGTCGCCGACGACAAGCTGCTCGCGCGCGGCCAGGCGCTCTACCGCGGCGGCGACGCCAAGCTCGGCGTGCCGGCCTGCATGGCCTGCCACGGTCCGTCCGGACGCGGCATGGCCGGCACCGGCTACCCGCAGCTGAGCGGCCAGTGGGCCGACTACGTCACCGCCAAGCTGAAAGATTGGAAGGGCGGCACCAGCTGGGGCGAGGACAACAACGCCAAGATCATGCCGGCGATCGCGACCGCGTTGACCGAGGCCGACATCAATGCCGTCGCCTCCTACGTCGAAGGTCTGCACACGGCGAATGCGGGAACCTCTACCGCCTCCGAGTGATCGAAGGCGCCGCCGCGGTCGTCCCATCGCCGTCAGCGGCGCGTTCTTGAGAGAAATGCAGCCACGGACGGTTGCGGCTGGACGATCCGAAATGCCTGCCTAAGCCGCAGTCTCGACGGGCCGCCGCGATCAGGGACGATCGCAACGAAGATCCGAACTGCGCCGTGCCGATTCGCGGCCTGCGCGCGCCGCCCATCGATTCCGGAGAGCTTCATGTTCAAGCGCCCGACGTTCAAGAGAATGTCCGTCCTGTTGCTCGGCCTCGCCTTCAGCGCGCTCGGCCACGCCGCCGAAGAGAGCTTCGAGGCCGGCAAGCATTACTTCCCGATCGAACCGCCGCAGGCCACCAACAGCGGCGACAAGATCGAAGTGGTCGAGGTGTTCTCCTACGCCTGCCCGGCCTGCAACATGTTCCAGCCGACGATGACGAAGGTGAAGGCGGCGCTGCCGGCGAATGCCGAGCTGGTGTATCTGCCGGCCGCGTTTCGTCCGGACGAAGATTGGCCGGTGTTCCAGCGCGCGTTCTATGCGGCGCAGGCGATGGGCATCGCCGAAAAGGTCCACGACGCCACCTTCGATGCGATCTGGAAGGACGACGGCACGCTGCGCATCAGCGATCCGAAGACGCGCCGGCCGGTGAAGGAAATGCCCAAGATCGAGGACGTCGGCACGTTCTACGCGAGCAAGGCCGGCATCAAGGCGGACGAGTTCGTCGGCGTCGCCAATTCGTTCGCGATCAACACCAAGATGAAACGCGCCGACTCGATGATCAAGGCCTACGGCGTGGATTCGACGCCGACCCTGGTCGTCAACGGCAAGTATCGCCTGACCGCGGCGTCCGCCGGCAGCATCGACAAGGTGATTCCGCTGATCAAGTTCCTGATCGAGAAGGAAAGCGCCGCGAAGAAGTAGCCGCGCCCCGTCCGCTCAGCGCCCATTCTCTTAAGGAGTACCGCCCATGTTCGCGCGTTCGCTGATCTTCGCCGCCGGTTTCCTGATCGCCTCGGTCGCTGCTGCGGCCGACGCGCCGAAGTGGGAAGCGGGCAAGCACTACGCCGTGATCGATCCGCCGGTGTCGACCAGCACCGGCGACAAGGTCGAAGTGCTCGAAGTGTTCTCCTACGCCTGCCCGCATTGCGCGCATTTCCAGCCGTTCGCCGACAAGATCAAGGCGGCGCTGCCGAAGAACGCCGAGTTCACCCTGATGCCGGCCGACTTCCAGCCGCGCTGGGTCACCTTCGCGCGTGGCTTCTACACCGCCAAGTCGCTCGGCATCCTCGACAAGACGCATCAGGCGATGTTCGATGCGATCTATCGCGACAACCTGCCGCTGAACACGATCGACCAGATCGCCGACTTCTACGCCGAACACGGCGCCGACAAGCAGAACTTCCTCTCGACCTCGCAATCGTTCGTGGTCGAAGGCCAGCTCGACCAGATCCGCCAACGCGAAATGGCCTACGGCGTCGATTCGACCCCGACCCTGATCATCAACGGCAAGTACCGCGTCGCGATCAACAGCGAGGCCGGTGTCGGCTTCGAGCAGATGGTCGAGATCGTCAAGGACCTGGTCGCGCAGGAAGCGAAGAAGGCCAAGAAGTAAAAAGGATTGAAGAGTGCGGCCATGGATGGCCGCTTCTGGATTCCGGCGCTGCCAAGCGCTGAATACTCGAACGAAGCCACCTACTCGGCGATCATGGACGATCGCAAGAACCCCTTTGAAAGTGCGGCCATGGATGGCCGCTTCTGGATTCCGGCACTGCGCAGCGCTACATCCACTTCCGAAGTTACCAACTCAGCGATCACGGACGATCGCAAAGAAATAGGACCACAGCCATGCTGAAGCACCTGGGCTTGCTGCTCGCCGGAGTTCTGATCTTCGCCGCAAACGCCGTTGCCGAAACCGCCGCCGCTCCGGCAGCGACGCCGGCCACGAACTGGGAAGCGGGCAAGAACTACTTTGCGATCGATCCGCCGCAGCCGACCGCCAGCGGCGACAAGATCGAAGTGCTCGAGGTGTTCTCCTACGCCTGCCCGCACTGCGCGAGCTTCCAGCCGTATGCCGAGCAAGTGAAAGCCTCGCTGCCGGCCTATGCCAGCTTCAGCTACATGCCAGCGGTGTTCAACGCGCAATGGGAGCCGTTCGCGCGCGCCTACTACACGGCGCAGTCGCTCGGCGTGCTCGACAAGACGCATCAGGCGCTGTTCGACGCCCTGCACCGCGACCATCTGCCGCTGCGCTCGATCGACGACCTCGCCGGCTTCTACGCCCAGAACGGCGTGGAGAAAGCGAAGTTCCTCGCCGCCTCCGGTTCGTTCGAGGTCGAAAGCAAGCTCAGCCGCGCGCGTGAGCTGATCAAGAATTTCGGTGTCGACGGTACGCCGAGCATCATCGTCGCGGGCAAGTACCGCGCCACGGCGCAATCGGCCGGCGGTTATCCGAAGCTGATCGAACTGGTCGACTACTTGGTCGCGAAGGAACACGCCGCGACCGCCAAGCCGGGCAAGGCTGCGAAGAAGAAATAAACGCGCTTGCCTGAAATCCGTGACCGCCAGCGCTTGCGAGCGTCATCCACGCTGACTAGCCTGCGCTCATGACCTCCGCCGCGCCCGCCGTCGCCGCGCCCGCCGTCGACGACGGCGCACCGCGGCTGCGTCTGCTCAGTTGCAACATCCTCGCCGGCGGCAGCGTCAAGCGCTACCGCGACTACGTCACGCACAGTTGGAAACACGTGCTGCCGACCGGCAAGCGCGCCAACCTCGACGGCCTCGCGCGCGTGATCGGCGAGTTCGACCTGGTCGGCCTGCAGGAAGCCGACGCCGGCAGCTTGCGCTCGGGTTTTCTCAACCAGACGCAGTACCTCGCCGAAGCCGCCGGTTTCCCGTTCTGGAGCCATCAGCCGAACCGGCGCGTGTCGCGCCTGGCCACCTCGAGCAACGGCCTGCTCGCGCGGCGCCAGCCCGACGAAGTGCTCGACTATCCGCTGCCCGGCCGCATTCCCGGCCGCGGTGCGCTGTGGGCACGCTTCGGCCACGGCAGCGATGCGCTGATCGTGGTCGTCGCGCACCTTTCGCTCGGCGCGATCGCGCGCGCGCGCCAGCTCGGCTTTCTGGCCGAACTGATCGGATCGCATGCGCACGCGATCCTGATGGGCGATCTCAACACACCGGCCGACAGCGCGGAACTCGAAACGCTGTACGCGCGCACCTCGCTGGTGCGGCCCGCGCAAGCACCGCCGACTTTTCCGAGCTGGCGGCCGACGCGCGCGCTCGACCACATCCTCGTTTCACGCGCGCTCGAGGTCGAACGCTTGTGGGCGCTGCCTTATCCGGTGTCGGATCACTTGCCGATCGCGGCGAGTGTGCGGCTGCCGGCTGCGCTCGTACGTACGCCGCCGGTCTGATCGACTTTATCGCGGCGCTTCGCTTGTCGAAGAGCTGCGGAACGGATTGCGAATGCGCAAGCGGCGATCGACGAGAAGCCCGTCGTGCATGTCTTCCGAGTACAAGGTTTTGCAATCGGCCAGTAAGGCCGATGCGACGATCGATGCGTCGTAGAAGGAGAGGCCGTAACGCTCGGCGACGTGCAGTGCGCGTTCGTGTGTCTCGATCGTCAAGGGCCGTACGGAGCAGATAGAACGAACCAAAGCCAATAACTCGTTCGTTTCCGCCCACGACATACCGAGCTTGCGCCGCGCGACATTCGCAACCTCGTTCAGCACCTGCACGCTGATGACGGCACCTGCACCGATCAGCGCCTCGGCGCGGTCGGCCTTGGCGCTGTCGGCCGACAGCAAGTACAGCACCACATTGCCGTCGACAAAAGCCTCAGCGTCGTTCATTGGCGGCCGCGCGATCGAAGCTGAAATCGGCCGGCAGGCGACCACGGAATTTGCGCAGCCGCGCGAGGAATTCCGCCCTGCCCGGCTTCTTCTTCAGCTCGAACGCACGCGCCTCGGCGATCCGCACTTCGACGTCGTCGCCTTCGCGCAGCTCCAATGCCTCGACCACCGCCGCGGGTAAACGGATGGCCAAACTGTTGCCCCACTTGGAAACCCGCATGGCCGCCTCCGTCTTGATATACAAGGCACTAAGTATATCAAGACTCTCGCCGCATTCTCCGACTCCGGTGGAGTTGAAAGAAAAAGGGCCGCGCGAGGCGGCCCTTTTTGGGTGATTCCGAACGCGCAGCCTTAGAACTTCGCGCTCAGCTCCACGTAGCTGAAACGGCCGGGCAAGTCGTAGGTCGACGCGTCGTAGCCGTTCAACGAGCAGCTCAGGCAGACCGGCGGATCTTTGCCGAACACATTGTTGACGCCGGCGGAAATCGTCATCTTCACGTCGATCGGCAGAGTCCAGCTCGCGCGCAGGTCGTGATAGGTGGTCGCGCCCAGATGATGCGTGCTGTTGGGGCCGTTGCAGATCGGGAAATCCGCTGCGGAGCCGCAGCTCTCGGTCAGATCGGAGTAGTAGCGTGCGGTCCAGCCCGCCGACCAGGCGCCCATGTTCCAGTTCAGACGCGCCGTGCTGCGCCACTTCGGCATGCCGCTGTCGGCGACTTCGATGCCGACCGTGCGCGGCTCGGCCAAGCCCGAATCGACCGCGATGGCGACGTACTTGTCCAGGAACGTCGTCTGGAACGATGCACCGAAGGTGCCGATTCCGGTTTCGTTGCCGACCCAGTTGACGCCCAGATCGTAGCCGCGGGTGTCGATCTTGCCGAGATTGAACAACGTGTTGTTGAACCGGTTGATGTTGCCGCCGGAGGAGCGGCCGATGTTGTCGCAGAACACCGGATCGAGCGTGGCGACGCAGCGATCGAGCAAGGTCTGCGCGTCCGACGCCTGGATCGCGTTGTTGATGCGGATGCGATAGTAGGTCAGCTCGAAGTCGAGCTTGCTCGACCACGAGGTGTTCTCCGCCCAAGTCGGGCTGTAGACCGTGCCGATCGTCAGACTGGTGGACTCTTCCGGCTTCAGCTTCGCGTTGCCGCCGGTGACCACGGAAATCTGCGAGTTGGCCTGCTCGAAGTTGGCCGGATCGGGCACGCCGAGCGTGGCGCAATTCGCCCCCAACTGACCCGTCGCGTGGTTGCACGGATCGGTGATCTGGGCGTCGAAGCGGGCGAAGCTGCCGTACAACTCGCCGATCGACGGCGCGCGAAAACCTTCGGCCCAAGTACTGCGCAGAGTGAGTTCGTCGTTGAGCTGCCAACGCAGACCGAACTTGTTGTTGGTGGTGCCGCCGAAGTTCGAATAGTCCGAATAGCGCGTGGCGGCGCTGAAATCGAGCCGCTTGACCAAGGTCTTGTCGGCCAGCAGGGGCGCGTTGAGCTCGAGGTAGTACTCGTTGACCGAGTAGTCGCCGCGCGTCGCCGCGGACGGCACGCCGTTCCCTTCGCCCGCGGTGACGAGCGCATCGGGCGTGTAGGAGCCGCTCTGCTTGCGATGCTCGTATCCGGCGGCGACGGCCAACGCTCCGGCCGGTAGATTGAACAAATCACCGGAGATGTTCGCGGTCCAGTCGGTCAGCTTCTGCTTGCTGCGGTCATGCTCGTTGAACAGGATGTAGTTCAGCATTTCCGGCGTGATCGAGCCGGCGCCGCCGAACAGGTTCAACGGCACGCACGGCGCGGTGCATTCGCTGATCGGGCCGACCGCACGCTGGATGTGCGCGATGTTGTAGGTGCCGCGAACCGTCTGCTCCGCCTTGTTCTCGGCGGTGACGTAGTTGACGTCCCAGAAGTACAGACGCTCGCCGATGTTGAAGTCACCCTTCAGACCGGTGCTGAAGTAGCTGGTGTCGACTTCCTGGCTGAAGACGCGTGGACCGCCTTCGAGCGGACGGCGTGCAATGAGAGTGCCGTCCGGAGTGATCGTCACGCCGAACGGGTTGAACGGATTGGTCGCGTCGATCGAGACGCGATCGGCGAGTCCGTAGGTGCCTCCCTCCGAACCCAGGAAAATCGGTTCGGGCGCGGCCTGGTTGACCGATTCGCGGCGGGTATAGGTTCCCTTGATGTTCCAGCTGATGCGATCGGTCAGCTTGTAGGAGCCTTGCGCGAATAGCGATTTGCGCTCGGACGGCGTCAATAGCAAATTGTACGGAGCGAAATTGAAGCGATCCGCATTGCTCCATGGCTTGAAATTGCCCAGATTCGGATTGTTGCCGCCGAAGGTGCCGGCGAGATTGCAGAATGAACGGCCCGTATCTGGGTCAATTGGGCATAGCCCGCCGTAAGTTTGAGTTGGATCCGGCGGCGCGAACACGAAACGTCCGCCCGGCGTGCCAGAACTCCACGTATTGGGATTGACCTGGCCACCGATACCGGCGGTCGGATAGCGCGACTGATCCCACACGGCCGAACTGATGCCGTCTTGCTTGTAGTAGCTCGCGTCGATGAAGAAGTCGAAGCGATCGCCCTTGCCGCCGAAGGAGAGATTGCCTTGGCGGGTCGAGCCGTCGCCGGTGGAGTAGTCGCCGTAGTAGAGCCGCGCCGCGGCGCCTTCCTGCGTTTTCTTGGTGATGATGTTGACCACACCGGCGATCGCATCGGAACCGTACAGCGACGAAGCGCCGTCGGTCAGAATCTCGATGCGATCGACCGCGCTGGCCGGCAGCGTGTTGAGGTCGACCGCGGCCGACACACCCGAAGCGGACGACTCGCTGACCCAACGCAGGCCGTCGACCAAGATCAGGGTGCGCTTGGCGCCGAGGTTCCGCAGCGAAATCGTGGTGGAACCGGAGCCGACACCGCCGCCGTCGGGCGGGAAGCCGAAGTTGCCGGCCGAATTGAATTTCGTGTTCAGCGAAGAACCGCTGACGGAGAGACGTTGAATCACATCGCCGATCGAACCGAGACCGGTCGCCTCGATGTCTTTGGAGGTGATCGTCATTACCGGCGTCTGGCCTTCGATTTCGGCCTTCTTGATGCGCGATCCGGTGACTTCGATCGCTTGCAGCACCTGCGTGTCGTCGCCGCCTTTTTCCTGCGCCAGCGCCGGCGCCGCACGCATCCCCAACACAACCAACCCGGTCAGCGCGAACGCGATCGGCTTCAATCGGTGTGACTTCATCGTATCTCTCCCGTACGAAAGAACACCCCTGGCATGCCGCCGGGCTCCCCGAGCAGCGTAAAGAAAATGTAAAACAATGAATCCGATATTGCTACCGACCGTTACCTCAACTGCCAAACCCGCCCTATTTCGGCCTCCACGGAGACATCCGCCGGCCCATCGGCGCCAGGCCGGCAACGCTACACTTGGCGCGCTCTCTGTCGCCGGCCCGCTTGCGTAATGCCTCTATCCCCGTTTCGAAGACTCGCGCTGCACCCTTTCGCCTGGATTCTCGCCGCGCTGGCGGCGACGCCGCTGCACGCGGCCGACCGCATCGAACAACGCGCGCAATTCCGCACCGCGCTGGCCTTGGCCGCCAAGCCGCAAGACAGCGGCTGGAAGCGGTATGCCGCCGCGCTCGAAGAAGCGCACTATCCGTTGGCTCCCTACATCGAACTCGCGGCGCTGAAGCCGCGCGTCGCCAAGATCGAACGCAGCGAAATCGAGGCGTTCCTCAAGCGCTGGCCCGATACGCTCGCCGCACGCGATTTGCGTGAAGCGTACTTGCGCGAACTGGCGCAACGCGGCGACTGGACCGCGTTTCGCGCTTTGTGGAAAGACAGCACCGATCGCAACCTGCGTTGCAACGCGCTGCAGGCGCGCCTGGCCGGCGGCGACAAGCTCGACTTCACCCGCGATCTGGACGCGTTGTGGCAGGGCTCGCGCGCGCTGCCCGCGGCCTGCGATCCGGTGCTCGCCGCAGCGCATCGCAGCGGCGTGCTTGGCGACACGCGCATCCGCGAGCGTCTCGATCGCGCCGCCGTCGCCGGCAATGCCGAAGCGGCAGCGGAGATCGCGCCCCTGCTCGAGGGTGCCGAGCGCGCCGATGCCGATCGCATCGTCGCCGCGCTGCGCGATCCATCCGGCACGCTGAGCAAAGCGAAGACCTGGGCCGACACTGCGCACACGCGCGATGCGGTGTCTTACGCCTTCACCCGCCTCGCGCGCAGCAACAGCGCCGCCGCCGAAACGGCCTGGGCCGAGCTGCAGACGCGCTTTCAATGGGAGGCTGCGCAGAAGAACCGCATCCTGCACGCGATCGCGCTGTATCGCTCGACCAGCTATTCGCCCGATGCACTCGCGCGTCTGAAGGCGCTGCCGGAAGAAGCCGAAGACGACGCCACGCGCGAATGGCAGGTGCGCATCGCCCTCAGCGGCGGCGACTATGCGGAAACGCTGGCCGCGGTCGACGGCCTCGACGAAACGCAAAAAGCCGATCCGCGCTGGCGCTACCTGCGCGCGCGCCTGCTCGACAAGCTCGGACGCAAGACCGAAGCGGCGCCGATCTACACCAGCCTCGCGCGCGAAGCGAATTTCTACGGCTTCCTCGCCGCCGACTGGAGCGATCAACCCTACGCGATCTGTCCGAGCAAACTGGCCGGCAGCGACAGCGCCGAAGCGACGCTGGCCAAGCAGACCGATCTCGAGCGCGCCTACGAATTCCGTGAACTCGGCCTGTTGCCCGAGGCGCGGCGCGAATGGGATTTCGCGATGGACAAGCTCGACGTCAACCAGCGCCGGCTCGCCGCCGACCTCGCCTATCGCCGCGGCTGGTACGACCGCGCGGTATTCGCCTTCTCGGCAGATCCGGAAACGCAGCGCTTATACGAACAGCGCTTCCCGCTCGGCCTCGAAAAGCAGGTCAAACGCGAAGCGCGCAGCGCCGGCCTCGATCCGGCCTGGGTTTACGGGATCATCCGCGCCGAGAGCGCTTGGATGACCGACGCTCGCTCGCACGCGAACGCCTACGGCTTGATGCAGCTTCTGCCCGCGGTGGCCAAACAGCTGGCCAAGGCCGAACGGCTGCCGTACGCGAACGCGCAGAGCCTGTTCGATGCGGAACTCAACCTGCAGCTCGGCACGCGCTATCTCGGCCAGATGGCGGCCAAGTACGACGACAGTCCGTGGCTGGCCAGCGCCGCCTACAACGCCGGCGGCACGCCGGTAGGGCGCTGGCTGGAAGCGCGCTCGGCGCTGGAACCGGATTTCTTCATCGAAACGATCCCATACAAGGAAACGCGCGAATACGTCGCACGCGTGCTCGTTTTCAGCGTGATCTACGACTGGCGCATGAACGGCAAGGCGCTGCCGCTGTCCGCACGCTTGCCCAAGATCGGCCAGGCTTATCGCGCGCCGGATGAGAAGACGCCGCGCAAGGCGGTCGCCTGCATCGCGCCGGAGTCGCCGGCTGCGAGCGCCGCTTCACCGTGAATACACCGAGCCGCCGCAACGGAACGAGCTGAGGCTCGCTCGGTGCGACGCATGCAACCGCAGCTACTGCGCTTTGCAGATCGCGGCGAAACGCGCTAAATGGAGGTTCTCGTTCCGGAGCGCCGCCGATGAATCCGCAGCAGATCGTCATCCTCGGCGGCACCGGCTTCGTCGGCCGCCATCTGGTGCCGCGCCTGCAGCGCGACGGCCATACGATCAAACTGCTTTCACGCAATCGCGAACGACGGCGCGAACTGGGCGTGCTGCCGCGCGTGCGCGTCGTCAACGCGGACGTGCACGACCACGCGGTGCTGACGCGCGAGCTCGCCGGCGCCGACGCCGCGATCAATCTGGTCGGTATTCTCAACGAGCCGCGCGACGACGGCCGCGCGTTTCACAAGGTTTACGTCGAGCTGACGCAATCGTTGATCGCCGCGTGCGGCGAGGCGAAGGTGCCCCGCCTGCTGCAGATGAGTTCGCTGCGCGCCGGTGAAGGCGACAGCTACTACCTCAAGAGTCGCGGCGAGGCCGAGGCACGCGTGCAAGCGTCGAAGCTGGCGTGGACGATCTTTCGCCCGTCGGTGATCTTCGGCGACGGCGATGGCTTGTTCTTTCGATTCGCCGCTCTGTTGCGCCTGTTGCCGTTGCTGCCGTTGGCGCGCGCGCAGTCGAAGTTCGCGCCGGTCTATGTCGGCGACGTCGCCGAAGCGTATGCGCGCGCGCTGGCGCATCCGGCCACGCACGGCCGCCTCTACGAGCTGTTCGGTCCGCGCACGATCGAGCTCGGCGAGCTGGTGCACTGGACGGCACGGATGATCGGCAAGCGCCGGCTGGTGCTGCCGCTGCCCGATGCGCTCGGCGCGCTGCAGGCACGCGTCGGCGAATGGCTGCCCGGGAAGCCCATTTCGCGCGACAACTTCCGCTCGCTCAAGCTCGATTCGGTCGGCAGCCACGACGGCCTGGCAGCACTCGGCATCGTCGCGACGCCGATGGATACGATCGTGCCGAATTTGCTCGCGCCGATCGTGGCACGATCGCCGTCGCAACCCCGCTGATCGCGGAGCCGCCATCGGGACGCGGCGCGCGCGCCGATTCGGTTCAGGATTCGCGCTGCAACACGTAGCCGGATGCGGCGTAGTTCTCGTTGCCGGCCAAGCGGCCGTCCGAGCGTTTGATCACGCGGAAACCCTCGGCGAGGTAAAGCGCGAGCGCGGCTTCGTTGCCGACCAGCACTTCCGCCGACAAGCGGCCTGGGTTGGCGTCGATCACCTCGCGCAGCAGCGCGCGGCCGACACCGCGGCGCCACGCCTCCGGATGCACGTAGAGCCAGGTGAGTTCGCCGCCGGCGATCGCCGCGAAGCCTTGCACGATGCCGTCGACGACCGCGACCGTGACTACGCCGTCGAACAAGCCTTCGTTCTGCGCCGTTTGCTCCAAGGTGAGAAACGCATCGAGCAAACCGGCGGCGCGCAGCTCGGACGGGCGCGCGCGATCGTGGATCTCGCACAATCGCGGCCAGTCCGAATCCTGATAGGCGCGTAGTTGCATGCGAACTCCGTCCGGTGCGGTCGCGCATGCTAGGGCTTGCGTCTCGATTCGGCCAGCAGCGCCTCCCGCGTCGAATGCGTACGCCGCATAATGGCTGCATGCAGATCTATCTCGTCGGCGGCGCGGTGCGCGACCAATTGCTCGGCAAGGCCGTCGTCGATCGCGACTACGTGGTCGTCGGCGCAACGCCGGAGGACATGCGCCGCCTAGGCTACAAGCCGGTCGGCAAGGATTTCCCAGTGTTCCTGCATCCTCACAGCGGCGAGGAGTACGCGCTCGCGCGCACCGAGCGCAAGACCGGCCGCGGCTATCACGGCTTCGCCTTCCACACCGACGCCACCGTCACGCTGGAGCAAGACCTCGAACGCCGCGACCTCACCATCAACGCGATGGCGGCGGACGCGCAAGGCAACCTGGTCGATCCTTACGGCGGCAAACGCGACCTCGCCGCGCGCGTGCTGCGTCACGTGTCGCCGGCCTTCGTCGAAGATCCGGTACGCGTGCTGCGCGTGGCGCGCTTCGCCGCGCGCTATGCGCCGCTCGGTTTCCGCATCGCCGACGAAACGCTGGCGCTGATGCGCAAGATGACTGCCGACGGTGAGATCGATCATCTGGTCCCCGAACGCGTATGGACCGAGACGCGCAAGGCGCTGGCCGAACCGATGCCGTCGGCATTCCTGCACGCCCTGCGCGATTGCGGCGCCCTGCGCGTGGTGTTTCCGGAAGTCGATGCGCTCTACGGCGTGCCGCAACGCGCCGAATTCCATCCCGAGATCGACACCGGCACGCACGTCGAACTGGTGCTCGACATGGCCGCGCGGCTCGCGCCCGGCGACGACTTGATCGGCTGGTGCGCGCTGACCCACGATCTGGGCAAGGCGTTGACGCCCAAGGACGAGCTGCCGCGCCATCTGCGCCACGAACACAACGGCGTCGCACCGCTGCGCGCGCTGTGCGCACGGCTGAAGGTGCCGACCGAGCATGCCGCGCTGGCCGAGCTGGTCTGCCGCCATCATCTGGAAGCGCATCGCGCATTCGAATTGCGTGCGGCGACGGTGCTGGAGCTGCTGGAAAAACTCGACGCGTTTCGCCGGCCCGAGCGTCTGCGCGGCTTTCTGCTCGCCTGCGAAGCGGACAAACGCGGCCGCCTCGGTCACGCCGAAAGCACCTATCCGCAGGCCGACTACTTGCGCGCCGCGCGCGCCGCGGCGGACGCGGTGGCGGCGGCGCCGTTCGTCGCGCAAGGCCTGTCCGGTACCGCGATCGGTGCGGCAGTGCGCGAAGCGCGCGTGCGTGCTATCGACGGTGTGAAGCAGAAACTCAAATCGGAATGACGCTGTCGTCTCTCCCGCAAGCGAGAGAGGTGACCGCGCGCCGATCGAATACTGCGTGACCTTCAGAGCCGCCGCGAACGATCGACCGAGCGTAGCCCGGGCAGCACGCCCTCGACACCGCGCGCGAACGCGATCGCTTGGAAGCGCTCGCCCATCTCCCCCGGCAGCGTCAGACGCTTGATCTCGGCCGCGCTGCGCAAGCGCTCGAGATCGGTGCCGCCTTCTTCCGTGGCACCGAACTCGGCCAAACCGCTGGCGAGCAAAAACGTTCCCTGCGGCGCGTAGCCGACGAAATCGAAGCCGGCGCCGACGCCTGCCTCGGCCAGCGCGGTGAAATCGACGAAGGCGGTGATGTCCGAAAGTCCCGGCCACAACAGCGGATCGCCGTGCGCGCGATGCCGGTAATGACAGACCAGGGTGCCGTCGCGGCGCTCGGGCAGATAGAACTCGCGCCGCACGTAGCCGTAGTCGACCAACAGCATCGCGCCCGTTTCGAGCGTGGCGGTGATCGCCTGCATCCAGTACGGCAGCTGCGGCAGGATTTCCGAGCGATAACCGTCGGCGAACGGCGCATCCAGCGCACGCTCCACCGCACGCACAGCGCCCGTAACCAGACCATCGGCCGGACGATCGAGGCGCACGAAGCGCTCGCCCTCGAGTCCGATGTGCTCCTCGAACACCTCGCCGCCGAGCACGGCAAAACGCGTCGCCGGCAGCGCGTCGACCACCTCGTTGGCGAACAGCACGCCGCGCCAGGATCGCGGCGGCGGACCGTCGATCCATTCCATGCGCGCGACGAGTTCTTGCGGCAGCTCGCGCGTCGCGCGTTCGCGCTGACGTTCGCGCAAGTCGGCGCTCGGTTCGAGGATGCGATAGCGCCGCGGCAGCGCATCGAGCGCTGCAAGTTCGCGTAAGGCGGCGAGCGCGAACGCGCCACTGCCGCCGCCGAGCTCGACGAAATCGGCCGCAGCGCCAAGCTCGCGCAGAGTCGGCGCGAGCGCGTGCGCGAGGCTGCGTGCGAACAGCGAACCGAGTTCCGGTGCGGTGACGAAATCGCCGGCTGCGCCGAATTTCGTGCGGCCGGCGCTGTAGTAGCCGAGTCCCGGCGCGTACAGGCACCGATTCATGTACTGCGAGAATGGCAGCGGACCGTTGGCGGCGATCTCGGCGCGAATCGAGGCGGCGAGACGCTCCGAATGCGCGCGTTCGTCGGCATCGGGTTCGGGCAAGGCGGGGTTCAAGGCTGGTCCGGCGCTGCGTTCTGCGGCAATCTCGAAAGGCGGCCAGCATAACGACCGGCCGGGAGAACACAACGATGAATCCGCATCCGGTCGTGCTCGTCACCGGCGCTGCGCGCCGCATCGGCGCGACGATCGCGCGCACGCTGCACGCGGCCGGCTACGATGTCGCCCTGCACTGCCGCCGCTCGCGCAGCGAACTCAATGCGCTGATCGCCGAACTCGAACGCGCGCGCCCACACAGTACGCTGGCCTTGCAGGCGGAGCTGGCCGAGGTCGAGAGTCTGCCGAGCCTGGTCGAGGCCACGCTGGCGCGCTTCGGGCGCCTGGACGGTCTGGTCAACAACGCCTCGGCGTTCTATCCGACACCGCTCGGCACGATCACCGCGGCACAATGGGACGAATTGTTCGCCGCCAACGCGCGCGCGCCGCTGTTCCTGGCGCAGGCGGCCGCGCCCGCGCTCGCTGCGCAACGCGGCGCGATCGTCAACCTGATCGACGTCTATGCCGAACGCCCGCTGCCGCAGCACAGCGTCTACGGCATGGCCAAGGCCGCGCTGGCGATGGCGACGCGCGCACTCGCGCTCGAACTCGCGCCCGCCGTGCGCGTCAACGGCATCGCGCCGGGCGCGGTGTTGTGGCCCGACGCGGGTAAGCCGCCGCACGAACAGCAAGCTTTGATCGCACGCACGCCGCTGCGACGCATGGGTACGCCCGAGGACGTCGCCGCGACCGCGCTGTGGCTGCTGCGCGATGCCGCCTTCGTGACCGGCGAGATCATCCGCGTCGACGGCGGCCGCAACCTCAATTCTTGAAACGAAGCCGCCTCACGCCACCGCGTGATTGCGCACGTGACGATACTGGCCCGGCGGCAGATACAACGGAAACACGCCGGCCTCCTCGTGCTTGAGCGCGCCGGCCAAAAGCCGCGCCGCCCGCACCACGTCGGCGACGAAACGCTGGCGCTGTTCGACCAGCCACGGACCGTCGAGGTAGTCCTCGAAGATCGTCTCGACGCGGCGCACCGCGCGCAGCACCTCGTCCTGCACCGCATTGAACTGGCGCGCGGCGAAGCGATCGTTTTCCAAGCCCCAGCGCAGATACGGATACAGCTGCGTCGCCTTGGCCAGGCTCAGATGGCGGAACGCCGCGGCGACCTGACGCAAGCCGGTGATGCAGGCGTCCTCGTCACGGCCGCGGCAGACGTTCAACAGCGAACGCAGCAGCGCGCGCAAAGTCTCGTGATCGTGCAGCAATTCGGCGATCAGCCGCGGCCGGAAACGGACCGGCACATCGGCTGCCGACGCGCCCGCGCGGCGCGGAGACGCCATCGTCACAGGCTCGGTGGCGAACAGGTATTCGAGCAGACGTGCCACGACTCCTCCTCCAACCCATGCGCGTCGAACACCCCTGGGCGCGACCGTAGCGATCTTTAACACAGGCAGGCGTCGCGGCGTAAGCTAGGGAATTTCCAGATGGACAGGCGCGCCGGCATCGCCAGTAGCGGCTTCCGCCCACAGCTCGCGCAAGGTCTTGCCGCTGCGCGGCTCGCGTATTTCCGGCGCGATCTCGGCCAGCGGCCGCAGCACGAACGCCTCGGCCAGCTCGCGACGCGGAATCTCCAGGTGGCCCGCTCCGCTCAGGACGAGATCGTCGAACAGCACGATGTCGACGTCGAGCGTGCGGCTGGAATAGCGCGGCACGTCGCGGCGGCGGCCGTGGCGATCTTCGAGCGCGTGCAGCCAGTCGTTCAGCGCATGCGGATCGAGGTCGCTGTCCAAGCCGACTGCGAGATTGACGAAATCGGGACCGTCGAAACCGACCGCGGCGTAGCGATAGGCCGGCGACACGACCAGCTCGCCGAAGCGCGCGCGCAATTCGGCCAGCGCCGCACGCAGATGACGCGCGGGCTCGAGATTCGAACCGAGACTGAGCCAGGCGCGATGGCGCACGCTCACGCTTCGCCGCGCTCGATGATCACGCCGACCGCACGCGAACCGGTCACCGCGCCGAGCTTGGACAATTTCAGGCGCAGCCAGCGCACGCCGAATTCGTCACGCACGATCTCGGCGCAGCGCTCGGCCAAGGTTTCGACCAGCTCGAACTGCGCCGCCTCGACGAACGCGATCAAACGCTTGGACACCGCCTTGTAATTCAGCGTGTCCTCGATGCGATCGGTCGCCGCCGGTTGGGTGTTGTCGAACGCCATCTCGAGATCGAGCGCGATGGTCTGCCGCGTCGTGCGCTCCCAATCGTAGATGCCGATGATCGTTTCGATGCGCAGGTCTTCGATGAAAACGCGGTCCATAGGGGCGGAAATCGGAAGGTGGGCGGTAACGAGAAAGGAGGCGCCGACGGAACCCATCCGAAGGATGAGTCGCACAGCGCAAGCAGATGATCGCCGCTTTCCGTTCGCGGCGACAGCCTTGACCGACGGCAAGGCATACTTCACCGATGAGCGCGCACGCGCAACGGCGAAGCGGCATCGCGAAGTGGGCGAGAACTGGCGCCCGCCTCGCCATGCTCTGTGCGTGGCTGCCGCTGGCGGCTTGCCAGGGCGTGCTGTTCGCCACGCTCAATTCCGCGCGCGCGCCGGCCGGCATCGAGCAGGGACGTGATCTGATCTTCGACGCCGAGCACCGCCTCGCGCTGGACGTCTATCGGCCGGCGCGCGCCGAGGCGGCGCCGGTGATCGTGTTCTTCTACGGCGGCGACTGGACGCATGGCGAGCGCGCCTGGTACCGCTTCGTCGGTCGCGCCCTCGCCGCGCAAGGCCTGGTCGCGATGATCGCGGACTATCGCAAGGTGCCGGAAGTCGCGCCGGACGGCTTCATGGCCGACGCCGCCCATGCGGTGGCGTGGGCGCGCGCGCATGCCGCCGAATTCGGCGGCGATGCGAACGATCTCTTCGTGATGGGCCATTCGGCCGGCGGCCACATCGCCGCTCTGCTCGCGACCGATCCGCAATGGCTGGCGGCGGTCGATCTGCAGCCGCGCGATCTGGCCGGCTGCATCGGTTTCGCCGGCGTCTATCTGTTCCTGCCGGCCGATTCCGACGACGACCAGATGCTCGACGTGTTCGGCGACGACCAGAGCGCACAGGAACGCTCGATGCCGCTCAGCTTCGTGCGTGGCGCCGAGCCGCCGATGCTGCTGCTGCACGGCCTCGACGACGACGAGGTCGATCCGGCCAACAGCCGCCTCCTGGCCGAGGCGCTGCGCGCGCAGCAAGAAGAGGTCGAACTCAAGCTCTACCCCGGCATCGATCATTCCGGCGTGCTGTTCGCGCTGGCACCCTCGCAGCGCGCAGAGGCGCCGGTGCTGGACGACGTGCTCGCCTTCGTGCGCGCGCATCCGCGCGCGGCCAACGCTACACCGCCGGCAAGCTCTCCAAGGCCCAGCGCGGCTGCACTTTGATCGCCGGCGTTTCGTGCTGCCCGACGGCCAGGCGCAGGCTGCCGGCCAAAGCGATCATCGCGCCGTTGTCGGTACAGAATTCCGGACGCGGGAAATAGGTGCGGAAGCCTTCGCGCGCACCCGCTTCGGCCAATTGAGCGCGCAGACGGCGGTTCGCACCGACCCCGCCGGCGACCACCAGCGCTTTCGCGCCCGTCGCGGCCAGCGCACGACGGCACTTGATCGCCAGGGTTTCGACGATCGCTTCTTCGAAAGCACGCGCGACGTCGGCCTTGGTCTGTTCGGTCTTGTCGCTGGCCTGCCAGGCCAACAGGACCTGGGTCTTCAATCCGGAGAAGCTGAAATCGAGCCCGGGCCGGTCGGTCATCGGCCGCGAGAAGCGGAATGCGCCGGGACGCCCCTGCTCGGCCAGCCGCGCCAGCGCCGGACCGCCCGGATAGGGCAGATCCATCAACTTGGCGGTTTTGTCGAAGGCTTCGCCGGCGGCGTCGTCGAGGGTGTCGCCGAGCAGGGTGTAGCGGCCGATCGCGGCCACCTCGATCAGCATCGAGTGGCCGCCCGAGACCAGCAGGGCCACGAACGGCGGCTGCGGCGGGTCGGCCTCCAGCAGCGGCGCCAACAGATGCCCTTCCATGTGATGCACGCCGATCGCCGGCAGCCCGAGCGCCCAAGCCAGCGCGCGCGCGGCGGTGGCGCCGACCAGGAGCGCACCGACCAGGCCCGGCCCGGCCGTGTAGGCGACGCCGCCGAGGTCGGCAGTGCCGAGCTTGGCCCGGGTCAAGGTTTCGCGCACCAGCGGCAGCAGCTTGCGCACGTGGTCGCGCGAGGCCAATTCCGGTACCACGCCGCCGTAGTCGGCGTGCATGCGGATCTGGCTGTACAGCGTATGGGCGAGCAGGCCGCGCTCGGCGTCGTAGACGGCTACGCCGGTCTCGTCGCACGAGGTCTCGACCCCGAGTACGGGACCGCTCCGGACCGCCTTTGCAAAGTCTTGATTCATCGCGATAGAATACACGGCTCGCCCGACAGCCCCGGGCTTGTTTTGATCGGAGAAGGTATGCCCAGCGTCAAAGTTCGCGAAAACGAACCGTTCGAGTTTGCCCTGCGTCGCTTCAAGCGCACCTGCGAGAAGGCCGGCGTGCTGGCCGAAGTGCGCAAGCGCGAGTTCTACGAAAAGCCGACCCAGGAGCGCAAGCGCAAGCGCGCCGCCGCGGTCAAGCGTCACCTTCGCCGCGTTTCGCGCGACGTGACCAAGCGTCAGCGCCTGTACTGATTCTCGCAATGCGGTCCGCTCGGGCCGCGTTCAAGATGAGGCTGTTCATCAACCGGCAGTGCGAGAGCGCTGCCGGTTTTTTGGTTTTGTGTCGAGGAACCCGCAATGACGCTCAAAGCCCGACTCACTGAAGACATGAAGGCCGCGATGAAGGGCGGCGACAAGGATCGCCTCGGCGTGATCCGCCTGGTCAACGCGGCGATCAAGCAGCGCGAGGTGGACGAGCGCATCGAACTCGACGACACCCAGGTGCTGGTCGTGATCGAGAAGATGCTCAAGCAGCGGCGCGACTCGATCAGCCAGTTCCGCGACGCCGGACGCGAGGATCTCGCGCAGAAGGAAGAGTTCGAAGTCGGCGTGATCCAGGCCTACATGCCGGCCCAGCTCGGCGAAGCCGAGATCGAGGCGATCGTGGCGAAGGCGATCGCCGACAGCGGCGCGGCCAGTGCGAAGGACATGGGCAAGGTGGTCGGCCTGATCAAGCCGCAGGTCGCCGGCCGCGCCGACATGGGCAAGGTCTCGGCCCTGGTCAAGCAGAAGCTCGGCGGCTGAGCCGCGGGCGGCGGCGCTACAATGCGGCGCCGCCACCCGGAGCCGCCTCGATGACGAACTCGCCCCTGCGCCGTTCGCGCAGCAACCGCATGATCGCCGGCGTGGTCGGCGGTCTGGCGCAGCACTTCGGCATCAACGCGCGCGGTCTGCGCATCGTCTACGTGCTGGTTTCGATTCTGTCCGCCGCGTTTCCCGGCATCCTGGTCTATCTCTTGCTGTGGTTGCTGATCCCGCAGGAAGACTAGCCTCGCGGCGCCGCTCCGAATGACGATCTAGCTGAGCGTTCGATGGCCGGCCGCATCCCCGAAAAATTCATCGACGAACTGCTCGCCCGCGTCGACATCGTCGACGTGATCGCCGAGCGCGTGCCGCTGAAGAAGGCCGGTCGCGACTGGTCGGCGCGCTGCCCGTTCCACGACGAGCGCTCGCCCTCGTTCACGGTCAGCCCGGCCAAGCAGTTCTATCACTGCTTCGGCTGCGGCGCGCACGGCAGCGCGATCGGCTTCTTGATGAATTACGACCGCCTCGAGTTTCCCGATGCGGTGGAAGAGCTGGCCAATCGCGCCGGCCTGAAAGTGCCTTACGAAGGTGGCCGCAGCGCGCCGCGCGAAGACGTCGGCGATCTGTACGACCTGCTCGACGCGGCGACGGCGTTCTATCGGCGCCAGCTCGCGGCGAACGAAAAAGCCGGCGGCTATTTCGCGCAGCGCGGACTCGATCCGGCGATCCTGGCGCGCTTCCAGCTCGGCTACGCGCCCGATGCCTGGGATGCGCTGAAGAACGCGCTCGGCACCAGCGCGGCACGCATCGCCTCGCTGGAAAAGACCGGCATGCTCACCAGCGGCGATCGCGGCAGCCGCTACGACCGCTTCCGCGATCGAGTGATGTTCCCGATCCTCGATCGCCGCGGCCGCACGATCGCGTTCGGCGGAAGAATCCTGACCAGCCCGAAAGCGAAATCGGCGGCGCCGAGCGATGCGGACGTCCCGCAGAACTCTGCGGCCGTCGAAAAGTCCGGCGCGGGATCGCCGGCTCCCGACTCTCGCGCGCCCGACGCACGCAAAAGCGAACCCGGCCCCAAATATCTCAATTCACCCGAAACGCCGCTGTTCCACAAAGGCCGCGAGCTGTTCGGCCTGTGGCAGGTGCGCGAGGCGCACGTGAAGATTCCGCGCCTGCTGGTGGTCGAAGGCTACATGGATGTGATCAGCCTGCATCAATACGGCCTCACGCAGGCGGTCGCCACGCTCGGCACCGCGACCACCAGCGACCACGCCGAAATCCTGTTCCGCCAGTGTGCCGACGTCTACTTCTGCTTCGACGGCGATCGCGCCGGACGCCAAGCCGCCTGGCGCGCGCTCGAATCGGTGCTGCCGCGCATGCGCGACGGCCGCCAAGCGCTGTTCCTGTTCCTGCCCGACGGCGAGGACCCCGACTCGCTCGTGCGCAAGGAAGGCTTGGATGGCTTCGAACTGCGCCTGAAGAATGCGACGCCGCTGAGCGAATTCTTCTTCACCGAGAACAGCAAGGACGTGAACCTCGCCAGCCTCGACGGCAAGGCACGCCTGGCCGAACGCACGCGTCCCCTGCTCGCGCAGATTCCCGACGGCGCGTTTCGCGACCTGATGTACGCCGAACTCGAACGCCTCAGTGGCGTGAAGACCGCCGTGCAAGGCCCCGGGTCCAACGCGCCGACCAGCGCGAACCGTCCGGCCAAGCCGCAACAACGCTCGCTCGTACGCGCCGCCATCACCCTGCTGGTGCAGCGGCCGCAGCTCGCCGGCACGCTCGAACCGCCGTGGACGTTCGCCGAGCTGCGTCAGCCCGGCATTCCGCTCCTGATCGAGTTGATCGGCATGTGCCGCGCGCGCCCCGATCTCAGTACCGGCGCGCTGCTGGAACACTACGCCGAACGCGAAGAAGCCAATGCCTTGCGCAAGCTCGCCGTGGTCGACTTCCCCGGCGGCGAGGACGAGGCGCGCGAGGAATTCATCGGCGCGCTGCGCCAGCTCGAACGGCAGATGCTGCAGCAGCGGCTGGAAGAGCTTTCACGCAAGCAAGCGCAGGAATCGCTCGACGAAAACGAAAAGCGCGAACTGCGCGAACTGCTGGCGAACAAGGGCGCGCGCTAGGCGCTCTCGCCGCGCCGGATCGCGAGCAAGGCCAGCAGCGAAATCAGCGCCGCCGCACTCAAATACCCGCCGACCGCATACAGGCCGTACTGGCGCGCCAGCCACATCGCCACGTAAGGCGCCAGCGAAGCGCCGAGGATGCCGGCCAGATTGAACGCGAGCGAAGAGCCGGTGTAGCGCACCGCGGTCGGAAACAGCTCCGCCAATGCCGTACCAAGCGGGCCGTAAGTCAGCCCCATCAAGAACAAACCGCCGGCGAGGAACAGGCCGACCCGCAGCGGGTCGTTGGCGACGAACAACGCAGCGATGCTGAAACCGAACGCCAAGATCGCCACGGTCGCGATCAACAACATCGCACGCCGGCCGCGTCGATCGGCGAACAGCGCCGACAGCGGGATGCCGAGCCCGAACGCAAGCATCGCCAGCATCTGCAGCAGTAGGAACTCGTTGCGCGCGTAGTGCAGCGCGCTGGTGCCCCACGACAGCGCGAATACGGTCATCAGATAGAACAGTACGAAGGTCGTCGACGCCGCGAACGTGCCGAGCACCAGCGGCCGCCAATGCTGCGCGCAGACGGTTGCGATCGGCAGCTGCACTCGCTCGTCGTTCTCGATCGCGCGCAGGAACGCCGGCGTCTCGGTCAGCTTCAGGCGCACGTACAGGCCGACGCCGACCAGGAGCGCGCTGGCCAGGAACGGCACGCGCCAGCCCCAGGCGAAAAATTGCGCGTCGTCGAGCCAGTCGGTCAGGAGCAGGAATACGCCGCTGGAACAGATGAAGCCGATCGGCGCGCCGAGCTGCGGAAACATGCCGTACCAGGCGCGCTTGCCGGGCGGCGCGTTCTCGGTCGCCAATAGCACCGCCCCACCCCATTCGCCGCCAAGGCCGAGGCCCTGACCGACGCGGCACAGCATCAGCAAGAGCGGCGCCAGCAGCCCGATCGTGTCGTAGGTCGGCAGCAGGCCGATCACCACCGTCGACAAGCCCATCGTCAACAGCGCCGCGACCAGGGTCGCCTTGCGCCCGATGCGATCGCCGTAGTGGCCGAACACGGCCGAGCCGATCGGGCGCGCGAAGAACGCGAGCGCGAAGGTGGCCAGCGAGGACAGCAAGGCCGAGGTCGGATCGGCAGCCGGAAAGAACAGCTTGGGAAACACCAGCACCGCGGCGGTGGCGTAGATGTAGAAGTCGAAGAATTCGATCGTGGTGCCGATCAGGCTGGCGAACAGCACGCGCCGGGTGGAATTGGCCGCCGGTACCGCGGCTGCAACGGGAATGGCATTCATGCGGCTGCGACAGCGACTCCGATGCGATCCGAATCGCGCCAGATTATGCCTCAGCGCACTCGCATCGCGATGCGCCGCTCACCAGGTCGCCAGACGCTGTGCCAACAGGCGAATCGCATGTCGCACTTCGCGCCGCGTCTCGCACGGGCAGCAGGCAGCCAGCGCCGCGTCGATGTCGGCATCGCTGGGATCGGGCTGGCGTGCGAGCAGAGCGGCGGCGGCCATCATCAAACCGGAATGGCGGCAACGGCACGGCGGCACGCCGGCGTCGATCCAGGCCTGCTGCACCGGATGCAGCACGCCGCTCGGCAATCCTTCGCTGGCGGCCAAGCCCTCGATGGTGACGACTTGTGCGCCGGCGACCGTGGACAAGGCGACCTCGCAGGCGCGCACGACGCGTCCGTTCACATGGACCGCGCAAGCGCCGCAAGCGGAGGTGCCGCAACCGAAGGTCAGGCTGGTCACGCCGACGTGCTCGCTCAACGCATACAGCAGCGGCGTCGCCGGATTGGCGCCGAGCCGGTGCGTGCAGCCGTTGACGATCAGTTCGATCATGCTCAGTGCTTACGGCGCAAGCGATAGACGAAGGCGGGCGGCAGGTTCGCCGCGGTCCAACCGACACGCTCCACCTGCAAGCCGAGGCGATCCAGCGTCGACGCACGCAAGCGATACCACGGCAAGTAGGACAACTGATAGAACGCACCGCCGTGGCGCAGATGGCGATCGAATGCGGTCGTGAGCAAGCCGACCAGTCGCCGCAGCGGCATCGACAGCGGCAGGCTGCTGAGCAAGGCGCCGGCGCGCTGACCGCCGAAGAACGAATCGACCTCGCCGATCGCGGCCGCGTCCATGCGCAGCACGCGCGCCTGCGGGAAGCGGAACAGCAAGGTGCGCGCGAACTCCGCATTCGCCTCGACCAGAGCGAGCCGTCGCTCCGGCACGCCGCGTCGGATCAGCGCGCGCGCGAACGTGCCGGTGCCGGCGCCGAGCTCGACCAAGGGACCGTCGGTCGCGCGCAGCTCGCGCGTCATCAGCTCGGCCAGGGCGCGTCCGGACGGCCACGCCGCGCCGATCCGGCGCGGATCGCGCAGCCAGGAACGCAGATACATCGAACGATCGTTGCGAGCCATCAGGCCGCTGGATACCAGCCAGGTATTCATCGTGCCGGCGACCTCAGGGCGAGACGCTCACGGCGAGGCCGAACAGCGGCGCCGCGTCGTACTCTTCGGAGATTCTGCGGCCGCCGCCGTATTCCAGTCGCACGCGGTTGTTGAAGCTGCTGCCAGCATAGGCGTCTAGACGGATGGACGCATTCGGCCGAAACGAAACGCGGCCGTACAACGGCAGCGAACGCGATTCGCCGACGCCGCCGGCGGTCGGACCGTCGCGGTCGAGGCGGAAGCGGTACTCGCTGACGCCCAAGCCGACGCCGAAGTCCCAGGCCGGATTGCGCCGGTACGCCAACTCGATGCCGCCCAATCCCGTCGGCGTCGCCGCTTCGGGGCTGCCGATGCGCCAGCGTTCGTCGATCTTCCAATTGACCGCCACGTACGGGCGCAAGCGGTTCTTGTCGATGTCGCGCAGCGCGGCGACACCGAAGGTCAGATCGAGATCCGCACCGTAGCGGCGCGAAAAACCGAAGGCGGCGCCGTAGCTCATCGCATCGCTCGACTTCGCGCCTTCTTCGCCGGCGTACTGCACGGTCGGCGCGACCAGCCATTGCCAGCGTTCGTCGAGACGGCCGCGCAGAAGGACGCTCACGCCGGCGCGACGAATATCCTTCCACGGTGCCGTGCCGCCGAACGCGAGCGGATCGCTGAAATCCCAACGCTCGCGCGAAAGACGCACACCCACGCCGAGGCCGAGCCCGGACTCGAGCTGACGCCGCGCCGACAGCGCCAGCGCGGCGCGCGAAACACCGAGTTCGCCGCCCGTATCCAAGTCCGCATCCGACTGCTCGGTGTCGGAAATCGACAGCGAGGTGTTCCAACCTCGATCCTGCGCCGCGTCCGCCTGCTGCGCACGTGCGGCAGGCGCGGCGGACATGGCGATCGCAACGACCGCGGCGGCGATCGGACGACTGCGAAGGGGCGTGATAAGGTGGCCGACACCGTACGACATTCGAACTCCTCGGTTGCGATCAGACGCGCCGCATCGAGCCCCGCACACGGGCGGGAGCCGAAGGAACCCCGACCCGTTCGTGCCGGGGTTCCTTCGTCCCATCGGGGAATGGGTCCCATTGGGCGGGTGCGAGCGGGACAGCGTTCGGGCGGTGCCCGATGCGGCGCAGTCTGCGCAGCCGGATTTAAGAATTCTTTAAACGCGCCACGGCAAGGTTCGCCGTCGTCGAACCGCGATCGTCGCGAGGCCGCCTTGCCCCATCTCTTGCTCGTCGAAGACGACTCTCCGCTCGCCGCCGCGATCGCCGCGGCGCTGCGCCAGGACGGCTGGTCGGTCGACTGCGCGCGCGATGCGGCGACCGCGCGCATCGCACTGACCGATCACGCCTACGCGGCCGTGCTGCTCGATCTCGGCTTGCCGCAGGGCTCGGGGCTCGACGTGCTGCGCGCGATGCGCGACCGCTACGACACCACGCCGGTGCTGATCATCACCGCGCGCGACCGCCTCGGCGATCGCATCGTCGGTCTCGACGCCGGCGCCGACGACTATCTGATCAAGCCGTTCCAGATCGACGAGCTGCTGGCGCGCCTGCGCGCGGTACTGCGCCGCAGCCAGGGCCGCGTCGCGCCGCTTTTGCGTTATCGCGACATCGTGCTCGATCCGACGCGGCGCGCGGTCACTCGCGACGGCCTGCCGGTACGATTGGGCACGCACGAATACCGCACCTTGCTGGCGCTGATGGAGCGCCAGGGCCAGGCGGTCGCGCGCGATCGCCTGGAAGATCTGATCTACGACGGCGCCGGTGCGATCGAAAGCAATACGATCGCGGTCTACGTGCATCAGCTGCGGCGTAAACTCGGCGACGAGGTGATCGCGACCGTGCACGGCTACGGCTACCGCCTCGGCGAGGAATCCTGATGCAATCGCTGCGAACGCGTTTGTTCATCGTGCTGCTCGGCATTTTCGCGACCGCCTGGGCGATCGCGCTGGCGTGCGTGGGGGTGCAGGTTTCGCGCGAGCAGACCGGACTTTGGGATCGCATGCTGGCGGAAATCGGCGGCCAGGTGCTGCTGTCGATGCCGGGCGACGTGGCCAGTCTTTCCGGCGCTGAGAATTTGCGCGTGGGTGGCAACGGCCCGGAGAAGACCGGCTACAAAGGCCGCTTCGTCTTTCAGGTGTGGGTCAAGTCGCGACGCGAGATTGTCGTGCGTTCGCCGGAGGCGCCGACGCCGCCGCTCAAACCCGACTACCTCGACGGCTATGCCACCCAGAACATCGGCGGCGAAGAGTGGCGCGTGTACGCGCTGTCCAGCGCGGACGGCGACGTGCAGGTGCAGATCGCCAAGCCGGCGCGCGACTTCGGCGCCGAACTGCGCCGCTGGGTGCTGGTCGGACTCGCCATCTCGGTACCGCTCCTGCTGGTGCTCGCCTTCGCCATGCGCTGGGTGATCCGCCGCTCGCTGCAGCCGGTGGTGAAGGTGCAGGATGCGATCGCGCTGCGCGACCCGCTCGATCTCGCGCCGCTGCCGGGCGAGCGCTTGCCCGACGAAGTGCGCCCGCTGGTGGAGTCGTTCAACCAGCTGTTGGCGCGGCTCGACCGCGCGCTGCGCAACGAACGCCAATTCCTCTCCGAAGCGGCGCACGAGTTGCGCACGCCGTTGGCCGCGTTGCTCACGCATGCGCAGGTGGCGCAGCGCTCGCAAACGCTGGAGGAAGCGAAGGAACCCCTGCAGCAGCTCGTGCACGGTGTCGAACGCAGCGCGCGCCTGTCGCAGCAGCTGCTCGATTCCGCCCGCCTCGACGCCGCCCACGCCGGCGAGCGTGCGCCACTCGAACTGGCCGACATCGTCGCCGTCGTCACCCACGAGATCGATGCGATCGCCGCGCACAAGCGCCAGTCGATCGCGCTCGACGCCGAGCCCTGCGCGATCGTCGGCAACGTCGACGACCTCGGCATCCTGATCGGCAACCTGGTCGACAACGCGGTGCGCTACACGCCGGTCGGCGGACGCATCGCGGTGCGCTGCACGCGCATGGGCGCGTGTGCCGTGCTGCAGGTGCTCGACGACGGTCCCGGTGTCGCCGCGGCCGATCGCGAACGCATCTTCGATCGCTTCTTTCGCGTCGCCGGCAGCAATCAGCGCGGCAGCGGACTGGGGCTTTCGCTGGTCGCACGCATCGCGGCTTCGCACGGCGCCGTCGTCGCCACCGGTGTAGGCCTCGACGGACGCGGCTTCGGCATCACGGTGTCGTTCTTGGCGGCACCGAATACGACGCCAGCGCCGACTCCGTCCGCGACCACGGAAAGCACCTACACACCCGCTGCGACGACACCGATCGCCGCAACGATCGCATTGCGCACGCAAGCCGCACACGAATGAAGCGCGGCGCGGCGATTTGAATCGAGAAAACCGCCGCTAGCGCAGGTCCGCGGCGATCGCCTTGGCTGCGTTGTGGCCCGGCGCGCCGGTGACGCCGCCGCCCGGATGCGTGCCGGCGCCGCACAGGTACAAGCCCGGCAGTGCGCCACGATAATTCGCCTGACCGAGCATCGGCCGCGCACTGAACAGCTGGTTCAAGCTCAACGCGCCGTGGAAGATGTCGCCGCCGAGCAAGCCGAAGTCGCGTTCGAGGTCGAGCGGCGATTTGATCTGGCGACCGAGCACGCTGGCTTTGAAGCCCGGTGCGTAGCGATCGACCGTCGCGACCATGAGGTCGGCGACTTCTTCGCGATGCGCATCCCAACTGGCGCCGTTGGGTAGCACCGGCGCGACGTGCTGGCAGAACAAGCTGGCGACGTGCTGACCCGATGGCGCGAGCGAGTCGTCCAGCGTCGAAGGAATCAGCATCTCGACGATCGGCTCGCGCGACCAACCGTGTGCGCGCGCGTCGAGGTAAGCGCGGTCCATGTAGTCCAGGCTCGGCGCGAGGATGATGCCGGCGGTCAGATGGTCGCCCTCGCCGGGCAGGCACGAAAAATCGGGCAGGCGATCAAGCGCGACGTTCATGCGGAACGTGCCCGAACCGCAGCGCCAGTTGCGCATGCGCTCGCGCGTCGCGGCCGGCACCACCGCCGGCGCCAGCAGGCGTTCGTAGAGCAGCTTCGGGTTGACGTTGGCGACGATCGCGCGTGCGCGCAAGGTGTCGCTGCCGGCAGTGACCACGCCGACCGCGCGGCCGTTCTCGACCACGACTTCGCGCACGCCGCAACCGATGCGAATCTCGACACCGGCCGCCGTCGCCGCCTTCGCCATCGCCTGCGTGATCGCGCCCATGCCGCCGATCGCATGGCCCCAGGCGCCCTTCACGCCGTTGACCTCGCCGAATACGTGATGCAGCAGCACGTAGGCGCTGCCGGGTGTGTAGGGGCTGGCGTAGTTGCCGACCACACCGTCGAAGCCGAGCACGGCCTTGATCGGTTCGCTCTCGAAAAAGCGATCGAGATACTCGGCGGCCGAGATCGTGAAGAGATCGAGCAAGTCGTTGCGCAAGGTCGCATCGAGCGCACCGAGGCGATTGCCCAGGCGTCCCGCGCGCACCAGTTCGGGCAGCGCGCGCAACCAGCCGCCGTCGCTGACGTTCGGCGGCGGCTCCAGCGCGAGCGCGCGCAGCACGTCGGCGATCGCATCGAGGCGGCGCTCATATTCGGGCAACGCGTCGGCGTCTTTCTGTGAGAACTTCGCCACGTCCGCATGCGTGCGGCCGGCGCCGGTCAGCAGATAGCTGCCGTCGGGCCGCGGCAGGAAATTGTTCGCGCGCCGCAGCACGATGCGCAGGCCGTGCCGCTCCAACTCGAGCTCGCGCATCACCTTCGGCTGCAGCAGCGAGACGGTGTAGGCGGCGACCGAATTGCGGAAGCCGGGATGGAATTCCTCGGTCACCGCGGCGCCGCCGACCACCTCGCGCCGTTCCAACACCAACACTTTCAGTCCGGCCTTGGCCAGATAGGTCGCGCAGACCAGGCCGTTGTGGCCGCCGCCGATTAGGATCGCGTCGTAGTTCGCCGTCGTCATCGCGCGATTCTCACACGAACGCGCGGCGCGCCGGCAAGGTGTGCACCCTGCCGGCTCGGGCTGCGGCTACTTGCGCCGATCGAGCAAGCCTTCGAAACCGTCGACGAAAATCTTGTCCGGCGTCGACGGCACGAAACGCTCGGCCGTAGCGCTCGGAATGTCGCCGACGGTATTGCCGCCGAAAGCCCAGCCGCCGACCAAGAGGATAGAGCCGTCCTGCAACGGCGCCGCAACCGGTTCGTCGCGCGGTATCGCCATCGTGCCGGCTTCGCTGAAGCTGCCGGTCGCCGGATCGTAGATTTCCGCTTCGGCGACGGTGGTACTGCCGGCATTGCCGCTGACGCGGTTGCCGCCGGCGACCAGCACGCGACCGTCCGGCAGCAGGCTGGTGGCAGGGAAGACGCGCGTGTGGGCGAGGCTGCCGGTCGGCTTGAACTGGCCGCTGGCAGGGTCGTACAAGAGCGCCTCGGCGAGGTAGTGCGGAAAGCCCGAGGGCTCGGTGCCGAAATCGCCGGCGACGATCAGCACGCGGCCGTCCTGCAGCAGGACCGCATCGTGATCGTCGCGCGGCTCGGGCATCGCGCCGGTCAGCGAAAACGTGCCGGTCGCCGGGTCGTACAGTTCGGCGCTGGCGAGCTGGCCGTCTTCTTCGTTGTTGCCGCCGGCGATCAGCACGCGGCCGTCTTGCAGCCGCACCGCCCCGTTGACCTGGATGCGCGGCCGGCTGAGGCTGCCGGTCGGACTGAAGGTGCCGGTGGCCGGATCGAACAGTTCGGCGCTCGACAGCGGGCCGTCGTCACGATTGAAGCCGCCGGCGAGCAGCACCTTGCCGTCGGCCAGCAGCACCGCGGTGGTGACGTAGCGGACCGTGGCCGTGCTGCCGGTCGGCGTGAACGTGCCGGTCGCCGGGTCGTAGATTTCGGCGTCGGTGTAGTAGCCGCCGTTGCCCTGCCCGCCGTAGACGAAGACGCGGCCGTCGGCGAGGCTGACCGTGGTCGGACGCATGCGCGCTCGGTTCGGCAGGCCGGTACCGACGAAGCTCATGGTGAGCGGGTCGTACAACTCGGCGATACCGACGAAGGCGCCGAAGTCGGCGATGCCGCCCACCACCAGCACGCGTCCGTTCGGCAACGCGGCGGCACCGTGCAGCGAACGCGCCGACGCCATGTCGCCCACCTGCAGGAAGCCGCCGTCGGCCTGCGCCGCCGGAGCGGTTGCGATCAAAGCGAATAATGCGGCGCGGCGAAAGCGCGCCAGGAAACCGTGGCCCGAACCCGACATTCCCACCATCTCCCGAAGCGAATGAGAAAGGAACGGTCCCCAAGACCGTTCCGGCCCATGGGGGCGCGAAGGCGCCGCCGCATTGGAGGAGGAGGAGAGGCGAACGACGCGCTCGGGGAAGCGATCGCCGCCCGTGCTTCGACTCATCCGCGCACCCATGGACCGAGGCCGAAGATCGCGCGAATGCGGCGACTCGGCATGCGGTTTCCGTTAGCGGGGCGTTTGTTCGCCGTTTACGGAGTCGTTATCCAGTTGTAACGCGGGCCGCGGCGTGCGCAGCCGCGGCGGAATCACGCGCTCGCCGGCCAGGGCGGCGGCCTGGCGCAGCGCTTCCTGCCACGGCGCCTGCTGCTCCAGCGCGCGGTACAGCTGCACCTGCAGCAAGGCGGCCTCATAGCTCAGCGTCGCCCAGCGCGCGATGCGGCCGACCACGATGCCGGCACGCTCGAGTTCGCCGCGCTCGATCAGCCAGCTGCCGTGCGCCTGGGTGGCAGCGAGCACGTTGGCCGGGACGCGGCTGGCATCGGCGGCGCGGGAGGCATCGGCGAAGGCCGCCTCGGCCGCGGCCGCATCACCTCGACCGAGCGCCTGCTCGGCTTCGACCAGGGCGATGTAAACCTGCTGATCGGCTTCGTCGGATTTGTCCGCGGCCAGGCGCCGCGCCGCGTTCGCGGTTTCCGCTGCGGCCGCGGCGTTGCCGAGCGCGCGTTGCACGCGGATCGCCAACAGCAGCGTGCGCGCCCGTGCGCCGGCCGAATCGTAGCCGAGCGGCAGCGCCACCGCCGCGGCCGCTTCGCTGGCGGCGGTTTGGCGGTCGTCGATCGCATAGGCCAGCTCGGCGCCGAGCCGATGCAGCTGGAATTCGGACTGATGCATCAAGCTGGCTCCCGGCTCGCGTGCCTGCTCGCGGATCGCGCGCAGACGCGCGCCGGCCTCGCCGAGCTTGCCGTTGGCCAAGGCGGCATCGACGCAGACCAGACCGGCGTAATGCTTGCGGCGCGGATCGGAGACACGCGCGATCAACGTGTCGAGCCGCGCGCACTGTTCCAGCGCGGCCGCCGCATCGAGCAGGGCCAATTCGGCCATCACGATGCCGACGCGACCGTGCAGCTCTTCCACCACCGCGTCGAAACTGCGCAGGCGCTCGACCGCGTCGCGCAACAGCGGCAGCGCCTCGACCGGACGGTCGCGGTTGATGTCGAGCAGGGCGACGTAGGTATCCACCCGCGCCAAGGCACGGCGGTCGCCGGCCGCCGCGAACGCGACACGCGCCTGCGCGTAGTCGGCCAGGGCGGCGTCGTAGCGATGCAGCGCGGTACGCGCGCCGGCGCGGCCGAGCCAGGCGCGGCCGGTCTCTTCCGGATCGTCGTGATCGGCCAGCCAGCGCAGCGCCTGCTCGGCGTATTCCTCGACCTGGCCGGGCTGGTTGCGCTGGTAGGCGATGTTCGCCAGCGTGTTCAAGATGCGCGCATGCAGCGAGGGCTCGTCCGCGCCGCCGTCGGCGAGCTGCGCGGTCAGCGCGCGCTGCGCCTCCTCCAAATGCCCCTCGCGAAAATCGATCTCCGCCAGATGAAAGCGCACCGCCGGCTGCACGCTGGCGTCGGCGCCCGCTTCCAGCAGCAGGCGACGCGCGAGATCGAGTTGTTCGGACAGGATCGCCGCGCGCACTTGCTGCAGGAGCCGCGCGCTGCCGCCGGCGGCGTCGGCGCCGGCCGGCTGCAGACCGAGCGCGAGCGCGAGCCGATCCGCGGCGAGACGTGCGGCGACGATCACGTCGGCGTCCTCACCCTCGCCTCGCGCTGCACGCCCGCGCGCCTGCAACACGACTTGCCAGCGCTCGCCGAGCTGGCGCGCGTTGGCGTCGATGACCAGGCCGGCGCCGGCGGCCGTGGCGAGCGCGTCGACGTCGAGCGCGCCGTTCGCGTCGGTGTGCCGTGCGGCCAAGCCGACGATGTTGTCGCTCGGCACCACCGCCTGCCCGGCCGCGCGCAGGCGCTGCGCGACCAGATCCATCACGCCCAGACGCACCCAGGCCGAAGCCGGCGGCGCCTCGACCACCACCGGCAGCACGACGACCGCCGCCGAGATCGCATCGGCCGGTCGCTGCAGGCCGCGCAGAACGAGGGCTGTCGCCGCCAGTGCGACCAGCACGGCAATGGCGACGGCCGGCCACAACCAGCGGCGCGGCGGCGGCGCATTCGTCGCCGGCAGCTCCGCGGCGGACGGTGCCGACGGCGCGGGCGGCGCCGGCACAGCGCGGTCGATTTCTTCGATCGGCTCGGCGGCGGGCGTCGCGTTGTCGAGGCTCACCGGCGCCGCCCAGCGATAGCCGAAGCGCGGCACCGTGACGATGCTGCGCTGGCCGGTCTCGCCGCCGTCGTCGAGCGCGCGCCGCGCCTGCAAGACGACTTGGCCGAGCGCATTGTCGGTGATGTCCACCCGCCCCCACACCGCCGCGATCAATTCGTCGCGACCGACCGCACGCTCGCGTCGTTCGATCAGATAGACGATCAGATCGAGCGCTTTGGGCGGCAGCAGCGTCGGCACGCCGTCACGCAGCAAGGTGCGCGCCGCGGGATCGAGCTGGAACGCGCCGAAGCGATAGGGGACCGAGGTCATGCGCGGCGTAGTGCGTCAGCGATGAAAAGATGTCAACCGTGTAGCGCGGCGGCGGCGCACGCGATCACGGTCGATGGCGGCTTGCATGCGCATCGCGTCGTCGCGACGCGCGCAAGTCGACCTCACAACGCAGCGGCGAGATCCTTGCCGATGCTTTCGGGCGTGTCGGTCGGCGCGTAGCGGCGCACCACCTTGCCGTCCTTGTCGACCAGGAATTTTGTAAAGTTCCACTTGATCGACTCGCTGCCGAGCAGGCCCTTCGCTTCTTTCTTCAGATATTTGTACAAAGGGTGCGCGTTGGCGCCGTTGACCTCGACCTTGGCGAACAGCGGGAAGGTGACGTCGTAGTTGAGCGAACAGAAGTTCTTGATCTCGGCTTCGTCGCCCGGCTCCTGATGGCCGAACTGATCGCACGGAAAGCCGAGTACGACCAGGCCCTGCCCTTGGAATTTTTCGTACAGCGCTTCCAGCCCGGTGTATTGCGGGGTGAAGCCGCACTTGGAGGCGACGTTGACGATCAGCAGGGTCTTGCCGCGGTAGGCGTCGAGCCGACGCTCGTCGCCGTCGATGCTGTTCGCGCTGAAATCGTAAATCGTGGTCATGATTTCGCCCCGCGGCCGGCGATGGAGAGGGTTTGAGTCTACTACCCCCAAACCTCGGCGAACACACGCGCGAAATTGCCGCCGAGGATCTTGGCGATGCGCGCATCGGAATGGCCGCGCGCCGACAGCATGCCGGCCAGCACTTCGAAGCGATTGGCCATGTTGAGCTCGGTGATGAACAGGTACACGCCGTCGGGGCTCTTCTGCTTCAAGTAGCCGCTTTCGATCATGCCTTTGATGTTCTCGCGGTTCTCCCGCTCGAAGTCGCCGCCGCGATCGACCGGCGCGATCGCGCAATCGGTGCCGAGGCCGACGTGGTCCTCACCGCAGACCTTGATCGCGTGCTCGATGTGGGCGATCAGATCGAGCGCGGTCGGCTGGCGGTCGGTGCGCAAGTACGGCCAGAAGATGATGCCGACGACGCCGCCGCGCTCGGCCATCGCGCGCAGGTTCTCGTCGCTGGTGTTGCGCGGCACGTCGGCGAGCGCGCGGCAGCCGGTGTGGCTGATCAGCATCGGCGCCTTCGATGCGCGCACGCCCTCGGCGATCGTGCGCGGCGAGCCGTGCGCGAGATCGAGGACGACCTTTTGCGCATTGAGCTCCTCCACCAGCCCCTGCCCGAACGCGCTGAGACCACCATCATTGGGCTCCATGCAATCGTCGGCGGCGAGGTTGCGCTTGGCTTGGGTCAGCTGGATCACGCGCACGCCCAGCTCGCGGAACAGCTTGACTCGATCGAGATGCTCGCCGAGCGGCTCGCAGCCCTGGAAGCGCGGGATCACGCCGAGCTTTTGCGAGCTGCGCGCGCGCTCCAGATCGGCGGCCTTGTCGACCAGCAGGAAGCGATCGGGATGCGCGGCAATCTTGCGCTGAGTGTTGGCCAGAATCTTTTTGGTTTTCTCGAACGCCTCAAGGTCGTAGCGGAAGCGCGAATTGGGTGCGACCGTGAGCAAGGTGCCGCTGAGACCGCTGGCGCGCGCGGCGGCCAATTCGTTCGCGTCGGTCGGGTTCTCGCCTTCCGACAAGAACATGAACAGCGCGCCTTCGCCGTCGATCGCGACGGTGTCGCGATACGGCCGCCACGGCGCCGCTGCGGCAGCGGCGCGGCCGAGTCCGCTGCGGGCGAGCAGGCCGGCGGCGCCGGCTGCGGCGGCCATGGCCAGAACATCGCGTCGGGTCGTCATCGTTTTTCCTCCAGTGCGATCGAGCGGCCGGCGAGCAAGCTCCGCCGTCGGCGCGCGCGCTTCAAAAACTTTGTCGATAGCTCGCGTACCAGAACCGGCCCGGCAGGTCGTAGTCGGCGAAAAAGCCGCGCAATCCGGCCGAGTAGGAAATCGGCGGGCCGCGATCGAGCGCGTTGCGCACGCCGAGCGCGAAGCGGCCTTTCCACGGCGCGGTCCAGCCGAGATCGAGATCGACGAAGGTCGTGCTGCCGACGCGATTGCGCGGCGCCGCTTGGCCGACGCCGGAACCGTCGAGATCGACCAGGCGATCGGGCTCCGAGCAGAGCTGCCTGACCGACGGATCGCGCAGCCGCTGGGCGAAAAACAAAACGGCGCTGCAATCTTCCTGGATCGCGGAAAAGTAGCGCGCGGCCGCGCTCGCGCTCCAGCTCTCGCGTTGCCAGTTGAGCGAGAGCACCGAGCGCAAGCGCCAGATCACGCCGTAGGCGGACGAATTCTGGCCGACCGCGTTGCCCTGCGCGAGCGAGCCGTCCGCCAGCGGCGTCAGCCGTTTGGGCTGGCCGATCTCGCCGAAGTAATTGACGTAGGAATTTTCCCAACGCAGGGTGAAATCGCCGATCGCGGTCGGCCGGCGATACAGCATGGCGAAATCGAAA
This sequence comes from Dokdonella sp. GW821-FHT11D02, assembly GCF_058808595.1. Taxonomy (NCBI): domain Bacteria; kingdom Pseudomonadati; phylum Pseudomonadota; class Gammaproteobacteria; order Lysobacterales; family Rhodanobacteraceae; genus Dokdonella; species Dokdonella sp. GW821-FHT11D02. The sequence goes on along the minus strand of NZ_CM179520.1, from coordinate 393,819 downwards.
CCTTCCGTTTCCAAGCCGCCGGGAAGGTTCAGCGGCATCTGCCGGATGCTGAGCAGGCTGCCGTCGGCGGCGCGCACGATTTGGCTGCAGCGAGGCGTATCGGCGCGCTGGTAGCAGGCGTCCAGGACCGAGCCGGCGTCGACCGGTTGGATCGAACCGCGCAGCTGGATGCGATACCAGTCCAAGCTCGTCTCCAATCCCTCCAACCAACCCGGCGAATAGACCAGGCCGAGCGTGCGCGTCGTCGCCGTCTCCGGTTGCAAGTTCGGATTGCCGCCGCCGACGACCTCGGTCGTCGGCGCATCGGCCACGTCGGCCGGCACGCCGAGCGCGCGACAACGCGCGAGCACGGCGGGACTGGACTGGTTGGCGGCGACGCAGGGATCGAAGAACTGCCCGGTGAACACCTGTGCGCCGCCGAACAGCTCCGACAGGCTCGGCGCGCGGAAGCCTTCGGAATAGTTGCCGCGCACGAGCAGATCTTCGAACGGCTTCCAGCGCAAGCCGAACTGCGAATTGGTGGTGCTGCCGAATTCGGAATAACGCGAGTAGCGCGAGGCGAGCGAGAAATCGAGGCTGCGCACGAACGGCTGCTCGCGCAGCAGCGGCACGTCGAACTCGACGTAAGCCTCGTTGACGCGATCGCTGCCGCGCGTCGATTCGAGCGAACCGCCGCCGCTGCCGTTCGCGTTGCCGCTGCGGATCAACGGATCGATCTGCTCGTAGCCACGCTCGCTGCGGTGTTCGAAGCCGGCGGCGACGGCGAGCGCTCCGGCCGGCAGCTCGAACAGATTGCCGCTTGCGTGCAGATTGAAGTCGCGCAGCTCCGCCTGGCGCCGAGCGTGCGTGACGCGCTCGATGTAGTCGAGCATTTCCGGTGTGATCGAGCCGGGCGGGCCGAACAGATCCAGCGGCACGCAGCCGGCGATCGGCGCGCTCGGCGTGCCGCAACGCGCGATACCGGCGGCGTCGCGAAACGACGGCCCGATCGCGAGCGCGAGCGCGCGGTTGTCGAAGTACGGATCGGTGGCCGAGCGCTCGGCGGCGCGTATCCAGGTCAGATCCGCGCCCCAGGCCACGTCGCGACCAGCGAGCGAGAACAAGCCGTCGAGGCCGACGTGCGCGCGCTTGGTGTCGACGCTCTGCTCGAAGCGCCGCGGCCCCGCCTCGACTACGCGACGCTGCGCCGCGATGACCGGAACGCCGAACGGGTTGTAGAGATTGTCCGGCGCGATCGAAAGCAGCGATTCGGGTCCGCTCGCGAACGGCGAGAACTGCAAGACCGGCTCCGCCAGCTGCTGCGAGGATTCGCGGCGGTTGTACAAGAGGTCGGCGACCAGGGCGAGGCCGGGATGGATTTCATAGCGCCCTTGCGCGAACACCGCCTTGCGCTCCGACGGCGTCTGCAGGTAGCTGGTGGTCTGATAGTTGTAGGTGTCGTAGCGCGGATCGAACGGACGGAAATCGTCCGGCGAGCGGCCCGAGCGGCCGTCGATCAGACGCAGAGCCGCATCGAAGCCGTCCGGCGTGAGGCTGGTGTAGGGCGTGACGGCGGAACCGGTCGCGGCGGCGGGCAAGTTCGGGAACGGCGTGCTCGATATCTGCCGACTACCGGCCATCACCGGATCGTAGTGTTCGTACTCGAGCCCGATCGCTGCGTTCCAGCCTTCGCCGCCGTGACCGAAAGTCAGGTCGTAGGAGCGGCGCTGACCGTCGTCCTGGTCGTACTGGCCGTGATAGATGCCGAGCTCGCCACCCTTGTATTCGCGCCGCGTGACGATGTTGATCACGCCGGCGATCGCATCGGAACCGTAGATCGCCGAGGCGCCGTCCTTGAGCACTTCGACGCGTTCGATCAGGGCGAGCGGTATCGCGCTGAGGTCGACGCCGCCGTCGAGCGCGGCAGCCCAACGCTGGCCGTTGAGCAGGACCAAGGTGCGCTGGCTGCCGAGGCTGCGCAGATTCACGCGCAGCTCGCCGTTGCCGCCGTTGTTGATGTTGCGATTGAGCGACTGCCCGTTCGCGGTCAGCGTCTGCAGGATGTCGGCGATATCGGTCAGGCCGGTGCGCAACAGCTCGGCGCGCTCGATCGTCAGCAGCGGATGCTGGGTTTCGACGTCGACCTTGCGGATGTGCGAGCCGAGCACCTGGATCGGCTGCAGCGTGGTCGTCGCCTTGCTCTCGCCTTCCGCCGGCGGCGCTTCTTGCGCGCGCACCTGCGCGCCGATCGACAGCAATACCGTCGCCGCGGCGATCCATCTCGCTCGCATCCGCCCCATGGCATGACTCCCGGATGGCAATCTGCTGCAAAGTCACGTGCCGTCGCCGGCACCCCGCCTGCGCCGCATAGTAACGACGTTCCAAATCATATGAAAGGATTCGTACGATATGGCTCATAAGCCTGAGCAAGCGCAACCGCGGCGAGGTATTGTGGGCCGTGCCTCCGAGCCGACGCCCGAGCGGCACCTGAGTCGAACCGCAGCGGACTTCTGCCGGCGCGCCCGGACACGCTACGCTGCGCGTTCCATGCCCGGTCGGGAGACCTCGATGTATCGCGCGCCTTCGCTCGCCTTCTCCTTCTTCGCCCTCGCGTGCGCCGTCGCCGTCGCGCCGGCCGTTGCGGCCGACGCGCCGCACGCCGACGGCGGCAACCGCATCGCGCAGAACATTCCCGAGCTTCCGTCCGCGCTGAACGAGCGCCTGCAGCGCTACGCCAACACGCGCAGCGCGGGGCTCGGCGGCTGGATCGCCGACGGCTCGGGTTTGTTGATCAGCACGCGTTTCGCCAACACGACCCAGGTGCATCGCGTGAAGAGCCCCGGCGCTGCGCGCGAACAGCTGACCTTCTACGACGAGCCGATCGCCTCGGTCGCGGTCAATCCGAAGCGCAACGGTTTCGTGTTCGGCAAGGACGTCGGCGGCTCGGAGTTCTGGCAGCTGTACTGGTTCGACCTCGACACGCGCGCGATCAAGCTGCTGACCGACGGCAAGTCGCGCAACGACTCGCCGCAGTGGTCGCACGACGGCAAGCATCTCGCCTACAGCAGCACCGAACGCAACGGCAAGGACACCGACGTCTGGCTGCTCGACGTCGACGGCGGCCAGCGCAAGCCGCTGGTGACCGAAGGCGGCAGCTGGAGCGCCAGTGACTTCTCGCCGGACGGCAAAAAGCTCCTGGTGCAGAAGTACGTCTCGATCAACGAAGTGCATCCGGGCGTGGTCGATCTCGACAGCGGCAAGCTGACGCTGTTTCCGGTCGACGGCGGCAAGGCCTCGTTCGGCGCGTTCCGTTTCGCGCCCGACGGCAGCGGTGCCTACTTCACCTCCGATGAGAACAGCGAGTTCAGAACGCTGCGCTTCCACGACTTCAAGACCAACCAGGTCACCACGCTCAGCGCCGGCATCGCCTGGGACGTCGAGGACTATGCGCTGTCGCCCGACGGCCGCCGCATCGCCTTCGTCAGCAACGAGGACGGCTACGGCGTGCTGCATCTGCTGGACGCGGCCACACGCAAGGAACTGCCGCTGCCGGCGCTGCCAAAGGGCGTGATCGGCGGGGTCGAGTTTGCGCCGGACGGCCGCCGCATCGCGTTCTCGCTGAACTCGGCGCTGTCGCCGAGCGATGTCTACACGGTCGATCCGGACGCGACGGTGCAGCGCTGGACCGAAAGCGAAGTCGGCGGTCTGGACGCGGCGAAATTCAGCGCGCCCGAACTGGTGCGCTTTGCCAGCTTCGACAAGGTGCGCGGCAAAGCGCGCGAGATTCCGGCGTTCTACTACCGCCCGAAGGCGGCGACGGGGAAGAAGCTGCCGGTGGTGATTCAGATCCACGGCGGTCCCGAGGCACAGGCGCGGCCGACGTTCAGCGCGGAGATTCAGTTCATGGTCGACCAACTCGGCATCGCCGTGCTGGTGCCGAACGTGCGCGGCTCGTCCGGCTACGGCAAAAGCTACCTGCTGCTCGACAACGGCTTCAAACGCGAGGATTCGGTCAAGGACATCGGCGCCCTGCTCGACTGGATCGGCAAACAGCCCGAGCTGGATGCGCAGCGCGTCGCCGTCTACGGCGGCTCCTACGGCGGCTACATGGTGCTGGCGACGATGACGCACTACGACGCGCGCCTGCGCGCCGGCATCGACATCGTCGGCATCTCCAACTTCGTCACCTTCTTGAACAACACCGAGAGCTACCGGCGCGATCTGCGCCGCGCCGAGTACGGCGACGAGCGCGAACCGAAGATGAAGGTTTTCCTCGAGAAAATTTCACCGACCACCAACGCGAAGGCGATCACCAAGCCGCTGTTCGTCGCGCAAGGCGCCAACGACCCGCGCGTGCCGGCCAGCGAGGCGGCACAGATCGTCGAGACCGTGCGCGGCAACGGCGGTGATGTTTGGTTCCTGCAGTTCAAGGACGAGGGCCACGGCTTCCGCAAGAAGACGAACGTCGACTATTTCCGCGCGGCGACGATGCTCTTCTGGCAGAAGCATCTGATCGGGGAATAGGTTCTACGAACGCTAGCGTTGTGCTCCCTCTCCCGCTCGCGGGAGAGGTAACCGCGTTCGGACTCCACGAATCTTTCCATGAAACTTCTGCGCACTCTGTTCGACGGCTTCACTCTCGCCCTGATCGCGACCGTCGCGCTGGCAGCCTTCCTGCCGTGCGAAGGCCGCGTCGCGCTCGCCTTCGACTACCTCACCATCGCCGGCATCGCCGTGCTGTTCTTCCTGCACGGCGCGCGCCTGTCGCGCGAGGCGATCCTCGCGGGACTGACCAACTGGCGCCTGCATCTCTTGGTGCTGGCCAGCACCTTCGCGCTGTTTCCGCTGCTCGGCCTCGCGTCGAAGCCGCTCGCTGCGCTGGTGCTGACGCCGAACCTGTACCTCGGCGTGCTGTTCCTGTGCTGCCTGCCTTCGACGGTGCAGTCGTCGATCGCGTTCACGGCGATCGCGCGCGGCAATGTGCCCGCGGCGGTTTGCGCGGCCTCGCTGTCCAACCTCGTCGGCGTGTTCGTCACGCCGGTGCTGGTCACGCTCTTGTTGTCCACGCACGGCGACGGCGGCTCGCCGCTGCGCGCGATCGGCGACATCGTGCTGCAGCTGCTGGTGCCGTTCGTGCTCGGCCATCTGGCGCGGCCGTGGGTCGGTGCCACGGTCGAGCGCTGGCGCCGCGTGCTCAGCCTGACCGACCGCGGCACGGTGCTGTTGATCGTCTACGTCGCATTCAGCGCCTCGGTCGCCGAGGGCTTGTGGCAGCAGGTGCCGCCGCCGGCGCTGCTCGGCACCTTCGCCTTCGTCGTGCTGCTGCTGGCGATCGTGCTGATCGCGACCACTTGGCTCAGCCGCCGCCTCGGCTTTGCGCGCGCCGACGAGATCGCGATCGTGTTCTGCGGCTCGAAGAAGAGCCTCGCCAGCGGCGTGCCGATGGCGAAGATCCTGTTCGCCGGCAATCCCGCGCTCGGTATGTTCGTGCTGCCGGTGATGCTGTTCCACCAGATCCAGCTGATGGCCTGCGCCGTGCTGGCGCAGCGCTACGCGCGGCGCAGCGAGTACGGTCAACCGACCTGACGCAGCAGCATTACGCCTTGATCGAACCGGTCGATCGGCAAGTAGTGATCGATCAGCAGGAACGCGAACAGCGCCATCAGATAGATGATGGAGTAGTTGAACACGCGCATGGCGAAGAAGTCGTCGGGCGGGTTCAGCAGGCGAATGGCGTAGTACAGAAAGCCGCCGCCGAGCACGAGCGCGCCGCCGAGATAGAACAGTCCGCTCATGCCGGTCAGGTACGGCAGTACGGTGATCACCAAGAGCAGCACGGTGTAGTACAAGACGTGCCAGCGCGTGTAGGTGACGCCGTGCGTGACCGGCAGCATCGGTACCTGCGCGCGCGAGTAGTCGTCGCGGCGGAAGATCGCCAGCGCCCAGAAATGCGGCGGCGTCCAGATGAAGATGATCAGGAACAAGAGCAGCGCATAGGCGTGCACGCCGCCCGTCACCGCGGCCCAGCCGAGCACCGGCGGCGCGGCGCCGGCGGCGCCGCCGATCACGATGTTCTGCGGCGTCGCGCGTTTGAGGTAGGCGGTGTAGACGACGGCGTAGCCGATCAACGAAGCGAAGGTCAGCGCCGCGGTCAGCGGATTGACCAGCGCGATCAGGATCGCCATCGACAAGGTGCCCAAGATCAGCGCGAACGCGAGCACTTGGGTCGGCGTCAAACTGCCGGTTGCGAGCGGCCGCTGCGAGGTGCGCGCCATCAGCTTGTCGATGCGCTGGTCGATCAGATGATTGAGCGCGGCCGCCGAAGCCGCTGCGAGCCAGATGCCGAGACTGCCGGCGATGGCTTGGCGCAGGGGCGGCACGCCGGGCACCGCCAGCAGCATGCCGATCACCGCGGTGAACACGATCAGCGCGACCACGCGCGGCTTGGTCAACTCGAAATACTGGCTGGCGCGGGAGCGTGGCTTCACGGCGCTACTATGCCGCAGCTCGGACGGATGCGGCGACCGGCAACGGCGGCTGCGTGCGCACCAGCAGCGCGATCAAGGACAACAGCAGCAAGGCGGCGACGCCGTTGTGTGCGGTCGCGACCGGCAGCGGCAGCAGCAGCTTGACGTTGGCGATGCCGAGCGCGATCTGCGTACCGAGCAGCGCCGCGACCAGTGCGCCCTGCCCCTTGAGGCCGCGACGCCAGGCCAGCACCACGGTCGCGAGCACGTGACCGAACACCAGCACAGCACCGATGCGGTGCGCGATCTGGATTGCCGCGCGCGCTGGCAGGTCGAGCACGCCGCCCTCGTAGTTCACGCCGATGCCGCGCCACAGCACGAAGCCTTCGCGAAAGTCGGTCATCGGCCACCAGCTGCCGGCGCATTGGGGGAAGTCGATGCCGCAAGCGAGCGCGGCGTAGTTCGCGCTGGTCCAGCCGCCGAGCGCGATCTGCACGGTCAGCAGCACCAGCGCGACGACCACCATCGGCGCGAGCCGCGCTTGCGCCGGCGTCGGTGTCTTGGTTGCACTGAGCCGCAACGCGACGTAGCCGAGCAGGGAGAAGGTCAAGAGGCCGCCGAGCAGATGAGCCATCACCACCACCGGCTTGAGCAGCAGCGTGACCGTCCACATGCCGAGCATGGCCTGGAAGATGATCACGGCGAAGGTGATCACCGCGATGCGCCACGGCGCGGCGCGATCGAGCCGCAACGCCGCCGTCAGCGGCAACGCGATGGCGATCGCCGAAAGCAGCGCGGAGGCGGCGTACATCTGCTTGATGTACAGAACGACGCCGAGCGCCGCGGCCAGCGCCGCGACCAGCAGCAATGCCATCAGCGCGCGCCGGCGCCATGCCGCGATCAAGGCGAGCGCGAACACGAGCAGGCCGAGCGTGCCGGCGATCATGCGGTGAACCTGCTCGCGCCAAGCCTTGTGCGTCTCGACCGGGCGTTCGGGGAAGTTCGCGTTGGCGTGCTCGATCTCGTGTTCGTGCCCGGGCCAGGTCGCCTTGCCGTAGCAGGTCGGCCAGTCCGGACAGGACAGGCCCGCGTTGGACAGGCGCACGAACGCGCCGAACACGATGACGACGAAGGCGAACGCGGTGGCGAACGCGGCGATGCGCGCCGGGCTCAGCAAGGCGCGTGCGCTCATCGCTTCACCAGCCGCGCCAAATCCTTGCGCAGGCGGTTCGCGTCGTAGCCGGCCGCGTAGTGCAGGGCGAGGAAGCCGTGCGGATCGGCGAACGCGACGGCGACTTCATCGGCGCCGTTCGGCCGCAACGCGGCGAGCTTGGCATCGACATCGCGTGCGAGCTGGACCGGCTTGAGCGGCGCCAGTTGCTCCGCCGTCAGATCGACATCGAGCGCGACCACGCGCACGCGATACGCGTTCTGATTCAAGGTGAGGCGCGCACGCCGCAATTCGTCGATGCGCGCGCGGCAGTTCTCCGCGCAAGTCGGGCCGGTCAGCGCGAACACCGTCCACGACCATTCGGCGTCCTTCCATTGCAGCGGCTGGCCGTCGGCGAGCACGAAGCGCGCGGCCGAGAGATCCTGCGGCGGCTCGATCAGGGTGCCGTAGTTGCGCGTGCCTTCGGGGCGCCAGTCGAACGCGTTGAGCACGTAGGCGCCGATCAAAGGGGCCAGAAACAGCGCGATGATCAGGAGCAAGCCGAGGCGTTTGCGCGCGAGCGGAGTCATTGGGGATCCTTGCGCCAGTGCAGGATCGCGAAGGTCGCGACAACGACGGCGGCGAACGTGAACCAAGTGAGAGCGTAGCCGTAGTGGCGTTCGGGCGGAAACACTTCGGGCCGCCATTCGCGCACGAAGCCCGCGCTCGGCGCGGCGTCGGGCAAGGCGAGCAGCACGCGCGGGTCGAGCTGGCGTTCGAGATCGGCACCGATCTCGGCGAGATCGACGTAGATGACCTTCTTCGGAAACTTCTGTCGTCCGAGTTCGTTACCGCCCAAACGCAGGCCGGAACCGGGCGGCGGCGCATACAGCGCCGACAACGCGACTTCACCGCTCGGCAACGGCGGCAGGGCCGGATAGCGCACCGCATCGTTCGTGTAGGGGAGGAAACCGCGATTGACCAGCAGCGGCGCGCCGCCGCCCGCCGGTTCGAACAGGGCGTAGACCATGACGCCGGTACGGCCTTCGCGCACCTGGTTTTCCAGCTCGTATTCGTAGCCGGGATCTGCGTAGTGGCCGCGCACGCTTACGTGCGGATAGCTCACACCGACCGTATCTCGCCGCGCTTGCTCGAACGGCACCGGCGCTTGCGCGGCACCGCGATCGAACGCGGCGAACAGCTGCTCTTTTTCCTGCGCGCGCCGCCACTGCCAACTGCCGAGGGCGAGGAAGAACGCGATGCCGAACAGGGTCAGAATCCACGCGAAAGCGCGCGGCCGGTGCCAGCGTCTAGTGCTCATGGCGGCGTATACTCCGACGCGCCGCCGCGGCGTGCGGCCGCGTGGAACCCTTCGAGATGCTCAGCAAGATCCTGGTCCTGCTTTTTCTGGCGGCGATCATCTACAACCTCGGCGCCGGTCTCTATTTCATGATGACCGACAAGAGCGGCAGCGACCGCGTCCTGAAAGCCCTGACCCGCCGCATCGGCCTGTCGGTGCTGCTGATCGTGCTGGTGATCATCGCGATCGCGACCGGACTGATCCGCCCGCACGGCATTGGCGGCTGAAAGGGCCGGGATTGGAGATTGGGGATTCGGTAAGCGAGTAGCGTGCGAACCGACGCTTCTTCCAATCCCTAATCCCGAATCCCGGCTCTTACAGTACGTAGACGAACAAGAACAGCCCGAGCCAGACCACGTCGACGAAGTGCCAGTACCAGGCGACCGCTTCGAAGCCGAAGTGGTTGTCGCGCGTGAAGTGGCCTTTCGCGCAGCGGAACCAGATCACCGCCAGCATGATCGCGCCGAGGGTGACGTGCAGGCCATGGAATCCGGTCAGCATGAAGAACGTGCTGCCGTAGATGCCGCTGCCGAGGGTCAGGTTCAGATGGCCGTAGGCGTGCGCGTACTCGTACACCTGGAAGCCGAGGAAGATCGCGCCGAGCAGCACGGTCAAGGCGAGGAACACCAAGAGACGGCCGCGATGGCCGGCGCGCAGCGCGTGATGCGCGATCGTGATGGTGACGCCGGAGGTCAGCAGCAGCATCGTGTTGAGCAGCGGGATGCCCCACGGCGTCATCGTCTCGAACGTACCGCCGACCTCACCCGGGCCGTTGGTCGGCCAAGCCGCGGAGTAGCCCGGCCACAGGAAGTAATTGGTCAGGCCGCCCTTGCCGGAACCGCCGAGCCACGGCACCACCAGCTCGCGCGCGTAGAACAACGCACCGAAGAACGCGGCGAAGAACATCACCTCGGAGAAGATGAACCACATCATTCCCATGCGGAACGAGGTGTCGACCTGCTTGTTGTAGAGGCCGCCGACCGATTCGCGGATGACCGTGCCGAACCAGCCGAACATCATGATCAGGAGCAGCGCGATACCGACCGCCATGATCGGCTTGCCGATGGTCGACTCGTTCAGCCAAATCGCCGCGCCGCCGACCGTGCCGAGCAAGCCGAACGAGCCGACGATCGGCCAGTGGCTGCCGTGGGGGACGTAGTAAGCACCTTGTGTTTGCGCCATGGCGGCGGGCCTCGTGCGATGAATTCGGATCAACCGGCCGCCGGAAGCGGCGAGCCGGTTTCGGAAAGCCGCTGGGTGGCGACTTCGTTCGGGTAGAACGTATAGGACAGCGTCAACTCGCGCACGCCCTTGGGCAGCTGCGGATCGACGAAGAAACGCACCGGCATGCGGCGCGTCTCGCCCGCATTGAGCACCTGCTCGGTGAAGCAGAAGCATTCGGTCTTGTTGAAATAGAGCGAAGCGTTGCTCGGCGCCACGCTCGGCACCGCATTGCCGACGATCGCCTGCGGGCCGGTGTTGGTCGCGTCGAACCAGACTTCGATCAGCTTGCCCGGATGCACGTCGACGCTGGTGCGCTCGGCCGCGAACGACCACGGCAGCTTGCTGTTGACGCTGGTGACGAACTGCACCGTGATCGTGCGGCTGGTGTCTTCGACCAGGTTGGCGACGCTGGTCGGCCCGCTCGCGCCGTTGGCGAGTTTGATGCCGAACACGTGCTCGCACACGATGCGGTACACCGGAACCATCGCGAAGCCGAACAGGAACGCGCACGCGACCACGACCGCGCCGGTTTTCAGCACGCTCGCGTTGCGGTTGGCGGTGGTGGTCGGCTCCATGACTCTTTGGGAAACGTCGCTAGAAAGTTGCTCTTAGTTGAACTGTGCGGCCATGGATGGCCGCTTGTGGATCCCGCTCGTACTCGACACTTCAATTCGCGCAATCCCTGATCGAGCGGCGATCAGGGATCGTTCGCACCCATCAATGACTTACATCATCGTGCGCCAGCATGCCCGGCTTGAGCACCGGCGGCGTGGTGAAGGTGTGGTGCGGCGCCGGCGAGGGCACCGTCCACTCCAGACCGCGCGCGCCTTCCCACACCTGCGCGGTGGCGCGCTGCTTGGAGAAGTACACGCAATGGATGATCACGCCGACGAAGATCAGCTGGCTGGCGCCGAACCAGAAGCCGCCGATCGAGCTGATCATGTTGAAGTCGGCGAAGGCGACGTTGTAGTCGGGAATGCGGCGCGGCATGCCGGCGAGGCCGAGGAAGTGCTGCGGGAAGAACAGCACGTTGACCGAGATCGTGCTCGACCAGAAGTGGATCTTGCCCCACTTCTCCGAATACATGTTGCCGGTCCACTTCGGCAGCCAGTAGTACGCCGCCGCCATGATCGAGAACACCGCGCCGGTGACCAGCACGTAGTGGAAGTGGGCGACGACGAAGTAGGTGTCCTGGTACTGGAAGTCGGCCGGCACGATCGCGCACATGACGCCGGAGAAGCCGCCGATGGTGAACAGGATGACGAACGCGATCGCGAACAGCATCGGCGTCTCGAACGTCATCGAGCCCTGCCACATGGTCGAGACCCAGTTGAACACCTTCACGCCGGTCGGGATCGCGATCAGCATCGTCGCGTACATGAAGAACAGCTCGCCGCCGAGCGGCATGCCGACCGAGAACATGTGGTGCGCCCAGACGATGAACGACAGGAACGCGATTGAGGCGACCGCGTAGACCATCGCCTGGTAACCGAACAGCGGCTTGCGGCTGAAGGTCGGGATGATCTCCGACACGATGCCGAACGCCGGCAGGATCATGATGTAGACCTCGGGATGGCCGAAGAACCAGAAGATGTGCTGGAACATCACCGGGTCGCCGCCGCCGGCGGCGTTGAAGAAGCTGGTGCCGAAGAACTTGTCGGTCAAAAGCATCGTGACCGCACCGGCCAGCACCGGCATCGCCGCGATCAAGAGGAACGCGGTGATCAGCCAGGTCCACACGAACAGCGGCATCTTCAAAAGATCGACGCCGGGCGCGCGCATGTTGAGGATGGTCGCGATGATGTTGATCGCGCCCATGATCGAGCTGATGCCCATCAGGTGCACCGCGAAGATCATGAAGGCGACGTTCATGCCGCCCTGCAGCGACAGCGGCGGGTACATGGTCCAGCCGCCCTGCGGGCCGCCGCCCGGCAGGAAGATTTCGAAGATGAGCAGGAAGAAGGCGAACGGCAGGATCCAGAACGACCAGTTGTTCATGCGCGGCAGCGCCATGTCCGGCGCGCCGATCTGCAGCGGGATCATCCAGTTGCCGAGGCCGACGAACGCCGGCATGACCGCGCCGAAGATCATGATCAGCGCGTGCATCGTGGTCATTTCGTTGAAGAACTCGGGCTGCACCAGCTGCAGGCCCGGCTGGAACAGCTCGGCGCGGATGACCATCGCCATCGAGCCGCCGATGAAGAACATCAGCAGCGCGAACACCAGGTACAGGGTGCCGATGTCCTTGTGGTTCGTCGTGAACAGCCAGCGATTGAGGAAGCCGTACGGCTTGTGATCGTGGTCGTCGTGCGCGTCGTGGATGGCGGGATTGGCAGCGGCCATGGCCTGAACCTCAAGTCTTCGAAGATTGCGGCCGTTCGAGGCCGCGTCGTGATTCCGCTCGCGCGAACATCAGCCCTGCGTCGCGCCCGGCACGGCGGCTTGCGCCGTCGCCGGAGCCTTCGCCGCGGCGGCTTCCGCTTCCTGCGTCGCCAGCCACTGCTCGAACTCGGCCTTCGGCACCGCCTTGACCACGATCGGCATGAAGCCGTGGTCCTTGCCGCACAGTTCCGCGCACTGGCCGCGGTAGACGCCCGGGGTTTCGATCCGGGTCCACTGGTCGTTGATGATTCCGGGGATCGCGTCCTGCTTCCAGCCCAGCGCCGGCACCCACCAGGAGTGGATCACGTCGTCGCCGGTGATGACGAAGCGGATCTTCACGCCGGTCGGCACCACCAAGGGCTTGTCGACATTGAGCAGATAGCTGTCGTAGCTGCCGTCCTTGACCGAATGCGGGTCGAGGCCCGAGCCGGGCTGGCGGACGCGGTTGGACTCGGCGTCCAGGCTCGAAATGAAGTTCACCGCGGTCGACTTCTTGAAGTAGTCGACGTACTCGTAGCGCCACTTCCACTGGTAGCCGGTGACCTTGACCGTCATGTCGGAGTTCTCGACGTCGGCCATGTCGACCAGGAGCTTGGTCGCCGGCCACGCCATCACCACCAGGATGATGATCGGCACGATCGTCCAGATCGCTTCAAGCGTCGAGTTGTGGCTGAACTTCGCCGGCACCGCACCCTTGGATTTGCGGAACTTCACCATCGCGTAAATCATCGCGCCGAACACGATGATGCCGATGGCGACGCAGACCCACAGCGCGATCATGTGCACGTCGTGGATGCGCTGCGAGATCGGCGTGACGCCGCGCGTCATGTTGAGCTGCCACGGCTCCGGATTGGCGAAGGCCGTGCCGCTCGCCAGCAACGCGAACGCCGCAAAGACGCGACTGGCGCGCCGTACACCGGATGAAATCATCGCCATCACCTTGTCTCGAGTAACCCGGATGTGCCGCCGTACCGCAGCGACGCCGACGCCGCGTCGCCAGCGTCGATCGGACACTGGCGCGCCGAACTTCGGCAGGAAAACCCAGCGATCATAGTGGACCGTGCGCGACAGCGGCAACCTGCGGCCACCCTTGCGCGGCGAGGGAAAATGTCGCAGGCGGCTGCGGATTTGCTGGCCTGCTGCGTTCCGCCGAGACCTCGGCACTTGGGCCGCTAGCTCCGCGCATCGCCCCGACCGATGTATGCAGGGGCGCCGAAGCGGTCCGGCGGGCGCTGCGGCCCGCTGAGCGATCGGACTGCCTCGCCCTGCCCCGCCCAAGAACTGAGCCGAGCAGCCAATCCCGGGCACGCAGCTCGCTCCTCGCGCTCCCCAAGGCGCGCGCTCGACCTGCCTCGCCCTCTTACGCCCGGAGACTGAGCCAAGCAGCCGTCCTTGGAGCGCAACCCGCTCGGCTCCAACCCGCCCTCGCGCGCCCGGAGGGGCGCGCTCGACCTTGGTTCCCGCCTGTTGCGTCACTACACTACGCGACTCCGCGGCGCCGATTGGCGCCGCCTCCGTCTCCGCGAGTACGACCGCCTTGAGCGAACTCTTCAACCCCGAGCTGCCGGCCACGACCGAGCCGGCGCGCGCGCGCATCACGGCCGCCTGGTCGCGCAACGAAACCCAGGCCGTCGACGAACTGCTGGCACAAGCCGCCCTGCCGCCGACCGAGCGCGAGCTGGTACTGGCGCGCGCCGCCGAGCTGGTCGCGCGCGTGCGCAGCAAGGCGAGCGACCAGAGCGCGGTCGAATCCTTCATGCGCCAGTACGATCTTTCCAGCGAGGAAGGCGTGCTCCTGATGTGCGTGGCCGAAGCGCTGCTGCGCATTCCGGACAAGGCCACCGCCGACAAGCTGATCCGCGACAAGCTCGGCGAGGCGAACTGGAAGAAACACCTCGGCGGCAGCGACTCGGTCTTCGTCAACGCCTCCACCTGGGGCCTGATGCTGACCGGCCAGCTGGTCAACCTGGCCGAAGAAACACGGCGCGACTTCACCGGCGCGCTCAAGCGCCTGGTCGGCCGCGCCGGCGAACCGGTGATCCGTCTCGCCGTGCGCCAGGCGATGCGCATCATGGGCCACCAGTTCGTGATGGGCCGCACGATCGAGGAAGCGCTGGAGCGTTCGGCCGAGAAGGACAACGCGGCCTATCGCTATTCCTACGACATGCTCGGCGAAGCCGCGCTGACGCAGCCGGACGCCGAGCGCTACCACCAGGCGTACAAGGACGCGATCGCCGCACTCGGCAAGCGCAGCGCCGCTCTCAAGCAGAACGAGAAGAGCCTGCTCGATGCGCCGTCGATCTCGGTCAAGCTGTCGGCGCTGCATCCGCGCTACGAAGTGGCCAAGCGCGAACGCGCCCACGCCGAACTGACGCCCAAGCTGCTCGAACTGGCGCAGCTGGCGATGAAGAACGGCATCGGCATGACCGTCGATGCCGAAGAAGCCGATCGCCTCGAACTCTCGCTCGACGTGATCGGCGCGGTGTTCGCGCATCCGTCGCTGGAAGGCTGGAACGGTTTCGGCCTCGCCGTGCAGGCGTATCAGAAGCGCTGCCCGTTCGTGATCGACTGGCTGGCGGAAACCGCGCACAAGGCCAAGCGCCGCTGGTGCGTGCGCCTGGTCAAGGGTGCGTACTGGGATTCGGAGATCAAGCGCACGCAGGAACTGGGCCTGTCCGGCTATCCGGTCTACACGCGCAAGCCGAACACCGACGTGTCCTATCTGGCCTGCGCCAAGCGCCTGTTCGCCGCCGGCAGCGACGCGATCTATCCGCAGTTCGCCACCCACAACGCGCACACGATCGCGGCGATCCACCACTACGCGCAGGGCCGCCCGTTCGAATTCCAGCGCCTGCACGGCATGGGCGCGGATCTCTACGGCGAAGTCATCGGCACCAACAATCTCAACGTGCCCTGCCGCGTCTACGCGCCGGTCGGTTCGCACGAAGACCTGCTGCCGTATCTGGTGCGCCGCCTGCTCGAAAACGGCGCCAATACTTCGTTCGTCAACCGAGTCGTCGACGAAGACGTGTCGATTCGCGACCTCGTCGCCGACCCGTGCGAAACGGTGCGCGCGTTCCCCTCCAAACCGCATCCGCGCATTCCGCTGCCGGTCGGTCTTTTCGGTGACGATTCTGCGCTTGCGCAGACTCCCAACTATGTTCGCAGGAAGAATTCCATGGGCGTCAATCTCGCCAACGACAACGAATTGAGGGCCCTCGCCGAGGCGGTGAACGCGAACAAGGCCGGCTGGAAAGCGGCGCCTTTGGTGCCGGGCGCGAACAGCACCGCGGAACTGCGCCTGGTCACCGATCCGGCCGACCGCCGCCGCGTGATCGGCGAGAGCCGCAACGCCGACGCCGCCACGATCGAGAAAGCGCTGGCCAACGCGGTCGCCGCGCAAGAAGACTGGGACGCGCTGCCGGCGGCGAGCCGTGCGGCGATCCTCGAGCACGCCGCCGACCTACTCGAACAACGCCGCGCCGAGTTCATCGCGCTGTGCGTGCACGAAGCCGGCAAGACGCTGTCGGCCGCGATTTCCGAAGTGCGCGAGGCGGCGGATCTGCTGCGCTACTACGCCGCCATCGCGCGCAAGCTGTTCGGCCAGCCCGAGCAGCTGCCGGGACCGACCGGCGAATCGAACCAGCTGTTCCTGCGCGGCCGCGGCGTGTTCGTGTGCATCAGTCCGTGGAACTTCCCGCTCGCCATCTTCACCGGCCAGGTCGCCGCCGGCCTCGCCGCCGGCAACGCGGTGATCGCCAAGCCGGCCGACCAGACCACTTTGATCGGCCACGCCGCGGTCAAACTGCTGCACGAGGCCGGCGTCCCCGAGGCCGTCCTGCAGTACGTGCCGGCGAAGGGTTCGATGATCGGCAATACGCTGCTGACGCGGCCGGAGATCGCCGGCGTCTGCTTCACCGGCTCGACCGAAACGGCGTGGACGATCAACCGCACGCTGGCCGCGCGCAATGCGCCGATCGCGGCGCTGATCGCCGAGACCGGCGGCCAGAACGCGCTGATCGCCGACTCCTCCGCGCTGCCCGAGCAGCTGGTCAAGGACGTGCTCGCCTCGGCCTTCGATTCGGCCGGCCAGCGCTGCTCGGCCGCGCGCGTCTTGTTCGTGCAGGAAGACATCGCGGACAAGGTGGTCAAGATGCTCGCCGGCGCGATGGACGAACTGGTCGTCGGCGACCCCGCCCTGCTCTCGACCGACGTCGGCCCGGTCATCGACGAACCGTCGAAGAAGGCGCTCAGCGATCACGCCGAGCGGATGGAGCGCGAGGCGAAGAAGATCGCCCAGGTCAAGCTCGCCGCCGACGCCGAACACGGCACCTTCTTCGCGCCGCGCGCGTACGAACTGCCGTCGCTGTCGCTGCTCACGCACGAGGTGTTCGGTCCGGTGCTGCACGTGATCCGTTGGAAGGCCGATCAGCTCGACGCGGTGATCGATGCGATCAACGCGACCGGCTTCGGCCTCACGCTCGGCATCCACAGCCGCATCGACGCGACCATCGATCACATCACCAAGCGCGCGCGCGTCGGCAACTGCTACGTCAACCGCAACCAGATCGGCGCTGTGGTCGGCGTGCAGCCGTTCGGCGGCGAAGGCTTGAGCGGCACCGGCCCCAAGGCCGGCGGTCCGCATTACATGCTGCGCTTCGCGACCGAGCGCACGCTGACGATCAACACCACGGCGGCGGGCGGCAACGCGTCGTTGCTGACCTTGGGCGAGTAGCGCTCGCGCGTGTTTTGAGAATGACCTGCACGGCCGGATAAGGAAGGCTCGCGATGTCGTCGCGAGCTCTCCCTCAGCCCGGACGCCGCGCGCCCGGGCCTTTCCCGCAAGCGGGAGAGGCGGCGGCCGCAGAGCCGTCACTCGGCGGTGTCATACTGCTCGCTTGGGGCAGCCGAGCCGACCGGCTGGCACCAACCGTGGTCGGCCTTTCCGACGGAGAAGGTCATGAGCAGCAAGCCGACGATCGTGCTGGTTCACGGGTTTTGGGGCGGTGCCGCGCATTGGAGCAAGGTCATCGTCGAACTGACGCGCCTGGGTTACGACGACCTGCGCGCGGTCGAGTTGCCGCTGACGTCGCTAGCCGAAGACGCCGAGCGCACGCGCAAGATGGTCGCGCAGGTCGGCGGCCCGGTTCTTCTGGTCGGGCATTCCTACGGCGGCGCGGTGATCACCGAAGCCGGCAACCAGCCGAACGTGGTCGGTCTGGTCTACATCGCGGCGTTCGCGCCGGACGCCGGCGAAAGTCCCGGCGCAATCACCCAGCAGCACGCGCCGGTCGCCGCGCCCAATCTCGCGCCCGACAGCGACGGCTATCTGTGGTTGAAGCCGGACAAGTTCCACGAAAGCTTCTGCCAGGATCTCAGTGCCGACGAAGGCCGCGTCATGGCGGTCACGCAGAAGGCGCCGCTGGCGGCCACGTTCGGCAATCCGGTGACCGATCCGGCCTGGAAGCACAAGCCGTCGTGGTATCAGATTTCCAGCCAGGACCGCATGATCGCGCCGGAGAATCAGCAGCGGATGTCGGACCGGCTCGGCGCGCGCAAGATCATCACGCTCGACGCCGGCCACGCTTCACTCGCTTCGCGTCCTAACGAGGTGTCGGCGCTGATCGTCGAAGCGGCGACCGCCGTCGGCACGCGCTGAGACCTTCCGCAGATAGCGCGACTCGCACGACGCCGGCCGCTGCCGGCGTCAGTGTTTTTTCGCGAACGCGCGCTTGCCCAGCTCGACCACCGCCAGCACCAGCGCACCGGCGACGATGCCGATGACCGCGTTGAACGCGGCCGAGGTCAAGGCGCCGAGCACACCGCCGGCGCTCGCCGCCAAAGCTTCGACCCAATGCGCGATCGCCGGCACGCCGTGCACGAGGATGCCGCCGCCGACCAGGAACATCGCCGCCGTGCCGGCGATCGACAGCGCCTTCATCAACAGCGGCGCGGCCACCAGGATGCCGCGGCCGAACGCACGCGCCGCGGCGCCTTCGCGCTGGCTCAAATAAAGCCCGGCGTCGTCCAGCTTGACGATGCCGGCGACCAAGCCGTACACGCCGACCGTCATCAGCGCGGCGATACCGCACAGCACGGCCAGCTGCACGCCGAACGGCTTGCCGGCGACGGTGCCGAGCGCGATCACGATGATCTCGGCCGACAGAATGAAGTCGGTGCGCACCGCGCCCTTGATCTTTTCTTTCTCCAGCGCGACCGCGTCGACCGACGCATCCGCCATCGCGCGCTCGTGCTGCGCGGTGTCGGCTTCGTGGTCTTTCTTGTGCAGGAAGCGGTGCGCGAGTTTTTCCACGCCCTCGAAACAGAGGTAGGCGCCGCCGATCATCAACAGCGGCGTCACCAGCCAAGGCAGCAGGCCGCCGATCAGGAGCGCGGCCGGCACCAGGATCGCCTTGTTGACGATCGAGCCCTTGGCCACCGCCCACACCACCGGCAGTTCGCGTTCGGCGCGCACGCCGGCGACTTGTTGCGCGTTCAGCGCGAGATCGTCGCCGAGCACGCCGGCGGTCTTCTTCGCCGCGACCTTGGTCAGGATGGACACATCGTCGAGCACCGCGGCGATGTCGTCGAGCAGGAGCAGCAGGCTGGATGCCACGCACGGACCTCGTGTTTCGGAACGGAAGCGGACGAGCGGGAATCGGTGCGAACTCGCGACGGCGTCGCCTGCGGCTCGTGCCGATTGCGCTCGAGCGCGATCCTATCCGATCGCCCTCACCGCCCTATGACCGCGCAATGCGAGGACTGTAGCAGCGCCGCGGCCGCGTCGGAATCGGACTCGTGCGAAGGTTGTCCGCGCGGCGTCAGCGTTGCGGCACGGGCGCGGGCGGATCGATCCCGATCTCCGACACGTCGATCTGGAAGATATCGCACAGCCCGTTGCCGGCGCTGCGATAGAGCTTCATCAGACCGGCGTAGTCGAGACGCTGCGGCAGCGGCCGATCGGTGAAGCGGTTGCGCGCGCTGGCCCAGAAGAAATAGCGCCCGTCGGGCGACAGTTTCGGCGAGTACTCGGTGCCGGCCGAGTTGATCTTCGGGCCGAGATTGCGCGGCGCGCTCCAAGCGCCGTTCTGGTTGCGGCTCAGATACAGATCGCACTGGCCGATGCTGTCGGAGCGTGCGCAGGCCATGAAGATCAGAAAGCTCTGGTCCGGCGCGATGTAGGGTTCGTAGTCGTCCTGCGCGGTATTGATCGCGCTGCCGAGATTCTCCGGCGGTGCGAAGCCGGCGCCGTCGCGCCGCGCGCGATAAAGGTCGGCCTCGCCGTAGCCGCCCTTACGCTCGGAGCCGAAGTACAAGCTGCCGTCGGCGGCGAGCGTCGGATACAGCTCGTCCTCGGGACTGTTGACGCCGCTGCCGAGATTGCGCGGCTCGCTCCAACCCTTCGGCGTGCGTTCCATCACGTAGATGTCGAAATCCTCGCGCGGCTTGCCGTCGCCGTGCGGGCGCTTGGAGACGAAGAACAGGCGCTCGCCGTCGGCGGTGATGAACGGATCGGCGTCGTCGTACTGGCCCGAGAACGGCGCCACGCTCGGCTCGCTCCAGCGGCCGTTTTCGTAGTGCGAGACGAGGATCGCGTAGAAGCGGAAGTTCGGCGCGCTGCGCATGAAATACAGCGTGCGCCCGTCCGGCGTGAACGCCGGGTGCGAATCGTAGTCGCCGCCGGAGATGACGCCGGGCGCGAACACCTGCGCCTCCGGCATCGGCCGATCCGACGCATACGGCGCCTTCGCCGCGAGAGTACCGGACGCAAACTGGCTCAAGGCGAGAAAGAAGACGGCGATCGAGGTAAGCGCGAAACGAGACGGGATCATGCGGCACTCCCTGCTTGCACGCGGCCGGCGCGCACGAACGCGCGCGCGATCGAGTCGACCAACTGGCGGCCGTAGCGGCGGTCCGGATCGAGATCCGGGTCGTAGATGGTCACTTCCATGCCGCGCACGCGCGGCGAACTCAGCGCGGTCGCGAGCAGGTCTTCGAGTTCGTTCCAGCGCAAGCCGCCGGGATCGTCCGAATCGACTGCCGGGAGCAAATCCGGATCGACCACGTCGACGTCGAGATGGATCCAGAAGCCCTCTAGCGCCGAGTTTTCCAGTCGCGGCAACGCATCGCTCATCGCCGCGGCGATGCCGCGAGCGCGCACTTGCGCCAGCGGAAAACGGGCGAATCCGGCGCGCTCGAAACGCCGCACCGCCGCGCGATCCGGCTCGCCGTAGTCGCGATAGGCGAACACGACGGTGTCGTCCTCGCGCACGTAGGGTGCGGCGTGGTCGATGTCGACCAGTCCGGCCGGGCCGTGGCCGGTGGCGAGTGCGAGGTCGGTGCCGGCCGCGGACGAGGTTTCCTGCAACGGGCGCAGATAGAAATCGCTGTGACCGTCGATGAAGAGCAGGCCGTAGCGGCCGCGCTTCTTCAGCGCCAAGGTGCTGGCGAGCACCACGCTGCAATCGCCGCCTAGCACGAGCGCGAATGCGCCGCTGTCGAGCACGTGGCCGATGCGTTGCGCCAGTTCGCGCGTGTACGCCGCGAGCGCGGCGCCGTTGCGGTAGCCGGTGGCGGGATCGCGCGCCGGCGCATAGGCCGGCGCGGCCGCATCGCCGTGGTCAACCGCACCGAGCCGGCGTGCGAGATCGAGTTCGCGCAGCACGCGCGGCGCATGCACGGCGCCCGGCACATGGCCGGCGCGCAACGGACGCAACCCCAGATTGGACGGCGCACCGAGCAGCCCGATCGGCGGCGGCGCCGCGCGCAAGCCGGCGGCGCTCAGACAGAGCAATCCGGACGCCGCTCCCAGCAGGCGACGGCGCGACGGGCTGGCCAAGCGATCGTAGAGCGGCATCACATCAACCCTCTAAATGCAATTCGATGGTTAATGTGCATTTCCGCATGCAACCTGTCAAGATAGCTTCAGTGGTTACATGGAATCGATTCGCATGAGCGACGAACTCGACTCGATCGAACGGGTCGGCGGCCGCCTCTGTCTGGACTTCGTCAACTCGCGCAGCTCGCACTTCGCCGCCGACGCGCGCGAATACTTCGACGACTACGCCGGCCTGCTGCGCTGGATGCGCGGCTGCGCGGACGGTTTCGACGCGGCCGGCGCCGCGCGCCTGCGCAGCGAGGCGGCCGCGCACCCGCGCCGTGCCGCGAGCGCGTTCGCGCAGGCGCGTGCGACGCGCGAGCGGCTGTATCGCGTGCTGGCCGGCGTCGCGCGCGGCGAGGCGGCGGCACATATCGACCTCACCGAACTCGATCGCGAACTGCAGGCCGCGTTGGCGCAACGCCGGTTGCAGCCGGCCGGCGCGACTTGGCGTTGGGCCTGGCGCGACGCCGACGCG
Source organism: Dokdonella sp. GW821-FHT11D02 (assembly GCF_058808595.1). Classification (NCBI taxonomy): domain Bacteria; kingdom Pseudomonadati; phylum Pseudomonadota; class Gammaproteobacteria; order Lysobacterales; family Rhodanobacteraceae; genus Dokdonella; species Dokdonella sp. GW821-FHT11D02. The sequence goes on along the minus strand of NZ_CM179520.1, from coordinate 371,901 downwards.
CTGGAGCTGCCGGCCTGGCAGGCGCTGGTCTCGGCCGCCGACCTGCTTGCGCACGACGATCTCGCACGGCTCAAGCAATGCCCGGCGCCCGATGGCTGCGGCTGGCTGTTCTACGACGTGAGCAAGAACCAGACGCGCCGCTGGTGCAGCATGCGCATGTGCGGCAACACGGCCAAGTCGCGGCGTTTCCAGCGGCGCTGGCGCGAAACCTGAGCCGCGGCGCCCGGGTCGGCCGAGCTTGAGGTTTTCCCCTTCGTTTTGCGTATCGACAGGCATCGCAACGAAGTGAGAGGCCTGCATGAAAACGATCCATCGCCGCTGCGCCGCCGCGTTGTTCGCGCTGGCCGCCGCCGGCCACGCCGGCGCCGCGATCTACTGCGTGCGCGACGGCAACGAGCTGCAGCAGGCGCTCGACGCCGCCGCGGCCTCGGCGAACGACGACGAGATCAAGATTCGCGAGGGCGCCTATACGACGTTCACGCAAAGCTTCCGCTACACCGCCAGCACCACCGGCTGGCTGACGATCAGCGGCGGCTGGGTCACGGTCGACGGCGTCGACTGCGTGCGGCAGGAAGCGAACGCCGCGCGCACCGTGCTCGAAGGCGCCGGCCAGCGCTCGGTGCTGCGCATCACCTACCTGCCCGCCGACGGCGCCACGCGCGCGCCGAGCGTGTTCGTGCAGAACCTGAGCCTGCGCAACGGCCGCGGCGACGAAAGCCGTTTCGAACGCGGCGGCGGTCTCGACATCAGCAGCTACGGCGAGCAGTACAGCGAAATCCGCCTCGACAACCTGATCCTCGCCAACAACAGCGGCTACTTCGGCGGCGGCGCAAATCTGTACGTCAAAAACGGCGTGATCCGCGTCGTCAACAGCCTGTTCGCCGACAACCGCTCGGAAACCGTCGCCACCGGACACCTCTCGACCACGGTGCTAGCGAACGATGCCGGCGCCGCTGCGGCGGTCATCCTCGCCAATAGCAGCTTCGTCGGCGGCCGCTGTCCGGGCCAGGATTCGCGCGGTTGCGGCGTCAGCGCCGGCCTGCCTGCCGGCGTGCGTCTGGACGTGCTCAACAGCCTGTTCTTCGACAACCAGATCTCCGACCTCAACATCGAAGGCATGAGTGTGATCGGCCTCGGCGACGGCGAGGCGCACGCCGACTACAGCCTGATCGGCCGCGTCAGCGGCAATCTGGCGCTGAACGCGAGCCACGCGCTGCAAGGCGATCCGCGCTTCGTCGACGCGGCGAACCAGGACTATCGCCTGCGCGACGATTCGCCCTTCATCAATCTCGGGCTGGCTGCGATACCGCTGCCGCAGCCGCCGTTCTTTGCCGACCTCGACGGCAGGCCGCGCGCGCGCTTCGGCGCCAGCGATCCGGGTGCGTACGAGAATCAGAGCTGGGATTTCCTGTTCCGCGACGGTTTCGAGGATTGACAGCGTGGTTCGAGCGCGCGGCGAAACGATCGGCCGTGGGAAATCCTCGGGATGCGCAGGGAAAAGTCAGCCATCGCGCGCATCCTTCGCCGATCGTCCTCGCAAGGTCCAATCGCCGTGCGTATCGCCGCCATCGCCGCCGCCTGCTGTCTCGCCCTCTCCTCTGCGGCGCAAGCCGACGGTTACGGCACCACCAGCGGCCGCAGCCGCGACGGCTGGAACTTGGATTTCGACGAGCCCTCCACGATCCGCCTGTGGCGCGACGGCGACTTCGCGAATCCGCAGATGCTGTACCAGGAGCCTTGCGAGTTCCGCCAGGTGCACCCCGCGCTTGCGCATCCGCACGCGGACGCGTACGGCGCCTTGGTCTGCGCGGCGAGCGGGCATTCGCCATTGGCCGGGACCGTTTACGAAATGCGGCCGGTCAAAAACAGCGTGTGCGAACGCGGCGATCCCGAGTTCCGACTGACCTGCGTATCGGGCTGCGGCCGCGCCCCGAGCGTGATGCTGAGCGGCTATTGGGAATGCTGACTCGCAAAAGGCAGCGGGCGCCCGAAGGCGCCCGCCGCTTCTCCCCAAACCGCAAAATCAGAAGCGATACTGGCCCGATACGCTGAGCACGTTACCCTTGCTCGCGAACTTGCCCTGCAGCGTGCTGAAGGTGGCGGCTTCGTGGTCGACCTTGCCGTCGTCGACCCAGATGTGCAGGAAGGCGGCGTCGATCTTGAAGCGATCGTTGACTTGGTAGCCGACGCCGATCGAACCCCAGGTGCGGTTGCCATCGGGCACGCGCGGGGTGCGCGTCGAGTCGATGGTGGGCGTCTCGTCGTAGGCGACGCCGGCACGCAGGGTCCAGCGATCGTCCAGGCGATAGTCGCCGCCGATCGAGTAGAACCACGAATCGTCCCACTTGAACTCGGACACCGAGTTGGGCTGCGCCGCATTGTCGTAGTCGACGACCAGCTGCTTGAAGCTCGACCAATGCGTGAAGCCGAGGTTGACGCCGAGGCTCAAGCGATCGTTGACCGTGTGCCACCAGCTCGCGTTGACGAACCACGGCGTATCGAAATCGGCCTTGCCGCCGCTGTTGACGAAGGCGTTGCCGAGCAGCGGACGCAGGTTCACCGGCACTTTGAACTTGCCGTCGCCGTCGATCGTGTGATCGATCTGCGAGTGGTAGTTGATGCCGATGCGATCGGACTCGGTCGGCTTCCACAATGCGCCGAGCCCGAAGCCGAAGCCCCAGTCGTTGCCCTTCAGGCCGCCGAAGCCGTCCGCTTCCTGCGGCAGCAGCGCGCCGCCGGTCGGCGTCGCCAGGATGGTGCCGAAGTCGATCGCCTGGGTCAGCTCGGCGGCGGTGTTCTGCACGATGAAGCTGGCGCCGAGCGAGAAGCTGTCGGTCAGCTTGTAGGAGGCGGAGAAGGTCAGGTCGATCGACTGCAGCTTGGACTTGAGCGCTTCGTAGCGGCCGACCCAAGCGTCTTTGTATTCCGTCTCGAAGCCGAACGGCGCGTAGATCGCTGCGCCGACGACCCAGTCCTGGTTGAGCCGATGGGTGAAGAAGGTCGCCGGCACCGGCTTGGTCACGCCGCCGTCGCCGCCGTCGCTGCCGGTCAAGGGGCGTCCGAGGAAGTCGCTGCCGCTGCCCTTGAACTTGGTTTCGAAGTTGATGATGTTGAAGTCGGCCTGCGCGCAGTTGCCGTCGCCCAGTTCGCTCATCGCCGCCGGGTTGTTGACCACCACCGCGCAATCGCCCGGTGCGGCGGTTTCGCCGGCGAACGCGCGGCCGAGGCCCTGCGTGCTGTTTTCCTTCAACTGGAACGCACTGGCCTGCGCCTCGTGGCCTGCAAGAGCGGCTGCCAGCGCCAAAGGCAGCGTGGCCAGCGCTGGGGCAAACCGAGGACGACGGGGGTTACGCTGCATGAGACACTCCTTCTCCAAACGCACTTTGCGCGTTTATAACAAATAGGCAACGATCTTAGCTGCAAATTCGCCGATCCATCATCGTGCGCTGCGGCATTTGGCGTCACAGCGCGCTCCGACCCTACGCCGCAGCACGGTCGAGCCGGTATCGGACAATTCCGCTAACCGCGATCTAACCCGGCGCTAACTCGGTGCGCGCGATCATCGGCCGGATGCATCGCCTCCTCCTGGGTATCACCGTCTTCTTCCCACTGGCTGCCGCCCACGCGGCGAGCACCGTGCGTTTGCCGGCCGACATGTGCGCCGGCTCGGATCGAATCTTCGTGGACGGCTTCGACCAAGCCGGCGCGATCCCGCACAACCCCTCCAACGGCAGCGGCGGCAGCTTTCCCGGCAACGTCACGCGCACCGTCACCGTGACGGGCGCGGGCAATCGCAGCTACTACCTGCATCTGCCGCCGAACTACACGCCGGCGCGATCGTGGCCGCTGCTGCTGGCCTTGCGCGGCGCGGCGGCGCCGGCGTCGATGGCGGCCGCCGCGCAGCAAGTGCGCAGCGACTGGTCGAGCGCGGCCGACAGCCGCGGCTTCGTCGTGCTCGCCACGGTCGGCACTTCGACCCAAGGCGGCTGGGGCGCCGCCAACGACGGCGCCGAAGTCAGCGCCGCGTTGGACGACGCCTTCGCCGCCTACAACATTGAGCGCAGCCGCGTGTACTTGTGGGGCTTCTCGGCCGGAGCCCATTACGGCCATGCGCTAGCGTTGAACAACACCGACTTCTTCGCCGCGTACGGCGTCAGCGCGGGCTCGCTGGAACAGTACGCGTGTACCGACGACGGCTCGTTTCCACCGACTTGCGCCGCGCTCTTGGCCGGCACGCAGCCGAAGATTCCGGTCGACATCCATCTCGGCAACAGCGATCCGCTGGCGTCGCCGCCCTACACCGCCGCCGGCGATCCGGTGCGCTTCCAGAACGGCGGCTGGGTCAGCGGCCAGACCCTCTTCTATACCGCGTTCGCCGGCGGCCACAGCTACACCGTGCAGCAGCTCGGGCAGATCTGGAACAACCTCTGTCCGTTCGCGCTCGGGCCTTAGATTCGCACTAGAGCCCTAGAGCCGGGGCGCAGCGCGCTCCAGCGCCGCCAACTCGTGCACGCCGGCGCGCGCCAACTCGCCGAGCCCATCGCCGCCGGCAGCCAGATGATCGAGGATGCGCCGGCGCATGCGCGGCTCCCAAAACCGGCGCAGGTGTGCAGCGACGCCGCCGATCGCGGCGGCGCGGTCCGGTTCGGAGGCGAAGTAGTCGGCGATGTCGTTGGCCATCTTGACCAGGCGGTCGGTGCTGCTCATGCGCTCTGCTCCGGCCGCGGCGCGATTCTTTGCGGCTGCGCATAGACGACCTGGCTCTCGCGGCGCGCGAAACCGATCAAGGTCAAGCCGGCGCTCTCGGCCAACTGTATCGCCAGCGCGGTCGGTGCCGAAATCGCCGCGAGCACGGTGATGCCGACCGTCGCCGCCTTCTGCACCATCTCGTAGCTGGCGCGACTGGTGACGATCAGAAACCCCTGCTGCACGTCGGTGCCCGCACGCGCCATCGCGCCGATCAATTTGTCGAGCGCGTTGTGGCGGCCGACGTCCTCGCGCAGCAAGGCGATCTCGCCGTCCGTACTCGCCCACGCGGCGGCATGGGTGGCGCCGGTGGCCGCGTTCAATGGCTGGCGCTGCTGCAGCTGCGCCAACGCGCGGCGCAGGGTCGCCGTATCGATGCGCGGTCCGCCGCGAACCGGCGCCGGCTGGCGCAGCGCGTCTTCGAGCGCCTGCGCGCCGCACAGGCCACAGCTGGTGCGCCCGGTCAGGTTGCGCCGGCGCGCTTCGAGTGCGTCCGCGCGAGCGGGCGGCACGCGCAAACGCAGTTCGATGCCTTCGAGCAGAGCCTGCGTGTGGACTTCTTCGAGTTCGGCGGCGGTGTCGATGATGCCTTCGCTGAGGCTGAAGCCGAGCGCGAAGTCGGCCAGGTCGCACGGCGTCGCCATCATCACCACGTGCGGACGATCGTTGTAGAGCAAGGCGATCGGCACTTCTTCGGCGAGCGCGTCGCGACAGCGCTCGACGCTCTCGTCGCGATGGCGCTCGACCTCGCGCACGGCGGCGCCGGGCGGCAACGACGGCGGGTCGGAGGTGCTAGTCATGCCGCGCCGCCTTCGCGCCGCGAGACCTCGACGCTCATTTCGCCGCCACCGCTTCCGCCAACAGCGCCTGCTGCTTCTCGCTGAACGCGCGATAGCGCTGCTGCCAGTCGGACGGCTGGCTGACGCGCGTGATCTGCACCGCGGTGACCTTGTACTCCGGACAATTGGTGGCCCAGTCGGAGTTGTCGGTGGTGATCACGTTGGCGCCCGAGAACGGGAAGTGGAAGGTGGTGTAGACCACGCCCGGCTGCATGCGCTCGCTGATCGTCGCGCGCAGCACGGTCTGCCCGGCGCGGCTCTCGATGCCGACCCAGTCGCCGTCGGCGATGCCGCGGTCCTCGGCATCCTGCGCATGCAGTTCCAGCCGATCCTCGCCGTGCCAGCGGCTGTTCTCGGTGCGCCGCGTCTGCGCGCCGACGTTGTATTGGCTGAGGATGCGTCCTGTGGTCAGGATCAGCGGGTACTTCGCATTGACCTTTTCCGTCGTCGGCACGTATTCGGTCAGCATGAAGCGGCCCTTGCCGCGCACGAATTGATCCACGTGCATGGTCGGCGTGCCGGCCGGCGCCATCTCATCGCACGGCCACTGCAAGCTGCCGAGCTGATCGAGCTTGGCGTAGCTGACGCCGCTGAAGGTCGGCGTCAGCCGCGCGATCTCGTCCATGATCTCGGACGGGTGCGCGTAGCGCATCGGATACCCCATCGCGTTCGACAGGAGCTGGGTGATCTCCCAGTCGGCGTAGCCGCGCGTGCCGTCGGAATTGCGCGGGGACATCACTCGGCGCACGCGCGAAATGCGGCGCTCGGCATTGGTGAAGGTGCCGTCTTTTTCCAGGAACGAAGAGCCGGGCAGGAAGACGTGCGCGAACTTGGCCGTCTCGTTGAGGAACAGATCCTGCACCACGACGCATTCCATCGCGGTCAGCGCCGCGGTCACGTGCTGGGTGTTCGGATCGGATTGCGCGATGTCTTCGCCTTCGATGTAGAGACCCTTGAATTCGCCCTCGAGCGCTGCCTCGAACATGTTCGGAATGCGCAAGCCCGGCTCGTCCTGCAGCGGCACGCCCCAAGCCTGCTCGAAACTCGCGCGCACCGTCGCGTCGCTGACGTGGCGATAGCCGGGAAACTCGTGCGGAAACGAACCCATGTCGCACGAGCCCTGCACATTGTTCTGTCCGCGCAGCGGATTCACGCCGACGCCGATACGCCCAACGTTGCCGGTCGCCATCGCCAGATTGGCGATCGCCATCACCGCGGTCGAACCTTGCGAATGTTCGGTCACGCCGAGGCCGTAATAGATCGCGGCATTGCCGCCGGTCGCGTACAGCCGCGCGGCGGCACGCACCTCCGCAGCCGGCACGCCGGTCGCCTCCGCCATCGCTTCGGGTGAATGGCGCGGATCGGCGACGAAGGCGCGCCATTTCTCGAACGATTCGCCCTCGCAACGCGCGCGCACGAATTCTTCGTCGACCAGGCCCTCATCCACGATCGCATGCGCGAGCGAGGTCAACAGCGCGACGTTGGTACCGGGGCGCAGTTTCAGATGGAAGTCGGCCTGCACGTGCGGCGTGCGCACCAGATCGATGCGGCGCGGATCGGCGACGATCAGCCTCGCGCCCTCGCGCAGGCGCCGCTTCATCTGCGAGGCGAATACCGGATGACCGTCGGTCGGATTCGCGCCGATGACGAAGATCACGTCGGCCTGCATGACCGAATCGAAATCCTGCGTGCCGGCCGATTCGCCCAAGGTCTGCTTCAAGCCGTAGCCGGTCGGTGAATGGCAGACGCGCGCGCAAGTATCGACGTTGTTGTTGCCGAAGCCGGCGCGCACCAGCTTCTGCACCAGATAGGTTTCCTCGTTGGTGCAGCGGCTCGAAGTGATGCCGCCGATCGAGTCGCGCCCGTGGCGTTCTTGGATGCGCTTGAACTGCTGCGCGGCGTAGTCGATCGCTTGCGCCCACGAGACTTCGCGCCAAGGATCGGAAATCTTCGCGCGGATCATCGGCTTGCCGATGCGATCCTTGTGCGTGGCGTAGCCGAGCGCGAAGCGGCCCTTGACGCAGGAGTGGCCGTGGTTCGCATGACCGTCCTTGTTCGGCACCATGCGCACGAGTTCCTCGCCGCGCATCTCGGCGCGGAACGAACAGCCGACGCCGCAATACGCGCAAGTCGTGATCGTGCTGGTCTGCGCCGGCCCCAGCGTCAGCAGCGATTTCTCGCTCAGCGCGGTGGTCGGGCAAGCCTGCACGCAGGCGCCGCACGAGACGCATTCGGACTGCATGAAGCCTTCGTCTTGACTGGCGACGATGCGCGAGGCGAAGCCGCGCCCTTCGACCGTTAGCGCCAGCGTGCCCTGCTGCTCGTCGCAGGCGCGCACGCAGCGCGAGCAGACGATGCAGGCGGCGGGATCGAAGCTGAAGTACGGATTGGAGCGGTCGGGCTGCGCCGGCGCGAGGTCGCCTGACTCGCGTTGCTCGACTTGAGATTTCGCGCCGTCTTGATAGCGCACTTCCGTCACGCCGATCGCGTCGATCATCGCGCGCATTTCGGTCGGCAGCCGCTCGTCGCCGGGCGCGTAGTCGGACAGGTACAACTCCATCACACCGTGCCGAATCTTCTGCAGCGGCGCCGAGCGCGTCGTCACCTTCATGCCGGCCTCGACCGGCGTCGTGCACGAAGCCGGATAACCGCGGCGCCCCTCGATCTCGACCAGGCACAGCCTGCACGAACCGAATGCATCGAGCAGCTCGGTCGCGCACAGCTTCGGGATCGCGATGCCGGCCTCTGCCGCCGCACGCAGCACCGAGGTGCCGGCCGCGACGCGGACTTCGCGCCCGTCGATGCTCAGCGTGACGGTCTGCGCGGCTTTGGACTTGGGTGTACCGAAATCGAGTTCGACGATCGACAGCATGGTCTTGCTCCAGCCTTGCCTTCTTCTCGCACGAGAACGATCAGGCAAAGTCTTCCGAAAAATGTTTCAAGGCGCTGACCACCGGATCGGGCGTCAGTCCGCCGAGCGCGCACAGCGAACCGTGGCGCATCGTGTGGCACAGATCGTCGAGCAGCGCGAAGTTCTGCGCGCGCTCGGCGCCGTTCCGGTCGCGTTTGATGCGGTCTAGCACTTCGACGCCGCGCGTCGAGCCGATCCGGCACGGCGTGCATTTGCCGCACGATTCCACCGCGCAGAATTCCATCGCGTAGCGCGCCTGCTCCAGCATGTCGACGTTGTCGTCGAAGGCGACGATACCGCCGTGACCGAGCATCGCGCCGGCCGCGGCGAACGCTTCGTAGTCGAGCACGGTGTCGAACTGCGACGCGGGCAGATAGGCGCCGAGCGGACCGCCGACCTGCACCGCGCGGATCGGCCGGCCGGAATAGGAGCCGCCGCCGTAGTCGTACAAGAGTTCGCGCAAGCTCACGCCGAAGGCTTTTTCGACCAGGCCGGTACGCTTGAGGTTGCCGGCGAGCTGGATCGGCAAGGTGCCGCGCGAACGGCCGACGCCGTAGTCGCGATAGAACTCGGCGCCTTGGTCGAGAACGATCGGCACCGAAGCGAACGAGATCACGTTGTTGATCACGGTCGGCCGTCCGAACAGGCCGGCGATCGCCGGCAGCGGCGGCTTGAAGCGCACCTGACCGCGCTTGCCTTCGAGGCTGTCGAGCAAGGAGGTTTCCTCGCCGCAGATGTAGGCGCCCGCACCGAGCCGCAGTTCGAGATCGAAGTGCCGGCCGCTGCCTTGGATATCGGCGCCAAGCCAGCCCGCGGCATACGCGTTCGCGATCGCCGCGTGGAGCGCGCGTTGCGCATGCGGATACTCGCTGCGCAGATAGATGTAGCCCTGACTCGCGCCGAGCGCGACGCCGGCGATCGTCATGCCTTCGATCAGACAGAGCGGATCGCCCTCCATCAGCATGCGATCGGAGAACGTGCCCGAATCGCCTTCGTCGGCGTTGCAGACGATGAAGGGCCGGGATTGGGGATTTGGGATTTGGGATTGGGAAGAGCTGGCCGCGTCGAGTACCGTCTTCCACTTGATGCCGGTCGGGAACGCCGCGCCGCCGCGGCCGCGCAAGCCGGAGTCGGTCACGAGGCGTACGACCTCGACGCCACTCAGCGCCAGCGCTTTGCGCAGGCCACGATAGCCGCCGTGCGTGACGTAGTCGTCGACGCTGAGCGGATCGGTCACGCCGACGCGCGCGAAGCACAGGCGCTCCTGCCGCTTGAACCAGTCCATCTGCTCGACCGCGCCCAAGCGCTGCGCATGCGCACCGCCCTGCAAAAATCCCGCGTCGAACAACCCGCCGACATCGCCAGCCGCTACGGGTCCGTAGGCCGTCCGAATCCCCAATCCCCAATCCCCAATCCCGGCTTCCACCTCGACCAGAGGTTCGAGCCAAAACATCCCCCGCGACCCGTTGCGCACCAGCTCGATGTCGATGTCGCGAGCTTGCGCCTCCGCAGCGATCGCGCGCGCGACCGCTTCCGCGCCGAGCGCCAGCGCCGTCGCGTCGCGCGGCACGTAGACCTTCACGCGCGAGGGCGCGCTCACGCCGGTGCCCTCGCCACTGCCACCAGCCGGTCGAACACGTCCGGCGTCACGCGCGCATGCAGCTCGTCGTGGCCGATCAAAAGCGCAGGGCCGCAGCCGCAATTGCCCAAGCAATAAACCGGCTCGAGCGTGATCGCGCCGTCGTCGGTGGTCTGATGGAAATCGATGCCGAGCGTGCGCTTCGCATGCGCTTCGAGCGCGCGCGCGCCGAGCGCCTGGCAGGCCTCGGCGCGGCACAGGCGCACGATCGTCCGCCCCGGCGGCGTCGAGCGGAAGTGGTGATAGAAGCTGACCACGCCGTGCACTTCGGCGCGCGTGAGATTGAGCGCCTGCGCGATGCGCGGCAGCGATTCGGGCGGCACGTAACCGAGCGCGTCCTGCACAGCGTGCAGGATCGGCAGCAGCGCACCGGCCCGATCGCGATGGGCGGCGAGCGCGGCGTCGACCGCTTGCGCGATCGCCGGTGCCAGTCCGGCGCCGGGGCGCTGCGGAGGATTGAGGGGTAGCGGATGGGCTGCCATGTGTTTGAAGCGCGGCGGACGGCGTAGCGTCGAGGCGGAATCGCCGGCGCCGGTTCGGCTTGCAACAGCCTATCGCCGCCCCGATCTCGATTGCGCTGTGGACTCTGCCGCAGCCCCCGGAACTCTACAATAGGCTCTCGACAGCCTCTCAGGCGCCGTCCGCATGTTCAAGGTCGCCATCGATACGCATTGGCAGTTGCGCCGCACCGACGGCGCCACGCTGGTGCCGCGCTTGACCGCGCTGTTGGTCGGTATCCAGCGCGGCGGCACGCTGGCGGCGGCGTGCCGTTCGACCGGACTGACCTATCGCTACGCATGGGGGCTGTTGCGCGAGGGCGAGCGCGCGTTCGGCCGAGCTTTGGTCGAAAGCCAGCGTGGACGCGGCGCGCGCCTCACAGCACTGGGCGAACGCCTGGCCTGGGCCGACCAGCGCATCGCCGCGCGATTGGCGCCGATGCTCGACAGCCTCGCCTCCGAAGTCGAAGCCGAGATCGAGCGCGCCCTGTCGCAAGCGCAGGCCGTGTTGCGCCTGCAGGCGAGCCACGGCTTCGCGGTCGAGACCTTGCGCCAGTTCCTGATCGATCACGAAATCCCGATCGACCTCAAATACCGCACCTCCGACGAAGTGCTCGCCGCACTGATCGACCGCCAATGCGATCTGATCGGCCTGCACCTGCCGATCGGCGAACTCGAAGCGGCGGCCGCCGCGCACTACGCCGCACGCATCCAGGCGGACTGGCATCTGATCCATCTGGCCAGCCGGCGCCAGGGCTTGATCGTCGCTCCCGGCAATCCGAAGCGCGTGCGCGGCCTGCCCGATCTGGCGCGGCGCGGCCTGCGCTTCGTCAACCGCCAGCCCGGCTCGGGCACGCGGCTGGCGTTCGACCTGGCGTTGCAAAGCGCCGGCGTCGACGCGCGTGCGATCGACGGCTACGAGAACGTCGAATACACCCATGCCGCCGTCGCCGCCTACGTCGGCAGCGGCATGGCCGACGCCGGTTTCGGCCTGGAAGTGCCGGCGCGGCGCTTCGGCCTCGGCTTCGTGCCGCTGTTGAGCGAGCGCTACTTCTTCCTCTGCCGCGACGAGCTGCTCGACGAGCCGGTGATGCGCGATTTCCTGCTCGCACTCGGCCAGCCGGAGCTGCGCGCACAGATCGCGCGCCTGCCCGGCTACGACCCAAGCGATGCCGGCCGCATCGAGCCGGCGCGCAACGTGTTCCCGCCGCCGCGGACGCGCGCGCGGCCGAAGTGACGCTGCCGCAGCGCCGCTTGCGCAAGCGTCACCTTTCGATCAAGGTCGCAGGCTGCGTTCACCGCGAAACGCTGCGGCAGCGCTGTGACTGCGGCACTGAGGCGTGCGCCGCGATGAACGCCGATTCCTTACCCGTACCCGCATGATCTTCGAGCGCGTTCCGCGATCGCCACACCCCGCATGAACAAAATCTACGACCGCGCCTACTTCGACAAGTGGTACCGCAGCGAGCGCGATCGCGTCGGTTCGCGCGGCGAACTCGCGCGCAAGGCCGCGATGGCCGTGCATCTGGCCGAGTACTACCTCGGCCGGCCGCTGCGCAACGTGCTCGACGTCGGCTGCGGCGAGGCGCCGTGGCGCGCGGAACTCAAGCGCCTGCGCCCGAAGATCGACTACCGCGGCCTCGATTCGAGCGAATACGTGGTGCAACGCTACGGCCGCGCGCGCAACATCGGCCTGGCCCGTTTCGGCCAGCTCGGCGAATTGCGCTTCGACACGCGCTTCGACCTGATCGTCTGCTCCGACATGCTGCATTACGTGCCGGCGCCCGAACTGCGTCGCGGCCTCGGCGGCTTCGCCGATCTGCTCGAAGGCCTCGCCTTCATCGAAGTGTTCACCGCGCGCGATCGCGTCGGCGGCGATACGCGCGGCTACATCGCCCGCGCACCGACCTGGTATCGCCAAGCGTTCGTCGCCGCCGGCTTGCTGCCGTGCGGCTCGCACAGTTACCTCGCGCCGCGCCTGATGCGGTCGGTCGCCGCGCTGGAGTGTTTGTAGGCTCGTCCGGCATGGCAGCTCCGGTCTATCGCTTCGGCGCGTACTCGCTGCACGCGGCGACGCGTGAGCTGTGCAAAGACGAGGTGCGCATCGCGCTGCCGCCGCGCGCCTTCGCATGTCTTTTGATGCTGATCGAGCAGCGCGGACGCGCGCTCGGCCGCGACGAACTGATCGGCACGCTGTGGCGGCACGGCGCCGCCTCGGACGTGCAACTCGGCCAGCTCGTCGTGCAATGCCGGCGCGCGCTCGACGACGACGGCCAGCGCCAATGGGCGATCCGCACCGTGGCCGGTTTCGGCTACCAATGGGCCGCGGCGACGAGCGTCGACGACGTGCCGGCACCGACACCGCCCCCGATCGTCGAGCCCGCCGACGCGTCGATGGCCGTCGCGACGACGCCGGCGCAACGTCCACGCCGCGGATGGATTCTGGCCGGCCTCGCTGCAAGCACTGTGCTCGTCATCGCCGCGATCGGGTTCGCTGTGTTTCGAAAGACACCGAGCGCGCCCGCTGCAGCCAGCGCCGAGCGCATCGTCGTACTGCCGCTCGCCGCCGGCGACGGCGACGAGCAGTGGCTGCGCCTGGGCGGCATGGATCTGATCGCCGATCGTCTGCGCCGCAGCGGCTTGACGGTGCAGCCGAGCGAACAGACGGTCGGCCAACTGCGCGCGCTCGAGGAGGCTGATCCCGCAGTGGCGCGCGATACGGCCGCTGCGTTGCGCCGCGCCGCGCCCGCGGCGACCTTGGTCGAAGGCACGATCGAGCAACGTCAGACGCGCTGGTTCGCCCGTGTGCAGGCCACGCGCGAAGGCCGGCCGGCGTCGATCGCGAACCACGACGACAGCAGCGCGATCGGCGCCGTGCGCGGCGCGGCCGATCGCCTGGTCGCCGCGCTCGGGCGCGTGCCGGCGGCAGCGGACACCGACAGCGTGGCCGAGACGCTGCAGCGCGCGCAGGCGGCGCTGTTGGCCAACCAGACCGACACCGCGCGCTCGATCCTGTTGGCCGACGCGCGCCTGGCGCACGACGCGCCGCGACTGCGCCTGCAACTGGCCGAAGTCGACGTTCGCGCGGGCCGTCTCGAAGAGGCACGCGTCGCGCTCGAACAGATGATCGACGCCGGCGGCGGCGAGCCGGCTTTCCGCGGCCAGCTGTATGCCGTGCGCGGCCTGGTCGCGGTGCGCTCGGGCGAATACGCGGCGGCCGGGCGCTGGTTCGCCGACGGCATCGAAGCGATCGGCGACGCCGCCGAACCGCAGCTGCGCGGGCGCCTGCACAACGGCCGCGGGGTCAGCCGCACGTCACTCGAAGATTACCCGGCGGCGCTGCTCGATTACGGCATCGCGCGCGATGCGTTCCAACGCGCCGGCGACGAAGGCGGCGTCGCACGCGTGGACGGCAACATCGGCGCGATGGAGTTGCTGCGCGCGCATCCGGCGCAAGCCGAACCCTACCTGGTCGCCGCGATCGCGCGCTTCGAAGCGCTCGGCCTGGTGCAGGAGCGCATCGGCGAGCTGCAGCTGTTGTTCGAAGCGCGCCGCGCGCAGCTCGACAACGAGCGCGCCTGGCAAGCAATGGACGCCTCGTGGGAACAGCGCGCACGCGTGCCGAGCCCGTACTCGCGCCTGTCGATGCGCCTCTACCGCACGCAGCAGCTGCTGCAGCAGGGTCGCCACAACGAAGCGAGCGAACTGCTCGACGATCCGGCCAACGACGGCCGCCCCGCCGACGTCGCCGAGAACGAGCGCATCCGCTTGCTGCGCGCGGAACTGGCCTGGCGCCGCGGCGACGGCAACGCCGCGCTGGCGGAACTGGCGCCGGTGCCGGTCGGCGCATTGGCGTCGGCCGACAGCGACTTGATCCGTGCCGACATCGAACTGCTGCGCGCGCGCATCGATCGTGCACTCGGCCGCGAGGCGGCGACGGCCGTGGACACGCCCGATCCGACCGCCGCGCCGAACGCGCGCACGCCGATCCGCCTTGCTGCGACTGCCAATCGCGCCTGGGCCGCCGCGCGTCACGACGACGCGGCACGCGCGTTCGGCGCCGCCTTCGCGCTGGCGCAGAGCCAAGGCGTGCCGCTGACGATCCTGCGCGTAGCGCAGGACTACGTCGACTTCCTGCTCGCGCAGGCGCGCGTCGACGACGCCGCCGCGATCGCCAATCAGGTCGCGCTGTGGGCGTCGAGCGACTACGACGCCGCGCTGGTGCAGCTCGCACTGGCCCGCGCGCAGGGGCGGCGCGAGGCCTGGGCGGCGGCGCTGGAGACGGCGCGCCGGCTGGCCGGCGAACGCGCCATTCCGCGCGCGCTCGGCGTGCCGCCGCCCTGAAACGGCGGCGCGAACGCGATCCGAGCACGATCCGAGCGCGATCCGAATGCCGCCGCAACGCACACGACGCAGGCTGCGCAGCCCCGTCCGCCGCGACGCCACGACCTGAGGAGTTTGCCGACATGCTGCGTTCCGCTTTCGCCCTGTCCGCCCTGCTGAGCCTGCCGGCGCTGACCGCGCACGCGGCCGAGGCGCCGCGCTATCACCTGACGCCGATCCTCATTCCCGGTGCCAGCGGCGTCTACGTCAACGACATCAACGAAGCAGGTCAAGCCGTCGGCTACTACATCGGCGAGCAGGGCAGCAACCAGGCCTTCCTGTTCGACGGCGGCCAGGTCGTGACCCTGCCGCGCCCGCCCGGCCGCGACGAGGCCATGGCCACCGCGATCAACAATGCCGGCCAGATTGTCGGTTACGCCAGCACCATCACCGAAGACGGCGCGCAGACCACCGCGCTGGTATGGAACGTCGCCGCGCCGAACGACTACCT
This sequence comes from Dokdonella sp. GW821-FHT11D02, assembly GCF_058808595.1. Lineage (NCBI taxonomy): Bacteria > Pseudomonadati > Pseudomonadota > Gammaproteobacteria > Lysobacterales > Rhodanobacteraceae > Dokdonella > Dokdonella sp. GW821-FHT11D02. Next base: position 356,435 of record NZ_CM179520.1, on the reverse strand, counting down.
GGTCATCGGCGACGACCAGGCAAACAAGCTCAACCCGTCCGACATCAACGACCTCGGCATCGTGGTCGGCCTCGCCTCGCAAGAAGGCGCCTTCCGTGCGTTCAGCTGGAGCGCAGCCGGCGGCCTGGTCGACGACGGCGTACCGCCCAACGGCGCCGACACCCAAGCCTATTGGTCGGCGATCAACAACGCCGGCACGATGGTCGGCGGCTGGAACGCGATCTTCGCCGTTTCGCACGCGACCACCGGCCAGTTCGGCACGCCCGGCATCCTGCCGATCGCCGCCGGCGTCGACGAGGTCGCCAGCATGGCGAACAACATCGGCGAGGACGGCACCGCGGTCGGCGAAATGGATGTGGACGGCAGCGGCAGCGCCGTGCCGGTGATCTTTCGCGACGGCGTCGCCAGCGCGATTCCCGGCGCCCTGCTCGGCCTCGAAAGCGGCGGCGCCTACGACATCAACGCCGACGGCACCATCGTCGGGCGTGCGCAGAATTTCGCCACCCTGAGCTTCAAGGCCTTCGTCTACGTCGACGGCGTCGCCTACGACCTGTTGCAGCAAAGCGACGACGACGCCGGTTATCCGTACCTGCTCAAGGCCAGCGCGATCAACGACCACGGCGTGATCGCCGGCAGCGGCCGTGTCGGCGACTTCGACGTCGGCAGCTTCATCGCCACGCCGCTGCCGGCCGACGCGATCTTCGCCGACGGCTTCGATCCCTAGCGCGGCGAGCCGTCGCTACGAGCCGCGGCGCGCCGCCGCGGCTTCGAGCAGGTGCACGCGTGTCGGTTGTTCGACCGGCACGCCGTCCTTGTCGCAGGAGCCGAGCTTGCACAGTTGTTCGCGCAAGGCGTCGGCGCTCTGCACCATGACGTGGAACAGCGCGTTCTGCTCCATCGAACCGCGCACCGCGGAGGCGCCGGGGCCGCGCGCATACACGGCGACGTCTTCGCCGCCGTGCGTTTCCGCCGACATCGGCACCAGCGCTTCCTGCTGGTAGTCGGGGCTTTCGGTGTCGACCTGGGTCAGGTCCGGGCGGCCGTTGCGCGCCGGTTGGTAGCCTTTGCCGTCGTGCGGATAGCGCTTGGGGCCTTCCGGCTGGCTGGCGCTGGCGCCGGTGTAGCCGGGACCGTTGGCATAGCTCAGCGTCGTGTAGGGCCGGCCGGTCGCGTCGGACGCGAGTTCCTTGTTCGGCGTGCCGTCGTCTTCGGGGTAATGCATCTTGCCGAGGATCGGATTGCCGCGCGCCGGATAGCCGACGAAATTCAACGTGTGGCTGTGGTCGGCGGTGACCAGGATCAGCGTGTCGGCGGCCGAGGTCATCTCGTTCGCGACCGCGACCGCTTTGGACAGCTCGATCGTTTCGGTCAGCGCGCGATGCGCATTGCCGGCGTGGTGCGCGTGATCGATGCGGCCGCCTTCGACCATCAAGAAATACCCTTTGGGATTCTTCTGCAGTATCGACAAAGCCGCGCGCGTCATGTCGGCCAGGTTCGGCTCGCCGGCCGGGTCGGTCGCGCGCTCGATCTCGTACTTCATGTGCTCGGGCTCGAACAAGCCGAGCAGATGGCGCGTCTTGGCCGGATCGATCGCGGAGAGCTGCTGCGCGTTCCAGACGTAGGCGGCGCCGGGCATCTTCTTCCAATCGGCGATCAGGTCGCGGCCGTCGAGGCGCTTGCCGGGCAGGTCGGCGTATTCCGGATCGCGCTGCGTGGGCGGCATGAACTCGGTGCGGCCGCCCCCAAGCGCGACGGTGACGCCGCCGCCGAACGGAAACTCGATCAGCTGGCGCGCGAAGTCGATGCAGCCGGCGGCGCGTTGGGCTTCGGGGATCTTGGCGTCGACCTCCCAATCGCGCTCCGACAGATGGCCATAGGTCGCAGCCGGCGTCGCGTGGGTGATGCGCGTGGTCGTGACCACGCCGGTCGACTGCCCGGCGACGGCGGCGAGTTCGAGCGCGCTGACCAGTTCGTGTCCCTTGCTGTCGGCGCAGCTGTAGCTTTTGGGTATCTGATCGATGCCGACGAAGCCGGCGCGCGTCTTCACGCCGGTCATGATCGCGGTCATGGTGCCGGCCGAATCGGGGGTCTGCTGGTCGGTTTCGTAGGTCTTGGAAAGCGCGGTCGCGGGGAAATTCTCGAAGCTGAGGCGGTTCTCCTCACCGCTGCCGCCTTTGCGCTGGCCGTCGAGGATGCGCGCCGCGGTGATGGTCGGAATGCTCATGCCGTCGCCGAGGAAGACGATCACGTTCTTAGCATGCGCGCGCGCCGGCGCGTTGGCGTGCGCAGCGGCGGCACCGTCGCGAAACCAGTTCGCCGGAGTCTCCTCGCGCTGCGCGCGAATCGTCGGCGTGCGCGCCGCTTCCACGCGCGTCGGCGCATCGGTGAGAGGACCGCTCGAAGTGGCGCAGGCGGCGAGGCCTACGCAAGCCAGCGCGCTGGCGGAAAGAGCGAACGAAGACCGACTGCGCATGAGCGAAACTCCCGAAACCGATCCGTACAGTATCGGGAATTTGGTGACCGCCTTGCTATAGCGCAGCGCACCGAAATGCGACTGCGATCGCGATCAACCCTCGACCGTTTCGCGCCGGCGCCGTTTGCGCTGTTCGCGACGTTCGGCCAAGTAGTGCTCGATCTGGACGATCGCCGGCCCGGCCGCGCGCACCGCGCGCACCAGCTGCGTATCGCTGACACCCAAACGTTCGGACCAGTAGCGACGCGAGTGCCAGCTTTCGACGTCGACGCGCGCGGTGTCGCACACGCCTTTGTGCGCGGCCGCCGCACGCTCCGCGAGCGTCGACGAGGCCACCGCGCCGGTCGAAAAAACTGCCGTGATTTGTCGCTCACTGACGAGGTGAGGCTTGTTCAAGCGCGTCATGGAACACCTTCCCGCCTGCGGTTCGCCGCCCAAATCCGTACTGCGGCTTGGATCAAGTCCTTTTCGCCAGCCGGCCGTCCTGGCTCCGCGAAAGGTGAATCAAGTTTCGTGCCATAGACGGCGCGAAAGGCTTGAAGGGGATCACACTTCGCCGAAGACGAGATCGCGACCGCTGCGCACGCCGACGTTCAATGCGTCGCGGACGACGCCGGCAGCAAGCGGATTTCGTCGATCGCCCACAAGGGATCGTGGCCCTCGCCGCTGAACTGGAAACACAGATCGTGCGGTCCGCTGCGCGGCGGCAGCGGCGCCGACAGCGTGCTCAACGCCGGATTGGACGCAGCCGCCGCCAGCGGCAACGCCGCCCACAGCGGGCCTTCGCAACCGTCGAGCCGGATCAGCAGCTCGCCCGGCGCGGACATCGGCCGCGGCCGCGGCACCACGTCTTTTATTTCTTTCCACAACTGGAAATTGTACGGCAGCTGCCCGACCACGGCCGTGATCGCAGCGACGCCGTCCAGCGGCGCCGCCGGCCAGATCCAGCACGGATCGAACAGGTCGACGTCGAAGAACGCACGAGAACCCTCGCGCGGCGCGTCGTCCTCCACGCGCAGGGTCAGCTTGCCGCGGCATTGCTGCAGGCGATCGCCCGAGCGATGCAACCGGCTCGCCGCGCTCAACTCGAAGCGCTGCACGGGACCTGCGCGCTCGGCGCCGAGGAAGGTCGCCGCACGCAGCTCACCCGACGCCGCCGGCGACAGCGTCTCGCGATACGCCGGCGAGCCGGCGTCGGGATCGCGACCGTCGAGCGTGTAGCGAATCGGCAAACCGGACTGACTCGACAGCACGATCCCCGCCCTGCCCGCCGGCGCCTGACTCTGCTCGGCCACCCGCACCTCGAACGCGCTGTCCGCCGCGTTGACGCCGAGCGCGTGCCAGCGCCGCATCTGCGGCAGCAGCCGCGCGACGAAGGCGTTCCAGTCGTGCGTCGCCGGCGGCGACCACAGCACTTCGGCCAGCGCGGCCAAGCGCGGAAACGCGGCGTGCTCGACGAAGGCCGGCGTGCGCAGATGCTCGGTCCACAGATTGCCCTGCGCGCCGAGCACGTGTGCCCTCGCTTCTTTTTCGAGCGCCTGCGGCAGCGGCTCGAAGGCGTAGATATCGGCCAAGCTGCGCACCGCGAAGCGGCCGCCGGGCTCGCCCGCAGCATCGCTCTGCAAATGATTGAGATACAGATCCGGACTCGGCGCCATCACCACGTCGTGCCCAGCGTGCGCGGCGTCGATGCCGCCCTGCGCGCCACGCCAGGACATCACCGTCGCATCGGCGGGAAGACCACCCTCGAGAATTTCGTCCCAGCCGATCAGGCGGCGGCCGCGCGCGGCGAGGTGTTGCTGCAAACGTCCGACGAACCAGCTTTGCAGCTTCGCCTCGTCGGCGACGCCGAGTTCGCGCCGCCGTGCCTGCACGCGCGGCGACGCCTGCCATTGATCCTTGACCGCCTCGTCGCCGCCGATGTGGATGTAGCGGCTCGGGAACAGCTCGATCACTTCGTCGAGCACGTTCTGCATGAAGACGAAGGTCGCTTCGTCGACGTTGAGCAGATAGCTGTGCACGCCCCAATCCGGCGACACCACCGGCGTATCGCCGGCCGAGCCGAGTTCGGGATACGCCGCGATCGCCGCCTGCATGTGCCCGGGCATGTCGATCTCGGGCACGATCGTCACGTTGCGCTCGGCCGCGTAGCGCACGATGCGGCGGATCTGTTCTTGCGTGTAGTAGCCGCCGTAGCGAACCGGCTGTCCGTTCGCGTCGGTGCCGGCCGCACCGGCCGGCCGGCGCCAGGCGCCGACTTCGGTCAAGCGCGGATAGCGCCGGATCTCCACGCGCCAACCCTGATCATCGGTCAGATGCCAGTGGAAGGTGTTGAGCTTGAGCAGGGCGAGCTGATCGATGAAGCGCTCGATGAACTCGGGCGGCTGGTAGTGGCGCGCGGAATCGAGCATCGCGCCGCGCCAGGCGAAGCGCGGCGCGTCGACGATGCGCAGCGCCGGCAGTTCGATCGAGCTCGCCCGTGCGGTGTCGCCGCTCAGCAGCTGCCACAGCGTGACGCCGCCGTAGAAAAGCCCGCGCGTCTCGCGCGCCCGCACCTGCACGCGCTGCGCATCGACCAGCAGTTCGTAGCCTTCACCGGCCGGCGCGTCGGCGTCGAGGCGGAACGTAATAGCGCCGTCGGCGGCGGCCTCCCCCGACCGCACGTCGAGACGCAAGCCGCGCGTATCGGCGAGCAAGGCGGCGAAGCGACGCGCGATCCCGAGCGCCTCGGCGTCGCGTGCATCGACGAGCAGCGGCATGCCATCGCGCACGAGGAACCGACCGGGCCGACGCTCGACCTCGGCCGGAACCGGCAGCAGCGGCAAAGCCGACTTCGCATCCGGCGCGACCGTCGCCCGCTTCGCGCAGCCAACGACAAGGCTCGCGGCGAACAAGGCCACCAGCACCGCACGCATCCCTTTTCTTTTTGTGCTCATGCCGGACCCCAAATACATGTGCTGTTCTTGAAAAGTGCGGCCATGGATGGCCGCCGGTAGACCAGCCGCAGCCGTAAATTTCAAAGGCTCCAGCAACCCAGCCCGATCGAAGCGATCAAGGACGATCGCAAAAACAAACCTCCGGCCAGGGATGGCCGCGGGTAGACCAGCCGCAGCCGCACATTCCGACGACCGCATCACCCAACCCGACTGACGCGATCACGGACGATCGCAAAAAAAAAGCGAGCCGGCACTCCGCCGGCCCGCAATCGCGTTGGAGATCAGAAGTTCACACGCAGGTTCGCCATGTAGCGCTGGCCGGTCGTGTAGTTGGCGAACAGTTGGTCTTTGTTGCCGACGGCGTATTGATGGTACTTCTCGTTGAGCAGGTTCATCGCATCGAAGGTGACCATCAGGTTCGGCGTGAAGCGCCAGCCGAGACTCGCGCTCAGATCGGCGTAGTCGTCGACCACCGCCGGCGGCGCGCCCGCGACGTAACCGCCGGCCAGGTAATGGCTGCGCCAGTTGTAGCTCAGGCGTGCGCTGAACGGACCCTTCTCGTAGTACGGACCGATGCTGACCGAGTTCTTCGACTGGTACGGCATCGGGTTGCCTTGGCTGGTCTCGCCGTCGGCATAGGTGTAGTTCGCCACCGCGCCGAAGCCGGTTTCGCCGAACGCCTGCTGGTAGCTCAGGGTCACGCCCTTGATCTTGCCGCTGCCGGCGTTGTGCGGACGGGAGACCTGATAGTCGCAGAAGCCGTCGGCGGTGCAGCCGCCGCTGCCGACCATGCTCGCCCATTGCGTCGGATCGGTATCGCGGATCGAGTTGTAGTGACGCTCGTTCGCGGGCGTGGTGTCGATGAAGTTCAGCACGTGCTTGAAGAACACCGACGCCGCCAGCACCGACTGCTCGGCGAAATACCACTCGGCCGACAAGTTGAAGTTGGTCGACTTGTACGGTTTCAAGCCGGCGTTGCCGCCGGTGCCGGTCAGCACGGTGTCGTTGAGGAAGGTGTTGTTGACCATCTGGTTGTACGGCGCCCAGGCGATCACTTGCGCGCCGGCGAAGCGCAGCACGACGTCGCTGCGCAGGTCGTAGACCAGGTTGAACGACGGCAGCACGTTGTTGTGGGTCGAACTCTTGGTCTGCCACCAGCCCGGCTGCGCCGGCAGGGTCGGCGCGATGCTGCCCGGCAGGTTGAAGCCCGAGCCGTCGGTCTTGGTGTGCACGTAGCGCAGACCGATGTTGCCGCGCCAGCCGTCGCCGCCGAAGTTCAGCTGCGTATAGGCGGCGGTGTTCTTCTGCGTCAGCGCCCAGGTGTTGTTGAGGTAGCTGCCCGGATCGGGATGGTCGCGATCGAGCGGGCTGTTGCGGATCCAACGCAGGATGTTGCCGCGGCCGACCTGGATGTGACGTCCGTGGTCGGGCGAGAACCCGGGGTATTCGCCGAGGATGTCGGTGAAGCCGATCGTGCCGACGTCGGCCAGCGTGCCCGGATTGACGCCGCCGTAGACGTTCAATGCGTAGTCTTCGTCGTGCTTGTTGTAGCGCACGCCGACCAGCAGCTGGTTGAAGAAGCCGCCGAGGTCCTTGCTGAAATCGAGCTGGCCGTAAGTCTCCTTCGCGCTCGCGGAGAAGATGCCGTTGTTGCCGAGCCAGCCGCCGCCCCAACGCGACGGATCGCGACCCGACGCGGGATCGTCGAGCGTATAGCCGTTGCGCATTGTCCAGCTGAAGTCGCCGTAGTAGACCGGCTCGAGCAGGTACTGGCCGATCTTCGGGTTCTCCGACTTGCTCACGCCGGCCTGGCCGCTCAAGCCCCAGCCTTCGCCGTGGTAGTTCAAGCGCAGGTCGGCGCCCTTGGTGGTGACCTCGGACTGACGCAGCTGGTTGTCGTAGATGATGCCGGCGTTCGGGCCGGAGGAATGGCCGGCGACGACCAGACCGTTGTTGCCCTGGGTCAGATGGTCGACCGCCGCCATCGTGCCGGCGTTCCAGTGGATGAAGTTGTAGACCGACTGGTTGTAGCTGTCGAAGTTCTCGCGAATCCACATGCCGCTCAAGGTTCCGTCGAACTGATCGTTCGGCTTGAACTGCAGGTTGACCACCGCGCTGTCGCGCTTGCGCGTCTGCTGGAAGTAGGCCGCGTTGATCTCGTCGGGCACCAGCGCGTTCGGATCGAGTTCGCCGCGGGCGACCTGTCCGGCCACGCCCGTGCTGTGCTCGGCGTATTCGGACACCTTGTGATAGTTGAAGATCTCGATGCCCTGACGATCGACTTTTTCTTCGTAGCGCTGCGCGGCGACGTTGAAGCCGAAGGTGCTTTCCTGGTTCTTCCAGTTGTACAGGATGGAACCGGTCGGGCGGCCGCTGCCGGCCTGGTCGTTGTAGTTGTAGCCGATCGAGCCCGAGACCGTGTTCGCCTCGAGGTCGAGCGGTTGGCGCGTGTGCATCATCACGGTGCCGCCGAGGCTGCCTTCCGGCAGGCGCGCTTCGGGCGACTTGAACACTTCCAGGCGGCCGAGGATTTCCGGCGCCAGCAAGGTGTAGTCGAAGCCGCGGTTGGGCTGCTCGCCGTACAGCCAGATCGCCTGCGCGACCGGATGCCCGTCGATGAAGGACAGGTTCAAGCTCGGATCGGTGCCGTCGATGCTGACGCGCTCGCCCTGGCCGAAGCGGCGATCGATGGTCACGCCTGGAATCGTCACCATCGCTTCGGCGACGTTGGTGTTGGGGAACTTGCCGATGTCCTCGGCGGTGATCGCATCGACGATCGCGTCCGCGTCGCGCTTGGTCTCGAGCGAGCGCTTGAGGCTCTCGCGGATGCCGTGCACGACGATGGTGTCCATCTCCTGCCCGGCCGGCGCGTCGGCCGGTGCGGCATCGGCGCCCGGGCTTTCCGGTGCCGCGGCCTCGACCGCTTCACCGGCGTGCGCGACGGCGGCGAGCGCGAATGCGGCGAGGATGCTCGCCGACAACAGCGTTCTCTTGCACTTCATCTTCGTTCCCCTCAGGTCGTGGTCTGCTGGCGCGTTCGCTGCACGCCGCTCGCCGGTTCTTGCCGGTCCTTGCTCGAAAGCGCCGCGGTCCCCGCGGGCCTGTCCGCGTCGCTCGCGCGACGTGTATTCCAATCGGTGTGTTCGGAGTCGCCGCCGCCGCGCTGGAAGAACCAGCTGGCCGCGCCGATGACGCCGAGGCGCGCGTGTTCGACCAGCCGCACCGGCGTGCGCGCGAGCACTTCGCGCATCACGCCCTTGTCGAGGAAGCGCTCAACGAAGCGGCTTTGCAGCAGCAGCGGTTTCATTTGCGGCAGTACGCCGCCGGCGAGGTAGACCCCGCCGCTGGCGCCGTACAGCAAGGCGAGATCGCCGAGCACGCTGCCGAACCAGCCGCAGAACACCTCGACCGCTTCGACCGCGTGCGCATCGCTGCGCGCGAGCGCCGCCGCGGTGATCTGCGCCGGCGTCCACGCATTCGCTTCGGCGCCGCGCAACGCGCGCACGGCGGCGTGCAGATTCGCAAGGCCGGTGCCCGACATCACGTCTTCGATCAGCACGCGCGCGCCGCGCCGGCGCAGCTCTTGCAGCAACGCGAATTCGAGTTCGCTGTCGGGCGCCAAGGTGGCCTGCCCGGCTTCGGTCGCCAGCACCAGCACGTCGTGCGGGCGGCCTTGGCGAGGGTGGGCGATGCGTACCGCGGCGCCGAGTCCGGTGCCGGGCCCGACCAAGAGAACCGGTCCGGCCGCATCTTGCGGCGGCCCGCTGAGCAGGCTGGTTTCGCTCGTATCGAGATGGCCGAGCGCATGCGCGGCGGCCTCGAAATCGTTGACGATGGCGAGCTCTTCCAAGCCCAGCTCGTCGCGCAGCGCGGAAATCGACACGCGCCACGGCAGGCTCAGATTCACCACCGCGTCGTCGATGATGTAACCGGCGATCGCCAGCGCGACGCGCTCGATCGGCGCATGCACGTGGGTGTCGCGGAAGCGCGCGATGATCGCAGCGAGGCTGGGGAAGTCGCCGCAGGCGTACTTCTCGTAGTGCGGCATCGCGAATGCGCCGCCGGCACCGGCATCGATCAGGGCGAGGCGCGCATGCGTGCCGCCGACGTCCGCCGCGATCAACCGCGCCGACTGCGCAAGGACCCGCTGTCCGAGTTCGCCGCTCACCCGTCTCCCTCTCCGTCGCGCTTCGCCGCACCGCCCCGTCGGCGATCGTGCGGAGGGCAGTCTCGAATGCGATGACAACGTTGTCAATCTTGCACTGCAAAATGACCAAAATGGGAAACCTGGTAAGTTCCGGGCTGGTCGACGCGCCCGCGGGATATGGACGAGCGCGCCTGCCGGAGGTTTCCTGCCAGGGAGAGGCGCCGGATTTTTCAGCCGACGCGGCGATCGGACGCCGCGATGACAACGTTGATACATCGCTGTCTCCGCCGCGGCCGAAAGCGCCTCCGCACGGCGGCCGCGACGGAGCTCGACGGGGAGAACCGCACAATGACAGCCGCCGCTCTTTCGAAGCCGCGCGACACGCTCACGCCGATGCTGGTGATCGGCCTTCTGTTCTTCATCTTCGGCTTCGTGACCTGGCTCAACGGTCCGCTGATCCAGTTCGTCGAGCTCGCCTTCGACTTGAACACCGTCAACGCGTTTCTGGTGCTGATGGTGTTCTACCTGTCCTACTTCTTCTTCGCTCTGCCGGCTTCGTGGCTGCTGCGCCGCACCGGCATGAAGAAAGGCATGGCGATCGGCCTGCTGGTGATGGCGGCCGGCGCGCTCGCGTTCGGCGAATTCGCCGTGCAGCGCTGGTATCCGGGCGCGCTGCTTGGCCTGTTCGTGATGGGTGCCGGCGTCGCTCTGCTGCAGACCGCGGCCAATCCCTACATCAGCATTCTCGGTCCGATCGACAGCGCGGCGCAGCGCATCGCCTTCATGGGTATCTGCAACAAGGTCGCCGGCATCCTCGCGCCGGTCGTGCTCGGCGCGCTGGTATTGCATGGCCTGGGCGATCTGAAGACGCAGATGCAAACCGCCGACGCCACCGCCAAGGCCGCCTTGCTCGATGCGTTCGCCGCGCGCATCCACCTGCCCTACGTCGCGATGGCGGTCGTGCTGGCTGTACTCGGACTGTGGATCGTGCGTTCGCCGCTGCCCGAGATCCGCGCGTCCGAGGTCAACCGCGCACGCGAGGACGGCGGCGCCGACACTAAGGGCCTATCGGCCTATCCGCACCTGTGGCTCGGCGTGCTGTGCCTGTTCCTCTACGTCGGCGTCGAGGTCATGGCCGGCGATGCGATCGGCACCTACGGCCGCAGCTTCGGTCTGCCGGCGGACGAAACCAAGTTCTTCACCTCGTTCACCCTGGCGGCGATGCTGGCCGGCTATCTGGCCGGCCTGGTCGCGATTCCGCGCTTCGTCTCGCAGGCGCGTTATCTGGCCTTGTCGGCCGTGCTCGGCGCGCTGTTCTCGCTCGGCGCGTTCTTCAGCAAGGGCTATGTCTCGGTCGGTTTCGTCGCCGCGCTCGGCTTCGCCAACGCGATGATGTGGCCGGCGATTTTTCCGCTCGCGATCGCGGGCCTGGGCCGGCTCACCGAAACCGGCTCGGCGCTGTTGATCATGGGCATCGCCGGCGGCGCCTTGGTGCCGCAGCTGTTCGCCTTGCTGCGCGAGAAGCACGATTTCCAGCTCGTGTTCATCGCGATCATGCTGCCGAGCTACTTGTACATCCTGTACTACGCGCTGCGCGGGTATCGCGCCGGACATCGCTAGAGCGGATACGCACGGGATACACGTCTCCACCGCGCGCGGGAACGACATCGGCCTTCGAGCGGAAGGCTGATGCGAAGCTTTGTGGAACGTTGCGAGGATTCTCTCAGCCGTCGCGCGAAGCGCGACGACCTCTCCCGCTCGCGGGAGAGGTGAACTCTCTCAGTGCGCGCCTTCGAGCGCGACGCCGTGCTGCTGCAGCCAGGTCTTCACCGCATCGCGCTGGCGGCGCACGTCGGCGGCGAGCACGGCGTCCTTGGTCATGAACAGGTAGCGCTGAAAGGTCACGCCCTGCACGTTCTTCAAGGTCGGATTCGCGCCGGCCTCGAGCAACTGCAGCACGCGGCCCGATTCGTTGATCTGCGCGGCGACGTGCAGCGCGGTGTCGCCCTGGCGATCGGTGAGGTCGAGCTTGGCGCCGGCACGCAGCAGGCGATCGGCATTCTCGGCGCGCTCGGCCATCAGCGCGGCCATCAGCGGCGTCGCCTGCGTGATCGTATTGGGCGTATCCGGGCTGACGCCGCGTCCGAGCAGCGTTTCCAGCCAATACGGCGTGTCCGCCTGCGCCGCCAGATGCACGGCGGTGGTGCCGCCGGCGTCACCGCGGGTCGGATCGGCGCCCGCCGCGAGCAGCGCTTCGAAACCGCGCCGGCTCTGGTTCAACATCGCCCATTGCAGCAGCGGCAGGCCGCGCGCGCCCTGCGCATTCGGATTGGCGCCGTCGGCGACCAGCTTGCGAATGCGCAGCTCGTCGCCGGCCTTGACCGCGTCGGCCAGCGCCGCCGCCGCAGGCTCGGTGAAAGTCTGTTGAGTGGTCATCGAACGAGATCCCGATTGGCCGCAGGCGGCGCCGCAGACGAGGAGCATAAGGCAGGCCCAACGCGCGAAGCGAGTCGCGCGCGAAAACCCGAGGGAAGCGAGGCGCAGGGTCATCGATCCGAATCAAGGCGTAACGAAGCGCCGCGGCGCGAGGCTGCGAGCATAACGAAACCGATGTGCCCGATCAGACCGATGGCGCGAACTTACCAGTTCCAGGGCAGCAGCTTGCTCGCCTTCTCGCCGACCCATTTGGCGCCGTCGGAAACCGTATTGCCGACCCACTTGGCGCCGTCGACCGCCTTGTCGCCGACCCACTTGGCGCCTTCGACCGTCTTCTCGCCCACCCACTTGGCGCCCTCGACGGTCTTCTCGCCGACCCACTTGGCGCCCTCGACCGTCTTCTCGCCCAGCCACTTGGCGCCTTCGACGGTCTTCTCGCCGGCCCACTGCAGGCCGTCGCCGGCTTTGTCGAGACCCCATTCGAGGCCGTCGCCGACCTTGTCGGTGAGCCAGGACACGCCCTTGCCAAGCGCGTCGGTGCCCTTGCTGAGCAGGTTGCCGCCGCCTTCGATCAGGCCGGCGACGAAATTGGCCGGCTTTTCGAGTCCGACCGACTTGCCGACGTCGCGCACGAACTGCCCGGCGGTGTCGGTCACGTTCTGCGCGACCTTGCCGACCGTCGATACGCCGTCGGCGACGACCTTGCCGGCCAGATCCAAGCCGCCGTCGACCACGTCGCCGGCGATGCTGGCGGTGCCTTCGATGAACTTGCCGTTGGCGAACTCGTTCTGCACCACGCCGCGGATATCGCCGGCGGTGTTCTTGACCACGTCGATGCCGTCAGTGACGACGTTCTTGACGCCGCCGATCAGGCTGCCGATCGTGTTGAACTCGAACTCGCTGACGTTCTGTACGGTGTTGGACAAGAGGCCCGGATTGGTCGCGTCGTAAGGCGTGCGCGTACGCAGCGCTTCGACGTAGGAGGTGCCGTCGCCGCTGCCGCCGTGCGCGCCGATGATCGGCTTGGTGCCTTCCGGCAGCGCGATGCGCAGCTCGTGACCGACCGCGTTCGGCGGCGAGATGGTCAGCGGCGTGAACGGAATCGGGATCGCCGGGATGTCCTGCTGCGCCAGAGTCAGCGGATCGGAATTGACCGTGTAACGGCGCACCTGGCCGCTGTCGGCGACCTGGTCGCGCACCGCGTTCGGATTGAAGCCGAGGCCACGCAGCGTTTCGTTGCTGAGGCCGGCCGCGTTGAAGGTGACCGCGCTAGCGTCGGTGGCGAGCGCGCCGGCGGAAGCGAGACCGCCGCCGAGCGAGTGGCCGGTGAACACGACGTTGCCGTCGCCGAACGCGACTTCGGCCTTCTTGGCCAGACTGATCGCCTGGTTGTACTGCTTGGTCTCCAGACCAAATGCCTGGGTCGCATCGGCGCCGATGTCGGGCAGCTGCGACGGATCAGTGCCGGCGTAGGCGACGACGTACTGGCCCTGCTGGTTCTGGTAGATCGCGGCGCGGAAGCCGGTCGAAGGATCTTCCAGCGCGGCCGGATCGATGTTGACGCGGTTGCCGTTGCCGTCGACCAGGTGATCGGGATTCTCGCCCGGCGCCGGCTGCAGGCGCGTCCAGCCGGCCGCCTTCAGTTCCGCTTCCGACTGCGTGCCGGTCGCGTGCGTGGTGCCGTTGGGCAGGGTGTAGGAGTCGTTCGCCATCTGCGCCAGCTGCAGATCGGTCTGCTGCTGCGGCGCCTTGCCGCCGACTTGGGCGCTGAAGCGGCCGTCGCCGACCGGCGCGGGCTGCTGCGATTGCGGTTGCAGCTGGGAGCGCGGCGGATCGGGCGGCGGCAGCGAAGACAGCCGGGAGGTGGAGTCGTAGGCGTTGATCGCGGACATGGCACCACCCGAGCTTGCGGACGATGCTTTCAGCTTCGCAGGCCAAACGGCCGCGGCCTAGCTAGGAAAAACCCTATGCGACGGCACGTGACCGGTTTCACGATCCGGGCGCGGCCGCTAGGATGGCCGCAACCAGTGCAAGGCGGACCGCGGTGAACCGACCCACGATCAAGGACGTCGCGCGCCGCGCGAAGGTGTCGCTCAAAACCGTCTCGCGCGTCATCAACAACGAGCTGTCGGTGCGCGAGGCCACGCGCGAGCGCGTGCAGCGCGCGATCGACGAACTCGACTACGAGCCGGACCAGTCCGCGCGCAGCCTGCGCAGCGCGACCTCCTACGCGCTAGGCCTGGTCTACGACAACCCCAACCCTTACTACGTCATCAGCGTGCAGAACGGCGTGCTGTCGGCCTGTCGCGAGCAGGGTTTCGGCCTGCAGATCCATCCCTGCGACTCGCGCGTGCCCGACCTCGCCGACGAGTTGCTCGACCTGGTGCGCCGCGCGCGCCTGGCCGGTCTGGTGCTGGCGCCGCCGATGTCCGAGCGGATGGACCTGATTCGTCTTCTGGCCGAGAACGACGTTCGCCTGGTGCGCATCCTCTCCGCGGCCGAAGATCCGAACGACGGCTACCCTTGCGTCTACGTCGACGATCGCGACGCCGCCTACGACATCACCGAGCATCTGATCCAGCTCGGCCATCAGCGCATCGGCTTTCTCTGGGGCGGCGTCGAACACCGCTCCAGCCCCGAGCGCTTCAAGGGCTACGAGGCCGCGCTGAAGGCCTACGACATTCCGCTCGACAAGAAGCTGGTGATTCCCGGCGACTATTCCTTCGAAGACGGTTTCCGCGGCGCGCGCCGGCTGTTCGCGCTGCGCGACCGCCCGACCGCGATCTTCGGCTCCAACGACGAAATCGCCGCCGGCGTGCTCGCCGCGGCCAAGGCGAACGGCATCGACGTGCCCTACGAGTTGTCGATCGCCGGCTTCGAGGACAGCCCGTTCTCCAAGCAAAGCTGGCCGGCGCTGACCACCGCCAAACAGGCCACCGAAGACATCGCGCGCCACGCCGCGCTGCGCCTGATCGCGGAACTGAAGCCGTCGGCCGCGGCAGCGCCGCCGGCCAATCGCGGCTTCAGCCCGCAACTGGTCATTCGCGATTCGACCGCGCGCGTGCGCACCGCCGCGTCGACCTGATACAGCACGCTCGCAACTCCATGCCGTCGGTCGAGTCGCACGATGTCTGGATCGACGGCAATGTCTCGATCGAGGGCAATGGCGGCCGCCTGTTCGCGCGGTGCTGGACTCCCGCGGGCGAGCACGCGACGCGGCCGCCGATCGTTCTCTTGCACGATTCGCTCGGTTGCAGCGAACTCTGGCGCGATTTTCCCGCGCGCCTCGCACTCGCCTGCGGCGCTCGCGTGATCGCCTACGACCGCCTCGGTTTCGGCCGCTCCGATGCGCATCCCGATCGATTGAAGCGCGATTTCATTCACGCCGAAGCGCGCACCGACTTCCGCCGCGTAGTCGAGACGCTGCAGCTCGACGCCTTCGTCGCGTTCGGCCACAGCGTCGGCGGCGGCATGGCGGTCGGAGCCGCGGCCGCGTATCCGAATGCGTGCCGCGCGCTGATCACCGAATCGGCGCAAGCCTTCGTCGAAGACCGCACGCTCGCCGGCATCCGCGCGGCGCAACACTCGTTCGCGCACGCCGGCCAGATCGAACGACTGCGCAAATATCACGGCGACAAAGCGGCATGGGTGCTCAGCGCGTGGATCGACACCTGGCTGGCCGCGGATTTCGCCGCTTGGAATCTCGATGAAGACTTGCACGCGGTGACCTGCCCCACCCTGGTCTTGCACGGCGGCCACGACGAATACGGTTCGGCGCGGCATCCGCAGCGCATCGCCGACGGCGTCCGCGGTCGCTCGACGATGCAACTCTTGCCCGATTGCGGTCACGTCCCGCATCGCGAGGACGCCGAGCTTGTGCTCCGCCTGGTCGCGCCGTGGCTGGCGACAGCGGTTGCGGCCTGAGCGCGATCAGCGATTCCAAGCCGCGAACTGCGCGTTCTCGCGCAAGGGCTGATACAGCGCGTCGCGCATTTCTTCGCGCGCCCAAGCCGGATTGATCGAGACGAACACGCCGAGACAGTCGAGCGCGCGTTCGCGCTCGCCGAGCGTCATCGCCAATCGCGCCGCGCGCCGCCAGATCCGATCCCAGCCGTGGCTCAAGCGCAGCGCTTCGGAAATCGCCGCGTCCGCTTCGGGCCGCGCACCTTTCTTCGCGAACCGCTCGGCGCGCAGCATCGCATCGTGCGCGCTGCGCTGATCGAACAGTCGGCGCAGATCGCGGATCGGTTCGGCGGCGCCGTCGACACGCAGGTCGACGTCCTGCCAGGCGCCCTCGGGCGTGCGCACCAGCAAGGCCGCCGACATGCGCCCGATGCTCTGCCCGCCGGCGCGCTCGCCCGCTTCCAACGCGGTCAACAAGCGCTGCGCCAGCGTTCCTTGCGTGCGGCCGAAGGTCTCGCGCATCGCGCCGACCACCTGCGCGCCGGCGAGCCCGTTGCCTTGCGCGGAATAGCCCTCGCCGTGCTCGGCACCGGCCCAGTTCGCGCGCTGCGCGGCAGCGCCGGTGTACGCGGCCGAGCGGCCCTTGGCGTCGACCAGACCGAGCTGACGCTCTTCGATCGTGCCGCCGTCGAATCCGCCGTCGCCGTCGAGCAGCCGCTGGATCACCGCTTCGGGCGCCGTGCCGGCGGCGAGCAGGCCGAGTCCTTTCGCGCCGTAGTTCGGATTGGTTTCAAACTGCGTCGCCAACGCGCCGACGCGCGCCTGCGCGTAGATCACGCTGGCGCCGACTGCGAGATTGTTGGTCGCCACCGCCGCGCCGCAATTGCCGTCGCGGTCGCAAGCCACGATCGAATACGTCGCCGCCGCCGGCATCGCGGCGAGTAGCGAGGCCAGCGCCAGGCCGAGCAAAGCCGCACGCCGCCGGCTCGATTTCGCACGCATCGAAAAAACTCCCAGAAGAAAACGGACGGTCGCGCCGCTGCGCTTGGATGCAGCGCTTCGGCGAAAGGTTGCGCGCGCGCCGGAACAAACTGGTATTGAAGTGGTATAGTCGCCGCATGACCGCCGCCGCCACCCGTCCGCTCGCCTATCTCGATCTGCGCGGCGCGCTGCAACGCCAGATCGAGCAGGGCGCGCTGGTGCCGGGGCAACCGCTGCCGGGCGAGCGCGAACTGGCCGAGCGCCACGGCGTGTCGCGCGTCACCGTGCGCAAGGCGATCGCCGGCCTGGTCGCCGACGGGCTGTTGGTGCAGCGGCACGGCTCGGGCACCTTCGTCGGCGCGCGCATCGTGCGGCCGTTCTCGCATCTGGCCAGCTTTTCCGAGGAACTGCGCGCACGCGGCATCGCCGCGCGCAGCGAGACGCTGGCGAGCGAAGCCGGCGCGGCCACGCCGGACGAGGCGATGGCGCTGAACCTGGCGCCGGGCACGCGCGTGATCCGCTTGCGCCGCCTGCGCTTCGGCGGCGACCAGCCGCTCGCGCTCGAACGCAGCGTCTTGCCCGCGTTCGCCTTGCCGAACGCGCGCGAGGTCGGCGATTCGTTGTACGCGGCGCTCGATCGCCGCGGCCTGCGCCCGCGCCGCGCTTTGCAACGGCTGCGCGCGGTCGCCTTCGACGACGAAGCGGCGCGCCTGCTGCGCGTGAAAACCGGCAGCGCCGGTCTTCTGATCGAGCGGCGCGGCTTTCTCGCCGACGGCCGCGTGGTCGAACTCACCCATTCCCACTATCGCGGCGATGCTTACGACTTCGTCGCCGAACTGAAGAGCGACTGACATGACCCTCGCCGCCCCACGCGCGCCGGAAACGACACGCATGTACCAGGAGGCACGCGAGAGCGGCGCCGTCATCGCGCATCAACTCGAAGCGAATGCGAGCCTGGTGCGCAGCCTCGCCGCCGCACTGCGCGCCGAGCCGCCGCGCCTGATCGCGACCGGCGCGCGCGGCAGCTCGGACAATGCGGCGACCTACGCGAAGTACTTGTTCGAGACGCGCCTCGGCGTGACCACCACCTCAGCCGCGCCGTCGGTGCAGTCGATCTACGCCGCGCCGCAAGACCTCGAAGGCGCGCTGTTCCTGGCGATCTCGCAATCGGGCCGCAGCCCGGATCTGCTCAAGCAGGCCGAAGCGGCCAAGCGCGCCGGCGCGCGCGTGGTGGCGCTGGTCAACGTGGAGGATTCGCCGCTGGCGGAGCTGGCGGATTTCCCGCTGCCGCTGCGCGCCGGGCCCGAACGCAGCGTCGCGGCGACCAAGAGTTTTCTGTGTTCGCTCTCCGCGCTCCTGCACCTGGTGGCGGAATGGAAGCAGGACGCAGCGCTGCGCACCGCGCTCGCCGGCGTGCCGGCGGCGCTCGATGCGGCCTGGTCGAGCGACTGGTCGGCGCTGGTCGACGGACTGGTCTCAGCGCAGCATCTGTTCGTGGTCGGCCGCGGCCTCGGCCTCGCCGCGGCACAAGAAGCCGCGCTCAAATTGAAGGAAACCTGCGGTCTGCACGCCGAAGCGTTCAGCGCGGCCGAGGTGCAGCACGGGCCGATGGCCCTGGTCGAGCGCGATTTTCCGGTGCTGTTCTTCACGCAAGACGACGACAGTCGCGAGGGTACGCTCGAAGTCGCGGCCAAGTTTCGTGCGCGCGGCGCGCGCGTGTGGGTTGCCGGCAGCGACTACGGTCATACCTTGCCGCTGCCGGCACCGCTCGATCCGGTCTGCGCGCCGCTGGTCGCCGTGCATCGCTTCTACGCCGCCGCCAACGCGCTCGCGCTGCGGCGCGGGCGCGATCCGGATACGCCGCCGCATCTGAACAAGGTCACCGAGACGGTTTGATGACGACCGCCCTGCTCAACGGCCGCGTGCTGACGGCGGACGGCTTCCGCGACGATCTCGCCGTGCTGCTCGAAGATGGCCGCATCGAAGCCCTGCTCGACGCCGGCGACGCGCGCGTACGCGACGCCGACCGCTACGACCTCGGCGGCCACGTGCTCTTGCCCGGCTTCATCGACGTGCAGGTCAACGGCGGCGGCGACGTGCTGTTCAACGACGCGCCGACGGTGGAGACGATCCGCCGCATCGGCGCCGCGCATCGGCGCTACGGCACCACCGGCTTTTTGCCGACCTTGATCAGCGACGACGTCGAGGTCATGCGCGCCGCGATCGCGGCGGTCGACGCGGCGATCGCCGACGGCGTGCCCGGCGTGCTCGGCATCCATCTGGAAGGACCCTACATCGCGCCGGAGCGCCGCGGCGCGCACGATGCGGCCAAATTCCGCGTGCCCGACGCGCACGAGATCGAATTGGTCGGCTCGCTGCGTAACGGCGTCACCGTGCTGACCCTGGCCCCCGAACGCGTCGCGCTCGAACGCGTGCGCGAACTGGCCGCGCGCGGCATCCTCGTCTGCATCGGCCACAGCGCGGCCAGCTACGAGCAGGCGCGCGCG
Organism: Dokdonella sp. GW821-FHT11D02; assembly: GCF_058808595.1. NCBI lineage: Bacteria > Pseudomonadati > Pseudomonadota > Gammaproteobacteria > Lysobacterales > Rhodanobacteraceae > Dokdonella > Dokdonella sp. GW821-FHT11D02. The sequence goes on along the minus strand of NZ_CM179520.1, from coordinate 337,052 downwards.
GCGCTCGACGCCGGCGCGCGCGGCTTCACCCATTTGTACAACGCGATGTCGCCGCTGCAAGGACGCGCGCCCGGCGTGGTCGGCGCCGCGCTCGAAGATCGCGCCAGCTGGTGCGGCCTCATCGTCGACGGCGAGCACGTGCACGCGGCCGCGCTGCGCGTCGCGCTGGCGGCCAAACCGCGCGGCAAGCTGCTGCTGGTCACCGACGCGATGCCGCCGGTCGGCGGCCACAGCGACCGCTACGTACTCGCCGGCGAAACCATCACCTGCCGCGACGGCCGCTGCGTCAGCGCCGACGGCGTGCTCGCCGGTTCCGCTCTCGACATGGCGGCGGCCGTGCGCAACACGGTCGCCACGCTCGGGCTCGAACTCGACGAGGCGGCGCGCATGGCGGCGAGTTATCCGGCCGACTTCCTCGGCCTTTCGCAGTCGCACGGACGCATCGCGCCCGGCCTGCGTGCGGACTTGGTCGAGCTGGAACGCGATTTCAGCGTGCGGCGCAGCTGGATCGGCGGCGTCGCATCGGACTGAACGCGGCGACGCGCTTAAGCTTGGCCTAAGCCGGCATCGCTACGCTGCCGGCTGTTCTCACGGCCGTGGTCCATGCACGTACTCGTAGTCGAAGATGACGAACTGCTCGGCGCCGGCATGCGCGACGCGCTCATGCGCTGGTCGCACACCTGCCTATGGGTGCGCGACGGTGCAGCCGCGCTGGCGGCGGCGAGCGACGGTACGTTCGATCTGGTCGTGCTCGATCTCGGCTTGCCGAAGATCGACGGCCTCGACGTGCTGAAAACGTTGCGCCGACGCAAGCTGCGTCTGCCGGTCTTGATCGTGACCGCACGCGACGCGCTGGCGCAACGCATCGAAGGGCTCGACGCCGGTGCCGACGACTATCTGGTCAAGCCGTTCCATCTGGACGAATTCGCCGCGCGCCTGCGCGCGTTGCATCGGCGCGCGCAAGGGCTGGCGCAGGATCTGATCGAAGCCGGCGCAGTGCGCCTCGACCCGCAGACGCGCGAAGCGCACTACGACGGGCGCGTGCTGGAACTGTCGCGCAGCGAGTTCCTGCTGCTGCGCACCCTGGCCGAGCGCGCCGGGCGCGTGGTGCTGCGCGAGACGCTCGAACGCGCGGTCTACGGCGACGAGGGCGTGGAGAGCAATGCGCTCGAAGTGCACATCCACGCCTTGCGGCGAAAGCTGTCGCCCGCCGCGATCCGCACCGTGCGCGGACTGGGCTATCTGCTGGTGAAGGAGTCGGCATGAGCTCGCTCAAGCGGCGCATCGGCGCATTGGTGCTCGGCTGCCTCGCCGCGGTGCTGCTGCCGCTGGTCGCGCTGAGCTACCGCTTCACGATGGAAGAAATCGACGAACTGGGCGACGCGCGCCTGGCGCAGAACGCGCGCACGATCAGCGCCCTGGTCGGCTCCGCCGGCGCACCGGCGCTGGCGGCGAGCGCGCCGCTGCAGATCGAAGCGTGGCGGCGCGAGCACGGCCGCCAGCCGCTGACCGTGCGCGGCCATCCCTACGAAATGCAGATCGGCTTCCAGTACTGGAGCGGCGCGCAGCAGCAGCCGCTGCTGCACTCGGAGAACTTCGCCGAGGTTCCGCTGGATGCGGCGCCGGCCGGTTTCGCCGACATTCCGATCAAGGGACGCCACTGGCGCGTGTTCACCCTGCTCGGCGAAGACCAGCATTGGATTCGCGTCGGCGAGCGCTACGACAGCCGGCGCGAGATCGCGCGCGCGCTGGCGGTCGAGGCGATCGCGCCGCTCTTGGTCGGACTGCCGCTGCTGGCGCTGCTGGTCGGTTGGGCGGTGCGGCGCGGCCTGACGCCGCTGCGCGTCTTGGCCGAGCGCGTCGCCGCGCGGCGCGCGGACGACAACGAGCCGATCGGCGGCTCCGCCTTGCCGCGCGAGATCGAACCCTTGGTCGCCGCGCTGAACGGCCTGTTCGGCCGTGCCGGCGCCCAGCTCAAGCGCGAGCGCGAATTCACCGCCAACGCCGCGCACGAACTGCGCACGCCGCTGGCCGGCGCGCTGTTGCAGCTGGAGAACGCGCAAGCTGCGGCGACGCCGGCCGCGCGCGAGGTATCGCTGCAACACGCCGCGCGCGGGCTGGAACGGCTGCGCCGCCTGGTCGACCAGATGCTCGAACTGGCGCGCTGGGACGCGGCGCAGGCACCGGCGTTCGAACGCGTCGACCTCGGCCGTTGCATCGAGGAGGAATTGGCCGAACTGGGCAGCGCCGCGCTCGAACGCGATTGCGAGATCACCGTCGCGCTCGATCCGGCGGCGCGTTTCGTTGCGGGTTGGGAGCCGGGCCTGCGCAGCTTGCTGCGCAACCTGCTCGACAATGCGCTGCGCTACGGCGGCGAGCACGGCCGCATCGAAATCGCCACAAGTGCCGTGGCCGGCGGCGTGCGCGTCGCCATCCGCGACCACGGTCCCGGCATCGACGCGGCGCGCCGCCAGAGCATGCTCGAACGCTTCCGCCGCGGCGATGGCGGCGCCGGCGAGGGCAGCGGCCTCGGCCTCGCCATCGTCGCGCGCATCGCCGAGCTGCATCGGGCGCGGCTGCTGCTCGAGGAGGCGGCCGGCGGCGGCTTGCGCGTCGAGCTCGTTTTCCCGGCCAAGTAACGGCTGCCGGCTGGCGCGTCGCAGGCATCGGCTGGCGGCGGTCGACGTCGGCGCGGCACCGCGGCGCCTGCTGCGGCGATTTTTCTACAGTGCCACAATGTCGCTTCACAGGGCCTTTTCGCGTATCCCCCTAGTGCCCGGCCGCGGTGGACGCGTCCGGCGGTTCCGCACATTCCAGAGGATTCCCTGATGAACACCACGTTGACCCCACCGATGTACGACGCCGACTCTCGCTCCGTGCGCCGGCAGCCGCTCGCTACGCTGATGGCGCAGTCGGGCAGCCGCAGCAACAAGAAGGGCGCCGCGCCCGATCCGACGCCGCCGACCCAAGACAATCCGCCAAAGGACGAAGGCGGTGGCGGCAGCACGCAAGGCGGCACCAAGCCGATGGATCCGCCGACGGTCCACTGAGGGGCGGGATCGGGTCGATCGCGCATCTGCGCGCCGGCCCAGGATGCATGACACGCTTGCGTCGCGTGCTTGGAGCGATCGCCCTCTAGTCGCGCTGCGGCGCGCCAGCGACCGCATATTCGCGGCGCACCGCCGGATACAGATCGCGTTCGATCGCGGGCAGCGCGCGCAAACCCGAGCGCGCCGCGGCGATGAGCGGCTTGGCTTCGGTCGAGCGGCCCGCGCGTTGCAGGCACATGCCCATCAGCAGATTCGCCTGCGGACGCCAGATCGGATTGGCGTTGCTGGCCTTGTCCAGCTCCTGCGTGGCCGCTTGCAGCAACGGCGTCGCTTCGTCGCAACGGCCGGCGCCGACCAAGAAATCGGCGAATGGAATCTTCCAGCCGTAGGTGCCGAAGCCGCCGGCGACGGCGAGTTCTTCGGCCAAGGCGACGCTTTCGCGATAGTGCGCCTCGGCCGCTTTCTCCTCACCGCCGGCGAATTCGGCCAGAGCGAGTTCGCGCAGCACCAAGGCGTAGGGTCGCGACTTTTCGCCGCTCAGCTCGCGCTGCAGTTCTAGTGCGCGCCGCGCCACCGGTATCGCCTCGCCGCCCTTGCCTTGCTGCTCCAGGGTGCGCGCGAGGTGCTGCAGGTTCTTCACGTTGGCGCCGCTGCCGGCGTCGCCGCGGAACTTGGTCATCAGCTCGCGTTGCAATGTCTCGGCCTCGGCGAAGCGCCCGGCGTAGTAGAGGCTGGTGGAGAGGTTGTCTTCGGCGACCAGCGTGTCGGGATGCTCGGCGCCGAGAGTGCGGCGATGCCGCTCGGCCACCTCGCGAAACAGCGTCGCCGCTTCGTCGTAGGCGCGCTGATCCACGCGCAGGATCGCGAGCAGGTTCAACGCGTCGCTGATCCTGCGATGCGCCTCGTCGAGGCTGCCGCGAAAGATCGCCAGCGCGTGTTGTGCCGCCGCTTCGGCAGCGGTGAGGTCGCGGCGCAGTTCGAGCAGGAAAGCGAGCTCAATCTCGCTGAAGCCGACCAGAGGATGCGTCTCGCCGTACACGTGCCGCCGCGTCGTCAGCGCATGCCGCAGCATGTCCTCGGCTTCGACGTACTTGCCGGCGTTGGTGAGGATGACGCCGAGGTTGTGCTGCGAGGCGGCGACTTCCGGGCTGTTCTCGCCGAGCTGGCGCTCGCGGATCCCCAGCGCGCGCCTAAACATCGCTTCGGCATCGACCGGCTTGCCCATGTTCTGCAAGTTGGTGGCGTAGTCGTCGAGGCTCTGCGCGGTTTCCACCGCGTCGGCGCCGTAGCGGCGCTCCGCGCGATCGAGCGCTTCGCGGAACGGTTGATCGGCGGCTTCGAACTCGCCGCGATCCTGCAGCAGCTTGCCGATGTGACCGAGGCTTTCGATCACCGCCGGATCATCCTTGGGCAGTTTGGCGCGGCGTGCCGTCAGCGCCTCGCGCAGCAGCGGCTCGGCGTCGGCGTAGTCGGTCATGAAGGCGCGGATCTGGCCGACGCTGTCGAGGCTTTCGGCGACCGCGAGATCGTCGGCGGCGAGACGCTCGCGGCGCAAGGCCAGAGCCTGCTCGGCCAGCGGCAGCGCGCGGTCGTACAAGCCCAAGGCCGCGTAGCTGGTCGCGATCGCCTGCAGGAAGCGCGCGCGCAACAGCGGATTGGCCAGACGTCGCTGGTCGAGTTGCGTCGCGCCCTGGTCGAGCAGATCTTTCGCGCTGACGATCGCGCCGCGCGTGTGGGTCGGGTCGGATGCGGCGAACAGGCCGACCAAAAATCCCGCCACTTCGTTCGACGCGCGCGCCTCGGCCGCTTTCTCGCGCGCCTGCCAAGCGGCCACCGCGATCGCCGCGCTCAGCGCGAGCACGGCCAGCGCCGACATGGTGGTGGCGAGCCAGTGCCGCGCGACGAATTTGCGCGTGCGATAGAGCCGGCTGTCGCGATGCGCGGCGATCGGCAGGCCGCCGAGGAAGCGCTTGAGATCCTCGGCCAGCGCGTCGACGGTGACGTAGCGGCGATCGGGTTCGCGTTTGAGCGCCTTCAGCACAATGGTGTCGAGATCGCCGCGCAGGCGCTGCGGCGGCACCGGCGCATCGGCCAGGCGCAGCTGGCTCGGCGCGACCGGACCGGTCGAATCGAGCATGCGCCGCAGCTCTTCGAAGCTCGGCTCGTCGTGCAGGCGGAACGGACGCTGGCCGGTCAAAAGCTCGTACAGCAGGCAGCCGAGCGCGTACACGTCCGCCGCCGTGGTCAAAGGTTCGCCGCGAATCTGCTCGGGCGCGGCGTAAGCCGGCGTCAGCGGACGATCGCGCGTCTGGGTGGCGGCGGCGCCGTCGCCGGCGAGCAGTTTGGCGATGCCGAAGTCGAGCAGCTTGACGTCGCCGTGCGCGTTGACCAGCACGTTCGACGGCTTCAAGTCGCTGTGCACGACCAGCTGCCGGTGCGCGAACTGCACCGCGGCGCAGACACCGAAGAACAGGCCCAGGCGCTGGGTGAGATCGCTCGTGTGCTCGCTGCAGTATTGCGAGATCGGCACGCCGTCGACGTATTCCATGACGAAGTACGGCTGGCCGTCGGCACCGATGCCGCCGTCGAACAGACGTGCGATGTTGCGATGTTCGAGCCGCGCCAGGATCTGGCGTTCGCGCAGGAAGCGGGTGAGCACCGCTTCGCTGTCCATGCCGCGCTTGATCAGCTTGAGCGCGGCGCGGCGTTCGAACTGGCCGTCGGCGCGCTCGACCAGAAACACCAGCCCCATGCCGCCGCGGCCGAGTTCGCGCACGACGCGCCAGGGGCCGATCAAGCGGCCGTCGAACGAGGCATTCCAGTCGACCCAGTCGATCGCCGCCTTGCCGCGCAGGTTCTGCGCGTGGCGATCGAAGGTGTCGCCGGTGGCGTCGGCGGCGAGCAACAGTTCCACTTCGCGGCGCAGCACGGCGTCGTCGCCGCACTCCCGCTCGAGCAGCTCGCTGCGCTCGGCCGGAGTCAGTTCGACCGCACGTTCAAAGATCGCCGCTATCCGCTGCCAGCGTACGCTGTCCATCGCCCTGCCCGTTCGCGATTCCCAATTGCGTCATCAGGAACGCACGCGCGGCGCGCCAGCGCCGGAACACGGTGCGCACGTTGACTCCTTGCAGGTCGGCGATCTCGTCGAGACTGAGGCCACCGAACACGTGCCACTCGACCACTTGGCCCAAACTCGCATCCAGCGTCGACAGCCGCGCCAGCGCGGCGTCGAGCGCGAGCACTTCGAACAGGTCGCCGTGCGGATCGGATTGGTTGAGGTCGAGCGTGACCGGCGCGAGGTCGCCGCCGCGTTTCTGCCGCCCGCGATTGCGCGCGTGATCGACCAGCACCTGACGCATCGCGCGCGCGGCCAGCGACAGGAAATGCGTGCGCGAATAGCCCTTCGCTTCACGCGCGGAGGCGAGCTTGAGCCAGGTTTCGTTGATCAGCGCGGTGGTGTCGAGCGTGGCCGGATTGCCGGCCTGGCGGCGCCGACTGCGCGCAATGCGGCGCAGCTCTTCGTAGACGAGCGCGAACAGTTGATCGGCCTGCCTGGGACCGGTCTCGCTCACCGGTGATTCGGCCATGATGTCGCCCCGTGACGCCGCGTGCGATCGTATCTCTTACGAATGACTATAGGCGCGCCGGGCGGACGCGACAAGCGCCGCCGGCGGCCGTCGCGACCGGCGTCGCATGCGGCGCCGGCGCGATGAGTCTCGAAGCGAACGCTTACTTCGCTTCTTTTTCCATCAGCTTGTCGACCAGGTTCGAGGGCACTTCCTCGTAGTGGTCGAAGGTCATCGAGAACGTACCGCGACCGCTGGTGGCCGAACGCAGGAAGTTGATGTAGCCGAACATTTCCGCCAGCGGCACGAAGCCCTTCACGAACGCCTGCGGGCCGCGCTGGCCCTGTTCGCTGACCGAGCCGCGACGACGGTTCATGTCGCCGATGACGTCGCCGAGATAATCCGGCTCGGTCACCACTTCCAAGCTCATCACCGGCTCGAGCAGCTTCGGACGGCTCATCTTGTGCGCTTCGCGGAACATCTGCTTGCCGGCGATTTCGAACGCCAGCGCGGACGAGTCGACGTCGTGGTACTTGCCGTCGATCAGGCGTGCCTTGAAGTCGACCACTTCGTAGCCGGCGATCTGGCCCTGGCGCGATTCGCTCTTGATCGCGAACTGCACCGCTGGGATGTACTCGCGCGGAATGCGGCCGCCGACGATTTCATCGACGAATTCGACGCCCGAACCCGGCTCGCCCGGCTCGAAGATCATCTTCACTTCGGCGAACTGACCCGAACCGCCGGACTGCTTCTTGTGCGTGTAGGTGTGTTCGACGCGACCGCCGAACGCCTCGCGGAAGCTGACCTTCGGCTTGCCCATGTTGGCTTCGACACCGAGTTCGGTGCGCATGCGGTCGATGGTGATTTCCAGGTGCAGCTCGCCCATGCCCTTGAGCACGGTTTCGCCGGTTTCCTTGTCCACTTCCAGGCGCAAGCTCGGGTCGGCCTTGACCATCTTGTAGAGCGCGGTCGACATCTTGTCGATGTCGTTGCGCGACTTCGGCTCGACCGAGACGCTGATGACCGGATCGGGGAAGCGCATGCGCTCGAGCAGCACCGGGGTGGCCGGATCGCACAAGGTGTCGCCGGTCTCGGTTTCCTTCATCGAGACGAACGCGCAGATGTCGCCGGCGCGCACTTCGTCGATTTCCTTGGTCGAGTTGGCCTGGATTTCGACGATGCGGCCGATGCGCTCTTTCTTGTCGCGCGTCGAGTTGAGCAGGGTGTCGCCCTTCTTGATCACGCCGGAGTAGACGCGGGTGAAGGTGAGCGTACCGAACTGGTCGTTGATGACCTTGAACGCGAGCGCACGCGCCGGCGCGTCGTCCTTCACTTCCTGCACGCCGACGACGTTGCCGTCCTCGTCCACCATCGAGATGCCGCCGGTCTCGCCCGGATACGGCAGATAGTCGATGACGCCGTCGAGCAGATGCTGCACGCCCTTGTTGCGATAGGACGAACCGCAGAACACCGGCACCAGCTTGCCGGTGACGCAGCCCTTGCGGATGCACGCCTTGAGCGTTTCCAGCGACGGCGTCTCGCCGCCCAGGTAGGCTTCCATCGCGGTGTCGTCCATCTCGACCGCCGCTTCGATGCTCGCCTCGCGCAGCGCGGCCAGATTCGCCACCCATTCGGTGTCGGCGGTGGTGGTGAACTGCTGCACGCGCGGATGCTTGGCGAGCTCATCGAGCGGGATGGTGTCCCACTTGCTGTCCTTGTCGTCGCCCTGCCAGATGTAGCCGCAGTTGGCGATCAGGTCGGCGAAGCCGATGAAGTCGTCGTGGCTGCCGAGCGGCACTTCGCACAGGACCGCGTTCGCGCCGAGGCGATTGCGGATGCCGTCGACGGCGTTTTTGAAGTTCGCGCCGATACGGTCCATCTTGTTGATGTAGCAAAGGCGCGGCACGTTGTACTGGTCGGCCAGGCGCCAGTTCGTCTCGGTCTGCGGCTCAACGCCGGCGACGCCGTCGAACACCACCACCGCACCGTCGAGCACGCGCAGGCTGCGATTCACTTCGATCGTGAAGTCGACGTGCCCGGGCGTGTCGATGACGTTGACCTGGTAGCCCTTCCATTCGGCGGAGACGGCGGCGGACTGAATCGTGATGCCGCGCTTGCGCTCCTGCTCCATGTAGTCGGTCGTGGTCGAGCCCTTGCCGTCCTTGGTGTCGTGGACGTCGATGATCTGGTGCTTCTTGCCCGTGTAGTACAGGATGCGCTCGGTCGTGGTCGTCTTACCGGCGTCGATGTGCGCAATGATGCCGATGTTGCGATAGAGCTTGAGCTCCTTCTGCCTTGCCATGGTGCCGCCTCTCGAAAAGTGTCGGGGTTCGCAAGCGCCCGGTCGCCGCCGCTGCGCTTCATCGGGCGAGTGGAATTCGAAGCGACGAACGCGACGCCCGTGCGCTGCGCGCCCGGTCTTCGTGCCTGTCGTTGTCGAAGCCGCGTAACCGGCGCAACGCCACCGCCGCCCGCGCCGCAGGACGATGCGCTGCGGCGAAGTAGGCGTGATGACGTGCCGACGGCCAGTCCGCCGATAACGGCCGGACGCTCGAGCCTGCCTGATTGGGCGGCGGATTCTACACGATCGGCCGCGGGCGCGTGGCGGGGGCCGGGGTGAAGCGGGCGAATTTGCCGAAGTAAGGGCGCTGAGGTCGCCATTTCGGCACCGAATCCGCCGTTTCCCGCTCCCGGCGCTGGCCTGGGAACCTCGGTGCCGCCGCCCGCTCAGTCGTCGAAGCCGTCGCCGAAGATCGAATCGAGCACGGTCTGATCGTAGAGGCCGGCCTTGTTCACCGCACCGGGCAGAGGTGAGCCCGGACGAGATGGGTAGTAGCCGCCGGCAATCAGTACGCGCCCGTCCGTCAACGAGGTGGCAGTCGAGAACAGCACGCCGCCCACTTCGGGCAGCAGTTTTCCGACCCGGAGGAAGCGCTCGCCGGTGTCGTCATAGGCTTCGAGTAGCGGCGAGGCCGACGGCACCACCGTTCCGGTATTGCCGCCGGCAAGCAAGATCTGTCCGCCCGGTAGCGCCGTTGCAGTGTGATTGGCGCGTGGCGTCGACAGCACATTGGCGATCTTGCGGAAGGTTCCGGTCGCCGGATCGTAGATCTCCGCCGCCAAAGACGAGTGTTCGTCTTCGCCGTAGTGGTTGTCGTAACCGCCGGTGATCAGAACGCGGCCGTCCGCAAGCAGGGTGGCTCGGTGCGCGTATCTCGGCACCGTCATCGAGCCGGTCGGCGCGAAGGTATTGGTCTGTGGGTCGTACAGCTCTGCGCTGGAGCAGAAATCGAAATCGCCGTCGCCGTCGAAACGACTGGAGCATCCGCCGCCCGCGATGAGAACGCGGCCGTCTTGGAGTGTGGTGACCGAATGTTGGGTCCGATAGAACCCGGCTTCGCCGACCTCGTCGAATCGATGGCCGACCGGATCGTAGATTTCCGCCTTGCTGGTCCACTCGGCCGGCTGAAATATCGGCGCATCACCGCCGACGAGCAGCACGCGACCGTCGGGCAGCAGTGCCGTCGTCGTATTCGTGCGCGGATGCGACATCGGCGGCTCCAACAGGAAGGTTCCGCTGTCGGGGTAGTAGCGCTCCATGCGTGGGCCGCCCAAGTCCCTGTCCAGCGATTCTTCCGTGCCTTCGCAGATCAGCACGCTGCCGTCGTGCAGAAGCAGCGTGCGCGCGTCGTGACCGATATGGGAGAACGACGGCGCTCCGGTCGCGGTGAATCGATCCGTCGCCGGATCGTAAATCTCCGCGCTGCGAAGCGGGACGATGGTGCCGTCTGGATCGACCCCGGAGCCGCCGATCAAGAGCACGCGACCGTCGCGCAATAGGGTGGCGCTGTGGCCGAAGCGGGCTTCGAGCATCGGGCCGGTATCGACTCGATTGACGCCGTAGGACATGGAACTGGCGACGGCGACGGACGCCGTTGCAGAAAGAAAGACAGACGCGAACACGGCCCACGGTTGCATGGCGCTTGGAACTCCGACGAATTGAGGGATGAGCGGCAGTCGCGACCGCGCGGGTCGAGACACACATCCAAGCCGGGCTTTGAAAGGAGATCTCGCCTTCGGCTCCCCGATGGAACATGCCAACAGGGAATAAGCGCGCGCGCCGTCGTTGTTGCAGTCGACCGCTGCGCCGTTGCGTTCGGATGCCGCTCTAGGAAACTCGTCGCAGGCTAGTGCGGCCGCGGCGGGAAGTCGGCACGGATCGTCATCGAATAGGTATCGGAACGGTATCGCCCGAGCCGTACGCGGCCCGGCTCGTCAACGCCTCACGGCGAGACCTGCGCCCGATGAACCGGGCCGAGCGCATCTCGCCCGGCCCTCGCACCTTGGCATTCCACCCGCCTTTCGTCAGGCGGCGAAGTGAGCGCGCGTCCGCCGGCAGCCGGCGGACGCGCAAACGATCACGGCGAACGCGAACCGAGCCGCCGCGCGCTGATCCAGCCCAGCCCGAACAAGAGCGCCAGCAAGGCGAGCCAGTTCAGCACCGGCACCGGCTGGGCTTCCGTAGCGCCGGGGATGACGGCGATGACGGTCGGATTGGCAGCGCCGGCGACGGCCGGATCGTCGGTGAGCAGCGTCGCTTCGTTGCTGCCGTTGCCGTCGGCGTCGTAGTGGACGCTGGCCTGGTTGCTGATCGATTCGCCCGCGGCCGTCGGCAGGATGCTGGCCTGGATGACGATGGTCACGCTCGCACCGGCGGCGATGGCGCCGTTCCAGCTCACCGTATTGGTGGCGGTGGTCGCCGTCACCACGCCGCTGCTGGCACTGGCCGACAACAGGCTCAGCTGCAACGGCAACACGTCGACCAGCTCGTCGCCCGGGTTGTCGCCCTGCGCACCGGGACCTTGGTTGGCGATCACGATCGTGTAGGTGATCGCACCGCCGGGCGTGAAGCTGCCCGCCACCGTCTTGGTCGCGCTGACGCCGGTGCCGAGCGCGACCACGCTGGCGACGCTGGTCGCGCTGTTGTTGGCCGGCGTCGGATCGGTCACCGTCGCCGGCGGCTGGATCGTCGCGGTGTTGCTGATGCTGGTACCGCTCGGCGTCGCCGCCGCGACGGTGCAGGCCGCCGTGTAGGTCGCCGTCGCGCCCACCGGCAGAGCGGTCGTGTCGCCGATGTCGCCGCTGCCGCTCGCCGTGCAGGTAGCGCCGCCGGTGGCTGCGCAGGTCCAGCTCACGCTGGCGCAGGCGGCCGGGAACGCGTCGGCCACGGTGGCGCCGTTGACCGCACTCGGTCCCGCGTTGCTTGCGACGATCGTATAGGTCAACACATTGCCGGGCTGCACCGTCGCCGCATCGCTGCTCTTGGTGATCGACAGATCCGCCGCCAGACCGAGCGTGTCGGTATCGGTTGCGGAATTGTTGGCCGGGGTCGGATCGGTGGTGCCGGCCGGCGCCGCCACGGTCGCGGTGTTGCTCAGGCTGCCGCTCGCGCTGGCGCTGACCGAACACGTCGCCGTGTAGGTCACGCTGGCGCTCACCGGCAGATTCACCGTGTCGGCGATGTTGCCGCTGCCGCTCGCCGCGCACGTACCGCCGCCGGCACCGGCGCAGGTCCAGGTCGGACTGGTGCACTCGGCCGGGAACGTATCGGCCACCGTCGCGCCGGTCACGTTGCTGGGGCCTGCGTTGCTGGCGGTGATCAGGTAGGTCACCGAGGCGCCCGGCAGGACGCTCACCAGGCCGTCGCTCTTGCTGATCGTCAGATCCGCCGTCGCACCGAGCGTGTCGGTATCGGTGGCCGAGTTGTTGCCGGGCGTCGGGTCGGTAGTGCCGGCCGGCGCCGCTACGGTCGCGGTGTTGCTGAGCGAACCGGTTGCGCTCGCGCTGATCGGACAGGCCGCCGTGTAGGTCACCGAGCCGCCCGCGGGCAAATTCACCGTGTCGGCGATGTTGCCGCTGCCGCTCGCCGCGCAGGTGCCGCCGCCGGCACCGGCGCAGGTCCAGGTCGGACTCGCACAGCTCGCCGGGAAGGTATCGGCCACGGTCGCGCCGGTCGCGCTGCTGGGGCCGGCGTTGCTCGCGATGATGGTGTAGGTCACCGAGCCGCCCGGCGTCGCGCTGGTGACGCCGTCGGTCTTGGTGATCGACAGATCCGCCGCGGCGCCCAAGGCGTCGATGTCGGTGGCCGAGTTGTTGCCCGGCGTCGGATCGGTCACGCCGGCGGGTGCGCCTACGGTCGCCGTGTTGCTGAGCGAACCGGTCGCGCTGGCGCCGATCGCGCAGCTCGCGGTGTAGGTCACCGAAGCGCCCGCGGGCAGGTTCACCGTATCGGCGATGTTGCCGCTGCCGCTCGCCGTGCAACTGCCGCCGCCGGCACCGGCGCAGGTCCAGCTCGGACTCGCGCAGGCCGCCGGGAAGGTATCGGCCACGGTCGCGCCGGTCGCGCTGCTGGGACCTGCGTTGCTGGCGGTGATCGTGTAAGTCACCGAGCCGCCCGGCGTCGCGCTGGTGACGCCGTCGGTCTTGGTGATCGACAGATCCGCCGTCGCGCTCAAGGTGTCGGTGTCGGTGGCCGAGTTGTCGGCCGGCGTCGGATCGGTCGCGCCGGCCGGTGCCGTCACCGTCGCCGTGTTGCTCAAGCTGCCGCTCGCGCTCGCGGCGACCGGGCAGGTCGCGGTGTAGGTGACGCTGCCGCCGGCTGGGAGATCCGCGCTGTCGGCGATGTCGCCGATGCCGCTGGCGGTACAGCTGGCGCCGCCGGCGCCGACGCAAGTCCAGGTCGGACTCACGCACGCCGCCGGGAAGGTGTCGGCCACGCTTGCCGCGCTGGCGTCGCTGGGGCCGGCGTTGCTCGCGGTGATCGTGTAGGTGACCGAGCCGCCCGGCGTCGCGCCGGTTACGCCGTCGGTCTTGGTGATCGACAGATCCGTGCTCGGGTTCAGCGTGTCGGTATCGGTGGCCGAGTTGTTGGCCGGCGTCGGATCGGTCACGCCGCCGGGCGTCGCCACCGTCGCGGTGTTGCTGAGCGAACCGCTCGCGCTGGCGCTGATCGGGCAGCTCGCCGTGTAGGTCACGCTGCCGCCCGCGGGCAAGTTGACCGTGTCGGAGAGGTTGCCGGCGCCGCTCGCGGTGCAGGTGCCGCCGCCGGCGCCGACGCAGGTCCAGGTCGGACTCGCGCACGCGGCCGGGAAGGTATCGGCCACCGTCGCACCGACGGCATTGCTCGGGCCCGCGTTGCTCGCCGTAATCGTGTAGGTCGCCGAGCCGCCTGGCGTCGCATTGGTCACGCCGTCGGTCTTGGTGATCGCGAGATCGGCTTGCGGTGTCAGCGTGTCGGTGTCGGTCGCCGAATTGTTGGCCGGGGACGGATCGGTGATCGAACTGGCGACCGTGGCCGTGTTGCTCAGCGTTCCGCTCGCCGCGGCCGAGACCGTGCAGCTCGCGGTGTAGGTCACGCTGCCGCCCGCCGGCATGTTCACCGTGCCGCTGATGTTGCCGGCGCCGCTCGCGGTGCAGGTGCCGCCGCCGGCGCCGACGCAGGTCCAGGTGCAGGTCAGGCTCGCGGGGAAGGTGTCCGCTACCGTCGCGCCGGTGGCTGCGTCCGGCCCGGCATTGCTGGCGGTGATCGTGTAGGTGGCGCTGCCGCCCGGTACGACGGTGGTGACGCCGTCGGTCTTGGTGATCGCGAGATCCGCCGACAGCGCACGGCAGGCGGTCACCGACACGTCGTCGACGGCGACGCCGCCGAACTGGACCGTGGTGTCGCTGTCGAGGTGGAAGCGCAGCCGCGTGTTGAGGCCGGCCAGTTCATCGACCCGCGCACGCTGCACGCCCCAGCCGATCGCCGTGCCGATGTTGTTCTGCGGATTGCCGGTACCGGCGCTGGCGCCGATCGGGGTCGGATCGAGCCATTCGTACAAACGGCGCGTCGTGCCGCCGCCACCGACCTCTTCCATGTCGACGAAGAAATGATCGAAGTTGGCCGTCTCGACTTGATGCTGCTGCGCCCAGCTGACGATCACCGGCGGCGACAAGCCGGCCAAGTTGATGTCGGGCGAATAGAGGTCCTGATTGCTGCTCGCGTCGTAGGTATTGTCGAGATCGGTCTTCCAGCAATTGACGCCGCTGTTGCAGGTATTGAACGGCGCGATCGGGTTCGCGGTGGTGGTCGCCACGGTTGCCGGCAGGCCGAGTTCCCACTCGTCCTGCGCGCCGGAATGGGTAAAGCCCGCGGCGCCGGCCTCGAAGTCCGTGCTGTAGACGGTGGTCGGCCCGAAGCCGGGCGGACACGCCGGCGGTGGCGGCGCCTCGCACACGCGAATGCTCCAGGACGTCAGCGTGCCGCCGTTGGCGCCGGCGGTGTCGTCGTACAGGTTCAAGGTCCATTGACCGCCGGCGTTCTGGCCGTCGAACCACGACAGGCGATACGCGCCCGAAGTGCTGGCGGTGCCGGCCGTGGCGTTGTTCTCCGGCTTGAGCTGGGTTCCCTTGAGCGCGGTGAAGGACGGCGGCAGGGCGGCCTCGTCGTCGAAGGTGACGTCCATCTGCGTCTGGCCGCCGACCGCGGCGGAGCCGATGTCAGTGAACAGGCCGACGTTGCTGCCGGCGGGCGAGACCAGATGCGCGTCGACGTCCTGCATCAAGGCATGGTTCAAGACGATGCTGACGTCGACGTCGGCGATGCGCGGATTGCCCGGCACGACGAGGGTCGAGGTGGTCAGTCCGGTGCCGGGACCAATCGTTTTCGGCACATCGGTGCTGGTGTAGGTGGTGCAGTTGACCCCTTCGTCGACCGCCGGATGCACGCTGACGCTGAGGTTGTAGGTGGCGGTTGGGCCGCCGACGGCGGCGCTGGCGGAATCGACGAAGGCGAAGTAGGTGCCGGCCTGCTTCACCGTCATGAACATCGCTTCGGAAGGCACGTTCGGATTGGGCGCCACGTCACCGGTACCGGCGTCGTCGACGACCAGGATCTGATTGCTGGCGTCGCCGAACAGGCCGAAGCCGAGGCGGCCGTTCCAGGTCACGCCATCGCGCTCGGGGTCGAGATCGAGCGACAGGTACACCGTGTCGCCGGCATTGAGTTGAATGCTGTACCAGTCCTGCTCGGTCGCCGCCGCGGGATTGCGCGTGCCGCTGACCCAGCCGTTCGCCGGCAACGGATTGGCCGTGGCGGGCGTGTCGTTGGATTCGACTTCCGGCGTCGGCGCACCGCTCTGCAGGCGGAAATGCAGCTCGTAGCCGCGCTCGGTCGTCGTCCCGGCGGTGAAGTCGTTGACCTTGAGGAAGTAGGTGCCGGTGGTCGGGATGGTCGCGCCGGCGATGGACGAGGACAGCGCGGCGAAGCTGCCGTTGTCGTCGTCGAATTCGATCACGGTCGTTCCGTCGGAGGCCAACAGCGTCAACTGGCTGTCGGTGCTGCTGCCCGCGGAAGCCGAGGTCATCGTCGCTGCGTAAACGCGGTCGCCGGCATTGGCGGAGAAGCTGTAGAAGTCGATGTCGCCGTTCGGATACAGATTGGCGCGGACCACCGTATTCGTCCCGACGATCGGAGAGGCCTGCGCGGTCGTGTTGTTCGGCTCGACTTCGCCGCCGTAGCCCTGTCCGAACGGGATATAGGGCGTGGCCGCCCGCGCTGGACTCGAGGAAGACTGCGGCCGTGGCGGCACTCTCCCCTTGATCTCGTCGATCGATGTCGGCGCGGTGAATTCATAGGCCACGTGCGCGGCACGCGCAGGATGCAACAGCCCGCTTCCAGCCAAAAGCATGCCCGCGAGCACGCCAAAGGCCGCTCTAGTCGACTTGTTCATCGATCCCCCGATCGTTCCCCGTCGGCCAGCCCCCTAAGCCAGCCTAGAGACCCTAGCGTACAGCGTAAAAATATACATTTCATGTGCCGCGCGCGGCGCCGGCTCCGATCGCTTGGCCGCTACCGTTCCCCCGAGAGAGCGGCGTCGCCGCTCTACAACTGCACCACCTTCGGAAATTCGACGGCGAGGTGATCGACGAAGGCGCGCACCGAAGGCAGCAGGCCCTGCCGATACGGCAGCAGCGCGGTGAGCGTGCCGTCGCCGGCGAGCCAATCGGGCAGCACCCGGCGCAGGCTCCCGGCAGCGACCTTGTCGCGGCAGACGTAAGCCGGCAGCGCGACGATGCCGCAGCCCTCGACCGCCACCTGGGTCAGGCTGACCATGTCGTCGCTGACCACGCGCGGCGACAGCGGCACGGTTACTTCGGGATGCTCCCCCGCCGCATGGCGCAAGCGCCACAGCGGCGCCACGCCCCGGCGCATCATGAACAGAGACGGCCGCTGCGCCAGCTCCGCAGGCGTCGCCGGCGCGCCGTGGCGGTCGAGATAGCCGGCGCCGGCAAACAGGAACCACGGCGTCGGTGCCAGCACGCGCTGGATCAAGCCGGAATCGGGCAGCGGTTCGGAATGCGCGCGTATCGCCACGTCGTAGTTGTCGCCCACGATGTCGACGTAGCGATCGGTGGCATGCGCGTGCAGATCGACTTTCGGATAGCGCTCGAGAAAGCTTCCGAGCATCCGGCGCAGGCCGAACTGCATGGTGGCGACGGCGGCGGTGACGCGCACCAAGCCCGCCGGCTCGTCCAGACGCAGACGGATCGCCGCTTCGGCGACGTCGGCTTGGCGCACCATCGCCGCCGCGTGACGGTAGAACTCCATGCCGGCCTCGGTGGTGCCGAAGCGGCGCGAACTGCGGTTGAGCAACCGCACGCCCAAGCGCGCTTCGAGCTGGCGGATGCGATGGCTCAAAGTGGACTTGGGAATTTGTAGCGATTGCCCCGCCGCGGTGAAGCCGCCGCGATCGACGATCTGCACGAACAGATAGAAGTCGTTGAGATCGCGCATGGCCGTTCCTGTGCGCCGGTGCCGCGGGGCCGCACATTATGCCGATCGTCCAAGGCATTGGACGCTGATTCCCATTTCACTTCCTTGTCCGAGCGCGGCGCGCCTGTCGGAATAGGCGGATTCTTCTTTCGGTAACGACCATGACGATCCGACGCACCCGCATGACGCGCGACAACACCGCGGTTCTCTTCATCGATCATCAGGTGGGTCTCCTGACCGGTGTGCGCGACATGCCGGTGGCCGAGCTCAAGCACAATCTCGTCGGCCTGGCGAAGGCCGCCCGCGTGCTCGGCTTGCCGACGCTGGCGGTGACCACAGCGCGCGAAGGCATGTGGGGACCGACCGTGCCCGAACTGGTCGAGGCCTTGGGCGGCGGCGAGATCATGGATCGCTCCGCCGTGAACGCCTGGGACGATGCGCGGTTCGTCGCCGCGGTGAAGGCGACCGGCCGCGATCACCTGATCTTCGCCGGACTTTCGTTCGAGGTGTGCGCCTCGCTGCCGGCGATCGCGTGTCGCGACGAAGGCTTCCAACCCGTCATCGCGATCGACGCCTGCGGCACCTTCTCGGCCGCCAAGCGCGAAGCCGGCCTCGCGCGCCTGACCGCGCTCGGTATCGAAGTGTCCGACTACGCGACCCTGATGGTCGAGATCATGGCCGACAACGCCGACGCGAAGGCGATGGACGTCTATGCGGCGATCGACATGCCGTTCGCCGTCTTGATGGGCCAGGTCGCCGGAGCGCTGCGCCGATGAGCGTCATTCCGATCGACGACGCCGACATCGCGCCGGCGCGCGCGCTGCGCGTCGAGTTCGCGCGGTTCTGGTCGACCGCGCAAGGTGAGTTTCGCGCCATCTACGACGAGTTCATCGGCGCCACGCCGATCGCCGCCGGCATCGCGACGCGTGAGGCGCACAGCGATCCGGGACCGGGTTGGTGGTGCGAACCCGCCGACGCGGTGCCGGACCGCGCGATTCTGTTCGTCCACGGCGGCGGCTACGGGCTCGGTCACGCCGCCGCGTATCGCGGCCTGGCCAGCCAGATCGCGGCGCGTTCGCGCATTCCTGTCTTCGCGCTCGAATATCCGCTGGCGCCCGAAGCGACTGTCGGCGTCGCGCTCGAACTCGCGCTGGCGACGCTGGCACGGCTGAGTTCGCAGTTCGCCTCGGTGGCCGTCGTCGGCGATTCCGCCGGCGGCGGACTGTCGCTCGCCAGTGTGCTCGAAGCGCGGCGGCGCGGCATTCCGGTACGTGCGCTGGTCGCGTTCTCACCGTGGACCGATCTCAGCCTGAGCGGCGCCAGTGCGCGCGACTTCGCGGTCGGCGATCCCTTGCTCGACGTCGACTATCTGCGCGCGTCGGCGTCGGCTTATTTGGGATCGGCGCCGGCGACCGATGCGCGCGCATCGCCGCTGTTCGATGCGGACTTGAAGCTGCCGCCCAGCTTGATCCAGGTCGGTTCGGACGAAGTGCTGCTTGACGATTCGCGGCGACTGGCCGAACGTGCGACCGGCGCGGGATCGGAGGTCGTGCTGGAAGAGTGGCAAGGCATGCACCACGTGTTCCAGCTCAACGTAGAGCAGCTGCTCAGCGCGCGCCGCGCGCTCGACCGCGCTGCGGCCTTCCTCGTCGAACATGGGTGAACCGATGACGACCCCTTCCTTCCCGCGCGTGCCGGCGTCGTTCTTCGGCATCGTGCTCGGCCTCGCCGGTTTAGCCGGCGACTGGCGCGTGGCGCACGCCGTCTGGTCGTTGCCGGCCGGCATCGGCGAGGCGCTGGTCGCCGTGGCGGCTTTGGCCTGGCTGATCATCGTGGTGCTCTACGCGAGCAAATGGGTGACCGCTTACACCTCCGCGAAGGAAGAAGTCGCGCACCCGGTGCAGTGCTGCTTCATCGGCCTCGCCGGCGTCGCGACGATGCTGGTCGCGCAGGCAATCCAGCCGTACTCGCACGCCGCGGCCGTCACTCTGTTCTTCGCCGGCGCCCTCTTCACGCTCGGCTTCGCCCTGTGGCGCACGGGCATCCTCTGGCGCGGCGAGCGCGATCTCGCGGCGACCACGCCGGTGCTCTACCTGCCGCTCGGTGCGGGTGGATTCGTCACCGGCATCGTCGCCGCCGCGCTCGGCTGGCCGCAATGGGGACAGCTCGCTTTCGGCGCGGCGTTCTTCACTTGGCTGGCGATCGAGTCGGTACTGCTGCATCGGCTCTATACGGGGCCGACGCTGCCGCCCGCGCTGCGCCCGACGCTCGGCATTCAACTCGCGCCGCCGGCCGTCGGCTGCGTCTGTTATCTGTCGGTCAACGGCGGACACGCCGATCTGATCGCGCACATGCTGATCGGCTACGCGCTGCTGCAGGCCTTGCTGCTGATCCGCATGGGCCGCTGGATCGCCGAGCAGCCGTTCGGCGCCAGCCATTGGGCCTTCACCTTCGGCGCCACCGCACTGGCGGGCGCCGCGATTCGGATTTCGAGCGCAGACCCCGGCAGCGCGATGACGGCACTCGCACCGGCGCTATTCGTGCTGGCGAACGTGCTCGTGCTCGGCATCGCCGCGGGAACCTTGTGGCTGCTGTTCACGGGCCGCTTGCTGCCGTCGCCGCCGCCGGCGCGCGCTTGATCGTTCGTTCTCGCCACGGAACGCGTGCGGCACATGCTTGCACGCGCTCGCGGTGTCTTCTGCCGAACGTCGCGATTCGATCGAGTCTTATCTCGATCGGATCACATTTCTTGGGTGGTCAATGAAGACCTCGCATCTCGATCGCCTCACCGCGCATGGCGACAGCGGCCGTAACTGCCGCAATCGAACCTCCGTCACATAATCGTAAAACGAGCGTACGCACGCCGTCGCTTTCGTGGTGCTAAATCCTGAAGCGGGCTGATCGCGATACACGCCGAATCCGTAGCGTGAACGGCTGATCGATTCGCCGCCGGCGATCTCGACGGCGCAGCCATTCGATGCACGACGCTTCGCGATGGAGTGTCGACGCCGTCACCGAAAATCGCAGCGCAGCCTCGACGGCACGCTCATGCGTCCGCGGCGAACATGCCGCGAAAAACGCCACCAGGCTTCGCCATTCATCGCGATATTTTCACGATGGATTCGCGCGAATCGATTTCCCTGCTTATGCGAATTTCCTCACACATTCGGCGAGTCTCGCGGCACTAATGCTCGCGCCACATGTGGAAATGCGGAATCGATCCATTCGCCTGTCCGATTCTGTGATGCATTCGAGACAACCGTGAAGGGGGTATCACGGGGGCTTCACAGAATCGCTCAATAAAATTTCGCAAGATAAATAAACAATTCCAAGTATAGAGAATGTTGCTGACGCGCCGACGCGCGATGGCGGCAGGGGGAGCTTGTTCCTTTTTAAAAGGAATTTTTCGAGGGATTCAGCCTATGAACGGGCCCGATGGAAACAGCCTCCCGCTCACCACCGCGCAGCGCGGAGCTTGGATGGGAGAAAGGGGCGGCGCCAGCGATGCGGTGATGAATATTGCAGAGGCGATCGAGATCTTCGGTGCGGTCGACCCTGCGCTTTTTCTCGATGCCCTGCGCCAAGTCGCCGCTGAAGTGGAGGCGATTCGCGTACGCATCGTCGAACGCGACGGCAAGCCGCAACAGATCGTGCGCCCGAGTTACGAGTGGGAGTTTCCCTTCGTCGACTTCAGCGCCGAGAGCGATCCTCGCGCGGTGGCCGAAGCGTGGATGCAGCGCGATCTGAGCGCTCCTCTGGATCTGGCGCGCGATCCCTTGTATTTCAGCGCCCTGCTCAAGCTCGCCGAAGATCACTATTTTTGGTATCACCGCGCGCATCACGTCGCGTTCGATGGTTACTCGGGAGGCATGGTGTCGCGGCGCGTGGCCGAGCTGTACACGGCCTACGTCGCCGGCGTGGCGCCCGAGCCGCGCGAATTCGGCAGCCTGACCGAACTCATCGAAGCCGAGGCGGCCTATCGCGATTCGGATCGCCGGCGTCGCGATCGCGCCTATTGGCACGAGCGGCTCGCCGACCTGCCCGAGGCGGTCACGCTTTCGCGCCGCTCTCCGCGCCAGTCCGGCGGCCTGCGCCAAAGCAGCGGCTATCTGCCACTCGCCACGGCGAACGCGCTCACCGAACTCGGCAAGCGCGCGGCGGCCAGCCTGCCGCAGGTGCTGATCGCCCTGATCGCGGCCTACTACCACCGCGCCACCGGCGCCGACGACCTGGTCTTCGGCATGCCGGTGTCGGGGCGCGTCAATCACGTTCTGCGCCATTCCCCCGGCATGGTGGCCAACCTGGTGCCGATCCGCCTCGCCTTCCGGCCCGGCATGAGCGCGCTCGATTTGTTCGCGCAGGCGGCGCAACGCGTGCAGCAGGCGCTGCGACATCAGCAATATCGCTACGAAGATCTGCGCCGCGACTTCGGCCTGGTCGGACGCGGGCAGCAGATCGTCCGGCTCGGCATCAACATCGAACCGTTCGACTATCAACTCGACTTCGGCGGCGCGCGCACCGTCTCGCACAATCTTTCCAACACCACGCAGGAAGACCTGATCGTCTTCGTCTTCGATCGCAGCAACGGCAGCGATCCCTGCGTGATGTTCGACGCCAACCCCGCGCTCTATTCGATCGAAGAACTCGACGAACATCGGCGGCGGCTGATGCGCCTGATCGATGCCGTGCTGGCCGATCCCGAGCGGGCGCTCGGGCAGATCGACGTGCTCGGCGACGGCGAGCGTCACCGGTTGCTGGTCGAATGGAACGACAGCGCCGTAGCCGGACTCGATCTCGACACCAGCCTGCCCGCCGTGATCGCGCGCCATGCGGCCTGCACGCCCACCGCTCCTGCCGCCGTTTTCGGCGCAACCGTGCTGACCTATCGCGAGCTGCACGAGCGCAGCGTGCGCGAAGCGCGGCGCCTGCTCGCCGACGGCGTGCAGCCCGGCGACGTCGTCGCGGTCGCTTTGGCGCGCGGCGAACGGCTTTTGATCGAGCTGCTCGCGATCATGCGGACCGGTGCTGCGTATCTGCCGCTGGATCTCGACGCGCCCGCCGAGCGCATCGCGATGATGCTCGACGACGCCTCTCCGATCGCGCTGGTCGCCGAGCCCGAAACCTGCAAGCGACTGGCGCGGCCCGATCTGCTGATGTTCGTACCGGAGGACGAAGGCAGCGCAACGCTCGGTCTCGTTACCGAAGCGGAACCCGACTTCGCGCTACCCGACGCCGCGGCCTACATCCTCTACACCTCCGGTTCCACCGGTCGGCCGAAAGGCGTAGTCGTCAGCCATCGCAACCTCAACAACTTCCTGATCGGCGCACAGGACGTGTTCGGTCTGAAGACCAGCGATCGTTTCCTCGCCGTGACGACGACGATCTTCGACATCGCCGCGATGGAGCTGTTCCTGCCGCTGCGCATGGGCGCGCGCGTGGTGATCGCGAGCACCGAGGACGTGCACAACCCGCTGCTGCTCGCGCGTCTGATGCAGGAGAGCGGCGCCACTCATCTGCAGACCACGCCGTCGCTGTGGCGGGTGCTCTTGACCTGCCCGCAGATGCAGCTGGATTCGATTCACGCGATCGTCGGTGGCGAAGCGTTGAGTGCGGACCTCGCCGTCAAGCTCAAGCGCGAAGCGGCGCGCGTCACCCAAATGTACGGGCCGACCGAGACCACGATCTGGTCGAGCGCTTACGAGATTTCCGACGAGGATCTGCAGGGTCTGCTCGAAGGCATTCCCGCGCCGATCGGCCGGCCGCTGCTCAACACGCGCTTGTACGTGCTCGACGGCGAAGGCCGGCTGGCGCCGACCGGCAGCGTCGGCGAGCTCTACATCGGCGGCAACGGCGTCGCCAAGGGCTACCTCAATCGCCCGCAGCTGACCGGCGAACGCTTCCTCCCCGACCCCTACGCCGCCGACGGTAGCCGCATGTATCGCACCGGCGATCTGGTGCGCTGGCGCGACGACGGCCTGATCGAATTCATCGGCCGCGCCGACGGACAAGTGAAGATCCGCGGCCATCGCGTCGAACTCGGCGACATCGAGCATCAGTTGCTCGGCTGCGCCGGCGTCGCCGCCGCCGTGGTCACGGTGCATCGCGACAGTGAGGAAAGCACTCAGCTGGCGGCGTATCTGGTGCCGAAATTCAACGCCGCGCTCGATCCGGATGCGCTACGCACTCACCTCGCCAAGCGCGTACCGGGACACATGATCCCATCCAGCTTCACCCTGCTCGAAGCGCTGCCGCTGACACCCAGCGGCAAGCTCGATCGCAAGGCGCTGCCGGCACCGGACCTGGTGCGTCGCGCGAGTTACGTGGCGCCGGTGACGGAAGTGGAGAAGAAGCTGGTCGCGCTGTGGCAGAACGTGCTCAATCTCGAGCGTGTCGGCATCCACGACAACTTCTTCGAACTCGGCGGCGATTCGCTCACCGCGGCCGAGATGGTCGCGCGCTCCTCGGAATTCTTCTCCACCGAACTGCCGCTGGCGAGTTTGTTCGACGCCTCCACCGTCGCGCAGCTGGCGATCTATCTGCAGCGCGCACAACAGGACGACGACCCGCTGGCGACGATGCTGCCGCTGCGCGCGACCACGCAGGAACAGTCGCCGGGACGGCCGTTGTTCTGCCTGCATCCGGTGACCGGCCTCAGCTGGGGCTTCACCAGCCTGTTGCGGCATCTGGACGACGATCTGTCGATCTACGGCCTGCAATCGCACGGCCTGCACGGCAGCGCGGCCTTGCCGGGCAGCATCGAGGAGATCGCCGCCGACTATCTCGCGCAGATGCGGCAAGTCCAGCCGCAGGGGCCGTATCGACTACTCGGCTGGTCGATGGGCGGATTGATCGGGCACGCGATCGTCGCGCAGCTGGAAGCCGACAGCGAGAGCGTCGAGCTGTTGGCGATGATGGATTCCTATCTCTTCGCCACCGACACCGCGACCGACGAAGCGCAGGAAGTGCAGGCCGCCCTGCGCTTTCTCGGTTTCCACTGCCATGCCGACACCGATCCGCCGCCGTGCATGGACGCGCTGGCCGAACTGCTCTATCGCGAATACCGCGTGCACTCGCAGCCGCTGGTGCAAAGCCTGCTCAAGCGCGATCCGCGCATGCTCGAGCACGTCACCGAAGTGACGCGCAACAACCTGGCCTTGGCGCGCCGCTACCGGCCGCCGCGGATCGACGCCAACGTGGTGTTCTTCCGCGCTACCGACCAGCGCCACGGCGGCGCGGTCGACGGGCTGCTGCAATACAGCCCGGCGGCGTGGCGTTCCTACATCGGCGGGCGCCTCGAAGTGCACGAGATCGATTGCCACCATCAGTCGATGCTGGATCCGGCACCGGCGGCGAAAATCGGCCGCGTCCTGCGGCGCCGCTTCAACGATCGGCAAAGCGCGGCGCCGAGCATGGCCCCGATGCCGGTTCCGGCGGCGTGGCAAGAACCGATTACGGCATTCGGCTGAGGTACGGCGGCGTCGACATGAACGCAGCGGTCGCGATCTTCACCGTCGGCACGCAGGGCGATATCCGCCCGTGCGTGGCGTTAGGGCTGGGGCTGCAGCGCGTCGGCTATCGGGTGCGCATCGTCACCGATCCCAGCTTCGCCGCGCTCGTCCGCGCCAACGGGCTCGAATTCTTTCCGCTCACCAGCGATTTCCAGCAGTTCCTGGACGCGGATCGCAGCATTGCCGACAAGGGCCTGAACCTGCGTCAGATGGCGCGCATCTTTCGCGATTGCTACGCCGGCTGGGCGGTGGACTGGGTTGCACAAGGGCGCGCGGCGATCGAAGGCGCGGGTCTTTTGATCGGCGTCGGCAACAGCACCTTGCTGGCCAAATCCTTGGCCGAAGCGCACGCGCTGCCGTTCGTCAGCATGCAGCTGCAGCCGGCACTGATGCCTTCCGGAATTCTTGCGCCGATGGTCTTGGCCGGCTCCGGTCGCTCCTTGCCGCCGGCGTTGAACCGCGCGCTCTATCACCTGCTGCGATTGCTGGTATGGCGCGTGATGAAGCCGGCGATCAACGACATCGTGCGTCCGCAGTTGGGGTTGCCCGCGCATTCCTGGGCCGGCCCTTACTTCGATCGCGGCCGCGAACTGCTCAACCGCGTCGTCTACGGATTCAGCCGCCACGTGGTGCCGCGGCCGGCCGACTGGCCGCACAGCGCGCAGATCGCCGGCTACTGGTTCTTGCAGGAGCCACAATGGCAACCGTCCGCGGCCTTGCGCGACTTTCTGCAAGCCGGCCCCAAGCCGATCTATCTCGGCTTCGGCAGCATGGTCAGCGGCGACGCCGGCGCGTTCACCGAAACCGTGCTCGAAGGCGTGCGCAGGAGCGGCCAACGCGCCGTCCTCGCCACCGGCTGGGGCGGTCTGGACGGCGCGGAAGGCGCGCGCGACGAGAACACCTTCTTCATCCGCAGCGCGCCGCACGACTGGCTGTTTCCGCGCATGGCGGCGGCGGTGCATCACGGCGGCGCCGGCACCACCGCGGCGGCGGCGCGCGCGGGGATTCCGTCGGTGATCGTTCCCTTCTACGGCGATCAGCCGTTCTGGGCGCGCTGTCTGCACAACCAGGGCACCGCTCCCGCGGCACTCGATCGCAAGCGGATGCAGCCGGACGACTTGGCCGCCGCGCTCGCACAAACAGCGCGCCCCTCGATGCAGGAGGCCGCGCAGCGGCTCGGCCGTCGCGTACAAGCCGAAGACGGCGTCGGCGAAGCGATTCGCTGCTTGCGCGACTGGGGACTTTTGCACGACAGCACGCAACAGCTGCCGGCGCGGCGGGACGCGGCCTGATGCACAACGCACTCGCCCTGGAAGCGCGGCCGCTCACCCTGTCCGAACGCGGCATGTATCTGGACGGGCGCGATCCGATCGCGAACGTGCTGCCGATCGAAATCCGCGGCCGCCTGTCCGAGCCGCGCCTGCGTCACGCGCTGGCGCGGCTGCAACAGAAGCATCGGCTGCTGCGTTGTCTGATCGTCTACCGGGACGGCCGGCCTTGGTATCAAGAGCAGTCTTCGCCGCCGCCGATTGCGCTGCGCATCCTCGCGCGCGCCAGTGCGAACGACTGGCTCGCGCAAACCGGCGAGGAGGAAGCGCGCCTGTTCGACCCCGGCGAACCGCTGGTGCGCTTGACCTGGCTGCGCGGCGAAATGGCGAGCGAACTGCTGCTGACCTGCCACCACTGTCTCTGCGACGGCCGTTCGATCGTCACCCTCCTGCGCGAATTGCTGCTGCTGCACGATACGCCCGAACGCGACATCGGCCGCGACGATTCCCTGCACGCGATCGCCGAGCTGCTGCCCGATTCGGTGCTGAACGATCGTACCCTGCAGCGCCGGACGCGTTGGATGGCGGCGCTGTTTCGCGTTTTTATCCGCTGCGTGCCGACCGGCCCGGCGCTGACCTACGACGACCGCTACACGCTGCGCTGGGTGATCGATGCAGCGACATTGCAGGCGCTGACGCGACGCTGCGAAGCCGAAGGCATCAGCGTGTTCGGCGCGCTGTGCGTGGCGTTCGTCCTGGGCTTCCGCCACGTATGCGGAGCGCGCGCGGTGCGCAAGTTCACCGTGCCGGTGGACGCGCGCAAGTTCCTTTCGAACTTGCAGACCGATCAACTGTTCCCGATCGCGCCTACCGTTACTCTGCCGCTGGAAACGCCGCGCAGCGGCGAAGTCGGCGACGCCGAGTTCTGGCGCCTCGCCCAAACCCTGAAAGCTGACATGTGGAAGAAGATCGAACTGCTCGGCGCGAAATTTCGCCGCCTTCTTTTCGGGATGGAACATTTGCATCCGGTCTACAAAAAAATGCTCGCGATCGCCCGTTCGCGCCGCCCGCTGCTCAATCCGACTCTGAGCTATCTCGGGCGGCTGGATCTGGCGCGCGACTACGAGGAGTTCCGCATCGAGGCGGCGCACAGCCCTTCGGCGCGGCTGATGCCGAGTCCGCTGGTCGTGGTCAGCCGTTTCGCGGAGTGCCTGGACATCTCCTTCGTCGCCGACGAGAAGTGCTTGTCGCGCGAACGGGCCGCCGCGGTCCGCGATGCGGTCATGACGACCCTGCGCGAACGCGCGCTATGGCCGGCCGCAACGATCGCCGATCGCGAACCGGCGATCCCCTCGCCGTCAGCTGCGGTTCCGACCAAGGAGATCGCATGAACGCGAACCGCTTCGGCCTGATCTTCGTGCTCTACCACCCTTCGGCGGAGTTCGTCGGCAACCTGCGCAAGGCGCAGGCGTTGTGCCCGCACGTCGTCGCCGTCGACAACTCCTCCGAAGCCGACCTCGGCTTGCACGAAGTGCTGCGGCAAGACGGCGCCAGCGTGATCTTCAACCGCAACCGCGGCGGCCTCGCCGGCGCCTACAACCGCGGCGCCGAGGTTCTCTTGGCCA
Organism: Dokdonella sp. GW821-FHT11D02; assembly: GCF_058808595.1. NCBI lineage: Bacteria > Pseudomonadati > Pseudomonadota > Gammaproteobacteria > Lysobacterales > Rhodanobacteraceae > Dokdonella > Dokdonella sp. GW821-FHT11D02. The sequence goes on along the minus strand of NZ_CM179520.1, from coordinate 309,222 downwards.
GGGGCTGCGAAGTGATCTTCCTGCTCGATCAGGACTCGGACATCGACGCCGCGTTCTTCGAGAAGATGATGCAGGCGTGTTCGCAGCTCGACACCGACGCGTTCCTGATCGGCCCGAAGATCCACGAGATCAATCTCGGCAAATGCATGCCGATCTTTCCGCCGGGACCGCGATTCCCCAAGCCCAAGCGCATCGATCACGAAACCGAGGGCCTGTTCCCCACGCTCTTCATCATCTCCTCCGGCTCGGCCATTTCCGCCGCCGCTTATCGCCGGCTGGGCGAATTCCGCGAAGACTATTTCATCGAGTTCATCGACATCGAATACGGCCTGCGTGCATCCAGCCAAGGCGTGCCTGTCTATCTCAACGCAGCCGTGACCATGCGCCAGACCACCGGGCGCATCGTGCGCCACGGCAAGCTGTTCACCACACATCATCCGGCTTGGCGCCGCTACTACGGCGCGCGCAATGCGGTGCACGCCTTGAAGCTGTACAAATCGAACTGGAGTCTGCATCGGCTGAGTGGCCTGTTGGCTTTCCATCAAGCACTGTGCGTGCTGCTGTTCGAACCGCAGCGGCTGCGCAAGATCACCGCGATCTTCTGCGGCTACCTGGACGGCCGGCGAGGCAAGCTCGGCACCTTCGAAAGCCTGCATCCGAAGATTTTCTCGTTCTGCACCGGCACCGCTACCGACACGGCGGCGCCGGACAGCGCGCCGACCATCACCGCGGAATAGGCGCACGCCGCAGCGGACCATGAAACGCAAACTGTCCACGCTCGAACGCCTGATCGAAGCCAATCTCTGCTATCGCATCGCACTCGAAGGCGAGATCACGGCGGAAAGGCTGCGCGCGTCGCTCGACCGTTTGCAGCGCAAGCATCCGGCGCTGCGCATGCTGATGCGTGAGGAAAACGGCGAGTTGTCGTACGAACTCGAGGCGGCCGGGCCGATTCCGGTGCGCGTGGTGGGCTGGGTTTCCGAACAACAGCACACGCAAGAGTGTGAGGCCGAAGTGCGTGCGGCATTCCCGCACGACCAGCCGCAGCTGCGCGTGGTCTGGCTGCGACGCGGTCACGAGGTTCTCGACGCAAAGGACGAACTGCTGATCACCAGCGCGCACCGCGTCTGCGATGGCTTGAGCATGTTCGTCGTCATCCGCGAACTGCTGCAGGGATTGCACTCGGACGAGCCGCTGACGCCCTATCCCGCCTTCACCGTGCAGGACGTTATCGGTGATCTGTCCGAGCGGCACGCGTGGAAACGGAAGCTGGCGGCGCGTGCGGTCAATGCGCTGCTCGCCTTGCTTCCATCGTCGAGCCGCGCTCCCTGCAACCGGGAACTGCATCTGCAATGGACGATGGGCCCCGAAGCGTCGGAGCGCCTGAGGCGACGCTGCGCCAGCGAAGAGGTGCCGCTGCATGCCGCGATGCTGGTCGCGCTCGGCGAAGCCTTGTCGGTGCTCGGCAAGCGCGCGCCCGCGCAGATCGAAAGCCCGATCAGCGCGCGGCGCGGACGACCGCGCGTGCTGAAGAAGGACCGCCTGTTTTTCGGCGGCAGCGCCTTCCGCGTCGCTGCGCGACAGGATACGCGCCGCGATTTCTGGGTACGCGCGCGCGCGATGGCGGAAGAGATGCAGCGGAAAATCGACGCCAGCATCGCCGGCCTTCCCGCCAACTACCGGTTCTGCGAAATGCTGACGCCGCCGTCGACCCGGAAACTGAACTGGATCGCGCAACTGAGTGATCGCTTGAGCCGTAAGCGCGGGCGCAGCCGGATTTCGCTCTCCAACCTCGGCAACATCACGCTCGACGCGGCGGCCTCTCCGCTGCGCGTGCACAGCTTCTTTCCGTACGCGCATTCGTTCTACTTCAAGATGCTCGACATCGCCGCCCATACCCTGCACGGGCAGCTGCACTTCACCTACATCGGCGATGAGGCCTGTCTGCCACGCGAGCAAGTCGAAGCGCTAGGGCGCGCCTTGACCGATACCCTGCACCGATGCGCGGCCATCGGCAGCGAGCGATCGGAGGCGAACCCGACCACAAGCACCGTCACGCTCCGGCCGACGACCGCGCGGCACGATCCGGTGGACTGGCACGAACTCATCTAGCGATCGTGCTGTGCACGCTCGATGACGTCGATCGCGCGCGCGCAACCGACCGATCCGGGCTCGGCCAGCTGTTGCACGGCGCGGCAGCGCTCGATGCTGGCGGGACTGGTCAGTTCGCGCAGCGCCGTCGCAATCGTCGCGGCATCGCGTTTCCGCTCCAGGCTGATGCCGCATCCGAGCGCGGCGACGCGGCGCGCGTTGTCCCACTGGTTGGTGAACTTGGGCAGCATCAGCTGCGGCACGCCGGCCGACAAAGCCAGCGCCGCCATGCCGATGCCGCCCTGATGCGCGAACGCGCCGACGCGCGGTAGCAATAAGTCGAGCGGCAGATACGATTCGTGCGTGATGCCGTCCGGCAAAGGCGGCAGCTGATCGGCGAGCCGGCTCACCAGGATTCCGCGCTGGCCGGCGGCCTGCAGAGCGGCGATGCTGTTTTCGAAGAAGGCACGGCTTTTGATTTCTGCCGTGCTTGGTGCGACCACCACCGGCGGCGGCCCGGCGTCGAGGAATCGCAGCAGACTTTGCGGCAACTCGCGCGTCGTATCGGCGCTGCGATACAGCGGAAACCCGCTCAGCGTCAGGTGCGCCGGCCAATCGGGCGGACGCTTGCAGAACCACTCGGGAAACAAACCGACGATGCGCTGCGGCGAAAACAACCAGCGGCTGTACATCCGGCGCGGCAGCGTGCGCTCGAACTCGCGCGCCGCGTCGCGCAGGAGGCTGCGGCACAAGGGATCGATCAGCGAGCGCTCGACCGCCGCGAACGTCGGACCGCGCAACCACGGCGGCAAGCCGAGCACGAGGCGCAGCGATTTGTAGAACTGCGGCTCGCGCAAGGAGACCAGGTCCGCCGGCGTCAGCATCGTCGACACGTACGGCGTTCCGTAGCGGTCGTGCAGCAGCCGCGCGACACCCGACACCGAGAGCGGGCTGACGATCACGGTGTCGCCGTCGATCTCGTTGGCGGCGAGACGCGCGCAGTCGGCGACCTTCTTGGCGAAGAAGCGCAAATGGCCGCGTATCCACTGCAGCGGCCGCATGCGGCGCACTTCTTCGGCGAACTGGCGCTTCTCCTCGTCTTCGAGGATGCACAACGAGCGCAAGCCAAGCGATCGAGCAGCCGCGACATATTCGTAGGTCGACAGAAACACGACCTCGTGCCCGCGCTCGCGCATCGCACCGGCGAGCGCGAGGTGCGGATGCACGTCGCCATCGGAGCCGGCGGTCATGAAGATCGCTTTCATCGTGGGTATCGCATCCATTCCCCCGTCACGAAGTTCCCGCTCGCGCTTCAGCGGCGTTCGGATTTCCAGACCGCAAAAGAAATGTACTTCTATAGTAAAACCGTCGCGCCGATCCCACGCAGGAACTGCCGCACAGATCGGCAGTTGGCGGCGCCGCCCGATCAAGCCGTGCTTTACGCGGAACGCGGGATTGCGGAAATCTCGTCCGTATCTGGAGCAGCGGCCGGCAGCTTCCGGCGAACTAGCCAGCCCGACAGAGCGATGCGCCGCTCGGACCGCCGTGCGCAGACCGGCTGCCGTCGACGCAGGCGTCGGAACGACGATGGCGGATGTCGCCGCGAAACGACGTAGGTAGCGTACGACCGTCGCACGTGCCTCGCGCCGGAAACGCCGCAAGTCCCAGCCTCACCCTTCTCGATCGAGGGAGAACGTAGTGACCCAGCACCAGCCGCGTGCCGCCTTTGCTTTTCGTGTCGTTCTCGCGCTCGCCGCAATCGCATTGAACGGCCGCATCGCCGACGCGCAGCCGGCGCCGCACCTCGACCAGGCCGGACGAAGCGACAGCGCCGACGACCTGATTTTTGCCGACGGCTTGGACGGCGGTGCGCTGCTGTCCATCGCGCACGACGTGCCGATCGACGGTCTCAACGGCGACCGCTTCGGCTGGCGCGACAGCGCCAACTTGCCGCGCGCGGCCGTCCTCGCGCACAGCGGCAGCGGCAGCGGCGGTTCGCGCGGCGGCGAGCTGCGCGAGTTCCGCTATCGGGTCGCGGCGGCGACACGCGTGGTGCAGGCGACCGCGGACGGCTACGGCGGTTTCGGTTACGTCGTCTCGCACACCGCACACGAAGACATTTGCACCGGCGGCGGCGATTCCTCGAGCCTGGGGCATTTCACGCCGGTGCGCTTTCAACGCCTGTTCGAAGGGCGCCACCACGCGATCCTGCGCTTCACCCAGAACTATCCGCGCTACTGCACCACCGCAGCGCCGGCGCAGCGCTACGACGTGCCGGTCACGATCGACTGGGTGTTCGCGGACGGCCGCGACAACCCGCTGTGGTCGATCACCTGGGACCTCTCCGGCGTGCCGGCGAACCGGCTCGAGGACGATTCGCGCGCACCCTACGGCCAGCTGCGCATCGACGGCGCCGCCGACGACGACGCGCGCGCGACCATCGCCGGCGTGGCTTGGGGCGACTACTACGCGTTCACCAGCTCGTCCAATCCGGTCACCTTCTCGAGCGGCTGGAGCTGGATCCAGCCGAACACGATTCCATTCGTCAAACTTTGGACCGCCGGGGTCGACGCGACGATGGGTACCGTGCAGACGCAGACGATCCGCCAGCAGGACGCCGGCGGCTATTGGGGCCAGGACCTGTGGGGCCGCACCAGTGCGCAAGGCCAAGGCTGCAGCGACCCCGGCGCGAATTACTCGATGCCGTGCGACTACAACTGGCCGTTCCAGTCGGTCAACTACGAGCTGTACGACGGCCCGACCCAGAACGCGCGCCTAGCTTGGGGCACCAACTTCGGCTTCCTCGGCCAGCAGCACTACCGCATCCGCGGCAACGCCGAATACGGCGGCGGCGACAACGGCACCGCCCTGCCCGGCGATCCGATGGCGCCGGGCTGGCCGAAGAAGAGTTATTCCGTCTATGTGGTGCTCGGTTCGCACAGCTCGGACCCGGTAGGCGGCCAGGTGCGCGAAGTCGAAACGATCCAGAGCCTCGTTCTCAGCGCGAGCGTCGGCAGCGTCGTCACGCAGGGCGCAGCCGGCATCGCCGATGCAACGCTGCGCAACTATCAGCCCGCCGGCTACGACGCGGTCTACGGTGCGCTGACGTTCCAGGCCGCCGGCAACCGGCTCGACGCGAACATCGCGATCGGCAGCGGCACGCTGAAACATCCCCTGCTTATCGTGCGTGCCTATACCGGCGCACTGCCGTCGGCCGTGCGCCTCAACGGGGTGACGCTGGGGCGTGACACCGACTATCTGCCGTCGATACGCAGCGCTGCCGGCGAATTGTGGATCACCCTGAACCGCGATCTCGCGGGCACCGCCAATCGTCTCGAGATCACGCCTTGAGGCGCGGTCTTGCAAGAGTCATCGTCGCAACGGAAGGGGAACGAAACATGCGCACATCGACCCAAGGCATCGCGCTGGCGCTGCTGCTCGGCTTCGGCATCGGCGGCCTGGCCGAGGCGAACAATCGCTACGGCGGCGTCAATCTGTCGGGCGCGGAATTCGGCGTCCCGCTGCCAGGCGAACTCGGCGTCGACTACATCTGGCCGACCAACGAGGAGATCGATTACTTCCGCAGCCGCGGCATGAACATCGTGCGCATCCCGTTCATGTGGGAGCGTCTGCAGCCCACGCTCAACGGCGAGTTCGACGCAACTTATCTGGCCGCGCTCGACGGCCTGGTCGAGCACGCTTCCGCGGTCGGTGTGCACACGATCCTCAATCCGCAGAACTTCGCCCGCTATTACGAAGACGTGATCGGTTCGGCCGCCGTGCCCAACAGCGGCTTCGCCGACTTCTGGTCGCGCCTCGCCGTGCACTACGCCGGCAACGACCAGGTCGTCTTCGGCCTGATGAACGAACCGAACAGCCTACCTACCGAACAATGGGTGGCCGCCGCCAACGCGGCGATCGCGGGAATCCGCGCGACCGGTGCGCAACAGTTGATCCTGGTGCCCGGCAACGGCTGGACCGGTGCCTGGAGCTGGAACGACGACTGGTACGGCACGCCCAACGCCGTGGCGATGCTGTCGATCGTCGATGCCGGTCCGCATGCGTTCGAAGTGCATCAATACTTCGATGACGACCACGGCGGCGAACTCGGAACCTGCGAACCGGGTTCCGGCGCGGCGCAGTTGCAAGACATGAGCACGTGGCTGCGCGCGCACGGCTTGCGCGGCTTCCTTGCCGAGACCGCCGGCGGCGACAACAGCGACTGCGAATCCACGATCGAGAGCGCGCTCAACCATCTGCGCACGAACGCGGACGTCTGGCTCGGCTGGGCCTGGTGGTCGGCCGGGCCTTGGTGGGACGACTACCAGTTCACGCTGGAACCGACGGCGAATTTCAGCGTCGACGCGCCGCAGATGCGCTGGCTGCTGCCGTACATGCCGCCGCTGTTCGCGGACGGCTTCGACGGCTGAGGCCCAGCGGCGGGCGCCTTGGCGCTTTCGCTGACGCAGGGGGTCGGGCGTACGGCGTAGCGGCCGTTGTCGAACTTGCCGCGATGGAGTGAAGCGTGCGGCTCGCACGGCGCAAGCGCCCAAGACGAGCGCCGCGCCGACCGCCCATGCGAAGTGGCCAATGGATACGTTCGGTTGCCCCTCCCTGCTTCCTTCCCCGCGACATGCCGGGGTAGCCGATTTCCTGCACAATCCATCCATGCAGGGTGCACTCCCCCCGTCCGACGAGCAGGCCGTCGAGCTGCTGGTCCAGCTGTTCTACGCCGACCTGCAGCGCATCGCGCGGCACGAGCGCGGACGCCTCGCCAACCCGGCCGCGACGCTCGGTACGACCGCGCTGGTGCACGAGGCCTATCTGAAGCTGGCGCGGCAGGAGGCGTTCAAGGACCACGCGCATTTTCTCAACACGGCGGCGCTGGCGATGCGTCACGCGCTGGTTTCGCACGCGCGCGCGCGCCTGCGCGACAAGCGCGGCGGCGGACAGGCGGCGCTCGACATCGAGTCGGTCGACATCCTGGCCGAAAGCGACGAGCGCATCGTCGCGCTCGACGAAGCGTTGAGCGCGCTCGAACAGACCTCGCCGCGACTGGCGCGCGTGGTCGAGTGCCGCTACTTCGCCGGCTATTCGGACAAAGAGACCGCACTCGCTCTGGGCATCGCCGAACGCACCGTGCAGCGCGACTGGACGATGGCCAAGGCCCTCTTGTACGAGGCGTTGGGAACCTAGCGCCGGCTTCACTGCCGTCGTCTCCATGCAAGCGAAGACGACGATCGCATCGAAAGCCACGCCGTCTAAGCCGTTTTGGCGTTGCCTGCGCTAGCGGCCAAGCGTCGCAACAGACGGCGCAAAGGTTCACGGTAATGTTCGCCGAGCTCCTTGTGCTGCGCATGGATGGCCTGCGCCTTGGCGGCGAGTTCGCGTGCCTGCATCACTCGACCGAGTGCTAGTTGGCAATCGGCCAGGGCGATTTGCGCTTCGGCGATTTTCGGGCTGATCGGCAACAACAAATCGCCTTCGCGCAGCGCCAACGCGTTGCGCAACAGCGGCAGCGCGGCGGCAGCATCGCCCCGCTGCAACTCGGCCATTCCGTCGAACAGGTCGGCGCTCGCCAGCACGCCTTTGAACGAAGCGTCGAGCGCAGCGGCTCGAATCGTCGCACGCACGCTCGCCGTCGCCGCAGCGGTCGCATCGAAGTCGTCCGAACGCAATTCGATCTCGGCAGCGTAGAGCGAGCGCTGCAGCGCGGAGCGCGACAAATGCTGCCCGGACACGTTCGTGACGGTATAGCTCGCGAGCGCCTCGCGCGCCTGGGCGAGGTGGCCTTGGCGCAACGGCAGCAGCACACGCAGGTCGGTCACCGAGGTCGACGTCACGGCGCTCGCGCCGCCCGTCGTTGCGCGGATGTCGGCGGCCTCCACCGAGGCTTTGCGCGCCGCGTCGTAGCGCCCCAGCTCCGCCAGGACGATGGCGGCGTTGTCCAGTGTGGTCGCCAGCACCAGGTTTCTCGGACCGCGCCGACGGATCGCCAGCGCCGCGTCCAAGTCGGTCATTCCCGCATCGAGATTGCCCGCTTCGGCGAGGTCGGCGCCGCGGTTCTCCAGCACGCTGGCGATCTCGGTCTGATTTTCCGTTCCGGGCAAAGCGAGCATCTGCCGCTTCGCCTGCGCGTGCAGATCGAGGCCCTCCTTCGTGTGGCCGAGCGCGAACAGCGTGCCGCCGAGCCAGGTCTTCTCCAGGATCGTGCCGACGTGCTGCTCGCCGTTGACGGCCAAGGCGGTCGCCAACGCGAGGCGCGCATTCTTTTCCGCGCCGGCGGCGTCGACCAGCTCGTACTGCAGCGTGGCGAGATCGCTGTAGGCGTTGACCAGGCCGAAGCGTTCTTCCGGCAACGTGCCCAGCACCTCGATCACGCGCTGCATCGAGACGATCGCCGCCTCGCGCCGGCCGCTGACCCATTGCACGCCGCCCTGCAGCTGCAGCGCATCGGCCAGATCGCGCGACGGCGGAAGCGCTTCGTACAAGCGCACGGCACGGCCGGCGTAGTCGTCCGCGAGCGGCGGGTCGACGAAACGGTAGTACTGCGCCTGCGCGGCCAAGAGGCGCGCGCGGAGAGCGGAATGGTCGTCGTGATCGCGATCGAGGATGGCTTGCGCTTCGCGCAGCAAAGCCTCGCTTTCCTCGTTTGCACTCGAGCCGTACATAGCGTCGGCCAGATCGATCAAGGCGGCGGCCAGCTCGGGCGAGCCGGCTGCACTGTCGTTCCGCGCCAGAACCACGGCCTGGCCGAGTACGCGGATGCGCTCCTCGCGCATGGCGAGGTCTTTGTAGAGGTCGCCGAGCAATTGCAAGACGCCGAGCTTGGCCGCCGGCGCATCGGCCATCGCCGTCTCGATCTTCTTCGCACCCAGATCGAGCAATTCGCGCGCAGTCGTCTGCCTCGCCTTGACCGGATCGCTTTGCGCGCTCGAATTGGCGTGGAAGATTTCGCCGAGAAATTCCTGCACGGCCGTCGCCGTGCGCGCTTCGCGCTCGGCGCGGCGCGCGGCTTCACGTGCCTTGTTCGCTTGCCACGCAATGGCGACGGTGGCGGCGGCCATGGCGGCGAACAGCAAGATCAATGTTGAGAGCGGCAGCCAATTGCGGCGCACGAATCGGCGCGCGACGTACGTGCGCGCGCCGCTGCGTGCCTGCACCGGCCGGTGTTGCAGATAGCGGCGCACGTCCTCGCCCAGCGCGCGCGCATCCGGGTAGCGCGCGGCCGGCTCTCTGCGCAACGCGCGTGCGACGATCGCATCGAGGTCGCCTGCCAGCTGGCGCAGCGGCACCGGTGAATCCGCGCCGGCTGCGCGGCTCGGCGCCGGCGCTTCCATGTCCAGCAAGCGTTTGACCGCGGTCGCCAGAGCCGAAGCCTCACTCGACCACGGCAGCTTGTCGGTCAAGAGTTCGAACAGCACCACGCCGAGCGCGTACACGTCGGTCGCGGTACCGATGTAGCCGCCGGCGAGCTGCTCGGGCGCGGCATAGGCCGGCGACAGATGCACCGTGCGCGTCACCCGTTCCATCGGCTCGGCGTCGAGCACCTTGGCGATGCCGAAGTCGAGCAGCTTCACGCGGCCTTCGGCGTTGACCAGGATGTTGGCGGGTTTGAGGTCGCGATGGATCACCAGGCGGGTGTGCGCGTAAGCGACCGCCTCGCAGATCTGGATGAACAGCGGGAGACGTTCGCCGAGCGGCAGCCGGCGTGCGTTCGCGTACTCGATCAGGTGTTCGCCTTCGACGTACTCCATCACCATGTAGGCCGCGCCGTCCGGCGTCGCGCCGCCGTCGTAGAGCCGTGCGATGCCTGGGTGCTCGAGCGAGGCGAGGACTTCGCGTTCGGTCGAGAACTGCCGGCCCAGCGAGCCGTGCGCACCGCGCAGGAACTTGATCGCCGCCTGCTGCTTGAAGCCGCCTTCGCTGCGCTCGGCCAGCCACACTTCCGCCATGCCGCCGCGACCGATCCAGTGCACGAGGCGATAGGGCCCGATCGCTCGGCCCGCTGCGTAGGTGCTCTCCTGCGCTGCATCGGCGGCGCGCGACTTGATCACGCCGCGGTCGAGAAAGCCGTCGCTGCCCTCGGCCAGGCGCAGCAGCTTTTCGACGCGCTCGCGCAGCTCCTCGCGGCCGGCACAGGCCCGATCCAGAAACGCCGAGCGCCGTTCGCGCGATTCCCCCAAGGCGCGTTCGAACAGCTCGCGCTCTTCCAGCGCCAGCGAGAACTGAGCCATTGCGACTACCCCCGTCCGGCTCGGCAGTATAGCGCCGCGCACTGCGCTCTCGGTCTTCGCCGAACGCGCCTCTGCGCTCGCGAAGCGGCTTACGCTTCGACCAAACTAGGCGGCCCGATAAATGCGCCTGCCAGACGCACTTCCACTCCGGACGGAGCGTGGGTCATGGAAAAAATCGATTTCAAGAAATTGCACAAACCGCTCTACAGCCCGCCCGCTGCGGAATTCGTCATCGTCGACGTACCGGAGATGCCGTTCGTCAAGATCGACGGCGAAGGCGATCCCAACTCGGCTCCCGCCTATCGCTCGGCGATCACGTGGCTGTATGGGATCAGCTACGCGCTGAAGTTCGCCGCGAAAACCGCGCTTGGAAAAGACTATGTGGTGCCGCCCTTGGAAGGCCTGTGGTGGGCGGAGGATCCGAACACCTTCATCACGCGGGAGAAGGATCGCTGGCGCTGGACGATGATGATCATGGCCCCCGACTTCGTCCCTCGCGCCCTGTTCGATGATGCGGCGGCGAAGACCGTCAAGAAACTCGGTCCCGCGCCGGAAAGTCTCCGGCTGGAACTCTACGCGGAAGGTTTATCGCTGCAGACGCTGCACGTGGGAAGTTACGACGAGGAAGGCCCGATTCTGGCTCGCCTTCACCGCGAGGTCATGCCGGGCAAGGGCATGACTTTCGATGGCCTGCATCATGAAATCTATCTGAGCGATCCGCGCAAGACGGAACCGTCGAGGCTCAGGACGATCCTGCGACAGCCGGTCCGGCCGATCGGATAGAGAGCCCTCGGCCGCTCGCTCACTGCGAGGGACGCGCGTCCCTGCGACGCGGGACGTTTCGCAACGCAAACCTGCGACCGGCTTCTAGCTTGGCTCGCCGAAGTCCCTTTATCATCCGCGGCCACGGAAAGGCGACGGATGGGAAGCAGGTAACGCGAAGTGCCGCAGACGGAGAGTGCGACATTCCGCGGCAGATCGGAATTTCGCTGAGCGATTCGGCGTTTCTCGCGCCGACCGAGCCAGTCGCCGGCAGAGATCGCGATGGGGCGGAAGGCTTGAGAGACATCCGCCGGACGTCTCCCTAGATGGTCGAAAGCGACGTAGAAGCAGTGGCCGATTGCTTGCGCTGCCGCCTTACTGCGCCGGATGACTGCGCGACGACCGGCATCGAGAGCCGTCGCGCAGGAAGAGTGCGACGTCCAGCCGCGCACTGAACAGTCTCAACTCGTTGTCCGGTCGGCTACTGCTCGAAACCCAACGTCGACTTTTCCGTCATCGCAATCCAATGACAATGAGCGCGACCGCGAGCCGATCCGCTCTGTGCAAGTAACGCTCACGGCAGGAACGATTTCCGCGCATGCCGGTCGCGCCGTCGGAAGACAGATCCATCGTCACGGAAACTCATCAAGGAGCCGCAATGCGAACGACTATCCAATGGCTGTCCGATCGACGCCGCATCCGTGATGACGATGCGAGCGCCCGCAGCCACGCCATCGCTCAGCGCCGCAAACAGCTGCGCTCCTTGCGCTGTATCGCAGCGTTTTGCGGCGCCGTCGCGCTCGGGCCGGCGTTCGCGCAGATCGATGTCATCACCGAGCGCTACGACCATGCGCGTCTCGGCGCGAACCTGGCGGAAACCCGGTTGACCGCCGGCAACGTGAACGTCGCGACGTTCGGCAAGTTGTGGTCCTACACCGTCAGCGGCTCGGTCTTCGCGCAACCTCTGTACGTGCGCGACGTCGAGATTCCCGGAAAGGGCAAGCGCAACGTGTTGTACGTCGTCACGATGAACGATTGGGTCTATGCGTTCGACGCCGATTCGCAGAACGACCTCCCGCTGCTTTCGCTCAATCTCGCGAGCCAAGTGGCCGGCTCGCGCGCGAACACGATCCTCGAGATTCTTGGCTTCAACGACAACATCATCGGCAACGTCGGCATCGAGAGCACGCCGCAGATCGATCTCGCCACCTCGACGATGTACCTGGTCGCGCGCACTTACGAACAGAACGGCTGCACTCCGCCCAACCCCGGGCCGATTCCGACGCCGAACGCGCAGTACTGCCAGCGTCTGCACGCACTCGATATCCGCACGCTCATGGAAAAGGCGGGCAGCCCGGTCGTGCTCGGCGGCAGCGTGCCGGGGAACGGCGGCGGCAGCGTCGGCGGCACTGTCACTTTCGATCCGAAGATTGCGCATCAGCGCGCCAGTCTCGCGCTCGCCAACGGGCGCGTGTTCATCGCCTGGGCCGGGCACAGCGATCGCTTCGAATACCACGGCTGGATCATGGTCTACGACGCCGCGACCTTGCAGCAGACCAAGATCTGGTCGCCGGCGCCGTCCGGCTCGAAGTACTTCGGCGGCGGCATCTGGATGGCCGGCCGTGCGCCGGCGATCGATCGCAACGGCAACGTCTATTTCATCGTCGGCAACGGGCCGTTCGATGGGGTCGACAACTTCGGCGAATCCTTCGTCAAGTTCGGAGCGACGCCGGATACGCCGTTGCTCGACTGGTTCACGCCGAATGAATTCGAAGACCTCAACGCCGGCGACGTCGACCTCGGTGGTTCAGGGCCGATCCTGATTCCCGGAACGGAACTCATCGTCGGCGCCGGCAAGGGCGGCACCTTCTACGTCACCAAGACCTCCGATCTGGGCAAGCTCGGCGTCGACATCGACAACAGCAACATCGTGCAAACGTTCTCCAACGGCGGCCAAGAGATCAAAGGCGGGCCGGTGTACTGGAACCGCAACGGCGGCGTGGGACCTTGGATGTACGTGTGGGCCGACAGCCACAGCAAGCTCAACGCGTACCGATTCAACGCCGACTACGGCCCCAGCACACCCGCCTTTACGACGACGCCGGTTTCGCAGAGCGCCGTCTTCTCCAACACCTCGGCCGGTGGCGTACTGACGCTGTCGGCGAACGGCTCGACACCCGGCTCCGGCATCGTCTGGTCGTCGATGTCCTTCAGCACCTCGAGCGCGAACAGCGGCATTCATCCCGGCATCCTGCGCGCGTTCGACGCGGACGACCTCGGCCACGAGCTGTGGAACTCCGAACAAGACGCCCCGCGTGACCGCATGGGCAACTGGCCCAAGTTCACGCCACCGACCGTGGTCGGCGGCCGCGTGTACATGGCCTCGTTTCCGGACGACGGCATCGGCTCGACCAAGGTCGACGTCTACGGTCTGTTGCAACCGCTCGATCGTATATTCGCCGACGGCTTCGACGACTGAGCGGGCGAACCGTGGATGAAAGGATAGTTCGGCCAGTCACGCGACGCGGTGATTCACAAGGATCGTGATGCCCATGCCGGCATCACGGTTAGATGCACGGTGACACCGCTTCTTCGATCTCCTCCAAAAAAGTGCTCTTTGCGCTCGTGCCCTTGCTGCACGGAGCGTTGCGCCGTAACGACTAGAGCCGGCCCGCTCGCTGACGCGCCATCGACGCGCGCACGAGCGCCCGCTCCAGCGTTAGGCGCGGACGATCGAACCTTCCCCCGGGTGAAGTTCGAGCCCCAACGGAACGGCTCCGGGCAAGGCGCCGTGCCGCCTCGCTGCGATCGCTAAAGAACCTGATAGCGGCCGCAGCGCCGCGGCTGGTCCACTGCGACGCGTCGGCCCGCACCGGATCACGCGCTTCGCGATCGTTCCGGGCGATGCCGCCGCCTCCCCTTCCATTCGAGGACCACGCCATGAGCCATTCCCGCAAAAACTTCATCCAGACGCCGTCCGGCCGCATCGCCTATACCGAACAGGGCGAAGGCCCGGTCGCCTTGTTCGTGCACGGTGTTCTGCTCAACGGTCATCTGTGGCGGCACCAGCTCGAACAGCTGTCGGACCTGCGCCGCTGCATCGCGCCGGACCTGCTCGCGCACGGCGACACCGAGATCGAAGCCGAGCAGGACGTCTCGGTCACGGCGAACGCACGCATGCTGCGCGAGTTTCTCGATGCACTCGGTATCGAGCAGGTCGACCTGGTCGGCAACGACAGCGGCGGCGGCATTGCGCAGATCTTTGCGGCGACCTGGCCGGAGCGCGTGCGCAGCCTGACCCTGACCAACTGCGACGCGCACGACAACTGGCCGCCGCAGGCGTTCAAGCCGGTGCTCGACCTCGCCGCAGCCGGCGGCCTGCCCGGTGTGCTCGCGGCGATGCTCGCCGACAAGGCGGTCTACCGCGCCGAGCAAGCGCTCGGTCCCGCCTACGAGAACCCGGCGCTGGTGTCGGACGAGACGATCGAGGTCTATCTCCAGCCGCATGTGCGCAACGCGCAGCGCACGCGCGATCTCGAACGCTTCCTCGCCGCGTTCGATCCGGTGCACACGCTGCGCATGGAGCCGGGCTTGCGCACCTTGCGCGCGCCGACCCTGGTGGCCTGGGGTACCGACGACATCTACTTCGACGTGGCCTGGTCGCGCTGGCTGGCCGAGACGATTCCCGGCACGCGCAAGCGCGTCGAGTTCGACGGCGCGCGCATCTTCTTCCCGGAGGAGCGCTGGAGCGAATTCAACGACGAACTGCGCGCTCACTGGCTGGCCGCGGCGTGAGGGAGACGAGCATGAATCGTTCCGACAGCAATTCAACGAAGCGCAAGGCCGACGCCTTCCACGCCTTGCACGTGCGCGGCCGTCCGTTCGTCCTGCTCAACGTCTGGGACGCCGGCAGCGCGGCCATGGTCGCGGCCGGCGGCGCACCGGCGCTGGCGACCAGCAGCTGGTCGATCGCCTCGGCGAACGGCTTCGGCGACGGCGAGCAACTGCCGTTCGATCTCGCCCTCGCGCAGCTGCGCCGCATCGCCGCCGCGACGCCGCTGCCGCTCAGCGTCGACCTGGAAAGCGGCTACGGCGACGGCGACGACGCGGCCGCGGCTGCGATCGTGGGCGCGATCGAGGCCGGCGCGATCGGCTGCAACCTCGAGGACAGCCATCCGGCCGACGGCACGCTGCGCGAGATCGGGGCGATGCAGCGGCGACTGCGTGCCGCGCGTGCGGCGGCCGATGCGCACGGGTATCGCTTCTTCATCAATCTGCGCACCGACGTGTTCTTCCAGAAGGGCGTGCCGCACGACGCCGCGGCGGTCACGCACGCGCTCGAACGAGCGCGCGCGTACGCCGACGCCGGCGCCGACGGACTGTTCGCGCCGGGACTGGCCGATGCCGGACTGATCGAGACGCTCGCCGCGGCCTCGCCGCTGCCGCTCAACATCATGGCGACCTCGGCGACGCCGCCGCTCGCCACGCTCGCGCGTTGCGGCGTGGCACGCGTGAGTCACGGCCCGGGTCCGTATGCGGAAGTCATGCGGCAGCTGCAGTCGCTGGCGCAAGCGACCTATGCGAACGCTTGAACCGGCGCCCGCGCCTTGTGCCAGGATGCGCGCATGAGCGGCTTCCGTTTCGAGCAACTGCTGCAGACCCCCCTCGTCGTCGTCTGGGATGCAACCTGCGACGGCGACGGCGATCACCTCGATCCGGCGCCGTGGAGTGCGGCCGCGCACCTTCTTTTTCCGTACCGCGGGCTGTTCGTGCGCCACCACGGCGAGGATTTGTGCGTGGCCGAGGCGGGGCAGGTGCTCTTGTCGAACGCGCAGGCGCACTACCGCACGCATCATCCGGTGCGCGGCGGCGACGCCAGCCTGGTGGTGCAGGTGGAAGAGGCGATGCTGCGCGAAGTGACGCCGCGTGCGTTGCTGCGCGACATGGAGGCGTTCCACTTCGAACCGCTGCGCCTGCGCATCGACGCGCGGGCGCAGGCGCTGGTCGCGATGGTGCGTCACAGCCTGCGCGAGAAGCTCGCCGAACCGCTCGAAGCGGAAAGTCTCGCCCTCACCATGGTGCAGCGCGCGCTCGGGCCGCGCACCGCGCACGCGGCCGGCTCGACCATCGGCCGGCAGCGTCTGGCCGATCGCGTCAAGCTGGTGCTCGCCGGCGATCTATCTCGACGTTGGACGCTGGCCGATATCGCCGCCGAGATCGGCGTGTCGCCGGTCTATCTCACACAAGTGTTCCAGCAGGTCGAAGGCTTGCCGCTGTATCGCTATCAGTTGCGCCTGCGGCTGGCGCGCGCGCTCGACTTGCTCGGCGAGATCGACGACCTCGGCCAACTCGGGCTCGAACTCGGCTTCTCCAGCCACAGCCATTTCAGCGCGGCCTTCCAGCAGGTCTACGGCCGCTCGCCGTCGGAATTCCGCGAGGCGGTGATCGCACGGAAGAGGCCGCGCGACGAGCGTCGAGAATGAGCGGCGCCGTTTGGCCGCGCGTGGTGCCTGAGTGGCGAACGACGGGATTGCTAAAGAATCCGACAGCGCCGCCCTCGTCCCTGATGCAAAATTCCTACACCCATCGTTACCGAGGAGTACTGCCGTGATCCCGAAGACCTGTGCCGCTTGCGACTGCCCGCTCGACGACAACCTGATCAAGGTGAAGCTCGGCAGCAGGACGGTCGAAGTCTGCTGCGAGGAATGTGCGACCAAGCTGAAGGAAGCTTACGTGTCGGCGTCGACGCCGGACTGACGCGTATTTCGCCCTTCGCTGCGGCGAGCCGAGACCTCCGATGACAGCGGCCGTGAAGGCCGCTGGCCAGGCGTCGAGCCGACTGGTCGGATGGCGCGCGACAAGTAGGAGCGTAGAATTCGGCGGCTATGAAAATCGTCGATAAAGTCGCGTGGGTATACACGCAAAACGGCCGAGTGCTGAGCACGCGATCGCGGCGCAAGGATACGTACTACCTGCCGGGCGGAAAACGTGAGCCAGGCGAAAGCGATGAAGCGTGCTTGTGCCGAGAAATCGGCGAGGAGCTGGACGTCCGTCTCAAACCAGGAACGCTTCGCAGCCTTGGCACCTTCGAAGCGCAGGCGCACGGCATGGCCGCCGGAGTCACGATACGGATGGCTTGCTACGCGGCCGAATACGACGGGCAGCTGCGCGCGAGCGCGGAGATCGAAGAGTACGCGTGGTTGACGTATGCGGACAGTGAGCGATGCGCGCCGGTCGATCGGATCATCTTCGATTGGTTGCGGGATCGCGGCGAGCTCAGCTGAATCGCGTCACCAAACTTGCCGCTCCAATGGAGCGCATGCAAGCGATCCGCCGG
This sequence comes from Dokdonella sp. GW821-FHT11D02, assembly GCF_058808595.1. NCBI lineage: Bacteria > Pseudomonadati > Pseudomonadota > Gammaproteobacteria > Lysobacterales > Rhodanobacteraceae > Dokdonella > Dokdonella sp. GW821-FHT11D02. The sequence continues at coordinate 291,795 of NZ_CM179520.1, read as the reverse complement.
TTTCTTCAAGCACCTCGATGATCTAAGCGTCACGCGTCAGGATTCGCCGTGCGAGTTCGCGGCGATTTCCGCTTGGAGCGCTTGGATGCGGCGTCGGCGCGGATGGTGATGACGCATTCGACTTGGAGCGCCGTACTGCGCGTCAAGAAATCGCAGACGAGTTCGAGTTCGCTCGTCGAGTAGCCGGACCAAAGCGCGGTCATGCGCTTTTTCATGTCGACATACACCGCCTTGATCGGCTCGATCGCCTTGGGGCGTACCGACACCAGTACCTTGCGCCGATCCGAAGGGTCCGTGGTTCGCTCCACGTAACCCGCCGATGCCAGTCGGTCGATCAAGGCGGTGACCGATCCCGTCGACAGGCCGGTCGCTTCCGCGAGCTGTCCGGCAGATACCTGCTTCCTCAAAAAAATGAGATCCAACCCTTCGAGATCAGTCGTATGCATCGCGAAGATTTCTGCGATGGTCTGGCTCGTAAGAACGCTTTGCGCTCCCATTTTTCGGACGCACAAGCCCACCTGCTCAACCAAGGACGGATCGGGAGGCGATGGGGCCTTGCTTCGCTTGGTCATGGCTCTGTTGGAGTGATTGACGCCCGGTCACGAGGTGCCGCTGACGCGAGACAAGGCGATGACCAGCGCGCCGCAGGTCGTCCAGTCTAACGGCAGACGCCACTTGCTGCGCCGGACCCAGCTCTTGAACGATTCGTCGCGGTCGCTGGTGACATCGCCCCGTTCGAATGCCAGGGCTTTGGGAATGAAGTCGAACGCCGACCAGATGCGCATCACGGCGTGGCTGATCAGACTCACCAGCAGCCAGTCCCTGACTTGCGGCGACTCCCACGTCAGAACCAGCGACGCAATGAGCAAACTTTCGAACACGATATGCGCCGGTATCCAAAAGCGCTTGCGCGACATTCCGCCGTGTTGAGGCTGGACGATGTCGATTCGGCGCGGCCACACCGGATCGAGCACTCGCATTTCATAGGCGCCACCGCCGAGTAACGAGCCTGCGGCCAGAGTCGTCACGGACAAGCAGATGATGACGGGATCGAGGGTCATGGGGATGAGATCGGAGAGCACGGCATCACCTCTTGCAATTATCTTGATCGTCAAGGTAATCTAATCCTGCCGCTTCTGATAGTGCACCGAGCGAGCCTCAAGCGATGTGGCGCGCTGCCTGCTCTTAGATCGAAAGCACCGCGCAGGCGACTTTCGATCGTTGTGCGAAAGCTGTGGCTGCTGGGAATGCCGGCACCTCGATGGACAGCTCTGGGGAAGGCTCGCGATGGATGAGAGCAATCGACGCTCGCGCGTTGGGTAGTCATGCCCTCTTGCACCGGACACTCCTTGCTTACGCCTACTGAAGCGCACTCCTGAAAGAGCGGGAGTCGAATAAACGTCCCGAGATTTTCTTCTTGGCGATGTCGATCCGGATCGCGGCCGTTCGTTGCTGAAGGGAAGCCCAAGCCGAAGCTCGTCCACAACCTACTCTCTGGAGTTTTCCATGCGCTCTTCCCTGTTATTGACCTGCCTCTTCGCCGCGCTATCACCTTCAGCGTTCGCTGCGCCTCCCGCAATATCCAGTGGGACTGCGTCGGCACAAACAGGAACCACTGCGGCCGCGGTGGCACGCAGCGGCGTTCTTCCGATCAATGGCGTCGACTACTACTACGAGCTGCATGGTCAGGGCGAACCCTTGCTGCTGCTGCACGGCGGACTCGGCAGCGGCGCCATGTTCGGGCCGGTAGCGGACGCAATGGCCAAGCGACACACCGTCATCCTGGTCGATCTGCAGGGTCACGGCCGCACTGCGCTGGGCGACAGGGCATTCAGCGTCGAACGGATGGGCGACGATATGGGCGCGCTCGTTCGACGCCTGGGTTACGACAGCGCAGACGTCCTCGGTTATTCGCTAGGCGGCGGCGTCGCATTGCGCATGGCGGTCCAACAACCTGCGCGCGTGCGCAAGTTGGTGCTGGTGTCTTCTTCGTACTCCAACGATGCGTTCTACCCCGCGATCGGCGGCGAACAGAAGGGCATCAACGCCAGCGCCGCCGAAGGCTTCAAGGGCACTCCGATCTATGAATCTTACGTCGCGGTGGCACCCAAACCTGCCGACTTCCCGCGCCTGCTCGACGCCATCGGCGGTTTTCTGTCGCGCCCATTCGATTGGTCAGCGGACGTACCGAAGTTGCAAGGCCCGGTCATGCTGGTCTACGGCGACAGTGACCTGTTCCGCCCCGAAAGCGAGATCGCTTTCTATCAACTGCTCGGAGGCGGCAAACGTGATGGCGGATGGCAGCGCGAGGGGGTTTCAAAGAACCGCCTGGCGATCTTGCCGGGCGTGACGCACTACGAAATTTCTTCGTCGCCGCAACTGCTGGATGCGGCCGAGCCGTTTCTCTCCGGACCGTCGAAAAGCAGCGTTCCTCAAGCCCCGCAATCGATTTCCAAATAGGGCATCGAGGTGAGTTGGCGACACTCACGAATCCGATTCATACATCCACGATTGCACAAGGACCGACTCATGAACGCTTCGCGCTTACTGACCATTCTCTCCATGACGATCGCCGTCGGTGCTTCGGTCGTGCCGCTCACTACCGAAGCGTCCGAGCCGACGATCTCCGCCATGCCTGCGCAACTGGAAACGCAGTACGCGCTGAGCGCGTTGCCGCCGGCGCTGCGCGAGAAGGCCGGCGTGTACCTGCTCGATCCGAAAACCGGTTACGTGCGCGCTCGCGAAACCAGCAACGGCATCGAGTGCATCGTCGAACGCACCGGGTGGGAGTTGAATGATTACCGCGACGATATCTACATCCCGTTGTGCTACGACGCCGCGGGCGTTCCCAACTACCTTCGCGCCATCATGGACGCCGCCGCGCTGCGCGCTCAAGGCCTGACGGCGGCCGAGCTGAAAAAGAAGATCGCAGCCCGATTCAACAACAAGACTTATCGCGTCCCGAGCAAGGCCGGCTTGTCGTACATGGTGTCGCCCATCATGCGCAACATCGGTCCGCCCGACATGCGCGTGCACACCATGGTGATGCCGCACTTCATGTATTACGCACCAGGCGTCAGCAACACGGATATCGGCGCGGTCCCGAATCTCAACGATCCTGCCAGTCTGCTGAACCCGTTCATCGACAAACAAGGCAACGCCGAGCAGAGCTACATCATTCAACTCGTCGGCGCGACGGAGAAGGCCAAAATCCTGGCCGACGAAAAACCCTTGATCGACGCACTCTGCGCCTACCGCGAGGTGCTGTGTCTCGATGCCGGCGCGCATCACTGACTGCCTCCGAAAAGCATCTTGGGAATTCTTCCGGCCGACTTGCTCGTCGACGGTCACGCCGAGATAGGCACGCACCTCGGCTGGGAAGCAGGCTGAATTGCTGGCCTCTCCCACTTTGCTAATCCGACGGGCCTTAGGCCGCGCTCGTTAGAGCAGAGGCCGGGCTGTCGCCTTTGACAGCCTTCCTCGCAGTGAGCCACCTTCTGGGTGCCGAGCTGCAGCGAAGGCCGTTGGCGCCGCGATGGGCGGCGGACACGGTCAAGACTTCTGAGGCTTGGATTGGAGTTCATGCGAGCCGATGTTGGGTGGTGGCGCCAACCATCGGCCGTTTCGGCATCATCGAAAGCAAGTGATCCACAAGCCCAAAGGAACGAGCCCATGAAGGTGCCTGATCGATACCCGGATGCGCAGGACTTCGTCTCCGCCATCGCGCAACCGTTCGACAGCGATCCGGGCAGAAAGGTGTTGATGCCTTTCGATATCACCCGGTCCGATGGCGTCAAGCTCGACAAGAACCTGGAGATCTACACCATCGGGGCACTGCCCCTGGGTCTGAGCCTCTCTGCCAAGAATGCCCATCTGGTGCTCGAGAAGGAGTATCCGGAATTTGACAAGGCACCGCTCCTGCTATCGGACTTTGGCTTCTGGGGGCACGAGGCCGAATACGAGAGCTACAAGGGGCCGTTGTGGAACGATCTGCGTTTTTCCGACACGGTGGACGATGCCGTGAGAAAGATGGGAGCACCGACCCGTGTCGGCCGCTACGACATCCATAGCTGGGAACTGGCCGATTTCACGCTGACGATCCACTGGAAAAGTCCGGGCAAGATCCGAGTGGTGTCGTATTGGATGAAGCAGGATTCCGTTGCGCGGTGAGTCGTCTGTACGTTCAAACGAGTCTTGTGGCGGAGGCGCTTCTCAGCGGGCCGAGTTCGTGAACTTCAGTCCTAGGCGCGCCTCGGCTAGGTATCTCAGCTGACACCGATACCGCCGCTTGCAGGCATGGGGCAGCAGCAATCTTTGCTGGTCCGTGAGTCGGGCTCTCTGCGGCCAAACTCTGCGTTCACCCATACGTGTGGGTGAAAGGATAGTTTGGACGCGGTTGGAAAGCACAGTTGGGCCGCGATCCAAATTTTTATTCAATTTCATTCATTAGCTGCTATGAGCCGGATGTACTCCGGAACATCGTTTGGCAGCGTTTCAAGAGAGGGCAGAAGCGCCATAGCGAAATACCTAAGACCCACGAAGTGCTGCCTATAGCCTTCGCGAGAATGTTTCCTCTTCGATCAATTTTGCGTGTAACAAAAAAACCCGGCGCCGGGACATAAGCCGGAACCGGGCTTGTATGTACATAATAAATTTCTAAACCTTATCTCGCATCATTCATCTAAGCTTGAATATATTGGCTAATCGCCACTATCACTCGATTAACTCAGATAGTTCATTTTATATGAGGCTTAACCTCAACCAAGTCGCCCATGCTGTGGACGATGTCGGCGAATCTATATTTAATTCCGGATATATTCAATAATAGCCCCCTAACAATCATTTCCGAAATCATATAAGGAGAAGCTCGCACGCGAACAAAGAACCAATCACACAATTTGGCTTCATATGAGCATTTTCTTTCTATATTCCAGGCGCCTGCCAGAGAGTAATTAAGCTGGCTAAAATACTCACCAAAACTATGGTCCGGCTCAATCTCTACCTCTTTGAGCGACTCATAAAAGTTAGCCCACAGAATATTATTTTGCGGGCGACACTCGGGCCCCAATTTTTTACACGCCATCTTTAGTTTATCAATAGCGACGTTCAGTACGTAATCATCGAATCCATGCTCTAACTGACTTATGGCCCCATCTATATTCTTAGGGTCAGCGACCCCATCGCATGCGACAGAACAAGGTAGCTTAATTTTTCTTACGAACTCCGGCGCCTCTCCGGACAGCACGACACGCTTTCCTACACTTAGCTCAGATAAATTTACTAGTTCATCAGCTAGAACCGTGGAGGATAGTAAATTAATCACCGTGAACACTATAAATAGTCTCATGGCTCAATTCCAACTAATTGCATGGAGATTTGCAGAGAGTTATTCCGACAGCTTGGTCAGGCGCTAGTTTTCTACCACCTGGAACCTTTCCGCCAGTCTTCATATCAGACGTATATACTTTGAACTCATCATGTCTTGTCCAAAGAAAAACAGGCAATGCATATTGCTTGGCGGCTGCTGTATCGTCTCTAGAGAAATAATCCTCATACCATTCCACCGCGTCTCCATGCGTATGACTTAAGTAGGAAACTGTGGGATCTCCCTTAGTAAATGTCCATGGAATCTCGCCCCTGCTGACTGATGGCATCTCCTTAGAACTATACACTCCATCGTCGAGGTATCCGACGGTTCCTCGCTCTTTGCCGTCCTTACCTTTCCCCTCAAGGTCTCGATATGCAGACTCCAACATCTTCTGCGGTAATTTATCGGAGTGCTGAAGGGGAACATTGAAATTGTACGTCCTCACGCCATCCCTCAATGAAGGATGATCCTTTAACGAAGACTGCCGCCCATCGGGATCAATGTTCTTATAGGGGTTGTTATTGGCGTACCAATATCGATTGAAGCTTCCAGGGTTTGCGGCCATCGGATCTGTCGACAAGAACCTCCCCGCAATCGGATCGTAGTAACGCTGTTGCATATAGACCAGCTGCGTTGCCGTATCCATGACGTGCCCACCATATCCCGGCCCTTGGAAGTACGTGGCGTTCGTCGGCGCTCCGTAGGGTTCGTATAGGAAGCGTGCTGTCACTCCGCCATCCTTGTCCGTTTCTACGATGGGACTACGCAGTCCGTCTGTGTGCACATATGTGGTGACGATCTCCGGAGTCCGACTGGACCCAAGCTGCGTCACCGTGACCGTGCGGGTGGGTGAATACAGATTTCTGCACGCTTTTCCGGGCCACAAGAACAAAGTTCCGCCACAGGCTCTCACCCGGTAGCTGTATGTTCCCTTGTCGCGGGTGACGACGTACGACACGCCGGACTGGACCATTGCGAGGGCGTGCCACTCCCCGTCGGCGCTCAGCTCCTGCACCTCATACGCTCGAGCGTCTGCCACTGCTGGCCAGGTGAGCGTCAGCCGCCCGCCCGTCACCCCACCACCACTCCACGAACTGATTGCGAGAGACGCTGGCGGGAACGGCAGCTCCGGTACGACCACCGTTCGGCTGTACCTCGGAGGCGTGCAAACCGTTGGGGTCGTGCACGCACTCACCCGGAACTCCTTGCGACCGTAGTCCCGATCGTCGGTTTTGATCCAGTTTGTTCCAGGCTGCGTCGAGATCACGTGCCAGCCCCCAGGAACATTGGTTTCGAGCTTGTAGCTGGTCACTCCTGCTACCGGCGTCCAGCTGACGGTGTAGTTTCCATCCACGGCCCATGTCGGAATAGAAGGCTCCACGGTGACGACGTCGACCGCGGTTACCGTTACCGCTACCGAAGTGCTGTAGTCGCTAGCGCCGGTGGGATGGGTCGCTCGGACGCGATACGAGTACGTGCCTCCCACGGCAACCGTCATTGCGCAACTGTTCGTGGTATCGCGGCAAACCCGGGTCCAGTTTGTACCCGTGCTTTCTTTTCCTTCGACTTCATAGCCGTCCGCATCGGGTACTCCATTCCACGTCAGCACAAATTCGCCCGTGAAGCTGGGATTGGGGGACGCCGACAGGCCTGTCGGCGTTCGCAGCCGAACCCACTCGGTGATCGGGTCGCTGAAGTCACTGCACTCCTGATTGCAGGCTTGAACGCGATACGTGTACCGCCCCACCGCTCTTGGGGAGGAGGGCGACCAATTGGTGGACGTCCCCACATCGAACGTCGAGACGCTGTCGTCGGTGTTGCGCTCGGTTACCAGATACTTCGTTGCCCCGGCGGAACTACTCCAAGAGATCGTGAAGTTTCCCGACGTGGAGGGATTCGGAGACGCCCCCAGATTGATCGGGACGCGCGGCGCCGGGACGTTTTCTTGTCGAGCCACCAAGGAGCCGTTGAGGTAGGCATAGGTGATCTGCTTGTTGGTAGCCGCGTTCCAACTGAACAGCAACTGCCCTTCTTTGCTGTAGACCTGATACTCCTTGTTAGTTCCGGGCAAGCGCGTGATCCCCACTCTACGGCCCAGGCCGTCGTACTCGTAGGTCTCCTTGCCCGTCGCCGCGATCAGACGCTCTGCCCGGTCGAAGACAAACTCCTGCGTGCCGCTCGAGGTCATGCTGCCGCGGGTGTTGTATCCATAGTTCTTGGTGGAACAATTCGGCCCCGAGATCGAATTCAGGCGGTTCGTGATGGCGTCGATCGCATGCGTACAGTTACGAATTCCGACCTTGCTGACGCGAAGATTGTCCAAGGGGTCGTAGTCGAAGCTGGCAGCTCCCCACATCCCTGTGGCGTTGGCCGTCTTCAAACGGTCCAGTCCGTCGTAGGTCATGACACGCGATTCGGTCGCCGACGGCAGGCCATCGACGATCGATTCGACATTGGCACTCTTGTCGTAGGTGTAGGTGAGATTGGTCACCGCTGGAGCGGCGGGTTTTACGTCTTTGCTTTGCGCGGGCAGCTGGCGGAGATTCGACGTCAAAGTGTGAACGATCCCGTTTCCGTATGTGAACTCACTCATCGCTCCATTCGGGAAGTACTTCACCCCCGTCGCAAGCGTCCCCGCCTGGGTCGGTTGGCCCAACGCGTTTGGCGCAAAGTCGATCAGCGAGTTGTCGGGATACATCAGCTGCTTCACTGATCCATTGCCATCGTAGGACCAGTCCAGCAAGAACGTTTGGCCGTCGTACTCAAGCGATTCGCTCGTCAGCAGCTTGCGCTGGTTGTAGTCATAGGTCCACTTCGCCCCGTTGCTCTGGATCGTCTTGAGCACACCGTCATCCCGGTACGTTCGATTGATCGGCGAGGTGCCCGAAGGGAACGTCGAGTCGGCTAGACGATTGCGCTCGTCGTACCGATACGTCGTCTTGTCGGCTGCCGTCACGCTGGTACGACTGCAGTCGGTCGTACTGGGAAGCGTCAACCCTCGTGCGTCCCAGACCACGTTGCCGGCGGCATCATAGTCTTGCACTGTGGCGCCCGATTCCGGCTCGATCGTCTTGCATAGGCGTTGTCCTGGATCGTAGACATAAGTTCGTGTCTGCGACACGTTGGCTCCGCTATACGTTCCCTGGCGTTGTACGCTCAACGGTTTGCCGAATACGTCCCGCGCGATGGTCGTCGTCACGTTTTCGGTGGAACTGACCGACTCGATGATCGTCTTCGGCGCATCCTCGCCGGGCGCGTCAAAAGCCTGGAAGGTCGTCTGGACCCGGTTGTTGCTCGGATCGGTGACCACCTTTGTGAAGGGCGTTACGTAGTCGGTTTTCGTCAACAGTGCCCCCAACTCAGAGGCCTGCGTCGTTGTCCGTACTCGGCCGAGTACGTCATACGTCGTCGTAATGCCATTGGTGGGATTGAGGGTCTTGGACGGATAGGAAGCGAACAATTCGCGGTTGGCAAAGTCGTATGACCGAGCGGTATAGCGCTTCGTCTCGGTTTGATTGTTGTTGTCGTACTCCCACGTCCGGATCGGGCGCAAACGATGATCGTAGTGCGTGACTTGGACGGCCTGATCGGTCGTGCGTGTCCGTCGCAAATGCTTCCAGCTGAGACCTACCTCAGGTGAGCTGTCCACCATCTGATAGGCGATCGAAGTCGAGTTCCAATTCGACCCGTCGTTATCGCCATCTGGATAGGTGATCGATGTCAATCGATTGAGGACGTCGTAGCCATACTCGGTCGTGCTGTTCAGCTCGTTCGTCGTCGAACGAATGTTTCCAGCGTCGTCGATTTCCGCGCTGACCGAAGTGCCGTCGGGATAGCTCACGCTCTGCGGGATTCCTCGCTTGAATGTTCCCAGTGTCGTCGTGTATCGCCCATCGTTGATCGTCGACAGCGTGCCCGCCGTCGGCGTCCCGTTCGAGGGCTTGTACGTCATGCTCCGTTTAAGCACCCCGAACTCGCGAACGTTCAAGAGGTTTGCCGTCGCCGAGTCGTACGCATTCAAGACCATTTGTGGGCCCGATCCCGTCGGCCCTTCCGTCACTGACTTGATCTGACCCATGACCCACAGCGGTTTGTTGTCCTCGTAGGCCGTAGTTTCCGTCCTCGAATCTCTCAACGTGCCTGAAACGGTGTCCTTGCTCGAGAGCGTCACCTTAAGAGGGCGCGCGACAGCATCGAAGGTTTCGTTAGTGCGAGTGAACGTTACGCCGTCCTGAGTGATCGTCAGGGATTTCAAAGGGCGCACACTGCCGGAAGCCGCATCATCCGATCCCCATGTCTCCCCGTAGCGGGACGGAAAGGGGTAACCGGTAAAGGGCTGCCTATCTACATCGATCCCTGTGACGTACTGATAAATCTCCGATCTCAAAGACGGCTGGCCGAGAGCGGGCTTGTACTCGACGCCGAGCAGCTGCCCTGCAATGGCGGAGCCAGCCGGCACGAAGGGGCCTGTGGCCTCGTACATCGTCGAATACTTCGACTCGATCACGCTGCCATCCGGCTGCGTCACGCGATTGACCGCCGTGTTGCACCCCGCGCCCTGGCAGAAGTTGTCGTTGTAGCTATAGCGCCACGTGCTAGACGTGTTGTTTGACTCCGAAATAGTCTTGGCCGTCAGGCTAAAGGTGTCGATGTAAGGGGGATGGATGTATTGCCCCTGTGCACAGTTAGCGCCCGACGAAGGAAGATTTCGTTTGTGGCGAAGCAAATCGAACTCGAACGTCGCTTGGGACCCGTAGGGGTGAGTGATGCCGAGCTTGAAGTCTCCGCCCGAGTTGAACCAAAGCGGATTGCATTCCAGACCCGGTGTATCGTCTTGGTCGTAGCCGACGTAGAGGTAGTCGGTATTGGAATACGTGTACGTCCACTGCGTGTTGTTCGGAAGCGTCACCGACGTCAGTTGCGGAAGGCCGTCTCTCGGACTGTTCTGATAGCCGTACTTCCATACTCGCGTCTCCGCAGGCGTACTCAGAGTCACTTCCGCTCTGTCGAGCAGACTGGCGTCGCTCGGGTTGTACTTGAGGATGATTTCGCGGTTGTCGTTTGAGGAAATTTTCCAGGGATGGCCTGCGCCGTCGTAGGAGTATTCGACTTTGTTGCCATGACGATCTTCGACTTTGCTGGCCAAGAGGAAGATCATCAGCCGCGCATTGGCGCCGCCCGGCCCTTGCGAATGCACAACGGCGGGATACCATCGTTCAAGATAGACATCGAACGTATAGGTGATGCCGTCCGTCGTTGTCATCTTGAACCCCTCACCGTTGGTCGAGGGAATGCAGGCGAAGGCATCGAATCGGCTGGTGGTCCAGCCTTGACCCACTTGCCGAATGTTGAGCGGTGGCCACGTGGGATCCACGCGCATCATGCCCAGCTCGCCTTGGCCGGGGATATGCACCTTGTTTCCCGACCAGATTTCTAACGAGGTGTACCCCGGATCGCCCCGAGCAACATCGGGTGTGCTGCAACGCCCGACATAACCTGGTTCCGTGGAGTGCCATTTCTTGTTGAGGTCGAACGTCCCGTAGATGTAGGGCACTTCGACGTCCCAGTTGCCGATACCTCCATACGGATTGCCCACCCCTCCGCGGGGATCTCGCAGAGCCTCCTTGGTCAGCATGGAGATGGCGAATCGGCGGCGCAGCTGCACAGGTAACGGGCTGTTGCCGGGAAGATCGATGTCGACGACACTGAAATCGGTCTGCCCCAAGTACGGTGACACCACATCGCCGAACAAATCCGAACTCAGCGGATTAACTTGTTCTCCGTAGAGGAGCTTCTTTTCGTACTCGACGAACGCGGGCACGGACGCCGAAAGCAGCCGATCGGGCTGTGTTGGAGCAACGCCTCGATTGGGTATGTCGTTGTCGCTTGAGGACAGCTGGGCAAAGGCGACACTCGAAGTCATCGCCACCGCAGCGGACAATACCATTCTTAAAAAGCCCACGGGCACAGGCTTCTTTCGTTTGATCGAGAAGCACGGGAATGAATGTTTCAAGACAAAAGTCACTCGAAATCCCCTTATTTTGGCCAAGCGAATCCGGAGGGCTTGATGACCAAGCCCGACGAGCATCGACGTAGGAGGATCAAAAATAGAAGAGGCGCCGCCTCTCCTTCCAGAGATGGATTAGCGTGTAGACGTACTGAGTTCGTGCTGTGCGGCGCGCGACCGATCCAATGTGATCGCTCGCCGATTGGCTCCCCAAAATAACGCAGTAAAGGGTTTTGGACCCCTGGCGCAGTCAGCTCGTCGACCAAGACCCCTCTTGGCTAGACTCTGACTCCTCTTCAATAGGCGCAGCTTCGATTCCTCTTGCGCAGCCTAAATACCCCAGCTTTCCCCTATCTCAGCGAACTAGAAGAACCCCAGCGTTTAGTTTCTTTGGCAGCGGCGCGTTGCGCAAGTGAACAATTTGCTTAGAACGTTCAGGGCCAATTGCGGTCGCGGCTCTCCTACAGGAGGAGTGAGTCTTCGTTCGGGGCATTGAAGGCGGATATCGGCAGACGGATCGGTTACTTCCGTCGGGTAGGCGAGCGAGTGATCGCCCGTGTAAGGGCCAACGATTTGCCGACAGCCTTGCAGAAGAGGAGCTACCGGCCACCATTCCGCTTCGAGGAGCCCGCGTCTCGGATTATCAGGCTATGCGAAGTTATGTTTGATCGTCCGTCGGTGCCGAAGGAGCGTTTGCCTTGATGTGGTGGGCCCACCAGGACTCGAACCTGGAACCAAGGGATTCGCGTGACCCGGTCGTTTCCGTCCGGCGCGGACTATCTCTTCACCCGCAGCGCGTGCTGGTGGGGTGCGGGACGCTCTAGCCTGTGATCAAGGGCGCTGCAGCCCTCAGGTAGTCTCTGCACCTTCCGGCGGTGTACCGCCGGCTTGGCTCAGGATTGCCGCCGGCCAGCATCGATGCGAGCTGCCGCTGCGGTTTCCCTGAATTCATCCCGTTCTCGTCCGTGGCTTTCGCCGCGGCGACACCTTTCGATGAGTCCCCTGCTCTAACCATTGAGCTATAGGCCCGTGCCGCGATCATAGGCGAGGCATCGCGCAGCCGCCAGCTGCAGCTCTCTGCTGACAGTCCGTTGTCAGCAGCCCCTCTCTACGCTGCCGCTCCCTTACAAGGAGTACGTCGATGAACACGCAAGCCGTTGCCAAGCGCCTGGTCGAGCTGTGCCGCGAAGGCAAATACGACCAAGCCCAAGAAGAACTCTACGCCGACGACGCCGTCAGCATCGAGATGGACGGCTTGCCGCCCGGTTCGATCGGCAACGCGAAGGGCATGGAGGCGATTCGCGAAAAGAGCCGCCAGTTCAACGACGGCATCGAAGCGGTGCACGGCGGCAGCGTCGGCGAACCGATCGTGGCCGGCGACTGGTTCTCGCTGGTGATGACGATGGATGCGACGTTCAAGGACCGCGGCCGCATCAACATGGAAGAGATCTGCGTGTACCAAGTGCGCGAAGGCAAGATCGTGCGCGAGCAGTTCTTCTACAACGTCGGTTAGAGCGTGCTGAAACGAAAAGGGCGGGCCACTGGCCCGCCCTTTTCGCTCGCGTGATAGCGCGCTTACTCGAGGTCGAGGAACGAGCGCAGCTGTTCCGAACGGCTCGGGTGACGCAGTTTGCGCAGCGCCTTCGCCTCGATCTGACGGATGCGCTCACGCGTGACGTCGAACTGCTTGCCGACCTCTTCCAGCGTGTGGTCGGTGTTCATGTCGATGCCGAAGCGCATGCGCAGCACCTTCGCTTCGCGCGGCGTCAGGCCGGCGAGCACGTCGCGCACGGTTTCCATCAGGCCGATGTTGGTAGACGAATCGACCGGCGAGACGATGGTCGAGTCTTCGATGAAGTCGCCGAGATGCGAATCTTCGTCGTCGCCGATCGGCGTCTCCATCGAGATCGGCTCTTTCGCGATCTTGAGTACCTTGCGGATCTTGTCCTCGGGCATTTCCATCTTGATCGCGAGCTCGTCGGGAGTCGGTTCGCGACCCATTTCCTGCAGCATCTGACGACTGATGCGATTGAGCTTGTTGATCGTCTCGATCATGTGCACGGGAATGCGGATCGTGCGCGCTTGGTCGGCGATCGAGCGCGTGATGGCCTGGCGAATCCACCAGGTCGCATAGGTCGAGAACTTGTAGCCGCGGCGGTATTCGAACTTGTCGACCGCCTTCATCAGGCCGATGTTGCCTTCCTGGATCAGGTCGAGGAACTGCAGGCCGCGGTTGGTGTACTTCTTCGCGATCGAGATGACCAGGCGCAGGTTGGCCTCGACCATTTCCTTCTTCGCGCGGCGAGCCTTCGCTTCGCCGATCGACATCGCGCGGTTGATCTCCTTGATGTCGGCGACGCCGAGATAGAGCGCCGTCTCGATCGAGATCAGCTTCTCCTGCTCGCCGACGATCGCGTCGCGCTGCACCTTCACCGCAGGCGACCACTTCTGGCGCTTGCGCGCGAGTTCGTCCGCCCACTCGAGATTGGTCTCGTTGGACGGGAACAGCTTGAGGAAATCCTTACGCGGCATGCGCGCGTGCTTGATGCACAGATCGCCGATCACGCGCTCGTGCTGGCGGATGTTGTTGACCACGTCGCGCAGCTTCTTGACGAAGCTGTCGATCATGATCGCCGGCAGTTTGAGCTTGAGGAAGGCCTCGGCCATCTCGTCGCGCAGCTTCTGCGACTTGCGATCGGCCGCGCCGTACTTGTCGGCGGTCTTCTGGAACTTCGCGTAGAACTGGCGCAGCTCGTCCATGCGGCGCGCGACTTCGACGAGGTCGATACCGGTATCGCCGGGCCCGGCTTCTTCCGCTTCGCCCTCGGCGGCGTCCTCTTCCTCTTCCTCCGCGCCATCGCCATCGGCGGCGGCTTCGGCGATCACGACTTCCGGCTGCTCCTGATCGGCGAAGCCGGCGAGCACTTCCGACAGGCGCTTTTTGCCCTCGGTGTGCTGGTCGTATTCTTCGATCAAGAGCTGGATCGACCACGGGAAGCTCGCCAGTGCGGACTGCACCTGGTTCAAGCCTTCCTCGATGCGCTTGGCGATCGCGATCTCGCCTTCGCGCGTGAGCAGTTCGACCGTGCCCATCTCGCGCATGTACATGCGCACCGGGTCGGTGGTGCGGCCGACTTCGGCGTCGACCGCGCTCAGCACGGCGACGGCTTCTTCGGTCGCGGTGTCGTCGTCGGTCGCGACCGGCGTTTCCGGCAGCAGCGTTTCGGTATCGGGCGCAACTTCGTGCACCTCGATGCCCATGTCGTTGATCATGCCGATGATGTCTTCGATCTGTTCCGGATCGACGATGTCGTCGGGCAGGTGATCGTTGACCTCGGCATAGGTCAGGTAGCCCTGCTCCTTGCCCTTGATGATCAGGGTCTTGATCTCGGACTGCTGCTCCTGGTTGTGTTCGGCGGCCATGTGTGGGGTTCCGGTAGCTCTGTACGGCAAAGGAAAGAAAGTATAGGAGCCGCGTCAAGGTCGGCTTAAGTCATTGCTGGAGCTTGGTTACGTGGTTCCTGCGCGGCGGCTGCCGCGGTGTCACCATTCGTTGCGTTTGCGACTGTCGATGGCGGGCGCTGCGGCGTCCCTGTCGCGGCAATCCGTTCAATTCGCCTCGAGGCGGAACGTCACCGGTCCGTCGTTGACCAAGTGCACTTGCATGTGGGCGCCGAAGCGCCCGATTTCCACCCCTGGGTGGCGCGTCCGCGCGAGCTCGACCAGGCGGTTGAACCAGCGTTCGGCTTCGGCCGGCGCGGCGGCGGTGGAAAATCCCGGCCGCATGCCCGAACGCGTATCGGCGGCGAGGGTGAATTGCGATACCAGCAGCAATCCGCCGCCGACGTCCGCCAGCGAGCGATTCATGCGCCCTTCGGCGTCGGCGAACACGCGATAGCCGAGCACGCGCTCGAGCAGACGCTGCGTCTGCGCCTCGCCGTCGCCCGGCTGCACACCGATCAGGGCGAGCAAGCCGGCACCGATCGCGCCGACCGTGCGCGCGTCGACGTCGACGCGCGCTTCGCTGACGCGCTGGATCAGGGCGATCATGCCGAACTCCTGGATCGGGCCGCCCATCCTCACAAGCGCGGCGGCACGCGGTCAATGTCTCCGGCTCGATCGCTACAATCGCTGTCCTCATGAAGCCCTCTTCGCTCACTTGGCCGGCGGCGCTGCTGCATGCCAGCCTGCGCCTCGGCGGCCGCCTGTCGCTGCCGCTGCTGCATGCCGCAGGCACCCTGCTCGGGCGCCTGCTCTGGCGGATTCCGGGGCGCACGCGTCGCATCATCGAACGCAATCTCGCCCTGGTATTAACGCAACAGAGCGCAGAAACCAGACACGCGCGCGGTCGCGAAGCGGCGATCGAGACGGGCAAGTCGTTCTGCGAGATCGCCAAGATCTGGGGCAACGACCCCGCCCAGGCGCTCGGGCTGATCCGCGAAACCCGTAACGAAGGACTCTTTCATGACGCGCTCGCCGCCGGCCGCGGCCTGATCGTCGCCGCTCCGCATTTGGGTTGCTGGGAGCTCTTGAACTACTGGCTCGCCAGCCAGACGCCGCTGGCGATCCTGTACCGCGCGCCGCGCCACGACTTTGCCGAACCCTTGCTGCTGAAGGTGCGCGGCGCCTTGCCGGTCGAGCAGGTGCGCGCGGAAGGCGCCGGCGTGCGCACCTTGTACAAGCGCCTGAGCGCCGGCGGCGTGGTCGGCATCCTGCCCGACCAGCAGCCGCGCGGCGGCGAGGGCGTGTCGGCGCCGCTGTTCGGGATTCCGGCGGCGACGATGGTGCTGCTGCCGCGCCTGGCGCAGCGTACCGGCGCCTGTGTGCTGTTCAGTTTCGTCGAGCGCTTGCCGCGGGGTATCGGTTTTCGCCTGCATTTCCTGCCGGCGCCGCCGGAACTGATGGACCCCGATCTCGACCGTGCGTGCGCCGCCTTGAATCGCGGCGTCGAGGCCTGCGTCGGGCTCGCATTCGCGCAGTACCAGTGGTCGTACAAACGCTGGCCGACGAAACTCGTCGACGAGCTGCTGGCGGCGCAGCGAAACGGTTAGCCGGTCTTTTCCAGGCGCTTGAGGAAGACCCGCATTTCCTTCGCCGCCTGCACGTCGCCGCGCGCTTGCGCGACCTCGATACCGCGCTCGAACGCGACGATCGCGCCGTCGGCGTCGCCGCTCTCGATCAAGGCGCGACCGAGCAATTTCCACGCCGCCGAATAGTCGGCATCGAACGCGACCGCCTCGCGCAGCACGCCCGCCGCACCGACGGCGTCGCCGTGGCCGAGCAAGGCCTGGCCGAGCGAGAAGCGCAACAAGGCGCCGTCGCGCGGCCCGCCGATCTGCGCACGCAGGCGTGCGATGAAATCCGTCGTCATGACCCGATCATCGCATGCGACGGCGTCGGTTCCACCTTCAAGACTTGCGCCGCCGCCTCGCCGCCGCGATGCGGTGCACGTCGTGCGTGACCACGCCCGATTCCGATTCGGGCCGGGCGAAGAAATGCGGGTGTTCCAGCGTCTGCTGCATGTCGGCCAGCCCCGAAGCCCAGTGCTCCTGCATGGTGCCGAGGCCGAACGCGTAGTCCTTGAACTGTTCCTCGTACGGCTTGGCCTGATAGATCAAGTGCACGATGTTGAACACGCGATCACAGATCCACGGCTCCAGCGTTTCCATCAGCTCCGGTCGCAATTTCTTCTTCGGCACTTCGCGCAGCAGCTCGCCGATCGCATTGCGCAGTTTCTGGATGCGCGCGACGGTGTTGGTGGTGAAGCGCGTGCGGCTGGAGAACTGGATGTCCTTCTGCCGCTCGAGCACTTCCATCAAGGTCTTCGGCCGGTCGCCGAGCGCACTCCACAAATCCACCTGGAACACCAGGCTGTCCAGCCGCGGCGTGCTGGTCAGTACGTAGTCGAGCGGCGTGTTGGAGACCAGCCCGCCGTCCCAGTACTGCTCATCGCCCACCGCCACGGCCGGAAACGCCGGCGGCAGCGCACCCGAGGCCATGATGTGCTCCGGCCCGATGCGCTCCTTGGCCGAGTCGAAGTAGCGGAAATTGCCGTTCTCGACATTGGTCGCGCCGACCGAAAGGCGCACGCCGCCGGCATGGATGCGGTCGAAGTCGACGAAGCGCTCGAGCGTGGTCTTCAACGGCGAGGTGTCGTAGAAACTGGTCGCCTTGGCGCTGCCGTCGGCGAACAGGAACGGCGACTGCGTGCGCGGACTGAAGAAACCGCGCTGCCCCTGCACCAGAGCGTCGAGCGCACCGAGCGTGTTCGTCCATGCCGACAGCGCCTGGCTGGCCGGCAGCCAGGCGAATGCGCTGCGCATGAAGGCCGTCGCCGGCGCGTAGGAGCCGGCCGGTTCGCAGATCGTCTGCCAAAACTGGCGCAAGCGCTCGACCCGGTCTTCCGGTGCGTTGCCGGCCAGGATCGCCGCATTGATCGCGCCGATCGAGGTGCCGGCGAACCAGTTCGGGCGGATGCCGCCCGCGTGCATCGCCTCGTACACGCCGCACTGGTATGAGCCGAGCGCGCCGCCGCCCTGCAGAACCAGGGCGACGGTCTGGTATTGCTCGGCGTGAGCGGCCGGAGTTTCCTTCGGCTTGGCTGCGCTGCGGCGCGCCGCCAGCGGCTCGCGCGCCGCGCGCTCGCCGGCGGCGCGGCGCGTGCTGGCTCCGCGGGAGCGCCGCGACGCGCTCATTGCATGAACCAGCCGTGGCTGACGATCAAGCTCTGGCCGGTCAGCGCATTGGTTTCGAAACCGGCGAAGAACAGCGCGGCCGCGGCGACGTCGTCGACCGTGGTGAACTCGCCGTCGACGGTCTCCTTCAACATGACGTTCTTGATCACCTCTGCTTCAGAGATGCCGAGTTCCTTGGCTTGCTCGGGAATCTGCTTCTCGACCAGCGGCGTGCGCACGAAGCCGGGGCAGATCACGTTCGCGCGAACACCGTGCTCGGCGCCTTCCTTCGCCACCACCTTGGCCAGGCCGACCAGCGCGTGCTTGGCGGCGACGTACGGGGCCTTCAGCTTCGAGGCTTCTTTCGAGTGCACCGAACCCATGTAGATGATCGCGCCGCCCTTGCCGCGTGCGTACATCGCGCGCAGGCAAGCGCGTGTGGTCAGGAACGCGCCGTCGAGATGGATCGCGGTCAGCTTCTTCCAGTCGGCGTAGGCGAACTTGTCGACCGGATTGACGATCTGGATGCCGGCATTGGAAACGAGGATGTCGACCTGACCGAACTGCTTGACCACGGCGGCGACGCCGTCGTCGACTTCCTGCTCGCTGGTCACGTCCATCTTCACGCCGAGCGCCTTGGCGCCCTTCGCCGCGAGTTCTTGGGCGGTCGCGTTGGCCGCATCGAGGTTGATGTCGGCGATCGCCACCGCCGCGCCGTTCTCCGCGTAAACCTCGGCGATGCGCTTGCCGATGCCGCTGGCCGCGCCGGTCACGATCGCCACTTTGCCGTCGAGTCGCATGATTCATCCTTCCATTGGTGCGGCACGACGCCGCGAAGTCGAGAGATGCGGCAGGCCCTTGGGACTACAAGAGCATGCCGCCGCGAAAAGGATTTGCGTCAAACATATCGCTTGGGAATGCAAAAATTTGAAAGCTTGGCCTGAGGCGAACGCGCCGGACTATTGGACCGGCGATCACGGACGATCGCCCCAGCAAATCAAAAAAAAAGCGCCGTACATGACGGCGCTAATGGGAGTGTGAAATGAAGCTGCCTCCTGTGACCGCCCGATGACAGCGAAGTTCCGCACTGCAGCAAACGGCAGCTGAACGAGCGGTCGGCGGCCTCTTCATCTCAGGCGTCGGCCAGAGTGCGCATGGTCGCGCGCGGGTCGATGTCCAGGTCCTTCAATTTGCGGTACAGGTGAGTGCGTTCCATACCGACGGCCTTGGCCAGCTTGCCGACGCTGCCGCCGGCGACGTCGAGCTGATGCAAGAGATAGGCGCGCTCGAACTGCTCGCGCGCTTCGCGTAAGGGCAGGCCGAAGTCGATCGCCGGTGCGTTCGTGGCGGGCGCCGTCGCCGCGACGGGCGCACTCTGGCCGAGCGCGCGTTCGACTTCGTCGAGACCGACCTCGCCGCCGCTTCCGAGCACCAACAGGCGCTGCACCAGATTGCGCAGCTCGCGCAGATTGCCGGGCCAGGCGTAGTGACGCAGCCGGTTCTGCACCGCGACCGGGAAATGGCGGTAGGGCAGCTTGTCGCGATTGGCGAACCAGTCGGCGTGGTAGCGCAGGAGCTCGGGAATGTCGTCGCTGCGCTCGCGCAGCGGCGGTACCGTCAACGGCACCACTTTGAGCTGGTAGTACAGCTCTTCGCGGAAGCGCCCGGCCGCGACCAGCGCTTCGAGATCGTGCGCCGTCGCCGCGATTACGCGCGCTTCGATCGCGATCGGCTCGTGACCGCCGCAGCGGATCAGCTGGCGGCGTTCGATCACGCTGGACAGGCGCAACTGCAATTCCGGATCGAGATCGGCCACTTCGTCGAGGAACAAGGTGCCGCCGCTGGCCTGTTCGATCAGGCCCTGCTGCAAGCCGTTCGCGTCCTCGGCGCCGAACAGCGCCAACGCCGCGTGCTCGCGCGCGATCGCGCCGGCGGCGACGGTCACGAACGGACCCGCACGCCGCGCGCTGCGCTCGTGCAGCGCGCGCGCCAGGGTTTCCTTGCCGGTCCCGGGCTCGCCGTGCACGAGCACGCCGGTATCGTGCCCGGCCAGTTTGTCGATCTGTCCGCGCAGCGCCTGCGTCGCGCGGCCGGTGCCGACCAGCTCGGCCGGTGCCGGCAATTGGCGGCGCAGGCCTTCGTTCTCGCGCTTGAGCCGGCCGGCTTCGAGCGCATGCCCGACCACCAGCAGCAGCTTGGTCAGCGAAATCGGCTTCTCGATGAAATCCCAGGCGCCCAGCCGCGTCGCCTCGACCGCGGTTTCGACCGTGCCGTGACCGCTGATCATCACCACCGGACAGGGCAGGCCGCCGCGTTCGCTCCACTCGCGCAACAGGCTGATGCCGTCGAGATCGGGCATCCAGATGTCCAGCAGCACCACGTCCGGCTGCTGGCGCCGGCGGGCCTCGCGCGCGGCCGCCGCCGACTCGGCCAGATCGACGGCATAGCCTTCGTCTTCGAGAATGTCCTTGATCGTGGCTCGGATGTCCGGCTCGTCGTCGACGACGAGGATGCGTGCGCCCGTCATGCTCTCTCCGCTCGCATGTTGCAAAAACGAGACACGGAGCATAGCGCAGGCGAGCCCGCGCAGGTCACCTCAAAACCGCTTCAGACGCGAACGGATCTGCCACTTGCGCCACAAGTTGGCCGGCTTGCGCGCCAGCGAACCAAGGCGTCCCGCATTCAGATCGGCGACCGCCTCGAGCACGCGTTCGCTCGAACGGCCGTCGCGCCAGGGATGGATCGCGTCGGCGTACGCGGCGAGTTCGGCCTGCAGCGCGGCGGTCGGCGCGAACGCTTGCGCCAGCGCGGCTTCGAGCTGCTGCGGCGCCTCGATGTCGATCATGTGCGGCTTGGGCGCGCGGTTGCGTAAGGTCACTACCGGCTTTCTTTGCACGACGAATTCGGACACCACCGAGGAGGTATCGCACACCAGCACGTCGGCCGCGCGCAGCGCCGGCACCAGCACATCGGCCTCGATGAAGCGTGCGTTCGGTCCGGCCAGGGCGCGGTATTGCGCCACCCAGTGCGGATCGGACTTCGGGTGCAGGGTCAGCAGCCAATAGTGCTCGCCGCGCGCGATCTGGCGCGCGATCTCCTCGTACAGCAGCGCGGCCGAGCTGAGGCTTTCGGTAAAAGTCGACGCGTACAGCACCACCGGCCGCCCATCGGGCGAGCGCAACTGTGCCGCTGCGCTCGCATCCGGCGCGAACAGCGGATCGAGCTTCGGCCAGCCGGTCTCGACCACGGCGAAATGGCCGTGTTCGCGCGCGAGTTGGCGGAACGGCGCCGTCGTCGCCGGACCTTGCGTGCAGTACAAATCGAACAAGCCGCGGATGCGGAAATGCCCGCGCTCATCGGCACGTTTCTCGACATTGAAGCCGTGGAACAGCTGCACCTTGGCGCCGGGAAAGAAATGCGGCGCCCAATTGCTCGCCGCCAGCACCGCCTGCGGCGCCCACGCCGCGACGGCGCGCGCATCGTCCAATCGACGCTCGCCGCCGTTCAGATGGCTGGCGGCGGCCTGCGGCAGGAACCAGGCCGCTTCGTCGCCGCGGGCGCGGATCGCCGCCTCGAGCGGCCGCAGAATCGGCAGTGCGTACAGTTCGGTTGCAAACAACAGATATCGAGACACGTCAGTCCTTGCACATCGCCCAAATCCGCTCGCGGCTCGGGCGCATCCCCGGCTTTCGAGCCTAGGATGTAGCCTCCACCGCGCGAACAAAAGCCCCACATGCGGGCGTCATCGCCGTTCGCTACCCTATGGAGTCTGTCATGCGATCGTCCGCGTTCGCTCTCGTGGGGGAAGGAGAGTGCTGCGGGCGCGCCGATTTCCTCTTGTCGTCCAGCGCGGCCATCGATGGCCGCATTTCTCACACCTTTCCGATCCGCGCCTGCCCATGTCCGCCAGACCCGGCCTCTCCGCCTGCATCATCACGTTGAACGAATCCGACCGCATCGACGCCTGTCTCGATTCCCTCGCGTTCTGCGACGAGATCGTCGTGATCGATTCGGGTTCGACCGACGACACGCACGCCCGCGCCCGCGCCAAGGGCGCGCGCGTGCTCGAACGCGCCTTCGACGGTTATCGTTCGCAGAAGGACTACGCAGTCAAGGCTGCACGCCACGACTGGGTACTCTGCCTCGACGCCGACGAGCGCGTCACGCCGAAGCTGCGCGAGTCGATCGAACGCGCGCGCGAGGCCGGCTTCGCCGGCCACGCCGGTTATCGCTTCGCGCGCCTGAGCGAATACTTCGGCGCACCGCTGCGCCATGGCAACGCCTATCCCGATCGCGTGCTGCGCCTATTCGACCGCCGCCACGGCGGCTGGCGCGGCGCGCGCGAAATCCACGAGCACGCCAGTGTCGACGGCAAGGTGGCGACCTTGGCCGGCGATCTCGAACACCTGTCCTATCGCTCGATGGCCGATCAGCTCGCCCGGCTCGAACGCTACGCACGCATGATGGCCGAGCACATGCACGCGAAGGGGCGTCGCGCGAGCCTGGCCAACATCGTGTTCAACCCGTCCTGGCGCTTCTTCCGCGGCTACGTGTTGCGCGCCGGCTTTCTCGACGGTTGGCGCGGTCTGGTCTACGCCTACGTCAAGGCCAATTACGTGCGGCAGAAGTTCATCAAGCTGTGGCTGCTCGGCCACGGCGGCCGCCTCTAGGGTGCGCGACGAAAAGGCCTCCTATCCCGTCCTCGCAGCTCACCGACCCGGAACCCGCGCGTGCGCGTCAGCCTGATCGTACTCACCTACAACTGGCCGCGCGCGCTGGCGCAGACTCTGACCAGCATCGCGCGGCAGTCGCGCCTGCCGGACGAGGTCATCGTCACTGACGACGGTTCGACCGCCGACACGCGCGCGCTGGTCGAACGCCAAGCGCGTGGATTTCCGCTTCCGCTGGCGTATCTGTGGCAGGAGGACAGCGGCTTTCGCGCCGCACGCGCGCGCAACCGCGGCATCGCTGCGGCGCGCGGCGAGTACGTCGTCATCGTCGACGGCGACATGCTGCTGCATCCTCGTTTCCTCGCCGACCATCTGGCCTTTGCGCAGACGGATCGCTTTCTCGCCGGCGGCCGCCTGCGCGCGACCGAGCGCGCGACCGCGCGCCTGCTCGACGGCGCGGCGCCGGTGTTCTGGCCCTGGATGGAAGGCGAATTCGATGCGCCATACGACTTCCGCCGCTATCACGCGCTGCGCTGGCCGTGGCTGGCGCGGCGCAAGGCGCGCGGCCGGCGCGGCCGCATCATGAGCTGCAACATGAGCTTCTGGCGCCGCGACCTCGAACGCGTCAACGGCTTCGACGAGGCGATGGAAGGGTATGGCAGCGAAGACCTCGAACTCGGCGCGCGGCTGGAGAACGCCGGCGTGCTGCGCAAGCAGCTGAAATTCGCCGGACTCGCCGTGCATCTGCACCACACCTCGCGCGCGCCCCCCGACCCCAACGACTTGTCGATGCCGAACAATCGCATCCTGCACGAGACACGCAACGGCGGACGCGTGCGCTGCGAACGCGGACTCGACTTGCACGCGCACGAATTCACCACGCCCCCGCCGGACCTGCGCGGCGCGACCGCGCCGGCGGAGCGCTTCGCATGAGCCGCATCCACGTCGCCGCGCGCGACAACGGCGCCGGCCTGTCGCGCGATCTCGGCATCCTCGCCGGCGCGCTCAGCGAGGCCGGCTTCGACGTCACCATCAGCGCGATCGGCCAGGGCGGCGCGCGGCGGCAGCTGCGCCATCTGCAATTGCGCGCCAAGCTCGCGCTGGCGCGCTGGCGCGGCGGCGCGGCGCAGGGGCGTTTCGACGTCAACATCATGCTCGAACGCGCTTGGCGCAAATATCCGCTGCTGGCTCGGCGCAGCGCGCTGATCCCCAATCCGGAATGGTTCAAGCCCGAATACGCGCCGTACTTCGGCGCGGTCGATCGCGTTTTCGCCAAGACGCGCCACGCCGTACCGATTTTCGAAGCGCTCGGCCGCCGCACCGACTACGTCGGCTTCAGCAGCGGCGACCGCATGCTCGCCGGCGTGCCGCGCGAACCGATCTTCTTCCACCTCGCCGGCCGCAGCGGCAACAAAGGCACGCAGCCGCTGGTGGAGTTGTGGTTGCGCCACCCGCAGTGGCCGGCGCTGACCATCGTGCAGCGCGAGAAACTGCCCCAGCCGTTGCCGCAGGCAGCCAACCTGCACTACGTGACGCGCTATCTGCCGGACGCGGAATTGCGCCATCTGCAGAACCGGCATCTGTTCCATCTTTGCCCCTCGGAGACCGAGGGATTCGGTCATCACCTGGTCGAAGCGACCAGCGTCGGCGCGATCGTGCTGACCACCGACGCGCCGCCGATGAACGAACTGATCCGGCCGGAACGCGGCGCGCTCGTGGCCTACAGCCACACCGGTGAGCAACGCTTGGCGACCACCTACTTCGTCGACGAAACCGCGCTCGAAACGGCGATCGAACGTCTTCTCGCCCTCGATGCCGGCGCGCGCCGATCGCTCAGCGATCACGCCCGCGCCTGGTACGAGCGCAACGATGCGGATTTCCGCCGCCGCCTGGTCGCCGCGGTCGACGATCTCGCGCGCTCGGCCTGAGGCCGAAACGAGCCGACGCTACGGCGTCGGATTGGCTCGTGCGACCGCGCCGTCGAGCGGAAGCCGCAATACGAACTCCGCGCCGCCCTCGGCGCGATTGCCGGCGCGCACGCTGCCGCCGTGCTCCTCGACGATCTTCTTGACCACGGCGAGACCGAGACCGGTGCCCTTCGGTTTGCTCGTCGTGTACGGCTCGAACCAGCGCTCGCCGAAGTCGGCCGGCAGGCCGGGGCCATTGTCGGCGACAGCCAGTTCGACCCAATCCTGCTCGTCGGCATGCACCAGGCGTGTGGTGACGCGGATCTGCGGCTTGCGCGCTTCACCGATCGCTTCGAGCGCGTTCTTGAGAAGGTTGTGCAGCGCCTGGCGCAGGCGCACGGCGTCCACGCGCACTTGCGGTTCGCCCGGCGCGAAGCGGCGCGCGAGACCGATGCGCTGATCGTTCTCGTACAGATCGAGCACTTCGCCGAGCAGCGCATGCAGGCCGACTGGTCGCGTCGCCAGCTGCGGCGGACGCGCGTAATCGCCGAATGCGTTGACCATCGTCTTCAGCGCTTCGACCTGGCTCACGATCGTGTGCGTGGCGCGGTCGATCAGCTCGCCTTCCTCCGGCGACAGGCGGCCCAAGAATCGCCGGCGCAGACGTTCGGCGGCGAGCTGGATCGGCGTCAGCGGATTTTTGACCTCGTGCGCGAGACGGCGCGCGACCTCGCCCCAGGCCGCATCGCGCTGCGCGCGGTTGAGTACGGTCAGATCGTCGAACACGGCGACGTAGCCGGCCTGCTCGGGCAGAGCCGCACCGCGCAGCATCAGCATGCGGCGACCGGCGACGGTGTCGATCACGACTTCCTCGCGCCACTCGCGCAGGTTTTCGCGCAAGTGCCGCGCGAGCGGATCGACGAAGGCGGCGAGTTCGGCGCGCGCTCCTTTCAGTTCGAGCAGATCGCGTCCGACGTAGCGCGCCAAGGTCACGCCGAGGATCGCCTCCGCCGCACGATTGGCGACACGCAGGCGGCCGTCGCGATCGAAACCGAGCACGCCGGCCGACAGACGTTCGAGCACGGCTTCGAGCCAGGCGCGCTGCTGTTCGGTTTCGCGTGCGCTCTTTTGCGCGCGCGCGCCGGCGAACTCCAGCTCGCGCGTCATCTCGGCGAACGAGCGCACCAGAAAACCCAGCTCGTCGTCGCTCGCCGGCGGCAGCGGCGTGTCGTAGCGGCCGGCGCCGATCGCGCGCGTCGCCGCGGCGAGGCGTCCGACCGGCGCGACCAGGCGCCGCGCGACGCCGAACGCGGCCAGCACGACCACCAGCACCGACAGCAGCAGCACGAAGGTGAGGATCAGGGCGAAGGTCAGCTTGAGCGAGCCGCGCAGGAATTTCAGGCGCTGGAAATCGAAACTGGCGCTCTCGATGCCGCGCGTCAGCGGTTGCAAGCGATCGGGCAACGGGAACAGGCCCTGCAACAGCCGCGCTTGATTGCGCCCGATCGCGCCGTTGGCGGCGATCGGCAGCACCACACGCAACACCAGCGCATCGCCGATCGGTTCGGCGGCGGCGTAACGACGTTCGCCCTGCACGCGCATCAAGAGCGCGCTGTCGGGCAGCGGCGGATCGAGATGGCGCGGATCGGAACTCGCGGTCGCCTGCACGCGGCCGTCGTCGCCGAACACCGTCAGCTGGGTCGCACCGAGGCGGTCGATGTCGGCGTCGAGCGCCGCTTGCGCCGATTCGCTCGGCTCGCTCGCGAGCCGAGCGACCAGTTCCGCGCTCGCCGCTTCGGCCACGCGCAAGCGCTCTTCGACGACGATGCGGCCGATCTCGAGCGCATCGTCGAGTCCTTGCTCGAGGCGCACGCTGAACCAGTTCTCCACCGTCGCGTCGAGGAAGCGCAGCGCGAAGCCGTACACGACCACGATCGACGGCACCGCGAGCAAGATCAACATGCTCAACAGTCGCCGGTTCAGGCGCGCGCCGGGGGTGTCGCGGCGGATGTCCCCGCGCAGACGCCACAGGCGCTGGGCGATTGCGAACACCAGCACCGCCAGCGCCACGATCGCCGCGCCCAGCACCCAGCGGTAGTGGGCGGCGAAGCGCACGCTGTCGCTGGCCGCGTCCTCGGCCAATTTCAACGACGCCAGCAGCAATGCCGCGACGGCCAGCGCCGGCAGCACGCGGCGGAAGAAGAAATTCAGCGCGCCGCGAGCGTCCATGCGTAGTCCGTTGCGGCCAGTTGCCAAGCCGGTTCGAACAAGGCCGGCAACCGCAGCGCGCCCGGCAGCGCGGCCGGATCGAGCCGGGCCGACACGGTCAGCGGCGTCGACGGCGGCAAGGCGGCGAAACTCGCCGGCAGCTCGAAACGCAGCGCGCCGAGCGCGGCGACCAGATACGCCGGCGTCGGATAGCTGCGCGGCTCGGTGCTGCCGGCTTCGCGCAATTGGTAGCGACGCGAGAGCGGGAAGTAACGCAGCTCGACGCGCTGCCGCTGCGTCTGCGCACGCGGCCAGCGGCCGGCGCTGAGATCGATCTGCAAGGTGATCGGGATGCCGTGCTCGAGCGCATCTTGCACCGGTCCGCTGAGGCGGCAGTCGAGCCCGAGTTCCAACGCGGCGCTGCCGGCGTTGTCGACCAGGCGTGCGCTGCGCACGACCAGGCTGCCGGGTTGCTGCTGACGGATCACCTCGCAGCCGGCCAGCGCGCAGACGAGCAGCAGCGCGAGCCCGATTCGGCTACGCATGCTTTTCCGCTGCGTGCTTTTCCAGTACGGCGTAATAGAAACCGTCCATGCCGCCCTCGCCCGGCAGGTTCTGACGTCCGACGCCGGCGCTGCGTCCGAAATGTTCCGGCAGCACCGCCGCGGAGGCGTCCGCATGCGCGACGAGGAAGTCGGCCAGCACCGCTTCGTTCTCGGCACGCAGCAACGAACAGGTGGCATAGACTAGCCGCCCGCCCGGCGCCAGCAAAGGCCACAGCGCGCGCAGCAGGTGCTGTTGCATCGCTGCCAACGGCGCGATGTCGGCGCCGCGCCGGTGCAGCTTGATGTCGGGCTGGCGGCGGATGATGCCGCTGGCCGAACACGGCGCGTCGATGAGAATGCGCTCGAAGCGGCGGCCGTCCCACCAGGTCGAGGGTAGGGTTGCGTCGCCGCAGCGCAGCTCCGCACGCAAGCCCAGACGCGCCAGGTTTTCGCCGACGCGTGCGAGGCGGGTTTCGTCGTTGTCGAGCGCGAGCAGATCCACATCGGCGATTTCGAGCGCATGCGCCGCCTTGCCGCCCGGCGCCGCGCAAGCGTCGAGTACGCGCTGACCATCGCTCAAATCGAGCAGCTCGGCGACTCGCTGCGCGGCACCGTCCTGCACCGAGAACGCGCCTTCGGCGTAACCGGGCAAGCGCGTCACGTCGGCGCTGGCGGCGAGCACGATCGCATCGGGTAGCTCAGGGTGCGCGGCGGCTTCGATGCCTGCGGCCTGCAAGCGTTCGAGCAGGTCGGCGCGCGTGCCGCGGCGGCGATTCACGCGCAGCGTCAGTGCGGCCTCGAGGTTGTTCGCCGCGACGATCGCCTTGGCCTGCTCGGGCCAATCGCGCCCGATCGCTTCGATCAGCCAGCGCGGATGCGCGCTGGCGCTGACCGGATCGGCGTCCAAGCGCAGCTCGAGTTCTGCCCGCTCGCGCATCCAGCGCCGCAGCACGGCGTTGACCAGGCCGGCGTAATGCGGCTGGCCCAGCACGCGCGCCGCGTCGACGCAGGAGGCGACCACGGCGTAGTCGGCGAGTCCGAGTGCGGCCAGCTGGGCCAGGCCTACCGCGAGCAAGGCGCGCACTTCGCGCGCCTTCGGTGGCAACGGTTTGTCGGTCAACAAGGCGACCGCAGCGTCGAAACGCAGCCACCAGCGCGAAGCCTCGAACAGCGACGCCGCCAACAACGCGCGATCGCGCGCATCGGCGATGCGCGGGTTCGCCTCGCTCAACGCGGCGCGCAGCGAAGCGCCGTCGAACACGATACGAGCCAGCGCACGCGCAGCCTCGGCGCGCACCGCGGCTCCCGGCGTAGGCGGCGCCGCTTTGCGCGCTCGCGTCGTCTTGCGTGGCGGCGGGCGGTTCATTGCTTCACGTCGCGGCGCGCGTTGAGCCAGTCGCGCACGGCGACGCGGCGACCGCCTTCGCGCTGCAACTCGCGGATGCGCAACAGACCGTCGCCGCTGGCGATGTCGATCGCGTCGCGATGCGTCGCGACCAGACTGCCGGGCGCGGCCGCGCTCGCTTGTGCGATCGCCTCGGCCGACCAGATGCGCACGCGCTCACCGTGAATTTCCACCTCCGCGACCGGCCACGGATCGAACGCGCGCACCTTGCGCGCGAGCGCGACGGCGGGCTCGTTCCAATCCAGGCGCGCCTCGGCCTTGTCGAGCTTGTGTGCATAGGTGACGCCATCGGCGGCCTGCTGCGTCGGCGTGAGCGCCTCGCCGCGCTGCACGCGTGCGAGTCCTTCGGCGAGTACGTCCGCACCGAGCGCAGCGAGCCGATCGTGCAGGCTGCCGCCGGTGTCGGCGGCGGCGATGGCCGTGCGTCGTTCGAGCAATACCGGGCCGGTATCGAGGCCGGCTTCCATCTGCATCAGGTCGACCCCGGTTTCGCTGTCGCCGGCGAGGATCGCGCGCTGGATCGGCGCCGCGCCGCGCCAGCGCGGCAGCAGCGAAGCGTGCACGTTCCAGCAGCCGAGCCGCGGCAGCGCCAGCACAGCCTTGGGCAGGATCAGGCCGTAGGCGACGACGACCAACAGGTCGGCTGCGTAGGTGCTCAAGCGTTCGCGCGCGGCGGCGGCGCGCAGCGTTTCCGGCTGCTCGAGCGCAATGCCTGCTTCGAGCGCCGCTTGCTTGACCGGACTCGGCGCGAGCCGCCGCCCGCGCCCGGCCGGGCGATCGGGTTGCGTGTAGACGGCAACGACTTCGGCGCCGCTGGCGAGGCAGGCACGCAGCGCGGGCACGGCGAAGTCGGGGGTGCCGGCGAAGACTAGACGCATAGAAAAACGGAACTTCAGATGGGATGGGCGCGAGAGCTTACACGCTCGACGCTGTTCCAAATCCCCAATCCCGCCTCCCCGACCCCTGCGTTCAAGCGCTTTGCTTGCGCTTTTTCTCCATCCGCTTGAGCAGCAGCGAGCGCTTCAGGGGCGACAAGTAGTCGACGAACAGCTTGCCGACCAGATGATCCATCTCGTGCTGGATGCAGACCGCGAGCGGACCTTCGACCTCGAGCGTGAATTCCTTGCCGTCGACGTCGTGCGCGGCGACCTTGATGCGCAGCGCGCGATCGACGTCGGCGAAGATGCCGGGGAAGGACAAGCAGCCTTCCTGGTAAACCTGCTCGCCGCCCTTCTCCAGGATGCGTGGATTGATCAGCACGAGCGGCTCGTCGCCGTTCTCGGACATGTCGGCGACGAGCAATTGCTTGTGCACGTTGACCTGGGTCGCGGCCAAGCCGACGCCGGGCGCCGCGTACATGGTTTCGAACATGTCGGCGACGAGCTGCTTGAGCGCGGCGTCGAACACGGTTACCGGCTGGGCGACGGTGCGCAGGCGCGGATCGGGGAACTCGAGGATGGTCAGCTTGGACATAGATGAAAGTGCGGGCGGGAGGCTCGCTTCCTGATTTTCTTGCTCGTCGATGAGGCCACGGACACAGATGCGGTCCGTCGCCGTCGCGCGCAAGGCGGGTCGAGACGGCGATTCTAGCGCCAGTGCGGCCGCCGGCCGGTACGCACGATTTGCGATGGCCGTCGTTTTTTCGTGCTTAACCTTTCATATACACTTCCCAAGCGACGGGGGAACAGGGGTTTAGCGACCATGCTTAAAAAATTGCTTGCGGTTGCAGCGGGCCTGCTGGTGACCCTTACCGTCTACGCGGCGGCTGGCCAATGGGCCGATCATCGCCCGGACCGCTATGTGGTGCAGAAGGGCGACACGCTGTGGGACATCTCGGCACGCTTCCTGAAGAAGCCTTGGCATTGGCCGGAGATCTGGCAGGACAACCAGCAGGTGCGCAATCCGCACCTGATCTATCCCGGTGACGTACTGGTCTTCAACGACGGCCGCGTCGGCCACGGCGCCGGCTCGATCGGTCCGCATGCGCGTGCGACCCAGGAAGACGCCGCGATTCCGGCGATCCCGCTGTCCGCGCTCAAGCAGTGGCTCAAGCACACTCGCATCGTCGGCGAGAACGACTACGAGAACGCGCCGCACGTGGTGGGTATCGAGGAAGATCAGCTGCGCGGCAGCGCCGGCCAGCTGATCTACATCCGCGGCCTCGCAGCGCAGCCGGGCCAGCGACTGGCGCTGGTACGGCCGACCGGCCGCTACTACGACATGCCACCGGAAGACGAAGGTCGTCCGCGCGAGGTCTACCGGCAGACGCCGGACGAGCGCGAAGGCCGCCCGGCCATGCTGTGGCGCCACGGCCCGATCGAACGCACCCTGGCCGGCAACGTGCGCTTCCTCGGCTACGAAATGATCGACTTTGGCATCGTCGAAGTGACGCGCAGCGCGGACGTTTCCTCCGCTCTGGTGACCTACTCCGACTTCGAGGTGCGTCCAGGCGACTACGTGCTGCCGATCGACGAAAAGCCCTACGACGACCAGTATTGGCCGCATCCGCCGGCGCGGATGCCGGAAAACATGCGCGTGATCGCGTTCAGCGATGCCTTGAACGCGATCGGCCCGCGTCAGGTCGTGGCGCTCTCGCGCGGCAGCGAAGACGGAATCGACAACGGCACCACTTTCAGCATCTACCACCCCGGCGAGAAGGTGGTCGACCGCACCGACTACACCGAAGGCAGCTTCCGCAAGTTCTTCAATCCGCGCGATTCGAAAGTCACCTTACCGCCCGAGTTCACCGGCCACGTGATGGTGTTCCGCACCTTCCCGCGCGTCAGCTACGGTCTGGTCATGGATGCGGTCAAGCCGATTCACATCGGCGATTTCTTGCACGATCCGGATAAGACGCCTTAAGGCCGGGATTGGGGATTCGGAAAAGCGGGGGATCGTCGCTGTCGATTCTCCGCTCCGGTCCGGCGCTTCTCCTACATCTCGCTCGGGGATCTTCGCGCGGTGGCCGCTCCGGCCGCGGCTAGACTGCTGCGATGGACGTCGAAACCCATCGCGCCGAACTCGAAGCCTGGCTGATCCTCCTGCGCACGTCGGGTATCGGTCCGGCGACGTTGCGTGAGCTGGTCGGGAGGTACGGCTCGGCGCCCGCCGCGCTCGCCACCGCACGGCGGGGCGAGCTGCCGCGGCCGCTGGACACCGCCGCACGCGACTGGCTGCGCAGCCCTGATGCGGCCACGATCGCGACCGACCTGGCCTGGCTGGCCGCACCCGACCACAGCTTGCTGACCTGCGACAGCGCGGACTTTCCGCACCTGCTGCATGAGTTGCCGTCTGCGCCGGCGACCCTGTTCGTCGCCGGCGACGCCGACCTGCTGTGGCGGCCGCAGGTCGCAATCGTCGGCAGCCGCAATGCGAGCCAGGGCGGTCTCGCCACGGCGGCGGCATTCGCACGTGCGCTCGCGAACGCCGGGTTCGTCGTCACCAGCGGTCTCGCCGAAGGCATCGACGGCGCCGCTCATGCCGCCGCGCTCGATGCGGCCGGAAGCACGATCGCCGTGCTCGGCACCGGACCGGATCTGGTCTACCCGCCGCGGCATCGCGATCTGGCCGCGCGCATCCTCGCGCACGGCGCGCTGGCCAGCGAATTCCCGCCCGGAACGCCGGCCGGTCCCCTGCACTTCCCGCGGCGCAACCGCATCATCGCCGGGCTCGCGCTCGGGACGCTGGTGGTGGAGGCCAGCCTGCGCTCGGGTTCGCTGATCACCGCACGCCACGCCAGCGAGGCCGGGCGCGAGGTGTTCGCCATCCCGGGCTCGATCCATAACCCACTCGCCCGCGGCTGCCACCGGCTGATCCGCGACGGCGCCAAGCTGGTCGAAACGGTCGAGGAAGTGGTGGCCGAGCTGGCCCCGCTGGCACGCAGCCTCGGCCTGCGCCTGCGCGAGCGATTGGCGGAAGCGCCCGCCGGCGCCCCGGCGCCGGCACCCGCCCGCCCCGGGCGGGCGGACGACCCCGAATACGCCAAACTGCTCGCCGCGCTCGGTCAGGACGCGCTCGGCATCGACCAGCTCGCTGCACGCACCGGCCTGTCGGTGCCGGCGCTGTCCTCGATGCTGCTGATGCTGGAACTGGAGGGCGAGGTCGTCGCGGCCGGTGGCGGCGCTTATGCAAAGCGCGTCGCCGGCTGACCGCGCGCGATCTTTCCTTCACAAAAACAAATAGTTATATCTCAGGCACACCCCTCCCGGGACGGCCTGCCGCGGACCGCTTCGCTTGACACCTCAGCGGCCGCATGTATCCACTAGAAAAGGAACGGCGAAGAACGCGACGCGTTCGTCACCTGGTTTTTACCGCATCCGCGCATGATCCGCGCGCTCGCCCGGCCGCCTCAGGCCGGCGCCGATCAAGGACTGTCATGGCAAAGAATCTCCTGATCGTCGAATCGCCAGCGAAGGCGAAGACGATCAACAAATACCTCGGCAAGGACTTCCACGTGCTGGCGTCCTACGGCCACGTACGTGACCTCGTGCCGAAGGAAGGCGCGGTCGATCCCGATCGTGCCTTCGCAATGAACTACGAGGTGATCGAACGCAACGAGAAGCACGTCGACGCGATCGCCAAGGCGGCCAAGGTGGCCGAATCCCTGTATCTGGCGACCGACTTGGATCGCGAAGGCGAGGCGATCTCCTGGCACATCGCCGAGATCCTCAAGTCGCGCGGCCTGCTCGACGGGCGCGACCTGCATCGGGTGGTGTTCAGCGAAATCACGCCGCGCGCGATCAAGGAAGCGGTGGCGCACCCGCGCAAGCTGTCGATGGACCTGGTCAACGCGCAGCAGGCACGTCGTGCGCTCGACTACCTGGTCGGCTTCAACCTGTCGCCGGTGCTCTGGCGCAAGGTGCAGCGCGGGCTCTCGGCCGGCCGCGTGCAGTCGCCGGCACTGCGCATGATCGTCGAGCGCGAAGAAGAGATCGAAGCGTTCAAGGCGCGCGAATACTGGACCATCGAAGCGGATTGCGCGCATCCGGATCAGGCCTTCAAAGCGCGCCTGCTGCGCTTGCGCGGCAAGAAGTTCGAACAGTTCGACCTGACCAACGAAGCCGACGCGCACGCCGCCCGCGACGCGCTGCTGCGCTCGGCGCAAGGACGCCTGGTCGTCGCCAACATCGAATCGAAGGAACGCAAGCGCCGTCCGTCGCCGCCGTTCACCACCTCGACCTTGCAGCAGGAAGCCGCTCGCAAGCTCGGCTTCTCGACCAGCCGCACGATGAAGATCGCGCAAGGCCTGTACGAAGGCGTCGCGCTCGGCGACGAAGGCGTGGTCGGCCTGATCACCTACATGCGTACCGATGCGGTTTCACTGTCGGCCGACGCGATCACCGAACTGCGCGAGGTGATCGGCCGCGACTACGGTCCGCGCGCGCTGCCCGAACAGCCGCACTTCTACCGCAACAAGTCCAAGAACGCGCAGGAAGCGCACGAGGCGATCCGCCCGACCTCCGCGGCGCACCGGCCCAAGGACATCGCGTCCTACCTCAGCGACGAGCAGAGAAAGCTGTACGAGCTGATCTGGAAGCGCGCGCTGGCCAGTCAAATGCAGCACGCGACGCTCAATACCGTCTCGGTCGACCTCGACGCCGGCGGCGAATCGATGTTCCGCGCCAGCGGCACCACCGTGATCGATCCCGGCTTCCTCGCCGTGTACGAGGAAGGCCGCGACGCGAAGAACGCCGAGGACGAGGACGAAGGCCGCAAGCTGCCGGCGATGACGATCGGCGAAGCGGTGCCGTTGGCCGCGATCGAAGCCGACCAGCATTTCACCGAGCCACCGCCGCGCTACTCGGAAGCGTTGCTGGTGAAGACGCTGGAGGAGTACGGCATCGGCCGTCCGTCGACTTACGCCAGCATCATCCAGGTGCTGCTCAATCGCGAGTACGTGATCCTCGAATCGCGCCGCTTTCGACCGACCGACGTCGGCCGCGCGGTCGGCAAGTTCCTCTCCGGGCACTTCGCGCAGTACGTCGACTACGACTTCACCGCCAAGCTCGAGGACGAGCTCGATGCGGTCAGTCGCGGCGAGGAAGACTGGGTGCCGCTGCTGGAGAAATTCTGGAAGCCGTTCAAGGCGACCGTCGACGACA
Source organism: Dokdonella sp. GW821-FHT11D02 (assembly GCF_058808595.1). Taxonomy (NCBI): domain Bacteria; kingdom Pseudomonadati; phylum Pseudomonadota; class Gammaproteobacteria; order Lysobacterales; family Rhodanobacteraceae; genus Dokdonella; species Dokdonella sp. GW821-FHT11D02. The sequence continues at coordinate 256,910 of NZ_CM179520.1, read as the reverse complement.
AGAACGAAACCGTCGACCGCTCCGAAGCGACCGGCGCGCGCGAACTCGGACCCGACCCGAAGAGCGGCAAGCCGGTGCAGGTGCGACTGGGCCGCTACGGACCGTTCGCTCAGATCGGCAGCAAGGACGACGAGGACAAACCGAAGTTCGCCTCGCTGCGCCCCGGCCAGAGCATGCACACGATCACGCTGGCGGAGGCGCTGGAGCTGTTCAAGCTGCCGCGCAACCTCGGCAAGGCCGAGGACGGCGAGGAGATCACGGTCGGCGTCGGCCGCTTCGGCCCGTTCGTCAAACACGGGGCGATGTACGCCTCACTGCAGCCCGAGGACGATCCGTACACGATCGAGCTGCCGCGCGCGCTGGAACTGATCCGCGCCAAGATCGAAGCGGCGGCGAACCGCATCATCCGCGACTTCGGCAACGGCATTCAGGTGCTCAACGGGCGCTACGGTCCTTACATCACCGACGGTGACAAGAACGCCCGCATTCCCAAGGACAAGGAGCCGCGCGAGCTGACCGAGGCCGAATGCGTCGAGCTGCTCGCCGCGGCGCCGAACCGGCCCAAGCGCGGCGGCGGTCGCTTCGGCAAGGGCAAGGCGGCCAAAACCGCCACGGCCGAGAAACCGGCCGCGAAGAAAGCCGCGGCGAAGAAGGCGCCCGCCAAGAAAGCCGCGGCGAAGAAAGCGCCGGCCAAGAAGGCCCCTGCCAAGAAAGCCGCTGCGAAGCGCGCATGAGCGCTCTATGCGAGCTCCCCTCCCTCCTCTCCCGCTCGCGGGAGAGGAGGGAACATTTGCCCTCGACGTCGCTCACCCTCGAACGAACCGCGCCCGATCCGATCACGGCGACCTCGTAATGGACTTCCGCGAGAACTTAGAGCGCTGCGCTGCAGCGCTTCGCGAAGGCGGCGTCGTCGCCTACCCGACCGAAGCCGTGTTCGGCCTCGGCTGCGATCCGCGGGATGCACGCGCCTTCGAGCGCTTGTTCGCACTGAAGCAGCGTCCGCCGACTCAGGGCGTACTGCTGATCGGTTCCGACTTCGAACAGCTTTCACCCTACATCGATCTCGCCGCAACGCCGGCCGAAGCGCTGGCGCGCGCGCAAGCGAGCTGGCCCGGCCCGAACACTTGGATCTTCCCGCGCGCCGCCTCGGTTCCGGCCTGGGTCGCCGGCGCGCATGCCGGCATCGCCGTGCGCGTGACGGCACATGCTCCGGCCGCCGCACTCTGCCGTGCGTTCGGCGCAGCGCTGGTGTCCACCAGCGCGAACCGGCATGGCGAAGCGCCCGCACGCAGCGCGGACGACGTGCGCGCCCGTTTCGGCGACAGCCTCGACGCGATCCTGAACGAGAACGTCGGGGGACTTGAGCGGCCGACGCCAATCCGCGACGCTATCAGCGGGGCGATTCTTCGAAACTGAGTTCGGGGTGAGGGTTCAATGGTTGCTGTCATCGCGCGCACGGGACGCAACCCGCGCGCATTGCCGTTGCTCGACCTCGCCCAGGCGCAACGCCCGCTGGCCGTTCGTGCCGGCCGCACGATCCGCGTCGAGGAATTTCTGAGCGACGTCGCCGCTGTCGCGGCCGTACTGCCGTCGGCCGGCGGCGCGGTCAATCTGTGCGTGGATCGCTACGCCTTTCTGGTCGCGTTCTGCGCGGTGCTCAGTCGCGGCCAAACCAATCTGCTGCCGCCCTCGCGCGCACCGCAGGCGATCGAGGACGTGCTGGCCGCCAACCCAGGCAGCTATGCGCTCGGCGAACACGCGCCGACACCGGCGCTCGCCGCGTTCGTGACGCTGCCGCCATTCCGCGGCGGAAGCACGAGCCGGGTGCCGCAGATCGCGAGCGAGCACGTCGCGGCGATCGGCTACACCTCGGGCAGCACCGGCCAGCCGAAAGCGAACCTGAAACGCTGGGCCGCGTTCCGCGCCAGCACGGCGCTCAACGTCGCAGCTCTGACCGATGCGCTGGCACTGGCACCCGGTGCGACCGCGCACGTGGTCGCCACGGTGCCGCCGCAACACATGTACGGGATCGAGCTGTCGGTTCTGCTGCCGCTGCTCGGACCTTTCGCCGTGCACGCGAGCCAACCGCTGTTTCCGGCCGATGTCGCCGCCGCCTTGGCCGAAGTGCCGGCACCGCGAGTACTGGTGACGACGCCGGTGCATCTGCGCGCCTTGCTGCGCGATCCGTCGGATCTGCCCGCGCTGGCTGCGATCACCTCGGCGACGGCGCCGCTCGAAGCGCAACTCGCCGCGGCGGCCGAGAAACGCTACGGCGCGCCGGTGCTCGAACTGTTCGGCTCGACCGAAACCTGCGTGATCGCGCACCGCCGCACCGCGCGCGAAACCGATTGGCATCTCTACGCAGACATCCATCTGCGCCCGCAACCAGACGGCACCTTGGTCGAAGCGCCGCACTTCGATCAGCCGGTCGTGCTGCAGGACTTGGTCGAACTGCACGCACCGCGCGCGTTCCGCCTACGCGGACGTCATGCCGACCTGGTCGAGATCGCCGGCAAGCGCGCATCGCTGGCCGATCTCACGCGGCGTCTGCTGGCGATCCCGGGCGTGCGCGACGCGATCGTGTTGCAGCAGGAGGACCCCGACGCGATCGGCGTGCGACGCATTGCCGCACTGGTGGTCGCGCCGGATCGTTCGGAGGCGGAGTTGCTCGACGCCCTGCGCGCCGAAGTCGATCCGGTCTTCCTCCCTCGCCCGCTGCGCAAACTCGACGCGCTGCCGCGCAACGAAACCGGCAAGCTCCCACGCGCCGCCGTCCTCGCCGCGCTCCGCGGCGATTGAACCCACCGCGGTCGCCGCGTAACGGCCGGACATCTAGCCGCGTTTCACATTGCAAAACCCACAGACCCTAGCGTCCTCGGGAATGACGAACGGATGGCAAGCACTTCTTTTCCAATCGCGCTAAGCGACGATTGGATAATGCTTTTATTGAAAAGTGCGGCCATGGATGGCCGCGGTTGGACTGCCACGAAGGCAACCCATCTCACGACTCACGAGAAATTTGTAGATCACAGCGATCCTGGATGGATCGCAAAAACAAATCCGCAAAAAGAAAAGCCCCGAGGGCCAGGGGGAGCCCTCGGGGCGGTGAAAACCGGTCTGGGGAGGGACCGGCCTTCGCGGGGGTTGCACTCAGGGAGGTGAGTGAACCAGGGGCGCCGTTGCGTGCGCCCGCAAACATAGATGGGCATTCGGCTGAAAAGTTTCCAGAGTCGCGTCGGTCGCGTTTAGCCAGCATTCATGCCTGTGAAACGCATGACTTCCGGCCTAGACGCGTGCGCCGCTCAGTGCGCCTCGTCCCAATTCGCGCCGACACCGACGTCGACGACCAGCGGCACCGCCAACTCCGCCGCCGCCGCCATGCGATCGCGCACGCCGGCGACGATGGCGTCGATGCGATCCGCACGCACTTCGAACACGAGCTCGTCGTGCACCTGCATCAGCATATGTGCGCCCTCGCCCTCTTCAAGCAGCCAGGCGTCGACCGCGATCATCGCGCGCTTGATGATGTCGGCCGCGGTGCCCTGCATCGGCGCGTTGATTGCGGCGCGTTCGGCGCCGGCGCGCTGCGCGGCATTGCGCGAGTTGATGTAGTCCAGATGCAAGCGACGACCGAACAGCGTTTCCACGTAGCCGTCGCGGCGCGCCTTCTCGCGCGTTTCTTCCATGAATCGCTGCACGCCCGGATAACGCGCGAAGTACCGCGCCATATAGTCCTGCGCTTCGCCGCGCGGCACGCCGAGCTGACGCGCGAGACCGAACGCGCTCATGCCGTACATCAAGCCGAAATTGATCGCCTTGGCGGCGCGGCGCTGATTCGTATCGACCTGCTCCTGCGGCAAGCCGAACACTTCGGCCGCCGTCGCGCGATGCACGTCCTGGCCGCCGTGGAACGCGGCGAGCAAGCCGGCGTCGCCGGACAGATGCGCCATGATGCGCAGCTCGATCTGCGAATAGTCGGCCGCGACCACGCGCCAGCCTTCCGGTGCGACGAAGGCTTGGCGGATGCGTCGCCCTTCCTCGGTGCGGATCGGAATGTTCTGCAGGTTCGGATCGGTCGAGGACAGCCGCCCGGTCGCCGCGGTCGCCTGACCGTAACTGGTGTGCACGCGACCGGTGCGCGGATTGGCGATTTCGGCCAGCTTCTCGGTGTAGGTGCTGCGCAGCTTGGCGAGGCTGCGATAGTCCAGGATCACGCGCGGCAGTTCGTGCTGGTCGGCGATCGCTTCGAGCGCCTCTTCGTTGGTCGACGGCTGTCCGCCCGGCGTCTTCACCACCACCGGCAACTTCAGCTCCTCGAACAGGATCGCGCCGAGCTGCTTGGTCGAATCGAGGCTGAAGTTGCGCCCGGCCAACGCGTACGCCTGCTCGGTCAGCTCGTGCATGCGCTTGGCCAGTTCGTGGCTCTGCCGTTTCAGCGCGACGGCATCGATCAGCACGCCGCGCTGCTCCATGCGCGCGAGCACCGGCACCAGCGGCATCTCGATCGTTTCGTAAACCGAGCGCAGCCCGGCCTCGGCTTCCAGCTGCGGCCACTGCGCGAGATGCAGCCGCAGCGTGATGTCGGCGTCTTCGGCGGCATACCGGCAGGCGGTGTCGATGTCGACTTGCGAAAACGGAATCTGCTTGGCGCCTTTGCCGGCGACGTCCTCGTAGTGGATCGTGTCGTAGCCGAGCAGGCGCTTGGCCTGGGTGTCCATGTCGTGCCGCCAAGTCGAATGCAGCACGTACGACTCGAGCATCGTGTCGTGCGCGATGCCGCGTACCGCGATAGCGGCACCCGACAGCACGTTGACGTCGTACTTCGCGTGCTGGCCGAGCTTGCGCCGGCCGGCGTCCTCGAAGATCGGGCGCAAGGCCGCGAGTACCTCTTCGCGCGGCAATTGCGGCGGCGTACCGGGATAGTCGTGGCCGAGCGGGATGTAGCAGGCCGACTTCGGCGCGACCGCGAACGACAGCCCGACGATCTCCGCGCGCATCGGATCGAGCGAGGTCGTCTCGCTGTCGAAGGCGATCAGCTCCGCTCGGCGCAGACGCTCGACCCAAGCATCGAGCTGCGCCTGCGTCAGGACCAGCTCGTAGACGCCCGGGCCGGTCAACTCGCCGTCGGCGACGACCGCCGCGCCGTCGTTACTGTGTGCGCCGGAATCCGAATCGACCTGCGCGCCCGCTTCGGTGAACGCAGGCACTGGCGCCGATGGCGCCGCCGCGGCGGCCGCATCGAGCTCCTTCAGCGCCGCGTTGAACTCGTAGCGCTTGTACAACCCACGCAGCGCATCGACATCGCGCTCGCGCAAATGCAGTTCGCTCGGAGCGCGATCGAGTTCGACGTCGGTCTTGATCGTCGCCAGCTGGCGCGACAACGGCAGTTGCGTCAGCGCCTTGCGCAGGTTCTCGCCGATCTTGCCGCCGACCTTGTCCGCGTTCGCGATCACGCCGTCGAGCGTGCCGTATTCGGCCAGCCACTTCGCCGCGGTCTTCGGCCCGCACTTCTCGACGCCGGGAATGTTGTCGACGCTGTCGCCCATCAACGCGAGGTAGTCGACGATCTGTTCCGGCCGCACGCCGAACTTCTCGATCACGCCGGCACTGTCGAGCGTGGTGTTGGTCATCGTGTTGACCAGCTCGATGCCCGGCTCGACCAGCTGGGCGAAATCCTTGTCGCCGGTGGAAACGGTCACGTCGATGCCGGCGGCGACGGCGCGCTTGGCCAGTGTGCCGATCACGTCGTCCGCCTCGACACCGTCGACGCGCAAGATCGGAAAGCCGAGCGCGGAGACGATCGCCGTCATCGGTTCGACCTGCGCGATCAGATCCTCCGGCGTCGCCTGCCGCGTCGCCTTGTAGGCCGGATACAGCTCGTCGCGGAAGGTCGGCCCGGGCGCGTCCTGCACGAAAGCGGCATAGGCGGGCTTCTGCTTGAGGATCGCACGCAGCATGTTGACCACACCGAACAGCGCGCCGGTCGGCTCACCGGCCGCATTGGTCAGCTGCGGCAAGCCGAAGAAGGCGCGATACAGGTAGGAGGAACCGTCGATCAGGACGAGGCGCGGACGCGGTGCGGACATGACAGTGCGGGACGGCGGCGGGCCCGCAGCTTGGCGCGCGGCCGCCATGTTTGCAACGCGGCGTCTTTCGATACGCCGGTGATCGCGGCGCGGCGCCACAAACCTCGCGCGTTAGCCCGCTGCCCGCTTCTATCGCCGTACGCGACGCCGATGGGCAGCGCGAGTGGCGCTGCACGCAGACCCGCGCTGCCGCGCTTCCTGGCCGTACGCGAAACGAGTGCGCAAATCCGACCCGACCACGCTTGCAAGTCTCCACCGCCGCCGCCATGCATGAATAGAGCCGCCGCATGCGTGTGCGCCGTGCACAAACGAAATCCACGGCGGTCTGCTAGGCTCGCCGCATCTTGAGGAGGCGCCGTGATGACTACCCGACTTCGCCCATTGTTCGCCGCCTTGTTCGTCGCCGGCGCCCTCGGCCTTGCCACCGCGAATGCGGCCGAGCGCAAGCCGAAAGCCGAAGTGCCGCCGCCGCCCGGCCTGAACGACCCCGGCGTCGCCACCCAGGCCGCCGAGCCGAACGGCGCGCCGCCGCCGGACGCGGCGCCGGCCGTACAGGACCCGTTGGCGCCGCTGCCCAAACCCGACACGCGCCTGGTGCGCGACAAAGCCTCGCGCGATCGCGCGGCGAACGCGGAACGCGTCGCCGCCAGTGAGATGACCACGCGCAAACAGGGCGACGATACGGTCGAGGAATACCGCCAGAACGGCCGCCTGTGGATGATCAAGATCCGCCAGCCGCAGGGTCCGGTGCAAACCTTCTACGACGATGACGGCAGCGGCCGGTTGATGCGCGACGACCACGAAGGGCCGGTGTCGCCGGTGTATTTCACGCTGTACGAGTGGAAGTGACGCGTCGCTTGAATTGAAAGCCCCTGCCGGGGCTTGAGGAAGAGCCGCGCTCGCGCGCGCGGCCCCAGCTCCGCTTCACTCGCCTTGTTGAGGCTTGACTGCGCGCACACGCTCGAGCGCTCGCTCCTGTCGCAGCACGATCAGGCCGTCCAGCACGCGGCTCCAGTCCGCCGATTGCACGTTCGAATAATCCAGCGGCCGTGCGGGCAGCGTGCCCAACGCCGCCAGCTGCCGGCGATCGAGATAACGCAACTCGTCGCTGCCGGCGCCGAGCACACGCCGTTCGAGCGAATCGGACGCAGCGTCGGCCAGCGTCAGCGGCGATGCGCCCATCCGCTCGATCTGCCCCGACAATGCCGTGAAGCCGATCGCCACCGCGGCGTCGCCGAGCGAACGATGCAGGTAAGAGCCCATCGGATTGCGTCGCTTCGAATCGGGCGGCAGTTGCTTGGCCGCGTGAACCGTGGCGCACCAGACCAGCACTTTGGCGTTCTTGGGCAGACGCGCACGCGCCCACTGGAAGTTCTCCGCCATCGCGCGATCGCGCTGCTCCCACAGATTCTTGCCGCCGTCCGAACTCATCTGGAAATAGCGCGAGACATTGATCGCCATCTGGCGCGTTTCGGCCGCATCGGTGCCACGGCGCTTGGCCACCGACGCCTCGATGTCGTGCGCACAGCCTTTCAGTTGCGCCTCGACGGCAGGGCCGTAGGGATGCGCGTCGTCGTACTCCCAATTGGCGTAGCGCAGCAGCGCCGATTCGCATTCGCCGCGGTGCGGCGCCGGCAGTTCGCGCACCAGCTGCGCCGGCATGCGGCGGCGCGCATACAGCGCCGTCGCCTCACCAAGACCCGGGCCGAGACCGGCCAGCCGGATCTGTCCCGCCACCGCCTTCTCGTGCAGAAACGTCACCAGCGGATCGATCTCTTTCGGCGTCGACCACAGATCGCCGAGCGCATCGGCGAGGCGTTCGGGCGTGGCGGTCTTGGTCTCGAGCGCGTGTGAAAAATCGAGAAAGTCGTAGATCGGACTTTCGAAGAAGACCGCGGAGAAGCCGCACTCTTCGACCAGACGCTGCACCAGCTGCACTTTCAGTTCGAGCGTGCGACCGCTGCCGTGATTGGCGTCCTCGCCGAGCAGGACGACCGGCTTGGCGCAGACGTCGGCGATCAAGCGGTCGAGTTCAGGTGACTTCACGGCGGCGCGCATTGGATCCGCCGTCGCGGCGAAGGCCGCGGTCGCGCCGCACAGGGACCAGATCACCGCCGCGAAAAACATGAAGCCCCGTACCCGCATCCCGCTCTCCCGCCCCGACGATCCAGACCAGACCGGCCGGAGCGCGATCGAGTTCCGCCGCGTTATCGGTCGAGCCAGTCGCGCGGTCGCAAATAGTCGGCCAGCCGCTCTTCCGCACTGCCGGGCTCCGGCCGGTAGCCGTATTCGAAGCGCACGCGCGGCGGCAAGCTCATCAGGATCGACTCGGTACGGCCGCCCGACTGCAGGCCGAACAAGGTGCCGCGATCGAATACGAGGTTGAACTCGACGTAACGCCCGCGCCGATACAGCTGGAATTCGCGCTCGCGCTCCCCGTACGGCGTCGCCTTGCGGCGCTCGACCAGCGGCAGATAGGCGTCGAAGAAGCCGTTGCCGACCGCGCGCATGAAGGCGAAGCAGCGCTCGAATTCCCACGCGTTCAGATCGTCGAAGAACAAGCCGCCGACGCCGCGCGTCTCGCCGCGGTGCTTCAGATAAAAGTACTCGTCGCACCACTGCTTGTAGCGCGGATAGACCTCACCGCCGAACGGCGCACACAGATCGTGGGCGACTTGATGCCAGTGACGCACGTCTTCGTCGAACGGATAGAACGGCGTCAGATCGAAGCCGCCGCCGAACCACCACACCGGCGCCTGACCTTCGGCCTGCGCTTCGAAGTAACGCACGTTCATGTGCGTGGTCGGCAGGTACGGATTGCGCGGATGCACGACCAGCGACACGCCGAGCGCGGTCCAAGCGCGCCCGGCAAGTTCGGGGCGCTGCGCACTCGCCGCCGGCGGCAAACGCTCGCCACCCACACGCGAGAAACCGACGCCGGCCTGTTCGAACAGCGCGCCCTGCTTGAGCACGCGCGAGCGGCCGCCGCCGAGCGAAAGCGCGGCCGTCGGCGGACGCTGGTCGGCGCCCTCTGCCGGCGTCGCAGGCGTCTCGCCGCGCTGCCAAAGATCTTCGACGAACGCCGCGCCGCCGTCGGCGCGTTCGAGCGCCGCGCACAGGCGATCCTGCAAATCGCCGAGAAACGCGGCGACCTGGTCGAGGCGGGAAGTCGGAACGGAGGCGCTCACGCAACGGACTCGGGCGAAAACGGCAAGCGGAATCGTAGCAGGGGCGTCGCTCGACTCGGACGCGTCGCGACGCCGCAGCGGCGAGGCGCCGACGGCGGCGTGTCATAATTCCTGCACTCCTACCGCTCCGTCGCCACGTGCCGAGCCCGATCCGCCCCCTCGCCATCACCGCCTACACCGCAACCTCCGCGCTCGGTCGCGGGCGGGCGGCACAGCTGTCGGCGCTGCAGGCGCGTCGCAGCGGTCTGCGTGCGAACGACTTCACCACGCACGCGCTGACTTGCGCGATCGGTCGCGTCGACGGTCTCGAGCAGATGCCGCTGCCGAGTGCGCAGGCCGAGCACGACAGCCGCAACAACCGGCTCGCCTGGCTCGGCTTGGCCGCCGACGACTTCCTCGACGCCGCGCGCGCTTGCATCGAGCGCTACGGCGCCGGCCGCGTCGCGCTCGTGGTCGGCACCTCGACCGCGAGCATCGGCGCGACCGAACAGGCCTATCGCGAGCTCGACGACGGTCACTTTCCCGCGCCGCTGCGCACGCCGACCCTGCACACGCCGCATTCGCTGGGCGCGTTTCTGCAAGCCGTGCTCGGCACGCGCGGGCCGTGCCTGACGGTGGCGACCGCCTGCTCGTCGAGCGCGAAGATCTTCGCCAAAGCCGAACGCATGCTTCGTCTCGGCGTCGCCGATGCGGTCGTGCTGGCCGGCGTGGATACGCTGTGCGACAGCGTGCTGTTCGGCTTCAACGCGCTCGAACTGGTCGCGCCGGAAGCCTGCCGACCGTTCGACGCCGACCGGCGCGGCCTCTCGATCGGCGAAGCCGCCGGCTTCGCCTTGCTCGAACGCGAGGGCGAGGCGAACGTGCCGCGCTTGCTCGGCTACGGCGAATCGTCCGACGCGTATCACATGTCGACGCCGCATCCGGAAGGTTTGGGTGCGCGCCGCGCGCTGGCCGACGCATTGATGCGCGCGGGCCTGACGCCGCGCGAGGTCGACTACGTCAACCTGCACGGCACCGCGACACCGAAAAACGACGCCGCCGAAGCCGCGGTGATCGCCGACGTGTTCGACGCCTCGACCCGCGTCAGCGCCACCAAGGGCTGGACCGGGCATACGCTCGGCGCGGCCGGCATCCTCGAAAGCGTATTGACCCTGCTCGCGATGGAGCACGAGCTGGTGCCGGGCTGCTTGAACAACGCCAATCCGGATCCGGCCTGCAGCGCGGCGTTTGCGTTCGACAACGAAGCGCGCGCGATCCGCGTCGCGCTGAGCAATTCGTTCGGCTTCGGCGGCAACAACTGCACCCTCGCGTTCGGCCGCGGCGCGATCCACTGAGCATGGACGAAACCTTGAGCGTACACATCGAGGGCATCGGCTGGTGGTCGCCGCAATGGCCCGATTGGGCCAGCGCCGAACGCCATCTGCGCGGCGAGATCGAGACGGCGCCGGCCAACGCGACCAAGCCCACCGCCGCCATCTTGGCGCCGGGCGAGCGCCGCCGCGCCCCGGACCTGGTCCTGCTCGCCTGCGAAGTCGCCGCGCAAGCCTGCGCCGCGGCCGAACGTGCGCCGGCCGAACTGCCGTGCGTGTTCGCCTCGATGCACGGCGACGTCGGTACCGCCGACGCGATCTGCGCCACGCTCGCGCGCGCGCCGCACGAAGTCTCGCCGACGCGCTTCCACAATTCCGTGCACAACGCATCGGCCGGCTACTGGACCGTCGCCACCGGCTGCCGCGAAGCGTCGACCGCGCTCGCCGCCGGAGCGGGCAGCTTCGCCGCCGGCTTGCTCGAGGCGGCGCTGGAGGCCTGCGCCGAAGGCCGGCCGGTGCTGTTCGCCGCCTACGAAGTCGGCGCCAGCGGACCCTTGGCCGAAGTGGTGCACGCGCAGACGACGCTCGGCGCGGCCTTCGTATTGAACGCCGAGCGCGACGACGCGCGCACGCGCTCGACGCTACGTCTGCGCTGCGAAGCCTCGCCGACGCCGACCGACTCGGATGCGCCGGCCGTCGCGCTCGCGCTGCCGCTGCTGCGCACCCTCGCGCGCAAGCAGACGGCCACGCTGCGCCTGCCGGCTGGCGCGGCGAATTCGCTGCTTGTCGAGGTATGTCCATGAGCGCCACCGACGCCGCGCGCATCGCCGTGGTGATTCCCGCGCTGAACGAAGAGCGCGCGATCCGCGAAGTGGTGCAATCGGTACTCGCGATCTGCCCGCACGTGATCCTGATCGACGACGGCTCCACCGACGCCACCCTCGAACGCGTGGCCGATCTGCCGATCACCGTGATCCGTCATGCGCGACCGCTCGGCAAGGGCCAGGGCCTGCGCGACGGTTTCCGCAAGGCGCGCGAACTCGGTTTCGACGCGGTCGTCGCGATGGACGGCGACGGCCAGCACCTGGCCGCCGACATTCCGCGCCTGCTCGCTGCCGCGCAGCGCTACCCCGAGCACATCGTGGTCGGCGCGCGCCTGCGCAATCGCGAGCATCAGCCCAAAGCGCGCCGGCGCGCCAACGCGGTCGCCGACTGGGGCATTTCCTGGGGCTGCGGCATCCCGGTCGCCGACACCCAGAGCGGCCAGCGCTACTACCCGCTCGGCGCGCTCGAACTGGCCGATCTCGAAGCCGACGATTTCGTGTTCGAAGCCGCGCTGCTGATCGCCGCGGCGCGCGAGAAGAAGCTCGGCATCGTCTCGGTGCCGATCGAGTCGCGCTACCAGGGCGAATTCCGCGGCAGCCATTTCCGCCCGGTGCGCGACGTCACCCGCATCACGCTGTACACGGTCGGCCGCGTGATCCACTACGGCCACGTCGTCGACAGCTATCGCCGCTCGCACGCGACGCCGCCGCTGGTGATCGACCCGCCGCTGAGCTAGGCGCGCCGGCTATCGCCGCCGGCGCCGCGGGCACGTCCCTGTGCCGGTCGTCCGATCGATCAATGATCGAGTGCCGCGCGCGCCGCGATCGCGGTGTCGGGGTTGTCGCTGAAAGCGCCGTCGAGACCGAGGCCGAAGAACAGCGCGTATTCGTCGAACGCCTTGCCGTACAGGGTCGGGTAGACCGGATTGGCGGCGTCGCCGGCGCGAAAATCGAGCGGCAGGAAGGTGTTCTCGTTGCGGAAGGTCCAGGCGTGCACGAGCAAGCGCGCCGCATGCGCGTCGGCGATCAGCGTGGTCGGTGCGAGCAGTGCGCCGGACGCATCGCGCGGTACGATCAGGTTCTTGTTGACGCCGACGCCGCTGGCATAGCGGCCGACTTCGCGCAGGCCGGCCGGCGTGACGAGGTCGGCGTAGCTGCGCGGATCGCCGCTGACGACGAAGTCGTACGGTTTGCCGCTGGCGTCGATCAGCTGAATCAGCGGCAAGCGCGTCATCCGGCTGAGGTCGCGCAAATTGCCCACCTCGAACGACTGGATGAACACCGGCGACTGCGCGCTGCGATAGCCGGCCGCGTGCAGCGTGCGCACCAGCGGCGTCTCCAGGCCGAGGCCGATGCTGCGGAAATAGCTCGGATGCTTGGTTTCCGGATACAGGCCGATCGTGCGGCGCAAGCTGCGCTGCTTCGCCTTCACCAGCGCGATGACTTCAGTAAGAGTCGGGATCTCGTAGCGGCCGTCGTACAGCGTGTTGCGCTGGCGCACATCCGGCAAACGCTCGCGTGCGCGCAGCGTCTTCAGCTCGGCCAGGGTGAAGTCTTCGGTGAACCAGCCGGTGACGGCGTTGCCGTCGATCGTCTTGGTGCTGCGGCGTGCGGCGAATTCGGGATGGTCGGCGACGTCGGTGGTGCCGCCGATCTCGTTCTCGTGGCGCGCGACGAGAACGCCGTCGCGCGTGGAGACGATGTCCGGCTCGACGAAGTCGGCGCCGAGATCGATCGCCAGCTCGTAGGAAGCCAGCGTGTGTTCGGGCCGATAGCCGCTGGCGCCGCGATGGCCGATGACGAGCGGCTCATTGCGGATCGGACGGCTGCTCAAGTCCTCCGCGCCATCGGCAGCATGGACCGTGAGGCTAGACACGGCGGCGAAACCGATCGCGAGCAGGATGGAAAACGTGCGCATGGCGAACTCCCCGCGCGGTGCGTCGTTCGCGCCGCGCATGATGTTGCCCCCTTCGCGATCGACTTTGCCGCGCGCGCATGAAACATCCGTGACCGTGGCGTTGCTCGAGTGTGCCGTGCATCACGCCATGCCGCCGTTGACGCCGATGATCTGACCGTTGACGTAGGCGGCCGCGTCCGAACACAAGAAGCGCACCAGCGCGGCGACTTCTTCCGGCGTGCCGGCACGGCCGGCCGGCACCAGCGCCTTGATCTCCGCTTCGCCGAACGCAGCAGCGCTCATGCGGCCGGCGACGATGCCGGGCGCGACCACGTTGACGGTGATGCCGCGCGACGCCATCTCGCGCGCCAGCGATTTCGCCGCGCCGTGTAGCGCCGACTTCGCCGCCGCATAGTTGGTTTGACCGCGATTGCCGAGCACGGCCGCGACCGACGACACGCAGACGATGCGCCCCCAGCGCAAACGCGCCATCGGCAGCAGCAAGGGCTGGGTCACGTGAAAGAAACCGTGCAGCGACACGTCGATCACGCGTCGCCATTGCTCCTCGCGCATGCCGGCCAGCGGCGCGTCGTCGTGGATGCCGGCGTTGTGCACCAGCAGCGGGATCGGTCCGCTTTCGAGCAGCGCATCGAGCGCCGCGCGCGTCGCCGCGCCGTCGACCAGATCGAAGCTCAGCGCCTGCGCCGCACCACCGGCAGCGCGAATCGCCGCAACGACCGCCTCGGCGCGCGCCAGCTGCGAGTTGGCGTGCACCAGTACTTCGTAGCCGTCGGCGGCCAGCGCTTGCGCGATCGCGCCGCCGATGTCGCCGCTGCCGCCGGTGACCAGGGCGCGCCGCGTGGGAGTCTGCATGTCTGTCGTCCTTACGTTTTCGGTCCTTACGTTTTCGGTCCTTCCGCTGCGGCTCAATCGAGGTGCCGCTTGAGCCAGTCCACCACCGTCGCCACCGCAACACGTTCGACGCCGAGTGGCCGCACGATCCAGTACGCCTGCGGCAGCGCTACCTCGCGCGCGCCGAACGGCCGCAGCAACGTGCCGGCCGCGATCTCTTCGATCGCCAGGCGCAAGCGCGCGAGCGCGACGCCTTGTCCCTGCACGGCCGCGCGCAGCACCAGGTCGGACGAAGCGTAGCGCGGCCCGCGCTGCAGCGGCAGGCGCTGCGGGCCGAAGGCTTCGCGCCAGCGCTCCCAGCCGGTCTGCGGGTCGCGATCGTGCAGCAGCGGCAGGTCCTGCAGCCGCGCCGGATCGCGCGGACTGCCGTGTCCCTTCCACAGCGCCGGGCTCAACAGCGGCGCCAGCGCATCGTCCATCAAGGGCTCGCAGCGCAAGCCGGGCCACGGGCCTGCGCCCATGCGAAGAGCCAGATCGATCTCGCCCTGCGTGAAATCGTCGAGGCGCTGGCCGACCAGCACCGAAACTTCTATGCGCGGATGCGCGCGCGCCAGCGCCGGCAGCCGCGGCAGCAGCCAACGCGCGGCCAGCGACGGCGTGGTCGAGATCGTCACCGCGAACGGCGAACGCGTCTCACGCACGGCCGCGCTGGCGGCCTCGATCTCGCGCAAGGACGCCAGCACCTTGTCGCCGAGCGCACGCGCCTGCGGCGTCGGCTGCCAGCCGCGGCGCACGCCGGGCTCGAACAGGGCGACGCCGAGCCAGCGCGACAGTTCGTCCAGATGCCGGCTGACCGAGGAATGCGCGACGCCGAGTTCGCGTGCGGCGGCGCGCACGCCGCCGTGCGCCTGCGCCAGCGCGAACGCGCGCAGCGCGTTGAGCGGAAGCTCCTTCATGGTCTGGATATTAGACCGATCGGTGCCGGCACGCACCGTCTTCGGCGCAGAAAATGCGCTCACATCGACCGCTATGAAACAGCAACGGTCCATTCCTAGACCACCCAGCCATCGAGAAATCCATGCATCCCATCGTCGCCATTGCCGCCACCCTGGTCGTCGCCGCGATCACACCGGGACCGAACAACTTCATCGTCATGCGCGCCGCGAGCGAGCGCCTGCGCGACGCCGTGCCTGCGATCGGCGCGATCCTGCTCGGCAGCCTGCTGGTGCTGGCGATCGCCGGTGCCGGCCTCGGCACGCTGCTCACGAGCGTGCCGGCACTGCGCGACGCGGTGACGTTGATCGGCGCGCTCTATCTCGCCTGGCTCGGCCTCCGGCTCGTGCTGCCGCGCGACGGCGAGAGCACTTCCGACGCTTTGCCGCAGCGCTGGCCGGCGCTGGTCGCGTTCCAGCTGGCCAATCCGAAAGGCTGGGTCATGATGCTGACCCTCGTCGCCGCGTTGCCGGACGACTCCCCTCTGCACTGGCTGCGGTTGGTACCGCTGGTGCTCGCGATTCCCGCGATTTGTTTATTGGTGTGGGCTGCCGGCGGCCGTCTGCTCGGCCGCTTGCTGCGCAACGAGACCGCGCGCCGCCGCCTCGATCGCGGCTTCGGCCTGGCGCTGATGATCAGCGCCTACGCCCTGCTGCCGTTTTGATCTTTCTCAGGAGAAGCTCATGTCCCCTCGTTCGCCGCTGCGCATCGCCGCGATTCCCGGCAGTCTGCGTCGCCAAGGTCACAACCGCCGTTTGCTCGAACACGCCGCACGCATCGCGCCGGCGAGCTTGCGCATCGAACTGCTCGATCTGCGCGAAGTACCGCTGTTCGACGAAGATCTCGAACGCGACCATCCCGAAGGCCCTGCCGGTGTCCGTGCGCTGCGCGCTGCGGTGGAGCGCGCCGATGGGCTCCTGATCGCGACCCCCGAATACAACCAGTCGATTCCCGGTGTGCTGAAGAATGCGATCGACTGGCTGTCGCGGCCCGCTCCGACCGAAGTGCTGGCCGGCAAGCCGGCGGCGATCCTCGGTGCCAGCAGCGGCCGCTGGGGCACGCGCTTGGCGCAAGCGGCTTTGCGTCAGACGCTGGCGGCGTGCGAATCCAACGTACTGCCCGCGCCGATGCTGTTCGTACGCGATGCCGCGCAAGCATTCGATGCACGAGGCGTCCTGACCGATGCGGCGAGCGAAACTTCGTTGCGCCGATTGCTCGATGCCTTCGAACATTGGATCGATGCGCTGCGCGTCGATACTCGATCGGCCGCCTGATCGGTGAAACTCGCGATCGGGACGTGACACCACGCCCCGATCGCCACATCTTCCTTCAGCTCGACGCCCGTGCGGCGCCATGCGCTTCCTTCAAGGCCTGTGCGCATTCCTCGCAACACACCTCGACCGTCTTGCCTGCGATCTCGACCTTGATCGAGCCGGCATCCAACTCGCAGTCGCAGGCGGCACACGTTTTTGCGGTCATGATTCTCACTCCTGATGGACCCGGAAACCGGGTGTGGATAGGAAACCTTTTCCACGCCGCCGCCGCTGTCAAAATCTTTAGCGACGCGCTCAGCCACGGACGCGGAACAACGGCTGCGCCGCACGCCACGGCGAGGGATCGAAGCGGAATCCGTGCCACGGACCGAAGCTGCGGCCGCTGCGGCGCTGGGTGCCATTGCATGTCCGCGCCTCGCGCGCATTGCGACGGCCGTCGTGAGTCGCACAAGTCTTCTCGTTCACCTTCTCTCTCCACATGCGCCCGCAGATCGGGCATGCACAGGAGACCATGCAGGTGGCAGTCGCCGCTGTCGGAAACTTTAGCGAGTTGCGTTCAGCGCGGACGCACGGCGCGTTGGAACTCCACTGGGGTGCGGCCGTAGGCCTGGCGGAACGCGGAACTGAAATGACTGTGGCTGGAAAAACCGAGATCGACGCTCAGCCGCGTCAAGTCGTCGTACTCGTCGAGCAGGTCGAGCGCGCGCGCGAGCCGCAAGCGCAGTTGATAACGGTACAACGGCATCGCCTCGACCTGGCGAAAGACCTGGGTGAGATAGACCGGCGATACCCCCACTTCGGCGGCGATCTCGGCCAAGGTCCAACGCCGCGCCAGATCCGAACTCAGCACCAGCTTGGCGCGATCGACCAGCTTCTGCCGACCGCTGCTGGCAGCGGCTGCGTGCGAGGTGCGCTCGCCGACCGCGCGGCGCAACAGAGTCAAGGCCAGGATTTCCGCTTCCAGCGTTTCCGCCACGCCGCGCTCGAGGCTGTGACGCAGCAGCGCGACCAAGGCTTGCGCGCGCGGATCGATGCGCAAACGCTGCCGCCGGAACGCGAGCGTGCCGCCTTCGCGCAAGCGGCCGGCCGGCATGAGTTCGCGCAGCCACGGTTCTTCCAGCGCGAGCGCCAGGCACGCATCGCCGCCGGCGAGCGGATGGCTGACGGAAAAGCCTTCGTCCTGGTTGAAGAACAGCACCTGGTTCGCCTCGGCGACGGCGTCGTCGCTACCGAGATGGCGCACGTAGACGCCGCGATACGGAAACACCAGGTGCGTTTGGCTGGAGCATTCTTCGGCGCTGCGATGACGGCAATGACCGCTGCAGACGACGTCGCGGATCGCGAGCGTAGGCGTCTTCAGCAGCGTCCGGACCGACAGTTCCGACACGAGCGCGTCCACCGCGGCAGCAAGAGCGAGGCACGATACTCCGATCGCGCACGGCGCGTCGCGCTCAGAAGCGCAGACCGAGCGAAATCCGCGTCTGATCCACGTGCGTGAAGTTGACCGCCTGCTCGCGCGCGAGCTTGCAGAAGAGCTGGCCGTAGTCGTACTCGAGCGAGAGGCCGCCGCCGTGCACCATCACGCCGTCGTCGGCGCGGCCGCGCTTGTAAGAAGCGTCGACGGTCAGACGCGAGCGCTCGCCCAGATGCAGCTTCAGCAGCGCGTGCGTGTTCTGCTGTCCGGTGTGCAGACGATCGTCGCGCACCTGGTACAGCGAGATCTCGCCATGGGGCAGCAAGGTGCTCGAGCCGACGCCGAAGGTGATCGCATCGTTCGGATCGAAGTTGAGGTTGTAGTAAGGGCGCAGATTGGTGCGGCCGATGCCGATGATGACGTAGTGGTCGCCGCCGACGTTCGCTTGCACCGAACCGCCGAGAAAGCCGCGCGTGGCAGCCTGTGCCGACAAGGACAGGTTGACCCAGCCGAAGTCGGGGTCGTACTCGTAGCCCGCGCGCGTCTGGCGGAAGTCGCGCTGGTCCCGATATTGGCCGAGCCAGGCTTTCTGATCGCCAAAGTCCGCGCGCAGGTTCAGATCCCAGGCGTCGTCGCCGTCGCTGTCGGCGTACCAAGACGGCGTCAACTTGAAACGCGTGTCGTCCGTCGTCGCGGCCGCGCAGGCCGGCGCCGACAGCGCAGCGAAGAGCAAGCCGATTCCGATCCGAAAGAACGCCATGGCGCCATCCTAAACCAGTGCCGCGCGAGGTTCGCGACCGGCTGTGATTTTTTGCACGCTCGCGCGAATCATGGTTCCGTATCGGAGAGCGGGAGCGGCGAGGTGGAAGGCGTGCTGATCGGAAAACCGCGCGGCCTGTTGCGCGAGCGCTGCCAGCAACTGCTGGAAAGCCATCGCGGCATCGTGTTCAAGGTCGCCAACACTTACGGCCGGCGCGTCGAGGATCGCGAGGACCTGGTGCAGGAGATCTGCGCACAGGCGTGGCAGGCGTTTCCTTCCTGGGATGCGGCGCGGCCGTTCTCGACCTGGCTGTACCGCGTCGCGCTGAACGTCGCGATCTCCTACGTCCGCCGTCACGCGCGCCGTACCACGCTGACGCTCGAGGAGCTGGACGCCGAGCCGTCGGTCGACCTCGACCCACAACGCGAGAGCGACGACGGCATCCGCGCCCTGCACCGCTGCATCGCCGCGCTCGATCCGCTCGATCGCGCCCTGCTCCTGCTCTATCTCGACGAGCGGCCGCTGCGCGAAATCGCCGATGTGCTGGGCCTGGGTGAGAGCAATGTCGCGACCAAGATCGGCCGCCTGAAGAATCGTATCCGCCAACAACTCGGTGAATGAGATGAACCCTGCGATGGAACTCGACGACCTCAAGCACGCCTGGCAAACCCTCGACCGCCGCCTGCAGCAGCAGAACGCGCTCGGCTTCGAGCTGCTCAAGACGCAGCGCCTGGACACGATGCGCCGCGGCCTGCGCCCGCTCGTGCTGGGGCAGGCGCTCGGCATGCTGATCGGCGCGGTCGCGATGTTCTGGCTGCTGCCGCTGTGGACCACGCCGGCGTCGACGCACGATCTGTGGGTGAAGGTCTGCGGCGTTCTTCTGCACGCCTACTGCATCGGCCTGATCGTGCTCGGCGGAATCATGCAGGGGCTGATCGCGGGCGTGAATTACTCGGCGCCGGTACTGGCGATTCAGCAGAAGCTGCTCAAGCTGCGCCGCACCTATCTCATCGGCGGCATGCTGCTCGGATTGCCGTGGTGGTTTCTGACCGCACCGCTCTTGGTCGTGCTGACGCGCGGCGCGATTCTCGACCGCGCACCGTCGGTGATCTGGGGCCAGCTCGCGATCGGTGTGGTCGGCCTGGTCGGAACGTGGGTGTTCCACCGCTGGGCGCATCAGCCGCGCCGCGCCGCCTTCGGGCGCCGGCTCGACGACAACGCCGCCGGCGGCGGCATCCGACGCGCGCAAGCCGCGCTCGACGAACTCGCCCGCTTCGAACGCGAATGATGCGCAGCGGGCGGCCTTGCGCCGCCCGCCGCGCGGTGGCTACCAGACTTTTACGCGCTGCTCCGGCGCGAGATAGAGCGACTGGCCGGGCTTGACCTCGAAGGCGCCGTACCAAGCATCGAGGTTGCGCACCGTCTGCACGCGATAGCGCCCCGGCGCATGCACATTGGTCAAGAGCATGTTGCGCAGAGCCGGCTCGCGCGCCTTGCCGCGCCAAGCCTGCGCCCATCCGAGGAAGAAGCGCTGGTCCGGCGTGAAGCCGTCGAGCTTGCCCGACGCAACGCCCGACGGCGCCGCGTGATACGCGTCGTAGGCGGCGGCGAGGCCGGCGACGTCGGCGATGTTCTCGCCCAGCGTCAGCTCGCCGTTGACGGCGAGATCGGGAAACGGTTTGTAGGCGCTGAACTGCGCGGCGAGCGCCTTGCCGGTGGCCTCGAAGTGCGCGAAGTCTTCCGGCGTCCACCAGTTCGCGAGCTTGCCGCTCTCGTCGAACAAGGCGCCGCTGTTGTCGAAGCTGTGGCTGATCTCGTGACCGATGGTGGCGCCGATGGAACCGTAGTTGAGCGCATCGTCGGCGGCGCGATCGAAGAACGGCGGCTGCAAGGTCGCGGCCGGAAAGATCAGGCGATTCTCGATCGGTACGTTCAGCGCATTGACCTCCTGCGGCAGCAGGAACCATTCGCCCTTGTCGATCGGCCGGCCGAGCTTGGCCAGATTGCGGCGATACTCGAACAGGCTCGCGCGCTGCGCGTTGCCGAGCGCGTCGTCGCGACGCACCTCCAGCGCGCTGTAGTCACGCCAGGTCTCCGGATAACCCACGCCGACGCGCAGCCCGGCCAGCTTCGCCTTGGCGCGCGCCTTGGTCTGCGGCGCCATCCACTCCAGCGCGTCGACGCGACGGCCGAACGCGGCCACGACGTTGTTCACCATC
This sequence comes from Dokdonella sp. GW821-FHT11D02, assembly GCF_058808595.1. Classification (NCBI taxonomy): domain Bacteria; kingdom Pseudomonadati; phylum Pseudomonadota; class Gammaproteobacteria; order Lysobacterales; family Rhodanobacteraceae; genus Dokdonella; species Dokdonella sp. GW821-FHT11D02. The sequence goes on along the minus strand of NZ_CM179520.1, from coordinate 236,093 downwards.
GCCTCGATGTGCGCCTTGGTCTCGGCCGGGAAATGCCGCTCGACGTAGACCTTGCCGACCGCTTCGCCGAGCGCTTGGTTGGTTTCCGCCACCGCGCGCTTCCAGCGCTCGCGTTGCTGCGGCGTGCCGTTCAACGCGGTGCCGTGAAACGCGAAGTGCGCATCGGCGAATGCTTTCGGAAGGTACGGTGCGGCGCGGTCGAGCGCGTGGAAGGCGAGATATTCTTTCCAGCTCGCCAGCGGCCGCTGGCCGACCAGGGCCGCGATGCCGGACACCGCCTTCGGCTGCCACACGATGAAGGCCGCTTGTTCTTTCAGTCCGGCGGCGTCGAGAAAGGCCGCCCAATCGAGCCCCGGCGCGCGACGCGCGAAATCGGCCGCGGCCCATTCGTTGGCGCCCTTGCGCACGTCGTTGGTCTCGACCTGGCTGGCGTGCACGCGCGCAATCGCGGTTTCCAGCGCGAGAATGCGCCGCGCCTTGGCGGCGCCATCGGCAACGCCGGCCAACTCGAACAGCTGGGCGATGTAGGCTGCGTACTGCGTGCGCAGCTCGGCCATGCGGCCGCCTTCGAGATAGAAATCGCGATCGGGCAGGCCGAGACCACCCTGCACGAGATAGGGCGCGTACGCATCGGGTCGGCGCAGGTTCGGCGTCACCCACAAGCCGAACAAGTGATCGGTGTAGTAGTTGGTCGCGTTGAGCAGATCGACGTCGGCGCGCAGCGAAGCGCCGAGCGTCCGTGCGAGCGCCTGCTTGTTCTTGATCGCGCCGATCGCCGCAAGCTCGTCCCTCACCGGTGCGACGCCCTTCGCCTCGATGCCGGCTTCGTCCAGAAAAGCCGCGTAGTAGTCGCCGATCTTGCTTGCGCCGCCGGCCGAAGCGGCCTCGTCGAGAATCGCGCGCGTGTCTTGCAACGCCTGCTCGGCGAGCACGGTGAAGCTGTTGTAGCTGGAACGGTCGGCCGGAATTTCGGTGCGCTCGACCCAGCCGCCGTCGGCGTACTCGAAGAAATCGTCGCCCGGCGCGACCTTGCGGTTCATCCCGGTGAGGTCGAAGCCGAAACTGCCGAGCTGAGGCTTGGCCGCCGTTGCCGCCGGCGCCACCGAATCGGCCGGCGGCGCCGGCGGGCGCGTGGAGTGCGCACAGGCGCCGAGCACGGCGGCGAGCGCAACGGACAGCGTGGCGGAACGAAGCAGCGGAGAAGACATCGGCAATGCCCCAGACATGAAGAAGCGTGCAGCGTAGCGCGCACGGCGCATGCAACGCATGCTGCGCTTGCGCGATGGCTCGGCTATCTATCCCCGCTGGTGTCGCGTGAGGCGAGCCGTGCGCCGAGCCGTCTTCTAGCCGGATGCAAGCGATGCAGCGCGCATCACCGCCGCGCGCCCGCTGGCCAGCGTCACACCAGCATGCTCGACGCGAAACCCGTACTGCCAACTGCCGCCGCCGTCGAGCAGGCGCTCCACGTGCACGTCGAGCGGATCGGGCAGATCGTCGATGCGCGCGGCGTGCAACTCGACCTCGCGCAGCGACACCAGATAACCCGGTTCGGCCGTCTCGCCGGCGGCGCGCGCGCGCAGGCCGCCGTGCACGGCCATCGCCTGCGCGCCGTACTCGCACAAATGCAGCGCGCGCAGGCGGCCGTCGCTGCGCAGCGGATGGTCGGCGGCGCGATGCGAGGCGCTGCGCGCGTGCAGGCCTTTGGCATCCCAGCTGACCACCTCGTCGAGCAGGCACATCGCGCCGGCGTGCGGGATCAAAGCGGCCCATTCGGACTTGGGCAGTGGCGATGCGGGGCGGACTTCGGTCGGCATGGCGGGCAGCGCAGACAGCAGCGCCGATTATGCGGCCGGGCGAACCTGCGGGTAACCTAACCGCATGGCGACATCGCTCTTTCGATTCGGCGCGTTCCGGCTCGACCCCCACGCGCGTGAATTGTTCGAGAGCGGGCAACGCATCGACCTGCCGCTCAGCACGATCGACTGCCTGATCCATCTGATCCGTCATCGCGACCGCCCGGTCGGACGCGACGAACTCGCGGCCGCGGTGTGGGGCCGCGTCGACGTCAGCGAGGTGTCGCTCAGCCACGCGATCATGCGCCTGCGCCGTGCGCTCGGCGACGACGGCAATGCGCAACGCTACATCCGCACGGTGCCGCGGCTCGGCTATCGCTGGGTGATGGCGCTGGATGCGCATGAAGACGAGCCGGCCGCGACGGCGGCCGCCGAACCGACCGATCACGCCGCGCCCGCACCAGCGACGCGGCCGCCGCTAGGTCGCCGCCGCTACGCGGTAGCGCTGGCACTCCTCGCCGCTCTCGCGCTGATCGCCCTCGCGACGTGGCGGCTGCGCCCGCCGCCGGTGCCGCTCGCCGAAGTACCGCCGTTGTCGGCCCTGGTGCTGCCGGTGACGATCGAGGCCGGCGAGGAATCGGCCTGGCTGCGCCTGGGCCTGATGGACCTGCTCGCCACGCAATTGCGCCGCGGCGGCCTGGCGACGACGCCGAGCGAAACCGTGGTCGCGCTGCTGAAGGGACGCGGCGCCGACGACGCGCCCGACGCGCTGCCGGCCGCTTGGCGCGTGCGCGCCACCGCCGAGCTGGCGCACGAGGTGTGGACCGTGCGCCTGCGTGCCGCCGGCACGGCACGCAGTTTCGAGGTCGTCACGCATGCCGACGATGCGCTGCAAGCCGCGCGCGCGGCGGCCGATGAACTCCTGATCAAACTCGGCCACACACCGCCGCCGGACGAGCGCGGCGTCGCCACCACCTTGCGCCAGCGCGTCAACGCGGCCGTGCTGAGCGGCCAGCTCGACATCGCCCGGCAGGTGATCGAACAGGCGCCGCCGGCCTTACAAGCGAGCCCGGAAATCGCGCTGGCGCGGGCGCGCGTCGCGCTGTTCTCGGGCGACCACGACGGCTGCCGCGAGCAGGCACAGCGCCTGCTCGAACGGCTGCCGGCCGACGCGCCGCCCGGCCTGCGCGCTCGCACGCTCAACACGCTGGCCGCGGCGGCCATGCGCCAGGGCCGCTTCGACGCGGCCGAACCCGCCTTCGCCGAGGCGGCGCGCCTGCCGGTCGATGCCGAGCCCGAGGTGCTCGCGACCGCTCATATGGGTCTGGCCAATGTCGCCGCCGAGCGCCTGCAGCTGGAACGTGCGGCGGCCGACTACGGCCGCGCCCGCACCTTGTACGAGCTCGGCAACGATCCGTTCGGGGTCGCCACCGTCGACCTCAATCTCGCCATCAACGCGATGCAGCGCGGGCAGCCGGCGACCGCGCTGCCCCTGCTGCTGGACGTGCGCAGCCGCTTGCAGCGTTACGCCGCGGCCGACGCGCTGGCGGCGACCGAGATCGTCCTGGTCGAAGCGCAGCTCGCCCTGCTCGACCACGCCGACGCGCTCGCCAGCAGCGAGCATTTCGCAGCGGCCGCGGCCGCCACCGGCAATCCGCGCCAGCGCTGGCAATACACCTTCGCGCGCGCCGCTGCGCTGTTCGGCGTCGGCCGCCTGAGCGAGGCAGATGCTTTGCTCGCCGGCTTGCGCGACGGCAGCGATGCGCGCGCCGACGCGCTCGCGCGCGCGCTCGGCGACTCGCTGTCGGCGCAAATCGCGTTGGCACGCGGCGACACGGCCAGGGCGGCCGAACTCGCGGCCGCCGCGCTGACGCCCGATCTGGAGGCGCGCAATCGCGAGCAATACGCCCAAGCGAGACTGGTGCGCGTGCGGGCGCTGCAACAAGGCGGCGATCTGACCGCCGCCGCGAGCGAGCTCGCGCAGCTGCGGCAGTGGAATGCGGCGGCGGCGGTGCCCGATGCCGGCACCGCGGTGCTGCTGGCGCTGGCCGAGGCCGAGCAAGCCGCGGCCGCCGGCGAACGCGAGGACGCGCTGCGCCGCTACGCCGACGCGATGGCGCGCGCGACCGCGCGCGGCATTCCCGAGGAGATGGTCCGCGTCGGCCTGCCTTACGTGCGCGAGCTGATCGCCGCCGGGCGCAGCGACGAGGCCGCCTCGGTCAACGGCCGTATCGCGCCGTGGGCCGAACGCGACATGCGCGCCGCCTGGAGCGAAGCCCTGGTCTACAGCGCGCTCGGCCGCGACGCCGCGGCGGCCGCCGCGATCGAGCGTGCGCGCCGGCTGGCCGGCGAGCGCAGCGTGCGCGACGTCGTCGCGACGCGCCGCTGAACCGCCGCGACAAGTCCGCACAACGCCCGATACACGCTTTTTACATGCGCACCGACGCGCGTTCGCCGACTTTCGGCGTTCCGCGAGCGGCCCGCTCCCGTCCGAGACCGACCATGAATCCTGCCCTGACCCGCCTCCTGCCGCGCCGGCTGACGGCCGCCCTCGCCATCGCCCTGTGGGCCGGCAGCGCCTATGCCGGCACCCCGACCTATCACCTCAGTGTGCTGACGGTGCCGGGCGGCAGTTCGATCCAAGCGGTCGACATCAACGACGCCGGCCAGATCGTCGGCAGCTACCTCGACGCCGATTTCAACGGCCGCTCGGTGGTGTGGGACGCCGCCGGTGTCGCCCACCCGCTCGGCGTGCTGGGCACCGGCGACATCTATGCCTCGGCGATCAACAATCATGGCCAGATCGTCGGTTCGTTCTTCGACTACGTGAACCCGGTCGTCGGCGTGCTGTGGGACGCGGCGACGCCGGATCAGGTCAGCCGCCTGAGCGACGATGCCAGCGTCAACATCGCGCCGGCCGACATCAACGACGCCGGCGTGGTCGTCGGCGGCTTCGGCTTGCCGGCGCACAGCCGTGCCTTCGTCTGGACCGCCGCGGGCGGCCTGGTCGACTACGGCGTCGAGGACGAAACGGTGGAATTCCAGCAGGCGCAATGGCTGGCGGTGAACGCCTCCGGCCGCTTGGTCGGCCTGTGGAACGTGCACTCCTCGACCATCCACGCGATCGGCGGCCAGGTCGGCACGCCGGCGGTCCTCTCGCTCGGCGCGATGAGCGAAGAGTTCCCGAGCGTCGCCGCCGCGATCAACACCGGCGGCACCGTGGTCGGCCTCGGGCTGGCCGTCGCGGCGCCCGAGCTGGTGCCGGTCGTGTTCGCCGCGGACGGTTCGTTCAGCGAGATCGCCGGCGCCACGCTCGACCAGGAAAACGGCTGCGCCTCGGCGATCAACGACGCCGGCGTCATCGTCGGCAGCGCCGGCATCGGCACCGCCAGCGGCTGCGCGCCGGGGCAGAAGATTTGGGTCTGGCGCGACGGCACGGTGCAGGATCTGTACGAAGCCGTCGACGATCCGGGTCCGCTGGTGCGCTTCCAAAGCGCCTCGGCGATCAACGCCAGCGGCGTCATCGTCGGCAGCGGCCGCGATGCCGACGGCGGCGTGGTCAGCTTCGTGCTGACGCCGCTGCCGACCGATGCGCTGTTCGCCGACGGCTTCGACGGCTAGTCCGCCGCTCGGCGCGCCGAACGCGCCATCAGGATCGACAGGCAGAAGTGAAAACCGACGCCGAGCGCGACGGTGAGGCCGATCGCGCGCAGCACCGGCAAGGACGAGAACGCTTGCACGCCGAACACCAGCAGAGCCGACAGCACGCAGACCAAGGTCGCGTGCAAGGTGCGGCGCGCCTCGGCCGCATCGGCGACCGGGCGTTCGAAGAACAGGGCGTAGTGCAGGCCGAGGCCGGCGGCGAGAGTCAGCGCGACCAGATGGAACAGCGACAGCGAAAGACCGGCCGCGCGCTCGACCACGAACACCAGCACGGTCGCCAGCGACATCGGCGCCAGCACGTGCCAGGCACGTGCCAGGCTGCGCAAGGCGACGATCACGGTCAACGCGAGCAAGACCAGCGCCAGCGCCAGTGCTTGCAGGATGCGTTCGCGGTAGGCGATCACCAGCGATTCCGAGGCGGCTTTCAGATCGAGCAGCCGCGCGCGTCCTTGCGTCGACTCGGCGAACGCGGCCAGCGCGCCGGCGTCGTGCACGCCGGACAAGGTGGCGAGGCCGAGCCAGCCGTCCTCGCGCGGCAGCAGCATCGAGGCGAGCCGCGCGCCGAACGGGGATGCGGCGAACGTCTCGGCCGCCAGCGGCGGCAGCGTGCGCGCGCGTTCGACGTCGGCGAGGAAGGGCGCGAACAGGTCGGCGCGAAACGGCAGCTCCTGCTGCGCCTGCGCCACCGCCGCGGCCAGCGCATCGCTCGGTGGCAGCTTCGCTTGCCGAGCGCGTTGCGTCGCCGCGCTCGGCAGATAGCGGCTCGGCAGCTCGGCCGCGTCCAGCGCCCCGCGCTGCGCCAGCGCGGCGAGTTCGGGTTCGAGCGATTCCGACAGCGCGAGCACGCCGTCGGCGCTGGGCGCGTGCAGGACGAGCAGATAGCGCACGTCGGGTGCGCCGAGTTCGCCGCGCAGCTCGATGTCGCGCTGCAGGAGATCGGCCGGCAGCGGCGTCAGCGCGGCCAGATCGTTCTGCCACAGCGGCCCGGGCGCGCGCCACAGCACCAATAGACCTGCGATCAACAACGCCCACGGCAGCCAGCGCGGGCGCGGCAGGCGGTCGAGCCAGCGCGTCGCCCGCGCCAGCGCGGGTGAGTCGGCGACGTCACGCACGCGCAACGGCAACACGCGCGGCAACAGATACCGCGTGGACAGGCCGGCGACCACGAGACCGGCGATCGTGAATACGGCCAGCTGCTGCAAGCCGGTCACGCCGGAGGCGAAAAACGCGAGATAGGCGATCGCGGCGGAGACGATCGCAGTCGCCAGCAACGGCCACAACGCACGTGCGCTGACCAGCGCGTCTTCGCCGGCGCGGCGATGGCTGAGCAGGCGGATCGGATATTCCTGCGCGACGCCGAGCAAGGTGAAGCCGAACGCGAGCGTGATGCCGTGCGCGTGGCCGAAGCCGAATGCGAGCGCGGCGACGCCGGCGAGTCCTCCGCTCAGCACCGGCAGCGCAGCGAGCAGCAGCGCGACCAGACTGCGATAGGCGAACAAGAGCAGCAGCACGAAACCGACCGTGCTGATCGCGCCGAGGCGATCGGCTTCCGCGCGCGTCTGTGCGTTGATCGACACAGTGAAGTAACCCGGACCGCTGATGGTCAAGCGCGCCGCGCCGCGTTCGGGCAAGGCGGCGAATGCGGCGCGCAGCGCGTCGATGGCGGCGCCTTGCGCGGCCGGATCGAAACCGGCGCCGCGCGTCTGCGCCAGCAAGAGCGCAGCGCCTGCGGACGAAAACCAGACGCCATCACGCAGCGCCGGCGCTTTCGGCGGCGACCAGCGCTCGGCCAAGGCCAGAATTTCCAAGGTCGGATCGCGCGGTAGCAGCGGTTTCAACAAAGCTGCGGCCGGCGAGCCGAGTTCCTCGACGCGTTGCTGCAACTGTTCGCCGAGAAAGGCGGCGTCGAAGGTCTGCGTGTCCAGCGTCGGCGCTAGCAGATAGCGGTACGGCAAGAGCGCGTCGTCGAGCGCGGACGGATCGAACGCGCCGTTGAACGCTTGCTCGAACTGCACGGTGTCCTTGCGCAACGCGCCGACCAGCCCGCGGCTCAGCTCGGCCAACTGCGCAACCGGCGCGCCTTCGATCGCGAGCAGCAAGAGGCGCGAACCCGGTCCTTCGCCGATCTGCTCGAGCAGGAGTTTCTGCTCCGGCGTCTGCGGCGGCGGCATGAAGCTGCGCAGATCGGTGCTGATGCGCAAATGGCTGATCGCGAAGAAGGCCAGCAGCGCCAGTGCGAGCAGCCAGATCGCCAGCAGGATCGGGCGCGCCAGACCGCGGCGCTCCGCGCCGGTGTGGTTCACGGCTTGGACGCGCCGCGGCAGAGCGCGTCGAGTTCCGCCTTCGCCGGGCGCGTCGTCAGCTTCGTCGCGGCCAGCGCATCGACCAACAGGAAGACCAGGTCGTCATCGCCTTCATGGGTGCGGAAACAGCGCGGTGTGCTGTCGCTGCCGTCGACCTCGATCGCGCGCACGCGGCGCGCGAGACGTTCGTCGCGCGGCTTCAGCCGCAGCTGCCAATGCGCTGCGTCGCCGCTGACGCTCAAGCTGAAATCACGCTGCAGCGCCGCCGCGTCGCCGCCGAGCAGGGCCGAAAAGCCGCGCAGGAAGCCTTCGAGTTCCGGCGCCTGGCCGAGCGAGAAAGTGCGCGGCGCGCGCTCGCCGCGGCGCACCGTCGCGCTGCCGTCGGCGATCGTGGTCTGCTCGCGATACGGCTCGTCGACGCGACGGCCGAGACGGCCGGGACCCAAGTATTCCAGTTCGCCGCGCAGGATCAGCGGACGCTCGAGCAAGCCCGAATAGCGCACTTCGGCATACGGCGTGCGCGCCGGCGGCGTGCGCGCGAGGCGGCCGACGATCGCCGTGGCGTCGAGCGACGGATCAGGCGGCGCGGTGGGCGGCGCGCTCGCTGCCGCCGTCGTCGCGGCGAGCAGAGCGAGACTCGCGCAGACCTTCGAGATTCCAGAAATCATGCCAGTTGAACCAGTTGTAGGGATCCTGCCGCACGTAGTGTTCCAGCCGCGCGGCATAGCGCTGCGCGATCGCGCGCAGCTGCGCTTCGCGTCCCTGGCGCGGCAGTTCGAGCAGGTCGGCGAAGGCTTCGAAATGCAGATCGTAGCGGTTGCCGCCGCGATACAAGCCCAAGCAAAACACGACCGGCACTTTGAGCAAGGCGCCGAGCAGGAACGGCGCCACCGGAAACGCGGCCGGCGCGCCCATGAAATCGACCACCACGGTCGCTTCGTGTTCGCGCGCGCGATCGGCCAGCAAGGTCACCAGCGCGCCGGACTGCACCGCCTCGTGCATCGCCAGCACGATCTCGTTGCTCGGCCGCGACGCGTCGATCACGTTGCGCGCGAGTTCGGGATTGAGCGCGTGCAGCAGCTCGGTCTGCGCCGGCGTCTTCTGCGTGTCGAGCACCACACAGACGCGCGGCGCCTCGGGCCGCTGCGCCAACGCGCGCAGCGCCTCGAAGCTGCCGACGTGCGCGCCGAGCAGGAGCATGCCGCGCTGCGGCTGCAGGCGCGAGATCAGGTGTTCGAGGCCGTCGATGCGCACATCGAACGCCTCGAAGCGGCCGGCGAGCAGGAAGATGCGGTCGAGCAAGGTGCCGCCGAACCGATGGATGTGGCGCAATACCTGCCAGATGCTCGCCGGGCGACCGAACGCGCGCGCGAGAAACGCGGCCGACGCGCGCCGCTCGTAAGACCGCCGGAAATAGAAGTACAGCGTGATCGGATACAGCACCGCGCGCGCGACGCCGCGCCCCAGATTCAGGGCGATCGCGCGGATCAGCCAGAGCGCGAAGCGGCCGCCGCCTTCTTTGCGCCGGCTCCAGTGTTCGTTCATGCCAGTGTCCCCTCGCCCGACAGTATCGTCGATCCGGCACGCTCGATGCGAAAGCGCACACGCGCGCCGTCGCGAGTCCAGTGCAGTTGCGCGTCCTGTTCGGGCAACAAGGGCGAGACGAACTTGATCACCGCGATGCGCGCGAAGGTGCCGGCACCGGCGCGTTCGAGCGCGGCGGCGATGGTATCGAGCAGGACTACGCCGGGGACCACCGGCGCGCCCGGGAAATGGCCGGGCAGGCACGGATGCTGCGCATCGATGCGAAAGGATTCGCGGCCCTCCGCCGACGCATTCATCGCTCGTCAGCGACGCGGTGCACCAGCGCCGGCCAACGCCGCGCCAGTTGCGCCAGAAACACGCCGAACGGCGCATGCGGCAGATGCGCGAGGTAGACGCGGCGGAACGCATACTCGGCGACGAGGAAGGCGAGCACCGACACGTAACTGCCGACGTGCAGATACCAGCGCCAAGCCGCACCCTCTATCGCGATCGGCGCGGACAGACCGAATGCGGCGAGCAGGCCGTCCGGTACGGCGCACAGGAGCAGCACACTCAGCGCCACAGCTTGCAGCCCGAACAGAACCGCCCAGGCCAGGGTCAGGTATCGCGCATAGGACGCGACGCGCGGCTGCGTCAGCCGCTCGCTGCCTTCCAGCACCTCGATGATGCGGGCGATCAAGGGCGCACGCGCGCCGAACAAGGTTTGCGCGAACAGCTGGCACAAGGCCGCATTGACGAAGATCGGCAAGAGATCGAGCGCGAGCAGACCGCGCCCGCGCGCGGCCAGCGCAACGACGCTCGCGCCGCCGAGCAGCCACAACCCCCACGCCACCACGCTGCGACTGCGCAAGCCCGACCACAAGAGCAGCGTGACCAGCACCAGCGCAGCGGCCGCTTCGAGCCAGACGTTGTCGCTCGCAAGTCCGGCCAGCAACAGCACGACGTAGGCGATCAGCGCGACGAGAAACCCGCGCGGGCGTCGCGCGCGCGGAGTCGAGGGCGTGGTCGGAACGATGCTGGACACGAACGGTGCGCGCGCGGCTGGTTTGGATCGCAATGAGCGTAGCACAGGGGTTTTTCGCGTCAGCCCGCGTGCAACGCGGCGTGCGCGCGTTCAGCCGGCGCCGCTCGATGCGCCGAAATCGACCTCGGCCGCCGGCCGCGTACCGCCGCTGCGGCCGGGCGTGCGGTGCCAATGCCAGTACTGGTTGGTGTGCGCGACGATCTGCGCCGCGGCGAGACGGTTCTCGCCCAGATCCATGTCGTCGGTGGTGTGCGCGTCGGCGATCAGGATCGCGTCGTAGCCACGCGCGATCGCGCCGTGCAGGGTCGAGCGGATGCAGAAATCGCTTTGCGCACCGGCAACCCAGAGGCGGCCGACACGCGCGGCGGCGAGCCGGAAATCGAGATCCGTGTCCTCGAAAGCGTCGCTGTAACGCTTGCGCACGACCGCTTCGCCGGCCGCCGGGACCAGCTCGTCGACGAGGCGCCAATCGTCGCTGCCGACCGCCAGCTCGGCGTCTTCGTGCTGCACCCACAACACCGGCACGCCGGCAGCGCGTGCGCGCTCGACCAGCGCGGCGATGACGGCGACGATGTCGTCGCGGCGGAACGCGCGCGCCACCACTGCGCGCTGCATGTCGATCACCAGCAAGGCTTCGAGCGGGCGGTTTGCGAATGCGCTCATCGCGTTGTCCGTTCGCCGACGCGAGCGCTGCGCTCAGCCGGCGGCGCGGTGCTGCTCGATATGCGCCGACAGCGCGCGCAGACTGCCGAAGATGCGCCGGTTGTCCGGATTGTCCGAACGCAGCTGGAAGCCGTAGCGCTTGGACACCGCCAGCGCGAGTTCGAGGGCGTCGATCGAATCGAGGCCGAGGTCGCTGCCGAACAAGGCAGCGTCCGGATCAATGTCGGCCGGCTTGACCCAGTCGATGTTCAGACTTTCGGTCAAAAGTTGCGCGAGTTCGTGTTCGGCCGGGGTCTGGGCGGAAGCGCTGGCTTGGGTGGACATCGTGGCGGCGGCGGGATGGCTGGCAGGAAGGAGGGGTTTGCAACGGCGCATCCTGCAGCGCTTTCACTGAACGGTCGCGCCGGTGCGCGATGCGACAACGCATCCCTGTACCCAAGCGGCCCTTCGGCCCGCTCAGACATCCGCCCAGTGTATCATCCGCGCCCCGCCGTGCGCTGCGCCACGTTCCGCATCTTTCCGCCTTGTCGATGTCCAAGCCGCTGACCGAACCCGCCTCGCTGCTGCCGCCTCTGCGGCTCGGCTACGAGACCCGCGCGGCCGCGAGCGTGCTGGCCGAGCCGGACGTGCTCGCCGTACTCGGCTTCGGCGCCGCCGAACTGCCCGACGATCCGCGTGTCCTGCGCGTCGGCTTGCAGCCGCTGCGTGCGGCGCCGCTGGAAGTCTGGCGCGGCGTCGCCCCGGTACGTCACGGCCGCGACGGCGCGCTGCGCTGGAGCAGCGACGGCGAGCACACCTTCTTCGCGCTCGAAGTCGAGGAAGCGGCACACGACGGCATCGTCGGCGCCGCTGCGTATGCGTATCGCACGCTGAGCGCGTTCGTCGCGGCGAGCCCGACCCCCGAACTCCTGCGTTTGTGGAACTACCTCGACGCGATCAACCTCGGCGACGGCGACGCCGAGCGCTATCGTCTTTTCTGCGACGGCCGCGCGCGCGGCATCGAAAGCGCAGCACCCGCGCGCTATCCGGCCGCGACCGCGATCGGCCGCCAGGACGGCGTGCGCGTGTTGCAGGTGTACGGCTTCGCCGCGCGCAGCGCCGGCGCTGCGATCGAGAATCCGCGCCAAGTCAGCGCCTGGCGTTATCCACGCCAGTACGGCCCGACCGCGCCGACCTTCGCACGCGGCATGCGCACGACCGCGACGCAACTCCTGATCTCCGGCACTGCGGCGGTGGTCGGCCACGCCTCGCGCCATCAGGACGATCTCGCCGCGCAGATCGAGGAAACGCTGGCCAATCTCGGCAGCCTGCTGCGGCAGGCCTCGATGCCCGAGCCGCGGCTCGGCGCCGGCAGTCTGCTCAAGGCGTATTTGCGCGACCCCGGTGACGCGACCGCAGTCGAAGCGGCGTTGCGCCAACACGTGCCCGACCTCGGCGGCCTGCTCTTGCTCGGCGGCGACATCTGCCGGCGCGAACTCCTGGTCGAGGTCGACGGCGTGCATCACGCCGCCGTGTGAGCGGCGGTCGGCCTCCGATGACGGGATGGTTCGGGCGCGCATCGATCCCGGCCGCGCTCGTCATCGGCGCTGCGCTGCTGACCGCCTGCGGTTCATCCGCACCGACGGATGCGACCGCTTCGAAAGCGAACGGCGACGCGCCGAGTCGCGCGCCCGAGCGGCTTGAAAATCCTTACGTCAACGACGCTGCCGCGATCGCTGAGGGGAAGGAGCTGTTCGTCGCCAAAGCCTGCGCCAGCTGCCACGGCCCGAACGCTGAAGGCGGTCTGTGTCCGCCGCTGAGCAACGATCGCTGGGTCTACGGCAGTGACGACACCACCTTGTTCAACCTGATCAAGCTCGGCAGCGTCGCGTTCCGCGCTCAAGGGCATGCGCGCAGCACGCGGGAAAAAGCGGTCGGCGACATGCCGCCGTTCGCCGCTGCGGTCAGCGACGAGGAAGCGTGGAAGCTGATCGCCTACGTGCGCTCGAAATACGCCGGCGATCCTTCCGCTCGGAACTGGTAATCCGGCACGATAGCGGTTCTGCCCTGCCCCGGAACGCTCATGTCCCTGCGCGCCACCCGCTCGCCCTCGCCGCATTGGCTCGCTTTCGCTCTGCTCGTTGCAGGCAGCGCCGCGGCGGCGCCGTTCGCTTATGTGCCGAACCAGAAGAGCGGCACGATTTCGGTGATCGACACGGCCACCGACGCGGTGGTCAAGACGCTGCGCGCGAACGGCGAACTCGGCAAGCGCCTGCAGGCGATCGACGCCGACGCCAAGGGCAAGACGCTGTATCTGGTCGACGCCGAACACGAAGTGCTGGTCGCGCTCGACCCCGCCACCGATACGGTCAAGCGCCGCGTCGCGATCGGCAAGGACGCCGAAGGCGTGCGCCTGGCGCCGGACGGCAAGCGGCTCGCGGTCTGCGCCGAAGGACAACATCTGGTCTTGCTGATCGACGCGGCGACGTTCGAGGTGCAAGCGCGCATTCCGACCAAGGGCCGCAATCCGGAGCATTGCGAGTTCGCGCCGGACGGGCGCTCGTTGTTGACCAGCAACGAAGGCTCCGACGACATGGACGTAATCGATCTCGCCAGCAAGGCGTCGACCGGTTCGATCACGACCAGCGGCCATCCGCGCGGCGCCGCCTTCGTCGGCCCCTCGAAACTGTACGTGGCCCAGGAAACCGCCAACGCGGTCGACGTGATCGACCTCGCCGCGCGCAAGAAGGTCACGACCATTCCGACCGCGTTGCGTGCCGCCGGCGTCAGCGCCAGCGCAGACGGCAAACGCGTCTATGTCGCCAATGGCGGCGCCGGCAGCGTGTCGGTGATCGAGGTGGCGAGCGACAAAGCCATCAAAGAGATCGCGGTCGGCAAGCGGCCGTGGAACATGGCGCTGACGGCCGATGGCAAGAAGCTCTACGTCGCCAACGGCCGCTCCAACAGCGTCAGCGTGATCGATACGAAAAAACTCGAAGTCGTCGGCGAAATCGCCGTCGGCGAATTGCCCTGGGGCGTGGTCATCGCGCCGTGAGCGCGTAGCCGCGCCGTCATCACCAATCGAAGGAGAAAGCAGCGATGAAAACCCGTGCAGCCGTGGCGTGGGAAGCCGGTCAGCCGCTGGCGGTCGAAGAAGTGGATCTGGAAGGGCCGCGCGCCGGCGAGGTGCTGGTGCGCATCGTCGCGACCGGGGTCTGCCACACCGATGCGTTCACCCAATCGGGCGCCGATCCGGAGGGTTTGTTTCCGGTCATCCTCGGTCACGAGGGCGGCGGCATCGTCGAGGAAGTCGGCGCCGGCGTGACCAGCGTCAAGCCGGGTGACCACGTGATTCCGCTGTACACGCCCGAATGCGGCGTGTGCAAATTCTGCACCTCCGGCCGCACCAATCTGTGCCAGGCGATCCGCACCACGCAGGGCAAGGGCTTGATGCCGGACGGCAGCTCGCGCTTCTCGATCAAGGGCCGTCCGCTGCTGCACTACATGGGCACGAGCACGTTCTCCGAGTACACCGTGCTGCCGGAAATCGCGCTGGCCAAGATCAATCCCGCGGCGCCGTTGGACAAGGTCTGTCTGCTCGGTTGCGGCATCACCACCGGCATCGGCGCGGTGCTCAACACGGCCAAGGTGTGGCCGGGCGCGACCGTCGCGGTGTTCGGGCTCGGCGGCATCGGCCTCGCCGTGGTGCAGGGTGCGGTGATGGCGAAGGCCGCGCGCATCATCGCGGTGGACGTCAATCCGTCCAAGTGGGAGATGGCGCGCGCGATGGGCGCGACCGATTTCGTCAATCCGAAAGATTACGACCGGCCGATTCAACAAGTGATCGTCGATCTCACCGACGGCGGCGTCGACTTCTCGTTCGAATGCATCGGCAACGTCAACGTGATGCGCTCGGCCTTGGAGTGCTGTCACAAGGGCTGGGGCGAGTCGATCATCATCGGCGTCGCCGGTGCGGGACAGGAGATCTCGACGCGTCCGTTCCAGCTCGTCACCGGTCGCGTCTGGCGCGGTTCGGCCTTCGGCGGCGTCAAGGGCCGCTCGCAGTTGCCCGGCTATGTCGAGCGCTATCTCGCCGGCGAATTGAAGGTCGACGAGTTCGTCACCGAAACGTTGCCGCTGGAGCAGATCAACCACGCCTTTGAATTGATGCACGAGGGCAAGGTGATCCGCTCGGTGATTAAGTACTGAGACGGCCGGCGAAACTTGGGAGTGCGAGCTTGAATCGTTCACACACGCGACACGGCCTCGCGGCGGCCGTGCTGGCCGGCGCGTTCGGCAGCGTCGCCGCGGCGGAGCCGCCGGCGAATCCGGAGAACGTGACCACGCTCGATCTGGTCAACGTGGTCGGCGTGACGCCGGTCGCCGGCACCGAGATCGCGGCGTCCAAGCTGCCTTACGACGTGCAGTCGATCGACGACGACGCGCTCGACCGCGCGCAGGCGCTCGATCTCTCCGACTTCATGACCCGCCGCTTCGCCGGCGTCACCAGCAACGCCGCGCAGAACAATCCGCTGCAGCCGGATCTGCAATTTCGCGGCTTCACCGCGACGCCGCTCTTGGGCGGCTCGGAAGGCCTGTCGGTCTACCTCGACGGCGTGCGCGTCAACGAAGTGTTCGGTGACACCGTCAACTGGGACCTGATTCCGGAAGTGGCGATCGAACGCATGAGTCTCGCGGCAGGCGCCAATCCGGTGTTCGGCCTCAATTCGCTCGGCGGCGCGATCTCGATCCAGAGCAAGACCGGCTTCAGCGATCCGGGCACGCGGTTGGAGGTCTACGGCGGTTCGTTCGGGCGCACGATGACCAACGTCGAGACCGCCGGCAACGCCGGTGCCTGGGGCTGGTATCTGATGGGCAGCCGCTTCGACGAGAACGGCTGGCGCGATCTGTCGCCGTCGAACGCGCGCAATTTCTACGGCACCTTGTCGTGGCGCGGCGAGTCGGCCGCGCTCGACCTGCATCTCGGCCACGCCGACACCGACCTCACCGGCAACGGCGCCGCGCCGGTCGAGCTCTTGCGGCGCGATTGGAACGCGATCTTCACCGCGCCCGACGAGACCGCGAACCGCATGGACGTGGTCAGCGCGCAGGGCCGCATCGATCTCAGCGAGTCGACGCGCTTGTCGTTCAATCTGTTCCATCGCGAAGTGAAGACACGCTCCTACAACGGCGACGGCAGCGACTTCGAACCCTGCGAGGACGACGACGAAGTCCTCTGCGAAAACGACAGCGACGAACGCGTGCTCGACCAACACGGCGCGCCGATCGCCGCCGGCTACGACGCGATCAACAACATCAGCCACCGCCGCCAACGCAGCGACGGCGGCACCTTGCAGCTGAGCTTCGACCAGCCGATCGGCGGCATGCGGAATCAGCTCGTGGTCGGCCTCGACTACAACGACGGCCGTCTGGTATTCGATTCCGCAGTCGAAGTCGCAACCCTCTTGGCGAACCGCCGCACCTCGTCGAACTCGGGCTTGTTCGTGCCCGAAGACGCGCTGCGCGTGCGCAGCCGCACGCGCAGCGCAGGCCTGTTCGCGAGCGACACCTTGTCGATTACCGACGCGCTCGCGCTGACCGTGTCGGGTCGCGGCAATCGCACGCGCACGACCATTGCGGACTTGAGCGGCGACAATCCCGATCTCAACGGCCGCCACCGCTTCTCGCGCTTCAATCCGGCCGTCGGCCTGAGCTATCAGTGGCAGCCGGCGCTGAATCTCTACGGCGGCTACAGCGAATCCACGCGCGCGCCGACCCCGGTCGAGCTGACTTGCGCCGACGAAAACGCGCCGTGCAAGCTGCCCAATCAGTTTCTGTCCGATCCGCCGCTCAAGCAGGTGGTCGCGAAGAGCTGGGAAGCGGGCCTGCGCGGCAACATCGGAAGCCCCGGCGAGGACGAGCACCTGAGCTGGCGGCTTGGCCTGTTCCGCACCACCAATGTCGACGACATCTTGTTTCAGACCACCGGCGGGGTGCAGTCGAACGAAGGCTTCTTCGCCAATGTCGGCGACACGCGCCGGCAAGGTGTCGAGGCGAGTCTGTCCGGCACGAGCTGGCAGCGGCGCCTGCGCTGGTACGCGAACTACACTTTTCTCGATGCGACCTACCGCAGCGCGTTCATCGAGAACAGCGCGAACCATCCCGACGCCGACGACGACGGCCGTCTGTTCGTGCGCAAGGGCGATCGCATTCCGAGCCTGCCGCGGCACAGCGTCAAGCTCGGCGCCGATCTCGCGCTGACCTCTGCGCTCGACGTCGGCGGCGACCTCATCGCGAACTCGGGTCAGTACCTGCGCGGCGACGAGGCGAACCGGCTCGGCCAGACCGCCGGCTATGCAGTGCTGAACCTGCATGCGAACTACACGCTGACGCAACACTTCAGCGTGTTCGCGCGCGTCGACAACGTATTCGATCGGCGCTACGTCACCTTCGGCACCTTGGGCGAGGCGGACGAAGTGTTCCCCGATTTCGAGCGGCCGCAGTTCTACGGACCGGCCGCGCCGCGCGGCGCTTGGGTCGG
The DNA here is from genome assembly GCF_058808595.1 of Dokdonella sp. GW821-FHT11D02. Lineage (NCBI taxonomy): Bacteria > Pseudomonadati > Pseudomonadota > Gammaproteobacteria > Lysobacterales > Rhodanobacteraceae > Dokdonella > Dokdonella sp. GW821-FHT11D02. The sequence goes on along the minus strand of NZ_CM179520.1, from coordinate 218,582 downwards.
GTTCCGCGTCGTGCTGTAGTCACCGCGGCGCGGCCTGCGCGAAGCGGAAAAGCCGCTTTCGCCGATCCCCGCTTGCTAGAATCGACGGTTGCGAAAGGGCCGCATGCGCGGCCCTTCGCATTTCCGCACAGGCAAGGACTCGATCGACCGCATGCTTTCCATCGAACACCGCATCGCCCAGGACATCGCCGCGCAGCCGGCGCAGGTGAAGGCCGCCGTCGAACTGCTCGACGGCGGTGCCACCGTGCCGTTCATCGCGCGCTACCGCAAGGAAGTCACCGGAGGACTCGACGACACCCAGCTGCGTCTGTTGGAGGAGCGCCTCGGTTATTTGCGCGAGCTGGAAGACCGCCGCGCGAGCATCCTCGCCAGCATCGAAGAACAGGGCAAGCTCGACGAAACGCTGAAGACGCAGATCCTCGAAGCCGACACCAAAGCACGCCTGGAAGACCTGTATCTGCCCTACAAACCCAAGCGCCGCACGAAAGCGCAAATCGCGCGCGAAGCCGGACTGGAGCCGCTCGCGCTCGGCCTGCGCGAAGATCCTACCGTCGCACCGGAAACGCGCGCGGCGGCCTTCGTCGACGCCGACAAGGGCGTGCCCGACGTGAAAGCCGCGCTCGACGGCGCGCGCCAGATCCTGATCGAATCGATCGCCGAAGACGCGGCCCTGGTCGGCGAGCTGCGCGACTGGGTCTGGAGCAAGGGTCAGATCCGCGCCAAGCTGATCGAAGGCAAGGAAAGCGAAGGCGCCAAGTTCCGCGACTATTTCGATCACGCCGAGCCGATCGCGAAGATCCCCTCGCACCGTCTGCTCGCGCTGATGCGCGCGCGCAATGAGGGCGTGCTCGCGCTCGAACTGGTGCCGACCGCGGAAGCCGAACAAGGCCACTCCGAAGCCGAAGGCCGCGTCGCCGCGCAAGCCGGCATCGCTGCGCGCGGACGCGCCGCCGACGCCTGGCTGCTCGACACCTGCCGCCTCGCCTGGCGCGTGAAGCTGCACCTGTCGCTCACGTTGGATCTATTCGGCCGCACGCGCGAGACGGCGGAAGACGAAGCGATCCGGGTGTTCGGCGACAACCTCAAAGATCTGCTGCTGGCCGCTCCCGCCGGCCCGAAGGCGGTCATGGGCCTCGATCCGGGCATCCGCACCGGCGTCAAAGCGGCGGTGGTCGACAGCACCGGCAAGCTGCTCGCGACAGCCACCGTCTACCCGCACGAACCGCGCCGGCAGTGGGACCAATCGCTGGCCGAACTCGGCGCGCTGTGCCTCAAACACGGCGTCGCGCTGATCGCGATCGGCAACGGCACCGCGTCGCGCGAAACCGACAAGCTCGCCGGCGAGCTGATCAAGAAGCTCGGCGGCAAGATCGCCAAGATCGTGGTCAGCGAAGCGGGCGCCTCGGTGTATTCGGCCTCCGAACTCGCAGCGAAGGAATTCCCCACGCTCGACGTGTCCTTGCGCGGTGCGGTGTCGATCGCGCGGCGCTTGCAGGACCCGTTGGCCGAACTGGTCAAGATCGAGCCGAAGGCGATCGGCGTCGGCCAGTACCAGCACGACGTCAACCAGATCAAGCTCGCGCGCGCGCTCGACGCCAGGGTCGAGGATTGCGTCAACGCGGTCGGCGTCGACGTCAACACCGCTTCCGCACCGCTGCTCGCGCGCGTCGCGGGTCTTTCCGCCAGCGTGGCCGAGAATCTGGTCAAGCATCGCGACGAGCACGGCGCATTCCGCACGCGCCAGGCGCTGAAGAAAGTGCCGCGCCTGGGCGACAAAGCGTTCGAGCAGTGCGCCGGCTTCTTGCGCATCGCCGAGGGCGACGAACCGCTCGACGCCAGCGGCGTGCATCCGGAGGCTTATCCGGTGGTCGCGCGCATCGTCGCCGCATGCGGCCGCGACGCGCGCCAGGTGCTCGGTGACGGCACGCTGCTGCGCGCGCTCGATCCGGCGAAGTTCACCGACGAACGCTTCGGTCTGCCGACCGTGCGCGACATCCTGAAAGAGCTGGAGAAGCCCGGCCGCGATCCGCGCCCGGTGTTCGTCGCGCCGACCTTCGCCGAAGGCGTGGAGGACTTGAAAGACCTCGTCGTCGGCATGGTGCTGGAAGGGCGCGTCACCAACGTCGCGGCGTTCGGCGCCTTCGTCGACATCGGCGTGCACCAGGACGGCCTCGTGCACGTCTCGGCCTTGTCGCACCAGTTCGTGCGCGATCCGCGCGAGGCGGTCAAGGCCGGCGACATCGTCAAGGTCAAGGTGATGGAAGTGGACCTGCAGCGCCAGCGCATCGCATTGTCGATGCGTCTGGACGACGTGCCCGGCGAGGCGCGCAGCGCACGCGGGCCACGCGAGGAGCGCAATGATCGCGGCGGCCGCCGCGAGCAGCCGGCACGCAAGCCGGCCGCCGCACCGGCGCCGACCAACAGCGCGTTCGCCGACGCGTTCGCACGCGCGCGCAAGAACTGAACCGACCGCCGCGGCGGTGGCCTGAACGCCGCCGCCCGCCGCAGCTGAGCGGATACCAAACGGAAATCCGCCGGTTTGCGGACGGCCGTGGCCTGCGCCGTACACTTGCGGGCGAGGTTTCCAGCCGGGGTGCTGCCATGAAGACGTTCACGACACTCAACCTGCGCATTGCGATCAGCGTGGCCTTGATCGGCGCGCTTGCTGCTTGCGGTGACAAGCCGCCGGCAACGTCGGCGCCTGCTGCGTCCACGGCTCCAGCCGCAGCGCCTGCACCGACTGATCCCGCCAAAACGACGACGACGCCGAGCGAACCGCCCGCAACACCGGCGCAAGCACCGACCGCACGCGAGCTCGCCGCGGCGCCGAGGCAGTCCGGCAATCCGCCGCCGAGCACGCCCGAAACGCCGCCGCCGGCCGTCGCGCCGAACCCGGCCCCCGCGGCAACACCCGCTGCGAATTCGTCCCTGGCATCGACACCTGTGCCAGCACCGGCCGCCGCCGGGAGCGCGCCGCGCTACGCGAACGTGATCAGCGTGCAGCCGGTCAAGCGCAAGGTCGACAACAAGCGCGAGGTTTGCCGCGACGAACGCGTCGTGCATCGCGCGCGGCCGAAGGACGACAACCAGATCGCCGGCACCGTGATCGGCGCGATCGCCGGCGGCGTGATCGGCAACCAGGTCGGCGGCGGCCGCGGACGCGACATCGCCACCGTCGCCGGCGCCGTCGGCGGCGGCTATGCCGGCAAGAAGATCCAGGAAAACCAGCAGAACAAGAACACCTACACCACCACCGAGCGCCGCTGCCGCCAGGTCAACGAACCGAGCGAAGAAGTGGTCGCCTACGACGTCGTCTACGAATACCTCGGCTCCACGCAGAAGGTGCGCCTCGACCACGATCCGGGCGACCGCGTCGAGTTGCCGGTGCGTGGCATCGAGTAGTTCGATAGAAATGTCGGAACGCTTTCGTTCTCGACGTCGCTACGACCGAAGCGACTGAGCTTGCTCATCGCGTGCCACTTCAGCACGCCGAATCATCTGCTGCACTTCGGAAACAGCGTGTACGGCGATCAGCTCGATCGCCGGATGCTCGTTCGCGAAGACCCGGAATACCTCGTCGGCGAAAGCTTGGCCGATCGTCGTCACCTCCTCGAAATCGAGGACCACGGTGCTGAAACGATCGACGCGTCGGAGCAGACGTTTGGCTTGCGAGCGCGAGATGAGGTTTTCATCGCCGATGCGCGCGAGACGGACCGGCACCACGGTCTTCGCGAAGGTGTAATCGTCCGGGCCGCTGGAGAACTGATCGAACACTTCTTTCGTCTTCCGTATCGAACGCACCGCAATCTCCATCGCCACAAGCGTGCCGACGGAGGCGTCGGGTAGGTCGACTTCGGCGAGCACGTCACGGCTTTCCGCATCGTCGTGGTCGAACCTGAGGCCGCCCGATTCGATCGAGAAGACGTCGAACATGCGCGAGGTGAAGAAGATGCCCTCGCCCGAATGCTTCGCCGGGTCGGTCGTCAGCTTTCCTTTCGACAGTTCCAGCAGGGCCAGGCGCTCGTCCGGCAAATCCAACGCGCGAGTGATCTTGCGGAAGATGCCGACACCGTCGTCGGCGATCCATAGAACCACTCGAGTCTCGGTGCGATCGACGAAAAGGTGGAGGAAACGGCCTTCGGAATGATCGATCGCGTTGTTGACCATCTCGGTCAGGCCGTGATGGCAAATGTCGACGACGTTGCGTGGCAGGCCCGCGAGCAAAGGGGCGATGTCCGCAGACCAGACCCGATCCTCGGCCAACCCCTTCAGGGCATGCTCGAACGAACCGCGCCGGTTGTTGCCCAGACGATAGGTGGGGCGCGTGGTTCCTGATTTTTCCAGGTAGCCGCTCTCGATCAGAGCACGCGTTCGAGCGGCGACGGCGGCGCGACTGACTCCGATCTCATCGACGACGACCCGAATCAAATCGCCCGGGTGCTGTGCCACGTGAGCCAGCAAGGCAGCTTCGATTTCGGCGGAGCGGCTTGGGCGTGCCATCGCAGGATTGTAAAGTTACGCCGCCCGATTAGATAGTTATTCTCGATTATTGTAAAGTTTCGAACGCGATCGCTTCCTTACTGCCGCGCCCAAGTCCAGCGCAACCCAAGCATCGCCGTACGCCCCGGCGCCGGTTCGAAATAGCGTCCGTTGGAGTCGTTGACGATGACCGAGCCGGCGTAGCGGCGATCGAACAGGTTGTCCACGCGCGCGAACGCGCGCAGTCGGCCGTTCGGCAGCTCAAACGCATAAGCGAGATCGGCGCCGGCCACGGCGTAGCCCGGCGCGCGGTCGCTGCCGAGGTCGTTGACCGACACCGCGTCGACGTAGTCGCCGCTGAGCGAGGCGCGCCAGCCGCGCTCGCCGCCCCAGCTCAGCGCGACGTGCGCATCGCGCTGAGGAATGCCGGGAATGCGCGTGCCGGCGGCGACCGGTGTCGGCGTGCACGGCGTGCCCACGCAGGTCGCGAACGACGAGCGGAAGGTCGCGTCGAGCCAGGTATAGGCCGCTTGCAGTTGCCAGCGCTCGGCGAAGCGCCAGTCCAGCGACAGCTCCACGCCATCGCGGCGCGCGCGGCCGATGTTTTGATAGGTCGTACGGCCGCCGGCTGCGTTGGCGACCGCGAGTTCGTTCTTCGTGTCGGCGCGAAACACGGCGAGGTTCGCTTCGAGGCCGGCGGCCGGACGCAGCTTGAGCCCGACTTCGCCGTTGCGCGTGCGCGCCGGTTTGAGATCGAACGCGAGGCCGGCGCCGCCGTCGGCGCGATAGGCGAGTTCGTTGAAGGTCGGTGTCTCGAAGCCCTTGCCGTAGGACGCGTACAGATTGGCCCATTCCGTCGCGCGGTACAGCACGCCCGCCACCGGCGTAGTCGCACCGTACTCGACGCGACCGCTGTCGTCGGGATTGCGCGCGTTGAGATAGCGGTCGGCCGAATCGAAGCGAACTTCGCTGTGGCGAAGCCCCAAGTTCAACGTCCAGGCGTCGGCCACGCGCCAGCTCGCCTGCGCGTACTGGTCGAGGTTGCGCACCGTGTCGATCTCATTGCGACGCAAAGCGCCGCGCACGCCGAGGGCGTCGCCGACGAAGTTCTCGTAGCCGCGCCGATGTTGTTGCTGGCGATCCCACGCCAGACCGGCGGCGAGTTCGAAGGCGCGCCCGGCGAGTTCGCCACGATAGGTCCAGCGCGCGTCGGCACCGCCGTAGTCGCTGTCGAGATCGACCACGCCGCCCGAATGTAGCGGGTTGGCCTGCGCCGACTTCGGCACGGCGAGATATTGCTCGACCTCGCGCTGGCCGAGATAACCGAGCAGACGCAGGCTGTGACCGCCGCCGAGGTCTTGCTCGTAGATCGCGCCGCCCTGGTTCTGATGCACGCTCTTGCGCGTGTCGAACTGCTCGGCCACCGCGGCGACGCCGCGCGGATCGGTCTCGAACTGCGCGCGGGTCAGGCCGAGCGGATCTTGCGCGCCGGGCAAGGCGACCGAATTGAGCAGCACGGTCAGCTTGCCGCCGTCGCCGATCTTCCAGCCGAGCTTGGCGTTGCCCGATTCGCGCTCGGCGCGGCTGTGGTCGCGGTAGCCGTCGGTCTGGAAATGGGTGAGGTCGAGGTTGTAGTCGAAACCGCCGCTGGCACCGCGCGCATTCGCGCTGGCGCGCCAGGTGCCGTAGCCGGCGCCGGCGAGGCCGAAATCGAAGCTCGGCGGACCTGCGCCGTCGGCGCTGAACAGCTGGATCACGCCGCCGGAGGAATTGCCGTACAGCGCCGAGAACGGGCCGCGCAGCACTTCGATGCGCGCGGCCGAGTCGAGATTGAAATGCGAGACCTGGCCCTGGCCGTCCGGCATCGTCGCCGGAATGCCGTCGACGTACAGGCGCACGCCGCGCACACCGAAGGTCGAACGTGCGCCGAAGCCGCGGATCGAAATCTGCTCGTCCTGCGCATAGTTCTGGCGATCGCGCGCGAGCACGCCCGGGACCGCGCCGAGGTATTCGGACGGATTCACGCCGAGCGTGTCGGGCGCGCTGTCGACGTCGACCGAATCGATCGACGCCGGCACCTCATAAGGATCCTGTTGCGTGCGCGTCGCGGTGACGACGACGACCGGCAGATCGTCGTTCGCCGCCGCCGGTACGGCGGCGGCGAACAAGCAAGCGAGCGCGGCGCAGCCGCCGAGCCCCATCGACCGATCCGTACTGCGCATGCGGTGCCTCGTCCGTTTTCGAGCCGCGCATGCTAGCAGCCGCACACGTGCCGAAAGACGACAGCCGGCACGCTCAGGCGGCGGCGAACTCCAGCGCCGCCGAGTTCAAGCAATAGCGCAGGCGCGTCGGCGGCGGGCCGTCCGGAAACACGTGGCCGAGATGGCTGTCGCAGCGAGCGCAGCGGATCTCGGTACGCACCATGCCGTAGCTGGTGTCGCGCACTTCGCGGATGTGCGCCGGATCGAACGGCTGGTAGAAGCTCGGCCAGCCGGTGCCCGATTCGAACTTCGCGTCGGCGCGGAACAGCGGCAGGCTGCACAGGCGGCATTGATAGACGCCCTCGCCCTTCTCGTTCAACAGGCCGCCGCAGAACGGCGGCTCGGTGCCGTGGTCGATCAGGACGCGGCGCTCTTCCGGCGTCAGGCGCGCGGCGAGACGTTCGCGCTCGTCGGCGCTGGGCGGGGTGAGGTCGTAACCGGAAGCGGACGTGCTCATGCCAATCCTCCGTCTCTGGGGCTGTCGCTGCGCAGCCAGTCGCCGAACTGCTTGCGCAGCTTGGCCACTTTCGGCGCCGCTACGGCGGCGATGTAGGGCTGGGTCGGGTGCATGGCGGCGTAGTTCTGATGATAGGCCTCGGCCTGATGGAACGCCTCCAGCGGCAGCAGCTGCGTTGCGATCGGTGCGGCGAACGCCTTGGCCGCGTCGAGCTGGTGGATGTAGGCATCGGCCACGGCCTGTTGCGCCGCGTCGGCATAGAAGATCGCCGAGCGGTACTGGCGGCCGCGATCGTCGCCCTGGCGGTCGATCTGGGTCGGATCGTGCGCGACGGCGAAGAACACCTTGAGCAGGCTGCCGTAGCTGATGCGGGCCGGGTCGAAGCGGATCGAAATCGCCTCGGCGTGATCGGTCTTGCCGCTGCTGACCGCGTCGTAGTTCGCGCTCGCGGCGCTGCCGCCGCTGTAGCCGGAGCTTACGCCGAGCACGCCGTCGAGTTCGCGGAACACCGCTTCGACGCACCAGAAACAGCCGGCGGCGAGCACGGCGAGGCGTTCGCCCGCCGCATCCGGCGCCGGGTCGAGGTGAGGATCGGGAAACTGCTGGCGCTCGATCGCGAGCGCCACGCCGGGAAGATCGCAGGCTTCGTTCATGACGGGCTCCTTGTACGGAAATCCATGCGGCCGCCGCTGCATGGGCGCAGCGGACGAGACAGGCCGAACGGGGACCTTCTTGCAGATGGCGACCGCCTCGGCAGACACAAGAGCGGAACTCGGTGCACGCTACGCCTTCCAACCCGGCTGGCACGGCGACCCATGTAAAGACGGATTTACGCAGCTGGAACCCCGCTGTAGCCGCGCCACTGCTAGCCTTTAGCCCACCTTGCATGCCCCGCAAAAGGATTCGCCCCATGTCGCGTTGGAAAATCGCGCTGGTTGTCCTCGTTCTGCTCGTGCTCGGCGTGATCGGCTGGCGCCTGATGCACGGCAACGCCGCACCGGCGGCGGGGGCACACGGCGGTGCGGGCGGCGCCGATGCGCCGGTGCCGGTCACGGTGGTGGCGGTCGAGCAGAAGGACGTTCCGGTCTATCTGACGGCACTCGGCACGGTGCAGGCGCTGAACACGGTGACGGTCAATTCGCAGGTGACCGGCCAGCTGAAGTCGCTGCATTTCGCCGAGGGCGATGAGATCGAACAGGGCGCGCTGATCGCCGAGATCGATCCGCGCACGTTCCAGGCCGCCTACGATCAGGCGGCGGCGAAGAAGAGCCAGGATGCGGCGCAGCTGTCGGCCTCGCGCAGCACCCTCAAGCGCTACGAAGAGTTGATCGTGAAGCACTTCGTCTCGGCGCAGGATTTGGAGAACCAGCGCCAGAGCGTGCGCCAGCAGGAAGCCCTGGTCGCCGCCGACGAGGCCGCGATCTCCTCGGCCCGCACCCAGCTCGGCTACACGCGCATCACCGCGCCGATCAGCGGCATCGCCGGCATCCGCCAGGTCGACGTCGGCAACCTGATCACGGCGAACGGCAGCACCGGCATCGTCACCTTGACCCAGGTGCACCCGATCAACGTGATCTTCACCCTGCCCGAGCAGAATCTGGCCGAAGTGCGCAGCGGCCAGACCGCCGCGCCCTTGCCGGTCGCCGCGCTCGACCGCACCGACTCGCACGTGCTCGGCGACGGCACGCTGAAGGTGATCGACAACCAGATCGACACCACCACCGGCACGTTCAAACTCAAATCCGAGTTCGCCAACGCCGACAACACCTTGTGGCCGGGGCAGTTCGTCAACGTGCGGCTGCAGATCAAGACGGTCAAGAACGGCCTGGTGGTGCCGGCGACGGCGCTGCAACGCGGACCGGAAGGCAGCTACCTCTACGTACTGCAAGCGGACGACACGGTCGCAATGAAAATGGTGACGCCGGCCGGCGAGGCGGCCGACCACGGCATCCTGATCACCGGCGGAGTCGCCGCCGGCGAGCGCGTGGTGACCGAAGGCCAGTTCCGCCTCAAACCCGGCAGCAAGGTGATCGCGCTGGCGCCGGGCCAAGCGGCGCCGCCGACCAGCGAAGCGGAGCTGTCGAAGCTGAAGGGGCAGGACAAGGGTCAGCAGCGGCGCGGTGGGCGGCGTGGCGGGTAACGACGCTCGGCTTGCTTTCATCAGCTCTCCCGTTCGCGGGAGAGGTCGCGCTGGAAGCGCAGGTAAGGCAACACGGCGCGTCGCGCTCCGATTGCAATCGCCCCTCCGTTCGAAGTCCAGGGCCGAATTCCCGTGAGCTTCTCTTCGATCTTCATCCAACGCCCGATCGCGACCTCGCTCCTGATGGCCGCGCTGCTCCTGCTCGGCGCGATCGGCTATCGCGCCCTGCCGGTAGCGGCGTTGCCGGACGTCGATGCGCCGAGCCTGGTGGTGACCACGCAGTACCCCGGCGCCAGCGCCTCGACCATGGCGGCCTTGGTGACCACGCCGCTGGAACGCCAGCTCGGCCAGATCTCCGGCATCGCGACGATGAGCTCGGACAGCTCGGCCGGACTGTCGACGATCGTGATCGAGTTCGACCAGGGCCGTAACATCGACGCCGCCGGCCAGGACGTGCAGTCGGCGATCAACGCCGCGCGCGGCACCCTGCCCAACAACCTGCCCTACCCGCCGGTCTACAACAAGGTCAATCCGGCCGACGCGCCGATCCTGACCTTGATGCTGACCTCCGACTCGCGCCCGCTGCGCGAGGTCAACGACTACGCCGACAGCATCCTCGCGCAGCGCCTGTCGCAGATCGCCGGCGTCGGCCTGGTTTCGATCGCCGGCAATGTGCGTCCGGCGGTGCGCGTGCAGGTCAATCCGGCCCAGCTCGCGGGTCTTGGTCTGACGCTGGAAGACGTGCGCAGCGCGCTGACCCAGGCCAACGTCAACGCGCCCAAGGGCAGCCTCAACGGCACCGTGCAGAGCTTCTCGATCGGCACCAACGACCAGCTCGCCGACGCCGCCGACTACCGCTCGACCATCATCAGCTACAAGAACGGCGCGCCGGTGAAGCTGTCGGACATCGCGCAGGTCGTCGACGGCGTCGAGAACGACCAGCTCGCCGCCTGGGCCAACTCCAAACCCGCCGTGCTGCTCGACATCCGCCGCCAGCCGGCCGCCAACATCGTGCAGACGGTCGAGGAAATCCGCCGCCAGCTGCCGGGCCTGCAGGCGCTGCTGCCGGCCGACGTGCATTTGCAGGTGTTCTCCGACCGCACGGTCACCATCCGCGCCTCGGTCGAGGACGTCGAGTTCACCTTGATGCTGACGATCTGCCTGGTCGTCGCGGTGATCTTCGTGTTCCTGCGCAGGCTGTGGGCAACGGTGATTCCGTCGGTGGCGGTGCCGTTGTCCTTGCTCGGCACCTTCGGCGTGATGGCCTTCGCCGGTTTCTCGCTCGACAACCTGTCCTTGATGGCGCTGACGGTCGCCACCGGTTTCGTCGTCGACGATGCGATCGTGATGATCGAGAACATCGTGCGCTACATCGAGCAAGGCAAGCAGCCGCGCGAAGCGGCCGAGATCGGCGCGCGCGAAATCGGCTTCACCGTGTTGTCGTTGACGGTCTCGCTGATCGCGGTGTTCCTGCCGCTGCTCTTGATGCCGGGCGTGACCGGACGGCTGTTCCACGAGTTCGCCTGGGTGCTGACGATCGCGGTCGCGATCTCGATGCTGATCTCGCTGACGCTGACGCCGATGATGTGCGCCTACCTGCTCAAGGCCGATGCGCTGCCGGCAGGCGACCACATGGAGGGCCAACAGTCGACCAAGCGCGATCTGTGGACGCGCATCCTCGACGGCTACGGCCGCACGCTCGACTGGGTGCTCGCGCGCCAGCCGTTGATGCTCGTGGTCGCCTCGGCCACGGTCGTGGTCACCATCGCGCTGTACATCATGATTCCGAAGGGCCTCTTGCCCGAGCAAGACACCGGCCTGGTCACCGGCGTCGTGCAGGCGGACCAGAACATCGCGTTCCCGGCGATGCAGGAACGCACCAAGGCGGTAGCCGACGCAATACGCAATGTGCCCGGCGTCGCCGGCGTGGCCGCTTTCATCGGCGCGGGTTCGGTCAATCCGACCTTGAACCAGGGCCAGCTCAGCATCGTCTTGAAGCCGCGTGGCGAACGCGGCGGACTCGACGTCGTGCTGCCGGCGCTGCAATCCGCCGCCGCGCCGATTCCGGGTGTGGCGCTGTATCTGAAACCCGTGCAGGACGTCGCGCTCGATACGCGCGTGGCGCCGACCGAGTATCAGTACTCGCTGTCGGAAGTGAATTCGAAAGAGCTGGCCGGCTTCGCCACGCAGATGACCGAAGCGCTGCGCAAGCGACCCGAACTCGCCGACGTCGACAACAACCTCGTCAATCAGGGCAACGCGCTGAATCTGACCATCGACCGCGAGAAGGCGAGCCGCCTCGGCGTGCCGATGCAGACGATCGACGACACGCTGTACGACGCGTTCGGCCAGCGCCAGATTTCGACCATCTTCACGCAGTTGAACCAATACCGCGTGGTGCTCGAAGTGGCGCCCGAATTCCGCACCAGCACGGCGCTGTTGCATCAGCTGACCGTGCGCGGCAACGGCAACGGTGCCTTGACCGGCAGCAATGCGACCACGCTCGGCCAGGCCACCTCGAGCAACTCGGCCACGCCGTCGGGCATCGGCAGCACCGGCAACATCGGCATCGCGCTCGGCGCCGGCGGCACCATTCCGCTCTCGGCACTGGCCAGCGCAGAGCAAGGCAACGCGCCGCTGGTGGTCAGCCACCAGGACCAGCTGCCGGCGGTGACGATCTCCTTCAATCTCGCGCCCGGCCATTCCTTGTCCGATGCGGTCACCGCGTTCAAGGAGGTGGAATCGCAGCTGAAGTTTCCGCCGCAGGTGCGCGGCCAATTCATCGGCAAGGCGGCCGAGTTCTCCGCCTCGCTCACCGACGAAGTCTTGCTGCTGCTCGCCGCGGTGGTGGTGATCTACATCGTGCTCGGCGTGCTGTATGAGAGTTACATCCACCCGATCACGATCATCTCGACCCTGCCGCCGGCCGGCGTCGGTGCGCTGCTCGCGCTGATGCTGTGCGGCATGAGCCTGTCGGTCGACGGCATCGTCGGCATCGTGCTCTTGATCGGCATCGTCAAGAAGAACGCGATCATGATGATCGACTTCGCGATCGAGGCGCAGCGCGCCGGACTCAATGCGCGCGATGCGATCCGGCGCGCCTGCATCCTGCGTTTCCGCCCGATCATGATGACCACCGCCGCGGCCCTGCTCGGCGCACTGCCGCTCGCGCTCGGCAACGGCATCGGCTCCGAACTGCGCAAACCGCTCGGCGTTTCGATCGTCGGCGGCCTGCTCTTGTCGCAGCTGATCACGCTGTACACGACGCCGGTGATTTATCTCTACTTCGAGCGGCTGTCGGATTGGCTGCTGCACCGGCGCGAGCGGCGCGCGGCGTTGCAGGAGCGCACGGCGTGAACGCACACACGAGCACGACGCCATGAACATCTCCGGCCCCTTCGTGCGCCGCCCGATCGGCACCTCGCTGCTGGCGATCGGCCTGTTCGTGCTCGGCATGATCTGCTACGCCCTGCTCGGCGTGGCGGCGCTGCCCAACCTCGAATTCCCGGCGATCTTCGTCACCGCGAGCCAGCCCGGCGGCAGTGCGGACGTGATGTCTTCGACCGTGGCCGCGCCGCTCGAGCGCCATCTCGGCCAGATTCCCGGTCTCGACTCGATCAATTCCTCCAGCAGCGAGAACAGCGCATCGGTCTTCATCGCCTTCGACGGCAAGCGCACGGTCGACGACTACGCGCGCGACGTGCAGGCGGCGATCAACGCGGCCGCGCCGGACCTGCCGTCCGGCCTGACCAATGCGCCCACCTATCGCAAGATGAACCCGAACAACCAGCCGATCCTGGCGCTGGCGCTGACCTCCGACACCGTGCCGCTGTCCAAGCTGTACGACTACGCCGACTCGCTGCTCGCGCAGCGCATCCGCCAGCTGCCCGGCGTCAGCGACGTCGAAGTCGCCGGCGGCGCCACGCCGGCCGTGCGCGTCGATCTCAATCTGCGTGCGCTGAATTCGATGGGCCTGTCGCCCGACCAGCTGCGCAATGCGCTGGTCGCCGCCAACGTGACCTCGCCGCAGGGCTTTTTGTCCGACGGCAAGACGACCACCGCGGTGGTCGCCAACGACGCCCTGCACAGCGCGGCCGATTTCGCCGAGGTCGTGATCTCGGCGAAGAACGGCGTGCCGGTGCGGCTGAAGGACCTCGCGCGCGTCTACGACGGCCAGCAAGACCAGTATCAGGCGGCCTGGTTCGGCACCCGCCGAGCGATCTTGATGTTCGTGCGCAAGCAGGCCGACGCCAACGTGATCTCCACCGTCGACAGCGTCAAGGCCGACATCCCGCTGATGCAGACCTGGCTGCCCGCCGGTGTCACGCTGACGCCGTTCTTCGACCGCACGCCGATCATCCGCGCCTCGGTCGACGAGGTGCAGGTGACCTTGCTGATCAGCCTCGGCATGGTGATCCTGACGATGGCGCTGTTCCTGCGCCGGCTGGCGCCGACCCTGATCGCGGCGACCGCGGTGCCGCTGTCGGTCGCCGGTGCGTTCATCGTGATGTATCTGCTCGGCTACACGCTCGACAACATGTCGCTGATGGCGCTGGTGATCGCGATCGGCTTCGTCGTCGACGACGCGATCGTGGTGATCGAGAACGTGATCCGCCACGTCGACGCCGGCATGCCGCGGCTGGAAGCGACCCTGCTCGGCGCGAAGGAAATCGGCTTCACCATCGTCTCGATCACCGCCTCGCTGGTCGCGGTATTCGTGCCGGTGGTGTTCGCCGGCGGCATCACCGGCATGTTCTTCAAGGAATTCACGGTCACCCTGATCGCGGCGATCGTGTTCTCCGCGATCGTCTCGCTGACGTTGACGCCGGCCTTGTGCGGCCGCTTCCTCAAGCCGCACGCGGCGACCAAGCCGTCGCGGTTCGGCCAGCGTCTCGACGCGTTCCACGCCGGCATGCTCGATCTGTACCGGCGCGCGCTCGACCATTCGCTGCGCTGGCCGCGCCTGACCGCGCTGCAGCCGTTGCTCTTGATCGTGATCACGGTGTTCCTGATGCGCTTCGTGCAGGGCGGCCTGTTTCCGCAGCAGGACACCGCCATGCTGACCGGACGCACCACCGCCGGCTCCGACGTGTCGCCCTCGCGCATGATGGAGCAGCAACAGAAGATCGCCGCTTTAGTGATGAAGGACCCGGCGGTGGAAAGCGTCGGCTCGCGCCTCGGCGGCGGCTGGGGCGGCGGGGGCGGCGGTTCGGGCCAGCTCTACATCAGCTTGAAACCGCTGGCCGAGCGCAACGGCGAATCGACCTTCGAGGTGATGACGCGGCTGAACAAGAAGGCCGGCGAATTGGCCGGCGTGCGACTGCGCCTGCGCCCGGTGCAGGATCTGCCGAGCGGCGGCGGCAACAGCGGCAACTCCGGCGGCCAGTACCAGGTGCAGCTGAAGGGCAACGACATCGGCACGTTGCAGGAATGGACGCCGAAACTGGTCGAGGCCTTGAAGAAGATTCCGCAGCTGCGCGACGTCGGCAGCGACGTCGACGAAGCCGGCCCGCGCCAGCTCTTGCAGATCGACCGAGACACTGCGGCACGTATCGGCGTCAGCGTCGGCACGATCGACAGCGCGCTGTACGACGCGTTCGGCCAGCGCCAGGTGTCGACCATCTACTCCGACATCAACCAGTTCAAAGTCGTGGTCAGCGCGCTGCCCAACCAGGCCACCGATCCGGCCTCGCTCGAACGCATCTACGTGCGCTCGAACTCGGGCGCGATGGTGCCGATCACCGCGGTGACCAAGATGGTCGACACCGTCGCGCCGACCGAAATCGAGCACGAAGGCCAGTTCTCGACCATGAACCTCAGCTTCAACCTCGCACCCGACGCGACCATGAGCCAGGCGCAGAAGCTGATCGAAGACTCAATCGCCGGCCTGCGCCTGCCCGGCGACATCCGCCTCGACTTCGCCGGCGACTTCCGCAATTTCCAGAAACAGCAAGGCGACAACTCGATCCTGATCTTCGGCGCGATCATCGCCGTCTACATCGTGCTCGGAATCCTGTACGAAAGCCTGATCCATCCGGTCACGATCCTCTCGACCCTGCCCTCGGCCGGCGTCGGCGCCCTGCTCGCGATGGTGGTGACCGGCACGGAGCTGTCGGTGATCTCGATGATCGCGATCGTGCTCTTGATCGGCATCGTCAAGAAGAACGCGATCATGATGGTCGACTTCGCCTTGGTCGCCGAACGCGAACGCGGCCTATCGCCGTTCGATGCGATTCGCGAAGCCTCGCTGGTGCGCTTCCGCCCGATCATGATGACCTCGATGGTCGCGATCTGCGCCGCGCTGCCGCTGGCGATCGGCTTCGGCGTCGGCTCCGAGCTGCGCCGTCCGCTCGGCATCGCGATGATCGGCGGTCTGATCGTGTCGCAGACGCTGACCCTGCTGTCGACGCCGGCGATCTACCTGATCTTCGCGCGCATCAGCGAACGCCGGCGCAAGCGCAAGGAAGAACGTCGGGCGCGTTTGGCGGCGGCTTGAGGTCGTAACCGCGACGGCGTGAAATCCGAAGCTCGCACGGAATTCTCGATACTCCGATCCCGGCGCCGCGCGCGGGGGGCCAAAAGCTAGCGTTGCGCCAGCGCCAGCCGCAGCGGGTCGAGCAGCGCACCGTAGCGTTCACCGAGCGGCACGCGACGCTGCAAGGGTTTGCGCACTTGCGCCGCGCTCGCGGTATGCACTTCGCGCTGCACTTCGTGGTACTGCAAACACGCCGGCTCGAAGGCGAGGTCGCAAGCGGCGAGCAAGGCGCGTGTCTGCACTTCGGGCTGCGCCAGCAGCGCCTCGTGTTCGTGCC
The DNA here is from genome assembly GCF_058808595.1 of Dokdonella sp. GW821-FHT11D02. Taxonomy (NCBI): domain Bacteria; kingdom Pseudomonadati; phylum Pseudomonadota; class Gammaproteobacteria; order Lysobacterales; family Rhodanobacteraceae; genus Dokdonella; species Dokdonella sp. GW821-FHT11D02. The sequence goes on along the minus strand of NZ_CM179520.1, from coordinate 202,433 downwards.
GATGGATTCGGCCCGGGTGGCGCGCGTTCCACACTTGCATCGCCCGCGTGCAGTCGCGCCAGAACGCGACCAGCTCGTCCAGTTGATAGGTGAAGAACTGCGCTTCGCCGAAATGCTGCTTGTAGCAACTCCACAACGTCTCGAGCGGATCGCGCACGCAATGCACGATGCGAGCACCGGGCAGCATGCGGCGGATCGCGCCGATCGTCTGCCAGTTGGTCAGCGTCTTGTCGCTGAAGCTCGGCTTTCCGTGGCGCCAGACCGCACAGCGCGCCAGATAGTCTTCGCCGAGGCGGCGCCAATCCGCGGCGGTCGCTTCATGCACCCAGGTCGGAAAGCGGCGGTCGCGGCGCTTGGATTCCTCCTGCAGCACGCGCGCGATGTCCTCGCGCTCGCCGCCGCTGGCTACTTGCGAATGCGCGGCCAGGATCTGCTCGGCCAAGGTCGAGCCGGAGCGCGGCATGCCGACCAGGAAGATCGCACCGGCGCCGCGCGTCGGGTCGTCGTCTTCGTGCGGTACGGCGAAAGCCTGCAGGATGTCGTCGATCAGCGCGCTGACCGCCGGTGCGTTCCAGCGCACGCGCCGGCGCTTCGCCGCGTTCGCTTGGCGCAGAATTTCGAACGCCTCGGCGTAGCGCCCGGCGGCCTCCAGCATCGCGCCGTAGACGAAATCGAGATCGATGCGCTGCGTTTCGTGCAGGCGTCCGTCGCCGCGCAAGCGCGCGACCGCGGCGAGATCGCCGCCGTCGGCGGCGAAGACACCGAGATTCCCGAGCGCGACCCAGGCCGCCGATGCGTCGGGCGCACCACGCAGCACGGCGCGCAGTTCGCTTTCCGCATCGCTCAGCCGGCCGAGTTGCTTGAGCGCCTCGGCACGCAGGATGCGCGAAGGCTGGTGTTGCGGATCGATGCGCAAAGCCGCATCGAACGCCGTCAGCGCCGCGGCCGCGTCGCCGCGCAGATCGAGCGCACGGCCGAGGTTGTAGGCCGCGCCGAGCAAGCTCGGATCGAGTTCGAACGCGCGCCGAAACGCGGCGATCGCACCGTCCGCCCGCCCGGCCTCGGCCAGCGCGGCGCCGAGATGGTTGGCGATCACTGCATTGTGCGGAAACTGCCGATGCAGATGAGCGAACAGCTTGCCCGCCGCCACCACGTTGCCGCGCGCCTGTTCGAGGGTGCCGCTCAGGCGCAGCAATTCCGGATGTCCCGGCTGCAACCCGAGCGCGTGGTTGAGCGGCTGCACCGCCTCGTTCCAATCGCCGCGCTCGATCGCGCGCTGTGCGCGCAGCGCCAGCGCGGCGACGTTCGGCGCCAGGGGCGCGAGGGGAGCGGTGGATGAAGTCATGACCGCGAAGTATGCCTGCGCCGCCCCTGATCGTGGGCGGCGGTCGCGTCAGATCGGGGCCAACGCCCGACTCATGTGCTCGTAGCGATGCCCGGCCAAGCGGCGCTCACCGTCGACCGCAAATCCGAGCGATCCGTAGAGACGTTTCACGCCGGGCTTGTCGAGATCGACCAGCAGGCCGACTCGCGTATGAGCGGCTTGCTGCGCGCGCAGACACGCGGCCTCGATCAGCCGTGCTGCGTGTCCCGCTCCGCGATGACGCGCGGCCACCGCCAGCGCATCGAGGTAGAACTCGTCGGCCGAACTCTCCGGCTCGTGCCGATACACACCATTCGGATCGCGCGCACGGCAGGCGGCGAGCACCGGCGCCGCCAGTGCGGCCTCGTCGCGTCCCGGATAGGCGAGGATCGCCGCGGCGATCTCGCCGTCGCATTCGAGTACCAGCACCTGTTCGTGGCTGTAGCGATTGCCGCGCGCTTCGAACAGCTGGGTGAAGAACGGCACCGCGGCGGCCGGCGTGTCGACGCCGGCCAAATGCAGGGCGAGGTGGTCGATCGCTTCGACCAGGAGCGGCACCACGGCCGCCGCGTCCGCGACACGCGCGAGCCGTGCCGGCGCTGGCTCGCGCATCAGAATCCGAGCGCGGCGCGGTCGAGCGCGCCGCTGCCGCGCGGCGTGGTCTCGAAGCGGCGCGACGGCGGCAACGCGGCGCCGGTGGTCAAATGTGTCCACAACGCATCGAGCGCAGCGTAGCCGTAAGGCAACAGCGGCACGTGACGGTCGCCGAAGCCCGGCAGGGCGAGGAAGGCGTCGAAATGCTGCGCATGCGGCACGCGCCAGTACACCGGCGCGCGACCGGCCGCCTGCAGCGCCTGCACGTACGGCGCGCTGGAGAACATGATCGGCAACAGGCCGTCGCGTTCGCCCTGCGCGACCAGGATCGGCAGTCCGGCACGCGGTATGCGCGTGGCGGTCGCGGCGACCGCGACGCGCAAGCGCTGGGCGTCGGCGTTTTCGTTTTTCCACAGCGCGCGCAGGCAGTCGAGTCCGGCCCAGCTCGGGTCGGCCGACGCGTCGGTGCCGCCGAGCAAGGCGATGCCGGCGCCGGGCGGAATGCCGCTGGCGTCGGACCACCAGGCCGCGCGCGTCGCGGCGTCGGCGGGCGCCGGTGCGCCGTTGGCGAGAGTGGCGAAGCGGAAGCCGCACGGCATCGCGTCGGCCGGTGCGCGCAAGTAGGCCGAGGTGTAGGTCGCGCCGATCGCGCGCCACAGATCGAAGGCGGTGGTGCTGGCGGCGGTGGCGATGGTCGCATCGTCCCAGCCGTTGGCGTGCAGGCGCGCGAGCGCGTCGGCCGCCTGCGTGGCGACGTCGCCGCCCTCGACCAGGCCGGCTTCGCGCAAGCGCGCGCAGCGCGCCTGCCACGCCGGCAGCGCGGTCGGCACGCGCGCGTACGGCGCCGTTTCGAAGCGCGCATCGAGCAGCGCGCAGGGCAGATACAAGGCCGCCTCGGTGACGTAATCGAACGCGGCACGGCCGTAACCCTCGACGTGCACGTTCGGCTCCAGCGCGACCACCCCCGCGAGCAGCTGCGCCTCGTCGAGGCCGGCCGCTTGCAGCGCGGCACCGCCGCCGTTGGACAGGCCGACCGCGATCACGCGCGTGTTCGCCGGCGTGAACGGCGCCGCCTGCGGGAACGCGCGATCGAGCATGGCGAGACCGAAGCGCGCCGCGGCGAGCACGTGGCGGCCCCAGTCGGCTTCGGGGTTGTCGCCCGAATGCGCGTGCTTGATCGCCACGCCGTGCGCCGGCTGCGTTGCCGGTTCGAATTCGAGCGGCGCCGCGCCGCGCGCGGCGCGCGTGCCGTCGAGCGCCACGCCGGTGTGCGAATCGAAATCGTAGTAGCCGGTGCCGGCGCCTTTGTCGGTGTAGACCACCGCGCAGCCGCGCGGCAGACCCCAAGCACCGGCCAGCGCGATCGCGCCGTACACGCCGCGCGAGCCGGAGGCCGGCGCAACCAACAGGCAGCGCGCATTCGCATCGAATGCGTCGGGAATCTGCGCCAGCACGCGGAACGGCGCCTGCGCCTGCGGCAGCCGCGCGAACGCCTGGTACTCGCGTCCGGGCACGGCCGGCACGCCGCCGTAGAGCGTGCCGTAGCCGCCGAGCGGGCCCAGGTCGGCGATGCCGGTCCAGTTCGCGTGGATCGCGCGCCGGCGCAGTTCCTGCGGCGTCGGCGCGGACGTGTCGGCGAAGGCCGGCGCTTTGGCGCGCAGGCCGGTCAAGCCCAGTCCTGCGCTGAGCAGGTCGTCGCCGTCGCGGTGGGCAGTTTCGCGAATGTCGCTGACGAGGATGGAATCGTGCATCGAGGAATCTTGCATCGGAGAGCCGTTCGGAGCGGGCCGCGGCAGGCAGGCCGCGAGCGGGACGAGCAACGATAGCAGGACGAGTCGGCGCATCGGCGCAGAGTAGCGCGCGCGGCGCGGTGCGCGGCATCGTACTTAGGTCCAGCGGCCGTGATGCGATCGGCTGCTACAGTGCGGGCGATGCGTCTCCTGCTCGCCGACGACCATCCGCTGTTCCGCCTGGCGCTGGCGCAGGCGGTGCGCACGGTCGCCGCCGACGCGATCATCGCCGAGGCCGGCAGCTTCGAGGAGGCGCGTGCCGCGCTCGCGGCGCAGCCCGACACCGACCTCGTCCTGCTCGACCTGCACATGCCCGGCAGCCACGGTTTGATGGGGCTGGCGACCTTGCGCGGCGAACATCCGGCGATCGCGGTGGCGATGATTTCGGCGCACGACGATCCGCGCACGATCCGGCGCGCGCTCGCCTACGGTGCGGCCGGCTTCATTTCCAAGCGCGCCGGCCTCGACGAACTGTGCGAAGCCCTGCGCGCGGTGCTCGCGGCGCAGGCGTGGCTGCCGCCGTCGTTGCGCGGCGCGGTCGCCGCCGCCGCGACCGACGCCGACGATCGCGCGCTCGCGGCGCGCCTGGCATCGTTGAGTCCGCAGCAGATGCGCGTGCTCGCGCTGGTCGCCGAGGGACTGTTGAACAAGCAGATCGCCGATCGGCTCGACGTGCAGGAGCGCACGGTCAAGGCGCATCTGACCGCGATCTTCGAGCGTCTCGGCGTGCGCAATCGCACCCAGGCCGGCGTGCTGCTGCGCTCGCTCGCGCTGGCCGATCCGGCCGCCGTAGCGGAGTCGTAGCGAGAATCTGCGACGAGCCGCTGGCGCGACGGTTGACAGTCGCACCGCGCGACCAAAGATGAGGCCAGGCCTGCCGACGTCCGCGGCCGCTTCCATTCCAGGAGACCTCATGCAAATCACCGGCGCCTGCCACTGCGGCAATCTTTCCTACGAGCTGCAATGGGGCGGCGACGCCGAGGCGATTCCGGCGCGCGCCTGCACCTGCTCGTTCTGCCGCAAGCACGGCGCGGTCTGGACCGCGCACCCCGCCTCGACCTTGACGGTGACGGTGAGCGACGCCGCGGCGCATTCGCAATACCGTTTCGAGACCGCCACCGCCGACTTCCACGTCTGCGCCCGCTGCGGCGCGGTGCCCTTGGTCACCAGCGAGATCGAGGGCCGCCTCTACGCCGTCGTCAACGTGAATACGTTCGAGAACGTCGACCCCGCGCGCCTGCGCCACGCCGAAGTCAGCTTCGACGGCGAGGAAACCGATACGCGCCTGGCGCGCCGTCAGCGCGGCTGGATCGGCGAGGTGCGCTTCGCCTGAGCACACCTCAGCCGGCCGCTTCCGCCGCCGCGAGCAGGCGCGCCAGCAGCGATTTCAACGCCAACGGTTTCAGCGGCTTGTGCAGCAGATGGCCGCCGGCGGCGGCGACCGCGCGGCGCACGGCGTCGTCGTGGTCGGCGGTGACGACGATGCAGGGCAGCGCGTGCAGTTCGGCGTCGAGACGGCGGCGCAGATCGAGTCCGGTGACGCCGCCGTCGAGGTGGTAGTCGAGCACGAGCAAGTCCGGGCGCGCGCGCCGGCACAGCGCCAACGCAGCGTCGGCATTCGCGGCGGCCAGCACCTCGCAATTCCAGTCCGACAACAACGCAGCGGTGGCGGCGAGCACGGCGGCGTCGTTGTCGACCACCAGCACGCATCGGCGCGGCGGTGTGACGGCGTCGCTCACCTCGATCGCGACGGAATCGGCCGGCAGCGCGCGCGGCACGTCGATCGCGAACACGCTGCCGCGGCCCGGCCAAGAGCGCAGAGTCAACGGCGCCGCGAGCAGGCGCGCGATGCGCTCGGCGATCGCCAGTCCGAGCCCGAGGCCGGCGCCGCCGCGGTCGAGCCGGCGGAATTCTTCGAAGATCGCCGCGCGATCGGCCTCGGCGATGCCGGGGCCGCTGTCCCAGACTTCGATCCGCAGCACCGCACCGCGACGGCGCACGCCGAGCAGAAGGCGTCCCTGGCGCGTGTACTTCACCGCGTTGGAAAGAAAATTCTGCAGCACGCGGCGCAACAGCTGCGGATCGCTGCGCAGCCACGCACGCGTCGGCACGCAGCGCAGTTGCAATCCTTTCGCCGCGGCGAGCAAGCGGAACTCCGTCGCCAGACCCTGCAACAACGCGTCGGCGGCAAACGCGCGTTCCTCGCGCGGCATGCCGCCGGCATCGAGACGCGAGATGTCGAGCAGACCGCCGAGCAAGGCCTCGGCCGAACTCAGCGCGCTGTCGATGTGCGCGATCGTTTCGCGCTCGGGCCGCTCGCCGACGCGCTGCGCCAGTGCGTGCGTGAACAGATGCGCGGCGTGCAGCGGTTGCGCCAGGTCGTGGCTGACCGCGGCGAGGAAGCGCGTCTTGTCGCGATTGGCGCGCTCGGCCGCTGCGCTGGCGCGCGCGAGTTCGCCGGTGCGTGCGGTCACGCGCTGCTCGAGCGTCTCGTTCGCGCGCGTCAACTCTTGCTCGGCGCGGCGGAACGCGGTGACGTCGGTGAAGGTCGCGACGAAGCCGCCGCCCGGCATCGGATTGCCGCGAATCTCGACCACGGTGCCGTCCGGGAAGGTGCGCTCGGCCAGGTGCGGCGAGCCCGAGCGCATCTGCGCGAGGCGCCGTTCGACGCGCGCTTCGATCGCACCCGCGCCGGCGAGGCCGCGCGCGAAGTTGTGCCGCATCAGCGCGGCCACCGGGCGGCCGATCGCGAGCAGGTCGCCCGGATAGGCGAACAGTTCCGCGTAGCGGCGATTCCAGGCGACAACATTCAACGCGGCATCGACCACGCAGATGCCCTGGCTCATGTTTTCCAACGCGGCTTCGAGCACGCGCTGGTTGAAGCGCAGGTCCTGGCTCGCTTCGCCGACGATCGCGGCGACGGTGTCGAGCTGACCGCGCCGCTCGCGCCGCGCGACTTCGATCAACAAGCGCGACGACGACGCGCCGATCACACCGGCCAGTTCGTGTTCGACCGCGGCGATCGCGGCGGCATCGGCGCGGCCGTGCCCGGGCGTCGCGCCGAGCAAGGCGGCGATGCGTTCGCGCGGCAGGAAACGCGTAGCCAACGCATGCAATTCGCTGAGCGGCAGGTCGCCGTGCGAGGACGGCGCACCGTCGCGCGCCCAGCGCGTGCGAGCCGCGAGCAGGAGCAGCGCGACATTGACGGCGAGACTGGCGACGACCGCGCGCGCGAGCTCGCTCCATTCGCCGAGGCCGAACAGATTGGCCGGCGTCAGCGCGTCGATGCCGAACGGACCGCTGCGCAAGATCGGCAACGAAGCAGGCAGCAGCGTCGGCGCCAACACGTACAGCCAGACCAGACTGCCGGCGACGAGGCCGAGCGCGACCGCGCGTGCGCCGATCGAGGGCCGGTACATCGCCACCAGCACCGCCGGCATCAGGCCGGCCAGCGCCGAGAACGACAGCGCGCCGATGTCGGCCAAGGCATCGCTGCCGGCGAGCGCGCGCGAATAAGCCCAGGCCAACAGCAGCACCGCCAGGATCGCGACGCGGCGCTGGCGCAACACGGCCGGACGCAAATCGCCCGCCTCGCCGCGCCCCCAGCCGGTGCGTACGCGCAACGGCGCGATCCAGTGATTGCCGATCATCAAGCTCAGCGCGAGCGTGGCGACGATGACCATGCTGGTCGCCGCACTCAAGCCACCGAGAAAACCGAGCACCGCCAATCCGCGCTGACCCTGCGACAGCGGCAGCGCGAGCACGTACAGATCCGACGACACGCCGAGCGCACCGAGCCGCGCCGCACCGGCTTGCGCCAGCGGCAGGATCGGCAGCGCGATCAATCCGAGATAAAGCGGGAACAACCAGCGCGCGGTGCGCACGTGCTCGGTGTCGCGGCACTCGACCACGCCGGCATGAAACTGATGCGGCAAAGTGAACGCGGCGAGCGCGCCGAGCAGGATCAGCGGCGCCAGTCCGCTGCTGTCGCGCGGCTGCGCCGCGGTGGCGGCGGCGACGTCGGGCAATTGCAGCACCAGCACGCCGATCGCCAGCATCGCGACCAGTTTGAACAGCGACTCGAACGCGAGCGCCAGCACCAGGCCGCGGTTGTGCGCCGCGGCCGGCGCACGGCGCGTGCCGAACAACATCGCGAACAAGGCCATCGCGAGCGCGACGTACAGCGCGCTGTCCTGCCACGCCGGCGTGGCGAGATCGCGACCCGAGCCGAACAGCGCATAGCTCATCGCGACCGCCTTCAGCTGCAACGCGATGTAGGGCACGATGCCGAGCGCGGTCACCGCGGTGATCAGGGCGGCCAATCCGGCATGGCGGCCGAGTCGCGCCGCGACCAGATCGGCGAGCGAGCTCGCATTGTGTTCGCGCGCGAGCCGCACCAACCGCACCAACACGCCGGCGGCGAGCAGATAGAGCAGGATCAGACCGACGAAGGTCGGCGGCAGCCACCAACCCGAGCGCTCGGCTTGAGTGACGGTGCCGTAGAACGTCCACGAGGTGCAGTGCACGCCGAGCGACAGCGCATAGACCACGCCCCAGCGCCGCGCCAGCACGCGCGGATGGCGCTCGCCGTACAGCGCGATGCCGAACAGCAGCACCAGCCAGCCGAGGCCGGCGAGCGCGACAAGCGGTTCGGAGAAGGCCATCGGTCAGATAAGCGGCACGAGCGCCCGCCGCGCTAGACCCAGACGTCGTTCGGCGCGGTATAGGCGCCGCCGGCCTCGCCCGTGTTGACCACCCCGCGCGGCTCCACCAGCATCACGCTGCATTCGCGCGGCGCCACCGGGCGATGTTCGACGCCCTTCGGCACGACGTACATTTCGCCGGCCGCCAGCGGCACGGTCTTGTCGCGGAATTCGAGCGTCATCTCGCCGTCGAGGACGATGAATACCTCGTCGGTATCGGCGTGCGAGTGCCAGACGAATTCGCCTTCGAGCTTGGCCAATTTGAACTGGTAGTCGTTCATCTCGGCGACGACGCGCGGCGACCAGTGCTCGGAGAATTGGGCCAATTTGCTGCGCAGGTTGATCGCGGTGTCGCTCATGCGTTGGGTACCTGTTCGAGCCGCAATGCGAGGGCGCTTGCTCTTCGTACGTGCGCGAAGGCGCGGCTGGCTTGCGGTGGCAGAATGAAGGGAGACGACAAGAGTATCCGCAGTCGCGCGAGGGAGCGCACGGCGGCTCGCAGCACCGTTTCGCCATCCGAACGTACGGAAGGCGGCCGAGCATCGAGAGGCGTGTCATGGCGATCGAATCGTGCATCCCGGTGGTCCCGAGCGCGGACTTGGAAAAGAGCCTGCGCTTCTGGGTCGACGGCTTGGGCCTCGTCATGGATCGCGCGATGCGGCAAGACGGCCGTCTGGTCGGCTGCATGGTCGGCAACGCGCAGGTTCGCTTCTGGCTCAATCAGCGCGCGGGTTCGCCGCAAAAGCCGGACGACTACGAAGGCATCCGCTTGTATTGGGCGCCCGATGATCTGCACGCGCTGCGGCAACGATTGAAGAATTTGGGTTTCGCCGTGTCGGACGTCAGCGAACGCGACTACGGCCAGAGCGAGTTCTTCGTGACGGACGACGACGGCCATTCGCACTGCTTCGGCGTCGCGACGGCGGAGAAATGAGTGCGCGCGAGTCATGCGACGAGTGCAGCACCCCTGTCCCACCTGTCGCCAACGAAGTAGTCAATCGACGGCGGTGCGGATTGCGATCTCAGCGCAAGCCCGCCCCGAGTGCCTGCGCCATCGCCGCAACCGCGCGCATCTGCACGCCATCGCGCGTGTCGTAAGCCTCGCCGCCGTAGCCCCACCAGTCCCAACATCCCTTCGGATTCAGCGGCGCCATCGAGGCACGCGTCTGCGGATACAGCACGACGACGTCGTAGGCATCGGCCCAGCGGTTGTAGCCGGTTTCCTTGACGAAGGTTTCGCCGATCGTGTCGGCGTTCTGTTGGCAGCCGTGAAAGGCGATGTGCAGCGCGCAGGTGTTGCCGTCGGCGCAGCGCTTGGGCACGTAGACATAGCCTTTCGTACCGAGGAAGGCATCGGCGCCGTCAGGGCGGAATGTGTCCTGGTCGAACGCGCGCAGCTCGCCGCTCGGCTCTTTCGCGGCATGCGGCGGCTTGCCGTACAGCTCGGCGAAGACTGCGCCGGCGGCGTCGTAGCCGCATTTGCCGACGTAGGGTGTGGTGGCGGTTTCGCAGGAGGCGCCGGCGGATTCGGTCGGAAAGGTGTGCGTGAAGCCGCGCGCGAGGTCTTCGTGCACGTTCGATTGCGGCGCCAGTTCGCGATACAGCGCAGCGGTGTCGCGGCTGAGCGATTCGCCGACGGTTTTGTCGGCCTTGCCGTGCAGGATGAACACCTTGTCGCCGACGAGGCCGGCGAGCGGCGCGATCTTGCCTGCCTTGGCGACTTCGGTCGCATGCTGCGCCAGCGCCTTCGGGTCCGGACCTTTGCCGTCGGCCGGCGTCATGCAACGCGCGAGCGCGGTTTCGAGTTTGCCGTCGGCACAGTGGTAGGGGCCGCCGGCGATCAGCGCAGCGCCAATGATGTGGTCGGAGTACGCCACGTGCACTTGATGCGCCATGTAGGCGCCGGAGGAGAGACCGGAGACCGTGGTTTTGGCGGGATCGAGCTTGAGCTTGGGCAGTGTCGAGTCCGCCGCGTGGACGGAGAGGGTGGCGAGCGCGAGTGACAGCGCGAGGATCGAGGTCGTTGGGGTTCGCACGAAATTCTCTCCGAAGGGGTTGCTGGTTCGTGTTGTAGCGATACGTTTGTAGCTCACGCCGATCGGCGCGCTTCGATTTCCTCACCCCAATTACACTGTCCCTGCTTCGCAAGCCGCCAGCGCATCCCTGCGCCGGCCCTCAACCGCCGGACGGCGGCTTCGACCTCTCCCGCAAGCGGGAGAGTGAGAACAGCGCGCTACGCTCCCGATTCCCCAATCCCCAATCCCGGCCCTCAAAAACTGTACCGCGCCGACACGTAGTAGTTGCGCGGCCAACCGTAATACACGGTCTGTATGTTGCCGACGCTGGAGAACTCCTGGCCGTCGGTTTTGTAGGTCTTGTCGGTCAGGTTGCGCACGCCGGCGCGCAGCTGCCAGTGGCCGTCGGCGGAGTCGTACACGCCGAACAAGCCGACCAGGGTGTAGGCGTCCTGCATCAGGCCGGCGCGGTTGTCGACGCTGAGCCAGGTGTCGTCGCGATAGGAAACGTCGCCGCCGAGCGTGACCGCGCCGCCGTCGCCGAGGTTGAAGGTCTGCGTCAGCGCGACGCGCGCGCTCCACTTCGGCGAGAACGGCACATGGTCGTGCAGGCTGGCCAGCGCGGGATTCAACTGCACGCGCGGGTCGGCGAACTGGTCGTAGCGCGCGTCGAGATAGCTGAGCTGCGCCGACAGCCGCGTGCCCTGCCCGAACAACGCGGCGCCTTCGAATTCGAGACCGTCCATCTTCAGCTTGGCCGCGTTGAGCACGGGGAAGGCGAAGGTCGGCGTGGGCGAGCCGGGATTGAGTACTTCCGACACCCGCGCCTGGAAATCCTTGTAGTCGCTGTGGAACGCGGCGATGTTGCCTTGCAGGCGGCCGTCGGCCGAGCGCATCTTGAGACCGATCTCGTAGGTCCAGACGAATTCCGGATCGAACACCGCGTTGGCCGCTTCGGCGGCGCTGTTGGCGCGGCCGTTGAAGCCGCCGGATTTGAAGCCGCGGTTGGCCGAGACGTAGGCCATGACTTGGTCGTTGAACTGCTTCTGCAGCGAGATCGACGGCGTCCACGCGTTCCAGTCGTCCTTGCCGGAGAACGGCAAGGTGCCGTTGACCAGGGCCGGCGGAACTTGCGGCGTCCAGAACACGCTGGTGCTGCGGTCGTAGTCCTTGCTCTCGTGCGTCCAGCGCAGGCCGGCGGCGAGCGTCCAGCTGGAAGCGAATTCCCAGTTGAGATGGGCGAAGCCGGCGTAGCTGGTGCTGCGCAGGTCGTCGTCGATGGTGCGCAGGAAACCGATCGGCGCGCCGCCGAGCGCGAACAGGTCGTCGGCGTAGGCTTCTTGGTGCGAGGGCACGGTCTCGCGCATCCAGTACACGCCGTACACCGCTTGCAGGTTGCTGCCGTTGTCGTATTGCAGCTGCAGTTCCTGGCTGGATTGCTTCTGGTGGAAGCCGACGAAGACGTCGCCGAGTTCGTATTGCGAGGCGTCGATGTCGATGTAGGAGGCGCTGTTCAAGCGTCGATACGCACTGATGCTCTTGAGCGTCCACGCCTCCGACAACTTCCAGTCGAGATGCAGCGAAGCGCCCTTGTGAGTCAGGCTCTGGCCTTTGTCCGGCGCGAACGAAGTGCGCGACTCGAAGTCGTACTCGCGTCGCGACGGCGACAGCAGCACGACGGCGCCGCGCACGAAATCGGTCTGGATCAAGGGCGCGGTCGGCTCGCCGAGCGTGAGCGCGGTGGTCTGGCGCGTGTAGTCGAGCGCCAAGGTCGCGGTGAAGTTCTCGCCCGGCTTGAATTGCAGCTTGGCGCGCAAGGCCTTGGTGTCGTCGTCGTTGTAGTCCTGGCGTGTGACCGGATCGCGCACGTAGCCGTCGTTGCCGACCACCGCGCCTGCGATGCTGGCCGACCAGCGCTCGTCGAACGCGCCCGAGAGATAAAAGCGCCCTTCGGCGCGACCGTAGTCGCCGAGCGTGAGTTCGGCCGAGCCGGTGCTCGTTTCGCTCGGCGCGCGCGTCTGGATCTTGATCGCGCCGCCGGTCGAGTTCTTGCCGTACAACGTGCCTTGCGGTCCGCGCAGCACTTCGACGTGGTCGACGTCGAACAGGCTGATCAAGGCGCCCTGGATGCGCGAGTAGTAGACGTCGTCGACGTACATGCCGACACCCGGATCGAAGGTCTGCAACGCGTCCGGCTGGCCGATGCCGCGGATGAACACGTTCACCGCCGAAGAAGAGCCGCGACCCTGCACGATATTCATGCCCGGCACCGCGCCTTGCAGTCCGTCGATGTTGTTCGCTTGCAGGTCCTTGAGATCTTCTTCGCTGAACGCGCTGATCGCGACCGGCACCTTCTCGATGTTCTCCGAACGACGGCGTGCGGTGACCGCGATCGATTCGAGCTGGGTCGTCGGTACCGCTGCGGAGGCCCCGGCCGGCTCGGCTTGCGCGGCAGCTTCGGCTTGCGCCGCCGCCTCGTCCGGCGCGGCGGCTTGGGCCGCGAACACGCGGCTCGCATTCGCGCCGAGCGCGCAGGCGACGGCAAGACAGAGCAGACGACGTTGCATGATTCCCCCTCCAGCGGCGCGCCGGCCTCGTGGCCAGTGTGTGCGCGCAGGCTAGAGGAGGCTCGCCGGCGTCACACTTGTACCTTCGTACAGTAGGTAGCACCGCCGGCATCACCCTACCCTGCACGCGCATCCGGACGGCCGCGGCCGCGCCGGACCGCTTCCGCACGCACGGGGATCGTTGGTCGATGTCGCTACTGATCGTGCTCGCCGCGCTGGCGTTCCTGATGCTGGTCGCCTACCGCGGCTACAGCGTGATCCTGTTCGCGCCGGTGGCTGCGCTCGGCGCGGTGCTGCTGACCGATCCGAGCCTGGTCGCGCCGATGTTCACCGGCCTGTTCATGGACAAGATGGTCGGCTTCCTGAAGTTGTACTTCCCGGTGTTCCTGCTCGGCGCGGTGTTCGGCAAGCTGATCGAGCTGGCCGGCTTCTCGCGCTCGATCGTGGCGGCGACGATCGGCCTGGTCGGACGCAGCCGCGCGATGCTGGCGATCGTGCTGGTGTGCGCGCTTCTGACCTACGGCGGCGTCTCGCTGTTCGTGGTGGTGTTCGCGGTGTATCCGTTCGCGGCCGAGCTGTTCCGCCAGAGCGACATTCCCAAGCGCCTGATCCCCGGCACGATCGCGCTCGGCGCGTTCACCTTCACCATGGACGCGTTGCCGGGCACGCCGCAGATCCAGAACATCATTCCGACCACGTTCTTCCAGACCAGCGCCTGGGCAGCACCGTGGCTGGGCACGTTCGGCGCCGTGTTCGTGTGCGCGCTCGGGCTGGTCTATCTCGAATCGCGCCGCCGCCGCGCGGCCGCGGCCGGCGAAGGCTACGGCAGCGATCTGCTCAACGAACCGGCACCGTTCCGCGGCGAACGGCTGGCGCATCCGCTGGTCGCGCTGCTGCCGCTGGTCGTGGTCGGCGTGCTGAATTTTCTGCTCACGCAGTGGATTCCGCGCTGGTACGGCGCCAGCCACAGCTTCGTACCGGCCGCGGTCGGCGAGGCCAAGCCGGTGGTGCAGGAAGTCGCTCGCCTCGCGGCGATCTGGGCAGTGGAAGGCGCCCTGCTCGCCGGCATCGCTTGCGTGCTCGCGTTCGGCTGGCGCGCGGTGCGCGCGAGTTTCGCCGAAGGATCGAAGAGCGCGGTCGGCGGCGCCCTGCTCGCTTCGATGAACACCGCTTCCGAGTACGGTTTCGGTGCGGTCATCGCCGCGCTGCCGGGCTTTCTGGTCGTCGCGCAGGCCTTGCGCGCGATTCCCGATCCGCTGGTCAACGAGGCGATCTCGGTGACTGCACTGGCCGGCATCACCGGCTCCGCCTCGGGCGGCATGAGTATCGCGCTCGGCGCGATGGCCGAGACGTTCGTGCAGAACGCGCACGCTGCCGGCATTCCGCTCGAGGTGCTGCATCGCGTCGCCGCGATGGCTTCCGGCGGCATGGACACGCTGCCGCACAACGGTGCGGTGATCACGCTGTTGGCCGTAACCGGCCTGAGCCACCGCCAGTCCTACCGCGACATCTTCGCCATCACACTGATCAAGACCCTGGCCGTCTTCGCCGTGATCGCGCTGTACTACGCGACCGGCCTGGTCTGAGCGCGACGCGTTACTTAGCGGCCGGCGCGGCAGCCTCGCGCGCAACCTCGACGATCGCCTTCGCTACGGCTTCGGGCTGATCTTCCTGGATGTTGTGGCCGGACTTCGCCACCGCCTGCACGCGCCCCTGCGTCGACAACGCGGCGATGCGCCGATGCGCTTTCGCGTACGCCGCAGAGGCCGCATCGCGGTCTTCCGGTGCGATCCATTCGCGGCTTTCGGCGCTGAGTACGAGCAGCGGCCGCTGCGCATAGGCCGAGGCCGGTATCGCCTTCACCGCAGCGATGTTGGCGGCGTCGGCCTCGCGTTCCGCGAGCGTCGTGTCCCAGTACGCCGTGCTGCGGAAGCGCTGGCGGATCGAGTCGCTGAGCTTGTCGCTCAGACCCGGAAACGGCGGCGGTACGCAGGCCTGCGCGGCCGGCGTCGGCTTGGTCAAGTCGCCCTTGCGCGCAGCCTCAGCGCATTTCTTGCCGTAGTCGGTATTGGCGGCGCTCGCCGCCGCTTCGTGCGCGGCATAGGCCGGCGCATCCTCGGCCAGCGTTTCGGAGACCGGATCGATCAGCACCAGGCCAGCGACCTCGTTCGGATGCGCAGCGGTATACAGACGCACGACGTAGCTCGCCATCGAATGCCCGACCAGCACGAACGGCGGCGCCAGCCGTGCTGCCTGCAGCATCGCGTGCAAGTCGTCCGCGGCGGCCTGCGCCGTGCGCGGCTGCGGACCGGCGTCGCTGAAACCGAGTCCGGCGCGATCGTAGGAGCAGACGCGCAGGGTCTTGGCGACGAGCGGTTGCAGCTTGCGCCACGACATCGATGTCATGCCGAGACCGCTGTCGAGGATTACGGTCGGCGCGCCGCTGCCGCTGCAACGCAAGTTCAATTTGCGGCCACCGATGTCGATGCGCTGGCCGGGTTCGGCATAGATGTCGAGCGCTTTGTCGGGCGCAGGTGCGGCCGGCTTCGCGGCGGGCGGCGGCGCGGCGAAGGCCGCGGAGACGGACAAGGCGAGTACAGCGGCGCCGAGCATGCGCATCGGAGATCTCCCACGCAGAAGCCGGCATCGTGGCGAAACCCAATACGGCGCGTCCAGTCCCTGCGTTGCTGCGAACGCGACTGCGTTCAGCTCGCGGCCAGTTCCGAAGACAGCGGCGGCGGGCGCAGCAGGTTCGACAGGACCAAGGGCTCGTCCGGATGCGCACGTTCCAGCAGCGTCTGCAGTTCGATGCGATCGAGCGGCCGGCTGAACCAGTAGCCCTGGCCTTCGGTGCAGCGGTGCTGCAAGAGCCACTCGAACTGGCTTTCGATCTCCACGCCTTCGGCGGCGACGCGCAAGCCGAGGTCGCCGGCGAGACCGATCACCGCACGCACGATCGCCATCGAGTCGGCGTCCATGCCGATGTCGCGCACGAAGGACATGTCGATCTTGATGCGATCGAACGGAAATGCGCGCAATAACTGCAACGAGGAGTAGCCGGTGCCGAAATCGTCCAGCGACAAGCGCACGCCGTAGTCGTGCAGTTCGTGCAGCGCAGCGCGCGTGGCGGCGTCGCGCGCGAGCAGCGCGCTTTCGGTGACTTCGAGATCCAGCCGCTCGGGCGGCAGGCCCGCTTCGCGCAGCGCCGAGATGACCTCGCGCACGAGGCTGGCCTTGCGCATCTGCAGCGGCGACAGGTTCACGCCGATCTTGACCGCGCGCGGCCAGCGCGAGGCCGCGAGGCAGGCCTCGCGCAGCACCCAATTGCCGAGCGTGCCGATCAGACCCATCTCCTCGACGATCGGCACGAACACGCTCGGCGACACTTCGCCGTGGCTCGGATGGCGCCAGCGCAGCAAGGCCTCGAGACCGACCAGCTCGTTGCTCGCCAGCGCGACGATCGGCTGGTACACCAGACGAAACTCGCCGCGACCCATCGCGCCGCGCAGGTCCTGTTTCAGGCTCAGGCGCAGCTGCACCGCGGCTTCCATTTCGGGCGCGAAGAAACGGTGCACGCGGCCGCCGTCGGTCTTCGCCGCGTGCAGGGCCAGGTCGGCGCGCTTGAACAGTTCGGTCAACGGCATCGCGCCCGAACGCGTCTGCGCGATGCCGATGCTGGCGCCGACGCTGACGCGCGACTCTTCGATGTCGAACGGCTCTTCCAGCGCCGCCACCAGCGCGCGCGCCAGCGTGCTGCCGTCGCGCGTGCCGTCCTCGCAGGTCTGCACCACCGCGAACTCGTCGCCGTTGAGCCGCGCGGCGAAGGCGTCGGCGCCGACCCGCGCGAGCAGCCGGCGCGCGACTTGTTCGAGCAGCAAGTCGCCGATGCGATGACCGTGCAGGTCGTTGACGCTTTTGAAGTCGTCGAGATCGATGTAGTGGATGTTGAGAACGGCACCCGGCGGCAGCGCACCTAGGGCCTGCTGCGCCAGACGCTGGAATTCGCTGCGGTTGGGCAGGCCGGTCAGCGTGTCGTAGTAGGCGAGCTGGTCGATGCGCGCTTGGGTCTGGTCGTGTGCGATCGCGATCGCGCACAGGTGCACGCAGCGTTCGACGATTTGCCGCTCCAGCTCGCTCGGTCCGCGCGGCTCGCGGTAGTAGAACGCGAACGTACCAACTACGCGGCCTTCGTGCGTCTTGATCGGACTCGACCAGCACGCGCGCAAGCCGAGCGGCAGCGCGAGATGCTTGTACGGCGCCCAGAGCGGGTCGGTCTCGATGTCGATCACCTCGACCGCCTCGCCGCGATAGGCGGCGGTGCCGCACGACCCCGCCGCTGGACCGCTGACCAAGCCGTCCAGCGCCAAGGAGTAGGAGTCGGGCAGGCTCGGTCCGGACAGAGGATGCAGGTTGCCCTGCGCATCGACCGTCAGGATCGAACAGAGCACGTCTTCGGCGAGGCGTTCGATGCTCGAACAGATGTGGTCGGCGATCACGGCCATCGGTTCGCCGCGCGCGACTTCTTCCAGGATCTGCCCCTGCAGGTGCAGCAGCGAGGCGGTGGCGCCGGCGTCGATCATCGCGCGCGCACTCCCGCGTCGGCATCGAGGCGACGGCGACGCGCCGATTCATTCCCTCGCGTACACATGCTCGATCTCCGCCCGCCCACAACCCATCGTTCGACGCTTCCTGCGCATCCCGCCGCGACGTTTCAGCTCGCCACGACGCCCTGTGCCGACTCGCGCATCGGCTCCGCCGCAAATTGATGCATGTCCATGTGCGCGGTCGGCACCGGCTTGTAGTCCGGTCCGAACGCGACGTCACCGAGCTTCCAGCCCGCCGGTGTCCACAACGCGCCCCAGAAGCGCCGGAACGCTCCCCACTGCATCGCGACCAGGCCGCGCTCGTTGTCGATGTCGACCATCGGATCGCCGACGCCGGTGCGCCGCGGCGGCTCGCCGTACAGCGCGGTGCCGAACAGCACGTCCCACACCGACAACACCTGGCCGTAATTGCAGTTGTGCAGCTGCGGACGATCGGGGTCGACGATCATGTGATGCAGGCGATGGAATTTCGGGTCGACGAAGATTCTTTCGAACACGCGCCCGAAACCGAAGCGCACGTTCGCGTGCGAGAAATTCTGCACCAGCTCGGCGACGAACAAGAGCAGCGCGAACTGGTCCGGCTCGATGCCGATCACCAGCGCCACCGTCGCCAGCACCATCGATTGCAGGAAGCCGTCGACGTAGCTGCCGCGGTCGTTGCTCCAGCAGCTCATCTGGCGCTGGCTGTGGTGCATGCTGTGCAGCGCCCACCACCACGGAATCGCGTGCTGGGCGCGATGCATCCAGTAGTAGACCAGGTCGTAGATGAGGTAGTAGACGAAGAACAGAATCAGCGGATGGTGCTGGAACCACGGCACCCAATGCGAAAGTCCGGTGGCGATCTCGTCGCTGCCGGTGGCGACCGGCGCGCCGGCGAACGCGTTCGCCAACGGCGTCAGCACCAGATAGGCGAACAACGGGTTCAAGCCGAGCAGCATCACCAGCGTGTAGGTGCGGTCGATACGCGCGTGGCGGCGATCGGGCCAGTGCTCGGCCGGCAGCCAGCTCTCCAGCGGGCGGAAAATCAGGCCGATCACCAGCACCTGCACCAGCGCGATCAGCAGGGCCTCGGCGACCTCGCGCGGATCACCGGCCAGTCCGTTCAGATGGACCAGATGCACGAAAGGCGTGACGGCGTACGCGTTCAAGCCGTCGACGGCGCGGGACCACAGTTCGACCATTGCGGGATTGTAGCGCCGTCGCCGCCGCCGGGGCGGCGCGGCGGCAGCTTGGGTACGGCCCGGCCGGGCGGCCGGGCAAGGGATTGATCACGAACGGCTTCGCACCGAAGTGCGCCGCGCTCAGGCCAGCTCCGGCCACTGCCGGAAGACGACGCAGACGTCGGTCGCATCGCGCACCGCGAACTCGAGCGCGCCGCCCGGCCGTTTCGTCACCATCGCGCTGTCCGGGTGCAGCAAGTCCGGACGGCGCGAGCGGATTTCCACGTGCAACACGCCGATCGCGTCGGTTTCGATCGCGAACTCCGGGCGGTTGGTGCCGGCGGGCTGCGCGCTCTGGACCAGGCAGGCCCTGGCGCCGTCGCGCTCGACCACGACCATGCCGTCGTCCTGATGCATGACCTGGAAACCGAGGCCGTCAACGAAGAAATCGAAGCCTTCGTCGAGGTGTTCGTAAAAGATTTTCGGGATCAGCCTTTGCAGCATCGCTACGTCTCCTGTCGTAGACATGATCGACGACCCGGGCGGGGCAATGCTGCGGAAACGGTCGCAATTCTTAGTGCCGCCGTCGCGCGATCCGGCGGCGCCGGTCGCGCGATGGCGGGCGCGGAACTCAGACCGGCGGCGTGCCGATGAAGTCGGTCTTGCCGATCTCCACGCCGCTGTGACGCAGGATCGCGTAGGCGGTGGTGACGTGGAAGTAGAAGTTCGGCTGGGCGAAGGCGAACAGATAGGGCAGGCCTTTCAACACCAGCTCGCTGCCGCGCAGCGGCACGGTGACGTCGCGCTCGTCGCTGCCCTCGAACTGCTCGGGTGTCAGCGTTTTCAAGTAGTCGATCGTCTTGGCGATGCGCGCCTTCAGTTCGTCGAGGCTGCTCTCGTTGTCCTCGAACACCGGACGGTCGGCGCCGGACAGGCGTCCGCTGGCGTTCTTGGCGTGGTCGGTCGCGATCTGCACCTGGCGCGACAGCGGCAGCATGTCCGGATACAGACGCGCGCCGACCAACACGGCCGGATCGATCTTCTTCGCCGCGGCATAGGCCGACGCCTTGTCTAGAATCGCGTCGAGATGGGTCAGATTGCGGATGAAGACGGGAACCGAGGCCTGGTACATGGAAAGACGCATGGGAACTCCTGGGGCGGTTAGGCGCGGACGAGGCCCGCGGTCGCGGGCAGCGCCGACGAGGTTGAGGGCGGCGCGCGCCGTTGCAAGGTCGCGGTCGCAGCAAAGCGGCATTCGCGGCGGACTGCTACGCTCGCCGGCCCCGTCTGGCGATCGCCTGCCATGAAGATCTGGGTCGACGCCGACGCCTGCCCGAAAGTCATCAAGGACATCCTCTATCGCGCGGCCGAGCGTGCCGGCGTGGCCTTGGTCCTGGTCGCGAACCAGCCGCTGACGGTGCCGAAGTCGGCCTTCATCAGCAGCCGCAGCGTCGCGCAGGGCCTGGACGCGGCCGACCAGGCGATCGTCGACTGGGCCGAAGCGGGCGACCTCGCCGTCACCGCCGACATCCCGCTCGCCGCGCGGCTGGTCGACAAAGGCGTGCTCGCGATCAATCCACGCGGCGAGCTGTACAGCCGCGAGAACATCGGCCAGCTGCTGTCGATGCGCAATTTCATGGACGAGCTGCGCGGCAGCGGCGTGCAGACCGGCGGACCGCCCGCTTTCCACGCACGCGACCGCCAGGCGTTCGCCAACCAGCTCGACCGCCTGCTGGCGCAGCGTTCGCGCTGACGCCGCTTCGCAGCATCTGAGACACGGCGGCGCATACTGCCGTCCAGAATGAAGACCGGACCTCGCCCATTCAGCCCCGACCGCATCGACGCGCCGGCACGCGTCAAAGGGCGCGGCGCGGCGTCCAACCCGGAAGGCCGCTTCGAGTCGATCGAGAAAACACGCGAAGACGACGGCTGGGAGCGAGAAGAGGAATCGACGCCGCGCCCGGCGACTCACGTCACCGAAGAGCGCGCGCGCTCGATCATCAGCCGCAACGACTCGCCCGACATTCATTTCACCCAATCGATCAACCCCTACCGCGGCTGCGAACACGGCTGCGTGTACTGCTACGCGCGTCCGTCGCACTCGTATCTGAATCTCTCACCCGGCATCGATTTCGAAACCAAGCTGTTCGCCAAGACCAACGCCGCGGAACTCTTGCGCAAGGAACTCGGCAAGCCCGGCTACGTCTGCTCGCCGATCAACCTCGGCGCCAATACCGATCCGTATCAGCCGATCGAGCGGCGCTATCGCATCACCCGCTCGGTGCTCGAAGTGCTGCTGGAGTGCCGGCATCCGTGCACGATCATCACCAAGAACGCGTTGATCGAACGCGATCTCGACCTGCTCGTGCCGATGGCGCAGGCGCGGCTGGTGCATGCGTTCGTTTCGGTCACCTCGCTCGACAATCGCTTGTCGAGCACGCTGGAGCCACGCGCGAGCGCGCCGCACCGGCGTCTCGAAGCGGTCGCGGCCCTGAACGCCGCCGGCGTCCCTTGCGGCGTGATGGTCGCGCCGATCATTCCGATGGTGACCGACCGCTGGATCGAACAGATCCTCGAACAAGTCGCCGCCGGCGGCGCGACGATCGCCGGCTACACCATCGTGCGCCTGCCGTATGAACTGAAAGACTTGTTCCGGCAATGGCTCGACCTGCACGTACCGCAACGCGCCGAGCACGTGATGAGCCTGATCCGCCAAATGCGCGGCGGCAAGGACAACGATCCGCGCTTCGGCTCGCGCATGCGCGGCGAGGGTGAGTTCGCCGAACTGATCCGCCAGCGCGTTCACCTCGCCTGCCGCAAACACGGCATCGGCCGCGGCCGCGACGTGCGGCTCGACACCAGCGCGTTTCGGCCGCCGCGCGAGGCGTCGCCGCAGGCGGAGTTGTTCTAAGGCGCTCGACGCCGCCGGCGCTTGACGGCCTGCGCGCGCCGACCAACGATGCGCCGCCGCTTCGTTCCGGAGTCAGCGCAATGCCCACGTCCACCGCTCCGCGGCTTCGCCGCGCGAAACACCCGATGCCCGCTTCGGTACGCGCCGCCTTGCTCGAACACGGACTGATGGAAGCCTACGAAGAGCGCCCGCCGTACCAGCGCAACGACTATCTGGGTTGGATCGCCCGCGCGCGCCTGGACGCCACGCGCCAGAAGCGCTTGCAGCAGATGCTGGACGAACTGCGCGGCGGCAGCTCGTACATGAAGATGGCGTGGCGACCACGCGCGGCGCCGCGCCGATAGTTCGCTTACGCCTTCTCCATCCGCAGCACCGGCGTCGCGATGCCGAGCCAGCGCGCCAGCAGCGTATCGAGACTCGCCTTGCCGGGACCGGCGATCAGCAGCCAGAAGAAGATCAGGATGTAGACGAACTCGTCGAGTTCGACGAACTCGTCGAAGCTGCCGACGTTCTTGATCACGACCAGGGCGATCGCGACGACCATGTTGATACCCATCGCCGCGGCGGTGAAGCGCGTGAACAGGCCGAGCATCAGCAACAGGCCGCCGACGAAATCGACGCCGGCGGATAGCGCCGCGTTGAAGGCCGGCAACGGAACACCCCATTCGACGAAGCGCTGGGTGAATCCGTCGAGATGGTGCAGCTTGGCCCAGCCGGTTTCGAGCCAGAAGTAACCGAAGAACAGGCGCAGAACCAGCGGTCCGAGCCACTGCACGCGAGTCAAAAGACGCAGGACGGCCTCGCAGCCGCGGGCGATCGTCGTGGACATTGGGGAAACTCCCTAAACAGGAATGGTGGCAAAAACCTTGCCGAAACTCGCAGTTGCCGAACCGCCGCGGATCGCGGTTGCAACCCGTTCACGTTCGGCGTGTACAAAGACCCGAGCCGGCGGGGAGTTCTTTCATTGCGAACGGAACGCGGTTCGCTGCACTGCGGCAAAGGTTCTCGAAAGAATGGGAGCTTGAAAGAACTCATGCGGAATGCCGTTCCTCTGCCTGCCGGCCGATGAGCGCGATGCGCGACGGGGCGGCGACGACTGCAATACACAACCAACGAACCCACTACGGAGTACGTCATGGAAAAGAAAGTCTCGAAGCTGACCGGTATCGCCCTCGCCACCGCCGTCGCCGGCTTGTTCACGCTGACCAGCGCCGCACCGGCGTTCGCCGCGGACAAGGCCGAAGCGAAGGTGAAGTGCGAAAACTCCTCCTCGTGCAAGGGCCATGGTGCCTGCGCGACGGCGAAGAATTCGTGCAAGGGCCAGAACGCGTGCAAGGGTGAGGGCATCACCATGCAGAAGGACGATGCGGCCTGCAAGGCGGCGCAGGACGAAGCCAAGAAGAAAGCGTCCTAACGCGTAAACCGGCATTCTGCATGGCCCGCCGACGGCGGGCCATGCAGTCGGCGGACGATTCCCATGTCGCACAACGATCCGCGCTATCCCGCACTCGGCTACGGCCTGGGCTTACGCGTCGAACACTACGAGGAGCTGCTCGCGCAGGAGGCGCCGATCGACTGGCTCGAGGCGATCAGCGAGAACTACCTCGTCCCCGGAGGCCGCCCGCTCGAGTACTTGATGCGCTTTCGCGAACGCTGGCCGCTGGTACTGCACGGCGTGTCGCTCTCGATCGGCAGCAGCGATCCGCTCGATCGCCAATATCTGACACAGCTGCGCGCCCTCGCCGACCGCGTGGAGCCGGCCTGGGTATCCGATCATCTGTGCTGGACCGGCGTCGACGGCACCAATCTGCACGATCTGATGCCGCTGCCCTACACCGAGGAAGCGCTCGACCACGTAGCCGCACGCGTGCGCCAAGTGCAGGACGCACTCGGCCGCCGCATCCTGCTCGAGAACGTGTCGAGCTATGTCGCGTTCCGCGCCTCGGAGATGTCCGAAGCGCACTTCCTCGCCGAGATCGCGCGGCGCGCGGATTGCTTGATCCTGCTCGACGTCAACAACGTCTACGTCAGTGCGCACAATCACGGCTTCGATGCACGCGGCTACCTCGACCAGATTCCGCCCGAGCGCGTGCAGCAATTTCATCTCGCCGGCCACGAGCACAACGGCGCGCTGATCGTTGACACGCACGACGCGGCGGTCATCGATCCGGTGTGGGACTTGTACGCCTACGCCGTGCGGCGCTTCGGTCCGGTATCGACCCTGATCGAACGCGACGACCGCATTCCGCCCTTGGCCGAGTTGGTCGCCGAACTCGCCGCCGCGCGCGCCATCGCCGAACCGATCCTGCGGGCGGCCGCTTGAACGCACTGGCCGACCTGCAGCGCGAACTGCAAGCGCACGTATTGCAACACGACGCCGCCGCGTTGAACGCGGTCGTGGCGACGCCGCAAGCGGATGCCGCCGAACGGCTCGGCATCTATTCCCACGCTTATCGCACTCGCCTCGTCGGGGTGCTGCGCGAGGATTTCCCCGGCTTGCGCGCGCTCGCCGGCGACGACGGATTCGAGCGCCTCGCGCTCGCCTACATCGCCGCGATTCCTTCGACGCATGCCAACGTGCGCTGGTACGGCGCCGATTTGGCAGCGTTCGCGCAGAGCCGAGCACCGTGGTCGGAGCGGCCGGAACTGGCCGCGATGGCGAAGCTGGAATGGGCGCTCGGTCTCGCCTTCGACGCGGCCGACGAAGTGCCGGTCGATTTCGCCGCCGCCGCCGCGCTGGCGCCTGCGGACTGGCCGCTCTTGCAGCTGCGCCTGCACGCTTCGCTGCAGCGGCTCGAACTCGAACACAACCTCGACCTGATACGCCTTTCGCTCGATCGCGGCGAAAGCGTTCCCTCCCTGCAGCCGCTCGCGCCATCGCAAACGTGGGTCGCCTGGCGCTGGCAGTCGACCGTGCATCATCGCCGGCTCGAGGAAGACGAGGCGGACGCGCTCGAAGCGACCGCGCAAGCGGCGACCTTCGCGCAATTGTGCGAACGGCTGTGTCAGTGGCACGCGCCCGAAGAAGTGGCGATGCGCGCGGCGACCTTGCTGCGGCGCTGGATCGAAGACGGCTGGGTCGCGCGGCTGGAGTTGGCGGAGAGCTGAGCAGTCCCCGCTGTCGCCGCTCCCTCAAGAAGAGGGAGACGACGAGCGATCACAAGGAAGCGAAAAACCGCGCCTTCAATACGGCCAGAAAATCGCCAGCGCCAGTCCGCCGAGCAAGCCGAATTTCAGCGTGTAGTACAAGGTCTTGTTCGCCTTGCGCAGGCGCTTGGCCCGCTCGCGTACGCGATAGAACGAGGCGAACGCGCGATTGAGTCCGCCGGTCGCATCGCCCTCCATGTTCGGCGACGCCGCCGCGGCGACGAGGTTGCGCGCGACGAAGCGGTTCAGCGCGGTCGCCCAACGGTACTTCATCGGCCGCTCGACATCGCAGAACAGGATGATGCGATCGCGCTCGGTCGCATTCTCGGCGCGGTGGATGTAGGTCTCGTCGAACATCACCGCTTCGCCGTCGCGCCAGCTGTAACGCTCACCGTCGACCTCGATGTAGCAGCGGTCGTCACCGGGGGTGACCAGGCCGAGATGGAAGCGCAGCGAACCGGCGTACGGATCGCGGTGCTTGCGCAGCTCGCTGCCCGGCGGCAGCTCGGCGAACATCGCCGCCTTCACGCTCGGGATCGTGCGCAGCAGCTCGGTCGTGCGCGGGCACAGCGTCGCCGCGGACGGATGCGCGTCGTCGTACCACTTCAAGTAGAAGCGTTTCCAGCCGCGGCGGAAGAACGAATTGAAGCCGACGTCGTTGTACTGATTGGACGCCTTGATCTGCTGCGCCTCGCGCAACGCCAGCGCTTCCTCGCGGATTTCCTGCCAGCGCTCGCGCAACGGCGCCAGCTCGGGAAACTCATCCACCGTGATGTATCGGCTGGTCGGCACGCGCGAGCAGGCGTACATCAGCACGTTCAGCGGCGCCATGAAGGTCGAATGGTCGGTGATCTGGCGCCCCAGGCGCAGCCGTACGCGACCGCGCAGATGGATGTAGGCGGCGCAGCCCACGAAAATTGCCAGGATCAACCACTTCATCGGACGGGAGTCGGAATTTGCAGACGGCGTAGTTTACCTTCGACCCGTCGCCGCCGTTATATCGCCCATCCACTAAGATCGAGTGCCGTTCAGCCGACGCGACCGCGCATGCCCGACCACGACCTCCTGCGCCGCATCCTGACCGCACGCGTCTACGACGTCGCGCGCGAGAGCGAGCTCGATTTCGCGCCGAACCTGTCCGCGCGCCTGGACAACCGCGTTTTCCTCAAGCGCGAGGACAACCAGCCGGTGTTCTCCTTCAAGCTGCGCGGCGCCTACAACAAGATGGCGCAGCTGTCGGCCGAACAGCGCGCCCGCGGCGTGTTCGCGGCCTCCGCCGGCAACCACGCGCAAGGCGTCGCACTGGCGGCGCGCAAGCTCGGCCTGCGCGCGGTGATCGTGATGCCGGTGACGACGCCGGCGGTGAAGATCGACGCGGTGCGCACGCACGGCGGTGATGCGGTCGAAGTGATCCTCGCCGGCGAGTCCTACAGCGACGCCTACCGCGTCGCGACCGAACTCGGCCAAGCGCGCGGCCTGAGCTTGATCCATCCATTCGACGACAGCGACGTGATCGCCGGCCAGGGCACGGTTGCGATGGAAATCCTGCGCCAGCATCAGGCGCCGATCCACGCGATCTTCGTGCCGGTCGGCGGCGGCGGCCTGATCGCCGGCGTCGCCGCCTACGTCAAGGCGGTGCGGCCGGAGATCCGCATCGTCGGCGTGCAGACCGAGGATTCCGATGCGATGGCACGCTCGCTCGAATCGGGCGAGCGGATCGAACTGGCCGAGGTCGGCCTGTTCTCCGACGGCACCGCGGTCAAGCTCGCCGGCGCGCAGACTTTCGAACTGTGCCGCCGCTACGTCGACGAAATCGTGCGCGTCGACACCGACGCCCTGTGCGCCGCGATCAAGGACGTCTTCGCCGATACGCGCAGCCTGCTCGAACCGGCCGGTGCGCTCGCCGTCGCCGGCGCCAAGCGTTACGTCGAACGCGAAAACTTGCGCGGCGAGACCCTGATCGCGATCGCCAGCGGCGCGAACTTGAACTTCGACCGCCTGCGTTTCGTCGCCGAACGCGCCGAAGTCGGCGAGGCGCGCGAAGCCTTGTTCGCGATCACCATTCCGGAAGAGCGCGGCAGCTTCCGCCGCTTCTGCGCCCTGCTCGGCGAACGCAGCATCACCGAGTTCAACTACCGCATCGGCGATGCGGAGAAAGCACGCCTGTTCGTCGGCGTGCAGACCAAGAGCGCCGGCGAGAACGCCACCATCGCGGCCGACTTCGAGCGCGGCGGCTTCGAGGTGCTCGACCTCACCCACGACGAGCTGGCCAAACTGCATCTGCGCCACATGGTCGGCGGCCGCTCCGAACTCGCTGCCGACGAACTCGTGTATCGCTTCGATTTCCCCGAACGGCCCGGCGCACTGGGCCGCTTCCTTGCCGCGCTCGATCCCGCTTGGAACATCAGCCTGTTCCACTACCGCAACCACGGCGCCGACTACGGCCGCATCCTGGTCGGTATCCAGGTGCCACCGTCGGATCGCGCGGCATTCGCCGAATTCCTCGTGCGGCTCGGCTATGCGTATCGCGACGAGAGCGAGAATCCGGCGTTTCAGCTATTGCTGCGTGGTTCCGCAGCGAGCGCTGTGTCGTGAGTGCGAGCGCGCGCAGGACTGCGCTCAGGCTCGCTACGAGCTCGAACGGATCGGGCCTTGCGCACAATTAAACCTGGCCCCGTCGCCGAGCATCGAACGCTGCGTCCTCACTAAAGAAGCCTTTCGGATGGCCTGGTTCACCATCGCCCTCTCGACCGTCTTGCTTTCGCTGTCGGCAGGTGCAAATGCCGGCGCGGACGGGGCCAAAACGACCGCGTTCGTGCACGTCAATGTCGTACCGATGGATAGCGAACGCGTGCTGCGCGATCGGACGGTGCTGGTGCGCGGCGATCGCATCGTCGCGGTCGGCAGCGACGTCGACGTACCGGCCGACGCGACCCGAATCGACGGCCGCGGCGAGGCGTGGCTGTCGCCCGGCCTCGCCGACATGCACACGCATGCGCAGACGAAGAACGATCTCGCCGTCTATCTCGCCAACGGCGTGACCACGGTGCTGAACATGGGCGACGCCCGCGCCGGATTCGTCGACAAGATCGTGCCGCAAGTCAACCGCGGTGAACTGCCGGGGCCGCACGTCTACACGAGCTTCCTCGTCGACGGCTCGCCCGAATACAACGGCTTCGTCGTGCACACGCCGGAAGAGGCGCGCGCCTTGGTCGGGCTCGCGAAGACCAACGGCTACGACTTCATCAAGGTCTATGTCGACCTCGCGCCCGAAGTCTTCTCGGCGTTTGCCGACGAGGGCGCGCGGCTCGGCTTGCCGGTGGTCGGCCACGGCGTCCGCGCGGTGCGGCTCGCGCGCCAGTTCGAACAAGGGCAGGTCTTGGTCGCGCATGCGGAGGAATTCTTCTACACGTTCTTCACGCCGCAGGGCGTGGAAGAATCCGACACGCCGCCCGACGTAAGCCGCATCCCCGAAGCGATCGCGCTGGTGAAGCGATACGGAACCACCGTCACGGCGGATCTCGTCACCTATGCCGCGATCGCGCACCAAATCGGGCATCCGGAGGTCGTTGCCGGATTCCTTGCGCGGCCCGAATCGGTTTTCCTGTCACCGAACGATCGCGTTCAATGGCAGACCAGCGGCTACGTGAACAAGACCGCGAAGCTCGAAGCCAAACTCGGGTTCCTGCGCCGGCTGGTCAAGGCGATGGCGGACGCGGGCGTCGAACTGGTTGCCGGGACCGACGCACCGGCGGTTCCCGGCGCCGCCCCCGGCTTTTCCCTGCACGACAATCTCGCCGAGCTGGAGACATCGGGGCTCACGCCCTATCAAGTACTGACCACCGCGACGCGCGCGCCCGGGGCCTTCATCGAGCGCACCAAGCACGGCGATCGCTTCGGTGTCGTCGCGACGGGGTATCGCGCCGACCTGATTCTCTCCTCACACAATCCACTCGCCTCACTGGCCACGCTGCGCAAGCCGCTCGGCGTCATGGCCGCCGGGCAATGGCGCGACGCGGCGGCGCTGGATGCGTTGAAAGATCGCATCCGCGACAGCTACCGGCGGGCGACGGCAGGGTACTGAACGCGGTCGCCGCGACGAGCGCCGACATCGAGTGCCCGAAGCCGGACGCGCCATTTCGCTGGCCTCCTCCAACACCGGGTTATGCGCACCGTGACGAGGGTACTGGGCCTATCGCCTGCTGCTGCACGCTTGAGACGTTACTTGGGTTCCCCGCCTTCGCGGCTAAGTAACGCCAGCCCACGGAATTCCGTAGAAATGCCCTTTAAGTAACGGATATGATAGATTCGTTTCCTTAAAAGGCGAACGCTGCGATGGAACGGAAAACAGGCACTTATGTCCCATCGACTCTAAACGGACAAGCTCACCAGGCGTTCGTGCCCTCGCCCTTACCTCCCATTCCGCCGATCAGCCTCGATCACGCGTTGGCGACCTTGCGAGACCGCGCCTTGGTCGCTCTCGGCGAACTGAAGGGAACCACTCGCATCCTTCCGGATGCGAGCTTGTTTCTCTATCAATACGTGCGCAAGGAGGCGTTGCTGTCCTCGCAGATCGAGGGAACGCAGTCGTCGCTGTCCGACCTCTTGATGTTCGAACTCGACGCCGCGCCCGGCGTG
Organism: Dokdonella sp. GW821-FHT11D02; assembly: GCF_058808595.1. Lineage (NCBI taxonomy): Bacteria > Pseudomonadati > Pseudomonadota > Gammaproteobacteria > Lysobacterales > Rhodanobacteraceae > Dokdonella > Dokdonella sp. GW821-FHT11D02. Next base: position 172,941 of record NZ_CM179520.1, on the reverse strand, counting down.
CCGCTGGACGATGTGCGCGAGGTATCGAACTACGTCGATGCACTCGAGTACGGACTCCGGCGCCTGCGCGAAGGATTCCCGCTATCGCTGCGCTTACTGCGCGAGATGCATGAGCACTTGTTGCAACGCGGACGAGGAAACTCGAAGTCTCCTGGGGAGTTCCGCAAGACGCCCGTGTGGATCGGCGGCCCGAGCCCGGATCGCGCGCAATTCGTACCGCCCCCGGCGGATCAAGTTCCTATCTGCCTCGACCAGTTCGAGAAATTTCTGCACGCGACCGACGACGACATTTCGCCGCTGACACGCGCCGGGCTTGCGCACGTGCAATTTGAAACGATTCATCCGTTCCTCGACGGCAATGGTCGCCTTGGACGTCTGCTGATCGTGCTGATGCTGTGCAACGCGGGTTTGCTCGACGAACCCTTCCTGTACCTCAGCCTGTTCTTCAAGTCGCGTCGTGCGGAATATTACGAGCGTCTCGACGGCGTCCGCGCACGCGGTGATTGGGAAGGTTGGCTGCATTTTTTCTTCGAAGGCATCGCCAGCACTTCGGGCCAAGCGGTCGACACCGTGCAGCGTCTCCTCAAGCTGTTCAACGGCGACCGCGAACGGCTGCGCGGTGCCGGCCGCATCGCCGGTACAGCGTTGCAATTGCACGAGCGCTTCACGCAGCACCCCTTGCATACGATTCCGAAGCTCTCCAAGGAGCTCGGACTGTCGAAGCCGACGATCATGCGCGGTCTGCGAACGATGGAAGGCTTGGGCATCTTGCGTGAAGTCACCGGCAAGCAGCGTTACCAGATATTCGCCTACCAAGCGTATCTCGACATCCTCAACGAGGGCGCGCAACCGCTGTAAGCGATCCGCCTTTCTCTCAAGTCGAAATCGCCAGCCGCTCGCTGTTGTAGATGCGCGCGGTGATCAGATAGACCAGCACGGCCGCCAGCGCGGTGCAGGCGAAGCACAGGCCGAACTCGGTCCAGCGCACCGGATCGCCGCGCAGGAAGCGCGTGATCGCGATCTGTTGGCCCATCAGCGGCACCGCGTACATCCAGGTCTGCGTCTTCAGCGGGAACACGGACAGCAGCAGGGTCGGGATCACCGGCACGAACATCAGCAGCGACAGGTAGGTCTGCGCCTCGCGGAAACTCTTCGCGAACGCAGCGGCGAGGGTCTGCAGCGTGGCGAGCAGGAACACCAACGGCAGCATCACGAACATCGTCGAAGCGGCGAAGCGCAGGCCGATGTCGAGCGATACGCCGAGTTTTTCGGTCGGCATGAATTGGCCGGCGATCGAGAACGCGATGATGCTGAGCAAGACCGTGACGAGAGCGAACAGACCGGTCGCGCCGAGCTTGCCGGCAAGAATGCGGCTGCGCGCAACCGGATTGACCAGGAGCGGCTCCAGCGATTGCCGCTCGCGCTCGCCGGCGGTGGTGTCGATCGCCAGCGCCATGCCGCCGATGAAGCCGCCGAGCACGAAGAAGTACGGCAGCATGCCGAACATCATGCTGCTGCGGTTCTGCGCGGTCGACTGATCGCGCGCCGCGACCACCAACGGCCGCGCCAGATCCGGCGCGAGACCGCGCGCGATCAGGCGCAGCGCGCCGGTGCGTTGCCCGTAGCCTTCCAGCGTGCGCTGCAAGCGATCGACCGAACCCTGCGCGTCCACCTGCGAAGCGTCGAAGATCAATTCGACCTGGGCCGGTTCGCCCTTGCGCCAGGCCTCGCTGTAGTCCTTCGGCACGCGCAGCACCAGGTCGGCGTCCCTCTCGCGCACCGCGCGCTCCGGATCGGCCGGCGCGTCCTTGATGCGCATGTTCTGCTGCTTCAACGCGGCGATCAGGTTCGGCGCGTACTCGGCGCCGGCCACCGGCACATCGAGCGGCAGCTCGGCCTTGTCGAGCTGGCGCGACACCGCCGCGTTGACGACCAGCACGAACACCAGCGGCGCGAACAGAGGTCCGGTCAGCAGCGTGTTCATGACGGTGCGGCGATCGCGCAGGTTCTCGCGGATTTCCTTCCAGAAAACGGTGAGTACGGATTTCATGCGGCGAGCCCCTCGTCCGAACCGATGATCGTCACGAATGCGTCTTCCAAACTGGTCTGGCCGGTCTGCGCCAACAGCTGCGCCGGCGATTCGTCGGCGACGACGCGACCGCGCGCGATCACCACGATGCGATCGCACAGCGCACCGACCTCCTGCATGATGTGGCTGGAGAACAGCACGCAGCGACCTTCGTCCTTGAGCTTGCGCATGAAGGTGCGCATCGCGCGCGTCGCCATCACGTCGAGGCCGTTGGTCGGCTCGTCGAGGATCACGTTCCTCGGATCGTGGATGAGTGCGCGCGCAATCGCGGTTTTCACGCGCTGCCCTTGCGAGAAACCTTCGGTGCGACGCTCGGCGATGTCGGCCATGTCGAGCGCGGCGATCAGTTCGTCCGTGCGCTGCCGCCGCGTGGCCGCGTCGAGTCCCTGCAAGCGGCCGAAGTAGTCGATGTTCTCGCGCGCGCTCAGACGCTTGTACAAACCGCGCGCGTCCGGCAATACGCCGAGCCGGCGCCGCACTGCGAGCGGATCGACCGCGGCGTCGATGCCATCGACGCGCACCGCGCCGGTGTCCGGGCGCATCAAGGTGTAGAGCATGCGCAAGGTGGTCGTCTTGCCGGCGCCGTTTGGACCGAGCAGGCCGGTGATCTCGCCGTCGCGCGCGGCGAACGAGACACCGTCGACCGCTTTGACCGTGCCGAAACTCTTGTGCAGGTCGCTGACCTCGATCATGGTGCGGCTCCGTTGAAGTCGATGAAGGCCGGCATCGGCCCGAAGTCGGCGATGCAGCCGGCGTCGAGCGCCTTCGCATCGCGCGTGTCGACGAAGCGCGAGACCAGCTTGGGCAGACAGCCGCGTCCCATTACGCTGTGGCCTTGGCCGGCGGCGACCAGCTGGCGTGCGTTCGGCAGGCCTTTCGCGATCGCTTCGCCGTAGCGCGGCGGCGTCACCGGATCGAACTCGCCGGAGAGAATCAGCACCGGTTTGTCGCTCTGCACCGGCGCGTGGAAGTCGGCCGGCCGCGTACCGCGCGGCCAGATCGCGCATTGCTCGCGCAACACGCGCGCGAACATGTCGCCGAGGATCAGCTTGGCGTCCTGCGGCCGGTCGCCCAAGCCGTCGGCGTCTTCGGCGCAGATCACCGAGAGCTGCATGCCGTTGCCGGTCAGGTCGGACATCTCGGCGGCGATGAATTCGGATTGGCCGAGCAGCGGCGCGTAGTCGCCCTTCAGCGCGCGATCGATCACCAGCGGCAAGAGCGCGCTGGTTTCCGGCGAGTAGGCGAACAGGCGCACGAGACCGGCCAGGCGCAACGGACCGAGCGGCTTGTTCTGTTTGGCGTAGGTGCGCGGATCGCGCAGAGGCGACGTTTCCGGCTTGGTCGCGAGCTGGTCGCGCAGGCGATAGAGGTTCGTGTATGGGTCGCCGAACGCCTTCGCGCAGGCCGGCTCCTTCGCGCAGGCGGCGAATTGCGCCTTCAGCGACGCGTCCAGATTGAGCGAGAACTCCGAACCCAAGATCTGCTCGTTCGGCACCGGGCTGTCGAGCACCACGCTGCGCACGCCGTCGGCATGCCGCATCAGGTACTGCTGCGCGACGCGCGTGCCGTAGGAGACGCCGATCAGGTCGAACTGCGGCGCGCCGAGCGCCTGCCGCAGCGCTTCGAGATCGCGCACCGCGGCGGTGGTGGTGTACTGCGCGGCATCGGCGTGCTTGGACACCGCATCGAGGCAGGCTTGCGTGTTGCTGCGGATCTTGGCGTAGTCGATCGCCTCGGCCGACGCGGCGCTCTCGTCTTCCAGATCCTGCTTGCATTCCAGCGCATTCGATTTGCCGGTGCCGCGCTGGTCCATCAGGATCAGATTGCGCTGGCGCAAGAGCGGCGCGAACGCACCGGCGACGCGCGGATACGCCTCGGTCGCGGCTTGACCAGGACCGCCGGCGAGCAGCACGACCGGATCGCGCTCGGGCGCGGCCGCCTTGCTGCGGATCAGCGCGAGATGCAGATCGATCTTGCGGCCGCCGGGCCGCTCCCAATCCTCGGGCACCTGAAACGGCGCACAGAACGCGTCGGTGGTGGCGGCCGAATTGCGCTGCGCGAGTTCGCAGGGAGCGAATGCGAGCGTTCCTAGAGTGAAGCCGCGCTCGCCGTTCTTCTGCACGATCGCCGCGCCTTGCGGCGCCGGCGCCGTTGCGCCCGGACTGCGCGTCTTGCTCCATTCGTGCACGCCGACCACGGCGACGAAGGCCGCCGCCAGCGCGAGTTTCAAGGCACTGCGTTTGTTGATTGCCATCATTCCCCCGGGTCGAAGATCGACTCGATCGATTTCCTGAAAAGCTTCGCGATACGAAACGCCAGCGGCAGGCTCGGGTCGTACTTGCCGGTCTCGATCGCATTGACCGTCTGCCGCGACACACCCAGCTGCTCGCCGAGATCGCCCTGCGACCAGCCGCGCGCCTCGCGCAGTTCGCGCAAGCGGTTGTTCATTGGTAGTGCCGGTGCGCCCAGACTTGCGCGGCGATGTAGACCACGCACATCACCGGCGGCGCGACGATCAGCGGCAGCTTGAGCAGGCCCGCGCTGTCGAGCAGGCCGAGCGCCATCACGATCAGGATCGACGCCACCAGACCGATCAGCCCGGCTTCGAGCTCCATGCGCTGGCGCAATTCGTCGGTGCGGCGGATGCGCGTGTATTCCAGATAGACCGCCAGGAGCACGAACGGAATCGGCGACAACGCGGCCAGCGCACGCAGCAGCGGCGACTCGATCGACTTCAGCTTCGTCATGGCGAAGACGAAAGTCGGAATGTAGGTGGCCATCAGCAAAACCAGCGCCCACCAGTATCGGCGCGTCGCTCCGGCACACCAGAGTTCCTTGAACATGGTTCGAATCTGTCAAGTGTCCTTGACACACAGGCTAGCGTCGAGGCGACGCGCCTGTCAAGCATGCTTTACACACGCGTGACTTCCGTGCCGCCCGCGTCGAGGACAGACGTAAATTGTCTCACTTGTATATTTGTGACGAAATCGAACGAATTCGAGTTTCGACTGCGCTTGCGCGAGCTCCGAATTAGGTTGGCACAGAGGGTGCATCGGGCGCATCCGGTCATTACCGACCGAACTGTTCGAGGGAATCCAGAGATGAAAACGAAACTCGCGCTGCTGCTCGGCAGCGCGCTGGGAGCGTGCGGCCTCGCGAATGCCGCCACCACCAGCGCCAACTTCGACGTCACCATCACCATTCCGCACCTGTGCGACGTCAGCACGACCGCGCCGACCAACATGGCGTTCGCCACACCGACCTCGCTCACCGCGGCGATCGACCAGACCTCGACGATCACGGTGCGCTGCACGAGCGGCTCGCCTTACAACGTCGGACTGAACGCCGGCAGCGGCGTCGGCGCCACCGTTGCCGCACGCAAGATGACCGGCCTGACCACCACCACCGCAACGGTCGGCTACAACCTCTACTCCGATTCGGGCCGCACCACCAACTGGGGCAACACGGTCGGCACCGACACCGTGTCGGGCAACGGCAACGGCACCAATCAGCCGATCACCGTGTACGGCCGCGTGCCGGTGGCGAGCCTCAATCCGGCGCCGATCGCGCAGAACTACAAAGACACCGTCACCGTCACCGTCACCTACTGATTCCTCGCAATGTCGAACCTACGCAAGCTCGGGCTCGTGCTCGTCGCAGCGTGCGGTGCGCTGCAATCCGTCGGCCTTTGGGCCGCCGGATTGCAGGTTGCGCCGATCTCGCTGACCCTCGACAGCAAGCGCAGCGCCGACGGAATCTGGCTCAGCAATACGGGTGATGCGCCGTTGCACGCGCAAGTGCGTGTGTTCCATTGGACGCAGGCGAACGGCGAAGATCAGCTGGCCCCTTCGCGCGGCCTGGTGGTCAGCCCGCCGATGCTGCAGCTCGCACCGGGTGCGCGCCAACTCGTACGCGTGATCCGTACCGGCGCTGCGCCACAAGCCAACGAAGACGCCTTCCGCCTGCTCGTCGACGAAATTCCCGACGAGGCGGCACAACGAACCGGACTCAACTTCGTGTTGCGCTACTCGGTGCCGGTGTTCGTCGCGCCTGTCGGTACGACAACCCTCGCGCCGCAACTGGTCTGGTCGCTGCGCGGCGAAGCCGGCGCGCCGAGCCTCGAAGTCGCCAATTCCGGTAGCCAACACGCGCAACTCAGTACGCTCGCTTTCATCGGTGCGGACCAGAAGACGGTGTCGATCAGCGACGGCCTGCTCGGCTACGTGCTGCCCGGCGCGAGCATGCGCTGGCCGCTGAAGGACACTGCCGCAACGTGGCGCGACGGCGGCCGGCTGACCGCAAGAATCAACGGTGAAGCGCTTGCGCAACCGGTCGCTCTCGCCGCTCCGCGTCCGTAACCTCGCCCTGGCGTTGTCGCTCGCGGCCGCGCGCGCAGTCGCGGCCGACGACGGCGGCCCGGTGTTCGTCGCCGACAGCGACGACGGCGGCAGCGACTGGACCAACGGCGACAGTCTCTATCTGGAAGTCAGCTTGAACGGCGTCGACAGCGGCAAGATCGCGCACTTCGATCGTCGCGCCGACGGCCTCTACGCGACGCCGACCACGTTGGAACGCCTCGGCCTGCGCTTGGCGACCTCCGACAGCGCGACACCGGTGCGCATCGACGGCCTCGCCGGCGTGCGCGCGGAGTTCGACGGCGAACGCCAGCGCGTCGCCATCGTCGCGCCGGTGGCGATGCTCGAGGGCGACATCGCCCAGCTCAACGGGAACTCGCGCAGCAGCGTCGCCTCGGCCGCATCCGCCGGCGCCCTGCTCAACTACGATCTCTACGGCACCCACGCCGACGGCAGCAGCGGTCTCAACGCCGCGGCCGAACTGCGCCTGTTCGGCTTCGCCGGCATCGCCAGCACCGGCGTGCAATCGCAGCTCGCGCAAGACGGCACCGGCGATTGGCGCACGCGCACGGTGCGGCTCGGCTCGGATTGGACGTTCGCCTTTCCCGAGCACATGCTGAATCTGAGCTTCGGCGACTTCCAAAGCGGCAACCTCGCCTGGTCGCGCAGCGCTTACATCGGCGGCCTGCGTTTGGCGCGCGATTTCTCGCAACAGCCTTACCGGCTGACCATGCCGCTGCCGGCCTTCGTCGGCGAAGCGGTGGCACCGTCGGCGGTCGATCTCTACGTCAACGGCATGAAGCAATACAGCGGCCAGGTCACGCCCGGCCGTTTCCAGATCAACGCACTGCCGGTGGTCAGCGGCGTCGGCCAGGCGCAGGTCGTGCTGACCGACGCCTTCGGCCGCGCCACCACCATCGACTTTCCGTTCTACTCGACCGACCAGCTGCTACAGCGCGGGTTGTCGGACTATTCGCTCGAACTCGGCTTCGTGCGCCGCGGCTACGGCCAGCGCTCGTTCGACTACGCCGCGGCACCGATGGCCAGCGGCACGCTGCGCTACGGCGTGAGCGACCGCCTCACCGTCGAAGGCCACGCCGAAGCGGACAGTCGCACGCGCAATGGCGGCGCCGGCGCCAACCTCTTGCTCGGCGACGCCGGCCTGCTCGCCGCTGCCGTCGCGGCCAGCGACGGTGCGCAAGGCAGCGGCCACCTCGTGCGCTTGGGCTATAGCTGGCGCGGCTATCCCTTCAGTTTCGCGGTCGACGCCACGCGCACATTCGACGACTACACCGACGTCGCCGCGCGCTACGGCCGCGCGCCGCCGCGCATCAGCGCACGCGCGAGCGCCGGCTACAGTTTCGGCAAGGCCAGCCTCAGCGCCAGCCTGATCCATCTGCGCTACCCCGGCGAAGAAGCCACGCGCTACGCCGGCCTCAACTACTCGCACGGCTTCGGCGCACTGTCGCTCAATCTCGGTCTGAACCAGAATCTCGACCGCAGCGAGGACCGCAACCTGTTCGTCGGCTTCACCTACCAGTTCGAGCGCACCACCGTCGCCGCCACGGCGACGCGCGACCGCCAACGCAGCTACGCCACCGTCGACGTCGCACAACCGATTCCCGGCGACGGCGGTTTCGGCTGGCGCGCGCAGACTCAGCAAGGCGAAGGCGTGCACGCCGGTTATGCCGAGGCCGGCTATCGCGCGAGCTGGGGGCAGCTGCTGGCCGGCGCCAGCAGCTACGACGGCAACACGCTCGGCTACGCCAGCCTCGACGGCGCCCTGGTCCTGCTCGGCGGTCACGCGTTCGCGGCGCGGCGCATCGACGATGCGTTCGCCGTAGTCACCACCGACGGCGTCGCCGGCGTACCGGTCAAGCTCGAGAACCGCACGATCGGCGTCACCGACGGCTCCGGCGCCTTGCTGGTCACGCCGCTCAACGCGTGGCAGGACAACCAGCTCGCGATCGATCCGATGGATCTGCCGGCCGATCGCCGCATCGACCGCGTCAACGCGATCGCCTCGCCGCCGCGCGGCGCCGGCACCGTGGTGCGCTTCGGCATCACGCCGCTGCGCGCGGCGAGCCTGCGCCTGGTCGACGCCGCCGGCACGCCGCTCGCGGCTGGCAGTGCTGCGCAGCTGCAGAGCGGTGCCGGCACGATCGTCGGCTACGACGGCGAGACCTACCTCGAAGGACTCGGCGACCACAATCGCCTGCGCGTCGAACTCGCCGACGGCGCGTGCACGGTCGAGTTCGATCTGCCGCCGACGAGCACGGGCATTCCGTTGCTCGGTCCGCTGACCTGCCGCAAGGAATCTCGATGACGCGTCGCTCGCTGGCTCTGCTCGTGCTGCTGTTCGCCTGCGTGTTCGCCAACCGCGAGGTACGCGCGGCGACGACTTGTTCGGCGACGATGACCGACGTCGACTTCGGCACCAACGTCGATCCAATCGCCGGCGCGTCGGCGACCGCGACACTGAACTATTCGTGCACGACCAGCGGACTGATTCTCGGTGGCAACGTCAGCATCCGCGCCTGCTTCAGCATCGGCGATGGCAGCGCCGGCGACATGCTGACGATCAATCCGCGCCGCATGGAAGACGGCGACGGCGATCCGCTCTCCTTCAACCTCTACACCAATCCCGCCGCGACCGCGATCTGGGGCACTTTCTGGCAGGCGGCCTATCCGCCGCCGCAGATCTCCATCACGCGCAGCGGCAACGGCACCTCGACCGGCAGCTTGCCGGTGTACGCGCGCATCCAGCCGAACCAGACCGCGGCGACGCCGGGCGTCTACTCGAACACGTTCAGCGGCGGCCACACCAGCCTGGTCTATCGCTATCGCGAAGGGGCCGGCAGCGCGCCGACCGATTGCCAGAACGGCGGCGGCGGCGGCAGCACCGGCGTGTCGTTTCCTTTCACCGCGCGCGCGACCATTCCGGCGGTGTGCACGATCAACACCACGAGCAACCTGAACTTCGCAGCGCCGGTGAATCTCTTAACGACCAACATCGATCAGACCTCGAGCATAAGCCTGACCTGCACCAACGGCGCGACATGGCAGGTAGGACTCGACAACGGCGGCAACGCGCTCGGCACGCAGCGCCGCATGCGGCTCGGCGCGACCGCGAATTACGTCAACTACGAGCTGTATCGCAACAACACGCGCACGCAACGTTGGGGCAGCGCGCTCAACACCGACACCGCGAGCGGCACCGGCAACGGCAGCGCGCAGAGCTTGACCGTCTACGGCCGCGTGCCGACGCAGACGCCGATGCCGGCGGCCGGTGCCTACAAGGACACGATCCTGGTCACCGTCACGTACTGAGCGCGGCTTCGGGAAGCGCCAGCACGGCCGCGCCGCGTTCGAGCGCGGCCGTGCCGCTGCGCGCGAGTTCGAGCACGCGGCCGATCGGCGCCAGCTCGTCGAGAAACGCGTTCACTTCCAGACCCGTGCCGGTGTATTCGATCGTGCGCACGCCGGCACTGATGTCGAGCACTTGCGCGCGCGGATGCCGGCGCAGGAAGGTGACCAAGGCGGCCAGCGCCGCCGGCACGTCGGGCGGAAGTTCGAGCTTGACCAGGAGCAACTCCGATTCCAGGTGCTCGCGTCCGGTCAGGTCGGCGATTTCGATCACGTCGATCAGCTTGCGCGACTGCTTGATGATCTGGTCGATCACTGCATCGTCGCCGGCCGTGACCAGGGTCAGGCGCGACACGCTCGGATCGTGTGTGGCGGCGACGGTGAGCGAATCGATGTTGTAGCCGCGCGCGGAAAACATGCCGGCCGCACGCGCGAGCGCGCCGGCTTCGTTTTGCAGCAGGATCGAAATGAGTCGTCGCATGGAGGGGCCGGGATTGGAGATTGGGGATTGGGGATTCGGAAAAGACCACTGCTCCGCGCAACGGCACTGCCGGTATGGGGACGCAAGTGATTCGAGACGCGTTACCCAATCCCGAATCCCCAATCCCCAATCCCGGCACTCAGAACATCTCCGCCGGCCCGACCTCGGCCGCGCTCGGCGGTTGCCGCGACGCAATGAAGTCGCCGGTGATCATTTCCGAGTACGCCATGCCGGGGCCGACCATCGGATAGACGCCGGCCTCGGGGTCGATGATGACTTCGAGGAAGGCCGGTCCCGGAAACGCGATGAAGTCGGCGACGACGGCGGCGATGTCTTCACGCCGATCCAAGCGCCGCGCCCATTCGAAGCCGTCGGCTTGTGCGGCTTTGACGAAGTCCTTGCGATGCAGACTCTTGTCGCTGCCCGAGAAGCGGCCCTTGAAGAACAGGCGCTGCCATTGCCGCACCATGCCGTCGCCGTAGTTGTTCAACACGACCACCTTGACCGGCAGCTTGTAGGTGGTCACGGTTTCCAGCTCGCCGAGATTCATGCGGATGCTGGCGTCGCCGTCGATGTCGACCACGACGAGGTCGCGCCGCGCGAATTGCGCGCCGATCGCGGCCGGCAGACCGAAACCCATCGTGCCCATCGAGCCGGACGTCAGCCATAGCCGCGGTGCGCGGAAATCGAAGTACTGCGCCGCCCACATCTGATGCTGGCCGACGCCGGTGGCGATGATCGCGCGGCCTTCGGTGTGGCGATTGATTTCTTCGATCACCGCATAGGGCTGGATCAGCGCCGCCGCACGGTCATAGTTCATCGCGTGCGTGCGCTTGAGTTCGCCGATGTGCGTATGCCACGCCGCGTAGCGGCCGCTTTCGCGCGGGCGGAAGCCGCGCGCAAGCGCATATGCACGCAAGCGTTCGAGCGCGCGCGACAGATCGCCCAGGTGATGCCAGTCGACGCGTTTGACCTTGTTGATCTCGGCCGCGTCGACGTCCAGATGCGCGATGAACTTCGCGCGCGGCGCGAACTTCGACGGCACGCCGGCGACGCGATCGTCGAAGCGCGCGCCGACCGCGAGCAGGAAGTCGCAGTCCTCGATCGCGTAGTTCGCGAAGGCGGTGCCGTGCATGCCGAGCATGTGCAGCGACAGCGGCTCGGTGGTGTCGTAGGCGCCGATCCCCATCAAAGTGGTGGTGACCGGAACGCCGAATTCGTGCGCGAACGCGCGCAGAGCGGCCGCCGCCTCGGCGGCGACGACGCCGCCGCCTGCGTAGATCAGCGGACGCTCCGCGCGGACCAGCGCATCGAGCAGACGCGCGCAATCGGCGTCGGCGAGCGCGGCCGCGTCGACCGCACGCAGCCGTGCGCGATAACCCGGCAGCGGCAGCGTGCCGTGACCGGCGAAGAGGAGGTTCGCGTTCTGCACGTCCTTGGGGATGTCGACCACGACCGGACCCGGGCGCCCGGTGCGCGCGATCTCGAACGCGCTGCGCAGGGTGGCCTCGAGTTTGGCCGCGTCGGTGACCAGGAACACGTGCTTGGCGCAGGAACCCATGATGCTGCTGACCGGCGCTTCCTGGAACGCGTCCGAACCGATCGCCGAGGTCGGCACCTGGCCGCAGATCACCACGATCGGAATCGAATCGGCCATCGCGTCGCGCACCGGCGTGACCGTGTTGGTCGCGCCCGGACCGGAGGTGACCAGGGCGACGCCGACCTTGCCCGAGGCGCGCGCGTAGCCTTGCGCCATGAAGCCGGCGCCCTGCTCGTTGGCCGGCACGATCAGCGGCAAGGGTTCGCTGCCGTCGCCGCACAGATGCTCGCGGTTGTAGCGGAATACCGCGTCGTAGACCGGCAGGATCGCGCCGCCCGAGTAACCGAACACGACGCCGACGCCCTCGTCGGCGAGCACCTGCACGACGGCGTCGGCGCCGCTCATCGGCGTGCCGGCGAGCGGATGGCCGTCTTCGAGCGTTTCGGTTTGCAGGACTGCGTTCATCGTTTGCTCCCCTTGCAATCCCTACTCCCCGAGGAAGTAGGGAAAGGCCATCACGCTTCGTTGAGCCACACCATCTTCGCGCGCAGCGCAGCGCCGACCTGCTCGATCGGATGATCGAGATCGGCCTGCTTCATGCGCTTGTAGTTGGGCAGGCCGGCCTTGTATTCCTCGGTCCAGTTCTTGGCGAAGGTGCCGTCCTGGATGTCCTTGAGGATCGCCTTCATGCGCTCCTTGGTCGCCGCGTCGACGATGCGCGGGCCGCTGACGTAGTCGCCATACTGCGCAGTCTCCGAAACGAAGCTCAGCATCTTGGTGATGCCGCCCTGATAGAGCAGATCGACGATCAGCTTCAGCTCGTGCAGCACTTCGTAGTAGGCGATCTCCGGCCGATAGCCGGCTTCGACCAGAGTTTCAAATCCTTTCTGCACCAGCTCGCTGGCGCCGCCGCAGAGCACCGCCTGCTCGCCGAACAGATCCGTTTCGGTTTCTTCCTTGAAGTCGGTTTCGATCAAGAGCGCGCGCGCACCGCCCAGACCGGCCGCGTAGGCCATCGCGCGCTCCTTGGCCGCGCCGCTGACGTCCTGGTAGACCGCATACAAACACGGCACGCCGCGGCCGATCTCGTATTCGGTGCGCACCAGATAACCCGGCCCCTTCGGTGCGACCAGGATCACGTCGATGTCCGCGCGCGGCGCGATCGTCTTGAAGTGCACGTTGAAGCCGTGCGCGAACAGCAGCGCGGCGCCGGCTTTGAGATGAGGCGCGATGACCTCCTCGTACAGTTTCGGCTGCACCATGTCCGGCGTCAGCACGGCGACCAGGTCGGCACTCTTCACCGCCTCTTCCGGCGTCGCCACGGCGAAGCCGTCGGCGGTCGCCTTCGCCGTGGTCGGCCCGCCCGGACGCAGACCGACGACGACGTCGAGTCCAGAGTCGCGCAGGTTGAGTGCGTGTGCGCGTCCTTGGCTGCCGTAGCCGAGGATGGCGATGCGCGAGGTTTGCAGGGCTTGGGTGGTGACGGTCATTGCGATCTCCGAGCGTGAATGGATTCGTTCCCTTCGCCCGCTTGCGGGGAAGGAAATACGGTGTTCTTGGTTCTCAGGCCGACGTCACGGCGCCTTTCGCCGCCGAACCGACCAGCTTCGCGTACTTCGCCAGCACGCCGTGCAGCACCTTCGGTGCCGGTGGCCGCCAATCCTTGCGGCGCGCCTCCAGATCGGCGTCGGTCTCGATCACGCGGCGCGCGGCGTCGATGACGATGCGGTCGCCGTCGCGCAGCAGTGCAATCGCCCCGCCGCGCGCGGCTTCGGGTGCGACATGGCCGACCATGAAACCGTGGGTGGCGCCGCTGAAACGGCCGTCGGTCATCAAGGCGACGTCGTCGCCGAGGCCGCGCCCGACCAAGGCCGCGGTCACGGCCAGCATTTCGCGCATGCCGGGACCGCCGACCGGACCTTCGTTGCGGATCACGATGACGTCGCCGGCGCGGATCGCACCGGCCTGCACCGCGCGGAAGGTTTCCTCCTCGCTCTCGAACACGCGCGCGACGCCTTCGAAATGCAGGCGGCCCTTGCCGGCCAGCTTCAGCACGCAGCCTTCCGGAGCGAGGTTGCCGTACAGGATCGAATAGCCGCCGCGCGGTTTGAACGCACGCTCGACCGGCACGACGATCTCTTGATCCGCCGGCGCCGGCGCCGCCGCGTCGAGTTCAGCGAACAAGCTGCGGCCGGTCATCGTCGGCGCGTCGTCGACCAAACCGGCGCTGCGCAGTTCGCGCAGCACTTGGGCGAGACCGCCGGCGGCACTCATCTCGATCGCGGTGTAGCGTCCGCCCGGCATCAGGTCGGCGATCACCGGCGTCGCCACCGACGCTTGTTCGAAGTCTTCCAGCGACAGCGGCACACCGGCCTCGTTCGCGATCGCCAGCAGGTGCAGCACGGCATTAGTGGAGCCAGCGGTCGCCGCGGCGACGCGCGCGGCGTTGCGGAACGCGGTCGCCGTCAGCACTTCGCGCGGGCGGCGGTCGGCGCGCAACGCTTCGAGCGCGAGTTCGCCGCAGCGGTGCGCCGCCTCGCGCTTGGCCGCGTCGGTCGCGGCGACGTCGTTGAGACCGAGCGGCGACAAGCCGAGCGCAGTCAACACCATCGCCATGGTGTTGGCGGTGAACTGGCCGCCGCAAGCGCCGGCACCGGGGCAGGCGCGGCTTTCGACCTCGTGCAGGCGCGCGTCGTCGATGCGACCGGCGCCGTGTGCGCCGACCGCTTCGAACACCTGCTGGATCGTGATGGAACGGCCGTCCAGACGTCCGTGCGCAATGCTGCCGCCGTACAGCGCGACGCCCGGCAGGTTCAGCCGCGCCAGCGCCATCGCCGCGGCCGGAATGGTCTTGTCGCAACCGCACAACACGACCATCGCGTCGAGCGAATGGCCCTCGACCGCCAGCTCGATCGAATCGGTGATGACTTCGCGGCTGACCAGGGACGCGCGCATGCCGGGCGTGCCCATCGCGATGCCGTCGGTGACCGCGATCGTGTTGAACTCGATCGGCGTGCCGCCGGCCGCGCGCACGCCCGCGGCGGCTGCGACGGCGAGATCGCGCAAGTTCAAGTTGCACGGCGAGACGTTCGACCAGGTGTGCACGATCGCGACCAGCGGTTTCTTGATCGCCGCCTCGTCGAGGCCGGTCGCGTACAGCATCGCGCGCGCCGGCGCGCGATCGGGGCCGGATTTCATGACGTCGCTGCGCATCGGCGCGGCGCTCGTCGGCGCGGACTTCGGCTCGCTCATGCGGCCGCCTTGCGTTGCGCGGCGAGTGCCGCCAGCACGGCGTCGGTCAGCTCGCGCGTGCCGGCCTTGCCGCCGAGGTCACGCGTCAACTCGCTGCTCGCCAGCACGCTCTCGACCGCCGCTTCGATCGCCGCCGCTTCGGCTTCCAAACCAAGCGAATGGCGCAGCAGCAAGGCCGCGCTGAGGATCGCGCCGAGCGGATTGGCGAGGCCTTGACCGGCGATGTCCGGCGCCGAACCGTGGATCGGTTCGTACAAGCCGACGCGGCCGGCGCCGAGCGAGGCCGATGGCAGCAGGCCGAGCGAGCCGGCCAGCGCGGCCGCTTCGTCGGTGAGGATGTCGCCGAACAAATTCTCGGTCACCACCACGTCGTAGGCGGCCGGCTTGGTCAGGAGCAGCATCGCCATCGAGTCGACCAGCTGATGTTCGAGCCGCACGTCGGCGTAGTCGGCGCCGACGCGCGCGAGGGTTTCGCGCCACAGGCGCGAGGTTTCCATCACGTTCGCCTTGTCGACCGAGGTCACGTGCTTGCGCCGGCCGCGCGCGAGCTCGAAGGCGCGACGCGCGACGCGCTCGATCTCGGCCACGGTGTATTTGGTCTCGTCGGTAGCGGCGTCGGCGCTGCGCGTCTTCGCGCCGAAGTAGGCGCCGCCGGTCAGCTCGCGCACGAACAGCACGTCGACGCCGGCGAGCCGCTCGTTCTTCAGCGGCGACAGTCCGGCCAGGCGCGGATGCACGCTGACCGGTCGCAGGTTGGCGTACACGCCGAGCGCCGAGCGCAGCGCGAGCAGGCCCTGCTCGGGTCGCACCGGCGCTTTCGGATCGGACCATTTCGGTCCGCCCACCGCGCCGAGCAGAACGGCGTCGGCCGCTTTGCACGCCGCCAGCGTCGCCGCCGGCAACGGCTCACCGCTGGCGTCGATCGCGCAGCCGCCGATCGCGTGTTCGGCGAAGGTGAAATCGTGACCGTGGCGGCGTGCGGTGTCGCGCAGGACGTCGACGGCGGCGGCGGTGACTTCGGGGCCGATGCCGTCGCCGGGAAGGATTGCGATGTTGGCTTTCATATTGTTTGCTGGTTCCGGTAGATGTCGAGTTCGCCTCTCGCGCGAGCGGGCGTGAGGAAAGCTAGGCGGCTTCCCGCGCACGCTCGAACGCGGCGATCGCGTCCGCATGCTTGAGCAGGAAACCGAGCTGGTCGACGCCTTCGACCAGGCAGTGCCGCGCGAACGCGTCGAGCTCGAAGCCGAAGCGTCCGCCGTCGGGCAGTTCGATCGTGCCGGCGGCGACGTCGATGACGAGTTCGATGCCGGGATGATCGAGCAGGTAACGATGCTCGGCTTCGGCCAGCACTACCGCGAGCACGCCGTTCTTCAGCGCATTGCTGCGGAAGATGTCGGCGATCTCCGAGGACAGCACGGCGCGGATGCCGTAGTCGGCCAAGGCCCACGGCGCGTGTTCACGCGAGGAGCCGCAGCCGAAATTGCGTCCGGCGACGAGAATCTGCGCGCCGCGCGCCTCCGGCTTGTTCAGTGCGAAGTCGGGGTTTTCGCTACCGTCCTCGCGATAGCGCCAGTCGTTGAACAGCGCGCGGCCGAGACCTTCGCGCTGAGTGGTGGTGAGGAAGCGCGCCGGGATGATGCGGTCCGTATCGATGTTCTCGAACGGCAGCGTGACGGTGCGCGAATGCAGCTTGAGCAGTGGTTTCACCTTGCCTCCCAGATCGAACGCAGCGCGCACGACGGAATGGGGAACGGAACGGACGCCGAAGGAAGACGCGTTTTCATGCGGCCTCCTGCGCCAAGTAGTCGCGCGGATCGGCGATGCAGCCGGCCAAGGCCGTCGCGGCGGCGACCAGCGGACTGGCCAGCACCGTGCGCACGCCCGGTCCCTGGCGCCCTTCGAAATTGCGGTTGCTGGTGCTGACGATCAGCTGGCCCGGCTTCCCGATGTCGCCGTTCATGCCCAGGCACATCGAGCAGCCCGCTTCGCGCCATTCAGCACCCGCGGCGCGGAACACTTCGTGCAGGCCTTCGCGTTCGGCTTCGAGCTTGATCTGCTCGGAACCCGGCACCACCAGCATGCGCAGGTTTTGCGCGATGTGGCGTCCGCGCAGCAAGTCCGCGGCGGCGCGCAAGTCCGGCAGGCGCGAGTTGGTGCAGCTGCCGACGAAGACCAGATCGACCGGCGTGCCGGCCAGCGCTTGGCCGGCTGCGAACTGCATGTAGTCGAGCGCGCGGCGCTCTTGCGCGTTCGTTGCTGCCGGCACGTTCGCACGCAGCTCGGCGACCATGCCCGGATGCGTGCCGTAGGTGATGGACGGCTCGATTTGGCTCGCGTCGATGTGCACTTCGGCGTCGTAGCGCGCGCCCTCGTCGCTGCGCAAACCGCGCCAACGCTCCACGGCCGTATCCCAGGCCGCACCCTGCGGCGCGCGCGGGCGTTCTTTCAGCCAGGCGAAGGTGGTTTCATCCGGTGCGATCAAGCCAGCCCGTGCGCCGGCTTCGATCGACATGTTGCACACCGTCATGCGCTCTTCCATCGACAAAGCTTCGATGGTGCTGCCGCGGTATTCGATCACGCTGCCGGTGCCGCCGTTGACGCCGATGCGGCCGATGATGTGCAGGATCAGGTCCTTCGCGCCGACGCCGCGAGCGAGTTCGCCCTCGACGTGGATCGCCAGCGTCTTCGGCTTGCGTTGCAGCAGGCATTGCGTCGCCAGCACGTGGCCGACCTCGGTGGTGCCGATGCCGAACGCGAGCGCGCCGAACGCGCCGTGGGTGGAGGTGTGGCTGTCGCCGCAGACGATGGTCATGCCGGGTTGAGTCAGACCGAGTTCCGGCCCGATCACGTGCACGATGCCGCGATGCGCGCTGTCCCAGCCGTGCAGCTCGACGCCGAATTCGCGCGTGTTGTGTTCGAGCGCGGCGACTTGGCGTTCCGCTTCCGCGCTCGTGTACGGGCGGCGTCCGTCGGCGTCGGCCGGCAAGGTCGGAGTCGAATGATCGAACGTGGCGACGACCCGATCCGGCCGCCGCAGCTGCAGGCCGCGCGCGCGCAGCTCGTCGAAGGCTTGCGGCGAGGTGACTTCGTGCACCAGATGCAGATCGATGTAGAGGATCGCCGGCGCGGCGGCCGATTCGGGCGCGACGAGATGGGAGTCCCAGATTTTTTCGAACAGAGTGCGGGCTGTGGTCATGGTTGTGCGCAGGCGTGGAGCGGATCGAAGCGGAGCCCGATTCGCCGCTGCCGCGGCGCAACCGGGCCAACGGAATCAGGCGGCGACTTTGGCCAAGGCCTCGTCTTGGACCGGCGTCAGCCAGCCGCGCCGGTCGGGCGTGCGGCCCTCGAACAGACCAAAGAAAGCATCCTGCAGCGCGCGCGTGATCGGACCGGGCTTGCCGTCGGCGACCGGCTTGCGGTCGACCGAGCGGATCGGCGTGATCTCGGCGGCGGTGCCGGTCATGAACACTTCGTCGGCCGCGTACAAGGCTTCGCGCGGCAGGTCGCGTTCTTCCACCGCGACACCGAGATCGCCGGCCAGTGCGATCACGCTGTCGCGTGTGATGCCGGCGAGGATGCCGGCGCTGGTCGGCGGCGTCAGCAGCTTGCCTTTCTTGAACACGAACAGGTTTTCGCCGGCGCCCTCGCTGAGCAGGCCGTTGCAACCGAGCGCGATGCCCTCGGCGTAACCGCCGCGGCGCGCCTCGAACGCGACCAGCTGGCTCGACAGATAGTTGCCGCCGGCCTTGGCCCAGCTCGGCAACGTGTTCGGCGCCGGCCGGTTCCACGACGACACGCAGACGTCGGCGCCGTGTTCGCGCGCCTCGCCGTGGTAGGCGCCCCAGTTCAGCGCGAGGATCGACACGTCGACCGGCGAGCCGTCCGCCGGCAGCACGCCGAGCGCGCCGGCGCCGCGGAACACGATCGGGCGCACGTAGGCACTCTGCATGCCGTTGGCGCGAATCAGTTCCAGACAGGCCGCGTTGATTTCGTCTTCGTCGTAACCGATGTCGATTTCGTACATGCGCGCCGACTCGAACAGGCGCCGCGTGTGGTCTTCGAGGCGGAAGTAGCAGGCGCCGCGCGGCGTCGAATAGACGCGCTCACCCTCGAACACCGACGAGCCGTAGTGCAGCGCGTGCGCGCTGACGTGCACGGTCGCCTCCGCCCAGGGTTTGAGTTTTCCGTTGTGCCAGATGAGCGGTGCGTGGTTCATGACGAATACCCCTGCTGCGTTCAGTGGTTGGCGGCCAGCGCCGGTTCGCGGCGTTGGATCGAGTGTTCGATTCGGTTGACGATTTCGAGCACGGCCAGCGCGGCCGCCTCGACGATGTCGGTGGAAACGCCGCGGCCGGAGAGATCGCGCTCTTCGTAGTGCGCGCTCAGCGTGGCCTGGCCTTGCGCATCGCCGCCCTCGCCGAGCGCGCGGATGCTGAATTCGTGCAGCGCCAGCTCGTGCCCGACCGCGCGCGCCACCGCGCGCAGCACCGCATCGACCGGCCCGTCGCCGATCGCCGCTTCGCTGACGCGGCGACCGTCCTCGTGGCGCAGACGCACCGAAGCCGAGGCGCTGCCGCCGAGATGGCTGGCTGCATGCAGGTGTTCGAGCGACCACGGGCCGGCCGCTTCCGGATCGCGCCCGACCGCGAGCGCTTCGAGATCGCCGTCGTGCACTTCCTTCTTGCGGTCGCACAGTGCTTTGAAGCGCACGAACACGTCTTCGAGTGTGGCCTCGTCGAGCGTGTAGCCGAGCGCGTTCAGGCGATCGCGCAAGGCGTGCCGGCCCGAATGCTTGCCCAGCACCAGCGAGGAGCGCGCACAGCCGACGTCTTCGGGACGCATGATTTCGTAGGTCGCGCGATGCTTGAGCACGCCGTGCTGATGGATGCCCGATTCGTGCGCGAACGCGTTCTCGCCGACGATCGCCTTGTTGCGCGGGATGGTCGCGCCGACCAGATTCGCCAGCAGGCGCGCGCTCGGCTGCAGCCGTTCGGTGCGGATGCCGGTGCGCGCGCGGAAGAGATCGCGCCGCGTGTGCAGCGCCATCACGATTTCTTCGAGCGAGGCATTGCCGGCGCGCTCGCCGATGCCGAGCAAGGTGCATTCGGCCTGACCGGCGCCGGCCGCGATCGCGGCCAGGCTGTTGGCGACCGACAGGCCGAGGTCGTCGTGGCAATGCACCGACAGGACGACTTTTTCGACGCCGCGCACATGCTGGCGCAGATAGGTGATGCGCTCGTGCATCTCGGCCGGCGTGGTGTAGCCGACCGTGTCGGGCGTGTTGAGCGTGCGCGCGCCGGCCTCGATCGCGGCGCTGAACACCTCGGCCAGATAGTCCGGCTCGGTGCGGATCGCGTCCTCGGCCGAGAACTCGACGTCGTCGCAGAGTTCGCACGCGCGCCGGATCGCGGCGGTCGCGGTGTCGACGACCTGCTGCTTGCTCATGCCGAGCTTGTGCTCGCGATGCAGGGGGCTGGTCGCCAGGAACACGTGGATGCGCGAGTGCGCGGCCGGCTGCAACGCGCGCGCGGCGGTTTCGATGTCCTTGATCTGTGCGCGCGCCAAGCCGCAGATGCGCGCCTCGCGCACTTCGGCGGCGATCGCGCGCACCGATTCGAAGTCGCCCTCGGAAGCGACCGGGAAGCCGGCTTCGATGATGTCGACCCCAAGTTCGGCCAGCGCGTGCGCCATGCGCAGCTTCTGCGCGCGGCTCATCGAGAAGCCCGGCGACTGCTCGCCGTCGCGCAGGGTGGTGTCGAAGATCAGGACGCGCCGTTCGGCTACGTCGGCTTCGCTGTCGCTGCTGGCACTGTCGGAGTTCATCGCCATTCCTGAACTGATTTTTCGATTTGAGAAGTGCGGCCGAGGATGGCCGCTGCTAAATATTCCGAAGCCCAAAACTTTTACGCGTGTCGCAGTCGCTCAGATCGCGGCGACCCTGGACGGATCGCACCAGCCGACCCACACCCGCGAACCGCAAAAAACAAACCAAAAAAAAACCCCGCATCCGGTGCCGGGTGCGGGGTTTTTGGGGGTCTTCAGCCTGTTTCGCTTTCGACGCGTACCCTAACCCGCACCTCCGCTGGTAATAAGGAGTACGAGTACAAGAACGAGTGCGCCGCGCTGCACCAACGTGCGATCGACCGCCGCGAAAACGAGGCGGGTGGCGAGCGAACGGTGGCTGTTGCGATGCGACATGACCCGACCCTAAACGAGTCGCGAAGGGTATGTCAAGGCGTGGAGCGGGGATTGGGGATTGGAGATTCGGGATTGGGAAACGCAACGCATTTTGGAGGTTCGGCTCTCACCAATCCCCAATCCCTAATCCCAAATCCCGGCTTCATCGAGATGAGACGTACTTCTCGCGACGGATGTGCGGTACCGGCAGGCCGGCTTCTTTCAGCATGGCGAAGGTCTCGTCGACCATGTTCGGGTTGCCGCACAAATATGCGATGTCGTGCTCGGCATTGGGGCCGAGCTCGCCGAGCGCGACCTGGGTACGGCCGTTGCGATCGTGCGCACGCGGCACGGCGCGCGGGGTGCGGCTGAAGCAGGGATGGAAACTGAAGCCGGGCACTTCGCGCGCGAACGCTTCGAATTCCTCGCCGTAGAGCAGCTCCTGCTCGGTGCGTGCGCCGTAGACCAGGGCGAAGGTGCAGCCGCGCGTAGCGGTCAGCGTTCGAATCTGCGGCAGCATCGCGCGATACGGGGTGACGCCGGTGCCGGTGGCGACGAGCAGGTAGCGCCGATTGGTGTCGGCGTCCATCAGGCAGAAGCGCCCGTACGGGCCGCTGACCTGGATCGTGCCGCCTTCGTCCAGCTGCGACAGCAAAGCGGTGGCGGCACCGCCCTCGACGTAGGACACCGCGATCTCGATGCGCTCGACCGCGCCGCTGCCGGCGCCGACCGTCCCCACCGAATAGCTGCGCTTGGTCGCCTTGCCGTCGGCGTAGTGGAAATGCACCTGGATGAACTGCCCCGGCACGAACGCGAATGGCTGGCCGTCGGCGCGTTCGAACGCGAGATGGCGGACGGCCGGGGCGAGCATGTGGCTTGCGGCGAGGCGAAGTGGAAATTGTTCCATCGAGGCGTCGAAAAACCGGTCTGGCGGCGGGCGAGCCCGATATACTAGCAGGCTGTCGCGGCCCGGCTCGCGCGCCCCGACTGGGTCATGAAGGAAGCTCGCCGATGGTCGGGCTTCCGGCGCGCAAAGCCGCTGTTCCTCGAGCGATCGCGCGGACGCTTGATCGGCGCCGCCGAGTCCTGATGTGTTCGCTGCCCCGGCGATCGGGACGGCGGTATTCAGAGGTTTGCATGAGCCAACTCCCCGCGCTCGACGTAATCGAGCTGAAGAAGACCTACGCCAACGGCGTCGAAGCCCTGAAAGGCATTTCGCTGACGGTGCAGCCGGGCGACTTCTTCGCCCTGCTCGGCCCGAACGGCGCAGGCAAGTCGACCCTGATCGGCATTCTGTCCTCGCTGGTCAACGCGACCGGCGGCGACGCGCGCGTGTTCGGCGTCTCAGTGCGCGAACAGCGCAGCGCGGCGATGCGCCTGATCGGCCTGGTGCCGCAGGAGCTCAACTTCAACATGTTCGAGAAGCCGTTCGACATCTGCGTGAACTCGGCCGGCTTCTACGGCATCCCGCGTGCGCTCGCGGCCGAGCGCGCCGAGAAGTATCTCAAGCAACTGGTGCTGTGGGACAAGGCGTTCGAGCCGGCGCGCGCGATGTCCGGCGGCATGAAGCGGCGCCTGATGATCGCTCGCGCGATGATGAGCGAGCCCAAGCTCTTGATCCTCGATGAGCCGACCGCCGGCGTCGACATCGAGATCCGCCGCTCGATGTGGAAATTCATCAGCGGCATCAACGCCGCCGGCACCACGGTGATCCTAACCACGCACTATCTCGAAGAAGCCGAGCAGCTCTGCCGCAACATCGCGATCATCGATCACGGCCGCATCATCGAGAACACCTCGATGAAGCAGCTCTTGTCCAAGCTCGACGTCGAGACTTTCGTGCTCGATCTCGCCGCGCCCGTGGCCGAGCTGCCCGCCGTCGCCGGCGTCACTCTGAGCCGCATCGATGAGGCGACGATCGAAGCGGAGATGTCGCGCGAGCACGATCTCAATTCGCTCTTTGCGACGCTCTCCGCGCACGGCGTGACCGTGCGCTCGATGCGCAACAAGGCGAACCGGCTGGAGGAATTGTTCGTCCGCCTGGTCGAAAACGGCAAAGCCGCCGACGGCAAGGAGGCCGCATGAGCTCGAACGCAAACCTGATCGCCTTCCATACCATCGCGCGGCGCGAGGTCGTACGCATCCTGCGCATCTGGATGCAGACCCTGTTGCCTTCGGCGATCACGATGACGCTGTACTTCGTGATCTTCGGCCGCATGGTCGGCAGCCGCATCGGCGAAGTGGTGCCGGGCGTGCAGTACATCGACTACATCGTGCCGGGTTTGATCATGATGGCGGTGATCACCAACAGCTACGGCAACATTTCTTCCTCGTTCTTCGGCGCGAAGTTCGGGCGCCACGTCGAGGAGATGCTGGCCTCGCCGATGCCGGCGTGGGTGATCCTCGCCGGCTACGTCGCCGGCGCGGTGCTGCGCGGCCTGTTGGTCGCGGCGATCGTGCTGGCGATCTCGCTGTTCTTCACGCGCATCCACCTCTATCACCCGTGGATCACGCTGTCGACGATCCTGTTGACCTCGATCGTGTTCTCGCTCGCCGGTTTCGCCAATGCGGTGTGGGCGAAGAAGTTCGACGACATCGCGCTGGTGCCGACCTTCGTGCTGGCGCCGCTGACTTATCTCGGTGGCGTGTTCTACTCGGTCGACGCGCTCGGCTCCCCATGGAAAGAGATCTCGCACGCCAATCCGATCCTGTACATGGTCAACGCGTTCCGCTACGGCCTGCTCGGGATCAGCGACGTGCCGCTCGGCGTTTCCTTCGCGGTCATGCTCGGCTTCGCCGTCGGACTCGGCGCGCTCGGCATGTTTCTGCTCAAGCGCGGGATCGGCTTGCGCAGCTGACCGATCCGCCGCCGGCGCGCGGTTGCTTACTGCGGCTGATCGCTTCCGCCGTATGATCGCGCTTCCAAGGAGCACGATCCGGTAGGGGACGATATGAAGCGCTCGGGGTTGCTGCGGTTTCACGGCTGCATCGGCTGGGTTTTCGCATTGCTCGCTTCCGCCGCAGCGGCGCAAGCGCCGCTGGCAATGCCCGACCTTCCACTCGGACTGGCCGGCACGGTCAATGCCATCGCGCGCCAGCCGGACGGCGGCCTCATTCTCGGGGGCTCGTTCGCGATGATCGACGGGGTGCCGCGGCGCAATCTCGCTCGCTTGCAAGCGGACGGCACGCTGGACCTGGAATGGAACCCGCCTGCCAACGATACCGTGTTGGTATTGGCGGCGGACTCGAACGGCGACGTCTATGCCGGCGGTTACTTCAGCGAGATCGGCGGACAAGCGCGCGCGCTCGTCGCGAAGATTTCCGGTAGCGGTTCTGGCGCGGTCGACGCGAACTGGAACCCCGGCGTGCGCATCGACGACGATTCTGGGTTCTATCTGGTCAACCAGCTCGCGGTAGATGGAAACCGCGCCGTCTATCTGGCCGGCGAATTCAGCTCGGTCGGCGGATTGCCGCGCCATCGGCTCGCGAAAGTGTCGGCGAAAGATCGGGGCGCCGTCGATCCGAACTGGAATGCGTCGATCGAAACCGTTACGGCGCTCGCGGTGGATGCGAACGGCGCCGTCTTCGTCGGCCAGCAGACGGGCGGCATCCTCAAATTGACTGGTACGGGGCTTGCCGATCCGAACTGGCACTCTTCGCTGCTGGGAGAGCCTTTCGCATTGGCGGTCGATGCGGCCGGCACGCTCTACGCCGGTGGCCGCTTCGTCGAATCCGGCGACGTTTTGGGAACGCCCACCGATCGGCTGGCCCGCTTTCCGGCAGCCGCCAACGGCACGGCGGATACGACCTGGAGGCCTGCCGTCAGCGACCCGATCGCGCTCGCGCTCGCACGCGACGGCGCCATCTACGCGGCCGACCGTAACGGCATTTTTGCGCTGTCTCCGAACGAAGGCGCGATCCAAGCCGAGTGGCGCGAATTGACCGACGGCGGCATCGGCATGTTCGAACCGGGCAGCGACGGTTCGATCGCCTTCGCCGGTGCGTTCATGACGGTGCGCGGGCAGCCCGCCTTGAATCTGGGCCGCTTGACGGTCGCGAGCGGATTAGCCGTCCCCGGTGTCGCCATCGAGGACGCCGGCGCGATCACCGCGATGGCGCGTCAGTCGAACGGCGGCGTGATCGCTGCGGGAAGGTTCGTTCGCGTCGGCGCGGAGCCGCGCAGGAACATCCTGCGGCTGGGCCCGGACGGAAAGCTGGATACAAGCTGGAATCCGCCTCTCGACCTGTTCCCGCTCGCGCTCGCCGTGGACGCGCGCGACGACGTCTACGTGGGCGGCAGCACGTCTACTACGCAAGCGCCCGACCCCGACCGCCGCCTGGTCAAGCTGGCGGGCAGCGGAACCGGCGCTGTCGATTCGGCCTGGAACGTGTCGGTGAACAGCGACGTGCAGGCGCTCGCGCTGGACCCCGGCGGCGATCTCTACGCCGGCGGCTACTTTTCGGAAGTGAACGGTGTGCCGCGGCGAAACATCGCCAAGCTGTCTACGCTCGACGGCAGCGTCGATGCGGGGTGGGACGCCAGGGTGAACGAGAACTATGTCGGCGGGCCCGTATTCGCGATCCTTCCCGATGCGCGCGGCGCGGTCTACATCGGCGGGTCGGACATTCGCACCGACGATCGCTACCGCGCCATCATCCGAGTGTCGGCCGAGTCGGGCTCCTTGGACCAAGACTGGAATCCGCCGCTGGAATGCTGGAGCGGCGCCTTGGCGCTCGCACCGGCCGGCGGCGTCTACGCAGGCGGCGATTTCTGTCACGGCCGTTATCTGGCGAAGATCTCCGAGAGCGGAATCGTCGACGCGCGATGGATCGCGAACGTGGACGACGAGGTCGCGGCGTTGGCGGTCGGACCGGACGGGACCGTCTACGTCGGCGGCGTGTTCGCACAGGCCGGCGGACAGCCGCGTGCGTTTTTCGCGGGATTTTCCGGTATCTCAGGCACCGGGTTGGACATGCCCGCCGTCGACGGCAGCGTCGCTGCGTTGCTCACGCGAGCGGATGCGACGTTGCTTCTGGGCGGCCGCTTCAACAACGTCGGAAGCCAAGCGCGTATCGGCATTGCCGCTTTGCCGATGCGCACGCAGCTGCCGCGCCCGTGGACGCATTCCCCGCGCCGGTTGCCGCCGATCATCGGAAATCCGCCGCGGCGCGCCCAAGCGATTGTTTCCCCACCCGGGCGGGCGATCGAACGCTAGTCGAGCCCGAAGAACGCGCGCGCGTTCGCCGTCGTCAGCGCGGCCGTCTGCGCCGCCTCCTCGCCGCGCGCCGCCGCGACCGCGGCGCAGATGTGCGCGAGATACATCGGTTCGTTGCGGCGATGCGAAGGTTTGGGGTGCAGGTCGCGCGGCAACAGGTACGGCGCGTCGGTTTCGATCAGCAAGCGGTCGGACGGGATGCGCTTGACCAGCTCGCGCAAATGCAGGCCGCGGCGTTCGTCGCAGATCCAGCCGGTGATGCCGACGTACCAGCCGCGCTCGAGATAGGCGGAGAGTTCGTCGTCTTCGCCGGTGAAACAGTGCACGACGACGCGGCCGACGCGCCCCGCCACGTTGTCCATGCAGGCGAGAAAGTCGGCGTGCGCGTCGCGCTGGTGCAGGAACAGCGGCTTGCCGTTGTCGACGGCGATCGCCAGCTGGCGTTCGAACGCGGCGATCTGCGCTGCATGTGGCGAGTAGTTGCGGTAGTAGTCGAGTCCGGTTTCGCCGACGGCTTTGACCTCGGGCGTCGCGGCCAAATCGCGCAGCAGCGCGTCGGTGGCGTCGTCGTACTCGTGCGCGTGATGCGGATGCACGCCGGCGGTCGCGTGCAGAAAGCCCGGATGCGTGCGCGCCAGTTCGTGCGCCGCGCGACTGCCGCCGGCGCTGGCGCCGGTGACGACGAGTTGCTCGACGCCGTGCGCGCGCGCACGTTCGAGCACCGCGTCGAAGTCGGCACGAAACGATTCGTGGGTCAGGTTCGCGCCGATGTCGATCAATCGCATGCGCACTTCACTCCACCGTCCAAACGCGAGATTATGCGACGCTGGCGCCGTGGCGCCTATGCGGCGCAATCCGATCGCACATCCGTTTCACGGAAGGAGCTACCGATGAATTCATTGATTCGCTTGACGCTCACGCTCGCCGCCGGCGGCCTTGCCGGTTCGGCCTTCGCCGATGGCGGCGTCACCCTGCAGCAGGCGCCCGGCGCGACTTCCGCGCAACGGTTCGCCCTGACCGCCGCGACACAGGCGCGTCAAGCGCACGCACAAACGGCGCAGCCGAAGGCGATGGGCAATTCGCGCTATCCCGGTACGCCGCAGGCGAATACCTATCGCGCCTATCCGCCGAGCTGCGCGTCCGACCCGCTGCCCGATTCCAGCGGCAGCAACGGCGTGATCCTGTCGCAAAACCTGCCGCTGTACACCAAGGACGCCAACGGCCGCACCTCGCCCGAAACCGTCAAGGTCACGCTCTGGCGCATCGCTTGCAGCAGCGGCAATTCGCAAACCCCTTACAACGCAAACGGTCAGGCGTCGAACTCGATGACCCTGCTGCGCATCGACCGCGACGCCGCCAACGAGGGCCGCACCGACCGCATTCCGACGATGCCGCTGATCCAGATTCAGCAGGGCGCGGTCGGCTACGACGATGCGGCCAGCCTGGTGCGCGTGGCGGCGGAACCGAACACGGTCGTTTCAGAAGCGCCGTTCGACAGCCCGATCATCTACAGCACGACCTACGCGCTCGACAACTTCCCCTTCGGCGACGACTACAACCACCAGTACAACCAGGCGTTCAAGCTGCTGGTCGATCCGCGCGACACCGACGTGCCGAACTACCCGACCGCCGAGTTCACCGTGCCGGCCTACGCGCCGACGCAAGACAGCTATCCGGATGCGGGCGCGGCGCTGTTCCTCAACGGCTACGCCGCGGCGCAGTGGGTGGGCGGCGATGGGGACGGACTCTTGGTGCAGATCACCGAACAATACGCCGGTGCGTCGATGACGCGGCAGCTCGTCTACGATCTGCTGATCAAGGATTTGAACGGCAATCCGCTCTGGTTGATCGGCAGCGCCGTGTTCGCCAACGACGCGCGGGAAGTGACCGTGGATGCGGCCTACCTCGGCAACAATCTCTCCCAGAGCCCCTGGGGCAAGGCGAAGTTCAGCCTGCGCAACTGCAACCGCCTCGAAGTGACCTACACGCCGAACGCCAACCTGCCGGCGCCGATCCCGAGCTTCAACGGCATGCGCGTGTACTCGCGCTTGTTCAGCGCGAACGGCATGCTTTGCGAGTGACGCCGTCACAGCGCCCCCGCGCCAGCGGGGGCGCCGTCTGCGACGACTTCTTGCCGCACCACGTCTGAGTTCGCGACTTGCGCGTTCGGCTCGAGTCCGCGCAGAGTCCGTGCGTTCATCATTTTGGATGGGGTTACACAATGAAAAAACTCTTGGGCTTGGCCCTGGTCTTCTCGTGCAGCGTCGGCGCTGCGCCCGCGATTCCGCTCGACGCCCGCACCTTGCCGGCGGCACCGATCAATCCCTTTTCGTCCGAGTCGGCCCCATGGCAGGCTTCGCAATCTTCCGGCGAGAAAGTCGCGGGCAACAACGAACGCGGCGGCACGCCGCAAGCGAACCCCGTGCGCGCCTACCCGCCCAGCTGTGCGTCCGGAACCTTGCCGGACAAGCCGAGCGGTGCGATCGTCAGCACCGATCTCAAGGTCCTCGCGGTCAAGGCGAGCGGCTATGTCGTCGAAACCGTCAAGCTCATCATTTGGCGCGTCCCCTGCAGCAGCAGCGGCTTGAAGACGCGTTACAGCCCGAACGGCACGGCCAACGGCATGACCCTGGTGCGCATCGAGCGCAGCGCCGAGCTCGCCGACCAGTTCTACTACGTGCCTGTGATCAGCCTGGCGCAGGGCACGATCGAGTTCGGTAAACCGGAAAGCTACCCCCGTCTGGTCACCGAACCGAACACCCGCAGCTCCGAAGTACTGCCCGGCACGACCTACAACGTCAGCACCACCTTCGTGCTGGAGAACATACCGCTCGCCGTCAGCGGCTATTTCCTGTTCAACAACGCCTTCAAGCTGCGCGTGGATTCCAGACCGCAGATCGGCGCGAACGGCCAGGTGATCGATCTCGACATTCCCACCTACGCGGCACCCGCCGCTCCGGCGCCGATGGCGCTCGACGGCTATGCCGCGGCACAGTGGATCGGCCCGGACCAGGGTCTGATCGTGCAGGTCAGCGAGCAGTACAACCCCGACGGCTCGATGGCGCGCCAGTTGGTCTACGACGTGCTGCTGAAAGATCTCGAAGGCAATCCGTTCTGGCTGGTCGGCAGTGCGTTCTTCCCGATCGGCGCGACCAGCGCCACCATTCCGGCGGGCTACCTCGACGCCAATCTGGTCACCCAGCCCTGGGGCACGGCGGTGTTCCAGATGAAGGACTGCAACAAGCTGGAAGTGACCTACACGCCGAACGCGAACCTGCCCGCACCGGTGCCGAGCTTCAACGGCCTGGTCACCTACAGCCGCCTGTTCAGCGCGAACGGCATGCTCTGCGAATAAGCGCAGTCGGCTGACGACGAAGGCGCGGCCGGGCAACCGGCTGCGCCTTTTTCTTTGCGGCGCCCGCTACGATGATCCGATGAGTTCGCCCGCGTTCCCGATCGATCCTCTGCTGCCGCAGATTCTGGCGAGCCTGCGCGACCATCCGCGCCTGGTGCTCGAGGCGCCGCCCGGAGCCGGCAAGACGACGCGCGTTCCACCGGCCTTGCTCGGTCAAGACTGGCTCGGCGCGCGCAAGGTGCTGATGCTCGAGCCACGCCGCATCGCGGCGCGCGCGGCGGCCGAGTTCATGGCCTCACAGCGCGGCGAGGCGGTTGGTGCGACGGTCGGCTACCGCATCCGCTTCGAATCGAAGACTTCGGCGGCGACCCGGATCGAAGTGGTCACCGAAGGCATCCTGACGCGGATGATCCAGGACGATCCCGAGCTCGCCGGCATCGGCGCGATCCTGTTCGACGAATTCCACGAACGCCACCTGCACGGCGACTTCGGCGCCGCGCTCGCGCTCGACGTGCAGGCCAATCTGCGCCCGGATCTGCGCTTGGTGGTGATGTCGGCGACGCTCGAAGGCGAGCGCGTCGCGCGCTGGTTCGAATCGCCGCAACTGGCCAGCGAAGGACGCAGTTTTCCGGTGCGCCTCGCCTATCCGCCCGCACGCGCCGGCGAGGCATTTCCGGAACGCGCTTGGCCGTTCCATCTGCGCCGCGCGCTGCAGCAAGCGCTGGCCGAGAACGACGGCGACGTACTCGTGTTCCTGCCCGGCCGGCGCGAGATCGAGCAAGCACGTGCCGTACTCGCGTCGGCCGCCTTCGACGGCATCGCCGATCGGATCGATCTGCTCGCCCTGCACGGCGAACTCGCCCTGGCCGAGCAGCACGCAGCGCTGGCGCCGGCCACAGCCGGTGCGCGGCGGGTGGTGCTGGCGACCAATGTGGCCGAGTCGAGCCTGACCTTGCCCGGTGTGCGCGCCGTGGTCGATCTCGGTCTCGCGCGCGAACCGCGCTTCGATCCGAATTCCGGCTTCACGCGGCTCGATACCGTCACGATCTCGCAGGCGTCCGCCGACCAGCGCGCCGGCCGCGCCGGTCGCCTCGGTCCCGGCAGCGGCTACCGATTGTGGCCGCAGAGCCGCCGGCTGGAAGCCGCGCGCACGCCGGAAATCGCCCAAGTGGAACTGTCGCAGCTGGCGCTCGAACTGGCGGCCTGGGGCACCGACGCCCTGCCCTGGCTCGATCCGCCGCCGCCCGGCGCGCTGGCACAGGCACGCGATCTCTTGCGTGCGCTCGGCGCGCTCGACGGCGACGGCCGCATCAACCCGTTCGGCCAGCGCCTGCGCGCGCTCGGCGCGCAGCCGCGCCTCGGCGCCGCCGTGCTGCGCGCGGCGAACGAGGACGAACGCGAACTGGCCTGCGACCTGGTCGCGCTGATCGAGGCGCGCAATCCGCTGCGCGGCGAGGCCATGCGCAACGACGACTTCCGCCTGCGCGCGAACGCGCTGCGTGCCTGGCGCGAGCGACGCGCCGGCGGCGCACGCGAGCTCGATGCCGATCCGGCCGCGCTCGCTGCGATCGCACAGGCCGCTACGGCCTGGCGCCAACGCGCCGCAGCGACCGCAACGCGCGCGCAACGGCCCGCGGCCGGCGATGTTTCGCTGGCCGGCACGGCGGCCGGAGACGTGCTGATGCATGCGTTTCCGGATTGCATCGCGCGCCAAGACGCAAACGATCCGCGCCGCTATCAGCTCGCCAACGGCCGCGGCGCACGCTTGGGCGACAACAGCGCCTTGTACGGCGAGCCCTGGCTGGTGGTGGTGGACCTGCGCCTGGAAGCGCGCGACAGCCTGATCTACGCGGCCGCGCCGCTCGATCCGGAGCGCTGCGAGCGCGATTTCCCCGGCCGCTACCGGCGCGAGCGGCGCGTGCGCTGGAATCGCGAGACGCGCGCGGTGGAGGCGTTCGAGGAACGCCGCTTCGATGCGATCGTGCTCGACCGCCGCAGCGTGCCGGCCACCCCCGAAGACGCCGTTCCGGCCCTGCTCGCGGCGATTCGCGAACTCGGCCTCGAGGCCTTGCCTTGGAGCGAGCACGCGCGCGAGTTGCGCTTGCGCGTGCAGTCGCTGCGCGCGTGGTCGCCGGAACTCGGCCTGCCGGACTTTTCCGACGCGGCCTTGCTGCACGATTTGGAACGCTGGCTCGCGCCCTACCTGGCCGGCAAACGCCGGCTCGACGCCTTGCAGGCGGCGGAACTCTCCGAAGCGCTGGCCGCCCAGCTCGACTACGAACAACGGCGCGCGCTCGACGCGCAGGCGCCGGTCGCGATCGCGGTACCGAGCGGACTCGAACGCCGCATCGCCTACGCCGCCGACGCATCGCCCGTGCTCAGCGTGAAGCTGCAGGAGTTGTTCGGCCTCGCCGATACACCGCGCATCGCCGGCGGCCGCGTGCCGCTGACCCTGCATCTGCTGTCGCCGGGCGGCAAGCCGGTACAAGTCACTCAGGATCTGCGCAGTTTCTGGGAACGCACCTATCCGGAAGTCAGAAAGGAATTGAAAGGGCGCTATCCGAAACACCCCTGGCCCGACGATCCGTGGACGGCGACGCCGACGCATCGCGCCAAGCCGCGACGCTGAATCTTCGCTCTTCCTACGATGCGGCAACGAACTTGCCGGTATGCGCAACCTCCGCAAACCTTCCGATGGCAAGATGCTTCGCCCGGCCGCGATCGAACGGCACTCGGCATCCGCGCGCGCAACGAGGTAACGTCATGAGTACGAATCCACCGCTACGAACGCCGCTCGAAAGCGCATCGCGCCGACACTTCCTCGGCTGCTGCGCCGCGACGGCCGGCGCCGCCGTGTTGGTGCCCGCGCTGGCCGCCGAGACCGCTGCCGGTCCGCAATGGCAGGGCTATCGCCGCGCCACCGTGATCGATGCGCTCAGCTCCGGGCCGGCTGACCCTGCCTCCGAAGCCGATCTGCCGCCGTTGACGGCGCGTGTGCTCGCCGACGCGCGCGCCTCCGGCCTCACCGCTTGTCACGTCACCGTCAGCGGCGTCGGCAGCTACGCCAAGGACTACGAAGGGACGATCCGCAACATCGCCTACTGGACACGCGAGCTGGACGCGCACGGCGACGCTTTGTGCCTGATCCGGCGCGGCACCGATCTGGTCGAAGCCAAGCGCAGCGGCCGCCTCGGCCTGATCTACGGCTTCCAGGACTCGACCCCGTTCGGCGAGGATCTCGATCGCTTCGACACCTTTCACGGCCTCGGCGTGCGCGTATTCCAGCTCACCTACAACCGCCGCAACCTGATCGGCGACGGCTGCTTGGAGTCGGCCGACGCCGGCCTCAGCAAACTCGGCCGCAACTTGATCGAACGCCTGGACGCCGGCCACGCGCTGATCGACCTCTCCCACAGCGGCCGCCGCACCGCGCTCGACGCGATCGCCGCGTCCAAGCATCCGGTGGTGATCTCGCACACCGGCTGCGCCGCGCTGGTCGATCGTCCGCGCAACAAGACCGACGAGGAATTGCGCCGGCTGGCCGAACGCGGCGGCGTGGTCGGCATCTATCTGATGCCGTTCCTGCGCCGCGAAGGCCAGCCGATGATGGAAGACCTGATCCGCCACCTCGAACACGCGGTCGAGGTTTGCGGCGAAGATCATGTGTGTCTCGGCAGCGACGGCTACATTTCCACGGTCGAACTCACGCCGGCGTACCGCAAGATGTTTCGCGAGTTCGTCGAGCAGCGCGTCAAGCTCGGCATCGCCGCGCCCGGCGAGAGCGCCGACGTGATGAACCTGCTACCCGACCTCAACCGCCCCGATCGCTTCGACCTGCTCGCGCTCGCGTTGTCGCGGCGCGGCCATTCCGACGCACGCATCGAGAAGATCCTCGGCGCGAACTTCGCACGCGTATTCGCCGAAGTCTGCGTCTGAACCGCCGGGACGCGGCGGCGCGCCGCTACGCTTAACCGCTGCCGACCGCGCGTGCGCGAAACGCCCGCGCACGGTTGCCCGCTCGCGCGACGCGGCCGGACAATGCCGCCGCCGCATCGGAACCAATCGCGACAGCTCCTGTCGCAAACACGATGTCCAAAGCCGGAAGCGAATCGCCATGAGCTCACCCACCCGCGTCCTGCCCTGGATGCTCGCTTTTCTGTGCGCGGTCGCCGTGCTCGCCGCGCTGTTGGCGACTCGGCTCGGCGCGATCTTCGCCGCCAACCCGTTCTTCAACGGCGTGATCCTGGCCGTGCTCGCCGCCGGCGTCATCGTCAATCTGCGTCAGATCTTCGTGCTCTCGCGCGAAGTCGCCTGGATCGAAGCGTTCCGCCGCACCAATCCCGATCAGCGCGCACCGGGCAAGCCGCGTTTGCTGGCGCCGATGGCGCGCATGCTCGACGGCCGCGAGCGCAGCCGCGCGGCGCTGTCGGCGCAGTCGATGCGTACCATCCTCGACAGCGTGCAGCTGCGGCTGGAGGAGTCGCGCGACCTGTCGCGCTATCTGATCGGCCTTTCGATCTTCCTCGGCCTGCTCGGTACGTTCTGGGGTCTGCTCGTCACGATCCGCTCGGTGTCCGACATCATCGGCACGCTCAACGTCGGCAACGACGCGGTGACGATGTTCGGCGCGCTGAAAGAAAATCTGAAGGAACCGCTCGGCGGCATGTCGACCAGTTTCTCGACGTCGCTGTTCGGCCTGGCCAGCTCGTTGGTGATCGGTTTCCTCGACCTGCAAGCCGGGCACGCGCAGAACCGCTTCTACAACGAACTGGAGGAATGGCTGTCGGGCATGACGCGGCTGTCGTCGGGTTCGAGCTTCGAAGCCGACGCTTCGGTGCCGGCTTACGTGCAGGCGCTGCTCGAGCAGACCGCCGACGGCCTCGATCGCATGCAACGCGCGGTCGTCGAATCGGAGCGCGAGCGCCACGGCACCAACCAGCAGCTGGGCGAACTCGGCGCCCAACTCGGCCGCCTCGCCGACCTGCTCGGCCGCGACGTACGCGAACGCCACGCTGCCGCCGAGACGCAGGACGAACTGAAGAGCGTGCTGCGCCAGCTCGCCGCGCAGAACCAAGCACCGGCGAGCTTGTCCGACGAGCTGCGCAGCGAGCTGCGCCTGCTCTCGCGCACGATCGCCGCTGCGCTCGACGGCCAGCGCACGCGCGCGCCGGCAGCGGCCACCAACGAGCGCATGGTCGCCGAGCGCGAGCCGCGTCGATGAGTGGTCTTTTGCGCCGGCGCCGCGCGTTCGACATCTGGCCCGGTTTCGTCGATGCGCTGACCTCGCTGGTCATGGTGATGATCTTCGTGCTCTTGATCTTCGCGATCGGGCAGTTCGTGCTCAGCGACACGCTGGCGGGCAAGAACCGCGCGCTCGATGCGCTCAACGCGAAGGTCGCCGAGCTGGCCAAGACACTGTCGCTGTCGGAAGAACAGAAGCTCGCGCTCGACGCGCGCGCGAAGGAACTGGCCGCTTCGCTCGGCACGCTCAGCGGCGAACGCGACGCGGCCACCAGCGAAGCGGCCAAGCTCAACGCCGACATCGCCGCTCTGACCGCACTCAAGCAGCAGCTCGAAGCGCAGGTTGCGAGCATGGCGGCCCAGCTCGACTCGTCCAAGCAGGACCTGGTCAAGCAGACCGACCTGACCTCGGCCGCGAGCGCGCAGGTGGAACTGCTCAATCGCCAGCTCGCTGCCTTGAACGAGCAGCTCGGCAAGATCCAGGCCGCGCTCGACATCGCGAACAAGGACGTGAAGACGAAGGACGCCAAGATCGCCGACCTCGGCAAGCAGCTCAACATCGCGCTCGCCAACCGCGTCGGCGAACTCGAACGCTACCGCTCGGAATTCTTCGGCAAGCTGCGCCAGGCGCTCGGCGATCGCAGCGACGTGCGCGTCGTCGGCGACCGCTTCGTGCTGCCGACCGACATCCTGTTCGACTCCGGCTCGGCCGACTTGGGCGAGGCGGCACAGCAGCGGCTGGCAATGCTGGCCGAGACGGTCAAAGAAGTGGCGGCCGAGATTCCGTCCGGCATCGACTGGGTGCTGCGCATCGACGGCCATACCGACAAGCGCCCGATCAACACGCCGCGCTTCCCGTCGAACTGGGAACTGTCGAGCGCGCGCGCGGTGGCGATCGTGAAGTATCTGGTCGTACAGGGCATTCCGGCGCACCGCGTCTCGGCCAACGGCTTCGGTTCGTTCCAGCCGCTCGACGGCGCCGATACGCCGGAGGCGTATGCGAAGAATCGGCGTATCGAGATTCAGTTGACCAATCGGTGA
Source organism: Dokdonella sp. GW821-FHT11D02 (assembly GCF_058808595.1). NCBI lineage: Bacteria > Pseudomonadati > Pseudomonadota > Gammaproteobacteria > Lysobacterales > Rhodanobacteraceae > Dokdonella > Dokdonella sp. GW821-FHT11D02. The sequence goes on along the minus strand of NZ_CM179520.1, from coordinate 136,828 downwards.
CAGACCGATGCAGGAAACTCGTCAGTGCTTCAATTCAGTGGAGCGCGAAGCGGCTTCGGCTTGAATGAATGGATTCGCGACAACCTGCGTAATCCGATAGAGCACTTCGAACGCGCGCTTACGAACGCGGCGGCGCCGCCTCACGCTGACTGACCACCACACTGCCGAGAATCAGCGCGCCCGCGACCAGCATGGTCAACGTCGGTTGCTCGCCGAGCAGCAACCAAGCCCAGCCGACGCCGAACAGCGGCACCAAGTACGTATTGGTCGAGGCGCGCGAAGCGCTGATGCGTTGGATCAGCTGGAAGAACAGCGCGTAGGCGATGCCGGTGCAGAGCACGCCGAGCGTGCCGGCAGCGAGCCAGGACTTCAGTGGCGGCGAGGTCACCGGCCAAGCGTAGAACGCCAGCGGCGCCAGCATCACCGCCGAGCAGCTCAGCGTACCGGCGACCGCCGCGGATGGCGGGATGCCGGCCAGCCAGTGCTTGGTGAAGTTGACCGCGAAGCCGTAACAGACCGAGGCCAATGTGCCGGCCAACGCGGCCGCGCCGATGCTCTCGCCTTCGATCTTGCCGCTCGCCAAGACGACCACGCCGATGAAGCCCGTGACCAAGGCGATCGCGCGGCGCGTGCCGATGCGGTCGCCGTAGACGAAGAACGCGACCAGCGCGGTGAACAAAACGGTCGTGCTGTTGGCGATCGCGCCGATGCCGGCCGGCGCGCGCGCTGCGCCCCAGGCGAACAGCGAGAACGGGATCGCCGAGTTCAAGGCCCCGATCACGGCGAAACGACGCCAATGCGCGAAGGTCAGCAGACGGCGCGCGCGCCACAGAAACGGCATCAGTACCAAGGCGCCGAGCACGATGCGCACTTCGACCAGGGCGAAGGCGCCGAAGTCCTTCGCGGCGACACGCATGAAGAGGAACGAGCCGCCCCAGATCGCGCCGAGCAAGGTCAGTTCGAGCGGCGTGCGCCAGTCGGCGGACTGCGCCGCGGCGGCGCCAGGGGTCGAATCGGCCATCGGATCTTCGCTCGGCAGGTCGGGGACGGTCGCGTTCAAACTTCGGCCTTGAAAGTCCGGCCGAGTCGAGCGCCCGCTGCGACATAGTGCCGGAATACATAAAGCAAAGGGTCGAAACGCATCGGGTCGACGTGCTGGCTGTCGGGCACCACGATGTCGGCGTGCGCATGCACCGCGACGATCTCGACCTCGGCGATGGCGAAGTAGCCGGCGTCCTCGCGCCAGGCGGGCAAGTCGCGCCGGCGCACCTCGACCAGACGTGCTTCCAACTGCAGCGGACACTCGGCGATCCGCGGCGGCCGCACCGCGGTCGACGTGCACGCAGTCAGACCGGCGGCGGCGAATTTGTCGGGCTGGTGGCGATAGCCGGCCTCGTGTTTCCACGCCGGCACGCGTGCGCAGCCGGTCGTGCGCGCGATCGCCTCGATCGACGACCACAGCGCCGGCGCGGCGACGTTCAGCACCGCTTCGCGCTCGCGTTCCAGATTCGCCAGCCCCTGGCCGCCGCCGGAGAGGCCGAGCACGACGCGATCGGCCAAGGCCCAGGCCGAGGACATCGGCGTGATGTTGGCGCTGCCGTCCGGATTGCGGCTGGTGATCAGCAGCACCGGTGTGCCGAAGTACAGAATGCTCGGTTGGATAGGAATAGAGTCGGGGACCGATTTCATCCGGCAAGTGTGCGGTCGCACGGCGCCGCTCGCTTCGCCTCGCGACGAAGCGAGCGCGCCGCGCTCGCGCTACTCTCACCGCGTGTCCCTCGCCAGTCCCGTCACTCGCTTCCAACTCGCCGAGATCGGCAGCCTGCTCGCCGATCCGGCGCGCGTGGCGATCCTGCTCGCGCTGATGGACGGCAGTGCGCGACCGGCGACCGAACTCGCCGCGCTGGCCGGCGTGTCCGCCTCGACCGCGAGCGAACATCTGCGCAAGCTCGGTGCCGGCGGTCTGCTGGCGGTGCTGGTGCAGGGACGTCACCGCTACTACCGTCTGGCCGATGACGAAGTCGCGCATCTGCTCGAAACCTTGGTCGTGCTGCGCTCGGCGCCGCGGCAGGCCGCACGCGTCGCGCAGGCGCAACCGGCGTTGGCGTATGCGCGCACCTGCTATGGGCATCTCGCCGGCCAGCTCGGCGTCGCCTTATTCGACACTCTACGTGCTCGTCACGACTTGCTGCTCACGGCCGATTCGCTGCAGCTGGCGCCGCAAGGATCGGAACGACTGCGCGAGGCCGGCCTGCTCGATGCCGACGAAGATCTGGGACGGCTGCGCGGACGCAGCTGCCTCGATTGGACCGAACGGCGCTTCCATTTGGCCGGCGCGCTCGGCCGCGAATTGACTCAGCGCCTGTTCGACCGGCGCTGGCTGCGCCGCGTCGAAGGTTCGCGCACGCTCGCTCTCAGCGCAGCCGGGCGCGCCGGACTGCGCGTGCTCGGCATCGAGGGCCGCGCGCACGGTGCTTGAGCGCGGCGGAGTCGGCTCTCAAACGCGTCCGCAGCGCAGATGGAAATCCCAATGCACCTCGCGCACGCGTGCCGCATCGCCCCAGGCGTCGAGCAACTCGGCTTCGACCAACGCGACCGGATCGACGCCGTGCGCCCGGATGTAACCCTGCGTGCCGGACCACGAGCGCAGATAGATGAGGAACTGCGCGGCATCCCACTGCGAGCGCATCGCGAAGGCCGGCGCTGCGAGTTCTTCGAACGGAAACGGCAGGTCGCGATAGCCGTTCTCGACGTGCACGCGCTCGGGTGCCCAATACGGACCGGTCAGATCGACGTAGAGCCGCCGCTTGATCGCGTCGATGGTCGCGTCGATGCGGCAATCGGCATAGGTCCAGGCTGCGAACAGACCGCCCGGCTTGGCGACGCGATGCACTTCGGCGTAGAAGCGCGGCAGCTCGAACCAATGCAGTGCTTGCGCGACGGTGACGAGATCGGCGCTGGCGCCATCGAGCCCACAGCGCTCAGCCGGCTCGACGCGGTAGTCGATGTTCGCGCGTGCTTCGGCGTTGCCGATCTGCTTTTCGCTCGGGTCGCTGGCGTAGACACGCGCGAAGCGCTGCGCCAGCGCGACGCTGGCCTGGCCGTTGCCGCAGCCTGCGTCCCAGACCAAATCGCGTGCCGGCGCTTGTGCGGCGAGCCAGTCGAACAAGGCATCCGGATAAGTCGGACGCGCGGCATGGTAGATGTCGGCGTGAGCGGAGAAGAGATCTTTGAAGGTCATGGGTCTACGCGAGTCGTCGCGATTGGCCGGGAAGCAGTTCGCCGAGTTCGTAATCGCCGAGGCGCTCGCGAATCAGGCGCAGCGTCGGCAAGCCGACCGCGGCGGTCATGCGACGCACCTGACGGTTGCGGCCTTCGCGAATGGTGAGGCGGAGCCAGGCATCGGGTACGGTTTTGCGCAAGCGGATCGGCGGATCACGCGGCCATAGATCCAACGGCGGCACGGACAAGGCCTCGGCTTCGGCCGGCCGCGTGCGGCCGTCGTTGAGATCGACACCATTGCGCAGCGCCGCCAGCGCCGCTGCGCTCGGCGTGCCTTCGACCTGCACCAGATAGGTCTTGGCCAGCTTGTGGCGCGGGTCGGTGAGCCGATGTGCGAGCGTGCCGTCGTCGGTCAGCACCAACAAGCCCTCGCTGTCGTAATCCAGCCGTCCAGCCGCATAGACGTCCCTATCGCGGACGAACTCCGATAGCGTGCGGCGCGGCGGCGTGCTGCGGTCGGTGAACTGGCACAGCACGCCGTAGGGCTTGTTCAGCAGGATCAGCATGCACGGCGACGCATCGCCCTTGGCTTACTGCTTGGCCGCGCCCTTGTCGCCGCCATCGAAGATCTGATCGCCCTTCGGCTTGACGAACTTCAAGGTCATGCGATCCGATTCGCCGATGGCGAGGTACTTCTCGCGATCCTTGTCCTTCAGCGCCAAGGTCGGCGGCAGGGTCCAGACGCCCTTCTCGTAGTCCTTGGTGTCCTTCGGATTGGCGTTGATCTCGCTTTGCTCGACCAGCTTGAAGCCGGCGTCGGTGGCGAGCTTGATGACGTAGTCCTGCGGCAGGTAACCCGATTCCTTGATCTTCTCGAAATCGGCGCCGGCTGCGGCGCGATGGTCGACCACGCCGAGCGTGCCGCCGGGCTTGAGCACCTCGAAGAAGCCCTTGAACATCGGCGCGGCGGTGCCGTCCTCGGTCCAGTTGTGTACGTTGCGGAAGGTCAGCACGACATCGGCCGATGCCGGCGCGCCGAACGAAGGGGCTTTCGGATCGAACTCGACCAGCTTCACCGCATCGTATTGCGCCGGCTTCTCCTGCAGCTTGGCGCGATACTTCTCGTTGTTCTTGCGCGTGTAGTCGGAAGCGGAATCCTGCGCGATCGCGGCGGAGTACGTGCCCGCGCCCTTGAGCAGCGGCGCCAGTACTTCGGTGTACCAGCCACCGCCGCCGGGCGTGATCTCGATCAGCGCGTCGCTCGACTTCACTCCGAAAAATTCCAGCGTCTGCTTCGGATGACGATACGGGTCGCGGGCCTTGTTTTCCGGCGCGCGCCAGTCGCCCGCGAGCACCTGATCGAGGGTGACGGCGGACAGATCGCTGGCGCTGCGTGGTGCGGCCGGCTGCGCCGGCTGATCGGCCGGAGCGGTCTTCGGCGCGGCGGCGGTCGGTGCCGCCGATTGGTCGGCGCCGCAGGCGGCGAGCGCCGCTACCAGCGGCAGCAGACAGACGAGCTTGTTCATGCGGTGACCCCTCAGAATGCAGTTCGGCGCGTGGCGCGCCGGGCCGAGCAGGGTAGCACAGGGCCCTATGCGTTCATGCCGGAGCAGCTCACCAGCGATTCATCCTGCGGCGTGCATGGTTCCTGCGAGGACGACCATTCATCGTCCTTTCGCACGGGAGTGATTGTCCCGCCACGCGTAAAGCAAGGAGGTTTCATGCTGCACTACGCCATCGTGTTTCTGGTCATTGCGCTGATCGCCGGCGTGCTCGGTTTCGGCGGCATCGCCGGCGCGGCCGCCGGCATCGCGAAGATCCTGTTCCTGATCTTCCTGGTGTTGTTCGTCGCCTCGCTGGTCATGGGCCGACGCGGCCCGCGCGCCTAGGTGCCTGCGCGGCCGGGGCGTGAGCGCCCCGGCCGCGTTCTATCAGACAAGTTCAATCGGGCAGACGTGCGGACGGCGGATACGGTGCGACGTCGACGTGTTCTCCGGCGCGAAACCGCTGCTGCAGCGCCTGCCACCAGGTCGCGTCGAAGATTTCCGGATGTGCGCGCAGCAGCGCGTTGCGCAGTGCTTCGGGCAAGCCGAGAAAGCGTGGAAACTGTTCGGGGAAGACGTCGTTGTCGCGCACGCTGAGCCAGTCTTCGAACGGGCGCGTTTCGTCGCCCTCGCGCGCCTGCGGCAGGCGGCGGAAGCGGCATTGTTCGACCAGGCAGAGTTCGTCGTAGTCGTAGAAGATCGCGCGGCCGATGCGCGAGACGCCGAAGTTCTTCAGCAGCAAATCGCCCGGGAAGATATTGCTGCGCGCGAGGTCCTTGATCGCCTGGCCGTAGTCGAGCACCGCGCGTTCGGCCGCTTCGGGCGACGCTTCGCGCGCATACAAGTTGAGCGGCCGCAGGCGGCGTTCGATGTAGCAATGCCGCACCACCACTTCCTCGCCGTCGAGCTCGACCGTTTCGGCGCATCCTTCGAGTAACTCGGCCAGCATGTCCGTATCGAATTGGCGGCGCGGAAAACGCAGGTTGCGGAATTCCTGCGCGTCGACCAAGCGGCCGACGCGGTCGTAGCCGAACACTAGGCGATATTTCTCTTCGACTTGGCGCCGCGCGATGTCCTTCGGATAGGCGAAGCGGTCGCGGATCAGCTTGATCACCACCGGATAGTCGCGCGGCGTAAACACCGCCATGACCATGCCGCGCTCACCGTCGGCGCGCACGAGGCGCTCGTCGGGGTGCGCGGAGAGATGGCGGAACAGATGCCGATAGCGTTCGGTCTTGCCCTGCTTGAGTCGGCCGAGCACGCTGTAGATCTCGCCGACCGGTTTGTGCGGCATCAGCGCTTCGAGGAACACGACGGTGTCGCCGATCGTCGGCAGGTCGGCGTGAAACGCGCTGCGCGCGTAGCCGAACAAGAGCGAGATCTGGTTGAGATTGGTCAGCACAGCGTCAGCGTGCACGCCACTCGGTGTGCTGGTCAGTGCGATCACCAGCGGCGTGCCGCCGTCGCCGTCGTCGATGCGGCCGACCAGGTAGGCACGGCGTTCGCGATAGAACACCGGCCGCAAGAGTTCGATCGCCCGCAGCGGCACGCCGTCCTCGACCGTGCGCTCGGCGATCTCCTGCGCGATGGTGGCGGCGGCACGCGCGGGGTCGACGTAGCCGGTCGCGAACGAATAGTCGCCGAGGATGCGCACGCAGGCGGCGATCAGATCGTGCTCGAGCTCGTAGCGGTTGAGCGCCACCGGCTCGGCGATGCCGACGGTCGGCTCGATATCGAGCGCGACGAATTCGATCTCCGCATCGACACCGAGCGTGTGGAAGAAGCGGCGCGAGAGCGTATTGAAGAAAGTCTTGGTCAGCTCGCGATCGATCAGCGCCTGCACCTGCGCTTCGTAGTCGCGCCGCATCGATGCCCACAGCGCGCGCGAGCGCACACGGTCATCGAGCAGGAGTTCGAGCCGGTCCAGTGTTTCGGCGACGCAGACGTCGTACAGATCGATGCGCGCGACCGCGTCGGTCTGCGCGGCACGCCAATCGCGCTGCTCGAAATGCCGCTTGGAACGCCGCGTGATGTCGGCGAAGCGTTCGTTGTAGTCGAGAAACGCATCGAGAATCAGCGCGGCGGCGCGCGCCGGCATGGCGGCGCTGGAATCGGCGGAACGCGGCGGGGTCGACACCATCGCTCCGAGTCTAGCCGATCCCCAAAAAATCAAGGCCGCCTCGCGGCGGCCTTGTCGCTCGGGGCAGAGCGAGAGGACCTGAGTAATCGGGATGTGTACTTTTTCTTCGGAGCTGCGAAGTCAGCGCAGCGGCACCTGCGCAGCTTTCGAAAGCGGATCGAATCCGTCGACGAAGATGAAATCGGAATAGACCGTGGGCAGCGCGGCGAGGCCTTCGCGCGGCTGTCCGCCGATCGTCTTGAATTCTCCGCCTACGTACAGGTCGTTTGCCGCACCGATCGCCAGCGCAGCGATTCCGTACTCGCTGGCCGGATTCCAAGTCGCATCGGCCGAGCCGGTGCCGCCGCCCGACAGCTTGGCCAAACCCGTGCGCGTCTGGCCGCCGACCATGCGGAAATCGCCCGCCGCGTAGACGTTGCCGGCCGTATCGACCTCGAGCGCATGAACCCGATCATTGGCGGCGGGATTCCAATCCGGGTCGGCCGCACCGACATCGTCAGGCGCCAGCTTGGCGATGTTGGAGCGCGCTTGGCCGCCGATTTGCGAGAAGGTTCCCGCCGCGTAGAGATAACCTTTCTGGTCGATCTTCAACGCCAGTACGCGTCCACTTGCTGCGGGATTCCACGTCGGATCCGCAGTGCCCGACCCCGTGCCGGAAAGCTTCGCGATGCGGAGGCGCGCTTGACCGCCGGTGCTGGTGAAGCTGCCGCCGATATAGACGTTGCCTGCCTCGTCGCAGACCAACGCGTCCACGCCGCCACCGGCCGAACCCGGATTCCAGTCCAGATCGACCTCGCCGGTACCGCTGGCCGACAGCTTCGCTATGCCGTCGCGAGCCACGCCACCGATCGTCCGGAAGGTGCCGGCAGCGTACACGTGGCCATTCGCGTCAGTCGCCAGGGCCGATACGCCCCAGTCGGTGTGTGGGTCCCAGTGCGGATCGATCTGATACCCCAACTCGCGCGAAATCTTGGCGAGCCCGCCGCGCGCCAACCCTCCGAGCGATTCGAAGTCGCCTCCCACGTAGACGTCGCCGGCGGCGTCGACGGCCAAGGCTTTGATCTCGCCCACGGCGGGCATCTGCCATTCCGCATCGAGCGTACCGTCGGCGCGAAGTCGCAGCAGGCGCTCGCGCCCCAAGCCGTCGGCCTTCTCGAACCAACCGCTGACGAGCATGCCGCCGTCCGGCAGGCGCACCAGCGCCTCGACGCGCGCCGGCGTTTCCACATCGACCGCGCCTGCGACCGTACTGCTGTTCTCGGTGGAGACGGCGGCGAAGCCGAGCCGGGATTGGCCTGCAATTGCGCCGAACTGTCCGCCGACATAAATCTTGCCGGCCGAACCGGCGAGCAATGCCTTGACTCGGCCTTCGGTCGAGGCATTCCACGTCAGGTCGATTACGCCGGCGCCACTGCCCGACAGTTTGGCCAGGCCGGTGTATGGCTGCCCGCCGATCGCATTGAACTCTCCGCCCGCGTAGACACTGCCGTCGGCACCGCTGGCGAGCGCCAGAATGGTGTTGTTCGGCAGCGGCTTCCAGTCCGGATCGATCGCCCCGGCACCGCTGCTGGCGAGTTTGGCCAGACCGCGGCGAGCCTGCCCGCCGATCGTATAGAACCCTCCGCCGACGTAAAGATTACCGGCCCGGTCCAGCGCCAGCGCTTCGACCGCATCATCGGCCGACGGAGTCCATTGCGAATCGATCTCACCGGACGCGAGCGAAAACTTGGCGACATTCGCGCGCGGATGTGCGTCGATGTGCGAGAACTGCCCGCCGACATAGAGCGCATCCCCGTCGACCGCGAGCGCTTGGACGCGCGTGGACGACGAACCGGAGAGCATCTTGTTCCAACCCGGATCGGCCGCGCCGCTCCCCTCGCCCGACAGCTTGGCCAGACGGGTGCGCGGCTGTCCGCCGATGCTCTCGAAGAGCCCACCGGCGTAGACGTTGCCCAGCGCGTCCACCGCGAGGGCGTCCACAGACCCATCCGGCTTCGGCTCCCACTCCGCGTCGAGCGAGCCGTCGGGCCGGATCTTGGCCAGATTCTCGCGCGGCTGGCCATTGACCGTATAGAAGAAGCCGCCTACGTACACGTTGCCGGCGGCATCGGCTGCGAGCGAGCCGATCGTGCCGTATACCTCGGGGCTCCAATCCGCGAGCGAACCGTCCGCAGCGAGCTTGGCGATGTTGCCGCGCGGCACGCCGTTGACCGAGTCGAAAAACCCACCGAACACGACACTGCCGTCCGCCAACTGGACCATCGCACTCACGTCGCCGCCGAGCGCGAGGTGCAGCTTGGGTGCGGGCAAGGGCGCTGGATTTTGCGCACGGCTGGGAGCGGTCGAGCCCACTCCCAGCAGAACCAGCGCGGCGAAGCCGAATCGCCGCCAGCATCCGCTGGCCGGGATCTTCAAGGTCATGTATCGGCTCAGCCGTCGAAGCCGTTGGCGAAGATCTTGTCGATCGGATTGGGCAATGCGGTGGTGATCATGGTCTCGCCATAGGTCGCCAAGCTGGCGTGCACCAGAAGCGAGCCGTCGGAACCGATCCAGTAGTCGCCGCCGCGGCTGTAGGGCGCTGCGCCGTTGTCGATCGAATAGCTGTTGACCGTCGCTTGCGCGATGCCGCTAGCGGTCGGCACCGAAACGGCCTGGTCCTTCTTGAGCAGGCGTAGCTTGGTGCCGTCCTTCTTCAGCAGCCACACGGCGTATTCCGATTGCGGCTGAGTACGCGCTTCGGCCACGATGTCGCCGTTGGCGAGCACGGCGTTGCCGTAGAAGACGTCCCAGGAACGCCCTGGTTCCGGGCCGGTCTCCAACAGTCCGCCGGTCAAGGCGACCAGTTCCGGCGAACCGCCCGCCTTGGCGCGCCACAAGCCCGAAACCGTGCTGTCGGTGGTTCGGACCGAGGCCTGGAACGCCGCGTAGTCGCCGGCCGAGGTCAGCGAGCTCGTGTTGAACGAATTCCAAGTCGAACCGCGCCAATTCGGCCCGTATTGACCGGCATCGTCGTTCATCGCCATCGGCTTGGCGCTGGTGCCGTCGTGCCAGAACAGACCGGTGCGCGAGCTGTCCGACGACGTCGGACGGAAGCTGGCGAAGAAGTAGATCGAACCGGGATTGCCCGGATAGGCCGGGTCGAAGCCGGTGAACACCGCGGTCGCGATGCCGATGTCGGGTCCGCGCGCGCCGGCCTCGTTGTTGCGCACGATCGCGCGCGGGGCCGCGCCGGAGCACAGCTCCCAGATACCCGAGCCGCTGCTGGCGGAAAGCGCGCCGTAGACGCGATTGTCCGTGGTCACGGTCAGGTCGCCCATGCCCCAAGTCGTGTCGAAGTAGTCGCCGTCGGCGAGGCCGGGCGCCAGGTTGCGGTTGGTGGAGTTCCGCAGCATCGCGCACGGCGTCGCGTTCTGTCCCGGCACGGCCTTGGCCATGTACAGGTTCGAGCCGCCGGTGGGCGAGAGCGTGTAGGCGTTGATCAGGACCTGGCCGCCGTTCAACGCGCGCGCGCTCGAAAACGTGTCGGACTGGTTCTGGTAGACCCAGCCCTCGCCGATGTTCGGGCTCAGAGCGCCGCTGTCGATGCTGCTGCGCGCGATTTCGACGTTCTTGGTGGTGTCCCAGCGCCACACGCCCCAGGTCGCGGTGGTGTTGTCGTTGGGTACGCCGGCGCGCGCGATGAAGACGCGCTGGCCGTCGGCGCCGGCACCCGAGCCGCCCGTGTTGATCGAGGAGAACACGTTGGTGGCGTCGGCGCCGGTGCGGCCTGGGCCTTGCGCGCCGGTCACGCCGTATTTGGTGTACTGCGTCCAGGTGCCCTGGCGCAGCGTCCAATACCCTTGCGCCGCGTCGGGGCTGGTCACGCGCACGCCGATGTAGCCCTTGCCGACATCGCCCAGGATCTCGTCGGTCACGCTGCGGCTGCCGGCCGGCAGTCCCGGAACCGTGACGGTGCTGTTGTCGCCGATGACGACACGCCAGGGAGCGGTCTGGGCGGAAGCGATCGGGCCTTGGCCCAGGAGAACCGCCACGGCGGCGGCGAGGAGCGTCTTTTTCATTGCAAATCCCTACGGTTCGAAAAGTAGAAGCGCACGCGAGCGGGCGCGCGCGACACCGGGCCTAGTGTCGGCACCGGCACGCGCCAAGTCGGCACGGGCCGTAAACGGCGCGGTAACGGATTGGAAACGGCGACCGAAAAGGCCGGCCGACGAGGCGGCGGGCGCGACGAAACCGGCTCGCCGCGTACGGCGAGGTCATCGATCGGACACGTGAAGCCGCCCCCGAAGCGACGTCCGGGGGCGGCGAGCGATCACATCGCAGCGATCAGACGATCGCCGAACTCCGAACATTTCACTTCGGTGGCACCTTCCATCAGGCGCGCGAAGTCGTACGTCACGTGCTTGGCGCCGATCGCCTTGTCCATCGCCGCGATGATCGCGTCGGCGGCCTCGGTCCATCCCATGTAACGCAGCATCATCTCGCCCGACAGGATCACCGAACCCGGATTGACCTTGTCCAGACCCGCGTACTTCGGCGCGGTGCCGTGGGTCGCCTCGAACACGGCGTGGCCGGTCACGTAGTTGATGTTGCCGCCCGGCGCGATGCCGATGCCGCCGACCTGAGCGGCGAGCGCGTCGCTGAGGTAGTCGCCGTTGAGGTTCAGCGTCGCCACCACGTCGTACTCGGCCGGGCGCAGCAGGATCTGCTGCAGGAACGCATCGGCGATCGCGTCCTTGACCGTGATGGTCTTGCCGGTCTTGGGGTTCTTGAACGTGCACCACGGACCGCCGTCGAGCTCGACCGCGCCGAACTCGCGCTGCGCCAGGGCGTAGCCCCAGTCGCGGAACGCGCCTTCGGTGAACTTCATGATGTTGCCCTTGTGCACCAAGGTCACCGAGCTGCGGTCGTTGTCGACCGCGTACTGCATCGCGGCGCGCACCAGGCGCTCGGTGCCTTCCTTCGACACCGGCTTGATGCCGAAGCCGGAGGTGGCCGGGAAGCGAACCTTCTTGTAGCGGTCCGGGAAGTGCTCCTTCAGCAAGGCGGCGAACTTGATCGCGTCCTCGCTGCCTTCCTGGAATTCGATGCCGGCGTAGATGTCCTCGGTGTTCTCGCGGAAGATCGTCATGTCGACCTTGGAAGGGTCCTTCACCGGCGAGGGCACGCCCTTGAACCAGCGCACCGGGCGCAGGCAGGTGTAGAGGTCGAGCATCTGCCGCAAGGCGACGTTCAGCGAGCGGATGCCGCCGCCGACCGGCGTCGTCAGCGGGCCTTTGATCGACACGAGGTAGTCGCGACACGCCGTCACGGTCGAGTCCGGCAGCCAGTTACCGACCTGATTGAACGCCTTCTCGCCGGCCAGCACTTCCAGCCAGTGGATCTTGCGCTGACCGCCGTAGGACTTGGCCACCGCGGCGTCGAGCACGCGCACCGAAGCGCGCCAGATGTCGGGACCGGTGCCGTCGCCTTCGATGAACGGCACGATCGGGTTCGGCGGCACGTTCAGCACGCCGCCTGCAATGGTGATCTTGGCGCCGCCGGCGGGTGGCGTTGACGATGGATCGGTCATGGAATTCTCCGGCAAAGACCAGGGGAGCGCGGCCATGGGCGGCTGCGCGGGAAATGCAGTCGCCCATTGTCGCGCGTTCGCGCCGATCTATGAAGCGGCGCGACGCCGATCTGCGCTGCGCCGCAAGAACCGTTGCGCACTCGTCGATGGTAGGTTTGCCTACAGCGGCGGGCGCTAGGGGGTGTCATGCGCATCGGCATCGTGGTCGATTCGGCCTGTGATCTTCCAGCCGAATTTTTGCGACAGCACGCGATCACCGTGCTGCCGATCGGCGTGCATTTGGACGGCGTCAGCCTGATCGACGACCGCGATCCGCAGGTACGGCAGCGCTTTCTCGACGAAAATCTCGGCGCGCGCGGGCATGCGGCGGAAACCGAGCCGTGTTCGGTCGAACAGATCCGCGACCTCTTCCTCAGCCGTCTCGTACTCGACTACGACTGCGTGTTCTGCCTGACCATCACCGCCACGCGCAGTCCGATTCACGCCAATGCCAGCCGCGCGAGTTTCGCGGTGCTGAAGGAATACCGTCCGATCCGCCACGAGGCCGGCGTGCCAGGACCCTTCCTGCTGCGCGTGATCGACACCGAGAATCTGTTCGCGGCGCAGGGCGTGACCGCGGCCGAAGCGGTGCGCCTGCGCGCGGCCGGGCACAACCCCGGCCAGATTCGCGAGCGGCTGGAGCACATCGCACGCAATACCTACGGCTACATGCTGCCGCGCGACCTCTACTACCTGCGTGCGCGCGCACAAAAGAAGGGCGATCACAGCGTCGGCTGGTTCAGCGTCGCACTCGGCACCGCGCTCGACATCAAACCGCTCTTGCGCGGCTATCGCGGCGAAACCGGCGCCGTGGCCAAGCTGCGCGGCTTCGAGCACGGCGCCGAGGTTCTGTTCAAGCACGCCGGCGAGCGCGTGCGCGCGGGCCTGCTGACGCCGGTGCTGTGCGTCAGCTACGGCGGCGATCCGGCCGAACTCGCCGGCTTGCCCGGCTACGCGGAATTGCAGGCGACGTGCGCGGAACACGCGGTCGAGCTGTACGAAAGCCCGATGAGCCTGACCGGGATGATCAACGTCGGTACGGGCGCGGTGACGATCGGTTTCGCCGCCGAGGAATATCAGGCCTCGTTCTGAGAGCCGCCCACGAAAAACGGCGCGGATCGCTCCGCGCCGTTTTCCGTGCGCCCGTGTCGACGGCGTAGACCGCTCACACGGGCGGAGAGCTTCCTGCGTTTACTTGACGCTGAAGTCCTTCGACGCCGCCGGCTTGCCGTCGAGCGTGATCTCGACCTTGTAGTTGCCGGCCGGCCAACCGTCGGGCTTGCTGATTTCGAACGCGGTCACGCTGGGGCCGTTCGGAGCGATCGTCTGGGTGGTTTCGCTGACCAGCTGACCGTCCTGATAGGTCCACTTGGCCACCAAGGCCGCAGTCGGCGCGCTGCCGGTGGTCGACACCGCGGCGTAGATCTTCTTGTCGGAAGCGGCAAACGTCGTCGTCGGCGCGGAGACCTTCTTGTCGTCGCCGATGGCGGTGCCGAGATCGACCGAGGCGACCGCGACCGGCGCCGGTGCCGGCGGAGGCGGCGTGGTCGGAACCGGCGGCGGAGCCGTGGTCGCGGCCGGCGGCGGCGCAGGCGGCGCCGGCTCTTCCTTCTTGCCGCAGGCGGAGAGCGCCAGCGCACCGGCCAGCGCAGCGATCAGGGTGACTTGTTGGCGTTGGATCTTCATCGTCTGGATTCTCCGTTTCAGGCCTTGGAGGCGGAATCAGCAGGAAGTTTCAGGACCTGGCCCGGCTGGATCAGGTCGGGATTGTCGAGCTGGTCGCGGTTGGCGTCGAAGATCTCGCGCCAGCGATTCGCGTTGCCGAGTACCTTCTTCGCGATCTTCGACAGGCTGTCGCCCTTGACCACGGTATAGGTCGCGGGAGCCGCCGGCTCCACCACCGGCGCGGTCGAACTGGCGCTGGACTGCACGTTGCTGAAATCCGCTTTCGGCGGTACCGGCGCCGTGGTTTGCGCGCCGCTCTGCACATTCGAAAAGTTCGGTTTGTTCGGGTCGCTGCCCATCGTCCGGTCTCCTCTCCGTTACGAACCTGAACATTACACCCCATTCCGCTTAACGGGGGGTGAGTACAGGCCGTAGGAAAGAATTACAAATCGCAACGCCGGCCATGTGACAGGTGCGTGAAGAATGCCGGGCAGGTCTTACTGCCTAGCCCCACGCGGATTGGGCGGCGAAGCGGGATGGCTGGCGCGCCAGGGATTGATGTCGAGCCCGCCACGCCGCGTGTAGCGCGCGTAGACCTGCAAGCGGGTTGGCGCAAAGCGGCGCATCAAGTCGACGTAGATGCGTTCGACGCATTGCTCGTGAAAGCCCGCATGTTCGCGGAACGAGACGAGATAACGCAGCAAACCGGCGCGATCGATGCGCGGGCCGGCATAGCGGATCTGCACGCTGGCCCAATCGGGCTGGCCGGTCACCGGACAATTGGACTTCAGCAGATCAGAGGTCAGGCTTTCCTCGACCTCGCCGCCCTCGGCAAGCACGCGCAGGTGTTCGGCATTCGGCGGGCCGTAGTCGTCGATCGCGACGTCGAGCGTGTCGACCGATTCGCCCTCGAGCTCGGCCAGGCGCACTTCCGCGAAACGCTCAGGCTTTGCGATCGCCACCTCGACCGCGGCGCCGGCAGCGGCCGACAGATCGCGCACGAGCGCCACGCGTAACGCGTCCGCATCGCCTAAGCGTTCCTGGTTGAAGCTGTTCAGATACAGCTTGAACGACTTCGATTCGATGATCGCCGGCGAGTCGGCCGGGACGCGAAACTCGGCCAAGCCGACCTGCGGCTTGCCGCGGGCGTCGAGCCAGGAGAGTTCGTACGCATTCCAGATGTCCACGCCGTGAAACGGCAAGGCGCCGTCGAGACCAAGCTCGGCGCGACCTTGCGCGCGCGGAATCGGAAACAACAGGCTCGCGTCGTAGCGGCTGGCGTAGCCGACCGACTGACCGAGCGGACTCGAATGGGGAGTGTTCACTGCGTGGATGCTCTTGACTGATCGGCGCCGGCGCGCTCACGACCCCGTATTTTGCGCTTTGTCGGTGGCGGCGTGCGTGTGCCAGCTGCAATCGCTTTCGATCTCGGCGAGCAGCGCATAGCCGCGCGCGTCGCGCAGCCGCCACCATTCGATCCCGCGTGCGGTCAGCGCGCTCTCGAGCGCTTCGCGGCGGTCTTCGCGCACGGCCAGCAAGCGGCAGCCTTCCGGCTCGCCGAGCTCGAGCGCGAGCTCCTCCGCCTGCGCCGTCGGCGCCTCGCCGGGCAAGTCGAGGCGCTCGATCGTGCTGCCGAGATAGAAGCGCAGGCCGAAGCGCGGCGCGGTGTCGACGAAAGCGATCTCATCGGGCGCGGCGGCGATCTGCGCCGCGATCTCGACGGCGAGGCGCCGATCGTCCTCATCGATGTCGAGTTGCAGCGGCAGCGCGCGCGCGAGCACCAGAGCGACGCACCAGGCGCCGACCGCGACGACCAAACGATTGCGAGGACGCAGATCCAGCGGCACCAGCGCCCGTGCGACCAGCACCGCCAACGGCGCGAACAGCGGCAGCGCATACAAGGGCAGGCGCGAACGCGCGAGCACGAACACCGCGAGCGGCAGCAGCAGCCAGCAGGCCAGAAACCGCAGATCTTCGTCCCTGCGCAGATGCGCGAGCGCTCCCGCGCGGTGTTTCCAGGCGCCGACGACGAGCAGCGGCAGCCACGGCAAGCTGCCCAGCAACAAGGTCGGCAGGTAGACCTTGAACGCGCCGTACCATTCCGCGTTGCGGTGCATCTTGTCGCTGGCGACGCGGTTGACCACCTCTTCGACCAAGAAATAGCGCAGCACGCCGGGCTCGGACCAAGCGATCACCGCGTACCAGGTTCCGCCGACGACGAGGAAGACGAGCAAGGCGTCCCAGCCGAAGGCGCGATACAAGCCGCGCCCGCGCTCGCTCCAGAACGCGAACGCCAAACAAGCCGCCAGTGCGAGCAGCCCGGGCGGACCCTTGGTCATGAAGGCGAGACCGGCGGCGAGGCCGAGCAGCCAACGCGCGCGCTGCGCGTGACGCGGCGTCGGCGCCTGCCACAGCTCGATGAACGCGACGATCTGCAAGATTTCCCACAACGCGAGCAGCGAATCGGTCGTGACCAGGTTCGCCGCCAGCGACGGAAACACGAACGTCGCGTACACCAGCGCAGGCAACCACGGCTGCGCCGGCACGAAGCGCCGACCGAGCCGCAGCATCAAGAGGATCGCCGCGGCGAACGCGAGCGCACCGGGCAGACGCGCGGCGAACTCGCTGCGACCGAAGACGGCGAAACTGGCCGCGATGCTCCAATAGGTCAGCGGCGGCTTGGACCAGTGCTCGACCTCCGGATGCAGCATCGGCCGCAGCCAGTCGCCGTCGTCGAGCATGCCGAGCGCGACGTTCGTGTAGCGGCCCTCGTCCGGCGAATACAAAGGACGCATCCCCTGCAGCACGCACGCGTACACGATCACGCAGACGACGAGCAGCCAGCGGCGACGCGAGGTACTCAGCTGAAGGGAAAGAGATCGGGGCGGCATGGCGGCCGCAGTCTAGCGAGGCAAGCTTAAGCAGACCTTGGCCCGCCCAAAAGAAAACGGCGCGCGGTCACGGCATTCGCCATGGCCGCGCGCCGTCGTCGAAACGCTCAGGTCAGCGCAGGCTCGTCGAGCCCGGCCGCCACATCCTTGGCCTTCTCGGCGTGATGGTCTTCCGCCAGCAGCATGTAGAAGGCCGGCACCACGAACAGCGTGAACAGCGTGCCGATCGACAGGCCGGTGGAGATCACTAGGCCCATCGCGAAGCGGCCCGCAGCGCCCGCGCCGGACGCGATCACCAGCGGCAGCACGCCGAGCACCATCGCCGCGGTGGTCATCAGGATCGGGCGCAGACGCACGCCGGCCGCATGCTGGATCGCTTCGAGCTTGCCCATACCGGCGCGTTGCGATTCGTTGGCGAATTCGACGATCAGGATGCCGTGCTTGGACACCAGGCCCATCAAGGTCACCAAGCCGACCTGGGTGTAGATGTTCAAACTCGAAATCAGATTGACGAAAATCAACGCGCCGAACAGCGCCATCGGCACCGATACGAGAATCACGATCGGATCGCGCAAGCTGTTGAACTGCGCCGCCAGCGCCAGGAAGACGATGATGATCGCGAACACCAGCGTCGCGCCGAAGCCGCCCGATTCCTGCACGAACTGGCGCGAAGGGCCGGCATAGTCGACCGAGTACCCGCTCGGCGCCGCTTCGGCCACCGCATCGCGCAGGAATTGCAGTACCTCGCCCTGCGACATGCTGCTGGCGCCCTGGATCGTGGCCGAGTTGAGCTGCTGGAAGTGGTTGATCGAACGCGGCACGACTTCGTGCTTCACGTCGGCCACGGTCGAGGCCGGAATCACCGAACCGCCCGGCGCGCGCACGTAGTAGTCGAGCACCTGGTCGGGATTGAGGCGATCCGCCTGCGCCACCTGCGGGATCACCTTGTAGGAACGTCCGGCGATCGAGAAGTAGTTGACGTAGCCGCCGCCGAGCGCCGCGCCGAGCGCGCTGCCGACGTCTTGCTGGGTCAAGCCGAGCGTGGTGATCAGGTCGCGATCCATCGTCACCGTCGACTGCGGTTTGTCGATTTTAAGGTCGGCGTCGACGAACCAGAACTTGCCCGAGTCCTGCGCTTTCTTCAGCACTGACTGCACGACTTCATTGAGGTTCTGGAACGGCTCGGTGGTCTTGATCACGACCTGGATCGGCGCGCCCTGCGCACCCGGCAGCGCCGGCAGTGCGAACACGAACACCTGACCGCCGGCGATCTTCGCCCAGATCTCCTGCAGTTCCTGCTGCAGCGTGTGCGCGTTCTTCGAGCGCTCTTCCCACGGCTTGAAGGCGATGCCGCCGAAACCCGAGCCCGGCTGGGTGATCTGGAACATCATGTCGGTCTCGGGCAGCTTGCTGCCGATGCCGTACATCTGCTGCGCGTACTGCAGCATCTGCTGCGAGGTCGCGTTCGGTGCGCCGTTGAGCGAATAGAACAGGAAGCCCTGATCTTCCTCGGGCGCCAGCTCGGACTGCGCGGTCACGCCGAGCAGCATGGTCGCGCCGAACAACAGCACGCCCATCACCACGATCACGCTCCAAGACGTGAGCGCACCGCGCAGGAGACGTTCGTAGCCGTGGCGCACGCGCTCGAACACGCGATCGATCGCCTGCACGAAGCGGTTGCTCTCTTCTTCGGCGCGGAAAAACTTCGCGCACATCATCGGCGACAAGGTCAGCGCGACCACCGCCGACACCGTCACGGCGCCGGCAAGCGTGAAGGCGAACTCGCTGAACAAGGCGCCGGTGAGACCCTTCTGAAAACCGATCGGCACGTACACCGCGACCAGCACGACGGTCATCGCCAAGATCGGCCCGCCGAGTTCGCGTGCCGCCAAGAGCGAAGCCTGGAACGGCGACTTGCCTTCCTCTTTCATGTGGCGGTCGACGTTCTCGACCACGATGATCGCATCGTCGACGACCAGACCGATCGCCAGCACCAGCGCGAGCAAGGTCAGAAGATTCATCGAGTAGCCGAGCGCGAGCATGATGAAGAACGTGCCGACCAAGGACAGCGGCATCGCGATCACCGGAATGATCACCGCGCGGAACGATCCCAAGAACAGGAAGATCACCAGCGTGACGATGACCAGCGCTTCGACCAGCGTATGCACCACCTCGCTGATCGACGAGCGGATGAACACGGTCGAGTCGTACACGACTTCGCCGTGCAGCCCGGCCGGAAGCTGGGCGACGATGTTGGGCATCGTCTCGTGCACGCGCTTGGCCACGTCCAGCACGTTCGCTTCGGGCGCGACCTTGATGCCGATGAACAGCGCCTGCTTGCCGCTGAAGGCGACGTTCGCGTCGTAGTCTTCGGCGCCGAGCACGACGTTGGCGACGTCCTCGAGCCGCACGATCGCGCCGTCCTTCTGCTTGACCGCGAGCTGCTTGAACTCCTCGACCGTGTGCAGATCGGTGCCGGCGGTCAGCTCGACGCTGACCATCTGGCCCTTGGTCGTGCCGACCGCGGCCAGATAGTTGTTCGCCGACAGCGCGTTGTAGACGTCGCTGGCGGTGACGTTGTGCGCGGCCAGCCGCTTCGGATCGAGCCAGGCGCGCAGCGCGAATTGGCGCGTGCCGAACATCTCGGCGTTCTGCACGCCTTCGATCGAGTCGAGCTTGGGCTTGACCTCGCGCGCGAGGAAGTCGGTGATGCTGTTGGGCGGCAGCACGTCGCTGCGGAAGCCGAGATACATCGCGTCGATCGATTCGCCGACCGCGACGTTGAGCACCGGCTGCTGCGCCTGTGGCGGCAGCTGGTTGCGCACCGAGGTGACTTGGGTCTGGATCTGGGTCAGCGCGCGGTTCGCGTCGTAGTTGAGGCGCAGGGTCGCGGTGATCGTCGACACGCCGCTGACCGAGGTCGAGGTCAGGTAGTCGATGCCCTGCGCCTGTGCGATCGCTTGTTCGAGCGGCTGGGTGATGAAGCCGGCGATGGTCTGCGCGTCCGCGCCGTAGTACGCGGTAGTCACCGTGACCGTGGCGTTCTCGGTCTTCGGATACTGGCGCACGACCAGATCGAACACCGCCTTGACGCCGAGCACGAGAATCAGCGCGCTGACGACGATCGCGAGCACGGGTTTTTTGATGAAGACGTCGGTAAAGTTCATGTCGTATTCCGCTTGCGCCTCAGGCCCGCCGAAGCGGGAGTGAGGCGGCTTGTCTCATTGGGCAGCGCAGAACGAAGACGCTGCATTCCGCGCAGAATGCGCGCGGGAATGGCGAGCCGAACCATCGCTTTGCGTTCGTGCTCCATGCTCGTGCTCAATGCTCTTGAGGTTTCGGGTCCGCGCTGTCCGCCGGCTGCACGCTGTTGTCGACCGTGATCGGCGCACCGTTCTTCAGCTTGATCTGGCCGCTGGTGACGACTTCGGCACCTTCCTCCAAACCCTTCGCCACCGACACCTGGTCGCCGCGCGTGCCGTCGGTGGTGACGAAAGCCTGCGTCACGACCAAGGCATCGGGCGCAATCGGCGGACCGGCCGGCGCCGCCGCTTCGGCCTGCTTGCCGCCGTCCTTCTTCGCTTGCTCGGCCTGCGCCTTGTCCGCATCGGCCTTCTTCTTGACGATGTAGACCGTCGCGCCATACGGGTTGTAGACGATCGCGGTCTGCGGCAAGGTCAGATAGCGCGTCTTGCTGCCGACTTCGATCGAGACGTCGGCGAACATGCCCGGCGTCAGCAGCTGGTCGGGATTGGCGACCTTTGCCTCGATCATCACGTTGCGCGTGTCGCTGTCCACTTTCGGGTTGATCGCCGACAGCTCGCCTTCGAACGTCTTGTCCGGGAACGCGTCGAGCTTGAGCATGACCTTCTGGCCGAGCTTCACTTCGGCGAGATTCTTTTGCGGCAGATGGAAGTCGACGAAGACCGGATCGATCTGCTGCAAGGTCACGATGGTCGTACCGGGATTGAGGAAGGTGCCCGGGGTGATCGTGATGATGCCGGCGCGGCCGGAGAACGGCGCGCGCAACTGCTTGCGCTGCACGTTGACCTGCTGCTCCGCGACCGCGGCCTGCTTGGCCTTGAGATCGGCCGAGGCCTGGTCGTAGTCGGCCTTGCTGATCGCTTGCGAAGCGAGCTGTTGCTTGGCGCGGCCGAAGGTGACTTGGGCCAAGGCCGCGGCGGCTTCGAGCTGATGCAGCTGCGCCACGTCTTCGCTGTCGCGCAATTGCAGCAGCAAGTCGCCTTCTTTGACTTCCGCGCCCGAGCGCAGATTCACCTTCGTCACCAAGCCCGACAGGTCGAGCGCCAGATCGGCGCCGCGCGCGGCGCGCACGCTACCGACGGCACGCAACTGCGGCTGCCATTCCTGGAAGGCGGCCTTGGTGGTAGTGACCACCGCCGGCGGCGGCGGTTTCATGCCGGCGATCATCTTCATCACCAGCATCACCTTGATGCCGGCGATCGCCGCAATCAGCAGCAACACCAGAAGGATCATGACGATCATCTTCTTGGTGGTGCTCCATTTCTTTTTTTCCGCAGTAACCATTTGGATTCGGCCTTTTTCTTTTGCGGACATACCCGCCCGCGAGAGTCAAAAAAGCGGACCTCGCGCCCCGTTCGAACGGCGGTGGCGAGCTCCCCGTCGGCACGAGCGGTTTGCCCGTGCCGCTCGATGAACTATTTCGGCGGATCGTTGGCGGCGACGCGCGCCTTGCTTTCGGTCCAGCTGCCACCCAAGGCCGTGTACAGCGCCGCGGTGTCGGCCAGGCGCGCGGCACGCGCCTGGATCAGGCCGATGCGCGTCTGCTGGTACTGGCGCGTCGCGTCGAGCAGCTGCAGATAGCTCGCCGCGCCTTCCTTGTACTGGCCGCGCACGAGTTCGAGGCTGCGCGAAGCGGAGCTCTCCGCTTCGGCCTGCGCCTTGAGGTTTTCCGCATCCAGCTCCAGCGCGCGCAACGAGTCGGAAACGTTCTGGAACGCGCCGAGCAGGGTCTGCTGATAATCCGCCGCGACCTGGTCGAGTCCGGCTTCGGCCGCGCGCTTCTGCGCGCGCAAGCTGCCGCCGTGGAACAGCGGTTGCAGCAAGTTCGCGCCGATTCCCCATGCTTTGCTGCCGCTGGAGAAAAGATTGTCGGCATCGCGCGCCTGCGAGCCGAGACTGCCGGTCAGGGTCAGCTGCGGATACAGGTTCGCGGTGGCGACACCGAGTTCGGCGGTGGCGCGATGCAGCTGCGCTTCGGCCGCACGCACGTCCGGCCGCTGGCGCGCCAGCTCGGACGGCAGGCTGACCGGCACTTCGCGCGGCAGGTTCAGCGCATCGAGTTCGAGCGCAGCGAATTCCGCTTCCGAAGGGAACTGGCCGAGATAGACCGCGAGCTGGTTCTGCGTCTGCGCCAGCTGTTGGCGCAAGCCCGGCAGCAGCGCCCGCGAGGTCGCCGCCTGCGTTTTGATCGCGAGCACGTCGCCGAGCGACTTCGCGCCGATCTCATGCTGGCGCTCGACCACCTTGAGCTGCTCGTCGTAGAGCTTGATGACTTCTTCGGTCGCCTGGATCTGACCGCGCAGCGACGCCTCGCGGAAACTCGCGGTGGCGACGTTGCCAGCCAAGCTCAGGTAGGTGCCCTGCAGCTGGAATTCCTGATAGTCGGTCTGCGCGCTACGCGCTTCGACGTCGCGGCGCACTGCGCCGAAGAGATCCAAGGTGTAGCTGACGTCGACGCCGACGTTGTGCAGGGTGAACGCGCTGCCGTCGGTCGAGTTCTGATTGCCGCGCGTCACGTTCACCTTTGCATCGACGCTGGGGAAGAACGAGCCGCGTGCGGCGTTGGCGTTCTCCTGCGCCTGGCGCAAGGCGGCCTGTGCCGAAGCGATGGTCGGGCTGTGCGCGAGCGCGCGGTCGACGCGGCGATCCAGCTCGTCGTTGGCGAACGCGGACCACCAGCGCTCCGGCACGTCGGCGCCTTCGAGGAAGCGTTGGGCATCGCCGGTGGGCGCGTCGGTCGCCACGGTCGATTGCGGCAGCGCATCGGCGCGATAGCCCTTGCCTTCGGGAACGGCCGGCGCGCGGAAATCGGGGCCGACCGCACAGGCGGCGAGGGCTACGGTCATCGCCAGCGCGAGCGAGCGCACGATCAGGACGGGGTGAGAGACGGCGCGGTTTTGTGCGCGAGGCGTTCTAGCGGTCATGGCACACCTAAAAACTGAACTCAAGAGTTCAATAATACTGAGGCAAGTGTGCCCCGATCAAGATGTGCCGTACGTCATGGCGTCGACGCTTAGACGAACCGCAACCCTAGGCCGTCGCCGGCGCGAAAGACAATGACGAAAGTCACCGACCGGCGCTGACTCGACGCAACGTTGTCCGCTATTCAGATTGCCCCCGTTTGCAACCTACTGGGGACGCGACGACCCGATTGCAAGGGCAGCCCCGCCGCGACCCCCGTTCAGGCGCGATGCTCGCGCGCGAGATAGTCCTCGCTCTGCATCTCGATCAGGCGCGATTCGGTGCGCGAGAATTCGGCACGCAGCCGCTCGCCGTCGTACAGCTCGATGATCGGCGCCGCTGCCGACAGCACCAGATTGACGCCGCGGTCGTACACCTCGTCGACCAGTTCGATGAAGCGCCGCGCCGCGTCTTCGGTCTGCGGCGTGAACTGCGGAACGTGGGAAACCACGATCGTGTGATACGCCTTGGCGATCTCGATGTAGTCGGCGACCGCGCGCGGACCCTCGCACAAAGCCGCGAACTCGAACCAGATCGCGCCGTCCGCTTCGCGTCGCACCGGCACCGGCCGTTCGTTCAACACCAGCGTGAACCCCTCGCGCGCGACACCGTGCGCGACGCGGTTGAATGCGGCCAGCAGCGCGCGTTCGGCCGTGGCGCCAGGCGGCGTGTAGTACACCGGCGCCTGTTTCAACGCGCGCAAGCGCCAATCGTGCGGCGAAGTCAGCTCGACGATCTCGCAATGCTGTTCGATCAACGCAATCGCCGGCAGGAAGCGTTCGCGCTGCAGGCCGTCCTTGTACAGATCGGACGGCGGCGTGTTCGAGGTCGTGACCAGCGCGACGCCGCGCTCGAACAGCGCGCGCAACAGATTGCCGAGAATCATCGCGTCGCCGATGTCGCCGACGAAGAACTCGTCGAGCACCAACACACGCACTTCGGCGGCGAGCCGCGCCGCAACTTCGACCAGCGGATCGCTGCGTCCGTCCAGAGCGCGCAGCTCGGCGTGCACGTCCTGCATGAAGCGATGGAAATGCACGCGGCGCTTCGCCGGCGTCGCCAGCGCGTCGTAAAAGAGATCGCACAGAAACGTCTTGCCGCGACCGACGCGCCCCCACAGGTAGAGGCCGCGTGGCGCCGCCGCGTTCCCGCGCCAGCGTTGCCACCACGAAGATGTGCGTGCCGCAGCGAGCTCGCCGTATAACCGATCGAGCGAGGCGAGCGCAGCACGCTGCGCCGGATCGTCCTGCCATTTGCCGGCGGCGACGCCGGCCTGATAGCGCGCGCTCGGCGCGCCGGCTGCAAACGCCGCGTCGCTCATGCGACGCGCAGCGGCGGCAAGCGGCCGGCGAGCTGGGTCTTGATCGTCTCGCGCAGCTCGATCAGACGGCGGTGGAAGAAATGGCCGGTGTCGGGCAAACGCACCAGGGTCGGCGGCGGCTGCAGACTCGCGGCCCAGGCGTAGACCGCAGCCGGATCGACGATCTCGTCCGCCTCGCCTTGCACGATCAGCCACGGGCAGCGCGGCGCCGCGATACCGCTGAAATCCCAGCGCCCGGCCGGCGGCGCGACCAAGATCAGCTGCGCCGGATCGATCTCCGCCGCCGCGCGCAACGCGACATAGCTGCCGAACGAGAAGCCGGCCAGCCAAAGCGTATCGCTGGGCCGCTGCGCGCGCGTCCAGCGTGCGATCGCGATCAGATCGTCGGCCTCGCCGACGCCGTTGTCGTGCACGCCTTCCGAACGTCCGACGCCGCGGAAATTGAAGCGCACGGTGGCGAGCCCGAGATCGAGCAGGCCGCGCTCCAGCGTCGTCACCACCTTGTTCGTCATGGTGCCGCCTTGCAGCGGATGCGGATGGCAGATCACCACGACGCCGGCACGCGCGAGCGCCGGCTCCGGTGTCGCGCAGGCGAGTTCGAGCGCGCCGGCCGCGCCTTGCAGCAGCAGGGAAGCGGAACCTTGCGGGAACTCCGGCGCAGAGGAAGCATTCGCGGCATTCATAGCCGCGCATGATAGCGTGAGCCGATGCCGCTCCCTCCGCGTTCGCCATGAACCTGCTCGCTCATGCTTTGCTCGCCGCGCCGGACGAGGACCTCATGTTCGGTAGCCTGATCGCCGACTTCCTGCGCGGCCGCATCGATCCGGCGCTGCCGCGCGGCGTGCGCCTCGGCGTCGCGCTGCATCGCGCGGTGGACGTCTACACCGACAGCCACGCCGAAGTAGCCGCGGCGCGCGCGCTGTTCGCGCCGCCGTTCCGGCGCTACGCCGGCATCGTGCTCGACGTCTGGTTCGATCACTTGCTCGTGCGCGACTGGGCATGCTACGGACTCGGGTCGCTGGGCGAGTTCTCGCAGCAGGTTCGCACGCTGCTGACGCAGCGCGACGCCGAACTGCCGCCGACCATGCATCGCTTCGTGCGCTATCTGATCGCGCACGACCTGCCCGAACGCTACGGCGAGACGGCGATGATCGCGGAGGTGTTGCGCGGCATGTCCATGCGCCTGTCGCGCGCCAACCCGCTGGCCGAAGCGCTGCCGCCGCTGCAACAAAACGCCGACGCGCTCGATCGCCACTTCGCGGCGTTCTTTCCCGAGCTCCTCGCCTACGCGCAGGCGGAACGCGCGCGCTTGCAGGCGGCGGAAGCGGAT
The DNA here is from genome assembly GCF_058808595.1 of Dokdonella sp. GW821-FHT11D02. Classification (NCBI taxonomy): domain Bacteria; kingdom Pseudomonadati; phylum Pseudomonadota; class Gammaproteobacteria; order Lysobacterales; family Rhodanobacteraceae; genus Dokdonella; species Dokdonella sp. GW821-FHT11D02. The sequence continues at coordinate 110,882 of NZ_CM179520.1, read as the reverse complement.
TGACGGGGCGGCGAAACGAAAACGCCGCCCGAAGGCGGCGTAGCTGCGAGGCTTCGACGCGATGTCCGCAGACATCGCATCGCGTGCCTTACTTCACCTGACTCAGAATGTATTCGACCACGGCCTTCATCTGCGCGTCGTTCAGCGCCGGATTGCCGCCCTTCGGCGGCATCACGCCGGTCTTGCCGGTGAAGCCTTCGATCGCGTGCTTGAGCAGGGTTTCCTCGCCTTCGGCCACGCGCGGAGCCCAAGCCGCCTTGTCGCTGACCTTCGGCGCACCGGCGACGCCGGCGTCGTGGCAGGTGTGGCAGAGGCTGCCGTAGATGACCTTGCCGTCGGTGGTGCCGCCGTAGGCTACCTGCGAAGCGGCCGCCTTCGCCGCGGCTTCCGCCGCCGCCTGCATCGCGGCGCGCCCGGTGTCGCCGGCGTAGACGCCGCCGACCGGCGCGATGCGCTGCCCGGCGAGCTTTTCCTTGTCCGGGTTCTGCGGCGGCGGATGGCTGCCGTAGATGTGCATGGCGAGCGCGATCAGCAGCGCCGCGACGACCGCGAGGAAGCCGATCAGCATCGCGAAACGCTTCAGGAAGACCGAATCGGCCTGAGTGACGGGATTGGTCACGAAACCACCTCAGCGAGAACGATCGCGTGTCCGCAGGCCGGACAACGCCGCAACAAAGTCGGTCGAGTATAACCGGCAGGCTCCGACCCGTGGAAGGCAGCCCGACGCCGTTGCGGGGCGCTTGGGCGCTCGTCTGCGACGCGTTGCCGCAGCCGAGCGCCGAAGAAGCCGCACGCACCACGCCTTCATCGAGACGATCGCAGCCTCTCTTCGTTGCATCGGATCGCTGCCATGAAAGTCGTCAACAGGGCCTGCTTGACAGGCAATCCCGCGCTCACGATCATTCACCGAAAAGGATGAATGATGCGCTGCACGGGCACCACCGCCGACCTCGATCGAACCCTGATGGCCCTGGCCGATCCGATCCGCCGGCGCATCCTGCAGCGCCTCGCCGACGGCGACGCGCGCGTGACCGACGTGGCGGCGGAGTTTCCGATTTCGCTCAACTCGGTCAGCAAGCACATCCGCTTGCTGGAGCGCGCCAAGCTCGTGCGCCGCGAAGTGCGCGGGCGCGAACACCGCTTGCGCTTCGAACCGCGACCGCTGGCGGATGCACAGCGCTGGATCGCCTCACAGCAGGCGTTTTGGTCCGGCCGCCTGCAAGCCCTCGACGATCTGCTCAGCGCCGAAGACGCCGTCCAGACATCCCCCATCAAGGAGAGGAACCGTGTCCGCAAACGTTGAAGCGAAAGCCACTCACGTGTTCAAAGCCTCGGCCGAACGCGTGTTCGACGCCTGGCTCGATCCGCTCAAGGTGCGCGCCTGGCTCGCGCACGCGATCCCGGGCATGCGCGGCTTCGACGTGCGCCGGGTCGAGATCGACGCCCGCGTCGGCGGCAAGTTCACCTTCTCGGACATGCGCGAGGAAGGCGAGGCCGTGCACTGGGGCTACTACCGCGAGATCGATCGCCCGCGGAAGCTGGTCTTCACCTGGTTCACCTCCGAGGAGGAAGAACGCGAGGACTCCTCGCTGGTGACCTTGACCGTGGAACCGCTCGCCGACGGCTGCCGCGCGACGATCGTGCACCGCATGGACGCGCGCTGGGCCGAATGGGTATCGCGCACCGAAACCGGCTGGAACACGATGCTGCGCAAGATCGGCGGCGAACTCGAAACCGCTGCGTGAGCGCGGCCGCGGTCGGAATGGCAGGGCGCGTTCGAGAGGATTCGCAGGGCGCGTCCTGCACCGTGCCAAGCGGCAATCCTGCCGCTTAGTCGAACTTCTGCGAGGGTAATAAAGTGGCGCGCTCGGCGGGATTCGAACCCACGACCCCAGCCTTCGGAGGGCTGTACTCTATCCAGCTGAGCTACGAGCGCGTGCCGGGCATTGTCGCATGAAGCTTCGCGATTGCGCGATTCAACGCGCCGCCAGCTTGCTGTGCCGGATGCCGTAGGCGAAGTAGATCAAGAGTCCGAGCGTGACCCAGACCACGAACACCAGCCAGGTCAGCGCGGCCAGTTCGGACAGGAGCCAGATCGAGAAGCCGATGCCGATCAGCGGCACCAGCGGCACCCACGGCGTACGGAACGCGCGCGGCAGATCGGGCTTGCGCACGCGCAACAGGATCACCGACGCGCAGATCACGATGAAGGCCGAGAGCACGCCGATGTTGACCAGCTTGGCCACCTCGCCGAGCGGAAACAGCCCGGCCACCACGGCGGTGAACACGCCGAGCGCGACGGTTGGCCGGTGCGGCGTGCCGTAGGTCGGATGCACCTTGGCGAACCAGCCCGGCAGGAGGCCGTCACGCGACAGCGCGAACCAGATGCGCGCCGCGCCAAGCATGAAGGCGAACAGCACGCTGAGCAGGCCGAAGACGGCCGAAACCGAGATCGTGACGGCGACCCAGTGCAGTCCCAGCCCCTTGAAGGCGTCGGCCACCGGCGCATCGGTGTTCAAGCTGGAGTAGTGCGCGATGCCGGTCAGCACCATCGACACGGCCAGGTACATCGCCATCGAGATGCCGAGCGAGAGCAGCACGGCACGCGGCAGGTCGCGTTGCGGGTTCTTCGATTCCTCCGCCGCCGTGGTCAGCGTGTCGTAGCCGAACACCGCGAAGAAGACCACCGCCGCCGCCGTCACCACACCCTGCCAGCCGAAGTGACCGACGCCGTCCGCGCCGATCACACGCTCGGGAATGAACGGATGCCAGTTGGCCGGATTGATGTAGAACACGCCGACGCCGATCACCAGCACGACCGCGGCGACCTTGACCGCCACCACCAGCGTGTTGAAGCGCGCGCCCCACTCGGTACGGAAGATCAAGAGCGCCGCGATGCCCAGCGTCACCAGCGCCGCGATCACGTTGAACACGCGGCCCTCGCCGGTGCCCATCGCGCCCTGCGCCCACACCGGCAAGACGATTCCGGCGCTAGCCAGCGCCGACTGCACGTAGCCGGACCAGCCGATCGCGACCACCGCCACGATCAGCGCGTATTCGAGCAACAGATCCCAGCCGATCAGCCAGGCCACCAGTTCGCCGAGCGTGGCGTAGCTGTAGGTGTAGGCACTGCCGGTGACCGGAATCAACCCGGCGAACTCGGCGTAGCACAGCGCCGCCGCCGCGCTGGCGATGCCGGCGATGATGAAGGCCAGCGCCACCGCCGGCCCCGCGTTGGCCGCGGCCTGCTGGCCGGCCAGCACGAACACGCCGACGCCGATGATGCCTCCGATGCCGATCGCTGTGAGCTGCCACAGCCCGAGCACGCGGCGGAATTGGCCGCGCTGGCCGAGTTCCGACTGCAGTTGCTCGACCGACTTGTGCCGCGTCAGTTGCGCGATCAGGCTCATCGATGTCCTCCGGCGAAAGGCGGCGGATCATAGCCTGACCGCCGCACGATTCCCTGCTGCGCTGCGGGCATGACGATCGGCGATTGCGTCATCTGCGACGCAGCCGCTACGGTAGCCGGCTTCGCTCGTTCGAGACTTCCCCGCCGATGGACATACCGGGCCCGATCGCCGCCCTGCTCGCCTGGGGCCTGCCCGGCGTCGCGCTGATCGCCATGGCCGAGAAGCTGATCCCGGCGATGCCGTCCTACGTCTTGTACGTGTTTCTCGGCATGACCGTGGTCGCCAGCGGCGGCGATCTGGCCGCGACCATCGTCGCGACCGCGCTCGGCTCCTCCGCCGGCGCGCTTGCCTGGTACGGGCTCGGCCGTGCGCTCGGCGAGCGGCGCACCGAATCCGCGGTCGCACGCTGGGGCCGCTACGTGCTGTTGCCGCCGGCGCGCTATCGCCATCTGGCCGGCCTGTATCGCCGCAATCATTTCTTCGCCACCCTGCTCGGCCAGATCACGCCGGTGGTGCGCATCTACATGCCGCTGCCGGCCGGCGTGCTCGGACTGGCGCTGCCGTCGTTCCTGTGCGCGATCCTGCTCGGCAACCTGATCTGGAACGGCGCCTTGCTCGGCATCGGCTACGGCCTGCGCGGACACGGCGGCGACCCGCTCAAGCTCGGCCTCGCGGTGGTCGCCGGCTTCGTGCTGGCTGAAACGCTGATCGTGTTGCTGCTGCGCTGGCGCCTGCGCGTCGCGAAGCGTTCGCGCGGCGACGGCTGAACCGGTTCGCCGCGACTACGGCGACTCGTCGGCGTCGAGAATCTCGAACGCGAGCGGCCGCGGCGGCGCGCCGCCGTTGCAGGTCGACGCCGGACACGCCGTCAACGCGATCGCCAAATCCATCTCGGCGCGCAGCACGATCGAATCGCCGGCGCGCGATTGCGGCGGCGGGAAGCTCAAGCGCCCGTCGGGCGCGAGCGCGACGTTCATGAAGAAATTGAACGGAATCGGCAGCGGATGGGACGGCACGCCGAGTTCGCCCAGTGCCGCACGCAGATTGTCCGCGCAGTTGGGGTGGTAGCCGACGACGCCGTACTGGATGCGATACATCTCCAAGCTGCACGGGGCGTACAGCAGATCGTGCCGGCCGACGTCGTCTTCGAGGATGGTCAGCATCGGCTCGCTGCGGTCCGACCACAGCACGTCGCCGCGGGAGACGTAGATCTTGCCGTTGTAGTCGAACGTGCGGCCATTGGAAACGTGCTGGCGCCCGTCCGCCGAAAAGGCCAGCAGATCGCCGCTCTGACCGCCCTCCGGATCGATGACGCGCAGGCGTTCCCCGCGCTTCAAACGCAGGCTCATGCCGCTCGCTGCCGCGATCGTTCGCCGCTGCCCCATGACTGCCTTCCTCTCGCGATCTGTTGTCCGATTCAACGTGCCGCGAATCACGCCCGTTGCGGCGGCGGCTCGCTCGTTCAACGCAACTTCGTCGCCCGTCGTGCGCCCAGTTCCGCCGGCGCGGCGAAGGTATCGGGCCGCGCGGCCGCCCAGAAGCGCTCGAACACCGCATGCTCGGGCACGCCGGCCAACAGCTCGCCCGGTTCGAGGAACCGATACAGCGCGGCGAGCGAGCGCACTTCGTTGGCGGACACGCGCCGGATCACGTGTTCGGGACCGAGTTCGTTCGGATGGTTCAAGCCGGACGCCTGGATCAGGTCCTTCAGCGCCTTCAGCGTGTTCTCGTGGAAGCTCGCCACGCGCGTGGCTTTGTCCGGCACGTCGAGCTTGCGCCAACGGCTCTTGTCCTGCGTCGCGATGCCGGTCGGACAGCGATCGGTGTGGCAGCTCTGCGATTGGATGCAGCCGAGCGCGAACATGAAGCCGCGCGCGGCGTTGCACCAGTCCGCGCCGAGCGCGAGCATGCGTGCCAGATCGATCGCGGTGATCACCTTGCCGCTGGCGCCGAGCCGGATGCGATCGCGCAAGTTCAAGCCGACCAGGGTGTTGTGCACCAGCATCAACGCCTCGCGCAACGGCGCGCCGACGTGATCGGTGAACTCCAGCGGCGCAGCGCCGGTGCCGCCTTCGCCGCCGTCGACCACGATGAAGTCGGGCAGGATGCCGGTCGTCGTCATCGCCTTGGCGATGCCGAACCACTCCCACGGATGACCGACCGCGAGTTTGAATCCGGTCGGCTTGCCGCCCGACAGCTCGCGCAGTTTGGCGACGAAGTGCAGCAAGCCTTCCGGCGTGTCGAAAGAAGAATGACGCGAGGGCGAAATGCAGTCCTCGCCCATCGGCACGCCGCGCGTGAGCGCGATCTCCGCGCTGACCTTCGGCGCCGGCAACACGCCACCGTGGCCCGGCTTGGCGCCTTGCGACAGCTTGATCTCGATCATCTTGACCTGGTCGAGCACGGCCTTCTCGGCGAAGCGTTCCGCGCTGAACACGCCGGCCCGTTCGCACGCGCCGAAATAACCCGAACCCAGCTCCCACACGATGTCGCCGCCGTTCTGGCGGTGGTAGGGCGAGAGCGAACCTTCGCCGGTGTCGTGATAGAAGCGGCCGCGGCGCGCGCCTTCGTTCAAGGCCAGGATCGCGTTCGGCGACAGCGCGCCGAAGCTCATCGCCGAGATGTTGAACACGCTGGCCGAGTACGGCTTGGCGCATTGCGGACCGCCGATGTCGATGCGGAAATCGTGGCTCGCGATCACGCTCGGCGCGATCGAATGGTTGACCCATTCGTAACGCTCGGCATACATGTCCAGTTCGCTGCCGAACGGCCGCACGTCGAGCTCGTTCTTCGCGCGCTGCTTGGCGATCGCGCGCTGCACGTGCGAGAACGGCACTTCCTCGTTGTCCGACTCGACCACGTACTGGCGCAGCATCGGCCGCACGTCCTCGAAGAAAAAGCGGATGTGCGACAAGACCGGATAGTTGCGGCGCAAGGTCGATTTTTTCTGCACCAGATCGGCGACGCCGACCGCGACAAGCACGCCGCAGACAATCGCCAGCAACTGGTTCGCCACGCCATAGCGCCAACCGGCCACGGCCAGCACGAACACGACGACGCACAACGCGAACGCGAGGTAGCGCGCAGGCAACCATTTGTCCATCGACAGACTCCTTCGGACGCGCAGCATGCGATGAAGCCGCAGCATAGCCCACGTTCCGCGACCGGCGATGCCGCTAAACTTCGCCGATGGAAGAGATCGAGCGCCCGAAGACGCCGCGCCGTCGCCGCAGCGTCGCGGAGACCGGCGATGCGGCGCCCCCCGACACCGCAGCTCCCGCCAAACCCGTACGACGCCGCGCCGCGCCGAAGAGCGACGCAACGCCGGCGGATGCGGCGACGACGCCCGCTCGTGCGCCGGCCAAGCCGCGCGCCGCCTCAACGACGACGCGACGCGCACGTGTCGGTGCGGCGACCGAAGACACCGCCGCGCCGGCGAATGTCGACGCGACGCCATTGCCGACCCAGACCGTAGCGCCGTCGCCCTCGCCGGCACCGGCCGCACGCACTCGCAAGCCGGCCGTGGCGAAACCACCAGCGATTGCCGAGGTATCTGAGTCGGCCGCACCGCGCGCAGCAGCGGAGCCCATCGCCGCCACTCCCGCACCCGCGCCGGCCGCCGTGGAGCAGGCCGCACCACCGCACGTAGCCGCTCCGCCACCGGCCGCCGCCGCTCCGGCGCTCCCGCCGCGCCCCGCCCGCGCAGCACCCGAGCCGCCACCGATCATTCCCTCGTTCGCACGTCGACCCGAACCGCCGCCGCAGCGCAGCGCCGCCGCAGCGCGCCCGGCCGACACCTCGCAGCGCTCCGGCAAGGTGCTCGACTGGCTGCTCGCGCGGCTGCCGGCGCGTCATCGCAGCCGCGCCCACAACTACCTCGTGCTGATGCGCATGGATCGCCCGATCGGCGCGCTCCTGCTGCTGTGGCCGACCTGGTGGGCGCTGTGGTTCGCCTCGAACGACTTCCCGCCGCTGAAGTTCCTGGTCATCTTCACCCTCGGCGTGTTCGTCATGCGCGCCGCCGGCTGCGTCATCAACGACTACGCCGACCACGGCTGGCTCGATGCCCACGTCGAGCGCACCGCCGGCCGCCCGATGGCGGCCGGGCGCGTGTCGAAGAAGGAAGCCCTGCTCCTGTTCGGCGGCCTGCTCGCGCTGGCCTTCGTGCTGGTCTTGTTCACCAACGCGCTGACGATCCAGCTGTCCTTCGTCGGCGCCGCGCTCGCCGCGATCTATCCCTTCACCAAGCGCGTCACCCATCTGGCCCAGGTCGTGCTGGGGGCGGCGTTCGGCTGGTCTATTCCGATGGCGTTCGCCGCGGTGACCCATTCGCTGCCGCCGCTGTGCTGGCTGCTGTTCCTCGCCAACGTGCTGTTCTCGACCGTCTACGACACCGAGTACGCGATGGTCGATCGCGACGAGGACCTCCGCGTCGGCGCGAAATCGACCGCGATCCTGTTCGGCGACGCCGACCGCGTCATCATCGGCGTGCTGATGGCGACCTTCCTGTTCGCCATGCTGCTGGCCGGCACGCGCGCGCATCTGGCCTGGCCGTACTTCGTCGGCCTCGCCGCGACGGTCGGGCTGTTCGGCTATCAACAATGGCTGATCCGCGCGCGCGACCGCATGGCGTGCTTGGCCGCGTTCCGCCACAACAACTGGGTCGGGCTCGCGTTGTGGGTCGGGCTGGCGATGGCGCTGGCGATTCGCTGATCGGCCGCGGCAACACCGACCGGTGCGACCGCGCTTGCGCTGGCCGGCGGCTCAACGCGGCGCGATTCCCAGCGCGGCCTCGATCTGCGCGGGCTGATACACCCGTCCGCCCTTGAGCACGAGGTCGACGCGACGGATGTCGGCGATGTCGCGCGTCGGATCGCCATCGACCAGGATCAGATCGGCGAGCTTGCCGGCGGCGATCGTGCCGAGCCGGCCGTCGACGCCCATCACCTCGGCCGAGGTCAGGGTCGCCATGCGCAGCACCTCGGCGGGTGCGATGCCGGCGCGTGCGTACAACTCCAGTTCGTGCGCCAGCTGGTAGCCGGCGAGCGCGTCGGTGCCGGGGACGATGACGACGCCGGCCTCGTGCAACGCCTTCAGTAGCCGCAGCATCGCCGGCAGCGCCTCGCGGTAGGCCGGCTCCTCGCCGGCGGGCGCCGCATACGTCGCGCTGCGCAGCACGCGCTGCATCGCTGGCGGAAAGCGCGCGGCGACGCTCTCCAGGCCCGGCGCCGGCTTGTGCGGATCGCCGGCGAAGCGCATTTCGAGCAGGCCGAGCGTCGGATCGAGCACGGTGTGATGGCGACGCAGGAAATCGATCAGCGCGCGCACGCGCGGCTGCTCCGGAGAGAACTCGCGCGCATGCCGGGCGACCTGGCCGAAGCGCTCGCTCTGGCGCGTGGTCTCCTGCACCTCAGGCCAGAGCAGGTCGAGCATGACGTAGTTGAAATGCTGGATCTCGTCCGCGCCGGCCGCGACGAACTGCTCGGCCGACATGAACGCCGGCACGTGGCCGCTCACGCGAAGACCGCGCGCATGCGCGCGTTCGGCGATCGGCGCGACCAGCTCGGGCTTGAGCGACATGTAAGTCTTCACCTGCACGTAGCCGTGCTCGGCGTACCAGTCGACCGCACGCAACGCCGCGGCGAGCGTGTCCACCGCCATCTCGCGCGGCGCCACCGACGAGCCGTTACCGTCGATGATCCCGGCCTTGAGTACGCGCGGCCCGATTTCGCTGCCGTCGTCGAAGCGCGCGACGCGCCGCGGGAACTCGTCGAGATCGTTGGCGAGATCGCGCGCGCTGGTTACGCCGGAGGCGATGTCGAGCAGGCCGTCGACACCGGCGAAGTGCTGATGGTTGTCCCACAGGCCCGGCGCCAGGAAGCGTCCGCGCGCGTCGATCACTTCGGCGTCGGTGGCAGTGGCGTTGAGGGTCGCATCCGGCGCGACGCGCGCGATGCGCTCGCCGCGCACGAGCACGCTGGTGCCCGGCGTGACCGAGAGGTCGCGCGGATCGAACACGCGTGCGTTGCGGATCAGCAGGTCGCCGCGCGGCGTGCGCGCGAGCCGGCGCGCGAGATCGAGATTCCACGCCGCATCGGCCTGCGCCTGCGCCGCGAGCAGCGCCGGCAGCGCGTCCGCGCGCGACGCCGGCAGACACGCGGACCACGTGCCGGCGATCAGCGTATTACCGGCTTGGTCGAGCCAGACCGAGATCGGCTGCAATTCGAGCCCGCTGATGCGATACAGCGTGAGGCGCTCACGCGCTGCGCCGCGGCCGACCTCGATACTGGCGGCGCGCTCGAGGCGCGCCTCGCCTCCCGGCAGCAACGCGAGTCGTTGCTGCGGCGCTTTCAGCAGCGCACGCGCCAGCACGCCGGTGAACTCCGGCGGCGCGTCGGTCGGCAGGTAGAACGCCGGCGTCGACAGCCGGCGCGAACCGGCGCCGTCGAGCGTATTCCAGCGCGCGACGCCGGCGTCGAGTTCGAACGATTCGGCGACCGGCGCCTGCATGTAGTTGTTGCCGCGCACGCGGTAGCTGCGTGGAACGCCGCCGGCGTCGAGCCGCCACTCGGCGTGCAGACGGTCGCCATGGTCGCGATCGCGGTAAGCGAACTCGACCTCCACGCGGCCGTCCTCGAACGTGCGCACGGTCTGCGCACCGATCCGGTTGCCGAGCATCCAGTAATCGTCGGTGCGCTCGCGCGGCGCGGCATGGGCGAGCGCGGCGCAAACCAACAGCGCGACAGCAACGGCAAAACGCATGGCGTGCTCCGCAGCGAATCAGCCGATGACCTTACGGCGCGCCGCGGCGTCGCTCGTTGGAGGTGGGCTTGGCACCGATACTGCGCGCCGCGCGGCGCGTGCGGCAAGCCGTGCGCGACCGCGGGTTCGCGTGGACACCCGTGATTCACCGAGCGACGCCGCGCCGCCGTGATGGGTTCGCCGCACCCTACACATCCATGGTGTATTGCATGCTCTCGCGTACCCACATCGTGCTCGACGACCGGCTGGTCCGCCGTGCCATGAAGAAGGCCGGAGTGAAGACCAAGCGCAAGGCGATCGAAGCTGCGCTGCAGGCCTTCATGCGCGAGCCGGACTACGCTGCCGTGCTGGCCCTGCGCGGCAGCGGCGGCGTCGCCGACGGCTACGAGCCGAAGGGGAGCGCGCCGTCGAAGTGGTCCGTGCACGAGCCGTGATCGTCCGACCGTGATCGTCGACTCGCCGGTCTGGATCGACGACCTGCGCCACGGTCGCGGCCGTGGCGCCGACCGGCTCGGTCGCGCACAGCGCCGAACCCCGGCTCACCGCGATCCACGCCGTCGGCCTCACCGCGCGCTGCCGCTGGGCCGGCGTCACCGTACGCAGCGCCAACGATTGCCTGATCGCCGCCCGCTGCATCGAACTGGACGAGCCGCTATTGCATCGGGACCGCGACTTCGAGCGCATCGCCGAGATCGAGCCACGGCTGCGCCTCGCGGCCAGGTGAGATCGGTCGCCGCCGATCCGACCGGGTGGCGGCAGCCTTGGAACACGCCGCCTTGCCCCGGCCATTTGCCGCCCCCATAATGGCAGCTGGCAGGAGGTGCCCCATGAGCTCCGTTCCCCACATTGCCGAAGTGCTCGCGCTGCCGGACATCCACACCGACGGCGACCTGGTCGAAGCGATCGCCGAAGGCTTGCCGTCCGCAACGGTGCGCCGTCTGGAAGGCTACGGCTTCGCCGCCGCCGAGATCTTTTCCGTGGTCGGCCCCGAGCGCACCTTGCGCCGCCGAATGGGCGAGAAATCCCCGTTGACCTCGCGCGAAGCCGACGGCCTCGTGCGCATGGCGCGCATCGCCGCGCTCGCCGACGACGTGTTCGGCGACCGCGAAAAAGCCCTGCGCTGGCTGCGCAAACCCAAACAACATCTATTACCCGGCCACCGCGACACGCGCCCGATCGACCTCGTCGCCACCGAGCACGGCGCGCGCCTGGTCGAGAACCGCCTGCGCCAGATTCAATACGGCGTCTACGCTTGAGTGCATCGCTCTGGCGCCTGTCGGCGTACGACACGCTCGACGGCATCGGCGGGCTGTACGCCGACGGACGCTGGCATCGCCAAGGCGTGCGCATCGTCTACACCGCCGAATCGGCCGCCGGCGCCCTGCTCGAACTGCGCGTCCACCTCGAAGTCGACGAAGAAGATCTGCCCGATCGCTACCAGCTGCTCGAAATCGCGCTGCCGCCCGGCTTCGCGATCGAATCGCTCGACCCCGCCACGCTGCCGAAAGACTGGATCGAGCGCGCCGACGTGAGCGCCGAGTTCGGCATGAGCTGGCTGACTGCGCAACGCAGCCCGGCGTTGCGTGTGCCGTCCGCGATTTTGCCGGCGACTTGGAATGTGCTGTTGAATCCGACGCATCCGGCGATGGCGGGCGTGCGCGTGGTCAGGAAGTTGCCGTTGGAGTGGGATCGGAGGTTGTTTCGGTGAGGGGGCGTGAACGGCGAATATTGAGTGGATCAGTCAGACTTTGCGGAATGAACTCAACCGCCAAATGTCTGCTTTCAACCAGAAGCGGACGTTCGCTCTACGACCCAGGCTCATTCCAACGAGTTTGAAAATATAGACTCCCGCGATCCTGCTCAATAGACCTAGATCTCGGAGACGCTGCTCGATAGCAGCAGCGACTCTCACCGACACCTAGTCCTCAGTATGCACCCATAAAAGCGTCGAGTTGCTCGTCGGAAGTGCGCTGCTCAGCTGTGAGGGCCAAGAAGCTCTCTACCTGGCGCGCGACATAAGACAGGTGGTGGTTCGAATCCAGTTGTATCCATTGGCCCATGTTGACGCTGTTGCGTAACCCGCGCGCTACATTTGCGAAGAACGCATCGGCATATGAGAAATGCTCGCTCTTAAAGAAACCCGAGTTAACCAAACGCTCGGCTAATTGCGGATACTGAATGACGATGGGCACCTCCTGCTTGCTGCACCCTCGGACGTAGTGGATGGCAGCGCCTGAGGTGTATCGAATCTTGGCGTTGGTGTGCTCATTCGGCGCGTTGTCCATATAACCGGGGCGGATGATGCTGTAATCGGCGAAGTGCAACGTTCGATCCCAACCGTACATCCGAGCGATGCGCATCCATGCCGCGAATTCGGTTCTCATCACCGACCCCGTAGTGTTCGGCTCTTCCGCTGCTTCGTTGACAAAATCGACCACCGTCGAGCCGGCGAAAGTCACATTCCGGAAACTTAATCCATATCCGTCGACCATGCGCAGGAATGCGCTGGTAGCGGCGACAATATCGTCTCGTTCGAACGCGAGTTTACTGAAGTCGACGAGCAGGTCGACACCGGGAGCACCGTAGGCAAATCCACGGACCAAGCGCTGCAATCCGCGCATTGTCAGTTCGGGGGCACGAACAACGTCACTACCTTCGATTCGAAGGCACAAACCACACTGGTGCTGCTTCGCGGCTTCCAAGGTCGCGATCGTTGTCAGCGGGTCCGAATCCAGATGTATGACTGGAATCACGCGTTGACGCCGACCGAGTATGGCCGCGAATCCAAGCTTGGCGGGAGACTGGTCGTCGATGCGCGTATCCGGTGCGAATCGATTGAGGTCCACAGTCAGAACACTACCCAGCTTATAATCGTTCAGAGCTTGGAGCGCTTTGACGAGATGCGGTTCGGGGTCGGCATCGTCAGGCAGCTGCACCATCTCGAAGATCGGCCGAATCGTGGTGCGACGATGCGCGTCCAGAAGATTGAATGCCTGGACGTCGTTGCGCTTGAGCTTGGTAATCGCTTGGTAACCCACTACATCGCTCCTCGTGTAAATTCTTGGAACAATTTTCGTATGGAGCCGCGCCCCAGCATGTCTCCGAAGCGGTCATACCGCTTGCTCTCGAACTGAACACGGCCGGCCACGATTGCGGGATGAATGTTGAGCTTCTTGGCCAACGATTGGATGCCAGCGGCCGTTGGGTTGCTCGACACGCTGCTCGCGCGCCAATGGGCCCGAGGCAACAGATTGTCCCGGGCAATCAAATCCGCTTCAGCCTCCAAAGGGTCCTGCCGACCCTCTTCGTCGTTGCGGTCCACGAACGCGTTCTCGGACTTGCTTAGATGGTTCTGCGCATGCGCCAGTTCGTGGAACAAGGTGAACCAGAAACTATCCACTCGGTCGAATCGAAGGGTCATCCCAATCACTGGGTGCCCATTCGGTGAAAGGAGCGCTGCGCCGTCGACCAACGTGGAAGGAAGCGAGGGCTCGATGAGCAAGACCATACCCAGCTCATGTAAGAACCGCTGAGCGCGTAGGGGACCATCCTCAAAAGTGCTGAGCTGGGCCAGCTCTCGCCACATCATTGGCTCCAGCGAAGCATGGGAGAACTTAGGGAGGCCATGCTCGATGGCCTTGGCGCGAATGAGGAGACGGCTCGTCCAAGCAATCAGCGAATAGCGCGAAGTGCCATGGGTTCCCAATCCGCGCAAGGTTCGCCGGAACAGCGCCGGCATGCGCGCAGCGTCGTTACCGACCTGGGCCAGGAAAGCACGCACCAGCTCTTCGCTGTCGTCGAAATCCACGCTAGAAACAGTATCGAACCACCCTCGCTTTTTCATCTCCGAAATGGGAAAAGCATTCCATTCGAAATGGTCGTCCGCGTCCGACGAAACCAACGAAGACAATCCCTGTGGCTTCATCGGATTGATGAGAGAGGGCAACGGAATCTGCAATCCAACGTGCAACGCTCGAATCATGTCAAGGGTCAAGGGCCGCTTGCGCGCGAGGATTTCGGAAACTCTATTCTTCCCGCCCAGGAAGGGCGCCAGATCCTTCTGGCGCAATCGTTGCTCCGCCATTCGAAATTCGATGGCATCAACGGGGTCGCTGGGCTCGAACTTGAAGTGTCGGGCTTCGTAGTCCTTAAGCAGAACGGTCAAAAGTTCTAATCGGTCCAGCTGAAAGCTGCCCGGGGCAGGGTCAGATCCCATAAGATTTTCGAGCTCGTGAAGAGCCAGCTCGTAATGCTCGGGAGTTTTGAGCACGTGCAGTCCCTCGGCAATTACCGGAGTCCTCATGACCTAGCAGCCGCTTCGAACAGACGGGCGGCGCGAATCATGACCGTGTGCCCAGTGAAAGAGACCAAAGTGTCGATGATCAGGCATTCAGCCAAGGCGAACTCCACCTGCCGTTCGCCGATAGCTCGAGCCGAGCCAAACCTCGTGGTGATGTCGCTCATGTTCTTCATGTTCGCTGCCCCCAATTCAGCGAGCCACGACACCACCCGCGGCTCCAGCCGCGGGTTGGCGCGCACAGTGGCCAGTCTTCCGGTGCCGACGATATTCATAGCGTCCAACCAAGTTCCCAAATCGGGAACCGGCGTAGGTTCCATTTTCTGGAACTCGCTGTCAAGCCCTCGATAGGCACCGCCACGCCCTTGAACTAGCACTTCTGATGTGGGATCGCCTGAGGCTCACTTCGGGTGGCCCTAGATGCCTCGGCAACAATCGCCAGGCTACGAAGGGCGTCCACAGCGATCCCTCCAGACTGCTGCGGCAACGGATGCAGCACGTCGAGCGCCAAGGCGATTCCCAAAGCTAGCGTGTCGCGCCGAGTGGCGTTCGGAATGAAGAATTTCACTCCGACTTTCCCTCACCCCGTCCTTCGGATCACCCTCCGGCCGCCGGAGGGCGGCCGTCGATCCCGCTCGCGGGAGAAGGGAAAACAGAACGCGTTGGCGCCCTCGCCAACGCCCAAACATCGACGCGCGCAACGCCGACCGCACGCAACACACGCGCGCATTCACGCAGCGTCGCACCGGTAGTCATGACGTCGTCGACCAAAGCAACGTGCCCGGGCAACGCAACACCAGCCGCGAGCGCAAACGCCCCACGCAAATTCCTACGCCGCGTCTTCGCATCGAGCCCACTCTGCGGCGGCGTCACTCGCGTACGCACGAGCAGGTCCTTGCGCAGCGGAATCGCGAACGCGCGCGCCAGCGGCCGAGCCAGTTCCAGCGCCTGGTTGTAGCCGCGCTCGCGCAGGCGCGTCGCATGCAGCGGCACCGGCAACAGCAGTTCGGGGCGCGCCGGCGCGTCGATCTGCGCGCGCTCGATCATCAGCGCCGACAGCACGCGGCCGGCGGCGAGGTCGGCGTGGAACTTGAAGCGCGCTTCGAGCAGGTCCAGCGGATGCTCGTAGCGAAACGGCGCCCAGGCGCTGGCGAAGGGCGGTTCGCGCTGCAGGCATTCGCCGCACAGCGGCGCTGCCGCCGGCAACGGCAGGGCGCAGCGCGGGCAGCGGATCGTATTGAGTGCGAAGTCGCGCGCGCAGCCGGCGCAGAGATCGCGTCCGTTCGCGCCGGGGGCCGCGCACAACAGGCAACGCAGCGGCAGCACGAGGCGCAATGCGCGTGCGGCGAGGCCGTCAACTTTTCGCGTCCGTTCCAGGTTGACAGCCCTCCGATCGCAACGGAGACTCGCCGGGCGCGGCAGCGCCCATTGCCCACTCTACCGAATCGGAAAGCCCTGCATGACCGCCATCCGCCACGACTGGACGCGCGAAGAAGTCCACGCCCTGCTCGATCTGCCGTTCGCCGACCTGCTCGCGCGCGCGCACGCCGCGCACCGCGAGCATCACGACCCGAACGCGGTGCAGGTGTCGACCCTGCTCTCGATCAAGACCGGCGGCTGCCCCGAAGACTGCGCCTACTGTCCGCAGGCGGCGCGCTACGCGACCGGCGTGGCGGCGGAAAAACTGATGAGCCTGGACGCCGTGCTGGCCAAGGCGAAGCAGGCCAAGGCGGCCGGCGCGACACGCTTCTGCATGGGCGCGGCCTGGCGCTCGCCGAAGGATCGCGACATCCCCAAGGTCGCCGCGATGGTCGGTGCGGTGAAGGCGCTCGGGATGGAGACCTGCGCCACCCTCGGCATGCTCAGCGACACGCAGGCGCACGCGCTGAAAGACGCCGGCCTCGACTACTACAACCACAACCTCGACACCGCGCCGGAGTTCTACGGCGAAATCATCCACACGCGCGAGTACCAAGACCGCCTCGACACGCTCGGCCACGTGCGCGACGCCGGCCTCAAGACCTGCTGCGGCGGCATCGTCGGCATGGGCGAGTCGCGCGCCGAACGCGCCGGCCTGCTGCACACCTTGGCCACCTTGCCGGCGCATCCCGACTCGGTACCGATCAATCGTCTCGTACAAGTCAAAGGAACGCCGCTCGACGGCACGCGCGAACTCGATCCGTTCGAGTTCGTGCGCACGATCGCGGTGGCGCGCCTGCTAATGCCCAAGTCGATGGTGCGCCTGTCGGCCGGCCGCGCCGAAATGAGCGACGAGCTGCAAGCCTTGTGCTTCTTCGCCGGCGCCAACTCGATCTTCTACGGCGAGAAGCTTCTGACCACCGGCAACCCGGATACCGCGCGCGATCTCGCCCTGTTCGACCGCCTCGGTATTCACGCGCTGCAGATCGAGGTCGAAGCGGGCACGGTGCACGCCGACATCGTCGAACACAGCGCGGCCTGACGGCGGCGTGCGCATGAGGCTCGCTGGCTGGCGCGGCGAGTGGCCTAACCGCCCGCGCCGGCGTCGTCGTGCCGACATCGCGCCGCCGCTACAATCGCCGCGGTGAGCGATCTCGCCGGGGACCACGACATCACCCGTCTGCTCGCCGCCTGGCGCGGCGGCGACGATGCGGCGCGCGAAGCGCTGATGCAGCGCGTCTACGCCAACGTGCGCGCGATCGCCGCGCAGTCCTTGCGCAACCTGCCCGGCGCCACCCTGAGCGCGACCGACCTCGCCCACGAAGCCTTGTTGCGCCTGCTCGGCAGCGAGCTGGATTGGGCCGACCGCCGGCATTTCTTTCACGTCGCCGCGCAGGCGACGCGGCAAGTCCTGGTCGACGCCGCACGCCGGCGTCTGGCCGACAAGCGCGGCGGCGACGTGCAGCGCGTCGATCTCGACGAGGCGAAAGTCCTCGCCACACCCGAGAGCGACACGCAGCTGCTGCGCATCGACGAAGCGCTGCGCGATCTCGCCGCCAGCGATACGCGCCGCGCGCGGATGATCGAGCTGGTTTATTTCGGGGGCCTCACGCGCACGGAGGTGGCGGCTGCGCTGGAGGTGTCCGAAGGCACCGTCGATCGCGACCTGCGCCTCGCACGCGCCTGGCTCAAGACCGCGCTCGAAGCATGAGCACGCCCTCGCTCGATCGCTACGCCGACGACTTCGAGCGCCTGCGCGCGTTGCCGTTGGAACAGCGCGAGGCCGCACTCGCCGCATTGCCGCTGAGCGAGGACGAGCGCACGACATTGCGCCGCCTGCTCAGCGCCGACAGCGACGCCGACGATCCGCTCGCGCGCGCACTCGCCGACGGCGCGGCGCGATTCGCGGCACCGCGCGAGAGCCGTCTCGGGCCCTACCGTCTGCTGCGCGAACTCGGTGCCGGCGGCATGGGCACGGTGTTCTTGGCCGAGCGCGTCGACGGCGGCTTCGACCAGCGCGTGGCGATCAAGCTGCTGCGCGGCTTTCCGACCGCCGACGGCCTGCGCCGGTTGCGGCAGGAACGGCAGATCCTGGCCGGCCTCGATCATCCGCACATCGCCCGGCTGCTCGACGGCGGCGAAACCGCCGACGGCCAGCCCTGGCTCGCGCTCGAATACGTCGACGGACTCGACCTGCTCGACTACGCGGCGCAGCGCGCGCCGCGCCTGCACGATCGCCTGGCGCTGTTCGACGCGATGCTCGATGCGGTCGGCCACGCGCACCAGCGCCTGGTCGTGCATCGCGACTTGAAGCCGGCCAACGTGCTCGTCAACGCCGCCGGCGAGGTCAAGCTGCTCGACTTCGGCATCGCGCGCCTGATCGATCTCGACAGCGCCGCGCACGAAACCTCCACGCGCGTCTTCAGCGCCGGCTACGCCAGCCCGGAACAGCGCGACGGCCGCACCGTCACCACCGCCAGCGACATCTACAGCCTCGGCGTGCTGCTGCGCGAACTCGTCGGCGGCCGCACCGGAAATACTGCAAGAACGCCGGCGGCGCTGCCGCTCGGCTCGGAGCTGGCCGGCATCGTCGCCAAGGCCACCGACCAGGACCCCGCGCGCCGCTACGCCGGCGCCGGCGAATTCCGCGACGACCTCGATCGCTATCGCAACGGCCGCCCGGTGCGCGCCGCGCCGATGACGAACGCGTACCGCTTGCGCAAGTTCGTTGGCCGCCATCGCCTCGGTGTCGCCGCGAGCCTGCTCGCCGCGCTCGCGCTCGGCCTGTTCGTCGTGCGCCTGGATCGCGAACGCGAGCGCGCGCTGGCCGCCGAAGCGACCGCGCAGCAGGCGCGTGTCGCCTCCGAGCGCGACGCCGAACGCGCGCGTGCCGCGCTCGGCTTTCTCACCGACGCCTTCACCGCCGCGGCGCCGGACAACGCGCTCAGCACCACCGTCAGCGTGCGCGACCTGCTCGACCAAGCACGCGCGAAGCTCGACGCGCAGAAGCTCGATGCGGCCGTCGCGCAACCGACGCAGCGCCTGCTCGGTCGCCTGTACGACTCGCTCGGCGAAACGAGCGCGGCGATCGAGCTCTTTCGCAGCGGCCTCGACGGCGCACCGGCGCGCGATCGCGCCGAGGCGCTGGCGCTGGCGCTCGACTACGATCAGTACGCCAACCTGCTCGGCAGCAGCGATCGCATCGACGAGGCGCGCGAGGCCGTGCGCCAAGCCTCCGCCTTGCGCAAGCGCTACGCGCCGAACGATCCCGACGAGCAGGCTTACGATCGCGTCTCGCTCGCCTTCCTGCACCACAATGCCGGCGAAGACGCGAAAGCGATTCCGCTGCTGAAACAGGTACTCGAACCGCGCGCAGCGGGCGCCGCGCCGCTGCCGGCACCGCTGGCGATGCGCGCGACGCAGATGCTGGTCTCGCTGCTGTCGAACAACGACTGCGAAGCCGCCTTGGCCGTCGCCACACGCGGCCTGGAAGAACAAGCCGCGGGCCTGGCGCCGAACGCGCCGGACCGCCTGCATCTGTTGCGCCTGCAAGCGATGGCGCACCGGACCTGCGGCCGGCCGGCGCAGGCCGAGCAGATCCTGCGCGCGGTCATCGCGCAGCAGGAGCAGGTGACCGGGTCGGGCGGCATGTCGATGCTGGAGCTGGGCAACGAACTTGCGCTGACGCTGAAAGAGCTAGGCCGTTTCCGCGAGGCGGCCGACGTGCTGCAGCGGCTGAAGACGGCCGGCAACGAGAGCCCGTACAACCAGGCCGTCATCTTCAGCAATCTCGCGCTCGCGCTCGACGACGCCGGCGACTACACGCAGGCGCTGCGCGTGCACGCGCAGGCGCGCGCCGCGCTCGATCGCGGTGGGATCGAAGCCGACAGCGACGCGCGCCGCGGCGCCGCGCGCAACGAGGCGCGCACCTTGGCGCAGGCCGGGCAAGCCGAACGCGCGGTCGCCATGCTCGAGGATCTGCGCGCGCGCGCCGGGCGCATCGACGGCGAAGATTCCTACGAGTACGTGATGGTCACCTGGCAGCTCGCCCTCGCCGAGCGGCGCGCGCGGCATGTGGAAAGTTCGCTCTCGCTCACCGCGCAAGCCGAACGCTTGTGGGCGGCCCTGCTGCCGCCCGAGCACAAAGTCTTCGCTCACGTGCATCGCCAGCGCGCGGCGATCGCGCTGATGCAGAACCGGCTCGACCTGGCCGACAGCGAACTGACCGCGGCGATCGCGGGCTTCCAGGCGAGCGCGGCGACGCCGGCGGAACTGGCGACCGCGCGCAGCGAGCAGGCGGAAGTGCGCAGGCGGCAAGGCCGCAGCGAGGAAGCGCGCACGCTGCTCGCCGCCGCGCTGCCGATCATGCGCGAAGCCTATCTGCCGACGCAGGTCTGGCGCGCCGAGGCCGAGCGCACGGCGACGCAACTCGGAATGCGCTGATGAGCACGGCACGCACGCCGTCCATGGCGCCGCTCGCGACGCGGCCCGACCTGCTGCATCGCCTCGCCGACGAGCACGCCCGTCGCGCGCGGGCGCAGCTGCTGCGGCGCGTGCGCACGATCGAAAGCGCGAACGGCGCGGCGATCGTCGTCGACGGCAAGCGTCTTTTGAATTTCGCCAGCAACGACTATCTCGGCCTCGCGCGGCATCCGGCCCTGGTCGAAGCGCTGACGCGTGCCGCACGCGCGGACGGCGTCGGTGCCGGCGCGGCGCATCTGCTCGGCGGTCATCGCGAAGAACACGAAGCGCTTGAACACGCGCTCGCGCGCTGGACCGGACGCGAGCGCGCGCTGCTGTTTTCGACCGGCTACATGGCCAATCTCGGCGTGCTTTCGGCCCTGCTCGGCGACGGCGATCTGTGCGTGCAAGACAAACTCAACCACGCCAGCCTGCTCGACGGCGCGCGCTTGGCTAGCTGCGAACTCAAACGCTACCTGCACGCCGACCTCGCCAGCGCCGCGCGCCAGCTGGCGAGCCGGCCGCAGGCGGCCGCATTGCTCGCCACCGACGGCGTCTTCAGCATGGACGGCGACGTCGCTCCGTTGAGTGAACTGGCCGCCTTGTGCGAAACGCACGGCGCGACCTTGCTGGTCGACGATGCGCACGGCCTCGGCGTGCTCGGTCCCGAAGGCGCCGGCAGCGTGGCCGAAGCCGGCTTGTCGCAGCGACAAGTGCCGCTCCTGATCGGCACGCTCGGCAAGGCGCTCGGCGTCGCCGGCGCGTTCGTCGCCGGCAGCGCGGCGACGATCGCGGGCTTGGTCCAGGTCGCGCGCAGCTTCGTCTACACCACCGCGTTGCCGCCCGCACTGGCGGCGGCGACACGCGCCGCGATCGAGGTGGCGCGGTTCGAAGATTGGCGGCGCGATCGACTCGTTCGCCTGATCGCGCACTTCCGCCACGGCGCCGCCGCGCGCGCGATCGAGCTGCTCGATTCGCGCACGCCGATCCAGCCGCTGCCGGTCGGTGACAGCGCGCGCGCGCTGAGCGTGGCGCAACGGCTCGAAGCGGCCGGCTTCTACGTGCCGGCGATCCGCGCGCCGACCGTGCCGGCCGGCCGCGCACGCCTGCGCGTGACTTTGTCGGCGCAGCATTCCGAAGGCGAGATCGAGCGCTTGCTCGACGCGCTGGCGGTGGCGCTCGCATGAATGATCGGCCGGACGATCTGTCGACGCGGCGTGCGGTGTGGTCGGCGCTGTCGGATCTTTATTTGGACAGCTCCTATCGCGACCAGGTGAGGCCTGTCGCGCATGAACTCGCCTCGACGCCGTATGCCGCAGCCGAGCTGCGTTCGATCCTGTTCGACGAGGTGCATCCGGCGCTGGCCGCCAATCTGTGCGCGAGTGTCGGCGTGTGGGATCGCTTCGATCAAACCTGGCTGGCCGCGCGCATTCTGGCCAACCGGCGCCGGCCGCGCTGGCTGCGTGCGCGCGGCCGTTGCCAGCGGCGCTACGCCGTCTTGCTCTGGCGTCTGCTCGAACCGCGCATCGCGCGCTTGCGCGCCGCGGCGGCGCCTTCCTCTTTCGCTCATTCTGGAAATTGATGTGCATATCGACGTTCGAGGCGACGGACCGGATCTGGTCTTGATTCACGGCTGGGCCATGCACGGCGGCGTCTTCGCGCCGCTGCTGCAACGGCTGACGCCGCGCTTTCGCGTGCACGCCGTCGACCTGCCCGGTCACGGCAACAGCCGCGATGAGGTGTCGTTCGATCTCGTCGACAGCGCGCGGCGCATCGCACTGGCGACGCCGCGCGCGTTGTGGATCGGCTGGTCGCTCGGCGGTCTGGTCGCGCTGCGTGCGACGCTCGATCGGAGCGAATCGGTGCGCGGCGTCGCGCTGCTCGCATCGAGTCCGCGCTTCGTCGCCGCGCCGGATTGGCCGCACGGCGTGGCGCGCGAAGTGTTCGCCGCGTTCGGTACCGATCTGCAAACGCACTACCGCGACACGATCGAGCGCTTCCTCGCGCTGGAAACCCTCGGCTCGCCCAACGCGCAGGCCGAGCTGCGCGATTTGAAATCGCGCGTGTTCGAGCGCGGCGAGCCGACGCTCGCGGCTTTGCAGGACGGTTTGCGCACGCTCGAAACCAGCGATCTGCGCGACGAACTGGCGCGACTGCGCGTGCCGAGTTTGTGGATCGCCGGCCGCCGCGATCGGCTGGTCGCGCCGGCCACGATGCAGCAGGCGGCCGCGCTGGCTCCGGCGGGACGCTTCGTCGAAGTCAACAGCGGCCACGCGCCGTTCCTCGAACACGCCGAAGCGGTCGCCGACGCGATCGAAGCCTTCGCGGCGGAGTTGCCGGCATGAGCGCGGGTCTGGACCAGGCGCACGTGCGGCACGCTTTCGGCCGCGCAGCGCAGAGCTACGAAGAGAACGCGGTGTTGCAGGCCGAAGTCGGCCAGCGCTTGCGCGAGCGGCTCGAAGATGAGGCGTTCGCGCCGGCCCGCGTGCTCGATGTCGGTTGCGGCCCAGGCGCCGGCACCGCGGCCTTGCGCGAGCGCTTCGCGCAAGCGGAAGTGTTCGCGCTCGATCTGGCCGTGCCGATGCTGCGCGCGGCGGCGCGCCACGCCGGCACGCCGCCGGCGTTCGAGCGCATCGCCGGCGATGCGCAGGCGCTGCCGTTCGCCGATGCCAGCATGGATCTGGTGCATTCCAACCTGTGCTTGCAGTGGTGCGAAGATCCCGGCCTCGCGCTGGCCGAGTTTCGTCGCGTGCTGCGGCCCGGCGGCGTGCTGCTATTCTCGACCTTCGGGCCGGACACGCTGAAAGAACTGCGCGCCGCCTTCGCCGCGGTCGACCGCGCGCCGCACGTCAGCCGCTTCGTCGATATGCACGACATCGGCGATGCGCTCCTGGTCAGCGGCTTCCGCGATCCGGTGCTCGAACGCGACGATTTCGTCTTGACCTACGCCGACGCGCGCAGCCTGATGCGCGAGCTGCACGCGATCGGCGCCACCAATGCCGACACCCAACGCACGCGCAGCTTGACCGGCAAGACGCACCTCTTGCGCGTGATCGAAGCCTACGAGGCGTTCCGCCACGACGGCGTGCTGCCGGCGACGTACGAAGTCGTCTACGCGCAAGCACACGCGCCGCAACCCGGCCAACCGCGCCGCGAAGGCGGTGCCGACATCGCCACCTTCCCGATCGAACGGCTGCGCGGGAGCCGGCGGTGACCGCGCGCCGCCAGGCCGTCGCGGCGGTGCTGCTCGCGCTCGCCGCGGCGCTGTTCTTCACCGCGACCTACGTGCTCAATCGCGCGATGGCCGACGACGGCGGCCATTGGGCCTGGTCGGCGGCGCTGCGCTATCTCCTGACCTTGCCGATGCTCGCGCTGGTGATGCCCTGGCAAGGCGGCTTCGCACCGGTGTGGCGCGCGCTGCGCGCGCATCCGTGGGTCTGGCTCGGTTGGAGCGGGGTCGGCTTCGGTTTGTTCTGTGTGTGTCTGACCTGGGCGGCGGCGTTCGCGCCAGCCTGGCTGGTCGCCGGCACCTTTCAGCTCACCGTGATCGCCGGCATGCTGCTCGGCCCGCTGTTGTACCGCGACGGACGTTCGCGCCTGCCGCGGCGCGCGCTCGCGCTCGGCGGCGTCATCGTCGGCGGCGTCGCGATCATGCAGGCCGGGCATTTCGACGGCCATCTCGATCGCCAGGCCTGGCTCGCCTTGTTCGCGGTCGCCGCGTCGGCGTTCCTGTATCCGCTCGGCAATCGCGCGATCCTGCTGCATCTGGAACGCAGCGGCGAGAATCTCAATGCGGCGCAGCGTGTATTCGGCATGACCTTGGCGAGCCAGCCGTGCTGGTGGCTGGTCGCGGGCTACGCCGGTGCGACGGTCGGCGCGCCGCCGCCGATGCAGATCCTGCTCGCCGCCGGCGTCGCCTTGTTCACCGGCACCATCGCGACGATCCTGTTCTTTCAGGCGACCGGCATGGTGCGCAACGATCCGGCCGCGCTCGGCGCGGTCGAGGCGATGCAGGCGGCGGAGTTGTTGTTCTCGAGCCTGCTCGGCGTGATCTTGCTCGGCGAAGCGCCACCCAGCGGCTACGCCGCGCTCGGCGGCGTGCTGGTGGTCGCCGGCATCGTCGGGCTCGGGCTGCTGGTCGGGCGCGAAGCGGCGGGCGATCCGCGCACGACGCAGGCGCTGCGCACCGATCGCGGCGCTTAAATCGCGGTGCTTAAGACGCAGCGGCGATGCCGGGCATCGCCGCTGCGCGAATTCTCAGATGCGCACGAGCGCGCGGCGCTGCTGGCGCACCAGGCTGACCGCGAGCACGGTCGCCAGCAGCAGCGTCGTCACGCCGAAGATCGTCGCGCCCAGATACTGGCCGCCGACACCGCCGGCGGTGGCGCTGGCCGCGGCTTCGCTGGTCGGCACGAAACTCGCCGCCGCCATGCCGGTGTAGTGCATGCCGCAGACCGCCACCCCCATCACCAGCGCACTGCCGAGCATCTGCGCGACGCCGCGCATGTTGAAGGCGAGCCACAGCGCTGCGGCCGAGGCGACGATCGCGATCAGCACCGACAAGGCGACGATGCCGCTGTCGTAGTGCGTGGTCGCGGCCATGCGCATCGCGGCCATGCCGGTGTAGTGCATGCCGGCGACGCCGACGCCCATGAAGACGCCGGCGAGGCCGAGCTTGGACCAGGCGAACACGCCGCTGCCGGCGATGGCCAGGCCGACCATGCACGAGAGCATGCCGATCACTGCCGACAGCAGGGTCAGGGGCACGTCGTAGGTGACCTGCACTTCCATCTGGCAGGCCAGCATCGCGATGAAGTGCATCGCCCAGATCGCGCCGCCGATGGCGGCACCGGCGGCGACGATTGCCTGCGTGCGTTCGCGCGAGTTGTTCGCGGCCGGAATGCCGACCGCCAACTGCAGCGCGGTGTAGGAGCCGAGCACCGCGACCAGGTAGGACAGCGCGGCGAGCAGCGGATCGTGGATGCATTGTATGGCGTGGTCGTGCATGGCAAACCCCTCCTCCGAAAAACGAACAAGATCAGGCGGCGAACGTGAACACGCAGGCGTCGGCGCCGGCGTTGCGGCATGAGGTTTCGAGGATGCGCGGGCGGCCGAGATGGCCGGGCTCGCTCAACAGTCCTTCCAGACAGCCGCGCAGGAAATGGCAGGCCGGCCCGCGATGCAGGCCGATGCCGGTGAACGGGCTGTTCTTGATGCGCAACGCGTCGCCGTCGAGATCGGTGCCGCGCAGCAGCTGGCGCATCGCCGGCAGCGCGATGTGCTTGACCGAGTCGACCAGGTTCAGGCGCGCGCCGAGCGCGTAATCGCGTTTGTAGATCCACGCGCCCAGACGCGTGCCGGCGTAGCGCGTGCTCGCTTCGCGATGCGCCGGCGCGACTTCATGCTCGAAGGCGAGTACGCGGTTGAAGATGTCGGGGTATTCGCGCGCCAGCGCGCCGAGCAAGGCCTCGACTCGGCCCGGATCGGGCGCGGCCGCAGTGGCGGTGGCGGTTTCGCTGCGCGGCTCCGCCGCGACGCGAGGTCGCGGCGCTTCGGCGGCCGCGGTCGCTGCTGCCACCTGTGCTGCGTCGACGACCGTGGCCTCGAAGCTCTGCACGATCGGATGGCTGCCGAGCCGATCCTCCAGCGCGAGCAGGTTCTGCTCGGGTCCGCGCACGACCATCGTCAATACGACGCCTTCGTCGCCGCGCGTCATGCGCTGGCGCTGCAGGGTGAAGCCGCTGGCGACGATCAGCCGCCCCAGCTCGAGCAACAGACCTTCGCGGCGGTCGGAGACGACGCGGAACTCGATATCGGCCATGAATTTCCTCGGGCAACGGCACGCGGCGCCGCGCTCGCCCCCGGGCAGCGCGGGTTTTGCGGTCGTCGCCTGCGGGCCCCTGCCGCCAGCGAACGGATGGTGCGTGCGCCGGCGAGCCGCAGATGAATTCCACAGTTATCTTTGTGAACATTATGTCGTCGCCGTCCCTTTTCGGTGTCGCAGCCATCGCTTTCTCGACGGAAATGCGACTTCCATCTCACTCCGCCGCCGTACGGCCGCCGGCGCGACCCGAACGGTCCGGTTCGCTGCAAAGCAGCATGACTTGCTAAGCTCGCCCTTCGCAGCCGCCGGAGCGCCCCATGCAGGAACGTCGCGACGCCGAATTCGGCCCCCACCAGCAGGGCTTGCGCGACGACGTGCGCCGACTCGGCCGCCTGGTCGGCGAGCTCCTGGTCGAGCAGGAGGGCGAGGCGTTCTATCAACGGGTGGAGTCCGCCCGTAGCGCCGCCATCCGCCGGCGCCAGCACGAGGAACCGGCGGCGGCGCTGGCGCGCGAGTTGTCCGGCCTCGACGCGCGCACGGCCGACGCCGTCAGCCGCGCGTTCTCGACCTACTTCCAAGTAGTCAACCTGGCCGAGCGCGTACAGCGCATCCGGCGCCGGCGCGACTACCAGATCGCCGGCGCCACGCCGCAGCCCGACGGCCTGCGCGAAGTGCTGCAACGGCTCAAGGACGCCGGCGTCGGCGTCGATGAACTGCTGTCGGCGCTGCCTCGCATCGACGTCGAGCCGGTGTTCACCGCGCATCCGACCGAAGCCTCGCGTCGCGCCCTGCTCGAAAAGGAGCAGGAGATCGTGCGCGCGCTGATCGCCGACTTCACCGGTCCGCGCACCGACGGCGAGCGCACGGTCGATTGGGCGCGCCTGCGTATGGCGCTGACCTGCGGCTGGCAGACCGCCGACATCTCGCACGTGCGCCCGTCGGTGCAGGACGAACTCGACCACGTCGACTTCTATCTGGCCGATCCGATCTACCGCGTGCTGCCGGTGTTCTACGAGACGCTCGAAGACGCCATGGTCGCGGTCTACGGCACTTGCCCGAAGCTGCCGCGCCTGCTGCGCTTCGCCTCCTGGGTCGGCGGCGACATGGACGGCAACCCCAACGTCGGCGCCGAGACGATCGCGGCCAGCCTGCGCACGCAGCGCCGGCTGGTGCTCGCGCGCTACCGCCACGAATGCGCCGAGCTGGCACGGCTGCTGTCGCAGACGCTGGATCGCGTCGGCATCGAGCGCGGCGTGCTCGCGCGTTTGTCCGACTATCGCGCGCTGCTGCCCGAAGCGGCGGCGAAGATTCGTCCGCGCCACGCCAACATGCCCTACCGCGGCCTGCTGCAGCTGATCGGCGCGCGCCTCGCCGCGACCGCGCACGACGAACCGCAGGCCTATCGCGAACCGGCCGAGTTCGCCGCCGACATCGAGCTGATCGCCACGTCTCTGCGCGCCAACGGCGGCGCGCACGCGGGCTGGTTCGCGGTGCGTCGCCTGCAGCGACGCATCGCCGCGTTCGGTTTTCATCTGGCGCGGCTCGACGTGCGCCAGGACTCGCGCGTGCATGCGAGCGCGCTGGCCGAAGCGCTGGGTGAACTGCCGCAGGACGCGCGCCTGCGCGCCGCACAGTGGGCGCCGTACGCGAGCGGCGCGCAGACCTTGAGCGATGCCGCCGCCGCGCGCGACGCGAAGCATCCAGCCGCTGCGAACGGCGAGACGGAAACCGGCGCATTCGAGCGCAGCGTCGCCGTCTTCACTGCGCTCGCCGACGCGCGCCGACGCTACGGCGATGCCGCGCTCGGCCTCTACATCATCAGCATGGCCGGCAGCGTCGCCGACGTGCTCGCGGTGCTCGCGCTGGCGCGCGCGGGCAAGCTGGTCGAGAGCATCGGCACGGTGCCGCTCGACGTCGCGCCGCTGTTCGAAACGATCGCCGACCTGCGCGCCGCACCGGACACCTTCCGCGCCCTGCTCGCCGATCCGGTCTATCGCGCGCATCTGGCCGCACGCGGCGATCGTCAGACGATCATGCTCGGCTACTCCGACAGCGCCAAGGACGGCGGCTTGCTCGCCGCGCGCTGGTCGCTGCAGCGCGCGCAGGTCGAATTGCTCGAGATCGCGCGCGCGGCCGGCGTGACCTTGATCTTCTTCCACGGCCGCGGCGGCAGCGTCAGCCGCGGCGGCGGCAAGACCTCGCGCGCCGTGATGGCGGCGCCGCGCGGCGCCGTCGACGGTCATTTCCGCGTGACCGAACAAGGCGAGGTGATCCACCAGAAATACGGCATCCGCGCGCTCGCCTTGCGCAGCCTCGAACAGAGCGTGGGCGCGGTGATGCACGCGACCCTGCGCCCGCGCGCGCCCGAGCCGCGCGAGACGCGCTGGCGCGAGACGATGCGCGCGCTCGCCGACGACGGCGCACGCAGCTACCGCGAACTGGTGGTCGACACGCCGGGCTTCGTCGACTACTTCCGCGCCGCCACGCCGATCGACGTGATCGAGCGCATGACGCTGGGCTCACGCCCGTCGCGCCGCGGCGGCACCGCCGGCGTCGCCTCGCTGCGCGCGATTCCGTGGGTATTCGCCTGGACGCAATGCCGCTCCAACCTGCCCGGCTGGTACGGCGTCGGCAGCGCGCTCGATGCCGCCGCCGCGCGCGGCGAAGAAGCGGTGTTGCAGGAGATGGCGCGCGATTGGGCGTTCTTCCGCACCCTGATCGGCGATCTCGAAATGGTGCTGGCGAAAAGCGATCTCGACATCGCCGAATGCTTCTCTCAGCTCGCAGGCCCGCTGCACGAGACCTTCTTTCCGCGTCTGGCGGAGGAATTCGCGCGCACGGTGAATTGGGTGCTGCGGCTCAAGCGCAGCGACCGCCTGCTCGCCGACGACGCGCGCCTGGCGCAGTCGATCCGTCTGCGCAACCCCTATGCCGATCCGATGAACTTGATCCAAGCCGACCTGCTGCAACGCTGGCGCGCCGCCGATCGCCCCGATGACGAGGTGTTCGGCGCGCTGGTGTCGACCGTGCACGGTGTGGCGCAGGCCTTGCAGAACACCGGCTAGAAGAACTCTTCCATCCAGCGCACGAAGCTTTCGCGCTTGCGCGCCGGGATGCGCCGATAGGCGGCGAGCAGACGGTCTTCGCTGTGGTCGACGGTGAACGAGGACGAATCGATCGCCGGCATTTCGTGACCGGCGAGTCCGACCGCACCGCGGCCGGTCGCCAGCCACTCGAAGGCAACGCCGGCGAGTACGGCGATCTCGATCAAATGCGGGATCGTCGGCGAGGTGCCGCGCGGAACCTCCCATTGCGCGACCGCGCTGGCGCCGACGCCGAGCGCCTTGGCGAAGGCGGCCTGGCTCAGCTTGGTCAGCCGGCGCGCGTAGCGCACGCGGCTGCTGAGCGGACCTGCGAACGCACGGTCGCTGGCGCGCCGTCTCGGTGTTTTCACGTTTCCCCCTTCGACACCTGTGCCAACCCGCTCGGCGCCACCATCGGCGCGGCCGCGGTGGCCCCGTCGCACTCAGTATCGCTGATGCCTCTAGCGAAAGTGAGTGAAGTTACCTAGCCCCACTGAGCGGCGCCTAACTTCGCGCGGTCGCAAGCACGCGTCAACCGGTCGACTCAGGGGCGCTGCGTATTCGCGCCTCCGCATCACCTTGGTGCGGTTTCGCCGGCCCCTCAGAATGCCGCGCGTCCGAGCGTAGGGGGCGTCGCGTCGATGTGCGGTCCTGCCGCATCTCGAGCGCGATGTGGACAGGGGGGAGGGAGGCGGGATGCCGAGCCGGCGTAGGGACGCCCGTCGTACAACGGCGATGCGGATCGGAGGGGCCGATCCGCAACCGTTGTGCGAGTCCGCGCCGGCTCGGCCATCACGTCAGCGGTGATGCGCGCACGACAGCAATGCGAGCTGCGCGCGACCGTCCTGGCGCGATCGCCCTAGATCGTGTCGAAC
The DNA here is from genome assembly GCF_058808595.1 of Dokdonella sp. GW821-FHT11D02. NCBI lineage: Bacteria > Pseudomonadati > Pseudomonadota > Gammaproteobacteria > Lysobacterales > Rhodanobacteraceae > Dokdonella > Dokdonella sp. GW821-FHT11D02. The sequence continues at coordinate 80,751 of NZ_CM179520.1, read as the reverse complement.
GCCGCGCGCCGCCGCGCCGTTTCGCGGCGCAGTCGCGCGAGAAGATCGGCGTGGCGCGGGTCGGTGGCGAGATTGACGCGCTCTTCCGGATCGGCGCGCAGGTCGTGCACGAACTCGTACGCCGGCTGCTGCTCGAAGTAGTTGGCGTACATGTGCGAGCGCGTGCGCACGCCTTCCCACTTCGGGATGGTGCCGTAGTTCATCGCGCGGAATTCGCAGAAGAACCCTTCCCGCCAGCGCGGCGTGCGCGCGTCGAGGAACGGCGTCAGGCTGCGGCCCTGGTACGGCGGCGGCGCGAGGCCGGCCAAGGCGGTGAACGTCGCCGGCAGGTCGATGTTGAGCGCGAGCGCGTCGACCACGCGGCCGTGCGCAGTCGCCGGTTTGCGCGGATCGCTGACGATCAGCGGCACGCGGATGGACTCTTCGAAATGCGAGTACTTGTCGCCGAAGCCGCGCTCGCCGAGATAGACGCCGTTGTCGGAGGAATAGACCACGACCGTGTTGCCGGCCAACCCTTTCGCCGCGAGCGCGTCGAGCACGCGGCCGACCATGCGGTCGACGCCGCTGACCATGCGGTAGTAGTTGCGCAGATTGGTGCGGAATTTCTCCGGCGTATCGAAGCGCCAGCTATAACGGGTGCGGTTTTCCGATTCGCGCAGGAAACGCGGCAGCGCCTCGAACACGCTCGGGTCGGCCAGCGGCGGCGGCGTCGGATCGACGTCGGCGTAGAGCCCGGCCGCTTCGTCGATCGGCTGGTACTGCGCGGCCTTGTCGTCGTCTTCGGCGTGCACCGAACTGAAGTTCAGCTGCAGCGCGAACGGTTTGGCCGGATCGGCCGAGGCGATGAAGTCGATCGCGTGCTCGGTGTTGATCGCATCGATGTGACGGCCGCGGCTGCCGTCGGGCTGGGGTGGGTGATAGGGACGGTCGCGCGAGTCGAACAGTTCGAACGCGCTCGCTTCGATCTCGCCTTCGGTCTGCACACCGTATTTGCCGATGCAGGCGGTGCGATAACCGGCGCGACGCAGCAGCAGCGGGTAGTAGTTCTGCGCGATGCGCGCTGCGATCGGCGGCGTCAGGAACGAGTAGCCGTGACGATGCTCGGTCAGTCCGGTGAAGATCGAGGCACGGCTGGCGGCGCAGATCGGCGTCGTCACGAAGGCATGGCTGAAGCGCACGCCGGCGGCGGCTAGCGCATCGATGCGCGGAGTCTTGATCAGCGGATGGCCGGCGCAGCCGAGCGAGTCGTAGCGCTGATCGTCGACCAGGAAAAAGACCAGGTTCGGACGCTGCGCCGCACGCGCGCGCAGGCGAGGCGCAGCGGCGGCCGCCGCACCGGCGACGGCCGCTTTCAGCAGCTCCCGACGTTTCATCCTCGCTCCCGCACGCTCCGGCCGTAACGGTCTCGATGATACCTGCGCGATCGACTACGGCTGCGCGGCGACCGCGGCGGGCGAGCGGACGTAGGTTTCGAGCACGCCGCGGATTTCACCGTCGGCGATCGTCTCGCCCTTCTCGGCACGCTCGGCGAGCTGGAAGAATTTCTCGATGCGCGGCTCGCCGTTCGGTTCCGGGCTGGTGGTGAAACTCGGATGCGCCGCTTCGTAGCGCGCCCATTCCGCGCGCACGCCGGTCCAGTACGCCGAGGTCTTCTTCCAATACTCGCGGCCGGCGCCGAAGTCGTAGTCGGCGATGCGCGTGTAGCTGTTGATGCCGCGTTCGCGCGCGAGCGCCTGCACGCTGCCGCCGGGCTTCAGCGCGAGCTTGGTGTTGTCCTGCTCGTGAATCCAGCCGGCCGGCGTCAGCGCGTGGCGGTTGACCACTTCGAGCGCCTGGTAGTCGGTGCGCTTGGTGTATTCGCGTCGCGGCAGCGGACGCCAGACGCGCTCCGATTCCCACACGTTCTCGCCGTTGGCATGGACCCAGCGGCCAAGACCGGCGTAGCGCGGCGCATCGTCCACTTCGTAGACCGTCTGCGACCACGCGCCGTGCGCGTCGGTGGCGGCGACCGCCTGCGTTTCGAAGCGGCCCAGACCGCGGAAGCGCAGCACTTGTTTGGGCTGGTAGCGCCAGTCCTGGCGCCAATGCTTGACCACCGTGTGGTCCTTGCCGAGCACGAGGATGTGCTGCAGCGAGATGTGTTCACCGTCGTCGGCGATGACTTCGACCAATTCGGTGCCGCCCGAGCGCTGCGCCGCCTGCGGCGCGTAACCGGGCGCCAGTGCCGCGGTTTCGTCGAAGGCGAAGCGCACGCGAAATTCGCCGGCCATCGCGAGGATGCTCTTGCGGTCGCATTCGAACGCGGCCTGCGGCGTGGTCGGCGTCTGCGCACACGGCGGCGTGTAGGTCGCCGGTGCGGCTTCGGCCAAGGGCTTGGGCGCCTCCTTGGCGGGTTTGCTCGCGTAGGTGGCGCAACCGGACAGACCGAGGGCGGCGGCTAGCGCAAAGGCTGGCAATGAACGCATGGACATCTCCTTCAAGCGGAATGCAGGGGTGAAACGAGCTCGGCGCCTTCGCTGCGCGCGATCGCACGCGCCAGCTCCAGGCCGAGCAGTGACATGCGCAACGGCGGCTGCGCATCGAGCGTGCGCAGCCACGGCAGGCGGCTGAGTTCGAAGCGCAGCACGCGCGCGCGCCAGGGGCTGCCGAGCCGCGACAGCGCGCCGCGCAGGAAGGCCGCGTGCGCGTGCCAGCGCGGCGGCTCTTCGCTGGCCGGCGCCAGCCGCGCCGCGGCGGCCATTTCATCCCAGGCGAGGTAGTCGGTATCGGGCAGCAGGAACAATTTCGCGCGCACCTCGTCCTTGGCGTCGCGGAAACTCAGCCACTCGCGCGGGCCGTGCGGCGTGACCGCGGTGTGCGCGGCGATTGCGCTGCAGCGGCCGAGCACGGCCAGCGACGGATGTTCGAGCAGCACGATGCCGCGCGCGCCGATCAGCGCGCGCATCGCCGGGCTGCGCCGTTCGCGCCGTTCCAGCCACAGCACGGCGCCGAGCCGCGGCAGCCATTCGGCCAGCCGCGGCAGATCGAGCGCGACGCAATCGCGCATCGCCGGCGCTTGCGCCGGCGTCGCCGCCGGCTCGCTCCAGCTGCCGAAAGGTTCGCCGGCGGGATCGAACGGCAGCGCATTCCAGTCGTCGTGATAGTCGCTCATGGGGCGCCTCGCGAGCGGGGAGAATCGGTCAGAAGGTCGCGCGCAGACCCACGCGCACGGCGCGGCCCGGTTGGCTGTAGCGGTCGATGGTCGCCGCGCTGTAGGGAATCGCGTTGACCGAACCCCAGGTCCAGTAGCGCCGATCGGTCAGGTTGGTCAGCGCGCCGAACAGCTCGAGACGTTCGTACGGCTTCCAGCGCGCGTAGAAATCGAGCGTCGCGTAACCGGGTGCGGCGAACAGCGCCGATCCGGCTGCTTCTGCCATGGGCAGGCGATCCTTGTGCTCGACGAAGCGGCTGAACAGCTCGGCGCTCCAGTCGGCGCGTTCGTAGCTGAGGCCGACTACGGCGCTGAGCGGATCGACGGTGGCGAGCGGCTGCTTGTCGGTCTCGTCGTCGCCGCGTGCGTAAGCGATGTTGCCTTGCAGAGAGAAGCCTTCGAGCGCGTCGTTGAAGGCGCCGAAGTTGAGGCCGTAACGCGCCTCGGCGCCGCGGATTTTTACGCGACTGCGATTGATCGATTGGAAGATCTGCAGGCCCGACTGCGGATCGATACCGACGAACGCGGTCGAGTCGATGAAGTCGCGATAGCGGTTTTCGTAGACCGACAGGCTGGCGTAGCCGTAGCGGCCGTTCGCGCGCAGTCCGAGTTCGACGCCGTTGCTGGTTTCCGGCTTCAGCTTCGGATTGGGTCGCGCGGTGTAGCCGAACTGCAGGTTGGTGAAGCCGATGTTGACGTCGTTGTAGGGCGGCGCGCGGAAGCCGTGCGCGTACTGCGCGAACGCCGACCAAGTGTCGTCGAAGCGCCAGATCGCACCGAGTTTGGGCGACCAGCTGGTGTGATCGATGTCGACCGGATGGACGCCCGGGTTGTCTTCGGCGAAGACCGGATCGCGGCGCGGTTCGAGCTTGTAGTAGTCCACGCGCAGGCCCGGCGTCAGGCTGAGGCGTCCGTCGAACAAGCGCATTTCGTCCTGCGCGAAGAACGCAGCGGTGGTGGTGTCGCTGGTCGGGAAGTCGCGCACCGGAAAGGTGTCCGGCGAAACGACGTTGGTGACGTTGCCGGTGGTGACGTCGCGCTGCCAGCCGTCGCGCTGCTCCTCCGTGCGCGTGCGCGTGAGGTCGACACCGTAGGTGATCGCATGCTCGATGCCGCCGCTGCTGAAGTCCTTGTGCGCGGTCGCTTCGGCGCCGAACACGCGCTGGTCGAAGGTGAAGCGGCGGAAGCGCTGCTTTGGATTGGTCAGGCCGGCGTCGCTGCGCGTCCAGCGGTCTTCGCGCGTGTCCTGGGTGATTTCACTGCGCTGCACGTACAGCTTCCAATCGAGCCGATCGGCCAGCGCGGACGACAGCGGCAGTTCCTGATCGAACGCGGCGCGCAGGCGCTGACGCGTGTCGCGGCCGTCGAGCGCGGTGGTCATGGTGTTGGTCAACGCGCTGTAGCCGAGACTGCTGAGCACGTCGGTGTCGACCTTGCCCTTCTCGCCTTCGAAGGTGAGACGGTCGACGCGGCCGGAATCGGCGGTGTGCACGTACTTGGCCAGCAGCGAGTCGCTGCGCGTGTCCTGCGGATTGGGCCGCGTGCGGCGCGAACTGGCGCTGTCGTTCTCGCCCATGTTGTTCTGCGCATTGCCTTCACGATGCGTCGCCACCAGCACGAGGCCGTCGCTCGCGCTGCCGCCGGCCCAGGTGCCGCTGAGCGCGGTCTCGCGGCTGGCGCTGTCATAAAGCCATTTGGCCGAGGCGAACTGGCCGCCGTCCTTGCCGAGATAGTCGGCCGGATCCTTCGTCATGAAGGAGACGACGCCGGCCAGCGCGTCGGAACCGTACAGGGACGACGCGGCGCCGCGCACGATCTCCACGCGCTTGAGCACGTCGAGGTCGACGATGTCGCGACCGGCGCTGGAGAAGCTGCCGATCTCGAACGCATCGGAGATCGGAATGCCGTCGATTTCGATGCGCACGCGATTGCCGGAGAGGCCGCGGATGGAAAAGCCGCCGGCGCCGAAACGATTGCCGCCGTTCGCGCTGCCGGTGATCGACACGCCGGGCTCGTAGCGGACGAGATCGGCGATGTCGTGCATTTGGCGGCGATCGATTTCGCGCGCGTCGATGATGCTGACTTCGCTGGCGACGTCTTTCTGCGCGCGCGGCGTCTTCGTCGCGGTGACGACGATGCGTTCGAGTTCGTCGACGATACCGAGATCGGGCTTGGCGTCTGCTGCGGCGTCGTCGGCGCGCGCGAATCCGGCGAGCGCGAGTAGCGCGGCGCCGACGAGGGGTCTGCGGATCATGCGGTCCCTGTTGGACAGTCGTTTCGGAACAACTGGCTGGCGAGGAACCGGGATGGCGACCGGCTCTGGGCTGGCGACGTTGGAGCGATGAACGGCGCGAGCGCCGGTCGACGCGGCAGTGGCCGCGTCGGATTGCTTGGGTGACGCTTTACTTGGTCAGGATGAGCTTGTCGTTGCGCGTCAGGCGCAGGCGATATTCCTGCCCGGCGTGCTCGATGACCAACTCGTTGCCGCCGCCGAGCAGCTTGCCGCTGGCGATACGCAGCGGCGACAGGCTGCGCGGACGGTGCTCGTTGATCGAATTGCTACGCGTACCGGAGTCGGAAAGGCCCGGCGCAGCCTGGTGTGACTCGAACATGGCTTAACTCCCGCATCGTGGTTGCGGGGTAAATGATAACGATTCTCATTTAACTGTCAATCACCCGAGTGCGATGGGGATTCCGACATGAGTGCGCGCGACCTCGTCGTCTTCGCCCAGCCCGGCAATTGCCGCAAGTCGATACAGTGCGCGCACGCCGCCAGTGACTGTCGAGCTTCGTCGAACGGCCGGTGGTCGCGGTGCCGTCGTGGATGCAGCGGGTGGTCGCTGGGGTGCAGCGAGCGGTCTGAGGTTTTTCGATTGCGATACCTACACTGGATCGCGACACTTCTCGAGTGGAGTACGCGGAGGAACACCGCGTTCCCGCCGCAAGCAACGCGGGCACTCTCGATGGGTCATCGCTCTATCGATATGTCATCCGATCGAACAGGAGATGCACCATGAAAATGCCCGCTGCTTCGGCTCTACTCGCCTGCGCGCTCGCAGTACCCGCACTCGCCGCCCCGCCCGCCCCCATCGAAGACGCCGCTGCCGTCGCCGCCATCAAACAAGTGGAACGAGAGATGGGAGATGCCATGGTGGCAGCGGACATCGACAAGCTCGGTCAATTTTTCGCAGACGATTTCGGGTCCGGCAAGCTCACCACCAAAGAGACCCTTCTGCAGAACTTCAAGTCCGGAAAGGACAAGCTCGAATCATTCGAACTCGGGCCCATCGATGTGCAAGTGTTCGGCAACATCGCGACGGCCATTGGCAGCTCGACCGAAAAGAGAACCAAGGACGGGAAGGACATCAGCGGCAAGTTTGTTTGGATGGATATCCTCGAAAAACGTGATGGCAAATGGGTCGTCGTGCGCGATGTCGCCCGAGAGATCAAGTGAGGACGTTTGCGCAGCGGCCGCCGCGCCGATGCGCGTGAACTGATTGGCCGAATTCAGCCACTGCTGGCCCTGCCGTCGCCAGACATTGAGATAGCGAATGCGCCAGGGCGGCGCGTCGGCAGGCGCGGCGGCGATGCGAACCTCGGCTACGCCGGTGACGACCGCCGCGACACAGCGGTAGACGCTGATTTCCAGTGAAGAGAGCTCGAAGCTGCGCGCCCAGCCGCGGCTGCGACCGTCGACGAAGGTCGCCATGACCGCATCCAGCCGGCGCACGCTGCCGTCCGGCTGGACCGACAGATAATCCGGCGCGAAGAAAGCGCGCGCTTCGGCGATTTCCCAGCCGTCGATGTTGACGCGCGCGCCACGCAACTCGCGGTTTCGCACCGCCTCGACGTCGGCACCCATGCGCGTGAATTCCGGACAGTCGGCTGCCGGCGGCGAAGCTCCGCACGGCGCGGCGAACGTGAAGAAATGGGCGAACAACAAGAGGGACAAGGCGACACGCATACGACCTCCGGCAAGTTCGGAGCGGACCGTGGCAGGCGCTCCGTGGATGGGACATCATTCGAGCGGCCGCTACCCTATTCGAGCTCTAAGCGGGCGGCGGAAAAATTCCACCAGCGGTCGGTGACGGCGATGAATCGACATTCCGCTCGGCTGAAGGACGACAGGACGGACACGCCCAGCTCCCTCCGGCATCTGGCCTGGGCCGCCGCCGCGACCGTGGCGATCGGTTTGCTCTATGCGGTGGTCTTCCATACGACGATGGGTTTGGCTCCGGTCGAGGCGACGCTGTACGCCGTTACGAACGCCGTGCCGCTGAGCCTGCTCGCCGTGCTGTTCGGTATCGCGGTGCGCACAGTCGTATGGCCGCTCCCGCCGCCGGCCCAGATCGCCTTGCATGGTGTGTTCGCGCCGGCATTCGCCGCCACTTGGTACGGTTGCATCGTCGTCCTGCAAGCGATCTTGCGAGTAACGGAGGGGCGCCCTTTCGAGGTCGGGCATTTTTCGCCGCAGGCGCTGGCCTGGCAGAGCGTGCAGGGTCTCGCCGTGTATGCCGCCATCGCGGCGACGATCTACGCCATCTCCAAGCGCCAGACGGCTTCGCCGCAGCCGCCGAGCGATCGCCTCGATCGCTACTTTCGCAAGGCCGGCGACACCATTCATTGCGTCAACGTCCGCGACATCGTGTCGATCAGCGGTGCGCAGGACTATTCCGACGTAGCGACCGTGTCAGGACGCCATCTCGCCCGCTTCAGCCTCGCCGAATTCGAGCGGCGGCTCGATCCGGCGCGCTTTCTCCGCGTGCACCGTTCGGGCATCGTCAATCTCGATCATTTCGAACGCGCCGAGCCCGCCGGCAGCGGCTGCTTCCTGGTGACCCTGCGCAACGGCGAGACCGTAAGAACCAGCCGCGAAGGAGCGCGCCGATTGCGGGCGCTGACGTTCTGAGGCGAAGCCGGTGCCCGGATCCGCGCGCTCAGCGGTAGATCCGCTGCAACTCGGTCTTGAACGCCGCCGGCAGATTGTCCTGCGCGAGCAGCCCGTCGAGATAGGACGGATCGTCGGCGCCAGTGAGCGTATCGAGCGGAAGCGGCCCGAGCAGTTTCGACAGCGGGACCGCACCCACCATTCCGGCGCCCATGGCGGAGATCTTGCGCGGCGCATCGGCTTCTTCGGCGAAGCGCGGGCGGATGGAAACGCCGGCGGGCTCGTCGTGATCGAGTTCGAGAAACCAGCGCGGATGCGCGCCTAGCTTGCGTGCGCCCGCCGGCGGCGGCGCTTCGAGGTCCTGCGCGAGCTTCTTCAGATTCTGCAATCCGTCACGCAGGCGATCGGTCGTTTCGCGCAAGCTCAAGCGGCTGCCGAAGGCCGCGGCGTCGGCTTGACGCAAGTCCAGGCGGCGTTGCCGATTGCCGACTTTCCAGTTCTCGAGCCCGGCGTTTGTGCCCATCAAGCTCGGCAGGCCGTATCGACGCACGCCGTCGATCATCACCAGGCGGATGTCCGTTTCCTTCGCAGCGATGAGATGGAGATACGGATCCTTGCGCTTGGTTCCGCCGACGACGATCAGATCCGCACGCTTACCCGCTTCGAGCGAACCGAGCGCGCCGTGCCACTTCACGATCTTCGCGGCATTGCGCGTCGCCATCGCAACGATCGCCTGGGTCGAGAGCGGATTGCCCGACGCTTGCGAGTACGCATAGGCCACTTTGAGCTCGCCCAAGAGATTCTTGCTGCCGCTCGGCGACCAGTCCGAACCGATGCCGATCAGCACCTCTTCCGCCGCCGCCGATTCGATGTCCGCGGTCTGCCCGTACAGCAAGAGATTGCTGAGCGGCGACCACACCATCGCGCCGCCGTGCGCGGCCAGAAGCTTGAAGTCGGCGCGCTTCAAGGCGACGCAATGGATGCCGGCGAGCGCGTCGGTAATTGCGACTTGTCCGTCGGGCAGCCGCAGCGCATCGAAGTGGTTGTGCGCACGCTGGTCGGTTCCTTCGCTCAAGTGCAGCAGTAGGCAACTACTCTGTTGCAGCCGTTGCAGGAACTTGGCGGCGTCCTCGGCGACCACATCGACGATGCGCGCAGCCGCCGCTGGCAAATCGGGGCCATCGGACAGCTCGACGTTGCGCAGCAAGCCGGGGTAGTAGCGGCGAATGCCGGCGTCGCTGAACAATGCGATGCCTTGCGAGGTGGTGACGCCGCCGAGCAAGGCTTTGCATTCGGCGTAGCGCGCGATCGCTTCGGGATAGCCGTCGGTTTGGCCGAGCACGTTCATCGGCCCGCTGATCAGACGGCGGTAGTCGGGATGGCGCGCCCAATCGTCGCGATTGGTGTAGCGCTTGGGCACCTTCCACAAGGTCAGCGCGTTGTAGCTGAGGTGGTTGTGCAGGTCGATCAGGCCCGGATAGATCGTGCCGCCGACCGCACGCGGCGCGACCGCCTCGAAGCCGGGCGGCGGCGGAGCGCCGGCTGGCCCGACGCCGGCGATGCGAATGCCGTCGATGTAGACGAGGCCGTCTTCGAGCACGCGATCGGCGGCGTCCATGGTGACGACGCGTCCCTTCAGCACGCTTTTCGCGGGCTCAGCCATCGGCGGGCTCCGCGGCGGGCGCGATCCAGATCAGCGTGTGGCGATCGTCGGGACGCGGCCGCGTCACGCCGGTGCGCAGCGGCGGGGTGCGCGCACGCAGCGCGGCGTCGTCGCCGAGAAAGGCCGGCGCTCCGAATGGGAGGTCGCGCCGCGGGATCGCTGCGTAGTCGCTTTCCTGGAAGCTCGCGCCGTAGTTGGGCAAGTCCGTCTGACCGTCGGCATCGGGCGCCACGATGCCGCGCAACTGCGTCACGGCCGCGCGCCAGCGATCGAGCAGTTCGGTTTCGTCGCGGCTGCTCGGGTGGGGAATGGCGAGCAGCGGCAGATCGCCGCGGCCCGGCCACAGCTCGATCGCCCGACGCGCCTGCACGCCGAACGCGACCACCGCTTGCAGCGCCGGTCGTTTGGCGCGATCGAACAAGCGGTTGCGCCAGGCGATCTGGGCGGGTTGCGTCAGCACGTCGTCGCCCTGCGCGGACTCGCCCGGAATCAGCGCGTAGGAGAAGGCGTTGAGGCAGAGATAGGAACGCGTGAGGCCGAGCTTGGCCAGAAATCCCTGCACGCGCTGACCCGCGTCGCCGATCAGGGTGCGGCCGGCGATGCGTTCGGTGGCGCCTGGGTCCGAAGCGACGCAGAGCAGTTTCGCGCTGCCGTCGAGACGGCCGCGATAGAAGATCGGCCCCCAGTCGTACCAGAAGTGCGACTTGAGCGTGCCGTAGTCCGGGCACGCCGCGAACAGCTTGGCGTAGGCCTGCGGCGGCCCCTTGTCGAATTCGATCATGGCTTGCCCCGACGCTGTCGATCCGCTGCGCCGTCGCGCCTCGCGCGACATCCGCTCCCAGGTCTAACGCCGTTTCACGGGCGGAACTGACAGCGGGCGACTTACGGCCGTCGCAGGGCTACGAGCTGATGTCGGCCTGGACGCGCGCAAGCCGGCGTTGGCCGCCTTCGCCGAGCAGTGCGCGCAAGTCGTCTTCGACGTCCTGACAGAGACGCGTGATCGGCACGTCGTTCGCGCTGCCCTCGAACGGATTCTCCGTGCTCTCGCCTACCTGTCGGATGGACGCTCGCGATTCTCGGCGCCATGGCAGCACTCCGATGTCGCTCACGGATCGGCCACATGCGTCTCGCACGAACTCGCCGGCGGCGCGAGCGCGACCACATGTTCGATGCCGCGCCGAAACAACTTGGTGCAGGGGCTAATACGTTCGGTTTCGCGGATCAATTCCGCTGCCAGTCGTCGATCGAGACTGGGCAGGCGAACTTGGATCTGCGCCAGCAAGAGGAAATGCCCGTCGACCGGATCGCGCGCGAAACTCACGGCGGCCTCCACGCTGGCATCGACCAAGGCCACGCCGCAGCGATCGGCGAGCGACGTCAACGCGCCATGGAAGCACGCCGCATAACCGGCCGCGAGCAGTTGCTCGGCGTTGGTACCGCCGCCCGGACCGCCGAGCGCGAGCGGCCTTCGCAGCTGCGCCGCGAAGGTGCCATCGTGGGAAATCGCGATACCGGAGCTGCGACCGCGCTCCGCTTCGGCGCCGCTCACGCAGACGCGTTCGGTGTACAGCGATTGCAGAGGCTCCGCGTGGCGGCTGATCAAGGGATGAAGCGGCGATCGTCGCGGGGCGTGCATGCGTTTTCTCGTGCGGCAGGCGCCAGATGCGCGCACGCCTCAGCGCGGAGCGCGTGCCGGGTCTTGGCCTGCGAACTGAGAACGCTCGAACCAGCGCTCGAAATTGGAGGCACCCTTCCACTGCGCATGCGACGGAACCAAGGACTCGAGGGCGAGCTCGGCGCCGAAGTACAGCGCGTGCGCATCGGCGACGACCTCGCGCGGGTCTTCGATCCGCGTCATGAATCGTTGCGCGAGCCCGGCCAGCGGTTCGCGCTCGGGGCCGGCGATCTCGACGATGCCGCTGGCCGGCGCCTGCAAGGCGAAATGCGCGACCGCTTCGGCTACGTCCTCGGCCGCGATCGGCTGCACCAACGCCGACGACAGCCGCACCGTCGAGCCGTTCGCGCCCGATTCGATGATGCCGGGCAGGAAATCGAAGAACTGGGTCGAGCGCACGATCGTGTAGGGAGTGCCGGAGTCGCGGATCAACTGCTCCTGCGCGAGCTTGGCGCGCATGTAGCCGCTGGCGACCAGCTGGTCGGTGCCGACCACCGATAACGCCAGATGATGGCCGACGCCGGCCTTCGTCTCGGCCGCGGCGATGTTGCGCCCCGCCGTGCGGAAGAATTCCAGCGCGGGTGCGTCTTCGAAGGACGGCGAGTTGGCCAGATCCACCACGATCTCGGTACCGACCATCGCCTCGTCGAGGCCCGCGCCGCTGAGAATGTCGACGCCGGTCGCCGGCGCCGCAGCGATCGCCTCGTGTCCTTGCTCGCGCAAGCGCGCCACGACTTTGCTGCCGATGCGGCCGGTGCCGCCGATGACTAGGATTTTCATTGCGACCTCGATCGATCGAAAAAGGGATGCGGCACGCAGCGCGCGGCCGGATGACGCTTCGATCGAATGCTAGGAGCGCTCGCGCAGGGACAGTAGCCCCGGTCAGGGCCGCGCGATGTTTCCCACCGCGCATCAATCGACGCGGCGCTCACGCGGCGGCGCTGATCTCGCCGAGCGGCGCCACCGCGTCGTGCTCCGCGCGCATTGCATGCCGCTTGAGCGTGGCGCAGTCCAGATCCAGGGCGCGCACCTGATGGGTCATGAAATCGACGAACGCGCGGATGCGCTTGGGCAATTGCTGACGGCTCGGATAGCACAGATAGTGGCCGCCATCGTCGGGCGCATACGGCTCGAGGCAGGCGATCAAAGATCCGCTGCGCAACGCCGCGCACACCTGATAAGCAGGCAATTGCGCCAAGCCCTCGCCCTCCAACACCGACTGCAACACGAGTTCGGCGTCGTTGAAAGCGAGATCGGCCTGCGGCATCACGCTGACGGCGCGCCCGTTCGTCTTGAAGCTCCAGGGACGCACACGGCCTGTCGGCAGCAACTGATTGACGCAGGCGTGCGCGGCGAGACCCTCGATCGAATCGGGCAGGCCACGGCGGCGCGCATACGCGGGCGATGCGCAGACCAGCATGCGCATCGGGATCAGCTGCTTCGCGATGACTTGGCTGTCGTCCAGTACGCCTTCGCGGAACGCGACGTCGACGCGGTCGGTCACCAGATCCGCTTCGCGCTCCTGCAAGGACAGCTCCACCTCGACCTCGGGACAGCGCGCGCGGAACGTGCGCAGCAACGGCGCCACTACCTTGCGTCCGAAGCTGGGCGTCGCGCTGATGCGCAGCAGTCCGCGCGGCGGACCCTCGCGCAGATCGCGCATTTCCTCCAGCGCGTGCAGGATGCGTTCGACACCGGGACGGCAGCTCTCGAAGAACCGTTCGCCTTCGCGCGTCAGCGAGGTCGCGCGCGTGGTGCGCTGGAACAGACGCGTGCCGAGCTGGCCTTCGAGCTTCTGCACGCTGCGGCTGACCGCCGAGCGGCCGACACCGAGGCGCTCGCCGGCACGCGCGAAGCTGCCTTCGGTGGCGACCGCGATGAAGGCGACCACGCCGGCGTAGCTGGCCGAGAAACTCGAGATCAGAGGATCGTGGCCGTCGAGCGGCACGGCGGCGAGCGCGTTCATCGGCGCTCCCTCTGCATGCTTTCGAAGCGAAGGGCGCGACCTCGGCAAACCCAGGCATTGGTGTTCATATCCGGCTAGACGTTCGAGCGGCGCGCGTTGTGACAGCGGCGCGACCGATTGATGCGCCGCACGCAACACCGTGCATCCGCTCAGGCGCCTACTGAGGCGTCGGGGCAAGCCCTAAGTTGCGCTTCAGCACGGCGCCGCGCGTTGCGCCGATCTTTTCGTCCCCCAGGAGTTGTCCATGAGCGAGCGCCTCAACTACCAACAGCAGTCTCCCGAGCTGTTCAAGAAACTGATCGAACTCAGCATGCAGGTGCGCAAGTCGTCGATCGAGCAGTCGACCCTCGACCTGATCAACCTGCGCGCGTCGCAGATCAACGGCTGCGCGTTCTGCGTCGACATGCACGTCAAGGAAGCGACCCTGCGCGGCGAACGTCCGCTGCGCCTGCACCACGTCGCGATCTGGCGCGAATCGACCTTGTTTGCTGCGCGCGAACGCGCCGCGCTGGCCTGGACCGAGGTCCTGACCCAGCTGCCGCCGCAGGGCGTGGCGGACGACATCTACGAACGCGTGCGCACGCAGCTGTCGGAGAAGGAAATCACCGACCTGACCTACGCGGTCATGTCGATCAATGCGTGGAATCGCATCAACTGCGCGTTCCGCTCGGTTCCCGGCACGCTCGATAAGGAATTCGGCCTGGATAAGGCGCAGCTCGCCTGAACCCGGCCGCAGCGAGCACCCGCTGCGGCGTTCGACCTTCCCGCCACCGCGCTACTCGGAGATCGTCATGCTCAAGACCTGTTTGCTCGGACTGTCCGTCCTGCTCTGCTGCGGCAGCGCCGTCGCCGCCGATCGCGCCGCCACCGCGCACGCGCCGGAAGCCGTCGTCACGCCGTTGATGACACAAGCCTTGCCGGAGTTTCCGGGCAAGGAAGTGACCCTGCTCTTGGTCGAGTATCCGCCTGGCGCCGCCGATCCGGTGCATCGCCACGATGCGCACGCCTTCGTCTACGTGCTGGAAGGATCCATCGTGATGGGCGTCGCCGGCGGCACGCCGGTCACTCTCAAAGCCGGCCAGACCTTTCACGAAGGCCCGCAGGATTTGCACACCGTCGGACGCAACGCGAGCAAGAACAAGCCGGCCAAGTTCATTGCGGTGCTCTTGAAAGACCAGGGCAAGCCGGCGCTGATCCCGGCCCAATGATCGATTCGATCGCAGCCGCGCCAGCGTGCCGATGAGGGACTAGGCGGCGTGCCACAATGTGTACATTGGGCGTGCCGGTGTTCGCATGGAAGACCCGATCCAAATCTTCAGCCGATTGCAGCCGCGCATGCTCGGGGCTGCTTACCGCATGCTCGGCTCGCTGTCGGACGCCGAAGACGTGGTGCAGGACGTGTGGACGCGCTGGCACGACGCCGACGTCGAGCGCGTGGAGAACGCGGAAGCGTGGCTGGTGACCACCACCACGCACCGCGCCATCGACCGCCTGCGCCAGGCGCGCAGCGAGCGCGAGAAGTACAGCGGCATCTGGTTGCCCGAACCGGTGCTCACCGACGGCCCGGCCACGCCGGAACAGCTGCAGGAAGCCTCCAGTGATCTGTCGATCGCGTTCTTGACCGTGCTCGAACGGCTCGCGCCGGATGCGCGCGCCGCGTTCCTGCTGCGTGAGGTGTTCGACGTCGACTACGCCGAGATCGCGAAGCTCTTGGACAAGAGCGAGGCGGCATGCCGGCAGATCGTGCATCGCGCCAAGAGCCAGCTGCGCGAGGCGCAGCCGCGCTACGCCGTCTCCGACGACGTGCATCGGCGCTTGCTGCGCCGTTTCGTCGACGCGATGTCGAGCGGCGACTTCGCCGCGCTGAAAGGCATGCTGGCCGAGTCGGCCGAACTGATCGGCGACGGTGGCGGCATCGTCAACAGCTTCCCCAAGCCGATGGTCGGCGGCCAGCGCATCGCCCAGCTGTTCTATGCCTCGACATTGGGCGCCGATCGCGACGTACGCAGCGAGCTCGTGCTGATCAACGGCCGCTGGGGCGTGCTGCGCTACATGCGCGGCGAGCTCGAATCGGCGCAGTCCTACGAGACCGACGGCGAACGCGTGCTGCGCATCTACGTACAGCGCAATCCGCACAAGCTGCGGCGTATCGCGGCGCATCAAACAGTCGCATTGCAATAGGTCGCAGCGCGACGGAGAGCAGCGATCCTGATTTGCCGTCAAAAAAAGCGTGCGTGCTTCTTTTCAGAAGCACGCACGCAACGCCCCGACACTCTGCGGGAACTCACCGATGCGCTCAGACTTCCGCCCTGCCCTTCGTTGTTCGACGGACGGCTCGTCTCGGCCACCCAGCGAGGACTTCGTTCGAAGTCCTCGCTCGCTTTAGGCGCCTTGATTTCAGCGATGCTTGGTCTTGCTCGCGTTGGAACCGCCGATGGGCCGGTGCGGCGCAGTCGGACGTTTCGACCCTTCGGTTGCATCGACGGTGACGTCGTCCACGTAGACGTCACCATCGTCGCTGCCGGTTGCGGCGTAGTCGAAACGAATCTCGTGCGCTGCGTCGTTCGCATAGCTGGAGACGTCGATCGACACACTAGTCCACGCGCTATCCGCTTCTGCAGCGAGCACATCGAATGTCCAAACTTGCGTTCCGTCGACGGACACTTTCAGCGTCGCCGTGCCGCCACTCGGCAAGCCGCCCACTCTGCGCCAGAAGTTCAGATAGCGCGCACCACCGCTGGCGATCGTCACGCTCTGCAACCAGTGCTGGCTACTCGCCTCGCCCCAACCGCCGCCCCAGGCCACGATGTCGCCGGTGTGCGCATCAGTGGTGGGTCCCAGAGGATCGCTGACGCTATAGAACGGTGTGCCCGTGCCGTTGTCGTCGACACCGGTCCAGTCCGGATTCTCCTCGGTGCTGCCGGGTGTGGCTTCGAAGCTCGGATCTTTCACTGGCTGCTCGAACGGACCAACGTCCGATGCATCGAAGCCGTCCTTGAAGATCGTATCGTTGCCGGTAACGGTCAGCGCGACCGGCACCGCGACGACCGGCTTTGCGGTGTCGTTGCTGCTGACGCAAACGTTCGCGCTGTAGCTGCCCGCAGCCAAGCCGGTCGAATCGAAGCTGACGACGACGCTGCCGCTCGCATTCGGCGCCGACGTGCCCGAGGCCGGCGTCGCGCTCAGCCACGGCACGTCGGCGAGAGCGGTGCAGACTCCGGCAGAGCCGCGCGTACCGTGACCGCGCAAGACCAAGTTGGCCGGATTGAAGCCGTCGATACCGATGTCTTCGGGCTTCTGCAGCGCGAGCGCGGACAGGTCCGGCGGATCGCCGATGGTCGCGTCGAAGTCGGTGCCGAGCCAGCTGCGGCCCGTGCTCGGGCCGGCGTCGAAGGTGGCCGGGCTGCCGCCGGTCGCATCGCGCGCGACCACCGCGATCAGCACGTCGCCGGCCTTGCTGACCGCGATGCCGCTCGGGATGGGCACGTTCTGCACCGCCGTGTCGAGCACCGACACCGCGACGTTCTTGACCGAGCCGAGCACGGTTGCGCCATTGCTCGGGTCTTGGTCGTCGTCCTGGTAGACGTAGACGTCGAACTTCTCGCCGAGCACGGCGCCGTTGCCGCCGCCGTCGAGGCCACCGAGGAACTGCACGTCGACGCGGTCGAGCGTGAACGGCAGATCCGCCGCCGCCGGCGTGAAGCGGTTCAAGAAGATGATCGGCGTGCCCGGCCCGACACCGAGCACGTTTTGGCCGAGACCGACGTCGATCTGCAGGTTGACGTCCTCGCCACCGGTCGGCGTGTGCTCACGCGCGGGAATGCCGTCGGCCACGCTGTCCAGCGACAAAGTCACGCTGGCCGGCTGCTCGCCGACGGTCCAGGTCAACGGCGCATCGCCGGTGTTCTTCACGGTCAGCGTCTGCGTCTTCGTTTCGCCCGGCGCTTGGCTGCTCGCCAATGAAACGGGCGTGACGTCGATGCGCGGACCGACCGCTACGGCGTCGCTCTTCTTGACTGCGACCGGCAACGTCAAGGCATCGCCAGCGGCCGGCGTCAGCGCGACTTCACCGAACGACCAGGCGTTCAGCGCCGAGGTGCCGACATCGATCGTGATCGTCAATGCCTGGGTTCCGCCTGCGGCGACGGTGAAGCTCGCCGGCGCCACGGTTCCGGCCAGCGTGCCGCCGTTGGTCGGCTGCACCGCGGCGGTGAAGCTCTGCGCCGTCGTGGTCGGATTGCGGAAGGTACGCGTGAAGGTGCAGGTGCCGGCGCACTTGGCCTTGGACAGACTCGGCTCGTTCAGCGCGGCGAGATCGCCGCCGTCGTCGGGGTTGGCCGCCTCCATGTTCGCCGCGGTTTCGTTCATCACCAGCGGCGAAGCGGCCGCGCGGGTCAGGTCGGTGCGGCCGGCGCCGCGATCGAACGGATCGGCGAGGTCGGTGCCGTTCAATTTCTTGACGCCATGCTTGCCGGTCAGCATCAGCGCCGACTTGATCTCCATCGGCGTCCAATCCGGATGCAACGCGCGCAGCAAGGCACCGGAACCGGTGACGTGCGGCGTCGCCATCGAGGTGCCCTGCATGAAGCCGTAGGCGCCGGGCTGTCCGGAAACCGCGGCGAGGATGCTGAGGCCGGGCGCGGTGATCTCGGGCTTGAGCAAGTCAAGCGGCGAAGCGGTGCCGCCGGCCGGGCCGAGCCGGCTGAAGCTGCCCATGATGTCGGCGTAGGCCGGATTGTGGTTGAAGGTCGGCGGCGTGGTGCGGTCGGCGGTCGCGGTCGCGCCCGCATGCGACTGCATGTAGGTCGTCAACGCCTGTCCGTCCGCTTGCGAGATCATCATGCCCGGAATGGTCGTACCCGGCATGTACATCACGATCGGCGCGACCGGACGGATGTGATAGATCACCACGGCCGCCGCGCCAGCCGCCTTGGCGTTGTTGACCTGGGTCGAGAACGTGCAGCCGGCGCGGATCACGGCGACGAAGTTCGCCGGCGTGTTCGGCGGCGCGGTGAAGGTCGTGCACGCGGTCGCATCGCCCGTGCTGGCCACGAGCGGGCCGGTGATCGGAGCGGTGTAGGACGGCGTTTCGCTGTCGTCGAGGATGCCGTTGGCGCCGGCCAGGGTGCCCAGACCCGGCACTTCGACGTGACTGTTGGAATAGAAGCGATCGTGGGTCGAGGCGCCGACGGTGATCGTCCACGGCTCGAAATGGTTGACCGATCCGGGCGGTGCGTTGCCGGTATCGAAGTTGCCGGCCGCGACCGCGACGAAGATGCCGGCTTCCGTCGCGTTGCGGAATGCGATCGAGGTGTCGTCGCCCCACGGTTCGGTGCCGCCGCTGATCGAGAAGTTGATCGCGTCGACGCCGTCGGCGACGGCCTGGTCCGCGCCCGCGGCGGTGGCGTCGTCGGTGCAGGTGCCGTCCTGGAAATTCGGCGGCGGCGCGAAGCAGACCTTGTACATGATGAGGTTCGCCCGCGGCGCCACGCCCGAAACGGCGACGGTCGCGCCGTCGGCGGTGGTCGCCTGCGCGTGGTTGCCGCCGGAGGTGCTGGAAGTGTGCGAGCCGTGGCCGTGGTGGTCGGTCGCCGTGGTCGCCACGTCGGGCGAGCCGGGCGGCAGCGTGCCGATGTAGGTGTAGGCGCCGATGAGCTTGTCGTTGCACTTGCCGGCGTCGGTGCCGCCGGTCGCGCAGGTGCCGAGATAGTTGCCGGCGCCGCGCGGATTGACGTGCTGGTACCCGTTCGCATCGGTGGCGGCGAACGACGGCGAATCGAAGTTGATGCCGGTGTCGATGACGCCGATGACGGTGCCCTCGCCCTGCGTGCCGGGTGCGCCGCCGGTGTTGGTGCCGTCCCAGATCGACGGCGCGCCGATCCAGGCCGGGCCGGAGTCGGTGACGAGTTTGCGCAGCTGCGATTTGCGCACGGAGACCACGTTCGGCAGCTTGGCCAAGGCCGCGGCTTCGCTCGCGGTCACCTCGATCGCCAGACCGTTGAGCGCATAGGTGTAGTTGAATTTCGCCTGCAGCGAACGTCCGAGCGCGGTGCCGGCGGTGCTCAGGAAGGCATGCTGCTTGTCGGCCAGATAGGCGACGTAGGCTCGGCTCTGCGGCGCGCGCGCGTCGAGTTTCGCCGGACGTCCATTCACGCTCGTGCGCGGCGCGGCAGCGAGGCCGGCGACGCCGCCGGCATAGGTCGCCAAGGGCGCTTCGCTGAAACGCACGATGTAGGTGCTGCGTGCCGCCTCCTGACTGCTGAAAGTCCGGCCTTGGGCGGCAACGGCGGCTGACGGATCGGCGACCCATCCCGCGGTGCCGATCACCGCGGCGATCGCGGCCGCCAGCGCGGTGCTGAAAGGTGTTCCTTTACTGGGCATTGCAAGTACTCCGACTGATGAGCAACGAAGCGCACCGTCGAACGTACGGTCCGCCTGCCTCTCGAGGGTCGGCAATCGCTTGTGCGGCTGCGTGCGGTGCTGTCGTCGGGTGACGGTCTTCGCAAGAAGCAGGCGATGTCGCCGTGGACGAGCCGCCCCTCGGACGACTCACGACGATAGGCGTCGTAGGCCGTTCTTCACTACTGCACGTTCGCACGCCGGATCGCAGTCGACTGGACGATTCGACTCATTCGTCTCGGCTGCGGAACGATGCACAAAATCCGTCCAACGCGGTGCGCTCGACCTGCGATGAGGGATCGAGCGCGCAGCCTGATACAACTAAGAGGGGTAAGCTTCGACAGGCCGGAAAATTGTGGCCTACAGTTCGCTACTTCGAAATGCGCAACCCAGTGAACGTCAGTGTAAAAGCCACCACATTTCACGGTCGCCAGACCGAACTCCGCGCGATGCCGGGCCTGCGCATCGTGAGAGTCGAGCATCCCTCCGGACAGAACATCGCGCCGCATGGTCATGACATGGCATGTCTCACGCTGTACCGCTGCGGCGGCTACGTGGAGCAGCTGACAGACCTGGAAGCGCACATCGACGGACCGGCTGTGGCCTATCACCCGCCGTTCGAGCCGCACGCAAATCGGATCGGGCCGCTTGGCCTGGAAACGTTGTCGATCCTGTTCGATCGAACGCTGCTCCGCGGGCGTGCGCCGCGCGACTCTTGCGATACGAGCCGGATCTGGCGCGGCGGAAGCGTGGCGCGAGGCGCTCAGGTCCTGCTGAAGGAGCTGAAAGATCTGCCGCACAACGCGGCTCGATCGATCGCGCATTTCCTTGCGGTCGCTCGTAACGTGACGCCGACGCCGGAGCCGAGATGGCTGGAAGCAACCCGACGCGCGTTGGCCGAGCGTCCCGTCAGCACCGCCGACCTCGCACGGCAGCTCGATCTGCATCCCGCTTGGCTCGCGCGCGCCTATCTGCATTTCGTCGGCGAGAGTCTGCAAGCCACCGCACGCCGGCAACGGGTCGAGCAAGCCCTGTTGCTGATCCGCGCGGGCGCGTCATCGCTCGCGGACGTTGCGGCCGCTACGGGCTTTTGCGACCAGAGTCATATGGCGCGCTGCTTCAACGTGGTGATCGGTCGGCCGCCGAGTGCGGTCACGGCCGCGCACGAACCGGGCGGGTAATCCCGATTCGATCCAGCCACTCGCGAATCACCGAGGCCAGGGCGTACCTCTTGCCGCTGTACACGTCGTAGAAGTTGTGGTCGCCGAACGGAAAGAGGTGGATGTCGAAGTTGCTGCGTCCCGCTTTCTGCAATTGGCCGATGCGGTCGATCGACAGACGCGTCGGAATCGCCTCGTCGTACAGGCCGAAGGTCCACATCGTCGGAATCTCGAGTTTGCCGAGGATCTCGGCGGGATCGAAGCCACGTTCGCCGGTGAAATCCGCGGCGAGAATGTCCGCACCCGCGATCTGCGACAGGGTCGGACGGGTCTCTCCGTACTTGGCGACCGCGTCCAAGTAACCGGAGTGCACTTCCTCGATCCCGGCGGCCAGCGGTACGCCCTCGCCGATGAACAAGAAGCGGATCAGCGGCTCTCGCGACGCGGCGACGGGCATGATCCAGCCGGCCTGGCTGCCTCCGATAAGACCGAGCTTGGTGCGATCGATCTGCGGTTGCGTGGCAAGCCAACGCACGGCGTATTCGGCATCGCTGGCGAAGTCCGAGAACATCTTGCTCGTCGTCGGAACCTCCCACTTCGGATAGGTGCCGGTCGACTGGCCCGTTCCGCGCTTGTCGTAGACGAGCACGGCCACGCCGCCAGCTTGCAGCACGGTGTTGGTCCAGTAACTGGTCATCTCCCGCGTGGTCGGGCCGGAGCCGTGCACGATGACCACCGCAGGCATCTTGCCCGAGGTCCCCGGCGGCAGATGCAGCGTGCCGGCCAGGGTGACCTCGCCGGCCGGGATCGTGACGTCGCGCGAGATGACGCCGGCCGGGCGCTGCGCCGGTTCGGCGAACGCCGGCGAGGCGACCCAGCCGAACAAGAGGAAAAGGAGCAGTGCGGCAGCAAGCCGTGCGAATTTCGTTGTCGTATGCATGGACCGATGCTAGGCGCGCGATCGGTCGGCCCGCTTGGACGATTCGAAGGTTTGCGCAACTGCCCGAAGGCGCGCGCACTTCGAGTTCGTTACAGCGACGGCTTCGCCGCGCGCCGTCGGCTCGTGCACGCGCGGCAGGCGCGGTACGTCATGCCGATTCGCAATCGAGCTCGCCGCAACGAGCGGGCCTACTTCGCCGGCAACAACAGGATCTCGCGCTCGGAGACGTGCCGCGCGCGGATCGACCAGCCGGTTTGCAGCGCCTGCAACAGCGAATGCTGATCACCGACGCGGAACACGCCGCTGACGGTCAACGCCGAGAGTTCGGGATCGGCGAGACGAATCTTGGTTTCCGAATAGCGATTCATTTCTTCCAAGAGGTCGCCCAGGCGCCGTTCCTTGAAAGTCAACACGCCGCGCGTCCAATCGGAGGCATTCTGCAAATCGACTCGCGTCGGCCAGCCGAGCGCACCCTGTTCTTCCACACGCAGTTCTTCACCCGGCGCGAGCACGCGCGGCTCCGTCGCCGCCTGATCCGCCAGCGCCACGCTGACGATGCCCGACAGCAAGGTCACGGTGACTTCGCCGGCGTAGCGCGCGACCTGGAACTGCGTGCCGATGTCGCGCACGAGGCTGCGTCCGCTGCGCAACGAGAACGGCCGCTGCGCATCCGGCGCGACGTCGATGCGGACTCGGCCGCGCTCGAGCGTCAGTTCGCGTGCATCGGATGCGTACCGCACGCGCACGTCGGTGTCGGTATCCAATTGCAGCGCGGTGCCGTCGGCCAGTTCGACGCGACGCTGTTCGCCGATGGCGGTGGCGTAGTGCACGAGTTCGGGTTTGCGCCCATTGGCGATCCACAGCACGCCGGCCGCGATCGCCAGCATCAGCAACGCGGCGGCGGCGAACCGCTCCGGCCACGCCGACCAACGCGCGCTGCGCGCGCTGGTCGCATAGCGCGCTGCGCGCGCGGCGGCGCGCATGCGCTCGTCGTCTTTCAGCGCGGCCGCCTCGAAATGGTGTTGCGCGACGGCCGCATAGGCGTCAGCGTGCGCCGGGTCTGCCGCACACCAGGCTTCGAACGCTTCGTGCTCGCGTTCGCTGCAGTCCGGCGAGAGGAGCCGGGCGAGCCAGCGCGCCGCCGCTTCGTCGATCCGATCAGAGGACATCTTCTCGATTCCTTGCAGAACTGACTTCCAACCACGTGCGCAAGAGGCGCAAGGCGCGCGAGATGCTCTTCTCGACGGCCTTGGCGGATACGCCGCTGCGACGGGCGATTTCGGGGTAGGTCATGCCTTCGATCCGGTGCAGCAGGTAGGCCTCGCGGCAACGCAGCGGCAACTGCTCGATCGCGCTTTGCATGCGCGCCAGGCTTTCGCGATCGCTCGCGTGTTGCTCGGGCGACGGTTCGTGCGAGGGCGCTTCGTTCGGTTCGACCATTTCCAAGCGGCGTTCGCGCTCCGCCGCCGAACTCCGTGCACGATCGCGCAAAAGATTGATCGCGATGCGATACAGCAGCGCCTGCCAGGCCTCCGCCGGTTCGCTGCGACTGTAGCGAAGCAACCGCATCAGGCTCTCCTGAGCGATGTCCTGCGCATCGGGCTCGGAGACGTTCATGCGCAGCAAGAAGCGCAGCAAAGGCTGTCGGCGTTCTCGCACGAAATGCTCGATGCGGTGGCTGTCGCCCCACTGCGGTGGCCGCGGCGTATGCGGCATGACCTTGCTCACGCTGCGTAGTGAAATCCGGCGGCCACCATCGAGGGAAGGAAGGCTCGTGTCAATGACGCCAGCGCTCCGCGGTCGATGCGACCAGGCGCAATGCACGCGCCTCGCCCGCTGCGGAAACGGCGGGGCGCTCGGCCGCGCGCGGGCGCGCCACTGCGTCCAGACGCACCGGGCGCGGCGCTGCGAACAGGCCCGGCACGCAGCGCGCCAGTACCGGCTCGAGCAAGGACGGGCCCAGCATCAGCAGCATCCATTGCAGCGAGCGGTGCGCGGGGTCCGCTTCGTGGTTGGGCGCGCGGGTGAAAACACCGCGTGCGATCGCCAGCAGGGAAGCGAGCAGGGCGGTGCCGTTGGGGCCGCCGTCGACGACGATCATGCGGCGCAGATAGGCGCGCATTTCGGGCTGGCCGTTGAGCAGCTCGCCGATCGCATCGGCGAAGGCGCGGCAGCGCTCTTCGCTGGAACGCTCGCCGTGGCTGGCTTCGATCTCGTGCGCGACCTGGTCGAACGCGCCGACCACCCAGGCGTCGGTGGCGTCGCGCAGCTGGTGTTTGCTGCCGAAGTGGTGCGCGATCAGGGCGAGGGACACCCCGGCCGTCTGCGCGATCGATCGCAACGAGGTCTGGGCATAGCCGTCGGCGCCGAACAGGCGCAGAGCGGCGTGACGAATACGGGCCCTGCCCGTCAGGTCTGCAAGCCGAATATCGATCGTGTCCACGGGGTTCCTGTGCGCCTCGCGTGACCGCCAACCGCTGGCGATCCTTCCGCTAAAGGCACAAACGCCGCAGCGCGGACTTCACCCTACCCGTCCGGGACGAATTCGCCGGCAGGTGCTGTCACACGGTAAGCACGGCTATCGACGGGCTCAGCGCTCGGGTCGCCGTTTGCGCGGACCGGCCCAGCGTTCCCGCGGCAGACCGAAGCGCAGAGCCGGCTTGCCGAACTGCGTGGTGCTGCCTTCTGCTTCGAAGCCTAGCCGCAGCAGCAGAGGTGGTACGGAGCGGTTTTCCGGTGAGCACGATCCGATCAGTTTCGGTAAGCCGAGGCGGTTGAAAGCGTACTCGCACAACGCGACACCCCCTTCGAGCCCGTAGCCACGGCCCCACGCTCGCGGTAGCAGGCGCGTGCCGATCTCGACTTCGCCGACCTCAGTGTTCGGCACCAGCGAGAAGATGCCGATGAATTCGTTGCGCGCGCCCGTCGCGTACCAGATACCCAGTCCGGGCCGATCTCGATAGATCTGTTGCGTCTGCTCGATCATTCCCACGACTTCGCGCAGGGTGTTCAGCGGCGCATCGAGGACGTGCCGTGCGACGCGGCTCTCTAACCCCAGGCGCAGCAGATCGAGTGCCTGCGCATAGGCGAGGTCGAACAACTGGAGACGTCGTGTCTGCAGAATCGATGCGGCTGACGATCCGAGCGCCACGGTCGGCTGGCTCGAAAGCTCGCGGGTAGTGGAGTCGTCGGCCGCCATTTGTGTTTGATAAGCGATAAAAAGCCCCACTCGAACCTAGGGCAATCCCGAGGTCGGGCCGGCCCTAGATTGACGCTGGACCGGCACGGAGGAAACTAGCACACACGTCCATGTACGGGCGGTATCGCGGCGAACGCAGCCGCTCTCAATCAGACCTCGCTAAGGAGAACGGCCATGACTCAACTTGCGCAAATCGTCAAGCCCTTGATGGATATCGTCAAACCGCTGCTGGGCCAGCTCACCAACATGCTGGGCGGCTTGCTCGGCGGCGCCGCTGGCGGCCTGCTGAACAACCTGCTCGGCCAGTCCGGCATGGGCCAGGACGCGCAGAAGTCGTTCCTCGACAACTTCACGCAGGGCTTCAGCGGCGGCTTCGGCCAAGCCATCGGCCAGAACTGAGATCGCCGCGATGAGCAATGCAGGACCCGAGGATGATCGGCAGGTCTACATGGCCAGCGTGGCCGAAATGCGTGCCAATGACCTGATCAATGCCGACGACGAGAACGCCCTGATCCGGCACTACGAGGACCAGAAAGCGTCTCTCGAAGCAGCCTTCCTCGAGTTCCTGCCCGAGTACCAGCGCCGCGTGCGCGAAGACGGCGAGGCCAACGCGAACGAATGGCTGGCCGTGACCGCCCGCGAGATTGGCCGGCGCGAAGGCGAAGCGGCGCGCAAGGCGGTTGACGGTTTGTCGGCGGTGCGCAACGCGCCGGCCAGCTGATCGGCACATTCGAAGCGGTTTCGAAGCGAACGACCACGCCCAGCGTGGTCGTTTTCGTTTGGGCGCGATGAAGTCTCCTCGCCCATGCAACCGACAATCCGGACGGCGTCTCCTAAGCGGCCATCGCCCGCCCGGAGTCCGCCATGC
This sequence comes from Dokdonella sp. GW821-FHT11D02, assembly GCF_058808595.1. Lineage (NCBI taxonomy): Bacteria > Pseudomonadati > Pseudomonadota > Gammaproteobacteria > Lysobacterales > Rhodanobacteraceae > Dokdonella > Dokdonella sp. GW821-FHT11D02. The sequence continues at coordinate 54,803 of NZ_CM179520.1, read as the reverse complement.
AACGCCTTGTGTTGCTCCTGATCCTGCTGTTCGCCGGCACCGCCGCGGCACACGCCGCCGAGCCGGCCGCCTTCATCGAAACCTACGCGAAGCAGCACGGCTTCAGCGGCTCGATTCGGATCGTGCGTCCCGGTAAGCCGGACTACACGCGCAGCTTCGGCCTGGCCAATATCCCCTTCGAGCAGCCCAACCGCGCGCAGACCCGCTACAAGATCGCCTCGATCACCAAGCTGTTCACCGCGACCCTGATCCTGCAGCTGCACGAGCAAGGCAAGCTCGATCTCGAACGCCCGATCCGCACGTATCTGACGGACTACCCGGGCCGCGGCGGCGACACGATCACCGTGCATCAGCTGCTCAATCACACCTCCGGCCTGCCGAATTTCGACCAAGTCGGCGATGCCGGCGATGCGATCCGCAACGGCTTACCCGTCTATCAGAAGCCCTACACGAGCGAGCAGCTGCTGACGATGTTCTGCATCGGCGAGCCGCGTTATCCGCCCGGAACCCGGTTCGACTACAACAACGGCGACTACGTCGTACTCGGCAAGATCGTCGAACGCCTGTACGGCGCGCCGTTCGAGCGTGTGCTGAAGGAGCGCATCCTCGATCCCCTGCGCATGCGCGACAGCGGCTTCTTGCATCAAAGCGACATCGTCGCGGGGCTGGCCGACACTTATTTCTATCGCGACGACCTGAAGGCGCTGTCGCCGGATCTGCCGGTCTATCCGGAGAACTGGTACGCCGCCGGTGCGCTCTACTCGACCACGGCCGACCTGGCCACGTTTTCGCGCGCGCTGTTCGGTCACCGACTCTTGCGCGCCGATTCGCTCGAGCGGATGTTCAAGCCCGGCCTCGACGACTACGGCTACGGTCTCTGGTCCTACGACACCAAGCTCGGTGGCGTGCCGCGCCGCGTGGTCAAGCGCCCCGGCCGCATCATGGGCGCGCAGGCGCAGCTGTTCCACGTGTTCGAACCGGACCTCACCATCATCCTGCTGGCCAACACCGCAGCGGTCGATCTGGACGAATTCGTCGCCGGTATCGCCAAACACGCGGTCGATTGAGCGCCTTCAGAGTTCTTCATTCGCATTTCCGGCACTTCATTGCGGTTTGCGCTCGACTCGGCGCTCCTTCCGATGGAGTGCGTCATGCGATACCGAGGTCTGACTGCGTTGTTCGGCCTGCTGTTCTTCGGCCCGTTGTTCTCGGGCGCTCTGGCCGCGGCCGAACCGAGCGCCTATCAAGTTCCCGACACCCTCGCCGACGGTTGGACCGGTACCGATGCCGGCTCGCTCGGCTGGGACACGGCCAAGCTCGGCGCGATCCCGGCCCGCATCGCCGCGCAGGATCTCAAGGGCATCACCAGCATCGTGGTCGCCGATGCCAACCGGCTGGTGTACGAGCGTTACTTCAACGGCGGTACGCGCGAGACGCCCAACGACATGCGCTCGGCGACCAAGACCTTGACCGCGGTGCTGGCGAGCGCCGCGATCGACCGCGACCTGATCGCCGGCGTGTCGGCCAAGGTCTATCCCTACTTCCGCGATCTGGCGCCGCTGCGCAACGCCGATCCGCGCAAGGACGCCTTCACCCTGGAAGACCTGCTGACCATGAGTTCGCTGTGGGAATGCGACGACGACAACGCATTTTCCAGCGGCAACGAAGAACGCATGTACGTGACCGAGAACTGGCTGCGCTTCGCGCTCGAACTGCCGATCAAGGGTTTCGCGCCGTGGATGAGCAAGCCGGCCGACAGTCCTTACGGCCGCGCGTTCGCCTATTGCACCGCCGGCAGCTTCGTCGCCGGCGCCGTGGTCGAGCGCGCCACGCACAAGTCGCTGGCGGCGTTCGCGGCCGAGGCATTAGAGAAGCCGCTCGGCATCACCAGCTCGCAATGGAACCGTTCGCCCGATGGTGTCGTGATGGGCGGCGGGGGCGCACGCTATCGCAGCCGCGACATCGCCAAGATCGGCGCGATGCTCGCCGACGGCGGTCGCTGGAACGGGCGGCAGGTCGTCTCTTCGCGTTGGATCGACGCGATGCTGACGCCGCATGCGCAGGCGCGCGAGGACGCCGAGTACGGCTATCTGATCTGGCGCTTCCATTTCGCGCTGGACGGCACCGATCACGCGGTGTGGGCGATGAGCGGCAACGGCGGCAACTACGTGTTCGTGCTGCCCGAGCGCAAAATCGTCGCCGTGATCACCAGCCGCGCCTACAACCAGCGCAACGCGCATGCGCAGTCGCAGGAACTGTTCCGCGACTTCATTTTGCCGGCACTGCCGCGTTCGCGTTGAGCAGGTCCTGCGGAAACCAGGCGGCCGCCAGCGCCTGCGCGCGCTCGGCCGCCAGCGCACGACTGATGCGGTCGATCACCTCGGCAAAGCGCGGTTCGCCGGCGATCGGGCGCCACAACGGCGAGATTTGTAGCCAGGCCTGATCGCGAAACCCGCCGTCCACCGCGCGGCCGAGCGCGGCGATGGCGCCGTCACGATCGGCGGCGGCGGCGCGCAGCAGGGCGATCTCGATCCATTCGTCCGGCCGGTCCGCCGCGTCGGCGGCGATCTTGGCGGCGCGGTCGCCAAGCCAAGCGCGGTCGGGAGCCGGCGTGCCGTACAGGCGGCTCAGACTGGTCGGCAGACTTTGATGCGGACGCAGCGCGGCGGCGCGGCCGAACATGTCCGCCGCGCGCGCCTGCTCGCCGCGTAGCAGGGCGAGTTCGCCGGCGAGCAGGAACAGCTGCGGATGCGGCGGACGCTGCAGGGCCTCGGCCAAGGCGGCGTCGGCATCGGCGTAGCGCCCCTGCACGAACAGAAAGCGCGGCCAGGCGAGGTTGCCGAATACGTTGTCCGGATACAGGCGGAAGATTCTCGCGTAACGCTGCTCGGCCGCCGCAGCGAAGCCGAGCAATTCCAGATTGCGCGCGATCTGCAGGTCGAGGAAACGCAGATTCGCGCCGGAACGTTCGACCGTGAGGTTGTTTTCGAGCGCGGCGGCGAGCCGCCCTTGCGCCGCGTACAGATTCGCAGCGGAGGCGCGGCTGTCCACCCGTTCGGCGGGATCGAGCGCGAACGCGCGCTCGTACTCGGCGATGGCGGCGTCGATGTTGCCGCGGCAGTCGTAAACATAGGCCAGCGCGTTGTGTGCCGCGCCGTCGCCCGGGTCGTGCGCGATCGCCGCTTCCGCCAGCGCTTGCGCGCGCGCGGTCGCGTCCGGGCCGCCGTTGTACAGGCACATGCGCGCGCTGAGCGCGCGGCTGAGGCCGATGCCGGCCATCACATCAGCCGGATCGGCGGCGAGCGCCTGCTCGTACAACGCAATCGCGCGTTCGTTGTTCTCGTTCTGGCCGATACCGGCGTAGTAGCGCGCACGCTGCAACAGTTCTTCGCGGGCGTCGGCCGCGGCGACCGGCGCGTGCGGCCGAGGCCAAATGAAGACGCTCAGAACCGTCAGCAGCGCGACCAGAACGAGGCCGACGCCCCATGCATACGCGCGATGGCGTGCGCGCGGCGCGCGCGCGACCGAAGGCTCCAGCCGTGGCGCGACGCAGAGTTGGTAGCCGCGAGCGCGCACAGAGCGGAGGTAGCGCGGATTGCGCCCATCGTCGCCGAGTGCCTGGCGCAGCAGCTTGACGCGCTGGGTCACGGTTTCCTCGTTGACCACGGCCGGTGCCCACACTTGCGCGATCAGCTCGTCGAAGCCGACCACCCGATCGCCTTGTTCGACCAAGTAACGTAGCAGCTGGAAACTGAGACCGGCCACCTCGAGCGGCGCGCCGTCTCCGCGCGTTACGCGCTGGCGCGCCAGATCGATGCGGAGATCGTCGAGCAGGTAGGTCGGCAGGGGCGCGTCATTCATCGGCTCGCATCCTATGCCATGGGCGCCGGCGCTTGCCCGCCGCCAGGCGCGCGCTTACACTGCGCGCGCTCCATTGGGGAGTAGCCGGCCGCAGCGAAACGCTACGGCGCTCGCGTCAACACACTTGGCGAACACGCCATGGCGCGCGCAGGATTGCTTGCAATCTTCCGGCAAGACCTTTGGTTCTCACTGACCAACCCGGGCCGGGGCGGTACGTGCGGAATCATTGTGTCCACTCGCCCCAGCCCGCCGGAGCTTTCATGCAAACCCTGCTCGTTTCGACCGCCGCGGTCGCGATCGCCGAGATCGGCGACAAGACGCAGCTGCTTTCCCTGATTCTAGCGGCGAAGTACCGCCGGCCCTGGCCGATCTGCATCGGCATTCTGCTGGCGACCCTGGTCAACCACGCCATCGCCGGCTCGGTCGGTGCGCTGGTGTCTGCCTGGCTCTCGCCGGAAACCTTGAAGTGGATCGTCGCGGTGAGCTTCTTCGCGGTCGCCGCCTGGACCCTGATCCCGGACAAGGCCGACGAAGAAGGCGCCGCGCGCGGTGCCGGCCGCGGCGTGCTGCTGGCGACCCTGATCGCGTTCTTCCTCGCCGAGATGGGCGACAAGACGCAGGTCGCGACGGTCGTGCTGGCCGCGCAGTATCACCCGCTGTGGCAGGTCGTGGTCGGTACTACGGTCGGCATGCTGCTGGCGAACGTGCCGGTGGTCTGGCTCGGCGCGCGCTTCGCGCAGCGGTTGCCGCTGAAGGCAGCGCGCATGGGCGCTGCGCTGTTGTTCGCGGCATTGGGACTTTGGATCGTGCTGCGCTAGCGACGATGGCGAGGCGCGTTCGCGCTCTTATCGAATCCCCAATCCCCAATCCCGGCCCTAAAGCGCATCCGCATCGAGTTCCCCGGTGCGGATGCGGATCACGCGATCGAGCTTCCAGACGAAAATCTTGCCGTCGCCGATCTTGCCGGTGTTGGCGGTGTGCGCGATCGTTTCGACCACGCGCTCGATCTGGTCGTCGCTGACCGCGACCTCGATCTTGATCTTGGGCAGGAAGTCGACCACGTACTCGGCGCCGCGATACAGCTCGGTATGGCCTTTCTGGCGGCCGAAGCCTTTGATTTCGGTGACCGTGATGCCCTGCACGCCGACTTCGGCGAGTGCTTCGCGCACTTCGTCGAGCTTGAACGGCTTGATGATCGCCATGACCATGTGCATCGGTCGATTCCCATTGCGAATGTCGCGGCGACTATAGCCGGATCGATCCGTGTAGGAAATTTCTTACACGAAGTTCCGAAACCGCCGGCTGGCGCTGCGATTCGCGCCGGCTAGACTGTCTCTCGTTGGGGACGCAGCGCCGAAGGAACGGCGCCGCAAGGAAGCTTCCGGCCGACGGCGGGTACACCCGCCGTCGGTCGACCCCCAGGGACTTTGAATCTTGCGTCGAAGCGGCCGGTACAGGCCGCGCGGCGTGTCGTCCGACCATCCGAATCATGCCCAAAGGGTGAGCCATGATCGAGCTTCGTTCCATCGATGACCTCGCGCGACGACTGGCCGCGCTGGTCCCGCCCGGCCTCGATCAGGCGCGCGAGGACCTTACCGGCAATTTCCGCAGCGCCCTGCAGGCCGGCTTGCGCCAGCTCGATCTGGTGACGCGCGAGGAGTTCGACGTGCAGCGCTGCGTGCTCTTGCGCACGCGCGAGAAAATCGAACAGCTGGAGCAGCAGATCCTCGCCCTCGAGCGCCTGGTCGGCGCGGCGACGACGCAGCCCAAGCACTAACCCAGCGATCCGCCACAGCGCGTTTTTTCGCCTATACGAGCGCCGCACCTCTGCGGCGCCGCTGGAGCCACGCGTGTCCGCGATCGACGTCATGATGCCGTCTTCAGATCGGTTGTACGGTTTCCCGGGAAGCCCGCTGCTCTGCGCAGCTCACCCCCTGGCGGGAGTGGCGGGCTCTTTTCCGGAGCATCCATGAGCCTCGCCGTCGTCTACACGCGCGCGCAGGCCGGAGTCGCAGCGCCCCTGGTCGCGTGCGAGGTGCATCTGTCGGGCGGTCTGCCCGGCACCTCGATCGTCGGCCTGCCCGAAACGGCGGTGAAGGAAGCGCGCGACCGCGTGCGCGCCGCGATCCTCAATGCACAAATGGAGTATCCGCAGCGCCGCGTGACGGTGAATCTGGCACCGGCCGACCTGCCCAAGGACGGCGGCCGCTTCGATCTGCCGATCGCGCTCGGCATCCTCGCCGCCAACGGCGGCCTGCCGCGCGACGCCTTGAGTGGACACGAGTTCGTCGGCGAATTGGCGCTGTCGGGCGAGCTGCGGTCGGTGCAGGGCGTGCTCCCGGCCGTGCTGCATGCGACGCGCATCGGCCGGCGCGTGATCCTGCCACGCGGCAACGGCGCCGAAGCGGCCCTGGTCGCTGGCGCGGACGTGCGCGTCGCCGATTCGCTGCTCGACGTCTGCGCGCACCTGGCCGGTCGCGCCGAACTCGCAGCGCCGGCGCTCGTTCCACTGTCGGCCGCCGCCGATCCGCTCGACCTCGCCGACGTGCGCGGGCAGCCGCAGGCGCGCCGCGCGCTCGAGATCGCCGCCGCCGGCGGCCACAATCTCCTGCTTGTCGGTCCGCCGGGAACCGGCAAGACCATGCTGGCCAGCCGCTTGCCCGGCATCCTGCCGCCGCTGGAAGAATACGAAGCGCTCGAACTCGCGGCGATCCGTTCCGTCGCCGGCCACGACAACGACGTCTCGTGCTGGAAAAAGCGCGCGTTCCGTCATCCGCACCACACCGCTTCTGCCGCCGCTCTGGTCGGCGGCGGTTCGCTGCCGCGCCCGGGCGAGATCTCACTGGCGCACTACGGCGTGCTGTTTCTCGACGAGCTGCCCGAATTCGACCGCCACGTGTTCGAAGTGCTGCGCGAGCCGCTCGAATCGGGCCGCATCTCGATCTCCCGCGCGGCGCGGCAAGTCGAATTTCCGGCACGCTTCCAACTCGTCGCGGCAATGAATCCCTGCCCCTGCGGCTACGCCGGCGATCCGAGCGGCCGCTGCCGCTGCACCGCGGACGCGATCGCGCGTTACCGCGCGCGCATTTCCGGTCCCTTGCTCGACCGCATCGATCTCAAACTGGAGCTGCCGCGCGTGGCACCGGCCGACTTGCGCGAAGCCGGCAGCGGCGAATCCAGCGCGCGCGTGCGCACGCGCGTCGCTGAAGCGCGCATGCGTCAGCTCGAGCGCGCCGGCAAACCGAACGCCTGGCTCACCAACCGCGAAGTCGAACGCGATTGCGATTTGAGCAGCAACGAGCACGGCCTGCTCGATCGCGCGGTCGAACATCTCGCCCTGTCGGCGCGCGCCTATCATCGCGTTCTGCGCGTCGCGCGCACGATCGCCGATCTGGCCGATGCAGTGCGCATCGAGACGGCGCATTTGTCCGAGGCGATCCAGTACCGTCGGTTCGCCGAGTGAGAGCAGTGCTCGATTAGTCAGTGCTCGGCGAGCGAAAAGTCGCTCGCCGCGCCCATCGCGGCGTGTAAAGTGGGAGCGTCCTGGGCCGGACTCCGACGCCTCGCAACCCCTGTACGAGCGATTCCGCCGATCCGATGAGCGCGATCCACCACACCTATTGGTTGTTCGCCGCCGCCGCCGCGCTGGTGCTGGCCGGCATCGGTTCGAGCCTGATCGCGCGGCGCTTCGGCGCGCCCTTGCTGCTGGTGTTCCTGGTGCTGGGCATGCTCGCCGGTGTCGACGGGCCGGGTGGCATCCAGTTCGACGACTATCAGGCGACCTATCAGATCGGTTCGTTCGCGCTCGCGATCATTCTGTTCGACGGCGGACTGCGTACGCGCCGCGAGAGCTTTCGCGGCGTCTTCGCACCGACCCTGCTGCTCGCCACCGCCGGCGTCGTCATCACCGCCGCACTGACCGGGGTGGCGGCGCATTACCTGTTCAAACTCGATGCGGTGGAAGCCTTCCTGCTCGGTGCGGTAGTCGCCTCGACCGATGCCGCGGCGGTGTTCTTCCTGTTGCGTGCGGGCGGCTTGCAGCTGCGCTCGCGTGTCGGTTCGACCTTGGAGATCGAATCCAGCGCGAACGATCCGGTCGCGGTCCTGCTGACCACGCTCCTGGCCGAGTACCTCGCCGCACCGCACGGTCTCGCGCCGGCGCAATTCGCGCTCGAACTCGCGCAGCAGTTCGGCGTCGGCGCGCTCGCCGGCGCTATCGGCGGGCTCGGCATCGCGGCGGCCTTGCGTAAGTTGCCGCTGTCGGGCGGTCTCGCCGCATTGTTCTTGCTTGCCGGCGCGGTGCTCGTGTTCGGGCTGACCGGCGCGCTGCACGGCAGCGCCTTCCTCGCCGTCTACGTTGCTGGTGTGGTGGTCGGCAACCGTAACGTGCCAGGGTTCGTCAATCTGCTCTCGGTGCTCGATGCCGGCACCTGGCTGTGCCAGATCGCGATGTTCCTCGTGCTCGGCTTGCTGGTGACTCCGCACACGCTCGCCGCCGTACTTTGGCCGGCGCTCGGCCTCGCCGCGTTCCTGATGCTGATCGGCCGCCCGCTCGCGGTGACCGCCTGTCTCGCGCCGTTCCGTTACGGCAAGCGCGAGATCACCTTCGTCGCCTGGGTCGGGCTGCGCGGCGCAGTCGGCATCTTCCTCGCTTCGATCCCGATGCTGATGCGCCTGCCGCATGCGGCCTTGATCTTCAACGTCGCCTTCATCGTCGTGCTGGTCTCGCTGCTGGTGCAGGGCTGGACACTCGGTCTCGCCGCGCGCCTGCTCGACGTGGCGCTGCCGCATCGCGATCGCGAAGTGCGCCGGGTCGAGTTGGACCTACCCGGTTCGCTTGCGCGCGAGATCGTCGGCTACGAAGTCGCGGCGGGTGCGGCAGTGCTGACGAAAGCGCCGCCGGCCTGGGCGCAGCTCGCCCTGATCGTGCGCGGTGGCGAGATCTTGATGCCGGAAACTGCCGGCCCGCTCGCCGCCGGCGATTACGCCTATCTGCTCGCGCCGCCCGGGCGCGTGCATCGGCTCGACTGGCTGTTCGCGCCGCCCGACGAAGCGCGCGAGGCCGAGCTCGAACTGTTCGGCGAATTCAGCCTCGACGCCGACGTGCGCCTGGCCGACGTGGCCGAGTTCTACAGCCTGCCGATCCGCGCCAAGGACGCGCCGCTGACCCTAGCCGAGCATTTCGCGCGGCGCTTCGAACACACGATCGAAGTCGGCGATCGCGTACGCCTCGGGCCGGTCACCTTGATCGCGCGCGAGCTGGCCGAAGACGGCGTCGCCAAGGTCGGCCTCAAGTTGGAGCGGCTCGGCAAGGCGCTGGTCAAACCGGTGCGACTGTTCGACGGCGTCGCGCGGCGCCTGGGCAAGCATTGAAACGAGGCTTTCGCGACTTCATCCCGTTTCCGCTATGGAAGAGTCGTCCGCGTCGTGCCGGTAGCGGAACTCGCCTGGTCCCACGCACTGGGAAATTCCGATGACCGCAGCTTTGCTTCCGCTGGCGTATCGCTGGTTCCTGGCCAAGGGCCTCACGGACTGGATGCCCTGGTATTTCCTCGATTCGGCCGAGTCCATCGGGCGCGCCCCCGACTTCTCCAAGAACGGCTTCGCGCAACGCGCCTTCAAGGCCGAGTTCGGCACGCAATGCGAGGTCTATCCGTTCGCGCGGCGGCAGGATAGGGATTGCTTTGCTTTCTTCGTCGTCCACAACAGCGTCGTGCAAGACAACGTGATCAGCTGCCATCTGTCTTTCTCGGGCACTAAGGAAGTGACGGCTCCGCTCACCTACTCCGTTCTTGAAGAAAATCCCGAGAACTTCATGCACTGGATCCGCTCGGTAGTCCTGCGGGATGTGGAGGAGTGGATCAGCGAAGAAGATCTGCAAAGGGAGCCGCATACCGCATGAGCCTCGAGCCACCTCTGGGCGGCCAGCGCGCGGTCGTGGACGGCTTGCGCGCGCTGGCCGCGCGCGGCGAAGCCGGCGTACTCGCGGTCGTCGTGGAAACCGCCGGCTCGACCTATCGCAAGCCCGGCGCCTTGATCCTGCTCGATGCCGGCGGCGTTCGCGTCGGCGCATTGTCTGGTGGCTGTCTTGAAGGCGAGCTCGAAGCGGCAGCACGCGAAGTGTTCGCGCGCGGTGTCGCCAGCGACGTGCGCTTCGATACCAGCGGCGATGAAGATCGCGTGTTCGGCTCGGGCACCGGCTGCGGCGGCTCGACCCGCGTGCTGCTCTTGCCCGTGCCGGCGGCGGCGTCACCGCTGCGCGAGGCGCTGCTCGGTGCCGATGCGCAGGGCGCAGCGGTGCAGTTGACGCTGGACGGTGCGGCGGGATCGATCGGTCGCGGTGAAGCGCACGTCGTTGCCGGCGACACCGAAGTGCAGCGTTACCACTTCGAACGCGACGGCCGGAAGTCGTCCGACGGAGCGGAGGCGTTGAACGTGCCGATCGAGCTCGTCATCGCAGCGGCGCCGCGGCTGCTCCTGCTCGGCGCAGGTCCGGAAACGCGCCCCTTGTTGCAGCTGACGCGGCAGCTCGGCTGGCACGCGGAATTGGCCGAGCATCGCCAGCGTTGGTCGCGCTTTGCCGACGAGTGCGGCATCGATCGCCTGCACGGCGGCGGGCCGGATAACTTACCGGCTCTACTGACGCTCACACGCTTCGACGCCGCCCTGGTGATGAATCACAACTACCTGCTCGATGCGCGCTGCCTGACGCATCTCGCCGCTAGTTCGATCCGCTATGTCGGCCTGCTCGGTCCGCCGGCGCGGCGCGACGATCTGCTCGCCGAAGTCGGCGCCGAGATCGCTGCGAGCCTGCAGCCGCGCCTGCGCGCACCGGTCGGGCTGCCGCTCGGCGGCGAAGGCGCCGAAGCGATCGCGCTGGCGATCGTGGCGCAGCTGCAGACCGAACTGGCACGCGCGCGCCGCCGATGAATCGCCCGCCGCTGTCGCATGGCGCGATCTTGCTCGCTGCCGGCGCATCGGCTCGGCTCGGGCAAGCGAAACAATTGATCGAGGTCGACGGCGAGCCGCTGCTGCGCCGCGCCGCGCGCGCGCTGCTCGCGACCGCACCGCTCGATTGCGTGATCGTGCTCGGCCACGATGCCGAACGCCTGCGAGAGGTTTTGCACGGGCTATCGCTGCGCAGCGTGATCGCACCCGACTACGCGCACGGATTGTCCGCTTCGCTGCGTGCCGGTCTGGCCGCACTGGATGCGCGCTGCGAGGGCGCTTTGATCGCGCTGACCGACCAACCCGCGCTCGCCGCGACTCATTTGCATGCCCTGTGCGAGACCTGGCGCGCGCAGCCGCAACGCGCGATCGCCAGCGCGTACGCCGGCGTGCATGGCGTGCCGGCGGTGCTGCCGCGCGCGTGGTTCGCCGACTTGAGCGGGATCGAAGGCGACGTCGGCGCGCGTGAGCTGCTGCGCGCGCGCGCGAACGAAGTCGTCGCACTCGATGCGCCAGCGCTCGCCATCGATCTGGACACGCCGGAAGACCTGACACGGCATCGCTGATCGTACGAGGAGCGACCGAACTCCGCGGTCTGCCGGCAAGACCGAGCGACGCGGGGCGGCGCCGTTACGGCGCGGTGTCGAGAACGGCGTCCCAGGCGCGCAGCGAATCGACGCCTCTCTGTTCCGCCGGCGACAGCGGGAAGCCGGTGCCCACTTTCTGGAAGCGGTCCAAGTTGTCCGCAAGCTCCGTGAGATTGCGCGGCGAACCGAGCAGCCCGTATTCCTGCGCGGCCTTGCCGATGAAGGTGGACGCGCCCGGGCCGACGTTCGTCAGCAGATCAACCAGCGGTTGGCCGCGCAAGCCGGTTCCTTCGAGAAAGGCGCGGGTCCATTCCGGTGACGTCCGCAGTGCATCCGGTGCCGCCTTGCCGATGGCTTGCAGTTGTTTCGGCGTCAAATCCGCGTTCAACAAAATGTCGCGCGTGGCCGGATTCGCCGCACCAATCGCCTTCGCCGCGGCCTCGTCGATCTTCAGCGCGCCGAATACGGCGGCTTCGTGGCCGGCGATGCGGTTCTGATCCTCAACCGCCTCCACTCCGGTGCCGACCAAGCCAACGGCGGTCAAACCGAGTCCGATCGGGTTGGCACCGCGAACGGTAACTCCAGCTATCGTCAGCGCACCGAGCGCAAACTCCCCACCGGCAGCGCCCGCCTGCATAGCCGTTCCGACGTTTGCCTGACCGTTCTGCAGCCTCTCGTTGGACACACTCAATTGGATGGTGGCGCCAAGAACGCCGAGACCGCCAGCCGCCTTCGACAAAGCACTGCCCGGGCCGGCATCGACTGCGTCCGCCCATTGATCGACGCCGATCTCGGCCAAGCCGGCTGCGTTCTGCAGCGTCGAGGCGAGTTGCGAATGATCGCCGGGCGCGCCTTTGGCATAGGCCTCGAGCGCCACGTGAGCGCCATCGATGGAACTGAGTGCCAACTCCGCCGCACTCATCATCGCCGGAGATTGCGCTACCTCGGGATTTGCGCCCGCCGCCAACGCTTTCGGCAAATTGTCGTCGAGATACTTCGACAGATCGTCCGACGCGTCCTTCGCCTTTTGGTAGGTCGGCTCGTGCAGCTTGCGGAACTCGGCGGCGTATTCCGCAGCGCCGATGCCTGCGGCGGCCGGTGCATTCTCGGCGAGCTGCCGCTGCAGATCACTCTCCAAACCCTTGACCGGAGCGGACGCGGATTCGAGCGTTGCAGTCCGCGCCTGCACGTTCTCGTGAAAGTCGAGCAGCGTGCCGTAGGCTTCCTGCCCGGACATCCCGCTCGACGGAGCGAGGTCGAGCGAAGGAGAAGACGGTGTCCCCAGCGAGGCGATGCCGGCCATGGGTGAGCTCCGAAACAAATGAACCCGATCTTCCTACGCTCGAGTGAGCGCGGGCACTAGGTAATACCCTAGGCGCTTTCGAAGTGCGCCGGTCGTCTCCGCCGGCGAGGTTCCGAAGCCAATGGGATCGGACGTTTAGACGGCCAACCTCACTCCGGCCACACCGCATGCAGCGGATCGAACTCGACCTCCTTGCGCTCGGCGGCACGGATGCCGAAGCCGCACACCGCAAGCGGGCCTTCTTCGAGCGGATCGAGGCCGAAGGCTTGCTCGATGTCGACTTCGTTGATCGCGGCGGTGATGAAAGCGGCCAGGCCGAGTTCGGTCGCGGACAAATAGATCGTGTGGGACAGGTAGCCGACGTCGAGCGTGAGCGCGCGATAGGCCTTCGCGTGGTTGCGATACTTCCAGAAGTTGCGCCGGAAGCGGCTGGTCGGAATCACCATCACGTGCGCATCGACGAAATAGGCTTGCGCGGCGACGAAGCGCTTGGCCAGCTCCGTCGCCTCTTCCGCCGCCAGCAAGCGAATCGGTTCCAACGCATGGTCGATCGGATGATAGTGATACAAACCCGGCGCGACGCCCTCGACGCGCTGAACCAGCAGATAGGCCTCGGTAGGATGCAAGCCGCCCGCGGACGGCACGCCTTTTTTCAGCAAAGTCACACCGGGCGCCGTATCGACGACCGCGCGCGCGCCGAAGGTGCGAAACAGCACCGATGAGAACTCGGCCAGACTCAGCAGGCGCGAGCGATCGTAGTTGCGACAGGTCACGCGCTTGAGCAGCAGCGCGTCGAATGGGGTCGGCTCGGCGGATGGCAGAGGAATTCTCTGCTCTGTCGACGCACGTTCTCCGACAGGCGGTGGGGCAGGGCCAAGATAGTCGAGCACAGCTCGCGCCGCGTGTTCCCTGAATTCGCGATCGCGTTGCTCGATGTCTATTCCGTTCCATCGCGACGCGTAGTGGGCGACCGCGGACGTGCGGTGCCAATGACTGTCGCGGGAGTCTTGGTCGCTGCTGTCGGCAGAACTCCCCGCAACGACTAGCAGTTGCTTTTCAATCAGCTGTTCGAGTGTCGCTCGCTCGTGGTCTAAGGTGAGTTCGTCCAACGTTGTCCAACGCGACGATGAGACCCCACCCAGAACGCTCACTTCGTCGTAGTCGACAATGACCTCGACACCGAGGTGCGGTGCGAGCGCGACCCATTCTTGGACGACGTGGAGGCCACTCTCGCTCTCCCCCAAGCGCTCAAGGTCGAACGCGATACGTTCTCTTGGTTCAATTGCAACAATGTGGCAGCGGCGTACTCTTGCCGCGGTAATTTCGTCGCTCTTCATGAGTTATAGTTGCGCGTCCTCAGGGCAGGGCTTCAGCCTACGCTTCCTAACGAAGGAGGCTTCGTGCCACATAGGCTGGGTGAATTTCCAGGATTTCAAAAAATATAGAGCTGTGGAGAAGCAATATGAGTGACGCCGCGCTTACCATCGAAGAAAGTCGTCGATTGATCCACGAGCTTGCCACGAATGATGCATTCCGAGCGAGATTCGAAGAGAAGCCTGCGGCGGCGCTGGTCGAACTGGGCATTCCATTTCATGTTGTCGTCAATTTGAAAGCAAGCTGCCTTGCTCCTCGGAGACTGGGTCCCAAGAAAATATTCGAAGACGCCAATCGGAGCATGGATGACGAAATTGCTCAGCGGTGCGCGGGATTTTTTGTGCCTTCCGTGTCGATCAAAAGCGACTAACCGTCAGCAGATACTCAGAGGTTCGCCTCGATCTGCTTGACTTTGCCGGAAAGAAAATCCTTGTCGAGAGCTGTGGCCCAGTTCTTCTTGAATTCTTTCAATGCGGTGAGCGCGTTCGGTTTTTTTCCTTGGGCAAGTGAGTATTCGGCAACGCGTAGGAGTGCGAGATTCGAATGCGCGACATTGAACGGACGGGCTATCCAATCTGAATTGGCCTCCGTATAAGCGCGACCGCGATGCTGAACCAACCATTGCGCATGGATTAAAGCTTTCTCGTAGTCCTTCTGGTCCGCATACGCGTCCATCAAAGCCACATGCGTAATGTACAACTCACTTCCGTCCAAACCTTGCTGTTGCAGTAGGCGAATCGATTGACGCGGATCTCCCTTCGCCCGGGCTATTTCCGCCTGGGCTGCCGCGTGGATGCTGTTGAGTACGGGATAGTTCTTATCGGCTGCCTCAGTGCCTATTCTGCCAAGAACCGTCTCCGCTGAGCTTACCTCTCCGCTCGAGGCGAGAAGATAGCTGGCGAACAGCAGATGAAATGTCGACTCGTATCGGTCCGCGGGGTTCTGGCTCTTCGGACCGGCCAGCTCTTGTGGCAGTAGATCCTTGATGCGGTCGTGCTCGCTTCCCTTCACCGAGGCGATCGACCGCAGGCTCATTTCGACGACCGTCAGTTTCTGCCGAGGCCCTTTCTCATCCGCGCCAAGAGCGGAAAGATCCCTCTGCAGAAGTCTCCAGACTTCGTCCCAGTGACCACGATCTACATTCAATGCAAGCGAAAAATTCAGTGCGCCAATGTCCGTCTTTGCGATCGTGGGCGACTGATTTCCCGCCAGCAAAGATTCCGCCTTATCGAAGTTACGTTGTGCTGCCTCGATTTCCGCATCGAGCTGGTCGAAGGTGAATCCTAATTTTTTTGCCTTCTGAATCCTCCGTCTTGCTTCTTCGAAATTTTCCTGTCCCAGATACAGGATCGCCATCGTAGCCTCTCGGCTGCCTGAGAATGGGCTTTGCTGGGAATCCATGGCCTGATACGCGCGAATCGCTTCGTCGTAGCGATTGGCGAAAACATAAGAGTTGTATCCGTACAACCCACGAGCCACCTGGAAGTCGGGATACAACTGGGAAAGAGCCTTCCACTTTTCCAGCGCGGCCCCCGGATTGTCGAACGATATTTTCCATGCCTCGACGTACAAACCGTCTCGTGCCGATAGGTGGTCGCGCAAAGCGGCCGCCTGATCGACTTCTCGCTTGGCGGAACTGTTGTCCCCTGCATTGATGTGGATCGCAGCAGTGAGCGTTCGAGCCAACGCGAAATTCGGATCGAGCTTCGTCGCCTGCTGGACCAGTACAAGCGCCTCTTTCTGCTTGTTCGAGTTGTAAGCCCGTTGCGCCAGCGAGTACGCACGCAAGGCGTCCAGGTTCTTGGTCGCCGCCTTCTCCAGCGGCCGAGACTCGTTCGACACCGTCGCCAGCGCCTCGCCGAGGCGCACGCGCAATTGCTGGTTGACCTTGTCCAACGAAGGCAGCACCGACTGCTCGCCGACGCCGTCGGCGGATTCGGAGTACACCGTGGTCTGCGTGTTCGGATCGACCACTTCGGCCGTCACGCGCACGCGACCGCCGATCTCGGCGATGGTCGGCAGGATCAAGGCGCGCGCGCCGTCGCGGATCGCGACCTCCGCGCCGATCGCGCGATCGACCGTCGTCTTCTCCGGATCGCGCTGCATCAGTTTGACCGTCTCGCGCGTCTTCAGATCGGACAGCACGTTGACGTAGCGCGACTGCTCCAGACCGATGCGGAACGCGGTCTGCAGGGATTCGTCGAACTTCGATTCGCCGGTTAGGTTCTTGAAATCACCGACCACGACCCAGTCGCGATTGGCGAACGCGATCGCCGGCGCCGGTTTGAGCAGGTACCACGCCGGTATCGCGACCACCGCGAACAGCAACCCGAGCTCGATGGCGAGGCTTCCGGGTCGACGCCAGAACGGCACTTCGCGGTGCGCCTTGCCCGACCACGGCGGCGCCTTGAGCGGGGCATACCCTTCCTCGCCGACCTCAAATACCGGGATCGGATCGGGAATGCCTTTGAATTGATAGCGGCCGTGCGTGCGCCAGCGCACCGTGGCCAGACGCTCGCCGAGTTCGCCTTGCGCGCGATGCGCGAGCGAATAGGCGACGCCGGACAGGAGAATCTGTCCGGGTAATGCCAGCTGCATCAGACGCGAAGCGATTGGCTTGACCAGGCCTTCGACTTCGGTGGTCTTGGCGCCTTTGGCGATGTCGTCGGGCGTGTTGTCCCAGGTCAGCACGTCGCCGACATGGACACCGACGCGCGCACTCAACGGGCAACGTTCGTCCTCGCCCAGACGCTTCAACTGGCGCTGGTACTCGAGCGCGAAGGCGACCGCCTGGATCGGACGGTCGAACATCGCCAGGAAGCCGTCGGTCTTGTCGATCTCGCGGCCGCCGTAAGTCTGCAGCAGCGTGCGCACGATGCGGTCGTGTTTGCGGAACAGTTCGGCGGCGCGTTGATCGCCGAGGCGTCCGACCAGGGCGGTCGAGTCGACCAGGTCGCAGAGCACGAGCGTGCGCAGCAGCGGCACCGTGGCGGTCTGCGTGACGGGCGGAGCGGATTGTGCGAGAGCGTTCATGGTGTGGCTGTTGTTTCCCTCGCGTCCTTTGCGACGCATCGCGATCCGGCCGCCGGCAAGCACGGCCGCCAGGATCGATTTTGTTTGGCCATCCTTTCCGTAACGTCGAATCGTAGCGGCGGCCGACAACACCACGCCTTCCGTGCGCCTGCTGCGGGCACTCCCGCAAGCCCGTCGAAACTCGACCCGCCGATCCCATCCATCGACGCATCATCCGCCGATCGAATCATCTGTATGGCGCCGGTCAGACCAAGGACGTCCTCATGACGGAAACCTGTCCGTCCGAACGATTCACTTCGTATCCGTCGCCGCCGCGCCCCTTCGCCTCGTACAACGCGGCATCGGCATCGCTGTACCAGACCGCCCAATCGATTCCGTCGATGCACAGGCTGGCGCCGATGCTGACCGAAACCACCAAGCCTTCGCCGACGCCGGGAAAGCGCAGCGAGTTCACCGCCGCGATGATCTGCGTGGCGCGCGCGCGCAATTCCTCTTCGCCGGTGATCTGCATCAAGAGCGCGAATTCGTCGCCACCGAGGCGGCAGGGCACGTCGGTGGAACTCGCCGCGCTCTGCACTTCCTCGGCGATCGCGCGCAGCACCTGGTCGCCGATCAGATGGCCGCAGCGGTCGTTGATCTGTTTGAAGCGGTCGAGGTCGACCAGGAGCAGGCCGAGGACCGTTTCCGGCAGGCGCTGCTGGTGCAAACGTTCCAGATACATGTACAAGCCGCGCCGGTTGCACAGGCCGGTCAGTTCGTCGGTCTGCACCAGGCGCTCGGCGGTGGTCAGTTGCGTGCGCGTCTGGCGCAGCGAGTCGAGCGTGACCATCAGGTCCTCGTTGCGGCGCTTCAAGCCTTGGATCAGCTGCTGCTCGCTGGCGACGAGGTAGGAGAACGAGCGACGCATGAATTGCGCGACCAGGCGCGGAGCGGAATCGAGCAGGCGCTCGAACGCGTCGTGCTCGACGATGCGCAAGCCGGTCGGAACGAGCGCGACGGCATTGGCGACACGGGTATGGCTGCCAATGAACAGCACCAGCTCGCCGAAGAACTCGCGCGGGCCGATCAGCTTGTCGGGCAGGCCGTCGCCGAACTCGAGCTGGATCTGCCCCGATTCGACGATGAACATGCTGCGGCCGAGTTCGCCGCGGCGGAAGATGATCTCGCCGGGTGCGATGTCGCGCCGCTGGCCCGCACCCGCGAACAGGGCGTGTTCTTCGTCGGAGAGCTGGCGCAAGGGCACGCCGGCACGCGCCGCCGGCGCTGACGCCGGGACGGACCCTGCAAGTTCCTCGGAAAGCTCTTCCTTGACCCTGGCCACCGAACCTCCACACGCGGCTCGCTGAGTTGACCATGTTAACCCATGTTCACGCCTTGCTCACGCGCAGGCTGAGGGCGGCACCTCACGGGCGTCGATTTGCGGCGTTCTTGAGACGGCTGCGACGCTCCAAGCCACCCGTCCGTCTGAATTTACGCAGCCCCGGCATCGGAACAGTTGAACCCGACGGCGAACCCCGGCCTTCGGGTCCATCCTCTCCCTCCCCCGCTCGTTCCGATGCCGGCGGCCTGCGCAAGCAGGCGGGCGTCGGGGCCGCCGAGGTGTCGGCGGCCCAACACAGCGGATCGATGTTTCTCAGGCGGCCTGCGACTTGCCGCCGTGGAACTGCTCTTCTTCGGTCGAGCCCTTCAGTGCGGTGGTCGAAGACTGTCCCTGCTGGATCGTCTGTGTCACCTGATCGAAATAGCCCGTGCCGACCTCGCGCTGATGCTTGACGGCGGTGAAGCCGCGATCGGCGGCGGCGAACTCCGCTTCCTGCAGCTCGACGAAGGCGCTCATCTGGCGGCGCGCGTAACCGTGCGCGAGGTTGAACATCGAGTAGTTCAAGGCGTGGAAGCCGGCCAGAGTGATGAACTGGAACTTGTAGCCGTAGCTCGCGATTTCCTTCTGGAACTTGGCGATGGTGGCGTCGTCGAGGTTCTTCTTCCAGTTGAAGCTCGGCGAGCAGTTGTAGGCGAGCAGCTTGCCCGGGAATTCTTTGTGGATGGCGTCGGCGAAGGCCTTGGCGAACTTGAGATCGGGCTTGCCGGTTTCGCACCAGACGAGATCCGCATACGGTGCGTAGGCGAGGCCGCGGCTGATCGCTTGATCGAGGCCGTTCTTGGTCTTGTAGAAGCCTTCGACCGTGCGCTCGCCGGTCGTGAACGGCTGGTCGTTCGCATCGACGTCGCTGGTCAAGAGATCCGCCGCCTCGGCGTCGGTGCGCGCGACCAGCAGCGTCGGCACGCCGTAGACGTCGGCGGCCAAGCGCGCGGCGTTGAGCTTCTCGACCGCCTCGCGCGTGGGCACCAGCACCTTGCCGCCCATGTGACCGCACTTCTTCACCGAGGCGAGCTGGTCCTCGAAGTGAACGCCGGCGGCACCGGCTTCGATCATCGCCTTCATCAGCTCGAACGCGTTCAACACGCCGCCGAAGCCGGCTTCGGCGTCGGCCACGATCGGCTGCAGGAAGTCGATGCTGTCATCGCCCTCGGCGTGGTACAGCTGGTCGGCGCGCAGCAGCGCGTTGTTGATGCGCTTGACCACCGCCGGCACTGAATCGGCCGGGTAGAGGGATTGGTCCGGATACATCTGACCGGCGAGATTCGCATCGGCCGCGACCTGCCAGCCGGACAGATAGATCGCCTTGAGCCCGGCCTTGACCTGCTGCATCGCCTGGTTGCCGGTCAACGCGCCGAGCGCGTTGACGAAGTCTTCGCTGTGCAGCGATTTCCAAAGCTTCTCGGCGCCGAGCCGCGCCAGCGAATGCTCCACGTGCACCGTGCCGCGCAGGCGCACTACGTCCTCGGCCGTGTAGTTGCGCTTGATGCCGGCCCAACGCGGATTGTTGGCCCAGTCGAGCTTGATCTGTTCGGCGGTCGGCATAGTCGCTTTCATGGCAAACCTCGGTGTCGGTGGCTAGAAGTACGGCGTTGGTGGGAGAGAGCTTCTGGGTTGAAAAGCGCGGCCACGCATGGCCGCTCTCGTTGTTGCGATCAAGGACGATCGCCGGACAAAAGCGCCAATCCGGCGAGGGTGAGGAAATCGGCCAGCCCGTCGGCACGCGTGAGTTGGTCGAGCAGATCGGCCGCTTCGTCGACGCGGGCCTGGCCCGGCATCGAGGTTGCGGCCAGGCGCGTGCGCGCTTGGGCGAGGTCGGCGGCGAACGCGTCGAAACCGATCACGTTACCGTCGTCGAACTTCACTTCCGGCTGATGCAGCCATTGCCACAGCTGGGCGCGTGAGATCTCGGCGGTGGCGGCGTCTTCCATCAGATGATGGATCGGCACGCAACCCTGACCGTCGATCCAAGCGGCGAGGTAGCGCAGGCAAATCTCGATGTTGGCGGCGAAGCCGACGCGTGTGATCGTGCCGGCGCTGGGCGCGAGCAAGGTGTCGCGATCGGCGCGAACGTCGGTGCGTGCGAGCGCGATTTGATTGGGCGTCGGCATGTGCTGATCGAACACTTCGCGCGCGACCGTCACCAGGGCGGGATGTGCGACCCAAGTGCCGTCGTGGCCGGCTTGGACTTCACGCAGCTTGTCCGCGCGCACCTTCGCCAGCGCCGCGTCGTTGGCCGCAGCGTCGTGACTGATCGGGATCTGCGCGGCCATGCCGCCCATCGCGAACGCGCCGCGGCGATGGCAGGTCTTGATCAACAACTCCGAATACGCCTTCAGGAACGGCACCGTCATCGCGACCTGGCCGCGCTCGGGCAACACGCGATCGCGGTGCGCGCGCAGCGTCTTGATGTAGGAAAAGATGTAGTCCCAGCGTCCGCAGTTGAGCCCGGTGATGCGCGTGCGCAGCGCGTGCAGGATCTCGTCCATCTCGAACACGGCCGGCAGCGTTTCGATCAGCACGGTGACCTTGATGGCGCCGCGCGGCAGACCGAGCACGTCCTCGGCGTGGTTCATCACCTCGTTCCACAACGCCGCTTCGCGGTGGCTTTCCATTTTCGGCAAATAGAAATACGGCCCGCGATCGCGTGCACGCAGCGCGGCCGCGTTGTGGAAAACGAACACGCCGAAATCGAACAAGGAACCGGACATCGGCTCACCGTCGACGCGCACATGGTCTTCCGGCAGATGCCAGCCGCGCGGACGCACCATCAGCACGGCCGGGTCCGGCTTGACCGCGTAGTGCTTGCCTTCGGGCGAGGTGAATTCGATGCGGCCGGCGACCGCATCGCGCAGATTGCGCTGGCCGTCGAGCAGGTTGTCGAAGCGCGGCGAGGTGGAATCCTCGAAATCCGCCATGAACACCTTCGCGCCGGAATTGAGCGCATTGATGATCATCTTGCGGTCGACGGGACCGGTGATCTCGACGCGGCGATCCTGCAACGCCGACGGGATCGGCGCGACCTTCCAGTCGCCGTCGCGGACGGCCTGCGTCGCGGGCAGGAAGTCGGGCAGCTCACCGGCGTCGAAACGCGCTTGGCGTTCCTTGCGCGCGGCGAGCAAGTCACGCCGCCGCGCATCGAAACGCCGATGCAGATCGGCGAGGAAGCTCAGCGCCTCGGCACTGAGCATTTCGCTCTGTGCCGCGCTGGAGGAGGAAGTGACTTCCGGCAATCCGCCGCGCATCGCTTGTTGTGGAACCGCCATCGGACCCGCCCTGCGATTGATGCTATGCAACAAGCCTAGGCCGCGCGATGACATTTTGACAAAACATATGTTTCAATGAATTCCATTATCATTGTTAATTGTCACGCAAGTCGTTGCTTGAACATGGCAAAAACCGAACAATCGGGACGCGGCCGAGCTAAACGCAGCCAAACCGGAAGCCGCGAGAGCGCCGGCGCCGCCGAAAAAGCCACGACCAGCCCGCGTTTCTATTACAAGGGCAGCCGGGTCAAGCAGCTGCGCGCCTTCTGCACCATCGCCAAGCTCGGCACGCTTTCGCGCGCGGCGGAGGCGCTGTTTCTGTCGCAGCCGTCGGTCAGCTTGCAGCTGCGCGCGTTGGAAGAGGAGTTGGGTGCGCGATTGATCGAGCGCCGCCGCCGCCGCGTCGTGCTGACGCGCGCGGGCGAAGCGCTGTACGAGCTCGCGCAGCCGGTCGTCGAAGGACTCGACGGACTCGACGAAGCCTTCCATGCACGCACGCGCGGCCTCAGTCACGACAGCCTCGACATCGCCTGCGGCAACTCGACCATCCAGTACCTGTTGCCGGACATGGTCGCGAGCTTCCGCACGCGCCATCCGGACATTCCGCTCAACCTGCACAACGTGACCGGCACCGACGGCCTCGCCCTGTTGCGCTCGGACCAGGTGGACTTCGCGGTCGGCTCGATGCTCGACGTGCCCAACGACCTGGTCTACGAGCCGCTGTATCACTTCGACCCGATGCTGATCACGCCGCTGCAGCATCCGCTGGCGCGCAAGTCCGAGATCCTGCTCGAAGACATCTCGCCCTACGGTCTGATCCTGCCGCCCAAACGCCTGACCACTTATCGCCTGGTCGATCTGATCTTCCAGAAACGCAAAGTGCCTTATCACGTCGCGATCGAGGTCGGCGGTTGGGAAGTCATCAAGCAGTACGTCGCGATGGGGCTGGGTATCTCGATCGTCACCGGCATCTGCATCGGCGAAGACGATCGCGCGCGGCTGGGTGTGCGCAACCTCGGCGCCTACTTCCCGCAGCGCAGTTACGGCGTGGTCGTGCGCAAGGGCAAGTACTTGAGCGCCGAGGCGCGTGCGTTCATCGACCTGATCCGCCCCGGCCTGTTCACGCGACAGGATTACTGGGAAGCGGGACATTCGGAACGTTGATCGGGCTGCCGCTACAATCGCGCGTCGGGCGCAGGGGCGGGGCGTTGAACGAATCCGAGGCGATCACCCAGCTGCTGCAGCGGCTGTCTGCCGGCGAAGCACGCGCCGAAGCGCAGCTGTTGCCGCTGGTCTACGCCGAGTTGCGCGCGATCGCCGCGCGCCATCTGAGCGGCGAACGTCCCGGCCATACACTGTCGCCGACCGCCTTGGTCCACGAGGCGTGGATGCGCCTGGACGGCAGTTTCGCGCCGGCCGATCGTCGCCAGTTCTTCGCCATCGCCGCGCGCCGCATGCGCCAGGTGCTGATCGACCACGCGCGCCAGCGCGATGCGGCCAAACGCGGCGGCGCTGCGCGCGAGGCGGTCACGCTGTCTTCGCTGGCCGCAGAGGGTGACGACGGCGTCGATCTGCTCGCGCTCGAACAAGCGCTGCAGCAATTGCAGGCGCTCGACCCACGCAAGGTGCAGGTGGTCGAGTTGCGCTATTTCGGCGGCCTCGAAATGGCCGACATCGCCGAGCTGCTCGGCATCTCGCGCGCGACCGCACAGCGCGACTGGGAAGTCGCGCGCAGTTTTCTATTCCAAGCGCTGGCCTGAGCGCGCGCCGCGCCGCGCATTGCGGGTCAACCGTTTTCGCGCGGTGTAGCTGGCATTCAACGCGCCGGCGTCATCGCATACCACAGGCCATCCGCACCCTGCGCGTAGTACTGCCCGCTGGCGTCGCGTTGATAGGCGCGGCCGCTGTTGGGGTCGACGTAGCTTGCGTTGTCGCCGAGGTAGCCGAGCGATTTGCGCGCGCCGTCGTGCGGATCGATCCAGCCGGCATTGCCGCTCAGGTTTTCGCCGAAATCGCGCTGCCTGGCGGCGGCGTGCTCGGCGTCGTTCGCCAGCGCCGCGGCGCTGGCGGCCTCGGCCTGACGCAAGCCGGCGTAGGCGGCCGCTTCGCCGCGCTGGTTGGCGGCCTCGCCTTGGCGGAAGCGCGCGATACCGTCGGGCGTGAAGCCGCCCGTGGCGGCGTACTGATACGCGAACTGCGGATAGGGCAGCGTGCCGCCTTGCGCCAAATGCGCGCGATATTTCGCCTGACAGTCCGGACTCTGCATCGCCTGCGCGACGATCGCCTGCTCCTGCTGGCGCATCTGCTGGTTCAGCGCCGCTTGTTGCTGTTGCGCCTGCTGGATCATCGCGCCGTAGTCGGGGCCAAGGTTGTAGCCGCCGTAGTAGACCTGCGCGAGGGCCGCGTCGGTGAACAGCAGGGCGAAGGCGCACAGAGGGAGGATGCGGTTCATGGCGAAAAATCTCCGGGTCGGTCGCCGCGCGATGGCGCGGCGTCGAACCTACTGGCGGCGAAGCGCGCCATCGTGTCTCACGCAGGCACTAGAATCGTCGGCGAGGGGGATTCTTGATGACGTCCGCGACGTCCACTAGCTCGACGGCCGCGCTTGTTCTGTTCGAGGCCGCGCTGGAACAGCCGCCGGAACGACGGCGCGCGTGGATCGAGCAAGCGGCGGACGCGGACGTACGCGAGGCAGCGCTCGCTCTGCTCGCCGCGCATGCAGCCAGCGCGGGCTTCCTCGAACCCTTGCCGCCCTTGCGCGAACTCGGGCCGTACCGTCTGCTCGAAACGCTCGGCCACGGCGGCATGGGTCAGGTCTGGCTGGCCGAACGCCGCGATGGCGCCTTCGAGCAGCGCGTGGCGATCAAGGTGCTGGCCAGCGTACTGGGCGATGCGGATTCGATTCGCCGCGCCGAAAGCGAGCGCCAATTCCTGGCCTGGCTCGAGCATCCGCACATCGCGCGCGTGCTCGACGGCGGCACCACCCCGCAGGGGCAGCCGTATGTGGTGATGGAATACGTCGCCGGCGAGCGCATCGATCGCTGGTGCCGCCGCCACGCACCCGAGGTGCGTACGCGCATCGAACTGTTCCTGCAGGTGCTGGCCGCGGTCGATGCCGCGCATCGCGCCTTGATCATCCACCGCGACATCAAGCCGGCGAACGTGCTGGTCGATGCGCAGGGTCAGGCCAAACTGCTCGACTTCGGCATCGCCAAGTCGCTCGACGGCCGTCTCGACGGCGCCACGCGCACCGGCTTGATGCCGCTGACACCCGAGTACGCCAGCCCCGAGCAGCTGCTCGGCCAACCCTTGACTACGGCCTGCGACGTCTACGCGCTCGGCCTCGTGCTCGACGAGCTCCTGACCGGCCGCGCCTTGCACGCCGGTCTCGCGCCGACCGAACTCGTGCGCCGCATCGAGACCACGGCGCCGACGCGGCCGAGCGCACGCATCGACGCGGATGCGCTCGGTCTGAATGCGCGCGCGCTGGCGGAGTGGAAGAAACAACTCGGCGGCGATCTCGATCGCGTCGTGACGAAAGCGCTGGAGGCCGAGCCGGCTCGCCGCTACGAATCGGCGCGCGCGTTCGCCGAAGATCTCGAACGCTGGCTCGCGCACCGGCCGGTGCGCGCGCGCGGCGGCGGCTTCACCTACCACGCGGCCAAATTCGTACGGCGCAATCGCTGGGCCGTCGCCGCGGCGAGTCTGGCGTTCGCCGCGCTCGTGCTCGGCGGCGCCGCGGCGTTGTATCAGGCGCAGCGCGCGCAAGCCGCAGCGGATCGCGCCGAGCGCGGCAACGAATTCCTGATCCACATGATCGGCAATGCCGATCCGTTCTACGGCGGCAAGGAGCCCTTGCTGGTCGATGCGATCGATCGAGCCGTGGCGGAAATCCCGCAGCGTCTGGCTGGGCAGCCGCTGCTCGAAGCCGACATCCGCCGCGCGATCGGACAGGCCTATGCGGTGCTCAACCGCAATGCGGACGCGACTACGCAGCTCGACCTCGCCGCCTCGCTGCGCCGGCACGAAGGCGGCAGCGAATACGCGCAGATTCTGCAGTCGCGTGCCTATGTCGAATGGGCGCAGGGTCGCTACGACGAGGCGGCGGCGACCTATCTCCAAGCGCTCACGCACTGCACGGAGGATGCGAAAGGACGGCGGCAACGTTCCGAACTGCTCAACGACTACGCCGCCCTGCTCAACGACGTCGGCCGCTACGCCGAGGCGCTGCCGCGCGCCGAGGAAGCGCTGCGCTTGAAGGAGAGCCTGCCGGAGGTGCTGCCGCGCGACCGTGCCGTCAATCTCGCCAACATCGCCGGCGCGCTCGATGGCCTCGGCCGCTTGGACGCCTCGGTCGCAACTTACCGGCGCGTGTTGAACGAACTCGAGGCGATCGTGCCTGCGCCGGAGCTGGACCTCGGCATCGCGCTCAGCAATCTCGCCTACGTGCTGGACGAAATGGGTCGGCTCGACGAAGCGGTGAGCTTGCAGGAACGCGCCGTGGCGCTCAATCGCAAAGTGCTCGGCGTCGACCAAGGCTTGACCATCAAGCTCGGCAATCTGGCACAGCGCTATTCGCGGCTCGGCCGCCACCAGGACGCGCGCGCGACGATCGCCGAAGCGATGCAGTTGGCCGCGAGCACGATCAGCCCGAACGACTGGAAGAAAGGCAACCTGCACGCGATCGCCGCCAAGATCGCGCTCGCCGGCGGCGACGCGGTCGAGGCGATCGCGCAGGCGAAGGCTGCGCTCGCGATCTACGATCAGGCCGAATCGCTCGAACCGGGCCGACGCGAGAAGGCGCAAGCCACACTCGACGCCGCGACGAGCCTGGCGAAGGCAGCCGACCGCGCCGGCCCGTAGCCCACATTCGCGCGCCGAGCGCAGCGCTGCGCTCGGCGCACGTAGCCGTCAGTGCTGGATGAGGCCGAAATCGAAGCCGCCGTAGAAGAGGCTGTCGTCGGGCGTGGTCACCTCGATCGTCAGCGTGTTCTGGTTCGGAACGTATTGCGCATTGCCCGAATAGCGCGCGGTGATCGGGAATTGTCCGCCGGGAAAGATCGTCGTGTAGGTGGCCGTGCCCTGTTCGATGGCGACATTCGCGAGCAACCGATCGCCGAGCGAGAAAGCGACGTAACCATCGTCGATCGAGGCCGCCGCGGCCGGTCGCGCGCTGCCGGCCAGCGGCGTCACACTCGCTGCGAGCGAAACCGGTCGGCCTTGCGCCGCTTGCGGTGAATTCATCAGGACCGAGATCACGATCGGATCGGTCGGATCGCCGTTGACCACGGCGACCGTTTGCGGCGGCGAGCACCCCGGCGGATTGAAGCCGTCGCCCGAGTAGCGCGCGACGACTTGGTAGATGCCGGGCGCCAGCGTGTGCTGACACGACGCGCCGACATCGTTCATGGCGGTGCTGCACGCGATCGACGATCCGGCCGCGTTCTCCGCGGTGAAACTCATCGTGCCGGTGAAGGGCCAGTGGATGCTGGCGCGCGCCGAGAAGAAGATCTCTTGATTGAGTCCGGCGGTCAGCGGCGCGATGCCGGTGGAAACCACGGTCGGGCCGCAGGTCGATGTATCGCCGAGCGTCAACAAGGTCAGATGCGAATGCGTCACGCTGGCGCCGGGCCCGACGCTGATCCTCCAGCTGAGGCCCATGCCGTTGTCGACGCTCTGTGCACAACCGGGGCAGGTGTTGTTGAACGGCTGGTGCGCGCCGATCGTATTCCACACCTCGGAATAGCGCGCTTCGAAGTAGCTGCTCGCGCCGGTCAGCGGTACGAATTGCTGGATGCGATCGGGCGCACCGCTGCTCGGATTCACCTTGCATGCGATCTTGGTGCCGTCGACCTGGCCGTAGCCGCTGTCCGAACCCCCGAGAAAACAATCCATCGCGCGATACAGAATCGCCGATACCGCGTGCGCGCCGGTGTTGCGGAGGGTGACGTCGGTGCGATAGGACTCGAAACCGTGCACGTAGCTGTCGACTTGGGTCAACTCCAAGCCGCTGTCGCCGGCCGCGACCACCGTGGTGACGGTGTAGGGATCGAGTTCGGAGCCGCTGCCGGCGACGTTCGATTGACTGCGCGGCGTGAACGGCGTGTACGGTCCGATGCCCGCCGTCGCCGTGGTGCCGTGGTTGGCGAAATCCGGCGCGTAGAGCCGATCGCCGACCAAGAGCAGGGTGCCGAAATCGCCCGGCGCGCTGCCCGGCGGATAGACCTGGTAGGAAATGTCGCCGATGTGCGCGATCTGCGCACTCAGCTCGTTGCCCAGATGGATCTGCCACAGGGGGCCATCGGGCGTGGAGATCACTTGGGTCGGCGTCGCCGCCACCTCGGCCGGCGCGAGGCGCGCGATGCCCTTGGATTCGGCGGCGTTCGCGCCGAGGCTGCCGATCCATCCGGCCGCCACGACGAGACAGCGCAACAGCGCAAACGAGCGAAGCGATGAAGCATGCGGTTTCATGCGAATTCCCCTGCAGTTAGGACGATGCAATCGGCGCATCGAGCGCCTCGTCCGCAACAGGCGAAAACCGATTCGCAAATGTCTCATGCGCGGCTTGCCCGGCCCGACGCTGCGCGCGCGCCGGCATTCGTGTTTGAATCGTCACCCTCATTGCCGAGGAGACGTCGCGTGGAAATGCCCAAACCGGGACCCGAGCATGCGCTGCTGTTTCGCCTGGCCGGCGAATGGAGCGGCGAGGAAGAGTTGTCGCCTTCGCCATGGGGACCTGGCGGTGCGGCGCGCGGACGCTTCAGCTTTCGCACCGGACTCGACGGCATGGCCTTGCTGCAGGATTACGAGGAAGAAAAGGACGGCGCGGTCGCGTTCCGCGGCCACGGCGTATTCCTGATCCAACCCGGCAGCGGCGACGTGCTGTGGTGGTGGTTCGACAGCATCGGTTTTCCGGCCGAGATCGCACGCGGCCGCTGGGACGGCGACATCTTGCGGCTGGAGAAGCACACGCCGCGCGGCGAAGGCCGCTATCGCTTCGAGTTGTCGGGCGATGCGCTCGAGTTCGAGATCGAGAACCGCTTCGCCGGACAGACCGACTTTTCCCGCTTCATGCGCGGCCGCTACCAGCGTTCGGCCTGACCCTCTGCATTCTCCACTCGCCCCGGGACCTTGCCATGATCGCCACCGCCGACCTCTGCGACGCCCATGCGGACTTGCAAGTGTGCGCGCCCGTGTTCGCCGATTTCGGCGGCGCGCGCGCGTTTCACGGAGCGATTGCGACGCTGAAGGTGTTCGAGGACAACGCGCTGGTGCGCTCGACGCTGGAGCAAGCCGGCGATGGCCGCGTACTGGTCGTCGACGGCGGCGGCTCGTTGCGCTGCGCCCTGGTCGGCGGCCAGCTCGGCGCGCTTGCGGTTGAGAACGGCTGGGCCGGCGTGGTCGTCTACGGCTGCGTGCGCGATCGCGCGGAACTCGCCACGCAGGCGGTCGGGATCAAGGCGCTGGCGGCGCACCCGCGCAAGAGCACGAAAGGATTGCACAACGGTCACGCCGAGCGCGTGGTCGAATTCGCCGGCGTGCGCTTCGCGCCCGGCGCGTGGCTATATGCCGACGGCGACGGCATCGTCGTCGCCGAACGCGCCCTGCACACCTAGCGGCTTGGGCTCGGCAAGGCCGCCGTATCGCGCCCGTGCAAGCGGCGCAGCACGCGCGAGAGAAAGCGAATCAGCTTCGGCAGCCACCAGACCAGTACCAGCAGAAACACACCGAGCGCGACCAAAAGCGTCAGCGGATGCTGGATCGCTAAGAACAGCACGCCGAGGACGAAGCCGTCTTCGCTGGCGCTGGCGGTCCAGTTGGTGAACGGCTCGGGCGAGGTATTGATCGCCGCGCGGCCGCCGCTTTTGGCCAGGTGCGTGCCGCTGGTGATCAGCCCGCCCATCAGCGCCGCGGCGAGCTGAGCCGCCGGGGTCGAATCGCCCATCGCGCCCCAGGCCAGGAACGCGCCGGCCGGAATACGGATGAAGGTGTGCAGCGCATCCCACACCGAATCGAAGCCGGGCAGCTTGTCGGCGAGGAATTCACCGACTGCCATGATCCCAGCCGCAACCAGCACCCACGCCGTCTGCAGCACCAGCAGCGGCTCGGGCAGGCTCAGATAACCGTACCGACCGAGCAGTCCGACGATGAAGATCGTCACGTACAGGCGAATTCCGCTGGCCCAGGCAAGACCACCGGCGAGGGCGAGTTGCGACAGCGAGTCCATGGATGGCTTCCTCCGTATGGGCAGATGCTATGACGAATGAGCTTACCGATCCGTTGCAGGCACGAGCGGGCGATCGGCACGGTCGGGCCGATCAGCGGGCATCCGCTGCAACGGGAGTTTCTGCTAGCGTGGCGTCCTCGCCACCGACAGCGAAGACACCCATGTTCCGCTGGATCATGCTCGCACTGACCTTGCTCGGCTTCGTGCTCGCGTTCACCACCAAATCACCGGGCCTGCTCGGCCTCGGCTTGCTGTTCGGCTTGGTCGGTACCGTAGGCTTCGTACTTGCGCTGGCGAACGATCGCATTGCCGCCAACGCGAGGCCGGATGCGGCGATGGCCTCGGTGGAAGAACTGGTCGCTTTGAAGAAAAAATCGCACGCCGTGTCGCCCGGTTTTATACCGCCGGACGTAAAGAAGGTTCCGGAACAGCGCAGCGAAGACGCGTCGCGCTGACGCGCATCCGAATCCGTCGAGCCGCGATCGCGCTCAGCGTGCCGGCGAAGAACGCGCCGCGTTGCACCATGCGCCCGTCATTGGACTGCGGCACAATCGGCCGTCGCCCATGAGGCGACGTCATCACGGGAGGTTGGCGTGGGCATCGAATCGATTCTTATCTTCCTGATCGTAGGTGCGATAGCGGGCTGGCTCGCGGGGCAGATCGTCAAGGGGCATGGTTTCGGGTTGGTCGGCAACATCGTCGTCGGCATCATCGGTGCGTTCATCGCCGGCTGGTTGTTGCCGCAGGTCGGTCTCGCCATCGGCGGCGGCTTCATTGCCGCGATCATCAACGCGCTGATCGGCGCGGTGATCCTGCTGTTCCTGATCGGCTTGTTCAAACGAGCCTGACGTTCCGACCGCTGCAAAAAGAAGAAGGCCGGGATTCGATCCCGGCCTTTTTTCTGGGCGCGATTTATGGACGGCTATTTGGTGATGTCGACGTCTTTGGTCTCGGGCAGGAACAACATGCCGATGACGAAGGTGATCCCGGCGACGATGACCGGATACCACAGGCCGCTGTAGATATTGCCGGTGGCGGCGACGATTGCGAAGGCGGTGAACGGCAGGAAGCCGCCGAACCAGCCGTTGCCGATGTGATACGGCAAGCTCATCGAGGTGTAGCGGATGCGCGTGGGGAAGAGTTCCACCAGCCACGCCGCGATCGGTCCGTACACCATCGTCACCAGCAGTACGAGGAAGGTCAGAAGCGCGACCGTCATCGGCGCGTTGATCTTCGCCGGATCCGCCGAACCCGGATAGCCGGCGGTCTTCAGCGCATCGGAGAGCTGCTTGCCGAACGCATCGGACTGCGCCTTGAAATCCTCCTTCGACAACGCCTCGCCTTCGAAGCTGGTCAGGGTCGCGCCACCGATGCCGACCGTGGCGACGCTACCGGCGGCGCCGGGCGTGTTCTTGTACGGAATGCCCTTCTTCGCCAGCGCCGATTTGATGATGTCGCAGGACTGCTTGAACGTCGCCTTGCCGACCGGATCGAACTGGAACGCGCAGCGAGCGGGATCGGCGGTGACCGTGACCGGCGCGGCCGCGACTGCGGCTTCGAGCGCCGGATTGACGTTGTGGGTGAGTGCTTTGAACAACGGGAAATAGGTGATCACCGCGAGCAGGCAGCCGCCGAGCACGATGACCTTGCGGCCGATCTTGTCCGACAGCCAGCCGAAGAAGATGAAGCCCGCGGTCGCCAGCGCCAGGGCGATCGCGATGAAGATGTCGGCGCGGTTCGGATCCATGCCGAGCGTCTTGGTCAGGAAGAACAGCGAATAGAACTGGCCGCCGTACCACACGACCGCCTGGCCGGCGGTCGCGCCGAGCAGAGCCAGCAGGGCGATCTTGCCGTTCTTGGAGAAGAAGCTCTCGGTGATCGGCGCCTTCGACTGCTTGCCCTCGGCCTTCATCTGCTGGAACAGCGGCGACTCGTTGAGCTGCATGCGAATCCACACCGACACGCCGAGCAAGGCCACCGAGACCCAGAACGGAATGCGCCAGCCCCAATCTTCGAACGCTTCCTTACCGAGATAATTGCGACAACCCCAGATCACCAGCAAGGACAGGAACAGACCGAGCGTCGCGGTGGTCTGGATGAAGCTCGTGTAGAGCCCGCGCTTGCCGTTCGGCGCATGCTCGGCGACATACGTCGCCGCACCGCCGTACTCACCGCCGAGGGCGAGACCTTGCAGCAGACGCAAGGTGATCAGGATCACCGGCGCTGCGATGCCGATCGTCGCGTAGCTCGGCAACACGCCGACCAGAAACGTCGACACGCCCATGATCACGATCGTGATGAGGAAGGTGTACTTGCGCCCGATCATGTCGCCCAGGCGCCCGAACACCAACGCGCCGAACGGCCGCACGGCGAAGCCGGCGGCGAATGCGAGCAGGGCGAAGATGAACTGGCTGGTGTCGTTGAGTCCGCCGAAGAACTGCTTGCCGATGATCGCGGCGAGCGATCCGTACAGATAGAAGTCGTACCACTCGAACACCGTGCCGAGGCTGGACGCGACGATGACGCGCCGGTGATTGGTGCCGAGTCCGCCGCCGGACGGAATCGAAGATGCAACGCTGGCCATGACGTGATTTTCCCCAGAGTGAGCGGCGATCGATTGCCGCTGGATCAGAACGTGTAGAGCGCGTTCAAGCTGAGCTGATTGCCGCTGGTGGTGGTGCGCGCGACGCCGTCCTTGGTCGAGTTGAGCTTGCTGTGCAGCCATTCGACCCCGAGCTGGTACGGCCCGCTCGCGTACTGCACGCTGAGTGCACCTTGGCGGTTCTTCAAAAGTCCGGTCGAGCCGTTGCCGAGCCAGCGGATCACGTCGTCGTCGTCGGACTTCTGGTAGGCGTAGAACGCGTTGACGCTCCAATGCTTGGTGAAGTTGTAGCCGGCCTGCGCGAAGCCGCCGACCTCGCCGATGTCGCCGAACTGCGACAGGTTGCCGAAGATCTGCCCCAGACCCTTGCCGGCGTAGACCAGGGCTTTGAAGTTCCACGGTCCCGGCTTCCACATGCCGCCGATCTCGCCGCCGGTGCTCTTCAGGCTCGACTTGATCGGTGTCGGTGCGGTGCCTTCGACGCCGCGCAGATCGACCTTGCTGTAATGGCCGGCGACGTAGGCGAGCCAGTTGTCGCCCTGTGCGCGCAGACGCGCTTCGATCTGCGGCTGGAAATCGGCGTTGCCGGCGGACAGGAAGTTCACGTTGTCGCCCGGTCCGTTCCAAGAACCGTCGAACGCGCCGACGTCGACGCGCCACTTGGTACCGTCCGAACCGTTGTTGAGGTTCTGCATCCAGACCACGCCGGGGAAGCGCCAGCCGACGAAACCCGCGCCGTAACCGAGCGGGAAGGCGAGATGCGAAAGCGAGGTCGGCACGTTGTCGAGCGGGAACATCAGATCCCACTGCTGACCGATGCGTACCTTGCTGCCGGTAGAGGGGTTATCGAGATCGATGTACGCCTGGCGCAGACGCGGCGTCGGCTGCTGACGGCTGTAGGCGCCGGTGCCGTTGAAGCCGCCGAAGAAGTCCATCTCGATGCGGCCCGACCCGCCCCAGTTTTCGTCGAACTTCGCGCCGGTGACGTCGAGCCAGAAGCGCGTGTTGCGGATGTCGAAGCCGCTGGTGCGGCCGTCCGAGCCGGGCGTCGGCGTTTCGGCGTTCTGGCCGTTGCCGAAGCGGAAGCTTTTATCTTGCGAGAACGCGGTCGCGCTGACGAAGCCGTGAAAGGCCACCGACAAGCCCGGCGCGGTGGTGAAAACGGGCGCCGCTTCCTTGGCCGGCGCGGCGGGCGCCGCTGGCGGCGGCGGTGGCGGAGGCGCCTGCACGACTTGCGGCGGCGCGGCGCGTTGCGCCTTCACCTCCGCCATCAGTTCTTGCAGCTGGCGCTCCAGATCACCGACGCGTTTCTCCAGTGCCGCCTCACGCTTCGAGTCGGCCAGTGCAAGGCTCGGAAAAGCCAACATGCAGGCCAGTACCAGCGCAGTCTTCTTGACGCTCATCGCCACCCCTCCCGATCAGTCAAGCTCGAGTGCCAGCTTGCGCGGCGAGGCGCAACGCGCCTATTCGCCATTGGTCGCAGTCACGACCAAAGTCGAAGCCTGCGCGCGGCGCGCAGGGCGCGACGCGCGTGGCACACTGCCGATCCGTGCTGCATTGCACACCTCTCTACGATGACGCGCAGCCAGGACGGCCGTGCTCGATTTCGCGATCATGGACGAGCGCCAAGGAGAACCACCGATGTCGACCCTGCATCCCGTTTCCGCCCAATTCGCCGCGCGTGCGCGCGTCGACCGCGAGACCTACGAGCGCGAGTACGCCGAATCGGTGCGCGATCCGGAGGGCTTCTGGCGTCGCATCGGTCAGCGCCTGGATTGGATCAAGCCGTACTCGAAGATCAAGGACGTTTCCTTCGACACGGCCGATTTCCGCATCCGCTGGTACGAAGACGGCGAGCTCAACCTCGCCGCCAACTGCCTCGACCGCCATCTGGAAAAGCGCGGCGACAAGACCGCGATCGTCTGGGAAGGCGACGATCCGAACGAGTCGCGTCGCATCAGCTACCGCGAACTGCACGCGGAGGTGTGCAAGGCGGCGAACCTGCTGACGAACCTCGGCGTGAAGAAGGGCGATCGGATTGCGATCTACCTGCCGATGATTCCGGAAGCGGCGGTGGCGATGCTCGCCTGCGCGCGCATCGGCGCCGTGCACACGGTGGTGTTCGGCGGCTTCTCGCCCGATTCCCTCGCCGGACGCATCGCCGACTCGCAGTGCAAGCTGGTCATCACCGCTGATGAAGGCCTACGCGGCGGCAAGAAGGTCGCGCTCAAGGTCAATGTGGACGAAGCGCTGCAGCGTCCCGGCACCAACAGCGTCGAGACCGTGCTGGTGGTCAAGCGCACCGGCGGCGCGATCTCGATGCAGGCGCCGCGCGATCGCTGGTGGTCGGCCTTGATGGACGGCCAGAAGGCCGAACACGAAGCGGTCGCGGTCGGCGCCGAGGATCCGCTCTTCATCCTCTACACCTCCGGTTCCACCGGTAAGCCGAAGGGTGTGCTGCATACGACCGGCGGCTATCTGGTTTACGTCAGCTACACGCACGAATGCGTATTCGATCTGCGCGAGGACGATGTTTACTGGTGCACCGCCGACGTCGGCTGGGTCACCGGCCATAGTTATCTGTTGTACGGCCCGCTCGCCAACGGCGCCACCACGTTGATGTTCGAGGGAGTGCCGAACTATCCCGATTCCTCGCGCTTCTGGCAGGTGGTCGACAAGCACAAGGTGACGCTGTTCTACACCGCGCCGACCGCGATTCGCGCACTGATGCGCGAGGGCGAGGCGCCGGTGACGAAAACGTCTCGCGCCTCCTTGCGCCTGCTCGGCTCGGTCGGCGAGCCGATCAATCCGGAAGCTTGGGAGTGGTACTGGCGCGTGGTCGGCGACGGCCGCTGTCCGATCGTCGATACCTGGTGGCAAACCGAAACCGGCGGCATCCTGATCACGCCGCTGCCCGGCGCGATCGACCAGAAGCCCGGTTCGGCGACGCTGCCGTTCTTCGGCATCAAGCCGGCGATCGTCGATGCGAACGGCACGATCCTCGACGGCGCGACCGAAGGCAATCTGGTCCTGACCGATTCCTGGCCGGGCCAGATGCGCACCGTGTACGGCGACCACGCGCGTTTCATCGACACCTACTTCAAGACCTATCCCGGCAGCTATTTCACCGGCGACGGCGCGCGCCGCGACGAGGACGGCTACTACTGGATCACCGGCCGCGTCGACGACGTCATCAACGTGTCCGGCCATCGCCTCGGTACGGCCGAGGTCGAGAGCGCCCTGGTCGCCCATCCGAAAGTGGCCGAGGCGGCCGTGGTCGGCTGCCCGCACGACATCAAGGGTCAGGGCATCTACGCCTACGTCACGCTGAAGGCCGGCGAGGCGCCGAGCGAGGCGCTGCGTAAGGAGCTGATTGCTTGGGTACGCAAGGAGATCGGTCCGATCGCCTCGCCCGATTTCCTGCAATGGGCACCGGGCCTCCCCAAGACCCGTTCGGGCAAGATCATGCGGCGCATCCTGCGCAAGATCGCCGAGAACGCGCCCGATCAGCTCGGCGACACCTCGACCCTGGCCGATCCGGGCGTGGTGCAGAACCTGGTCGACGAACGTCTGTCGCGCTGAGCGCCGTGAAGCCGGCGCGATGGCGATGATCGAAGGTCGAATTGCGCCCGACGGGCACAGCCGGCAAGCTGGCGTCCATTCCGTCAGCCGGGGGGACGCCGCGCCGATGCGCGAGATCCTGATCGCGGACGATCATCCGCTGTTCCGCGACGCGTTGAAGCGCGCGGTGCTGCAAGCGCTGCCCGGCGCGACGCTGTACGAAGTCGACAGCGTCGCAGCGCTGCACGTAACGATCGAAGCCCACCCCGACATCGAGCTGCTGCTGCTCGATCTGCACATGCCCGGTGCGAGCGGATTTTCGGCCCTGGTGCATACGCGCGCCCAACATCCGGGATTGCCGATCGTGGTCGTCTCCGCGCACGAGGAAGCGACGGTGATCCGGCGCGCTATCGCACACGGCGCCTCCGGCTACATTCCCAAATCCGCTTCGGTCGAGGCGATCGTAGAAGCCGTGCGCCAAGTGCAGGGCGGCGATTTATGGGTGCCGGCCAGCGTGCGCGGCAGCAGCACGAGCTTGAAGCCGGCCGAGGCCGACGTCGCCGCGCAGGTGGCGCAGCTGACGCCGCAGCAGTTTCGCGTGCTGAACATGATCGCCGAGGGGCTGTTGAACAAGCAGATCGCCTACGAGCTGGGTGTTTCCGAGGCGACGGTGAAGGCACACATGACCGCGATCATGCGCAAACTCGGTGTTTCCAACCGCACGCAAGTCGCCCTGCTCGCCAGCCACCTCGCGGTCGATGCCGATACGCTGGTCGGCGGCGACGTCGCCGCGACGTCGCCTTGAGCGAATCTGCCGCGGCGCGAGGCAGACGCCGCGAACCCGTTCAAGCGATGCGCGGCTCGGCCCGGCGTCCCAACTGCATGATCAGTGCGCGCAGCGCCGCCGGTTTGACCGGCTTGCGCAAGAGGGCGTAGCCCAGCGCACGCGCACGCGCTGCCAATTCGGGGCTGGTGTCGGCGGTGATGAGCGCGCCGGGCGGCGCCGGCGCACAGTCGCTGCGCAGGGCCGCCAGCGCGTCGAGACCGTCCTGCGCGGCGTCGAGATGAAAATCGACCAGGAGCAAATCGGGACGACGGCGCTGCACCGCGACGTGCGCCTCGGCCAGCGTACCGGCGAGATCGCAGGACACGCCCCAGCGCGTCAGCAAGGCCGACATGCCGTCGAGGATGGCCGGGTCGTTGTCCAGGCAGAGCGCGTGCAGGCCGCCGGGGAGCGCGGCCACCTCGCTTGCGGCGGCGCGATCTGGCGGCGGTGTGGGACGCGCCTCGGCACGCGGCACCTCGACTGCGAAGACACTGCCGAAGCCGGGCCGTGAGCGCACCTCGATGTGTGCGCCGAGCAAGCGCGCCATGCGCTCGCAGATCGCAAGACCGAGACCGAGTCCCTTTTCGCCCCAGGGCGAGACGTGACTGCCGCGGCGGAATTCGTCGAACACCTGGCCGAGCTGGTCTTCGCCGATGCCCGGGCCGCTGTCCCACACCTCCACGCGCAACTGGGCGCCGACGCGGCGCACGCCGCACACCACGCCGCCGCTGCGCGTGTAGCGCAAAGCGTTGGCGAGGAAGTTCTGCAGAATGCGCCGCAACAGTTGCGCATCGCTATGCACCCACACGCCGGTCGCGACGAAACGCAGCTTGAGGCCGCGCGTCGCCGCCAGCACGCCGAATTGCTGCTGCAGCGAATCGATCAGTTCGCCGAGGGCGAAATCGGAAATCTCGACCTGGTACTTGCCGGCTTCCAGCCGCGAGGATTCGAGCAATGCGTCGAGCAGATCTTCGGCCGCCTTGAACGCGGTGTCGACGCGTTCGGCGAGGCGGCCGCTTTCTTCGTCGAGCGGTTGATGCCGCAGCGCGGAGGTGAACAGGCGCGCCGCGTTCAGCGGCTGCAGCAGATCGTGACTGGCGGCGGCGAGAAAACGCGTGCGCGACTGGTTCGCCGCCTCGGCCTGGTGCACCGCGCGCTGTTCGGCGACCAGCGCCTGTTCGAGTTCGCCGGTGCGCTGCATCACACGTTGTTCCAGCGTTTCGTTCGCCTCGCGCAGCGCCTGCTCGGCGCGCTTGTAGGAGCTGATGTCGCTGAACGTGGTCAGATAGCCGCCGCCGGGCAAGGGCTCGCCGCGCGTCTCGATCACGCGCCCGTCCGGCCGTTCGCGCACGAATACGTGCGGTGTGCCGGTACGCAGGTGCTGCAAGCGGCGCTCGATTTGCGCTTCGACCTCACCCTCGCCGAGCAGGCTTTGCGCGGCGTTGTGGCGGATCAGGTCGGCTATCGGTCGACCGACGTAGACGAAGCCGTCCGGATAATCGAACAGGTCGAGATAGCGCCGGTTCCAGGCGACGATGCGCAGCTCGCGATCGACCACGCTGATGCCTTGCAGCATGTTGTCGAAGGTGACCGCGAGCAGCTCGCGATTGAAGCGCAGCTCCTGCGAGGTTTCGTCCAGCAGCGTCGCCGCCTCGGACAGATCCAGACCGGTGCCGCGCAGCGCGCTGGTCAGCATGCGTCGCGCCGACGCCGCGCCGATCGCGCCCGCCAGCACGCGCTCGGTGTGCTGCATCAGCGCGCGCTCGGCCGAGGCTTCCGGCTGCAGCGGCTTGCCGGTGGACTCGGCGTACTCGGCGAACGCGCGGGTGGCCAGTTTCTCGCCGACGATGCGTTCGGCGATCGCGGCGAGATCGGCGACGCGTACGCGGCCGCGCCACTCGCCGATGCCGGCCGCGCGCGTCGTGTACGGATCGAGGAAGGCGGCGGCACGCAGGCGCTCTTCCGCACCGGGGCGGAAACGCAGGCTGACGAATACGCAAGCGCCGACGTTCGCCAGCAGCGACCAGAAGGCACCGTGCGTGACCGGCTCCCAGCCGCTGAGCAAAAACAGCGCATGCGGCTTCAACCAGGCGATGCCGTAAGGACCGTGCGCGATCCACGCGCTCGGCAGCCAGCCGGCGTTGGCCAGCGACGGCAGCAGCAGGGTGTAGCCCCATACGGCGAAGCCGGCGAGCAGACCGACGATCACGCCGACACGGCTGGCGCCGCGCCAATAGAGTCCGCAGACGATCGCCGGTGCGAACTGCGCCACCGCAGCGAATGCGAGCAGGCCCATCGCATCGAGATTCTGCGTGCGCGTGCTGAGGCGGTAGTAGAGGAACGCGAACAGTCCCAGTGCGACGATCGCGATGCGGCGCACGCCGAGCACGATCGAGGACAGGTCCGTCCGCTGTTCCAGCTTGAGCGCGCGCACGCGCAGCAGCGCCGGCATCACCAGGTCGTTGCTGACCATCGTCGACAGCGCGACCGAGGCGACGATGACCATGCCGGTGGCGGCCGAGAAACCGCCGATGTAGGCGAAGATCGCGAGCCAGCGGTTGTCGTGCGCGAGCGGCAGCCACAGCACGTAGGCGTCAGCCACCACCGTACTGCCCTGAGCCGCCTGCATGCCGGCGTTGGCGATCGGCAGCACCAGCACCGAAATCACCGCCAGATAGATCGGAAACATCCAGCGTGCGCGACGCAGATCGCCGGCGTGCTCGCACTCGACCACCGCGACCTGAAACTGGCGCGGCAAGCAGAAGATCGCCGCGAACGCGAGCGCGGTCTGCGCGAGAAATCCCGGCGGCAGGCCGCTGTCGGCGAGGCGCGCCATCGGCACCGCGGTGGCTTCCAGACCGCCGCCGACATACAGCGCATAGACGCCGACCGCGACGAAGGCGAGCAGCTTGACCACCGACTCCGCCGCGATCGCCAGCATCATGCCGTGGTGGTGTTCGGTCGCATCGATGCCGCGCGTGCCGTACAGGATCGCGAACATCGCCAGCAGCACCGCGACGTACAGAGCACTGTCGCCGAGCAAGGGCGGCGTCGCCAGACTGGATGCGCCCGACAGTACGTCGAAGCTCATCGCAACCGCCTTCAACTGCAATGCGAGATACGGAATTGCGGCGGTTACCGCGATCAGAGTCACCAGTGCAGCGAGCGCGTG
Organism: Dokdonella sp. GW821-FHT11D02; assembly: GCF_058808595.1. Classification (NCBI taxonomy): domain Bacteria; kingdom Pseudomonadati; phylum Pseudomonadota; class Gammaproteobacteria; order Lysobacterales; family Rhodanobacteraceae; genus Dokdonella; species Dokdonella sp. GW821-FHT11D02. The sequence goes on along the minus strand of NZ_CM179520.1, from coordinate 14,665 downwards.
CGATTTGCCGAAGCGCGAAGCGATGAAGTCCGCGATCGAGATGACGTTGCGCTCCTTCGCCACCAGTACCAGGCGTTCGAGCAGGCCGAAGCCGAGCACGAACAGAAGGATCGGCCCTAGATAGATCGGCAGAAACGAGAGACCACTGCGCGCGGCGGTGCCGACGGCGCCGTAGAAGGTCCACGACGAGCAGTACACCGCCAGCGCCAGGCTGTAGACGATCGGCCGCAGCCAGGCGCGCGCCGGATAGAGCGGCCGGCGGTCGCCGTAGTACGCGATCGCGAACAGCGCGGCCACGTACAGCACGGATACCAGCATCAGCAGCCAGGCGGCGATCATGCGCATCTCCACGACGGTGGTTCATTCTACGGCGGCACCGAGGCTTGACGGCGGCGGCGCCACCGCCAAGCATGACGCCATGCAAATCCTGGCTTCCGACGCCTTCGTCCAGCGCGACCGACCGCCACCGCTGGCGGTGGACGAAATCCATTTGTGTGCACTTTCCCTCGCCGCCGGTACGACGCCGCGCGCGGTCGGGGCGGCGGCACGCGAGGCGCTCGAGCGTCTGCTGCGCCTCTACAGCGGTCGCAGCGGTGCGATCGAGATCCTGCGCGGCGCGCACGGCAAGCCCTACGCTCCCGCGTGCGAGGGACTCGAGTTCAACCTCAGCCATGCCGGCCATCACGTACTGTTCGCATTCGCGCGCGGGCAGGCGCTCGGCGTCGACCTCGAGCGCGAGGAGCGCCGGCTTTCTCTGCTCGAAATCGCACGCCGGTTTTTCGCAGCGGAGGAGGCCGACGCACTCGAGCGCCTGCCGGCGGAACGGCGGCTATCTCCATTTCTGCAGCTTTGGACGCGTAAAGAAGCGGTGTTGAAGGCGCTCGGGCAGGGCCTCAATTTCGGTCTCGACCGGCTCGCCTTCGCGCTGGACGAGCACGGTGAGGTCGGTGCGCTGCGCTCCATCGCCGCCGAAGCCGGAGATGCCGCGGACTGGCGTCTGCGCGCACTGGCGCCGGATTCCGGCTTGGTCGGCGCGCTGGCCTGGCGCGGGCCGGAGCGGCCTTTGCAAACTTTTACGTTGCCCGCATGAGTACGGATTCTGCAACGCTGGGATGCTCCGGTCCGTCCTACGGAGCGAAATGGCCGATGGATACCTCAGCTCCGTGAGCGAGATTCGCGCACCCACCGGCTTCGGTCTCGAGCTGGACCGGATGACGCTGGAACGCGCTCGGCGCGGCGAAATGGCCGCGTTCGCGGCGATTTACGACCGCTTCGGCGGGGCTTGCTACAACCTCGCCTTGCGCGTGCTCGGCGAGCCGGCGGCGGCGGAGGACATCGTGCAGGAGACCTTTCTCAAGCTGATGGGCAGCTTGCGCGGGTTCCGTGGCGACGCTCCGTTCGGCGCCTGGCTCAAGCGCATGACGGCGAACGCCACGATCGACGCATTGCGAGCGCATCAACGCTTCCGCGACGACGATCCGGATACGCTGTTCGAATCGATGCCGGCACTGGCGGCTGATGCGGAGGATCGCGCGGACGCTTGGTCGTTGCTGATGCGGCTGCCGGCGCGAGCACGCGCCGTCGTGGTCTTGCACGAAGTGGAAGGCTATACGCACAAGGAAATGGCGGACTTGTTCGGACAAAGCGAGAGTTATTCGAAGTCCATCCTGGCACGCGCGTTGAAGCGGTTGAACGACGTGGCCACCGATTCGGAATCGAAGGAGGTATTGGACGATGCGTGAAAATCCTTTCACGACCTTCGACGCGCGGCGGTTGCCGCTGTTCGAACCCGATCCGGCGCTGTGGTCGCGCATCGCCGCAGCGCACCTGCGACGTCGGCGATTACGGCAGTGGAGTTATGCCGCCGCCGCCACCGTGTTGCTCGGCGTCGCCGCCGCGCTGCTGGTGCGCCCGATGTCCGCGCCGGTGCCGCAATGGGCCGACATGCAGCGCGAATCGCAGGCGTTGGAGGCCGAATGGCGGCGCCTCGCCGACGGCGGCCGGCCGACGACCGTCGGGCTGACGCGGCTGCGCTCGATCGATGCCTCGCTGCAGTCCGCTTACGACCGCGGTGCCGGGGCGGAAGAAATTGCACCGCTGTGGCAACGCCGCAACGAGGCGCTGCGCGGTTTGATCGCGCGGTTCCAGGACGCGAATGCGCACGACGCGACTTTAGTCACGCGCATTTGACGAGATGAGGTGACGAGATGGCGATGAAAGTCGACAAGGCAGCAAAGCGAATGCAGGTGCCGAGCCTGGCGCTGACGGCGTTGCTCGCATTGACCGGCGGTGCGCGGGCCGACGAGGCGACGCAGGCCGGCGCGCCACCGCAGACCGCTGCGCGTGCGAACCCCGATGTCGAACGGCGCCTGCAGGAAGAATTGCGCGCGCTGATGACCGAGATGGTCGAGAGCGGCGCGTTCGGCGACCGCTCCGCGAAGGACCTTTCTCTCGCGATCGACAGCCCGGCGCAACGGGTCAGCAATCTCGGCCTCTTGGTCGACAGCGCGCGTGACAATCGCGACGGCCTGCACGTGCTGGGGGTGACGCCCGGCGGCGGCGCCGAACGCATCGGTCTGCGCGGCGGCGATGTGGTGGTCGCGTTGAACGGCACGCGTCTCGCCGGTACCGACGGCGCCGCGGCGCTGTTGCGGCGAACCGTCGACGCCCTGCCCAATGGCAGCGCGCTGGCGTTCGAGGTGAAGCGCGACGGCCATGCGCTGAATCTGTCGGGCAAGCTGTCGAGCGTCGAGCTGCCGGCCATGCGGCTCACGATCGGCGCGACGTCGAACACCGCAGCCGGCGTCGTTACGTCCACGTCATCTGCACAAGGCTGCGGACGCATCAGCGATTTCGACGTCGCGCCGCGCCAGCAAGATTTGCACGGGGCGAAGATCATCAGCATCGACGACTCTCTTCCCGGTCCGACCGGATCGAAGGCGTATCAGGTTGCGGCCGGCCGTCACGTACTCAAAGTCGCCGAGCTGATCGAGTCCCGTTATCTCGCTTTCAACGATCGCCTGCGCAACACCGGCGTCGGTTCGCGTTACAAGACGCTCGAAGTCGATGTCGAACCGAATACCACCTTGTTCGTCGCCGCGCGACTCAATGACGACAAGCGCAACGAGTGGCGCGACGGTGCGTACTGGGAACCGCTGGTGTGGAAAACCGCGGCGGAGAGCTGCAACTGACGGCTGCGCTTCGGCGGGTCGCAAGCGTTCGCGCTTAGGACGCAGCTAAGGCGCCGATATACTGGCGCTTCCCGTCGACAGCCTGCGCGAGCGATGACCGCACTCAGCGTCAACATCAACAAAATCGCGGTACTGCGCAATTCTCGCGGGCACGCCTTGCCCGACCCTGTCGCTGCGGCGCGTGTCGCGATCGAGGCCGGTTGTCACGGCATTACCGTGCATCCGCGGCCGGACCAGCGTCACATCCGAGCCGACGACGTTCCGCGCATTGCGGCAGTGGTTGCCTCGTCGAACGCGGCAGCAGCGAAAGACCCCGCCGCGTCGAGTTCCGGTGCGCAAGCGCATTCGGTTGAATACAACATCGAAGGCAATCCATTCGCCCCGGTGCGCGGCAGTTATCCAGGCTATCTCGACCTCGTGCGCGCGACACGTCCGACGCAGGCAACTCTGGTGCCCGATGGCGATGATCAACTGACTTCCGATCACGGCTTTGCACTCGGCCGCGATGCCGAGCGGTTGCGGCCGCTGGTGCGCGAATTGAAGTCGATCGGTTGTCGCGTCAGCTTGTTCGTCGATGCCGGCATCGACGATGTCGAACGCGCGGCGGAGATCGGCGCCGACCGCATCGAGATCTACACCGAGCCCTATGCGCAGGCATTTGCCGGCGGCGATTTCGCACGCGCGCTCGAAGATTGTGTTCGGACGGCCGAACGTGCGCACGCGGCCGGCCTCGGCGTGAACGCCGGGCACGACCTCGATCAGCGAAATCTCAGCCCGCTGGTGCGCGCGATTCCTTTTTTGGCCGAGGTTTCGATCGGCCATGCACTGATCGGCGAAGCCATCTACGACGGCCTAGCCGTCACCGTGCGCCGCTATCTCCAGATCCTGACGCGAGCCGGTACGACCTCCTAGCAGTGCTCAGTCCGCAGACTCCGAACGCGCGCCTTCGACCCGGATCGCAGGCAAGCCGCTGCGCTTGGCCAGCACGAGCACAGTCGCGACGTCGTCGTAGCGCGCGGTCGCCTCCGGACGAATCTCGAGCACCGGCGGCGAAGCTCCGGCCGCCGCGAGTGCGAGCATCGTCGAAAGCTGTGCGCGGTTGACCGCGCTGCCTTCGAGGTAGAGCTCGCCGGTCGTCTTGATCGACAGGCCGATGACTTTCGGCTCGGCGCCGCCTTCATTCGAGGCGAGCGGCAGCGGAACGCGATGCATCGCCAGCGGCGCCGTCACCATCAGGATCAGCACCAGGGCAAGCAAGACGTCGATCAGGGAAGTGACGTTGATTTCGGCACGCACCGGCGTGGGTGCGTAGGTCTGCAGCGAACGGACGCTCATCGCACGATCTCCCAGCAGGAAGCGGCGAACTCAGCCTACGCCTGTGCGTGGCTTTTGCGCAATCGGGAACACCGAACCGAGAACCTTCCGCTTGCTGCAAAAGAAAACGGCGCCGCGTTGCCGCGGCGCCGTTCCTTATCGATTGCGGAGGCAATTGGAGCTACTGATCGCCGCCCGTCGTCAGGAAGCCGATCTTGACCATGCCAGCACGCTTGGCGGAGGCCATGACTTCGGCGACCTTCTGGTACTGCGTGGTCTTCTCGGCACGAATCTGCAGTTCCGGCTGCGGGCTCTTCTGCGCCGCGACGCGCAATTGCGCTTCGAGGATCGCCGAAGTGACCGGCTCGTCGTTCATGTACAGATCGCCGTTCTCTTTCACCGCGAGGTCGATCGGCTCCGGTGGATTGGTGTCGATCGTGTTCGGATTCGCCTGCGGCAGGTTGATCTGAATCTTGTGCGACATCAGCGGCGCCGTGATCATGAAGATGATCAGGAGCACCAACATCACGTCGACGAGCGGCGTGACGTTGATTTCCGCCATCGGGCCGCCGCCGCCACCGCCTGTGCTCATCGCCATGGCTTACTTCCTCGCGGCTACTGGCGCAGCACCCGCCTCGACGCGCGAACCGGTCGCGAAGAAGTCGTGCAGGTCGTGCGCGAACTCGTCGAACTTGGCGTAGATCACGCGGTTCTGGCGTACGAAGAAGTTGTACGCGAGCACCGCCGGAATCGCCACGAACAGACCGAACGCAGTCATGATCAGCGCCTCGCCGACCGGGCCGGCCACCGCTTCCATCGACGCGTTACCGGACGCCGCGATCTTGATCAGCGCGTGGTAGATACCCCACACCGTGCCGAGCAGGCCGACGAACGGAGCGGACGATCCGACCGTGGCGAGCACCGTCATGCCGCCTTCCAGACGCAGGCTTTCGCGTGCGACGGCCTGGCGGAGTGCGCGGTCGATGAACTCCGAGCGATTCAAGGCCTCGACCAGACGGCTGCCCTCGTTGCGCTGGTGGTGCGCGGCGGCCGAGGCGCTGTCGAGTGCGATCTTCGAGAACGGTTCGCCCTTGGGCTGTTCTTCGAGGAAGCGCACGGCGTCCTGCGCCGAGGGAGTTTCCCAGAACGTGTTGATCACGCGGTCCATACGGCCACGGATCATCGCGTTACGCAGGAAATTCGCGACGATGAAGTAGATCGAAGCGACGGACATCACGCACAGCGTGATGAACACGATCCAACCCAGAGCATCGAAGTTATGGATCAGATCGCTGAAGCCCATTTGGCTCATGGCAGCGGCATTGCCGCCGCCACCGGGGATGGCAGCCGGTTGGGCCGCTGGGGTCTGGGACGGATCTTGCTGCATGGCGCTACCCTTACTCGCTCAGATTGAATTCGATGGGAACCAAGGCATACCCGCGACTGGGTTGCCCACCCTTAGAACCCGGATTGAATTTCCAGGTTTTCACTGCGTCGATCGCGGCCTGATCCAGCAAACGCGAACCGCTGGATTTTTCGACCGTGACTTCTTCCGGCGTGCCGTCGAGGCCAACCAGCACCTTCAGCATGACCTTACCTTGTTGCCGCTGACGCACCGCCTGTGGCGGATACTTCGGCGGACGCATCTTACGGTAGCTGATGTTCTCGCTCGGCGCGATATCCGCTGGCGGAGCCGGCGGCGCGGGCGGAGCCGGCGGCGGAGCCGGCGTCGACATCGGCGACGCTTCCTCCACCACCACCGGAGCCGGTGGCGGCGGCGGCGCCTTCGGCGGCGGCTGCACCTTTTCCACCACTTTCGGCGGCGGCTTTTTCGGCGGCTCCGGCGGCGGCGGCGGCGGTGGCGGTGGCGGCGGCGGCGGTTCGATGAACTCCACCATCACCTTCTTGTCTAGGGATTTCTCCTTCGGCGGCGGCGGCGCGACCGGCGTCAGCATCACCGCGAAAGCGAACAGATGCAGTGCGAATGCGCAGGTGAACGCCGTGACACGTCGCCAACTGAAAGAAGAGTCGCCGCGCGATTGAGAATTGTCTGCCATCTGTATTTGACCAGTGAGTCTTTAGCGGCTGCTCGACGACGTTTCGGCTTTTCGTATCCACCCTTCGAACGATTAAGTTCGAGTGAGTGAGCGGAGCACGGTACAACACCCGATGCCCCTACGACAAGCGCGCGACGATGGTCGAATACAGCACGATCATTGCGTTATGTTTCGTGACGCGAAGACACCGCCGACGCACGCATTGGTGCATCGGCAATTGCCGTTCGCATCGGGTAATTACCCCATCCTCGCGCGAATCTTCGACTCGCGATCCGCTGTTTTGCGCGGACCCCGACCCCACGAATCGTCGCACTTGGCAGCGATGATATCGCGGAGTCGGTCGATTGCATCGAGCGACTATTTCTTCTTCGTCGCCTTTTGAATCTTGACGCCGCCCTTGGCCGCCTTGATGCGTTGTTCGGCCATGGTCTTGGTACTCGGATAACCGGCTGCCTTCTGCCAGTCGGCCAATGCCGCTGCGCCCTGGTTCAAATCGTTTTTCGCATCGCCGCGCAGCAGATAAGCCTCGCCTTCCTGACGCAAGCCGCCGCGCGAGATCGCGCGCGTCAGTGCATCGACGGCGTCTTTGGACTTATCGGAGTAGAACAAGAGATAGCCGAGCTGGAAATCGACGTTGCCGTCTTTCGCCATCGGCGCCGCCTTCGTATATCCCTCCATCGCACAGGCGTCGTCCTCCGCCTGCTGGCAAACGTCGCCGAGCAGTTTGTAGGCGTCGTAGGAGGGCTGCACGATGTTCTTGGCGAGACCTTCCTTCAAAGTAGCGGCGGCATCCTTGGGCTTCTCGGCCGAGGCATACAGCTTGGTCAGCTGCATGTAGTCGTCGTTGGTGGTGATCAGCCCCTGCCCCTTCGCCTTCGCCATCAGATCGAGCGCCTGCTGCGGCTTGTCGGCCTGGATGTAGATCGTCGCGAGCTGGTTCAGCAGCTTCTTGTTGGTCGGATCCTTGGCCATCTGCTGCTGCACGATCTGCGCCGCCTGATCGTACTGGTTGAGCTCGAAATAGCTGGCCATCAGGATCTGCGTCCAGCTGTCGCTGGGCTTGTCCGTCATCGACAGCGCTTTCTTCATCGTGTCGATGGCCGGCTGATACTGCTCGAGACGGTAGTAGATGTTCGCCTTGGCCGCCTGTTCTTCGGCGGTCTGCTTGCCGGTCAGCTTCTCCCATTCCTCCAGCGACGCCAGCGAGTCCTTGTACTTCTCGTCTTGCAGCTGCAGCTGCGCCACGTTGTAGAGGATGGAGAAATGTTGCGCGTTGGGCAGCCCGTTGATCTCGAGCGCCTTGCGATATTCGGTCAGCGCTTCGGCGCTCTTGTCCTGGTCGTAGTAGATCTGGCCGAGCAGCTGATGCGCGAAGGACGACGCATATTTGCTGGCGCGATCGTTGCTGACGATCTTCTCGACCAACGGCTGCGCTTCGGCGCCCTTGTTGTCGCTGACGAGATCGGCGGCCTTGCTCAGGTCACGCTGCTCGCTGGACGACATGTCCGGCTTGGGCTCTTGCCGCGTCGCATTCGGATAGTCGTTCGTAGCCTTCTTGCTGTCCTTGGCGTACGCACCGCCAGCCAATACCAAGCCGAGCGCGCAGACGGCGGCGGGAATCCATTTCGAGAGTTTCATGGGAGCACCTCGATAGACCTACGAAGACCGTCGCAGTTTGCCCGAGTCGACGGAAAAAAGGGCGCAGAGGGTAACGCTCCGATGACGGCAGGCACAAGCGCGGATGGTTGCGCAATCGTGCTGCTGCGCAGCATTATCGCTTGGTTATACTTTTTTATATGTTTATTTGTCGCCAAAGCAATCCGCCGCAATTCTCCGCGGCGGACTCGGTCACACGTCCAGATTGGCTACGCGCAGCGCGTTTTGCTCGATGAATGCACGGCGCGGTTCGACCACATCGCCCATCAGCGTCGAGAAAATCTGATCGGCGGCGACCGCATCTTCGATGCTGACCTGCAGCAAACGGCGCGTATCCGGATTGACTGTGGTCTCCCACAACTGCTCCGGATTCATTTCACCCAGGCCCTTGAACCGCTGAATCGTGCGGCCGCGCTTGGCTTCGTCCATCAACCATTCGTAGGTTTGCGCGAAGTTGGCCACCGCTTGCGTCTTGGCACCGCGACGCACCGTCGCTCCGGGCTGAATCAGACCTGCGATCTGCGCCGCCGCATCGACGATCGGCTTGAACTCCGGCGCGGTGAGGAAACCCACCGGCAACAATTGCGAATGCCGCACGCCGTGCTGGTCGCGCTCAATCACCAGTGCGGCGCCATGCTCCGCGGTCGCCGATTGCGCGCGCAATACGTAGCGCGGGCGGCCGAGGCCGCTCGACGCCAAGGCGGTCTGCAATCGGGCGATCCAGGCTTCGAGGGCGACGGCATCGTTCCATCCGTCCGTCGTCAGCGGCGCCTCGAGCAGCGCATGCAATAGCGCTGCGTCGAAACGGAAGCTGAGCCGCTCGATCTGATCCAGCGCGGTGCGATACGCCGCCATCAGCTTTTCCAGTCCCGCGCCGCTGACACCCGGCGCATCGGGGCTGTACAGAAGCTCCGCACCGTCGACCGCGTTGGAGATCAGATAGGTGTTCAAGGCCGTATCGTCTTTTAGATACAGCTCCTGCTTGCCCTGCTTCAGCTTGTACAGCGGCGGCAGGCCGATGTAGACGTGGCCGCGCTCGATCAGCGCCGGCATCTGGCGGTAGAAGAACGTCAGCAGCAAGGTGCGGATGTGCGAACCGTCGACGTCCGCGTCGGTCATGATGATGATGCGGTGATAGCGCAATTTGTCGGCGTTGAACTCGTCCTTGCCGATGCCGGTGCCGAGCGCGGTAATCAGAGTGCCGACTTCGGCCGAACCCAGCATGCGATCGAAGCGTGCACGTTCGACGTTGAGGATCTTGCCCTTCAACGGCAGGATCGCCTGGTTCTTGCGGTTGCGCCCCTGCTTGGCCGAGCCGCCGGCCGAATCGCCCTCGACGATGAACAGCTCCGACAAGGCCGGATCCTTCTCGGAACAGTCGGCCAGCTTGCCCGGCAATCCGGCGATATCGAGCGCGCCCTTGCGCCGCGTCATCTCGCGCGCCTTGCGCGCCGCTTCGCGCGCACGCGCCGCGTCGACGACCTTGGCGGCGATTGCGCGCGCTTCGTTCGGATTCTCGAGCAGGAATTCCTCGAGCTTCTGATTGACCACGCTTTCGACGATGGCTTTGACTTCGCTCGAAACCAGCTTGTCCTTGGTTTGCGAGGAGAACTTCGGGTCGGGCACCTTGACCGACAGCACCGCAATCAGACCCTCGCGCATGTCGTCGCCCGACAGCGCGACCTTGGCCGTCTTCTGCAGCCCGGCGGCTTCGATGTAGTTCGAGAGCGTGCGCGTCAGCGCGCCGCGGAAACCGGCCAGATGCGTGCCGCCGTCTTTCTGCGGGATGTTGTTGGTGAAGCAGAACACCGTTTCCTGATACGCATCGGTCCACTGCATCGCGACATCGACCGTGGTGCCTTCGCTCTGTGCCGTGAACGTGATGACTTTCGGATGCAGCGGCGTCTTCAGCTGCGCCAGATGCTCGACGAAGGAGCGGATGCCGCCTTCGTACTCGAACACGTCGCGCCGATCGGCGCGCTCGTCGACCAGCTCGATCTTGACCCCGGAATTGAGGAACGACAGCTCGCGCAAGCGCTTGGCGAGGATGTCGTAATGAAACTCGATGTTCGAGAACGTTCCCAGACTCGGATGGAAACGCACGGTGGTGCCGCGTTTGGTCGACGATCCGACCACCTTCAGCGGATACAGCGGCTCGCCGTGCGCGTACTCCTGCTGATGCTCGAAGCCGTCGCGATAAATCGTCAGCCAGAGGTGATCCGACAGCGCATTGACCACCGAGACGCCGACGCCGTGCAGGCCGCCAGAAACCTTGTAGCTGTTGTCGTCGAACTTACCGCCGGCGTGCAGCACGGTCATCACGACCTCTGCTGCCGAGCGTCCCTCTTCTTCCTGGATGCCGACCGGAATGCCGCGGCCGTTGTCGATGACGCTGGCGGAGCCGTCGGTGTGCAGAGTCACAATGACGTGATCGCAGTATCCGGCCAGGGCTTCGTCGATCGAATTGTCGACGACCTCGAAGACCATGTGATGCAGGCCGGTGCCGTCGTCGGTGTCGCCGATGTACATGCCGGGCCGCTTGCGCACGGCTTCCAGCCCTTTCAATACTTTGATTTTGCTGGAATCGTATTGGTCGTTCATAAGGCTCCGGCACGCCATACGACGCAAGACGCGCGCACGGTCGGTGTATGGGAATCAAGCAATTATAGCAGTCTCGTTACGCGACCTTGTTCCACGTGGAACCTTGTCAGCGAGGGTCCCGCATCGGCCAGGGTGGACGATTCTTCCGTTCCCGTCACCAGAACCTGTGCGTCGGTCGCCCCAAGCACGCCCAGCATCTTGCGCTGGTGATCGAGGTCGAGCTCGGCGGCGAGATCGTCGATGCCGATGACCGGCCATTCCCCCGTCGTGGCGGCGTGCAACTTTGCCTGCGCCATCAGACAAGCGAACGCGCACAACTTCTCTTGACCGCGCGAAAGATGTTCGCGGCGCGGCGCCGATTGGAAGGAAATCGACCAATCCGCGCGATGCGGTCCGGCTCCCGTATGGCCGCGCGCACGGTCGCGATCGCGTTGACTCGCCAGCAGTACTTCCATGCCCAGTTCGGCATCGAAGCCGGGATAGAAGTGCAGGCGAGGCTCGCCCAGTTCAATGAGGAGTTCCGACGACAACGCTTCGAGATGCGGCTGCAGTGCCTCGAAGTACCGTTGTCGCCCTTGCGTCAAAGGCTCGGCGGCCAAAGCCAGTTCGCGATCCCAGGCGTCCAATCCGTCCGCACTTTGCGCCCGCAGCAGCGCGTTCCGCTGCCGCAGTGCCCGCTGGTAGCGACGCCAATCCTCGAGAAACGAAGGTTCCACGTGGAACACACCCCAGTCGAGGAAGCGTCGGCGCAATTCCGAAGGACCCGCGATCAACTCGTGCGAACCGGGTTCGAAACACAGCACGGCCGTGTGCCGCATCAGTTCCCCGATCAATGCCGGCTCGCGATTCAGCCGCGCCTCGAGCCGTCCGCCCACGCGGGCAACGCCGACACGCTCGATCAACCCGTTCGCTTTTCCAAGCTCGCCGAATACCGCATAGCCGCCCGTTCCCCGACGCACCAACGCATCACGCGCGGCATTGCGGAACGAACGGCCATGGGAAAGTACGAAGGCCGCCTCGAGCAGGCTCGTCTTACCGGCGCCATTGGCGCCGAGGAAGAGATTCCAACCGGGGGCGAGCTCGAGTTCGAGCGCCTCGATCAGACGCAGGTTCTCGATACGGAGCTGTCTCAGCTGCACGGCCGGGTCCGGTCGACGCCGTACCCGCAGGCCGCGGCGGTCCTGATCGCCGCGGTCAGAGCCGCAGCGGCATGATCACGTGGCGGGTGTCTTCGGCTTCCGGTTTGCGCATCAGGCAGCTGGACTGGCCGTCGCGCAGACAGAGCAACACCTCTTCACCACCGAGCGCGCCGAGCGCATCGAGCAGATAGTTCACGTTGAAGCCGACGCTGAGTTCGGCCACGCCGGTCTTCGCCTCGACTTCTTCGACCGCCTCTTCCTGCTCGGGGTTGTGCGCCACGATCCGCAGCCGGTTCGGACCGACTTCAAGCTTCACGCCGCGATACTTTTCGTTGGAAAGAATCGCCGCACGCTGCAAGGCCGAGCGCAGGTCATCGCGTTGCACACGAACTTCCTTATCGGCACCGATCGGAATGACCGCCTCGTAGTCGGGGAAACGGCCATCGATCAGCTTCGAGGTGAAGGTGACTTCGCCGCGACGTACGCGCAGATGATTGCGTGCGAACTCGAGTTCGACCACGCCATCGCCCGGCTCGAACAAGCCCTGCAGCTCGATCACGCCCTTGCGCGGCACGATCACCTGACGTGGGGCGGCAACCTTCGTCTCCACACGCGTCTCCGCCAAGGCCAGACGATGGCCATCGGTCGCCACGCAACGCAGCGTGTGCTCGCGCAAATCCAGCAGCATGCCGTTCAAGTAGTAGCGCACGTCCTGGTGCGCCATCGCGAAACCGGTGCGGTCCATCAATTCCTTCAAGGTCGCTTCCGGCAGGCTGACACGCTCGACCAGGTCGATGCTTTCGATGACCGGAAACTCCGTCGCCGGCAAGGTCGCCAGGGTGAACCGGCTGCGTCCGGCGCTGACCGTCACGCGTTCACCGCTCTGCTCGAACTTGATGCGACAGCCGTCCGGCAGCGCGCGACAGATGTCGAACAGCTTGCGCGCAGGAATCGTGACCTCCCCTGGGGAAAGGTCCTCGGCGTCCGTTCGCGCGATCATCTCGACTTCGAGATCCGTGCCGGTCAGCGAGACACCCTTCCCATCCACGACGACCAGCAAGTTCGCCAGCACCGGCAAGGTCTGGCGACGTTCCACCACGCCGACTACATGCTGCAATCGTTTCAGGAACGCTTCTCGCTGGATGCTGAATCGCATGGTCTTCCGAGCCCTGTCGTTGTTCTTTAGATTTGTGGAACGTTTGGTTTTAGTTGTTGCTGTGCATTACTGCAGCGGAGTAATAAATCTGTTTGTTTTCATAAACTTGCACAGATTCTTACGGCTGTAAAACCGGTCCGCTCCGTTGTGGACCGTCTGTGGATAATACTGGCCTCGCAAATCCAGCACAGCTTATCCACAGCTCGAGCCGCGGCTTTCCCACCGAGCTCACTCCGTCAGCGTTCGCAACAGCTTTTCCCAATCCTGACGCAGCTTGCCGTCGGTCTCGCGCATGTCGCGAATCGTCCGGCACGCATGCAATACGGTGGTGTGGTCCCGTCCGCCGAACGCATCGCCGATTTCCGGCAGGCTGTGTTCGGTCAGTTCCTTCGCCAAGGCCATCGCCATCTGCCGCGGCCGCGCGATCGAACGGCTGCGTTTAGCCGACAACAGATCCGTAAGGCGCAACTGATAGTAGTCTGCCACGGTCTTTTGGATGTTGGGGATCGTGATCGCCTGGGCGTGCACGGTCAGCAGGTCGCGCAAAGTTTCCTGCGCGAACTCGGCGCTGATGCGCCGCCCTTCGAAGTTCGCACGCGCCACCAGCGTATTGAGCGCACCTTCGAGATCGCGCACGTTCGAGCGCATGCGCTTGGCCATCAACGTGGCCACCTCTTCGGGCAACTCGACACCCTTCGCCTGCGCCTTGGCCAATACGATCGCCGCGCGCGTTTCGAAGTCGGGCGGTTCGATCGCCACACTGAGGCCCCAACCGAGGCGCGATTTCAGCCGCGGCTCGAGATTGTCGACTTCCTTGGGGTAACGGTCGCAGGTCAGGATGATCTGCTGCTTGCCTTCGAACAGCGCGTTGAAGGTGTGGAAGAATTCTTCTTGCGTGGTGTTCTTGCCGGCGAAGAATTGGATGTCGTCGATCAACAGCGCATCCACGCTGCGGAAGCGACGCTTGAAATCGTCCATGTTCTTCTGCTGCAGCGCGCGCACCATGCCGCTGACGAATTGCTCGGAGCGCAGGTACGCCACCTTCACGTCGGGCCGGTTGGCACGCATCAGATTGCCGGCCGCGTGCATCAGATGCGTCTTGCCCAAGCCCGTGCCGCCATACAGCAACAAGGGGTTGTAGGCCCGTCCTGGATTTTGCGCCACCTGCATCGCGGCGGCTTTGCCGAGCTGGTTCGACTTGCCTTCGACGAAGCTCTCGAAGGTATAGGTCGGTTCCAGATTCGAATCGACGCCGCGCTCTTGCGTTGACTTCGCACCGCGCACGATCGGCCTCGCGGCGTCGCGCGCGGACGGCCGCACGCCGACCTGCAGATCGACCGCGACCGCTGCGCCGCTGATGCGTTCGAGCACCTGCAGGATCGGATCGAGGAAACGTTCGCGTACGGTTTCCATCGTATAGGCGTTCGGCGCCCACAGCGTAAGACCATTCTCGCTCTCGCTGACTTGCAGCGGCGCGAGGTACATTTGGACATCCTCGACGCTGAACTCCGCCTCGAGGCGGGACAGGCAGCGTCGCCAAAGATCGCTCAT